>NZ_CM151278.1:0-4521110 GCF_056484025.1 Arthrobacter sp. JDC6
GACCACGGAGTTGATGCAGCCCGGGCACTTCCATGATGTCTGCTCCGCCGTGCACCCAATGGCTGTGGCGTCCCCTTTCTTCCGCGCTTTCGAGTTGCCCCGAAGGGTGGACCTCATCACCCCGGACGTGTCCTTCGGTTCCCCGCTGGAAGGTGGCCGGGCAGCCCTGGCCTATCAATCGATGGACAGGACCGTTGAAGGACTGGGCCGGGACGGACCCGCGTACCGCCGGCTCATGGAGCCACTGGTCCGCCACATTGACGACGTCATGGACTTCACCCAAAACCAACTCCTCCGGATCCCCCGGAACCCCCTGGTGGCCGGCGTCTACGGCCTGCGGACCCTGGAACAAGGGACCGGGCTGTGGAACCTTCGGTTCCGGGAGGAACTGGCGCCGGCCCTCCTCAGCGGTGTGGCCGCCCATGCCATCTCCCACCTGCCCTCCCTCGCCGCCTCCGGAGCCGGGCTGATGCTTGGTGCCCTGGGACACGCCGTGGGATGGCCCATCCCCCGCGGCGGTTCCGCATCCATCGCGGCAGCCCTCGCGGACGACATCCGCGCCCACGGAGGAGTCATCCACACCGGAACCCCGATTGACCGGTTGGAACAGCTTCCTGCCACCCGCGCCACGCTGCTGGACGTGGCACCCCGGGGTTGCTGGACATGGCAGGGGAATCACTTCCCGGACATTACCGGCGGGCCCTGGAACGCTTCCGTTACGGCAATGGCTCGTGCAAGGTGGACTTCATCCTGTCCGGGCCGGTGCCGTGGCAGGCCAGCGGACTCTCCGACGCCGGCACCGTGCACGTGGGCGGCACGCGGGCCGAGCTGGCACGCTCGGAAAACGAAGTCAGTGCCGGACACCATCCTGAACGGCCATATGTGCTCGTGGCCCAGCCGTCCCGCTTCGACGCAGCCGCGCCCCTGCAGGCCGGCACACACTGTGGACGTACTGCCATGTTCCCTCCGGCTCGACGAAGGACATGACCAGCCAGGTTGCCGCGCAGCTGGAACGGTTCGCCCCGGGATTCCGCGATCTTGTGGTGGAATCACACGTCATCACCGCAGCGGAGTTGGCTGAATACAACCGGAACTACATTGGGGGCGATTTCAGCGCCGGCATCATGGACGTCCGGGGTCTGGTCCAGAAGCCGGTGGTGTCCCCCATCCCGTGGCGGACGCCGCTGCTGGGCGTCTACCTGTGTTCGTCGTCGACACCGCCGGGTCCCGGGGTGACGGGCATGCCCGGGCTGCATGCCGCAACGTCCGCCCTGAAGGACGTCTTCAAACTGCCGGTGCCGGACCTGGGGCTCTCATAACGCTCCATGACCCGGGACTGAACACGCGTGGCGCTGATGTCAGCCGGCCCGGGGGATAATGGCGCGATGGGGAAAACAACAAAACTTTCGCTTGCCATAACTGCGCTCATTATCGGAACCTCGCTGGTGGCCTGCGATGACGGAAAGTCCGGCGCCGAAGCCGCGGCACGGCAGCTGGCCGGCGCAGTCTCGGCGCTCGACGTAGGGTCCGTGGCTTTCGACGGCAAGGACGCCGCCGCAGCGAACGACCAGCTGCACCAGGTCTTCGCGGCCCTGGACCCGCAAAAGCCCGAGGTCCAGGCAGGCGGACTCACGCTGGACGGGGACAAGGCCTCCGCACCCTTGAACTACACCTGGAAGTTCGGCGACGCGGAATGGAAGTACACCATCGCAGCGAACTTCAGGAAGTCCGGCGATAAATGGCTCACCGTCTGGGATCCGGCCATCCTGGCACCGGGCCTCGGGGACAGCGAAATCGTGACCAAAGGATCCCAGACCCCCCAGCGCGCAGACATCCTGGGCGCCGGAGACGTCCCGCTGGTGACCTACCGCCCCGTGGTGAATGTGGGCATCGACAAGCCCCAGTTGGGCAGCGCAGACCCCGCCGATTCCGCCGGCAAACTGGCTGCCCTGGTGGGAGTGGACCCTGCCGCCTACGTGCAGCAGGTCAAGGCAGCAGGGGCCCAGGCCTTTGTTTCCGCCATCACCCTCCGCGAAGAGGGCCGGACCATCACCGATGCACAGATCCAGGCCATTCCCGGCGCCCGCGGCATCCCGGCATCCATCCCCCTGGCCCCGAGCAGGACGTTTGCCCGGGCCGTGCTCGGGTCGGTAGGGGAAGCGACGGCGGAACAAATCGAGGCGTCCGATGGCGCCCTGGCCCCCGGGGACGTCACGGGCATCGGAGGGCTCCAGCAGCAGTATGACGAACAGCTCCGCGGATCGGACGCCGTCGTCATCCGCGCGCAACGGGCCGACCTCACGCGCGAACAGATCCAATCCGCCGGCACCGACCCCCGCCGCGTCCTCTTCCAGGTGGAGCCCAAGCCCGGGACGCCGCTGAAGACCACCCTCGATCCGCGGCTGCAGACGCTGGCTGAGGGCATCCTGGAGCCGGTGGGGCCGGCGTCAGCCATCGTGGCCCTCCGACCCTCCACCGGAGCCGTGCTGGCAGCGGCTTCCGGGCCGGGCAGCAACGGCTATAACACGGCAATGCTGGGACAGTACGCCCCGGGATCGATCTTCAAGATGGTGGATTCCCTGGCCATGTTCCGGAACGGGATGACGCCCGACTCCACCATCCAGTGCACCCCCACGCTCACGGTGGACGGGCGGACCTTCAAAAACTCGGAAGGCTACCCCGAGACCTCTTTGGGCGCGGTGACCCTGCGGGACGCCTTTGCCCACTCCTGCAACACTGCCTTCATCTCCCAGCGTGACTCGGTGTCGCAGGGCCAGCTTGAAGCCGCTGCCACGTCCATGGGAGTGGCGGTGGAGGCGCCGAAACTTGGCGCCGAAGCCTTCCTGGGCTCCGTTCCAGGGCAGGCGCAGGGCACCGAACACGCAGCGTCCATGATTGGCCAGGGCAAGGTATTGCTCTCCCCGTTGGCCGCAGCAATCATGGCCGGCTCCGTGGCCAAGGGCGCCCCCGTCGCCGCGCAGCTGGTCCTCAACCCCGACGCCGGTGCGCCCGCTGCCGGAACAACGGCAGGTTCCACTGCCCCCGCGGCCGACCGGTCCGCAACCGCCGCTGCCGAGGCACCCTCCACCGCCTCGGACAAGCCGATCACGGCTGCGGAGGCGGCGTCGCTGGCAGACATGATGCGCGCCGTCGTCACGTCCGGCCACGCGGGGTTCCTGTCCAGCGTCCCCGGGGCACCGGTAGGGGCGAAGACCGGAACCGCCGAATTCGGCACCGAGACTCCGCCAAAGACGCACGCCTGGATCGTGGCCGTCCACGGGGACCTGGCCGTAGCCGTCTTCGTGGAGGACGGCGGCCTGGGCGCCACCACCTCCGGCCCGCTGCTGAAGCAGTTCCTCACCGCCGCCGGCTAGGGGACCCCGCCAGGCAAGGGACCGGCGTGGGAGGATTGACGGTGTGGCCCATATTGACGTTTCCGGCATCGACTACTTCCTCTCCGACGGCACCCAGCTCCTGAACGGAGTGACCTTCAAGGTCCCTGACGGCACCAAGACCGCCCTCATCGGGCCCAACGGCACGGGGAAGACCACGCTGTTCCGGATCATCGCCGGAGACCTGGTCCCGGACGAGGGCGTCATTGGGCGGTCCGGAAACATGGGCATCATGCGCCAGTTCGTGGGGCAGGTGCGGGACGGCTCCACCGTCCGGGACCTCCTGGTGTCCGCCGCTCCCCCGGCCCTGGCAGCCGCTGCCCGCGAGGTGGATGACGCCGAGCTGGCCATGATGGAGGACGACGACGAGCCCACCCAGATGCGGTACGCCCAGGCCATCGTGGATTGGGGGGACGCCGGCGGCTACGACGTCGAGACCGTCTGGGACGAGGTCTGCATGGCCGCGCTGGGGCTGCCCTTTGACCGCGCACAGCACCGCCCGGCGTCGACCCTTTCCGGCGGCGAGCAGAAGCGCCTGGTGCTGGAAGCACTGTTCGCCGGCCCGGACGATCTCCTCCTTTTGGACGAGCCGGACAACTACCTTGACGTGCCGGGCAAGCGCTGGCTCGAGGAGAAGCTCAATGACTCCAGGAAAACCGTCTTCTTCATCAGCCACGACCGCGAGCTGCTGAACAACGCCGCCGGGCGCATTGTCACCCTTGAGCCGGGGATCAACGGGGCCGCCGCGTGGATCCACGGGGGCGGATTCGAATCGTACGTGGAGGCCCGGGCGGACCGGAACGCCCGGTTCGAGGAATTGCGCAAGCGCTGGGACGAGGAGCACATCAAGCTCAAGGAACTCGTCAACATGTACAAGAACAAGGCCGCGTTCCGCTCCGACATGGCCAACCGCTACCATGCCGCCCAGACCCGGCTGGCAAAGTTCCTTGAAGTGGGGCCGCCCGAGGCGCTGCCCATCGAGCAGAACGTGCAAATGAGGCTCAAAGGCGGACGGACCGCCAAGCGCGCCATCGTGGCGGAGAAGCTGGAACTCACCGGGCTCATGAAGCCCTTTTCCACGGAAGTGTGGTTCGGCGACCGCGTGGGCGTGCTGGGCTCCAATGGTTCCGGCAAGTCGCACTTCCTGCGGCTGCTGGCAACTGGCGGCACTGACCCCGAACGCGAACACCTGCCCGTGTCCGATGTTGACATCGCCGAGGTACCGCACGAAGGCACCGTCAAGCTCGGTGCCAGGATCCGGCCGGGATTCTTTGCCCAGACCCATGTCCGTCCCGACCTGCTGGGAAAGACCCTGCTGGAAATCCTGCACCGCGGCGATGAACACCGTTCCGGGCTGGGCCGGGAGGCCGCCGCGGGTGCCCTGGACGGCTACGGCCTGGCGGGACAGTCGGAACAGAAGTATGAGTCACTCTCCGGCGGCCAGCAGGCGCGGTTCCAGATCCTCCTGCTTCAGCTCAGTGGTGCCACCCTGCTGCTGCTGGACGAGCCCACGGACAACCTGGACCTGCACTCCGCTGAAGCGCTGGAGCGGGCCATTGACCACTTCGAGGGAACTGTCCTGGCGGTCACCCACGACCGCTGGTTTGCCCGGACCTTCGACCGGTTCATCGTATTCGGCTCCGACGGGAAGGTGTACGAGTCGGCGGAGCCGGTGTGGGACGAACAGAGGGTGGCGCGCAGCCGCTGAGCTGTCCCGGCCACCACATGAGCAAATGATCATGAGTTGATATCATTTGCTCATGAAAACGGACGAGCGGCACAGGACCATTGCCGAAATCCTCCGGCGGCAGCCGGAGGTGAGCGTCGAGGACCTGATGCAGGCCTGCGCCGCCTCTGGCGCAACCATCCGCCGGGACCTTGAAGTACTGGCCGGCCACGGTGTGCTCCGCAGGGTCCACGGCGGCGCCAGGAGCCTGATAGGCCACGGCCGCAACCCGGGCTACGGACAGCGGGAGCTGGAGGACCGGGATGCCAAGAAGCGCATCGCAGCTGCCGTGGCCGGCCTGCTGGCCGACGGCGAACACGTCTGGCTGGACAGCGGCAGCACGGCAACCGAAGTGGCGCGGGCAGCGGCCGGCCGGCAGGTGACCCTGATGCCCATGTCCCTGCAGGCCCTCAATGCGGCTGCAGGCGGTGACGGTGTCGCAGGCTCCCGCCCCGCCCTGCTGCTGCCGGGTGGAAGCGTGGTGCCCGGTGAACTCTGTTTCCGCGGACCGCTGGCCGAGTCCAACATCAGGTCCCTGCGTTTTGACACCGCGGTGGTCACGCCCTGCGCAGTGGACTTCCGCGACGGCCTGCTGGCCCACGACCTCGACGATGCCGCGGTGAAGAAGGCCGGCCTGGAAGCTGCGGCACGAGTGGTGGTGGCCGCCTCCGCGGGAAAGTGGCAGGCCAGCGCCCGGGTGCTCGTCGTCGGCCTGGAAAAAGTGGATGTCATCGTGACGGACCGGCAATTCAGCGCCCAGGACCATGCCGACCTTAAAAAATACTCTGTGGAAGTAGTGTACGTATGAGCTCCAGTACAGGTAAGGAAGAGCAGGCAGGCTTGAGAGCCGCCGCCGCAGCCACGTTCGTGGTCTTCGGGATCAACGGACTCGTGTTCGCAAGCTGGGCGGCCAGGATCCCTGCCGTTACGCAGACGCTGCACATCACGTCAGGGCAAATGGGCACGCTGCTGCTGTGCACGGCCGTAGGCTCACTGCTGGCACTTCCCACCGCCGGCCTGGTGGTCGGCAGGATTGGCACCGCCAACACGGTCCGCTTTGCGGGCTTGCTGGCGGCGGCCGCAGGTGTGGGAATCGCCCTGTCGCTTTCGGCCACGTCCATTCCCGGAACAGCGGTTTCGCTGTTCTTCTTTGGCATTGGCATTGGCCTTTGGGATGTGGCACAGAACATCGAAGGGGCCGACGTGGAGCACAAGCTCCGTCGCACCATCATGCCCCAGTTCCACGCGGCCTTCAGCGGCGGCGCATTCGTTGGCGCCCTGGTGGGTGCAGGGCTTTCCACCCTGGGTGTGGACCTGCCGCTGCATCTCATGGCGATTGCAGCCGTGGTGGTGCTGGTGGCATTGACCGTGCCACGCTACTTCCTTCCCCACATCTCCACCGCCCCCGTGGAGGGGGAGCCGAAACCCGCCAAGGGACCGTCCGCGTGGCGGGACAGCAGGACACTGCTCATCGGCGTCGTGGTCCTGGGCGCCACCCTCACCGAGGGAGCGGGCAACGACTGGATCGCCAAGGCCTCAGTGGACGGGCTCGCGGCCTCCGAATCCACCGGCGCCCTCATGTTCGCCCTCTTCGTCCTGGCCATGACCGCCATGCGGTTCCTGGGCGGCCGAGTCATTGACGCATACGGACGGGTGGCAGTCCTGCGGGCCAGCATGGCCGCAGCGGCCGCGGGCCTGGGCCTTTTTGTGCTGGCGCCCAATATCTGGCTGGCCGGCATCGGTGCAGCCCTGTGGGGCGTCGGCGCCGCCCTGGCTTTCCCCATGGGCATGTCCGCTGCGTCCGATGACCCACGGCACTCAGCCGCACGCGTTTCCGTTGTATCCACTTTGGGGTATATATCATTCCTTGCTGGACCACCGCTGCTGGGCTACCTCGGTGACCTCACCGGTATCCACACCGCGCTGCTGGCCATCATGGCACCCATCTTGGTGGCGCTGCTTCTTGCCGGTGCCGCGAGGCCCCTTAACGCGGTCGAGGAAGCCGCCGGGCAGGAAGCCGCCAAGCGGGACTAGACCTTGGGTTAGGGTGATCACATGCAAAGCGCCAGGCCGCGGGGGAGAAGCTGGATCAGCCGCCTCGATAGATACCTTCTCAAGCATGTATCCAACCTGCCCGGCGGCAACCACGATGTGTTCTTCCGCCGGCTTTCCGCCTCGGCCAACCACGGAAAGCTCTGGATGGGAGCGGCGGCCGTCCTGGCGTTGTTTCCCGGCAAGACGCGGAGGGCAGCACTGCATGGGCTGATCGCCCAAGGGGTGGCCTCCGCCGTGACCAACGTGGTGTTCAAGACGCTGCTCCCCCGGACCCGCCCGCTCCCCGAACATCTTCCGGTATTCCGCTTCGTGCATCCACAGCCCACCAGTTCCTCCATGCCATCGGGGCATTCGGCGTCTGCGATAGCGTTCGCAGTCGGGGCAGGCTTGGTCCGCCCGGCCGTAGGTGCTGCCCTGGCTCCCGCAGCCGTGGGAGTCGCCTATTCGCGGGTTCACACCGGCGCCCACTGGCCGTCGGACGTCCTCTTCGGTTCGGCCCTTGGTGCCGGTGCTGCGCTGGTGACCCGCCATTGGTGGCCGGTTCGTCCGCCGATTCCGCAGACGACCAGGGCATGGACCAGTGCGCCTGAGTTGCCGGGCGGCGAGGGTCTGAGCATTGTGGTCAACACCTTGGGCGGATCCTTCAAGGAGGAGACGGCGTCAGCACTCAAGGAAGTATTTCCCAAAGCGCATATAAATACCGTGCAGCCGGACGAGGACCTGGTGCAACGGATCGCCGCCACCGCCGACTTCCCTGGCACCCGCGCCCTGGGCGTGTGGGGCGGTGACGGAACGGTCGGCGCAGCTGCCGCCGCCGCCGTCGCACGTTCGATTCCCCTGCTGGTCCTGCCCGGCGGCACCCTGAACCACTTTGCGCGCGACGCGGGGACGGGAAGCCTGAAGGATGCAGTGGATGCGGCCAGCAAAGGTGAAGCGGCCCTGGCGGACATCGGGGTGGTGACGGCGGAACGGGGCCTGGCGGGAAGCCCGGAGGTCTCGGAAATGGTCATGCTGAACACCTCCAGCGTCGGCCTTTATCCGAACTTTGTCCGCCGCCGGGAACACCTGCAACCGGCGCTCGGGAAGCCGCTGGCAGGGGTGGTGGCCATGTTCAGGACCTTTGCGGCGGGCACCCCAACCACCCTGTCCGTGGACGGCGTTGTGCGCAAGGTGTGGATTGCCTATCTGGGCAGGGGGCGTTATTACCCCCGGGACCATGCGCCCTTGTTCCGGCCGGTGATGGATGACGGCGTGCTGGACGTCCGGATGATCACGGCTGACGAATCCTTTGCCCGGCTGCGGCTGCTGTGGTCCGTGCTGACGGGAACAGTGGCAAGCTCCCGCATCACCCACCTGCGGGAGGCCACAGAGGTAAGGATCGACGCCGGAGGCGCACCCATGGCGCTGGCGGTGGATGGCGAAGCGCTGGCCGGCGTGCGCAGCGTCGCGTACCGGATCCAGCCGAAGGCACTGACGTATTACTCCCCGCGCCGCTGACCACGTGGACGTGGGGGAAGTAACTACCCTGATTCTCCCCTGAATCAACCCTGATTCCGGGAAAAAGCTGCCCGGGCATCGGTAGCGTAAGGCATGAACACCCACCGAAAGTCGTCTGCAGCCGCGCGCTGCCGTGCAAAGGATTCTTCATGATCGAGGCAAACGGGCTGACCAAGGTCTACGGCGCCAAAACCGCCGTGGCCGGCGTCAGCTTTACCGTCAGGGCAGGGCAAGTGACCGGCTTCCTGGGCCCCAACGGGGCAGGAAAATCCACCACCATGCGGATGATCATGGGACTGGACCGGCCGACGTCGGGCTCGGTCACCGTGAACGGCCTGCCGTACGTCCGGCACAAGGCACCCCTGCGCGAAGTGGGTGCCCTTCTCGATGCCAAGGCGGTCCACACCAGCCGCAGTGCCTACAACCACCTGCTGGCCATGGCGGCCACGCACAGCATCCCCAAATCCCGGGTGCACGAGGTGATTGAAATGACGGGGCTGGAGGCCGTGGCACGCAAGAAGGCCGGCGGCTTCTCCCTGGGGATGGGCCAGCGGCTGGGCATAGCGGCAGCCTTGCTGGGGGACCCGCAGACCCTCATCCTGGATGAACCCGTCAACGGCCTGGACCCGGAAGGTGTGGTCTGGGTGCGGAACCTGGTCCGCTACCTCGCAGGGCAGGGACGCACGGTTTTCCTTTCCAGCCACCTGATGAGCGAGATGGCCCAGACCGCCGACCACCTGATCGTCATTGGGCGCGGCCGCATGATTGCCGATGCACCCATCCGTGACATCATCACCGGCAAGGGGCAGGCACGGGTCCGGGTGCGTACCGACGAACCCGACCGTCTCCACCAGCTGCTCGCCGGACGGGGCGCGTCCATCGACGTCCCGGAGCGGGAACTGCTCGAAGTAACGGGCCTGGAGCCCAGGACCATCGCGGCGGCCGCCCTGGAAAACCACGTCATGGTCTACGAACTGACGCCGCTCGTCGCCAGCCTCGAGGAGGCGTACATGGAACTGACCAAGGACGACGTCGAATACCACTCCCTGCCCGCCGCGGAGGTAAGCAAGTAATGAGCGTAACCACCACCGAACCCACGTCTTCGCCTGACCCCGCATCCTCCGCCGGGGGCCGCAGCCCCCGTGCCGGTGGACGGGCCCTGCCCGGCCCCACGTTCCTCCGGGTGCTCAACTCGGAAGTCATCAAGTTCCGCAGCCTCCTTTCCACGCTGATCCTGCTCGCTTCCACGGCGGTGGTCATGGTCGGGTTCGGCGCGCTGTCCGCGTGGGGGACGGGCCAGTTCGCCGACGCGGCCACAAGGGATCCGCAGGCCGCGGCGCGGATGGCATCGCAGGGCGGCGATCTTGCCGTCAGCGTGCCCACCTCCGGCATCGCCTTCGCCCAGCTGATCCTGGGGTCCCTTGGTGTGCTCCTGATGAGTTCGGAATTCACCACCGGAATGGCCCGGTCCACCTTCGCGGCCGTGCCCAGGCGCCTTCCCGCGTTCGCTGCAAAGCTCGTGGTGGTCATGGTGACGTCATTCGTGGTTACCGCCGTCTCCACCTGGGTGGCAGGACTGGTGGCCGTGCCCATCCTGGACAACTATGGCCTCACGCTGGACCTTGGCAGTTCCCAGTCGGTGAAGCTCCTTCTGGTCAACAGCATCTATGTGGCCGCCGTCGCCGCCATCGGCATGGCCCTGGGCACTCTCATCAGGAATTCCGCCGGCGGCATCATGAGCCTGGTGGGCATCTTCTTCGTGGCACCCATCGCCTTCCAGCTCATTCCCGGGGACTTCTTCAAGGAGGCCCGCAAGTACCTGCCAGGCAATACCGTTGATCCGCTGACGGCGGCCCTGCATGTTCCGGACACCCTGGAAGCCTGGCAGGCGGCACTCGTCCTTGGCGCCTGGGTCATTATCCCCGTCCTGCTCGCGGCAGTCCTGTTGAAGCGGCGGGACGTTTAGCGGCCAACCACTGCTGACGCCCCCGGCGAGAGGGACGGCGCGTGGTTTCCGGCACATTACAAAAGTGCATGGCGGGAAACTTTCTTTGCCCGTGGTGGTTCCTGCTTGGAGGCACGTCCTGTTGGGAGCAACCAGGTCTGTTGGAGTGCACAAAGCAAGGTGCATAATGGCCGACCTAGGGTGAAACGACGATGTGGTGCATCACACGGTCCCCCGGTGGTCCACCAAGGCACGTCGCTCAACCCATGCTATTTTCCCAACAGGACGGCGCTTCCATGCATGCTGACCAGCAACTCTCAAAGTCCCTGAAACCCAGGCACCTGTCCATGATCGCCATCGCCGGCGTCATTGGTGCAGGCCTCTTTGTCGGCTCGGGTGCCGCCATCCAGCAGGCCGGCCCGGGTATCCTCGTCGCCTATGCTGCCGCGGGCCTGGTGGTCATCCTGGTCATGCGCATGCTGGGGGAGATGGCCGCGGCAAACCCGGAAACGGGCTCATTCTCGACCTATGCGGACAAGGCACTGGGCCGTTGGGCAGGGTTCAGCATCGGCTGGCTCTACGCGTGGTTCTGGATCATCGTCCTGGGCATCGAGGCCACTGCAGGCGCAGCCATCATGCACCGGTGGGTGCCGGGCATTGACCAGTGGGTCTGGGCCCTTGTCCTCATGGTGCTGCTGACGCTCACCAACCTCGGCTCGGTGAAGTCCTACGGCGAGTTCGAGTTCTGGTTCGCGTCCATCAAGGTGGCGGCGATCGTCCTCTTCCTGGTCTTCGGTGCCGCCGCCATCCTGGGGCTCATCCCCGGTGTCCCAGCCCCCGGCCTGAGCAACCTGATCAACAACGGCGGCTTCATGCCCAACGGTCCGGGCGCTGTCCTGGCCGGAATCCTCGTGGTGGTCTTCTCCTTCTTCGGCGCCGAAATCGCCACCATCGCCGCCGGCGAATCAGAAAACCCCGTGGATGCCGTGAAGAAGGCCGTGAAGTCCACCGTATGGCGCATCCTGGTCTTCTACATCGGCTCCATCGCCGTGGTGGTCACCCTGCTTCCGTGGAACTCGGCCTCGGTGGCCAAGAGCCCCTACGTAGCGGTCATCGAACTGTTCGGCATCCCGGGCGCCGGAACCATCATGGACGTGGTGGTGCTGACCTCTGTGCTGTCCTGCCTGAACTCCGGCCTCTACACCGCCAGCCGCATGCTGTTCTCACTCTCCACCCGCGGTGACGCACCGCGGGCATGGACCCGCATCTCCCGCCGCGGCGTACCCGCTGCCGCGGTCCTCGCCTCCACCGTGGTCGGCTTCGTCACGGTGGGCCTGAACTACATTGCCCCGGACACGGTGTTCCTCTTCCTGGTCAACACCTCCGGAGCCATCGCATTGTTCGTCTGGCTGGTCATCTCCGCCTCGCAGCTGGTCCTCCGCAAGCGCATGGGAGCCGCAGCAAAGGACCTGCAGCTGAAGATGTGGCTTTTCCCCTACCTCACGTGGGCAGCGATCATCAGCATCGTGGCCCTGCTGATCGGCATGGTGATCGTGGAGTCCACCCGGGAGTCCCTGCTGCTTTCGATTGCACTGGCAGCCGTTGTGGTGGCGGTGGGCGTGCTGCGCTACCGGCGGAAGGGCGTGGCCGCCGCGGGCCAGCCGGACGTGGCAACCGAGGCTGCGCCGGCACCTGTCGAGTAGGCGCGGCACTAGACTCGGGACCATGCCTTTGCCTCCCTCTGCTGCAGACCACATCCAGGACCTTGGCGCCTATGTCAGCGCATCGCCGTCGAGCTTCCACGCTGCGCATGAGGGGGGCCGGCGCCTGGAGGAAGCCGGGTTCACCCGCCTGGATGAGCTGCAGCCGTGGGAGGCCGGGCCCGGTTCCTTCTTCATCATCCGCGACGGCGCCCTGATCGCCTGGGTGGTCCCCGAAGACGCGGGACCCGCCACGGGTTTCAACATCCTGGGCGCGCACACCGATTCGCCGTCGTTCAAGCTCAAGCCCAAGCCCACCACGGGTGCGCACGGCTGGCTCCAGGCCGGGGTGGAAATCTACGGCGGCCCCCTGCTGAATTCCTGGCTGGACCGGGAGCTGCGGCTGGCGGGCAGGCTGGTGATGCTTGATGGCACCGAGCACCTCACGGCCACCGGGCCGCTGCTCCGCTTCCCGCAGCTGGCCATCCACCTGGACCGGGCCGTGAATGATGGCCTCACCCTGGACAAACAGCGCCACATGAACCCCGTCTGGGGGCTGGGAAGTCCTTCAGACTCCGACCTGCTGGGCGTGCTGGCGGCGTCGGTTGCCGGCGCATCCGTCGATCCGGGGCAGATTGGCGGGTACGACGTCGTCATTGCGGACACGCAGGCGCCTGCGGTTTTCGGGGGCAAGGGGGAGTTCTTCGCATCAGGGCGGCTGGACAACCTTTCCGCCACGCATGCCGGACTGGCAGCGCTGACCGCCCATGCGGAGTCCGCAGCCGCCGGCGGCCCGATTGCGGTCCTTGCCGCCTTCGACCACGAGGAAATCGGCTCCAACTCCCGCTCAGGAGCCTGCGGGCCCATCCTCGAGGACGTGCTGGTGCGCATCTCCGACGGCCTGGGCGCGACGGTGAGCCAACGGCGGCAGGCCTTGTCGGCGTCGTTCTGCCTCTCTGCCGATGCCGGCCACGCCGTGCACCCCAACTATCCCGAGCGGCACGACCCCGCCAACCATCCCGTGCTGAACGGCGGGCCGCTGCTGAAGATCAATGCCAACCAGCGCTACGCCACGGACGCGTTCGGCGCCGCATTCTGGGCGCGGCTCTGCGGCGAAGCAGGCGTTCCCTACCAGGAATTCGTGTCCAACAACGTGGTGCCCTGCGGTTCCACCATCGGGCCGCTCACCGCGACCCGGCTGGGCATCCGGACCGTGGACGTGGGCGTGCCCCTGCTGTCCATGCACTCGGCCCGGGAGCTGTGCGGGATTGAGGATCCACGGCGCCTGACCGCGGTGACGGAGCTGTTCTTCCGGACGGCGGCCTTGCCGGCGGGGGCACACCCCTAACGGATCCAGCCGTAGTTGAACCCACCATGGTCAATTTGGTGGGCAGGCACCCCTACCCACGTTTCGCCGTCGGGAACATTGCTGAGAACGGCCGCGCCCATGCCGATGGTCGCGTAGTCTCCCACGGATGTCCTCTCCCGGACGCTCGAATTCAATCCGAGGTAGGCGCCCTTGCCTATCCTGGCGCCGCCGCCCAGTGAGACGCCCGCGGCGAAGGTCGCAAAGTCGGAGACATCGTCGTCGTACGAGAACGTGACGGAGGGCATGGCAACCACGTGGGATCCCAGGCTCACGGCGGCAGTGAGGGTTACGTTGCGCAGCAGGATGCTGCCGCGGCCCACACGGCAGCCTTCCGGGTACTGGACGGAAGGATCCACCGCACTGGCGTACCTCGACTCGCCGATCCCCAAGGTGCCCAGATGCGACACCACCGCTTCGCGTTCCCTGCTGGACGCAATGCACACCAGGAGGAAGGCGTGCATGTAGTTGACTGCATCATCAATGCTGCCAAGGACGGGGGCACCATCGACGGTGACGCCGGCCATCTCCCTGTCATCATCGAGCAGCCCAACCACGTCATACTGGCCGCTGCCGCGGACCATGGCCAGGACTTCACGCGCCAGGCCGCTGGCACCTATCAGGATCAGTTCGCTCACGTGACGGCTCCGGCAGCAGCCTGCCGGGGTGTCGTTACTGGAATCCGGTCCATGCTGTACCTTTCCCGGCGCGTGACGTCCTCTGAACGTGGGACAAGGCTATTCGCCAGGGGCACACTTTCCGGCTGGACACCGAAGGCTATGTGGTTCGGAACAGGGACTATGTGGAAACTGCGGGGACCTGTGGATCACAGGACGGGCAGGACGTACGGCTCCGCAGCCGGAGTTGCCTTGCCGGCGGCCAGGGCAGTCAGCTGTGCGCGGGACTCAACGCCGACCTTGCGGTAGATGGCCGTGAGGCGTACTTCGACGGTGCGGACCGAAACATACAATGTGCCGGCTATTTCCTTGTTGCGCATCCCCCGGGCCACCATCATCGCCAGCGCCCTCTCATGGTCCGTGAGCAAGAGCATTGACGGGTTGCCCTGCGGGCGGACGGCCTCCCACCGTTCGTCCAGCAGGAGGGCGTCCACGTGCTGCGTCCAGGCATCAGCCCCGGCCTCGTCAAACATCACCTTGGCCCGGAGCAAGGCCTCCCGCGCGTGGCGCAGCCTGCCGAAGCCATGCAAACGTT
This sequence comes from Arthrobacter sp. JDC6, assembly GCF_056484025.1. Classification (NCBI taxonomy): domain Bacteria; kingdom Bacillati; phylum Actinomycetota; class Actinomycetes; order Micrococcales; family Micrococcaceae; genus Arthrobacter; species Arthrobacter sp. JDC6. Next base: position 14,894 of record NZ_CM151278.1, read on the forward strand.
CCGCATAGCACATCAGGGTCCTGCCCCGCTCAAGCCTGTGACCGTTCCTGTCTTCAAGCGCCTGCTTGAAGAGCTGCAGGGACTGCTCGCCGTCCGCAAGCATGGCGCGGCTCCGGGCAACCACCATGACCAGCCACGGAGAGCGCAACCCCGCCGAACGGCTTTCCAGGCGTTGAAGAGCCTGGGTGGCTTCACGGTGCCGGCCAAGACGGACCAGTACCTCCACCAGGTCGGCCTCACAGCGCAGCAGGGTGGGGTTGCCCAGCCCCAGACCGATTTCCGCGGCCCTGGACAACTGGACAACGGACTCCGCCAGGTCACCCCGCAGGAGTGCGAAGTGGCCATGGCAGGCCGCCAGCTGTGCCGTGAGCCCAGGGTGGTTTCCCGATCGCAGATAGTCCAGGGCATTGGCGGCCTGGTTACGCGCGAGTTCGTCATCGCCCAACGAGTAGGCACGCCAAACCCGGAACAGGTGCCGGGCTCCCCGGTGGTACTCCAGGTCAGGTTGGCAGAGCTCGAGTTCGTCGATCAGCCTGACCGCCGCTGCCACATTCCCGGCGCGGATCTCATTGTCTACTGCCGTGAGGGCTGCTGTTTCCCGCCAGTTGGCGTGGTCCGGTTCTGTGGAGCTGCGGAGCATCGCGAAGGCTTCACGGGCGCTTTCGTACTGTTCCGCATAGGTGAGCGCCCGGCCGCGCAGCAGGAGGCGGGCCGGCCGGGCGCTGCGGACCTGCCCGGGGCGGCGGGAGGGGTTTGCCCTTCCGCCGCTGATCGATTCGACCAGCAGTTCGGCATGGTCGGCGATGGCCAGGCACTGCAAGGACGCGGAGCCGCGGAACGCGCCGCCCTGGCGCAGCAGCTCAACTGCCTCTTTCAGTTCCCACCGCTCGGCATAATAGACGGCGCCGATGGCCAGCAGGGCAGCGGAATACCCCGGATCGTGCTGGCCAAACTCCTTTACCAGCCGCTGCAGCATGCTGCAGCGCACCGCAACGCCCTGGACGAAATCGATCTCGAAGGAGAGGCCGGTCAACCGCAGAATCAGGTTGGGGTCGCGGGTGACCCCTTGCGCCCACTCCAGGTACCGGCGCGCATGCACCAGATCACCGCGGGTGAAGAGCAGCTCGGCCAGCCCGGTGAGGCGTGCCGCCGTTTCCGCTTCGCCCGGGTTGATGGCGAGGGCCCGCTCGATGCACTCCACCGCGAAGGACACCTCGCCCCTCCGGACCAGGTGCACCGCGTTACGGAGAAGGTGGAAGGGAGTTTCGTGCTCCAAGACCACCGCGAAGCTCAAGTGCCAGCTGCGGGCATGCCGATCGGTGCCCCGTGCTGCTTCAGCCAGGGCGCGGTGGGTTGCGGTGCGGACGTCAGGTGGCATGGCCGCGTGCACATGGCCCCGCAGCATCTGGTCCGCTATCCACAGGTGTTGTCCGGATCGCTGCACCAGTCCGGCAGCCACCAATTCATCTGCGTGAAGCCACGCTTCATGGTCGATTTTCCCGATAGTGGTGATGTCACTGCGGAACGAGAGCGCAAGCAGGTCCAGGACCATGCTCGCGCCGGGGGTCAGAGCGGCCACCGCTGATGCGTGTCCAGCGTCAAGGCTGCTCGTGGAGGACAGCGGGATGGGCAGTGCGCACTTGCCGCCGGCGTGCCTCTCCACCAGCCCGCTGTACAGTTCGACGGCGGCAAGCGGGTTGCCGCCGGTGGCTGCGGCAACCGCGTGGGCCACCGCCGTCGTGGTCTGTTTGGTTGGCATGCTTTCCAGCATCCGCACGGTGTCACCCTGGCTCAGCGCACCCAGGCGCAGGGCGGGGAGGCCGGTGAAGGGGCTTCCGGGGACCTCGTCCCGCATGCCCGCAAAAAGGACAATTTCCGTGCCGGCCAGTCGCCGTGCCAGGAATCCAATGACTGATTGACTGGCCGGATCCAGGCTGTCGGCGTCGTCAATCGCAATGATGGTCCGCGTTGACGACCGGCGCTGCAGTCCGCTGAGCAGCATGCCGGACACAGCGGGAACGGTCAGGGCACCGGCGTTGCCACCCCGGAGGGCGTCGACGGACCCGTTCAGGACCGGGTCATCCATCTCATTCAGCAGCGCAGTCAGACCGGAAAAGGGCCAGCCCGATTCAGCGGCGCTGGCGGCCAGGAACACGGACCGGTATTCGCAGAGAGAGGAAATTTCGGACAACAGGGCTGACTTGCCTATGCCCCGGCCGCCGACGATGGCCAAGGCTGTTTCCTTGGGGCCACGGATCGCAGAAAGAATCCGGTCAATTTCTTTGTTTCGGCCCACAAGCGGCATGGGGTCCCCAATCATCGAAGAAGGAGACCGCATTTTGTACTGCCGGTTCAAATGGTGGCCGCGCTCCCCAACGCGTAGGCCGCTACAAGCGAATATAACGCGCCACTAAACATGGCACCATACAAATTTGCGCTGGATTGCATCAAGATTAGATCCACAATTGCTCAAGGTCCCGGCCGCGTGGCTGAAGGCCGGCCCGGCGAACGCTGGGGCCTTGCAGGGCCCGGCGATTGCGGTATTGGCGGCAGTACCGGCGCCACCCCATCGCATGAACCACGAAGGGCGGCATGATAACCCCCGTACTTAAAAACGCGCGGCAGACAATAACCCCTATACCTAATATCACCCTGCACCCGTAATCCCCGTACTTGCCTTATCGCAGTAAATATGACTGCAGAAACTGAGTACTCGCTACTGGTGACACTCGAAAGGGGTGGAAATAGGCTTTCTCCACGGCCAGAGTCAAAGGCTAACGAGAGCTGGGGCCCGAGACCAGACCCATGACCGGATAAAGCGTCAAAGACGCGCTCGGCTTCCAAGCGGGCGGGTTCGTTGTTAACTATCCGCAAACGTCATGAAGTGGTGAGGTATTTGTCCATTTCCATCCAGCTCCCAATTACTCTTGCGATGCAGGGCACGGAGCCCGGTAAGGCCTCCGTCAGCGTCGTCATTCCAACACTGGACGAAGCCAGGAACATTCCGTGGGTCCTGCGCAGGATGCCGTCCTACGTTGATGAGGTCATCATCGTGGACGGCCGGTCCACCGACAACACTGTGGGAGTAGCCCAGGCGGTCCGCGACAATCTCGTCATCGTCAATGAGCCCCGCAAGGGGAAAGGTGTGGCCCTACGCTCAGGGTTCGCTGCCGCCTCAGGCGACATTATTGTCATGCTTGACGCGGACGGCAGCATGGACCCGCAGGAGATCGGGTGGTTCGTTTCCCCGCTGCAACATGACTACGACTTCGTCAAGGGCTCGCGGCATGTCACCGGTGGGGGCTCCGAGGACCTCACGCGCCTGCGGAAAGCCGGCAACCAGGCGCTGACCAAGTTGGCCAACGCGGTGCTGCACAGCAATTACTCCGATCTTTGCTACGGATATATTGCGTTTCGGCGTGAATGCCTTGAGATCCTGCAACTCGAATCAGACGGATTCGAAATCGAAACTGAACTGATCGTCCGGGCAGCACGGGCCGGCCTCCGGATTGCGGAAGTCCCCAGCATTGAGCTTGACCGGATTTCGGGAGCCTCCAACCTGCAGACCTTCCGTGATGGGTGGCGGGTCCTGAGGAAGCTGGCCCACGAATGCACCATGTGGGAGGCACCCACGGCCGGCGCCCGGCCCGAAGCCCTGCGCCGGGTCAAGTACGCCTACGCCAACGTCAGCGTTCCGCGGACGCCAACCGACCCGCAGAGCATCCTTGCATTGGTTCAGGGGGCTTAGCATGCTGGATCGAATTGTCCGTCCAAGTGTGTCGATCGTGATTTGTGCCTACACCGAACGCCGTTGGGAGCTTTTGCTGGACGTGATCGAGTCCGTCCGCGCCCAAACTGTCGCCCCCCAGGAGATCCTGGTGGTCGTGGACCATAACGAGGACCTCTACGGTCGGCTCCTCGAAATTGTCGACGACGTGACAGTGGTGGAGAGCGAAGGCCCTCCGGGGCTTTCAGGGGCACGCAACACGGGCGTCGGACTCGCAGAGGGGGACATCGTGGCCTTCCTGGATGATGATGCGGTGGCGACGCCAAACTGGCTGGAACGGCTGCTTGTCCTCTACGACGATCCCGACGTGCTGGCCGTTGGCGGCCGCGTCGAACCTGTATGGGACCAGGGCCGCCCAGGCTACTTCGGTGAAGAACTCGACTGGATCGTTGGATGCAGCCACCGCGGAATGCCGACGGTTGCCTCCGAAGTCCGGAACCTCATTGGGGCAAACATGTCCTTCAGGCTCGACGTCCTCCGACAGGTTGGTGGCTTCAACATCGCGCTGGGCAGGCAAGGCAATTTGCCGCTTGGCTGCGAGGAGACCGAGATCTGCATCCGCTCCACCATGGGCGCACCCGGTTCCCGGATCGTTTACGAACCTGCTGCCTTGGTCCGGCATCACGTCCCGCAGGAACGTGGGACTGTGCGCTACATGCTTTCCAGGTCCTGGTCGGAGGGCCTCTCCAAGGCACAGGTCAGCCACGTCGTGGGGCACAAACGGGCCCTCGGTCCCGAACGGCGGTATGTCCGCAGCACACTGCCGCGCGCCGTGTTCTCGGGAATCCGCGATTGGAGCCGGGGCGACAATCCCATGGGACTGGGACGGGCAGGATCCGTCCTTGCGGTATTGGCCTTCACCTCCGCCGGCTACCTCCGCGGCCGCCGGCTGGCGCACAGCTCCACAACCCAGTTGGGCAGTGAAATTCCCCAAGGCGCAGTCTGGCGGGAAGTCCAGTGAGGGTGAACACCTAGCCAGGACGCTGCCCGTCCCGTCCATGGGAAAGACCTCTTAACGTTGGTGGCAACCAAACAGAGCCAACGACTAAGAGGTCTTTCCCAATGTGGAGGTTGAATCAAACCCGGCACAAGCGCTGCGTTCAGGGGCTGCGGCAGTGGGGTCAGCCGGCGTCCGGGTGCCAGTACCGCAATCCGCCGCTGGTACCCCCGTCGTCGGCGACATCGATCAGCGCGTAGGGAAAGACCTGGCGGTCCAACTGATCCGGACCTTGGCCGCGGACGTCCGACGACCAGGTGCCAGTGTTGATGTACCGGGTTGGAGAACCTTCCAGCCGTGATTCAAGGGCGCGGTGCGTGTGGGCCGAGATGTACCAGGCCACTTCGGAACCGTGCGCTTCAAGAATGCCCGCCACCCGGGCTGCCGCCGCAGGAGCTTGCCCGCCACTGACATTGCGTCCAGTGGCAGCAAGCACCATGCGGGTCGCGGTAAGGGGAAGCGCTGACACCGTCCGGAACCGGGACAGGCGTGCAAGTTCCCGCACTGCCGTCCCGTTGAGCGCGAGCCGCTGCGACTCGGTCTGGAGCAGCTCGCCATAGGCCGGGCCGCGGACGCGCCGTTCCGCCCGTTCCGAGGCCAAACAGGCCTGGGCAACAGCTCCGGCACGACTGAGGCGCGACCGCGTGGGATGGGCATGCCAGGCGGCGAGGGGCGGCAGATCCAGCCCGTCAGTGCCGTTGACGGCGGTGCGCAGCACCTCGGGTATCCGGTGCAGCGCGTGATGCAGGTGTCCATGCTCGGCCATCAGCACGGAGGGGACATAGAGGAACCACGGGTGCACCCGGACCCGCGTGGGATCATCGGGTGCCAGCAGCGCCGCCAGCCGTGCGGCCACCGATGGGCGGGCCAACTCCACATCATGGTTCCCGCATACGAAGTGCAGCTGCACCCCGCGCGCCACGCACGCCTCGAGGGCCCGGAGAGTGGCCGGGTGCCGTTCGAAGATGGAGTCAAGCCGGGCCAGGCTCTCGTTCTCGGACAGGCCTGTGAGTTCAAAAGTGTCACCAACGAAGACAAGGTGTTGCTGCATGCCCGGGGCGGCGGGCACCTCGCGGTGGAGGAACCCCGGCAGTACCCTGCCGGGGTTCCGGGGATCGTCGTCAGTGACGTCCAGATGGAGGTCGCTGACGAGCAACCATCGCGCCCCGCGCCCCAGGTTCACGTAAGCAGTCCAAGGACGCGGGGGAAGAGAAGGAGCAGGAAGGCCGCCCACATGACGCCGACTACGATCCTGCTGTTCCTGGACTGGCTGTGGGGAACCGGCGCTGCTGCCGGTTGCCCAGTGCTTGATCCAGTGCTTGGTGCGGTGGTTGACCTGCCGGGTCCAAGCCGCCGGACCTCGAGGGTTACGAGGGTGATGAGCAGCACGGCAGCTGCAAGCACTCCTGCCAGATCCATCATGATGCGACCTCCTGACGTGCCCGCGCCAAGCATGCGAGGACAGTAATGACGGCCATTGTCACGACGCATGCCTGCCACGACCACAGCGTGAGGTAGAACATGGCCGTGGACACTGCGGTGAGTGTGGCCAGGCCCAGTCCCAGGACGAGCAGCACGCCAAGCGGGACGTCGGTAATCGGGATAAGCCGGGCCAGTGCCTGGCCCGGGAGCAGGATGAGGACGGCTATGGCGGCGACCGTCTGCAGCGGCGTCGGCAACCCGACCAGCGTGACCAGGGCCAGTACCACCGCGGCAACCCCCAGCGCCAGGGTGGGCCGGCTCACTCCGCGGCCGGTCATGGCCCCACCCGGTATACGCGTGCGTCGGCATTGCTGTACGCGAGCTCCACGCCGACCTGCGTATCAAGCCAGTCCTCGAGCTCCCCGAGGCCCGTGGCGGTGGTCTGGCCCTGGATGATCAGGCTCGACTCCGATGAGCGCAGGAGCAGCAGGTAGGCGCCGGCGGCATTGTGCCTGGCGTAACCGTAGATGAGGGGGCCGCAGGTTTCGGCCGACAGGTCGGCGGGACAGAGGTCCTCAATGGTCCGGTATCGGTGCTCCAGATAGTCCTGGTTGCGCCACGGCGTGGGATGGTCAGCCGAGATAATCGAAGAGCCGGGCGGCGCCATGTGGTCCACGGCGGCGATGGCGGCCATCTCGTCATCGGTAAAGACGTCATATTGCGCGTTGCCAAAACGGCCTGTCACGGTCATGACGGCGAACAGGATGCAGGTGAGGACAAGGGCTCCCGCAGCACGGAAGGAAGGCCGGTATCCCACGTTTCCGGGAAGCAGGACCGATGACGCCTGCATCGCAACGAAGGGGAGCGCGAACAGTGATACGCGGATGAGCATTTCCCCGCCGTAGGACTGCGCGGGAAAGAGCAGGAACGGGGCGACGGCCAGGAGGAGCACGCGGATGTCAAGGCGCCCCCTGCGCCAGTCGCGGAACGTTCCAACGGCGGCGAGGGCCCAGAGCAGGAGGGTGAGGCCCATTCGGACCTGCACCACGAGCAGATGTCCAGGGGTCCCGTTGGTGCGGTCGACGACATTTGCTTCGATGGCGGTCTGCAGGCCCGCGTCCGCCAGCGGCGGATGGCCAGCGAGGTACGTGCTTGCAGGAAAGACAAGCCAGAGCACCAGTACGACGCCGGCGATCAGGGGCAGCCTGCTGGGCCAGAGACGTCCGCTCAGGGTAAGGGCGGTGAGGGCGATCAGTACCATGAACGGCGTGAGCTGGTGGCTCGCGCAAATGACCACGATCAGCAGGAGGGTTACGGCCAGGGCGCCAATCCGGCGCCCCGGCTGGGGTTCGGCCGGGGACCGGCCCCGCCACCATGCTGCCAGGTCGGCGCGCCGGAACCCGCGGAAGTGGGAAGGCTCCGTTGCCAGCGGCCCCAGTGCCAGGGCCACCACAACCAGGTAGAGGAAGAAGCCGAAGGCCTGGGGGGAGAGGTAGTCCTGGTCCTGCCAGTTGCCGAGGCAGAAGAGCCAGAGCACCAGCCAGCGCCGGCGCGGATCGCTGATCAGGTACCGTGTCACCACGGCCACGGCGACGAGCCACAGGCCCACGTTGAACACCGGTGCCCACAGGGCAACGCTCACGGGGTCGAGGCCGGCCGTTCCGAGCACGGTCGCCAGGAGGGCAAAGAATCCCGGCCAGTTGAAGTATGCATCGATGTTGGGATCGATGGCCACATTGCGCGACATGGCGTCGGCGATGCCCAGGTGGCGGAACGCCACTTCACCGCGCGGTACGTCCGTCACGAAGACAGCGGCGCCGAAGAGTATGAGCACCAGTACCACGAGGAGCCACAGCATCACCGGGCTGCGTGCAGGGCCCGCGGCATCCCCGCGCAGTGCCACGACGAAGGCGATGTTGAGAATCAGGACCCCCACCCAGAACGGGTAGGGCAGCACACCGACCAGTCCAAGGTCGCTGTTCACAGGAAGTGCCACGGTGGAGGCGGCCCACGCTGCAAGTGCGAGCGACACCGCCCCCGCTGCGGCGCACCAGACATCCCTGGTTTTCCAGCGCGCCTGGGGACGGTGGATGGCCTCCTTGAGCGTGCTGGTCATGATGCCTCCTTTTTGGTGCGGTGGAGAATTGCGATGAGCCGCAGTCCGATGACCAGGGCCCCGGCGGAGAGCACTACCAGCCACGCAAGGGCCATGGCGCTGGAGCCACTGTCGGCGCCCAGGAGCGCCGAGACGCAGAGCGCGGCGCCAAGTGTCACCCCGACGATGATCGACTCTGTATAGCGGCCGAGCACCCGGCAGACGGAGTTGTAGGCCTGCAGCACTGCATAGGCCACCACTCCCGCGGCCAACAACCGCAGGGTGCCGGTGGATGCATTGGCGTACCTGTCGCCGAGCAGATGGAGCAGCGGGTGGGCAAAGACGATGAGGACCATCGCAGCTAGGCCACCGACTATGAGGGACCAGCGGAAACTTGCCCAGGTGGTGGCCGCCAGGCGGCCCGGTTCACGGACTCCCTCGGAGAATTGGACAATGCCTATAAGCATCGGAGCTGTGTAGGCAGCCCAGGCCATCATCCATGCGGGATACCAGTAGGCCGCCACCTCCGGCGATACCAAGTGCGCAAGCAGGAGCGGCAGCACCAGTCCCGGGGCGCGTTCGGTGAGGGTGAGGAGCTGGTTTGGAATGCCCATTTTCAGCAATGAACGTCCGCGCCCGGGATGCAGGGACGGCCGTGGCCGATAGCCCACCAATCTCCGCAGCTGGACGCCACCGATGATGCACGAGACGGCCGAACCGAGGGTCCAGCAGGCCATCAGCACATCGGCCGTAGCCGCGTGGGCCGCCTGCAACGCCACCAACGCCGTGGCCCCAAGGGAGACCATGCCGCCCAGTGTGTACCTCAGTGTTGCGCTGCTGCCGCGTCCCAACGCGACGAGCGCCTGGTCCAGCACCGTGCACATGGTTCCCGTGACGGCAGCCACCACGAACGTCAACCAGAAGAGAACCGACATCGGGGCCGTGTTCGGCGCCACGAACAACTCCAGCACGAGGTAGCCCAGGGCCAGCACGGTCCCTGCCACCCCCACGATGCCAAACGCCGCGTCCAGCACCCAGGGCCGGCGGCTCCCCCCGCCCCACCGAGACGATGACGGCCGAACCGGTGCCCAGCACCGCAAGCTGGGTGCAGATCATCACCGCCGAAACCGCAGCAGTGGTCAACCCAACCTCACGGTCTATCGCCGCGTGCGCGGCGACGACCCAGAATGCGAAACCCGTGCCCGTCTGCGCAGCCTTGGCCAGGACGAGTCCAAGCGAGCTGCGCAGGGGGGAATGCCGGACGACGGGTGGGGCCTCCGTTGGAGCGATCTCCCGTTCAGCCGTCACGACCTAAACCCCTCGCCATACCCGCGTAGTTGTACCAGCAGAAGGCGATGTAATAGCGAAGCCATTTAGGCTGGCCGGAGGCGAGGCTCAAAGCGCTTCCCCGAACGGCGGCGGCGGCGGGCAGGAGCGCCAATCGTGCGCCGCCCCAGCCGTGCTTCCGGACCATCCGGCCCAGTCCCGTACCATCCATGAGGAACTGGTCAAGCGCGAAGTCGAAGTCGTCGGCGGCAAACCGGTGTTCGACCATGACCCGCTGCGACACCCCGGTCTTCATCCCTGACTGGCGCATCCGCCACCGCAGTTCGATGTCCTCGCCCGACTTGAATGCGTCGTCGAAACCGAGGCCCAACATCAGGTCCCGGTCTACGAGCGTGGCGACGAGTCCGAACCAGTTGCGGCTGCGCCCGGTGCGATGGTGATGTGCCAGCGCCTGGCCCCAGTAGCCGGGTCCTGCGACGCTTTCAAGGCCTGCCTGGAGGGCGTCATATCCGTCCTCCACCAACTCAATGAGCAGGTCTGCGACGCCGGTGGCTCCGAACACGACGTCGGCATCCACCAGCAGGACCCACCGGGTGGTGCTGTTCTGGACGCCAAGCGTGCGGGCCCAGGGCAGGCCGCGGCCCTCGTCACTAAGGATCCGGGCGCCGGCAGCGCGGGCAATTTCGACCGTGCGGTCGGTGGACAACCCGTCCACCACGATGATTTCCGCGACACCGGACTGACGCAAGGCTTCCAGACAGCGCGGAAGCAGCTGCTCCGCGTTGCGGGCCGGAACGACCGCGGTGACGTCTGCTGTGCTGTAGCCCACCGTGATCCCCCTTAGGCCTGCTCGTCGAGGATCGACGGCAGCAGCTCGTCCAGGTGCCGGACAATATCGTCCGATGCCTCGTCCGCGGAGTAGGCGGCCGGGACTTGGAACAGGTGGCAGGGGCGTCCGTCCAGGGCTTTGCTGAGAACGAGTCCTTTCGCCGCGAAGTGTTCGCGCCACGGGACCACGGAGCTTGCCGCGAGGCCGGTAACGACCCGCTGCGAGAAGCTCGCCATCTCGATATGGAAGTTGCCGATCATGCGGTCCACCATCCAGTCGGTGGTCCGTTCAACAACCCGTGACCGTGCGCCCTCGTAGCGCTCCACATATATGGCGGCCGCAAGCGGCGCTGAGGTGGTCACCTTCCGACCGGGAAACGCTGCCTCCGGGGTGACCATGCGGTGCTCCGGCGACCACCGTCGGGAGAAGTCGGCCAGGCGTGGATAACGGATAACGAACGGGTGCACCACAGTGGTGAGGCGTCCGATGCTCCCGGAGAACCGGGAGGGGACGAGGGGCTTGCGCGCACCTTCAAACAGGTGCGGGTAGATTGCGCGGTGATGCGGCTTAATGAACATGGGCTTCGCGTATCCAAGCAGCGTTGCGTCCTCGGCGAGGAATGCCCAGTCGTCACCCATGAACGACCAGCCCTCACGCCGCATCAGCTTGGCGGCGGTGCTGGTCTTACCGGTCCCGCCGGCCGCGGGCAGCGCGATGGCGTGGCCCCGGTAGGCCATCGTTGCCGCGTGGATCATGGCCGCCCCGCGGGAGATCATGGCGGCATCGAGAACCGGTACCACGGAGGTCAAGAGCTCTCCGGGTCCGTGAATACGCCATTGCTCTGCACCCCTGACAACTTGGACCCGGTCAGCCTGGAAGCGCACACTGTTGTCCGTGTACGCCAGCTCATGCTCGACGAAGCCGGCATTCGGCATAGGCTCGGGGCGGTCATCAACAATAATGTCGGGCTGCCGATCCTCCGTGTCGGAGGCGAAACACGCCAACATGCTTTGAAGCTGCCTTGCCGTGGGGGCCATTGCGTCGACGCTGATCGTGACGCGGCCGTGAATGTCGAAGTGCAGTGCCTTCGCCCGCCTGGTGCTCATAGTCCTCCCCTGTCTGATTGGTGTCGGCCGAATACAGCTCCGGCCCGGGCCAATCCACCCAGTGCCCGTAGACGGATTCGAAACCCCCGGCCGTAAAACTCCGCCGGCAGAATCGAGCGTAGGGTAGGCCGCCCGGGTAAACACCGGTAGTGAGTACTCGCCTTTTGCATCGCCTGCTACGTGGGGAATGGCGCGCTTTTCGCAGGGCTGGGGGTGGAGGGGCACGTCCGGGCGTGGCGTTAAGTACGTTGGGGGTTTGTCCCGTTCGGTGCGTCAGGTAGAGGGGGTACCTTGGGCGTAGACGCGAACCCAGTCCACCCGCATCTCGCCGTGACCGTTGGGAGTGCCGTCCGGAAACCAGTCCAGCTGCAACGTCTGGTGCATCGACCCCGGCGGCTGATGCGTGGGGTCGCTGTCCTCAAACCACTTCACGCCATCGACGTAGCCGATGATGCCGCCGGGGGACCAGTCAACTGCGTAGTTGTGGAACTGCGTGACGTCCAGGGGCTTGGAAACAGAGGTCTTAGAGTTCGAGCATCCGAAGTGGTGGAAGAAATTGGTGCGGTTCCAGTCACCAGTGGTCTCCGCATAGTCCACTTCACCGTCACAGGGCCAGTGCCCGCTGTCCGGCCACAGGATCGACACCATATGGTATTCATCGTCCCCGGAGCCCGCTGCCCGGACTTCCCAGCGGCCATACCTCTGGAGGCCAAACTTGGCACTCATTCCCGCAGTCGTGCCATCCGAGGTTCCGGTAATGACCATCCTGGAACCATCCACCGTGACCTGCCGGGGACTGCGTATGCCGTTCCCTGCGTGCCCGTCACTGTCGTACACGGACCACTTCGCGGCGTCCGGTGCCCCGGCGTAATTGAACTCGTCGCCGGCGATCGGCGTGCCCCAGCCCAGCCTTGCCGCGGCAGAGCTCATGGCAGAGTCCGTCATGGGTTGGGCTGAGCTGGCCGAGCAGCCGGACAGGAACAGTGCCGCCATCCCCAGGGCCATCGCGGGTCGACGCATGTGTCAGATAATAGGGGCTTCAGCGGCGGGGTGGATAGCAGCCCCGGTTTTTCCACATAGCGTGCCGCGCCGCTGCCTGGGCTGCGCACCACGGCACTAGCCTTGAGTCAAGCGCGAATCGCCTATCGGGTCCAAATGCACTAGGATATTGAAGTCTGTGCTGCGTCCTGCCTCCGTTCCGGGGCAAGGCATTGCACGGAATCGCAAATGAACCTCCTGTTACGGAAATGCCGTAACCGCTTAGCCCAAAGGAGGTGGGTTCACATATGCGTCCTTACGAATTGATGGTAATCATCGACCCCGAGGTCGAAGAGCGTACCGTTGAGCCGTCGCTTCAGAAGTTCCTGAACGTCATCACCAACGATGGTGGAACCATCGAAAAGGTTGACATCTGGGGCCGTCGCCGTCTGGCTTACGAAATCAAGAAGAAGTCCGAAGGTATCTACGCCGTGGTGAACTTCACCGCCAAGCCGGAAACCGCCAAGGAACTTGACCGCCAGCTGTCTCTTAACGAGACCATCATGCGCACCAAGATCACCCGCCCCGAAGAGCAGAAGGTTGTTGCTGAGTAATTCAGCACCACGTCTTCATTCTTTACCCCGCAGGACACGCACTCTTCACCCAGGATCGAACAAGGAGGCAGTAGATGGCAGGCGAGACCACCATTACGGTCATCGGTAATCTCACCAATGACCCGGAATTGCGGTTCACACCGTCCGGTTCGGCAGTAGCGAACTTCACCATCGCTTCCACCCCCCGCACCTTTGATCGCCAGTCCAACGAGTGGAAGGACGGGGAAACCCTGTTCCTCCGCGCCGCTGTCTGGCGTGAAGCAGCCGAGAACGTTGCCGAATCCCTGACCAAGGGGATGCGCGTCATCGTGACCGGCCGCCTGAAGAGCCGTTCCTACGAAACAAAAGAAGGCGAAAAGCGCACCGTTATCGAGCTTGAGGTCGACGAGATCGGCCCGAGCCTGCGCTACGCCAACGCCAAGGTTAACCGTACCCAGCGCTCCGGCGGACAGGGTGGGGGCGGCTTTGGCGGCGGCAACAGCGGCGGTGGCTTCGGCGGCGGCAACTCTGGTGGAAGCCAGGGCGCCAACGCCGGCGGAGGCTGGGGCGGCGGCAACCAGCAGGCTGCACAGGACGATCCCTGGGCTACGCCCGGCGTGTCCAACGCAGGCGGCTGGGGCAACGGCCCCGATTCCGAACCTCCCTTCTAAAACCCAAACAACGGTCCGGCGCGGGGCCTCCCAGGGAGCCGAAAGGCACCCAGGGAACTGCCGCCGTCGGACCACCACCATCCCGTGGATCAATATCCACGGGCTCCCTAGAATAGGAGCTCCACGATGGCTAAGGCTGAACTCCGTAAGCCCAAACCAAAGTCCAACCCCTTGAAGGCCGCTGACATCACTGTCATCGACTACAAGGACGTAGCATTGCTGCGCAAGTTCATCTCCGACCGCGGAAAGATCCGCGCCCGTCGCGTCACCGGCGTTACGGTGCAGGAACAGCGCAAGATCGCCCAGGCAATCAAGAACGCCCGCGAAGTTGCTCTGCTGCCTTACTCCGGCGCTGGCCGCGGCTAAGGAAGGGATTAACTAACATGGCAAAGCTCATTCTGACCCACGAAGTAACCGGTCTCGGTGCTGCTGGCGATGTTGTCGAGGTCAAGGACGGTTACGCACGTAACTACCTCCTGCCCCGCAACTTTGCCCTGACCTGGTCGAAGGGTGGCGAGAAGCAGGTTGAGTCCATCAAGGCTGCCCGCGCTGCCCGCGAGCACGCTTCCCTGGAAGATGCTCAGAAGCAGGCCGCTGCACTGTCCGCGAAGCCGGTCAAGCTGGTCGTCAAGGCCGGCGAGTCCGGCCGCCTGTTCGGCACCGTCAAGCAGGGCGACGTCGCCGACGCTGTTGAGGCCGCCGGCCTCGGCAAGATCGACAAGCGCAAGGTTGAACTGCCTGCCCACATCAAGTCGGTTGGTTCCTACCAGGCCAACGTCCGCCTCCACGCTGACGTTGCTGCTGTGATCGAACTCGACGTGGTTGCAGGAAAGTAGTCCTCAACTGCATCGGAAGACCCCCGTCGCCGGACTCCGGCGGCGGGGGTCTTTCGTTTTCCGGTGGTAGCCTGCTCCGGTGAACCCGACACCACGCAGCCGCCCCTTCCATCAGGTGGATGTTTTCGCCAGCCAGGCCTACCGCGGCAACCCGCTCGCCGTCGTACTTGATGCCCAAGGGCTGGACACGGCAACAATGCAACACTTCGCCAACTGGACCAATCTCTCGGAAACCACGTTTCTCCTGCCTCCCGAAGATCCCCGCGCCGATTACCGGGTCCGGATCTTTACCGGCAGCGAAGAGTTTCCGTTCGCAGGCCACCCGACCCTTGGCTCGGCCCATACGTGGCTGCAGGCCGGGGGAGTGCCGCGGTCTGACGGCCACGTGGTGCAGGAGTGCGCTGCGGGCCTGGTCCGGATAAAGCGCGACGGCGGGAGGCTGGCTTTCGCGGCACCGCCGCTGACACGCTTCGGGCCTGTGGATGCGGGTATCCGCCGTCAACTGGCCGCGGCGTTGCGGGTGTCCGCTGCCGACATCGTTGACGCGTCCTGGCTGGTGAATGGTCCGGAATGGATCGGTGTCCTGCTGCCTTCTGCGGCCCAGGTGCTGGCCCTGAATCCGGACCAGGCGGCGATGGGCGACCTGAAGATCGGCGTTATCGGGCCGCACGAGCCGGGTGCAGACGCCGACTTTGAGGTCCGCACATTCCTGCCCGGCGACGCCATGGCCGAAGACCCGGTCACCGGCAGCTTCAATGCAGGCGCCGCCCAATGGCTCATTGGAAGCGGCAGGGCGCCGGAGGAATATGTGGCTTCGCAGGGGACCGTCCTGGGGCGCGCCGGACGCATCCACATCACTGCCGATGCCGGGGACATCTGGGTGGGCGGGGACTCCGCCACCTGCATCCAGGGAAGCGTCCTGCTCTGACGCAGCGGCCCGGGTTCACGTCCGGGAATACTTCGCTGCCGGCGGCAGTTCACAGGTATAGATGCAAACGCATGTATGCTGAAGTGAACGATTACCAGGAGAATGCCATGGAAACCCGCCGTATCACCGTCCTTTCCGCAGGGCTTGGCGTACCTTCCTCCAGCCGGCTGCTGGCTGACCAGCTGGCTGCTGCCGCCGAGCGCCAGCTCAGGGCCGGCGGCTACGAGGTGGAGGTGGACGTCGTCGAACTCCGCGACCTTGCCGTGGACATCGCCAACAACTTCGTCACCGGCTATGCCGCACCACGCCTGGCCGAGGTCATAGCCGGGGTGGAGGCCTCGGACGGCATCATCGCCGTGACACCGGTCTTCAGCGCCTCCTTCAGCGGCCTTTTCAAATCCTTTATCGATGTTCTCGACCCGAAGTCGCTGGACGGCAAGGCGGTCCTGCTGGGCGCCACCGGCGGCACGGACCGGCACCAGATGGTCTTGGACTACGCGCTGCGGCCACTGTTCAGCTACCTCCGCACGCGCATGGCTGCAACCGGCGTCTTTGCCGGACCCCAGGACTGGGGAACAGCTGAAGAGGGCGGGGGGTCACTGGCGGACCGCATCGACCGCGCAGCCGGTGAATTCACCACTCTGCTGCAGGGGCCCCAACCGGGCCGGAAGCCCGCCCCGCTGGAGTCCCTTCCCTTCGAGCAGCTGCTGGCCGGGATTTCCGGGAACCGCTGACACACGGGCGGCCGCCCCCGGTGCCGGACCCCGTGGTTTCGGGGTTAGGGGACCCGGGCCGCGGGTTTTAGGGGGCGTTCCGGGGATTGCTATTGATCCTTCCACCGCCAACACTGAGCAATCTGGGGGTTGACTGATAATTCAACACCGGGGAGTGAAGTTGAGAGACCATCCAATATCCAACGTGGACGAGCATGATCGGGGTGCCGGGGCTTCCCGGCCCTTTCTTAGATGGGGACCTGCCGGTCCCGAGGGCCGCCGCATGCGTCAACGCCGACTGGCGTTTCCCGCACTGCTGACGGCGCTGCTGCTTGTGCTTGGTGGTCTGGTGGCGCCGTTGGCCGCCTCCGCCGCTACCGGTGATGTAGGCGTCCAGGGCCCGTCCCACTCCGGGACGGCAACGCCCACCGGGACCAAACGGCAGACGAATTCGCTGTGGTTCAACGACGGGACCTGGTGGGGGAACCTTTGGGACGCCGGCAGTTCCACTTTCCGCATCTTCCGGTTCAATGCCTCGACAAGTTCGTGGACGAGCACAGGTGTGGTGACGGAGTCCCGGGCGAACACCCACCATGACGTGTTGTGGGACGGGAAGACCCTGTATGTCGCGAGCTTCCGGTTCGTCAATGACGGCCTGCCGTCCGAACCGAACTTCCCCACGACTATGCGGCGGTACAGCTACAACTCGAGCACCAAGTCGTACACGAGCCTGGGATCCAGCCAAATCAACAACCAAAAAACTGAAACCATCTCCATTGATAAGGACTCAACCGGCCGGGTGTGGGCCACGTGGCAGCAGGGCAATCGGATCTATATGAACGTCACCGGCACGGACGGCGCCACGTGGGGCACCCCGTTTGCCCATCCGGCGTCGTTGAGCAATGTGTCCGTGGACGATAACTCGGCGGTCATCGCGTTCAGCGGGAACAAGATCGGTGTGATGTGGAGCAGGCAGGTGGGGGACTCCACTGACGGCATGTACTGGAGCTACCACGTCGACGGAGCGTCGAAGACCACCTGGACCACTCCTGTGGCGGCGGTGAAGGGGCAGCGGAGCGGCGACGACCACATGAACCTGAAGTGGCTGGATGCCTCAACAGACAAGGTTTTTGCCGCAATCAAAACCTCGTACACCTCGGCGTCCCAGCCGCTGATCCAGTTGCTGGCACTGAATACGTCTACGTCGACATGGTCTGCATACACGATCGCGACAGTGTCTGAGTGCCCGAACAGGGTGATCGTCATGATCGACGAGGCAGCGCGCAAGCTGCGTACCTTCGCTACCTATCCGAAGCCGGGTGGCACAACGAATGCCGGGGTATGCACGAGTTCCGGCGGGGCCATCTACGAGAAATCCACGTCGCTGGACAACATCAGCTTCAGCACCACCAAGACGGCCCGGATCGTTGACGCCGACCAGTACGTCCACAACGTCACGTCGACCAAGCAGAACGTCAACAGTGTTGCGCGGGGCACGGCCAACAGCGGCCTGCTGGTGCTCGCTGACGTGAATGCCACAAGCCGGTACTGGCACTACTACGATTCCACCGGCGGTGCCGGGTAGGCGGGCGGCAGCCAGCCCATCTTCATCCTGAGCCAGGCAAGGCATACAGGACAAGTACGGCCGGGACCCATTCGCAGGAATGGGAGCCCGGCCGTACAGCCGTTTCAATTGGCAGGTGTCAGTCGTCCAGCAGCGCAATGAACTCGCGGGCCTGCTTCATGGAGATATCAGAATGCTTGGACAGTGCAGTGGCTGCCGCTTCGGTGTCGCCACTGCGGGCAAGGGTGCGGATCCTGCCATAGATCTCGTCGTTGAGCATGTTGCTGCTCACTTCGCGGGTGACGTCGCCCTTGCTGGCGATCGCCCGGTAGCGGTAAGGAAACCGCTGGGGCTCGTCGTCGTCGGCCTCGGGTGCCTGCGCCGACTCGGGGCTCCGGTAGGGCTGGGGATGGGCCGCCAGGGCCCCGACGGCGTCACGGGAGGCCCGAAGCCCGTCGCCCGTGATTTCGTAGTAGAGCTTGATGGCAGCCATGGCCTGGCCCTGGGCAATCAGGGCATAAAGCCGCCGGTGTTCGTCTTCCGACAGCCGGTCTGCCGCAGCCCGGGCCAGCTCCTGCGGAGTGGCAGCGGGCTGGGACTGGGAGGCGGTATGTGCGGCCCTCCGCCTGGTGGCCGCGCGGTAGGCCACGGTGACTCCCGCAACCACGGCGAGCAGGATAAGGACCGGGACCACAAGCGATTCCATTTTCACGAGCCGTTCTATGTACTTCCTGGCCCTCGCCAGGTGCGATTGCTTTGCTGGTCATCCGCCCAGCCGTGTTCCTGCTGTTGGATGTGCTGCTGCCTGTTTTGGCTTGGGTGGGTAGCCGCCTCCAGCCGGGCGCGGGCGGCGGTGGCCGCCTCGACCTGGGCTGCGTAATGCCGGGCAGACCGCACGGCAAGTTCGTGCTGGTATTTTTCGGCTTCAGAGGTGCCCGCACCACGCGGCCGCAGGGCTGTGGCAATGCCCCAGATGAGCGCCACCAAAACTATCGCAGGCAACAGCACCAGCAGTAGATCGCCCATACCTAGAGCTTAATCCAGATCGTGGTTATCCACAGCATATTCACTGCTCCGCATACAGCGCCCCGCTGGTGTGGGTCAAACTCCCTGACGGGAATATGAGTAGTGCCACAGCGCCGATCGAAGTGCTCCCGGCCCGGCCTTACCTCCGCTTTCCGCGAGTGGTGCCAACAATGGCCTGTGGATGAAATTCCTTGGAAGAAATATTTACTCCACATGCTGTCCCAAGTGTTTCCGCAGGTCAGAGGCGGAAGCGGCGACAAAAAACTTTGATATCCACAGTGTTCCCCACAGACTGTGCACAAGGTATGCCCCGTACTGCACAGGTTATCCACAGCCCCTGCGGCATGCTGGCTTTGCGGCAGGCGCCAGGGCGGTTAGCGTAGCGGGGTACCTGTTCTCCGCGGTCAAAACAGGGTATGCCTGCACCGGTTTTCAGCCCGGCGCACGGCCTCCTGCAGGTCTCTGTGGAAAAGCTGTGGATAGTGGGGATAACTCCCGCGGAGCCGGGCATCCGGAGCCGCCGGCGCTTGATTGTCAGGGCCAGCGGGTAGACCTGGGCAGGTGGCGGAGCCGGTTACCGGGTGCCGCGAACAGGATGGATCGCCGGGCCGCCAGGCCGGGCATAAATTGAGGACGGCAGCTTTGTCAATCGCGCATCTGGACCCTGTCGAGACAACCCGTGGATCGGACGCCAGCCGGAAACCTCCCCAGGACATCGCGGCCGAACAGTCGGTCCTGGGCGGCATGATGCTGTCCAAGGATGCCATCGCGGATGTCGTTGAGATCCTCCGCGGGCAGGATTTCTACCGTCCCGCGCACGAGACCATCTACGAGGCCATCATTGACCTCTACGGCCGGGGGGAGCCCGCCGATGCCGTCACCGTCTCCGATGAGCTGACCAAGCGCGCCGAGATCAACAGGATCGGCGGCCCTGCCTACCTGCACGAACTGATCCAGACCGTTCCCACGGCAGCCAACGCGGGCTACTACGCCGAGATCGTGGCCGAACGGGCAGTGCTCCGCCGGCTGGTGAACGCCGGAACCAAGATCGTCCAGCTGGGGTACGGGTCGGACGGCGAGGTGGAGGACCTGGTCAACCAGGCGCAGGCGGAGGTTTACGCGGTAGCGGAGCGCCGCACCGCGGAGGACTACGTGGTACTGAAGGACGTGATGGAGTCCACGGTGGACGAAATCGAGGCGTCCGGCCACCGCGGAGAGGGCATGACGGGTGTGCCCACCGGCTTCTATGAGCTCGACGAGCTGACCCACGGGCTCCACCCGGGGCAGATGATCGTCATCGCCGCCCGCCCGGCCGTCGGTAAGTCGACGTTCGCACTGGACTTCGCCCGTTCCGCAGCCATCAAGAACAACCTCGCCACCGTCATGTTTTCGCTGGAAATGGGCCGGAATGAGATCGCCATGCGCCTGCTGTCTGCCGAGGCCACCATTGGTCTCCAGGACCTCCGCAAGGGCACCATCAAAGACGAACAGTGGTCCAAGATCGCCACCACCATGGGCCGGATGAATGATGCACCGCTGTTTATTGATGACAGCCCCAACATGTCCCTGATGGAAATCCGGGCCAAATGCCGCCGCCTGAAGCAGCAGCACGACCTCAAGCTGGTCATCCTGGACTACCTGCAGCTCATGAGCTCGGGAAAGAAGGTGGAGTCCCGCCAGCAGGAAGTCTCCGAGTTTTCGCGTGCGCTCAAGCTCCTGGCCAAGGAACTCCAGGTCCCCGTGATCGCGCTGTCCCAGCTGAACCGTGGATCGGAACAGCGGCAGGACAAGCGGCCCATGGTGTCCGACCTCCGCGAGTCCGGCTCCATCGAGCAGGACGCGGACATGGTGATCCTGCTTCACCGCGAGGACGTCTACGACAAGGAATCACCCCGTGCCGGAGAAGCGGACATCCTGGTGGCCAAACACCGTAACGGTCCCACCAAGGACATTGTGGTGGCCTTCCAGGGCCACTACTCCCGCTTCGCCAACATGGCCGGCGATACCGGTGGCGGCGGCTTCTAAGTATCCCGGCGGGCGCTGGTTCCGCCGCCGGCAGGCCCTGCGGCGGCCAGCAGGTGGTTCGGCAGGCGGTTGCCGGGCGCTGTTCCCCGGATCTCCAGGAGTTCGCGGGCGTGGGCGTGGAGCCGCTTGTCCTCCTCGCTGACCGGCACCCAGGCGGGGACGGGCACGGAGTTGCCCTCGTCGTCGCGCGCCACCATCACGGTGAGGCAGTATGTGGTGAGGGCCAGTTCACGGCCTTTCGGATCGCCCGAACGGACATGGACGGCGATGTGCATTCCCTTGGTCCCGGTGTAAACCAGCCGGGCCTCAACCTCCACAACATGGCCAATCAGCAGCGGCCGGTAGAAGCGCACGCCGCCGGAGAAGACAGCCACGGTATCCCTGCCGCAGTAACGGGAAGCGCACACGTAAGCGGCCTCGTCGATCCACTTCATGACAATGCCGCCGTGGACCTTGCCGCCCCAGTTCACGTCCGTGGGGGCGGCCATGAACCGCAGCGTCACCCGCTCGGCCGTACCGGCGTCGGTATATTCCTGCCGGTTCATGGCTTCCACGATCTGCTCGCGGACCTTGATCCTGGCCAGCGCGTGGTCCCGTTGCTCGATCTCGGCTGGGGTTTGGGGTTCGAACTGCTGCACCGGGATGGGCTTGCCGTCCGGGCCGACCGCAACGAAGATCACCATGCACTGGCTGCGCATGGTGGCAGGGCCGCCTTTGGGGTCACCCGAGGAAACCACGGTATGGATGTGCATTGAGGACCGGCCGGTGTAGACGATGGTCGCTTCCACCTCCACCATGTCGCCGCTGTTGACGGGATCGGCGAAGTGGATGTTTCCCACGTACGCGGTGACGCAGTAGGACTTGGCCCATCCCACTGCCGCGGCATAGGCGGCTTTGTCCACCCACTCAAGCACCGTGCCTGCGTCCACGGAGCCGCTGTGCCCCACGTCGGTGGGGGCAGCGAGGAAGCGGAGGGTCACGGAGTTGGCGCGGCCGGTCTCAGTCATGCTGCGATCTTACTGAGGGCCACGGTTACCGGCCGGTTGGGCCTGAAACAAACTTCCCGGCGGGAGTGCCGCGATTAAAGCCCGACGGCGGCCGGTCACCCAAGGTGACCTGCCGCCGTCGCACCCGGTGGGACAAGTGATCCTAGGCGAGGGCGGCCAGCCGCGAGTTGCTTCGCCCGAAGAGCGCGCGGTCCAGGGAAAGTCGGCCGGCGCCCGTGAGCGCCAGCGCGAATGCCGCGGCGGCCAGGAGCAGGACGAATTCGTAGCCGCCGTTTGCGGCAAAGATGCCGGCGGGAGCGTGCACCAGGAAAAGGGCGCCCAGCATGTCCAGGGCGAGGAGGGCGGCCACCAATCGGGTGAGGATCCCCAGGATCAGGGCAACGCCGCCCGCCAGTTCCAGGACGGCGACGGCGGGTGCCACGAGCCCGGCTGCCGGAACCCCCATTTTGGCGAAGGATGCCTGGGTGCCGGCGATGGTCCATTCGTTGAACTTCTGCCATCCGTGGGCTGCGAAGAGGAAGCCAAGGACGATGCGCAGGGCGGTGAGGGCGGTGGTGGTGAGTCGTAACTGGTTCATGGATACCACTCTTGCCGACCAATGGTTGAAGTGTCAACTATTCTTTGGGGGACTGTGGGCTTTCTCATCTCCGGAGGGTGTTGTCGGCGGCCGCGGTTAAGCTGGCAGCGTGCCCCAACAACCCGCCCCCTCCGCCGTGGCCGGCCGCCAAGGCCATGCCCGGGAGATACTCCGCCTAGCTGTCCCTGCCTTTGGCGCGCTGGTGGCTGAGCCCCTCTTCCTGCTGGCGGACTCCGCCATTGTGGGACATCTTGGTGTTGCGCAGCTCGCGGGAGTGGGGCTGGCATCTGCGGTGCTCCAGACTGCCGTCGGACTCATGGTCTTCCTGGCCTACTCCACCACGCCCGCCGTGGCCCGCGCCATTGGTGACGGGCAGTTGGGCAAGGCCCTTGCGGCAGGGCGCGACGGCGTGTGGCTGGCATTGCTCCTCGGCGTGGTCCTCGCCGTGGCAGGCTTCGCGGCGGCCGAACCGCTGATTGACCTGATGGGGGCCCAGGGCAGCGTCCGGACCTTTGCGGTCGATTACTTCCGCTGGTCCATGCCGGGCCTGGTGGCAATGCTCTTGATCTTCGCCGGCACCGGTGTGCTCCGCGGACTGCAGGACACCCGCACCCCGCTGGTGGTGGCCACGGCCGGTTTCGGGGTCAATATTGTCCTGAACCTGTGGCTTGTGTACGGGCTGGGCATGTCTGTGGCTGGTTCCGCGGTGGGCACCAGCCTAGCCCAGTGGGCCATGGCGGCTGTCTATGTGGTGATGGTGCGGCGCAGCGCAGTGCGGCAGGGCGTGAGCCTGCTCCCCAGCTGGCGCGGCATCCGCAGCATGACGCGGGTTGGATCCTGGCTGATGCTGCGCACGCTCAGCCTCCGGGCCGCAATCCTGGCCACGGTGCTGGTGGTGACGGCCCAGGGGGAGGTCAACCTTGCCGCCCACCAGCTGGCCATGACCATTTTTTCCTTCCTGGCGTTCGCGCTGGATGCCCTGGCGATCGCGGCGCAGGCGCTCATTGGCAAGGAGCTCGGCGCGTCCCATGCCGCCAGGGCCCGGCTGCTGACCGGAACGATGATCCGCTGGGGCGCGGGGTTCGGCGTGGTGACGGGCCTGCTGCTGGCAGCGGCAGCCCCCTGGGCCGGGGCTCTGTTCACCACGGACCCCCAGGTGCAGCAGGCACTCACCGCTGCCCTCTGGATCCTGGCGGCCGGGCAGCCGATCGCCGGCTATGTCTTTGTCCTGGACGGTGTGCTGATCGGCGCAGGGGACGCGCGGTACCTCGCGCTGGCGGGGCTGGTGAACCTTGCTGTCTACGTGCCGCTGCTGGCAGCGGTTGCCTGGTCCGGTGCCACCGGCACCACCGGGCTCGCATGGCTTTGGGTTGCCTTCGCGCTGGGGTATATGGCGGCGCGCGCCGTGACGCTGGGCCTGCGTGCCCGGTCCGACCGCTGGATGGTGCTGGGCTCTGCCTGACGCGGCCCGGTTAGACCTTCCAGCTGCCCCCACTAAACTGGACCGGTGACACAACCATCCACCCCCGCCGGTGCTGCTCCCGGAACCACCGCCCGCCACGACCTCTGGAAGCCGGTCCTGCTCCGTGCGGCCGCTGCCCTGGTGTTTGGCGCCGTGACGGTCTTCTGGACGTCACCGTCTGTGGAGGTCATGGGCTGGGCCGGGGGACTCTACCTCCTGGCCGCCGGTGTGGTTTCCCTGCGGACCGTCCCCGCAGCCGGATTCGCGCAGAACTCGGCGGCCGGCAAGCTGCTGTCCGCCGCCGGCGCGGTCCTGGCCGGCGCAGGCTTTGCCGTGCTCCTCCTGCACAGTGACCTGTTGTTCGGGGTGATCGCAGCCCTGGGCCTGGGCGCAGCCGGCATCCTGGAGCTTGCCTGCGGCCTGCAGCACAGGGGCCGCCATGTTCTTGCCCGCGACTGGATTGCCTCCGGCGTCATCGGGATTGGAACCGCGGTGCTCCTGCCGTTCTTCATCAGTCTCGGTGCCCATGCCCTGCTGGGCGTGGCCGGTGGAGGCGCCATTATTTCCGGCGTCCTGTGGGTGCTTTCCGGCCTGACGCTGCGGCACGATGCCCGTGCCGGCGCAGGGAAGCCGTAAACTAGGGGGAGCGCCCTTCTACTTTCTGTAGAAAATTCGGTGCGACACCGCAATTCGTAAACCGGGCCGGCCGTGCGCCGCCCGCAGGGAGGAACCACCGTGGCTGACCAGCATCAAGGAAAACCGCGCAAGCTGCGGACCTCGGTGAAGGGGCCGCTGATGTTTTCGGCATTCTGGGCCGTCGTCGCCTTCGTGGCAGTGTTGATCTTCGCCTCCGGTGGAAGCGCACGTGCACCCCGGTTCGACCTCGCGTTCACCGCAGCCGGCATCGCCTTCATCGCCACCCTGGTGATCGCCGCAATGCTGTCCATGAGCTACAAGGAGAACGCCGAACACCTGGGCAAGGGATCAGGGGTGAACCTGAGTTCGGCGCCCAAAGGATCCCCGCACGCGGGGCCAAGCCATGGCTTCGGAGCTCCCGGCAACCAGAACCCGCCGGCATCCGGCGATGGCACTGACGAAACTCCCCAGCGCTAGCCGTTACCGGCGGCAGCCGGACAAAGCGCGGGAAAATCCCTACCCCGCAGCAGCCTGGCGGGCCCGGTAAGCAGCAACATGCGCACGGTTGGCACAGTTGCCGGTATCGCAGTACCTCTTGGACCGGTTGCGGCTCAGGTCCAGCACGGCGGCATCGCAGTCCTCTGACTCACACATCCGCAGCCTGTCCATCTCCTTGCTGCGGATCACATCAGCCAGGGCCATGGCCGCTTCGGTGCTCATCCGGTCGGCAAGGGGTGCCTCGGGCGCCGTGGCATGAAGGTGCCAGTCCCATCCGTCGTGCTTCATCAGCTGCGGCAGCGCGTTGGCGTCCCGCAGCAGCCGGTTGACGGTTTCCACGGCGGCGTCCTCACCGGCCGTCCATACCGCGGACAGTTCACGGCGCAACTGCCGCACGCTTTCCAATTCCGCAGCGTCCCGGGTCCGGGAGCCGGAAAAACCCTCCGCGGCCAGGAAGCTGTCCAGGTCCGCAACGGAGGCCAGGCCTTCCCTGCCGTTCGCGGCCGTGTTGATGAGGTTCACCACCGTCCGCAGCGCCACTTCAGTGTCAGGGGCGAAAACCATGTTGACTCCTTACAGCGCCTGAGCGTAGTGTCATGAGCATTACCCCACTTTACTCCTGACAGGAGGCAACGGTGCCTGCCGCCCAAAACCACACCCCCACCCCGGAACTGTCCCCCAGGCGTCCCGGCTTCCAGGCCTCCGGGCTCGGCGTCGCGCTGTTCTCCTCCGCCGTCTTTGGCCTGTCCGGATCCTTCGCCAAGTCGCTGCTGGAAACCGGCTGGTCCCCAGGGGCGGCCGTGACTGCCCGCCTGACGGGAGCTGCCCTGATCCTTGCCCTGCCCGCGGCGTGGGCGCTTAGGGGCCGCTGGGGCCAGTTGAAGGACAACTGGCTCACCATCATGCTGTTCGGACTCATCGGGGTGGCGGCATGCCAGTTGTTCTACTTCAACGCAGTGGCCCTGCTCTCCGTGGGCGTCGCGCTCCTGCTGGAGTACCTGGCCCCGGTGATCATCGTCCTGTGGCTCTGGGCCGCCAGCCGACGCCGCCCGCGCGTCCTCACGGCCGGCGGGACGCTGCTGTCGCTGGCCGGGCTGGTACTGGTCCTTGACCTCACCGGAGCCGTGAAGGTTGACCTGGTGGGGGTGCTGTGGGGCATGGCTGCCGCGGTCTGCCTGGCCATCTACTTCTTCATCACGGCAAAGGAAAATGACACGCTGCCGCCCATCGTGCTGGCTTCCGGCGGCCTGCTGGTGGGTGCGGCCGCCATGTGGCTCGCTGCCGCCACGGGCCTGCTGCCCATGGCCTTCAGCACTGCGGACACCACCCTGGGCCCATGGCTTACGCCGTGGTGGGTGCCGCTTGCCGGGCTGGTGGTGCTGGCCACCGTGCTGGCGTACGTCTCGGGCGTCATGGCGGCCCGGGCCCTCGGTTCCAAGGTGGCGTCCTTCGTGTCGCTCACCGAGGTCCTCTTCGCCGTGGTCTGGGCGTGGCTGCTGCTTGGGGAACTGCCGGGCACCATCCAACTCCTGGGCGGGGTGCTGATCGTCGGCGGGGTCATCCTGGTAAGGCTCGACGAGCTGCGTTCCCCCGCCACCATTGCTCCTTACGACGGCGGAAAGGGCGCCCAGGTGCCGGCGTCACCGCTTGAGCACGCGAACGACGTCGAGCCTGTCCCTTAGGAGCGCAGGTCCCGTAAGCCGGGCACCGGCGTCGCACGCCAACACAAAAGGGCAGGGACACCACCTGGTGTCCCTGCCCCTTGCCGGAATGCGGCGATAAGCCTAGTTCGATGCCTGGCTCTGCTGCTCGGCGTTGCGCTTGGCCTGCGCGCCGGCTTCCTTCAGCGCCTCGGCAACCTTGGTAAGCATGGTGGTGTGGGTTCCGGACCACTCCTGGCGGAACTTATCAGCGTCCGGGCCCTTCCAGTCAGTGCCGCTCAGGACCTTGGTGAGAGTGGACTTCTGCGTCTCGATCTCGGACGCCCCTGCCTGAAGCTTGCTGCCGAGCTGGCGAAGCTGCTCAACGTCTGCACCCCAAATAGCCATCAGTTTCTCCTTGTTAGGTCGTGGATCCGAACCAGATCGGCTCCCCAGTGGCCCCCCGGCTCATCCGGAAGATCCATTGCCTCAAACCTATCCCGGCCCCCAAAACAGTGTCGATGGGCAGCCCTGCCCATGCCGGGCTCCCCATGGACGCCGGGTAGGGACCATGAAAAGGGGTCGATCCCAGGCGTTGGAAGAGCCTAGCATGGCGGTATGTGCCGGAATATCCGAACCCTTCACAACTTTGAGCCGCACGCCACCTCCGAGGAAGTGCACGCGGCGGCGCTGCAGTATGTCCGCAAAGTCAGCGGCAGCACCAAACCGTCCAAGGCCAACCAGGAGGCCTTTGATGAGGCCGTGCACCAGATAGCCCACATCACGCAGCACCTGCTGGATTCCCTGGTGACGCAGGCGCCGCCGAAGGACCGGGAGGCCGAAGCGGCCAAGGCCAGGGCGCGCGCCGCGGTCCGTTACGGCGCGGCCTGAGCCCGCGCTGCTACTTTCCGAAGCTGCGCAGCCGCAGAGAGTTGGCCACCACCAGCACCGAGCTGGCAGCCATGGCAGCTCCTGCGATCATGGGGTTGAGCAGCCCCAGGGCGGCCACCGGGATCCCCACGGCGTTGTAGAAGAACGCCCAGAACAGGTTGGTCTTGATGGTGCCCAGGGTCTTCCGGGACAGTTCGATGGCCTGGGCCACCTGGGCGAGGTCGTTCCCCATCACCGTCAGGTCCGCGGCTTCGATGGCCACATCGGTCCCGGAGCCCATCGCAATCCCGAGATCCGCCTGCGCAAGCGCCGCGGCATCATTGACGCCGTCCCCGGCCATGGCCACCGTGGCCCCGTCCGCCTGGAGCTCCCGGACTGCTGCCACCTTCCCTTCCGGCAGGACGCCTGCATGGACGTCATCCGCGGCGATGCCGACGGCGGCAGCCACCTGGGCGGCGACGGCGGCGTTGTCGCCGGTCAGCAGGATGGGCCGCAGGCCCAGCGCCTTAAGCCGGGCGACCGCTGCGGCGGACCCTTCCTTGACGCTGTCCCTGAGGCTGATGATGCCGGCGGGCGTGCCATCCACTGCCACGCAGATGGCCGTGGCGCCGCCTTCCTCTGCAGCAGCCAACTGCGCCTGCTGGCCGCCGTCCAGGGCAATGCCGTTCTGCTCCAGCCAGCTGCTCCGCCCGGCCATCACGTGGCTGCCTTCGACGGTGCCCGACACTCCGCCACCCGGGGCGGAACTGAACCCCTGGACTGGCGGCAGGTGCACTGAAGGCGAGGTGCCGCCGTCGTCCCCTGCGGGCGCCAGGCGTGCGGCGGAAACTGCTGCTGCCGCAATGGCGTGCGCAACCGGGTGCTCGCTGGCGGCCTCAACGGCTCCGGCCAGCCGGAGGACATCCCGGTCCTGGAAGCCGGGGAACGCGGCCGTGGCATCCACGGCCAGGGCGCCGGTGGTGACCGTCCCCGTCTTGTCCAGCAGGATGGTGTCCACGGTGCGGGTGTCCTCCAGGACCTGGGGGCCCTTGATCAGGATGCCCAGCTGTGCGCCGCGTCCGGTTCCGGTCAGCAGGCCCACCGGAGTGGCCAGGCCCAGCGCGCAGGGACAGGCGATCACCAGCACTGCGACGGCGGCCGTGAACGCCTGCCGCAGGTGGCTGCCGTCGGCGCCCGGGCCGGCGACGAGGAGCCAGAGCACGAACGTCAGGGCGGCGATGGCCAGGACCACCGGTACGAAGACGGCGCTGATGCGGTCGGCGAGCCGCGCGATGGGGGCCTTGCCGGTCTGGGCCTGCGACACCAGGCGCGCCATCTGGGCCAGTGTGGTTTCGGAGCCGACCCGGGTTGCCCTGACCAGCAGGCGGCCGGAGGTGTTGATGGTGGCACCCGTAACGCGGCTGTCCGGCCCCACCTCGACGGGGACGGACTCACCCGTGACCAGGGAGGCGTCCACCGCGGAGGCGCCGTCCACCACCACACCGTCGGTGGCGATCTTTTCACCCGGCCTTACCACCAGGACGTCGCCCACCTGCAGACCGTCCGCGGGAATTTTCTCTTCCCGGCCGCCGCGCAGGACGGTGGCGTCCTTGGCGCCCAGGTTCAGCAGGGCCTGGAGGGCGTCGCCGGCCTTTTGCTTGGCATTGGCCTCCAGGTACCGGCCCAGGAGAAGGAAGGTGGTGACCACCGCGGCCACCTCGAAGTACAGGCCGCCGGACATGCCTTCCATGCCGGGATGCTCCGTCATGCGCGGGTCCGCCAGCAGCTGCCAGGCGGAGAAGAGGTAGGCGGCGGCCACGCCGAGCGACACCAGGGTGTCCATGGTGGAGGCGAGATGGCGGGCATTGACTGCTGCGGCCTGGTGGAAGGGCCACGCCGCCCACGTGACCACCGGCAGCGCCAGGACCGCTGCCACCCAGCCCCAGTGCGGGAACTGGAACGCCGGAACCATGCTGACCAAAAACACCGGGACTGTCAGCACCGCAGCGGCGGCCAGGCGCGGGCGGAGACTCGAAGCGTGGACCTCAGCAGACGGGTCCACCGGCCGCGCCCCCGCACCAGTAGTGCTGCGGTGGCGGACCCTCGCCTTGTACCCGGCTGCCTCGACCGTTGACGTGAGCTGTTCGTCGGTGATGCCCTCGGGGACCGTCACGTAGGCCGACTCCAGCGGCAGGTTGACGGTGGCCGCCACACCGTCGAGCTTGCCGAGCTTCTTCTCCACCCGGTTGACGCAGGACGCGCAGGTCATCCCCTCGATGTCCAGTTCGACGATCCGGGTACCCGGTGGGTGGAGCAGTTCCTGGTGGCTCATGTCAGCTTTCCGCGGTGTAGGGGTTTCTAGGCCTCGTTGGCAACCACCAGGTAGCCCGCCTCAGCGACGGCCTCCCCGATGTCGGAGGGTGGGAGTTCCTTGCTTGAGGTGATGGTCACGGTGGAGACCCCGCCGGCGTTCAGGTCGACGGTGACCTCTTCAACGCCTTCGAGGGCTTCAAGTTCTTCACTGACGGCCGACACACAGTGCCCGCAGGTCATGCCGGAGACGCTGATGGTAGTGGTGGTGGGGGAGGTGGTGCTCATGGCTTGCTCCTTCAGTTGGGCCGGCGGTGGCCGGGTTCCGGGTGTGTTGGTGGGTGTCAGCGAAGCAGTCGGCCGATGGCGTCGGCGGCTTCCTTGACTTTGGCATCTATGGCTTCAGCGCGTGCTGCCGGGTCCGGCTCGGAGGCTGCACCCACCACGCAGTGGCCGATGTGTTCCTCAACCAGCCCCAGGCTGACGGCGTGCAGGGCCTTGGTGACGGCGGCAACCTGGGTGAGGATGTCGATGCAGTACTTGTCCTCGTCCACCATCCGGGCAATGCCCCGGACCTGCCCCTCGATGCGCTTCAGCCGGCGAAGGTACGCGTCCTTGTTTTCCGTGTAACCGTGCTGGGCTGCGTAACCGTGTTGGGCTGCAACGCCGGACTCCGCGGCCGGTGGTGCGGCTGCTACCGCCGCAACGGCTTCTTCGATAGCGTTCATGAAGCCAACCTATACCCCTTGGGGGTATGAGCGCAAGTACCCCCTAGGGGTATCCGGGAACTCTTCCCACCCGTCAGTGGGACAGTATCCCGGGCACAAAAAAAGCTCCGGAGTGCGTTATTGGGGGATACGCACTCCGGAGCAGCTTTTGGGCAAATCCGGCTTCCACTCGTGTGGATCGGCCTTGCTTGAATCAGCTTACTGGCAGGTACGGGCAGCGCGCCAGCACCACGAATAAGTACTTTCGCTTTACTTTAAGCCCGCCATTTCCAGGCGTATTTTCCCCGGTATGCGCCGCTCATGGCCTGTCCTCGTGGGCCGGCATCCGGTATGGAACCACAAGCACGGGGCGGCTTTGGTGGTGGCTTAGCCACTGCCCGACCGATCCGTTGAGTGCCTCCGAGAGCCGGTGCGTGAAGCCGCGCTCGGAGGTGCCCACGATGATGACCGGGGCATCCAGTTCGGCGGCCAGTTGCGCCAGCGCCCGTGCGGGATCGCCTGAAAGGGTGCGGAAGGACCACTGCAGGGGCCCGCCGTCGGAAGGCACCTTGTCCGCCGCAGCCTGGACCTGTGCCTTCAACTCCGTTGTCAGCGCCAGCATGTCGTCATCTGCGTCCGGGTGCAGGGAAAGCCGGTGGGCGGAGCGGGCCGGGTCCCATTCCACCAGGTAGCTGGCTTCGTCCACGTACGCGCAGACCAATGGCGCCGACAACCGGGCTGCCAGGGAGGCTGCGGTCTGGAGAACCTCCGGGTGCTGTTTGGGCATGATTCCCGTCAGCAGCGGAGCGCCGTCGAAGTTTTCCCATGTCATGCTGCAATTGTCCGCCCGCACCGGCTGCATGAACAGGTTCGTTCGGCCCGTCAAACTTCCGGAGTGCGGGCCCGGAGGCCTAGGGAAGGCTGGGATATGCCGTGACCACCACGTTCTTGCCCCACGGATCCTCGGTGTAGCAGCTGATGAGGACCAGCCGGTTGGGCACCATGTCCCAGACGGGGCTGTCCTTGAGGCTGGACTTCAGGTAGGTCGTGACGCTGTCCACCCGGTAGCTGATGGTTCCCGCCACTGTTTCCACCTCCAGGCGGTCGCCAACGGCCGCCGCCGAACTGAGGTGGTTGAAGGGAGCATCCGCGCCGTCCCAACTGTGGCCAATCACGTAGGTGGTGTTGCCGGAGCCCTTGCCCGGAACCCCGAAGGGCGTGAGCCAGTAGCCGTCCTTGGTGGCGGGAGGTTCAATGGTCCGGCTGTATTGGGCCCCACTGTCCAGGTCCAGCGGGTGGACGGGCACATCGAAGGCGGCCGACGGGTAGCGGATGCGGACCGGCTGGGACGCCGCCGGAAGCTCCGGTCCCGCAGGCGCTTCCGTTGCTGTTTCGCCAGGAGCCTGGGCTGCCGCTGCCTGGTCGGGTGCCGCTGCGGCGTCCGGCAGGCCGGTCTCCGCAATGGGAGCCGCCCCCGCGGCGGATGGAATGCCGCCACGAACCAGGGCAACCGAAGCGGGGGCATTTCCGATTGCCAGTGGCGGTGCCGGGTGGAACAGGGGAGCGCCGAGGGTGAATGACACGAAGGCGAGGACGCCACAGCACAGGATTGCCAGGTCACCGGCGTTCCACCGGCGCCATATGCGCCGCCACATGCCGTGCTGGGGGGCTGCGTGCCGGCTTCGATCCTGCCGCATGGCGCTCCTCACGGGTTGGCGGGGGTGGAAGGAAGGCGTCCTGCCGGGCACTGGCAGGACGCCTTCCTTGTCAGGGGGCCACTGGTGGTGGCGGTGTTCCGGCTAGCCGGCAGTGTGCAGCGGACGCGACTGGCGCCGTACTGCCACCACGGTCCCCGCGGCAGCAAGCGCTCCCAGGCCTACCAGCCAGCCCGGCAAGCCATCGGGCGCTCCCACCGCCGTCTGTGCGTTGTAGCCCTGGTTGGTTCCGACGCTGACGGGTGCCGCGGCAGGGGCGGCCTTGGGTGTGGCAACAGCCTGCTTGGCGGGCGCCGGCTGCGCGGGTGCGGCAGCAGGGGCCACAGCCGCCACAGCGGCCGGAGCAGTTCCACCGGTTGTGTCGCCGCCGGTGTTGCCGCCGGTATTGTCGCCGCCGGTGTTGCCGCCGGTATTGTCGCCTCCGGTGTTGTCGCCGCCGGTGTTGCCGCCGGTGTTGTCGCCGCCGGTGTTGCCGCCGGTGTTGCCGCCGCCGTTGCCGCCACCGTTGTTGGTGCCGCCGCCGTTGCCGTTGCCGCCACCGCCGTTGTTGCCGCCGCCGTTGCCGTTGCCGCCACCGCCGTTGCCGCCACCGTTGTTGGTGCCGCCGCCGTTGCCGTTGCCGCCACCGCCGTTGTTGCCGCCGCCGTTGCCGTTGCCGCCACCGCCGTTGTTGCCGCCGCCGTTGCCGTTGCCACCGCCGTTGTTGCCGCCACCGTTGCCGTTGCCACCGCCGTTGTTGCCGCCACCGTTGTTGGTGCCGCCGCCGCCGTTGTTGGTGCCGCCGCCGCCGTTGGTGCCGCCGCCGTTGGTGCCGCCGTTGTTGGTGCCGCCGCCGCCGTTGCCGCCGCCGTTGCCGCCACCGATGTTGTTGCCGCCGCCGTTGTTGGTGTCACCGGTGTTGTTGCCACCGCCGTTGTTAGTGCCGCCGTTGGTATTGTTCTCCAGCGGTATCAGGGCGCTTCCGTTTGAGCGGGCGACCACCACCTGGTCGGAAGCCGCGATGGCGGGCGCTGTGAGGCTGATAAGGCCAAGCCCCATCACCCCCATTGTTGCTAAGGTGCGTTTCATTTTGTCTCCCCATATATGTGTGAAACGGACCATGGCGAGGAAAGGCCAGCGGTGACGCCGTATGCCCCAGCAGCACGGTCAGCTTGCTTGAGATTTCAGGCTAGGAGCGCCGCCTTGCGCAGTCGCCAGTAGGGGATACTCGTCTTTCAACGGGGTTGGCCGGGAAAGTTACCTGCCAGTACTTGAAACCCGGCCGGACACACCTGCTTCCGGCCGCAGCACCTTGTCCCCCGTAGGGGCCGCGCCTAACGTTTAAAGCGACGCAAGGAGGGGTTTCGTGGAAATCTTTATGTGGTGGCTGGACCTGGACCTCGCCAGCAAAGAGTGGCTGCGGGAAAACCTCTATGCGGAGGAACTGCCCCTTCCGGTGCTCCAGGGCATCGCTGAGGCGGGCGGCCCGCACCCCGGAGATCCCGCAGCCGTGCTGACCGTCGCCGACTGGGACTTCATCCAGACGCAGTCGGAGTTCGTGGACTGACTCCTGCCTCTGTGAATGTGGAGCCTGCGCACCTGGAAACGTTGCGCGGTGACTGATCCGGTGGTTGCATGGTCCGCATGGCAACGGCGGCAGAATCATTTGTCCTGGCAATCGGGACCAAGAAAGGGCTGTGGCTTGCCACGAGCCGGGACCGGCAGGAGTGGTCCTTCACCGGGCCGCACTTCCTCATGGCGGAGATCCCCAGCATCGGGATCGATACCAGGGAAGGCCGCACGCGCATCCTGGTGGGTGTCCGCAGTCCGCACTGGGGACCAACGGTTGCCCACTCCGACGACTTCGGCACCACCTGGACCGAGCCGGAACAGGGCGCCATCAAGTTCCCAGAGAACACCGGGGCAGCATTGGAGCGGGTCTGGCAGATCTATCCGGACGCCGAGTCCCGCCCCGGAGTGGTATGGGCCGGAGCCGAACCCATCTCCGTCTGGAAATCCATGGACGGCGGGGAGCACTTCGAGCTGAACCGCGGCTTGTGGGACCACCCGCACCGCAGCGAATGGGGAGCGGGCTATGGCGGGGCGGCTGCGCATTCGATCGTGGTCCAGCCGGCCGGGGAAACGGTGCACGTTGCCATGAGTACCGGCGGCGTTTACCGCTCGCTGGACGGCGGCACCTCCTGGGAGGCGCGCAACAAGGGCATCTCGGCCTACTTCATGCCGGACCCCAATCCCGAGTTCGGCCAGTGCGTGCACAAGATCGCCGCCGATGCCGCCGTGGAAGGGCGCCTCTATGCCCAGAACCACCATGGGGTGTACCGGACGGACGACAATGCGGACAGCTGGACCTCCATCGCCGAAGGCCTGCCTGCCGATTTCGGCTTCGTCATGCTCACGCATCCCCGCAGGGAGGGCACCGCCTGGGTTATTCCGTTGAAGGCCGACGGCGAACGCATCCCGCCCGACGGAAAGCTTGCCGTTCACCGCACCGACGACGCCGGGAACACCTGGAAGCGGCTCAGCACCGGGCTCCCTGAGCACGAATACAACAGCGTGCTCAGGGACGCGGCGTCCGTGGACACCGCAGATCCCGCCGGCGTGTACTTCGGTACGCGGGGCGGGACGGTCTATGCGAGTGCGGATGAAGGGGAGACATTCAGGGAGGTGGCCTCCCACCTGCCTGATGTCCTGTGTGTCAGGGCGGCCGTGGTGGCAGGTGCCTGAGATTTCGCTGCTGCTTCCCAGCGTCCTGCAGCCCCTGGCCGGCGGGCAGTCCGTACTGACTGCGCCCGCGGACGGGCCGGTAACGGTGGAAAGCCTGCTTGATGCGGTGGCCTCCGACTACCCGGTGCTGGGCCGGCGGCTCCGTGACGAAACCGGTGCGCTGCGCCGGTTCGTCAACATCTACGTCAACGGCGACGAGGTGCGGCGGTTGCAGGGCCTGGATACCAGGGTGGCGCCGGGCCAGGAAGTACTGGTGATCCAGTCCGTGGCCGGCGGCTGACCGGGAGGCGGGCCGGTGGCGGGCAGTCCTTACTGACTACGCCCGCAGCCCCGCATCCAGGTCCCTATGCCACACGCCAGACGGTGCATTCGTCCGTATTGATTGCTTTCCGGACCCCCGTGATCCGGTCCAGGATCCACACCACCCCAATGCCGGGCGCCGTTTCCTGCACGCTGCCGCGGCGGATCACCACGTCGTCGTAG
This sequence comes from Arthrobacter sp. JDC6, assembly GCF_056484025.1. Lineage (NCBI taxonomy): Bacteria > Bacillati > Actinomycetota > Actinomycetes > Micrococcales > Micrococcaceae > Arthrobacter > Arthrobacter sp. JDC6. Next base: position 50,380 of record NZ_CM151278.1, read on the forward strand.
GAAGGGCCTACGGAGAGGCGGGCTTCGATTTCGTCACCGCGGTGGAGCTGGTCCAGGGCGCGGACTCTGGTTACATGCGTGGTCGCTTTCTTCAACATCGGGGGCCTCCTGGCTGGAGCTGGTGCCGGCTCTTGCCTGCACTACCCAGTGTGGGCCGGGAATGTTGCGTAGCGGTTTCCCCGTGGTTAGCGCCCGGTTAGTTCTTCGCGCCGCTGCGGTTTCCTGCCTCTGCTTACATGTCCCCGGCGTTATTCGTCCGTGCCGTTGCGGTAGGCGGCCAGGAAGCTGGAAATCCGCCGGACGGCTTCCTCGATGTCCAGCACCGAGGGGAGGATGACAAACCGGAAGTGGTCCGGCGCGGGCCAGTTGAAGGCCGAGCCGTGGGAGACCAGGATCTTTTGGTCCCGGAGCAGGTCCAGGACGAATTTTTCGTCATTGGCAATGGGATACAGGTCCGGGTCCAGGCGCGGGAACAGGTACATGGCGCCCGACGCCGGCACGCAGGTCACGCCGGGAATGGCGGTAAGGAGTCTATGGGCAAGGTCCCGCTGCTCGCGCAGCCGGCCTCCGGGTTTCACCAGCGCCTCGATGCTCTGGTAGCCGCCCAGGCAGGTTTGGATGGCATGCTGGGCGGGAACGTTGGCGCAAAGGCGCAGCGAGGCAAGCAGCTCAAGGCCTTCACGGTAGGCGGCGGTAGCGGCAAGCGGTCCGGTGATGGCCACCCATCCTGCCCGGTAGCCAGGCATCCGGTAGGCCTTGGACAGTCCGCTGAACGTCAGGCAGCACAGGTCCTCAGCCACGGACGCGGTGTGGATATGCTTTGCGTCGTCGTACAGCACCTTCTCGTAGATCTCATCCGAAAACAGGACCAGGTTGTGCTTCCGGGCCAGCGCCGCGAACTGCTCCAGGATGTGGCGGGGGTAGACGGCGCCGGTGGGGTTGTTCGGGTTGATGATCACGATGCCTTTGGTGCGGCTGGTGATCTTTGCCTCCACGTCGGCCATGTCCGGCCACCAGTTCTCCGCCTCGTCGCAGGCGTAGTGCACGGGTTTTCCGCCCGTCAGGGTCACGGCGGCGGTCCACAAAGGGTAGTCCGGTGCCGGGACCAAAATTTGGTCGCCGTTCTCCATGAACGCCTGGAGGCACATGGAGATCAGTTCGCTGACGCCGTTGCCGATCACGATGTCTTCGACCCCGATGTTCATCAGGCCACGCGTCTGGTAGTACTGCGAGATGGCGGTCCGCGCCGTGAAAATGCCCTTGGAGTCACTGTAGCCCTGGGCGCCGCGAAGGTGGTGGATCATGTCCACCACCACGGATTCAGGTGCTTCCAGGCCGAACGGCGCCGTGTCCCCGAGGTTCATCTTGAGGATCCGGTGCCCTTCGGCCTCCATGTTTTTGGCCGCCTGCAGGACTGGCCCGCGGAGCTCATACCGGACGTTTTCAAGCTTGCTGGAGTGCTGCATTGCGTGCATGGTTGATCTTTTCACACAGCGCACACCGCGGGCAGCGGGTCACGCGGCCCACCTGGCAATGTCGGGACCGCTTGTCCGATAAGTTTGAGACTTGTAGTACTTTGTCCTGCGGCGCGGCAGGATGCGGCGGGAGCGGAAGGAAGTACCCCACGTGGGCGGTGTGCTGATCGGACTGGCGGTGATCGGCGTCGTCATTGCCGTGGGTTACATCGCCGCACGCTGCGGCCTGGGCGATGAACCCACCATCTCGGCGCTGACCCGGACCGCCTTCTTCATCACCAACCCGGTGCTGCTCTTCACCGTGGTGCTGAAATCGGACCTCTCCGTGGTCCTCTCCGCATACGTTCCGCTCGCCATGATCACGGCGGCGGTCACGGCCCTCCTGTATGTGGCCGCCAGCCGGATCTGGTTTCCGCGGCCGCTCGCGGAGACGGCCGTGGGCGCGATGGCGGGCTCCTACGTCAACGCCAACAACATCGGCATCCCCATCACGCTGTATGCCCTGGGGGACGCCACTCCCGTAGCTCCGGTCCTGCTGGTCCAGCTGCTCCTGTTCGCCCCGCTGGTCCTGACCCTGCTGGACCTCTCCGAGGCCGGCCGGTTTTCGCCCCGGCTCATGCTGACGCAGCCCTTCCGGAACCCCATGATCATCGCCTCGCTCCTGGGCGTGGTCCTGGCCGCGTTCCATGTGCAGCTTCCGGCTCCGGTGATGGCTCCACTGACGCTCCTGGGCGGTGCTGCAGTGCCGGTGGTGCTCCTGGCCTTCGGGATGTCGCTGCACGGAACAAAGATGCTTCGAAGCGGCGGCCACACGGCCGAAATCCTCACTGCCACGGCACTCAAGTCCGCGGTGATGCCGGCGGTGGCGTTCGTCGTCGGCCGCTTCCTCTTCAACCTGGACCACCACATGCTGCTGGGCGTAGTGCTCATGGCGGCGCTTCCCTCGGCCCAGAACGTGTTCCTGTTCGCCAGCAAGTACGGGAGGGGGGTGGCGGTGGCGCGGGAAACCATCCTGCTCTCCACCGCCGCCGCGGCGCCGGTGCTGGTGCTGGTGGTTTGGCTGCTGGCAGGCTGAAAACCACTCCGCCGCCGCGCCGCCCTACCGTGCAGGGCGCTGGCCGGGCAAGAATGGGCACTATGGAACTTCCCGTGATGCCGCCCGTCCCGCCCATGCTCGCCAAGGCCGTCAGCGGCATTGACGGCATTCCAGGAAGCGCGGACCTCAGCTACGAGCCAAAATGGGACGGCTTCAGGTCCATCATCTTCCGCGACGGTGATGACCTGGAGATCGGCAGCCGCAACGAGAAGCCCATGACCCGCTACTTCCCGGAGCTCGTTGCGGCACTGAAGGAAAACCTGCCGCCGCGCTGCGTGGTGGACGGCGAGATCATCCTTATCGGTGCGTCCGGCGACCGGCTGGATTTCGACACCCTGCAGCAGCGCATCCACCCCGCGGCCAGCCGGGTGAAGCTGCTGGCCCAACAAACCCCGGCGAGCTTCGTGGCGTTCGACCTGCTGGCGCTGGACGACGACGACTACACCGGCAGGCCTTTTTCTGAGCGGCGGGCCGCGCTGGAGAAGGCGCTCGCGGCCAGCAGCGCCCCGGTCCATCTCACAGCTGCCACCACGGACAAAGCCACGGCCGCGCAGTGGTTCGAACAGTTCGAGGGCGCCGGGCTGGACGGCATCGTGGCCAAGCGGCTGGACGGCCGGTACGAGCCGGACAAGCGGGTGATGTTCAAGGTCAAGCACGAGCGCACGGCCGACTGCGTGGTGGCAGGATACCGCCTCCACAAGAGCGGTCCCGATGCTATCGGGTCCCTCCTGCTGGGCCTCTACAAGGACGACGGCGGCCTGGCGAGCGTGGGCGTGATCGGCGCCTTCCCCATGAAGCGCCGCAAGGAACTGTTCGAAGAACTCCAGCCGCTGGTGACCGGCTTCGAGGGCCACCCGTGGGCGTGGGGCAAGCAGGAAGAAGGGGAACGGACGCCGCGGAACGCCGAAGGCAGCAGGTGGAGCGCCGGGAAGGACCTGTCCTTCGTCCCACTGCGGCCCGAACTGGTGGTGGAGGTCCGCTACGACCACATGGAGGGCGACAGGTTCCGCCACACGGCCCAGTTCAACCGCTGGCGACCGGACCGGGACCCGGAGTCCTGCACCTATGAGCAATTGGAGGAACCGGTCAATTTTGACCTGGCCTCGGTGCTGGCGACCGGCCGGGGGTAAGTGCCCTGCGGGACGCTTCCGAAGCAGCCCATCTTTCACGAAGGAAAGCCCGCCATTTGGGGGAATGGCGGGCTTTCCGGCTCTAAAACCGGGCTGGTGTGACGCTTTCGGCGCCTACTTCACGCCCAGCAGGTTGGTGGGGGTCCGGAAGGACTCCTTGGCCGTGAGTGCCGAGACGGCGGCGATGGCGCAGATGATGGCGGTGAAGGTGCTGATCTGGACCCAGCCGCCCGCCTGGATGCCGCCCATGGCAGCCACAATGGCCGGGGCGAAGCCAGCCATCAGGAACCCGAGCTGGGTGCCGATGGCCAGGCCGGAGAAGCGGACCTTGGTGCTGAACATCTCGGCGTAGAAGGACGGCCACACGGCGTTGGAGGCGGCGTAGCCGAAGGAGAAGAAGCCGATGGCTGCAACGAACATCAACGGGATGCTGTGGGATTCCAGGCTGAGCAGGAACAGCGGGGTGAGGATTGCGCTGGCCACGGCGCCGTAAATGAAGACGGGCTTGCGGCCGATCCTGTCCGCGAGCTTCCCGAAGAGCGGCTGGGTGCCCAGGGCCACCAGGTTGGCCCCGACGACGAGCCACAGGGTGGTGGTGCCGTCCACTCCGGCCACGGTCTTGGCGTAGCTGATGGCCAGGGTGCCGAAGACGGTGGAGACGGCGGCAATGAAGGCGCAGGCGACAACACGCAGGACGTCGCGCCAGTGGCCCTTGAGGAGGTCGGCCACCGGGAGCTTGGAGATCTGGGCGTTCTTCTGCGCTTCCTCGAAGGCCGGCGGCTCGTGCAGCGTGCGGCGGATGAAGAAGGCAACCATGACCACGACGGCGCTGAGCCAGAACGGGACGCGCCAGCCGATGCCGTACTTGATCTCATCCGGCAGGGCCAGGACGGGGATGAAGACCAGGGCGGCGAGGATCTGGCCGCCCTGGGTACCGGTGAGGGTCCAGGACGTAAAGAAGGAACGCTGGTTGTCCGGAGCGTGCTCCAGGGTCATGGACGAGGCGCCGGCCTGCTCACCGGCGGCGGAGAGGCCCTGGCACAGGCGGGCCAGCACCAGCAGGACCGGGGCCCACCAGCCGACCGTGTGGAAGTCGGGGAGGCAGCCGATCACGAACGTCGACGCGCCCATGAGCAGCAGGGTAAACATCAGGACCTTCCGGCGGCCCACCCGGTCGCCGAAGTGGCCCAGGATGATGGCGCCCACGGGACGTGCCACGTAGGCGAAGCCGAAGGTGGCGAAGGACATGATGGCAGCGTTGGTGTCTGCATCGGGAAAGAAGACCTTGGGGAAGATCAGCGCCGCAGCGGATCCGAAGATGAAGAAGTCGTAGTATTCGACGGCGCTGCCCAGGAAGCTGGCGAGGGCTGCTTTCCTGGGCGTCCCGGCACGGGTGAGGGCACCCGCCCCGGCGGACGGAAGTGTCTGGCTCATGGTGTTCCTTTGGTGTGACGACATTGTCGCGGATGGATCTGGAGGTCGCAGCCGCCGCTGCCTTGGTGCGGGCGGGGCGCGATGCGGCTGGAGTCCGGAAGAAGACCCGGCGTCAGTAGCCACATGGTGGGAGCTACTTGTGCGATATAGAAACTATGACTGTGAGGGCAGTCACCTGTCAAGAAAATAATCACCATCTAGAAATAGCTCTCACATTGTGGCAACATGATTGCCATGAGTGTGAACCAAACCACAGCGGTCAATGAAGAATCCGCTGCTGCCCCTGCCGCCACGGAGCCCGTGAACACCATGCCCCCGGAGGCGAAGGTTGGCGCGCGTCCTGCGGAACGCACGGACATGGTGGGCAAGGCCCTGGGCCTGCTTGTCCTCCTGGGGGACGAACCCCGCGGTGCCAGCGCCGCGGAAATTTCCCGCCGCGCGGAACTGCCGTTCAGCACAACCTACCGGCTGCTCGGATCCCTGACCCGTGACGGCTTTGTTGACTACGAGCCGGACGGCCGCCGCTACCACCTGGGCCTGCGCATCTTCCAGCTGGGCCAGCGGGTCTCCAACCACCACGGTTTCGCGGGCACTGCCATGCCCATCCTGCGCCGGGTGACCGAGCAGACCGGGGAAGCCACCATCCTCAGCGTCCGCGACGGCCTGCACCACCTCACCGTCAGCAAGGTGGACGGGCCGCAGATCTTCCGCGTCACCAGCGATCCGGGCCACCTGGGCTCCTTGTCCACCACTGCCGTCGGCAAGGCCCTGGTGGCATTCGCCGAGGATGCGGAACGGGAGCGGCTGCTCGCGGAACTCCCGCTCGAGGCGCTCACCGCCCGCTCCATCACCGACCGGGACGCGTTCCGGGCGGAAATCGAGGAGGTGCGCCGCCGCGGCTACGCGGTCATGGATGAGGAGAACGAGGCCGGCATGCGTGCCGTGGCGGTGCCCCTGCTCAACAGCCAGGGTCACGCCTTTGCCTCCCTGGCGACGGCCGTTCCGGTCTTCCGCCTGAGCCTCGAGGAGCTGGAGGCCCACGTCCCCGTCCTGGTCGATGCGGCAGCCGAGTTGGCTGCACGCCTTCCGCAGCGCGGCTAAGGCGCCTGTGCCGTTACTCAAAATATTTAGTTCGTATCTCGAACAGTAGTGCGAGAAGTGAACAAATGCTGTACTGTAATCCCTATCACCGGCGCAGCCCATCCCCGCATGGACACTGCCGGTGCCGTTACCAAAGGAGCTGCACGGATGAGTATTCGAACTGAGTCCTACCTCGTGGGACTGGTTGGAGACGGTGTCACGCCGTCGCTCACGCCGCCCATGCACGAACGGGAAGGTGACGTGCAGGGCCTGCGTTACCTCTACCGCCCCATCGACCTCCTGGAGCTGGGCCTGGCGGGCGAGTCCGTCGGCAGCATCCTGCAGAGCGCCCGGACGCTGGGCTTCAATGGGTTGAACATCACCCATCCCTGCAAGCAGCTGGTCCTGGAGCACCTTGACGAAATCTCCCCGGACGCCCGCCGCCTGGGCGCCGTCAACACCGTGGTGATCCGGGACGGCCGCTTCATCGGCTACAACACCGACTTCTCCGGCTTCGCCGCGGCACTGGCTTCCGGCCTCCCCGGGGCGTCGCTGGACCGCGTGGTCCAGCTCGGTGCCGGCGGTGCCGGATCTGCCGTCGCCTACGCCCTGCTGACCGCCGGCGTCAGGACCCTGCACCTGGTGGACGTGGACCCGGGACGCTCGGCAGCCCGGGCCGCCGAGCTCCAGGGCTTCTTCCCGGACAGCACCGTCACGGCAGGTACGACGGCGGAGCTGCCGCAGCTGATGCGCGTGGCCGACGGCCTGGTGCACTGCACCCCCGTGGGGATGGCCGCCCACCCCGGCGTGCCGCTGGACCTGGACCTGCTGGAGTCCCGGCACTGGGTGGCGGATATCGTCTACCGCCCCATCGACACGGAACTGGTCCGCGGCGCCCGGGCCAAGGGCTGCGACGTCCTGGACGGCGGCCGGATGGCCGTGGGCCAGGCCGCGGACGCGTTCCGGATCTTCACCGGCCTGGACGCGGACCCGGACCGCATGCGCGCCCACTTCCTGGAGCTCGTGGCAGCGGAAGAGGTGGCTGCCTGATGCGCACCGGAATCGCCACTGTCTGCCTGTCCGGAACCCTCAAAGAGAAGATGCAGGCCTGCGCCATCGCAGGCTTCGACGGCATCGAGATCTTCGAGCAGGACCTGGTGACGTCCCCGCTGAGTCCCGAGGACGTCCGCAAGCTGGCCGCCGACCTGGGCCTTGGCCTGGATCTTTACCAGCCCTTCCGGGATTTCGACGGCGTCAGCCCGGACCTGCTGAAGGCCAACCTCCGCCGGGCCGAGGCCAAGTTCCGGCTCATGGCCCGCCTGGGCATGGACACCATCCTGGTCTGCTCCAACGTTGCCACCGCCACCATCGACGACGACGGCCTCCGCGCCGAGCAGCTGGCACAGCTTGCCAACCTGGCCGGCGACCACGGCGTCAAGGTGGCCTATGAAGCGCTTGCGTGGGGCAAGTACGTCAACGACTACGAGCATGCCTACCGGCTGGTGGAGATGGTTGACCATCCCAATCTGGGCACCTGCCTGGACTCCTTCCACATCCTGTCGCGGGACTGGGAAACCGCCCACATTGAGGCATTCAACCCGGAGAAGATCTTCTTCGTCCAGGTTGCGGACGCCCCCAAGCTCTCCATGGATGTGCTGTCCTGGAGCCGGCACTACCGGGTGTTCCCGGGCGAGGGCCAGTTTGAGCTGGCCAAGTTCATGGGCCACGTGGTCCGGGCCGGGTACACCGGACCCGTCTCGCTGGAAGTCTTCAATGACGTTTTCCGCCAGTCGGACGTGGAGCGGACGGCCGTGGATGCCATGCGGTCGCTCATCTGGCTTGAAGAACAGAGCGCCAAATGGCTGGCCGGTACCGAAGCCGCACCAGGCAACGGAGCAGCGCTCCGCCGTCGTTACCCCATGGAACTTGCCACCCTGCCCAAGGTGAACGAACCCGCGGGCTTCAACTTTGCCGAGGTCAAGGCGGACGACACCGCGCAGCTGGAGAAACTCCTGGGCCAGCTGGGCTTCGCCTTCGAGGGCAGGCACCGCACCAAGGACGTCCAGCTGTGGACCATGGGCCAGGCCCGGGTGATCATCAACGAACAGGCGGCCCGGCATGCCGAGCCGGCCATTGCCGCACTGGGGTTCGACGTCGATTCCCCCGTGATTGCCTCGGCGCGCGCCCAGCAGCTCAAGGCCCCCGTGGTGGCCCGCAAGGTGCAGGCCGACGAGGAAGTCTTCCAGGGCATCTCCGCGCCCGATTCCACCGAGATCTTTCTCTGCCAGGGCAGCCCGGACGGCACGGCGGCGTGGACCCACGAGTTCGGGGAGGGGCTGGAGCACCCGTCCACCGGAGCCAGTGCCGTGATCGACCACGTCAACCTTGCCCAGCCGTGGCAGCACTTCGACGAAGCTGTCCTCTTCTACACCAGCGCCCTGGCCCTGGAGCCGCAGCCGTTCGCGGAGGTGCCAAGCCCCAGCGGGCTGGTGCGCTCGCAGGTCATGCAGACCTCCGACGGCGCGGTGCGGCTGGTGCTCAACCTCGCCCCCATCCAGCAGGCACGGAGCGAGGTCCGCAAGACCTACCAGGAGCACATCGCCTTTGCCGTGGACGACCTCGTGGCCACAGCCCGGGCAGCCCGGGAACGGGGCCTGGAATTCCTGCAGATCCCGGCCAACTACTACGAGGACCTGGACGCCCGGTTCGACCTGGAGCCTGGGTTCCTGGCCACCCTGCAGGAGCTGAACCTGCTGTTCGACCGCGACGCCGACGGCGAATTCCTGCACTTCTACACCGCCACCGTGGGCAGCGTGTTCTTCGAAATGGTGGAACGCCGCGGCGGTTACGACGGCTACGGCGCCCCCAATGCTCCGGTGCGCCACGCCGTCCAGTACGACTCGCTGCACCGCACGCCTTAGACCGCACCACACAACCCCGGACGCAAGAAACCGAACAGATCAGAAAGGAGCCAGCCATGCCGGAAGACATCACCGCCGAGCTGGAGTCGGAGGAACTCGTGCCCCCGGCCGAACCGAAGGCTGCCCACCAGCCCCTGGACAAGGCCATCGAGTCACAGGCGGACCTCAGCGCAGAGATCAACGCCATCGGCGAGGCCTACCAGCGGGCATTGAAGGACGGCGCCCAGCCGGAAACCCAGCCGCGGCTGGACTACCCGCCGTACCGCAGCAGCATCCTGCGCCACCCCACCAAGAGCCTGCACCACGCGGATCCGGAGACCATCGAGCTGTACTCGCCGGCGTTCGGGCACCAGGACGTGCACGCCCTGGAGTCCGACCTGACCATCCAGCACAACGGCGAACCGCTGGGCGAGCGGATTATCGTCGCCGGCAAGGTCCTGGACGGCGACGGCCGCCCGGTGGCCGGCCAGCTGGTGGAAATCTGGCAGGCGAACTCGTCCGGCCGCTACATCCACAAGCGCGACCAGCACCCCGCCCCGATCGACCCCAACTTCACCGGCATCGGCCGCTGCATCACCGGCCCGGACGGCTCCTACCGGTTCATCACCATCAAGCCCGGCGCCTACCCCTGGAAGAACCACCTGAACGCGTGGCGACCCGCCCACATCCACTTTTCGCTGTTCGGCACGGAGTTCACCCAGCGCATCATCACCCAGATGTACTTCCCGGGCGACCAGCTCTTCCCGCTGGACCCCATCTACCAGACCATCGTGGACCAGGACGCCCGCGACCGCCTGGTGGCCACCTACGACCACAGCCTCACCGAGCCCGAGTGGGCCCTGGGCTACAACTGGGACATCGTCCTGACCGGGCCCAAGCGGACCTGGACCGAAAACGAGGCGCTCGGCGCAGAAGGTGACGAGGAGTAGGAAAATGAGCACCAAACTTGTTCCCACCCCGGGCCAGACCGTTGGCCCCTTCTATGGCTATGCGCTTCCGTTCGAGAAGGACAACGAGCTGCTGCCTCCCGGCTTCCCGGGCTCCATCCGCCTGCAGGGCACCGTCTACGACGGCGCCGGCCACACGATCCCGGACGCCATCCTGGAAATCTGGCAGCCGGACGCCGACGGCAGGGTTGTCCAGCGCACCGGCTCCCTGGTCCGCGACGGCTACACCTTCACCGGGTGGGGCCGCGGCGCCGTGGGCAACTCCGGCGTTTTCACGTTCACCACGGTCAACCCCGGCCCCACCAAACCGGGCGCGGCGCCGTTCATCTCCGTGGCGCTCTTTGCCCGCGGCCTGACCAACCGGCTGTTCACCCGCATCTACCTGCCTGAGGACGCCGAGGCGCTGGCCAACGACCCCCTGCTCAGCTCGCTGGATCCGGAGCGCCGCAAGACGCTCATCGCCCGCCGCGACCCTGACGGCGGCCTCACCTGGGACATCCGCCTCCAGGGTGAGGGCGAGACGGTCTTCCTGGACTTCCAGTGACCAACGCCGCCCCGGGAGATCTGCGCGCCTTCGCGGAAGAGGCCGACGCCGGCCTGCTCAGTCCCGTATCAGCGTCACCGTTGGTGGCGGCGCTGACGGGGGACCGGGCAGTGCTGGCGGCGATCCTCGCCGTCGAATCGGGCTGGGCAGCCGTGCTGCAACGGGCCGGCCTGGCACCTGCCGGTTCTGCCGCCGTCGTGGCTTCCGCTGCCGAGGCAGGGCGATACGACCTCGCCGACATCGCGCTGCGTGCCCAGGGCGGCGGCAACCCGGTCATTCCGCTGCTGGCGGACCTCCGGAAGAAGGTGGCCGCGCTGGACAGCGCCGGGATCGGTGCCGGGAAGGCCGTGCATACCTCCCTGACCAGCCAGGACGTGCTGGACACCGCCCTCATGCTGGTGGCCCGCAACACCGTCCACGCCGTGCTGGCCGACCTCAAAGGCACCGCCGCGGCGCTGGCCGCCCTGGCGGGGCAACATGCGCAGACACTGTGCGTGGGCCGGAGCCTGACGCAGCATTCGCTTCCCTATACCTTCGGGCTCCGGGCCGCGCAGTGGTTCCAGGGCGTGGCCGCCGCGGGCCGGCAGCTGCAAGGCCTGGAGTTCCCGGTCCAGTTCGGCGGGGCTGCGGGAACGCTCGCCGCCGGAACCGTGCTGACCGACGGATCCACTGCCACCCCGTTTACCCTGGCCGATGCCCTGGCCGCCCAGCTGGGCCTGGCCCCCGCGGCGGCTCCCTGGCACACCAACCGGCTGGCCATCACGTCCCTTGGGCATGGGCTGGCTGCGGTTTTGGATGCGTTCGGAAAGATCGCCGCGGACGTCCTGTTCCTGAGCAGGCCCGAGGTGGCCGAGCTTGCCGAGCCACGCGCTCCCGGGCGCGGGGTTTCCTCTGCCATGCCGCAAAAGCAGAACCCGGTCCTGTCCGTCCTGGTCCGCAGCGCCGCACTGCAGGCGCCCGGCCTGGCTGCCCAGCTGCACCTGGCCGCCGCCACCTTCAACGACGAACGCCCGGACGGCGCCTGGCACATCGAATGGCCGGCACTCCGCCAGCTCCTGGCGCTCACGCTCGGCGCTGCCGGACATATCCGTGAGCTCGCCGAAGGACTCCAGGTGTTCCCCGATGCCATGCGCCGCAACCTGGACCTGTCCGGGCCGCTGCTGCTGGCAGAAGGCGTCAGCGCGGCCGTGGCGCCCCTCCTGGACGGGAAGGACGGCCGCACCGGCAAGCAGCAGCTGCAGGACGTGGTGGACCAGACCCTTCAAGCACCGCCTTCCGACCAGGCCGCCACCTACCGGAAGCTGCTCCGCGAGGCCGTCCCTGCCGCCGTCGTTCCCGACCAGCGGCTGGAGGAGCTCCTGGACCCCGGCAGCTACCTGGGCCAGGCGGCCCAGATCTCCCGCCGCATCCTGGCGGCGTTCCCCGACTTTGATTCCCAGACCACCGACGCGAACGGAGCTTCCCGTGGCTAAGCCAACCCTGAAGGCAGCGCTGCTGTCCCCCCAGCGACCCCTTGGCGACCACCCCCTGCTGGTGGCGGGCCCATCCCTGGGCACCTCCTCCATCCTGTGGAACAGGGTGGCCACCCTGCTCGGCAATGACTACGACGTGGTCGCCTGGGACCTGCCCGGCCACGGCGTCTCTCCGGCAGCCACCGAAACCTTCGACGTCGCAGCCCTCGCGGACGCCGTGGTGGACCTGGTGGATTCCATCGCCCCCGGTGAAACATTCCACTACGCCGGCGTTTCACTGGGCGGCGCCGTGGGCCTGCAGCTGGGCATCAAGCACGGCGAGCGGCTCAAGAGCCTCTCCATCCAGAACAGCGGGGCGAAGATCGGCACCCCGGAGGGCTGGCTGGAACGGGCCGAAACGGTCCGCACCCAGGGCACACCCGTGATGATCCAGGGCTCGGCGCAGCGCTGGTTCGCGCCGGGCTACATGGACCGGGAACCCGAGTTCAGCAGCCGGCTCCTGCACGCCCTGCGCGACGCCGACCGTTTCAGCTACGCCTTCTGCTGCGAGGCCCTGGCCTCCTTCGACGTCCGCAGCCAGCTGGGCAGCATCCGCGTCCCCACCCAGGTCATCGCCGGCGCGGTGGACGGCGTGGCCACGCCGGCCATGGCTGACGAGGTGGCAGCCGGCATCACCGCCGGGGGCGGCACCGCCACTGCCGTCACGCTGGAAGGCGTGGCGCACCTGGCACCGGCCGAGGCTCCCGCGCATGTTGCCGATCTCATGCGCAGCCTGATCAGCTGGACCGAATCCCAAGGAGCAGCCAAGTGAGCGGAAATGAGCGGCACGGCGTGGTCCAGCCCGGCGCCACCAGCCAGGAGATTTACGACGGCGGCATGGTGGTCCGGCGCGAAGTCCTGGGGGACGCGCACGTGGACCGGGCCAACGCCAACAAGGATGAGTTCACCGAGGACTTCCAGGACATGATCACCCGGATCGCCTGGGGTGGTATCTGGACCCGCCCGGGGCTCCCGCGCCAGATGCGCTCCGCCGTCACCATCACTGCCATGGTGGCGCACGGGCACTGGGAAGAGCTGGCCATGCATATCCGCGCCGCCCTCCGGAACGGCCTGAGCAGGGACGAGATCAAGGAGATCCTGCTCCAGACCGCCATCTACTGCGGCGTCCCCTCCGCCAACACCGCCTTCAAGACAGCACAGCAGGTGTTCCACGACATGGACAACACCGGAACGGATAAAACCCCATGAACCAGGCATTTGTGTACGACGCCGTGCGCACCCCCTTTGGCAAGTTCGGTTCCGGCCTCGCCGGCGTCCGGCCGGATGACCTTGCCGCGCACGTTATCAGCGAGTCCGTGAAGCGGGCACCCGGGCTTGATCCCGAGCGGATCGATGAGGTGGTGTTCGGCAACGCCAACGGCGCGGGCGAGGAAAACCGCAACATCGCGCGGATGGGAACCCTTCTGGCCGGGCTGCCGGTGTCCATCCCGGGCACCACGGTCAACCGGCTCTGCGGCTCGTCCCTGGACGCGGCGATCATCGCGTCGCGGCAGGTCAACGCCGGCGACGCCGACCTGGTGCTGGTGGGCGGGGCCGAGTCGATGTCCCGTGCCCCGTGGGTGCTGCCCAAGACGGAGAAGCCCTACCCGGCCGGGGACATGACCCTGGCCTCCACCACCCTGGGCTGGCGGCTGGTGAACAAGGCCATGCCCAAGGATTGGACCATCTCCCTGGGCGAGGCCACCGAGCGGCTGCGCGAGAAGTACAACGTGACCCGCGAGGCGCAGGACGAGTTCGCCGCGGCCTCCCACAACCTCTCCGCCGCCGCCTGGGATGAAGGGTTCTACGACAACCTGGTCGCCCCGGTGCCCGGGACGGACCTGGTCCGCGACGAAGGCATCCGTGCCGGATCGTCGGCGGAGAAGCTGGCCGGGCTGAAGACCGTGTTCCGGACCGAGAACGGCACGGTGACCGCCGGGAACGCATCCCCGCTGTCCGACGGCGCCTCCGCGGCGTGGATCGGATCCGAGGCGGCCGCCGGGCTGCTGGGGCTGGATCCGCTGGCCCGGATCGCCGGCCGCGGCGCGCACGCGAATGATCCGCAGTACTTCGGGTACGCACCGGTGGAGGCGGCGAACAAGGCCCTCGCGAAGGCGGGCATCGGCTGGGACCAGGTGGGCGCCGTCGAACTTAACGAAGCGTTCGCCGCGCAGTCCCTGGCCTGCATCAACGCCTGGGGCATCGATCCCTCGATCGTGAACCGGCATGGCGGGGCCATCGCGATGGGCCATCCGCTGGGTGCCTCCGGCACCCGGATCCTGGGCACCCTGGCCCGGTCCCTGCAGGCCTCCGGCGAACGCTGGGGCGTCGCGGCCATCTGCATCGGCGTGGGCCAGGGCCTGGCCGTGGTACTCGAGAACGTCACCGCTGGAAAGGACCAGTAATGCTGACTTTTGTTGACACCGTCCAGGAGGCCGTGGCCGGCATCAAGGACGGCTCCACCGTGATGATCGGCGGATTCGGCAACGCCGGCCAGCCGTTCGAACTGATCGACGCGCTGCTGGACTGCGGCGCCACGGACCTGACCGTGGTGAACAACAACGCCGGGCAGGGCGACCAGGGCCTGGCCCTGCTCATCAAGGAAGGCCGGGTGCGGAAGATGATCTGCTCCTTCCCGCGGCAGTCCGATTCCTGGCACTTCGACGCCAAGTACAAGGCCGGCGAGATCGAGCTGGAACTGGTGCCGCAGGGCAACCTGGCCGAACGGATCCGTGCCGCCGGGGCAGGCATCGGCGGGTTCTTCACCCCCACCGGATACGGCACCATGCTGGCCGAGGGCAAGGAAACGCGGATCATTGACGGCCGCGGCCAGGTCTTTGAAACCCCCATCCACGCCGACGTCGCCCTGATCAAGGCACTGAAGGCGGACGGCAAGGGCAACCTGGTCTACCGCAAGACGGCCCGGAACTTCGGCCCCATCATGGCTGCCGCCGCGAAGCAGAGCATCGTGCAGGTCTCCGAGATCGTGCCCACGGGGGCGCTGGACCCGGAAAACGTGGTCACCCCCGGCATTTACGTCAACACGGTTGTCCGCGTCCCGGCCTCAGACCGCAGCGCAACCGGCACCAGCGGAAAGGTGGCCTGACCTTGACCACTGCAACATCACTCCAGACCTCCGCCACGCCCCTGGGCCGGGATGACCTCGCCCGGCTCGTGGCCCGCGACATCGCCCCGGGCTCGTTCGTGAACCTCGGGATCGGCCAGCCCACCCTGGTGTCCAACTACCTCACCGAGGACCAGAACATCACCCTCCACACCGAGAACGGCATGCTGGGCATGGGCCCCGAAGCCAAGGGCGACGAGATCGATGAGGACCTGATCAATGCCGGCAAGATTCCCGTGACCGAACTCCCGGGCGCTTCCTACTTCCACCACGCCGACTCCTTCGCCATCATGCGCGGCGGGCACCTGGACATCTGCGTACTGGGCGCCTTCCAGGTCTCGGCCACCGGTGACCTGGCCAACTGGCACACCGGCGCACCCGGGGCGATTCCCGCCGTCGGAGGTGCCATGGACCTGGCCACCGGCGCCAAGGACGTCTTCGTCATGATGACCCTCCTGACCCGCGACGGCGCCTCCAAGATCGTCGAGGCCTGCACCTACCCGGTCACCGGCGTCAACTGCGTCACCCGCGTCTACACGGACAAGGCCGTCTTCCTCACCGGTCCCAACGGTGTCACCGTCCGCGAGACTTTTGGCTGCACCCTCGAGGAACTCCAGGAACTCATCCCCGTCCCGCTCAAGGCCGCCTCGGCCGGCTAAGGACGGCCCTAGGATTGGTTACCATGACCGACGCCGCAGGTACCGATATCCAGCCAACCCCGCAGGCCGGCGACCAGTACGTCCAGTCGCTGGCCCGCGGGCTGGCGGTGATCCGCGCCTTCGACGCCGACCGGCCGGTCATGACGCTCACCGAGGTGGCGGGCCGCACGGGCCTGACCCGTGCCACGGCACGCCGGTTCCTGCATACCCTGGTGGAGCTGGGGTACGTGCGCACCGACGGCAAGACCTTCGCGCTGACGGCCAAAGTCCTCCAGCTGGGCTACGCCTACCTCTCCGGGCTGTCGCTGCCCCAACTGGCCCAGCCGCACCTGGAGGAACTGTCCCTCAAACTCGGCGAATCGACGTCGGCCGCCGTGCTGGACGGCACCGACATCGCCTACATTGCCCGCGTCACCACGCGCCGCATCATGACCATCGGGATCACCGTGGGCACCCGGTTCCCCGCCTACGCCACCTCCATGGGCCGGGTCCTGCTGGCCCACCTGCCGGCGTCGGACCTCAAGGCCTATCTCGCCGCGGCCGACATCAAGCCCCTGACCCCCCGCGCCCTCGGGTCCGTCCAGGAACTGTTGGCCGTCCTGGAAACGGTCCGTGCACAGGGCTGGTGCCTGCTGGACCAGGAACTGGAGCTGGGCCTGATGTCCGTTGCCGCTCCTGTGTACGACGGACCCAAGGTGGTGGCCGCGGTGAACGTCTCCCTGCAGGCCCAGTCCGTGGAGGCCAAACCGGACCGGGAAGCCTACCTGGCCTCGGTGGCGCAGGAGATCATGGCCACCGCGAAACTCATCTCCGCGGACCTGACCGCCCGCGGTTAGCAATACCACCCCAGCCGTGCGTCCACTCCTGGCCTGAGTGCGCCGGGACTGTTCCTGCGCACTCAACCAGGGCCTCGCCGCGCCGCCAGGTTAAGCAAGAGGACGACGGCGGGTGCTTCCCGCCGTCGTCCTCTTCTGTTCGTTATGGGGCTGTGAATGCCCCTACCGGACGGGGTTGCCCAGCTCCCGCAGCGGCGTCTTGGCGGTCTCGCGCGCCCACCAGGCGCCGGCCACGGCGAGGATCGACGAGCCCGCCACGATCCAGGCTGCCGGTCCCCAGTTCGCCTTGTCGGCGCCCACCAGGGCGGTGCCGAGCAGCGGGGTGAAACCGGCGCACAGGATGCCGATCTGGAGCCCGATGGCCATGCCGGAGTAGCGGACCTTGACGTTGAAGAGCTCGGAGAACCAGGCCGGGTAGATCGCGTTGGACATGGCATAGGTGCCGGCGGTGATCAGCGTGCTGGTCAGGAAGATCATGGGGATGTTGCCGGTGGCGATCACCGAGAAATACACGAAGATCATGATGCCGGAGCCCAGGACGCCGATGATGAAGATGGGCCGGCGGCCGAACGTGTCCGACAGGCGCGCGGTCAGGGGCTGGGTGAAGACGGCAAGGATGTTGCCCACGATGCTGACCCACAGCATGGTGGAAGCGGGAACGCCGACGGACACGGCGTAGGCCAGGCCGAATGACTGCATGAACGTGTTGGTGACCGTTTCGAAGGACATGAGCGCCACCTGGAAGAACTGCGCCGGGTGGGTCTGGAACATCTTGGCGAACGGAAGCTTCACCAGTTCACCGTGCTCCTGCTTTTCCTCGAAGACCTCAGGTTCGGCCAGTGACCGGCGGACCAGGTAGGCGACGATGAGCACGATCAGGGAGAGCCAGAACGGGATCCGCCAGCCCCAGGCGAGGCGGTCGGCCTCGCTCATGGCAGCCACGGGCAGGAAGGCCAGGGATGCCATGACGATGCCCGCGGAAATGCCGCTCATGGCAAAGCTGGCGAAGAAGCCGCGCCGGCCCTCGGGAGCCTCTTCCGTGGAGAGGGCGGAGGCGCCGGCCGTCTCGGCGCCGGCGGAGAGGCCCTGCATCAGGCGGAGCAGGACCAGCAGCGCGGGTGCCCAGTAGCCGGCGGTGTTGAAGTCCGGCAGGGCGCCGATGAGGAACGTTGCGCTGCCCATGAGCACCAGGGTGAGCACGAGCGTATTCTTCCGGCCGATCTTGTCACCAAGGTGGCCGAACACCACGGCGCCGAAGGGCCGGGCCACGTATGCCACGCCGAACGTGGCGAAGGAGGCCAGCAAGGCAACCGTGGGGTCGCCCGCCGGGAAGAAGATCTTCGAGAAGACGAGGGAAGCGGCAGTGGCGTAGATGAAGAAGTCGTAGTACTCCAGGGCGCCGCCGAGGAATGCGGCCAGCGCTGCCTTCTTGGCGCGCTTTAGCCGGCGTTGTGCCTCAGGCGTCGGCTTGGCCTGGGCTCCTGCTGCGATGTCGGTCATGTCCGGGTTTTCCTTCCACGCTGAAGGCGGGGGATCTGTTCTACTTGTACGCATTGCGAACATATGTGCGTAATGCGCCTAGAAAGAGGATACTAGTCGGTGACGCCAATCACAACGCCGACGGAAAGGTGCTTCACGATGGAACCCTCCCGCTTAGTCCTGATCGGATCAGCAGCTTCCAAGGCCATGTCCCCGCACCTCTGGAATCCTGTTTTCCAGGAACTCGGCCTTGGATGGACCTACGATGCCTGGGATGTGCCGGCCGGCGGCGACCTCGACGAGGTCCGCAGGCGGCTCCTGGCGCCCGGCATCG
Organism: Arthrobacter sp. JDC6; assembly: GCF_056484025.1. NCBI lineage: Bacteria > Bacillati > Actinomycetota > Actinomycetes > Micrococcales > Micrococcaceae > Arthrobacter > Arthrobacter sp. JDC6. Next base: position 68,950 of record NZ_CM151278.1, read on the forward strand.
TGGCGGCCAACGTGACCATGCCGCACAAGCACTGGGCGGCGGAAACAGCGGACGAGGCAACAGACCCGGTCCTGTTGAGCGGTGCCTGCAACCTCCTGGTTCGAAAGGGCACACGGCTGGTGGGGCACAACACCGATATATCCGCCGTGACCGCGCTGCTGGGCGGCCAGTACCAACGGCACGCCCTCCTCCTGGGCGCCGGTGGAGCGGCAAGGGCCGCGATGATCGCCCTGGAGGGGCATCTGGGGACCGTTTCCATCACTGACCGCGACCCGCACGCCGCGGCGGAATTGCTGGATCTTGCCCGGGAACGCGGCATGGACGCCCGGACGGTCTCCTGGCAGCAGGGGCAGGAGCTGTCCGCCGATGCCTCCCTGATCGTGAATGCCACTCCCATCGGCAAAAGCATGTCTGACGGTCCGGCATGGGGCGACGGCCCACTCGCCCCTGACGCCGTCCTCTATGACTTCGTGTATGCCCGCCACACCACTGCAAGCGTGGCCCGGGCGCGTGGCCTGGGAGTCCGGTGCATCGATGGCTGGGAGCACCTGCGGGAACAGGCGGTGGCCATGGTGCCGCTCCTGGGGCTCGACGGGCAGTCCGGGAGGCTGCTCAAGGAAACGCTGGAACGCATCCGGGCCGCCTCCTGACCAGCGGGCCGCCCCCCGCACTCCAGTGCCCACCGGGCCGATATGATCGGACAGGCGCTGAAGCCCGGCGGACCCTATGCCGGGGCGCCGACCGTCGGGAGAGGAACCGCAACGTTCATGGAGGAGCAGCCAGCCTACTTTGTGAAGTCGGTTGAGAAGGCCTTCGACGTGCTGCTCGCCTTTTCCCCCGACCAGCCACGGCTCACTGTTTCCCAGGTTGCTGCCCGGACCGACATGACCCGCGCCTCCGCGCGCCGGTTCCTCCTGACCCTGGCAGATCTTGGCTACCTCCGCGCCGAGGGCCAGGCCTTTGAACTGACCGCCCGTTCCCTGGACATCGGTCGGGCCTACCTGGCCGGCCTTACGCTGCCCGGGGTGGCCCAGCCGCACCTCAAGGAACTGGCGGAGGACCTGAACGAGACCACGGCCTTGTGCATCCTCGACGGCGGCGACGTGGTTTACGTTGCCTGCGTGCCGTCGCCGCGGCTGTTGAGCGTCTCCATTACCGTGGGGACCCGGTTTCCGGCCTGGGCGACGTCAATGGGCCGGGTGCTCCTCGCCGGAATGCCCCCGGCGCAGCTCGAGGAGTATCTCCGCACGGTCCAGCTGCACCGCTACACCGACCGCTCCATCAGCAGCATTGACGACCTGCGTTCCGAAGTGGAGCTGGCGCGTAAAAGGGGCTGGTCCATGGTTTCCCAGGAGCTCGAGGAAGGCCTGCGCGGCGTGGCCGTGCCGGTGCGGCGGGGGAACGAGGTGGTGGCTGCGGCGAATGTTTCACTGCAGACGCATCGGGCGGCCGCCCAGGACATTGAAGCGTCAGTCCTTCCCCCGTTGATGGAGACCGCGCGGCGGATCGCACTCGATTACGGCGGCCCTGGCCCAACCACCCGCGGCTGACCCTCCCTCCCGCGGTGGACCGCGCTCAAGGCCGCTTGCCATGTAACTGTTTCCACACAAGCACAGCGCACCACTCCCGCCGCAGCTGAACGGGCCATAGACTCTAGCCAACTGCGTGCAGCAGAGCCGCTGCATCGCTTGTCAGGAGGAGGGGTCGGCGGGTGAAACTGGGCATACCGCGGGAACGCCGGGAGGGCGAGCGTCGTGTGGCCGCCACGCCGGATACCGTCAGGCAGCTGGCCGGGATGGGGCTGGAGGTCCTGGTGGAGACCGGGGCGGGGGACGGCGCCGGGCACGCTGACCAGGCATACCAAAACGCCGGCGCCGCCGTCGTCCCGGAACTCAACACCACGGCCCTCGACATCCTGGCGCATGTCCGCCCCCTTGACCCGCACACCGCCGCGTCCCTGAAAAGGGGAGCCGTCACCGTGGGGCTCGCGTCGCCGTCGTCCGAGCTGCCGGCAGTGCAGGCGCTCGCGGACAACGGGGTGACCTCCTTCGCCCTTGAACTGGTGCCCCGCATTTCCCGTGCCCAGTCCATGGACGCCCTCAGCTCGCAGGCGCTGGTGGCCGGCTACCGCTGCGTGCTGGAGGCTGCCATCCGGCTGCCCCGCTTCTTCCCGCTCTACATGACGGCCGCGGGAACCATTCCGCCCGCCAGGGTCCTGGTCCTCGGAGCCGGGGTGGCGGGGCTGCAGGCCATCGGCACGGCCAAGCGCCTGGGCGCCCGGGTTTTCGCCAACGACATCCGTCCGGCTTCCGCGGACGAGGTTGCCTCCATGGGCGGCACCTTCATCCGGCTGGACCTGGAGACGGCGGAGGCGGCCGGCGGCTACGCCCGGCAGCTGAGCTCCGATGCCGGCACACGGCAGCGGCAGCTGCTGGCGCCGCACGTGGCTCAGTCGGACGTGCTGATTACGACGGCGGCAGTCCCCGGGCGCCCCGCACCCCTCCTGGTGACGCGCGGGATGGTGCAGGGCATGCGGCCCGGGTCGGTGGTGATTGATCTCGCCGCGGAGTCCGGCGGCAACGTGGAGGGTTCGGTACCGGGCCAGGACATCCCCATCCCCACCGCCGATGGAATGGGGCACGTCACCCTGGTGGGCCTGAAGGACCCGGCCTCGGCGATGGCGTCGGACGCCTCCCGTCTTTACGCCAAGAACGTGGCCAACCTGCTGGCCCTGCTGGTGCGCCCGGATGACGCCGGTGCCGGCGGGCTCACCCTGGATTTCGACGACGAAGTGGTGGCCGGTGCCTGCCTCACCCACGACGGCGTGGTGCGGCACCAGCCCACGGCGGAGCTGCTGGCCGCCCGCGCACGTGCTGCCGCAGAGCCGGCCACGGCCGCGGCCCGGCAGGAAGGAACGCTCTGATGGACGGAACAGCCCTGCTGACCATTACGGTACTGGCGGTGTTCGTCGGCTTCGAAGTGGTGTCCAAGGTCTCCAGCACCCTGCACACGCCGCTGATGTCCGGTGCCAACGCCATCCACGGCATCATCCTTGTCGGTGCCATCATTGTGGCCGGCCAGGCAGCAGACCCATGGGTCCTGGCGGTGGCGCTGCTCGCCGTTGTCCTTGCCACCGCCAACCTGGTGGGCGGGTTCGTGGTGACGGACCGGATGCTGCACATGTTCCATGCCAGGAAGGACGCAGCCCCAAAAGGTGCCGTGCAGCCTGAAACGGGCAGCAAATGAGCCTCCTCGACCCCATCGGGACCTCCCTGCTCTACCTCGTCGCGGCGGTCTGCTTCATCCTGGCCCTGCGCGGGCTCAGTTCCCCGCGGACCGCGCGCCGCGGAAACCTGGTGGGCGCACTCGGTGCGCTGATCGCCGTCGTCACGGTGTTCCTGTCCGCCCGGCTGGAGAACATCCCCTGGATCCTGGCCGCCATCGCGGTGGGCAGCGTGGTGGCGGCACCCGTGGCCCGGCGCGTGAAGATGACGCAGATGCCCCAGCTGGTGGCGCTGTTCAACGGCGTGGGCGGCGGCGCGGCTGCCTTGGTGGCCCTCCTGGAACTGGGCCATGCCGGCAATCCCTGGGTTCGCGTGGCCATCGTGTTCACGCTCCTGGTGGGTGCCGTTTCCTTCGCCGGTTCCGGCGTCACCTTCGCCAAGCTGCAGGAACTGATGACCACCCGGCCCGTGGTGTTCCCGGGCCTCCCGGTGGTGATGGCCGTGGTCCTGCTCGCCGCAGTGGCCGCCGGCGTGGCCGTGGTGCTCACCGCCTCGCTGCCCCTTGCGGTCCTGCTGTTGCTGCTGGGCCTTGCCGCCGGCGTCCTGCTGGTGCTGCCAGTAGGCGGCGCCGACGTGCCAATCGTCATCTCGCTGCTGAACGCCTTCACCGGCCTGGCCGTCGCGGCGTCCGGCCTGGTGCTGGGCAACGTCCTGCTGGTGGTGGCCGGGACCTTGGTGGGGGCTTCGGGCACCATCCTCACCCGGGCCATGGCCGCCGCCATGGGCCGGAGCGTGGCGGGCATCCTGTTCGGGGCTTTCAGGGGAGGTTCGACGGCGGGGTCCACCGCCGTGAGCGAGCGTCCGGTCCGTTCGTCCTCGGCCGAGGACGTGGCGGTCCTTTTGGGGTACGCCCAGCGGGTGATCATCGTCCCCGGCTACGGCCTGGCCGTGGCGCAGGGCCAACATACGGCCGCCGAGCTGGCCCTGGCCCTGGAGGCCCGAGGCATCGAAGTGGATTTTGCCATCCATCCCGTGGCCGGCCGGATGCCCGGACACATGAACGTGCTCCTGGCCGAGGCCAACGTCCCGTACGAGTCGCTCAAGGAGATGGGCGAGATCAACCCGCAGTTCAAGACGACGGACGTGGCCCTGGTGGTGGGCGCCAACGACGTGGTGAACCCCGCCGCCAAGACTTCGTCCGGCTCACCGATCTACGGCATGCCCATCCTTGAAGTGGCGGAGGCGCGGCAGGTGGTGTTCCTCAAGCGGTCCATGCGCCCGGGATTCGCCGGCATCGAGAACGACCTGCTGTATGAACCCCAGACATCGCTGCTGTTCGGCGACGCCAAGGACTCCCTGGCCCAGGTGCTGGGCGCGGTCAAGGCCCTGTAGGCGCGGAACGGCGCACCGGGCGGGTTACCCTTCTCTCAGAAGCTTGCTTTCCATCCGCCATCAGAGGACGCCATGACTGACAACAGCTCCACTTCGCCCAAACGTGCCGCCATCATCGTCAATCCTGCCAAGCCGGTGGATATCGACGTGCGCGGCCTGGTGGCCAAGCACTGCGTGGAAAACGGGTGGGGGGAAGCCATTTGGCTGGAAACCACCAAGGAGGATCCGGGCGTCGGCCAGGCGAAGGAAGCGCTGGCCCAGGGTGCGGACATCGTGATCGCGGCCGGCGGCGACGGCACCGTGAGGTGCGTTGCCGAGGTCCTGGCCGGCAGCGACACCCCCATGGGCCTGCTGCCGCTGGGGACGGGCAACCTGCTGGCGCGCAACCTGGGCATGGACGTCACCGACTACGACGGCGCCATGGCCGGGGCCCTCATCGGCACGGAGCGGAAGATCGACGTGGTCCGGGCCCGGCGCAGCGACCCGGACAAGGACCAGCTCTTCCTGGTCATGGCCGGCCTGGGCTATGACGCCACCATCATGGCGGACACCAACGAGGACCTGAAGGACAAGGTGGGCTGGCTGGCCTACGTGGACGCCGGCATCCGGAACCTGCCCGGCAAACCGGTCAAGGCTACCGTGGTGATCGACGGCAAGCCCGTGGTGCACCGGGGCGTCCGCAGCGTGATGGTGGGCAACTGCGGCAAGGTCCAGGGCGGTCTTGAAATCTTCCCTGATGCCAAGGTGGACGACGGCCTGCTGGACATCGCCATCCTGGCTCCCCACCACGGAAAGCTGGGGTGGCTCTCCGTGGTGGCGGGAATGATCGGCAAGGGCCGCGGCAAGGACACCGCCGTGGAGTACTTCCAGGGCAAGACCGTTGAGATCACGCTGGAACACAAGGACGACTACCAGTTGGACGGGGACCACGAAGGCGAGAGCAAGCACGTGCTCATGACCATGGAGCCCGGCGCCCTGACCTTGCGGATGTAGGGCGGTTTAGCCCAGCAGCCGTCCCCAGCGTGGTTCCAGCAACGGCGCGCCTGCCAGTTTCAGAGCGTGCCAGAGGGTGACGGCAACGGAGTCCAACACCGGCACTCCGGTGCTGTCCTCGATTTCGGCGGTGATGTTGGCCCCGTAGAGGTTGGTGCACAGGTACACCAGTGCGTCCGGTGCCGCGGCAGCCAGTTCCAGGGAACCCGGGCGCATCTCGTCGTCGGTGACCCGGGCAAAGGACTCGTTGTCGCTCAAACCCAGCGCCCGGTGGTCCACGGTCTTGATGCCTTCGCGCTCGTAGCAGGCGATGACCCGGTGGTTCACGTCCGCGGTGTAGGGGGTGAACAGGCCGATCCGCTCCGTGCCGAAGGTCCGGAAGGCTTCCAGGTAGGCAAGCGTGGAGGTGGTGGCGGGGATGCCCGTGGCGCCGCTGATCCCGGCCGCCAACTCCTGGTCGTGCGCCGGGCCCAGCCACGAGCCTGACGTGCCGTTCCAGGCAATCACGTCCACGTCCGCCGTCGCCAGCAGCGCTGCTGCCTCCTGCATGACTGTGGGATCGAACTGGCGGTCGGAGGAGTCATCGAGCGCGATGCGGGTGACTGGGATCCGGGTGAAGTGCACCGTGACGTCGGTGCGGCCGCCCAGGATGCGGTAGGTCTGCGGTTCCAGGCAGGTGTTGGAGGACGGCACGATCATGCCGATCCGGCGGGGGCGTGTGCTTGCAGGCATGGGGGCTCCTAGAGGGCGGCGGCGAGTCGGGAAGCTTCGGGGGCAGCAGACTGGTGCTGCCGGAAGCCGGTGCGGTTGATGAAGCGGCCCACGGCGCCCGGGTCATGGAAGCCGTCCGCGTCCAGGACCACGCGTCCCTTGGAAACAACGACGGCGGGCCAGCCCGTGAGTGCCCTCCCGTCAAAAGGCGAGAAGTCCGTTCCCATGTGCAGGGCCGCGCCGTTTACGGTGCGTTCCTCTGCGGGGTCGAAAACCACCAGGTCGGCGTCGAACCCCTCGGCGATGCAGCCTTTGCCGGGCACGGCGTTGATCCGTGCCGGCGCGGCAGCGAAAGCCTCCACGAACTGCTCCACGGTTGCCCCGGCGGAGGTCATCGCGGTGAACGTCACCGGCATCCGCGTCTCCACGCCGGGCAGTCCGTGCGGCATGGCGCGCACGTCGTCGGTGCGCTCGCGCTTCTGGGACAGGTCGTAGCAGGAGTGGTCGGAGGACATGGTGTGGATGGCTCCGGACACCAGCCGCTCCTTGAGGGCGGCCACGGTTTCCGGGCTGCGCATGGGCGGGCAGCAGGCGAACCACTCGGGGAAGGTGGATCCGTAGACGGAATCGTCCAGCGTGACGTAATGCGGGCAGGTCTCGGAGTAGGCCTCCAGTCCCCGGGAGCGGGCTTCGCTCACCAGGTCCACTGCCCCGGGCGTGGACTGGTGGACGAAGTACACCGGGGCGCCGGTGTATTCGGCCATGGCCAGGGTTTCCTTGACCGAGATCTCCTCGGCCAGTTCCGGCCGGGTCCGGTGCAGGTGTTCGATGCCGATCCGCCCGTCCTCAGCGTGCTGGGCGGTGCAGTCGGCGATGATGGGATCGTGTTCGGCGTGGATGTACGTCAACCCGTCCAGCCGGACCATTTCCCGCATGACCTTCAGGATGGTGTCGCCGTCGGCCATGGTGGTGCCCCGGTTGGTGGTGTACATCTTCACCGACCGGACGCCTTCCGCTGCGAGCTGCTCAAGCTGCCACGGGACGGTTTCGTCCCAGGTGACCACGGCGCCGTGAAGGGCAACGTCGCAGCGGGACTCCGTGGCGAGTTCCTTCTTGTGCAGGGCGGCGGCGAGCGGGGTTTCCTGGGCGTCGCGGGGAATTCCGAAATCGATGATGGTGGTGGTTCCGCCCCACAGCGCTGCCGTGGAGGTGGTCCGGTAGTCGTCCAGGGTGCGGAATCGCCCCGTGACCTGGGCCACGTGGCAGTGTCCGTCCACGCCGCCGGGGATCACGAGTTTGCCCGCCGCATCGATGGTGCGGTCCGCCGCGGGGACGGGCCCGGCGGCGTCGACGAGCCGGGCAATGCGGCCGTCGTGGACCACGACGTGCGCCTCCCGGCGGCCGTGGCTGTTCACCACGGTGGCGTTGGCAATGACGAGTTGTGGCTGGTGGGACATCGGTGTCCTCCTAAAGTTGTTGGGCTCTGGCTAGGCGGCGGGCTGGGGGGTGCCGGCGTGCTCCTGGCGGGCGGCAAGGGCCGCGTCCAGATTTGGCGACAGGCCCTTGCGGTCCTTGGCCGGCGGCGGGGCGAAGGCTCCGGCGCGGTGCGGCCCGGATTGCAGCGCGGCAACGGCCTCGGCCATGCGGATGCCTGCGGAGATGCCATCCACCACAGGGACGGGAATCTGCCCCGTGAGGTCGCGGGCCAGGCCGGCCAGCGGGGCGCCGGCAAGGATCACGACGTCGGCGCCGTCCTCCGCCACGGCCTGCCGGCTGAGTGCCAGCAGGGTTTCCCTGAAGTCCTGCTGGACGGAGGCGATGCTGGTCAGGGAGTCATTGATGGAACGGATGGAGGCCAGCCGTCCGGCAAGTCCGAACTGCTCCACGCACTCGCGGTACCAGGGCTTGATCCGGTCCGAGATGGCGATGATGGAGAACCGGTGGCCCTGCAGTGCTGCTGCGCACAGGGCGGCCTCGGTGATCCCGATGACGGGCACCTCGGCCAGTTCCTTGAGGGCCGGCATTCCCGGGTCCCCGAAGGCAGCCACCACCACGGCGTCCACCGGGTCTGCGCCGGGACGGGTGTGTTCGGCAATGATCTCTGCCACGGCACCCGCGGCGATGAGGGCTTCGAAGCGGGTCTCGATGTACTCCACGCCGTGCCCGGCAGTCCTGACCAGCAGTTCGGTGCCGGCGGAGGCGGAACGGAGCGCCTCTGATTCAATCAGCGCGGTGACATCGGCGCTGATGTTGGGGTTGATGACCAGGAGTTTCATTTTCTCTTCCGGTGGAATTCTGGTTCGGTCTTCTGGAAGTCCTCGGGAAACTGGTCCCGGTACTTTCCAATGTGTGATGCGGACTGGGCGGCTGCCTTGTCCGGATCGCCGCTGGCAATGGCGGTGTACAGGTCGCGGTGTTCGCGGATGAGTTCGGGCAGGTCGCTGACATGCCGGAACAGCCAGTGCATGCGGCCCTGGAGGGGTTCCAGGGCGGACTTGAGGAAGTTGTTGTCCGCGATGCGGGTGATGGCGTCGTGGAATTCGCTGTTGGAGCGGTGCGCCTCCATCACTGAGCCCTTGGCCAGGAAGGTTTCCGCATCGTCCAGCAGCCCCTTCAAATGGGCGAGGTCCTCCTTGGTGGCCCGTTTGGCGGCGAGCCGGCAGGCCAGAACTTCCAGGGACTGCCGGACATCGAAGAGGTCCTCCACGTCCTTGGGGCTGAGGCTGCTCACCTCAGCCCCGCGGGCGCCCCGGTCGCTGATCAGGCCTTCCTGGCGAAGCATGCGCAGGGCCTCGCGGACCGGCAGCCGGGAGACGGAGAATTCGGCTGCCAGGTCGCGTTCCACCAGCCGCGTGCCGGGAGCGTAGTGTCCTTCGAAAATCCTGGTGCGGAGGGTGTCCCGGACAGTCTCGCGGAGGGGGCGGTCCTTGTCCTGGGTCTCTTCTGCGGTCAGCATGATGCTCCATTCGGATTTTGTACGGCACTGCTCCCGGCTGCGGGGGCGTTGGTTGCAAGTTTCCCTGCGAGGGTCAGCTTAGACAGGAAGCCGCTTGTTGTAGTTCAGCGTCAGGACTGAGGCGCCCATGATCACCGCGGAACCCACGAAGTACAGCAGCGCCCAGGTGTAGGAACCTGTGGCTCCGACGATCAGGCCGACGGCGATCGGCGTGACGAAGCCGGAGATGTTGCCGCTGAAGTTCATGGCACCGCCCAGGACGCCTGCGTTGGTGCGGCCGCCCAGGATGGAGGGGATGCTCCAGAACAGGCCCACCCAGCGCAGGAAGAACATGACGAGGGACAGCAGGACCACAGCGGTGGTGGGGTCAGGGACCACGGTGACGCCCACCAGGCCGCCGATCACCACGACACTCGAGATGCCCAGGAGGGTGCGCATCACCCGGTTGGCTGACGCGCCGGACGCACGCCACTTGTCCGCAATGGTGCCGCCCAGGATTTCACCGACGAAGCCGGCACCGAAGATGACAAAGGTGGACCAGCCGATGGTCTTCAAGTCGAAGCCCTTGGCCTGGGCGAGATAGAGCGGGCCCCAGGTCAGCAGGCCATAGAACACTCCATTGAAGCCGAGCCAGCCGAAGCACATCGCCCAGAAGGAGCGGAACTTGAGGTAGGGGAGCAGTGCGCGTTTGCCCTGGCTGCCGTCGAGCTCAGCTTCGGCATCCTCGGCAGCGTGCGACGCTTCGATGTACTCGGCTTCGGCGGCATTGACACCGCGGTGCTGCCGCGGGTTATCGCGGACGTACCACCAGACGGCCAGGCCCATCAGGACTGTTGCGGCGCCGGCGATGACGAACGAACTGCGCCAACTGCCCGTCGCTGCGATGAGGCCGGCGATGAGGATGCCGCCAAGGCCTGCACCCAGCGGGGCGCCGGCGTCCAGGATGGTGGCACCGCGGCCGCGCTCCGACTTGTGCATCCAGATGGCGTTGAGCTTGCCGCCGGCGGGCATGACACCTGCTTCGGTCACGCCGATGCCGAGGCGGGCGATAAACATGCTCAGGAAGCCGCCGGCCATGCCGGATGCGGCCGTTGCCGCGCCCCAGCCCACGCAGGAGGCGGTCATCACCTTGCGGGGACCGAACTTGTCGATGAGCAGGCCCACAGGGATCTGCATCAGGGCGTAGGTCCAGAAGAAGGCGGAGAGCAGCAGGCCCACCAGTTCCGGGGCGAGGTCGAACTCCTTTTGGATGATGGGCAGGGCCACCGAGATGGAGCCGCGGTCGATGTAGTTGACGGACACCAGGACCAGGAGCAGCAGGAACAGCCGCCAGCGGACGGAGGTGCGCCGTTGCGTTCCGTCCTTTCCGCGCGTTTCGGTAGTGCCGGGGGTGGCCTCGTCGGACGTGGCCGTTGTTTCAGTGTTTGGGATGGACACAGCTTCTCCTTCACGGGGAAGTTTACGGATGGGGAGGATGCGAATGGTGCGTTGTACGTACGTGCCGGGCAGGGTTGTTGCGCCTGCCGGCAGGGGGCCGCTGGACGATCCGGAGCGTTGAGCGGGAAATGCACTTTTGGGATCCCAATTCGGGATCCCAAAATCAAACGTAGAAGTGACTCCGGCCACTGTCAAGGGTTTCTGCCGGCCGGGCGCTGCAGGGGCCCTGCTGACGGATTGTGACTGCCGCGCACGGGTAAGGCCGGGCGGCAGCAGCGCGGAAAGCTCAACGCGCCGTGGGGGATCCGTCCGGCCGGTGGGACAGGATCTCGGCCAGTTCCGCCAGCCGGTGGGCCCGCGCGGACTCAGCCGGCGTAAACGGCTCATCCGGCCGGGAGAAGGTGATGGGGCCATGCCAGGCCGTGGGGATCTTAAGGTGCGTCCCGTCGTCGGACGCTTTGAAGCCGGCGTCCGACGGCGGCACAATCCGTGCGTGCAGCAGCTCGGCCACCGCCAGGGGGAGTTCGTCCGGGGCGGCAGCGATCCTCGCTGCCAGGCTGAGCGCCCGGGTTTGCCCGTCAGCCATGGCCAGGGCGGTGGTGGGCCAGGCGTGCGGACTGCTGCCGCCGCCGTCGTGAAGTGCCGCCAGCAGTTCCCGTTCGCCCACGTCCCCGGGCACCGAGAGGACAAACTCATCCAGGACCCCAGCCGGTACCGGGTGGACGTGGATGCTCAGGATGTTGGTGTCCAGCCGGGCCAGCGCCGCCGTGATCCGCTGCAGCGAACCGGGCCGGTCCTGGAGAAGCGTCCGCGCCCGCCACAGGGACGGCGCCGACGCCAGTTGCCGCCGGTGCCGGAGGGCCGGGGCGTGCAGCCAGCGCAGCAGGATCCGGGCAGCCGAGGGCTCGGCCACCCAGATCACCAGGACTGTGGCCGTCAGGGTCAGCACCAGGACCTTGGCCACATAGGGAAGGTGGGTCTCCACCACCAGGGCGTGGACCAGCAGCTCGATGGGCAGCATCACGGCGACGTTCGCCAAGGTCAGCCGCGCCTTGGGCGGCTCAGGCATCAGGCCGCAGACCTCGCAGCGCAGTTCGGCAGCGGGTGTGTTGTGGGCAGGGCGCTTCATGACACAAGCATGGTGCGGTGCTGTTTCCACCGCATTGCCTCCCGATTCCATTCATGGGAACGCGCCGGGGGCCTTCCGGGTCCCGCACCGTAGGATTTATCAGGAACGTCAGCGCGGCCGCCCGTCAGAATCCACCCCAGGAAGGCGCTGCCCGTGAAGTTGTTTGCTGAAATGTTCAGCATTGCCCCCGGCAACAAGGACCACCACCCCGCGTTCAGGTGCGCCGTGGGCGTCTTCGTTCCGCTGAGCACGCTGGTGCTGCTCGGCAGGCTGGACCTGGCAATTTTCGCGTCCTTCGGCGCCTTCACCGGAATCTACGGCCGCGGCGAACCCCACGCCGTCCGGTTTATCCTGCAGCTGCGCGCCGGTCTGCTGATGCTGCTCGTCATGCTCCTGGCAGCGCTGGCGGCGCGCATGGGTCCCGCTTGGGGCCTGGACGCCCCCACCCACACGTGGCTGCTGGTCCTGGCCACCACGCTGGTGGCCGGCGCCTGTTCGGTTGCCATTTCCTGGCTCAGGCTGCGCCCCGGCGGCTCGCTCTTCCATATCTTCGCCTTCGCCGCCATCGCATCCATTCCCAACCAGCCGCCGCTCTGGCAAGGCATGCTGGTGGCCGTCCTGACCACGGTGTTCGCCCTGCTGGTCGGCTTCTCGTCCCGCATACTTCCCAGCCACAGGACTCCCTGGGCCAGGCCGCCCCGCATCCGCCGCACTCCCGCGGAGAAGCGCGCGGCCTGGGTTGAAGGGCTCGGCTACCTGGTGGCCGCAGGCCTTGCCGGCACGCTGGCCACGTGGGCGGGGGAGCGCCTGGGGTTCGGGCACAACTACTGGGCCATGGTTGCTGCCGTGGTGCCGCTGGTGGGCCACACCACCAGGCACCGGGTGCGCCGCGGCATACAAAGGATCATCGGCACGGTCCTGGGCCTGCTGGTCCTCGCGGCCGTGCTGCTGGTGGGCCTGCAGCCGTGGCAAACCGTGCTGGTGATGGCGCTGTGCCAGTTCGGGGCCGAGATGTTCATCATCCGCCAGTACCTTCTGGCCCAGGTTTTCGTGACACCCCTCGCGCTGGTCTCAACACTGCTGGTGGTCCCGGCGTCACCCTCCATCCTGCTGCGCGACCGCATCATCGAGACCGTGATCGGCGCCGCCGTCGGCATTGCCGTGGTGCTGGCGCCCGGCGCATGGCGCCGGATCAGGCAAAGGACGACGGCGGCCTGACCGCCTTGTGCCCGCCCCTGCAACACCAGGGGCAGGGACGGGTGGTGACCCGTTACGGACGTTCCGCGGCTGATGCTTCCCGGACCGCTTCTTCCCGGACCGCAGCGATGGTGTGCGGCACCGTCACCAGCGCCACCACGGCAATCGCGGCAGCGGCCGCAAAGACGTAGAAGCCCCAGGGGTAGGCGATGTTGGCAGCGACCAGCGTGCCGGTGACGGCGGGGCCCATGATCGCGCCGAGCCGGCCCACCCCGGCGGCGAAGCCGAGGGCCGTAGCACGGAGGGTTGCCGGGAACAGCTGGCTGACCCATGCGTAAACCAGGACCTGTGCGCTGAAGACGAACACGCCGGTGACAAAGACTGCCGCGTTGAGCAGCAGTTCATTCTGGATCTTGACGCTCAGGACAGCCAGGAAAACCGCGGAGAGTCCGAACCACAGCAGCACCACACGCTTGGTGCCGTGTTTGTCGGCCAGGATCCCTGCGATCACCAGGCCCACCACGGCCCCTACGTTGAGGACCAGCAGGAGAACCAGGCCGGTGCTGACGGTGTACCCGGCGCCGGCCATCAGCTGCGGAAGCCAGGTGTTCAGGCCGTAGACCAGGAGCAACCCCATGAAGGACGCGGCCGCGATGGCCAGCGCCACCAAGGGGTAAGGCTTCCGTGCCAGGTCCCGGAAGCCCGTGCGGGCTGCGGCAGGTTCTGTTCCTGCCGCCGCCGGGGGAAGGGTTTCGGGGAGCTTGAACCACAGGAAGGGTGCCAGGGCGAAGCCTGCCAGCCCGCCCACGATGAACATCATCCGCCAGTCCGGGATCAGCAGCAGGGCAAGGAAGGCCGTGGCCACAGCGCCGGCGTGGTAGCCGGTCATGGTCCGGGTAGTCGACTTTCCGGCGTTACCTGCCGGAGCGTAGTCGTTCATGTAGGCCAGGGCGGCCGGGAGGCAGGCGCCCAGTCCCAGCCCGGCAAGAAGCCGGAAGGCGCAGAACACCGCCACGTTGGGTGCGAACACCACGGCGATGGTGAAGATCGAAAACCACAGGACGCAGGCCACCAGGAGGCGGCGCCGGCCAAGGCGGTCGGACAGCGGGGCGATGAACAGGGCACCGGCGCCAACGCCCACCAGTGAGATTGTGGCGGCCAAGGTGGCGCCCACCGCGTCGAAGCCAAGCTCATGGGTCTTGATCAGTGTGGGAATGACGGTGCCCAAAACCACCAGGTCAAAACCGTCAAGAACCATAGCCAGCCAGCAAAGCCAGACTGGCCACTTGGAACGGTGCTGGGATGGCGCAAATGACATAGAAATACCTCGGTGTATCTTCCAGGAGTTTTGAGCGGCAGTCTGCTTTGCCGGTAGTGGGTGGGCAGCATTGCCCACATCCCCAGTGAGGTTTGTATCACTATCGGGTGTAATCTGGGACAACTTTTCCCATTCAATGGAAGCAGGTGTTCACGCTGGCCAACTCCCCGTCCGGCGACTCCGTGGTGGACCGGATCGTGCGGCTGATCTCCGCGTTTCCCCAGGATGTCAATGCCCTCCAGTTGTCTGACCTTGCCGGGCGGGCAGGCCTTCCGCTGACCACAACCCACCGGCTGGTGGGCCAGCTGGCAGGTCACGGACTGCTGGAGACTGCTCCCGGCGGGATGGTGCGGCCTGGACTCAGGCTGTGGGAACTGGTGAACCGTGCCTCGCCGGCGCTGGCGCTCCGGCAGGCAGCCATGCCCTTTATGGAGGACATCCAGCAGGTCCTGAACCAAAACGTGAACCTCGCGGTGCTGGATGGCTGGGAGGCGCTCTTTGTGGAACGGCTGTCCCGCCGGGGCTCGGTGGCCAACCGGGCGCAGGTAGCGGGCAGGATGCCCATCCATATCTCGTCCGCCGGACTGGCGCTGATGGCCCACCAGGACAAGGCCATGCAGCAGGAGTACCTGGGCCAGTTCACCGATCCCGAAGGAAGGCTGGCTGCGGCCGACGTCCGGGCGCTGCTGGCAGAGACCGCCCATCAGGGCTTTGCGCAACTGAAAGGCGTGGTGGATGCGGGCACCTGGGGGATCGCGGTGCCCGTGCTGGACCGCCGGCAGCGGGCCGTAGCCTCACTGGGCGTCGTGGTGCCCCTGCAGGAGATGCGCCTGCAGGCACTGGTTCCGGCACTGCAAACGGCCGCCCGGGGCATTGCCCGGCAACTTGCGGACGCCTGAACCATTCAACGGAATTTCTGTAAGGCCCGTCACCCGGCTTCCCCCACACTGATGGCAGACAAACCGATCCGGTGCCGCCCGTGGCGGGACCCGCAACGAAGCGAGACGCAGTCATGGCACGAAAAACCATCACCACCCAGGTGGCCATCATGGGAGGCGGCCCGGCAGGGCTGATGCTGTCCCACCTCCTGGCGAAGGCAGGCATCGAGTCAACGGTCATCGAGGTCCGCAGCCACGAGGAGATTGCCCACACCGTCCGCGCCGGCATCCTGGAGCACGGGACGGTCAACCTGCTGGTGGACAGCGGTGTCTCGGACCGTGTGCTTCGCGAGGGCGACCGGCACGATGGCATCGAACTGCGGTTCAACGGCGAGAGCCACCGCATCGACTTCAAGGACCTCGTGGGCGAGTCCGTCTGGCTGTACCCGCAGACGGACGTCTTCCTGGACCTCGCCGCGCGGAGGAAGGACGACGGCGGCGACGTCCGCTACAGCGTCACCGACACCACTGTCCACGACCTGGAAGGCAGCCCGAAAGTCCGGTTTACCGACTCCGAAGGCGTTGAGTTCGAGATCCAGGCGGATTTCCTGGTGGGTGCCGACGGCTCCCGCAGCCACTGCCGGTTCCAGATCCCGGATGCCCACCGCAAGTGGTACTTCCACGAGTACCCCTTCGCCTGGTTCGGCATCCTGGCCGAGGCCCCGCGCAGCTCCGATGAACTGATCTACGCCAACTCGGCCAACGGATTCGCCCTGATCAGCCAGCGTACGGAGACAGTCCAGCGGATGTATTTCCAGTGCGACCCCAAGGAGAACGTGGCCGACTGGGACGACGAGAGGATCTGGGCCGAATTCCGGAGCCGTGTCAACGGCAACGGCTTCGAGCTCAAGGAAGGGCCCGTCCTGGAAAAGATGGTGCTGCCGTTCCGCAGCTTCGTCCACACCCCCATGCGCCACGGCAACCTCTTCCTCGCCGGCGACGCCGCGCACACCGTGCCGCCCACCGGTGCCAAGGGCCTGAACCTTGCCATCAACGACGTCAAGGTCCTCTTCGAGGGGCTGGACAGCCACTACAACTCCGGTTCCGGCCGCCTGCTGGAAACCTACAGCGACCGGGCCCTGGAGCGTGTCTGGAAGGCGCAGCAGTTCTCGTACTGGATGACCACCATGCTGCACACCCCCGCCGACGCGGACGATTTCTCCCGCGCGCGCCAGCTAGGCGAGCTGAACTCGGTGGTCTCCTCCCGCCACGGCATGGCCTACCTGGCCGAGGCCTACACGGGCTGGCCCGGCGGCGCCTAAAGCCGCGGGAGAAGGACGACGGCGGTCGGCCGGGGTGGGTTCAGGGGCCTGCCAGTCGCCGGACGGCCGCCGCGATGGCGGCAGCGTCAGGCTGCTCGTCGCGCCTGACGGTAAGCAGGTGCAACAGCACCCCGTCGCCGTAGTCCGCGATATCCCGGGCGCGTGCTGCTGCGTCAGCCACCCCCAGGGCTGCAAGAGCCTGTTCCAGCCCGCCCACCAGCAGGTGGTGCCCGCCGGTCACCGCCTCCGGATGGTCCAGGGACAGGGCCAGCCGGGCCCTGGTGAGGCCGGCATGCTGCCGGGCCAGCGCGAGAACCATCGCGGCCAGTTGCCCGGCCAGCTGGTCGACGTCCCGTGGGGGACCGGCCGGGCCAACGTGCTGCAGGAGCTCTGCGTCCAGCTGCAGCAAACGGTCCAGGACGCCTTCCACCAGTGCTGACCGGTTGCGGTAATAGTTTGACGTCGTGCCTTCGGACACGTCGGCGGCGGCATCCACGGCCCGGTGCGTGAGGCCTTTCAGCCCCTTGCTTGCCACCACGGACAGCGCGGCATCAAGGAGCTGGGTACGTCTGTCGCGCATGGCCACAGTCTAGTGGGACTCCTTTCAATTCACTACAAAAGTAGTAGAATCCTCCGTATGGAGACGATCACCATCGTGGGCGGCGGCATCTCCGGGCTTGCCCTCGCGGCGGCGTTGGACCCCAACCGCTTCCACGTGACGGTGTACGAGAAGCGTCCGGAACTGCCCGCCGTCGGCAACGCTCTCGGGATGTGGCCCAACGCCCAACGCGCCCTGGCCCGGCTGGGGATACTGGACCAGGCGCGGGCGGTGAGCCCGGTGCTCGGGAGCGGGTCGGTACGTAACGCCCAGGGGGAGCCCTGGGTTACGGTCGATGCCGGGGAAATGTTCGGCATTTCCCGGACCGACCTGCTGCGGCTCCTGGACACGGCCGTCCCGGGGAGCGTCCGCCGGGCCACCAGCCAGATACGGGGGCTGCCCGCGGACGGGGGACTGGTGGTTGGCGCCGATGGCGTCCACAGCGTTGTCCGCAGCACGGCCTGGGGTCCCGGCGCGGACGCACGTCTGACGCCCTACCTCGCCCTCCGCGGGACCCTGCCTACTCCAGTTGCCCCGGACGAGGTGGGCGAGTACTGGGGCCGCGGGGACCTGTTCGGCATGGCCGCCGCCCGGGGCGGGTCCTTCTGGTACGCCAGTTACCGGTCCGGACTTGGCCCCTACGGGATCGACGTTCCGTCAGCGCTGGAACAGGCCAGGGAGCGCTATGCGGGCCACGCACCTGCCATCCGGCGCGCCCTTGCTGCAGCCACGCCGGAGGAATGCCTGGTCCAGCGCCTGTGGACGGTTCCGCGCCTGGGCTCCTACGTCAGTGGCAGGATTGCGCTCATCGGTGATGCGGCCCATGCCATGATGCCCACACTTGGCCGCGGCGCCTGCGAGTCGCTGGTTGACGCGGTGACACTTGCAGACCTGCTTAACACGCTGCCCGAAGACCAGGCACTGCGCGCCTACGACCGGCAGCGGAGGTTCCGGACCCGCGCGGTGAGCCTGGCGTCCTCGGCGCTGGGCCGCGTCGCGCTCACCGAACGCGGCCAGCCGCTGCGTGATGGCCTGCTCAACCTGGCCCGGCGGCGCAACAAACGCGCCGCCGTCGGCAGCAGTGCCGGCAGGTGATTCAGCGCACGGCCGCGGCAGGCCGTGTTGCGTCGTCCCCGCCCGGGGCCTGGGCGCCGGGGAGTCCTCCAGGAGCCTGCTGGACGGGCGGTACCGCGGGCAGTCGTTTCCTGGTCCGCCTGCGCCCCGACCTGCCGTAGACCAGGTACATCGTCACGCCGGTGATGATCATGAGGAGCACCGTGTAGACGAACGTGTTGGCAATACCCTCGGTGCCTTCTGCGCCATCGGTGTTGGCCTTGATCACCAGGCCCAGCGGCTGTACCAGCGGGTGGGCCAGGAAGATGGCTGTGTCATAGTCGTCCAACAGGCTGTTGAAGTTCAGGGCGGTTATGGCTGCTGCCGCCGGGAGTACCAACGGCAGGAGGATGCGCCGAAAGACGTACAGCGTCTTGGCGCCCATGATGGATGCAGCCTCCTCCAGCGATGAATTCACGGAGGCAAAGGATGCTTTGAGCATCCGGAGGGTGAACGGAATCTTCACCGTGACGAATGCGATGAGCAGGATCACCGTTGTTCCGGTGAGCACGGCACCGCCCACCAGCGGGCTGGGGTGGTCGTAGCTGACGATCAGGCCCAAAGCCAGCAGCGCAGACGGCAGGATCCAGGGAATGTGCAGCAGGTACTCGAAGGCCGAGGCCACCCAGTTTTTGTATTTCTGCAGCAGCCGGGCCACGAAGAGCAGTCCGCCGACGGCAATAACGGCCGCCGAGGCGCTGTACACAACACTGACGACAAATGGACGGAGCCCGGACTGCTGGGTGAGGACGCGCACGTAGTTGTCCAGCGTGAGGTTGGCCGGCGACAGCTGCCCCGTCTGGATGGCCACGCCGTCGGCAAACGAGTAGAGCACGATCAGGGCCACCGGGAGCGTGTAGATGGCAAAGAGGAGATATGCCACGGCGTGGACGGCCATGTTGGCTGCGGGGTTGGTGATGTCCTGCTTCTGCAGCTCGGAGGACACCTTGGACACCGAGAAGTAGGTGCCGCCCTTCTCAAGCCGGGACATGACGGCGAGCATCAGCATGGTGGCCAGGCCCAGGATCACTGCCAGCAGCGCTGCCAGGTCCCTGGACGTGGGGCTGTTGGTGAAGGTCAGGATCATCGGGGTAATGGTCTGGAATTCGCGGCCGCCCAGCACCTGCGGTGCGCTCAAAGCCCCCAGCCCGGTCAGGAACGACAGGATGGTGACGGCGAACAGCGTGGGCTTGAGCATTGGCAGGACGATGCGCCGAAGAATCGTCCAGGGGGATGCGCCAAGGTTCCGGGCGGCCTCGATGGTTTGGTAGTCGATCCCCTTGAGTGCGTTGGCCACGAAGAGCATGTGGTTGGTGGTGGTGGCAAAGGTCATGACCACCAGTACGGCGAAAAACCCGGAGAACCATCCCGGGTCCATTCCGGGGATCACCTTGACCAGCAGCGAGGTGACGATGCCCTTGTCCCCATAAATGAATTTGTATCCCGCAGCCAGCACGATGCCGCCATAGATGAAGGTGGAGGCGTAGCCAAGGAAGAGGATGCGCGAGCCGCGGATCCGGAAATAGTGCGTCACCAGGACGATGAAGACCCCCACCAGGTTGACGGTGACGGAAAGGGCCACGGCCAGGAGGAAGCTGTTGCCGAGTGCCTTCATGGCCCGCTGCGACGAAAACAGCTTCTCCGCGGCGCGCCCCGAGAAGCTGCCGTCAGGAAAGAAGGTGGCAATCAGGATATTGACGTTGGGCCAGACCAAAAACGCGGTGATGAACCAGGTGAGGACGACGCCCACCACCAGGACGAAGGGTGAACGGCCCATGCTGCGCACAGTGGCGTTGGCGCTCATGGCAGGGCAACTGCCCGGTCCCGGCGCAGCGACACACCGGTTTCCGGATGGTACTGGAGGATGTGTTCAGGCTGTACATAGACGGTGGTGTTCGTGCCGGCCTCCGGGTGCGTGCCTCCGTTCTCCCTGACAAGGAGGCGGATGTCCGCGCCGTGGCTGCGCACAACGTAGCGGCTGTGGAGGCCATGATAGGTGCGGGAGACCACAGTGGCCGGAAGCCCGACGGCGGTGCCTCCGCCGGAGGGCCGGTCCAGTGAAGCCTTTTCCACGCGGAGGTAGGATCTGGCGTCGGTGCTGAGGCCGGCCCCCGAAAGTTGGTTCACCTCGGAGACAAAGTCCGGAGTCAGGGTTGAGCTGTCGCCGATGAAGTTACAGACGAACTCCGTGGCGGCATGGTCATAGATGTCCTGGGGTGTCCCCACTTGCTCGATGACGCCCTTGTTGAACACCGCGACGCGGTCACTCATGGCGAGTGCCTCATCCTGGTCGTGAGTGACATAGACGGTGGTGATACCAAATTCACTCTGCAGGTCCTTGAGCTGCTGGCGCAGCTGGTGGCGCAGCTTGGCGTCCAGGTTTGACAGGGGCTCGTCCAGCAGCAGGATCTTGGGCCGCAGCACCAGGGCCCGTGCAACGGCCACCCGCTGCTGCTGGCCACCGGAGAGCTCCGCCACATTCTTCGCCAGCTGCTCATCGCTGAGCTCAACGCGCCGCGCGATATCCCGCACAAGTCGGTCGCTCTCGGCAGGTTTTTCTTTCCGGACACGGAGCCCGAAGGCGATGTTTTCCCACACGCTCATGCTGGGGAACAGGGCGTAATTCTGGAACACCATGCCCACCTGCCGCTTGTCGCTGGGAAGCCGGGTCACGTCCTTTCCATCCACCCGGACCGTACCCTTGGCCGGTTGGATGAAGCCGGCCAAGGTGCGCAGCGCCGTCGTCTTTCCACAGCCCGAGGGCCCCAGGAGGGTGAAGAACTCGCCGGGGCGCACATGCAGGTCCAGCTGCGGAATGGCGGTGAAATCGCCAAAGGTAACTTCGATGTTTTCCAAGCGGATCATGGCATACCTGTCTGATGGAAAGCGGAACGGTGACTGGCAGGACGGTTACGTCATGTACTCGAGCTCGATCTTCTCCACCCAGGCACCCATGTTCTTCTGGACGAAGTCCCAGTCGATGTCCTGCTGCTTAAGATCCGCGAAGAAGCCCACCACCTCGGGATTGGCCTTTGCCTGGGCGCCCTTGTTGACCGGCATGGAGTTGAACTTCTGGGCGAACTCGCCTTGGACCTCGGCGCTGCCAAACCAGTCGATGAACTTCTGCGCCTGGTCCTTTTTCTTGGTCCCCTTCACCAGCGCGATCTGCTCTACCGCCAGCGGGACGCCAACCGCAGGGATCACCGTGTCGACGTTCACCTTGAAGGACTTTTCGCGATCGGCAATGATCGAGGACGGCATCTGCCCCATGTCCACTTCACCGGATGCGATGCGGGCGAACAGGTCGGTTTTCGCCACGGCGGGACTTCCGTTCTTGAAGTACTGCTCAACCTGCTTCCAACCGTCATCGGAGATTCCCAAATCCCCTGAGTCGTCCCGGTAGCGCGAGAGGATGCCGGCAAAGACCAGCTGGGCTGTGGCGGTGCCCAGGCCGGTGACCCTTTCATAGCGGCTCTTGAACTCATCCTTGGCCCACAGGTCAGTCCAGTCCTTCGGTGCTGCATCCTTGGCGAACTTGTCAGAGTTGTAGCCAAGGAGGATCGCCTGCTTCACGAGGGGCCAGTACGTCTCGCCGTCACCGAGTCCCTTGTCCACGTCACCTGCCCACGCCGGCTGATAGGCCTCCAATGCGCCCTCGTTCTTGATCTGCGAGAAGTACATGTTGTTCAAGCCGAATGCGACGTCCGCGATCGGGTTGTTCTTCTCGGCAATGAGTTTATTGGTGGCATCAGCGCCGCCGGCCCCCACGATCTCAATCTTGAATCCGGCCTCGGCCGCCTTGGCGGCCAGCCAGTCACCCCGGCCTTCACCGTTGGAGTTGGTGTAGACAACCAGGGTGTCCCCGGACTCACCTTGCGGAGCTTTGGAAGCTTCCCCCGTTGAAGTTGGTGGGTTCGATCCACCACCGCATCCGGCGAGGAGGGTGACGGCGACGGCGGCGGCAACCAAAGTCTGCAATTTACGCACGATCAGGACTCATTTCTGGACTGGAATCGGAGCATGTCCGCACAGCCTATAGCCGCGCATGACAAAAACCGGGCTGTTATACCTATCGATTCGATAAACAGCCCGGCTGTCCACTTTGGACCAGATGGGGAAACTCTGGGGGCCCGCGGCGTGAACCGGGGGCGAACGTTAGTCCTTGACCGTGGTACCGCTGAGGTGGTGCGTGGGAATCCGGTCCCGGTCGTAGGTGATCTCCGTGTAGCCGTGCGGCTCGGGCTTGCCGTCCTGGTTCAGGTTCACGAACACGATCTCCTCGATGGTGAGGATGCTTTGCCGCGTGATCATGTTGCGGACCTCGGCGCGCATGGTGAGGGAGGTCCGGCCAAACCGGGTGGCCGTGAGGCCCATCTCGATGAGGTCGCCCTGGACGGCCGAGCTGACGAAGTTGATCTCCGAAATGTACTTGGTGACGGCGCGGCCGTTTCCCAGCTGGAGGATGGCATAGATGGCGGCCTCTTCGTCAATCCATTTCAGCAGGCTGCCGCCGAAGAGCGTCCCGTTGGCGTTGAGGTCCTCGGGCCGCACCCACTTGCGGGTCCGGAAGGTGATGTCCGCTGTTTCCATAGGCTGAGATTAGCCGACGGGGCGGTGCGCCCTTACAGTGTGACGGCGCGCCGGCACCGGCGCCATAGGCTCTACAGCTAGGCCATGGCGGTTTGCGCCGCGCTGCGGGCATTGATGCTCTTGGCGTAGCAGTACGAGTGTTCCACCCCGACGTAGGGCCCGAAGTTCGGGATGGCCTCGAATCCCGAATTCTCGTAGAAGTTCCGGCCGTCCGGCTGCGCGGACCCCGCCTCTGCCTTGATGCGGGTAATGCCCTGCCTGAAGGCCTCCGCTTCCAGGGCCGCCAGGATGGAGCTGGCCACCCCGGATCCCCGCGTGTACGGCAGTACGTAGAGGCGCTTGATTTCCGCCGTCGATCCGTCCAGGAGCCGCAGCCCCCCGCAGCCCACAGGCTGCCCCGAACCCTTGTCGTACGCCACCAGGAACACCGCACAGTCGGCGCCCGACGGCGGCGGGCCGGGTTCGTGGTCAGGCCGGCCAAAGCGGGCGTCAAGTTCGGCCTGCTGGGCGCGGCGGAGGTCGGCGCCCACGGGGTTGGACCAGGGGACCTGCCGGATGTTCAGCCTGGGGTTGGTCTGCATATCTGCCTCGATTCGCCGGAGGGGTATGCCTGATAAGGCTAGGCGCGGGGAGTTACACAGGTGTTTCCTGGCGGTAAGCACCTGGATAACGCGGATGTTGACGCGGCTGGGCAGGTTACTTGGCAGCCTAGTTACCAGCTGGTCTAAAATAAATCCATGGCTTCTATGGGCAACGAGGGATCCGGCTACTGGTACGGGCCCGACGGGCAGCTGGACTACAGTGCTGCGGTGCTGAAGTCGCTCCGCGACTACCGCGCGGCCGAAACCGAAATCCGCCGCACCACCAGGGACTCCATGGGCATGGGGGAAACCGACATTCTCGCGCTGCGGTATCTGCTGCGTGTGCAGGCCTCAGGCAAGCAGGTTGTCCCCAAGGACCTGAGCCAGTTCCTCAATATTACTAGCGCTTCCACAACCTCGCTGATCGACCGGCTGGTGGCCAGCGGCCACGTTCGCCGCGAGGCGCATCCCTCGGACCGCCGGTCCGTGGTGGTCATCCCCACCGTTGAATCGGACAAGGAGGTCCGCGAGACGCTCGGCGCCATGCACCGGCGCATGATGCAGGTGGCGGAAGGCCTGACCGCGGAGGAGGCCCGGGTCGTGGTCGATTTCCTCCAGCGGATGACGGACGCGCTCCAGGCGCCCGAAGGCAAGGACCAGAAAATTCACTAGGTGGACTAGCTAGATCAACTAGTTATATGTAAGCTTACGATTGTTCCCAAAGTTGCTTCCCAACGGAGTCGTGAGTGTGTTGGTTACTTTCACCGAAGTTTCACCGCCTGAACCCCGCTTGGCCGGGGCGGTCCTGACAAGCCACCTGCTGGAATCCACCTTGGACGGCACCACTGCGCCGCAGGGAGATCCGGCAGTCCACTGTGGTGCCGCCATGCAGCTCGTGACGCCGGCTGTGGGATGGCACCGCGCCAGCTACACCTTCACGCCGGCCGACGCAGGGGGTACGGAGCTTCCGCCCGTGTGGCGCTGCGCCTGCGGATTCCAGCTGGATGCCTGGCAGCCGGCCGATGTCCGCGCCACGCACACCTCCGCTGCCTTTTCAGCATGAGCATCGCCGGGACGGCAGCGCCTGTACTGCCGCTCAGCCCGCAGAAACCTGGCCCGGACGGTCTCATTGCCGGGCGCTACCAGCTCAGGGAACGCCTGGGCCGCGGGTCCGCTGCCGAAGTCTTCCGTGCGGTTGACCTGGAGGGCGGTCCTGATGCCGCAGTCAAGATCGCGGCAGTCAACGGCCGGAAGCAGCACCAGCGCATCCGCAATGAAGCAAGCGTGCTGGCGGGGCTCAACCACCCGTCCATCGTGCGGCTGCTGGCCCAGGGCGTCATGCCCGACGGCGGGCGCCATTCCGGGCGCCCCTTCCTGGTGGAGGAACTTGCGTTGGGCGCGAGCCTGGCCGAAACCATCCGGCTGCAGAATCCGGGGCCCGGGGATGTTGCACTCTGGGCACAGGGTTTCTTCCGTGCACTGGCGCACCTTCACTCCAGCGGGCTTGTGCACCGGGACATCAAGCCTGCCAACCTGATGCTGAGCGGGCTGCGCAGGAGTCCGGTCCGGATCATCGATTTTGGAATCGCCGCCGCGGCGGGGTCGGCTCCCGAGCCCGGAATTTCCTCCGGCACCGTGCATTACATGAGCCCCGAGCAGGCCTCCGGCGGCACGGCTGACCCCTCCTGGGATGTGTACGCCATGGGCCTGGTCCTGCTGGAGCTTCTCACCGGCTCCAAGGCGTTTCCGGGCACCGCCATCGAATCCCTTGTGGCCAGGACCCTGCGGTCACCGGATGTTCCGGACCACCTCGGTGAATGGGCCATCCTGCTGCGGTCCCTGACAGCCATGGATCCCGTCGAACGGCCGACGGCGGCAAGCGCCGCGGCGATGGCAGCACGGCTGATCCCCGCGGCCCCGGTGCAGGCCCAAGACAGCCGGCCCGGCGGGGACGACCAGCGCAGCCGTGTAAGTCAGCGCGTGGAGCCGGGTGCCGTCCCGTGCAAGGCAATGCGCATCTTCTCTCCCCGGCGCCACCGGCAGCAGGTCTAGGGGGCGCCCGCGTCCCGCCCTGTCGGGTCCTCGGCGGTCGGGTCCGCCAGGGCGAGGCCGCCCACCGGGCTGCCGTCCCAATGGATCAGGTTCCAGCCGGCACGCAGGTCGCCCTCCAACGCCACGATCCCGGTATTGGCAAGGACATGGCGGGCGGCGAACTCGTGGTCAACGCCGTCGGCCCGCAACCCGGCCCACGTGCGGATGGCTGCACCATGGCTGACGACCGCAACGGTGCCGTGCTGGTGATGTTCGGCCCGCTCCACCACCCGGGCGATGGCACCGTCAAACCGTTCGAAGAAGGCGTGGCCGTCCGGACCCGCCGGCATGCGGAGATCCAGGTCCCCGGCGGCCCAGGAGATGACCGTCCCCATGTAGCGCTTGTGGGATTCGTGGTCGGTGAGCTTCTCCAGCGATCCGGCCTCGATTTCGTGCAGCCCTTCCAGCACTTCGACATCGAGGGTCTGCAGCCGCGCCAGCGGGGCGGCGGTGATCTGGGTCCTGATCAGCGTTGAGGCGTAGAGGGCCCCGATGCGTTCGTTGGCCAGGGCCCGCGCCATGGCCTCCGCCTGGCGCTCGCCCAGTTCGGTCAGCCCAGGGCCGGGATGGTCGGTATCAAGCTGGCCCAGCACGTTGCCGGGGGTTTCGCCGTGGCGGATCAGGAGCAACTTCATGATCCCAGTTTCGCACTCCGGAATGCTGCCGGCGTACGGCCGGAACGGGCGTCACATCGCCGGGGTCGCAGAAAGGCGCCGGGCCCTGGGGAGCCCGGCGCCGCCGTCGTAATCTTCTGCGTTGGTGCGGAGCCTACTTCAGGTGGTCCACCAGCTGGTCAGCGATGCCCGTGTACTTGCCCGGGGTAAGGGCAAGGAGGCGTGCCTCGGCATCTGGGGAAAGGCCCAGTCCCTGAACGAACTCGCGCATGCGCGCTGCGTCGACGCGCTGGCCGCGGGTGAGGTCCTTGAGGCGCTCGTACGGGTTCTCCATGCCTTCGACGCCGGCAATCGCCTCCGCGCGCATGACCATCTGGATGGCTTCACCCAGCACTTCCCAGTTGGTGTCCAGGTCCGCCGCCAGCACGTCCCCGGCAACGTCCAGGCGCTCCAGGCCCTTGGCCACGTTGGAGATGGCGAGAAGGGAATGGCCGAATGCCACGCCGATGTTGCGCTGGCTGGAGGAGTCGGTCAGGTCGCGCTGCCAGCGGGAGGTGACCAGCGTCGCGCCCAGGGTGTCCAGCAGGCCGTTGGAGATCTCCAGGTTGGCCTCGGCGTTCTCGAAGCGGATGGGGTTCACCTTGTGCGGCATGGTGGACGAACCCGTCGCGCCGGCCACCGGAATCTGGGCGAAGTAGCCGATGGAGATGTAGCTCCAGATATCCGTGCAGACGTTGTGCAGGATGCGGTTGAAGCGTGCCACGTCGGCGTAGAGCTCTGCCTGCCAGTCGTGGCTCTCGATCTGCGTGGTCAGCGGGTTCCAGGTCAGGCCCAGCCCCTCCACGAAGGTCTGGGACACCTGCTGCCAGTCAGCGCCCGGGACGGAGGCCACGTGCGCGGCGTAGGTGCCCGTGGCACCGTTGATCTTGCCCAGGTACTGCGTCTTTTCGATCCGGTCCAGCTGGCGGGTCAGGCGGTGCGCGATGACAGCCAGCTCCTTGCCCAGGGTGGTGGGCGTGGCCGGCTGGCCGTGGGTCCGGGACAGCATGGGGACGGCGCGGTTGTCTTCCGCCATCCTGCTGAGCTGTTCCACCAGGGCGCGGGCGGCGGGCAGCCACACATCCTCCACGGCGCCCTTGATGCCCAGCGCGTAGGAAAGGTTGTTGATGTCCTCGGAAGTGCAGCCAAAGTGGACCATGGCGGTCAGGTTTTCGATGCCGACAGCGGGCAGCCGGCGGCCGATGTAGTACTCCACGGCCTTCACGTCATGGACGGTGACGGCCTCGATCTCTGCGAGTTCGGCTACCGAGGCGGCGTCGAATTCGGTGACGATGGCGCGGAGCTGGTCCTGCTGCTCCTTGCTGAGGGGACCGGCTCCCGGCAGGACGTTGTTGCTGGTCAGGTGGATGAGCCATTCAACTTCCACAGCCACCCGGTCGCGGTTCAGGGCGGCCTCGGACAGGTAGTCCACGAGGGGGGCGACGGCGGACTGGTAACGGCCGTCCAGGGGTCCGAGCGCGATTTTTTCCGATGACGCGGCGAGGGCCAGGCGTCCTGAGGGCGTACGGGTATCAGCTGTGGCGGCAGTTTCAGGCATGTGCTGATTCTTTCATGAAGTCCGGCACCGCCTTAAGCCGGGCGGCCACGTTACTTGTCCACATAGCCGACGGCGGTGCTTACCCCGCGGGGGCTGCCTGCCTAGCGTTGGACACAGCAGGGAGATGGCGAAACATCTGGCCGGGAAGGCCGTGACGGGGAGCTGGCATGGGGAACGATCTGACGGACGGGATATGGGGCAACGGGCTGGGCGTCAGCCTTGAAGTCCAGGAACTGGGGCGAAGGGTGGCGCAGTGCTGTCACACGGCGGAAGAGGTGCTCGCAGGATTCCACGAGATCCAGTTGGCGAACTGGGAATCACCTGCCGGGCAGGCATACCGCGATTCGGTCAGCCTGCAGGCGGTGGCGGTCCGCAGGGCGCTTGACCGGGTGCGGGAGGCGTCTGCCGCGGTGGCCGCGCACGCCAGCGCAGCATTGACGGCCGAGTGCTCGCCGGGCAGCCGGTTCTGATGGCCGATGTGACGCCCTCCGGTTCAGGAGGTCCCATCCACGTTTCACCACCGCCCCCGGACGGCATCCTGACCATTTCCGGTGGCGTGGGTGGAATCACCGTCCAGCTGGAGGAACTGGATGCGGGGGCCGCGAAGCTCGATGGACTCGCTGGCCGTCTCGCCGCCATCGAGGCGGAGCTTTTCACGGTCTGGCGGGAGCTTGGTGAGTACCAGAACCAGCCGCGAACCACGGGGACTGCAGCGCTTATTGCGGTGGGGGAGTCAAGGGAGGCGGTCCTCAGGGTCCGGCTGGAGCTCCAGCGGATCAGCGGCCAGGTACGGAGCTGCAGGTGGGATTACCAGATGGCCGAATCCATTGCCCACACGCAGTGGATGCTGGGCCTGTCGAATCCGGACGTTGAACTCCGGAAGCATGTGGACTTCTGGCGGACGGGATTCCTCAATGGGGATGCCATGGAGATGCTGGTGGCCAATGCCGTCACCACCCTTCCCTTGATCAAGTCTCTGGTCGAAGGCGTCAACCCCGCGCTGCGTCCGGGCCCGGTGACGGCCAGGCAGGAAGAGCGCGTGCCCATCGACCTCGACGCCACCCCCGCCGGGCTGCTTGAACGGGTCAGGCTGGTGGAGGAGCGCGGCAGTGGCTATATCGAAGTCATCGAGGTGGACAACGGAGGTGGAAAGGCATACGTGGTGGTGGTTCCGGGAACCCAGGTCCATGACGAAGACGAAGGCACCAACCCGTTCGATCTTGCCGGAATCGTCGACGGCCTGGGCAGCAATTCCCGGCAGGTGAATGCCGCAGTCCTGCAGGCACTCCGGGAGGCCGGCGCCGAGCCGGGGGCGGACGTCGTTGCGGTGGGGTACAGCCAGGGCGGAATCCATGCCATGAACCTGGCGGCGGACAAGGAGTTCCTCAAGGAGTACGACATGAAATACGTCCTGACTGCGGGATCGCCCATTTCGCGCATAACGCCTCCCCCCGATGTCAGCACTCTTCACCTGGAACACCGCACGGACTGGGTGCCCGGCAGCGATGGCCTGGACAACCGGGATGCCAGGAACCAGGTCACGGTGACCGTGAACAACGACCTCTACGTGCGCGGGGGAGAAGACGCCGGCTTGGGGCCGGGCCACCGCCTCACCGGCTATGAGGAGGCAGCCCGCCTGGTGGGCGCCAGCAAGGACCCGTCCCTGGCCCAGTCCACGGCGGTGCTGGGCGGGGTCCTGGGTGCCGGCGGTGCTGCCACTGCCACCAGGTTTTCCCTGTCCAAGCCGCCACCGCCTCCTCTTCCCAGGGAACGCAGGGACCCCTTTTCGGGGCGGCCGCAGCCGGGTGCCAGGTAAAACCTGCATCCAGCCAAAGCAGGGCAGGGCCTCAGGAGATCTGGGCGGCGTGCATTTCCGCGAACCTCTTGGTGCGCGTCTTTCCCTGCGGGTCCGGCTGCGGGGCGGGCTTCGGGGCCGGCGCCGGCACGGCGGCTGTGCACCGGTAGTTGTAGTCCAGGTCGCCTTCGGTGAACTGGGTCAGCGTGACGGTCCCGCCCGGCGCCAGGGGGGAAGCCGAGCAGTATTCGCGGGCAGACTCCGTGGATTCCGCACCCGCCAGCCAGTTCCTCAGCCGGTAGAGGTTGCTGCCGGGGCCCACTTCCCCCACAATTTCACCGAATTGATAACCGGTGGAATAGATCCCCACGTCCAAGCCAGTGCCCTCCAGGAACGCGGTCATGCCCTCCAGCTCCGCAGCATTGGCGGTCTTGTCCCACAGCCAGCTGTTTCCGGTTTCAACATCCAGCCACCACATGCGCCGCAGCTCCCCGGCGCCCGAATCCTTCAGGATGGCAACGTCATTGGCGGCCATGGCGTACCCGTGCACGTAGGCGCAGGCAGGTGCCCCCGTGCCGTCACACACTCCGTAGGGGTTGCTGACGTCCATGCCACGGTAGCTGTTGCTCGCAGGCCACCACACCGACTCCACCGGTCCTGTTGCGGCGGTGTTCACGTACACCGCCGCCGGAGTTCCCCCGGCGGCATCCGACGTCTGGTCCGCCCACGCCAGTTGGGCAGCCAGGCATGGGTTGACGGTGTCCGGCCGTCCCCCGTTGACGCCCACGATTGCGAATGACGGGGGTGCGGGGAGGTCTGCCCCGCACTGGGGCCAGGAGATGTCGTTGCCAAGCGCGGTCATGCTCCGCGGTGCCGGCCCTGTTTCTGCGTCTGCGTGTGCAGGGCCTGCCTGCCACGCCAAAAGCAGGCAGGCGGAAAGCAGGAATCTCATGGGCTTCATGCGTGGGCCCCCCGTGGTCCGGAACTGACAGCAACAGGGCCTCTGGAGGCCCCGGTTCGCAGCCTAAGCGGCCCGTCCGGCAGGGGTCATGGGTGGCGGGTACTGCTGTTTTGGGAGCTGGGTGGCGAAACGGCACCTGCCGGGTACCTGTTTCCGCCCGCCTTCCTACTTAGAGGCTGGATCCCAAACCGGGGGTCAGCGCCTGCCGCCCGGGAGCAAACCTGCCACCAGTGAGACCAGGGAGATGATGATCGCCGCCAGGACGGCGGTCCAGAAGAAGGAATCGATAGTGAGGTGCACCGGTGTGTAGCCGCTGATCCAGGCTGTCAGGTACAGCATGGCGGCGTTGATGACGATCGCGAACAGGCCCAGGGTCAGGATGGTGATGGGAAGCGCCAGGAGTCTGACCAGCGGCCGCACGAAGGCGTTCACCACCCCGAAGATGAGGCCGATGAAGAGGTAGGCCAGGACGATCCCGATGGCATCGGTGTCCTGTGAAATACCGCTGCGGGCCACGGCATCCGATGCCGCCGTGCTGGAGATGTCCATGCCCGGCAGGATCCAGCTGGCCACCCAAAGAGCTGCGGCATTGACGATGACCCGGAGGATGAATGAACCCATGGCACCATGCTTCCACAAGGTGCTGATGTGCGGCCGGCAGCGTGCCCTGAATTTCGGTGCATGGTCCCCCGATTCCCGTGGGGGCTTGGAAGTAGGCTAGAAGCCATGACCTCATCTGAGACCAGGGCAGGCGGCATTGCACCCCGCCCGGTGCTGGAGCGGCTGCCCCGCTACGCTGCAGGAAAGCCACCGGCCGCCGTCAGCGGGCTGGCCAGCTACAAGCTGTCGTCCAACGAGAACCCGCTGCCGCCGATTCCGGCCGTCCTCGAGGCGATAGCCCGGCAGCGGGACTTCAACCGGTACCCGGATCCGCTAAGCAGCAGGCTCCGCGCGGCGCTGGCGGAATTCCTTGGCGTGCCCGCCGAGGACATCGTCACCGGCGCCGGGAGCCTGGGCGCACTGAACCAGATTCTGGCTGCCTTTGCGGGCCAGAACGAGGACGGCAAGGCGGACGAGGTCATCTATGCGTGGCGTTCCTTTGAGGCGTACCCCATCAGCGTGGGCCTGGCAGGTGCGGAAAGCGTGCGCATCCCCGTGACCGCGGACGGACGGCATGACCTGGAAGCGATGGCGGCTGCAGTAACGGCCCGCACCAAAGTCATCCTTCTCTGCACGCCCAACAATCCCACGGGCCCGGCACTCGGCGCTGCTGAAACCGAAGCCTTTATCCGTTCCGTGCCGGCGGACGTGGTGGTGGTCATCGACGAGGCCTACCAGGAGTTCGTCAGGGCCCAGGACGCCGTTGAGGGGATCGACCTCTACCGCAAATACCCCAACGTGGCGGTTTTGCGGACCTTCTCCAAAGCCCACGGACTGGCCGGCCTTCGGGTGGGCTACAGCGTCTCCCAACCGGAACTGACGCAGTACCTCCGCGTTGCCGCCACCCCGTTCGCCGTGTCCCAAATTGCCGAGGACGCAGCAATTGTTTCCCTTGGGAATTACGCCCAGGTTGTGGAAAGGGTACAAAAGCTCGTGGACGAGCGGGCGCGGGTAACCGCCGGCCTGAAGGAGCTCGGATGGGCCGTCCCGGATGCCCAGGGCAACTTCGTATGGCTGGCACTCGGTCCTGAAAGTTCAGCCTTTGCGGAGCTGGCGGGGACGCGTGCCCTTTCCGTGCGGGCCTTCCCCGGGGAGGGCGTCCGGGTCAGTATCGGGGAACCCGAGGCCAACACCCGGTTCCTCCAGTTGTGTGCCGACTATACAAAGGCACCGGCAACTTCCTAGCACTTAACAAGTAGCCCTCCCGCTACTTACCGAAGATAAAGTTAGGATCAGTAAGCCAATGTATATGCCGCAAAGGGAATGTATTCCTTTTGAGGCATATATCCCAGCGACATTTGCATTGCATCCGGATGCGGCAAGCAAGGAGACGGTATGGGCACTCATCTGCCTTCCACCGAGTTCGACGGAACAGCGGTAGACGATCAGCGGGAAGCCGATGCTGAAGCCGTCATGGGCGAGCCCGCGGCCCGGATGGTGCAGCTGCTCGGCCCCGACGGGAAGCTCGGCAGCGATCCGGTCTTCAGCGGCTACGCGGACAAACTGACCCCGGAGGACCTGCGTGGGCTGTATGGGGACATGGCCGCAATCCGCCGGTTCGATATTGAAGCCACCGCCCTCCAGCGCCAGGGCCAACTGGCACTGTGGGTACCGTTGACCGGCCAGGAGGCAGCGCAGATTGGCTCGGGCCGTGCCAGCCAGCCGCAGGACTACATTTTCCCCACGTACCGGGAGCACGGCGTCGCGCTGACCCGCAACGTGGACCTGGCCGAACTCCTGCGCCAGTTCCGCGGAGTTTCCAACGGCGGCTGGAACCCCAAGGACACCAACTTCCACCTGTACACCCTGGTCCTGGCTGCCCAGACCCTCCACGCCGTGGGCTACGCGATGGGGATCCAGCGCGACCAGAAGCTCGCCGCCGCCACGGATGCGGCCAACGAGCAGCCGAACGCCGCCGTCATCGCCTACTTCGGTGACGGCGCCAGCTCGGAAGGTGACGTGCACGAGTCCATGGTGTTCGCCTCCTCCTACAAGGCGCCGGTGGTGTTCTTCTGCCAGAACAACCACTGGGCCATCTCCGTACCCACCAACGTCCAGACCCGGGTTCCGCTGTCCAACCGCGCCAAGGGCTATGGTTTCCCGGGGATCCGGGTGGACGGCAACGACGTGATCGCCGTGCATGCAGTCACCGAATGGGCCCTGGAGCATGCCCGCCAGGGCAACGGACCTGTCCTGATCGAGGCCTTCACCTACCGGGTGGGCGCGCACACCACCGCCGACGACCCCACGAAGTACCGCCCGTCGACGGAAGAAGACGCCTGGCGGGCCAAGGATCCGCTGACACGGCTCGAGAAGTACCTGCGTGCCGAAGGCCTGGCGGACGGCGACTTCTTCGCCAAGGTCAAGGCCGACGGCGACGAGCTGGCCGCGTATGTCCGGCGCACCGCCCATGATCTTGAAAACCCGGACATCCGGCAGGCCTTCGCCAACGTCTATGCCCAGGCGCATCCGCTGGTGGCCGAGGAACTGGCATGGTTCGAGGAGTACAGCGCAGGATTCGCCGGCGAGGAAGAAGCCGCCGCGCAGGAAGCAAAGGCAGGCCACTGATGACCACCATGACCATTGCCAAGGCCATCAACGAGGGCCTCCGGGCCACCCTGGCGGCAAACCCCAAGTCGCTGCTGATGGGCGAGGACATTGGTCCCCTGGGTGGTGTGTACCGGGTGACCGACGGGCTGATCGGCGAGTTCGGCCCGGACCGCGTGGTGGACACCCCGCTGGCCGAATCCGGCATCATCGGCACCGCCATCGGCCTGGCCCTGCGCGGCTACAGCCCCGTCTGCGAGATCCAGTTCGACGGCTTCGTCTTCCCCGGCTTCAACCAGATCACCACCCAGCTGGCCAAGATGCACGCCCGCAGCCACGGCAACCTCACGGTTCCCGTCGTCATTCGCATCCCGTACGGCGGCGGCATCGGCTCCGTGGAGCACCACTCCGAGTCCCCCGAGGCGCTGTTCGCGCACACGGCAGGCCTGCGCATCATCACCCCTTCCAACCCGCACGACGCCTACTGGATGATCCAGCAGGCCGTGGAATGCCAGGACCCGGTGATCATCTTCGAACCCAAGCGGCGCTACTGGCTCAAGGGCGACGTCGACGTTGACGCTCCGGGCCCCTCGGAGGACCCCTTCAAGGCCCACGTGCTGCGTGAGGGTACTGATGCCACCATTGTTGCCTACGGCCCCCTGGTTCCCGTGGCGCTTGCGGCCGCCAACGCCGCGGCGGAGGACGGCAGGAGCGTTGAGGTCATCGACCTCCGGTCCATCTCGCCGATCGATTTCGACACCGTCACCGCCTCCGTCCAGAAGACCGGACGGCTGATCGTGGCGCACGAGGCGCCCACCTTCGGTGGAATCGGCGGCGAAATCGCCGCCCGCATCAGTGAACGTGCCTTCCATTCGCTCGAGGCCCCGGTGATCCGCGTTGGCGGATTCCACATGCCCTATCCCGTTGCCAAGGTGGAGGAAGACTACCTTCCGGACATCGACCGCATCCTGGAGGCGCTGGACCGCGCCCTCTCCTACTGAGGACACCATGACCCTGAACAAGTTCAACCTGCCCGATGTCGGCGAGGGCCTCACCGAAGCGGAAATCGTCTCCTGGAAGGTCAAGCCGGGCGACGCCGTCGCCATCAATGACGTCCTCTGCGAGATCGAAACCGCCAAGTCCATCGTGGAACTGCCGTCCCCGTTCGCCGGGACGGTCACCGAACTGCTGGTGGGGGAAGGGGTGACCGTGGACGTCGGCACGGCCATCATCAGCGTCAGCGACCACGTGTCCGGCGATCCCACACCCGCTGACGTCCGTGCACCGGAAGCACCAGTGCAGCCGCTCTACGGCAAGCTCCCGCAGGATGCGGCAGTGGACACAACGGCCGACGGCGGCGCTGGCGGAAGTGCCCCGGCCGCCGGCCCGCTGGTGGGGTCCGGCCCCAAGGCCGACGCGGTCAAGCGGCGCCCGCGGAAAACGGCGCCGGCCGCTGCCGTGACGGTCAATGCCCCGCAGGTTGAACCTGTCCAGCCGGGCACGCCGGCTGCAGTGTCCGCCACCGAACCCGCCGCCGTCGACAACCGTCCTACCCTTGGCGGCACCATCACGGGCCTGGTCAACCGGGTCCTGGCCAAGCCGCCCGTCCGGAAAATTGCCCGTGACCTGGGCATCGACCTGGCAGATGTTGTTGCCACCGGTTCACGGGGTGAAGTAACGCGCGAGGACCTGGTCAGCTACCAGTCTCAGCGCGATGCCGAGCTGGACAAGGCGGACGGCTTCTGGGGCAAGGCCGGAAAGCCGCAGGACCAGCGCGTGGAGCGGATTCCGGTCAAGGGCGTCCGCAAGGCCACCGCAAAGGCGATGGTGGAATCCGCCTTCGCAGCGCCGCACGTCAGCATCTTCGTGGACGTGGATGCCAGCCGCACCATGGAATTCGTCAAGCGGCTCAAGGCCTCCCGGGACTTCGAGGGCATCAAGGTCTCGCCGCTGCTCATCCTGGCCAAGGCCGTCATCTGGGCCGCGGCCCGGAACCCCAGCGTGAACGCGTCGTGGGTGGACAACGAAGACTCCGACACCGCTGAAATCCATGTCAAGCACTTCATGAACCTGGGGATTGCCGCCGCAACCCCGCGCGGCCTGATGGTCCCGAACATCAAGAATGCCCAGGACCTGTCCCTGAAGGAGCTGGCGCTGGCGCTGAACAACCTGGCCACCACCGCCAGGGCCGGGAAGACCCAGCCGGCCGAGATGCAGGGCGGCACGCTCACCATCACCAACATCGGTGCCCTGGGCATCGACACCGGCACGCCCATCATCAACCCGGGCGAGGTGGCCATCGTTGCTTTCGGAACCATCAAGCAAAAGCCCTGGGTCCTGGACGGTGAGGTGATTCCCCGCTGGATCACCACCTTGGGAGGATCCTTCGACCACCGCGTGGTGGATGGTGACCTGTCCGCACGCTTCATGGCCGACGTCGCAGCCATCCTGGAAGAGCCCGCGCTCCTGCTGGACTAGGGCCCGGACCAGGACGTGACGGTAAGCAGCGGCTCAATCCGGGCCAGGAACCACACCGCCAGGTGGCTGACTGAGGTCTTCCAGCCGCCGGTGGTGGTGAGCATCCAGCTGTTGATCAGCCCCCTGACGGAGGCAGGATTCCCCGGGACCATGGGTTACGGGGCGCTGGCGGCCCTCTTTGTGTGCGTGCTTCCGCTTGTGGTGCTGCTGGTGCTGGTCAGGCTGGGGAAGGTGACGGACCATCATGTGAGCGACCGCCGGCAGCGCGCCCCGGTGCTGCTGATGGCGCTGGCCTGCATTGCCGTGGGGCTGCTGGTGCTGGACACCGTGAACGCCCCGCAGAGCGTGACCGCCATGGTCCTGGCGGTGGTGGGCGGCGTGGCCGTGCTGGCAGTCGTCAGCCCGTTCTGGAAAATGAGCGGCCATGCCGCTGCAGTGTCCTGTGCCGCCGTCGTATTGGTGCTGATGCTTGGCGCGGCCTGGGCCCCGCTGCTGCTCCTGGTTCCGGCGGTGGGCTGGTCACGCGTTGTCCTGCGGGCGCATACCCCGGGGCAGGTGGTGGCAGGTTCGCTCTTTGGCGGAGTGGTGATGGCCGGGATCTGGTGGCTGCTCCAGGGCTGGCTGGTGGGCTGAACGCCTAGTACGCGGAGTAGGCCGTGAGGGCCTCAAGCAGGGCAGGATCAGCTGTGGTTCCCAGAACCACAGCGGCTGCGGTCATCAGGCCGCCCATCAGGGCCGCCATCCCGGCCCAGGCGCCCAGCAGCTTCCAGTCCTCGCGCAGGACGCTCCGCACGGTCTGGGGAAGCTCGAGTCCCGGCGCGATCAGGTTGGGGGCGCTGTCCAGGCTGCCGTCGTCAAGCAGCGCAACTACCCTGCCGTTGCTCCGGTCCACGCGCATGGAGGAGATGTGGTTTCCGTGGCGGGCCAGGAGGATGTCGTGGCCAACGAGCTGCCGGCGCTGCAAGGTGATCAAGGGGAAGCCCTTCGATGGGGGTGGATTTGTCAATGTCCACGCCTTTGGGGCCTTTTCCAATTTTATCGTTGGAGAACGCAGCGAAACCGGTTTCAGCCGGTGAGAACGGACACCCCCCGCAGCGACATGCACCACCACGGGGAGTGTCCGGCGTTACGCCGGCGGCCGGTCCTGACGGTTCAGTCGGCGTCGTAGGTGTTGGCGATGTACACGTCGCAGGGTGCGTTGTGGGCAACGCTGTTGGCCACGCTGCCAAGGACGCGCCCGATGCCGTGCATGCGCCGGTTGCCCACCACGATGATCCTGGCGTCCATGCGGATGGCTTCCTTGATGAGGGCGTCGGCCGGGCGGCCGCGCGCTGCCGAATACGTCACCGTGATGTCGCGGCCCAGCGATTCCGCCACCGTCCGGGCCACCTGCTCCGCGGCGTCCGCGTCGGAGACGATCCAGCGGTCGCTGCCGCTGCCGAACACCTCGGTCCGGTCGCTGTCGAAGGCGGACACGACGTGCAGGGAAGCGCCCAGGGCCGCAGCCAGGTCCCTGGCTGACTGCGCCGCCTTCTTCGCCGTCTCGCTGCCGTCAACCCCTACAACGATGATTCCAGCCATATGCATGCTCCTTTGCTAGGTTTCGGCACTCGTGTGGCTTACGCTACAGCGCGGCGATGGCTTCCTGCAGCACCGGCGCCAACCGGCGCACTCCCTCGGCGATGGCATCGGGTGGTACGGCGCTGAAGGCGAGCCTGAGCTTGTTGGACGGTTCGTCCGACGGCGTGAAGGCGGCGCCGGGGATAAACACGACGCCGGCATCGATCGCCTTGTGCAGCAATGGGTAGGTATCAACACCCTCCGGCAGCGTCACCCAGACGAAGAAGCCGCCCTGCGGGTTGGTCCAGGTGGTTCCCGCGGGCATGTATTCCCTGAGGGCGGCCAGCATGGCGCGGCAGCGCTCGGCGTACAGCCGGCGGTAGGTCTCGATCTGTCCCTTCCA
This sequence comes from Arthrobacter sp. JDC6, assembly GCF_056484025.1. Lineage (NCBI taxonomy): Bacteria > Bacillati > Actinomycetota > Actinomycetes > Micrococcales > Micrococcaceae > Arthrobacter > Arthrobacter sp. JDC6. The sequence continues at coordinate 107,095 of NZ_CM151278.1, forward strand.
GTCGTAGTCGCGCAGGTAGGCCGAGACAAGCATCTGGTTCAGGGCGGGCGGGCAGAGCGTCACGGCTTCGGCGGCCAAGTAGTAGCGGCGCTGCAGGTGCTCCGGCGCGAGGGCCCAGCCAATGCGCAGGCCGGGCGCGAAGATCTTGGAGAATGATCCCAAATAGATGACATCGTCTGGGTTTGCGGCCCGTAAGGGAGCCAAGGGCTCCCCCTCGAAGCGGAGCAGGCCATAAGGGTTGTCCTCGAGGACAAGGATATTCGCCCTGCGGCATATATCGACCACCTGCTGCCGGCGTTCCCTGGCCAGGGTGATGCCGGATGGATTGTTGAAGTTGGGGATGGTGTAGAGGAACTTGATGCTCCTGCCCGCCAGCTGCAGGGCGGCGATCCGCGCCTCCAGCAGTTCCGGAACCAGGCCGTACTGGTCCATCTCCACGGTCTCCACCTGGACCTGGTATGCCTCGAACGTGTTCAGTGCGCCCACGTAGGTGGGGTCCTCCACCAGCACCACGTCGCCCGGATTGCAGAACAGCTTGGTGGCAACGTCCTGGGCGGACTGGGAACCTGCGGTGATCACCACGTTCTGCGGACGGGCATCCAGGATTCCTTCTGCAGCCATGACATCGCAGATCTGTGCCCGGAGTTCCGCTGTGCCCTGCCCGGCCCCGTACTGGAGGGCGGTAAGGCCGTCCTCCGCGATGATTTTCGCCGCCGTGGCTGCGAGCCGGTCCAGGGGGAGCGACTGCAGGTACGGGCTTCCCCCCGCCAGCGACACCAAGCCGGGCCGCATGGAGATGTCGAAGACATCCCTCACCGCCGACTGCCGGATGTTCGCCGCGCGCTCGGAGAACAGTTCCTCGTGCCGGTGTGCCGACGTTGCCGCCCGCTCGATTGCATCAATGGCTTCCGCCGGCAGCGTGCCTGCCGCGGTGTCAAGTGTCTCGTGGGTCACAGAGTCAGGATACAGCCAGTTGTTGCTCTAAAAGCAACATATGTTTATTACTGATTTACCGGCGGCCGGCTACTTCAGTTTCAGGGAGTCCGCCAGGGTCTTTCCGTTGATGTAGATATCAGCCCGGACTGCACCCACTGCCTCAAGGGCGGTCTGGGTGAGCTGGGCGTCAATGCGCGGAAGGTCGCAGGTTCCGCCGGGCTTCAGCGCGCCCGCCAGGTAGACCGTGACCGTGGTGCCGTCAAAGCTGCCGGACAGGAACTTCAGCCTGGAGCCGCCCAGCGCGTTGTACAGTCCATCCGCCTGCTGTCCGCCGTCAAGGAGGGCAGCGATTGCAGCCTTCAGCCGGCCATCCCCGGCGCCGGCCAGTGGGGCGGAGGCGACCAGGCTGTCATTGCAGCCAAAGCGGATACCGTGCCTCCCGCCGTCGTCCACCATCACGAAGTAGGCCGTTACCGGCGGGGCCGTGGCGGCGGCGCTGGCCCGGGGACCTGCGGGTGCCGCTGCCTGGGGCGTACTTTTCGGCCTTCCGGGCGGTCTTCCTTGCTCCGCCCCCGGAGGGCTGCTTTCCATCGTCGCCGGAAGGAGGGCCAGCGGCGCTGCGCTGGTTCCGGCATTTCCGCCGGTGGCAGGCACGGATGGCCCTTCCGGTTGGGGGAGAGGGGCGCTGCAAGCGCTGAGCAGCAGCGCAAGGCACCCTGCTGCCGCTGCCAGGCTGCCGCTGCCACTGCCGCCCCAACTCCGTCTCTTTGCCATGCGGCACGCAATCCCATCCGGTAGGTCCAGTGGATTAACGCTACGGCGGCCCTGGTCCGCGCAGATGTCCGGAAGGTACCGGTTGGGACAAGAGTTGGTCACGGCTGGGAAGTGCCCCTTGAGCCGGCAGCGCCCGGCATGCAAAGCTGCATGCCGGGCGCTGCCGGGCTCCCTAAGCTGCCAAGTGGCGCGGGAGGTTAGGCTGCCGGTGCTGCGGCGGCCAGGGTGTCGAAGATGCCCTTGATCTGCTCCACGATTTCGGCGTCGTCCTTCGGGTGGACCTCGGCGAAGCGGACCATGGAGCCCGGGACGGCCAGCTTGACGTCGTCGAGGATCTGCGCGCCGGCGATGCCGGCGGCCTTGCGTGCCTCATCCTGGGCCCACACGCCGCCGTACTGGCCAAATGCTGTACCGACGACGGCGGTCGGCTTGCCCGCCAGGGCGCCGGCACCGAAGGGGCGGGACAGCCAGTCAATGGCGTTTTTCAGGGCGGCGGGAACGGTGCCGTTGTGTTCGGGGGTGACCAGCAGGAGGGTGTCGGCCTCTTCGGCGGCGGCGCGCAGTGCCGCGGCGGCAGCCGGGACCTGGCCTTCCACGTCCAGGTCCTCGTTGTAAAAGGGGATGTTGCCCAGGCTCTCGTGGATCACCACGTCCACCTGCTCGGGCGCGTTGAGCTGGATGGCTTCCGCCAGCTTCTGGTTGGTGGACTCGGCGCGGAGGCTGCCGACAAGGGTAAGGACTGTGCTCTTGGTCATGGAATCTCCTGGCTAGGGTCGCGGCGGGGACCGCGTTCGGGTGAACAGAGGCTCATGGAGCCTTCACCGTACTAAACGGACCGCAGTCCGCTTATATTCCCGGTGGCTACACTGTCTGTGTGAGTTCCATCCCAGTGCGGCCGGGAATGACCCCGGTAACGGCCGCGGAACGCAGCGACGCTGCCCGGAACCGGGAACGTCTCCTGCTGGCTGCCCGGGAGCTGATTGCGCAGGGCGGAGCGGCGGCGCTCACCATGGACCGCCTGGCCGGGCACGCCGGGGTGGGCAAGGGCACGGTCTTCCGCCGCTTCGGCAGCCGCGCCGGACTGATGCTGACATTGCTGAACGATTCGGAGGCCGCCTTCCAGGCCCGCGTCCTGTTCGGCCCGCCGCCCCTGGGTCCAGGGGCTGCGCCGCTGGACCGGCTCATCGCCTTTGGCACCGAGCGGATCGCTTACGTACTGGAATACGGCGACCTGGTCCTCGCTGCCGGACACGCCTCCCGCAGCAGGTTTGACGTCCCGGCCGCCGCCCTCTGGAACCGGCACGTGGAGATGCTCCTGCGCGAAGGCGGCTTCGAGTCCCCCGAACCGTGGCTGATGGCCGGATCCCTTAATGCCAGCCTGGACCCCGAGCGGCTCCTGCACCTTGTCCGCGAACATGGGGTCACCAGTGAACGGCTGGCAACTTCCTGGCGCGATCTTGTCACACGCGTGGCGGGCGGCGCGTAGATTACGCGGTGGAACGCCCTTGCGTCCAGTCAAACCAACTTCACAGAACTATTCATAACGATCTGATACGGCCCGCCTGATTTCGGGGGATTGCGGCGCTTTTCCGGTGAATGCTTGTGATAGTTTCCTCTGGAATGTGACCCGCGACATAGTCCACCAGGACCTGCCCATGGGGCTGCGGGAGGCCAGCTACCCGCTGGTGCAGAACCCGGTGAGGCGGCACAACCCGTGCTTGTCCGGGGACGACGGAAGGATCCAGCAGTGATGGTTGACTTGGCCAGCGGCACGGCACGACATCGGACATTGGAGTGTTCCTCCGTCCAGCATCCGGCGGCGCGGCCAAAGAAATAGCCCCATGCTCAAGTACCTCGCCAAACGCGGCCTCACGTACGTGGTGATGATCTTCCTCACCACATCCGCCGGATACTTCCTGGCTGTCAGCTCGCTCAAGCCGGCGCTGCTCGAGCAGGAACGCATCCCCCGGCCCACCCCGGAGCAGGTGGCCAACTCCATGCGCCTGAAGGGCTTGGACCCGGGCCTCAGCCCGTGGGAGCGCTACGTTGACTGGCTCACCGGGATCGTCACCCGCTGGGACTGGGGCCGGAGCCCCAACGGCGCCTACATCAACGCCGAGTTTGGGGACCGCGTCTGGATCTCCACCCGGCTCTTCCTGGCGTCCATCATCCTTACCCTGGTTATCGGCGTCGCGCTCGGCGTCTATTCGGCCGCACGGCAGTACAAGTTCCAGGACCGCGTCATCACGTCCTACAGCTACCTCGCATACATCGTGCCCGCGCCCATCGCGTACTTCCTGGTTCAGCTGGGAGCCATCAACATCAATGAGTCCGTGGGGGACCGGATCTTCTTCGTCACCGGCATCTCCACACCGGGCGTAGCGGCCGGCTGGCCCCAGGCCATGGACCTGGCCGCGCATTACGTGGTGCCTACGGTGGCCATCACACTCGTGGGCTGGGGCGCCTACCAGATTGCGCAGCGGCAGTACCTGCTGGACAACGTGAACGCCGACTTTGTCCGCACCGCCCGGGCCAAGGGGCTCAGCCGGAACCAGGCAATCGCCCGGCACGCCCTCCGCGTCTCCTTCATTCCGGTGGCCCAGAGCATCGCGTTCACCATCCCGGCCATCTTCGCCGGCGGCTTCTTCGCCGAAAAGATCTTTGCCTGGCCGGGTGTTGGCTCCTGGAGCATTGACGCCATCTCGCTGCAGGACGTCAACGCCGCCACGGCCACCCTGGCCTACGGCTCCGTGATCTTCGCCCTGGGCGCCATCCTGGCGGACTTCGCCACCACGCTTGTCGACCCGAGAGTGCGGGTGCAGTAGCCATGACCAACCTGAACGCCGTTGACCCGGCAGCCGTGGCGCAGGACGCGCACCTGGAGAGCGCCGACGTCGTCATCGGCAAAAACACCATTATCTTCCGCCGCTTCCTGCGGAACAGGACCGCAGTGGCGGGCCTGGCCATCTTCCTGGCCCTGACGGTTTTCTCGTTCATCGGGGGATTCTTCACCCCGTGGGACAAGGAAACCATCGACCCCTTCAACATCGGAATGCCGCCATCGGCCGACCACTTCCTCGGTACGTCCCAGGCCGGAATCGATCTCTACGCCATGACCGTCGAGGGCACCAGGATCTCCATCCTGATTGGCCTGGTGGTAGGCCTCGTGTCGGTCCTGATCGCCGCCGTCTACGGCTGCAGCATGGCCTACTTCGGCGGCAAGGTGGACAAGGTGATGCTGTTCATCCTGGAGGCCCTGATCATGATGCCGGCACTCCTGGTGGTGGCCGTCGCCACCAGCGGCGGCGCTGCGGGCCTCAAGCGGGACCTTCCCTCATGGCTGCTGCTCATCATCGTGCTGCTGGTATTCAGCTGGATGGGGACGGCCCGCCTGATCCGTTCCATGTCCATGTCCCTCATGCAGCGTGACTTCGTCAAGGCCGCCCAGTACATGGGCGTGCCGCCGCGGCGGATCGTCTGGCGCCACCTGGTTCCGAACATCGGCTCGCTGCTGATCCTGGACATCACCCGCGGGGTCACGGCGGCCATCCTCGCCGAGGTGGCCTTTTCCTTCATCGGCATCGGGATCAAGGTCCCGGACGTGAGCCTCGGCGTCCTGATCGGCGGTGCCACCTCCCAGGTGCAGACCTTCCCCTGGATGTTCTGGGTACCGCTGACCGTCATGTTCCTCCTGACCGGCTCGCTGGCCATGATGAACGACGGCCTGCGGGACGCCTTCGACCCCAGCTCCAGTTCCACCGGCAAGGCCAGGAAGGCCAAAGCCCGGACCATCCCCGCGGAAAAGAAGACGGCATGAGCAGCGAAACCACCACCGGAGCCATGGAACCCGCCCGGTCGGACGTGGAGCGCCTGCACGTGGCAGGACTGCACGCCCCTGCCGACGCAGTGCTGTCCGTCCGCGACCTGAATGTCCGCTTCAGTTCAGAGAACGGCGTTGTCCACGCCGTCAGGGGCGTCGACTTCGACCTGATGCCCGGCAAGACCCTGGGGATCGTTGGTGAATCAGGCTCCGGCAAATCGGTCACCTCGCTGGCCATCATGGGACTCCTCCCGCCCGCGGCCCAGGTCTCCGGCTCCGTCCGGCTCAACGGCAGGGAACTGCTGGGGCTGAGCGACAAGGCCATGTGCCAATTCCGCGGGAACGACCTTGCCATGGTGTTCCAGGACCCCCTCTCCTCCCTTACTCCCGTCTTCACGGTGGGCACCCAAATCATCGAAGCGCTGGCCATCCACCACCCCTCCATGAGCAGGAAGGCCAAGGAAGCCCGCGCCGTCGAGCTTCTCGCCATGGTGGGGATCCCCAGCCCCCGTGAACGGCTGAAAGCCTTCCCGCACGAGTTCTCCGGCGGCATGCGCCAGCGCGTCATGATCGCCATCGCCATCGCCAACAACCCGCGCGTCCTGATCGCGGACGAGCCGACGACGGCCCTGGACGTCACCATCCAGGCCCAGGTCCTCGAGGTGCTCCACGCGGCACAGGAGGAGACCGGTGCCGCCGTCGTGATGATCACGCACGACCTCGGCGTGGTGGCCGGGATGGCAGACGACATCATGGTCATGTACGCGGGCAAGCCGGTGGAAACCGGTGCCGTGGACGACATCTACTACAACCCGCGGATGCCCTACACCATGGGCCTGCTGGGCGCCGTGCCCCGGGTGGACGTGGCGGAGAAATCCTCGCTCGTCCCCATCGAGGGAATGCCGCCCAACCTGCTCCACGCCCCCACCGGATGCTCGTTCGCACCCCGCTGCCCCCTTGCCTCGGAGGCCTGCCTTGACGGCGAGCCCGCCCTCGCACCCGTCGACGGCGGCGCACTGCACCGTGCCGCCTGCATCAAGTCCGGATCGCTGGGCGGAACTGTGGATGTCCACGACGTGTTCGCCGCCCCGCCGGTGCCTGTGTCCCGCTTCGACGCCATCCCCCGTGCCCAGCGGGACACCGTGCTGAAGCTCAAGGACGTGCGGAAGCATTTCCCGCTGACCAGGGGCGCCTTGATCAAGCGCAGGATCGGCACGGTCAAGGCCGTGGACGGCGTGACCTTTGATATCCGCGAAGGTGAATGCTTCTCCATCGTGGGCGAGTCCGGATCGGGAAAGACCACCACGCTCCTGGAGATCATGGAGTTCCATCCGGACCAGGACGGCGAGGTGGTGATCGGCGGGCTCAGCAACAAGCAGGCTGCCGACGCAAAGACCAAAGCCAGGATGCGCCGCGAGCTCCAGATGGTGTTCCAGGATCCCACCGGCGCCCTGGATCCCCGGTTCACGGTGTACGAGGTCCTTGCCGAACCCCTGCAGAACGCGGGCATGGACCGGGCGGCCACCAGGAAGCGGATCATGGAGCTGATGAAGCTCGTGGGCCTGCAGCCGGACCACGTCAACCGCTTCCCCAACCAGTTCTCCGGCGGCCAGCGGCAGCGGATCGGGATCGCCCGGGCGTTGGCCGTGAACCCCAAGCTGGTGGTTTTGGACGAACCCGTCTCCGCCCTGGACGTATCGGTCCAGGCCGGCGTGATCAACCTCCTGGACCACCTGCGCGCCGAACTGGGCCTGAGCTACCTGCTGGTGGCGCACGACCTCTCCGTGGTGCGCCACATCTCCAACCGGGTGGCGGTGATGTACTTGGGCAAAATCGTGGAGATCGGTGCCGTGGACCGGGTGTTCGACAACCCCCGGCACCCTTACACCCGCGCGCTCCTCTCCGCCATTCCCGTTCCGGACCCCCAGCTGGAACGCACCCGCGAACGCATCATCCTGCAGGGTGACCTGCCCTCGCCGCTGCAGGCACCCAAAGGCTGCAACTTCGCCACCCGTTGTCCTGTCTTCGCGGCGTTGCCGCCGGCCCAGCAGGAAAAGTGCCTCACCCTGGAACCGCCCCTGGAAGCTGCGGCATCCGCCGCGGACCAGCAGTTCGCCTGCTTCTTTCCGGATGGGGAACTGGATGAGGACATGCTGGTGGTCCACGAACCGGCGGACCACCATGCGCCCTAGGACTTCTCGACCCACAAGCACCACCACTCGCACCAATGAAGGGAAAACCATGAGGAAACTGAACAGGATCGGCGGAGCTGCGGCTGTTGCTGCGGCCCTGGCGCTGACGGCCTGCGGCGGTGGCGGTGCCAGCGGCCCCGAAACGGCCAAGGCACAGGCATCGGGAAGCGACCTGGCCAAGCTGATCAGCATCAACGAGAAGCCGGCTGCCGACCTGCAGCAGGGCGGCAAGGTTACCCTTCCGTTGGGCAACATCGGGCCGGACTTCAACGGGTTCTCCAACAACGGCAACAGTGCGGACAACTCAGCGCTGCAGGTTCCCATGAACCCGGTCGCCATGAACGGCGGCGGCATGGGCGGCTGCTGGAAGGTGGACTTCAAGGGCAAGGTCACGCCGAACACGGATTTCTGCGAGTCAGTGGACAGCGTGGTCAAGGACGGCAAGCAGACCATCACCATCAAGGTGAACCCCAAGGCCACCTACAACGACGGCACCCCGATCGACGTCAAGGCCTTCAAGAACACCTGGAACATCCTCAAGAGCCCGGATGCCGGCTACGACATCGTCAGCTCGGGCGCCTACGAGTTCGTTGACTCCGTCGAAGCGGGCAGCAACGACAAGGAAGTCATCGTCAAGACCAGCCAGCCGGTCTTCCCGGTGGATTCGCTGTTCTTCGGACTCATCCACCCCGCCGTCAACACCCCCGAAATCTTCAATGAGGGCTTCAACGGCAACCTGCACCCCGAATGGATGGCAGGTCCCTTCAAGCTGGACCAGTACGACACCGCCGCCAAGACCGTCACCATGGTGCCGAACGACAAGTGGTGGGGCCAGAAGCCGGTCCTTGCCAACGTGACCTTCCGGCAGCTGGAAACCAGCGCCCAGATCGCCGCGTTCAAGAACGGCGAGATTGACGCGATGTCGGCCAACACCATCTCCCTCTACAAGCAGCTGGACGGCACCAAGGACTCCGACATCCGCCGCGGCCAGCGGCTGTTTGCCGGCGGCCTGAACCTGAACGCCCAGCGCATCACCGACGTCAACGTCCGCAAGGCCATCTTCGCCGCCGTCGACCGTGAAGCCCTGCGCAAGGTCCGCTTCAACGGGCTGAACTGGGAGGAGCCCAGCTCCGGCTCCATGATGCTCCTGCCGTTCTCGGACTACTACCAGGACAACTACCCGGTCAAGGAAACCGGCGCGGACGCCGCCAAGAAGGTCCTCACCGACGCCGGCTACACGGCCAACGCCAACGGGATCATGGAGAAGGACGGCAAGCCCGCCGCCTTCAAGATCAGCAACTTTGGCGACGACCCCACCACCCTGGCAGTGGCCCAGACGCTCCAGAAGCAGCTCCAGGCCGGCGGCATGGATGTCGGGATTGACCAGCGCGCCTCCGCCGACTTCGGCAAGGTCCTGGGCAGCCGTGAGTTCGACCTGAGCATCTCCGGCTACACGGTTGGTCCGGACGCCACCGATGCCGTCAAGCAGTACTACGACTCCAAGACCAACGAGAACAAGCTGGGCGACGCCGAGCTGGACAAGAAGATTGCCGACCTCGCCTCGATCGAGGACAACGCCGCCCGCAACAAGGCAGCCATGGATGTGGAGAAGGAGCACATGGCCAAGTACTACTCCATGGGCGTGGTCTTCAACGGCCCGCAGATCTCCTTCGTCCGCACCGGCCTGGCCAACTACGGCCCGTCCCTCTTCAAGAGCCTCTCGCAGGTTCCGGACTGGACCACCATCGGCTGGGAAAAGAAGTAACGTCCCTCCCGCGGCAGTAGCCGCACAACGCCGAAAGACGGCACCCCTGGTCACCAGGGGTGCCGTCTTTCGGCGTTTAACGGGTCTTGTTCGACGTCGCCACGCCAGGGGTAGCGTTGGTTCCATGACCGGAACTGAAGGCGACCAGCGCACTATCCGTACCGCCGTCGTCGGCTATGGGCTCGCCGGCAGCGTGTTCCACGCGCCGTTGCTCGCGGCCAACAGCAGCTACTCGCTGGACGCCGTGGCCACGTCCGACGCCGGGCGGAGGGCGGCTGCCTCATCCAGGCTTCCAGGGGTGGAGGTAATGCGGGACGGGGCCGCCGTCCTTAAGCGGGCAGCCGACCTTGACCTGGTGGTCCTGGCGACGCCGCCCGCGACGCACCATTCGCTGGCCAAGGCAGCGTTGGAAGCGGGGCTGGACGTGGTGGTGGACAAGCCATTTGCGGTCACCAGCGGGCAGGGGCAGGAACTGATCGACCTGGCGCGGCAGCTGGGCCGCGTGCTCACGGTGTTCCACAACCGGCGGTGGGACGGGGACTTCCTCACGCTGCGAAAGCTGCTGGCCGCGCAGTCGCTGGGAAGCGTCACCAGGTTCGAGTCGCGTTTCGAACGCTGGTCCCCGGCCATCAGCAAAGCCTGGAAGGCCCGGGCCACAGCCGTCGACGGGGGAGGCATCCTGTTTGATCTTGGCAGCCACCTGATCGACCAGGCGCTGCAGCTGTTCGGCCCGGCCGCCGTGCTCCACGCCGAGCTGAAGGCGCGGCGCTCGGATGAGCGGACGGATGATGACGTCTTCCTGGTCCTGCGGCACGATTCGGGGGTGACCAGCCACCTGACCATGAACATGCTGTGCGCGCAGCAGGGTCCGCGCTTCCGGGTGCTGGGCTCGATAGGCGGCTTCACCAAGAACGGTGTGGACCCCCAGGAGCCCTACATGGCGGCCGGCGGCAGCCCCCTGGATCCCGCCTACGGCCAGGAGGCGCCGGAGTGGGCCGGCCTCTTGGGCCGAGACGGCCACCTGGACCGGCTCCCCACCGAACGCGGCGCGTACCCCGAGTTCTACCGGATCCTGGCGGACAAGATCCTCGACGGCGGCACCGCGTCGGCCCGTCCCCTCCCGGTAGACCCGGAGGACGCGGTCGCGGCCCTGAAAATCATGGAAAAAGCGCGCGAACTGGCTTAGGCCCGTCGATTGCTCCCCACAGGGCCCCCGTAGACGCCGTTTTGAGGGCTCAAAGGGGCGAGTAGGGAGCAATCGACGGAGGGGCTTACGCGGAGACCAGTTCGTGCCAGTCCTTGACGAGGGGCAGGTTGTGGGCTTCGGACACGGAGTGGTGTGCCACGTGGCCGGCGGCGATGTTCAGGCCGGCGGCGAGGGCGGGGTCGCGGTCGAAGGCGGCCCTGACCCCCAGGTTGGCCAGGGACACGGCGTAGCGCAGGGTGACGTTGGTCAGCGCGTAGGTGGAGGTGTTGGGCACGGCGCCGGGCATGTTGGCCACGCAGTAGAAGATGGTGTTGTGCACCTTGTACGTGGGTTCCTGGTGCGTGGTGGGGTGCGTGTCCTCGAAGCAGCCGCCCTGGTCCACCGCGATGTCCACCAGGACCGAGCCGGGCTTCATCCGGGCCACGAGGTCGTTGGTGACCAGCTTGGGGGCCTTGGCGCCCGGGATCAGGACGGAACCGATCACCAGGTCGGCGTCCACCACTGACTTTTCGATCTCGTACTTGTTGGAGGCAACCGTCTTCAGCCGTCCCTGGTACTGGGCGTCCAGTTCGCGCAGGCGGTTGATGTTGATGTCCAGGATGGTGACGTCGGCACCCAGGCCCAGGGCCATGGCTGCGGCGTTGGTGCCGGCAACACCGGCGCCCAGGACCACCACTTTGGCGGGGCGCACGCCGGGAACGCCGCCCAGCAGGACGCCCTTGCCGCCGGCCGGAGCCATCAGCGAGGTGGCACCCACCTGGACGGAGAGGCGGCCGGCAACCTCGGACATCGGGGCCAGCAGCGGCAGCGAGCGGCCTTCCTGCACCGTTTCGTAGGCGATGGCAGTGACGCCGGAGTTGATGAGTTCGCGGGTGAGTTCCGGCTCGGCAGCCAGGTGCAGGTAGGTGAAGAGGATCAGGCCCTTGCGGAAGCGGTGGTACTCGGACTTGATGGGCTCCTTGACCTTCATCACCATGTCGGCGCGGGCCCAGACATCGTCCGCCTCGTTAACGATCTCGGCGCCCGCGATCGAGTATTCCTCATCGGTAATGCCTGAGCCCAGGCCGGCACCGCGCTCCACCAGGACGGTGTGTCCGTGGGTGCGGAATTCGTGGACTCCGGCCGCGGTGATGGCCACGCGGAATTCGTTGTTCTTGATTTCTTTGGGGACGCCGATGATCATCGTCTGCTCCAGTGTGCGGGGCCGGTGGGCCGAAAAAACGGAAAGGATTTCGTGTTTCAACGATAAATCCGGCTGTGAGCCACGTGACACGGAGCGGGCTTGCAGCCATGCCAAGGACCCCCGTGATTCCGCGGTTTTGACGCTTCAGTGCTCGACAGGTGTCGAGCACTGAAGCGTCAGGTGTCGCCTCGTGTCCGTTCGTCTGTAGAGCTTCCAGCGCAGTAGTGTTGCCCCATGCAGCAGCAGGGTGTGGAACAGCTCGTCGAACAGGTGGCGCAGAAGCTGGGGCGCGGCCTGTCCCTCGAGGACCTGGACGGCCTTTTGCTGGCCTACAGCTCCAACCAGTCCCACGCCGACCGGGTGCGGGTGAACTTCCTGCTGAGCAAAAAGGTCCCGGCGGACGTGAGCGCGTGGCAGCTCTCGCACGGCATCGCCACCGCCGTGCGGCCCGTTGTGGTCCCGGCCAACCCTGATCTGGGCATGCTGGGCAGGGTCTGCGTTCCGCTCATGGTGCGGGGCTTCCGCGTGGGTTACCTCTGGGTGCAGCAGGACTCCGCGGAGGAAAGCCCGACGGCGATCCTCACCCAGCTGCCGGGCGTGAACCATGAGCTTGAGCTGCTGTCCGGCCTCCTGCTCGATTCGAATACGGCCGAATCCGAATTCCGGCGGGGCCGGGAGCGGGAGTTCCTGGCCGCCTGCGCGGGAGAACCGAACGCTGTGGCCGCCGTGGCCGGGTGGAAGGAAGTCCAGGGCCGCGGTCCGTGGCAGATGGTCACGGTGCTCGATGCGGACGGCTGGGCCAGCGGCCCGGACCCCATCGCGTCCACCCTGATCCACCGCTCCACAGCGCTCCAGGCAACCGTGGGCGTGGACGCCGCCCTTTTCAGCGCCGGTACGGAAACCCACTCGGTGGTGCTGTTCCGCGAGTCGACGGGCCGGGCCAACCACGCCCAGGTCCTGGTCCACTACCAGCTGGAGCTGGCCAAACGGTCCGGCCGCCCGGTCCACCGGATCATCCTGGGCATCAGCGAGGGCTTCTCCAAGACCCGCCAGCTCTCCGAGGCATACCGGCAGTCGCGGGTGGCAGCGCAGGCGGCAGCCGTGGACCCGCAGCTGGGTGAACTGGTGGACATCCGCGCAACGGGCGTCTACCAGCTTCTCGCTTCGGCCGGGGGAGGGGTGGGGGCCTGGGCGGATTCCGGTTCGGTGTACTTCCGGATGCTCGAGGACCACGACCGCAACGGCGAGCTCATCCCGGTCCTTGAACTCCTGTATGACAACGATGGGTCCGTGCAGGATGTGGCCGGCAAGCTCCACCTGCACCGCAGCAGCATCTACAACAGGCTGGGCCGGATCCGGCAGCTGCTGGGGGTGGACCCGCTGAAGGGGATGCCCCGCCTGGAGCTGCACGCCGCGTTGAAGATGCGGCGCTGGGCGGCGAGGCCAAGGATCTGAGTACCCAGACCTGGCGTTAGGCACCGGCCCCGGTGAAGGACATGATGGCGGCCGCTACCTGCCGTGGCCGCAGGTGCTGGGCCACGTGTCCTGCCCGGTCGATCTCAACAAAGCGTCCCTGCGGCACCACCTGGGCAAGGAGGCGCGACCAATCCGCGCCCGCCACCGGGTCCTGTTTCCCGCGCAGGACCAGCACCGGCACATTGATGCCCGCCAGCCGTAGCTCCGTGGGGTAGCCCATCATCACGGGGAGCACGGTGAAGTACCATCGCGGACCGCAGCGGAAGTAGTCCGACACCACCAGCCAGTTGGAGGAGGCGCTTTCCCGGAGGAGCGAGTCCAGGAACAGTGCCAGGCCCTGCCGCCCCACGCTGCGGTGCCGCGAATCGACCACGGGACCCATCAACACCAGCCGCAGTGCCTGGTCCGGTGCGCAGAGTGCCGCCTCGATGGCGAACTGGACGCCCATCGAATGTCCCACCAGGATGTACGGGCCAATGCCGCTGGCCGTCAGAGCCTGCGCGATGAAGGCGCCGTAGTCCTCCACGGACAACTGCCTCCCCGGCCTGGGGGTGCCGGCAAAGCCCGGCAGGTCCAGGGAATAGGTGGGGGCAGTGGTGGCGAGCTCACCGTGCAGGCGGCGGAGGTAGCGGTGGGAAACGCCGATGCCGTGGATGAGGATGTATGCGGGCTCTCGCGAACCGTCCGCGCGTTCCAGCCCCGGTGCAGGTGTTCCATCAGCCCAGAGGATCCGGCCTTTCAGCCCGTGGGCTTCCAGGTCGGCTGACTGCAGCGGAGGGATTGTCCCGCCGCCGGCCTTCGCCATGGGCACTATTCCCCCGGGCCGGCGTCTGCCCCGGCGTTCTTGTCCTGCCTGCGCTTGTGTTCGGCAAGTTTCTGGCTTTCGAGCCACGCCATGATGTCAGCCTGCCGGATCCGCCGGTGCGAGCCGCGGTACTCCACCGGGATCTCACCGCGGTCCGTCATGTTGCGCAGGTAGGTGTGCGAAATCCCCGCCAGCTCTGCCGCCTGCGACGTGGTCAGCATTTCCGCCACGCTGCTCACGGTCACCGTTTCGCCGCGGCCCAGCCGGGCAAGGAGGTCCACGACGGCGTCCCGCGCCTGCCCGGGCAGCCGATGGACCGTTCCGTCGACGAAGACAGTGATGTCATTGCTGTCCTCGAGGGCGCGCGTCAGGACGCGGGCTTCGCCGGCGGGCAGGCCGGCCGTGACGCGGGGGGCTATCAATGCCATGGACGTAGCCTATCCCGGCCGCAGCCGGCGTGGCCGCGGACCCGTCAGAGCCCCAGCTCCTCCAATACCGGCAGCTTTTCCCGGACCCACGCGCGCGCCTCGGTGGCGCTCGGCGCGGACAGGGCGAGCTTGGCCAGGTCCTGGGCTTCGGACAGGGTTACCGTCTTCAGGACTGCTGCCACCGCGGCGAGGGACCGCGCCGTCATGGACAGGGTGCTGACGCCCAGGCCGGTGAGGACGACGGCGAGGGCGGGATCGGCGGCGGCCTCGCCGCAGACACCCACCGGTTTGTTGTGGCCCTCGGCCCGGGATCCTTCAACCGTCAGTCCGACCAGCCGCAGGACGGCCGGCTGCCACGGGGTGTTCAGGTTGGCCAGCGGGCCGAGCTGGCGGTCGGCGGCCATGGCGTACTGGGTGAGGTCGTTGGTGCCCAGGCTGGCAAAGCTGACTTCGCGGAGGATGGCCTCGGCGGTGAGGGCCGCGGAGGGGACCTCCACCATCACGCCGGGGGTCTTGATGCCCGCGTCGGCGCACATGGAGGCGAACCGGGCCGCTTCTTCCGCAGTGGAGATCATCGGGGCCATGACCCAGACGTCGGCTCCTGACTGCTTCTGAGCCAGGGCAATGGCTTCCAGCTGCCGGTCCAGGACGCCTGGGGTGGTGAAGTCGGTGCGGTAGCCGCGGACGCCAAGGGCCGGGTTGGGCTCCGTGGAATCCGTCAGGAACGGCAGCGGCTTATCCGCACCGGCATCCAGCGTCCGGAGGACCACCTTCTTGCCGGGGAAGGCATCAAAAACGCTCTTGTAGGCAGCAGCCTGCTCTTCGACGCTGGGTTCGGTGTCGCGCTCCAAAAAGCAGAACTCGGTGCGGAACAGGCCCACGCCCTGGGCGCCCAGCTTGGCGGCCGCTTCGGCGTCCTTGCCGCCGCCCACGTTGGCGAGCAGCGGCACCTCGTGGCCGTCCGCCGTCGCGCCCGTGCCGGTGAATTCAGCCAGCAGCGACGCCGTGGCGGCCCATGCTTCCGCTGTTGCCCGGAGGGATTCGTCGGGGTCGGAAGTGATGAGGCCGGCCGCGCCGTCCACGTACACCTCGGTGCCGTCCGGCAGTTCGTCCACTCCCACGGCGGCAACCACGGCGGGCAGGCCAAGGGACCGGGCGATGATGGCGGTGTGGGACTGGGGGCCGCCGCCGGCGGTGACCAGCGCCAGGACCTTGTTCGGGTCAAGCGTTGCGGTGTCCGCGGGGGCCAGGTCCTCGGCCACCAGGACGAACGGGGTGTTGGACGCGGGAATGCCGGGCGCGGGCACGCCGCGGAGCTCGGCCACGATGCGGGCGCGCACGTCCAGGACGTCGGTGGCACGTTCGGCCATGTAGCCGCCCAGGTTGTGCAGCATTTCGGAGACGGAGGAGCCGGACTCCCAGATGGCGCGTTCGGCAGAGGTGCCGCGGGCCACCAGCTTGGCCGCACCCTTGATCAGCATGGTGTCCTTGGCCATCAGGGCGGTGGCCTCCAGGACGGCCTTGCCGTCGCCGGTGGCATGGGCGGCGCGGTCCTTCAGTTCGTCGTGCACGGCCTGCGCGGCGGCCTTCAGTGCTGCGGTGGCTTCTTCTGCAGTGGTGTCCGGGGCCAGCTGTTCACCGGCGGGAGGCTCACTGATCGGTTTGGGCATCTGCCGGATGGTGCCGATGACGCGGCCTGGACTGACGCCTACTCCTGGGAAGTTCTGCACTGAAGGTCCTCATTCTCTGCCGGTAGACAGGCCCGCCAAGTTCCCCCGGCGCCGTGCCGGGTCCGCCGGAGGACTGCTACGTCCAGGGCGGGAAACGTGCCTGAAAAAATTGTATGTGATTCAGTTCATATAGCAACGCTATAGGTGCTAGGGTAGCGGTTATGAGTTTGGATGGCCAGCTTCCCCCCAAAATGCGGCTGCTCCGTGCTGCCGCGGAACTGCTGGCAAAATCCGCGGGGGCTCCGGTGTCCACGCGCCAGATCACGCAGCTGGCCGGGGTTTCGGCTCCTACGCTGTACCACCACTTCGGTGACAAGGAAGGTTTGTTCGACGCCGTCGTCGCCGCAGGGTTTGAAGAATATGTCGCGGGCGAAAGGGATTTCGCCCCCTCCGGACAGCCCATCGAGGACATCCGGAGAATGTGGGACAACCACGTCCAGTTCGGACTGAACCAGCCCGAGCTGTACCTGGTGATGTTCGGCAATATCCGCCCGGAGAGCCGGCCTGCCATCGTGGCGGACGCCGAGGCGCTCATGGAGGAGATGCTGAACAAGGCAGCGGCGGCGGGCCAGCTGAACGTCCAGCCCCGGGAGGCAGCCAGGTCCATCCTGGCTGCCAACGTGGGCGTGACGCTGATGCTGATTGCGGAGCCCGCTTCCGAACGCAACCTTGAACTGTCCACCATGACCCGGGACGCCATGATCTTCGCGGTGTCCGCCGAGCCCGCCAGCGGCCCGGCCCCGGGCGGCACCGGAAAGTCCTCGGTGGTGGTGGCAGCGATCGCCCTGAACGCCGCACTTCAGGCTTCGCACTCTGACCAGCTTTCCAGCTCGGAACTCAAGCTCTTCCTCGAATGGCTTCACCGGATCTCCACCAGCCCTGCCGGTTAGCCCCGGACTCCCGTAGTACCCAGCAGTACGTCGTCGTAATCATCGGACCACTCCTGCGGAGCAGCAGGAATGAGGTTAGGAAATCACATGGCAACAGAGACAGTTGCAAAACCCCGCACCAGCGCGCGCGTGCACGTCCAAAAGTTCGGGACATTCCTGTCCGGCATGATCATGCCCAACATTGGGGCGTTTATCGCCTGGGGCATCATCACGGCCCTCTTCATTGAGAAGGGCTGGCTGCCCGTACCCGTCCTCGGTGGCTTCGGTGAGACCGGCGGGAAGCCCAACGTCGGCCTTGTGGGCCCCATGATCACCTACCTGCTGCCACTCCTGATCGGATACACCGGCGGCAAGAACGTCTATGACGTCCGCGGCGGCGTGGTGGGGGCCATCGGCACCATGGGCGTGATCGTCGGTGCCGGCATCCCCATGTTCATCGGCGCCATGATCATGGGCCCGCTGGGCGGCTGGACCATGAAGAAGATCGACATGCTGTGGGAGGGCAAGATCCGCCCCGGCTTCGAGATGCTGGTCAACAACTTCTCTGCCGGTATCTGGGGCGCATTGCTCGCGATGCTGGGCTTCTTCGGCATTTCACCGCTGGTCACGGCCTTCAGCACCGGTGCCGGGAACGTGGTGCAGTTCCTGGTCAACAACGGCCTCCTGCCGCTGACCAGCATCTTCATCGAGCCTGCCAAGGTCTTGTTCCTGAACAACGCCATCAACCACGGCGTGCTGACCCCGCTGGGCGTCCAGCAGTCGCTGGACCAGGGCAAGTCCATCCTGTTCCTGCTTGAAGCCAACCCGGGTCCCGGCCTGGGCATCCTGCTGGCCTACATGTTCTTCGGCCGCGGTGCCGCCAAGGCGTCGGCGCCCGGTGCTGCGATCATCCACTTCCTGGGCGGCATCCACGAGATCTACTTCCCGTACGTGCTCATGCGCCCGCTGCTGATCCTGGCCGCAATCGCAGGCGGCATGACCGGCATCGCCACCCTGGCCGTCACCGGCGCGGGCCTGGTTGCGCCGGCCGCTCCGGGATCCATCCTCGCCGTGCTGGCCCAGACGTCCCGCGACAGCTACCTCGGCGTGATCCTGTCGGTGGTGCTCGCCGCCACGGCATCCTTCCTGGTGGCCTCCGTCATCATGAAGACCACCAAGCACAGTGACGAAACAGACCTGGGCGACGCCACCGCCCGCATGGAGGCAATGAAGGGCAAGAAGAGCTCGGTTTCCTCCACCCTGACCGGTGCAGGTGCAGGCGCTTCCGCAGGTGCCGCGTCCGGCGGCCGCGGCGGAGTGGGCGTGCTGGCCGGACCCGTCCGGAACATCGTGTTCGCCTGCGACGCCGGCATGGGCTCCAGCGCCATGGGCGCCTCGGTGCTGCGGAACAAGATCAAGGCGGCCGGGTTCCCGGACGTCAAGGTCACCAACGCCTCCATCGCCAGCCTCAGCGACACCTACGACGTGGTGATCACGCACCAGGACCTGACCGAGCGGGCCAAGCCGGCCACGTCCAGTGCCGTCCACTACTCGGTGGACAACTTCATGAGCAGCCCGCGGTACGACGAGATCGTCGAGCTGGTCCGCGAGAGCAACACGGAAGGCGGAACGTCCGACGCCGGCACCGCCCACGGTGCGCACGCCGCCGAGGCGCCGGTGGACGCAGCGCCTGCCGCAGCAGGTGCGGCAGCGGCAGCTCCTGCCGCCGGCAGCTCCGACATCCTGGCCCGCGAGAGCGTGGTCATGCGCGGTTCGGCCACCACCCGCGACGCCGCCATCGACGAGGCGGGCCGGCTGCTGCTGGCCCGTGGCGCCGTGGATGAGGGCTACATCGCCGCCATGCATGAGCGGGAAGAGTCCGTATCCACCTACATGGGCAGCTTCCTGGCCATCCCGCACGGCACCAACGCCGCCAAGGACCACATCCGCAAGTCGGCGGTTTCCGTCATCCGGTACCCGGAAGGCATCGACTGGAACGGCAAGCAGGTGAAGTTCGTGGTGGGCGTCGCCGGCATCAACAACGAGCACCTGCACATCCTGTCGTCCATCGCCAAGGTCTTCACCAACAAGGAACAGGTTGCCCGGCTCGAGGCCGCCACGTCCGAGGATGAAGTCCTGGAGCTTTTCGGAAAGGTCAACGCATAGTGAAGGCAGTACATTTTGGGGCCGGCAACATCGGCCGCGGCTTCGTGGGGCTGCTCCTGCATGACGCCGGCTACGAAGTGGTGTTCGCGGACGTGGCCGAAGACCTGATCAACCGGCTCAAGGAAGCGGACAGCTACGCCGTGCACGAAGTGGGGGAGAATCCCGCCGTGCGGACCGTGGACAACTTCCGGGCGCTGAACTCCAACGCCCAGGAAGCGGAACTGGTCTCCGAGATCGCCACGGCGGACATCGTCACCACCGCAGTGGGCCCGCACATCCTGAAGTTCGTGGCGCCGGTGATCGCCAAGGGCATCGCCGCAAGGGAGCCCGGCCGGGCGCCCCTGCAGGTGATGGCCTGTGAGAACGCCATCAACGCCACGGACATCCTGGCCAAGGAGGTGGCCGCCCAGCCAGGGGCCACCGCCGCAGTGCTGGACGGCAAGGCAGTGTTCGCCAATACTGCCGTGGACCGGATCGTGCCCAACCAGGAGGCCGGGCAGGGGCTGGACGTAACAGTGGAGACTTTTTACGAATGGGTCATCGACCGCACCGCGTTCGGTGACTCCGCTCCGGCCATTCCCGGCGCCACGTTCGTGGACGACCTCTCGCCCTACATCGAGCGGAAGCTGTTCACCGTGAATACCGGCCACGCCTCGGCGGCATACTTCGGGTTCGAGGCGGGCCTGGAGAAGATCTCCGACGCCATGGCGGACCAGGACGTGGCGGAGGATGTCCGGGCGGTGCTGGAGGAAACCAAGCAGCTCCTGGTGGCCAAGCACGGGTTCAGCAACGATGAGCAGGAAGCCTACGTCCAGAAGATCCTGGTCAGGTTCTCCAATCCCTATCTTCCGGACACCGTCAACCGGGTGGGCCGTGCTCCGCTGCGGAAGCTGAGCCGGAACGAGCGCTTCATCGGCCCCGCCGCCGAGCTGGCCGAACGTGGCGTGGTGCCGGAGGCCCTGCTTGGTGCCATCGCATCAGCGCTCCGGTTCAACGACCCCGCTGATACAGAGGCCACGGAGCTGGCAGAAATCCTTCGCTCCACCAGCCCCGCCGACGCCACGGCAAAAATCACCGGGCTGGCGCCTGGCCACCCGCTGTTCGCCGCCGTTGCCACCCTCGTCGAGGAGCGGCAGGCCGAAATGGCCGGCACCCCCGCCTGACGCGCCAACTGACACGCTCCATCATTACCTGCGCCCTCAAGCGCAACGCTCCATCAGATCCTGCAGGAATTCCGGCGACGCTCCATCAGAACGACGCCGGCACTTACCCAAGTGCCGGCGTCGTTCTTTGTCTGTGCCAAGCTGGGCGGGTGAACCAGAACCCAAATGCCGCGCCTGCTTTGCTCACCGCCGACGTCGACGGCGGGACGTTCCGCCTCAGGCACGCGACGCGTGCCGACATCCCGGACATGGTGCGCCTGCTGGCCGACGACGCCCTGGGCGCCGGCCGCGAGACCGCGAAGGATATGGAACCCTACGAACGCGCCTTTGACGCGATCCACGCCGACCCCGCCCATCTCCTGCTCGTCGGCGAAAGGGTGCCGCAGGGGAAAGAGGAGGGGCCGGTGGTTGCAACCTTCCAGCTGAGCTTCCTTCCCGGCATCTCCAGGCAGGGCGCGTGGCGCTCGCAGCTCGAAGGTGTCCGCGTGGCCGCGTCCCTTCGCGGGCAGGGCCTGGGGAGGCTCATGGTGGGCTGGGCCATCGCGGAGTCGCGGCGCCGGGGCTGCGACCTGATGCAGCTGACAACGCACCATAGCCGTTCGGCCGCCCACAGGTTCTACGAACAGCTGGGCTTCGAAGCAAGCCATGTCGGAATGAAGCGGACCCTCTGACCCTTGACCGTTAGGTTCCCTAACTGTTAGGGTACCTAACGATGACTGACGACGATCCCCAGCTCCACGAACTTGCCGGCGCCTTCCGTGAAGCCCTGCGGCACAGCGTCTACCTGGTCCGGCGCCTCGACGCGGACGGCGAACTCAGCGCCGCCCAGCTCAGTACCCTCAAGATGCTGCTCGGCGAGGGCCAGCGCGTCGGTGAGATCGCCCGGAACCTCGGTGTCCGCGTGCCCAGCGCTACCGAACAGATCATCAAGCTCGAACGCGCAGGCCTGGCGCGCCGGGAACCGGACCCGGATGACTCCCGCGCCGTCAGGGTGATCCTGACCCCCGAAGGCCGTGCCGCCGTCGACTCCGCAAACCGGCGGCGCAACCAGGTGATGGCCGCCATCCTCAGCACGCTCACCGACCAGGACCGCCAAGCCCTGGCGGAGGCCCTGCCGGTCATCGACAAAATCAACGCATCCCTCCAGAACTGAACCAGCCACGAACTTAGGAGCACCCTCCATGGAAGGCCAGCTCGCAGAAACCCTGCAAGCACCAGAATCAACCTTGACGGCCGAAAAGGCCTCATTCCTCAAACAGCCGAAGGCGGTATGGGCCACCGCCCTCGCCGCAGTGTTCGCCTTCATGGGCATCGGCCTGGTGGACCCCATCCTTCCGGCCATCGCCACCAACCTGGACGCCAGCCCCAGCCAGGTCTCCCTCCTCTTCACCAGCTACTTCCTGGTCACCGCGCTGGCCATGCTGATCACGGGGTTCGTCTCCTCCCGCATCGGCGGCAAGCGGACGCTGCTGATCGGCCTGGCCGTCATCGTCGTGTTCTCCTCGCTGTCCGGCCTGTCCGGCAGCGTCGACGAGCTGGTGGGCTTCCGCGCCGGCTGGGGACTGGGCAACGCCCTGTTCGTCGCCACCGCCCTCGCCGTCATTGTTGGGGTGGCCAGCGGCGGCGCCGGCACCGCCATCATCCTCTACGAAGCCGCACTGGGCCTGGGCATCTCGCTCGGCCCGCTGCTCGGCGCCCTCCTGGGCGGCTGGCAGTGGCGCGCCCCGTTCTTCGGCACCGCCGTCCTCATGGCCGCCGCCTTCATCGCCCTGATCGCCCTCCTGCCCAGGACGCCGCTGCCTGAGCGCAAGGTGCGGTTGCGGGACCCCCTGCTGGCGCTGGGTCACAAGGGACTGCGGACGACGGCGGCAAGCGGCTTGTTCTACAACTACGGCTTCTTCACCATCCTGGCTTTCACCCCGTTCATCCTGGGCATGGACGCGTACGGCATCGGCGGCGTCTTCTTTGGCTGGGGTGTGGCCGTGGCGGTATTTTCCGTCTTCGTTGCACCGGTCCTGCAGACCCGCTTCGGCGCGGTGAAGGTACTGACCGGCACTTTGTTCGTCCTCATGCTGGACCTGGCCGGGCTGGGACTGGCCGCGGGGCACTCGGTGCCTGCCGTCGTCGTCCTGGTCATTGTTGCCGGCGCGCTGCTGGGCATCAACAACACCATCTACACGGAACTGGCCATGGGCGTCTCTGATTCGCCCCGGCCGGTGGCTTCCTCCGGCTACAACTTTGTCCGCTGGATGGGCGGTGCCCTGGCCCCGTTCGCGGCGGCGCAGCTCGGTGAGCACTTCGGCCCGCAGGTCCCGTTCTTTGCCGGGGCGGTGGCCATGGTGATCGCCATCCTGGTCGCGTTCGGCGGCCGGGCCTACCTGTCCTCGCACGAACCGCACGTCGTGTAGCCGCTGCCGGCGCACCAACGGACAAACCCTCCATCACGGCATGTGATGGAGGGTTTGGTGTTTTCCTGCGGAAGCTGATGGGGCGTTCCAGGGAAGGCCGCCAAAAGTGATGGGGCGTTGCTAGGCCTTGGCGGAGCCCTTGGGTACGAACAGCGTCTCGGCCTGCTCCAGGGACATGCCGTTGGTCTCCGGGACCTTGAACATGACGAAGAAGAAGGAAGCCGCAGCGAACAGGGCGTACATGGCATAGGTCAGCGGCAGCGAGCCCGCTGCCATGACCGGGAAGCTCAGGGTGATCACGAAGTTGGCCACCCACTGGGCCGCTGCGGCCAGGCCCAGCGCCCGGGCACGGATCCGGGACGGGAAGATCTCGCCCAGGAGGACCCACACCAGCGGTCCCCAGGACGCGCCGAAGCTGATCACGAAGACGTTGGCGGCCACCAGGGCCACGGGGCCCCACGCGCCCGGCAGGCTGATGTTCTCGCCGCTGCCTGTTGCCGAGGAGAACGCCACGGCCATGGCGCCCAGGGACACGGCCATGCCCACGGACCCGGCCAGCAGGATGGGCCGGCGGCCCACGCGGTCCACCAGGGCGATGGCCACGAGGGTTACCAGGATGTTGGTGACGGAGGTTGCCACCGAGATGGCCAGGGAGTCCTTCTCCTGGAAGCCCACGGCCTTCCACAGGGTGGTGGAGTAGTAGAAGATCACGTTGATGCCCACGAACTGCTGGAGCACCGACAGCGTGATGCCCACCCAAACCACAGCCTGCAGGCCAAAGGCCTTGCCGCGGAGGGACCCCTTTTGCCCGGCCAGCTTGTCTTCCTCAATGGCTTCCCGGATGTCCCGGATATGCCGACCGGCATCCTCGGTGGGTGCGATGGACTCAAAGACTTCCCGGGCCTGGTCCTCTTTGCCCTGGAACACCAGGAACCGCGGGGACTCGGGCAGGGTGAACGCCACCCAACCGTAAACGACGGCCGGGACGGCGGCGGCCAGGAACATCCAGCGCCATGATTCAATGCCCAGCCAGAAGGCCTGGTCCGCACCGCCGGCAGTGGTGGCCAGGAGCGCGTCAGACAGCAGCGCGGCAAAAATACCCGTAGTGATGGCCAGCTGCTGCAGCGAAGCCAGGCGGCCGCGGACCTTTCGCGGCGAAATCTCGGAGATGTAGGCGGGCGCGATGACGGAGGCCAGCCCAATGCCCAGGCCGCCCACCAGGCGCCAGAACACCAGGTCCCAGACGCCGAACGCGAAACCCGTGCCCACGGCGCTGACCAGGAACAGCAGGGCGCCCAGCTTCATGGCCGGAATGCGGCCGTAGCGGTCCGCCACCTTGCCTGCCAGGAAGGCGCCGGCCGCGCAGCCCAGCAGGGCAATGGCTACGGCGAAGCCCGTGACGGCCTCTGACAGGGCAAATTCTTCCTTCATGGCGTCCACGGCGCCGTTGACCACCGATGAGTCGAAGCCGAAGAGGAATCCGCCCACCGCCCCCGCGAGCGCCAGCCAGATCACCCGCCGCGGTATCCCGGTTGTGGTCTGCTCCTGTGCAGTGGGCATGGTTCTCCCTGGGTTTGGGGGTTTTATGGATGCGGTGCGGACGTCGTCGGCTGCGGTACCGGCAGAATGGCCGGCGCACACGCGCTAAACAGTGTGGCACGTCACCGCCCGAGGTTCCACTTGGCGCCGTTTGCCCCGTTAACGCAGGACGACGACGGCGGGCTGTGCCGCCGTCGTCGTCCCACCCGTGCGCTTGCGGGCTAGTGCGCCGGAATCTCCATGCTGTCCTTGTCCTGCGGGGATGCCTTCTGGTCGGTCAGCTTCTTCCGCGGAAGGGCGAAGCTGATGAGGAACGCCAGGCCGGTGAGCGCCGCGGCCGTCAGCATCACGGTGTCGATGGACGTGGCGAAGCCCTCGGTGATGGGCCTGGTGAGGGTGCTGTTGGCGGTATGCAGCCAGCTGGTGTCGTTCAGGGAGTCGTTGGAGGCGCCGTTCTTGAAGAATTCGTAGAGCTTGGCGTTGGCAGGGTCCGACGCGACGGCAGGGTCCTTCAGGACGGCCAGGTAGGCGGGGTCCGTGGTGGCGGCCTTCATGCCGTCGGCAATGCGGCTTGCCGCCATGCTGAAGAGCATGGAGATGAAGACGGCGGTGCCCACGGCGCCGCCCATGGAGCGGAAGAACGCTGCGGAGGAGGTTCCCACGCCCATGTCCCGCGGCGGTACCGAGGTCTGCATGGCCAGGGTGAGCGGCTGCATGCAGAAGCCCAGGCCGACGCCGAAGAAGACGGCGATGAGTCCGGGGACCCAGAGTTCGGTGTCCACTGCCAGTGAGAAGCCCATCACCAGGGCGGCGGCGGTCAGGATGCCGGTACCCATGATGGGGAAGATGCGGAAAGTGCCGGAGGCCGAGATGGTGCGGCCGGCGGTGATGGAGCCGAACAGGATGCCCACGGTGAAGGTGATCATCATCAGGCCGGCCTCGGTGGGGGTGAGGCCCTTGACCAGCTGGAGGTACATCGGGAGCATGGCGATTGCGCCGAACATGCCGATGCCGATGATGAAGTTCAGCAGCGAGGACAGTCCGAACGTGATGTTGTGGAAGAGCCGGAGCGGGATCAGGGCGTAGTCGCCGGCGCGCTTCTCCGCCAGCAGGAACCAGGCAATGCCCACCACACCCAGGCCGTAGCAGAGGAAAGAGTTCACGGAGGTCCAGCCCCACGTGCGGCCCTGCTCAGCCACCAGGAGGAGCGGAACGATGGCCACGGTGATGGCGGCGGCGCCCCAGTAGTCGATTTTCTGTTTCAGGTGCTTGGCGGGCAGGTGCAGGAACAGGAACACCACCGTCAGCGCGGCAAGGCCAATGGGAATGTTGATGAAGAAGACCCAGCGCCAGCCGTCAAAACCGAGGATGTTCGCCGACCCGGCGAATGCCCCACCCACCACCGGGCCCAGGACCGAGGAGATGCCGAACACGGACATGAAGTAGCCCTGGAACTTGGCGCGGTCCTTGAGCGAGACGATGTCGCCGATGATGGTCAGCGCCAGGGCCAGCAGGCCGCCGGCGCCAAGGCCCTGGATGCCGCGGGCAACTGCGAGTTCGGTCATCGAGCGGACCGAGCCGGCGTACAGCGAGCCCACCAGGAAGATGAGGATCGCGGTCAGGTACAGCGGGCGGCGGCCGAAGATGTCACTCAATTTGCCGTACAGCGGGGTGCTGACCGTGGAGGTGATCAGGTACGCGGTGGTGGCCCACGCCTGCAGGGAGAGCCCGTCCAGGTCATTGGCAATGGTGTAGATGGAAGTGGAGACGATGGTCTGGTCAAGGGATGCCAGGAACATGCCCAGCATCAGGCCCACCATCACGGTGACGATCTGGCGTTGCGTCAGGGTTTCTCCGGGGCCGGGCGCGGCAGTGGCTTTGGACATGGGTGCTCCAAGGGGAAGGAAAGGATATAAGCAGCGATAGTTGCTTTCAGTAACTATCTTACTCGTTGTTTTTATTCCCCGCCCTGCCGGGCTTCCTGCTGGCGCTCCACGAGGATGCCGTCCGGATCGCACCAGACGGTGGCTCCGGGACGGAAGGTCACGCCGTCGATCACCACATCCACGTCAACCTCGCCGGCCCCCGCCTTCTGGCTCTTCCTGGGGTTGCTGCCCAGGGCCTTGACGCCAAGGTCCAGGTCCGCGATCGCCAGCCGGTCACGGATGGCGCCGTTGATGACGACGCCGGCCCAGCCGTTTGCCACGGCGCTTTCGGCGATCATGTCCCCCATCAGGGCCGTGCCCAGCGATCCGCTGCCGTCCACCACCAGGACCGCCCCGTTCCCCGGTGACCCCAGCGTGGACTTCACCAGGGCGTTGTCCTGGAAGCAGCGGATGGTGCGGACCGGGCCGCTGAAGTGCGAGCGGCCGCCCAGGGACTGGAACTGCAGGGAGACGGACGCCAGCTCGTCGCCGCGCTCATCGTAGAGGTCGGCGGTATTGACCGCTGTGCCTTCGGTCGGGGTGGGTGCGCTCATCTGGTTCTCCTCGATACTCGGCAATTTGTTACCCGGCAACGTGATCCCCCGGGCGGCGTTGACCGTCGCGTGCCCGGTGGCCCGGTACCGCCCACGATAGTCTGATTCCACCGCCAGCCGGCCGCACCAGGGGGAGCACGCCAATGAGTCCGTTCAACAAGCCCGCGCCGCCGGATGATGCCGCAGGCAAAACCGCGACGGCGGCGCTCGCCGAGCCGGTGCAGAAGGTCACCGCCCGTTGGGTCACCGGCCTGGTGCTGGTGAACGTGGGCATCAACGCGGCGTTCTTCGGTCCCATCAACGTGTTCATCGGCCAGCAGGCCATCAGCATTGATGCGCCTTCCAAGGAAGCCATCCTCTCGCTGGTGACGGCCTGCGGTGCGGGGGTTTCGCTGGTGGCCAACCCCCTCTTCGGTGCCCTCTCGGACCGGACCACGTCCCGGTTCGGCCGGCGGGCCCCGTGGGTGCTGGCCGGGGCAGTCCTGGCCACGGCGGCGCTGCTGGCCATGTCCTTCTCTGCCGCGGTGGCCCTGATGGTGCTTTTCTGGTGCCTGGTGCAGCTGGGTGCAAATGCCGCGTACGCGGCCATTACCGCCGCCGTCCCGGACCGGGTTCCCGTCATCCAGCGCGGGGCCGTGGGCGGACTCGCGGCCATGGGGCAGACCCTTGGCATCCTCACTGGCGCGGTTTTCGGGGCAGTGGTCTCCGGCAACTTCATGGTGGGCTACTGGCTGTGTGCGGGCGCCCTGCTGGTGTCCGTGCTGCCGTACCTGTTCCACCGGAATGATCCCGCCCTGCCCAAGTCCGGGCTGGAGGCTTTCCGGCCCAGGGTTTTCCTCAAGGGTTTCTGGATCAGTCCCCGGCGCCACCCGGATTTCGCCTGGGCCTGGCTCACGCGCTTCCTGGTCAACGTGGGAAACCAGCTGACCATCGTCTACCTGCTCTTCTTCCTGCGTGACGTCATAGGCCATGAGGATCCTGCCGCGGGGGTTCTGGTCCTGACGGGTATCTACGCGGTGATGGTCATGGCCACCGCGGTGGTGGCCGGTCCCTGGAGTGACCGGGTGGGCAGGCGGAAACCGTTCGTCATCGCCTCCTCGGCCACAATCGCCATGGCCGGAGCCATCATGGCCTTCTTTCCCGTCTGGCCCGGCGCGCTCGCCGGCGCCGCCGTCCTGGGCGTCGGTTTCGGCGCCTACCTGGCCGTGGACTTTGCGCTGCTGACCCAGGTCCTGCCGTTCGCCGTCAGCCGCGGCAAGGACATGGGGATCATCAACGTGGCCAACTCGCTGCCGCAGGTGGTTGCCCCGGGACTGGCGCTGCTGGCCGTGGCCTACTGGGGTGGCTACCGGACGCTGTTCCTCACGGCGGCTGCCATCGGGCTGCTGGGTGCCGTTTTCGTGGTGAAAATCAAGGGCGTCGACTGACCTGCCGGCGCCCGAAACTAAGGCCGCTGACTAATTAGGGCACACGCCTGTGCCGTATAGTTGAACCGGGCTGCAGGGCGGTACGGAAGTGGGGGCGCTCCTGGCCGCAGTCCCTACGACACAACCCCGGAATGCTGATGCCCGAGACTTTTTCAGACCATCCGCCCATGGCCGCCCGGCCTTCCGCTCCACGCCAGCGCCTCCGCTACACGCGGATCCTGGACACCGCCGCAGGGTTCGCCCGCACGGGTCTTGACGCCGTGGAACTCTCCGAAGTCGCAGAAAAAGCGGACGTGCCACTGGGAACCCTCTACCGCTACTTTCCGTCCCCCACCCACCTGATGCTGGCGCTGTACCGGCAGCAGCTGGACGAGCTGCAGGCCGGTTCCCGGGGCTCGTCGCCGCGCTTCCGGGGCCGGGCACTGTCCGGCCTGCTGATGGAAATCTTCCACATGCGCGTCATGCAGCCCGCGGTGGAGCAATGCCTCAGCCGGGGCGTGTACCACCCGGACAAGGACACCACCGCACTCCTGCGCGAGATTGATGCACTCAGCGAAAAGCTCGTTGCGGGTGCCTGCGGCGACGCCGTGGGAGCCAGGGTCCTCCTCCTGACCGTCACTGGTCTGGTCCAGTCCGTCCGGAACCGCCGACTGTCCCTCTTCGAAGCCGAGGAGGACCTGAAAAAGGCGTGCGGTCGGCTGTCCCCCGGGGCCGAGGCGGGCTTCACAGTGTCCCGGTCGGCGTAACTGGTCTAGACCAAAAGGCAATTAAATACGCCATAATGCCGTGATCTGGATCACAAATCATCCTGCATAAACGTTTTGGCAGGCTAAAGCTGTGTCAAGCAGGACCCGGCAGCCCTTTCGGGCCTGCCTACCATTGGGGCACAGGAGCGGCAGGGCGGAAACATCCCCGGCGTTCCCGCGGACCCGCCACCCTTGGGTTTCCTGTCGCACTACCTTCCACGCCTGGGCCCGGGAGGGCCCGGTTCCCGATGTGCCGTGTGCCCACGGCCAGCACCAGGAGACAACGACGTGTCCATTGACGCAATCACAGCCACCGACGATTCAGCAGCCACGGCCTTGACCGAAGACGAAATCTTCACGGCCCACCAGGGCGGCAAGCTCTCCGTCACCAGCACTGTTCCGCTGTCCAACAAGCGGGACCTGTCCATCGCCTACACCCCCGGAGTGGCCGAGGTGAGCCGGGCCATCCACGCCAAGCCCGAACTGGCCCGCACCCTGACCTGGGCCGAGCGCCTGGTGGTCGTGGTCAGCGACGGCACTGCCGTCCTGGGCCTGGGCAACATCGGGGCCAGCGCCTCGCTGCCGGTCATGGAAGGCAAGTCCGCCCTCTTCAAGACCTTCGGCGACCTTGATTCCATCCCCCTGGTCCTCAACACCACGGACGTGGACGAGATCGTGGAAACCCTGGTCCGCCTGCGCCCCAGCTTCGGCGCCGTGAACCTTGAGGACATCTCCGCCCCGCGCTGCTTCGAGCTCGAGGAAAAGCTGATCGAAGCCCTTGACTGCCCGGTCATGCACGACGACCAGCACGGAACCGCCGTCGTGGCCCTGGCAGCGCTGACCAACGCCGCCAAGGTGACCGGCCGCGGCCTCGAGGGCCTGAAGGTGGTGGTGTCCGGCGCCGGCGCGGCGGGGATCGCCGTCGCCGAGATCCTGCTCGCAGCCGGGATCACCGACGTCGTCCTGCTCGACTCCCGCGGAGTCATCAACAGCGGCCGCGCCGACCTCGCTGCCAGCCCCGACAGCAAGAAGGCCGACATCGCCGGCCGCAGCAACCCCCGCGGCATCACCGGCGGACCTGCTGAAGCGCTGGCCGGTGCCGACGTCTTCATCGGCGTCTCCTCCTCGAAGCTGGACGAGGCGCACCTGGCATCGATGAACCAGGACGCCATCGTGTTCGCCCTGTCCAACCCGGATCCCGAAGTCCTGCCCGAGGTGGCCGTAAAGTACGCCGCCGTGGTGGCCACCGGCCGCAGCGACTTCCCCAACCAGATCAACAACGTCCTGGCGTTCCCCGGCATCTTCCGCGGTGCCCTCGACGCCGGCGCGCGCCGCATCACCCCGGCCATGAAGCTCGCAGCGGCGCGCGCCATCGCCGGGCTCGCCGCCGAGGACCTCTCGGCCGACTACATCGTCCCCAGCCCGCTGGATCCCCGCGTGGCACCGGCGGTCACCGCGGCCGTCGCCGCGGCGGTGGAAGCGGAGTAAATCCCCTTTCCGGCAGAAACCACGACGGCGGTGCCTCCTTCCCCGAAGGAGGCACCGCCGTCGGGCGTTAAGGGCCGGCCCTAGACTGAAGTCCATGAGCTCCGAAACCGTGGTGACCATCCTGTGCGGCCTGGCGATCCTGGTGGGGGTGGCCGGCACCATCATTCCCGTCCTGCCAGGCAGCCTCCTCATTGGCGTGAGCCTGCTGGCGTGGGCCATCTGGGGCGGCGCCGGGTCTGCGGGGTGGGTCGTGTTTGCGGTGGCCATGATCTTTGTCGCCGCGGGGATGACGGCGGGTGCCGTCCTCACCGGCAGGAAGCTCAAGCAGCATGCCATTCCCAGCCGCAGCATTGTGGTGGCCCTCGTGGCGGGCGTGGTGGGGATGTTCATCATCCCTGTGGTGGGCCTCTTCGTTGGTTTCGCGGCCGGGCTGCTGGCCAGCGAGTTCCTCCGGACTCGGAATTTTTCGACGGCGGCGAAGTCCAGCTGGGCCGCGCTGAAGGCCACCGGGCTGGGGATGCTCGCGGAGTTCGGGCTGGCCTGCCTTGCCGCCAGCACCTGGGTCATTGGTGTGTGGATCGCCGCCGCCAACGGCTGAGTCCATTGCGCCCCGGACGCTGCCCGGGTACAACCAAGGTATGACCCAGCCAGCTTCAGCCCGGGACCATGTCCACGCCTGGATGGAAAAATACCAGGCTGCCTGGACCAGCAACGGCGCCGATGACATCCGCAACCTGTTTGCCCCGGACGCACTCTACGAGACGCGTCCCCATGATCCCGAACCCTGGCGCGGCCAGGACGGGATCGTCCAGGGCTGGCTGGCGGCACGTGACGAGCCGGCCGACTGGACGTTCAGCTGGGAACTGCTGGGGTGCGACGGCGACACCGCCTTTGTCCAGGGCCTCACCACCTACTCGGGCGGCAGGCCCACGTACGACAATCTGTGGGTGATCAGGTTTGATGGATCCGGCCGTGCCCGCTCCTTTACTGAATGGTTCATGGCGGGGAAGCCGGAGATCCCTCCCGGTTAGCATGGAAAGATGAGCGCCGGGGAGACCGCACCGATCTACTGGGACAACCGCGACCTCACACCGTTCGGGCAGGCCCAGCTGCGCACCCCTGTCCACGACCTTGCCGGGGGAGTGGGCGGCCTGCTGACCGGCGTCCTCGGCGGCCGCAACCCTGCCCTGCTCTCCATCGACGGCGAGGTGCCGCGGCTCAAGCGGCTGCTGCCCAAGCCTGCCAAGGCGGTTCATGAAGCCGTCTTCACCAGCCACGAACCGGAGCGCCTGATCACCCTGGCGCGCGCCTACCCCGGGTGGGCGGGGCTCTGCTACCTCATGGGCGGGCTCCTGGCGTACAAGCACGGCGGCTACCTGCGGGCGTCGGAACTCCTGCAACGGGGGCTCGCCACCCGCAATGACGACGAAGCCAACCGTTACTCATCGACCTACCTCACCCGTATCGTCACCCGGATCGAACTGGCCGAGCGGGTGGAGATCCCCGTGCTGTTCAGCGAGGAATCGGTGTTCCTTGCCCTGTCCCATGCGCTGCGCGAGACGGGCCGCACCGAAGCGGCGCTCGACGCACTGGGCGGGCTGCCGCCATCGCTTCCCATGGCCCTGGCGCGCTGCTCGCTGGCCCTCACCCTGGGACGAAGCCGCACGGTCATTGACTGGACGGAGGGGCTGCTGAACGCGGACGATCTCTCCGCGGCCCTGCTGCTGGTCCGCGCCCGTGCCCTGCGGCGTGAAGGCCGGCTGGAGGCTGCGCACCAGGCCATCGCCGAAGTTTTGCGCCGCCGCAAGACACACCTTGTGCTCCGCAACGACGCGCTGACGGACCGGGCATTGCTCGTGCTGGAATCGGGCCGGCGGTCGCTGAATCCCCGCGACTGGGGACGCCGGCGCGGGGACCCGGAACCGCAGCGCGAACTCGAGGCGCCGCCGCGCATCCGCAAGGATGAGGAGATGCGGCGGATCTGGGAGCAGGACTGGAAGGAACTCGGCGGAGAGTAGGAACCCGGACCGGCTACTGGGGGCGGCCGGCCAGGAACGGCACCAGCTGCTCGCCGAGCAGCACGGCCCCCAGTGCCACCATGATGATGCCGCTGGCAAGCGTTACTGCCCGGGCGGCGCCGGGCCTGCTTTGCAGCAGGGAGCGCGAGAGCAGGGCCACCACCGTGTAAACCAGGCCCGCCAGTGCCACGAACGTCATGCCCAGCAGCCCGGACTGCACCGGCACGGGCAGGGAGGCCTCGGAGCTGACGAACTGCGGTATGAGGGCCACATAAAAGAGCAGGCCCTTGGGGTTGATCCCGCTGGTGCCCATCCCCTGCAGGAAGGTGCGCAGCTGTGTTCCGGCGGCCTGTGTTCCGGCGGCGCCGGGCGCGTCCGCGCTGAAGCTCGCGCCGCGCCAGGACCGGAGGGTTCCCACCCCCAGCCACAGCAGGTAGCCCGCGCCGGCCAGGGTAATCCAGCCCAGGACCCCGGGCATGCCTGCCAGCACGGCGGCCAGCCCGGCCACCAGCAGGACGGTGTGAAGGACGTATCCGCCGCAGAGCCCGGCAACCGCGGGGACGAAACTGCGCTGCCGCAGGCCCGCCGCGATGGTGTAGGCCCAGTCCACCCCCGGCGTGCAGGCCAGGGCTGCAGCAACCACCAGGAAGGCAAGGAACAACTGCGGGTTCATCGGGTTTCTCCTGTCGAAGGGCTCTCAGGAGCAACCATAGGGAGAATCCGGCCATAAGTGCTGTCCTGTTTTCGCCCGCCCCGCGGTGACAGCAGTATGTTTATTGCGTGATAGACAAGATTGACAGGAATATCTTGCGGCACCTCCAGGAGGACGGGCGCATGACCGCCACCGCGCTGGCAGCGAAGGTGGGCCTGACGGTGGCTCCCTGCCACCGGCGGCTGCGCGACCTGGAGCGGTCCGGGGTGATCCGCGGGTACAAGGCAGACATCGACCCCGCGGCGGTGGGCCTGGGGTTCGAGGCGATCGTTTTCGTCACCCTCCGCCAGGTGGACCGCCCCACCATGGAGATTTTCGAGAACCGGGTGGCGGACAATCCGAACATTGTGGAGGCACAGCGGCTGTTTGGTTCCCCGGACTATCTGCTGAAGGTCATAGCGGAGGACCTGCCGGCGTACCAGCGCTTCTACGACACCGAGCTCACATCGCTGCCCGGCGTTGAACGGCTGACGTCAACGCTGGTCATGAAGAACCTCAAGTCCAACGCGGGCCCGCCCGTCTAGGTCCCCGCGGTCCGCAAGTCAGTCGGCAGGCAGAATGTGGACGATGATCACCTGCGTGTCCTTGCTGCCGTCGTAGCGGAGATCGTAGTTCACCGTCAGTCCGGTGCCTGTTCCCGGCGTGATGGAGAAATCGCTCTTGGAAGCAGGATCCGCCTGGGTGCTGCTGATCCATTCTTCAGCCGGCTCCGCTGCTATCCCGTAGCGCTGCACGCCGTCCCTGATCAACTCAAAGTACTCGTCAGGTGAGCCGGCGGTGAGGAAGTAGGTGACCTCGCTGAAGTCCGTCCGCCGGTCCGTGGTGTTGAAACGGATCCGGTCCGTTTCGGCGGTTATTTCGCCGTTGGGCGCCAGGATGCTGAGGCTGATCTTGCCCGAACCCCGGGTATTGATCTCGGGGCCGTAACTGTCCTTGGTGACGCGGACGGCGTCCTTTTCCAGGCGTCCCGAGCTCATATCCAGGCGGGCCGTCCCGGTGGTGCGGATACTTTCCACGCCGGCGGCGTCAAGGGTGGAGAAAGCGGAGGTTTTCACGGGGCTCCCTGCAGAAGATGAAGTGGCGGTGGTCGGATCGGCCGGAGTTGGCGCTTTGCAGCCGGCCAGGACAAGGAGTGAAACGAGGGCAATGACGACGGCGGTCCGTTCGCCGGGTGCGGCGCGTCGGCGGGGCGCAATCACTGGTGGACCTCCGCGTCGAACCCGTCAAGGAACCGGTCCATGATGCCGGGAATGTTGTTGGTGGGACGGTACTGGTCCACCCGGCCGTCAAAGTCGGAGCCGATGATCTGCGCCGCCCGGTCCGGGTCCGTGGCCAGAAGATGTTGGTAAGCGGGGAGGGTGTCCTGCCGGATGAGGTTCCAGCGCTGGTCCGCGTTGGCGATGTTGCCGTCGGGGAAGCCCGTGGTGAAGTCGGTGCGGAACTGGGCGGGATTGTCCCAGCTGGTGAAGGGGATGTTCTCGGGCCCGGGGCTTTCCACGCTGAAGCTGTAGGGAAACACCTCGGGGTAGCTTTTGGCGCCCGGGATGGAGGGTTCCCCGGCGAGCGTCACCATATAGGTCACGGCTTCCCCTCCAGGGTGGCCGCGCATGTTGTCGTAGTCGTCCGCGATAATTTCGTTCTGCTCGCGGTACAGGAGGGCCGTGTTTCCTTCACGGACCTGGTCGGGATCTCCCGAATCGATCTGCGCCCACGCGTTGGCCGTGGCCTGGTCGATGGCGCCGGAGTCGCGAAGGCGGTTGATCTCATCGATGCCGCCGTTCAGATACGCCTGGTGCTGGCGCGCCTGGTCCAGGAAGATTTCCTTGTTCATGTCCAGCATGCTGGTTTCATAAAAGCGGATTTCCGCATCCGTCATCCCTGCGAGCTGTTCCAGCTGGTCCAGGACGGGAAGGGGGATGTCCGAGGCTGGATTGTCGGTGATTTGTTGAGCCAAATCCCGCAGCATGGCCATGTCCCGGAATCCGCCGGCGAAGGACGGGCCAATCATGTTGGCCATGCCTGCCCACTGCAGATCCGGGTTGGCAAGGTAGGCCTGGCCGTAAAAGTCGTAGACCTTGGTGATGGTCTCCCAGTTGTATTCCGTACCTTTTGACGTGTCCCAGTCGGCTGGATCAATGCCCATGTCCAGCATCGCCTGCCGGTTCCAGTAGGAATTGAGGAAGTCCTGGTAGCCCTTGGAGTTCTTGCTGATCAGGCCGGAGTCCGCCGCGGCGTCCATGGCGGTTTTGGCTGCCTCCGGGTTCGCCTGGGCCCACTGGCGGAACCCGTCGCTCAGCAGGTAGGCGCGCCGCTCGGCCGGGGTCATGGCATTCAGTCTGTCTGTCAGGTCCTGGGCGGTTCCGCTCCCGGATCCGCCCGACCCGGGTCCTCCCGGTCCACCAGTGCTGGCCTTCTCCTGTTCGTCCGCGTTGGCAAGGAGTGTCCTGGCGGCCGACTCCAGCCCTGCCGTTGCCGACCTCAGCAGCCTGGCGTGCGATGACGTCCACTCGCTGCGGAACCTGTCGCCGTCGCGCCCTTTCCACAGGCCGGAACCAATGCTGCTGCTGAGCTGCTGCCCCAGGACGTTGAGCCGGTTGGCGCCGGCAGCCAGGTCCTTGGCGAGTTGCCGCAGCTGCGCCACATCGCCGCCGTAAAAGTTTCCCGCCATGCTGCCCCCTGTTGGCTCCCCCGCTGTTGGCTCTTCCGTGCCAGCCTAACGGGGCATCCTCCGTGCGGCGATGGGGAGTGGTGCCCCTGTGGTCCCCGCCTACTCGGCCTGGTCCCCCAGGAGCCCGGTGGTCCGGTACGGGATGACTTCGCGGAGGAACATGCTGGTGGACGTGCGGACGATGCCCGGGCAGAGCCGGATCTCCTCCGACACCCGGTAGAGGTCGTCGGGGCTCTTGGCCACCACGCGGATCAAGAGGTCGGTATCGCCGGCCGGCGCATGGCACTCCAGGACTTCGGGAATTTCACGCAGGGCAGCGATGGCCTCGTTCAGGTGGCTCTGGTCCAGCTCTGCGCTGACCGCGGCGGCCACGCCCCGTCCCAGGGCCGCCGGAAGCACCCGGCTGCTGTTGGGGCGGAGGGCGCCGGATGCCGTCATCCGCTCCAGCCGGCTCTGGACGGTTCCGCGCGCGAGGCCCAGCCGCTGGGCAAGCACCATGATGGGGACACGCGGATCCTGGTCCAGGGCATTCAGGATGCGCCGGTCGGTGGCGTCCAGTTCCTGCAATCTGACCACTTCCTGTTGCTGCTGGCCTCAGGGATTGATCAAACTGATCAACTCAAGTAGGGCCAATTGTCCCAACTGTATGTTCTCTGCTGGAATAGTGGCAACAAGGACAAAAGCTACCGCTGGTCCGCGCAGGCTACAGTTTCCCCGGCACACCACCCGGCACCTGGACACCGCTTCCCGCAAGGAAGCCGCCGCTGATTGACGCTTGTTCACACCACGCTCATTCTGCAAACACGGCAAGAGCCCCTGAGCTACCGACGCCCGCCTCCCGGAGTCATCGGTAGCTGAGGGGCTCTTGTGTGCTTCCGTCTAGGGTTAATCCATGACCTCCGCCGGCCGCTTCGCCCCCAGCCCGTCCGGTGAGCTGCACGTGGGAAACCTGCGGACCGCAATCCTCGCCTGGCTTTTCGCCCGCTCCACCGGACGCCGCTTCCTGCTGCGGGTGGAGGACCTGGACCGCGCCCGCGCAGGAGCGGAGGCCGTGCAGCTGCGCGATCTGGCGGCAGTGGGCATCACCTGGGACGGCGATGTGGTCCGGCAAACCGACCGCGGGCCCCTCTACGCCGCGGCGATCACACGGCTTGAAGAGTCCGGCCTGACGTACGAGTGCTTCTGCACCCGCCGCGAGATCCAGGAGGCGCCGTCCGCCCCGCATGCTCCGCAGGGTGCCTATCCCGGCACATGCCGCAACCTGGACCGGGCGGAACTGGACTACAAGCGGTCCACGCGGCCGGCCGCCATCCGCCTGCGGGCGGATGTGCGGGAATACACGGTCCAGGACGTCCTCCACGGCGAGTTCACCGGGGCTGTGGACGACTTCGTGCTTCGCAGGAATGACGGGGTAACCGCCTACAACCTTGCCGTCGTGGTGGATGATGCCGCGCAGGGCATAGACCAGGTGGTCCGCGGCGATGACCTGCTCCCCTCAACGCCCCGGCAGGCTTATCTCGCCTCGCTCCTGCATATTCCCATCCCGGAATATGTGCATGTTCCCTTGGTGGTGAACCGCGACGGCGTGAGGCTGGCAAAGCGTGATGGAGCGGTCACGCTGGCGGACCTCGCCCAGGCCGGGGTGGGTGCCCACGACGTGCGGAACCTGCTGCTGGAGTCCCTGGGATTACCCGCCGGAACGCTGGGCCACGCACTGCAGGCCCTGGACCCGGCACGGTTGCCCCGCGAACCCTGGGTGTGGCCCGGGATGGACCGCCCGGCCGCTGGCTAAGCTGGGTAGATGTCAGACGAGCACATTCCGGCCCAGGCCCGGACGCCAAGGTTCACCGTGGAGACCGCCAAAGTCCTCGCAGAGGTTGCCCACAACCGGCAGAAGGACAAGCTGAAGCGGCCCTACCGGGACCATGTCCTTGCCGTCGGGGATGCCCTGGCGGACTTCGACGACGAGATCCGGATCGCGGGTTACCTCCACGACATCGCCGAGGACACACCGATGACACGGCAGGCCCTGCTGGACATGGGGGTTCCCGAGCGCTCCGTGGACATCATCGAGCGCGTCACCAACCGCCTGCACAGCGACCCCGACGATTACCAGTCCGGCATCCGTGAGATCGCCGGGGACCATGACGCCGCCCTGGTCAAGATCGCCGACAATGCGCACAACTCCCTGCCCGAACGCGTCCAGGCGCTGGCGGAGAAGTGGCCGGACAAGCCCCCGGTGACAAAGTACCGGGACGCCAGGCCGGTGCTTTACGCAGCCGTGGAGGTGGAGGAGGTCCGCAAGATTTTGGCTCGGGCCAATCCGTGGCTGCTGGAGGAATTCGACGCGCAGCTGGATGAGGCCGATGACACCGACTACGAGAACCTCCGCTACGATTCCGGCCCGGGCTCCCGCTCCAAGTAGACCAGGAACTCCTCCGCGAACCGCCGCACCCCGTCCCATTCCGTGTAGATGTAGTCGCGGCCGGTGTCCGTATCCGGGCTGCCCTGGCCGCTGACGATCTTCTTCATCATCATGCGCTTGAGGAATCCGTACTGGGTGTAGAGGAGGGCGCCGCCGAACATCGCCACCTTGTCAGGATGCCAGCCGGTGCTGTCCTCGAACTCCGCAACGTACTTTTCCGCCTCTTCCGGCTCCGCGTGCGCCGAGAGGCTGACCGAGAACAGGGCGGCCGGCAGGCGCTCCAGGCCGGACCGGTTCCGGCGGACAAAATCGGCCACGTAGCCCTCGTGCTTCCCGGCATGGATGGAAGCACCCACTATGACGCCGTCATAGCCGTCAGGCAGGCCGTGGTCTGCGTGCTTGAGGTCCAACGTGTCGGCCTGGTGCCCGTGGGCCTGCAGGACATCAGAGATGTAGTCGGCGATGCGGGCCGTTTGCCCTTCCGAAGTTCCGTACGGGATCAGGATTCTTGCCATGACCACTACTCTGGCGTCCGCCCGGAACCGGGCAAAGGGGCAAAGGTCCCTGTATGCGGTGCCCTGCAGGCGTCCTGCGGAGCAGCCGGGGACTAGACCCGTCCCAGCGCTTCGATGTCCTCCAGGAAGTCCGCCTGCACCTCCGCGCTCACGGTGGTGCGGGTATCACCAATGGCGTCGAGGTAGTCCTGGGTGGAGGGACCTTTCCTGACGGCGGCGCGGACGGAAACGTCGCCCCCGGAGGCCAGCCCGCCGTCGTCGTACACGGCTTTTTCCAGCGCCCGCTGGGAGGCGCTGCGGGCCGCGTACTCGATGTCGGCCGGGGAGAAGCCCTCGGTACGTTCCACCAGGAGTTCCACGTCCACGGCATCCACCACGGCCGCCGGGATGAAACGCTGCCACATCGCCTCCCGGGCCTGCCGGTCCGGCAGCCCGATGGGGATGACGTAGTCGAACCGCCCGTGGCGCAGGAAGGCCGAGTCGAGGGCGCGGATGAAGTTGGTGGCGCAGACCAGGAGCCTGCCGGGCTGTTCCCGGAATGCGGGAATGATCTTCAGCAGCTCGTTGGTCACCCCCTGCAGCGGTGACGGCGGATCACCGGCGCGCTGGGAGGCGATCTCCTCCACCTCGTCGATGAACACCACCGCGTGCTCCAGTTCCGCGATTTCCAGGAAGGTCTCGCGCAGCGCGCCGGCCAGGCCCTGAGGGTCGCCGGCCAGGCGGGACGGGAAGACCTCCACGAACGGCCACTCCAGCCGGGAGGCGATGGCCTTGGCAAAGGTGGTCTTGCCGGTGCCGGGAGGCCCGAAAAGGACGACGGCGCGCGGCGGCACCACGCCGAATTCATCGGCCAGGTCCGCCTCGGCGAGCGGCAGCACCAGGCGCCGTTCCAGCAGTTCCTTTTCCCTGCGCATGCCGGCAACGTTTTCCCAAAGGTCGCGGGCCAGGACGCGGCCGCCCAGCTGGCCCAGGGCGCCGAGCTCCTGGCGCTGGACGGGAATGGTCCGCTCGAAGTAGCGCAGGTTCTTCTTGAGTGCGAAGCCGCGGCCCAGGAAGGCCTCCACGCGGGTTTCGGACTCAGGCATCAGGGCGGAGAGCTTGTTCAGGCCGTGCGGGGCCATCCGGTTTTCGACGGCGGCGAGCAGCGAGGTGCCGATGCCCCTGCCGCGGTACTCGGGAAGGGTGGCCAGGAACACGATCCAGCCCTGGTCGTGCGCCGCCCGTCCCACGGCGGCGCCCACCACCTGCTCGCCCTGCACCGCAACCACCGCATGGTCTTTTTCGCACGATGCCAGGACCTCGGACAGGGCGTATACGGGTTCGACGTTGTGGGCCTTGAGCGTCTCCCACAGGTGCAGGATGCCGTCCAGGTCCGCCGAGTGGAAATCCCTGATCCGCCAGTTGGTCATGCGTTACTCCTGTTGGTTCGTCATTGAGCCAGTCGTGGTCGAGCCAGCGTGGACATCTCAGGTGAGCATATGTGAAGCAGGCACCGGGCGGGGTTGCGGTGGCGTTGCATGACGTGCCGCGGCTCAAACCCCCAGCATGTCCATCGTGTTCCGCAGCGTGTCCGCGGAATGGTGCAGGGCGGCCAGCTCGACGTCGTCCATGGGCGTTTCCAGGACACGGTGCACCCCGCCCCTTCCCACCACGCTGGGGAGGGACAGCGCCACGCCGGAAATCCCGTACAGCCCCGACAGCACAGTGGAAACCGGAAGGACAGCGTTGTCGTCCCGGAGCAGCGCCTCCACAATGCGGGCACCGGACAGGCCGATGGCGTAGTTCGTGGCCCCTTTTCCGGCGATGACCTTGTAGGCGGCCTGCACCACTTCACGGGCGGTGCCGGCGAGGTATTCGGGCGTGAAGATCCGCTCCCCGCCCACCGTCCAGTCCCTGATGGGGACCGGACCGATCGTGGCGCCGGACCACAACGGGAATTCCGTGTCCCCGTGCTCTCCCACCATGCTGGCGTGGACGCTGGTAACGGAAACCCCGGCCTCCAGGGCCAGGAGCCACCGCAGCCGGGACGTATCCAGCACCGTGCCGGAGGAGAAAATCCGTTCCGGTGGCAGCCCGGAGATGCGCTGGGCAGCCACCGTCAGGACGTCGCAGGGGTTGGTCACCAGGACATAGACAGCATCCGGCGCACGTTCCAGCAGAGGCGGCATCAGCTGCTCGAGGATCCGGACGTTGGTCCCCGCCAGGTCAAGGCGGCTCTGGCCTGGGTTCTGCTTGGCACCGGCCGTGATGACCACGACGTCGGCGCCTTCCGTGACGGCGATATCCCCGCCGCCGGTGACGGTGGCCGACGCCGCGGCGAACTGGCTGCCGTGGGCAAGATCCAGTGCTTCCGCCTCCGCCTTGGGCGTGTTGACGTCGTACAAGGCGATACTGCTGGCGGAGCCGCGGATCAGCGCGGCGTACGCCAGCGACGTCCCGACGCTCCCGGCGCCCACCACTGCGAGCTTGGATCCTGCCATGGTGCACTCTGCCTTTCCGGAGCCGTTGAGTGTGTCCTACCCGAAGAGTAGCGTGGCCCACATCACTCAAATCCCCAATTAGGAGCCACCATGCCACATTATGGAGGCCGGCTCGCAGCTGTTACTGCAGCGCTGGCTATGAGCGTTACCACCGGGGCCATCAGTCCTGCTTTTGCCACCAACCAACACGGCGCCGATGAACGGCACACGGACAAGAATCCCACCGCCACCGGTTACGGCGGTGCCGTCAGCACCGTGGACCCGGAAGCTTCAGCGGCGGCCATTGACGTCCTCCGTCACGGAGGCAACGCTGTGGACGCCGCCGTGGCTGCTGCGGCCACCCTTGGCGTCACCGAACCCTACAGCGCCGGCATTGGCGGCGGCGGTTATTTCGTTTACTACGACGCGAAGTCCGGAAAGGTCAGCACCATTGACGGCCGCGAGACGGCTCCGGCGGGGATTACCCATGATGCGTTCATCGATCCGGCCACCGGCAAGCCCTACCCGTTCACTCCCGAGCTTGTCACCAGTGGCGTCTCGGTGGGTGTTCCGGGGACGCCTGCCACCTGGGAGCGCGCGCTGGAGCGCTGGGGAAAGTTCAGCCTGAAGAAGGCGCTGGAACCCGCCATCGAGGTGGCGGACCGCGGGTTCGTGGTGGACGAGACGTTCCGGAGCCAGACGGCGGACAACCAGAAACGGTTTGAAGCCTTCACCTCAACCAAGGACCTGTACCTGCATGACGGGAAGCTCCCGGAGGTGGACTCGGTCTTCAAGAACCCTGACCTCGCAGACACCTACCGGCTGCTGGCAGACAAGGGCATGGACGCGTTCTACGACGGAGCGTTGGCCAAGGAGATCGCCAAGACCGTACAGAACCCGCCCAAGTCTCCGGACACCAAGCTTCCTGTGCCCAAAGGCTCCATGACCGAGGAGGACCTGGAGCACTACAAGGCCCTGGACCAGGACCCCACCCACGTGAACTACCGTGGCTATGACGTCTACGGCATGGCACCCTCCAGCAGTGGCGGCACCACCGTGGGTGAGTCGCTGAACATCCTGGACGTGTTCAACCTCCCGTCCCTCAAGGCTGACCAGCCCGCTGTGCTGCACCACTACCTGGAGGCCAGCGCCCTGGCTTTCGCGGACCGTGCCAAGTACGTGGGGGACCCCGCGTTCGTGAAGGTGCCCACCAAGGCGCTGACCGATCCCATCTTCGGCAAGGAGCGTGCCTGCGAGCTTGATCCCATGCACGCGGCTATTAAGCCCTTGAAGACCGCAGGCGATGTCACCTCCTACGACGGCACCTGCCCGGTCAAACCGGCTGCGCTCGCGGATGAGAAGGACACGGAAAACATCTCCACCACCAACATGACCGTCTCGGACAAGTGGG
Source organism: Arthrobacter sp. JDC6 (assembly GCF_056484025.1). Lineage (NCBI taxonomy): Bacteria > Bacillati > Actinomycetota > Actinomycetes > Micrococcales > Micrococcaceae > Arthrobacter > Arthrobacter sp. JDC6. The sequence continues at coordinate 149,904 of NZ_CM151278.1, forward strand.
GCAACGTCGTCGAGTACACGCTGACCATCGAACAGACCGGCGGCTCCGGCATGGTGGTTCCCGGCCGCGGGTTCCTGCTCAACAACGAGCTGACCGACTTCTCCACGGTCTATGACCCTGCCGACCCCAACCGGATCGAGCCGGGCAAGCGGCCGCGGTCGTCCATGTCGCCCACCATCCTGCTGGAGGACGGCAAGCCGTTCCTGGCCCTGGGCTCCCCGGGCGGCTCCACCATCATCACCACGGTGCTGCAGACGCTGGTCAACCGCATCGACCTGGGCATGAGCATCCCGGACGCCATCGCCGCTCCCCGTGCTTCACAGCGGAACACCAAGGCCGTCACTGCTGAGCCGGCGTTCATCGACAAGTACGGCGCAGCACTGACGTCGCGCTTCGCGCACACCCTGACCCCATCGGGCGACTCGTTCTCCTCCGCCTCGGAGATCGGGGCGGCCACCGCCATCGAATTCCTGGGGGACGGCCGGACACTAGCGGCAGCCGAGCCGGTCAGGCGCGGCGGCGGATCGGCCATGGTGGTCAAACCGTCAAAGTAGAAGAGCCACTGCCTTAAACGCCCGACGGCGGCACCCGGCTCCTGGATTTCCAGGACCTGGGTGCCGCCGTCGTTCAGGGCAGCTACTTTTTGAAGGTCTCCGCCGGGGCATTGGCAACCACCGGCGACATGCCGGTGTAGCCGTCGCGGGTTTCGGCGATTTGGCGGATGCGGGTGCGGCAGGCGTACCAGCCGGCGACCATGAGGATGGAGGCGATGGCGGTGACGAGCATGGTCAGGGGTGAGTCGATGAAGACCATGATGAGGACGCCGATGAGGAAGAGCAGGGAGAGGTAGCCGGTGTAGGGGGCGCCGAACATGCGGAAGGAGGGGCGGGTGACCCAGCCTTTGTCGGCCCAGCGTTTAAGTTGGATTTGGCACAGGACGATGGTGGCCCAGGTCATGATGATGCCCACGGAGGCGATGTTCAGGACGATTTCGAAGGCTTCGGCGGGGACGAGGTAGTTCAGGGGGACGCCGAGGAGGGAGACGGTGGCGGTGATGGCGATGCCGCCGTAGGGGACGCCTGCTTTGTTCATGCGGGAGGCGAAGCGGGGGGCGGAGCCGTTGACGGACATGGAGCGCAGGATCCGGCCGGTGGAGTAGAGTCCGGCGTTCAGGGAGGACAGGGCGGCGGTGAGGACGACGAGGTTCATGATGACGTCTACGCCCTGGACGCCGATGGAGCCGAAGAAGGTCACGAAGGGGCTGACGCCTTTTTGGTAGGAGGTGAAGGGCAGCAGCAGGGCCAGGAGGATCACGGAGCCGACGTAGAACACGGCGATGCGGAAGACCACGGAGTTGATGGCCTTGGGCATGATTTTTTCGGGGTTTTCGGTTTCGCCGGCGGCGGTGCCGACGAGTTCGATGGAGGCGTAGGCGAACAGGACGCCCTGCATGAGGATGATCATGGGCAGCAGGCCGTTGGGGAAGATCCCGCCGTTGTCGGACAGGAGGCTGATGCCGACCTGTTGGCCGTCCACGGGGGTGCCGAAGATGACGAAGTAGGTGCCGATGATGAGGAACGCGACCAGGGCGGCGACCTTGATCAGGGCGAACCAGAATTCCATTTCGCCGAAGACCTTGACCGAGACCAGGTTCAGGGCCAGGACGACGATGAGGGCGGTCAGTGCCCAGGCCCACTGGGGGACGTCGGCCATCCAGGGGATGTAGTTGCCGAAGAAGTGCATGTAGAGGGCGGCGGCGGTGATGTCCACGATGGTGGTGGTGGCCCAGTTGATCCAGTAGAACCAGCCGGAGACGAACGCGGCTTTTTCGCCGAAGAATTCGCGGGCGTAGGAGACGAACGAGCCCGAGGAGGGCCGGTGCAGGACCAGTTCGCCCAGGGCGCGCAGGATCAGGAACGCGAAGAATCCGCAGACCGCGTAGGCGATGACCAGGGACGGGCCCGCGGCGTTGAGCCGGCCGCCGGCGCCCAGGAACAGGCCGGTGCCGATCGCGCCGCCGATCGCGATCATCTGGATCTGCCGGGGCTTGAGGTTCTTGTGGTAACCCTTGTCCTCCGCGTGCAGGGAGGTCTCGGACGCATGCGCGTGACCACCATCAATCAGGTGGTCGGGAAGGGGAGTATTTGTCATTGGTGTGTCCTTCGGAGCAGGTGGGGACTACTTGCTGAGGTTTGCCAGGCGTTCGGGGCTCAGGAGTTCCTGGAGCTGGGCGTCGGTGAGGAGCCCGTGTTCCAGGACCAGTTCAGCCACGCCCTTGCCGGTGGCAAGCGCCTCCTGCGCGATGGCGGTGGCGGTGGCGTAGCCGAGGTGGGGATTCAATGCGGTGACCAGGCCGATTGACTGCTCCACGGTGCGGCGCAGGTGCTCGGTGTTGGCGGTGATGCCACGGATGCAGCGGGCCGTAAGGGTGCGGCATGCTGCTTCCAGGTGGGAGATGCTCTTGTGGAGGCTGTGGACGATGATCGGTTCGAAGGCGTTGAGCTGCAGCTGCCCGGCCTCGGCGGCCATGGTGATGGTGACATCGTTGCCGATCACCTCGTAGGCCACCTGGGAGACCACTTCCGGGATGACCGGGTTGATCTTGCCGGGCATGATGGACGATCCGGACTGGACGGCCGGCAGGTTGATCTCGCCGAAGCCGGCGCGGGGGCCTGAGGAGAGCAGGCGGAGGTCGTTGCAGATCTTGGACAGCTTGACCGCCACACGCTTCAGCACGCCGGACAGGTGCACAAAAGCGCCCACGTCCTGGGTGGCTTCAATGAGGTCGACGGCGGTCACCAGCGGCAGTCCGGTGACCTCCGCAAGGTGCCGGCAGGCCGTTGCGGCGTAACCGGCCGGGGCATTCAGGCCGGTGCCGATGGCGGTGGCCCCGAGGTTGATCTCGTGGATCAGCAGCTCTGCCTCCGCCAGGCGCAGCCGGTCCTCGCCGATGGTGACGGCGTAGCTGCCGAACTCCTGGCCCAGGGTCATGGGGACGGCGTCCTGCAGCTGGGTGCGGCCCATCTTGACCACGGTGCGGAATTCCATGGCCTTGGCAGCGCAGGCATCCTCGAGTTCTTCGAGAGCAGCCAGCAGCTCCCTCGCGGCGAAGATGGTGCCCAGCTTCACGGCCGTGGGGTACACGTCATTGGTGGACTGGCTGAGGTTGACGTGGTCGTTCGGGTGCAGCCGCGCGTAGTCACCCTTGGGGTGGCCAAGGATTTCCAGCGCCCGGTTGGCGATGACCTCATTGGCGTTCATGTTCGACGACGTCCCGGCACCGCCCTGCACCACGTCCACCACGAACTGGTCGGCAAGCCGTCCGGCCAGGACGTCCTGGCATGCCTGTTCGATGGCGTCGGCGCGTTCGGCGTCCAGCAGGCCAAGCTCGCGGTTGGTGCGGGCGGCGGCCAGTTTCACGGCGGCAAGCCCGCGGACCAGGTGCATGTTGGAGGACAGCTTCTGGCCGGTGATCGGGAAGTTCTCTACCGCGCGGAGCGTGTGCACGCCCCAGTAGGCGTGGGCCGGTACGTCGCGGTCGCCGAGCAGGTCGTGCTCGGACCGGACGTCTGCGGTGGTTTGGGTGATGGTCATGGGGTCCTTACGGGGCGTCGTTGTCGGGTTCGGACGGTGGTTATGCGGAAACAGGGGCAAGAAAATCGGTGGCCAACAGCCGGCCCACCTGGTGGCCGCCGCCCAGCACGGGTGCGGTGGCGATACCGGTGAGCGGTTCGATGTCCACGCCCAGCGCATCCAGCAGGCGGACGGTGGCGGGCATCCGGGCGCGGTCGCCGCCGTCGGAAATCTTTACAGCCACGGCGCTGCCGTCGGCCAGGCCCACCAGCTGCACGCCCTCAAAACCGTCCTTGGCCACGGCGCCGGGCAGCAGGCGCATCAGTTCGGTGACGTCGCGGCCTTCCCCGGCCACCATGTGCGGGTGCTGCTGCATGGCCAGCCCGACGGCGGCCTCCGCACTTCCCGAATCCAAGGCGTCATTGTGCGCGGCCGCTTGGGCGATCCGGCCAAAGGCGCGGGCCATGCCGCGCAGGCTCAGGGCAAACAACGGGGTCCCGCAGCCATCGGTGCTCGCCGCGGCCGGCTCCTCGCCGGTCAGGTCGGTGACGGTCTGCGCAACGAGCTGCTGCAGCGGGTGGGCGGGATCCAGGTAGCCCTGCACGGACCAGCCGTTGATGGCGCAGGTGGCGGCCATGGCGGCGTGTTTCCCGGAGCAGTTCTGGGTGATCCGGGTGGCGTTTCCGCCGTTCCGCAGCCAGTCCTCACGCTCGGTGGTGCCGTAGGGAAGGTCGGTGCTGTTTTCCAGGTCGGTGGGGGCGAGTCCGTGCAGTTCCAGGATGCGCAGGGCGCCGTCCCGGTGGACTGCGGCACCCGAATGGCTTGCGGCGGCCAATGCCAGGAGGTCTGCGGGGAGTTCAAGGCCGGCGCGGACCAGGGCGACTGCCTGGAGGGGCTTGAGCGCAGAACGGGGGTAGAAGGGAGTCTGGGGATCCCCAGCGGCCGCCGCCACTGAACCGTCAGCCGCAAGGGCGATCGCTGAGCCGTAGTGGACACTTTCCACCAGGCCGTCACGGGTGGCGGCCACCAGCGGGACGTGCTGCGGCAGGGCCAGCTGGGCCGGGGCAGCGGTGTGGGCAGCAGAAAACACGGGGGATGGCATGGAGTCCTAGGAAGGTTTGGTTGGATACGGCTAGTTGTTAAGGATGGAGTCCAGGGCCACGCCCACGGCTTCCAGGTGGTGGGCCATGGCGGCGCGGGCGTTTTCCGCCGAGCCGGCCTCGATGGCAGCGAGGATCTGCTGGTGCTCAATATCGGAGGCATGCTGGCGGTCTGCCACCATGTTCAGGGTCTCGGACTGGTGCGCCAGAGCGTCGCGGATGTCAGCCACGACGCTGGCAAACACTTTGTTGCCGCTGGCGCGTGCGATCGCGGCGTGGAAGCTGGAGTCCAGGGCCACCCAGGATTCCGGATCGGTTTCCGTGGCCATGGCGGCAACGATCCCGCGGAGGACGTCGAGCTCCTCCGGAGTGCGGCGTTCCGCTGCCAGCCCTGCAGCCGGGACCTCGATGTGCGGACGCGCTTCTGTCAGGTCCCGCGCCGAGTATTGCCCCAGCATGAGGTCGTTGGCCACCTTGCTGGCAATGACGAACGTGCCCTTGCCGGTCCTGGTGACCGTGAGGCCCAGCGCGGTGCAGGAGCGGAGGGCTTCCCGGATTACCGATCGGCTGACTCCGTACTGCTGCGAGAGGGTTGCCTCCGAGCTGAGCTTGCTTCCCACCGGAAGCGCGCCGGACTCGATGTCCTCACGGATGGCGTTGAACACCGCCTCGGCAGCGCTCAGCCGGGCAAGGGGGCGGAATGCAGGCTGTCCTGCTGTCCGGCTGTCTGACAGGTTCACGCCTTAAATATGGCACTGGTCACAGTTGCTGTCAAGCTCTCCCTAGTCCTGCCGCCGGCTGGCCGCACGCCGCCGGTCGCGCCGCCGTCGTGACCGGACGTGCCAGATGATGAGCCCTGCCACCGCCACGATCGCTATGACGACGGCGAGATCCCGGCCCGCTGCCTGGGCAACGGCTTCGTAGGAGTTGCCCGCGAGGAAACCCAGCAGGACGAAGCCGATGCCCCACACCATGCCGCCCACCGCGTTGTAGGCAAGGAACCGGCCATAGGGCATCCGGGACGTGCCCGCGAGGGCGGGCATGACGGCCCGGAAAAAGGCGGTGAAGCGGCCCAGGAAGACTGCCGAACCGCCCTTGCGGCGGAGGAAGTCCTGCGCGTTCTCCAACCTCCCGGCATGGCGGCGCAGCATTCTTGCCTTCATGATGCGCGTGCCCAGATGTTTGCCCACTTCGTAGCCCACGCTGTCGCCGATGATGGCGGCAGCGACCACCAGGGCCATCATCGCGCCCAGCTGCACTTCACCGCGGCTGGCCACTACTCCACCCAGGACGGCCGCTGTCTCACCTGGAACCACGAAGCCCACAAACAATGCGTCCTCGGCAAAGACCAGGCAGAAGACGGCAATATATGCCACAAGCGGGCTGACGTTCAGGAGGCCGTCGATGAAGCCCGTCATGGCTGCTGGTCAGCCTTGCGGGGCCGGGACGGGGCCGAGCTTTGCCAGGAACGGGACCCGGGCCAGCAGTGACAGCCCAAAGCGGTTCCACAGGCCGGTCAGGAACGCGGCTCCGGTAGCTGCGGTAAGGAAGGATGCCGTGACGTCGGTGGGGTAGTGCACGCCGAGGTAAACACGGGAGAAGGCCACGAGGACCGCCACGGCGATTCCGAGGACGGCAGCCGCCCGCTGCCACCTGGTGCCGCGGGCCAGCAGGAAGACGGCAATGGCCAGCGCGGAAGCCAGCGCCACATGCCCGCTGGGGAAGCTGTCCGTTCCCGGCTCCGGGATGAGCGGGTTGTACAGGGCTGTCGAGTCCGGGCGGTGCCGGGCCACCAGCACCTTGAACAATTCGCTGCTCACCCAGGCGCCGGCCGCAACCAGGCCCGTGGCGACGGCGTTAACGGGGCTGCGGCGGACCAGCAGCAGATAGAGGCACAGGGCTGCGATCATCAGCACCCCGCCCGCCGGGCTGAACACCACATTGATGAACATCGCCATGCCGGTCAGAGGTGCGGTGTGGTCATGGCTCAGCTCGGCGTCCACGGACATGTCCGCTGACGTCAATGCCGGGCTGAACCTCAGCGCCAGTCCGCCTGCCACAATCAGGACTGCTGCGATGACGGGCACGGCAATCCAGTGCCGAAGCTGGGGGAGCACGGCCATGCGGATGGCTGCAGCCTCCGCTGGAGGTCCTGCCTCATGGGAACGGTCGGGGTGGGACATCAAGGTCAGCCTGGTTCTCTCGCCGGTCAGGGTACCTACGAGTATGCGCCTGCGCGGCTGGAAGAAAGCTGGGAAACCGTCCGCTAAAGGTGCTGGATGCCTGCCCGCTGCATGGCATCACGGTAGGTGTCCACGCTCTTGGCCAGCAGTTCTTCCTGCTTGGCTTCGGAAACAGCAAAGGCCCTGCCGCCGAGGGCAGAGGCCTTGTAGATTTTGATGCCGGCGTTCTTCAGCGATGAATGGTAGGTCTTCTCGAACAGGGTCAGGAACGTGGAGGCGTCCGTGCCGTGCGCGATGATCGCCGAAACGCGGGAATTGATTTTGAGGAACTGCCGGAAAGGACGCAGGCCGTCGGTCTTTTCCTGGACACTCAGGGCCGATGGGCTGCCACTTTCGCGGACCCACGGGTAGGCGTTCCACGGCATGACGTAGCGCGGATCCAGTTCAGCGAGCTCATAGATCTGGGTGGCTCGGCGGGCCGCTTCGTCGTCGTTGTTGTGGGAGACGAATCCGGACTCCGTCCCCTTGCCGGGGCTCGCCTGGAGGCTGATGATCCTGCACTCGTCTTCGTCGTGGACGGGGTCGATATAGGGGACGACGGAACCGGGCTTCTTTTCCATCAGCTCATCGCAAAGCTGGGTTACCTTCGCGATATTTGGTTCCTGTAGCAGGGCCTTTTTTTCGTCCCAATCAATCGTCACGATTTCTCCCTTTGCAGCGAGGCGTCCAGAATCAGGCGTCCTATGCCACTCTACGCTTTTGCGGGGAGGGGTGGGCACACCAAATTTGGGCCGGTCGGGCTGTGGGAGTAAATGACGACGTCAGGGGGCCTCATGCGCGAACGCCAGCCACTCTTCGTGGGAGTTGCGTGATCGTGCTCCTGCCGGCGGGCGAGCAGGGGTGTGGCGTTCCGGGTGGTGGTGGTGCGGTGGAATGGTAGGTGTGGCCGGTGGGGGTGGTGGTTGCCACCGTATGCCGCGGGCCGGGCACCTGTTGGGCGGTCCAGCCGGGGGTTTCCTTGGTGTGGTTGCAGGCTTCGCGGAGGCCCTGGCCGTTGCCGGCGCTCGTGGATCCGCCATCGCGCCAGGCGGCGATGTGGTCGTGGTGCCGGATCGGGGCGTCGCAGTACGGGGTGCGGCAGGTATCGTCCCGGATCTGCAGGAAGCGTTTCAACCCCGCCGGGAACAGCCGGGCCCTGGAATCCATGCCCACCAGATCCCCGCTGCCGGGGGCGGTGTAAAGCCGGCGGACCCACAGGCTGGGTTCGGTGTGGCCGGCGCCGGTGAGGGCGATGTTCCGGGCCCAGGCGGCGGGGATGGTGCCGTAGCCGGGGAGCCGTGCGGGTTCGGCATCACCCTGGAGGAAGGTCCGGTCGGTCATCACGAGCTGGATCTCGACCCCGCTGACGCCTCCAGGGGTCCCGGTGACGCGTTCGACGAGGGCGTCAGCCATGACCTGCCCCCGGGAGCGCCCATCCCCGGCCGAACGCACCGTATCCGCCTCGCGGGACAACGCGGCGTAGGCGGCCACGGCCTGGGCGACGGGCAACAGCGCGGTCAGGTAGGCCATGGTGTCCGGGGCCGGCCGCAGGCTCACCGTCCGTTCCTTGACCGCACGGGCGGCCCGTTTGGCGACCGCTGCCGGGTCCCGCCGGTACGCGGCGGCCCGGACTGCGGCACTGATGGCCTTGTCGCCGGCGCTCGTCCAGGGTGCCGGTGTCGGCGGCGAGTGCCTCATCCACCCCGGCCCGGTCCTCCGCTGACAGACAGATGGTTTCCTTCACGATGAGGGTTGCCCGCCATTCATTCAGCCGGCCCGCCCGGAACGCCGCGAACGTGCGCGGCATCCCGGGAAGGGTTCTGGCCAGGCCGAGCAACCGGGACCCCCTGGACGGGGATTCCCGCCGGGCCAGCGCGAGCTGCGCCGCGACCCCGGCACCCTGCTCATGAGCCGGGACCCCGGCGGCGGCCTGCTCACCCCGCTGCTGTAGATCAAACGCCACCGCGGTATCGGCCTGACGGGCACCGGCAAGGCGCTTCAAATCCTCCAGCCCACGCATCTGGTCGATCATCCCCGCGCTGTCGGCAGCCAGCGGAACAGAAGCGAGCAGCTTCAAGACATCACCAATCGAAGGCGCAGCAGGCGGGAACGGAAGCCCATCCTTGACACCCGTAACAGCAAAAGTGCGATGCGGCGGACCAGCAGCCAACAGCCCCCGAGGCTCCGCCCCAAGCACTGCCGCCATCCCACCAACCGCTTCCATGACCAAAGTCTTCCACCAGGGTCCGGCAACGACAGCCACCCAAAAGCCCTATGTGGAAAACGGCAGGCTGCAACAGTGAGGGTCCGAGGACATGCTGTTCAATGGATTATGCAGTTCACCAGGAAGGGCCTGAAGGCCGAAGGTTTCGCTGGCTTCCGGCCCATCCAGGATCTCGAGACCATGAGGATCCCGCAGGCAACAGGCCTCTTCACCGTCGTGGCTCCGGAAGGTTTCCAGCCGCGCTTCCTCACGAAAAGCACAGCAGGAGTCTTCAAGAAGAAGGAACCGTCCCTCTCCGCCGCCGCTTTGACCGCCGAGTGGGTAGAGGGCGTCGTCGTTCTCTATGTCGGAAAGGCCGGGCCGGGAAGCAAAGGTAACCGGGGGCTGCGACGTCAGATCCAGGAGTTTGTGGACTTCGGGCAAGGAAAGCCGCCCGGGCACTGGGATGGGCGGGCGATCTGGCAGCTGGCGAATGCTGGATCACTGGCCATTGCGTGGAAAGAACTCCCGGCGGAACAACTGAATGACGCAGAAGCGGCCTGCCATTCAGCTTTCGTGGCGGAATTCGGCCGGTTGCCGTTCGCTAACCTCGTGCAGGCGCGCACCAAGTCTGGCGGTTGACCTCTGCAGCACGCTCCTCACGCAGGGCCGCGCAAACGCTCCATCTCGCGACGGTCCTTCTTGGTGGGCCGCCCGGCGCCCCGGTCCCGTTGCGGCAGGCCAAGTGCCGGCAGGACTGGCCGCGGGGGAGTGTGGTCGGTAAAGCAGTGCGATGCCGCCTCGGCTCCCACACGTTTGGCGATCAGCCGCCGAACCTCCAGGATGCGCTCGTATCCCGGCATGCGGACGGTCACGGTATCACCGGTGACGAGGGTGGCTGATGCCTTGGAAGGGCTGCCGTTGAGGCGGACATGCCCGGCGCGGCAGGCTGCTGTGGCGGCGGACCGCGTCTTATAGGCGCGGATCGCCCACAGCCAGGCATCGATTCGGACACTGGCGGGGGAGGAGGGGAGGCTGGTCATGGTTGGCACCGAGTATAGCCGCGGCCGCGTCGTGCCGTCCCGCGCCTCGTGCAAGACTTGGAGCACCTGCCAGGAAGAGAGAAACGTGGAGCCCTACCGCCCTCACCAGCACCAGGACCCCAGAGCCTGTCCGGATTCATCACAAAGGCCTGCGTTGCCTGCATGGGCGGGGACGTTCCGGACGGTCCTGCTGGTCCTGGCCGCGATTTTGTTGCTGCTTCTGCTGCTCCTGCTCATGATGGGCACGTCAAGAGTCGGGGACATGTATGCCGGCGGCACTTCGGCAGTCCTGCAGGCGACCATCTGGATTGGATTGGCGCTGCCCGCCCTGGGCGTCCCGTACGTGGTGGCCAGCATTGCCTACGGAGCCTTGTGGACGGCAAGGCTGCGGGGCAGGGGCTACCGCCGCTACCCGGCCACGACGTGGATGCTTGTGGCAGGGCCGATTGTTGTGGGACTCTCCATCACGGCCCTGGTCGCGCTGGTCATGGCACCGGCCAGCCTGCTGTGATGCCCGGTAACCCTGACCGGCCGTACCCTTGCACGCAGGACTAACTTCACTCCACCGTCACGCTGACCCGCTGCACCACGTTGTTGCCCATCCCCTGGTAGTTCCAGTTCTGTTCCAGGGGCTGGGTGGCACCAGTGACGTCCGTGGCGCGGCAGGCCAGGACGTGCTCGCCGGGGTCGGCCACCCAGGGCAGGCTCCACCTCCGCCACGCGAATCCGCCGGACGGCTTGTCCAGATGGGCCGGCAGCCAGGTGCCGTCAATCCCCACCTCGACGGCGGTCACGGCGCCTTCCCCTGACCAGGCCCTGCCTTCCAGCATGACCGGGCCCGGGCGAAGGAACCGTTGCCGGGTGAAGAAGTCCGGAACGCCCGGCGGAACCATCAACGAACGCACCCTGATCCGCGTGACCGGCCTGCCGGCGTCGTCCGCGGAACTCTGGTAGCGGTAGGCGGACTGCTGCTGGAACCCGGTGAACGGCGCCCGGACCACGTCGATGGACTGCAGCCACTTCACGCTGGCCATGCCGTACCAGCCCGGCACCACCAGCCGCAGCGGGTACCCATGCTGCGGCGGAAGGTCGGTGCCGTTCATCTTGTAGGCAAGAACGACGTCGGGACGCAGCGCTTCACGGATCGGCAGGCTCCTCGCGTACTGCTGGGGGACGCCGCCCTGAACCCCGGCATCTGCTCCGGTGAAGACCACCTCCACCGCGTCCGGCAGCACCCCCGCCTTGCCCAGGAGGTACGCCAGCGGCACCCCGGTCCAGTGCGCCGTGCCCACCGCCTCCAGCACCCAGGGCTGGCTCAGGGGCCGCGGTTCCAGGAGCGAGCGGCCGTTGCCCGCGCACTCGAGGGTGACCGGGACGGTGATGGCCGGATCCCTGCGAAGTGCCGCCATTCCCAGCTCCAGGGCACGTTCCACTGCGCCGCCGATCCGCAGATGCCAGGACGAAGCATCAAGGTCTGGAATGTCGAAGTGGGTCAACACGTAGTGAAGCCCCGGCGGCGTGACGTCGCGGCGGAGCGCCTCCAGCGGCAAGGAATGGTTCCGGGCGGCGAGCTGCAGCTCCTCACGCGTCAGTGGACCTGACACGGGCTGCGCGGCCGGGGACAGCACCGGCGCCTGCCCTGCCGCCGGCTCCTGGCCAATGGACTGCTGGTTGCTGTGATTCATGGCGGTGCGATTCTGCTTGGCGTAGTAACCCTGCTTGGCGGAGTAAAAGGTCCCCGCCACAGGTCTACGCCGGGTCCACCCGCCCGTCAACGCATAAAACTGCCCGCTACAGCACCGGCCGCGTCAGGAACTCGGCAAGGCTGATGGGGTCCTGGCCGGTCAGCCCGTGGATGTCCGGCGAGAGCCCCGCCATCTCACCGGCGGCCATCGCCGTGTAGGTGCTGACCCAGGCGTCCAGCTGCCACTGCGGCACACCGTAGGAGGCCCGGGACGCATAGGCTTCCTCCACCGTCTCGGGGTGGTAGCTGATGGTGCGCCCGGTCCCGGTGCTCAGCACCTCCGCCGCCTGTGCCAGGGTCAGTTCCTCCGGGCCGGTCAGGTCATAGGTCTTGCCCTTGTGGATGGCCGGATCCCGCAGGACCGCATGGGCGCAGCGGGCAACATCCTCCCGGGCCACGCCCGAGAACACGCCGTCGCCGGCAGGCCCGCGGATCACGCCGTCCTCCCCGGCCAGCAGCGGCAGGAAGTCGAGGTAGAAGTTGTCCCGCAGGAAGGTGTATTGCAGCCCGGACGCCCTGATCCGCTCCTCCGTGGCGTGATGGTCCCTGGCCAGGGTGAAGGTGGCGTCCGGCGCGGCACGGTAAAAGGACGTGTACACCACGTGCTCCACGCCGGCATCAGCAGCGGCGTCCACAAATGCGTAGTGCTGCTGCAGCCTGTCTTCGGCCTCCGCGGCGGACACCATGAAGAGGATTTTCGCCCCCTCCAGGGCGCGCCGGGAGGCAGCGCCGTCCCCGTAGGAACACACCACGGGATGGGCGTCATCCAGCTGTGGCGCCCGTGCCGCATCGCGCACCAGCAGGCGCTGGGCGAAGCCGGAGGCGGCAAGCTGCCGCGCCAGCATTCCGCCCAGGCCTCCGGTGGCCCCGGTGACCGCAAGCTCCGGGAGCTCTGACGGGGACAGTTCCGACGGGGACGCCACTTACGCTTCCCGGGTGGCCGGCGACTTGGTCTGTGCGGGGTCCCGTTCAGCAAGGCCACCGACGGCGTCGTCGATCTTCTTGAGGACCTCCGCCTCCAGCTTCACTCCGGCTGCGCCCACGCTGTCGGCAATCTGCTCGGGCCGCGAGGCACCCACGATGGCTGACGCAACGTTGGGGTTCTGCAGCACCCATGCCACAGCCAGCTGCGGCATGGAGAGGCCCGCTTCCTGGGCGATCGGCTTCAGTTCCTGCACGGCTGCCAGGACGTCGTCGCGCATCCAGCGCTGGATCATCTTGGCGCCGCCCTTTTCATCCGTGGCGCGGCTGCCCTCCGGAGCGGGCTGGCCGGGCTGGTACTTGCCGCTGAGGACGCCCTGGGCCATGGGCGACCAGACAATCTGGGAGACCCCCAGTTCCTCCGACGCCGGGACCACCTCGGCTTCGATCACGCGCCACAGCATGGAGTACTGCGGCTGGTTGGAGATGAGCTGGAAGCCAAGCTCTTTGGACAGCTTGTGGCCCTCGCGGAGCTGGTCAGCGGTCCACTCGCTCACGCCGATGTACAGCGCCTTGCCCTGCCGGACGATGTCCGCGAAGGCCTGCATGGTTTCTTCCAGCGGCGTTTCGAAGTCATAGCGGTGGGCCTGGTAGAGGTCCACGTAGTCCGTTTGCAGCCTCCGCAGCGAGCCATTGATGGACTCCATGATGTGTTTGCGGGACAGGCCAAGATCGTTCTTGCCCTTGGGGCCGGTGGGGCCAAAGACTTTGGTGAAGATTTCCAGGGACTCGCGGCGCTCGTCCTTCAGGGCCTGGCCCAGGACGGTTTCCGCGGCTGTGTTGGCGTAGACGTCGGCGGTATCGAAGGTGCTGATGCCGGCGTCGAGGGCAGCCCGCACGCACTGGGTGGCAACGTCGTTTTCCACCTGCGAGCCGTGCGTCAGCCAGTTGCCGAACGTGATTTCCGAGACTTTGAAGCCGCTGTTTCCGAGGTATCTGAATTCCATATGTTCACGCTAACCCAGATGGTTGCTCAGGGTAAGGGCTTGGCCGTTTCTCCCTTACGGCTGGGGGCCCGGATCCTGCGCCTTCTCCTTGAGCACCTGCTGCGGGCCGGCTATGGAAACCAGGGACCCGGTATCCAGCGGCGGTACCGGATGAGGCGGCTGGGGCTTCTTGAAGGACCTGGGCAGCTCATGCGGCGGCCGGTGGTTGTGCAGGGCGGACTCCACCAGCGGGGCTACCTCGGACACCTTGTCGGCAGGGACGGCCGGGTCTGGAAGGTCCCGCACCGACAGTTTGATTTCGGGTGCCGCGGCGCGCGCCCTGGCCTGGGCGCGCTTGTCGGCCTCGGCGACCGCGGAGGCCCAGTCCTCAGCGAGGACCGGGGGGTCGTGGCGGGCGGCGGCAAGCTTGGGATGGCGTTCGACGGCGGTGCGGAGCGACTTTTTCAGCCGGTCCGGCTTGAGTGCGGAGGCCCGAGCCCGGAGCGGCCTGCGGGCTTGGCCCGGATTCATGGGGGCGCCGGCGGTACCGGGAGAATCCCTCCTGCCGGGAACGCGCCCGAACAAGGCCATCAGCACAAGGGCGGCAAACCGGCCCAGGCCCGCGAGCACCAAGGTGATAACGCCCAGCAGGAAGAGGACCAGAAACATAAGGAGGGCAACGCCCACCGTGCCCAGGAATGTCAGGTTGAGGACGAGAGTGTCCGGGTTCTCCACGTCTTCTCTCCTCTCCAATCAACATCCTGGGCCGCCCCGGCACTCACGGCCGGCGGCAGGCTCCTTCTCCACCATACGGATTTTTATCAGGCGATGCCGCCGCCTGCCCGGCACGGTTCGAGGTTGTAGCGAAGCTGTTACCGGATATGGCAGCATCACCGGATGACCGAATCGATGGAGTCCGCGAACTGCACGTGCCTGTCCGGGGAGCCGTACGCCGAATGTTGCGGCAGGTTCCTTTCCGGCCGCGCATCTGCAGCCACTGCCGAACAGCTGATGCGGTCACGCTACAGCGCCTTCGTCCGGCTGGATGAGGACTACCTGCTGCGCACCCACCATCCGTCCACCGCGCCGGCCAGCCTGGACCTGGACACGGCCATGGAATGGCGCCGCCTGGACATTGTGTCCACCAGCAACGGCGGTCCCTTCGATTCCGAAGGGACCGTCGAATTCAAGGCCTACTACCGGCAGAACCGGGAACGCGGGGTCCTGCACGAGAACAGCAGGTTTGTCCGGGAGGATGGCCGGTGGCTGTATGTGGACGGTGACATCCTCGCCTGACTACTCCCCGTCGTCGTAAAACTCGCTGTCCGGGGTGAATCCGGCGCGGTCGACCTTCCGGTGGAACCGCATGCCCGCCAGGCCGCCCAGCAGCGCGCCGACAAGGGCGACTGCCGCCACCACGATCGCGGCGATGATGCTGGTGGTGGTCAGCTGTCCCTCGTTGATTGGGATCCGCGGGAAGCTGTTCAGGTTGGCCAGGACGTTGAACTGTTGCCCGGCCACCAGGCCCAGGATGGCCACCACAACGGCTGCGATCAGCGCCCAGATCCAGACCATGAGTCCCTGCTTGAGGCCGTTGAAGCGGGCCATCCGCCCGGCCACGTAGCCGCCGCAGTAGTAGGAGAGGAAGAGGATCGCCAGCAGCACGATGATGCCCACCAGGCCAACCGTGCCGCTGTTCTGCGCCGCCTGGTTCACGGCCTCGTTGACGTCGGTGTTGCTGGCCAGGCCCACGGCGGTTCCGGCGGCTGCCACCAGTGCGGTGAGGAGCACGGCCATCCCGGTGGCGGTCAGCCATCCGAAGAAGGCCGAGCCCACTTTGATGCCGCCAAACCGCTCCTTCTGGCGCGCGACGGCGGTTTCCCGGTTCGCAAGCGTTGGGTCTGCCACCGGTTCCACCACGGGTGTGGCCCTGGTGGGGGCAGGCTGGTATTCGCGCTCCGCGGCGGGGGCGCGGGTGTAGTCCCGCTCCCGCTGGCCGGCCGGCGCCTGGTCCATCGAGCGCGTGGCGGCATCGTCTGCGGCTGCCTCCCGGTAGCTTCCGCTGCGGGCGGTTTCGTCCTCCCGGGCACGCCGGGGAGGCAGGTTCTCTGGTTCCGTTGAGCTGCTCATGGCTCAACTCAACCACCCGCCCCGGGTGATAGCAAGCGTGCTTACTATTTTGTGACCTGCGGCTTTACCGGTATTTCCGGTGCAGGTCCTCCTTCCTGGATGGGCCCGGCGAGGCATCGGCGATCCACGGGCCGGTGCCTTCGGACTGGTCCAGGACCCCTGCCTCAAGCCATAGGTAGTCACCGGCGAGGACCTTCCGCGTCAACGCCCGGTCGGCATCGTCGGTGTTCCGCCACAGCTGGTCGAAGTACTCGTCCACCCGCACCCTGGCCTGCTCGCAGTAGGCGTCGGCAAGCTCGTAGGCGCCGGCAGCCTTTTCCGGGGCGGTTTTCAGCAGCATCTCTGCACGGGAGCAGCATGCAGTCATGGCGAACAGTTCGGCGCCGATATCCACCACTCGGCCCAGGAACGCCTGCTTCCGCTCCAGCTTGGCCTGCCACCGGCCCATGCCATAGAAGGTCTGCCGGGCCAGCCGTCGCGACGACCGTTCAACGAACCGGAGGTGTTTGGCCAGCCTGCCGAACTCCCCGTAGGAGCGGGGGTCCATGCCGGCGCCGGCCACCAGCTTGGGCAGCCACTTTGCATAGAAGCCGGAGGCGCCGACGGCGGCCTTCGCTTTGTCCGCCATGCTCGCATCCAGCGAAGCAAGGTCGCCGGCGGCAGCCAGGTGCGCATCCACCGCCTCGCGCGCAATCAGCAGCCGCATGATTTCGGAGGACCCCTCGAAGATCCGGTTGATCCGCATGTCCCGCAGCTGCTGCTCCGCCGCTACGGCACGTTCACCGCGCGCGGCCAGTGATTCAGCGGTCTCAAACCCCCGTCCGCCGCGGATCTGGACCAGTTCGTCCGCGATCCGGCAGCTGATTTCCGTGGCCCAGAGCTTTGCGAGCGCGGCCTCGATCCGGACGTCCTTCTGCCCGGCATCGGCAAGTTCTGCGGAGAGTTCGAACACGGCATCCAGGGCAAAAGCCGTGGCCGCGATGAAGGCGATCTTCTTGCCGACTGCCTCATGTTCACCCACGGGCCTGCCCCACTGGGTGCGGGCGTTGGACCATTCACGGGCAATCTTCAGGCTCCAGCGCCCGGACGCCACGCACAGCGCCGGAAGCGCCAGGCGGCCGGTGTTGAGCGTGGTCAGCGCGATCTTCAGTCCCTGGCCCTCCCGGCCCAGCCGGTTGGCGGCCGGCACCCGCACCTGGTGGAACCGGGTAACCCCGTTCTCGATGCCGCGCAGGCCCATGAAGGCATTGCGGTTTTCCACCGTGATGCCCGGCGAGTCCATTTCCACCACGAACGCGCTGATGCCGCCCTTGTGCCTGGTGCCGTCCGGATCGGTGTGCGCCGGGACAACTGCCATGACCACCACCAGTTCCGCGATCACCCCGTTGGTGGTCCAAAGTTTCACGCCGTCCAAAAGGTACGCGTCGCCGTCGTCCGTGGGAGTTGCCGTGCTGCCCAGCCGGGCGGGATCGCTGCCCACGTCCGGTTCGGTGAGGAGGAAAGCAGTGACGGCGCCGGCAGCGCACCGCGGCAGGTACTCACGCTTCTGTTCGGGCGTGCCGAACACCTTGACCGGCTCGGGCACGCCGATGGACTGATGGGCGGAGATGAGGGCGCCCAGGCTGGGGTGCACGCTGCCCAGCAGGGCAAGGGCCCTGCCGTAATAGACCAGGGAGAGGCCCAGGCCGCCGTATTCCTCCGGGATTTTCATCCCGAAGACGCCCAGGGCTGCCAGGTCCTTGATGTATTCGTCCGGAATCTTCGCTTCCCGTTCAATGACCCGCCCGGACATGGTTTTGGCGAACTCCGTGAGGCGGCCCATGAATGCCTCGCCCTTGTCCACGGAAGCGGGGTCGGCAGCCGGCCAGGGATGGACCAGGCCCAGGTCGAAACTGCCCAAATAGAGGCCCTTGGCGAAGCTGGGACGGTCCCAGCCGGATTCACGGGCGGCTTCGGCAACGGCCCGGGCATCTTCGGCGGTGGCTCCGGCGCCGATGTTGCCGGCGGGGACGGGGGTTTCTTCAGCCGGGGCGTCTTTGGCCTGGCTGTCAGTTGCGGAGGTCATGGGTTATCTCCTTGGCCGGAGTGGCCGGTGTAGCCATGGATCCGCCGGGTTGGAGAACCCTTCAGCTGTCCCTCAAGATTACCCGCGGGTAGGTTCCGGTGCTAGGGGATGGCTGCGCCTGGAAATCGCCGGGCAGTTCCACGGTGGAGGCCCGGTGGACCAGCCGGTCCCAGCCGGAGTTGATCCCGTGGACCACCGCCAGGAGCGTATTGGCCACCACCATCCAGGTGAGCTTGCCCACCCCCAGCAGCGCCAGGGCAACCAGCCCCGCCGAGAGGACGAATGCGGCCAGGACTGCGCCGAACACCAGCGTCCCGATAAAGACCAAGGTGGCTGTTTCCACTGAGCTTAGATCGAACTGCATGAATCCCCCTGCTGCGACGTTGCTTTGCATAAGACTGCGGTGGCGAAGACCAGTAGCAGAAGCGTAGGGGGACAGCTGCGCGGCCAGCCAGACCCGGCACGGGCGGGGGAGCCTGTTGATATGGGATCGAAATGCTACCGGCAGGTAGGTCACGGAGCGGTCGCGGCGGCTGCGTTAACCTTGTAGTTGGCAGTTTTCCGGTTCGTCCCCTGCGTGCCGCCCCTGCCCGGTCCCCGTTCAGCCCCCGTTCAACAGTCCAAGGAGAGTGCGTGCCCCGCTCCGCCAGGTCATCCGCTGACGCCATCAGCGCCCGGCTCCGGGACCTCGAACTCCTCACCAAGGGGCCCGCGTGGGCACTGACGCGTTCGGCGCCCTGGGTGATCGCCGTGCTCCAGGCTTCCTTCACCCGCACCCGGCCGCAGGTGCCGCTCGAGGAATTCCATGCCGACGTCGACTCCTTCCTTGAGGAGCTCCGGCGCCAGGATCCGGGCCTGGGCGGAGGGGCCAGCGGAAAGGCGTTCGGGGATGAGTGGACCCGGCGGCAGTTCCTGACCCGGCGGAACCAGTCAGGCCAGATCGTCTACGAGGCCACCGAGCCTGCAGCACGCGTGCTCGCCTTCCTTGACAGCCTTTCCAGCGAGCGGTCCACGTTGAACGGTTCCCGGCTGGGCACCCTGCTGGGGGACGTGGAAAAGCTCGCCAACGAGACCAACCCGGACCAAAGTGCGCGCCTCGAAGCCCTGGAAGAGGAAATCGAAGAGCGGCAGCAGCTGATCCAGGACATCAGCACGGGCGACTTCGACGGCCTGCTTGACGACGACGAGGCCGTGGAGGCCGCCGGAAACATCCTGGACCTGGCCGCCAGTTTGCCCGCGGACTACAAAAAGATGCGCGACCGGATCGAGGAACTGGTGGGCGGACTGCGCAACCAGATCATCGAGGAGTCGCTGACCAAGGGCGCCACCATGGCCCAGGTCCTGGAGGCGGACAAGCGGCTCCGCCAAAGCCCGGAGGGCAGGACGTTCCGGTCCTTTACCGCCTTCCTGGAGGACCCGCAGCAGCAATTGCGGTTCCGGTCCGCGATTGGGGAGGTCCTGAGCCGCCAGTTCGCGGATGACCTGTCACCTGACGACCGGGAGACACTGAAGAACCTGGTGGCCGAGCTCCGGCAGCAGCACAGCCAGATCCAGCGCATCTACGGCAAGCTCAGCGAAAGCCTGAACACGTACGTCCAGAGCGACGACTTCCGCCAGTCGGTCCGGCTCCGGAAGGTCCTGCGTGAGGCAGAACAGGCCATCCGTTCACTCCCGTACGAGCGTGAACGGCCCGGCCTGGTTCCCGGCCCCGTCCTGTACAACGCAGGGTTTGAGTCACTGTCCATGGTGAAGCTCTTCGACCCCGACGAGTTCGCGGCACCACCCAGGCTGGCCGATCCCATTGCGTTTACCGACTCGGACCGGGTGCGCTCGCCGCGGACGGGCAAGGCCAGGCCCGACGTCGTCCGGTCCGCCATGGCTGGGGCTGCCACGCTCGCCGACGCCTGGCAGCAGCTGCCGCCCGAAGAGCAGCACATCAACACCATCCGCGCGCTGCTGTCCGAGGCCCTGCACGCCGGGGCCGACTTCAACCGCAGCGCCTGGGATGGCCTGGACTTCGAACAGATAGACGGCTCCACCCGCAGGGCCTACCTGCCCGTGGTTACGCTCGCAAAGGATCCACATGACTGAAGTTTCAAACGCTGAGGGCCCAGAGCTGATCGAAGACCAGCCGCGCGGCGAACGGGCGGGGGCGGCACCGGGCGTTGAGCGCACCTTCGCAGTGTCCCCGCGCGATACCTTCGTCGACGGCGCTGCCCTGTTCCCCGGCGATACCGGCGTCCTGTCCATGAAAGTGCGCCAGGCCCTGGTGAAGCTGTTGAAGGGCCCGTACATCGACGGCGGCCGGGACGAAAAGCTCTGGACGGTACTGCTGGACAACCAGGTGATCCTGCGCAGCCGCCTGTCCGAGCTGTTCCTGACCCTGCAGCTGGACCACGAGCGGAAAATCGCGGTCCTTCGCCCCGTGGACCCGGACGTCATCGGCGGGAGCGCCCGGTCCAGCATCCTGCGCCAGCAGCGTGCCCTCAGCCGGGTGGAAACCATTGTGCTGCTCCGGCTCCGCCTGCTGCTGGACCGGCACGTCACGGCCCAGACCGACCCCACCATCACCCGCGAGGAGATCACGGACCTGGTGGCGCACTACCAGCCCGCCGGCCAGCAGGACGCCCTGCGCGACTCCGATGTGGTCACCCGTGCCATCACCAAGCTCCTGGCCCGCCAGCTCCTGCTCCCCACCGGACTGGACGACGTCTACACCATCTCCAACGCCCTGCCCCTGGCCCTGCCGTTCGAAAACATCGGCGACATCCCGGCCCACATCGAAGCCCTTGTAGCCGCCTCGGCTGACCAATCAGGAACGGAGCCGCTCCTGGACCTGGAGGACACGGCCGCCGCGGAGACGAACGGAACCACGTCCGAGGAGGATGACCAGTGACCATCGCAAGCATGCTCCCGCTGGGGGATGTCACCAACCCGGGCCAGATGCGGCTTGCGTTGGTGCAGGTGGTCAACTGGGGGACGTTCCATGGAGCGCACACCATGCATGTTGACCGGAACGGAACCCTGCTGACCGGTAACTCGGGCGTGGGTAAATCCACGCTGTTCGACGCGATGCTGCGGGTCTTCGATGCGCGGCCGCGGTCAAACGAGGCGGCGGCGCAGCGGTCGGGCGGTGCCGTGGAGGACAAGCGGACCACCTTCACGTACATGCGCGGCAAGGTGGGGGACAAGGCGGTGGGGGAGGGCTCGGCGAGTGCGTTCCAGCGCCCGGGTGCCACCTGGTCCGCCGTCGCCCTGACCTTCGACAACGCCGCCGGGACGCGGGTGACGGTGTCGGCGCTGTTCGACCTGCCCAAGAACGGCACGGAGTCCAGCGTGGGCCGGTTCTACCTGATCGACAACGTGCCCCTGGACCTTGAGGCGGTTGAGGGCATCGCCGACAAACGGTTCACCAAGGGCGCGCTTGAGGCGATCTTCCCGCACGCCCAGGTCTTCGACGTGCACAAGGCGTTCGCGGAGCGGTTCCGCCGGCTGCTGGGGATCAACTCGGACCAGGCCCTGCCCCTGCTGCGCGTCATCCAGGCCGGCAAGGGCCTGGGCGGCAGCGTCAACACCTTCTTCCGCGACCAGGTGCTGGATGCCCCGGCAACCCTTGCCGCCGCCGATGACGTGGTGGAGGAGTTCAGCAACCTGATGTCCATCCGCCAGCGGCTGGAGGATGTCCGGCAGCAGCGCGACCAGCTGGCGCCGGTGCCGGGACTGAACCGCGAATATGCGCAGTCGCTGCTGGACGCGAACCGGCTGCGGGAGCTGGTGGGTGGGGAGTTCGAGGCGTACAGGCAGCAGCTCGCCGTCACCGTGCACCAGAAGACGCTGGTCCGTTTCCGCGAGCTGGCGCAGGCGAAGGCGAAGGAACTCGGCGCCGAGCGTGCGGTCCGCGACAACCTGGCCAAGGAACTGCGGCAGCTGGAAACCGAGTACAACAACCAGGGCGGCAACGCGATTTCCGCGATTGAGCAGTCGCTGGAGAACGCCCGGGTTGGCCTGAAGCTGCGGCGCCAGGTGGAGGAGGCGGCGCAGCAGGCATTGGCCGACGCCGGGCTGCAGCTTGAGTGGAGCGCGGCCGGCTGGGAGCAGGCACACGAGCAGGCGGCGGCACGGTCGGCCGAGCTGAAGGATGATTCGCAGGCCCTGCAGGAGCTGCGGTTCGAGGCCTTCGACGCCCACGCCAGCCGCAAGCGGGAGCTGGCGGCTGCCGAGCAGGAACTCGTGTCGTTGAAGACGCGCAAGTCCCTGCTGCCGCCGTCGAGCATTGAAAACCGTGCCGCCATCGCCGCTGCCACCGGTATTGCGGAAGACCGCATGCCCTTTGCCGGCGAGCTCATGGACCTCGCAGACGGCGAGGAACGGTGGCGCCCCGCTGCCGAGCGTGCGCTCCGCAGCCTGGCCACCACCCTGCTGGTGCCCGGTGAGCACTTCGGCGCAGTCACCCGCTACCTGAATGACCACAACGTCCGCGGCGCGCTGCGGGCAGTGGACGTCTCCAAGCCGCTCGCCGGCGGCGCGCTCGCTGTGGAGGACGTGCGCGACGGCGACCTGCTCACCAAGCTGGATATCCTCGAGTCCGGCGCGGCGGCCGAAGCCGGCGGGTGGGTCCGTGAGCGCATCGCGCTGGACTTTGCCTACCCCTGCGTGGAGGACCCGGACGAGCTGGCAGCCCTGGACAAGGGCCTGAGCCTGGGCGGCGTGGTCAAGCGGAACCGCCACACGGTGGAGAAGGACGACCGCTTCACCAGCCGCCAGGACTACGTCCTGGGCTTCGACAATGCCGCCAAGCTGGAACTCGTGGCCGGCCAGGTGGAGGACCTCCGGCAGGAAGTGGCCAAGGCCGCCGAACTGGCGCAGAGCCGCGAGGACTCGCACCAGGGCATGAGCCGCCAGCTCGACGCCCTGCGCCGGATTGCCGAAGACGACCGGCCCTGGGAACAGGTGTCCGCGGCCGTTGCTGCCGATGAGCTCACCAGGATCGAGCAGCGGCTCAAGGACGCACTTGCCGCGCAGGCGGACCTGGAGCCCCTGCGCGCCACCATCGAGGAGGTCCGGCAAAAGCACCAGACCAGCACCGAGTCCGCGGCCGTCCTGCAAAGCGAATACAAGGCATTGGACCGCCAGCTCACGGCTGCGGATTCACTGCTGGAAGCGGCGCGTGACCGCCTGGCCCAGGCGCCGCCGTCGGACGCTACCGTGACGGCGCTGGAACCGTACTTTGCGGAATTCGGCGACGTGACCGAAATGCACGAGCTGGACAACCTTGCCAACCGCGTCCGGACCACCCTGCTGGGCGAACTGCACACTGCTGAATCACGGGGGCAAGGGACAGCCGAGCGGCTCACCCGGATTTTCGAAGGCTTCGTCCGGGAGTGGGGCAGCGCCATTTCGGCGGACCACGGCACCAGCATCGGCGCGGCCAGCGAATTCGAAGCCCGCTACCATGCCATCGTCAACGACGGCCTGCCGGCGCAGGAGGCGGAGTTCCGGCAGTTCTTCAACCAGCGCACGCACGAATCCTTCAGCACCCTGCTGCACCTGCTGGACGAGGAACGCCGCTCCATCACCAGCCGCATCCTGCCCCTCAACGGCATCCTCTCCCAGGTGAACTTCCATGAGGGCAGTTACTTGGAGCTGGATATCAAGCAGACGCTGCCGCCCACTGCCAAGCAGTTCAAGGACGCCATCCAGAACGCCTTGAAGGCCCGCCACGCTCGGCCGGCCAGGACGGACGCCGCCAGGGGGGAGGGGCCGGACGGTGACGACGCCGAGCTCACCGCGCGCTACAAGTCCCTGGAGACCCTGGTCAAGAGGCTTGGCTCGCAGGCGCCGGAAGACCGGCGGTGGCGGGCGGAGGTGCTCGACGTCCGCGGCCACCTGTTCATCCAGTGCAAGGAGCACCGGGAAGTGACCGGCCCGGCGGCTGGCAAAAAGAAGGGCGGCGGCACGAAGACCGAGGTCTTCATGCACGCAGACACCGGTTCCATGTCCGGCGGCGAGCGGCAGCGGTTCACCGCGTTCATCATGGCCGCGGCCCTGAGCTACCAGCTGGGGATCGCCGAGCAGGGCTTCACCACCTACGGCACCGTGATGATGGACGAAGCGTTCGTGCTCGCCTCCGAGGAATTCGCCGGCGCCGGCATCAAGGCCCTCCACGAATTCGGGTTCCAGCTGCTGCTGGCTGCCCCGGAAAACGTCATCGATCTGTCCCGGCACCTGGGCTCCGTCACCGAGATCCTCCGTGACCGCCGCACCAACCGCTCCGGCGTCCTCACGGCCCCGGTGATCCGGCCGCGTCCGGGGGAGGAAGGAGCCTGGCGCTCCGAGGCAAACCCGGTGGATATCGTCCTGCGCTGAAACCGGATCCAGCAATATAACAAATTGATGGATTTATCGCTCCGGCCGTGGTGGCCGGTCTTTTCGCTGTGCCACTCTGGGCTTTACCAACTCACCTCGCCAGAGTAAATCCCATAGGTACTGCAGGATGCTGGGTCCGCACTTTCTCCGAGAGAACGATGGCGTCCTCTTGAAAGGCACCCCCATGCGCCCACGGCACCCCGCTCCAATCCTCCTTGTGATAACAGCCGCAGCGGCGCTGTCCCTCGCCGCCTGCGCGGACTACGCCCCCGCAGGTAGCGGGGGCGCGTCCACGGAGACTGCCGTTCCGCCGCCCTCGCCTGCTCCCACGTCCGCGCCCACTCCTGCCGGGATGGTGACCTATACCTTCCCCGAGGGCCGGCTGTCCTTTGCCCATCCGGCGGACTGGCGCGTGGTACATGAGCAGGTTTCCGCATCACCCCCGGTGGAAACGGCCGCCGTCATTGATGCCAACGGCGCCGGGCGGGTCAACATCTACTACAGCCAGGTGGGTGACGCCGTTGCCGGTCCTGATGCCAGGTTTGTCCTTGCGGCGGACCCTGTGCCGGGACTGGTGGGCCACGCAGTTCCCACGCCCCATTCGTCGTTCTTCACCGATCACGTCAAGGGTGCCGTTGAGTACCGCATGGGGCTGACGGCGGGATTGCCGGTGTCACCGGACGGCAAGGTGCAAAACGGGCCCGTCATGCTCGGCGACCGCATTTTGGCCGCAGACGTGCTGTTTACCGGTCCGCCGTTTGCCAATGACGAGGCGGCGAAGGCGTGGTACTGGGGCGGGGACGGCCAAAAACTGAAGGCGTTGCTGATGAGCTTCTCCTACCGCTGAGGCACATGGGGAAGCCCTCCGTCACCGGAGTGATGGAGGGCTTCCGCTGCCCGCCTACTTATTCTGCACGCGGGCCAGGAACTGCGCGGTGCGGTCCTGCAGGCCCTGGATCTGGCGTACCACGACGGCCGCCGGATCGGGGTTGATCTCGTTGGCCGGCGGTTCCTTGCGGACGTTGCCACAACACAGGAAGTCGGCGCAGATCAGGGTCCCCACGGTGTTGCCGTCGCGTCCTGACTGGCCTGCGCGCCTTGCGACCCAAAGGAGCACGTCCTCCTTCGAGAACACATCCCGGCACAGTTCGCACAATACCGAGCGGTTCTTCCCGGCTCCTCCTTCGGGCGCCCGGAGCAGGATGCCCGTGAGGCCCTTGGGGCCGGGAACCACCAAGTACCCGCGCAGCGGCATCTTTTCATCGCGCCAGCCCAGGAACTCCAGGCTGTCCCAGTCCAGGGCGTCGAAGTTCCTGGGCAGTGTCAGCTTGGCTGCTTCTGAGCGGCTGGCGTTGACGAAGGATGAACGGATTTGTTGGGGCGTGACTGATTGCATGGCTGAACTTTCGTAAAGGGTGGGCGGCCCTAAGCCGGGCCGGGGTAACAGGGGAGTCAGTCAGTCTCCGCGGAGCAGGCCAAAGCGGCCACCCCGCTTCCCATGGCAGCGGCGGCCGGAACGACCTTTTGCATGCGCATTGTTCCCGTTGTTCCGTTTCTGTTCAGCGTGCCCTGGTAAGGGTGCCCTGCCGGCAAGGCAATCCTGCCAAATGTGCCCCGCCCTGTCCAAGAACCTGATGGCGGATGTGGCCTTTGTCACGTTGCGGGATTAGGTGACAAAAATGTTGCGTAATCGACATTTACATAGGTTAGCCTTACTTAAGTTTCCAGCAGCCTGATCCAAGGAGCCCCGTGACGTCCCCCCTCTTTTCCGGCCCTCTCTCCACCCGCCGGACGCTTTTCTCTTCCGCCGGCAAGGCGGCTGCGGTGCTCGCCGCGGCAGCCTTGACCCTGTCCGCCTGCAGCACGGGTCCGGCCTCTTCAGTGGCTGGCACGGGCGGCACCGGCAGCAGCACCCAGTTCCCGGTGACCATCGGCCATGCATTCGGCCAAACCACCATCGAGAAGCAGCCCGCGCGCGTGGCGACGGTTTCATGGGTGAACGACGACGTCGCGATTGCCCTCGGCGTGGTGCCCGTCGGTATCCCCAGGAACGAGTGGGGTGGCAATGACAAGGGGTCCACCCCCTGGAAGGACGCGGCGCTCGAAAAGCTGGGGGCCGGATTCGGATCGGCCAAGGCCCCCGTCCAGTACTCGGAGGCGGACGGCATCAACTTCACGGAAATCGCCAAGCTCGCCCCGGACGTCATCCTCGCCGCCTACTCCGGCCTCACCGAGGAGGACTACAGGAAGCTCAGCGAAATCGCCCCCGTGGTGGCGCACCCGGAAGTGGCCTACGGAACCTCGTGGCAGGACTCCACCACCATCATCGGCAAGGCCCTGGGCAAGGAAGCGGAAGCGGCCAAGCTGGTCTCCGACACCGAGACCACCGTTAAGGACAAGGTCTCCCAGTACCCGCAGATCCAGGGCAAGAGCTTTATCTACGGCAACCTGGAGCCCGCCCGGGGTGACGGCGTCAACGTCTACACCGCCAACGACAACCGTCCCCGCTTCCTCACCGAAATCGGCATGACCCTGGCCCCGGTGGTCGCGGAGAACTCCAAGGGTTCCAAGGAGTTCTACCTTTCCTGGTCCGCCGAGAAGACGAACGAACTGCAGTCGGACATCTTCGTCACCTGGGTTCCCGACGCGTCCACCGCGGAGGCCATCAAGGCTGATCCGCTGCTCGGGCAGATCCCGGCCATCAGGAAGGGCGCCCTGGTGGCCGACCAGGACAACACCCTGACCCTGTCCATCTCGGCGTCGTCGCCGCTGAGCCTGCCGTGGTCGCTGGATACGTTCCTGCCGCAGTTGGCCACGGCGGCGGATGCAGTGAAGTAGGGGCCGCGCCTTCATGGGTACGACGACGGTACGTCCGGCCGCCGGCACGGGCACCCAGGTGCGGGCCGGGGCAGCCGCTGCTCCCGTCTGCGGTGTTGCGCCGGGAACGCGAGCCGCCTGGCTGACCGGCGCCGTCGTCGTGCTGGCGCTGGTGGCCGGGGCATCGCTGGCCGTGGGGGCCCGGGAGGTTCCCCTTGCGACGGTATGGCAGGCCCTTTCCGCGTTCGATCCCGCCAACGGTGACCATGCCGTGGTGCTGGCCCGCATTCCGCGCACGGTCCTGGGCCTGCTGGCCGGCGGCGCGCTGGGCCTGGCCGGGGCCGCGATGCAGGGAGTTGCCCGCAATCCGCTGGCCGACCCCGGCATTCTTGGCGTCAACGCCGGAGCCGCCCTGGCGGTGGTCGCCGGCATTTACATCTTCGGTGTGGCCACCTTCTCCGGCTACGTTTGGTTCGCCTTGATTGGGGCCGCTGCTGCCGCAGTGGTGGTATACCTCATCGCCTCGCTGGGCAGGGAGGGAGCCACCCCGGTCAAGCTCGCGCTGGCCGGAGCCGCGCTCAGCGCCGGACTGTCCTCGCTCATGAACATCATCCTGGTCTCCAGCCAGGACACCCTGGACAGGTTCCGCTTTTGGCAGGTGGGCGGCATCGCGGGCCGTGACTGGACCGTACTCCTGCCCGGCCTGCCGATCCTGGCCGCCGGTGCGCTCATCGTGCTCCTGGCCGGCCGCACCCTCAACAGCCTGGCGCTGGGGGACGACATCGCGCGGGGGCTTGGCCGGCGCGTCGGGCCCTCGCGGGCCCTGGTGGCCCTGGGCATCGTCCTGCTCTGCGGCACCGCCACGGCATTGGCGGGCCCCATCGGCTTTGTGGGCCTGGTGGTACCGCATGCCGTGCGTGTCCTCACCGGGCCCGACTACCGCTGGATCCTGGCCTTCTCCCTGGTGGCGGCTCCGGTCCTGCTCCTGGCCGCCGACATTCTTGGGCGGGTGGTGCTGCCGCCGGGCGAAGTCCCGGCCGGCATCATGACCGCCCTCATCGGTGCGCCGGTGTTCGTGTGGCTGATCCGCCGCGGAAAGGGGGCCGGGCTGTGATGGCCAAGGGGGCCGGCAACCGGACCGCCGTGCTGGGCGCCGCCGTCGTGCTCCTGTTTTTCGTATCCGTCCTGCTGGGCAGCTACACGGTGACCGTTCCGGACTTCTTCGCCATCGTCTTCAACCATGTGACGGGCGGCGCCAGGATTCCGGGCGCCAGCTTCATCGTGATGGAGAACAAGCTTCCGCGGGCCGTCATCGGCACCATGACCGGGACTGCCTTCGGGCTGGCCGGCGCCCTGTTCCAGACCATGCTGCGGAACCCCCTGGCCAGCCCCGACGTCATCGGCATCAGCTCCGGGGCCAGCGCGGCGGCGGTGGTTGCGATTGTCATCTTCGGCGCCTCCGGTGCGCTGGTTTCCGGGGCGGCGCTGGCGGGTGCACTGGCCGTGGCAGGCCTGATCCATGCGATCTCCAGCGGCGGTGCCACCCGCAGGGCAGGCCGGGGGAGCGCCGCCGGAAACCGGCTGGTCCTTGCCGGCGTCGGGATCGCTGCCGCCCTGCACGCAGTGGTCAGCTTCCTGATGACCCGCGCTGACATCCGCACTGCCGCCGACGTCCTGGTCTGGCTCAATGGATCCCTGAACTCCGCCAACTGGGACCGGGCCGGCGTCCTGTTCCTGGCGCTCGCGGTGCTGGTTCCCGCCGTTGTGCTCATCGCCGGTCCGCTCCGCATCCTGGAACTGGGTGATGATGCCGCGGCCGGGCTGGGGGTCCGCGTCAATGCCGCACGCCTGGCGCTGGTGGCCATCGCGGTATCGCTCGCGGCAGTGGCGACGGCGGCCGCAGGGCCGGTGTCGTTCGTCGCCTTCCTGGCCGCTCCCATCGCGCGCCGCTTCGCCGGCAAGGCCAGCCTGCCGGCGTCGGCCCTGGTGGGCGCCCTGATTGTCCTGGCGGCAGACTATGTTGCCGCCAACCTGGCACCCCTGTTCCTAAACGGCACCGTCCTGCCGGTGGGTGTTGTCACCGGCGCGCTCGGCGCCCCCTTCCTGCTGTGGCTCCTGGTCACGGCCAACCGAAAGGATGCCTGACGTGGCACTTCTCGAAGCACGCGACCTGACGCTCACGTACGGCCAGCGCTGTGTGGCGGACGGGCTCAACGTCCGGATTCCCGAGGGCAGGGTGACCATGATCGTGGGTGCCAACGCGTGCGGAAAGTCCACCCTGCTCCGCGGGCTGTCCCGGCTCCTGAAGCCCGCCGGCGGCACCGTGACCCTGGACGGCAGGGACATCCACACCCGTCCGGCCCGTGAACTGGCCCGGACCCTCGGCCTGCTTCCCCAGCACCCCACCGCCCCGGACGGCATCACCGTCCGAGACCTGGTGGGACGCGGGCGCTACCCGCACCAGGGTTTCTTCCGGAGCAGGAGTGACAAGGACGACGCCGCCGTGCAGCGCGCGCTGGAAGCCACCGGGACGCTGGACCTCGCCGGGCGTGACGTGGACGAACTGTCCGGCGGCCAGCGGCAGCGGGCCTGGATTGCCATGGCACTCGCCCAGGAAACCGACGTCCTGCTGCTGGACGAACCCACCACCTACCTTGACCTGGCCCACCAGGTGGAGGTCCTGGACCTGGTAACGGACCTCAACCGCAGACGGGGTATCACCGTGGCAATCGTCCTGCACGACCTCAATCTGGCGGCCCGCTACGCGGACCACGTCATCGCCATGAAGGACGGCACCGTGACAGCGGTGGGGTCCCCGCGCGAGGTGGTGACGGAAGGACTGGTCCGCCACGTCTTCGGCCTGGAGAGCCGGGTCATCCCGGACCCCGTTTCGGCCACCCCGCTGATCATCCCCATCGGCCGCCACCACACTGCCTACGAACTGGAGCCCGTCCCATGACGACCCGCGACACCGCCCGAGCACAAACGGCAACTGCACAACCGGCAAGTGCCCAGCCGATGACCACCCAGCCGATGAGTCTCGCCTTTGAGGTCACCGTTTCCTCCGTCCAGCAGCTCAGCCCCACCTTCCGCAGGATCACGTTCGGTAGCTACGCGCTGCGTGACTTCGGCGTCCAAGGCCACACCCTGGACCTCCGGATCAAGCTCCTGATTCCGTCCCTGGCCCCGGACGGCTCGCAGCTGCCGCTGCCGGCCGTCAACACCGGCCAGCCCGGCTGGTATCGGGATTGGCTGGCCATGGACCCGGAGGTGCGCGGCTCGATGCGGACCTACACCGTCCGTGAGGCGCGGCTGGACGCGGTCTATCCGGAGATCGACGTGGACTTTGCGATGCACAAGGACGGGCCGCACAACAGCGGGCCGGCCGCGGACTGGGCCCTGAAGGCCAAACCCGGTGACGCCCTCACCATCATCGGGCCCAACAACCGTGCCGCCCACTGCATCACCGCCGGGACATACTCCGGCATCGAATGGCGGCCCGGCCTGGCCCAGCGCATCCTCCTTGCCGGTGACGAAACCGCAGTTCCCGCCATCTCCGCCATCCTCGAAACCCTCCCGCCGTACATGAGCGGGCACGCCCTCCTGGAGGTTCCCCAGGCCGGCGACTTCCTTGAACTGCAGTCCCCGGCGGACATCGAGATCACGTGGCTTGCCCGCGGCGCCGTCATCGGCCGCTCCCGGCCGCACGGCCAGCTGCTGCAGGAGGCCGTACGCACAGCAGTCCCCGTGCCGGGCTGGGTGGGCATCAAAGCGGACGGCGGCGGCGCCGGCCCGGAGCCCGAAGACGTCAACGTGGACACGGACATCCTCTGGGAAACCCCCGCACGCCTCGAAACGGGGGACATCGGCGCCGCCGGCAACCCCGGAATGCCCGCCGGCGCCATGCCCTTCTACGCCTGGATCGCCGGCGAAGCCGCCGTCATCAAGGACCTGCGGCGCTACCTGGTGCGCGACGTGGGGATGGACCGGAAACAGGTGGCCTTCATGGGTTACTGGCGGCAGGGCAAAGCCGAAGGCTAACCCCGGCCCGCTCGGCGCCTCCGCGCAGTAACACAAATTTTCAGCAATTGCCAATTAAGGAAATTGCTGTGTCATAGGGTGTGACACGCGTATGCTTCGGATATTTCAACTGGAACATTAAGGTCTCATTCCATGAAAACTATCCTGCGGCCAGCTGTTTCCGTCCTGACACTCTTAGTCATGCTCGCCTCACTTGCCGTAGTGGGCAGCGTGGCGAACGCGGTGGGAGCGCTGACATTCGCGCCGACCGCCGACAGTTATGTCCAGGCCGACCGGCCAACGGAGAACTTCGGGACCAGTGTGCGTTGGTCCACGGAGGGCCGGACAAGCATCTCGCGGAGCAGTCTCCTGCGGTTCAACGTCCAGGTCCCCGCCGGGGAACACGTCGTCTCGGCAAAGCTGCGGGCATATTCTGAGGCGGCGGCAACGTCGACCGAGTTTGTGGACGTTTACACCACCAGCGGCACATGGGCCGAAACGGGCGTCACCTGGAACAACGCACCGGCCCGCGGGAGTTGGCTGGCCAAGGCCGGCGGGTTCGCCACGGGGGCCTGGGTGGAATGGGACGTTACCAAGGGCGTCGGCGCCACCGGCGGCGAGCAGAACTTCCGGCTCGAATCCAGCGCGCAGAAATGGCTGGGCTTCAAATCGAACCAGGCCCTGGACGCGGCACTCCGCCCAAAGCTGGTTGTCACCACCGCCGCTGACGCCGTGGTGACAAGCCCCGCCCCGACGCCAACCCCCACCCCTACCTCCACCCCTGCGCCCGCGCCCGTTGATGCGGGCGGAGTCCAGGCTGCTGCCACGCAGAACTGGGGCGCACCTGTGGCCGGGGACGAGTTCAACTACACCGGAGCCCCGGACGCCACCAAATGGAGCGTGTACAACAGCGCAGGGCACGCCGGCCAAGGCATCCGCAGCCCGCAGCAGGTAACAGTGGACGGTTCCAAGATGGTCATGAGCGGGACCCCGGACGGGACCACTGCCGGCATGTCCGCGAAGTTCGCCAAACAAAAGTACGGGCGGTGGGAAGTCCGCGCCGCCGGGTCGGGCGACAATGAGTACCATATGGTTTCGATCCTGTGGCCGGACAGCGGAAACTGGCCTTGCGACGGCGAAGTGGATTACGCGGAAACAACGGGCGCCTGGAACGTGATCAACTTCTTCCAGCACTTCTCCTGCAGCAACTCCCAGACCAGGGCCAGCAAGACGCTGGACGTGACCCAGTTCCACAACTACGCAGTGGACTGGTCCCCCGCCGGGATGGTCGGATACGTGGATGGCGTGAAATGGTTCGAGGACACCGACCCCACCCACCAGCCTCCGGGCAGTATGCACCAGACGCTGCAACTGGACTGGTTCCCTGATTCCACTGCTGACGGTGCTGCGGAAATGCGCGTGGACTGGATACGTGTCTACCCGGCCGCCGGCGGGACGAGCCCCACCCCGACTCCAACCCCCACCCCGACTCCAACCCCGGCGCCTACCACGCCGCCGGCGGGTGATTCCTTCGAGTTCGCCGCTGTTGGCGACATGAACCCCTCAGGAAATACGTCCACGAGTTCGGCGTCCGGCAAGAACGCTGCCAGCATCATCAGCGGCCTCAACGATGGTTCGTTGGATAATTTCCTTGCCATCGGCGATTTCCAGTACGACAAGGGGACCTGCTCGGCGCTTGGAGCGTGGAACACGCTGTGGGGCGGGTTGAAAGCCAAGACGTACTGGACCACGGGCCCCAACCACGATGTGGAGCCGGGTGTGAACGATGACGTGGACCGGTTCATGGACGGCCAGTGCGTCAACACCACCAAGTCCGCTACCAGCACCACTCTGGGCCGGTTCCAGGATGCGCTGGAGTGGTATTCGTTCGATAAGGGGAACTGGCATATCCTGGTGGCGCCCACGGCCACATGGCGCTACAACGTGGCCCGGGCGCAGGCGATGACCGCCGAAATGGACGCTGACCTGAAGGCGGCCAAGGCCGCGGGGAAGCATCTGGCGGCCGTCTACCACGACCCGTATTTCACGTCCGACACATCCAGCCACACACGCTTCACCCAGGCGAAGCCCTGGATCGACATGTTCTGGAACAACCGGGTGAAAGTCCTGCTGTCCGGGTCCCAGCACAACTATGAGCGGACCTGCCCGGTGAACAACGCCGACCAATGCGTCCCCGACGGCATGCAGCAGTTCCAGGTGTCCACCGGCGGTATCGGCCTCCGATCGTTCGCGAGCAACCCGGCCTACGTCCAGCGGAAGTTCAGTGATACCTGGGGCCACCTGAGGATGAGCCTGAAAGCGGACGGCTCCTACACCTGGGAGTTCCGTCCGGTTTACGGAGGAATGCAGACGGACAGCGGGTCCCGGACGCCATAAGCGCTCCACCGGATCCCGCAACGCTTTCCCAGGCTCCCGCTCACTTACTGTTCATCCCGGCGTCGTCCTTGCTTTTCCCAGCGCCGCTACGTTGGGGCGGTGGTGACTGGATCCTTGCTTCCTGACTCCGGGCGGCGGGTGTTTGTGGCCCTTGGCGACTCCTTCACCGAAGGCGTGGGGGACCGGGATGAGCGGCTGCCCAACGGGGTGCGGGGGTGGGCCGACAGGGTTGCCGAGAAGCTCGCCAAGGCGCAGCCGGGGTGGAAGTACGCCAACCTGGCCATCAGGAGCAAGCGGCTGCGGCACATCATCGACGAGCAGCTGGAGCCGGCACTGCGGATGCGGCCAACACTGGTGACCTTGTACGCCGGCGGTAACGACATCCTGGACCTGAAGACCGATATGCCCGCGCTCATGGCGGACTATGAACAGCTTGTTGCCCAGCTCGCCGGCACGGGGGCCACAGTGGTCCTCTTCACGGGGTTCGACGTCAAGGTTTCCGCGCTCCTGGAGCCGTTGAAGAAACGCAACGCCTACTACAACCAGCGGGTGCGGGACATCGCGGAAAAGTACGGGGCCGTGCTGGTGGACTACTGGTGCCTGGATGCCTTCCACGACGCCAGGATGTGGGACTCTGACCGGCTCCACATGTCCAAGGCCGGGCACAAATACCTGGCCGGGCAGGTGCTGGACCAGCTGGGCGTGCCGCACAAGATCAAACCCAGGGACTGGGAGCCACCACCAAGGTTGGGCCTGCGCGAATGGGAACGGCGCCAGCGGCGCTGGGTCCATGACTGGGTCCTGCCGCTCTTTGGCCGCAAGCTCCGCGGGGTGACGCTGGGGGACAGGCTCAGCCCGCGCTGGCCCAAGCCTGTGAAGGTGCCGCGGAAAGGTGGCCTGAAGAAGCTCGCCGCAGAAGGGTACGACGGCGGCAGCCCACCCTAGCGGCCTGCGTCACCTTAGGTGGTTTGCGCGGGCGGGGTGTCCAACAGGTTTTCGAACCCCGGGGCCACCCGGCCGGCGTGGAACTCCAGCACCTCGAAGTCGGCCACGCCGTTGATGTAGAACGGGTCCTGCGCAAGGCTCGCGTCAAGGGTTTCCCGTTCAGCCTGCGAGAGCAGCAGCCCTCCAGTGCGGGGAATCTTGCGGCCGGCGGCAATGAAGACACCGTCGTCGAACGCCTTTTGCAGCCAGGCGATGTGGGCGTCGTTGTGGAAGTCGACGATCTCCTGCGGCACGCGGTAGGTGAGGGAGACAACATACATGGGGCAAGCCTACCGGTGCCGCTTCCAGCTACTTGAAAGATCAATCGTAGAATGGGGGCCATGACCGAACCCCGCTGGCTCAACGCTGACGAACGCCGCGCCTGGCTGGCGCTGGTGAGCATCAATACGCTGCTGCCGGCGGCCCTCGACACCAGGCTGCATGCGGCCGGGAAGCTGTCGCTCTTCGACTACACGGTCCTTGCCATGCTGTCCGAGGCAGACGACCGGTTCCTGCCCATGAGTGAGCTCGCCGCCCGCAGCAGCGCTTCACTGTCCCGGCTTTCGCATGTGGTGACCAAGCTGCAGAAGCGCGGCTGGGTGGAGCGGCGTCCCCACCCCCATGACGCAAGGGTGACCACCGCGCACCTCACGGAGGAAGGCATGGCCACCATCGTTGGGCTGGCCCCGGGCCATGTTGAGGACGTCCGCGACCTGTTCCTCGATGCCCTGACCGGGCAGGATGTGCTGGACCTGGCGCGGATCGGCGAGAAAGTGGTGGGACGCCTGGACAAGGACCACTGGATCCTGCGCGAAACCCAGCCTGACCAAGCGACATAACCGGCGATTGGTTGCTTCCGGCAACGGATGGCAAACTAACCGCATGGATTTCACTTCCCGGTTCGTGGCCCTTGGCGACTCGTTTACCGAAGGCGTCGGTGACGACGACCCCACCCGCCCCAACGGGGTCCGCGGCTGGGCGGACCGGGTGGCGGAGCAGCTCTGCGCCGCTGATCCGGATTTCGGCTACGCCAACCTGGCCATCCGCGGCAGGAAGCTTCGGCAGATCGTGGCCGAGCAGGTGGACGCCGCCGTCGAACTTAAACCCACGCTGGTGAGCATCTACGCCGGGGCCAATGACATCCTCCGCCCGCGCGTGGACATCGATGACCTCCTGGTGGAGTACAACGACGCCGTCGGGAAGCTGGCGGCCACCGGCGCCACTGTGGTGATGTTCACGGGTTTCGATGCCCGGGGTTCAAAGGTGTTCGGCACCATGCGCGGCCGCACCGCCATCTACAACGAACTGGTCCGCGGAATCGCAGGGGACCACGGCGCCCTGCTGGTGGATTACTGGCGCTTCAGCGAGTACTACGACTGGGGCATGTGGGCCCACGACCGGATGCACATGTCCGCCGCCGGCCACGCCAACATGGCCAAGCGCGTCCTCGAGGTCCTTAAGTACGACCATTCCATCGACGTCCCGCCGATGACCCCTGTTCCGGAGTTGAGCGGCGCCGACGCCCTCCGCGCCAACGCCCGGTGGTTCCGCGAGTACGCCGCGCCGTGGGTGGTCCGGCGCGTCACCGGCAAGTCGTCCGGCGACAACCTGCAGCCCAAGTACGCCCAGCTCACCCGGCTGTAGCGGTTGTAGCGGCGGTGGGGCGCGGGCGGTTCAGGCGGGATGGAAGGCCGGAGTCGCCAGCGTGGAGCCGTCAGCGCGGATCGCCAGCACGGCAACATCCCAGGTGTCCGTGGCGCGGTTCAGCATCTGTGTTCCGCCGGCGACGATCGCCGTGGCCAGCACGTCGGCGGTGACAATGTCCGCGGCGGCCACGGTGACCTGGACAAACCCGGCGCCGCGTCCCACCCGCCAAATGTGCTCACCGCGTTCAGCGGAGCCGGAGGTGGCGATCGCACTGTGCCGGCTGCCCGCGCCCAGTGCGTAGCCGGTAATCAGGGTTTGGCGGTCCGCCGGATCCACGATGCCGGCTTTCCAGGGCTCGGCGCTGCCGGGGCGTGGTGAGCCGCTGACCAACACGTCGCCCCCGGCATTCAGGCACCAATCGTGCCGGCCCAGGGCCTTGAGCGACGTGCCCACCTCGCGGATGGCATGACCCTTGATGATCCCGGACAGGTCCAGGACGCCGTCAGGCCGTTCCGGGGTGAAGGCGCCCTCCGTGCGCAGCCGCCATTCGTGCGCCTCGGCGTACCGCTCTCGCATCCGGGCTGAGGCGCCCCGCAGCATCAGCTCGCCGCGGGCCAGCCTGGCCGCTTCCGAATCCGGGCGGTACAGGCTGAATTGTTCGTCCAGGTCGCGGAAAAGGCGTTCGACGACGGCGGTGGCGGCAGCCAGCTCATCGAGCCCAGGCTGCCCTTCCGCAGGGGAGCTGACGGGCAGCGTCAGCCCGATGACCGTGCCCATGCATTCAAAGGTGCGGGCCTTCAGCATGGCGGCGGGGGTTGCGGCGTCCAGGGGGCTAGAGGTGGGCTGCATCGATGGCCGCCTGGACTGAGGTCAGGTACGCGTCGCTGGTAATGGTGGCGCCGCTGACGGTCTGGACATCCGCCGACTGCGCCGCGAGGACCTTGCTCCGGAGCAGGGGTGCCGCGCGGTTGCTGATCTGGATGGATTTGCCATCGGTGTTGGTGAGCTGGAGGGCGGTGATATCCGTGATCTTCCCGTTGGCCACCGTAATCTGGACCTGCACGGGACCGAACCGGGTCTGCACGGCGGTTCCCTTATAGGTGCCGGAAGCCGAGGTGCCCGAAGAGCCGGACGTACCCGTACCCGTCGAGCCCGTGGTGCCTGTCGCCGTCGTGCTTGATGCGACGGTGCTGATGCCGCCTGCCTGGGTGCCTGTTTGCCATCCCGCCAGGAGGATCCCGGCGGAGGCCAGGGCCGCTGCAACTGTTCCGCGTATTTTCACCAGTCAAACCTTTCGTGATGGATCTGTTCCCCGGAGACGCCGGCTTTCCCGGCATCCGCCATGACGTTGGCCGCCCACGCCGCCGGGCCGCAGACGTAGACGTCCGCATCCGCGATGTCAGGCACGTAGGAGGTGAGGCTGTAGCCGTTCCGCACGGCGTCCCCGGGAAGCCAGGTGGAGTGGCCGTGGGCCCTCGGCCCGGTGAGGTGGAAGAGCCGGACCCCCCTGGCCTGGCAGAGGTCGAGGATTTCGCTGCCCAGGTACAGCTCCTGGTCGGTGTGGCCGCGGAGCAGGACTGTCGCCTCGCCGGGAGCAAACGGCGTGGTTTCCAGCAGTGCGCGCAGGGGTGTGATGCCGATGCCGGCCCCGATCATCACCACCTTGTTCCTGGTCCTGGCAGCCGTGCTGAGCAGTCCGTAGGGACCCTCCAGCGCCACCTTGGTCCCCTTCCGCAGCCGCAGGAGCTGGGCGGAGCCGCTGCCAAGGTTCCGTACGGTGACCCGCAGCGTCCCCTGGCCGTCCGGGCCCTGGAAGACGGGTTCGGCGGACAGGCTGAACGGGTGGGGATGCCACCACAGTCCCGGAGCCAGGAAGCGCCAGATGAAGAACCGTCCGCCCGTGCCCGCCAGCTGGTCCAGTTTCCGGCCATTCATGACGATGTTCACCACGCCCGGCGCCACGGCCTCCACGCGGGCCACCGACAGTTGGTGCCGCGCCGTGGCCAGTACCGGTTCCAGTACCCGGAAATACACCAGGGCAGCGCCGGTGTAGATGCAAATGGCCAGCCAGTACCAGCGCTGCCATGTGCCTGCCGCAAAGAGGCCTCCCACGCTGAACTGGTGGGGCAGCGACGTTGCCACCGCGGCGTAGGTCAGGAGGTGCACCACATACCAGAACTCGTACGGGAAACGACGCCGCACAGCCACCAGGGACGTGACGACGACCGCGATGAACAGCGCCATGGAGACAAACGCCAGCCACATGTCCGGCACCTGCACCCAAAGGTTGACGGACTCGGTGAACGGATCCAGTCCTTCGGCCATGCCGTACCCAGCCGCGACCAGGAGGCCGTGTGCCAGAAGCAGGTACAGCGAAGGCTTTCCCAGCTTCCCGTGGAACTCCAGCGCGCGGTCGTGGCCGATGGTGCGGTCAATGAAGGGAATCCTCGCGGCCAGCAGCAGCATGAGCAGGACCAGGTCCATGCCCGCCAGCCCGGCCACGATGCCCGCCGCCGTGAACAGGGACGCCGGCGACGTGATCGCGGTGGCCCCGCCGTCGGCAAGCCAGAGGGCAATTGCGGCGGCAACGGAGGCCCAGGCAATGACCGTCAGGAGGTCCGTCCGCAGCATGCGCTGCCGGTACTGCCGGGCAAACCAGCCACGGGCGGGCCTCTTCGCTGAAGGTGATGAAGGCTCCGGGCGGCCGGAGCTGCTTGCGGCCGGAGATGCCGGCAGGAGCTGCGTGTTCATGTATCCAAGGTGCTTGGCGAAGCTATGTGCCTGCTGTGAAAAGGACCAACCTGTGGCTGTGACCTTCCGGCGGCCCTTATACACCCGATGACCCCCGATTGGTCTTTAATTGCGCCAACTCGTAGACTTGGTAGGCGCTAAGTGCGCGGAGCGTGCGCAATTGCTCCGGTTGCCCGGTAATTTTCTCCAGGGTGGCCGGTAGTTAGGGGCTCAAGTTGCGTGACTAACCGTTGCCCTTCTGCATTTTTGGGTCGCCCTTAGCAGCATGGTCCAGCAGCAGATATGCGGATCATTACTTTCAATTCTTGA
Organism: Arthrobacter sp. JDC6; assembly: GCF_056484025.1. Classification (NCBI taxonomy): domain Bacteria; kingdom Bacillati; phylum Actinomycetota; class Actinomycetes; order Micrococcales; family Micrococcaceae; genus Arthrobacter; species Arthrobacter sp. JDC6. Next base: position 189,182 of record NZ_CM151278.1, read on the forward strand.
GGAGAAGTCATGGCAGCACACTGCCAAGTGACCGGGGCCGAGCCGGGCTTTGGGCACAGCATTTCGCACTCGCACCGCCGCAACAAGCGTCGGTTCGATCCGAACATCCAGAAGAAGCGCTACTGGGTTCCGTCCCTGCGCCGTAACGTCACGCTGCAGGTCTCTGCACGTGGCATCAAGACCATCGACGTACGCGGCATCGACGTAGTCGTCGCCCAGATCCTGGCTCGTGGGGTGAAGCTCTAGTGGCTAAGGACAAGGACGTACGTCCGATCATCAAGCTCAAGTCGACCGCGGGTACGGGTTACACCTACGTAACCCGCAAGAACCGTCGTAACGATCCGGACCGCATGGTCCTGAAGAAGTACGACCCCAAGATCCGCCAGCACGTCGAATTCCGAGAGGAGCGCTAAACATGGCTAAGAAGTCCAAGATTGCTCGCAACGAGCAGCGCAAGGTCATCGTTGAGCGTTACGCTGCAAAGCGCCTCGAGCTGAAGAAGACCCTGGTTGACGAGAACGCAACCGACGAAGCACGCGAAGCAGCCCGCCTGGGCCTGCAGAAGCTGCCCCGCAACGCGTCCCCGATCCGTCTGCGTAACCGCGACATCATCGACGGCCGCCCCCGCGGTACCTTCCAGAAGTTCGGCATCTCCCGTGTCCGCTTCCGCGACATGGCCCACAAGGGCGAACTCCCGGGCATCACCAAGTCTTCCTGGTAATCCAGCACCGCTGAATCCAGCTGCTTGAGAAGGGCCGGCAACCTTAGGGTTGCCGGCCCTTTTGCTGTCTGCCGTGATGGCTGCCGGATGTGCGGCAGCGCACACAGCGGAATTACGACGGCGGGAGGCCGGCGGGTGCCCCGCATGGCCGTTCCTGCCCCGGAATCCCGGGGAATTGCAGCCATTGGATGAGCGGTTTGCGGTGGGCCACGAGTGCGTGTATTGTTTTCTAAGTCGCCGCGGGGGAGACAGCCAAGAGCTGGTAACCGCGGGTGGCCAAACCCCCAAATTCAAGACCAAATTCTGGTCGCTCCTTAGGGCGCCGGAAATTGGTGGGGGACCGTCTTCTGGTCTGATGGGAATCCTGAGAAATGGATTTGCGTCGGGGTGGTTGATCGGGTAAGTTTGGAAAGTTGCTCCGGAGCGAGCCTGGACGTTGGTTTGGGTGGTGCCGGGTGTGTCTGTTGTTTGAGAACTCAATAGTGTGCCAAGTTTGTTGATACCGATTATGTATGTAATTGGTTGATTGTGCTGTGCCGCCACCCCGTGGTGTGCATGGTGTTTTTAGCTGGTTTCAAATTTTGTGCAGCTGTTTCTGCCGTTATTTCCGGTGGTTGTGGTTGTGTCTGTTTTTGTTTTACTTCAACGGAGAGTTTGATCCTGGCTCAGGATGAACGCTGGCGGCGTGCTTAACACATGCAAGTCGAACGATGATGCCAGCTTGCTGGTGGATTAGTGGCGAACGGGTGAGTAACACGTGAGTAACCTGCCCTTGACTCTGGGATAAGCCTGGGAAACTGGGTCTAATACCGGATATGACCTTCCATCGCATGGTGGTTGGTGGAAAGCTTTTGTGGTTTTGGATGGACTCGCGGCCTATCAGCTTGTTGGTGGGGTAATGGCCTACCAAGGCGACGACGGGTAGCCGGCCTGAGAGGGTGACCGGCCACACTGGGACTGAGACACGGCCCAGACTCCTACGGGAGGCAGCAGTGGGGAATATTGCACAATGGGCGAAAGCCTGATGCAGCGACGCCGCGTGAGGGATGACGGCCTTCGGGTTGTAAACCTCTTTCAGTAGGGAAGAAGCGTAAGTGACGGTACCTGCAGAAGAAGCGCCGGCTAACTACGTGCCAGCAGCCGCGGTAATACGTAGGGCGCAAGCGTTATCCGGAATTATTGGGCGTAAAGAGCTCGTAGGCGGTTTGTCGCGTCTGCCGTGAAAGTCCGGGGCTCAACTCCGGATCTGCGGTGGGTACGGGCAGACTAGAGTGATGTAGGGGAGACTGGAATTCCTGGTGTAGCGGTGAAATGCGCAGATATCAGGAGGAACACCGATGGCGAAGGCAGGTCTCTGGGCATTAACTGACGCTGAGGAGCGAAAGCATGGGGAGCGAACAGGATTAGATACCCTGGTAGTCCATGCCGTAAACGTTGGGCACTAGGTGTGGGGGACATTCCACGTTTTCCGCGCCGTAGCTAACGCATTAAGTGCCCCGCCTGGGGAGTACGGCCGCAAGGCTAAAACTCAAAGGAATTGACGGGGGCCCGCACAAGCGGCGGAGCATGCGGATTAATTCGATGCAACGCGAAGAACCTTACCAAGGCTTGACATGAACCGGACCGCTGCAGAAATGTGGTTTCCCCTTTGGGGCTGGTTTACAGGTGGTGCATGGTTGTCGTCAGCTCGTGTCGTGAGATGTTGGGTTAAGTCCCGCAACGAGCGCAACCCTCGTTCTATGTTGCCAGCACGTGATGGTGGGGACTCATAGGAGACTGCCGGGGTCAACTCGGAGGAAGGTGGGGACGACGTCAAATCATCATGCCCCTTATGTCTTGGGCTTCACGCATGCTACAATGGCCGGTACAAAGGGTTGCGATACTGTGAGGTGGAGCTAATCCCAAAAAGCCGGTCTCAGTTCGGATTGGGGTCTGCAACTCGACCCCATGAAGTCGGAGTCGCTAGTAATCGCAGATCAGCAACGCTGCGGTGAATACGTTCCCGGGCCTTGTACACACCGCCCGTCAAGTCACGAAAGTTGGTAACACCCGAAGCCGGTGGCCTAACCCCTTGTGGGAGGGAGCTGTCGAAGGTGGGACTGGCGATTGGGACTAAGTCGTAACAAGGTAGCCGTACCGGAAGGTGCGGCTGGATCACCTCCTTTCTAAGGAGCACCTCCAACTCTTCTGTGCTGGTGAATGCCGGTGTGGGGGGTTGTCAGGAAGCAAGCCCGCAGCATGGACGATTGTTCCGTGGCGGGTGCTCATGGGTGGAATATCAACAAATAGGTGCCTGGTGGCACGGACCGGTGTGGTTAGTACGAATGTTTTGTTCTTCTCTTCGGGGGAGGGCGGGTGTTCTGGAACGCGGCTGGTTTGGGTTGCTGGGTAGTGTTTGGCACACTGTTGGGTCCTGAGGCAACAGGGCCGGGGAGGGGTTGCTGCGGCTTTGGTCGTGGTGGTTCCTTGTCGGGTTTGTTTGTTTCTGGTTTCCCTGCCGTGACGTTCCGTGCGCCTGTTGTGGGTGTGTGGGGTGTGTGGTGTGGGGTTGTTGTTTGAGAACTACATAGTGGACGCGAGCATCTTGTATAAGAAGCAATTTCCAAGATTAATGAACCTGGATCTGGCTGCGCTGTTGATGCCCTTTGGGTGTTGGGGTGTGGTTGGTTTCTGTGGTTCTCTCGAGAAATGTTTTTGATCTTTGTGGTCAAGTTTTTAAGAGCACACGGTGGATGCCTTGGCATTAGGAGCCGAAGAAGGACGTAGGAATCTGCGATAAGCCTGGGGGAGTCGATAACCGGACTGTGATCCCAGGGTGTCCGAATGGGGAAACCCCGCCGAGCGCGCGAGTGACTCGGTGACCCGTACCTGAACACATAGGGTGCGTGGGGGGAACGCGGGGAAGTGAAACATCTCAGTACCCGCAGGAAGAGAAAACAATAGTGATTCCGTTAGTAGTGGCGAGCGAACGCGGATCAGGCTAAACCGTTCCATGTGTGATAGCCGGCGGGCGTTGCATGGTCGGGGTTGTGGGACTTTCCATACCAGTTCTGCCGGGCTGGTGGGGTGTGATGTGCGCGCATAGGTGAACGGTTTTGAAAGGCCGGCCAGAGAGGGTGTTAGTCCCGTAACCGTAATGTGTTTGTACCGCCTGTGAGAGTATCCCAAGTAGTACGGGGCCCGAGAAATCCCGTGCGAATCTGTCAGGACCACCTGATAAGCCTAAATACTCCCTAATGACCGATAGCGGACCAGTACCGTGAGGGAAAGGTGAAAAGTACCCCGGGAGGGGAGTGAAACAGTACCTGAAACCGTGTGCTTACAATCCGTCGGAGCCAGTCTGATTCTGGTGACGGCGTGCCTTTTGAAGAATGAGCCTGCGAGTTAGTGTTACGTCGCGAGGTTAACCCGTGTGGGGCAGCCGTAGCGAAAGCGAGTCTGAATAGGGCGTGTGAGTGGCGTGATCTAGACCCGAAGCGAAGTGATCTACCCATGGCCAGGTTGAAGCGACGGTAAGACGTCGTGGAGGACCGAACCCACTTCAGTTGAAAATGGAGGGGATGAGCTGTGGGTAGGGGTGAAAGGCCAATCAAACTTCGTGATAGCTGGTTCTCCCCGAAATGCATTTAGGTGCAGCGTTGCGTGTTTCTTGCTGGAGGTAGAGCTACTGGATGGCTAATGGGCCCTACAAGGTTACTGACGTCAGCCAAACTCCGAATGCCGGTAAGTGAGAGCGCAGCAGTGAGACTGTGGGGGATAAGCTTCATAGTCGAGAGGGAAACAGCCCAGACCACCAACTAAGGCCCCTAAGCGTGTGCTAAGTGGGAAAGGATGTGGAGTTGCCCAGACAACCAGGAGGTTGGCTTAGAAGCAGCCACCCTTAAAAGAGTGCGTAATAGCTCACTGGTCAAGTGATTCCGCGCCGACAATGTAGCGGGGCTCAAGTACACCGCCGAAGTTGTGGCATTCACATTTTAGCTAAGCCCTTGTGGTTCAGGCGTGTGGATGGGTAGGGGAGCGTCGTGTGGGCGGTGAAGTCGCGGTGTAAACCAGCGGTGGAGCCTACACGAGTGAGAATGCAGGCATGAGTAGCGAAAGACGGGTGAGAAACCCGTCCGCCGAATGATCAAGGGTTCCAGGGTCAAGCTAATCTGCCCTGGGTAAGTCGGGACCTAAGGCGAGGCCGACAGGCGTAGTCGATGGACAACGGGTTGATATTCCCGTACCGGCGAAAAACCGCCCATGCTGAGCGGGGGATACTAACTGCCCGAAGCCTGCCCGAGCGCCCTTGTGGTGTGAGGGTTTTGGTGGAGCGCAGGACCTGATCCCGGGAGGCAAGCGTATTAACAGGTGTGACGCAGGAAGGTAGCCGAGCCGGGCGATGGTTGTCCCGGTCTAAGGATGTAGGGCGAGTGGTAGGCAAATCCGCCACTCATGGTGCCTGAGATCTGATGGGACCCCCGTTTGGGGGGATTTGGTGATCCTATGCTGCCGAGAAAAGCATCGACGCGAGGTTTTAGCCGCCCGTACCCCAAACCGACACAGGTGATCAGGTAGAGAATACCAAGGCGATCGAGAGAATTATGGTTAAGGAACTCGGCAAAATGCCCCCGTAACTTCGGGAGAAGGGGGGCCCCAACCTTGATACACCCTTTGCGGTGTGGAGGGGATCGGGGCCGCAGAGACCAGGGGGAAGCGACTGTTTACTAAAAACACAGGTCCGTGCGAAGTCGCAAGACGATGTATACGGACTGACTCCTGCCCGGTGCTGGAAGGTTAAGAGGACCGGTTAGCCGCAAGGCGAAGCTGAGAATTTAAGCCCCAGTAAACGGCGGTGGTAACTATAACCATCCTAAGGTAGCGAAATTCCTTGTCGGGTAAGTTCCGACCTGCACGAATGGAGTAACGACTTCCCCGCTGTCTCAACCATAAACTCGGCGAAATTGCAGTACGAGTAAAGATGCTCGTTACGCGCAGCAGGACGGAAAGACCCCGAGACCTTTACTATAGTTTGGTATTGGTGTTCGGAGTGGCTTGTGTAGGATAGGTGGGAGACGTTGAAGCCCGGACGCCAGTTCGGGTGGAGTCATCGTTGAAATACCACTCTGGTCACTTTGGACATCTAACTTCGGCCCGTAATCCGGGTCAGGGACAGTGCCTGATGGGTAGTTTAACTGGGGCGGTTGCCTCCTAAAAAGTAACGGAGGCGCCCAAAGGTTCCCTCAGCCTGGTTGGCAATCAGGTGTCGAGTGTAAGTGCACAAGGGAGCTTGACTGTGAGAGAGACATCTCGAGCAGGGACGAAAGTCGGGACTAGTGATCCGGCGGTACATTGTGGAATGGCCGTCGCTCAACGGATAAAAGGTACCTCGGGGATAACAGGCTGATCTTGCCCAAGAGTCCATATCGACGGCATGGTTTGGCACCTCGATGTCGGCTCGTCGCATCCTGGGGCTGGAGTAGGTCCCAAGGGTTGGGCTGTTCGCCCATTAAAGCGGTACGCGAGCTGGGTTTAGAACGTCGTGAGACAGTTCGGTCCCTATCCGCTGCGCGCGCAGGAAATTTGAGAAGGGCTGTCCTTAGTACGAGAGGACCGGGACGGACGAACCTCTGGTGTGTCAGTTGTACTGCCAAGTGCACCGCTGATTAGCTACGTTCGGATGGGATAACCGCTGAAAGCATCTAAGCGGGAAGCTCGCTTCGAGATGAGATTTCCATACACCCTCGGGTGTGAGAGGCCCCCAGCCAGACCACTGGGTTGATAGGCCGGATGTGGAAGCGAGGACTAACGACTCGTGAAGCTGACCGGTACTAATAGGCCAACAACTTACACCACACAGATACATACAAACTCTGCTTGCGTCCACTATGTGGTTCCCAACCAACAACCCCCCAACACACGGGGTTGTCACGGCACGGAACCACCACAACTGAAGAACAACACCACAATGTTGTAACCACGAGTCTTCCCACCCCCGAACAAAACACTGGGCGGGCGGGTACAAGGGTTACGGCGGTCATAGCGTGGGGGAAACGCCCGGTCCCATTCCGAACCCGGAAGCTAAGACCCACAGCGCCGATGGTACTGCACCCGGGAGGGTGTGGGAGAGTAGGTCACCGCCGGACACACATTGGTCGAGGCCCCAACCACCAGGTTGGGGCCTCCCACATTTAACCCACCAACACCGGTATCAATACGGGCCTTCACCACCGCCTAGACTTACCGTTTATGACCCCCCGAACGCCGAGTCCCAGGGACCGGCGTGCAACCATCCTGGATGTGGCAGCCGCTGCAGGCGTATCGCGCCAAACCGTCACCCGGGCCATGAATGACATGGCAGGCATCAGCGCGGAAACCCGCGCCCGGGTCCAAAAGCTCGCAGCAGAAATGGGCTACAGCCCCAGCCGCTTCGCCAAGGGCCTTGTGCAGGGCGCGCGGATCTCTGTTGGCCTCGCCATCCCGGACCTGACCAACCCCTATTTCCCGGCCTTTGCCTCAAGCGTGGTGGAGGCCGCCACGGAGCGCGGTTGGAACGTGGTGGTGGACGACTACGGCCACGGGACCGGCAGCGCCGTTGACGCCGCCGCGCGGCTTGCGCCCCAGGTCGATGCACTGATCGGATACCTTGCACCCCACCAGGACGAGGCGCAGGCGCTGATGGGCCGCCGTCCCGTCGTCGCCCTTGACTCCCCGGACGCCGGCACCGCCGGCAGCATCTCCTTTGACTACCGTCACGCTGGCAGGCTCGCCCTCCGCCATCTCGCGTCCCACGGGTGCAGGAGCATCCTCTTCCTGGACTCGGACCAGGGCGGCCCCGCCGGCAGCCGGAGCGCGGCCGCCGCCGCGGTGGCAGCGGAGGCAGGCATCCAGCTCGCCCGCCTCCAGGCACAGCCATCGGCGGCCGCGGCACGGTCGGCGGTGGCCCTCTATCTGGCCGGAGGCGGGAGCCCCGATGGCATCCTCGCCTTCAACGACCTGATGGCAGCCGGCGCCTTGAAGGCACTGCGGGAGTCAGGCACCTCCGTCCCCAATGAGTGTGCCGTCATCGGCATGGACGGAATACCGCTGGGGGAACTGCTCACACCTGAGCTGACCACCCTCGCACTGGACCTGCGCGCCGTGGGCCGCGCCGCCGTCGGACTCCTGGATGGTTTACTCACAGGTGCCATCCAGGACCGCACCCCAGGCGCCCACCTGACCCTGCAGCACCAGCTGGTCGTCCGGCAATCAGCCTGACCCCTACTCAAATCATGACCGAGCGGATAGGCTGGCTGTGCCGCTACGTGAACGTTCACGTAGGCCCTTCCGAAACTCCCCTCAAGGACCTCCATGCCAGCCCACACCCCTGCCGCAACTGCCGGCCACGGCTCCGCTCCGGCGACCAGACCCTCCTACCGCAGACTCGATCCGGCTGCCGCAGACGTCGCAGAATTAGCCTCGCTGGGACCCGGCCGGGGAAGCCTCCCGGCGCGGGCCTACCTGGAGTCCGACGCACCCCGGCTCCTACTCAACGGAGAATGGCAGTTCCGGCTGAGCCCGGGAATCCGGACGGCCCCACACGACGACTGGCAGCAGGGCAATGACCTCTCCGGCTTCACCCCGCTGCCCGTCCCCTCCAGCTGGAACATGCACGGGCACGGCTCTCCGGCCTACACCAACGTGCAGTTTCCCTTCCCGGTGGAACCTCCCTGCCCACCGGACGCCAACCCCATCGGCGATCACCTGGTGACCTTTGAGGCCGGCCCGGAGTTCTTCCCGCACGCCCTGCTCCGCTTCGACGGCATCGACTCGGCCGGAACCGTGTGGCTGAACGGAGTGGAGCTCGGGACCACCCGCGGAAGCCGCCTGGCCCACGAATTCGACGTGTCCGGCATCCTGGTCGAGGGAGCCAACACGCTGGCCGTGCGGGTGGCCCAGTTCTCCGCCGCCAGCTATGTGGAGGACCAGGACATGTGGTGGCTCCCGGGGATCTTCCGGGACGTCACCCTGCAGGCGCGGCCGGTGGACGGCATCGACGACGTCTTCGTCCACGCCGGCTATGACCCGGGCACGGGCGAGGGCACGCTCCGCGTCGAGGTGAGCCGGGCCGGGCGGGCGATTGACGCCGTCGTACGCATTCCGGAACTTGGCCTGGAACTTCCAGCAGGGGCGGAGCAGCGTGTCCCCGGCGTGCAGCCCTGGTCCGCCGAAGTTCCCCGCCTCTATGGCGCAACGGTCAGCACCCCGGGCGAGACCGTTGCCCTGCAGGCGGGTTTCCGCAGCATCGTCATCGAGGACGCGCAGTTCAAGGTGAACGGCCGCCGGATCCTGCTCCGGGGAGTGAACCGCCACGAGCACCACCCCCGGCTGGGCCGTGTGGTCCCACGGGACGTGGTGGAGGCGGAGCTGCGGCTGATGAAGCAGCACAACATCAATGCCATCCGGACCTCGCACTACCCGCCGCACCCGGAGTTCCTGGCGCTGGCAGACCAGCTGGGTTTCTACGTGGTCCTGGAATGCGACCTGGAAACGCACGGCTTCCACAGCGCCGGCTGGGCACAGAACCCCAGCGACGATCCGCAGTGGGAGGAGGCCCTGCTGGACCGGATGCAGCGAACCCTTGAGCGCGACAAGAACCACCCTTCCGTGATCATGTGGTCGCTGGGCAACGAGGCCGGCACCGGCCGGAACCTTGCGGCGATGTCCCGCTGGGCCAAGGACCGTGACCCGTCCCGTCCCCTCCACTACGAGGGCGACTGGTCCTCACCGTACGTGGACGTCTACTCCCGGATGTATGCCAGCCAGGCCGAGACGGCGCTCATCGGGCAGGGCATCGAGCCGGCGCTTGAGGACGCCGAACTGGACGCTCGGCGCCGAGCCATGCCGTTCGTGCTGTGCGAATATGTGCACGCCATGGGAAACGGGCCGGGCGGCATGACCGAGTACCAGGACCTGTTCGACACGTATCCGCGGCTGATGGGCGGTTTTGTCTGGGAGTGGCTGGAGCACGGGATCCTTGTTCCCTCCCCGGGCGGCGGCGAACACTTCGCTTACGGCGGGGACTTTGGCGAGGAAGTCCACGACGGCAACTTCGTCACGGACGGGCTGGTGGATGCCAACCGCAAACCCCGTCCCGGGCTGTTGGATTTCAAGAAGGTCATCGAGCCTCTGGGCATTGACGTTTCCTCCTCATGGGCCAGCTTCACGCTGCGGAACCGGCAGGACTTTGCGGACACCTCCGCCTACCGCTTTGAGTACAAGGTGGAGGACGACGGCGGGACACGGCTGGAGGGAACGGTGGCCGTTGCGCCGCTTGCGGCGCAGTCCACGGCTGTTGTTGAGCTGCCGGCGGAGGTTGCCGCGTGTGTGGCGGGGTTGGCGCAGGACGCGGGTGCGGTGCTCACCGTCAGCGCTGTGCTGGCCACCGATACTGGGTGGGCTGCCGCAGGCCACGAGGTTGCTTGGGGGCAGGCTGTCCGCCTTGCCTCACCAGGCACGGGGGTGCAGGCCCGGGACCTGGTGGAGGCCGGCCAGGACGAACTGCAGCTGGGTACCGCGGTGTTCAACCGGGCAACCGGCATGCCCACATCCATTGGCGGACTTCCCGTGGAAAAGTTCGGCCTGGTCCTGTGGTGGCCCCCGACCGACAACGACCTCGGCCGCGAGTGGGGAAGCCCTGACGAACGGCCCCTTGCGACGCAGTGGAAGGACGCAGGACTCCACCGGCTCCACACCCGCCTGCTGGGCATCCGGGCGGAATCCTCTCCTGACGGCGGAGAGTACCTGCGCGTCAGCACGCGCATGGGTGCCGCGGACAAGCAGTTCGGTGTGCTGGTGGATTACCTGTGGACCGCCAGCTCCGACTCCCTGGGACTACGGACCCAGGTCAGGCCCGTGGGGGACTGGGTCAACGCCGGCTTCGAGGTGGAATGGGCGCGGATCGGGCTGGAGCTGGTGCTGGGTTCCCGGACCACCGGGGTGCGGTGGTTCGGCCAGGGCCCGCACCAGGGCTACCCGGACACCGGCCAGGGTGCGCGGACGGGATGGTTCGAGCTGCCCCTTGCCGCGCTGGACGTTGAGTACGTCCGTCCCCAGGAGTCGGGAGCCCGGTCCGGCGTGCGGTCCGCTGTCCTGCACACCGGCGGAAGGGAGCTGCACCTTTCCGGCGAGCCCTTTGCCCTCACAGTCCGGCCGTACAGCATGCAGGCTCTGGATGCCGCAAACCACAGGCCGGATCTGGTGCCGGACGGGCGGAGCTACATCTACGTGGACCATCTCATGCGTGGCGTTGGCACCGCCGCCTGCGGCCCCGGCGTTCTGGAGCCGTACCGGCTGAAGCCGAGGCAGGCCGACTTCGAAGTGGTCCTCAAGGTACTGGGGTAGGGAAGTCCCGGCTCCCCCTTCGGCTACTCCCTCGGCTCCTCTTCGGATGTGAGCCACTCCATAGAAGCAGCAAACGAGCTTCAGAAGCGGAAATCTCTTGCCCACGCTGCCGGAAACCGCGGAATTCCGGGGTTTCCGGCAGCACAAGAGGCCCCCGGGGGTCGATTTGCGGTTGGGTGTGGGGGCGGGTATTGTTTTCTGAGTCGCCGCCGCTGAAGCGGAAAGATAGCGGCCAAACCCCTTACTGTACGGCCTGGAAATGGTTCGCCTCTTGGCGTGCCGGACGCGGGTGGGGCTGGTTTCGGAGTGGAGTGGATCGCGGTAACGCTGATTTGCGAAGCTTGTTGGAACCGGGTAAGTTTGGAAAGTTGCTCCGGAGCGAGCCTGGACGTTGGTTTGGGTGGTGCCGGGTGTGTCTGTTGTTTGAGAACTCAATAGTGTGCCAAGTTTGTTGATACCGATTATGTATGTAATTGGTTGATTGTGCTGTGCCGCCACCCCGTGGTGTGCATGGTGTTTTTGGCTGGTTTCAAATTTTGTGCAGCTGTTTCTGCCGTTATTTCCGGTGGTTGTGGTTGTGTCTGTTTTTGTTTTACTTCAACGGAGAGTTTGATCCTGGCTCAGGATGAACGCTGGCGGCGTGCTTAACACATGCAAGTCGAACGATGATGCCAGCTTGCTGGTGGATTAGTGGCGAACGGGTGAGTAACACGTGAGTAACCTGCCCTTGACTCTGGGATAAGCCTGGGAAACTGGGTCTAATACCGGATATGACCTTCCATCGCATGGTGGTTGGTGGAAAGCTTTTGTGGTTTTGGATGGACTCGCGGCCTATCAGCTTGTTGGTGGGGTAATGGCCTACCAAGGCGACGACGGGTAGCCGGCCTGAGAGGGTGACCGGCCACACTGGGACTGAGACACGGCCCAGACTCCTACGGGAGGCAGCAGTGGGGAATATTGCACAATGGGCGAAAGCCTGATGCAGCGACGCCGCGTGAGGGATGACGGCCTTCGGGTTGTAAACCTCTTTCAGTAGGGAAGAAGCGTAAGTGACGGTACCTGCAGAAGAAGCGCCGGCTAACTACGTGCCAGCAGCCGCGGTAATACGTAGGGCGCAAGCGTTATCCGGAATTATTGGGCGTAAAGAGCTCGTAGGCGGTTTGTCGCGTCTGCCGTGAAAGTCCGGGGCTCAACTCCGGATCTGCGGTGGGTACGGGCAGACTAGAGTGATGTAGGGGAGACTGGAATTCCTGGTGTAGCGGTGAAATGCGCAGATATCAGGAGGAACACCGATGGCGAAGGCAGGTCTCTGGGCATTAACTGACGCTGAGGAGCGAAAGCATGGGGAGCGAACAGGATTAGATACCCTGGTAGTCCATGCCGTAAACGTTGGGCACTAGGTGTGGGGGACATTCCACGTTTTCCGCGCCGTAGCTAACGCATTAAGTGCCCCGCCTGGGGAGTACGGCCGCAAGGCTAAAACTCAAAGGAATTGACGGGGGCCCGCACAAGCGGCGGAGCATGCGGATTAATTCGATGCAACGCGAAGAACCTTACCAAGGCTTGACATGAACCGGACCGCTGCAGAAATGTGGTTTCCCCTTTGGGGCTGGTTTACAGGTGGTGCATGGTTGTCGTCAGCTCGTGTCGTGAGATGTTGGGTTAAGTCCCGCAACGAGCGCAACCCTCGTTCTATGTTGCCAGCACGTGATGGTGGGGACTCATAGGAGACTGCCGGGGTCAACTCGGAGGAAGGTGGGGACGACGTCAAATCATCATGCCCCTTATGTCTTGGGCTTCACGCATGCTACAATGGCCGGTACAAAGGGTTGCGATACTGTGAGGTGGAGCTAATCCCAAAAAGCCGGTCTCAGTTCGGATTGGGGTCTGCAACTCGACCCCATGAAGTCGGAGTCGCTAGTAATCGCAGATCAGCAACGCTGCGGTGAATACGTTCCCGGGCCTTGTACACACCGCCCGTCAAGTCACGAAAGTTGGTAACACCCGAAGCCGGTGGCCTAACCCCTTGTGGGAGGGAGCTGTCGAAGGTGGGACTGGCGATTGGGACTAAGTCGTAACAAGGTAGCCGTACCGGAAGGTGCGGCTGGATCACCTCCTTTCTAAGGAGCACCTCCAACTCTTCTGTGCTGGTGAATGCCGGTGTGGGGGGTTGTCAGGAAGCAAGCCCGCAGCATGGACGATTGTTCCGTGGCGGGTGCTCATGGGTGGAATATCAACAAATAGGTGCCTGGTGGCACGGACCGGTGTGGTTAGTACGAATGTTTTGTTCTTCTCTTCGGGGGAGGGCGGGTGTTCTGGAACGCGGCTGGTTTGGGTTGCTGGGTAGTGTTTGGCACACTGTTGGGTCCTGAGGCAACAGGGCCGGGGAGGGGTTGCTGCGGCTTTGGTCGTGGTGGTTCCTTGTCGGGTTTGTTTGTTTCTGGTTTCCCTGCCGTGACGTTCCGTGCGCCTGTTGTGGGTGTGTGGGGTGTGTGGTGTGGGGTTGTTGTTTGAGAACTACATAGTGGACGCGAGCATCTTGTATAAGAAGCAATTTCCAAGATTAATGAACCTGGATCTGGCTGCGCTGTTGATGCCCTTTGGGTGTTGGGGTGTGGTTGGTTTCTGTGGTTCTCTCGAGAAATGTTTTTGATCTTTGTGGTCAAGTTTTTAAGAGCACACGGTGGATGCCTTGGCATTAGGAGCCGAAGAAGGACGTAGGAATCTGCGATAAGCCTGGGGGAGTCGATAACCGGACTGTGATCCCAGGGTGTCCGAATGGGGAAACCCCGCCGAGCGCGCGAGTGACTCGGTGACCCGTACCTGAACACATAGGGTGCGTGGGGGGAACGCGGGGAAGTGAAACATCTCAGTACCCGCAGGAAGAGAAAACAATAGTGATTCCGTTAGTAGTGGCGAGCGAACGCGGATCAGGCTAAACCGTTCCATGTGTGATAGCCGGCGGGCGTTGCATGGTCGGGGTTGTGGGACTTTCCATACCAGTTCTGCCGGGCTGGTGGGGTGTGATGTGCGCGCATAGGTGAACGGTTTTGAAAGGCCGGCCAGAGAGGGTGTTAGTCCCGTAACCGTAATGTGTTTGTACCGCCTGTGAGAGTATCCCAAGTAGTACGGGGCCCGAGAAATCCCGTGCGAATCTGTCAGGACCACCTGATAAGCCTAAATACTCCCTAATGACCGATAGCGGACCAGTACCGTGAGGGAAAGGTGAAAAGTACCCCGGGAGGGGAGTGAAACAGTACCTGAAACCGTGTGCTTACAATCCGTCGGAGCCAGTCTGATTCTGGTGACGGCGTGCCTTTTGAAGAATGAGCCTGCGAGTTAGTGTTACGTCGCGAGGTTAACCCGTGTGGGGCAGCCGTAGCGAAAGCGAGTCTGAATAGGGCGTGTGAGTGGCGTGATCTAGACCCGAAGCGAAGTGATCTACCCATGGCCAGGTTGAAGCGACGGTAAGACGTCGTGGAGGACCGAACCCACTTCAGTTGAAAATGGAGGGGATGAGCTGTGGGTAGGGGTGAAAGGCCAATCAAACTTCGTGATAGCTGGTTCTCCCCGAAATGCATTTAGGTGCAGCGTTGCGTGTTTCTTGCTGGAGGTAGAGCTACTGGATGGCTAATGGGCCCTACAAGGTTACTGACGTCAGCCAAACTCCGAATGCCGGTAAGTGAGAGCGCAGCAGTGAGACTGTGGGGGATAAGCTTCATAGTCGAGAGGGAAACAGCCCAGACCACCAACTAAGGCCCCTAAGCGTGTGCTAAGTGGGAAAGGATGTGGAGTTGCCCAGACAACCAGGAGGTTGGCTTAGAAGCAGCCACCCTTAAAAGAGTGCGTAATAGCTCACTGGTCAAGTGATTCCGCGCCGACAATGTAGCGGGGCTCAAGTACACCGCCGAAGTTGTGGCATTCACATTTTAGCTAAGCCCTTGTGGTTCAGGCGTGTGGATGGGTAGGGGAGCGTCGTGTGGGCGGTGAAGTCGCGGTGTAAACCAGCGGTGGAGCCTACACGAGTGAGAATGCAGGCATGAGTAGCGAAAGACGGGTGAGAAACCCGTCCGCCGAATGATCAAGGGTTCCAGGGTCAAGCTAATCTGCCCTGGGTAAGTCGGGACCTAAGGCGAGGCCGACAGGCGTAGTCGATGGACAACGGGTTGATATTCCCGTACCGGCGAAAAACCGCCCATGCTGAGCGGGGGATACTAACTGCCCGAAGCCTGCCCGAGCGCCCTTGTGGTGTGAGGGTTTTGGTGGAGCGCAGGACCTGATCCCGGGAGGCAAGCGTATTAACAGGTGTGACGCAGGAAGGTAGCCGAGCCGGGCGATGGTTGTCCCGGTCTAAGGATGTAGGGCGAGTGGTAGGCAAATCCGCCACTCATGGTGCCTGAGATCTGATGGGACCCCCGTTTGGGGGGATTTGGTGATCCTATGCTGCCGAGAAAAGCATCGACGCGAGGTTTTAGCCGCCCGTACCCCAAACCGACACAGGTGATCAGGTAGAGAATACCAAGGCGATCGAGAGAATTATGGTTAAGGAACTCGGCAAAATGCCCCCGTAACTTCGGGAGAAGGGGGGCCCCAACCTTGATACACCCTTTGCGGTGTGGAGGGGATCGGGGCCGCAGAGACCAGGGGGAAGCGACTGTTTACTAAAAACACAGGTCCGTGCGAAGTCGCAAGACGATGTATACGGACTGACTCCTGCCCGGTGCTGGAAGGTTAAGAGGACCGGTTAGCCGCAAGGCGAAGCTGAGAATTTAAGCCCCAGTAAACGGCGGTGGTAACTATAACCATCCTAAGGTAGCGAAATTCCTTGTCGGGTAAGTTCCGACCTGCACGAATGGAGTAACGACTTCCCCGCTGTCTCAACCATAAACTCGGCGAAATTGCAGTACGAGTAAAGATGCTCGTTACGCGCAGCAGGACGGAAAGACCCCGAGACCTTTACTATAGTTTGGTATTGGTGTTCGGAGTGGCTTGTGTAGGATAGGTGGGAGACGTTGAAGCCCGGACGCCAGTTCGGGTGGAGTCATCGTTGAAATACCACTCTGGTCACTTTGGACATCTAACTTCGGCCCGTAATCCGGGTCAGGGACAGTGCCTGATGGGTAGTTTAACTGGGGCGGTTGCCTCCTAAAAAGTAACGGAGGCGCCCAAAGGTTCCCTCAGCCTGGTTGGCAATCAGGTGTCGAGTGTAAGTGCACAAGGGAGCTTGACTGTGAGAGAGACATCTCGAGCAGGGACGAAAGTCGGGACTAGTGATCCGGCGGTACATTGTGGAATGGCCGTCGCTCAACGGATAAAAGGTACCTCGGGGATAACAGGCTGATCTTGCCCAAGAGTCCATATCGACGGCATGGTTTGGCACCTCGATGTCGGCTCGTCGCATCCTGGGGCTGGAGTAGGTCCCAAGGGTTGGGCTGTTCGCCCATTAAAGCGGTACGCGAGCTGGGTTTAGAACGTCGTGAGACAGTTCGGTCCCTATCCGCTGCGCGCGCAGGAAATTTGAGAAGGGCTGTCCTTAGTACGAGAGGACCGGGACGGACGAACCTCTGGTGTGTCAGTTGTACTGCCAAGTGCACCGCTGATTAGCTACGTTCGGATGGGATAACCGCTGAAAGCATCTAAGCGGGAAGCTCGCTTCGAGATGAGATTTCCATACACCCTCGGGTGTGAGAGGCCCCCAGCCAGACCACTGGGTTGATAGGCCGGATGTGGAAGCGAGGACTAACGACTCGTGAAGCTGACCGGTACTAATAGGCCAACAACTTACACCACACAGATACATACAAACTCTGCTTGCGTCCACTATGTGGTTCCCAACCAACAACCCCCCAACACACGGGGTTGTCACGGCACGGAACCACCACAACTGAAGAACAACACCACAATGTTGTAACCACGAGTCTTCCCACCCCCGAACAAAACACTGGGCGGGCGGGTACAAGGGTTACGGCGGTCATAGCGTGGGGGAAACGCCCGGTCCCATTCCGAACCCGGAAGCTAAGACCCACAGCGCCGATGGTACTGCACCCGGGAGGGTGTGGGAGAGTAGGTCACCGCCGGACACACATTGGTCGAGGCCCCAACCACCAGGTTGGGGCCTCCCACATTTAACCCCAACTCCCCTTCATGGAACCGGACGCGGTGTCCCAGGAAACCCGGCAGGAAGCGCAAAGCCTTCCTCCAAGGGCTGAAAATGGGCCCCGGAATCGGTGATTAACCTCAAAAAGTCGCGGAAACACGCGGAATTTGCGGACCGGAAGCGCCCAAGCTGGTAAGTTTTCGGACAGTGGCTTGTGCGCATGCCGCGTGCAGGCTCCAGAATCAGAATCGTCCAGGAGGACATAAATGGCTAAGAACCGTAGTGAACTTGTTGCAGAGGTAGCAGGCAAGGCCGGCACCAGCCAGGCTGCCGTCAACTCCGTCCTCGATGCACTGTTCGAGGTTTTCGAGACTTCTGTCGCCGCGGGCGAGAAGATCACCATCCCGGGCTGGCTCGCCGTCGAGCGCACTGACCGTGCAGCACGCACCGGCCGCAACCCGCAGACCGGCGAAACCATCCAGATCGCAGCAGGCCACAGCGTCAAGCTGACCGCCGGCTCCAAGCTGAAGGCTGCAGTCTCCAAGAAGTAAAGCTTGTCCCTCCCGGCATGCAGCCGGCTGGAACAAGGAGCGGCAACCCATCGGGTTGCCGCTCCTTTGCTTTAACGGCCCGGCTCCAACTGCTCCCCGGCTCCAACTGCTCACTGGCATACAACCCGGATTCGCGGCGCAGGCAGGCGTAGCGGACAATGGAATGGTGTCTTCCGCCGCAACTCCACGTTCCACCGCGCCCCAGTCCGATCCTGGCAAGGGAGCTGCGGTCCGGGACGCCGGAAGCCGGGGGATCCCCGTGCCCTGGCAGCTTGCAGGCCTGGCAGCACTCTTCCTGGCCCTTGCAGCAGCACTGATCTTCTCCGGCGCTGCAGCGGCGCGCAGCGTCGCCGACCCCGGCGCCCTGGTGCGGTGGGGCCTGCCCGTCAGCAAGGCAATCCATAACGTCTCCCTGGCGACCGTCGTCGGAGGCCTGATCTTCGCCGTCGGCATCCTCCCCAAAAACCTGAACCCCCGGAACAGTGCCGTGCGGGGCCGGGACCGGGAAACTCCACCAGCCGGCGGTGCGCCCGAACATCCCGCCTTCACCCGCGTGCTCGCTGTGGCTGCCGTCGCGGGCGCCGTGTGGACCTTGTCCGCCATCGCAGTCCTGGTGCTCACCTATGCCGACGTAGCAGGGCAGGGGCTGTCCGGCGATCCCGCGTTCACCCAGGCCCTGGTGTACTTCATGACGGACATCGAAACGGGCCGGGCATGGCTTGCCGTCATCATCATTGCCGCCGTGGTGACCACCACGCTGTTCGGCGTCAGGTCCCTGGGCGGCCTCGCCCTGACCCTCATCCTGGCCTTCATCGGCCTGGTCCCCACCGCCCTGATCGGACACTCGTCGAGCTCTTCGGACCACGAGGGTGCCATCAACTCACTCGGCCTGCACCTGGTGGGCGTGAGCACCTGGGTGGGCGGCATCATCATCCTGGCCCTGCTGTCCGGGATCCTCACGGGGTCCAAGGCCGGGGCAGCCACGGATATCACCGAACCCACGCTCCGGCGGTTCTCCACCCTGGCCGGCTTCGCGTTCGTGCTGGTCTTCGCCTCGGGCATCATCAACGCCAGCATCCGCGTCACCAGCTGGCATGATCTCTTCGGCTCGGCGTACGGCCAGCTGATCCTGGCCAAGACTGCCGCGGCGGTGGTCCTGGGCGGCATCGGCTTCATGCACCGGCAGTGGGTCATCCCGCAGCTGGGCCGCAAGGGCTCCACCCTGTCCTCGCGGCGGGTCCTCTGGCAGCTGGTGCTGGCTGAGCTGCTGGTCATGGGCGCCACCTCGGGCATCGCCGTGGCCCTGGGCCGCTCGGCGCCGCCGCAGCCAACGGAAGTGGCGGCCAATGCCTCGCCCGCCTTCATCCTCAGCGGCTACGAGCTGCCCCCGGAGCTGACGCCCGAACGCTGGTTGACCGAGTGGCGGCTGGACTGGCTCTGGGTGGGCGTGGCCCTCTTCGGCCTGGCCACCTACTTCCTGGGCGTGGCCAAGGTCCGCCGCCGGGGCGATTCCTGGCAGTGGTTCCGGTCCCTGAACTGGGTCATCGGCCTGGTGGTCCTGACGTTCATCACGTCCGGGCCGCCGTCGGTCTATGGCCGCGTCCTGTTCTCCGCGCACATGGTGGACCATATGGCCCTGACCATGGTTGCCCCGATCTTCCTGGTGCTGGGCGCCCCCGTGACCCTGGCCCTGCGTGCGCTGCCCGCCCGCGGCGACGGCTCACGCGGGATGCGCGAATGGCTGCTGGTCTTCGTCCATTCGAAGTTCTCGCAGCTGGTCACCCACCCGCTGTTCGCCGCTGCCAACTTCGCCGGCTCGATCGTGCTGTTCTACTACTCGGACCTGTTTGGCTTCGCCATGCGCGAGCATGTGGGCCACGAGCTGATGAACCTGCACTTCCTGCTCACCGGGTACATCTTTGTGCTCAGCATGATCGGCACGGACCCGCTGCCGCGCCGTGCGCCGTACCCCATGCGGCTGCTCCTGCTGCTGGCCACCATGGGCTTCCATGCCTTCTTCGGGGTCTCCATCATGGGCGGCACCGGGCTGCTGGCCGCGGACTACTTCGGCAACCTTGGCCGCGCCTGGGGACCGTCGGCCCTCGTCGACCAGCAGACCGGCGGCGCGGTGGCCTGGGGCATCGGTGAGGTGCCAACGCTGCTGGTGGCGATCGGCGTCGCCATCATGTGGTCCAGGTCCGACCAGCGGGAGACCAAACGCGTGGACCGCGCGGCGGACAGGAATAACGACGCCGATCTGACCGCTTACAACGATATGTTTGCCAAATTGGCCGAACGCGACGCCAAGCTGGCTGAACGCAACAAGCTGGAAGGACGCTGATGAGCGAAACCGTACGCACGCATGCCCGGGTCCGGGCCTCCGAACTGGTAGGCCGCAACTGGCTGAACACCGGCGGCAAGACCCTGGACCTGGAGGCCCTGCGCGGCAAGATCGTGCTGCTGGACTTCTGGACCTTCTGCTGCATCAACTGCCTGCACGTCCTGGACGAGCTGCGGCCGCTGGAGGAGCAGTACTCCGATGTCCTGGTGACGGTGGGCGTCCACTCGCCCAAGTTCGAGCACGAGGCGGACCCGGTGGCGCTGGCCGCGGCCGTGGAGCGGTACGAGATCCACCACCCCGTCCTGGATGATCCAGAGCTGGACACCTGGAAGGCCTACACCGCCCGTGCCTGGCCCACCCTGGTGGTCATCGACCCCGAGGGCTACATCGTGGCGCACCTCTCCGGCGAGGGCCACGCGGACGGGCTCGCCGTGCTGATCCCCGAGCTCATCGCCGAACACGAAGCCAAGGGCACCCTCCACCGCGGCTCCGGCCCGTACGTGGCGCCCGAGGCAACCTCCGGCACCCTTCGCTTCCCCGGCAAGGCGCTGTTCCTGCCCGCCGGCCGCGGGTCTGCTTCAGGGGCAGCGTCCGACGGCGGCACGTCCGCAGGTGCCCCGACGTCCGGCACCTGGCTGGTCACCGACACCGGCCACCACCGGCTGGTGGAACTGGACACCGACTTCCACACGGTGCTGGCAACCTTTGGCTCGGGCACCAAGGGCTATGCCGACGGTCCCGCCGCCGGTGACACGGCCACCGCCCAGTTCAACGAACCCCAGGGCCTGGTCCTGCTGCCGGAAGATGTGGCAGCCAAGGTGGGCTACGACGTCGTAATTGCTGACTCCGTCAACCACCGCCTGCGCGGTCTTTCCCTCACGGACGGCAAGGCGTCCACGCTGGCCGGCAACGGGATCCAACGCCTGCTGGAGACCGGCCCCGCCCGCGTGGACGAGGACGCCGCGGGGTTCACGGGCAAGCTGAGCGAGCACCCGCTCGAAGTCTCCCTGAGCTCTCCCTGGGACGTGGTGTGGTCACGGAAGCTGAACGCCGTGGTGGTCGCGATGGCCGGTACGCACCAGATCTTCAGCTTCGACCCTGTGGGCGGCGAAGTGGACATCATCGCGGGCAACGGGCTTGAGGGCCTGCTGGACGGCGCCGCGCACGAATCCTGGTTCGCCCAGCCCTCAGGCGTGGCCGAGGACGCCGACGGCAACATCTGGGTGGCCGATTCGGAGACCTCCGCACTGCGGAAGCTGGTGGTTGACGATTCCGGGAAGGTCACCGTGGAGTCTGCAGTAGGCAAGGGCCTGTTCGACTTCGGCTTCCGCGACGGCCCGGCCGCCGACGCACGCCTGCAGCACCCGCTGGGCGTGACCGTCCTGCCCGACGGCTCCGTGGCGATCGCGGACACCTACAACGGTGCCGTCCGCCGCTACGACCCCGCATCCGGCACCGTGTCCACCCTGGCACGAGGTTTGGCCGAGCCCTCCGACGTGATCGTGGACCACACCCACTCGGCCGGTTCCGAGCCCCTGCTGGTAGTGGTGGAGGCCAACAAGCACCAGATCGTCTACGTGCCCATTCCCAAGGAAGCACAGCAGGTGGATGAGGGCGCATCCCAGACCCACCGGCCCAAGAGCCCGGTGGCGCCCGGCGCGCTGGACCTGACCGTCCGCTTCACGGCGCCCACGGGCCAGAAGCTCGACGACCGCTGGGGCGACCCCACCCAGCTGAAGATCTCCTCCACGCCTCCCGGGCTGCTGGTCTCCGGCGGCGGAACCTCCGTGGGACTGCAGCGCACCCTGGAGCTGTCCCCCGACGTGCCCGAGGGCGTGCTGCACATTACCGCCCGCGCCGCGGCCTGCGACGGCCCCGAGACCGAGGACGGCGAAATCCCCGACCACGCCGCCTGCCACCTGTACCAGCAGGACTGGGGCATCCCCGTGGTCCTTCAGGCCGATGGTGACACGGAACTGGTCCTGGACCTGCGCGGAATGGACTGACCCTCCGCTGGTTTTGCTGAACTGGCCCGGTTTTCAGGGCGTCGTGCCCTGAAGGCCGGGCCAGTCCTGTCTCTGCTCCCCGAAAACTGGGCCAGTCTGGACGCGCCGTTGTCCACATAGCCTCCGTTACTTCTGCCGCAGGCCAGGGCAGGCAGGCATTGTGGCCACATGGACCCTACGGAGATCCTCAGGTCGGCCGGGGGAGTACTGCTGCGGCGTGACGTGCTGGCCGCAGGGGCTACGGAAACGGCGCTTCGGCGGGCGGTCCGGAGCGGCCAGGTGGTACGCCTGGAGCGGGGCGTCTTGGCCGTTGCAGGCGCTGATCCGGAGCTGATGGCTGCCGGCAGGGCCCGCGGTCTCCTGACATGTGCCTCCGCGGCCCCGAAATACGGCCTATGGCAGCTGCGTTCCGCCGCGACGCCCCATTACTGGCACAGCAATGGGCGGAGTGCAGCCCGATGTGTCAGCCACAGGCTTCCCCTGACCCAGCAGCCGCAGCACAGGACGCTTGCAGCACTGCCCGACGTCCTGCTCCAGGCGCTGCTGTGCCTGCCGGAACTCGAATCCGTGGTCATGGTGGAATGCGCCTATAACCGCGGAGACATTGAGCCCGGCCATCTCTTCCGCCTCTTGGATGGCAATCGATGCGGCAAGGCCCGGCAGGTTCTGTCCAAGGTTGAGCGTGGCGCGGACTCCCTCCTGGAAACCCTGGCCCGGGTGCTGTTCAGGGATGCCGGGATAGCCACGGAGACGCAAGTGTGGATCGAGGGAATAGGACGTGTGGACTTCCTCCTGGAGGGATTCCTCATCGTCGAGATCGATGGAATCGCCTTCCACATGGAGCCACGGCAATACAAGAAGGACCGCCGCAGGGATAACGCCGCAATACGTCGGGGCCTGCCCGTGCTCAGATTCTTCTACGACGATGTGGTTTACGCGCCGGAGTCCGTCTTGGCGCAGGTGCGGGAGGTGCTGGCGCGGGGTTCGCTGCGGTGGCCGCAGCCGAACCAGCCCAGTTTTCGACAGGACTGGGTCTAAAACTCCGGGCAGCACGTCAACTAGGGGACCAAAACTGGGCCACTTTGGATGCAGGGCCTAGAAGCTCAGCATCGGGGTGACCTTGACGGTGTCGCCGGAGACGTCCAGGCGGGTGGTGAAGCTGAAGTCCACCTCTGCGTCCAGCGGGTACCAGGCCCCGGTGAACGAGTTCTGCTGGAGCGCCTCCACCTTGGCCTTGCCGTCCAGGGGCGCCACCACCCAGCGGCCGTCGAACGGCTCCACTGATACACCCGGGTACTTGGTCACGGTCCACCGGATGGTGCCGTCCTGGACCCTGTTGTTGCTGGTGTAGTAGAAGGGGCAGTCCGGCTGGAGCTTCTGTTCCTTGACGGCCTCCGCCGCGCAGCCGTCCAGGAACTCCCGGATCTTGGCTGCAACGTCGTTCTTCAGCTTGTCCGTGGCCTGGGTCAGCAGGTTGAGGGGCGCCACCGGGGCGTCCTTGGAGGTGACGGTGGCCCTGGTGGCGGGTGCCGAGAAGTACTGTCCGTCCAGGGACGCCTCGTATTCGCCCGGGTAGAACACGGCAAAGGAGTTGCGGCCGTTGGGCATATTGACCGGGACGCCGTTGACGTCAGCCTCGTTGCCGTTGACCACGGTGATATCAACGGTGGGCAGCCGGGACGGGACAAACGCCCAGGTGTTGAAGAACAGCCACTCGGTGCCGGTCTTCTGCAGGAGGAAGTCAGTGTGCAGCCGGCTGCCGTCGATGGTGTACTCCAGGGGCACCGTGACCTGGTTGTTCGGACGTTCCTCAGGGTCGCCGATCTTGATGTTCGCTACACGGGACGCCGCCGTCTGCAGCCCGGGGCCATCCAGCATTGCAGCATTGCTGGGCGGGACCGCGGCCCGCAGGAGTCCGAGTGCACGCCCGCCGTCTCCGCTCCTCAAAGCATCCAGGTATTCCCGTACCGGCTGCTGCGGGCTGGCCACGGTGTTGTTCACAACGTTGATGGCCACGATGGCTCCGGCGATGGCAAGCATGAGGCCCAGCAGCCATCCGGCCGCGATCCTCACCAACGCTTGACTCATCTGCACGTTCCTTACAGTAACGGCAGTGCGGACGCACACTAAAGTTGGCGTCCCCCCTATCTTGCCGGGCAACACCCGGTTAATGCCCGACGGCGGGTGGCCGGGCCGGCATTGACACGAGCCTTGGCGGTTCCCGGGACACCCGTTGCAGGGTGGGAGCGGCAGGGTCAGCGGCGGCGGCGCCGGGACGATGTGCCGAACACGCCGCGGAGCAGTTCGCGCCCCAACTGGGTGCCCATGGACCGTGCCATGCTCTTGAGTCCGCCGCCCAGGGCGCCGCCGAGCACTCCGCCGAGGTCGCCCATCATGCCGCCCGGTTGCGGCCCGGGCTCCCGCGACTGCGGCTGCCGGGACCGCGGTGCGCGCGGAGCCTTTGTCCGCCGTGGCGTTTCACGCGCCTCCCCGTCCTCCGCGCCGCCGTACTGGGGTTCAGGATCCTGCGCGGGAACCGGGGCCTGCGGCGGCCTGCTGCTGGGCCGGCCCAGGATTTCCTCCTCGATCCGGCGGGCTTCGGCGTCCACGTCGTAGCCGGCGGGCCCCGCAGGTTCCCCGGCCGGGGTGTCGGCCGCCGGACCCGTGGGCGCGGCCGCCTTGCCGGTGAGCTTTTCGTAGGCGGAGGGGTTGTCCACCGCTGTTCCGTACTTGCCCAGCAGCGCGGAACCGGCCACCGTGCTGCGCACCAGGGTCTCCTCGCTGGGGCCCATCAAGGACTCGGGTGCCCGGAGCCGGGTGAGGGCCACCGGCGTGGGCGCGCCCTTTTCGTTCATGACGGTAATGACGGCCTCGCCGATACCCGCCGAGGTGAGGGTCTCTTCGAGGTCGTAGTCGCTGACCGGGAACGTGGACACCGTGGCTTTGAGCGCCTTGGCGTCCTCGGGGGTGAACGCACGGAGGGCGTGCTGCACCCGGTTGGCCAGCTGGCCCAGGACATCGGCGGGGACGTCCTTGGGTGTCTGGGTGACGAAGAAGATGCCCACCCCCTTGGACCGGATGAGCCGGACGGTGGTGGTGATGGCGTCCAGGAAGGCCTTGCTGGCCCCGTTGAACAGCAGGTGGGCCTCGTCCAGGAAGAACACGAGTTTGGGCTTGTCCAGGTCGCCGGCCTCCGGAAGGTCCTCGAACAGGTCCGCCAGCAGCCACATCAGGAAGGTGGAGAACAGCATGGGCTTGGTCTGCAGGGTGGGCAGCTCCAGGCAAGTGACCACGCCGCGGCCGTCGGGGGCGGTGCGCAGCAGCTCGGCGGTATCGAACTCCGGCTCCCCGAAGAACTTTTCCAGCCCCTGCGCCTCGAGGCCCACCAGTTCGCGGAGGATCACCCCGGCGGTCGCCTTGGACAGCCCGCCCAGTTCCTCCAGCCGGTCCTTGCCCTCGTCCGAGGTGAGGAACTGGATGACGGCGCGGAGGTCCTTGAGGTCGATCAGCTCCAGGCCGTTCTTGTCCGCAAAATAGAACACCAGCTGCAGGCTCGATTCCTGCGTGTCGTTCAGTTCCATGATGCGCGAGAGCAGGATGGGCCCGAACGAGGACACGGTGGCGCGCACAGGAACACCGTTGCCGTCCCCGCCCAGCGCCAGGAACTCCACCGGAAACGCCTTGCCCTGCCACGGCTGGCCGATGCTTTGCGTGCGTGCGGTGAGCTTGTCGCTGCCGGCGGCGGCAGTCGCCAGGCCGGAAAGGTCGCCCTTGATGTCGGCCAGGAAGACGGGGACGCCGGCCGTGGACAGCTGTTCGGCCATCATGTGCAGGGTGACGGTCTTGCCCGTTCCGGTGGCGCCGGCCACCAGCCCGTGCCTGTTCATCATGGCCAGCGGCAGCCGCACCGGCGCGTCCTTGTGGAGCTCGCCGTCGATGATGGCGGCCCCCAGCTCGATGGTGGCGCCTTCGAGCGTGTAGCCCTTCTGGATGGTGGCAAGCTTCTCTGCTGTGGTTTTGGAGGCCATGGCGCCAGCATAACCGCGGCGGCCCCGGATGGGGGGGTGGCCGGGCGGTCAGTCCGGCCGGGAATTCCGCGGAACCGGGGCGAGCTCCTTGGTGAACGCCAGCGGTCCGATGGTTTCCGGATCGGCGTCGAGGTCGAACTGTGCCTGGTAGCCGGTGGTGAGGTAAAGGTCCTTGGCTTCGGGCTGCCGCGGGCCCGTGGTGAGGTACAGCCGGGTGTAGCCGCGGGCGGCAGCCAGGGCTTCCAGCTCGGCCAGCACCAGCCTGCCCAGACCACGACGGCGGTGGGCCGAGTGCGTCCAGATCCGCTTCAGTTCCGCGGTGGTTTCGTCATACCGGCGGAACGCGCCGCCGGCGATCGACTCGCCGTCCTCCTGGATGACCAGGAGGGCTCCGTGCGGTCCCTCGAATTCCGCGGCGGGGTAGCGGTTCAGTTCCTCTGCGGCAGCCGTGCGGCCGAACAGGTCCCCGTAGCGGGTGTCGTATTCGACGGCGAGCTCGTCCAGGAGCGGCCGGACGCGCGGATCGTGCATGGGCAGGCTGAGGACCACCAGGCTGGCGGGATCAAGCGGCCTGGGACGAAGGTGTGGTTCTGCGGTCACTGGTTATTCCTTGTCACTGGTCGTTATTGTTGCCGGTCAGTTCTGTCCGGCGGCGGCTGGTTCCGGAGTCATGGCGGCCGGGGCAGACACATCCCCGGCAGCCACGCCGCGGGCAGTGCGGAGGATGGTCCGGGCCAGGGCATCGTTCTCGCGGAACGGCGCGGCGTTCGTGTTGGGCCGGGCAAAGGCGCCCGCGCCCCAGCCCGATGTTCCCGGGCCGACGCCGAAAAGGGTGGTGTGCGGCTTGCCGCCGGCCCCCACCAGCTGGTGCTGCGGGGACACCAGGAGTTTCCCGGTGGAGTGGATGCCGTCGGAGGTCAGCAGCTGCTGCTCGCTGCCCAGGCCGCTCCCGTGCAGGGAGGCGAGCACGGGGTTCAGCGAGCGGGCCACGGACGTGGCCGGCAGCCGCGCCTCGATCAGGGCCTTCGCCGTGACGGTCACCCCGGACTGGGCGGACGAAGCAACAAAAAGCCCGGTGGCCTCATCGGCGGAGACCTGGAGGCCGGGACCCAGGAACTGCAGCAGGCCGGCCCGGTGCAGCGCCAGGACCTGGCGGAGCCGGTGCGGCGGCGGACCGGAGTCCACGAAGCTGAAGAAGCCGTGCCACCAGCCGTGGATGACCTGCTGCGAGCGTGCGTTCAGCCGCTCGGGCGGGACTACGCGCCCCACCTCCATATAGACGTGCAGCAGGGCCAGGAACAGGGCAAGGGTTTCGGGGTGGTCAGGGCTGTCCCGCAGTGCCAGGTCCTGCTCGATGTATCCGGCCACCGCGTCCTGGACTTCCGCGTGATCGCTGAAGCGGCGGCCGTCGAAGGGGCGGTCCAGCCGCTCCAGGTCCAGGTGCAGGCCGGCGTCAGGGACCGCTGCGGCCACCAGGTCTTTCCGCCCGGGGCTGTACCAGTCCAGTCCCGCATAGGGGGCGGCGAACCCGTCCCAGCCCATGGCGGCGCGTTCAGGGCTTCCGGTCAGAAGCTCGCGGTAATAGTAGTAGCCGGCTTCCTTGGCGATCAGGGGCCAGAGATGCCGGTGGAAGTCCAGCTCGCCATGCTGCTGCAGCAGCGCATCCACGGCGGCGGCCGTAAAGAACCGCAACGGCCCGGGAGCCTGCCCCCGGAGGGCAGCGGAAATCTTCGAGTGGTACGGCACTCCCCGCCGGGAGCCGGCCCACAGCACCGGTTCCCGTCCGGACGGAAGGTAGCGCAGCCCGCCGTCGGACGTTTCCTGGAACCTGCCGCCGCGCCCTTCCATCAGGAGGACCAGCAGGTCCACGAACGCCAGGCCCATCCCGGCGACGATGACGTCCTGTCCGGGGGCAATGGGGGAGTAGTCGACGTCGGTGGTGTAGCTGGGTGCCGCGTGGCAGCCGCCGTGCCGGGCGGCGAAGTCCGTGAAGCCGGCGGACACGGCGTCCGGGAGGGAATCGGTGTGGCCCAGGGCGGTCACCACGATGTCCGCGTGCAGGGTCCGCCCGTTGGCCAGCCCAACCTGGTGGCCGCCGCCTTTCAGTTCCGTAATGCCCACTGCGGTGGTCCGGTGGACCGTGACGCTGCGGCCCAGGGACCTGGCGGCGCGGCGGAAGAACCACTCCAGGTACTGGCTCTGCAGCTGGCGGGTGGGAAAGGTGGTGCCGGTCAGGGACCGCAGCTGGTCCCACAGCGGCTGGGGAAAATCCGGGACGTCGATGATGGAGGCGTCCAGGACGCCGGCGGCCCATTCGGCCAGCGCCGGACCCGGTGCGGCGGGGCCCTGGCAGTCCACCGACTGGTCCGTGAACATGGTGATGTCCGCGGCCATGGAGTTGAGGAGGAGCCCGGGGTCCTGGTCGTACCGCCAGATGCGGCCCGAGCCCGGGATGTGCGGCTCCACCACGTGGATCTGCAGCGGCCCGGCGAAGACGTCCGGCCGGTTGGCGGCGATCCGTTCCAGCACACCCGCCGTGCGCGGCCCGCCGCCGATGAAGACGATGGCCGGGATGGTGGCTGGCATGGGCTCTCCTGACGGCGAGTGGGTGCGGGGACGGCGCGGAAGTGGCCGTCGGAGTGCCCATGCTAGGCAGCCGTGACGACGGCGGTCGAGCACCTGGTCACGGCCGTTAACTCCGCGTCACGGCGCGTTAAGGGACGCAAAAAACCGACTCATGACGCCGTGCGAAGCCCCGTGAAGTATTGCAACCATGCGCCTTGCTGGCCCGTTCCGGCCGGTCCTAGATTTGCAGCCAGCACCCCGGGGCGAGCCGCCCCGACGCCGGGCAGTCCGGCTCCAGTCCAGGAATGAGAAGTGAGGTGGCCCCGTGAGTTCAGCAACCAGGGGGGCGCAGTCAAAGCAGCCGCAACCGGCACAGCCGCAACAGGAACAGCCCGCGGCAGCGTCACCGGCGGTGCCACCGGCAGCGCCACCGGGCAGGGCCGGCGTCCCGGAACGGGTCCCCGCGGACTATTCGTCGTACCGCGTGGTGGCCGCCAAGCATCCGTGGCGCTGGGTGGGGACTGCCGTCGTCGCCCTGGGTGTCCTGGCCGTGGCATGGTCGCTGGCCACCAACCCGCGCTGGGAGTGGGGCGTGGTGGCGCAGTGGTTCACGGCCCAGTCCGTGGTCAACGGCCTGCTGGAAACGCTGAAGCTGACCGCCATCTCCGGCGTCCTGGGGTTCGTGCTCGGCTTCATCCTGGCGCTGATGCGGCTCTCGGCGTCGCCGCTGCTGGTCTCCGTGTCCTGGACGTTCTCCTGGATCTTCCGGTCCACGCCGCTGCTGGTGCAGATGCTCCTTTGGTACAACCTGGGCTACTTGTACGAGAAGATCAGCCTGGGAATCCCCTTCACGGACGTCCGGTTCTTCGAGGTCCAGACCACCACACTGATCAGCCAGTTTGCGGCAGCAGTGCTGGGCCTGACCCTGAACCAGGCCGCCTACTCGGCCGAAATCATCCGCGGCGGCATCCTGTCCGTGGACCAGGGACAGCTGGAGGCCGCGGCCGCCCTGGGCATCCCGGCCTGGCGCCGCTCCACGCGGATCGTGCTGCCGCAGGCCATGCGCGCCATCCTGCCCACCGCGTTCAACGAGATCATCGGCCTGGTCAAGGGCACCTCGATCGTCTACGTGCTGGCCTACTCGGAGCTGTTCTACACGGTCCAGGTCATCTACAACCGCACCCAGCAGGTCCTGCCGCTGCTGCTGGTGGCCACGCTCTGGTACATCGTGATCACCTCCGTGCTGAGCGTCTTCCAGTACTACATCGAACGGCACTACTCCAGGGGCGCGGTGCGGAGCCTGCCGCTGACGCCCCTGCAGAAGGCCCGTAAATTCTTCGCCACCCACGCGGCAGTGCCCACCCGGAGGAACCCCTGATGACTGAGACCCTTACCGCCCCCACAGCCACCCGCGGCCTGGTGGAAATCACCGGCGTCCGCAAATCCTTCGGCGCCACCGAAGTCCTCAAAGGTGTCAGCCTCACCGTGGAACCGGGCGGGGTGGCCGTGATCGTGGGCCCCTCCGGTTCCGGAAAGTCCACCCTGCTGCGCACCATCAACCACCTGGAAAAGGTGGACGGCGGCCACATCACCATTGATGGACAGCTGGTGGGCTACAGACTCCGCGGCGACCGCCTGCACGAACTGCGCGAAAAGGAGATCCTGAACCAGCGCACCGACATCGGCATGGTGTTCCAGAATTTCAACCTGTTCCCGCACCTCACCGCCCTGGAGAACGTGGCGGAAGCACCCGTCGTGGCGCAGGGGCGGTCCAGGGAGGAGGCCCGCCGCCGCGGCCTGGAACTGCTGGACCGCGTGGGGCTCAAGGACCGGGCCGACGCCTATCCCCGCCAGCTCTCCGGCGGCCAGCAGCAGCGCGTGGCCATCGCCCGGGCCCTGGCTCTGGACCCCAAGATCCTGCTGTTCGACGAGCCCACCTCCGCCCTGGACCCGGAACTGGTCAACGAAGTGCTGGACGTGATCCGCGAACTGGCCACGTCCGGCACCACGCTGATCATCGTCACGCACGAGATGGGCTTTGCCCGCGACGTGGCGGACACCGTGGTGTTCATGGACCAGGGCCAGATCGTGGAACAGGGCACCCCCAAGGAAATTTTCAGCAACCCCCAGGAACCGCGCACCCGGAGCTTCTTCTCCAAGGTGCTGGAACCGGCCTTCAACATCTAAGGACCACCCCATGGCTTTCCCCACCCGCGGCCTCCGCCGCAGCCGCGCCCTCGCGGCGCGTCCCGCCGTCATACTCCTCGGCACCGCACTCCTTGGCACCGCCGCGCTCGCCGGTTGCGCCGACCCCGGCGCCTCCGCCGCCGGCAACGCCAGCGGTGGAGCGCAGACGACGGCGGCACGCAACGGCGTGGTCTACAACACCTCACCGGACCAGCAGCGGATCCGGGGCGAGAAGGACGCGGCGCTCGCCGCCAAGGTCCCCGGGCTGATCTGCAAGGACGGCAAGCTGACGGTGGCCACCACCGCCGGGTCCATCCCGCTGTCCTTCCACGCCACCGACGACAAGACGCCGATCGGCTCCGAACTGGACATCGCCCAGCTGGTGGCGGACAAGCTGGGCCTGGAGCTGGACGTGCAGGTGACGTCCTGGGAGAACTGGCCGCTGAAGACCCAGTCCGGCGACTTTGAGGCTGTGTTCTCCAACGTGGGCGTGAACAAGGACCGGGTGAAGCTGTTCGACTTCGCCAGCTACCGGGCCGCGTACATGGGTTTCGAGGCCAAAAAGTCCGCCACCTATGACATCAAGGGCGCGGACGACATCTCCGGCCTGAAGATCTCCGTGGGGTCCGGCACCAACCAGGAAAAGATCCTGCTGGCGTGGAACAAGGAGCTCGAGGGCAAGGGCAAAGCGCCGGCCACGCTGCAGTACTACTCCTCCGACGCGGACACCATCCTGGCGCTGTCCTCCGGCCGGACGGACCTGAACATCGCCCCCTACCCGTCCACCGTGTACCGCGAGAACACCCGGGACGACCTGAAGGTGGTGGGCAAGGTCAACGCCGGCTGGCCCTCCGAGACCCTGGTGGCCGCCACCACCCTCCGCGGCAACGGGCTGGCACCGGTCATTTCCGAGGCCCTCAATGCCGTCATCAAGGACGGCTCCTACGGCAAGGTGCTGGAGCGCTGGGGCCTGTCCGAGGAAGCGCTGCCGGAATCCAAGACCATCACCGAAGAGAACTTCGCGGCCACGCAGGCATCGGCCGGCGCGGCCCCGTCAGGGAAGGCATCATGACCGCACAATCCACCGGAACCGCCCTCGAATCCTTCGACGCCGACTGGCAGGAATGGCACGCCGCCCACGAACAGCAGCGCGCCCACCCGCACGGTTTCCTGGCGGTGACCCACCTGCACTGGCTGGGCAGCGAACCCGCCCGGCTGGAAGGCGTCCCGGGCACCTGGAGCGTGGCGGCCGACGTCGTCCGCGTCCTTTTGGAGCCGGGTGACAGCCTGCAGCAGGACGGCAGGGAGTTGAACACTGCGTCCGGGGCCACCGTTGAGCTTGGCCCCATCGAGGAGCGCGGCGGCATCAACCTGGTGTCCGGCGAGACCGTCATTGAACTGGCCAAGCGCGGCGGCGAATACATCGTCCGGCCCCGTCATCCGGAAAACCCGCTGTTGCAGGCCTACCAGGGCACGCCCGCCTACTCGCCCGATGCCGCGTATGCCGTGCGCGGAACCTATGTGCCGTTCGAGGCGCCGAGGCCCACCACGGTGGGCGCCGCCGTCGAGGGCATCCAGCATGTGTATGAGGCGCCGGGAGAGATCCGCTTCAAGCTGGCCGGCCGGGAGCTGGCGCTGACCGCATTCAACGGCCACGCCCCCGGCGCCCTGTCCGTGCTGTTCACAGACCAGACCTCCGGCAAGACCACTTATGCCGCCAACCGCTCGCTGTCCGTGGTGCCGGCCGCAGACGGGTCCGTGCTGCTGGACTTCAACCGGGCCGTGAACCTGCCGTGCGCGTACACGGACCTGGCCACCTGCCCGCTGCCGCCGGCGGAAAACCGGCTGCCGGTGGCCATCGAGGCCGGCGAAAAGATTCCCTACGAACGTCAGGACCAGCAGTGAGCATCTCTTCAACCCGCCAGGGAGGGTTCCTTGCCCTTGAGCTCGACGGCGCCGGCTGGGACGGCGCGCACCTCACCCGGGCCGTGCTGGCAGCAGAGTCCGCGGGCTTCCATGCAGCAACCTTCACCGACGCACCCGCTCCGGGCCGCGCCAACGCGCTGCAGCGGGCGGCCTTCGCCGGGCCCGCCACCCGGACCATCGCCCTGGTACCCGAGGTGGACACCGTCTACACCGAGCCGTTCCACATCTCCACCCAGCTGGCCAGCCTGGACTACGTGTCCGGCGGCCGGGCCGGGTGGATCGTGACGGCAGCCGAATCGCCGGAGGCTGCTGCCGCCGTCGGACGCCCGTCCGTGACCGGCGCTGCACTGGGTCAGGAGGCCGCGGCGTCCAGCGAGGTGTCCCGGCGGCTGTGGGATTCGTGGGAGGACGACGCCGTGATCCGCGACGTGGCCACCGGCCGGTACATCGACGTGGACAAGCTGCACTATGTCGATTTTGATACGGCGGTCGATTTCGAGACTCGTGCCGATTTTGCCGGCGCCGGCTATTCCGTGAAGGGGCCGTCCATCATTCCGCGGCCGCTGCAGGGGCAGCTGCCCGTGCTGGCGCCCGCGTCCCTGCTGGGGGAGGTTTCCGCGGACGCCGTGGATGCCGTGCTGGCGTCCGCACCTGCCGCCGAACTGCTGGCGGCAGAGGTCCGCGATGTGCGGTCCCGGGTGGCTGCCGGCGTTGCAGTGGTCGCCGAGCTCGACGTCGTCCTGGACTCCCGCGGGCAGGCCGCGGCGGGGCGGGTGGCTGGCTTTGGCTCCGGCCGTGCTAACTACGCCGGTTCCGCCGCCGGTCTCACGGACTTCCTCACGGAACTCCTGAAGGAGGCCGACGGCGTGCGCCTGCACCCGGCGTCGCTCTTTGTCGACCTGGAGGAACTGGGCCGCCTGGTCCTGCCGGAACTGCGCCGCGGCGGAGTCCTCCGCCCGGTGGTGCAGGACGGCACCTTCCGCGACCTGCTGGGGCTTTCACGCCCGGTGAGCCGCTACGCCACCGCCGCATCCACCGCCGCTGCGCCCGCCGGCGCGGGAAAGTAAGGGGAACCACCGTGACACAGCACAACCGTGCTAAATCCGACGTCTTTGTGCCGTCGGGCCAGATCCAGTTTGGGGTCTTCTTCCAGGGCGTGAACTCCGGCACCATCTGGAAGGCCGCCGAATCGGGCTCGCAGACGGACTTCGAATCGTTCCGCCGCATCGCCCAGACCGCCGAGCGGGGGCTGTTCGCCGCGTTCTTCCTGGGCGAGGGACTCCGCCTCCGTGAACACCTGGGCCGCCCGCACGCGCTGGACGTGGTGGGCCGGCCGGACGCGCAGACCATGCTGGCCGCACTGGCCTCGGTGACCCGGAACATCGGGCTGGTGGCCACCCAGAACACCACGTACAACGATCCCGCCGACCTGGCGCACCGGCTCGCGTCGCTGGACCTGATCTCGGGCGGGCGTGCCGCGTGGAACATCGTGACCACTGACAACGCCTGGACCGGGGCCAACTTCCGCCGCGGGGGATACCTGGACCACGCTGACCGGTACAAGCACGCCGAAGCGTTCGTGGAGACGGCCAAGAGGATCTGGGATTCGTGGGAAACCCCGGACGGTCCTGCCCGGCGGGTGGTGCACCAGGGCCAGCACTACACGGTGGACGTGACGCCGCGGCTGCCGCGCAGCGCCCAGTACCGCCCGGTGCTGTTCCAGGCCGGCGACTCGCCCGAGGGCCGCAACTTTGCCGCCCGGCAGGCTGATGTGATTTTCTCCGCGCACCCCAAGTTCGACGACGCCGTGGAGTTCCGCAAGGACCTCGTGGAGCGGTCCCTGGCCGCTGGCCGGGGTGCCAACGCCGTGCAGATCATGCCGGCCAGTGAGTTCATCCTGGCGCCCACCGCTGCGGAGGCGGCGGAGAAGAAGGAGTGGGTGCGGAGCCTGCAGATCGGCCCGCAGCAGGCCATCGCCTACCTGGAGCAGTTCTGGGGCCGCGAGCTGTCGGCCTACGATCCGGACGGACCGCTGCCGGAGATCGATCCGGTGGTGGAGGAAACGTCCGAGACCCGCGGCAGCGGCTTCCACGGCGCCAAGGCGCGGCAGCTGGCGGACCAGTGGCGGGCCGAGGCCAAGGACAAGGGGCTGTCCATCCGGCAGTTCGTCACCTCCCGCACTGCACGGGTGGATTCCACCTTCACGGGTTCGTACGTTGAGGTGGCGGACCAGCTGGCCGAGTTCGCGCGGGTGGGGGCGGTGGACGGATTCAACATCTCGCCGTGGCTCATTCCCTCCGGCCTGGACGACATCGTCAACCACCTGGTGCCGGAGCTGCAGGAACGCGGGGTGTACCCCACGGAGTACCGCGGGAACACCCTGCGGGAAAACCTTGGGCTGGAGACGCCCGTGCGTTCTTCGGATGCGGCTGCTGAGGCGGTCCGGGCGTGATGCGGCTGATGCGGCTGGCTGTTTTTGCTGGAAGGGACGACGACGGCGGCAACGTGGGTGCCGTCGTCGACCCTTCCGCGGGGGCCGATTCCGTTGTGGCTGGTTCGTCCGGGACCGTCAGCCTGCAGCTGACGCTGTGGGAGCAGTGGGTCTAGGGCCTCTTGCCGCCCTGCCTCGCAATGCCCAGGCTGACGGCGTGGCCCGAGGGCTGGGGCGCTAGTCGGTTTCCGGGCTCTGGCAGTAGAAGCAGGTGCCGGCGTCGCAGTCTTCTGCAGTTTCCTGTTCCGTTTG
This sequence comes from Arthrobacter sp. JDC6, assembly GCF_056484025.1. Lineage (NCBI taxonomy): Bacteria > Bacillati > Actinomycetota > Actinomycetes > Micrococcales > Micrococcaceae > Arthrobacter > Arthrobacter sp. JDC6. The sequence goes on from NZ_CM151278.1 coordinate 224,709, forward strand.
GCGCTCACTCATTTCGGGTCCTTTCCGTGCGGATTGTGAAGTAGTACCCCTTGCAGGGGTTTGCCCGGGACCCCTGCTGGGATCCCGGGCAAACACTGGTGGTGGTGGCCTGGCGGCCGGTTAGTGGGCCAGGGCCGGTTCGGCCAGCTGAACCTTCTCCGCCTCGGTGGGCACGAAGCCCGCCTGGAGCTCGGAGCGGAGCTTGACCATGTCCAGCTCACCCTGCCACTTGGCGATTGCCACGCAGGAGACGATGTTGCAGACCGTGCTGGTGAGGGCACGGGCCTCGCTCATGAAGCGGTCGATGCCCACGATGAGGGCCACGCCGGCCACCGGCAGGGTGGGCATGACCGTCAGCGTCGCCACCAGGGCCACGAAACCACTTCCGGTGACGCCCGCCGCGCCCTTGGAGGTCAGCAGCATCATGCCGAGCATCAGCAGGATCTGGCCCCAGCTGAGGTGGATGTCGCAGGCCTGGGCGATGAACATGGAGGCGAGGGTGAGGTAGATGGCCGTTCCGGTCAGGTTGAAGGAGTAGCCGGTGGGGACCACCAGGCCCACAACGCTGCGGTCGCAGCCGATCCGTTCGAGCTTGGACAGCAGGCGCGGCAGGACCGGTTCGCTGGAGGACGTGGCCAGGACGATCAGGAATTCATCCTTGAAGTAGCGCAGGATCTGCCACAGGCTGAAGCCGGTCACCTTGGCCAGGATGCCCAGGCCGACCACCACGAAGACGATGCAGGCGGCGTAGAAGGCAAGGATCAGCATGCCGAGGTTTCCGATGGAGTGGGCGCCGTACTTGCCCACCGTGAAGGCCATGGCCCCGAAGGCTCCCAGGGGAGCCACCTTCATGATGTAGCCGAACATGATGAAGAGCAGCTTGTTGAAGCTGTTGACCACGTTCAGGGCCAGCTGGCCCGGTGCGCCGAGCTTGCTGAAGGCAAAGCCGCACAGCATTGCAATGACCAGCACGGGCAGGACCTCACCGTCGGCGAAGGCGCCAACGAAGGTGGTGGGGATGATGCTGAGGATGAAGTCCACGGGGTTGCTGCTGGGAAGTTGCGTGGTGTACTTCTGCGCCACCGAGGAGTCCAGGTGAGTGGGATCGATGTGCATCCCGGCGCCGGGCTGGAACAGCGTCACCGCGGCCAGGCCCAGGGCCAGGGCGAGTGCCGTCAGCGCGTAGAAGAGGCCAAGCGAACGGATCAGGGTGGGGCCCACCTTCTTGGTGTCCCGCAGCGAGGTGATGCCTCCGACGATGGTGCAGAACACGATGGGGGCGATCATGAACTTCACGAGTTTCACGAAGCCGTCGCCGATGGGCTTGAGGGACGAACCGAGGTCGGGCCACAGTGCGCCCACAACGACGCCGAGGGCGACTCCGATGAGTACCTGGACATACAGGTGTCCGAGGATGGATTTGATCTTCATTGAACAACTTCCTGGTTGGTGCGGCCCCTTAATGATGGGGCAAAGAGGTAGGGGTGTTAGGCAGACAGCTCGGCGGCCGGGGCCACGTCGATATCTGCGGTGGCGATGTGGCGGGCTGCCCGGTGGAGGGCCACTTCGCTGACGGCGCCGGTGTCATCGGTGATGATTTCGGCGGTGATCACGCCGGCGGGCGTCCCGACCCGCAGCAAGCGGGGAGTTCCGGTGCCGGTGGAGGGTGATTGCCCTGCTGCGTTGGCTACGACCGATGACTGCAGCGAGGATGCAAGGGCAACTGCCACGGCTGAGGTCAGGCCGATGGCCGGGTGGGGTGCGAGCATGGACAGCATCCGCACCCGCACGTCGTGGCTGCCGGCGGTGATGGTTGTTCCGTCCGCGGCGATGTAATCGCCGGCAGGCGCCACAACCCCGACTTTCGGGACAGCGTTCTGCGGCGGATCCTCAGGCTTCCGCAGCCCCATGATGAGGCCGGCTGATGCCCGTGCCGCGATGAGGTCCGGCAGCTGGGCACTGAGGTTGTCCGTCATTGAGGAAAGATCGACGCCGGCCTGGTCGGCTGCGAGGAGCACGGCAGGGGCGCCGGCGTCCACCATCGTTGCGCCCAGGGTCCTGCCGTTGACCTGGAGTTGGTCCACGGTGTTGCCGGTAGGCAGGAGTGCGCCGGTGTTCTGGCCCCAGGGGCCGTGGAACGAGAGGCTGACGGGAACACCGGCGGCGCTGCTGCCCGGAACCCGTGCCAGGCCGGACTTGGGAATGTGGCCGCCGGGAGTTGGAACCGCTCCGCTGAGCACGGCGCCGGAAGTGACGTGGCGCATGCGGACCTTGGTCATGCCGTCCCGGGCGGGAACGATGCCCGTCTGGACGGCGAACAGGGCAATGGCGGTGGCGCAGTTGCCGCAGTTGGAACCCAGCTCAACGGTGGGGTCACCGATCCCCACCTGGGCGAAAAGGTAGTCGAGGTCTGCCTCGGCACCAGGGGTTGCCCAGATGACCGCAGCCTTTGACGTGGTGGACGTTCCGCCCCCGACGCCGTCCAGCTGCCGCGCATCCGCTGCGCCGAAAGCGGCTGACAGCAGTGCGGGGATTTCCTCGCGGGTGGGGGCGTGGAGGGCCACGTCCCTGGCATCGAAGAGCCAGCACTTGCTGGTGCCGCCCCGGTACCAATGTCCTTTGAGTCCCACTGTATTTCTCCCTCGTAACTTGCAGGTGCTCTACTTCACAGCACCTTGTACTTCTACGATCCGGGATGGGAGCCTTCAGCACAATCGCAAATAAATGGACGACTATCTACTTTTGCTAAACTCAGTGCATGGCAATCCTCGATCTCCACCGGCTCCATGTGCTCCGTGAGGTGGGCCGTTCCGGCTCCCTGACCTCGGCTGCTGCCGCCCTTTCCTTCACCACCTCGGCGGTGTCGCAGCAGATAGCCAAACTCGAGCAGGAGATGGGCGTGGTCCTCATCGAGCGCCATCCCCGGGGCGTGGTCCTGACCGAGGCGGGGCACGCCCTGCTGCACTACGCCGACGACATCGACAGGACCGTTGAAGCTGCCCGCGCCGAAATGGGGGAGTTCGCGGGCCTTCGGCGGGGCCAGCTCCGGCTTGGGACCTTTCCCACCGGCGGGGCCTCCCTGATGCCCGACGTTGTGCTGGCGTTCCGCGCCCGCCACCCGGAGGTGGCAGTGACGGTTGTCAGCGCCCGCCGGGACGGCCTGCTGGAGCGGCTGCGGCGGCGGGAAATCGAACTGACGCTGCTGTGGGACTATCCCTGGCAGCAGATCGAGGACCCCGACCTGGCCCTGGTCAGGCTGATGAACGATCCAACAGTGCTGCTGGTACCGCGGGAGCACCCCATTGCCAAACTGGGCTCGGTCCGCATCGGCGCCTTGAGCGACCAGGAATGGGTGGTGCGCGACGAGCACCCCGTGGCCGACGTCCTCAGCCGGGTATGCCGCGACGCCGGGTTCGAACCGCGGATCGCCTTCGCCGCCAACGATTACCAGGAGACACAGGGCATGGTGGCGGCCGGTATCGGGATCGCCCTGGCACCCAGGCTGGCGCTGACGGCCCTGCGGCCCGACGTCGTGGCGGTCCCGCTCGCCGGGTCCCCAAAGCGCCGGATCCTCCTGGCCCACCTGGCAAACCGGCGGCTCAGCCCCGCGGCGCAGCAGGCAACCAAGGTGTTCCGTTCCATCGCCAAGGGCGCGGCTTCCTGACAAAGGAGGGTGCCGCCGTCGTACGGTGCCTTTCCTGACGCCTACCGGGCCAGGGGCCCGGCAACCAGCGCCCGGGCAAGGTCCATGAATTCGCCGTGGGTCACCGGAGCGGGGCCTGCCGTCGAGGCAGTTGCCGTGTGGGTGTTCCGGGCGACGGCGAAGCTGTCGCTGACGAAGCGCCGGTGCACAATGACGCTGCGGATTGCCGGCAGGACCAGCAGGAACTGGCCGTAGTTGCCCTCCGCCAGGAACGCCCCCTCCCACTGCGGGCCGGATTCCCGGGGGAGCCACCACAGGTAGCCGTAGTCGCAGGTGCCAAAACCGGTGGCCGGCGCCATGTCTGCGCGCCTGACATGGGTGGCCACGCTGTCCCTGACCCACTCCCGGGGGACATGCTGCCGTCCCTCCCACTGGCCGCCGGCAGCCATCAGCATCCCGATCTTCGCCAGGTCCCGGGCGGAGAGGAAGAGGTGGTAGGCAGGGAAGGCGGACTTTCGGGCGTCCCCGAGCATTCGCTGGCGTGTGGGGTCGTAGTCGTCGAACCCCAGCGGACCGGCCAGGTGCTTCTGGAACGCTTCGAAGACGGTCAGGCCGCTGGCCTTCTCGAAGATCGCGCCGGCGGCGTTGAAATCCCAGTTGTTGTAGAGGAAATACTGCCCCGGTGCTTTTGTGCCACGTGAAGGGAAGGCATCCTCGTCACTGCCCGGGCTGGAGGGCGGATGGTAGACGCCCGAACGCGACGTCAACAGGTCACGGAGCCGGGCCGTCCGCTCGATGGGCAGCAGGCCGCCAACATCATCAACACCGAACTCATCGAGGGTGGCGTCGAGGCTGACCGTGCCGGCGTCCACCTGGATTCCGAAAAGGATCGAGAGCAGGCTTTTGCGCACGGAGGCGACGTAACTGGCGCGGGTGGTGTCGCCGAGTTCAAGGATGGTCCTGCCGTCCTGGCGGACCAGCAGGGACGAGGTGTTCCGGGGCACCGGAAGTGCGGGGACGTGGACGGCGGTCACGGGGCTCCTGGTGGTGGGTGAATGAAAAAAGCCTGGGGACCCGGCGGAGGCCGGGTCCCCAGGCACGGGATTGCGGGGTTACTTGGTGTAGCCGAAGACCTGGTTCCACTTGGCAAGGTCGTCCTTGCCATAGGTCACGGCGTCGGTGTTCTGCATGCGGTAGACCTTGCCGGAATCGACGGCGGGGAGCGTCACACCCATGATGGTGGGCGGTGCCACGTCGGTGCGGACCGGGTATTCACCGATCTGCGCAAAGACCTGCTGGCCCTGCTTGGAAAGGTTGTAGTTCATGAAGACCTTCGCGGCTTCCACGTTCGTGGCGGTGCCCGTCATGCCCAGGTAATAGTCGTACGAGACGAGTCCTTCCTCGGGGACGATGAACTTGACCGGGGCCTTGTCCTGGACGGCCGAGATGTTGGTGCCGCTGATGGTGACCGTGCCCACGGCCACTTCACCGCGGGCCAGCGCCGTGGCTTCAGCACCCAGGGAGTCGTAGATCTTGGGCTTCTGCGCAGCGTACTTGGCGAAGTAGTCGCCGCCCATCTTGGTTTCCATGAACCTGTTCAGCGCAGCGGTGCTGCCGCCCGAGCCGCCCTGGACGATGCCCAGCTTGCCCTGCCACTTGCCGCCGACGGCATCCGCCCAGGACTTGGGGGCATCGGCTTCCTTCACCAGCTGGGTGTTGTAGCCCAGGGTGTAGACGGAGTTGAACATGCGGGTGAACTGGCCGCCGTCCACGGAAACGTCCTTGAGGGCCGAGGCGCCGGGTACGTCATAGGCCTTCCAGACCTTGGCGTCCTCCATGGACTTGGCAATCCGGTAGTCGGAGGTGCGGATGACGTCGGCGCTGAGCTTGCCGGCGCCCTGTTCGGAGAGAACGCGTTCGGAGAGCTTGTTCGGGGTGAGCCGGACGACGTTGACCTTGATGCCGGTGTCCTTGGTGAAGGCGTCAACCAGCGCGCTTTCAGAGGAATCGGTGTAGCCGGAGTAGAGGGACAGGGTCTGGGTCTTGGCCTTCTCGTAGGTGTCCTTGTCCGCGATGGATTCGCCGTTGATCACCAGTCCGTTGTCGGTGTTCACAGCTGCGGTGGCAGTGACCACGCCGGCACTCTGGGCGGGGCTTCCGCACCCGGCCAGGCTGAGGGCGAGCAGCACTCCGGCTGCGGTGAGGGCGGGAAGTTTGGACGCTAACTTCATTGTGGGTGTCCCTTTCAAAGGTGGGTGAGGTCAGTTCTTGGTCTTGCGTTCGCCGCCGACTTTTTGGGCGATGACGGCGAGGATTCCGATGACGAGGCAGTACAGGACGCTGACGGCGGCAGCTGCCTGGCTCTGGCCGTTGTCGAAGTTGTCGAACACGAGGATGGACAGGATCCGGGTGTTCGAGGTGAAGAGGAAGATGGAGGCGCTGAGCTCACGCATGGACAGCATGAGGAACAGCAGGAACGAGGACATGATGCCGACGCGCATCAGGGGCAGGGTGACGTCCAGGACGGACCTGGTCCGTCCGGCGCCGAGCATGACCGCGCTGTCCTCGAGGTCCTGGTCCATCTGGAGCATCGATGCGGAGACGCCGCGGTAGCCCTGGGGCATGAACACTGCAACGCAGGCGACGGCGAGGATCGCCAGGGTGCCGTAGATGGGCAGGGGCAGCAGCAGCCAGGTCCAGAGCAGTCCGATGCCCATCACGATGGCGGGGACGGCAAGGGGGGTCATGGCGACCAGTTCGATCAGCCGTCCCACCTTGGACTTGGTGCGGTAGCGGATGTAGGAGGCGATGAAGCTGAGGGTGGTGCCGGCGAATGCCGCGATCAGGGCCACCAGGACGCTGTTCTTGAGGGCGAGCTGGAAATCGTTGGATCCGAGGACTTCGATCAGCTTGGCGAAGCTGAGGGAATTGGCCTCCAGCAGCTGCGACATCGAGGACACGAAGGGGGTGGCCTGCATGGACGCGGCGAGCAGTGCGAGCATGGGCAGGACGACGGACACGGCGAAGTAGGCCAGGGCCAGGATGGTGAAGGGCCAGCGCATCTTGCGCAGCGGCACCTGCCGGGGACGGTTGCCCTTGCCGGTCATGGTGGTGAATTTGCGCTTGTTGATGATGCGCTGCTGGATGAGGGTCACGGCCATCAGCGCAACGGTCAGGATCACGGCGACGCTGGCAGCCTGGTTGCTCTTGGCCGGAGTGGCACTCATGAGGCGGTAGATATAGGTGGGCAGCGTGTCCACGCCGGCGGGGTTGCCGATGACCTGGGCCACGGGGAAGTTTTCCATCGTCAGCGCGAAGACCAGGACGGCGGAGCCCAGGATGGCCGGCAGGGCCAGGGGCAGGGTGACGGTCCGCAGCATGGTGCGCAGCGGGGCCCCGTGGACGGTGGCAGCCTCTTCGAGGTCGGCGTTCATCATCGACAGCGAGCTGTGCAGCAGCAGGAAGGCGTACGGGGCGTAGAAGATTCCCAGCACGAACACCAGGCCCGGGAGGCTGTAGATGTTGATGGCGGCGTCAATGCCCAGGTCGCGGAGGAAGATGTTGATGTAGCCGGCGCTGGGCGAGCAGAGCAGGGACCAGGCCAGGGCGCCCACCAGGGCGGGGATGAACATCGGCGCCATGCCGATGAAGAAGATGAACTTCCGCCACGGCGCATCGGAGCGGGCGCACACGAAGGCCAGGAATGCGCCGATCAGCAGGGCGATGAGTGCCGAGCCTGCGCCGACCATGAGCGAGTTGACCAGGGCCCCGAGTGCTTCCGGGGTGGCCAGCAGCGCCAGGTTGGACAGCGTCAGGCCGCCCAGGGAGATGCTGCCCGGCCGGGGAACGCTGTCCGAGAACGCGGCGAGCAGGACCAGGGCAAGGGGGAGGACGATGAGGACGCCGAGGATCACCAGGACGATCAGGCCCGGCGTGTTCTTCCGGAGGCCGGCAAGGGTCCGGGCAGAGCGGTAGTTCCGGGGTTCGGGCTTCGGTGCCAGGCGGGCCTCGGCGCGGCTGGCCGCCTCGGTGGTCTTGAGGCTCATGCGAGGACCTCAGCCGGCAGGATCTGGACTTCGCGGGGGTTGACGGTGACCCACACGCGGTCCCCCACCTTGTGCTGTTCGCCGCGCCTCAGCCCGCCCAGTGCGTCCAGTTCGGGCCCGGATTCCAGCTGGATCGCGTACCGGATGTCGTTCCCCTGGAAGCCCGCCACGCGTACCGTCCCCGGCCACGAGTTGGGGTGTTCGGTGGGCATGGCGGTGATCTGCAGGTCCTCGGCCCGGATGCAGACCTTGGGGGATGCGCCCGCATCACTGGCCTGCTGCGCCGACTGGATGGTGAGCTCACTGTTGGCGATGCGTGCCGTGGTGGCGCCGGTGGCCTTGCCCTCCGGGGTGCAGTCCATGATGTTGGAAACACCCAGAAAGTGGGCGATCGAGGCGCTGGCGGGTGCCTCGTACATGTGCTGCGGGGCGCCCATCTGCACAATCCGGCCGCCCTGGAGCAGGGCGATGCGGTCTGCCAGGGCGAAGGCTTCGTGCTGGTCGTGGGTGACGTACACGCAGGTGAGCCCCAACTGGAGCTGGATCTCACGCAGTTCAACCCGGAGCCGGTCACGCAGGCGGGCGTCAAGGTTGGAGAGCGGTTCGTCGAGCATGAGCACGCTGGGCCGCATGACCAGGCTGCGTGCCAGGGCGACGCGCTGCATCTGGCCGCCGCTGAGCAGGCTGGCGCCGCGGTCGGCGTAGGGCTCCAGGCCGACCAGCGTGAGCGCCTCCATGACGCGCTCATCGATTTCGCTCTTGGAGAGCTTCTTCTGCTTGAGCGAATAGGCAACGTTCTGGGCAACCGTCATGTGCGGCCATACCGCGTAGGACTGGAAGACCATGCCGACGTTGCGCTTGTTCGGGGGCAGGTTGATGCCCTTTTCGGAGTCGAAGACCACAACGTCGTCGATGATGATCCGCCCCGAGGTGGGCTCCTCCAGGCCGGCGATGCAGCGCATCGTGCTGGTCTTGCCGCAGCCCGACTGGCCCAGGAGGACCAGTGCCTCGCCGTCTTCAATGTCGAGGTTGAGGTTTTCGATGGCAGTGAAGCTTCCGTACTTCAGCTGCAGGTTTTGAATGCTGATTTTCATGGCTGATTCCTTGGGCTGGGTTTTCCTGTAGAGGTTTCTTCAGTCACTTGGCACCAGGATGGTGCTTTCGCTGATGACGCGGGCCGAGCGTTGAAAGGAGACTTCAGCGGGATCGGCTGCATCCAATGCCAGCGCCGTCTTGCCTTTCAGTAAGTGGATAAAGAGTCCGGCCTCCGCCGCCGGAACCACGTTGCGCTGCACCACGCTGCCTGCGGTCCCCGAAGCAGCCGCGACGGCGACCGCGCTGGTGAGGCCGATGGCGGGGTGCAACGCGCTCATCGAGATCATCCGGGCCGAAACGCCGGTTGCGCCTGCGGGCGGAGGCCCCACGACGCCAACCTGCGGAATGGAGCTGAGGTTCTGCGGCAGCCCCATCCGGCGTGCGGCCGCAGCGCGCAACTGCGGAGCGATCCGGACCAGTGCCTCCAAGGCTTCCTCGCTGGCGGTTGCGTCCAGCCCCAGGTCCTGTGCGGCAAAGAGTGCAGCCGGGGCGCCCGCGTCGATCAGTGTCGCCTGGTACCGCTTCCCGTCGACCTCGATGTCATCCGTGGGGTTGCCTGTGGGGAACTGTGCACCGTAGCTGGACCAGGAGGACTTCTGGAAGATGACGTCGATGGGGACGCCGGGGTAGTGCTGGCCGTCGAGGCGCCGCCCGCCGTAGGCCGGTACCTGCGCCCCCGGTGTGGGGATCTCGCAAACGAGGCGCAGCCCGGTCACGGTGTTCAGGATGGGGACCCGGGTGACTTCCCCGGTGGGAGCGACCAGCCCGGCATGGAGCGCGTAGAGGCCCAGCGCTGTTGCGCAGTTGCCGCAGTTGCTGGCCCACTCGACTGCCGGCTTGTCGATGGCCACCTGGGCGAACCGGTAGCGGACCGTTCCGTCCCGGTCGGTGCCGGCCACGGTGATCGCCTTGCTGGTGGTGGACGAGGCGCCGCCTACTCCGTCGATCTGGCGGAGATCCGGCGAACCGAAGGTGCGGATGAGGAGACGGTCCGTCTCCAGGGCGTCAGCCGGAAGGTCCTCGTCCCGGAATATCCAGCACTTGCTGGTGCCCCCACGGACGAGGGTGGCCGGCACCGGGGTGACCGGGAGGGTGCCGGCGTGCGGCTCTTCCCTGAATAGAAGCGTCATTGGTTCTCCTGAAAATCCCCGGGCTACCGTGTGCAGCCGCCGGATGAATGTTCAAAGCTGAGCAAACCGGAATCCGGTAATTACCCTGCTGTATGGCGTTGGTCACAAACGGTATACCGTTGATATGACTTAAGCAACAGTCTTCAAAAGATGAATACCGAAAGGGGAGTGTGGGTGCCCGGTGCTTTTGGGGAGAGTGTGCGGAATATCGGCACGGTGTTCACAGCCCGCCGGAACGGTATGCAGTGCGCTAGAATTGCGGCTAAAGGTATGGCGCCGGCGCGTCCTGCCGCTTGTTTGCATGAAGACCGGAGGCCGCCCGTGGCGTCGCAACCAGAGACAAGCCCCTACCTGATGATCAGGAACGCCATCATCTCGCAGGAGCTGCCTCCCCGTGCCCAGCTCGTTGAAAGCGCCCTGGCCAAGAAGTACAACGTCTCCCGGACGCCCATCAGGGAAGCCTTGCGGCGCCTCGAAACCGAAGGGCTCGTGGAGCGCTACGGTTCACGCATGCAGGTGCGGGAGTACCGCCCGGAGGAGATGCTGGACCTCTATGAGGTGCGGACCTTCCTGGAGGAGGCGGCCGCAAAAACTGCGGCTCTCCGGCACACGGACATGGACCTGATGCTGATCGACCGCGCGCACCAGGCCATGGTCACCCTTGATTTCGATGCTGCCACTCCGGCTGAACTGGCCGCCGCCAACCGCACCTTCCATGAGCGCATCTGGGCCGCCAGCCACAGCGCCGCCCTCCTTGACCTGCTCGACCGGATCCTGGTCCACTTCATCCGCTACCCCGGCACCACGCTCTCCACCAAGGAGCGCTGGGGCCGCGTGCTGAAGGAGCACGAGGAGCTGCTGGTTGCCATCCGCGCACGGAACGCGGAGGAGGCCGGCCGCATCGCCAGCGCCCACATGGACGAAGCAAAGAACATCCGCATCCAGATGTACATCGACGCCCAGGAAATCAGCCACCCGCGCCTGGGGTAGCCACCACCTCCGGCACTCACCCTCTCCTGCCATGCCCCCAAGCATGTGCCGCCACCCCATTGCATGCGACGGCATACTTATGTATACAATCGTGTACAGCGATGGAGCTGAGGAGATTGATGATGATCAAGAGCGACGTTTTGGTAGTGGGCGGCGGCAACGCCGGATTTGCGGCAGCACTTGCAGCCGCCGAGCGTGGACGCAAAGTTGTCCTGCTGGAAAAGGCGCGGGAAGCCGCCTCGGGCGGCAACAGCTTCTACACCGCCGGTGCCACGCGCATCTCCCACGACGGGCTCCAGGAGCTCATCGAATTCGTGGAACCGGATGAGCGGCACGCCGCCAGCGAAGTCCCCGCGTACGCCGCTGCCGAATACCTTGCCGATCTGTCCAAGGTCTCTGAAGGGCGCAACGACCCCGAACTGTCCGCAGTCCTGGTCAACGAAAGCAACCCGACCTTGCGCTGGCTTCAGGGCATGGGACTCAAATACCGCCTGATGTACGAACGCCAGGCGTACCGGACCCAGGACGGCGGGTATCTGTTCTGGGGCGGACTGCACGTGGGCAACGTGGGCGGCGGCAAGGGACTCATGGCCGACCACCGCGCCGCCGCAGAGCGCATGGGCGTGGAGGTTATCTATGATTGCGCAGCCACCGGACTGGTCCAGGAGGACGGCCGCGTGTGCGGGGTCCGGTACCGCAGCTCATCCGAAGAAGGTGAGCTCCGGGCCGAGTCGGTCATCCTCGCCTCGGGAGGGTTCGAAGCCTCGCCTGAACTGCGCCGCCGGCACCTGGGGGAGGGCTGGCAGAACGCGAAGGTACGCGGCACGCCGGGCAACACGGGGGAGATGATCCTCGCTGCGCTGGATGCCGGGGCGGCCAGGGGCGGCGATTGGTCCACGTGCCACAGCGTGGCCTGGGACGCCTGGCACCCGGAGAACGAGAGCAACCTGGCGCTCACCAACCAGCTCACCCGCGGCGGGTACCCGCTGGGCATCGTGGTGAACAGCGACGGGAAGCGGTTCGTGGACGAGGGCGCCGACTACCGCAACTACACCTACGCGAAGTACGGCCGGGACATCCTTGCCCAGCCGGGATCGGCTGCCTTCCAGATCTTTGACGCTTCTTCCCGCCCCATGCTGCGCGCCGAGGAGTACGACATGCCGGGCGTCTCGGTGGTCACCGCTCCAACCCTCGCCGAGCTGGCCCAAAAGGCCGGTATCAGCCCCGAGGGTTTGGAGGAGACGGTGCACAACTTCAATGCTTCGATCACCGGCAGCTCGCCCTTCGACCCCAACGTCAAGGACGGACGCCGGGCCGACACCCAGCCGCCGAAGAGCAACTGGGCCCGCAGCATCGCCACCGGCCCGTTCTACGCTTTCCCGGTGACCTGCGGCATCACCTTCACCTTCGGTGGCCTCAAGACGGACACCTGGGGCCGCGTGCTCACCGAAGACGCGGAGCCGCTCGAAGGGCTGTATGCCTGCGGCGAAGCGCTGGGCGGACTGTTCAGCGGAAACTACCCCGGCGGCTCCGGGCTTGCGGCGGGCGCCGTCTTCGGCCGCCGTGCCGGCTCCATCGCCTAGGCAACCCAGCAGCCCCCACCAGCAACGGAAAAGAGGAAAAAGTGGCCAGTCCCATCCATCAGCGGCTTCGCGAGGATGTTCTCGCGAGTGTCTTTGCGCCTGACGAGCCGCTCACGGAGGCGAAGCTCACTGAGCGGTACGGGGCATCCCGGACACCTGTGCGGGAGGCGCTGCAGCGGCTGGAACAGGACGGGCTGGTGGAACGGCGCGGCAAGGCGGTGGTGGTCCGTACGCATTCAGCCGAGGAGATCATCGACATCTACGAGTCGAGGATCATCCTGGAGCAGGCCGCCGCGGCCAAGGCTGCCGTCAAGGCAACCGCCCTGGACCGCCAGCTGCTCACGGGGCTGCTGGCGCAGATGCAGCAGCTGGATCCCAATGATGGCCGGGCGCTCGCGGAAACCAACCGCGCCTTCCATGCCCAGCTGTGGCACGCCACCCACAGCCCGTCGCTGATCGGACTGCTGGAACGCCTTGACCAGCAGGTGCGCCGGTACACCCTCACCACCCTGACCTACCCGGGAAGGTGGCCGGTGGTGCTGGCGGACTACGCCGAGCTGCTGGACGCCATCGGGGACGGCGACTCCGAGCGCGCGGGTGAGATCGCCGCCCGCCACATGTCCGACGCCTTGAACATCAGGCTGAAGATGTACGCCGACGATCCCAGGACGCTCTAGGCCGCCGGCGACCGCGGGCGTCCGCACCAGACCCGCCGGCAGATGTTCCTGCATACTCCATCGCAACAGGAAACCCGAAAGTCGGGCGCAGGGCATCAGCCGGTGCAAAGAGGCGGGGCAGGCTCCAATGGGCCTGCCCCGCCTCGCTTTTCCGCGCCTTATGCGCCGGGCCGGCTTCGCTGGAACGGACGACGACGGCGCCGGGCGAGTGCCGCCGTCGTACTATCTGCGGGGCTGGTTTCCTGCGGGGAAGCGTGCGTCCGGACGCACAGGAACGGCACAGCAGCAACCGGCCCACGGCATAGCCCCGTGCGGTTTCGTTGCATCATGACCACTTCACGCACACCCCGCCAGCCCGACCTTGACCAGCCGCACCCCGACCACGACCGGGGGCTGGAGTTCGACTTGAACACCCTGGTAAGCCGCAGGTCCCTGGGACTGTTCCTGGGCGCAGGCGGTGCTGTGGCCGCGCTCGCCGCCTGCACGCCGGCCGGAACCTCTGGCTCTGTCTCCCCGGCATCAAGCACGGCGGCGGCCGCCACATCCTCCGCGTCTGCCACGACCACTGACTCCGCCGTCACTCCGACGCTGACCAGGGTCATCGCCGAGTGCGGCGTGGAAATCCCGCAGGAGACCGCAGGCCCCTATCCGGGGGATGGCTCCAACGGACCGAATGTCCTGGAGGCATCCGGGGTGGTGCGGAAGGACATCACGTCGAGCTTCGGGACTGCCTCCGCAAAGGCGGAGGGCGTTCCGCTGACCTTCATCCTGACCCTCCTGGACAACGCCAAGGGCTGCACCCCGATGGCCGGTGCCGCGGTGTACGCCTGGCACTGCGACCGGGACGGAAAATACTCGATGTACGACTCGAGCCTGAAGAACGAGAACTACCTGCGCGGCGTGCAGGAAGCCGACGCCAACGGGCAGGTCACGTTCACGTCGATCTTCCCGGCCGCCTACTCCGGGCGCTGGCCGCACATCCACTTCGAAGTGTTTGAGTCCATGAACAATGCCACCGCCGCCGGGCAGGTATTGGCCGTCTCCCAGATCGCGCTGCCGCAGGCGGCCTGCGACGACGTGTACGCCACCCCCGGGTACGAGCGCAGCGTCGCGAACATGACCCGCACAACGCTCAAGTCGGACAACGTGTTCGGGAACGACGGCGGCATCTACCAGCTGGCAACGATGACCGGTTCCGTCGCTGCCGGCTACACAGCGGGACTCAACGTGACAATCTAGGCTGCCGCAGCTCCCCGGTTCCAGGCAACTGCCTCCGGTTTCGTCATGTGGGCCTGGTAGTAAGGGACAATCGAGAGGTCAACACCTGAGGAGCGTGCGGATCGATGGGGCTGGGTATGGGGCGCACCCGCGGGAGCGTGGCTGTTGCCTGCCTGCGTTTGTTCGTTGCCTCGCTCTGCGCAGCGGCGGTGTTGGCCAGCGGTGCTGGCAGTGCGGTGGCCCCTTCCCTGCTGCAGCCCCATGACCGGGTTTCCAGCCAGCCGCGGGTGGTGCCGATGCCACCGCCATTGTCGGACGTGCTGGATCAGCCGGCCGCTGTCCCGGGTGGCTACCCGATGGCCTTGACGGCCCAGGTGGGAAACCACCACGTCCACGCGTCCTGGACCTACGTTGACGGGCTGCCCGCCTTCAACGCCCAGATTGACTCGTGGCTGCTGGGACTCCTGGATGCGGCGGCTCCGGCGGGTGGCCGCTACCGGCCCGCGATGGCACTGAATGCCGGCCAGCACCAGGGCCGGGAAATGGTCATTTCGGCCAAACCCGTCCAAGCCAAGGGCAATGAGCTTGTGGTCCGTCAAAGAGTGTCGGACACCGGGCCGGAGGGAGTCAGTGCGATGGCGTCCGCCACCGTTTATGTCGACCTGGCCTCCGGCGCGGTCCGGAGCGGAACCGACCTGCTGAGGCCTGAGTCCATCCCCGCCATGCAAGCACGCGCGGCGGGCATCCCTGCCGACATCGCGGCCCGCGCCCCTCAAGGAATCCCGACCGACCTTGTCCTCAGTCCGGAAGGCGAACTGACCGTCTCCGCAGGGCAGCCCGGCATGACCGGCCGGGAGGTGACGGCCACGATGAATGCCGCGGACACGGCTGCTGCCCTCAGCGATTACGGCCGCCAGGTGCTGGGGCAGCTGAACGCCGCCGCAGCACCGCGCCCGGCCAGCGCCCCGGCCCACAGGCACGTGAACTGCGATATTGTCCCGTGCGCTGCACTGACCTACGACGACGGGCCCGACCCCCGCACCACGCCCCAGTTGCTGGACATCCTGAAGGCCAACGACGCGCAGGCCACGTTCTTCATGACCGGGTCCAACACCACCGCCAACCCGGCCACCGCCAGGCAGGTTGCCGAGGCCGGGTACGCAATAGGCAACCACACCTTCAGCCACCCCTACCTGACCAAGCTGTCCCCGCCCGCGATCAGGAAAGAGATGGACCGGACGGATGCCGCGATCCTGGCCGCCACGGGTTCCACTCCCACCATGATGCGTCCGCCGTACGGTGCGGCCGATGCCGCGGTCCAGGCGGCTGTGGGCAAACCATTGATGATCTGGGCCGTGGACTCGCTGGACTGGCAGAGCAAGAATCCGGCGGCCTTCGTGCCCAAGGTGCTGAAGGAGATCACGCCCGGGGCGATGGTGCTCATGCATGACGTCCAGCCGTCGACAATATCCGGGCAGCAGGAACTGATTTCCGGCCTGCAGGGGCAGGGTTACAAGCTGGTGTCCGTCCCCCAGCTCTTCGAGGGAATTCCGCTGCTGCCCGGGCACGTTTACCGGTCCCGGCCCGCGCGGCCGTAGGCGGTCTACCGGCCTTCCGGCCGCGTTGAGCAGGATGCCGTGACGGCGGGCGAAGGGGCGCTGCCCGACCTGACGGGGTCATTCCAGCAGCAGGCCTCCGGACCGGGGTGCCAGCACATGGTCAAGGACGATGCAGGCGGCTCCCACGGCCGTGATGTCCTCGCCCAGAACCGATCCCACAAGCTCCACTTCGTGGATCATTCCCATGGCCAGACGGTTGGCAAGGGCGGCGTGAAGCACCTCCAGGTAGCGGGTTCCCACCGGGGGCCAGGACGGGCCGCCGAATACGATGCCATCGACGTCGAGCAGGTTGGCGATATCCTCGACGGCGCGGGCAAGGCGGTCCGCCGCTTCCTGGAGGAGAGACGAGGCACTTTGGTCTCCGGCATCCGCCAACGCCGCCAGCTTGTGGAATTGGTCGGTGATTTGGCGCAGATCCGCCTGGTCGACGGGGCCTTGGAGGATGCCGTTGCCCACGGCGTCGTTGACCAGCTCGACGGGCATGATGGATATGCCCAGGCAGCCCTTGCGTCCGCAACCGCACAGCCGGCCTCCCTCACCGGTGGAAAAGTGTCCGATCTCGCCCACGTTGTTCGAAGATCCGCGCACCACTTCGCCGTTCATCACCACGGCGGCGCCGACGCCGCTGCCGAGGTAGACGAAGGCAAAATTCTGGTCTGATCTCTTGTCCCGCACCCATAATTCGGCGTGGGCTGCCGCGGCTGAGTCCTTGTCGAGGAAGACGGGAAGCCCGGTCGCCTTCCCGAGCGATTCCCGCAATTCCACGCGTTCCCAGCCGGTAAGCATCGGCGGTCCAACCACGGCTCCCTGATCGAATTCGATGGGGCCGGGCGCGGCGATGCCTACGCCCAGAACACGCGTCCGGGGTATTTCCGATTCGCTGATCAGATCTTCAACGGCAGCCGCAATCCGTGCCACGGTTTCTTCCGGTCCGGCAACGGCCACGACCGGAAGGTGTTTGCGGTGCACCACCGCACCTGCCAGGTCCAGCAGCACGAACGTGAGCATAGATGGATCCAAGTGGGCCCCCACCGCATATTTGCTCTTCGGATCAATGGTCAGCGTGGTTCGCGGCTTGCCCTGCGGGACGTGCACTTTTCCGCTCTCCAGGATCAGTCCCAGGTCCAGCAGCCGCCGCGCGATGTTGGACACCGTCTGCGTGGACAGGCCCGTTGCACCGATGAGTTCCACCCGGCTCATCCCCGATTCCGAGCGGCGCACGAGGTCCAGTACAACGGCCTGATTGAAGGCGCTGACACGCTCCAGATTCGATCCGCGAGGCATCCAAACTCCCTAACTCAATTTATTTGACTAAGCCCAATCCTAGACTATAGTGGCCTGTATCACAGGCTGTCTGTTAGTTCGGACACTCCAACAAGTAGCTTCGCAGAGGCGGAGCTCTGTCTCCCAAAGGGATCCCCTGATATAACTAGGACGAGATTTTTTGCGGCTGCAGCAGGTCTGCTCGCGGGCACCGTTGCCCTGAGCGCCTGCGGCAGCTCATCTGCACCATCCCAGGCCACCGACCAGAACGCGGACGCCAAGGAGGTGACGCTGACCATCACCGCCAACTCCATCTCGGGTGGGAAAAACGCTGCCGGCGCCGACTGGATCACCAACTACGTCATCCCTAAGTTTGAGGAGGCGGAAAAGGCCAAGGGCGTCACAGCCAAGGTCAACTTCCAGCCCAACGGCGTGGATGACCAGGCCTACAAAACCAAAGTCTCCCTGGACCTTTCCACGGGCCAGGGCGCGGACGTCACGTCCATCGACGGAATCTGGCTGGGAGAGTTCGCAGACGCCGGGTACATCAGTCCCCTTGAGGACATTGTGGGCAAGGACAAGGTCCAGGCGTGGGACGGGTGGAAGCAGATCAAGCCCGCGGTTCAGCAACTCACTACCTACGAGGGCAAGCAATACGGCGTTCCGGACGGCACGGACGGCCGAGTCATCTATTTCAACAAGACCCTTTTCGCCCAGGCGGGCCTGCCCGCTGACTGGCAGCCCAAGAGCTGGGACGACATCCTCGATGCCGCCCGCAAGCTCAAGAAGCTTCCGGACGTAACGCCCCTGCAGATCAACGCGGGCAAGGCCATGGGAGAAGCGGCAACCATGCAGGGGTTCCTCCCGTTGCTGCAAGGTACAGGCCAGCCGATCAACAAGGACGGCAAGTGGCAGGGCAACAGCCAAGGCGTCCAGGACGTGCTCAACTTCTACTCGAAGGTCTACGGCTCGGAGCAGCTGGGCGATCCCCTGCTCCAGCAGGATGCCAAGGGCAGGGACAAGTCCTTCCAGGAATTCTCGCAAAACAAGTTGGGCATCCTGATCGAAAGTGACTACCTATGGCGCTCGGTGATCAACCCCGTAAAGGGTGTGTCCCCCATGGCCAACCGGGACAGCGCAGTGGGATGGGCCAAGATCCCGGCCCAATCGTCCGGCAAGGGCCCCAACGGCGCTGACTTTGTCAGCATGTCCGGCGGTTCGGGCGAAGTCATCAACCCCAAGACGAAGTACCCGCAGCAGGCGTGGGAACTGCTGCAGTTCATGTCGTCCGCGGACGCGATCAAGGCACGCATCGGGTCAACTCCCCAGATCTCGGCCCGGGACGATGTCAACGGAGAAATCCTCAAGGCCGACCCGCTGCTGAACTTCATTTCCACCGAGGTCCTGCCCGTGACAGCGTTCCGTCCCGGACTTGCGGACTACACGCAGGTTTCGGCTGCACTGCAGGACGCCAGCGGGATGGTGGCCTCGGGCAAATCGGCCGCGGACGCAGGCAGCTCGTATCAGAAGGCGTTGGAGGGAATCGTCGGTGGTAGCGACAAAACCTTCAAGTGACTTAACTGTGGAGGCCCCGGTGACCGCTCCAGCAGCGGGCACCGGGCCCTCCCGGGGAGTCGCAGACGACGGTGACGTAGCAGGCCTGGGCAAAGCGAGGGCAATGGCCTTCCTGGCCCCGGCCCTGCTCCTGATCTCGCTGTTCCTCGTCTTCCCCGCCCTCTGGACGCTCTACCTGGGCCTGACGAACTACCGCCTCAGCGGGTCAGCGGCCAAAAACCCGCAGTTCGTCGGCATAGACAACTACATCAGTGCGCTCTCCGACGACCGGTTTTTCAACTCCCTGGGGCTGACGCTGATCTTCGTGTTCGGGTCTGCCGTCATCGGACAGTCCGCGCTGGGGTTCGCCATTGCCTGGACCATGACCAGGGTCAGGACATCGGTGCGGGCCGTCGTCGAGTTCTTCGTGCTGCTGGCCTGGATCATTCCCAGTTCGGTCACCACCTTCCTGTGGTACGCAATGCTGGACCGCAGCGACGGAACCCTGAACGCAATGCTCTCCACGGGCAACACCGCCTGGCTTCTCGATTACCCGCTGCAGAGCATCATTGTGTTCAACACCTGGGTAGGCACGGCCTTCTCAATGCTCCTCTTCAGTTCCGCCCTGGCTTCGGTGCCGCCGTCCCAGCTGGAGAGCGCGCGCATGGTCGGGGCCGGTGCCTGGGCACAGTTCCGCGATGTGGTGTTCCCACACATCCGTGGACACGTCCTGACCAACACGCTGCTCATCACGCTCTGGACATTCAATACCTTCACCCCCTACCTGCTCACGGCGGGCGGACCCGATGACCGCTCCAACATCCTGCCGATCTTCATCTACCGGTTGGCCTTGAACGACGGAGCACTCGGGCAGGGCTCGGCGATCTCACTGATCATGATCATCATCAACCTGGTCATCGCCACCGTTTACCTGCGCCTGCTGAAGGAGAGGAAATCATGACCGCCGTGACTGGATCCAAGCGAACCGCCAACGGTGAGAGCCGTCAAATGCTCAGGCACTTCCTCGGGCTGATGGGCAAGAGCGTCTTCACGGCCCTGGTCCTGGCGTTCTTCGTCATCCCTGTCCTGTGGCTCGTCTTCGCACCGTTTGACGCCCACCCGGGCCTGAACGTGAAGCTGCCGGAGTTCACCTTCAACAACTTCAAGATCCTGTTCGACAACCCGACCGCCATCGCCTCACTGGGAAACTCACTGATCCTGGCCCTCGGTTCGATGGTGGTGGTGCTGGTCCTCGGATCGCTCGCGTCCTACTCGCTGTCACGGGTAAAAATCCCCGGCCGTGACCTGCTGCTGTACACCCTGCTGCTGCTCTCGTCCATCATTACGGGCACCGCGGCGATGGTGCCCACGTTCCTGTTGATGGTGAAGCTGGGGCTCATCGATTCCCAGTTCGGCGTGATCCTCGTGCTCAGCGGCGGCATCCTCCCCACAGTGATCTTCATCCTCAAGGACTTCATGGACTCAACCCCCAAGTCCTACGAGGAATCGGCCCGCCTGTACGGGGCCAAGCCGTTGCGGATCCTGTGGGACGTCGTCATTCCGCTGGCCCGGCCCGGGCTCGCCACCATCGCCGTCTGGGCTGTCGTCCAGGTCTGGGGCAACTTCCTTGTTCCCTACATCCTGCTGCGGTCACCGTCCAAGTCGCCCGCGTCCGTGGTGATGTACACCTTCTACACCGAAGGCGGCCAGCCGAACCTCGCCCTGATTTCCGCCTTCTCACTGCTCTTTTCAATCCCCGTCGTGGCAATGTACTTCTTCGTCAACCGGCGCTACGGGTTCCGCTTCCATGGAGGTATCAAAAGCTAATGGCCAGCATCACCACCAGCTCCCTGATCAAGGAGTATCCCGGCGGAGTCCGCGGTGTGGACGAAATGGACGTCACCATCCACGATGGCGAGTTCTTCGCCCTGCTGGGTCCATCCGGCTGCGGAAAGACCACCCTGCTTCGCACCATCGCCGGCCTGGAGAAATCCACGTCCGGCAGCATCAAAATCGGCGAGCGGGAAGTCACCAACATGGAACCGGGACAGCGCCGCGTCGCCATGGTATTCCAGGACTATGCGTTGTTTCCGCACATGTCCATTGCCGACAACATCGCCTACCCGCTGAAGATCCAGAAGGTCGCCAAGCCCGAAAGGCACTCACGGGCCGAAGAAGTCGGCGACAAACTGTCCCTCCAAGGCTTGCTGGAGCGCCGGCCCGGCCAGCTTTCGGGCGGCCAGCAGCAACGCGTCGCCCTGGCCAGGGCAGTGACCAGCCGCCCCGACGTCTTCCTGTTCGACGAACCCCTGTCCAATCTTGACGCCCGCCTCCGGCTCGAGGCCCGGACCTTCCTGAAAAAGCTCCAGCTGGACCTCGGCGTCACCACCGTGTTCGTCACCCACGACCAAGCCGAAGCACTCGCACTCGCAGACCGGATCGCGATCATGCGCTCGGGCAAGATGCAGCAGCTTGGAACGCCGCGGGAGGTCTTCCAGCGTCCGGCCAACACCTTTGTGGCCTCGTTCGTCGGCTCAACCTCCATGAACCTGCTCAAGGGCACCGTGGGCGACCACACGGTGACGATCGGCAGCCAGCAGGTGCCCCTGCCCACCGATGCCGTAGGCAGGGTGGCCGAGGGCCAGGACGTCACGTGGGGAGCCCGGCCGGAATACCTGGGCATATCCACCGGCGCGGCCCCCGGCAGCCTGGAGGGAACGGTCACCGTCTCCGAGAACCTGGGCGCCTCCGCCCTGATAACGGTGGAACTGGCGGACAGCGGGGAACCCGTCCAGGTGGTGGTCAGTGAGGACCATGAGCCCGGAATCGGAACGCGCGTATGGGTCACGTTCGAGCCCCGGCGGACGCTGCTGTTCGATGCCGAAGGCCTGCGGATCGGAGACTGACGGTGCGCATCAGCCGGGCGCTGACCCCGGATGACCGGGCAGCGAACCTGTACTTCGATGTTCCTTTCGAGGTGGGACGCTGCGAATCCTTGGAAGTACTCCTGGACTACGACAGGTCCCGGGCGGTCGTTGATCTGGGCTGCATGGGCCCCGACGGGTGGCGGGGTTGGTCCGGCGGAGCCAAGACGCGCTTTGTCATCGGCAGGACCGCGGCGTCCACGGGATACTGCCCGGGGGAGCTTGAAACCGGAGTGTGGAAGGTGGTTCTGGGCCTTCACCAGATTCCGGCGGAGGGTGTCACGGTCGAGTTGACCATCAATACGCCGGCAACGGGGACCGTGGAACCCGAGCCGCCTGCCACCGCGCCGGTCAACACAGTCCCGGCCAGCCGCCGTCGAACCATCCCTGCCGCGGCAGGGATGCGGTGGCTTGCCGGGGACTGCCATGCACACAGCCTCCATTCCGACGGCAGCCTCTCCCTCCGGCAATTGGCGGGAGAGGCTGCACGGAACGGGCTGGACTTCCTGGCCGTGACCGATCACAATACCGTCAGCCATCACCCGCACCTGCAGGGCGTGGGCAATGAGTATGGCATCGCGCTTCTGCCCGGACAGGAAGTCACCACCGTCCGCGGCCACGCGAACGCCTACGGCCGCATCAACTGGGTGGATTTCCGGGACCACCCTGACGCCTGGCTTGACCAGGTTGAAGGCGACGGCGGATTCCTGTCCATTAACCACCCGGTAGCCACCGATTGCTCGTGGCAATGGCAGTTGTCCCGGAAGCCTACCCACGCCGAAATCATGCATGAAACCTGGCTGCCCAACCGGCGCGACACCAGCATCTGGGCGTGGTTGAGCGCCTGGGGCGAGCCGGTTATTCCTCTCGGTGGCGGAGACTTCCACCGGCCGGAGGACGGCCATCCCACCGGATTGCCCACCACCTGGGTGCAGTCCGCGGACCCGTCGGAAGAAGGACTGCTGGCGGCGCTCAAGACCGGGCCGACAGCACTCAGTATGGGAATCGACGCGCCGCTCCTGCTGCGCGTCGACGGCGAACTGCTCGCCATCGACGCGGAAGGGACCATCCTGGTGGACTTTGAAGGCCGCCGTCAGCTCATCCGCGATCCCTATGCAACCATCGACGCCCAGGGAGCCGGCCCGTACCGGCTCGAAACGTCGGACCGCCGGATCCTCGCCCTCACCACATAGCCTGACCACGCAGATACGCCCCGCTTCTGGTGAAGCGGGGCGTATCTGTTGCCGTAATTAAGTCCTGGGGGTCAGGCGCAGTGTGCGGATCTCCCACGGATCCAGCTCGAACTTGTACTCACCGTCAGCCGGTTCCGCTGCCAACGTCCGGCCTGTCAGGTCAACGGTGGACACGCCGCTGAAGGGGCCGGTGACGACGCCACCGGTGGGCTGTTCGGCCAGCAGGACAACACGGATTTCGACGTCGTTGCCCACCTGGCGCATGCTGCTCAGCCGGATGCCGTCACCCCTGAGCCGCAGTCCTTCCGTGGGGTCCGGAACCGAGGGGCCCGGGGTGCCCCGGCCGCGTACGGCCAGACCGGGTGCGTTGAAGTGGTCCGCGAGCTGGACCGCGTCCGCGTTGCGGTAACCCTGGGCTGAGGCCATCACCGCGAATTCGACGTCCACCTGCGTACCTGCTTCTTCGGCGCCCGGGATGGGGATCTCTGAGGCGGCCGGTTCGTCACGCAGCGGGTGCACGTTGACGCTGATCGATCCCACGGCACGCAGCAGCGTCAGGGCCAGTTCCTTTCCCTCCACCACCTCATACTCTGTGGCGTCGTGCAGGAGCACGGTGGCTGGTCCCGCGGACACGAAGGTGTAGGCGGGGAACGTCGGAAGCGGAAATTCGCCGCCGCCGCCCTCTGCGGTAAGCGGACGGGCGGTGATGGCGAACTGGCCTTCCGACGCGGAGGATTCCACGGGGGACGGCAGCGGGAGGTGCATCCGCAGCCGGTGGTCTGCAGCCTCGTTCGTGAACTGGACGCGAAGTCTCAGGAACGGTTCCCCGCGGCGCAGTTCCACGAACGTGTGGACTGGAACGTCGACGGTGTCGTTGTCCCGGCTCCCCATGCTGCGGTCAAGGGAACGCGGCCAGGAGTAATGCCTGGTGACCTTGACGACTGCGCGCACGGGGCCGCGTTCGACAACCTCCAGGGCCACCCGGGAAGGCTCACTGACGATGCTGTCCATGGCCGGAGGGCCGTAGTTGTAGCTGTCCCCGCAGTCTCCGCCGTCAACCAGCCGTCCGATACCGTGCAGGACGGTGCCGTCCGCGCCGGTGAGGGTGATGTCCCCGTCCAGGCCGATGCGCGCCGAGACGAGTCCGTTGTCCAGGATGCCGTCGTCGCAGGATATGTGCTCCGGCTCGGGGCGCTCTGCCTGGAAGACCTTGAACGGGGTAATCCCCATGGCCGCGACGGGGACGTCCACTAGCACCCGGCGCCTTGGTTCGGCGACGATCCGGACTTTCCAGTCGCCCGGGTGGGCCTCGACGGCGGCTGCCAGTTCGGCTTTGAACGCGACGATGTCGAACACCGGGGCTGTGGGCACCTGGGCCACATCGAACTCGAGGGAATACGGCGCCACCCGGTACTGCTCGATGAGCTGGCCGAACAATTCGCGACCGTGGATGCGGTTCATCATGCGTTCCACCAGGACCGAGGCGTCCATGGTTTCATCACCGAGCATGGTGGGGGCGTGCCCGGTTTCCTGCACCGGCAGCAGGGTGCCATCGCCGGTCATGGCGGCCACCGGCATTCCTGCGTCCGGGGCGGGTACGTCGAGTTCGACCACCACGTTGCGGTCCGCGGCCAAGGTGTTGAAGGCCACGAACGCGTCGCTGGGGATGCTGCCGGCCACCGTGAGGGCCACTTCGTCCCGGGCGGCGCGGGCAATCTGGGCTGCCTCGTGCAGCCGGGCCTCTACCTGGCTGACGGTCTCATCGGTGCCGGAGCCCACCACGGAGTCGTGCGCGGTGGATTCGATGATGCGGCGCCAGGACATGCTGATGAAGGGCTCGAAGTCGACGCCCAGGTTGGATGCTGCCAGCCGTTCGGCGTCCAGGACCATGCGCTCGGCCGTGGCCATCGCGATCTTGAGGTTGCGGCGGATGGAGAAGACACCCGGAAGGATGTTGCCCCGGGCATGGGAGCGGAGTTCCCCGCGCACTGCCTCCAGGCGTTCATCGTCCGGGTCGTACGCCGACACGTAGTCCTCCAGCGTGCCGACGCGGATGGGGAAGGCGGATGAATTGTAGGTGTCCACGTGCCGCATCAGTGCCGTGTCGGGCGGCATATGGTCGGTGCCGACCATGCCCAGGATGGGGTCGCCGCGGTACCTTTCGGCGGTTTGTTGCCGGTATTCCCCCAATGCGTGCGGGATGTGTTCGGGAATGGCCAGGAGGTCCAGGGCGCTGCCGTATCCGTCGAAGAGGTATTCCACCCGGACGGATGATCCGTCTGGAGCTTCCCACCTGAACGAATGCCCGGAAACTTTTGATGGCACTCCACGCCAGAGGCAGGCGTGGGCGATGCCGGCCCGGGTAAGGATCTGCGGCATTTGGGCCACGTGGCCGAACATGTCCGGCAGGTAGCCCACGTTCATGTACCCGCCCAGCCGCCGGGCACCGTCCATGCCCATTTGGAGGTTGCGGATGATGGTCTCGCCCGAGCAGAGGAATTCGTCAAGCAGGATCTGCCAGGGGCCCAGGGCCAGTTGGCCGCTGGCCACCACGGCGCGGACCCGCTCTTCGTTTTCCGGCCGGATTTCCAGGTAGTCCTCGATGGCAGCCGTCTGGCCGTCAAGGGTGAACCGGAACCGCGGGTCTTCCTCCGCCATTTTCAGGACGGTGTCGAACATCTGGACAAGCTTGAAGCGGAACACCTGGAAGGGTTCGTACCACTCCCGGTCCCAGTGCGTGTGGGGCACCAGGACGATGCCAGTCTCCTCCGCCGGGCTCATGCCGAGGCCGCCTCTCCGCCGAGGGAGAACTGCATGGACCCGGCCAAGGCTGCGGCGATCAGCTGGGCAACCCTGACGTCCGCCTCACCTTCGGCGATCCCGGTGGGAGGCTTCTCTTGACCGTCCACCATCCGGTGGAAAGCGACGAGTTCCTGCTCAAACGCTTCCGTGACGTCGGCGGAAACGGAGTCGGACACCCCGCCGCCGGCTTTCTCGGTGATCTGCAGCCTGGTGGGGGCGTTGAGGAGGTAGGGGACGGTGAATTCCAGTTTTCCGCTGCCCGTGGTGTGGTGGACGGTCACGGTTTCGCGGTACACGGGGTAATCGGCCAGGTAATGCCAGTTGAAGTGCACGCGGACACCTTCGGCTGCTGTCGCAGCTATTTCGATGGACCCCGGGTCGTCCTGTTCCGCCCAGTAATGGACGGCATCAACTGCCTGCAAGGGGCCTACCAGCGCCCGCACTACCGCGATGTCATGAATCAGGCTGCCAAGGATGACGTTTGAGTAGAGCCGCCGCAGCAGGCCGGGGCTGTCTTTGCCCAGGGCTGCGTCCAGCTTTTGTTCGTCGGCTTCCACCAGCCCGGACAGCACGTCGGCGGGGACGTCCCGGGCTCCCGGGTGGAGGTTGGCGAAGGCCAGCTGCGCGGAGCCGGCAGGGTGGAGCACTTCCACGTTGACGTACCGCGTGTCTTTCAGGCCCGGCAACCGTTCCTTCAGGGTCACGACGGCGGGGTCGTACTCCTTCATATAGCCGAGCAGGAGCATAGGCCTGCCCTGGCCCTGCTCGGCTTTGCGCAGGAGTTCGATCTCGCCGAGGGAGAACGCCAGCGGCTTCTCGCACAGCACGGCCACCCCCGCTTCGATGCACTGCAGCGCCGGTTGGCCGTGGGATCCGGAAGTCAACAGCACGACGGCGTCCAGGTCCTCACCTTCCAGCATGTCGGCCAGGTTTTGGTACTGCTGTGTGGCCGGGATGCCGTATTGGGCGCCCACCCGGCCAAGCAGGGCGGGGGAGAGGTCTGCCACCGCAACAAGGTCGAACAGATCCCATCGCCTTGTGATCAGGGGAAGGTGCACAGACTGGGCAACGGCGCCCAATCCCACAACTCCGATTCGAAGCAAAGTCATTAGGGGATCCACTTTCTGAGTACGTTCCGGTTGATGGCATGGTGTTTGTCGGCAAGGTCGGGGTCGTCGTCAGGCTGGGGTATGGAGTCCTGCTCCAGCACCAGCCAGCCGTCATAGCCTGTCCGGACGAGGCCGTCCATGAACCCCTCCACGTCCAGGTCGCCGTCGCCCAAGGGCACGAACGCCTTCCCGGCCCAGACATCACGCATGTCCCCTTTGTCCCTGACCACGGCGCGCAGGACGTCGGCCCGGGCATCCTTGATGTGGACGTGGTTGATCCGTTCACCCCACAGCCCGAGGCTTTCCACCGGGTCACCGCCGCCAAGAATGAGGTGGCCGGTGTCCAGCGTGAGGCCCACGTCCGTGAGGTCGAGGAACCGTTCGATCTCCTCGGGCGTCTCCACGTGGGTGCAGGCGTGGTGGTGGAACGTGGGTTCAAAGCCGCGGTCCCTGACGAGGCGTGCCGCGGCGGCGATGTTCCGGGCCAGCGTGGCCCAGCCGCCGTCGTCGAGGGCCACGTCCGGGCCTCCACCCGGGTTGGACCGGCGACGGTCGGACCCGCTGTCCGCCAGGGTTGGCAGCGGTGGGTGACCCTGCACGCCATCAGAGGCTTCTTCGAAGACGTCGAGGGCTGCCGTGAGGGAGGGTACGGCGGCTGCGAAGGCGTCGTCGTCGGTGAAGGGAAGGTCGATCCAGCCGCCGGCGAGGGACAGGCCGTGCTGCTTCAACCGGCTGCGGAGTTCACCGTCCCGTCCGAGGAATCCGACCGGTCCCAGATCGATCCCCGTATACCCGTGTTTATTCAGAACCGCGCAGACCTCGTCCGGCCCGGGCAAGCGGCCTCCTGCCGTCGCGCCCAGGTCAAAGACGCCAAAACTCACGGGTGCACCCGCAACTCCGATCAAGGGAAACTCCTCGCAAGGCAAAAGGGAAAGTCGTGGTGGCCCCAGTGAGCCGGCAGCTTGAGCGGCCAGGAGGGACCAAGTCTGGACAAAAGTAATCTAGCCCACACTGGGCCACTAAATCAATTTAGTTGAGTAAGAGGTCTGGTGGCGGCCCGGTGACCACAAACAACGGCGTGAGTACCGTGGGCCGCCTATTCATCCTCGCCGTGGAGGCACCAATGGCCGACACTTCGAACAGCAGCACCGACTGCGAATTCCTGACCGTCTGGCGGGTGGCGGGAACCCCGCGGAAGGTCACGGACATCCTGGGCGATGCCGGCACGCTTCCCCGCTGATGGCCGTCGGTGTATCTGACTGTTGAGAAGTTGGATCCCGGGCAACCCGGACGGCACCGGGAAGGCGTTCTTCCTCCAAACCGCTGCTGCGGCGGCTGGGCTGGCTGCTCAAGCCGGCATTTGCCGCGAACCACCGGTGGGCGATGGCGCGCGGACAGGAGGCGCTGGCGCTGGAACTGCGCCGACGCCGGCCGGGCGCCGACCCAGCCAGAATCCCGCCGCCGGCTGGCCCCACGTTCGCACGCCTGTCCCGCTGGCAGCAGAAAGCTACCCACACCTGACGTGACCGGCTGGTTTTGCTGGAAGGTTCGACGACGGCGCCGGGTGAGTGCCGCTGTCGAACCTTCCATTGGAGGTGCTTCCGGGACCCTGCAGGCCTTTAGCGCGCGACCGGGGCGGTAACGGGCGCGCAGCTGTTGCGCGGCAGGTAGTCCGCTTTGACCTCGATGCGGCGGGCACCCTCCGGGAGCTTCCCCTGCATCCGTCCGAGCACCAGCTCGATGGCGTGAACGGCGAGCATGTCGAGCGGCTGGCGGATGACGCTCAGCGGGGGAGAGGTGAGCTCAGTCCAGGGATTGTCGTCAAAGACGATGAGCGAAAGCTGATCGGGGATGTCAGTGCCCATCTGGACGAGCCTGCGGACTGAACTTTGCACCTGTGCCGTGTTGGCAACGATGAGTGCTGTTGGCGGCTGGCGCATCGCAAGCAGCGATCCTACGGCGTCCCCGCCCGCGTCCCCGCGAAAAGGTACGTCACGTATCAGCGTGGGGTCTACTGGCAGGGAGGCGTTCCGGTGTGCAGCCCTGTAGCCGTTCAACCTCGCACTCCCGGTGGAGGTGGTAAGGGGGCCCGTGATCAGCCCGATCCGGGTATGGCCCAGGCTGATGAGATGCTCGGTTGAGCGTTGTCCCGAGTCAAAGTTTTCGATGCTGACAACATCGACATCTTCGAGTTCTTCGATGGCCCGGTCGATGAAGACGACATTGACGCCGAGGTCGCGCAGGCGCCTCCATTTTTCGATGTTGCCCCCGGTGGGAGTGGCAATGACGCCACTGACCGACCGGTCCAGCAACGTATCCAGGGAGTCCGCCTCCAGGTGCGGATCCTCCTGCGTGGTCATCAACACCACCTGCACGCCATGGCTGCGTGCCTCCCAGACGATCCTGTCCGCCAGGCGGGCGAAGAACGGATTGGAGAGATCGGTGACCACCAGGCCGATGGTGAGTGCATGCCCGGCGCTGAGTTCACGCGCTGCCGCCCTGGGCCGGTAACCCAATTCATCGATGACCCTCAAGACCTCTTGCCTCTTTGCGGGTGCGACCGGTCCCGACTCCGGGTTCAGTACCCGTGAGACCACAGAGACGGATACTCCCGCAGCAGACGCTACGTCGCGAATGGTAGGCGCTTTGCGCACCGCTCCTCCTTGAGACACAAGACCTTCGTGGTTATGACCTACGCGATTTCTTTCAGCCGTTTGATTCATGACGCCGGGCTGGAAGGTGATCGTTGACACAGCTTATCAGCAGCTGGTACAAAAGTGGAACCGGTTCCACTCCGGACGGTTTTCCCATAAAACGCGACAAAGAAGTTGTGCCATCCGGCAAGCCGGAGGTGCTTTTCTTTGGCCAAGCACCCCCTAGAGAGATTCCCGTGAACCTTCATAAACTCCTCAGCGAGCGTGAGCAGCAGTCCCGTCCCATCCGCGTTGGACTGATCGGCGCCGGCCGCTACGGGACCATGTACCTGGCGCAGGCCAACAACATCCCCGGCATCCACGTTGTTGCCATTGCCGACATCAACGTCAAGCGGGCGCAGGGGGCCTTCGAGCTGGTGGACTGGCCTGCCTCCCAGGTAGCTCCCGATATCGCTACGGCGCTGAAGGACCGCTCCACCGCCATCGTCGCCAACGCTGACGAACTGTTCGACGTGGACATCGACGTCATTGTCGAAGCCACCGGTAACCCGATCGTCGGCATCAAGCACGCCCTGAAGGCAATCGAAACCAAGAAGCACATCATCATGGTGACCGTCGAAGCTGATGCCCTTGCCGGCCCTGCGCTGGCCAAGCGGGCCGAGGAAGCAGGCGTGGTCTACTCCATGGCCTACGGGGACCAGCCGGCCCTCATCATGGAGCTCGTCGACTGGGCCCGCACCAGCGGCTTTGATGTGGTTTGCGCCGGCAAGGGCGCAAAATACCTGGAGCACTACCACGAGATGAACCCGGACAACGTCTGGGAGAACTGGGAGTTCTCCAAGGAATTGACCGACTCCGGCCAGCTCAACCCCTACATGCACACCTCGTTCCGCGACGGCACCAAGGCCGCCATCGAAATGGCGGCGGTGGCCAACGGCGCGGGGCTGGCCCCCTCCGATTCCGGCCTGAGCTTTACACCGGGCAACGTTGAAGAGATCGCCACCATCTGCCGCCCGGCCGCCGTCGGTGGATCCCTGGCCCACGAAGGAAGCGTCGACGTCATGTCCAGCGTGAACCGCGACGGCAGCTGGATCAGCCACAACACCCAGGAGGGCGTCTTCGTCGTCGTCAAGGCAACCAACAACTACGTTTCCGGCTGCTTCAACGAATACCCCTGGCACCCGGACCCCACCGGCCAGTACGCCGCCCTGTACCGCCCCTACCACTACGTAGGCCTCGAACTGAACATGTCCATCGCCAACGCAGCCCTCCGCGGCATCCCCACCGGCGGGCCCGTCGGCTTCTATGGCGATGTGGTCGCTACCGCCAAGAAAGACCTCAAGGCCGGTGAATTCCTCGACGGCGAAGGCGGCTTCACGGTGTGGGGCAAGCTGGTTTCCGCCAAGCACTCGGTCTCCACCGGCGCCCTCCCCGTCGCCCTGGCCCACCACGTGGAGCTGCGTAACGATGTGCCCAAGGGAGCGATCGTTGGTTGGGACGATGTCATCATTGATGACTCCCTGTCCCAAGCGCTGGAACTCCGCCGCGAAACCGAAGCGCTGATTTCCGCCCCCGTCACCGTCTCCTGAACCAGTACCACCGCATCCTTCCAATGAAGAAAGGCATCGAATGAACCTCAAGACCCGCGCCATCACCGGGGTACTGGCAACCAGCCTGGCCGCCGCCCTGCTGTCCGGCTGTGCAGGCGGAACCCCCGCCGGCCAAAGCGCCCCGGTGGCCAAGATCCAGCTCTCCATCCCCGATCCGCTGACGTCCTCCGTCGGCGTCACCGCCCAGCACTTCGCCGACCAGGTCAAGAAGACCTCCAACGGTTCCGTCCAGGTCACCGTGGTACCCAACGGCACGAGCTTCAGCGGGGACCAGAATGCCGCCGTGACCCGGCTGCAGGGCGGATCACTCGACGGACTCATCCTGTCCACCTCCGTCTACGCCTCGGTGGTGCCGGAAATGAACGGCATCAGCATCCCCTACCTCTTCTCGGACACCAAGGAAGAGGCAAAGTTCCTGGCTGGAGAACCTGGAAAGGTCCTGAAGGACAAGCTGGCGGCAAAGGACACCGTGGCACTCGCCTTCCTGACCCGGACCGGCCGCGAGATCACCAACTCCGTGCGCCCGATTGAACAGCCTTCCGACCTGAAGGGGCTGAAGATCCGGGTGCCGGGCAACACCCTGTGGACCGACTTCTTCGGCAAGCTGGGCGCAAGCCCCACGACCATGGCCTTCTCCGAGGTCTTTACCGGCCTGCAGACCGGAACGATCGACGGTCAGGAAAACCCGGTTGAGGTCCCTTGGACGAACAAGTTCTCCGAGGTGCAGAAATACGTCTCAATGACCAACCACATCAACGACGCCTGGGTGCTGGCACTGTCATCGAAGAAGTGGGATTCCCTCACGGATGACCAGAAGAAGGCACTCACCGCCGCTTCAGAGGAAACGGCAACCTTCAAAACCGGTTATGACGAGGAACAGTCCAAGAAGCAGCTGGATGAACTGGCAGCCAAGGGCATGAAGGCCAACGAGCTCAGCGCGTCCGGGCTCGCCGAATTCAAGGCCACCTCCCAAAGCCTCTACCCGGAGTTCTCCAAGCTCATCGGCAAGGAATTCTTCGACCAGGCCATCGCCTTCGCCGGCAAGAAGTAGCAAGGACGGGTGGGAGCCCACAAGGCGGCTCCCACCCGTGCCAACACCCCACTCCCCACACACATCCCGCTATCAATGTCGACAGTCTGGAAAACCATGAAACCCACCGTTGCTCCCCAGGACTACGAGGAAGTCCTTCCCCTCGAAGCGGAGGAAATCCTTCACCACGACCACGTGCCAGACCGCTGGAGCGGCGCAGCTTGGCTCGACAAGACGCTCGAAGGGATTGTGGGAGCGGCGATTCTCGCGGAACTCGTGGTCATCCTCCTGAACATCACCGTCCGCCTCATTACCGGTGATTCGGTGCTCTGGACACAGGAAGTGTCCGAGATTGCCCTGCTGACCATTGCCTTCATCGGCGGCGCCATCGCCTACCCGAAAGGCGCACACATGTCCGTCCAGGCGCTCATCATGCGCCTGCCCGCAACCTGGAAGCCGTACCTCGCCGCGCTGGTCGACTGGCTCGTCTTTGTCATGAGCGCCGGCGCGCTCGCCCTGTTCGTGCCCACCCTCGTCCAGCAGGTCGAGGAAAAGACACCGATCCTTCAACTCCCCGTGTTCTGGGTCAACCTGCCCTTCTCGGTGGGCATGGTCCTCATCGCCTGGTTTGCCCTGGTCAAACTTCGGCGCCAGGCCTGGCGACCCGCCGTCGTCGGTGCCGGAATCGCAGCCGCCCTCGTCGCCGTCGTCCTGATCTCCCCGCCGCTGTTCTACTACGCCTCACCGAACGTCCTGCTCGTGGTGGTCCTCGTGGCCCTGTTCGGCCTGCTGTTCCTGGGACTGCCCATTGCGTTTGTCCTGGCCCTCGCCTCCGGCATCTACCTGTACCTCGGCGGCATTTCCGACGTAAGCGCCATCCCCATCGGCATGGCGTCCGGAGCCAAGGGATTCGTCCTGCTGGCCATCCCGTTCTTCATCCTGGCCGGCACGGTCATGAACTCGGCCGGCCTTACCCTGCCGCTGGCCAAGCTCGTCGATGCGCTGATAGGGCATCTCCGCGGCGGCCTGCTGCAGGTGGTGGTGGTGACGATGTACATCTTCTCCGGTATCTCCGGCTCCAAGGTCGCCGATGTCGCAGCAGTGGGCACCACCATGCGCGGCATGCTCGAAGAGCGTAAATACCCGCGTGGAGAAGTGGTCGCCGTGCTGTCGGCGTCGGCCATCATGGGCGAAACCATCCCGCCCAGCATCGTCCTGCTCATCCTGGGCTCCATCACCACCATCTCGACCACCACCCTCTTCCTTGCAGGCTTCGTGCCGGCAGCCTTCCTCGCCCTGGTGGTCATGGCACTGGTGTTCCTGAGGGCGCGCAAGCAGGGAGGCGTCCCAAGCGCCAAGGCCACGTGGCGGGCCCGGGGCTCAGCCACGTTCTTCGCCCTGCCGACGCTCCTGCTGCCCGTAGGCATGGTGGTGGGGATCCTCAGCGGATTCGCCACCCCCACGGAAGTTTCCTCGGTCGCCGTCGCCTACGCCTTCGTGCTCGCGGCAGCCTACCGCCGCGGCAGCAGGCGCCTTCTGGGGGACACCTTGCGTGAAACAACCACGACGGCGGGCATGGTGCTGTTCATCATCGCCGCGGCGTCGCCCCTGGCGCAGACTCTCGCCCTGGCCGGCGTTTCGCAGCAGATCCACGACCTGATGTCCGAGCTGGGCGATTCCCCCATCCTGTTCATGCTCTTCACGGTGGTGCTGCTGATCATCATGGGCCAGCTCCTCGAAGGCCTGCCAGCGGTGCTCATCTTCGCGCCCCTGCTGCTGCCGATCGCCACCGACTTCGGCGTCAACCCCGTGCAGTACGCCATGGTCCTCATCATCTCCATGGGCATCGGATCCTTCGCCCCGCCGGCAGGGGTTGGCTTCTACGTCGCCTGCGCCACCGCCCGCGAAACCGTGGAAAACAGCCTCAAACACTTCTGGCCCTACCTGGTGGCGGTGTTCGTCGGCCTCCTCGTCCTCGCCGCCGTGCCCTGGTTCAGCACCTTCCTTCCCGCCCTCGCCGGCCTGATCCCCTTCTAACCGATGACAGAAACCAAACCTCCCTCGCCGCTCGATCCCGGTGTCTCCGTCTCGCTGCTCGGCACCGGCCCCATGGGAGCCCCCATCGCCCGGAACATCATCAACGCCGGGGTACCCCTGACGCTCTGGAACCGCACGCTCCAGAAAGCCAAAGCCATCGAAGAGGGGACAGTAGCGCTCCGGCCGGCGGAGGCCGCGGCGGATGTGGTCCTCACCGTCCTGCCGGACCTGCCCCAGGTCGAAGCACTCCTGGAAGGCGAGGACGGCCTGCTCGCGGGGTGGGCGAGGACAGGTGCGGTTGAACCTGTCCTGGTCATCCACGGCACCGTGTCCCCCACCGCCGTCGCCGCCTTCGCAGCCCACTGCAAGTCCCGTTACGGGGTGGTGGTCATCGACGCACCGCTCAGCGGCGGGACCATCGGGGCGGAGCAGGGGCGGCTGAGCATCATGACCGGCGGCCCCCGGAGTTCGGTCGAGTGGCTCACTCCGCTTTTCAAGCTCTATAGCTCCACGGTCATGTGGTTCGGGGAGGCCGGCGCCGGGGCCATCGTGAAAGCCTGCAACCAGATCGTGGTGGCCGCCACGGTCACCGCCCTGTCGGAATCCATGGCGCTGGCGAAGGCGTCCGGCCTGGACCTGGACAAGGTCCAGGCCATCCTCAAAGGCGGGCTGGCCAACTCTGAAGTCCTCCAGCAAAAAGGCAGCCGCTGGATCACGGGGGACTTCCACGGCGGTGGCTCTGCCAAGAACCAGCTCAAAGACCTGCGCTTTGTCACGGAGGCGGCCGCGGAGGCCGGACTCGCACTGCCCGTCGCCAACACCCTGACCTCGGCATTCCAAACGATGGTCACCGAGGGCCTCGGGGACCTTGACCACACAGGCATTTATCTGAGCATCACCAGCAATCGAGTAAAGGAACCATCATGACCATCGTCGTCACTGCAGTCTTCACGCCCAACGACGGCGCCCGCGACCAGGTTGCCGCGGCCCTCAAGCCCGCCATCGCCGAGGTCCACGAAGAACCCGGATGCCTCCTGTACGCCATCCACGACGCGCCCAACGGCCAGATCGTCATGATCGAGAAATGGGAGAGCGCCGAGCTGCTCGACGCACACGGAGTGGGGGACGCCGTGAAGCGGCTCAACGCCTCCCTCGAAGGACTCCTGGCCAAACCCGTCGAGGTCACCCGCCTGACGCCCATTCCCGCCGGCACCGCCCGGCAGGGCACCCTGTAATGCCCCAAAGCATCGTGGTGATGGGGGTCTCCGGTGCAGGGAAATCCTCCGTGGGCCAGGCGCTCGCCACCCGGCTCGGCGCCAGCTTCGTCGATGGCGACACCCTGCACCCGGAAGCAAACGTCAAGAAAATGGCTTCGGGCGTTCCCCTCACGGATGAGGACCGATGGCCGTGGCTGCACCTGGTGGGTACCAAGCTGTCCGCCAGCACCGAAAAAGCAACCATTGTTGCCTGCTCAGCACTGAAACGAAGCTACCGGGACGCCATCCGGACGGCCGCGCCTGCCACCACGTTCATCCTGCTGAAAGCCGACAGGCCGGCACTGCAGGACCGCCTCACCCAACGCCCCGGGCATTTCATGCCGGCCTCGCTGCTCACGTCCCAGCTGGAAACCCTGGAGGAGCTGCAGACCGACGAATCCGGCCTGATGGTCGAGTCAACAGGGGGCATCGACCCAACCGTCGAACGCATCCGACGGCTGCTGGAGCAATCAGCAGCGGACTGAGCCTCCCCTTGCTGGAAGGTACGACGACGGCGGCAGGGTGAGTGCCGCCGTCGTACGCTTCCGCGGGGGTGCTTTTCTCGGGGACGGTCAGCCTGCAGCTGACGGTGTGGGGGAGTCCTGCCGCTGGGTGACACGCTGGATGAACTCGACCGTCTCGCGCTCTGTCTCTGCGCGGGTGGTGGGTTCGTTGTGCACTTCATGCCGGACGCCGGGGAAGACGCGGGTGCGGACGTCCGCGTGGCCCGAATCCGCTAGGCGGTTTGCCACGTGGTAGGCGCCTTCGCCGTAGTTGGTCACGGGGTCCTGGTCGCCGGCGAGGATCAGCACGGGGAGGTCCGCGGGGAGCTGTTTGTACCAGTCGTCCGAGGTGACCTGATCGTAGAGGTCAACGAAGCCCTGCAGGAACCGCGCGCTCAGCCGTGCGCCGAAGTTGTTGAAGGGGTCCCTCCCGTGGTCCGTGACGACGTCGGCGTCCAGCGCCACCCAGGCTGTGGGGCCGGCGTTTTCGCCGAGGCGGCCCAGGAAACCGTCGAACAACTGGCCCACCAGTTCCTCAGGCGCGGGCTCCGCCGCACTCTCGCCGGAGGCAAGCCGGGCGAGTTCGGGCCGGTTGATCATTTTCTCGATGCCACGCATTTGGGCGGCGATTCCGCAGAGGATCAGGCCGGAAAGCTGCGCACCTGGATTGACGGCCATGCCGCGGGCGATCATGGAGCCCCAGCTGTGGCCGAACACCACGTACGGAAGCTGGGGGAGTGCCTCCCTGGCTTTGGCCTGGAGGGTGACCTCGTCCGCCACCACCACGCTGGCTGCGTCCTCACCGGCATCGCCCCACGTGCCCTGCTGCATCGCGGTGCGCCCGTGCCCGGAATGGTCGCCTGCCACCACGATAAATCCCGCGTCCACCAGGGTGGAGATGAGGTGGAGGTAGCGGCGGGAGTGCTCGCCGAGCCCGTGGATCAACTGCACGATCGCCTTGGGCTGCCCGATGGGTTCGTAGACCCAGGCCTGGATGGTGTCACGGCCGTTGGCGGACGTGAATTCGATTTCCTGCAATGACATGTATTCCTCCTGTGGCGGGCCGTCGCTGGCTCGTGGTGAGCCTAACCACAAGGCCGTCATGTGCGTCAATGCTTGCTGGTTCATTTAGCGGGCTTCCGCCTAGTCTGAAACCAGCCCCGTCCGCCGCTTTGAAGGAAGCCGATGCCGCACCCCAACCGTCCCCTGCGCAAGCTGGGGTTTCTGACCATTGGTTTGTTTGATCCGGCAAACCCGGCTGCGGGCCACGAGTCCACGTTGCAGATCATCGAGCTGGGGGAGCGGTTGGGGTTCGACAGTGCCTGGCTGCGCCACCGCCACCTGCAGTTCGGGATTTCTTCCCCTGTGGCGGTGATGGCTGCGGCGAGCCAGCGCACCTCGCACATTGAGCTTGGCACTGCCGTGACGCCG
This sequence comes from Arthrobacter sp. JDC6, assembly GCF_056484025.1. Taxonomy (NCBI): domain Bacteria; kingdom Bacillati; phylum Actinomycetota; class Actinomycetes; order Micrococcales; family Micrococcaceae; genus Arthrobacter; species Arthrobacter sp. JDC6. The sequence goes on from NZ_CM151278.1 coordinate 262,076, forward strand.
CTGGGCTGGGAAAACCCGCTGCGCCTGGCCGAGGACCTGGCCACCGTGGACCTGCTGGCAGGTGGACGCATCAACCCAGGCGTAAGCGTTGGGGAGCCGATGCAGTACGACACGGTGAAGCACGAGCTGTACCCGGACACCGCGGACGTGGAGGACTTCAGCTACGCGCGGGTGGGGCGGTTTGCGCGGTTGGTTGCCGGGGAGCCGGTGCGGGAATTCTCCGGCAAGCAGGGCGTGGTGGAAGAGTTCTCGAACCGGGTGGAGCCGCACTCTCCCGGGTTACGTGACCGGCTTTGGTACGGGGCCGGGAGCACGAAGTCAGCGGTGTGGGCCGGTTCCAATGGGTTCAACTTGCTCTCCAGCAGCGTGATCTTCCCGGACAAGGACCAGGAACCGGACTTCGCCCTTGTCCAGCAGTCGCAGATCCGGGCGTTTCGTGAGGCGGCCGCTCTGTCGGGGCATGCGGGGGCGCGGGTGTCGCAGGGCTTGGTGGTGATCCCGACTGACTCCGCTTCGCCGGCGCAGCGGGAGAAGTATCAGCGGTACGTCGACGAACGTACTCCGCGCACTGCTGCTCCGCAGGGGCCGAGGGGCATGATGTTCGCCAGGGATCTGATCGGCACCAGCGAGGAGATTGCCGAGCAGCTGTACGCCCACGCCGGTTTCCGGGAGGTGGATGAGGTGGCGTTCGCCCTGCCCTTCAGCTTTGACCACGAGGACTACGTCCAGATCTTGACCGATATGGCGGGGAAACTGGGGCCCACCCTTGGCTGGCGCCCGGCAGAGGGCATCCAACTGCCGTCGTAGTACTCGGAACACGGGGGAGCTCAATGGGCAGATCGAGGAGACCTCACCGGGGGCCAATGCGTTGCAGCCCGGCTGGCTGCGTTCTTACGGATACGCGTGGGCTGCCTAGGCAGAACGGTAACGAGGGCCGCCTAAATATCTACAGCTTCCAGTTCGCGAGGTAGGCTAGGCGGCAAAAGCTCCGCTTGACTAAGCGTTACTGTGTGGTGCGCCAACCGGCCGACAGCTAACTATGCGTATGCCAAGGCAAGTACGGCCCGTGTGGCGAAGTCGCGCCGCTGAACGTCCGTCAAGTCGCGGTCCTTTCTATCCGATACCTCGTAGTCAGGGATTCCATTGGCGGGAGACACGTGGATGAGCGCATTGGCAAGTGCGGCCTCTCCAATGCCGAACCTGAATTCATCTTCGCGAAAGGTGATGTCGTACTTGACGCCCGCCCCGACCCATTCACTGAAGGAGACGTAGGCGGTGGCCGCGTCAATGAGCGTCTCCCCATTGGATACGCGTTCCGAGAGGAAGCCGCGATGGTCCTGGATGTCTGTAATCCATATACAGAAAGACGTCATATGAATCAGCTCTTCCCGTTGTAAGGTCGCAGCTAGCGGTTCACTCCGGACCTCAGTTATCCAGCACTCCACAATTGGAGCGTAGAGACTCTTGATTTGCGAGGCTTCGTAGCGGTTTGAGCGCTGAGCCGCGTATGCGCTGCCCGCGAGGGTCGGATATCCGAAACGTGCAATGACTTGATTCGTCGAAACAACATTTGTCTCTAGTGCGAGGAAAATCTCCTGCGCCATCCAATGCTCCACGGATGACACCCTATTTAGTCCCGCATTCCCTAACGTGCTAATTTCCGTTCTAATATGCTCTGCAAAGTCTAAAAGGGTGAGTGAGGTGTGCTGCCTACGTCGTCTCATATTGATGACTATTTCTAGAGCGAGGGCAGACCGATCCTTGTCCGGCCCGAGCAAAATCTGTTTCAAGTGCTGCACGTCTTGGTCACCGACACGTCCGTGCTCGAGCTGCTGCATCGCACTTTGCGTTCGCCGCTCGCTCACGTCATCCTCGGCAAGTCCTACTTGGAAATAGCGTTCGAAGTAACGAGAGGCATTCATTCGGCCTTGTCGACTTGAATATGCTCCCGCGAGTCCGGCAGGTTTGAACAAAAAGTTGACTGCTTCCTTCACAGGCGTGGCATGACCACGCGTGACGAGGGCTTCAATGCGTTCCATCCTCGTTTTTGTTGTCGCATCTGCATCCCCTTCTCGCCAGGATAAATAGTCATGAGGGTTCAACCGGATGTGGTCCCAAATTCGATGGTGAGTAATGCGCAACCACGTTAAAGCCGTAAAATCGAGAGCGTCTACTTCTGCGTCAGCGAGAAGCGGGGAAAGACTGCGCATTTGTTCTCGCAGGCGTTCGGCCGCTCGTGGAGTCTCTAGGCCTAAAGCAAGAATTCTAACGAGGTCTTCACGCTCGTCGGCGTAGTCCGCCCCAATCTCGTCTTCCTCAGGGCTAACGGTGTCGAGGACCGCTCTACTCCAGCGCCGCCGAACCGCCATGGGCACTGGGGGAACTTCGAATGGATACTGGACTATCTTCTCCATGAACTCAGAGCTGTCACCATTCGTACCCATGGACTCTAGAACTCTCTCAACTGTGGCCTGGTCGTAAGCCATGAGGTAGTGCACGTTGGTGAAGCGCCCGAGTAGTCGCACCACGCGCAATAGTGTTCGCAATTCGTCACCGTCGAGCCGGTCGACGTCATCGACGATCATGAGCACCCTTTTATGTTGCTCCGCGATTTCGTCGCTAAGTCTGCCGAACTCAGAATTCCAAGCGGGACGCTTTGTGATCTCCGCTACCACCTCCGTCGTTATAGAAGCTAGCGCTCCACCAACCACCGGGATCATTTTTAAGGCAGGGGCACCGAAGCGCGAGTACGTGGCCAGCTTGTCTTTCACTGGTGAGGACTGAGGGAAAGCCTCGGTGAGAGCAGAAACAAATTCTACTGTAATGGACCCGACATCCGCGACAGACCAAGGACTGAACCAGACGGTTGTCCACTCTTCTAATTGCCCCGCAACGTCCTTTAATAAGGTTGTTTTGCCGCTCCCCCACGGCCCGACCAAGCCAAAAACTGTCGAGCCCTGACCGTCGAGGCATGAATCGATGCGAGTTGCTACTACACGAGTGAACTCGTCACGACCCGCAATATCGCTTCTAGTTCGAGACTCGTCGCTCCAAGGTTTGCTATTCATAGCAGTAGTCCATCACCCTCTTGGTACTGCCCCCGTATTTGATGCTGTGTCGCGAGCCTGCTATCTCAAGAAACCACATCATGTGCTGAGCTAAACTGGGAAACGAGTGTTCGAGCCAAGGTCGGGATTACCGCGTTTCGCACCTTTAACACCATCAGCCCATGATCCGCGGCTCTAATTCATGGCCCGATATACCTGCACTTAGAATGTGCTCTGTTATAGCTAATCTTTACGGACGGCAGCCTGGCTCCGCTCTCTACTTTGTTACGATGCGCTAGTCGATTTTGAGTATCTATGCACTAGGAAATATATGGCGGCCGTAATGGCATGGAATCGAAATTCCGCATCCGCGGCAGTGGTCATTCCCGGGTGAGAGCCATTCGCATGACTGATCTTCCACAATCCTTTGAAGTAATCGTGCTCACCTTCCTCGAACATTTTCTTACCCTTGAGGACTTCGATGGCGTCACCCCCCTTGTCTGTCCTGGTCCAGTTCGTTGCTCTATGCGTTAACTCAAGAAGTGTTTCCTCCAAGGCTGGACGCAGTTGGCTGTTTGACGACTCGAAGTTTCCCGCTTTGAAATTCTCGAAAGCCTGCGCGTAGTGCCCAGCTGCGGTCTCTAGCGAATTTTTTATCAGCAGGCTTTCAAGCTGTCCCGCTTGGACAGTTATCGGAATCTCATCCGCACCCAGCGGACCCAGCTGCCAGGCGTAAAGCATGGTTGGATCTGACCACTCATTTTCCTTGACCTGGCTGGTCTCGGTGTGTAGGGAAAGGTTCGCTGCACGTAGTTCGCCAACGAGTTCATGCAACCACTCAGGCTGCCCTTTGCTGGCAAGAGAATTGCACGTAATGATCGTCAGCTTTTGGAGAGCCTTCTCCCGAACCGCTGGCGGCGCCTTCGTGATGGCCATTCGCAGTCGGCTCGGCTTATTGATATTTTTACCCTCTTTGTCCTTGTCGCCGGGATCGTAATCACCTAGGCCGGCGCTTAGTAAGACCGTGCCGAGCATTCCATGCGTGTTGTTGTCGACGAGTTGATTGATGAGGATGGCTGTGGCCTCACTTGGAAATGTCATCTTCCTAAATTAGCCTAACCTGGACACTTCGACTGATTGCATAATTGGGCGTAAGCTTGCAGGCGTTCGTGCCTTACTTCCAGTGAAAGCAAATGACTTTCCGGCCTGTAAGACATCGGCTGACTGGGACTTGAATCGGCGTGCCTGGCCGCTCGAATAGAGGTTTGTGGGTTGTGGCGTTTGGTCGGCCTTCTTTAGTCGGCGAACCACAAGGAGATTCTGAAGAACCGCCTTCAGCCGCGCCGCGTAGCATCCGGACACACAGCGCAACCCAGGCGCCTCCGCCCGTAACCTGTTTAGATGCCTCGTTTTGCGCTTGATATTGAGTCCGTGCCCCGCCCTGCCCGTTCGCAGGAGCTCCTGGACGCCGTGAACCACAGGGTGGTCATTGCGGACGGCGCCATGGGCACCATGCTCCAGGGCCGTGACCTGCAGCTGGACACGGACTTCCAGAATCTCGAGGGCTGCAACGAGATCCTCAACGACACCCGCCCGGACGTGATCGCTGACATTCACGACGCCTACTTCGCCACCGGCATCGACGCCGTGGAAACCAACACCTTCGGCGCCAACTGGTCCAACCTCTCCGACTACGGCATCGATGACCGCATCGAGGAACTGGCGAGAAAAGGCGCCCGCATCGCCCGTGAACGCGCCGAAGCGGCAGAAGAAACCGACGGCAGGATGCGCTGGGTCCTCGGCTCGATGGGACCCGGCACGAAGCTCCCCAGCCTGGGCCACACCAGCTACGACTACCTCAAGCAGACCTTCGCCCTCCAGGCAGAGGGCCTCATCGACGGCGGCGCGGACGCGTTCCTCATCGAAACCAGCCAGGACCTCCTGCAGACCAAGGCCGCGGTCAACGGCTGCAAGCAGGCCATCGTGAACCGCGGCGTCCGGCTCCCCATCTTCGTCGAGGTGACGGTGGAAACCACCGGAACCATGCTCATGGGCTCCGAAATCGGCGCCGCGCTCACCGCCCTCGAACCGCTCGGCGTGGACGCCATCGGCCTGAACTGCGCCACCGGCCCGGACGAGATGAGCGAGCACCTGCGCCACCTCTCCAAGCAGTCCTCCGTGGCCATCGCCTGCATGCCCAACGCCGGCCTGCCTGTCCTCGGCGCCAACGGCGCCCACTACCCGCTCTCACCCTCCGAACTCGCCACCGCGCACGAGCAGTTCGTGCGCGAATTCGGCCTGGGCCTGGTGGGCGGCTGCTGCGGTACGACGCCGGAACACATGGCCGCCGTCGTCGAACGCCTTGCCCCCTTCCGCACCAAAGCCGTGGAGACCACAGCAGACAACGCACCGGCAAGAATCCCCGAAGAGCGCGAGGCCGGCGTCGCCTCCCTTTATCAGCACGTCAACTTCGACCAGGAATCCGCGTACCTGGCCATCGGTGAGCGAACCAACGCCAACGGCTCCAAGGCCTTCCGCCAGGCCATGCTCGAAGAACGCTGGGACGACTGCGTGGATATCGCCCGCGAACAGATCCGCGTCGGCGCCCACCTGCTGGACGTCTGCGTCGACTACGTGGGCCGCGACGGCGTCGCGGACATCAAAGAGGTCGTCAGCCGCTTCGCCTCCGCCTCCACCCTCCCGCTGGTCATCGACTCCACGGAGCCGCCCGTCCTGCAGGCCGGCCTGGAACTTATCGGCGGCCGCCCCGTGGTCAACTCCGTCAACTACGAGGACGGCGACGGCCCCAACAGCCGCTTCGCCCGCATCATGCCCCTGGTCAAGGAACACGGCACCGCCGTCATCGCCCTGACCATCAACGAAGAGGGCCAGGCCCGCACCACCGAAGGCAAGGTGGCCATCGCCTCCCGCCTGGTGGACGCCCTGGTGGGCGAATGGGGCATGCGCGTCGAGGACATCATCGTCGACTGCCTCACCTTCCCCGTGGCCACCGGCCAGGAGGAAACCCGCCGGGACGGCATCGAAACCATCGAGGCCATCCGCCAGATCACCGCCAAGTACCCCGGCATCAACACCACGCTCGGCGTCTCCAACGTCTCCTTCGGCCTGAACCCCGCAGCGCGCATCGTCCTGAACTCCGTGTTCCTGCACGAAGCCGTCCAGGCCGGCCTGACCAGCGGCATCATCGACGCCGCCAAGATCGTCCCGCTCGCCTCCCTCCCGGAAGAGCAGCGCAAGGTGGCCCTGGACCTGGTCTGGGACCGCCGCGAATACGACGCCGACGGCAACGTCACCTATGACCCCCTGGCCAGCATGCTGGACCTCTTCGCCGGCGTCGACACCGCAGCGCTCAAGGACCAGCGCGCCGCCGAACTCGCCGCGCTGCCCACCGGCGCGCGCCTGGAGCGGCGCATCATCGACGGCGAAGGCAAGGGCCTGGAAGAGGACCTGGACTTGGCCCGCAGCGAGGGCATGACCCCGCTGGGCATCATCAACGACCACCTGCTCGAGGGCATGAAGGTGGTGGGCGAACGCTTCGGCGCCGGCGAGATGCAGCTGCCGTTCGTACTGCAGTCCGCCGAGGTGATGAAGAACGCCGTCGCCCTGCTCGAACCGCACATGGAGAAATCGGACTCCTCCGGCAAGGGCACCATGGTGATCGCCACCGTCCGCGGTGACGTGCACGACATCGGCAAGAACCTGGTGGACATCATCCTCACCAACAACGGCTACAAGGTCATCAACATCGGCATCAAGCAGGGCATCGCCGAGATCATCGCCGCAGCCGAGCTGCACAACGCCGACGTGATCGGCATGTCCGGCCTGCTGGTGAAGTCCACCGTGGTGATGAAGGAAAACCTCGCGGAGCTGCAGTCCCGCGGCCTGGCCAAGAAATGGCCGGTCATCCTGGGCGGCGCAGCACTCACCCGTGCCTACGTGGAACAGGACCTGGCGGAGCAGTTCGACGGCGTGGTCCGCTACGCCAAGGACGCCTTCGAGGGCCTCTCCCTCATGGAGCCGCTGGTGCGCGTGGCCCGCGGTGAATCACCGGACGACGTCGGCCTGCCGCCTTTGAAGAAGCGCATCCACAAGGGCGGCGCGAAGTTCACGGTGACCGAGCCCGAGGCCATGCCCGGCCGGTCCGACGTCGCCACCGACAACCCCGTCCCCGTGCCGCCGTTCTGGGGCACCCGCATTGTCCGCGGCGTCTCGCTCCACGAGTACGCTGCGTTCCTCGACGAGCGCGCCACCTTCATGGGGCAGTGGGGCCTGAAGCCCGGCCGCGGCGAGGACGGCGCCTCCTACGAGGAACTCGTGGAACGCGAGGGCCGGCCGCGCCTGCGCTACTGGCTGGACCGCATCCTGGGCGAGGGGATGCTGGACGCGTCCGTCGCCTACGGCTACTTCCCCGTGGTCTCCGAAGGGGAGCAGGTAGTGGTGCTGCACCACGGCGAGGATCCCGACGGCGTCCTGGGCACCGCGGGCCTGCTCGCCCCCGACGGTGGTTCAGGCGGCCCGATCGGCACCGACCGCTTGCGGTTCGACTTCCCGCGTCAGCGCCGCGACCGGCACCTTTGCCTGGCCGACTTCGTGAAGTCCCGCGAGTCCGGGCAGATCGACGTGCTGCCGGTGCAGCTGGTCACCGCCGGCTCCAAGATCGAAGAGTTCACGTCCAAGATGTTCGCGGCCAACCAGTACCGCGACTACTACGAACTCAACGGCCTGGTCATGCAGCTCACCGAGGCGCTTGCCGAGTTCTGGCACGCCCGCATCCGCAAGGAGCTGGGCTTCGCGGCCGAGGAGCCCAAGGACACGGCAGGGTATTTCAAGCTCGACTACCGCGGCGCCCGGTTCTCCCTGGGCTATCCCGCCTGCCCGGACATGGAGGACCGCCGCAAGGTCACCGAGCTGCTGAAGCCCGAACGGATGGGCGTGGTCCTCAGTGATGAGCTGATGCTGCACCCCGAGCAGTCCACCGACGCGTTCGTGTTCCACCACCCGGAGGCGAAGTACTTCAAGGTGTGAGGTGAAGCCGGTCGTTGGCCGGGCATGGGATCGCCCTCGACCAGGTCTCGGTCGAGGGCGATCCCCGAAGTGCGGGGCGTTACATGGTTACGAGGGCACCAGAAGGACGCCTATGGCTTGGAATTGTGCGCCTGGATCCCGCCGTGTGGAGTCTCGAAGAGCAGGTGCTCTCCCTCCAGCACTTCGCGGTCTGCCGGGGCGACGGTGGCACGCGGGCCCTTGCTGCCAGTTTCCGGAAGCGTGAAGTAGGCGATGAGGGAGAGGGCGACAATGGCGATCATGTAGTACGCGACGAACATGGGCTGTCCGGCGCCGACGAATGCAGCGGCAATCAGTGGTGCAGTGCCTCCGAAGACGGCGATCACGATCTGGTGTGCAAAGCCGATTCCGGAGACCCGGACAGAAGCCGGGAACAGCTCGGCCTGGATTGTCGGATAGACCGACTGCCAGATTCCAAGAACCACCCATCCCGACGCTGAGACCAGAACGTACACGCCGAAGCCTGGCTGGTTCAGCAGCAGAAGCAGTGGGTAGAAGAGCACGATCATGCCGATGGCACCGATGATGGGGAAGATCTTTCGTCGGCCGAGGCGGTCGGAAAGGTATCCGCAGACCGGCACGATGACCACCAGCAAGGCAAGGCCGATAACGCTTCCGGCAAGAGTGGAGGACAGGTCGCGGCCGGTGGTCAGCTTGGCATAGGTGGGAAGGAAGGTGGCCCAGGTGTAGTAGGCCACGGCCGGAGCAGACAGCGCAGCTGCCTGCAGCAGAGCCTTCGGGTGTTCGCGCAGCAGGTCCATCAGGCGCGCCGCCGCGGACTTTTGGTCGACAAGGGCAGTCGCCTCAAACTCAGGGGTCTCATCAGAGCGAGCCCGCAGGATAAGCCCGACTACGCCAAGGACACCGCCTATGAGGAACGGGATGCGCCAGCCCCAGGCGGCGAGGTCGTCGGGAGCAAAAGAGGAGGTCACGATCGCGGCGGCACCGGTCGCGGCGAGGGTCGCCAGGCCGCTGGCCATATTGGAGAACGAGCCAAACAGACCCCTCCGGTTCGCGGGAGCGTGTTCGACCATGAAAGCGATAGCGCTCTGCTGCTCGCTGCCGGCCGAGATGCCTTGAAGGATGCGTGCAACCAGGAAAAGAACTGGCGCTGCGTACCCGATTGTCGCAAATGACGGCGTGAGACCGATGATCAAAGCGCCGAGCGCCATTCCGGAGATGGAGAGCGTCAGGACGAGCCTGCGGCCGAAACGGTCGGCCAGTGGTGAAATGATGATTCCGCTGAGCGGGCGGACGACAAACCCGATTGCGTAGGTCAGTAGTGCTGCGACCAGGGACGCAAACGGGGAGTCGCCGGGGAAAATCTGCGATGAGAATACTGCTGCCAGCAGCCCGTAGATGTACCAGTCGTACCACTCCACGAAGTGGCCGATCGTGCCTGCCACCATGTTGACGGAGCGCCTGCGTGGCTCCGGCACTTCCGGAAATCCCGAAGGGCCCGAGCTGTCGAGCGCATCTTTTGAGGTCTTCATTGAACTCTCCATACTTCCACGTTTGCTGAGGAGGGGTTAGGGGTTGAGCCGGGGCGGTCAATGCTCCGGCTGCAGCTGCCGTTACCGCCTTGGCGGATCAGCAAAACCAATAAGATCGGTTGCTGAGATCGGTTGCTGAGATCGGTTGCAATCAGATTACGGACGACAGAACAGACTTGTCAACGTTTTTTGTGAGCCTCGTCGCAGATTCTGGTGTCGCCCCTCTAGGAGGGGCAACCGCTTTGCGGCAGTGGGTGCAGCGGTGGGGCCATTACCCCTCTGCCGGAAGGGGTGTCTCGTTGTTGAAGTCCAGGTACTGCACGCCGGACCAGGCGCATTCCAGGTCTCCGTAGACAGGCCAATACTCATTCCAGTGGGTGAGCTTCCATTGGTCCCGTTCCAGGCCGCGGAGGGTGAGCCGTTCGCGTAGAAGGTCCTGCGGGACCCTCACCCGTACCACCGTGGTTTGGGAAGGTGGCCAATCGAATTTCTTTGCCGCGTTGGTCAGAAAATCCGGGTCTTCGAAGTAGGCCCCGAAGGGGGCGTCGAGCACGACGGACCGGCCCAGGCGCAGGTTAGCCCCGGCCACGTCCATGAGGGTCTCGTACTCGAGGGGAAGCAGGTTGTCGCGGTAGTACTCGTTGGACTCCCGGTCGGTGGGGTCGTGTCCGGTTGCCTTCAGTGCGAACTCGACAAAGCGTCCGCATACCCGGTCCTTGTCCAGGTAGGCCGCGTTGTTTTCTCTTGCTGTTTTCTGTGCGACCGTTGTTTTCCCCGAGCCGGCCGGTCCGATCACGACAAAGACGCTAGGGGTCGTCATCGGCGGGCCTCTGCCACTGCTGACAGGAACTCCTTGGCGGCTTTGGTGACGCGGTCGAAGTCGCCGTCGGGCTGCCATGCTTTGGTGACGTAACTGCCGACGCCGACGCCGGCTACGCCCGCGGCGAACCATTCGCCTACGTTCTCCAGGGTGACGCCGCCGGCCGGCATGATCGGCAGGTGGGCGAGCGGTGCGAGAACGGATTTTGCGTAGGGGATACCGCCGGCTTCGGTGGGGAAGAGCTTGAGGATGTCAGCGCCTGCCTCGGCGGAGTTAACAAGCTCGGTCGGCGTGTAGGCTCCGCTAACGGTGGGCACCTGGTACCGGTTTGCTGTCCGGATCATCGCCGGGTTGAGCTGGGGACTGACCAGGAATTCAGCCCCGGCCCGGATGCACTCATAGGCTGCGTGCTCGTCCAGCACCGTTCCGGCGCCGATCGCGACTCCATTGGCAGCATGTTTGGCGGCGAGGCGGCGGATTACCTCGACGGCGCCTGGGATCGAAAGTGTGATTTCAAGGGCGCGGAAGCCTCCGGCGATGGCAGCTTCGGCAACTCGTTCTGCGACGTCGGCGTTCTCGAGGCGGACGATGAGGACGGCGCCTGATTCGTCGATGGTCTGCAAGGTGCGGAGTTTCTTGTACATGGTGGCCTTTCTTGGGGCCGAGGCTTCGGACGATCCTTGTTGCCTGGGCCACTGTTGAAGTGTCGTTGACAAACTTTCCCACCATCCATACTGTTATTGCAACCGATCTCAGCAACCGATCTCATGTTGAGTGGACAGCAAGACCCATACTTAGCAAAGGAGCTGTGAGGGTGAGCAAAACACGCACGATCATTCTTGGTGCTTCACACTGGCACGTTCCGTTGTATGCCCGGGCAATCGGCGAAGAACACCAGGTCGTCGGCATCAGTGATGAGGACGTGTCACTCGTTCAGGGACTGGCAAAGACTTGGGCCGCTCCCGTTGAGGCGGACTGGCGGAGCCTGCTCGATCTGCCCGAGGTGGGGCTCGCCTATGTTTTCGGCCCGCACGATGGAATGGCCGAAAAGTGTCTTGACCTGATCGAGCGTGGCATTCCGATTGTGGTGGAGAAGCCGCTGGGAACGTCCTTGACGGAACTTTCGCAGGTGCGCAAGGCGGCTGAGGCAGCCGGCGTCCCGGTCACCGTCCCGCTGGTCCAGCGGGGTGGTCCGACGGACCGTTGGCTGGCCAAGGCTGGCCGGCCTACGTACCAGAGGATCTCCTTTATTGCCGGTCCGCCTTCGCGTTACCTGGCTAACGGCAACCCTTGGATGCTGGACCCTTCCACCGCCGGGGGAGGGTGCCTGGCAAACCTGGGACCGCATTTCGTGGACCTGTTCCTGCAGGCCTGTGACGAGTCAGCGGCGAGTGTCGAGTCGCGGCTGTCGGCGGCGCTGCATGGCGGGGCTGTTGAGGACCATGCCAGTCTCATCATCACCACCCCGAGCGGGTGTGAAGCCATTGTGGAGGTGGGGTACGCCTTCCCGGGTTCGCCGTTGAAGCGGTACTGCAGCTACACGTCGGCGGGCGGGGCAGGATTCGCCTCCGTCAACTCGGATGGTTCTGCCACGTTCACCGCGTTGGACGGGACAACGGAGTCTGCCGTGATCGACGTGGACAGTGACCCTCTCTATGATCCGTTCGTGCGCCGTGTCGCCCAGACACTGGAAGATGGATTCAAGGGGCTGCCAACATTGGCCCAGCTCGAAGATGTGATGCGCCCGATCTGGCAGGCGTATGACGACCAGCGCGGAGGAAAAGAAGATGGCTGACCTAAGTATTGACGTTGTCGCGAAGGCGGCCGGTGTCCACCGCTCAACGGTTTCCCGGGCATTCTCCCGGCCGGAAGCGGTGAAGAGCGAAACCCGCGAGCACATCCTCCGGGTTGCCGAAGGCCTTGGCTACACAATGAGTCCACTCGCCCAGGCACTCCGCCGAAAGACCAGCACCTTCATCCCGCTGATCGTCCCTGACATCACCAACCCGTTCTTTGCAGAACTGGCCAAGACGATGACGCAGGCGGCGGATGAGCGCGGCTACCAGCTGCTGCTCTGCGTCACCAATGGGGACCCCGCTAAAACTGAGGGATACTTCGTCGCCATGCAGGCCATGTATGCCCCCTTTGGTATCGTCGCGCCCTCCACGAAGGTCGATACCGAGGCGTTGAAGCGCTTCGATTTCGGCCACAAGGTGGTGGTGATCGACCGGGTGGAAGGCGATGATACGGTTCCAACTGTCACCGTCGACAGCCGCCGCGGAATTATGCTTGCGCTGGACCACCTGCACTCACTGGGGCACACTTCCATTGGCTATGTTTCCGGCATCGCCGGTACGCACACCGCCCAGGACCGGATGGACGCGTATCTGGAGCTGTCCGCCGAGAGCGGCAGTGCACCTGTTGTGCTGGACAGCGGGTCGGATCTGGATGCGGGTACGCGTGGGGCAGAGCATTTCCTCGAGATGGAGAATCCGCCGACGGCCATCATCGCCGCGAATGACATGGTGGCCTTTGCGGTCATCTCGGCCCTCGGTAGAAGCGGCGTGCGTGTACCGGAGGACGTGTCGGTCATCGGTTTCGACGGCCTGGCTTTGGGGGCCCGGTTCAACCCGGCCCTGACCACCATCCGGCAGCCTATCTCCGACATGGGACACCTCGCCATCGAACTGGCCGAGAAGCAGAACGCGGACGGTTCCGTGGACCACATCGTGCTCGAACCTGAGCTTCTTGTCCGTGCCTCCACCGCAGGACCGCGCAAATGACCGCGCAAAGGTACGATGCCACAGCAGGCTCACTGCGGCGTTTGCCGGGGCTCCAGCATGCGGACCACATCGGCCTGACCGTTCCCAACCTCGAGGAGGGCGTCCGGTTCTTCGTCGACGTGCTCGGGGCCGAGGAACTGTACCGCTCCGAACGTGGGCCTGACGAAGAATTCATGCCCACAAACTTCGACGTCCCGGCCGATGCGAAACTCACGCTCGCCATGCTTCGCCTGCCCCCGAATCTGAACATTGAGCTGTTCGAATGGAGCAGCGCCGAGCGGCGCGAGACCCCGCCACGGCATTGCGACGCGGGCGGACACCACCTGTGCTTTGTCGTGGACGACGTTGACGAAGCGATCGCCGTACTGCAGGAAACCCCGGGAGTCCGCGTGCTCGGGGAGCGCAAAGAAGTCGCCGGCGACAGCCCGCGCGTGGCCGGCAACCGCTGGACCTACTTCATCACCCCTTGGGGCCTGCTGATGGAGATCGTCGACCGATCCCGGGTCGCGTCCCCACCCAGGCTCGTCGGTCCAGCGGACTGGACGGCAACACAACACACTTCCAGGAAGGACAATCAACAATGAGGTTTGCAGGTCACACACTAGGCACTCCGCACCATACGGTCCCCCAAGCGCTAAAGCTCTTCCGGGACGCAGGGCTTGATGCCGCGGAAGTCATCTACCAAAACGGCTATACCTCAGGGTTGCCGCTGGGGGACCGCCGCGCCGCCATGGAGGCACTGACGGCGGCAGACGGCGAGGGCCTTCCGATCCTTGGCCTCACGCCCTACACCACGGCCATCAACTCCCTTGACGAGAGTCAGTGGCGCGGGGGAGTTGACGAATTCCGCGGCGCAATTGAGACCGCCCACCTGCTTGGCGCCGACCGGGTGCGTGTATACGCGGGAGCGTGGCATCCCGGTGACACCGATCGTGACCGGCGATGGGCGAAACTGCGGGAGGCCCTGCAGACCCTGGCACCCGAGGCTGAACAGGCCGGCGTGCGGCTGTGTGTGGAGAACCACTTCGGCACCATGACCCAGACCGCGGCAGAAACCGCTGCGCTCGTACGGGAGGTTGCCCACCCGGCCGTTCGTGTTCTTTACGACCAGGCCAACCTCACCTTCACCCATGACGAGACGTTCGAGGAAGCCTTTGCCGTCCAGGGCGACCTGATCGGTCACGTGCACGTGAAGGACCTCGTGTTCACCGATCCGAACGCAGCTTTCCGTGCCACGGAAACAGCCCGCGTCGACGCGTCCGAGCGCGCCGTCCGATCAAGGGTCATCGGTACCGGTGTTCTTCCCTGGCCCCAGATCCTCGCTGCGCTGCTGCGCCACGGCTACGATGACCTGCTGAGTATCGAGTATGAGTACCGCTGGCACCCGCAAGACCTCCCCACCCCTGAGGACGGATTCCGGGAATCCGTGACCGCACTGCGCGGAATGCTCACTGATCTGGCTGAAATGGAGAACGCCCGATGACCGGGCAGCGCCTCCGCGTCGGCGTCATCGGCGCAGGCAATATCGCCACCATCGCCCAACTACCCACACTCGTCCAGCGCGATGATGTGGAGCTGGCAGCCCTGGTATCCCGCCGCGAGGACCCGGGCAACCTGGTTCGGCGCTGGGGATTCGGCGCCGCCTACCGGTCAGTGGAGGACATGCTGGACGCGCAGGACCTGGATGCCGTCTTCGTCCTCACACCCCGATCCGAACACGCGCACGCGGTCCAGTTGTGCCTCAACAACGACGTCGATGTGTTCTGCGAAAAACCTCTTGCCCCGGCAACCGAGGAAGCAGAACGTTTGGCGGACCTGGCCGACGAGCGCGGCCGCATCCTCATGGTGGATTTCAACCGCCGCTACGCACCCGTCTATGCCGCCGGCCGTGAGCTGTTCGGCGCAAAAGGCGCTACCTTCTGCGTCGCGCAGAAGAACCGCCCCGGATCCGAATACCGTGCAACGTTCGAGAACGCCATTCACATGGTTGACCTGCTCCGCTGGTACTGCGGCGGCGATCCCGTGGACGTTGCCGCACACGCAGCCGGTGACGACCTCTGGGAAGAAGACGGCGTCGCAGCCATGATCCGCTTCAGCACCGGCAACACTGGAGTGCTGATGGCTGCCCGGACAGCAGGTGCCTGGAATGAGAAACTCGACGCCTACGGCGATGGCAAGACCGTGGAAGTCAGGGCGCCGGAGACCGTCTCGACCACCGTCAAGGGAGTCACAACCTCACGGGAGCTCAGCTCTGAGGCGTATGGCTGGGCAACGGCGACCGACACACTCGGATTCTCCGCCGCCGTCCACCACTTCCTGGACCGGGTGGCCGACAGGGAACAGCCACTGACCTCCGGTCGCGAAGCCGTCCATACCCAGCGGCTGCTTGACCAGGTCCTCGCCGCCTCCGGACTGCCCACACAAGAACAAGAAGGCCGGCAATGGGCAAGCCACGCCGTTAGCGGCAACAGCTAGGCAGCGCGGGCAGGTGCACCACCCTGGTCCGCGCCCGGAGTGACGGCTCACCCCCCATGAAACCTCAAGTAAGGAGCTGGAAAGATGAAACGAGCAGCCCACCAGCCAGCCGCAGGGCAGCAACAGATAAGCGGAGAAATCAGATGAGCCTCAAAGACCAAGTCGTTCTGGTGACCGGATCAAGCGGCGGAATCGGTAATGCAGTCGTCGAGGCACTCACAGCCGAAGGGGCACTCGTCATAGGTGCCGACCGCGGCCCGAAGGATGGCCAGGAACTCGCCGGCTTCTTCCCGCTGGACATCACCTCCGAAGAACAATGCGCCACAGTCGTCCGTGATGTCACAACCACGCACGGGCGCATCGACGCTCTCGTCCACGCAGCTGGAGTCCTGGGTGCCACGCCGGACATCATGAAAACAACGACCGAAGAATTCGACTCCATCATGCGGATCAACGGTTCCGGAACCTTCACCATGGTCCGCGAAACCGCACAATCAATGATTGGGACCGGCACTGCCGGCGCCATCGTGATCCTCTCCTCCGTTGCAGCCAAAGAAGCCCGCCTCAACTACTTGCCCTACAACGCAAGCAAACTCGCAGTACTCCACATCATGTGGTCCTTCGCCGAGCTGCTCGGCCCCAACGGCATCTCGGTCAACGCCATCGCGCCCGGCCCGGTAAACACTCCTATGTGGGCACAATTCGCCAAAGACTCTGGCCCTGATGCAGCCGCAAACCGCGCCAAGCGCGCCGCCCAGCTTCCAATGCGCCGCTTCGCCGAACCAGAGGAAGTCGCCCGCGCCATCCTTTTCCTTGCCGACCCGGACAACCGCTACATCACGGGCGTATCCCTCGATGTGGCAGGCGGAGCCCACCTGGGAATAGGAACCTGATCCGGGGCTTAGGGCTCAGGGCCTAGGGCTGGTGCCGGATGGCCTGTGCAGTCACTGGCATGGGACAGCTCTTCATGCCTCTCATGATCGAAGAGCTTGTAGTGATGAGATCAGGGTCACAGGAGCTGCAACAAAAGCGCGAGATTTTGAAGATAACCATGCGCAAGGATGCATGATTCATCCACAGCTCATGCCAACGCAACCATCTTTCGGCGGGTCCTCAGGCCCTGAGTTGTAGCGGGTCCACGACGTGGGTGGGCTGGGGCCGCGCGGCCTGCCCACCCTCGCCGGAGACCGGCTTCACGCGCCGCAGCGAGGCGAGAATGGCGCGGCCCACCACGGCGATCCCGATCACCGTGGTGACGGCGCGCAGGGTGTCCCAGCCCGCCGTCGACGTCAACAGCGAGTAGAGCAGGAAGCTGCTGAGGTTGGTGGCCAGCGGCGCGCCGGACACGTAGGAGATGCCGGTGCCGGCACCCACGGCGAAGGGCCAGAACCACAGGTTGGTCAGCAGCCCGAACAGGTACGACGCCACCACGCCGTACCCGGCCAGCATCCACAGCTCTGCCCTGCCGCGCACCCGGCGGGGGAGCAGCCCGGCACCGGCGCCCACCCAGGCGCAGGCGAAGACCTGGAACGGCGTCCACGGCCCAACGCCACCCCACAGCACACTGGAGACTGCGATGGTGGCGGCGCCGAGGAGCAGGCCAAACCGTGGACCGAACGCCCGGCCCGCCAGGATCAGCAGGATGAAGACCGCCTCCACGCCGCCGACGCCGGTGCTCGCCACCCGGACAGCGGAACCGACGGCCGCCAGCACGCCCAGCAGTGCCACCGTGTGTGCCGAGCGGACGGACCCGTCCAGGGACACCACGACGGCGACGGCCGCCAGTGGTGCGATGGCCAGCGCAGCGTAGGGGAGGGCAGCGGTGGCATCCTGCGGCACGGCGGCGGCGAGCAGCGGCCAGCAGAAGGCCGCCAAGGCCAGCAGGTTTGCAGCCGCGAGGACTGCCAGCTCGAGCACCCGCGGCATCCGGGGGCGCCGGGGCTTTGCAGCGTCCCGTGGGCCAGCCTGCTCGTTGAGGGTCGCTGGCTGTGGCCTCGTTGCTGCCGGCCGCGATGGGAGGACAAGCGGTTCAGGGCTGATGGCTGCTTTGGCTGACGGCGCCACGCCGTCCCGCATCGGCAGGATCCGGGCGCCCAGGCCGCGGGCAAACTCAAGGTCGTGGGTGGCAATCAGGACTGCGGCGCCGTCATCCGCCGCCGCCCGCAAAGCCGCCGAGACAGCCGTCCGCGCCGCGGGATCCAGGCCGCGCGTGGGCTCATCGATCAGGAGGACCTGCGGGCTGTCCATGGTCTGCAGCGCGATGGCGAGGATCCTGCGCTCACCGGCAGAGAGGTCCCGGGGATGCTCGTGGCCAATGGCGATCTGCACGCCTCCCCGCAGCCGGGCCAGGCGTGCCGCCGCAAAGCCGGGGACGGGCTGCCCGCCCTTCTTCCCACGGGCATCCTTCTTCCCACGGGCCAGGCGCCGCTCGGCCGCACGGAGCTCTCCGGACACGGTGTCCCTGGTGAAGAGGTCGTCCGAGGCGTCCGGCACCAGGGCCACCCGGCCGCCGTCGAGCACTCCTTTGTCAGCAGCTCCCTCACCCAGGGTCAGCGCCACCAGGAGGGAGGACTTGCCGGCTCCGTTCGGCCCCACCAGTGCCACCACTTCACCGGGGTGGAGGGCCAGGGACGCGTCGCGCACCAGCGGCGTACCTTTGTGGTGCACGGCGAGGTGGGCCGCCGTCAGCACCGGCGCGGAGCCGGCCACCTCCCGCGCCGGACTGTCACCGGAAGGCACCGGCGCCGCGGGCGGCGCAGAACCCTGCACCAGCGCGCCGCCGTCAATGGTCCACCATGCATCGGCGACGGGGGCGAGTGCTGACGCCCGGTGCTCCGCCACGATGACGCAGACGCCGTCGCCGGCGAGTGCGTTGAGCACTGCGATGACGCGTGCGCGGGCTGCCGTATCAAGATCCGCCAGGGGCTCGTCCGCCAGGAGAAGCTTTGGATGGTCCACGACGGCGGCGGCGATGGCCACCAGCGTCGCCTCACCGGCCGAGAGGGTGCTGACATTCCGGTCCAGCAGTGCCGGGATTCCGATCCGCCCGGCCACCTCCAGCACCCGCGCCTGCGCGGCGGCGGTCGGCACGCCGCGCAGCTCAAGGGCCAGGGCGATTTCATCCCGGACCCGGGTGGTGGCGAAGGCCGCCCGGGGATTCTGGAGGACGGTGCCGATGAGGCGGGCGGTGTCCCGCGGCGGTGTGGCGGCGCGGTCCAGTCCGCCGGCGAGAACGGTGCCGGAAACCGCTCCGCCGTCAACGTGGGAGAGCAGGCCGGCGATGCCCCGCAGGATGGTGGATTTTCCGGAGCCCGTGGGCCCGGTGATCACAATGACGGAGCCGGGCATCGGCGCGAACCCGTCAACCGTTACGCAGGTGTCCCCAATCCGGAACTGTGCGTTCCGGACGATAAGCGGCGGGCCGCCGTCGAGCCCTGGCTGGTGCGCTGCCCGGCTCCCGAAACCGCGCAGTTCCAGGGCTGCGGCAACCCGCCCGGCGTGCTCCAGGGTGCGCTCCAGTATGGGGACCAGGGCGCGGGGGCCGAAGCGTTCGCCCCGGAGCCGGAACGCCAGGCGCACGGAGGCCACGGCGTCGGACAGAGCGGGGAGGGCCGCCCATGCCACCACCAGCATCCGGGCCACGCCCTGCAGCGGGCCGCCGCGGGCCAGCCGCACGAAGCCGCGGGACACATCAACCCACGCGTTGAGCAGGCCGAAGCCGAGGATGGTTGCGGCGATGGGCAGGGCGGACAGCGCCGCCTGCCAGAGGCCCGGCGCGGTGACCGGACCGAGGAAGACTACATGGGCATACGGGGCGGGAAGCCGCAGCGGCGGCAGGTCGAGCAGGACCGGGCTGCCGGTGCCCGCCCCATTGAAAAGGACGCGGTAAATGACCCGCGCCGCGATGAACACAGCGGCGAGGACTGCCGCTGCGCGCAACGGCGCGGGCCGGAAGGTCATGCCGCGGGCGCGGCCGGCTCGCCGTCGACCGTGAAGAGCAGTTCCAGGCTCTCACCGGGGCTCACCTTCAAGGTGGCGAGGCCTTCCTGTGCGTAGGCCCATTCACCGGAGGCGGGCTTGACCCAGAGACCCCAGTAGGCGAAAGCGGCGGGCATGCCCTTGCACTCTTCGCGGTAGGTGCCGTCCTTGTGCTTGATGTCGAAGTCGGCGGCGGGCACGCCGTTCACGCGGCACACGATTTCGTTGGGGTACTGGGTGGTGCCCTCGGTCTTGACTTTTGCCTCGTCGAGCACCTTGGACGCCACGGTGGGTCCGTCCACGGACACGCAGGTGGAGGTGTCCGCAGCGGCCTGCTTCAGGGCGCCGGAATCGACGATGACCTTAACCCCGGCGCAGGGGCCGGCTGTGGTGGACGCGGCGCTGGCAGAAGCTGGGGAAGCGGGCGCAGAGGCGCTTGGCTGGGTGGCGGCCGGGGTGGAACAGCCGGCGAGGGTCAACAGGAGACCGGCGGCGGCGAGGGAGCCCGCGGCGGCGGTACGAATCTTAGTCAAAGTCACCTATCAAGGGTAGGGCGTTGCCGCTCCGGATCAGGAGGCCGCTTCCTTGTGTGACGACCGGCCTCAACATGGCGGTGGCCGGAGGCGCAGAAAAGGCCGACGACGGCACTCACGTGAGTGCCGCCGTCGGCCCCTTCCTTTGTATGCGCTGCTGCAGCGGACCCTGCTGCAGCAGCAGCCCTATGGCACCTGCACGTCCACCAGGTGGTGCTCCCCGGAAGCGGCGCGTGTGGCGCTCGACGACGGGTGGGCAGCCACGGCTGCGGCGTGCTCGGCCAGTACCCCTGTCTGGTGGCGGATCTTCAGGCGGTAGAGGAGGGTCCCGCCAATGATGACGGCGGCCACGAACATCACGCCGCCCCACTGCAGGTACCACTCGAACGGGGGCACCGAGTTGTAGATTTCCGGGCGGGGCCACACCAGGTTCACCGTCATGGCAGCGCCCCACAGGACGGCCAGGATGTTCACGGGAACGCCCCACTTGCCCATGCAGAACCCGGGCTCGGAAACGTCATCAGCCAGCGGCCATTTCCTCAGGAACCGCTTGCGCAGCAGGGGAACCGTGACCAGGAGGTAGGACAGGTAGATCAGCACGATGCTGATGCTGGACAGGATGGTGAAGATGGCCGGCTGCATCACGTTGACCAGCAGCGGGATGACGGCCATGATTCCGATGACGATGGCGGCGACAGTGGGGGTCCGGCGGACCGGATCCACCTTGCTGAGCTGCCGGCTGAAGGGCAGGTTGTTGTCGCGGGCCATGGCGAACATCATGCGGATGGCGGCGGCGTGGACGGCCAGGGTGCAGACCACCACGGCCACCACGATGCAGGCCAAGAAGGCCTTGCCGAACGGGCCGCCCAGGACGGAGAGCACGATGTGCTGCAGCCCGCCGTCGGCCGCCCCCACCTGGGGGTCGCCGAGGTCCGGCGCGGCCAGGATGCCGAAGAGCAGGATTCCCCCGCCCAGCAGGAACGATGCCGTAACGGCGCGCAGGATGGCCTTGGGAGCGGTCTTCTTGGGATCCTTGGTTTCCTCGCCCAGCGAACTGGCAGTGTCGAAGCCGTACATGACGTAGCCGGAGGCCATGGCGCCGATCAGGAAGACGCCGAAGAAGCCCAGGTCGTGGCCTTCGCCGAAGCCGTTGGTCTGGAAGAAGACCTCTGGGCCGCGCACCACATGCCAGCCCAGCGCGAGGATCAGCAGCACGGCCGCGATCAGCTCCACGAAGACACCGATGCTGTTGATCCTGGTCATCAGCTTCACGCCGAACGCGTTGATGAGGGTGGAGATGGTGATCATGATGGTGGCCAGCACCACGCCGTTCATGGCGAAGTCGTAGGGGCCGGTGCCGTCACCAACGAACTGGAAGCCAGACCAGAGCTGGGGCAGGGTTATCTGCAGGGCCAGGGCCACGGAGCCCAGCGCCATGATGGAGGACAACAGCAGCAGCCAGCCGGCCAGCCAGGACGAGGTCCCGGACGCCAGGCGCTTGGCCCAGTTGTAGACCGAACCCGCAACCGGGTAGCGGCCGGCCAGTTCGGCAAAACACAGGGCCACCATCAGCTGGCCGACGAACACGATGGGCCAGGACCAGGCGTACGCCGGGCCGGCCATGGAAAAACCAAAGTAGAACAGTTGGAAAACACCGGTGAGGATGGAGATATAGCTGACACCTGCGGCGAAGCTGGCAAACTTGCCGATGCTCCGGTCAAGGGTCTGGGTGTAGCCGAATTCATCCATGCCGCTTGAATCAATACTCTTGCTGGGTTCCAATATGGACTCCTAGATCAGAAAAGCACGATGGGACCGGCCGCCCTGGGGTGCGGCGGAATAACGAGGGTGGGGGCCGCCGCTGTTGGGGAAGTGCGGCCCCCTAAGACCTGCCGCTCAGGCGAGGGATGTGGTGAGCTCCTTTTCTTCCATGGCGTCTTCGACCGTGCGGTCCGCGCGGATCAGATCGGCACAGCGCTCGCCGATCATCATGACGGTGATGTTGGGGTTGACGGTGACGTGTTCGGGCATGACGGACGCATCGGCGACGCGGAGGCCGGTGACGCCCTTGACCCGCAGCCCGGGATCCAGCGGCGACATGTCGTCGTCGGCCGGGCCCATGCGGACGGTGCCCACCGGGTGGTAGACGGTGTTGTGGGTCTTGCGGATGTAGTCCTGCAGCTCTTCATCCGTCTGCGCCTCGATGCCGGGCGACAGTTCCCGGCCGGTCCATTCCGCCATGGCGGGCTGGCTGGCGATTTCACGGGCCTTGCGGATGCCGGCCACCATGACGCGCATGTCGTGGCCGTCGGGGTCCGTGAAGTAGCGGGGGTCCACCATCGGCTTGTCGCGGAAGTCGCGGCTGCGCAGCCGGACGGTGCCGCGGGAGCGGGCGTGCGTAACGTTGGGGGTGAGGCTGAAGCCGTTCTCCGTGGTGGGGTAGCCGTGCCGCAGCGTGTTCATGTCGAACGGGACGGAACCGTAGTGCATCATCAGGTCGGGGCGGTCCAGGCCGTCCTCGGTGGGGGTGAAGATTCCGATCTCCCACCACTGCGTTGAGGTCTGCACCATGGGCTGTTTTGCCTCGAACTGGACCACGCCCTCGGGGTGGTCCTGCAGGTGCTCGCCCACGCCGGGGGAGTCCACCAGGACGTCGATGCCGTGCTGTTCAAGGTGCGCTGCCGGTCCGATGCCGGAGAGCATGAGCAGTTTGGGGGAGTCGATGGCGCCGGTGGACAGGACCACCTCGCGGTGTGCGGAGAGCCGGTGGGTGCGGCCGAAGGCCGAGTCCACCACGTCCACACCGGTGCAGCGCTTGGCCGCATCGAACACCAGCTGGCGGGCGCGGAGGCCGGTCAGCAGGGTGAAGTTGGGCCGGTCGATGATGGGGTGGATGTAGGAGACGGAACTGGAGGCGCGCGTGCCGTCCGCCCGGCGGTTGATCTGGAAGAAGTTGGCGCCGTTGACCACGGTGGTGCCGGTGTTGAACTTGGCGCGGGGAATTCCCGCCTGCTCGCAGGCGTCCAGAAGAGCGACGCCGGCAGGATCCGCCGGGGGCACGTTCATCAGGTGCACGGGGCCGGAGTCCCCGTGGTGGGGTGCGTCCGGGCCGGCGTCCTCGTTGGTTTCCAGCCGCTTGTACAGCGGCCAGGCCGCGTCGGCATTCCAGCCGGCGGCGCCGTACTTGGACTCCCACTCGTCCAGGTCCTCCCGTGGCGCCCAGAAGGCGATGCACGAGTTGTGGCTGGAACAGCCGCCCATCACCTTGGCACGGGCGTGGCGCATGAAGGAGTTGCCGTTTTCCTGCGGTTCCACCGGGTAGTCCCAGTCGTAGCCGGATTCCAGCAGCTCCATCCAGCGGTCCAGCTGCAGGATCTCGGGGATGTTGCGGTCGTCCGGGCCGGCCTCCACGAGGGCCACGGTCACGTCCGGGTCCTCGCTCAGGCGTGCGGCGACGGCGGCGCCGGCGGATCCGCCGCCGATGACGATGTAATCGAACGAGCGCTCGCTGAGGTCCTCGATGTTGTCGAAGTGCATCTAGTTCTCCTTGCCGTGGTCAGCGAACCAGCCGGTGACCTGCGGGCTTGTGTTCTGGTAGATGTGCTTGGCTTCCTGGTACTCCGCCAGGCCCGTGGGGCCCAGCTCGCGGCCGACGCCGGACTGGCCGAAGCCGCCCCACTCGGCCTGGGGGAGGTAGGGGTGGTAGTCGTTGATCCAGATGGTGCCGTGCCGCAGCCGTGACGCCACGCGCTGCGCCTTGCCGGCGTCCTGGGTCCAGACGGCGCCGGCCAGGCCGTAGATGGTGTCGTTGGCGGTGGCCACGGCTTCGTCCTCGGTGCGGAAGGTTTCCACTGTCACCACGGGGCCGAACGCCTCGTCGGTGACCACGGACATGCCGCGCTGCACCTGGTCCAGGATGGTCGGCTGGTAGTAGAACCCGCCGTCGTACTTCTCCCCGGAAGGTGCCGCGCCGCCGGTGCGGAGCCGCGCGCCCTCCTGGATTCCGCGCTGGACGTACGCGTGCACCTTGTCCCGGTGGGCGGCGGAGATCAGCGGGCCCGTCTCGGCGGCATCGTCAAAGGGGCCGCCGAGCCGGATGCCCTGGGCGCGGCGGACCAGCTCGTCCACGAAGCGTTCGGCGATGGATTCCTCCACCAGCAGCCGGGCGCCTGCCGAGCAGACCTGCCCGGAGTGGACGAAGGCACCGTTGAGGGCGTTGTCCACGGCGGCGTCGAAGTCCGCGTCGGCAAAGACCACGTTGGGGTTCTTGCCGCCCAGCTCCAGCGCCACCTTCTTGACGGTGGCTGCGGCGGCGGCGGCGATCCGCTTGCCGGTTTCCAGGCCGCCGGTGAAGGAAACGAGGTCGACGGCGGGGTGTTCCGAGAGCGGTGCGCCCGCCTCGGCGCCGGGTCCGGTGACCAGGTTGGCCACGCCGGCGGGCAGGCCAAGGTCCTTCAACAGCTGCATGGCCATGATGCTGGTGGAAGGGGTCAGCTCGGACGGCTTAAGGACGAAGGTGCAGCCGGCGGCCAGCGCGGGGGCGATCTTCCACGCCGCCTGGAGCAGGGGGTAGTTCCATGGTGTGATCAGGCCGCAGACGCCAACGGGTTCGTAGACGATCCTGCTCACGACGCCGGGGTCCCCGGCGTCCACCACCCGGCCGGCCTGCTGCCCTGCGAGCCTGCCAAAGTACTCAAAGCAGGCGGCGATGTCGTCCATGTCGATGCGGCTCTCGACCATGCGCTTTCCGGTGTCAAGGGACTCGGCCCGGGCGAACTCTTCCCGCCGTTCCCGCAGCCCGGCAGCGACCTTGAGGAGGAAGGACCCGCGCTCTGGTGCCGGGACGGAGGACCAGGCGCCGGAGTCGAAGGCGGCGCGGGCCGCGGCAATGGCGCGTTCGGCGTCTTCCCGGCCGGCCTCGGAGACCGTGGCCACCAGCTCGCCGTCTGCCGGGTTGCGGATCTGGCGCACGGCGCCGGATGCCGCCGGCTCCCACGCGCCGTTGATGAACAGGGAGGACGCTGCGTCCGTTGTGGTGCTCTCGACGGCGTCCAGGGTTGGTGTGGCGTATGTCATAGGAAGGACAGTAATGCACGTTGAACGAGTGTTCAATACTTTTTTGAACACTCGTTCAATGTTACTTTCGGGCCGTCTGCGCCCGGGAGCAGGCGGGTTAGCGCGGGCTGGGCTCCTGCCCGCCGGCCCCTTCATCCTGGACCGGCGCGAAGGCAATCTGTTCCGTGCGCTGGATACTTCGCTGGATGGCGGCATTGTCCACCCCGAGCAGTGCGGTCAGCCACATGCCGTTCTGGATGACCACGATGTCCGATGCGCGCTCCCGGCATGCCTCCCAGGAGAGCCCTGGCCTGGCGCTGGATACCAGTGCTGCGAGCCCGTCGATGTAGCGGTCGAAGGCGGCGGCGTTGATCTGGGCGTAGTCCTCGTCGGCCTGGGCGAGGGCCCAAAGGTGGAGGCGCAGGGACAGGTAGCGCGTGGTCAGCAGGTCGGCGCCGGCAACCCGCCGCAGGGCCTTGCGCAGCTGTTCATCCGGGGGCATGGACGGATCGGGGGCGACGAGCAGAAGGTCATGCTCATCCACCCGGCGCAGGGCTGCCCGGATCAGGGTGGTTTTGTCGTCGTAGTAGTAGTTGACCAGGCCCAGCGCCACGCCGGCTTCCCGCGCCACGGACCGCATGCTCACTCCGGAAATGCCGTGCCGGGACAGCAGGTCCATGGCCGCCTCGAGTATGCGCGTCTGCCTGTCCACTTGTTCGCCGGAGTTAACGGCACTGGTCCCCATCTGGCCAGACTATTGCCTAACCGGCCGGGAGCGCACTTTCGCGGATCCGCACTCAAACAGAAGAATCCCCGCCCTGCTGCCGGCAGGGCGGGGATTCCTTCGTCGGCAGGCTGCCTTATTTCTTGGGCAGGCCCGCCGGGTTCAGCTCGGACTTCTGGATGGCCTCGGAGGAGAGGCCCCAGCGGTCCAGGATTTTGGCGTAGGTGCCGTCCTCGATCAGGTGGTTCAGCGCAGCCTGGGCGGCCAACGCCAGGCCGTTGCCCTTCTTGGTGGTGAAGGCGATCTGTGCCGTCAGCGGCCAGCCGCCGTTCAACGTGCCCACCTGCTTCGTCTTTCCGTCCTGCGCTGCCTTGTACGCGGCAGCCGCGTTGGGGCCGAACGTCAGGTCAGCACGGCCCGACTGAAGGGCCAGGCTCGAGGCGGAGTCGTCGTCGTAATACTGGAACTGGACCGGCGCCAGGCCGTTCTTCTTGTTCTCCTCGTCCCAGCGCACCAGGATGGCTTCCTGGTTGGTGCCGGATCCAACGATGATCTTCTTGCCGGCTACATCCTTGGCTTCCTTGATCTCACCGATGCTGGAGTCGTTCTTGGCGTAAAAGCCCAGCAGGTCATTTCGGTAGGTGGCGAAATCGAACTTCTCCTTCCGCGCCTCGGTGACGGTCACGTTGGAAAGCACGGCCTCGTACTTGGCAGACTCCACGCCCAGCGGCCAGACTGCCCACGCCACAGGCAGGACCTCCACGTCCAGGCCCAGCGCCTCGCCCACCGCGTAGGCGATGTCCACCTCGCTGCCAATCAGGGTCTTGTTGTCCGTGGCGAACAGGCTGAGCGGCGCCGCCCCGCCGGTGGTCACTACGGTCAGCTTGCCGTCCGCTTTGATGGCCTCCGGCACCAGGGCCGCCGCGGACGGGTCTTTGGTCGCTGTGATGCGGTTCTGATCCGGGGACAGGTTGAAGGTCTTGCCACTGGCGTTGGTGGCGGACGACGACGGTGCCGTCGCCGCCGAGGCGCCGGGATCGGAGCAGGCAGCCAGTCCCAGCAGGGCTGAGACGGCCAGGGCAACGACGGCGGCCGGCTTGGGCTTGATGGCCATGATTCCTCCTTGGAAAGGGGGTGGAGATGCAACGGAATGTGCGCGTTGCAGCAACTATCCGGCAGCCGCCGACAGCGAATCAAAGCCCCCGAAACGCTGGGATACAGGAAGTAACGGCGGTTAACCGGAGGACCGCGGCGGTCACATTTCAGCCCAGCCCGGGCCACTACCCCCATGGCGCGTCACAGATCCATCAGAAAACGAGTACCCGGCCGGAAAAGACAGGTGGTGACTACGCGTGTTCTCCGCCCGTGCCCCAACTTACGGTGAGATACGCTGCGGCCCGGATGGGCTGCGGGCAAATGAGGGAGGCACAAACATGAATCATTCGCCGGGTGGGAAGACTGCAACTGGGGGGACGGGCCTGCTTAGGCGAACCAGCACCAGGACAGCGGCGGCAGTAGCTGCGGGAAGCATGCTGCTTGCGGGCGGTGGGGTGGCTTACGCCGATGACATTTTCAACAACCTTGACGGCACGGTTGACTCAGTGGCAGAGCTGATGCCGCTCAACGTCGGCGGTGCCAACGGCAGCACTACGCTGGCAGTGGCGCCTACGGGCAGCGATGGCAAGAGCGGCTGCAACCTGACAGGTGCAACCACGCTCACGCTGAACCTCAGCTCCAGCAACCCTGCCGTCGCCACGGTGTCCCCGTCGTCGGTGACCTTCACGTCATGCGGTGACACGAAGTCCTTGACCGTCACCCCGGTCAGCGCCGGTTCTGCCACCGTGAGTGCAAGCCAGGCAAGCAACAACAGTGGCGGAACCTTCAACCTTGCCCCAGCCACGTTCACGGTGAACGTGGTTGCCCCCGCGCCGTCCAACACGGCGCCCAAGCTCAATATCACCGGCGTCACCGCTGGCGCCTCGTATCCGAAGGGCGCCGTTCCTGCCGCAACCTGCAGCGTGACTGACGTTGAGGACGGCAACAGCTCCTTCCCGGCAACCTTCGGTGCCGTCTCGGGCGCCGACGGAGCCGGCGGTGTCGGCACGCAGGAAGCCAGCTGCAGCTACACGGACAAGGGCGGACTCACCGTAGCCAGCTCCGTTACCTACGGGATCACTGACGGGTCGGCTCCCGTCATTTCCTATACCCTGTCGCCCACTACGCCGGATGGCTCGAACGACTGGTACAAGAGCGCTGTCGCCCTGCATTGGACGGTGACAGAAAGCGATTCTTTGAGCACCCTCAGCAAGACGGGGTGCCAGGACCAGACCATCGCCGCGGACCAGGTGGCTACCGACTTCAGCTGTTCCGCCTCCAGCTCCGGTGGGACTGCGGCCACTCAAACCGTCAACCTGAAGAAGGACGGCACCGCCCCCACGGTTGGTTTCACAGACGCAACGGGAACCGCCGGCACCAACGGCTGGTACACGTCCGACGTGGATGCCACATTTACCGGATCGGATGCCACTTCGGGATTGCTGACCTCATCACAGAAGGTGACCTCCTCCGGCGAAGGACCGGCAGTCCAGGTAAACAGCCCGTCTTTCACTGACATTGCGGGCAACACCGCCGCGGAGGGCGCGGCTTCACACACCTTCAAGATCGACAAGACGGCTCCGGAGGTAAGCTACGCCGATGAAACCGGAACCGCCGGCACCAACGGCTGGTACACCTCCGATGTCCAGACGGACTTCAGCGCCACGGACCTGATCTCCGGACCGCTCACCGCAACGCAAACTGTAACCTCTGCCGGGGAAGGCGAGGCGGTGACGGTCCAGAGTCCGGCGTTCACCGACAACGCGGGCAATACCACCGCCGCTGGTGCCGTTTCCCGGTCATACAAAATCGACAAGACCGCACCGGATGTCAGCTACGCCGACGTTGCGTTCGGCACCCTGGGCCTGAACGATTGGTACGTATCGGACGTCGAGGCCCGCTTTACAGCCACGGACAAGACATCGGGGCTGGCTGTCTCCTCCCAGACGGCAACCTCCAGCGGTGAGGGCTTGGACGTGTTGGTACCGAGCCCTGCCTTCGTCGACAACGCCGGCAACACCACACCCACCGGGGCCACCACCAAGTCGTTCAGGATTGACAAGACCGCGCCGAAGGTCGCCTACAGCGGGGCCACGACGCAGGCCAACAGCAACGGCTGGTACAACACAGACGTCACTGCCACCTTTACAGGAACTGACGACGTGTCAGGTCCTGCCTCCGCAACCCAGTCACGGACCACCACCGGCGAGGGTGGGACGGTGACCGTGAACAGCCCGGCCTTCACGGATGGCGCCGGCAACACCACTCCTGAAGGCGCCACCTCGGCCACCTTCAAGGTCGACAAGACGGCGCCCGCCGTTTCCTTCGACTCGATCGTGGGGGACAGCTTCTTTGGCTCCACCGCCGCCAAACCCACCTGCACGGCAACGGACAGCGGCGGTTCGGGCCTCTCGGGCAGCTGCGCGGTCACCGGCTATGACACCAAGAACGGGACGCACACGCTCAAGGCAACGGCAACCGACCTGGCCGGTAACACCACAACGGTGGAGCAGACCTACACGGTCAAGGCCTGGACGCTGAAGGGGTTCTACCAGCCGGTGGACATGAACGGTGTCCTGAACACGGTGAAGAACGGCAGCACGGTTCCGGCGAAGTTCGAGATCTTCGCCGGTGCTACCGAGCTGACTGATCCGGCACTTGCCAAGTTCACCACCAAGCAAGTGGCCTGCTCGCTCCTGAGCCCGATCGACGACATCGAAACCACAGCCACCGGCAACACCTCGCTGCGGTACGACGCCACGTCAGGACAGTTCATCTACAACTGGAAGACGCCCGCCACGGCCGGCAGCTGCTACACGCTGACCATGACGGCGAACGACGGCAGCTTCATCAGTGCGAACTTCAAGCTGAAGTAGCACTGCCGGGCCGGCGCCCAATGACGCGCGCCGCAAGGAGGGGACCAGTTCATTGCGAACTGGTCCCCTCTTTTATGGCCGTTTGTGCTTGCTGAACTAGCTCAGGGCAGCCAGGACTTCCTTGGCCACGTCCTCGCTGGACTGCGGGTTCTGCCCGGTGATGAGGTTGCCGTCGCGGACCACGTTGGAGGACCAGGCGGCACCGTTTTCGATCACCGCGCCCTTCTCCTTCAGCGCATCCTCCACCAGCCACGGGGTGTTCTCCCCGGTCCCGCCGCCCAGCTCCTCCTCGTTGGTGAAGACCGTCAAACGCCGGCCCTTGAAAGCGAACCCGCCGTCGTCGTCCGTTGCACTCAGCAGCCCCGCCGGACCGTGGCAGAACGGCGCAATGATCTTGCCGTCCCTGTTGGCTGACACCAGCAGGCGTCCCAGGTCGGCGTCCTGGTACAGGTCCGCCATGGGGCCGTGGCCGCCGGGCATCACCACGGCGTCATACGCTGCGGCGTCGACGTCGGCCAGCACCAGCGGGTGCGCCAGCTCGCCGTCGATCTTTTCCAGGTAGTCCCGGAAGCCCTGTGCCCGGTCCTCGCCACCCGCCGATTCGGCAGCCAGGCTGACTTGGTCCACGGTGGGCTTCCGGCCGCCGGGGGTTGCGATGTGGACGGTGTTGCCGGCCTGCGTCAGGGTCTGGTGGGCCACCACCAGTTCCTCTGCCCAGTAGCCGGTGGGGTGCTCGCTGCCGTCCTTCATGGTGAGGGAATCCGCGGCCGAGACGACCATCAAAATGTTTGCCATGGTGTTTCTCCTGTCTCTGATGCTCTACTTGCCGGCCGCTTCAAGCTCCGCGTACGTATCGTCATCGAGCGTGATGCCTGCGGCGGCCATGTTCTCTTCGAGGTGCTGCACGGAGCCGGTGCCGGGGATGGGCATCATCACGGGGGAGCGGCGCAGCAGCCAGGCCAGGGCCACCTGGGAGGTGGTGGCGCCAAGGCGCTTGGCGGCCTCATCCAGCGGTCCGCCGGGCCGGGCGAGCTCGCCGGCGGAGATCGGCGCCCACGGGATGAAGCCGATTCCGTTCTCCTCGGAGTAGCGCAGCACGTCCTCGGAGCTGCGGTCCGTCAGGTTGTAGCGGTTCTGGACGGTGGACACCGTGAAGTGCTTTCCGGCGGCTTCGAGTTCGGCCACGCCCACCTGGGACAGGCCCAGGGCGCGGACCTTGCCTTCGTCCTGGAGCTCCCGCAGCACGCCGAACTGCTCCTCGGCGTCCACCTTGGGATCGATGCGGTGCAGCTGCAGCAGGTCCAGTGTGTCCACCTTCAGCTTGCGCAGGCTCAGTTCCGTCTGCTGGCGCAGGTATTCCGGCCGGCCAACGGGAACCCATTTGTTGGGCCCCGTGCGTGTGAAGCCCACCTTCGTGGCGATCTTCAGCCCCTCCTTGTAGGGGTGGAGGGCCTCGGCAATGATTTCCTCGCTGATGTTGGGGCCGTACGAGTCGGCGGTGTCAATGAAATCCACGCCGAGTTCGACGGCGCGGCGCACCACGGCCACGGCGGCCTGCCGGTCTGCGGGCTCACCCCAGACGCCGTCACCCACAATGCGCATGGCACCAAAACCCAGCCGGTGCACGGTTCCCAGGTCCTTGAGGTCGATCGTTGCGGACAGTTCCAGCTGCTTCGTTGAATCATGGCTCATAGGGGCGGCAACCTCATCAGTATGCTGAGTATTCCCCAGCTCACAGAAATAAGGCGGGGCCCGCCGTCGTTATGCATCACGTGCCCGCCGCAATCCGGCCGGCACCCCCCCCTACGAAACATTTTGAAAGGCCGGCACCTGACGTGACTCTTCCCCTCTCCATCCTTGACCTGGCAACCATTGGCAAAGGCCAGACGGCGGCGGAGAGTTTCGCAGGCAGCGTGGCCATGGCGCAGAGCGCCGAGAAGCTGGGCTACCGGCGCGTCTGGTACGCCGAGCACCACAACATGTCCTCCATCGCCTCCTCCGCCACCAGCGTGCTGATCGCCCATGTGGCGGCGCACACCGAAAGCATCCGGCTGGGCGCCGGCGGCGTCATGCTGCCCAACCATTCCCCGCTGACCATCGCAGAGCAGTTCGGCACCCTGGAAACGCTGCACCCCGGACGGATCGACCTGGGCCTGGGCCGGGCCCCGGGCAGTGACCAGAACACCATGCGGGCGCTGCGCCGGGACCCGATGTCCGCCGACAGCTTCCCGCAGGACGTCCTTGAACTGCAGGGCTACCTGACCGGCCCCACCCGCATCGAGGGCGTCGAGGCCACCCCGGGCAAGGGGACCAACGTGCCGCTGTACATCCTGGGCTCGTCCCTGTTCGGCGCCCGCCTGGCCGCGCAGCTGGGCCTGCCCTACGCCTTCGCCTCGCACTTCGCCCCCGCCGCTTTGCAGGACGCGGTGGCCATCTACCGCAGCGAGTTCAAACCGTCCGCCCAGCTGGACGCGCCGCACGTGATCGCCGGCGTCAACGTCATCGCCGCCGACTCCGCGTCCGAGGCGCAGGCCATGTTCCAGGCCACCAAGCGCGCCCGCGTCTCCCTGTTTTTCGGCGGCGGCCGCGAATTCACCGACGACGAGGCGGACATGATCCTGGACTCGCCGCAGGGACGCCACATGGCACAAATGATGACGTACTCCGCAGTGGGGACGCCCGACGTCGTCATTGACTACCTGGACAGCTTTGGAAAGCACGCCGATGCAGACGAACTCATCGTGGCGCACCAGAGCCCGGGGACGGAGGCGCGCCTGCGGTCCGTGGAACTCCTGGCCGAGGCGGCCGGGCTGGTCCGGGTGTAGCCGCTGTGGTTTGCCGGCCGGTGCGCAACATGCAACGCCACTCGGTCGGTCGGACTTTTACACATACGCAATGAAGGGGACTTCCGGGGGTAACTGCCCGGGCTGAGGATGGGATGTGCCCCGGGTCATCCACCCGGAACCCCGGGGCGCCAACCGGTAGCCCGCGGACCGTCCGTGCGGCTGTGTTCCCGGCCTGGCCCTGCCTCAAAGGGGTTTTGGATGCCGACGCCATTGAACCAGAGCGTGGCGGATTCCGCGCTGCTCACCCGGTCCCTTCCGCTGGACATGCTGCGCGCCTTCATCCAGTCCGATGCGGCGGACAACGGGCTGACCCCCGCCCTGCTCACGGAACTCAAGGTGCTGGCCCGCGTCCCCAGCCTCCTGGTGGCCTGCAATTACGGCGGAACGCTGTGCGACGCCGAAGGCATTTCCACCGAGACGCTCCCGCTGGGCAGCGCGGCCATTGCGCTTCGTGCGCTGGCAGCGCTGCCCAATACCCATGCGGCGATCATCTCGGGCCGCTCACTGCGTGACCTGGCAGCGGTGTCACGGCTGCCCGCGGAGGTGCACCTCATCGGTTCGCACGGCGCCGAAGCGGACATGGGGTTCGCCCACGCGCAGACCCTGGCCACCGAGTCCGTCCTGCAAAAGGTCAATGCCGCCCTCAACGAGGCCGTCGGCTTCCACGAGGGCATCTGGATCGAACGCAAACCGGTGGCAGTTTCGGTGCACACCCGGCCGGCCCGGCCGGACGTGGTGGCGACCGTGACGGAAATTTCCCGGCAGATCGCTGCTGCCCACGGGCTGTTCTTCATTGTGGACGGCTCCGTGCTGGACCTGTCCGTGGTGGAACCGTCCAAGGGCGAGGCCTTGGAGACCCTCAGGTCCCGGCTGGGGGCCAGCGCGGCCATGTTCGCCGGGGACGCCGCCAGCGACGAACTGGCCATCGCCACCCTGCGCGGGCCCGACCTCGGGCTGCACGTGGGCCCGGGCGAGACGGCAGCACCGCACCGCCTCCGCGACCCCCAATCCTTCGCCCGCGTCCTGGCGTTCCTCTTCGAACTGCGGCGGGCGTGGCTGTTCGGGGAGGACGCGGTTGGCCTTGAACGCCACTCGATGATCGGCAACGGCTCCTCCACCGCGCTGCTGACGCCCGACGCGAAGATCTGCTGGATGAGCCACCCTCTGCCGGACTCCGGTTCACTGTTCGCCCACATTTTGGGCGGCGATGCCGCCGGGCACTTCTCGGTGGAACCGGTCAAAGCCTCCCAGGTGCTGGGACAGCGCTACGTGGACAGCACCATGATTGTCGAAACCCGCTGGGCGGACGTCACGGTCACCGACTACCTGGAGCCCGCACCGGAAGGCATCACCAGCCTGGTCCGGGTGCTGACGGGCCACGGCGCAGCCAGGATCACGTTTGCTCCGCGGCCGGACTACGCCAACGCCCCGTTCAGCATGGAGGCGCGGGGCGGGGAACTGCATGTGCTGGGCACCTCGGAGCCCATCATCCTGTTCGCGCCGGGCGCCGCGTTCAGCATCACCTCGGACGGCCGCCATGCCACGGCAACGGCATCCGTCAACCTCCAGGACGGGCCCGTGGTACTTAACCTCCGCTGCGGGGACACCGAACCGCAGTCCGCGGACCCCGGCGGGGAGACGGAACGGCGGGCCCGGGTGGCGCTCCATGCCCGGCAGTGGGTGCAGAACCTTTCCCTGCCATCGGTCAAGCCCTCGCTGGTACGGCGGTCGGCGCTGGTGCTCCGCGCCCTGGTGCATGAACCCACGGGCGCCGTACTCGCGGCCCCCACCACTTCCCTGCCCGAGGGAATCGGCGGGACCAGGAACTGGGATTACCGGTACTGCTGGCTGCGGGATGCCTCCATGACCGTCAATGCGCTGGTGGACCTGGGCTCCACGGCGGAGGCAGCCGGATTCCTGGGCTGGCTGGGCCGGATCCTCGAACACGCACCCGGCCCCGAATGGCTGCACCCCCTTTACTCGGTGACGGGCGCGCCGCTGTCCACGGAAGCCGTGGTCGACAGCCTTCCCGGGTACGCGGGCTCCCGTCCGGTGCGGATCGGAAACGCGGCGGACCACCAGGTCCAGCTGGACGTCTTTGGGCCGGTGGCCGAACTCATCCACTCGCTGAGTGAACGCGAGGGCGCGCTCGCCGACGACTACTGGGAGCTGATGATCCAGATGGCCTCGGCGGTCCTGGCCCGCTGGCATGAGCCGGACCACGGGATCTGGGAAGCCCGGCGGGCGGCACGGCATCACGTGTATTCAAAGGTGATGTGCTGGGTGACCCTGGACCGCGCGCTGCGGACCGCGGCGCGGCACGGCCGGGAGCCGGACCCGGCCTGGGCGCCGGCGGCAGCCACGATCCGTGCGGAAGTGCTCCGTGAGGGCTGGGACGAGTCCGCGAAGTCCTACACTGTTGCCTACGACAGCCCGGACCTGGATGCCGCCGTCCTTCACATCGGTCTCTCCGGCCTGCTGGACGTCACGGACCAGCGTTTCCTGGACACCGTCACCGCCGTGGAGCGGGAGCTGCGGGTGGGGCCAACGGTCTTCCGCTACAGGTACGACGACGGGCTGCCGGGCCTGGAGGGCGGGTTCCACATCTGCACCACCTGGCTGATCGAGGCGTACGTGGCCGTGGGCCGCATCGATGAGGCCTGGGACCTGTTTGACCAGCTGGTGAACCTTTTCGGCCCCACCGGGCTGCTCCCCGAGGAATACGACCCCGGCACCGAGACCCACCTGGGCAACCATCCGCAGGCCTACTCGCACCTGGGTTTCATCCGCTGTGCCCGGCTGCTGGACGAACACCAGGGCAGGAGATAGTCGGCTCCCGTCGTGGGTACGTAGAGTGGAGGTAACAGGGACCCACATTACTGAAACGAGACTGATGACGACCGCCCGCGCCCAGGGAGTGGGGTTCCGGTCCGAACGCGGACCCATCCTCATCGCACTGATGCTGTCCACGGGACTCGTGGCCATCGACTCCACCATCGTGGCCACGGCCGTGCCGTCGATCGTCCGTGACGTGGGCGGCTTTTCGTCCTTCCCCTGGCTGTTCTCCGCCTACCTGCTGGCGCAGGCAGTCACGGTACCCATCTACGGAAAACTTTCGGACATGGCGGGCCGCAAGCCCATCATCCTGACCGGCATTGGCCTGTTCCTGCTGGGTTCCGTGCTGTGCGGCGTCGCCTGGAGCATGCCGTCGCTGATCGCCTTCCGGGCCCTGCAGGGACTGGGCGCCGGCGCGGTGCTTCCGGTGTCCATCACCATCGCGGGCGACATCTACACCCTGCAGGAGCGCGCCAAGGTCCAGGGCTACCTGGCCAGCGTGTGGGCTGTTTCCTCGGTGGTTGGCCCCAGCCTGGGCGGCATTTTCTCCGCGCTGGGCATCTGGCGCGGCATCTTCCTGGTCAACGTTCCGCTCTGCCTGCTGGCCGGGTGGATGCTGGTCCGCACGCTCCACGAAAACGTGGAACGTGCCAAGCACAAGGTGGACTACGCCGGCGCCGTGCTTTTGGCCGGCTCGCTGGGGCTGCTGATCCTCGGCGCCCTCCAGGGCGGCCAGGCCTGGGCCTGGAATTCGCCCATCAGCATTGGCGTCTTCGTGGTGGGCGCAGTCCTGCTGGCCGCGTTCCTCCTGGTGGAGCGGCGCGCGGCCGAACCCATCCTGCCCTCCTGGGTGGTATCGCGGCGCCTGCTGGCCACCACCGCCCTGGTGTCCTTCGGGGTTGGCACGGTGATGATCGGCCTCACCTCCTACGTGCCCACCTTCCTGGAGGGAGCACTGTCTTCCTCGCCCCTGGTGGCCGGCCTGGCCCTGGCAGCCCTGACCCTCGGCTGGCCGCTCAGCGCTTCGCAGGCCGGCAGGTTCTACCTGCGCATCGGCTTCAAGTCCACGGCCCTGATCGGCATCGCCATTTCCGTGGCGGGCCTGCTGATCCTGTCGCTGACCGCCGGCGCCCCCAACGTTGCGCTGATCGCCGTCAGCTGCTTCGTCGTCGGGCTCGGCCTGGGCCTGCTGGCCACGCCAACCCTGATCGCCGCTCAGTCCAGCGTCCCCTGGCATGAACGCGGCGTGGTGACCAGCACCAACATGTTTGCCCGCTCCATCGGCAGTGCGCTGGGCGTGGCCGTGTTCGGTGCCGTGGCCAACGCCATCTACGGCCGCAGCAGCGGCGGCGAGGGGGACCCCGCCACCGTGGTGGCCGCGTCCGGGGCTGTGTTCCTGGCCGCGCTGGTGGCCGGGTTGCTGACCGTCGCGGCGGTGCTGGCCATGCCCGCCGTCAAGGCCGAAACAGCGGAGCCTGCCGCAGAACCTGTGGAGGAACCTGTCGATCCGGAACCCGTGTCCAGCCCCGAAGGCGGCTCCAGCCATGGCCGCGCCGTCTAGTGGAATGCCGGCTGGCGCGATGCCCGCCGGGGGATGACTACCGGGAGGCTCGGAAGATCGACGGCGCGGGCCGGGCCCCGGTGGCAAGGTCGGCCAGGATCCGTCCGATGACGGGGGTGAACTTGAAGCCGTGCCCGGAGAAGCCGGCGCCGATCACCACAGGCCCCACCCGGTCCAGGATGAAGTCCTCGTCCGGGGTGGTGGTGTACGTGCAGCTGATGGCCTCGAGGTCATCGGGGTCGACGCCGGGCAGCCACTGCCGCGCGTAGTCCTGCAGCGCTGCCAGCTGCGTTGGTTCGGGCCGGAAGTCGCGGTGGTCCGGGTCCACCACGGGTCCCACCCCATGCCAGCCGGCCTTGATGCCCTCGCCCGGAGTCTGCATGCCATAGACAGGGGAGTACCAGCCCCGGTAGTCCGGACCCGGATAGTGGTTGAAGCCGGGCCACACGGCGCCGGCGTCCGCCACCCGGAAATGCGCAGGCTGCTCCTGCGTCACCCGGAGCCGGGGTAGGCGGATCCTGCCAGCGTCCGCGTCTGACGCGTTGCCGGAGAGAATATCCAGCAGCTTCCCGGTCCAGCCGCCTGCCGTCACCACTGCCTGCGCTGCCGTAACCACCTCGGTGCCCGCAGCCGATTCGAGCGTCAGCCGCACGCCGTCGTCGAGCACCACAAAGTCCACCACCTTGGTGTGGTGCCTGATCTCGGCGCCCCGGGCGGTGGCCAGCCGCTGGAAGGCGGGCAACGCGGCTTCCGGGTTGAGCTGGCCGCCGTCGGGCATGTGCAGGACCTGCTGGTCGAAGCGGATGCCGCGCCACCGTTCATGCGCCTCGGCAGGGTCCAGGAACTCGGCCCGGATCCCGGCAGCGGTGAGGGCAGCCGAAACCTTTTGGAGGTCCCCGCCGGGGCCGTGGTTGACGATCCCGGTGCGCGCCAGCAGCTGTGTGCCGCTTTCCTGCTCCAGCTCGTCCCACAGGGCCAGCCCCTCGGCCAGCATGTCCACGTACTCGGGCCGGTGGTAGCCCGGGTTCAGGTTCCGTGTTGCCCCGTGGGATGCGCCGATCCTGTGCCCGGGACCGAACTGCTCCACCAGCGTTACCTGCCGGCCGCGGCGGGACAACGCCCACGCGGCGGCGGAGCCCATGGCGCCGCCGCCGATCACCACGGTGTCAAGAACAGTGTTCATCAGCCCTCCAAGCTGGGTGTGCGGTTCAACAGATTCACAGGCTTATGCCAACAAAAGCGCGACGCCGATCATCGCCGGCACTGCCACCACGGTGGTGATTAGCACGGTGTCCTTCGCCACGGTGAGCCCCGTCTGGTACCTGCTGGCGGCCACGAACACGTTCTGCGCGGTGGGCAGGGCCGACGTGACCACCACCGCGAACAGGGCATGGCCGTCCATCCCCAGCGCGAAGCGCGCGAAAACATAGGCAAGGGCCGGCTGGACCACCAGCTTGAAGCCGCTCGCCAGCAGGGTGTCCACGCGCCGCCCGGCCGAAGCCTGCAGCGGGCGGGTGCCGTTCAGGCTCATCCCGAAAGCGATCAGCATGGCGGGAATCGCCGCGCCGCCAATGAGGTGGATGGGTTCCATCACCAGCGCCGGAACCTGGAATCCGGTACCGGCCACCAGCAGCCCCAGGCCGGAGCCCACAATCATGGGGTTCCGCAGGATCATCAGGAGGAAGCCCAGGGCAGTGGTGCGGTGCGTGCTGGTGCTCGAGTCGAGGATCATCAGGAACATCGGGGTGAAGAACGCCAGCTGGAAGATCAGCAGCGGGGCCACGTAGCTGGCATCGCCCAGGACATATACCGCGATGGGAATACCCAGGTTCGCCGAGTTGGCCAGCGATGCTGACATGGCGGACATCAGCGATTCGGGGAGCGCCCGCTTCAGCCAGAACCTGGCGAGGGCGAAGAAGATGCCGGCGGTGGTGATGGCCGCCGCCGCGGTAACCAGCAGCGGTTCGGCGAATACTTCCTGCAGCCGGGCCTTGCTGAGGGTTTCGAAGAGCAGCGCCGGGCTGGCGACGAAGAAGGTGAGGCCGCTGAGTACGGGCCGGGCGTTGTCGCCCAGGATCCTCCGCCGGCCCACGAACCATCCCACCAGGATGATGCACCAGACCACGAAGAACCCGGCCAGCACCCCTAGCAAGGATCAGCCTTTTGGGCGCACTGGAGTAAAGGACCGGGTTGCACGCTCCGGTTACAGGGTGGCGTTGTTAAGCGCGAAAGGGGGGCGCATCATCCCGGGGGTGAGGCCCTCTGCGGGATCGTTGCCCAGCTGGATCATCCGGTTGTTTTCATCCACATGGACCACGCGGGGCTCGTAGGCCTTGGCCTCTTCGGTGGTCATCTGGGCGTAGGTGATGAGGATGACAATGTCGTTCTCGTGCATGAGGTGCGCCGCTGCACCATTGATGCCGATCACGCCGGAGCCGCGCTCACCGGCGATGGTGTAGGTCTCAAGCCGCGCGCCGTTGGTGACGTCCACAATGGACACCAGCTCGCCGGGGAGGATGTCGGCGGCCTCGAGCAGGTCAAGGTCCACGGTGACCGACCCAACGTAGTGCAGGTCGGCGTGCGTGACGGTGGCCCGGTGGATTTTGGACTTGAACATTGTTCGATTCATAACGGCTCCAGTCTAGACCTGCGGCCTTCTGCCCGCAGTGACGCAGGAAACACAAGAGTCACGTACGCTGCTGCGCAGTGATGCCGGGGATCGCTGCGCAAGGGGGGCGCACCTGCGCAACGACGTGCTGTGTGGCGGCGCAGGGAAGGGTGCGTACGACGGCGGCCGGTCACCCGGCGTCGTCCCTTGCCACTGCGGCGGCGGCCGCAGCCAGGGTCTCCCGGGCGGCCAGGATGGCCGGGCGCTGGGCGCTGGAGCGGCGGACCGAGGTGAAGATGGTGCGGTGCGGCTTGCCGGGAAGCTCCAGCAGCTGGGCCGTGGTGCCGCGGCCGGTCCACACCAGGTCCGGCATCAGGGCCACGGCATTGCCGGACTCGATCAGGCGTGCCTGGGCCTGCAGGTCTGCGGTCTCAAAGCGGACATCGGGCTCGAAGCCGGCGCTGCGGCAGGCCTGTTCCGCCCAATGGCGCGACGCGGCACCCCTCGGTTCCATGACCCAGGCGAGGTGCGCCGTGTCCTCGATTCCGCGAATGGCCGGGCCGCCGTCGGACGCCGGGGGGACCGCCAGCCGGATGGCGTCGGTGGTCAGCTTTACCCGGTCCAGCTCCGGATAGCGCGGGGCGGCGTGCCCGGGGTATTGCTCGGCGATGACCAGGTCGAAGTCCCGCGCCCATGTCTCATGCAGCGCGGTCTCGGGCTCGCGCTGGATCATCTCGATCCGGACCTCGGGGTAGGCGGTGGCCATGCGGGTGAGGGTGTCCGGCATCAGGGCCAGCGCCGCGGACTGGAACACGGCAATCCGCACCGTCCCCGTGACTGTGGTCAGGGACGCGGCCAGGTCCGCTTCGGCCTGCTCCATGGTTTCCAGCAGCTGCGCCGTGTGCGCCACGAGCACCTCCGCCTGGGGTGTCAGCTGCACCCGCCGCCCGGTCTTCCGGAGCAGTTCCACGCCCACTTCCTTCTCCAGCAGGGCCAGCTGCTGGGATACCGACGACGGGCTGTACTGCAGTGCCTCAGCCACCTCTGCCAGCGTCCCCCGGATGCTTAACTCGCGGAGCAGCCGAAGCCTGCGGACGTCAAGCATGATGGATTCCTAACTGAAACTAATGAATATAGGTTAGAAGTAGTCACTTTATCTAACGCAACCGCGCACGCATACTGTTGAAACCGAGTTACCCCCCTCACAGCCAGTTTCCTTGGCGTGCCGCGGCGGGGTCGCACCCCAAGCAGGAGTTCCTGATGAGCAGTAAAGATATGAGCCAATCGATCATGCGGCGCAAGCCAATTGATGACATCGAAGAAGAAAACAAGCACAGCGGACTGTTCAAGTCCCTTGGCCTGTGGCAGCTCACCGCCATCGGCGTTGGCGGAATCATCGGCGTCGGCATCTTTTCCCTCGCGGGACTGGTGGCCGCCGGCAGCGAAGGAACACCCGGGGTGGGGCCCGCGGTACTGATTTCCTTCCTGATCGCAGGCCTGGCCTCAGCGGCCGCAGCCCTGTCCTACGCGGAGTTCGCGGGCATGATCCCGCGCGCCGGCTCCGCCTACACCTATGGCTACGTAGCGCTCGGCGAGGTGATCGGCTGGTTCATCGGCTGGGACCTGCTGCTGGAATACATTGCCATTGTGGCGGTGGTGGCCATCGGCATCTCCGGCTACCTTGACGCCTTCCTCGCCGGCATCGGCATCCATTTGCCCACCTGGATGACCTCCACCGCAGACGAGGGCAAGGGCGGCATCGTCAACATTCCCGCCATCCTGGTCTGCCTGCTGGTGACCTGGATCCTCTCCCGCGGCACCAAGGCGTTCGGCCGGTTCGAACTCGTGGCCGTGGCCATCAAGGTCATCCTGATCCTCTTCATCATCGGGCTGGGCATCTTCTACATCGACACCAACAACTACAACCCGTTCATGCCCAGCGGCTTCGGTCCCGTGGTGGCAGGCTCCGCCACTGTCTTCTTCGCCGTGTTCGGCTACGACGCCATGAGCACCGCGGCAGAGGAAGCCAAGGACGGCAAGAAGCACATGCCCAAGGCCATCGTGCTTTCGCTCATCATCGCCATGCTGCTTTACGTTGCCGCCACCCTGGTCCTCACCGGCATGCAGAACTACAAGGACATCGACCCCAAGGCGGGCTTCGCCTCGGCCTTCACCTCCGTGGGGCTCCCGGTCATCGCCACCATCATCTCTGTGTTCGCCGTGCTGTCCATCCTCACCGTGATGCTGACGTTCCTCCTGGGCGTTACCCGTGTCTGGTTCTCCATGAGCCGCGACGGCCTGCTCCCCGGCTGGTTCTCCAAGACCGACCGCCACGGCACCCCGCAGCGCGTCACCTGGATCGGCGGCATCGCGTCCGCTTTCCTTGCCGGCGTGTTCCCCATCAAGGCGGTCGCTGACCTGACCAACATCGGCATCCTGGCCGCGTTCGTCGTCGTCTGCCTGTCCGTGATCATCTTCCGCTACAAGCGCCCCGACGCGCCCCGCACGTTCCGCCTGCCGCTGATGCCCCTGGTTCCGGCCTTCGGCGTCCTTGCCTCGGCCTTCCTGATGCTGCAGCTGCACTGGGAGACCTGGCTGCGGTTCGTGGTGTGGCTGATCATCGGCCTGGCCATCTACTTCGGCTACGGCCGCAAGCACTCGCTGATGAACCCCAACAGCCCGCGCCATGAGGAGCTCGTGGAGCTGCACCGCCCCCTCGCCTAACCCTCCTCCGGGACGCCCGCTCACATCCGGCGGGTTTTCCGGGAACCCCCGCTCACTTATGGGCGTCCCGCAGCGAACCCCCGCTCACCCAGTGAGCGGGGGTTCGCTGTTTGTTGCCGGAAGTGAGCGGGCGTTGAGGTTTCGGGCGTCAAAGGTGAGCGGGCGTGCGGGGGCGGAACCAGGGCGGCAAACCATCGGTTTTCCTAACCTGTATTGGTTGGAAAAGATCGCTTTATCTTATGTGAGCAGAAGCTCATACTGGTGGAAAGACCTTCTCCCACGGCAAGAAAGATCGGGAAAAATCATGACCCACGTTGCAATGGAACCAGCAACTTCAGCCGGTACCGCACCGCAGACCGTCGACGTCGACGTCCCCCAGGCAAAGGCCCTCGCCAATGAGTCAGTCGCCTTGGTCCGCCGCTGGCTCACCGAGGCCTCCAAGGTCCCCGTGGACGCCTCCGCCGAGCAGCTGGCCGGCGTGCTGAAGGACCCCAACGGCCTGGAGTTCACCGTGGGCTTCGTGGATGGCGTGGTCCGTCCCGAGGACCTGAACGTGGCGGCCCGCAACCTGGCCAAGCTCGCCCCCAAGGTCCCGGCCTTCCTGCCCTGGTACATGCGCAGTGCCGTGGCCATCGGCGGCACCATGGCCCCCGTCATGCCGCAGGTGGTCATCCCCATCGCCCGCAGGGTGCTCCGTGAAATGGTGGGCCACCTGATCGTTGACGCCACCGACGCCAAGCTGGGCCCGGCCATCGCCAAGATCCGCAAGGACGGCATCAAGCTCAACGTCAACCTCCTCGGCGAGGCAGTCCTGGGGGAGCACGAGGCGTCCCGCCGGCTCGAGGGCACGCACACGCTGCTGGCCCGTCCCGACGTCGACTACGTTTCCATCAAGGTCTCCTCCACCGTGGCCCCGCACTCCGCCTGGGCGTTCGATGAAGCCGTGGAACACGTCGTCGAAAAGCTCACCCCGCTCTTCCAGCGCGCAAACTCCTTCGCCGGCCCGGGAAAGAAGGCCAAGTTCATAAACCTGGACATGGA
This sequence comes from Arthrobacter sp. JDC6, assembly GCF_056484025.1. Classification (NCBI taxonomy): domain Bacteria; kingdom Bacillati; phylum Actinomycetota; class Actinomycetes; order Micrococcales; family Micrococcaceae; genus Arthrobacter; species Arthrobacter sp. JDC6. Next base: position 305,655 of record NZ_CM151278.1, read on the forward strand.
GGAGTACAAGGACCTGGACATGACCATCGCGGTCTTCACCAGGATCCTGGACAAGCCCGAGTTCAAGGACCTCGAAGCCGGCATCGTGCTCCAGGCCTACCTCCCGGACGCACTCTCCGCCATGATCCGCCTGCAGGACTGGGCCGCCGAGCGCCGCGCCAAGGGCGGCGCGGGCATCAAGGTCCGCGTGGTCAAGGGTGCCAACCTGCCCATGGAGCAGGTGGAGGCCTCCCTGCATGACTGGCCGCTGGCCACCTGGGGCACCAAGCAGGACTCGGACACGAGCTACAAGCGGGTCATCAACTACGCGCTGCACCCGGACCGGATCCAGAACATCCGGATCGGCGTGGCCGGCCACAACCTGTTCGACATCGCCTTCGCCTGGCTCCTGGCCAAGCAGCGCGGCGTGGAGTCCGGCATCGAGTTCGAGATGCTGCTGGGCATGGCGCAGGGCCAGGCAGAGGCGGTCAAGAAGGACGTGGGCTCCCTGCTGCTCTACACCCCCGTGGTGCACCCCTCCGAGTTCGACGTCGCCATCGCCTACCTGATCCGCCGCCTGGAAGAAGGCGCCAGCCAGGAAAACTTCATGTCCGCCGTCTTCGAACTCAGCGAGAACGAAGGCCTCTTCGAGCGCGAAAAGCAGCGCTTTCTGTCCTCGCTCGACGCCCTGGACAACAGCGTGCCGCTGCCCAACCGGCGCCAGGACCGCAACCTCCCGCCGGAGCCCATGCCGCACGCCGGTTTCCGGAACACCCCGGACACCGATCCCGCGCTGCCGGCCAACCGCACCTGGGGCCGCGCCATCCTGGAACGCGTCCCGGCCTCCACCCTGGGCAACGCGTCGGTCAAGGCCGCGTTCATCAACGACGAAGCAACCCTCAACACGGCCATCGCCAACGCCGTGGAAAAGGGCAAGGACTGGGGCGCCCTGTCCGGCAACGAGCGCGCGGACATCCTGCACCGCGCCGGGGAAATCCTGGAAGCCCGCCGGGCCGACCTCCTGGAGGTCATGGCCAGCGAGACCGGCAAGACGATCGACCAGGGCGACCCCGAAGTCAGCGAAGCCGTGGACTTCGCCCACTACTACGCCGAGTCCGCGCGGAAGCTGGACACGGTCGACGGCGCCACGTTCGTCCCAGCCAAGCTCACCGTTGTCACGCCGCCCTGGAACTTCCCGGTCGCCATCCCCGCAGGGTCCACCCTCGCGGCACTCGCCGCCGGCTCCGCCGTCGTCATCAAGCCTGCCAAGCAGGCCGCACGCAGCGGCGCCGTGATGATCGAAGCCCTGTGGGAAGCCGGCGTGCCCAAGGGCGTGCTGACCATGGTGCAGCTGGGGGAGCGGGAACTGGGCCGGCAGCTGATCAGCCACCCGTCCGTGGACCGCGTGATCCTCACCGGCGGCTACGAAACCGCCGAGCTGTTCCGTTCCTTCCGCAAGGACCTGCCGCTGCTTGCTGAAACGAGCGGCAAGAACGCCATCATCGTCACGCCCAGCGCAGACCTGGACCTGGCGGCCAAGGACGTGGCCTACTCCGCGTGCGGCCATGCCGGCCAGAAGTGCTCCGCGGCCTCGCTGGTGATCCTTGTGGGCTCGGTTGCCAAGTCCAAGCGCTTCCACAACCAGCTGATTGACGCCGTGACGTCCCTGAAGGTGGGCTACCCGCAGGACCCCACCAGCCAGATGGGCCCCATCATCGAGCCCGCCAACGGCAAACTCCTCAACGCCCTGACAACCCTGGGCGACGGCGAGAACTGGGCCGTGGAACCGCAGAAGCTGGATGACACCGGGCGGCTGTGGAGCCCCGGCGTGCGGTACGGCGTCAAGCGCGGCTCCTACTTCCACCTGACCGAGTTCTTCGGCCCGGTCCTGGGTGTGATGACCGCTGACACGCTGGAAGAGGCCATCGCCATCCAGAACCAGATCGAGTACGGCCTCACCGCAGGCCTGCACTCGCTGAACTCCGAGGAGCTGGGCATCTGGCTGGACACCATCCAGGCCGGCAACCTCTATGTGAACCGCGGCATCACCGGCGCCATCGTGCAGCGCCAGCCGTTCGGCGGCTGGAAGAAGTCCGCCGTCGGCGCCGGAACCAAGGCCGGCGGCCCCAACTACCTGGCCGGGCTCGGCGATTGGGCGCCGGGCACGGCCTCGGCGAATGCCGCTGTCACCCACCCCGGCGTGCGGCGCATCGTCAACGCCGCCGGCCCCGCCCTGCAGCCCGCCGAGCTCGAGTCCGTCCAGCGCGCCCTGGCCTCCGACGCCGAAGCGTGGGCCAAGGAGTTCGGCACCGCCAAGGACGTCTCCGGACTCAGCGCCGAGCGCAACATCTTCCGCTACCGGAGCCTGCCGGTCACCATCCGGCTCTCCGAAGGCGCGCCGCTGGCGCACCTCGTCCGGACTGTGGCGGCCGGCGTGCAGGCGGGTTCGGCAGTCACCGTGTCCACCGCCGTCGAACTTCCCGCCCAGCTGCGCTCCGTGCTCACCGCCCTTGATATCGACGTAGTGGTGGAGTCCGACGCCGGCTGGCTGGCTTCGGCGGCAGGCCTCGCCTCCGCGGGCAAACTGTCCGGTGCGCGCATCCGCCTGATCGGCGGCGACGCTTCCGCGCTCGCCGATGCGACCTGCGGCCGGCCGGACGTGGCCATCTATGCCCACGCCGTCACAGAGGCCGGGCGCGTGGAACTGCTTCCGTTCCTGCACGAGCAGGCCGTCAGCATCACGGCACACCGGTTCGGCACCCCGAACCACCTGTCGGACGCGCTGATCTGAGCCATTGAGGCTCTGATCCCTTGAAACCCGCGCGCCGGAGCCAGGCGCAAGGAATGGCCGGGCAGCCACCGAACGGTGGCTGCCCGGCCGTGTCTCTTTAGGGCCTTGTCTCTTTAGAGCAGTGTGTTTAGCCGGTCTCGCTAGCCCAGATACCAGCCCGGTGGTGTCCAGGTGGCCGGGACGCTGTGGGCCGAGAATTCCTCGCAGCGGGTGCAGGTGTACGCCACTTCGCCAAGAGTGGCCACGGTTCCGTCACGCCGGTAGGTGGGCGGAATGTACGATTCGAGGTAGACGAACTCGTCGGTACGGCATTTGTCGCAGGTGGGTTTTCCCACGTAGCCGGAGTCCACGGAGGCGTGTCCGGTTCCGAGGGTGTTCTGGCGGGTGGACGGCCGTGCGGTGTTGTACGGGCGCGCGTGCGCTGAACCGAGATGGATGTTCCTGGCTGTCGTCATTGGCTGCCTGTCCCAGGCGCGGCTTTCCGGCATGCGGATGCGCGCTTGTTTTAGTGAACCGGCCTGCTGCTTGACCTTGGTAATTGAGCATAGGGGATGGCACCTCCCCTATCAATGGACACGGGCCCCTAACTCCCCTAAATGCAGGAATTTGTGCCGATAGGGAGTTAAGTTTGGCGGTTAATGGTCCTTCCGACGATCGATTGGGTGAGGGCGTCGATCACCTCGGCGTTGGCCAACGGGTTGCGGATCAGCGTGAAATCCACATCCCCCACGGCGGGAAGATCGAACCGGCGCGTGATGATTTTCAGGTCCTCGGGCACCAGCGACGTCGGCATCACGGCCACGCCGATGCCGGCCCGGACTGCCGCAAGCACGCCGCTGATCTGGCGGGTGGTGCAGGTGATCCGCCAGGTCCTGCCATGGGCTTCCAGCGCATCGATGGCCAGCTTCCGGCTGAGGCTGGGGGCCGGGTAGGCGATCAGGGGCACGGGCGTTCCAGGCTCCAGCACCGTCTGCTCCAGCCCCACCCAGGAGAAGGAATCGTGCTGGACCACGGTGCCGTCCTTTGCGCCGGCCACCCATTTCACGAACACCAGGTCCAGCTGTCCGGCGTTGAGTTTCCGGTACAGCTGGTCGCTTTGCCCAACGGTCAGTTCCAGGTTGATCTGCGGGTAGATCTGCCGGAATTCACGCAGGATCCGGGGCAGCCCGGTGATGGCGAGGTCGTCCGCGGTGCCGAACCTCAGGCGGCCGCGCATTGCCGAGCCGGAGAAGTAGCGCGCGGCGGCGTCGTGCGCGGACAGGATGTTGCGGGCAAAACCCGCCATGGCGTCGCCGTTGTCCGTGAGCCTGACGTCCCGGGTATCCCGGGCAATCAGGCTGCGTTTGGCGGCCGCTTCAAGTTTTCGGATGTGCTGGCTGATGGTGGGCTGGGCCAGGCCCAGGCGCTCGGCGGCCTTGGTGAAACTCAGGGTGTCCGCCACCGCGAGGAAGGAACGCAGCTGGGCTGGTTCAAACATTGTGGGTTCCCGGGCCTTCCACTCTGGATGGGTTATTGCGTTTCGCAATACGAGTTATAGGGACTATACGCCTCCATAATCTGCTCCGCCAGCCTAGCGTTAAGGACATCCCAGACCGCCCGCAATTTGAGGACACTCCTGTGGCACCCCCACCGCCTTCGTCGGCCTCCGTCTCCCAGCCAGTCATCGACGCCGCGGGCACCCCGCCGCCGGACAACCAGACCCAGCCGCTCGCCGTCGTCGCCGAAAAGCTCCCCTGGAAGCACACCTTCATCTCGTTGAAAGTGCCCAACTTCCGGATCTTCGCCGTGGGCCACTTCATCGCCGTCATTGCCATCTGGATGCAGCGCATCGCCCAGGACTGGCTGGTGCTGCAGCTCTCGGGATCGGTGACGGCCGTCGGATTCACGGTGGCCCTGCAGTTCATGCCCTCCCTGCTGCTTGGCCCGTGGGGCGGCATGATCGCCGACCGGTTCGCCAAGCGGAAAATCCTCATTCTGTGCCAGGCTATGGCCGCCATCCTGGCTGCGTCACTGGCCCTGCTGGCGCTCACCGGCGTCATCATGGTCTGGCATGTTTATGTCATCGCCTGCGTCCTGGGCCTGGTGACCGTCCTTGACCAGCCCGCACGGCAGGTGTTCGTCAATGAACTCGTCGGCCCCAAGTATCTGCGGAACGCCATCAGCGTCAACTCCACCACCTTCCAGCTGGGCGGGCTGATCGGTCCCGCGATCGCGGGCCTGCTCCTGACGGCAGTAGGGGCGGGCTGGGCGTTCGCTGCGAACGCCCTGGCCTGCTGCTCAACGGTGACCATGCTCCTGCTCCTGCGCAAGGACCAGCTGTACGTCAGCGCCCCGACGCCCAAGAGCAAGGGCATGCTCCGGGAAGGGCTGCGCTACGCCCTGAGCAAGCCCACCATCTACTGGCCATGGCTCATGGCGGGGTTCATCTCGGTCTTCGCCATGAGCCTGCCGGTGCTGCTTGCCGCCTACGCGGACCACATCTTCCAGGTGGGCGCCGGCGGGTACGGACTCCTCAACGCCCTGGTGGCACTGGGTGCCCTGTCCGGCGCCGTGGCGTCCACCCGCCGTCGGCAGCTCCGCCTCCGGTCCGTGGTGTTCTGCGCGGGGATGTATGGCCTGATGCTCTGCCTCGCAACCCTCGCCCCGTCCATGGTGTGGTTCGGGGCCGTGATGGTCCTGTCAGGGTTCTGGTGCCTGATGTTCCTTACCGGCTCAAACCAGCTGGTGCAGGTCAGTTCCAACATGGCCATCCGCGGCCGCGTGATGAGCCTGTACATCATGGTGCTGATCGGGGGCCAGGCGCTGGGCGGCCCCATGCTGGGCTGGATCGCCGAACATGCCGATCCCCACGTTGCCCTGCTGGTATCCGGCGGTGTTCCCGCGCTGGCGGCCATGACGGTGGCGGTGGTCCTGGCGCGCAAGGGTGGATTGAAGCTCCGGATGGACCTGAAAGGCGGCCACCCGGTGAGGATCGTCAGCCGCCACGCAGGTGCCTAGGACTGCGCCAGCCGGTCCGCCATGTGAAGAACCCGGTGCGGATACTCCGGGGAGCGCTCCTGGAACTGGAGCACGGCTTCATTGCGGATGACCCCGTCACGGATCTCGATGGCCCGCGCGATGGTGTCATTGCCTTCCCAGGCGTCAGGACCGGCCATCACGGTTTCGAGGAACGGCTGCAGGGCCTGGCTTATCTCCCAGCTGGAGGAGTTCCAGAGGTAGGAGGGGCTGTGGTCCACCGCGTAGTAGTTGATGTGGTCCCCGACCGTAAACATCGGATCGGCAAACGTGGTGGAGCGGGCCCAGCTGAATCCCATGCCCTCATCACAGGAGACATCGATGATGAGGCTGCCCGGGCGGAATCCCGCCAGGTCCTCTGGCCGCAGGTACGTCAGGGGGTTGTTGGGGTCCTGCAGCGTGCAGTTGACCACGATGTCGCTTTCGGCGAGGAACGGGGCCAGCGGAACCCGGCCCCGCTCGGTGATGACCTGGCTCAGGAAGGGGGCCTCGGCGTCGTGGTCAAACTGCACGATGTTCACCGAATGGATAGGGGCACCCACCGCAGCCACACCGCGGTTGGTGAGCACCTGGACGTCGTGGACGCCGTGCGCGTTCAGTGCCGTCACAGCCCCGCGGGCGGTGGCGCCGAAACCGATCACCACGGCACTGAGGCGGCGCCCGTAGTCCCCGGTGGAACCGGTCAGGGCCAGCGCGTGCAGGACCGAACAGTAGCCGGCAAGTTCGTTGTTCTTGTGGAACACGTGCAGGCCGAAACCACCGTCGCTGGCCCAATGGTTCATCGCCTCAAAGGCGATGAGGGTGAGCTTCTTGTCAATGGCGAGTTGGGTGATGGCACGGTCCTGGACGCAGTGCGGCCACCCCCAGAGGACCTGCCCATCGCGCATGTCGGCAAGGTCTTCCGGCTGGGGTTTGGGCAGGAGCACGACGTCGGCCGCGGCCAGCAGCTCTTCCTTGTCCGCCATTCTTCCCACCAAGGTGGAGAGATGGCTGTCCGGAACACCGAAGCGCTCGCCGTAGCCCTGTTCCAGGATGATGCGGCCGCGGAGTTCGGGGTCGATCCGCTCAAAATGCAGGGGATGGATGGGAACCCGGCGCTCGTCCGGTTTCCGCGTAGTGGCCAGGACGCCCAGGCTCAGCTGGGCCTGTTGGCCTGTCACTTCTTCTTAGCGGCCTTGCTGGATGTGATGTCCAGGGAGCTGGCGGGCGCAGCGGCGGCCTTCTTGTCTGCGCGCTTTTCCTTGAGGGACTTGCCGGACTTTTTTGATGCCGTTTGACGCGGGGACTTGTCAGCCATGATTGCTCCTGTAGCGGAACCGAAAAGGTTCCTGACTACCGACCCTACACCCCTGTACCTAATACGCGCCGGGGGTTGCAAAGCTGTGGGAAGAGGGAAAACAGAGCGGCTGACGGGAATCGAACCCGCGTATCAAGCTTGGGAAGCTAGCGCTCTACCATTGAGCTACAGCCGCATGCCGCCACTCGCGCGGGGCAGAACTTAGCTTAGCGCAGATCTGCGGGCTCCCCGCCAACCCCGAAGCTGTGCGGGTTCCGTGTCCTGAACGCGGGACGTCATCCAGTAACTCTTCAATAACGTCGGCGCTGTCGGCTGGGTCTGGGCGCCGGGCGCTGGCTAACCTGATCCGGGTAGCGGCCGCGTTGGGGGAGGCAGCTATTGCGGCAGCCGACGTCAACCACAGGAACTATCTTCATGGCAATCGCAGAGTACGAGGTCCTCATAGAACGCGACGCCATGGCGGTCTACCAGTACCTCCTCGACGCCACCAATCTTCCCTCCTGGCGCAACGATGTCCGCAGCGTGAAGCTCGTGCAGGGGCCGGCCGAGGCCGCGGGGGCTGTCTACCGGAAAATGGTGGCGGGCCGTTCGGGCCTGAGCATTCCCGCGGACCTGGAAATCACCAACGTGCGCCCCGGCGCAGAAATCCAGTTCCACGTTGTGTCCGGGCCGGCAACCCGCTGGGGCGGCTATTACCTGAGCACCGAAGACGGGGGAACCCGGGTCCGGTTCGCCATGGAAGCCAAACGCGAGGGGCGCCTCGGTTTCTTCAGCAGGTTCGGCTTCCTGGACGGTATGCTGCAGCGCCGTGTCAGCGCGGATGTGGCCCAACTGGACCGGCTGAAGCACGTGCTGGAGCTCCAACCGGCCATCTGAGCCCATGCCGGCAGTCCCGGCCTACTGGGCCAGGCGCTGCCCGGTCCAGGGTCCGGCAAGGTTCGACGGCGAGGCAAGGCTTCCCGCGGTCAGGTCCCAGTACTGCACGGTGTCGTTGGCGCGGCGGAGCGCCACGCCCGTGGAGTTCAGCCCAGTGACGTTGCGCAGCGCCCGGATTCCCGTAACGTCCGTCCAGCCGGTGGCCACGGTGGGCCGCGTCTCTGCACGGAGTGCGGTGGTGCCCCACCCGCGGTAGAGCTGCACGCTGCCGTCCGCTTTCAGCGCCAGCACGTCCTGGAAGCCATCGGCGTCATAGTCCACCATCGAAAGCCGGGAAGCGTAAACACCGGTGGCAACGGTGGCCCGCTCCGCGATATCGCCGGTGCCCTTGTTGGCGTAGAGGAACAGGTTCCCGGCCCCGTCCAGGGCCAGGATCTGGGGCATCCGGTTGTTGGCGCACCAGCCGCCCACGGCCAGGGTCAGCGTGTTCCAGCCGCCCTTACCGAGAGTGATGGCGGCCTGGAACCCACCCCCGGCGATGCCCCGGTGCAGAGTGAGGTCGCCGCCGGTCCACTGGGTGAGGACGTCATACGTGCCGTCACGGTCCCAGTCCGTGACAAAGACTTCCTTCGCTCCGCTGAACCCTGAGCCGATCACCCTGGCCGGAGCATAGGTGCGGGGTCCGGTGGATGCCCTGTCCAGCAGCTGCCCCGCGGAGTCGACGGACACGATGTCGGCCGGGCCTGTGATCGCGGCGGCGGCGCGATTAAGCGTGGGCGGCATGTGCTTGGCGGGTGCATCGCACAGGCTAGGCGCCGGCGGCGGGAAAGCGTCCCCTGATCCCGGGCCGCCCGGGGAATCCAGGGTCCCCGCCGGCAGCGTGGTGTAGCCGAAGAAGTTCACCACGCCCCAGATCTGGTAGGTGGAGTTGGTGTAGGAAATGCCGGCACCCATCACGTTGAACCGTGGATCGAGGAGCATGGCGTTGTGGCCCGGTGACCCCTTCCACCATTCCACCAGCTGGGCGGCGTCGCGGTCGGTACGGATGGCGATCACCTCGCCGGCGCCGTTGTTGGGGCTGAGGGCGCGGGGATCGGTCCAGAAACTTGCCCGGTGCTCGATCACGTCACGGCCGGCGATGCTGTCCGACCATTCCTGCGACATGCCGGCCACCGTGGGGTGGTACTTGACCTTGTTCAGGCCGTTGGCCACCCGGTATTCGTTGATCCTGGTGAACACGGTGAGGACGGCTGCAGCATTCGAGTCCGGGACCAGTGCCTCCGTGGAGGGAAGCGCGGTGCCGGACTCAGGGGTGGCCAGCCGGGTGGCCGGCGGCGAAGCCAGTTCCTGGTCCGGCGCCCACAACGGAGGGATGGACACCGTCCGGGGTGCGGGCTCCGCCGGAACGGCAGTTGGTGATGCCACCGGTGACGTTTCCGTGGAGGGCACAAGCGCAGTAGTTGCAGGAGCGGCTGTCACAGGCGCGGACGCTGCAGTTGGCGTGGCTGTGGCCGCCGGCAGGGGCGAGGCCACCCGGATGTCCGGGTCCACGGCAGGGGTGAGGCGTCCTGCGGAACCGTCACCATCGACGGATGTTCCGCCCCGAACCACGGGAGCCGCCAGCGAGATGCCAGCCGAATCCGCCTGGCTGAACGGCAGCGGCGCGGGAGGCGCTGCTGCCGACGAAGAGACCAGTGCCCACGCACAGAGCACGCCAATAAAAGAGGGTGCCACCAATTTATTCACAAACATCCCCAGCCCTGTTACGCCATCCGGGAGACCATTCCGGCGGCTTTCATTCGCAACATTAGCCCCACGAGGCCACAGCAACAACGGGAAAGTGCGGCTGTGGATAACCGATACGGTAATTTGGGACGGTGCTGATCTCTGACCGCGACATTCGTGCCGAAATTGATTCCCAGCGGATCGTGCTGGAACCGTTCGATCCTGCGATGGTCCAGCCGTCGTCCGTGGATGTCCGGATCGACAAGTTCTTCCGCCTGTTCGACAACCACAAGTACGCGCACATCGATCCCGCGCAGGAGCAGCCTGAGCTGACGAGGTTGGTGGAAGTGGAGCAGGACGAGGCCTTTATCCTGCACCCGGGGGAGTTCGTCCTGGGTTCCACCTATGAAACCGTGACGCTGCCCGACGACATCGCGGCCCGCCTGGAAGGCAAATCATCCCTGGGCCGCCTGGGCCTGCTCACGCACTCCACCGCAGGTTTCATCGACCCCGGATTTTCCGGCCACGTCACCCTGGAGCTGTCCAACATGGCCACGCTGCCCATCAAGCTGTGGCCGGGGATGAAGATCGGGCAGCTGTGCTTCTTCCGGCTCAGCTCGGCCGCGGAATACCCCTACGGCCAGGGCGAATACGGCAACCGGTACCAGGGCCAGCGCGGCCCGACCGCAAGCCGCAGCCACCTCAACTTCCACCGCACCAGCATTTAGCCGCACCAGCGTTCAGCTGCGGCAGTGTCCGGCAGAACCGGCACGGCCGCCGGCGCGCCTCCAGCGCCTAGAGCTGCGGGGCGACGGCCGGCCTCCGGATAAACGGCCTGGCCAGCGGTTCCACGTAGCGTGCGGCCAGCGGGCCCAGCACCGCCATCAGCAGCACGTAGGCCGTAGCCAGCGCCGCCAGCTCGCGCGGGACCACTCCCGATGCAACGGCCAGGCCGGCGATCACGATGGAGAATTCGCCGCGGGCCACCAGCGCGGCGCCGGCGCGGAACCGGCCGGGCCTGGCGATGCCGGCGCGTTTGGCGGCCCAAATCCCGGTGGCCATCTTGGTGGCGGTGGTGGCCGCCGCAAGGACCAGGGCCCAGCCAAGGACCGGGGGAATGGATGACGGGTCCGTGTTGAGTCCGAACGCCACAAAGAAGATGGCGGCAAACAGGTCGCGCAGGGGTTCAAGGATCCGGGTGGCGTTGTGGGCCGTGGAACCCGAGATTGCGATGCCCAGCATGAAGGCCCCCACGGCTGCGGAGACCTGCATTGCCGATGCCGCCCCCGCCACCAGCAGGGCGGCCCCCAGGACGTTGAGCAGGAAGACCTCGGAATTTTCGCTGTGCACCGCCTTGGAAACATGGTGCCCGTGCCGCAGCGCCACCATGAGGACCATGGTGACCACCGCCAGGGCGATGCCCACCGCGGTGAGCCCGCCCAGGAAACTTACTCCCGCGAGCGTTGCCGTGAGGATGGGCAGGTAGACGGCCATGGCCAGGTCCTCGAACACCAGGATGGACAGCACCACTGGTGTCTCGCGGTTTCCCAGCCGGCCGAGGTCGGTGATGACCTTGGCGGCGATGCCGGACGAGGATATGTACGTGACGCCGCCCATGACCATGGCGCCCACGCCGCCCCAGCCCAGGAGCAGGGCCAGTCCCGCGCCGGGCAGGAAGTTAAGGACCAGGTCCAGGACGCCGGCCTGCCACGAGCGCCGCAGGCCGGTGAAGAGCTCAGACGCCGTATATTCCAGTCCCAGCATAAGCAGCAGCAGGATGACGCCGATCTCGCCGGAGAGATGTGCGAACTCGTGCATGCCTTCCAGTTTGACGATGCCGCCCGCACCAAAAGCCAATCCGCCCAGCAGGTAGAGCGGGATGGGCGACATTCCGATCCGTCCGGCCAGCCTGGCCAGCAGCCCCAGGCAGAACACAACGGCCCCCAGTTCAATGAGGGTCAGGGCCAACGGGTCCATAGGGCTTAGCCGTGGCGCAGGATATCGGCCGCTGAGTCGAGGCCTTCCTGGGTACCCACAGCCACCAGCAGGTCGCCGGGGTGCAGCACGACGTCGGGGCCGGGCGACGGCAGCACCTCGCCCTCGCGCATGATGGCCACGATCGACACGCCGCAGCGGGTGCGGATGCAGGCCTTGCCCATGGGCTGGTTCTGGAACGGGGAGTCCGCGGCGATGGAGAACTGCCGGGTGACAATCCCGGGAACGTCCTTGTGCTCTTCCGCGAGCTTCATTGCCAGGTGCGTGCCGCCGAGGAGGTTGCCCAGGGTGGCGGCTTCGTCGCTGGTGAGCGGAATGGAAGCCTGGCAGGTGTCGGGGTCGTCCCAGGTGGAAACGATGAGTTCCGTCTGGCCTTCCCGCCGCTCCACGACACCGATGCGGCGTCCGGAGGCGGTCATGAAATCCTTCCGGCGGCCCAGGCCGGGAAGGTTGGTTTCGTCCACGTTCATAGGTCAAGCCTAGTCTGCCTGGCAACACTTGGCCGGGGCCTGGAACGTGGCCCGGAAGGTGTTTTCAGGCGGCGGGGACCACGGCGATGGGTGCCTTGGCCGGCGACTTCACCGGTAGCAGCACCACGAGCCCTGCCAGGAGGACCACCATGATGCCCAGGATCCCCCACCGCTGTGCCTGCCCGGCCGGCACCAGGGGGGTGGCCACGGTGATGCAGAGGGTGAACAGCGCCGGCGCCAGGAAGCTGACGGCCCGTCCGGTGGTGGCGTAAAGGCCGAACAGCTCCCCGGATTCGCCGTGCGGCGCGAGCCGGGCCAGGTATGCGCGGGAGGAGGACTGGGCAGGCCCGACGAACAGGCAGAGGAAGAGCCCGAATACCCAGAACGTGGTGGTCCCGGCCCACTGCATGCCGAAGAAGACATAGTCCCCGTTGCCCAGGGCCAGGATCGCCGACCCGGCGACCAGGAGGCCCGCCAGGGACCCGGTGATGACAGCTTTGGGGCCCACCTTGTCGTCCAGGAATCCGCCAATGACCGCCCCGACGGCAGCCACCACGTTTCCGAAAATGGCGAAGAAGATCACTTGGGACAGGGCAAAGCCGAAGGTACCGGCAGCGATGATGCCGCCAAACGTGAAGACGGCGGCCAGTCCGTCACGGAACACGGCACTGGCCAGCAGGAAGTAGATGGTGTGCGGGCTGGTGGCATAGATCGCCTTGATGCGCCGGAACAGCAGCCCGTAGCTGGCAAAAAAGCCCAGGCGGCCCGCCTGTGCGGACCGGGGCAGTTCGGGGACGGCAAACAGGACGGGGAGGGCGAAGACGAAGAACCACAGGGCGGAGAAGACGGCAACGAGCCTGATGTTGAGGCTGTCCCGGGTGGACGCGCCGAACCAGTCAAAGGCCGGCTGGACGAACAGCTGCAGGACGATCAGGAGTGCCACGATGCCGCCAAGATAGCCGGCTGCCCAACCCAGGCCGCTGACCTTTCCGATGTTTTGCGGCGTGGAGACCTGGGCCAGCATGGCGTTGTAGTTCACGCCGGCAAATTCAAAGAACACGTTGCCCAGGGCGATCAGCGATACCCCGAGGAGCAGGAATTCCGGGCGGGGGAATACGAAGAAGCACAGGGCCGTCAGGATGGCGACGGCGGCCGAGTTGACTCCCAGCCACAGCTTCCGCCGGCCCCCCGCGTCCGAACGCTGGCCCGTGACGGGCGCCAGCAGGGCGATGGCGAACCCGGCAACGGCAAGTGCGGCGCCCAGGACCGCCGAGGCACTGTCCTCGCCGCCGAAAGCCTTGGACGTCAGGTAGACGGTGAAGACAAAGGTGGTCATCACTGCGTTGAAGGCCGCCGAGCCCCAGTCCCAGGAAGCCCAGGCCAGTACGCGGCCCTTGCTGGAGTTCCGGGTTCCGGCTTCGAGTTCCGAGGCAGGCTGCATTGCTCCCGGAGCGCTGGCGCTGTTCATACGATGCATCGTATCCGCCGGTGGCGAACACCCTTGGGACCACGGGCCTTTGACGGCGGGGTTCCGCCGTCGGTGGCGCCGCTGACGGGGGAAGACACCCGACGGGCCTTGATAAACTGAGCCCTCCCGGACCTTACTTTTTGCCGCCTGCTCCAACTTTTGACAATCGAATTCCTGACGTTGCGGAGAATACAGTGATCACAGTCCTTGCCGTGCACTTTTCGGTGGCTGTCCTCGCGCCCTTCCTCTTCAGGCTCTGGGGCCGCAACGCCTTTTACGCGCTGGCTGCCGTTCCGGCTGCTTCCTTCGGCTGGCTGGTGTTCCAGCACGGTCCCGTCTACTCAGGGTCAGGGTCAGGAGCCGTCACCGAGGCCTTGGACTGGATCCCCAGCCTCCACCTGGAATTCGCCTTCCGCATGGACGCACTGGCTTGGGTGATGTCACTGCTGGTGCTTGGCGTCGGCGCCCTGGTGCTGGTTTATTGCGCCCGGTACTTCAAACGGAAAGACCAGGACCTCGGCCAGTTCGGCGCCCAGCTGCTGGCTTTCGCTGGTGCCATGTTCGGGCTGGTCACCGCCGATGACCTGCTGCTGCTGTTCATCTTCTGGGAACTGACCACCATCCTGTCCTACCTGCTGATCGGCTTCGCCCGGACCAGGCTTGCCGCCCGCCGGTCCGCCCTCCAGGCACTGATGGTCACCACTGCCGGCGGCCTGGCCATGCTGGTGGGCCTGATCATGCTGGGCTACACCGCGGGCACGTACCGTATCTCCAGCATCCTGGAGCAGGCTTCCACACTGGCGTCCGGACCGTCCGGCGCCGTGGTGGGTGCCGCCGTCGTGCTCATCCTGGTGGGTGCCATCACCAAGTCCGCGCTGGTCCCGTTCCACTTCTGGCTCCCCGGCGCCATGGCCGCGCCCACCCCCGTCAGCGCCTACCTGCATGCCGCCGCCATGGTGAAGGCCGGCATCTACCTGGTGGCGCGCCTCGCTCCGGGATTCTCCGCGACGGCGTACTGGCAGCCCGTGGTCCTGGGCCTGGGCCTGGCCACCATGCTGGTGGGCGGCTACCGGGCACTGCGGCAGACCGACATCAAGCTGATCCTCGCGTACGGCACCGTCAGCCAGCTGGGCTTCCTCACCATGGCGGTGGGCCTGGGAACGCCCGACGCCGCGCTGGCGGGCCTTGCCATGCTGCTGGCCCACGGCCTCTTCAAGGCCACGCTCTTCCTGGTGGTGGGCATCATCGATCACCAGTCCGGAACCCGCGACGTGCGCAAGCTGTCAGGGGTCTTCCGTTCCTCCCGTGCGCTGGGCATCGTGGCCGGCATCGGTGCCGCGTCCATGGCGGGCGTTCCGCTGCTGGCCGGCTTCGTCGCCAAGGAATCCGTGCTGGAGGCGTTCGTGCACCACGCCGCGGACCCGCACTCCGGACCGTGGGGCACGGTGGTCCTGGCTGGGCTGGTGGTGGGGTCAATCCTCACGTTCGCCTACAGCGCCCGCTTCATGTGGGGTGCCTTCGCGGTCAAACCCGGCGTGGACCCCATCCCCTTCAAAGCCATCCGGCCCTCCTTCCTCGCCGCCCCTGCCGTCCTCAGCGTCCTGACCATCGTGTACGGGCTCTGGCCCGTGCCGGTGGACGCCTGGATCCAGCCGTACGCGGCGCTGTTCGCTTCCACAGCGCCCGACGCCGGCACTCCGGCCGCGCAGGCGGGCCACCTTGCGCTGTGGCACGGACTGACCCCGGCGCTTGGGCTGACGGCCGTCACCTTCGTGCTTGGCGCGGCCATGTATCTTGGCCGCAACGCGGTGGCCCGCGTCCAGTCCCTGGTCCCGGCCTGGGTGGACGGCGACCGTGCCTACCAGCTGACCATCGGCGCCCTGGACGACGTGGCCGTCTGGATCACCGGCCGGACCCAGCGCGGCTCACTGTACTTCTACCTTGCCGTGATCCTCAGCGTGGCGTTCGTCCTGCCGCTCACGGCCATCCTCCTGGGCGGCAACCCCCTGCCGCAGAACGTCTACCTGGTGGATCCCAACTCCCCGCTGCAGCTTGTGGCCGGGGTGGGCATCGTGATCGGCGCCCTGGCCGCCGTCAAGGCGAACAAACGCTTCCTCGCTGTGCTGATGGTCTCCGTGACCGGGTACGGCATCGCCCTGGTGTTCGCCCTGCAGGGCGCTCCGGACCTGGCGCTGACCCAGATGCTGGTGGAGACCATCATCCTGGTGGCGTTCGTCCTTGCCATGCGCAGCCTCCCGCCGGAACTGCGGGACCGCACCGGCGGCAAATACCGGGTGGTGCGCGTCATCATCGGTTTGGGTTTCGGCGCCACCATGGTGTTCGCGGCCATTTTCGCCATGGGCGCCCGGACCGCCCTGCCCGTATCACTGCAGTTCCCGCAGCTTGCCTACGAGGGCGGCGGCGGCCTGAACGTGGTCAACGTGACCCTGGTGGACATCCGCGCCTGGGACACCTTCGGCGAGATCAGCGTCCTTGCGCTTGCCGCCACCGGCGTCGCCAGCCTGATCTTCGTACGCGGGCGCGGCGACCGGCTGCAGCGGTCCGCATCCGTTGCCGAGGGCACGGTGGGACGGTCCCACGGCGTGGATCCCGGCTCCCGCGACGGCGCGGCACTGGCCATCAGCCGCAGGTTCGCAGCCGCAGCCCGGGATCCCTGGATCGTCGCGGGCCGCACCCTGGCCCCCGAACGGCGCTCCATCATCTTCGAAGTGGTCACCCGGCTGCTCTTCCACTCGATGATCATCTTCTCGCTCTACCTGCTGCTGGCCGGCCACAACCTGCCGGGCGGCGGTTTCGCCGGCGGCCTCACCGCCGGCCTGGCGCTGACCATCCGCTACCTGGCCGGCGGACGCTTCGAACTGCGGGAGGCGGCGCCACTGAGCGCTGGCGCGCTGCTGGGCACCGGCCTGGCCCTGGCCGCCGTGTCCGGCGTGGTGCCCCTGCTGCTGGGCGGCCAGGTGTTCCAGTCCGCCATCATCCAGGTGTGGCTGCCCGTCTTCGGGGACATCAAATTCGTCACCTCCACGATCTTCGATATCGGGGTGTACATCGTGGTGGTGGGCCTGGTGCTTGACGTGCTGCGCAGCCTCGGGGCCGAAATTGACGAGCACATGGAGGAACGGTCGGCGGCCGCCCCACACCAGGACGAGCCGGACATCGACCGCCCCGGGCAGCCGGAACTGGAAGCTGAACGGGACCTGGAACCCCCGCTGGAGCCCGACACCGTCCCCGCCGAGACCACCGCAAAGGGCCACGCATGAGCGTCAACCTGACCCTGCTGATCGTCATGGGCGCCCTGTATGCCTGCGGCATCTACCTCATCCTGGAACGCAGCCTCACCCGGGTGCTGCTGGGGCTGATGCTCCTGGCCAACGCCACCAACCTGCTGATCCTGGCCACCGGGGGCTATGCAGGACTGGCGCCGCTGTTCGCCAAGGACACCCCGGCACAGGACTACAGCGACCCGCTCCCGCAGGCCCTGATCCTGACCTCGATCGTGATCTCGTTCGCCGTCACGGCGTTCATGCTCGGCATCATCTACCGCACCTGGCTGCTGGCGCGCCAGGACGACATCCAGGACGACCTGGAAGACCGCCGCGTGGCGGCGACCCCCAGCTTCGACGCGGAGGACGACGCCGAAATTCCGGCGGAAACCTCCGAGTTCCCGCTCACCATGCTGGGATCGGACGGCCGGGACGTCTCAAACCATGCAGCGTCCAACAACAACGCAGATCTGCAAACGGACCAGCCGGTGGCCACGCTTGTGGCCGGCGGCCGGGAGATGCCCGCCGAACACGCTGCCGCGGAGGAAAAGCCCGGCTCACTCAACGTCGACTCCGGCCCGGAAGGAGGCGGAAAGTGAACATCGCAAGCTTTGCCCCGCTCGCCGTCGTACTTCCCATCCTGGGCGCTGCCCTGACCTTCCTGCTGATCCGGCATACCCGGGCCCAGCGCGCGGTGAGCATCGCCCTGCTCTCGCTGACGCTGGCGCTCGAATGCCTCCTGCTGGCATCGGCGTGGAACGGCGGGACCGCTGCCGTGACCATCGGCGGCTGGCTGCCGCCGTGGGGCATCGTGATGGTGGTGGACCAGTTCTCGTCCCTGATGCTGGTGGTGTCCTCCGCCGTGAGCCTGGCCGTGCTGGTGTATGCCACCGGGCAGGGCATGGCCGACGGCGACCAGGACGCCCCGGTCTCGATCTTCCACCCCACCTACCTGATCCTGGTGGCGGGGGTGTCCAACGCGTTCCTGTCCGGGGACCTTTTCAACCTGTACGTGGGCTTCGAGATCCTGCTCACGGCAAGCTACGTCCTGATGACGCTGGGCGGCACTGGGCCGCGCATCCGCGCCGGCGTCACCTACGTGGTGGTGTCCGTGGTGTCCTCGGTGCTGTTCCTGATCTCCATAGCCATGGTCTACGGCGCCACCGGAACGGTGAACATGGCGGATCTGGCCATCAAGCTCGGGGACCTGGACCAGGGCACCAGGACCCTGCTGCACGTCATGCTGCTGGTGGCCTTCGGCATCAAGGCCGCCGTCTTCCCCCTGTCCTTCTGGCTCCCTGACTCCTACCCCACGGCGCCGGCCCCCGTCACCGCCGTGTTCGCCGGGCTGCTCACCAAGGTGGGTGTGTACGCGATGGTCCGGACCGAGACCCTGCTGTTCCCCGGGGACACCCTCAACACCCCCCTGATGGTGGCGGCGCTGCTGACCATGGTGGTGGGCATCCTTGGTGCCCTGGCCCAAAGCGACATCAAGCGGCTCCTGTCGTTCACCCTGGTCAGCCACATCGGGTACATGGTGTTCGGCCTGGCCATGTCCTCCGTTGCCGGGCTGGCCGCAGCGGTTTTCTACGTGGCCCACCACATCACCATCCAGACCAGCCTCTTCCTGGTCACCGGCCTGATCGAACGGCGGGGCGGGAGTTCCTCCGTGGACCGGCTGGCCGGCCTGGCCAAACTGTCGCCCATGCTGGCGATGCTGTTCTTCGTTCCGGCCATGAACCTCGCTGGCATCCCGCCCTTCTCGGGGTTCCTCGGCAAGGTGGGCCTGATGCAGGCCGGCGTTGAGCTGGGCACGCCACTGGCCTACGCCCTGGTGATCGGCGGGGTGGTGACGAGCCTCCTGACCCTGCTGGCCGTTGCCAGGGTCTGGAACCGCGCGTTCTGGCGCAGGCCCACCGACGCTGAGCATCCGGATCCGGTGCTCCTTGCCAGCCCGGCCCGGGTGTCGGGACCGGGCGCCAAGCTGAACACCGTGACCCTCCTGCCGCGCACCATGGTGGGCCCCACCCTGGGCCTGGTGGCGCTGGGCGTTGCCCTGACCGTCTTTGCCGGGCCGCTGTTCGGGCTCTCGGACCGGGCAGCGCGGGACATGCTGGACCGGACCCCGTACATCCAGTCAGTCCTGGGCCCTGATGTCCCGGTTCCCGCCACGCCTGCCGTGGGAGGTATGCGATGAGCCGCAAACGCATCTCCCTGCGCCAGGAACTGCCTCTCCTGGTCTGGCTGGTGATTGTCTGGGGCGCCCTGTGGCAGGACTTCAGCCCCGGGAACCTCCTCTTCGGTGCCCTGCTGGCAGTGGGCGTGGCCCGGTTGTTCTACCTTCCGCCGGTGGAGCTCAGCGGCCGGTTCAACATCCTTTACGCGGTTCCCTTCGCGCTTGCCTTCGTGGGCAAAGTGGTGGTGGCCAGCGCCCAGGTGCTGTACCTGGCCACGGTCCGCGGCCCCAAGGTGACCAACGCCGTCGTTGCGGTGAGGCTGCGCAGCCACCAGGACCTGATCGTCACCGCCACCGGCCACGTGATCTCCCTGATCCCGGGGTCCCTGGTGGTCGAGGTGGACCGCTCCACATCCACCCTCTACCTGCACGCGCTCAACATCGCCTCCAAGCAGGACGTGGAGGGCCTGCGGAACGAAGTCCGGTCCATCGAGGCCGGCCTGATCCGCATCATGGGCAGCCCGGAGGAACTCGAAGCCGTCCGAATGGAGGCCGCCACGTGATGCATGTTGTCCTGGCTGTTACAGCCGTCATCTTCTCGCTTGCTGCGGCCGGTGCCATCATGCGGATCGCCCGCGGCCCGTCATTGCTGGACCGGGTGCTGGCGGCCGACGTCCTCCTGGCCATCCTGGCCGGAGCCCTGTGCATCGACATGGCCGTGAACCGGCACCTGAACAACCTCATGCTGGTGGTGGCCATTTCCATCATCGGCTTCATCGGGTCCGTCACCGTGGCCCGTTTTGTGGCGGACCGAAGGGTGAAGCCCGATGAATCCTGACTTGTCCGGTCCCGACGGCTGGATCGACGCCGTCTCGGCAGTATTCATGGTGGTGGGGGCGCTCATGTCCCTGGGCGCCGCCATCGGCCTGCTCCGCTTCCCCGACCTGCTGAGCCGCATGCACGCGGCCACCAAACCGCAGGTCCTGGGCCTGTTCCTGCTGCTGGCGGCTATTGGACTGCAGATGCGGACATGGTGGGTATGGCCTGTCCTGATGGTTGCCTGGATCTTCCAGCTGCTCACCGTACCGGTGTCCGCGCACATGGTGGGCCGCGCGGGGTACCGCACCAAGCACCTGCACCGGGAGCTGCTCACGGCCGACGAGCTGGAGGCCGTGGTGCAAAAAGCCGCCGCCGAGGCTGCCCGGAAAGACAGCCCCGACGGCGGCGGGTAATGCCGGGAGCTAGACGATGTCCTGCGACTTGGCGAAGCGGGTGATGGCGCGCTGGGTGCCGCGGTTGGCCAGGACCTGGATGATGGCGCTGACCGACGCCGAGATCAGCGCGAAGGTCAACGCCGAACGCAGGCTGGTGGGGACATCCTCGTTCTTGCCGGTGGGGGCTTTCTGCCCGGTGGTCTTCTCCCAGATGGTGTTGACCAGCTTGGTGCCGGCCAGGCCTGCGCCGAGGCTCACCCCGGTTCCGAGCAGCTTGATGAAAAGGTTCATTCCTATTACTCCTTGCGGGCGGAAAACGGACTGCCTCCAGCCTAGCCGTACGCCCGTGCCGGTCCGGGCAAGGCCGTGGCGTGCTGCAGGCAGGTTGTTGGACTAAATGGCTTGTTGGACTACTTCGCGGGCGGCTCGGTGCGGAACTTGATCATCTTGTGCGTGCCGTCGCAGTAGGGCTTGATGGCCGAGGCGCCGCAGCGGCACAACGCAACGGTCCTGCGGTCGCGGGGCACCGCGTCCCCGGATGGGGTGACGATCTCGAAATCACCCCTGACGATCAGGGGCCCGTCCGGGCAGACCACGATGGAGCCCGCGGCGGATTCCTGGTCCATGTCCGGTCCTGTTCCATGCTGTCCGGGTTTCATGCCTGCACCGCTTTCGTCGTAGTCATGCTGCCGCCGGCACGGCCGCCCGCAGCGATGATGCCCCGGCTTCCCATGAGGACATCAGATGGGCGGACAGCCGGCCGTCGAGGGCCATGGCGGCAGTGGCCCCAAACAGGACGTCCGCGAGGAGTTCCGGCTCGGCTTCGACGAGGCCGCCGGCGAGGTCCCGGCCTGCGATCTGCTCGTGGACGGCGTCGGCCTCCACATGCTCATCGAAGTAGTGGGTGACGTCCGCGCCGAAACCGTGCCGGCGGAATCCGTTGCCGTAGAACCGGTTGGGCTGGGAGGAGGTCATCTCGTAGATCGCCAGGTGGCCGGTGATGGCACCCCGGAGCCGCCGGTTCAGGCCGCACAGCGACATGAGGTTGACGGACGCGAGGGAGACAGCGGGGACGGCATCCACGTACGCGCCGTAGCTGACGTCGAGGCCCAAACCGCGCATGGTCCGGGCGAACAGCGCGCTGTGCATGCGCTCGGGGCGGCCGCCGCCGTATTCATCCGCCTGGATTTCCACCAGGGCCGCCTTGGGCCGTCCGCTGAGCCGAGGAATGGCCCATGTATGCGGGTCGGCTTCCTTCAGCTGGTACATCGACTTGTGGATCAGGAACTCCCGGAGCTGGTCCACGCCCGCCTTCCTGGCGACGTAGCGGGAGACGCTGGGCCCGGTGTCCGTGGCTGCGAGGCCGAACAGGACGTCGGCTACCTGGTCGCTGGTCAGGGCACCGGCAGGCAGTTCGAAGTCTGCGGCGGCCTGGTGCGCGGCAGCACGGAGGGCTGCCTCAAACGGTGCCTCGACCAGCTGCCGGACCCGGATTAACGCCGGCTCCCACTCCCAGTTGTCGGAGACGCCGGCCAGGCCGGAATAGTGGAGCTCGTAGAGGCAGAAGAGGGCAAGCTGGATGTCCTCGTCGCCGATGATGTCATTAGTGCCGGCCACCTGCCGTGCCGCGAGGTGGTACAGCCCGTCCAGCCCCGTCCCGGCTTCGGCCGGAGCCTGCGCAAGGAGTGCGAACAGGGCGTTGCTGAGGGGGCCTCTGGATTCCGGGATTCTCATGGTGCTCCTTGGTCTGCCGCGCTGGTGACGGGAACGAACGCGGGACCGCCCATGGTGACTCCCATGCCCTGTCCTCCTCGAAACCCGGGAACCAATATAGTAAGCATGATTACTAATAAAAGCTAAGCAGGCTTCCTGTTGGCGGCAGGTCAACCGGCGCCTAATCCCGCAGCGACGACCCCAGGATGTCGCGCAGCGCCTCAACCACCAGGTCATGGTCCTGCAGTTGCGGCAACCCGGAGACGGTCACCGTGGCCACGGCGCCCACGCCGGTGACGTAGATCGGAAAGGCGCCGCCATGGGCTGCATACCGGGATTGGTCGAACCAGGCGTTGTCCTCGATCCGGCCGCCGCCCAGCCGGCCCCGCAACCCCACCAAAAGTGACGGCAGCTCGTACCGGGCGGCAGTGCGCTGCTTGGCGCGGATCCAGTGCCCGTTGTCCGGCGTGGCGCCCGGAAGCGCGACGTGGAACAGGACCTGCTCGCCCTTGGTGATGTCGATGGCGATGGGAAGGGACCGCTCCTTGCCCAGCTCCACCAGGAGCAGGCCCAGGTTCAACGCGTCATCCAGCGAAAAGCCGGGGAACTGGAGCTCCCGGACCTCCGCCTCGATGCGGGCGATCGACGCTTCCAGCGACCCCTCCAGCTGGGCGTCGGCGGAATCGGGATCGAATCCGGTCACATCCGGTGGAATGGCGCTCATGGCCCTCAATCTACCCCCGCCAGGTGTAAACTTGACCACGCCCGGAAGGGCAGTTCAAAAAGCCTTACCCATCCAAAAGCACCACTAATAACGACAGGGGAGCGCCGCCGTCGGACATCCTGGCACAAGCCGGGCACCGCAGGTGGGCGCTGAGAGTGCGGACAGCCGCAGACCCTCGAACCTGATCCGGTTAGTACCGGCGCAAGGGAGTCGAGTTCTCAAAGTGCCGCGGCTGCACGGCAACAGCCGTCAGCCGGGTCCACTTTCCCCTCCTGTTTCCCAGGAGGATCACATGAGTACTGCAGCAATCAAGAAGACCGCCAGTAAGTCCTGGCGCGTCGTGGACATCGTGGTCGCCGCGCTGGTGGCCATCGCGGGCGGCGTCATTTTCTGGGCGTGGGACCAGGGAGCAGCCGCGCTTTCTGCCCCCATGAATGCCGCCTACCCGCCCCTGACCGGGCTGCTGGCGGGCGGCTGGATGATTCCCGGCGTGCTGGGAATGCTCATCATCCGCAAGCCCGGGGCCGCCCTGTTCTGTGAAACCGTGGCCGCCACCGGGGAACTCCTCATGGGTTCCCAGTACGGTGCCTCGGTCCTCTTCTCCGGCTTCATCCAGGGCCTCGGCGCGGAAATCATCTTCGCCATCTTCGTCTACCGCAAGTTCAACCTGCCTGTCTCCCTGCTGGCAGGCGCCGCGGCTGGATTCTTCTGCGGACTGAATGACTCGTTCGCACCGTGGGGCTGGAACATCGCCTACTCCGGTGCGGACAAGCTGGCGTACATCGTGCTGACCACCCTCTCCGGCGCCATTCTCGCCGGCGCCCTGTCGTGGCTGGCCACGCGCGGCCTGGCGCGTACGGGCGTGCTGAGCTCCTTCGCTTCGCGCAAGGCCGCCACGGAGCCTGTCTTCTCCTGATGGCACCAGCCCAGCGTGACGGCGGCACCGTCCGCCCTGCCGCCGTCACAGCCCGGGGCTGGGGGTGGCGGCACGCCGGCAGGGCCAAGCCTGCCGTCCATGCGCTTGACCTGGACATCAGCCCGGGGGAGCGGGTGCTCCTGCTCGGCCCCTCGGGTGCCGGGAAGTCCACGCTCCTGCATGCGCTCGCAGGGGTGCTGGGGGACATTAACGACGACGGCGGCGAGGCGGGGGACGCCGACGAGTCGGGTTCGCTGCTGGTTGACGGCGCCGTGCCCCGCGCCCAGCGCGGGCGCGCCGGACTTATGCAGCAGGACCCCGAGACGCAGGTGGTCCTGTCGCGGGTGGGGGACGACGTCGCCTTCGGTGCCGAAAACCTTGCCGTCCCACGGGAAGCAATCTGGGCGCGCGTGCACGAGGCGCTTGCCGACGTCGGACTGTCCCACCTGCCGCTGGACCACCCGACGTCAGCCCTGTCCGGCGGGCAAAAGCAGCGCCTGGCGCTGGCCGGCATCCTGGCCATGCGCCCGGGCCTGATCCTCCTGGATGAGCCAACCGCCAACCTGGACCCGGACGGCGTGCTGGAGGTCCGCGATGCCGTGGCGCGGTGCCTGGACAAGACCGGGGCCACGCTGGTGGTGGTGGAGCACCGGGTGTCCGTGTGGAAGGACCTGGTGGACCGGATCGTGGTCCTGCAGCCGGGCTCCGCCGCGGATCCCGCCGTACTCCTGGACGGGCCGCCGGCCCGGGTGCTCACGGAGGCGCGGGCCATGCTGGCCGCCGCCGGTGTGTGGGTCCCCGGCTACGTCCCGGCAACCCGTGCCCGGGCGGTGGTCCCGGCCCCCGGCACGGGAAACCTCCTGCTCGCGGCCGAACAGTTGGGAGTCGCCCGCGAACGTCCCCGACGCAAGGGCTTAAGGAAGATTCCGCCGTCACCGGTCCAGGAAGGCCTGGCCGCGCAGGTGCGCGCCGGGCAGGCGCTCGCCGTGACGGGTCCCAACGGCGCCGGTAAGTCCACTTTCGCCCTGACCCTGGCAGGGCTGCTGGAACCGGTGTCCGGAAAGGTCTCCGCCACCATGGACCTGAGCCGCGGTGCCGGCATTGACCCGTACCGGTGGAAGGCGGATCAGCTGATTTCCCGAGTGGGGACGGTGTTCCAGGAGCCGGAGCACCAGTTCGTGACCGGCAAGGTGCTTGACGAACTGCTGTTCGGCCCCCGGCACCTGGGCCACGGCGGGGATCGGGTGGACGAACTGCTGGAGCGGCTGCGGCTCACCGCGCTGGTGGACGCCAACCCCTACACGCTCTCCGGTGGCGAGAAGCGGCGGCTGTCCGTGGCCACCGTCCTTGCCGCCAGCCCGCAGGTCCTGGTCCTGGATGAACCCACGTTCGGGCAGGACGCCAACACCTGGGCCGAGCTGGCGTCCTTCCTGTCCGAGCTCCTGGATACCGGCACTGCCGTGGTGTCCGTGACCCATGACGCCGAATTCACCCAGGCCTTGGGCGGGGCCGAACTGCGGATGGCCGCGGCGGAAGCGGTGGCGCCATGAGGCAGCAACTCACCCTGGGCGGCAACCATGCCCTCCTGGTCCGCGCCAATCCACTAAGCAAGTTCGCTGCCGTCCTGCTGATCACCGCCGTCCTGGCGCTGTCCATCGACTGGGTTTCGGCGTCCGTGGCCCTGGTCTTTGAGCTTCTGCTCTTTCCCCTGGCCGGGCTCACCCTGTCCCTGCTGTGGCAGCGCGGCTGGCCGCTGATCCTTGCCGCTGCCGTGGGTGGCTGGAGCACCTCCATCCTGGCCCCGGACAGCGGCCGGATCCTGCTCGACGCCGGGATCTGGTCCATGAGCGAAGGTTCCCTGCAGCTGGGCATCGGCTTCCTCCTGCGCGGCTTTGCGATCGCCCTTCCGGCCGTGCTCCTGATGAGCTGCACCGATCCCACGGACCTTGCCGACGCGCTGGCGCAGAAGGCGCGCCTGCCGCACCGCTTTGTCCTGGGAACGCTCGCCGCGATGCGCCTGGTGGGGCTCATGGCTGAAGAATGGCAGACCATCGGGATGGCCCGGCGTGCGCGCGGCGTGGGTTCGCGCGGCAGCGTGGCCCAGCGGGTGAAGGCCACGCTGGGCCAGAGTTTCGGGCTGCTGGTACAGGCCATCCGCCGCGCGTCCCGGCTTGCTGTGACCATGGAAGCCCGCGGTTTCGGCGGCGGCAACCGGACCTGGGCCCGGGAATCCACGTTCAGCGCGCTGGACCTTGGGGTGGTGGCCGGCGGTGTCCTGGTGGCCGGCCTCGCGCTATTTGCTGCCCTGGCCGCCGGGACCTGGAACATGGTGTGGCTGGGCAGTTGATGTTGGCGGTCCGGCCCAGGTGATTCCTATCGCATGCAGTGGGTAGAGGCTTTCCCGATGCCCCATACCAGTGGCCGATCAGGGCCCGCGTAACTCATCTATGATATATTTGCGGATATGACGCAGGAGACCGCTGAGCACGTTGCCGCCATGTTGAGGGATGCCCGGAGCGAGAAGGGCTGGACCCAGGGCCAGTTGGCCGCCGAGCTCGGCACCAGCCAGAGCGCCGTTGCCCGGATGGAGCAGGGCAAGCAGAACCTGAGCCTGAAGATGATCCAGAGGCTGGAAAAGATCTTCGACCGCAGCATCGTCAACGTCGGCAAGCCGCAGATGACGCACCTGCGGGTGGAGGGCGGCCGTACCCTCTCCGGTGCCGTGGATGTCAACAGCAGCAAGAACGCCGGCGTCGCCCTGCTGTGCGCCAGCCTGATCAACCGTGGCACCACCGTGCTCCGCCGGCTGGCACGGATCGAGGAAGTCAACCGCATCGTCGAAGTGCTGACCAGCATCGGCGTCGAGTGCACCTGGCTTAACGACACTGACCTGCGTCTTCGCCGCCCCGCCGTCCTGGACCTGGAAGCCATGGACGTTGACGCGGCGCGCAGGACCCGCAGCGTCATCATGCTGCTGGGTCCCCTTCTGGATGAGTCGCGGGAGTACCGGCTGCCCTACGCCGGCGGCTGCGACCTCGGCACCCGCACCGTGGAACCGCACATGCAGGCGTTGCGCCAGTTTGGCCTTGCCGTGGAAGCCACGGCCGGTTTCTACACGGTCCAGGCTCCGCCGGCGGACGGGCAGGACCGCTCCTTCGTCCTCACCGAACGCGGGGACACCGTCACCGAGAACGCCATCATGGCCGCGGCGCACCGGCCGGGAACCACCGTGATCCGCAACGCCAGCCCCAATTACATGGTGCAGGACCTGTGCTTCTACCTGCAGATGCTGGGCGTCACCATCGAGGGCGTGGGCACCACCACCCTGAAGATCACGGGCCGGCCCGACATTGACGCGGAGATCGAGTACTTCCCCTCCGAGGATCCCATCGAGGCGATGAGCCTCATCACGGCCGGCATCGTCACCAATTCCGAGGTCACGGTGCGGCGGGTACCCATCGAGTTCATGGAAATCGAGTTGGCCACCTTGGGCCAGATGGGGCAGAAGCTGGAAATTTCGGGCGAGTACATGGCCCGCAACGGCCGCACCCGGCTGGTGGACGTCACCACCAAGCCCTCCGGGCTGCATGCCCCGGAGGACAAGATCCATCCGATGCCGTTCCCCGGGCTGAACATCGACAACCTGCCGTTCTTTGCCGTCATTGCCGCGAACGCCGATGGCCAGACCATGATCCACGACTGGGTCTACGAGAACCGGGCCATTTACCTGACAGAGCTGAACAGGCTTGGGGCGCAGGTGCAGCTGCTGGATCCGCACCGGATCTACGTCAACGGGCCCACCAAGTGGCGCGCCGCCGAGGTGGGCTGCCCGCCGGCGCTTCGTCCGGCCGCCTGCCTGCTGCTGGCCATGCTCGCCGCCCGGGGCGTGTCCGAACTGCGGAACATCTACGTGATCGAGCGTGGCTACGAGGACCTGGCGGAACGCCTGAACACCATTGGCGCCAAGGTGGAGTACTTCCAGGACTAGCATTCACGGTTCGTCATGAATCGCCGGGGCCCCTCGAATGCCGGACAAGTATCGCAGAATGTTCGTATGCGTACTTTTGGCGTAGAGGAGGAACTCCTGATCGTTGATCCGGAGTCCGGGGAACCCCTTGCCCTGGCCGACGCCCTCCTGGCCGGCCACCGCGTTGCGGCTGACGATCTTCCCGTGGACCCGGAGGTCCACCACTCCGGAAAACAGGCGGATTACGACGACGAGATGGGCTTGAGTGCCGAGCTGAAGCTTGAGCAGATCGAGACCCAGACCCGTCCGTGCCTCGAATACGGGAGCCTGCTCGAACAGATCCGCGCGGGCCGCGCCCTGGCGGACCAGGCCGCCAGGAAGCATGGCGCCCGGGTGGCGGCCCTCGCCACCTCGCCCTTGGCCTCCACCACCCACACGACGCCCGACCCCCGGTACGCCAAAATGCTGGAGCGCTTCGGCCTCACCGCCCAGGAGCAGCTGACCTGCGGCTTCCATGTGCACACGTTCATCGAATCGCCCGAAGAGGGCGTGGCGGTCCTGGACCGGATCCGCGACAAGCTGGCAGTGCTGACGGCCCTGAGCGCCAATTCACCCTTCTGGAACGGCGTTCCAACCGGGTTTGAAAGCTACCGCACCCAGGCCTGGAACCGGTGGCCCACGGCGGGCCCGGCCGGTATTTACGGGACGTACCCTGCCTACCGGCGCGTGGTGACGCGGCTGCTGGAAAGCGGCGTCATGCTCGATGAGGGCATGCTGTACTTCGACGCCCGGCTGTCCCGCAACCACCCCACCGTCGAGGTTCGCGTGGCGGACGTCTGCCTTCGTGCCGAGGATGCAGCGCTCATTGCCGTGCTGGTCCGGGCGCTGGTGGAATCCGCCAGCAGGGAATGGCAGGCCGACGTGGATCCTGCGCCGGTTCCCACCGTCCTCCTCCGGATGGCCTCGTGGCAGGCCAGCAGCGCCGGGCTAAGCGGTGAACTCCTGGATTTTGGGAATTTCCGGCCCGCACCGGCCGCGGACGTGGTCCGGTCCCTGGTGGATTACCTGGCTCCCGTCCTGTCCGAACAGGGGGAGCTGGCACTGGCACGGCAGGGGGTGGAGGACATCATCGCCCGCGGAACAGGAGCCGCCGAACAGCGCCGCGCCCGGGACAAGGCGCTGGCGGGACCGCCCCCGGAGGACATGGGGTTCGGCGCCGTGGTGCGGCAGGCCGTCAATGTGACCATGCGGGATGCCCTGGATCTAGCTGACGTGGAGGGCACGCCCGAGCTGCTGCGGGTCCGCCAGAGCTGACCTTCGACGCGCATATCCATTCCCGACGCGCAGATTCCTCCTCGCGGCCCATATTTGGTGCGCGCCAGGGAATCTGCGCATCGAAAAGGAGGAAGCGCGTCGCCCGGACCCAGAGGAGCTAGGGCTTCCCGCGCGGCTAGATCTGCTTGAGGGCCTGTTCCAGGTCGCGGAGGAGGTCCTCCGGGTCCTCGAGCCCTACCGAGAGCCGCACCACGCCGTCACTGAGCCCAATGGCGGCGCGCCCTTCCGGCCCCATGGCGCGGTGCGTGGTGGTGGCGGGGTGCGTGATCAGGGACTTCGAATCACCAAGGTTGTTGGAGATGTCGATGATGCGCAGCCCGTCCAGCAGTGCGAAGGCCGCTTCCTTGCCGGAGCGCCCGCCGGAGGGAGCCAGCTCAAGCGTGAGGACCGTACCGCCGGCGCTCATCTGCCGTGCCGCCAGGTCGTACTGCGGGTGGGACTTGAGCAACGGGTACTTCACCCAGCTCACGGCGGGCTGTTCTTCCAGCCACTCTGCGAGCCGGAGCGCCGTGGCGGAGGAATGGTTCACGCGCAGGCTCATGGTCTCCAGGCCCTTGGTCAGGACCCAGGCGTTGAACGCGGAGAGCGCGGGCCCGGTGTGGCGCATGAGCTGTTTTACGGGACCGTCGATGAACTCCTTGGTGCCCAGGATGGCGCCGCCCATGACCCTGCCCTGGCCGTCGATGTGCTTGGTGCCGGAGTAGACGATGACGTCGGCGCCCAGGTCACCGCAGCGCTGCAGCAGGGGAGTGGCGAAGACGTTGTCCGCCACCACCTTGGCGCCGGCGGCATGCGCAAGTTCGCTGACCGCGGCGATGTCCACGATCTCCTGCATCGGGTTGGACGGGGATTCGAAGAAGACGGCGGTGGTGGGCTTGGAGAGGGCCTCGCGCCACTGGTCCAGGTCCGGCCCGTCCACGAAGACGGTCTCCACGCCCCACCGGGGAAGGATCTCGTTCAAAATCACGAAGCACGAACCGAACAGCGACCGGGCGGCCACCACCCGGTCGCCGGCAGCCAGCAGGGCACCAAGCGCGGTGAACACCGCGGACATTCCCGACGCCGTCGCGAAGCAGGCTTCGGTGCCTTCCAGCAGCCGGAGCCGCTCCTGGAAGGTGGCCACGGACGGGTTGCCGTAGCGGGAGTAGACAAAGCGTTCGTCCTCGCCGGTGAAGGCGCGTTCAGCTGCTGCCGCGGATTCGTAGACGAAGCCGGAGTTCAGGAAAATGGCCTCGGACGTTTCCTGGAAGTTGGTGCGGTCCAGCCCGCCACGGACAGCCTGGGTGTCGGGGTTCCAGCCGGGGGCGTCTTGGTTGAAGGTCACTTAGTTCTTTCCGAGGTTGGTGGGAAGGCCGCGGTTTTTCCAGCCGTTGACGGTGCGTTCGCCATAGCGGTCCGGCTCGCCTTCAAAGCCCTCCAGCACGTTGTAGGAGGTGAAGCCGGCCCGGGTGGCCGCTATGGCTGCCGCGATGGACCGCTGGCCGGAGCGGCACAGGAACACCAGTTCGGTTGAACGGTCCTCGGGCGCCTGCTGGCTGAGGTCGTTGATGAAGTCGGGGTTGGGGATGCCGCCGGGGAAGGTCCACTGGATGAAGAGGGGGTCGTTGTCCGTGGCCTTGGTGTCCGGAATGCCGATGTGGGCCCATTCGCCCTCGGTACGGACGTCCACCAGGATGGCGCCCTGTTCCAGCTTCTCCCATGCTTCCTGGGGCGTGAGGTCTCCCGCGTAGCTCATGCGTGGCCCTCGCCGTCGAACTCGCCTTCAAATTCGGCGTCCAGTTCATCCACTGCGGTGGCAACCGCGGCATCGGCCGAGGCGATTGCCGCCGGAAGGACCACTGCCTGCGCCACGATCACGCTGGTGCCGTTGAAGGTGGCTGCCGGGCTGCCGTGCAGCACATAGCCGTCGGCCAGGGCCGTGGAGATCCGCTCGCAGAATGAACGGTCATCCGGTCCGGTGATCAGGCGGTAGGACAATTTTTCGTCAGGGGCAGGTGCGTCAGACACGACGGATCTCCTTCTTTCACGCTTGCAGCTCGAATCGGTCGATATGCCGAGTATTCACCTGAGGCACCCCGCCGCGAAAGGGAGGGTTGCCGACCGGCCAGTCAGGGCTTCACACCGGTACTCATTACTCCCCAAAAACGTAACATCTGCCGCGCCAAGCCGCACCGCCGCCGTCGTCATGTTCCGTAATTGAGCAGCGCTGAAGGGAGGCGCGGGGTTGAAGGAAAGCGCGACGGCGGACATCGCCGCAGGTGGGCGGCCCGCCACGTGCCGCCCGGGGCCGCGGGGCCGATAAAGTTCTTACCGGGGCGCCGCCCCGTCGTCACAGCAATGAGCACCGGGGGTCCTGTCAGCATGCGGGCAAACACATCGCGCCACCAGGCCGCCATCCGCGGGACCCGGCGGCCGTCCATCGGTGCGTTCCTGGCCGCGGCCATCGTCAGCCTCCTTGCCCTGCTGGCGGCTGCGCCGGCGCATGGGGCGGACGCTGCGCCGGAGAAGGGAAAGCCCTGGCTGGGCGCGGTGCTCGAGTGGGGCGAGGACACCGCCGCAGGCTTCAGCGGCCGGCTTGGTGCCAGTCCGGCCGTCTTCGGCCACGACATCACCATCCCCTACCGCGATTCGGAACGGAACGACCTTGACGGCTTCCTTCAGCAGGCCGCGTCCCTAGGCGCCCACGCCCTGCTCACGGTGAAGCCGTCAGTGCCCCTGGACCAGCTCGGCACCGCGGAAGCGGAAGCATTCGCAGCGCAGGTGCGCGACCTTACGTCCGGGTTCAAGGGGCAGCTGCTGATCCGGTTCGCCCCGGACATGAATGCAAGCTGGGTGGCCTGGGGCCAGCAGCCCGCCGCGTACCGGCAGGCCTTCAGGGCTGTGGCGGCAGCGTTCAAGAAGTACGACGGCGGCCGGGCCACCTTGGTGTGGGCGCCTTACCTGGGCAAGGACTACCCCTTTGACCGCAACCGGGATGCCCCGCGGCCCGGAACCGAAGGCTTTTCCCTCCTGGACACGAACGGCGACGGGGCCTGGAACTCAAGCGACAGCGCCTACGCCCCGTACTACCCGGGTGACGACGCAGTGGACTGGGTGGGGCTGGCCGCCTATCACGACGACACGGCCGGCGGCCCCGCCGTCAACTCCGAGCCGAGGGCCGGCGAGCTCCAGGACATGCTGACATCCTCCGGCGGCGAAAACTTCTACGGCACCTATTCCGAGGGGCGCAACAAGCCGTTCCTCCTCCAGACCTCTGCTTTCTACAGCCCCGCGTCCGGCGGCGCGCAGGAAACGGACATCAAGGCAGGCTGGTGGGACCAGGTGGTGGGAACTGCCACTTCCCCCGCTTTTGCCCGGACTGCCGCCGTTGTCTGGGACGAGCGCACCAGCACCAGGGATACCGGCGTGGCAAGCATCAGCTGGCTGCTCACGGGACAGCCGGGCATCGCCAAAGCGGCCCTGGACAGGCTGAAGGCATCGCCAATGGTCACCGGGCCGGTCACCGACGTGGCATCCGGGAGCACCTACGTCCGGGCCAACACGCTCTCCGGGGCTGCCGCCTGGACTGTTGCCGCCGCCATGGCCATCCTCCTGGTGGCCCTGTGGCAGATACCCCGCCGGATCAACGCAGCCACGGCCTGGGGCTACCAGGATCCCTCCGCCAGGGACTCGCGCATCGATCTGCTGCGCGGGATGGCCATCGTCTTTGTGGTGGTGAACCACCTGGGCATGGCATCGCTGTTCCAGCTGCTCACCCAGGAGGCCGTGGGCTTCGTGTCGGGTGCGGAACTGTTCGTCCTGTTCTCCGGACTGGTGGTGGGCATGGTGTACGGGCCCAAGGCCAGGGAGGACTTCGGGCAGGTGGTCGACCTCACGACCCGCCGCGCCGGCAAGCTCTACCTGACGGCGCTGGCCGTGCTGATCGGCGTCTTCCTTCTGTCCCTGCTCCCGTTCTTCCACACCGAGGCCCTGACCACGTTCGTGGACCAGGGGACCGGTGGCGCCGGGCACAACGGGGCCGGCCGGACCTACGACCTCTATTCGGGCATGGCATCGCTGTTCCAGTTCCCCGTCCCGCCCCAGGTGCTTCCGGCCATCGTGCTGCTGCAGTTCGGTCCCTGGCAGTTCAATGTCATGGGGCTCTATGTGGTGCTGTTGCTGGTCAGCCCGCTGATCCTCGCGGCGCTGAACCGCGGGAAGGCCATCTGGGTCGTGGCGGTGTCGGTTGCCGTGTATGCGGCAGGTGCCATGACCAGGTTCCGGATCCTGCCCTCGCAGTTCGAGGACTCCTTCCCGCTGCTGGTGTGGCAGGTGCTTTTCGTGCTTGGGCTGGTTGCGGGCTACCATCGGCGCAGCATCACAGCGTGGCTGTCGCGCCACACGTGGGTGGTGGTTGCCTGCACCACGGCAGCATTCGCTTTGGCCTTCCTGTCCTGGGGCAACCCCTACCTGGCCAACGCCTATGACGTCCGACTGGCGCTTCTGCCGGATGCGTCCTACCGGGCAATGTATGACGCCTTCTTCGGCCGGACATACCTGGCCCCGGGCCGGCTGCTCAACGTCCTGGTCCTGGTGGTGGCTGCGTACGCATTCCTCAGTGCCTACTGGAAACCGGTGGACCGGGCCCTGGGCTGGTTCCTGGTCCCGCTGGGCCGGGCCACGCTGTACGTCTTCATCATGCACGTGGTGCTGATCGCCGTCGTGGCCAACATCCCGGCCCTGCAGCAGCAAAGCATCTTCCTCAACACCGTGGCCTACGCCGTGGTCCTGGGGCTGCTCTGGGTGATGGTCCGCACCAGGTTCCTCTTCCGGATCATCCCTACCTAGCCGGGGGCATGAAAAATGCTGCGGCACGAGCGTGCCACAGCATTTGATCATGTACCACCCGGCTGCCCGGTGGCCTCTTACGAATCCGGGGGTCTCAGACCAGGCCCGGGTAGCTGGTCATGATGTAGTCCGCAGCGGCAGGACCCTTCATGCGCAGCCCGTTGCGGCGCGGCGGGATCCGGTGCTTCATGGCTGCCCAGAAGGTGGACTCGGTGCCGGCCGGCTGCTGGTTGAGGAAGCACCAGCTGGTGTACAGGCCGTAGAGGCGGTCGCGGTCCATGCTGGAACCAGCGGCGTGGTCGGGGTAGGTGGCTTCGTGGAGAAAAGTATCGAACTGCGAATGTGCCATGATGGCTTCCCTTCGCTAAGTGCTCGGCGCCGCCGTTCGGCTACAGCAGCAAGATTTGATGCCCTGCACATGGCCATCGAATCTATAGGTTGGGTCCCGTGAAAAGCATCTGGGGCCTCAGCGTCGTCAGCGCCTGTCTACGATGTAGACTTTACTCGTAGACTACAAGTAAGGCAACCGTCTCGATTAATCCGGGCCGCCACTTCCACCGCTAGGACAACACCATGAATCCCCCGCACGCTTCCGGCCGCACCCCCGCCAAGGCCAGGCTGAGCAGGGAGGTCGTGCTGGCCAAGGCCCTGGAACTGGTTGATGCCGAAGGACTGGATGCACTGACCATGCGCCGCCTGGGGCAGGAGCTTGGCCGGGACCCGATGAGCCTGTACCGCTACGCCGAGAACCGCGCCGCGCTGCTGGACGGGGTTTCTGAGCTGGTGCTCAACCAGCTTCCGATTCATCCGGAGGACCCGGATTGGAAAGCGCAGCTGCGGAGCATCGCCCACAACCTGCGGATGCTGGCGCTCAAGCATCCCAACGTTGTCCCCCTGCTGGTGACCCGGCCCCTCTCCACGCCGCTGGGCATGCGTCCGCTGGGCACGTTGCGGCCATTGGAGCAGATCCTGACCCTGCTGGTGGCGGCAGGATTCGAGCCGGCTGATGCGCTGCACGTCTACCGCGCCTACTACGGCTTCCTCTACGGGCACCTCCTGAACGAACTGCAGGAGTACGTGGTGGACCCGGAAGAGAACGAGGTGCTGCTGCGGCTGGGGCTCCACCGGCTGCCCGCGAAGGAATTCCCCCGGCTGCGTGCGCTGGCGCCGGCGTTGGCTGACTACGACGGCGCCAAGGAGCTTGACCAAGGGCTCACCATCCTGCTGTCCGGGCTGGAAGCCCAGCTTTCACGGCAGGCGGCAGGCTCCAGCGCCTGACGGAGCGGCCGTGTAAAGGCGTGGTCGTTGAGCGGCCGCTATTCGAATGACGCCCGGCGCCGGTCCTGGAGGCGGGTGTTCCAGACGTCCGGGCGGTTCACCTGGAACCTGCGTCCGGTCAGCGCCTTGGCGTTCAGCCTGACGTAGTTTGCCTTTTCGCCGGGCTGCCACGGCTCCAGGCCAAGGCTGTCCACCGCATCTTTGACGGCCTGGTCTTCGATGATCCCGGTATTGCCCCGCGCCACCACGCTCCAGGCCAGTTCGGTGGTGGGGTCGTAGCCGTCGATCTCCAGTGCGGCAGGGCGTTCCATTTTCGCGTCCCACAGTTTTGAGCCGGGTGCCGTGCGGAAGACGATGCTGCGCAGGTGGACAACGTAGTTCACGGGGAAGATTTCCGGATGTCCGTCCACCACGATGGCCAGCCTGCCCACCGTGTCGGTGTCAAGGAGTTCCCAGCAGTCGTCAAAGGACAGTTTTTCGATCGGCAGCTTGTGCGAGTCCATGGTGCACACCTTACGGGTGATGCCGGGGCGGGAAAAGGGCCGGCCCTGCCTGTTGCGGGCTAATGGATGCCGGCGAAAAGTCCGCTCAGTTCTGTGGTCAGTTCCTTTTGCACAGACGGGGTGCCGATCTCCCTGCCGTCAATCCGGTTCACGGGCGCCAGCAGGCGGACACTGGAGATCAGCCAGACCGCGTCTGCGTCCAGGAGGTCCTGTGGCACCAGCGGCCCGTAGCCCAGTTCCCAGCCCGCCGCCTTGGCGGCAGCAAAGAGAGCCCCCTGTGACGTTCCAGGCAGGATGCCGCTGTCCAGCTGTGGTGTGATGAGGCGCTTCACTGTTGTGCCGTCGTCGGACTTCTCCACATGCGCCAGCAGCACCGTGGAGGTGGGCCCTTCCAGGACCCGGCCATCGGAGGACGTGAAGATGACGTCGTCGGCGCCCTGTTTATGCGCGTGGCGCAGCGCTGCCATGTTGACGGCGTAGGAGAGCGTCTTGGCGCCCAGAAGCAGCCAGGGTGCCCGTTCGGCCACGTCACTGTCGTAGCCGCGGTCAAGGAGGATGACGTCGACGCCCGTTTCCCGCTGGCGGCGGGCGGCAGCTCCGGCCGGTGAGGCCTGGACCCAGGCGGTGGGGGCGGGCGCGCCTTCCACGCCGCGGGTCACCACCAGTTTGACCACCAGTTCATCTGCCGCCGGGTCTGCCGGCGGGTTCTCCGAACGGTGCCGGGCAACGGCAGCGGCAATGGCGCGCCGCCACACATCCTGGTCCGGGATGTCCAGGTCCAGCGCCGCGGCGGATCCGGCAAGCCGGTCCAGGTGGGCCTGCATCTTCCGCACCGTTCCCCCAACCGCCAGCATGGTTTCGAACACGCCGTCACCGCGCGTGACGCCAAGGTCCGTGACCAGCAGCTGGGGCTGGGAGGCATCCGCCACCCTGCCGTCGGGGAAGGCGGGGTCAAGGAAAACGAGAACCACGGGGGCTGGAGAGCTCATGGCACCAGCTTAGTGCGGCACCGCGGATAAGCTGGGCAGAGCGCCCCGGCCGGAAACCGTTCCCCGGGGCCCAACCTCCCCGGGAGTTATTGACGTGTTGTGGCCTTTTTCGCTTGCCGGCACCGCGCCGACGTGGGTTGTGGTGCTCCTGGGCTTCGCCGACCTTGTCATCAGGGTCCTGGCACTGGGCATCATCCCCGGCAACAGGCGGCCCACCACGGCGATGGCCTGGCTCCTGGGCATCTTCTTTATCCCATTCGTGGGCATCGCGCTGTTCCTGCTGTTTGGAAACTTCCAGCTGTCCAGCCGCCGCCGCGCCCAGCAGGAGCAGGTCAACGACCGGGTGCGGGCCGGCATCACCGCCCTCTCGGACGTGGACAGCGACTACCCCGGCCCCGAGTGGGTCAAATCCGCCGCCGAGCTCAACCGCACCCTGGGTTCGCTGCCCATGGTGGACAACAACTCCGTTGACCTCATCCCCGGCTACCCGGATTCCATCCTGGCCATGACCCACGCGGTGCGGAAGGCGAAGAAGTTCGTCAACGCCGAGTTCTACATCATGAGCTCCGACCACGTCACCAACGACCTGCTCACGGCCATGGAAGAGGCCGCCGAGCGGGGCGTGGAAGTGCGGCTCCTGTTCGACCACATCGGCACGCTGCGCATCAAGGGCTACCGGAAGCTGCTGAAGCGCCTGAGGGCCGGCAAGATCCAGTGGAAGCGGATGCTTCCCCTCCTGCCCATCCATGGCCAGTGGCGCCGGCCGGACCTGCGCAACCACCGCAAGATCATGGTGATCGACGGCGAAATCGCCTTCACGGGGTCGCAGAACCTGATCGAGCCCTCCTACAACAACCCGCGCCACCGCAAGGCCGGCCGCGAGTGGGTGGAGCTG
The DNA here is from genome assembly GCF_056484025.1 of Arthrobacter sp. JDC6. NCBI lineage: Bacteria > Bacillati > Actinomycetota > Actinomycetes > Micrococcales > Micrococcaceae > Arthrobacter > Arthrobacter sp. JDC6. The sequence goes on from NZ_CM151278.1 coordinate 343,092, forward strand.
ATGGCGTGCCTGCGCGGGCCCATCGTGACCACCCTGAACGTCGTCTTCGCCACCGACTGGCTGAGCGAGACCGACGAATCCCTGGAACACCAGTTGCAGCTCCCCGCGAATCCGGAGCCCGGCCACGTCACGGCCCAGGTGGTGCCCAGCGGTCCCGGGTTCATCACGGAAAACAACCTCCGGCTCTTCAACACGCTCATCTACTCCGCGCAGCACCGGATCTCCATTTGCAGCCCCTATTTCGTTCCGGACGATTCACTGCTGTACGCCATCACCACCGCAGCGCAGCGCGGCGTCGACGTGGAGCTGTTCGTGTCCGAGAAGGGCGACCAGTTCCTGGTCCACCACGCCCAGCGCTCCTACTATGAGGCGCTCCTTGAAGCCGGCGTGCGGATCTACCTCTACAAGGCGCCGTTCGTGCTGCACGCCAAGCACTTCACCATCGACGACGAGGTGGCCGTCCTGGGCTCCAGCAACATGGACATGAGGTCCTTCTCGCTGAACCTCGAGGTCTCCGTGATGCTCCTGGGCGAGGACATCGTGAACAAGATGCGGGCGGTGGAGGACACCTACCGGGACATCTCCCATGAGCTGAAGCTGGCAGACTGGCTGAACCGGCCGCTCGCCGCGCGCTATGTGGACAACGTGGCCCGGCTGACGGCCACGGTGCAGTAGGACGGCCGTACCTCCCTAAACCCGGGTCAGTCTTCGGGAAACTCCGCCCCCAGGGTGGAGAGCACCCCGTAGGCCTTGGTGCGGATCTCCTCATATTCGTCGTCCGGGTCGGAGTCCGAGGTGATGGCACCGCCGACGCCGAGCGACAGTTCCGCGGTTCCGTCGCCAGCCGTGCTGACCACCAGGGTGCGGATGGCGACGGCGAGATCCGCCGCCGCGTTGAGCGAGAAGTAGCCGATGGCGCCTGAATAGATCCCCCGCGGCCCTGCCTCCAGGTCGTCAAGGATGGCCATGGTGCTGATCTTCGGAGCCCCCGTCATGGAGCCGGCCGGGAAGCAGGCCGCCACCGCCTCTGCCCGTGGTGCTCCGGGCAGGAGGTGGGCGTCGATGGTGCTGACCATCTGGTGGACGGTGGCGTAGCTCTCGATGGCGCAAAGCCTGCTGACCGTAACGGAGCCAGGCATGGCAAAGTGGCTGAGGTCGTTGCGCAGCAGGTCCACGATCATGATGTTCTCGGCCCTGTCCTTGACGGAGGTGGCCAGGTCCGTCCGCAGGCGGCTGTCCTCCTGCGGGTCGGCAGCCCGGCGCCGGGTGCCCTTGATCGGTTCGGCGCGCATTCCGCCGTCGGACCCTATCTTCAGGAACCGCTCGGGCGAGGTGCTGGCCACGGCAACGTTTCCCAGCCGGAGGTAACTGGCGAACGGGGCCGGGTTCCTGCTGCGGAGCGACAAGTAGGTGGCCCATGGATCCAGCGAGCCGGCCGGGACAGTGGCTTCGAGGGTGGTGGTCAGGCACACTTCGTAGGTGTTTCCCTGGGCGATCTGATGCTGTGCGGCGGCAATCTTCTCCCGGTACCGTTCCCCGGTGTCCCGGCTGCGGAAAGTGGGCGGTGTGGTGGGACGCACGACGCCGGTGCTGCCGCCGGCTTCCTGCGTTGGGTCCGCGGCGGCTTCCACGGCTGCCCGCGCCTCCACCAGCCACCCGCCGGCGTCCGGTGCCTCCAGGGCCAGGAGCCAGGCCGTGCCTTCGGCGTGGTCCAGGACCACCGCTCGGCCCGCGAAGATCAGGGCTGCGTCCGGCGTGGGCGCGGAAAGATCGCTGCCGCCGGTTTCGCGTTTCAGCTCATACCCCAGGCAGCCCAGCCAGCCCAGGGTGAATTCGCCGGGGTAGCCCTCGGGGGTCCGCACCGCCCGGCGCCCCCAGACGGTGTCGAGCCAGCGGAAGAAGGGGCCGGGAACGTTGGCAGTGGACGAGCCGGCGCTGATCCGGCTCACACCGCCACGGTGCGTGACGCACTGGCCGAATGTGCCGCCGTCGTCCGCCATGATGCTGAACCGGCTGCGCTCTGCGGCAGTCCGCTGTACAGGATCCGTGCTGTCCGGTCCGCTGCCTGTGTTGGAGGAGTCCAGCCAGACGGCGTTGCCAGAGCCGCCATACAGTGAGTGGAACAGGGTGGGTGCGTCCGGGGCGGCTTCAATGCGCTCGGCGTGAAGGCGAAGGCCGCGGCGGGCTGACAACTCGGGGGCGAGGACCGGAGCCAGGGCGGGCAGGTAGGGGAGGAGTTGGAGGAGGTCCGCGGGGGCTGAGCCGTCGGCGAGGTTCCGGACGCGGAGGTCCGCGTGGCCGGGGACGTCGTCGCGGCCCAGCCACTCTTGCTCCTGGGCTGCCCACAGGTCCCAGTACGGTTCATATGTTGCGCCGTCGCGCTCCAGTGCCCGGGTCCGCCGGACGTCGTCCGGGGATTCCGCCCAGATCACCGCGCCCAGCATGGGGCGGGCGGCCTCGGCGGCGGCCCCCACTCCCTCAACGATGACGATCTCCGCAGGCAGCGTCACCCGGGCGTCGCCGTCGTAGTGGTTAGCCCAGTCCCAGCTGGTCCAGGAGGCCGCCTGCCCCCGGCTCAGCGGGGTGAGGACCGTGGAGACGTAGCGTTCAATGCCCGCCGCCAGTCCGTCCCAGCCCGGGTAGATGTCCTCAAGGTGGAACAGCGAGACCTTGTGGTGCGCCCGGAGCCGGGCCGCGAGCTCGACGGCGAGGGTGGTCTTGCCTGCACCGGAGCGCCCGTCGATGGCGATGATGACGGGGGCTGGGCTCATGGACTAGAGCGTACCGTTTTCCGTTGCACCCTTTCACCCGCGGGGCAGTTGCTGCGCCGATGCGTGACGGCCGCTGCTCAGGTGGCCGCCCAGGAACCCGCTCACCAGCAGCAGGACAGCCCCTGCCCTCGCCAGGCGGCGTTGGCGCCGGCATGCACGATGCCTGCACGCTTCAGGGCGCGGTCCTTGCCGGGCCATGTCGCCCAGCCGGAGACTCTGCCTCTTCCAGTGTGGCGAGGAGCCGTGCGTACTTGCCGGATGTGCTGGGAAGGCCGTCCAGGCAGCAAGAAAATACTCCTGGTGCCGCTGGATTGCACCGTCTCTTGAAGAGTTTTTGGTGCCTAGTGCGGCTGCAGCTGGGTGTTCCGAAGGACCGCGGACCTGATGTGCTGGACCAGGCCGGGCAGGGCTGCATGGATCTGGTGCCAGACGGCGTCGAAATCCGCGTGGCCGCCGTACCAGGGGTCCTCGATGCCCTGATCCAGGCGGTCCCGCTCCGCCATGGTGGGATCGAAGCTGCGGAGCATCCGGATCTTGTCCAGGGATTCCTGGTCCGGCGCCGCCTCGGTGAGCCACGCGTAGTGGTCGATGTCCAGGGCCAGGATCAGGTCGCGCTCGCGGAACCACCCGGGTTCCCACTCGCGGGCCACGTGGTGGTCCGAGGCCAGCTGGGTTGCGGCGAGCCGGCGGGCGGCGCGGGGATCAATGGGCCGGCCCGCCTCGTAACCGGTGGTGCCGGCGGAGTCCACCTCCACCAGGCCGTCAAGGCCCTCGCGTTCAAGCGCTGCCTTGAGCATGAGCTCGGCCATGGGGGACCGGCAGATATTGCCCGTGCAGACGGTGATGACGCGATATGCGCTCGACGCTGAGTTCATGCCCTAAGCATGCGCGCTTCCGAACGCTCTTGGCTAGCCGCCTGTTCACAAAGTTTTACGGGTTTGTAAAGATGCATGACTAACGCCCGAATGGGTACGTCACACGCTGGTGCCGAGTTTGGCGGGTACCTGGTTCAGTGGATCAGGGCCAGCAGGATACCCACACCCACGAACAGGACACCGAACACCCTGCTGAGGACCATTTGGCCCTGTTCCGTGTTGGTGAAGCGCTGGAATGACCTGGCAGCCGCCGCAAAGAAGAACCACATCACCAGGATGTCGATGACAACGATTGTTGCCGTCAACACGGCGTACTGGGTGAACAGGGGCAGGTCGGGCCGGATGAACTGGGGAGTGAAGGCGAGGAAGAACACGATCGCCTTCGGGTTCAACAGATTGACCCAGAAGCCGCGCCGGAAAATGGACCACGCGGGTTCGTTGCGAAGGGCAGCTGCCTGCTCCTGGGCCACCGTGGGCTTGCTCAGGAACTGGCGGATGCCCAGGTACACCAGATAGGCCGCGCCCGCGTAACGGATCACGTTGAAGGCAAGGGGGGAACTGGCCACCAGCACCCCGACGCCCAGGGCCACGATCAGGACGTGCACCATCAGCGCAGCCTGCTGGCCCAGGATTCCCCAGATGGACCGGCGGAACCCCGCGTTCAGCGAGTTGCTCATGGTGTTGATGGCCCCGGCGCCCGGGGTGAAGCTGATCAGGGCGCCGGCACCTGCCAGGGCCAGCCAGAGGGAAAATTGCACTCAACAATCCTACGGTGGCAATTGGCTGCCCCTTTTTCAGTCCCTGTGCTGCTGTCTGGGCAACCAGGGATCAGGCCCGGGCGATGACCTCACCGTTCGGGATCAGGAACCATCCGTCGTCCGTGGAGCCCCAGCGGTGCCAGCCTGCAGAGATACGGGCAAGGTCGGCCGGGTTGGCAAACCCGTACTCCAGCGCCTGCTCGGCGAAGGCTGAGTGGAGCACCCGCTCACCCCAGACGCGCGCCTGCCAGCGCCGCTGCTGCGAGGTGGCGTAAAGCCAGTTGCTGCTGGTGGGGGCGACGTCGGTGAATCCCGCAGCCTGTGCCCAGCTGACCAGCCGCCGCCCGGCATCGGGTTCTGCACCGTTCCGGCGGGCAATCCGCTGGTACAGGTCCATCCACTCGTCCAGTTCCGGAATGGCGGGGTACCAGCTCATGCCGTGGAAGTCGGCGTCGCGCACTGCCACGATGCCGCCGGGCTTGGCCACCCTCCGCATCTCCCTGAGGGCCTCAACGGGATCGGTCAGGTGCTGGAGCACCTGGTGGGCATGGACGACGTCGAACGTTTCGTCGGCGAAGTCGAGGTCGTAGATGTTGCCGGCAACGAATTCAACGTTGGGTACTTCCCGCTCGGTGGCGAGGGCCTGCGCCTGGGCGATGATGTCAGGTGAGCGGTCCAGGCCCGTGACCTTGCCGGGGCTGACCAGGGCGGCGAAGTCGCAGGTGATGGTGCCGGGGCCGCAGCCCACGTCGAGCAGCGACTTACCAGGCGTGAGGTGCGGGAGGACAAACGCCGCGGAGTTTTCGGCGGTACGGGCGGCATGGGCGCGGACCACCGATTCGTGGTGGCCGTGCGTGTAAACGTCGTCTTCAGGCTGCTGCGCACTCATAACCAAACGCTACCCCCAACCTGCATTGCATGAGCGGACGCCCGGTCCGCGTCATGCAGCCCCCGGAAGGCGGGCCCGAAGGTATGGGTGCTATCCCCGTATCCCCCTGCCTGCGGCCGGGAATACGATGGCCCTCCAGCCGGCGCCGGGCTCCTGACCTCGCTGGACGTTCCATGACACCGCCGTTGCCGCCGAACAGGTGCGGCAACCAGTATTGGGGAGGCAAGAGTGACGCTCAAATCGAGGTTGGCTGCCGCATTGACGGTGGGCGGACTGCTGTCCGGACTGCTCGCGGGACTGGGTGCCCCGGCGGCAAACGCGGCCGTGGCGCAGGTGAATGCGACGGTGGAAACTGCCCCAATGCACGGAACGGGGGACGCTGCGGACGACGCAGCGATCTGGATCCATCCCACCGACCCGTCGAAGAGCACCATCATCGGCACGGACAAGAGCACGGATGGCCACGGTCTGGTGGTCTATGACCTGTCGGGCCGGGAACTGTTCTATTACCCCGACGGGCGGATGAACAATGTGGACGTCCGTTACAACTTCCCCCTCGGCAGCAGCCGAGTGGGCCTGGTGGGTGTCAGCAACCGGGTCCGGAGCCTTGACTTCTACAAGGTCAACGAGGCCGACCGTTCGCTCACCAAGGTGGGCAGCTTTGCGCCGACCTCCAACATCGCCACACCCCGCGGGTTCTCTTTCTATCACTCGCCGGACACCGGCAAGTACTTTGCCTACGTCACTGACGTTGGCAAGGTCGAGCAGTGGGAGCTTGACGGCTCCACCGGATCGGTCACCGGCAAGCTCGTGCGCAGCTGGACCGTAAGCGGCCCCGCCCACACCGAGGGCCTGGTGGCCGATGACGAGATGAAACGGCTCTACATTGCGCAGGAGGATATCGGCGGAATCTGGCGGTACGGGGCTGAACCCGGGGATTCAACCGCGGGGACGAAGGTTGTCAGCACCACCGAGAACGGCGGGGACATCGTCCAGGACATCAAGGGCATCAGCATCTACTACGGCAGCGGGGGCGCCGGCTACCTGCTGGCAGCAAGCCAGGGCTCCAACCGGTTCCACGTCTACTCCCGCGACGACAACCGGCCATTGGGGGCCTTCGCCATCCCGGCCGGTAACGGAATCGATGCTGTCACGGGCATGGACGGCATAGACGTCACCAACTTCGGGGTTGGGGGCCCGTTCCCCCAGGGTTTCTTTGTCACCCAGGACACCAGCAACGACACCGGCAAGCAGAACTTCAAGCTCGTACCATGGCAGTCCATCGCAGCCGCCTACGTACCTGCCCTGCTCGTCGATGCGGCCTACGACCCCCGGAAGATCGGGGCCGGCACCTCCACTCCGCCTCCGCCGGGGGACACCACGCCGCCCGAGACAACCATCACTTCCGGACCGCCCGCGACAACGACGTCGACCAGTGCCTCCTTCGCATTCACCTCGAGTGAGGCCAATTCAACCTTCCAGTGCAGCCTGGACGGGGCGGCGCGGACAGCGTGCACCTCGCCACAGACGTACTCAGGACTGGCGGTTGCATCGCATAACTTCAGCGTGTGGGCCACCGACGCCGCCGGCAATACGGACGCCACGGCGGCCACGCAGGCCTGGAGCGTCACCTCCGGCAACACCGGCGGCGGCGGCACCATCGTCCGCGAGTCAGTGAGCCAGGCCGTGAACACCACGGCAACCACCACCCTCAGGATCCCCAAGCCGGCCAATGTCGCCCAGGGCGACCTGCTGGTCAGCTGCGTGTCCCTCACGGGCGGTACCATCGCAACGTCAGGTGTCCCCGCCGGGTGGACAGTGCTGGCATCGGTGACCAATATCGCGAACCCCAAGGTCTACGGCTACTACAAAGTCGCCATCGGGACCGAGCCGGCGGATTATGCCTGGACCACCTCTTCGACGACGAGCGGGGGAGGCATCGCCAGGTATTCCGGCGCCTCAGGGCCCGACACCGCTGCCACGTCCGGCTCGGGCGCGGCGGCATCGTCGGGAACCATTCCAGCGGTGGCCACCACGGCCGCGAACGCGATGCTTGTGGGATGCATGAGCGTCAACTCAAGCTCCGTGACCCTGACTTCGCCGGCCGGGATGTCCCAGGCAGTGGAAACCGGTGCGCGCCGCTTCGAAGTTGCGGATGGCATCCAGGCGGCAGCGGGGCCAAGCGGGGCGAAGACGTGGAACTTCAGTGCGGCCCGCGAGTGGGCCGGGTGGCTGGTGGCGCTTCGACCCAAGGCGCCTTAGTCCCCGGGCGCCGCCCTGATTGGGGGAAGCAGGAAGGGCCGTCTTCGGACATCCGAAACGGCCCTTTCCTGAGCCTTCCGGGAATGTCACCTAGCTATCGGCGGACTCGCTCCGGGCAGCCACCGTGGCCTCCACCATTGCGGTCATGAAGCGTGTGACTGTTTCCAGCTCGTCTTGCGAGAAGTCCGCCATGGCGCTGCCCATGTGCTGGGCCAGGGGAGCGAAGACAGCGCCCCCGTCCTGGAAGGCCTTGGGGGTCATCTTCAGCTGGACCTGGCGCCGGTCCGTGCTGTTCCGCTCGCGCACGATATGCCCCGAGTGGTCCAGTCGGTCGATGAGGGCGGTGGTGGCAGGCGAGCTCAGGTTCAGCTCTTTGCGCAGGACCCCGGGCGTCACCACGCTCCCGGCGGCCGTGTGCCGCATGATGACGGCGAGGGCATTCATGTCCGTGCGGTGCATGTCCTTCCTGCCGCCGGCGACATCCACATAGCGGTTGGCCTCCATGGTGAACTCCTGCAGGAGGCGGATCAGCGGGTGTGGCGGACCACCGGGAGGGCCGCCGGATGGTCCTGGTGCCGCGCCAGCTGACGTCTTGCGTGCCATGCCCACCTCCCTGCCTTCCTGGTTCCACGCCCACACTTCCGTCCGGCCGTACTGACGGATATTACTGCAGGCCCGGCATTCGTCCCCTACCTGCCGAAAAAAGCTTGGCAGCCACTTATCTCTATGGTGGAGATAATCTATGCTGGAACAAATACTACTCCGCCCGCTTATCGATGGAAGGCGCCATGAACCGCAATAAAGTTGCCAAGGAGCGAGTCCCTTTCTGGCTGCGCTGGCTGGTCCCTGTCGTCCTGGTGCTGATCTGGCTGGGTCTCGCCGGGGTCGGCGGCCCCACCTTCGGCCGGTTGGAGGAGGTCTCCTCCAACGACCAGGCGTCATTCCTGCCCGCCAGCGCCGAGGCCACCGAGGCGCAGGACTGGCAGGCAAAGTTCCGGGACTCGGATGAGGTCCCGGGGATCATCGTCATCGAGAAAAGCGAGGCTTTCACTCCCGCCCAGCTGGGGGAGCTGGCCACGCTCAAGACCAGCCTTGAAGACCTCAAACTGGGCAGCACGGTGATCGGCCCGATTCCCTCCAAGGACGCCAAGGCGGTGCAGTTCGTGGTCCCGGTGGGGTCCTCGGTTGAGCTCAAGGATGCGGTCAAGGAACTCCGCGGGACTGTCACAGAAGCGGCCCCGGCAGGTGCCCAGACCTTCGTGACCGGCCCCGCCGGCCTTGCCGCCGACCTCACCGCAGCCTTCGGCGGCATTGACGGCATCCTCCTGCTGGTGGCCTTGTCCGCGGTGTTCGTCATCCTCCTCATCGTTTACCGGTCCCTGCTGCTGCCCATCACGGTGCTGCTGACCTCCGTGTTTGCCCTGTGCGCAGCAATCCTGCTGGTGTTCGGCATGGCCAAAGCCGGCTGGATCCAGCTCAACGGCCAAAGCCAGGGCATCCTCTCCATCCTGGTAATCGGTGCGGCCACGGACTACGCCCTGCTGTTCGTGGCACGCTTCCGGGAAGCGCTCACCCACACCACCAACCGCACCGCGGCTGTCCTGAACGCCTGGAAGGCGTCCTTCGAGCCCATCCTGGCGTCCGGCGCCACCGTGATCATCGCGCTGCTGTGCCTGCTCTTCTCCGACCTGAACTCCAACAAGGCGCTGGGACCGGTGGCGGCCGCAGGCATCCTGTGTGCCCTGTTCGCAGCGCTGACCCTGCTGCCCGCGCTGATGGCCCTGCTGGGCCGGGCAGCCTTCTGGCCGTTCCGTCCCAAGCTCCTCCCTGCAGACCAGCGTGAACCCGAACTGGTTACGGGCCTGGAAGGCCAGAAGGGGCTGTGGCGTGCCACCGGTTCGCTGGTAGCGCGGCGGCCCAGGACCGTCTGGGTGGCTTCGGTCCTCCTGCTGCTGGTTGCGGCAGGCGGCCTGTTCCAGCTGAAGGCCAACGGCGTACCGCAGACCGACGTCATCCTCACCGCCTCCAACGCCGTCGACGGCCAGGACGCACTGGCCCGCCATTTCGACGCCGGCAGCGGGAGCCCCGCCGTCGTGATTGCTGACCAGGCCAAGGCCGCCGAGGTGCTGGACCGCGTGAAAGCGGACGACGGCGTGGGCGAGGCCTACCTGCTGGGACCGGGCAGCGTCCCCATCACCGGAGCCCCCGGGGCTCCCAGCGCCCCGGACGTCCGCGAAGGAAAGGTGATCATCAACGCCACCCTCAACGACGCGGCGGACTCGCTGGAAGCGGAGGAAACCGTCAAGGCGCTGCGGGCCGGAGTGAAGGCCGTCGATCCCGACGCCCTGGTGGGCGGCGTCACCGCTACGGCGCTGGACACCAACACCACCGCCCAGCACGACCTGGTGGTCATCATTCCGGTGGTCCTGGTGGTGATCCTCTTCATCCTGATGCTGCTGCTGCGCTCGATCGTGGCCCCGGTCCTGCTGGTGCTCTCCGTGGTGCTTTCCTACGCGGCGGCGCTCGGTGTGTCGGCCTTTGTCTTCAACAACATCCTTGGCTTCCCGGGCGCGGATGCGACGGTTCCGCTGTTTGGCTTCGTGTTCCTGGTGGCCCTGGGCGTGGACTACAACATCTTCCTGATGAGCCGGGTCCGTGAAGAGTCGCTCAAGCACGGCACCCGGCCCGGCATACTCCGTGGCCTGGTGGTGACCGGAGGGGTCATCACCTCCGCGGGCGTGGTGCTCGCGGCCACATTTGCAGCGCTTGGCGTCATTCCCATCATGTTCCTGGTGCAGCTGGCGTTCATAGTGGCGTTCGGTGTGCTGCTGGACACCGTCCTGGTGCGCTCGCTGCTGGTGCCGGCCCTGGCCTACGACATCGGACCGAAGATCTGGTGGCCCAGCAAGCTGGGGCGCGCGGACGGCGGGAATGCAGCCCGGCCGCGGGAGCCCGGCGTCGAGCCGTTGGAAGAAGTGCCCAGCCGCTGACCCTGCGCCAAAGCGCTAAACCTCGGAGCACTAACCCTGCTGCCGCCACCAGTCCACGGTGGCGGCAGCAGCCGTTTCCAGCGGAGTCGGACCGACTTCCAGGGCAGCCTGGGACGCGGCCGAGTCCATGATGAACGGCCGCTCAAACTGGTACAGCATCTCGGCCAGCTCGCGGGCGTCGGTTGAGAGCATCCCGGCGGTGCGGAGGGTCCAGCCGGGCAGGGCGCGCACCTTGGGCGCCGGCCGTCCTGCCGCGGCGGCGAAGGCGTGGGCCAGCTCCATCTGGGTAAGGGCCGGACCCGTGGGGGCGTGCCATATGGCATTCCAGGCGGAGGGCCTGTCCGCCGCCGCGATCATCGCCGTGGCCAGGTCCGGGACGTACGTGAACGAGTGCGGCTGCCGTGAGCTGCCCACCACGCTGACGTTCTTCCCCGCCAGGATGGGCACCACCATGCGCTCCCCGCCGTGCGCCATCCGGACGCGGGGACCAAAAAAGTCGCCTGCCACCACGCTCACCGTTGGCGTTGTGGCGGCCTCGCGGGCCCGGAGCAGCTCCGTCCGCACCCCGCGTTTGCCGCCCGCAGCGTGGCGCGGGCTGCCCTCCGTCATCACGCTGTCCGGCTCGCTGTAGGAGTAGAGGCTTTCCGGGAATACGACGACGGCACCCGCTTGGTGCGCCGCAGTGAGGACCGCCTGCTCGGCGGCGGGAAGCTCCGCCCGCCATGCCGCGGCGGTGTACGCCGAGCCGTGAATGCAGTGGAAGACGGCCCGGGCGCCGGCCAGGGCTGATCGCAGAACCTCGGGATCCTTCGCATCACCGGCGATGAGCTCGATTAGCGGGTGCTGTGGTCCGATGCCCGACCGCGTGAGGACGCGCACCTGCCGTCCCAGGTCTGCCAACTGTTCGGCCACCGTCCACCCCACCGGTCCCGCTCCGGTTACTACGTACACATCTGCCATTATGGCCTCCTTGTTCCTTTTCCGAGAGCACCGCTCTCGGAAAAAGCATGACCCCATAAGCCGGCTAAGTCAAGAGCGGTGCTCTCTTTTGATTCCGGCGCTCTCGTTTATGGCATGCTGGACCCGTGACTGACGTCGAAAAAACAGCCGGCACTGTTGTCCGCCCCCTCACCCCGCGGCAACGGGCAAGGGCGCAAACCGTGGCGGATATCGTCCGCCTGGGGCGGCAGCACCTGGCAACGCACGGTGCGGCCGCTCTCTCCCTGCGGGCGGTGGCGAGGGACCTCGGGGTGGTGTCCTCCGCGGTCTACCGCTATGTGGAGAGCCGGGACGAGCTCCTGACCTTGTTGCTGATAGACGCCTTCGGCGAGCTTGGGGACGCGGTGGACGCCGCCGTCGCCCAAGCGCCGGAGGATGACCACGCTGCCCGCTTCCGGGCGCTGGGCCGCGCGGTCCGGGAATGGGCCCTGCGCGAGCCTGCCAGCTACGCGCTCCTTTTTGGCAGCCCCGTGCCCGGCTACAGCGCCCCGGCGGAGCGCACGACGGGCCCGGGCACCAGGGTGATCGTCAGCCTCATCGGCATCCTGGATGCAGCTTCCCGGGCAGGGCAGCTGGCAGTTCCGGCCGAAGGCGCACCACAACTGCCGCCAACCCTGGGCAGGGACCTTGCCGCCATCCGTTCCGAGTTTGGCCTGGACCTTCCGGAGGAACTGGTGGCGAGGGGTGTCCTGGTGTGGAGCTCCCTCTTTGGTGCTGTCAGCTTCGAGGTGTTCAACCAGTACGGGCCGGATACCTTCCATGCGCCCGCTGACCTCTTCGACCATCACCTCGCCGTCCTGGCAGGCATCGCCGGCCTGCCGGCAGGGGCCTCCCGATAGGTGCCGGCGAAGCCCTGTTGGTGCGCGCGGGCCGTCGATAGACTGCCAGTGCGCCCGCATGGACGCGGAGCCTCGAAGGAGAGATGCACCATGACCGAGAACCCTGAAGTTGCAGCCGAGGAGCCCCGCAAGGGAAGCAGCGCACCCGGACTGGAGGGTGAGGGCGGGCAGTACGTGGATGGTGACTATGGCGATGCCGGAGCCGTGGAAAGGCCGGCGGGCGAACGGGACGACCAGTATCCGGAAGGCAACTACGGCGATGCCGGAACGGTTGGGGCCCCTGCCGGAGGTGCGGGCGAAGGCGGGCAATACGTGGACGCGGACCATGGCGCCGGCGGTACCGTCAACGGGCCCGGGCGGGACCTTGCCGACGGCGAATACGAGGAAGGCGACTACGGGGAGGCCGGCACAGCCGGCGGTGCCCGAACAGAGGAGGCCGTCCGCGAAGGGCTTACCGACCGCCAGGTCCAGGCGACGGCGGAAGAGCGCGGCCCGCTGCACGGCGACCGGGACACGGAGCGCTGAGTGGCCCGGCGCCGCGTTCTCCTAAAGCGAACCCGCCTTCCGGCGTCGTAATTCTGCGCGCAGAAGCCCGGAAATCCAAGGAATACCGCGGCTGTTATCCGGTGCGGCATCCAAAGTTGAGCGGACTGCACTCAACCTTGGATTGACATCGGTGGCGCCCTGAGTAAAGTTGAGTGCAGAACGCTCAACGCTTAGGGCGCCAACCAGTTTCCAAGGAAAGAAGGAAGCAACACATGTCACGTGCAGTAGGTATCGACCTCGGAACCACCAACTCCGTCGTCTCCGTTCTCGAAGGTGGCGAGCCCACCGTTATTGCCAACGCCGAGGGTGGCCGCACCACGCCGTCGGTCGTTGCATTCTCCAAGTCCGGCGAGGTCCTGGTTGGCGAAATCGCCAAGCGCCAGGCCGTCAACAACATCGAGCGCACCATCGCTTCAGTCAAGCGCCACATGGGCACCGACTGGAAGGTGGACATCGACGCCAAGAAGTACACCCCGCAGGAAATTTCCGCGCGTATCCTCATGAAGCTGAAGAACGACGCCGAGTCCTACCTGGGTGAAAAGGTCACCGACGCCGTCATCACCGTCCCGGCCTACTTCAACGACGCCGAGCGCCAGGCCACCAAGGAAGCCGGCGAAATCGCAGGCCTGAACGTCCTGCGCATCGTCAACGAGCCCACCGCCGCGGCACTGGCCTACGGCCTGGACAAGGGCAAGGAAGACGAACTCATCCTGGTCTTCGACCTCGGTGGCGGCACCTTCGACGTCTCCCTGCTGGAAGTCGGCAAGGACGAAGACAACTTCTCCACCATCCAGGTCCGCGCCACCGCCGGTGACAACCGCCTGGGCGGCGACGACTGGGACCAGCGCGTCGTTGACTACCTGCTGAACCAGCTCAAGGTGAAGGGCATCGACCTCTCCAAGGACAAGATCGCCCTTCAGCGCCTCCGCGAAGCAGCTGAGCAGGCCAAGAAGGAACTCTCCTCCTCCACCAGCACCAACGTCTCGCTCCAGTACCTCTCCGTCACCCCCGACGGCCCGGTCCACCTGGACGAGCAGCTGACCCGCGCCAAGTTCCAGGACCTCACCAAGGACCTGCTGGAGCGCACCAAGAAGCCGTTCCACGACGTCATCAAGGAAGCCGGCATCAAGCTCTCCGACATCAACCACATCGTGCTGGTGGGCGGTTCAACCCGTATGCCCGCCGTCTACGACCTCGTGAAGGAACTGGCCGGCGGCAAGGAGCCCAACAAGGGCGTGAACCCGGACGAGGTCGTCGCAGTCGGCGCAGCCCTGCAGGCCGGCGTGCTGAAGGGTGAGCGCAAGGACGTCCTCCTGATCGACGTCACCCCGCTGTCCCTCGGCATCGAAACCAAGGGTGGCGTGATGACGCACCTGATCGAGCGCAACACCGCCATCCCCACCAAGCGGTCCGAGACCTTTACCACGGCGGATGACAACCAGCCGTCCGTGGCCATCCAGGTCTTCCAGGGCGAGCGCGAGTTCACCCGCGACAACAAGCCGCTGGGCACGTTCGAACTCACCGGCATCGCCCCGGCACCGCGCGGTATTCCGCAGATCGAGGTCACCTTCGACATCGACGCGAACGGCATCGTGCACGTCTCCGCCAAGGACAAGGGCACTGGCAAGGAGCAGTCCATGACCATCACCGGTGGCTCCAGCCTCTCCAAGGAAGACATCGACCGGATGGTCCGCGACGCCGAGGAGCACGCAGCCGAGGACAAGGCGCGCCGCGAGGCAACCGACACCCGCAACACGGCCGAGCAGCTTGCCTACTCCGTGGACAAGCTGATCGCCGACAACGCGGACAAGCTGCCCGAAGAGGTCAAGACCGAGGTCCAGGCCGACGTCGACAGCCTCAAGAAGGCCCTTGAAGGCACCGACGACGCCGCTGTGAAGTCCGCGTTCGAGAAGCTGCAGGCTTCCCAGACCAAGCTGGGCGAGGCCATCTACGCCCAGGCCGGTTCGCCGGACGGCGCAGGCGCTGCAGGTGCTGCAGGTGCTGAAGGTGCCGCCGGAGCTTCGGCAGGTTCCAAGGACGAGGACATCGTCGACGCCGAAATCATCGACGAAGACGAAGCGAAGAAGTAACCCATGCCGCACCACGGTAACGAGGAAGAGCACAACACATCCGCAAGCCAGCAGAACACGCAGGGCAACGGCCAGGAGCCCGTCATCCGGGACAACCGCAAGGTTGACCCGGTGACCGGGCAGGCCCGGCACCCCGAGGGCGGCCAGTCCGCTCCGGGGGCCGGTTCCCGGGCCGGGGCAGCAGATTCCGACGGCGACGCGCTGGCCCAGGCCGAGGAGATTCTCAACGGCGTGGACGTGCCGGCCGAGGAATCCGTGGCCCAGGGTGCGCCCGCAGGGTCCGCCGGCGCCGAGGCAGCCGAACTGCGCAACGACCTGCTCCGCCTTCAGGCTGAGTACGTCAACTACCGCAAGCGCGTTGAACGCGACCGTGCCGTGGCAGGGGAAATGGCCGTCATCGGCGTCCTGAATTCCCTGCTCCCGGTTCTGGACGACGTCGACGCCGCACGGCAGCACGGTGACCTCACCGACGGCCCCTTCGCCGCGATCGCCACCAAACTGGAGAACGCGCTGAAGACCTACGGCCTGGTCCGCATCGACGAAACCGGCGTGGAGTTCGATCCCACGATCCACGAAGCCCTGATCCAGCAGCCCGGCGAGGACATCGAGGTTGACACCGTCAGCCAGGTCCTCCGCTCCGGCTACAAGTCAGGCGACCGTGTCCTCCGCGCAGCCCAGGTGATCGTGGCCGTCCCGGCTTAGTTGCCCCTCGCCTCCGCGGATGAGGGGGTCCCGCCCGGGCCCCCTCATCCGCTCCGGCGTTCAGCGGTAATCTCGCCCTAACGCTTTTGTACTTTGAAAGGAAACGCCATTGGCTAGCCAGGATTGGGTGGACAAGGACTTTTACAAGATCCTTGGTGTTGCCAAGGACGCTTCCGACGCCGACATCAAGAAGGCCTACCGGAAGCTTGCGCGGCAGCACCACCCTGATACGAATGCGGGGAACGCCGCTTCCGAGAGGAAGTTCAAGGACATCTCCGAGGCTTATTCGGTGCTTTCGGATCCGGATGAGCGCCAGCAGTATGACGCCATCCGGGCCATGGGCAGCGGGGCCCGCTTTGCTCCCGGCGGCGCCGGCGCCCCCAACGGCGGGTTCGAGGACATGTTCGGCGGCCTGTTCACCGGCAATACCGGACGGCACGCCGGTGGTTTCAATCCCTCCGCCGGCGGCATCCCGCCCGAGTTCGCCGACCTCTTCGGCGGCTTCGGCGGCGCCCCCGGATTCCAGCGTGCCCCGCAGAAGGGCGCCGACCGGACCGCGTCGACCAGCATCTCCTTTGCCGGCTCCATCCGCGGCACCACCATCGGCCTGCGTGAACCCAGCGGCGAGGTCATCGATGTCCGGGTTCCCGCGGGTATCAAGGACGGCCAGAAGGTCCGCGTGCGTGGCAAGGGCCAGCCCGGTCCTGCCGGCAATGGTGACCTGGTGGTCTCAGTGTCGGTCCAGCCACATGCGTTTTACACGCGCGACGGCGACAACCTCCGGATCCACGTCCCCGTCACCTTCCCGGAGGCTGCTTTGGGCGCGGACATCGAAGTTCCCACCATCGACGGCGACAAGGTCAAGGTCCGCGTCCCGGCAGGCACGCCGTCCGGCCGTACCCTGCGGGTCAAGGGCAAAGGCGTCAAGACGCCCAAGGCCACCGGCGACCTGCTGGTGACGATCGACGTCGCGGTTCCCAAGAATCTCAACAAGGACGCCGAAGCTGCGGTCAAGGCGTTCGCCGAGGCCACGTCGTCGGCGGACGTTCGCGAGGGCCTGGCAGCCAAGGCCCGGCTCTAGGCGCGGAGGTGAGCCGTGGACATCAATGCTGACCAGCCGATCTTTGTGATTTCGGTGGCGGCAGAGCTGGCGGACATGCACCCCCAGACCCTGCGGCAGTACGACAGGCTTGGCATCGTCAAGCCCAGCCGTGCCCCCGGAAAGTCCCGGCGCTATTCGCAGCGTGACGTGAACATGCTGCGGGAAGTGCAGCGGCTGTCGCACGAAGGTGTGTCGCTGGAGGGGATCAAGCGCATCCTGGAACTCGAAAACCAGGTGGCAGCCCTCCAGAGCCGGATCGCTGAACTCACCGAGGAACTCGGGCGGCGGCCGCGTTCCGTGGATTCGCGCATCTTCGCCGCCGGCGCCGCGGGCGATGTGGTGAGCCTGGCCCGTGGCCAGCGCCCCCGGCCCCGGTCACAGGCGGTCATGCTGTGGCGGCCCCGGGCGATCGGACAATAAGTGCGATCGGACAATAACGGGATGCCGGAGAGCAGGTAGCGTTTCCCGGTGCCCCGGACAAATATGAGTACCCGCTACTCGTGACGGAAAAGCCCCCTGGAATTTGAATGGAACCATCGCCGGATCAGCGGCGATGGTTCCGCAATTTCTGGGGGTTTTCGTGTTTAAGGTTCTCAGCGAAGCTGCTTCAACCCGGGTCCGGCCATGAGCCCGGGGATGGAATCCGTGGCCGCGTTCAGCAGCTCCTTGCCGGGGCAGATCCTGCTGGCCATCGGGCAGACCATTGTTGTGGTCTGCGTCTGCTTTGACATGGTCCGTGAATTGTCCGTCCCGCGGTCCCACCGGCGTTACGTGGCCAGCACCGTCTTCCGTACCCTGGCGATCCCGTCGATCGTGGCCAATGCCATGACCGTCTTCATCGCCCTGGTGGTGTCCTCCTGGGTGGACGTGGTGATGGGCATGTTTGTCCTGGTGGCCATTGTTTTCCGGTTCCACCACAACCAGGACGAGGACAACTGGTGGAAGGGCAAGGGCAAGAAACTTGCCCGGTGGGCCCGCCGGCAGTTCGCCGGCCGGACGTCCACGGCCCCGGCCATGGGGTAGCGCCGCGAAGCCCCGGGAGCCCGGCGCCGGCAACCTTGCGTGCCGGGCTCCCGCGTCAACATCAGCCGTTGATCACCTGCGGTACGCCCAGGGCCTTGAGGCCCTCCACGCCGAATTCCACGCCGTAGCCGGACTGCTTGGCGCCGCCGAACGGGATGCGCGGGTCCACGGCGCCGTGCCGGTTGATCCACACGGTTCCGGCCTGGATGCGGGCCGCGACCTCCCGGGCTGCTTCCAGGTTGGGGGACCAGACGGAGGCGCCCAGGCCGACGTCGAGCCCGTTCGCCTTTTCCACCGCCTCGTCGATGCTGCCGTAGCGGATGATCGGCAGGGCGGGGCCGAACTGTTCCTCGGCCACCAGCGGGTTGTCGTTGTCGATGTCCGCCACCAGGGTGGTGGGGTAGAAGTAGCCGGGCTGGCTGGTATCCGGGTTCCCGCCCAGCAGGACGCGTGCCCCGGAAGCCTTGGCCGCCTCCACGAGGGTGGCCACGACGTCGTACTGCGCCTTGTTCTGCAGCGGTCCCAGCACGTTGTTCTCGTCCAGGCCGTTGCCCATGGGCATCTGCTTGGCGACCGCCACGAGCTCGTCACAAACGGCGTCGTAGATGTCGTCGTGGACGTAGAGGCGCTTGAGCGCGGCGCAGGTCTGGCCGGTGTTGAGGAAGGCGCCCCAGAAGATGTCCGTGGCAATGGCCTTGGGGTCGGCGTCGGGCAGGACAATGCCGGCGTCGTTGCCCCCAAGTTCCAGGGTGAGCCGCTTGACGGTGTCGGCGGAGGACTTGATGATGGCGCGGCCGCCGGCGGTGGAGCCGGTGAACATGATCTTGCCGATCGCCGGGTGGTCGGTGAGGCGGGCGCCCACCTCGCGGCCGCAGGACACCACGGACAGGATGCCTTCGGGGAGTTCTTCGTTGAGGACCTTGACCAGCGCCAGCACGGAGAGCGGGGTGTTGCCGGAGGGCTTGACGACGACGGTGTTGCCCATGCGCAGGGCCGGCGCCAGCTGCCAGACGGCGATCATCATGGGCCAGTTCCACGGGCCGATCGCCCCGACCACGCCGATGGGCCGGTAATGCAGCTCAGCGCGGGTCTCACCGTCGTCCACGATGGTTTCCGGTTCCAGCGGCAGGCCGGCCGTGGCGCGGAGCCAGGCGACGCAGGCGCCCACTTCGAAGCGGGCGTTTGGACCGTTCAGCGGTTTGCCCTGCTCGCGGGAGAGCAGCTGGGCGAGTTCCTCGGCGGAGCGTTCGACGGCGTCGGCTGCCTTGAGCAGCGCGGCGGACCTTGCGTCGTGGCCCAGGGCAGCCCAGGCTGGCTGCGCGGCCACGGCTGCGGCCACGGCGCTTTCCAGGTAATCGAGGCTGTGGACGGGGGCTTCGCCTACCGGTTCGCCCGTGGCCGGATTGAGGATGGTCCGGCCAGTGCCGGCAGCGGGGGCAATGGAGGCAAGAAGTGCATCGTACGTTTCCAAGGGATACTCCACATCGAGTAGGCGAGGACGCCAGCCGGTCGGCGTAGCGGGTTACTCCCCAGTTTGGGTGAGTGCCCGCCCCCGCTCTTGTGTTTGTGCGCAGGACTGTTGGCGGAGAGGGAACGGCGTAAAAATCAGCCCGCCTTATTGTGAACTTGTCAGATTAAGCCTTAGGGTGGGGATCAGGCCGGCGAAGCCCTCGAGAACCGCCGGGTAACTCCTCCCCGGATCCAGGCAAACGACCCCGTCAAACGCCCAGCAGCGGTACCGCGGCCCTTATTGCGCCACGGCGCACAGGTGCTGGGTTTTGCGTCGTCGACGCCCCCGACAAGCAGGAGAACACCATGACCGTAGAGTCCGAGCTCACTGAAGCGCCCGCAACAGCACCTACCGACATCTCCCGAGGGGGCAGCTACGTTACGTTGCCACCCGGATCGGAGGTATCGCCGAAGCTTGAGGGCAGCTACGTCACGGGGCCCGGAGCCCTTCCCGGACATGGCAACAGGGCCCAGGGCACGTACGTGACACTTCCCGCGGCGCCGGCGGGGGCGACCGAGATCAGCTACACCCGCGTCGGCTGACCCGCGTCAAGAAGCACCTGCCACCCTTTCGACCAGGGCGGCAGGTGCTTCTTCCCCGCGGTTACCCGGCGTAGGGGTCGGCGATGCCGATGTATTGGGTGGTGGTGTATTCGGCGATGCCTTCGGAGCCGCCTTCGCGGCCCAGGCCGGATTGCTTGACGCCGCCGAAGGGTGCGGCGGCGTTGGAGATGACGCCGGCGTTGAACCCGACCATGCCGAATTCGATCTGTTCCGCGACGCGCAGGAGGCGGTTGAAGTCGCGGCTGTAGAGGTAGGACGCGAGGCCGTATTCGGTGTTGTTGGCGAGCCGGATGGCGTCTTCCTCGGTGCTGAAGGTGGTCACCGGGGCTACGGGGCCGAAGATTTCCTGGCCAAGGATCGCCGCGTGGTTGGGCACGTTGGCCAGGACGGTGGGCTGGTAGAAGTAGCCCGGTCCGTCCACCGGTGCGCCGCCGGTCACGGCCACTGCTCCGGCGTCGACGGCGGCGCTCACCAGTGCATGCACCTCATCACGGGCGCCTGCGTCGATGAGGGGTCCCACCTGGGTGGCCGCCTCGGTGCCGCGCCCGGTGTGCAGGGCGCCCATGGCGGCGGCGAACTTCCGGGTGAACTCCTGCGCCACGGATTCGTGGACCAGGAACCGGTTGGCCGCGGTGCAGGCTTCGCCCATGTTCCGCATCTTGGCTGCCATGGCCCCTTCGACGGCCTTGTCCAGGTCGGCATCTTCGAAGACGATGAACGGCGCGTTCCCGCCGAGCTCCATCGAGGTGCGCAGCACGTTCTGCGCGGCGTCTGCCATGAGGCGCTTGCCGACGGGGGTGGAGCCGGTGAAGGAGACCTTCCGCAGCCTTGAGTCCTTCAGGAGCGGGCCGGAAATCCCGGACGCGGAGGAGGATGCGACGACGTTGAGGACCCCGGCGGGAAGGCCGGCGTCGAGCATGGTCTGGGCGAAGTACTGCGCCGTAAGCGGGGTGAGCTTGGCGGGTTTGAGGACCATGGTGCAGCCGGCGGCGATGGCGGGGGCGACCTTGCGGGTGGCCATGGCGAGCGGGAAGTTCCAGGGGGTGATGAGCAGGCAGGGGCCCACGGGTTTGTGCTGGACCAGGATCTTGTTCCTGCCCTCCGGGGTGGTGAGGTAGCGGCCATAGTCGCGGACGGTTTCCTCGGCGAACCAGCGCAGGAACTCTGCCCCGTAGGTGACCTCACCGCGGGCCTCGGCCAGCGGTTTGCCCATTTCCAGGGTCATCAGCAGGGCGAAGTCCTCGGCCCGCTCGGTCACCAGGTCGAAGGCCCGCCGGAGGATCTCCGCCCGGGTCCTAGGTGCGGTGCGCGCCCAGGACGCCTGCACGGCGTCGGCTGCATCGAGTGCGGCAATGGCGTCTTCGCTGGTGGCGGAGGCGAGGGTGGCGAGCACCTCCCCGGTGGCGGGGTCGTGCACGTCGAACGTGCCGCCGTCGGACGCCTCGCGCCACTGACCGTTGATGAGCAGGCCGGTGGGGACGGAAGCCAGGAGCGAGGCTTCATGCTCCGGCGAAAAGGCAGGGGAGATCGCAGAAAGTGTCATGGGAAGTCCTTAGGAAGGGAAGGTCAGTAGCTGGCGGGGGTGTCGCCGTCGGCGTGGGGAATGTACTTTGCTGCGAGGGCCTCGGAACCGCGGGCGAGGAGTGCGACGTCGGCGCCCACCAGGATGAAGTCCGCGCCGTTGGCGAGGTAGTGCTCGGCCGTGGCGGGAGCGAAGGCGTTGACGCCCCCGGGTTTCCCGGCCGCCTTGGCAACGGACAGGCAGTGTTCGACGGCGGCGCGCACCTCGGGGTGTTCCTGCTGTCCCAGCAGGCCCATGGAAGCGGCGAGGTCGGAGGGGCCCACGAAGATGGCGTCCACGCCGTCGACTTTGAGGATGTCCTCCACAGCCTCGACGGCCGCCGTCGATTCAATCTGGACGGTGACGCTGATGGTCTCGCTGGCCCGGGCGAGGTAGTCCGGGACCCGGTTCCAGCGTGCGGCGCGGGCCAGGGCCGAGCCCACGCCGCGGGCGCCGTGGGGCGGATAGCGGGTGGCAGCAACCGCCGCCTCCGCTTCCGCCACCGAATTCACCATGGGGATCAGCAGGTTCTGAACCCCCAGGTCCAGGTACTGCTTGATCACCACCGTGTCATTCACCGGCGGCCGGACCACGGTGTGGACCGGGTAGCCATGGATGGCCTGGAGCTGGGCGAGGATGGACTCGAGGCCGTTGGGGCTGTGCTCCGCGTCCACCAGCAGCCAGTCCAGCCCTGCCCCCGCGCAGAGTTCGGCGACCAGCGGGCTGCCGGAGCACACCCACATCCCGGCGAGCGGGCGGCCTGCCTTTCCCTTCTGTTTTTGCGCAGCCAGGGCGGAGCGGAAGGTGTCTTCTATTCGAAACGGCATGTCACAGCTCCCAGGGGTCCGTAGTCGGCGTGGACGGTGTCGCCCTTGTACACCCACAGTGGGCGGGTGAACGAGCCGGCCAGGATGATGTCGCCTGCCTTGAGCGCGTCGCCGTGGGCGGCGATCTTGTTGGCCAGCCAGTGCACGCCGTTGGCGGGGTGGTCCAGCACGCCCGCGGCCACGCCGGTTTCCTCCACGGTCTGGTTCTTGTAGAGGATGGCGGAGACCCAGCGCAGGTCAACGGCGTCCGGCTTGACCGGGTTGCCGCCGATCACCATGGCGCCCATGGCGGCGTTGTCCGAGATGGTGTCCACGATGGTCCGGCCCTCCATCTCGATCCGGGAGTCCAGGATTTCGAGGGCCGGAACCACGTAGTCGGTGGCCTTCAGGACATCGAAGATGGTCACGCCCGGGCCCTTGAGTCCGTCCCTGAGGACGAACGCCAGCTCCACCTCCACGCGCGGGTGGGTGTACTGGTCCCACCGAACGGAGCAGCCGGTCTCCAGCACCATGTCATCGAAGATGGCGCCGTAGTCCGGTTCGGTGATGCCGGTGGCGGCCTGCATGGCCTTGGACGTGAGGCCGATCTTGCGCCCCACCAGGGTCCGGCCGGCGTCCTCGTTGCGGCGCCGCCACAGCTGCTGCACCGCGTAGGAATCCTCCACCGTCATCTCCGGGTACCGGGCGGTCAGGCGGGGGACAGGGGTGCGGGTCCGGCCGGCTTCCACCAGCTCGTCCGCGATGGCCTCAATCGTCGTGGGCTCCAGCATGGCTAGACCTGGACTCCCAGCTTGAAGCCCGTCCGGTCGCCTTCGGGCGAGCCGTCCTTGCGGGTGTAGGAGAAGCCGTCGGCGCCCACCGTGACCGCCATCTCGGACTTTTCCTCGCGGACGATGACCGGCTGCGGGTTGCCGTCCAGGTCCAGGACCAGGGAGGCCTCGGTGTACCAGGAGGGGACCACGGGGTTGCCCCACCAGTCGCGGCGCTGGTTGTCGTGGACGTCCCAGGTGATGGTGGGGTTGTCCGGGTCGCCGGTGTAGTAGTCCTGGGTGTAGATCTCAATGCGGTGGCCGTCCGGGTCCAGGATGTAGAGGTAGAACGCGTTGGACACGCCGTGGCGGCCGGGGCCGCGTTCGATCCGGTCGCTGATGCGCAGGGCGCCCATCTTGTCGCAGATCTGGATGATGTTGTGCTTCTCGTGCGTGGCGAACGCGACGTGGTGCATGCGGGGGCCGTTGCCGCCGGTCAGGGCGGTGTCATGGACGGTCTGCTTGCGGTGCATCCAGGCGGCGTAGGTGACGCCGTCGGCATCCTTGATGTCCTCGGAGACGCGGAAGCCCAGGTCCTCCAGGTACTTGCGGCCGCGCGGGACGTCCGGGGTGACCTGGTTGAAGTGGTCCAGGCGGACCAGTTCACCGGCGGAGTAGAGGTCATAGCGCTGGGTGAGCCGCTCCACGTGCTCCACGTCGTAGAAGAACTCGTACGGGAAGCCCAGCGGGTCCTCCACGCGGACGGAGTCGCCGATGCCTTTGGTGAAGCCTTCCTTGCGGCGCTCCACCCGGCAGCCGAGCTCCTTGTAGTAGGCCTCGGCGGCATCCACCTCCGCAGGGGACTTCACCCGGTAGGCGAAGGCGGCGACGGCGGCGATGGGTCCCTTGCGGAGCACCAGGTTGTGGTGGATGAATTCCTCCAGGGAGCGCAGGTAGATCGCGTTCTCGTCTTCCTCGGTGACGTGCAGGCCCAGGACGTCGACGTAGAACTCGCGGGACCTGGCGAGGTCGGTGACCACGATCTCCATGTAGGCGCAGCGGACGATGTCCGGTGCCGGGACGGTGGGGGTGGGAACGAAGTTGGTCATGATGGTCTCTCTTCTTTGAAAGGGGGCTTCTTCCCCAACTGACTGGCAGTAGTTGTCGTTTTGAGGCCTCAAAACGACAACAAATGCGAGCTGGTTGGGTTCAGGCGCCGAATTTGGGGGTGTGGACGGTGCCGAGCGTGATGTGCACGGCCTGCTGGTCGGTGTAGAAGTCGATGGAGCGGTAGCCGCCCTCGTGGCCCAGGCCGGAGGCCTTGACGCCGCCGAACGGGGTGCGCAGGTCGCGGACGTTGTGGCTGTTCAGCCACACCATGCCGGCCTCGACGTTCTGCGAGAAGTTGTGGGCGCGGGTCAGGTTCTGGGTCCAGATGTAGGCGGCCAGGCCGTACTTGGTGTTGTTCGCCAGGGCGAGGGCCTCGTCGTCGTTCTCGAACGGGGTGATGGCCACGACGGGTCCGAAGATTTCCTCCTGGAAGATCCGGGCATCGGGCGCGACGTCGGCGAACACCGTGGGTGCGATGTAGTTGCCTTCGGGCAGGTGGCCGGGGCGGCCGCCGCCGGCCAGGAGCCGGCCTTCGGACTTTCCAATCTCCACGTAGGAGGCCACCTTGTCGTAGTGCTCGGGGTGGACCAGGGCTCCCACTTCGGTCTTGGGGTCATGGGGGTCACCCACCACGATGTTCTTTGCCCGGGCGGCGTACTTTTCGCAGAATTCGTCGTAGATGGCGCGCTCCACCAGGATGCGTGAGCCGGCGGTGCAGCGCTCCCCGTTGAGGGAGAAGACCCCGAACAGGGCGGAGTCGATGGCGGCGTCCACGTCGGCGTCGGCGAACACGACGCAGGGGGATTTGCCGCCGAGCTCCATGGACAGGCCCTTGAGGTTGGCCGCGGCGTTGCGGAAGATCGTCTGGCCGGTGGTGGTCTCGCCGGTGAAGGAGATCAGCGGGACGTCCGGGTGCTTGACCAGGGCGTCGCCGGCCTCCTCGCCCAGGCCGTTGACCAGGTTGAAGACGCCGTCCGGCAGCCCTGCATCCTTGAAGATGGTGGCCCACAGGGAGGCGGACAGCGGGGTGAATTCGGCGGGCTTGAGGACCACGGTGTTGCCGGTGGCCAGCGCCGGGGCGAGCTTCCACGACTCCAGCATGAACGGGGTGTTCCACGGCGTAATCAGGCCGGCGACGCCGATGGGCTTGCGGTTGACGTAGTTGATCTGGGAGCCGGGGACCTTCATGGCGTCATCGAACTGGGCCACGATCAGGTCGGCGAAGAACCGGAAGTTCTCCGCAGCGCGGAGGGCCTGGCCCTTGGCCTGGGTGATCGGCAGGCCGGTGTCGAACGTTTCGAGTTCGGCGAGCCGGGCTTCCTGGGCCTCGACGGCGTCGGCAATCCGGTTCAGGACACGGGCGCGTTCACGGGGCTTCATCCGGGGCCACGGGCCGTTCCCGAATGCTTCACGGGCGGCGGCGACGGCGAGCTCGATGTCTTCCTTCTGGCCGGCCGCGGCGGTGGCGTAGTTGCGGTTGGACACCGGGTCCAGGACATCGAAGGTCTTGCCGGAGATTGAGTCCACGAACTGGCCGTTGATGTAGTGCTGGATGTGGCTGGGCAGGTCATCCGGAACGTAGTGCTTGGTGGTTTCTACTGAGGTCGTCATCGTTGAAGTCCTAACTGTGGTCTCTTCGTACAAGTGGTCGCGTCGTACAACTGGTCTTTTCGTACTAATTGGTTTGGGCGAGGTAAGCGTCCAGGGTCGCCGTGCGGTGCCGGCGGGCTGCCTTCTCGATGTCGTCGGCATCGGCACCGGACTCGATCAGCTTCAGGAGTTCCTCATGTTCCTCCACCGAGTCGCGGGCCCGGCCGGGGACGAAGCGGAAGGTGGAGGACCTGAGTGCGGCCAGCCGGTTCCAGCCGCGGTGTACCAGGTCCAGGATGTGCGGGTTGGGGCAGTGTTCGAACAGGACGCTGTGGAAGTCCTGGTTGAGCTGGGTGAAGCGCACCGGATCGAAGTGCTCCAGGCACTGGCGCATTTCCTGGTTCACGGCACGGGCCCGGGCAATGGCCTGGCCGTCGATCAGCGGTGCGGAGAGTGCCGTGGCGGCACCTTCCACGATGCTGAGGGTCTGCATGGTGTAGAGGTATTCGGTGGGGTCGATGCCTGCCACCGTGGCGCCGACGTTCCGTTCAAACGTCACCAGTCCTTCGGCTTCAAGCCTGCGGATCGCTTCCCGGACCGGAACCACGCTGAAGCCCAGGTCCTTCGCTATGGCACCCAGGACCAGCCGGTAGCCGGGAGTGTAGGTGCCTTCCACGATTCGTGCCTTGACGGCCTGGTAGGCCTGTTGGGACTTGCTGCCGGGAGTGGTTGCCACGCCGGCCACGGCGGTTTCAGTCATGGCGGTTGCCTGCCCATTCCTTGTACCGGGCCTGCCATTCGGCGTTCATCGGGTAGAGGCCGTCCACGCTGTTGCCCTGCTTGACCATCTCGAAGATGAAGGCCTCTTCCTTTTCCTGCTGGATGCAGTCCTCAACGAGTTCTTCGGCGATGGCGGGCGGGATGACCAGGATGCCGTCGGAGTCGGCCACGATGATGTCGCCGGGCTGGACGGTGGCTCCGCCGCAGGCGATGGTGATGTCCGTGTCCCACGGGATGTGCCGGCGGCCCAGCACGGCGGGGTGCGGGTTGGCGAAGTACGTGGGCATTTCCAGGCCGGCCACCGCGGTATAGTCGCGGACGCCGCCGTCGGTGATGATCGCTGCCGCGCCGCGGACCTGGGCGCGCAGGGCCAGGATGTCGCCCACGGTGCCGGTGCCCTTTTCGCCGCGGGCTTCCATGACCAGGATTTCGCCTTCGTTGACGGAATCGATGGCGCGTTTCTGGGCGTTGAAGCCGCCGCCATGGGTCTTGAAGAGGTCTTCCCGGTTGGGCACGTAGCGCAGGGTCCGGGCCAGTCCCACCACGCGCCGGTCCGGGCGGGTGGCCTGGAGGCCGTCGATGCTGACGTTGTTAAGGCCGCGCTTGCGCATCTGGGATGACAGGGTGGCGGTGGCGACCGACTCGAGCTTGGCTTTCAGTTCCGGGGTGAGGGCGCTGGCAGGAGCAGGGAGCCCTGCGGCTTCGCGGGATCCGTAGGCCTCCTCCCGCTGCAGGTCGTCAACCTTGGGCTGGGCGCCAAAGTCCGCGAACGCCGTCGTGCCTTGCTCAACGGTGGTGACCAGGCGTCCGGTGGTGAGGGTGCCATCAATCGTGCCCGCCTCAACCTCCAGGACGTCGCCCGGTGCGGCCACGGAGGCGCCGGCAGGGGTGCCGGTGAGGATGATGTCGCCCTCCTCGAGGGTGAGGAGCTGGGACAGGTCCGCCACCAGCCGGGCGAAGGGGAAGAGCAGGTCAGCGGTTGTGTCGTCCTGGACCAGTTCACCGT
This sequence comes from Arthrobacter sp. JDC6, assembly GCF_056484025.1. Taxonomy (NCBI): domain Bacteria; kingdom Bacillati; phylum Actinomycetota; class Actinomycetes; order Micrococcales; family Micrococcaceae; genus Arthrobacter; species Arthrobacter sp. JDC6. The sequence goes on from NZ_CM151278.1 coordinate 370,634, forward strand.
TGTGCCAGGTGCGGATGCGAAGTTTGGAAGGGTCGACGGCGTCTGCCGGAAGAAGTGCCGGGCCCACAGGGGTGAACCCGTCCCCGCCCTTGGACCGGAGGTTGGAGCCCTTGTCCGCGTAGCGCAGGTCGTACACGCCGAGGTCGTTGCTGGCGGTGACAGCGGCAACGTGGCTCCAGGCCTCCTCGACCGTGACGCGGCGGGCGGCCTTGCCGATGATGAGCGCAATCTCGCCTTCGTAGCCGAGCAGTTCGCAGCCGGCCGGGCGCTCCACGGGGCTTCCGCTGAGCGCCAGCGAGCTGGAAGGCTTGAGGAAGTAGGACGGTTGGGCCGGGGTGCGGCCACGCTGGGCGGCCCGGCTGGGGTAGTTGATGTGCACCGCGACCACCTTGCGTGCTGCTGCCAGGGTGTCGCCGTTGACCTGCTCCAAAACGTCTCCTCATCAGGTACGAAATCGTATACGATCACTATCCATAGATTTGCAGCTTCCGTCAACCCCCTTGTTTCGGCTGCTTTAGCGGCACTTCCGGAGCCACTTGTCGCCCGCGTCACAACCGGCGTACAGTGGAAAACAAGTTTAGAGTTTTCGATTATCGAATCTACTGTTCTGATATAGAACACGAACTGATGTGAATCATCCACAACGAAGTGAGGAAAGCCCGTGCAGTTCCACCACCACGGATACGTATCCGGTGACCCGCGCATCAAGCCGGCAGCCGGCGTCGGACTGAACCGCCCCGAGGAGCTCCCGGAGGAAGTGGACGTGCTCATCGTCGGCACCGGCCCGGCCGGAATGCTCGCCGCCGCGCAGCTGTCCATGTTCCCCAATGTCACCACGCGGATCATTGACCGCCGGCCGGGCCGCCTCGCTATTGGGCAGGCTGACGGGATCCAGGCGCGCAGCGTCGAAACCTTCCAGGCCTTCGGGTTCGCAGAGCGGATCATCGCCGAGGCGTACCGGATCACGGAGATGGCGTTCTGGAAGCCGGACCCTGCCAACAACGCCAACATCATCCGCGCCGCACGCGCCGTCGACGACGAAACAGGGATCAGCGAGTTCCCGCACCTGATCGTCAACCAGGCCCGCGTGCTGGACTACTTTGCCGAGTTTGCGGCGAACTCACCCACCCGCCTCAAGCCCGACTATGGCTATGACTTCCAAGGCCTCACCGTCGCCACCGAGGGCGACTACCCGGTCACTGTGACGCTGCTTCACACCGCCGGACCCAATGAGGGCCAGGAGCGGATTGTCCGTGCAAAGTACGTGGTGGGGGCCGACGGCGCGCGCAGCAAGGTTCGCCAGGCGATCGGCTGTACGCTGGCAGGGGACCAGGCCAACCACGCCTGGGGCGTCATGGACGTCCTGGCCGTCACCGACTTCCCTGACATCCGCACCAAGTGCGCCATCCAGGCCGAGAAGGGCAGCATCCTGCTGATTCCGCGGGAAGGCGGCTACCTGTTCCGCATGTACGTGGACCTGGGCGAAGTGGATCCTGCCACCCACCACGCCGTCCGCAACACGAGCATCGAGCAGATCATCCACAAGGCAAACGAGATCCTGCACCCCTACACCCTGGATGTACGCAACGTGGCATGGCACAGCGTGTACGAGGTGGGCCACCGCCTCACGGACAGGTTCGACGACGTCCTGCCCGCGGACCGCGGCACCCGCACCCCGCGGGTGTTCATCACCGGCGATGCCTGCCACACCCACAGCGCCAAGGCCGGCCAGGGCATGAACGTCTCGATGCAGGACGGGTTCAACATCGCCTGGAAGCTGGGGCATGTGCTGGAGGGCCGCAGCCCCGAGAGCCTGCTGACCACCTACTCGGAGGAGCGGCAGGTGGTGGCCAGGAACCTGATCGACTTCGACAAGGAGTGGTCCACCATGATGGCCAAGAAGCCCGAGGAGTTCGAGCACCCCTCGGACCTTGAGGACTTCTACGTGCGGACCGCCGAGTTCCCGGCAGGTTTCATGACCCAGTACGCGCCGTCCCTGATTGTTGGCGGCACCGACCACCAGGACCTGGCCGCCGGCTTCCCCGTGGGCAAGCGTTTCAAGTCGGCACCGGTAGTCCGCGTGGGCGACACCAACCCCATCCACCTGGGCCACCACGCCACGGCTGACGGCCGCTGGCGGATCTATGTCTTCGCGGATGCGGCCCAGCCCGGAAAGGACTCCACCACGGACAAGCTTGCCGAGTGGTTCGCGCACTCGCCGGAATCACCCCTGGCAGTAACACCCGCGGACGCCGACCCGGACGCGTGGTTCGATCTGAAGGTCATTTACCAGCAGCCGCACACCGCCGTCGACATCAATGCCGTCCCCTCCGTCTTCAAGCCGCAGGTGGGCCCGTTCAAGCTCACCGACTACGAGAAGGTGTACGCAACCGATCCCACGGCGGACATCTTCGACCTGCGCGGACTGGACCGCAACGGCGTCGTCGTGGTGGTCCGCCCGGACCAGTACGTGGCCAACGTCCTGCCGCTGACCGCAACCGCCGAGCTCGGCGCGTTCTTCGCGCCGCTGCTCAAGGCCGCGCCCGCACAGCCACGTCAGGCGGTGGCTGCCGCCGCCCGGTAGTCAGCCGCGGGGTACACGCCGAGGATCCGCACCTCGGTGGTGAAGAAGTCCAGTTCCTCGAGGGCCAGCTTCAGCGGCAGGTCCTCGGGGTGGCCCTCGACGTCGGCCATGAACATGGTGGCGGCAAACTCGTTGCCCACCATGTAACTCTCCAGACGCGTCATGTTCACGCCGTTCGTGGCAAACCCGCCCAGCGCCTTGTACAGGGCGGAGGGGACGTTGCGGACGCGGAACACGAAACTGGTGACTGCCGGTCCGGGAAGATCCTGCCGGGCCGGCAGTGCCGTTTCCCGGGCAAGGACCACGAAGCGGGTGGTGTTGGAGGGGTCGTCCTCCACGCGCGAGGCCAGCACCTGGAGGCCGTAGATCTCCGCGGCCAGCGGGGGAGCCAGCGAGAGCTTGCGGGGGTCATTCCACTCGGCCACCTCCCGGGCGGACCCGGCGGTGTCACCGGCGATGACCGGCTTGAGGCCGTGGTCGCGGATCAGCTTCCGGCACTGGCCCAGGGCGTGGATGTGGCTGTGCACCTCGGTGGCGCCCTCAATGGTGCTGCCCGGAATGCCCAGCAGGTCGAAATGGATGGGCAGGAAGTATTCGCCCACGATCTGCAGGTTGGACTGCGGCAGCAGGATGTGGATGTCCGCCACCCGTCCCGCGATGGAATTCTCGATGGGGATCATGGCCAGGTCCGCTTCGCCGCCGGACACCAGTTCGAAGGCGTCCTCGAAGCTGGCGCACGGGACGCTTTCCATGTCCGGGAACATCTGCTGACACGCGATATTGGAGTTGGCGCCGGGCTCACCCTGGTACGCAATCTTGGAGGCCATGGTCCGTATGCTTTCACGCGCGCGGGCCCGTTGCGAAAACGGGCCCGCGAGTGCTACGCGGGGGTGACGCGCAGCCAGAGGTACTGCCGGGGGAGGAGGGTGATGCCGTCGTCCAGTTGCAGGGTGGCTTCGGAGAGAAGGTCGACGGCGGCAGGGGAGTACCCGCCAAAGGTTTCCGCCGGGAGGGTCTGGGCGGAGTCGCTGAAATTGGCGAGGGCCAGGACGGTGCTGCCACCGTCCGGACCGCCCGGGCGCTGGTAGCCGAGCACCGAGTGGTTGTTCGTACTGAAATCCACCAGCGTGGTTCCGGCAAATTCAGGAGTGCCGGCCCGGACCTCGATCATGCGCTTCAATCCGGCGTAGACGGCCCCCTCGGGGGTGGAGGGATCGGCACGGCGGGCGTATTGTTCGGCGGGAAAGTGCGGCCGGTGCACCCAGCGGCTGTCCTCCTCGTGGCCGGGCTCGGACGCGTAGGAGTAGTCGTTGACCTGCCCCACTTCGTCACCCAGGTACAGCAGCGGGATGCCGCCGGTGCTGAAGGGCACCGAATGGGCCAGGAGGATCCGTTCCACCGCCTCCGCCGGGTCAACCTCCATCCCGCACAGGGACGCCGTCGTGCCGGAAATCCGGCAGTCACCCGTCTTGGGGTTGTCCTGGAAGGGGACGCCGCGGGCGAAGCTGCCCGGGAACCGGTTGACGTAGAAGGAGTTCAGGAAGCGGCGGTGGTCAAAGCCGTTGATGCCCAGCTCGGCCGCGTCCTCATCGGCGAAGGTCCAGCCGATGTCGTCATGGCTGCGGACGTAGTTCACCCATGCCGTACCGTCGGGGATGTTGTGCCTGCGCTCCAGCGCCTGTGACAGCAGGGACACGTCCCTGGTGGCCAGGGACTCCCAGATCAGGGCCATCTGCAGCGGGTTGTAGGAAAGCTGGCATTCCGCGGGGTCGATGTACAGTGCCACCTCGTCGGGGTGCACGATGGCCTCCGACTTGAACAGCAGCGACGGTGCCGCCAGGCGGCAGACCGCGTTGAACGCCCGGAGCAGCGTGTGCGCCTGGGGGAGGTTTTCGCAGGGCGTCCCCAGCTGCTTCCAGATGAAGGCGACAGCGTCCATGCGCAGGATATCCACCCCCTGGTTGGCCAGGAACAGCATCTCGGCGGCCATGGCCCGGAAGACGCCGGGGTTGGAGTAGTTCAGGTCCCACTGGTAGGTGTGGAACGTGGCCCACACCCACCGGCCGTCCGCCATCTGGATGAAGGACCCCGGATGGTTCTCCGGGAAGATCTCGCGGACATTCGCCTCAAAGGCGTCCGGCATGGTCCGGTCCGGGAAGATCCAGTAGTAGTCGCTGTACTCGGGATCGCCCGCGGCTGCCTTCCGGGCCCATTCGTGCTCGTCCGAGGTGTGGTTGAAGATGAAGTCCACCACCAGGCTGATCCCGTTGGCGCGCAGTTCGGCCGCGAGGGAGCGCAGCTGTTCCATGGTGCCCAGCTTGGGGTTGACCTCCCGGTAGCTCGACACGGCGTAGCCGCCGTCCGAATGCGGTTCGGGCGCCAGGAACAGCGGCATCAGGTGCAGGTAGGTGAGGCCCAGCTCCTTGAAATAGGGAATGCGGCTGCGCACTCCCTCCAGGCTTTCGGCGTAGCGGTCCACATAGCAGACGCCGCCCAGCATGCCGTTGGACTGGAACCAGTCCGGCGCCTCCTCGCGTTCGGCGTCCAGCGCCTTCAGCTCCGGGGAGCGCTCCTGCCACGACCGCGCGCTCTGCACCACCAGGGCGGACAGCTGCTCCAGCCAGTCCTGCCGGGCGCCGTAAAGCGAGTGGAACAGGCTGCGGAGGGTGGGGAAGTGCTCATCCAGCCGCCGGTCAAAGTCCGGATCCGCAGGGAGGCCGAGGTCCCGTTGCCGGGCGAGTGAAGCGATGACGGCCTGGCGCGCCTCTTCGTCCTCGTTAACGGTTTCCTGCATGCCACTGCCCCTTCCAGCCGCCGCCGAGATGTCCGGCCGCACATGTACTGAAGTATTCCATGTCACACATACTGAGCCTGTCCATCCTTGAGCCGCCTGCCGGCAAGGGCGGCGCCCACAACGCCCGCGGCGTTCTCGAGGCTGGCCGGAATGACCGGGGTGCGCAGTGAGAGGCGAGGGAGGTATTCGGTACTGCACGCTGAAATGCCCCCACCGATGATGATGAGGTCGGGCGAGAAGAGGAACTCCACGTGCGACAGGTACTGCTGCAGCCGGTCGGCGTACTCCACCCAGGTGAGGCCTTGGTTCTCCCTGACGACGGCCGATGCCCGGGACTCTGCTTTGCAGCCGCCGATTTCCAGGTGGCCCAGCTCGAAATTGGGAACGAGCCTGCCGTCCACCAGCAGTGCGGATCCGATGCCCGTCCCCAGGGTCAGGACCAGGACAACGCCGCGCTGGCCTTTCCCGGCGCCGTACAGGGCTTCCGCCGTACCGGCAGCGTCTGCGTCATTCACGACGCAAACGGATCGTCCAAGCCGGGACTCCAGGTAGGACTGGACATCAAGTCCCACCCAGCTGCCGTCCATGTTTGCTGCCGACAGCGCCACTCCGCGCTGGACAATCGAGGGGATGGCGACGCCGGCAGCCAGGTTCCCGTGCCCGGGGCTTTCGGATTCGAGCTCACTGATGAGCTGGTCCAGGGTGTCTGCCACGTCATCCACCCTGCCGCTGGACGGGGTCCGCAGGCGGCGGACACCGCCGGCCGGGATGCCGCTGCCCAGGTTGACGAGTGCACCCTTGATCCAGGTCCCGCCAACATCGATTCCTATTCCGAAATCCGGTCCGGAGCCGGCGTCGGCAGGGGCGCTCACCGCAGCCACGCCGTGGCAGCGCCGGGCAGCCGGCCGGCTTCGAGTGGCGAGCTGGAGACCAGCAGCTGGCCCGCGGGCAGCTCGAAGGGTTCGGTACCGAAGTTCGTTATGGAGGTCCAGCCGTTGGGGCGCCGGAAGGCCAGGACGTCATCCCGGCCGGTTTCCAGCAGCTCCAGCGCTTCTGTTGTTTGCAGCTGCGACCGCAGGGCGAGTGCCCGGCGGTAGAGGGACAGGGTTGAATCCCCCTGGCCCTCCTGGGCCTCCACTGAGCTGCCCGCGAACCATTCCGGCTGCGGCAGGTGGGAGCCGCCGGGGCCGAAACCGAATGAGCTGCCCGCCGAGGTCCACGGCAAGGGGACGCGGCAGCCGTCGCGGCCGATCTCCACGCCCTTGTTCCGGAAGAAGGCCGGATCCTGCCGGGCGGAGTCCGGGATTTCATTGCCGACTTCCTGCAGTCCCAGTTCCTCGCCTTGGTACAGGTACGCAGAACCCGGAAGGGCGAACATCAGCAGGGACGCGGCTCGGGCGCGGCGCAGGCCGAGTTCGGCGTCGACATCTTCCTGCCTGCCGCCGGCCAGAAGCCACCGCTTGCCCGCCTGCCCGGCCATGATGTCACCTCCGGCCGAAGGCTCGGACGCGGGGAGGCCGTAGCGCGTGGCATGCCGGACCACATCGTGGTTTGAGAACACCCAGGTGGACGACGCGCCGGATGCTTTGGCCTCTGCCAGGTTCTTGATGATCGTCTTCCGGAACTGGGCGGCGTCGAAGTCCGCCTGCAGCAGGTCGAAGTTGAAGGCCTGGCCCAGTCCCTCCGGGCTGGCGTAGCGGGCGCGGCGGTCGGTATGGACCCAGGCTTCGGCGACGGCGGTGCGCGGCGGGTTGTATTCATTGAACACGCGGCGCCACTCGGCGTAGATTTCGTGGACCTCGTCGCGGTCCCAGTACGGGTGCTGCCCCGTGAGGTACAGCGCCTCGCCCTGGGCCTCGAGGTCCGCCTTGGTGGGCAGGGTTTCTTCCAGGTTCTTCGTCAGGGCGTGGGCGACGTCGATGCGGAAGCCGTCCACGCCCCGGTCCGACCAGAAGCGCAGGGTTTTCAGGAAGTCTTCGCGGACTTCGGGGTTGTCCCAGTTGAAGTCGGGCTGTTCCTTGGCAAAGATGTGCATGTACCACTGCCCGGGGCTGCCGTCGGGTTCGGTGATGCGCTCCCAGGCGGGGCCGCCGAACACCGAGTCCCAGTCCGACGGCGGCAGCTCGCCTTTTTCGCCCAGCCCGTCGCGGAAGATGTACCGGTTGCGCGCCGCGGACCCCTTGGGCGAGGCGAGGGCTTCCCGGAACCACTGGTGCCGGTCCGACGAGTGGTTGGGCACGATGTCCACGATCAGCTTGAGGCCGGCGGCGTGCAGGGCGTTGGCCATCGCGTCGAAGTCCTCCAGCGTGCCCAGCAGCGGGTCCACGTTGCGGTAGTCGTCCACGTCGTAGCCCCCATCGGCGAGTGCGGAGGGGTAGAAGGGGCTCAGCCAGACGGCATCGATGCCCAGGTTTTTCAGGTACGGAACCTTGGCGGTGATGCCGTTGATGTCGCCGATGCCGTCGCCGTTCGAGTCCGCAAAGCTGCGGGGGTAGATCTGGTAGACGGAGGCCTGACGCCACCAGTTGGGGTCGGCCGTGGGGGCGGGGTTGCTTTGGGTTGCCTGGGTGGCGGTGGTGGGCAAGATTGCTTCCTTCAGTTTCAGCTGTATCAGGTGTGTGGGTCCGGAGTTACTTGACGGCGCCCTGGGTGAGGCCGGACATGACCCAGCGCTGGGTAAACAGGTAGACGATGATCGCGGGGGCCATTGCCATCAGGTAGGAGGCGAAGGCCACGTTGTAGCTGTTGCTGAACTGCGTCTGGAAGATCTTTTGCAGCACGGGGATGGTCTGCAGTTCAGGATCGGAAATGATGAGTGACGGCATCATGAAGTCGTTCCATGACGCGATGAAGGCGAAGATGCCCACGGTTGCGCTCATGGGCCCCAGCAGGGGGAAGATGAGCTTCCAAAACACCTGCCACGTTCCCGCGCCGTCCATCCGCATACTTTCCTCCAACTCCAGGGGGATCGAGCGGAGGAAGGCGGTGAAGAGCATGGTGTTGAAGGCCAGGGCGAAAACGATGTGCAGGATGGCCACCCCGAGCGGGTTGTCGAGTCCGACGAGTCCCGTGAGCTGGATCTGCGGCAGCGCCACCACGGGGAACGGGATGAACATTGCCGCGAGCAGGTAAAAGAAGGACCAGCGGAAGAGCCGACGGTCCCAGTTGCGGACGATGGCGTAGGCGGCCAGGGCCGAAACGATGATCTCCCCTGCAACGGCGATCACCGACACGAACACGGAAATTCCAAAGCCGCGGGGGAAGTTTGTGAGCGTCCAGGCCTGGGCAAAGCTGTCGAAGGTCAGGGGGCTTGGCAGGGAGAAGGCGTTGCCGTCCACTGCCTGGCCAGTGGTTTTGAAGGCCATGCTGACCGTGACGTAGAGCGGGACGAGCACGCTGAGCGTGCAGACAATGAGGATGATGGTGGCGGGCCACTGGATGCGTTCGGGCCCGGCGGGTAGGCGGCGGCCCTTGGCGGCCGCCGCGGGTTCTGCCTGGATGATGCTGGGTGCGCTGCTCATGCTGCGATCCCTCCCTTGCCACGTGTGAAGCGAAGTTGGACGAGTGCGATGACGATGCTGATGAGGAAGAAGATCACGGCGTTGGCCATCTGGTAGGCATAGTCGCCGCCTTCGAAGCCGCGGAAGATCGACATCGCGACGCTTCGTGTGGCCACGCCGGGCCCGCCGTCGGTGAGGCCGATGATGATGTCGTAGGCGTTGAGATAGTTCTTGAACCCCAGGACCGTGTTGATCACGGCGTACCCCGCAATGAGCGGCAGGGTGATGTGCCGCAGGTTCTGCCAGGGCGATGCCCCGTCGATGGAGCTCGCCTCGTAGACCTCGGCGGGGACCGTGAGGAGCCCTGCGATGTAGATCAGCATGGCACTCGGGATGGACTGCCACGCCGTGACGAAGACGATCGCAAGCCACGCGAGCTGGGGGTTTGCGAGAAGGCTGGTGGCCAGCGGCTCGATTCCCATGCTTTTGCCGGCAAGGGGCAGCGAGTTCGAGAAGAGGTACTGGAACACGAACGCGATGACGATGCCGGAGATCACCATGGGGATGACGAAGACGGTGCGAAGCGCGGCACGGAAGCGGACGCGGGACGTGAGGCCCAGGGCCAGGAGGAAGGCCACGGCATTCACGACGATGACGGTGACCAGCGAGAAAACGAGGGTGAAGCCGTAGGCGCCGAGGACTCCTTCATCACGGAACACCGCGATGAAGTTCCGGATGCCGATGAAATCGAAGTCACCGAAGCCCACGGAGTTCGTGAAGCTGTAGATGAACCCGAGAACGGCGGGCAGCGTGACGGCCAGCGTGAAGATCACCAGCGAGGGCAGGAGGAAAACATAGTAGAGCGGATCAACGCGGCTTTTGCGCACGCGTGTGGTTCCAGCCGCTGCCGGGGCCGTCACCTCCACCCTGGTGGAAGGTCTCGTCATTGATGACATGGATGGTCCTCGTTTCGTGCTTTGAGAGATCGAAAGTGTGGGTCTAAGCGCGGAAAGCCAGGCGGGCCCAGTCGGCGTCCATCCTGCGCAGCGTGCTCTCGGCATCGGCGCCGCCGATGATCGACTGGATGTAGTTGGCGGCCGGAATCGAGTTCGGAATGAACTGTGAGGCGCCCATGTAGAAGCGGCCCTCGTCGTAGTACTTCTGCATCTCGACGATTCGTGGGTCGGTCACCGGTGGCGCGTCCTTGGTCGTCCCGAAACCCAGGAATTTGGCGTTGTAAGGGTTCTGGATCTCCGGCCGCATCAGGTACTGCAGGAAATCGCGGGCACCCTGCTGCCCGTTGGCGACCTCGGGAACCCAGAGCGAGAGGTCGATGTTGACGCGGACTTTGAGATCTGCGGGATCACCGGTCATGGGCAGCGGGAAAGTTCCCAGATCCAGGTCTTTGCCGGCCTTTTCGATCTCGCCAAAGGCCCAGGGTCCCTGGAAGTACATGGCGGCCTGGCCCTGGGCCATTGCCGTGTTGCCGTCTCCGTAGCCTCGGCTCGCCGCATCGGGATTGACGTATTTGGTCAGTTGGACCATGCGCTTCACCGGTTCGAGCATCGTTTTCTGGAACGAAACTTCCGAATCCGGTCCGACGTTTTCGCCAATCCCATGCATTTTCTGATAAAAGTCGCGCACGTTGACCATGCCGCCCACCGTGTAGTCGAACAATCCCTGTGCCACGGTCCAGGGGTCGCGGAAAGTGCCGTATATCGGCGTGATGCCTGCTGCCTTGAGCACCTCGCACACCTCGATCAGTTCATCCCAGGTTGTTGGGACGGCCACCCCGTTCTCTTCGAAGATGCGGCGGTTGTAGATGACCGAGGCCGCCATGACCGAGTAGGGGATGACGCTGGTGCGGCCGGCATAGGTTGGATACCAGTTGGTGAGGTCCAGCACGTCGTCCCGGATGGAGGCCGCTGCCGGGAGGTCGGAAAGATCCGAGAGCGCCCCGCGCTCCATGAAGCGCGCCATCTCCAGGTTGTAGTTGAGGCATCCGAGGTCCGGGGGACTGCTGCGGACGAAGCTGGCAGAGAGATTTGTGGCCATGTCATGCAGGACGCGCACCCGGTCCTGCGAGTCGGTGAACTTCGCGGCCAGGTCCCGGAAGTATGGAACTGCCTCCGGCTTTGACTGGTGGAACGTGATGGTGGGCCTGGCACTGGCCGGGGCGCAGCCGGCCAACCCGAAAGCGGTGAGCGCACCTCCCGCAGCGGCAAGGAAAGTGCGCCGGGAAACGTGTCTCCCGGCGGACGTCAAAGGTGGCAACATCGGCTCCTCTTGGACTCTCGGATAATTTATATGGGTCTTATATTTAGGACCTATATGAGGATGGGGGACGCAGGGGCTATCGTCAAGGGGTGGACGGAAATACGGCGAGCTCGACACAACTGTTACGGCAGATCAACTCGGAGGCGCTGTTGCGCTTCGCCCTCCAGGAACAGGTGTTTACTGCCGGAGAAGCCATGGCTGCCACCGGGCTTACCCGCGCCACGGTGCTCGGGGTTTGTGACGGCCTGGTTGATGCGGGCTGGCTGGAGGAATTGACTGACGCCCGTACCGAGGCCGGCAGGCTCAAGGGCAGGCCGGCGCGGCAGTACCAGCTGCGCGAAGCTGCGGGTGTGGTTGTGGGCCTGGATGCCGGGGAGGGCTACTTCACAACCATCGTTGCCGACCTGCGCGGCCGCGAGCTGGGCAAGCGCCGCCAAAGCATTGATTCGCACGCGCTGGGACGCGCCGGCCGCGTGGCGAATGCACGGGAGCTGATCCGCCTGACCCTTGAGGATGTTTCATGCACCCCGGAGGATGTCCTGCTCACGGCCGTCGGCGTCCCGGCGCCCATTGACGCGAACGGCGCGTCTCCCGCCGGAGGAGAATTCTGGCAGTTGATGAATTCCGGCTTCGCAGGGCACCTTTGGGGCACTGTCATCGTCGAAAATGACGCCAATCTCGCCGCCATCGCGGAGCAGGCACAGGAGCCGTCAGCCAACGTGGCCACCTTGCTGTCGGGTGAGCGGTTTGGTGCCGGCCTGATTGTCGATGGGCGCCTGCTGCGGGGTCGCCAGGGGGGCGCGGGGGAGATGCGGTTCCTGGATGAGCTGGACAGCAAGTTCGTGCCGGATGAGGGGAGTTCGGACGGGTTCGGAGCACTTGCGCGGAAGTGGGCGCGTGCCCGCATCCATTCCTACGATGGCGAGACGGTGCTGCGGCAAATACCCGAGGAGGACATCAACGCCGAAGATGTCTTCCAGGCGGCCCGCGCGGGAGACCCGCTGGCACAGGACATCATCGCCAGGCTCGGGGTGCGGCTGGCGCGAATCGCTGTGGTGCTCTCCAGCCTTCTTGACATTGAGCGGGTGGTCATCGCCGGCGCGATCTCACGCGCCATCGAACCGGTCCTGGAGCACGCCCGCAGCCTGCTGCCCACGGATTCCGGCCTGCCGCTGCCGGATCTGGTTGCGAGCACTCTCGGGGCGGAATCCGTAGTCCGGGGTGCCATTGAGTCGGCGCTGATGCGGATCAGGCGTGAACCCTCAGCGTTCATTCCGCGGGCGCCCCGTTCCTGAAAGGCGGGCGGGCGGACAGCCTAAAGCACGCTGCGGATGGCCTGCTCGAAACTGGTCACGTGCTCAAGGGCCAGCTTGCCCGCCCGGTCCGAGTCGCCGTCGGCCACTGCCTCCAGCAGTTCCACGTGTTCGGCGATGTGCTCCGCCACTGACGGCACCTTTTCCAGCACCATGCACCAAATGCGGGTGGCCAGGTTGTCGTAACGGATCAGCACGTCCTCGAGGTGGGTGTTGGCGGCGGCCCGGTAGATGAGGCGGTGGACCTTGATGTCATACCGCATGAGGTCATAGGGATCGTCATCCGCCCCCATCCTGGCAATTGCCGCCGCGGTTTCCCGTATTTCCTTGCGCAGGGCAGGGGTTGCCAGCTTGGCGGCCCGGCGGGCTGCCAGGGGTTCCAATGACTCCCGGAGTTCGGAGACGTCCGCGAGTTCGGTGATGTCGACGACGGTGGCGAACGTTCCACGGCGGGGGTACGACACGACGAGGTGGTCACCTTCCAGGCGCTTGAGCGCTTCCCGGACCGGCGTGCGGCCGATCCCGAGCTCGGCGGCGAGCTTGCCGTCGTTGATGGCCTCACCCGGCCGGATGTCGAGCATGATGAGCCGGTCCCGGAGGTGCCGGTAGGCCTGCTCGGCGAGCGAGAGGTCGCCTTCTCCGGCCAGCTGGTTCTCTGTCATTACGCTCATTCCGAGCTCTCCCAAGGTAGCTATTGACTGCCGCGTGATCTACAACATACTATTACGTCAGTTCTAATATATCAGTTACAGATCAGTTATGGATCAGTAACTCCGAAGGGCCCCAGAAGGAGAACCATGCAGGATGTACTGAACGCCTCGCTCGCCACGGTTGACGCCGACGTCGCCGCCGCTGTGGCGCGGGAACTGCACCGCCAGCAGTCCACCCTTGAAATGATCGCGTCGGAGAACTTCGCTCCGTCAGCCGTGATGGAAGCCCAGGGCTCGGTCCTGACCAACAAGTACGCCGAAGGCTACCCGGGCAAGCGCTACTACGGCGGCTGCGAGCACGTGGACGTCATTGAACAGCTCGCCATCGACCGCGTCAAAGCCCTCTTCGGCGCCGAATTCGCCAACGTCCAGCCGCACTCCGGCGCGCAGGCCAACGCCGCCGCCATGTTCGCCCTGCTGAACCCGGGTGACACCATCCTTGGCCTCTCCCTGGCCCACGGCGGCCACCTGACCCACGGGATGAAGATTAACTTCTCCGGCAAGCTCTACAACGTGGTCCCCTACCACGTCCGCGAATCAGACCTCCGCGTGGACATGGCCGAGGTGGAAGCGCTGGCCCTGGAACACAAGCCCAAACTGATCGTGGCCGGCTGGTCCGCCTACTCCCGCCAGCTGGACTTCGCCGAATTCCGCCGTATCGCCGACCTCGTGGGCGCCTACCTCATGGTGGACATGGCCCACTTCGCCGGCCTGGTGGCTGCAGGCCTGCATCCCAACCCCGTCCCGTACGCCGACGTGGTCACCACCACCACCCACAAGACCCTTGGCGGACCCCGCGGCGGCGTCATCCTCGCCAAGGAGGAATACGCCAAGAAGATCAACAGCGCCGTGTTCCCCGGCCAGCAGGGCGGACCGCTGGAGCACGTGGTTGCCGCCAAGGCGGTGGCCTTCAAGCTTGCCGCTGCTCCTGAATTCAAGGAACGCCAGGAGCGCGTCCTGCAGGGAGCAAAGCTGCTGGCAGAGCGACTCCTCCAGCCGGACGTCCAGGCCGCAGGCATCTCCGTGGTCAACGGCGGCACCGACGTCCACCTGGTCCTGGTGGACCTGCGCCACTCCGAACTGGACGGCCAGCAGGGTGAAGACGCCCTCCACAAGATCGGCATCACCGTCAACCGCAACGCCGTCCCGTTCGATCCCCGCCCGCCGATGGTTTCCTCCGGCCTCCGGATCGGCACCCCCGCCCTGGCCGCCCGCGGATTCGGCGCCGCCGAGTTCACCGAAGTGGCCGACATCATCGCCTCCGCGCTGATTGCATCGGCCGGCACGGGCACCCTGCCCGGGGACACCGCCGTCGAACTCCGCGAACGCGTGACGGCCCTGGCCGAAAAGTTCCCCCTTTACCCGCACCTCACCGCCGACGCCGGCCTGGCCGACGCTGAAGCAGACCTGATTGGAGCCGCCCAGTGAGCACCCAGCACCTTCCGGAGCACCCGGACTTCCTCTGGCGGAACCCGGAACCCAAGTCCTCCTATGACGCCGTGATCGTGGGCGGCGGCGGGCACGGCCTGGCCACCGCCTACTTCCTGGCCAAGAACCACGGGATGACCAACATTGCCGTCCTGGAAAAAGGCTGGCTGGCCGGCGGCAACATGGCCCGCAACACCACCATCATCCGCTCCAACTACCTCTGGGATGAGAGTGCGGCCATCTACGAGCACGCCCTCAAGCTCTGGGAGATCCTGCCCGAGGAACTCGAGTACGACTTCCTGTTCAGCCAGCGCGGCGTGATGAACCTGGCCCACACCCTGGGCGACGTCCGCGAAAGCATCCGCCGCGTGGGCGCCAACAAGCTCAACGGCGTGGACGCCGAATGGCTGGACCCGCAGCAGGTCAAGGAACTCTGCCCCATCCTGAACATCCGCGACAACATCCGCTACCCCGTCATGGGCGCCACCTACCAGCCGCGCGCCGGCATCGCCAAGCACGACCACGTGGCCTGGGCCTTCGCCCGCAAATGCGACGAAATGGGCGTTGACATCATCCAGAACTGCGAGGTGACCGGCTTCCTGAAGGAGGGGGACCGCGTGGTGGGCGTCAAGACCAACCGCGGCACCATCAACACCGAAAAGGTGGGCCTCTGCGCCGCAGGCCACAGCTCGGTCCTGGCCGAAATGGCCGGCTTCCAGCTGCCCATCCAGTCCCACCCGCTGCAGGCGCTGGTGTCCGAACTGCACGAGCCCGTCCACCCCACGGTGGTCATGTCCAACCACGTCCACGTCTACGTCTCCCAGGCCCACAAGGGCGAACTGGTCATGGGCGCCGGCGTCGACTCCTACAACGGCTACGGCCAGCGCGGCTCCTTCCACGTCATCGAGCAGCAGATGGCGGCCGCCGTCGAGCTCTTCCCCATCTTCGCCCGGGCCCACGTGCTCCGGACCTGGGGCGGGATCGTGGACACCACCCTGGACGCTTCCCCGATTGTGGGCCTGACCCCGGTGGAGAACATGTTCGTGAACTGCGGCTGGGGTACCGGCGGGTTCAAGGGCACGCCCGCCGCCGGCCTGACCTTCGCGCACACCATCGCCACCGGCGCCCCGCACGCACTGAACAAGCCGTTCTCGCTGGAGCGCTTCGAAACCGGCGCCCTCATCGACGAACACGGCGCCGCCGCCGTGGCCCACTAGCCGCCGCCACCAGAAAAGGACTAACGCACATGCTGCTGATCCCATGCCCCAACTGCGGCCCGCGGGACGAAACCGAATTCCACTACGGTGGCCAGGCCCACGTTCCGTATCCGGAGAACCCGTACGAGCTGAGCGACACCGAATGGTCCCGCTACCTCTTCTACCGCGAGAACCCCAAGGGCATCTTCGCCGAACGCTGGGTCCACAGCACAGGCTGCCGCCAGTGGTTCAACATGCTCCGCGACACCGTGAGCTACGACATCCAGGCCGTGTACCCGATGGGCGTGCCGCGGCCGGCCGCGCCCGTCCCGCCTGCAGCCGATACCGGCACCGCAAGCACCGGCCCGGCGAGCACCACCCCTCTCAGCCCCAGCACCGCCCCGGAAGGAGCGACCAAGTGACTTCCCAGAACGCCCGCCTGGCAACCGGCGGCCGCATCGACCGCACCATTTCCTGGCGCTTCACCGTTGACGGCGAGGAGTTCACCGGGCACCCCGGCGACACCCTGGCCTCGGCACTGCTGGCCAACGGCCACATCGCCGCAGGCAACTCGCTCTACGAGGACCGCCCCCGCGGCATCATGTCCGCCGGCGTCGAGGAAGCCAACGCCCTGGTCCGCGTGGAGGCCCGGTTCCCCGGCCACGTCGCCGAGTCCATGCTCCCTGCCACCACCGTCTCGCTGGTGGACGGGCTGCAGGCCACCCTGCTGAACGGCCTGGGCAAGCTGGATCCGGAAGATGACCGCGCCGAGTACGACAAGAAGTACGTCCACACCGACATCCTGGTCATCGGCGGCGGCCCTGCCGGCCTGGCCGCGGCCCGCGAGGCAGTCCGCAGCGGTGCCCGCGTGATGCTCCTGGACGACCAGCCCGAGCTCGGCGGCTCCCTGCTCTCCGGCTCCACGGCCCCGGGCGTGGCAGAGACCATCGAGGGCAAGCCCGCCCTGGAATGGGTGGCCGACGTCGAAGCCGAGCTGGTGTCCGGCGCGGAATCCACCGTGCTGAACCGCACCACCGCGTTCGGCGCCTACGACGCCAACTACGTCATCGCCGTCCAGAACCGCACCGACCACCTGGGCAGCCCCGCGGCTCCCGGTGTGTCACGCCAGCGGATTTGGCACATCCGTGCCAACCAGGTGGTCCTGGCGCCCGGCGCCCACGAACGTCCCCTGGTGTTCGAGAACAACGACCGCCCCGGCATCATGCTGGCATCGGCCGTCCGCACCTACCTCAACCGGTACGGCGTGGCCGCCGGGAAGCGCGTGGTCATCAGCACCACCAACGACAGTGCCTACGCCGCCGCAGCCGATCTCGCCGCCGCCGGCGTCAAGGTTGCCGCGGTGGTGGACGCCCGCCCTGCGCTGACCGCCGTGGCAACTGCCGCCGTCGAATCCGGAATCCGGGTGCTGATCGGCAGCGCGGTGGCCAACACCTCTGCCGACGCATCCGGCCGGCTGGACGGCGTCACCGTCCGCAGCATCAACGACGACGGCGAGCTCACCTCCGGCATCGAGCAGATCGCCTGCGACCTGCTGGCGGTGTCCGGCGGCTGGAGCCCGCTGGTCCACCTGCACTCGCAGCGGCAGGGCAAGCTGCGCTGGGACGACGAGCTGGCAGCCTTCGTGCCCAGCACCGAAGTGCCCAACCAGCAGACCATCGGCTCCGGCCGCGGCTCCTTCGCCACCGCCGACTGCCTTGCCGAGGGCGTCTCCGCCGGCGCGCGGGCCGCCATCGCCGCGGGCTTCGAATCCGCCGTCGAGCCTTCCGTTTTCGCTGAGCCCAAGGCCGCCGCCCCCACGCGCCAGCTCTGGCTGGTGCCGGGGGAGAACGGCACCCCCGACGACTGGCACCACCACTTCGTGGACTTCCAGCGCGACCAGTCCGTGGCTGATGTGCTGCGCTCCACCGGGGCCGGCATGCGTTCCGTGGAGCACATCAAGCGGTACACCTCCATCAGCACCGCCAACGACCAGGGCAAGACCTCCGGCGTCAACGCCATCGGCGTGATCGCGGCGGCCCTCCGCACGGCCGGCGAGGCCTCGCGCGGCATCGGCGACATCGGCACCACCACCTACCGTGCACCGTTCACCCCGGTGGCCTTCGCGGCACTGGCCGGACGCCAGCGCGGTGAACTGTTCGACCCCGCCCGCATCACCTCCATCCACCCCTGGCACGTCGCCAAGGGCGCACTGTTCGAGGACGTTGGACAGTGGAAGCGGCCCTGGTACTACCCCCAGGGCGGGGAGGACATGGACGCTGCCGTGCTCCGCGAGTGCGCCGCCGTCCGCGAATCCGTGGGCTTCATGGACGCCACCACCCTGGGCAAGATCGAGATCCGCGGCAAGGACGCGGGGGAGTTCCTGAACCGGGTCTACACCAACGCGTTCAAGAAGCTCGCCCCGGGTTCGGCGCGTTACGGCGTCATGTGCACGCCGGACGGGATGATCTTCGACGACGGCGTGACCCTGCGCGTGGACGACGACACCTACTTCATGACCACCACCACCGGCGGCGCCGCGAAGGTCCTGGACTGGCTGGAGGAGTGGCTGCAGACCGAGTGGCCCGAACTGGACGTGCACTGCACCTCGGTGACGGAACAGTGGAGCACCATCGCCGTCGTGGGACCCAAGTCCCGCGAAGTCATCGCGAAGGTGGCTCCGGAACTGGCTGCCAACGGTGGCCTGGAGGCCGAGGCGTTCCCGTTCATGACCTTCCGCGAAACCATCCTTGCCTCCGGCGTGCGGGCCCGGATCTGCCGGATTTCGTTCTCCGGTGAACTGGCCTACGAAATCAACGTGCCGGCCTGGTACGGACTGAACACCTGGGAAGCCGTGGCCGCCGCAGGTGCTGAATTCAACATCACCCCCTACGGCACGGAAACCATGCACGTGCTGCGCGCCGAAAAGGGTTACCCGATCGTCGGCCAGGACACGGACGGCACCGTCACGCCACAGGATGCCGGGATGGAGTGGATTGTCTCCAAGGCCAAGGACTTCATCGGCAAGCGCTCCTACTCCCGGGCCGATGCCCAGCGGGAGGACCGCAAGCACCTGGTGAGCGTCCTGCCCGTCGACGGAACGCTCCGGCTGCCCGAAGGCACCCAGCTGGTGGAAAAGGGCCGCTCAACCAACCCGGCCTACGGCCCGGTGCCGATGGAAGGCTTCGTGACTTCCAGCTACCACAGCGCAGCGCTGGGCAGGTCCTTCGGCCTGGCCCTGATCAAGAACGGCCGCAACCGCATCGGCGAGACCCTGGTGGCCGCCGCCGGCGACCAGCTGGTTGACGTGGTTGTTGCAGAAACAGTGCTTTTTGACCCAGAAGGGACCCGTAAAGATGGCTGAAACAGCAGCATCCCCCACCGCCGCAGACAAGAATCTCGCAGCCCGCGTCAGCCCCGCCAGGCAGCTCGCGGAGGCCTTCGCGGCAGGCTCCCTGGCCGGCACCGTCGAACTTAGGGAGCTGCCCTTCCTCACCATGGTGGGTCTCCGGGCCCAGGCAGGATCGGACACCGCGCAGCGCCTGGCCGCCGTCACCGGCGGACTGCCGGCCGGCGTCAGCGCCGTGGACAGCTCCGGCGACACCTCGGTCCTCTGGCTGGGACCCGGTGAATTCCTGGTGGTGGCACCCACCGAGGCACACGAGTCCCTGGGTGGCGGCCTGATCCCCGCCCTCCGGGACGCGCTGGGCGACGGCGCGGGCCAGGTGGTGGACCTGTCCGCCAACCGGACCACGTTCGAACTGTCCGGCCCCCGTGCCCGGGCGGTCCTGGAAAAGGGCTGCTCGCTGGACCTGCACCCCCGGGTGTTCAAGGCCGGCACCGCCTACTCCACGGAGATCGCCAACATCCCCGCCATCCTGTGGAAGACCGGTGAGGACTCCTTCCGGATCTTCCCGCGGGCATCGTTCGCCGAGTTCCTGGGCCGGTGGCTGCTGGACGCCATGCGGGAGTACGCCTCGCCAGAGGTCCCCTGATGGCGCTCAGCGTCCTGGACCTGTTCTCTGTTGGCATCGGGCCCTCGTCATCACACACGGTGGGCCCGATGCGGGCGGCCAAGCTCTTCGCCGATGGCCTGAAGGGCGACGGCCAGCTGGCATCCACCGTGCGCGTCCAGTCGGAACTGTTCGGTTCCCTGGGCGCCACGGGGCGCGGCCACGGCTCCGACAAGGCGGTGGTCCTGGGACTGCAGGGCCTGGAACCCGAAACGGTGGATACGTTCACCGCGGACGACCAGGTGGCGGCCGCGGCCCTCAACGCTGAACTGCACGTCGCCGGCTCGCACCGCGTGGACTTCAACTGGGAAGAGGACGTGGTGCTCCACCGCCGCAAGTCCCTTCCCGCGCACCCCAACGGCATGACCTTCCGGGCTTTCGACCACACCGGAGCCGTGCTGAGCGAGCGGAGCTTCTACTCGATCGGCGGCGGGTTCGTGGTGGACGGCGACGCGGAAGGCGCGGACAAGGTGGTGGCGGACGACACCGTCCTGCCCTACCCGTTCTCCACGGCGGACGAGCTCCTGCAGATCTGCAGCCGCGAAGGCATGTCCATCTCCGACGTCATGCTGGCCAATGAGCTCACCTGGCACAGCGAAGCCGAACTGCGGGAGAAGCTGCTGGGCCTGTGGGCCGTGATGCGCGAATGCGTGGAGAACGGCTGCAACGCCGAGGGCATCCTGCCGGGCGGCCTCAAGGTACCCCGGCGCGCACCTGCGCTGTTCCGCACGCTGACTGCCTCCGCAGCATCGGCTGAGGCGTCCGCAAAGGCGGCGGCAGCAACGCCGTCGCCCGTCCAGGCGCCGGCGGACCCGCTGCTGGCGATGGAATGGGTCAACCTGTTCGCGCTCGCCGTCAATGAGGAGAATGCGGCCGGCGGGCGGATCGTCACCGCGCCCACCAATGGCGCTGCCGGGATCGTGCCTGCCGTGCTGCACTACTACGTGAAATTTGTTCCGGGAGCAGACGACGACGGCGTGGTCCGCTTCCTGCTGGCGGCTGCCGCCGTCGGAATCCTGTTCAAGACGAACGCCTCCATCTCCGGTGCCGAAGTGGGCTGCCAGGGGGAGGTGGGCTCCGCCTGTTCGATGGCGGCGGCCGGGCTCTGCGAAGTGCTCGGCGGCACGCCCGCCCAGGTTGAGAACGCCGCGGAGGTGGGGATCGAGCACAACCTGGGCCTCACCTGCGATCCGGTGGGCGGCCTGGTGCAGATCCCCTGCATCGAGCGGAACGCGATCGCCAGCGTGAAGGCGATCAACGCAGCCCGCCTGGCCCTGCACGGGGACGGCAGCCACAAGGTCTCGCTGGACAAGGCCATCAAGACCATGCGCGACACCGGAGCCGACATGAAAACCAAGTACAAGGAAACCTCCAGAGGAGGACTCGCCGTGAATGTGATCGAGTGCTGAGCCATGACTGTTACTGAGACCCAGATGCCCGCCCCGAAGGCGCCCACCACCGTGGAACACGTCCTGACCCTCGACTGCGCCGAGGGCCCCGGCATTGTGCATGCCGTCTCCGGCTTCCTGCTGGAACACGGCTGCGACATCATCGACAACAAGCAGTTCGGTGAGCGCTCCGAGGGCCACTTCTTCATGCGCGTCCACTTCGTGTCCGAGGGGGACGAGTCCACGCTGGATACCCTGCGGAAATCGTTTGCTCCCGTGGCGGACAAGTTCGGCATGCGGTGGCAGCTTGAACGCCACGGTTCAAAGCGCAGGGTGCTGATCATGGTGTCCAAGTTTGGGCACTGCCTCAACGACCTGCTGTTCCGGGCCCGCATCGGCGAACTTCCCGTTGACGTGGTGGCGGTGGTGTCCAACCACCGTGACCACCAGGCCCTGGTGGAGTGGCACGGCATCCCGTTCCACCACATCCCGGTCACGGCTGACACCAAGCCCGACGCCGAGGCCAGGCTCATGGAACTGGTTGATGGGCTGGAGGTGGAACTGGTGGTGCTGGCCCGCTACATGCAGGTGCTCAGTGACGACCTGACCCGGAAGCTGGACGGCCGCGCCATCAACATCCACCACTCGTTCCTGCCAAGCTTCAAGGGCGCCAAGCCGTACCACCAGGCCTATGCACGTGGCGTCAAGACGGTGGGCGCCACCGCCCACTACGTCAACGCCGAACTGGACGAGGGACCCATCATCGCCCAGCAGGTGGTGGAGGTGGACCACACCTACGGGCCCGAGGACCTGGTGGCCGCCGGCCGCGACACGGAATGCAAGGCCCTCTCCAACGCGGTGAAATGGCACTGCGAGGGCAGGGTCCTGCTGCAGGGCAACCGGACCGTGGTGCTGCGGTAGGCCGGTACAACTAAACATCACCGGCGCGGCCGGCTGCCCCCAAGGGCGGCCGGCCGCGCTTTGGCGTGCCCGGGCGGTGGCGGCCGCTCACGCCTCCCGCCGCGAAAGCACAACCCGGTGTACCTCCTCAAGGGCCGCGGCAATCTGGTCCCGCCCAACCCCGGCCAGGTACTGCAGCACCAGTCCGTCCAGGGCCGCGAAGAGCGTGCGGGCAACGATGCGGACGTCGCCCTGGACGCCAAAAGCCTGCAGCCCCTCGGCAAGTGCGTTGACGTAGTTTTCGTACAGTTCCGCCACCGGGCCGGCCAATTCGGGGCGCCTGCGTGCTTCCAGGATCATCTCGTACTGGAATACCTGCAGTCCGGGATCCTCCAGCAGCAGCTCCAGCAGTGCTTCGGTGAAGCTTCCCTCCTGCTCCGCTGCCTCCCGCAACCTGGACGCGGCGATGGATTGCTCCGAGGCCCATCGCAGCGCGGCGGCAATCAGCGCATCCCGGGACCCGAAGTGGTGTGCCACCAGGGAATTGTTCACGCCCGCGGCCTCCGCCACTGCCCGGTAGGTAAGCCCGCGCAGGCCCTTTTGCGCCACCACGTCCACCGCGGCGCGCAGCAGGGCTTCACGCCCTTTGCCGTACCCGGGTGTCGCCGCGGGGGCAGTTGAAGCAGTCATGACGACGAGTCTAGCCAGCACCAGGCCGGTTCAAATCCCCTATTGACTTAAAACTAAGCAATTGCTTAGATTGCTTCCATCGGGTGATGCCCATCACAGGCGAACCTGTTCCGTCCCGTTTTCCGGTGACCGCCCCGGCAACAAGCCGGCCCTTCCCTTGGAGCACTTATGACCACAACGACTGCATTCACCACCTCGTCCTCCTTTGACCCCGCCAGGAATGAGCCCTTTGAACTTGGCCGCGTCCAGTGGATCCGCCGCTTTGGCGAGGGCGGCCGGCCTGCCCTCGCCTGCGGCTACTGGCACGTCGACCCCACAGAGGCGCCCGAGCCTTTC
Source organism: Arthrobacter sp. JDC6 (assembly GCF_056484025.1). NCBI lineage: Bacteria > Bacillati > Actinomycetota > Actinomycetes > Micrococcales > Micrococcaceae > Arthrobacter > Arthrobacter sp. JDC6. The sequence goes on from NZ_CM151278.1 coordinate 393,760, forward strand.
GATCTCGTTATGGAGGCGGACGAGACCATCCACATCATCGAGGGCCACCTCCGCATCGAAGTGGAGGGCGGGGATGTGTATGAGCTCACCGCCGGCGGTGCCGCATCCTTCAACAAAGGGGCACGCACACGCTGGGCCGTGCTGGCGCCCACCGTCGAATTCTTCGTCTACTCCTAGGCCGCCCCATGGATCAGGAACGCAGCGCCGTGGAAAACGACGGCCTGGACGTCATTATCGTGGGGGCCGGGTTCGCCGGCCTGACCGCTGCCCGGGAACTGAACCGGCAGGGGTTGTCCGTGCACATCGTGGAAGCCAGGGCCCGCATAGGAGGCAGGACCTGGCTGGACCACCGGCTGGGCCGGGACCTTGAGATCGGCGGAACGTGGGTGCACTGGACCCAGCCTTACGTTTGGGCCGAACTGAAGCGCTACGGCATCGGCACGGTTCCGAGCCCGGAGCCGCAGCAGGCCTTCTGGTGGGCCGACGGCGCCCGCCGGGCAGGTGCCCCCGCCGACCTTCTGGAACTGATCGGCACCTGCAATGCGCAGTTCGTCCAGGACTCGCGCCGCTACTTCCCCGAGCCCTTCAGTCCGTTGGCCAGCGATGACTTCAAGGAGATCGACCACATCGCGGTCCAGGACCGGATCCGGGAGCAGTTCCCCGCGGGGACTGCGCGGGACATCCTGGAATCGTTCTGGGCATTGAACTTCAATGGTCCGCTGGAGGACGCCGCCCTGACCCAGGCGCTGCGTTGGGTGGCCCTGACCAACGGTGACTGGGCCGTCAACTTCGAAGCCTGCGCCACCTACAAGATCCAGGGTGGAACCGCGGCCCTGGCCAACGCCATCCTCCAGGACACACAGGCGGGCATGGACTTCGGCTTCACGGCGGCGGGGATCGTCGACGACGGACATTCCGTGACCGTCCGCAGCACCGGCGGCCGGACGGTGACCGCAAAGACGGCCATTGTGACGGTGCCTATGCATGTCCTCCCGGGAATCGTGTTCGAGCCGCCGCTGCCACCGGCCAAAACGGACGGCGCCCGGCGCGGGCAGATCTCCAAAGGCGTCAAGGTATGGATCCGGCTCCGGGGCGAACGTGCACCCTTTGTCGCGCTGGGGAACGCCGACTGGCCGTTGAACTTCTTCCAGGCTGAATACACGCTCGACGGCGACACGATCGTCGTCGGCTTCGGCCCGGACGCGTCGAAGATCGACGCCGCTGACAGGGCCGCAGTGCAGGCTCAGCTGTCCCGGCTGGTGCCCGGCGTTGAGGTGCTGGAGGTGGCCACCCACGACTGGGTGGCGGATCCGCTGGCAGGCGAGACATGGCCGATGCACAGGACAGGCTTCCTGGCCAACCACCTGGCCGCCCTGCAGGCGGGGCACGGAAACGTCCTCTTTGCCGGCTCTGACATCGCCAACGGCTGGGGCGGCTTCATTGACGGTGCCATCGAGAGCGGCATGGAGGCCGCGCTTGAAGCAGCATCGATTGTCAGCGGCCGGCCGGCACTGCGCTGACGGACAACAACTCATCGCTGGTGGACAAAGCAGCAGCGGGCGCCGCTGCCAAGCTGGATCCCACAGCAATTTTCCCGAACTCATGACCGTTAAGAAGGATCCAATGAGTATTTCGAATTCCGAGGCCCGGACCACTGACGCTCCGGCAAAGGAGCATTCCACGGCCCTCCGCGCCGGCAGCATCGGCGTGCTGGGCATCCTGTTCTTCGTCCTGTCCGCCCAGGCACCACTGACGGGGATCGTCGGCGCAGCGCCGCTCGCCGCAGCGCTGGGCAACGGCGCCGGCGCCCCGGGCGCCTACCTGATCGTGGGCATCGTCATCGTGATCTTCGCCGTGGGTTTTGTGGCGATGAGCCGGAAGATCCAGGCCAACGGCGCCTTCTACGCCTACGTGACGGCGGCATTCGGCAGGCGGACAGGAGCCGGCGCGGCCTGGCTGGCACTGCTGGCCTACAGCACTGTCCAGGCTGCCATGTACGGGCTCTACGGTGCGGCCTTCTCCGGGCTCCTTGCCTCTGCCGGGCTGGACATTCCCTGGTGGTTGCTGGCCCTGGCCACCATGGCCGGCGTCCAGGTACTGGGCTCCCTCAACATCGAACTCGGCGCCCGCGTGCTCGCCGTGCTGGTGGGGCTGGAGGTGGCCATCCTCCTGATGTTCGGCTTCACCGTGCTGTTCCATGGCGGCGGCCCGGAAGGCATCAGCGTGGCCGCGTCCTTCTCCCCGGAAGCCATCGGCGCAGGAGCTCCCGGTGTTGCCATCATGTTCGCGGTGGCCTCCATGTTCGGCTTCGAGTCCACGGCCATCTACTCCGCCGAGGCCAAGGATCCGCACCGCACCGTGGCCCGGGCAACCTACCTGTCCGTCGGCGTGATCTCGGTGTTCTTCGCCTTTATTTCCTGGATGCTGGTCAGCTATTACGGCCCCTCGCAGGTGATGGACGCCGCGGGCGCCGCGCTCGAATCAGGGGATGCCACGTCCTTCGTCCTGGGCCCGCTCGTGGAACTGTTCGGCCCCTGGGCGGGCATCGTGGCCGGCATCCTGCTGGTCACCTCGCTTCTCGCCGGCATCATCGCCTTCCATAACGGCATCAACCGCTACCTCCACTCCCTGGCGCTGCGTGGTTCCATGCCCGCCGTCCTCGCCCGGACCAACCGGCACCGGGCACCTGCCGTGGCAGCCTGGGTCCAGTCCGCCACCGCCGTCGTGCTGGTGGCGCCCTTCGCCATCCTGGCCCTGGATCCCGTCCTGACGCTGTTTTCCTGGTTCAGCGGCCTGGCCGTGGCGGCACTGCTGGTGCTGTACATGCTGTGCTCCGCGGCCGTCGTCGCGTTCTTCCGCCGGGAAAGCGCCGGCGCCCAACTGTGGCAGACCCGCGTCGCTCCCGTCCTGGCGGCGGTCCTGCTGGCCTGGGTTTTGTCCCTGGTGGTCAGCAACTTCACCGCCCTCATCGGCGGCAGCGCCGAGACTGCGACGGCCCTGCTGGTGGCGGTCCCGGTGGTCTTCCTGGCCGGCGTCCTGGTGGAATCGGCCATCCAGCGCCGCCACCACATTGCCACCCTGGGCCACGCGCTCACTTAGCCGGCAGGGACTTCCCGGCACTGGCCCGGCGCGGAACATTCTGTCCGCGCCGGGCCAGTGTGCGTGCTGCCACGAACAGGCCCGCCAGGAGCAACGCGGCCAGCCACGCTACGGCGTCCGATCGCGGCCAGAGGCTGGCCAGGCCAAGAAGCGCCGGAACCGTGGCCGACGCCTGGCTGGTGAGCACCAGGGCCCAGCCCGTGAAGGGTTCGAGCCGCACTGCGTCGAGGGCCATGCGGGCGAACAGCAGTGCCCACAGCGCGGACCAGCACAGCCAAAGAACCGCGAGCAGCGGGTCAACGGTCAGCCAGGCGGCCGCCAGCACCAGCCCGCAGAATGCCACCATCCCGCAGAACCAGCCCAGGCCACGGCCCCCGAGTGCCAGCAGCAGGTCCAGTCCCGAGTACAGGTAGGTCACCGCGAACAGGAACATGCCGGCGGCCGTCATGAGCATCGCCGGAGCGTCCCCGGACGAGGAAAGCTGGACGACGCCGAGCGCCAGTTGGGTGCCCCCGACGACGAGGCTGAGGACGGCGGCGTCGCGGCGGGGGAGGTGCCCAAGGGTGGCGAGGCCGTTGACCAGCAGGGCGGCGCCCGAAAGGAGGAGGCAGACGTACGGCATCAGGGCATCCTGTCCCGGCCACGTGGCTGATGAAATCTCATATATCGGAAAGTTGCTGTCACAATGTGGAGATTAGCGCACGTGGGTGCGCCCGGCTAACGGCGCCCGGTCGCAATCCGATAGGTTGAAGCGTAAACCTATCGGGGCGATGTTGCCTGCCTGGCGGTCGCTCCTGCCCCGGCGCAACGGTAAGGAAAAAGTTCATGGACGCACGGCTGGAAGCCATTAGGGACACCGTCCTGGCACGGAACCCGGGGGAAACAGAATTCCACCAGGCGGTGGTGGAGGTCTTTGAAAGCCTGGGCCCGGTGCACGACCGCCACCCCGAATTCCTGGAAGCCGCGATCCTGGAGCGCCTCTGCGAGCCCGAGCGCCAGATCATCTTCCGGGTCCCCTGGACGGACGACTCCGGCCGCGTGCGGATCAACCGCGGCTTCCGGGTGGAGTTCAACTCCGCCCTGGGCCCGTACAAGGGAGGCCTGCGCTTCCACCCTTCCGTATACCTCGGGATCGTCAAGTTCCTCGGCTTTGAGCAGATTTTCAAGAACGCCCTGACGGGAATGCCCATCGGCGGCGGCAAGGGCGGTTCCGACTTCGATCCCCGCGGCCGCAGCGACGCCGAAGTCATGAGGTTCTGCCAGTCCTTCATGACCGAGCTCTACCGCCATATCGGCGAATACACCGACGTCCCCGCCGGCGACATCGGTGTGGGCGGCCGCGAAATTGGCTACCTCTTCGGCCAGTACAAGCGGATCACCAACCGGTATGAGTCCGGGGTTCTAACCGGCAAGGGCATCTCCTGGGGCGGATCACTGGTGCGGCCGGAGGCCACCGGATTTGGCACTGTGATCTTCACAGAGCAGATGCTCCGGACCCGCGGGACGTCCTTTGATGGCCAGCGCGTCGTTGTCTCCGGATCCGGCAACGTGGCCATCAACGCCATCGCCAAGGCGCAGTCGCTCGGCGCCACCGTGGTGGCCTGCTCCGATTCCTCCGGTTATGTGGTGGATGAGGCGGGCATCGACGTCGGACTGCTCCGCGAGGTGAAGGAAGTGCAGCGGGCGCGGCTCAAGGACTACGCCGAGCGGCGGGCGGGCGTTGCCTACGTGGACGGCGGCTCGGTCTGGGACGTGGACGCTTCGGTGGCGCTGCCGTGCGCCACCCAGAATGAGCTCGACGGCGGTGCTGCCGCCCGGCTGGTGCGCGGCGGCCTGATGGCCGTCGGGGAAGGTGCCAACATGCCGTCCACGCGCGACGCCGTGGCGGTGTTCCAGGACGCCGGGGTGCTCTTCGGTCCCGGCAAAGCGGCGAATGCGGGAGGGGTAGCCACGTCGGCCCTGGAAATGCAGCAGAACGCCAGCCGGGACGCGTGGTCCTTCGAGCATACCGAGGCGCGGCTGACGGACATCATGGTGGGCATCCACGACCGGTGCGCGGCAACCGCCGAGGAATACGGCGAACCGGGCAACTACGTGCTCGGCGCGAACATCGGCGGCTTCATCAAGGTGGCCGACGCCATGTTGGCGCAGGGCTTGATCTAGCAGGGCTTTTTCAAGCAGGGCCTGATTTAGCCGCCGCGGCGCCACTGGGTGGGGGAGACCCCGAACGCGTCCCGGAACGTGCGGCTGAAGTGGGCGGCGTCCAGGAATCCCCAGGCGGCGGCCACGGCGCCCACGGACTTTCCGGCGTGCAGCGGGTCCCGAAGGTCCCGCCGGGCACCGTCCAGGCGCTGGCTCCGGATGAAGCCGGCAACTGTGCTGCCGGACTCGTGGAAGACGTTGTGCAGGTGCCGGGTGGAGATGAAGTGCGCCGCGGCGATTCCCGCCGGTGACAGCAGCGGATCGGAGAGGTTGGCCTCGATGTACTCCCGGATCGACACGGCCAGGAGTGCCTGCGGCTTCATCCTGTCCGGGGAGATGTCCATTTCCGCATGCAGCATGGTGGACACCAGGTCCAGGGCATTCGTGGCCAGCCTGGATCCGCTGGGCCCGTTTAGGACATCCAGGTTCGACGACAGCTGCCGGATGAACTGGCCCACAATGCCGCTGAGGCCGCTGCTGCCCATCCGTACCGCCGCAAGCTGGCCGACGTAATCCGTGGGCAGGGACAGCGCGTCGCAGGGAAACATGAGCACCATGATCCGGGTATGTTCCTCGAAGGCGAGGGTATAGGGCCGGTTGGTGTCGTAGATGGCAAGGTCCCCGGGGTGAAGCACCGCTTCCCGGTTGTCCTGGATCAGCAGGCCCGTTCCCTCCAGCTGCAGGTTCAGCTTGAAGTAGCGCTCGTGGGCCTGGGCGATCAACGCCGGCGTGCGGTGGACCTCGTGGGAGCTGGCGGTGACTTCAACGATGGACATCCGGTCCAGCACCCGCGAACGCATCTGTCCCCGGAAGCCGTCCACGTCGTCGGTCCGCGCTGTGAGGGGCACGAAGGATTCGGCCACCAGGTGCTTCCAGTGGTCGAACGAGCCGGCCACCCTGGAAACAAGGTCCTGCGGTGCATGTCCGGACGTTGCCCGGGTTGGAGCTGTTGCTGGCATGGTGTTCCTCGTTACGTATGCAGCGTGACGTTCCCCCGGCTGTGTCGTGGGACACAGTGAGTCCAGATTAACCCCGGCTCCGTCTTTTTTCAACAGTTGGCGAAAATAAAACTGCGGCTCCGCGCTGGGTAAATTAGGCACGCGCTTCACAGGTGGGCTGCAGCCTCCCGTGGCAGGATCGAGCCATGGACGGAGCAGCTGCCCCCGGGGGCGTCAAGCGGAACTTTAATTCCCCTGCGCACCACTCGCGGCTCAGGATGCTGGTGATGCTGGGCGTGGGCCTGGCTGCCGCCCTGCTGGTGGGCTTTTGGGGCAATTGGGCATACGCACCCGCTCTTGGCTGGGCTGCTGCGTCCGTGACGTACCTGCTGTGGGTGTGGATCGTCATTGGGCGCCTGGGGCCCGCCGCCACCGCGGCCCATGCGTTGCGTGAGGACCCGGGCCGGGTCTTTTCGGATGCGCTGGTGCTAACGGCCACGGTGGCCAGCTTTGCGGGCGTGGGGCTGATCCTGGTGGATGCTTCCAATGCCCAGGGCTACACCAAGGACGCAACCGTGGCCATGGCCCTGGGCAGCATTGCCTTGTCCTGGTTCCTGGTCCACACCCTGTTCACCCTGAGGTATGCGGCCATTTACTACCGGGACGGGACCGGCATTGATTTTAACGAGGAGACCCCTCCCCGGTACGCGGACTTCGCCTACCTGGCCTTCACAGTGGGGATGACGTTCCAGGTGTCCGATACCGACCTCAAAACCAACGCCATCCGTTCCACCGTCCTGCGGCAGGCACTGCTGTCCTACCTCCTTGGTGCGATCGTGCTGGCCACCACCATCAACCTCGTGTCGGGTCTTATCCACTAGCCGCGCCGCCGGGCTGGCGGGACATAGTCTGGGTCCATGGCGGACATCAGAGTCAACTGGCACCGGCGGCACAAGGAAGGGCTCACCCCCGGCGAAAGGGCCGCGGACACCCTCCGGAACGGGATGGGCAGCTGGCCCTTCGTGGGCATCTTTTTGGCTTTCATGATGCTGTGGGCTGCCCTGAACTCCTACGTCCTGGCAACCAGTGCGTGGGACCCCTATCCCTACATCCTCCTGAACCTTTTCCTGTCCATGCTGGCCGGCCTGCAGGGGGCCATCCTGCTGATCGCGGCCAAGCGCCAGGATGCCATTGCCTCGGCGATGGCGCAGCATGACTATGAGACGGACGTGAGGGCGGCGGCGCAGATAGAAATGCTCATGAACATCAATGCCGAACAGTTGAAGCTGCTGCAGGAACTGCGGGACATGAGGAACGGGCCGCCCGCCGAAGGCGCCGGAGCCGAATTCCCCTGAAAACGACAATGGGTGCAGCTCCTGCTGGAGCTGCACCCATTACGCGAGCGTCGATTAATCCTTCTTGAACGCATCCTTGACGTGCTCGCCGGCCTGCTTGAGGTCCGACTTTGCCTGGTCTGTCTGGCCTTCGGCCTTCAGGCTTTCATCGCCTGTGGCGTTTCCGGCAGCTTCCTTGCCCTTGCCGCCGAGCTTCTCTGCTGCGTTGCCAATCTTGTCATCCAAACCCATGGAGATGCTCCTTACAGTTCGTGCTCGCTCCGGTGTGAACCAGAACCTGACCCCTCAATAGTAAGCATACTTTCGAGTATGGCGCTCATTTGCCCGCGGGATTTTTGCCGAGCAGCGCAAGGTAGCCCTCAAGCTGGGCGGCGTGTCCGAAGTCCGTCCTGCCCTCCGGCGCAAGGGCAGCCTCAATCTGCGCGCCGAGGAGCATGTTCAAAAGTTGGCCGGCCAGGACGTGGTCGTCGACGGCGGCGGTCACGTCCCCGCTGTCCCTCGCCTCCGCCAGGTAGCGCCGGATGGCAGCCAGCCATTCGTCCATGGAGCGCTGGTGGATCCCGGCTTTTTCGGCATCGTTGACCGCCCTCTGCCAGAACGGGATAACAATCCGTGCCTCGTTGACGCGCTCCTCATCCAGGGGGAGCACTTCAAGGCAAAAGGCCCGGAGTGCGGCGAGGCCGGACTTGCCCTGCGTGACCTCTGCAATCCGCTGGTTGGTGCGGTTGAACACGTGGCTGAATGCGAACTCCAGCAGTGTGTCCTTGGTGGGGAAGTAGGGTTTCAGTGCGCCGTTGGCGAATCCTGCCTCCATGGCAATCTCCCGCATGGTGGCGCCTTCGAGACCCTGCCGGGCAATGATCCGCCAGGTGGCATCCACCAGTTCCAGGCGCCGCTCGTCATGGTCAACAATCTTGGGCACTGCGGCCACTCCCCGAAAAAATATTGGTCCAGCCTCTTGTGAGCCATGTTACGGACGTTTATTCTCTACAACTATAGAAAATAAACCCAGTGGCCGGAAACGGCCCGGACAAAGGTTCACCCCCATGACGCTTGCCCCAACCGAAACTGTCTCCGCCTTTGGCCTGGCAACCGCCGCCGAAATCCTGCAGGTTCGGGCCATCCTGCAGGCGGAAGGCCACCTGGGCCCGCAGCACAGGATCGCCTACCTTGGCCTGCTCGATCCCGCCCGCGGCGCGGCTCCGGAAACCGCGGACCGCCGCTTCCGTGTGTTCATCCACGACGTCTCCGGCGCGGCCCCCCGCGACGTCATTGTCTCCGCCACGCACCAAAAGGTGGCCTCCGCCGTCGAACTCGACACCGCGGTGACCGGCGAACTGCCGGTCCTGGAGGAGGAATTCGAAGTGGTGGAGTCCCTGCTGGCCACCGATGAACGGTGGCTCAAGGCGCTGGCGGACCGCGGTCTCGCCGTGGAGAAAGTCCGCGTGGCTCCGCTGTCCGCCGGTGTCTTCGAATATGCCGGGGAGAAGGGCCGGCGCATCCTGCGCGGGCTGGCATTCGTCCAGGAGTTCCCGGAGGACAGCGCCTGGGCGCACCCCGTGGACGGCCTGGTGGCCTATGTGGACGTGGTCAGAAAGGAGGTCACCCAGGTGATCGACCTCGGCGTGATGCCCATCCCGGCCGAGCACGGCAACTACACGGATCCGGAACTGACCGGGCCGCTGCGGACCACCCAGAAACCCATCAGCATTACCCAGCCGGAGGGGCCCAGCTTCACGGTGACGGGCGGCAACCACGTGGAGTGGGAAAAGTGGAGCGTGGATGTGGGGTTCGATGTCCGCGAAGGCGTGGTCCTGCACAACCTTGCCTTCCAGGACGGCGGCCGGAAGCGGCCCATCATCAACCGGGCGTCCATCGCCGAGATGGTGGTCCCGTACGGTGACCCGTCACCGGTCCGGTCCTGGCAGAACTACTTCGACACCGGCGAATACCTGGTGGGCCAGTACGCCAACTCCCTGGAACTGGGCTGCGACTGCCTGGGCGAGATCACCTACCTGAGCCCCGTCATCTCCGATGCCTTTGGCAACCCCCGGGAAATCCGCAACGGCATCTGCATGCACGAGGAGGACTGGAGCATCCTCTCCAAGCACTCGGACCTCTGGAGCGGCGTCACCTACACCCGCCGAAACCGGCGCCTGGTCATTTCCTTCTTCACCACCATCGGCAACTACGACTACGGCTTCTACTGGTACCTCTACCTGGACGGCACCATCGAATTCGAGGCCAAGGCCACCGGCATTGTCTTCACGTCTGCCTTCCCCGAGGGCGGCTCGGATAACATTTCGCAGCTGGCACCCGGGCTGGGCGCGCCCTTCCATCAGCACCTCTTCAGTGCCCGGCTGGACATGGCCATCGACGGGTTCACCAACCGCGTGGAGGAGGAGGATGTGGTCCGCCAGCCCATGGGACCCGGCAATGAGCGGGGCAATGCCTTCTCCCGCAGGCGCACCGTCCTGGCCCGTGAATCACAGGGTGTCCGGGAGGCCGACGCGCGCACCGGCCGGACCTGGATCATCTCCAACCCGGACTCCCGGAACCGGCTGGGCGAACCCGTGGGCTACAAGCTGCATTCCCACAATCAGCCCACCCTGCTGGCGGATCCCGGCTCCTCCATCGCCCGCCGGGCCGCGTTCGCCACCAAGGACCTGTGGGTCACCCGCTACGCCGAGGACGAGCGCTACCCCACGGGCGACTTCGTGAACCAGCACGCCGGGGGAGCGGGTCTGCCGGCCTACGTGGCGCAGGACCGCGATATCGACGGGCAGGACATCGTGGTGTGGCACACCTTTGGCCTCACCCACTTCCCCCGCGTGGAGGACTGGCCCATCATGCCCGTGGACACCGTGGGCTTCAAGCTCCGTCCCGAGGGCTTCTTCGACCGCAGCCCGGTGCTGGATGTCCCGGCCAATCCGAACATGCAGGCTGCGGCCTGCCACACCGAGGGCGGCAGCGGTGGCTCCTGCCACTGACCTCCTTGCGCCGGCAGGGAGCACGACGGCGGCAGGACGGGCCGGTGCCAGGGGTCCGGTCCTGCATCCGCGGCTGGTGGCCGTGGTCACCGCCGTCTGCTGCGCGGCACACCTGTGGCTGGCCGCTGCCGGCCGTCATGGGGTGTGGCTGAGTGTACTCATGCTGGCACTCGCCGCCATCTGCATGCCGTGCGCGGTCCACATCTGGCGGCACAACCGCGTGGGCGCCCTGCACCAGGTCACCGCCGCTGCAGTGGCCATGGCCGCCGTGCACGCCGTCCTGCTGCTGGCCGCCGGCGGTGCGGGGCACGCCCATGCCGGCGCCCCGCCGTCGTCCGTTGCCCCTGCGGACGGCGCGGCGGAACTGCTGCTGGTCATCGCACTGGAATTGGCGACAGCCCTGCTGGCCGCCGCGCTGGTGGCACGGCTCCGGCGGGTGCCCGTTTAGCGGGTGCCGCCCGGCCGGAGTCAGCCCGCGGGGACGCCCAGGGGCCGGGCGACGTGCAGCCGCTCATGCTCCACCAGCCATTGGATGGATTCGAAGACGGCCTGCTCCGGCTCATACCGGGGCGCATAACCCAGCACGGACGCGGCCTTTTCAATGCTGAAGCAGTGGCTGCGGTAGAGGTGGCCCCAGCTGGACTCGGCGTAGTCCCGGGAGGTGTTTTCGCGGAAGCGGTCCCACGTCACCGTCTCCAGCACGGCGGCGTGCCCGAACCAGGCGGCCGCGATGTCCGCGTAGCCACGCACGGTCAGGGCCGTCGGGGCCACGATGTTGAAGTCCTCGCCGGCGGCCGCCTCCCGCTGCGCGATGGCCTTTTCGAAAGCCTGGGCGACGTCGTCGGCATGCACGTGGTGCATCAGTTCCGCGCCGCTGCCGGGGATCCGGAGGGGTTGGCCGGCGGAGAGCGTCTGCCAGACGGACGGATCCAGGTTTCCGAGCGGGCCAACGGGGTGCCACCCCGGACCGACGATGTGGCCGGGGTGCAGCGACGTGGTTGCCAGGCCTCCGCTGGCGGTCTCTTCCTTGAGCATCAACGCGATCCGGTTCTTCTGGATGCCGTAGTCGCCAAAGGGTGCTGCGGCGGAATCCGAACCTTCCCGGATGGGCAGCTTCAGGCTTTGCCCGTAGCGCCAGATGGAGCCGCAGTGCAGCAGGTGCCCCACCTCGCCGCGCAACCGGTGCACCAGCGCCGCCGCAGATTCGAGGGTGAAGCAGACCAGGTCCACCACGGCATCCGGCTTGAGCGCGGACACCCGCTCGGCGAACGTTCCGTCCCGGTCTTCCTCCTGCCGGTCCGCGGTGACCTGGTGGACCTGTTGCCATTCGGGCGTGTCCGTGTAGGGGGCGCTGGTGCCGCGGCTGATGTTGGTGACTTCGTGGCCTGCGCGGACCAGCCGGGGGACCAGGAACGAACCGATGTGGCCGCTGCCGCCGATGACGGTGACTTTCATTGCTCTCCGATCGTCGTGTTCCCCTCAACGGTAGGGCCCCGGCGGCAGGAAAGGGAGGTCTGGGGGACCTCCCTTTCCTGCCGGTTCGCCGTGCTTCCGCAGAATCAGGCGGGCTTGGCGTACTCGGCCGCGCTGATGACTTCATACCCAACGAACGTCTCGCCGCCCTCCACCCAGGCGTCGTGCCCGGCCGGGATGGAATAGGCGTCACCGGCGTGGATGGTCTTCTGCGTTCCATCGTTGAGCTGCACCGTCAAGGTGCCGCCGGTGCAGAAGCCCAGATGGTTGTTCTGGCAGCTGTCCGTCTTGACCACCGTCTTCACGGTTTCAGACCAGCGCCAGCCGGGCTCGAAGGTGAACCGGCCAAGGGTGGCGCCGCCAATGCTGACCACATCCACCTGGGTCTTGGGTGGGCGGCGCTTCTCATCGGGCTCGTCGAAAGATTTGGTTGCAAGGTCCGTGACCGTTACTGCGGGCATTTCTGGCTCCTTCATAAGGAGTGGTTATTGAGTTCGTCCGGGGCTGTGTGCGCCGGGAAAGGGGACCGGCAGGGCGGGATGTGCCCGTCCAGAACCTGCCGGTCCCGTGTGCGACGCTCCCAATGTGCTCCCGGACGGACCCGATGTCAATGACGCTTCTCGCAGATCAACCTACTTTTCGCCAGGGCCCAGGTCCGGGGCGCCGGCGAACCCCACCAGCCGTGTGGAGCTGCCGTGCAGTTCCAGGATGGCCAGCTCATTGAGCCCCTGCCGGACGAGCGGCCCGGGTATGTAGAGGGTGCGCTGCGGGCCGCGGCTCCAGTAGCGTCCCAGGTTGACCCCGTTGATAAAGGCGTTGCCCTTGGTCCAGCCGTCGAGCCGGAGGTATCGGTCGCCGGGACCGTCGGCAGCAAACGACCCGAAGGACACGGATGGGCCCGCAACGCCGCCGGAACCTTGGAGTTCCCCGGCTTCCTGCCGGAAGTCACCCAGCGGGGCAAGGTCCACCGGCCGGAGGGCCCAGTCCAGAACCTCTGCGCCATCCAGTAGCGCCGGTGCGATCAGGCCCTTCGCTTCGCCGATCCTGGGCCCGTAGTTGACCCTGCCCTGGTCCTCTACAAGCACCTGCAACAGCCCTTCCCGGGGGATGACGATGGAGCGCTCGCCGAGTTCGCGGCTCAGCGTTCCCAGCGGAAAGCCGTCCAGGAAGAACTGCGCCCGGTCACGTACGTCGGTGAAGGAGAGTACACCGCTGCGGGCAAGGACCTTTTCGTAAAGGAAGAATCCGCGGTATTGGCCGGTGGCTTCGGCGGCTGGAACCGCTCCGGCCACCACCTGGGCCGGACTGCCCAGCCATGAGACATCCAGCAGCGGTACGCTTTCCGTCAATTCCACCCCGGCCTGGGCGGCAACAGGCCGGCGGCCTGGTACTTCGGCCGGAACCGGGAAGTGCTTGGCGATGACACTGCGGAACGCGAAGTACTTTTCCGTAGGGAAGCCGTCTTCGGCCAGGGGGGCGTCGTAGTCGTAGGACGTAATGGTGGGCTCGTAGATGCCCTTGTCATTGGCGCCGTTGGTGAAACCGAAATTGGTGCCGCCGTGGAACATGTAGATGTTTACCGATGCCCCGGCGGACAGCAGGGCGTCCAGTTCCGCTGCAGCGGCGGCAGCATCGGTGGTGTGGTGGTGGGTTCCCCAGTTGTCGAACCAGCCGTTCCAGAACTCGGCGCACATCAACGGCCCCGTGGGCTGCCGCTCCCGCAGGAAGGCCAGCCGTTCATCCGCCCTCGAGCCAAAGGTGCCGGTCTTGTGCAGCCCGGGGAGCGAACCGTCCTCGATCATGGTGCCGAAAGGCTGGTCACAGGTGAACAACGGCACCTCCACGCCCGCCCGCTTGGCAACGTCCACGAGGTGCTGGAGGTATTCCTTGTCCGCGCCGTAGGCTCCGTACTCGTTTTCTATCTGGAGCAGGATGACGGGACCGCCCGTGGTGACCTGCCGTTCAACCACGATGGGCAGCAGCTGGTCCATGAAGGCATCCACGGCGGCCAGGTAGCCGGGCTCACTGCTGCGCACGCCGATGGTGGGATCCGTGAACAGCCACGCCGGCAGCCCGCCGTTGTCCCATTCTGCACAGATATACGGGCCGGGCCGGACGATGGCACGCATGCCCTCGGCCGCCACGAGGTCCAGGAAGCGGCCAAGGTCCAGGCTGCCATCAGTCCGGAAAACGCCTGGGCTGGGGGCGTGTTCATTCCAGGCCACATACGTTTCGATGGTGTTGAGCCCCATCAGCCGTGCCTTGCGGATCCGGTCTGCCCATGAACCCGGGTGCACCCGGAAGTAGTGGATGGCGCCGGAAAGGATTCGAAACGGCTCGCCGTCCAGGAGGAAGTCGCGCTCGCCGATGGCAAAAGAGGTCAATGGGTATCCTGGGGAGTGCGGAGTGCAGCGGAGAAGGCATAATCGGAGTTGCTCCACACCACGAACAGCAGCGGCGCCGGGGCCAGCGCCACGCCGAGGACCGGCTGGAGCAGGGCGGCGGCAGCGATGATTCCCAGAAGCACCAGCATGGCCAGGCTCAGGTACCAGCGCTGCACGGACACGTATAAAGCGGCCTTGACCAGGCCCTTGAGGCCGGCGGCCGGGAAGAGTGCGACGCCGGCAACCGCCATCACGGCAACGGCCACCGTTAGGGCTGCGGCCACCGCGATCACCGGCACCAGCAGCGCCGCGGCCGGCATGGACTGGACGATGGCCAGGTCCACGCCAAGGAACAGCAGTGCCGCCACGGCGGCCAGGCCCAGCAGGGCCGAGCGCCGGAAGCCGTGCCGGTAGCCCCGCAGGAAGGAGGCGACCGGCTTGACCGCAATACCGTCGTCGTTCAATGCCTTGAAGGCGGCGAACAGGCCGGAGAGAGACGGCGGGACGGTGGCCGAAAGTGCCAGGAAGAACGGCCATGCGGCAACAGGGTCCGCTACCAGGGCCAGGCACAGCACCAGCGGGGCGTTGGCCGCAGCCATCAGCACGTTCCCGGCCAGGAACGTATAAACGAACCCGAAGATGCTCCCAAAGGTGTCAAACCCGGGACTCGGAATCCGCCCGGCCAGTCCGCGCCGCGGTGCTGCTTGCTCCCGCACTGCACTCAACCCTTCATGCCGCTCGTTGCGATGCCTTGGATGAAGTACCGCTGGCCAACCAGGAAGATCGCCAGGATGGGGATCACCGAGATGACCGAGCCGGTCATGATCATTGCGTACTCCGCGTCGAACTGTCCTACGAATGAACGCAGTCCCAGCTGGACCGTCCAGAGCCGGTTGGACGTGAGGTAGATGAACGGCCCCATGTAGTCATTCCAGGTGTTCACGAACGTCAGCAGTGCCAGGCTGGCGAGCGCCGGCTTGGACAGCGGCAGGATCACCCGCGCCCAGATGCCGTACTCGCTCAGGCCGTCAATCCGGGCGGCCTCGCACAGTTCATCCGGGATGGTCATGTAGTACTGGCGCATCAGGAACACGCCGAACGCGCCGAACGCCTGCAGCAGGATCAGGGCGTTAAAGCTGTTGGTGAGCCCCAGGTTCTGCATCATGATGTACTGCGGCACCATGTAGGCCTGCCACGGCACAGCGATGGTGCCGATGTAGGCCAGGAACAGGACATCCCTGCCTGGGAAGCGGACCTTCGAGAACCCGTAGGCGGCCAGGGAACCCGTCAGCACCTGCAGGCACGTGATGATCACGGCCAGGTACAGCGAATTCTGCAAGTAGCCCATCATGGGAATGCGGGTCCAGATGTCCGTGTAGTTGCTCCACACGAATTCGCTGGGAATCCACTGGATGGGAACCGTGAGGACCTGGTTGTTCTCCTTCAGCGACGAGGAGACCATCCAGATAAACGGCACCATGAGTGCCACCACCAGGACGGCGAGGACGGAATAGATGACCAGGTCACTGGTGCGCTTTTCCCGCTCCCGGGTCGAGCGTCTGCGGTCAATCCGACGGCGGTCTTCCGTGGCAGGTGCCAGGCCGGCGAGGGGAGCTTCGGTCTTGAGGTCTTCGGCCATGTTGGTCATCAGCGTTCCCTCCGCTGTTGGATCTTGAACTGCAGGACGGTGACCGTCAGGACGATGAGGAACAGCACCAGGGAGATGGCGGACGAGTAGCCGAACTTTCCTTCACCGATGCCTTCCTGGTAGATGAGCTGGGACAGCACGGTGGTGGAGCGTCCCGGTCCGCCGTTGGTCATGACCACGATCAGGTCGAAGACCTTGAAGCTGGAGACTGTCAGCATGACCACCACGAAGAAGGTGGTGGGCCGCAGGGACGGGATGGTGACGTTCCAGAAGCGCTGCCACGCACTGGCGCCGTCCACCTCTGCCGCTTCATACAGTTCGGTAGGGATGGCCTGCAGCCCGGCCAGGTACAGGACCATGTAATAGCCCATATCCCGCCAGACGCTGGTGATGATGACTGCGGGCAGTGCCCAGTCGGAGCTGGAGGTCCAGCCCGGCGCATTGGCGATGCCAATGGCGTGCAGGAACTGGTTGATGGGGCCGTTGTCCGGGCTGAACAGCATGTTCCAGACCACTGCCACCGCCACCAGGGAGGTGATGTAGGGGAAGAAGATGGCCACCCGGAAGAAGCCAATGCCCTTGAGTTTGCGGTTCAGCAGCATGGCCAGCAGAAGGGCCAGGGCCATGGTGAGCGGAACGTGCCCGATGGCGTAGACCACGGTGTTCCGCAGTGCCACCCAGAAGGAATCGCTGGCGAACATCCGCTGGAAGTTGGCCAACCCCACCCATTTGGGGGCGGTGAAGGAGGTCCACTCCATGAAGGAGAGGGCGAATGCTGCCAGCACCGGAATGAGCGTGAAGGCCAGGAACCCCAGGAAGTTTGGCAGGATGAACGTCCAGCCGATCAGGGTGTTGCGCCTGGCCTGCTTCCGGTTGCCCCGGCCGGCGGCCGGGGCAACCTTCGAAGGAATGGTTTCAGTAGTCATGCTGCTGTTACTGACCGAGGACTTCGCTCTTGACGCGCTTGCCCATCTCGGCAATAGCGTCGTCCACCGGGCGTTCACCCACCATGATGAGGTCGTGCTCCTGGTTCAGGACCTTGTCTGTCGCAGCGGACTTGTCGCTGACCGGCATTTCCAGGGCAATCTGGTCCGGGGTGAAGGCCTTCTTGGACAGGTCGTCCGTGGGCATCCCCTCGAGCTTGAAGTAGGCGTCCTTGACGGCATCGTTCTGCAGGGCCGGAACAACGCCGATCCTGGAGATCGCCTTGGCGCCCTCCTCACCGGCTGCCCATTCAATGAACTTCCTTGCCTCGTCCGAGTGCGCAGCGTTCTTGTTTACGGCGAAAGCCGTGGGGGAGCCGAACGTGGTAACCTTCCCGCCCTCGCTCTTCTGGGGCATGGGAGCCAGGCCCCAGTTTACGTTCGTCTTTCCGTCCTTCTTAGCCTGCAAAACTCCTGCGATGTACCAGGTGCCCATGGGCATCATGGCAGCCTGCCCACTTTCAAACATGGTGCGGTAGCTGGTCTTCTGGCTCTTGGCCGTCCCGAAATCCAGTGTGGCGCCGCTCTTCTGGAGGTCCAGTGCGGTGTTGTACTGGTCCTTGAAGAAGCTGTAGTCGCCGCTGTTCTGGTCGGCGTTGTTCTGTGCGGCGGCGATGGCCTGCACCACGGAACGCCAAATGTGGTGGTAGGTGCCGTACACCTTCTTGCCGCCCGCTTCGGTGGTGAGTTTCTTGGCAAGCGCGGTGTACTCGTCCCAGGTCAGGTCCGCCGGGTTCTCCACGCCGGCGGCCTTGAGCAGGTCCTTGTTGTAGTACAGCAGCCAGAAGTCCTGCCGGTACGGCGCGGCGAAGTACTTGCCGTTGATATCGAACGCATCAATGCCGGCCAGGTTGTCCTTGCCCACCTTGTCCACCACAGTGTTTATTTCCTGCAGCTGGCCGTTGTTGGCGTAGCGCGCGTAATCAATGACGTTCTTCATGGTCAGGACGTCCGTGGTGTCGCCGCCGGCCAGCATGGTGGTGACCTTCTGGGGGTAGTCGTCCGCCAGGATGTCCACGGGTTCAATGTCCACCTTGGGGTTGGCGGCCTCGTAGCTGTCGAACAGTGCCTTGAATTCGGGGGTGCCTTCGTAGTTCCACACGGACACGGTAAGGCGGGTCTTTCCGTCCTGGCCTTGGGGTTCGGCCGGGCCGGCTGCCCCGGCGCAGCCGGTGAGTCCAAGGCCGGCAGTCACTGCCAGGGCGATGGCGGCGAGGGTTGTGCGCTTCATTGCGGTCTCCTTACTAGGTTTTCAAATGGGCCGCGGGCTGCGGCGGTTACGTTGTCAGGCGCTGAGTGAAAGGTCCGCGGACACCACTTGCGCGGCCAGCTGTTGTCCGGTGAGGTACCGTTCGAGGTCGTTCAGGGCGGCGTCGGACATGCGGCGGGTTTCGGTGCCCAGCGACCCTGCAATGTGGGGGGTGATCTGGACATTCGGGAGGTCGTACAGCACCGAATCCGCCGACAGCGGTTCGGGCTCAGTCACGTCCAGCAGGGCCTGGATGCGCCCGGTAGCGCACTCGGCTTCGAGGGCCTTCGTGTCCACGAGTGAGCCCCTGGCCGTGTTGATCAGCGTTGCGTTGTCCTTCATGGCCCGTAGTTCGGCCGCGCCGATCATGTGTTTGGTCTCGGGTAGGGCAGGTGCATGCACCGTCACCACGTCCGATGCGGCCATCAACTCCGGGAGGGACACCAGCTGCCCTCCCTCCGCGGCCACGGCGGCGGGATCCGCGTAGGGATCGCTGACTAGGCAACGGACATCCTGCAGTTGCTGGACCAGGTGCACTACCCGGCGTCCAATGCGGGAGAACCCGATGACGCCAATGACCCGTCCAATGTTGCCCAGCTCACCCCGTTTCGTGGTGTAGTTCCAGTCGTCCCGGAAGACCCGGGCATCATTGGCCAGCACGTGTGCCTTCTTTCCAGCCAGCACGATGGACGCAAAGGTGAACTCCGCTACCGGGATGGCATTGGCGTCTGCCCCGTTGGTCACCAGGATGCCCCGCTCCCACAGTTCCGGAGTGACAAAGCTGCGCACGGTGCCTGCGCAATGGAATATTGCACGAAGCTTTGGCATGCGTGCGAGGGCGGCACCGTCGAGCCGCGGCACGCCCCAGCTCGTCAGCAGGATTTCAACATCGGCCAGGCGCCCGGCAAGCGCAGGCCGGTCAAGGGACGCGGTCCAGGGTTCCGGGCCGAGATCTACCAGGCGCGCCAAACGGTCAAGCCGTGTGGAATCGAACTGGTCAGCAAATGTTTTCTGGTTCATGACCAGCAGGGCCTTGGGTTTCCGCGCCACTCGGGCCTCCTTTCCTCCGTGAAGTGAAATGCGGGAATCCGCGTTCCATGTCTTGCATCACATCTAACAATCAGTAGATACTCATGAACAAGACAGAACATTCAACATGGTCATGGTCGTCCTAAAACGATCGTATTCGAACAAGAGAACCGGTTTCTGCATGACAACCACCACAGGCCATTCCGACGCGGAGCGTCCGGCACCGCTCATCTCCGCATGGTGCCAGGCCGCCACCGCTGCGGAGTTGGTCACGTCACTTCAGGGCGCAACTAAGCGACTGTCCGTCCCGCCCGCTGAGGCGTCCGCATGGAGTGCAGTTCCGGCTGACGCCCTACGCATGATCAGGGAGCAGGCCGGCACGGAACGGGGAACTCCGTGGCCGCAGCCCCTGGTGTCCCATTACGCGCGCTTCTTCCGCGACGGGAACCGTACCGCGTACGAAAGCCTGGTGCGTGCACGGCAGCAAAGGCTCACCCGCGCGGTGGTCATGGCCCTGACGTCAGCGGACCGTGAGGCCACCGACCTCTGGCTCGACGAATCTATCGACGGTGCCTATCTCCTGTGCGAACAGAGTTCCTGGAGCTGGGCGGCCCACGATGATGTCTACAGCCGCTCTGGAGAAGTTGTCCCGGACCTGGCCCGGCCCTTCCTGGACCTGGGCGCCGGCGAGGTGGCTGCCCAGCTGGGCTGGCTGGACCACGTGCTGGGCAGTGAACTCGACGCGCGAGCCCCTGGCCTGCGGCGGCGCCTGCGCGATGAGGCGGCTGCACGCGTCTTCCAGCCGTTCCTTGAACGGCTGGACTGGCACTGGCTGGGCCTGGACGGGGACGTCCACAACTGGAACCCGTGGATCCACTCGAACCTGGGCGCCGCCGCACTGTTCCTGGTGGAGGATCCCCACCTCCAGGCACGGATCATGGAACGGTGCATCGAGGGCCTGGACCGCTTCCTGGCCTCAATCCCGGTTGACGGCGCCATCGATGAAGGATTCGCCTACTGGTGGAACGGCGCGGGGCGGGCGCTGGAGGGGCTCAAGCTGCTGGAGGAGGCCACCGGAGGAGCCGTCGACGCCGGACTGCCAGTCGTCCGTGAACTGGTGGCCTTCCCGCACCGCATGCACATCGGAGGTTCCTGGTTCCTGAACGTGGCAGACGGGCCGGCGCGGGCGGCGGACGCCCTCCCCTGGGACATGCTGCACGGCTGGGCGGACCGGCTGGGGGACCAGGATGCAGCGAACCATGCCGCGTCGATGCTCGCCCGGGAGCCGGATGCCGCTGCCGGGCTGGGCCGCGTCCTGCACTCGCTCCTCGCCACCTCACCGAGGCCCGCAGGGATCCCGCCACTGGTTTCCTTCAGCTATCTCCCGTCCGTCCAGATCATGGTGGCCCGCCAGAAGGCCGGGTCTACGGAGGGGCTGCTCCTGGGAGCGAAGGGCGGCCACAATGGCGAGCACCATAACCACCAGGATGTGGGTTCTGTGGTGGTGGCGGTGGATGGTGTTCCCCTCCTGGTGGACGCCGGCCAGCCCACCTACACGGCGAAAACCTTCGGCCCGGAGCGCTACGGCATCCGCGCCATGCAGAGCGCATGGCATAGCGTCCCGGCGCCATGGGGGCTTGAGCAGGGCACGGGCAGCGAATTCACCGCCCAGGTCCTTCGGCAGCCCACGGTCCACCAGCCCCGCCTGGAACTTGCCCTCGGCGCAGCCTATGGCCTCGATCCCGGGCAGTGGGTTCGAACTTTCGATCTCGACAGAAACACCGGCCGCGTCACCATCGGGGACCGCTGGGAGCTTCCGGAGTCCGCGGCACCGGGGACGCCCGACGTCGACATCACCTACCTCACGGCCGGTACCCTGCGCCGTGGACCGGACGGGGCGGCCACTGTGCATCCCGCCGGAATCCCCACCGCCGCAATCCCGGGAAAACCATCGGGCCGCGGAGCCGTGCTGCGCTGGGAGCCGGCCACCGCCGTCGTGCTGGTGGATGAATGGCACCTGGATGATCCGCTGCTGGCGGACATCTGGGGACAGTCCCTGACCCGGCTTCGCTTCCGCATGCCCGCAACAACCGGTGCCGACGGCGCATTCACCCTCACCGTGGAGGCAGCATCATGAGTCCTGACCAACCCGCCGAGCCCGCAGGAAAATCCCTCTTCTCGCTTCAGCGCAGGGAGCGGCTCATGGAGGAGCTGCGCGCCCACGGCGCCATCACCGTCCGGGACATCGCCGGCAAGCTGGGCGTCAGTGAACTCACCATCCGCCGCGACGTTAATCTACTGGCAGATGAGGGCCTGGTGTCCCGCGTGCACGGCGGGGCCACGCTTCCCAGCCCGCTGGACCGGACCGCCGCCGGGCGCGCAGTAACCCACAGCTACTCAATCGGCATGGTGGTGCCGTCCCTGGATTACTACTGGCCGCAGGTCATCAGCGGCGCCCGTGCCGAAGCGGAAGAGCAGAACCTGCGGATCATGGTCCGGGGTTCCACATATGACGCCGCGGACAACCGCCGCCAGGTACAGGCCCTGCTGGACACCCAGAACATTGACGGGCTGATCGTGGCACCTGACATGGGAGGGGAACGCGGCCAGGAACTGCTGCGGTGGCTGAACGCGCTTCCCATTCCCGTGGTGCTGGCCGAACGGCGCGCACCCGCAGAAGTCCCCGCCCACCGCCTGGAATGGGCGGCAACGGACCACGCGTTCGGTGCCGGCATGGCCGTGCGCCACTTGTGGCAGGAAGGGCACCGGCGGATCGGCTGCCTGACCGACTCGTCCAGCCCCACCAGCCCGCACGTGGTCCGCGGTTGGCAGCAGGCCCTGGCGGCGCTGAAAATCCCACTCCAGGAAACCGTCCACGAGGATTCGGTCAAGCAGGGGGACGGCGGGCGCAGCGCCCACTTCGATCATGTCCTGGAGCTCTGCCGCAAAACCGGCACCACGGCCATGCTGGTGCATTCAGACACCCAGGCGGTGGCGTTCGTGCAACATTGCGTGGACCGGGGGCTGGCAGTTCCGGGCGACATCGCGGTAGTGGGCTACGACGACGAGGTAGCCTACCTGGCAGAGCCGGCCATCTCTGCCGTCCGTCCGCCCAAGCACTACGTGGGCAAGGTGGCTGTGCAGCTCATGGCAGCTCGGCTTGCCGAGGGGCGCATGCGCCCGGTGCACCGTGTGGAACTCAACCCCGAACTGATCCTGCGGGATTCCTCAATAGGCGCTCCGCGGCTGCCTGCCATGGGCGTACTCGAGGATTCCCGGTGACCGCCCCGCTGGGCGGTGCGCCCACCGCCCTGCTCCTCACCGGCGAGGGACGGTATGCGGATCCGTGGCACCCGTTCGCTGACACCTCGCATGCGTTGGCAGGCCTGTTGCGGGACACGGGCTTCGACGTCGTCATTTCCGGCGATGTTGACGAAGCGCTGGCCGACCTTGCACATGCGGACGCCGCTGGCCTTCCTTCGGTACTGGCCGTGAACGTCGGCCTGCCCCGTGACGGCCGCCCGTCGCCGGGAACGCCGGATGCCTCGGCAGGGCTAGTGCGGTGGCTGGGCTCGGCCCGGCCAATGCTGGTGACCCATTCAAGCTCCACCAGCTTTGTTGACCTGCCTGCCTGGGAGGACGGGCTGGGCGGCCGCTGGGTCAGGGGCACGTCCATGCACCCGGATTATGGGCCGGCTGCCGTCCGTCTCCTTCATGACTCCGGGCCGGTGGTTGCCGGCATCCCGGATTTCGTGCTGCCGGATGAGCGCTACAGCTATCTCAGCACCTGCCCGGACATCACCGTTCACGCCACCCACAGGCACGACGGACGCGACCATCCGCTGATGTGGTCCCTGCACCGGGGGACCGGCACGGGCGGCAGGCGGGGCCGGACCTTCTATGACGCCCTGGGCCACGACGCCGCCTCGTATTCGTCCCCTGAACACCGTGCCATCCTGCTGCGGGCCATCGCCTGGCTCGGTGGCAACTGAGACAACCCAAGGAATCCATGACCACCTCTGCACTCCCTGCTGCCCTGGTCCTTCCGCCACTGGACCGCGAACTCTCCCCGTTCACCGGCTTGACCCGTGAGCACTGGTGCGCCTGCGCCGACCACCTGCTGCGGTCCGCTCACCGTTACGCCACCGGTGATCACGCCAACTTGTACCTGCCCGGCGCCACCAGCAACTATGGCCCTCGCAGCGACTCCCTGGAGGCCTTCGCCAGGACATTCCTGCTGGCGTCTTTCCGGATCGCCGGCAGCCCGGAGGACACCGGATGGCTTGTGGATTGGTACGCGCAGGGGCTTGACGCCGGAACCGACCCGGCCAACCCTGACCGCTGGCCCACGCCGGGGGAGCTGGGCCAGGCGAAGGTGGAAGCCGCCTCGCTCGCGGTGGGCCTGTCGCTTACCCGGGAGCTGCTGTGGGACAAGCTGCCGCAGCGGGTCCAGGAGCAGCTCATTGCCTGGTTCGAGACCGTGATCGGCGGCCAGTACCCGCCCATCAACTGGGTGTGGTTCCAGATCGTCGTGGAGATGTTCCTGGCCAGCGTGGGAGGCCAGTTCTCCAACGCCGACATCGACGCCGGCCTGGCCATCCACGACTCGCTGTACCGGGGCCATGGCTGGTTCGCCGACGGCCCGGAGCGGGCTTACGACCACTATGTGGGCTGGGCATTCCAGGTCTATCCGCAGCTGCTGCAGCTGATGGTACCGGAGGACCCGCGTGTCCAGGCCAGAACTGCTGTTGACGGGGAACGGCTTGCCGATTTCCTTGATGACGCCGTGCATCTGGTGGGGGCTGACGGCGCCCCGCTGGTCCAGGGCCGGAGCCTGATCTACCGGTTTGCGGCGGCTGCGCCCTTCTGGTCAGGGCAGCTCTTGGGCCATACCCGGCTCAGCCCTGGCCTCTCGCGGCGGGCCGCGTCCGGGATCCTGGGCTATTTCCTGGAACGCGGGGCAGTGAACCGCGACGGTTTGCTGACTATCGGGTTCCACGGCGAGTTTCCCGGCATGAAGCAGGCCTACTCCGGGGCCGGCTCGCCCTACTGGGCGGCCAAGGGGATGATGGGCCTGGCCCTGCCGGCAGACCATCCCGTTTGGACCGCGGTGGAGGAGCCGTTGCCGGTGGAGGTTGGAGACACGCAGCGCTTCATTGTTGCGCCGGGCTGGCAGGTGGACGGGACTGTGGCAGACGGCATCGTCCGGGTCCTCAACCATGGGACCGACCACGCCAACCCCGGCGTCCAGGTGGCCGATTCGCCGCTGTATGCCCGCTTGGGCTATTCCACGGCCACCTTTCCGGACTTGGAGCCGGAGTCGCTCGATAACGCGGTGGTCTTCGAAGATGCCGGCGGCCGGCTGACGCACCGCACGGGATTCGAATTCTTGGGGCACTTCACGCTGGACGGTATTCAGGTGGGAGCCTCCCGGACCGCCACCAGCTGGATCGCCATTGATCCCGACTGCGGTCCCGACCACGGCAGCGGCGCCGCCGGGACCGCAACTCCAGGCCCCGAGGCCACAGTGGTGTCCCTGACGCGCGGTGCCGTAGAGCTGCGGCTGGTCCGCGTCCGTGGCGGGTCCAGCCTTGCCGCCAGGATGAGGATCGGCGGGTGGCCCATCGAGGCAGGCTCCGCGCTTGCCTCCGAGGTCAGGCCCGTCCCCTGGGGAGGGAAGCTCGACGACGGCGGAACCTGGGGACGGCAGGCGCCGTACCCTATGGGATCACACCTGACCATCCCCTGGATCGGCACGTCGGGTGGGGTTGCAGACGGCGACTATGCCGCCGTCGTCGGACTGGGCGGGCAAGGCCTGCATGTGGAACTGGACGGCTCGCACGTCCTGCCGGACGGCCGTTTTGCCTTCGTCGACGGCAGCACAGTGGATCCCATCGACGTCTGGGCCCGGCTCGGGCTGTAGCCGTTTGCGCCTACTACTCCTGGAACCACTCCCGGGCAGGGTTGGTCACCGCCGGGGCTGAACGGGCCAGCTCCGGCTGGGCGGCCCACTTCACGCCGTTGGCCAGGACCCGCTGGATCTGCGGGTGGTGGTACACCGGGTACTCCTGGTCGCCGGGGCTGAAGTAGAAGATGCGGCCCTTGCCCCGGGTGAAGGTGACGCCGGAACGGAACACCTCGCCGCCCGCGAAGGAGCTGATGAAGATGAGGTCGTCCGGCTCCGGGATATCGAACAGCTCGCCGTACATCTCCTGTTCGGGGATGACGATGGGACTGTCCACGCCTTCGGCGATGGGATGGGACGGCTTGACGGTCCAGACCAGTTCGCGCCCGCCGTCGTTGCGCCAGGCGAGGGAGCAGCTGGTGCCCAGGAGTTTGGTGAAGATCTTCGCGAAGTGCCCCGAATGGAGCACAATCAGTCCCATGCCGCCAAGCACGTGCCGGTGGACGCGTTCGACGACGGCGTCGCCCACCTCGGCGTGGGCCATATGGCCCCACCAGAGCAGGACGTCCGTCTCCGCAAGCACCTCCTCGTCAAGGCCGTGCTGGTCGTCGGTAGCCAGGACCGCCGTCGTGATGTCAGCGTCCGGGAAGTAGGAACGAAGTCCTGCCGCAATGGCACCGTGGATGCCGTCAGGATAGATCTCCCCGATGTGCGACGGCTCGTTGATGGCCTCGTGGACGCCCTCGTTCCACACCCGGATCCTCAGTTTGCCGTTCATTAGAGACGAACCTCCCTCTGCTCAAGTGCGGACTGGTAGCACGCGTCGATGATCTGTGCACGGTAGAGCGCGAGGGAGCCGTCATGCCCGGCCCAAACGGCGTCGCCGCCGCGCACTGCCGTAACGAAGTCTTCCACTACTGCGTCATGCGCGCGGCCCGGGAGCACAGTTGGCACGTAGTCTGCGGATTCGCCGTCCTTGTCGGTAAACACCCGGAGCTGGCCGACCGGCGGGAAGGGTGCGCCGTGTACCTTGAGCTCCGCGCCGCCGTCGGTGCCGTAAACCGTGAAATCGAGCAGGTCGTCCTGTTCCCGGTAGGTGGCCCAGCCCGCCTCGATCAGCAGTGTGCCGCCGCCCTCAAGCCGGAGGAACGCTGACGCGAAGTCTTCCACCTCGAACGCGTGGCTGGTGGCCTGGGCCGTATACCGGCTGCCGCCGCCCCTGCCCTGCGGGCCAAGCTCCGAGTGGGTGGCGGCGGAGACAGCCAGCACCTTCGGTTCGCCCAGGAGGTGGAGGGCGTAATCCAGCGCGTGCACCCCGATGTCCGCCAGCGGTCCGCCGCCGGCAAGTTCGGGGTTGGTGAACCAGCTTCCCAGCGTCGGGATGCCGGAGCGGCGCAGCCAGGAAGCCTTGGCGTAGTAGGGCCGGCCCAGCCCGCCGTCGTCGATTACCTCCTTCAACGCCTGGATGTCGCCGCGCCGGCGGTGGTTGAAGGCGACGTCCAGGACACGGCCTGCCTTGCGGGAGGCGTCCACCATGGCCTGGCCCTCGACGGCGTTGCGCGCGATGGGCTTTTCGCTCAGCACGTGGATTCCCCGCTCCAGGGCGGCGATGGCGATGGGTGCGTGGAGGAAGGTGGGCACTGCCACACTGATGGCGTCCAGGCCGCCGTGGTCCAGCATCTCTTCCCATCCGGCGAAACCGTTGGGGATGGCGTACTCGGCCTGCAGGGAGTCACGGAGCTCCTGCTCCATCCCGGCCAGCGACACGATGCGGACACCGTCCAGCTCGGAATAGGCCTTGAGGTGCTGCTGGCCGGCCCAGCCAATGCCCACCACGCCCACGCGCAGTTCCGGGTTTCCTCCTGGCGCTGGCGGCTGCTGGACGGGGGTTTGCTGGTTGTTCACGAGGTTCTTTCCTTTTCCGGGCGGCGTTGGGGTGAGGGTCATGGAATCGATTCCAAAATGGTTTGGGGGTGGATCGAAGAGGTTTTGGAATCGATTCCAAAATCCTTTCAGATACTGCCCCGGGGCGTCAACCCCTGTCAGTTCTGTGTGGAATCCCGGATGACGAGCTCGTGCGGGAGGAACGTCCGGCCGCGGCGGTGGGCCGGGCCGGTCATTCGTTCGAGGAGTGCTTCGAAGGCCACGCGGCCCAGGTCGTACGCCGGTTGCCGGATGGTGGTGAGCTCCGGGACGCACATCTCCGCCTGGATGGAATCGTCGAAGCCGGCAACCGCCACATCGTCCGGCACCCGCAGGCCGGCGTCGATGATTTCCCGGACGCAGCCCGCCGCCACCGTGTCGCTGCCGCAGAACACGGCATCGGGCAGGCGGTCCATGGCCAGCAGTTCCCTGGTGAGGCGGCGGCCGGCGTGGAAATCGAAGTCACCGTTGGCGAACAGGCCCTGTTCCGCGGCCAGGCCCGCCTCGGACAGGGCCTCCCGGAACCCCTGTTCGCGCAGCCTGCCGGAGCGGGCAGCCCGGTTGCCGATGATGGCAAGCCGCCGGGCGCCTGTCCCGATGAGGTGCCGCGTAATGTCGTAAGCGGCCTGCCGGTCGTCAATGGATACACCGAACGCTGCCTCGGAATCGACGATCTCGCAGACCTGGACAACGCTCAGCTGCTCAGCCAGCGCTTCAACGTCGCCGTCCGGCATGGTGGGGGAAAACAGGATCAATCCGTCCACGGACCCGTTGCGCAGCATATCCACGAGCTGCTGTTCCCGCTCGAGGTCGCCGGACGTCGGGGCGATCAGGCTGACATAGCCGGACAAGGCCGCGGCGTCACCGAAGCCACGGAACGCTTCGCTGATGACGGGGGACTCGAGGTTTTTCGAGAGCGCCAGGATGCGCATGGTGCGGTCGCGGCGCAGGTCGCGTGCGGAGGCGAGCGGGCGGTAGTTGAGCTGCCGGATGGCACCGGCCACCTTTTCCCTGCTTGACGCGCTCACGGCCGGGCTTCCATTCAGCACGCGCGATACCGTGCCGACGGACACTCCCGCCGTTTTGGCGACGTCCTGCACAGTTGCTCGAGCCATTCCGATTCGTCCTTCCGCGGCCACTGGCCGAAGCCGCCCTCCACCCGGTGGTTGCGATTTTCAGCTTAGCCGCCGTTGCGGGTGCGGCGGGCCGGCTGCTGCGGCCCCATCATGCCCATCCCTTCCCGTCGGCTGAAACATGCATTTAACCTTCCTGTCCGACGCACGAAATCACTCCTTGGCTAATCTGGTGCAACAAGGTTTACTGATAGCTAACGCCAACCCTGACAGGAATGTTTCGATGACGAGTGTCGCAACCCCTGCTGTGACCCCAATGCCAGAAGGCGGGCTGAAGGCGCCCGCGCCGGCCGAAGAACCAACCATCTCCCTGGCCGATATTGCGCGTGCCCACAACGTCCGCTTCCTGCTGGCCACGTTCGTGGACATGACCGGGAAGCCCTGCGCCAAGCTGGTCCCGGTGGAGGCCGCGGCTGAACTCGAGGACGGCGCCATGGGGTTCGCGGGCTATGCCGCGGGCCTGATGGGGCAGAAGCCGCAGGACCCGGACCTGATCGCTGTTCCCGATCTGGCGTCCTTCACCCCGGTCCCCTTCATCAAGGAAGGCCTGGCCATCATCCACTGCGACCCGCATGTGGGCGGGAAGCCCTGGCCCTACGCCCCGCGCGTCATCCTGAAGAACACGTTGGCCGGCCTGGCGGAGAAAGGCATGCAGGCCAAGGTGGGCGCCGAGGTGGAGTACTTCCTGGTGAAGAAAAACGACGACGGGACGCTGAGTACCGCCGACGACAGGGACGATTCGCCCCGCCCCTGCTACGACGCCCGCGGCGTCACCCG
Organism: Arthrobacter sp. JDC6; assembly: GCF_056484025.1. NCBI lineage: Bacteria > Bacillati > Actinomycetota > Actinomycetes > Micrococcales > Micrococcaceae > Arthrobacter > Arthrobacter sp. JDC6. The sequence continues at coordinate 422,848 of NZ_CM151278.1, forward strand.
GATGTACGACCACCTCACCTCCATTTCGGAGGCGATGAACTCCCTGGGCTGGGGCAACTATGCGAACGATCACGAGGACGCCGCCGGCCAGTTCGAGCAGAACTTCAACTTCACGGACGCGCTGACCACGGCGGACCGCGTGGTGTCCCTCCGCTACATCCTGAATATCCTGGCCGGGCAGCGCGGCATGACCGCCACCTTCATGCCCAAGCCGTTCACCGACCGCACCGGCACCGGCCTGCACTTCCACTTTTCGCTGTGGGCAGGTTCCGATCCGCTGTTCCCCAGTGAGGGAACGGACGACGGCGGCCGCGGCCTCGGGCTTTCCGGCCTGGCTTGTTCGTTCATCGCCGGGATCCTGGAACATGCTCCTGCGCTGCAGGCCTTCCTCGCCCCCACCGTGAACTCCTACAAGCGGACCGGCGCCACCACCAGCTCCTCGGGTGCCACCTGGTCGCCGCGGAAGGCATCCTTCGGCGGGAACGACCGCACCCACATGATCCGGGTGCCGGACAACAAACGGATCGAACTCCGCTCCGGCGACGGCTCCGCCAACCCGTACCTGGCCATCGCCACCGCCCTTGCCGCCGGGCTGGACGGCGTGGAGAAGTCCCTGGATCCGGGCCCGCCGTCCGGGCCGGGAGAGTCCAAACCCGACGCGCATCTCCTTCCGGCCACGCTGCTCCACGCCGTGGAAGCACTGCGGAAGGACCCCGTGATCCTGGCCAGCCTCAGCGGGGATCCTGCCGTCGGCGGCTACTACGCGGACGCCAAGGAAGAGGAATTCCTCAGCTGGCACAACCAGGTCAGCGACTGGGAAATCCGCATGTACCTGACCTCGATTTAGCAACCCACACATCCAAGAAAAGGACTTTCCATGTGCGGAATCGCCGCGCTGCAGCTGCGCAATCCCTCGCTGCACCCCCAAATGGGCGCCCTGCTGTCCTCCATGCTCTGCCAGATCGTGGACCGCGGACCGGACTCGGCCGGCCTGGCCGTCTACAACACCCCGGGCCTGGTTTCCCCCGGAACCTCCACCCTCAGCCTCCTGGGCAAGGACCAGGGAATGACGCCGGCGGCCATCACCGCCGGCGTGGCCGGCCTCCTCCCGCTGGACGCGGCAGCAGCCGTCCGCGTGGTGGGTGACACCACCCTGGTGAGTGCCGGCGTCGGGACGGACCTCCTGGTGAAGGCCGTCGGCGAAACCCTGCCCGCCGCCACCATCATTGGCCGTGGCGAACACGTGGCCGTGATGAAGAGCGTGGGCCATCCCATGGAGATCGCCGCCGAGCACGGACTTGAGGCGATGGCCGGCAGCCAGGGCCTGTCCCACACCCGGATGGCCACCGAGTCAGCCGTCACCGCCGGGGGCTCGCACCCCTTTTCCGTGGCCGACGACCTCTGCCTGGTGCACAACGGCTCCTTCTCCAACCACGCCACCGTCCGCCGGGAACTCAAGCGCGAAGGCGTGGTGTTCGATTCCGAGAATGACACCGAGGTGGGCGCCCGATACGTAGCCTCCCGCCTGCAGCAGGGCGACACCCTCGAGGAAGCCCTGGTGAACCTGGGTAAGGTCCTGGACGGCTTCTACACGCTGGTGGTCACCACGGCGGACAGCATGGCCGTGGTCCGCGACCCCATCGCCTGCAAGCCGGCCATCATCGCCGAAACGGACGACTACGTGGCCATGGCCTCCGAATACCGTGCCCTGGCCGGGCTGCCCGGCATCGACAACGCCCGCATCTTTGAACCGGAACCCGGAAAGGTCTACACATGGTCACTCTGACGGCCCCCGAAACTTTCGCCCCGACGGCCGCCCCCGATGCCGGGCAGGCAGTGGTTGACCTGGCCATCAGCTCTGTCCGGGAACTGAACCAGGCCATCCACGACGCCGAAGACGGCCAGTCCTGGACCGTCACCAACCCCGGCGGGAAGCACAGCCTGGCCGTTGGCATCGACGCGGACATCGCGGTGGCCATCGACGGCCATGCCGGCTACTACGCAGCCGGGATGCACCAAAAGGGGAGCGTGGCCATCAACGGCAATGCCGGCGTCGGGCTGGCGGAAAACATCATGTCCGGGAAGGTCCATGTGACGGGGGATGCGTCCCAGTCCGCCGCGGCCACCGGGCACGGCGGACTGGTGGTCATCGACGGCAACGCCGGAGCCCGCTGCGGGATCTCCATGAAAGGCGTGGACATCGTGGTGGGCGGCAACATCGGCCACATGTCCGCCTTCATGGCCCAGGCCGGCCGGCTGGTGGTCTGCGGCGACGCCGGTGACGCCCTGGGCGACTCCATCTACGAGGCACGGATCTACGTCAAAGGCACGGTGGCCTCCCTCGGCGCGGACTGCGTCGAAAAGCCGCTGCGCGAAGAGCACCTTGCCGAACTGGCAGAACTGCTCGCCGCCGCCGGGCGTACCGACAACCCGGCCGACTTCAAGCGCTACGGCTCAGCCCGGAACCTCTACCACTTCCACGTCGACAACTCGACTGCCTACTAGGAGGCCCCCATGACCATCACCTCCGTTCCTGCCGCGGGCGCAGCACCTATCCAGGACATTTCTGAACTGGGCCTCCGCGAGTCCGCCACCTTCGACCGCGCCACCATCGCCGACATCCAGCGCGCGGCCGCCACCGGCGTGTACGACATCCGCGGCTGGGGCGCCAAGCGCAAGGTCCCGCACTTCGACGACCTGCTCTTCCTCGGCGCCTCCATGTCCCGCTACCCGCTGGAGGGCTACCGCGAAAAGTGCGATACCGACGTCGTCCTCGGCGACCGGTACGCCAGCCGCCCGCTGCACCTGCAGACCCCGGTGACCATCGCCGGCATGAGCTTTGGCGCCCTCTCCGCCAACGCCAAGGAAGCGCTGGGGCGCGGCGCGTCCGAGGTGGGAACCTCCACAACCACGGGCGACGGCGGCATGACGCCCGAGGAGCGCGGCCAGTCCAGGCACCTGGTGTACCAGTACCTGCCGTCCCGGTACGGCATGAACCCTGACGACCTCCGCAAGGCGGACGCCATCGAGATCGTGCTCGGCCAAGGCGCCAAGCCCGGCGGCGGGGGCATGCTCCTGGGCCAGAAAATCACCGAACGCGTCGCCGGGATGCGCACCCTGCCGGTGGGCATCGACCAGCGCTCCGCCAGCCGCCACCCGGACTGGACCGGCCCGGACGACCTGGAAATCAAGATCGGCGAGCTGCGTGAAATCACCGACTGGAAAACCCCCATTTACGTCAAGATCGGCGCCTCCCGGCCGTACTACGACACCGCCCTGGCAGTGAAGTCCGGCGCGGATGTGGTGGTGGTGGACGGGATGCAGGGCGGAACCGCCGCCACGCAGCAGGTGTTCATCGAGAACGTGGGCATCCCCACCCTGGCCGCCATCCCGCAGGCCGTCCAGGCCCTCCAGGAACTCGGCGTCCACCGCAAGGTCCAGCTCATCGTCTCCGGCGGAATCCGGACGGGGGCCGACGTCGCCAAGGCCATGGCCCTGGGTGCCGACGCCGTGGCCATCGGCACCGCGGCGCTGATCGCGCTGGGCGACAACGATCCCCGCTACGCTGCCGAATACTCCGCGCTGGGTTCCGCCGCCGGCTTCTACGACGACTTCCAGGACGGCCGCGACCCCGCCGGCATCACCACCCAGGACCCCGAATTGTCCTCCCGGCTCGACCCGGTGGTTGCCGGCAAGCGCCTGGCCAACTACCTGCGCGTCCTGACCATGGAGGCCCAGACCATCGCCCGGGCCTGCGGAAAGTCGCACCTGCACAACCTGGAACCGGAGGACCTGGTGGCACTGACCATCGAGGCGGCCGCCATGGCCCGGGTGCCGCTGGCCGGGACCAGCTGGATCCCGGGGGCAGGCCAAGGGGGCTTCTGATGACCGAGGCTTCCGACTATGTGGTGGTGGGTGCCGGCCTGGCCGGCGCCGCCACCGCCTGGCAACTGGCATCCCGCGGCCACCAGGTCACCCTGCTGGAACGCGACATCCCCGCCGCGCACGACGGCAGTTCCCACGGATCCGCCCGGATCTTCCGCTACGCCTACCCGGACCCGTTCTACACACAGGCGGTGCTGGACTCGAAAGTCCTGTGGGACAGGCTCGCCCTGGATGCCGGCACGGAGCTGATCACACCTTTCGGGGCGGTGGACCACGGGTCCAGGCGGCAACCGGACCTGCTCGCCAAGGTGCTCGCCGACGTCGGAATTGACCACGAACTCCTCTCCGCCGCGGACGCCCGGAAGCGGTGGCCGCAGATCGCCTTCGACACGGAGGTCCTCTGGCACCCCGCTGCCGGCGTGATCGACGCCGAAACCGCGGTCAACGCCATGGTGTCCCTCGCCGTCAGGAAGGGGGCGCGGCTACTGACGGGCTGGCACCTGGAGAGCATTGAGCGGGACGGCACCGGCTACCGCCTCTTCTCCTCCATCGGGGAAACGTTCGACGCGGGCCACGTGGTGGTCAGCGCGGGCGGCTGGCTGCCGGAGCTGCTGGGCTCCCTGTCACTTCCGGCGGGCTTCCTGGCCGCGCTCCCGGCGATCACCGTCCGGCAGGAGCAGGCGTTCCACTTCCGGTACAGGGACCACGACGGCGGCGCAGCCCCGGGTGCGGGCCCCTGGCCGACGTTCATCCACAAGGCGGCGGACATCCAGGCCTACGGTCTGCCCGGGGGCCGGGATGCCGGGTTCGCGGGCCAGAAAGTCGCCGAATACAACGGCGGCAGGCTCATTCCTTCCGCGGCAGGCCAGACGGGCCGGGTGGACCCGGCCAACCGCGCACGGGTGGTGGACTACGTGCGCCGCTGCCTGCCCGGCCTGGACCCGGAACCGTACGCCGAAACCACCTGCCTGTTCACCAACACTCCAAACGAGGACTTCCTCATCGACCGCGTGGACAACCTCACCGTCGTCTCGCCGTGCTCCGGGCACGGGGCAAAGTTCGCACCCCTGATCGGCCGGTGGGCAGCGGACGTGGCCACCGGCAGCGGGAATGTTCCGGACCGGTTCCGGAGCGCCTCTTCCACAGCATTCACCACCTAGAACGGACACCGTGAGCATTTCCCAGACAGCACCGGCGGCGGAGGCCCTGCCCTCCGCCGCAGCCGGCACATCCACTGTTACCGGCCTCCTGCAGGACATCTCCACCGTCGGCAGGGATGCCTCCCGCGGCGGCTACTCCCGCCCGGTATTCTCCACCGCCGAGACGGACCTCCGCAGTTGGTTCATTGAGCAGGCGGCCCGGCGCGGGCTGGACGTGCACACGGATGCCAACGGGATTATCTGGGCCTGGTGGGACACAGCAACGGGAGTGCGGAAAGACGCCGTCGCCACCGGAAGCCACCTCGATTCCGTCCCCGGCGGCGGGGCGTACGACGGCCCGCTGGGGGTCGCCTCGGCACTGGTCGCCGTCGACCTCCTCAAAGCGCGGAACTTCCGGCCGCGGCGGCCGCTGGCGATCGCCGTCTTCCCGGAAGAGGAGGGGTCGCGGTTCGGCGTGGCCTGCCTGGGCTCACGGCTCCTCACCGGGGAACTGGAGGCCAACAAGGCGCGCAACCTCAAAGACCCGGACGGCAACACGTATGCGGATGTCGCCGCGGCAAACGGCCAGGACCCGCGGCTTATCGGCGCGGACTACAAGACCCTGCAGCAGCTGGGGATGTTCGTGGAACTGCACGTCGAGCAGGGGCGGGGGCTGATCGACCTCAACCAGCCGGTGGCCATCGGCTCGTCGATCCTGGGCCACGGCCGCTGGAAGCTGAGCATCACGGGGGAGGGGAACCACGCCGGCACCACGCTGATGAAGGACCGCCGGGACCCGATGATCGCCGCGGCCAAGGTGATGGTTTCCATCCGGGACACTGCCCGCAAATACCGTGACGCCCGTGCCACCGTGGGCCGGCTGCAGCCCGTTCCCGGCGGCACCAACGTCATCGCCTCCCGCGTGGACCTGTGGATCGACGTCCGGCACCCGGAGGACTCGGTCACCGCGGCCCTGGTGGAAGCCATCGGGCTCAACGCCCAGGTCCTTGCCGCCGAGGAAAACTGCACGGCGAGCCTGGGCACGGAGTCCCTGAGCCCCACAGTGCATTTTGACGGCGGGCTGCGGGACCGGCTGCGGGAACTGCTGCCTTCCGCGCCGGTGCTGGACACCGGCGCCGGCCACGACGCCGGCGTGCTGGCCGCGCACCTGCCCACCGCCATGCTGTTCGTCCGGAATCCCACGGGCGTCTCGCATTCACCGGACGAACTGGTGGAGGACTGGGACGCCGAAGCCGGCGCGCTCGCCCTGGCGGACTCACTCTCCGGCCTGCTGGGTGAGGCACGGGCGATCGGCTAGCGCCGCCGTCGTCCGTCCACCCGCCTAAGATGGCTGACATGACCGAACAGGCCCGGGACCGCGCAGAAGACCAGCACGCCGGCGACGGATCTGCAGAGGTAGCCGGGCGCCTGGAACAGGTCATCGCGGCGCAGGTGCGGCACTACCGCACGGCCGCAGGCCTGTCGTCCGCTGAGCTTGCCGCCCGCACCGGCCTGTCCAAAGCCATGATTTCGCGGGTGGAAACAGCCACCACATCCTGCTCGCTCACCACTTTGCAGCGGCTGGCGGACGGACTGAAGGTTCCCGTGACCGCGCTGTTCCGCGGCGCGGACACGGACCGGGACGCCACCTTCACCAAGAGCGGCCAGGGAAGCCTCACCGTCCGCAGCGGAACCCAGCATGGCCACGAATACCGTGTCCTGGGCACGCTGAAAGGGCGCACCGACGCCATCGAACCCACGCTGGTCACCCTCACCGACGCCTCCGACGTGTTTCCCCTCTTCCAGCACCCGGGCACCGAGTTCATCTACATGCTCTCCGGCAGGATGGTGTACGGCCACGGCTCCTACGAATACGCCATGGAAGCGGGCGACTCGCTGCTGCTGGACGGCGAAGGCCCCCACGGACCGCTGGAGCTGCTGGACCTGCCCATCCAGTTCCTGGCGATTTCCGCCAAATAGCTTCCTGTTGCCGGCTGTTTCTGCAGCAACTCCTGCGTGCGGCGGGACGCCTGAAACTCGGTGGCGGATGACCGAAACGATCATTTAACACGCCGGAAACCCACCCAGAAACAGCCGCCATACAGTTGGAACCAGACGGCAACAGCCGCCCCTCCGCTGAACGTGGTCTCTCCATCCGCGTCCCTCCACGGAGCGGCTCTGACGGCAACTTACCGTTCTCTCTTCGCATCTTGAAAGGGGTTTCCCATGGATTCGGGAAATGTCGCTTGGATTTTGGCCAGCTCGGCGCTGGTTTGCATGATGATCCCCGCCCTGGCCCTGTTTTACGGGGGCATGGTGGGGTCGCGGCGCATCCTCAACATGATGATGATGTGCTTTGGCGGCGCCAGCCTGGTGGCCGTGCTCTGGGCATTGTTCGGGTACTCGATGGCGTTCGGCAACTCGGTTGGGGGGCTGGGGCTGATCGGTGACGTCACCGAGTTCCCCGGCATGGGGCAGATGCTGGCAAAGGATGACGCAGCGTCCATCCCGGTCATCCTGTTCGCCGCATTCCAGCTGTTCTTCGCCTGCGTCACCACGGCACTGGTTGCCGGCGCGGCGGCCGGGCGCATGAAGTTCGGCGCCTGGATGCTGTTCGCAGGCATCTGGGCCACCGTGGTCTACTTCCCCATCGCGCACTGGGTGTTCGCATTCGACTCGGCGGACGGCAGCACGGCTGGCGGCTGGATCGCCAACGGCATCAAGGCCATCGACTTCGCAGGCGGCACCGCGGTCCACATGAACGCCGGTGCGGCCGCTCTGGCCCTGGCCCTGGTCCTCGGCAAGAGCTCCGGCTGGCCCAAGGTGGAACACGCCAAGCCGCACAGCCGGCCGCTGGTCCTGGTGGGCGCAGGCCTGCTGTGGGTGGGCTGGTTCGGCTTCAACGCCGGTTCCGCCCTCTCCGCCGGCCAGTCGGCGTCGGTGGTCTTCCTCAACACCGCTGTGGCCGCATCCGCCGGCCTGCTCGCCTGGGCCCTGGTGGAGCGCGTCCGCCACGGTGCCGCCACCAGCATGGGCGCCGCCTCCGGCCTGATCTCCGCTCTCGTGGCCATCACCCCCGCCTGTGGTGCCGTCAGCCCATTGGGCGCGGTGGCCATCGGCGCCATCGCCGGCGCTGTCTGCTCCCTGGCCATCGAGCTGAAGTTCCGGCTCGGCTTCGACGATTCCCTCGACGTCGTCGGTGTCCACCTGGTGGGCGGCATCCTGGGAACCCTGCTCATCGGCCTCTTCGCCACCGACGCAGCACCCAACGCCGTCAGCGGCCTGTTCTACGGCGGCGGGGTTGAACTGCTGGGCGTCCAGGCCCTGGCCACCGTCACGGTCCTGGTCTACTCCTTCGGCATCACCTGGGTCCTGGCAAAGATCCTGGACAAGACCATCGGCCTGCGCATCAAGCCAGAGGACGAACTGCGCGGCATCGACCTCGCGGCCCACTCCGAGCTGGCGTACCTGACGGACGAGGACCCGGTGGAGCTGGGCTCGCCGCAGCGCGTCTCGTAAAAGCTGCCGGGCGCCCGCCTGCTGGGGGCGGCGCCCGGTGCAGTGTTCACGCGGAGTGTCCCACGCGCCCCAGCGCACGAGTCAGGGCCAAACCTTGGACCGGTGCCGGCAGCCGCCGGCTTATAGTTCCGGGGTTTGGCCCTTCTGTGTTCAGTGTTCCGTGCAGACCAGGATGCCGTCGCGCACCTCAAGCACCGCGGCCCGTATGTGGCTCAGCCGGGTGCGCGGGTCCGGCGCCATGGTGCCGATGTCCTCGCCGTTCCAGTGCGGGTGCGTGAAGTAGACCAGCAGTGCCCGCTCCGCGCCGCCGTCGCCAGAGTCCCCACCCTCAAGCGAGACCACGTCCGCGTGGCGTCCGACGACGGCCCGCCCGTCCACCGATTCCGGCGCCGTGAGGATCAGCCCGTCCAGGTGCTCCTGCCGGGTCCAGTTTCCGGTAGCGTCGCGGGAGCGGTAGACGCCCTGGCCTCGCCATTCGTCCACGATCATCCAGTACCAGCCGCCCAGCCGGAAGACCTTGGGCCCTTCGTGCGGCCGGCCAGGGATCGCGACGCCCTCGCGGACCCAGGATGCTGGATCCGCCGGGGTCTCCGTCACGGCGCTGTAAGTATTTGAGCCTCGGGTTTCGTCCTTGTACCAGAGCCGGTACCGGCCGTCCCCGCACCGTGCCACGGCGGCGTCGATGACCCGCGGTGAGGCCAGGTCCACGGCGCCCAGGTACTCCCAGTGCTCCAAGTCGCGGCTGGCGAGCTGGACGATTCCGGCCGTCCCGGTCCAGTCGGTGCGCCTGCCGCCGAGGACCGAGAGGTACATGATCCACCGGTCGCCGATGCGTACGACGTCGGGCGCCCAGAGGGTTGCCGGAAGGTCCGTTCCGGGCGGGATAAGTCCTCCGGCGGTGCCTTCGTAGCGCCAGGTGGCGCCGCCGTCGGACGACCTTGCGACGCCAATCCCGGTGCCGTGCACCCATTCAACCCCCGTCAGCCCCGGAGCGGTGGCGCGGCGCTGCGTGTAGAAGAGGACCCACTCGCCCCGCAGGTGGTCCGCCACCAGGACGGGATCTGTGGGGCCGTCCCACACCGGGTCGCGGTACGGGGTGGCAAAGGCGTCAGGACGCAGGTGGGGGAGGGCCGGCGGTGCAGTCATGTGCTGGGACACAATTTCTCCAACGTTGTAGTTTGCGTTGGGCACCAGCATAGGCGTCGATTTTCGACGCGCAAACGCACTTGCGCTGCGCGGATTCGCTGGCGCTACCAAGATGTGGGCCGCGACAGTGAAGATGCGCGTCGAAAACCGGATGCGCGTCGGTAACGACGGGACCTACTCCTTGAACAGGCCCGCCAGGTCCTCGGCCGTGATGGCCCCGCCGGACAGGGCATCGCCCTCCATGACGTCGGCAAACAGCTGCGACTTCCGGGTCTTCAGCGCCATGACCTTCTCCTCGATAGTGTCCTTGGCCACCAGCCGGTACACCATCACGTTCCGGGCCTGCCCAATCCGGTGCGTCCGGTCAACAGCCTGCGCCTCGGACGCCGGGTTCCACCACGGATCGAGCAGGAACACGTAGTCGGCCTCCGTGAGGTTGAGCCCAAAACCGCCGGCCTTCAGCGAAATCAGGAACACCGGCGCGCTGCCGTTCTTGAACTCACTGACCACGTCGGCGCGGTTCCGCGTGCTGCCGTCGAGGTAGCAGTACTCGATGTCCTCCTCGTCCAGGCGCTCCCGGACCTTGCCCAGGAACCCGGTGAACTGGCTGAAGATCAGCGCGCGGTGCCCCTCGGCCACGAGGTCCTCGAGCTGTTCGAACAACACATCCAGCTTGCTGGACCGCACCGCTGACAACGCCGGGTCCACCAGCGACACGTCCAGGCTCAACTGCCGCAGCAGGGTCAGCGACTGGAAGATGGTGAACCGGTTCTTGTTGACGTCCTCGATCAGTCCCAGGATCTTCTGCCGCTCGCGCTGCAGGTGCGTCTGGTACACCTTCTGGTGCCGCGGGTTCAGCACCACTTCAAGGATCTGTTCCTGCTTGGGCGGCAGGTCCTTGATCACCTGGTCCTTGGTTCGGCGCATCATCAGCGGGCGGACCCGGCGGCGGAGTTTTTCCAGCTGCCCCTTGTCGCCGTTCTTTTCCACCGGCTTCTGGTAGTACTCCGCGAAGCGCTTGGGGCTGGAGAACAGGCCGGGGGCCACGATGGAGGTCAGCGCCCAGAACTCCATGAGGTTGTTCTCCAGCGGAGTGCCCGTGATGGCGAGCTTGAACGCGGCCGGCAGCTTCCGTGCACACTGGTACGCCTTGGACTGGTGGTTCTTGACGAACTGCGCCTCATCCAGCACCAGCCCGTTCCAGGTGCGGGAGGCGTAGGCCTCGTAATCGATGCGGAACAAGGCATAGGAGGTGATGACGATGTCGGCACCGTCAAGGGCCTCCGCCACCTCCTGGCCGCTCTTGGCAAAGGTCTCGCCGACCGTCCGAACGGTCAGCCCCGGCGCAAACCGGGCCGCTTCGAGGGCCCAGTTGCCCACCACGCTGGTGGGCGCCACCACCAGGAAAGGCGCGACGGCGGCGGGCCGGCTTTCAGCGGCAGCGGCAGCACCGGCGTTGGTATTCCCGTCGTCGGTGTTCCCGCCGTCGGTATTCCCAAGGGACGAAGCAGCCGCGGCGGCCAGCTCCTTGGCGGCGCACATCAAGGCCAGGGCCTGCACGGTCTTGCCCAGGCCCATGTCGTCAGCCAGGATGCCGCCCAACCCGTGCTTGTACAGGAAGCTGAGCCAGTTGTAGCCCTCCAGCTGGTACGGCCGCAGCTCCGCGTTCAAGGTGGGGGGCAGCGGCAGCCCGTCCGTGCCGCCCTCCAAGAGACCGCCCACGGCGGACCGCCAGGCCGCGGCCTGTTCGTCCACGATTCCCAACTGTGCCAGTTCATCCCAGAGCCCCGCCTGGAACCGGCTGATCTGCAGCGGCGCATCCTTGTTGTCCTGCAGCGCCCTGGCTTCCTCGATCAGGGCCCGCAGCTGGTGCAGTTCCGGGAGGTCAAGGGAGAAGTAGGCGCCGCTGGGCAGCAGCATCTTGGTCTGTCCCGCGGCCAGGGCGGAGAACACGGCGGCGAAGGAAACAGGCTGGCCTTCCAGGGAAATCTGGATGCCCAGGTCGAACCAGTCGCGCTGCTCAGTTGCCTTGGTGGAGATGGACACCACCGGGGCTTCTTCAGCCTCGCGGTAGTCGGCGATGTCGCCCACCGTCTCCACGTCAACGTCCGGCGCCTCCCGCAGCCGCGGCAGCACTTCCTCGGTGAAGGCCAGCGTGTCCAGGCCCGTCAGTTCGGCCGACGCGGCCAGCCGGGGAGTGCCCCAGCCGCCCGTGGCGGACTCGCCCAGCGCGGGCACCACGTCCCACGGACGGCCAATGCCCTCAAGGATGCGGGACTCCGCCGTGTCATCGCGGTAGCCCGCATCGCCGGGGTGCCGCCACAGAGGTTGCGCGGTGACCAGCTTGCCGGTCTTGTAGTGCCACTCCCAGTGCAGCCGCACCCGGTGGTCCGCCCCGTAATTGGCCAGCAGCGACAGGGTGGGGACGGCCAGTTCGGGCAGTTCCACCGACTCGTCGCGGGCCGTCACCCGGGCCGCCTGCTTGAGCTTTGGATAAAAGCCCGTGAGGAAGCGTGACTCGTCCCTGGCAGGTATGTGCAGGGTGCTTGCGGTCGTGACGAACGCCAGCAGTTCCTCGCTGAGCCCGTTCTCCAGCGGCGCCAGGGTGATGGTTCCGTCGGGGTCGGGGACGCCGGGCAGCGCGGCCTCGCCGGATGTGAAGAACAGCCCGTGCGCCGGCCGTCCGATGGTGCCCACCGACGCCGGATCAACCTCAGCGCCCTCCACGGTGATGGTAGGCGACAGCTCCAGCCCGCCGTCGGAGGTCCCGGCGGTGGTGCCGGCCTCAGCGGCGTCCGCCACCGGAGTGCCGTACCGGCTCAGGGAAAGCCCGACGGCGGCAGGGGCCTCGGCCAGCCGGACCGGCCCGGTGCCGCGCGAGTGGACGAGGGCGAGCCCGATCTTCCCGGCCTCGGACAGCAGGCTCCACAGGTTCTTCCCCGAGTAGGAGTTCAGGCTCAGCCACAGTCCCGCGGAGTTGTGCATCCGGCTGGCGGTAGAGGAGTGGCCGGCGAGGAACTCCTGCAGCCATTCCACGTGCGCCTGGTTGGATTCGCGCCGGAAGTTCAGGTAGTTCAGGGTGTTCCAGGAAACGTCGCCGCGGATCCACTTGCCCTTGGCCCCCATGATGACGGGCCGCGCCTTGAGCTGCCGCACCCCGCGCACCGGGTCCCGGCGCCCCGTGTAGGAGAAATGCGGCGGCGGTTCCTCGATCTCGAACTGCAGGGCCAGGGGAACGCCGCTGGTGGAAGGGGCTGAACCGGGCTGGGAAATCAGCGGGCTGAGGGCCTGTTCCCAGTCGGACAGGACCGCCGAGGGTGCGCGGGATACCTGCGTGGAGGTGGACGGCGCCAGCAGCTGCACCCGGATGGACGGGTTGTCCTCAGCCGCGAACAGCAAGGCCGCCACGTGCTTGCAGTCCTTGCGGACCGGGCAGCTGCACACTCCCACGGTGCAGCTCCAGCCGCCCGCCTTCCGGACCAGCTTGGCCGTGGTGGAATAAGGGACCTCCGCGCCGCCCCGGACCTTTCCCAGCATGAGGCCGGTGCCGCCGTCGAACGATATTCCCGAGACCCTGCTCGCCATGGCATAGGCCAGCCCGGCCGCCAGCGAGCGGTCGTTGATGGCGGGTGTCTGTATTGCCAGTTCCGCACTTTCGTCCGGTTGGGATGGCATGTACGCGCTACTTTCGGCAGGTCACGGCGGGGCCGGGTCCGGTGGGTGGTTATCTGATCCATCTTAGTTCGCCCCGCGGCACGCCCATGCCGGGCGCCTTCCCGGCCGGCCCCGAAAACTTCGCTTGACGTTCATTTGTCCGCCGATCCTGCCGTGGCCCGGCCGCCGTAGCGTGAAGGCGTCCGGCGTACCACCACCCCAGCAAGGAGTGCCATGACCACCAGCCAGCAGCCCGTCGTCCTGACCAGCAGCAGCATCGAAGGCAGGGACGAGGAGGTGGTGGAGGCCAACGTGGCCATCATCGATGCAATGCACAACGCCCTGCTGGCCACGGAGGACATGTCCCCCGTGGCCGTCCGCAGCTATTTTGTGGACTTCTACCTTTGCCAGGCCCTGGAGGGCGGGTTCGCGCAATACGCCGTCATGGCGGCCGCACGGTCCGCCATGGACACGCTGGTCCGGGAGGGGATGGCCGGAATGGGCGCCGGCGCGCACCTGGACCTGTTCAACCGCGCCGTGGACGCCTACGACGCACTGACCGCCGAAACAGCTGCCGCCTACCTGGACGGCATCGATGGCATCGGTGCCGTGCCCGACGGCGTCTTCCGGATGGAAGAGCTCGACGGCGAGTATGAAGAGCTGCTGGAACGCGAAAACATCACTGCCCTCAATGCCCGCTGGCTGCGCGCCCAGGCGGACCTTCTGGTGCTGGACGATGAGGAAGTGGGCCCGTATATCCAGCGCCTCGCGGCAACCCTGGTTCCCAGGGAGAAAGAAAATTCGAGGCGCCCGTAACCTTTCCGCAACCGGAGGCGATGTAGTCCGTGATGGGTCCGCCCGGCGGACCCGATCCGATGTGTTGTCTAGGTTTGGAGAAGTTAGATGTCTGTGTTCACCGTTCTCGCCACCAGCAAAGTCGCCGCCGGAGTCCTGGCTGCAGGAACCCTGGCAGTGGGAGGAACCGGCGCCGCCGCCGTCTCGGGCGTCCTTCCCACCCAGGCCCAGCAGACCGCCCACGAGCTCTTCGGCGCACCTGCCCCCAAGCTTGCAGCCGAAGCAGCGGCTGACGCCCAGGCCACCCCGGCGCCCACGGCGACCGAAGCTGTGACCGGTGCCCTGAAGACCGCCGACGCCGATGCTTCCGCCACGGCTTCCGGTTCGGCTGCGGCCTCCGACGACAAGGTCACCGCCGGTGCGACTGCTTCCGCGGCAGCCAACACCGCCGTTGACGCCGCCGGCCCGGCGGCCCTGGGCCTGTGCACCGCCTACACCCACGGTGGCGTGGACGCTTCCTCCAAGGCGTTCTCCTCGCTGTCCATCGCAGCCCAGGGTGAGGCGAACATCGAGGGCTACTGCACCGACGTCGTGGCCAAGGCCGATGCCGCTGCCAAGGCTGCGGCCGAGGCCAAGGGCTCCGCTGCCGTCGAGGCTGAGAAGCCTGAGCTTCCGTCCGCTCCCGCCGTTCCGGCAGTTCCTGCCGTCCCGGGTGCCGACGGCGCAACCGCTGTTCCTGCCGTTCCTGCCGTTCCCGCCGTGGGCGGCGACACCGTGCACGCTCCGTCGGTTTCCACCCGCTAAGGCACGTTGGCTAGTCTGGACTGCGGCCGCCGCTCCGGCTGCGGCCGCAGTCCAGGCAGCCGGCCGGGCGCGCACGCCTTTGGAAGTGCACCCCCGCCAGGCCTGCAAAGAGGCAGCTGGAAGGCCACGGAGACTGGCAGTCCGTACCGGAAACCGGGA
This sequence comes from Arthrobacter sp. JDC6, assembly GCF_056484025.1. NCBI lineage: Bacteria > Bacillati > Actinomycetota > Actinomycetes > Micrococcales > Micrococcaceae > Arthrobacter > Arthrobacter sp. JDC6. Next base: position 437,949 of record NZ_CM151278.1, read on the forward strand.
CAGGGCGCGGGCCGGATCCCGGGATGGAGGAGCCGCTGGTGCTAGACACTTTGGTCCAGGAAGAGATCGACATATTCGACAACGCGGCCGGAACCGATCCGGCCGTGTTGTTCGCGGCTGCCTATCGAACCTTCGCGGGGCCGGTGCACGGCTACCTCAAGGCCCGCGGCCTGGATGATCCCGAAGCTGTCACCCAGGACGTCTTCCTGGCCTTTTATCCCAAAATCGGCAGCCTCACCGGCGGTCTGGCGGGCGCCAAGTCCCTGCTCTTTTCCATCGCGCATGCCCGCATGGTGGACCACTACCGCCGGCTGGAGCGCAGGCCGCAGCTGACACCGTACGATCCCCAGCAGGACGGCCGCACCTCGCCGTCCGCGGAGGACCACGCCGTGGAACTGACCGCCGGGGCCGCGGCGATGCTGGAAGGCCTCAGCGCGGAACACCAGGAAGTGCTGGCCCTGCGTGTCGTGGCGGACCTGTCCATCGACCAGGTTGCCGACATCATGGGCAAGAGCGCCGGAGCCATCAAACAGCTCCAGCGCCGCGCCCTGCAGAACCTCAAGGCCCAAACGCTCAAGAGAAACCAGGCGAACCATGAGTGACACCGCAGGATCCCGCAACGACGGGACCGTTGACCAGCTCCTGCTGGAGGCCGGCGTGGACGACGACGGCCAGCTCCGTGATGCCCTGGTCAACCTGCGCGCCCTCGCGGCAGGCACCCCTGAGCCCTCCGCCGAAATCGCGGCCCTGATGGCGGGAACTTCCACTGCCGGCCCCGCCCCCACCACCGTGCTCTCCGCCGCCGAACCTGCGGCACCGTCCACGCGTCCGGCCGGCCGCCCGGCCGATGAACTCGCCGCGCGCCGCAAGGCCAAGCGCCGGATCACGCTCACCACCTTGTCTGTGGCCGCTTCGCTCGCGGCAGGTGGTGCCGTTGCCGCTGCTTCGGACCAGGGGTTCCGGGAATCCTTCACCCAGCTGAACCACGCCGTCACGTCATTCGTGACAGGGTCCACTGCGGCACCCACCGGCCACGACATGCCGCAGGTGCCCGCGCCACAGCCTGCGGCGCCCGCCCCGCAGGCAACCAGCGGCCCGGACGCCGTCCCGGCGGCACCGGCCCCGGCTTCGGCACCTGCCGGTGCGGCGCCGTCGGGTGTTCCGGCACACGGAAACACGCCCAGCCATGGGGCTGCCACGCAGCAGCCCGCGGCTACGGAGCCGTCACTGCCCGCCACCGTTACGGAGGATGTCAGGAAGGGCCTGGAACCAAGCTCCAAGCTGCCCGTTCCCGTGCCCACGGAAGTCCCCCTCCCGGGCAAGGTCCCGGACGTTCCCCTGAAGTAGGCCCGACCAGTGGGCCTGCAGGCCTAGTAGCCCTGGCCGGCTGCCTTGATCATCGCGCCCGACGGGTCCGACAGGTACCAGACGCCGCCCACACCCTGGCCCAGGATGTCGCCCGGCTTGGTGTCCTTTGCGAAGTAATAGAGTGGCATGCCGTTCAGTGTCACCTGCTTCTTCCCGTCAGGGGTGCTGATGGTGCCCAGCTTGCCGGTCACGCCTTCGCCCGCGGGGGAGCCCGAGGTGGTGGTCAGCGGCGGCCACTGGACCAGGCAGGAGCCGGTGCAGGCGCTGGTGCCGGAGTCCTTGGTGTCCTTGGTGAAGAAATAGAGGCTCATTCCCTTCGCATCCACCACAATGCTGCCTGCGGATGAGGATGCCGTTTTGAGGTCGATGGCGGCGCCCGCCTGGGTCGATGACGCGGAGGCTGAGGCGGTGCCGGACGAAGAAACCGTGGCGGACGCGGTGCTGGAGGCACCCGTGGCCGGGCTGGTGGCCGACGGAGTGGTCCCGGTGCTGCTGCCGCAGCCGGTGAGGGCTGCCGCCAGGGCCAGGATGGCAAGGCCTGGCCCGACATGGTGCTTCATGATGTGCTCCTTGGCTGGTGTTTCCTGCTGATGCTGGTGCAGGCGCCCGGAGCTGAATTGCCGGACGCTAACCCCTACGACGCTTCCAGGTAAAGAATGGTTCACAGGCGCGCTCCGGAGCCGCCCGGTTGAACCTTTTCCTGCTGCCCAACGTGGTAACAGCCGGGAGCGCAGGATGCCGTGGCGTTCCACGCTGTGCAGTGATGTGAACGGGCAGGGACGGGGGAAGCGGGATGCCGCTTGACGACAAGGTGGTGGAAGCCATCTACCGTGAACACGGCGGCGCCCTGCGCCGGTTCGTGCTCAGCGCCATCCGGGATCCGCAGCTCGCGGAGGACGTGGTGCAGGAAACCGTGCTGCGCGTCTGGCAGCATGCGCCGGACATCAACGGCAGCTTCCGCAGTTATCTGTACCGCACGGCCAGGAACATCATGATCGACAATTACCGCCGGAGCCAGCGCCGGCCGAACGAGGCGCTGGAGAGCAGCCTTACCGACCCCGCCGCAGTGATGGGCCGCGTTGACGAGATGCTCAACCGGGTCCTGATGGAGGAAGCGCTGCTGCGGCTGAGCAAGGAACACCGGGACGTCCTGGTGGCCCTGCACTACCGCAGGTTCACGGTCAACGAGGCGGCCGTCCAGCTCAACATCCCCAGCGGAACGGTCAAATCCCGCGCCTTCTATGCGCTTCGGGCACTGCGCACCATCCTGGACGAGATGGGGGTGGAGCGGTGAACACCGACCTCCACCACCTGCTGGGTGCTTACGTCCTGGGCGGCCTGGATCCCGACGACCTCGCACTCTTCGAGGCACACCTCCAGGACTGCGGCGCCTGCCGCAGGGAACTGGCGGTGCTGGAGAAGGTGCCCATGCTCCTTGACTCCCTTCCGGTCCCCGACGCCGTGGCGCTGACCGCCGTCCCCGGCGGCAGCGGGGGTGCCGGCGCCACCCCTGCCCGCCTGCTCGACGAACTGGGCCGCCGGCGTCGGACATTACGACGGCGGTGGGCGGCGCTGGCAGGTGCCCTTGCCGCCGCGTGCCTGGCCGTGGGACTTGCGGTGGGTCCCCTGCTCGCCAGGCCGCCGCATCCGGACGCCACCTACTCGGTGGCATCCGGGGGAGGGCTGCAGGTCAACATCGACATGGCCCGGAAGACGTGGGGAACCGAGCTTGCGGTGAGCGGCAGCAGCCTCCCGGCGGAAGGGACCCTTTCACTGTGGGTGCGCGACCGCGCCGGCGGGGAGGACCGTGCCTGCGCCTGGACGGCCACCCCGAGCGGGAAGGTCAAGGTCACCGGGGCAACCCCCATCCAGCTGGGCAGCATCTCAAGCGTGGAACTGCGCGACGGCGCCCAGCACGCGGTGGCGGTCATTACCGTTCCCTAGGGTGTGAGTCCCCTGAACTCCGCGACCAGTGACTCGTCCTCGCAGGCGCGGGCGAAGGCCTCGATCCGCCGTTCGATCTCGTAGCCCAGCAGCCGGCTGCCGATCCGTTCCATGAGGGGCCGGAGCGCAGCCGGGCGGCACGAAAAGGTGTATTTCCAGACCGCCCGGGTGCCGCCGTCGTCCGCCGTGAAACGCCAGCCGCCGCCGAAGTTGGTGAAGAACCAGGGGCCGGAGACCATGGTCATGCCCACGTTGCGGGGCGGCGCATAGGAGACATACTGGCTCACCATCGCCAGGCCAAGCCGGGACCTGGTGCGGGTGCGGACGCCTTTTCCTGGCGCATGGGCGCCGTCAAGGAAGCCCTGGGCGGAGATGAAAGGGTCCCACTTGAGCCGGAAGTCCCCGGTGGTTTGGGAGAGGGCGAAGGCAGTCTCCGGATCGATGCGGATCAAGCGTTCGGCACGTACCTGGGGCATGCCTCTACCTAACCATGCTGATTGACGGCTTACTTGGTCATTTTGGCCAGCCGCGCGCGCATGATCATGTATGCGCCGTAGCAGACCAGTCCGGCTCCCACCGCGGCCAGCAGGTAGGGGCCCAGCGGCTGGTCGCGGAGGGCCCGCAGCCCGCCGTCCAGGCCGGTGGAATCCTCAGGGTGCTCCTTGAGCGTGGCGATGGCGATAAGCAGTCCGGCCAGCAGCAGCACGGTTCCCTTGGCCAGGTAGCCCGCCACCCCCAGGGCCGTCACCGCTGTCCTGGCCGGGCCGGGGGAAGGCATCCGCAACTGCTTCTCAAACGATTTCTTTGGTCCCCGGATGCCGTACGCCACGCCCGTGACTGCCACCGCCACGCCGATCAGGACGAGCAGCGCCACCCCGCCAGGGGCCTGCATCATGGAAATGGTGAAGTCGCTGGCGGCCTTCCGGTTGTCATCGCCCGTCCCCGTGCCCATGGCGAAGTGCCACAGGGTCAGGGCCAGGACGGCGTACACGATCGCCTGCAGGGCGGCCTTGGCCTTGTTCTTGATCTTCTTCCTGGTGGGCTGGTGGTTGAAGTCGAAGATGGCGTCGCCGGTCTGCCAGAGGGACAGTGCGGCGCAGGCGGCGAAGCTTCCCCACAGCAGGAACGGCCCCACGGGCATGGTGGCAAGTTCGGCAACGGCGCCGCTGAAGTCGGCGTGGCCCGTGCCGCCCATGGCCAGGCGGATGGCGATGGCACCCACCAGCAGGTGCAGGATGCCGCTGGCTGCGAATCCGGACCGTGCCAGGATCTCGAGGACGCGCGAATTGGTGACGTCCTCTGCCGTGTCGACGGCCTGTTTCAGTTCTTCTTTGATCGTCGTTCCTTTGGACAGGCGCGTTGTGCGCCGCTGTGCGTGCCCTTCTTACACGGGTAATCGTGCCATGCCGGCCGGGCCCGGAACAGCCGGCCTGGAACAGCCGGCCCCGAACAGCCGGCCCGGAGCAGCCGGCCTGGAACAGCCGGCCCGGAACAGCCGGCCTCGAGCAGCCCGCCCGGCACGGCTCCACAGGAGACCGGCCACCCGATGCCCGGTTGCACAGGCATCCGCGGGCGATGGGGAGGGATCCCCATCGCCGGGCCCCGGCAGCCTGTGCAACCATAAGGACCAGCGATTGACACGTACCGCACCTTTCCCGGGGGAACCATGACTTTTTACGGCGCAGACACCAGCCAGTTGCGGGCGCTGGCCAAGGCGGCAGACCAGGCAGCGTCGCTGCTGAGCAGCCGGGCAGGGTCACTGCACAGCCAGATCCAGTCCGCGCCGTGGAAGGGCCGGGACGGGGACCGCTTCCGCCAGGAGTGGAGTGCCAGCCACCGGCCCAGCCTGGACAAGGTGGTGGCCAGCCTGCGGGAGAACTCGAAAATCCTGATGAAGCATGCCGACGAGCAGGAAAAGGCGTCGGCCGCCGGCGGGTCCGGCACCAGCGCTTGGGACCGGCTGACGTCGCTGGCCGCGCAGGCCAGGGAATGGCTCAGGGAAAAGGCCGAGGCAGCCAGGGCGGCGGCAGAACACCGCCGGGAGCTCGAGTCCGGGCTGGACCGGATGCTTAACGCCAGCCCGGAAGAGCAGGCGAAGTGGTGGGCCGCCCTCTCCGACGCGGACCGGAAATACCTGATTGAGGGCGAAGGCAGCGACGGCCCTTTCGCCGAGGACCTGATGCGCATGGATGGCGGCATTCCCGCCGCCGCCCAGCAGCTGGCCAAGCAGCACCTGCAGGAGCTGGCAAAGGCGGACATTCCGGTTTACTCGGAGACCGGGAAGGCCTCCATCGAGGCCCGGGTGGCCTGGGTCCATGGCGGTGCCGAGGTGGGGACCGAAGTGGTGGAGAACGCCGATGGTTCCGCCACGATGAAGGTTTACGGAAACATGGGCCTGGGCGTCAACGACACCACCGGTACGGCGGGGGCAACACTGACCGGGGAGGTCTCCCGCGAGTACACGTTCGCCAGCGTTGAGGAAGCGATGGCGGCGCGCCAACAGATGTACCGCGACCTCCCGCCGGACAGCATCGGCGAGATCAAGGACGTGGCGGGCAACCCGCCCGGATACATCCTGGACACCATCAATGATGCGGCGAAGGACAACGGCTCCACAGGGCAGACGGACAAGGCCAAGGGCACGTTTTCGCTGGCTGCCGAGGGTGAGGCCGGCACCGCGTCCGGCGGGGCAAAGCTTGACCTTGCGTACGAGCGGAACCTCACGGACGGTACCTCCACAGCCAGCGGCGAGGTCTCGGCGCAGGGCAAGCTCAACCTGGACGGCAGGGTCTTCGAGGCCTCCGGCAAGGGCGGGCTGCAGGTCACCATGGACAAGGGCAACAACATCGAGTCAGTCTCCGTATCCATGGACGGCACCGTGGCCCAGGGGGTGACCTCCGGCGTGAAATCCGAGGCCGCCAAGTTCGATTCCACCGTGACTGCCGGAACGCAGGGGACGGTGAAGATTGATGTGGACTACTCACCGGAGAACCGGCCCGTCATTGACAGCTACCTTCGCAACGTCGCCCTGGGGAATGAGGCGGGCGCCGCCCGCGACGCCGCCCGCCTGTACGAGGCCGGCTCCGCCACCATCCAGGTGAACTCCGTGCTGACGGCCACCAACGAGGCAGGGTTCGACGTCAAGGTGGGTGAGGTGGAGGTCAAGACCGAGAACCAGTCCACCACCAACGTGTCCACATACTACAAAGTCCCCAATGACACCAAGCTCGAGAGGCTCTGAAACCAATGTCAGTGCACATCGAATCCCCGCTGGGCTTCACCGCAGACTTTCCCGAGCACACCCAGGTTCTGGATGATTCCACGGCCGGGCCCAACAGCGAGCAGTACGGCCTGCTGGGCGGCGTCCTGGTCACGGTGATCAAGGACGATACCTCGGTGCAGGATGCACCGCAGGCCACCGGCTGGGCGCACCTGATGTCAGGGTTCTACCTTGAGGAACGCGGCGGCACCCTCCTGGCGGAGGGCGGGCTGAACCTGCCCGGCAAGGCCGCCTATGCGGTGGTTGTGGGATATGACGACGACGGCGGGCCGGCCAAGGTGGCGGCCACCGTGGGCGTGTGGGAAAGCGGGCGGTTCATTGGCGTGGTGGTCATCTGGCCCTACCTGAACCCGGAGGCCGAACCCCGGCTGGATATGCTCAAGGAGATCGTGGCCTCGATCAGCGTGGCCTGACTGCCGCCCGGCACCCCTCAGCGGCGGCGGTAGCAGAGATCGAAGATCAGGCGGCCTGCCTCGTGGGCCTTCGACTCGAAGCTGGTCCGGATCCTGCCCTCGAAGCGGGGAGCCCAGCCGCCCGTTTCATCCACGCCTTCGTTGGGACCGGTGTGCTCCGTGCTCACCGGTGCGCGTCCCTCGCGGACGGGGGCGCCGCCCACCACCGATTCGACGCCGGACTGCCATACCTGGGTGAGCGGGCTTTCGGGTCCGCGGCGCTCTCCGGTGTGCAGGTTCTCGAAGTCCGCTGAGCCTGCCATGACGTCCCGGACGTGGACGGCATAGTTGGACCAGTCGGTGGCGATCCGGAACAGGCCGCCGGGCTTCAGCGCCCGGGCCGCCAGCTTGGCGAACTCCGGCTGGATGAGCCGGCGTTTGTGATGCCGCGACTTATGCCAGGGATCGGGGAAAAAGACCCACAGTTCGCTGACCGAGCCTTCGGGCAGCATGGTTGCCAGCACCTCCGGGGCATTTGCCTCCACCACCCGGACGTTGTCCAGGCCGCGGCTGTTGATCTTGATGATCGTGTTGGCCAAGCCCGGGGTGTAGACCTCGACGGCCAGGAAGTTGGTGTCCGGGTTCTGTTCGGCCGCATGGCAGATGGCGTCGCCAAGGCCGGAGCCGATTTCGACGATAAGCGGGGCCTCCCGGCCGAACTCTGCGGCCGCGTCGAAGGTGTAGTCGGGGTGGACCGAGGTGTTGGCCACGTGACGTGGAACGTTGACGGCCCAGCGCTCGGCGTGCTCTGCCCAGGCAGCCTGCCGCCGGCCCTGCAGCCTGGTGCCGCGGCGCACGAAGCTGACAGGCCGGCCGCCGTAGGTGCCAAAGGAGGCCTGGGTCCCGGGCGTAACGGGCCTGGGGACATGCGGCTGCTGGGGGTTTTCAGGGGATTCGCTCATCCCTTCCAGAATAGCGCCGCGGGGGCAGCGGAAGATCAGGGCGGTCAGAACAGGCCAATAGCGTCGAGTGCCGGGCCCAAGGCCAGGGCGAAGACCAGGCCGCAGATGCAGAGGGAAACTGCCGCGGCAGACCAGTTGCCCGATCCCCGCGGGGACCCCTTCAGGGCGGGCAGTGCCAGCCGCAGCGCCAGTACGGCGAAGAGGAGAGGCAGGCTGAACAGCACCATGGGGGTTACCCACGGCCTTGGGGACGGCCCTTCGTCCGGGTAGGTCATCAACATGGCGAACATGGACAGCGGCCCGGTGAGGAACATGCTCGCTGGGGCAAGAATCGCCAGGACCAGGCTGTTCGTTCCCTTGTTGCCTGGCCCTGCATTTCCTGTTCCTCCGTTGCCTGTTCCTCCGTTGCCTGGCCCTCCATTGCCGTGCACGCCCGGGGGCAGGGGAGGGTGGGGGTCCTGTGATGGCGTCGTTTCCATGATGCTCCCTCAAGTTGGTGCGGCTTGTTGGTCCAGCCATTTGCCGGCCTGCGGCTGCTTACAACCTATGAAGCTGCAGGGGGTGCGGGAAGGTACCCGGCGTCGTATGTGGAAAACTCCCGGCGGCGCTTCCCTGCAAGAATGGGCGCATGACGGACGCAACGAATGCCGAAGCGAAGAAGCAGCGGCGGGGGGATGCCTCCGCCGACGCCCGGGGAAGGGCCCGGACAGGCAGCAGCGTGGTGGACACCAGCACCCTCGTGGACGCAGAAATCGATGAGCTTCCGGCAGCGGAGCCCACCCGGGTGGGCAGCCGCCGTGCCCTTGCCTATCTGGGGGTGTGCCTGGTCCTGATCGGACTGAACCTGCGCAGCGTCTTTTCCAGCCTTTCCGCGGTCCTTCCGGAGGTGACCTCGCAGGCCGCGCTGCCGGGTTGGTCCGTGGTGGTGCTGACCACCGTTCCCGTCACCCTGCTGGGTGTGTTCGCGCCGCTTGCGCCGGTCCTGGCCCGCCGGTTCGGTGCGGAGCGGGTACTGCTGGGGGCCATGGCCCTGCTGACTGCGGGGCTGCTGCTGCGGCCAGTGGACACCGGTGCTGCCCTGGGCGGCGCCGGCCACCTGCCTGCCCTCCTGGTGGGCACGGCAGCCTGCGGCGCGGCCATCGCATTGTGCAACGTGCTTCTTCCGGGCCTGGTGAAGCGCGACTTCCCGCACCGGCTGGGACTTATGGGCGGCCTCTACACCACCGCGATTTGCGCCTCCGCCGCGCTCGGTGCCGGCTTTACCTACCCGGTCTACACCGCGACGGGGGAGTGGACCAGGGCGCTGTGGGTCTGGGCGGTGCCCGCCGCCGTCGTCCTTCTGTTGTTCCTTCCCGTGGCCGTTCGGCAGGGGACCGTCCGGCACCAGGCGGTCAGGGACGGGGTCAACGTGTGGCGCTCACCCGTCGCCTGGCAGGTGACCATCTTCATGGTGCTGCAGGCCATGATGTCCTTCAGCGGCTTCGCCTGGCTGGCCCCCATCCTCCGCGAGAGGGGTGTTGACGGGGCCACCGCGGGGCTGGTCGTTGCCGTGTGCATCGTGCTGCAGATGCTGGGTTCCCTGTTCGCCCCCGCACTGGCCGCCAGGTTCCGGGACCAGCGCGCCATCAACACGGTGGTGGCGCTGATGACCGGCAGCGGGTTCGTGCTGAGCATCCTGGGCCCGCTGGACCTGGTCTGGGTGTGGGCCGGGCTGCTGGGGCTGGGGCAGGGAAGCCTTACCGCCTGCGCGCTGACCCTGATCATGCTCCGCACGCGCGACGGGCATACCGCCGCGCATCTTTCGGGCATGATGCAGGGTGTTGGCTACGGGGTGGGCTCCACGGGAACCCTCATGGTGGGCCAGCTGCACCAGGCCACCGGGTCCTTCATTCCCGCCGGAGTCCTGTTCATGGTGGTCGGCCTGCTCGCGGCGGTCTTCGGCTACCGCTCCGGCCGGGACCGGTACGTGGGCTAGGGAACGCTGTGCGCGACTCCACCCTCCCGGCCGCCCATCCCGCCACCGGGATCTTCCGGCCCCCGTACTTCTGGGTCACCATCGGCACCTGCGCGCTGGTGTTCCTGGCCGCCTTCGAATCCCTTGCCGTGACCACCATCATGCCCCTGGTCAGCCGGGAACTGAACGGCGGAAGCCTCTACGCCCTGGCCTTTGCGGGACCCTTGGCAACCGGCGTGATCGGCATGGTGGGCGCGGGCAACTGGTCCGACCGCCGCGGCCCGGCCATGCCGCTCTACACCTCCGTGGCACTGTTCGTGGCCGGCCTGCTGATCGCGGGCACCTCAAGCTCCATGCCCGTGCTGGTTGCCGGCCGGCTGGTCCAGGGGCTCGGCGGCGGCGCCCTCACCGTGGCGCTTTACGTGCTGGTGGCGCGGTTCTTTCCCGGGCCGCTGCACCCCAGGATCTTCGCCGCATTCTCGGCCGCGTGGGTGGTTCCCTCGCTGGTGGGGCCCTTCGCCGCCGGCGTCGTGGCCCAGGTCTTCAGCTGGCACTGGGTGTTTCTGGGTGTGGTTGGCCTGGTCATTCCGGCGCTGGCAATGATCGCCCCGGTACTGCGGGGGCTTGCAGAGCGCGAAAAGACAGGAGCGCCGGATAACACTGCTCCGCCCTGGGCCCCCGGACGCCTGGGGTGGGCGGCGCTGGCCGCGCTCGCCGTGCTGGGCCTGAACCTTTCCGCCGACGTCAGCATCCCCGCTTTTCCCGCCGCCACGGCACTCCTGGCGTCCGCCGCCGTCGTCCTTGCCTTGGTGGCTGTCCGGCCCCTGGTGCCCGCCGGTACCCTCACAGCCCGCCGCGGGCTGCCGAGCGTGATCCTGGCGCGGGGCCTCGCCTCGGCGTCGTTCTTCGGCGCCGAGGTCTATCTGCCCTACCTGCTGATCGACCGGTACGAATTCCCGCCCACCCTGGCGGGCCTGACCCTCACCGGGGGTGCGCTGGCCTGGGCCGGTGCCGCCGCTGTCCAGGGCCGGCTGGGCTCCCGGCTCCCGGATCTCCGCGCCGTCCGGGTGGGGTCGCTCATGGTCCTGGCGGCCGTGCTCCTGGCCCTGGCCACCACCGCGCTGCACTGGCCGGCCGCCGTCGCCATCGCCGGCTGGGTCCTGGCGGGCGGCGGCATGGGCCTGCTCTACCCGCGCCTGAGCGTGATGACCCTGGCGCTGTCCACCAAGGAGAACGAAGGCTTCAACAGCTCCGCCATGTCCATCTCCGATTCCCTCGGCGGGGCATTGTCGCTCGCCACCACAGGGCTCGTCTTCGCGGCCTTTACGACGGCGGCCCAGTCCTTCGCGGGCGTCTTCGCCTTCACCGCGGCCATCGGCGTCGCCGCGGCACTGGTGGCACCCCGCGTCACCGCCGGGAAGCCCGCGGGGAACTAGGGCAGGCGGGTGGCGCGCAGGACGACGTCGGCAATGGTCGCCTCCTGCCCCTCCGGCCCGGTCACCGGCCGCTCCCTGCTGGTGAGGACCTCGATCTGCCACCCGGGGCCGTTGAGCTTCAGTTCGCGGACCACGTCATCACCCGTGTAGAACATGTCCAGGTGCTGGTGGTGGTCGTTGCCCCAGGGCGGCAGCCGGTGCGGGTGGTGGCCCACCACCAGCAGGGTTCCGCCGGGCTTGACGGCGGAGGCAGCCGTGCGCAGCGGGATCCGCCAGTCCAGTTCCTGGGAATGCAGGAACTGGGACGTCACCAGGTCATAGGAAGTGCCGGGTTGCCACTGCGTCAGGTCCGCCAGTTGCCAGGTGATCCGGCTGGCGATGTCGCCATTGGACGCGCGTACGCTTTCCCGCGCCAGCTCCGCCAGTTCGTGGGAATGCGCCCGTTCCAGGGCGACGGCGGAAACGTCGACGGCGGTCACGGACCAGCCCTGCTGGGCAAGCCAAATGGCGTCGGCGCCTTCGCCGCATCCCAGTTCCAGCGCCTTGCCCGGACGCAGTCCGCCGGCTTCCCGGACCAGCTGCGGGTTCGGCTTTCCGCTCCAAAGCCGCGCCTTGGTGCGGTACCGCTCGTCCCATGCCGCTGCGGGATCGATGCCGCCGCCGCCCCCTTCCGGCGCGCCGCCGCCGTCGTTCCCGTGATGCCGGTGGGTCTCCTCGTGCTGCGTCTCCTGGCGTCGGCCCGGCTGTTCGCTCATGCCTCAACAGTGCCCCGCCGGAGCCCCGAAGGCAACGCCGGGGTCGGTTACAGGGCCGCGGGGTGCTAGACTGGAGGAACTTGATGTGCAGTGATGCCGCCTGCTCCTGATCTGGAGAACCTTTCCAGGGAGTGGGCTTTCTTCATGTGAGAGGCACATCCTGCGTCGATGAACGCGTTCCATTTGGTCCCTGCCGGCTGTCCTTATTTGCAGCGGCACGGTTGATCACCTGACTTTTCTTCGGCGAACCCCTGGTCCAACCGGCATCGGGGGCCGATATCCGCATGGATACCGCCTGAAAGACCGTAAAAACTACATGACAACTTTTGCTGCCCTCGGTACTCCCAAGGCCCTTGCAGACACCCTTTCCGCCCAGGGAATTGTTGAACCGTTCCCCATCCAGGTGAAGACCCTTCCGGACACGCTGTCCGGTCGTGACGTCCTGGGCCGCGGCCGGACCGGATCCGGCAAGACCATCGCTTTCGCCATCCCGCTTGTAGCAAGACTCGCTGAGCGGGAAGCCAAGCACTTCCGCAAACCCGGCCGCCCCATGGGCCTGGTCCTGGCACCCACCCGTGAACTGGCAACCCAGATCAACGCCACCATCGAGCCGCTGGCCAAGGCCGCCGGCCTGAACACCACCGTGATCTACGGCGGCATCTCCCAGGCCCGCCAGGAAAAGGCGCTGCGTGCCGGCGTCGACATCGTCATCGCCTGCCCAGGCCGCCTGGAGGACCTGATCCGCCAGCGCATCCTGACCCTGGAGGCAGTGGAGATCACGGTCCTGGACGAGGCCGACCACATGGCCGACCTCGGCTTCCTGCCCGTGGTCAAGAAGCTCATGGACATGACCCCCAGCCAGGGCCAGCGCCTGCTCTTCTCCGCCACCCTGGACAACGGCGTGGACAAGATCGTCCAGCGCTACCTGTCCAACCCGCTCACCCACTCTGTGGACGACCCGCAGGCCGCGGTGACCACCATGGAGCACCACGTGCTGGTGGTCAACGACCAGACCGTCAAGAAGCAGCTGATCGTTGAGCTCGCTTCGGGTGCCGGCCGCCGCGTCCTGTTCATGCGGACCAAGCACCACGCCCGCAAGCTGGCCAAGACCTTGACCGACGCCGGCATCCCCGCCGTCGACCTGCACGGCAACCTGTCGCAGAACGCCCGCGACCGCAACCTCGCCGAGTTCTCCAACGGCGACGTCCGCGTCCTGGTGGCCACCGACGTCGCTGCCCGCGGTGTCCACGTCGACGACGTCGAACTGGTCATCCACGTGGACCCGCCCACCGAGCACAAGGCGTACCTGCACCGTTCCGGCCGCACCGCGCGTGCCGGCTCCGACGGCACCGTGGTCACGCTGACCCTCCCGGAGCAGCAGTCCGACGTCAAGAAGCTCATGAAGGCTGCCGGCGTCGACGTGAACTTTGAGCGCGTCACGGCAAACTCCCCGCTCGTGGCCGACCTGGTGGGCGAGATCGCCGACAAGGTCGACCCCCGCACCCGCGCCGCTCTGATGGCCGCCAAGGCTCCCCGCCAGGGCGGCGGCACCTCCACCGGTGCCAATGCTGAGCGCAAGCGTGCACGCCGCCAGGCTGCACCGTCTGCCGGTGGGCGCGGCGGCCGGGGCGGACGCGGCAAGGTTTCGGCCGAACCGGCCCGCACCGATGTTCCCCGCGCCGAGCGCCGGGCCGTGGCCTTCGAGGGCCGCACGGAAGCCCGCGCGGCATTCGACCGCAATGCCGAGCAAAATGAGGACCGCGCGGTGGCAGCAGCCGCTGCCCGCCGCAACGCCCGTGGCCGTGGTACCGCTTCGACCCACCGCAACGACGTCCCCGCAGCAGGTGGCCGCTCATCGGCCGGCCGCGGTTCGGACGGCCGTGCAGCAGAGGGCCGGGGCGATTCCCGGATCACCCGCAGCGACGCACCGCGCGGCGGCACCGGCCGTCCGGCTTCAGGCGGACGGCCCGCCGGCGGCGGCCAGCGCAGCGGCCGCCCCGCAACCGGCCAGCGTGCAGCAGCGGGGGCATCCGGCCAGCGCTCAGGTGCGGGTGCAACCGGCGGCAGCAAGGCTGTCTGGTCCTCCAACACCGGTGGAACCTCAGGCGGCTCCTACAGTGCAGGCAATGGCGGCGGCTCCGGCCGTCCGGCCCGCAGCGGCCCGCGCCGCGCGTCCGCCCCGGCGTCGAACGAACGCCGCGGCCGCTAGCCAATGAACTAGCCAATGAAAATGGCGGGCTCAACCACACGGTTGAGCCCGCCTTTTTTGTATTTGACGTACCTACCAGCCGCGGGCGCGCCACTCTTCCAGATGCGGCCGCTCGGCGCCCAGCGTGGTGGGCTTGCCGTGCCCCGGGTGCACCACGGCGCTGTCCGGGTAGGCATTGAACAGCCGCTCCGTGACATCGGACAGGAGCTGGGTGAACCGGCCGGGATCCTTCTGCGTGTTGCCCACTCCGCCCGGGAACAGCGAGTCGCCGGAGAAGATGTGGGCGGGGCCGTCCGGATCCTGGTAGACAAAAGCGATCGAGCCGGGCGTGTGCCCGCGCAGGTGCACGGCGGTCACGTCGAAGCCGTCGAAATTGCCGACGTCCCCGTGGCCAAGCCGCACGTCCACGGGAACCGGCAACGCATCGGCGTCGTCCGCTCCGGCGGCTGTCCGCGCGCCGGTGGCCTCCACCAGCCCCTTGAGCGCCCGGACATGGTCCCAGTGCTGGTGCGTGGTTGCGACCAGCGCCAGGCGCGGAGTGGCCGATGTGTCCGCAGCGCCGTCCGCGAGCAGCTGCTGGATGGCAGGGAGATCGTCAGCGGCGTCAATCAGCAGCTGTGCCCCGCTTTCCTTGGCGGTCAGCAGGTACACGTTGTTGTCCATCGCACTGACGGAGATGCTGCGGATGGTCAGGGCCGGCAGGTCGTAGCGAAGTGATTCCATGGGCTTTGTTCCAGCCACGGGCTACAGGTCCAGCGGCAGGGTGGTCGAGTAGACCTGCTTGGATGGCGGCGCGGCCAGGACCTCATGCAGCGCGCTCTTGCCTTCCGGTGTTCTCCGCCAGGCCGCGTAGTCGTCATGGTCCTGCGTGGTGGCCCAGGTTTCCACCACCAGGATGTGGCAGGGGTCGGCGTCATCCACCAGCGCTTCGATGCCCTGGTTGCCGGGCCACGCCCGGGTGGCGGCCAGCGTTTCGGACAGGTACTTCGCGGCGTTCTCGCGGTGGGCGGGGTCGATCTGGACTTCGAAGTGGACGATGGCAGGCATGGGGCTCCTTGGGCTGGGTGAGGGACGGGTTTTTGGAGAGCGGCGTTATTCCCGGCCTTCGGACACCCAGGCGGGGTCCGCTGAACGGGAGCCGACGACGGCGTCCGACGCTGCGTCGAGGGCCTCCAGGTGCGCCGGGGTGAGGTCCAGGGCAAGCGCGCCAAGGTTTTCGTCGATGCGTGCGGCCTTGCGGGTGCCGGGAATGGGGACGACCGGCAGGCCGAGCCGCTTGCCCTGGGCGAGCAGCCAGGCCAGGGCCACCTGCGCCGGCGTGGCGGCCAGCTGGTCCGCCACGGCCCGGACGGCGTCCACCACCGCCTGGTTGGCGCTTGCGGCGTCCGGCGCAAAGCGGGGGATGTTCCGCCGGAAGTCCTTCTCGCCCAGGCTTGCGGTATCGACGGTTCCGGTGAGGAATCCGCGGCCCAGCGGCGAGTAGGGGACGAATCCCACTCCCAGGGCGGCTGCGGCGGGAACAACATTGCGTTCCACGTCCCGGCTCCAGATGGACCATTCGCTCTGGACCGCGGCGATCGGGTGGACCGCTGCCGCGTCCTGCAGCTCCTGCGCCGTCACTTCTGACAGGCCCAGGTGCTTGACCTTGCCCTGCTGGACCAGTTCCGCCATGGCGCCCACGGTTTCCTCGATGGGCACCCTGACGTCCCGGCGGTGCATGTAGTACAGGTCGATGGCGTCGGTGCCCAGCCGCTGCAGGCTCCGCTCAACCGCCTGGTGCACGTACCCGGCGTCGCCACGGATGTCCGTGTAGCCGTCAGTCGGCGTGCCCACCAGCGCGAACTTGGTGGCCAGCTGGACCTCGCCCCGCCGGTCCTTGAGCAGCCGGGAAATCAGTTCCTCGTTGCTGCCGCCGCCGTAGATGTCCGCGGTGTCGATGAAGCTGACGCCGGCGTCAACGGCGTGATGCAGTGTCCGCAGTGCCTCGGCGGGGTCAACCTCGCCGTATACGGGGGTAAGGGCCATGCCCCCGAATCCAAGGGGGCTGACGGCCAGGCCGTCGCCAAGCTGGACGGTGCCGCGGCGGTCGGTGGGTGCGTTTGCCATGGGTGCTCCTGTTCGTTTCCTGCTCTTGGAATTGGTTGGCTAAAGCCAGGGGATGATGCGGTCCGCGGCCGGGCGGGTGGCCTGGATCAGCCGGGCATTTGCTTCATCGGGTCCGCCGGCCCAGGCCACCGCAGCCTCCCGGTCCATCCCGAAGGATACGTGCCGGTCCACCAGCCGCTGCAGCCGCAGCGCGGGCGGGGTCTCAAGGAACCAGACCTGGTCCAGTTGCGCCCGTACCTCCTTCCACGGTTCCTGGTCCGCCAGCAGGTAGTTGCCCTCCGTGATGACCAGCGGGACGTCCGCCGGCACGGCAATGGAGGCCGCCACCGGCTCGTCCAGGGCGCGGCGGAACTCCGGTGCGTAGACGACGGCCTCGTCCCGGCGCACCAGGCGGCGCAGCAGCGAAAGGTACCCGCCGGCGTCGAACGTATCAATGGCGCCTTTACGCTGCCGCAGCGGGGTCCCCTCGATGATGGCGTTGCCCAGGTGGAAACCGTCCATGGGAACCACAACCGACATTCCCGGGCCGAACTGCTCCTGCAGCCAGGCGGCAAAGGTGGACTTCCCGGAGCCCGGCGCCCCGGCGATGCCCAGGATGGTCCGCGTTCCGGGCGCTACCCGGTGCCCCAGGGCGTCCAAGGCGTCAGTGATCTCGGGGGAGTCCATGGCAAAAGCCTAACCGCCGGGATCAGCGGCGGCTCGACTCCACGGGATAGTCAGCGGCGGCGTGGTCCCTGGCCGGCAGCGCCTTGAGGCCGGCCGCGCAGCCCACGATGCCTGCGATGAACAGCAGTTTCACCACGCTGAACGGTTCCACCCCGGTGGCCATCGCCCAGCCCACCGTCAATGCGGCGCCAATGCCCACCCAGATGGCGTAGGCGGTGCCGAGCGGAATGCTGCGGATGGACATGCCCAGGCCCAGCATGCTCAGGGCGGCCGTAACGGCGAAGACGAGCGTGGGCAGCGGCCTGCTGAAACCGTCGGACAAGCCCAGCGCCGTGGCCCACACGGCTTCCAGGACAGCGGAGGCCAGGAGCACCAGCCAGGGAAACGGGCGCTTCATCATCACGCCACCACCTTCAGGCCAACCACGCACGCGGCGATGCCGGACAGCAGCAGCAGGCGCGCCGCCGTCGGACGTTCAACCTTGCTGGCCATCGCATAGGCGGAGGTCAGGACCACGCCCACCCCCACCCAAACCGCGTAGGCAGTGCCGGTGGGAATGGACTGCATGGCCACGGCCAGTCCGCCGGTGCTGGCGGCAACGGCCACAAGGAACAGGGCGGCAGGGGCCACGCGCCGGCGGCCGGAAGCCCGGGAGGCGTTGTGCAGGGCGGCTGCCCAGACGGCCTCCAGCGCGCCGGAAAGAAGAAGGATTAACCACGCCATGACCAGATCCTTTGGCCAGTCTTGTCGCGTGCCGGGTACTGAACCGTCGTCCGGAGGCTCGGGGTGGAGCCTTGGATCCCAGCGTAGCAACGCACGACGGCGGGCGGCCACGTTGGTGCCCAACCTCACCACCCGCGGTGGCCGGCCGGATCAACCGGCGCTCTCAGCCGGCGCGTTGCGCCAGCAGCTGTTCCACCCGCTCCGGCGCGTAGAGGCTCTCCTCCACCAGCCGGCACAGGCCCACTGCGGTGGCCTTCCGGCTGTCAGCAGGGACGATCTCCAGATCCACCAGCGAGGGTTCGAAGGCATCGGCCAGGATTTGCTGCCGGCAGGCCTGCAGGAAACCAGGGAGGACCCCCACCAGCCCGCCCACCGCCACCCGGCCGGGGTTCAGCGTTCCCACGATGGCGGCGAGGACGCGTCCGAGCACCCTTCCGGCGTCTGCGACTGCGGCACGGACGTCCGGATCGTCGTCGGCCGCGTCAACGAGCCGCCGCAGCGACCCGTAATGCGCAAATTGCGGGGCGGCAAGCAGCGCGCGCCCGGAGGCCACCGCCGCCAGGCAGCCGTCCCTGCCGCACCGGCACCGGCAGCCGGCGGCTTCCGGGATGCGCACATGCCCGATGTCACCGGCGGCCCCGTGGGCGCCGCGCACCAACGAGCCCCGGACAATGATGCCGGAGCCGATCCCGGTGCTGACCTTCACCGCGACGAGGGAGTCGAGCGGGCCGCGGACCTCCCCCACCGCCATTGACCGGGTGTCGTTTTCCAGCAGGACCGGGCAGTCGAGCCTGGATTCCATGGCCTCCTGCAAAAGCTGCAGGTCCCAATGGGCAAGGACGGTCCGCTCCAGGCCCAGGCGGTGGAGGGGGTCAACGGGGGCGGGCAGTCCCACTCCTGCCCCTACGGGTTGCCGGCCGTCCAGCAGCCGCAGCGCCTCACCCACCACCTGGTCCACCACCACCTCCTGCGCATTCCCGATCTCCACAGGGATGCGGACGGAAGCCACCACCTCCCTGCTCAGGGACAGGAGATGGATTCCGGCGTGCGTATGGCCGATTTCCAGGCACACCACCAGCTTGTCGCGGTCATCGAACCGGAGGGAGCGGGGCGGCCGGCCCCGCTGGGCGCGCAGGGGAGTGGACTCGTAGACAAGGCCCGCCGCGAAAAGTGCATCGAGCCGCTCGTAGAGGGTGGATCGCGCCATTCCGGTGATCTCCAGCAGGTCCGCCCGGCTGTACCCCGCGGTGTTGGAGCGCAGGAGCTGGAGAAGATGCCCGGCGCTGGTGGCCGGCCCCGGCGACGGCTGGGCGGTCTCGCCCACCAGCGTCCTCTGCTCCGTCATGCGGCAGGCTTCCTTTCAACTGCGGGCGCGGGTATGGCCCGTCCATCATTGACGCGATCTGTATCACACAATTATGATCGATCATCAGACAAAATACCTAGCAGCCCTTCACCCCAGGAGGCTCTAATGTCCGTTTCCGCCCACCACGACGTCAGCCGGCGAGCATTGCTGAAGGGGGGCCTGACGGTTTTGGCGGCCGGTCCGGTCCTTGCAGCCTGCGGGGTGAATACCAGCGGGAGCGGAGGCAAGGGTTCGGTCAGCTTCCTCTCCACGCAGTTCTCCCCGGTGGAGGAACGCCAGAAGTACGAGGCCACGCTCAAGAAATTCGCGGGGGACATCAGCGTGGCCTACAACCCCGTTGACACGGGCGTATTCAACACCACGCTGAAATCCCAGCTGGCAGCGGGGAAAGTCGAGGTGGGAATCGCAGGCGGACTGCACGGTGACCTGGCCCCCTTCGCCTCGCAGCTTGAGGATCTCAGCTCGCTCATGAACGACCTCTCCTCGGCGGGCTACTCCAAGGACGTGACCGAGCTGGCCAAGCTGGGCACCGACGTCCCCCGGTACATCCCCTGGATCCAGGCCACCTACGTGCTGGCCATCAACAAGAAGGCGCTGCAGTGGCTGCCGTCGGGAGCTGATGTCAACAAGCTCACCTACGACCAGTACCTTGCCTGGGCCAAGGCCGCCAAGGACGCCAACGGCCGGCCCGTCTTCGGCCTTCCCGCCGGCCCCAAGGGACTCCACCACCGCTTCTACCAGGGCTTCCTGCTGCCCAGCTTCACGGGCGGGCAAATCACCACCTTCCGCAACCAGGACGCCGTCAGCGCCTGGACGTACATGCGCGAGCTTTGGGCCAACACGAATCCGGCGTCCACCAACTACGACTTCATGCAGGAGCCGCTGGCCAACGGCGAGGTCCTGGTGGCCTGGGACCACGTGGCGCGCCTCATCACGGCCGTCAAGGACAAGCCGGACGACTGGCAGATGGTTCCGGCCCCGTCCGGGCCCAAGGGCAGGGGCTACCTCCTGATCGTGGGTGGCATGGCAGTGCCGAAAGGTTCCCCCGAGAAGGACAAAGCCTTTGAGCTCATCAAGGCCCTGTCCAAGCCCGAGGCGCAGATCGAGACACTGAAATCCAACGCATTCTTCCCTGTGGTGAAGACGGACATCGGCGGCGACCTGCCAGGCGGCATCGCCCTTGAAGCGAAGGCCGTCAAGGCACAGCAGGAGGCTTCCGACGCCCTGCTCGCCCTGCCGCCCGTGGGCCTGGGCGACAAGGACCCCCAGGTCTCCCAGCTGTTCAAGAACTGCTTCCAGGAGATCTGCCTGAACAACTCGGACGTCAAGGCCACGCTGGACAAGCAGGGCGCGGAACTGGCCAAGATCATGGACACCCTCAACGTCCCGTGCTGGGCGCCGGATCCCAAGACATCCCCCTGCAAGGTCGCGTGATGGCCGCACCGGACGCGCCGGCGGCAGCCAGGCCGCACGTTCCCCCTGCGGGGCCCAAGGTCCGTGCCCCCAGAAGGAGGGGAAGCTCCGCGGCCCTGCTCCTGATCGCCCCGTCGATCGTGTTCATGACGCTGCTCTTTGGCTGGCCGATGGTCAGCGGCGTCCTGCAGGCATTCGGCGGCCCCGAAGGCTTGACGACGGCGAACTTTACCCGGATGTCCCAGGACCCGTACTTCTGGTCCTCCGTGGGCAACACCCTCCTGCTCATCGTGGTGATGATCCCCATCCAGTTCGTCCTCGCCCTGGCGATGGCCCTGCTGATCCGGGCCAAGCCCCGGGGGGCGTCTGCCTACTTCTACATCTGGGCCATCCCGCTCGCGGTCAGCGACCTCGCCGCCGGCCTGGTGTGGCTGACGGTCTTCACGGACCGCGGCTACCTCAACTCGCTCCTTGCATCCATGGCCCAGCAGCCCGTCTCCTGGCTCGCCTATGACAACTACCCCTCCATGTTCGCGGCGGTGCTCATTGCGGAGGTGTGGCGTGCCACGTCGCTGGTGTTCGTGATTGTCGTGGCCGGCCTGCAGTCCATTCCCAAGGATTACGAGGAAGCTGCCGGGGTCTTCGGGGCCAGCTTCTGGAACCGGCTGTGGCACGTGACCCTGCCGCTGCTGCGTCCCAGCCTGCAAACAGCGTTGATCCTGAGGACCATCCTGGCCTTCCAGACATTCGCCGTTGCCCTTGCCCTCACCGGCCAGAACTTTCCGCTGGTGGTGGGCGAGACCTACCGCTGGTACACAGGCCTGCAGGATCCCAACGTGGCATCGGCGCTGGCGCTGGTGGTCATGTTCGTCTCCATGGTCACGGCCGTGGGCTACCTGAAACTCCTGAGGGACCAGACGGAGGCGGCGCGATGAGCCATGCAACGACGGCCAGGACCACTGCCGGTGCCGACCGGCCCGAACCCGAGGTGGACCGCCGGCCCCTGGCCCGGCAGCGCCGCAACCGGGTGCTCCTCCAGGTGGCCTGCATCCTGATCACGCTCTTCATGGCACTGCCCATCTACCTGATCGCCCTGGCCGCGATGTCCAGCCGGCAATCGCTGCAGAAGTTCCCGCTCAGCTTCATCCCTGACAACTTCTCCACCGAGACCATGCAGACATTCCTGCAGTCCACCGGCATCCTGGGCGGCCTCATCAACTCCGTCCAGGTGGGCGTGTTCACGCTTGTGCTGTCGCTGCTCATCGGCGTTCCGGCAGGATACGCCGTGGCGCGCTTTGCCTTCCGGGGCAGGGAGCCGTACCAGCTCTTCCTGCTGTTCACCCGCGCCCTGCCGATCGTGGTGCTGTCCGTGCCGCTGGCCCAGCTCTTCCTGCAGACGGGGCTGTACGACAGTGCGCTCGCCGTCGTCCTGCTCCACTCGGCGCTGGCCCTGCCCACCACCATCCTGATTACGGCCTCGGTGTTCCTCGGTGTTCCGCGGGACGTGGAGGAAGCGGCGCGGATCTTCGGCTGCAGCCCGGTGCAGGCCTTCCTCAAAGTGGTGCTGCCCATGGCCATACCCGGCATCGCGGCGGCCTCGATCTTCACGTTCGTCATGTCCTGGAACGAGGTCCTGGGCGCGTCGATCCTGACCCTGAACCAGCGCACCCTACCTGCCCAGGTCCTCAGCTCCCTCGCCGAATCGCCACTTGCCTACCGCTTCGCCGGCGGCTTCCTGCTGGTGGTCCCGGCACTGGTCTTCATCTTCTTCATGCGCCGCTACCTCACCAACATGTGGGGCTCCACCATCCGCTGATTGCGTCCCAGAGAGGCCGTCCCATGGCTGACATCTCCATCAAGGGTCTGCACAAGACCTACCCGGGCAGCACCGAGCTGGCCACGAACAACGTCTCCCTCGAGGTTGCCGAGGGCGAGTTCATGGTGCTGCTGGGACCCTCCGGCTGTGGGAAGACCACCCTGCTGCGCATGGTGGCGGGCCTGGACTTCCCGGACCAGGGCAGCATCTCCATCGGCGGGAGGGACGTGACCTACCTGCCCCCGCAGGACCGCAACCTGTCCATGGTCTTCCAGTCCTACGCCGTCTTCCCGCACCGGAACGTCCGCACCAACATCGCGTTCGGGCTGATGATGAAGAAGGTCCCCCGGGAAGAGCTGGAACGGAAGGTGGAATGGGCGGCGGACCTGCTGCAGCTGAGCCCGTACCTGGACCGCTACCCCGCCAACCTCTCCGGCGGCCAGCGGCAGCGTGTCGCCGTTGCCCGGGCCATCGTCATGGACGCCGATGTGCTGCTGATGGATGAGCCCCTGTCCAACCTGGATGCCCTTCTTCGCCTCGACTTCCGCGCCGAGTTGAAGAAGATCGTCCAGCAGCTGGGTTCCACCACGCTGTACGTCACCCACGACCAGGTGGAGGCGATGAGCCTCTCGGACCGGGTGGCGGTGATGAAGAAGGGCCAGATCGCCCAGCTCGGCCACCCGATCACGGTGTACGAGGAGCCGGCCGACCGCTTTGTGGGCGGATTCATCGGATCCCCGCCCATGAATTTCCTGGACGGCCGGATCACCCCGCAAGGTGGCCTGGAAGTGGGCGGCCAGAGCATTGCGGCGCCCGAATTCCTGGCCCGGGCAGCGGCCCGTACCGGCGGCACGGCGGTCATGGTGGGCATCCGGGCCGAGAACATTTCGCTGGAGCAGCGGGGCGCGGAGGGTTCCCTGGATGCGGCCGTGGAGGTGGTGGAACCGCTCGGACACGCCACCTTGCTGACCGTGGACCTGGGTGGGCAGACCGTCAAGGTCCAGGTTCCCTCAACAGCGCGGGTTTCGGCGGGGGACACGGTGGGACTGCGTTTCGAGCAAAGCGCCCTCCGCTTTTTCGACACGGAAACCCAGTTGGGGCTGACGGCGTGAGCGCCGAAGCGGACGCGACTGGTTTTCCGCTTCGGGACCTGGCGGACATGAGGCAGCGGGCCAGGGATGTCCTGGCCGCCAATGACCTGGGCACCATGGTCACCGCCGCGCCGAATCTCTATCCGCACATGTGGAGCTGGGACGCGGCCTTCGTGGCCACCGGCCTGTCCACGGTGAGCGTGGCCCGGGCGCTGCAGGAGCTGGACTACCTTCTCGCGGCGCAGTGGAAAAGCGGGATGATTCCGCACATCGTGTTCTCCGACGTCCCCGGCTACTTCCCGGACGTGGAGCGGTGGGGAACGCGCGGAGCATCGCCCGAGGGGGTGCAGTCCAGCGGCATCTGCCAGCCGCCCGTCCACGCGACGCTGCTGCGCCGCATCGTGGAGCGCGCGACGGCGGCGGGCGGCGAGGACGCCCGGCTCGCCGAAGAGTTCACCCGGCGGACGCTGCCCCAGTGGATCCGCTGGCATGCGTGGCTGCGCACCAGCCGCGGTGGCGACGGCTCGGGCCTGCTCACGATCTACCATGGCTGGGAGTCCGGCATGGATAACTCGCCGCGGTTCGACGGACCATACTCCAGGGTCCATCCCGGGCCGATGGAGCCCTTTGTCCGGACGGACACGCAAAAGGTGACCGACCGGAGCCAGCGGCCCAGCGACGAGGAATACAGCCGCTACCTCTGGCTGGTGCAGCAGATGGCCGACGTCCGGTTTGACGACGCCCGGCTGCCGGAAGTGATGGACTTCCAGGTCAAGGACGTCTTCATGTCGGCGATCTTCGCCGCGGCCAACGAGGACCTGGCCGTGTTGGCTGAACACATCGGCCTGCGCGGGGATGTGGCCCGGTTGCGGGAGTGGGCGGAGGAGTTCCGGGAGGGCGTGGACGCCACCGTGGATGACCAAACCGGGCTGGCGCGGGACCGCGATGTGCTGGCCGGTGAATGGATCGGGTTGCCCACGATGGCCGGTTTCGCCCCGCTCATCTCCACGGCGGATGACTCCCTGTTGCGGCGGCAGCTGGACATCTTCGAAGGACCGGACTGGACCGGCGACCCGCGCCTGGCCTTCCCGCTGCCGGCATCAACCTCCACCACCTATGAGGGCCTCAAACCCCGGCAGTACTGGCGCGGACCGGTCTGGCCGGTGATGAACTGGTTCCTGGCGGGCTGCCTGCGCAGGCGCGGTGACGGGGAACGGTACCTGCGGCTGCGGGACGCTTCCCTTGCCCAGCTGATGGAGGGCCACTTCGCCGAGTACTACGAACCGTTTACCGGCGAGCCGCTTGGCAGCATGGACCAGTCCTGGACGGCGGCCGTTGCCCTGGAATGGCTCGCCGATCCTGACGCCGGCTGACCCGTGGAGGCGCCGCCGTCGTCCCTTCCAGTAACCGCACCACCGGTGCGCCTCCTCATTGCCGGCGCCGGTGCACGGGGTTCCGCCTATGCCCGTCTTGCCGTGGATACCGGCCGGGCCGCCGTGGTGGGGATCGCGGAGCCGCGACGGCACCTGCGCGAAGCCATCGCGGCGGAGCTCCACGTGCCGGCGGAGCGTGTCTTCGAGGACTGGCAGGCCATGCTCCGCAACCGGCTGCCTGCCGACGGCATCATCATTGCCACCCCGGACCGCGACCACGGAAGGCCGTTTGCGGCCGCCGCAGCCCACGGCTACCCGGTCCTCCTGGAGAAGCCCATCGCGCCCGACCCCGCCGGCTGCGCGGAGCTGGCGCGCCTGCAGCAGGAATCGGGAATCAGGGCAGCCGTCTGCCACGTCCTGCGCTACACGCCGCTGACCACCCTGCTGCGGCAACTTCTCTCCGCCGGGGCAGTGGGCCGGGTCATCTCCGTCCAGCACCTGGAACCCGTGGGCTTCTGGCATTTCGCGCACTCCTACGTCCGCGGGAACTGGCGGCGTGAGGCGGAGTCCAGCCCCTTCCTGCTGGCCAAGTGCACGCACGACGTCGACTGGCTCTCCTTCATCATTGGAAGCCGGCCCCTTCGGGTGTCCTCCTTTGGCAGGCTGTCGCATTTCCGTCCGGAGGAAGCGCCGGAAGGCGCGTCAGGGCGCTGCACGGACTGCCCGGCGGAAGCCCGCTGCCCCTATTCGGCCCTGCGCATCTACGCGCCGGGCCGGCCGCCGGACGGTGCCCCTGCGGACCCCGGCAGGGCCTATTTTGCCGACGTGGTGGACCCGGGCGGCACACCGGAATCGCTGTGGAAGGCGTTGGCAACGGGGCCCTACGGGCGGTGCGTCTACTCAGGAGGCAACGACGTGGTGGACCACCAGGTGGTGAACATCGACTACGAGGACGGCACCACCGCCGCCTTCACCGCCACGGCCTTCACCGCCGCAGGCCCGCGCCGCACCAGGATCTTCGGGAGCCACGGAGAAATCTCCATCGAGGCAGGCAGCATCTCGGTCCATGACTTCCTGACCGGGACCACCACCGCCTACCCCGCCCCCGCCGCTGCCCCCACGGTGCCCGGCGAAAAGCATGAAGGCGGCGACCGGGGACTCGTGCAGGCCTGGGTCGCTGCCCTGGCCGGCGGTGACTGGTCCGGAGTGGTGTCGGGGCTGGAGGAGTCATTGGTCAGCCATGCGGTGGTTTTCGCGGCTGAGGAGGCGCGCCGGAGGGGCGCCGTGGTACCGGTGGAAGGGTTCAGTTCCCGGCTGTAACCGGATCGAGCGACACCACGGCCAGGAAGCCGCGGCCCAGGACCTCGGGCGAGTCGGCGTCGGAACCCACCACGGCGTCGTACCTGCCCAGCTCCAGCGGCTCGGTTCCGCTGTCGCTGACCGTCGCCTGCCCCTGCAGCAGCACCGCAAGCTGGCCCTCAAGCACTGGGTGGGCGCGCTTCTTGGACAGCTCGATGATGGACGTGTAGCCCTTGAAGGCGGCCGTTCGCGTGATGACGTTCAGGTCCCGGATGTCACCGGTGGGCAGTTTGGCCACGGTGGCGGCGCCGCCGTCGAACCTGAAGGGACGGTACTTCTCCAGGGGCTGTTCCGCCCCGTCCACGGTGAGCAGCAGCAATTCCCCCTCGATGACCGTCAGGACCCGCTCCATGCCGGGGAACGCGGAGAAGTCCCCGGCCTTGGCCACGTCTGCGATGCTCACACGCCAGTCCCAGCCGCCGTCGGCCGCGCCCTGGCGGGCGATTTCCCTGGTCACCCCGCCGCCGTTGCGCCATGGTTCGGCCTTGAGTTCAGCGAAGCGGATGATCTGCATCAGCCCAGCCTAGTTCGCTGCGGTGGTCACGCGTCGCAGCCCGTACCCTGTCCCTGCTACTCTCCTGCGGGGGGTCATCACGAAAACAGCCTGAAGGAGCCGGGAATGTTCGTTAAAGTGTGTGGTCTCAGCACGCCCGAATCGGTGCGTGAAGCGGTGGATGCCGGCGCGGACGCCGTGGGGTTCGTCCTCACCGCAAGCCCCCGCGTTGTCTCGCCGTCGCAGGTGGCCTCCCTGCTGTCAGGGGTCCCCAAGGGTGTTTCCCCGATCGGGGTCTTCCGGGATGAGCCCGTGGCGGACGCCATCGCCATTGCCCGGGCCGCAGGCCTGGAATGGATCCAGTTGCACGGCCAGCGGTCGCGTGCGGACGTGGCAACAGTGCACGACGCCGGCATGAAGCTGGTCAGGGCCGTCACCATGGGTGCCGCCCAGGATGAGTTCGACGACTGGGGCGAGGACCTGCTCCTGATTGACGCCGCGGTGCCGGGCTCAGGGGAATCCTGGGACTACGCCTCCGTGGCGGACCTGCCGGTGCTGCAGGGACGGAACTGGCTGCTCGCCGGCGGACTGGACGCTGCCAATGTTGGCCAGGCATCAGCGGCCGCGCATGCCTGGGGAGTGGATGTTTCCTCAGGCGTGGAGGCATCCCGGGGCGTGAAGGACCCTGCCAAGATCCGCGCCTTTGTCCACGCCGCAAAGTCGGCCGCCACGGTGTAGGCGCCGCAGCCCGGCCGGGGATCAGGGCAGGATCAGGGGAGTCCCCCAGCGCCGCGTGGCAGGGGCTGGGGGCAGAATGGGTGCATGAAGACACTTCTGAACATCATCTGGCTGGTTTTCGGCGGCCTGTGGCTGGCCCTGGGCTATTTCCTCGCGGGCGTGGTCTGCTGCCTGCTGATCGTCACCATCCCCTGGGGCATCGCCTCGTTCCGGATCGCCGCCTACACGTTGTGGCCGTTCGGCCGGATGGTGGTGGACAAGCCCGGCGGCACCGGTGTCTTCTCGCTGCTGGGCAACGTGATCTGGCTGCTCGTGGCCGGCATCTGGATCGCCATCGGCCACGTGGTGACCGCGTTCGCCATGGCCGTGACCATCATCGGGATCCCGCTGGCCATCGCCAACCTCAAGCTCATCCCGGTATCCCTTATGCCGCTGGGCAAGCAGATCGTGCCCACCAATACGCCGTTTGTGAGCAACTACCCCGTCAGCCGCTACCGCTAGGCGGATCCGTCCGGGCGCATCGCCCGCAGCACGCAGAACTCGTTGCCGTCGGGATCAGCCATGACAACCCAGGTTGCCGCTGCCCCCTGTCCCACCGAGATTTGCCGGGCGCCCAGCTCTTCCAGCCTGGCCACCTCCGCGTCCTGGTCCTCCGGGCGGAGGTCCAGGTGAAGGCGGTTCTTGAGTTCCTTCTGCTCCGGGACCCTGAGGAAAAGCAGGTCCGGCAACACGCCGTCCCCGGCGCTGCCTGCCGGCGGCTCCAGCACGATCTCGTCGTCCTCTTCATGGGTGCGGCGCCAGCCAAGCGCTTTTTCCCAAAAGGCAGCAGGAACCCGGGGGTCGGTGGAATCAATGGCAAGGGCTTGGATGCGCAGGCTCATCCGTGCAGTTTTGCATCCGGTTCCGGCATCCGTAAACCCGTGGAAGCCGCAGCCCCTTAGAGCGGCCGGAACGCCCCGTTGCGCAGGAGGGCCACCGAATCGCTTTGGTCCAGTTCCGCGGCGATGTCCACGTCCTCTGGGTAGCCGGCCCCGGTCAACTCGCGGCCGCTGGAACACAACTGGAGCATCTCACGCAGCCGAGGTTCGGCGGCTTCGAAAACGGCCATGGCAGCTACCGCCTCCGGCGCGTAGCCGTGCCTGCCGTCCCCGGCTTCGTAGCCGCCCCTGCCGGCGGCCGCCAGCCCGGCGATGAACGCGCCCGCCCCGATCTGGTCCTCCACCGCAGGCCGCAGCGTGCCGTCCGGCCAGCGCTCCCCGGCAGCAACCACCGCCAGTACCGCGTCCTCCGGAAGGTTCGCCGCCACCCAGTCGGCCGTGGCTGCGGCGTTCCGGAGGCACACTGCGGCCACCAGCGGTACGTCCCCGGCCAGCGCGTGGCAAAGTTCCGACCCGTTGGGGGAGGGCAGGACCACCTTTCCCAGGGCTTCTGCCGCGCGGAGGCTTGCGGGGGAGAGGCTCAGCCCGCCACCGCCGCGCGGGCCGGCCAGCTGCGCCTGGTGGTGGGCGGCGAAGTCTTCGGCGCTGGTGTCCCGCCACGGGTAGGGAAACACCTCCGCGCCGCGGTCCAGCGCCACACTGACGCAGGTGCTGAAGGAAAAGACATCCACCACCACCGCAATGTCGGCGCCGGACGCCACGGTCCCGGCTCCATCAAGGCCCCAGTCCAGCCTGACCGTGAACGGAAGCTGGCGGTGCGCGGCATTGGCGGAGTGCGTGTGCCGTGAACCGGAGCCCGGGGCGTTCATGCCAGTTCACCTTTCAGGTTCAGGTGCGCGGCGTCCTGCCACAGTTCCCGGGCCCGCGGGTGGTGGAAGAGCGGGTCCAGTTCCAGCAGGTGGCGCACGACGGCGGCCCTGCCGGCTGCGAAGTCGGCGTCACCGATGTGCGCGTAGTCTTTGCGGACAGCGGCAAGGTAGCGGGCGTATTCCTCAGGATCGCCGCCGAGGACCGAGAGGTCCGCGTCGCAGAGGAGGGCGCCGTCGTGGTCCCCTGGTTCGGGCTGGTGGTCCGACGTGAGCCGGACCAGCCGCGCCACTTCCGCCACCTCGTCCGGCGGCAGCCCGGTCCCGGCCAGTCGGCTTTCCGCCAGCCGGGCGGACTCCTCCTCGTCCCTGCCCGCCGCGCCGCGGTACACGGCATCGTGGAACCAGGCCGCCAGCAGCACGGTCCGCGGCGCCTCGCCCGGTTCGGTGAGCAGGTCCAGTGCCTCCAGGACGGAGAGCAGGTGGGTGCAGCCGTGGTAATGGCGGTGTGGTTCGCTCCATCGGTCCAGCAGGTCCAGGAACAGTGCGTCACGGCCCGGCATGATGGCTTCCCAGCGGGTCAGCAGTGGGACCTTCAGCGACTTGTTCCGCCGGCGTGCCGGGATCCGGAGCCCGCTGGCGATCAGTTTGCGGACCAGCACCCTGCCCTCCACCCGGACCGCGCCTGCCGCCACCAGCTCCTCAATGCGGCGTTCCGGCACATCGTAATGGTCGCCGTCGAACGCCCGCTCCGGGATCCCCGCGGCAGCTGCGAACGCATGCAGCTCATCCAGCGAAGAGTCCGAGACCAGGTGCGAGAAATGTGTTCCGTGTGCAGGCCACAGCGGCGGGTCGATGTAGATGGCCATGGAAGGAGTCTAGTGCCGCCCTTCGGGCAGGGGACGCGCAGCCACGGGGCACGCAGTCATTTTGCATATGCTCCCAGAAGCGGAGGCATAATCCGCATCTGCGGACTAGAATCAGGGAATGACCCTTATCCGCGTTTCTGAGGCTGCCCGTCTCCTGGGCGTAAGTGACGATACCGTCCGCCGCTGGACGGAGCATGGAACACTTACCCCGCTCCGGGACGGTTCCGGCCGGCTCGCCGTCGATGGACTCGAGCTGGCCACGCATGCGCAAAAGCTGGCCCAGCTGCCCGATGACCCCAAGAGCGGGAGCAGCTCCGCCCGGAACCGGTTCGTGGGCCTGGTCACCAACGTCATCACGGACAAGGTGATGGCACAGGTGGAACTGCAGTGCGGGCCGTTCCGGGTGGTCTCGCTGATGAGCAGCGAGGCCGTGCGGGAACTGGGCCTGGAACCGGGCTCGGTGGCCACGGCGGTGGTCAAGGCAACAACGGTCATCATCGAATCCCCGAAGGGCAGGGCCACCGCATGACCCGGACCTCCACGCGTACCGCGGTGTCCGCCTCCCTGGCGCGGCTCCTTTCCCTTGCTGTCCTGCCGGCCGCCGTGCTGCTGCTGGCCGTCCTCACCGGCTGCGCTGCGGGCGGAGCGGCCCTGGGCACAGGCCCTGGCGAGGACAACAGCGCGGGCAACAGCGCGGGCAACAGCGCAGCCGGCTCAGGCGCCAAGCCGGAAGGCACCATCACCGTCTTCGCGGCCGCCTCCCTCAAAGGCACCTTCACCGAACTCGCCCGCACCTTCGAGGCGGAAAACCCCGGCACCACGGTTGCCCTGAGCTTTGCAGGGTCCTCGGACCTGGCCAGCCAGATCAGCCAGGGGGCGCCGGCGGACGTTTTCGCGCCGGCGGACCTGGCCAACATGAAGAAGGTTCAGGACGCCGGGCTGGTGGACGGCGCCGCCAGGAACTTCGCCACCAACACCCTCGCCATCGCAGTAGCGCCGGGCAACCCGGCAGGAATCACCGCACTGAAGGACCTTGCCCGGCCGGGCCTCAAACTGGTCACCTGCGCAAGGCAGGTTCCCTGCGGGACTGCCGCGGCCACGGCCGCGGAGGCGGCCGGAGTAGTGCTGAATCCGGTCAGCGAGGAGAACGCGGTCACGGACGTCCTGGGCAAGGTGGCCTCCGGGGAGGCCGACGCCGGGCTGGTCTACGGCACGGACATCAAGGCCGCCGGGTCCAAGGTGGCCGGGATCCAGTTCCCGGAATCAGGGAGTGCGGTCAACACCTACCCGATCGCCGGCGTCGCCGGCGGCCGGAACAAGGCCGCCGCCCGGGCTTTCCTGGACCTGGTCACCGGTCCGGAAGGCCGGCGCGTCCTCGCTGCAGCGGGGTTTGGGCCGGCCGGCGCCGGTGACGGAAGCGTCAAGTGACCCGGAAGCAGGCAGCAAGGCGGCAGCCCTTTCTGCCCATGGTGCGGCCACGCACCCCAAGCCCGGCCTACTCCGGCATCCCCGGCTGGGTCCGCGTGCTGGCCGTCCTGGCCGCCGTCGTCGTCGTGCTTCCGCTGCTGGCGATGGTGCTCCGCGTGGACTGGCCGCGGTTCCTCCCGCTGGTGACCTCCGGGCCGTCGCTGACCGCGCTGGGGCTGAGCCTGCGGACCTCGGCCGCCAGCACCCTGCTGTGCATTGTGCTGGGCGTACCGCTGGCCCTGGTCCTTGCCCGGGGCACCTTCCGCCTGCAGGGGCTGCTGCGCTCGCTGGTGCTCCTGCCGCTGGTCCTTCCTCCTGTGGTGGGCGGCATCGCGCTGCTCTACACGTTCGGCCGGCAGGGGCTGCTGGGGCAGGCGCTGAACGTGCTCGGCCTGCAGATCGCCTTCTCCACCACCGCGGTGGTCCTGGCGCAGACGTTCGTGGCGCTGCCGTTCCTGGTGGTGAGCCTTGAGGGTGCCCTGCGCACGTCGGGCTCCCGGTATGAGGCGGTGGCGGCGACACTGGGTGCCCGGCCCGGCACGGTGTTCCGTCGCGTCACGCTTCCGCTGGTGCTCCCGGGGCTGGCGTCCGGCGCGGTCCTCGCCTTCGCGCGGAGCCTGGGCGAGTTCGGCGCCACGCTGACGTTCGCGGGCAGCCTGCAGGGGGTGACGCGGACCCTGCCGCTGGAAATCTACCTGCAGCGCGAAACGGACCCGGACGCCGCCGTCGCCCTGTCCCTGGTACTCGTGGCCGTCGCCGTGGCGGTGGTTGCCCTTGCATACCGGCGCCCGGCACCGGGCCGTTCCGGGTCAGGCAAAAGGACGACGGCGCCGGCCCCGGCGGGAGGGGGTGTCCGGTGACATTGTCCTTCCACGCAGTGGTGGCCGGGCGCAGCTTCGACGTGGCCCTGAGCGTCCGACCGGGCGAAACCGTGGCCGTCATGGGGCCCAACGGTGCCGGTAAATCAACCCTGCTGGCCGGCATCGCGGGCCTCCTGCGGCCGGACAGCGGGCGGGCCGAACTCAACGGCAGGACCCTCTTTGACCTCGACGGCGGAAAACGTACGTGGGCGGCTCCGCACCGCCGCGGCACCGCCCTGCTGGCCCAGGAACCGCTGCTCTTCCCCCACCTGAATGCCCTGGACAATGTCTCGTTCGGGCCCCGCAGCGCCGGAGTTTCCAAGCGGAATGCGGAGGAGCAGGCGCTGCACTGGCTGGCCGAGGTGGAGGCCGGAGAACTGGCCGGGTGGCGTCCCGCCCAGCTGTCCGGCGGCCAGGCCCAGCGCGTGGCCGTGGCCCGTGCGCTCGCCGCCGACCCCGCCCTCCTCCTGCTCGACGAGCCGCTGGCAGCCCTGGATATCCACTCCGCGCCGCTGCTGCGCCGCCTGTTCAAGCGCGTCCTCGCAGGCCGGCAGGCCATCATCGTGACCCACGACGTACTGGACGCGCTGGTGCTCGCGGACCGGGTGGTCATCCTGGAAAACGGTCGGATCGCGGAGGAAGGCCCCACCCGGGCGGTGCTGGAGCGGCCGCGCAGCTCCTTTGCCGCCGGGCTCGCCGGGCTGAACTTCATTCCGGGCATCCTCGACAGGGCGGGGGTGCGGACCAGCCACGGCCTGCGGATTGCCGGCCACGACGAGGAAGCCGTCCCCGCCGCGGCGTCCGGGGAGCCTGGCCCGCTGCCCAGGGCGGGCGGTCCCGGCGTCGCCGTGTTCCCGCCGTCGGCCGTTTCCGTGTTCCTCGACGATGCGCACGGCAGCCCGCGGAACTCGTTTGCCGTCACCATCACGGACCTCGAGCCGCACGGCGACCAGATCCGCGTCCGGGCCGGCGGCCTGGCCGCGGACATCACCCCTGCTGCCTCCGCCGACCTGGGCCTTGTCCCCGGCATGACGGTGCACTTCGTGGTCAAGGCCGCGGCCGTGTCCGTGTACGGGACCTAGGCGGAGTATGTCCCGGCAGCCGATTGTCCAAGCAGGCCCGGCGGGACCTCCGGCTCTGGACAGCTGTTTCGCCGTGGGCAAACATGGCTAGTGGACGTCGCCGTCCAAAGTTGAGCGTAGTAGACTCAACTTAGTCAACAAGCCCCCGAAAGGAGCTCTCTTTGGACGTCAAATTCACCACCAAGAGCCAGGAGGCTCTTTCCGCCGCGGCAATGAACGCCTCGACGGCCGGCAACCCCCAGGTGGAACCGGCCCACCTCCTCAAGGCGCTGATGGACCAGCGTGAGGGCGTCGCCGTCGCGCTGCTTCGCGCAACCGGCGCCGATCCCGATGCCGTCAGCGTCCAGGCCAGCAGTGCCATCAAGGCACTGCCCGCCACGTCGGGCGGCTCCAGCCAGCAGGCGCAGCTGTCCCGGCCCGCACTGCAGGCCATCCAGCACGCCAAGGAGGAAGCGGACCGTCTGGGCGACAGCTTTGTCTCCACCGAGGTGCTCCTGGTGGGCCTCTCCACCGGCAACGATGCCGCCGCCCGCCTGCTGCGCGACGCCGGCGCCTCCCGCGAGGCACTTCTCGCCGCCCTGCCGGGCGTCCGCGGCGACCGCAAGGTGGACAGCCCGGACCCCGAGAACACCTTCCAGGCGCTCGAGAAGTACGGCACCGACCTCACCGCCATGGCCCGCGCCGGCAAGCTGGACCCCGTGATCGGCCGGGACGCCGAAATCCGGCGTGTTGTCCAGGTCCTGTCCCGCCGCACCAAGAACAACCCGGTGCTCATCGGCGAACCCGGCGTGGGCAAGACCGCCGTGGTGGAAGGCCTGGCCCAGCGGATGGTGGCCGGCGACGTCCCGGAGAGCCTGCGGGGCAAGACCCTCATCTCCCTTGACCTCGGCTCCATGGTGGCCGGCGCCAAGTACCGCGGCGAATTCGAGGAGCGGCTGAAGGCGGTCCTCGAGGAGATCAAGGGCTCAGACGGCCAGATTGTCACCTTCATCGACGAGATCCACACCGTGGTGGGCGCCGGCGCCACCGGCGATTCCTCCATGGACGCCGGCAACATGCTCAAGCCCATGCTGGCCCGTGGCGAGCTGCGGCTGATCGGCGCCACCACGCTGGACGAGTACCGGGAGAACATCGAGAAGGACGCAGCCCTGGAACGCCGCTTCCAGCAGGTGTACGTTGGCGAGCCCAGCGTGGAGGACACCATCGGCATCCTCCGTGGCCTGAAGGAGCGCTACGAGGCGCACCACAAGGTCTCCATCGCCGACTCCGCGCTGGTGGCGGCAGCCACGCTGTCCAACCGCTACATTTCGGGCCGCCAGCTGCCGGACAAGGCCATCGACCTGGTGGACGAGGCCGCGTCCCGGCTGCGCATGGAGATCGACTCCGCCCCGGAGGAGATCGACCAGCTGCGGCGCCAGGTGGACCGGCTCACCATGGAGGAGCTCGCGCTGGAGGGCGAGACCGACGCTGCCTCCGTGGAGCGGCTGGCTGCGCTCCGGGCCGACAAGGCGGACAAGGAGGAGGAGCTCTCCGCGCTCAACGCCCGCTGGGAGGCTGAAAAGGCCGGCCTGAACCGGGTGGGTGACCTGAAGGCCAAGCTCGATGAGCTGCGGTCCGCCGCGGACAAGGCCCAGCGCGAGGGTGATCTGGAGACCGCCTCGCGGATCCTCTACGGGGAAATTCCGGCGCTGGAACGCGAGCTGAACGCCGCTGCCGAAGCGGAGGCCGCCGTGACGGACAAGTCCGCGCAGATGGTGGCGGAGGAAGTGACGGCAGAAGACATCGCGGAGGTCATTTCCGCGTGGACCGGCATCCCGGCCGGCCGCATGCTGCAAGGTGAAAGCCAGAAGCTGCTGCACATGGAGGAGGAGCTCGGCAAGCGCCTCATCGGCCAGGGCAAGGCTGTAGCCGCAGTCTCAGACGCCGTCCGGCGCGCCAGGGCGGGCATCAGTGACCCCAACCGGCCCACGGGTTCCTTCCTGTTCCTGGGCCCCACCGGCGTAGGCAAGACCGAGCTGGCCAAGGCCCTGGCGGACTTCCTGTTCGACGACGAACGCGCCATGGTGCGGATCGACATGTCCGAGTACGGCGAGAAGCACAGCGTCGCCCGGCTGGTCGGGGCCCCTCCGGGATACGTGGGCTACGAGGAAGGCGGGCAGCTGACCGAGGCCGTGCGCCGTCGTCCCTACTCGGTGGTGCTGCTGGACGAAGTGGAGAAGGCGCACCCCGAGGTGTTCGACATCCTCCTGCAGGTGCTCGACGACGGCCGCCTCACCGACGGGCAGGGCCGTACCGTGGACTTCCGCAACGTGATCCTGGTGCTCACCTCCAACCTGGGCAGCCAGTTCCTGGTGGACCAGACGCTGGACGCCGAGGCCAAGCGCAATGCGGTCATGGCCACGGTGAACGCGTCCTTCAAGCCGGAGTTCCTCAACCGGCTCGATGAAGTGGTGCTGTTCGATGCCCTCACGGTGGAGGAGCTGGCGCACATTGTGGAACTGCACGTGGCGGAACTGGGCCGCAGGCTGCACGAGCGCCGGCTCACCCTCGATGTGACCGACAGCGCCAAGGCCTGGCTGGCGCTGTCCGGCTACGACCCCGCCTACGGCGCCCGGCCGCTGCGCCGCCTGGTGCAGCGCGAGATCGGCGACCGGCTGGCCAAGTCCATCCTCGCCGGTGAAATCAGCGACGGCGACACCGTCCTGGTTGATACCGCGCCGGACTTTGGGGAACTGACCGAAGGCAACGTGGACGCGTTGACGGGCGCCCCCAGTTCCGGACTGTCGGTGCGGCGGAAGGACTAGCCGCAGGGCCTCTGAAGCGGGCCGTGCTGCCCTGGCGGGCTGACCGTCAGGGCAGCACGCTCGCGTTAATCACATTGCCGGTGTCTGCCGTGACGTAGCAATCAACCCTGCGGTCGCCGGATTCCCAACTGGTGCTGCTGGGGAAGCTGCGCTGGTAGTTGAGCTGGAAGTTTTTCGCCGCCGGGCCGAGTTTCGCCGCCTGGCAGACTTCCAGTGCCTTGGCCTTGAGCGGCTCCGCCCCCGGGTACTTGGCGCTTTCCGGATATGTCAAGGTGGCCACCAGCTGGGCCGAATGGCCCGTATCGCAGGGCACCAGCGTGGACGTCAGGGCCTGGGGATCGAAATCCTTGAAGCAGTCACCCAGTGCGTACGCCGGGGGTGCGACCCCTTCGCGGGGAAGGGGTTGGGGAGTGGCCGGCGGCGTGACCGCGGTTTGCAGCACGCCCTGTGCGTCATTCTTTGCCGCATCGGTGCCAGGCGAGGAGTTCAACCAGACGGCAAGCCACACCAGTGAGCCGGCAACGGCGAGGGTGACGACGACCAGAAACGCCTTCCACAGGGCAGGCTTCCTGTTGGTGTGTTTTTCCGGCGCAGGATCATGGCGCGGCTGGGACCAGGTAACGGATTCCGGGGCGGGGGCTGAACCGGTCCCACTGTGGATCTTCGGCAGGCTTCCGGTCCGCGGAGGCGAAGCGGGTTTCGGCGGGATGTCCTGGTGGTTCACGGGTGCGCATCCTCCTGGGTTTTGGTGCCACGGCTCGCCAACGGCCAGATAAAATCGGCAGTTCTTAAGCGACTCTACCGAAGAAAAATGCCGGAATCCCGCGGGAGGAGGTGCATCATGGTACCCCACCCGGCCGTTCGGGGCGCCGGGCGGCAAGCGGGGCCCGCCGAAAGCATGTAATCTAGGTGTACGACAAATTGACCAAACATTCCGGGGCCTCACCGATCGCCAAGGTGACCACCTCCGGTCCAAGTACAAAAGGGGGTCACGCCATGGGGCGCGGCCGTCAAAAGGCAAAAGCTACCAAGCAGGCTCGGGACATTAAGTACTACTCCCCGAACACTGACTACTCGGCACTTCAGCGTGAGCTGACGGGCCCTGGAAGTCGTTCAACGAGCCATTACTCGAATGAACCGGTCGAACCGGACTATTCGGCTTATGTGGATAAGTACGCGGATGATTTGGATGACGATGACGACGAGGTAGACAACCGTCGCATCGGCTAGTTGTCGCAAGCCTGCTGTGGCCCCCGGCCCGGCTGCTGTGGCGCCGCCTACGTCATGGAGCCCGCTGCCCCACCGAATTACCGGCAGGGCAGCGGGCTTTCCGTGTTTGGTTGGTAACCTGACCGCATGACTGTTCGGACCACGTACGCCAGCGGCGAGCCCTGCTGGGCGGATCTCCAGACCCCCGATGTTGATGCCGCCAAAGATTTCTACGGCCGCCTGTTCGGCTGGACCTACCAGGACTTCCCCACTCCGGACGGCCGCAGCTACGCGCAGGCCTTTGTCCGCGGGCAGTTGGTGGCCACCATTGCGCCGCAAAATCCCTTGCAGCTTGAGGCCGGCACCGCTGCCGAGTGGAACGTCTACTTTGCGGCCGCAGATGCCGCGGACCTGCTCCAGGAAGCGGGCCATGCCGGCGGAACCGCCCAGTTCGGGCCTGAGAAGGTGGGCGACACCGGGGTGCTGGGCTTTTTGGCCCCTCCCGGCGGCGGAACCACCGGGATCTGGCAGGCAGGTACCCACTTCGGCAGCCGGCTCTTCAACGAGCCGGGCGCCTTGGCCTGGGCTGAGCTCTTTACACCCGAGCCGCAGGCCGCCATCGGCTTCTTCCAGCAGCTTTTCGGCCATGAAGTCACCGAGTACCCCCAGGACGACGGCGGCAGCTACAGCACGCTGCTCATCGACGGCAGCGAGGTGGCCGGCATCGTTCCTGCCGACGAAGGCGAGGAAGCGGACTGGCAGATCTACTTTGGCGCGGCAGATATTGCCGCGGCGGCAGCGGCCGCCCTGGCAGCAGGCGGCGAAGTCCTGGTGGAGCCGGATGACCGTCCCACGGTGGGATCACTGGCCACCATCGAGGACCCGCAGGGCGGTGTGCTGAACCTCATCCAGGTCGCTTAAAAGTGGAGGCTCCCCACCGCGTGCAGTGGGGAGCCTCCAGCAGTTGGCTAGGCGTAGGCGTTGACCAGGCGGACAGCGCCGCCGTCCACGCCCTTGGCGCCCTGGACGTAATCCGGGCCGGACTTCAGGATGGAGTCCGAATCCTCGGTGACCGTGCCCATGATCCAGGACGGCAGGCCCCGGTCGTTCAGGCGGGCAACGGCGGCGTCGGCAGCTTGGGGCGACACGATGGCCACCATGCCCACGCCAAGGTTCAGGGTGCGCTCGAGGTCCGCCAGGGGCACGTTGCCCAGCTCCGAGACCAGCTTGAAGATGGCCGGCAGTTCCCAGGTGGCGCGGTCCACGGTGGCCACGAGGCCCTGGGGGAGGACGCGGGCCAGGTTGGCGGCCAGGCCGCCGCCGGTGACGTGGCTGAAGCCGTGAACAGCCGCTTTGGCGCTGACCGGGAAGGTGCGGGCCAGGTCCAGGCAATCGGCCGCGTAGACGCGGGTGGGTTCCAGGAGTTCCTCACCCAGGGTGCGGCCCAGTTCGGACACCTGGCGGTCCAGGGCCCAGCCGGCGTGGTTGATGACGCGGCGGACCAGCGAGTAGCCGTTGGAGTGGAGGCCGGAAGAGGCCATGCCGATCACGACGTCGCCCGCACGGACGCGGTCCGGTCCCAGCAGGGCATCGGCCTCGACCACGCCGGTGGCTGCGCCGGCAACGTCGTATTCGTGCTCGCCCAGCAGGCCCGGGTGCTCGGCAGTCTCGCCGCCCACCAGGGCGGTGCCGGCCACGGAGCAGGCGGCCGCGATGCCGCGGACAATGCCCGCGATGCGTTCCGGGACCACCTTGCCGCAGGCGATGTAGTCGGTCATGTAGAGCGGCTCGGCGCCTACCACCACGATGTCATCCACCACCATGCCCACAAGGTCGAACCCGATGGTGTCGTGGATGTCCATGGCCTGGGCGATGGCAACCTTGGTGCCCACGCCGTCGGTGGACGTGGCCAGCAGCGGCCTCTTGTAGGTCAGCAGCCGGGAAACGTCGTAAAGGCCGGCGAAGCCGCCCACCCCGCCGATCACCGAGGAGTTGTGGGTTGCCTTGACGGCACCCTTCATGAGCTCGACGGCGCGGTCCCCGGCTTCAACGTCCACGCCTGCGGAGGCGTAGGTGATGCCGGAGTTGTTTGCGGCGGGGCTAACGGAAGTCATACGGACTCTTTCTTATCGGCGCTGGTGGCGGCGGGTACGTCGGGCACAAGGTCGGCTTCGGTCAGCAGGTTCTCGAATTCTGAGTCCGGGCCCGGATCACAGCCGGTAGCCCCGGCCTTCTCAGCGGGGTCCTCGGTGGCGTCAACGGCCAGGGCGGCGGTTTGGCCGGGAAGCGCGGACGGGGAGGGCTTCAGGCCGCCCAGGTCGGTGCGTTCCAGGAGGTTCTTTCCCAGCTTGTCCGCATCCGGGAGCTTGATGGGGTACTTGCCGGTGAAGCAGGCGGTGCAGAGGCGTTCGCGCGGCTGGCGGGTGGCACCGATCATGCCGTCCTCGGAGATGTAGGCCAGCGAGTCTGCGCCGATGGCTTGGGAGATCTCCTCAATGGTGGCGCCGTTGGCAATCAGTTCGGCCCGGGAAGCGAAGTCGATGCCATAGAAGCACGGCCACTGCACAGGAGGGGAGGAAATCTTCACGTGCACTGCGGCGGCGCCGGCTTCCCGGAGCATCCGCACAATGGCGCGCTGGGTGTTGCCGCGGACGATCGAATCATCCACCACCACAACACGCTTGCCGCGGATCACGGATTCAAGGGCGTTGAGCTTGAGCCGGATGCCCAGCTGGCGCAGGGTCTGGGAGGGCTGGATGAAGGTACGGCCCACGTAGGAGTTCTTGACGAAGCCGTGCGCGAACGGGATACCGGATTCTTCGGCGTAGCCAACAGCCGCGGGGGTGCCGGATTCCGGCACGGGGATGACGATGTCCGCCTGCTGCGTGTTTTCGCGGGCCAGCTGGCGGCCCATCTCCACGCGGGACTCGTACACGGAGCGGCCGGCGATGGCCGCGTCCGGGCGCGCGAGGTAAACGTACTCGAAAACGCAACCTGCCGGCGTCGGCTCCGCGAACCGCTTGGACCGCACGCCTTCCTCGTCGATGGCAATGAACTCGCCCGGCTCGATCTCCCGGATGAAGCTGGCGCCCACGGTGGCCAGGGCGGACTGCTCGGAGGCAACCACCCAGCCGCGCTCCAACCGGCCCAGGACCAGCGGGCGGATGCCGAAGGTGTCACGTGCAGCGTAGAGCGTGCCCTCGTCCATGAACACGAAGCAGAAGCCGCCCTTGATCTTGGGCAGGAGTTCGGTGGCGGTTTCTTCCAGGGTCTTGCCGGGCTCGCCCTCCAGCAGGGCGGTGACCAAGGCAGTGTCAGAGGTGTTGCCCTGCTTCATTTCGCCGGTGAGGTGGCCGCCGTTGCGCTCGGTGATCATGGCATTGAGCTCGGCGGTGTTGGTCAGGTTGCCGTTGTGTGCCAGGGCCACCGTGCCGGTGGCGGTGGCGCCAAGGGTGGGCTGCGCATTGGCCCAGTGGCTGGCGCCGGTGGTGGAGTAGCGGCAGTGGCCCACGGCCAGGTGCCCGGTCAGGGTGTTCAGCGTGGTCTCGTCGAAGACCTGGGACACGAGGCCCATGTCCTTGTAGACGTTGATCCGCTTGCCGTCGCTGGTTGCTATGCCAGCCGACTCCTGACCGCGGTGCTGCAGTGCATACAGCCCGTAATAGGTAAGTTTTGCTACCTCTTCGCCTGGGGCCCAGACGCCGAAGACGCCGCAAGCGTCCTGCGGGCCTTTTTCGCCGGGGAGAAGATCATGGGAAAGTTTTCCATCGCCGCGTGCCACTGGTCGATTATCTCACGATATGGGGTATGACTTTTCCGGCCGCCCGTTTGTGACTTGCTACGCCTGGGGATCGGTGTCCGGCTCCGAGTCGGGAACGGCCTCCACGACGGCCCGGTCCTGCCGCTTCA
The DNA here is from genome assembly GCF_056484025.1 of Arthrobacter sp. JDC6. Lineage (NCBI taxonomy): Bacteria > Bacillati > Actinomycetota > Actinomycetes > Micrococcales > Micrococcaceae > Arthrobacter > Arthrobacter sp. JDC6. Next base: position 479,337 of record NZ_CM151278.1, read on the forward strand.
GGCTGCGGCGGTCCAGGACCAGCGCCAGTGCGGCGCCCAGGATTGCGCCGCACGCGGCAAACATCACCAGGAAGAATCCGAAGACAGCGCCGGGGTCGAACGTTGCATCGCCCGGTACCGCGTAGGCAACCACTGCGGCTGCAGCAACACCCACCAGCGCACCCAGGACCAGGAAGGGAACGTACTTGGGTGCCCGGCGGACGGTTACTTCGCGCCGCTCGGCAGCGGATTCTTCAAAAGCCATGCCATCAAGCGTACTGCCGGAGATTTTGGGGACATAACGGGGCGGCCGCCGCCATTGAGCGCCCCGGGCGACCAAAAACGCCCAGGCGGCCAATGCCGGACGCCTATCGCCCCGCTGCCCTGCAACTGATATATCTATTGACACGGGGTGTGGCCGCTGTCATATTGCTAGGTAGCGCTATGTGCATTCTGTTGTGCATTACGCAATTGTTCAGGGGTTGGTAGGCCCAAGATCCCGTCCTTGAACAGCTGCGTCAGCTAGATTGGCACACGTCGCCGACTTACCGGACTGCCAAGGTCCAGGAAAGGAACACAAGAACAATGGTCCACAAGGTTCAAGCTGTCATTGTCCGGGAGAAGGACGCTCCGGTGTCGCTGGAGACCATCCTGGTGCCGGATCCGGGGCCGGGGGAGGCCCTGGTGGACATCCTGACCTGCGGCGTCTGCCACACCGACCTGCACTACAAGCAGGGCGGTATCGGAAACGACTTCCCGTACCTCCTGGGCCATGAAGCCACCGGTGTGGTCAGTGCTGTCGGCCCGGATGTGACCTCGGTGGCCCCCGGCGACCGGGTCATCCTTAACTGGCGTGCCGTCTGCGGGCAGTGCCGTGCGTGTGCCAAGGGCCAGCCGCAGTACTGCTTCAACACGCACAACGCCACCCAGAAGATGACCCTGGAGGATGGAACCGTGCTTTCGCCGGCCCTGGGCATCGGCGCCTTCGCCGAGAAGACGCTGGTCGCCGCCGGGCAGTGCACCAAGGTGGACCCGGACGTTGACGCAGCCGCCGTGGGCCTGCTGGGTTGCGGCATCATGGCCGGCATCGGCGCCGCGATCAACACCGGCGAGGTCAAGCGCGGGGAATCCGTGGCCGTCATTGGCTGCGGCGGCGTGGGCATCGCTGCGGTCGCCGGGGCCAGGCTGGCCGGTGCCACGACGATCATCGCCGTGGACATCGACGACAACAAGATCGACATGGCCAAGTCGCTCGGTGCCACCCATGGCGTGAACTCGCGCCAGGAGGACGCTGTGGAAGCCATCCGTGCCCTCACCGGAGGCCACGGAGCGGACGTGGTGATTGACGCCGTCGGCCGCCCTGAAACCTACAAGCAGGCCTTCTACGCCCGCGACCTTGCCGGCCGCGTGGTGCTGGTGGGTGTACCGACGCCGGAGATGACGCTGGAACTGCCGCTGCTGGATGTTTTTGGCCGCGGCGGCTCGCTGAAGTCGTCCTGGTACGGCGACTGCCTTCCGTCCCGTGACTTCCCGATGCTCGTCTCGCACTACAAGCAGGGCAACCTGGACCTCGATGCCTTCGTGTCCGAGCGGATCACCATCGACCAGGTGGAGGAAGCGTTCGGCAAGATGCACGAGGGCAAGGTGCTGCGCTCCGTCGTCGAGGTCCAGCCGGCCGGGGCGTCCGCATGAGCGTCACCATCGAAAACCTGGTCACCTCCGGCACATTTTCGCTCGACGGCGGCACCTGGGACGTGGACAACAACGTCTGGATCGTGGGCAATGACGAGGAATGCATCATCATCGACGCGCCGCACGACGCCGCCGCGATCATCGCCCAGGTCCGCAGCCGGAAGGTGAAGGCCATCCTGCTCACGCACGCGCACAACGACCACATCGGTGCCGCACGCGAGGTCGCCGATGCCCTGGGCGCTCCGATCCACCTGAACAAGGAGGACCTGGTGCTCTGGGAGCAGGTCTACCCGGACGCCAAACCGGACCACTACCACTCCGATGGCGACGTGTTCCAGGTGGGCGGGGCAACCCTGAAGGCAATCCACACGCCGGGGCACTCGCCCGGGTCCACCTGCTTCTACCTGGAAAGCGAGGGGACGGTCTTCACCGGGGACACGCTGTTCAACGGCGGCCCAGGCGCCACCGGACGGTCCTACAGCGACTACCCCACCATCCTGGCGTCCATCCGGGGGAAGCTGCTGACCCTCCCGGCCGACACCGTGGTCCGCACCGGCCACGGCGGGAACACCACCATCGCCGCCGAGCAGGAAACGCTGGCGAAGGTAGCCCAGTAGCGCGCGACATTCAGTAAGGTGACGTGCCGGAGAAAGGCGCGCCGGGAGGCCCGGCGCGCCTTTCACTGGCCCTCGAACACCACTCGCCTTCGAACACCACTCACCTTCGAACAACACAGGCCGGTAAGGAAGTTGGAACGATGAAGTTCGGTAAGCAGCCCGCCCCCGTCGCGGACATCAATGAGGACAACCTTGAGGTCCACAAGCCCAAGACCGAGGCCGCCGGCGTCAAGGCCGTCATGGTTGCCCTGGAGCGTGCAGTCGCCCAGGCAGGGGTGGCCCGCACGGCGCAGTCGCTGCTGCGGTTGAACCAGCGTGGCGGCTTCGACTGCCCGGGCTGCGCGTGGCCGGAATCGGACAAGAAGCGCAAGACGGCCGAGTTCTGCGAGAACGGCGCCAAAGCGGTGGCCGAGGAGAACACCCTGCGCACCGTAGGTGCGGAGTTCTGGGCCAGGCACTCCATTGCCGAGCTTTCCACCAAGACCGAGTACTGGCTGGGCAACCAGGGCCGGCTTTCCGAACCGGTGGTGATCCGGGAGGGCGAGACGCACTACTCGCCCATCTCCTGGAATGAGGCGTTCGAGCTGATCGGGGAGCACATCCGGGCCAGCACCCCGGACCGCTGCGTCTTCTACACCTCCGGACGCACCGCGAACGAGACTGCCTTCCTCTACCAGTTGTTCGCCCGGTCCATCGGGACGAACAACCTGCCCGACTGCTCCAACATGTGCCACGAGTCTTCCGGCTCGGCGCTGAACCCGACCATCGGCATCGGCAAGGGCACGGTGTCCCTGGACGACATCCACGACGCCGAACTGATCTTCGTCGTCGGCCAGAACCCGGGCACCAACCACCCCCGCATGCTGTCCGCGCTGAAGGAATGCAAGGACAAAGGCGGCAAGGTAGTGGCCGTGAACCCGCTGCCAGAGGCGGGCCTGTTCAACTTCAAGGACCCCCAGACCGTCTCCGGCGTGGTGGGCGGCGGCACCCCGCTCGCGGACGAATACCTGCAGATCAAGGTGGGCGGGGACCTGGCGCTGTTCCAGGCGCTCGGCCACCTGCTCCTGGCGGCTGAAGAAGCCAACCCGGGCACCGTCGTCGACCATTCCTTCATCGCCGCGCAGACGGACGGATTCGACGCCTACCGTGAAGCCCGCCGGACTCTGGACTGGGACGAGACCGAGCGGGCCACCGGCCTGTCCCGTGGGCAGATCGAGAAAGTGGCGTCGATGCTGGTGGCGTCCAAGGCGTCCATCTTCTGCTGGGCGCTGGGCGTGACGCAGCAGCCACACTCGGTGGACACCATCAAGGAGATGGTCAACGTGCTGCTGCTGCAGGGCAACTTCGGCAAGCCCGGCGCCGGCGCCTGCCCGGTCCGCGGGCACTCCAACGTCCAGGGCGACAGGACCATGGGCATCTGGGAGAAACCCAAGGAATGGCTCCTGCAGGCCCTGGACAGCGAGTTTGGAATCACCTCCCCCCGGCACCACGGCTACGACGCCGTGGAATCCATGGAGGCGTTCGAGCGCGACGAGGTGGACGTGTTCGTCTCGATGGGCGGCAACTTCTCGCTCGCCTGCTCGGACACCGAGGCCCTGGAAGCCGGGATGCAGCGGATCGGCCTGACCGTGCACATCAGCACCAAACCCAACCGCTCCCACATCGTGCACGGCCGCACCTCGCTGGTCCTGCCCACACTCGGCCGCACCGACAAGGACGACAAGCACCCCAACGGCGCACAGTTCCTGTCGGTAGAGGACTCCATGTCCGTGGTCCACTCCACCCAGGGCCGCCTGACCCCCGTCTCCGAACACCTGCTCGCCGAGCCCGTCATCGTGGCGCGGATGGCCGAGGCCACCTTCGGCCCGGACCACCCCGTCAACTGGAAGGCCATGGCCGAGGACTACGACGTGATCCGCGACCACATTGCCCGCGTGCTGCCCGGCTTCGAGGATTTCAACGCCCGGGTCCGGACCAAGAACGGCTTCGTGCTGCCCAACGCGCCCCGCGACACCCGCTCCTTCGCCACCGACATCGGCCGCGGCCGGTTCACCGTCAGCCCGCTGGAATACCTCACCCCGCCGCCGGGGCACCTGGTCCTGCAGACCATCCGCAGCCACGACCAGTACAACACCACGTTCTACGGCCTGGATGACCGCTACCGCGGCATCTCCGGCGGCCGCCGCGTGATCCTCATCCACCCCGACGACCTCGCCGAGCAGGGCTTCCAGGACCGGGAACTCGTGGACGTAGTCAGCACCTTCCAGGGCGTGGACCGCCGCGCGGACAAGTTCCGGTTGGTGGCCTACCCGACTGCCAAGGGCTGCGCCGCGGCGTACTTCCCCGAGGCCAACGCCCTGGTCCACAAGGAGAACGTGGCCCGCATCTCCAACACCCCCGGCTTCAAGGCCATGTTCGTCCGCTTCGAGCCGCACAAGGGCGAGGACGCGGTGGCCGAAGAGGCAGGATTGCTGCAGGCCAGCGTGTAGATGGCGCGACAGAGCGCCCCTGCGTCCCCGGCTGGATAACAGCGGGGAGGCGGGGGCGCTCTTCCGTCGTTTACGGCCTAAACAGGGTTGTTTCCGTGGGGCTCGGCCTCCGGATCCAGGTCCTTGCCATAACCGCTGGCCGAGGCAAGCCCCGACACCTGCTGGCCGGCGTTCGTTTGACCGGGGGCAAACTGCCCGTCCTGTGGGTCCTGGGCTTCCCCCTCCGACCCGGGTGCGACATCCTGCCGCAGGTGCTCGTCGGAAGGAACGTTCTTGGATACCTCTTCATCAGCCATGCCAACAGCCAAACACTTGGGTCATAACGGCGGCAAGGGGTAAACGTGGGCCGCGTTCCGGCCATGCTCCCGGCATACAGTCCGCCCAGTAGAACCGTGGGGCACGTCCAAAACAGACCGGGGTGCAGCAGTCCTCATACGGGGGCGTGGAGGAACCGTTCCAAGGCTTCTTCTCCCGGGGACAGCGGAATGAACGCAAGGTCCGGTGGGCCGCCGAGTGACCTTCCGGGGGGTCCCACTATCCGTTTGAGCCACTGGGGCCACCATGGTGGTTCCCAATCCTGGTGTTCGGACGTGTAATGGCGGCCGGTGGGTGAGGTCCAGCCGGGTGGTTCGTTCCTGGTGGCCGGGGTGGGTGTCCAGCCGGTGCTGTGCCGGAGTTTGTGGTGTTTTCGGCAGGGTTGTCCCAGGTTTGAGATCCCGGTGGTGCCGCCGTTGTTCCAGGCGAGGATGTGGTCGGCGTCGTTGTCGAGTGAATTGTTGCTGCAACCGGGGAACGGGCATTTTCCGTCCCGCAGCCGCAGCCAGGCCCGCATCGCGCCCGTGACCCTGTAGCTGGTCCGCCCGATCTCCAGCGGCGCCCCGTCCCGCGGATCCACCAACACCCGGTAGAACGAGCTGGCGCCGTTGGCGACGAGTTGCCTGGCCATGGACGGCGGGATGGGCCCGTAGCCGTCGAGCATGGCTGGTTCATCGGTCAATCCCATCAGCGAGGACACCGGGACGGTGACCAGCACCTGCGCTTGGATCCGTGGCGATGGGACATGTGCTGCTTCACCGTCTTCAACATTCCCGGTTGCGGTGCCGCTGCCCAGAATCGCGTCGGCGAAGGTGTCGGCCCGGAGCTGGGGCATGCTGCGGGGCTCGTCGGGGCCCTGCATGCTCCGGGCGAGGGCGGTGAGCCGGTTCCAGCCGGCCAAGGCTTGGTGGGCGGGCAGGTGTGCGGAGAGCCAGGCCATGCCGTCCTGGTCCGGCCGGAACTCCACCCGCCGATCCGCCACGGACTTAGCGTGGCGTTTTTCGATGCTCTCGGCATGGTGGCGTTCCCGCCAAATCCTTGCCTTGGCCCTGAACCGGTGCGCGGGCATCTGCCCGGCCGGGCAGCCCCGTGCCGGGTCCGGGGCGCCCGGGTCCAGGAAGTGCCCTTCCAGTGCGGCGGCACCGGCGGCATCAAGGCTGGCCGTCTCGTCAACCATGGCCAGGGCATGCTGCCACGACAGGTCCCCGGCTTCCAGTGCCGACAGCGTCCGGGGCAGCGTGGTGGCCAGGGCGTGGGAGGCGGCCAGGAACGACGACGCGGCCCGCGGCCCCAGAGACAGCACACACCCGACCTCAGCCGCGACAGCCATCTCCTGCGCCTGCACCGAAGCATCCGGCCCGGCAACACGATGGGCGCTGTCCGAGTACGTCACCGCGGCCTTCGCCTTCAACGCCGCGAACCCTGCCTCCACCTGACGGGCCCCGGCAAGAATATCAAGGCAACCATCGGCGAGCCCCGCCAAGGGATCAGCCGGCGAGAACGGCTCGGGACCGTGCCCCTCCACCTCGGCATGAAGCACAGCAAGGGCACCACGGATATCCGCATATGCCTTGGCCACCGCTGCTTTCCCCATGAACTAATCATCGGGGGAGGGTCTGACATTAAGAGGAGCGGCCGGACTTTTCACCGGCAGGGGAGATCGGAGCTAAACGACGGCTCCGTCATGGCGCTGCACCCGGCGGGAACGGCGGGGGAGGCGCCAGGCCCAGTACGCAATCATGAGTCCTGCCGTCGCTGCCCCTCCCGCGTATGTCGACGGCGAGGACCAGGACCCTTCGGGGATGGGAACGGCAAAGGCAACCACGACGGCGGCCATGGCCAGGATGACCTCCACAGCCGCCTGCAGCCGCCTCGCCTGGTACCCGGGATAGGCCAGCCGGACCAGGGGAATGATCGGGAGCAGGAACAAGCCGAGGCTGAAGACCGGGTAGATCACGTTGAACGTGAAGATTGCCAGGCCCAGCACCAGCAGGCCCAGGAACTTCAGCAGGTCCAGGGCGCGGAGCCGGTTCTCCGGCGTCCATCGGCTCAACAGCAGCCCCCACGCCGGAAGCCCCAGGAGCCAGCCGCCTGCCCAGAAGCCGACGTTCAGCAGTGCCAGCGGCGCAAGCAGGGCGCCTGGCAGCAGGAACACGACCGCTTGCCGGAGGGACGGCACCTTTCCGGGCGGCCCGAAGATGCACGCCCCGATCAGCAGGTACGCCGCAGCATACGAGGGCAGCAGCTGGATCACTGACCCAGGAGCGGGAGGACCCAGGGACGGGCCGAACAACAGGAGCGTCAGCGAGGTCACCATCACGCAGACCGCGGCGAACGTCCAAGGGCGGCGGCCCGGGCGCTGCTGAATCACGGCAGTGACGCCAGAATGTCATGTGGCCACACCCTGGTCAGCACGCTGTTCCCCCAAACACCTGTTCCCTCAAATTTGTTGTTGCTCCGGTGAGTCTACGTCGCGGTTTTGCCGCGCGAATCAGTGCCCTCCCCGAGGCAGCAAAAAGGGTGGTTGGTCCTGCCGGTCTCAAGCAGGTCCACCCACCCTTTGGGCGGGGCAGGTCAGCCGCGGAGGCGCTCCATGCCGGGATCCACGAGCGGCTCCGCGGTGACGGTGGCGGCCACCCGCCGGCCGAAGTACTCGATCTCCACAGAGTCCCCGATCTCGACGGCGGACGGCAGCCAGGCGTAGGCGATCGGCTTGCGCACGGTGTAGCCGTAAGCGGCACTTGTCACGTACCCAACGGCTTCCCCAGCCACAAACACCGGTTCCTTGCCCAGCACCACGGACGTGCCGTCGTCGACCGTCAGGCAGCGCAGTGTCTTGGCCGCCGGCTGTTCGCGGAGCGACGCCAGGGCCTCGGCACCAACAAAGCCCGTCTTGTCCTTGGCCACGGAGAAGCCCAGGCCGCACTCGTACGGGTGGTGCTCGGACGTCATGTCCGTGCCCCACAGCCGGTAGCCCTTCTCAAGGCGCATGCTGTTGAAGGCACCGCGGCCGGCGGCGACGATGCCGTGCTCCTGGCCCGCCTCGAACAGCAGGTCCCAGAGCTTCAGCCCATATTCGGCCGTGGTGTAGAGCTCCCAGCCGAGCTCACCCACGTAGGAGAGCCGCATGGCCGTAACGGGGATGCCCCCAACGGAGATTTCCTTGGTGCGGAAGTACTTGAGGCCGTCGTTGCTGAGGTCGTCCCCGCTGACCTTGCCGATGACCTCGCGGGCCAGCGGGCCCCAGAGCCCGATGCAGCAGGTGCTGCCCGTGATGTCGGTGACGTGGACCCACTGGGCAGGATCAGCGGCCGACTGCTTCCGGGCCTCCACCCGGAGGTAGTCGAAGTCAACGTTGCTGTTGACGCCCAGCTGGAACTCCTCCTCGGCGAGCCTGGCGACGGTCACGTCACTGCGGATGCCGCCGTCGTCCGCCAGCAGCAGGCAGTACGTCACGGCACCCGGCTTTTTGGCGATATTGCCCGTGCTCAGGCGGTGCAGCAGTGCTTGGGCGCCGGGGCCGGCGACGGAGAGGCGCTTCAGCGGCGTCATGTCGAAAAGTCCGACGGCGGTGCGCGTCTTCCACGCTTCGGCGGCGGAAATGGGGGAGTGGAACATGGCGGACCATTCGTCGCGCCCAGGAGCCCGCCATTCTTCCGGCAGTTCGGCCAGGAGTCCGCGGTTGGCTTCGAACCAGTGCGGGCGCTCCCAGGCGGCGGACTCCAGGAAGAAGGCCCCGAGTTCCTTCTGGCGGACGTTGAATGGGCTGACGCGCAGGTCGCGCGGGGATTCGCGGGGCTGCAGCGGGTGCAGGACGTCGTAGATCTCCACGAAGTTCTGCTGCGACGTCTCGCTGACGTACGCGTCGGAGGTCTGCACCTTCTCGAAGCGTGTCAGCTCGCAGCCGTGCAGGTCGGTCTGCGGCTGGCCGTCGACGAGCAGTTCGGCCATGGCCTTGGCGACGCCGGCCGAGTGCGTGACCCACACTGCCTCGGCCACGAAGAAGCCGTCGAGGTCCGGCGCCTCGCCCATGAGCGGGCCGCCGTCAGGGGTGAAGGAGAAGATGCCGTTGAAGCCGTCCTGGATTCCGGTGCTGCGCAGTGCCGGCAGCAGGTCCTGGCTGTCCTCCCACGCGGGCACGAAGTCTTCAAGGGTGAAGTCCAGGCGGGAGGGCATGCGGTGGTCGGACATCTCCCCGGCCGGGACCTTGGGCAGTGCAGCCATGTCCACGGGCATGGGACGGTGGGCGTAGCTGCCGATGCCAATGCGGTCGCCCCACTCGCGGTAGTACAGGTCCTTGTCCTGGTAGCGCAGAATCGGCTTGCTGGCACCCTTCGGAAGCTCGTTGACGCCCTCAAGTTCGGCAAGGGGCGTGGTGACCACGTACTGGTGGGCCAGCGGCAGCAGCGGCACCTCCAGGCCCACCATCCGGCCGAGCTCACGGCCCCAGAACCCTGCGCAGGACACCACGATGTCGGCTGGAATCACACCGGAGGAGGTCTCGACGCCGGTGACCTTGCTGCCCTCCCGTGCGATGCCGGTGACGGTGGTGGAGCCGAGGTAGGTGACACCGAGTTCGCGCGTCCGCTCGATCAGCAGCTGCACGGCCCGGGCCGCCAGGGCGATACCGTCGGTGGGGATAAGCAGGCCGCCCAGGACCTCGCGGCCGTCGGTAAGCTTGCCGGTGTTCAGCAGCGGGTAGATTTTTTCGCATTCGTCGGCGTCCACGATCCGGCTTTCGACGCCCCAGGAGGTCATCAGGCCCATCTTGCGCTTGAGGTCGGCCAGGCGCTCTGGGGTGGTTGCCAGTTCCAAGCCGCCCACTTGGTTGAAGCAGGACTGGCCGTCCTTGGTCAGGGCGAGCAGCTTGTTAACGGTGTAGGTTGCGAATTCCGTCATGGTCCTGGACGGGTTGTTCTGGAACACGAGGCCAGGGGCGTGCGACGTGGAGCCGCCTGCGAGCTCCAGCGGGCCCTGCTCGACGACGGTGATGTCGTTCCAGCCGCGGCTTGCCAGCTCGTCGGCGAGGTTGGTGCCGACGATGCCGGCTCCGATGATGACGACGCGGGGTGATGCGCTCATAATTCTTGGTTCTCCTGGTTGGTGCTGAAATCCGCCTGGCCGGGGTGATGGAGTTCGCTTCGCTATGAGCAACGCGCATCACTATATGCAACAGGGTGTCTCAGCTCACATAGGATGTCAAGGGTTTCCTGCTTTGTTGCGGGGATGGGCGGTGCTGTGATCACAGGCGGCAAAGAGGCCCCCGCCGCTGGTGCGGCGAAGGCCTCTTTGGTGCAGCTCCGGTTATCCGGCGGCGTGTGTCCGTGCGGTCCCGGTGTCAGTGGGAGAAGTCTGCTGAAATCTCGGCGAGGGTGCGCCCTTTCGTCTCAGGCGCGAGCCATTGCGAGAGGACTGCGCCGAGTAATGCGACGGCGGCGGCTACGACCATGGTTGCGCCCATGCCGATATTGGCGATCGCCCATGGCAGGGCGAAGGTGCCGAGTGCGGCTCCGATCCGGCTGAAGGACGCGGCGAAGCCCATGCCGACGCCGCGCAGGTGGCCGGGGAATACCTCGGCCGGATAGACCTGGGTCATCGTGGTGTAGCCGGCATTGAAGTAGGAGAAGGCGAGAAACAGGACGAGCACGAGGATCGCTGGTGCGTTCCCCCATACTCCGATGACCAGCAGGATGCCCGCGCAGAGCCACTGCCCGGGCACAGTGAGGATTCGGCGGCCGAGCTTATCAATCAGAAGTACGCTGGTGACAACGCCCGCGACCGCAAGTGCGGATAGGCCGACTCCACCGGCCCAGCCGCCGCCGAAGCCGAATTGGTTGAGTACCTCGTCGGCGAAGGTCGCGATCGCGAAGTACGGAGTGACCGCGCAGAACCAAAAACCTGCAGTGAAGACAGTGGCGCGCCAGTACTGCCTCGAGAACAGCATTCCGAAGGAGGCGTTCTTGATTTTGGTCCCACTCTCCGCGGCTTGGGCCTCCTGGAGCATCCTCAGATCCATCTCTCCGGTGATGCTGTCGTGCATCTGCGGCGATTCGACATATCGGTGTGCGATCTCGAGTGCTTCCTTGTGCCGTCCCTTAGTAATGAGCCAGCTCGGCGATTCGGGGAGGCCCATGCGGGCGAGGAACAGAACGAATGCCAGTATCGTGCTCGTGCCGAGTACTAGGCGCCATGGGGTGCCGGCGTCGTGCAGGAGCGTGCCGATGATGAATGCCATCATGAAACCGACGTACCAGGCGATCAGGGTCAGCCCGAGCAACCGCCCGCGGAGCTTGGGTGGGGAGAACTCTGACAGCAGTGGCCCACCGATTGAGTACTCGCCGCCGATCGCGACGCCCATCATGAATCGGATGATGGCCAGCTGGATCACGGCGCCGTCTCCAGAGGTTACGAAGAATTGGGCTCCTGAGGCGACCAGGAACAGGCCCATGTCCACCAGGAACATTGGCTTGCGTCCGAACTTGTCAGTAGCCCAGCCAGCCAGCGGGGAGCCGATGAAGATACCAGCCAGCGGGCCTGCAGCGATCATGCCCAGCGATAGTGCGTCGAGCTGTAGATCTGACCGCATGGATCCGGTGACCGGGCCGATGATTCCGAGGATGTAACCGTCGAGGAACATCCCGCCTATGAAGACCGCTACAAGCCGCATCATGAAGCGGCGCTTGAACTTGGAGCTGGTCTCTTTTGATGAGGAGGTGTCGACGGGGGCCGTCGTCTTGGTTGGATTGATCATTGAGATTCGTTCCCTTCCGGCTTCAGCGCAAACCGCTGAAGGTGCCAGAGCGCTGTTTCCTGGACCCACGGACAGGCTTCGGCGTCGTTCCCCGGTTCCGGCGCCCCGCGCTGCTTAGATCGATGGTGCTGCCATCCCTGATAGTCATAGACAGTTTCCTTTGGTGATCTGGCGCTGCCGCATGGATACTGGCAGCGTTGTGCGGCCGATGCGCGGGCCAGGGCCCCTTTCGGATCGGCCATCATGAATTCGTTCGTCTGTTCCCCAAAGTCATCACGGGTGGAGCCGGGGGACGGGAGGAGCGTATCCGGGCGTGCTCGTTCCGTGATGATCAACAACCTTCGCTGTATGCAACAAAATCGTGCGCTAGCTCACATTCAATGTCAAGAGTGTGACCCCCTAAAGGCAAAGTGTGTAGGCGCTCCTGCTGGGGACTCCGGGTCACACCAAAGGCCCTGACCGCTGGGACAGGGAGACCTCTGCCATATCGAGTGCCTGGTGAGGGGGTAAACAGGGCAAACCTGTGCGTCAGGGTGGGATGGTGGCCTCCGCTCCGGGTGTCCTTGTGGTTTCTGGTGCTGCCCACGGAAGCGGGAGCACGGGAACGGGTCCCCCGGAATCAACACCCTGGGGTGGAACGGCCATGACCGCGTCCGCCCAGGCAAGCCCGCGCATCATGCCGGGCCCGGTGTGCTGGACTGGGAACGCAAGGCCGGACAGGAACCGGCAAGGGACCAGGCGTGTCCTTCCCGGATCGCCCTCGAGGTCGCAGCCGGACATCACGAGCTGCAACGGAGGCAGCTGCGCGCCCCCAAGCGAGGCCATCAGCGGTGCGCCCAGGGTGAGGAGGGCCATCATGGCCGCCAGGGGATTGCCGGGCAGGCCAATGACGAACCGGCCGCCGGGAAGCGCGGCGAGCACTGCCGGGTGCCCGGGACGCATCGCGATGCCGTCCACCAGCAACTGCCCGCCCATGGCGTCGACGGCGGCACGGAAATGGTCGGTGCCGGATTTTCCGGTGCCGCCGGTGGTGATGAGCACGTCTGCGTGCCCGCCATGGGGCATCACCGGGTTCTCCAGGGCAGCCAGCCAATCGCTGAACGAGTCACCGATTCTTTGCGGGCTGTCCGCAACACCGCCGAGCAGGGAAACCACGTGTCCGAGCTGCGGGCCAAAGGTGTCCCGGACCTGTCCCGGGCCCGGAATTCCTTGCGTCACCACTTCGGCGCCGGTGAGTACGACGGCGGCAGCGGGCCGGGCGCGGACCTGGACGGTGTCGTGCCCTGCCGCCGCAGCCAGGGCCACGTGCGCGGGATTAAGGACGGTGCCGGCAGGGATGAGTACGTCCCCTGACCGGGCTTCCTGCCCGGCAGGGCGGATGTGTTGGCCGCTGCACGGCTCACCGGGCTTCGCATCGGCACGCAGCGCCAGGATGTGGTTGCCGTTGGGGTCCCGCACGGCCAGGCCGCTTTCCTTGCGCAGGACGGCGTCGGCGCCGTGCGGTACCAGGCCGCCGGTGGCAATCACGGCGGCACTGTTTGCGGATAAAAATCTGTTGCCCTCACCGGGCAGGGATCCATGCTGGCCGGCTCCGGCCAGCAGCCATGGACCAGGCCCGTTCACGGCCCAACCGTCCATGGCGGACGAGGCATAATGCGGGAGGTCCTGGAGGGCGGTGACATCCCGGCTCAGCGTGCGTCCATTGGCTTCAGCGAGCGGGACTGCCACGGGCGGGAGCGGACCGGCGGAACCGAAGGCCACATGGCGCGCTTCGGACCACGGTATGCACCCGCGTTCCGGGACGGGACCCGGCGCAGCCGTGCTCCTTGAAACGCTGGCTGTCAATCCATTGGCAGGCATCCGGGGCCCCTCCTTGTTAAGTCACCGGCACCATGCCGGTTGCGGGGTCCCGTTTTCCGAAAACGGTGCTTCGATGAGGAATACCTCCCCAGGTCTTAGGCCCATCGAAGCACCTTTCACGGAAAACGGGACGCCCGTTGCTAACGCTGTGCCTTTCCTAGCCCGCGGCTTCCAGGACCTGGGACTCCAGGGGCCCGGCCGCCAGCGGCAGGGAAGACACTTGCCTGCGTGCAGCCTCCACGGTGTGAAGCAGCAGCAATGCCGTGGTCACTGAGCCCACGCCGCCGGGAACCGGGGTGAGCGCCGCTGCCGTCCCGGTGACGCCGGCTTCGTCCACGTCACCCACCAGCGAGCCGTCGGGAAGGACGTTCGTGCCGACGTCGACCACTACCGTCCGGGAGGAGACATGGCTGCCGGTCAGCAGGCCGGCGCGTCCGGCGGCGACCACCACGACGTCGGCATCCTTCGTGTAGCGCTCAAGAGGGCCCGACCTGGAATGGCAGACCGTCACGGCGGCATCGCGTGCCAGCAGCAGGAGGGACAGTGGCTTGCCCACCACGGCGGACCGGCCCACGACCACCACGCCCTTGCCCGCCAGGGGAACCTGGTAATGATCCAGGATTTCGACGACGGAGCGCGCGGTGGCGGGCGCAAAGGCCGGCTGCCCCACGGCAAGGCGACCCAGGCTCAACGGATTTGCGCCGTCAATGTCCTTTTCCGGGGCGATAAGGCCCACCAGGTTGTCCGTCCGGACACCGGGCGGCAGTGGAGTTTGCAGGATGATGCCGTTCACGGACGGTTCGGCGCTCAGGTCCCGCAGGACGCTGGCCAGCACCGGTTCCGTTGCGTCATGGCCCAGGTCGATGATCCGGCAACCCACTCCTGCCCGCTCCGCTGCCCGCTCGATGGAGCGGACGTACCAGTGCGTTGACTCATCGGCGGTCGCCATGACCACCGCCACGACCGGGCGGACGCCGTCCAGTTCAAGCGACCGGACCTGCTCCTGCACTTCCTTGTGGAACAAACCGGCCAAAGGCTTTCCGGAAAGTACTGCGGTGCTCAACCAAGGATCCTTTCCCGCACGCGGGCCGAGAGGGCCTCAGCCGCCAGGACTACCTTTTCCTCAATACCGTCCGTCTGCCGGGCAAGCAGCGCGCGTGCCTCCGGGTCCTTGACCGCCACGACGTTGATGTCGATGTTGACGCGCGCGGTGGCGGCAGCTGCGCGGGCGGCATCGGCAGCCGCTGCCACGTCGCTGATGACGTTCGCGTTGGCCACGTCGAACAGCTCCGTGGCGAGGTCCACGATGTCGCCTGAGACCTTGATGAGCTGGGCGGGTGTCTGTGCAGCCTGGATGAGTGCCGACTGGATCCCGGCCGCGCGCGCGGCCTTGGACTCATCCGTGTCGGACGGCAGCCTGTAGGAGTCGATGACTGCCTGGAAGGCCTGTTCGTCCGCGTCGGCCAGGCGCAGTGCCTCGGTAATGAGATTGTCTGCTGCCTGGGTAATGCGCTGCACCTGGGGTGCGTGCTGTTCGTACCTGGCGCCTGTGGTGTAACGCGCCACCATGGCCACCAGGGCTGCACCCTGGGCCGCATGCAGGGCCGCGGCTGCACCGCCGCCCGGCGTGGGCTGTTTTGCGGCCAGGCGTGTGAGGTAGCTGCTGACTGTCTCTGAGCTGATCATGGCACTACCCGCGGAGCCGGGTCATGGTGGGGTCGTACAGCGGGTCCTGGGTCACCGTGGCAACGATCCGGCGTCCGAAGTACTCGATCTCCACGGAGTCGCCGATCGAAACTTCGGCGGGCAGGTAGGAATAGGCGATCGGTTTCCTGACCGTGTAGCCATAGGCGGCGCTGGTCACGTAGCCAACTGCCTGGTCCTTGTAGAACACCGGTTCCTTGCCGAGCACCAGGCTGCGGCCGTCGTCGACCGTGAGGCAGCGCAGGCGCCGCGCGGAGTTCTCCTCCGTGCGGCCTTCCAGGGCCGCCTTGCCGACGAAGTTGTCCTTGGCCATCTTCACCGCGAAGCCCAGGCCGGCCTCGAAGGGGTCGTGCTCGGTGGTCATGTCCGTGCCCCAGGAGCGGTAGCCCTTTTCCAGGCGGAGCGAGCTGAACGCGGCCCGCCCGGCAGCGATGACGCCAAACGGCTGGCCGGCCTTCCACAGTGCATCCCAGAGCCGCTGTCCGTTGTCGGCGCTGGTGTACAGTTCCCAGCCCAGCTCACCGACGTAGGACAGGCGCATGGCGGTAACGGGGACGCCACCGATGACCACCTTCTTGGCGCGGAAGTATTTCAGGCCATCGTTGGAGAAGTCATCACTGCTGACGGTGCTGACGAGGTCGCGGGCGAGCGGGCCCCACAGGCCGATGCAGCAGGTGCCGCCGGTGGTGTCGCGGACCTGGACCCAGTCGTCGGCGCTGCCGCTTGCTGTCTGGTGGCGGGCTGCGCGTTCAAAGTAGGCGGTGTCGATGTTGCCGTTGGCACCGAGCTGGAAGGTGTCCTCGCTGAGGCGGGCCACGGTGATGTCACTGCGGACCCCGCCCTGCTCGTCCAGGAGCAACGTGTAGGTGACGGCTCCGGGCTTCTTGTTCATTTCCGCGGTGGTCAGTTCCTGCAGCAGCTTCAGGGCGCCCGGTCCGGAGATTTCGAGGCGCTTGAGCGGGGTCATGTCGTACATGGCGACGGCGGTGCGCGTCTTCCATGCCTCGGCCGCGGCAATAGGCGAGCTGAACATGCCGGACCAGGAATCACGGGCCGGCGGCTGCCAGTCAGCGGGCATCTCCTTGAGGAGCTCGGCGTTGGCCTCGAACCAGTAGGGCCGTTCCCAGCCGCCGCCTTCCAGGAAGTAGCCGCCCAGCTGCTTGTGCCTGGCATGGAAGGGGCTGACGCGCAGGTTGCGCGGGGAGAGCTTGGGCTGCAGCGGGTGCAGGACGTCGTAGATCTCCACGAAGTTCTGCTGCGAGGTTTCGCTGACGTATTCGGGGGTCAGCTGCACGTCCTCGAAGCGGTGGATGTCGCAGTCGCCCAGGTCGATGGAGGACTTGCCGTCCACCAGGAGTTCGGCCACAGCGCGCGCGATGCCGGCGGAGTGGGTGACCCAGACGGCTTCGGCCACGAAGAAGCCGTCGAGTTCCCTGGACTCGCCAACGAGGGATCCGCCGTCGGGGGTGAAGGAGAAGATGCCGTTGAAGCCGTCCTCGATCTCGCTTTCGCGCAGGGCGGGCAGGATCTGCTTGGTGGCTTCCCACGCGGGGAGGAAGTCCTCGAGGGTGAAGTCCAGCCGGGACGGCATGTTGTGCTCGCTGATCTCATGCGGCTTGAAGCTGCCGAGTTCGTCGAGGTCCACGGGCATGGGCTTGTGGGCGTAGGAGCCGATGCCGTAGCGGTCGCCGTGTTCGCGGTAGTAGAGGTCCTGGTCCTGGTGCCGGAGGATGGGCAGCCGGGCGCCGTTGGGCAGTTCGTTCTTGCCCTGCTGTGCCGGAACCGGGGTGGTCTTGACGTACTGGTGGGCCAGGGGCAGCAGCGGCACGGACATGCCGATCAGCTCGCCCACCTTTGCACCCCAGAAGCCGGCGCAGGAGACCACGATGTCTGCCGGGATCACGCCGTCGGGCGTCTGGACGCCGGTGACCTGCCTGCCGGACTGTTCGATGCCGGTCACAGTGGTGTTGCCCAAGTACTTGACGCCGGCCGCTTCGGTGCGCTTGATCAGCAGCTGCACCGCCCGCGCCGCGCTGGCCAGGCCGTCGCTCGGGACGTGCAGGCCGCCGAGGATGTCCTCATCGTTGATGAGCGGGTAAAGCTCCTTGCATTCTGCCGGGGAAAGAATGGAGCCTTCGATGCCCCATGCCTGCGCATAGCCGAGCTTGCGCTTCAGGTCCGCGAGGCGGGTCTCGGTGGTGGCAACCTCCAGGCCGCCCACCTGGTTGAAGCAGCTGACGCCGTCTTCGGTGAGGGACAGCAGTTTCTCCACGGTGTACTTGGCGAACAGCGCCATGGACTTGGAGGGGTTGGTCTGGAAGACCAGTCCCGGGGCGTGCGAGGTGGAGCCGCCGGGCATGTTGAGGGGTCCCTGGTCCAGGACGGTGATGTTGTTCCAGCCGCGCGTGACGAGTTCATCCGCGAGGTTGGTGCCGACGATGCCGGCTCCGATAATGACAATGCGTGGTGACGATTCCAAGGAAGTCTCTCCTGCTGCTTTACGGGTTAGGTCTGCGGACGAGGGCTGCTTACCGGAACACCACGGTGCTGGTCTGGTCCAGCAGCACGCGGTGCTGGCAGTGCCAGCGGACGGCGCGGGAGAGGGCCAGTGCCTCGGCGTCCTGGCCCACGGTGGACAGCTGCGCCGGGCCGTAGCTGTGGTCCACGCGGATGACTTCCTGCTCGATGATGGGACCCTCATCCAGGTCCGCCGTGACGTAGTGGGCGGTGGCGCCCACCAGCTTGACTCCGCGGTCGTAGGCCTGGTGGTAGGGGCGTGCGCCCTTGAAGCCAGGGAGGAAGGAGTGGTGGATGTTGATGGCCCGGCCCTCCAGCGCCCGGCAGAGATCGTCGGAGAGCACCTGCATGTAACGGGCCAGGACCACGAGGTCGGCCTCGTACTCCTCCACCAGCTCCAGCAGCCTGCGTTCGGCGTCGGCCTTCGTGTCCGGTGTGACGGGGACGTAGATGAAGGGGAGCCCTGCGGCTTCCGCCATTGCACGGTGGGTCTCGTGGTTGGAAACGACCGCTACCAGTTCGCCGCCAAGGCTGCCGCCGCGCCAGCGGAAGATCAGGTCATTCAGGCAGTGCCCGAACTTGGACACCATCACCAGAACGCGCGGCTGGGTCTTGTCGTGGAAGCTGAAACTCATGTCGAACCGGCCTGCAATGGATGCAAATTCTTCCTCGAGCATCGCCGGCGTGTAGTTGGGGGAGCCGGAGAACGCTGTGCGCAGGTGCAGGGTCTCACGCAGGCTGTCATCGAACTGCTGGTGTTCCTCGATGTTGAAGCCACGCTCGAAGAGGAACGTGGTCACGGCCTGCACAATCCCTGCCTGCTCGCGGCAGGACAAGGTCAGCACGAACTTCTGCGCCTGCTCTTCCTTGAGCGCCGGCAGGGTAGCGGTTGCTGAAGCTGTTTCAATGAGGGTCATGTCCCTCCTCCTTCTAGATATATTCAAAAGCTGCGGACTGATATATTAGATTGGGTGTCAGCGTATACTGGTCTCGAGGCGAGGTCAATAGTTTTTTTTCTGGTTGGGAAGAAGGGGCTCAGCATGGCATTCGAAGCTTTGGCGGTGGCGGACGACGCCGGCAGGAAGTCGCTGGCAGACGTCGCGTACGAGAGCATCCGCGACTGGTTGCTGACCCTTGAAATCAAGCCCGGCGAGCTGCTGAATGACGAGCTCCTTGCCAAGAACCTGGGCGTGGGGCGGACTCCGGTGCGCGAAGCGCTGAAGCGGCTGGAGCTGGACCGGCTGGTGAAGACCTACCCCCGGCGGGGTACCTTCGCCACCAGGGTGGACGTGACCGACCTTTCCTTCATCTCGGAAATCCGGGCCCAGCTCGAGCCCCTTGCTGCCGCACGTGCTGCCCGGGTGGCATCCCCGGCGGTTCGGGACGGGCTGCGTGCCACGCTCGAGAAGGTCGAGGCATTCGATGTTGCCGCAGCAACCGTAACCGAGACGCTGCAGCTGGATGCCCGGGTGCACCAGGGCATTTACGCCGCCGCTGCCAACCCTCACCTGGAGGACATCCTGATCCGCTATGACAACCTGGCAACGCGGATCTGGTGCATGGTCATCGACCGCCTGCCGGACCTGTCCCACCACGTGCGCGAACACCTCGATCTGCTCCGCGCCGTCATTGACGGGGATGAGGAGCGGGCCTCCGAGCTTGCCAAGGCCCACGTGAGTGGATTCGAGCATGCGGTCCGGGAGGCCCTCTTCAAGGCTTAGTCCCGGCCGGTCTGCGCGTCTGTTGACATCGGGTGTGACCTGCACCATACTCTGAATCCAGATTGATATATCAATCAAATATCAGAGTTGGATTCCCATGAGCGGCGATGGCGCCGGCGAACGGAGCGACCAGTGAATTCCCAGGCAACCCTTGAAGCCCCGCGGAGAGCCACCGGCCTTGACCTTCAACAACGGTGCCAGGGCGGCGGCACGTCGAAAAAGGCCCTTGGCCTCCGGACTGACTGGGCGCGCCTGCCTGGCCGCAATGTCGAGGTGTGGCTACTGGGGGAGTGCGTGGCCAGCGGGGTGGTGGACCAGGCTGCGGAGGATGGATCGGTGCTCTGGATAGCCGCCGAGGGCATTAGCACGCGGCGCATCTTCGACAAGCAATCGGGCTACCAGATCTGGGTGTGACCGTCATTAGCCCCGACGCTGCAGGTCCTAACGCAGTCCGTGGCTGTGGGCCAGCGCAATGGCTTCGGTCCGCGAAGCCACGCCCAGCTTCCTGAACAGGTTCCGCACGTGGAACTTGACCGTGTTCTCGCTGATGTTGAGCGCGGCGGCTATGCTTCGGTTGCGTTGGCCCGCAGCCAGCAGTTGGAGGACCTCGAGTTCCCGGGCCGCGAGGTTCCAGCCCGAGACGTCTGCCGGAGAAGCAGGCGGGTCCAGGGGCAGCGTGACGGAAATGTCCGCGCCCCACCCCGGCATGAGATCGACTTCCATGCGGCCGTCCAGTGCCTGGACCCTGCGCTGCAGCCGTTCCATGTTCGGGGCGTCAGCCGAGAGTCCGCCCCGTCCGTCGTCCCGGACATTGATCAGCAGGTTTTCGCCGTCGCAGTCCCACTGGGTCCGCACCCTGCGGACTTCCGGTTGCTCCATCATGGCCAACAGCAGCCCGCGCACTATGGCCCGCGCCGCGATGGCTACCTCGCCGGGCAGCGCCCGGCCATTCAAGGGGGGTTCGATGAATTGCACGTCGATCCCACTGAACCGGGTCAGCGGACGCAGATCCTCGCGAAGCCGTTCGAAGGCGGTGGTCACCGGTTCCTTCACCAGTTCTGCCGTCTGGTCATTGTGCGTGCACAGTTCCACCAGCGCCTTGGCCGCGGCGTCACTGACGGTGGCCCGTGCCGTTGCGTCATCCAGGGAGCCTGACCGTGCGGCCGCCAGGATGGTTTCCAGGGTTGTGGAATGAAGGTCCACCAGCTCGCCCGTGACCCTGATCCGTTCCGCGGATGCTGCCCGTGACTCCAGCAGGTAGGACGGCGGCGCATCCTTCACCTTCTCCTGGATCCGGCGTGCTGCCATTTCCCAGAGATAGGACACGAGGTCCAGGTTCTCCATGTCCCCGGCCTGCTGCCGGCCCCCGGCCGTCCCGGGATAGGTAATGACCAGCAAAGCGTTGCTGGGAGCGTACCTCAGGGCGAAGGCCTGCCGTTGCCTGCCTGCGATTTGTGCCGTTCCCGCCCAAGGCCCCTCAACGGCCACCTGCTCGCGCAGCTGCTGGAGTTCGCTGATCGATACCCGGGCCACCACCTCCCCGTCGCCTGACTTCTTCTGCGGGCGTCCTGTGCATTCCTCGGTGAAGATCACCAGGGCGTCGCCGCCAGTGTAGGGGCGGACAGCTTCGTGCAGCCGTTCGGCAATGGCGGAGAGGGGCGCCTCCGCGATCCGGGCCACCGCGCGGAGCAGGGGCCAGGGCAGGGCGGTTCCGGGGAAGTCCGTAACCAGCCGAACGGGCGGGGTGCTCTCAATCATCTCGACAGATTACGCGAAGAATCCCGTCCTGAACTACCCGAACGGGTGGTTAAAACCATCCCGAATTGGCGTATCACCTACCCGCCCGTCTCGGCACGATGGATGCCAGATACACGATGAAGGAGGAGATATGGACTCAACCGTTCTGACCGCTCCCGCGGTGGAAGCAACCGGCGCGGCCATCACGGGCAATATCTCCCTGGTGTTAAGGGAGATCGCAGACACCGCGGCCCGCATCAGCCCGGACAGGCTGCGCCAGGCGGTCTCGATGCTGGAGAACGCCGACCGCGTCTTTGTGGCCGGGGCAGGCCGCAGCGGCCTGGTGCTGAGGATGGCAGCGATGCGGCTGATGCACCTCGGCCTCGTGGTCCACGTGGCCGGGGACACCACCACCCCCGCCATCCGGAAGGGTGACCTTCTGCTCGTCGCATCGGGCTCCGGCAGCACGTCGGGGATCGTGAAGGCCGCCGAGACCGCCGCCAAGGCGGGGGCCCGGATCGTCGCCTTCACTGCCAACCCCGGTTCGGCACTCGCAGGACTGGCTGACGCCGTCGTGCTGCTCCCGGCCCAGCAAAAGACCGACCACGGCTCGGGCGTCTCCCGCCAGTACTCCGGGAGCCTCTTCGAACAGGTGCTCTTCGTGGCAACGGAGGCGGTGTTCCAAACACTCTGGGACAACGCCGACGTCCCCGCCGAGCAGTTGTGGCTGCGCCACGCCAACCTCGAATAGACCTTTCCCGACTTTCCAGTCCTTTGGACAAAACCCCAACAGAAAGAAGAAGCAATGAAACTTCAGGTAGCCATTGACCTCCTCACCGTCGAGGACGCCCTCGAGCTGGCCGGCAAGGTCGCTGAATACGTGGACATCATCGAACTGGGCACGCCCCTCATCAAGGCTGCGGGCCTCTCCGCCGTTACGGCCATCAAGGAAGCCCACCCGGACAAGCTGGTTTTCGCCGACATGAAGACCATGGACGCCGGCGAACTCGAAGCCGACATCGCCTTCAAGGCGGGCGCCGACCTGGTCACCGTGCTCGGCTCCGCCGATGACTCCACGATCGCGGGCGCCGTCAAGGCCGCAAAGGCACACAGCAAGGGCGTCGTCGTTGACCTGATCGGCATCGCGGACAAGGCCACCCGGGCCAGGGAAGTGCGCGCCCTGGGTGCGAAGTTCGTCGAGATGCACGCGGGCCTGGACGAGCAGGCAAAGCCCGGCTTCGACCTGACTGGACTGCTACGCGCGGGCGAAGAATCGCAGGTGCCCTTCTCCGTGGCAGGCGGCGTGAACGTCAGCACCATCGCAGCCGTCCAGGCCGCAGGAGCCGACGTGGCGGTGGCCGGCGGCGCCATCTACGGCGCCGCAGATCCGGCTCTGGCCGCCAAGGAACTCCAGGCTGCCATCAACTAGGCCCTGGCATACGGCGGCGGCTCCACCTGGACCGGGGTGGGGCCGCCGCTGTGCCATGCCCTCATCGAGCCCATTCCGTGGCGGACGAACCTGGAGAAGGCCATGATCGTTAACCTGCCCGACACCACTACCTCGAAGGTGTCCAAGAAACTCATGGCCCTGCGCGAGCAGGGCGGCGTGATCGCGCTGGGCCGGGTCCTGACCCTGGTGGTCGTGACCAAGTCCGGGCTCGAGGAAGAAGCGATCGAGGCCGCGAACGACGCCAGCCGGGAACACCCCTGCCGGATCATCGTCCTCGCCGACGCCGGGAAGGACGCCGAAGACCGGCTCGACGCGCAGATCCGGGTCGGCGGGGACGCCGGCGCCTCGGAAGTGATCGTGCTGCGCGGCTATGGCCAACTGGCCCACGAGTCCGGGTCCCTGATGGCCGCGCTGCTGCTTCCGGACGCCCCGATCGTGGCCTGGTGGCCGCACGGCGCCCCCGCGAACGCGTGCGAGACCTCCATCGGCGCGATCGCGCACCGCAGGATCACCGACTCCGCGAACGAACCCGACCCCCAGGCCGCACTGGAACGGATCCACCGCACCTACAAGGCCGGCGACACCGACCTCGCCTGGACCCGACTGACCAACTGGCGGATCCAGCTCGCAGCAGCCCTGGACCAGGTCGACCCATCCTTGGTGCTTGCCGCCGAGGTGGAGGGCGCCCCGGATTCCCCCAGCCCGCTGCTGATGGCTGCCTGGCTCAAGCTCGCGCTGGACGTACCTGTGAACAAGGTTGCAGGACCGGCAGGATCGGGCCTTGGCCGAGTGAGCCTCACGCTGGCCGACGGTCGGATTCAGCTTCTCCGCCCCGGAGGCTTCGTCGCCGAACTCACCCAACCCGGCCACCCTGCCCAGCGGATCCCGCTCCCACGCCGCAGCCTCAGCGAATGCCTCGCCGAAGAACTCCGCCGCCTCCAGCCGGACCCTGTTTTCGGTGAGGTGCTGGCCACCGTGGGGCGTTTGTGCGCGGACAGGCAAGTGCAGCCGGTGCCTGAGGCCGGTTACCAGCTGCAGGGTTGCATGGTGGTGGCCTAGCCGCAGGGCCATTAAAGGATTTGGCCCCGGCGCATGATGCGCCGGGGCCAAATTCGGGTGTTTACCTAACGTGTGGCTGCCTTCTCCAGATCCTGCCCCTTGCCCGGGCACCTCTGGCCATCGGCGCACTCTTCTGCGCACTCGTGCTTTGTCACAAGGTCGAACTGCGCGCCCCGGTGTTGCTCCACGCCCGCCCGGATAGCCCGTTCCACCACAGAGTCCGCCAGCCGGCGGCGCAGGGAAAGGGGGTCCCTGCGCAGGTCCTTGGTGATGGCGAAACAAAGCAACAGCATGACGATCACGAAGGGCAGGGCAGCGACGATGGTGATCCGCTGCAGGCCCGACAACGCTTCGGAGGGCTGGTCACCGCCGGCCAAAAGCATGACGGCGGCCACGGCGCCGGTGAGGGCGCCCCAGAAGATGACCAGGGCACGCTTGGGGTCGGAGCTGCCGTTGGAGCTCAGCGACGCCATGATCAGGGAGGCGGAATCAGCACCGGTAATGAAGAAGATTGCCACCAGGACCATGGCCAGGACAATTACGGCCGCAATCATCCACTCCGGCAGGGGGAGGTTCTTCACCAGGTTGAACAGGGCGCCGTCAAAATCGATGGTTGCCTTGCCGTCGGTGACGGTCATTAGGCCCGGCGTGCCGGCTTTGTCAGCTTCCTGCTGGATGTGGAAGGCCGTACCGCCGAAGATGCCAAACCAGATGACGCTGACAATGCTGGGGACCAGCAGTACGCCGGTGACGAACTGCCGGATGGTCCGGCCGCGGCTGATCCTGGCGATGAACATGCCCACGAAGGGCGTCCAGGAAATCCACCAGGCCCAATAGAAGATGGTCCAGCCGGACATCCAGGTCCGCAGCGCCTCGTCGCCAACGGCCTCGGTGCGGGAGGACATTTCGGCCAGGTCGCGCAGATAGTCGCCCACCGCCGAGGGGATGAGGTTGAGGATGAAAAGAGTGGGGCCCGCCACGAAGACGATGGCGGCGAGGACCACTGCAAGGACCATGTTGACGTTGGACAGCCACTGGATTCCACGGCTGATGCCGGACACGGCGGAGGCGATGAAGCACGCTGTCAGGATGGCCACGATGGCCACGAGCACGGGTGTTCCGATCTCGCCTGTCCAGCCGTTCGAGGTGAAGCCGCTGCCGATCTGCAGGGCGCCAAGACCCAGTGACGCGGCGGTACCGAAGAGGGTGGCGAAGATGGCCAGGATGTTGATGACCTTGCCCACCGGCCCCTCAACGGTCCTGATGCCGAACAACGAGGTGAAGGCGGCGGAGATCAGTTGCCTGCGTCCCAGCCGGTAGGTGCCATAGGCCATGGCAATGCCCACCACCGCATACATGGCCCAGGGGTGCAGGGTCCAGTGGAAAATCGAGGTGGCCATGGCAGTCTGGATGGCTGCCGGGGTGCGCCCGTCAACCGTTCCGGGCGGGGGAGAAACGAAGTGGTACAGCGGCTCGGCCACCCCATAAAACATCAGGCCGATGCCCATTCCGGCGGCGAACATCATGGCGATCCATGACACCGTGCGGAATTCGGGTTTCTCACCGTCCTTGCCCAGCGGAATGTTGCCGAACTTGCCCATGGCCAGCCACAGGACAAACACGACGAACAGGGACGCCAGGACCATGAAGAGCCAGCCGGTGTATTCCATGACCCAGTCCAGGGCGTCCTTGGAAGTGGTGGCCAGGCTGTCCTTGTCGGCAAATCCCCACACCACGAAGGCAAGGGCAATGGCGCCGGTGATGCCGAACGTGGCCTTGTCCAGCGTCAGCTTCCGGTCGCGGCGCTGGGAGACGGCCTGCTCCCTGTTACTCAGCCGCAGTTCCGCCAGAATCTGCTTGTGTTCGTTGACGGCGGGAAGGGCCGCTGTCGATTCCTCTTGGTCGGTGTCCAGAGGCTCAGGGGGAGCGCCATCTGAAGGCGGCACTTTTGGCTTGGCGGAGGTTAGATCACTATTAATGGCCATGAAAGCGGGTCCTTTGGCTAGTCCATGGGCTTGCGTTTAGTGCTGGGAATCGGGCAGAGCAATCCGGGGGTGAATTGCCGCGTGGCCGTTCGCCAGCGGTGGCAGGGCCTTGAGCCCCATGGGGAGGTGTTCCGCAAAGATCAACAGAGTTCGCGCTAAGCAACAAGAGTGCTGTACGTCACTTTGAAAGTCAAGGATGCCAGGCAGCATGAACCTCTTGGGGCGCATTGTGTCGCCGGACCGCGCTGTTGCATATTGCGATTGTTGTTGCGCTCCAGCACCCGGGGGTTAGTGCACCGGCAGTGGCTCCCGCATAAGGGAAAGGGCAGGCCAACTGTTTGGGGACACAACAATGGCCCCGGGCACTGCCCGGGGCCATTGTTGTGTCATTTCCGCGTGTACCCCATATTGGCGCTGACCTGGAGCCCGGCTTCCTTGAGCGATTCGAGCAGGCCGGGAATCTTCTCGGGGTCGAACCGGAAGGCCGGGCCGGAGATGCTGAGGGCGCCAATCACGGTGCCCTGGTGGTTGTAGACCGGCACCGCCACGGCATTCAGGCCGATCTCGAACTCCTCGTGCACCACGGCGTACCCCTTGGCGGCTACCTCGAGCAGCTGTGCGTCCAGTTCCTTGCGGCTGGTGATGGTGCGGGCAGTCCGGGCAGCAAGGCCCGTCTCCTTGAGGATACGGTCCCGGTCGTCCGCCTCCAGGGCAGCCAGGAGGACTTTGCCGCTGGACGTGGCGTGCAGCGGGGTGAGGCTCCCCACCCAGTCGTAGGTGGCCAGGGTGGACGGGCCCATGGCCTGGTCCACATTCACCGCGTAGTTCGAGCGCAGGACCGCGAGGTTGACGGTTTCCTTGAATTCGTCGGCCAGGCTTTCCAGGACGGGCCGTGCCTCGCGGACCAGGCTGAGCCGCCCGGGGATGGAACTGGCCAGGCGCAGGATTCCAAAACCGAGCTGGTACTTGCCCCGCTCGCTGTTCTGGTGCACCATCTCGCGGGTCACCAGCGATCCCATCAGCCGGGAGACGGTGGACTTGTGGATCCCCATTTCCTCGGCTATTTCGCTCACGCCCGCGTGCCCTTCCCGGGCGAGGATCTCCAGGACTGTCAGGGCGCGCTCCACGGACTGCACGCCGCCGGACTGGCCGCCTTCGGCATCGGTATCGGATTCAGGGTCTCTATTCGAAGCCATACTTCCTGATCCTATGCCGGAAACTGTGACGGCGGTGACATTGGGTTAACGCGCTTGACACCCGGGCGCCCCCAGGCCGGCCTAGCTGCCGCGGTAGGTGGAGTACGCGAACGGGCTCAGGAGCAAAGGAACGTGGTAGTGCTCCGGGCCGGTGACTTCGAAGACCAGGTCCACTTCCGGGAAGAACGTCGCGGTCTGCAGGCCGGCGTAGTACGTGCCCGTGGCGAAGTTCAACTTGTAGTGCCCGGGCTCCAGCTGTTCAGGCCCCAGGTCCTTCGCCCGGCCGTCGGCGTCCGTGCTGGAGGTGGCCAGCTCGCGCCAGGTACCGCCGTCATTCTTCAAAAGGACGACGGCGACCCCCGCCGCCGGGCGCCCGGCGCCGGTGTCGAGGATGTGGGTGGTCACGTGGGAAACGCTCATTCGCTGATCAGTCCTTCAAGCCGCAGTACGGCGATTTCGCGCAGCTGCTGGGCCACGATGGTGTCTTCCTCCTGCGGGGAATTGCCGAGCCGCTGGTTCAGGGCCTGCAGGATTTCCGGAGCGGTGCGTCCGGCGGCCCGGATCAGGAAGACGCGGCCGAACTTCTGCTCGTACTCGCGGTTCCCCCGGGCCAGGGCTTCTGCTGCCGCAGCATCGGCCGGATCCACCCCGGCCTGCTCGGAACGGGACATGGACGCCTCGGTGCTGGCCGCCGTCGGACGTTCCCCGATCCTGGGGTGGTGGGCCATGGCGGCGTCAACCTCCGCAGGAGTGAAGGGGTTGGCTGCCTGGGCGGCGAACTCCAGCAGCTGGTCCCGGCTGGCGAACGGCCGGGCTGCTGCCACCGCCTCCACCCAGCGGCTGACGTCGATGCAGGGCCGGAGGGTGGCCTGGGCCGCGGCGGAGCCGGCGGCGTTGAATTCGGCAAGCTTCATGCTGGCGTATTCCTCGATGGTCATGCTGGCATCCATGGTGACGGCTATGCGGATGCCGGAGAACCCGGCGCCTGTTCGGGGATTTCCCCAAACAAGGCTTCCGCATCATGGAACTGTTATTTCAGCATACGTAATATTCAAGAACAGCCGCGTGGCCGTGTCAAGCGGCGGCGCGCAGCTCCGGCAGGGGCAGTCCTAATCCTGGGAGGACGTCCTGGAAAGGACCCAGGTGTTGGTGGCACCCTGGCGCTCGAAGGTCACCGTGGTGACCAGCGCCTCGATCAGCGCCAGGCCGCGGCCCGACTCGGCGTCGTCGCCGGGCGTGGCCGGCTCCATGGGGCCGTACGGTGGCTTGGCGTTGTAGGCACTCACCCGGGCCTGCAGCAGCGTGGGCTGCACGGTGGTCTCCACCCCCAGTTCCACCTCCCGGTCCCCGGCGGGCCTTGCGTGCTGGACGATGTTGGAGGCGGACTCGATGACGGCGGTGGTAAACGTCATCTGGTCCATGTCGTTGACGAACGGAACGTCCAGCCAGAGGCTGTCCAGGTCGTTGTGGACCGCTTCGATGGCGTCCTCGGCAGCAGGCCCCCGGAAGCTGCGCGAGGCCAGGACCTCAGTCATTGCCGAACGCCACTTCGGCTGTGGCATACGCCGTAAGGACCTTGTCCATGCTGGTGAGCTTCAGGACCATGTTCACCTGGGGCTGCACCGCCGCGATCCGCAGGTCGCCGCCGGCCTGGCGGGCCGCCTTGAGGCAGCCGATCAGCGCGCCCAGCCCGGAGGAATCCATGAAGGCGGTGTTTTCCAGGTTCACCACGATCCGGTTGGACCCGCCGGCAATGACATCCGTGACGAACTCGCGCAGCTTGGGCGCGGAGACCATGTTGAGCCGCCCGTCCGCCTTGACTTCCGCGTACGAATCTTTGACCTCGTAACTGAACTCCATCAGGGTTCCTCTCTGTTTGCAGGTTCTGCGGCCGGTTCGTACCCCTTGTAGAGCACGGCGCGGACCAGGATGCTCATGACCACCAGGTCGAAAACCACCCAGACAACATTGACCAGGGTGCCCAGCGGTTCCGCCAGCCCGGCGGCAAGGCGGATGATTCCGACGACGGCGGCGACGGCAAGCAGGATGGACACGACGATCTGGGGCCGGATGAGGCTCCAGCTGGGTCCGCCGCTTTGGCGCGCCTTGGGGGTGACCGCGAACCCAAGGGGACGGCCGAACCACACGTTACGGGCCGCCGTCGTGCATGCCTTGATCCAGGTGGGGAACAGCGCCAGGCTGTACTGCTGCCCGCGCCAGGTGGGGATTCCGCGGCCGGCCACGGCGAACAGCAGCTGGTTGACCACCATGAACGGGATGAAGCGGATGAAGAAGTCCCAGCTCAGGCTGCTGACCGGCAGGATGCCCAGCAGCAGGTAGATGATGGGGGCCGCGAAGTAGATGACCGCGGCGAACCCGCTGAGGTAGGTCCACATGGTGGCGAAGTACATCAGGCGCTGGCCGAGCTTGAGGCCCTTCTGGACCAGCGGGTTTTCGCGGAGCAGCACCTGGATGGTGCCCTGCGCCCAGCGGAGGCGCTGGGTGAGCATGGTCTTCAGGTCCTCCGGCGCCAGGCCGTAGGCCAGGATCTCGTGGTGATAGACGCTCTCCCAGCCCATGGCGTGCATGCGCATGGCGGTGGCCATGTCCTCGGTGACGGAGATGGTGGCCAGCGGCATTACCGGCTGGGCCTCGTCGCTGCGCTCCACGGTCAGCGCGTCCAGGACGGCCTGGACGGATTCCAGGGCGCCCAGCGGCGACCAGTCACGGGCGGACATGCGCTGGACGGCGTCGTCGGCCACCACCGGGACGCCGGACTCGCCCACGTGGGCCAGTTCCATGGCGGCGATCTCTTCGAGGTCGGCCTGCAGGGCAGCGACGTCGGCCTGGACCAGGGTCTGGACGGCGGCATCCACGCGGCGGCGGACGCGGTACGTGACCTCGCTGAGGGGCCTGCCGGCGTCCACTTCCTCCTGGGCCTCGCGGGTGGCTGCCTCCACCTCGTCGAGGACCTCGGCCACCAGGGGAGAGTCCACGTCCGCCGACTTGCGGGCCTGCTTGATGGCTGCCCGGGATGCGGCCAGGGCACGGCGGATACTCTTCTCGGTCTCCTTGACGTAGCCCACCAGGCCCAGCTGCATCAGGGCCTCGCGGCGAAGGATGGCGTTGGAGCCGCAGAAGAAGGCAGCGTTCCAGCCGTCCTTGCCCTGCTGGATGGGACCGTAAAACAGGGGCGCCTGGCTGCCTAGCGGATCATCGGCCGGCACATTGCTGAAGTATTGGGGGGTTTGGACCAGGGCCACCCGGCGGTTGTTGAAGTAGCCCAGGGTCTTTTCCAGGATGTCCGGCTCCGGGATCTGGTCCGCGTCCAGGATCAGCAGGAACTCGCCGTGGGTCACCATGAGGGCGTTGTTCAGGTTCCCGGCCTTGGCGTGGCGGGGGAGGTCCTTGGTCCAGTCCTCGCTGCGGGTGACGTAGCCCAGGCCATGCTGTTCGGCCAGGGCCTTGAGCTCGGGCCGGGCGCCGTCGTCCAGGATCCACGTGCTGTGCGGGTGCCGGATCTTCTGGGCCGCCAGTGCGGTGGTGAGGACCATGTCCAGGTCTTCGTTGTAGGTGGTGATGAAGACGTCCACGGTTGCATCGTGCGGCGGCGCGGGAGCGCCCTTGCGGATCCTCAGTTTCCATACGGTCATGCCGAAGAGCATGACGTCGATGAGGCTGTAGGTTTCGGCCACCACCAACGGCAGGGCGATCCACCAGGCGTCCCAGTTGAGGGACGCCATCCAGCGCCACGCGATGTAGTTCAGGCCGGTCAGGACGGTCAGGACAACCACCACGCGGGTCCAGAAGCGGATCAAGCCGGCACCTCCACGGGCAGGCGGCGGACCACAACCACCGTGACGTCGTCTTCGGCGGTTTCTGCGGGGGCCAGGGCCAGGATGGAGTTGCTGGCTTCCTGCGCCGTACCTGCGGACTGCGTTGCGTGCTGCACTGCCTCGGTGAAGTCCTCCACTGACCCGAACACATCCAGCACTCCGTCGCTGACCACAACCAGCGAGTCACCCGGGGCCAGCTCCAGGCCCGCCTGCGGCCACTGGGTCCCCGGCCAGGCGCCAACCGGTGGTCCGCCGGAGGGGAGGCGGTCCGCCGGTCCGGCCGGCTGGACATGCAGCGCAAGGCCGTGCCCGGCGTCTACATAGCTGACCTTGCCTGATGCCGCGTCCAGGCGGGCATGGAACAGGGTGACAAATGAGTTGGAGGAGTCCAGGTCGGCGGCGATCGCCTTGCTGGCGGCGCCGAACCCGGCGTCGAGGTCCTGCCGCAGGCCCGTGGAACGCATCACTGCGCGGACTGTTGCCGCGATCAGCGCCGCCCCCATGCCTTTGCCCATGGCATCGGCGAAAGTGAGGTGGAGCCCGTCCGGCGTCTGGTACCAATCGTAGAAGTCGCCGCCCACGCTTTGGGACGGGCGGAAGAGGCCCGCCACGTCGTAACCGTCAACCCGGATGTCTTCCTTGGGCAGGAGGCTTTGCTGCACTTCGGTGGCGCGTTCCAGCTCGCCCCGGGCGGCGGACTCCGCCGCGGCTGAGGGCCGGCGCCGGAACAGTGCATTGATCCGGGACTGCAGTTCCCGGGGGCTGAACGGCTTGCTGATGTATTCGTCGGCGCCGTTGTCCAGGCCGGTCAGCTTGTCGAGTTCGTCCGCACGGGCGGTGAGCATCACGATGAACGCGTCCGAGAACTCGCGAAGGAGCTTGCAGACCTCCAGCCCGTCAAGGTCCGGCAGGTTCAGGTCCAGGGTTACCAGGTCCGGCCTGGTGCGGCGGACTTCCTCCACCCCCGGGAGCCCTGCCCCGGCCTGGGTGACGTCGAAACCCTGCTTCACCAGGACGCGGACCAGGAGCCCGCGGATGTCGGGGTCGTCTTCGATGACCACGGCACGGCGGGTTTCGGGGGGAGAGACCATAGCTCTACTTCTACAGTATTAAGGCGCACGGGGCATGTCTTAGGCTCCACAGTTTCCGGTGACTTCGCTGACAGAAACGTTGTATGCGGCCCCCTCAGCAGATCTTGCGGAAATCTTGGCATCTGCTTGCCGGGACGTTGAGGAACGGACGTCACACTCGAAGGAACGCAGCAGCGTGCAGGCGGAAAAGCCCGACGACGGGCCACGCGGCGGGCTGCATGGTTGCGGAGAGCGGGGAAGCAGCATGGAACAAGTCAAAAAGAGGGGAGCGGACAAGGCCAAGGCATTGCTTCGCCTCTATTTCCACTCACGAAAAGTGCGGGCAGCGGCCAGGGAACTGGAGAACGCGCTGGCCGAATCGCGGGAAGTTTCCAGCTGGCCCGGAGACCGGCTCCCCGTGGGGGAGGAGATGTCCCGGCACGTGGAGAAACTGACCCGCCGGCTCAAGCTCGAGACCGAGGCGCACCACAGGCTGGGAATCCTTTTCAAGACTGCGGGTGGAGGGCATTCCGTAGCGGCGCTCTAGGTGCCACACTTAGCAGCAATCGATTGGCTGGGGATAGTCAGGAGATTGCTGTGAGTTTGTTTGTCGGTTGGTCGTACCTGATGGCTGGACTCATGACCATGGACGCGATGCTGCTGGCGCTGTGGGCCATGGAAGTCGATTGGCGAAAGTACTGGCACCGGAAGTAGCGCAGTTATTCCAGTTGCAGCCGCATCAGCACCCGGGGGAAGCCGTTGAGCACCGAGGTGGTGTCCGCAGCCTTGGTGAAGCCAGTATCCTCGAACAGCTTCCGGGTGCCCACGTAGGCCATGGTGAGGTCCACCTTGCGGCCGTTGTTGTCCACCGGATAACCCTCGATGGCCGGGGCCCCATAGGAGCGGGCCATCTCCACGGCGCCTGCCAGCAGGACGTGCGAGATGCCTTTGCCGCGGTGGCCGGGACGGACGCGCAGGCACCACACCGACCACACGTCCTGGTTGTCCACATGCGGGATCTTCCTGTTGCGGGCAAAGGCCGTGTCCGCCCGCGGATGGACCGCTGCCCACCCAACGGGTTCGCCGCCGTCGTACGCCACAATGCCGGGCGGGGGATCCTGGGCCACCAACTGGCGGACCAGCTCCCCGCGTTCCCCGCCACGGAGGGAGACGTTCTGGCGGGACGGGATGCGGTAGCTCAGGCACCAGCAGACGGTGGCATCCGGCCGTTTTGGCCCCACCAGTGTCTTCACGTCCTCGAAAATTGTTGCCGGACGAACCTCGATCGCCATGGAACTATCCTGACACCCACGCGCGAAACAGGGGGGACCAAAAGGCGGGCGCCGTCACTACACTGGGACGCATGACCGAGCAGGACCCGGGCAGGGCGGCTGCGGATTCCGACTCCACCGGCACCTTCCTGCGGAGCCCGGCAGAGCGCTCCCGCACCTTCACCGGCATCCTGGTGAACACAGCCCTGGCCAACATCACCACCAGCTATTTGTGGTTCGCGCTGACTTTTTGGTTGTACCTGGAGACGCGGAACGTGATTGCCACCGGGGTGGTGGGCGGCGCGTACATGCTGCTGATTGCCCTCTCCAGCATCAGCTTCGGCACCTTCGTGGACCGCTGCCGCAAGCTGGCCGTGATGCGCTTCGCTGCCTGCTTCACGCTGGTCATGTTCGTGCTGTCCGGGGTGATGTTCCTGCTGGTGCCTGCCGCGTCACTGCTGGACCTGGGGCAGGCATGGTTCTGGATCTTCACTCTGGTCATCCTGGTCGGCGCCGTGGTGGAGAACCTGCGGAACATTGCCCTGTCCACCACCGTCACCATCCTGATCGAACCGGAGCGCCGTGCCAATGCCAACGGGCTGGTGGGGATGGTGCAGGGGCTGATGTTCATTGTCACCTCCCTGCTGTCCGGATTGTCCGTCGGTCTGCTGGGCATGGGCTGGACCATCGCCGTCGCGCTGGTGCTCACGGCGCTGGCCTTCGCCCACCTGCTGACCCTGCGGATGCCCGAGGAGGTGCGGCCCGCGGCAACAGACGCCCGCGGCGGGTTCGACCTGAGGGGCTCGCTCGCGGCAGTGCTGGCCATTTCGGGGCTGTTCGCGCTGATCCTGTTCTCCACGTTCAACAACTTCATCGGCGGCGCGTACATGGCGCTGATGGATCCGTACGGGCTGGAAATGTTCTCAGTGCAGATGTGGGGTGCTGTCTTTGCGGTCGGATCCACCGGGTTCATCATCGGCGGCGCCTTGATCGGCAAGTTCGGGCTCGGCGCCAACCCCCTGCGCACCCTGCTGGTTGCGGTGGCGGCCATGGGAGTGCTGGGTGCGGTCTTCACGCTGCGGGAGTGGGCGTGGCTCTACATCCTGGGGATCTGGCTGTACCTGGTGCTGGTCCCGTTCGTGGAGGCGGCCGAGCAGACCGTCATCCAACGGGTGGTGCCGTTGGAGCGGCAGGGGCGCGTTTTTGGCTTCGCCATGGCATTCGAGTCCGCTGCCGCACCGGTCACCGCGTTCGTCATCGCGCCCATTGCCCAGTTCTGGATCATCCCGTACGCACGGTCAGCGGAAGGTGCAGCCCGACTGGACCCGCTGCTTGGCGGGGGCACCTCCCGCGGAATCGCCCTGGTTTTCCTGGTGGCCGGCATCATCATGATCGCAGCCGCCCTGCTGGCCTTCCTGACTCCCGTTTACCGCCGGGTTTCGGCTTCGTATGCCCACGTGGCGGCGGAAGCGAAGGCAGGTGGTTAAACGCCCGGACGCTCCCGCAGCACGTGCGGAAGCGTCCGGGAAAACCCGCAGCAGGTGATGGATCGTCCTAGACGCCCAGGGCCTCCTTGAGGCGGGCGACGTGGCCGTCGGCCTGCACCTGGTACTGGGCCAGGGTGACTTTGCCTTCGGGGTCCACCACAACGGTGGAGCGGACAATGCCTTCGTGGATTTCGCCCTTGACCAGCTTCTCGCCCCAGGCGCCATAGGCCAGGGCAACGGCATGGTCGGGGTCCGAGAGCAGGGGGAAGGTCAGGGAGAAGTCGCCGCTGAAGCCGGCCAGGGCTTCCTGGGCATCCGGGGAAACCCCGATGACTTCGTAGCCCTTGCCCTGGAGGGAGGCAAGGCTGTCGCGGAAGTCGCAGGCCTCGGTGGTGCAGCCGGGGGTGGCGGCCTTCGGGTAGAAGTAGACAATGACGTTCTTGCCACGGTAATCGGCCAAGGAGGTCTCCCGGCCCTGGGCGTCCCGGAGGGTGAATTCAGGAGCCGGGGTGCCGGGCTGAAGCTTGGTGGTCAGGGTGGGGCTCATGGCGTTCCTTTGTAAGACTCGGTCAGTGATGGCCAAACATCAAGTGAAGCGGGTTGCCGCTTACTGATACAAACCAGCGCGTCATATGCAGTATTCCGCCGGTCCACGAACTGCAGCGTGCGGACCCGGCACAAACTGGTACCCGCCGCCGCGGACAGTTGCCACGGCATGGCGGGCGTTGCCCAGTTTCTTGCGGATCCTGCCCACGTAAACGTCGATGGAGCGTGCCGTGGCGCCGGGGAAATCGAGGGACTCCAGGAACTCCTGCAGTTCCTCGCGGTCCACCGTCCGTGACAGGTGGGTCACCAGGTAGCGCAGCACTTTGTATTCGACGCCGGTCAGGGCCACGGGCCTGCCGTCCAGCAGGACGGTGTCGGCGGCGAGGTCCACGGCGACCCGGCTGACGGGGCCGGCCGACGGCGGCAGGCGGGTGCCGCCGTCGTCATCAGTTGCGCCGGGGTTCTCCGCCGCGGAGGGAGCCGGAGAGGAGTCGGCTGCGGCTCCTTCCGCGGCGGACGTGGGGGCTCCGGCGGCAGGCCAATGGACTTCCGCCTCCGGAGCAGTTTCGAGGGCCCTTGCCAGGACCATTTGGGCGGCGTGGCGCAGGAGTTCCGGGCTGGTTCCTTCGGCCGGAACCACCCACACCGCGAGACCGCGGGCGGCGGCCTTGCGTGAAGGAAATCCCGGCCGCGCCCCCGCCCCCGGATAGTGCGCTTCCACTGCCATGGCGTCTCCCTAGACGCCGCCGCGGCGGATCAGCCTGCCCGTGGGGGTCTGGCCGTCCACTACGGCGCCGCGGAGGAAGGTCTTGCGCACCACGCCGGACAGGGCTTTGCCGTCGTACGGGGTGATGGGGTTCTTGTGCTTGAGCTTGGACACGTCCACCACGAAGGCCTCGTCGGGCGCAAAGACGGCGAAGTCGGCGTCGTAGCCCAGCGCCAGCTGGCCCTTGTTGGTGAGGCGGGCCAGTCCGGCGGGCTTCTCCGCCATCCAGGACACCACCTGTTCCAGCGGGATGCCGCGGTGCCGAGCCTCGGTCCAGATCAGGGACAGGCCCAGCTGCAGCGAGGAGACGCCGCCCCAGGCCACGGCGAAGTCCCCGTTTTCCAGATCCTTCAGGTCCAGCGTGGAGGGGGAGTGGTCAGAGACGATGCAGTCGATGGTGCCGTCCAGGAGGCCCTGCCACAGCAGCTCCCGGTTGGAGGCCTCCCGGATGGGTGGGCAGCACTTGTAGGCGGTGGCACCGTCCGGGATCTCCTCCGCCATCAGGGTCAGGTAGTGCGGGCACGTCTCCACGGTGAGCTTGACGCCGTCGCGCTTTGCGCTGGCGATCATGGGCAGCGCGTCCGACGACGACAGGTGCAGGATGTGCGCACGCGCACCGGTCCAGCGGGCCCGTTCGATGACCTCGGCGATGGCCTTGTTCTCGGCGCCACGGGGGCGGGAGGCAAGGAACGTGGAGTAGTGGTCGCCGCCGGGGTGCGGGGCGCGGTCAATCGCGTGCGAGTCCTCGGCGTGGACGATCATGAGGGAGTCGAAGGACTTGAGCTCGGCCATGTCCTCCTCCATCTCGTCCGCGTCCAGGTGCGGGAACTCGTCCACGCCGGAGTGCAGGAGGAAGCACTTGAAGCCGAAGACGCCCTCATCATGCAGGGGGCGCAGATCGGCCTTGTTGCCGGGGATGGCACCGCCCCAGAACCCGACGTCGATGAACGCCTGGTCTTCGGCCACCTCGCGCTTGAGCTTGAGGTTTTCCACCGTGGTGGTGGGCGGAACGGAGTTCAGGGGCATGTCGATGATGGTGGTCACGCCGCCCGCTGCCGCGGCCCGGGTGGCAGAGGCGAAGCCCTCCCACTCGGTGCGGCCGGGCTCGTTGACGTGGACGTGGGTGTCCACCAGGCCCGGGAGCAGCGTCTCGTCGTCGGCGAGGTCGATGATCTCGGCGCCGGCCAGGCCGTTGCCGAGCGGTTCGAGGGCCACGATCTTGCCGTTGCGGACGCCCACCTCGCGTGGCGCGATGCCGGCGGTGGTCAGGATGCGCCGGCCCCGGATGACGAGGTCGAAACGTTCTTCAGACACGGAGGTCCTCCTTGGTACTTGCGGCGGCAGGCCTGTTGGCTGCCAGCCCCGCACTGATTTGGGTGCCCAGCTGCTCCAGCAGCGGCCCTGCCTCTGCTATGCACCTGTTTACATCGGTTTCGAGCGCCGTCAAAGCGTAAACATCCTCGAATCCTGCGGCCGCTGCCTGGCCCTGGTCCAGGGTGGTCCGGCCGCAGACGGCGATGACCGGAACGCCCTGCGCCGCAGCAGCCCGGGCAACACCCATGGGGGTCTTGCCCAGCAGGCTTTGCTCATCCAGGCTGCCTTCGCCGGTGATCACCAGATCGGCGCCGGCCAGCCGCTGCTCCAGTTCCGTGAATTCAAGGACGACGTCGATCCCCGGCCGCCGCGTGGCGGCCAGGACGGCGATGGCGGCGTAGCCCACGCCGCCGGCTGCCCCGGCTCCGGGAGCCTCGGCAGCCTTGACGGCGCGGAATCCGATTTCCCTGGCCAGGACTTCGACAAACCTGGCCAGGGCGGCGTCGAGCATGCCGACGTCCTGTTGTGTGGCTCCCTTTTGCGGGCCGAAAACCGCCGGGGCGCCCTGGGCGCCCAGCAGCGGGTTGTCGACGTCGGATGCCAGCACAAAGCGGGTGTCCACCAGCCGGGGCTCGAAATCGGTGAAGTCGATGCTGTGCAGGTTTGCCAGCGCAGCCCCGCCCGGTGGAAGTTCGTTGTTCCTGCTGTCCAGGAACCTGGCACCAAGCCCCTGCAGGAGCCCCGCGCCGCCGTCGGTGTTGGCGCTGCCGCCCACGCCCAGGACGATCCGCCGGCAGCCGGCGTCCAGGGCGGCCCTGATGAGCTGGCCCGTGCCCAGGCTGGTGGCTGTGGTGGCGTCAGCCGAGCCCGGCCTGCCGCCGTTCCGGACGCCCGGCATCAGCGCGAGCCCGGATGCCGTGGCCATCTCGATGACGGCTTCGTGCCCGCGGACGGCGAAGTCCGCATCCACGGGCTGCCCGCTGGGACCGGTGACCGTTGCGCTCCGGCGGGTGAAGCCGGAGCCGACGGCGGCGTCGAGGGTGCCCTCGCCGCCGTCGGCCACCGGAATCCGGACCACGTCAAGGTTCCCGCCGGCCCCGCGCTGCAGGCCCCGCTCCAGGTGGCTGCAGACCTCCGGCGCGGACAGCGAACCCTTGAACTTGTCCGGGGCGATAACCACGCGCATGGTTATGCCTGCAGGGCCAGGATGGCGGTGGGTGCGTCTGCGGCGGTCTCGGCCAGGGCCTCGAACTCGTTGACGGCGTTGATTTCCACGCCCATGGAGATGTTGGTGACCTTTTCCAGGATCACTTCCACCACCACGGGAACCTGGAACTCGCCCATGAGCGCCTTGGCCTTGTCGAACGCGGCGGCGAGGTCGTTGGGGTCCTCCACGCGGACGGCCTTGCAGCCCAGGCCCTCGGCCACCTTGAGGTGGTCAACGCCGTAGCCGCGGGTGTCCTCGGACAGGTGTGCGCTGTTGATGTTCTCGAACGCCAGGGACACGTTCTGCTCCATGTTGAACCCGCGCTGGGACTGGCGGATCAGGCCCAGGTAGGAGTTGTTCACCACCACGTGGATGTAGGGGAGGTTGAACTGGGCGCCCACGGCCAGTTCCTCGATCATGAACTGGAAGTCGTAGTCTCCGGAGAGGGCCACCACGGTCTCATCCGGCTTGCCACGGACCACGCCAAGCGCTGCCGGGGCGGTCCAGCCCAGCGGGCCTGCCTGGCCGGCGTTGATCCACTTGCGGGGACCGAACACGTGCAGCATCTGGGCCCCGGCGATCTGCGACAGGCCGATGGTGGACACGTAGATGGTGTCGCGGCCGAAGGACTTGTTCATCTCCTCGTACACGCGCTGCGGCTTGATGGGGATGTTCCCGAAGTGCGTCTTGCGGTGCAGGGAGGCCTTGCGGTCCTGGCACTCGCCAACCCAGGCGCTGTAGTCCGGCAGGGACCCTGCCGCCTTGCGCTCTTTGGCGAGCTCAACCAGCCCTGCCAGCGCCGCGCCGGCGTCGGACGCGATGCCCAGGTCCGGGGAGAACACGCGGCCGATCTGGGTGGGCTCGATGTCGATGTGCACGAACTTGCGGCCGGCGGTGTAGGTGTCCAGGCCGCCCGTGTGGCGGTTGGCCCAGCGGTTGCCGATGCCGATCACGAAGTCGCTCTGCAAATAGTTCTCGTTGCCGTAGCGGTGGCTGGTCTGCAGGCCCACCATGCCGGCCATCAGGCGGTGGTCATCCGGGATGGTGCCCCAGCCCATCAGGGTGGGAATGACCGGAATGTTGAGGGTTTCGGCCAGTTCCACCAGCTGCGCGGAGGCGCCGGCGTTGATGATGCCGCCGCCGGCCACGATCAGCGGGTGCTTGGCCGCGGTCAGCATGTCCAGGGCCTTTTCCAGCTGCTTGCGGGAGGCCTTGGGCTTTTCGACGGGAAGGGGCTCGTAGGTATCGATGTCGAACTCGATCTCGGCCATTTGAACGTCGATGGGCAGGTCCAGGAGAACCGGGCCGGGGCGGCCGGAGCGCATCAGCTGGAAGGCCTTCTGGAAGGCGCCCGGAACCTGGCCGGGCTCCAGGATGGTCATGGCCATCTTGGTGACGGGCTTGGCGATGGATTCGATGTCCACGGCCTGGAAGTCTTCCTTGTGCAGCTTGGCAACCGGGGCCTGGCCGGTGATGCAGAGCATGGGGATGGAGTCTGCCCAGGCGGCGTAGAGGCCGGTGATCATGTCGGTGCCGGCAGGGCCGGAGGTGCCGATGCAGATGCCGATGTTGCCGTCCTTGGCGCGGCTGAAGCCGTCGGCCATGTGGCTGGCGCCTTCAACGTGGCGGGCCAGGGTGTGGCGGATGCCGCCGTGGGCGCGCATTGCGGAATAGAAGGGGTTGATCGCGGCGCCTGGCAGGCCGAACGCCTCGATGGCGCCTTCCTTTTCCAGGATGGCCACCGCTGCATCAACGGTACGCATCTTGCTCATGGGGTGCTCCTTGAAAGCTTGGGAAGTCTGTTTTTGGGTGTGCTGAAGGAAGGCCCGGCGGTCGCGGGGCACTTTGGGAGTGTCGGCGTCGTAAATTACGACGGCGGCCGGCGTGTCCGTGTCAATGTGCCCCGTTTTCGGGGCGGCCGGCTGGGCTGCGTGAGGGTTACTTGCGGCCGCTGAGCTGGAGGACCTGCTTGAAGAGTCCGGAGTGGTCCAATGCGCCGTCACCCTGGTTGACGGTGGCGGCGACGAGCTGGGCGACGACGGCGCCGAGCGGGATGGCCACGTTGGCTTCGCGGGCGGCGGAGGTGACGATGCCCAAGTCCTTGTGGTGCAGGGCCAGGCGGAAGCCGGGATCGAAGTTGCGGTCCAGCATCTTCTGGCCCTTCTGCTCCAGGACCTTGGAACCGGCCAGGCCGCCGCCGAGGACCTTGAGGGCGGCGTCGGTGTCCACGCCGTAGGCCTCGAGGAAGGCGATGGCTTCGCCGAGGACTTCGATGTTGACCGCAACGATCAGCTGGTTGGCTGCCTTGACGGTCTGGCCGGATCCGGAGGGGCCCACGTGGACGATGGTTTTGCCGACGGCATTCAGGACGTCCTGGGCGTCGTCAAAGTCAGCCTTGTCCCCGCCCACCATGATGGAAAGGACGGCGTCGATGGCGCCCTGTTCGCCGCCGGAAACCGGGGCGTCGAGGGGGCGGATGCCTGCTTCCCTGGCCTCCGCCGCGAGGCGGACGGCGACGTCGGGGCGAATGCTGGAGGCGTCGATCCAGAGGGCGCCCTGCTTGGCGTTGGCGAAGACACCATCCTTGCCGCTGACCACGCCCTCGACGTCGGGGGAGTCCGGCACCATGGTGATGACGACGTCGGCATCCTTGACGGCGTCCGCGATGCTGGTGGCGCCCTTGCCGCCTTCGGAGACCAGCTTGTCGATCTTGTCCTGGCTGCGGTTGAAGCCGGTGACGGTGTGGCCGGCCTTGACCAGGTTGATGGCCATTGGCAGGCCCATGATTCCGAGTCCGATGACTGCAACGTTGCTCATGATGGTTCTCTTTCCTGAAAAGTCTGTTCGTGGTTTCCCAACTGACTCGCATTTGTTGTCGTTTTGAACGCTCATAACGACAACTACTGCGAGTTAGTTGGGCGGGTGGGGACTACTTGGCGATGCGTTCGCGGATGGCCCAGCTGAAGGCCGTCTCCTGCGGTTCCTTGTACTCGAGGCCGATGTAGCCCTCGTAGCCGAGTTCGCGGCTGCGGGCGATCCATTCGCCGAGCGGGAGGGTGCCGGTGCCGGGGGCGCCGCGGCCGGGGTTGTCGGCGATCTGGATGTGGCCGAAGTCCTTGGCGTGGTTTTCGATCACGGCCGGGACGTCGTCGCCGTTGACGGCCAGGTGGTAGTAGTCGGCGAGGAGCTTGATGTTGCCGGCGCCGGCCTCGGCCTTGACGCGGGCAATGACCCTGAGTGCGTCGTCGGCGGTGAGGAGCGGGTACCTGGGTGCGCCGCTGACCGGCTCCAGGAGGACGGTGCCGCCGATGCGGGCAACCCCTTCTGCCGCTGCCGCCAAGTTCCTGACAGCCAGTTCATCCTGTTCTTCAGGGGTGAATTCGTCCTGCCTGTTGCCGTAGAGGGCGTTGAAGGCCTTGCAGCCCAGGCGCCCGCCGATGCCGGCAACAACGTCCACGTTGTCCTTGAACTCCGAGCAGCGTCCCTTCCAGGAGACCAGGCCCCGGTCGCCGCCGGGCATGTTGCCGGCGTTGAAGTTCAGCCCGGTGAGCTGGACGCCGGCGTCCATGATGGCGTTCTCGAACTTGGTGATCTCGCTGTCCGCCGGAACGGAGGTCTCGAAAGGCCACCAGAACTCGACGGCGTCAAAGCCGGCTGACTTTGCCGCGGCAGGGCGCTCGAGCAGGGGAAGCTCCGTGAGGAGGATGGAGCAGTTCACTGTGTACGTCATCGTAGGTCCTTCCGAGGAGGGGCTTTGATCTATCTTCCCTTGCTTCCGGCTCCCTTGCGGTTTCCGCTTTGTGGAATTTAGATTCTGCTTTATGAAAAGTGTAGGGAAGGTGGGGTGGGGTAGTCAAGGGGAGCCGGGGGCAGGAGGCTGGTATGAGGTAAGCCCGCTCAACAGGAATGGACTCGAGCGATGACCACCGGTGCCCGCCTGCGTCTCCTGGCCTGGCTCGTTGCCCTGGCCGGATTCCTTGCGGCCTGTGTTCCCGTGGCGGGCCTGCAGGAGACCGCCACGGCTCCCGCTCCGGCTTCGGCCTCCGCGGAGACTGGCCTGCCGGGGGGCGCTGCAGGTGGTGCGGCCCTTACTGCCCCGCCTGTTTCCAGTGATCCGGCGGCTCCGGTCCAGGCTTCCCTCCCCACCTCGGAGCCTTCGCCGGCACCGGCACCCGTCCCTGCTCCGGTGCCGCAGCCGTTCGCCCTGAACCTCTACCGGGAGGGTGACTTCGTTCCGCAGTGCAGTTTTGACTGGTGCGTTGCCGCGAGCATCCAGATGGCGCACAACCTTATTGACGATACGGGCGGGGGCACCTGGGCTGACCGTGCGCAGCAGAATGAACTGTGGGAGATGGCGCGCGCCCGTTCCTCTGATTCGTTCAACGGTGCCAACCCCTTTGGCTGGGCCCAGGTGCTCACCGAATCGGGAATGGGACCGTATCGGGTGGTAAGCATTCCCGACTATCCGGAAGCGGTGAGGACGGCGGCCCGGGCCATTACCGACACGGGCCGGCCGGTGGGACTGGTCATGTGGAGCGGCAGGCACGCCTGGGTGATGAGCGGGTTCGAATCCCTCGGCGACCCCCGGCAATTCTCCGACTTCGCCGTGACCGGCATCCGCGTCCTGGATCCGCTGTACCCGTACGGCAGTGGACAGTGGGGCCCGTCGCCTGTTCCCAACAGCCTGCTGACCCCCGAGGAGCTGGCCACCCAGTTCGTGGTGCGGGAGCCGCGCCGCTGGAGCAGCGGGCTCCCCACCGGCTATCTCCTGGTGCTGCCGGTCACTGCCTGAACCTGCAGGCGGCTTCCCGGGACTTCTTTCTTGGGACTTCTTTCCCTGGACGGTTCTTCCGCTGTGACACTTGACACCTTTCCCCGGTGAAACCTAAAGTAAATGCCAAGTCGTTTTGGCAAAACGATTTTTCACCCCGATAGTCTCTCCGTTTC
This sequence comes from Arthrobacter sp. JDC6, assembly GCF_056484025.1. NCBI lineage: Bacteria > Bacillati > Actinomycetota > Actinomycetes > Micrococcales > Micrococcaceae > Arthrobacter > Arthrobacter sp. JDC6. The sequence goes on from NZ_CM151278.1 coordinate 522,853, forward strand.
CGTTCAAGAGAAAGTGAGTCGACAGCGATGTCCACTCGTAAAAACATCAACAGGCTCGCCACCATCGGCGGTATCTGCACCGTCGTCGCCCTGGCTGCCTCCGGGTGCGGCGCAGGGGGCCCGGCATCATCGTCCGGGAGCGCCGGCACCAGCACCGTAAACGTCCTGGTGGAAGCCGGCGGCCACGCCGAGCTGACGGGCGTCGCGGAACAATGCAAGAAGGAAACCGGCGTCGACGTCAACTTCGTCGAACTGCCCTACGACGGCATGTTCAACCGTCTCTCCAGCGAATTTTCCTCCGGCACGGTCTCCTTCGACGTCGCCGCCCTGGACTCCGTCTGGCTGCCCAGCTTCAAGGACGCCGTCCAGCCCATTGACGAACTCTTTACCGATGAGGCAAAGAAGGACATCTTCCCGGCGTTGGTCAAGGAAGCCAACGTGGACGGCCATTTCATCGGGATGCCCGCCTGGACCAACGCGGAAATCATCCTGTACCGCAAGGATCTGTTCGAGGACGCCAAGAACAAGGCTGACTTCCAGGCCAAGTACGGCTACGGGCTCGCCGCCCCTACAACATGGAAGCAGTACCAGGACATTTCCGCGTTCTTCACCAAGGACGGCATGTACGGAACCGACGTCAAGGGCGGTGTGGAAACCGAATGGCTTGCCCACGTCCTGCAGGCCGGCTCGCCCATGGTCCTGGATGCGAACAACAAGGTGGTCATCGACAACGCCGCCCACAAGGAAGCCCTGGACTTCTACACCAGCCTCGTCAAGGACGCGCCCTCGGGTGCCGCACAGGTTGACTGGGCTGCCGCGCAGAACCTGTTCAACCAGGGCAAGACGGCCATGACCCGTTTCTGGGCCCACGCTTACCGCCAGATCCCCAAGGACTCGGCAGTGGCCGGCAAGGTTGGTGCTGCACCCATGATCGCCGGTTCAGCCGGCGTCGGCGGCGTGCCAGGCCCCTGGTACCTGTCCGTACCGAAAGCCACCAAGAACGCGGACGCCGCCAAGAAGTTCGTCAAGTGCGCCTACGACTACAACGACAAAGGCATCGAGTCGAATCTTGGCCTGGCCGCACGCATCTCCGCCTTCGAGAAATACCAGGACAAGCCAGGCTATGAGAGCTTCAAGCCCCTGATCCAGACCCTTAACGGCAAGGCCACGGCCACGCGCCCCGCTACCGAAAAGTGGCAGCAGATCGTGGACACCGTGCTGGTGCCCATGCTCCAGAAGGCTGTCGCCGGCGGTGACTCCACAACACTCCTCGCCGATGCCAAAAAGCAGATCGAGGACCTCCTTAAGTAAGACCCCCGCGGCCGGCGCCTGACTCACCGGCGCCGGCCGCGGCCCCAACCAGCGGAAGAGAAAACCGTGCGTATCTCCGATCGCCGCTTCGCATTGTTCCTGATGACACCAGCGGCGCTGTTCCTGGCAGTTTTTGTGGCCTTTCCGCTGTTCCGCCTGGTGGCGGACAGCTTCTTCAAGATTTCCCCGATTGCCGGCGGCCCCCGCGAGTTCGTAGGCCTGGACAACTACGTCAGGGCCTTCGCCTCGGAGGCCTTCACCGGCGCAGGGTGGCGGACACTTGCCTACACCCTGGTGGTGGTCACGCTGGAATTCGCGCTGGGCCTGGGCATGGCGCTGCTGTTCACCATGCTGGGCAAGAGCTCCCAGATCTGGCGGACCGTCTTCATGTATCCGCTGATGATCGCCCCCATCGTGGCCGGCCTGCTGTGGAAATTCCTGATGATCGACAACTTCGGCCTGATCGGAACCCTCCTGCACCAGGCGGGGATCCTGTCCGACCCCAACCAGATCGGCTGGCTGTCGGACCCGGGCATCGTGCTCTACTCGGTGGCCGTCCCTGACATCTGGCTGACCACATCGTTCATGTGCCTGGTGCTCTTCGCAGGCCTGCAAAACATCCCCGGTGACCTGATCGAGGCAGCACGGCTGGACGGTGCACGCGCACCGGCACTGCTGTTCCGGATCATCCTGCCCCTGCTGCGGCCGGTCATCGCCGTCGCCCTGGTGGTCCGCGGCATCGACGCAGCCCGCGCCTTTGACACCATCCTCATCCAAACCAATGGCGGCCCGCAGTCCGCGTCGGAAACCATGAGCCTGCTGATTTACCGGACCATGATCCGGTTCGGAGACCCCGGGCTGGCAAGCGCCATGGGCACCCTCTACCTGCTGGCCATGCTTGCCGTCGCCTTCGTGGCGGTATCCACCATTTGGCGGCCAGGGAAGGACAACTGATGAGAACCGCAGAAAGAGTCAGGCACGACGGCGGGGCCACGGCCCTGGCGCCCGGGGCACCTTCGGCGCCGGTCGCCACAGGCAAGGAACGCAAGCGCCGCGGTGTGAACCGGGAAGGCCTGGAAGCAGGCCGGCGGGGCACCCGTACCCTGCTGTGGGTCCTCCTGGCGGCAGCGATGGTGCTGTACGGGTTCCCGTTCCTGTACCTGCTGTTCACGTCCTTTAAGACGCCGATCGACACCATCGCGGTGCCGCCCACCATCCTTCCCCGGGAGTGGACGCTGGAGAACTACGCCAATGCGCTGGGCCGCAGCGGCGTGCCGGCGTCGTTCATCAACAGCATCCAGACGGCCATCATCAGTACCGTGCTTTCGCTGGTGCTGGCGGTGCCGGCGGCATACGGCATCACCCGGTACAAGACCCTCAGCGGCCGGATCTTCATCATGGCCGCGCTGGTGACCCGGATGGTGCCGCCGGTGGCCATCGGAATCCCGCTGGCGTCCATGATGGCCTCAATGGGGTTGGCCGACACTCCCATTGCCCTGTCCATCGCCCACACCACCATTTCCTTGCCGCTCTCGATCTGGCTCATGTCCAGCTTCTTCGAAGCGGTGCCGAAGGACCTGGAGGAAGCGGCCACCGTGGACGGGTGCAGCCGGCTGGGAGCCCTGTGGCGCGTGGTGATCCCGGTGGTGTCCGGCGGCATCGCGGTCACAGCCATCTTCGCCTTCCTGGCCTCCTGGAACGAGTTCCTGTTCGCGCTACTGATGACGGCCATCCGCTCCCAGACAACGCCCGTGGTGATCGCGAACTTCCAGACGCAGTTTGGCCTGGACTGGGGATCCATGACGGCCCTCGCCGCCGTGTATTCCATCCCCGTCATCCTCCTCACGCTGCTCCTGCAGCGCAGGATCGTGGCGGGCATGACCCTCGGCGCCGTCAAGGGCTAGATCACCAGCAACGAGTAGCCTACTGGTAGCCCCAGGGGCATCACTGACCATAAGGACGTGGGAGACAGATGAGCAACAAGAACATCGGCATCAAGGACGTGGCCGTGGCCGCCGGCGTGTCCGTCACCACCGTCTCCCATGTCCTCAATGACGTCTCATACGCCAGGGTGAGTCCGGAAACCCGGAACAAGGTGCGGTCCGCCGCCGAGCAGTTGGGGTACGGGCCAAACCGCCTGGCCCAGGCGCTGCGCACGCAGAGGACCGGCATGCTGGGCCTGGTCAGCGAGGATATCGCCACCACGCCGCACGCCGGGCGGATCATCCTCGGCGCCGACGAGGCCGCCAAAGCACGCGGGTACAACCTGATGATCATCAACACCTCCGGCTCGGCCAGCCTGGAGTCCCGGGAGGCCGACGTCGAGGCCCTCCTGGACCGCCGGGTGGACGGAATCCTCTACGCCACCATGTACCACCGCAACGTGGAACTGCCACCCAACCTCGGCAGCGTGCCCTCCGTGCTGGTGGACTCCGTGGCCACCGGCGGAAACATCACCGCAGTGATCCCGGATGAGGAAGGTGGTGCCCGCGCGGCCGTGACCGCGCTCCTCGAAGCGGGCCACACCCGGGTGGGATTCATCAACAACACTGACGACGTCCCCGCGACCCGTCAGCGGCTCCGGGCCTTCCGGGCCACGCTGACGGAAGCAGGGCTCGACGGCGACGCGGCACCTGTCGAGTCCGAGGTTTCCGAGGTGCATGGCGGCTATGAAGCGGCCCGGCGCATCCTGGCAGGCGCCCACCGGCCGACGGGCCTGTTCTGCTACAACGACCGGATGGCCATGGGCGCCTATCGCGCCGCTGCCGAACTGGGCCTGTCCATCCCGGCCGACCTTTCGATTGTCGGCTTCGATGACCAGGAACTGATCGCCGCCAACCTTTATCCGGGCCTCACCACCGTGGCCCTGCCGCACTACGAGATGGGTGCCTGGGCCACCGAGCACCTGATCGACGCCGTCGAGGGGAAGACGGACCTTTCCCTCATGGCCCTTCACCCGACCATCCTGAGTTGCCCCCTGGTGCGCCGCGACTCCATCGCGGCGCCCCGCCAGTAGGCAGCCAGCTCCTTCCACTTCCCAAGGGGAACACCAGACATGTCCAGTTGCCTTGATGCCGCCCGCCCGGAAACAGCTCCGGCAGAAATCTCCAGGTTCCGGCCTGCCATCCACTTCACGGCAAGGGATACCTGGCTGAACGATCCCAACGGCCTGGTGTTCCACGACGGCCTGTACCACCTCTTCTACCAAAACAACCCCTATGGCAGCGTCTGGGGCAACATGTCCTGGGGCCACGCCACCTCCCGTGACCTGCTGCACTGGACGGAACACCCGGTGGCGATTGCGTGCGACGAGACAGAGGACATCTTCTCCGGCAGCGTCGTGGTGGACCGCGGCAACACGGCCGGCTTCGGCACGGCGGACGCACCCGCCCTGGTGGCCATCTACACGAGCGCCTACAAAGCCGCGTCAGAACTGAACGGCACGCAGGCCCAGTCCCTCGCGTACAGCACCGACGGCGGCATGACGTGGCAGAAATACGACGGAAACCCTGTCCTCACCAGGAATTCGGCGAACTTCAGGGATCCCAAAGTGTTCCGCTACCAAGGGGAGCTGGGCGCGTACTGGGTCATGGTCGCGGTCGAAGCGCATCACCAGCAGGTGGTCTTCTACCGTTCGGATGACCTCAAGTCGTGGGATTTCCTGAGTGATTTCGGCCCGGCCAACGCCGATGCCGGTGACTGGGAGTGCCCCGATCTTTTTCCCCTCGCAGTGGACGGGGACCCGGCCAACACCAAATGGGTCCTGATCGTCAACGTCAACCCCGGCGCAGTGGCTGGGGGATCCGGCGGCCAGTACTTCGTGGGCCAGTTCGACGGCGCCCGGTTCGTTCCGGACGCAGGTTCCCTCGTGGCTCCGGTCGGGCTGCGTACCGTCCCGGACCCCTCGGAGGCTTCGGCCGCGCTGCGGCAGTGCCTGTGGCTTGACTGGGGACGCGACTGCTACGCCGCCGTATCCTTCACCGACGCCCCGGATGACCGGCGCATCATCATCGGCTGGATGAACAACTGGGACTACGCCAACGAACTGCCCACAGCCCCATGGCGCTCCTCCATGACCCTGGCCCGCGAACTGCGTCTCACCGCAGTCGATGGCTGCGCCCGCCTGGTCCAACAGCCGGTCCTGCCGCAACCCGGCACAGGGGGAGCACTGCCCGCCGCAGGGGAGCACCTGACCGTGGAAACGGTTGAGCTACGGAACGAAGCCCTCCGCCTGCCGGACCCCGTACCCGGCAGTGCCCAGGTCATCGAGGCTGACATACTGCCCGGCACGGCGGACCGGATCGGGTTCCAATTCTTCGGAAACAGCGACGGCACCGCCGGCGCCATCCTCAGTTACGACCCAGCAACTACCCAACTCATCCTTGACCGCAGGCAGTCGGGAAACACTGGCTTTCACGGGAAATTCGCTTCGGTTGAGTCCGCGCCGGTCCACCTTGAAAACGGTGTCCTGAAGCTGCTGATTGTCGTGGACCACTGCTCGGTCGAAGTCTTCGCCCAGGGCGGCAGGACGGTCCTGACCGATCTCATCTTCCCAGGCCCCGGCAACACGGAGAACCGGCTGACGGTCGACGGAGGCCCGGCAACAATACTCAAGCTCGCCGTCAGTGAACTTGCTTAACGGTTCGCCCTCGCCCAACGAAAGGTCCAAAAAGATGCCAACAGTCCAGCAGACTGCCGACCCAAGGCAGGGCATCGACGTGGTTGTTGTCGGTGAAGCCCTCATGGACATCGTGGTCACGCCGCGGGGCACCGCGGAGCATCCCGGCGGGTCGCCGGCCAACGTGGCCTATGGGCTCGGGCGGCTGGGGGCAAGCACGGCATTGTTCACCTCGATCGGCGACGACCACCACGGCGCCGCCATCGAACAGCACCTCCAAAGCGCGGGAGTCCAACTCCTGCCGGGTTCCCGGGTCCGCGGCGCAACCTCTACGGCCACCGCGGTTCTGGCGTCCGACGGTTCCGCCCAGTACGACTTCAACATCCGGTGGGACCTCCCACGGACCGCCCCGGCGGTCCTTCCCGAAATCCTGCACACCGGTTCGATCGCCTCCTTCCTGGCACCGGGAGCGCAAGGAGTCAGGGAGCTCCTTGAGCAGTCCCACGAGCGCTGCGTGGTCACCTACGATCCCAACATCCGCCCAGCCCTGCTCGGCAGCCACTTTGAGGCAAAGACCGTCTTCGAGGAACTTGTTCCGTTCACGGAGGTGGTGAAACTCAGCGATGAGGACGCCCGCTGGCTCTATCCGCGGCTGGCCGTGGATGAGATCGCACAGCGAATCGTTGGGCTTGGGGCCGGTCTCGTCGCCGTCACCATGGGCGCGGAAGGATCCCTGCTCACAACAGGTGGCGCACGGGTGGAAGTACCGTCCGTCAGGTCGGCGGTGGTGGACACCATCGGGGCCGGCGACTCGTACATGGCTGCCCTCATCTACGGACTGCTTATGCGCGGAGCAGACGGGCGGGCACCGTCGGTGCTGGAGTCCCTGGGCCGCATGGCAGCCAAGGCAGCGGCCATCACGGTGCGCCGCCCAGGGGCCCACCCTCCAACACTGGAGGAACTGCGGGAGGACCTTCCCGAGCATCAGCCGGTGGCCCCATGAACACCACAACACAAAGGGAAGAAGCCATGTCCAGCAACAACTACTACGACGTGACGACGTGGCCTGCCGGCGACCCGTTCGAGGACGTCGGTGAAGTCATCAACAGCATCATCGATGACATCAAGCACCGGCAGGCCGCCACCGATGCGAACAGCGGCGGAAAACCCGGCGCGGTGATCTACATACCGCCGGGGGACTACCGGCTGCGTACCCAGGTGCTGATCGACATCAGCTTCCTCAAGATCCAGGGATCGGGACACGGGTTTACGTCCTCCAGCATCCGGTTCAACGTTCCCGAAGACGACTGGCCCAACCTGCACGAGCTGTGGCCCGGCGGCAGCCGCATCCTGGTGGACATTCCCCTCAGTGGCGGCAGCGGGGAATCCCAAGGCGCCGCCTTCTACGTGGAGCGAACCGGGAACCCGCGGATCAGCTCGGTGGAGTTCTCCAATTTCTGCATTGACGGGTTGCACTTCAGCCCGGACGGCTCGGGGATGCATCCGGAGAACACGTACGTCAACGGCAAGACTGGCATCCATGTGGCGAACGCGAATGACTCGTTCCGCGTCAACGGCATGGGATTCGTGTACCTCGAGAACGCCCTGACCATCTACAACGCTGATGCGCTTTCCATCCACGACAATTTCATCGCCGAATGCGGAAGCTGCATTGAACTGCGCGGGTGGGGGCAGGCGTCAAAGATCACTGACAACCTGATCGGGGCAGGCTTCAAGGGCCACTCGATCTACGCGGAGAAGCATGGCGGCCTCCTGGTCACCGCAAACAACGTCTTCCCCCGGGGTGCCAGCAGCATCCGTTTCAACGGCGTCACGCGCTCAAGCGTCACCAACAACCGCCTGCATTCGTTCTACCCCGGCATGGTGGTGCTCGAAGCGAACAGTTCGGAAAACCTCGTGGCCACGAACCACTTCCTGCGCGACCATGAGCCATGGACCCCGTTCCAGGGAGTCGGGAACGGACTGGACGACCTCACAGGGCTTCTCTGCGTCAGCGGCAACAGCAACTCGGTGATCGGGAACCACTTTTCCGAGGTCATCGACGCGCACAGCGTCCGGCCGGCCGGCGCCACGCCGGTCATCATCCGGCTGATGGAGGGGGCGGGCAACTTCGTTTCCAACAACCATGTGGTGGCCCTTGACGTTAATGCCTCGTCGAGTGACTCCTGCTTCGAGGCCCAGGTGGGCGCCCTGCTGGCCACTGGCGCTGCCGACGGCCTCGCCGTGACGGCCGTCGTGGTCGATTCCGCGTCAACGCGGAACACCATCCTTGATTCCGGAACTGACGCCCAAATCAGCGCTGACAGGGCCGCGAATGCCGTCAGGGCCACCCCAACGGCCGGCTGACAACGACAAGAGGTCCCCGGCGCCGGAATGCTCGCCGGAGACCTCTTGGCAGCGGGACGGTCAGTGCGTCAGGTCCTTGCCCTTGGTCTCAGGGATGGTGAACACAAACGCCGCGCTGACCACCAGCAGCAGCACTGCGTACGCATTGAACACCTGCGGCGCGCCAAGCGAGGAACCCAGCCACTGCTGCAGGTAAGGGGCGGTGCCACCGAACAGGGCCACGCAGATGGAGTAGGGGACGCCCACGCCTACGGTGCGGATGGACGTTGGGAACAGCTCGGCGTACACGGCGGGGACGATGGCTGCGCTCGCGGCGATGAACACCAGCATCACGGACATGGACACCGCCAGCTGCCAGGCCGAATCCTTCAGGAGCCAGGTCATGGGGAAGTGCAGCACTGCCGAGCCGATGGCGCCGGCCCAGAGGACTTTCTTGCGGCCGATGCGGTCGGACAGCTTGCCCCATACCGGCAGCGCGGCGATGAACACGATATTCGCGATGACGCCGGCCCACAATGCCTCGCCGCGGTCGATCTTCAGGGCGGTGGTGGCGTAGCTCGGTGCCACGACGCCCCAGATGTAATAAATGACCGTGAGGCCCACGGTCAGGCCGATGACCTGCAGCGCCTGCTTGCGGTAGCGGACAATCTGCGGCCAGATCCGCGCGCGCTTTTCGGTGACGGCTTCGCCCTGGAAGGCCTCGGTTTCGTGCAGCCGCGACCGCATGATCAGCGCGTACAGGCCCATGGCGGCACCGATGAGGAACGGCACTCGCCAGCCCCACGCGTTCATCGCCTCGGTGCTCAGGGCCATGTTCAGCACGGCTCCCAGCAGCGTGCCGAAGAGGATGCCCACCGTCCCCGACGTGTAGATCAGGGTGGCCCAGAAGCCGCGGTGCTCCTTGGGAGCCATCTCGGACAGATACGTTTGCGACGACGGCAGCTCACCGCCGTGCGCCAGGCCCTGCACCAGCCGGGCCACCAGCAGCATCAGGGAAGCGAACGCCCCGACGCTGGCAAAGGTGGGGGCGACGCCGATCATCAGGCTGCCCAGCGACGCGAGGCCGACGGCGAGCGTCATCGACGTCTTGCGGCCCACCCGGTCGCCGATCCAGCCGAAGAGGAAGCCGCCGAAGGGCCGGGCCACGAAGCCCACGGCGAAGATCGCCAGCGTGGACAGGACGGCCGATGCCGGGTCCGCTTTGCTGAACAGCTGGCTGGCAATGAACGGGGTAAACGTGGCGTAGATGGCCCAGTCGTACCACTCAACGGCGTTGCCGATGCCGGTGCCGACGACGGTCTTGGCGGTGGACATGCGTCCAGTCTGTGGCTTGGTTGCTGCAACGGACATGGTCTTCTTCCTGGTGGGTTGGGGCATGGTGGCGGTGCTGCCGGGCTAGGAGGCCTGCGAAAGGGCGGCCAGCCGGGAGATGGCGAGTTCCGCATAGAGGGCGGCCCCGTCAGCCAGCACGCCGTCGTGGAACGTTGCGTAGGGTGAATGGTTGAACGGCGAGGTTGCCGGATCGCCGCCCGGGGCCACGGCGCTGAGCCCCACAAAGGTGCCCGGTACCTCTTCGAGGACCCGGGAGAAGTCCTCCGAGCCGCTGAGGGGGGTGGCCCAGCGCGAGAGGCGGCGCTCGCCGAAGAGCTCGGTGATCACCTTTTCGGCGGTGTGGGTTTCGTCCTCGCTGGTGATGGTAAGGGGATACTCCTGCAGGTAGTCGACGGCGATCTCCACCCCGTGCGCGGCGGCGATTCCCTTGAGCAGGCGCGGCACGGCGTCCATCATCTTCAGGCGCGATGCTTCGGAGAACGTCCGGATGGTGGCCTCGATGCGGGCCGATTCGGGGATGACGTTCCGTTTGGTGCCGGCATGGAGCACGCCCACGGACAGGACCACGGGATCGAACATGTTGAACTGCCGGGTGACCATGACCTGCAGGGCAGTCACCATCTCTGCCGCCACGGTCACCGGATCCTTCGCCGAGTGCGGGGCCGAGCCGTGGCCGCCGGCGCCCAGCACCGTGACTTCAAGCCCGTCGGAGGCGCTGAGCATGACGCCGGGCTTGGTGCAGAAAGTGCCATGCGGTTCCAGTGAGGAGAACACGTGCATGCCGTAGGCCGCCTGGACGCGCGTGCCCGCGGCGTCCAGGACACCTTCCCGGAGCATGTAGCTGGCGCCGTCGAACCCTTCCTCACCCGGCTGGAACATGAGGACGACGTCGCCACGGAGTTGGTGCCTCTTCTCGGCCAAAAGGGTGGCGGCGCCGGCGAGCATGGAGGTGTGCAGGTCGTGGCCACACGCGTGCATGGCACCGTCAGCCTGGGAGGTGAAGTCCACGCCGGTCTTCTCCTGGACAGGCAACCCGTCCATGTCGGCGCGAAGCAGGACGGCGGGGCGGACCGCGCTGTCCCCGGCATGGCTGTCCCCGGCACTGCTGCCGCCGTTCCCCTGCTCCCCGCCCGGGTGCCCGCCGCGCAGGACCGCGGTGACCGACGTCGTGTCCTTGCCCAGCGTGATCTCGTAGGGAAGTCCGTCCAGCGCCTGAAGGACCCGCTCCTGGGTGCGGGGGAGGTGCAGGCCAATTTCCGGCTGCCGGTGCAGGTCGTGGCGGAGCCGGATGAGGTCTTCCTGCAGGTCCTTGGCGTCGTCGGTTATGGGCACGTGTCACTCCTTGGAAATAGGCATCAGGGCTTGTGGACTATTCTGAAGTGGCGTGGTTCACATCAGACGAAAGCGCTGGAATTATTCGTGGAATGCCGTTTGCTGGCAGAATTCGCGCGTCCAAGAAAGGTGGTCCGATGGAGCTCAGTGAGGATGACCTTGCCCTGATCCAGGTCCTGCAGGCCGCGCCGCGCCTGGGGTGGACGGACGCTGCCAAGGTACTGGACGAGCATGCCACCACGCTGGCGGCCCGCTGGGAGCGCCTGACGGAAAGCGGGGCGGCGTGGGTGACGGCGCACCTGGCGGGTGACCCGAAGCAGATGCTCCTGGCCTACGTGGCGGTGGACTGCGAAATGAACCGCCGGGACAGTGTCACGGCGGAACTGGCTGCTGTTCCCGAGATCGTGACGGTGGAGGAGGCGGCCAGCAACCGCGACCTGATGCTGACCGTCATCACACGTTCACTGGAGGAGTTCAGCGACAAGATCATTACCCGCCTCAAAGCGGTTGAGGGGCTCACAAAATACCAGGTGGCCCTGTGCACCCGGCTGCACAGCAGTGGCGACGACTGGCGGTTGAATGTCCTGAGCCGTTCACAGTTGGCCACGCTGCGGACGCTTGGCTCCCCGGCTGCTCCGGATTCCGCTCGGCCCGGCCACCTTCCGCAGAGCCACCTCGACCTGCTGCCGTTCCTTGCCAGGGACGGCCGCGCGACGGCGGCTGGGATGGCCCGCTCCCTCGGACGGCACCCGGCAACCGTGCAGCGTCAGTTGAACCGCGTGCTGGCAAGCGGCATCCTGTCGTTCCGCTGCGAGATCGCCCAGCGGTATTCGTCGTTTCCGGTGACCTGCCAGTGGTTTGTCAACGTACCAGCGGGCCAGCATGAGGCGGCTGCCGCCGGGATCCGCACCATCAGCAATGTCCGGTTGAGTGCCTCCACCACCGGGCCCACCAACTTTGTCATCATCATGTGGCTCCACACGCTGGCGGATGTCATGTCCGCCGAACTGGCGCTGCAGCAGAAGGTGCCGGGCATCGAGATCGTGGAAAGTGCGGTGATGCTGCGCACCGTCAAGCGGGTGGGCTGGATGCTGAAGGAAGACACGACGGCGAGTGGCGCCGTCGTGCATGCCGGAAGCCTGGGTGCCGCGGAGTGAGCGGGCATTGCGCCGCAACAGCGCACACGTCCCCTGGATAGCACGCTTCATCTTTAATAGTTCCGCATTACGGATTTATCTTTCCGGAAACATCCGTTTCCTACCGTTGGGGTGATCCTGCGGCGTCCGATGGCGCCGCCGTCCGAAGCAGGCGTCCTCCTGGATGACGTCCTCCCTAACGAACAGGCACCCCGCATGAAGACCACCGCGCCCGCACCGCAGCCGCAAGTTCCGGCATCCGCGCCACGCACGAAACCGCTGTACAGGTCCCTCTTCGTCCAGATCCTCGCGGCGGTGGTGGCGGGTATCCTGGTGGGCCACTTCTGGCCGGACCTCGGCGCAGGGCTCCGTCCGCTGGGCGACGGCTTCATCCAGCTGATCAAGATGATCATCGCGCCGCTGATTTTCCTGGTCATCGTCACCGGCATCGCCGCGGTCAGCGACGTGAAGGCCGTGGGCCGGGTGGGTATCAAGGCCCTGGCCTACTTCACGGGTGCCACCCTGTTCGCGCTGGTCTTCGGGCTGGTGGTGGGGAACCTGGTGCAGCCGGGAGCCGGGCTCAACATCGACCCCGCAACCCTGTCCCAGGATGCCCTCAATGCCAAAACCGCCACCGCCCCGCCCAAGGATGCCGGAGCCTTCCTGCTGGGCATCATCCCCACCAGCGTCATTGGCGCCTTTGCCGGCAACAACCTCCTGCAGGTCCTGTGCTTCTCCGTGTTCTTCGGGGCGGCGATCGTCGTCGTCGGACGTGAACGCTGCCTGCCGGTGATCACCCTGATGGAAACGGTGCTGGAACTGTTCTTCAAGATCATGGCCTGGGTGATGCGGGCAGCGCCGGTGGGTGCCTTCGGTGCCATGGCCTTCATCATCGGCCAGTACGGCCTCGATTCCCTGGGGACGTACGCTGTGCTGATTGCGGCCTGTTACGGCGCCGCGGTGGCATTCATCGGGCTGCTGTTCGTGGTGGCGTGGGCCTACCCGCGGGTGCCGCTGTGGCAGTTCATGAAATATACGCGCGAGGAGTTCCTCCTGGCGCTGGGGACGGCGTCCACGGAGTCCGTACTGCCCCGGATCATGACCAAGCTGACCAACGCCGGCTGCTCGCGTGCCACCACCGGGCTGGTGGTTCCCACCGGCTACTCCTTCAACCTTGACGGGGCCGCCCTGTACCTCTCCATCTCGCTGCTTTTCCTGGCGCAGGCATTTGGCTACAGCCTGGACCTGGGCCAGCAGTTGGCGGCCCTGGGAGTCCTGATGCTGACATCCAAGGGCATGGCGGGCGTTCCCGGTTCCGCCTTCCTGGCCCTGTCCGCCACTGCCGGGGCGCTGGGCATCTTCCCGGTGGCCGGCGTCGCGCTGCTGCTGGGCGCCGACCGGCTGATGGACTCCATGCGCGTCGTGGTGAACCTGCTGGGAAACTGCGTGGCCACCTTTGTCGTGGCCAAGTGGGAAGGGCAGTTCGACCGCGCCGCCATGCTACGTGCATTTGCCGGTGAAGGTACGACGGCGGAAGCGGCCGGGCAGCCAGCCCCCACCAAGGTGCCGGAAGAGGAAGCGCCGCGCTCCGCCGTCGGGCCTGCCCACCAAAGCGCCGTGTCAGGCGGCGTCCCTGCGGAGCCCGCCGCGCCGGCGGTGGTCCCGTAAGTTCACCACCTCCTTCAACCCCATGCTGCACAATGTCCCCATGACGTTTGCCAATGTGGGACTTCTTGGAACCAAGCCAGGCCAGCGCGACGCCCTCGTGGCCATCCTGCTCCGGCCCAAGCCCGGGATGAAGGAAGCCGGCTGCCTTCTCTATGAGGTGGGCATCAACGATGACCTGCCGGACACCGTCTTTGTTTCCGAACTCTGGGAATCCGCGGAAGCGCACCAGGCGTCGCTGGAACTGGCCAGCACGCGCGCCGCAATCGCCGAGGCGATGCCGCTGCTCTCAGGGGAGATGGGAGGCCACCGGTTTGCCGTTGTGGGGTCACCCCTGCGCTGACGGCGCCGGAGGCAGCCTGCCCAATAAACGGGTCTCCTGGACAGGGTGTTCTGTGATGAGTGGATTGCGGCGATTGGGGTAAGGGAGGACACATGAAACCGTTGCCCGCACTTGAGCTTGTCACCCGTTTCGAAGATGCCGAATGGCTTGACCCGTTGGCCAGGACTGTCCGGAAAGCCGTCAAGAAAGTCATCAAGCCCCAGTGGGCCCGGGACATCCTGCACGGCGTCCCCATCGGCCACCCGGTCCACCCCCTCGCTGTCCAGGTGCCGATTGGCGCCTGGGTCTCGGCGGGCGTGCTTGATGCCGTTCCCGGTGGCGAAAAAGCTGCCAGGTTGTTGATCGGTGTGGGCACCGCAAGCGTGCTTCCGTCCGCGCTGGCCGGGCTCATGGACTGGTCGCAGCTGCACCCGCAGCAGCAGCGGGTGGGCCTGGTGCACGCGGCGGCCAACGTCACGGCAACCGGCCTCTACATTGCATCACTCGTCCAGCGGGCCAGGGGCGGCCAGGGCGGCGGCAAGGTACTTGCGTACCTGGGGCTCGCCACCGTGGGCGCCGGCGGGTTCCTTGGCGGGCACCTGACGTACCGCCAAGCCGCAGGGGTCAACCACAGCGAGGAGATTCCGCACCGTTTTCCGTCCGGCTGGCATCCGCTGTCCCCGCTGGCCGAACTGCCGGAGGGCGGCCTCCATAAGCGCGTCGTGGCCGGTATTCCGCTGCTGGTCCACCGCGAGGGCACCACCATCAATGTGCTGTCCGATGTCTGCAGCCACCTTTCCGGACCGCTTCACGAAGGCAAGATCAAGGACGTCGGCGGGGACGCATGCGTGGTCTGCCCCTGGCACCGGAGCACGTTCGCACTGCGCACGGGCGAAGTGAAGGCCGGTCCCGCCACGTCCAGGCAGCCGGTCTTCGAAACGCGCGTCACCGGGGACACCGTGGAAGTGTGCCTGCCCGGGGCCGACGGGTAGTGCGGGCGGACGGGTAGTAAGGACATTCGGCCCTACTGGCTGCTGTCACGCCGGGGAAAACTGGCTCCATGGGTTGGCTGCGTGTACGGTGAGTGACCTCCGGCAGGACATTGCGTCTCTCTACAAAACCCGCAAAGGAACTGTCGACTTCGTGGACGTTCCTCCGCTGCTCTTCGCTGTCGTCCAGGGTCAAGGGGACCCTGATGGGCCAGCATTCGCCGGGGCGGTGCAGGGGTTGTTTACCGTCAGCTACGCGGCACACTTTGGTCTTAAGAAGCAGTCCGGTGAGGTGACAAAAGTGATGCCCCTCGAAGCCTTGTGGTGGTTCGAGGACCCGGATCACACGGAGCCGACGGAAGCCGTGAGCGCAGGCTTCACGGGACTCGGGGGCTTTGCCCGGGAGTCATGGCGCTGGCAGGCCATGATGGTGCAGCCTGAACCGATCGATGAAGCCCTTCTTGAGCGGGCCGTGGAAGAAGCCCGTCCCAAAGGGCTTCCCGGTTTGGAGTTGGTCCGCTTCGAGCGTTGGGAAGAGGGCCGCTGCGCGCAGGCGCTCCATATCGGTCCCTACGCGGATGAAGGCCAGACCATCGCCCTTCTGGACGCGGCCATCACGGCCGCCGGATTGAAGGTCCGGGGGCGGCACCATGAGATCTACCTCGGCGATCCGCGACGCAGCGCACCGGAAAAGCTGCGCACTTTGCTTCGCCACCCAGTGGTGTGATTCATGATGGTGCGGATTTCAGAACCACGGGAGATTGCCTCCGGAGTGGTCCTCATGACCACCGGTTCAGGGCCCATGGCCTCAAATCTCTACCTTGTGAGGTCAGGTTCCGCGTGGGTGATGGTTGACTGCGGATGGGCGGCCAGTGCGGAGCCGGTCCGCAAGGCTGTGGAAGACATGCTCGGATCCGGGACTGCGCCCGCAGCCATCTTCCTGACGCACATCCATCCCGACCACTCGGGCGCTGCCGGGGCCCTGGCACGGCGGTGGGACATCCCGGTGTTCGTCCACCAGGCTGAATTGCCCATGGCTGCCGGGCGGTACATCCCTGAGTTCTCCATGCCGTTGGACCGGTGGCTCATCGCCCCGTTCCTGTGGTCCCTGCCTGCCCGTGCACGCCGGCGGGTTGAAGCAGCCGGCGACATCACCGACGTGGTGCAGAGCCTGCCCCGGGATGGAAAAATGCCAGGTTTACCCGAGTGGGTCGCCGTCCCAACGCCCGGCCACACTGCCGGACACGTGGCCTACTGGCGATCCCGCGACGGTGTCCTGATCACTGGTGATGCTGTTGTGACGGTCAACTTGAACTCGATTCGCGGGCTCCTGCCGGGAAGACAGGATCTGTCCGGGCCTCCCTGGTACACCACGTGGAACTGGAAGCTGGCCATGGAATCAGCCAGGCGCCTGGCGGAGCTGGGCCCACGGTTGCTGGCACCCGGGCACGGACCGCCCCTTGCTATGGGGGTGGTGCCCCGGCTCCGGGCCCTGGCCGCCAGGGAGCGTGCCTTGCGGATTCCACTTCGTCGCCGCCTTGGGGGAGCGCCCGAGGCTGCATAGCCACATGGGCGTCGGCAGTAAACCAGGCATGCGTAACCGCTGCTCCGCCGCAGCCTGACAGTCAGTCTCAACCTACGTGGCCAGTCTTAGACGGCGAGGCGCTCCAGGAGCGCTTCCTCTAGGAGGCTTCGTTGCCCCGGGAGGGTGCCTGGCGGCCAGTGGGTTGGTTCGGGGTCTTGGTGTTCGGGGTTGTAGTGGCGGCCTGTGGGTGAGGTCCAGCCGGGCGGTCCGTTGTTGGTGGCGGGGTCGGGGGTCCAGGTGCGGGCGTGTTTCAAGCGGTGATGTTTGGGGCATAGCTGGGCCAGGTTCCGGACGGCTGTTCTGCCGCCGTGTTCCCAGGCTGTGAGGTGGTCGGTGTGGTTGTCGGGGGTGTGGTTGGTGCAGCCGGGGAAGGTGCATTTCCGGTCCCGCATGCGGATCCATTGTTTGATGATTTCGGGGAGCCGGTAGCGGGTGCGTCCGATCTCCAGGGGTGCCCCGTCGCGGGGGTCGACCAGGACCCGGTAGAACGACTCCGCCCCGTCCGCGACAAGCCTCCGCGCCATCGACGCCGGGATGGGGCCCAGGCCGTCCAGCACGGCCGGCTCATCGGTGAGTCCGAGCAGGGCGAAGACCGGGACGGTGACCAGGACATCGGCCCGCGGGGTGGGAACCTTTCCAACACCACCGCTACTCCCGGTAGTTGTTCCCGCAGGATCACCCGTGGCCGTGGCGTTTCCGGTGCCGAGGAGGAGTGCTGCTGCGATGTCGGGGCGGAGTTGGGTGAGGGTGCGGGGCTCGTTAGGGCCTTGGAGGCCGCGGGCGGTGGCGGTGGTGCGGTTCCAGATGGCGCAGGCGGTGTCGCCGGGGAGGTAGAGCGAGAGCCAGGCCATGCCGTCGCGGTCCGGGGTGTATTCCATCCGCCGGTCCGCGACGCCTTTGGCGTGGCGTTTGGCGAGGGTTTCGGGGTGGTGGCGTTCCCGCCAGGCGCGGACCTTGGCGCGGAACCGGGCGGGGACGAGTTCGCCGGGCGCGGCGCCGCGGGCGGGGTTGGGGGCGTCGGGGTCGAAGAAGTGCGCCACCAAGGCAGCAGCCCCGTCGGGGGTGAGCCCCTCGGTTTCATCGGCGACAATCCTGGCATGCTGCCACGACAGGTCACCGGCTGACAGGGCGCCCAGGAGCGGCGGCAGGGAACACACCCGGCGGGATTGTTCCACCAAAGCACCCGCGGCCGCCGAACTGATGCTCAGGACACCGGCGATCTCCTCCACCGTTGACGTCTCCGAAAACATGCGCTCATCCACCGGGGCGTCGGGGGCAAGGAGTGCCTGCTGGATTTCGACGCACTCCGCCACATCGCGCGCCTTCACCGCCGCGAGCTGAGCCTCCAACCGCCACACAGCCGCCAACCGCTCCAGACACAACTCATACCGCCGCTGCAACACATCAACAGCGGCACCTGCGACGGCCCCCAAACCAGCTGAGTCGAGGGAAGCGTCTTCCAGAACCAGTACATCCAACGCAGCAACGGAGGCACGAACGGCCTCCATCACCGCCGCCAGGTCAGTACTGATTTCCATAAAAACATCGTCCTACGAGGCACTGACAATAATAGGTCGTGGGTAGGCCACGGCAGCAGACGCCCATCGCCGCAATGCAGCTCAGCCGGGTGCGGTGACCCATTCGCCGCTTCGCAGCACTGCCTTCAGGTTCAGGTCCTGGTCAAGAACGACGACGTCGGCCTGCATTCCGGCGCGCAGGTCGCCCGCATGCGCCGAGAGACCCAGCAACGATGCCGGGACTGCCGACGCGGAGGTGACGGCATCCCGCAACGGAACTCCGGCAGCAACGCAGGAGCGGATGACGTCCAGCAACGTGCTGGTGCCGCCGGCAATGGCGCCAGTGGCGTCAACCCGGGCTACGCCGCCAGCAACTGTGACGGAGAGGGACCCCAGCCTGTACTGTCCGTCCTTCAGCCCGGTGGCGGCCATCGAATCGGTCACCAGCGTGATGTTGTGCGGCCCCACAAGGTCAAACACCAACTTCACGGTTTCCGGTGCCAGATGCACGCCATCGGCAATCAGCTCCACCACAGCCTGCCCGGCCTTGGCTGCGCTGAGGCTCGCCGATACTGGCCCGGGGGAGCGGTGGTGAAGCGGAGGCATGGCATTGAACAGGTGGGTTACCGTTGGGCGGTTCCTGCCGGTGGAATTGCCGGCCGAGTCCAAAGCCGCGGCCGCGCGCGCCAGGAAGGCTGCCGCCGTCGCATGGTCCGCGGCGGTGTGGCCCAGGGATGGGATGATGCCGCGGGCCGCAAGCTGGGCGGCAAGTTCGGAGGCGCCGGGCAGCTC
This sequence comes from Arthrobacter sp. JDC6, assembly GCF_056484025.1. Lineage (NCBI taxonomy): Bacteria > Bacillati > Actinomycetota > Actinomycetes > Micrococcales > Micrococcaceae > Arthrobacter > Arthrobacter sp. JDC6. The sequence continues at coordinate 541,819 of NZ_CM151278.1, forward strand.
GGCCGCCAAGGTCATGGAGGCCAGGGTTGGCCCTGCCGCGGCCAGCATGCGGGCCACCACCTCAGGATCCGGTTCCAGGAGCAGGACGGGATCGTGCGCGCCACACTGCTGGCCTGAGAGGAATGGACCTTCCAGATGCGATCCGGCAATCAGCCCCAGGCCTGCCAGCTCCCGCAGTATCTCCAGGTTCCGGACCAGGTCCCCGGGCTCTCCGGTAACCAGGCTGGCCAGCAGCGTGGTGGTCCCACGGCTGTGCAGGTAGCGTGCCGCCCGCTCGGCGCCGTCGGGATCGCCCTCCGAGAAATCCGAACCGTAGGCGCCATGGCAGTGCACGTCCACCAGTCCGGGCACCAGGATGCGTCTGGCGGGTGCGTCCGGCGGAAGTACCCCGGGGAAGTCCTGCGCCGGGCCCGCGAAGGTGACCAGGCCGCCGTCGGCCGCCACCACCCCGTCCGCAATATCCAGCGAGGCGGTGACGATGCGGCCGCGAAGAAACAGTTCCTTGCCCATCGTTTACCGTCCTTCGTTCGTGGGTTGGGGCAGCGGCACGGCCGCCACGGCGGCAGCCATGCGGGCGGCCAGTCCGTGGTCCGCGGCGCCGGCGCGGTCCCCGCCCGCCCCGCCCCCTTCCCGGGGCCGCGCCGAGGTGTGCACGGCATGGACTCCCGCTTCAAGGAGCGACGGTACCAGCGCCAGGGTGACACCCCCACCGGCCATGATCTGGACCGAGGGAGCACTCCGGCGTCCCTGCCGCACAATCCTGCGCAGCATCTCCAGCCCCGCGGCGCAGTCGGGGGCCCCACCACTGGTGAGGACCCGGTCCACCCCTGCGTGCTCCAGCCGGGAGAGCGCCCCGGCAGGGTCCAGGCCGGCGGCCAGGGCTGCGTCGAACGCGCGGTGGAACGTGACTTCGGCATCCGGCCTCACGGCCCGCGCTGCTGCCACAATGTGCCGGATTGCCTGGACATCCGGGCCGCCGTCGGATGCCAGGACACCAACCACCACGCCCGCGGCTCCGGCACCCAAAGCCGCAGCGGCATCGCGCTCAATGACATCGAGCTCGCCGGGCGAATAGGTGAAGTTGCCCGGCCGCGGACGCACCAGGACATGGACGGGAAGGCCCAGGCCGCACGCCTGCCCGATGGTGCCGATGCTTGGCGTGACGCCCTCTGTCTCCGCCAGGGCGGCGCACAGTTCAACCCGGGCCGCGCCCACGGCGGCGGCCAGCCGGACGCCGTCGGCATTCTCCACGGCCAGCTCAAACTGCGGCGCGGTGCATTCCACGGACACAAGCCTGCCGCTCAGAGTCCCTGCCATGCCGGCTTCCGGCCGAAGGTGTCCTGGTAATACTCGCGGTGGGCGAGCCGGGAGGCTGCGGCCTCGTCCACCAGTACCGAGACGTGCGGGTGCAGCTGGAGGGCCGACGCCGGGCAGATGGCCGCTACGGGACCTTCGACGGCGGCAGCCACAGCCTCTGCCTTGGCCTCCCCCATGGCCAGCAGCAGCAGGTGCCGGGCCTCACGGATGGTTCCCAGGCCCTGGGTCAGCACATGGTCCGGCACCTCCTCCGGTGCATCAAAGAAGCGGGCGTTGTCCAGGCGCGTCTGCCGGGTGAGCGTCTTGATCCGCGTACGGGAGGCCAGCGAGGACATGGGTTCATTGAAGCCCACATGGCCATCCGTCCCGATGCCCAGAATCTGGATATCCACGCCGCCCGCGGCGGCGATCCGGGCCTCGTAAGCGGCGGCCTCCGCCTGCGGATCCCGGGCCATGCCGTCCAGTCCGCGGACCGCGCCGTCGCCGAAGTCCACGCTGGTCGTGAATTCCTCCCGGATGACCGAGTGGTATGACTGCGGATGCCCGGCAGGCAGTCCCACGTACTCGTCCAGCAGGAACGCCTGGGCCTGCGCGAAGCTCAGGCCGCCGCTGCGGTGCCGTTCGATAAGTTCCTGGTAGGTGCCCAGCGGGGTGGACCCGGTGGCCAGTCCCAGGACGGACGGGCCGCGGCGGACCTGGTCCTCGATGGCATCAGCGGCCGTGCGGGCCACGTCGTCAGGGGTGGGAAGGATGATGATTTCCATGCGCTCTGGGTGCTTCCGGTTGCAGTTGCGGGAGATGGGGATGAAATAGGTGGCGCTACTTGGCGGCGTCGGTCTCCACGGTGACTTCGTCGTCCTCGCGGCCGGGGGTGCGCAGATTCCAGCGCTTGATGACGAAGGAGAAGAGGAAGTAGTAGATCGCCGCGTAGCCAAGTCCTATGGGGATGAGCAGCCAGCCGTTCTGTGATTTGCCGAAGTTGAGGACAAAGTCGATCAGGCCTGCAGAGAATGTGAACCCGTGATGGATTCCCAGCGCGTTGACCAGGGCCATGGACGTTCCGGTCAGGACGGCGTGGACGATGTAGAGCGGGAAGGCCACGAACATGAAGGAGTACTCAAGCGGTTCGGTGATGCCGGTGAAGAAGGCGGTCAGTGCGGTGGAGAGCATGATGCCGCCGACGATCTTCTTCTGCGAGGGCTTGGCGTGGCGCCAGATGGCAAGCGCTGCTGCAGGCAGGCCGAACATCATGATGGGGAAGAAGCCGGTCATGAAGATGCCTGCGCTGGGGTCTCCGGCGAAGAAGCGGTTGAGGTCACCGCGGACCAGGTGGCCCGAGGCGTCGGTGTAGTCGCCGATGAGGAACCAGACGCCGGAGTTCAGGATGTGGTGCAGTCCCGCGGGGATCAACATGCGGTTGGCGAAGCCGTAGATGCCGCCGCCGGCAACAGCATTGCTGGCCACGGCCTGGCCCACCGCGGAAAGGCCGGCGTTGAAGAGCGGGTAGGCCAAGGCAAGGACGACGCCGGCTACCAGGCTGGAAACGGAGGTCAGGATGGGCACCAGGCGGCGGCCGCTGAAGAATCCAAGGAAGTCCGGCAGTTTTGTGCGGTAGAAGCGCTGCCACAGCGATGCGGAAAGCAGGCCCACCACAATGCCGGCCAGGACGCCGTAATTGATCATCGCCTGCTTGCCGGCCGGGTCAACCTGTCCTGCCAGGACCAGCGGGGACATGGCCTTGAAGACGCCGTCGATCACCATGTAGCCAACGACGGCGGCCAAAGCAGTGGAACCATCGGCCTTCTTGGCCCAGCCGATGGCAATGCCCACCGCAAAAATGAGCGGCAGCCAGGTGAAGACCGCATTGCCGGCTGCGGAGATGACGGCGGCGCCGCCTTCGAATCCAGGAACGGCGCCAAGCAGGTCGGCCTGGCCAATGCGCAGCAGGATGCCTGCGGCGGGAAGAACGGCGATGGGCAGCATCAGGGTGCGGCCAAGGCGCTGCAGTGTGGCAAACGCCTTGTTTGGCTTCTTTTCGGGAGCCAAGGCGGCGGTCTCGGATGTTGACATGGTTGCACCTCTGCGGGTTCGGGTGGGGCTTGTAAAGGAGGGGTTCCAGCCGGTACTGTCTGGTTATGACCAGTTCAGTGTGATTCATCCCACGAGTACCTGTCAAGGCAATGGGAAATCCCGCCGGGCCATTCAAAAGGCCGGTGGTGGAAGCCATAATTGGTCGCACTTGGGCCGCCGGCCCCGGTGAGGAAGCAGTGCTCCCAGCGGGCACCATCAGAAAGGGCAACCATGTCCAAAGCAGAAAAGATCATTGAAGGACTGGGCGGCGCCGGCAACATCGTGGAGATTGAAGCCTGCATTACCCGCCTTCGCACGGAGGTTAAAGATGGTTCCCTCGTGAACGAGGCCTCCTTGAAGGCCGCCGGAGCCCACGGCGTGCTGACCTCCGGCACGGCTGTCCAGGTCATTGTTGGCCCGGAGGCCGACAACCTGGCCGAAGACATCGAGGACCTCCTCTAGTGGGTCAGTCCCTGGTGGTGCTGGCACCCATCGCGGGTACGGTAATTCGCCTTGCCGAAGTCCCGGACCCTGTGTTCGCCGGCCAGATGGTGGGTTCCGGCGCCGCAGTGGAACCGCCGGCGGGCGAGATGTTCGACGTCGTGTCCCCCGTGGCGGGAAAGGTGGTCAAGCTGCTGCCGCACGCCTTTGTTGTGGTTGAGTCCTCGGGGCGCGGCGTCCTCACCCATGTGGGCATCGATACGGTCAAGCTCAAAGGCGAAGGCTTTAAGCTTCTGATTGCCCAAGGCGACACTGTCGACGCCGGCGCTGCCGTCATGCGTGTCGATCCCACCGCCGCCCTTGCGGCAGGTTACTCGATGGTGAGTCCCGTCGTCGTCCTCGATACCAAGCCGGACGTGGCAACGCTTACTGGAGCCGGCACCGTCACCGCCGGCCAGGAGCTGTTCTCGCTGGACTAGGGATTTGCTTCTAGAGCCGGACTTCCATGTTCAGCGAGTAGCGGTCGGAGCGGTACCACGAACGTGAATGTTCGATGGCAAGGGGGCCTGAATAGGACACCCGGTCGAAGGCCAGCACCGGCGCCCCCGTGCCGGTTCCGAGGAGCGCCCCCACATCCGCGGGGGCGCCCTCGGACCGCACGCTCTGCCGTGCCCTGTCGATCTGGTGCCCGAACTGCGCGGCGAGGGCTTTGTAAACCGAGCCGGTCAGGTCGATGTCCAGAAGGCCGCGGGCATGTTCGGGGTTGTACCAGGCGTCATCCACGCTGACCGGCCGGCCGTCTGCCAGGCGGAGGCGCTTCAAGTGGATGGCCTCGGAGCCCGGCGGCAGGCTGAGCGCCTCTGCCGTATCCGTGGGGGCAGCGCCCGCTTCGGCCACCAGCACCACCGTACTGGGCACGTGTCCCATCGCCTCCATTTCCTGCGTGAACGAGGCCAGGTGGAGTGTTGACTGCACTGGGGAATCCGCCACGAAGGTACCCTTCGCCGGAACCCGGACCAGGTGCCCCTCGTTGACCAGGCGGCCGATGGCGGCGCGGACTGTAATGCGGCTGACACCGTAGGAGTCCATGAGCGTCCGCTCGCTGGGAAGCCGGGCGCCGGGCTCCAGTTCCTCTTTGGCGAGCTTGAGTATGATCAACCGCAGCTGCTCGTGCTTGGGGACCTGGGTGTTATTGATGGCCTTGGCCGCCGCTCCGGCGGTGCTCCTTGATGTGGCGGACAATTGAGGCCCCTCCTGCTGCTGGATAAGTCCGGTCCGGACCACCTGCTTGGATTATTCCACAGGCGCGGGCCGCGGGGGGCCGCCCGGCCACCTTTGTTGCCGGGCCGGGCGTTAGCGCACCAGTTCCGCATCGCGGGGCGCGGCAGGCTGCCGCACTGCCCTGGTGCGCAGTGCGAGCATGAGCACCGCACCCAGCAGGGCGGGCGCCGCGAAGGCAATGGCGGCTACGGGGACGCCGCCGCCTAAGCCCACCAGCAGTGCGCCGTAGGTTGGGCCCGCGATGGCTCCGATGCGTCCCACAGCAAGTGCCCAGCCAAGGCCGGTGGCGCGGGTGGCGGCAGGGTAGAACTGGGCGATGTAGTCGTTGATCATGTTCTGCGTGCCCAGGCCGCCGAAACCTGCGACGGCGGCGAGCACCGTCATGAGCGCGGCCGGCGGGTTGGCGGACATCAGGAGCAGGGCTGCCGCTGCACCGGCGAACCCCACCACCACCAGCGGCCCGGGCCCGAACTTCTGGCTGGCCACAGATGCGAGGACGGTGCCGACCACGGCACCCACCGAGTAGGCCAGCAGGAATGACACAGAGGATCCGACGCCGAACCCGGCAGTGCGCATGATCTGCGGCAGCCACGTGCTGACGCCAAAGATGGTCAGCAGGCTCAGGAGAGTGATGCCCCACAGCAGGACTGTGGTCTTGCCGGTGCCGTTGGCGAATAGGGCGCGCGTGGGAGAGACCCGCACGGCTGTGGCCGGGACTTCCGTGGTGCGGGGCAGCCCGTAGGCGGCCTCGATGCTGTCGGCCTCTGCGGTGCGGGACCGGGTCCGCAGGAACGACGGTGACTCCGGCAGCAGGAACCAGGCGAAGGGAACGATCAGCAGCCCTGCGGCACCGATCGCGTACACCGGGCGGAAACCACTGGACTCCAGGACAGCGAGGGACGTCAGCGAAGCGGCAACAGTACCCGTTGCCGGCCCGGTCAGCACCGCACCGAGGACCAGTGACTTCTTCCCGGGCGGAGCGAATTCATTGGTGAGAGCTACCGCCGTCGGCAGCAGGCCGCCCACGCCGAAGCAGGCGATGAAGCGGAACGCTGCGAAGAGCTCCCAGCTGGGTGCCATGGCGCAGGCGAGTATGGCCAGCGAGAACAACGCCAGGGCGGACACAAAGATCCGGCGGCGGCCAAGCCGGTCCGTGAGCGTACCCACGATGAGTGAACCGAGCAGCATCCCCACCAGCGCCAACGAGCCCACCGCGCCTGCCGCGGCGGGCGTGACATTGAAGGGCGGCTGCCCGATAAGGGCGGGGAGGGTGGCGCCGTAGACGTAGAGGTCGTAGCCGTCGGCGAGCAGGCCAAGCCAGCACAGCACGAAGATACCGGCCAGGGATTTGCTGGGGGCATTGGAGTTCATCATTGATTCCAATCGGGTCAAGGGACGCTGGCTGTATGCCTGCGGGACGTCCATCAGCTTGGCCTGCTGCAGCAGCCCTGCGAACGGTCTTTTCACTGGGTGAAAAGCCACTTTGTGGCGGGGCCCACACAGCCCAGGCTTGAAGGACGCAACGGATGGAGGCGGAGATGGCGGGAGCGGGCAGGACGGCAGCCGCCGTGCCCACAGAGGCCGCCGCCGGTCTTCCGGGCACGCCCGTACTGGTGCGGGCTCTGAGCCTGCTTGCCCAGTTTACGGAACAGCGCCGTGCCCTGAATCTGTCCGAACTGTCCCGCCAGGCCGGACTTGCCCCTGCCACGGCCCTGCGGCTGGTGCGGCACCTGACGGAGTGGGGCGCGCTGGAACGCCTCGAGGACGGCCGCTACGTGGTGGGTGTGCGCCTCTGGGAAATTGCCTCGCTCTCGCCGCGGGGCCACGGGGTGCGGCAAATCGCCCTGCCTTACCTTGAGGATCTGTACGAGGTCACCCGGCATCACGTGCTGCTTGCCGTCCGCGAAGGCACGGACGCAGTCCTGATCGATCGGCTCTCTTCCCGGACCGCGACGGAGGTGGCCTACCGGGTTGGCGGACGCATGCCGCTGGGGACCACCGCCGTCGGGCAGGTCCTGCTGGCCCACGCCGCTCCGGAGCTGCTGCAGGAACTGCTTTCGCAGCCGGCGCCCCCAGGGGTGCCGGGCAGTGTTTCGGATGCCGGGAGTCTCCCGGTGGCCCGGCTTCGCGGTGTCCTGGCAAACGTAAGGCAATCCGGGGTCGCAGTGGTTCGGCGGGACCACCCCTCCCGCACTGTCTCCCTCGCCGCACCCATTCATGGGGCTGCCGGCGATGTAGTGGCTGCATTGTCCATTGTGGTCCCGGATGCCCAGACGCCGGCGCATGAGCTGGTGCCGCTGGTCAGGGCCGCCGCGCGGGCCATCTCGCGAAGCCTCGGCCACCAGGCGAAGGCCAGCGGAGCATGGCGGCACCCGCAGCTCCAGGAGCCGGGCCACCCCCCCGGCCTGACACTTGGCGTCCTCCCGGCGCTCGCCAGTCCCGCCGGTTTTGAGACCGTTCCGTTATTTGCGTCCCGCCTTTCACCCTTTACGCTTGAAACTACTAAGCATGCTGTCTATTTCGGAGGTTAACCCTGATGCGAAAAGTTTCTGCGCTTGGAGTGGTAACTGCGGCGATGCTGGCCTTGGCCGGCTGTTCGGGAGGAGGCGGCGGAACTGCCAGCCCGTCAGGCACGGCAACGACGTCGGCATCCGCCTCTGCCAGCCAAACCGCCAACGCCAAGGTGTACTCGGAGGACGAGCTCCGCGACCTCATTTCGGGCATGAAGGACGCTGACGGCAACGAACTCAAGCTGTACTCCAAGGAGCAGGTTGACCAGGGCGGAAACATTGCCAACCTGCTCATGAGCACGGCAACCATCGACCCCAAGGACTGCAAGGACATCGCCACCGCCGGCTTGCTGGACAAGGTGGAAAGCGGCGACGTAGCCGTGGCCCTTTCCGAGGGCAACCAGCCGCGCACGCTGTCAGCACAGTCCGGCAGCCAGGGCCCCGACGCCGTCAAGACACTGAGTGACATCAGCGGCAAGATGAACCAGTGCGCCAAATTCTCGGTCTCCGCCCTTGGCCAGAAGTACGACGTTTCCAGCCAGGAGCTGAAGGCGGACACTGACGCTGATGAGACCTTCGCAACCGTCAGCACCCGCAGCGGCGACAACCAGCAGAAGCTGATGCAGGTTTCCGCTGCCCAGGGGCGCCTGTTGGTGGTTGCCACCAAGGGCGGCACCGATCTGGGCGACAAGGACCAGAAGGAGCTTGAGGAGCTCATTAACGACGTGTTGAAGAAGGCCGAAGGCGGCGCAACGTCCAGCCCCACCTCCACTAGCTCGTCCGGTTCTTCCGGCACGTCATCGCCGGGCAGCTCGGCGTCGTCCACCGCCTCGTCCACCTCGTCGGCGACGATGACCTCGGGCAGCGGTTCCTCGTCGTCGGCCTCCCCGACGGCATCGCGGTAGCGGCACCAACTCCGCAATATTGAAAAGGGGCGGGCCAGGACAATTACTGTCCTGGCCCGCCCCGTTCTCTCGTTGCCCGGCGCCCTACTTGGCTTTGCCGCTCAAGCCGACGCTGGCGCTTGTGTTTACCGGCAACTCGGAGACGACCTCCCGTGTTGGTGCGCCCCGGAACTTCGGTGATGGGTCCTGTCCCGCTGTAAGCCGCTGCAGCTCCTGCCCCTCAAAATCCTCTTCCTTGCCCAGCAGGATCGCAGAGTCGTGGTTGGTGATCTCACCCTTGAAGGCGCGCAGCATGACGCTGCGGTCAAACTGGCCTTCCCACTTCGAGACAACGAAGGTGGCAACACAGTTGCCCAGCAGGTTGACTACGACGCGCATTGAGTCCATGAGCCGGTCTGCGCCAAGGAGCAGTGCCACGCCGGCCACCGGGAAGATACCCAGTGCTGCAGCAGTGGCGGAAAGCGCGAGGAATGAGGAGCCGGGAACCCCCGCCATGCCCTTGGATGTCAGCAGCAGTACGCCAAGGGCGGCCAGCTGTTGGCCAAGGTCAAGGTGGTGGCCGAAGGCCTGGGCCAGGAACAGCAGGGAGATCGAAAGGTAGATCGCTGCGCCATCGAGGTTGAAGGAGTAACCGGTGGGCACCACAAGGCCGGTGGTGGCACGGGAACAGCCCGCGTTGGTCAGTTTGGTCATGATCCTGGGCATCACCGCTTCGGTTGATGCGGTGCCCAGGGCCAGGAGGAACTCCTCCCGCGTGTACTTCAGGAACTGCCAGAGCGGCACCCGGGCAAACCCCCAGGCCACGACGAACAGCAGGCCGATGAAGACCAAAGCGGCGCCGTAGCAGGCTGCGATCAGGACCGCGTAGGTGCTCAGGGTATCCAGCCCGTACTGGCCGATGATGAATGCCATGGCGCCGAAGGCGCCCAGCGGGGCGACCTTCATGATCCATGCCATGATCTTGAAGATCAGTTCCAGGATGGTTTCCATGACGTTGATGACCGGCAGGCACTTTTCGCGCCCGATCACTACGATGGCAGCACCAAAAAACACTGAGAAGAAGAGCACTTGCAGGAGGCTGTTGCTGGCAAATGCGCCGATGACGCTGGCCGGGATGATGTCCAGAATGAAGGACGCTGCATCCTTGGGTGCCGCGGACCCGGTCTTTGCGTCCAGGTCTGCCTGGGAGAGCGTCGACGGGTCGATGTTCAGGCCGGCTCCGGGCTGGACGATGTTTCCCACAATGAGTCCGAAGACCAGGGCGAACAGGGTTGCTCCCGTGAAGTAGAGCAGGGCCTTTACCCCAACCCTTCCGACCGCCTTGACGTCGCCTACGGCTGAAATTCCGGTAACGATCACCAGGAAGATCAGCGGCGCGATGATCATTTTGATGAGTTTGATGAAGCCATCTCCGAGCGGCCTCAGTTGTGATCCAAGGTCCGGCCAGAAATGCCCGATGAGGACACCTGCCACGACGGCGATCAGAATCTGGAAGAAGAGCGACTTGTACAGCGGCTTCCTCTTCGCGGGCACCGAACTCGCCTTCAGTGCCTCAGGGTTTGGGATCTTCATTGACCTTTGCCTATCAATCGGGAACAGCCCGTTTTCGGGGCCGTTTCCAACGTAATCCTCGTCACACTAATTCCGCAAGAGGAAAACCAAATTCCGCTATGTGGAATGTTAAATAGTGTTTGTGACTGCGACCCCGTCGAGTCGTGAGCGCAACTCGGCCATCAACTGCTGTGCGGGGACGGAGGCGTCCAGCTTCACGAAGCGCGCGTACTCCGGCAGGTCCCGGTATCCCGACTGGAATGCGGCGAGGTCATCAAGGCTCTCTGAGTCAGTGCCCCGGACAATGATGCGGTGGTGCGCCTCGACGGGGTCGATGTCCAGATGGAAGATGGCGTCCGGTTCCGGCAGGCGGGCCAGCAGCCACGGAAGGAACCGGCCGCGTGGCAATCCGTTGGCGGTCCGCAGTGCCAGCTGGCAGTGGAGGTGCCGGTCCATGATTACCAGGCCGTCGAACCGGCTGGCGCGCAGGTGCGATACCAGTACGTTGCCCACCCGGAGGGCGGTTTCGACGGCGTCGGCCAGTTTGGCGGGCAGGCGCACTCCCAGCCTGGCGGACAGCAGGGACATGACCCGCCGGCCCGCGTGGTTGCTCAGGAGCAGCGCACGGCCGCCCTCCGCCCGCACCGACGACGCCAAGGCGCGGGCCGCCGTCGACTTCCCTGATCCGTCGATACCCGTCAGCACAATGATCATCCGGCCTCCTCCCGCCGCCTTGTTCAACGCCGGGGGAGGGCGCAACGTCCCGGGTGAGCTGCAATTCACAGCTGGGGGACAGAGTCCGGGGCGGCAGGTCAAGGAAGTGAACAGCAAAGCGGGCCGCTAGATGCTGACGGGCCGCCTGATGGTGGAAAAGGACCTACATGATGCCGGTGGGTACCAGCAGGGCCCACGCCAGTGCCGGTGCCACCAGCACCACGCCGCCTGCGTAGAACATCAGCTGCTTGTAGACGCGCTGCCGGTCGTCGTCGCGGGCGTTGGCCACTACGAGTGCTCCGTCCGTGGAGAAGGGGGATACGTCGACGACGGTGGCTGCGATGGCCAGCGCGGCCACGGTTCCGGAGGCGCTGAGCGAGCTGGTGGCCAGGAGTGGGCCGGCCAGCGGGATGAAAGCGGTCAGCAGGGCGGTGGAGGACGCGAAGGCCGAGCCGACACCGATCACGTAGCAGAGGACCAGGGCGATCAGCAGCGGAGCCCCCAGGGCCAGGGCGTGCTCGGCAAGCGTGTCGATGACGCCCACGTGCGCCAGCAGGGATACGTACGTGATCATGCCTGCCACCAGCAGGACGGTGGACCAGGAGATGCCGCCGATGAAGGTCTTGTGTTCCTTGATGTTGATGAACGCGAGCAGGAGGCCGGCGGAGAGGGCCACGAAGCCGATGGGCATGTGGAAGCCGAGGGTGCACACCAGCATTGCCGCGATCAGCGCCAGCGTCAGAATCTGCTGGCCGTGCGGGCGTCCGGCGGAGGAAGTGTCGATGTCCACGTGCAGCCCGCTGGCACCGTCGCGCAGTTTGCCGATCAGGGCGAACAGGACGATGGTCAGCACCGAGAGGATGAGGTTCAGGGCGAAGCTGGCAATGAACAGGCCGCCCTGGGAAATCGGGAAGTCGTTCTTCAGTGCGATGTTGTGGACCAGCACGCCGGCCACTGACAGCGGGGAGAATCCGCCGGCGTGTGCGCCGTTGATGATGAAGGCGCCCATGACCACGGGGTGGATGCGCGATTCGTAAGCGAACCCGATCGCGGCCGGTGCCAGCAGCGCGATGGCGGCCGGGGAGAACGTTCCGAGCGAGGTCAGCGCGGCGGCGACCAGGAAGAACACCCACGGCAGCAGCATCGTCTTGCCGCGGACAATCCGCACACATCCCTTGACGATGATCTCGACGGTGCCGTTGCGCTGGGCCATGCTGAAGAAGTAGGTGACGCCGATGATGGTGAGGACGATGGTGGCCGGGAACTCCTCGAGGATCTGCTTGTCAGACATCCCGAGCATGAAATAGCCGACGCCGAATGACGCGACTAGTCCCATCACCCCGATGTTCAGCGGCCATTTGGTGGCCACGACGAACATCACCACGAGGATCACCAGCGGGATGATCTGGACAGCGGTCATGGTCGGCTCCGGGTCCGTGGCGGCCGCCTGGTTGAACATGCCGCCGGCAACGAGGGCAATCACGCCCAGGATGGCCAGGCCGGCCACCACCCACAGCAGGATACGACGGCGGAGGTTGCCTTCCACTCAACACTGCTGGAAATCGCGCGGGAACGGGCCGGCGACTACCTCCAGACCGTAGGCTGGAAGCCGGTCGGGGGTTCCCCGGCCGGTACAGCAGTTCCCAGGTGAAAGGCAGGACCATGACCGTTTCCAGCGACGATCCCCAGAACACCGCAGACCTCCGCGGGCCGGGCGACCCGGACGGGGCCAAGGACGAAACCAAGGACGACGTCACCAAGGCCCCGCAGTCCGGCCAGCACCTGGAACAGCCGGGAGCATCCAACATCCGCGAGGAACAGCAGGGCCATGCTGCCGGAACGGTCCCGGCATCGTATGTGGGCGGCGAAGAGGCCGACCCGGAACAGAAGCCCGAAGAGGCGCTGGCGGAGCCGGGCACCTGGGATGACGAAGTCTGACAATGATCACCCGCGCTGACATCGACCAGGCCGCGCAGCGGACAGCGGGCCTTGTCCGCAGGACCCCCGTCCTGCAGGCGGATGCGGGCACCGCCGCCGGCCCGGTCTGGTTCAAATGCGAGTTCATGCAGCACACGGGCACGTTCAAGGCCCGGGGCGCGCTGAACCGGATCCTGGCCAGCAAGGAACGGGGTGAACTGCAGGCGGACGTGGGGGTGGTTGTTGCATCCGGCGGGAACGCGGGCCTGGCCAACGCCTATGCGGCGGCCCAGCTCGGGGTGCCTGCAACGGTCTTCGTTCCTGAAGCGGCACCGGCCGTCAAAGTCGGCAAGCTCAGGGCCATCGGTGCCACCGTGGTCCAGGGCGGTTCAGAGTACGCGGCCGCCTACCAGGCCGCCATTGCGCACGCAGAGAAGACCGGCGCCATCTACTGCCATGCCTACGACCAGCCGGAAATTGCCGCCGGCGCCGGGACGGTGGGCTCCGAATTGCTGGAACAGGTGCCGGACGTGGACACCGTCCTGGTGGCCGTGGGCGGTGGCGGCCTGATGGCGGGAGTAGCCGCCGCCGTCGAAGGCTTTGCCAAAGTGGTGGCTGTGGAACCGGAAACTGCGCCCACCCTCCACGCCGCCCTGGCGGCAGGGGAACCGGTGGACGTCCCGGTATCGGGCGTCGCCGCGGACTCCCTGGGTGCCCGTAGCGTTGGTGACATCGGCTTCTCCGTCGCGGTCCGCTGCGGCGTCGGGAGCGTCCTGGTCTCCGATGAACAGATCATCGCCGCCCGCTCCGCGCTGTGGAACGACTACCGGATCGTGGTGGAGCACGGTGCCGCAGCCGCCTACGCCGCGCTCGCCTCCGGCGCCTACGTGCCCGGAAAGGACGAACGCGTTGCCGTCATCCTTTGCGGCGCCAACACGGATCCGGCCACGCTCTAGGCCGGAGACAGAGATAGGCCGGAGACAGAGAAAGGACCGGCCGCCTGTCCCGCAGGCGGCCGGTCCCTTCAGAAGATTGTCTAGCCGCCGGCCTGGCCGCAGAACTTGCTGTAGGTGCTGCCGGCTTCCTGGTAGCCCGACTGCAGATCGGCCAGCTTGTCCTTGTCCGGGTTTTCCTTGGCCTGCTCGTCCGTGTACGCCAGGATCGAGGCCAGGGCGGGCTTGAGATCGTCCGAAGCAACGGCGTGGATGGGTCGGATCTGGTTGGCGAGGTTGTTCATCCCCGTCTTGCCGGCGTTGTTGGCGGGGTTCGACACAACGGCCTGGATCCGCTCGCAGGTTTCAGCGGTGGACAGTTGGTGCGTGGCGGAGCAGGCCGTGGCGGAGGCAACGAGGCCGGCGGCAAACAGGGCTGTGGCGAATTTCTTCATGGGTCCCTCAGTAGTGGTCAGAGGTTTCGATTGTAAGCAGATTGGGTAGGCCGATGCCTTCGCAAGCCCAATACATGCGCTTAAACTGGCAGCACCAATCGTGCGGAGCTTCCGCAGATGGGCCCCGCGCGCATCGACCCAGACTAAGGAACCAGCATGCGCCATCCAGTACGCCACGGTGCCGCCGCAGGGCTCGTGGCCTCTTTTTCATTGCTTCTTCCCACTGCCCTTCCGGCGTCGGCTGCTCCACCGTCCGGGGAGATAGTGCTCGACGGCGCCACCTCCGCCGAAGGCATCGCGGCAGGGGAGGGCAGGACTTTCTATGCAGGGGAACTCACCACGGGCGATATTTTCCGCGGCGACATCCGCAAGGACACGGCAACCCGCTTCATCGATGCACCGGCCGGCCGCGCCGCCGCCGGGATGAAGGCCGATCCCTGCCACCACCTGCTGTTTGTGGCGGGAGCCAACACCGGCAAGGCATTCGTCTACAACACCGACACGGGCAAGCCGGTTGCCGATATCCGCCTGGCCCAGGGATTCATCAACGACGTCACCCTCACCAGTGACGGGGCCTGGTTCACCAACTCAGCCGCCGCGGAGCTCTACTTCCTGCCGGTCGGCGGGGACGGGGAACTGGGCAAAGTGAAGACCCTCAAGCTCAGTGGCCCGGCGGCGGACGTCAAACAGGGGTTCAACCTCAACGGCATTGCGGCCGTGCGGGACGGCAAAATGCTCATCGTGGCCCACTCCCTCAACGGAGCCCTCTACACGGTGGACCCCAGGACCGGGGATAGCGCTGCGATCAAGGGCGTCAAAGTTCCTTATGTTGACGGCATCCTGGTGCGCGGCGACAACCTTTGGGCCGTCCAGAACCAGCTGAACCAGATAGCGCGCATCGACCTCTCCGGCGACCTGGCTTCCGGCGAGGTACGGGACACGATCAAGAGCAGCGACTTCAATGTGCCTACAACGGTCGCCTTGTTCGGGAATACGCTCGCCGCGGTCAACGCCCAGTTCAACCAGCCGCCCAGCCCGTTCGAAGTGGTGCTGGTACCGGCCTGGAACCGTTAAACACAGAACTGGCTGGCAGTAGGCACTGCCAGCCAGTTGTCGGACGGGACGAATCAGAGAGTCCGAGTAGCCTTTTCCAGGTTGTCCTTCAGCTCAACGGCGTTCTGCCTCTTCACGTAGGCAGGACGGTCCCGCTCCACGCGCCAGCTCTCGGACAGCGGCCCCACGTTAACCGTGTCGAAACCGAATTCGTCGTACAGCCGGGTCACCAGGTCCGCGGCTTCCTGGTAGTCGCTGGCGGTGGCCAGGGCGCGCCGGTTTTCCGTGCCGTCCGGAGTTCCGTCCGTGGTGATGTCCTTTGCCATGATGTGGTTGAAGCCCTTGGCCACCTTTGACTGCGGGAGGTGCTCCTGCAGCAGACCGGAGGTGGTGGCTTCGCCGTTGTCCAGGGCGGGGATCCTGCCGTCCCGCTCCCAGTAGTAGTTGTTGGTATCGATCACGATCTTGCCGGCCAGCGGCTCCACCGGGATGTCCTTGTAGTTCTTCAGCGGCACCGTGACCACGGCGAAGTCGCCGGCCGCTGCTGCTTCAGCCGGCGTGGCGGCCCGCGCCCTGGGGCCAAGTTCCGAAACCAGCTCCTGGAGGGTTTCGGGCCCACGGGAGTTGCTGATGACTACGTCGTAGCCCAGCTCCACGGCCTTCCGTGCAACCTGGCTGCCAATATGTCCTGCACCGATGATTCCGATTGTTGTCATATGGGCGGCAACGCAGGTCCCCGCGCAGATATTTCAGCGGCCTGCAGGGAATAAAAAGCCGGTAAGCCGCCTACTTTCCCAGGTACCGGCCCGGCCGGTGGTTCAGGGCGAGGACCAGGTTCAGGAGGGTGGCGCCGGCCGCGGACAGCAGCACCGTCAGGGGCGGAACGAGTGCCAGGGCCGCCAGGACGATGGCCACGTCCAGCACCATCTGCACGTACCCTGCGCGCCATTTCAGCTTTTCCTGCAGCAGCAGGGCCAGGATGTTGAAGCCGCCCAGGCTTGACTGGTGCCGGAACAGGATCAGGAGGCCGACGCCGGCGAGCAGGTTTCCGCCCAGCACGCCATACACGGGGTCAATGTGCAGGGACCCCAGGGCCGCCGGGTGCAGGCTGGCCATCACGGACACCAGGGAGATCGCGGCGCCGGTGCGGAGGGCGAAGTTCCAGCCCTTCTTCCACACTGCCAGGGCGAAGAACGGCAGGTTCACTGCGAAGAAGATGACGCCAAACGGCAGTGCGACCGAATAGCTGAGCAGCAGTGCGAGGCCGGCGGTGCCGCCCGTCACGGCCCCGCTCGACTTGAGCAGGAACAGCCCCAGCGACGCCGCGAAGGTGCCGGTCAGGATGCCCAGGACGTCCTCAACCACGGAATGACGGACGGCCGACGGCGGCGCTGAAGGTGCCGCCGTCGGCCCTTCCATGTGCCGGGCTGGGGCAGGGGTTGCGGCAGCCGGTGTTTCTGTTGTGGTGCTCACTGGGCCGCGGCCGCCTCACGCAGGAACCGCCCGCGGTTGGCCAGGACAGCAAGGACCCTGTCGTTGGTGGCCCGGTCCGCCAGCGTGATGCGGACCCCGTCCACGGCGTAGCCGCGCACCAGGATGTCGGCGTCGGCCAACGCGTCCAGGAGCTGCACACGCAAATCATCGTCGGCACGCAGCCAGTAGAAGTTGGCCTGGCTGTCCGGCACATCCCAGCCATAGTCCCGTAGCGCGCCGATGACCCGGGTGCGTTCCCGGGCCACCGCCTCGGTCCGCTCAAGAATTTCGTCCCCGGCGGCCAGCGAAGCAACCGCGGCCGCCTGCGCCATCCTGTTCACGCCGAAGGGGACGGCCGTCCGGCGGAGGCCCTCAGCAATTTCCGGCCGGGCAATGGCGTATCCGATCCGCAGGCCCGCCAGCCCGTATGCCTTGGAGAAGGTGCGCAGAATGCACAGGTTGGGGTGGCGGCGGTAGAAATCGAGCGAGTCGACGCCTGGTCCGCGCTGGAATTCGACGTAGGCCTCGTCCAGTACCACCAGCACCCGCGGCGGAACGGAGCGGAGGAACTCCTCAAGGTCCGCGGGGCTGATGGACACACCCGTGGGGTTGTTGGGCGAGCACAGGATGACCAGGCGAGTGCGGTCCGTGATCGCGGCGGCCATGGAGTGGAGATCGTGCTGCTCGGTGGCCAGCAGCGGCACGGGGACCGAAACGGCGCCCGCCACTGCCACCAGGATGGGGTAGGCCTCGAAGGAGCGCCACGCGTACACCACTTCGTCGCCGTGGCCGCAGACTGCGGAAATGATCTGCTGCAGGACGCCGGAGCTCCCCGGTCCGGCGGCGACTTCCCCGGCGCTGACGCCGAACTGCTGGGCAATGGCGTCCCGCGCCTCCACCGCACCCATGCTTGGGTAACGGTGGATCCTGCCCGCCTCGGCCGACATTGCCTCAATGACGGACGGCAGGGGAGCAAAGTGGCTTTCATTCGAGGCCAGGGCGGCGGTCAGGTCAGACTGCGCGCTCTTGCCGGCCACGTAGGCGGGAAGTTGGGCGACGGCGGTACGGACCTCGGGTGCCTGGGTTTCGGGAAGGGTGCTGGTCATGGAGAGCATGCTCCCGGAGCGCAGGACGTTTGCGCAACACAACTGTGTGCAGGAGGACAGATCCGGTGCTCAGGGACTGCAGGGGTGGCAAAATGCTCAGTATGCACCGCATTGATGCCCTTGACGCTGAGATCCTCCTCACACTTGACCGGGATCCGCAGGCCACGGTCCTGTCCCTCTCCAGGACGCTGGGCGTTGCCCGCAATACGGTGCACGCCCGGCTCCGCCGGCTTGTCAACGACGGCAGCCTGGCGCCCTTCAGCCAGCGGGTGCGAACGGAAGCGCTGGGCCTGCCGCTGATTGCCTTCATCTCGATCTCCATCAGCCAGTCCGCCAGCGACATTGCCGTGGCGGCGCTGCAGACCATTCCGGAAATCATCGAGATGCATGCCACCACCGGGGACGCGGACCTGCTCGCCAAGGTGGCCGCAAGGGACCCCGCCGACCTGCACAGGATCACCAACGCGATGCTGGCGATTGACGGCGTCGTCCGCACCAGCACGGCCATGTCCCTGGTGGAAGTCATGCCCACCCGCACCCTGCCGCTGCTGCAGGCGGCGACGGGGAAGCAGTGAATCCAACGAGATGGGAAACAAACGCAATGAAACAAAATCTCCCAATTACTTACGTCACACTATTGACCATATTTGTCATGCGCTGATAAACCTAAAGGGCAGAAAGCGTTTCCCCGCAGCTTCCATCCCTCCTCCACATCACTCGGGAGGGAGATCCTTGGCGTGAATGAAACGTTCCAAACTGACGTGCGGCAGACTCAGCTGCCGCCGCATCAAAGGAGATGTTCTTTTGGCACAACCCTCAATGTGTTCCCCGCAATCCCCAGCGGGCAGGGCCTGGAAGGCCGCGCCGGCCGCAGCGGCGGCAACGCTCGCCGCAGCACTGGCCTTCACTGGCGTCCCGCTTGCTGCTGCTGATCCCGGCCAGGCCGGGCCGGCCGCCCAGGCCAGCCCCGCCGCCCCGGCACCGTCCGGGCCCACCCGCCAGGTGGAAACCCTGGACCGTGCCCCCGTGGCTGTGCTCACGGACCGGGGCGTCACCCTGGGTTGGCGGATGCTCGGCCTGGACAAGGACAGCGTGGGCTTCCACGTCATCCGTGACGGCGTCCAGATCACCGACGAGCCCATCCGCAGCACCACCACCTATGTGGATCCTGCGGGAACGGCGGCCTCGAAGTACGTCATCAAGACGGTCGGGAACGGCAACGGGCAGGACAAGCTCAGTGCCGAATTCAGTCCGCTGGCGCAGAACTACCTGCCCATCAAACTGGACAAGCCCGCCGACGGCGTCAGCAGGGACGGCAAGCCGTACACCTATACGGCCAACGATTCGAGTGTGGCGGACCTGGACGGCGATGGGGCCTACGAAATCATCCAGCTCTGGAACCCGTCCAACGCCCAGGACAACTCCAAGTCCGGCTACACCGGCAATGTGTACGTGGACGCCTACAAGATGGACGGCACCAAGCTTTGGCGAATCGACCTTGGCCGCAACATCCGTGCCGGCGCCCATTACACCCAGATGCTGACCTATGACTTCGACGGCGACGGCACAGGCGAAGTGGCCTTCAAAACTGCGGACGGCACCACCGATGCGGCAGGGACCGTCATTGGCGATGCTGCGGCTGACTACCGCAACAGCGCCGGCTACGTCCTGTCAGGGCCGGAATTCCTCACTGTGTTCAACGGTGCCAGCGGCACCATTATGGATACGGTTCCCTATGATCCGCCGCGCGGGAGCGTAGCCGCCTGGGGTGATAGTTACGGCAACCGCGTGGACCGTTTCCTTGCCGGAGTGGCGTACCTCGATGGTGAGCACCCGTCCATGATGTTCAGCCGCGGCTACTACACCCGCACGGTCCTGGTCACCTACGACCTGGTCAACGGCAAACTGGTCAAGCGGTGGAAGTTCGATTCCGACGTGGCCGGGGCCGAATACAAGGGCCAGGGCAATCACAACCTGTCTGTGGCGGACGTGGACCAGGATGGCAAGGATGAGTTCGTCTTCGGCTCCATGACGATCGACGACGACGGCACGCCGCTGTACAACACCAAGCTGGGCCACGGCGACGCCATCCACACCGGCGACCTTGACCCCTCGCGGCCGGGCTTTGAGACGTTCGCCGTACACGAGAGCATGTCCGCGAGCGGCAATCGCGGTGCCACCTTCCGCGACTCCGCCACCGGTGAAGTGCTCTGGAGCATTCCCGCTGTCAAGGACACCGGCCGAGGCGCCACCGGCGACATCGACCCCCGGTTCCCAGGCTCGGAAAGCTGGGCCGTGGGCGGTGACGCTGCCTGGAACTCACCGGCGGGGTTCCTGATGTCGGCCAAGGGCGAGCGGGTTTCGGACAAGATCCCGGCGGCCAACTTCATGGCCTGGTGGGACGGCGACCTGCTGCGGGAAATCGTTGACCACGACTTCAATGCCGAGGCAGGCGTGGGCGTACCCACCATCTCCAAGTGGAACTGGGAAACCGAAACCAGCGACCGGCTCCTGACAGCCACCGGCGCTAGGACCAACAACGGCACCAAGGGCAACCCGTCACTGCAGGCCGACTTGCTGGGTGACTGGCGCGAGGAACTGGTGTTCCCCTCCGCCGACAGCACCGAGCTGCGGATCTACACCACCACCTCTCCCACCGAGGTCCGGCTCCGCACCCTGATGCACGACCCCATGTACCGGACCGGCGTGGCCCGCGAGACGGTCGGCTACAACCAGCCTCCGCACCCCAGCTTCTTCATCGGTGAGGGCATGCAGACGCCGGCCTCACCGGCTGTCTTCTACGCAGGCAAGGCCAGGTAAGCCGCCGGACTCCGGCGAAGTCATCATGCAGATGCAGCCTGATTAAGGGCTATATGGAGGATCGGGAAGGGCGCGCTCAGCTACTCGGGGCGCGCCTTTTTCATGTCGTCGATCGGGAGGCCAGAGCCCAAAGATTTGGCGCTGCCATAGGTGCGGAGGGGTGCTGTGGGACGACGACGGGCCCCCGTTCCGACGCAGTGCGCTGGAACGCGGCGCGTGCTTAAGCGTCTGCCCGTCTGGCGGCGGGGGGCGCAGTTGTTCCCGGCTCGCGGCAAGGCGGCCACGGCGGGGCACCAATAGCCGCCGGAATGCTTCACGCTAGTGAGGATTCTTCATCTCGTCGACAAACTCCTGCGCTATCTGCGACATCAGGGTCAGTGCCTCTTCCTCAGTTATCGCCGCACCTGTGTTGGCACCCATGTCCAGAGACACCGTTCCGGCAAGGACGCGGAGCCCCGACCCCAACAGCGTTGCCGTCGAAGGATTCCTTGGTCAGGTACGCCTTCTCACCAATGTCCGGACCAGGGAGAAGTTGAATGGTGAACCTCTGGGGTCCATTGGCTGAGGAAAGTGTCTGGTCAAACATGGCGCAGCGAGCCATCAGCTCCGGGCTGTAGTCAAAGTCCGCTTTGGCGAGCGTCTCCCGAGGCGCGCTCCGCACATCAAAGAGAACCATGCCCATGCCTCGATTGCCGGCGTTGAAGATCTCGGCCAGCGCGAAGCCCATGGAGGGATCCAATTGCGCCTCGTGCTGCCACGACCTGTGGAAGACGTTGCATTCACCTGGCTCGGTCGGACCGAGGATCGGCGGAGTCGATCCAGACGCCGGTGGTTGGGTGATCAAGGCATAGGACTTGCGGACCATGGCTGTGTCTTCGGCCCTTCCGCCGTAAGGCTCCAGCACTTTGCTGCTGGCTTCTGGATGCATCGGGGTCCTCCTCCTGTTGGTTTCCGTCCCAGAGCTTGTTGGGGCGGGCAGGGGCTGTCTCAGAAGTCGATCCCCTTGACCAAGGTGACGAACTGTTCCTTAACCTGCTCTTCGGTGGGTCCAGCTGGTGAGATCAGGATCTCTGCGACGAATATGGCCATGTTCTGGCCGCGGGCCACCATCAGTGACATGTAGGTAACCGGTACATCACTTGGCGGCCGGAGAGCCTTGGGTCCGCCCGGGTCTGATCGGATTAGCAGGATTGCTTTGTCTCCAACGCCTTCGATGCTTTGGCCATCAGGCGGCATAGGCCCCGAGAGCGCGGACGCACCGCCTTGATGGAGCTCGATGGCGAATTTGAGCGAGTCCGCCCCGGGCGTACCCAGAGCACCAAATTGGTACCGACAGTTACCCTCACCCGGGAGAACCTGCGCCTGCGTTGTGGTGCCAAAGGCCTGCTTGAGCGCGTCTACGCTTACCAAGGCACATACGGGATTGTTCGTCTCAGTCTGGGGACCGACGGGCGGGGCGGGCGGTACACGGAGTTCAGCCCCGTTGCCCCACCCGCCCTCGACAAGGGCCTGGGCAAGTGCGCGCGCCGCGGCGTCGCCGTCCGGTCCCGGGGTGTCCGGTGACATTGGCGGCATGGCCACGATCCGCAGGTCGAGCGACTCGTTGCCGCGGACAGCCTTGAGCACCGTGTTTGCCGACGCCCCGCCGGACTCGCCGCGGAACCAGCCCGACCACTGCATGCATGCGAAATCACCGATGCCCTCAATGACCGAGCAGTCCGGTGTCTTTTTCGTTTCGGCGATCTCCGCCGCCGACGCGGGTGAGGTCAGTGAAACGGTGAGCGCAAGGACCTTCTCCGCCTTGCTCATGTAACTGCACACATACCCCTGGCTCCCCGCCGGTTTGCCCCCTGGGCCCATTTGGGCCAAACCAGGATCGATCTTTACGGCGATCTCGGGTGTGATCAGGTCACAGGCCGGACTGCCCGACTTGGCTGAAGCTGACCGCGTTGGTCCGGACAAGGGGGACTGCATTGGTTCGGATGAGGGCGACGCTGTTGGTGACGGAGGCGCACCGCCTTGCGCGCACCCTCCGAGGAGAAGGGCCTGTGCCGCGACAAGCGCAAGACCTTTCCACGGGGAAAGTTTCCGGTCAGCGCTCATTGCTTTCCCCTCCACCTCCAAAAAGCTGCCAAGCATCCGGCTGTTCTAATGCGCTGATGCTATGGGTGTGAAGGGCGGGTCGAAAGAGGCTAAGGACCCGCTGAAAAGAGAAGACGTGAACCGCTGAACATCACCGTGAGTTGTTCCGATGAAGCCGCGCGCACATCAGTACCGATACACCGGCCACCCACCTGAACGACTACCTCTGCCGGTCCTATCATTGGGCAGCTTATGAACTGGGCCGCGGGTGCATGATCCGCATCTGGTCCCAGGTGCGTTCCGAAGCCGCGATACTCCGCGTCGACCGATCGCGATCCAAGGAAGCGAGCTCAACAGCCACAGCCTGCACCGCCGCCACTGCGCCCGTCAGGGAGGGGAAGAAGCCCGCACTTTCGGCAGGCACCACAATCCGGTCCGTTGCATGTTCCGCAACCGGTGAGCTGGCGGTGTCCGTGATGGTAACGATCCTGGTGCCGAGACTGTGTGCGATGTCCACGGCCCGGACGGTGCTGTCATAGACGCGCCAAAGGCTGATGGCAATGACCAGATCGTCCGGCGTCAGGCGAGCCACAGCATTGGTCAGTGCCGCCACGTCGGCGTCGAACAGCCTGACGTCGTACCCGGCAATGATGGCGTTGTGTTCCAGCGCCTTACCCGGAATGGCATAACTGCCGGCAGCAATAATGAGGGTTTGCCGCGCACCTGCGATGGCCTCGGCAACCGCATGGACCACGCCCGGATCCACGGTCCGCTCCAGGTGCGCCAGGTTGGACCGATCGGTGGTCAGCGAGGCCTGCGCCGGGCTGCTGACGTGGCCGTTGTGTTCGGCGGCGATTTCGACTGCGCTCAGCGATGCGAGGAACCGGGAGCGGAGCTCGAATTGAAACTCAGCCCACCCCTTGAAACCAAGCGTTTGGGCGGTGCGGGTCACGGTCGACGCGTTCGACGATGCCGCGGCCGCTATGTCGCTGACTGAACCGTAGGAGGCCAGCCGGGGCTGGGATCGAAGGACACCCAGTACCTGCAGCTGCCGGGCTGCAAGCTTGCGTCCCTGGGCCTGGCCGTCGAGCCATTCGGTCAAGGTGGCGCTGTTAACTTCTTGTTTCACCTATTGACCTCCGCAAGTGATCCACGTAACTTCAATCTACATGCACGGATCTGTGCAAATTCTAAAAACTGTACAACTTGGCCCACTTCGGCAGGATTCCCATGTCTCTAACAGCTCGCCTGGACCGGCTCCCACTCAGTCGTCCACACTACAAGCTTCTCCTTATCGGAGGGCTTGGATACTCCTTTGACGGCATGGACGGCGCGGTCGTGGCTTTCCTGCTGCCCCGCATCCAGGAACTCTGGGGCCTCAGCACGGCGTCCCTGGGCCTGGTTGGCTCCGCTGCGCCGCTGGGCTTCTTCTTTGGCGCTATTCTTTCCGGCTGGATGGGGGACCGGTTCGGGCGCAAGAAGGTCATGCTGTGGGCCCTTGCCTTCTACTGCGCCATGTCCGTGGTTGCTGCCATGGCGCCCAATTTTGAAGTCTTCCTCGTTGCACGTGTCCTTGCAGGGCTCGGCGCTGGAGCGGAAAGCGTCATCATCGCCCCGTTCCTCTCAGAGTTCATCCCGCCCAAGCGGCGTGGCTGGTTCATCGGGACGCTGGCCGGGTTCTTCTCCTTCGGCTTCGTTGCCGCCGCATTCATCGGACGGTTCGTCGTCCCCGTGGGCGACGACGGATGGCGGTGGGCGCAGGTCATCACGGCAGTTCCCATCCTGCTGCTCCTCTGGTGGCGCCGCAGCCTGCCTGAATCACCCCGCTTCCTCATGAGTCAAGGCCGTGCGGCGGAAGCCCAACGCGTGGTTGAAGGCTTCGAGCAGAAGGTCCTCCGCGCAACAGGCAAGGAGTTGCCGGCAGCGGAGGAAGGCGTCGAGGATATTGCCAAGCATGGGCAAAAAATCAGCATTTGGAACGCCCTGAAGGTCATGTGGTCGCCTGCCCTCCGTCGCAGGACCGCCGTGATCTGGCTGATTTGGTTCGTCATCACCTTCTCCTACTACGGATTCTTCTCCTGGATCCCCACCCTTCTTGTGGGGCGCGGAATCACGGTCACCAAGAGCTTCGAATACTCCATCATCATTTACCTGGCCCAAATCCCCGGCTACTTCTCCGCCGCCTGGCTCTGCGACCGCGTCGACCGCAAGAACACCATCGCCCTGTACCTGGCGGGCTCGGCCCTCAGCGCGTTCTGGCTCAGCCAATCCAGCGATGCCGGGATGATCCTGGTGGCGGCAGCAACGCTTTCCTTCTTCCTCAACGGCACCTACGCCGGCGTTTACGCATACACGCCGGAACTTTTCCCCACGTGGATGCGGGCTACCGGCGTAGGGCTGGCAAGTGCCGTTGGCAGGGTGGGAAGCATCCTGGCCCCGTCCATCATCGGTGTGTTCGCCGCAACCCTGGGCTTCGGCGGTGTCTTCACCATGACCACGGTGGTCCTGGCAGTCGGCGTTCTGGGTGTGGTCATCTTTGGAACGTCGACAGCGGGCAAGTCCTTGGAAGATATCAACGCCCGCACTGAACCGGAGCGCCCGGCCGCAGTGGGAGGCGGCAAATGAACGGATCGAAAGTCGACGCAGCACTCCAGGCCGTCTACGGAGAATTGCGCCAGGATCCTGGAGTCATCCTGTTCACCGCACTCCGTTGGCTGCAGGCAGACTCCGTATTGCGGCGTGTGTTCACCAGCCATCCAGAGGAGTACCCGCTGGGTGCTGAAAAGTCAGTGGAAATCTCTGCAGGCTGGCTGGAAACCGTCATAGCTAAGCAGCAGCCATTCCTGGCACCCGATCTGGAGTCGCTGGCCGAAGTGTTTACTGATGTTGCCCTGATTCAGTCCCTCGGATGCGGTGCGGTCATCAATATTCCCGTGGTCTCCGGCGGTGCGGTGGTGGGTGTGTTGGCACTGCTTGATGCCGAAGGAAAGTACACCGATCGGAGCCTCAGCACCGCATCAGCAGTTGTGTCCGCTGCGACCGAAGAGATCGCATCGGCCTTTATCAATTCAGACCAAACCGTCTTTACCGGAAAGGAAGCAGTCCGCCCGTGACTCAATCCACCCAACCACTTGTCATTAGGAACGCCAGTGTCCTGGACGTTCACGGCGGCACCTTCTCGGTCGCCGACGTAGTCACAGCAGGCGGAAAAATCAGGAGCGTAGAGAAGGGTGCGGATGCTCCGGAAGAAGCGCAGATCATCGACGGAACGGGCAAATATGTCATCCCGGGCCTCATTGACGCCCACGTGCACGTCGTGGCCTCGAGCGCGGACTTCCGTTCGCTGACCTGGACTCCGCCCTCCTATGTGTATGCGCAGACCGCCCGAATCATGCAGGGTATGCTGCGGCGGGGCTTCACCACCGTCCGTGACCTTTCAGGTGCAGATTTCGGCCTGGCGAAGGCGCAGGCCGAAGGGCTTCTTGAGGGTCCCAAGCTTCACTTCTGCGGGCGGGCCCTCAGCCAGACGGGTGGCCACGGCGATATGCGCCTTCCCGGCGAGGACCATGAGCCCAACCGCAAAGGCTGCTGCGGGATCGGCCGGGTTGCCGATGGTGTGGACGCCGTGCGCGCCGCGGCCCGTGACGAGCTCCGCAAGGGAGCCCACCACATCAAAATCATGGCCTCAGGAGGGGTATCGTCCCCCACCGATCGCATCGACTCCACCCAGTACTCGCGCGATGAAATGCGGGCCGCCGTGGAGGAAGCGGAGGCGGCCAACCGGTACGTCGCCGCGCACGCCTACACTGCCCGCGCCATCAACCGGGCCCTGGAGGCAGGAGTCAGGTCGATCGAACACGGCAACCTTCTTGATGACGAGAGCCTTCGTCTCTTCCTGGAAAAGGACGCCTTCCTGGTGCCCACCCTGGTGACATATTGGGCCCTGAAGGAAGAAGGCCGGGAGTCCGGGCTGACGGAGGAGATGTGGGCCAAAGTGGATTCTGTCCTAAACAGTGGACTTGAAGCCATTGCCCAGGCCCACGAAGCAGGCGTGAAGCTGGTCTACGGTTCAGACCTGCTGGGCGGCATGCATCGTCACCAGAACGAACAGTTCAGGCTGCTGGGAAAGGTCCAGCCGGCCATCGACGCTATCCGTGCCGCGACCACCACGGCCGCCGAGTTGCTGGGAAGGCCCGGTGAAATTGGAATTATCGCGCCCGGAGCGGACGCCGACATGCTCGTCCTGACGGCTGATCCGGTACAGGACATTGCTGTGCTTGCCGACATGGCTGACCATCTTGAGTTCGTCATCCAGGACGGCGCCGTCATCCCGGGGGCCGCAAACTAAGCAGTGACGGCAAAGCGCCGCCCGCCTTTGGGGGAAAGGCGGGCGGCGCTGGTTCTTCGGTTGGGACGGGTCAGTGGCCGCCGAGGTTGCCACCCACAGGCGGAAGGCCGCCGTCGGCGTTGCGGTCGTCCTCGCGCCGTTCGCCGGCGCTCAGGTTTTCGCCGGCAACCGTGTCATCGGACTCGCCGGTGGTGTCCACGAGGCCGTTGGTCTGGTCAAAAGCGTGGCCGATCCTGTCATCGCCCAGGTCGGCGACCGAGCCGGTGGAGCCGGCCCCCGACGTCGTGCCTGGGGTTGTGGTGTCAGTTGTCCCCGTGCCCGGGTAGGCGCTGCCGGTGGTGGCGCCGGTGGTGAGGGGCTCCGCGGGCACAACCGGTTCTGCCGGGACCGCGGGAGTGGTCTGCGTAACCGTCACGTCACGCGTTTCGGTGTCTTCCTTGTTGCCGCTGGCAGCCATGGCCGCTGCTGCGCCCGCAGCCGCTGCGATGCCGACGCCGGCCGCAACCTTGCCGGAGACGCCGGCCTTGCCGGAATCGCCGCGGGAGCCCCCTGCATGTTCAACACCGGGCGTGCCCACAGCTGAGCCGGCATTGACGGATCCGCGCCAGGCGCCGCTGGCGTAGCCTTCGTCCTCAATAAATTCCTTGAACTTCTGCAGGTCCGATTCCGCCTGCCGGTCCACGACGTTGAGCTTGTCGCCCACCTTCTCGATCAGGCCTTCGGGCTCGTATTCGAGGCTCAGCCGGATGGAGGTCTGGCCGCCTCCCACGTCCTCGAACTCCACAGCGCCGGCGTTCGTGGCACCTTCGGTCGCGGCCCACGCAACTTTGCGGTCCGGGACCTGCTCCAAAATCTTGGCTTCCCATTGCCTGCGGACGCCGCCGATCTCGGCCACCCATTCCAGCCGGTCGTCACTGAGCTGGGTCACGCTCTTGACGCCGCCCATGAAGTGCGGGAATTCCTCGAACTGGGTCCACTGGTTATAAGCGGTGCTCACCGGTACGTTCACCAGAATGCGTTTTTCCACCTTCGTGCTCATAACGTCTCCTTCGCTTTGCTACCGGAAACCAATGACTCGGGAAGAATCATCAGCATGCTTACTAACATACCTTTTGATCTTGGATGTTTCCAGAGTCCAACTTGGTCATGGGGGAAAACGGACGACGGCGGCACCCGGCCAGGTGCCGCCGTCGCGGTTTTGTGCCACGCAGGAGTGTCAGTCCAGGTACCGGCCCACGAGCGCCAGGTTCTGGATGACTGCCAGCCCGAACTGGGCGGTGTCATTGGTGGACACCGTCGGCGCCTCGTCCACGGGCGCCAACACGTGGGGCGGCTCGATTTTCCGCAGGGTGAAGGCCGATTCGTGGTTCAGGTGCTCCCCGCCTTCGGCAAAGCTTTCCCATGCCCGGGCTGCCAGTTCTGGGTCCTGCAACCTTGCCGCCGCGTAGGCCGTCAGCCTGCTGTGGGCCTGGGTGAGATGGATGCCGTCGAGCGGCTGGCCCACGGCTTCCACCTGTTCCTCCTTCGATGCCAGAAAGAGCCGGCAGTACTGCAGCCAGGACCGCTCGAACTCCGGGTCCGGCACCAGGTCCACCAGCTCGCTGCAGATTTCCACCAAGCCGAACACCGCGCTGAGGTGTGAGACCTGGATCTGCTCGCGGCCGGAGTCGAACCGGCCCTTGTCCAGGTCATACAGCGCTTCACCGGTGAGGAAGCCGTACTTGAGCGCCCCGATGTCCGCCATGGTGCCCAGCAGCCGGTCGCGGGAACGCGGGTTGCCGGTGCGTTCCCAGTCCGTCAGCCAGGTTGCGGCGAGGGAACCCCAGTCCGTCCCCAGCCCCACGCCAAGTGCGCCGCGGTTGGGGCGGTAGGTGTCGGCATCCGTGCGGACCTTGCGCACGGGGTCAAGACCCAGGAAGTTCTGGTCGCTGTCCACCAGTTCGGTCAGCAGGTCCCCGGTGCGCTCGTCCGCCGTCAGGTAGTAGTAGAAACGCCGGTAGGCCGGCGTGCTGATCCGCAGCTGCTTGGCGCTGCAGCCCCAGTGCTGGACGTTGTGCCGTGAGCCGAGCCCCTTCCAGGGACCCAGGTGGTAAACGTCCACTTCTCCCGTGTGCCGGGTCATGGCCTCGGCAAAGCGGAAGACTTCCGCCCGGCCGGAGCGCAGGTAGGAGTACCAGAGCCACAGGTCGGGGGACAGTTCCGAATTGTCCCAGGCGTAGCCGCCCACGTCGTACCGCCACACGTGCCGGTCAAAGTCGTAGGTGTGCATCACGTCGCCGTAGTTCCAGAAGCCGTACCAGCGCCGCTGTTCCACCTGGCCGGCGTAGAAATCGAACAGGAAGTCCAACCGGTCTTCAAGCACGGCCCGCGCGGGAGTGCTCCGGTCCACCGGATCCCAGTCGCCAAAGACGCCCGCCGAGTGCAGATACTCCGGTGTGGCCTGCAGCAGGGCCGGGGTGGCGGCGGAGGCGGCGTCGGCCGCGAGGGTTTCGGTGGGCGGGGTGGCATCGTAGGCGAACAGGGTCAACTCGTGGGTGCGGGCAATTCCCGTGGGGTTGCCGAAGCCCGGCTCATAGTCCTCATACGTGATTTCCAGGCCGTCGAGCTGTTCCTCGAACGTTTCCTGGCCCAGGCCGTCGTGGTAGAAACGCAGGTCCATGGGCTGGGCCTCGGGGGAGAACAGCCACGCCGTGAGCGAGGCCTCGCCGGTGGCGGCGCCGCGGATGTCCAGCTGGCCCGGGTGGGACTGCCAGAAGTCCTTGATGCCCACCCCGAGTCCGCCGTGGGTATCGCTCAGGGAGCAGAAGCCGCCGGCGCGGGTGCCGCCGGTGATTCCCACCCAGCCGTGGCCGGCGGCGGTGCGCTTGCGCAGCTCGAATCCGTCGGCGCTGAGCTGGCTGAGGGTGTAGTCGCCCCACGTGGGAACCAGGTGGAGGCGGGTCGAGACGTCAGGGTTCCAGGTATCCGGCGGGGGAGTGGGGCGGCCGTTAATCTGCGCCTCCCGTACGTCCTCGCCCGGGTCGCGGCGGAGTCCGGTGAGGCCGCGGACTGCCTCGGCGAGGAACCCGCCGTCGGCTCCGGCGATGCGGATGTGCCGGTTGTGCAGCTCCGCCGCCAGTGGCACCGTGAACCGCACGCCCAGTCCTGCCAGGAAGTCCTGGTCCGCGTCTCCGTCCCAAATGAAAGAGTGCACCATCCGCACGCTGCGGGCGTTGGCATGGAAGTAGAAGCGGACCACAAACGGCAGCCAGTCCCGCTTTCCGCTTTCTGGAGTGTCCGGACGGTGGTTGCCTTCCAGCCGCACCACCGCCCGCACGGGGCCGCTTTGTTTCAGGACGACGGCGGTGACCCCGCCGGTGAAGGCGTCCCGGCCAACCGTTCCCGCGCCCTCGGGGACGCTGTCCTGCAGCAGGCTGACCAGCCGGGCGTCCCGGGCAACTTCCCGCCCGTTCCGGGAAAGGGTGCTGAACAGGGTGGAACCGCCGCGGTTGATCACCATCTGCAGGACGCCGGTGTCCACGGTGAGGGTGTCGGCACTTTCGGTGACCGTGACGGACGCGCCGGCCGACGACGGCTGGCTGGGTTCGGCGGCCGTGCCGCCGTCGGCCCTCACCTGATAGGTGTCCGAGGGCGTGTCCGTTGCCGGCAGCGCAATGCCCGCCCACTTCAGGGACCCGTCCGGCCAGGTGGCCAGGGGCCAGGCCTGGCTGGGGACCGGCGTGCCGCTGCCGTCCGCAACTGACAACGCCTCCACACCTTGCGCGGTGCCGCGCGGGAACGGCATCCCCCACGTGGTTCCGCCGCTGATTTCTGCGGGTGCCTGCCCGTCGATCCACCTGATGAGGGTGTTGTCCGTCATGTCATCCAATTCCACTGGTGATTGCTGCGCGCGGAAGTCCCGATAGTGGGAAAGCGCTTTCTCGATGACCTACAACGTAGTAGACAGGTGGCGTGCGTGCAAGGGGATTTTGCCAGGCGGGACGGTTGGCTGCTGGGCCGGGGCTGGCGTCCGGGCGGCTATTTCCTGGCGGGGTCCCCGTCGTCGTCTGCTCCCTCGGCGGGGTCCTGGGAGTGGACGCGGATGTCGGCAGGGTCGGCGTCCGGATCGCCTTCGGCGGGCGATTCAGCGTGGACCCGGTCGTCGTCGTCGTTCCGTGAGCGATCTTCAGTCATGGCTGCTCCTCGTGGCGCTGGTTCGCGGTACCCCTCATTCAGCGCTCCGCTCCATGACGTGTCAAGGACCTCCCACGCACTCTGGCCGCAGCAGGGCTTGTGTGCTGGACTGGTGAAGCAGTGAGCACCAACCGCCGTTTCTTCGCCCCTCCGGGCTGCTGGGACGGCGCCATTTCCAACCCAAACCGACCCAGCCGGCGCGGCCCGGCTGTTGGAAAGGACCACTCATGGCAACGTACAAGATCGGATATTTCGTGGGCAGCCTGGCCAGCGGCTCCATCAACCGGGTTCTGGCCAAGGCCCTGATCAAACTCGCGCCCGGGGAACTGGAATTCACGGAGATCCCAATCAAGGACCTCCCGCTGTACAGCTACGACTATGACGCCGATTTCCCGCCGGAGGGCCGGGCCCTCAAGGAAGCCATTGAGGCCGCGGACGGGATCCTCTTCGTGTCCCCGGAATACAACCGCTCCATCCCGGGAGCCCTCAAGAACGCCATCGACTGGGGATCCCGGCCCTGGGGCACCAACTCCTTTGCCCGCAAGCCCACCGGCATCATCGGCGCCTCACCTGGCAGCATCGGGACGGCCGTGATGCAGTCCTCCATGCGGGCCGTCCTGAGCTTCCTGGACGCACCGCAGCTGAATGCGCCGGAGGCCTACGTCAAGTACGATCCCAAGGTTTTCGGCGACGACGGCGAGGTCAAGGACGGGTCCACCGCCAAGTTCCTCAGCCACTACATGGAAGAGTATGCGGCCTTCGTGGCACGGGTCCTGGCCGCCAACGCGCCCGGTCACATCGGCGACCTGGAACCGGACGCCGCCAAGCTTTCCCGCTGATTCCCTGGCGGGTCTTCATAAGGCGTACGGATGCCCGCCGTCCCAGCAACGGCGGGCATCCGAGTCTTTATGCCGGCATCGCGAGCCGGCGGGTCAGTCCAGCGGCAGCGTCACCGTCACGCTGGTGCCCTGGCCGGGGCTGGAACTGATCTCCACTGCGCCGCCCGCTTCCTGCACGGCGACCGCCATGAGCCGCAGGCCGTAGCCGTGGTGCCGCCCGCTCTTGGCGAGGATGCTGTCGAAGCCCGTGCCGTCGTCGGCCACTACCAAGCGGATGCCGTGGTCAACAGCCGCCAGCTGGATGCTGAGCGTGGACGCGGACGAGAATTTGAACGCGTTGCTGAGCGCCTCCCGGGCCGACTGGTACAGGAGGGACGCGCAGTCCGCCGGGATCTCGACGCCCCAGTGCGGAGTATCCCAGTGGACCGAGGTCCCGCGCTGCCTCAGAGGGGCGGTAAGCCGGTCAATGCACCCGGCCAGTCCCAACGTGTGGAAATCCAGCGGCTGCTTGTCCGTCAGCACGCCTCCCACGGTTGTGACCTCGTTGTCCAACGCTGTTCTGCTTCCCATGACTTCCTGCTCCCCACAAGCTGGTTTGGTCCTATGGCTAAAGCGTGGACCTGCAATGTCTAGGGATGGCAAGGTTTGCCTCAAGATCCCATCAATTCTGCGCGTGGAGGGTGACCGGGTGCACTGCTGCCCCTTGTTTCATTGCCGCCGCGCTGGGGACGGAAGAGGTATGCCTACCTGGTTGATGTCACTTGTATGGGGCACCGGTGCCGGTGCTGCCCTGGTCCTGGGAGCTGCCGTGTCCTGGCGGTGGTCCATCCCCTCCAAAATCGTCTCGACGGTCATGGCTTTCGGCGCAGGTGTGCTGATCTCGGCCCTTGCCTTTGAACTGGTGGACGAGGCGGTCAAGGGCGGTGGCCTTTGGCCCACGGTGGCGGGCTTCCTGGCGGGGGCAGTGGTGTACGTGGGCGCCAACGTGCTCCTGGCCAGGGCCGGCGCCAAGCACCGCAAGCGGTCCGGGGACCAGCAGCCCTCCGAAAAGGACAATCCGGGCAGCGGCACCGCCATCGCCGTCGGTGCACTGCTGGACGGCGTCCCGGAATCGGTGGTCCTGGGCGTCGGCCTGCTGGCCGGCGGAGCGGTGAGGTCCTGCCATGCTGGCAGCCGTCTTCATCTCCAACGTGCCGGAGGGCCTGTCCGGCACCGCCGGCATGAAGAAGGCGGGCCGGAGCAGGGGGTACGTGTTCGGGCTCTGGGGCGGCATTGCGCTCCTGAGCGGAGTGGCAGCGCTGCTGGGATATGTGGCGCTGGAGGACGCCCCGGATGAGCTGGTCGCATTCATCACCTCCGTTGCCGCCGGCGGCATCCTGGCCATGCTGGCGGACACGATGATTCCCGAGGCCTTCGAGGAGCACCACAACCTGACCGGACTCACCGCGGCCGTGGGGTTCCTGACGGCGTTTACGGTGCACCACCTGGGGTGAGGACAGGGGCCCCTACGCCCCCGTCAGCACCGGCGCCGTCAGCCTGCCGTCCCGCATGGTGGCCACCACGTCCGTCAGCGGCACGAACTCGGTGTCATGGGTGACCATCACGGTGGCCACCCCGAACCCGGTGGTTACCTGGCGGAGGAGCCCGATGATCGAGGCGCTGCGTTCATGGTCCAGAGCGGCGGTTGGCTCGTCCACCAGCAGCACCTTGGGGCTGCCCATGAGTGCCCGGGCGATGTTCACCCGCTGGCGCTGGCCGCCGGAGAGCTGGTGCGGCAGTTTCCTGGCGCTCGCGGAGAGGCCAACGACGTCCAGCAGTTCCGCGGCCTTCGTCCGAGCCGCCTTGGCAGGCTTTCCGCGCAGGTGGTCGCTGATGATGAGCTGTTCGACGGCGGTGAGCGAGGGCAGCAGGTTGGGCTGCTGGAAGATGATGCCCACCTTGTGCCGGCGCAGCGCGGTGAGCTCCTTGTCCCTGAGGCCACCGGTATCGGTGCCGTCAATCATGACCTGCCCGTGGGAGGGGCGGACCAGGGTGGCGGCGACGGCCAGGAGGCTTGATTTGCCGGAGCCCGAAGGGCCCACGAGCGCAACCAGCTGGCCGGCCGGGGCCGTGAGGCTGACCCGGTCCAGGGCGGTGGTGGTTCCGCCGCCGTCCGGATATTCGAGGGTGACGTTGACCAGGCTCAGGGGAGCGGGGGTGGGGGAGGGCATGATGGCGTTCCTTTCGTAAGGGTGGATTAGTTGCCGCCGAGCGCCAGGAGCGCGTCGACCTTGGTCACGCGGCGGACCGCCAGTGCGGCGCCGGCCAGGCCCAGGGCAACAATCCCGACGACGGGAAGCACCGTGGTGCCCGCGTTCAGCAGGAACGGGGCAGCCTGGGCGGCAAGGGAACCGGCCGCGACGCCCACGGCTCCACCGACGGCGGCACCGGCGGTGAGGACGATCGCGGCCTGGGTCAGGGCGTCCCGGAGGATGTAGGCACCGGGCGCACCCATGGCTTTCAGCACGGCAATGTCCCGGGTCCGCTGGATGGTCCATACGGTCAGGAATGCCACGATCACCAGTGACGAGATCCCGTACAGGAACGCCTGCATCAGGGTCAGGGACCCGTTCTCGCTCTTGAAGGAGCCCAGCGCCTGGAAGGACCCGGCGCGTGAGGCGCTGACTGTATGCACGGCTGCGTCGACGGCGGCGCCGTCCACCGTGGCCCCCGGGGCGTAGGTGACGGCGACGACGGTCGCCAGCTGTCCGCCGTCGGACACGTGCGCTGCCCTGGCCCACGCCGGCAGGGCCGTCCACACCACGCTGGTATGTGCGTACCACTGATCCGGCACCACCGCGGCGACGGAAAGCTCCACGCCGCCCAGGGAGACTTTGTCGCCTTGGCCGGCCGACAGAGCCTCCGCAACCGAGGTACCCAGCACCGCGGTGCCGGCGGACACCTCAACGGGTGCCAGCGGGCTTCCCGGGGAAACGCCGAAAACCGCCACGTTGGCCGTGCCCGACCCCTTGACGGTCTGGGCCCGGGTCTGGGTAATGCCCAGCGGCTCTGCGGACCTGACGCCGGGCTGGTTCTTCCAGCGCTCCACCTGGGCGGCCGTCACGGAGCTTTCCGTGTAGGACGCCTTGGGGGTGGCGGAACCGGGAGCGCCGAAGACGATGGTATCCACCGGCCTGGTGCCGGCCGCGCCCAGCTTGTCGATGGCCGACGTCGACTGCTCGGCCAGGCCCGCTGTCAGGCCTGACAGCATGACCAGCAGGAGGGTGATCAGGGCTACGACGCCGCCCATCATGGCGAACCGGCCTTTGGCGAAGCGGATATCGCGGATTGCCAGGAACACGTTGTTTCTTCTCTCAGCAGGGGTGGATTCTTGTGTCCTTCCACTCTCCCGGGGGCTGCCCCCGGCGGCATCGCGGGGACGGTTGATCCTCCGGGATGGAAGGGTTGAGCCGGGAGTCAACCGTTCGGTTGATCCCCTGCAGGCGGTCCCGGCATAAGCTGGGGAAATGCCTGCCACGCCCCTGCCGCAACCACCGGAGAAGGCCGGCGGCATCCCCGCGAAGGGGCCGTTGAATGCGCTGGAAAACGCATCGTCGGCGGCAATCCTTCGGGTCCTGCGGGTCACCCTGCACACGGGGTTCGCGGTGCTGCTGGCCGTGGCCCTGGTCCGGATGCTGATGTCCGGTGGTTCCCTGCGCTGGCTGTGGGCGGGCGCCGCCGTGGTCCTCGCTGCTGTGTACCTGGCCGGAACGGTCCTCGAAAAGCGCCACGCGGAAGCCCGGATCGGCTTCAACCCCCGCCGTTACGGCCTGCTCTGGCTGACCCTGGTCACGGGCTTGTGGGCGTTGCTGCTTGCCGGGAGTGCGGACTTTGCGTGGCTGGCGTTCCCCATCTTCTTCCTGCACCTGCACCTGCTGCCCCGGCGGGCTGCGCTGCTGACCATCGCGCTGATGACGGTGGCGGTGGTTGCCTCCCAGTGGGCTGCCAGCGGCGCCCCGGTGCCGCACGCCGCGGCCGTGGTGGGCCCTGTGCTGGGTGCGGTCTTCTCGGTAATCACCGGGTTGGCGTACGCGGCCCTGTACCGCGAGGCCGAAAACCAGCGGCGTGCGGCCGACGAACTGCGCCGGACGCGGCAGGAGCTGGCCAGGTCCCAGCACGACGCCGGGATGCTGGCGGAGCGGGAGCGGCTGGCCCGGGAAATCCACGACACTCTGGCCCAGGGCCTGTCCAGCATCGTGCTCCTGGGACGGGCGGCGGAGCAGTCCCTCGCCGACGGTGATGCCGCGACCGCATCCTCACGGCTGGCGCTGGTGCAGCAGACCGCCGCCGACAACCTTGCGGAGGCGCGCAGCTTCGTCCGCGGCCTGTCCTCGCCACAGCTGGAGGGGACCACTTTGGTGGAGGCCCTGCGCCGGTTGTGCGGCAAGACGGAGGCAGGCGCCGCGGCCGCTGGGGTGGCGCTGCGGTGCCGGCTGGAGGTGGACGGTGAGCCGCAGGATCTGCCCCAGCCGGTCCGCGTGACCCTGCTGCGGGCGGCTCAGGCGAGCCTCGCGAATGTCCGCGAACACTCCCGGGCAGCGAACGCCGTCGTCACCCTTGCCTTCCTGGGCACCGAGGTGACCATGGACATTTACGACGACGGCACGGGCTTTGATCCCGCCGCTGCGGCCGGTGCCGCGGACGCAGCGGACGGCAGCGGGTTCGGGCTGCGCTCGCTGCGGGAGCGGGTCACCGGATTGAACGGGACGCTTGCACTGGAGTCCGCGCCCGGCGAGGGCGCCGTGGTGGCCATCCGGCTGCCGCTGGA
The DNA here is from genome assembly GCF_056484025.1 of Arthrobacter sp. JDC6. NCBI lineage: Bacteria > Bacillati > Actinomycetota > Actinomycetes > Micrococcales > Micrococcaceae > Arthrobacter > Arthrobacter sp. JDC6. The sequence goes on from NZ_CM151278.1 coordinate 578,613, forward strand.
CGGTGGTCCCCGTGGGTGAGGTGCGCGTCCTGCTGGTGGACGACCACCCCGTGGTCCGTGCCGGGCTGCGTGCCATGCTCACCGGAATCGAGGGCATCTCCATCGCCGCCGAGGCCGCTGACGGGGCCGCTGCGCTGAAGGAACTGGCCCGGCTGACGGCGCTGGGCGAGGCGCCGGATGTGGTCCTCATGGACCTGCAAATGGGCGAGGGGATGGACGGTGTCACGGCCACTGCCGAGATCCGCAAACTTCACGCCGCTCCGCCGGTACTCATCCTCACCACGTACGACACCGACGCGGACATCCTGGCGGCCGTCGAGGCGGGAGCCAGCGGGTACATGCTGAAGGACGCGCCGCCGGACCAGCTCCGGCAGGCGGTTTTGCAGGCGGCTGCTGGCGGGACGGCCCTGGCGCCGCGGGCGGCTGCGCTGCTGATGGACCGGATCAGCAACCCCGGCACTTCGCTGACCCCCCGGGAGGTGCAGCTGTTGGAGCTGCTGGCCACGGGCCTGTCCAACCGCGCCATCGCCAGGCAGGTCTTCATTTCCGAGGCGACGGTGAAGACCCACCTGGTGCACATCTACGGCAAGCTCGGCGTGGACAACCGCACCGCCGCCATCGCGGCCGCTGCCCAGCGGCGCATCATCAGGCCGCCGGGCGCCAGGGGCTGACCTGCAGTACGTTTATTCCACTGCGTTACAGAGGCCGCTGTTTCCAGGTGCCGCTGTTCCAGGTCACATTGTTCAAAGGAGAATGAATGTCCCGTCCGGTCCCAGCCGTTGATGCCCTTCTTTCCACCTACGGTGCGGCCGACGCCTGCGCGGCCGAACTCCTGTGTGACAGCCACGATCCCAACGCCGTTGCCTTTACGGTGGTTGCTGCCGACCTCTCCGCCGAGGACATCACCTACGGCGAGCTCCGGGAACGCTCGGAACGGGGAGCCGCCGCCTTGGCGGAGTTGGGAATAGGTCCGGGAGATGCGGTGGCCACCCTGATGGGAAAGTCGGCGGACCTGGTGGTCATGCTCCTGGCTATTTGGCGCCGCGGTGCCGTCCACGTGCCGCTGTTCACCGCCTTCGCGTGGCCGGCCATCGAGCTTCGCCTCACAGCCTCCGGCGCAAAGGCTGTGATCACCGACGCCGACCAGCGGGCGAAGATCCACGAAACCGAGGCCGCCGTCGTGGTTGCCGGCGCAGAAGCATCCCTGCCGGACCTGGCGCTCACGCCGCTCCTTGCCAGGCAGCAACCGGGGATCGCGGCCGAAGCTGTGGGAGGTGACGGTGATTTGGTGCTGATCTTCACGTCCGGAACCACCGGTGCACCCAAGGGCGTACCGGTGCCCGTCCGGGCGTTGGCCGCGTTCCGCCAGTACGTCGAGCTGGGCCTGGACGTCAGTGACGAGGATGTTTTTTGGAATGCCGCAGATCCCGGCTGGGCCTACGGCCTGTACTACGGGATCCTCGGTCCCATGGCGGCAGGGCGGCGGAACCTCCTGCTGCGCCCGGGTTTCTCGCCGGAACTCAGCTTCAAAGTGCTGGAGGCGTTTTCCGTCACCAACTTCGCGGCTGCCCCCACCGTGTACCGCACCATGCGCGCGAAAGCCGGCGCCGGAATCAGTCCTTTCCACCTTCGGCGCGCCTCGTCCGCCGGCGAACCGCTGACCCCGGAGGTGATCAGCTGGGCCCGGGAGGTGCTGGGGGTTCCGGTACGGGACCATTACGGACAGACCGAACACGGGATGATGATCATCAATGCCTGGCATGACGACGTGCGGACGGAACTCAGGCCGGGTTCCATGGGCCGGCCCCTGCCGGGGTGGAGCTGTGCGGTCCTCAAGGACAACGCCGACGAGCCGGCCGCGCCGGGTGAACTGGGCCGGGTTGCCGTCAATGTGGCAGACAGCCCCATGATGTGGTTCAAGGGGTACCAGGACGCACCGGAAAAGACGGCGGAAAGATTCAGCGCGGACGCCAAGTGGTACCTGACCGGCGACGCGGGCACGGTGGACGCGGACGGCTACTATTTCTTCTCCTCCCGTGATGACGACGTGATCATCATGGCCGGCTACCGGATTGGCCCTTTCGATGTGGAGAGCGTCCTGGCCACCCATCCGGCGGTCCTGGAAACTGCCGTGGTGGGCGCTCCCGACGAACTGCGCGGAGAAGTCCTGGAGGCTTATGTTGTCCTGGCGGAAGGGACCACCGGCAGTGATGCCCTGGTGGCCGAACTGCAGACCATGGTCAAGACGCAGTTCGCCGCACACGCCTACCCGCGCCGCATCCACTTCGTTGAGGACCTGCCAAAGACGCCGTCGGGCAAGCTGCAGCGCTACATCCTGAGGCAGCAGCGGGCCGCGGAACTGGGCCGCTGACTTCAGGAGATGGCCGCCTTCCGGCGCCTTTTGGGTCGGGGGCTGTTAGCGTGGAGGCCCAGCCACAGAAGGAGGAGCGATGTCCATCAATTCACCTGATTCACTGCCCGGGGATGAGCCGCAGGAAGGCTCGGCGGCCGGCAAAGGCAATGCCGACGGCGGGATCCCCGGTGGTAAGGACGGCGTCGGGATTTCCGACGGCGCCGAGCCCAACACCTTTGAACCGGAAGAGGATCCGGATGCCGCGGCGGGGCCAACGGACTGAGTTCCGATGAGATCGCGCAGTGAGCTCCGCTCAAGGTTGGCTCAAGATTGGCCGAAGGTGCCGGTTTTGGGCATTTAGGCAGGCTACCGACCGGTAATTTCTTAACTGCTTCCACGTCAGTTCCCCGGCAGGAAGCATTGGAGGCCCCTGCGCTGGAGCTAGACTCGCGCGGGGGCTTCCCCCCATGGGCTAGGCGTTCTCTATCCAATAGCGGCGCTTGCCGTTGCGCGTGTCTTCGTACTGCCCGCCATTTTTTTCAATGGTGGCCCTCGATCCGGCATTGGCCTCGTCGCAGGTCAGGAGCACCCGTTCGATCCCCAGCGTCCGCGCCACGGGAAGCGCGTCTGCCAACGCTTTCGCTGCATGGCCGCGCCGCCTCGCGGAGGGCCTGACGCTGTAGCCGATGTGCCCGCCTTCGTTGAGGAGGTAGTCGTTCAAGCTGTGCCTGATGGCCAGCGAGCCGAGGAACGTGCCGCCGTCGACAATCCACAGGTAGGTGCAGGGCACGTAGCCGGGCTTCCGCACCGTTTCCGGCCTGGCGTCTTTGATGAGGACGTCAACGAACCGGCTGAACGCCTGTGCACCGATGAGATCGTCCGGGGACCAGCTGTCTGCGCCCGCACCGTCCTGCCGGGCACCGGCAAACTCTGCCGCTGCCTCAAGCCAGGATGAGTGGAGGCTGACGTCTGGTGCGATGAGCTGGGCCATGAGAAGATCCTATGCTGCGGATGTGCCTGCGTTCCGGCCGTGCACGGTGAGCGCGTTCCCGGGAAATCGCTGCTGGCCTGTACTATCGGCCCCGGACCCAAATTTGCGGTCTGAAAGGGGACAATTCATGGCGCGCACTCAGACGGTAACTGCAGCTCCCGCGGATCCGGCCGGGCGGGACGAACTGCTGCAGGAATACGGGTTCGCCTTTGCCGCTGACGAAGGATCCACGCACACCCCTGACGAGCTGTCTACGGAACCCCTGAAGAACCTGGTTCAGTTGGCCGCCAAACTTTGCGGCGTCCCCTTCGGCGTGATCAATGTTGTCACCTCCGATCAGCAACAGCAGGTGGCGGCCGTCGGCTTTGAGGCCGCCGTCTGTGCCCGCGAAGATTCCATGTGTTCACAAGTCTTCCTTTCGGGGAAGCCAACCGTTGTCCCCGACGCATCCCTGGACCCCCGCCTCGCATCGAATCCGTTTGTGACAGGGGAGATCGCCTCCGTGCGGTACTACGCGTCGGTGCCCCTGGAGACCGCGTCCGGGTTCGTGCTGGGCTCCCTCTGCGTCTTCGCCAATACCCCGGGCACCCCTGGGAAGGACCACCTGGGCATGCTGGAGATCCTGGCCCGCCAGGCCGTCCAGCTCCTGGAACTCCAGCGGCGAACCCTCCAGCTGAACAGCGCCCTCAGCGAGGTGCGCGAAAGCAATGCCAAACTGGCGGAGTTCGCGGGACGTGTCAGCCACGACCTGCGCGGACCCCTCACCACCATGCTGGGCTACGTGGAGATGGCCGGGGACGAGGTGGACGGCGACCACCCTGCGGCCGAGTACCTGCAGATCATCGATGCCAGCGGGCACCGGATGCTCGCCATGCTTGAAGACGTCCTGACCTACTCCCGGATGGGCGGTGCCCTCCAGCGGCAACGGGTCTCCCTCCAGACGGTGGCAGCAGAGGTCGCCAAGGATCTGGGCCTGTCCTTCGGCAGTGGCGCCGTCCTGGACGCCGAGGCTATGAAGCTCCATGTGGATCCCGGCCAGCTGCGCACGCTCCTGCAGAACCTGGTGGCCAACGCAGTGAATTACCGGAGCCCGGACCGGGACCTCAAGGTCCGCATCAGCGGTATTTCCAACTACCACGGAACCACGGTGTTTGTGGCGGACAACGGCAAGGGGATCGCCCCGGAGGACCGGCAGCGCGTCCTGGAACCCCTCGTCCGGCTCCACAGGGACGGTGACGGACACGGCTCGGGTCTGGGCCTGGCAATCGCCCGGCGCGTTGTGGAAGCCCACGGTGGAGAGCTGAGCCTGAAAGAGACGCCGGGCGGCGGCACCACCGCGGTGATCAGCTTTCCCGCCGGACCCTGACAATCGCTTCAAAGGAGTCAGGGCCGGCTGCGGTATGCAGCCGGCCCTGACTTAGGGGTCTAGTTCAGGTCGAAGCGGTCCAGCTCCATGACCTTGGTCCAGGCGGCCACGAAGTCGTTGACGAACTTCTCCCGGGCGTCGTCGCTGGCGTAGACCTCGGCGAGGGCGCGCAGTTGCGAGTTGGAGCCGAAGACCAGGTCCACGGGGGTGGCCGTCCACTTCAGCTCACCGGTGGCGGCATCGGTAATTTCGTAGACATTTTCCTCCGACTCGGACGCCTTCCATTTGGTGCCTGGTGAGAGAAGGTTGACGAAGAAATCGTTCGTCAGGACCTGCGGCCTGTCCGTAAGCACGCCGTGGCCGGCGCCGCCCACGTTGGTGCCCAGGGCACGCATGCCGCCCACCAGCGCCGTCATTTCCGGCGCGGAGAGGTCCAGCATGTAGGCCTTGTCCAGCAGGAGGGTCTCTGGCTGGAGCTTCAGGCCGGCCCGCAGGTAGTTGCGGAACCCGTCAGCCCGCGGCTGCAGGTACTGGAATGATTCGACGTCGGTCTGCTCCTGGGTGGCGTCCGTGCGGCCGGGCCGGAACGGCACAGTCACGGGGAACCCTGCGTCGGCAGCGGCCTTTTCCACCGCAGCCGCGCCGCCCAGGACGATCAGGTCGGCGAGGGACACCTTCTTGCCGCCTGCCTGGGCTGAATTGAACTCATCCTGGACACGCTCAAGGGCCTGGAGCACGGTGGACAGCTGCTCCGGTTCGGAGACGTCCCAGCTGCGCTGCGGCTCCAGCCGGATCCGGGCACCGTTGGCGCCGCCACGGCGGTCCGTCTTGCGGTAGGTGGCAGCCGAGGCCCAGGCCGTGCCGGCCAGTTGCGGGATGGTCAGGCCGGAATCCAGCAGCTTGGCCTTCAGGGAGGCGACGTCCTGGTCGTCAATCAGTTCATGGTCGACGGCGGGAACAGGGTCCTGCCACAGTTGCGGCTCCGGGACCCACGGGCCCAGCATGTGGGGCCCCACCGGGCCCATGTCGCGGTGCAGCAGCTTGTACCAGGCCTTGGCGAACGCCAGGGCGAACTCGTCCGGGTTCTTGAGGAAGCGCCGTCCGATAGCCTCATAGACGGGGTCGAAGCGCAGCGACAGGTCCGTTGTCAGCATGGTGGGCCGGTGCTTCTTAGCGGGATCGTGGGCGTCCGGGATGATCTCGGGGGCGTCCTTGGCCACCCACTGGTGGGCGCCACCCGGGCTCTTGACCAGTTCCCACTCGTACTCGAACAGGATCTCCAGGAAGCGGTTGCTCCATTGCGTAGGCCTGTCCGTCCAGGTGACCTCAAGGCCCGAGGTGATGGTGTCGCCACCCTTGCCGCTGCCGTAGGTGCTGAGCCAGCCCAGGCCCTGTGCCTCAAGGTTGGCGGCTTCCGGTTCGGGACCCACATGAGCATCGGCGGGGCCGGCGCCATGGGTCTTGCCGAAGGTGTGGCCGCCGGCGATCAGCGCGAAGGTTTCTTCGTCGTTCATTGCCATCCGCTTGAAGGTCTCGCGGATGAACGCGGCAGCGGCCACCGGGTCCGGGTTGCCCTTGGGGCCTTCGGGGTTGACGTAAATCAGGCCCATTTCGGTGGAGCCGACCTCTTCGGACATCTGCCCTTCGCCGACGTAGCGCTCGTCGCCGAGCCAGGCATCCTCCGGGCCCCAGAAGATCTGCTCGGGCTCCCACACGTCCTCCCGGCCAAAGGCAAAGCCGAAGGTCTTGAAGCCCATCGATTCCAGGGCAACGTTTCCGGCCAGGACCAGCAGGTCGGCCCAGGAGAGCTTCTGGCCGTACTTCTGCTTGACCGGCCACAGCAGGCGCCGGGCCTTGTCCAGGTTGGCGTTGTCCGGCCAGCTGTTCAGCGGGGCAAACCGCTGGCTGCCGTCACCCGCTCCGCCGCGGCCGTCCTGGACGCGGTAGGTGCCTGCGGCGTGCCAGCTCAGCCGAATCATGAGGCCGCCGTAGTGGCCGAAGTCCGCCGGCCACCAATCCTGCGAGGTGGTCAGGACCTCGGTGATGTCACGCTTGAGTGCCTCCACGTCCAGCTTCTGGAATTCCTCGCGGTAGCTGAATGACGGGCCCAGCGGGTTGCTCGCCTGGCTGTGCGCATGAAGCACGGAAAGGTCCAGCTGGTTGGGCCACCAGTCCTGGTTGGTCCGTGGCCGGTGCCCCTTGGGCTGCGGCGTGTCAATCGCCGGGTTTTCACTTTCGCTGCCCTGGGCCGTGGCGCTGCCATGGGCTACGGGGCACCCACCCTCAACCTTCTGGTCCAGGCCCTGTGCGCTCCCGGGCGTGGGGACCGGGGGATGGTCTTGGGGTTCGGTCATGTGCTTCTTCCTTCCGTTGGGCCGAGGCCGCGGTTGGACTCGGGCAGCCGGTGCAACCCTCCTATTGGAACATAGACGCGGGGGAGGGAAACCCCTCTTTTCCAGGAGGGATCCGTTCTCCAAGTGAGGGAACGTAATAGTTGGTCAACCGGTTGGGAGGCTGCCGCTGCCCCCAGCCATAATCAAAGTGCGGGTCCTCTCTCAGTAAGTCCGCACTCTCCATTTCTTCCCACCCTTTTGCGTGGGACTTTCGAAATTTCAGGAAACAACTTCATGGACGGTTCAAGCCTTGTAGCCCTCTTCCTTGCGAGGAGCGACGACACTGCCACCAGCGCGCTGCCGCGTGCGCCCAAGAGGGTTCGGGTAAAGAAGCCCGGCCTGTCACCCTGGTCAATCCTGCGGGGCCGGACGGCAAGTGTGCTGCACCGCCTTGCGTGGGCGATTGAGCCTGACACGGAGGGCAGCTTCTAGCCCCCTCCGCCTACACCTCGACTGAGCGGCGGAATATCTGCCTGACGCTGGGGCTTGTCGCAAGGGGGCGTCGTCGGACAACCCTGCAGCAGAAGGAGCACTATGACCATCGGTTCAGGAACAGCAGCGGGTTCAGGATCAGCAGCGGGCAACGGGCGGACTGCCCTGGTGGTGGGTGCCACCGGCATCGCGGGGTCCGCGCTGGTGGATACTTTGGTTGGCGAAGGCTGGGCTGTCCTTGCCTTGTCCCGCAGGCCCGGAGCTGAGCGCCCTGGCGTCCGGTGGCTCTCGGCGGACCTGACCTCAGCTTCCTCCCTGGCGGCTGTGCTTGGTCCGGAGAACCCCTCCCATGTCTACTTCACCGCGTGGTCGCGCCGGGCCACCGAGGAAGAGAACATCGCCGTCAATTCGGGCATGGTTCGTGATCTCCTCTCAGCACTGCAGGGCAAGGCCGTGGCCCACGTTGCCCTGATGACCGGACTCAAGCATTACCTGGGACCGTTCGAGGCGTACGCCGCCGGGGAAATGCCGGACACCCCCTTCCATGAGGAAGAACCGCGCCTTCCGGTGCCGAACTTCTATTACGCCCAGGAGGACGAGCTGTGGGCGGCAGCGGCCCGGCAGGGGTTCACCTGGTCCGTGCACCGCGCCCACACCGTCATTGGGCATGCGGTGGGCAACGCCATGAACATGGGCCTCACGCTCGCTGCGCAGGCCACCCTGTGCCGGGACAGCGGGCAGCCGTTCGTGTTCCCGGGATCCGAGACGCAATGGAACGGCCTCACTGACATGACGGATGCAGGCCTGCTGGCCGAGCACATGCTCTGGGCCTCCACCCCCCCGGAAGCCGCAAACCAGGCCTTCAACATCGTCAACGGTGACGTGTTCCGCTGGAGGTGGATGTGGCCGAAACTCGCCGCCTACTTCGGCGTGGAGTGGGAGGGTTATCAGGGAGAGCCCCGTCCCCTGGAGCAGTCCATGGCGGGGCGCGGGGACCAGTGGCGGCAGCTCGCCGCCCACCACAACCTCAGCGAGCCGGAGCTGGACCGGGTGGCATCCTGGTGGCACACGGACGGTGACCTGGGACGCGGCATCGAGGTGGTGACGGACATGGGCAAGAGCCGGGACGCCGGCTTCATGGGATACCGGCGGACGCTGGATTCCTTCACGGCCCTGTTCGACCGCTACCGCGCCGATAGCCTGATTCCCTGATCAATGAGGCCCAAAGAGCTGTTCGGAGGGCCCGCGTACGCCGTCAGTGAACCCTGAAAGTTCTGGCTCGAACCCCCGGTTAAGTCCCAGCCTCCGGACGTACACTGACCTTCGCACCACGTTTGTGGACACTCCGTCAGGTGAGGGCTTGTACGTATGCTCTGGAAGTTGCTTGTCGAATACCTGCGGCCGCACCGGCCGCTGCTGGTCGCCGTCGTGGTTTTCCAGCTGGCGCAGTCCATCGCGTCGCTGTACCTGCCAACGCTGAACGCGGACATCATCGACCAGGGTGTGGCCCGCGGCGACACCGCCTACATCATGTCCACGGGCAGCGTCATGCTGCTCATCACCCTCGCGCAGATTGCCTGCGCCGTGGTGGCCGTGTACTTCGGTGCCAAGGCCGCGATGGGCCTGGGCCGGGACCTGCGCGGCGCCATCTTTGACCGCGTGGGCGAGTTTTCCGAGCAGGAGGTCACCCGCTTCGGCGCCCCGAGCCTGATCACCAGGTCCACCAATGACGTCCAGCAGGTCCAGCAGCTGGTGCTGATGTCCGCCACGCTTCTGGTGGCCGCGCCCATGCTCAGCATCGGCGGCGTGATCATGGCCATCCGGCAGGACGCCCAGCTGTCCTGGCTCATTGCCGTGTGTGTCCCGGTGCTGCTGATCGCCGTCGGGCTCATTGTCACGCGGATGGTGCCGCTGTTCCGCAAGATGCAGGCCCGGATCGACACCGTGAACCGCGTGCTGCGCGAACAGCTCGCGGGCATCCGCGTGGTGCGGGCATTCGTGCGGGAGGACATGGAAACGGCGCGGTTCGCCCAGGCCAACACGGACGTCACGGACGTTGCCCTCCGCGCCGGACGCCTGATGGCGCTCATGTTCCCCACCGTCATGCTGATCCTGAACGTATCCAGCGTGGCGGTTATCTGGTTCGGCGCCTTCCGGATCGAGGACGGGTCCATGCAGGTGGGCACCCTGATCGCGTTCTTGAGCTACCTGATGCAGATCCTCATGTCCGTCATGATGGCTACCTTCATGGCGGTGATGATCCCGCGCGCGTCGGTGTCCGCGGACCGGATCGGCGAGGTGCTGGGCACCAGTTCCAGCGTCCTGCCGCCGGAGAACCCGGTCACCAGCGCGGCGTTCGCCGGCAGGCAGCGGCGCGGCGAGTTGGAGATGCGCGACGTCGGATTCGCCTACCCGGGTGCCGACCAGCCGGTCCTGTCAGGCATCAGCTTCACCGCCCGCGCTGGGCAGACGACCGCGATCATCGGCAGCACCGGCTCCGGCAAGACCACCCTGGTGAACTTGATGCCGAGGCTCTTCGACGTCACCTCCGGCGCGGTGCTGATGGACGGAGTGGACGTCAGGGACCTGGACCCGGACCTGCTCTGGGGGCACATCGGCCTGGTGCCACAACGGCCATACCTGTTTTCCGGCACCGTGCGCAGCAACCTCCTGTACGGCAACCCGGACGCCACCGAGGACGAGCTGTGGACCGCGCTGGAGATCGCCCAGGCCCGGGACTTCGTGGAGCAGATGGAGGATGGGCTGGACGCGGCGATCTCGCAGGGCGGCACCAACGTCTCCGGCGGGCAGCGGCAGCGGCTGGCCATCGCCCGGGCCCTGGTGAAGCGGCCCGAGCTCTACATCTTTGACGACTCGTTCTCGTCCCTGGACACCGGCACCGACGCCCGGCTGCGCCAGGCGCTCAAGCGCAGCACTGCCGGTGCCACCATGGTCATCATCGCCCAGCGCGTGTCCAGCATCGTTGACGCGGACCAGATTATGGTGCTCGACGACGGCAGGATCGTTGCGCACGGCACGCACCATGAGTTGCTGGAGACATCCGAGACGTACCGTGAGATTGTTTCGTCCCAGCTGGCAGCGGAGGAAACGGTATGAGCACCCAACACCCGGGGACCCGTCCCGCTCGCGGCACCAAAACCGGGCCCGGCTCCGGAGCCGGCCAGGCCGACGTCGTACGCATTCCCCGGCCGCGCGGCGGCCCAGGGCACGGCGGACCGTTTGCCGGGATGAACGTCCCGACAGAGAAGGCGATGAACTTCAGCGGTTCGGCCAAACGGCTGCTGGGCACCCTGCGGCCGGAACGGCTCTGGCTGGTGCTGGTGCTGGTCATGGCCGTGGCGGGCGTAGTGCTGCAGGTGATTGGGCCGCGGCTGCTCGGCGAGGGCACCAACCTGATTTTCGCCGGTGTGGTGTCCAAGCAGCTGCCGCCGGGGATGACGCAGGCGCAACTGATTGCGCAGCTGCGGGCGGCGGGGGAGAACCTGAAGGCGGACATGCTCGGCGCCATGACGCTGACGCCGGGTGCGGGGATCGACTTTGCGGCGCTGGCCAGCGTGCTGACGTGGGCGCTGGTGCTGTACGTGCTGGGGTCGGCGTTCATGTGGGGGCAGGCGTATGTTCTGAACGGCGTGGTGCAGCGGACGGTATTTGGGCTGCGCGAGAAGATCGAGGCGAAGATCAACCGGCTGCCGCTGCGGTATTTCGACTCGATCCAGCGCGGTGAGCTGCTCAGCCGGGTGACCAACGACGTCGACAACATTTCGCAGAGCCTGCAGCAGTCCATCAGCCAGGCGGTGACGTCGTTGCTGACGGTGGTGGGCGTATTGGTGATGATGTTCATCCTGTCCCCGACGCTGGCGCTGATCGCGCTGGTGACCATTCCGCTGACGCTGGGGATCACGGCGCTGATTGCCAAGCGCTCGCAGAAGCTGTTTGTGCAGCAGTGGAAGAACACCGGTGAGCTGAATGGGCAGATTGAGGAGACCTACACCGGGCATGCACTGGTAAAGGTGTTCGGCCGGCAGCGCGAGGTGGGGGAGCGGTTCCGGCAGAAGAACGTGGAGCTGTATGAGGCGAGTTTCGGGGCGCAGTTCATTTCCGGGCTGATCATGCCGGCCATGACCTTCATCGGGAACCTGGTGTACGTGGGGATTGCCGTGGTGGGCGGCCTGCAGGTTGCGTCCGGGGCCATGCAGTTGGGTGACGTGCAGGCGTTCATCCAGTACTCGCGGCAGTTCACCCAGCCGCTGGCGCAGCTCGGCTCGATGGCCAACCTGCTGCAGTCCGGCGTTGCGTCGGCTGAGCGGGTGTTCGAGTTGTTGGATACGGAGGAACAGTCTGCCGATCCTGTGGGTGCTTCTTTGCAGAGTCCTGATGGTGCCGGGCGCGGGCGGCTGGTGTTCGAGGACGTGTCCTTCTCGTATTCGCCGGACAAGCCTCTGATTTCCGGGTTGTCTTTGGTGGCGGAGCCGGGGCAGACGGTGGCCATTGTGGGGCCGACGGGGGCGGGCAAGACCACGCTGGTGAACCTGATGATGCGGTTCTACGAGCTGGATGCCGGCCGGATCACGTTGGACGGCGTGGACATCACCACCATGACCCGGAACGACCTGCGCTCGCGGATGGGGATGGTGCTGCAGGACACGTGGCTGTTCGGTGGGACCATCCGGGACAACATTGCCTACGGCCGGCCCGCTGCGTCTTCTTCGGAGGTGCTTGAGGCCGCGCGGGCGACGTACGTTGATCGCTTTGTGAAGTCCCTGCCCGAGGGATACGACACCGTGCTGGACGACGAAGGGTCCAACGTGTCCGCCGGCGAGAAACAGTTGCTGACGATTGCCCGGGCGTTCCTGGCGCGGCCCTCTGTTTTGATCCTGGACGAGGCGACGTCTTCGGTGGACACCCGGACCGAGGTGCTGGTGCAGAAGGCCATGAGCGCCCTGCGGTCCGACCGTACATCGTTCGTGATCGCCCACCGCCTGTCCACGATCCGCGACGCCGACCTCATCCTGGTGATGGAGGCCGGCCAGATCGTGGAGCAGGGGACCCACTCATCACTGCTGGCCGCCGGCGGGGCTTACGCACGGCTGTACGAGGCGCAGTTCGCGGCGCCGGTTGCGGAGGTTTAGGACAGCGTGCCTCCCATTTTGGGACACAGCCGTCATTGAATCTGACCCCATGCCGGCGCCCATGACCGACCGGAGTGCAAAACCCTGGCGGGTGGGGAACCGAAGCGGGCGCGATGACGGATACTCGGTTCTGCTGTGGGTGGAACTCGAAATGTCAGACCCCAGTGACAGCATTTGGGTATGGAAACCGGAGCGGTTGTGGACGCGGGACGCAGGGCCGGGTTGCCGGCCGCCGTCACCTCCCTGGCCGGACTGGTGAACGAGTTGGCCGGAGTCCTTGCCCGTTCCTCGGAAGCGTCGGCTCGTGGAGACGGACTCTCTGGCCATGATCCTCTGCGGGAACTTTCCGAGTCCTGCCTGGACGGCCTGGCGGTGGTGGCCCGGATCGAAGCTGCCACAGCCGCGGCGAAGGTCCAATTGCTGGCCGGTTACGCAGAGGCGTCAGATGCGTTGGAAGGGCCGGCGCAAAGTGCCTATGAATCGTCGGCGCGGGAAATGAGCATGGTGGCAGAGGTTGCCTGCGTCCTCACCATCGGTGAACGTGCCGCGTCTGCACTTTTGGGGGAAGCCCAGGCGCTGACCAGCTCTTTGCCGTCGACGCTGGATGCGCTGCAGGACGGAAGCATTTCCTGGCAGCACGCACGGATCCTTGTGGACGAAACCTCTGGCCTCAACCCCGCTGCGGCCGCTTCATTGGAGGCTCACTTCCTTGACCCGGAGGCACCGAACGCGGCCAGGGGAGCCGCTGCTGGCGAATTGGTGCCGGCCCGCTTTCGTCGGAAAGTCCGTTCCTGGCGGGAACGGCATCACCCGGAGTCCCTGGATTCGAGGCACGCGAAGTGCGCAGGGGACCGGCGGATGGAGTACTCCCTGGACCGGGACGGAATGGCATGGGTCTCGCTGTACATGCCCGCGGACACGGCATGCGCGGTCTGGAACAGGATGTCCGCCATGGCCCGCGGCCTGCAGGGCCCGGATGAACCGCGGACGCTTGCCCAGCTCAGGGCGGATGTGGCTGCGGGGTTGCTGTTGGGCAATCCAGCCCAGGCAGTTGGCGCGGCGCCCTCCCTTAAAGCCGACGTGCTGGTCACCGTGCCGGTGTTTTCACTCCTCGGAACCGCGGACGAGCCCGCAGAGCTTGACGGTTACGGACCCATCCCGGCGTCGATGGCCCGAAGGCTCGTCACGGAAGGTGCCGGCTCGTTCTACCGGGTCCTCGTGGATCCCCGGGACGGGGCACCGCTGGAAATCAGCCGGACCAGCTACCGCCTTCCGGAATCACTGAAGCGGTGGTTGCGGATGCGCGATGGAAAATGCACTTTTCCCGGCTGCAGCAACGCCAGCCTGGATAATGAATCAGACCACCTCACAGCCTGGGAACATGGCGGAACTACCGGAATCAGCAACTTGGGTCAGCTGTGCCCCAAGCACCACAGGCTCAAGCACCGAACGGGCTGGAGCCCCGGACCAACCGCCAGGAACGAACCACCCGGCTGGATCTCGCCCACCGGGCGCCAATACAACGCCGAACAACCGGACCGGGAACCGCCACTGTGGCCGCCGGGCTTCCTGCCCGGAGAAGGAAGCCTCTTGGAAGCAGTATGCGTGGATTATCTGGCTGCGTCATAGCCGGGGTATTCATGCTCTCCGTCGGCGTGCTCCGTTGGTGTGCGCCCCGGCACAGCCAGGACCGCGTCCAACCACGGCGCCACGTGCAGCAATCATCCGTGCCGGTCTTGGAAGTGAAGTAGACATCCGTGCCGGTCTTGGAAGCAGGCTGCCGGTCCTGTAGGGACCGGCCTGTTGTTCCCTTCCGTTTACCCACCATCAACCAAAGCGCTCCAAACCGTTCCAGCAGGCACAGCAAGCTGTTCGGGCACCCTTCCGCCCGTCACACCCCGGCCGGGCAGACATCCCCGACGCACCAGGAGTACTCCGTGTTCGTGAAAAGCACCCTCGCCACCGTCGCCATCCTCGCTTCCCTTGCCGGGACAGCCGTAGCCCCCGCCCAGGCGCAGACTCAAGCCCCGGCTGAGGCACCCAGGCCGGCTCCCGTCGTCGTCGGCCAGCCGCTTGCCGGGACACACGCCCACAATGATTACGAGCATGACCAGCCCCTGTTCGACGCCCTGGAGCACGGCTTCACCAGCGTCGAGGCGGACGTGTGGCTTGTGGACGGCGAACTGCGGGTGGCCCACGACCTCGCCGACGCCAAGCAGGGCGTCACGCTCGAGAGCCTCTACCTCGACCCGCTCCAGGACCTGGTCCGCAGCCAGCCCGGCCACAGCGTCTACCCCCAGTGGGACGGCAGCCTCCAACTCCTGATCGACATCAAGAGCGAAGGCGAGGCCACCTACGCCGCCGTCGAACAGGAACTGTCCGAGCACCGCGGCATCATGAGCCGCTACACCAACGGCAACGTCAAGACCGGCCCGGTGACCGCCGTCATCAGCGGCAACCGCCCACTGGCCACCATGCAGGCACAGACCCAGCGCTTCAGCTTCTACGACGGCCGCTCTACGGACCTCGCCTCAGGTCTCCCCGCCGCCCTGATGCCCCTGGTCAGCGACAACTGGACCAAGCTCTTCACCTGGCAGGGCGTGGGCCCCATGCCCGAATCCGAGCGGACCAAGCTGCGCGCCTTCGTTGCCACGGCCCACGCCAACGGCTACCGCGTCCGCTTCTGGGCCACCCCGGACCACCCCGGCGCCGCCCGCGACGCCGTCTGGACCGAACTGGCCGACGCCGGCGTGGACCACATCAACACCGACGACCTCGCCGGCCTCCAGCAGTTCCTCACCGCCCGCGGCGCCTAGGCATTTAGCAGAAACAGGAGCAATCACATGCCCACAAAGACTTTGAAAATAACGACGGCGGCACTCACCCTGGCGCTTGGCCTCCTTGCGTCCCAGCCCGCATTCGCCGGAACACAGGCTGCGGACAGCAGCAGCGACAACAACCAGGCCTTCACCTTCGCCGCGATCGGCGACATCCCCTACGGCGCAACCGAGATCGCCAAGTTCCCGTCCCGCATCCAGGACCTCAACGCCGACAAGGACCTGAAGTTTGTAGCACACGTGGGCGACATCAAGAACGGCTCCTCCGTCTGCTCCGACGGGTACTTCTCCTACATCCGCTCCCAGTTCGACACCTTCACCCACCCGCTGGTCTACACGCCTGGCGACAACGAATGGGTGGACTGCCACCGCGCCAACAACGGCGCCTACAACCCGCTGGAACGTCTGGACAAACTGCGGGAGGTCTTCTTCAACCAGCCCGGCAAGACACTCGGCGCCACCATGCCGGTGAAGTCCCAGGCGAACCTGGGCCTGCCCGAGGACGTCCGCTTCACCAAGAACCGGTGGCCTTCTCCGTCCTGAGCGTCCAGGGCAGCAACAACTCCCTCCTGCCGTGGACGGGCCTGGGCAAGACAGAACCCACCCCGGAGCAGCTGGCGGAGGTGGAGCACCGGACGGACGCCGTCATCACCCAGATCCACCAGACCTTCGCCGACGCCAGGCGCAGCAATGAGCGCGCGGTGGTGCTCATGCAGCAGGCCGACATGTTCGACCCTTCCCTCCTGGCCGACGCCACCGCCAATCCCGAAACCGTCTCCGGCTTCCGCGGGATCGTGCAGGCGATCGTCGAGGAAACCAACCACTTCGACGCACCGGTCTACCTCATCAACGGTGACAGCCACGTCTTCGCGGAGAACCAGCCCCTCGCCGCGGGATCGCCGTGGCTGGGCATCTACGGCTCGGCCCCAGCGGACAACCTGCGGCGCATCACCGTGGACGGCGCCAACAACGCCGTGGACTATGTGCGCTTCACTGTGGCCGGCAACAGCGCCACGGGTGAGGACGTCCTGAGTTGGGAAAAGGTCGCCTTCAGCGGGTAGGCACCAACCGGAAGCGGACGACGTCGGGCGCCCACCCGCCGTCGTCCGCTTGGGAATTCCAAGGCTCTGGACACAGATAGCTGCCGGACTTATCGTGCTGGGGTGGCGGCTGCCTGACTGGCAGGAAGGCCAGTGCTGCCGGTCTGTCGCTGCGGCCGTCCGTCATAGGGAGGAAGCAGATGGAACACTTCGAAGAGGTTGAAGAGACCGTTGAAGTCGCCGTCCCGGTGGGTACCGCTTACAACCAGTGGACCCAGTTCGAATCCTTTCCGCGGTTCATGTCCGGAGTGGAATCGATAACCCAGCTGACGGACACCACCAACCACTGGGTTACCAAGGTGGGTGGCGTCAGGCGGGAGTTCGACACTGAAATTGTCGACCAGGAGCCCGATGACCGGATCGCCTGGCGCAGCGTCGACGGCAAGTCGCATGCCGGTATCGTCAGGTTCACGCCGCTGGACGCTACTCACACCAAGGTCAAAGTCCATTTCGAATGGGCCCCGGAAACCGTCACCGAAAAGGCAGGCGCGGCGCTGAAGATCGACAAGATGCAGGTCAAGGCGGACATGCGCAAGTTCAAGGACTTCGTTGAATCGCGCGGCACCGAAACCGGAGGCTGGCGTGGCGAAGTCAAGGACAGCGGCCCCACCGGCCAGTTGTAGACCTGGCAAACAGAAACGTACGACGGCGGGTGCCCACCCGGCGTCGTACGTTTCCTTGTTTTTGTGGTTGTGGTGCGGGTCAGGGCGAGAGTTCCTCGAGGACCCGGCCCTTGGTTTCGATGGCGAAGAAGATGGTGACCAGTCCACCGATGAGCGCGACTGCGGCGAAGACCGTGAAGACGTAGCTGACCCCGTAATTGTCCACGATCCAGCCGACCAGGATGGGCCCGATCGCGGAGCCTGCCCGAAGCCAGGCACTTCCGAATCCGGTGCCGATGGCGCGGAGACGCGTCGGGTAGAGCTCGGCCGAGTAGAGGTAGAGGGAAAACGAGATGGTCTGGAGGATGGCGTAGGCGATGCTGGCGAACACCACCACCTGCGTGGCGGAGACGGCGCCGAGGGCGGTGAGCACTACCAGCGGGACCGTAGCGGCGAGGAATGCCCATGAGTACCAGCGCTTGCGGCCCACGCGGTCGATGAGGAGCGCGCACAGGATGGACGCCACGACGCCTACTGCCGATGTCACCCAGCCGTAGGCAAGGCTGGCCTGAAGCGGGAGGTTGAAGGTCTGCTTATAGAGCGTTAGGAGCCAGGTGATAAGGCCGTTGTTGACCATGTAGACGCAGATCCAAAGCATCCAGATCATGAGCGTGCGTTTGCGGTAGATGCCTGAGAAGAGTTCGCGCCAGTCGGTCCGGGCGGTCGCTTTCGGGTCCACGGGGCGCACAACGGGCTCGGAAAGGGCGTGGCCTGCTTTTCGGGCTTCATTTTCCAGCATGGTGACAACCATGTCAGCCTTGTTTACGTGTCCCCGGGAGGCGAGCCAGCGGGGGGATTCGGGCATCAGCCAGCGCATGGGAATGGTGAGCAGGGCGGGGACGATGCCGACGATAAACATCGCCTTCCAGCCCACCACCGGGACCAGGAAGTACCCGGCGATGCCGGCGAACATGAGGCCCACGGGGAAGATGACCTCGTAGAGGAGGAAGAACCTGCCGCGCTTTTTCGCCCCAACGAATTCGTTGATGTAGGCGCTGGCCACCGGGACCTCACCACCGGTTCCAATGCCCTGGATGAAGCGGAAGACGATCATCGACGCGGCGCCCCACGCGAACAGGCAGGCGACGTCCATGGAGACGAAGAGCAGGATGGTGATGAGCAGGACGGGAAGTCTGCCGATCCTTTCGGCCAGCTGGCCAAAGAAGAGTGAGCCGAAGATCTGGCCGACGTATCCGGCTGACAGGATCATCCCGATCTCCCCGGCCGTCAGGTGCCATTCCGTGGACAGCTGCGGCATGGCGAAGGCGATGGCCAGGACGGTATAGGCGTCGAAGAACGTGGCGGACCCGATGATCACGCGGATCAGGGTCAGGCGCCGGGTGAGCGGGAGCCTTTCGAGACGGGCTACGAGCTCTGCATTTATCCGGGCGGCGTTGGGGCCGCCAGCCATGGTGGTGGTGTTGTTCGGCTCGCGCATTGCGAGTCCTCCTTCTCCAGCGCGGTGCTGGGGTCCTCATTGACCAAGAGTGGAGATGGCAAAAGCCTAGGGGAGGATGGCGGGAGTTGTCCCCGCCATCCTCAGGATCCGTGGATCAGACAGTGGCGGTGACCTTGCCGATGTTTGCGGCGGCGAAGGCTTCCGCAATTTCGGTCTCGGCGCCTTCCGGCAGGGGCAGGAGCGGGGTGCGCACTGTTGCGTGCTCGAGGATACCGCGGTTCACCAGGCCCCACTTCAAGGCGACGGTGCCCTCCATGTGGGAGCCGCGGTGGTAAACGTTCTTGGTCACTGGCAGCAGCCGCTCATGAATGGCGTGGGCACGCTTGTAGTCCTGCGCCTTGCCGGCCTCGATCAGTTCGACGAGCAGTTCGGGGGCGATGTTGCCGTAGCCGACGAGCAGACCGTCGACATCGAACATTGTCGGGAGCAGGTACTCGTCATGGCAGGACAGCACCTGCAGCTCGGGGTACGCGGCGCGCAGTGCGGGAATCTCGGTGTACCACCGGCGCATGTTGCGGACACCGTTCTTCGTGGCAAAGACGCCCTCCTGGCCGGCGATCTCCAGCTGGGTGTCGAGGTCGTAGGTCGCCTTGGTGTTGTCGGGGTACTGGAAGAGGATCAGCGGCAGGCCGGACTCTTCGTAGATCTCCTGGTAGCGCGACTGCGGGGCACCCTTCTGGTATCCGAAGCGCAGCCACCCGTGCGAGGGGTAGACGAGACCAGCTGACGCGCCGGCCTCGACGGCCTTCCTGGCCTCGAGGGCCGCGGTCTTGTTGCCCTCCTTCGTGATGCCCGCCACGACCGGAATGCGGCCGTCGGTGGACGCCACGAACGCGCGGATGACGTCCAGCTGCTCCTCTTCGGTAAGGAACGTGCCTTCGCCGGCGTGGCCCAAGACGACGAGACTCTTCACGCCCTCAATCGATCCGAGCCACGAACCCAGACGCTGGATTGCAGCGAAGTCGACAGCGCCATCTTCGGTGAACGGGGTGACAGGTGCGGGGCTGAGTCCGCGGAGATCGAGTGTCATTACAGCTACCTTCTTCTCTTCTTTGATAGTTGGCAGTTCCGCTAGTATGGGAACGTTTGCAGGAACGTTTTCAAGTTTGCACGTGTCGCAGCTCACTGTCAAGGGAACGTTTGCAAGTTGGAGGAATAGAGTGTCTGTTACACCCTTGCTGAAGAGGAGAACCGCGATGGAACGGGCCTTACCGGCTGAGATCGTTACCCTGAAGGACGTCGCAGCTGCCAGTGGCGTCAGCATCTCCACGGCCAGCCGGGCCCTGGATGAACGCATCCCGTCCCGTTCAGCGGCCGCAATACACGTCCGGAAAATCGCTGAGGAGCTCGGCTATCGGCGGAACTCCTTCGCCTCAAGTCTTCGCCGCGGCGAGACCCGGACGTTGGGTGTCTTGGTCCCCCGCCTGAGCGACACCGTCATGGCCCTGATGTTCGAAGAACTCGAAAAGGCCGCCTCTTCCCGCGGCTACTTCGCCATGGTCGCTACCAGTGGGGATGACCCTGAGGATGAACGACGCGCAGCCGAAACACTCCTGGACAGAAACGTCGACGGGTTGATTCTCGCCACGGCACGCCTCGATGACGAACTCCCCCGGCGGCTGCGTGAGCGCCGGGTAGCCCATGCGCTGGTGCTGCGCACCGACGGTATCAGCCCCTCCGCGCTCGGAGACGACGAGATTGGTGGATACCTCGCCGTACGCCACCTCATAGACCTCGGTCACCGTGACATTGCTGTTGTTACCGGTCCCGCCTTCACATCAACCGGAACCGCACGCCTGGCAGGAGCCCGGAAAGCACTGGGCGAAGCAGGGATACAGCCGCGCGAAGAATGGCTGATCGCAGCCGGATACGGCATCGAGAATGGATATTCGGCAGGTGAAACCCTGCTTGGACACACTGCGGGAAACCGACCCACAGCCATATTCGCAGCCAATGACAACATTGCCATGGGGGTCATTGCCGCGGCGCACCATCACCGGATCGAGATAGGGAAAGACCTGGCCCTCGTGGGCTATAACGACATCCCCCTGGCTGCCAGGCTCTCCACGCCCCTGACGTCCGTGCGGGTACCCCTGGACCAGATCGCCGCCACCGCGATCGACCTCATTATGAATCCCGGAAAGGAACCGCGCATACGGAAATCCCTTCCAACGCTCATTCCCCGCGAATCCAGCGGCGCCCCCAAACACTTTCCGCGGTAAGGGGGCGTCTACGCCTGGAGCCTCAGCTCCATGAACACGCTGTTGGGGTCCAGGACATAGTCGGCGAAGGGCGGGCACTCGGTGAAACCGTGCCGGGCGTAGAGACGCCGTGCGGGCGCGAAGTAATCCTCTGTTCCGGTCTCCAGGAAGACGTGCCCAAGGTTCCGGGCACGGGCGTCCTCAAGGATATGCCGAATCATGAGGGTGGCCACACCCCGTCCCCGCGCCGTTGCCGTGGTGCGCATCGACTTGATCTCGCCGTGCCTTGCGGCGCCGGCGGGGGAGGGCAAAAGTTTGAGGGCGCCGCACCCCAGCAGCGCGCCGTCCTCGCGTGCGGTCCAGAACGAGATGGACGGCGCGGACAGCGCGGAATGGTCCAGCGCGTGGACGCTTTCAGCGGGCGAGGTGGCGAACATGTCCGCCAGGTGCTCGCTCAGGAGCAGACGGACGTCATCACGCGCGGGGCTGTCCCGCTCAATCAAAATCATCGCTACAAATTTACCCGTTGCGCCCGGCCCCGCAGGTGTGCCAAGATTCCCATGATCGTGACCAGGCCGCAGGAGGTGAGACCCATGAATGCTGTATCCGCAATGGGTGCTCCCCGCAGTCCACGATCGAGCGGCTGAACTAGTCGCCACCGGGAGCGCCGAATCAGGCAATTCGCGAAGGGCGACTCCCATGAACTCAACACCTTCTTTAACTCCGCACGGCACCTTTGCGGTGTCTTCCGGGCGGGCACTGGTCCTTGGCGGCGGCGGCTCAACAGGAAATGCATGGCTGATCGGCGTCCTCGCCGGGCTGGCCGATGCCGGTTTGGACGTGGCCGGCGCCGAGCTGGTCATCGGCACCTCCGCCGGGTCAACAGCTGCAGCCCAGATCGCCGGCGCCCCTCCCGCCGAACTCTATGCGGCCGTCCTTGACGCTGCGCCGCAGCAACGAACGGCTCCGGCCGGAGCAGCTGCTGGGGTGAGTCCCGCCAGGCCGGTGTCCGACCACCTCGAGCGGACTGACCGGATCATCGCCTCAGCTGCAGATCCAGCCGACATGCGCCGCAGGATGGGCGCGCTGGCGCTGGACCTCGCTTCCGCGCATGACGCCACCGGGCGGTGGCGCGAAACCGTCGCCAGCCGGCTGCCAATCCGGGAGTGGCCGCAGCACAGGCTGCTCATTACGGCGGTCGATGCCCGCACCGGCGAACCGGCCGTCTTCGACCGCAACAGCGGCGTGGACCTGGTGGACGCCGTCGCCGCCAGCTGTGCCAGCGGGTTCGCCTACGGGATCGGGGACAGGCGCTATATCGACGGCGGCTACCGGCGCAACGAGAACGCCGACCTTGCCGCGGGGCACGGGCGCGTCCTGGTGCTTTCGCCCTTTGGCGGCAGGACCCGGATGCCGCTCGAATGGGGCATGCAGCTCACCGCGCAGATGGCGGAGCTGACCGCAGGTGGGAGCAGGGTGGAAACGGTCTTCCCGGACAGCGGTTCCGAGCACATGTTTGGCGCCAACGCCATGGATCTGTCACTTCGTCCGGCCGCGGCCCGGGCTGGGTTCAGCCACGGTGAAAAGCTGGCCCCGCAGCTCACTGAATTCTGGCTTTGAGTGGGTGGTTTTCCTGCGGCAATTTCGGAAATTTCGGCGCCATGCCCAAATCAGCAGAATCATCAATTTAATGTTTTTGTACTCCGCTCCGAAAAATGATTTGACCCCGCCGCAGGGCAGGCGGAGGCGGCTGCGTGGGGCGATTTTGGGAGGGCTGGATAAATATATAAAACGGCGTAGGGTGGCGGGTATCGCAAGCAAGGAAAGGCGTGATTCCGATGTCCGGAAAATCTCCCAGGGGCTCCGCTGCCAAAAAGGTCGGCAAGTCGATTCTTGAAAAACGGGCCGACAAAAAAGCGAAACATGAAAGCGGCGTACTCAACATCGTGAAGCCGCGCAAGAACCAGCGCTGACAGGCCCGCGGGCGGCCGGAACTCCTAGCCCGGCCGCCCGCTGCTGACGGCCGGGATCAAAGCAGGAAGGGCGACGGCGGGTGCCTACCCGCCGTCGTCCTTCCTGCCTGACTGCCAGTCCTCGATGGTGACGCCGCGCCAGAAGGTGTTTTTGCCGCTCTCCCGCAGGTAGCCGGCGTTGACAGTGTCGCGCGGGAAGTAGTGGTGCCGGCGGCGGGCTTGTTTCCGGTGACGGCGCTATCGCGGGCTTTTGTCGATGACGCAGAACCGGTTCCCGTCCGGATCCTCCAGGACCACGAAGTCCGGGTCATCCGGGTACAGGTCCCAGTCCACCCGCTGGGCGCCCAGCGAGACCAACCGGTCAACCTCCGCAGCCTGGTCATCCGCGTAGAGGTCCAGGTGGATCCGCGGGTGGTCCTGGACGGGCGTTTCGCTGAGCTGGAGGGACAGTTCCGCGCCAGGGCCCGACGCCGGCACGAGGGTCACCCACGTGTCGTCGCCAGGTTCCCGCGGGACGTAGCCGATGGCGGCGTTCCAGAAGTTGGCGGCGGCGGCAACGTCGTTGACGCCGAGGACGATGGTTCCGATGGTCAACATCCGCCCAGCCTAAACCCGGTCCTTGGGGACCGGCCAGGTTCCTGCGCATGGGGGAGCGCCGGTGTCTGCGAAAGCTGCGCGTCCACGGCAATAGGCACGAAAGAGTAAATTCTGAAGATATGACAGAGATCCGCTGGCTGGAAGCATTTGTTGCGGTTGCCGAAGAACTGCATTTCGGCCGTGCCGCACAGCGCCTGCACACTTCGCAGTCGCCGCTGAGCCAGACCATCCTGAAGCTGGAGGCGGACCTGGGGACGCGTCTCTTTGAACGCAACACCAGAAGCGTAGCCCTCACACCGGCAGGGTATGCCCTGCTGCCGCGGGCGTACCGTGTGCTCCATGAAATGCGCCTTGCCCGGGAGGCGGCCCAGACCGAGGAGGCGGGCATCCGTGGCAACATCAGGATTGGATTCTCAGGTGCTGTAAACCATCTCACTCTTCCGCCGCTCACCCGCGCCGTCCGGCGTCGCTATCCCGACATCAAGATGGACCTCACCAGCCGGGTCCGAACGGCTGATGGACTGGCCAGCGTCGCGAAGGGCGCTCTCGATCTTGCTTTCGTTGGCCTTCCCGAATCCCCGCCAGCGTCGGTGATGACCAGGCTGGTTGCCAGTGAGGAAGTCGGCGCGGTACTTCCTTTGGACCATCCGCTGGCCCAGGAACAGTCCATCCCATTGAAGTCACTGGCAACCGACGACTTCATTTCCCCGCCGCTGGATGGCTCATCGTCAATGACCGACGTGATGCTCGCGGCCTGCCAGGCGGCGGGATTCCGTCCCCGCATCGTCCAGGAGTTGTCAGACCCCTACATGGTGTTGACCTTCGTCGCCGCCGGTGTGGGGGTCACCCTGATGAGCAGCGGGATAGCGGGCATCATTCCCTCCGGAGCCACATACGTGGCCCTGGATGACCCGCCGCATTTCATGAACGCGTGGTCGGCGGAGAACGATTCAGCCGTCCTGGCCGCTGTGCTCGGAGTTGTCGAAGAGATCTTTCCGGAGATCCCCGCTGACGGCACCTAACTCCACTTAGTGGAATAGCAGCATAGTGATAGATCATTTTAGTCGTGGACTAGCTAAGTGATGACAGCCACACTGGATGGAGCAGCCGCATCAAGCGGCGAACCACAAGAAAGGGAACTCCATGTCAGTGTCGACATCGGCTCCAGCACGCCCCAAAAACAACGCGAAAATCGCGGCCGTATCCGGCTTCGTGGGCAGCGCACTTGAGTACTACGACTTTTTCATCTTCGGCTCCGCGGCAGCGCTGATCTTCGGCAAGCTGTTCTTCGCGCCCGGCCCCTCCGCCATGCTGCTGTCCTTTGCAACGGTGGGCGTCGCCTACATCGCCCGCCCGCTCGGAGCAGTGGTCTGCGGGCACCTCGGCGACAAGTTCGGCCGCAAGCGGGTCCTGCTCCTGACCCTGCTGCTAATGGGTACCTCGACCTTCCTCATCGGCTGCCTGCCTACCTATAGCCAAATCGGGATGGCAGCGCCCATCCTCATCGTGGTTCTTCGCCTTGTGCAGGGACTTTCGGCGGGCGGCGAATCACCCGGATCAAGCTCACTGACCCTTGAGCACGCCCCTGACGGGAAGCGCGCCTTCTACACCAGCTGGACGATGAGCGGCATCATGTTCGGCATCGTGCTTTCCACCCTCGTCTTTATTCCGGTGGCATCCATGCCCGAAGACCAGCTGTTCTCCTGGGGCTGGCGCATCCCCTTCCTCGCCAGCGCAGTAGTCACAGTCATCGCCTTTATCCTCCGCCGCCTCCTCGAAGAGCCTGCCGTCTTCGAGGAAGTCAAAGAGCACGACGCAGTGGTCAAGGTACCGCTTGTTACGCTGTTCCGGCATCACTGGGCAACCGTCATCCGCGTCACGGCAATGTCGCTGTTCACCATCATCAACACCATCATCAACGTCTTCGCCCTCTCCTACGCCACCTCGGTGGTCGGCGTGGAAAAGGGACTCATGCTGACGGTGATCGCCGTCGCGAACCTTGCCGCCGTCGCCATGGGTCCGCTGGCAGGCATGCTGTCGGACCGGATCGGCCGCAAACCCGTCTTCGTCTCCGGGCTGCTGCTGCAGATCGGCATGATCTACGTGTTCTTCATGGCCCTCTCCGCCGCGAACGTCCCGCTGATCTTCCTCACCGGCATCCTGCTGATCGGTGTCGCCTACACGTCCACCAACTCCATCTACCCCGCCTACTTCCCGGAGCAGTTCCCGGTCAGGGTCCGGTACTCGGGCATGGCCATCAGCCTCATGTTCGGACTGCTCCTGGCCGGATTCGCCCCGGTCATTTCCGAGCTGCTGATCGGTGGGGACAAAGCCAACTGGGTGCCGGTCGCAACCTTCGCCGCGGTGGCCTGTGCCATCTCCGCGGTCGCTGCGCTGATGGCACCCGAGACCTTCAAGACTCCAACTGCCCAGCTGGGACTCAAGAAGTCTGACCTGGCGCGCCACCCGGCGTCGTCCGCCATTCCTGCGGCAGCCACCGCCAAGGTGCAGGCATGAGCCAGCTCGCGCTGCCTGGCCTGTGGTCATTCCAACCACGTGAAGCCGATACCGGCCACCGGTTTGTCGTCGGACTGCTCGGATCGGGGATCGGCGGCTCACTGACCCCGGCCCTACATGAAGCGGAAGCCGATAGCCTGGGCCTTTCCTACACGTACCGAGTCATCGATCTGGACGTCATCGGAGAACCCGCAGAGCGGTCCGCGGCACTGGTGCGGCGCGCAGCAGACCTCGGATTCGACGGCCTGAACATCACCCATCCGAGCAAACAACTGGTGCAGGACGGCCTCGACGAACTCTCACCCGAAGCCCGGATCCTCGGTGCCGTCAACACCGTCACTTTCCACAACGGAAGGGCGGTGGGCCACAACACGGACCACGTTGGCTTCATCGGCGGTCTCCGGGCCGGCCTTCCGACCGCAACGACCGGCTCGGTGGTTCAGATCGGTGCCGGGGGAGCCGGTGCGGCAGTGGCCTTCGGGCTGCTCAGCGCCGGAACCAGGAACCTGGTCATTGCTGATATTGAACCGGCAAGGGCCGAAGATCTCGCCGCCAGGCTCGCCCGGCACTTCCCGGGCAGCCAGCTGTCAGTGAGCGGGACGGATGCCATCGCCGGAAGCCTCCGGGAGGCCGACGGGCTGGTGAACTCCACGCCCATCGGCATGACAGGCCACCCCGGTACACCGGTGGATCCGGACCTCATCCACCCCGGCCTGTGGGTGGCGGACGTGGTCTACCGGCCGCTCGAAACCCAATTGATCAGGGCAGCGCGTGGCAAGGGCTGCGCTGTACTTGACGGCGGCCGCATGGTGGTTGGCCAGGCAGCCGCCGCCTTCGAACTCTTCACCGGGATTCCCGCAGACGCTGACCGCATGCTTGCCAACTTCCGACGGGCGGTTAGCCGATGACACGCCAGGCACCGGCCACCATCACCGGGTCCCGCTGCCTGGTGGTCGGGGCAGCCAGCGGCATCGGGCGTGCGACGGCGTCATGCCTTCGGGCGTCCGGAGCGGCGGTGGTCGGCGCCGACCTGCCCTCGGCAACCTGGCCCGGAGAAGCCGGGACCTCGTCACTGGCCATGGACGTCACCAACCCGAAGTCCGTTGCTGCGGCCGTGTCCGCCGCAACGGAGGACATGGGAGGGCTCGACGCGGTGGTGAACTGCGCCGGCATCCTGGGTCCCGTGTCCCCTGCGGCGGACATGTCCGTGGAAGACTTCGAACGCATCATCAGGATCAACCTGACCGGGGCGTTCATCGTCTCCCGGGCCGTCCTGCCGCGAATGGCAGAAGCAGGCTACGGCCGGCTGCTCCACATTTCCTCGACAGCCGGCAAGGAAGGCGTGGCCAACATGGCCGCCTACTCTGCCAGCAAAGCCGGGATCCTGGGCCTGGTCAAGTCCCTCGCCAAGGAGTTTGCGCTGTCAGGGGTCACCGTCAACGCCCTCGCCCCGGGCAATGTTGTAACCCCGCTCTTCGCCGAAGTTCCGCAGGAACAACAGGCAGCCCAGGCCGCCAAAATCCCGATGGGCAGGTTCGGCACGCCCGCCGAGGCGGCCTCGCTCATCCAATTCATCATTTCGCCGGCGGCCTCCTACACCACTGGCTTCGTTTTCGACCTGTCCGGCGGCCGCGCCGCCTACTAGGCCGGAACCAGCCGGCCGCCCGGACCCACACACTTTCCCACCGCACCAGAAAGACGGCACCAGTCGATGAACACCGCACCACCTCCCACCGCCCGCCCTCTCCGGATTGGAATCGCAGGATGCGGCGCAATCTCCCGCAACCACCTGGAGGCCTTCCGCGCCCTTGACCACGTCACCATCGCCGGGGTCTGCGACATCGACCTGGACCGTGCGCGTGGCACTGCCGGGGCGTGGGGGATCCCGGCGGCAGTGAACACCGTCCGGGAGCTCCTGGACCTGGGCCTGGATATCATCTCCGTCTGCACGCCGCACCCCACCCATGAGGATGTGGTGTTGCAGGCCGCTGCGGCAGGGGTCCATGTTCTTTGTGAAAAGCCCATCACCATTGAGCTGGCATCGGCTGAGCGGATGGTGAAGGCCTGCGGGGATGCCGGTGTGAAGTTGGGCGTCCTCTTCCAACGCCGGTTCTGGCCTGCCGCGCAGCGCATCCGTGCAGCGATTGACGACGGCACGCTGGGCCGGCCCATCATGGGCCAATGCTCGGTGATGTTGTACCGCGAACCGGAGTACTACTCCCGGGATGCCTGGCGCGGAACGTGGGCCAACGACGGCGGCGGCGTCCTGATGACCCAGGCCATCCATTACATCGACCTGCTGCAGTGGTTCATGGGAGATGTGGCAGAGGTCTACGGGAAGATCACCACCTACAAGCACGGCGGGCACATCGAAGTGGAGGACTCAGCGACGGCCGTCATTACCTTCACCTCCGGTGCCATGGCCACCCTTGAAGCGTCGACGGCGGTGTCCCCGAGCCTTGGCGTGCAGGTCCGGATCACGGGGGAGACCGGTGCCTCCGCGTCCCTCACCGAATTCCCGGAAGGCAGCGACGGGCGGGTGGACCTGTGGGCAGTATCCGGGACGGTCAGCACCGAGCCTGCCTACCCGGAAGGAATGCAGGGGAACGTTCCCCTGGAAAGGATCAATGGCCAACTCATCCCCCACCACACCTCCCAGGTCAAGGATTTTGTCCAGGCCGTCCGTGAAGGAGGCGAACCGGCCATCACAGGCCGGGACGCCACGAAGGCCCTGCGGATCCTGCTGGCGGTTTACGAATCGTCCCGTACCGGCAAACCCGTCCACTTCACCCAACTGCCGTCAGATACCCTGCCCCGTGTTCGGGTTGGAGGCTAAGGAACGTCATGGAATCCAACGCACGCCACGCCGCCCGTCCGCTCACCCTGGGCCGCAACGGCCGCACCCCAAAAACTCTCCGTAACCGCCTCGCCTCCGCTCCCATGGAACGCAATTACGGAACCGCCGACGGCCGGATCACCGAGCAGTACATCGACTATCTGGTGACCCGCGCCAAGGCCGGGCTGGGGATGGTCACCACCGAGGCCACGTATGTCCGCGCCGACGGCAAGGGCCGCACCCACCAGCTGGGCCTGCACAGTGATGCCATGATCCCGGGTTTGCGCAGACTCACGGACGCCCTGCACGCGGAAGGCGCGCTGGCCGCCGTCGAACTCAACCATGGTGGGCGCACCGCCCAGGCCGCCGTGTCCGGTCTCCGGAACGTGGCGCCCTCACCGGTGGCGTGCGAGGTGGCCGGCGGCGAGGTTCCGCGTGAACTCACCGTGGAAGAGTGCCACGAACTGGCGGAAGCCTACGCCCACGCCGCCCGCCGGGCGGTCCAAGCAGGGTTCGACGTCATCAACATCCACGGCGCCCACGGCTACCTGATCCATCAGTTCATGTCGCCCATTTCCAACCACCGCACGGATGAATTCGCCGCCCCGGAACGTTTCATGAACCTGGTCATCGATGCAGTGCGGGCGGCTGTCCCGGACACCATTGTGGGCATGAGGGTGTCAGTTGTTGAAGGTCCAGCGGACGGCATCACCGCCGAGCAGCAGGTGGCCATCATCGCCAGGGCCCACCTGGAGCACCTGGACTTCCTGGACCTCTCCGCCGGCAGCTACGAAGCCGGCGAATGGATTGTGCAATCCGGCGAATGGAAACCTGGAATCCTCGCTGACTACGCCAAGGCGTACCGACAGTTCGGCCTGCCCCTTGGGATGGCGGGGCGCCTGAACTCCCCGGCCATCATCGAAGAAGTACTCCGGGAGGAAACCTGCGATTTCGTCAGCCTTGCCCGCGCCATCCACGCCGACCCGGCTTTCGTCGGCGGCGTCCTCCAGGGCGGCCGCTACCGTCCCTGCATCGCCTGCAACGTCTGCATCGACAACCTGGGGCTCGGCCAGGTGACCTGCACCGTTAACCCGGCCGTGGGACGTTCCCGCGTTCCCGTTCCCACACCTGCCGTTCGCGAAGGATCCCGCGTTGTCGTGGTGGGTGCCGGCCCTGCGGGCCTTACGGCAGCCCGGGAACTTGCTGAAGCGGGAGCGCAGGTGACCGTCCTCGACGACGGCGCCCGCGCGGGCGGTCAGTTCGCCCTCGCCGAGCGGATGAAGTCCACGCCGGACTTCCACCGTTTTGCCGAATGGTCCGCGGAGGAGAATACACGGCTGGGCATCGATGTCCGGCTGGGGGTCCACGTGAATACCGGCCGCCTGGACGACCTTGTCCGCGGCATGGAAGCAGACGCCGTCGTGCTGGCAACGGGGGGTCTCCGACCCGCGGCAGGATTCACCGGGGCAGACTCCGCCAACGTTCTGGATGTCCGCGAGTGGCTCGCCAAGCACCCGGAGGTTCTCGGCGCCGGTCCGTCAGACAGTGAAGTCCCTGATGCCGTGACCATCTGGGGAGCGGACTCCGTCGCCATGAGCGTCGCTGACACTTTGGCCCACAGGGGGACGGCTGTCCTGCTGGTGGGCCCGCAGGAGGCCATCGCGCCGGAATCCGGGCGGAGGGCCAAGATCCTGGCCGTGCCCCGGCTTGAGGCCAACCCACGGGTACGGATCCGGCTTGGCTCGACGATTGAAGAGTACGACGGCGGCCGGGTCCTGATCAGCGGTCCGGGCCTGGCTCCCGAGGGGGAGTGGCTGGACGCGCCGGGACCGCTCCTGGTTTCGCGCTCCGTGGTTCCGCTTGACGGGTCCGTCCCGGCGCGGATCCGGGACGGAGAGCTGGGCCGCCAGGCCACCGTGCCGGTGACGCTGGCCGGGACCGTGGCGGACCAGGCCCCGGCCATTGCCTCCAACGCCGTCAAGAGCGGCTATGACGCAGCGCAGAGGATCGCCGGGCTGCTGGCGTCCAGCGCCGCCGCAAACACCGAATTGAGCCTGAACGGAGCATCGTCATGACCGGAAATGCGCACAGGCCCATCGGCCTGGCCCAGCTGTCCCTGCTGAACACGGCCCCGCCTGAACTTGTGGGCGTGGCAGCCCGGGCGGGCTTTGATTTCGTCGGCGTCCGGGTCCGGCCCGTAACGCCGTCCGAACGGCGTTACGATCTGCAGCCCGGTTCACCGATGCTGCGCGAAACGCTGGCCCGGATCAAGGACACGGGCGTCGGCGTACGGGACATCGAATTCCTGCTTCTTGACGGAAGCGACCAGCGCGACGCGTGGCTGCGGATGATGGAAGCCGGCCAGGCACTCGGTGCCAGTTCCCTGACGGTGGCCGGCGGCGATCCGGACAGCACCCGCCTGACGGACACACTGGCGCGGATGACCGAGGACGGTCGAGGTTTCGGCATCACACCCACCCTGGAGGCGATCTCCTACCAGCCGGTCGCCTCCATCGCCCATGCAGCTGGCATCGCGCGACAGGCGGGCTGCGGGATCGTGGTGGATACCCTCCATTTAAACCGCTGCAGCGGTCCGGGCGCGGCCGCCCAGTGGAAGGAGCTGCGCGCCAACGCGGACCTCGTGCCGCTCCTGCAGTTGTGCGACGGGCCGGCAGCACAGCCGGTCAGCCGTGAGGCGCTGGTCTTAGAGTCGCGGTCTGAGCGCGGGATTCCCGGCGAGGGCGGGTTCGGCCTTGCGGAGGCGGTTGCCGCGGTGCCGCCCGGACTTCCGGTCAGTGCGGAGGTGCCCTCGGACCGGCGCGTGGCGGAATTCGGCGAGCTCGGCTGGGCACGCAGGCTCAAGGCAGGCGTTGACACTGTGCTGGCGCAGGCCGGCAGCAGGCAGTCGAACAGCTCTGTCCGCGCGGCGGCCGCGACATGAGCGCCACCACAAGCGAGATCACGACGGCGGAGCTTACGCCGGGTGTGCGCATTCCGCTCGTCGGCCTGGGAACATGGCCCTTGACTGGTGAGGGCGCCGCAGCGGCGGTGCAGCAGGCCATCGGCAACGGCTACCGGCATATCGATACGGCCGAGAACTACGGCAACGAAGAAGCGGTGGGGGAGGGGATCCGCCGCAGCGGTATCGGGCGCGGAGACCTTTTCCTCACCAGCAAATTCAACAGCCGGTGGCACAGCCGCAGCGGAGTGCGTGATGCCTTCGGCGAGGCTGTAAAGCGGCTCCGCGTCGACTACCTGGACTTGTTCCTGGTTCACTGGCCCAACCCAACCCAGGGGAGGTTCGTCGAAGCCTGCGAAGGACTGCAGGAACTTGTCAATGACGGCTCCATCAGGGCCTGGGGCGTCTCCAACTTCAAGCCGGCGCATCTACGGCTCGTTCAGGACGCAGGCCTTGCCGTCCCGCTGAACCAGGTCCAGGTGGACCCCGAGCACGGCCAGCCGGCGCAACTGGCCTGGCACCGTCGGCACGGGATAGTCACTGCCGCCTACAGCCCGTTGGGCCGCAACGGTAAGTTCCTCGGCCATCCTGCGGTGACCGGACCGGCGCGGCAGCTCGGCAAAACCCCCGCCCAAATTGTCCTGCGCTGGCATGTCCAGCAGGGCCGGGTGGCGGTGCCGAAGTCCGCGGACGGCCAACGCCAGCGCGAGAACCTGGACGTTTTCGGCTTTGCCCTGGCACCGGAACAGCTTGAGGCCATCGACGCCCTGGAGACCGGCGCGCCGCCGCGCCTGGACTCCGACACCTTCTTCCATTAAGAAAGCACCGAAATGACTGCATCATCAACAACACCTTCATCTGCCCTGCCGACGATAGACTGCGACGTCCTGGTAGTCGGCTCCGGGGCCGGCGGCCTGTCCGCCGCCGTCACGGCTGCCTACCACGGCTTAAAGGTCATTGTGGTGGAAAAAGCCGAGGTCTGCGGCGGGGCCACATCATGGTCCGGTGGGTGGGCCTGGACGCCCGGAAATCCATTGGCCAAGGCCGACGGCGTCGCCGAGGACCGGGAACTGTTCCGTACGTACCTGCGCCACTGTCTCGGCCGGAATTATCAGGAGGAGCGGGTAGAGGCCTTTCTGGAAGCGGTCCCGCACATGGTTGGCTTCTTCCAGAACAAGACAAGCCTCCAGTTCGTGCCGGGAACCAAGATCAAGGACATCTACGGCAACACCCCGGGCGCGGGCGCCGGCCACCGCTCAGTGGGGCCCAAGCCAATGAACGCCCGCCGGATCAAGCCAGAGCTGCGCGCCAAGATGCGCCACCAGCTCTACGAAACCTCGTTCCTGGGAATGGGGATCATGGCGGGTCCTGACCTGACCAAGTTCCTCTCCGCCTCCCGGGGCAACATCAGGGGCATCGTCCATGCAGGTTGGCGGGTGGGCTTCCACCTCCTGGACCTCCTCACACACCGCCGGAACATGCAGCTTGTCAACGGCACGGCCCTCACCGGGCGCCTGCTGAAGTCGGCAGATGACCTGGGGGTGGAAATCCGCGTCTCCAGCCCAGCCAAGCACCTGCTTACCGACGGTTCCGGCACGGTGACGGGCGCCGTCGTAAGTTCCCCGCAAGGTGAGCTGCAGATCAATGCCTCCCGCGGCGTCGTCCTGGCCGCAGGCGGCTTCCCCAATGACATCTCCCGGCGCAAGGCGCTGTTCCCCGGGAACCCCACGGGCCGGGAGCATTGGACACTGGCACCGAAGGAAACCACCGGGGACGGCATCACCATGGCCCAGGCCATTGGGGCACGCTTCGAGACCGATGTCGCGTCGCCCGCTGCATGGTGCCCGGTGTCGCTGGTCCCGTACCGGAACGGACGGACCGGTACGTTTCCGCACATCATGGACCGTGCCAAGCCGGGCAGCATCGGAGTCCGCCGGGATGGCAAGCGGTTCGTCAACGAGGCAAACGGCTACTACGACTACGTTGAAGGCCTGCTCAATGCGACCCCCGAGGGTGAGCCCGTAGAGGCGTGGCAAATCGCCGATGCCGCGTTCGTGCGGAAGTTCCCCCTGGGCATGGCGAAACCCCTGCCGGTGCCTCTCTTCCCGTACATACGGTCCGGCTACCTCAAGAAGGGCAACACCATTGAGGAACTGGCGGCAGCATGCGGGATTGATCCACAAGGGCTAACGGCCACAGTGGCAGCCTTCAACGCCAATGCCCACCTGGGCATCGACCCCGACTTCAACCGCGGAGAGACCGAGTTCAACAGGTACGGCGGCGACCCCGGAAACACCCCCAACCCTTCACTGCGTCCCCTGGAAAAGGGCCCCTTCTACGCAGTGAAAATTGTCCCCGGATCCTTCGGTACCTTTGCCGGACTCGCAGCCGATCATCACGCACGGGTCCTGGATACGCAGGGCCAGCCCATCAGCGGCCTTTACGTTGCGGGCAACGACCAGGCCTCAGTCATGGGTGGGCACTACCCGGCTGGCGGAATCAACCTGGGCCCCGCGCTGACCTTTGGGTACATTGCGGGGCGCCACCTCGCGGACGCTACGGAGTATGAAGACGACAACACCCCCGAACCGGGAGTACAGGGGAGCCAAGTTCATCCAGGCTGAGAGACGTGCAAGCTGCGAGAGCCCGGCTCCCCTGCCGGAACCGGGCTTTCCCGTCCCGGGACTAAACGGCAGGCACCACGCTGCAATCCGCCCTTGAACCAGCGAGCTGCGGCGCCCACCCGTCACTTCCCTGCAGGTAGGTCCTGGTCGTGTACTTGGCCGCCTCAGCCGCGGGCAACTGCGGACGGTCGGGGGTAACCTGCGCGCCGGGGCCGTGGTTGTTGTACTCATGGAACCGCGCCTCGCGCCAGGAGAAACCGCTCATGTCCGTCCACGGCGTGCCGGAGATGTGGGCGCCAAGCCAGGAGTCCCGCACCAGGACCTGGGCAACGGCTTTCGGGTCGCCGCTGGGATGCCACGGCCTGCCGAGATGGACGGTGTCCCTCGCCGCGTCCGACACCAGCCGGCACTGGTCGAAGAGGTAACCGTGCGGGATGGACAGGTCCTGGCTGCCCGCCGTCACGTAACCGTTGTTGGTGGCGGAACCCCGATCCAGGGATTTGATTTCGCAGCCTCTGAAGACGGCCGTTCCGCGGCCGAAGATGAAGTCCACGTCGCCTTCCACATAGCAGCCGTCAAAGTAGAAACGGGCCTGGACGCCTGCAGCCGGTGAGTTGACCAGCAGGGTGTCCTGGTTGCCCAACAGCCTGATGTTGGACAGCACCGACCGGTCCGCCGTGATGTGCAGCGCCACGGCCTGGCGGTCCTTCATCCCCGTGTTGGCTGCCTCGTCGAAATCGTTGCTGATGGTCAGGTTCCGGGCCACAAAGTCCGGCCCGTCGATCCGGACGGACGCGCTGCCGGAGGTGCCAAAGTTCCCGCTGCCACCCGGCTTGGGGGTGCCGGACGCGTTGTTGAAGACCAGCACCACCTCCTCGGGACGTCCGCCCTGGCCGATGAAGGAGATCCGCGGCTTGTCAGCCGGAACCCGCACGGCTTCGCGGTAGGTGCCGGGCTGGATCCTGATGACGGCCCGCTGGAGGCTCCCCGCAGGCGCGGAATCCACGGCGGCCTGTACGGTAGCGAACGTCCTGCCGGGTCCGACGTCGAGCGTCATCGGGACGTCGATGGGCCGCTCGGCCGGCCAGTACATGTCGAGCAGGGGTTCCGTGACGGCATCGATGTTCTGGAAATAGCCCGGCGGGACGATCTCCTTGGACTGCAGTTCACGTGCCACGAGGCGGGCCACCGCCACCGCGCCGGCGGCCTGGAAATGCGTGTTGTCCTCCGAACCCTGAGGGTACTGCGGGTGCTCGCCGGGAGCCAGGAAAAGGAACTGCGACTTGGTTCCTTCCGGCCCCAGCTGCTGCCAGAGCTGCTTCGAGGACGCGGTGAGGTCCACCAAAGGAGTGCCGGACGCGGCGGCAAGCTCCCGGACAGCCTGCGGATACGCTCCGTGGGAGTCCTTCGCATTGCCGAACGAGTCGAAGCGGCGGCGTTCCACCGGGGTGACCAGCACAGGTTTTCCCCCGCGTGCCCTGGCCCCGTCGATGTACCTGCCCAGGTACTCCTTGAACGTGGTGTCCGGGAGCGTTCCGCGCGCTGGGTCCGCCACCTTTTCGTCATTGTGGCCGAAAGAGACCAGCAGGTAATCGCCCGCCTGCATCAAGGTCAGCACCTGGTCCAGCAGCCCGGCGTCGGCAAAGCTCTTCGAGGAGGCGCCGGACCATGCGTAATCAAAGACGGTTGCCTGCGACCCCAACAGGAGTGGCAGGGCCTGGCCCCAACCGGCGCGGGGGCGCTCGGACTGCTGGTAGGCCGACGACGTCGAGTCCCCGACCACGAAGATGACCGGCCTGTTGCGGGGTTTCGTGGGGTCGGGGCCAGCTTGGGCGAAGGCCGCCGCCATGCCCGTTCCAGGGAAGGCTGCGGCGCCGGCGGTGAGTGCCAGCGCTGTCAGGACGCTGCGGCGGCTGGGCAGGATGGCAGCCATCAGAGGTCGCCTCCGGCCGTGAAGACCGGGCCCGTGGAGTCCTTGAGCAGTGCCGGCACGGCCTGGGCCGGGTGGACCTGGGTGCGCAGGGCAGGTATCCAGGACGTGTCCTCGGCCAGCTGGTCTGCGGGCGCCGCGGCGGCGTTGTACTCGGCGCGAATGTCGGTGATCTTGCCATTGACTGCATTGGCGGTGGTGGTAATGGCCGTTCCCTTGTAGCGGCCGATGATCTCCGCCGCATCAACGCCGGCTGGAAGCGTGAAGGCGTTCGCCTCCGCGTAGAGGTGTGAGCTGAACCCGGCGCCCAGGCTGTATTCGTAGGGGATGGCGCTGTCTTCGGTCACCTTAAAGTGGTTGTTGTACACGTCCACGTGGCCGAACCGGACGCGTGGCGCGCGCTGGCCCACATTTTCAAAGACGTTGTGGTGGATGGTGACCCGCAGTTTGCCGGGGTCCCCGCGCGTGGGCGAATCGGTGGAGCCGATCAGCAGCAGCTTGTCGTGGTCGGAGAACCGGTTGTAGGACATGGTTACCAGGTCCGATCCGTTGGTGACATCGACGGCGCCATCATGCACCTGGTAGGGGCGGCCGAAGTAGAGCGGCTGGGAGCTGTCGAGATTGGGGGCGTCCGTGAAAGCAGAGTGGTCGATCCAGACGTGCGTGGCCTTGTTGATGACTTGCAGCAGGTCGTATTCGCTGTTCCAGTTCCCCTCAGTGCCATCTGTGGGATCCCACGCGGGAAAGCAGTCGGCAGCGTCCCGCAGGGTGAGGTTACGGACGATGACATTGCTGGCTCCGTTGATGCGGAGGGCTGCGCCGGTGATGCTGCTGCCGGGAGTGGCACCGACGATGGTGGTGTTGCCTGGGATGTCCCACCGGATGGTCTTCGCCTGCTTTGCGGCGGCCAGGCGCCTCGCGTCCTCCTGCGGGCCCTCCGGCTTGCGGTCCCGGCCGTAGGTTGCCGGATCAAAATCCTCGAGGTACTGCGCCAGGCTGTAGTTCGTGCCGCCCGCGTAGCTTTCGCAGGTGAGTGGCGAACCATCCGCGGCAGTGTTGGCGTCGATGCTGCCGTGGACACGGACAATCTTGGGCTGGTTGCCGCCGGTGGCGAATGCACCCAACAGTTCCGCCTTTGTGGAGACGTCGTAAACATTGGCGGCCTTTGCTGCCGAGCCGCCGGTGGTTCCAGTACCTTCGGATGCCCAGCCGTTTCCATTGGGAAGAATCTGGCGCTCAAGCGGCGTCTGGGCGGTCTGGGCCGTGGGATCCGCCACTGGAACTGGGGAAGCTCCTGCCGGTCCGGCAACGAGGAGTGCTCCTGCAATGGCAATGGCTGCAGACATGGACAAGTGCGTACTGCTTTTTCGCATGTTCTCTCTTCCGTCATTGGAATGAACTGCGCCCAGGACCGGGGGGCCACTATGCCGCCGACATTTGTGAGCGCTGACAAGGACCATATCCAGAAAACGGTTTCTCGGCAATAGTTCTACTCCGGCTAGACTCGCCTGCATGGGGGAGAACAACATGCCTGACGAGCGCCAACCGTCCAAACGCGGCAAGCTTCCAGCCGCCGTCGTGCCAGTGCTCGGTGCTGCGGCGGTGATGCTTGGCTGCCTGATCGCGTACCTGAACCGGAACTTCACCGGCTGGTCTGCCTATGCGCCGCTGAGCAAGACGCCCTTCAGCGCCAACGGCGCGGCCTTCGTCACCCAAGGGACCCAGATAGGCCTGGCCATCATGGCCGCCGGGCTGCTGGTGCTCGCATTCTGGGCCGGCTACCGGTTGGGACGGCGGGCGAAGCCCGGACGCTAAGGCGTCGCCAGACCCGAGCCAGCGGAGCCGCCCAGCGGAACCCGCCTTGATACGTCGGGAAATTCCGACATATACTTTGGGTGTGCTTCCCGATGTCTTTGCCGCCGTAGCCAACCCGGCACGGCGCACCATCCTGGACGAGCTTCGGCAGGGACCGCGGACGGCAGGTGAGCTTACCGGCCTGCTGGACCTCAGCCGCCCCGCCGCGTCCGAACACCTGGCCGTGCTTCGCGAGGTGGGGCTGGTCCGCGAGGAGCGGCAGGGCCGGAACCGGGTGTACCACCTCCAGCCTGCCGCCCTCGCCGAGGTCGGCGGCTGGGTAAAGAACTTTGAGCACTACTGGAACCGGCGGCTGGACGCGCTGGCAGACCTTTTGGACGAGGAGAATCCGTCATGACCGAGAATGCCATCCGGCTGGAACGCCACTACCCGCACCCTGCCCCGGCGGTGTGGGCTGCACTGACCACACCGGAACTGCTGGCGCGCTGGTGGGCGCCCGGCGATATTGAGCCCGTGGCGGGACATCGTTTCACCATGGACATGGACGCCTGGGGCCGGCAGCAGTGCGAGGTCCTTGCCGTGGAGGAGGGCAGCTCCATCAGCTTCCTCTTCTCCGAAGGCCAGCTGGACACCACCATCACCTGGCGGCTCGAACCGGTCGACGGCGGTACCGTCCTCCACTTCGAACACGCGGGCTTCCAAGTCGATACCCCTATGGGCCGCCATGCCATAGAAGGCATGGGCAACGGCTGGCCGGGCCTGCTGGCCCGCATTGACGGGATCCTCGCCGAAGTCTCCTGACGCCTAGGGGGAGCGGACGACGGCGGGACGCGCCCGCCGTCGTCCGCTCCCTTCGGCGCCTTCCGCAGGTTTACCGCCCGAAGGAGAAGGGTAACGATGGAGTATGACTGATTCAGGAGCGGGCGGCGCCAACGACCCCTTTGACGGCAGCGACGGGATCGTGGCCGGAACCGAGCACCTTGAGACGCCTGAAAGCATCGCCGAGGATGTCCGCCACGACATCCAACTGGGCCACGTCCAGGACGATGTTACCCACGTCCTTGAGGAGCGGTTCGAGGAAGCAGGCATTGAGGCCCGCCCTGAGGAAGTGGATGACCTCGCCGAAGAAATCGAGCGGGACGCATCAAGCTAAAACCCCTGGCATCGACGCCAAGGAGCAGGTGCTTCACCGAGCAGGACGGGCCTGAAACGGCAGGTAACAACCTGGTCCAGTGCGCTGGCCGTGTTGGGCGCATGGCTTGAAGGAGTCATACCGGTGGTCCAGGTGGCCCGCCCCTCAACAGGGTGGTTGCGGCTTAGGGCCAATCGGCCCGGGTGAAGCGTATGGGGCTCCGCAGTGTGAGAAGGCAATCGGATGTCCACTCGGCGACATTGCCTTGTGAGTCCTGTGCATTGGGCGCTGCGACCTGCTGCACGTCCTGGTTTGCAGCGTCTTGAGGACCATCGGCGATGCTTTTCATTTATCCCCCTTGGCAAGCGTGTGTGCCCACCCTAGGCACCCCGGAATGCCAAAGGAAGAGGGTTAATCCACCAGCGGGATAAACTGCGCAAATCTTGAGTATCACGCTACTCGGCACCAGGAACGGTCCGTGTTCGCGCTGTGGTTGCTGCCTTCCAGGGCCCCGCCCCGGCGGCAACCAGCGGCGTGACTTCCAGCCGGGTTCCCGGCCCTGCCACCACCAGGACATGCTGGGCTGCCACGCCCTCCAGGGCGGCAGCCACCTGCGGGACGATGTCCTCCACCCCGGCAGGAAGGACGGACGACGGCGGAAGTCCGGAGCCGCCGTCGTCCGCCCTCAGCCACGTGGTCACCTTGGCGCCGCCGGTGGCATCAGCGATGCCACGTGCCAACGCCTCCGGGTCCACGGTTCCCGGCGCGTAGCCGCTGATGAGCGTGACCCGCTCAATCACCCGTTTATGGATGGGTGCGGCGGCGGCAAGCAGGGCCCGGTCATGCCGCCACAGCCCAAAGTGGTAACCCGCCACCAGCCCGGCCGCCACCAGGAGGCCCAGCGGGGCCCGGATCCGGTCCAAAAGGCTGCCGCCCGAAACGTCACCCAGGAGGAATTCGAAGAGCCGGTAGCCAATGACCAGCAGCGTAATGAGCGCCACCACCGCACTGACACCGAAAAACGCCACCAGGTAGACGCGCCGGCCGGGAGGGATATCGGCTGCCGTCCGCGGCTGGTGCCTCGGCTTCCAGGCCTGCCACCAGACCGGGCCGCCGACGGCGAGGGAACTGATGCCGCCCAGGAGCAGGGTGCGCGTGGCACCACCGGCCAGTGGCGATACCGCAGCGGCCAGCAACGCGTTCACCACCACCCCGATGCCGGACGCGGCCGCGGCAAGCGCCACGGCCGACGTCACCAGGAGACTGGCGCGGCGGGTCCGGGGTGATCGGTGGACGGACGTGGTGCGGTGGTACCGCCACACCAGGGCGCCGATGACGGCGGCCGCAATGGCCGGGGCGAGCGGTTCGAGCAGGTCGTTCAGCGGGTCGCTCCGGTCAAACGCCAGCCGCAGGAGGACAAACAGGATGACACCCAGCCCGCCCAAAGCGGAGATCCCGGCGACGAAGATGCCGACAACGATGATGGTGACGTCCACCAGCCCCGTTTGGTAGCGCCGGCCACCCTCCCGGAACCAGTGCCACCACCACACCACTGCTCCGCCGGCGGCCCAAATGAGGGACCGGAGGGCGTCGACCCACCACGGCTCAAAGGTGGCGGTGGCCGTGAAACCGCGGATGGCGACATCCAGCAGCGTACTGAGCGCGGCAATCGAAGCGCCGGCGGCCAGCAACAGGCCAAAGACGAAGCCGACGACGGCGCGCACGTCCTCAAGGTGCGATGACGGTTTGCGGGGGTGCTTCCACATCCACCGGTGCCACCACCAGATAGCTGCCCACACAAGGGCGTTGGCCAACGGGGACTGCCACTGGCTTTCCTTCGCATCAACAAAAGATGAGGCGAGGTCCAGCAGCGATGTGGTGCCGATGATGAGCGAGACCGCGTACATACCGGTCAGGTAGAGGCCCCACCCGGGCGCAGTTCGCTCCGATTCGTCGTCGAGCCTCCGCCACACGAACCACCAGAGAAGCAGTGCCAGCGGTCCGCCGATCAGGGTGAAGGCCAGCGACAGGGCCAGCCCGGCCACGTCGCCCGCCGCCAGGACGGACGCCGTTCGGAACAGCCGTTCCAGCAGTCCGCTGAGGCCTGACGCCGTGATGACCACCAAGGCAAACAGCAGAACGTACAGGATCAGGCGGCGAAGTGTGGCCAGGCCGCTGGCGGGAGCGGGAGCCAATGGTGCTGCCGGCGCCGTCATTGCTTCACCGGCGTCACGGTGCAGGCCATCAGGGGGTACGGCGGCTGGTCGATCATCCATGTCCCGTTCACCTTGAGGAGCGAGAAGGCGTCCTCCATCTCATACTCTGAGGGGCCGAACGGTCCGCCCTGTGACGACCGCACGATCGAAACTTTGATGGTGGCTGAATCGGTGCGCTCCGTCGTCGAAATCAACACCACCCGGGCAGGGCGCGGTTCGCCCGGATAGGACCCACTGCACCTGCTCCGGGCACCCTCGGTGAGGAAGGACTGCGCGGTGGGGATGTCGCCGTCGATCACGGCTTTGCTGTACTGCTGGACCACTCCGGCGGGGCTCGCCTTATCCAGCGGTGCCGGCTCACCCCGGGTAAATACCACGGCCAGCGCAACCACCACCAGCACCACCACAACGCCCGCCAGCGCGAGCAGGATCCGGTCCGGTTTTCGCGCTGCGTCATCCATGGCGCAAGTATGCGGCAGGGCGGCGGCTTTCGCCCGTGCCTTAGGACCTGATTTTCCGCCGCCACTCCAAAACTCAACAACGTTGCGCCTCACGCAACGTCCTCGGGCATTGCTGGCCGATTGCGTTCGTCCTGCGACGGCGTTGCCACTCCCTGGAATAGGCTAAGAAACTTTATCGGCGGCTATTGACTGTGGCACGCGTCACGGCCTATCTTGAAACAACCATGTTGCAACAGCTGCAACTCCTACTTCTACTGGTGGTTCCATGAGTAACGAATCAAACTCACCCGTCGCAGGAGTCATTGCCAATGACGTTGATGCTCCTTCCGCGGCAGGCCACGGCGCGGACAACCCGGTGGCCAGCAAGGACGTTCGACGCCGGGTGGTCACGGCGAGCTTCATCGGCAACTTCGTCGAGTGGTTCGACTACGCCGTGTACGGCTATCTCGCGGCCGTAATTTCCTCGGTATTCTTTCCCGAAGCCGACCGGCAGACCGCGCTGCTGGCAACCTTCGGCGTCTTTGCCATTTCCTTCTTCGTCCGGCCCCTGGGCGGCTTCTTCTGGGGCCACATCGGCGACAAGCTGGGCAGGCGCAAAGCCCTGTCGCTCTCCATCGTCATCATGTCCGTCTCCACCTTCTGCATCGCCCTCATTCCGGGATACTCAACCATCGGCATGCTGGCTCCGGTCCTGCTGCTCCTGGTCCGCGTGGTGCAGGGCTTCTCGGCAGCCGGCGAATACGCAGGCGCCTCAGCCTTCCTGGTGGAATACGCCCCGGCCAACCGCCGCGGACTCTACGCCGCGGTGGTCCCGGCCAGCACCGCAGCGGGCCTGCTCCTGGGTTCCCTGATCGCTGCGCTCCTCAGCTCTGTGCTCAGCACCGAACAGCTGCACGAGTGGGGCTGGCGGCTGCCGTTCCTCCTGGCGGCCCCCATGGGCCTGATCGGCCGCTACATCCGCACCAAGCTGGAGGACACACCCGCCTTCCGCGCCCTGGCCGACCAAGCCGAATCAGCGCCTAAGGCTCCTGCGCTGGACATGTTCCGGACCTACCGCAAGCAGCTGATCATTGCCTGCGGGGCAGTGCTGCTCAACGCCGTCGGCTTCTACGTCATCCTCAGCTACATGCCCACCTACCTTTCCGAGGAACTGGGCTTCGGGCCCACCGAATCCTTCCTGGCCACCACCATCGCCCTGGCCAGCTACATCGGATTCATCTTCCTGACCGGCATCGCATCGGACCGGTTCGGCCGGAAGAAAATGCTGATCACCGCCTCCGTGCTGTTCATCCTCCTGACCGTCCCCGCCTTCATGCTCCTGGACACCGGCAACTTCCTGGTCATCGTCCTGGTCCAGATCCTGCTGGGCGGCATGCTCACCCTGAACGACGGCACCCTGCCCAGCTTCCTTGCCGAACTGTTCCCCACCAAGGTCCGGTACAGCGGATTCGCCGTCAGCTTCAACCTGTCCAATGCATTGTTCGGCGGCACCGCACCCTTCATGGCCACACTGCTGATCGGCCTGACGCAGAGCAAGCTGGCCCCCGGCTGGTACCTGGTGGCGGCCTCTGTCGTATCCCTGGTGGCCGTGCTGTTCGCCGCCGAAACGTCGCGGAAGCCCCTTAAACACCTCTGAGCGACCAGAGGTCCCTCAACCAACCCCTCGCACAAACAACACCAACTGCAGCGCAATCACCTGCCGCGGCATGCCCTGGCAGCAGCTGCATCCATTAGAAAGGCACACCCGTGACCATCACTGCCGACAACGCCTCATCCATCACCGAGCTGGAACGCCTCAAGGTCCTGCACAACGGCACCAAGGGCAAGCTCACGTTCTCCGACGCAGAGTTCGAGCGCCGCCTGGGCGGGCTCCGCCGGATCATGGCCGCCAAGGACCTGGACGCTGTCATCCTCACCAGCTACCACGGCA
Organism: Arthrobacter sp. JDC6; assembly: GCF_056484025.1. Lineage (NCBI taxonomy): Bacteria > Bacillati > Actinomycetota > Actinomycetes > Micrococcales > Micrococcaceae > Arthrobacter > Arthrobacter sp. JDC6. The sequence continues at coordinate 622,547 of NZ_CM151278.1, forward strand.
TCAAGTACTACTCCGACTTCCTGTACACCACGTTCGGCCGCAACTACGCCCTGGTGGTCACCGCTGACGACTCCGTCACCGTCACGGCCAACATCGACGCCGGCATGCCCTGGCGCACCTCCTACGGCGAGAACATCGTCTACACCGACTGGCGCCGCGACAACTTCTACTTCGGCCTGCAGGAGGCACTGCGCCAGCGCGGCGTCAAGGCCTCCCGCCTGGGCGTCGAGGACGACTTCCTCCCCGGCCTGACCCGCGAGAAGATCGCCGCCGCCTTCCCCGGAGCGGAACTCCTGGACGTTTCGCAGGACGCCATGCGCCAGCGCATGATCAAGTCCGCCGAGGAGATCGAGGTCATCAAGCACGGCGCCCGCATCGGCGACCTGGGCGGCGAAGCCATCCGCAACGCCATCCGCGAGGGCATCACCGAGTACGAGGTGGCCCTGATCGGCACCGAGGCCATGGTGCACGAAATCGCCCGCACGTTCCCGCACCGTGAGGTCCGCGACACCTGGGTGTGGTTCCAGTCCGGCATCAACACCGACGGCGCCCACAACTGGGCCACCACCCGGAAACTGCAGCAGGGCGACATCCTCTCGCTCAACTGCTTCCCGATGACCTCCGGCTACTACACCGCCCTGGAGCGCACCCTCTTCCTGGGCCAGCCGGACGAACGCTCCCTGGAACTGTGGAACATCAACGTGGAGGTGCACCGCCGCGGCCTGGAACTCATCAAGCCCGGCGCCGTCTGCAAGGACATCGCCGCCGAGCTCAACGAGATCTACATCAGCCACGGCCTGCTGGCCAACCGCACCTTCGGCTACGGACACTCCTTCGGCGTCCTCAGCCACTACTACGGCCGCGAAGCCGGCCTGGAACTGCGCGAGGACATCGACACCGTCCTGGAACCCGGCATGGTGGTCTCCATGGAACCCATGATCACGGTGGCGGACGGCCTGCCGGGCGCCGGCGGCTACCGCGAGCACGACATCCTGGTCATCGGCGAGGACAACACGGTGGAGAACATCACCAAGTTCCCGTTCGGCCCGGAACACAACATCATCCAGGCATAACCATCACACTGGGAGGCGGCGCCACGGACACGTGGCGCCGCCTCTGCCGTCCATGAGGAAAGATGGTGTCCACCATGACTCCTGCAAAAACCTCCGACAGCAACGGCAACGGGACCGGCACCAACGGCGGGACGGACGCGAAAGGCGCCTCCGTCGTCGTCAATGCCATCGCCGTCCTGCGCACCTTCACGGCTGACGAACCCCTGCTGGGCGTCACCGAAATCGCCAACCGCGTAGGCATGCACAAGAGCAGCGTCTCCCGGATCCTGGCCACCTTCGAGCAGGAAAACCTGGTGGAACGGGACCCCGAAACCAAGCGGTTCCGGCTGGGACTGGGACTCATCGCCGTCGCCGGCCCGCTGCTGGCCGAGATGGAGGAACGGCGCGTGGCGTACCCGGTCCTGCGGCAATTGACCGAGCAGACCGGGGAAACCAGTGCGCTGATGCTCTGGAACGGGGATGAGGCCATCTGCGTGGAGCAGATCGCCAGCCACCATCAGATCAAGCACACCACGCCTTTGGGGGCGCGCTACCGGGACGCCATGAGCGCCTCCGTCCAGGTATTCCTCTCCACCCTCCCGGCCGAGCGGGTACGGGAGCTGCTGCGCAGCGGAACCATCACCTTTCCAGGACTGGACGACGCCGGACTGACAGCTTACGAAGCCAGGCTCCAGGATGTGGCGGAGCGGGGATGGGCGGGAAACTACGGCGAATCGTCCATGGACGAGGTTGGCGTCGCCGCCCCCGTCCGGGACCACCGCGGCGACATAGTGGCCGCCGTCCTCATCCCAGCCCCCCGCTTCCGGGTATCGAAGGAACAGTTCGAAAGCCTGGGGGAGGCCTGCGTGGCCGCCGCCGCCAAAGTCACCACCCGCCTGGGCGGGCGCCCCACAACCTGAAGCGGCGTGGCGGTGTTGTGCGTCTTTTAGCTGGGGTGTTCGAGCGAGATGGTTTCCAGGTGCTCGGGGACGCGGGCTTTCCAGCCAAGTTGGCGCTTGATGCGGGCCCGGAGGGTGTCTGCGGCGTCCGGTTCACCATGCGTGACGTAGGTCATGGCCGGCGCCTGGGAAGCGGTCTTCATCCATTGGATCAGCTCGTCGGAATCCGCATGGGCTGACAGTCCTTCCATTTGGATGACTTCTGCTCCGATTTCAACGTCCTGTCCGTAGATGCGGAGGTGTTTTTCACCCGCGGCGAGCGATGCTCCGCGCGTGCCTCCGGCCTGGTATCCGCTGAGGATGATGGCGTTGCGCCGGTCCGGCCCGTAGGCCGCGAGGTGGTGCAGGATCCTGCCGCCAGTGAGCATGCCGCTGGCGGAGATGATGATCATGGGTCCGCCGCGAAGGTTGAGCAGCTTGGATTCGTCAGCGCTTCGGACGGGCGTAGCCACTTTGTACATGCTTTCGAATTCGTGCTGTTTGAGCCTGTGTTCCTCGCGGTGGCGCTGGTACATACCGGAGGCGTCAATGGCCATCGGGCTGTTGAGGTAGATCGGGATGGAGGGGATGGCATTCCTGGCCAGAAGGCGTGAGAGGTGCAGCAGGACTGTTTCGGCCCGGCCGACGGCGAACGCAGCGATCATGATGACGCCGCGTCGTTTGGCCACCCGGCTGATGATCTCGCCCAGTTCGGTTTCAGGGTTCCCCGCGGGATGTGCCCTGTTGCCGTAGGTGGATTCGGTGACCAGTACGTCCACGGGCTCAAGGTCACGGGGCGGGTACATCAGCGGGTCGTGGGTGCGGCCCAGATCCCCGGTGAAATGGATCGTCCTGCCGCCGAGTTTGAGGTGCACCTGTGCGGCGCCCAGGATGTGGCCGGCGGGAAGGAATGTCGCTTCGATGCCCCCGGGCAGGGAAAACGGGGAGTCGAAGCCCTGGGTCCTGAAACTGTTGAGCGATCGGACGGCGTCTTCTGCAGTGTAGAGGGGCACTGGCGGATGATGTGTTGATGATGCTGTGCGGTTCGCATACCGGGCTTCCTCTTCCTGGAGGTAACCGCTGTCGGGAAGCAGCAGTGAACACAGTTCTGCCGTACCAGGGGTCGCATAGACAGGGCCGTTGAAACCGTCGCGGACCAGGGCAGGAACATACCCGGTGTGGTCCAGGTGGGCATGTGTGAGGACAACGGCGTCGATGTTCGCGGGGCTGACCTGGAACGCTACCCGGTTACGGTCGCGGAGGTGTTTATAGCCTTGGAACAGACCGCACTCGATCAGGACCCGGTGGCCGCGTGAACGGATCAGGTACCTGGAACCCGTCACAGTGTCGGTTGCACCGAGGAACTGCAACGTCGGGGGATGCTGGTCCCTTGGCTGGGGCACTGCCCGTTACCCGCGGGTGATGGGAAGTTTTTTCGGTTCGGTGGGTTGGGCCTGCTCGGGCAACGGGGTGCGGACTTCCAGGACCCCGTTGGTGTAGGTGGCTTTGATGTCTTCTTCCTTGACCCCGTCAGGGAGCGGGATGTTCCGGCTGAAGGACCCGTAGCGGAACTCTGACCGATAGCTGCCTTTGTCCTTGTGTTCTTCCTTTTCCTGGCGTTCAGCGCGGATCCGCAGGAACCCGTCATCCATTGTCACTTCAATGTCTTTGTCAGGATCGACGCCGGGCATCTCGGCACGCACCACAAGGGTCTTGTCGTCGACGAACTCTTCGACCCTGATCGGGGCAGGGCTGGCCGGTGACTCAAACATGCGCTCTATGGAGTCCAGCAACTCCGCCGGGGAGCGCAGGGCAGACGTGAAGGGGGAGGGCCACCGGGAGGCTGCGAAGGGGGACCATTTGAGCAGATCAGACATGACAAAAACTCTCCAGATTCGGTGCGGAGGACGCCCGGAAGGGGCCGTATCAATCCAGTAAATACCCGTGCAGCCGGGGCTGGCAGGGGCAAAAGACCCGCCCGCCCGGAGCCCTCACGCACAGCCCTGAAATTCATGGATACCTGAGGACTAAAGCCTCTGAAGGCAAGACGCGCCCGGCTCGAAGCTGGAACCATAGGGAGGCTTGCCCCACCCCGGCAGCCGAACTTAAACACAACAATTTCCCTCCCCGCGTACAAGGAAGCAAGCCATGTCTGCATCATCAGCACATCCGGGCGTAGGCGCACGTCACCACCGCACGGCCATCGAAATGACTGCCCTGGCGGCGGGAGCAGTTTTCGCCCTGGTGGGCGTTCTCGGTTTCATCCCTGGAGTCACCACGAACTATTCGGAACTAAGTTTCGCCGGCCCCGACTCCGGCGCGATGCTCCTGGGTGTCTTCCAGGTATCCATCCTGCACAACATTGTTCACCTCCTCTTTGGAGCAGCCGGCCTGCTCATGGGCAGGACCGCCTCCCAGTCGAAGTACTACCTCATCGGCGGCGGCGCCCTCTACCTGGTTATTTGGCTCTACGGACTCCTGATTGACCAGGCATCCTCGGCCAACTTCATCCCGGTGAACACCTCAGATAACTGGCTCCACGTGGTGCTGGGAGTCGTCATGCTCGCAGTGGGGATTGTGCTTGGCCGCGGAACCGGCCCGGCGAAAGCACCCTGATCCCTCTGACCCAGTACGGCTCGGGGCAGTGAAAGGAAAGACGAATGACCAGCACTGGTCCATTCCTGATTGTTGTCGGCTTTGACGGTTCCGAACCCTCCCAGGCAGCACTGGACTGGGCGATGGATGAGGCCCGCCAACGCAATGGCCAACTCCGCTTCGTCACCGCCTGGAACAAGCCGCCAATGGCGTGGTATCCGGCTGTCCTGGAAACGGCCGCAGGTGAAATTGCCGCCGAAGAGTCTCCGGAGCACATCGCCCGGACGCTCCAGAGTGAGGCGCTGAAGGCCGCCGCAGATGGCGGCGTGACCGCTTCGGGGCAACTCGTAGACACCCATTCACCTGCTTCGGCGATTCTTGACGCCGCCAAGGACGCGGATCTCATTGTCGTCGGCTCCCGGGGCCATGGGGGATTTCCAGGGCTGCACTTGGGCTCCGTATCCACCCAGGTGGTCAACCACGCCCCCTGTGCTGTCCTGGTGGTCCAATCCAAGGCGTAATGCCCCTGGAGCCTGCTCAGCTGGGCCCCGTCAGCCGCTGCAGCTGGGCGCGTGGAGGGGACGCACACCAAAAGTTCAAGCGGAATGCGCTCTACCTCTGGTGGAGTGCCGGGGCCGGTCGTAGAGTGGAAGTGCCTGCAGGTAACCATCAGATGACGCCGGGTTGTTCAGGACATGAGAATGTCCGAGCCGTCTCTTAGCGAGATCGCGAAGGTACCTGCAGGTTCTGCGTTTAAACACTTTTCTCCGCTGGAAATTTGGCTCTTGCGTCCCCGCAAAACCAGGCGTAACACTGTTAATACGTTCTTCGAAAGAAGGGCGGGAACGGACAACAGGGAACCCTGGAACACACCGTGGATCTGATCCAGGTGGTCTGCCGGTGACGAGGCAGGAAGCACCAGGATTCCCGCAAGTTCGGGAGATGATGTTCGTCATAACGGAATCAAAACAGTCGAAGCCCCTTCAGCATTGCTGGTGGGGCTTCCCCTATGTACTGCCAGGTCAGGGCAGTCCGGCCATCCGGGCCGCCAGGTGCAGTGCCGCCAGCCGGCCCGTGCCGCGCGGATCACCGCCGCACAGCTCGAAAATGCGCTGCAACCTGTGGTGCATCGACTGGCGCTCCAGGTGCAGTTCCCGTGCAGACTGCGCTGTGTTGCAGCCTGAGTCCAGCCACACCTGCAGGGTCTCCAGCAGCTGGGACTGCCGCTGCGCATCATGCTCAAGGACCGCCCGCAGCTGCCGGTTGACGAACGCCTCCCGTGATGAGGCATCAAGGCAGGTCAGGGACAGGCTCTCCACGGCAGCGTCCTCCGCATCCACCACCACCAGGCCGCGGGCCGGATAGCGCCTGCGCGCCGACGCGTTCCTGCGCCGGATCTGGCGCACCTCCAGGGTGCGGCGGGCTTCGGCCAGGGACCAGGCGGCTTCCGCCACGCCGCCGGCCAGGGGACCGACGGCGATCACCGCATCATGGTCCCCTTCCAGCCCCTTCAGCGATTCCACTAGCTGCCGCCGTTCACCGACAGTGTCAGCGCAGGGCAGGCCGATCATCACCACCAGTTCGGCATCATCCAGATAGGCGGCGCACGGAATGCGCCGTGAGCTGAGGAAGCTTTCGACGGCGCCACGCAGCTCCTGCGGTGACGCGGCGTGGATTGCCGCCACCACGGAGGGGGAGTCCGTGGGGAAGCCGGCACCCGGGGCCAGCTGCTCAAGGCGCCACTCCGGAGCTGCGTTCAGGACTGCCCGCATCAGTTCGGCGCCAGCCAGGGCATGCAGTCCGGGAGGCGTGTGCTGCAGCAGCGCCAGGCCCAGGATGTCCACGGCGCGTTCCCCCGCCACCTGCGCCAGGGCCACGTCCGCGGCATCCGGAACCCGCACCTCCAGGCGGCCCATGAGGACACCCCGCACGGGAATGTCCACGGTGATCACCGTTCCGCCGGCCCTGCCGTGAAAGCCGCCGTGCCCGCCCGGCCCGGAGCCGCCGTCGTCCGCTGTATCGCCAGCTGCCGCCGCCCCGGCTTCCGCGCCAATGTCACCGTTCCAGCCCTCGGGCATGGCGCTGCCCATGGTGACTCCCCAGGGGGAGGTGAGCTTCACCGCGGAGCTGGTCATGCCGGCCAGTACGCCCAGGATCTTGTCGAGTGAAGCGCCGTGGGCCAGCTCCGCCGCCATGGCCCGGGTGGCAGCGTCAGCCTGCTGGAGGTGTCCCACGGACTCGCTCACAAGCAGGGAATTGATGGCCTGCATGACGCCCACGAACGGCACCACCTTGCGCAGCTCCACCACCGGAAGGCCATATTCCTCGGCCTTTTCGAGCATGTTGGCCGGGATCTCCGGCAGGGCGCCACCGGTCTCGATGGCGAGCGCTGCAATCCCGCGCTGGGCCAGTTCGCGCACGTAGTCCTCGCGCTTGGCAGGCGTGGCCGTGGCCAGGGTGATCCCGCCGCACAGCAGCAGTTCGCCGCCCCGGAGCAGGGGTGCAATGTCAAGCACTTCGCTGGAGTGGACCCAGCGGACCGGTTGCGCGTCGGCCGCCACACCCAGGGGGTGGACCACGGGATCGGCGGCGGCGAGGGCGGGGTGGGCGAGTATTTCGCCAAGAAACACTGACACGACAGTCCGTAACGTAGTAGGGGAATCTGTTCGACACATCGTATCTTGTTCCTTGTGATGGGGGCCACATAGCCTTTTGGTACTTATCCACCTCACGGAGGCCCCCATGCAAGAAAAGCTTTCACCAGCCACGCACGGCCAGCCCGGCCAGGCCACGCAGGACCACAACGCCGTGGACCACGAAGCCTGGCTCCAGCCCATCCCCGAATCAGCACGCACACGCAAGGTTTCCGGCCAGTTCTGGATCTGGGCGGGCGCCAACCTGGCACCCATCAACTGGGTGCTGGGGGCACTCGGGATCCAGCTGGGACTCGGGTTGGCGGACACCGTCACCGTCCTGGTCCTGGGCAACCTGATCGGCATGCTGCTCTTTGGCTGCTTCGTCCTCCTGGGCCAGAAGACCGGCGCCACTGGCATGGTCCTGGCCCGCGCCGCATTCGGACGGCGCGGCAATTACCTCCCGGCCGCCATCCAGGCCCTCCTGGTCATCGGCTGGTGCGCGGTGAACACCTGGATCATCCTGGACCTGGTCATGGCGCTCTTCGGAACCCTTGGGTGGGTTGACCCGGAAGCCCCCAACTACGCCTGGAAGATCGGCGTCGCCACCTTCATCATGGCCCTGCAGGTAGCCATCGCCTGGTTCGGCTACAAGGCCATCGCGGCCTTCGAAAAATGGACCGTACCGCCCACCATCCTCATCCTGGCCGTCATGTCGGCCGTCGCCTGGTTCGGCATGGACATCGACTGGGGCTACGCCGGACCGGCCGGCGCCATCCTGGAAGGCTCGGAGCGGATCGCCGCCATGAGCGCCGTCATGACCGCCATCGGCATCGGCTGGGGCATCACCTGGTTCACCTACGCCGCGGACTACTCCCGGTTCGTCAGCACCAGCGTCCCCAAGAAGAAGGTCTACCTCGCCTCGGTCCTTGGCCAGTTCATCCCGGTGGTCTGGCTGGGTGTCCTGGGCGCCAGCCTGGCCACCAACTCCGGGGAGATCGACCCCGGCAAGCTGATCGTCCTCAACTTCGGCGCCATGGCGCTGCCGGTGCTGCTCATGGTGCTCCACGGCCCCATCGCCACCAACATCCTCAACATCTATACGTTCTCCGTCGCAACCCAGGCACTGGATATCTCCATCAGCCGCCGCAAGCTCAACCTGTTCGTCGGCGTCTTCTCGCTGGCCGCCGTCGTCTTCTTCATCTTCCAGGAGGACTTCGCCGCGGTACTCGACGCCTGGCTGATTGGCCTGGTGGCCTGGGTGGCCGCCTGGGGCGGCATCATGCTGGTGCACTACTTCTGGCTGGACAAGCGCTGGCCGGGCGAGCCGGAGCGCCTGTTCGACGCCGTGGGCACCAAGCGGCTGCCCGGCGTCAACTGGGCCGGTGTCATCTCCCTGGTGGCCGGGATTTTCGCAACGTGGCTCTTCATGTACGGCCTGATCCCCATCATGCAGGGCCCCATCGCGGTGGCGCTGGGCGGCTGGGACCTGTCCTGGCTGGCCGGTGGACTGACCAGCGCCGGGGTGTACGCCATCCTCGGGCCGCGGCAGCACATCCGCTACCTGGCCCTGCAGCCCCGCATCAAGGAGGCGGCGGACAGCGCCCCTGGAGCGGACGGCAAGGCAGCGGACAGCGCGCCCGCCCTTCCCGCCCTCTAAACGGCCCTGCCCTTCTTCCCCAGCACCTGGCGGGCGCACTGCGCCCGCCGAAAGGATTTCCCATGAACCAGCCCGCCATCGCAGACCCGCTGCACCCCATCATCTGGCCCGACGGTGCCAAGGCCGCCGCATCCTTCACCTTCGACGTGGACGCAGAGTCCTGCACCATCGCCCACAACCCCACCAGCACCCGGCGCATGTCCCTGATGAGCCACCAGTCCTACGGCCCCAAAATCGCGGTGCCGCGGCTCCTGGCCATCCTGGCGCGCCAGGACATCCAGGCCACCTTCTTCATCCCGGGCTTCACCGCCGAGTCCTACCCGGACGTGGTGCGGCAGATCGTGGACGGCGGCCATGAAGTGGCGCACCACGGCTACCTGCACGAACCCATGCAGGGCATCGACGCCGCCACCGAGGCAAGCTACATCGACCGGGGCCTTGAGGCCCTGGCCACGGTGGCCGGAGTCCGGCCGGTGGGCTACCGGGCACCGTGGTGGGAGCTGAACTGGCACTCGCCGGGTCTGCTGGCCGACCGCGGCTTCCTCTACGATTCCAGCCTGCTCGACGGCGACGCCCCCTACCGCTTCGCCGTCGCCGCCGATGATCCCCGGGACATTGTGGAGATTCCGGTGGACTGGACCCTTGACGACTGGGAGCAGTACGCGTTCTATCCCGGCGTGACGGGCAGCGGGGTGATCGAGAGCCCGGCCAAGGTCCTGGAGATGTGGACCCTTGAAGCCGAGGCCCACCACTCCCAGGGCAGCTGTTTCGTGCTGACCAACCACCCGTTCATCTCCGGCCGGCCGTCCAAGGCGGTGGCGCTGGAGCAGCTGATCGAGCGGGTTAAGGCGATGGACGGCATGTGGGTAACCACCATGGAACAGATTGCCCGGCACACCAAGGAAACCGTGACGGAGGTCCACACCCACGCTCGGATCGACGTGCCGGTATTCCCGGGCGCGGGTGCACAGTTCCAGCCCGCCTTGGTGCGGCAGGGGGTGCTGGCCTAGCGTCCTGGGGTAGCGCCCGGGGCAAGCGTCCCGGGCGAGGAAAGCGGCCGACGGCGGGAGTTCCCGCCGCCGGCCGCTTTCGGTTGTTTACGACTGGTCAGCCGTGGTCATCAGGGACTGCATCTGGGCTGCGGCGCCGCTGCCCGGGGCGGGCGTGTAGACAACGATGTGCAGGTCCGGCCGGTCCGAAGGCGACACTTGGTGGTGTTCCAGCTGGAGGACTCCGACGGCGGGGTGGTGGAAGAGCCGCTCGCGGGATTCGAAGCCCAGGATGTCGTACAGGTCCCAGCCCTGGCGGAACTCGGGGCTTGCCTCCTTGAGCCGTTCCACCTGGTACTGGATGTCCGGATCACCCAGCCGCTGTCCGGTTTCGGCGCGGAATTCGGCAAGGAAACGCTTGCTGGTGGTGTCCCAGTCCGGGAGCAGGTCCCGGACGTAGGGGTCGGTGAACACCAGCCACAGCAGGTTCCGGTCCGCCGGGGGCACGGTGGCGATGTTGGGGTACAGCGCCGCATAGGCCTTGTTCCAGCCGGCTACGCCCCAGTCCGGGAACAGGGCAAAGGACGGATTGGGATCAAGTGCATCCAGCAGCCGCTGGATGTGGGGCGGAGCAGTATCGGCGGCGGGGCCCGAGGGCGCCGCGGACGCATACCCGCCCAGGGACAGGACATAGCCAAGGCCGGTGGTGGAAAGATGCAGCGCGCGGCTGACGGCCTCCAGGACCTGGCGGGAGGGGCTGATGTCCCTGCCCTGCTCCAGCCAGGTGTACCAGGTGACGCTGACACCGGAGAGGAAAGCCACCTCCTCGCGGCGCAATCCCCGGTCGCGCGAGCGGCCGATCGGCGGCAGGCCATAGTCGGCCCGCAGCGCCTGGTCGCGGCGGGCGCGCAGGAAGAGGCCAAGTTCCCTGCGCCGTCCGGGATCACTCACCCGGAAATACTATTACTCTGGTACTCCTACTACTAGTAGCAAGAGCGTCTTCCACCCCGCCCTATGAGCCCGCAGGATGGTAGGCATGCCTGCACTTCGCTCTAAAACAGTCACCCATGGCCGCAACATGGCCGGCGCCCGCGCACTGCTGCGCGCTTCCGGCGTCGCCAATTCGGACATCGGAAAGCCGATCATCGCCGTGGCCAACTCCTTCACCGAGTTCGTCCCCGGCCACACCCACCTCGCCCCCGTGGGCCGGATCGTCTCCGACGCGATCCTCGCCGCCGGTGCCGTGCCGCGCGAGTTCAACACCATCGCCGTGGACGACGGCATCGCCATGGGCCACAGCGGCATGCTCTACTCGCTGCCGTCCCGCGACCTGATCGCCGACTCCGTGGAGTACATGGTCAACGCACACTGCGCCGACGCCCTGGTATGCATCTCCAACTGCGACAAGATCACCCCCGGCATGCTCATGGCCGCGCTGCGCCTGAACATCCCCGTGGTCTTCGTCTCCGGCGGCCCCATGGAAGCAGGGCGCGTGACCCTGACCGACGGCTCCGTCCGCTCCCTGGACCTGGTGAACGCGATTGCCGATGCCGTGGACGAGTCCATCTCCGATGCCGACATCAACCTCATCGAAGAGAACGCCTGCCCCACCTGTGGCTCCTGCTCCGGCATGTTCACCGCCAACTCGATGAACTGCCTCACCGAGGCCATCGGCCTGTCCCTGCCGGGCAACGGGTCCGTGCTCGCCACCCATACCGCACGCAAGGCCCTGTACGAGAAGGCCGGCGCCACCGTCGTCGAACTCGTCAAGCGCTACTACGACGGCGACGACGATTCCGTGCTGCCGCGCTCCATCGCCACCGCGAAGGCCTTCGATAACGCCATGGCCCTGGACATCTCCATGGGCGGCTCCACCAACACCATCCTGCACCTGCTGGCCGCCGCCCAGGAGGCCGGCGTGGACTACGGCCTGGCCGAGATGGATGCCAAGTCCCGCCAGGTGCCCTGCCTGGCCAAGGTGGCTCCGAACGTGGCCAAGGACAAGACCTACTACATGGAGGACGTGCACCGCGCCGGCGGCATCCCCGCCCTGCTGGGCGAGCTGAACCGAGGCGGCCTCCTGCACAAGGACGTCCACTCCGTGCACTCCGATAACCTGGACGGCTGGCTGGATGACTGGGACATCCGGGGCGGCAAAGCCACCGAGGAAGCAAAGGCCCTGTGGCACGCCGCTCCCGGCGGCGTCCGTTCCTCCACCGCGTTCTCCCAGTCGAACGAGTGGACCTCCCTGGACACCGACGCCGCAGAAGGCTGCATCCGCTCGGTGGAGCACGCGTACTCCAAGGACGGCGGACTGGCCGTGCTCCGCGGCAATGTGGCCATCGACGGCGCCGTGGTGAAGACCGCCGGCGTGGACGAGTCCATCTGGACCTTCTCGGGCCCGGCCGTGGTGTGCGAATCCCAGGATGAAGCCGTGGAAAAAATCCTGAACAAGACCGTCAAGGAAGGCGACGTGGTGGTCATCCGTTACGAAGGCCCCCGCGGCGGCCCCGGCATGCAGGAAATGCTCTACCCGACGTCGTTCCTCAAGGGCCGCGGCCTGGGCAAGAAGTGCGCCCTCATCACTGATGGCCGTTTCTCCGGCGGCACGTCCGGCCTGTCGATCGGGCACATCTCGCCGGAGGCTGCCTCCGGCGGCGCCATCGCCCTGGTGGAGGACGGTGACATCATCAGCATCAACATCTCGCAGCGTTCCATGCAGCTTGAGGTCTCGGACGAGATCCTGGCCGAACGCCGCGAGAAGCTGGAGGTCAACGGCGGCTACAAGCCCAAGGACCGGGACCGCCAGGTCTCCGCTGCACTGCGCGCCTACGCCGCCATGGCCCTGTCCGCGGACAAGGGCGCAGTACGGGACGTGTCGCTGGTAGAGCGGTAAGGCGTCCACGGCGGGAGAGGGGAGAAGCAGGTCCTCCGGCCCTCCCCCGCCCGGGCCCGGCGCGCCACACTTGAAGGGTCATCGGCAGGCCCAAAGGAGGGTGTGGTGCGCAGGCTCATCACGGCGTTTTCGGCAGCGGCCCTGGCAATGCTGTTCCTGGCCGGCTGCTCACCGCAGCCGGGAAGTCCACAGCCCTCGCCATCCACGGCGGGCTCTGCCGCCACGTCAGCAACGGCCACCGGTACGGCCGCCGGGCCGACGCCGTCGAGCGTCCCTTCCACACCAACAGCCGCGCCCGGCACTTCTGCGGCCGGTTCTGCCGCGGCTGCCTGGACCACGTTCACGACGGCGGATGGCGCCATGGCGTTCGACTTACCTGCCGCCTGGAGCGTCAAGGATCCGGCAGGGGAGTTGGCGGAGGGCGGAGGGGCCTTTGCGGAGGTGCGGAACCAGGCCGGAAAGGTGATGGCCACGCTGCGGACCAACATGGCCACCGGCTCCACGTGTACCGAGAGGTACCCGTATGAAGTCCTGGACAGCGCGGACATCCCGGTACTGGTCCAGGGCGGAGTGGTGCCGCAGTTCGTGTTCGAGACCCGCGCAAACGCCGCGGCGCCGGGCATGTACCGCACCCCGGCGGCCGGCTACGGCATTACGTCCGGCCCTCCGCCGAGCGGTCCCGACGCCTGCCCCATCTTCCAGTTTTTCCGGTGGCCGCCCAACGCTGCCATGTTCGGCGCCTCCTACGACCCGGAAATCAACGCGACACCCGGCGACCAGTCACTGCCGTACCTTGAGCTGGCGCGGAAATACCGGGACACGGCCGAGTACGCGGACATCAAGAGAATGATCACCTCGCTGCGGCCGGTAAACCGCTGACCGGACGATACGTGGGCCTGGCCCCTTGTCAACGGGCCAAAGGACCGGTCCTGCCGTCCTGCCGTGACGGTACCCTGTTGACATGGTGCAGGAATTTTCCGACTACCGGGCGGAAGGCATCCTGCTTGCTGGGGCAGGGCGGGCCATACTGCTGCAGCTTGCCAATCCGGCCATTGGCCGGGGCGTGGCGGAACACAGCACGTTCACTGAGCGCCCCGTCAACAGGCTCAAAGGCACACTGACGTATGTCTACGCGGTCGTCTATGGAAACGACGCCCAGGTTAACGAGGTCCGCCGCAGGGTTAACCGGGCTCATGTTCCGGTGCACGGCACTGCGGACAAAACGTCCGCCGGGTACAACGCCTATGATCCGGAACTGCAGCTCTGGGTGGTGGCCACACTCTACGACACCGCTCTGACCATCATCGAGAAGATCTACGGCCCGCTGGACGATGCAGCTGCCGACGCCATGTACCTGGACTACGCGCGGATCGGCACCGCGCTGCAGCTTCCGCCGGGCATGTGGCCCAAGGACAGGGCGGAGTTCGGCCGCTACTGGGCCGAACACGTCTCCACCCTGCACGCGGAGGCCCCCGGGGTCCGCGTTGGACGCGGCCTGCTGTTTCCCAAGCACACAGCCCTGTGGTACCGGGCCATCATCCCCCCTGCCAGGTTCCTCACCGCCGGACTCCTTCCCCACCAGTTGCGGAAAGACTTCGGCCTCGGCTGGAGCGACCGGCACGAACGGCGCTTCAACCGCACCTTTCGCATCCTGGCCGTTGCCTACCCGCGGCTGCCGCGGGGCATCAGGTACTGGTTCAAGAACTACTGCCTGCGCGAACTCGACAGGGACCTGAAGAGGAACACCCGGCCAAGCCAGCGCCAGGGGATCAGTGCCTAGCCCCAGACGCGGTTCACCACCGGTGGAGCAGCGGATCGACGAACGGGCCAGGAGGTTCCTGGCAACTGCTCCGGCCGGCGGCGGCAAAACAAGACTCACTGAGTTCGTGGTCTTTGGCCTCAAGCAGGGCTGGGCCTGCATCTTCGGCGCGGCGCTCCTGGCAGTGCTCATGGCCGCCAGGATCTGGTATCCGGACACTGCCGGCCTGGCGCGCAACGACTTCCTGACGATCGCCGCCGTCGTCATCCAAATCCTGATGGTGGCGTTCAAGCTGGAAACCCTGCGGGAACTGCGGGTCATCGTCCTGTTCCATCTGGTGGGGACCGTCATGGAACTGTTCAAGACGGACGTGGGTTCGTGGTCCTACGATGCCCAAGGCTTCCTGCGCATCGGGGCCGTGCCGCTCTTCAGCGGGTTCATGTATGCCGCCGTGGGCTCGTACATGGTGCGCGTCTACCGGCTGTTCGACCTGAAGTTCGCCGCCTACCCCCGGCGCTGGATCACCGCCGTCCTCGCCGCCGCGATCTACGCCAACTTCTTCACCCACCACTACATCTGGGACCTGCGCTGGGTGCTGCTCGCCGCCGTCGTGCTCATCTACGGCCGGTGCGTCATGCACTTCCGCGTGTTCCGCCGGGAGTTCCACATGCCGCTGCCGGTCTCTTTCCTGCTGGTGGCGCTGTTCATCTGGCTCGCCGAGAACATCGCCACCTGGTCCGGCGCCTGGCTCTACCCCAGCCAGGTGGACGGCTGGCACCCGGTGGGCCTTGAAAAACTCGTGGCTTGGTTCCTGCTAATGATCATCTCTGTGGTGCTGGTGGCCTGGGTGTACAAGCCGCAGCCCCCGGTGGCGGCCACGGGAGGGCGGCGGGAGGCCCCGTCGTCCGCTGTGCTGCGGTAAGGGGGGTCTGCCAAGACCCGTTTCAGCAGGGCCCTCGCTAGGGCTTCGGAAGCGCGCTTTGATGGAGGCTATGGCCTCCGAAACAACCGTCATCAACACCAGCGGGCAGCAGCGACCAGGCATCCCCGGGCACCAGCAGGCCCACTGGGGAGGCGTCTTCGCGATGTCGCTGTGCGTCTTCGCGCTGATCGCCTCCGAGTTCATGCCGGTCAGCCTGCTCACGCCGATGGCCTCGGAACTGCAGGTTTCCGAGGGCATGGTGGGACAGGGCATCGCGGTCTCCGGCGTGCTGGCCGTCCTGACCAGCCTGTCCGTGTCCACTCTGGCCGGCGGCATGAACCGCAAGACCCTGCTGCTGGGCCTGACGGCGCTGATGGCCGCCTCCGCGGCGCTGGTGGCCACGGCCCCGGGGTACCTGCTCTTCATGATCGGCCGCGCCCTCATCGGCGTGGTGATCGGGGGGTTCTGGTCCATGTCGGCAGCCACCGCCATGCGGCTGGTGCCGGCCCACCAGGTGGCGCGGGCCCTGGCCATCTTCAACGGCGGCAACGCCCTCGCAACCGTGCTGGCTGCACCGCTGGGAAGCTACCTTGGCTCCGTCATCGGCTGGCGCGGGGCGTTCTTCTGCCTGGTGCCGGTGGCCGTGCTCGCGCTTCTCTGGCAGTGGATCAGCCTGCCGTCCATGAACGTCCAAAGGCACGCGCGTGCAGCGGGAAACATCTTCGGGATCTTCGCCGCGTTCAAGAGCCGGCCGATTGCCTGGGGCATGGCCGCCTGCGGCGCCTTCTTCATGGGGCAGTTCGTCCTGTTCACCTACGTCCGCCCGTTCCTGGAAACGGTGACCCGCGTCGATGCGGGCATGGTGTCCCTGGTGTTGCTGGTCATCGGTGCGGCGGGATTTGCAGGCACCCTGCTGATCGGCCGGTTTCTCGGCACCGGACTGTACCGGACGCTGGTCTTTATTCCGGCGCTCATGGCGGTCCTTGCCGCAGCGCTCGTTCCCTCCGGCGGGTGGATCGCCGCCGTCGTGGTTCTCCTGGGCCTGTGGGGCCTGATGTCCACGTCCGCGCCGGTGGGCTGGTGGAGCTGGATTGCGAAGGCGATGCCCCACAACGCGGAGGCGGGCGGCGGCCTGATGGTGGCCGTCATCCAAACATCAATCGCCATCGGATCCACGCTGGGCGGAGTGCTGTTCGACTGGGCCGGCTACCGCGTCACCTTCCTGGTGGCCGCAGCGGTCCTTGCGGCGGCGTCCGTCCTGGCCTTCGTGACGTCCCGGGCCACGCCTGCCGGCCCCGGGCAGACAGCATGACCAACGCACACCTTCCCATCTACCCGAACCACCAGGAGGAGAACATGAAGTACACCCAGAGCGGCGGCCAGACGGCGGCCGGGCCCACGGAATGGTTCACGGGTACGGTCCAGATCGACGGGATCCGGAATCCGGATGAACAGTCAGCCATTGGCTGCGCGCACGTCCGGTTCGCGCCCGGCGCCCGGACCGCCTGGCACCACCACCCCATGGGCCAGACCCTTTACGTGACGGACGGCATCGGCCTGGTGGCCCGCCGCGGCGGCGAGGTCCAGGAAATCCGCCCCGGCGATGTGGTCTACATCGAACCCGGCGAGGAGCACTGGCACGGGGCCACCCCTGAGCGGTTCATGGCACACATCGCCATGCAGGAAGCCGACGGGAACGGACAGGTTGTCACCTGGCTCCGCCACGTGACCGATGAGGAGTACGGGGCGTAACTGACCGTTGCGCAGAAGGAGGGCGGACGACGCCGGGAGTTCCCGCCGTCGTCCGCCCTCCTTGTGTGTGGGGCAGGTCAGTCCTCGTACGTGTTCGCGATGTAGACATCGCAGGGGGCATTGTGCGCCACACTGTTGGCGACGCTGCCCAGGAGCCGGCCGATGCCGCGCATCCTGCGGTTGCCCACCACGATCAGCCGGGCATCCAGGCGGATGGCTTCCTTGATGAGGGAATCGGCCGGCTTGCCGCGGGCAGCGAAGTGGGTAATCTCCACTCCCGGCCGCGAGGCGCCGAGCGACTTTGCCACCATCTCCGAGCTGTCCGCGTTGGAGATGCGCACCTTGTCCGAGCCCACCCCGAAGGTTTCGGCGTTCTCCATTTCAAAGGCGGTCACCACATGGAGTGTCGCTCCCAGCGACTCCGCCAGCCCCAGCGCCACTTCCGCAGCCTTCCGTGCGGACGGGCTGGCGTCCACACCTACAACGATTACACCGCTCATGTCCTGCTCCTTCGTCCAGTCCTGGCCTTAATGTTCACTGCCAGTCTAGGGACTACCCCTCCCGGGCCCTCGTATCACACGGTCTGGGGCACCGTCTCATGGATCCCGGCAGTCAGAACGCGGATCCAATCGAGGCAAGGCCGGCGGCGGACGCCCCCGCGTACCGGTTGGCCGGCCGTGGCAGGCCGTAGTGCTCCCTCAGGGTCCGGCCCGTGTATTCGGTCCGGAACAGGCCGCGCTCCTGCAGGATGGGCACCACCTGGTCCACGAAGGTTTCCAGCCCGGACGGGAGCACCGGCGGCATGATGTTGAAGCCGTCCGCCGCTCCGCCGTCGAACCATTCCTGGATGGCGTCCGCCACCTGCACCGGGGTGCCGGTGAAGGTGCGGTGCCCGCGGCCGCCGCCCAGGCGGCCGATCAGCTGCCGCACGGTGAGCTGCTCCCGGCGCGCCAGCTGGACGATCAGGGTGTAGCGGCTCTTGGCGCCCTCGATCTCATCCTCGCTGGGCAGGTTGTCCGGCAGTTGCCGGTCCAGCGGCAGGTCCTCCGGGTCCACGCGCAGGGTCTTGGCCAGCTGGATCCGGGCGTATTCGGGTTTGATCAGCCGGTCCAGCTCGCGCTCCAGCTCCTGGGCTTCCTCCGCTGTGGCACCAATGACCGGCACGATGCCCGGCAGGATCTTGATGGCCTCCGGATCACGGCCGGCGGCCGCGGTGCGGGCCTTCAGGTCGCGGTAGAACTCCTGCGCATCGGCAAGGGTCTGGTGGGCGGTAAAGACGGCGTCCGCGTACCGGGCAGCGAGGTCCTTGCCGTCCTCGGACGAGCCCGCCTGGACGATCAGCGGGTGCCCCTGCGGTGAGCGGGGAACGTTCAGGGGACCGCGGACCTTGAAGTGCCTGCCCTCGTGGTCGATGGCCCGGATCTTGTCCGCGTCACCCCACACGCCTTCGGCCTTGTCGGCCAGCACGGCGTCGTCCTGCCAGCTGTCCCACAGCTTCTGCGCCACCTCGATGAACTCTGCGGCGCGCTCGTACCGGACAGCGTGGGCGGGCTGGTCGTCCACGCCGAAGTTGCGGGCGGCGTCCGGGCCGGCCGTGGTCACCACGTTCCACCCTGCCCGTCCGCCGCTGGCCCAGTCCACGGACGCGAAGCGGCGGGCCAGGTTGAAGGGCTCGTTGTAGGTGGTGGACGCGGTGGCGATCAGCCCGATCCGTTCGGTGGCGCCGGCGATCGCCGTCAGCAGCACCGTGGGCTCGAGCTTGCCGGCAGGACGGCGGCCCACCTCGCCGAACAGGACGGGGGAGTCGGCAAAGAAGATGGAGTCCAGCTTGCCGCGCTCGGCAGTCTGGGCGAGCAACTTGTAGTGCCCAATATCCGTGCTGGCCTGCGGATCGCTTTCCGGCAGCCGCCATGAGGCCTCGTGGTGGCCGGTGCTCATCAGGAACGCGTTCAGGTGGAGCCGGCGCCGGGGAGGGTTGTTGGAAGTCATGGGTAGTCCTTCGGGTCTGGTGGTTCAGTGGGTGGCGCCGACGACGCCAAGATCGGTGAGGAGGCCGCGGCGGAGGGCTTCATGCCCGGCCGCATCGGCGGAGGATCGGATCTCCGGCGTTACCGGGCGGACGGTGGCGATGCGGCCGTGGTCCAGGACCACGATCCGGTCTGCAAGCGCGATGGCCTCGTCCACGTCGTGCGTGACCAGCAGGACGGCTGGGCGGTGCGCGGCCACCAGGTCCTGGAGCAGCCCGTGCATCCTGATCCGGGTCAGCGCATCCAGGGCGCCGAACGGCTCGTCGGCCAGCAGCAGCTGGGGTTCGCGGACCAGTGAACGGGCCAGCGCCACGCGCTGCTGTTCGCCGCCGGACAGCTGGTGCGGCCATGCTTTTTCACGTCCGGCGAGCCCCACTTCGGCGAGGGCCTTGCGGGCGCGGGCTTCGGCGTCGTGCTCCCGGACGCCCAGGGTGACATTGCCCAGCACGCTGTCCCAGGGCAGGAGCCGCGAGTCCTGGAAAACCACGGAGACGCGGTCCGGGACGCTGATCACGCCGCTGCCCCGGACGTTGTGGTCCAGGCCGGCCAGGGCGCGCAGCAGGGTGCTTTTGCCGCAGCCGCTGGGTCCCAGCAGGGCCACGAACTCGCCGGGGGCGATGTTCAGGTCAACGCCGTTCAGGACACTCTTGGTACCGAAGCTGCGGATAAGCCCGCGGACTGAAACGGCGGAACGTACGGGACGTGCGGGGCCGATGGCGGTCAGCCCGCCAGGGTGCGCTGCCATGAGAGGGCCTTTCGTTCGATGAAGCGGACAATGCCGTCGGAGAGGAGGCCAAGGATGCCGTAGACGGCCAAGCCCAGGACGATGATGTTGGTCTGGCCGTAGGTGCGGGCGAGCTCCATCATGTAGCCGATGCCGCTGGTGGCGTTGATCTGCTCCACCACCACCAGGGACACCCAGGCGCCGGTCACGGCGAAGCGCAGGCCCAGGAAGAACCCGGGCAGGGCACCGGGGAGGACCACCTTGCGGATGAAGCCGGCCCGGCTGAGCCCCACGGTCTGTGCGAGCTCCACGAAGCGCAGGTCGATGCCGCGCAGGCCCGCATGCGTCTGCAGGTACACCGGGACAAAGACGCCCAGGGTGATGGTGAGGACCTTCATGGTCTCGTCGATGCCGAACCACAGGATCAGCAGCGGGATCAGGGCCAGGCCGGGGATGGCGCGCTTGATCTGCACGGGCCCGTCGATGAGGGCCTCACCCACCCGGCTCAGCCCGGACAGGAGCGCCAGGACGGCGCCCACCAGGATGCCGAAGAAGAGCCCCAGGCCGGCGCGCTGGGCGGAAATGGCCAGGTTCTCCTGGAGCCGGCCGTCCGCGATGAGCTCACCGGCGGTGGCCACCACGGTCCAGGGTTCGGAAAGGATGCGCGGGTCCAGGAGCCCTGTTGCGGAAGAGACTGTCCACAGCAGCAGCAAGGCGGACGGGCCCACCCAGGCGAGCTGCCGGCGTCGTCCGGGCCCCAGCCGCTTCCCTGCGGGCCGCACATCCGGCCGCCCTGCCGGTGCCGGATCCTGGTGGGCTGCCACCACGGGCCGGTCCAGTACGGCGCTCATGCGGCACCTGCCTTTCCGGCGGGCGCAAATGCCGTGCCGGCGAGGGCTTCAAACCTGCTGTCGTACAGGTCGGCCGCCGTCAGCTGCGGCTTCTTCTGCTCGCGGGCCAGGAGGTCGATGGTTTCCTGGTGCCTGGCGATCGCTTCGGTCCAGGCGGTGGGCAGGTCGCGCTTGCCGGTTGCATCGATCAGGTATTGGCCGTCCTCGCGGGACAGCCCCTGGTCCTTGACGTAGTAGCCGTCAAGCCACTGCGCCGGGTGGTCTTCGATCCAGCGCTGCGCCTTGCCCCAGACCTTCACGTAGGCGGCCAGGGCGGCGGCCTTGGCCGGATCGGCCAGGACCTTGGCGGGGGAGTAGAGGAGGCTGGGATCATCGCGCAGCCCGTGGCGGATGGTGGTGGCGCCGTCGGCCTTGAACTTGGCCAGGTAGCGCTTGATCTGGACCCCGCCCAGGGGAGCGGCGTCCACCTGTTTGCTGGCGAGTGCCGTGGCATAGGCGTCCCCGGTGCTGGGCAGCTCCACCAGCTTGACGTCCTCCTGCCTGAGCCCGGCCTTGTCCAGGATCCGCAGCACCAGCGCACCCTGCGCCTGGCCCGGGCTGTAGGCCACTTTCTTGCCGCGCAGGTCTTCCAGGCGGCTGATGCCCGCTCCCGGGGCGACGCCCAGCTCATAAATGGGATGGTTCACGGCATCCTGGCGGTAGCCCGCGGCGATGATGCGGACGTCGAGGCCGGTCCAGGTGGCGTGGATGGGCGGGATGTCCGCCACGGACCCCACGTCCAGGGCGTTCGCCCGGAACGCCTCGGTTGTCTGCGGGCCGCCGGAGATGTTGGCGAACTCCACCGTGAAGCCGTCCAGGTCCTTGATCAGGCCGGACAGTTCCAGCGCCACTTTGATGCTGGGATCGCCCACCTTGATGGTGGTCCCGGCGGGCACCGAGGCAGCCAGCGGTTCCAGGGCGCCCTGGCTGATGCGGGCGCCGCCTGCGGTGGCGGTCCCGCCGCAGGCGGACAGCAGGCCGACGGCGGGAATCGCCAGAAGTGCGCCCAGCGCACGGCGGCGGGTGAATGCCGGGGAGCCGGGGCTGGAGTGGGGCGGGGGTGCTGGGAAGGACATGGTGTTCCTTTCGGGGAAAGATTCCGGGTACGACGACGGCCCCCGGGGTGTGTGCCCGGGTGGACGTGTGAGGTGGGTGGGGCCGTCGGCGCGGCGGCGTGCCCGCGCTTTGGGCTGGTGCTTACGGCCTGGCCGGTGCCGTGAAAACACTCAAGCACGGTCCGCAGGGCGTTGGCCAGCAGCACGCAATGGAGGCTAAACGCTGCGAAACGGCGCTACTTATGGCGCCATCCGGCCGACAAACGCGGACCAATGGGGACAAGCCAGGCAACGCGGAGCCACGAACCGCAACGGAGGTTAATGTGACTGGACGGCAAGGCGCGGGCGAAGGCCGGCGGCCGGTGAAGCCCTGTGGCCTAGGCGCGGACTTGGCCCTGGGCCATGTCCGCGATCTTTTCGGTGGCCGCCCAGGAGGCCAGGAGCTTGAGGGCCTCCTCGGAAGGGCTGCCGGGAGTGGCGGGATACACGGTGAGCGTGTGCCCGGGGTCCTCTTCCAGGCCCAGGACCTGGTAGTTCAGTTCCAGGAGGCCCACCACGGGGTGCTGGAAGAACTTGGTCCCCGCGTAGTGGCGGCGGACGTTGTGCGCTGCCCAGAGCGTGCGGAACTCGTCACTCCGCATGGACAGCTCACCGATGAGTTCGGCGATGCCCTTGTCATGCGGGTTGCGGCCCGCCTCGCGGCGGAGGATGGCCACATTGGTGTTGGCGGCCCGGTCCCAGTCGGTGTAGAAGTTGTGGGCCCGGGGGTCAAGGAAGATGAACCGGGAGTGGTTGGCCGGCCGTGACGGGGCACGGTACATGTCCGAGTAGAGGGCGTAGCCCAGGGTGTTGGCGGCCACGATGTCCATCCGGTTGTTGCCGATGAACGCAGGTGCCCCGGTGATGGTGTCCAGGAGGTACTGCAGCTCGGGCCGCACTTTCGAGGGCGCGGACCCGCCTGCGCCCGCAGCCCTCTTCCGGCCCGACGTGTTGGCCGCCCGGGCCAGGTCGTAGAGGTGGTCGTGTTCCGCGCGGTCCAGTTCCAGGGCACCGGCAATGGCATCCAGGACACTGTCCGAAACGCCGCTGAGGTTCCCGCGTTCCAGCCGGGTGTAATAGTCCACGCTGACGCCCGCCAGCCGGGCCACCTCCTCGCGGCGCAGCCCCGGTACGCGCCGCCGGCCGCCGTACGGTTCGATGCCGGCCTGCTCAGGGGTGATGCGCCCACGGCGGGAGGACAGGAACTGTCGGACCTCGGCTCGGTTATCCATGGGGACCACGTTACGACCATCGGCATCGCCCTAAGGAGGTTCTGCCAGAACCAGTTACAGCAGGGCCCTCGCTAACGTTCCCCGGGCCGGGTTTGATGGGATTGTCCGTTTTCAGCTTTCCACCCCTTGGAGGACCCAGCATGCGCGCAGCCATCATGCACGCCCCCGGAGACGTGCGCGTCGAGGACCGTGACAAACCCGCCATCAGGCAGCCCAGCGACGCGGTCATCAAACTCGTTGCCGCCTGTGTCTGCGGGTCCGACCTCTGGCCCTACCGGGGCGCAGACAAACTGGCCAAACCCATGCCGATGGGCCACGAATACGTGGGAATCGTCGAAGAAGTGGGCGCCGACGTGAAGAATGTCCGCCCCGGCCAATTCGTGGTTGGCTCCTTCTTCGCCTCGGACAACACCTGTGAGATCTGCCGCTCCGGCTACCAAAGCGGCTGCGTCCACCGGCAGGGCGTGGGCGGTGCGCAGGCTGAGTACCTGCGCGTCCCGCTGGCGGACGGCACCCTGGTGGCCACGCCGGAGATGCCCGACGCCGGCATGGTTCCGTCGCTGCTTGCCGCCTCCGATGTCCTGGGCACGGGATGGTTTGCCGCCAAGGCGGCCGAAGCGGGACCAGGCAAAACCGTGGCGGTGGTGGGCGACGGCGCCGTGGGGCTTTTGGGGATCCTGGCCGCACAGCAGATGGGCGCCGAACGCATCATTGCCATGTCCCGCCACGCCGACCGGCAGGCCCTGGCCCGCGAATTCGGCGCCACCGACATCGTCGAGGAGCGCGGGGACGCAGGCGTGAAGAAGATCAAGGAACTCACGGGCGGGCTCGGCGCACACTCGGTCATCGAGGCCGTTGGCACGCAGGAATCCATGCTGCAGGCAATCCACGCCACCCGTGCCGGCGGCCATGTGGGCTTCGTCGGTGTCTCCCATGACGTGGCGCTGCCAGGCCGGGACCTGTTCTACTCGCACGTCCACCTGCACGGCGGTCCCGCTCCGGTGCGGCAGTACCTTCCCGAGCTGATCGACCTGATCCTCCGTGGCGACATCAACCCCGGAAAGGTGTTCGACCTCGAACTCCCCTTGGACCAGGCAGCAGAGGCGTACAAGGCCATGGACGAACGCCGCGCCATCAAGGTGCTCCTCCGGCCCTGACGTTTCACCGGCTTGGCCAGGCTGCAGAGGGTAGGACTGCCAAGACCAGGTACAACAGGGCCACGCTGGCCCCACCTTTTCCGGGGTTTGATCCGAACAACCCCGGTAGCATTTCAGTTATCCCCCAACAGATCACAGGAGAACCATGACTACCGTCAAGGCTTATGCATCCCCGTCCGCCACGGAGGACCTGGTGGCAACCACCATTGAGCGCCGCGAGGTGGGTCCCCACGACGTCATGATCGACATCAAGTTCGCCGGCATCTGCCACTCGGACATCCACACTGTCCGCGGCGACTGGGGCCCGCAGCAGTACCCGCTGGTTCCCGGCCACGAAATCGCGGGCATCGTTACAGAGGTGGGCTCCGCGGTGACCAAGCATGCCGTTGGCGACCGTGTTGGTGTTGGCTGCATGGTCAACTCCTGCAAGGAGTGCGCCAACTGCCAGAAGGGCGAGGAACAGTACTGCCTCAAGGGCAACGTTGGCACGTACGGCGCCGTTGACCGCGACGGCACCATCACCCAGGGCGGCTACTCCACCCACGTTGTGGTGACCGAGGACTTCGTGGTGACCATCCCCGAGGGCATCGAACTCGATGTGGCCGCACCGTTGCTGTGCGCCGGCATCACCACCTACTCCCCGCTGCGGCACTGGGGCGCCGGTCCCGGCAAGAAGGTCGCCGTCGTCGGCCTCGGCGGCCTGGGCCACATGGCCGTCAAGCTCGCCCACGCCATGGGCGCCGACGTGACTGTTCTGTCCCAGTCGCTGAAGAAGCAGGAAGACGGCCTGCGCCTGGGCGCTGACAGCTACTACGCCACCAGCGATCCCGCCACGTTTGAGGTGCTCGCCGGCTCCTTCGACCTCATCATCAACACGGTCAGCGCTTCAATCGACATCAGCTCCTACCTCGGCCTGCTGAAGCTTGACGGCGCACTGGTCAACGTTGGTGCTCCTGCCGAGCCGCTTCCCGTCAATGCGTTCGCACTGATCGGCGGCCGCCGCTCCTTCGCCGGTTCCATGATCGGCGGCATCCGCGAGACCCAGGAGATGCTCAACTTCTGCGCCGAGCACGGCCTGGGCGCCGAGGTCGAGGTCATCCCGGCTGAGAAGATCAACGAAGCCTACGAGCGCGTCCTTGCCTCGGACGTCCGCTACCGCTTCGTGATCGACACCGCCACCCTCTAAAGCACCACCGCCGCGCGGCGGGCCGGCTCCGAAAGGGGCCGGCCCGCCGTCGTCCGTGGCAGAAGCAGCAGCCGTGGCAGAAGCATCAACCCGCTACGGGGCGAGACTCTTGAGGATTGCCGCCGCGGGGCCGTCCACGGCATGCCGGTAGTTGATGCCGGCCCACAGGTTCAGCCAGTCCGGCTCGCCGGCGGCTGCAGCCGCTGCCCGCAGGGGAGTGGTCAGGTGGTGGATCTCCGGGTAGCCGTAGGGGGCATCGGGGTCGTGGCGGCGCATGAATTCGTTGTAGAGGCCGCGGGCGTTGCGGCCCGAGAAGGCGCGGGTGACGGCGGTGGTGGTGAACCGCTCCGATGACGACAACGCGGCCCGGTGCGCCGCCTTGGTTCCCGCTTCATCCGCGCGGAGGAAGGCGGTTCCGGCCTGGACCGCCGCGGCACCCACGCCGAGGGCAGCCCGCGTGTCATCGGGCGTGGCAATCCCGCCGGCCGCGATGAGCGGCACCTCAAGGTCGGAGAGCTCTTCGAGGATGCCATGCAGGGGCACCTCGGGAGGCGGAACATCCGCCTTGAACGTCCCGCGGTGGCCGCCGGCTTCCGGGCCCTGGACGCACAGGGCGTCGGCGCCTGCTTCAAGCGCCTGAAGCGCTTCGCCGCGGTCCGTCACCGTGGCGACCACATACACACCCTGCTTTTGGAGGGCCTGGACCACCCCGGTAGCGGGAACGTCGAAGGTGAAGGACACAACGGCCGGCGCGAGCTCCAGCAGGACCTCGAGCTTTTTGTCCCAGTCGTCATGGTCATGCCGTGGCTCGCCCAGGCTGACACCGAAGCGCTCGGCGTCAGGGACCAGGGACGCCGCGTACTGCTGAAGGGACGCCGGGCTGATGACCGACGGCTGGGGAACGAACAGGTTGACCCCGAACGCCCGGCTGGTGAGTGAGCGCACCGTCTCAATCTCGGAGCGCATCGCCGCGGCGGTCTTGTATCCGGCCGCGAGGAAGCCGAGGCCGCCGGCGGCAGTGGCGGCCGCCGCGAGCTGAGGTGTGGAGGGCCCGCCAGCCATCGGCGCCTGGATGACCGGCACTGCCAGGGACCCGAGGCTGAACCGGCCGGGCTTTTGCTGGGTATCCATGTTTCCTCCCCGTCCTGCTGCGCGTACCTCACGAATGCTACGCCGTTCCGCGCTCCCGCTCGACGGGGCAGTGGGAACCGCCCGCGTCAGGGTGACCCGGCTTCGACCAGGAGCTTTAGGTTCTCAAGCGTCTGTTGGCGTGCCCGTTCCTGCATGCGCTCGATGATGAGTTCATCCGCAAACTTTCCTATTGCGCTCCCGGGCACGTTGTAGTCGAACTCAGCCGTCACCAGCGTTCTGCCGCTCCCATCGGGGGCGTAGTCCCACGTCTGCCAGCCCTTGAGGGGGCCATCGAACTCGAGGCGCACCCGCTGTCCACCGTCCGCGGTCTGCTCCCTGCCGGTTACCCGCGTGGTGACGTGGAAGGGAACGCCGGCCATGAGGTATTTGTGCTCGACGACCGTGCCCACGCCGCCGTCGCCCTCGATCTTTTCGGCCTCGCCCAGGTTGACCCACCACGAGGCCCAGTGCCTGGGGTCGGATGCCACCTCCACGACGCGCTCCACGGGTGCTTGAATCGGCATGCTCACCTTGATATGCCCCATCGGATCCTCCTCGTGTTCTCTGCCGGCTTGTTTGGGGATGGCCAGGTGCCGCTGGCGGCCCCTGGCCATCGACGCTATAGGTGCCGTGCGGGGGCGGCTAGGGGCCTAAGCCCTGGGGCTTGCACATCTGCGTGGTTGTTCCGTCGCTGAATTTATGCGATTGGTGCCACTGCTGCTGCGGGCAGCAAAAAAGGCGCGGACGACGGCGGGTGGTTCCCCGGCGTCGTCCGCGCCCCCTGGTGGTGGGAGTGCCTAGAGGGCCAGTGCCGCCTCGTCGCCGCGCACACTCAGGGTGAAGGTGTTGGGCCCGCTGCACGTGACAGCGATGCGGCAGGTGGTGGTGTTGTGGCGCGACGACAGGTCGCTGACCGCGGAATCGAGGGTCTCGTGGAGTGAGGTACGGTCCCAGATCTTCAGGGTCACGGATTCGGCAGTATTAAACGTCATTGTTCAGACTTTCCTGTATCAAGCCGGCGCTGCGTCCGGTCAATTGGCCTGTCCGCGCTCAGAGGATCGGTGGCCGGTGCTCACCGGTGGGCCTCATTGCGTCACCAGGATGTCGAGGGCCGATGTGTCCGGCCCTGCCCTTCCATAGTGCCCATGACGAAAGTGCCTGCTCAACCAGAATGCCCTATTATTGCGAGTGATTCTCATCACTTGTGAGCGGGCGCACAGTCCGCTCCGGCGTTTACGGAAGCGCAGTGCTGCTCCACGCCTTTGCTCGTCGGCTTCGATCAGCTGGTCCGGCCCCCGGTCCATTTGGCATTCATCTTTTACCCCCACCCGGATCGGCATTAAGGCTGCCCCTCGCCACGATCTCCTGCGCAATCTCCTGGATCCGGCGGTTGCCGGATGCGGCAGCGGCCTGGAGGAGGTCCAGTGCGCCGTCCCGGCCGCCGCGGGCCTGGAGCATAACCAGCGCAATGGCCGCGTCAACCACCGCGCGCGACTTCAGTGCGGCCCGCAGGTCCTCGGAAAAGACCTCAGGGGCGTGGAGCCGCAGTGCGAGCCGAAGGATGCGGGACATCGACGCCGCCTGGTCCTCCACCAGCTTGACGGTCTCGGGGTCGAAGGCATGGACAGCATGGGCGTAGCAATTGAGGGCCGCTTGGGAAAGGGGCTCCGTGCGGATGGGTACCGCCAAAACCGAGCGCACACCCAGCTTTGCAACGGCATAGGTGTACGGTGCCCACCTCTGGTCAAGCTGCAGGTCGTCGATCAATACGCTGCGCTGCTCCCTGAGCGCGGCGAGGCATGGGCCTATGCCAAAGGCGTACTGGGTCTCGTCCAGCCGGCGGCCCTCTTCGCTGCTGTAGGCAAACGTGGACAGGGCGCCGTCGCGCTCCACGGTGACCGTACATGCCACCGGCGCCCCGTCGCCCCCCAGCTGCGACGCGGATATGGTCGCAAGGCCCAGGAGGAACTGCGAAAATTCCGGGGTGTTGAGCAATAAATCCTGATACTGGTCTGCGGTGGTGACTGCATCGTTGTTGGCCATAAGGCCTCAATCCCTAGTTGCGCCAGTGATCCTTTATTCGACACTACGCCTGTAAAGGGGATTCCGAACAGGGTTTGATGCCCGTCTCACTGATGCTGCTTCAGGGGCCTGGCGCGGCGGCGCCTGGTTCGCTGCCGCCGTCGTCATCCCCTTCCGCATCCCCATCCGCATCCTCTTCCCCGTCCTCCGGCCTGGATGTGAAGTCATTGGAGTAGGGCGCACGGGGCCGCGGCCGCTCGTCAATCAACTCGTTCGCCGCAAGCGCCAGCAGGTCGCGCTGGATCGGCGGCAGCGAGAGAAGGCCCTGCAGGTAGGCCTCCACCTCATATTCGCCTGCGTCTCCGGACATGCCAAAGTACTTCAACCACAGCTCCGACACGGAGATATCCGCTGCCCTGAGGGCTGCACGGAGCCGGCGCCTTTGTTCCGGTTCGTGTGGATCGAAACCCATCCGCGCTGCCTAAATCCCGGACGCCGGCGTCCCGGCCAGAATGGATTCGCTGATGTTCAGCAGGGTGGTGCGCTCGTTCCGCGCCTGGTTCATCAGCTGTTGCAGCGCCGCCTTGTGCGTCGTGCCCAGGCGTTCCATCACCACACCGCAGGCGCGGTTGATGACATCCCTGCTGTGGAGCGAAGTCTGCAGCCCTTCCGTCATTTTGCGCGGAGCTTCGCTTCCTTGGACGTGCGACAGAAGGGTCGCGGCCGGCCCGGCGAACAGTTGAATCAGCCGCACGCTGGTTTCGTCGTAGCCGGACGGTGTGGCGGCATACAGTTTGAGGGCGCCGATCGCTTCCTTGCCGGCCATCAACGGTGCACTCACCACTGACCGGATGGGCAGTTCCCGGACCGAGTCCCGCCATAGCGGCCACCGCATGTCGTCGTGGAGGTCCTGGACCAGGACGGGAATCTCTGCCGCCCAGGCTGTCAGGCAGGGACCTTCGCCATGGCGGTACTGTTCGGCGTCAGCCTGTTCCACCACCCCGTCGGTGTAGCCGCTGCTGGTCCGCCGGCCCCGGGAGTCAAGCAGGGACACGCCAGCACCGATGGTGCCCGGGACTGACTCCTTGGCGGCCCGCGCCAGGAGGCTGACCGCGGTGCCCACCTTTTCCTCTGTCAGCAACAATCCCTGAATCCGAGCAATCACAATGCTGAGCTCGTCAATGGGCAGGTGCTGGGGCATCTCTCCAGCATATGTTAACCACTTGGCGTCTCCACGCGCCGCTTGGCTGCAACAGTAGGATTGCAGCATGTCGACATCAGCAGATAACGAGTCGGTCCGTCAGCTGCAGGAAATCCTGGTGGGCGCGGAGGGCATTGTGGATTTCCTGTCCGGGCTGTCGGGCATGGCTGCCGCAGCGGTCTCCGAAGCTGCGAACGACACGATCGAGTGTGCTGTCACCCTCAAAGTCCGGCGGCGTCCTGCCACTGCAGCCGGCAGCAGCGACCGTGCGCTGGAGCTCGACCACATAGAGCAGCTGTTGGGCGACGGGCCTTGCGTCCGTGCCCTCCGGGAGATGACTCCGATCATGATTGACGACGTCGCAGAAGACCCGAGATGGCCGGACTTCAACAAGAAGCTGGCCGAACACAGCGTGCGCAGCAGCCTTGGCGTGCCGTTGGTGATAACCGGTGATGCAAGGGCGGCGTTGAACTTTTTCGCCGCCAAACCCCACGCGTTCACCGCTGATGTATACGATAAGGCAGTTGGTTTCGCTGGTGCCGCCCACAACACCATGCAGCTCTCCGTGCGCATCAACACGAGCGAAAACCGGGCCGACGACCTGGAAGCCGCCCTTGAGAGCAGGACCGCCATCAATCTGGCCTGCGGCGTGATCATGGCGCAGAACCGGTGCTCGCAGGAAGAGGCGATGGAGATCCTCACCAAGGTCTCAAGCAACCGCAACCGTAAGCTCCGGGATGTTGCCAAGGAACTGATTGAGCAGTTGTCCGGCACCAGCGTCCGCACGCACTTCGACTCGTAGCCGGCAGGTTGCCAACCTGATCCCGGCCCGGTCAGTATGCAGATCTTACGGATACGACGGCGGTCCCTCCGCTTCGGTGAACGTCCCAACAGTGGCCGCTGCCGATGACGTCGTAGTCCCCGTCGCCCAAGGCCGCTAAAACCACGGCTGTTTGCTCGTCAATGGCCACCGTCCTTTCCACCAGGCCAGCTGCCACGGCGCCCACGGCACGGCTCAAGGTCCCGGCCTGGGCGGCATGGACATCCACGGAAAACCCGGCCAGCCCCAGACCCTCGCGGATATCCACTGAGTCCAGGCCCTCCGAGCACTCTTCGCCGCAAACTTCCACTCCGTTGACCTTGTATCCGCCAACCAACGCCCGCCGGGGTGCCACCATGGCGCCGGCGGAAAACCCCAGATAGGGTGCGCCGTCGGCAACCAGGCGCCGTATCGTTGCGGCCGCGGGGTGCAGGGCCTCCCAATAGGCCGGTGTGAGACCGCCGCCCACCACCACCGCATCGACTTTCGCGAAAGCGCCGGGGTCGGCAGGCTTGCCGTCTGGAAGCGGTACGGCAGCAATTTCGCACTCGATCCTGGCCTGGAGGGGTTCGGCGCAGGCGGCCACGAGTTCCTGCAGGTTGCCGCCGCGTTGGTGCACGGCTACGGCGATGCGGGGAGTCCGGCGGCCGGCATGTTCCCGGACGTCGAGTGCGAACCGGTCGAAGACCTCCTGGAATGCCAGCGGATCCGGGCCCGCCCCGGCGAGGAAGATGCTCATGGCCTTCAAGATACCGGCACGGCCGGGGTGCCCACGGCAGGACCATTGACGCACGTCCAACTGAGGGCTAATCTACAACCAAATGGTTGTAGATACGCTGACTGAGACTGAACTGGACCGCCTCTTCCAGGCGTTCGCCGATTCCACCAGGCGGGACATCGTCCGCCGGGTGACTGTCGGCGAGTACTCCGTTTCCGGCCTGGCAGCGCTTTATGCCATGAGTTTTGCGGCCGTCCAGAAGCATGTGGCGGTGTTGGCGCGGGCATCCCTGGTCACCAAGGAAAAACGCGGAAGGGAGCAGATCGTGCGGGGCAATCATGAAGGACTGCGGAAAGCCCGGCAGCTGCTCGACGAATATGAACAAATCTGGCGGCAGCGCGCCGCCAGGATGGCAGACATTCTCGCTGAAGGTTAGGAAGGCATTGCCATGGCAGTCATCACTATGGACAAGAACCCGGAGGCGCTGACCCTCACCCTGGTCGCAGAGTTCGACGCCGGCGTCGATCGTGTGTGGCAGCTGTGGGAGGACCCCCGCCAGCTGGAGCGCTGGTGGGGCCCACCCACTTGGCCGGCCACATTCCACAAACTGGAATTCGTCCCCGGCGGCCGTGCCAACTACTACATGACCGGCCCGGAGGGGGAGAAGGCCCACGGCTGGTGGGAATTCACAGCGATTGATGCCCCGCGGACGCTGCAGTTCGACGACGGGTTCGCGGACGACGACGGCAATCCCACCGGCGACCTGGGCGTCACCCACGCCACGGTCACGTTGGAGCCGCTGGGGGAGCGTACCCGCATGACCATCCAATCGTCCTTTGAATCCGAGGAGCAGTTGGAGCAGATGGTGGCCATGGGCATGGAGGAGGGCCTGAAGGGAGCCGTGGGCCAGATCGACGGCATCCTCGCCGAGCACGCCAACGCCTGACTGCACGGTTGCCACGACGAACTCCCGCCACAGCATCTGGTGGGCGGACGACGGCGGGACGTCCCGCCGTCGTCCGCCCACCTTTGCCGTTGAACAAGGAAGCCGCCCGTTGAAATACTTGAAGGTGGTTCAGGCCGAGGGAAGGCGGTGGCAGCAATGAGCGGCGGGACAGGGGATTTCCGGAAGCGCCTGGAGAGGGCAGTGGAGCTCCGTTCATACCGCGGCGCCGGCATCAGTGCCGAGGAGGAAGCCGCGCTGGACGCCCTCGACGAGAGGGAGCGTGAGAAGCGGAGGAAAGTCAGTGATGCCGCCCGCGCCGAGTACCTGGTCCGGGACGCCATGGCACAGGGCAAGTTCGACAACCTCAAGTACGCGGGCAAACCGATCCCCGGCCTGGGGGACTCGTACGATCCCGACTGGTGGGTCAAGGGGCTGATCCAGCGGGAACATATCAGCGGCCTGGGCCCGGCTGCCATCCTGCTCCGCGCCGAGGACGCTGAGCTCGAAGCCAAGCTGGATACCCAGTACACCGAGCAGCAGGTCCGGGACCTCCTTCAGGATTTCAACCGGCGCGTGATCGATGCCCGCCGCCAGCTGCAGGGCGGGCCGCCGGTGGTCACCAAGACCCGTGACGTGGAGGAGGAAGTGGAGCGCTGGCGCAGCCGGCGTGCGGCGCGGAGTGTGGAAGTTCCTGCCGAACCGGAGCCCCAGCGTTCCTGGTGGAAGCGGTTATGGAAGGGGACGGGCCAGGAATAAGGGTTCCACTGCTCATGGAGCCGACTGGCAGATGGGGGGACAGTTAACGGCGGTCAGCTGGTTTTCCACATAGGGCTTTTGGGTGGCTGTCGCTGTCGGACCCTGAGGTCTGCCGCTCCGCTGAAGCCAGGGCCTACGGCTTCGGGGTAGGGCTGGGACCAATCATCGAAGCGGGAGGCGGCGCGAACGGGGTTGCGGGATAAAGCGGCGCCACCTTGAGCATGTAGTTGGCCCACTGTGGACCGGCGATCATGTATCCGTCCAGCCGGGGGTAGAAGGTGCCGTTGATGGTCACGTTTTGTCCTGGCCGCTTTTGGCCTTCCAGGGCATCCCCGAAGAAGGAAGCGGTGACCATGCCGGTGGTGTATCCCACCACCCAGGTGGAACCGTTGTTGTTCGAGGTCCCGGTCTTGGCTGCGGTGGGGACCTTGTCATGGACCTTCGGGTTGATCCAGACACCGGAGCCCTTCTTCAGGACATCCTGCAGTACCGAGTTGACGCCGCGGGCTACGTCCGGTTTGACGGCATCGTGGCAGTCCGGGGCCTGGGCGGGCAGCTTCGCCCCGGCTGCATCCGTGACATCAACCAGTCCAATGGGTGCGCAGAAGCGGCCGTCCGTGGCGAAAGTGGCAAAGGCATTGGCAAGGGTAAGGGGGGCAACGCCGGTTCCGCCCAGCAGGTTGCCCAGCTGGTGCATGTTGACCGGGGTGCTGTCGAGGCCACTGTGCAGCCCGACGGCATCCACCATTTTCTGGATGCCGCAGAAGTCCAGCTGTGCCGCCGCGGCGAAGGTGGCGGTATTGATCGAGTTGTACAGGCCGTAGTTGACGGGCATCGGCCGGTAGAAGCCGTCCTCGGCATTCTGCAGGTCGTCGGCAGCACCAAGGGCGGGGTTTGCCTGCGCGGTGCTGTAGGCTCCCAGCACCTTTCCGCAGCTGTCCTTCCACGGGAACCCCAGGGGATAGACGCGGCGTGAGGCGTCCACTTCGGCGGTGATCGACTTTCCCTCGTTCAGCCACTCCGCAAAGGTGAAGGGCTTCATGGTGGACCCGGGCTGGAAACCTCCGGCGCCGTTCAGGTCGTTGCCCTGGGCGTCCTTGGCATCCACGTTGAAGTTGAGGTTGGTGTCGAACTTGCCGGGTTGCGGAAGGAACACCGTGTTTTGGGCCATCGCCAGGATCTTGCCGCTGCCGGGCTGGATGGTTAGCAGCGAAGCTGCCCACCGGTCAGGATTTGCGCCTGCGGTTCCGTCAACCTGGGCCTGTGCGGCGGCCTGAAGCCTGCTGTCCAGGGTGGTGACGATAGTGAGCCCACCCCGGTACAGCCTTCGTTCCCGCTCAGGTTCCGTCGGGCCGTAGGCAGGATTGTTGAGGATCAGGTGCGAGATGTAATCGCAGAAGTACGGCGCGATGGCCGCATTGGCGCAACCCTGCTGCTGGGGCGTGATCTTCAATTCAATCGGAGCGGCCACGGCCTCGTCATGCTGGGCCTGGGTGATCTTGCGCAGGCGCAGCATCTCGGACAGGACCTGGTTGCGGCGCACAATGGACTTGTCCGGGTTGGTGGCCGGGTTGTACAGGGTTGGGCTGTTGACCAGCCCGGCCAGCAAGGCTGCCTGGGGAAGGGTGAGGTCTTTCGCGCTGGTGCTGAAGAAGTAGCGTGCCGCGGCTTCAATTCCGTAGGCGTTGCTGCTGAAGAACACGATGTTGAGGTAACCCTCAAGGATCTGGTCCTTGGTGTACTTCTTCTCCAGCGTGATGGCGAGCTTCATTTCCCGCAGTTTGTCGCCAAGGGTCTTCTGCCCGTTCAGCACCACCGCGTCCGGCCTGTCCTGTGAGAGCTGTGCCTCGTTCAGGACGTTGGTGACGTACTGCTGGGTGATGGTCGAGGCGCCCTGCTCGCCGCCCTTGGTCAGGTTGGACACCATCGCCCGCAGGATCCCCTGCGGATCAACACCCGCATGGTCGTAAAACCTGCTGTCCTCGATGGCGACAATGCCGGTCTTGATGAAGGGCGACATCTGGTCCAGCGGTACCCGCACACGGTTCTCCGCGTAAAACGTGGCGATCGGTTGCCCATCGGCGGTCAGGACCTTCGTAGCCTGCGACGGCGGCTGCACCGTCAATTCCGCCGGCAGGCTTTCGAAGAAGCCAATGGAGGAACTGACGCCCATCCCGGCGGCTGCCACAGCCGGAACCACCAGGCTGGCTGCCAGCACGCCGCACATGACGCTCGCTGCAAGGAACCCCAGGATCCGTCCCAGGGCCGCGCCAAAACCGCCCCTGCGCTTCCGCTTCTTCACCATTCCTCAGCCCTCGTCCTGTGAGGTGGGAACAGGATACGCCCCTGCCAAGGGCCGAAACAGTGGCGGAAGGTCAGGATTTGGTCACACCAAACCATTGACCGAGCGATAGTTACCGACATATCGTTAACTATCGCTGAACAAAACAGCGAGCTTCTGAAAACGAAAGGACCATGCCACCATGAAAGGCATATTTGATGACAGGAATCCCGGCCCGGAATTCGGCAAGGGCCGCTTCGAGCGGGGGAGGGGCCACAGGGGACCGCACGGGCACCGGGGTCCGGGCTTTGGTCCCGGTTTCGGACCTGGTTTTGGACCTGGTTTCGGACCCGGATTCGGGCCGGGCTTTGGCCCGGGTTTCGGGCGGGGCGGCCGGCGGGCCAGCCGGGGCGATGTCCGTGCAGCCATCCTCTCGCTCCTTGCGGAGGCGCCATCCAATGGTTACGGACTGATCAAGACCATCGCCGCAAAGACCGGCGGAATGTGGCGGCCAAGCCCGGGATCCATTTACCCCACGCTCCAGCAGTTGGTGGATGAGGGCCTGATCGAGGCGCTCAGTGAAGGCCGCGGGACCGAGTTCGCACTCACGGACGCAGGCAGGGCCTATGTGGCAGAGCATGCCGAGGAGATGGAGAACGCCTGGAACGCCGAACCGGACAGCGCCGACAGGGACTTCCACCAAAGCATCGGCAAGCTCCTGGGCGCCATCCATCAGTTCCGCACCGGCGTGACCCAGGAACAGCGTGCTGCTGCGATCGAGAAGATGGACGAAACCCGCCGGGCGCTTTACAAAATCCTTGCGGACTAGATCCTTAGGCCGCGGCTGCGGAAGCTACGCGAAGGAGTCTTCCCGGGCGTGCCGCTCCGCGGGAGCAGCAGCGGTTGGGATGTGCGCAGCTGCCTGGCGCAGGGGGTTGAAGCCTGCTCCGATCTCGCCGAACGCGTAGGCGGTCTCGGCGTGCTCGGACAGGTCCACGCCGGCGGTCTCGGCCTCGTGGCTGACGCGGAAGCCCACCGCCTTGTTGATGACCCGCGCAATGACCGCCGTGCCAAGTCCGGACAGCAGCAGGGTGATGACGACGGCGGCTGTCTGGGCGATGAGCTGCTGGACACCGCCGCCGTAGAAGAGGCCGCCGCCCTGGCCGTTCACGGGGAGGGCGATGAATCCCAGGGACAGGGTGCCAATGAGGCCGGCCCCCAGGTGGACGCCCACCACGTCCAGGGAGTCATCAAGGCCGAACCGGTACTTGAGGTCCACGAATACGCAGCATGCCGCTCCCGCCACCAGGCCCAGGCCGATTGCTGCCACCGGGCTGACGTTGGCGCAGGAAGGGGTGATGGCCACAAGGCCGGCCACAACGCCGGAGGCGGCGCCCAGGGAGGTGGGGTGCCCGTGGCGGATCTTTTCGGTGATGAGCCAGGTGAGCATGGCCGCGGCGGGGGCCACCAGCGTGTTGATCCAGATGAGGCCGGCCTGTTCAGCGCTGGTTGCGGCGCCGCCATTGAAGCCAAACCAGCCGAACCACAGGATGGCCGCGCCCAGCATGATGAAGGGCAGGTTGTGGGGGCGGTGATTGGGGTCCTTAGCGAAGCCGTGGCGCTGGCCCACGATGATGGCCAGCACCAGCGCGGCAGTTCCTGAACTGATTTCCACCACGGCGCCACCGGCGAAATCGATGACCTGGCCGAAGATTGCGGTGACGGCCCCGCCTGCACTCATCAGCCCGCCACCCCAGATCATGTAGGCGAGAGGGCAGTAGATCAGGGTGATCCACACGGGAACGAACAGTGCCCATGCGCTGAACTTCGCGCGGTCGGCGATGGCGCCGCTGATCAGGGCCACGGTGATGATGGCGAAGGTGGCGCTGTAACCGGCCTTGAGGAGGTCCGGCGAGCCCATCAGGTTCTGCAGGCCGAAACTCGTGAAGGGATTGCCGAAGAGCCCCAGGATGCCGTCTCCGGTAGTCATGGAGTAACCCCAGAGAACCCACACCACGCCCACGATCCCGGCGGAGATGAAGCTCATCATGATCATGTTCAGCGCGGCCTTGGCGCGGGTCATGCCGCCGTAGAAGAGGCCGAGCCCAGGGGTCATCAGCAGTACCATGGCGGCCGAAATCATCAGCCAGACGTGTTGGGCAGTGATTTCCACCGGTGGGTCCCTTCGCAACGTGATCTTGGTCCGGGGCCCGTTTTGGCCCCAAGCATTTCCCCCGGGATCCATTTTTGGCGTCGCGTGTTTCAGTCAATGCCGCTTAAAGTTGCAGGCACGTTACACAAATCGCTCCCGCGTGAAGTTCACGTATCCGGTATGTTTCGGGAATGTAAACGGCTTCTCTGGCCGGAGCCACCCACGCTGGCACCTTCCCAAAACTTCCCCGCCGGCACAGGCGACGCAGCGCACCTAAGGTGAGAAACGCCGTCGTACCCTGCTTGGCCTTCTGTTTCAGAGCTATGAACGGCAGCTCACAGGTCAGAACCTGCGCGCGTTGGCCAGGACCGGCAGGTTGGCCCGTACGTCGGCCACCGTGGCGGGGTCAATATCGACGACGGCGAGTTCGGGTTTTCCGCCAAGGGTCACCAGCGGTTTGCCGAGTGGGGTCACAACCGCGCTGTGGCCGATTCCCGTGGGTGCTGTTCCGGCGGGACCAGCGCCGACGGTTTCGGGATCCCCTTGGCCGCAGGCAATCACGAACGCGGTGCTGTCCAGCGCCCGTGCGCGAACCAGCAGGTCCCACTGCTCGGCCTTGCCCTCCCCGGCGCCCCAGGATGCGCACACGATGTTCACCTGCGCCCCCGCGTTCGCGTTTGCCGTGAACAGGCCGGGAAAGCGCACGTCGTAGCAGGTGGCAAGGCCGAAGACGGTCCCGTCGAGTTCGAACGTAACCGGCCCTTCCCCTGCGTCCACTGTCTTGGACTCCGTGAACCCAAAGGCATCGAAGAGGTGGATCTTGTCGTAGGAAGCATCCACACCGGGTCCGGTGACCAGCAGCGTGTTGCGGACGCGGCCGTCCTTCCCCGGCGTGAACATGCCGGCCACAATCGTGATCTCCAGCTCCCGGGCCATCCTGCGGACCTCGCTGGCCCACGGGCCGTCGAGGGGCTCGGCAATGTCCCTGAGGGAGTGCCCGAACGCGCGCATCGTCGCTTCGGGAAACACAACCAACTGCGCGTCCGCATTACTGGCCTGCGCGGCGTAGTCCCACATCAGTTCAAGGTTGGCGGCGGTGTCTGCACCGCTGATGATCTGCGCTACTGCAATACGCATTACTGCCGGTAGCCCTCAACCTCGCTGATGGGGCGGGCCTCGGCGTCGTTCGGGTTCTCCCCGGAATCCTTCTTGGCCCGGCGCTGGCGCAGCAGGTCCCAGCACTGGTCCAGGCTTTCTTCCACGTACTTCAACCGCGCCGGGTCCGGGGCCTGCCCGCTGCCCGATCCCTCGCGCAGCGAGTGCTCCTCCTCCACCAGGGCCTGGATGTGCGTCAAAATGTCCTGATCATTCATGGCTTCCCCTAACTCCGGACCGGTCACCTTCAGCGTACGGATCAGGTGCTGAAGCCACCAGTCCCCGCGCGGTACCATCAACTTCATGCCCACTGCGCTCGATATGGCAGGTCCCATCCTGGAAGTGCTCACCTGGTTGTGCCTGCCCGCCGGGCTGGGACTGCTTTTCTACACCGGCTTCCTCCGCCGCTTCGTGCACCCCTGGGACGTGGCCGAGGCCGTGGTGTACTCCGATTCCACCGGCGTGGGGTTCCGCTGGTTCGACCGGAAGCACCAGGTCCACAACGCCCCCATGTCTCCCTACGACATCAGGGACATGGCGGCGGGAGACACCCTCCCCATCTATTACCACCCCAAGCGCCCAACGCAGTGGCAGACCACCGCGCCGGAGGAAGCCGGCAGGACAGCCTCGGTCCTGGGCCGCTGCCTGACGGCGATCGGCTCGGTAGCGCTCCTGGCCGGCTTCGTCCTGCCGATGTTCTAGGAACCGGCTGTGTTCTACGGACTGATCAGGACCACAACAATGCCAAGTCCGCCAAGGACCACTCCGGCGAGAGCGGTCCAGAGCACGGCAGGCAGGTCCGCTTCGATGCTTTCGCCTGCCAGGCCATGGGACCTGGCCCGGTACCGGCGGCGCTGCGTGAGGTAGATGGCAAGGGCGGCGCCGCCGGAAATCGCCGGCAGCATCAGGATGGGTAACCCGTAGACGGGTAGCCAGCGCAGGAAGAAGGCGCTCGCCGTCACCAACGCCAGCATGGTGCGGCCCCATGCCAGGGCGGTCCGCTCGGGCTGGAGGCCGGGATCGCCGTGGGGGCTGGGAGCATGGGCTGCCACAGGCTCAGCGCCAGAGGATAAAGACCAGGACGACGGCGGCAGCCAACGCGCCTGCCCCGGCCAACAGGGGCACAAAAAACGGCAGGGGCAGCGGGGCCCTGGTGCGCATGCTCCGCTCCACCCGAAGCCACCGCACCGCGGCACCACCGCTGAGCATCATGCCCAGCAGCAGCAGGAGGACGGCGAGGCCTTTACGGACAGGCTCAACAAAAAGTCCGGACGTGAACGCCTCAACGGCAATGCCGCCTGCCAGCAGCGCCAGCGACGTGCGGATCCAGGCGAGGAAGGTGCGCTCGTTGGCAAGCGTGAAGCGGGGGTCCGGTTCCTCGCCGCCGGGGAGCAGCCGTTCGGCCATTTTTCCGCGCGGGGGCGGGCCGGGCGGCTGCTCACTGTTGGTCACCCGGCCAGTTTAGCCGCCGCTCCGCGGGGCAAACATGATCACGGCGACACCCAGCAGGCAAACCAGGGAGCCTGTGATATCCCACCTGTCAGGGCGGAAGCCGTCAAAGACCATGCCCCATGCCAAGGAACCTGCCACAAACACCCCGCCATAGGCCGCCAGGATCCGGCCGAAGTGCGCGTCCGGCTGCAGGGTGGCCACGAAGCCGTAGGCGCCGAGCGCGACCACGCCAAGTCCGGCCCACCACCAGTCCCTGCCTTCGCGGACGGACTGCCACACCAGCCAGGCGCCGCCCATCTCCGCTGCCGCGGCCAGCACGAACAACACAATGGCCTTGAAAATACTGACGGTTTCCTCCGGAATGCCCACGGAGCCATCATTCCAGCCGGGAATGCCACCGGTATCCGGACAGTTGGGCAAGGTATGCAGCGCATAGGATTCCTTTCATTCGGCCACTGGGGCCCCGGCCAGGGCTCGCGCACCAGGACGGCGGCGGACGCCCTGCTCCAGGGGATCGAACTGGCGGTTGCCGCTGAAGAACTCGGCGTGGACGGGGCATTCTTCCGGGTCCACCACTTCGCCAGGCAGCAGGCATCACCTTTCCCACTCCTGTCAGCCATCGCCGCCCGCACCCGCCGGATCGAAATTGGCACCGGCGTCATCGACATGCGCTACGAAAATCCCCTGTACATGGCGGAGGAGGCTGCAGCGGCAGACCTGATCAGCGGTGGCAGGCTGCAGTTGGGCATCAGCCGCGGGTCACCCGAGCCGGCCCGGGAAGGCGCGTCGGCATTCGGCTACCGGCCGCAGCCGGGGGAGACCGACGCCGACATGGCCCGGCGCCACACCGCCGTCTTCCGCAAGGCCATCACGGGTGCCGGCATGGCTGAGGCGGACCCCAGGTACGCCGGCGGCGCCACCGGCCTCCTCCCCGTCCAGCCCCAGTCCCCGGGCCTCGCGGAACGGATCTGGTGGGGCGCCGGCAGCAGGAAGACCGCCGTCTGGGCCGCGGAACTGGGCATGAACCTGATGAGCTCCACACTGCTCACCGAGGACACCGGTGTCCCCTTCCATGAACTCCAGGCCGAACAGATCCAGCTGTTCAGGGACGCGTGGGCGGCAGCAGGACATACCCATGCCCCGCGTGTTTCGGTCAGCCGCAGCGTCCTTCCCATCGTGGATGAAGAGGACAACTACTACTTCGCCGGCAGCGCCCTTCGTGACGGCCGCGACCAGGTGGGCGTTATCGACGGACTGACTGCCAGGTTCGGCAAGAGCTACGTGGGCGCGCCGGACCTCCTGGCGGAACAACTCGCAGCCGATGCGGCAGTGCAGGCAGCGGACACCCTGCTGCTGACCGTTCCCAACCAATTGGGCGTGGACTTCAACGCCAAGTTGCTGGGAAACATCGCCGGGCACGTCGCCCCGGCCCTGGGCTGGAGCCGCCAATAAGGTGCGGAAACCAGGTGCGGGAACAATTTGTGAGACCGAACCGTTACTCTTATAGTGCGGCGTGGGGGCTTCGCGCCCTTAACTAGTGTGTGACTGCGGAACGGTCATATGACGGAGAGAGAGATATATGGCTCGCACCGCTCTAGGCTTAACCGTATGATCCGGCTACGTCAGCTGGCCCAGGCGGCCTCAGTGCTTACCACCCCTTTGGCGCCGGAAGACATTCTGGCACTTTTCAACCCTGTCTATTCAGCCAGGCAACTGCGCGGCGTGGTCACCCGCGTGGTCCAGGAGACGGCCCAGTCGGCCACGAT
The DNA here is from genome assembly GCF_056484025.1 of Arthrobacter sp. JDC6. Taxonomy (NCBI): domain Bacteria; kingdom Bacillati; phylum Actinomycetota; class Actinomycetes; order Micrococcales; family Micrococcaceae; genus Arthrobacter; species Arthrobacter sp. JDC6. Next base: position 664,453 of record NZ_CM151278.1, read on the forward strand.
CTTCTTCCGCCCCGGCCGCGGCTGGAAGGCGCACCTTGCCGGTCAGTGGGCCCGCATCGGCGTCGAACTGGACGGCGTCCGGCACTGGCGCTCCTATTCGCTCAGCGCTCCGGCAGGCAAGGATCCTGCCATCACCGTCACGGACGTCGGCGCCGTGTCCGGCACGCTGGTGCGCACCACCAAGCCCGGCGATGTCCTGTTCCTGGCTCCGCCGCAGGGCGACTTCGTGCTTCCGGAGCACCCCCGGCCCCTGCTGATGGTTACGGCGGGCAGTGGCATCACCCCGGTGATGTCCATGATCCGTACGCTTGTGCCGCGGCGTCCGGATGCCGACGTCGTGCTGGTCCACTCCGCACGCACCCCGGGCGACAGCCTGTTCCGTGAAGAGCTGGCCGAGCTTGCGGACCAGTTCCCCAACTTCCGCCTGGCCCACTGGTACACCGGTGAACAGGGGCGGATGGACTTCTCCAGCACCAAGGAGTTGGACGAAATCTGCCCCGACTGGAAGGACCGGGCTGCCTACGCCTGCGGTCCGGACAGCTTCCTGGACGACGCCGAGGCCCTCTGGAAGCGCGCTGCGCTGACCACCCGGGCGCCGGGGACCGACGTCGCCGTTGCCGGAGACGCCGGCAACCTCATGATCGAGCGCTTCAACACCACCTTCAACGCCGGTGTAGGGCACGACGGCGGCTTGGTCACCTTCGAAGCCTCGGACCGGGAGGTGGAGGCCGACGGCGACACCCCCATCCTGGACATCGGCGAGGACGCCGGGGTGCTGATGCCCAGCGGCTGCCGGATGGGCATCTGCCACAGCTGCCTCACACCGCTCCTGGCCGGCCAGGTCCGCGACCTGCGGACCGGGGAAATCCATGGCGAACCAGGCCAACTTATCCAAACGTGTGTCTCGGCAGCCGCCGGACCCGTCAACCTCGAACTCTGAGGAGCAGTACCGTATGACTGTCATCTCACCCACAAAGACCACGGCCGCCGGAGGAGCCAGCGCCGGCACCTCACGGACGCGCCCGGGCAAACTCGCCGAATCCGGCAGCCCCACCGTCCGCCCGCCGGCCGCCGCGCACCTCAGCGACGAGCAGGTAGCTGAACTCGGCCGCGAACTGGACGCCATCCGGGACGAGGTCCTGGCCAAGCGCGGGGCCGAGGATGCTGCCTACATCCGCCGGATGATCAAGATCCAGCGCGGCCTGGAGATTTCCGGCCGCGCCGCCCTCCTGGTCAGCAAGAACAAAGCCGCCTGGGTTACCGGCACCACCCTGCTGAGCCTGGCCAAGATCCTGGAAAACATGGAGCTGGGCCACAACATCCTGCACGGCCAGTGGGACTGGATGCGGGACCCGGACATCCACTCCACCACCTGGGAATGGGACTTCGTCACGCCCTCGCGGTCCTGGCAGCACACCCACAATGACCTGCACCACCGCTGGACCAACGTGGTGGGCAAGGACAACGACGTCGGATACAACCTTCTGCGCATGGACGAGAACCAGCCGTGGAAGCCCATCAACCTGGCCAACCCGCTGTTCAATGCCATCCTGGCGCCGGTTTTCGAGTGGGGCATCGCCATCTACGACCTCGAGCTGACCGAGTACAAGGAAGGCACCAAGTCCAAGGAAGCCCTGCTCAAGGACCTCAAGGCGCTGGGCAAGAAAGTCGTTACCCAGTTCACCAAGGACTACGCGGCCACTCCTGCCGTCGCCATGCTGACCGGATCCGGCAAGCAGGCGCTGTTCGGCACGATCACTGCCAACGCCGTCCGCAATGTGTGGGCCCACGCGGTTATCTTCTGCGGCCACTTCCCGGAAGGAACCGACACCTTCACCGAAGAGATGGTTGACGGCGAAACCCGCGGTGACTGGTACGTGCGGCAGATGATCGGCTCGGCGAACATCTCGGGCTCCAAGTTCATGCACCTCATGACCGGCAACCTCTCGCACCAGATCGAGCACCACCTTTTCCCCGACCTGCCCTCCAACCGGTACGCCGAGGTGGCGCCCAAGGTCCGCGAGATCTGCCAGCGCTATGGCCTGAAGTACACCACCGGCCCGCTGCTGAAGCAGGTGGGTTCGTCCTGGGCCAAGGTCTTCAAGCTGGCCCTGCCCGGCAAGGCTGCGCGGGCCTAGAAGCCTCAAAGCAAAACCCGGGAAGTGACCCGGCCGGCGCTGCCCGGCCGGGTCACTTCTGCGTTGGCGGCCTTTAGCGCCGGGTGCCTGGAACCAGGAGCACGTGGTCCAGCTTGGGCAGTGCATGACGCAGTCGGTGTTCGGCGCTTTCAAGGACCGCTTCCGCCCGGGACAATTCCGTGTCCGCCAGGTCAATCCGTGCCGAGCCCTGCAACCGGTGCCCGGACCACCGCAGCTGCAGGTGCCGGACTGCCAGGACGCCCGGCGTCGCCGCCAGCGCGGCTTCGGCACGCGACACCAGGTCCGGCTCGATGCCATCCATGAGCCGGCGCCCAATGCTGCGGACCGTTCCCCACAGCAGGACCATGATGGCAGCGGAGATGATCAGCCCGACGATCGGATCAGCCAGCGGGAAACCCAGCATGACCCCCACCGCTCCGATGACCACCGCGAGCGAAGTGAAGCCATCCGTCCTGGCATGCACACCGTCCGCCACGAGCGCCGCGGAACCGATCCTCCGGCCAACCCGGATGCGGTAGATTGCCACGGCCTCATTCCCGGCGAAGCCGATCAGGCCGGCGGCGATGACCCAGCCGAGGTTTTGCAGCGGCTGGGGATGGATCAGCCGGTCCACGGACTGCCAGCCGGCCACCACTGCGGAGAGGGCCACCACGGCCACGATGAACAGTCCGGCCAGGTCCTCAGCCCTGCCGTAGCCATACGTGTAGCGGCGGGTGGCGGCCCTGCGTCCCAGGATGAAGGCCACCCACAGGGGCACCGCGGTCAGGGCGTCCGAGAAGTTGTGGATGGTGTCCGCGAGCAGGGCCACCGAACTGCTGAACAGGACCACCAGGAACTGCAGCGCCGTCGTGGCCAGCAGGACGAACATGCTGATCTTCAGCGCCCTGATGCCCTCGGTGCTGGCCTCCATGGCATCGTCAATGGAATCAGCGGCGTCATGTGTGTGCGGAACGAAGAGCTCGAACAGCCAGCCCTTGAAGCCGGTGTGGTGATGATGCTCGTGGTCGTGGTCGTGGTCGTGGTCGTGGTCGTGGTCGCCGTGGTCCGTCCCGTGCGGGTGGCCGTGGCCGTGCGTTGACCCGCGGTGCGGGCCGGTCACGACGCGTTCCCCTGTCCGGTGTGGACGAAGCCCTGGTCGTGGGGGACCTGCTTGTGGGGAGCGCGGTGGTGGGCAGGTTCGCCGCCGAGTGCATGCTCGGCCTGGAAGATGGCGTCCGCCACCAACTGCCGCGCGTGTTCATTTTCCAGCCGGTAGAGCACCCGGGTCCCGTCCTGCCGCGTGGAAACCATTCTTGCCAGCCGCATCTTGGCCAGGTGCTGGGACACGGCGGCGGGGGACTTGCCCACCACGTCCGCCAGGGCACCCACCGCCATCTCGCCGTCACGGAGGGCCAAAATGATCCGCACCCTGGTGGCGTCCGCCAGCATGGCAAAGACCTCCACGGCCAATTCCACGTACTGGCTGTCCGCCTTCAGTGAGCAAGCATTACTATCTGCATTCATGCGCATATAGTGTCACACTACTTCACAGCAGCGCATCCAGGCCGCCGCGGGCACCGAACGGCGCGACGAATCGAGGCTGCTGGAGCGGGGGCCGCCCCCTAGAGTAGGAGGTGCAGGGCCGGCGTTCCGCCGGGCTGCTCCGATCAGATCAGTCTCGAAAGGAACTTGCCTCCATGGCTTTCATTACCGTAGGTACCGAGAACAGCACTGACATCGAGCTCTACTACGAGGACCACGGCTCCGGCCAGCCCGTCGTGCTGATCCATGGCTACCCGCTGGACGGATCATCCTGGGAAAAGCAGACCGCCGCCCTCCTGGATGCCGGGTACCGTGTCATCACCTATGACCGCCGAGGCTTCGGAAAATCCAGCAAGCCCACCGAGGGCTACGACTACGACACCTTCGCAGCGGACCTCAACACCCTGCTCAACACCCTGGACCTGAACAACGTGGTGCTGGTGGGCTTCTCCATGGGCACGGGAGAGGTGGGCCGCTACCTCGGTACGTACGGCTCGGCCCGCGTGGCCCGCGCGGCGTTCCTCGGGTCCCTGGAGCCCTTCCTGCTCAAGACCGATGACAACCCCGACGGCGTACCGCAGGACGTGTTCGACGGCCTCAAGGAAGCGGTCACCGCCGACCGCTACGCCTTCTTCACCGAATTCTTCAAGAACTTCTACAACTCCGACACCTTCCTGGGCACCCAGCGGCTCAGCCAGGAAGCCGTCAACGCCAGCTGGAACCTGGCTGCCGGCGCCGGAGCGCATGCTTCTGTTGCAGCGCAGCCCACCTGGCTTACGGATTTCCGCCAGGACATCCCCAAGATCGATGTTCCGGCGCTGATCCTGCACGGCACCGCTGACAACATCCTGCCCATCGATTCCACCGGCCGGCTGTTCGCCAAGGCCCTGCCGAGTGCCGAGTACGTGGAGATCGAGGGTGCACCGCACGGCCTGCTCTGGACGCACGCCGCGGAGGTCAACGAAGCGCTGCTGGCCTTCCTTTCGCAGTAGGGGGTCAAACGGACAAACGGCGACGACGGTATGCCGCCGTCGCCGTTTGCTCACCACCGCGGTCCGCTGAGGTGTCATGCCTCATGTCCAGGAGGCGAACTTAGCAGGCGGGTTTGCCCGTTATGTGCGGCTCCTGGGAAACCGGCGGCGGTGTCACCAGTTGTACGGCGAGATCCCGGAGCTCCTGCGGACGGAAAGGCTTGGTGAGGTACCCCGCGGCCCCCGATGCCATGCCGGCCAGCACATCGTCCTGCTCGGAACGGGCCGTGAGGAACAGCAGGGGCGCGCTGGTAAGGGCGCGGAGGGCGCGGGCCACCACGTACCCGTCCATATCCGGCAGCCCAACGTCCAGGGTCACCAGGGCGATGGCGGGATCAGCCGCGGCGGCAATGGCCTCGGCCCCCGTGCCCACCATCCTGACCTCAAAGCCCGCGCGCGACAGGACCACTTCGATCAGTCCGCGGATATCGTCGTCATCCTCCACGACAAGGCAAACACGCTGCTGTTCCATCAAGCCCCCCGGCGAAAAGTTGGCACCAGTCTACCTGCGGGAACGCTGCCGGCATGACCGACGCAAAAGATGGCCGCTATCCGTCGTAATGCGTGCGCGCCGGGCCCTGGCCCAGGGCGTTGACGACCGCCGCGGCCACATCATGCAACTTGGTGTTCCGGGTGCTGGAAGCGGTCTTCAGGATGTCGAAGGCTTCCTGCTGGCTGCACCGGTTCTGGGCCATGATGATGCCGACAGCCATGTCAATGACCGTGCGGGACTCAAGGGTGGCCCGAAGGTTCGCGGCCGTTTCGCTGTAGTGCGCGAACCGCACCGCAAGGCGGAGCGCCAGCGAGGTCTGGCTGACGAAATCCTCGGCAAACTTCAGCACGCGGCCCTCGAACCGGTGCGGGCGGCGGGAGTACAGCAGCAGCGATGCCTTGGTTTCCCCCTCAAGCCGGAACGGAACTGCCGCCACGGAGCGGATCCCCTCGGCAGTCGCGGCGGCGGCGTACTCAGGCCAGCGGCCATCCGCGGTGAGGTCCGGAGCGTGCACGATCTCCTGGGCCGTGGAAGCCGTGAGGCCCGGGGTGTCGCTGTACCTGTGTTCAAGCCGTCCGATGGACTTTGCATCCGGGCTGCTGCTGGCGACCGTGGCGGCCTTGCGTTGCCGGAGGAGGGTGATGGCGCACAGCATTTCGTCGCCGGGCTCGGAGAGATTGCGTGCGGAGACCTGTGCCAGTTCATTAAGGAAGTCCTCAACGTCGGAGCTGTTGAGGACAAGTTCATGCAGGTGCTCAGTGATGGATGTATCGGTTTTTGCTGTTGACTCGCTGGCCACGATTTTCTGGTGCCATTCGCTCAGGTCAAAACGAGCCGGCAACACGCCAACACCCCGCAACTGGGCGGGGAGCCGGTGATGGTCGCTGGATCGACGAACTTTCCAACGGCCTGCTGCTAAACCGATAACCAGAAGTATATACATCCCCGTGCCGCCCAAAGCGTCATATATGGCTGCCCCGGAGCGGGCAAAGGCTGGCGCGGGGCCGGGCATACCGGCACAATGAAGCAGGCGCCGGTGCTGCTGCGGGCTGGCCGCGGGACCAGGGGCTGCTCAGCGGCGGAGGGACAGGAACATGACCAGGCTGCTCATCATTGGACCACCAGGGTCCGGCAAGGGAACCCAGGCCGAACACCTCGCGCGGCACTTCCGGGTCCCTGCCGTTTCCACCGGGGATATTTTCCGGAGCAACGTCAGCCAACAGACCGACCTGGGGAACCAGGCCGCCCGGTACCTGGATGACGGCCATTTCGTACCGGACCACCTCACCAACGCGCTGGTCAAGAACCGTCTCCTCGAAAGCGACGCGATGCACGGGTTCCTGCTGGACGGCTATCCGCGGACAGCTCAACAGGTACTGGAACTCGACCGCATGCTTGAGGCACAGGGGCATGCGCTGGACGCCGTGATCGAACTGCAGGCGCCCGACGAGGAACTGGAGCAGCGGATGCACCGCCGCGCCCTGGAGCAGGGGCGCACGGATGACACCATCGACGTCTTCAGGCGCCGGCTGGACCTCTACCACCGCCAGACGCATGAAGTAGTCTCGGTGTACGCGGGCCGGGGCATTCTTGTGTCCGTCAACGGCAGCGGGGACCCGGGCGGGATAACTGCACTGGCAATCGCCGCCGTCGAAAAGTTCCTTGCAGCCCCGCAACCCCCGTCCTGACCGAAAACACCGCACGGTGAACGCACTCGAGCAAAAGGAAACAGTGATGAGAATTGCCGTTACAGGCGGAAGCGGAAAACTGGGGCGGCACGTGGTGCGCCGGCTGACAGGCGACGGCCACCAGGTCCTCACCCTGGACCGTGCGGGTGCCCGCAGCCCGGAACTGCTGGTGGTTGACCTGCGCAACTACGGCCAGGTGGTGGACGCGCTGCTGGGCGTTGATGACCGGCATGACGGGTTCGACGCCGTGGTGCACCTGGGTGCCATTCCCGCCCCGGGCATCCTTCCGGACGCAGCCACCTTCGAAAACAACATGCTGTCCACCTACAACGTCTTCCAGGCGGCGCGGCGCGCCGGCATCAAGAAGGTGGTGTACGCCTCCAGCGAGACGGTCCTGGGGCTGCCGTTCGACATCGACCCGCCCTACATCCCGGTGGATGAGGAGTACCCGCCGCGGCCGGAAAGCACCTACTCGCTGGTGAAGACGCTGGAGGAGCAGATGGCTGTGGAGATGACGCGGTGGGACCCCGAACTGAGCATCACCGGCCTGCGGTTCTCCAACGTCATGGACGAGGCCGACTACGCCAAATTCCCCTCCTTCGACGCCGACGCGACGCTGCGGAAGTGGAACCTGTGGGGCTATATCGACGGCAGGGACGGCGCGCAGGCCGTGGTACGTGCGCTGGAGAACGCCAAACCAGGGTTCGAAGCCTTCATCATCGCCAACGCTGACACGGTGATGAGCCGGTCAAGCGCCAGCCTGGCGGAAGAGGTCTTTCCCGGCGTCAAGGTCACCAAGGACCTGGGAGAGCACGAAACGATGCTGTCCATCGACAAGGCGCGGCGCCTGCTCGGTTTCGAACCCGAGCACAGTTGGCGTAACCACGCGGCGGCCGGCTCCAACACGGTGGAAAGCCAGCGATAACCACCGGTCCGCAGGAATCGCCGAGGGTTCGCGAAGGATCATCCAAGGAGCCGGAAGCCGTGTGCTTCCGGCTCCTATCCTTTTGGTATCCCCCCTTGCCCCGCCACCACAAGGACCCCAAAATTCGTACCCGATTCTTCGTGCTGCCGGCCCTCACGGCGCTGCTCTCCGCCGTCGGCCTTTCCACCGTGTCCCTGCCGGCGGCTGCTGCTCCTGCCCCCGCCGCCGCAACCGGCCGTTACATCGTGCAGTACGCCGCCACTGCCGACCTCGCAGCCGAGGTGTCCGGGCTGCGCGGCCAGGGCCTCGCCGTCGGCCGTACCTTCGAGCATGCAGTCCGCGGCGCCGTCGTCACGGCCAACCCCGCGCAGGCGGCAGCCCTTGCCAGGTCCGGGAAGGTGCTGTCCGTGGAGCCCGACGCCCCCGTCAAGGTTTCCGGGACCGAGCAGCCCGCCCCCTGGGGCCTGGACCGCGCAGACCAGCGGACCCTTCCGCTCTCCGGTTCGTACTCGTGGACCGCGGCGGGCGCCGGGGTGACCGCCTACGTGGTGGACACCGGCATCCTGGCATCGCACACCGACTTCGGTGGCCGGGTTGCGGCAGGCTGGACAGCGGTGGCGGACGGCAACGGCACCACCGACTGCAACGGCCACGGCACCCACGTGGCCGGAACCGTGGCCGGAGCCACGTATGGCGTCGCCAAGAGCGCCACGCTGGTGCCCGTGAGGGTGCTCGACTGCAGCGGGTCCGGCTACAACTCGGACGTGGTGGCCGGCCTGGACTGGATCGCCGCCAACCATGCGGCCGGAACCCCCGCCGTGGCAAACCTCAGCCTGGGCGGAGCGGCCAGCAGCACCGTGGACGCCGCCATCCAGGCAGTTCTTGACGACGGCGTCACCACAGTGGTTGCCGCAGGAAACTCCGCCGTGGATGCCTGCACCGCTTCGCCCGCCCGCGTCCCCGGGGCTGTCACGGTGGCAGCCAGCGACTCCGCCGACAAGCAGGCTTCGTTCTCCAACTTCGGGTCCTGCGTGGACCTGTATGCGCCCGGCGTCGGCATCACCTCCGACTACTACACCTCCACCACCGCCACCGCATCCATGTCCGGAACCTCCATGGCCGCGCCGCACACCGCCGGAGCAGCCGCCGTCCTGCTGTCGCAGAACCCTGCCCTGGCACCGGCCGACGTAGCAGCGGCACTGGTAGCCAATGCCACGTCCGGCGTCATCGCCGGCGCCTCCGCGGGAACCCCGAACCGCCTGCTGTACACCGGCGCAACGGCACCTGCACCTGCGCCTGCCCCTGCACCCGCTGTCACGTCTGTTTCACCGGCCGCCAAGGCCACCGCCGTGGCAGCTGGAACGAACGTCACGGCCACCTTCAGCACCGCTGTTCAGGGCGTGAGCGCCGGGACGTTCGTGCTCAGGAATGCAGCCGGCAACAGCATCGCGGCCACCGTCACGTACAACGCCACCACCCTGGCCGCCACCCTTGACCCGGCAGCAAGCCTTGCCCCCGATGCCAGCTACACCGCAATCCTGACAGGAGGAGCCTCGGCCATCCGCGATGCCGCAGGTACCCCGCTGGCGTCCACCAGCTGGACGTTCACCACTGGCCCCGCGCCCACCGTCACCAGCTACTCGCCGGGCAGCAACGCCCTCCTGGTCCGCAGGAGCAGCAGCATCAGCGCCACCTTCAGCGAGGCGGTCCAGGGCGTTAACACCACCACGTTCACCCTGAAGAACCCGGCCACCGGCGCCGTGGTGGCAGCAACGGCCTACCGCAACGGCACCACCAACCAGTGGATCCTTGACCCCCGGGAGACCCTCGCCGCCAAGACGCGGTACACCGTGACCCTCACGGGCGGGACCAGCGGCATCCGGGACCTGGCCGGCAACCCCCTCGCCAGCCGGAGCTGGCAGTTCACCACCGGCTCCTTCTAGCCGCCTGATGGAGTGAATGGGCCGTGGCCGGGATAATCTTCACCCTAGGCATTCATCACGGCACGCATCTTCCGCGGCGTAGGGACGGGCAGCACATTGGCACAGAAATCAGCAGGTTCCGCAGTCTCTGAACGGAAAGCGGGAAGGTGGCACGCCTTCCACGAGAAGTTCGTGGTGGAGGAACGCTACGTGGACCCTGCCGACCGGCGGGGCCTGTACCGCGCGTCGATCATCCTGGCCGTCGTGGGGCTGGCACTCTTCATTGCCACCCTGGTCAGCGTGGTGCAGGCCGACGGCCTTTCCGTTGCCGACACTCCCGTGCATGACTGGCTGCTGACCACCCGTTCAGCGGCCGTCACTGCCATCATGATCTTCCTGGCGGTGATCTTCGGCCCCATCGCGCTGCCCATCATCGTGCTGGTGGTGATCCTTGTCTGGGGATTCGCAGCCAAGCACGCCTGGCGCCCCATCCTGCTCGCCTCCGCGATGCTGACCGGAGTGATCATCTCGCAGATCATCCTGCACATCGTCCAGCGCTCCCGGCCCCCCGTGGACCAGATGCTGTTCGGCGCGGACCAGACCTTCTCGTTCCCGTCCGGGCACGTCCTGGGGGCCTGCGACTTCCTGCTGGTGGGCGCCTACCTGATTTTCTCCCGGCGCCGGAACCCGCGTGCCGCGGTGTTCGGCTTCATCGGGGCCGGGATCGGCATCATCCTCGCTATCGCCAGCCGGTTGTACCTTGGCTACCACTGGCCCACGGATGCGTTGGCGTCGTTCGCGCTCTCGCTGCTCATCCTCTCCGGGGTCATCGCGCTTGACACGTGGCGGACGGCCAGGATTCCGGGGGAACCGATCACCGGAGAGCTGTCAAGGGCCGAATCCACCGGAGAGTAGGAACTTACCGGGAGCAGTCCAGGAACCGGATCCCGCTTACTGGGCCGCTTCCTGGCCCACTTATTGCGGCCGCGATTTTGCCCGCTTGAGTGCCCGGTGCAGCTTCACGATGGCTGCCTCCAGCTCCAGTACCTTCGCAACGCCCGCCAGGTTCAACCCCTCCTGCAGGAGTTCGCCGATCCGCAGCAGTACGGCAATATCGTCGTCGCTGTACTGCCGCGTGCCGCCCGCCGTCCGCGAGGGCGTCAACAGTCCCTTGGTTTCGTACAGCCTGATGTTCTGCTGTCCGGTTCCCGTGAGCTCCGCCGCCACCGAGATGGCGTACAGGGCCCGTGAACCGGGGGAGCGGCCAGCCCGACCTGCTTCAGGATCCGCCATTCTTTCTCCCAAAGATCGCTTCCGCTGGTACCTTGCTTCAGTTTTGCACGAGTGCTATAAAAAATCTATATCCACCACCATAGATTAAAGGAGATGGTGGGTAGCTGCAGATCCAGCACCTGGAAGCTAAAGGAGTGGGAAATGATGTTGATGCGTACGGACCCGTTCCGTGAGCTGGACCGGCTCACGCAGCAGGTCTTTGGAACCTCCGCCCGCCCGGCAGCCATGCCCATGGACGCGTGGCAGGAAGACGGGGAATTCGTGGTGGCGTTCGACCTTCCCGGTGTGAACGTGGATTCCCTGGACCTGAACGTTGAGCGGAACGTCCTGACCGTCCGGGCGGAGCGCAAGGACCCCACGCAGCCCAACGTGGAGCTCGTGGCCTCTGAGCGTCCCCGGGGCGTGTTCAGCCGCCAGTTGATCCTGGGTGACACCCTGGACACCGAGCACATCAAGGCCAGCTATGAACAGGGTGTCCTGACCCTGCGGATTCCGGTTGCCGAGCAGGCCAAGCCGCGCAAGATCGAGATCCAGACCCAGCAGGGCGAGAAGCACCAGATCGGCAGCTAGGACCATGCTTTCGTGCCGGCGCCCCTGACCCTCCGGGCGGGGCGCCGGCGAAACAGGAGGCAGGATGACTGATCTCCCCGACTACTACGCCATCCTGGGCGTAGGCCGGGACGCCGGCCGCCAGGAAATCTCGCATGCCTACCGCGCCCTCATGCGCACCCACCATCCGGATATGGACGGCGGGCGGGCTTACGAAGGCATGGAGACCATGGGGGATACGACGGCGGAGAAGGGCAACACTGCACAGGGGGAGGAACTTCTCCGGATCATGCAGGCGTTTAACGTGCTGCGTGACCCCGGGCGCCGCGCTGACTACGACAGGAAGCTGGCGGCAGCTGCGCCCACCATCATTCCGGTCCGGAAAGTCCGCAGCCGTGGCGGGCAGTCCGGACCTCCCATCCGCGTCACCCCGGTGCGGTGGGAAAGCGGGCCCTGGTCCTGATCCAGGCCCTGGGCCATTGATCCAAGGAGGCGGAAAACTGCATGGGCGACTGGCGGCGCTACGATTCACACCTCATTCCTGCATTCTTCGAACGCTTTGAGCAGCGGTGGGGCGAGGGAACCGCGCCCTTCCTGGACCCGGAGGCGCACGAACAGCCTCTGCCGCGGGCACAGTGGATCAACCCCACTACGGGTGCTGCGCTGGCGGTGGTTCCGGTATGGACCGCCGATGAGAGGCAGCAGCGTTCCTTCGGCGTGTTCTACCTCCCGCCGGGCGGGGACATCTGGGTCCTGCGGCCCGGGTACACCGGCTACCTGGAGCCGTCCGACGACGACACGGAACACCTGGTGACGCTCCGGAATGATGCCTTCCGCAAGGCAGTGGCGCACGCCAAGGAGTTCCTGTTCGGCACCCAGTAGTTGCCGGCGCAGGGAGCGGAGTTACTGCTCGTCAGCCGACCTCCGCTGTGACATTCTGGGACGTACCCTAACTACCGTGACCAAAGGCTGGACCCCAATGCACATCACCGCCAAGGACCTCGCAGCGCTCATCCCCCCGGGGTTCACGCTTGGCGTCGCAACCGCAGCATTCCAGATCGAAGGGGCGCTGGACGAGGATGGGCGGGGACCGGCGGGCTGGGACAGGTTCGCTGCCCGGCCCGGTGCCATCGTTGAGGACCACAGCCCGGTGGTGGCCACGGACCACTACCACCGGATGCCGCAGGACGTGGCCCTCCTGAAGCAGCTCGGCGTTGACTCCTACCGGTTCTCTTTCTCCTGGCCGCGCATCCAGCCGGGCGGCACCGGCCCGGCCAACCGCGCAGGCATGGCGTTCTATGACCGGCTCCTGGACGAGCTCCTGGCCAACGGAATTTCGCCCATGGCCACCATCTACCACTGGGATACGCCCCTGGAACTGGATGAGGCCGGCGGCTGGATGAACCGGGACACCGCATACCGGCTGGGGGAGTACGCAGCGCTGGTGGCGGATGCCTTCGGTGACAGGGTGGCCCGGTGGGTCACCATCAACGAGCCGGCAACGGTGAGCGCCAACGGCTACTCGCTGGGGCTGCACTCCCCAGGCAAGGAGTTGGCCCTGGGTGCCTTCCCCACGGTCCACCACCAGCTGCTGGGCCACGGGCTCGCCGTCCAGGCCCTTCGCGCGGCGCGGGTGCCCGGCGAAATCGGCATGACCAACGTCTACTCACCCATGGTGCCCAACTCCATCAACCCGCTGGACAAGATCAGCGCGGGACTTATGGACCTGGGGCAGAACCGGCTCTACGCGGACCCTGTCCTGACGGGCAGGTACCCGGACCTCATCCGCGCGGCCAAGTTCTTCAGCTCCTTCGAACATCCCGAAGAGGACATGGAGATCATTTCCCAGCCCCTCGATTTCTACGGGCTCAACTACTACATGCCCACCAAGGTGGCCGTTGGGCCGGGCAACGGCGCCGTGCCGGCCAGCATGGCCGAGGCCATGGGCAGCGACCTCAGCGCGGCCGGAAACGGCGCTACGCCCTTCCACGTGGAGACGTGGCCGGAAGCGGACGTCACCGCATACGGCTGGCCGGTCAAGCCGGAGTACATGGCCGTGGCCCTGAAGGAGATGGCGGAGCGGTACCCCAACCTGCCGCCCGTGATCATCACCGAGGGCGGAGCCAGCTTCGAGGACATCATTGTCCGGGACAAGTCCACCAACACCAGGTTCATCCCGGACGAGCGGCGGCTGAAGTACATTTCAGACCACCTTGAAACCGCGCTCCGGGCCACGGCGCCCGGTGGGGTGGCCGAATCCGTGGACCTGCGCGGCTACTACGTGTGGTCCTTCCTGGACAACTTCGAGTGGTCCGCCGGCTACAACCAGCCGTTCGGCCTCCTGCACGTGGACTTCGAAACGCTCGACCGCACACCCAAGGCGTCCTACTTCTGGTTCCAGGAGCTCATCGAGGAACGCGACCTGGCTGCCGCGGCCGGGGCGGCCATCGCGCAGGCAGCGGTTCCGGAGCTGTTGGACAGTGAATTGCCCGACGACGGCGCACCCCTGGGTGCCAACGCGCAGTAAGGCTGCGCAGCCGGGAGCCGTTCAGCCCCGGAGCAGGTCCAGCATGGCCAGCTGCTTGGCGATGCCGGCGCCGTCGGGCGAGTAGATCCACGGCACGCGGGAGGTGGTGTGGTCGCCGTCCTCGGAGTGGCCGCCGGCGAACACGGATTCGCTGACGGACAGTTGCCGGATGGCGATTGCTGCAACCTTGTCCGGGTTTTCGGCGGCAAAGGCGGAGTAGATGGCCTCGTCATGCTGTCCGTTGTCGCCGATCAGGAGCCACCGCATGTCCGGGAATTCCTGGGCCAGCCGCTCCAGGTTGCGGTGCTTGTGGTCCTGGCCGCTGCGGAACCAGCGGTCCTGGGTGAGTCCCCAGTCCGTGAGCAGCAGCGCGCCCTTGGGGTACATGTTGCGGGTCAGGAACCGTGCCAGGGTGGGGGCCGCGTTCCAGGGGCCGGTGGACAGGTAAATGACCGGGGCTTCAGGGTGCTCGATGGTCAGCCGGTCCAGCAGCACGGCCATCCCCGGAGTGGCCATGCGCGCCCGTTCGCTGAGCACGAAGGTGTTCCACAGGGCCAGGAAGGGCCGGGGCAGGGCGGTCACCATGACGGTGTCGTCGATGTCCGAGACGATGCCGAACTGCACGCCCGGAGCGATCACCTGGATCAGTGCCTCCGCCGGCTCGGTTCCCTCGGCCCGCAGCACGGCAGTGTGCCAGCCGGGGGACAGCTGCACGTCCACCTCTGTGTCGATCAGCCCGCCCCGGTCCGCCGTGACGTGGGTGACCACATCACCGATGGTGATTTCGACGTCGGAAAACTGCAACGGCACCCCCGTGAACGCCCGCCAGCCGCGGATGTTCTGGTTGCCGTTCCTGGCCGCGTGCTCGGCCTTGCTTCCGGGCGGCGGCTTCTGTGTCAGCAGTACCCTGCCCAGGACGCGCACCCGGGTGGTGGAGCCATAACCCTGGTACGCGATGGTCTGCGGCACGAACTTCCACCGCTTGGCGAGCTGGATCCGGACGTCGTTGACCGCGTCCGACAACCGGTGTGCCAGCCGGAAGAACTGGCTTCCGGACAGGGCGGTGCGGCCCTTCGTGTTCCGCCGGGGTGGGCGTGCCGTGTCCTGGTCGGGGTTCTGCGGGGCCGAGTCCATGCCACCACTCTGCCACAGGGCGGCAGCGGGCATCAGCCGTTGCCGAGGATCGCGCGCAGGGTCCGGGCGTTCCACACGGCGTTCCCGCCGCCGTCGTTGTTGAAGTACGCGTAGACATCGATGCCCGCGCCGTCCCACTCACGGATCCGGTCGGCCCACCAGTGGAGGTCGGCGTCCGAGTAGGAGCCGCCGTAGAGGTGCTGGTGGTCGGGTCCGTGCAGCCGGACATATGCGAACGGGGCGGTGGTCCGCAGGATGCAGGGCAGGTTGGCGCCGCTCATGATGCAGTAGGCGGCCTGGTGCCGCTCCAGCAGGGCAAACACCTCAGGGCAGTCCCAGCTGGGGTGCCTGAACTCCACGGCAACCCTGATCCACGGCGGAACCGCAGCGAGGAAGTAGTCCATCCTGGCGTCGTCGCGCTCCAATTGGGGCGGCAGCTGGACCAGGAGCACGGCACGTTTGTCCCCCAGTTCGTGCCAGCAGCGGGCAATCCGCTCCACCCAGACTTCCGGTGAATACAGTTTCCGCGCGTGCGTGAGTCCCCTGGGAGCTTTGACGGACATGGCGAACCCGGGCGGCAGGCGCCTGTTCCATCCGGCGAAGGTGGTATCCCTGGGCCAGCGGTAGAAGCTGGCGTTCAGTTCCACCGTGCTGAATTCGGCGACGTAGCACTGGAGCCGGTCCCGCACGGGCAGCCCGGGCGGGTACAGGACGTTCTCCCAGTGGTCGTAGCTCCAGCCGGAGGTGCCGATGTGGATTCCCATTTGCCTCAGGCTACACCGGGCTTCCCCTTCCGTTCGGGCCCGGGTGTGGCAGGGTAATGTCATGGCGCGAATCGAAGATTATGCGGTTGTTGGCGACCTTCAAACCGGAGCCCTGGTCAGCAGGGAAGGCTCGATCGACTGGCTCTGCCTCCCGAGGTTCGATTCCCCTGCCTGCTTCAATTCGCTGTTGGACACGCCGGACTCGGGGCGCTGGCTGCTGGCTCCGGAAAGAGGGGGCGAATGCACCCGCCGGAGCTACCGCGAGGGCACCCTCATCCTGGATACGGAGTGGGAGACGCCGGACGGAACCGTGCGCATCACCGATTTCATGCCGCCGCGTGATTCCGTCGCTGACATCGTCCGGATTGTGGAAGGCATCAGCGGCAGCGTCAGGATGCACGGCGAACTGGTCCTGAGGTTCGACTACGGGCACATCATTCCGTGGGTGCGCAAGGACAAGCGCGGGCTGCACGCGATCGCCGGTCCGGATGCCGTCTACCTGGTCACTCCGGCACCCCTGCATGGCGAGAACATGCACACTGTCAGCGACTTCACCGTGAATGCAGGCGAAAAGGTACCTTTCGTGCTGACCTGGGCGCCCAGCCATGTGGGACGCCCGGTATCCGTGGACGCGGAAGTAGTCCTTGACAGCACCTTTGCATTCTGGCGGGGCTGGTCCTCGCAATGCACCGTCAAGGGCAAGTACCGGGAGGCCGTGGTCCGTTCCCTGATAACGCTCAAGGCGCTGACGTATGGCCCTACCGGCGGGATCGTCGCGGCCGTCACAACGTCGCTGCCGGAGCAGCCGGGCGGCCAGCGTAACTGGGACTACCGCTACTGCTGGCTGCGGGACGCCGCCATGACGCTGCAGGCGCTGCTGGCGGCCGGCTACACCGCGGAGGCCGCGGCCTGGCGGGACTGGCTGCTCCGGGCCGTGGCCGGCGACCCCGCCGACCTGCAGATCATGTACGGGATCCATGGCGAGCGGCGGCTGCCGGAAATGGAGTTGCCGTGGCTGAAGGGTTACGAGAACTCGGTACCGGTGCGGATCGGGAATGCGGCGGCTGAGCAGTTTCAGCTGGATGTATGGGGTGAGGTCCTTGACTGCCTGGCGCTGACCCGGAACTCGCTGCTGACGCATACGGACGAGGCCTGGGACGTGCAGATTGCGCTGATGGAGCACCTTGAAACCATCTGGGACCAGCCGGACAACGGGCTCTGGGAGATGCGTGGGCCGCGCCGGCATTTCACCCACTCCAAGGTCATGGCGTGGGTGGCTGCGGACCGGATGGTGAAGGGTGTGCGCGAGTCCGGCCTGCCGGGCCCCGTGGAGCGCTGGGAGCTGCTGCGGGACGAGATCCGCAAGGACATCATGGCCAACGGCTTCGACGCGGAGCGCAATACGTTTGTCCAGTCCTACGGCCGTCCGGAGCTGGACGCCAGCCTGCTGTTGATTCCCAGGGTGGGGTTCCTGCCGCCCGATGATCCCAAGGTGGTGGGAACCATCGAAGCAATCCAGCGGGAGCTGACCCAGGACGGGTTTGTGCTGCGGTACCGGCCGGAGCAGAGCGACGACGGCCTGCCGGGCGACGAGGGCGTCTTCCTGGCGTGCTCGTTCTGGCTGGTGGAGGCGCTTTTGGGGGCGGGCCGCCATGAGGAATCCCGCGAACTCTTTGAGCGGCTGCTGGAACTGCGCAACGACGTCGGGCTGCTAAGCGAGGAATGGGCGGTGAAAGCCAAGCGTCAGCTGGGCAACACGCCGCAGGCGTTCAGCCATTTTGCCCTTGTGACTAGCGCCCTGGAGCTGCATCAGGATACGGTTCGGCGCAGTGACAGCCCCATTCCGCCTGAAGGGGTGGATTCGCGCTGAGGCGGCGCGGACCGGGGCTGGAACTTCTCCTTCGCAGGATAGATAAGTATACTTACTAATACCTCATGGAGTGCCCCCAAGCACAGCGCCGTGATTGATGGAGGAGTGATAGTTATGGCCGGATATTTTGAGCTCGTTGATGCCCCCGACGGCGGGTACCGGATCAGGATGATGGACGGAAGCGGGAACCTGATGGCCATCTCGGTAACCTTTCCCACCAAGAGGGCTGCTGTGGCGGGCGTCGCGATGGCCCGGGAAATTGCCGGCACCGGCCTGATCCGGGACAAGAGCCTGGACGGGGCCGGATCGGTCATCCGCGACCGCGTGCGGCCCGTCAACTCCCCCAAGGAGGAGGCGGCCCGGCGGAAGAAAGCGCCGGAGGCACGACGGGCAGCGGTGAGCTGATGCCGGGTTCCACTCCACCCCCCGGCGGCCCGCGCCGGGGGGTCCTCTTTGACGTTGACGGGACGCTGATCGACTCGTCCTACATCCACACCGTCGCCTGGTGGGGGGCGTTCCGCCAGTACGGCCACGACGTGCCCATGGCCTCCATTCACCAACTCGTTGGCATGGGTGGCGCCCGGCTGGTGGACAATCTCCTGCCGTCCGGCCGCGACCGCGGCGAGGATGAGGACATCATGGCCAGCCACGGCGCGCTGTATGCCTCGCACTGGCCCTCCCTCCGCGCCCTCGACGGGGCCAAGGAACTGTTAGGCCGGTGCCATGCAGGCGGGCTGGCCGTGGCCCTGGCATCCTCGGCGAGGGACCGCGACCTCCAGGTGATGCGGTCCGTCCTCGACGCCGACCCCTTCATCGATGCCGCGACCAGCGCGAATGATGCGGAGGAAAGCAAGCCTGCGCCGGACATCCTGGAGGCGGCCCTGGCGGCCACCGGCCTCGATGCCGCAAACGTTGTCTACGTCGGGGACGCGGTATGGGACATGAAGGCGGCGGCGGCGCTGGGGATCCCTTCCATCGGCGTGACCTGCGGTGGAATCCAGGCCGGCCAGCTGCGTGACGCCGGCGCGGTGGAGGTCTACCAGGGACCGCGCGACCTGCTGGAAAACCTGGGCTCAAGTGCCATTGGCCGGCTGCTCGCGCTCCAGCCGAACGCCTGACAGCACCCCGCTTGACGGCACCCACGCCTGGCGGCGGTCATAACGGCTGGCCGCCGGGCACCGAATCCTCGTTGCCGGCGACGGCGGGCTTCGTCCACGACACCACCACCTTCACCGAGCCGTCGTCATTCCGCTCGATGTCAGTGGCCACCTCTGCTGCGGGCGCGCCCATTTCCGCGATCCGCGCGCGGTAGGTGCTGACCAGCTCAGCCAGGCTTTCTTCCGTCCATTCACCCGGACGCATGCGGGTGGAGATCTCGACTGGTTCCGGCTGGTACAGCGACATGGCATTCCTCTTTCCCGTTGTCTTTTGCCTGCCCTTCCTACGCTAGGAGCAGTCGACGGCGGTCACAAGGTTTTCATCAGCATGCTTACTTTTTTCCCCTAAAACAGATAGCGTCGAAGAAAGGGTGCCTGCAGGCGCCCTCCGCACGCACCCGGAGAGAGCCCGGCGGCAGGACAGAGTGAAAGGGAGACTGTGAAAGCACTGACGTGGCAAGGAAAACGGTCGGTAAGCGTTGAAGAAGTACCCGATTCCGTCATCCAGGAACCGACGGATGCGATCGTCCGGATCACCTCCACAGCCATCTGCGGCTCGGACCTGCACCTCTACGAAGTCCTGGGGCCATACATGCACAAGGGCGACGTCATCGGCCACGAGCCGATGGGCATCGTGGAAGAAGTGGGAAGCGGCGTCACCAACCTCCGCAAGGGCGACCGCGTGGTGATTCCCTTCAACATCTCCTGCGGTTCCTGCTTCATGTGCAGCCAGGGCCTGCAGTCGCAGTGCGAAACCACACAGGTGAAGGAGAAGGGTTCCGGCGCGGCACTGTTCGGTTTCTCCGAGCTGTATGGATCCGTACCCGGCGGGCAGGCGGAATTCCTTCGCGTCCCGCACGCGGATTATGGCCCCATCAAGGTGGGCAGCGAGCTACCGGATGAACGCTACCTGTTCCTTTCCGATATCCTGCCCACGGCGTGGCAGGGCGTGGAGTACGCCAATGTCCAGCCCGGTGGCACCTTGACGGTTTTCGGGCTGGGGCCCGTAGGCCAGTTCGCCACCCGGATCGGGATCCACCGCGGTTACCGGGTCATTGGTGTGGACCCGGTCCCGGAGCGGCGTGAAATGGCCGCCCGCCACGGCGTGGAAACCCTTGACTACAGCAAAGGCGTTGCCGACGAACTGCGGGAGATAACAGACGGCAGGGGCCCGAACGGCATCGTGGACGCCGTCGGTATGGAGGCGCACGGTTCCCCGGTGGCCGGCTTCGCCCACCAGGCCCTTGGCCTCCTGCCGGACAAGCTCGCACAGAAAGCGATGGAGACTGCCGGCGTGGACAAGCTGGCCGTGCTGCATACCGCAATCGACGCTGTCCGCCGCGGCGGCACCCTGTCGCTGAGCGGCGTCTACGGCGGCGAAGCCAGCCCCATGCCACTGATGACCATGTTCGACAAGCAGCTCCAGCTGCGCATGGGCCAGTGCAATGTCCGTAACTGGACGGACCAGCTCATCCCGCTGGTGGAGGACGACGCCGATCCGCTTGGCGTCATGGACCTGGTCACCCACCGCTCCGGCCTGGAGGGTGCGCCCGCCCTGTACGAAAAGTTCCAGAAGAAGGAAGACGGCTGCATCAAGGTGGTCCTCAACCCCGGCGCCTGATGCCCGGGTGTCTGTACACACAAGCAGGGGCGGTTACGGAAATCCGTAACCGCCCCTGCTCCTGTCCGGACAGGCCGGAAAACTCCTAGGTGAGCTTCACCTGGCGGTTCATGTCCTTGTAGAGCAGGTAGCGGAACTCACCCGGGCCGCCGGCGTAGCAGGCCTGCGGGCAGAAGGCACGCAGCCACATGAAGTCGCCGGCCTCCACCTCCACCCAGTCGTTGTTCAGCAGGTACATGGCCTTGCCCTCCAGGACGTACAGGCCGTGCTCCATGACATGGGTTTCCGGGAACGGGATCACGCCGCCCGGCTGGAAGGTCACGATGTTGACCTGCATGTCATGGGCGAGGTCGCTGGAGTCCGTGAAGCGGGTGGTCTTCCAGACGTCGTTGGTGTCCGGCATGGACGTGGGCGCCACGTCCTTTTCGTTGGTGACGAAGGACTTGGCCTCATAGCCTTCCAGGCGCTCGTAGGCCTTGCGGATCCAGTGGAAGGACACGATGTCGTCGGAGATGTTCTCCAGCCCCCACTGCGCGCCGGCCGCCAGGTAGGCGTAGCCGCCCTCCTCCAGCTGGTGCAGCTCGCCGTCGAGGGTCAGGTTGACCGTGCCCTTGGTGACGAAGATGACGCCCTCAACGCCTTCCTCGAACTCCGCCTTCGGCGCCCCGCCGCCGGGAGCGATTTCCACGATCAGCTGCGAGAACGTGGTGGCGAAACCGGAGATGGGGCGGGCAATGATCCAGGAGCGGGTCTTCGAGAAGCCGGGCAGGTTGGACGTGACGATGTCCGTCAGCACGCCCTTGGGGATGACCGTGTAAGCCTCGGTGACGATGGCGCGCTCGGTGGTGAGGTGGGTCTGCGGCGGCAGGCCGCCTTGCGGGTAGTAGTACTTGCCCATGAACGAAGGTCCTTTTCTTAGGAGTTTGACGTGGTGGCGAGCCGCGGGTGCGCCAGCGCGGTGAGCTGCGGAATCCCGACGCCGGCAAGCGCCTGGACTTCATCCGCACCGACTGCGCCGCACTGGACGCCGCGGAGCACGAAGGCGGCCAGGGCCCGTGCGGTGGCGGGCTCGTCCATGACGCCGCCTTCGGTCCGCTCCACATAGTTCCGCAGGCGGGCGGCGGCGGCCGGCAGGCCCTCGCGGTAGAACGCATAGGTGGCGGCAAACCGGCTGGGAAGCTGGGCCGGATGCAGGTCCCAGCCCTGGTAGTAGCCGCGTTCCAGCGACCGGCGGACCAGGCGCCCGTGCAGCTGCCAGGCGTTCTCCACGTTGTCGCCCACCGGGATGATGTTGGTGGACCCGTCGGAGAGCCTGATGCCGGTGCCGGCGACGGCCAGCTGCATGACCTCCTTGGCGAAGTCGGCCACCGGGTGCTCCATGGACTGGTACTCGGCAGAGATCTGCAGCGACGCCGAGTAGTCGTAGGTGCCGTAGTGCAGCCCGCTGATCCGGCCCGGCACGGCATGCGGCAGCTGCGCCACCGGGGAGGTGCCGTCGGGGCCGAGGATCAGCTGTGGCGTCTCCACCTGGACCTCGAAGCGGAGCCGTCCGGCGGGCAGCGAGTGGACTTCCTCCAGCCGCGACACCGCGTAGTCCATTGCCTGGACCTGGGCCACGGTGGTGACCTTGGGCAGGGTCAGGACCAGGCCCTCCGGCAGTTCGCCGGCGGCGGCGAGGCCGGAGACAAACAAGTCCAGGGTGCGCAGCCCCCGCGCACGGGTGGCCGCCTCGAAGCACTTGAAGCGGATGCCGATGAACGGGGGAGCGGACCCGGCCGAGACGGCGGCGGCCACCGCGGACGCCGCGGCAACCGCGGCGGCGTCCTCGGCGTCGTCGCCCCGGTCCCCGAAGCCGTCCTCAAAATCGAGGCGCAGGTCCTCGATAGGTTCGCTGGTGAGCTTCGCTTCCACGCGCCCGGCGACTGCTTCGGCGAGGCTGCCTTCCTGGCCCAGGAGCCGGCCCAGTGCTTCCAGGCCGCCGTGGGCGTTGGGCACAGCCAGCGCCTGGGCGCCCCAGTCGGCAGCGAACGACGGCGTGAACCGGTCCGCGGGCACGTAGACCGTATGCACGGGCTGGCGGGAGCCGTCGTCGCCCGGGTAGTTGCGCTCCAGCAGCCGGTCGGTGGCGGCCAGCTGCCCGTCGATGTGCGCGAGGTCCCCTGCGGACAGCGAGGGCCTGGATGCTGCGGCCATGCCTCAGCCCACCAGTTCGTAGGCCGGCGTGGTGAGGAAGTCCGTGTAGTCGTCGGAGAGGCAGATGTCCGCGATCAGTTCGCTGGCCGGCTGGTAGTAGCGGCGGAACGCTTCGTCGCCGAACTCCGTGCGGAGCCGTTCCGTCTCCTCGGCCAGGATCCGCTCCACCAGTTCCCTGGTCACGGTGTTGCCGGTGTCGGCCAGGACGGACTTGTTGCGGATCTGCTGCCATACCTGTGAGCGGGAGATTTCCGCGGTGGCGGCGTCCTCCATCAGGTTGTGGATGGCCACGGCACCGTTTCCGGACAGCCAGACGGCCGTGTAGGCGACAGCCACGTAGAGGTTCAGGCGCAGGCCGGCCTCTGTGACCTGGCCGTCGGCGGAGGAAACATCCAGCAGCTGTTCCGCCGTGACCGAGACGTCCGGGCGCTGCTTGTCCACCTGGTTGGGCTTGTCGCCCAGCACCGAGTCGAAGACTTCGCGGCAGGTGGGGACCAGGTCCGGGTGGGCAACCCAGGAGCCGTCGAAGCCGTCGTTTGCCTCGCGGGTCTTGTCCGCCCGCACCTTTTCGAAGGCAGCCTCGGTGACTTCCGGGTGGCGCCGGTTGGGGATCACCGCGGCCATGCCGCCCATGGCGAAGGCGCCGCGCTTGTGGCAGGTCTTGACCAGGAGTTCGGTGTAGGCACGCATGAACGGCGCGGTCATCACCACGGAGGCGCGGTCCGGGAGGACGAATTCCTCGCCGGCGTCCCGGAAATACTTGATGATGCTGAACAGGTAGTCCCAGCGGCCGGCGTTCAGGCCGGAAGCGTGGTCCCGCAGTTCGTACAGGATCTCGTCCATCTCGAAGGCGGCCGGGATGGTCTCGATCAGCACGGTGGCGCGGATGGTGCCCTGGTGCAGTCCCAGGAAGTCCTGCGCGAAGACGAACACGTCGTTCCACAGCCGGGCTTCAAGGTGGCTCTCCATCTTGGGCAGGTAGTAGTACGGCCCCTGGCCGTTGAGCACCAGCTGCTTGGCGATGTGGAAGAAGTGCAGGCCGAAGTCCACCAGCGCACCTACGGCCGGCTCGCCGTTGACCAGCAGGTGCTTCTCCTGCATGTGCCAGCCGCGGGGGCGGGCCACCACCACGGCGAGCGGCGCGTCGGTGCGGAGGCGGTACTCCTTGCCTTCCTCCGAGGTGTAGCTGAGGGTGCCCTGGGCGGCGTCCCGGAGGTTCAGGATGGCGTCGATGACGTTGGCCCAGGTGGGTGTGCTGGCGTCCTCGAGGTCCGCCAGCCACACCTTGGCGCCGGAGTTCAGGGCGTTGATGGCCATCTTCGCCGGCGAGGCGGGCCCGGTCATCTCAACCCGGCGGTCCTGCAGGGCTGCCGGTGCGGGCGCAACCTTCCAGTCGCCGTCGCGCACGTCCTTGGTTTCCGGCAGGAAATCCAGCTTGCCGGTTTCTGCCACCCGCTGCCGCTTGACGGCGCGGGCCGCCAGCAGCTCGTTGCGCGTGCCGGCGAACCGATTGTGAAGTTCCTCCACGAAGGCCAGTGCCTTGGGCGTGAGGATCTCCTCTGCGCGTGCGATGGGCCGGGGGTCTGTGACGGTGATGGCCATTTCTGGTCCTTTCCTTTGGCTGGACGTCGGGCGGTCAGGCGGAAGCCAGTGCTGCTGCTGGTTCCAAGGCGGAATCGGCCGGTTCAGCCGTTGCAACGTGTGCGGACCGGGCGGCCGCGGCCACCGCTGCGGCAACGTCGGCAGCCACATGGGGATCGAAGACGCTGGGGATAATGTAGCTGGCATTCAGCTCATCGTCAGCCACGCGGTTGGCAATGGCCTCCGCGGCGGCCACCAGCATGTCCGGTGTGATGTCCGAGGCTCCGGCGTCCAGCAGGCCGCGGAAGAAGCCGGGGAATGCCAGCACGTTGTTGATCTGGTTGGGGAAGTCGCTGCGGCCGGTGGCCACCACGGCGGCGTGCCGGGACGCGATGACGGGATCGATCTCGGGCGTGGGGTTGGCCATGGCGAACACGATGGCGTTCTCCGCCATGGCTGCCACCTGCTCCTCGCCGATCACGTGCGGTGCACTGACGCCGATGAAGACGTCCGCGCCCACGAGGGCCTCGTGCAGGCTACCGGCAAAGCCTTCCCCGTTGGTGTTCGCGGCGATCCACCTGCGGTGCTCATCCCCGTAGGTCTCGCCGGAGTGGATGGCACCGGAGCGGCCGGCGGCGATGATGTGCCGCGCACCCTGGGCTTTGAGGAGCTGGATGATGGCGGAGCCGGCGGCGCCGACGCCGGAGACCACGATCTTGACGTCCTCCAGCTTCTTGTCCACTACGCGCAGGGCGTTGACCAGGGCTGCGAGCGTGACGATGGCGGTGCCGTGCTGGTCATCGTGGAACACGGGGATGTCCAGCTCCTCGCGGAGCCGGTTCTCGATCTCGAAGCAGCGCGGGGCGGCGATGTCCTCAAGGTTGATGCCGCCGTAGACGGGGGCCATGGCCTTGGCGATCATGATGATTTCTTCGGTGTCCTGGGTGTCCAGGCAGACCGGCCACGCGTCCACGTTGGCGAACTGCTTGAACAGGGCAGCCTTGCCCTCCATTACGGGGAGGGCTGCGGCGGGGCCGATGTTGCCCAGGCCCAGGACGGCCGAACCGTCGGTGAGGACGGCGATGGTGTTGCGCTTGACCGTCAGGTTGCGGGCTGCCGCGGGATCCTCGGCAATCGCCAGGCAAACGCGGGCGACGCCGGGCGTGTAGGCGCGGGAGAGGTCGTCCCGGTTGCGCAGGGCTACCTTCGGGACGACCTCGAGCTTGCCGCCCAGGTGCATCAGGAACGTGCGGTCCGAGACGTGCTGGACCGTGACGCCGTCGAGCGCGTCCAGGGCGTCCTTGACGCGGGCGGCGTGGGCGTCGTCGGTGGTGTTGCAGGTGACGTCCACCACCAGGGTCTCGTGGTGGGATTCGCTGACGTCCAGGGCGGTGATTGCTGCGCCTGCGGCTCCCACGGCTGCGGCGAGTTCGCTGGTGGCGCTGAAGCTTGACGGTGCTTCCACGCGCAGGGTGATCGAATTTCCGGGGCTGGGGTTCGCCATTGAATGTCCTCCTGTTGGGCCTTGGGCCGGCTGCTGCTCGGATCCGAATGTTTTCGTATTATGGATATTATTATCTACTTTATGGAAACACAACCCCTCCGATTGCGACCGGAGGCCAACGTCGCCGTGGAAACCCGCGTGCTGTATCTTGGGTGTTCTAAGCAATTCTTTTCACGATGCGGATAAGAGTTGTCGGATTCCGAGCCGTAGGAGACAACGGAATGGCAGAAAAAGCCTCTGGTGGGGTGCAGTCGGTGGAGCGCGTCTTCGAACTGCTGGAACTCATCACCGATGCCGGCGGCGACGTCACGCTCAGCGAGCTGTCGTCCTCCACGGACCTGCCGCTGCCCACCATCCACCGCCTGCTGAGGACCTTGGTGTCGCTGGGCTACATCCGGCAGCTGCCCAACCGGCGCTACGCCCTTGGTCCCCGGCTCATCAGGCTGGGGGAGGGTGCCAACAAACAGCTGGGTGCCCTGGCCCAGCCGCAGCTGAAGATCCTGGTGGACCGGCTGGGGGAGACCTCCAACATGGCTGTGCTGGACTCGGACATGGTGATCTACGTGGCCCAGGTGCCGTCGCTGCATTCCATGCGCATGTTCACCGAAGTGGGCCGGCGCGCCCATACCCATGCCACCGGCGTGGGCAAGGCCATCCTGGCCCAGCTCGACGACGACACGGTCCGCGGCATCGTGGCCAGGGCCGGGATGCCCACCCCTACCGCCAAGAGCATCGGAGACGTGGACGAACTCCTGGCGGACCTTAAGCTCATTCGCGAGCGGGGATACTCCATTGACGAGGAAGAGCAGGAACTGGGTGTCCGCTGCTTCGCCATGGCAGTACCCAACGCGCCCACCCCCACGGCGATTTCCGTATCCGGTCCCGTGTCCCGGGTGGACGAGGACTTCGCCGACAAGGCCGTGCCGGTCCTCCGCGAAGCGGCCGAGGCCATCTCCCGCGAGCTCAACCGCACCTGACGCACCTGCCCTGCGCGGGCGGTGCCAACCACGCGCGACGGCGGCCCCTCCTTTCCGGAGCGGGCCGCCGTCGTCGTTTGCGTGGAAGGTCAGTGCTCTGTTGCCTTGCCGGCTGACTGGATGGGGACTTCCTTACCGTCGCAGTCGATGAGCTTGCCGTTCTCGAAGCGGTCGCCTTCGGCCAGGCACCGGAGGTCCTCCGAGCGCACCAGCCGCTCCGTGCCGGCCACGAAAACGGACTGGTTGTCCGAATTTCCGGCCCGGAGATGGTTGAACAGCAGGTTCAGCAGGATGGCCATCACGGCGGCCGAGCTGATGCCGGAGTGGAAGATGGTGCCGAACCAGGACGGGAACTGGTCGTAGAAGGCCGGGGCGGCGATGGGGATCATGCCGAAGCCGATGGAGGCGGCCACCACGATCAGGTTCATGTTGTTCTTGTAGTCCACCTTGGACAATGTCCGGATGCCGCTGGCCGCAACTGTGCCGAAGAGCACGACGCCGGCACCGCCCAGGACGGGGGTGGGCACCGCGGCCACCACCCGGCCAAGGACCGGCAGCAGGCCAAGGACCACCAGGATCACGCCGCCGGCGCTGACCACGAACCGGCTCTTGACGCCGGTGATGGCCACCAGTCCCACGTTCTGCGCGAAGGCGCTCTGGGTGAAGGAGTTGAACAGCGGGGAGACGGCGCTGGACAGCATGTCCGCCCGCAGGCCGTTGCCGATCCGCTTGGAGTCCACCTTGGTTCCAACGATCTCGCCCACGGCAATGATGTCTGCGGAGGTCTCGGTGAGGGTGACCAGGATGACGATCAGCATGGAGATGATGGCGGCGAGTTCAAACGTGGGCGGTCCGAACGCGAAGGGGGTGGGGAAGGCGACGATCCCGCCCTGGCCCACCTTGGAGAAGTCGGCCATGCCGAACGCGACGGCAATCAGCGTGCCCAGGACCATCGCCAGCAGGATGGACAGCCGGGAGATGGCGGCGCTGCCCACCTTGCTCAACAGCAGGACGATGCCCATGGTGGCTGCTGCCAGGCCGATGTTCGCAACGCTGCCGTAGTTGGGCGCCTTGTTGTTGCCGCCCATGGCCCAGTTTGCGGCAACCGGCATCAGCGTCAGGCCGATGGTGGTGATCACCGTGCCGGTGACCACCGGCGGGAAGAACCGGATGATCTTCGAGAACAGGGGGGTGATCAGCAGGCCGATCAGGGAGGCCGCGATGACCGAACCGAAGACGGCCTGGATGCCCCCGCCGCCGTGGACGATAGCCACCATCGTGGAGACCCCTGCGAAGGAGACGCCCTGGACCAGCGGCAGCTGCGAACCGAAGAAGGGGACGCCGACCGTCTGCAGGATGGTGGCCAGGCCGCCGACGAAAAGGCAGGCCGCAATGAGCAGGCCAATGTCCTGGGAGTTCATGCCTGCGGCCGCGCCGATGATCAGGGGCGGGGCAATGATGCCGCCGTACATTGTGAGGACGTGCTGGAAGCCGTAGGCAAACATGCTTCCGATCGGGAGGCGCTGGTCCTCGGGGCGGGCGGGCCGTGCGCCTTTTTCGGCGGCTGCAGTGGCCAGTTTCTTCTTGGTGTTCATGGCAGACTTTCTTGGTTCATGGCAGACGTCATCGTCTGGCTAACGTTGTCTGGCTAACAGGTGAAGCTGTGGGGTGGCCTCGACGGGCCCAGCCGCCAATGGTGGTTGGGCCCGTCGAAACCTGTTGTCGTGCTTTAGCAGAAGCCGGCGATACCCGACCAGGCGGCCGGGGCCGCCGCAGCGTCCTCGCGCTGGACGGTGGCCTCGATCAGGCCGTACGGGCGGTCGGCCGCGTAGAAGACCTCATTGGGGTTGTCCAGACCGAATGGGGAAAGGTCCACCAGGAAGTGGTGCTTGTTGGGCATGGAGAACTTGATCTCGTCGATTTCGCTGTGCGCCTCCAGGACCTTGGCGCCCATGTCGAACAGGGTCTGCTGCAGTGCATGGGAGTACTTTTCCGTGAAGCCTTCGAGCAGGAGGCCCTTGACGTCGTCGTAGCTCTTGTTGAAGTCCAGCGCGCTGAAATCGGTGCCGGTCTTGAAGCGCCAGCGGGCCGAAACGTCCGTTGCAAGGATGCGGTCGGTGGTCTCGGGAAGCGTGGTGTAGCGGTCCCGGGGGTAGCCGACAAAGCCGGACTGGGTGGACTTGAGGACGGTGAGGTCCTTCAGCCCGGAAATCAGGTGGCTGGTGGCCCCGTCACGGACCAGGACGGCGGTCCGGACTTCCTGGCCGTTGCGGACGAACGAGTGGTCGTGTTCGCTGCCGTGGGCCTGGATCCGGTTCCATGCGTAGGACTCGGCTTCCCAGCGGCCCCC
The DNA here is from genome assembly GCF_056484025.1 of Arthrobacter sp. JDC6. Taxonomy (NCBI): domain Bacteria; kingdom Bacillati; phylum Actinomycetota; class Actinomycetes; order Micrococcales; family Micrococcaceae; genus Arthrobacter; species Arthrobacter sp. JDC6. The sequence continues at coordinate 693,712 of NZ_CM151278.1, forward strand.
GGTGACCCAGTCGAAGCTGGACGTGAAGTGCTCGCCGAGGCGCAGCAGGAACGCTTCCGGCGAGCCGATGCCCTCACGGGCGAAAGCGTAGATGGTGTTTTTCTGGGTGTCCGTGGCCACCACGTGGGCGTTGTCGCCCTCAAGGTGGGCCGCGGCAAAGTCGCCCCGCAGCTGCGAGGTGACGTTCAGGTCCTCGATCTCGTGGCGGTTGGTGTCGCGGGTGATCTTGACGACGCGCACTTCTGCCTTGCCGTACTGGTTTTCGCCGAGGATGATCTTGCTGCTCATGGTCTTTTCCCAACTTCCGGTAAGTGGAACCTAGGTTCCATCACTGAAATTAAGCGCGCATTTCATGCGCGTTTCCGATGGAGCCGACCCAACAAAAAAGAGCCGGCATCCGTTGATGCCAGCTCATTACGACCCTGCCTGCTGCTCCCAGGTTACGTGACGTGCGCCACGAGTTGCCTAACAGCGTACCTCCGCAAACCGGTGGTGTACATCACAAGGCCAAAAATCATTTTATGACTGCCGTATGCCCAGCCGGCCCCGGAGCGCCATTGACGGCACCGTTGACGGCAAGCTGCTCCACTACCTACACTTTTCATATAGCAATAAATAAATTCCGAGATACGGAAACGCTATAGGAACAGGAGGAGCAGATGAACCCCCAGGAACAGAACCAGGTTGTGGAATTCCCGGCGCCGGGCCAGGAGTTGTACCTGCCCTTCGGAGCCAGTGATCCCGACTTCTACATTCCGGCCGACCACGAGCGGCGGTCCGGAGGCATTTCACGCTGGCTCCGCGCCCTTCCGGTGTTCGGGCGCCGCTGACCCCGGCCGCCGCTGACCCCTGGCCGGGCGTCAGGAGCCGGGGCCTCCGGGCCACTGCTTGCCCGCCCAGGGGTCGTAGTCCGCGACGAGCTCCTCCTGGGGCGGCCGGTCCGCCTCGGGTACATGCTGCAGGTTTACCCGCACCCGGTACCAGAGCGAGCTGGATCCACGCATCCCGTCCACAAGGACATCGGCGGGCTGAAGGGCCGCCACGACTCCGGCGTGCCGGGACCTCCATTCATCGAGCGCGGCGAGCGCCTCGGGCTTGGTCCTGGTCCGGGCCACTTCGATGAGCGGCATCACCGACTGCCGGCGTCCGGATCCGTTGCCGCCGCGCGGTGCCTTCTCTGCGGGACCCAGTTTTTCGGCAAGGGCCAGGAGTCCATCGAGCCTGCCCACCGCGCCGTCAATACCCGCATGCGGATCGCCGATCTCGGCGAACCGCTCCAGGACGGTGGGCACCGTGAACTGTTCCGGCCTGGCGGTGCGCACCTCTTCCCAGGTAAGCGGCGCCGAGACCCGGGCATCGGGCAGCGGCCTGACTGAATAGGCGGAGGCCACGGTGCGGTCCTTGGCGTTCTGGTTGAAGTCCACGAACACGCTCTCGCCGCGCTCCTCCTTCCACCACCGTGCCGTGGCGAGTCCGGGAGCGCGGTTTTCCACCTCCCGGGCCAGGGTTTCCGCAGCGAGCCGGACATCGCGGTAGGACCACTCCGGGGCAATGCGCACCAGGATGTGCAGCCCCCGCGAACCGCTGGTCTTCGGCCACCCCTCCAGGCCCACGTCCGCCAGGACCTCCTGCGCCACGTAGGCCACGTCCACGATCTGCGGCCAGTCCACTCCCGGCATGGGGTCAAGGTCCACGCGGAGTTCGTCCGGGTGTTCCAGGTCCTCTGCCCGGACCGGGTGCGGGTTCAGGTCAAGGCAGCCGAGATTGATCACCCAGGCCAGGCCGGCCGCATCGCGGATCACTGCCTCCTCCGCCGAGGTCCCGGACGCGTAATGCAGCGTGGTGGTGTCAATAAAGGGCGGGTGGTTTTCCGGGACGCGCTTCTGGAAGAACGGCTCCGCGTCGATCCCCTTGGGAAACCGCTTGAGCACCATCGGCCGCCCTCCCGCACCCCGCAGCGCTCCGTCCGCCACAGCCAGGTAATAGCGCACCAGGTCAAGCTTGGTCAGCCCCGGCTGGGGGAATACCACCTTGTCCGGGCTGGAGATCCGGACCTCAACACCCTCGATATCCAGGACTTCGGCCGGCGTCTTTGACGGAGTCATGCCGCCACGGTAGCAGCGGCCAGTATCCCTGTCAGCCGTTTATCAGGCGCCGTGCCGCGGCGGAGTGCTCCGCGATGAGCCCCGCCACGTCCAATCCCGGAACCTGGCCGTCCACCACACGCCACTGCCCGCCGACCATCACCCGGTCCGCCCGGTCCGCGGCGCACAGGAGGAGGGCGGCCACGGGATCGTGGCTGCCGGAGAAACGCAGGTCATCGAGCCGGAAGAGTGCCAGGTCCGCCTGCATCCCGGGTGCCAGCTGGCCCAGTCCGGTTCTGCCCAGGACCGCGGCGGATCCGCGGGTGGCCCAGCCCAGGGCCCGTTCCACCGGTACATCGGCCCCGTACCGCAGCCGCTGGAGGTAGAGGGCCTGCCGCGCTTCCAGGATCATGTTGGAGGCGTCATTGGATGCCGAACCGTCAACGCCCAGCCCCACCGGAACCCCGGCGTCTTCCAGTTCCAGGACCCGGGCGGTGCCTGACGCCAGACGCATATTGGAGGTGGGGCAATGCGCCACCGCGGTCCCCGCGGCACCCAGCCGGGCGATCTCCGCGTCGCTGAAATGGATGCCGTGGCCCAGCCAGGTGCGGTCCGTCAACCAGCCGACGCTGTCCAGGTAGTCCACCGTCCGCAGCCCGAACATCTCCCGGCAGAAGTCCTCCTCGTCGAGGGTTTCTGCCAGGTGGGTGTGCAGCCGGACGTCCAGCCGCCCGGCGAGGGCCGCGCTTTCGGCCATGATCTCCTTGGTTACCGAGAACGGGGAGCACGGCGCCAGCGCAATCTGGATCACCGCGTCATCGCCGCGCTCGTGGTACCGGCCCACCAGGCGCTCGCTGTCCGCCAGCACCACTTCCGGGGCCTGCACGGTGGACTGCGGCGGCAGGCCGCCGTCGTCCGTTCCCAGCGTCATGGACCCGCGGGTGAGGGTGGCCCGCATGCCCAGCCGGCGCACCGCCTCCACTTCAATGTCAATGGCGTCCTCAAGGCCCGCGGGAAAAAGGTAGTGGTGGTCGGCAGCGGTGGTGCAGCCCGAGAGCAGCAGTTCGGCAAGGGCCACCGTGGTGGCCAGTTCCAGGTCTTTCGGCGTCAGCCGGGCCCACACCGGATAAAGGTTCTGCAGCCACGGGAACAGCGGGGCGTTGGCCACCGGACCCCAGGCCCGGGTGAGGGTTTGGTAGAAGTGGTGGTGCGTGTTGACCAGGCCCGGCAGCAGGACGTGGCTGCCGGCGTCGAACGTTTCGGTGCAGGGCGCGGCCGGCTTCTGCCCCGCTGCCAGGACTTCTTCAATCACTCCGCCGTTGACCACCACGCCACCCGAGGCGTCAAGAGTGTTGGCGGTGAAGGCGGCCAGGGGGCTCCGGATCCACAGGCGGGAGGCGGGCGCTGGATGGGGCTGGGGCATGGGATGTCCTGTTCTGGGCGCAGTGGCAGTTGTTCCAGCTCAGTGAGGCCCTGTCTGCTGATCCAGGTGCCCGCCACCTGCGAGCAGGACGGGTGGGATCAGACTAGGAAAACGCCTCCACCTGCGTCAATGGAAGTGATTGTGACTGCGTGGCGGCATCCGACGTGAAGGCGTCGAAACATGGATTTCACATTGCGAAATTAAATTTCCAGAAAACTATGGCGCAGCCCACAAAGCGGTGCTAATCTCGATTCTGCCAAAGGCGGGCGCCCCTCCTCGGGGAAGCTATCTACCAGGCGCAACTTAACCTTCACAGCACATGCTGAAGCCTGGTAACCGTTCGCACCTGGTTCTACTGGTACTGCACGGCATCAAGCTTCCCGGCAAAAGGAAGTCGCATCATGAGTACCACCGTCACGGCCGAACAATTTCTGGCCCGCTCCATCCGGCTGGCAACGGCCAACGTCCTTAACAGCGGAGGCCCGTTCGGCGCCATGATCGTCACGGCGGACGGCCAAACGTTCGACGGCGTCAACCGTGTCACAGCGGACAACGATCCCACCGCCCACGCCGAAGTCACCGCCATCCGCACCGCCTGCCGCGAACTGGGCACCTTCGACCTCAGCGGCGCAGTCCTGTACACCAGCTGCGAGCCATGCCCCATGTGCCTGGCGTCCGCACTTTGGGCCCGGGTGGGCCGCGTGGTCTACGCCGCGGACCGCCACGACGCCGCCTCCGTCGGCTTTGACGACGCCGTCTTCTACGAATACTTCGAAAACCAGGACAGGGACTCCCTGATGCCGGTATCCAAACTGGAGCTGGGCGATCCCCAGGCCCCGGCACCACTGGAGCCGTTCAACACCTGGAACACGCTCGAATCCAGGATCGACTACTAGGCGGCTGGGATGACCATCCTGGACCATTCCCACGAGGAGCATCCGGCTCCAACCACCAGCACCTCCCGGCGGGCGCCGCGCACTTCGGCACAGGGACCGCACGTCCCGCTGCCGCCGGCCCCGGAATCCTTCCTGGACCGCTTCTTCCAGGTCACCCGGCGCGGCTCAACCCTTGCCCGCGAATTCCGCGGGGGCCTGGTCACCTTCTTCACCATGGCGTACATCGTCATCCTGAACCCCCTCATCCTCGGCGGGTTCAGCGCGGACAACGCCCCCACCGACGTCGCCGGGGGCTGGCTATCCGCAGCCCAGGTGGGTGCCGTCACCGGCCTCACCGCCGGCGTCATGACCATCCTCTTTGGCCTCATCGCCAACCTGCCCTTCGGACTTGCCGCCGGCCTGGGCATCAACTCCTTCCTGGCGGTCTCGGTGATCCAGGAAGTCACCTGGCCCGAGGCCATGGGCCTGGTGGTGATCAACGGCATCCTGATCGTCCTCTTCGGCGTCACCGGCGCCCGGACCGCCATCTTCCGGGCAGTGCCCAAGGAACTGAAGGCCGCCATCACCGTGGGCATCGGCCTGTTCATCGCCTTCATCGGCTTCGTGGACTCCGGCTTCGTCCGGCCCACGGCAGGCGGTCCGCCGGTCCAACTGGGCGACGGCGGCTCCATCACCTCGGTACCCACGCTCGTCTTCGTCATCGGCCTCCTTGCCATGGGGATCCTGGTGGCGCGCAAGGTCCAGGGCGGCCTGCTCATCGGCATCGTCGGCACCACCGTGCTGGCCGCCGTCGTGGAAGCCGTCCTGAAGCTTGGCCCGGCCAGCGCCACCAACCCCGGCGGCTGGCACCTGAACACCCCCGTCCTGTCCGGCCGGCTGGTCTCGGCACCGGACCTCGGTTTGGTGGGGCAGTTCGACCTGTTCGGCTCGTTCGCCCGGATCGGCGGCCTGGCCGCCACCATGCTGGTGTTCACGCTGGTGTTCACCAACTTCTTCGACGCCATGGGAACCATGACCGGCCTGGCCAGGAGCGCCGGCGTCGCCCACAAGGACGGCACGTTCCCGCGGCTGAAAGCGGCCTTCATCGTGGAAGGCTTCGGCGCCGTGGCGGGCGGGGCAACCTCCGGTTCCTCCAACACCGTGTACATCGACTCCGCCGCCGGCATCGGCGAAGGGGCACGGACCGGCCTGGCCTCGGTGGTCACCGGCGTGCTGTTCCTCGGCTCGATGTTCCTCACCCCGCTCACCAGCGTGGTGCCGCTCGAGGTCGCGGCCGCCGCCCTGGTGGTGGTGGGGGCGATGATGATGGCGCAGATCCGGGAGATCAAGTTCACCAAGTTCACCGTGGCCCTGCCGGCATTCCTGACCATCGTCACCATGCCGCTGACCTACTCGATCGCCAACGGCATCGGTGTTGGCTTCGTGAGCTGGGCCGTCATCGGGGCTGCGTCAGGCAAGGCGAAGAAAATCCATCCGCTGATGTGGGTGGTGAGCATCGGGTTCCTGGTGTACTTCGCCCGCGGTCCGATCAACCACCTGCTCGGAGGCTGAGCTTGCGCCAGCCACACCGGGGGCCGGGCCAACCCTTGGCCCGGCCCCTGCCAGGACCGACAATGGACACCACCGCCGCGCGGAAGAAGGAGTGCCGCCATGCTTGACCTGATCCCTTCGCTGGGCCCGTGGCTGCACCGGCTTGCAGACGGGCAGTTCGCCGTTGCCACCATCGTGGCGGCGTCCGGTTCCGTGCCCCGGCCGCTGGGAACATCCATGCTGGTCACCGAATCCGGCGAGGTGCTGGGCAGCCTCTCCGGCGGCTGCGTGGAAGGCGCCGTGGTGGTGCTCGCCCAGGAGGCAATGGACGACGGCGGCCCGCGCCTTGAGTCCTACGGGTTCAGTGCCGCCGACGCCTTCGCCGCCGGGCTCACCTGCGGGGGACGGCTGGACATCCACATCCAGCCGGTGCCCGCCGCGGTTCCGGGCGAACCCGCCCATCCGCTGCGCACTGCCCTGCTGCAACTCGCCGAACCCGGCCCGGACCAACCCATGGCCCTGGTACGGCTGCTGGGCAGCCCGGGAGGCGCCGCCGTCGTACTGCACCACCCCGCCACGGCCGGCGTGGCCGCATCCCCGGAGCTGTCCTTCCTCCAGGGGGAGGCGGCACTGCAGGTGGAGGCCATCCTGCGCCTCGGTGGCACCGGCCTGGTCAGTATTCCCGGGGCAGGGGACTGTCTGTCAGACCGGACAGGGCAGCCTATGGACGGGTCCGCCGTCCTCGTGGAGTCGCGGCTGGCCCCGCCGCGGATGCTGGTGTTCGGCGCCAACGACTTCGGCGCGGCACTGGTACCGGCTGCGAAGCTGCTGGGCTACCACGTGACCCTGGTTGATGCCCGGGCCGCCTTCGCCAGGCAGCCCCGTTTTGCCGCCGCCGACCAGGTGGTGGCCGAGTGGCCGCACCGGTACCTGGCGGCGGAAGCGGCTGCAGGCAGGACGGACCACCGCACCGTGGCCGCCGTCCTGACCCACGATCCGAAGTTCGACATCCCGTTGCTGGAAGCCGCGCTGGCCCTGGACCTCGCCTACGTTGGCGCCATGGGCTCCCGCCGGAGCCACCTCCAGCGGGTGGGCGAACTCCTCAGCGCGGGTGTCCCGCCGGAGCGGATCGCCCAGCTGCACTCACCCATCGGGCTGGACCTTGGTGCCGCCACCCCCGCCGAAGTGGCGGTGTCCATCACCGCGGAAATCATCGCAGCCCGCAACCGCGCCGCCAGCTGCCTGCCGCTGCGCGAAACCTCCGGCACCATCCACCCCCACCCCGCGCCCACGCCGGCGCCTACAGACTCTGACAAGCAGGAGATCGCATGGACATGAACACCATTGAGGCGGTGGTCCGCACCACCGACCCCGCGGAATGGCGCGACGGCGACGCCTGGCTTGCCGGCGGGACGGTCCTTTTCTCCTACGGCAGCTACGCCTTCGGGCCCCAGCCGCTCAAACGGCTCCTGGACCTCGGCGCCGCAGGCTGGCCGCCGATCACCGTCACCGACGACGGGATCGAGCTTGCCGCCACCTGCACCATCGCCGGGCTGTACAGCCTTCCCGGGCTTCCGGACGTGTCGGACCGCGGCTGGCCGGCGCTGGACCTGGTCCGGGCATGCTGTGACTCCTTCGTGGCTTCCTTCAAGGTGTGGAACATGTCCACCGTGGGCGGCAACCTCTGCACCTCGCTGCCCGCCGGCCCCGTCATTTCGCTTTGCGCCGGACTGGACGGCACAGCCACCCTCATCGCACCGGATGGCGGCAGCTGCACCCTTCCGGTGGCGGACTTCATCACCGGCGACGCGAAAAACGCCCTGGCACCCGGTGAGCTGCTCCGCAGCGTCCACCTCCCGGCGTCGGCCCTTTCCGCCCGCGTGGCGTTCCGCCGCCTGTCCCTGAGCAACCTGGGCCGGTCCGGCGTGCTGCTCATTGGAAGGCTCGACGGCGGCACCTCCCTGGTGCTGACCGTCACCGCCGCCACCAAGCGGCCCGTGCAGCTGCGCTTCGACGCGCTGCCGGACGCGGACCGGCTGGCGGCCGGACTTGATGACCATATTCCGGCGGAGCTCTACCACGACGACATCCACGGGCTGCCCGCCTGGCGCCGCGACATGACGTACCGGCTGGCCGAGGAAATCCGCGGCGAGCTGGCAGCGCCGCAGGGAACGCCGGGACTGGCTGTGTCCGGGGACTTCTGGCCGCCCCGGACCGGCGGGATGCCGGGGCCCGGGCCCACAACTCTTTCGAAAGGGGCCTGAGCATGGCCATCGAGATTAACGGAATTTCCGCGGACGCGGCACCCCGTCCCGGGCAGTGCCTGCGCACGTTCCTGCGGGAGCAGGGAAACCTTGGGGTAAAGAAAGGCTGTGACGGCGGCGACTGCGGTGCCTGCACGGTGCACGTGGACGGCACCCCGGTCCACAGCTGCATCTACCCGGCTGTCCGGGCGGAGGGCCATGCCGTCACCACTATCGAGGGGCTCGCGGGTGCCGGCGGCCCCGACGGGCAGCTCCACCCGGTGCAGCAGCAGTTCCTGGAGCGCCAGGGCTTCCAGTGCGGCTTCTGCACGGCCGGCATGATGATGACGGCCGCCACCTTCACAGATGAACAGAAGGAGAACCTGCCCCGGAACCTCAAAGGCAACCTCTGCCGGTGCACCGGCTACCGTGCCATCGCGGATGCCGTCTGCGGGGACGCCGGGCACCCGGATCCCCAGGGGCCGGGCTCCGGCATCGCAGGGGACGGGCAGCCGGATCCGGAGCCGGGCCGGCTGGGCGATGACGTCCCGGCGCCGGCCAGCCGCGCAGTCGTCACGGGCGCTGCCCGGTACACCCTGGACGTGCCGCCGGAGCAGCTGCAGGGGCTGCTGCACCTGAAGATCCTCCGTTCGCCCCATGCCCACGCGCGGGTGGTGTCCATCGACAAGGCTGCGGCGCTGAGGGTTCCCGGCGTGGTAGCCGTCTTCACCTCCGAAGACGCCCCGGAACAGCTGTTCTCCACCGCACAACACGAGCTGTTCACGGACGACCCCGATGACACCCGGGTGCTCGATGACGTGGTCCGGTTCATTGGGCAGCGGGTGGCCGCCGTCGTGGCTGAATCGGTGGGCGCCGCGGAAGCTGGCGTCCGTGCCCTCCGGGTGGACTATGAGGAACTCCCGGCGGTCCTCTCACCGCAGGATGCACTGCTGCCCGGCGCCCCGCTGGTCCACGGTGGCAAGGATGCTGCAGGCTCCCGGATCGCCCGGCCTGATCGGAACGTGGTGGCGGAGCTCCACTCGGAGCTGGGCAGCGTGGCCGACGGTTTCGCTGCCGCCGACTTCATCCACGAAAAGACCTACCAAACCCAGCGGGTCCAGCACGTGGCACTGGAAACCCATGCAGCCATCGCCTCGGTGGACGCTGAAGGACGGCTGCAGGTGCGCACCTCCAGCCAGGTCCCCTTCCTGGTCCGCCGCACCCTGTGCCGGATCTTCGGCCTGGAAGAGGACAAGGTGCATGTGGTGGCCGGCCGCGTGGGCGGCGGGTTCGGCGGCAAGCAGGAAGTGCTCACCGAGGACCTCGTGGCGCTCGCGGCCCTCAAGCTCGGGCGGCCCGTCCAGCTGGAACTGACCCGCACCGAACAGTTCACCGCCACCACCACCCGGCACCCCTTCACCATCAAGCTGAAGGCCGGAGCCAGCAAGGACGGGAAGCTGACGGCCCTGGAGCTGGACGTGGTGACCAACACCGGCGCCTACGGAAACCACGGCCCCGGCGTCATGTTCCACGGCTGCGGCGAATCGCTGGCGGTCTACAACTGCGCCAACAAGAAGGTGGACGCGCATTCTGTGTACACCAACACCGTGCCGTCCGGAGCTTTCCGCGGGTACGGGCTGAGCCAGATGATCTTCGCCGTCGAGTCCGCCATGGATGAGCTCGCCGCCGGGATCGGCATGGACCCGTTCGAGTTCCGCCGCCGGAACATGGTCCGGGAAGGGGACCACATGCTGTCCACCCAGCCGGACCCGGAAGAGGACGTCCATTACGGCAGCTACGGGCTGGACCAATGCCTGGACCTGGTCAGGGACGCGCTGGACCGCGGCCGCGAACGCTACCGGCAGGCCGGCCTTGAGGACCTGGGGCCTGACTGGATGGTGGGTGAAGGCACGGCCCTGTCCATGATCGACACCGTGCCGCCGCGCGGCCACTTTGCCCATTCAAGGCTCCGGCTCCTGCCGGACGGAACGTACCAGGCCGACGTCGGGACCGCCGAGTTCGGGAACGGCACCACCACGGTGCACGCCCAGCTTGCCGCTACCGCCCTCTCCACGGAAGCGTCCAGGGTGGCGGTGCGGCAATCGGACACGGACCTGGTGGAGCACGATACCGGCGCCTTCGGCTCGGCCGGCACCGTAGTGGCCGGCAAGGCCACCCTCGCCGCAGCAGAGGAACTGGCCGTCCGGATCCGTGCATTCGCCGCCGGCATCCGGCAGACCCAGGCGTCCGCCTGCGTCCTTGAGGACGACGTCCTGGTGGTCGACGGGACTCCCGTGGCACTGTCTGAACTGGCCCAGGCCGCGGAGAGTGCCGGCGTCGAACTCGCCGCCGAGGGGCGCTGGGGCGGGACTCCGCGCTCCGTCGCATTCAATGTGCACGGCTTCCGGGTGGCGGTGAACCGCGGCACCGGCGAGCTGAAGATCCTGCAAAGCGTGCAGGCGGCCGACGCCGGCGTGGTGGTCAACCCGCGGCAGTGCCGCGGCCAGATCGAAGGTGGGATCGCCCAGGCCCTTGGCGCCACGCTCTACGAGGAGGTGGTGGTGGACGACGCCGGAAAGGTCACCACGGACATCCTGCGGCAGTACCACATCCCTACTTTTGCGGACGTGCCGCGCAGCGAGGTGTACTTCGCGGACACCAACGACAAGATGGGGCCGCTGGGGGCCAAGTCGATGAGCGAAAGCCCCTTCAACCCGGTGGCGCCGGCGCTGGCCAACGCCATCCGCAACGCCACGGGCGTGCGCTTCGCGTCGCTGCCAATTGCCCGGGACCGCATCTACCTGGGGCTGAAGGAGGCGGGGCTGGTGCCCAAGCTCGAGCACGCCCGGTCATAACCCCGGGGCCCTGCCCGCACCGTGCGTGCGGAAGGCCCAAAAGGTGTTCGCAGCGGGGCAACCTGACTGCGGGTTGCATCGTTGCATATAGTCAGGGGATGGAACAGCGGATTTTAGGCAAGACCGGACGGAACGTCTCCATCGTGGGGCTCGGCACCTGGCAGCTCGGCGCGGACTGGGGCAACGTGGACCCGGCACAGGCGCAGGCCATCCTCGCCGCCTCCGTGGAGGCCGGGGTCACCCTCTTCGACACCGCAGACGTGTATGGCGACGGCAAGAGTGAGCAGGCTATCGGGAAGTTCCTGGCGGACAACCCGGGCCTCGGCGTCACGGTGGCCACCAAGATGGGCCGCCGGATGGAACAGCGGCCGGAAAACTACACGCTGGCCAATTTCCGCCAATGGGTGGACCGCTCAAGGAAAAACCTGGGCATGGACACCCTGGACCTGGTCCAGCTGCATTGCCCGCCCACCCCGGTCTACAGCAACAACGAGGTCTACGACGCCCTGGACACCCTTGTGGCCGAAGGCGCCATCCGTAACTACGGCGTCAGCGTGGAGCGGACGGACGAGGCCCTCGAAGCCATCCGCCACGAGGGAACTGCCTCGGTGCAGATCATCCTGAACGCCTTCCGGCTCAAGCCGCTGGACGAGGTGCTTCCGGCCGCCAAAGCGGCGGGGGTGGGCATCATCGCCCGCGTGCCGCTGGCGTCCGGCCTGCTGTCCGGGAAGTACTCGAAAGAGACCACCTTCGCGGAGAACGACCACCGGAACTACAACCGCAAGGGCGAGGCGTTCGACGTTGGCGAGACTTTCTCCGGCGTGGACTACGAACTGGGCCTGAAGGCCGTGGCGGAGTTCGAACAGCTGGTGCCGGAGGGCGCCACCACCGCGCAGGCGGCCATTGCCTGGATTGCCGCGCAGGACGGCGTCACCTCGGTGATCCCCGGCGCGCGCAACGTGGATCAGGCCAGGGCGAACGCCGCTGCGGCCACGGTCAGCATCAGCGAAGAGTTCGACGCCGGCGTCCGCTGGATCTACGACCACTACTTCCGTGAGGCCATCCACCCCCGCTGGTAAGGCAGCACCTGTGGGCGGCAGGGAGTTGAACGATGACCAAGACGTCGGACTACCGGGCGGTCCTGGAAGCGCTGCCGTCGGCGCAATGGGAGGCGTACCTCCAAGCCGAGTCAGGATTGCCGGGGCCGCGCGGCAACCTTGAACTGGTTGCGGCGTTCGCCGACGTGGCGGATCCCGGCCTCATCCGACGGCTCGTTGACAGTCCGGACGAGTACCTTGCCATGTGCGCAGCTGTCGGCCTCGGCCGCCTGCTTGCCGCGGGTGACCAGCGCGCCGCGGAAACACTAAGGGTCTTAGCGGAGGACGGGCGCTGGCGGGTTCGTGAAGGTGTTGCCATGGCCCTGCAGCGGCTGGGAGACGCGGACATGCGGGCACTGTGGGCGTTGGCCAGGGAATGGGTGGACGGGAAGCCCCTGGTCCAACGTGCCCTTGCAGCCGGGGTCTGCGAACCACGGCTGCTCCGCGTACCGGAAGATGCAGCCAAGGCAGTGGAAACCCTCGACCGGATCACGGCGTCGGTCGAAGGAACCGGCCCGGAATCGCGGAAGCTGGATCAATTCCGCGTGCTGCGCCAGGGGCTCGGCTATTGCTGGAGCGTTGCCGCGGCCGCTTCCCCTGCCCTGGGCTTCGCGCGGCTGGAGCGGTGGGCAGCCAGCCAGGACAAGGATGTCCGCTGGATCGTGCGCAAAAACCTTCGGAAAGCCCGGCTGTCCCGCGCGGACGCACCGGCAGCGGAACGCGTTGCGGCGATCCTGGACCACTCCGGCGGATGACAGCGCCAGCAATTCAAGCCTTCGTTGAGCGGCTGGCCGCCGTCGAGGCCGGGCCGGCCTGCAACAACTTCTTCAACCGTTCCGTCCCGGCGAATGAGCTGCGCCGGCGCAACCTTGAGATCTACCTGCAGGAAATGCTGGACCGGCGGACCAGGGTACTGCTGGTGGGGGAGGCCCCGGGCTTTAGGGGCATGCGGATCACGGGCGTGCCCTTCACCAACAGGACCATCATCGAAGGTCCCGTCAACAGGTTTGGACTCTTTGGCCCCGGCAAAGGCTATGTGCTGCCGCCGGACGCCGCGGGAATAGCCGCCGAACCTACTGCAACGGTGCTGTGGCAAGTCCTCGAAGAAGTGGACTTCGTACCGCTGCTCTGGAGTGCTTTCCCCTGGCACCCCCACCAGCCCGGCAAGCCCTTGTCCAACCGCACACCAAAACCCTCGGAAACTAAGCTCGGAACATCCTTCTGGCAGGAGCTCGCGGAGATCTTCGGGATCAGCTCCATCGTGGCAGTGGGAAATGTGGCCCAGCACAGCCTGCAGCGCAGCGGCCTGGCTGCCCCTAAGATCCGGCATCCTGCCCATGGCGGCCGGTCCGGCTTCAAGCGGGGACTTGAGGAGTTGCTTGAGGGAAGGCTGCAGGATTGACCTGACTCTTCACGGCCAGAATGTCGGACCCCCTTGTCATGATGGGTTTATGGGGAAAGCGGCGGTGGTGAGGGCGTTCGAGGAGATCCGTGCTGCCCTTGCTGTGCTTCAGGCTGAGGTGGATGGGGAGGGTCTGGAGGCGTTCGCGGATGCTGATGCGGTTTCTGATCCGCTGGCCGGTCTGGCCGATGGCTGCCTGGAGATTCTTGCAGGGGCCCGGGAGGTGGAGGCGCGGGTTGCGAGGGTGAAGGCGAAGGCTGCGGTGGGGTACGCGGAGGCTGCGCATGCTGTGGCGGGCCCGGATGCGCCGGTGGTGGCGCAGGAGATGGCGGTCGCGGCGGAGATCGGGTGCGTGCTGGCGTTGGGTCCGCGGGCCGCCGGGTCGTTCCTGGCCACGTCGCACGCCCTGACCAGCAGCTTGCCGCGGACTTTGGAGGCGTTGCAGTCCGGGACCCTGTCATGGCAGCACGCGCTGGTGCTGGCCGACGAAACGGCGTCCCTTGATGCGGCCGGGGCGGCGGCGTTGGAGGCGCATTTCCTGCCACCCGATACACCGGACCCGGACGCCCCTAACCCGGCTCGCGGCTGCCCGGTTGGGGAGCTGCCGGCGCACCGGTTCCGGGTCAAGGCCCGGACCTGGCGGGAACGCCACCACGCCGAATCGATGGAGAAGCGGCACGCCAGGGGTGTGGCGGAGCGGCGGGTGGAGTTCCGGCCGGACCGGGACGGGATGGCGTGGCTGGGCGCGTACCTGCCCGCGGACCAGGCCATGTCTGGGTGGAACCGGCTCACCGCTGCCGCGCGGAGTTTGCAGGGGCCGGGCGAGGACAGGACCATGCCCCAGCTGCGCGCGGACAGTTTCGCCGCAGCCATCCTCGGCAGCGGCAACACCCGGGGCGGCAGCACCAGTCTCACCAGTGCCAGTGCCACTGCCAGTGCCACTGCCGGCGTCCTGGCTGCTGCGGGGCCGGGCGCCGGTGCCGGTGGCACTGACGGCGCCGGGCCGGGACACTTGCCATCGGTCCGCGCCGAGGTGCTGGTTACGGTTCCGGTGTTCGCGCTGATGGGTTTGACGGATGAGCCGGCGATGCTGGACGGGTATGGTCCGGTGCCGGCGTCGATGGCGCGGCGACTGGTCGCGGACGGGGCGGGCTCGTTTTACCGGGTGTTGGTGGACCCGCGGGACGGGGCGCCGTTGGAGATTGGCCGGAAGAGTTACCGGGTTCCCAGGGCGATGCGGGCCTGGCTGCGGATGCGGGACGGGAAATGCCCGTTCCCGGGCTGCAGCAACACCTCCCTGGACACGGAGGCCGACCATCTTCTCGCCTGGCACCACGGCGGCACCACCGGAATCAGCAACCTGGGACAGCCCTGCCCGAAACACCACCGGCTCCGGCACACCACCGCCTGGAAACCCACCCCGGCCAGCACGAACGAACCACCGGGCTGGACCTCGCCCACCGGCCGCCACTACACAAGCGAACACCAGGACTGGGAACCACCAAGGTGGCCGGAACGACCACGGCCGGGCAGCATCGACATCGTTCACCACGGCACGTCCCCCTGGGAGGATGCCCTTGAGAAGTTCCTGCACGCCCATGCCTGACCACCCTCGGTTGCTAACGGAGAAGCCCCAACTGGTCCGGGGTATCCACATCCTCACCCGTTGATTGGTCGCTGCAATCCACCTCATCCACCAGTTCCGGATGCGCCCGCAGGAAGCCGCGTGCGCCGGCGTCGCCCTTCACTGTTACACACACCGCTTCCCGCAGGGACACGTCGATGAGCAGGGGATGGCCGCGCTGGAGTTCAGCGTCCCCGCCCTCGCCGGGGCCGTCGCGTCGGCGATAGGCGGCAGCGGTAATCCGTCCGGGGCGGTGGCGGTCCAGCAGCCGCTCCACGGTTTCGGAGGTCAGGCCCGGCTGGTCCACCAGCGCAACCAGCAGGTGATCCTGCGGAGCCGCGGCCTGGTTCCCGAGCAGGAAGGAACTGCCCATGCCTGACTGCCATTCCACGTTGGTCAGCACGCGGCACTGGTCCAAACGGGCAGCAGCCTCAACATCAGCTGCTCCAGCCCCCAGGACCACCACCACTTCCCGGCAACCGCCGTCGAGCAGCCTGCCTGCGATGGCCTCAACCAGTGGCCGACCACGATACGGCAACAGGGCCTTGGGGCCCAAACCCAGCCGTGTCCCGCCTCCGGCTGCCAGCACAATGCCCGTCACCCCGGGGCCAGCCGATTCCGTTCCGCGGGCATCCATGCTCGTCATAGCTGCACTGTAGTGCTTCCGAGGCGGTGGCCTTTTACACACCAAGTTCCCGGGCACGCCGCAATGCGCCAACGGCTCCAGCCACGAGCTCCTGCACGATCCCTGCGGCCGGGAGAATGCTGCTGACCAGCCCCGCGGACTGGCCGGTGAATGGTACATACTCCTCCATCCGCCCCTCCCGGATTCCCGTTCCAATATCTTCCTGGAGCCGGGCCGACTGCTGCACCGCTCCAGCCCGGTTGGGTTGCCACTGATCTATGAAAGGGGTCCGCAGGGCGCGGGGAACCACATCGAAGGCACCGCTCCCCGGTTTCGTGAAGATATCGTCCCAGACCTCCACCTTGACGGCGTCCTGGGCTTCGGCGGCTACCAGGGAGCGTTTCCAGCCTTCGCTGATCGATGCTTCTGTCGACGCCAGGAAACGCGTCCCCATATTGGCTCCCTGGGCGCCCAGCATGAGGGCAGCCGCCAAGCCCCTGCCGTCTGCAATTCCACCCGCAGCCAGAACCGGCAAGGGATTCACCGCATCCACCACCTGCGGCACCAGGACCAACGTGGAGATACTCCCGCCGAACCCGCCGGCTTCAGCTCCCTGGGCAATGATCACGTCCGCGCCGCGGTCCGCAGCCAGCCGGGCCTGCTGGACAGTGTGGACCTGCTGTACAAAAAGGCCACCCGCTGCATGCACCTTTGCCGGGAACCCGTACGGATCGCCCAGCGCCATGGAAATCACAGGCGCCTGCATCTCCACAGCTATGTCGAAGGACTCGGGGTGGCCCCGCAGCCAGGGCTGGGTGAAGTTCACCGCGAAAGGCCGCCCGGTGAGCTCCCGGATTCGCCGGATGCTGCCGCGAAGATCCTCGGCGGTGCGAAGTGCACCGCCGAGGCTGCCCAAAGCGCCTGCGTTGGAAACAGCAGCAGCCAGTGCTGCATCGCTCCCGAAGGGCCCCATTCCCGCCTGCATGATGGGGTAGTCAATTCCGAGGAGTTTACAAAAAGACGTCCGCAGCATCGAACTCCACCGCTGCTCCTTCACACAACAGGGACGGGCTTACAGGGCAAGTACAGACCGCAGCTGCACCGTCGTCAATAGGCCCAAAGGCCTCCGGAATTTGGCGCGGTTCCCCGTCTCAGGCGTCGCCGCCCGCGCCACCGGTGGTGCCGGCGTTGACGTCCAGGAGTTTGTAGCGGTCCAGGGCATACGACGGCGCGCCCTCCTCAACCTCGCCCCTCGCCGCCAGCATTTGCAGCACTTTCACCACGATGGAGTGGGTGTCGTTCTTGAAGTAGCGGCGCGCTGCTGCGCGGGTGTCGGAGAAGCCGAAGCCGTCGGCGCCGAGGGTGGCGAATTCGTTGGGGACGAACTGCCGGATCTGGTCGGGGACGGCTTTCATGTAGTCGGAGACGGCGACGATGGGGCCGGTGGCGCCTTCGAGTTGCTGGGTGACGAACGGGGTGCGGGCGGGTTGGCCGGGGTTGAGGAAGGCTTTTTCTTCGGCGGCGAGGCCGTCGCGTCGCAGTTCGTTCCAGGAGGTGACGGACCAGACGTCGGCGGAGACGTTCCAGTCGTCGGCCAGGACGCGCTGGGCTTCGATGGCCCAGGGCACGGAGACGCCGGAGGCGAGGATCTGGGTGCGGGGGCCGTCGATCTTTGCCGGTGCGAGCAGGTAGATGCCCTTGATGACGCCTTCGATGTCGAGGTTTTCGGGTTCGGCGGGCTGGACGATGGGTTCGTTGTACACGGTGAGGTAGTACATGACGTTCTTGTCCGTTGAGTCCGGCCCGTACATGCGTTCGAGGCCGGAGCGGATGATGTGGCCGATTTCGTAGCCGTAGGCGGGGTCGTAGGTGAGCACGGCGGGGTTGGTGGAGGCGAGCAGGGGGGAGTGGCCGTCGGCGTGCTGGAGGCCTTCGCCGGTGAGGGTGGTCCGGCCTGCGGTGGCGCCGATGATGAAGCCGCGGGTCATTTGGTCTGCTGCGGCCCAGAAGGCGTCGCCGGTGCGCTGGAAGCCGAACATGGAGTAGAACACGTAGACCGGGACCAGGGGCACGCCGTGGGTGGCGTAGGAGGTCCCGGCGGCGGTGAAGGCTGCCACGGCGCCGGCTTCGTTGATGCCGGGGTGGATCAGTTGCCCGGCGGGGGATTCCTTGTAGGCCAGGACCAGGTCGCGGTCCACGGAGAGGTAGTTCTGGCCCTCGGGGTTGTAGATCTTCGCGGTGGGGAAGAACGCATCCATGCCGAACGTGCGTGATTCATCCGGCACGATGGGCACAATCCTGCCCCCGAACTTTTTGTCACGGAGCAAATCCTTGAGCAGGCGGACGAAGGCCATGGTGGTGGCCGCCTGCTGCTTGCCAGAACCCCGCCTGGCTACCTCGTAGGACTTTTCATCCGGAAGCTCCACAGCACTGTATCGGCTGCGGCGCTCGGGAACCGATCCGCCCAACGCCCGCCGCCGTTCAAGGAGGTAGGCGATCTCGGGTGCATCCAGGCCCGGGTGGTAATAGGGAGGCCGGTATGGGTCGGCGTCCAGTTGTTCGTCCGAGATGGGGATCCGCAGGTAATCCCTGAAGTCCTTGAGATCCTCGACCGTCAGCTTCTTCATCTGGTGCGTGGCATTCCTGCCTTCAAACCGCGGTCCCAGGCCGTAGCCCTTGACGGTGTGGGCGAGGATGACGGTGGGTTTGCCCTTGAATTCGGTGGCGGCTTTGTAGGCTGCGTAGACCTTGCGGTAGTCGTGGCCGCCGCGTTTGAGGTTCCAGATCTGGTCGTCGGTGAGGTCCGCGACGAGGTCTTTGGTCTGCGGGGTTTTGCCGAAGAAGTGTTCGCGGACGAACCCGCCGGATTCGGCTTTGTAGGTCTGGTAGTCCCCGTCGACGGTTTCGTTCATGATTTTCACCAGGGACCCGTCGGTGTCGCGGGTGAGCAGGTCATCCCATTCCCGGCCCCAGACGACCTTGATCACGTTCCAGCCCGCGCCGCGGAAGAACGCTTCGAGTTCCTGCATGATCTTGCCGTTGCCGCGCACCGGCCCGTCCAGGCGCTGGAGGTTGCAGTTGATCACGAAGTTCAGGTTGTCCAGGTTTTCGTTAGCCGCCAGCTGCAGCAGGCCGCGGGATTCGGGTTCGTCCATTTCGCCGTCGCCCAGGAACGCCCAGACCTGCTGGTCGGAGGTGTCTTTCAGGCCACGGTTGTGCAGGTACCGGTTGTTCTGGGCCTGGTAGATCGCGTTCATCGGGCCGATGCCCATGGACACGGTGGGGAATTCCCAGAAGTGCGGCATCAGGCGCGGGTGCGGGTAGGAGGACAGGGCGTGGCCCTCGCGGGACTTTTCCTGCCGGAACCCGTCCAGGTCCTCCTCGGAGAGGCGTCCTTCCATGAACGCCCGGGCGTACATGCCGGGGGAGGCGTGGCCCTGGAAGAAGACCTGGTCCCCGCCGCCGGGGTGGTCCTTGCCGCGGAAGAAGTGGTTGAACCCGACCTCGTACAGGGTCGCGGCACCGGCGTAGGTGGAGATGTGCCCGCCGACGCCGATATCGGGCCGCTGCGCCCGGTGGACCATGACCGCAGCGTTCCACCGCATGTAGGCCCGGTACCGGCGCTCGTACTCCTCGTTGCCCGGGAACTGGGCTTCCTGGTCCACCGGGATCGTGTTCACGTAATCGGTGGTGGTCACCATCGGCACCCCGACGCTCTGCGCGCCGGCGCGCTGCAGCAGGCTCCGCATGATGTATTGGGCACGCTCGGTGCCCTGTTCCCTGATCAACGCATCCAGGGACTCAACCCACTCGGCAGTCTCTTCCGGATCACGATCAGGCAGCTGGTTAGTCAACCCGCTGAGGATATGGGAGGTATCTTCTCCTGCAGCCACGGCAGCCTCTTTTCATCTTCGAATGCTCGGCTTAAGTTTTCATATTACGAGAAAACATTATTGCTAGATGAGATTAGTCAGACGCGGGGGTATGGTCAATGTGACCGGTGCCCCTGAGCCCGCAGAGTGCGCAGGCCGGGAGGAAGAAACAGTTTGTGACTGCCCGCCCATGCTGGCATTGCTTGACGCCCCCGTGACGCAGGTCATACTCTTATTTCACTATTCAATATCTCGATTCCGCAATGTGGAATAACAGAAACGACCCAAGGTCGGCCTCACCACGCGGAATCCACCAAAGAATTGAGACCCCTATGCAGACCCCTCCATCGGCGGGCGTTGACGCGGACCTGGACCTGACAGCGCCGTCAGCCGGGCCGGTCCACCCGGCCGGCAGTGTCGAAGCCCTGTGCGAATCGGCCAGCGCGGCTTCCGGCAAGAGCATCAGCCCTTCCCTCTACAATGCAGACCTTGCCCCCACCAAACGCACGGGCCGCAGCTGGACGAGCTACAGCATCTTCACCCTGTGGGCCAATGACGTGCACAGCCTGGGCAACTACGCCTTCGCCATTGGGCTGTTCGCTTTGGGGCTGGGCGGGTGGCAGATCCTGATGGCACTCGGCATTGGTGCCGCGCTGCTGTTCGGCCTCCTTACCCTTTCCGGCTTCATGGGGGTGAAGACCGGCGTCCCCTTCCCGGTCATGAGCCGCATCAGCTTCGGCATCAGGGGCGCCCAGATCGCCAGCCTCCTCCGCGGCGCGGTGGCCGTGGCCTGGTTCGGCATTCAGACGTACCTGGCGTCCGTTGTCTTCCGCGTCATGCTCGTGGCCATGTTCCCGGGCCTCCACGACCTGGACCAGGACTCCCTCCTGGGGCTGTCCACGCTGGGGTGGATGGCATTCGTGGCCCTCTGGGTGGTCCAGCTGGTCATCGTCAGCTTCGGCATGGAGATGATCCGCAAATACGAGGCCTTCGCCGGCCCCGTCATCCTGGCCACCATGGCCGCAATGGCTGTCTGGATCTTCGTGGAGGCCGGCGGAAGCATCGCCTGGTCCTCCAACAAGGCCCTGGAAGGGCCGGAAATGTGGCTCACGATCTTCGCCGGCGGCGCCCTCTGGGTTTCGATCTACGGCACCTTCGTCCTGAACTTCTGCGATTTCACCCGCTCAGCCGTCTCAAAGAAGGCCGTGGTCCGCGGAAACTTCTGGGGCATCCCCATCAACATGCTCGTGTTCGGCGCCATCGTGGTGGTCATGGCCGGTGGCCAGTTCAAAATCAACGGGACCATCATCAAGAGCCCCTCGGATATCGTCCAGACCATCCCCAACACGCTCTTCCTGGTCCTTGCGTGCCTTGCCCTGCTGATCCTGACCATCGCAGTGAACCTCATGGCCAACTTCGTCGCCCCTGTCTACGCCCTGACCAACCTGTTCCCCCGGCGGTTGAACTTCCGCAAGGCAGCAATGGTCTCCGCCACCATCGGCCTGGTCATCCTGCCCTGGAACCTCTACAACAACCCGCTGGTCATCGTGTACTTCCTGGGCGGCCTCGGTGCCTTGCTCGGCCCGCTGTTCGGCGTCGTCATGGCTGACTACTGGCTGATCCGCCGTGGCAAGGTCAACGTCCCCGAGCTCTACACGGCATCACCGGAGGGCGCGTACTTCTACAGGAAGGGCGTCAACCCCCGGGCGATCATCGCCATGGTTCCGGCCGCCGTCCTTGCCCTGCTGATCGCCTTCGTACCGGCACTGGCTGCCGCGGCACCCTTCGCCTGGTTCTTCGCAGCGGGCATTGCGGCGGCACTGTACTTCTTCATCGCCGACCGCAACCAAAGGCTGGACGACCACGACGGGGAAGCCATCGCCGTCGTCAGTACCCACTGAGCCAGTCACAAGCAAGGACCTACCCAATGCGCATACTTGTCGCCAACGTAAACACCACGCAATCAATGACGGACTCCATCGCGGCCTCGGCACGCAGTGTTGCCGCTCCCGGCACGGAAATCGTGGGAATCACCCCGAGGTTCGGCGCGGACTCCTGCGAAGGCAACTTCGAAAGCTACCTGGCTGCCATCGCCGTGATGGACGCCGTCACCTCCTTCCCGGGAACGTTTGACGCCGTCATCCAGGCCGGCTACGGCGAGCACGGGAGGGAAGGGCTCCAGGAACTGCTGGACGTGCCGGTGGTCGACATCACCGAGGCTGCCGCCGGCACAGCCATGTTCCTGGGCCATAAGTACTCGGTGGTCACCACGCTGGACCGGACGGTTCCCCTCATCGAGGACCGGCTGAAGCTGGCCGGCCTGGACGCAAGATGTGCTTCCGTCCGTGCCAGCGGAATGGCGGTCCTGGAACTCGAGGAGGAACCGGAACGCGCCGTTGAGGCAATCATCAACCAGGCCATGCTGGCCGTCACTGAGGACAAGGCCGAGGTGATTGTCCTTGGCTGCGGCGGGATGGCGGGGCTGGACGAACAGATCCGGCAACGGGCAGGCGTTCCCGTAGTGGACGGTGTGGCCTCGGCCGTAACCATCGCCGAATCGCTGGTCCGGATGGGCCTTTCCACCTCCAAGGTGCGGACCTTCGCTGCGCCGCGTCCCAAGACCGTCATAGGCTGGCCGCTGAACAAGCCGGCCGTGCCGGTGCAGTTTTAGGCCAGGAGACCGCATGACCACTTCCCTTCCCACAGCACGCGTCGCCGTAGTGACCGGGGCCGGCTCCGGCATTGGCCGGGAGGTTGCCCGGCAGATGCTGGCCGACGGCTACCGCGTGGTGCTGGCCGGCCGCCGCGAGGCCCAACTTGCTGAAACGGCGGACGGCCACGCGGACGCCCTGGTGGTGCCGTGCGACGTCACCCGGCGCGACGACGTCGAACGGCTTTTCGAGGCAGCGCGCCGGAAGTGGGGGCGGGTGGACGTCCTGATCAACAATGCCGGCGTGTTCGGTCCCGCCGCCGGGGTGGATGAGATCAGCCTGGAAGACTGGAACGCCACCCTTGCCGTGAACCTCACCGGGTCCATGCTGTGCGCCGCCGCGGCGGTAAGGACCATGAAATCGCAGGAACCGCAGGGCGGCCGGATCATCAACAACGGCTCCATCTCGGCGCATTCACCGCGGCCGCGGACGGTGGCGTATACGGTCACCAAGCATGCCATGACAGGCCTGACCAGGAGCATCGAACTGGACGGCCGGGGCTACGGCATCACCTGCGGGCAGATCGACATCGGCAACACCGCCACCGACATCATGGACACCATCGGCGTCGGCTCGGGGGCCCTGCAGGCAGACGGCAGCCGCAAGGTGGAGCCCATGTTTCCGGTGGCGGACGCGGCCCGCGCAGTACTGATGATGGCCAACATGCCGGCCTCGGCCAGCGTGGGGTCAGTAGTGGTCACCGCTGCGGGCATGCCCTTCATCGGTCGCGGCTAAGGCTTCTGCCGGGCCGGAGCAGCGCGAAGGGCCGGAGGGGCTAGAGGGGCAGCAGGGCTGACAGGTCCGCGCGCAGCCCGGACGCGGCCACCTTGCCGGCGCTGACTGCGTCGGCCCACTCCATCTGTCCCGTCACCATCGCAAGCCAGGTGGCGGCGTCGCACTCAATCACGTTGGGCGGGGTGCCGCGCGTATGCCGCGGGCCCTCAACGCACTGGGTGACGCCGAACGGCGGGACGCGCACCTCCACGGAGTTTCCCGGTGCACGCGCCGTCAGCTCCTCCAGCGAGTACCTGACGGCAGTGGCCAGGACGGTTCGCGGCAAGGGAGCGTCCGACGACGGCTGGGCAGCTTCCAGCCATGCGTTCAGTGCTGCTTTGCCTTGCTGGACGTCAATACGACGGCGGGCTACGGCCATGCGGTCAGCCTTCCTTTGATGTCTGGTGTGGGAAGGGGTGTCAGTCCAGGAGGGCGGAAACAGCAGGGCCCAGGCGGATTTTCCCTACCGGCCGTCCGCCGCCCATCACCGGTTCCACCACCTGCTCCAGGACGCTGGCAACTCCCGGGATCTCCACGGCCCCCGCCGCGGCGAGCAGCGTCAGGGCCACCAGCGAGGTGGCCCTGATGTTTCCGTCCAGGATCTTGACGGCCACGGACACGCCCTGCGGAGTGGCCATGGCCAGCACCCCCTCTGCCCCGATCTTGGCGATGATCTCCAGCTCGTCCATCACCAGGGTGTTGGCCTCGCCACGGCCCTGTACCGCCCATGGGTAATCGAGCATCGAAGTGGCGATGGTGGCGGCCCTGGCGCTGAAGCTCTGGTCCCCGGGAGCCTTGGCGAGCTGGGAGTAAGCCCTGGCCAGGCCTTTCAGGGAGACAGCCGCCACGGGGGCGCCGCAGCCGTCGATCCCCAGGTGGGCGATCTTCTCACCCGTGTATTCCTCCACAACGGTGCGCACGCGCTGCTGCAGCGGGTGGTTCGGCTCCAGGTAGCTGTGCGTGTCCCACCCGTTTTCCGTGCAGGCCCACAGGAAAGCGGCGTGCTTTCCGGAGCAGTTGTACGCCAGCCGCGACTTGCCCTTTTCGGAGCGCACCAGCCAGTTCCGGGCCGTTTCATCCTGCGGCCAGGCCTCGGGGCACTGCAGCTGGTCTTCACGGACTCCGGCGGCCTTGAGCATGCCCGCCACCACGTCCATGTGGTCCAGGGAGCCCGTGTGGCTTCCGCAGGCAATGGCCACCTGGGCGCCCCGCAGCGGAACCCCGGACTGCATGGCGGCCAATGCCTGGAACGGCTTGAGCGTGGACCGCGCGAAGATGGGCGTGTTGATGTCTCCGAGTTCGGTGACCACCGAGCCGTCGGCGGACAGGAGCACGGCGGAACCGATGTGCCGCGACTCCACAAAGCCGCTGCGTTCGATCACGGCCAGTTCGACGGCGGAGTCAACAGTGAAGGTGGCATGCGGATTATGCGGCATACTGCCAGTCTATGGGCCAGCCCCGCAGAAGCCCGGGCACTCCGGGCTGCGGCCTACTGCACGGTGACCATTATCGACTGCCAGCCCGACGCACCGTCAGGCACGGGATCTGCGCGCTGGTCGGTTTGGACCGCCCCGGTCCCGTCGGTTGCCCGTACCTTGATGTAGTGGGGGCCGGGCGTGGCGTCCCACTCATAGGACCACTGGCGCCAGGTAACGGTGGACGCTTCGGCGGAGAGGGTGGCTTCCGCCCACCCGCCGTTGTCGATCTGGATTTCCACTTTGCTGATGCCGCGAGTTTGGGCCCATGCGGTGCCGCCCACCGCGACTTTCCCGGCCGGCACCTTCGCGAAGGACTTGGGCACGTCCACGCGGGCCATCGTCTTGATGGGGCCGCGCTCGGACCAGCCGCGCTCGGTCCAGTAGGCCTTGCTGTCCGCGAAACGGGTGACCTCCAGGTCCACCACCCATTTGGTGGCGGACACAAACCCGTACAGTCCGGGGACCACCATCCGCACGGGGTAGCCGTGCTCCAGCGGAAGCGGCTCACCGTTCATGCCGATGGCCAGCATGGCGTCCCTGTCATCCTGCAGGACCTCAAGGGGAGTGGAAGCGCTGAAGCCGTCGATGGACTTTGACAGCACCATGTCTGCTCCGTCTTTGGGCTTGGCGCGCGCCAGCACCTCACGGATGGGCAGGCCCAGCCACTTGGCGTTTCCGGCGAGGTTGCCGCCCACTGGATTGGACACGCAGGTGAGCGTGACGTGGGATTCGATGAGCTCGGCGTCGAGCAGGTCCTGGAAGGTGAGCGTCACTTCCTGCTCCACCAGCCCGTGAACGCGCAGTTCCCAGTCGTCAACGTTGATTTCCGGCACGCTCAAAGCCGTATCGATCCGGTAGAACTCGCCGTTGGGCGTCAGCCACGGCGGGACGCCGGGGACCGTGGACTGGACCCCGCCCGGTACGGCGGCTGCAGCTTTCGCCGGCGTTGGCAGGCTCAACGCTTCACGGGCCTGGGCCACATTGCTGCGCGCCGCAGCCAGCAGCCGCCCACCGGTGGCGGCGATGCCCGCGGCTACGGCCGTGATCCCGGCAGTGGCGAAGAAGCGCCGGCGGCTGGTGCCTTCGCCCCCAGGCCGTTCGCCGCCGTCGGACGCTGTATCCGCCGGCGCTTCCGGCCACGCCTTCAGCCCCCACAGCGGCACCATCAGGCGGTGCAGGACCACCAGTCCGGCCAGGGTTCCCAGCACCGAAGGGATGGCGTCAGCGGCGCCGACGCCGGCGCGGGTCACCACGCTGGCCACGATCACGGCCCCCATGAAAAGTACACCCAGGACGCCGAGGGCCCATTTCCGGTAGGCCACCACGCCCAGGATGCAGGCGAGCACCGCAATGGTCAGGCCCATGCCCACGAATAGCGCTGTCTTGTCGTTGGTGCCGAACGTGGCGATCGCAAAGTCCTTGAGCCACGGCGGCGTGAAGTCGATGAAGGTGGACCCCAGGGCAAAGAGGGGGGTGGCGCGGGCGGTAAAAAATGCGCCAATCAGCTCCGCAACGGCAAGTACGACGGCGGCTGCCACCACGCCTGCCAACGCGGCCATGGTTCCGGCGCCTGTCATCCTGTTTCGCAGCTTTGTCATATGTATGGTTCGGAGCGGGCGGGACTCCGGATTGACCAGGCGGGGGAGGACACAGCTTAGGAGCGGGGAGGGTGCACAAAGTACCCTTGGACACTGTGAAGGTACTCGTCATTGGCCCCGGAGGCCGCGAACACGCCATTGTCCGCTCCCTGCTCGCCGACCCCAACGTGTCCGAGGTCCACGCGGCACCTGGCAATGCCGGCATCAGCAAACTGGTTCCCACCTACGACATCAACGGAAACGATCCCGACGCCGTCGCCGGGCTGGCCGCACGGCTCGGTGTGGACCTCGTGGTGGTGGGCCCGGAAGCTCCGCTGGCCGCAGGCGTATCGGACGCCGTCCGCGAAGCCGGGATCCCCGTCTTCGGACCCAGCAAGGCAGCAGCCCAGCTGGAGGCCTCAAAGGCCTTCGCCAAGGAGGTCATGGCGGAAGCCGGCGTCCCCACGGCGATGGCCATGGTGGCCACCAACGCCGAGGAAGCAGCATCGGCACTGGACACCTTCGGCGCCCCCTACGTGGTGAAGGACGATGGACTCGCCGCGGGCAAGGGTGTTGTTGTCACCCGCAACCGCGATGAAGCTTTGGCGCATGCCCAGTCCTGCTTCGACGCCGGCGGCTCCGTGGTCATCGAGGAGTTCCTGGACGGCCCGGAGGTTTCCCTGTTTGTGCTCTGCGACGGGCAGAACACGGTGGCGCTCTCGCCCGCCCAGGACTTCAAGCGCATCTTCGACAATGACGAAGGGCCCAATACCGGCGGCATGGGTGCCTATACCCCGCTTGAGTGGGCCCCCGAGGGGCTGGTGCAGGAAGTCCTTGAACGCGTGGCCCAGCCCACCGTCAACGAGATGGCCCGCCGCGGCACCCCTTTCGTCGGCGTGCTGTTCGTCGGCCTGGCCCTCACGTCACGCGGCACCCGCGTGATCGAGTTCAACGTCCGCTTCGGCGACCCGGAAACCCAGGCCGTCCTCGCCCGGCTCAAGACCCCCCTCGGTGCGCTGCTGATGGCCGCCGCCAAGGGCGAACTGGACAAGGCTGAGGAGCTGCGGTGGTCCAAGGAGGCCGCCGTCGCCGTCGTTATTGCCTCCGAAAACTACCCGGACACGCCCCGCACCGGTGACCGGATCCGTGGCCTCAAGAAAGTGGAGGCGCTCGACGGCGTGCACGTTATCCACGCCGGAACCGCCCTGGACAAGGAAGGCAAGGTGGTGTCCGCCGGCGGCCGTGTCCTGGCGGTTGTCGCCCTGGGCAGTGACCTGGTGGAGGCGCGCGAGAAAGCGTACGACGGCGTGGAGCTGGTCCAGCTGGACGGGGCGCAGTTCCGCACCGACATCGCCCGCAAAGCCGCCCGTGGCGAGATCAAGGTTCCTTACGGCGCCACCGGTTCGATGCCCATCGTGAAAGCAAAGGCCTGACATGACTGAAAACCGAGAGAACCGCGGCTACGCCACCAAAACACTGGATCTTCCCGGCTGGACCCACGTCTACTCCGGCAAGGTACGCGACCTCTATGAGCCCGCCGACGAATCCATCCTGCAGCGCGTTGGGCAGGACTGCGTGCTCATGGTGGCCAGCGACCGCATCAGCGCCTTTGACCATGTGCTGTCCAGCGAAATCCCGGACAAGGGACGCATCCTCACGCAACTGAGCCTCTGGTGGTTCGACCAGTTGGGCGTGGAACACCATGTGCTCGGCTCCACGGTGGAGGACGGCGTCCCGGCCGAGGTTGAAGGCCGGGCCATGATCTGCAAGAAGCTGGACATGTTCCCGGTGGAATGCATCGCCCGCGGCTACCTCACGGGCTCCGGCCTGCAGGAGTACAAGGCCTCCGGAACCGTATGCAACATCCCGCTGCCGGAAGGGCTGGTGGACGGATCCCGGCTGGAGCACGCCATCTTCACGCCGTCGGCCAAAGCGCTGATCGGTGAGCACGATGAGAACATCACCTACGACGCCGTAGTGGCGCTGGTGGGCGACGACATCGCGGGCCGCCTCAGTGAGTTGACGCTGAAGATTTACACGACGGCGGAAAAGATCGCCCGGGAGCGCGGCATCATCCTGGCGGACACCAAGGTGGAGTTCGGCTACGACGCAGCCTCCGGGTCGATCACCCTGGGCGACGAGGTGCTGACCCCGGATTCCTCGCGTTTCTGGGACGCTGCCACCTACAAGCCGGGCCAGGCCCAGCCGTCCTACGACAAACAGTATGTGCGGGACTGGCTGACATCGGCGGAGTCCGGCTGGGACAAGGCCTCGGACACGCCGCCGCCGGCGCTCCCCGCTGAAGTAGTGGACCGGACCCGCAGCCGCTACGTCGAAGCATACGAGAAGATCACGGGGAAGGCGTTCTCCTAGAACAACCGGAAGCCAGGTAAGCCCGCACTGCGGGTTTACCTGGCTTGGTCAGCTGGCTTTCGCAGCCGCAGCGGCGGCGCGTTTCTGCGCCAGCTTAATCTCGAGGATCGCGTCCAGCGCCTGTTGAACCCGGTCCTGGGCGCCGGCAGTGGCGAAGGCCTTTTGGGCTTCCTCGAGATGCACCAGTGCTTCGTCCGTATCACCCGCGGCCTTGAGGGACTTGCCCAGGAGGAGGGAAACTTCACCCGCGGTGTGCTTGGCGAGCTCCGCGCGTTCGGCGTGGATTTCCCGCAGCTTTTCGACGGCGGCCACAATGTCCCCGGTCAGGTACAGCCAGCGGGCACGGATGAAGGCGACCTCCAGCTGATCGGACTTGTTCCCACCCACAATCGACAAGGCCAGTTCGGCACGTTCGATTGCCGACAGGGTCTCCGGCTCCACGATGCCCGAGGAAAGCCGGACGGCTGCGGAGGCCTTGTTGAACCGTGCCCACAGTTCGATGTCATTGGCGGGGGAGAGCAGGCGTGCTGCCCGCTCATGGTGTTTGACGCCTTCCGTGTAGTCATGCCGCATGAACGCAACGTTCCCCACAACCCAGGCCACCTCGCCGGCGAGCTGCGTCATGGAAAGCTCATCCACGTGGTCGATCATGGCCTGGCAATACTTCCAGGCCTCGTCGAGCCGCCCGCTTTCTGCAAGCGCCCCGATCAGCGCGTGATGGGCGTTGATGATCAGGGTGGATCCCTTGGGAAGCTGCCTGCAGAGGTCCACTGCCTGGATCCCCTGGTCCACGGCAAGGCTCAGCTGGCCTTGTCCCTGGTAGATACCCGCCAGCATCTGGTGTGCCCGTACGGCAAGGCCGGCGGATTCCCTGGCCATGGGGTGCTCCAGCAAGTGCTCCATGATCTTCTGGGCTTCGCGCCAGTTTCCCTGTTTGATGAGGCATTCGGCCTGCATATAGGTCATGTTCCACCAGGCGCTGGTGTTCCGCCCCTCGAGGGCAATCTTCGCGGCCGTGGCAGCGTGGCTTGCCGCCAGTGGATAATCACGAAGGTCCCACGCCTGGCGGGCATAGAGGCCTGCCAGCACGTACTCGGCGTCGCTCACGGAAATTGGCTGGCTCCAAGCCTCCAGCGCCTTGGGGGCCAGTTCCAATCTGCGTGCCAATTCTTCAATTACTTCGGCTGTCGGCTCCCGGCGGCCGGTTTCCAGCAGCGAAATGTAGCTGGGTGAATACAGGTCCTTGCCCAGTTCGGCCTGTGTCAGTCCACGCTCCAGGCGCTCCGCGCGGAGCTTTTCTCCGAACCCGTTGCCCACGCGTTTCCTCCTTCTGGACACTTGGGCTGCCGAATGCTTGACAGTCCCTGTGGAAAATATTTTACAATGTGTGTCAACAAGGACAGTGCTGGCTTTGTAACGAATCCGACTCGTATTGAGGAACTTATATGTTGAAGAAGATCGCAACCGCGGCCATCCTGGCTGGGGCCCTGGCTTTTTCTGCGGCGGCTCCGGCCGTCCTGGCTTCAGGTTCCGTCGCCGATAATTCGGGTGTGTCGGTAGCTGTTGGTAACTGGCCTGATCCCGCCTCAGCAAAGGTGAAGAAGGACAAGAAGACCGATACTACCTACACAACGTACGTGGGCAACTGGCCTGATCCCGCTTAAACAGCTTCCTCACACAGGAGGCGGGAGTGGCCCCGGAGCAACAGCTCCGGGGCCACTCGTTTTAACCCCGGTGTGCCGGGCCGTGACCACATCGAGACAAAAAAGAGGGCCTCCGCAAGGAGACCCTCTTTTCGTTATGGTCGGGATGACAGGATTTGAACCTGCGACCTCTTCGTCCCGAACGAAGCGCGCTACCAAGCTGCGCTACATCCCGATCCGCTGCAAAAGCAACTTTACAAGGATAGCCGATTCCGGGTCCCGATGCGAAATCCTGCCCGGTCCGGGGCGGGACGCGGGTCAGACCAGGGAGTCCTTCCACGCCCCATGCAGGTCGGCGAAGCGTCCGCCGCCGCCGATCAGTTCCTCCGGCGTGCCGTCCTCCACGATCCGCCCGTCGTGCACCACCAGGACACGGTCCGCCGTCTCCACCGTGGACAAGCGGTGGGCGATGATCAACGCCGTCCGGCGTCTGGCTTCCGTGCCGGCCAGCAGGCGGGCCAGTCCGGCCTGCACCAGGCGCTCGGACGGGATGTCCAGTGAGGAGGTTGCCTCGTCCAGGATCAGCACGGCCGGCTGCGCCAGGAACGCCCTGGCAAAGCTGATCAGCTGCCGCTGGCCGGAGGAGACCCTGCCGCCGCGCTTGTTGACGTCGGTGTCGTAGCCCTCGGGAAGTTCAAGGATGAATTCGTGGGCGCCAACTGCCTTGGCGGCCTCTTCGATTTCGGCGCGTGATGCCTCCGGCCGGCCCAGGGCGATGTTGTCCGCCACCGAGCCGCTGAACAGGAAGGCCTCCTGGGTGACCATGACGATGTTCCGGCGGAGGTCGGTGGTGGCCAGGTCGCGGAGGTCCACGCCGTCCAGGGTGAGCGTTCCCGAGGTGACGTCGTAGAACCGGGCGATGAGTTTGGCCAGGGTGGATTTTCCAGCGCCCGTTTGTCCCACCAGCGCCACTGTCTGTCCGGCCGGGATGTGCAGGTCCAGGCGCGGCACCACCAACGGACCGTCGCCATAGCGGAACTCGACGCCGTTGAAGTCGATGCGTCCCGTGGCGCTGGGCAGGGCCACCGGGTTCCTGGGTGGCCGGACCGTGGGAACCTCTTCGAGCAGTCCGGACACCTTCTCCAGTGCTGCCTGCGCGCTCTGGAATGAGTTGTAGAACATGGCCATCTGGTCCACCGGCTGGAAGAACCGCTTGGTGGACAGGATGAGGGCCAGGAGCACGCCCACTGCCAGGCCGCCGTCCAGCACCCGGAATCCGCCGAAGAGCAGGACCACGGCAACGCAGACGTTGCCAATCAGCACCAGTCCCGGTTGGAAGATGCCGTTGAGGTTGATGGAGCGGACTGTGACCAGGCGGTAGTCCTCGGCGAGTTTCCCGTAGCGCTCCGAGTTCTCCTTCTCCTTGCGGAAGGCCTTGACGGCGCGGATGCCGGTCATGGTCTCCACGAAATGCACGATCAGCCGGGCGGAGACCACGCGGGACTCCCTGAAGGCAATCTGCGAGTGCTTCTGGTACCAGCGAGAAAGGAAGAACATCGGCACGCCGGCGGCCAGCACCAGCAAACCGCTCCGCCAGTCCAGGGCAAAGATGGTGACGGCGGTGAAGGCCATGAAGAGCATTCCCGAAGCCAGTGAACTGACCCCCGAGTCGAGGAGTTCGCGCAGTGCTTCAAGGTCTGAGGTCTGCCGGGCGATGATCCTGCCGGAGGTGTATTTCTCGTGGAACTCCAGGCTGAGCCGCTGCGTGTGCCGGAAGACGCGCACCCTGAGGTCCAGCAGCATCGCCTGGCTGAGCCGCGCCGTGGAGGTGACGTACAGGGCGGTGAGTCCCGCCGTCG
The DNA here is from genome assembly GCF_056484025.1 of Arthrobacter sp. JDC6. Taxonomy (NCBI): domain Bacteria; kingdom Bacillati; phylum Actinomycetota; class Actinomycetes; order Micrococcales; family Micrococcaceae; genus Arthrobacter; species Arthrobacter sp. JDC6. Next base: position 725,778 of record NZ_CM151278.1, read on the forward strand.
CAATGGCTGCCAGAAGGTAGGCGACGCCGGTGAACACCAAGGGGGCGTTGTTGCCGGCCTGGAGGGCGGGAAGGGCATGGTCGATCCCGAACGCGATCAGTGCCGGGCCGGCCACCCGCGCGGCCTGGGACAGGACCACCATGGCGATGGTCAGCCAGAACCGGGCCCGCACGGGACGGATCAGCGATCGCAGCAGGGCAAGTGAACGCCGTCGTACTGCCCGGCTGTCGCTCTTGCTGAGGTGGGCATTGTCTTCATTGGCGGTGCCGAACGTTGCAGTGCTCATCGGGACACTTCCTCAGCATTGTCTTCAAGTGCCGACAGTTCAGAGTCCAGGTCCCGCGGCTCCCGGTCCAGGCTGGCGATGACGTAGCGGTAGTGCTGGTTATGGGCCAGCAGTTCGGTGTGCGTTCCGACGGCGGCGATGCGGCCGTCCTCCAGCAGGGCCACCCGGTCCGCGAGGGCCACGGTGGACGGCCGGTGGGCCACGATCAGGGTGGTGGTGTCCTTCAGGACCTCGCGGAGGCGGGCCTCCACCAGCTCCTCGGTGTGGACGTCCAGGGCTGACAGCGGGTCGTCCAGGACCAGGATCCGCGGACGGGCGGCGATGGCACGTGCCAGGGCGATCCGTTGCCGCTGGCCGCCGGACAGGCTCAGGCCTTCCTCGCCGATCAACGTGTCCACACCCCCGGGCAGGGAATAGGCGAAGTGCGCCTGCGCCACATCGAGGGCCTCGTCCAGGACCTCCTCTGTGCGGGCCGGGGCGCCGAGCAGGACGTTGTCCCGCACGGAATTGGAAAAGAGCGTGGTGTCCTCGAAGGCCACCCCCACGATCCGGCGCAGCTCCTCCACGCCGAAGTCCCGGATGTCGACGCCGTCGATGGTGATGGCGCCGCCGGTGACGTCGTACAGGCGCGGCACCAGCTGGATCAGCGCACTCTTGCCGCTGCCGGTGATGCCCACCAGGGCCATGGTTTCGCCGGGCCGGATGTCCAGGTTGATGTCCTTGAGAATGGGCTTGTCCGGGGCGTCCTCGAAGGCGAAGGTTGCGTTGTTGAAGCGCAGTGCCCCGGCCAGCTCAGCCGGCCGGCGGGGCTGGGCGGGACTGGTGATGGTGTTTTGCGTGTCCATCACTTCGTAGTGGCGGTCGACGGCGGTCTTGGCGGTGAGTGCCATGGCCAGCAGCATGCCGGAGAATTCCACGGGGGAGGCGATGACTGCCGCGGTGGCGAAGAACGCCACCAGGGAGCCGATGCTCAACTGGCCGCTGGCGCACAGCATGACCCCGACCACCAGGCCGGCTCCCAGGGCGAGTTCAGGAAGCAGGGTGACCACCATGGTGAACGTTGCCTGGTGGCGTGCCTTCTCGATCTCTGTCTGGCGCAGGCCTTCTGCCTGCTCGTTGAAGTTTTCCAGGGCTTCCCGGCTGCGTCCGAAGGCCTTGAGCACGCGGATGCCGTGGACCGATTCCTCCACGGTGGTGGCAAGGTCGCCGGCCTGGTCCTGGCTTCGCCGCGCCACCTTGCTGAACCGGGTGCGGAACCGGAAGCTGTTGATGGTGATGGGAACGGCGGCGGCCAGGAAGATCAGGGCCAGCTGCCAGCTCATGGCGAACATGGCCACGACGCCGATGATCACCGTCAGGGTGGTGACCACCAGCATGATGGCGCCAAAAGCCATCCAGCGGCGCAGGAAGTTCAGGTCCGTCATGGCCCGGGACAGCAATTGGCCGGATCCCCACCGGTCGTGGAAGGAGACGGTCAGGTCCTGCAGATGGTTGTAGAGGGACACCCGCATGCGGGTCTCCACGGTGGTGGCGGGGTTGATGACGAACTGCCGGCGCAGCGCCACCAGTCCGGCTTCAGCGATGCCCAGGACCAGGATGACGGCAGCCGACACCCAGACCGCCTCCGGCGTGGCCCCTGGCTGCAGCGCGGTATTGACCAGGACCCGCAGCACCTGGGGGATGGTCAGCGCCACGACGCTGGCGAGCAGGGCGCACAGGAGTCCCAGCAGGAGCCTGGGGATGATGGGCCGGACGTGCGGATAAAGACGGCTGATGGATCGGAAAAATGGAGTCTGCTTGGCCATGCCCGCTTCTCAAGCTCTAAAACGAATGTAGTTTCCTCTAGCAACTACCCTATGCCATTGGCGTGAGGCGGTTCACAGGGATTTGCGGTGCTGGCCGGCTGCTTGCCCAGTTATTGCAGACCGTAATGCTTTCGGTTCAGTTGGGGGAGGTAAGGGTCAGCAGGACGGCCTCGGGTTTGCAGGCGATCCTTACCGGGGCGAAGCGTGAGGTGCCGATGCCGCCGGACACGTTGACCGGCGTCGTGCTTCCGTTGCTTGTCCAGTCGTTGAGGCCCTTCGCCCGCCAAGTGGGGAGGTCGCAGTTGGCCACGAGGGCGCCATACCCGGGGATGCACAGCTGGCCGCCGTGTGTGTGGCCGGCCAGCAGGAGGTCCGCGCCGTTTTCGGTGAAGTGGTCCAGGACCCGCTGGTACGGTGCATGGATGACCGCGATCCTGAGGTGGTCCTTGGCATCCTGGCTGACCGTTCCACGGGGCCAGCCGGCGTACCGTTCCCGGTTCAGGTGCGGGTCGTCGACGCCGGAGAAATCGAAGCGCATGCCGTTGAGGACCAATGACTGGTGGCGATTGGTCAGGTCCACCCAGCCGCTCATGCCGAAGCCGGACCGCAGGCGCGGCCAGTCGAGGGCAACCGGCTTGGGCTTCGCCTTGGACGGCCCCAGCAGGTAGGACGCAGGGTTCTTTGGGCTGGGCGCGAAGTAGTCGTTGGACCCGGGGACAAAGACGCCGGGGAACTGCAGCAGCGGTTTCAGGGCATCCAGCAGCGGGTCCACAGCCTTCACGTGGCTGAGGTTGTCGCCGGTGTTCACCACCAGGTCCGGCCTGAGGTCCGCCAGGGACCTTAGCCAATCAGCCTTCTTCCGCTGCCCCGGCACGAAGTGGATGTCGCTCAGGTGCAGGATGCGGAACGGACCGCGGCCGGGAGGGAGGATGGCCAGGGTTTCCTCCCGGAGGACGAACTGGTTCTTCTCCCACAGGCCGTAGCCGAAGGCTGCCATTCCGGCCGCGGCCCCGGCGCCTGCAGTGACGGCAAAGCCGCGCCCGATTGCGCGGGCGCGGCCTGCCAGGCTGTCGATGCTCATGCGTGCTTAGCCGTTGCCCTTTCCATTCCCGTTGCCATTGCTGGTGGGGGCGGGGGCCGGCGCCTGGGTGGCGGGCGCCTGCGTTGCCGGCGTGGACGGTACGGGAGCCTGGGTGGCCTGCGGGGTGGTCCTTCCAGGCGAAGTAGTGGTTGTTCCGTTGACCATGTTGCTCGGCGGTGCCGGGAACGGGTTGGTGCCGTATGCCGGGGCGATCTTCGCCATGTAGCTGGAGAACATGGGACCGGCGATCATGTAACCATCGATGCCTTTATAGAACTTGCCGTTGACCGTGATGTTCTGCCCTGCACGGTCCTGTGCTCCCAGCGGGTCGCCGAACCAGGCGGCCGTTGCCAGGCCGGTGGTGTGCCCAACAACCCAGGTGGAGCCGTTGTTGTTGGACGTACCGGTCTTGGCGCCAATGGGGAAGCTGGTCTTGGTGGAAATCCGGGGCTGGATCAGCGAACCGGAGCCCCTGTTCAGCACTTCCTGGAGCGCGTAGTTCACGCCGCGTGCAACCTCCGGTTTGATGGCGTCACGGCAGCTGCTGGACTGTGCCGGGAGCTGCTTGCCGGTGGCGTCCGTCACCGAGGTGATGGCGATGGGCTCGCAGTACTTGCCGTCGTTAGCGAAGGTGGCAAACGCGCTGGCCATGGTCAGCGGAGAGGTCTGCGTGGACCCCAGCAGGTTGCCCAGCGTCATCATGTTCACCTTGGGGTTCGGCTCGCTGCCGTCCGCTGAGGGCAAGCCGCTGTGCAGTCCCACCGCATCGGCGATCTTCTGGATGCCGCAGAAGTCCAGCTGTGCCGCGGACGCAAACGTCACCGTGTTGATCGAGTTGTAAAGGCCCTCCAGGACCGACAGCGGCTTGTACCACTGGGGCTCGGCGTTCTGGAGGTCGTCTGCCGCGTCCAGGCCCGCGTTCTTCTGCGCCGTGCTGTAGGCACCCTGGACCTTGCCGCAGGTGTTGCGCCACGGATAGCCGATCGGGTAGACGCGCTGGGCCGCGTTGACCATGGTGTTCATGGACTTGCCCTCGTTGAGCCACTCGGCAAAGGTGAACGGCTTCATGGTGGACCCGGGCTGGGCGCCGCCCATGCCGTTGAGGTCGTTGCCGTCCTTATCCAGCTTGTCCACGTTGAAGTTGAGCTGGGAATCGAAGCCCTGGCCGGGCAGGAATGTGGTGTTCTGGGCCATTGAGATGATCTTGCCCGTACCCGGCTGCACCGACACCATGGAGGCGCCCCACTTGTCGGGGTTGGCGCCGGCGGCGGCATTGGCCTGCTCCTGGGCCGTGGCCTGGGCCTTGGGGTCCAGTGTGGTGGTGATGGTCAGCCCGCCGCCGTAGATCAGCCGCTGGCGCTCCTTGACGTCCGCGCCGTAGGCAGGGTTGTTCTCCAGCAGGTGCAGGATGTAGTCGCAGAAGTACGGGGCCGAGGCCGCGTAGGCGCAGCCCTGCTTGGGCTGGGTCACCTTGGGCTCCACCGGAGTGGCGACGGCCGCGTCGTGTTCCGCCTGGGTGATCTTCTTCTGGTCAAGCATCAGTCCCAGCACCAGGTCCCTGCGCTGCTTTGACTTCTCGGGATTGATGATGGGGTCAAAGGCGGAGGGGCTGTTCACCAGGCCGGCCAGCAGCGCTGCCTGGGGGAGCGTCAGGTCCTTGGCGGTGGTGCTGAAGAAGTACCTGGAAGCGGCCTCGATGCCATATGCATCACGGTTGAAGAACACGATGTTCAGGTAGCCCTCAAGGATCTGGTCCTTGCTGAACTCCTTCTCCAGGGCGATGGCGAGCTTCATCTCGCGGAGCTTGTCACCAACACCCTTGTTGACGCCGTTCAGCTTGATCTGGTCCTCCTCGCCGGCGGCGGCGAGGTTGGCGTTGAGAACGTTGTTGACGTACTGCTGCGTGATGGTGGAGGCACCCTGCTTGTTGCCTCGGATGGTGCTGACCAGCGCGCGGAGGATACCGGTGGTGTCCACGCCGCCGTGGTCATAGAACCTGCTGTCCTCGACGGCGAGGATGGCGTTCTTCATGTTCGGTGAAATCTGGTCCAGCGGAACCTTGGTGCGGTTCTCGGTATAGACGCTGGCGATCTCGCTGCCGTCGGCAGCCAGGATCCGGGTGGTCTGGCTGGGGGGATCTACCTTCAGCTCCGCCGGAAGGGAATCGAAAAAGTCGATGGAACCGCTTGCCGCGCTGCCGGAGACGGCCGCGGCAGGCACCAGGAGGCCTGCCACGAGGACACCGCAAATTGCGCTCACACCAAGGAAAAGAAGGATCTTACCCAGTGTGGTGGCAGTGTCGAATAAGGGGTTCTTGCGAGTCGCCATGTTTTCCACTTTACCGGCAAGGGCTACGCTTTCTTTCATGACCAAATGGGAGTACGCGACGATTCCGCTCATTATCCACGCCACAAAGCAGATCCTGGACCAGTGGGGAGAGGACGGCTGGGAGCTCGTCCAGGTAGTCCCCGGACCTGACGGCAACGGCCTTGTCGCCTACCTCAAAAGGGAGAAGCAGTAGCATGAGCACCCCCGCAGAAGCCCAGTCCAGCGCCGCAGCGGCGCCCGTATCCGCCGTCGAGCAGCGCCTCGCGGAACTCGGCATCACCCTGCCCGAGGTCGCCGCCCCGGTGGCCTCCTACGTTCCCGCCGTCGTCTCCGGAAGCCATGTCTACACCTCGGGCCAGTTGCCGTTTATTAACGGCAAACTCGAAGCTACGGGCAAGGTGTCCGCGGGCACCGAAGGGTACGCCGACGAGCCCACCGTTTCCCCGGAGGACGCGCAGCGCTTCGCAGCGGTGTGCGCCGTCAACGCCCTGGCTGCCGTCAAGAGCGTCATCGGGGACCTGGACCGGATCACCCGGATCGTGAAGGTGGTGGGATTCGTCGCTTCGGATCCCTCGTTCACGGGCCAGCCCGCCGTCGTCAACGGTGCCTCGGAACTGCTGGGCCGCGTCCTCGGTGACGCCGGGCAGCACGCACGTTCCGCCGTCGGCGTTGCCGTTCTTCCGCTCGACTCTCCCGTAGAGGTCGAGCTCATTGCCGAATTCAGCTAAGACCGGACACTTCCCTTGCCGCACCTCGCACGACGCCTTTTTGCACTTCCCCAAGACCTTGAAGGGGCGGCGCAAAGCTGGCTCGAACACGGCGAGCGCACCCCCCGGGCCGCGCGCTACGCCTCATCCGTAGTCCTCCTGCGTGATTCACCCACCGGCCTGGAGACTTGGCTGGGTTACCGGCCCGGCTCCTCGCCGCTGGGCGTCCTGGCGTTCCCCGGCGGGTCCCTTGACCCGGCCGACGACGACGCCATGGGTTGGCTGGGACCCTCACCGCAGCATTGGGCCGAGCAGATGGGAACGGACGATGTCGGGCTGGCCCGCCGCCACGTGGTGGGCGCCATCCGGGAACTCTTCGAGGAGACCGGCGTGCTCCTGGCCGGTCCCGACATGTCCAGCACGGTGGAGGCCACGTCCACGTCCGAGTGGATGCGGGCACGCGTGGCGGTGGCCGACCAGGAGAAGACGCTTGCCCAGGTGCTGGGCAAGCGCGGGCTCTCCCTGCGCACCGACCTGCTCAAGTCCCTCGTCAACTGGCGCAGCCCCGACTTCGCGCACCGCCGCTTCGACACCCGCTACTTCGCCGCCACGGTGCCGCTGGGCCAGGAACCTTCGCTGCTGGACGGCAAGGGCGTGTGGGGCAGGTGGGTCAACGCCGCGCAGTTGATCCAGGAGCGGAACTCCACGGCGCTGGGCGACGAGGCAGGCCAGGAGAACACGGTGGGCCGCCCGCTGGGCGAACTGCTGGTCCCGGGTTCCGAAATCATGCTCGAGAAGATGGCCGCGGCCAACGGCTGCATTGCCTACCTGAGCTACAAGCGCAAGCCCCACGTTTACCAGCCAACCCTGGTTGAAGAGGACGGCAGGCTCATGCTCGAAGTCGAGGCTGCCAAGACCGTCGCGGGGGACCACCAGCGCGAACGCTGACGCTCCACGGAGCCGGGTAAAATCTTCACCAAAGCCACACCGGGAGCAAGGGGGCGCCTTTGCGCGCAACGGTCAAGGACGTAGCGCGCCTCGCAGGGGTTTCGCCAAAGACCGTCTCGAACGTCATGAACGGCATTGTTCCGGTCAGCGGCCCCACCAGGATCAAGGTGGAGCAGGCCATGGCGGAACTGGACTACGTTCCCAACCTCTCTGCCCGGGGACTGCGCAACGGAAGGTCGGGCGTCATCGCCCTGGCCCTGCCCGATCTGGCCACGCCGTACTCCGCCGAGATCGCACACAGCGTGGTGGAGGTGGCCCACGAGCAGGGGTGGAGCGTGCAGATCGAGGAGACGGGGTCCGATCCCACGCGCGAATACGAGCTGATGTCGCGGGCGCGGTCCAACCTCATCGACGGGCTCATCCTCAACCCCGTGGTTTTGGACGAGAGTGCCGTGAAGGTGGGGGTTGCCCTGCCTCCGGTGGTCCTGCTGGGTGAGGTGACGCAGAAACTGGCTGACCGTGTATGGGTGGACAGTGTTGCCGCCGCACGGGACATGACGCTGGCGCTGGGCAGCACCGGCAGGCGCCGTATTGCCGTGCTGGGGGCCGCGGAAGGCAGGGGCTCGGCGGCGGCCGTCCTCCGCACCCGTGGGTACCAGGCTGCACTCGAAGAACTTGGCATTGGCTGGGATGACTCACTGATCATCCCCTGCGAAAAGTGGAGCCCGGATACGGCGGCGAAAGCGCTGTCCACCTACCTTGACTCGCATCCCCTGCCCGAGGCCTTGTTCTGCTTCACCGACTCCATGGCCATCGGGGCCCTCAGTGTGCTGTGGAAGCGGGGCATCAGGGTGCCCGACGACGTGGCCGTTGCCGGCTTCGACGACATCGCCGACGCCAGGTATGCAGTGCCGTCACTGACCACCGTTTCCTTTGACAAGCGCCAGGTGGCCAGGGAGGCCTTGCGCCTCCTGACCGAGCGCATGGCCGACCGTGAGGGCCCGCAGAAGGTAGTGGCCATCGATTACCGGATCGTGGAACGGCAGAGTACCTCCTAGGCTCCTGCCCTCCGACCGGGATCCTGGCGCGGGAGCCCTAATCGAGAGTGGCGGGTCACTTTGCGAACGCTAACAATTATCCATTGCGGTGGCCATTACATCGATGTAATGTGAGGCGTGCGTCACACCGGGGCCCCGCGGGGCATGGCTGCCCAGCATGCGGCAGCAACGGTTTGTGGCGCGGGAATGACTTTCAGCGGACCCATCCAAAGGAGTGACGGGTGAAGCAGTTTGATTTTTTCGCAGGCAGGCAGCTGTCGAGACGGCAGCTGTTGTCGGGAACCGCAGCAATGGGCAGCGTCATTGCTGCGGCGGGCCTGGCAGGGTGCGGTGGGAATGCCTCCGCAGCGGCCGCCAGGGACATCCAGTTCTGGCATCTGTTGTCCGGCGGCGACGGCATCAAGATGCAGGCCATGATCAACAAGGCGAACGAAGCCAACCCCGGGTTCAAGGTGCACCCGACCGTCCTTGCGTGGGGCCCGCCCTACTACACCAAGCTCGCCATGGCCTCGGCCGGCGGCCGGCCGCCGGAGTTGGCCATCATGCACGCCAGCCGTGTCCCGGGCTACGCCCCGGGCGGCCTGATTGAGCCCTGGGACCTCTCGCTGCTGGCAGAGCACGGCGTCACCGGCGCCGACTTTGCCCCGCGGATCTGGCAGAAGAGCCAGCAGGACGGCAAGGTGTTTTCCATCGCCCTGGATTCGCACCCGTTCATCATGTTCTACAACACGGACGTTGCCCGCAAGGCCGGCGTCCTGGGTGGTAACGGGCAGCTGCAGGAGGTCACGTCCCCGCAGGGGTTCATGGCCATGGCCAAGGAAATGCAGAAGGTCACGCAGGCCCACGGGTTGTCCTTTGGCTACCTCGGCAGCGGATCCCAGATGTGGCGGCTGTTCTACACGCTCTACAAGCAGCACGGCGCCGACATGACGCTGACGCCGGGCCAGCCGATGAAGGTTGACCGGGACGCCGCCATTGAGTCGCTGGAATTCATGGCATCGCTTTTCGACGACACCATTGCGGCAAAGAGCGGCGACATCAGCACCGGCATCGCGGAATTCGCCCGCGGCGGCTCGGGCATGCTGTTCAGCGGCGTCTGGGAACTGCCGACCATGAAGAAGGCAGGCCTCCCGGTGGACGCTGCAACGATCCCCACGCTCTTTGGCACCCCGGCCGCGTACGCGGACTCGCATTCCTTCGTCCTGCCACGGCAATTGAACGTGGACGATACGAAGCGGCGCGATGTCTACAAGTTCGTCAGCGACATCCTCAAAGGATCGCTGTCCTGGGCGGAGGCAGGACACATCCCCGCCTACCAGCCCGTGGTCCAGTCCCAGGCGTATAAGGCCCTCACACCGCAGGTGCATTACGCCAACGCCGCGGACGTCATTGCCTACGATCCCGAAGCCTGGTTCAGCGGCTCCGGTTCCGACTGGCAGACCTACTTTGCCGAAAACGTCCAAAACGTCCTCCTAGGCCGCGACAAGGCAGCGGCCGGATGGGACGCCTTCGAAAAGCGCACCAACACCCTTCTTTCCCGGCCAAATCCGGTCTAACCGCCCGAGCGACAAAGGAGTCCTTCATGAGTTCTTCACCAGCAGCCCGGCGCAGGACCGGGAGCCTCGCCAGGAGCAACCTCAGCGGTTGGGGGTTTGCGGCGCCCTTCCTGGCTTTCTTCGTCGTCTTCCTGGTGTGGCCGGTTCTTTACGGCATCTATATGAGCCTCACCGGCAAGTCCCTTACCGGAGCCAACGACAGCGTGATCGGTTTCGCGAACTACGCCGAAGCCTTCGCCGATGCCGACATGTGGCGTTCGCTCGGCAACACCCTCTACTTCACCGTCATCAGCACGGTCCCGCTGGTGCTGGTCGCTTTGGTGATGGCGGCACTGCTCAACGCCGGCCTGCCGGCGCAGTGGCTGTGGCGCCTGTCCTACTTTGCCCCGTACCTGCTCGCGTCCACCGTCGTTTCGCTGTTCTTCAGCTGGATGTACAACCCGCAGCTGGGCCTCATCAACGATTCCCTGTCCAGGATCGGCATCCCCAAAGTCGCCTGGCTCAACGACCCCAACGTGGCCATGTGGGCCATCGTCATTGCCACGCTGTGGTGGACGGTGGGGTTCAACTTCCTGCTGTACCTGGCGGCCATGCAGAACATCCCGCAGCAGCACTATGAGGCGGCATCCCTCGACGGCGCCGGAGCCTGGCGCCAGCTCTTCTCGATCACCTTGCCGCAACTGGGCCCCACCACCGTGATGATCGTGCTCCTCCAGGTCCTTGCCTCGCTCAAGATCTTCGACCAGGTGTACCAGATGACCGCCGGCGGGCCCGGAGGGTCCACCAGGCCGGTGGTGCAGTACATCTTCGAAACCGGGTTCACCGGCTACCGGCTGGGCTATTCCGCAGCCATCTCCTACATCTTCTTCGGACTGATCGTGGTCGTCTCGGTCATGCAGTTCGTCATCACCCGCCGCAGGAGTGCATAACCATGGCAACCCAGACCATCAGCCGGCCCCGGCCGGGCACCAACACCAGCCAGGAATCCCGCCAGCCCCGCAAGACGATGACCCCGGGCAAGATCGCCACCCTGGTGGTGGCCGCGGCCATCGCGGTCCTGTGGCTGGTCCCGTTCGCCTGGGCCACCGCCACCGCCTTCAAGAGCGAGACGGATGCCGCAGCTCCGAAGGTCAGCTGGCTGCCGCCGTCGGGCTTTACTGCCGACGCATTCGTCAAGGTCTTCCAGGACGGAAACATCCCGCTTTGGACGTGGAATTCCCTCTATACCTCGGCCGCTATCACGGCCATCACCCTGGTGATCTCGGCGCTCGTGGCCTACGCCTTGTCCCGGATCGACTTCAAGGGCAAGAAGGTGCTGATGACGGTGATCATCGCCTCCATCATCGTCCCGCCGCCGGTCCTGATCATTCCGCTCTTCTACCAGATGCTCGCCCTGCACATGGTGGACACGTCATGGGCCATCATCCTGCCCCAGGTCATCCACCCGGCCATGGTGTTCGTACTCAAGAAGTTCTTCGACCAGATTCCCCGCGAACTTGAGGAGGCCGCGGTGATGGACGGTGCCAGCCGCATGAGGATCTTCACCCAGATCATCCTGCCGTTGTCCCGGCCCATCCTGGCCGCCGTCGCCATCTTTGTGTTCATCGGCGCATGGAACAACTTCCTGTGGCCGTTCATCGCCACCAACGACGCCTCGCTGCTCACCCTCCCGGTGGGCCTGCAAACCATCAAGAGCGCCTACGGCATCCAGTACGCGCAGAACATGGCGTCCGCCCTGCTCGCGGCGCTGCCGCTCATCCTCGTGTTCCTTTTCTTCCAGCGCCAGATCATCAAGGGCGTCGCGACGACGGGCCTCGCCGGAACCTGAGCCGGCACCTTCCGCCCATCCAGACCCACACCTGCGAACCAACCACAACCAAGGAGATGTCCCACATGTCCCGCGCACGGATCACCCTCGACCGCGACTTCACCATCGGCGAAGTCCCCCGACGCCTCTTTGGCTCCTTCGTGGAGCACATGGGCCGCTGCGTCTACACCGGCGTCTACGAACCGGGCCACCCTGAAGCAGATGAGCACGGCTTCCGGCAGGACGTCCTCAAACTCGTCAAGGAACTCGGCGCCACCGTCATCCGCTACCCGGGCGGCAACTTCGTCTCCGGCTACAACTGGGAAGACGGCATCGGCCCCCGCGAAAACCGGCCCCGCCGGCTGGACGGCGCCTGGCACACCGTGGAGACCAATGCGTTCGGCCTCCACGAATTCGTGGACTGGTCCCGCCAGGCCGGCACGGAAATCATGGAAGCCATCAACCTGGGCACCGGGGGAGTGGACGCGGCCCGCGAGATCGTCGAGTACGCCAACCACCCCGGCGGCAGCTACTGGTCCGACCTCCGCGCGAAGAACGGCCACAAGGATCCGTTCAACATCAAGCTCTGGTGCCTGGGCAACGAGATGGACGGGCCGTGGCAGATCGGCCACAAGACCGCAGAGGAATACGGCCGTCTGGCCCAGGAAGCCGCCAAGGCCATGCGTTTCGTGGACCCGGACATTGAACTGGTGGCCTGCGGAAGTTCCAACTCCGGCATGCCCACCTTCGGCGCCTGGGAGCAGACTGTCCTGACCCATGCCTACGACGAGGTGGACTACGTCTCCCTCCACGCCTACTACCAGGAGCACGACGGCGACGTGGGCAGCTTCCTCGCCAGCGCAGTCGACACCGACTATTTCATCGAGTCAGTCATCGCAACCGCCGACGCCGTCCGGGCGAAGGGAAAGCACAAGAAACACATCAACCTTTCCTTCGACGAATGGAATGTCTGGTACCAGCGCGGCCGGGACACCGAGGACCAGCTGCGCAACGTCGCCAAGGCCGGCTGGCGCGAGCACCCCCGGCTCATCGAGGACAAGTACAACGTGACGGATGCCGTGGTGGTGGGAACCCTGCTGAACTCGCTGCTCCGCCACGGCGACCGCGTCAAAATCGCCAACCAGGCGCAGCTGGTCAACGTCATCGCCCCGATCTTCAGCGAGGAGAACGGCCCGGCCTGGCGCCAGACCATCTTCCACCCGTTCGCCCGGATGGCAGAGCTGGCCAAGGGCCAGATCCTGCGGTTGTCCGTGGACTCGGACCAGTACGCCAACAGCCGGTTTGGTGACACGGACCTGGTGGATGTCAGCGCCACCTGGAACGAGGAAACCGGCCGCGTGGCCCTGTTCCTGGCCAACCGCGGCCTGGAAGAGGCCGCGGACGTGGAGGTCAGCCTGCGGGGCTTCGACGCACGGCGGGTGGTCAGGGCCGAGGTGCTCGAGATCCCGGAAGGCGGCGACCGCTTCACCATCAACAACCAGGAAAAACCCGACCGGGTGGGCCTGAAGCCGCTTGAGGGAGCCAAGGCAACCGGATCTGAGCTCCGGCTGGGACTTCCCGCCCTGTCGTGGGCTGTGGTGGAACTGGACGTGGCGAAGAACTGACCCACGTTCCAGGCACAAAAGGTCAGGCACAAAAGGTCAGGCACAGGAAAGGCCGCCCCGAGTGAACTGCTCCCCGAAAGTTGGACTGAGAAATCAGTTCTGACTTTCGGGGAGCAGTTTTATGCATGGAAGAAGTTCGTTGTCCGAGGAACAGCGCGAGGCCGCGGTGGCGCTGTTTGAGATCGGGTGGGGCTCCAGAGCTGTAGCAACCAGGCTCGGGGTGGGTCGGAAGCCGATCCTCCGGTTGCACGACAGATGGCGCGTTCGTGGAGATACTGCTCTTGTGACCAAACCAGGCAACCGCGTGTATTCATTCGAGCTCAAGCTCAACGCCGTGCAGCGATATATCTCCGGCGAGACCAGGGTCGCACTGGCCAAAGAGCTCGAACTATCCTCGCCACACCTGATAGCCGTGTGGGCGATGCGGTACCGGGCTCAGGGCGAGGAAGGCCTCCGTCCGAAACCTAAAGGCCGCCCAAGGAAGAACCCAGATACCCCGCCGCAGCAGGAACCGGAGCTGCAGCGGCTGCGACGTGAGAACGAACGCCTTCGTGCAGAGGTTGCTTTCCTGGGAAAAGTAAACGCCTTGAGGGACAGGGAACAGCGCTAAAGGTTCGCGCTGTCATCGCTCTCAAGGCTGAGCACCGATTAGAGGTTCTGCTGGACGTGGCCGGGTTAGCCCGGTCCACGTTCTTCTACCACCAAGCCAAACTCAATGGCCCCGATCCACGGGCGTCCCTGAAGGCCGCTGTCACTGACATTTTTACGAAGAACCACGGCCGGTACGGGCATCGCCGGATCCATATTGAACTGTTGAAGCAAGGATGGACGGTCGCCAAGAAGACGGTTCTGAAGCTGATGCGTTCCCTCCGGCTGGTCTGCAAGGTCCGAAGCAGGAAGCGGTACAACTCCTACCAGGGCGAGCATGGCATCGTGGCCCCGAACCTGCTGAAACGCCAGTTCGACGCGGACGCCCCAGACCAGAAGTGGGTTACCGATGTGACCGAGTTCAGCGTCGGCGACAGGAAACTCTACCTCTCACCGATCATGGACCTGTTCGACCGGCAGATCATCTCCTACGCCATTGGGACCTCGCCCAACCTGGAACTGACCAACTCCTCATTGCGCGGCGCCTTGGCCACGCTGGAGAACGGGGAGAAACCCTTCGTCCACTCAGACCAAGGGTTCCAGTATCAGCACAACTCCTGGCGCACACTCCTGGAGAACGCCGGCGCCGTCCAATCAATGTCACGCAAAGCCAACTGCTACGACAACGCCGTCATGGAGAACTTCTTCGGACACCTGAAGGAAGAGCTCTTCCACCGCGTCCGGTTCCTCAACACCGACGCACTCGCATCAGCGCTGCACGCATACATCAGCTGGTACAACACCGAAAGAATTTCCACCAAGCTCAAGGGCTTGAGCCCGGCACAGTACCGTGCTCAGATGCTTGCGGCTTAGGTCCCAATTAGAAGCACAGCTGGACTAGGGTCCCCCCATTAGACCGCAGCCGAACGCGCCCTTGCCTGTCTGCACGACGATAAACACTCTGGCTTCGGCAGAAGGCTCCTGAGCAAATATCTCGCCCCCTCCGGCTGTCCTGCCTTGAGAGGTTAGGGCGGATACATCGTGTTCGGCGGGCTGTGGGTTGGGACCACAGTTATATTCGCGGTCGGCAAAGTGCACTTTGGACGGAACTTCCTTGGGCGACAGGACCCAGTCCGATGTCTGTTGATGGACGTTCCATAGCCGGACGCCGGCAAAAATGCCCGCCAGCACCAACACGGAAACCATCAAAGACAAAGCGATTCGCGTCCCCCGGCTCATGGACCAAACGATCCACGAATACGGCATGAAGGTCAATGAACGGGCTAAACCCAGGTGCAGCTCTCGTACCCCTTCGCTTGGCAGGTAGTACAAACACGCAGAAGTCCCCGCCCCAAATGAACTGCTCCCCGGAAGTTGGACTGAGAAATTCAGTTCCGACTTCCGGGGAGCAGTTTTATGCATGCACGTAGTTCGTTGTCTGAGGTTCAGCGTGAGGCCGCTGTAGCGTGGTTTGAGAAGGGCATCGCGGATAGTGCGGCGGCGACGTTGCTAGGGGTGTCCCGCCCGCCGATAAGGGTTCTCTATCGGCGGTGGAAGATCCATGGTCGAGGAGCGCTGGTGGCCAAGCCGACGAAACAGGTGTACTCGTTCGAATTCAAGCTCGCGCTGGTTGAACGGTTTATCGCCGGTGAGACTGCCCCGGATCTCGCGGCGGAGGTGGGTTTGTCCTCGCCCACGCTACTGAAGACGTGGGCCCGGGCGTATCGCCGCGAGGGCCCGGACGCATTACGTCCCAAGTCCAAGGGCAGGCCTAAGGCACCTGATGCCCCGCAGCCGGCCGAGGTATCGGAACTGGAGCGGTTACGGCGGGAGAACGAACGGTTGCGGGCGGAAGTGGCTTACCTGGGAAAATTGCGGGCCTTGAGGGCGCAGGAACGACGGTGAAGGTCCAAGCCCTCATCGCTCTCAAGGCTGACTTCCCGCTTCCGGTCCTGCTGCAGGCAGCATCTCTTGCCAGATCGACGTTCTTCTATCATCAGGCACGCATCCAAGGCCCTGATCCGCAGGAGTCCATCAAGGCCGCTGTCAGGGAAATTTTCGAGAAGAACCATGGCCGGTACGGGCACCGGCGGGTCCACACCGAGATGGTCAAGCAAGGGTGGACGGTCGCGAAAAAGACCGTTCTGAAGCTCATGCGGTCCCTGAATCTGGTGTGCAAGGTCCGGCGGAAGAAGCGTTATAACTCCTACCAGGGCGGGCAGGGCCGGGTTGCTCCGAACGTGTTGAACCGGGAGTTCGAGGCTGATGCCCCGAACCGGAAGTGGGTAACGGATGTGACGGAGTTCAGCGTCGGCGACCGTAAGCTCTACCTTTCGCCGGTTATGGATCTTTTCGACCGGCAGATCATCTCCTACTCGATCAGCCCGTCTCCGAATCTGGAGCTCACCAATAATTCGCTGCGCCAGGCCCTTGCCTGCCTTGAGGATAACCAGCAGCCACTCGTGCATTCGGACCAGGGCTTCCAGTACCAGCACGTCTCGTGGCGAAAACTCTTACAGGAAGCCGGCGCGAGCCAGTCGATGTCACGCAAGGGCAACTGCTACGACAACGCCGTGATGGAAAACTTCTTCGGCCACCTTAAGGAAGAGCTCTTTCACCACGTGCGATACCTCAGCACCGACGCCTTGGCAGGGGCACTGCACGAATACATCCGCTGGTACAACACCGAAAGAATCTCGACAAAGCTCAAGGGCCTGAGCCCGGTGCAATACCGGACCCAGACCCTCGCGGCTTAGGCTCTTATTTAGTCAGTCCAACTTCCGGGGAGCAGTTCAAAATGGGACGGGGACTTCTGCGAAGAGCCGATCGCTGGCCGCTAAGGTGGATACATCGCATTTGCGAGTCCAACTTTCGGGGACCAGTTCAGAGGGGCGGCCTTTCCTGTTGGGCCTGGTTTTTGTTGGGCCTGGTATTTCTTGGTTCTGGTTTTTGTTTGTCCTAGCGGGAGCGCTGGCGGAGGCGCTGCATGTCCAGGATGACCACCGCGCGGGCTTCGAGGCGCAGCCAGCCGCGCTGGACGAACTCGGCCAGGGCCTTGTTGACCGTTTCGCGGGAGGCGCCCACCAGCTGCGCCAGTTCTTCCTGCGTGAGCTCGTGGGCCACCAGGACGCCGTCGGTAGCCGGCCGGCCGAAGCGGTCCGCCAGGTCCAGCAGCGCCTTTGCCACGCGGCCGGGGACGTCGGAGAACACAAGGTCCGAGAGGGAGTCGTTGGTGCGGCGCAGGCGGCGGGCCAGGGCCTGCAGCAGCTGGGCCGAAACCTCCGGGCGGGTGCGCAGCAGGGCGTTCAGGCTCTCGTTCTTCAGCCCGGCCAGCCGGGTTTCGGAGACCGCGGTGGCGGTGGCGGTGCGGGGGCTGGGGTCGAACAGCGCCATCTCACCAAAGAGCTCGCCCGGGCCGAGGATGGCCAGGAGCGATTCACGGCCGTCGGGCGAGGTGCGGCCAAGCTTTACCTTGCCGGAGACGATGAAGTACAGCTGGTCACCCTGGTCACCTTCGCGGAACACCGAAGCGCCGCGGGACAGGTCCACCTCGGTGAGCTCGTCCGTCAGCAGCCGGAATGCGTCGTCGTCGAGCGTGGCGAAAAGGGGTGCTCGGCGCAGTACCTCGATGTCCATGAAATCTCCTGAGTAAAAGTATCGGCTGTGGCGCTTGTGCCATTGTTTCAGAATTTTCAACGTTCTGTGACGAACTTGGCAGCCGAAACGCCTGCGGGCAACCGAATGCAGGTCTGCCGGAGGGCGGTGCACGCCACAGAAGATTGTCAGCGTCCGCCACTAGAATGGGGGTTCAACTGTAAATAAGGAGCCTTTGTGGTCGGCCTGACTGTCCTGGACATCGTCCTGATCCTGGCGCTGCTGTCATACCTGATCTATGGCCTCCGCAACGGGTTCCTGGTCACTGTCGGCGGCCTCGCCGGGTTTGCTGCCGGTGCCATCGCCGCATTCTTTGCCGTCCCCCTCGTCAGCACCTTTGTCGAGGACTCCGGGTGGAGGCTTACCGCCATCATCGCTGCCGCCGTCGTGCTGATGGCCGTGGGACATGGCCTGGGCACCATGGCCGGGCGGCAACTGCGCGGCGTGGTGCGGATCCGTCCCTTGCGGGCGGTGGACCGGCTGGTGGGCGGGGCGCTGAACCTGGTGGTCTCCGCGCTGGTCATGTCCATGCTGGCGTTCAGCGTCAGCTCCCTGGGCGTGCCTTTCGTGTCCCAGCAGCTGGCCGAGTCCAAGGTGATCCGCTTCATCGACGGGCTCACCCCCACCCCCGTCAAGGCCACCATGGCGCAGCTGCGGTCCACCGTGATCGGCAACGGCATTCCCACGTTGATCGAAGGGCTGGACCAGGGCCAGGCGGTCCAGGTGCCCAACACCAGCACCAACACTCCGGCGCTGAACAAAGCGGCGCAGTCCGTCCTGAGGATCGCCGGCACTGCCTACGAATGCGGCCAGAACCAGACCGGCAGCGGCTTCGTGGTTTCCCCGGACCGCGTGGTGACCAACGCCCATGTCGTTGCGGGCGTGTCGCAGCCGGTAGTGGAGATGCCCGACGGCGGTGCGATGCCCGGCCGCGTGGTCTACTTCGACACCAAGCGGGATCTGGCGGTCCTGGCGGTGGACAACCTGCCGTCCCGGCCGCTGCCGCTGAGCCGCGACCTGCCCGGCGGCAGCCAGGCCGCGTTCGCCGGGTACCCGCACGGCGGGCCTTTCCAGTCCAAGCCCGCCACCGTGCAGGACATTGCCACGGTCCTGGTCCCGGACATCTACGGGAACAACCCGTCCCCGGAGGACATCTACCGCCTTGCCGGGGACGTGCAGCCGGGAAACTCGGGCGGCCCGCTGCTGACCACTGACGGCCAGGTGGCCGGGGTGGTCTTTGCCAAGGCAACCTCTGACGCCGAGGTGGGGTTCGCCATCACCATGAACGATCTTGACCCGGTCGCGGAGCAGGCACCCGCATTGTCCACACCCGTCTCCTCCGGGCAGTGCATCCAGAAGTAGCGGCTCCCGGCTACAGGACCTCGGCCAGGTAGTCGATGGCAAGTTTGTAGCCGAACACCCCGGCACCAACGATCACCGCCGCGCAGACCGGCGACAGGTAGGAGTGGTGCCGGAATTCCTCGCGCTGGTGCACGTTGGTGATGTGCACCTCGACGGCGGGCACCTGCACCGCGGCCAGGGCGTCACGAAGAGCAACGGACGTGTGCGTGAAGGCGCCGGCGTTCAGGACAATGCCCACCGCGGTGGCCCGGGCGGCGTGGATGGTGTCCAGCAGGACGCCTTCGTGGTTGGACTGGACGCACTCCACTGCGAAACCGTGCCGCTCTCCGGCGGAAGCGGCCAGCCGCTCCACATCGGCAAGGGTGGAGGTGCCGTACTTCTCCGGCTCCCGCGTACCCAGCAGGTTCAGGTTGGGGCCATTGATGACCAGGATGGTGCCGCGGCCGGCTTCGACGGTGGAGGAGGCTTCAGTCATGCCTGCAAATCTATCGGTTGGCCCTGCCCGCCGCGCATTCTTACGTCCGGATGCGCGGCGGGCAGGGGGTCCAATGGCGGTTTAGAGGGCCGTCGCCTTCAGCAGCAGGGCATGCTCGGGGTTCAGCACCGGCATCGGCAGCCCTACCTCCGCCAGGAAACGGCCGTTGGCAACGGCTCCACCGGCAAGCCACACCGGCGGTTGCGCCTGGGTGAAGGTGTGCGCGTAGTCGGCGTCCTCCTGGACGGGGGCGAGGACCTCAACCCGGTAATTCCGCTCCGGCTCCAGGCCGGGGAGGCCCATGCGTCCGGGCTGCTCCGCGGCAGAGGTGCGCGTGCCCACGACGGCGAACAGGGCCGCCGTCGTGCTGTCCGCGATGGACCCGTCCGCCACCACGCCGTGCAGCAGGAAGGCATCATCGGCGACGTCCGCGTGGACACGGCGGCCGCTGTGGATCAGGTCCCGGTGTTCCTTGTACAGGCCCACGATGCGCCGAAGTTCGTCGCGCTCCTTGCCCTGGACGCTCCGGACGTCCCATTCCATGCCAAAGTGGCCGAACAGGGCGGTGATGGCCCGGAAGGACAGGTCGTGCGTGCGGGCGGTGGTGTGCGACGTGGTGGGGCCGATGTGGCTGCCCACCAGCTCGGGCGGGACCACCGCGCCGGTCCAGCGTTGGATGGTCTGCCGTTCCAGCGCATCGTTGCAGTCCGAGGCCCAGATCCGGTCGGTCCGCTCCAGGATGCCCAGGTCCACGCGCGCGCCGCCGGAGGAGCAGCTTTCAATCTCCACGCCGGGGTGTGCCTTGCGGAGCTCGTCGAACAACCGGTACGCGGCGAGGGTCTGCGCGTGGACGGAAGGGGCGCCGGCGTGGCCGTGTTCCACGAGGTCGCGGTTCTGGTCCCACTTCAGGTAGCTGATGTTGTTGCCGGACAGGAGCCCGTCGATCCGGTCGTAGATGTACTGCCACGCGTCCGGGTTCACCAGGTCGATGACGTGCTGGTTGCGCCACTCCAGGGGCAGCCGGCCGCCGTCCTTGTGTGCCTTCGCCGACGGGCCCACGATCCAGTCAGGGTGGGCGCGCGCGATGTCCGAGTCAAGGTTGACCATCTCCGGTTCAACCCACAGCCCAAACTCCATGCCGCGGGAGGTGACGGCGTCGATGAGGGGGGCCAGGCCGTTGGGCCACAGGGTTTCGTCCACGTACCAGTCGCCCAGGCCTGCATGGTCGTCCCGGCGGCCGCGGAACCAGCCGTCGTCGAGCACGAAGCGCTCCACGCCGAGGTCGGCGGCCGATTCCGCCAGTTCGGTCAGGATGTCCAGGTTGTGGTTGAAGTAGACGGCCTCCCAGACGTTGAGGACGACGGGCCGCGGCTTGCCGGCGGGCAGGCCGGTGGACGCGGCGGGCAGGACATGGTGGGGACGGGAGCGGAACCAGCTGTAGAACGCCTCGGTAATGCCGTCCAGGCCGTGGTCGGAGTAGGCGGCGAACAAAGCGGGGGTGGTGTAGCGGGCACCTGGTTCAAGGATGACTTCGGCGGGACCCAGCAGCTCGGAACCGCCGATCATGGTCCGGCCGTCGCCGATGGTGTCGGCGAACTGTTCATGGTTGCCGCTCCAGGCCAGGTGGGTGGCCCACACCCTGCCGTGCCGGTTGCCGAAGCCCTTGGTGCCGGCGGCGAACAGCAGGGAGGAATCGTGGCCGGTGCGGCCGTGCCGGCCGGTGCGAACCCAGGTGCCCTGCTGGATGGGGCGGCGCTGGGGATGCCGCTCGCGGCACCAGCGCCCGGTCAGGTCAAGGAGTTCGACGGCGTCCGGTGCCACGGGCAGGACGGTCGCCAGCTCGTCCACCTGGAAAGGCGTGGTTCCCTCATTGGTGATGGTGTGGCGCAGTTCCAGCAGGCCGCCCGCATGAAGCGCAAGGGACGTGGCGACGCTCAGGCCCGTGTCGCCGTCGGCCTGCACGATGGTGGCGCAGGATCCTTCGGTGCTGACGGAGGTGACGCGGAGGCGGGAGGAGAAGTCCAGGCCGGCGCCGCTGTCCGTGATCCTGTGGCCACGCAGGGCCGGGCGCCCGCGCCAGGCCGAGGAAG
Source organism: Arthrobacter sp. JDC6 (assembly GCF_056484025.1). NCBI lineage: Bacteria > Bacillati > Actinomycetota > Actinomycetes > Micrococcales > Micrococcaceae > Arthrobacter > Arthrobacter sp. JDC6. Next base: position 747,148 of record NZ_CM151278.1, read on the forward strand.
CCTGGGGGAGGAGGCCCGCGGGAACGCGGACGTCGATCGACGAGGGCGGCACCGCAGCCGTGAGGATGGCCAGGTCCGGCAGGTCTGCGCCCAGCTCGGCGCCCCAGTGGATGACTTCGGCCTCTCCGCTGTCGAAGCTGATCACCAGGCTGGTGCCGGCGGAACGGAGGTGCAAGGGATCCATAGGGAAGTCTCTTTCAGTGTTCAGGGATTGCGTCGTCACGAACGCGCAAAAGGAAAATCACGGGAAGGGGAGGCCGGGTGCCGCCGCCGCGAGGAGGGGACGGCGGCACCCGGCCGGGTGGCTGCGACCACATACGCAGCCACGTGCGGGGGTTACTTGAAGAGGGCGTTGACCTGGTCGTTGGCGGCCGTCAGGGAGCTGGCCTTGGATTTGCCGGAGACCACGGAGTCCATGGCCGGCTTCATGATGCCGTCAACCTTCGCGGCGTTGTCAGCGATCGGGTAGAGGAACGTGGTGCCGTCCTTGACCTGCTGGCTGAAGGGGGTGACGTCCACGCCCCTGGCCTTGAAGGCTTCCACGGCCTTGTCTGCGGAGGTCTTGATGGCGGGGAAGACGACGGCCTTGGAAGCCACCACGTCCTGGCAGGCGGCGGAGCCGAGGTATTCGACCCACTTGATGGCGGCTTCGGGCTTCTTGGTGCCGGCGTAGATGGAGTCCGCCAGGCCGTTGTACATGCTGGCGCGCTTGCCGTTGACACCCACCGGGGTGGGGGCGATGCCCACCTTGACGTCCTTGTAGCCGGTGTACTGGCCGATCATCCAGGAGCCGTTGGCGTTGATGACGGACTTGCCGGCGGCGAAGGTATCGGCCATGCTGGCGCCCACCGTGGTTTCGAGCTTGGGCATGTAGCCCTTCTCCACCAGCCCGGCGAACCAGTCGATGCTTTCCTGGAACTTGGGGTCGTCGTAGTTGAAGTGCTTGCCCCACGGGTTCTTGTCCGTGTGCGTCCAGCCGGTGGTGCCGGTCAGGTAGCTCCATTCGGTCTGGCCCTGGCCGGAACCGGAGCCGTTGAGGCCGAGCCCGTAGACGGCAACGTTGTTCTTGTCGAAGCCGGGCTCGTCGCCGCGCTTGCCGTTCTTGTCCACGGTCAGGTGGGCGATGGTCTTTTCGTACGAACCGCCGTCCTTCGGATTCCACGTCAGGTTGGCCATCTGCTCCGGGGTGACGCCGGCGTCCGCGGCAAGTTTGGTGTTGTAGAACAGCGCGATGGTGTCCCAGTCCTTGGGAAGTCCGTAGCGCTTGCCGTCCTGGCCCACCCAGAGGTCCGCCAGGCCGGAGTTGTAGATGCCGGTGTCGATGTTGTCCTTCTTGACGGCGTCGTCCAGGGCGAGCAGCTGCTTGTTCTTGATGAATTCGGGGTACTTGCCCAGGTGGTCGGTGAAGACGTCCGGGGCGGTGCCTGCCACGAATCCGTTGGTCAGGGTGCCCCAGTAATCGTCCCAGCCGCGCTGGGTGACCTTGACGGTGATGTCCGGGTTGGCCTTGTGGAAGTCGTCGGCGCACTGCTTGTAGGCGGGGAGCTGGTTGGCGTCCCAGAGCCAGTAGTTGATCTCGCCCTTGCCGGCTTCCGCGGAGCCGCCGCCTCCGCAGGCGGAGAGGGCCAGGACTGCTGCCGCGGCTGCTGCGAGGGAGCCGAGTGCTTTCTTGTTCAGGTTCATGGGGGTCCTTTCAGGGTGCTTCCGGGCAGGCCGCCGTGGCGCGCGCCGGGAGGGGGAATTTCGAGGGAAGGGGTGATTACTTGATGCCGGAGAAGCCGATGGAGTTGACGATTTTCTTGCCGAAGATGGCGAACAGGATCAGGACGGGAAGGGCGGAGACCAGCGTGGCCGCCATGAGGCCGGACCAGTCCGGCGCTCCCTGCGGCGATTGGGACTTGAACACGCCCAGGCCCACCGTGAGGACGCGGACGGACTCCTCCTGGCCCACCAGCAGCGGCCAGAAGTACTCGTTCCACTGGCCGATGAAGGTGAGCAGGGCCAGGGTGGCGATGGGGGCTGCGGCGTTTGGCAGGATGATCTGGAAGAAGATCCGAAGGTGCTTGGCGCCGTCGAGCATTGCCGCTTCCTCCACCTCGCGGGACATGTTCAGGAAGAACTGCCGGAGGAAGAAAATGGCGAACGGGGTCATGAAGATGTAGGGGAGTACCAGCCCCGCCATGGTGTTGAGCAGGCCCAGGTTCTTGATCAGGAGGAAGTTGGGCAGCGCGGTGAAGATCGGCGGCACCATCATGGTGGCCAGGAACAGGCTGAAGACCAGGTTCCGTCCCCGCCACCGCAGCCGGGCGAAGGCGTAGGCGGCCATGGCGCTGAAGAACACTGCGCCGGTGGTGGTGATGGAGGCAAAGAGCACGGAGTTGCGCAGGTAGATCCAGAAGTCGATTTGCGCGCCGGATCCGCCCTGGGACACTGCCTCTTCGGGGGACTGCAGGCCGAAGACGCGCTGGAATGCGCCCAGGCTGAATTCTGCGGGCAGCAGGTTGGTGGCGTTGCCGGCCAGGGCCCCGTTGGTGGACAGTGCCGTCCGGAGGATCCAGTAGAAGGGGAGGACCGAGACGGCCACGGCGATGGCCACAAGGAACCAGGCGGCGGTGCGGCGCCAGTTGAACGGACGACGGCGGGTGGCGGGCCGGGCGGGTGCGGAGACTTTTGCGGTGGTCATGGAAGTGTCCTTAATCCAGGTCTGATTCGTTGCCCTTGAGGAACTTCATCTGGATGAAGGCCACCAGGGCGAGGATGACGAAGAGGATGACCGCCAGGGCGGAGCCGTAGCCGAAGTCCGATTCCGTGAAGGCCTTTTGGTAGATGTAGAACTGCAGCACCCGGCTGGCATTGACGGGTCCGCCCAGGGTGGTGACGGCAACGGTGTCGAACACCTGGAAGGAACCGATGACGGTGACGATCAGGACCAGCGCGAGCACCGGGCGCAGCAGCGGCATGGTGATCTTGCGGAATGTTTGCCAGGGTGAGGCGCCGTCCAGGTTGGCCACTTCGTAGACGTGGCTGGGAATGGCCTGCAGGCCGGCGAACAGCAGCAGGGCGGTGTAGCCCATGTGCCGCCAGGTGTTGATGAGGGCCTGGGTGGGGATGGCCCATTCCTCGCTGCCGAAGAATGCCACCTTGGGCAGGCCGATGGCGTCGATGAAGTAGTTGACGATGCCGATCTGGTAGTCCAGAAGCCAGAACCAGAGGAGGGCGGCGATCACGTTCGCCATCAGGTACGGCAGCAGGAGCGCGCCGCGGATCACGGTTGATTTGGCTACCCGGTGCATCAGCAGGGCAAGCCCCAGCGCGAGCGTGGTCTGGAGGAGGATGTTGATCAGGACGTACTGCCCGGTGACAGCCAGCGCATTCCAGAACAGGGGGTCCTTGGCGATGGCCTCGTAGTTGGCGGCACCGATCCACGTCGGGTCGCCGAGGATGCTGTATTCGGTGAAGCTGAGGTAGATGCCCCGCAGGGTGGGCACCAGGTAGAAAACGATAAATCCGATCATCGCCGGGGCTATGAAGAACAATGCGATCTTCAGGTCGCTCTGTCCCCGGCGCTTCAGCGGCCGGTGCGCTGCGTGCACTGCCGGGCTGGCGTTCCTGGTAAGGGTGGTCATCGTCGACCCTTTCCTGAGTGTGATGGAAGTAACAGGCTGGAAAGAAATCTACACGAGTAGATATTGGACGGCAAGGGCTTATTTCAATGTTTCAAAACCAGGGCAATTACGCCAGTGACTGGATATTGACTCGAGTAGATGCGGGTGAAACACTCGGAGAAACTTCAATCGGAAGGCAGACAATGACGTTCTCCATCGGCATCGTGGGCGCGGGCCAGTTCGGCAGCCAGTTCGCACACCTGTTCAACCTGCATCCCGGCGTCAGTGCGGTCTATGTTGTGGACGAGCTGCCGGAGCGGGCTGAATCCGTGGTCCGAAGGCTGGATCTTGCCGGCGTCGTGCCCGACTTTGACGCCCTTCTGGCCTCCGACGTCGACGCCGTGGCGGTCTTCACCCAGCGCTGGACGCACGGACCCCTGGTGGAGCGTGCTCTCCGCGCCGGCAAGCACGTCTACTCAGCCGTGCCCATGGCGGTTGCCGAAGAGGAGATCGCCCGCATCATCCAGGCCGTCCGGGACACCGGCAAGGTGTACATGATGGGTGAGACCAGCTACTACAACCCCGCCACCGTGTATGCCCGCGAACAGCAGGCGGCCGGCAGGTTTGGCCGGGTCTTCTACTCCGAAGGCGACTACGTCCACGACATGGACCTCGGCTTTTATGACGCCTACCAGTACAGCGGGGGCGAGCGGTGGAAGGAGACGGCAAGCTACCCGCCAATGCTCTACCCCACCCATGCGATCGGCGGGGTGCTGGGGGCCATCCCGACGCACGCCGTCAGCGTCAGCTGCGTGGGCGTCAAGGACCAGCGGGATGACGGGGTATTCGACAAGGACGTCAGCATGTTCGGCAATGACTTCTCCAACGCCACGGCGCTCTTTGAACTGAACGACGGCGGCGTGATGCGCACCAACGAGATGCGCCGCGTGGGCTATCCGTCCCACATCCGCGAATCGCGCTTCCGGTTTTTTGGCACGGAGGCAAGCTTTGAACAGCTCGCCAGGGTCACCGTCTGGCAGGACAAACAGAATGTCCACGACATCTCCGAGCAGATGGAAACCCGGCCCAGCATGTCCCTGGACGATCCCTCACTGGCCAACGTGGCCCCGGAACTCCGGGACGCATTCGTGTCGGGACTCGCTCCCGTCCACGACGCCGGACGGTTGCCTGAGGAGTTCCGCGGCGCACCGAACGGGCACGAGGGAAGCCACCATTTCCTGGTGGACGACTTCGTCACGGCGGTCAATGACGGCACACTGCCGCCCGTGAATGCGTGGGTGGCCGCCCGCTTCACCCTCCCGGGCATCGTGGCCCACCAGTCCGCCCTGCAAAACGGCGTACGGCTTCCCATCCGTGACTTTGGGGATGCGCCGGGTATGAGTGGTTAGCATGGACAGCATGACTTCCCCGGCCGCGCAGGCCTCCCGCGGCGGCCCGGTGACCCGCAAGGATGTGGCGCGCTATGCCGGCGTCAGCACCGCCGTCGTCAGTTACGTGGTCAATGGCGGACCCAAGAAAGTGGCGCCGGCCACCGAAGCCAAGGTCCAGGACGCCATCCGCGTCCTGGGCTACCGGCCCAACGCCGCCGCGCGGGCGCTGAAGCTCGGCTCAAGCGAGACCCTGGGGCTTATCGTCCCGGACATCTCGAACCCGTTCTTCTCACTGTTTTCGCACGCCGTGGAGGATGCCGCCGCAGACCTGGGGTACGCGCTGGTGCTGAGCAACTCGGACGGAAACCTGGCCAAGGAACGCCGCAACATCCGGAACCTCGCCGCCCGGCAGGTGGACGGCGTCCTGCTGGCCAGCGTCCTTTTCGAACCCGATCTCGAGGCGCTGGAAACGGCGGACATCCCGTCCGTGCTGCTCAACCAGGAACGTGACGCCCCGGGCTTCAACAGCATCGGTGTGGACCTGGCGGCCGGAGCCAGGATCGCGGTGGAACACCTGATCAGCCATGGCCACACCAACATCGGCCTGGCCATGGGAACCAACGTCTCCGGGGAGACCGACGGCCGTGAAGTAGGTTGGCGGCAAGCGCTCCAGGAAGCTGGTCTGCCCGAGGGGCCCATTGCCTACAGTGCCTTCACCCGGCCCGGAGGGTACGTGGCCGGGCAACGCCTCCTGGCGTCAGTGAACCGGCCAACGGCCGTCTTCGCCACGTCCGATATGCAGGGGATTGGACTGCTGCGGGCCATCCATGAAGCGGGACTGTCTGTTCCGGGCGACATTGCCGTGGCGTCTTTTGACGGCTCGGCCGACTCTGAATACTCCTGGCCGCCGCTGACCACCGTTGAGCAGCCGGTGGCGGCCATGGCGGAGGCTGCCGTGGCGGCACTCGTTGGAGCCAGCCGGGGGGAGGACCCGCGGCACCGGATCTTTCCCACCAAACTGCACGTACGCCAATCCTGCGGCTGCCCCTAGCCGGCCGACTGCATGGCGGGCAGGCGCAGCCTGGTCCGCTCCTGCAGGACCCGCCGGGCCTCCGGGCCAAGTCCGGAATCGCTGATGACCTCATCCACGTCATCCAGGGCGGCGATGGAACTGATGCCCAGCATTCCCCATTTGGTGTGGTCGGCCAGCACCACTGTCTTGCGCGCTGCTGCCATGAAGGCCCGGTCGGTTTCGGCTTCGAGCAGGTTGGGTGTGGTGAAGCCCGCCTCGGCATCCATCCCGTGGACGCCCAGGAACAGCACGTCCAGGTGCAGTTGCTTGAGGGCGCCCGTTGCGATGGGCCCCACCAGGGCGTCTGAGGGCGTGCGCTCGCCGCCCACCAGGATCACGGTGGAGGAGTAACGGGCCGAGCCGGACGAGGCAGCGTGGTGGAAGAGGTCCGCGATCCTGACAGAGTTGGTGACCACCGTGATCCGCGGCCCTCCAACCAGTTCCTTGGCCAATGCCCACGTGGTGGTGCCGGCACCCAGGCCGACCGCCATGCCCTCGTGGACCAGGGCGGCCGCCTCCACGGCGATGGCGCGCTTCTCCGCGGTCAACTGCGTGGACTTCAGCTCGAAACCGGGCTCATGCGTGCTTGCATCCCCCGGCAGCTTGGCGCCGCCGTGGATTCGTTCCAGCTTGCCGCCCTCCTCGAGCAGCTCGATGTCCCGCCTCACCGTCATCAACGAGACGCCAAGCTGGGTGGCGAGGTCCGAGACCCGGACCACCCGCTCCCGCTGGACGGCATCCAGGATTGCTTGGTGTCGGGCGGCAGGCAGCATGGAGGCGGATCCTTCAACGCGGGTGGCAAGGGTGCTCCCAGCATACGGCGACGGCGCCTCCCCGGCTGGGGAAGCGCCGTCGCCGTATTGCTACTTCCGGAGGCTGGCCGCGATCTGCTGCATGATCGTGGGGTCGGACAGCGTGGTGGCGTCGCCCGGGTCGCGGCCTTCCGCCACATCCTTGAGGAGCCGGCGCATGATCTTGCCGGACCGGGTCTTGGGCAGTTCGGGCACCACCAGGATGTTCTTGGGCTTGGCAATGGGCCCGATTTCCTTGCCCACGTGGTTGCGCAGCTCCTGTACGGTGGCGTCGCCGTTGTTCACGGCATCGCCGCGGAGGATCACGAACGCAACCACGGCCTGGCCGGTGGTTTCGTCCGTGGCGCCCACGACGGCGGCCTCCGCCACGGCGGGGTGGCTCACCAGGGCGGATTCGATTTCTGTGGTGGAGAGCCGGTGCCCGGAGACGTTCATGACGTCGTCCACGCGGCCCAGCAGCCAGATGTCCCCGTCTTCGTCCTTCTTGGCGCCGTCCCCGGCGAAGTACATGTTTTCGAAGCGGGACCAGTAGGTGTCCTTGAACCGCTGCGGGTCGCCCCAGATGCCGCGCAGCATGGCCGGCCAGGGTTCGCGGATCACCAGGAAACCGCCGTGGCCGTTGGGGACGGACTCGCCCATTTCATCCACCACATCCACGGCGATACCGGGCAGCGGCACCTGGGCGGAGCCGGGCTTGGTGGCGGTGACCCCGGGAAGCGGGGCGATCATCTGTGCGCCGGTTTCGGTCTGCCACCAGGTGTCCACGATGGGCGCCTTGTCGCCGCCGATTACCTTGCGGTACCACATCCAGGCCTCGGGGTTGATGGGCTCGCCCACCGAACCCAGCACCCGCAGGGAGGAAAGATCGTACTTCGCCGGGATCTCCGCGCCCCACTTCATGAAGGTGCGGATGGCGGTGGGAGCGGTGTACAGGATGGAGACCTTGTACTTTTCCACGATCTCCCACCAGCGGCCCTGGTGCGGGGAGTCCGGCGTGCCCTCGTACATGACCTGCGTGGCGCCGTTGATGAGCGGGGCGTAGGCGACGTAGGAGTGGCCGGTGACCCAGCCGACGTCGGCCGTGCACCAGTACACGTCCGTTTCCGGATGCAGGTCAAAGACCGCCCTGTGGGTGTAGGCGGTCTGGGTGAGGTAGCCGCCGGTGGTGTGCAGGATGCCCTTGGGCTTCCCGGTGGTACCGGACGTGTAGAGGATGTAGAGCGGGTGCTCCGAATCGTGGCCCACTGCGGTGTGCTCTGCGCTGGCCGTCCCCACCGTGTCCGCCCACCAGTGGTCCCGGCCCTCGTGCCAGTCCACGTCCTGGCCGTTGCGCTTGACCACCACCACGTTCTGGACCGTGTGGCCATCGTGGGCCAGGGCATCATCGACGGCCGGCTTCAGGGGGCTCGGCTTGCCTCGGCGGTAGGTGCCGTCGGCGGTCACCACCAGCTTGGCTTCGGCGTCGTCGATCCGGGACCGGAGGGCCTCCGCCGAGAATCCACCGAACACCACCGAGTGGACCGCGCCGATGCGTGCGCATGCCAGCAGCGTGATCACGGCCTCCGGGATCATGGGCAGGTACACCGCAACCCGGTCACCCTTGGCAACGCCCAGGGACTCGAAAGCGTTGGCCGCCTTCTTCACTTCCTCGGTCAGCTGGGCGTAGGTATAGGTGCGGGTGTCGCCGGGCTCGCCCTCGAAGTAGATGGCCACGCGGTCGCCGTTGCCGGCCTCCACATGCCGGTCCAGCGCGTTGTACGCCGCGTTGATTTCGCCGCCAACGAACCACTTGGCGAACGGCGGATCAGACCAGTCCAGCGCCTGTGTGAAGTCCTTGGACCACGTCAGCAGCTCCCGGGCCTTCTTCGCCCAAAACGCGGGCCGGTCGGCGTTCGCCTCCCCGTACTCGGCGGCGGTGACAACGGCGTCGGCCGCGAATTCCGGGGAGGGTGGAAAGGCCCGCGTCTCATGCAGCAGGTTCGCGAAGGCGTCGCCCTGGTGGCCTTGCTGTCCTGCCGGCTGGGCGGAAGCGGACGGAACGGTAGCCGTGGAGCTGGGAGTGTCCTGGGACATGTGAACCTCATCATTCATCGATCTTTGCCGCGCGGGACGCCGCCACCGCATGGCCCGCCGATCGCACGGCATTGGGCTCCAGCCGGGGGCGGGCATACCGCAAAGAGCTGTTCCGCAACCAAGCCTAATGCTTACGGTGCATCCGCTGTGTGCCCCGTCACATACGCGGCCATGAGCGGCATTTTTTATGCGGTGAATGGTCTCTTCATGACTCGCCAGGCACCGCCGGAGGCCTGCCCCAGCTAGTGATCGGCCGGGCCGTTGACTAGGCTGAGATGGAATTGTGACTTCACTTCGGACCTCTCCGGCCGGGCGCAAACAGCGCCTTGCCGGGCCCGGACCGCATGTCAAGACGGCACAGTTTTCGGGTCCGGACCGGGCCCGGTGCCGCCACGCTAAGGAGAGCAGAATGAACCAGCAGAGTTACGGCCAGCGAACGGGTCCGGACACCAAGGCAGGGCCAGGAGCCTCCGGGCCTGCCGTGGGAGGATCCGCGCACGCGACACCGGCCGGCAACGCCGCCAAGGGGCAGGCTGCAGGGCAGAAGGCCGGCTCCGGGAAGATCGACCCGAACGCCAACCAGGCGGTCCTCGGTCCGTTCACCGTGCGCGACCTGGCCGTCTTCGCAGGCACCCTGATCCTCTTTGTCGCGTCCCTGCTTCCCCTCTTCGGCGCCCGGTACAACCTGTGGAACCTCAACAACCTGTTCTTCCTGGGACTGGGCATCGTCCTGCCGCTGATCGCCAGCGCATTGTTCGCGGCGCGCCGCCTGGCACCCGCCACAAGGATCCGCGTGGGGTCGCTCTCGATCGACCAGTTCGCCTCCGTTGTGGCCTCCTTCGCCCTGGCCTTCTTCTTCCTGTCCGTTGCAGGCGGCTACGTCACCAGCCTGCTGGTGGGCCTGATCGGCTCGCTCGTCCTCTTCGCCGCCACCGTGCTGGGCCGGTTCCTGCCGTACCTTTCCGGTGACTTCAAGGACCGGCCAGAGACGCCGGCGCACATTGTGGCCCGCGAGGCCGCGGTCCCGCTGCGGAAGCCGCGCACCCCCAAAGCCCCCAAGCCGGAGTCCGGCTCCAACCAGTCAAAGGGCGGCTTCAAAGGTGCCACCCTGTTCGGTGGGGCCGGTGCAGGTTCCTCCGCCGTCGAGCCGGGATCTTCCAGCCCCAACCCTGCGCCGGCGCGTTCCACCCACACGCCCGCCACTGCCGCCGTCCCCGTGGCCAATGCCGGGGCTGCCGTTGCAGGGACCGGCGCTGCAGCTGCCGGCGCTCCAGCTGCGGGCACCGTCGCGGGTCCGGCTGCCTCGACCCCCGCGGCGCCAACCGCCCCTGTATCAACCAGCCCTGTATCAACCAGCCCTGTATCATCCACCCCTGTATCAACCGCCCCCGAAGCCGCTGACCGGGATGCCGGCACACCGCATGTGGACGCCGGGCCGCCCACCCAGGCGGCCGACGTCGTCCGTCCTGGCTCAACCCCGGCCCCGGCAGCCGAGGAGACCCAGCACGGTGCCGTCCCCGCCGCGGGCGCTCCGCAGGCAGCGTGGGAGCCGCCGGCCGCCACCGCTGTCCACCAGCAGGTCCGTTCCGAGCAGCCCATCGGCGCGACGGTGGACCCGTCCACCCGCCATGACGAGACCGACGGGCAGCCCATCCATGAGGCATTCTGGTTCGCCGTCGCCCAGCACCGCACCGCCTACGACCCCCGCACCGGTGCGCCTGCCTTCGTGATCGAGCCCGGCGGCTGGGTACTGGCGCTTGAGGACCGGGGCCACGAATTCCTGGTCCAGCACACGGACGGACGGCTGGGCGTCCTGCGCGACCTCAGCAACATCGAGCGCGGCTGACGCCGTGGCCGGGCCACGCAGCAAGAACGGGCAGGCCGCGGGGATGCCCGTGGTCTCGTCCGAATCCGTCCTGGCGCTGAAACGGCGGGCACGGCGCATCCACCGGGCCCTGGCCGAAAAATATCCCTACGCCCACGCGGAACTGGACTTCCGCAACCCCTTCGAACTGCTGGTGGCCACCGTGCTGTCCGCCCAGACCACCGACGTCACGGTCAACCAGGTCACCAAAGTGCTGTTCGCACGCTGGCCCAATGCCCGGTCCCTGGCCGAGGCGGACCCCACGGAGCTTGAAACCATCCTCAAGCCCACGGGGTTCTTCCGCGCCAAAGCGAGGAACGTCCTGGCGCTGTGCACCCGCCTGGTGGATGACTTTGACGGCGAGGTCCCGGGGCGGATGGAAGACCTGGTCACCTTGCCCGGGGTGGGCCGCAAAACCGCCAACGTGGTGCTGGCCAACGCCTTCGGCATCCCGGGCATCTCCGTCGATACCCATTTCGCCCGGCTGGCCAAGCGGTTTGGGTGGACCCAGTCCGAGGACCCTGTGCAGATCGAACAGGACGTGGCGGAGTTGTTTGACCGCAGGGACTGGACCATGCTGTCCCACCGTGTGATCTTCCACGGCCGCCGCGTCTGCCACGCCCGGAAGCCCGCCTGTGGTGCCTGTCCCGTGGCTAATTGGTGCCCGAGCTATGGCCTGGGGGAGACCGACCCCGTCAAAGCAGCCAAGCTCCTCAAGTATGAACTTGCGCCCGGCAGCGAGGCGTTGCTGGAGCAGTACCTGTCTGAACAGCAGCGGGCTGCGGAGATCCGGATGGCCTCCCAGGCGAGGGCCACGTGAGCGCAAGGGAAGACCTGGCCGCGCTGGTCCAGCGGGCGGAAGCCGGGACGGCCGGGCCCCCTGATCCACGCTGGGCTGCACTGACAGTAGATGCCTCCCGCGCCCGCAGGGCCGCGGTCCTGATGCTTTTCGGGGTGCTCGACGACGTCCCGGCCGCGTCCGGCAAGCCACTGGCGCCGGCGGATCTGGACGTCCTGCTCCTGGAGCGCGCCCACACCCTGGGTTCGCATCCAGGGCAGGTGGCGTTTCCCGGCGGCAGCATCGACCGGGGCGAAACGCCGGTGGCGGCTGCGCTTAGGGAAGCCGAGGAGGAAACCGGACTGGACACCGGCGGGGTGGAAGTCCTCGGCACGCTCCAGGAACTGGGCCTGGCGCACAGCAACTTCCTGGTGACGCCGGTGCTCGGATGGTGGCACTCGCCGTCGCCGGTACGGGTGGTGGACTACGCCGAATCCGCCCAGGTATTCCGCGTCCCGGTCAGGGACCTCCTGGACCCGGACAACAGGGTGATGGCCACGGTGCACCGCGCAGGCCGCACGTTTGACAGCCCTGCCTTCACTGTCAACGGCGTGGTGGTGTGGGGCTTCACCGGCATTGTGCTGAGCGGCCTCTTCGACCAGCTCGGCTGGTCCGTTCCATGGGACCGTACCAGACTGCACCCGATCGGGGTCTAGTTTTCAGGCCTGCTGGTGGCGCAAATCCACCACGATTCCGGTGGCGGCATTCTCGCGCATGGCGTTGATCCCGTCGCGGAGCAGGCTGAGGGACCTGAAGGTTGGTGACACCGCAACGATATTGCCTTCGGCGTCGGTCAGCCGCAGCCGGTACGACTCATCGCCTGCACGGTGAATTTCAAATCTTCCCGCCATGGACGGGGACCTCCCTGGTATGCGTCGTTGCATCAGCGTGTGGACCGGTCTGCATCAGCCCCGCTTCGACTGTAACGTCCGTCACCGGGCGCGCATAGCTACCGCCGGGTAGATTACTTATCGTCTCGACGACAGTAAAAGAGGCAGCACGGGATGCCCTCCGCCCTATTTGGCGAGGTCGTAGGAGTCCACCACGGCCATGCTGACGGGGAACTCCACGGGGATGGGACCGAACAGCAATTCCTTGGCGGCCTTGGCCGATTCCTCGATTGCCGCGATGCAGGCTTCGACGCGGTCCGAGGGCGCGTGCACCATGACTTCGTCATGCAGGAAGAAGGCGAGTTGGGCCCCCACAGGTCCGCCGCTGCCGCCGGTTCCTGCCGGCCGCAAGGCGCGCAGCCGCCGTCGCAATTCTGCCAGCCAGCAGGCCGCCCAGTCCGCTGCCGAGCCCTGGACCACGAAGTTCCGGGTAAACCGCCCGCGGGACCGCGCGATCGACTCTGCCCTCCGCTGCTCCTCCGCCGTGGCCGAGCGCTGGCTGAGGAACCACTGCCCGGACGGCGGAGGGCTGCTGCGGCCCAGCCTGGTGGTGACCGTCCCGCCCGCTTCGCCCGCCCGTGCCGCCCGCTCCACAAAGTCCACGGCACGCGGGTAGATGCGGGCCAATTGCGGCATGAGGCGGCCGGCCTCGCCGGAGGTGGCGCCGTACATGGCGCCCAGCAGGGCCATCTTCGCCTTGGCCCGGTCGCCGCCAAATCCCTTGGCGGCGATCCCGGCGTACAGGTCCTGGTCCCGCGCCGCCTCAGCCATGGCCGAGTCCTGCGCCAGGGCCGCCAGGACGCGCGGCTCCAGCTGCGAGGCGTCCGCAACGATGAGCTTGTGGCCAGGGTCGGCGTGCACCGCGCCGCGGACCTGGCGCGGAATCTGCAGCGCCCCGCCGCCGCGGGATGCCCAGCGGCCCGACACCACGCCTCCCACCACGTATTCCGGGCGGAACCGGCCGCCGTCCACCCACGCGTCCAGCCAGGACCAGCCGTTGGCGGTGTGAAGGCGGGAAAGCCTCTTGTACTCCAGCAACGGCTCGATGGCGGGGTGGCTGGACTCCCTCAGCTCCCACTTGCGGGTGCTTTTGACCTCGATCCCGTTGCGGTGCAGGGCGCGCATCAGGTCCTGCGGGGAGTCCGGGTTGAGCCCGGGTGAGTTGAGCATGACGCGCAGCTCCGCCGCCAGCGCCTCCAGTTTCACGGGACGCTGCCCGGCGGGCGGGCGGGGTCCCAGATGGCCGGCCAGGATCTGTTCGTGCAGGTCTTCCCGCCAGGGGACCCCGGCGTGCTGCATCTCGGCGGCCACAATAGCTGCCGCCGACTCCGCCGCGAGCAGCAGCTGGAGGCGGTTCCGGCGGTTTTCCTCCGTGCCCACGCCTGCCAGCGCACTCTGTTGGGCTGCGTATTCGGAACGGAGTTCCTCGAGCGGCGCCCCCGGCGGCGGCCCGGTTGCGGGATCATCGAACAGCGCGCCCTGGTCTGCAGGGGGACGCGGCGGCTGCAGCGACTTAGGCGGAAGAGCGGGATCCTCCACCGGTACCCTGTCCGTGTTCCGGGCGTAGTCGGTGTGCGCGCTGAACTGCGAGAAGGCCAGGATGTTGCCGCACAGGGTGAGGTCGTAGCAGCGCTCCACCTCCACCCCGGATGCGAGCAGCGCCGGGTACCAGTCCTGGGTCCGGTGCCATATCCAGCGGGGCGGTTGGCCACCGGGGCGCCGTGCCTCCAGTTCGCGGACGACGGCGGCAAGGTCGGTGAGTGCCACAACGCGGGGTTCGGGATTGGCCGGCTGGGCGAGGCCCGCCAGCGTCAGTTCCTGGAGCGCCGCGCCGCGGGGGTGGGCGGCGAGCAGCAGGTACATGTTCCCATTGTGCCTTGTTGGAGGCTGTGCCTCGTTGGAGGGTTGGGCCTTGTTGAGGTGTCCGCGCTGCAGGTTGTCCACATACGGGACTTGCTCCCTTAACCAGGCCGCACCGCCGCGGCAGAGTGGCTCCATGAGCAGGCACCAGCTGAACGCATCCACATCCGGTCCGGGACCGGCCTCCGGCTCCTCGTGGCGGCCAACGAACACGGCGCCACCATCCCGCGGGGGTCCTGTTGCGGACAGCGGGGAAGCGTCCGAAGCCGCCTGGCTGCCGGAGCATTCAAGGCCTGTCGGTTCAGGGCTAAGGGGTTCAATGCCTGGGGGTTCAATGCCCGCCGGGATTCGGCCGGATGGTGCAGGAGAGGTTCTGCTGGTGACCTCCTCCGGCGTCCTCCGTGCCGAAGTGGAGCGTATTGTGGCAGCCGCCGGCGCGCACCTGCACGTTGTCCCGGACGCAGTGGAGGCAGGCCGCTACTGGGAGGCGGCAGCTGCCGTCCTGGTGGGCAGTGACGTGCGTGAACTGCCGCCCCGGCGCAGCACGCCTGCGGTCATGGTGGGCCTCGACGGCGAGGGCGACAGCCTCTGGCACCTGGCGGCGGCCCTCGGGGCAGAGCGTGTTGCTGTACTGCCGGATGCCGCCGCCTGGCTGGCTGACCATCTGAGCCGGTCGCGGTCGCCGGGCCCGGGCGGAATGGTCCTTGGCATCACGGGCGGTTGCGGCGGTGCAGGAGCCACCACTGCCGCCATCTGGATAGCGCAGGCGGCAGCAGGGCTGGGGGTACGGGTCCTGCTGGTTGACGGCGACCCATGGGGTGGCGGCCTGGAGCTGGCGCTCGCAGCAGAGGAAGCCCCCGGGCTCCGATGGCCGGACCTCGCCGAGGCCAGGGGAAGCATCGACCCCCTGCAGCTCTCGGATTCCCTACCCGTTGCGGGAGGCTTTTCCTTCCTGTCCTGGCCTGCCACACGGGAGCAGACCCTTCCCGTTGCCGCCGCAGCCGCAGCAGGTGTGCTTGATGCTGCGCGCCGTGGCTATGAACTGGTCCTGCTCGATGTGGGAAGGGGGGCAGAGCCGCTCCATACGGTGGCCTGGGACTGCGACCGGATCATGATGGTGGTACCCGCACAACTGAAGGCAGCAGTGGCGGCCGTACGCCTGATGCAGGAGCTTCCGCCGGTGGAGGCGGCCCTGCTGGTGCGGGGCCGGCCGGGCTCCGCGCTGGACAGTTCGCTGATCGCTGACGCCGTGGGACTGCCGGTCCAGGGCCGGATACCAGAACTCCGCGGCGTCGGCGGAGCCATGGAATCCGGCCGGCTGCTGGACCTGGGGAAGCGCCGGAACATCCGGCGCTTCGCTGCATCTGTGCTCGATTGGCTTGGCGATGACCTGCCGGCTGGAGAGTTGGCATGAGCCCGGCGCCGGGTAATCCGTCGGCTCCGGCCGGGAAAGCGGGCAGCGCAGCGGGGGCGGGAGGCCTGGGCTCACGGCGCAGCGTCCGCATCCTGGAAGCAAACCAGGCAGGCCGCCTGAGGCGCAGCAGGGGAAGCGCCGGCAGCGGCAGGACCATCGATTCAGGGCTGCTGGAATCCGTCCGCGAATCGATGATGGCAGAGGCCGGTGCCGTGACGCCGTCTCGGGTTGCCGCGGCAGTCCAGGCCACCGGCAAGCTGTTGGGCACCGCAGGATCCCTTGCCGCCGTAGAGCGGATCAGTGCCGAACTCAACGGGCTGGGGCCGCTGCAGGAGCTCACCCGGGATCCCGCCGTCACCGACATCTTCGTCAACGCTCCCCACTCCGTCTGGGTGGACCGGGGCCGCGGCATCGAGCGGGTCCCCGTCCTGTTCGACGGCGAGGCACAGCTGCGGGCGCTGGCCTGCAGGCTCGTCGCTGCAGGCGGGCGCCGCCTCGATGACGGCTCGCCCTGTGTCGATGTCAGGCTCGCCGGCGGCTACCGTGTCCATGCCGTGTTGCCGCCGGTTTCCACGTCCGGGACGCTGCTGAGCGTCCGGATCCGCAGGGAGAAGGTCTTCAGCATGGAGGAGCTGCGCGCCGGGGGCATGTTCGGCCCGGGAGTGCAGGCGGTGCTTGAGAAGGTCGTGGACAGGAGGCTGAGCTTCCTGATCAGCGGTGCCACGGGTTCCGGGAAGACCACGCTGCTGTCTACGCTCCTGGGATTGTGTGCGGCGGAGGAGCGGCTGGTCCTGATCGAGGATGCGTCCGAACTGAATCCTGTCCACCCGCACGTGGTCGCGTTGGAATCACGGCACGGAAACCTCGAAGGCGGCGGGACAGTGGACCTGGGGGAACTCGTCAGGCAGGCACTGCGCATGCGTCCGGACAGGTTGGTGGTGGGCGAGTGCCGGGGCGCGGAAGTCCGCGAGCTCCTTACCGCGATGAACACCGGGCACAGCGGCGGTGGAGGAACCATCCACGCCAACACGGCAGCAGCAGTCCCCGCAAGGCTCAACGCCCTGGGCGCGCTCGCCGGGCTGGGACCCGAGGCTGTTCGGCTCCAGGCTGCCAGCGCCCTTGACGCTGTGATCCACGTGGGCAGGACGTCCCGGGGGAGGGAAGTCCTTTGCATCGGACTGATCGGCGACGGCCCGGAGGGGCTGACGGTGGAGCCGGCGGTTGAAGAATCGGGGGTGGCAGGTCCCGCATGGCCGGCGCTGGCTGCCCGTTTGGGAATGGACTCCGGGGTCACCCTGTGACGATCCTCCTCATCGGAGTCCTGGGCGCCGCTGTGGTGCTGCTCCTCAAGCCGCCCCTGGATGCTGCGTCCAGGTTGCGTGCAGCAGGCGGCAGCAGCCAGAAGGCACCGGGATCCCGGCAGGGCCGGATACTGCGCTGGGGCAGCGCAGGCGGACGGGACCCGGCGAAAGTGCGGGGCCCTGGACTGACCCTGGTGGTGCAGCAGCTGGCGGCGCTGCTCAGGGGCGGCCGGACACCCGGGCGGCTGTGGGACGAGCTGTGGACCATGTACGGCACGCCGCAGGACGGGCAACGGCATGACCACGCCGCGCTCCCATCCCCAGCGCTGTCAGAGGGTTCAACTGCCGTCCTGGCTTCCGCACGAGCGGCCGCGGCAACCGGAGCCCCTGTCTCGGAGGCCATCCGGCGTGCGGTTTCCACGGCGTTGCCTCACAGGGACCGGGAGGCCAGGACCTGGTCTGAGCTTGCTGCCTGCTTTGACATCGCCGAAGCCAGTGGATGTCCGCTCGCCGACGTGCTGACCCGGTTCGTGGCCCAGCTGGAAGCGGAGGATGATGCGGATGCAGCCAGGCAGACCGCCCTCGCCGGCCCCAAAGCCACGGTCCGTCTTTTGACCTGGCTTCCATTGATGGGTCTTGGACTGGGTGCTGCCCTGGGCGTGGATCCATTGGCCACCCTGCTGGGAACACCCCTGGGACTGGCCGCATTGTTCAGTGGCGCGGTGCTCACGGCAGCAGGAAGGGCGTGGTCCGCCAGGCTTGTTGCGGCGGCCGCAGGGACAGGAGTGCCATGACACCGGGTTTGGCTGCAGGCTTTGCACTGTTCCTGCTGCTCGCCGCAAGTGCCTGGCTTGCCTGCTCCGGCTCTAACCGGTCGCATCACCGGCTCCGCCATCTGTTTCATGCCGGCCCGGGGGCGCAGCAGGTGGCCGAAGCCGAGTGGCCCGCAGGGAGCCGCGGCGAAGGCCTGAAGGACACTGCCATGATGCTCGAACTCGTGGCGGCGATGCTGGATGCCGGAGCCGGCATCGGGCGATCGCTCGAACTGGTGGCTGCCTCGGCCGCGCCGCAGTACAGGGACTCACTGCGGCCGGTGGTCTCGGCGCTGGCCATCGGGGCCGACTGGGAAACAGCGTGGCGCAGCTCCGCCGTCCGGCTCCCCGAAATCCTGGAGCTCCGGGATGCGCTGGGCTTCGCCGCGCTCACGGGGGCGCCATCGTCTGCAATCCTCTACGCCCAGGCAGCAAGGCTTCGCCGGGAACGGTTCCGGGCCGCGGAAAAGCGGGCCGCTTCGCTTGGCGTGAAGCTGGTGGTTCCGCTGGGCCTGTGTTCACTCCCTGCCTTTATCTGCCTTGGCGTCGTCCCCGTGCTGCTTGCCCTGGTTCCCACCGGGTAACCTGCCGCTGCCGTGGCCACCGCGAAGGCCGATCCCTTCCTCCACAACACCGGGACGGCCCACCTTTTCCACTTAGCGCATCCCCTCCCTTACCTGCTCCCGTTGGGCGGGGAAGAGTCAAGACAGCCGGGAAACCACCGGAAACCAATGGAAAGGAAAACCACATGTCCATCCACCACCGCCGTCACTACACGGCAGGAACCTCCGCGTTCGCCGCGTCCGGCCAGAAGCCCACGAAAAAGGACGGCGCCCCGCGCAGCACCAGCAGCATCCCATCCGCTTCCGCCCCTGCCTTGGGCCCAAAGACTTCCCTCCCGGAGGCAGGCAGGATCGTCGAACTCCACCCTGGTTCGGGAAGTCTCCGGCCCAAGACATGGCGCCCCACGGGGCTGCTGGGTTCCCAGGCCGGCATGGCCACCGCGGAATATGCCATTGCTACCCTGGCCGCCGTCGGGTTCGCCGGGCTGCTTGTGTTCATCCTCCGCAGCGACGAGGTACGTGGTTTCCTGCTCAACCTCATCCGCACCGCGCTGGCGCTGCCGTGACACCTCTGCCGGCGGGGCTGCGAATTCATGGACCCCTCACGGCCGTCGTCGGCAGCAGCGCCGGCGGCAACGATGACCGGAAGACGGCGGACGCCGGTGCAAACGCCCGCGGCGCGGTTACCGCAGAGTTCGCCGTGGCACTGCCTGCCGTACTGGCATTGCTGGCCATGCTGCTTGCAGCAGCCGCCGCGGGGATGACGCAACTGCGCATCGAGGAGGGAGCCAGGGCCGGTGCCAGGGCGCTGGCCCGGGGTGATGACACCGCGGCAGTGGAACGGACGGTCCGGACGCTCGCCGGCGGTTCGGCGGCTGCGTCAGTTGCTGCAGACGGCGAGTGGTTCAACATCACGGTCACGGACCGCGTGCCTGGGCCATTGGGAGCATCCATCCCGTGGACCCTCACCGCGCGGGCGTCAATGCGGAGCGAAACAGCCGGGACGGGAGCCGGCATCGGCGCCGGTGCCCTCAGGGGCTCCACGCATGGCCAGGCCGCCAAATGATGGCCGATGCCGGACGGCCCCACCCTGCCGCCGCCAGGCGCCACACCACCAAGGGCCGGCGCGGGGCGGGAAGGCATGACGGCCGCGAACGCGGTTCGGGCACAGTCCTGGCCGCAGGGCTGGCCCTTGTGGTCATGACGGCCATGGCCGTCATGCTGCTGCTGGCCCAGTCCGCCGTGCTGGCCAGCAGGGCGGCAGCGGCTGCGGACCTGGCGGCCCTTGCCGCAGCGGATGCGCTCCGCGGCATCACCACGGGCGAGCCCTGCAGTGTTGCCGCCGAGGTCGCCGCGCGGCACGCCGCCACGGTCCTTAGCTGTACCGAGGGCGCGGGCCAGACCATTGAGGTGCGGACCCGGCTCGGCGAGCGCCCGCTGCTGGGAGCCGCAACCGGACATGCCCGGGCAGGGCCGCCGCCATAGCGATGACGCCGGCCTCGGGCGTCAGCTCCTCGCCTCCACATCCACACGGGACGTCTCGGAGGCATCCTTGAGCAGGACATCCAGCAGGGTCACCGCGGCGGCCTTGTCCAGCGGATTGTTCTTGTTGCCGCACTTGGGGGACTGCACGCAGGACGGGCAGCCGGACTCGCACTCGCAGGCCTTGATGGCGTCCCGGGTTGCCGCCAGCCACACCATGGCCTTGTCGAAGCCCCGTTCGGCAAACCCCGCCCCGCCGGGGTGCCCGTCATACACGAAGATGGTGGGCACCCCGGTGTCCGCATGCAGTGCCGTGGAGACCCCGCCGATGTCCCAGCGGTCGCTGGAGGCGACGAGGGGCAGGAGCCCGATCGCGGCGTGCTCGGCGGCGTGGAGGGCACCGGGGAACTGGGCTTCGATGAGGCCGGCCCCCGTCAAGGAACGGTTGTCCACCACGAACCATACGGCCTTGGTGAAGAGCTCCCGGGCACCCAGCTCAAGGGGCTCCTCACCCAGGACTTCGTTGGAAATCAAGGCCTTGCGCTGGAACGAGACAACCTGCGTGGTGACCTTCACATCGCCGAAGTGGACGGTTACATCGCCCCATTGCATGGTCCGCACCGTGTCCAGGACCTCGATCTGGGTCACGTCCCGTGCTGTGGTGTAGTAGTCGGGGTTTGCCCGGCGAACCATGACAGAGTGGTCGTCTTCGTTCAGGTCCTCCACCACGTAGGTGTCGCCCTGGTGGACGTATACCGCGCCCGTGTGGGCCTGGTAATGGGTCTGGGGCGAGTCCATGGTCCCCAGCAGCGAGCCGGTCTCGGCGTCAACGATGCTGACCGGACCGCCGCCGTCGGCCCGGAGATTGACCATGGCCGCGGCGCTTTGCGAGTGGGTCCAGAACCAGCCGGCGGGACGCCGCCGCAAATATCCCTGCGCCACCAGACGGTCCAGGAGCTTTTCGGCAGTTCCGCCAAAAAGGTCCAGCTCCGCCGGTCCCAGGGGGAGTTCCGCTGCCGCGGCGCAGAGGTGTGGTCCCAGCACATAGGGGTTGGACGGGTCGAAGACCGTGGCCTCCACCGAGACATCGAAAATCGCCTCCGGGTGGTTCACCAGGAAGGTGTCCAGCGGATCATCGCTGGCCACAAATGCGGCGATGGCATCCTGGCCCGCCCTGCCGGCGCGGCCAATCTGCTGGAACAGGGAAGCCCGCGTCCCGGGCCAGCCGGCCACCAAGACCGCATCGAGACCGGAAATGTCGATTCCCAGCTCCAGGGCGGACGTGCTGGAAACGCCCAGCAGCTGGCCCGACCGCAGCGCCTTCTCCACCGCGCGCCGCTCTTCCGGAAGGTATCCGGAGCGGTAGGCGGCCACCCGCTGCGGGAGGCTGGGGTCCACCTCGTCAAGGAGCCGCTTGGTGATGGCGGAGATGGTCTCGGCGCCGCGGCGGGATTTGATGAAGGCAATGGTCCGGATCCGGGCGGACACCAGGTTGGCGAGCAGGTCAGAAGTTTCGGCCACTGCCGTCCGCCGCTCCTTGGCCCCGTTCTCGCCCCGGACCTCGGTCAGCGCCGGTTCCCAGAGCGCCACGGTGGTGGCCCCGTGGGGCGAGCAGTCCTCGGAGACCGCCTTCACGGGGGCGCCGATGAGGCGTGAGAAGGAGACATCAGGCTCGGAGGCGGTGGCGGAAGCCGCGATGAAGACCGGTTCGGGGAACGAGGTGCCCGCGCCGTAGTACGCGCAGATCCGGCGGAGCCGGCGCATCAGGTTAGCAACATGCGATCCGAAGACGCCACGGTAGCTGTGTGCCTCGTCCACGATGACGTAGCGCAGCCGGCGGAAGAACCCGGCCCACCAGGCATGGTTGGGAAGGATGCCGAAATGCAGCATGTCCGGGTTGGCCAGGATGAAATTCGCGTGGTCCCGGATCCACCGCCGGGCGGCCGGATCCGTGTCGCCGTCGTACGTTTCCGCCCGTACCGTGGGCAGCCTCAGGGCCCGGATGGCGTTCAGCTGGTCGGCCGCCAGCGCTTTGGTGGGGGAAAGGTAAAGGGTGACGGCACCGTCGTCGTGGATCTTTCCCGGCTCCGCCAGCACGCGCAGCTCGGAACGGTGGATCGCATCCAGCGCCGGCAACTGGTACGCCAGCGACTTCCCGGACGCGGTTCCGGTGGCCACCACAACGTGCTTCCCGGCATATGCTGCATTGGCCGCGTCCACCTGGTGCCGGTACGGCTCGCGGATGCCAAGCGACCCGTACGCCCCGAGAATGTCCGGGTGCACCCAGGCCGGCCACGGCGCGTGGATTGCCTCCCGCGCCGGGATCCTGCGGACATGACGGAGCTGTTCCGGGTCCGGGCCGCGGCCCAGCAGAGGAATCAGGGAGTCATGGGGGTTCACCCCACCATTCTTTCATCCGATGCACCGCGGCAGGCCACGGGTCACCAACGGGAACCCCGCAGCCCGGCTCCGCCGGACGGCCCGGCTCAGCTCAGCGACAGATCCGATCCGTCATGCGATGCCGAAAGCATCAGGACCCGGGCAATGGTGCTCCAGCCGAGGTGCGAATAGAGCTTCTGCCCGTCCACGGACGCCAGCAGGAGGCCGGTCCGGATGCCGCGGCCGGACGCCTGCGCCGCCAGCGCCCGCATGATCAGGCTCCCCAGGCCCCTGCGCTGGAATGCCGGCTGGGTGATGATCTTGTCAAAGACGGCGGTATCACCCACCACGAAGGCCCGGCCGCCCGCCGCGACCGCGTCCCCCGAAAGGACTTCGGCGTAATACACGCCGTCCCTTTCGTACGTGGAAAGTCTCAGGTCGTCATCGGAAAGCCACGGGTCCTCCGCGTCCTGGGTTTCCATGTCAACGATCATCATCGCCTGCGAATCCGAGGTGACATTCAGGCCCTGCCGGCCTGCCATTGCCGCATAGCGGGAGGGGTCATTGGTAAGGATGGTCAGCACCCGCGCGGGGGTTTCTGCGGTTCGGGCGGCCAGCGTGGCGAACTCGTCATCAGTAGGTTCTGAGGCGAAGACTTCCCACTCGCCGCTGGTATCAGCACGGAGTGCTGCCGGGAAGCGGCCCTCCTTGGCGGTCTGGTAACCGCGACACCCGGCCCAGCCCGCAACCCACACCTCAAGCAGGCCAGTGATGTCTTCAACTGCGGTTTCCGGACTCATGGCAAGAAGACTATTCCAGCCCGATCGCCAGCAACAGGGGGTAGGGAATCGCTTATGCAATCGTAATGAGGCCCTCCTCAGGGCATTGTGAAGCAGGACCAGGGCGCCGCTGCAGCCGGTACCCTTAAATGCGTGGCTTTGAACAAAATTGTGCTTTTCTACGGCTTCACCCCCATCACCGATCCGGACGCCGTCCGGCTCTGGCAGCGCGCCCTCTGCGAGAAGCTGGGCCTTACGGGCCGCATCATCCTCTCCAAGGACGGAATCAACGCCACCGTGGGCGGGGAAATCGGCGCCGTTAAGCAGTACGTCAAGACCACGCGCGAATACGCCGGGTTCCGCGGCATCGACGTCAAGTGGTCCGACGGCGGAGCAGAGGACTTCCCCCGGCTCAGCGTCAAGGTGCGGGACGAGATCGTCTCCTTCGGCGCACCCGGAGAACTCAAGGTCGACGCCAACGGCGTGGTGGGCGGCGGAAAGCACCTCAAACCCGAGGAACTCCATGAACTGGTGGATGCCAGGAAGAAGGACGGCGAGGACGTCGTCTTCTTCGACGGCCGCAACGCGTTCGAAGCTGAGATAGGCCGGTTCAAGGACGCTGTAGTCCCGGACGTGGCCACCACCCACGACTTCATCAAGGAACTGGACTCCGGCAAGTACGACTCCCTGAAGGACAAGCCGGTGGTCACCTACTGCACCGGGGGCATCCGCTGCGAGGTGCTCTCCAGCCTGATGGTGAACCGCGGCTTTAAAGAGGTGTACCAGCTGGACGGGGGCATCGTGCGCTACGGCGAAGCCTTCAAGGACCAGGGACTGTGGGAAGGCTCGCTCTACGTCTTTGACAAGCGCATGCACCTGGAGTTCAGCGACGACGCCAAGACCATTGGCCAGTGCGCCCGCTGCTCCGCGCCGACCAGCAAGTTCGAGAACTGTTCCAATCCCAGCTGCCGCACGCTGACGCTGTACTGCACGGAGTGTGCCGCCAGTCCCGAGACGTTGCGCTGCCCCCAAGGCTGCACCGCCGCCTGAGGACGGTGCCGCCCCGGACGGAGGTGCCAAGCCAGGGTGAGGCCCCCGCCGGGACAACCCCGGCCGTCAGAGCCGGTACACGCGGAACGCATAGTTGGCCGCGGTCCTGGCCTCCACCCTGACCGTCAGGACGCTGTCCGTGGACAGGTAGATGACGTTTTCGCGGTTGATGCCGCACCGCAGGCCCAGGTCCACCAGTGTGAGGGTCTCAGTGCGCACCGTGAAGGTCACCCGGCGCTGGCTCCTGCAGGCGATGGCCAGGGTGTAGGTTCCGGTCTTCAGGACCGGTGAGGAGATGGTCCGCACTTCCGCGGGGGCCAGGAGTCCGGCATCGGCCTGGACCACCGGACCGGTGCCGTCGGGGAGCGCCCGCGACACCCAATCGCCCAGTTCCGCCTCGCTGACCGGGTCCTGCTGCAACGGGTCACGGGTGAAGGCCGGCACCGGGGCGGCGCTGGCGGTTCCCTGCACGGTGCCGGTCCGGGCGTCGTCGTACGTATATTCGCAGCCGGCCAGCGCACCTGCCGCAAGCACCAGCCCAAGGGCGACGGCGGCGGCGGGCTTCGGTGCCAGCGGCGCCCGTGCTCTCCCTCGGGGAAGGGGCGCGGAGATTCTCCGCACACTGGGCATAGTCAGACTTTATGCCCGCAGCGGGCGGCGGACCATAGCCCGAGCGGGCGTTATTGGGCCGGTACCAGCTGGTAGGCGTAAAGCAGCGGAGCGTCCACGCTGGAGCTGCTGATTTCTACCCGTCCGGCAGCCGGCAGGCTGATTTTCGTGGTCTCGCGCCGGCCGTTGCAGGCGGCCCCGGCTTCCGCCACGGGCTTGCCGTCCAGCGTCACCGCGAAGAAGGCCTTCCCCGTCCCGTCACAGACTGCCGTCAGCGTGTAGCTTCCGGCAGGCACCCTTGCGGCCGCCTGCACGATCCGGTCGCGATTAAGGATCTTGCCCGAGTCCTGGAGCACAACGGCCGCTGAGGAAGAGGGCAGGGCCGTGGCCCGCCACTTGGGGACATCCGCATTCTCCACGGAGGTCCCGGGCGAACACCCCGCAACGGCCAGGGCGAGGACCGCGGCAAACAGAGTCCCCGGCAGCGGCCGGCGCACCGCAGCGGCTGCCATGCGGGCGCGCGGAAGGAGGGCAGGACGTGAAGGCATGGCTCCACCGTACCGCGCAGGCAGGCCGGACTAAACTTGAGCGGTGCCTAGATCCCCTCACGAGTTCACCGCCGGCAACACCCCCGACGCTCCCCGCAGCGACCTTCCCGGCCTGCTGGCGGCGCTCGCCGCAGACCTCCGCCGCCTCGATTACACGCTCGACGGCGTCGCCCGGCTGCTTGGCCCCACCGCCTCCGCGGCACTGAACCGGGACCAGATCATCCCCGCGCTGCTCGCTGCCGAGCGGGCAGTGCGGCAGGACAACCAAGCAGCGCCGCTTGCCGCCGTCGTCCGTCTGTGGCTCCTTGCCGAGCCCCAGGAACGGGAAACGCTCGACGCCGCCCTGCCGGGCACAGGCGTGGAAGGCCTCCTCGAGCTTGGGCTGGTGCAGCCCGTTCCCGGCTCGGGCCTGCTCACCGCCAAGGCCGACCTGCGGCCGTACGGATGGGACAGGAATGACGACGGCAGCGGCGGCGCCGAGCTGTGGGTGGCCAGCGACCTTGCCGCCCACCAGCAGGCCGGGGTGCTGCGGCACGACCACGTCCTGGGCATCGGGCAGGCCTCCACCACCCTGGTGCAGACCACCATCCGCCGCCACACCGAGCGCGCCCTGGACCTGGGAACCGGCTGCGGCATCCAGGCCTTCCACCTGCTCCACCACTGCCAGCACGTGACCGCCACCGACATCTCCGAGCGAGCCCTGGCCTACGCCCGGTTCAACATCCTGCTCAACGCAGAGGCGCTGTCCGTCGATCCCGACCGGCTCGAGGACAGGGTGAGCCTGCGCCTGGGTTCCCTCCTGGAGCCCGTAACCGGTGAGGAATTCGGGCTGGTGGTCTCCAACCCGCCGTTCGTCATCACCCCGCGCAGTTCCGGCGAGGATGCCGCGGACCAGTTCACCTACCGCGACGGCGGCCTCCCGGGCGATGACATCGTCGCCTCCCTGGTGGCAGACCTGCCCGGGATCCTGGCCCCCGGCGGTTCGGCACAGATGCTGGGCAACTGGGAAGTCCCGGCCGGCTCTGGCTGGGACGAGCGGCCAAAGTCGTGGGTGCGGGCGGGAACTGACGCATGGTTTATCCAGCGCGAGCAGGTCAGCCCGGAACAATATGCCGAAACCTGGCTGCAGGACGCCTCGGAATCCCGGGACCGGCAGCACTACCGGGACGCGTACGCCGCCTACCTTGACGACTTCGCCTCCCGGAACGTGGCAGGGATCGGTTTCGGCATGGTGTGGCTGCGGCGCCCCGCCCACGGCGGCCCGGCCGCCATCAGCCGTTTCGAGGAAATCAGCTACCCCGTCGAGCAGCCCATCGGACCCCACCTGGGTGCCGCCGTCGAACGCAGCGACTGGCTGGCCGCGCATGATCTTGCCGGCACGCACCTGCTGGTGGCCGACGACGTCACCGAGGAGCGCCACCAGCGCCCCGGCGCCGAACACCCGGGCGTGATCCTGCTCCGGCAGGGTGCCGGGCTTCGGCGCACCAACCTGATGAGCACCGAGCTGGCGGGCTTCGTGTCCGCGTGCGACGGCGACCTCACCGCCGGTCAGATCGCCGGTGCCCTGGAGGCCCTCCTGGGTGGGGCCCTGGACGCCGGCGGGGACGGGGAGGAAGGGTTCGACGCCGGATCCTTCCAGGGTGCGCTGCTCGCCGACGTGGCCAACCTGGTCCGCGACGGCTTCCTCATTCCGGCAGGGAGCCCAGCCTGACGGGAGGCCCCCTAAGACGCTCGCCGGAACCCCGTCTTTTCCACATGAATGCGCACGATTCCCCAAAATATGGTGAACTAGGCGAACATGGGCTCATCTGCCCCAGCAACCTTTTTCTGTAGGAGCACAGTGCCAAGCAAGGCCAAAACCGGCAAGAAACTCGTGATTGTGGAGTCTCCGGCCAAGAGCAAGACCATCGCCAAGTACCTCGGCGAGGGCTTCATCGTTGAGGCCTCCATTGGTCACATCCGCGACCTGCCGCAGCCGTCCGAACTCCCTGCCGAGCTGAAGAAGACCTCGGTGGGCAAGTTCGCCGTGGACATTGAGCACGACTTCAAGCCGTACTACGTGGTGTCCCCGGACAAGAAGAAAAAGGTGACCGAGCTCAAGGCTGCGCTCAAGGACGCCGACGAACTCTATCTCGCAACCGATGGGGACCGCGAAGGCGAAGCCATCGCGTGGCACCTGCTGGAAGTGCTGAAGCCCAAGGTCCCGGTGTACCGGATGACGTTCGGCGAAATCACCAAGGAAGCCATCCAGCGCGCCATGGGCAACCTGCGCGACGTGGACCAGGACCTGGTGGATGCCCAGGAAACCCGCCGCGTGCTTGACCGGCTCTACGGCTACGAAATCTCCCCCGTGCTGTGGCGCAAGGTGGCGCGGGGACTGTCCGCCGGGCGCGTGCAGTCCGTGGTCACCCGCATGGTGGTGGACCGTGAACGCGAACGCATGGCCTTCAAGGCAGCCTCCTACTGGGACCTGACCGGCCAGTTCGGTGCCGACTCCGGCTCCTTTAAGGCCAAGCTTGCCGCCGTTGACGGCGCCAAGGTGGCCACGGGCCGCGATTTCAACGACAACGGCGAACTCACTTCCCGGAACGTGGCCCACCTCAACGAGGAACTGGCAACGTCCCTGGCGGCAGGGCTGCAGGATGCGGAGTTCCGGGTCCGCTCCGTTGACACCAAGCCGTACACCCGGCGTCCCGCGGCGCCGTTCACCACCTCCACGCTGCAGCAGGAGGCGGGCCGGAAGCTGCGCTTCTCCTCCAAGAGCACCATGCAGATCGCCCAGCGGCTGTATGAAAACGGCTACATCACCTATATGCGTACGGACTCCTCCGCGCTGAGTGACGAAGCCATCACCGCTGCCCGCCGGCAGGCTTCGGAGCTGTACGGCCCCGAGTACATCCCGCAGTCACCGCGCGTGTACACCGGCAAGGCAGCGAACGCGCAGGAGGCACACGAGGCCATCCGCCCCGCCGGCGACTCGTTCCGCACCCCGGCCCAGGTGGCCAAGCAGCTGTCGGGCGACGAATTCCGTTTGTACGAACTGATCTGGAAGCGCACCGTCGCCTCCCAGATGGGCGACGCCAAGGGTTCGACGGCGACCATCCGCCTGGGTGCCGTGGCCACCGACGGGCGGGACGCGGAATTCTCCGCCTCCGGCACCGTGATTACCTTCCCCGGCTTCCTCGCCGCCTACGAGGAAGGCAAGGACGAGACGCGCGGCGACGACGACTCCGACGAAGCGCGCCGCCTGCCCAACGTGGCCAAGGGCGACTCCCTCACCGCTGCGGACATCCAGGCCGTGGGCCATGAGACCTCCCCGCCTCCGCGCTACACCGAAGCATCCCTGACCGCGGAACTGGAAAAGAAGGGCATCGGCCGCCCGTCCACCTACGCCTCCACCATCTCCACCATCCAGGACCGCGGCTACGTCCGGAAGCAGGGCTCCGCGCTGGTGCCCAGCTGGATCGCCTTCTCGGTCATCCGGCTCCTGGAGCAGCACTTCTCCGACTACGTGGACTACGAGTTCACCGCCGACATGGAAGGCGATTTGGACAAGATCGCCAACGGCCAGGAAGCCGGCGCGTCATGGCTGCGGCACTTCTACTTCGGCGAGGACTCCGACCCCGGCCTGCTGAGCATCGTGAACAACCTGGGCGAGATCGATGCCCGGGAAATCAACTCGATCCCCATCACCGACGACATCACCCTCCGGGTGGGCAAGTTTGGCCCCTACCTGGAAAGCTCGGCGGCAGTGGTGGACCCGAAGACCGGCGAAATCGTCGAATCGGCGCGCGCCAATGTGCCCGAGGACCTGGCCCCCGACGAGCTCACCGCCGCCAAGGCCATCGAACTGATGGAGACGGCGGCGCCGGAGGAACGCGTGCTGGGCACCGACCCGCACACGGGCCACACCGTTGTTGCCAAGAACGGCCGCTACGGAGCCTACGTCACCGAAATCATCCCGGAGATGACCGAGGAACAAATTGCGGCGCAGCCGGTGGAGTACTACAAGAACGGCAAGCCCAAGCCGCCCAAGAAGCCGGTCAAGGCCAAGCCGCGCACCGGTTCGCTGTTCAAATCCATGACCGTCGAATCGGTCACGCTGGACGAGGCGCTGCAGCTCATGAGCCTGCCCCGCGTCCTGGGCGAGGACGCCGAGGGCAACCTCATCACGGTGCAGAACGGCCGGTTCGGCCCGTACCTGAAGAAGGGAACCGACTCCCGGTCCATCGGCTCGGAAGAGGAAATCTTCACCATCACGCTGGAGCAGGCGCTGGAGATCTACTCCCAGCCCAAGCAGCGGGGCGCCCGCGCCGCGGTTCCGCCGCTGGCAGAGTTCGGCCCGGACCCGGTGTCCGAGAAGAACATCGTGGTGAAGGAAGGCCGGTTCGGCCCCTACATCACCGACGGGATCACCAACATCACGGTTCCGCGGGCCACGCCCCTCGAGGAACTGACGCGCGAACAGGCCGTGGAACTCCTGGCCGAGAAACGCGCCAAGGGTCCGGTCAAGCGGACCGCCACCCGCAAGGCTCCGGCCAAGAAGAAGGCAACGGCGAAGAAGTAGCCCGTGGCCGGCGCGTTTGCGCCGGCCACCGGATCGTGATCGGCTAGTCGTATGACTGAACAGCCAGCGCACACGGACCTCCAGCCGCTCAACGACCTCGAAGAGAAGCTCGCCACCGGCGGACAACCCGACGCGAACCCTGTGGACGTCATCCTGTCGTTCCTGAACAGCGAGGTCTACATCATCAGCTCGGACACGGTTGAGGGCATTGACTCCCAGGTGGAGCCCCTGGTCCTTGCCAACGCCGACGGCGACCCCGTCCTTGCCGTGTTCTCGCACCCGAGCCGGGTGGACCAGCAGTACCTGGAAGCTGCACCCAACGTGCTGGGCACCCAGGGCGCCGCCATCATCGCCAACCTTGGCGATGAACTCGGCATGGTGATCAACCCCGGTGCTGCCTATGGTTTCGAGATCAACCCCGAAGGCGTGGCCAACATCAGGCGCGACTTCAAGCGCGCTGACGAGCAATAATGTCCCCATGCGTCTAGGCGTCCTCGATATCGGTTCCAATACTGTCCATCTGCTCCTGGTGGATGCCCACCCCGGTGCGCAGCCGGTCCCGTTCGCGTCCCACAAGCGGCCGGTGTCCCTGGTCCAGTACCTGGAGCCGGACGGCAGCATCAGCGACGAGGGCCAGCACGAGCTGACCGAGTTCGTGCTGGAAGCGTGGGAATTTGCTGCCCGGCACAAGGCCGAGGACCTGCTGGCCTTCTGTACGTCAGCCATCCGCGAGGCCACCAACGGCCCGGCAGTGCTGGCCCGGGTCAAGCACGAAACCACGGTGACCCTCCAGGAACTCACCGGAAGCGAGGAAGCGTCCATGACGTTCTTCGCGGTGCGGCGCTGGCACGGGTGGGGCGCCGGACCCATCCTGAACCTGGACATCGGCGGCGGTTCCTTTGAAATGGCTTTCGGCCAGGACGAGCTCCCCGAAGTGGCCACGTCCGTGCCGCTCGGCGCAAGCCGCCTCACCCGGGACTGGCTCGCCGAGGATCCGCCGTCGGCCAAAAGCGTCAAGGAACTCCGGCGCTATATCAGGGCGACGCTCAAGCCCGCCGTCCGCGGGTTCGACGGCCTGGGCCGGGCCAATGTGGTGGCCGGCACCTCCAAGACCTTCCGCTCCCTGGCCCGGATCGCCGGGGCTGCCCCCAGCGCTGAGGGCCCGTACGTCAAACGGGAACTGCACGCCTCGGACCTGGGGATCTGGACCCAGCGGATCTCGGCCATGAGCTCGGAGGACAGGCTGCACCTTCCCGGCGTCTCCGAGGCGCGGGCCCATCAGCTCCTGGCCGGCGCGCTGGTGGCCGAAGCCGCGCTTGAGATGTTCAAGTTCAAGAAGCTCCGCATCTGCCCCTGGGCACTGCGTGAAGGCCTCATCCTCCGGCGCCTGGACCAGCTGGTATTTTCCGGTCCGCTGGAGCCGGCACCGCATGTGGCCGCTTCCCGGCCGGTGGAAGCACCGGTCTAGGGGCCCAACGCCCCCGCTGCCGCGGCCGTTAAAAGCGGAAGCACCGGGGCGGGCAACAGGAAAATGGGGGAAAACCTGTCGCCGCGCCGCCGGTGCCCTGGCAGGCATCCCCATGCCTGCCGCATCACTCGCACCCTCAATGAGGTAATAACTACGTTAGGACCGCAAGTTGTGTGCTGCCTGCGGTGAAGATGGGAGTTGCCTGTGAATGCCTGCCTCCTGCAATGATGGAGGCATGAGCAACCGAATCGCATTCCTTGGCTGTGGATCCATGAACGAGGCCATTCTTGGCGGCCTGCTGGAGGCAGGGACGGATCCCGGGGATGTGGTGGCCACTGTCCGCCGCGCGGAGCGTGCATCCGAGCTGGCCGAGCGCTACCCGGGGATCACTGCCATTGCCGGCGAGGAGGAACCTGACAATAACAGGCAAGCCACCAAGGGGTCCGCCGTCGTCATCCTTGGCGTCAAGCCGGTGGGCATCGCGGACCTTGCCCGGGAGATCAGCCCGGCACTTTCGCCGGACACCGTGGTGGTCAGCGTCGCCGCCGCGGTCTCGATCGCCCAACTCGAGGCAGCCCTCCCGGAAGGGCAGCCGGTCATCCGGACCATGCCCAACACGCCGGCAAAACTGGGGCGCGGCGTCGTGTCCGTCTCGCCAGGAACCCACTGCAGCCCTGGGCAGCTCCAGAAGGTCAAGGACATCCTCCAGGGAGCAGGCACCGTGGTGGAGGTCCCGGAGGAGCAGGTGGACGCGCTCTCCGCCATCAGCGGGTCCGGCCCGGCCTACGCTTTCTACCTCGCAGAGGCCATGGCGTCCGCCGGGGAGGAACTGGGCCTGGACCGGGAGTTGTCCCTGTTGCTGGCGCGCGAAACGGTTGCCGGTGCGGGCCTCATGCTCGCCCAGCCCGGAGCGGACCCGGCAGCGCTGCGCAAAGCCGTGACCAGCCCCAACGGCACCACCGAACGCGCCATCGCCACCTTCGACGAACAGGGCATCCCGGCCATCATTGCGGCCGGTGCCCGCGCGGCAGCCGACCGGGCAGCGGAGATTACCAGGCAGCTCGGCTAGGGCCGCGCGGCGAACCGTTCGAGCAGGTCCACGTGGCCGGAGACGATGAGCATGTCGCGGGAGGACACCTTGGTCTCGGGCCGGGCATAGGTGAAGTCCTCGCCGGGGGACTTCACGCCCACAATGGTCACGCCGTACTTGGAACGGACCTTTGACTCGTCCAGGGTGAAACCCACGGTTTCGCGCGGCGGGTACATTTTCACGATGGCAAAGTCGTCGTCGAACTCGATGAAGTCCAGCATGCGCCCGGAGACCAGGTGCGCGGCGCGGACACCGGCGTCGGCTTCCGGGTAGATCACGTGGTTGGCGCCGATGCGGGTCAGGATCTTGCCGTGGGAGGGCGTAATGGCCTTCACCCACAGGTGCTCGATGCCGAGGTCCACCAGGTTGACGGTAATCAGCACGGAGGATTCGATGGAGGTGCCCACACCCACGACGGCGGAGCTGAACTCCTGGGCGCCGAGCTGGCGGAGCGCATCGATGTTGGTGGCGTCCGCCTCCACCACGTGGGTCAGGAGGGGCGCCCATTTCTGCACCAGGTTCCGGTCCCGTTCGATCGCGAGGACTTCCCGGCCCTGCTTCACCAGCTGTTCAGCCGTGGATGATCCGAAGCGGCCCAGCCCGATCACCAGTACAGGGGCATTGTGGGCGGGGCGCCGGGGGGCGTCTGTGGAACTAGCCAATGATCGGCCTCTCTTCGGGATAGTGGTACAACTGGCTGCGCTGGCGCAGGGCCAGGGCAGCGGCGAGGGTAACGGTACCCACGCGGCCCGCGAACATCAGCGCCGTGAGGACGTAGACGCCGGCGGGCGGCACCTCCGCGCTGAGGTTGGTGCTGAGTCCCACCGTGGCGAACGCGGAGATGGTTTCGAACAACACACGGTCAAGTGACTGGCCGCTGATGTGCAGCAGCAGGAAAGCCGACACGGAAACCAGGGTGGCGCCGGCGACGATCACAGAGATGGCCACCCGCATGCTGCCCTGCGGGATGGTCCGGCCGTAGACCTTGACGTCGGCGTCGCCACGGGCCTCGGCGACGATGGCCAGGAACATGACGGCGATGGTGGTCACCTTGATGCCGCCGGCCGTGGAGGCGGAGCCGCCGCCGGCAAACATCAGGGCATCGGTCAGCAGCATGGTGGTGGAGTCCATTTGGTTCTGGTCCACCAGGTTGAATCCGCCCGAACGCGTCATCACGGACGCGAAGAGCGCGTGGGTGATCTTGTCGCCCACGCTCATGGTGCCGATGGTCCGGGCGTTGTCCCACTCCATCAGCGCCCACAGGAACGCCCCTGCCGCCAGGAGGATCAGGGAAACCTGGATGGTGAGCTTGGTGTGGAGATTCCACTTCTTCCAGTTCAGGCCGTTCTGCTGCAGGACCATCACCACGGGGAATCCCAGGCTGCCCATGAAGACCCCCACCATGAGGGGGATCAGGATCCAGAGGTCCGTCTCGTAGGGCACGATCCCGTCCGAGTGCGGCGTGAAGCCGGCGTTGTTGAACGACGAGATGGCATAGAAAATACCGTGCCACACCGACTGCCAGAAGGGCTCACCCAGGGTGAGGAACCGGGGGACCAACGCGAGCGCCAGGACACCCTCGATGACCACGGACGTGGTGATGACAATCCGCAGCAGGGTGCCCACCTCGCCCAGGCGCCCGGCGTTGTTCATGGACTCCGCCGCGATGATCTTGCCCCGGACACCCAGCCGCTTGCTCACCATCAGTGCCAGCAACGACGCCAGCGTCAAGGTGCCCAAGCCGCCGATGAAGATGCCCACCAGGATCACCAGCTGGCCGAAGAAGGACCAGTGGACCGCCGTCGACACCACCGTGAGCCCCGTGACGCACACCGCAGAGACCGCGGTGAACAGCGCCTGGTGGATAGGCGTGGGGGTTCCGTCAGCTGAGGAGACCGGCAGGGACAGCAGGAACGTGAACACCGTGCAGACGGCGGCGAACGCCGTCAGCGCCAGCCGTGCGGGTGTGGTGTTGGCAATGTCGTCAATGAAGTCGCGCAGCCGCGTGAGGACCCGGAGGCCCTCCCGCTCCTGCGCCGGGGGGTGCCAGGTGGCCGGCGTCCGGGGCCTCGACTGGCTCTGGGTCATGTGTGGCTTTTCCTCGGTTGTAACGGCTTCCCCCAGTAGTAAACCACTAAAGCCCGCGTCATGGCCGGGTGGGCGGCCGTGCGGGCTCGGGTAGCCTGTGATTGATGACATACCTGCCCGGCCTCAGCCAGCCCGCGCCGCCAACGATGGTGGCGTGGAGTCCTGACATGACAGCCTACAACTTTGGTCCGGGCCACCCCATGGCGCCGGAGCGGATGGACCTGACGGCCCGCCTTGCCCGCAGCCTGGGTCTGTTCGACCTGGACCATGTTGACGTCGCGGCGCCGGAGGTGGCCTCGGACGCCGACCTGCAGTCCGTTCACTCGCCGGAATACGTGGCGGCGGTCCGCCGTGTCAGCACGGACCCCTCCCGGCCGGACGAGTCCCGGGGACTGGGAACTGAGGACGATCCCGCGTTCGCCGGCATGCATGAGGCCGCGGCACGCCTGGCCGGCGGATCCCTGCTGGCGGCATCGCGCGTGCTGGAGGGGTCGGCCGTCCACGCCGTCAACTTCGGCGGCGGCATGCACCACGCGTCCCGGGACCGTGCCAGCGGATTCTGCATCTACAACGACGCAGCGGTTGCGGTGCAGAAGCTGCTCGACGGCGGCGTACGCAAAGTGGCCTACATCGACGTGGACGCCCACCACGGTGACGGCACCCAGAACATCTTCTGGGATGATCCCCGGGTCCTCACCCTCTCACTGCATGAGACAGGGCTGACCCTCTTTCCCGGGACAGGGTTCGCCAACGAGATCGGCGGCCCGGCGGCAGAAGGAACCGCAGTGAATGTAGCCCTGCCTGCGGGCACCGGTGACGCCGGGTGGCTCCGCGCCTTCTACGCCGTGGTGCCGCAACTGGTGGGCGCCTTCGAACCCGAGGTGATCGTGAGCCAGCACGGCTGCGATTCACACCGCAGCGATCCCCTGACGCACCTCAACCTCAGCGTGGACGGACAGCGGGAGGCAGCGAACGCCGTCGGGCATCTGGCCGAGCGCTACTGCGGTGGCCGGTGGATCGCCACCGGCGGCGGCGGCTACAACGTGCTGGACGTGGTGCCGCGGGCCTGGAGCCACCTGGTGGCCATCGCCGCCGGACGGCCCGTGCCGCTGCGGACGCCCGTGCCCGGGGACTGGCGGCAGTATGTGACGGAGAAGTTCGGCAGGGAGGCGCCGGCCCTCATGGGGGATGACGTGGAGCTGTGGTGGCGGTCCTGGGAAGTGGGCTTCGACCCCAACGACGCCGTGGACCGCACTGTCATGGCCACCCGCAAGGCAGTGTTCCCGCTGCACGGGCTGGACCCCTGGTTCGACTAGGCTCCCTGGCGGCCGAAATAGTTGATGCCTTTCGGGGCATATGTCGCTAGGGTGGGAGGCATGGTGACAGACGACGTATTTGCCGTCATAGCGGAATCCACCCGGCGGGATATCCTGGTGGCCCTCCGGGCAGGAGACAAGGCCGTGGGGGAGCTGGTGGAGGAACTGGCGGCGAGCCAGCCCACCATTTCCAAGCACCTGAAAGTCCTTCGTGAAGCACAGCTGGTCAGCATGCGGGCCCAAGGCCAGAAGCGGTACTACGCGTTGAACCGCGGGCCGCTGGAGGGCATCGCCAGCTGGCTGGAGACGTTCGACGTCGGCCCTGGAGCCAAAGCCGCCACGGCACCGCGTGGCCATCATCAGGAAATCCCGGATCAGGCAGTCCCGGCCCAGGCGGGCAGTGCCACAGCGGGCGCTGCCCACCTGACCGAAGGCGTCGCCGCCGCGGCCCCCTCCCTGTCCCGGGCCGCCGGCGCTGCCGGGCCAGGCACGTCGCAGACCCGGGAGGAAGTCCCGGCGCCCGTCCTGGTGCGCGAAGGCGCCGAGCTGAGCCCCGCCGTCGTGATTCCCGGCGGGACGGCCGCCCCGTTGAGCGATGACAGCGTGCCCCAGCAGATCGGCAGGACTGTTGGCCGCGCCGCCACCAAGGCCGCCGACCTGCTGGCGAACCTGCCCAACCTCCCTAAGTTCGGCCGCAAGAAGTAATCCCTGCGGAGCGGTAAGCGCAGCGCAGCCTACTTGGCCAGCAGGCGCACGTGGTCCGGGGTGAGTTCGGACACCTTGCTGACGCCCAGCAGCGCCATGGTCCGCGCCATGTCCTTCTCGAGGATCTGCAGGGTGCGGTCCACTCCCGCCCGTCCGCCGGCCATCAGGCCGTAGAGGTAGGCGCGGCCGATCAGGGTGAAGTCCGCGCCCAGGGCCAGGGCGGCCACGATGTCCGCGCCGCTCATGATGCCGGTGTCCAGGATGATGGCGGCATCGCGGTTGTCCGCGGTGAAGGCCTCCTTGACCCCGGGGAGCAGGTGGAACGGGATAGGTGCCCTGTCGAGCTGGCGGCCGCCGTGGTTGGACAGGACCACGCCGTCCGCGCCGTGGTCCACTACCTTGCGGGCGTCCTCAACGGTCTGGATGCCCTTGACCACCAGCTTGCCTTTCCAGGTTTCGCGCAGCCAGTCCAGGTCCTCGAACGTGAGGGTGGGATCGAACATGGAGTTGATGAGATCGGCCACGGTGCCGGTGTAGCGGGAGAGCGAGGCGAACGTGAGCGGCTCGTGGGTGAGGAAGTTGAACCACCAGGCCGGCCGGTAGGAGGCATCCAGGACGGTCTTCACCGTGAGCGCCGGCGGGATGGTCATGCCGTTGCGGACGTCGCGCAGGCGGGCGCCGGCCACGGCAGTGTCCACGGTCACCATGAGGGTGTCGTTGCCCGCCCTGGCTGCGCGCTCGATCAGTTCCAGCGACCGGTCCCGGTCCGTCCACAGGTACAGCTGGAACCAGTTGCGCCCGTTGGGTGCGGCAGCGGCGACGTCCTCGATCGAGGCGGTGCCCATGGTGGACAGGGTGTAGGGGATGCCTGCGGCCTCCGCTGCCTGAGACCCTGCGTATTCGCCCTCGGACTGCATCATCCGGGTGAACCCTGTCGGTGCGATGCCAACGGGAAGCCGCGAAGGCTTTCCCAGGATCTCCGTACTGAGGTCGATGGCGGAGACGTTCCGCAGGATGCCCGGCCGGAACTCGATGTCCAGGAAGGCCTGGCGGGCGCGGCGGAGCGTGATCTCCTCTTCAGCCGCGCCGTCGGTGTAGTCGAAAGGCGCCTTGGGGGTGCGGCGCTTGGCGATGTCGCGGAGCTCCCAGATGGTGCTGGCCCGCTTCAGCCGCGCCTCCTTGCTGAACTCCGGCTTCTTGAACTGCATCAGCGGCGCCAGGTCCGAGTACTTGGGAATGCGGCGCTTCAGGGCTGCGGGCAGCGCGGACGACGACGGTGCCGGGGCGGGTGCCGGCGCTGCGGGGATGTCGGTGGTGTCCGGCGCCGGGGTCGCCTCAGGGTTGTTGGGCTGGATGGTATGCGTCATGGGTCCTCCTATGGTCCAACCACACTCTAGGTGATGTGGTCCAACCACATCAAGTACCATTGGCCTATGCGTACCCATCAGCTGGTCCTGTCCTGGATCGAGGACCAACTCTCGGCCGGCCGGTTGGCCGTGGGTGGAAGGCTGCCGGCGGAGCGCACCTTGGCCGAACAGCTCAAGGTCTCCCGCACATCGGTCCGCGAAGCGATCCGGATTCTGGAGGCAATGGGAGTGGTCCGCGCGGGCGTCGGGTCCGGGCCGGAAGCCGGGACGGTGGTGATTTCGGACCCCACCGCGGCGCTGGGCTCCGCCCTGCGGCTGCACGTGGCCACCCAGCACCTGCCCGTGGCGGACATCGTGGAAACGCGGGTCCTGCTGGAGTCATGGGCTGCGGCGAAAGCCCCGCAGGACGCACCCGAACTTGACGGGGCGGCCGCGCTCCTGGCGGCCATGGATGCCCCGGACGGACTCTCGGCCAGCGATTTCCTGGCCCTCGATGTCCGGTTCCACCTGGCCCTGGCCAACGCCGCCGGCAATGCGGTGGTCAGTGCCATGATGGGGTCGCTCCGGGAAGCCATCCAGGGCTACGCTGCCGAACTCACGGCCACCTTGCCGGACTGGGAAGCCACAGCGTCGCGCCTGCGCACCGAACACCACGCCATCCTCGCTGCGGTCAGGAATGGCGACGGCGCCCGGGCCGCGGAACTCGTGGCGGCCCACATCGAGGGATTCTACAAAGAGGCCGGGCTGGGCGCGGGATAAACCTGGGCGGAGCGTACAGAAAGGCTCAGCCGTGGACCGTGCTGCGCGGCGCCTTGGCCGGCCCGGTGCTGGCCCGCACTTCCAGCCGCGGCTGGTAGCGGCTGCCCGTGGACGCATTGCCTTCCTTCCGGATCAGCGCCCGGAGCTGGTGCCATGCCTGCTCGCCCAGTTCGGTGATGGGGACCGCGCCGGTGGTGAGGGCCGGCGTCGTGTACCTGGCGAAGGGGATGTCATCGAAGCCGGTCACTGAAATGTCCCCGGGGACGTCCAGGCCGCGCTCATGCAGTCCGCTCATCAGGCCCATTGCCACCAGGTCATTGAATGCCAGGATGCCTGTGGCCCCGCTCGCCAGGACGGCATCCACCGCTTCGTGCCCGGTGTCGAAGTCGGAGCCGCCCTCCAGCATGGTCACCTCCACCTCGGGGTGGGCGGCCCTGAAGGCCTCCAGGCCCTTGAGCCGCATCTCATTGGAGGCGCTGCGGGGCGGGCCCGCGAGGAAGGCCAGGCGGGTGTGGCCCAGTTCCACAAGGTGCCCCGCGATGTCCTGGACGCCCTGGCCGTAGTCCACCACCAGGCTGGGCACGTTCGGAGTGGAGGTGGTGCGGTTGATCAGCACCAGCGGGTGCAGCGAGGGTGCGATCTCCTCCAGTTCCGCATCGGACATGCGCGGGGCGCACAGGACCAGCCCGTCGCAGCGCCGGCGCGCCTCGCCCGCGAGGATGGACTCCTCGCTGGACACTTCGAATGAGTCCGCGATGAGCACGCGGTAACCGTCCTGGGCGGCTGCCCGGCTCAGGCCGCGGAGGATCGCCTGGAAGGTGGGGTTGGCCAGGTCCGGCACCACAATGCCGATGGTGTCCGTCTTGCCCAGGGCCAGGCTGCGGCCCACGGGATTGGGCTGGTACTTCAGTTCGGCGGCCGCTGCACGGACCCTGGCGGCAATGTCCGGGTCCACGGTGAAGTTTCCGTTCATGACACGCGAAACGGTGGCATGGGAGACTCCCGCCTTCACGGCGACATCTGCGATGCCGATCCTGCCGCTTGCCGATTTCCTGGCCATGGGGAACCCTTCGTTTGCGCCGTCCGCCGGAGCTGCCGCGACCGGTTGGTGCCCGGGCGGCCGGCCGTGATGGCAACCTGCTTTGAAAGACAGCATATACGGGCGCAGGAAAGCGATTTCTATGCTTTTCCCAGCCGTTTTCCCGGACCGCCGGCAGATGTCCTGCGCCGGGAGCGAAGAAAGCGCTTTCCCTCAGCGCGGGAAATGGTTGACGAATGCCCCGCGGGGTTGGTACAACTTTTATAGACAACTGAGAAAACGCTTTCTCGCCTGCTTTTCCAACCGGTGCAGCAGAGTGCCGCCGCTGATCCACAGCCGCCGTTCCCACGGCCGTTCAATGAGCTTTCGAAAGGGACCCCATGGTCAACACAGCCGAGACGACGTCGGCCGCAGCTGCCGCCCAGGCCACTGCCAAGGACGGCGGGAAGACCCGCATCGCCCTGATCGGCACCGGTGGCCGCTCCGAGATGTACATCCGGGCCATCTTCGGCAAGCACGCCGATACCGCCGAACTGGTGGCGTTCTCCGACGTGAATCCCGGACGCGTGGAGTTTTACCAGAAGCTCATCCAGGAACTGGGCGCGCCGGGACCGGTGGCGTCCTTTGATCCCGCGGACCTGACAGCGTTTATCCAGGCCAACGGCATCGACCGGATTATTGTCACCACCCCGGACTACACCCATGCGGACTATATTGTTGAGGGTCTTCGTGCCGGAGCGGATGTCGTGGTCGAAAAGCCACTGACCATCGATGCCGAAGGCTGCCGCCGCATCACCCAGGCCGTCCAGGAAACCGGCCGGAACGTGGTGGTCACGTTCAACTACCGCTACTCGCCCCGCAACAGCGCGCTCAAGGAAATCATCCAGAGCGGCGTGATCGGCAAAGTCACGTCCGTCGACTTCAGCTGGGTCCTGGACACCGTCCACGGCGCGGACTACTTCCGCCGCTGGCACCGTGAGAAGAAGAACTCCGGCGGGCTGCTCATCCACAAGGCGTCGCACCACTTTGACTTGGTCAACTGGTGGATCGACGACGTCCCGGAGCGGGTCTTCGCTTCCGGTGGCCTGAAGTTCTATGGCGACAAGAACGCTGCCGAGCGCGGCCTTGGCCCACGCCCGGAACGGGGAACGCCCGACGCCGATGCCCCCGCCGGCGCGAAGGACCCCTTCGCGCTGGACCTGCGCGAGGACGAGCGGCTCAAGGCACTGTTCCTGGACAACGAACACTACGACGGCTACCGCCGCGACCAGGATGTCTTCACCGCCGGCATCACCATTGAGGACAACCTGGCCCTGGTGGTGGAATACCAGGGTGGGCCGCGCCTGAGCTACTCGCTGAACGCGCACAGCCCCTGGGAAGGCTACCGGGTGGCGGTCAACGGCACCGAGGGCCGGGCGGAGCTTGAAGTGGTGGAACGCGCCGCCGTCCTGCACAGCACCGACCAGAAAACCGTCGTGGACCCTTCCGCGACACCGGTGGAGGAAGAGGACGCCGTGCGCCGCAACGGCGAGCGGCTGGTGGTCCAGCGCCACTGGGAGGCCGCCTACGAGGTGCCGATCGTCAACGGCGAAGGCGGGCACGGCGGCGGTGACGAACTGCTGCTGTCGGACCTCTTCAACGGACCGGGCGAGGACCCCCTGGGCCGTCCCTCCGGTTACCTGGACGGCCTGCGTTCAGTGTCCGTGGGCATCGCAGGCAACCGCTCCCTGGAATCGTCCCTGCCCGTCCGGGTCGAGGACCTGGACCTCGGCGTCGACCTTCGCCGCGCCAAGTAGAGGAAAAACCATGAGCAGGATATTCGTGACCGGCGGCGCGGGCCGCCTTGGCCGCAGCGTGGTGGCGGGGCTGGCCCAGGCGGGCCATGAGGTGGTCTCGGTGGACCGTGACGCCGTCCCCGCCGGGCTCCTGCCGGCCGGCGTCGTCCAGGAGACCGCGGACCTCCTGGCGCCGGGCGAGGCACTGCGCCTCCTTCGGGCTGCAAGGCCCGACGCCGTCATCCACCTTGCGGCGATCGCGGTACCGTTCAGCGCACCCGAGGACGTCATTTTCGCCACCAACACCCGGCTCGCCTTCGCGGTCATCAGCGCCGCAACGGAACTGGGCGTTGGCAAAATCATCACCGCCAGCAGCCCCACGGTCCTGGGCTACGGATGCCCGGCAGGGTGGCTGCCGCCGTCGTTCCCGTTGGACGAGCGCACGCCGCCCAAGCCCTGGAACGCCTACGCGCTGTCCAAGCTCATCGCCGAGCAGACCATGCAGATGTTCGCCACGGCGCAGGGAGAGAAGATCCGGTACGCGGCGTTTCGCCCCTGCTTTGTCATCTCGCCGGAGGAATGGGACGGTGCCCCCACCCAGCAGGGGCACACGCTCGCCGAACGCCTGGCCGACCCAGCCCTCTCCGCTCCGGCGCTGTTCAACTACGTGGACGCCCGGGATGTGGCTGATTTCCTGGACCTGCTGCTGCAGAAAATGGCAGACATTCCGAACGGGGAAACCTTCTTCGTAGGGGCAGCCGACGCACTGGCCACCGCGCCCCTGGCGGAGCTGATGCCAAAATTCCTGCCGGGAAGCGAAGCGCTCAGCGCCGGCCTCACCGGAACCAACCCGGCGTTCACCATTGCCAAGGCCCGGGAACTGCTCGGCTGGCAGCCCAAGCGCAGCTGGCGCACAGAACTCAAGTCCCACCCAACCCTCAACGACGAGGCTTCCACGCTGGTTACCGCCAGCGCCGGAGGCAAGGAGACATCATGAAATTCGACGGCGTACTGTTCTTCCCCGTCACCCCGTTCACGGCCGAAGGTGCCGTTGACGTGGAACTGCTCAAGGAACACATCAGCTCCCGGCTGCCTTTCGGCCCGGGCGGCGTCTTCCCCGCCTGCGGCACCGGCGAATTCCACGCCCTCAGCATCGGGGAGGTCCGCACCGTGGTGGCGGCCGCCGTCGAGGTCGTTGCCGGGCGAGTCCCTGTGGTGGCCGGTGCGGGCGGACCCCTGGGCCACGCCCTCGCAGCCGCCCGGGCTGCCGAGGAAGCAGGCGCCGACGCGCTGCTGGTGCTTCCGCCGTACCTGGTCACCGGCCCCGCGGACGGGCTGGTGGCCTACATCGAGGCCGTGGCCAACGCCAGCAGCCTGCCGGTCATCGTGTACCACCGCGGCAACGCCAAATTCACCGCGGCGTCAATGGCCAAGCTCGCCGCCAACCCCAAGGTCATCGGTTTCAAGGATGGTCTTGGCGACGTGGGCCTCGCCCAGGAAATCGTGTCCGCGGTCAAGGCAACGGGCCGCAAGGACTTCGCCTTCTTCAACGGCCTGCTCACCGCCGAACTGACGCAGGGCGCGTACCGCGGTCTGGGCATCCCGCTGTACTCCTCGGCGGCTTTCGCCATGGCCCCGGAGATCGCCAAGGCCTACTATGACGCCTACGCTGCCGGAGACGAGGAACGGCGCAACGCCCTCCTTGAGGGTTTCTACGCACCCCTGGTACGCCTGCGGGACCAGACCCCCGGCTTCGGCGTTTCCCTGATCAAGGCGGGCCTCCGGCTGGGCGGAATGCCGGTGGGTTCCGTCCGCCCGCCGCTGGTGGACCCCACGGAGGAACAGCTCGTGGAGCTCAAGGCCATCCTGGCCAAGGGTTACGAGCTGGCCGGGCACTGATGGGCGCACCGGCGGCCGAAGCCGTCCGTACCGTTCCGCGCATCACCGGCCTGTCGACGCGGCTCCTCACCGTTCCGCTGCGCCGCAGCTGGGGCGCAGAGGCGCCGGAG
Organism: Arthrobacter sp. JDC6; assembly: GCF_056484025.1. Classification (NCBI taxonomy): domain Bacteria; kingdom Bacillati; phylum Actinomycetota; class Actinomycetes; order Micrococcales; family Micrococcaceae; genus Arthrobacter; species Arthrobacter sp. JDC6. Next base: position 790,673 of record NZ_CM151278.1, read on the forward strand.
AACCACGTGATCGCCACGGAGGTTCACACGGACGACGGCGGCACGGGCTTTGGTTTCTCCTGGACGCCCACCATCGGTCCCCAGGCAGTCAAGGCGCTGCTTGATCACGACATCGCCCCTTTCATCGCCGGTCTGCCCGCCACCCCCGAGGGGGTGTGGGACGTGCTCTGGAAGCGGCTGCACGAGGCCGGCGGCGGAGGGCTCACCACCATCGCCATGGCTGGTGTGGACCTGGCGCTGTGGGACCTGCAGGCCCGCCGTGCCGGGACGTCGGTCACCGGCCTGCTGGGCCAGCGGCAGGAATCAGCCGAGGTTTACGGCTCCGGCGTGAACCTGCACTACACCCTGGACGAGCTGGTGGCGCAGGCTGAACGCTGGGTTGCCGCCGGCCACCAGGCAGTGAAGATCAAGGTGGGCAAACCGGACCTCCGCGAGGACCGCGAACGCGTTGCCGCCGTCCGCTCCGTCCTGGGCCCGGACCGCAGGCTCATGATCGACGCAAACCAGCGGTGGGACCTGCCCACCACCTTCCGGGCCCTCGATGTGCTGGCCGAATTCGGGCTGGAATGGCTGGAGGAACCCATCCGCGCGGACGATCTCTGGGCCTACCGCAGGCTCCGGAAGCACTCGCCCGTGCCCATCGCCCTTGGCGAAAACCTGCACACCATCTACCGGTTCCGCGATTTCATAGAGGCGGAGGCGGTGGACATCATCCAGCCCAACATCATCCGGGTGGGCGGCATTACCCCGTTCCGGCGGATCGTTGAGCTGGCACGGACCAACAGCATCAAGATCATGCCGCACCTGCTGCCCGAACTGTCCGGGCAGCTGGCCCTGACCCTGGCGGAGCCCACCATGGTGGAGGACGTCGAGGAGGCATCCTTCGAACAGTTGGGGATCCTGGCCGGCCCGTCGCCGGTGCGGTTCGCCAACAGCAGGGTGGCCCTGGCGGACCGGCCCGGACTGGGCTTCCGCTTCCGGGAAACCCCGCAGCCATGAACTTCCATACGACGAACAGGTACCTGACGTGACAACTGCAACGCTTTCCCTGACAGAGCTCACCGCTGCGGCCACAGCAGCAGCCAGGATCTCGGCCGCAGCCCCTGACGCAGAGCGCGCCGGCTGGCTGAACGCGGTGGCTGACGCCCTGGACGCCAATGCTGCTGAACTGGTGGACATCGCGGACGCCGAGACCAGCCTGGGTGCCCCGCGGCTGACGGGGGAGGTGGCCCGCACCACCGGCCAGCTGCGCCTGTTCGCCCGGGTGATCACTGAGGGTTCCTATCTTGAAGCCATCATCGACCACGCGGATCCCGCTGCCACCCCGCCCAGGCCTGACCTCCGCAGGATCCTCAAGCCCATCGGCCCTGTTGCCGTCTTTTCCGCCTCCAATTTCCCGTTTGCCTTCTCCGTGGCAGGCGGTGACACCGCCTCGGCCCTCGCCGTCGGGTGCCCGGTCATCGTCAAGGCACACTCAGGCCACCTGCGGCTGTCCGAACGCACGGCGGAGATCGTGGCGGAGGCGCTTCGCGGCGCGGGTGCACCGGACGGCCTGTTCGCCCTGGTCCACGGCCGTGAAGTGGGAACAGCCCTGGTCCAGGACCCCGCCATCAAGGCCGTGGGCTTCACCGGGTCCATCCCCGGCGGCCGGGCCCTGTTCGACCTTGCCACCTCCCGCCCCGACCCCATCCCGTTCTACGGGGAACTGGGGAGCCTGAACCCCGTGGTCATCACCGCGGCGGCACTGGAGGCACGCTCCGCGGAACTCGCCGCCGGACTGGCGGGCTCCTTCACCCTTGGGGCGGGCCAGTTCTGCACCAAGCCGGGCCTGGTGTTCATCCCCGCGGGGACGCAGTTTGCCGGGGCCGTGGCGGAGGCCAGCAAGGACAAGCCAGCCCTGGGCATGCTCACCAGCCGGATCGCGGAAGCCTACCCGGACGGGTTGCGCGCCTTCGCGTCAGTCGACGGCGTGGAGGTGGTCAGCGGCACCGTGGACCAGGACGCGGCCGCCAACGGCGCCGCTCCGGTGGTCTTCTCCACCACCGCCGCCAAGGTGCTGGAACGCCCGGAGCAGCTGCTGGAGGAGTGCTTTGGCCCCACCACCATCCTCATCGAATACACGGGCCAGGACGAACTGTCCGCCGTCCTGGCCAAGGTCCCGGGGAGCCTGACCGGCACCCTGCACGCCCAGCCCGGTGAGGACATCGCAGGCCTGGTGGAGCAGCTGTCCGGACTTGCAGGACGCGTCCTGTTCGAAGGCTGGCCCACGGGCGTGGCCGTCAACTGGGCCCAGCAGCACGGTGGCCCGTACCCGGCCACCACGTCACTGTTCACCTCGGTGGGCGCGACGGCGGTCCGCAGGTTCCAGCGGCCGGTGGCCTACCAGGACGCCCCGGAGGCAGTGCTGCACCCGGCACTGCGTGAGGACAACCCCCTGGGCATCCCGCGCCGCGTGGACGGTGAACTGCAGCTTCCGTAAGCCAAGGGCCGGCAGGACCATCAACTAAGCCCCGGGACCGCAAGGTCCCGGGGCTTACGTGATGCCTGCAGAAGCGCCTTACAGCTGCAGCGTCACCGGCCGGTCCAGCCCATTCACGGTGGCCACAGGCCAGCGCGGGTCCACGGTGAGCACTCGAAGTCCGGATTCCGTGAGCTGTACCGTGTCTTCGATCTTGACGCCGGGGCCGGAAGGGTTCCAAGTGAAGGCCTGGTCCAGCACCACAGTGTCGGTGGCTTCGGATGTCACCCGCGGGTCACGGCCCGCGTAGCCGGCCGGACCACCCTGGTGGTGCTGCTCCCACTGGTCCGCCCCGAAACCGTGCCGCACGTAGGATGCCTGGATCTCGGCGAAAATCCTGTCCAGCCCGACTCCCGGGACGGTGGCGTCAAAAACATCCGCTTCCACTGCCGCGATGCGCGCCTCGGCGTCGCGCTCTTCCTGGGTGCCGGCGTCGAACCTGATCCAGCGGGTGATGTTGGCAACCAGGCCGTCGCGGCGGGCGCACACGACGGCCATGGCACGCCTGCCGAGGGGGGAGTGCGTGGCCAACGGGTGCCGGAAGGTGGTGCGGGAGCTGCCGTTGCACAGCAGGACCAGCGGCTCCGCGCCGGCGGCCACCACCCGGCCCGCCAGGGCCGAAACCAGCTCGAATTCCGTGGTGTCGGGGCGGGCGGCAGACAGGACATCGGTCATCATGGCGGCCAGTTCCGCGCTGAGGGTGGAATAGCGGGCGCTTTCAGCGGGAAGGAGCCGCTGGCGGGCGGCCCGCAGCTGCGAAGAGACGTCCGCTTCCGCCAGCGGCCGGGAGCCGTTTCCGACGGCGGCCGCGGCCTGGTGCAGGTTCCCGTACCAGGGCACGGTGTGCAGGTTGACGCCGCCGGGAAGCTCCTCGGCCGCGATCCTGCCGGCTTCGTTGTTGAACGTGACCAGGTGGTCGCCGTCCCGGTCCACCAGCAGGGCGGCGATGGGATCGCCGGCCAGGCTGATGTGGACGCGGCTGCCGTCCAGGTACCACGTCAGGGCGGTGTTCGTGGTGAGAAGCACGGAGTCATGCCCGGCGGCGTCGAGAATGTCCAGGACACGCTGGCGCTTGATGGCCCGGTCCGTCCTGGACCCGGGAGCCACCCGCGCCTCCCGCCCGGAAACGGCTGATGTTGTTGTTTGGCTCATGACGGCTCCCCCTGCTGGTTGGTCAAATCTTCGATGTCGGTTGTGGACAGGATTCCGTCGGCCACAAAGACGGTGACGCGCCGCCGCACGGGACTGCCCGGCCGGGCCATCACGGGGGCGTCCCATGCCAGGGACTGGCCCACTCCGGGGTAGCCGTCCACCCGGACAAACCAGGGATCCGTGGACCCTTCCGGTGCGACGAACACCAGGGTGGCGGGCCCGCCGTCGAACTTTCCTGACCAGGCGAGCCAGGGCGTGACGCTTCCGTGGGTCTCCGCCTCGCCGGAACCGGCGGGCGTCCAGACCGCGGCGTCACCGCAAGGGGGCAGGCGCCAGAAGAAGCCACCGTAACCGCCCTCGAAGCGTCCGTTCGATCCCGGGCTGCCCAGGCTGACCGGCTTGTCACCGGCGGGGGACAGCGCGAAGTCGAGGGACAGCCGCCAGATGGAGGGCGCGACGCCGGACCACGCCCAGGAGCGCTCCTCCACCAGGATGGGGGCACCGTCGGGCCCGTTCCAGTCCAGGGTTTCCTGGAGCTTGCCCGCACGCCCTTCGCCGGCGTCGGCCTGCACCGCCGTGGTGGCGGTGCGGACGATGCTGCCATGGTCAGGACGCCAGACGTACTGCCCGGCTTCCCGGGTATAGGTGCGGCCGCCCCAGAAATTCACCCCGTCCACGTCCTGCAGCGCCACCCCAACCCCCAGGTGCCACACGTGGTCCAGCGGCTGGTGGTCCGTCACCACGGTTCCGGCCAGTGTCCGGACCGGGTGCAGGTAGGGGCGGGGGGAGGACACTGCACGGATGTGGCTGCCGTCCTGGTAGTCCGCCACCGGGTGCCCGTCCAGGGTCAGGGTGCGGGCGGGCGGCAGGGTGCGGGCCCAGGGGACGCCGAGTTCGGCGAACGTTGCCTGCGCCTTGACGGCGCGGGCCATCAGGTCGGTGATGCCCGGGACCACGGGGTGGGCGTCGTCGCCCCCGCCCTCCCAGGAGACGTACCGGGCGTCGATCGGGGCCGGTGCCGGAGAGGTGCGGATGGCCTCCAGGACGGCAGTGAACGCGCCGGTGTCCTCAAGGGCGCAGAGCAGGGGAGCCCCCGTGGCCCGGGCCTCGAGCAGGTTCTCCAGCAGGTCCGTCCGCGCGTAGGTCTCCCGGCGCTCGCCGTCGGGCGTGGTGATGACCACCTCATCGCTGGTGTAGGAAAGGGTGATTTCACCCAGGGTTCCGTGCACGGTCACGGTGGGGTCCAGCTGTTCCGGGGCGCAGAGCGTGAGGGCGCACAGCAGCGTGGTTCCCTGGGAAGTGCGGACGCGCAGCACGGAGGTGTCGTCGCTTTCGGTCTGGTTGGCCCGGTACAGGTCCGTTTCCACGGAGGCAATGTCCGCCAGGGTGGGTGCCCCGGCCAGATGCAGGGCGGTGGCCACTGCGTGTGCCAGGGCATTGGTGGCCACGCCGTCCACCACGTCCACGCCGTCGAGGCTGCGCTTCCCGGCCCAGCGCGAGCGCTTGAAGTATGCCGTGGTCCGGAGCCACTGGCCGGTGGCGCTGATGCCCAGGACGGTGCCGATGTCCCCGGCGGCCACCAGGTCCCTGATGGCGGGCAGGGCGTGCGATCCCAGGCTCTGGAAGCCTACCTGGACCAGGCGGCCCGCTTTCCCGGCGGCTGCCAGCACGTCCTGGAACTGGGCGAGGGATGCTACCGGCGGCTTTTCCACATACACGTCCTTGCCCGCTGACAGGGCGGCGAGGGCCAGGGGAGCATGGGTCTGGATGGGGGTGGCAATGATGACGACGTCGACGCCCGGCTGGGCGGCCAGCAGCCCGTCCATGTCCGGGTACACAGCCACCGAACCGGCCAGGCTGCCGGGCTGCGGCGGGTTGGGATCGGCGACGGCCACCAGTTCAAGGGCGCCTGCCTGTTCAAGGCGGGCCAGGTTGGCAAGGTGCCGCTCGCCGAAGCCGTGCACGCCCACCAGGGCCACCCTGGGGAGGTCTGTGGACGGGGGCTGCCGGTGTGTGGATTCCGCCGAATGCTGTGTGGTCACGTGGGTCCTTGGGGAGGTTGTGGAAGAGGGTCAGAAGGCCAGCGTCTTGGCCAGGAACTCAAGGGCTTCGTCCTGCATGGGCGCGGTGAAGACGTGCCCGCCGGGCCAAAAGCTGCCCGTGTACCTGTCGGTGCCCCCGTACAGGGATTCCAGTATCCGGTGCGCCTGGCGCATTCCGTCTTCCGGAAAGAGATCGTCGGCCAGGGCGTACTGCACCAGGAACCGGGCGGCTCCTGCGCGGGCGGTGAGTTCGGGCCAGTCGCCCAGCTTCCACAGCCCGGGAGTCTGCAGCAGCCACGAATGGGCGTCCAGGTAGGCCGGGAGCAGGGACTCGAAGGTGGTCATCATGCAGGACACCACGGCGGCCCGGATACGCGGACTAAGGACTGCCAGGGCCAGGGAACGGCCGCCGCCGCCGGAGAATCCGATGCAGCCCAGCCTGTCCTGGTCGACGTCCGGCAGGGACGCCAGGATGTCCAGCGCGGCGAGGTCGTCGTGTGCCACCATGCCTGCCAGGCTGCTGCCGAGCAGCCCTGCGGCCTTGGCCACCGTGTCCTCGTGAAAGCCCGCAGCAGCGTTGTAATCGTCCGCGTCGGAAGGTACGACGCCGTCCTCCCGCCATTGTGCCCGCCGCGCGTCCAGTGCGGCGGAAGTGCGCCAGGGGGGAGCAGAAAGGTCGAATTTGCGGCTGCCCCAGGCGAAAGAGTCATGGGCCAGCACAGCGAAGCCGCGGCGAGCGGTGTCGGTGGCCAGGGCGTGGCCGTCGTAGTGGCCGGCGCGGGCTGCCGCCGCCGACGGATGGTTGTCCGGCAGTTCCACCAGCCGGTCGGCGCCGCCGAACTTGTTGCCGCCGTGGCAGTGCAGCGCCAGGACCCCCGGCAGGGGCCCGGAGCTTCCGGCCGGCCGGACCAGCCAGCCCGTGGTCCGTGGGCCGAAGCCCAACTGCCAGCTGAGCTGGGAGGTGGTGGCGCCGTCGTGCGTTTCCTCCCAGTGCACGGTTAGTCCGGAAGGTGCGCATGCGCCGGGAACACCCAAGGCGTCCGAGAACTCCTGCGCAGGAGGGGCCGAGGCCTGATGCCGTGGATGGTTCCGGACGTAGGCAGGCCAGTCTTCATAGCCGGCAATGGCACTGGGGCGTGCTGTCGGGGTCATCCAGCCTGCCTCCTTTCGGCGGTGATTCTGCTATTACAGCGCGGTCGGTCCGGTTCACGCGAGGTTCTGATTAACCTCGGAGATCATGCCCTTGGCTGCGTCCCTTGGGGAGATCTTCCCGAAGAGTACATCCGTGTTGTAACGGTTCAAAACTTCCAGGGTTGCGGATGATCCTGCCGGGAACGGCTTGGGGGCCTCGACCTTCAGGGCGGCGATGCGGTCCAGGTACGCTGCCTCCTTCTGCTGTGTTTCCTTGAGCAGGGGAGTGATGCCCGCCTTCAGCTCGGTGTTGGCAGGCATGCCCCGGTCGCTCTTGATCTTGGACGCTGCATCCATGTTGTTGACCAGGTAGTTGATGAAAAGGGCCGCTTCCTTGGGCTGCGCGGACTTGGACGAGATGGCGTATTCCATCGAGGACCGCAGCCAGGCGCCAGGCTGTTTGCTCTCACCCGGCAGCTTGGCCATGACCAGGGGTGCACCCGAGTAGGACGTCATCTGGTTGCTCCAGGAAATCTTCATGCCTTGTTTCCCCTGTCCCATCAGCGTCAGTTCCGGCTGCGCGGAACCGTCCTCAACGGTCTGGGACGCGGAGGGGGCGCCTCCGGTTTCCATCAGCTTCTTGTTGAGCTCAAACCACTTGGCGAGCGTGTCCTCGCTGATGCCCATTTTCTTGCCGTCGTCCGTGTAGAGCTCCTGGCCATTCTGGCGCGCCCAGACGGCAAGGAAGGAGTCGTTGGCCATGGGGGTCGTGCCGAAGGTGCCGGCGGGCGACTTTTTGGTGATTTCCGCGGCGATCCGCGCGTAGTCGTCCCAGGTCCAGGTTTCGTCGTCCGGCAGCGGCACCCCGGCGGCCTCGAAGACCTTGGGGTCCAGGACCATGGACATGGAGTTGACGCCCGCCGTAATGGTGTACTGCTTTCCGTTGATCTTGCCCAAGTCAACGGTCCCGTCGGCGAACTTCGAGGTGTCGATCTGGTCCTTGACCTTGTCGAGGTCCAGGAGGACGCCGCGGCTGGAGTATTCGCTGGGGTAGGCGCCGCTCATGGCGATCACGTCCGGGGTGGTTCCGCCGGCGATCTGGGTGGCCATCTTGTCCCAGTAGGAACTGAATTCGGTGTTCTCGCCCTGGACCTTGATGGTGGGGTTGGCGGCTTCGAAGGCTTTGATGACCTCCATGGTGGTCTTTGCCCTGGAGTCGTTGCCCCACCATGCGAACCGGATCGTGACGGGATCCTCCGCAGTCCCTACTTTCCCGGCCTGCGGGCTGTTGCCGCAGCCGGTAAGAACCATAGCCAGTGCGGCGGCGGCGCCGGTGATTCCCATTACCGATTTCCTGAGACCAAACCTCATTGTTGTCCCCTCATATTTGGTAGTCACGTCCCCCTGCCACATGTAACAGAAAACGTTTTCTCAAAACTAACAAAGGGCTGTACAGGAGTCAAGAAACCGTTTACTTTGGTACGGAGCCGCTTTCTAAAACGACGCTCCCGGCGGGCGGAACCGCTCCAGCCCTGGCGGGCATGCAGCGGGCCCGCAAAGGGAGTCCCGATCCCCCATCGCCTGGCGATGACCGAAACGTGGAGGCCACGATGACCGAAGGAGACCACATGGCCGCAAAACATATTCCCAGGACGCGCCGTCCGGCCCAGTTGCCGGCGGCAGCGTGCCTGCTGTCCGTGACGGAGCAGCAACCGTGAGCGCCATCAGCGAACTGTCTTCGCTGAGCCGGCGGAAGGGCAAAGCCACCGCTGAGGAGAAGAAGGCCAACAGGCGGGACAACAAGGCCGCCTACATCTTCCTGCTCCCGTGGCTGGTGGGCCTGGTGGCCATCACCATCGGCCCCATGTTGATGTCCCTCTACCTGTCCTTTACGGACTACAACCTGCTGCAGCCGCCTGAATGGACGGGGCTGGACAACTTCACCAGGATGCTCAGCGATGCCCGGCTGCACAACTCGTTGCGGGTTACGTTCACGTACGTCCTGGTGGGTGTTCCACTGCAGCTGGCTGTTGCACTGCTGATCGCGCTCGTCCTGGATAAGGGGCTCCGCGGCCTTCCGTTCTACCGCTCGGTGTTCTACCTTCCGTCGTTGCTGGGCGGTTCGGTGGCCGTCGCCATCCTGTGGAAGCAGATTTTCGGTACCACGGGCTTGGTCAACCAGGTGCTGGCCATGTTCGGGATCCAGGGTCCCGGCTGGATCTCGGATCCCAGCACCGCCCTGGGATCCATCATCCTGCTGCACGTCTGGACCTTTGGCGCTCCCATGATCATCTTCCTCGCGGGGCTGCGACAGATCCCAAATATGTACTATGAGGCGGCCAGGGTGGATGGTGCCACCACGCTGCAGCAGTTCTGGCGGATCACCATGCCGATGCTGAGCCCGATTATCTTCTTCAACCTGGTGCTGCAGATCATCGGTTCGTTCCAGTCCTTCACCCAGGCGTTCATCGTCTCCGGCGGCAACGGCGGACCTTCCGACTCGACGATGTTCTTCACCCTGTACCTCTACCAAAAGGGCTTCGGCCAGTTCGACATGGGCTACGCCTCAGCCATGGCGTGGGTGCTGCTGCTTATCATCGGCGTTTTCACTGCCATCAACTTCATCGCTTCTAAGTATTGGGTTTTCTATGACGACTAAGCTTGAGACGCTGCCCACCCCGGAGAAGAAGTCCGGGGGCGCCGGCAAGCCTACGAACCGCAAGCCCAGGGTCCGCGAGTCCCGGGGAACCCTGGCCTTCAGCCGTGCCCAGCGCAGCAAATCGCTGATGAAGCACGGCATTCTGATCCTCGCCGGCACGCTGATGATCTACCCGCTGCTGTGGATGGTGGTGTCCTCGCTGCGCCCGAACGAGATGATCTTCCGTGAACCGGGCCTGTGGCTGAACAGCCTGGAAATGAGCAACTACACGTCCGGATGGTCGGCCCTGACCCATCCGTTCGGCCACTACATGATCAACTCCGCGATCGTGGTGATTGGATCGATCCTGGGCAACCTGGTCTCATGCTCGATGGCTGCCTACGCGTTCGCCCGCCTGCAGTTCACCGCCAAGAAGCTGTTCTTCGGCATCATGCTGCTGACCATCATGCTCCCGTTCCACGTGGTGATCGTTCCGCAGTACATCCTGTTTTCGCAGATCGGCTGGGTGAACACCTTCTGGCCGTTGATCGTCCCCAAACTGCTCGCCACGGATGCGTTCTTCGTCTTCCTCATGGTGCAGTTCATCCGCGGCATCCCCAAGGAGCTTGACGAGGCCGCCAGAATCGATGGAGCCGGCCACCCGCGCATCTTCCTTCGCGTGATTCTGCCGCTGATGGTGCCGGCCCTGGCCACCACCACCATTTTCACCTTCATCTGGACCTGGAACGACTTCTTCGGCGCCCTGATCTACCTCACGGACCCGGACATGTTCACGGTTCCGGTGGCCCTGCGGGCCTTCGTGGATTCGCAGTCGGCCACGAGCTGGGGCTCCCTGTTTGCCATGTCCATCGTGTCCCTGCTGCCGGTTTTCCTGGTCTTCCTCTTCGGCCAGCGGTTCCTCATCAAGGGCATCGCCACCACCGGAATCAAATAACGGCAGGCCTCGCCCGTCGCCGCGCTACCACCCTGCACTATCTGTTCGAACGGCCCGTCGCCAGCGACGGGCCGTTCGTGCGTCACAGGACGGGCGCAGTTCGTCCGCATCTTGTAATACAAGTAATGAACTTGTAGCATTAGGTACAGAAAGCGCTTTCGCGGACTGTGGCCGGCCTTCGAAACCTCGACGGCTATGCCACCGGCCAGCCCCAACATCACCGCACCTGGATCAAAGAAGATCGGAGTCAAACAGTGCCGCTATTTCCCCGTCCTGCATCCGCTGCCAAGCAGCCGGCAGGGGTACCACCTTCACGCCCATTGCGCCGAACCCGTACAGCAGGTGCGGTCGCCGCTGCCGTCGCCGCCGTCCTTGCCCTCAGCGCCTGCGGCGGGGGAGCCACTCCCCAGAACGCTGACGGAACCGTTGAGCTTCGCTTCTCCTGGTGGGGCGGCGACAAACGCGCCCAACTGACGCAGGAAGCCATCAAGCAATTCGAAGCCGAAAATCCCAAGATCAAGATCAAGCCGGAGTTTGGGGACTGGAGCGGCTACTGGGACAAGTTGGCCACGCAGGTGGCAGCCAACGATGCCCCGGACATCATTCAGATGGACGAGAAGTACATCACGGAGTACTCCAGCCGCGGCGCCCTTCTTGACCTGTCCAAGTACGACATCGACACGTCCAAGCTGGACGAGGCAGCACTCAACGCAGGCAAGGGCGAGAAGGGGCTGACGGGGATTGCCGCCGGCATTAACGCGGCCACCATCCTGGCCAATCCTGCCGTCTTCCAGGCTGCCGGGGTTCCGCTCCCGGACGATAGCAAGTGGACCTGGGACGACTTTGGCCGCATTGCCGCTGAGATCACCGCCAAGTCGCCCAAGGGGACCTACGGCGCTGCAGCCTATGGAACTGACGAGGCGTCCCTGGGTGTCTGGCTTCGGCAGAACGGCAAATCCCTGTATACCTCCGATGGAAAGCTGGGCTTCGAGCCGAGCGATATCGCCGAGTGGTGGGCATTCCTGAAGCAGCTGAGCCAGAAGAAAGCAGTCCCATCCGCGTCCGAGGTAGTGGAAGCCGAGGCTGCCCCGCTTGACCAGAGCGGATTGGCAACAGGCAAGAACGGAATGGCCTTCTGGTGGTCCAACCAGGCGCCGGCCCTGGAAAAGGCAAGCGGCGGGGACCTGAAGATCCTGCGGTTCCCCACCAAGACCGGCTCTGCCGCTGATGCAGGCCTCTGGTACAAAGCGTCGCAGTTCTGGTCAGCTTCCTCGCGCACCAAGCACCCGCAGGAAACGGCCAAGTTCATCAACTTCCTGACCAACAATGTCAAAGCCGGCGAGGCCCTCCTCGCTGACCGGGGTGTCTACCCCAACTCCGACGTGCGGGCCGCGATCCAGCCGAAACTCACCCCGGCCGATGTCAAGGTGGTCAAGTTCATCGACCAGATCAAAGACGAGCTCGGCGAGGCGCCGGCGCCGCCGCCGAAGGGAGCCGGTGCCATCCAGGAGATCATCAAGCGTTACACCTCTGAGGTCCTCTTCGAGCGCTTGTCCCCGGATGATGCCGGCAAGAAGGCCACCGACGAGATGAAGTCGGCCATCAGCAAGTAGGACTCCACACCGCCAACACGGCTCCGGACAACATGGGTGGGTGCCTCCCCACCCAGATGTCCGACGGCGGGTGGCAGCTCCGCCCCGGCGGGAACCGATGGTTCCTTTCCGGGGCGGAGTTGTTTAAAGCGCAGTTGTACGGCTGCCGGCTTGCTGCGCCTGGCTTTCAGCCACCACTGCGACGCCGCCGGCAGGAACTGTACCCGGAAACTGCTCACCGGTCAGCAGGTCCACACCGGCGGCTGTGACGGCGGCATCCGCCCGCGTGTGGTTGATCGCGAAGAGGAAGCTGCGCCCGTCGGCGGACCGGCGTCGCACCACTTCCACCCCGGGATCGGCAGTGGCAACGGCGGATACGCCTGATTCGGCCAGCAGTTTGTCAACCAGGGCCTCAATCCCGTCGGCATCGGGGAACGTGGCCAAGTACCAGGCAGCCCCGGAACCCACGGGCCGGCGGGTGAGGGAAGGGATGCCCTCCAGTGGGTATTCGGTGAAGGTCTGGATGGCCTCGGCGCCGGCAAGGTGCAGGTGTTCGCTCCAGACGGATGACACAGTGCCGTCGCCCAGCTTCAGCTGCGCCCCGGCCAGCAGCGGATGGAACTCCTCCACGCTTACGCCCAGGAGCTCACGGAAGGCGCCCGGATAGCCGCCCAGCCGCACATGGTCCTGCATGTCCACGATCCCGCTGAAGTAGCTGACCAGCACCGTTGCGCCGGAGTCGGCCGCAGCGGCGACATTGTCAGCGGACTCATCGGACACGGCGTACAGCGTGCACACCAGCACCAGGTCGTAGCCTTGCAGTGACGTTGACGGATGCACCAGGTCCACGGAGACTCCGCGCAGGACCAACGACCGGTGGAACGCCCGCAGCAGGTCCAGGTACTTCACGTCGATGCTCGGCTTGGAGTCGATCTCAGTGGCCCACCAGGCCTCGTAGTCGAACACAATGGCGGTACGCGACTGGACCCGCGAACCGCGCACGGGTTCGAGGCGTTTCAGTGCCGCGCCGAGCTCCACCACCTCACGCCACACCCGCGTGTCCCGTCCGCCGTGCGGGACCATCGCTGAATGGAATTTCTCGGAGCCCACATAGCTCTGCCGCCATTGGAAGAACATCACGGCGTCGGCCCCGCGTGCCACGTGCGACAGTGAATTGCGCAGCATCTCGCCGGGCATCTTGGGCTGGTTGCGCGGCTGCCAGTTAACGGCCGACGTCGAATGCTCCATCAGGATCCACGGGTCGCCCCCCGAGATACCACGGGTGAGGTCCGCGCTGAACGCGAGTTCCAGGTGGCGTTCCGGGTCCGCGGCCACAAGGTAGTGGTCGTTGGCGATGACGTCCAGGTCTTTGGCCCAGCTGAAGTAGTCCATGGATTTGGTGGCACTTGAGGCCATCAGGTTGGTGGTGCAGGGGATGTCCGGGGTCACCTCGCGAAGGACGGCCACCAGCTCCCGGTAGTAGTCCATCAGCGCCCACGAGTTGAACCGCTGAAAGTCCAGTTGCTGGCCCGGGTTCAGGGTGGACGGGGCGACGGCGGGCGGCAGGATTTCGTCGAAGGAGCCGTAGTTCTGGGACCAGAATGCCGTGCCCCAGGAGGCGTTCAAGGCATCGATGCTCCCGTACCGGCGTTCGAGCCAGGCGCGGAAGGCGGCTGCGTCCTCTTCCCCGTAGAACTCCGAGACGTGGCAGCCCAGTTCGTTGTCAACGTGCCACAGCGCCAGCGCGGGGTGGTTCTTGTACCGTTCGGCGAGTGCGCGCGTGATCCCGGCGGCGTAGCGGCGGTACACGGCCGACGACGGCGTGTAGTGCCGCCGTGAGCCTGGTCCCAGCACGGTCCCGTCAGCCGTTACCGGCAGGATTTCCGGGTGTTTGCGGACCAGCCAGGCGGGAGGCGCGGCGGTGGCGGTGGCCAGGGCCACTTTTACGCCGACCCCGGCGAGGTTGTCCATGACTTCGTCCAGCCAGCCGAACTCGTAGTGCCCTTCCGCGGGTTCCAGCAGGGCCCAGGAGAAGATGCCGATGCTGAGGAAATTCACGCCCGCTTCCTGCATGAGTTCCAGATCCTCCAGCCGGACACCCGCGGGCCATTGCTCGGGGTTGTAGTCGCCCCCGAATGCGATGCCCCCGACGTTGCTCCAAACTTTGGACGGGCGGGTGCTTTCCTGCTGTGTCATGGGACTCCTTTGTCGACTGAGGTGCTGCCTTACAGTGAGGAAACGCTTTCTTGGAAAACGCTTGCCTGTGGGCTTGGAAAACGCTTGCCCATTGCTCCGAATGCAGCTATTGTATCGTTTCAGACGCCATGTTAGCCAGCTCACTACTTACGTTGTAGACCGAGCCGGGCCAGGCACCCGTAGAGCAAGGAGGCTCCCGTGATCAACAGAAGGCATTTCCTCACAACCGTGGCCATCGGCACCGCATCTGCCGCAGCCCTGGCAGCCTGTGGGAACGGAGGCAGCTCGTCCGGCCAGACCGGATCCGCTGAAAAACCCGTGACCATCAACTACACCTGGTGGGGCAACGACGACCGCGCCGAGCGGACCCGCAAAGCCATCGCCCTGTTCGAGTCGAAGAACCCGGACATTAAGGTCAACGGCAACTTCACGGACTTCGCCGGCTACTGGCAGAAGCGCGCCACCGAAGCGGCAGGCGGCGGCCTGCCTGACGTGATGCAGTGGGACCTGTCCTACCTGCGCGATTACGGCCAGCGCAACCAGCTCCTGGACCTGGGCACAGTGAAGATCGATACCTCCGCGTTCGAGAATTCACTCCTGCCGTCCGGCCAGATCAAGGGCAAGACCTACGGCATCCCCACCAGCACCAACGCCTTCGCGGTCTACTACGATCCCGCCAAGCTGGCTTCCCTGGGCATCGCCGAACCCACCGGTAAGTGGACCTGGTCCGAATTCCAGGCATTCCTGAAGGAAGTTGGGGACAAAGGCAACGGCACCCTGTACGGCTCCACGGACT
Organism: Arthrobacter sp. JDC6; assembly: GCF_056484025.1. Taxonomy (NCBI): domain Bacteria; kingdom Bacillati; phylum Actinomycetota; class Actinomycetes; order Micrococcales; family Micrococcaceae; genus Arthrobacter; species Arthrobacter sp. JDC6. Next base: position 805,693 of record NZ_CM151278.1, read on the forward strand.
TCACCGGCGTGTGGTGGCAGTTCAACATTTGGCTCCGGCAGAAGAACATCCAGGCTTTCACCAGCGACGGGAAGCTGGGATTCAGCAAGGACGACCTGAAGACCTGGTGGAACCTCAACTCGAAGCTGCGCGGCACCCAGGCCCTCGTGCCGGAAGACCGGGTAACCCAGCTCAAGCCCAAGTCGCCGTTCGGCTCCAACGTCAGTGCCGCCGAGGTTACCTGGGACAACTTCATGGCCGGATACCTGGCCGACAGCGGTGCCAAGCAACTCAAGCTGGTACCGGTACCCTCGGACGACCCGAACAACCTGGGCCTGTTCCTGAAGCCGTCCATGCTGATGGTGGCCAGCGCCAAGACCAAGTTCAAGGACGCTGCCGCACGCTTCATCGATTTCATGGTCAACGACCCCGAGGTGGGCCAGATCTTCAAGACCTCCCGCGGCGTTCCGGCCTCCAAGACCCAGCGCGACGGCACCACGTTCGATGGCGCCGACAAGCTGGTGGTTGATTACGAGAAGTCCATCGAGCAGTACCTCAAGGACGCACCCGAGCCGCCCATCGTTGGTTTCGGCACGCTCGAAGCGTCGTTCGGCCGGATCGCCTCCGACCTCAACTACGGCAAGCTCACCGTTGACGGTGCCGTCGACGCGTGGTTCAAGGAAGCCGAAGACCTCATCAAGCAGAATGCCTGATCCGGCCAGTGCCGATCGAGTGTTCACGACTGACGGATTGAACTCGTGACTCAAAGCCCAACCCTGAGCAGGCGCCAGGGGCACTCCGGTACCGCGCTGCCGCGCAAGTCGCGGCAGCGCGGGGCGGATGCCCGCGCCGGTTACACCTTCCTGCTGCCCTGGCTGCTGGGTTTCATCGCCCTGACGGTCGGGCCGATGATCTCCTCGCTGTACCTGTCGTTCACCAACTACAACCTGTTCGAGCCGCCCAAGTGGATCGGCTTCGACAACTACGCCACCCTCTTCCAGGACGAGCGGTTCCTGCAGTCCGTGGGCGTGACCCTGTCCTACGTGGTCTTCGGCACCCCGCTCAAGCTCGCCGCGGCCTTGGCGGTGGCGATGCTGCTGAACAGCAAGCGCCGCGGCCAGGGCTTCTACCGGTCGGCTTTCTACGCCCCGTCCCTGATTGGGGCCTCGGTGTCCATCGCGATCGTCTGGAAGGCCATGTTCGGCGATTCCGGACCCGTTGACCAGGGCCTGTCCTTCTTCGGGATCAACATCGGCGGCTGGGTGGGGAATCCGTCCATGACCATGCCCATGATGATCCTGCTGACCGTGTGGCAGTTCGGCGCCCCGATGGTGATCTTCCTGGCCGGCCTGAAGCAGATCCCGGGCGAACTCTACGAAGCAGCATCGATGGACGGTGCCGGTCCTGTCCGGAAGTTCTTCAACATCACCTGGCCCATGCTCTCCCCGGTGATCTTCTTCAACCTCCTGATGGAAACCATCCACGCGTTCCAGATCTTCGCGTCGGCGTACATCATTTCCAACGGTGAAGGCGGCCCCGCCGGATCCACCCTCTTCTACACCCTCTACCTGTACCTGCGGGGCTTCAGCGACTTCCGGATGGGCTACGCCTCAGCCATGGCATGGTTGCTGGTGATCGTGGTAGGCATCATCACCCTGATCTTCTTCCGCACGTCCAAGTCCTGGGTCCACTACAGCGGTGATGCAAAATGACAACCACGGCAACCCCCGTCCAGCCGGCCCCGGGCGCCACCGCCCCGGCCTACAACCCGAAATCCGAATCCAGCAGCGCAAAACGCGCCAAGAGCACCATCTTCCACGCCGCAGCGCTCGTGCTGACCTGCGTGGTGCTCTACCCGGCCCTGTGGATGATCGCCTCCGCGTTCAAACCCAACTCGGAAATCGGCGGCCAGAACACCTCGCTGTGGTCCAACAACTTCAGCCTTGACAACTTCGCCACCGCGATGGACGGCATCGGCGGGGTCTCCACCCTGCAGTTCTTCACCAACTCGCTGATCCTGGCCGTCGGCGCCGTCGTGGGCACCATCCTCTCAGCGAGCGTGTCCGCCTACGCCTTCGCCCGGATCAAGTTCCCCGGACGCAGCGTGTTCTTCGGCATGATGATCGCCACCTTGCTGCTGCCGTTCCACGTGGTGATCATCCCGCAGTACATCATCTTCCAGCAGCTCGGACTGGTGGACACCTACGTCCCCCTGCTCATCGGCAAGTTCCTCGCCGGAGACGCGTTCTTCGTGTTCCTCATGGTCCAGTTCATGCGAAACCTCCCCGCCGAACTCGACGAAGCAGCCCGCATCGACGGCGCAGGGCACGTCCGGATCTTCACCTCCATCATGCTGCCCCTGATGAAACCGGCCCTGATCTCCACCTCGATCTTCTCCTTCATCTGGAGCTGGAACGACTTCCTGGGCCCGCTGCTCTACCTGAACACCCCCGACAAATACCCGCTGCCCCTGGCCCTGCGCCTCTTCGTGGACCAAACCCAGTCTTCGGACTACGGCGCCATGATCGCCATGTCCGTCCTGGCCCTGCTCCCCGTGCTGATCTTCTTCCTGATCTTCCAGCGGTACATCGTCGAAGGCGTTTCCACCCAGGGCCTCAAGGGCTAACGGTCAACGGAGAGAAAAATGAGCATCATGGACAGCACCACACCGGCAGCCCACCAGCACGAGCCCATCCCGGTGAACAGGTTTGCCCTGTTCTCCGAAACCCTCCTGGCAGGACTGCTGGTGCTGGTGCTGTCCATCCCGCTGGTCACCATCCCCGCCGCCTACGCCGCCGGCATCGCCCACCTGAAACGCCACCTGGCGGGCCGGGATGATTCGGTCCGCGGACTCTGGAGCCTCTTCAAGGAGGCCCTGCCGGGCAGCTGGAAGCTGGGCCTCACGACGGCGGCAGCCGCCGTCGTGATTGTCCTCAACCTCCTGCTGGCCTGGGTGGGACAGCTTCCCGGCCGTGGTGTGGTGCTGCCTGCCACCCTGGTCCTGGCGGCCGGGGCGGCGATCGTGCTGCTCCGCACCGCCTCCGCCTGGTCCGACGGCCAGCCCACCGGCGCCACCGGCAACAACATGTGGCACCAGGCCCTCCGTACCGGCAAGGACATCTCCCTGCGCGACTGGACCGGTTCGCTGCTTCTTGCGGCCGCGCTGTTCTGCGCAGTGGTGTTCGTCTGGATGCTTGCGGCGCTCTTCGTGGTGGTCCCCGGCACCCTGATCCTCGCCGCGGCCGCAGTCAAACTCCGTTCCCACCGCACCCTCCGGTAGCTGTGCCTTCCCGACGAACCCGTTCCGGACCCGCCGCCAGTCCCGGTACCACCCGGGCCCGCTGGTACCACCCCCTCAGCCAACACAATTACCGTCTGTTCCTGGCCATGCAGCTGGCCGGGAGCCTTGGCGTGTGGATGCAGCGGCTGGCGCAGGACTGGCTGGTGCTGCAGCTGACCGGAAGCCCCGCGGCGGTGGGGGCCGCCGTCGCCCTGCAGTTCCTGCCCATGCTGGTGGTGGGCCCGCTGGCCGGACTGGTGGTGGACCTCTTCCCCAAGCGCCGGATCATGATGGTGTGCCAGTCCGTCATCGTGCTTCTGGGCCTTGGGCTGGCGGCATGGGCGGCAAGCGGCACCCTGACCGTCTGGGTGGTCTACGGCAGCTGTATCGCCCTGGGCGTCACCGCCGCAGTGGACCAGCCCACCAGGCAGGTCTTCGTCAATGAAGTGGTGGGCGACGCCGCCCTGCGCCCGGCGATCGGACTCAACAACGCCCTGTCCCAACTGGGCGCCATGGCCGGGCCTGCGCTGGGCGGCATCGTGATTGCGCAGGCAGGACCGGCGGCCGCGTTCGCTTTGAATGCGTTGATCGGGGTTGTGGTGCTCGGCCTGATTGCCGGCATCCGGTTGCACGAACTGCACCCCGGCGCACCGGCCGAAAGGGGCCGGGGCCAGGTCCTTGCCGGCTTCCGGTATGTCCGGGAGAGGCCGCGCCTGCTGCTCCTTATTGTGTTGGCCGGGCTGCTGGGCGCCTTTGGCATGAACGGGCCGGTGGTCCTTGCCGCCTTTGCCGAGCGGGTGTGGCACAACGGGGTGGAAGGCTTTGGCCTGTTCAACACGGTCAGCGCCTTGGGCGCACTGGCAGGCGCACTCCTGGCGGCACGGCTGGGCAGCATGGGCCGAAAGGGCATCGTGGCCGCGGCGGCCCTCTTCGGGTTGTCCCAGCTGGTGGCCGCGCTCATGCCCACCCTGGTGCTGTTCGTGGCGATGCTGCTGGTGGTGGGTGTGATGACGCTGCTGTTCCTGACCTCCGCCGCCACGGCCGTCCAGCTCGAAGCCGGTCCCGCTATCCGCGGCCGGGTGATGGCCCTGTATTTGCCGCTCCTGCTGGGCGGGCATGCCTGCGGCGGCCTCCTGGCCGGCTGGCTGACCGAGCAGTTCGGTGTCCGGGCCGGGCTGGTGGTCACCGGCTGCCTGGGCATGCTGTCCGCCGTGGTCATCGGCTTCCTGCTCTGGCGGCACGGGCGGCGCACCCGTCCTCCCGTGGCAACTACCGGGCCGTAAACGTCCAGGTGCCGGTGTGCACGCGGAATTCCCTGGCGGCGCCGGCCGCTGCGAGCAACGGGACGGAAGGTACGACGACGGCATCCGCGGAGGGCCCCTTCACCCCGTAGGCGCCGTCGGGCAGCCGGACGATTGCCGTGGTTCCGGGTGGAATGGTGCATTCCAGTTCCACCAGGCCGCCGCGCCGGTGCCAGCCGGCCTGAACGTATCCGTTGCCGGTAGGGACGCTGCCGCGGGCATGCTCCAGCCGGCAGAGCGGTGGTTCGACCACTACTTCGGTGCCGCCGGCCACGGCGTACCGGATGCCGAGCAGGTGCTCAAGGATCTCCTTGAGCACGGACGCGGACCAGGCATGCGACTGGCTGTAGTCGCTGCCGTCAACCAGGTCCCACGCCTCCCACGTGAAGGTGGCCCCGCGGTCCAGGAGCCGTGCCCAGCCGGGCTGCCCCTTGCCGGAGAGCAGGTCCAGCACGGCGTCCGTCATGCCCTGGTCCACCAGCGCGCGGACCAGCCGGTGGACCGTCATGGGTCCCTGCCGCATTCCCATTCCGGCAATCCGGGCGGCATCCGCAGCAGCATAGGCGGGGTCAGTGATGCCGAGCGACAGCGGGAAGGACGTGGCGTGCTGGGCAGCGTGGGAACTGGGTGTCCCGTCCTCGTGGAGCCCGTCCACCATCACCCCGCCAACGCGCAGCCGGCTGCGGATGGCCGCTGCCAGCGAACGGGCGGCGGTGGCGTAGCAGACGGCTGAGTCTTCCTCGCCGGCCGCGCCGCAGAGCCGGGCGGTGGACACCAGGGCCGAGTAGGCCTGGGCGTTGACGGTGGTTTTGGCCGCGCAGTCCATGTCGTAGCCGAACCGGCCGGGCGCCGGCCAGTCGACGATGCCGTGCAGGTAGGGTCCGGAGCCGCCGCCCAGCCTGGTGACCAGTCCCGCCGTCGGGCCCTCCGCCGGAATGTACCGGAGCGCATAGTCGGCCGTGTCGCGCAGGTGCGGCAGCAACTCCCGGACCAGGGCAAGGTCACCCGTGCGCAGGTGATACTCCTCCGCCCATTCCGGCAGCATCAGTGAAAAATCGGGGATGTCGCGCTTCCCGTCGCCGTTGGGATAGACAGCGTTGTAGCGCCCCTTCTCTTCCCCGTCATGCCAATAGCGGCAGGCTGACCAGGCGAACTCCCGGAGCGCCTGCGCCGTATAGGCGTGTTCGCCGAACAGCGCCATGGTGGCATAGGAAATGTTCGCGGCGTCGGCCAGGAACTGGCCTTTTTCCCGGGTGGGAGTGTCCACGAACTGTTCCTGGATGCCATGCAGCGCAGAATCGCGGAGCAGGCCGAACACCGCGTCCAGGGTTGGGTCCGAACTGCTGAAGCTGCCCTCGGCGGGGTGGCTGGCATGGACGGTAGCGGCGCCAACGCGTGAGACTTCCGCGGCATCCACGCCGGGAAGCTCCAGGTAACGGAAGCCCAGATGCACTGAGGCCCGGTACTGCTGGGGCCCGGAAGCCTGGGTGTAGGGGAAGGACATGTCGGTGTTCTGGCTGGCGGTCTTCCCGGCGTCCACCCTGCCATCGGGGCGCAGGACGTAGCCGGCCCGGAGCATCACGGTGCGCCCGGGCACCCCGTCCAGGAAGTCCACCTCCGGCCGCGCGGCGATGACCTGGCCAAAGTCGGCAACCATTGTGCCGTCGTCGGCCATCAGGAACTGCCGTGGCGCCACGAACCCGCCGGCAAGGAAGGTCCTGCGGGGGTGCAGCCGGGGAAAGTCCGACGACGGGTGGCCGGCAATGGGGATGGCGGCCGGCAGGTCAAAAGCCGCGTCAAGGGACGCGGCTGCCTGTCCGTCGAGGTGCTCGACGGGATCGCCCTCGTCGTTGCGGTAGCCGGCCTGGCGGTACGGCGCCTCGCCGGCGGACCAGCCAGGGCCCGAGGTAAGGATTTCCCGGCGCCCGTCGTCGTAGTCCACGGTGAGCCGGATCAGGAGGCCGGGGATGCCGGCGGCGCGGCCTTGGCCCGGGCCGTACCAGTGAAGCAGGGCCGTCACCGGCACGGGCGTGTCCGTGGGGTGTCCGGCGAGGAGCTCCGTAAGGTCGGCGGCGTCGTAATAGCCCTCGCCGGGGTAGCCGAACGAGGTGGTGCTGAGGCAGTGCGTTCCTGCCACGGAGAACTGGGCGTGATGGTGGGCTGCGGCGTAGAGCCGGGCACGCCGCACGGTCCCGCCGAGTGTGAAGGTGGTCCGGAACAGGGTCCACTCATCCGGCTGGCGGTGAAGGGTGGTTCGGGGCCAGTGCGCCAGGCATGCCAGGGCCTGGTCAGCGTCCGTGTCGAAACGGTGGTCCAGCAGCAGGTTTTCGCGTCCACCGGCAGTCCCGGCGACGCGCAGGGAGGCGTACTCGGCCTGGCTCCGCGGGCCCTGGTGCAGCGCAAGCATGGCTGCGCCGCCTTCGTCAACAGGGAGGTCAACCGCCAGCAGTTCGGCGCCGTCCACGGCGACGCGGATGATCCGGCCATCATCGCTGACCGCAAGGTTCCGCCAGGCGCCGCCGGACGCCGCGTTGGTGGCCTGGGCGCTGGCTATTAATGCCGTCTCCGGAGCCGCGGGGGAGGGGATCTCCCATGCCGGGGCGTGGCGGAGCACCACTTCCCCCGTGGCACCCAGTTCCAGCAGCAGGCCGGTTCCGGGGCAGCTGCTGCGCAGGAGCAGGCCGGCCCGGCCCATCACGGGGCGTACCCGGGCCTCAAGCCGGAAGCTGGGCAGCGCAGGGCAGGGAACAGGGAGGAAGGGGGAACCTGCCACCCGGAGTGCGTGGTCGAGCACTTCCAGCGGGGCCCGTCCACCCGGGGCCCGTCCCATCCAGCCGGCCCGCCACGAACTGTCCGTGAGGCCGGTGCTGAAGGGCTGGAGGGCGGACCAGGGACCGGGGACACCGGTGGCGTCCCGGATGCGCACGCGCCAGGCGTAGTCGGTGTCCTCGTCAAGGCGGGAACCGCCGTACGGAACGCCACGCTGGGAGGAGGCCGGCACCTGCCCCGAGTTCCACAGCACGGCGCCCAGGGCATCCTGGACCTCAAGCTCGTAGCCGGTCTGCCGCGCAAGGGCGGGATCGCCGTCGTCGTCCTGCCCCAGCTGCCAGCTGAACTGAGGTGACAGTGCGGCGGTCAGGCACGAGGCAAGCCCGTCCGTCAGGAGGTTGATGGCGTGGAGCTGCCCTGCGTCTTCCGAAATCGCTGCGGCCTCGCGGTCTGGGGCTTCCTCCACGCCCCTCATGAGGCCGGGATTTCGAAGAAAGTTGGTTTGGCGGCAGCCCAGGGGAGGCCAAGCTCACTGAACGTGGCATGCTGCCGGCCCGCGCGCTCCAGGGCGTCCTCGATGCCAACCACCACGGCATGGGCTGCATCGCCTTCGCCTTCCCATCGGACATGCGCTGGATCGATGGGAACGGGAAGCGGTGCTGTCCTGACGGCCTCAAGCACCAGCATGAACGCCCCGCTGTCCACCAGGCTGCTGATCAGCGGAACGCCGTGGGCCCGGTGGGCCAGGAGGTTCTCCGTCAGGTCGTCGCGGCCGTAGGTCTCCTCCGTGCGCCCGGACGCCGTCTCGATGGTGAGCCGGTCCTCGGTGTAGTGGAACACCGCACTGCCGGCCGAGCCCTGAAGGGTGACATAGGGCTCCACGGATTCCGACGCGCAGATGGTCAGGGCGCAGGTGATCGGCAGGCCCGTAGCGGTGCGGATCCGGATCACGGACGTGTCATCCGACTCGATGTCGTTGGCACGGTACAGCTCGGTCTCCACGGAAGCGAGGTCCGCGGTGGTGCGCGCCCCGGCGATCCGCAGCGCGGTTGCCACGGCGTGCGCAAGTGGATTGGTGGCAACACCATCCACCACGTCCACCCCATTGATGCTCCGTTTTCCCGCCCAGCGGGAGCGCTTGAAGTAGGCCTTGTCCCGCACCCAGCGGCCGGTGGCGGAGATGCCTTCCAGGGTTCCGATGGTTCCGGCGGCAACCAGTTCTTCGATGGCTTTCAGGGCGTGCGAGCCGAGGCTTTGAAAGCCGATTTGTACCTCCCGGCGCGGTTGCGATGCCGCCGAACACAGCCGGTTGAAGTCCACGAGGGAGGCCACGGGAGGCTTCTCCAGGTACAGCTCAGCGTCCGTTGAGAGGGCGGCCAGGGCCAGCGGGGCATGGGTCTGGATGGGCGTAGCCACAATGATCAGGTCCAGGTCCCGGGTCGCCTCGAGGAGGTCATCGAGCCCCTGGTAAACAGCGGCCGCCGGCGGGACGGCGCCGGGTGCCGGCGGCTGCGGGTCCGCCACGGCCACCAGTTCAACGCTCCCGGCCGCCTGGAGGCGTTCGAGGTTCCGAAGGTGATGGGTGCCAAAGCCGTGCACCCCCACCAGGGCAATCCTTGCCGCAGCAGGTGCGGTGACTGTCCCGGCGCCGCCGCCGGCGGCTTCCGTTGCTGTTCCCAATGGTTCTCCGTTCTGCCCGGGCACCGGCCTGCGGGTACCAGCATCGAGGTGCGCAGCAGTCCAGCAAGCGCTTTCCACCTTTTAGTGTGCGGTATGCAGGCGTCCCCCGTCCAGCTATGTAACGATTCAAAATTCCGCTTGACCCGGGTGTGGAGGGAGGGCTAGATTTTCGAGGAACCGATTACTGGCGTGATGCGGACCACTTTCCGCTTCGCCTCTGCAACGATGGAGAAGGGGGATTGCGGCATGCTGTCCGGAACCTTGAGTGCGCGCGCCTACTCATTTTTTGACACGCTCGTATGGATAGCCTGCCTCAATCTGCTGTGGATCGCCTTCACCGTTCTGGGTCTGGGGGTCTTCGGTGCTGGACCGGCTACTGCCGCCGCCCAGATTGCGGTGCGCAAGCGGGCCGCTGGGGACGCCGCTCCTCTGCTGCGTGGCTTCACCGCCGCATACTTCCGGAGCTTCCCCAGGGCGAACATGCTTTCACTCCCGGTCATGGCCATCGCAGCGGCGCTTGTCCTGAACTGGAACTACTTCTCCCGGGGCGCAGGCCTCTTTTCGCAGCTCATGGCGGCCGGCATTTTCGTTGCGGCGATCTTCGTGGCCGGTGCCGCCTGCTATGTGTTCCCCATGTATGCGCGGTATGAGCTCCCAATGGCGCAGTACCTGCTGGTGTCCTCCCGGTTTGCGGTGCGGCACCTGGCGGGAACGGTGATCCTGCTCTTTGTTTCGGCCGCGGTGGTTTATGCCAGCGGCAGCCTTCCGGGCCTGATCCCGTTCTTCAGTATCGGCGTCTGGCTCTACCTCACCGGCTGGTTGTGTGACCGCTTCTTCACCGCCAATGACGCGGCCGTAGCAGCTGTGGCGGAACCAGCCGTCCCGCCAGCCCTCCAGCAGGCCTCGACTGCCTGACTTCCCCCGGGCAGCCGGCCGCTTGCATTGATGTGGCCCAGACCTGCCCGGACACGTGACTGAAACGTATCAACAAGGGGCGGAACAACCCCCAAGTACCCCAACGAAGTGGAAAAGGAAGAATATGATCCGCAGGAAACTTTCCCTGGCCGCCGCCGTCGTCACCGCCACGGCACTGAGTCTCACGGCCTGCAGCGGGAGCAACACTCCCGCTGCGGACCTCACCTCGGTCTCCATCATGGCCCCGTTCCTGGAGGCGCAGCCGCCAGCAGCGGACGGCGCGGTCCAGAAGAAGCTGGAAGAACTGACCGGCAAACAGGTCAAGATCAACTGGGCCCCCAACGCCTCCTATGAGGACAAGACCAACATCACGCTGGCCGGATCCGACATCCCGCAGGTCATGGTGATCCAGGGCAAGACACCCGGCTTTGTGAAGAACGCCCAGGCCGGCGCCTTCTGGGACCTCACGGACAAGCTGGACAAGTACCCCAACCTCAAGACAACTCTTCCGGACATCCAGAAGAACGCCAGCGTCAACGGCAAGGTCTTTGGGGTATTCCGGGGCCGCGCCCCCATGCGTACGGCCGTCATGTTCCGGCAGGACTGGCTGGACAAGCTGGGTCTCCAGCCGCCCAAGACCGCGGAGGACCTGTACAAGGTGGCCAAGGCCTTCACCGAGCAGGACCCGGACGGCAACGGCCAGAACGACACCTACGGCATCACCATCCCTAAGTGGGGTGCGCTGGGCACCAACAGCCCCTACGACGTGATTGAGGAGTGGTACGGCGCGGGGAACCGCTGGACGGAGCGGGACGGGAAACTCATCCCCAGCTTCGAAACGGACGAATTCCTCGAGGCGGACCGGTTCATCAAGAAGATGGTGGACGAAAAACTCATCAACCCGGACTTCGCCACCTTTGACAGCACCAAGTGGAACGAACCGTTCTTCAACGGAAAGGGCGGCATCATTGTCGACGTCGATTCCCGGGTGAGCGTGCTGATCAACCTGTTCAAGCAGGCAGACCCCAACAACTTCCAGAACAAGGTGGGCTTCGTGGGCAACCTCGAAGGACCCGACGGCGAACTGCACGCGCACCCCACCGACGGCTACTCAGGATTCCTGGCCATTCCCAAGGCCAGTGTCAAGAGCGAGGCCGAGCTGGGCAAGGTCCTGCAGTTCCTGAACACCATGAACGGCAAGGACGTGGCCGTCCTGCTGAACAACGGCATCGAAGGCGTGAACTTCACGGTGGAGGACGGCAAAGCGGCCACCATCAAGCCCGAGACCGCTGAGGGCAAGGCTGTGACCACCGATATCAAGAGCTACGCGCAGCTTGGCATGAATGTGGCGGGCAACCAGTTCTACCCGGTCAAGCAGCCCACCGACTACGAGCAGCAGGTGTTCGACAAGCGCACCGAAGTGATGGCGGAAGACTTGAAGAGCGCCGTCTACAACCCGGCCGCCCCCTACGTCTCAGAAACCTACGTTGCCAAGGGTGCGCAGCTGGACAACATTGTGGCCGATGCGCGCATCAAGTACCTCGCCGGCCAGATCGATGAGCAGGGCCTCAAGGACGCCATCAAGCTGTGGGGCACCAGCGGCGGCAACAAGGTCAAGGAAGAGATCAACAAGCTGTGGCAGGACAACAAGTAAATGGCAGCCCCTGTCATTGACACCCTCGCCGGGGAGCAGACGCGCGGGAATGCCACCGCTCCCCGGACCGGGGGCAGGTTCTCTGTCCATTTCGCCCACTACAAGTGGCTGTACCTGCTGCTCCTGCCCGGTGTGGTGTACTTCGCGGTGTTCCGCTACGCCCCCATGTACGGGGTGTCCATCGCGTTCAAGGATTACGTCCCGTTCCTTGGCGTGAACGGCAGCCCCTGGGTGGGATTCCGGAACTTCGAGGACTTCTTCGCGAACCCCGACTTTCCCCGGCTGCTGGGCAACACCCTGATCCTGGCCTTCCTGAACCTGGGCGTGGCCTTTCCGCTGACCATCATCCTGGCGCTGCTGCTCAACGAGGTCCGGCTGTCCATCCTGAAGCGTACGGTCCAGACGCTGGTGTATATCCCGCACTTCCTGTCCTGGACCATCGTGGCATCGCTGAGCTTCCTGCTGTTCGCGTTGGATATTGGCCCGCTGTTCCAGCTCCTGAACAACGTCCTGGGCACCCACATTGATTTCCTGTCCGACCCCGCGTGGTTCCGGCCCCTGATCGTGCTGCAGGAAATCTGGAAAAACACGGGCTGGGGGACCATCATCTTCCTGGCGGCTCTGTCCACCGTGGACCAGGACCAGTATGAGGCGGCGATCATCGACGGCGCCGGCCGGTTTCGGCGGGTCTGGCACATCACCCTTCCCGCGATCCGTTCCACGATCATCGTGATGCTGATCCTGGCCATCGGGCAGATGCTCAACACGGGCTTCGAGCAGATCTACCTGATGACCAATGCCCTGAACCGGGAAGTGGCGGATGTCTTTGACACCTACGTCTACTTCGTGGGCATCACCCAGGGTGCCTACAGCTACTCCACCGCGGTGGGCCTGTTCAAATCCCTGGTGGGCATTTTGCTGATCTTCGGCACCAACGCCCTGGCCAAGCGATTCAACCAGAGCGGACTGTTCTAGCCATGAAAATCCACAACACCCGCGGCGGCCGCGTCTTCGATGCCGTCAACTACGTCTTCCTGTCCCTGATCGGCATCATCACGCTGTTGCCGTTCGTCTACGTCTTCGCCGGGTCCTTCGCCAACGAAGCCGAGATCACCCGCCGGGCCTTTTTCGTGTGGCCGGAGCAGTTCACCCTGGGCTCCTACGAATACATCTTTGCCACCCCGGCGTTCATCCGCGCTCTGGTGACCACCATCCTGGTCACCGCGGTGGGCACCCTGGTCCAGCTGGCCTTCACCGTGACCATGGCCTACCCGCTGGCCAAGAAAACCCTCCGCGGCAGGAACGTCATCCTGTCCCTGGTGGTTTTCGCAATGGTCTTCTCCGGCGGCATGATCCCTACCTTCCTGCTGGTCAAGGACCTGGGCCTGCTCAACACCTACTGGGCCCTGATCCTGCCCGCGGCCATCAACCCGTTCAGCCTGATCATTATCAAGAACTTCTTCCAGGAACTCCCCGCGGAGCTTGAGGAATCAGCCAAGATGGACGGCGCCACCGAGATTGGGATTCTCTGGCGGATCCTGCTGCCGCTGTCCAAACCGGTCCTGGCAACGTTCGCGCTGTTCTACGCCGTGGGCATCTGGAATGACTTCATGTCGCCCCTGCTCTACCTCAGCGACAACTCCAAGTGGACGCTCCAGATGTACCTCCGCCAGGTCACCGCCGCCTCGGACCTGCTGGGAACCGGCAACGTGGACCCCAACTACATTCCGCCGGAACAGGGCATCAAGTTCGCCGTGATCGTCGTGGCTACTTTGCCCATCCTTATTTTCTATCCGTTCCTGCAAAAGCACTTCGCCAAGGGCATGCTCATCGGTTCCGTGAAAGGCTGATCCGCCCGTTGAGGAAAGACACCATGAAGATCCTGCTGGCCGGAGATTCCACCGTGGCCAACTGTCCCACCCATGAGTTCCCCATGAGCGGCTGGGGTGCACACCTGCCTCCGCTCACGTACAGGTGGGGAGCGGTCCACAACTTCGCCAAGGGCGGGGCCAGCACGGAGTCCTTCCGCGATGACGGGCTGTGGGCGGCGCTGCTGGCGGAGGCCGGTGAAGGCGACGCGGTGCTCATCCAGTTCGGCCACAACGACCAGAAGAAGCAGCACCTGGCCGCCCGGACCGGCTACGCGGCCAACCTGCGCGCCATGGTGGGGGAGGTCCGGGACCGGGGCGCGGCTGCGGTGCTGTGCACCTCCGTGGAGCGGCGGCACTTCCTGGACGCGCCGTCGTCGGACGCTGTCCTGGCGGAAAGCCTGGAGGACTATCCGGAGGTGGTCCGCGAACTCGGCCTGGAGCTGGCGGTCCCCGTCGTGGACCTGAATGCCTGGACCCGGCGCCTGTACCGCCGGCTGGGGCCGGACAGATCCCGGGAGCTCTTTTGCCACTTCGGGCCCGGGGAGCACGCACATTGGCCTGCCGGCCTGGCGGACAACACCCATTTTTCCCAGTCCGGGGCTGCGTTGGTGGCGGGGGAAGTGGCCCGGCAGCTTGGTTCGCTGGGATACGGCGCGGCCGGCACCAAAGAGTTAAGTACGACGGCGGGACGCGGCTAGGTGGGCACGACGGGCTTGGAGACGGGCATCCTCTACAGCAACCCGCTGGCAGGACCGGATGACGTGGCCGGTTGGGTGGCGGAAGGGCCGCTGCGGATGGGGAGCCATGAAGGAGCCCTGGAGCTGTCCGGCGCACTGGACGACCAGGAGTTCGGCGACCACGCGCATTGGACGGTCTGGTGCCCCCGGGACTTCCCGGACGGCATCCGCATCAGCTGGGACTTCCGGCCGCTCGCGGAGCCCGGCTTGGCCATGCTGTTCCTTGCAGCCACAGGACAGGCCGGGCTGGACCTGTTCAGCCCGGCCCTTGCGCCCCGGACGGGCTTCTATCCCCAGTACCACTCCGGCGACATCAACACCCTGCACGTCTCCTACTTCCGGCACAAGCACCCGTCCGAGCGTGCCTTCCGTACCTGCAACCTGCGCAAGAGCGCGGGATTTGAGCTGGTGGCGCAGGGTGCGGACCCGTTGCCGCCCGCGGAGGATGCCGCCGGCTTCTACCGGCTGGAGGTGGTGAAGGACGGGCCCCGGGTGGCATTCTCCATCAACGGCCTGCTCCTTTTTGAGTGGGACGATCCCTCGGGAAGGGTGCTTGGCGGCGGCCGGATCGGCTTCCGGCAGATGGCTCCGCTCCGGGCTGCCTACCGGAACCTGGTGGTGGAGAGGCTTTAGGGACAGCGCAAAAACTTGGGGGGACAGCGCAAAAGCGGACGGCCTCGAAGGGCCGCCCGCTCTTGGCAATACCTGGTTGTTGGAGTGCTGGGAGACTACAGTCCCAGGACCCGGTTGAGCAGGTTGGCCAGGCCGCTCAGGCCGGTCCCGCCGTCCAGGAGTCCGGTGATGGCGCACAGGAGGTTGCCCACCAGCTTGCCTGCGCCGGACTGCGCCACGATGTCCAATACCACCTGGTTCAAGTCGACGTTGAGTCCCAGGACATCGAGGTGAAGCGGGCCGAGGACAAGGTTCACCACGTCGCAGCCGCCACCGCCGCCGCCGGCCATGGTGGTGGGTGCAGCAGCGGCGGTTGTGGTTACCGTCTGGCTCACCTGGGTGGCCTTGCCGGCGAGGTCGGTGAAGGTGCCCTGCACCAGGCCGGTGACCATGAGCTGGCCGTCCTGGGCATCGAAGCCGGTGGGAGTGAAGGAGCCCGCAAAGCTGCCTACGCCCTCGATGGTCTGGTTGATGGTGCCCGTAACGCCGGCAACCTTTGATGACTGGGAGGCGGCAGAAGGAGCCGCGGGTGCTGCTGCCGTGGCCGGGCCTGCCATGCCAAAGAGCATGGCGCCGGAGAGGGCGAGAGCGGTGATTGAAGCTGAGACCTTGGTTCGCATTTTCGGTAAATCCTTTCAGCGCCGGGTGGCGGCGCAATGAATCCTCCGAGGCTCCGCCCCCATGGAGAACCCCGGCGGAACTGTTTATTTCAAATGCAGTTCATTTCAAATGCAGCCCTGGCGGGCCGCGACACGTGGCGTTTGACTGGTGATCCAGGCCACGGGCACGTCGACCAACCTATTAGTAAGCATGCTGATCAGTCAAGCCCGTCGGAGGGCAGGCCCGTGGTCCGGGGAGTGGCGCGCGCCTGGCTGTCCATGCGTGGGGCAAGATAGAGGGGTTCAGCAACTGCCCACTGGAGGGAGGCGGCGTCATGGAGCCCGTAACGGTCGACGGTGGCAAGGGCACCGTGGAATTGCGCACCGATGGCATCATCCATCTCATTTGGGAACCTCGTGTCCGGATAGAACTCCAGGATGCGCAGGCGGCCATGGCGACGGTGAACCGGATAGCCGGGGATGGCAGCTACCCCATGCTGGTGGATATGGCCACCACGGAGGCCGTCAGCAGGGATGCGCGGTCGGTCTTCTCCATTCCATGTGCGGCCAACCGCATCGCGCTGCTCGGGGCAAGTCCGGTGGACCGGATCATCGCCAACTTCTTCCTGGGAGTCCATATTCCACCTTGCCCCACCCGCTTTTTCACTTCGCGGGATGAGTCCATGAAGTGGCTGCAGCAGGGCGGAAACTAGCCTGGCCGGTGGGGTTGTCAGCCGGCGGTCGTTGCCGTGCTCTGCCGGATGACAAGCTCAGGCGTGAAGACCACTGACCGGTGGACGGGGTTCTGGGACTCCACTTCTTCGGCCAGCAGCTCGATGGCTGTCCGGCCCAGCAGCTCGGTGGGCTGGCGGATGGAGGAGAGCGGCACCACGGCGGAGACGGCAAAATCGATGTCGTCGTAGCCGATCAAGGCCACGTCCTCAGGAATGCGGAACGTGTGCGTCATGGTCAGTGACTGCATGACACCCAGGGCCAGAAGATCGTTGGCGCAGAAGATCCCGTCCGGCAGTTCCGCCCGGCCGCGCTGCACCAGCATGTCGCCCACGCTGCGTCCCGCAAGGACCGTCTGCCCCTTTGAATCCAGCACCTCCAGCGTGGCGTCCGGCTCCTCCTTCACGGCCCGCCGGGCACCCTGGAGGCGGTCCGCCACCTGCCGGATGGAGGTGGGGCCGCCAACGAAGGCGAGCCGGCGGCGGCCGGTGTCCAGCAGGTGCCGGGCTGCGAGGTACCCGCCGGCGTCGTCATCCACTGCGACTGAACTGAACTTTGATTCGTCAGCCAGCCGGTCCACCAGCACCGTGGGCACCCCGCGCTCGCGGAGGAGGTCCAGCCGCTCCGTGATGTCCCCCACCGGCGAAATCAACAGGCCCTGGACACGCTGCTCCTGAAAGAGGTCGATGTAATTGGCCTCCCGGCCGGCGTTGTGGCCGCTGTCGCCCAGCAGGACGGCGCTTCCCTGCAGTGCGGCAGCGTCCTCGGCGGCGCGGACCACGGAGGTGAAGAAGGGGTTGCCGACGTCCAGGACAATGAGTCCGATGGTGCGGCTGTGGCCCGCGCGGAGTTGCCGGGCGGCGTCGTTTCGGACAAAGCCAAGTTCATCGATGGCGCGCAGGACCCGTTCCTTGGTCCGTGCCGACACCCGGTCCGGATAATTCAGGACGTTCGACACCGTCCCCACGGCCACGCTTGCATGGTTGGCCACGTCCTTGATACTGGCTGTGCGGTTCATCGATTCTCCGTGCTGACTTGCCCGCTGCAGGAGGTTCCGTGCGGGAGATCAAAAGTTCCTGTCATTGCTTGACAGCTGCTCAAGTCCAAGAGTACTTTGAATCGTATTAATGAAACGATTCAAAGATCAACGTTTGAAAAAGGAGTCCCAATGAGGGTGTGCTTCCGTTCCTCGGTGCAGCCGGCGCTGATCGATGAATACCGTCGCCGGCACGCCGCGGTGTGGCCGGAGATGCTGCATGCGCTCAAGGAAGCGGGATGGCATAACTACTCCCTCTTCCTGGCGGAGGACGGCCTCCTGGTGGGCTACGTGGAGTGCGACGACTTTGACGCCGTCCGCGCCCGCATGGCCCTGACCGAAGTCAACGCCCGTTGGCAGGCGGAAATGGCAACCCTCTTTGCAGATTCCGGCCAGGCGCCCGACGAAGGGTTCCAGGTCCTGGAAGAAGTTTTCAACCTTGACAGCCAGTTGGCCGCACAGCCCTCGGCGGGCTGACGGGCTGAAGCAGGCAGCCCGCCGTCGAATCCGTCGGGCACCACCACCAGCACGGCTCCAGCAGCGGGGCACCCATCCACAACGCATCAGACAGACGCTCAGACACCGGAAAGAACCATCATGAATGACGTAGCAAAGGCGCTGGGCAGGCTCGGGGAGCTTGCCATCGAGGTCCCATCGTGGGCTTATGGAAATTCAGGCACGCGGTTCAAGGTGTTTGGCACACCCGGTACGCCGCGGACGGTCCAGGAAAAGCTGGCCGACGCCGCGAAGGTCCACGAGTTGACCGGGCTGGCTCCCACCGTGGCCCTGCATATCCCGTGGGACAAGGTGGACGACTACTCCGCACTGAAGGATTACGCCGCCGGACTGGGGGTGGGGCTGGGCACCATCAACTCCAACACCTTTCAGGATGATGAGTACAAATTCGGTTCACTGACCTCCTCCAACGAGTCGGTCCGCCGGCGGGCCATTGACCACCACCTGGACTGCATCGACATCATGCACGCCACGGGTTCGAAGGACTTGAAGATCTGGCTGGCGGACGGCACCAACTACCCGGGCCAGGACGACATGCGCGGCCGCCAGGACCGGCTGGCCGAGTCCCTGCAGGAAATCTACGCGGCCCTGGGGGATGGGCAGCGGCTGGTACTGGAGTACAAGTTCTTTGAGCCGGCTTTCTACCACACCGATGTTCCGGACTGGGGCACTTCCTACGCCCAGACCCTGGCCCTGGGTGAGAAGGCGTTTGTCTGCCTCGACACCGGCCACCACGCGCCGGGCACCAACATCGAGTTCATCGTGATGCAGCTGCTGCGCCTGGGCAAGCTGGGTTCCTTCGACTTCAACTCGCGCTTCTATGCCGACGACGACCTGATCGTGGGTGCTGCGGACCCGTTCCAGCTCTTCCGCATCATGTGCGAGGTGATCCGCGGTGGCGGCTTCGGCAAGGATTCCGGTGTGGCCCTCATGCTGGACCAGTGCCACAACCTGGAGGAGAAGATTCCTGGCCAGATCCGTTCCGTCCTGAACGTCCAGGAAATGACCGCCCGCGCCCTGCTGGTGGACACCGCGGCGCTGGCCGAGGCGCAGCGCGCCGGCGATGTGCTGGCCGCCAACGGCATCTTCAACGATGCGTTCTACACCGACGTCCGCCCGGTCCTTGCCGAGTGGCGTGAATCCCGCGGCCTGCCCGCGGACCCGATCGCTGCCTTCAAGGCCAGCGGCTACCAGAAACAGATCAACGAGGACCGCCTTGGCGGCCAGCAAGCCGGATGGGGCGCATAACCAGCCATGAGCAACAAGACTGTTGAAGACCTGATTTCCCGTTCCAACCGCCTGGGTGCGGACAAACGGAACACCAACTTCGCCGGTGGCAACACCTCCGCCAAGGGCACGGAGAAGGACCCGGTCACGGGCGAGGATGTACAGCTTTTGTGGGTCAAGGGTTCCGGTGGTGACCTGGGCACGCTGAAGGCACAGAACCTGGCGGTGCTCCGGCTGGACCGGTTGACCGCCCTGAAGAACGTGTACCCGGGTGTTGAGCGTGAAGACGAGATGGTGGCGGCTTTCGATTATTGCCTGCACGGCAAGGGCGGCGCCGCTCCGTCGATCGATACGGCGATGCATGGTTTGGTGGACGCCGCGCATGTGGATCACCTGCACCCGGACTCCGGCATCGCCATTGCCACCGCCGTTGACGGGGAAGCACTGACCACCAAGATCTTCGGCAACAAGGTGGTCTGGGTTCCCTGGCGCCGTCCCGGATTCCAGCTGGGCTTGGACATCGCCGCCATCAAGGACGCCAACCCGCAGGCCATCGGCACCATCCTGGGCGGCCACGGCATCACCGCCTGGGGCGCTACGTCCGACGAGGCCGAGCAGAACTCGCTGTGGATCATCGACCAGGCGGAGAAGTACATCCGGGACAACGGCAAGGCCGAGCCTTTCGGACCGAAGCTGCCCGGCTACGGCGCCCTGCCCGAAGCTGAGCGCCGCGCCAAGGCCGCAGCCCTGGCGCCTGTGATCCGCGGCCTGGCCTCCACGGACAAGCCGCAGCTGGGGCACTTCAGTGACGACGCCGTCGTCCTGGACTTCCTCGAAGCCGCCGAGCACCCGCGCCTGGGCGCCCTGGGCACCTCCTGCCCGGACCACTTCCTGCGCACCAAGGTCAAGCCGCTGATCCTGGACCTTCCGGCCGACGCCTCCATTGAGGATTCGATTGCCCGGCTGCAGGAGCTCCACGCCGGCTACCGCGAGGACTACCAGGCCTACTACGACCGCCACGCGGATGCCGATTCGCCGGCGCTGCGCGGCGCCGACCCGGCCATCGTGCTCGTGCCCGGCGTGGGGATGTTCTCCTTCGGTGCCAACAAACAGACCGCCCGGGTTGCCGGCGAGTTCTACATCAATGCCATCAACGTCATGCGCGGCGCCGAGGCCATCTCCACCTACGCACCCATCGAGGAATCCGAGAAGTTCCGGATCGAATACTGGGCGCTGGAGGAAGCCAAGCTGGCCCGGATGCCCAAGCCCAAGTCGCACGCCACCCGCATTGCGCTGGTGACCGGCGCGGCATCCGGGATCGGCAAGGCCATCGCCACGCGCCTCGCCGCGGAAGGCGCGTGCGTGGTCATCGCCGACCTGAACCTGGAGAACGCGCAGAAGGTCGCTGAGGAACTCGGCGGCCCGGATGTCGCGGTCGGCGTCCAGGCCGACGTCACCGACGAAGCCCAGGTCGCCGCGGCGATCGACGCCGCCGTGCTGGCCTTCGGCGGCGTGGACCTGGTAGTCAACAACGCCGGACTGTCCATCTCCAAGCCGCTGCTGGAAACCACCGAAAAAGACTGGGACCTGCAGCACAACGTCATGGCCAAGGGCTCCTTCCTGGTGGCCAAGGCCGCCGCCAGGGTGATGATCGCCCAGGGCCTGGGCGGGGACATCATCTACATCTCCTCCAAGAACTCCGTGTTCGCCGGCCCCAACAACATCGCCTACTCCGCCACCAAAGCAGACCAGGCCCACCAGGTCCGGCTCCTCGCGGCCGAACTGGGGGAGCACGGCATCCGCGTCAACGGCATCAACCCCGACGGCGTGGTCCGCGGCTCCGGCATCTTCGCCGGCGGCTGGGGCGCCAAGCGCGCAGCGGTCTATGGCGTTGACGAGGAGAAACTGGGCGAATACTACGCCCAGCGCACACTGCTCAAACGTGAAGTCCTGCCCGAGCACGTAGCCAACGCGGCCGCCGTCCTCACCAGCAACGAACTGTCCCACACCACCGGCCTGCACATCCCCGTGGACGCCGGAGTAGCCGCAGCCTTCCTCCGATGAGTGCGGCTGTGATTGCCGCCGTCGACATCGGTGCCTCCTCCGGGCGGGTCATGCTGGGCCGGGTCTCCCCGGACTCGGGGGTATCGCTGGAGACCGTCCACCGGTTCCCCAACGGTGTAGTGGAGCTCGACGGCGGCCTCCGCTGGGACTTCGACGCCCTGTTCGCGGAGGTCCTTGCGGGCCTCCGCGCCGCGGCTACGGCGGCGGCGGCGCAGGGCGAAACAATTGCCAGCATCGGCATCGACACGTGGGCCGTGGATTACGGCCTGGTGAACAAGGCCGGCGAGCTGGTGGCACAGCCCTTCAGCTACCGCGATGACCGGAGCAGGGCCGCCGTCGCGCCGGTGCACGCCAAGCTGGACCCTGCACGGCTCTACCGGACCACCGGGCTGCAGTTCCTCCAGTTCAACACCATCTACCAGCTGGCCGCCGAGCGTAACCTGGCCGGGCTGAAGGCCCTGTTGATCCCGGACCTGATCGCGTTCCTGCTCACCGGGGTGCGCCGGACCGAGGCCACCAACGCCTCCACCACAGGGCTGTTCGATGCCGTCGCGGGGGAGTGGGCCACCGATTTCTTCACCGCCCTCGGGCTGCGGAAGGACCTGTTCCCGCCGCTGATCCAGCCCGGGGAACCCTACGGGTACCTCCTGCCGGACATCGCCGCGGCCCTGGGACTGCCGCGTGAAACCACGGTGGTGGCGGTAGGTTCGCACGACACTGCGTCCGCCGTCGCCGCAGTCCCCGCGCAGGGCGAAAACTTTGCCTACATCTCCTCCGGCACCTGGTCCCTGGTGGGGCTGGAGCTGCAGCAGCCCGTCCTGACCGAGGCCAGCCGGGAAGCGAACTTCACCAACGAACGCGGCGTGGACGGCACCATCCGCTACCTGCGCAACGTGGGCGGACTCTGGCTCCTGAGCGAGTGCCAGCGGACCTGGGCGGGCGAGGGTTTCCAGCCTGACCTGGCCGCGCTGCTCTCCGCTGCCGCAGCCCTGCCTGCCGGCGGTCCCCAGGTCAACGCCGACGACCCCTACTTCATCGCCCCGGGCGATATGCCCGAGCGCATCCGGGCAGCAGTCCGGCGAACCGGGGACGTCCTGCCCAACGAGCCCGCGGCGATCACCCGCTGCATCATGGACAGCCTCGCAGCTGCTTATGCCAGGACCATCACCACGGCCGAACGCCTGGCAGGCCGTGAGGTGGACGTGGTGCACGTGGTGGGCGGCGGCTCGCAGAACACCCTGCTCTGCCAGCTCACCGCCAACGCCACCGGCCGCCCGGTCATCGCCGGTCCGGTCGAAGCCACCGCCCTGGGAAACGTGCTCATCCAGGCCCGCGCCGCCGGGGCTGCCACCGGGGGCCTGCCACTCCTGCGCGGAATCATCGCCGCCGGAACGGACCTTCGACGGTACGAACCCCAGGAGCTGACACTGAACGCCGCCAGGAATTGAACTCCTGGGTGTCCACAGGCCCAGGCGGCGGGATGGCGTCATCGTGCGCTAGAAATAGAGGAGCGTCCCGCTGGGGCGCCAACAACCGAAAGCAGGACGGACAACGATGCCCCTCTTCGACCTACCCCTGGCCCAGCTCCGCAGCTACACCTCCGACGTCACCCCGCCGGAAGACCTGGATGCGTTCTGGGATGCCACCCTGGCGGAGGCCCGTGCCTTCCCGTTGAACCCCGCGTTTGAGCCGGTGGAGAACTACCTGGCACTGATCGACACCTTCGACGTCACGTTCGCCGGCTTCGGCGGGGCACCGGTCAAGGGCTGGCTGCACCTTCCCGCCAACCGGGACGAGGGGGCCCGGCTACCGGTGGTGGTGAACTACATCGGCTATTCCGGTGGCCGCGGCCTGGTCAACCAGGACACGCGCTGGGCGCAGGCCGGGTACGCGCACTTCATCATGGACACCCGCGGCCAGGGGTACGGCGGCACCCTGGGCCACACCGCGGATCCCCACCCCTCGGCGGGGGATGTGGCGCACGCAGGCCTGATGACCCGGGGCATCGCGGCCCGGGAGGAGTACTACTACCGCCGGGTCTACGTGGATGCCTTCCGGGCGGTGGAGGCGGCCCAGGCCCACCCCGCGGTCGATCCGTCCAAGGTGGTGCTGGCCGGAGTCAGCCAGGGCGGCGGCCTGGTGGTGGCCACGGCAGGGCTTACCGCGGGACGGCTCGACGGCGTCATCGCCGCGCTGCCCGACGTCCCCTTCCTCCAAGACTTTCCCCGCGCCATCGACATCACCCCGCGCGGGCCGTACCCGGAGATTGCCCAGTTCCTGGCACGCCACCGGGACCGCTATGAGTCCACCCTTGCCGTCCTCAACTACTTCGACGGCGTCAACCTGGCCGGCCGCGCCACCGCCCCGGCACTGTACTCCGCGGCGCTGATGGACGACATCTGCCCGCCGTCCACCGTTTTCGCCAGCTTCAACGCCTACGGTTCCGGATCGGGCGCCTCCTCCGCCAGCGGGGCGGACAAGGAGATCGAGGTGTACCGGTTCAACAACCATGAAGGCGGCCAGGAACATCACTGGATCCGGCAGCTCCAGTACCTCCGCAAACTCCTCGGCTGAGCCCGGGCACTGGGCCGGAAAAGCCTAAGCTTGTTCGCGGATCCGCACCTTGTGCGTCCGGATCCGCGAACAAGCCCGGGATGGAATGTGACGGAAGCTGATTTTGCTCCCGCGGCGGCCCGGGTTTATGGTCTTTTCCATGACTAACCGTTGGTATGCGTATTTTTCGTTGGCTCTGGAGGGGCCCGCGTCTAACTGACACGCATCCAGCATTCCTTCAGAGCCAACAGGGCAGAGATTATTCTCTGCCCTTCGCCGTTTCTCCGGCGGGTTCTGAAATCCGGGCCCGCTTCCCATCTGGAACAGGACCCGAACATGAGCACCGCAACAGCACCGGCACAAACCACCTCAAACCAGCGCGCCAGCGACACCAAGTCCACGTCCAACCTGCGCGTCAGCGAGTTCACTCCGCTGCCCACTCCTTCCGACCTTCTCGCGGAACTGCCGCTGGACGCCCGGGCCGCTGCCGTCGTCGAACGCGGCCGCGACGAAGTGCGCGCCATCATGGACGGCGTGGACGACCGCCTGCTGGTCATCGTGGGTCCCTGCTCCATCCACGACCCCAAGGCAGGGCTGGAATACGCCCGCCGGCTGGTCAGCCAGGCGGAGAAGCACAAGGAAGACCTGCTGATCGTCATGCGGACGTACTTCGAAAAGCCGCGCACCACCGTGGGCTGGAAGGGCCTGATCAACGATCCACGGCTGGACGGCACCCATGACATGGTCACCGGCCTCCGCACCGCCCGGCTGTTCCTGCAGCAGGTCACCGCGCTGGGCCTCCCCACGGCAACGGAGTTCCTCGAACCGATCAGCCCCCAGTACATGGCGGACCTGATCTCGTGGGGTGCCATCGGTGCCCGCACCACCGAGAGCCAGATCCACCGGCAGCTCGCCTCCGGGCTGTCCATGCCCATCGGCTTCAAGAACGGGACCGACGGCGGCCTCCAGGTGGCCATCGATGCATGCGGTGCCGCGGCGGCGGCGCAGGCCTTCCTGGGGATCGACGGCGACGGCCGGGCTGCGCTGGTGGCAACGGCTGGAAACCCGGACACCCACGTGATACTGCGCGGCGGCCGCAAGGGACCCAACTACTCAGCGGCCGATGTGGAACGCGCCTCCGGTGAACTGGCAGGCAAGGGGCTGAACCCGCGGCTGATCGTGGATGCCAGCCATGCCAACAGCGGCAAGAGCCACCACCGGCAGGCTGAGGTGGCCCTGGAGATTGGCGCGCAGCTGGAGCAGGGCGGGGCTGCCGCGCGGTCCGTGGCCGGCGTGATGCTGGAAAGCTTCCTGGTGGGCGGCGCGCAAAACCTGGATGTTGCCGAGCACGCGGCCGGACGCGCGGAGCTGGTGTACGGGCAAAGCGTCACGGATGCGTGCATGGACTGGGACGTTTCCGCGTCCGTCCTTGAGCAGCTGGCGGCATCGGCACGGAAGCGGCGGCAGTCAGATTAGGGGCTGAAATAGGGGAAGCACTACTTTCACATCTGCCACATGAACATCTAGAGTATCTTTTTAGGTGGTTGGTGGATGGCTCAGCATCGTAACACCGCATTGGCACGTACCTGGGGTCACTGTTGTCCATCCGTCAGCAAAGGAAAATAGGGAAATGTCGGCAGAACAGAACTTCTCCAACGCGAAGTTCCTGACCGTGGCTGAAGTAGCCGAGGTCATGCGGGTCTCCAAAATGACTGTTTACCGGCTGGTCCACTCCGGCGAAATGCCGGCGGTGCGCTTCGGCCGCTCCTACCGGGTCCCCGAAAACGCCGTCGAACAGTACCTCAGGGGTGCTGTCGTGGAAGGCCACACCGAAACCGCCTGAGACTGCCTGTCCTGAGCGGCTCCCGATAAGCGGTACCCTGTTAAGGAACGTTTTACGTCATTGTAAGAATCTGTCAGTTGTTCAGTTCGTAGCTTTGTCCACGGACATTCTCCATCAGACAGGTACTGCATCTAGTTTGTAAGGAACTTTCGTGGGTTCAGTTATTAAGAAGCGTCGCAAGCGTATGGCCAAGAAGAAGCACCGCAAGCTGCTTCGCAAGACCCGTCACCAGCGCCGCAACAAGAAGTAGCGATACTTCAAGCAGCGTGGAAATGCCCGTCGCCTTCCAAGGCGGCGGGCATTTCGTTTAACCCGGCAAGAGGTAAGAATTATGCCCGCGGGCCGCGGATGCGGGCGAAGCCCTTCCAGAGGCCGTAGATGGCCCCGCCGAAGGTGGCCGCCTTGAGTCCCAATGTCGCGGCACGGCGGCCTGCGCGGAAATCGTAAACCGGCCAGTTGCGGTCGCGGGCGTGGCGTCGCAGCCTGGCGTCCGGATTTATGGCCACCGGATGGCCCACCAGCGACAGCAGCGGGACGTCGTTGTAGGAGTCGCTGTAGGCCCAGCAGCGCTTGAGGTCCAGGCCCTCATCATCGGCGATGGCCTGCACGGCCACGGCCTTGGCCGAGCCGTGCAGGATGTCTCCCACCAGCCGCCCGGTGTACAGGCCGTCCGAGACCTCCCCCACGGTCCCCAGGGCTCCGGTCAGTCCCAGCCGGGTGGAGATTACGGTGGCCACTTCGATGGGGGTGGCTGTCACCAGCCAGACGCGGCGGCCCACCCTCAGGTGCTGTTGCGCCAGCGCTTTGGTGCCGGGCCAGATCCGGGACGCGATCATCTCGTCATAGACTTCTTCGCCCAGCGCCTTGATGTCATCCACACTGATGCCTACGGCCAGGGTCAGGGCCGAGTCCCGGACGGCATGGACATCGTCCATGTTCTCGCCGCGGGCCACAAACTTGAACTGCTTCCAGGCCATACCCGCCGCCTGCCTCAGGGTGAAGGCTCCCCGCTGGTGCATCTTGCGGGCCACATGGAACAGGCTGGCACCCCGCATCAGGGTGTTGTCCACATCGAAGAACGCCGCCTCGCCGGGCTGCGGCGCAGCAACCGGCCGTGTGACTACGGCGACGTATTTCTCCTGGGGCATGGAGTTGAGTCTAGTCAATCCACTGGCCCGCCGCCGTCGGCGTCAGCCTCACGCCGGGAACGGCGATACCGTTAAGCCATGGCTACACCCCGCGTCGTCCTGGTCACCAAAGCTGACTGCCACCTTTGTGAGGAGGCGCGCGACGCCGTCGGCCGGGTCACTGCCTCATTGGGCCTTACCTGGAGCGAAGAGCTGGTGGACAACCAGCCTGAACTGCGGGAGCGCTACGCCGAAGAGATCCCGGTGGTCCTGGTGGACGGCGTGCAGCGCGACTTCTGGAAGATCGACGAGGTCCGGCTGGCACGCGTGCTGCAGCGCGCCATGGGCCGGTAGGGCAGTGGCGGCAGTTTCTGATGGTCCTGGTTTTGAAGGCATGAGCGGCAGGGACCTAGAGTGGACTCACAACGCGACGCAAGGGAGGTGCGGGTGACATCCCTGGGTTCTTCGCCCCAGTCTGTCCCGGACCTTCCGGATGCCACGGGCGCATTGACCAAGCAGATACCTCCTGCCGCCGTGGCCCGGCTCACCATCTACCTCCGTGCCCTGAACACATTGCTGTCCGAGGGCGTGGAGCGCGTTTCCTCCGAATCCCTGGCAGAAGCCTCCGGCGTCAGTTCTTCAACCCTCCGCAAGGACCTCTCCCATGTGGGGTCCTATGGCACCAGGGGCGTCGGTTATGAGGTGCAGTACCTCAGCCGCCACATCGCCGCCGCGCTCGGACTGACCCACGACTGGAAAGTGGCCATTGTGGGCGCCGGCAACTTGGGCAAGGCGCTGGCACGCTACGGCGGCTTTGAGTCGCGCGGGTTCGATGTGGTGGCCATCTTCGACGCCGACCAGATGGTGGTGGGCAACGAGGTGGGATGGCTGCGCGTCAGCGACGTGGCAGACCTGGAGACCGTCCTGCACCGCACCGGGGCCAACATGGTGGTCCTGGCCCTTCCCGCGGCCGTCGCGCAGGGCGTTTGCGACCGTGTGGTGGCGGCAGGCGTGCGCAGCGTGCTGAGCTTTGCACCCGTGATGCTGCAGGTTCCCGAAGGGGTCAATCTTCGCAAGGTGGACATGGCCACTGAACTCCAGATCCTGGCCTACCACGCCCAGCGGGCCCAGACGCCCGGGCAGACGGCCTAGGGTTTCCCTGGAAGTTTTCCCCCGGCCCAAGTCTTGGCGGACCCGTTAAAGCAGGTGGCCCGGGATGCGAATGATGCATCCCGGGCCGCGTGCAGTGTCAGCGGGCGGAGTGGCTACCGCCCGTAGGGGTTGCCGAAGCCGCCCGAATAGGGGTTGGCGAAAGGCTGCTGCTTCCGGAAGTACGGGGCGGCTGCCGGAAGGTAGAGCAGCACGATGGCCGCAATTCCCAGGAGCGTTCCGATGGTGGCAAAGCTGGGGGGACCAAAGAGTCCGAAGACGGACAGTGCAGCGAAGACCGTTCCCAGGATGCGGGCCCAGTTCTTGCCCTTTCGGACGAAGAAGGCCACCAGCAGGTAGAGGGCCACGCCAATGATCGCGAACACCACCAGGGTGCCGGCGATGACCCCCTTAATGTCGTCATAGGTGACTCCACTGGCGCCTCCGGCCGCCATCTGGTCCTCGAATGTCCGCCGGAACACCGGATCATCCAGCTGCGTCAGCCCGGTCAGCAGGGAGATCACGAAGATCACTGCCGACGCGATCAACAGCCAGAACGAGATGTTCACCAGCTGCGGGACGCCGTTGCCTCCGGCCGGCTGCGGCTGCTCCGACGGGTACTGGCCGTAGGGGGACTGCCCGTAGGGCGGCTGGCCGTACTGGGGTGCATTCTGCCCGAACTGGGCGCCATACTGCGGCGGGTTCTGGCCGTAGCCCGGGGCCTGCGGCGCATTCTGGCCGTACTGGGGCTGGTTTTGGCCGTACTGCGGCGCTGCCGGCGGCTGGTTCTGGCCGTACTGGGGCGCGTTCTGCCCATATTGCGGGGCGTTCTGGCCATACTGCGGCGCATTCTGCCCGTAGCGGGGCTGCTGCTGGTCTCCGGACTGGGGGCTGCCGGCCTGTTCATGCCCCGGCTGGTCGTTGCTGGGGTCTTGGGGCGACGGGGGCGGGACGGGAGGAGTACTCATGGCGTTCCTTCTGCAGGTCGGGATCCGGGTAGGCTGCCGGGAATCAGTCCTCTGCCTTCCCCCAGCATGGCTTAAGTCCACCGTACCCCCGGCGGGCGGCGTTGTGGGTGATTCAGCGGGTATTGGCGCAGGTGGTTGCCGTTAAACAGGGAACCCCGGCGCCAGGCCGGGGAGGCCTGGCGCCGGGGTTGTGCCCTGGCGGGCGGAACTACGCTGCGGGGGCGATGAAGGCGAGTTCAAGGTTGATGGCAACCTTGTCGCTGACCAGCACGCCGCCGGCTTCCAGGACGGCGTTCCAGGTGAGGCCGAAGTCCTTGCGGCTGATGGTGGTCTCGGCGGAGACGCCGGCGCGGGTGTTGCCGAACGGATCAACGGCAACACCGTTGAATTCGGTTTCCAGGGTCACCGGGCGGGTGACACCCTTGATGGTCAGGTCGCCGGTGAGCTCGTAGCTGTTGCCCTTGGCCACCAGGCCGTTGGATACGAAGGAGATCTCGGGAAACTTCTCCACATCGAAGAAGTCCTCGCCCTTGACGTGGCCGTCGCGGTTGGCGTCGCCGGAGTCGAAGCTGGCGGTCTGGATGGTGGCGTTGATCCTGGACTCAGCCACATCCTGGCCCAGGTCCAGCGTGGCGGCGGCCTCTTTGAACTGGCCGCGGACCTTGCTGATGCCGGCGTGCCGGACAGTGAAGCCGATCTCGCTGTGGGAGTTGTCCAGGGTCCAGGTGCCGGTGGTGACGTCTGCGGGAAGTGCCATGATGTTGCTCCTTGTAAAGGTGTATGTACTGAGGTCCTGCCGTTGAACCTTCATCTGTTGAAGCCTCAACTAACTTGCTGCATCCAGTATAAACATGCATTTGCATGTTTTGTTCCCGTCCACGGAACATTTCTTCAAAAACTTAAGTTCTACTCTTTGTAGAAGGAGCGGCCCGAGATTTCGGATCGCACGCCATCTTTGAGAAACTGGTAAACATGCCCCAAGCCACTGTCCATCTGCTCCGCCACGGCGAGGTCCATAACCCCGAGGGCGTTCTCTATGGACGGCTTCCCGAATTCCACCTCTCCGAACTGGGGCAGGAGATGGCCCGGACGCTCGCCGAATACTTCCGGCAGCGCGCCGAACGCGGCGCCCGCATCACCTACCTGGCCGCCTCACCACTGGACCGCGCGCAGGAAACGGCACGGCCGACGTCGGAGGCCCTGCAGCTGCAGATCCACACCGACGAGCGGATCATCGAAGCGGAAAACTACTTTGAGGGCATGAAGGTCACCAAGGCCGAACTCCGCCGGCCCAGGCACTGGCCGCACCTGGTCAACCCGCTGCGCCCCTCCTGGGGCGAACCGTACAAGGAGCAGGCCGCGAGGGTGGCGGCCGCGGCGCAGGACGCCCGGCTGCGGGCCATCGAGCTTGCTGCCGGCGACTTCGGTGCCCACGGCCCCGAGGCGATCCTGGTGAGCCACCAACTGCCGATCTGGGCTGCCCGGCTCAGCGCCGAAGGCCGGCCCCTGTGGCACGACCCACGCAAGCGCGAGTGCACCCTGACGTCCGTCACGTCCCTGGTGTTCGACGACGACGGCTCGCTTTTGCGGGTCGAGTACAGCGAACCCGCGGCGTCCCTTCTTCCCGGTGCCGCCAGCACCCCTGGAGCCTAGAAGTGAGCAACAACAACCTCCCCTCCCGCCGCAGCATGCTCGCCGCCGGCGGCATGGCCCTGACCGCACTGACCCTGGGCCTCTCCGGCTGTGCCCAGGAGGATGCGCTGGCCAAGCAGGCCAAGGCGGGGGACAACAAGAACTATGTGGCCGGCGACGGCTCCGTGACAGAGTTCGCCGCCGGGGACCGCAAGGAAGCCGTGCAGATCCAGGGTGCGCTTTTCAACGGCACTGCGGTAACCCCGGCCGACTTCCAGGGCAAGGTGAGCGTCCTGAATTTCTGGTTCGCCGCCTGCGCGCCGTGCCGCGTGGAAGCTCCCCTCCTGGAAGCGCTGCACCAGGAGTTCAAGGACCAGGGCGTGCAGTTCTTCGGCGTCAACCTCCGGGACGAGAAACCCACGGCGGAGGCGTTCGAAAAGACCTTCAACCTGACCTACCCGAGCTTTGACGACAAGGACGGAAGCGTCCTGCTGTCCGTGTCCGGCCTGGTACCGCCCGGCGCCGTGCCCACCACCCTGGTCCTGGACAAGCAGGGACGGGTGGCCTCGCGCGTCCTCGGCGAGATCGAGAAGGGCACCCTGAAAGCCCTCATCACCGCCGCCGTGGCCGAGTAGGGCGGGCCGGGACCATGAACAGCCCCTTCGCCGAAGCCATCCTCAGCGGCTCCATCCTGCTGGCCATTCCGGTGGCACTGCTTGCCGGACTGGTCTCCTTCCTTTCCCCCTGCGTCCTTCCCCTGGTTCCTGGCTACCTGGGTTACGTCACGGGCCTGAGCGGCGTGGACCTGCAAAAGCAGAAGCGCGGCCGGATGCTGGCCGGGATCGGGCTCTTCGTCCTGGGATTCTCGGTGATCTTCGTCCTGCTGGGCGGCGCATTCGGCCAGTTGGGCACCCTCATTACCGGCAGCCAGAATGCCTGGATCACCCAGCTCCTGGGGGTCCTGGTGATCATCATGGGCATTGTCTTCATGGGCGGCTTCAGCTGGCTCCAGCGGGACGCAAAGATCCACGCCAAGCCGCCCGCCGGGCTCTGGGGAGCACCGCTGCTGGGCCTGACCTTCGGCCTGGGCTGGGCGCCGTGCATCGGCCCCACCTACTCGGCCGTGCAGCTCCTCAGCCTTTCCGGCGGCTCCTCGGCCGCCAAGGGCGCCTTCCTGGCATTCGTCTACAGCCTGGGACTGGGCATTCCGTTCCTGTTGATCGCGCTGGCCCTGCGCCGCGGAATGGGCGTCATGGCGTTCTTCCGCAAGCACCGCCTTGCCATCCAGCGGACCGGCGGCGGAATCCTGGTGGTGCTGGGCCTGCTGATGGCCACCGGCGTATGGGGAGCCTGGGTAACCGGGCTGCAGTACTGGTTCCAAACCGACGTGAAGTTGCCGATCTGATGAGCGAGCGTGTGAACGTAAAGAAGAAGCAATCCGCCCCCGTAGCGGAGGCAAAAGCCCAGGCCGCCCTTCCGGCCCTGGGCCCCAAGGGCATGCTGCGGTGGGCCTGGACCCAGCTGACCAGCATGCGCACCGCGCTGTTCCTGCTGCTGCTCCTCGCCGTCGCCGCCGTCCCCGGATCCCTGTTCCCGCAGCGGCCCGCCAACCCGGCCGTGGTGACCCAGTACATCAAGGACCATCCGGACTACGGCAAGCTGCTGGACTCCCTGCAGCTCTATGACGTCTACTCCTCGGCCTGGTTCTCGGCGATCTACCTCCTGCTGTTCATCTCGCTGATCGGCTGCGTGGTGCCGCGTGCCATCGCCCACTACAAGGCCATGCGCTCCCAGCCGCCACGGACGCCGCAGCGCCTGTCCCGGCTGCCGGAATACGGCACCCTGGTGATTCCCGCCCGCACCGGCATCCCGGCGTCGGAGGCCATCAACAGTGCGGCCGGACTGCTGCGGAAGCGCGGCTACCGGGTGGAGGTCAGGGACGCCGACGGCAACCGCCCGTCCCTGGGGGCCGAGCGCGGCTTCCTGAAGGAAGTGGGCAACCTCGTCTTCCACACCTCGCTCATCGGCGTGCTGGTGGCCGTGGCCGCAGGCGGCCTGTTCGGCTACAGCGGCCAGCGCATCCTGGTGGAAGGCGACACGTTCGTGAACACCCTGGTGGGCTACGACCAGTTCAACCCGGGCACCAACTTCCAGTCCAGCCAGCTGCAGCCGTACTCGCTTCAGCTGGACAAGTTCAACATCACGTTCGACCGCGAATCCAGGGGCAAGTTCGGCCAGCCCATCGACTTCGCCGCCACGGTGACCACCAAGGAAAACCCGGACGCTCCAGCCAAGCAGGAAATCCTGAAGGTCAACGATCCCGTGACCCTGGGCGGCACCAGCATCTACCTCACCGGCAACGGCTACGCACCGGTGGTGACCGTACGGGACGGCGCCGGCAACGTGGCCATGCAGGGCCCGGTGGTGGCCAAGCTGCAGGGCGATAACTACTACTCGTCCGTGGTGATCAAGGTTCCGGACGCCCAGCCGGACCAGCTGGGGTTCGTGGGCTTCTTCCTCCCCACCGCGTTCGTGACGGACAAGAACGTTTCGTTCAGTGCCGACCCCGAACTGTTCAACCCCCAGCTGACCCTGAACTCCTACTACGGGGACCTGGGCCTGAACACCGGTGCCCCGCAGAACGTCTTCGAACTGGATGTCAAGAACCTGACGCCGCTCAACGCCAGGAACCTCGCGGCCGGCGGCATCACGCTGGCACCCGGCTCCACCTTCACACTGCCGGACGGCAAGGGCACCATCAGTTTCGACGGCGTGAAGCGGTACATCGGCGTGGACATCCACCACAACCCCGGGCAGGTCTACGCCCTGGTCTTCGCTTTGCTGGCCGTGGCCGGCCTGATCCTCTCGCTCTACGTCAATCGCCGGCGCGTCTGGGTACGGACGGGCACCGCCGCGGACGGCCGCACCATGGTGGAATACGGACTCCTGGCCCGCGGCGAGGATCACCGCCTCGCGGGCGAGGCGGCAGCGCTCCGGAAACTGTTTTCCGCCGAGTGGCAGTTGCCGGAAGACACCGAAGACACGGGCCAGTCCCAGCAAACTCCCAGCCGGCGGGGCGATAATGTCGCAGGCTCCGCCGCTAATGCCGCAGGCTCCGTCACCACCCCAGCAGGCCCCACCGGGCCCGAAAAGGACCAGTAATGCCATTTGGAATCAATGAAACCATGGGCCAGTACAGCGAACTCTTCATGCTGCTGGCGGCGGGTACCTACACGGTGGCCTTCATCGCCTTCGCCTGGGACCTGGCCAAGAGCAGCAAGGCGCTGCGCGCTGTGGACCTCAAGGCCGCGCAGGCCGGTGCTGGCGCCAAGGTCCCCGTAACCGCCGGCGTTGCTGCCGGAGCAGGGGCGCGCGAAGGATCCCGCGGTGTTGAGGCCCGACTGGACGGGCCGGCCGGACGGGCCGAGCGCCCGTCGTCGTCCGCCGCCAAAGCCAGCGGTGCAGGAACCGGAGGCTTCATGACTGCCGACGGCGACATGAAGTACGCCGCCGAGCGCCGGGTTCCGGCGCGTGTTGCGGTGGCCGTGACCACCCTTGCTGTCGTCATCCACGGCGCCGGCGTGGTCACCAGGGCCCTGGGCGCAGGCCGGGTGCCGTGGGGCAACATGTACGAATTCCTCACAACCGGCGCCTTCCTGGTGGCGGCCGTGTTCCTGCTCTCGCTGATTCGCCGCGACCTCCGCTTCCTGGGCACCTTCGTGGTGGGCCTGGTGATCATCATGCTGGTGGCTGCCTCGGTGGCGTTCTGGACCCCCGTGGGACACCTGGTTCCCGCCCTGCAGAGCTACTGGCTGGTCATCCACGTTTCCATCGCCGTGCTCTCCTCGGCGCTGTTCACCCTGACCTTCGCGATGTCCGCACTGCAGCTGGTGCAGACCCACCGGCAGAAGACCGTGGCCGCCGGCGGTGCCGACAAGCTCGGCTTCATGCGCCTGGTGCCCTCCGCGCTGAGCCTGGAAAACCTGTCCTACCGCATCAACGCCATCGCCTTCATCGGCTGGACCTTCACCCTCATGTTCGGTGCCATCTGGGCAGAAAAGGCCTGGGGCCGGTTCTGGGGGTGGGACACCAAGGAGGTCTGGACCTTCGTGATCTGGGTTGTCTACGCCGGCTACCTGCACGCCCGGGCCACCCGCGGCTGGACCGGAACACGGGCCGCCTGGCTGTCGATCGTGGGCTACCTTTGCGTGATCTTCAACTTCACCATCGTCAACCAGTTCTTCAACGGACTCCACTCCTACTCCGGCCTTTAAACAAGGGCCTTTCGGCCCCTAAAACGGGGGTTTCCGGGTCCTAAAACCGGGGGCGCAGTCGAGAGACGGCAACGGTCCGATAAATAACCATTCGATGTAGCAACAGGGGTGTTCCCCGGTCCTTCGGAAATGCTACGTTGGTGACGTTCCCTGTGATGAAGCTTGCAGGTGGACCACCAGCCTTTCGAGGTACCCCAATGAGCTACGCTCTCGCCGTTGACGTCGGGACCAGTTTCACGGCAGCTGCCGTGGTGCGCTTTAACCAAGGTCCCAACGCCGTGCCCGAATGCCTGCCCCTGGGCACGCGTGGAGCGTCTGTGCCCTCCGTGGTGTACTACCCGGAGGAAGGCGCGGTCCTGGTGGGGGAGGCGGCAGAACGCCGAGGACTGGACTCTCCGGAACGCGTGGTCCGGGAATTCAAGCGCCGGATTGGCGACGACGTACCCTTCGTCCTGGGCACCCTGGTCCTGCGGCCGGAGGACGTCTATGCCACCGTTGCCCGCTGGGTGGCGGACCGGGCCACCGAGCGTGAGGGGGGCCCGGCGTCGGCCATTTTCCTGACCCACCCCGCAGCCTGGGGCAACCACCGGCTTTCCGTCGTCCGCGACGCCCTCGCCGCGCATGGCCTGGAGAACGTCACGCTCCTTCCCGAACCCGAGGCCGCAGCCCTGCATTACGCCTCCCAGGTGCGCGTGGAGGAAGGCAGCACCATCGCCGTGTACGACCTCGGCGGCGGCACGTTCGACACCGCCGTGCTGAGGAAGTGCGGCAGCAGCCGCTTTGAGCTCCTGGGGCACCCGGAGGGCATCGAGGACCTGGGCGGCGCCGACTTTGATGCCGCAGTGTTCCGGTACGTGGCTGCGCACACCGGGAACGCCCTGGACGATCTGGACACTGGTGACCCGGCGGTGCTGGGGGCCCTCACCCGGCTCCGCCGCGAATGCGTCGAGGCCAAGGAAGCACTCTCCGCGGACAGCGAATCCACCATTCCGGTGCTCCTGCCCGGCATCCAGCAGCAGATCCGGCTGGTCCGTTCAGAATTCGAGGCGCTGATCGAAGAGCCCGTACGGGAAACAGTGGAGGCGCTGGAGCACTCCCTGGCCCAGCTCCACCTGGTACCGGCAGACTTGTCCACGGTGCTGTTGATCGGGGGATCGTCCCGGATCCCCCTGGTGGCCCAGGTGGTGTCGGAGGAGCTGGACCGGCCTATCGCTGTGGATGCCGATCCCAAGTCCTCCATCTGCCTGGGGGCGGCAGTGGCAGCCGTCCTCGCCCACACGGCCGCAGTGGCGGCAGCAGCTGACCCGGCAGAAACTGAAGCGGACGCCCGGGAGGCGCCGGCCGCCGTCGTACCCTCCGACGTGCCGCCCGCTCCAACCGGCCCGGGCAGGCCCAGTTGGTCGCGGAAATATACGACGGCGGCAGGCGCCCCGGCAGGGCCCGTCGCCGTCCGCGGTGCCCGGCGCGGGGCGCGGGGCGCGCACGCTCCGAAGCCCACCGTCCGCGTGACCGCCGTGGCCGCGGCTGCTGCGGTCCTGACGGTCCTCACGGCAACGGCCGCGCAAAGCCCGGACGGTTTCGGAAGCCTGACTGCCATGTTCGTGCCGCAGGCCGGTGCCAGTACCACGGGAGGCTCCGCCGGCACCGATGCGGGCGGTTCGGACGCCGCCGGTGCAGGGGAGTCAGCAACCCCGGCCGCGGTGGCCCAACCACTCGCGGGCATCGAGGCCAGCGCCAGGAAACCCCTTGCTCCAGGGACCGGACTGGAAGCATCTGCCACGCC
Organism: Arthrobacter sp. JDC6; assembly: GCF_056484025.1. Classification (NCBI taxonomy): domain Bacteria; kingdom Bacillati; phylum Actinomycetota; class Actinomycetes; order Micrococcales; family Micrococcaceae; genus Arthrobacter; species Arthrobacter sp. JDC6. The sequence goes on from NZ_CM151278.1 coordinate 842,054, forward strand.
CCCCGGCGGGCAGGCGGCCGGCAACGACGTGCCGGCGGCTGGAAGCAGCGCGATTGCCGACGGACCCGTCGTGGCAGCGGCGGCAGCCCCCGATGCGCTCGCCGGCTCCGGGGGGACAACGGGCGGGTCAGGCGTTGCCCCCGAGGCCGTTACGGTAGTTCCCACGCCCGCTTCCGACACCCCGCAGGCAGGCGGTTCCGCCGACCCCACACAGAGTGAAGGCACCCCAACGCCCACCGACTCCGGGACGGCTGACCCGACGACTCCTGCGGCGACTGATTCGCCCACGGCAACTGAATCGCCTACACAGGACGACACCAGCCAGCCCACGCAGACAGAGAGCCCAAGTGCCACAACTGCCCCGGATCCCTCGATGACACCAACGGAGGTGGCCGTGGAAGCTACCGGCAGCCCAGCGCCGCAAGTAACACCGCTTGAACCCGAAACCACGTCCGCCGCAGCCGCCGTTGAAACGGCCACGACCGCCGCTCCGGGGGCCTGAGATGGACGGGCAGCTTCAGGACGGACAATTCCAACGGGAGGAACAACCCGGGGCGGCGTCTACGGGACCGGACCACCAAGGGCACCCGCTGCACGCTGCCGAGCAGATGGCCAAGCAGCTGAAGGGTGCCAACGCCGTGGTGCGGGAACTGCTGCTGGCGCTCTCGGTGGGCTTCGCCTTGCCGGGGCCGCTGCCTGCGGACCTGCAGCAAAAGTTCGGCAGCGGCGGGGCGGAGGACCTCGATGTCCTGGTGGACCGGGCCGAGGCCGCGGGACTGCTTGGGCCGGACGGCACCGTGGTGGGGACGGCGCAACACGCACTGCTGGCTGCCACACCTATTGCCAAGGTGCACGCGCTGCAGCGTGAGCTCGTGGGCGTCTACACGGCCGCCGGACAGCGGTTGGGTAATCTCGCCCGCGAGCTTGCCCGCGGCGGGCTCACCGACCCCCGGGTGGCTGCTGAACTGGAGCTGGCCGCGGACAGTGCGTTGGAGCATAACCCCCGGCTCGCGTCGCAGCTTTACGAGGAGGCCCTCCTGGCGGGCGCCGATCCGGTAGCGACGGCAGCCCGCCGCGCGCAGGCGGCGGCCGGTGATGGTGAGCTTGATGCGGCTGCGCGCATCATTGACACCCTCCTGGTCAGCGCCGACCCGCGGGATGTGCGCCGGGGTGCGGATGTGGCCGCCTCCGTTTGGGCGCAAAGGGGCATGCTGGCCCGCGGGGCCGATGTTTACAACTGGTTGGGCCCCGAGCGTGTGGGCGTATCAGCGCCCCTCGCCGCCGTTGTCCTGATAGGAGTCGGAGACCGGTCTGGGGCGGAGGCGTTCTTCCAGCCCGCCGCGCCGGCAGCTTCCCCCACCCTGCTTGCCGCCACGCTGGTCCAGACGGGGCAGGGGGTCTTCGCATCCCTGGGGGAGAAACCACAACAGGGCATCTCCGTGCTGATCCATGCCTCGGACATGCTGAACTCGGCAGGCATATCGCTTCCGCTGCCGGAAACGCCGGCTGCGCTGGCAGCCCTGCTGGCCCTGCACACCGGTGAGCCGCACCTGGCGGAAACCGTCTGCCGGGCAGCGGCCGCTGCCGGGCAGGGAGGCAATGCCGCACAACCCAGGCTCCTGCTGCTGCAGGCCTGGGCGGAGATGATGCAGGACAAACTCGAGGATGCCCGGCTTGCCGCCACGGAAGCCGCCAAGGCCAACCATTGGCCGCTGGTCCCGCGCGACGAGTTCATGTGCGCTGCACTTGAGGTGGGGCTAGCCCGGCGGAACGGTGACGTGCCGGAGCTCCTCAGGGCGTGGGAGCGGGCCCGCGAGGCCATGCTCCATACCTCGGTGGACCTCTACAACCTCCTGCCGTGGGGGGAAATGCTGATTGCTGCTGCCCGCCTGCGCGAAACGCGGCGCGTGGCGCACTACCTGGAAGAAGCCTGGAAGCTGCTGGGGCGCCTGGACGAACCCGCGCTGTGGGCCGTTCCCCTGCACTGGGCCGGCGTCCAGGCCGCACTGCTGAATGAAAGCCCCGCCGATCTTGCTCCGCATGCCACTGCACTGGCCCGGGCCTCCGTCCACAGCCAGCTTGCCGCAGTCTTGGCCACCGCGGGAAAGGCCTGGGTTTCGGTGCTCGCCGGCCGCTTCCGTACTGCCGACGTGGAGGGCGCGGCCCGGCTGCTGGGCGCTGTAGGAATGCCCTGGGAGGGTGCAAGGCTGGCCGGCCACGCTGCCGCACGTGCTGACGAGCGGCGGGACATGATGCGCCTGCTGTCCTGCGCCCGGGACCTCCACCCGCAGGGCAACCCGGCCGGTGCCGCGTCAGGGGCCGCCATCCAGGCAGGAACCCCCGCCGACAACGGCGGCAGGGCGCACCAGCCGGACGGCTCCGGACTGAGTGAGCGGGAAAAGGAAGTTGCCAGGCTGGTGCTTGAGGGCAAAACCTACCGGGAAATCGGTGAGGCCATCTACATCTCGCCCAGGACGGCAGAACACCACATTGCCCGGATACGCCGCCGCCTGGGCGCCGAAAACCGGTCTGACCTGCTGGCCCGTTTACGGGTGGCCTTGGGCGTTGAGAATTCCCAGCACATGAACCCGCAACAGGAGTAGTCCCTAATGCCCCTAGCCGCGGACCCGGGAGCACCCCGGTACGGCTTCCACCGGTAGGGGGAATGCGCCCGATGCCCAGTCTCCGGCAGCGAACCTAGTTTTGAAGCAGCCAGACACGTTCCGCCGGATGATCCGCAACTCGACGAAGATGTGAGGACCACTCATATGCCAACACTCGCAAACGACCTTGTTCAATTCCTGATGCACCTCTTTAACAGCCGCAAGGCAATCCAGGCGTTCCTGGACAACCCGGAGAAGACGCTGGCCGAACACGGCCTGGGCAACGTGTGCTTGGCCGACGTTGACGCTGCAATGCCTGTTGTCCTCGACTACGCTCCCATCACCGTCAACGCCTCGTCGTTCGAACGCGAATACAACACAGGCGGCAGCAGCGCATGGGCGGGCGCAGGTGCGTCGGCTGGCTCTGTGTCAGCGGGTTCTGTGGGGGGCGCAACAGCCATCCACGCCGGAAGCCAAGGAATGGTACATGGCATCCCGAACTACGACCAGGACGACCACGCCCACGCAGTACAGCAACTGCACAACGTGATAAACCACTTCTCCTACACCACCAGCACCACCACGGTTGACGACCGGGACACCATGACCGACCAGTCCGTCAACCAGAACATCTGGGCGCACGGAGACGTGGAGCAGTGGTTCGACAACGACGCCGTGGTGGCCACCGGGGACCGGGCCGTCGCCGCCGGCGATGACGCCGATCTCAGGGACTCGAACAACATCAGGGATTCCTACAACACCGATAACTCCACGGATAACTCCACGGACAACTCCATCCACGCCGGCGGGGACGTCGGCATCGGCAATGAGGAGACTGACATCTCGGACTCCTTCAACACCGACGTCGGCCTGGATGTTGACGACTCCTTCAACGACAACTCGGACAACTCCGACTACTCGGACCATTCGGACCACTCCGTCAGCACCGATACTGACCTCGATGTCCGCGACTCGTTCAACGACAATTCCGACAACTCCACCCAGGCCTCGGTGGAGGTGGAGGACTCCTTCAATCAGGACAGCTCCAGCACCACGACGCTGGAAGATTCGTTCAACCAGGACAACTCCACCGCCAGCACAGTGGATGTCAACGTGGAGGACTCCTTCCAGGACAATTCGGCCACGAGCATCGTGGAGGACAACGTGGTGGTGGCAGACAACCAGTTCGATTTCACGGAGGACAATTCCAGCCACACCGATATCGACCAGGACTACCACACCACCATCGACGATTCAGTGGTTGACGACTCCACCGTCCTGTAACACGCTGTTTCCGGGAGGCGAACCGCCCGGCAGGAGGCATCCCACCTTCTGCCGGGCTCTTCCCGTATTACCGAAGGCGCACTGGACACATTTTCCGCACTGGAACGAGGGGCACGCTGTGGCAGAAGCAGGACCGGCAAGGGCAGCGGGGCCCATGACGGCCGGCCAGCTGGTGAGGCTTGTTGACGAGGGCCTGCAGCTGGTGGGCGGCGGGGAGCGTGCGGACCTGCGCAGGAGGCTGGAGCAGGCCATGGCACGGCTGCAGGATCCCAGCATCCGGGTGATTGTGGTGGGGGAGTTCAAACAGGGGAAGAGCAAGCTCATCAATGCCCTGGTGAACGCGCCGGTGTGCCCGGTGGATGACGATATTGCCACCTCGGTTCCCACCATCGTCCGCTATGGTGAACCGGCCTCGGCCGCCGTGCTGGTCCCGGCAGCTGAAAAGGCGCCCGGGGAGGCTGCCGCCGACGGCCGGGAAGGAAACGTTGAGCGCCGGCCCGTCGACCTGGCAGAACTGCCGGCCCTCGTCTCGGAGCAGGGCAATCCGGGAAACAGCCTGAAGCTTGCGGCCGCGGAGGTCTGCCTGCCCCGACGGATCCTCACCGGTGGGCTCACCATCATCGATTCCCCTGGGGTGGGCGGCATGGGCTCCACCCACACCCTCACCACCCTTACCGCCCTTCCCACCGCGGATGCCATGCTGCTGGTCTCGGACGCCTCCCAGGAATACACGGAACCGGAACTGCGGTTCCTGCGCCAGGCCATGCGGATTACGCCCAGCGTTGCAGCCGTCCTTTCCAAGACGGACCTCTACCCGGACTGGCGCCGCGTAGGGGAACTGGACAGGACACACCTGGACCAGGTGGCACCGGACATTCCCCTGTTTCCCGTCTCCGCGGACCTCCGCCTTGAGGCCTCCCGGCTCCAGGACAGCGAGCTCAACGCGGAATCGGGCTTTCCCGGCCTGGTGGCCCATCTGCGCAACGATGTGGTGGGCAAGGCGCAGCGCATCCAGCGCCGCTCCGTCAGCCAGGACCTGCTGTCCGTGACGGACAACCTGCGGCTGTCCCTGCAGTCCGAGCTTGAGGCCCTGGAGAACCCTGCGGGTACGCCGCAGATGCTCGCGGACCTTGAGCAGGCGAAAACAGAGGCGGACGACATGCGGAAACGGTCTGCGCGCTGGCAGCTGACCCTCAGCGACGGCATCAACGACCTCATTGCCGACATGGAATACGACCTCCGGGACCGCCTGCGCCGGATCCAACGGGAAGCCGAGTCGGCCATCGACCAGGGCGATCCCGGGCCGGTCTGGACGGAATTTTCCCAGTGGCTCGAAGATTGCGCCGCCGCGGCGGTGTCGGACACCTTTGTCTGGACCAGCGAGCGGTCGCAGTGGCTGGCGGCGCAGGTGGCGGAACATTTCGCTGCCGACGAAGTATCGCTGCCCGTCCTGCACGTTGCCGATTCAGGGGACGCGCTGGATCCGGTCGACCAGATGGCGGAACTGGACCCGGGCCGGGTCAACCCAATCCAGAAAGTCCTGATCGGCATGCGCGGCTCCTATGGCGGCGTTCTGATGTTTGGCCTCCTCACAGGTATTTTCGGGATGGCCCTGATAAATCCCCTGTCGGTGGGCGCCGGACTGCTGCTGGGGCGCAAGGCCTACCGGGAGGACAAGGAAACGCGGCTCAAGCGGCGCCAGGGCGAGGCCAAGGCGCTGGTGAGGCGCCAGCTCGACGACGTGACGTTCCAGGTGGGAAAGCAGCTCAAGGACAGGCTGCGCCTGGTCCAGCGGACCATCCGGGACCACTTCACCGACATCGCGGACGAGTACCACAGGTCATTGTCGGATTCGGTGGCCGCGGCCCAGAAGGCCGCCAAATCGTATGCCGAGGAGAGGGAAGGGCGGATCCGGGAGATCAGGGCCGAACTCAAAAAAGTGGATGCGCTGCACCGGGCCGCGGAAGCCGTGGCCGCGGAGGTCATGGCCGCCGGGACCCGTGCCGGGGCGGGCGTTGGATGACGCCGTCCACCACGGCCGGGGCATCCGGACTGATCCGGGAAGCACTGGAGGTCTACGGCGACGACACCCAGGCTGCCGAAGCGCTGCGCGGCTACGCGCGGCGGCTTGCCGAGCCATTGCGGATTGCCATTGCCGGCATGGTGAAGGCAGGAAAGTCCACGCTCCTAAACGCCATCATTGGTGAGGAGATCGCGCCGACGGACACCGGCGAATGCACGCGGATCGTCACCTGGTACCGGCACGGCCACACTCCCCGCATCACGCTCCACCCCGTCACTGGGGAGCCCCGGAACCTGCCGTTGAAACGCGTGGACGGGCGCCTGGTCTTCGCCCTCGACGGCGTCGAGGCGGAGGAAGTGGAACGGCTCGACGTCGAATGGCCTGCGCCGGCCCTGCAGGCCATGACGCTGATCGACACCCCCGGCATCGCTTCCGTGTCCCAGGACGTGTCCGCACGGTCCATACGTTTCCTGACTCCGGAGGATTCGGCGTCGGAAGCTGATGCCGTCATCTACCTGATGCGCCACATGCACGCGTCCGATCTGAGGTTCCTGGAATCCTTCCGCGACACCGCGGCGGGCCGCTCGGGTACGGTCAACGCCATCGCGGTGCTGTCCCGTGCCGACGAGGTGGGAGCCGGACGGATCGACTCCCTGTTGTCCACCGGCAGCATCGCGGAAAGGTACAGCCGGGACCCCAACCTCCGGAAGCTGGCACTCGGCGTTGTCCCGGTGGCCGGACTCCTGGCCCAAAGTGCCCGCACCCTGCGCCAGCCGGACTTTGAAGCCCTCCAGTTGCTGGCCACCCTGGACCGGGCCGCGCGCGAACGGATGTTGCTGTCCGCCGACAGGTTCCGCCGGTCCAGGGAACCCGTGGCACTGACGGAAGAGGCACGGTCCTCACTGCTGGAGCGCTATGGGCTTTTCGGTATCCGGCTGGCCGTGGTCCTTATCCGCAATGGCTACCCCGAGCCAACGCCCCTGGCCCATGAGCTGGCCCGGCGCAGCGGCCTGGATCCGCTGTTGGAGGTGCTGGACCGGCAGTTCCAGGCGCGGGCGGAAGCGTTGAAGGCCAGGACCGTGCTGGTGGCGGTGGGGAACCTCCTGGACAGCCGCCCCCGCGAGGGAACGCAAGAGTTGGCGGCGTCCCTGGAGCGCGTCCAGGCCAACGCGCATGAGTTCCGCGAACTCCGGCTGCTGGCGGCCCTGCGCACTGCCGGAGTGGACCTGGCCCCCGAACTGGCGGCGGAAGCTGAACGGCTCATTGGCGGCCGCGGCGCGGCGGCATCCCTGCGGCTCGGCATGGCGCCTGACTCCGGTCCGGACGTGCTGGCCGCTGAGGCGCGGCGCTGCCTGGCGCGGTGGCGCAGGGTTGCTGAAAGCCCGCTGACGGCCAGGTCCGCTGTTGAAACGTGCCGGGTGGTGATCCGCAGTTGCGAGGGTGTCCTTGCGGATTTCGCAGCCAGGGACGCCCAGGCGCAGTCAGCGTAGGGCTCAGGCCTGCGTGGCCTCCCGCTTCAGCCAGGAGCCGGCGGACGGCAGGAACAGAAGCACCAGCCCGGCGAACGCCAGGAGCAGGCCGGCACCCCACAGCATCACCACGTAGCTGCCGTCGGCGCCGTTTGGGACCAGGAAGGCGGATGCCAGGAGCAGGACGGGAAGGTGGGCGGCCAGCAGCAGGACCAGGACCCAGCGGGCCCAGTTTTTGCGGCCCAGCGCCGCGGCCAGGACAGCAGCTTCAAGCACGGTCACCAGCAACAGGGCGCCGATGCTCCCCCAGAAGACGATCTCCGCCGCGGTCCCTACTGACCCGGCGTCGCTGCCCGCAGCCATGTCCGCCACTACGCCACGGAGCCGCTGCAGGTTGGAATCCCGGGCCACGAAGGATCCCAGCAGGACGGCCAGGCCCGCCACGAAGCTCAAGATCCAGAGCGTGCGGGCCGTCCGGACAACCTGGGGTACCGGGGGAGTGACGGGGATGGGCGGCGGCGCGGAGTAGGACAGGCCGGGCCTCGGTGGGGGAGCCGGCACGCGCCGCTCTTCTCCGCCGGGTTGGAACGCCATAAGCGTTATTTCAGTCCGTCGGTATCGTGTTCATCGGTGCCGCGCTGGCCTTTGCCGCCGTCCTCCTTGGCTTTTGCGTCCAGCTCGTCCCGGAGTTTCTTGAGGCGCTCCGTTTCGGCCTGCTTGCGGCGCCGTGCCTCAAGGTTGCGGAGGAAGTCCGGGTCATCGTCCGGAGCCACGGGATGCGGGTAGCTGGGCCGGGGCTGCTCAGTACCGCGCGGCCTGCCAATCAGCAGCCACAGGATGGCTCCCAGGACGGGCAGGACAATCTGGACGATGATCCAGGCCGGTTTGGAAATCCCGCGGGTCAGTCGGCCCTCAGTGCGAATCACGTCCACCAGGCCATACACGAAGATGACGAGGACTGCGACGGCCAAAGCCACACGGAAGAGCATGCCATTAAGTCTATCGTCAGGACGCGCAGGGGCCGCTGGCGGAGGCGGCTAAACTTGAATAGTGGCCTTTTTGAAATATTCCCTGATCCGGCTGGCAATCTTCGTGCCCCTGTTTGCCCTGTTCGCGCTTCTGCAGGTGGGGGTGCTGATGTCCGTGATCTGCGCCGCGCTCATTGCCTTTGCCATCAGCTACCTGTTCTTCCAGAAGCAGCGCGACGCTGCCGCCGCGGCCCTGCAGCACCGCTTCTCCGGGAAGGCCAAGCCGCTGCGCTCCGCCGGCGAAGTCCAGGACGCCAACGCCGAGGACGCCCTGCTGGACGCCAACCCGGACATCACCATCAACAACGCCAAGGGCAGCAACAACAACAAGCGCTAGAACCCGTGGCTGAGGATCAGCCCCAGTGAGAACAGCACGCTGTAGCCAAGGTTGATCAGGCCGGTCTGCTTCAGGACCGGGATCAGGCTTTTGCGCTTGCGCCCGTTGATCATCAGCCAGGCCGGCATCAGGCAGGCCGGAATGAGCAGCAGCACGATCAGGATCCACGGCCGGCCCGGTGCCAGGATCACCACCAGCAGGATGGCGACGGCGAGCATCAGCACGTAGCTTTCCCGCGCATGCTTGTCGCCCAGCCGCACCGCCAGGGTCTTCTTGCCGGCCTGCATGTCGGTGGGGATGTCCCGGACGTTGTTGGCCATGAGCAGCGCCGTGGCGATAAGGCCGGTGCCGATCGCTCCGATGACCGCGGACAGGCTGATGTGGCCCGCCTGCGTGTAGGTGGTGCCCAGGGTGGCCACCAGGCCGAAGAAGACGAAGACAAACAGGTCGCCCAGGCCCATGTAGCCGTAGGGGTTCTTGCCGCCGGTGTAGCCCCAGGCGGCCATCACACAGCCGAGCCCCACCAGGATCAGCCACCAGGCCTGGGTGAGGACCACCAGGACCAGGCCGAACACCATGGCCAGGGCGAACGTTCCCAGCGCCGCCCACTTGACGTGTTCAGGCTTGGCGGCGCCCGAGCCCACCAGCCGCAGCGGTCCCACGCGGTCGTCGTCGGTCCCGCGGATGCCGTCCGAGTAGTCGTTGGCATAGTTCACGCCCACTTGGAGCAGGAGCGCCACCAGAGCCGCAAGGATGGCGTTGGGCAGGAGGAACGAGTCCATTTCGTAGGCGGCGGCGGTGCCGATCAGCACTGGCGCGATCGCTGCCGGCAGCGTCCGGAGTCGGGCGCCTTGGATCCATTGGGCGGCTGTTGCCACGGTTAGTACCTCGTGTTGTTTCGGTAAGACGGCAGGATGGAACGTGCGCACCCGCCGCGGTGGTGCAGGTCCAACTCTACTTTCCCCCGTGCAGGGCGCTGAGTTCGGCGGTCATGGCGAGCCGGTCCGGTTTGCCGTTGGGCAGCATCCGCAGGGCCGGTGCGGTGAGGACGGTCTTGGGCGCCAGGACGCCCAGTTGCTGCTGCCACAGTTGTTGGAGCACGACGGCGGCGTCCCCGGCTTCCTGCCCGGACGCGCCTTCGGGGGTGAGCGCCACGTAGGCGGCCACGGCCTGCCCCCACTCCGCGGACGGCACACCGGCCACGAAAGCCGCGGCGACGGCGTCGGATTGTTCCAGCTGCTCCTGGACGTGCCCGGCGGAGACCTTCACGCCGCCGGTGATGATGACGTCGTCGGCCCGGCCCAGCACGGTGAGCCGGCCGTCGTCGTCAATGGAGCCCAGGTCGCTGGTGCGGTACCAGCGCACGCCGTCCTCCTCGAAGAACGTCCCGGTTTCCTCGTCCGGCGCCTCGATGTAGCCTGCGGCCACCGTGTCCCCGCCCAGCAGGATCCGGCCGTCCTCCGCCACGCGGACCGAGACGCCTTCAAGGGGGTAGCCGTCGTAGACGCAGCCGCCGGAGGTCTCTGCGGAACCGTAGGTGGTGATGACCCTGGCCCCGGCGTCCCGGGCGGCTGCCAGCAGGGCCGGCGGGGCCGGGGCGCCGCCCAGCAGGATGGCATTGAAGCGGCGCAGCACGGCGAGCGTGTCCGGTGACGGGTGGTCCAGGAGCCGCTGCAGCTGGGTGGGAACAAGGGAGGTGAACCGGATTTTGTCCGTCAGTTCCAGCGCGGCGGCCGTGAACGCCTCCGGGGTGAAGCCGCCGGACATGTCCATGACCCAGGGCCGGGTGCCGGCGAACAGGGAGCGCACCAGCACCTGGATGCCGGCCACGAACTGGACGGGCAGCGCCAGCAGCCACTGGCCTTCGCCCTTGAGCCGCAGGGCGGTGGCCATGGAGGAGGCCGCCAGGGATTCCACGGTCAGCACTGTTGCCTTGGGTGTGCCGGTGGAACCTGACGTGCGGACCACGGCTACGGCGTCGTCGCAGCCCGGCGTCTCCACGTGGCCCACGACCAGGCTGCCGTCCGGGCCCAGGGACAGTTCGACGGCGGGGCCCTCACCATGGAGGGCGGCCGCGAGGGCTTTCAGGGCGGGTTCGATATTCAGTGGCCCGGTGGGGACGGGCGCCGGTGTTGCTTCGCTGTTCATTGCCGTCCTGCCTTAGAAGTAGTGCGGGAAGCGTGACCAGTCGGGGTCGCGTTTTTGCAGGAAGGCCTCCTTGCCCTCCACGGCTTCATCCGTCATGTACGCCAGGCGGGTGGCTTCGCCGGCGAACACCTGCTGGCCGGCCAGGCCGTCGTCCGCGAGGTTGAAGGCGAACTTCAGCATGCGGATGGCCTGCGGGGACTGGCGGGCGATGTCCGCGGCGTACTCCAGCGCCACTTCCTCGAGCCGCGCGTGGTCCACGGCCTCATTCACTGCACCCATGCGAACCATGTCCTCTGCGGAATATTCGCGGGCCAGGAAGAAGATCTCCCGGGCTGTCTTTTGCCCCACCTGGCGGGCCAGCAGCGCGGAGCCGTAGCCGGCGTCGAAACTTCCCACGGTGGCGTCTGTCTGCTTGAACTTGCCGTGCTGCCGGGAGGCGATGGTGAGGTCGCTGACCACGTGCAGTGAATGTCCGCCGCCGGCGGCCCAGCCGTTGACCACCGCGATGACCACCTTGGGCATGGTGCGCATGAGCCGCTGGACTTCCAGGATGTGGAGCCGGCCGGCGCGGGCGGGGTCGATGGTTTCCTGCGTCTCGCCGTCGGCGTACCGGTAGCCGTCCCGGCCCCGGATCCGCTGGTCGCCGCCGGAGCAGAAGGAGTGGCCGCCGTCCTTGGGGGAGGGGCCGTTGCCGGTGAGGAGCACGGTGGCCACGTCGGGGGTCATCCGGGCGTGGTCCATGGCGCGGTAGAGCTCGTCCACGGTACCCGGCCGGAACGCGTTGCGGACCTCGGGCCGGTTGAATGCGATGCGGACCGTGGGCAGGTCACGCACCCAGCCGCCGTCGGAATCCCGCTCCACCTGCCGGTGGTAGGTCATGTCCTGGAAGTCCTCGAAGCCGGAGACCACCCGCCAGCGCGTGGGATCGAAGACGTCGGACACCGGGGCGGGGATCTGGTTGCTCACCGTCCAAGTCTAGTAATCGGCATCAGCTGATGCAGAACTCGTTGCCCTCGGGGTCCGCCATGGTGTGCCAGGAATGGGGCCCCTGCCGCGCCGACCACAGGAAGGAGGCGCCGCGGGCCTCAAGCTCGCGCCGCACTTCGTCCTTGTCCCGGCCGTCCAGCCTGACGTCCCAGTGCACCCGGTTCTTCACCGTCTTTCCCTCCGGGACCGACTGGAACAGCATGCGCCGCGCAGGCGCCTTGGCCTCGATCTCCTCCGGCGGCCGGATGGCAGCGCCGTCCTTCCACACCAGGTTCCCGCGGTGCGTCATGGTCTGGTCCTCCGTGGCGAAGCCCTGGTCGATCATGGAGCGGATGAACCCGGCGTCCTGCGGTTCCACGGCCCACTGCAGGGTTTCCGCCCACCAGTCGGCGAGCTCGTGCGGCCTGGCGGAATCAATGACTATCTGGATATTCAGTCCCATCCGTCCACCGTAGAGGCGCCCGGGGCGGTGCGGAAGATGTTGTGGAGCGGGCCTATGCCTGGATGTTCTGCATCTGCTCGAAGAGTTCCGGCGGGATGGCGTAGACCAGGATTACCGCCAGCAGGTTCTTGGCGGCGTGCACGAAGTAGGAGAACATCACGTTCTTCCCCGTCCACACGTAAACGAACACCAGCGTGGCGCCCATGGCCAGGTAGGGGAGCAGTGCGGTGAGGGTGATCGCTTCCTGCCCCACGATGTGGAGCGCTGCGAACAGCAGGACGGACAGGGCACAGCAGATCCAGATGTTGAGGCGCCTGCTGAGCTTGCCGATCAGCAGGTGGCGGAAGATGTATTCCTCCACGAACGGGCCCACCACCACCAGCAGCGGAACCATGAGCCACGCGGGAACCTGCTGCATGAGCGCCTGCAGGCCTGCCTGGTTCGCGGAGGTCTCCACCTGCCCGTTGGCGGCCACCACAATTGCGGTGAGGATCATCATGGCGATCACGGCCGCCGGCACCATCAGCAGCGTGAACCAGGGCCGGGTTGCCAGGACCTTGAGGTCCCGGACCACCACTTTGCGGGCGGCCAGCAGCGCCAGTATTCCCACCGAGGCATAGAACAGCAGGTTCACGGCGTAGGTGGCGGCGGCGGGGGACGGTGCGATCTGCCGGACGAAGGGAACCACCAGATCGCCGGCAACCGCGAAGAACCCTGCGATGGCAACGTAGAGGCACAGCGTGGCCAGGTCCATGGGGGAGAAGCGGTACAGCTGGGGCTGTGGCGCGGGCGGTACGCGGTGGACTGTTGCCATGCTTTCAGCCTATCCCCCAACCAGGCAGCAGCAGGTGCCGGTATCCGGGCTGACGGAACGGTGAGAATCGCGTAAAGCAGTCTTTACCGGGGGACCGGCGGCCGGAAACATCGGCGGCGGAAGATGGACCCATGCCCGTCTTTCCGCCGGCCGAAAGGATCTGTCCGTGATCACCAAGAACCTTTTCCTGCAAGGCATTTACCACTTCCAGGGCGTGGGAATGGAGAAGCCCGTCCCCCTGCACAGCGAACTCTCGCACTACGTCCCGGACGGGGTGATCAACCAGGCGCTGTACTTCCGCGGCGGCAACTCAAGCAGCGAACTGATCGCCGTGGTGCTCATGCGCAACGGCGTTCCGATGCGGTACTTCCCCATCGGAGCCAGGAACGAGGTCCATGTTCCGCTGCGCGTGGTGGAGGACATCGACGGCGGCTCGGTGATTGAGCTGTACCTGGCGGCGCCCGAGGGAGTCCACGGATCCGTGGTGATCGACCTGGGGATGGTGGAACACTGATGGGCAGCATGGCGGAGCAGACGCAAACCGGGGCGCAAGCCGCAGCCCGACCCAGGCCCCGGTCCCGCGCAGGGGACAGCCGCCGGCGCCTCGTGGTCATCGGCAACGGCATGGCCGGCGCCCGGGCGGTGGAGGAGATCCTGGCCCGGGGCGGTGCGGAGCAGTTCAGCATCACCATGTTCGGGGACGAGCCGTACGGAAACTACAACCGGATCATGCTCAGCCACGTCCTTTCGGGCGAGGAGAGCGACGCGGACATCTTCCTCAACCCCCTGTCCTGGTACCAGGACAACGGGATCACGCTGCACGCGGGCGTCCGGGCGGACAGGATCGACCGGTTCGCCAAGCACGTGTTTTCCAGCGACGGCCGGGTGACGCCCTACGACACGCTGATCATCGCCACGGGAAGCCGCTCCCACCTTCCTCCCCTGGACGGCCTTCACACCCCCGGCGGGTCGGTGAAACAGGGCGTCTTCGGCTTCCGCACCATCGATGACACCCGCAAAATGGCTGCCCACGCACAGCAGGAACACCACCGGCACGCCGTGGTGATCGGCGGGGGCCTGCTGGGGCTGGAGGCCGCTGCCGGGCTGCGCAGCTTCGGGCTGGGCGTGGACGTGGTCCACTCCGGCGGCCACCTGATGAGCGCACAGATGGGGCCCGACGGCGGTGCGGTGCTCCGCCGGAGCGTTGAGGCCCTGGGCATCGGGGTACTGACCGGCTGCCGGACCACGGCCGTCCTTGGCAGGGAGAGGGTGACCGGCGTCAGCCTCCGCGGCCGGCCGGACATTGCGTGCGACATGGTGGTGGTGGCGGCCGGGATCCGTCCCAACGTGGACCTGGCTGTCCTCAGCGGGCTCCCGGTGGAGCGGGCCATTGTGGTGGATGACAGCCTGCGGGTCCAGGACGAGGACGACATCTACGCGGTGGGGGAGTGCGTCCAGCACCGCGGTGAGGTGTACGGGCTGGTGGCCCCGCTGTGGGAGCAGGCGGTGGTGCTGGCCAACCATGTGACGGGGACGGACACGGGCGCCGCGTACCTGGGCTCGCGCACCGCCACCAAACTGAAGGTGGCCGGCGTCGAGGTGGCTTCCATGGGCCTGCACGGGCCGGAACTTGAGACGGACGAACACATCGTCTTTTCCGAGCCCAGCCGCGGGGTCTTCAAGTCCATCGTGGTGCGGGACAACAAGATGGTGGGCGCCACGCTGCTGGGGGACAGCCGCAAGGTGGCCTACCTGACCCAGGCGTTCGACCGCGGGCTTCCGTTGCCCGAGGAACGGCTCGGGCTGATGTTCGATCTTGGCGCGCCCGGGGAGGAGACCGGAGTCGCGGAGCTCGACGGCGAAGCACAGGTCTGCAACTGCAACGGCGTCAGCAAGGAAGACCTGGTGGGCGCGGTGAAGGGCGGCTGCACCTCGGTGTCCGGGGCCATGGAGGCCACCCGTGCCGGCAAAGGGTGCGGCTCCTGCAAGCTCCTGGTGCGGCAGGTGGTGGAGTGGGCGGCCGACGGAGCGGTGGAAGAGGATCCCGCTGCCGGCTACTACGTTCCCGGCATCCCCCTGGACAAGCAGGCCCTGATGGCAGAAATCCGGGCACGCGGCCTGCGGTCGGTTTCGGCCGTGTTCCAGGCGCTGGCGCCGGGCGGCGCCGAGGATGCAAAGTCGAAGATGGGGCTCGCCTCGCTGCTCAAGATGATGCTGGGGGACCGGTACATCGACGAACGCGACGCCCGCTTCATCAACGACAGGGTCCACGCCAACATCCAGCGGGACGGCACCTTTTCCGTGGTGCCCCAGATGAAGGGCGGCGTGACGTCGGTCCAGCAGCTGCGGCGGATCGCAGATGTTGCGGAGAAGCACAACGTCCCGCTGATCAAGCTCACCGGGGGGCAGCGCATCGACCTGCTGGGGATCCGCAAGGAGGACCTGCCGCAGGTGTGGGCGGACCTGGACATGCCCTCCGGCTATGCCTACGGCAAGAGCTTCCGCACCGTGAAAACCTGCGTGGGAAAGGACTTTTGCCGTTACGGCACCGGCGACTCCACCAAACTGGGCATCGAGATCGAATCCCGCTTCCAGGGCCTCGAGGCGCCCGCCAAACTCAAGCTCGCAGTCTCCGGGTGTCCCCGGAACTGCGCCGAATCGCTGGTGAAGGATGTGGGCGTGGTGGCAGTGGAGGGCGGCCGCTGGGAGATCTATGTAGGGGGAGCCGCCGGTGCCCACATCCGCAAGGGAGACCTGCTGGCCACCGTGGACGATCCGGAAGAGGTGAAGGTCCTTACCGGCCGTTTCATGCAGTACTACCGCGAACAGGCCAACTGGCTGGAACGGACCTATGCCTTCGTCCCGCGCGTGGGCATCGAGCACCTGCGGGCCGTGATTGTGCAGGACGCAGAGGGGATCGCCGGACGGCTTGACGAGGCGGTGCAGGCCTCCGTGGACAGCTACGTTGATCCGTGGCAGGAACGCGATGACCCGCGAACGCCCGGCCAGTTCAGGACTTCGCTGCCCCTGACCGTCCTCCCTCAGGTGCCGGTCCGATGAGCGGCGCCGGAACAGGTGCCGGCGCCCATGTCCTGGGGCCGGTCGACCAGATTCCCCTGGGCGAGGGAAGGGCCTTCGGAGTCGGGAGCGAACAGGTGGCCGTCTTCCGGCTGCGGGACGGTTCGTTGCGGGCGGTCTCCGGGGTCTGCCCCCACCGCGGCGGCCCTGTTGCGGACGGCACCGTGGACCGGCAGGTGGTGATTTGTCCGCTGCACCAGCACGCGTTCGACCTCACGTCGGGATGCTCCACCACCGGAGCGGAACCCCTGCGGACCTACCGGATTTCCCTGGATCCGGAGCAGAATCTGGTGCTGGAGACGGCTGAGATGTAGTGCGCGTCACGTACCACTCCGGACTGTCTTGTAGGATGGTCAGGTCGCGTGAAGCTTCGGCAGTTCGACGATCCGCCCACACATCTGCAGGTTCAACGGCCCAGAGGCCGAATTTTGTGAGCTTGATCATACGAAGTCCGGATGCGGCCAACCCCCAACCCACAAGGAATCGTTGTGCCTCAAAGTACCCCCACAGATCTCGAGAACCGCACGGCCCCACCCGTCGCCGTCGACTCATCCCTCAGCGCCGAGGGCTACAGCAAGACGCTCGGCCGGCGCCACGTCACCATGATCGCCATGGGCGGCGCCATCGGCGTCGGCCTCTTCATGGGAGCCGGCGGCCGCCTCGCCTCCACCGGCCCGGCCCTGATCTTCTCCTACGCCATCGCCGGCGTCATCGCCTACCTGCTCATGCGGGCCCTGGGCGAACTCATCATGTACCGCCAGACCTCCGGCTCCCTGGTGAGCTACTCCGGTGAGATGTTCGGCCAAAAGGGCGCCTACCTGTCCGGCTGGATGTACTTCATCAACTGGGGCATGACCGGCATCGCCGAGCTCATCGCCATCGGCCTGTACTTCCAGTTCTTCTTCCCCAATGTCCCCGTGGAAGCGTCGGCCATCGCCGCCCTGGCGCTCCTGGTGGCCGTCAACCTGCTGAGCGTCAAAGCGTTCGGCGAGTTCGAATTCTGGGCCTCCTGCCTCAAGGTCGGCGCAATCGTCATCTTCCTGGCCGTGGGCACCTTCATGGTGGTCACCAACGCCAAGGTGGGCGACGGCCACGCGTCCGTGTCGAACCTCTTCGCGGCCGAGGGCGGCATGTTCCCCAAGGGCGCGCTGGTGATGGTCCTGGTCCTCAATGCCGTTATCTTCGCCTACAACGGCATCGAACTGGTGGGCGTCACCGCCGGCGAGATGGAAAAGCCGGAACGCGAAGTGCCCAAGGCGATCCGCGCCGTCGTGCTGCGCATTGTGGTGTTCTACGTAGGGTCCGTCCTGCTTCTGGCCATGCTGCTGCCGTCCGACCAGTACAAGGCCGGCACGTCCCCGTTCGTGACCGTCTTCGGCCAGATGGGCCTGGGCTGGGTGGGCGACGTCATGAACATGATCGTCATCACCGCCGCCCTCTCCTCCTGCAACTCCGGGCTGTACTCCATCGGCCGGGTCTTCCGCACCATGGCCAACAACGGCCACGCCCCGCAGTGGCTCACCAAAATGTCCAAGCGGCACGTCCCGTATGCAGCCATCCTGGCCATCGCCGCGTTCTACCTCGTGGGCATCCTGCTGAACATCTGGCTGGGCGGCTCGCACGCGTTCGACCTGGCGCTCAACAGTGCCTCCATCGGCGTGATCTTCTGCTGGGGCTCCATCTTCGCCAGCCAGATCGTGCTGCGGCGCCGCAAGGGCGTCACTTCCACCCTGCCCATGCCCGGCTCGCCGTGGACCAGCTGGGCGGGCATGCTGGGCCTGCTCGCCATCACCGTGCTGATCGGGTTCGACACCATGACCAGCAAGGACGGCGAGGTGTTCTACCTGGGCCTGTGGACCCTGGCCACCATTCCGTTCTTCGCGCTGGTCCTGTGGCTGGGCTGGCAGAAGGTCAAGAACAACCAGCCCAAGAGCCAGCTCTTCAGCTAGCCCTTCCGGCCCCAGCAGCACGGACGACGGCGGGACTCCCCTTGGCGGGAGACCGCCGTCGTCCGCGTTTGGGCCACGTGGCCTCGCTCCGTCCAGCCAGGCGGCCCGTCAGCCGCGAAGGTACCTGGCGAAGTGGTCCTCAATGCGCTGCCAGGCTTCGGGCGAGGACTCCGGGTCCGGTCCCACGCCCATGACGCGCATCAAGGGCCGGAGGAGGACCGGACCCAGCTCTTCATCATTGAGGAACGCGTGGCCGGCCGCAGGGAATTCCTTGACGCTGTGCTCGATGCCCAGCTGGTCCAGGGCTGACTCCAGCCGTGCTGCGGCTCCCTTCAGTGACTTGTCAGCACCGCCATAGTTGGCCACGATCGGACAGGCTCCGCGCAGCGCTTCCACCAGGTCCTCCTGCTGCTTTCCCGGAAGCCGGCCGTAATTGACGGAGGCGGCATCGAACCCGTCACGGGCCACCAGCAGGGCGAACCCGCCGCCCATGCAGAAGCCGATCACCCCTGTCCTGCCGTTGCCGAGTTCCGATTCCGCAAGCCATTTCCGGGCCGTGGCGATGTCGATGAAGGGCCGGCCCCTGCGGGCCGCCATGGCTCGCATGGTTCCCACCAGGCACCGCCGCCGTCCGCCGTCGCTGAACAGGTCCAGGGCAAGTGTGAGGTAGCCGGCGCGGGCCAGCCTGTCCGCGTGCCGGCGGGTCTGGTCATCCAGGCCGAACACCTCGTGGATCATGACGACGGCGGGAAAAGGGCCTTGGCCTTCAGGTACCGCCAGATAGCCGCGCAGGCCGGGGGAGCCGCCCGCGGCGGCGCTCCCTGGGCCCAGGTCAACGATGGTCATCGGCCAAGGCTAACCGGCCGCCCCGGGGAAATCCCGCCTTTTGCGTTCCAGCCCTGAAGGGATGCGGGAAAGATGGCCTGCGGCGCCCGGCCGGGGCAGACTGGGCATGTGAGCGAACCATGGGTGCTGCATGTGGACCTGGACCAGTTCATCGCTGCCGTCGAGGTGCTCCGCCGGCCGGAGCTTGCGGGCAAGCCGGTGATCGTGGGCGGCCGCGGTGATCCCACCGAGCGGGCGGTGGTGTCCACGGCGTCCTACGAGGCCAGGGCCTACGGCGTGGGCTCCGGCATGCCGCTGCGCATCGCCGCGCGGAAAGTGCCGGACGCGGTCATCCTTCCCGTGGACCACGAGGCGTACCTGGAGGCGTCGGAGAAGGTCATGGCAGTGCTGCGCTCGCAGCCCGGGGCAACGGTGCAGGTGCTCGGCTGGGATGAGGCGTTCGTTGGCGTCGAGACGACGGATCCGGAGGCCTGCGCCCGGCAAATCCAGCAGGCCGTCCTGGCGGAAACGCGCCTCCACTGCAGCATCGGGATTGGCGACACCCTGGTCCGTGCCAAGGTTGCCACCGGATTTGGCAAGCCCGCCGGCATCTTCCGGCTGACGGAAGGCAACTGGCTTGACGTCATGGGGGGCCGTCCCACGATTGAGCTGTGGGGCATTGGTGCAAAGGTCTCCCAGCGCCTGGCCAAGCTGGGCATCAAGACTGTCGAGGCGCTCGCAGCCGCGGACCCCGGTGACCTGGTCCCCGAGTTCGGTCCCAAGATGGGTCCCTGGTACGCCCAGCTTGGGCGGGGTGACGGCGCGCGGGTGGTCGACGATACTCCCTGGGTGGCCCGGGGGCACAGCAGGGAGACCACCTTCCAGCGCGACCTGACGGATGCGGCGGAAATTGACGACGCCGTTAGGGAGTTGGCCGCGCGGGTGCTGGAGGATGTTGCTGCCGAGGGGCGGCCGGTGATTGGCCTGACGTTGAAGGTGCGGTACGCCCCGTTCAGCACCACGACCTACGGACGGAAGATCCCCGCGACGTCCGATCCGGGCGAAGTACTGGCCCGGACCTTCGACCTCCTGGCGAAGATCGAGCCGGGCCGGCCCATCCGGTTGCTCGGCCTCCGGGCCGAGATGACCATGCCCGAGGATTCGCGAAAGGGGCACACGCCCACCCGCAGTGGATGGTGAGGGCTGGTGCAGCACGCCGTTCGCTGCGGCCGCACCAGCAAGGAACTAGTCCCGCTTGAACTCGTCCTTCACACTCTCGCCGACCTTCTTGGCATCGGCTTTGACCTGGTCGGCCTGGCCCTCTGCCTTCAGCCGGTCATTGTCGGTCGCGGTTCCTGCAGCTTCCTTGGCCTTGCCGCCAAGGTCCTCTGCCGCGTTACTGATCTTGTCTCCGAGGCCCATGGTTCCGGCCTCCTTTCGTTTCCGTCGATCAACCGTGCTCTCTCACAATATGCAAAGCTTGCTTACTATTTCAAGCCCCTGGCCCTGGGCGTGCTGTTCCTTGTCGGTGCCGGCCGTTAGGCTCGGGCCATGGATAAAGTGCGAGGCAAGGGGGTGGCCAAAGTGGCGCCGCCCCGGCTCTCCCCGGTGGAACTGCAGGGTCTTGAGGACCGCCCGGACCTCGAGTTCCGGCGTGGCGGGAGGCATGAGAACGCCCGGTTCAGCCGTCCCGCCGCCGACGGCCTGGACCTGGGCGGTGCCGTCTTTTCCGAGTGCGTCTTCGAGGCCGCGTCCTTCAATGAGACCCAGCTTCGCGGTGCCTCGTTCCGCGACTGCATCCTGGCCGAACTGTATGCGCCCGTCTTCCGGGGCGCGCGGAGCACCTGGCAGGAGGTGGAGTTCCGCAATCCGCGCCTGGGCTCTGCCGAGCTCTATGAAAGCGGCTGGCGGTCCGTCCGGATCGACGGCGGCAAGCTGGACTTCCTCAACCTCCGCGGCGCCAAGCTCACGGATGTGCTGATCACCGGCTGCATCATCAATGAACTTGACCTTGGTGCCGCCGTGGCAACCCGCGTGAAGCTTGTGGACTGCACGGTGGGATCGCTGGACCTGGCTGGAGCCAAGCTGAAGGACTTTGACCTCAGGGGCACGGAATTCCGCAAAATCAGTGGACTCGGCAGCCTGGCCGGCATGGTGATTGACGATTACCAGCTGGGACTCCTCGCGCCACTCCTTGCCGCCCACCTGGGGGTGACAGTCCTGTAACTGGATGCGCATGCACAGCATCGCCGTGTACCATTTACAGAACGAACGGTCGGTAAGTGGAGGATTCCGCTGTGCCGGCCGCCGATGACAGTGCTGTTTATCGCGTGAAGGGTGTTTCCATGGCTGCAACCGCAGGTCCGCAGGCTTTCCTTGTTGGCGGGGTCCGAACGCCCGTGGGCAGGTACGGAGGCGCGCTGTCCGCCGTGCGCCCGGACGACCTCGCCGCCCTGGTGCTCCGCGAGGCCGTGGAACGCGCCGGCCTGGATCCCGAGAGCATTGACGAAGTAATTCTCGGCAACGCGAACGGCGCGGGGGAGGAGAACCGGAACGTGGCCCGGATGGCCACCCTGCTTGCCGGGCTGCCGCTGCACATCCCGGGCATAACGGTCAACCGGCTCTGTGCCTCCGGCCTGAGCGCCATCATCCAGGCCAGCCATATGATCAAGGCCGGCGCCGCGGACATCGTGATTGCCGGCGGGGTTGAGTCCATGAGCCGGGCACCCTGGGTGCAGGAGAAGCCCACCGCCGCCTTCGCCAAGCCGGGCCAGATCTTTGACACCTCCATCGGCTGGCGGTTCACCAACCCCCACTTCCAGCACGGCGGGCTGTCCCGCGACGGCAAGATGACCTACTCCATGCCTGAAACGGCAGAGGAAGTGGCCAGGGTGGATGGCATCTCCCGCGAGGACGCCGATGCATTCGCCGTCCGCTCGCACCAGCTTGCCCTGGACGCCATCGAAGCCGGCCGCTTCAAGGACGAGATCGTTCCCGTGACCGTCAAGACACGCAAATCCGAAACGGTGGTGGATACGGACGAAGGCCCGCGCCCCGGCACCAGCATGGACGTTCTTGCAGCGCTGAAGCCGGTGGCGCACGGCGGATCCGTGGTGACGGCCGGGAACTCCTCGTCCCTCAACGACGGCGCCTCGGCGATCATTGTGGCGTCGGAGGCAGCCATCGAGCGGTTGGGCCTGACACCCCGGGCGCGCATCATCGACGGCGCGTCTGCCGGCTGTGAACCCGAGATCATGGGCATTGGTCCCGTCCCCGCCACCCAGAAAGTACTCAAGCGCAGCGGCCTGGGCGTCGGTGACCTGTCCGCCGTCGAACTTAATGAAGCCTTTGCCACGCAGTCCCTGGCCTGCATCCGGCGCCTGGGGCTGGAGCCGGAAATCGTGAACCGCGACGGCGGAGCCATCGCCCTGGGGCACCCGCTTGGTTCCAGCGGCTCACGGATTGCCATCACCCTGCTGGGACGGATGGAGCGTGAGGACGCCCGAATCGGCCTTGCCACCATGTGCGTGGGCGTCGGCCAGGGCACCGCCCTGCTGCTGGAGAAAATCTGATGGCGGCCTGGGTGGACTTGGCGGCGGAAGAGTTCACCGCCCTTTTGGTGGAGGAGCGGGACGACCGCGTGGTGGTGCTGCTCAACCGGCCCGAGGTGAAGAACGCAATTGACCAGCAGATGGTGGATGAGCTCCATGTTGTCTGCACAGCGCTGGAACAGAACCCCAAGGTGCTGATCATTGCCGGCGTGGAGGGTGTCTTCGCCTCCGGCGCGGACATCGCGCAGCTTCGCGAAAGGCGTCGGGACGATGCCCTGCAGGGGATCAACTCCACCATCTTCGTCCGGATCGCCAAGCTGCCCATGCCGGTCATTGCCGCACTGGACGGTTACTGCCTGGGCGGCGGGGCGGAGCTTGCCTACGCTGCGGACTTCCGGATCGGCACCCCCAACGTGCGGATCGGCAACCCGGAAACCGGGCTGGGAATCCTCGCCGCGGCCGGTGCCAGCTGGCGGTTGAAGGAGCTGGTGGGCGAACCGATGGCCAAGCAGATCCTCCTGGCCGGCCTTATCCTCGGCGCCGATGAGGCCAAAGCGGCCAACCTCATCACCGAAATCCACGATCCCGCGGAGCTTTTGGATGCAGCCCACGGCCTGGCCAACAGGATCGGGCGGCAGGACCCGCTGGCCGTCCGCATTACCAAATCCGTGTTCCACGCCCCTGCCGAGGCGCATCCGCTGATCGACCAGCTGGCCCAGGGCATCCTGTTCGAATCCCAGGCCAAATTCGACCGGATGCAGGCGTTCCTGGACCGGAACGCAGCCAAGAAGGCCAACGCCGCCTCCGCCAATCCAGCCGACGGAAAGTAGACCATGAGCAACATTGAAGTCCCCGCCAACCTTCCCACTTACGTGGGAGTGCTGGGCGGCGGCCGCATGGGCGCCGGTATTGCCCACGCTTTCCTGATTAAGGGCGCCGACGTGCTGGTGGTGGAGCGCGACGACGTCTCCGCCCAGGCCGCCCGGGAACGGGTGGAGTCTGCGGCCGCGAAGAGCATTGAGCGCGGCGGTGTGGACGCCAACTTCGAAGAGCTGGTGTCGCGGCTCACCGTCAGCACCGACTACGACTCCTTTGCAGGCCGTCAGCTGGTGGTGGAAGCCGTCCCCGAAGACTGGGACCTCAAGGTGACGGCGCTGCGCGGGATCGAGGAACGGCTGACGGAGGATGCCTGCATCGCGTCCAACACCTCGTCGCTGTCCGTTAACGGCCTGGCCCGTGAACTGAAGCGGCCGGAGAACTTCCTGGGCCTTCACTTCTTCAACCCCGTGCCGGCCTCCACCCTCATTGAGGTGGTGCTGGGTGAGCGCACGTCTCCCGAACTTGCCGCCGCGGCGAAAACGTGGGTGGAGGCACTCGGCAAGACCGCCGTCGTCGTCAATGATGCCCCGGGTTTCGCGTCATCCCGGCTTGGCGTGGCCATCGCCCTCGAAGCCATGCGGATGGTGGAGGAAGGCGTGGCGTCCGCTGAGGACATCGACGCCGCGATGGTGCTCGGCTACAAACATCCCACCGGACCGCTCAGGACCACGGACATCGTGGGCCTGGATGTGCGGCTGGGCATCGCCGAATACCTGCACTCCACCCTGGGCGAGCGGTTCGCGCCGCCGCAGATCCTCAAGGACAAGGTGGCCCGCGGTGAACTGGGACGCAAGACGGGCAAGGGCTTTTTCGACTGGCCCAGCTAGAAACGCTGCCTAGTCGAAGAAGCCCACAATGTAGCCGATGAAGTACAGGAGGCACAGCAGGACCACGACGCCGATAACGGCGATCCACAGGAACTGCGTGCCCTTCCCGGGCCCGCGCTCCTCATGGCCCTGCGGGCCGACGGTGGATGCTTCCCCCGGCGGAGTTTCGCCCGGCGGAACCCCGCCGCCCGGCTCCAGGCCGGTGATCTTGTCGTCCTCGGGATCCGGGTTGGTTCCTGACACAGTAACTCCCTCGCTCGACGCCGTGGTGCTGCCCCCAAGCGTAACCCGCCTGCCGGCGGCCCTAGGCTGGTGCAGTGACTTTCCTTGAACCCCTTACCCTGACCGGCCGCTACGTAATCCTGGAGCCGCTCGCGGAGGAGCACCACGACGGCCTGGTGGATGCGGCCAGTGACGGCGAGCTGTGGAAGCTTTGGTACACGTCTGTCCCGGCTCCGGACGCCATGGCGGCGGAGATCCGGCGCCGCCTGTCCCTGCAGGAGCAGGGATCAATGCTCCCCTTCACCACCCGTGTGATCGACGCCGCCAGCGGCGGGCCGGGCCGCATCATCGGCATGACCACCTACATGAACATCGACCCCGCCACGCCGCGCGTGGAGATCGGCTCCACCTGGAACGCCGCCTCCGCGCAGGGCACCGGCACCAACCCGGACTCCAAGCTCCTGCTGCTTCGGCACGCCTTCGAGGTGGTCGGTTGCCCGGCCGTGGAGTTCCGCACCCACTGGCTGAACCACCAGTCGCGGGAGGCCATCGCCCGGTTGGGCGCAAAGCAGGACGGCGTGCTGCGCAGCCACTCACGGACCAGCGACGGGAACCTGCGGGACACCGTGGTGTTCTCCATCCTGGACCATGAATGGCCTGCCGTCCGTGCCGGGCTGGAGTACCGGCTGGCCCGGCGGACGTAGGGCGGGATGGCTACCGCACGAGTTGGCCGAGCCTCACCGACGCGAGTAATGCAGAGGCATAGGCCCGGTGTCCGGCCTTGTTCGGGTGGAAGCTTCGCGGATCAAGCTGAACCGTGCCGGTTGAATCGACATAAGCGGCAAAGAAGATCCAAGGATCCCCGGAATTGACCTCGTGCCCGGCGAACCGGTCAGTCACGTCAACGTAAACGGCGTTCGTGCCGTAGTTCACATTTGCGAAGTTCACCGCATCCATAATCGCCCCATTAATGGCCAATGTTCCGAGGTTGATTAGCTCCTGACTCGTCAGGGGGATGGGGAGTGGAACAACCGGGTCAGTTGTATCGAACAGTTGCGGGTAACCCAACACGACCACCGTCGCATGCGGTGCGGCTGCCTGGATCGCCTTGTATGTGTCTGCCAGCGCCAGGGTGAGGGCACCGAGGCTGGCCTCTGAAGTGGCCGCAGTGACGGCATTCCTGCAATCCGTCGGGCTCAAGGTCGCGCAGATTCCGATTATTTGTGCAAAACCCAAATCGTTCGCGCCTGCTGTGATACTCACCAGTTCGGCATCCGCCAAAGCGGCCTGCGTCTTGGGGTCGCTTAGCTGTGCGGCCACGCTTGTTGGCCCGCCAGTGAGCTCCGCACCGCTACAAGCGGCGTTCACGAGCAGGTTCACACGGCCTGTCTTAGCCACAATGTCCACATAGCCGCCGGGGGTCTGGATGCAGGTTTTGGTCTCGTCATAGGGCCCGGCGCCAATGCCAGCGGTATAGGAATCTCCCAGCGCGACATAGTCGATTGGGGGAGGCGCTGCCTGCGCCGGAATGGCCGCAAGGCCCAACGCCATGGCCATGCTGGCAAGGCCGGCCGCTATAGCCGGGAGTCGGCGTCGTAGTACAGCATTTCCCACTGGAGTCCCCTTTGAACATCAGTCACATGAAGTAGCTAGTGCCCGCAACAGTATTGCCCAGCGGGTGGAAGCCAGGAGGCCTTTGTACCCTTCCCTGTTGTGACCTTTTGTGCTGCAGCATTCAGGAGCTTGTGGTTAGCTGTGCGGATGAGTGAGCGTGGCAGGCCCATGGACTGGGACGGAGCTGTCAACGCGTGGCACGTTTCCGGGGGCATCTACCGGATGGGCCGGCGTGAATGGCTGACCGGGGCGGGATGGAAGCAGGTGTTCGACGACGGCGTCCGCACGGTGGTGGATCTCCGTAACACCGCCGAGGGGCGGCGCCGGGACAACGACCCGGTGGTGCCGGAGGAGGCGTGGACGGGGATCGACATGGTGCAGGCACCCACGGAGGATCCGGATGACCCGCGCTTCACCGCGATTACCGGACTCTACCTGAATGATCCCGCGCATTACGCCGCGAATGCCCGTTTTTTCCCCGAGAAGCTGGTGGGCGTCTTCCGGAGCATCGCCCTGGCCGCGCCCAAGGGGAACGTCCTGCTGCATTGTGCCGCAGGCCGGGACCGCAGCGGGCTGGTGGCCGCCATGGTCCAGGACCTCGCGGGGGACTCCGACGACGCGATCGCCGAACGGTACCGGCGGGCTGCCCGCGGCATCAACGAGCGCTACCGCACGCACGGTCCGCCGCACAGCCGGGAACGCTGCCTGCCCGAATCGGAACTGGCTCCGCTGCTGGAGCAACGCGGGCTGGCGGTGGTCGCGTTTGTCCGCGGCCTGGACACCCGGAGCTATTTGCTGGCGAACGGATTGAGCCCTGCGGAATTGGATGCCGCTTCCGGCCTTGCACGCCAAAAGGATACTCTTGTGACTTGAGTGACAGGTGTGGTTGCTGTGACCTGTGCGACCGCGCCGTCATCCCAGCGCGTGTATACGCAGATGCGGACGAGCGGAACGGCGATCCCAATGAAAAGAATTACTGCCACAGGAACGGTAGCCGGCGTGGCACTGGCCTTGGGCCTCGCTGCCGGGCCCGCTGCGGCCTTCCCGGCACCCGCCGGCTCCGAAAACCCGTCGCCGGCTCCGGGAACCTCCGCAGGGACGTTCACGTCTTCCGGTGCAACACCAGGCGCGGGCACAACCACCCTGTCAGAGGCAGCGCTGGACGATGCGGTGCAGCGGGACCTCAAGCTGACTCCCCAGCAGTTCGAGGCCGCGGGCGAGTTGGGTGCGCAGGCGGCTGCCGCGGCTGTTCAGTTGCGCCAGGTCCCGGGCTACGCAGGAATCCGGATCGACGGCCGCACCATCATCGTGACCGGATCCGGCGATGCGCTTGGGAGGGCGGTTGCCGCCCTTGCCGGCAATACATTCCCCATGTTGCTCGAAGCACCCGCGGCGGAGCCGCCCACGGCGGCGCCGGCTCCGTCACCCTCGACGGCTGCGGACGGCTCCAGGGCACAACTGGCAGTGAACACGGAGCAGCTGTTCCAGGCATACCTCCGCGACGTCGGCCCGCAGGGTTTGCAGGCCGTCATGTCCGCGGGGGGAAAATTCGTGATCCGAACCGGCGGAATCAACACGCCGGAGGCGCTTTCCGCCGTTTCCCCCGCAGCCGGGGCAGACGCAGCCGGCAAGAGCACCGGCAAGGTTTCCCCTGAACAGTTTGTGTCCCGTTACGCCAACGTGGAGCTCGACGGCGGGACTCCGCTGAAGCCCGAGGCGGACGTTCCCGGCGGCATTGGATACCAGACGGACATCGGCTTCGTCTGTTCCACAGGCTTCTCGGCATTCGACCCCGCCGGGCTTCCCACCGTCCTGACTGCCGGCCACTGCGCATCGGATGGTGCCGCCAAGACAGCAACCCTGGAATTCCAGGGGGTACCGGCCGGGCCCCTGGGAAAGTTCGGCTTCAGCCAGTTCGGTGGCCCGGGCAACTCACCGGTTATTGATCCCAGTATGCCTTCAGGCCCTGATTACACCGCCATCACAGACCCCGGGAATGTCGGAACGGACATATCTGTCATCCAGTCACTAAGACAGGACATCGATCCGCTTCCTGCTGCCAGTACCTGGGGCGACCCTTCAGCGCCCGGGCCGGACGTGAAGATCGTTGGTTCGGCGGACCCGGTGGTTGGGATGCCTGTTTGCCGGTCCGGCAGATCCTCAGGCTGGTCCTGCGGAACCGTCGACGCAGTGGGGATCTTCCTGGTGCCAGGACCTGACTATAAGAAGAACGCCAACGACATCCGGGCCTTTGATGGATTTCTGTCCTACGGAGTACAGTCCAGCGGCGGGGACTCCGGCGGACCATACCTCAGTGGGAACTACGCCCTGGGCACCCACTCCGCGGGGGATACGCCGGATGCGAATGGCAATGTGGTGCAGAATTTTGCTGTCGCAGCAACCCTGCGGGACAGCCTGGCTGTGCTGCCCGGCTACCAGCTGGAAGTGTTCCTCAACAAGCCTGCCATCACGGCACCAGCGCCCGGCGAAACCTACAAGCCCGGCCAGGTCCTTTCCGGCCAGGTTCCTGCCGCGCCCGCTTCGGCCGTCGCTGCCGGGTCCAGCGTCAGGATTACAATCCAAGGGAAGGACCCGTTCGACGTGCCCGTGGACGCGGCCGGAAAGTGGAGTTTCACGGCTCCGCAGGGTGCGGACACGCTACGGTTCACCGCTGAGACGGTCAATGGGTTCAGCCGGTCCGGGGTCAGCAGTTTCGAGTTCGCGGCCGCCACAACGGGACCGCCGACTCCAACGCCAAGCCCGACGCCGACTGCGCCGACAGCGAGCAATCCAGTGCCAAGCAGCCCTGGCCCTGCTCCAACCACACCTGCTCCCATCGCCCCTGCCCCCGCCGACCCGTCGCCTGCCCTGCCGACTGTAACGGCCGCCGTCGTACCTCCGACGGCGGCCAGCCCGACTCCCAGCGCACCACCTGCGGACCTTGCCAACACCGGTGGACACGATGATCGTGGCGCCGGCGGCCTGGCCTACACCGGAGCGTCCGGGTTGATTACCGCAGCGGCCTGGGCGGCGGGAGCCCTCGCCGTCGGACTCCTGCTCATGGTCCTTGTCCGCCGGCGGAACAGGCGTGCATCACGGTAACCGGACCCGGGCAGGGCCCCGCCAGGGGGCCTGCCCGCAGCCATAGCGCTGTGGATGGTAACTGCGTGGTTAGTCGTGCTCGTCGCACTTCTCCTTGCCGCCAACCACCTGGACGGCCAGTTTCAAGGTGTTGTCGGCCAGGCTTCCCCACGCGTAGACGATGGTGTTCTTCCCGGCTTCGACGGTGATGTCCGCTGGGCCGATCACGGGATCGGTGGTTCCGGCGGCGGCTACCGCTGCTGAAATGGTCCCGGCCTTCAGCTTCAGGGTGGCCTCGTCCGGGTTGCGGAGGTCCTCGATCACTGCCGATCCGCCGGCCAGCACATCCACGGCGGGGGCTGCGGCCACGTGCCGGACCGTCAGCTTGCCCTTCTTGTCGTTGCGGGGCGCCTTGGTGTCGTTCGTGAAGAGCGATGCGGTGGGTGCCCCATCAGCGCTGAGGTGCGCCACGGCAGTGTAGTTGCGGCCCTCGTCGAGTTCCACGTCGACCGGCCCGATCACCGGGTTCTCCGCACTGGTGGCATCCGATGCCGTGATGGCGATCCGGTAGTCACCGGCAGCCAATTCCAGCGGGCCGGCCAGGGTCCCTGGTGTGAAGTCATCGAGGGTGAGCTCGCCGTTCACCCACACGTCGACGGTCAGGCCGGGAACCCCGTGCAGGACGGACAGCAGGGCGGGATCGTCATGGTGGTGCCGGCCGCCTGCCTGGGCGGGGGCGGCGAAAGCCAGCGAAGCGGCAAGGGAAAGCGCTCCAGCGGCGTAGGTCATTTTGCGCATGTCGAACTCCTTGAGGGAAGCCCGGTAGCCGGGCAGAGGATGCTTACGCGCTTACTACCGCCGCAACACCGTCCCTGGATGCACGGCCCGGCATCTTTTTTAGATCAGCTTTTTCTTTTCATCAGCAGGTTGGTGATGCGCAGGGTGCACAGCCGCTGGCCCGCCTCGTTGGTGATCAGCACCTCGTGCGTGGCCAGGGTGCCGCCCAGGTGGATGGGGGTGGCGGTGATGGTGATCTGGCCTTCGCGTGCGGAGCGGTGGTGGGTGGCGGAAACGTCCACGCCCACCGCCGTCTTGCCCATGGTGCTGGCGTGGATGACGGCAGCCCAGGATCCCACGGCCTCGCCCACGGCAAGGGAGGCGCCGCCGTGCAGCAGTCCGAAGGATTGCCTGTTGCCCTCCACCGGCATGGTGGCCACCACGCGTTCAACGGACTCCTCCAGGATCTTCACGCCCATCTTTTCGTCCAGCTCGCCGAGCGTGATCTTCCACAGCTCGTGCGCATCGGGCTGGTTCCCGGCAGCATCCATGGGGGTTGGGGCGCTCATACGTTCTCCTTTGGGTGGCCGAATTCAGTCCCGGCCTTCTAGTGTGCAGCACGGCACTTCATGTATGGTGAATATATTACCGAACGGACGGTCAGTAATGACCCGTCCTGTTTGCCTGCCCCCTTGTTGGAAGGACCGTCAACGATGACCACCACCGCCACAGCTCCCCAGGCCACGGTCGACACCGTGGAGACAGTGCCCAGCTTCATCATGGATGCATGGTGGACGCCCGACGCCGGGTCGTCGGCTTCGGCAGTCCCCGTCCGTGATGCGAGCACCGGGGAGATCCTGGCGAAGGTGAGCACGGAGGGCCTGGACCTGGCCGCCGTCGTGGACTACGGCCGCACCACCGGCCAGGCCGAACTGGGCAAGCTGACCTTCCACCAGCGGGCGCTCAAGCTCAAGGAGCTGGCGCAGTACCTGCACGCCCGGCGCGAATACTTCTACACCTTCTCGGCCCAGACCGGTGCCACCAAGGTGGACTCCATGATCGACATCGACGGCGGCATCGGCGTCCTCTTCACGTTCGGGTCCAAGGGTCGGCGTGAACTTCCCAATTCCCAGGTGGTGGTGGACGGGCCCATGGAGGTGCTGTCCAAGGACGGCTCCTTCGCCGGCGAGCACATCTACACCCGGATCCCCGGCGTCGCCGTGCAGATCAATGCGTTCAACTTCCCGGTCTGGGGCATGCTCGAGAAGTTCGCGCCCGCCTTCATCGCCGGCGTGCCCACCATCGTCAAGCCCGCCACGCCTACCGGCTACGTGGCCGCGGCCGTGGTCAAGGCCATCGTCGAGTCGAACATCCTGCCCAAGGGCTCGCTGCAGCTGGTCTCCGGTTCGGTCCGCGGGCTGCTGGACGTCCTGGACTACCGCGACCTGGTGGCCTTCACCGGCTCCGCGTCCACCGCACTGTCGCTGAAGTCCCACCCCAACGTGGTCCAGGGCGGCGTCCGCTTCACCTCGGAAACCGACTCCCTCAATGCCGCCATCCTTGGCCCCGACGCGGTGGAGGGCACACCGGAATTCGACGCCTTCGTCAAGTCCGTGGTCACCGAGATGACGGCCAAGGCCGGGCAGAAGTGCACGGCCATCCGGCGCGCCATCGTGCCGCAGGAACTCGTTCCGGCCGTCTCCGCCGCCATCGGCAAGCGCATCGCCGAGCGCGTCGTCCTCGGTGACCCCCGCGCTGACGGCGTCACCATGGGCGCCCTCGCCTCCGTGGAGCAGCTGAACGATGTGCGCGCGGCCGTGCAGTCCATGCTCGACGCCGGCGGTGAGCTTGCGTACGGAACGCTGGATTCGCCGTCGGTCACCTCAGCCGACGGAACCACCGGCGTGGTGGAGGGCGGGGCATTCATGGCGCCCGTCCTGTTGAACTGGCAGGACCCGGAAGCGGAGGAAGTCCACTCTCTGGAGGCCTTCGGTCCCGTTTCGTCCGTGATCGGGTACAAGGACATTGCCGACGCCGTCCGCCTGGCCGCCCGCGGCAGCGGCTCGCTTGTTGCCTCGGTGTGCACCAATGATCCTGACGTGGCTCGGGAACTGGTCACGGGAATCGCAGCGCACCACGGACGTGTCCTGATGCTCAACCGCGAGGACGCCCGCAGCTCCACCGGGCACGGTTCGCCCGTGCCGCACCTGGTGCACGGCGGTCCCGGCCGCGCCGGTGGCGGCGAGGAACTGGGCGGCATCCGTTCGGTGATGCACCACATGCAGCGCACCGCCATCCAGGGTTCGCCCAACATGCTCACCGCCGTCACCGGTGTGTGGCACACGGGCGCGGACCGCAACTTCACGGTGGAAACCGAGGGGACGCACCCGTTCCGGAAGTCCCTGGAGACGCTGCGGATCGGTGATGCCGTCCGCTCGGACCTGCGGCAGGTCACCCTCGAGGACATCACTGCTTTCGCCAACTCCACGGGCGACACGTTCTACGCCCACACCAACCGGGAAGCCGCCGAAGCCAACCCGTTCTTCCCGGGCATCGTGGCCCACGGCTACCTGCTCCTCGCCTGGGGCGCCGGACTGTTCGTCGAGCCCGCCCCGGGCCCGGTCCTGGCCAACTACGGGCTGGAAAACTGCCGCTTCACCACCCCCGTGGCCGCAGGTGATTCGATCCGGGTGACCCTGACCGCCAAGAAGATCACTCCCCGTGAAACGGACGAATACGGCGAGGTGGCCTGGGACGCTGTGCTCACCAACCAGAACGACGAGATCGTGGCCACTTACGACGTCCTCACCCTCGTGGAGAAGTAGCCTCCAACGCCCAATCACCTGCTGCGGGTTTTTCCCCAACGCCCCATCACGTTCCGTTAGGAGGTGATGGGGCGTTTTGGGTTTTGGTGCGGGAGGTGATGGGGCGTTTGGGGGAGGGTCTTTTTCGGCAGCCCGGGCGTAAGATTCTTCCCGTAGGAGGTGGCCCACATGAACCTTAAACTGAGCACAGCCACAACCATCCTGCCCGTCGATGATGCAGCCCGCGCCCGCAGTTTCTACACAGAAAAGCTCGGGCTCCCGCACCGCGGCAAGGCGGACGACGGAAGCGAATTACTCGGCACCGGCGGCGGCCCCCTGCTGCAGCTGATGCCGGTCGCGGACGGCAAGCACTCCGATCACACTGCGCTGAGCTTTGAGGTCCCGGACATCGAGGCAACTGTCAGGGACATGGAAGCCAAGGGTGTGGTGTTCCAGGACTATGACCTGCCTACGCTGCGGACGGAGAACCACATCTGCACCACGGACTCGGAGAAGTGCGCCTGGTTCATGGACACGGAGCACAACATCCTGTGCGTCCACCAGAACCTCGGCAGCGCCCTCGAGTACCAGGTCTAGGCGAGTACCAGGTCCGGGCGCGGCAGCTGCAGGCAAGCCCAAACTGAAGCAGCAGAGGTGTCCCGGTCGGATCGGGGCACCCCTGCTGCTTGTCTTGGTTCGCCGGCGTCAGCTTTCGGCGCCGCCGTGCAGGCTGTCGTCGCTGCTGTCATCCTCGCGGCCGGTGCCGTGGCCGTCCTCGCTGCGGTCGGAGAGGTCCATGTTGCCGCGGGCCTCGTCCATGGTGGGGCCGCCGGAGGGAATGCTGTAGGTGTCCGGGCGGACGCCGTGCGACTGTTCCTCGATCAGGGCCTGCTCCTCGCTGAAGCGGATCACGTTGGCCTCGTCGCCGGCGTCGCCGGGAACGTCCTCGCGCATTTTTGAGGGGTCCGGGATGATGAATCCTGCGTCGGGCTCTTCCTTGGGGTGGCTCATATTCTTTTCCTTCCTATCGGGTGGTTGTGCTGGCAGGCCGGTCGCTCAGGTCCACCTTGATATCCAAACTTTGATCGCCGCGCTTGACCTTGAAGCCTACGGTGTCCCCTGGGTTGCGCTTGCGCAGTTCCGCCAGGAGCTTCTCCGGGGTGGTCAGCTCCACGCCCTCCATGGACTGCAGGACGTCGCCCGGCCGGATCCCCGCGCGCCCGGCAGGACCGTCACCGTCGGCAGCGAGCACCACGACGCCGGCCCCTTCCTGGATTCCCAGTTGGTCCGCAATCTGGGCCGTCAGCTCGCCGGGCGTCAGCCCCAGGTAGGCGTGTTTTGCGGTGCCGTTGGCCAGCAGTTCTTCGGCGACGTCCACGGCGGTGGCGGCCGGGATGGCGAAGCCAAGGGAGACCGCGCCGGCTGACGGCGGGATGTAGGCCTCGCTGATCCCGATCACCTCGCCGCGCATGTTGATAACGGCACCGCCGGAGTTGCCGGGGCTGATGGGTGCGTCCGTCTGGATGAGGTCCACCAGGGAGAGGCTGTTGGACGCGGAGCCGGGGATGGAGCGGTGGAGTCCGGAGATGATGCCGGCGGTGGCCGTGTTTTCAAAGCCGAGGGGTGAGCCCAGGACCAGGGCGCCTTCGCCCACCTTGGGCAGGTTGCTTTGATAGGTGGGCTTCGGCAGGCCGGTGCGTTTGGCCTGCACCAGCGCAAGGTCCGTCACCGCGTCGCTGGCCTTCACCGTTCCTTCCACCCGCTGACCGTCCGCGAACCCCACCTCAACCTTGGTGGCGCCGCGGATCACGTGCTCGTTGGTCAGGATCAGGCCGTCGGCCGAGTACACCACCCCGCTGCCCAGGCCGCCCTCCGTGAAGATGGTGACAACCGACGGCGACAGGTTTTCCACGAGTTGCGGCAGGTTTCCGGCCGCTGTCCCGGAGTTGCCGCCTTCCGTCCCGGTCGAACCGGAGGTGGGGGGAGCGGGCGTGGAGTTGGCGGAGGCCGACGGCGACGCCTGGCTTGGGGAGGTGCCGCTGGGGGCCGGGGGGCTTGGCGTACCGGTGCAGCCGCTGAGTGCCAAGGCGGCCGCCAGGGCGCCGCCGGCAAGCACTGTCCGGGGGCGCCGTGAACGCCGTGGATCTGTGGCCTGGCCCATCGGTACCTCCCTGCGGATGCTGGTTTTCTACCACCGTAGCCGGGGAGCAGGAAAATACCAAGCACACTTATTATTGATGCCTGGGCCGGCCCGGCTGCCGCCTACACGTCAGCATGCAGGCCGTCGAACGCCATGGTAATGACGTCGTCAGCCAGCCGCTGCGGGGACAGGGAGCCGCCGGGCTTGTACCACTCGACGATGGAGTTGATCATGCCGAACAGGAGCCGTGAGACGGTCCGCGGGTCGATGTCCTGGCGGAGCGAGCCTTCGTCGCGCGCGGCGGAGATCAGGGCCGCCACCTTGTGGTCGAAGGTGCGCCGGCGCTCCAGCGCATCCCGTTCGATGTCCGTATTCCCGCGGAGGCGCAGGAGCAGCGTGACGAAGGGCAGGCGGTCCACCAGCACCGCCACGGTCTGCCGCAGCACAAACTCCAGCCGTGCGTCGGCTGCCCCGGAGGTAGCCTGGGGCTGCTCCAGGATGGCCTCGAGGCCGCCCAGGGCGTGGTCCAGGGCAAGCTTGAGGAGGTCGCCCTTGGACGGTACGTGGTGGTAGATCGCAGACTTGGAGATGCCCAGGTTCTCGGCCAGGATGCCCATGGAGGTGGCATCGTACCCGTGGCGGTTGAATACGTCGACGGCAATCAGCAGCACCGACTGCTGGTCATACCCGGGCCGGCCGCGCTTTGCAGGAGCATCTGTGGAAGACATAGCCGCCATTTTCTCATGAACGTTCGGTAATCGGCCGGAGCCCGGCCGCCGGGTCCGGCAGCGCTGGAGCCGGTGGCAGCGGCCCCGGCCGACCGTGGAGAACTGACTCCTAGCCCTTTGGGCGCAGGTCGTAGATCCGGCGCAGCTTGCCGTTGGACCGCTCCAGCGACCCCGGCTCCACCACGTCCACCGTGCACGAAGAACCCACGTGGATCTTGATCTGCTCCTTCAAGGTGCGTGCCGCCGTCGTGCCCTGTTCAATGCTCACCGCGTCGCGGCGCTCGATGCGCACGGTCAGCTGGTCCATCCGCTGGCCTTCGGGGCGGGTGAGTTCGAGCTGGAAGTGCGGGCTGAGCTCAGGGATCCGCAGGGCGATTTCCTCGATCTGGGACGGGAAGAGGTTCACGCCGCGCAGGATGATCATGTCGTCGCTGCGGCCGGTGATGCGGCCCATCCGGCGGTGCGCTGGGCGGGCCGTGCCGGGCAGCAGGCGGGTGAGGTCTTTGGTCCGGTAGCGGATGATGGGCAGCGCTTCCTTGGTGAGGGACGTGAACACCAGCTCGCCGTGTTCGCCGTCGCGCAGGACGTTCTCCTTGCCCGCCACCGGGTTGAAGGGGTCGATGATTTCGGGGCGGAAGTGGTCCTCCCAGATGTGGCTGCCGTCCTGGGTCTCCACGGCCTCGCCGGCCACGCCCGGGCCCATGACCTCGGACAGCCCGTAGATGTCGCATGCCTTGAGGTTCATGGTGACCTCAAGTTCATGCCGCATCTCCTCGGTCCACGGCTCGGCGCCCAGCACCGCATACTTCAGCGATGTGGAGGCGGGATCGATGCCCATGTGGGCCATGGCGTCGGCGATGGTGAGCAGGTACGTGGGCGTGGCCAGGATGGCGTCCGGCTTGAAGTCCTGGATCAGCTGGATCTGGCGTTCGGTCTGGCCGCCGGAGATGGGGATGACGGTGCAGCCCAGGGCTTCGGCCCCGGCGTGGGCGCCCAGGCCGCCGGTGAACAGGCCGTAGCCGTAGGCGTTGTGGACCTTCATGCCCGGGCGGATGCCGGAGGCGCGGAAGCTGCGGGCCACGAGCTTCGCCCAGTCTGCCAGGTCCTGCTTGGTGTAACCCACCACGGTGGGGCGGCCCGTGGTGCCCGAGCTCGCGTGGACGCGGGCCACTTCGTGCTGCGGTACCGCGAACATGCCGAACGGGTATTCCTCGCGCAGGTCGTCCTTGGTGGTGAACGGGAAGTTGCCCAGGTCGCTCAGTTCACGCAGGTCGTTGGGGTGGATGCCGGCGTCGTCGAACTTGCGCTTGTACAGCGGCACGCGCTCGTAGGCGTAGGCCACCGTGTGCTGCAGGCGGCTGAGCTGGAGGGCCTCGAGCTCATCGCGGGAGATGGTTTCCTCGCGGTCCAGGCCGGGGTCGATGCCGGCAGCGGCGGGGGTTTCGGGGGCATGCAGGGTCATGGTTTCCTACTTCTTGGGAATGGTGCGGCTGCGTCCGCGGAACTCGGCGATGAGCTCGCCCGGGGAACTGGGTTGGGTTTCGGAAGCCGGCGCGGCGGCGTCGGCCGCGAAGATCTGGATGTCGTACAGTCCGCTTCGCCCGGCACTGGAGCGGCGGTCTGCGACGGCGGTCAACACCTGGCCGCGGAAGGCGGGCTTGAGGAAGTTGATGTCGACGCCGGAGGCCACGGTGATGGTGCCTTCCTCGCCGGGTGCAGGGCGGATGGGGTTGCACGCGAGGGCGAAGGCGGTGTCCCCGAACGCGAAGATCATTCCGCCGTGGGCCATCCCGAAACCGTTGAGCATTTCCTGTCGGAGGGTCATCCGGATGGTTGCATGGCCGTCGCTGAGGGCGAGGACCTGGATTCCCATCCATTCGGAGGCGTAGTCGTTTTCCAGGATGGGGTGGGTGGCCCCGGAAAGTGTTGCTTCAGCCATGCGTCATTGCCTCCAGCTTTATTTACCGAATGTTCATTAGGTAATCCCATGAGGGGGTCCGGTGTCAAGGGCAGCGTGCGTAGGCCGGGAGGGCATCCGGGGTGGAATGCCCGACGGCGGCGCGCGCCACGGGGCCTGAAGTGCAAGGATGGGAGGACACGCACCAGCAAGAACAGCAAAGGGCGGACCATGGCCAAAGGCATCTACGTCAGCGCAACCACCCCCGGCTCGGGCAAGTCCCTGGTAGCCCTGGGCCTGGCGGACACCCTGCACCGGCACGCGGACCGGATCGGCTTCTTCAAGCCCGTGGTCCACGGCCCCTCGGCAGCCGAGGACCCCATGGTGGCGCTGATGAAGTCCCGGTTCGCCCTGGACGATGACCGGTGCCGCGGCGGCCTGACCTACGCGGAGGTCCGCACGCTGCTCGCGGAGGGAAACCGGGCCGAGATCGATGCCAGGTGCGTGGAGATCTTCGCCGACATCGCCCGCCTCTGCGACGTGGTGATCGTCGAAGGCACAGACCTGGTGGGCCAGGACTCCGCCGTCGAATTCGACCTCAATGCCCGGCTTGCCAACAACCTGGCCACGCCCGTGGTGGCCGTTGTGGGCGCCAAGGGGCGGACCGTTCCGGAGACCGCTGCAGCCGTCGAAGTGGCGCGCAAGGAACTTGCCGCGGAAAAGTGCTCACTCCTGGCCATCATGGTCAACCGGGCAAACGCTGATGACCTGGACGCCATTGCGGCGGCCCTGAAGCCCGGTGCCTCCGGCCGGCCCGTGTACATCCTGCCGGAACTGGAGGAGATCGCCCGGCCCACCACCGGGGAGGTGGCCATGGCGCTGGGCGTGCGGCAGATCGCCGGCACGCCGGACATGGAACGCGACGTCAGGGACATCAAGGTGGCCGCCATGAATGTGGGCAACTTCCTGAACGTGCTGGATGAAGGCGCCCTGGTGATCGTGCCGGGGGACCGGGCGGACGTGATGGTGGCCTGCCTGGCATCCTCCTTCTCACCCGAGTTCCCGGTGGCGTCGGCGCTCATCCTCACCGGCGGCCTGGCCCCGGATGCCAACATCTACCCGCTCCTGGCGCAGGCACCGTTCCCGGTGTTCGCCACCGGAGATGACACCTACCAGACCGCCCGCCGGGTCTCCGAGGTCCGCAGCGAGATCTGGTCCGGGCACCGGCGCAAGGTGGCCTCGGCCTTGGGGCTCTGGTCCCGGCGGGTGGATGAAGCCGAACTGGTGGAACGCCTCCACCTGCCCAGGCCCGAGCGGATGACCCCGCTGCGGTTCCTGCACGACCTCATCGAGCGGGCCCGGTCGCAGCGCCGCCACGTTGTCCTGCCGGAGGGAACCGATGTCAGGATCCTGCGCGCAGCCGAAATCCTGCACCGCCGCGATGTCTGCGACCTGACGCTGCTGGGCCCCGAATCCGCCGTCCGGGAACTGGCCGCCGCGAACGGCATCGACCTCACCGGGATCAACGTCATTGACCCTGCCACCTCCGAGCTTCGTCTCACGTTCGCGGGGAAGTACGCCGAACTGCGGGCGCACAAGGGCGTGGACCTGCCCAAGGCGCTGGAGATCATGCAGGACGTGAGCTACTTCGGCACCATGATGGTCCAGCTGGGCGTGGTGGACGGGATGGTCTCCGGCGCGGCGCACACCACGGCGCACACCATCCGGCCGGCCCTGGAGTTCGTGAAGACCCGGCCGGGCGTGAAGATCGTGTCCTCGGTGTTCCTGATGCTCATGCCGGACCGCGTGCTGGTCTACGGCGACTGCGCTGTGAACCCGGACCCCAACGTGGAGCAGCTGGCGGACATTGCCCTGGCCTCGGCCGAGACCGCCGCCCAGTTCGGCGTGGAGCCGCGGGTTGCCATGCTCTCCTATTCCACCGGAGGCTCAGGATCGGGTGAGGCGGTGGACGAGGTGCGGCAGGCCACCGAGCTGGTCCGCCGGCGCCGCCCGGACCTCGCCGTGGAGGGCCCCATCCAGTACGACGCCGCCGTGGATGCCTCCATTGCCGCGTCCAAGATGCCCGGCTCCTCGGTGGCGGGGCAGGCCACGGTGTTCATCTTCCCGGACCTGAACACCGGCAACAACACGTACAAGGCGGTGCAGCAGAGCTCGGGTGCCGTTGCCGTGGGCCCCGTCCTGCAGGGGCTGCGGAAGCCGGTCAACGACCTCTCCCGCGGCTGCACGGTGGAGGACATCGTGAACACCGTGGCCATCACCGCCATCCAGGCGCAAAGTGCTGCGAAAGCCCAGGTGCAGGAACAGGCGCAGGTCTCTGCAGAGGCACCGGCCTCCTAGGGCACCACGCAGAAAACGTACGACGCCGGCACTTTGGTAAGTGCCGGCGTCGTACTTTTGCCTGGCGGCTGGGAAGGCCTAGGCGGCTGCCTTGACCTTCAGCGGCTCGATCTTGCCAATGACGAACAGGTAGTTGGCTGCGCCAATGAGGGAGATCGCGCCGATGACGGCCAGCGGCGCCACGAAGGATCCGGTCTGGTCCACCAGTACGCCGATCAGGATCGGCGTGAAGATGCCGGCCAGGTTGGAGGCGAAGTTCTGCAGGCCGCCGATGGAGCCGACGTGCCGTGAACTTGGGGCAACGTCCGCCGGCAGGGACCAGATTCCGGTTGCCGCCACGGTGAGGCTGGAGTAGGCGACGGACAGGAGGGCAAGGGCCATCCAGGCTTCCGGGACCAGTGCGGCAAACATGATGACGGAGCCGCCTGCCAGGCCGCCGGCGATGGCCGTTTTGCGGACCTTGCTGACCGGGGACCCGGCGCGCACGGCACGGTCGGCCAGGTAGCCACCCAGCCAGCCGAACAGGACGGCGCAGATGCCGGGGATGGCGCCGAAGAAGCCGAGCTTGAGGAGGTCGAAGCCGCGTTCCTTGACCAGGTAGCTGGGGAAGAACGTGATGAAGAAATAGATGGCGCTGTTCAGGCAGAAGAAGCCGAACATCATGCTCAGGATGGTGCGGTACTTGAAGAGCGAACGCCAGGGGAGTTTGGCCGCGCTTTCGTCGTCGCTTGCCGCGCCGCGGGCGCCGCCGTCCTGGATGTAGCTGACTTCGGCGGCGTTGGCGCCGGCGTGCTCCTCCGGGCCGCGGTAGTACTTCCACCACACGGCGGCCCAGATGATTCCAAGGACACCGATGATGATGAACACCGCGTGCCAGGAGGTGAAGGCGACGATCAGGGTGACGATCGGCAGGGCGATGACGGCCCCGACGCGCGAGCCGGAGTCCCAGATGCTGGTGGCGAAGGCGCGTTCGCGGACCGGGAACCAGGTGGCCACCACCTTGGCGGCTGTGCTGGGCGCCGGGCTTTCACCCACGCCGAGGAGGAAGCGCGCCGCGAAGAGGGACCAGAAACTGGATGCGGCGGCGGTGACCATGGTGAAGACGGACCACCACACGGCGGCCAGTGAGAACGAGCGGCGCGGGCCTACCTTGTCCACGTACCAGCCCGCTGCGAGCTGGAAGAAGTCGTAGGCCCAAAAGAAGGCGGCAAAGATCAGGCCCTGTTGGGTGGCGCTGAGTTCAAAGTCCTTGCCCATGAAGGGCAGTGCGACGCTGAGGCTGGAACGGTCCAGGTAGTTGATGCTGAGGCCTATGAAGGCAAGCCAGATGATCACCCAGCGTTTGCGGGTCATCAGGCGGGGCTGCCGGGCTGGAGTGCCAAGGGTTGTTTTACTTCCGAGCGTAGTCATGCGGTCTCCTTCGACATATACATGGCTTCGGGTGCGGTGCGCACGTGCGGGAGGGGGAGACGCGGAAGATATCTGCGCCAAAATCATATAGGAATCGGGTTAATCATATAGATTTTGTGATCCAGATCAAGTGTTGCTTTTGGAAAGCCTGCGGAGAAGCTGCCGGCGGCGGGTGGCTTATGATTCCCCCAGCAGCTTCACTCCAACCGGCGCCCGTGCAACCGGGTGCCCCGGTTCAACCCGGTCCACTCCAGTTCAAGAGGTAATTGCGTGCCCCCACGTCAACCATCCGAAGTTCCGCGCGGCAAAGCAGCCGTTCCCGACGTCTACACGGCCATGCGCGCCTCCATCCTGGACGGCGGGATTGCTCCGGGCACCCGCATCAACATTGATGCCGTGGCCCGCAGCCTTGGCGTCTCGCAGACCCCGGTCCGTGAGGTGCTCCAGCGGCTCGAGGGCGACAACCTGGTGGTGTACAACCCCGGCCGCGGCTACAGCACCACCCCGCTCCTGGACCTGCCGGAATTGCGCTCGCTGTTCGAGTTCAGGCTCCTCGTGGAGCCTTGGGCGGCACGGGCGGCGGCGGTGGACCGCCTTGCCAATCCGGCCGCCGCGCTGGAAAAGGAGCTGGCGGGCTTCCGGGGCACCATGAAGCGCAGCAAGGACCTGAGGCAGGATCTGGTGGCGCACGACACCCGCTTTCATGACACCATCCTGGCCGCCTCCGGAAATCCTGTGGTCCGGCACGCCTTTGCCCAGACGCACTGCCACCTGCACACCTTCCGGCTCTACCCGGCAGATGTGGACGGCGCCATCACGGTGGCTGAGCATACGGCCGTGCGTGAGGCGATCGAAGCCTGCGATCCGGAGCGGGCCGAGGCGGCCATGACCACCCATATCCGCAACTCCTTCGACAGGTTTGCCCAGGCCTTCGAAGGTGAACTTGCCCCCCTGGAGGACAGCGGCCCGCCGCGCAGGCGGATCATCACCGGCTAGCCCAGTGCGGCGCAGCCCCGGCCCTGCAGGGCCGGGGCTTTTGTGTGCCCGGGCAAGCGAATGCCTGCCGGGCAGGTCTTGACCTGGATCACATGTCCTATATGATTTTAGAAATTCGTATAGGAATCGAATCTTTCCCCTCCCAGCAGTCGTAAACCGAAAGTTGAGTTCCATGCCTTCCATCACGTCCATCAAGACCCAGGACGTTCGTTTCCCCACATCCCTCGAACTTGACGGTTCCGATGCGGTCAACGTCGACCCTGACTACTCCGCCGCCTACGTTGTCATCCGCACCGACGCGGGCGATGAGGGCCACGGCTTCATCTTCAGTTGCGGCCGCGGCAATGAAATCCTCACGTCCGCGATTGACGCCTACGCACGCCTGCTGGTGGGCCGCGACATCGACGAGCTGATTTCTGACCTGGGCGGCGCGTCCAGGCTCCTGGTCCACGACTCCCAGCTCCGCTGGCTGGGACCCGAGAAGGGCGTGACCCAGATGGCCTGCGGCGCCCTGGTCAGCGCTTTGTGGGACATCCGTGCCCGCCGTGAAAACAAGCCGTTGTGGCTCCTCCTTGCCGAAATGACACCGGAGGAACTGGTCAGCGTGGTGGACTTCACCCACATCCGTGACGCCCTCAGCCCCGAGGAAGCCCTGGAGATCCTCCGCGCCGGCCAGGAAGGCAAAGCCCAGCGCATCGAGTCGCTCCGGAACAACGGGTTCCCCGCCTACACCACCTCCCCGGGCTGGCTGGGCTACAGCGACGAGAAACTGGTCCGGCTGAGCAAGGAGGCGGCCGCGGAAGGCTTCTCCATGATCAAGCTCAAGGTGGGCGGCGACATCAACGACGACCGCAGGCGCATGGCCCTGGCCCGTGAGGCGGTGGGCGCCCTGCCCATCGCCATTGACGCCAACCAGCGCTGGGAAGTCTCCGAGGCCATCGAGTGGGTCAACCAGCTGGCCGAATTCAACCCCTACTGGATCGAAGAGCCCACCAGCACGGATGACATCCTGGGCCACGCCGACATCCGCAAGGGTGTCACCCCCGTACGGGTGGCAACCGGAGAGGCCGTGGCGAGCCGGATCGTCTTCAAGCAGCTCCTCCAGGCCGGCGCCATCGACGTCCTGCAGCTGGACTCCACCCGTGTGGCCGGTGTCAACGAGAACATCGCCATCCTGCTGCTGGCAGCCAAGTTCGGGGTCCCCGTCTGCCCGCACGCCGGGGGAGTGGGCCTGTGCGAACTGGTCCAGCACTTCTCCTTCTTCGACTACGCCGTGGTGGGCCGCAGCCAGGAAAACCGCATGATCGAATTCGTGGACCACCTGCACGAGCACTTTGCCGAACCCGTCCGGATCATCGACGGCCGCTATGCCGCCCCGGCACTGCCCGGCACGGGCGCCGAGATGCTCACCGCCTCCCGCGCCCGCTGGGAATTCCCCAACGGCGCAGGCTGGCAGGAAGTGGGCAACCGGGCCGCCGTCACCGGCGGATCCCTGGCCGCGGCGGCAGGAGCCGGCCGATGACCGCGGCCCCCCACGCAACGGCCGTCCTCGCCGGACCCACCACCGCAGGGGAGCTCGACGCCGCCGTCGGCGCCGCCCACCGTGCCTTCGAACAGGCCCGTTTGGCGGACCCGCACCGGCGCGCCGGCTGGCTTGAAGCCATTGCCGCCGGCCTGGAGCAGGACGCTGCGGGACTTGTGCAGACCGCCGTGGCCGAGACACACCTCGGGACGGCCAGGCTGGAAGGGGAACTGAAGCGCACCGTGTTCCAGCTGCGGCTCTTCGCGGCGGAAATCCGCCTCGGGGAGCACTTCGACGCCACCATCGACCACGCCGACCCCAACTGGCCCATGGGCCCGCGCCCGGACCTTCGGCGCTACAACGTCCCGCTCGGCGTCGTGGGCGTCTTCGGCGCCTCCAACTTCCCCTTTGCGTTCAGCGTGATGGGCGGGGACAGCGCGTCGGCCCTGGCGGCCGGCTGCGCCGTCGTCCACAAAGCCCACGACGCCCACGCCGGGCTTGCGGCCCGGACCGCGCGGACCGTGATCGATGCGCTGGAAGGTGCAGGTGCGCCGTCGGGCCTGTTCTCCATGGTGACCGGGCGGCAGGCAGGCGAGGCGCTGGTGGACCACCCCCAGGTGAAAGC
Source organism: Arthrobacter sp. JDC6 (assembly GCF_056484025.1). Classification (NCBI taxonomy): domain Bacteria; kingdom Bacillati; phylum Actinomycetota; class Actinomycetes; order Micrococcales; family Micrococcaceae; genus Arthrobacter; species Arthrobacter sp. JDC6. The sequence goes on from NZ_CM151278.1 coordinate 886,472, forward strand.
CATCGGTTTCACCGGCTCCACCGCGGGCGGCCGCGCCCTGCTCGACCGCATCGCTGCCCGCCCGGAGCCCATTCCGTTCTTCGGTGAACTGGGCGGCATCAACGCCGTCTTCGTCACGGGCAGGGCCTGGGCCGCGCGGCGGGCGGACATCCTCGCCGGCTATGCTGCCTCGTTCACCCTGGGCATGGGCCAGTTCTGCACCAAGCCCGGGCTGCTGTTCGTCCCCGCGGGGCAGGCCGATGACGTTCGCCGCGCACTGGCGCAGGCCCTGGCAGGTTTCACGCCCGCCCGGCTGCTCAGCCCCCGCCTGCACGACGGGTACAGCGATGCCGTCAGCCGGCTCCGGGACACCGACGGCGTGGACGTCCTGGTGGAAGGCGACTTTGCCGAGGAGCCGGCCCCCACCGTCCTGCTCACCACTGCCGACGAGGTCCGGAAGAATCCGGAACTGCTCCGCCAGGAGATGTTCGGGCCGGCCAGCATGGTGGTCGCGTACGACGACGAATCCGGGTTGCCGGCCCTGGCCGGGCTGCTGGAAGGGCAGTTGACCACCACGCTCCAGGCGGAAGCGGACGACGACGTCGCCGCGCTCGCTGCCCGGCTGGCGGACATCAGCGGCCGGGTCCTGTGGAACGGCTGGCCCACCGGAGTTACCGTCAGCTACGCCCAGCACCACGGCGGGCCATACCCCGCCACCACCTCGGCCACCACGTCGGTGGGCACGGCGGCGGTCCGCCGGTTCCTGCGGCCGGTGGCATACCAGGACTTTCCCGCGGACCGGCTGCCCGAACCCCTGCAGGACAGCAATCCCTGGCAGGTTCCGCAAAGGGTGGATGGCGTCTGGCAGCGCCCATCCGCCGCCGCAGCCGGGGTTGTGGCCACCCAGGAGGACAAGCAATGAACGCCACAGGCCCGGAAGACGTCCACGCCATACTCCCCGAGGACGCGGACCAGGCCCTGCTGATCGGGCGGGTCTGGGATGTGGAGAGCGGGGGACCACGCGTTGTGGCCGTCAGCGGGGGCAGCGTCTTTGACCTGCACCGCCTGGCCGGAACGGTCGCGGATCTCCTGGAGCTGCCCGATCCCGCTGCCGCCGTCCGCTCAGCCCTGGCAGATCCCGGCCTGGCGGAACCGCGTTGGGACACGGCCGGCGTCGTCAAGGCGTCCCTGGAGGGTGGCAGCACCCGGACCCGGTTGCTGGCCCCCGTGGACCTCCAGGTCATCAAGGCCTGCGGCGTCACGTTCGTGGACAGCATGATCGAGCGCGTCATCGAGGAGCGCTGCGCCGGCGACGCCGGACGCGCGGCCGGGGTGCGGGAACTGGTGGGCCGCGCCCTGGGTGGAAGCATTTCCGCCCTGCGGCCGGGATCGCCGGAAGCCGCCGAAGCCAAACGCGTCCTGATCTCCGAAGGCCTGTGGTCGCAGTACCTGGAAGTGGGGATCGGTCCGGACCCGGAAGTCTTCACGAAGGCCCCGGTCCTCTCCTCGGTAGGCCTGGGCGCGGGCATCGGCATCCCGGCCTTCTCGTCCTGGAACAACCCGGAGCCGGAGCTGGTCCTGATCGCCACCTCCGGCGGCACAGTGGTGGGTGCGACGCTCGGCAACGACGTGAACCTGCGTGATGTTGAGGGCAGGAGCGCGCTGCTGCTGGGCAAGGCCAAGGACAACAACGCCTCCAGCGCGCTGGGACCGCTGATCCGGCTGTTCGACGGCCAATTCACCCTGGATACGCTTCGCGGCGAGGAGATCCTGCTGCGCGTCGAAGGCCCGGACGGCTACCTGCTGGAGGGCCGGAACAGCGTGTCCCGGATCAGCAGGCCCTTCGAGGAGCTCGTGGCGGCGACGCACGGGAAGCACCATCAGTACCCGGACGGATTCGCACTGTTCACGGGGACCCTGTTTGCGCCCACACAGGACCGCGACGTGCCCGGACAGGGCTTCACCCACAAACACGGTGACCGGGTGACCATCCGCAGCCGGCACCTGGGTGCCCTGATCAACCGGGTGGGGCCCTGTGAGGAACTGCCGGAGTGGTCATTCGGCCTGCGCCGGCTGTTCGCATACCTGGCCGCGCAGCAGCAGGAGGCGCGGGCCTAGCTGTGGTGCAACAACGTACGACGCCGGCACTTTGGTGAGTGCCGGCGTCGTACGTTGTTCATGGGGTGCTTTGGTGCCTGCGGTGCTTAGCTGTTGTCCGGCTTGGCCAGGCTCTCCTGATCCTCTTCCTTGGCAGGCTCGTCGGAGAGGCCCTGCGGGGTGAGGTCCAGGTCCTCCCGGTTCTCGGGCGCCTCCGGCGCTTCCCCGGTCTCTGCGGCCTTGAGGTTGCCGGTGTCGTCCAGGGCCGGATTGGCGCCCTCCACTCCCGTGGGATCACCCTTGCCGCCGGATCCCGTTCCGGCGTTAAGCGGGGCGGTGCTGCTGGATCCCGTGTTGGTGGGGTCGTTCTCGTCGATCGAATTGGGCTCGTTCGTCATGGAATTGTCCTCTCGGCGTGGTCCAGCCTTGTCCGCCGACCATAGGCACAGCGGGGCCTGATCCGCAAGGAAGGGCCCGACCCGACGTTCCCCTCGGCTAACATCGCTGGCATGCCCGGTACAGCCATCACCACTGCCTTCATCCCTGTCCGCAACCCACACGCCGCGGCCGACTGGTACCGCCGGTTTCTTGGACTCAGCGTCGCGGAGGCGAACACCTTCTCAGCAGTCCTCACCGCTGCGGGAACCGCGTCCGTCACGCTGATGGGCCCGGACAGCGGCATCAAGGCCGCCCCCGGGCTGGCGTGGGCAACCTGCAATTTCATGGTGGACGACCTGACTGGAACGCATGCCGTGCTGGCGGAAAGCGGTGTTCCGGTCGGTGCCATCGAGGGGTCTCCGGAGGTATGCCTCTTCTTCACGGCGCAGGACCCGGACGGCAACACGCTGCTGCTCACCGACCGATAGCGGCTCAACCTATAGTGGGGGTTGAACTGCAGACGCCAGGCTGAGGAGGCCCCGCATGCTCGTGCTCGTCATCAACTCCGGTTCGTCCTCCCTGAAGTACCAGGTCCGTGACGTGGCAGCCGGAACGGTCCTCACCGAGGGGCTGATCGAGAAGATCGGCATGGGCAACGGCGGCGGCGGGGACGGCGAGATCGAGGGCCCGCGGGACCACGCGGAGGCGCTGGAGCAGGTGGACGCGGCCATCCACCGGGAACTGGGCGGCCTTGAGCTCGGTGCGGTGGGGCACCGGGTGGTCCACGGCGGCGAGCGGTTCGCCGAACCCGTCCTGGTGGACAACGAGATCACCCGCGCCATCGAACGCCTCAACCCGCTGGCGCCGCTGCACAACCCCGCCAACGTGCTGGGCATCCGTGCCATCACCAAAAAGTGGCCCAAAATGCCGCAGGTGGCCGTGTTCGACACCGCCTTCCATCGCACCCTGCCCGAGCACGCGTGGCGCTACGCCGTCCCGGACGAGCTGTACACCAACCACGGCATCCGCCGCTACGGTTTCCATGGGACCTCCCATGAGTACGTGGCGCGCCGGTCGGCCGCCCTGCTGGACCTTCCCGCTGAGGAGTTCGACGGCGTCATCGCGCACCTGGGCAACGGTGCCTCCGTGACCGCCATCAGCGGCGGGAAGTCGGTGGACACCTCCATGGGCTTCACCCCGCTGGAGGGCCTGGTCATGGGCACCCGCTCCGGCGACCTTGACCCTTCCATCCTGGTGTTCCTTGGCCGCGCCGGCTGGACGCCCGAGGACATCGACACCATGCTCAACCGGGAATCGGGGCTGAAGGGCCTGGCCGGCAACAACGACATGCGCTCGGTAGTGGAAGCCTCCGAGTCCGGGAACGAAAAAGCCACGATGGCGCTCGCGGTGGCATCCTACCGGCTGGCCAAATACATCGGCGGCTACCATGTGGCAGTCGGTGGGGCCAAGGCTCTGGTGTTCACCGCGGGGATCGGCGAGAACTCCTCCCAGTTCCGGGCGCAGGTGGCGGACCGGCTGGGCGCCCTGGGCATCGAGCTCGACGGCGGCCTGAACTCCCAGCGGTCCAAGGAACCGCGCGTCATTTCCACGCCCTCGTCCGCGATTCCCGTCCTGGTGGTCCCCACGGATGAGGAACGCGCCATCGCAGAGGCAACAGCCGCCGTCGTCTCCGCCGGCCGATAAGCCCCATGCCTGACATTTCCCTGCCGATCCGCACCGAACGGCTGGTACTCCGCCGTTTTGACGGCGGTGACCTTGAAGCCTTCCACGCCTACCACTCGTTGCCGGAGACCGCCCGGTTCCTGCCCGGCCCGGCCAAGAGCTACACCCAGTCGATGGAGCGGGTGGGCCGGTACGCCAACTTTGCCTTCGAGAAGGAGGGCGACTGGGTGGCCCTCGCCATCGAGGCAGCGAATGAGCCCGGGCTGCAGGGGGAGGTGGTGCTCAAATGGCTGCCGGGACTCGGCCAGGGCGAAGTCGGGTGGACACTGGCGCCCGGAGCACGCGGCAAGGGTTACGGCACGGAGGCCGCCCGGGCCATGCTCCATCTGGGCTTCGGGGAACTGGGCATGCACCGGATTGAAGCCCGGCTGGATGAACTCAATGTGGCGTCGGCGTCAGTGTGCGGCCGGCTGGGCATGCGGCTGGAGGCGCGGCACATCGACAAGTGGCATTACAAGGGCCAGTGGGCCACCGAGCTCATCTATGCCATCCTGGCCGATGAATGGCGCATCGGTTCCGGCGGTGAGCTTTAGGCCCTGCCCTTGAGGATCAGGTTCCAGTAGATCTTCGGGAACAGGTCCCGGTCCACAACCCATGACAACTTGCTTTCGTTCCAGGTGGGCACCCGCGGAATGGTGGGCATGGGGCGGTAACGGTCATCGAACTCGGCGAACACCACCGTGTCCCGTGACACCGTGAACGGGCACACCGAGTAGCCGTTGTACTTCGCCGGCAGCCGCTTGCCTTTCCGGGCTGCCACCAGGTTCTTGGCCACCACTTTGGTCTGCTTGCGCAGCGCCCCGCCGGATTTGGAGTTGGTGGTGCCTGCGGCATCGCCCAGGGACCACACGTTGGGGTAGCGGAGGTGCCGAAGGGTCTGCCGGTCCACCTCCACGAAGCCGCCCGTGTCACCGGCGGCCGGCAGGTCCGTGGCCTTGAGCCAGTCCGGGGCCGACTGCGGCGGGACGGCGTTGAGGACGTCGTAGTGCAGGTTCTCCACGGTATCGGCGGCAAGATCCCGGATGGTGGCTGTTTGGCCTGCAGCATCCACGCCAACCAATTCGCTGTTGGTCCGCAGTTCGATGCCGTACTCCGCAATCTTGCGGTCCAGTTCGCGGTCCACCTCCGGGACCCCGAAAACGGTGGGGCAAGGCTGGACCATCACCACGCGGATCCGGTCCAGGAGGCCCTGTTCCCGCCAGTAGTCGCAGGCCAGGTACATGGGTTTCTGGGCAGCGCCGCCGCACTTGATGGGGCCCGCCGGCATGGTGAAAACGGCGGTGCCGGACGTCATGCTGCGGAGCAGCGTCCAGGCCTTGGACGCCAGTTCGAACTCGTAGTGCGAGGCGCCGGAGGGCGAGTGCACGGCCTCGGCCAGGCCCGGTACCGCGTCCCAGTCGTATTGCAGCCCGGGGCACACCACCAGCTGCCCGTAGGCCACGGTGGAACCGGACGCCAGGGTGACCGTGTTGGCGGCGGCGTCAATGCCTGCGGCGGCGTCATGGATCCACGTCACGCCCTGGGGCGTCACGGATTCCTGCGAGCGGATGGCTTCCTGTGCCTGGGCGCGGCCTCCTGCGATATGCGAAAACAGCGGCTGGTAGAGGTGATGGTCCTTGGGCTCGATCACAGCCACGTCTTTAACCCCGTACCGCTGCAGCCGGGCCGCCAGGGAGATGCCGGCGTTTCCGCCGCCGATGATGACTACCTCGTGCTGGGCAGCCACGGCGCTACTTCTTCTCGGTCAGCGCGGATGCCTTGTGCGCCGCCCGGGCACCCGTCTTGTCCGACTCCACCACATACTGAGGTTCGTCCTCACTGGCGCGGTGCGTGTTGCCGTCGAGTTCAAAGTCGCTGGTCTTTTTTTCGACGATTTTGCCGTGCGTCTTGCCCTGCGAAGTGTTCCACTCCACGTGCGTTCCCTTGCTCAATGACATGCCTGCTCCTCTGGGATCCCTGCGGAAAACAAGTGCCCCCCAATAGTAAGCATGGTTAGCTTATGGGCGCATTGACAGGGAATTTCTCTGTCACCGCCTCTGAGCAGGTGGGCGGTGGTCCCGTCGCGAAGGGAACCAGCCCTGAAGCAGTGCCTGCCGCAGGGCTGGCGAAGGAAAGCGTACGACGGCGGGACGCGCCCGCCGTCGTACGTTTCAGTCCTGCTTCAGGCCGGCTCCGGGCAGCAGTTCTGTTGCGCCCAGGGAATCGGCGATGAAGGCGTAGTCCCAGGCCCTCTCGCGCCACTGGACGTACCGTCCGGACGCGCCGCCGTGGCCACCGTCCATCTCGATCTTCATCACGATAGGTTCGGACCCCGTGGTCTTGTTCCGCAGTTCCTGCACCCACTTGGCCGGCTCCACGTACAGGACCCGGGTGTCGTTGAAGGACGTCACCGCGGCGATCTTGGGGTAGGCCACCGCCCGCACGTTTTCGTAGGGGGAGTAGGACTTCATGTAGGCGTAGGCCAGCGGGTCCGTGATGGGATTGCCCCACTCCTCCCACTCCAGCGCGGACAACGGCAGGTCCGGATCCAGGATGCTGGTGAGCGGGTCCACGAACGGCACCTGCGCCACGATGGCCGCGTACTTCTCCGGTGCCATGTTGGCCACGGCACCCATCAGGAGTCCGCCGGCCGAACCGCCCAGGGCGGCGATGCGGGAGGGATCCACCCAGCCCGAGTCCGCCAGCCAGTCGGTGGCGTCCACGAAGTCGGTGAAGGTGTTCTTCTTGGTGAGCTTCTTGCCGTCCTCGTACCAGTGCCGGCCCAGCTCGCCGCCGCCGCGGATGTGGGCGATCACGAACACCACACCGCGGTCCAGCAGGGACAGCCGTGCTACTCCGAAGCCGGGGTCCATGCTCATCTCGTAGGAGCCGTACCCGTACACCAGGCCGGCCGCCGTCGAATCCTGTTTGACGGCCTTGTGACGCAGGACCGACAGCGGGATGCGCGTGCCGTCACCTGCGGTGGCCCATTCCCGGGTGGCCACGTAATCGCTTCCGTCATAGCCACCCAGCACGGGGCTCTCCTTGCGGAGCAGCAGTTCGCCGGTGGGCTGCTCCGGGGTGGGCAGGACGAAGTCGTAAATCCGGGACGGCGTGAAGTAGGACGTGTAGCCCAGCCGGATCACGGGTGCCTCGTAGTCCGAACCGCCCACCCCCGCCGTGTACAGCGCCTCGTCGAACGCCGGCTCCACCGGCGCCTGCTGCGCAGGCGTGCCCAGCCCGGCCAGCCCCATCACCTGGACGCGCTCGATGGTGTCCTTGCGGATGGACACGACCAGGTGCGTGGCGGTGACACCGGCGCCGTTGACGCGGACGTCGCCGGAATGTTCCACGACAGTCTGCCAGGTCTGTTCTGCCAGCGGCTTGTGGAGTTCTTCCGCGTCAGCCAGGGAGACCATGGAGTTGATGGCGCCGTGGTTGTGCGTGAGCAGGATTTTCTCGGTTTTCCCGTCGGGGCCGTCGAGCAGGAAGGGCTCGGCCTCATACAGGATGCGTTCATCCCGCGAGATCACCGTGCTGACGGTTCCGGTGGGGTCGTCGAAACGGAGCAGCCGGGTTTCGCTGTACTCCGAGCATCCAATGCCCAGCACCAGGTAGCGCCGGTCCGCGGAGAGCTCGAAGCCCAGCCACATGGCGGGGTCGTCCTCCTGGTACACCACAACGTCGTCGGCCACGGGTGTGCCCAGGACGTGCGCCTTCACCTGGTACGGGCGCCAGGACTCGTCCACCACTGTGTAGAAGATACGGGTGCCGTCCGGGGAGAACGCCACGCCGTAGAAGATGTTTTCGATGGCATCCGGCAGCAGTTCACCGGTGCGGAGATCCTTGATCCGGAGGGTGAAGCGTTCGTCTCCGGAGTTGTCCACTGCGTAGGCATAGAGGGTGCCGTCAACCGTGACGGCGGTGCCGCCTATGGAGAAGAACGGCTTGCCTTCGGCTTCCACGTTGCCGTCCAGCAGGATTTCCTCGCCGGGGATCTGCAGGCCGGGTTCCACGGCGGGCGGAGTCCAGTCCGCCACCTTGTCTCCGGTGTCCTGCGCCTTGACCCGGCAGTGGATGCCGTATTCCTTGCCCTCCGCGGAGCGGCTGAAGTACCACCAGCCGTCCTTGCGGTGTGGAACGGAGAGGTCTGTTTCCTGGGTGCGGCCCTTGATCTCCTGGAAGATGGCCTCGCGGAGCGGCTCCTGGTGCGCGGTGACGGCTTCCTGGTACGCGTTTTCGGCCCGCAGGTGCTCCACGACCTCCGGCGATTCCTTGTCCCGCAGCCACTCGTAGTTGTCCACGAACGTCTCCCCGTGGTGGGTGCGTTCGGTGGGGATCTTCTTGGCAACCGGGGGCGCCGGGGTGGCAGTGCCGGTGGAATCCTGCAGGGAGGTGGAGGTCATGGATTCAATATATAGACCAGCCCGGACAAGTCGGCAGGCCGTTCGCTACCGGGGGAGAAGGGACGCCCCGAATGGGGCGAAAGACTCTGGGATCCTGCCCGCGGTTCCCGGCACCCTGAAAGGGTCCTGCAGGGAAAAGGAGAAACCATGACCCCCGAATCCGGACCGGCTCCCCGCGCCAAAGCATGGCTGGCGGTGACCCGCTGCATGGGAACGTCGTGCGTGATGCTGGTCCGCAGGCAGGTGCATCTTCCCAAGGAAAACGTGGGCCGGGTGCTGCGCTTCGCTGACGGCAGCACCTCGCGGGTCTACCGGGAGACCGCCGTCGACCGGCAGCCCGGTGAGCCCTGCATCCTGGTGGTGGCCTTCACGCTGCGCCTGGTCCGGGGCCGGATGCACCGCCTTTTCGAGGCGGAAAGCCTGCTGAACACCCCGCTCTTCGTCGGGTTCCCGGGCTTTGTTTCCAAGCTGTGGTGCGCCCACGACACCTTCGGTGCCTACCGCGGCCTGTACGAATGGGACGGTGCCGAGCGGGCGCGAAGCTACGCTGCGGCCCTCTGGCGGGTCCTGGAACTGGTCAGCGTCCCCGGGTCCATCAGCTACAAAGTGGTTCCCGGGCTGCGCCGCGACGAGGTGCTCGCAAACCCCGCCCGGATGCAGGAAGCAGCAGCCGCCCAGGACCACGCCTGGTGGCGGCTTCTCGGCCAGGCATGACGGCCGGGCGGGTATGGCAGGCAGGCAACGCACGACGGCGGACACCGACCTTCTGGTGGTAGGCGCCGGTCCCGCCGGGCTCACCACGGCCCTCCAGGCGCACGCCCACGGAGCCACGGTCCGGGTGGTGGACCGGCGCGAACACCGTGTCCGGCCGTCCCGGGCGATGATGCTGCATGCACGGGCACTGGAGGGCCTTCGCCCGCTGGGCGTGACCGACGCGTTGCTGGACCGGGCCGACACCACGCCCCTGGCACGCATCCACTTCGGCCGGCGCGTGGTCGAAGCCCGGTTGGGCCACGCGGACCTCCCGGATACCGCCTTTCCGCACCTGACCCTGGTCCGGCAGGCCGACGTCGAGGACGTGCTCTGGCAGGCACTGCAGGCCAGGGGCGTGCCGGTGGACTGGGGCGTGGAGTTCTGCGGACTGGGACCGGAGGGCACCCTGGATACCGGCGGTGGCCCGGGGCCTGGCCTGGTGCATGCAGAGCTTCGCGACGCCGGGGGCGGAGCCGGCGGCCACACTTCCCGGTTCCTGGCCGGATGCGACGGGCAGTCCAGCACGGTCCGCGGCTTCACTGGCGCGCAGTGGCGGGGTGCCCCGTACCGGGTGGAAGCGGTCCTGGCAGACCTGGAGCTTGATGGCGCCCTGGACCCTGGCCTGCTGCACGTGGCCGTCGGGACCGGGGGACTGGCCTTCCTCTTCGCGCTGGGCGAGGGCGCCACCTGGCGGATGCTGGCCACCCGGCCGGCGCTGCGGCAATCCACCGCCGGCTTCGGACAGCTGGGTCCGCCCGTTCCGCCGGATGAAGTGGCCCGCCTGCTCCGGGAGTCGGGACTGGGTGCTGCCGTCCGGGACGTGCGCTGGTCGGCCCAGGTCCCGCTTCAACACCGCCTGGCCAGTACGTTCGGAAACACTCCGCTCTTCCTCGCCGGCGACGCCGCGCACGCCCACTCGCCTGCGGGCGGGCAGGGCATGAACAACGGCATCCTGGACGCCCTCAACCTCGGGTGGAAGCTCGGTTTCGCCTCGACGGCAGGCGGGCCGCTCCCGGAACTGCTGGCAACCTATGGGCACGAGCGGCGGCTCGCGGCCCGGCGCGTGCTGGCGCTGACGCACGTCATCTTCTTCGGCGAAGCCTCGCCGCACCCGGTGGCCCGCCTGGCCCGGAGCCTCCTGCCCGTCTTCGCTCCGGTCCTGCCGGTGCTGCTCCGCCGGCAGTGGCTCACCTCCCAGGGCATCAGGCTGTTGTCCCAGCCATTCGTTCGCTACCGGAACAGTGCCATCTCCCTGGACGGCACGCCGCGCGCGGCCGGGTGGCCGAGGCCCGGCGAGCGGCTGCCGGATGCGCCCGTGACGGTCGGCGGGCGGGCGGCCCGCCTACACGAACTGACCGCCGTGCCCGGCGTCCACCTTTTGCTGGAACGCGACGCCGGCACTGGCACCTTGGGTGAAGACCCCACCCTGCGGGCAGGGGCGGGACCCGGTCCCCTGCTTCATGTCCACCGCCTCGACAGCCACCCGGGCCGGGGCGTTGTGGCCGTCCGCCCGGACGGATACGTCGGTTTCCGCTGTGGGGAGGCAGGCTCCGCCCAGGTCAGCGCCTGGCTGCGGCTGGTCGGCGCCGTCCCGGACCAATCAGCGCTGTACTAAACGGGGCCTGACTGGAGGGTAGTTGCCGGCGGGCCGCAGGCGTATTCTGTTCAGTTCAAGGCACATCCGCCCAGCGTGAGAGGGGAAGTTCCATGACCATCCCGCCAGTGCACGAACCCGAGCCGTTTCCGCCCGAACCCGGTCCGGAGCCCACATCGCCGGATCCCACCCAGCCGCGCCCGCCCGGCCCGCCGTCTCCCAATCCGTTCCCCGCACCGGCGCCCCCAGGCCCGCTGCCCGTCCCGGATCCAGGGCCCGCACCGCTGCGTCCGGACCCCACCAGGGACTGACCGGAGAAGCCAGAACCTAGTCCGGAAGGGGCCGCTTGCACAGCAGGAGCTGTGCAAGAGGCCCCTTCCGTGCGCCCGGGCCAAGGCGGAAATCCGAAGCCTGCAGGACCCAAAAATTCTTCAGGAATCGGCACCCAACCCCTTGCGGACCTGCTTCCACGGTGCTAAAAAATCTATGTCAGCGAATATAGATCGACTGACGTGGATGTTGGATCAACTCTCACGAGGAGGGAAGCCATGTTGATGCGAACCGATCCGTTCCGCGAGCTGGACAGGCTAACCCAGCAAGTCCTCGGAACCACTGCACGTCCGGCGGCGATGCCGATGGATGCATGGCGCGAGGACCAGGAATTCGTCGTGGCCTTTGATTTGCCGGGTGTCACGGCGGACTCGGTGGACCTGGATGTCGAACGGAACGTCCTGACGGTGCGGGCGGAGCGTCCCGATCCCGCTGGCAAGGATACCGAGCTGATTGCCGCTGAGCGGCCGCGCGGCGTCTTCAGCCGCCAGCTGATTCTTGGCGACACCTTGGACACAGAGAAGGTGAAGGCCAGCTATGACGCCGGTGTCCTGACGCTGCGGATCCCGGTCGCCGAAAAGGCCAAGCCGCGCAAGATCGAAATCGAAACGAAGGGGGAAAAGCAGGAAATCGCTGCCTAGACCTTAAGGACCGCGAGGCGGCCATATCTGTTGACTGCCTTTTTGGGGCGAATCGCCATTCTGTGCACGCCACAGCGCCAAACAGCGCAACGGCAGCGTAGGCCCTGACCTCCCGACACGGCGGCCCCCGGCTTTGGCCGGGGGCCGTCCGCATGTCCGGGCGGTCCACGTCAAGGGTCAGGTGCCCAGTTCCAGCATCAGCGCCGGCAGTTCGTCGGCAAGTTCACGGGCCAGGAACCCCAGCGGGCCCAGCCTGCTGGCCAGCCTGTCTGCCGCGGCTGCGTGCAGGTGGGTACCCCAACAGGCTGCCTGCGCGCTGCTGGTTCCCCGGGCACGAACCCCGGAAATGGCCCCGGCCAGCACGTCCCCGCTGCCGGAGGTGCCCAGTCCGCCGTACCCCGTGGTGATCTTCCACAGGTCCGGCTCGTCGGGGTTCAGCCCTGGCGGCTGGGTGATCAGCCCCTGGCAGCTGACTACGGCGTCGAACCGTTCGGAGATTTCGGCCAGGTCCTTCTCGAGGTCATCCGTGTCCCGCCCCAGCAGGATGCCGGCCTCCGTGGGATTCGGTGTGAGGATGAGGCGGCCGCGCCACGGGTCCAGCTGGTCCTCCAGGTGTACCAGCGCGGCCAGCGCGTAGGCATCGAGGACGACGGCGGCGCCTTGCCTGCTGCCGGCGCCACCACCGGGGTTGCCGCCACCGCCGTGGCCGCCGCCGGCCTCGCGCTTAAGCAACGCCTCCAGCAGTTCACCGGCAAGGTCGGGGTCGTCCAGGCCGGGCCCCACCAGGAGGGCATCCGCCTGGTCCACGTAGGAGTGGATGCTGTCCAGTTCCGGTTTGACCGAGCCGCCGGCAGTCTCCGGCAGGCCGATGGAACCGCACTCGGGCAGCGCGACCCCCAGCTGGACGGCCACCGACCCGGCAACGGCCAGGGTCAGCTTTCCGGCGCCCGCGCGCAGCGCTGCGGTGCCGGCCAGCAGGGCGGCGCCGGGGGTGGCCCGGGCACCGCCCACCACCAGCACTGAGCCACGGGAATACTTGTCCGCGCCCGGTGCCGGCAGCGGCCAGTCCCGCAGGAGCGACGGCGTCACCAGGGTGGCGCCGGAGGATTCACCGCGGCCGGACACTGGTGTCTCGGGCATGCTCGGTGACGGTGACGCCCTGCTCGGCCAGGTGGTCGGCAACGTTGAAGCTCTCCAGCGTCCACGGCCCAACGCCGGAGGGGCGGACGAACCGGGTCACCGAAGCGTTGAGGATGGCCTCCGTGGCTGCCAGGTCCAGCAGTTCCTTCTCGCTCAGCCCCTCCAGCACGTACCGGAACAGCATGATCACGGCGTCGTGGCACACCAGCATCACCCGCTGGCCGGTGCCCAGGCCGTTCAGCTCTGCCAGGACGGACCGCAGCCGCAGCGCCACGTCCGCCCAGGATTCCCCTCCCGGCGGCCGGTAATACAGTTTTCCCAGCCAGTCCCTGCGTTCGGATTCCTCGGGGTAGCGGCTCTCCACGCCCAGCCGCGTGAGCCGGTCCAGGATGCCGAGTTCGCGGTCGCGGAGCCGCTCGTCCGTGCGCACCTGCAGCGGCCAGCCGGCTGTTTCCACCGCAATCTCAGCGGTCTGGCGGGCACGGGCATAGGGGGAGGACACCACGGCGTCAGGGCGGAACTCCCCGGCGGTCCGGCCCAGGGCGATACCCAGCGCCTTGGCCTGTTCCCTCCCGGTTGCCGACAGGTCCACGTCCGCATCGCGGGCCGGAACCTCGATGACTTCCACTCCGGCCGCACGGGCCTCGGTGGCCGCCACGTTGCCTTCGCTCTCGCCGTGCCGGACCAGGAGCAGCTCCACGGCCCCGGCCTGCTGGACGGCCTCCGTCAGGCCGTCGTCTTTTGCTGATTCACCCTTCAAGAAACCACCCCGTCCTCGCCGTGCCCGAATGCCGTGCCGATTTGCAGGAACACTACCAACGGCGTACCCAGGGGGCGGCGGAAAATAACGGCCGCCGTCGGCGCAGCAACAGTGCCGCGGGGGACCTGAAGCTACGGCTCCGGCGTCAGGACCTTGGAGAACACCGTGGCTCCGTTGGCGTTGCGAAGGCTCACGGTGAAGCTGTTGTTCGCATCCAACTGGACGTGCCCGAAGAACTGGTTTTCGCCGCCGCGCGGGGACTCCCCGGCAAAGCGCCCTGCCTTGGAGAACACCACCTCGGGCCCGAACGTGCCGTCCATCGTGTTGGGGCCGAATGATCCCGCGGCGATGGGCCCGGCCACGAACTCCCAGAACGGATCGAAGCCGGTGAAGGCTGCCCGTTCGGGGGAGTAGTGGTGGGCGGCGCAGTAGTGCACATCGGCGGTGAGCCACACCGTGTTCTTCACGCCGTTGCGCTTGAAGGCGCTCAACACCGCGGCAATTTCCAGCTCACGGCCCAACGGGGCGCCGGCGTCGAGGTTGGACAGGCTCTCCTGGTTGACCGGGCCGTCCGGCACCACGATGCCCAGCGGCAGGTCCGCGGCGATCACCTTCCAGGTCGCCTTTGACTTCGAAACTTCGCGGATCAGCCAGTCCACCTGCTCCTGGCCCAGGATGGAGGTGGCGTAAGGCTCCTTGCCGTCCGTGTTGGGCGATTTGAAGGTGCGCATGTCCAGGCAGAAGACGTCCAGCTGCGGTCCGCGGCTGATTTTCCGGTAGATCCGGGCGGGCTGGTACTGGCCGGCGTCGTCGAACGTTCCCGGGCGCCAGACGGCCGAGCTGTCCGCGACGGGCATGTTTTCCTGCCATGCCTGCCGGCCGCGGGCAGCCAGGGTGTTGACGTCCCGCACCGTGTAGCGGGAGTCATCGATGATCTGGCCGGGGTACCAGTTGTTGTGGGTCTCGTGGTCGTCCCACTGGGCGATCACGGGGACGTCAGCGAACATGGCCCGCATGTTGGCGTCCATGGAGTTGTACCGGTGCCGGCCGCGGAACTCGGTGAGCGTTTCGGCCACCTTGGAGACCTCCTCTGTCACCAGGTTCCGCCACACCTGGCCGTCCTTTTCCACCACGCTTTCGGCGATGGGCCCGTCGGCGTAGATGGTGTCGCCGGAGTGGATGAAGAAGTCCGGGCGGGTCTGGTGCATGGCCCGGTAGCCGCGCATCCCGCCGATCTCCTCGTTGATGCCCCACCCCTGGCCAGCGGTGTCGCCGGTCCACACAAAGCTTTGGGCAGACGACGCCGGGACGTCGCCGCCGCTGCTGGTGCCACCGGTGCGGCCCGTGCCGTTGATCGTTCCGGCGTCCGGCGCCGTGCGGAAGCTGCCGCGGACCGTCTCGCCGGCCGCCCCGCCGTCGTCCTCGAAGCTGATGTCCAGTGCGAAGCGGGTGTTGGACGGCAGGTTTCCCGCATGGATCTTGGCGGTGAAATCGGACGCCTGGGTGGCCCGGGGCCCGCGGAGCACCCGCTCAAAGGCGCCGCGCCCGCGCAGGACCTGGCCGCCGTCGTCCACTGCCCGCAGGACTGCCGTCATCCGGCCGGCGCCGGACGCGCGGGACCACAGGACGGCTGAATCGGAGGTGACGTCGCCGGTGGCGATGCCGCTGGGCAGGGTCAGGCGGTTGCGGACCAGCGCGACGCCTGACGGTGTGGTGCCCGCCTGGGCAGCGGCCGGGACGGATGCGAGCGCGGCGGCCAGGACCGACCCCTTGACGACGGTGCGGCGTGAAACGGTGGCGCGGGAGTTCTCAGTCATGCCCTCAGGTTCGCTCCGGCGGGCGCACAGACTCTGTCCCGCTGGTGAACCCCGGGTAAGCCGCTGCTGAACAAGGCGTGGCGGCCGCGTCCGGAGCGTATTGCCGCAGTGGCGACGCGCAAATTCCGCTGCGACGCCCAAAGTCATCGGCGCACCCCAAATATTGCCGCGCCGGGGAATATGCGCGTCGCCAGTGACTAAGCGTGTCGCTGGCGTGCCCTAAGGCCTCGCGAAGTCGCCGATCCGGCCCTCCCGAAGTGCCGCCCCCACGGCCGCGATCCCTCCATAGTCGGGAAACAGCACGGACTGCCCGGCAACGAAGCCGGAGCCCGCCGTCGGAAGCGTCATGGTGCCGATGGCGTTAGTATCCAGATTGCGCAGGCTGTAGGCCAGGATCGCTGCCTGGACGGGATCGAAACCCTTGTCCACGGTGAGGCAGCAGGAGGCGAAATCAACCAGCGACCGCACCGCGTTCACGTCGTTCAGGGCACTGCCCCCGGTGAGGCGGGCCAGGATGGCACGGAGCATGATCTGCTGGTCGCGGACCCGTTGGAAATCGCCGTCGGAGAACGCGTAGCGCTCGCGGGAAAATTCCAGGGCGGCTTGTCCGTCCAAGTGGTTCATGCCCTGGGTGAAGACGTGCTGGGTTTCGATCGAGGACTGGAAGGACATCGGCACATTGACGTCGATGCCGCCCAGGCCGTCCACCAGGAGCTTGAACCCGCCAAAGTCGAGCATCAGGGTGTGGTCGATGGTAATTCCCAGCAGCTGCTGCACCGTGGCGGTTTGCAGGTCGATCCCGCCATACTGGAGCGCGGAATTGATCTTGGCGCTGCCGAAGCCGGGGATGTCCACCCAGTTGTCGCGGTTGATGGAGACGAGGTAGAGGTTCCGGCGGTCGGCAGGGACATGGACCACCATCAGGGTGTCCGCCCTCTGGTCTGAGGGTTCACCGGTGGCTGCAGTGTGGGCGGCGGCGTCGCGTGCGGGAGTGTCACGGATGTCGCTGCCGATGACGAGGATGTTCATCGGGGTGGCGGGCAGGTCCGGGATCGGGGCAGGCGGCGGTGGGGGAGCAGGAGCGGGCGGGGGAGTTTCAGTGGGGGCCGGGGTGGGCGTGGGCGTCGGCGTCGGGATGGGCGACTCGGTTTGGGTGGCTGCAGGCTGTGCTTGCTGGCCGGAGCGGCTCAGGCTGAAGACCGCGACTCCGGCAGCCACCACAAGTGCCAGCACCACCAGGGCGGCGACCCAGCGGCGGCGGCCCAGAGCCGCCAGCCAGGCCGGCCGGTGGGAACCGGAGGAACCCGGCGGCAGGGAACCGGAGTTCCCGGAGTTACCGGGCCCGGATGGATCAGAACCGCCTGGGATGCTCATGACGCCTCCACCTCATTGTGTTTGGTGGGTTCAGTGTGCGTCGGGCACGCCCCGGTTGGCTACAAGGTTATCCAAACTGTCACCTGCGAAGGTTCCATCCGGTTCGGCGTCGAGCTGCTGTAACGCTGTTCCGCTAGGGCGACTGGGGCGCGGTCCCGGGGACCGGGGCGTTGAGGCGGGCATGGCGCAGGATGGAGACAATGGCGGGGGCCAGTTGGTCCTCCATCTCCCGGTACACCTCCGGCGCACGGCGGTACGGGTCCACGATGTCGTTGTCTGCGGAGTCGGCGGGGAGCGAAAGGTGGCGCACCCCGGCGGCCCGTGCCGGCAAGCCGCGCCACAAGGCGGCGTTGGCAGCCAGCCGGGCGTCGCCGTCGGACGCGTCGCCGCCCGGAAGCGCACCTGGGGAAGATTCGACGGCGGCCCGCTGGGCATCTGTCCCGGAGGCCCGTTGGGCCAGGACATCAAGCATCCGGGCGAACTCGCGGATGGTGAACGTCCGCTTGAGCAGGGAGGCATCAAGCTGCAGGACCTCGCCGCGGTGCCCGGACGTCATGGTGAGCACCAGGTCAACGCCCCGCAGGATCCTGGGCGTGAGCTGCCGTGCCGCGAACCCTTCGGGATCACCGCCAAAGGTCCGCACGATGTCCGCTGAAATGGGCTGCATGGGTTCGCCCACCAGGGCGCGGGTGCCGGCGCTGGACACCTGGAAACCACCCGGCACCACCTGGTCGAGTCCTGCCTGCAGCAGCCGTTCGGCCACCGGCGAGCGGCAGATGTTGCCGGTGCAGACGGTCAGGATTCGTACTGGTGCGGAAGTGTCCAAGGAGATGTCTCTTTTCCCAGCTGCTGGCGGATCCGGTCCGGACCCGTGCCTTTCAACTTAACACGCAACGGCGCGGCGGCGGGCTCCCGAGGTCAGGTGCCGCCGCCGCGCCGCAGGACTGCCCGGCGGCCGGAAGTGCCGGTTACAGGGTGGTCAGCAGCTGCTTCATCTGCGTGATTTCCGCCTGCTGCGCGTCCACGATGTCGTGGCCCAGCTTCACGGCGTCCGGGAATTTGCCGGCGCTGATCTCCTGCTGGGCCATGTCGATGGCGCCCTCATGGTGCCCGATCATCTGCTCGAGGAACAGCCGCGCGGCCTCGGTACCGGTGGCAGACTTCAGCTTCTCGATGCCGTCGTCGTCCACCATGCCGGTCATGCCGTGTCCGGAGTGGTCGCTCATCATGGTGGGCACGTTCCACCCGCTGAGCCAGCCGGTCATCTGCGCGATCTCCGGTGCCTGCGCCGCCTTGATCTTGGTGGCGAGCGCGGTCACCTCTGCCGGCATGTCCGGCTTGGCCAGGATGATGCCGCTCATCTCCACCGCCTGGGTGTGGTGCGGGATCATCATCTGGGCAAACATGATGTCCGCCTGGTTATGGTCGGCGTTGGCGCTGGGCATGGTGCCGGCGCTTGGCATCGTGCTGGACATGGGGTTGGAGCTGCCGTGGTCCATGGGCATGCCGTTGCCGGAGCCGGCATTGGCCGCGCATCCTGCCAGGCCGAGGGAAGCCGCCAGGGCAGCAGCAATGGACAGGGTTTTGATAGTGGTGTTCATGGGTCCTTCAGGGATGTAGTGGAACTGGGCCGGGGTACAGGGCGCAGTCCGGTTTACGTCCGGCTGATGGAGAGGTCGCACGGTGATGGGCTGGGCGGCAGGTACCCGTAGGAAGAGCCTGGGTTGCCGGCCGCCGGCAGCAACGGAAGGACGGCAAGGGTTGCCTGCGGCGGGAGGACCGTCACGGGGCCGCCGGGGACCGACGGCACGCAGGGCGCCCCCGACTCCTGCGCCCCCGGGCAGGAGTTGCCGCAGGTGCCCGGCGCCAGGGCCGGCGGGTCGGTGGAAGCCGGGGCGGCCGCGTGGCCGGGATGGTCCCCAACCGCGGAATGCACGACGGCGGCGGCCCCGGCCGGTGCCGCGGGGGAGTCAGCGCTGTGGGAGGCCATGCTGTGGGAGGCCATGCTGTGCGACGCCGCGCTGTGCGTATCCATGCCCTGGGCAACAGGCCCGTGCGAAGCATGCCCGGCGGTCAGCACGTGCATGCCCAGCAGCCCGGCGATGACGGCCAGGGTGGCGGCCAGCAGCCAGGCTGCGCGGAGGAAGGACGCCACGGCGCGGGTGGTCATGGCTGTCCCTCCTTCCGATCTGTCCATGCTGTTCAACGTACCTCAGACGGGTTCAGTTTCAGGCGCCGGAGCAGCTGGGCGTTCAGGGCCACCACGATGGTGGACGCGGACATCATCACAGCCCCGGCAGCCGGGGACAGAACCACCCCGGCGAACGCCAGGACGCCCGCGGCCAGCGGCACGGACAGGATGTTGTAGCCCGTGGCCCACACCAGGTTCTCCCACATCTTGCGGTAGCTGGCCCGGGACAGGTCCACCATGGACAGCACTGCGCGCGGATCGTTCCCCGCCAGCACCACGCCCGCCGATTCCATGGCGACGTCGGTTCCGGCGCCAATGGCGATGCCCACCTCCGCGCGGGCCAGCGCCGGCGAGTCGTTGACGCCGTCGCCCACCATGGCCACCTTCAGCCCGCGGCCCTGCAGCTCGGCCACCTTCTTGTCCTTGTCCGCGGGCAGGACCTCGGCGAACACTTCGTCAATGCCCAGGTCCGCCGCCACGGCCTGCGCCACCTGGTGCGCATCACCGGTGACCATGGCCACCTTGACGCCCCTCCGTTGCAGGGCGGACACAGCCTGCCGCGACTCCGGCCGCACCGCGTCCTCCATGCTCACGGCACCCAGGACTGTGCCGCCGTCGACAACGTGGAGCACGGCGGCTCCGCGGTCCATCCACGCCCGGGTGCTTGAGGCCAGGGCCTCGGGTTCGACGACGCCAAGCTCGCGCAGGAGCGCAGGCCCGCCCACGTGCACGGTGCGGCCGTCCACGCTGGCCCGGACGCCCCGGCCCGGCAGCGAGGTGAAACCGGTGGCTTGGGGCAGTGGCAGGCTCCGGGCCCTGGCGGCGCGGACGATGGCCCGCGCCACGGGGTGCTCGCTGTCCGACTCGACGGCGGCGGCGAGGGCCAGCACGGCGTCCGCCCCGACGCCGCCGGCCACGGCAACGTCCTTCAGCTCCGGCTCACCGGTGGTCAGCGTGCCGGTCTTGTCGAACAGGACCACGTCGATGGTGCGCATCCGTTCAAGCGCCATCCGGTTCTTGATCAGCACCCCGGCCCGGGCCGCCTGCTCCGTGGAAATGGCGATCACCAGGGGTATCGCCAGACCCAGGGCGTGCGGGCAGGCGATGACCAGGACGGTGACGGTGCGGGTGACGGCGTCGGGAACGCTTCCCAGCAGTGTCCAGGCGATGAAGGTCAGGACACCGGCGCCGGCGGCGAAGTAGAAGAGGAAGGCCGCTGCGCGGTCTGCCAGTGCCTGGGCACGCGACGACGACGCCTGCGCCTCTTCCACCAGCCGCTGGATCCCGGCCAGGGCGGTCTGGTCGCCCACGGCGGTGACGCGCACCCGGACACTGCTGTCCGTGGCCACGGTTCCGGCCACCACCGGGTCGCCGGCGCCGCGTGCCACGGTTTTGGATTCCCCCGTGATCATGGACTCGTCGAACTCAGCCTGCCCGTCCACCACGGTTCCGTCCGCGGGCATGCGGGCGCCGGGGCGGACCAGGACCAGGTCGCCGGTCTTGAGGTGGGAAACGGGGACGGTTTCCGTGCCGCCGTCCGTAATGCGTTCGGCCTCGTCCGGGAGCAGAGCCGCGAGGGCATCCAGGGCGCCCTGTGCCGACCCGAGGGCACGCATCTCGATCCAGTGGCCCAGCAGCATGATGGCCACCAGCAGCGCCAGCTCCCACCAGAAGTCCAGGTCGAAGCCGCCGATGCGCAGGCTGGTGACCCAGGAAGCGGCAAAGGCCACCGTGATGGCCATGCCGATCAGCAACATCATTCCCGGAGCGCGGTCCTTGAGCTCCTGCAGGCCGCCTTTGAGGAACGGCTGGCCGCCGTACAGGAAGATGACGGTGCCCAGGACCGGCGGGATCCAGGCGGAACCGGGGAATTCGGGCGGCATGTAGCCCAAAAGGTCGCCCATCATGGGGCTGAAATAGACCACGGGAACGGCCAGGACCAGCGTCAGCCAGAACCGGTCCTTGAACATGGCTGTGCTGTGCCCGGCGTGCTGGCCGTGCGTGTGGACGGCATGGTCGTCGTCGCTGTGGCCGCCGTGTTGTCCATGCCCGGCGCCGTGCGCCGGCGGCTGGGTCAGGGTTCCGCTGGGTGGCTGGTGATGGTCGTGCGGGCCGCCCTGGTGCTGCATGTCGTGATGGTCCTGCATCATTCCTCCTTCGAGGAAGCCGCTGCCAGGCGATCGGAATTTCCGACGGCGGCAGGGCGCTTTTGTGCCTCAGGCGCGGGCAGGGTGGTGGCCGGTTCCGCGGCGCCGGCAGGGGCGCAGCAGCTGCAGCCGGAGGAAGCGAGGGGGAGCTCGGGGCGGTTCCCGGTGTTCATGTCAGTTCCAATCCGTTGAGGGAATCAAGGGGCGCTGGGGTTGAACGGCTGTGAAGGCCGGTGTGGGCACCAGCCGGGACATACCACTTCACTGACAACACCACCAATATACCCCCTAGGGGTATAAGTGGCAAGGGTCCCTACTCTATGTGTCCGCTGCATCCATAGGGCATCCCGCCCTACCTTCCGGCGCGTGGGGCGACCATACTGGGAGTAGTGACGAGAGCCCGCTCCCACAGGGGGGGCTGGCCGGTGTGCGGGAGGGTGGACCTGTGATGGAGCTCAGCGATCTATACACGTATTCGAGTGCGCTCGGAGACAGTGAAAGCGATGCGGGCATCTTCAGGGTGGAGATGGGGCCTGCAGGCCCAACCTTCCACTGGTCGGACGGGATGTTCCGGCTGCACGGCTACCAGCGCGGCGATGTTGTCCCCAGCATGGAACTGATCTTGTCCCACAAGCACCCGGATGACCGGGAGCGGTGCGAGGAGATCCTGGCGCAGGTATCGACCACCGGCGGGTTCTTCTGCATGTACCACCGGATCGTCGATGCCCGCGGCCGGACCAGGCGTGTGCTCACCTCCGGCGAGGCGATCCTGGCCGCTGATGGAACGCTGGCGGCGTTCGAAGGCGTGACGGTGGACCTCAGCCGGACGCTGCAGCGCGAAACTGAAGAGGCTGCGCGCGAGGCCGTGGTGGGTGCCACCGCAACCCGCACGTTGATCGACCAGGCCAGGGGCATCCTCATGGGGCAGCTGAAGCTCGGCTCCGACGACGCCTTCCAGATGCTGGTCAGCACCAGCAGCCACCGCAACGTCAAGCTGGTGGTGGTGGCAGCGGAGTTGGTGCAGCTGGCCAACTCCCCGGAGGCGCGAACTTACCTCGACCGGGCCGTGCGGGCCATCCAGTTGAACGGCCGGGCAGAACGCATGAACGGCCGGGCAGACCGCACTGGAGGCCGCCGCGCCGGGTAGCCGGTACCCGGTAGGATATGGGGAGGTGCGCCGGGAAGTCTGGTCGGCATGGATTTGCCGAACCCGGATTTAAGGACGCCTTCATGACCTCCACCCCGCCCACGCCCAGCAGGAACAAGTTTTTCGGCTCCACCGTCTTCGCCCGCGGCAGCTACGCCGAAGCCCTGCGCATCGGGGAGATCCTCCGCAAGGAAACCGTGGGTGGAGCCCTCCTGGTCCTGGCTGCCGTGATTGCCCTCATCTGGGCCAACTCCCCGGCGTCGGACAGCTACTTTGCCCTCCGGGATCTCAGGGTGGGCTATGGGCCGTGGCACCTGGACCTGAGCCTGGGGGCCTGGGCAGCGGACGGGCTGCTGGCCATCTTCTTCTTCCTCGTGGGCCTGGAACTCAAACGCGAATTCGTTGCCGGCGACCTGCGGCAAGTCAGCAAGTCCATCGTGCCCGTGGCGGCCGCCGTGGGCGGCGTGGCTGTCCCGGCGGTGATTTACGCCGTCGTCAACCTCGCCAGCCCGGAAACTCTGCGCGGCTGGGCCATCCCCACCGCAACGGACATTGCCTTTGCCGTCGCTGTCCTGGCCATCATCGGATCCCACCTCCCCAGCGCCCTGCGGATCTTCCTGCTGACGCTGGCCGTGGTGGATGACCTGATTGCCATCACCATCATCGCGTTCTTCTACTCCAGCGACATCCAGGCCGCGCCGCTGCTCCTGGCCCTCATCCCGCTGGCCGTCTACACCTTCCTGGCCCAGAAGTACCGCCGGTTCTTCGGCCGCCACGCAGTTGCAGCCTGGCTGATCCTGCTGCCGCTGGGTGCCGCGACCTGGGCGCTGGTGCACGCCTCCGGAATCCACGCCACCGTGGCCGGGGTACTCCTGGGCTTCGCCATTCCCGTGATCCGGTCCCGGGCCTCCGGCGGCCCGGAGGCAGGGCCCGGACTGGCCGAGATCTTCGAACACCGGTTCCGTCCGATTTCCGCCGGCGTGGCCGTTCCCATCTTCGCGTTCTTCTCCGCGGGCGTGGCCGTTGGCGGGTGGGAGGGCCTGGGCTCGGCCCTGACGGACCCGGTGGCGCTGGGTATCATCCTGGGCCTGGTCCTGGGCAAGCCGGTGGGCATCATGGGCACCACGTGGATCCTGACCAAGGCCACCAGGGCCAGCCTGGACAGCTCCTTCAAATGGATCGATGTGTTTGGCGTGGCGCTGCTGGCAGGGATCGGGTTCACCGTGTCCCTGCTGGTGGCGGAGCTCAGCTTCGGCCATGGCAGCCTCCATGACGACCACGCCAAGGTGGGCATCCTGGCTGCGTCACTGATCGCCGCGCTGCTGGCCACGGCTGTGCTGCGGACCCGGAACCGGCAGTACCGGGTCGCCGAAGAGCTTGAGAGGGTGGATTCGGACCACGACGGCGTCCCGGACGTCTACCAGGAACGCACCTGACCCTTCGCCGGGCTTCAGGCGGGGGCGAGTGGTTTTGCCTGGGTCTTGGCTGATACCTGGGTTCCCGTTTCGGCAGGGGCTTCCACGTGGCGGATCTCCAGGGCCTCGGGGTCCAGCAGCTTGCGGGTGCCGGTGCGGGCGTCCAGGATCCAGAAGAGTTCCAGGTGCGGGACGACGTCCGTCACCCGTCCCTTGTGGAAGAGCCTGCCGCGGTGCCATGCCTCAATCTGGTCCCCGATGCGGAGCTGGGCGGTACGTACTCCTTGTGCCTCCATGTGGGCTGCCTCCTGCTGTTGTATCCCCGTAAGCACAGCTTGCCCTGACGAGGTTGCCGGAGTGTTTCCGCCCGGTGTTTTTTCTGTGTCAGCAGGGGCGGGCGCACCGATCAGAAGCTTGTTCGTCCATCTGTGCCCTGTAGCTTCGGATGTGCGGACTAGCTTCTGATACGCCGCTGAGCGCGGCGGGCCGGAGCTCATTCCTCGATCGTGAACGCGACGGCTTCGCCCACAACCCGCAGGCACAGCTCCATGCCGGGCCGCGCGATCGACGCGTTCCAGTGCCGGATGGTGATCACTTCGCCGCCGCCGGGGTAGCGGTGGTCGGCGTGCTCTGCCACTTCCTGGGGCACGTTCAGCTTCAGCCGCACCGTGGTTTCGGGCCCGAAGTAGTCGGTGTCCACCACCACGCCGCGGATGGGGCCGTCTTCGGCGATGCGGATCTGTTCCGGCCGCAGCATCAGCTGCACCCGTCCCTGCGCCGGCGGCCTGCGCACCGGGATGCCGCCCAGGGAGCAGGTGGCCAGGGACCCTTCCAGCCAGGCGTCCAGGATGACGGCGTCGCCCAGGAATTCTGCGGTGGCGCGGTCCGCGGGGCGGGTGTACACCACAAAGGGGTTGCCGATCTGGGCCAGCTTGCCGCCGCGCATCACGGCCACCTGGTCGGCGAAGGAGAGGGCCTCCGCCTGGTCGTGCGTGACCAGGATGGTGGTGACGCCGGCCTCGGCCAGCACCTTGGCCACGGCGCGGCGGGTGGCCACGCGGAGCCCGGCATCCAGGGCGGAGAAGGGCTCGTCCAGGAGCATCAGCTCCGGCTCACGGGCCAGCGCCCGGGCCAGGGCAACCCGCTGCTGCTGGCCGCCGGAGAGCTGGTGCGGCCGGCGCTTGGCCATGGCGGCATCCAGGGACACCATTTCCAGGAGTTCGGCAACGCGTGCTGCCACGGCCCGCCTGCCGCCTTCAAGCTTTGCCGCATCAAGGCCGAAGGCAACGTTCTGGCCCACGGTGAGGTGCGGGAACAGGGCACCGTCCTGCGCCACGTAGCCGATCTGGCGCTTGTGCGCCGGCAGCCAAGCGCCCTCACCCGCCACCAGGGTCCCGTTCAGCGAGATGCTGCCGGTGTCCGGATGCTCAAACCCGGCGATCAGGCGCAGGAGCGTGGTCTTGCCGGAGCCTGACGGTCCCACGATGGCGGTGGTTCCGCCCTTGGCCACGGACAGGTTGACGCCCCTCAGGACCGCCTGCGATCCGAAGTTCTTGGTGACGTCCGTGATCTGCAGGTGGCTGTTGGTGGTTGCGGCCACTGAGGGTGCCACCCGCGGCTCGGGCAGCCTGCGGGTCGATGGTGCTGTCACTGTCCGGCTACTTTCTTGGACTGTTGGAAGAGGAGATAGGTCATGGGTGCGGAAAGCAGGATCATCAGCAGGGCATAGGGTGCGGCGCCGGCGTAGTCGATTTCGCTGCTCTTGCTCCAGAACTCGGTGGCCAGGGTCCGGGTGCCGTTGGGGGACAGGAGCAGCGTGGCGGTGAGTTCGTTGGCGATGGCCAGGAACACCAGGGCAGCCCCGCCCGCGGCGGCCGGAGCCGTGAGCCGCAGGGTGACACGGATGAAGGCCAGCAGCGGCGGCTTGCCCAGCGCCTGTGCTGCCTCGTCGAGTTCCTTGGGCGCCTGTGCCAGGCCGGCCCGGAGGTTCACCAGGGCCCGCGGAAGGAACAGGAGAACATATGCGGCCACCAGCACTCCCGCCGTCTGGTAGATCCCCGGTACCAAGCGGATGCTGACGGTGACGAAGGCCAGGGCCACCACGATGCCGGGCATGGAGCTGGTGACATAGTTGGACAGTTCCAGGGACTTGCTGAACCAGCCGGGCCTCCGGACCGCGAGGTAGGCCATGGGGAAGGCGACCACGATGGTGGCTGCGGCGCCGAGGAGCCCGTACCAGAACGTGGCAAGGAGTGCGGGGAGGAATTCGGTGGCGGTCCAGGCCTCGGCCCCGCCGGCCAGGATCCACTTCAGCACGTAGAACAGCGGGAGGCCGAACGCCAGGGCGGTCAGCGCCAGCAGGAAGAGCTGGGCGGGGACGTGGTAGGCATGCAGGGGGAGCCGCAGGGCCTTGGCCTGCACGCCTGAACCGATCCTCGCGTAGCGTGCCGTGCCGCGGCTGCGGACTTCGGCCACCAGCAGCAGCAGGCAGAAGAACACCAGCACGCTGGCCAGCATGTTCCCGGCGGCGCCGTTGAACGTGGACCGGTACTGGGTCATGATCGCGGTGGTGAAGGTGTCGAAGCGGATCATCGCGAAGGCGCCGTATTCGGCCAGCAGGTGCAGCCCCACCAGCAGCGCGCCGCCCGTCAGTGCGATCCGCAGCTGGGGGAGCACCACCCGGAAGAAGGCCCGCCAGGCGCCCAGTCCCAGCGCGGCGGCCGACTGCTCTATGGCCGGGTCCAGCCGGCTCAGGGTGGCTGCCGCCGGAATGTAGACCAGCGGGAAGTAGGAGAGGGTGGAAATCAGGATCCCCGAGCCCAGGCCGCCCAGCGACGGGATGGCCGACACCCAGGCGTAGCTGTTCACGAATGCCGGGACGGCCAGCGGCGCGGCCAGCAGGACTGCCCAGATTCGGTGGCCGCGCAGTTTGGTCCGTTCCACCAGCCACGCCCCCGCAACGCCAAGCAGCAGGCACAGCGGGATGGTGGCAGCCATCAGGAGCAGGGTGTTCAGCAGCAGTTCGCCCACCCGGGGGCGCAGGATGAGGCCGACGGCGGTGTCCCACCCGGTTGCCACCGTCATGTAGGCCACGTACCCCAGCGGGATGAGGGAGAAGAGGGCGATCAGCACCGCCACGACGGACACCGCGGAAACGCCGAAAGGCGGGCGGGGGCGTGTGCCCCGGCCCGCCGTCGTCGTGCTCCGCCGTGGGGGAGCCGATAGATCGGAGGTCACGGAATTACAGTAGTCCTGCCTGGGTCATCAGATCGCTGACCTTCTGGGAGTTGAGTTTCGCAGCGTCCACCTTGGGGGCCTGCAGGTCCTTGATGGGAACCAGCTTGTCGTTGGCAGGCACATCAGAGCCGATGGCGTACTCGAAGGACGTGCCGTTCTTCAGGACTTCCTGCCCCTTCTTGCCGGTGATGAACTTCAGGAAGGCCTGCGCGGCTGCAGCGTTCTTGGACGACTTGAGCACGCCGCCGCCGGAGACGGACAGGAACGCGCCCGGGTCCTCATTCTTGAAGTAGTAAGGCGTGACGTTGTTGGAGTTCTCGCCGGTCTTGGCCTGGTCGCCGTAGTAGTAGTAGTGGTAGATCAGCGCGGCATCCACTTCACCGGCGTTGACTGCCTTCATGGCCGTGCTGTTGCCTTTGTACGCCTTGGAGTTGTCCTTCATGGCCTTGAGCCAGTCCTCGGTGGCGGACTCGCCCTTCAGTTCCAGCAGTGCGGAGACAATGGCCTGGAAGTCCGCGCCGGTGGGCGACGCAGCCCAGCGGCCCTTCCATTCGGGCTTGGCCAGGTCAAGCATGGACTTGGGCAGCTGGTCCTCGGTGAGCTTGGTCTTGTTGTAGACCAGGACGGTGGAGCGTGCGGCGATGCCCGTCCACTTCCCGGTGGAGGGGGTGAATTCGGAGGGGACCTGGGCCAGGGTGTCCTTGTTGACGTCGGCGAACAGGCCGGCGTTCTCCACCTGGGTCATGGCGGGGGAGTTTTCGGTGAGGAACACGTCCGCGGGGGACGCCTGGCCTTCCTGGATGATCTGGTTGGACATCTCCGTGTCATCGCCCTGCCGGAGGGTAACCTTGATGCCGGTTTCGGCCGTGAAGGCATCCACCCATTCCTTGGTGAGGCTCTCGTGCTGGGCGTTGTACACCGTAATCCCGCCCGCGGCGGCGCCGCCGGAAGCGGAAGACGAGCCGTTGCCGGCGGGGGTGGCGCCGCCGCAGGCGGTCAGGCCAAGAGCGGCGGTGGCGGCGAGTGCGATGCCGGCCAGCGCGCTGTTGCGGATCTTCATTGAGGCTGCTTTCGGTGGGGAAAAAGTCTGCTTGAACCTAAGTCCTGATGGGCGCCGGTAAACGGTGCCTATGTCAGGAAACTGTAGGGTAGGCAAACCTAAGCTCCAAGCCGGAAAGCGCTTTAAGTGATGAGGTTCACATCAATTACGCAAACAAGGCGTGACGTAATTCTGATGGTCCGCTAGGTGTTCGGGTTGGGGTCGTGGACGTCGTGCTCCCCGATGTCCGCGGCACCCAGGAGGCTCTCCCCGGGGGCGTTTTCGGACGGGTGGAGCCGGACGCTCAGCTCCGGGTGGTGCAGGTCCAGGGCGGGACGTTCCGAACGGATCCGGGGCAGCGAGGTGAAGTTGTGCCGCGGCGGCGGGCAGGAGGTGGCCCACTCCAGCGAAGCGCCGAAGCCCCAGGGATCGTCCACGGTGACCTTCTTGCCGGCGCGCCAGGTGATGTAGACGTTCCAGAAGAACGGGATGAGGGACGCGCCCAGGAGATACGACCCGATGGTGGAGAACTGGTTCATTCCGGTGAAGTTGTCCTCCGGCATGTAGTCCGCGTACCGGCGGGGCATGCCCAGGACACCCAACCAGTGCTGGATGAGGAACGTGGCGTGGAAGCCCAGGAACAGCATCCAGAAGTGGATCTTGCCCAGGCGCTCGTTGAGCATGGTGCCGGTGAACTTGGGCCACCAGAAGTAGAACCCGGCGAACATGGCGAACACCACCGTGCCGAACACCACGTAGTGGAAGTGCGCCACCACGAAGTAGGTGTCCGAGACGTGGAAGTCCATGGGCGGCGAGGCCAGGATAATCCCGGTGAGGCCGCCGAACAGGAACGTGGCCAGGAACCCCATGCTCCAGAGCATCGGCGTTTCGAAGGTCAGCGACCCGCCCCACATGGTGCCGATCCAGTTGAAGAACTTCACGCCGGTGGGCACCGCGATGAGCATGGTCATGAAGGCGAAGAACGGCAGGAAGATCGCGCCGGTGACGTACATGTGATGGGCCCACACCGTCACGGACAGGGCTGCGATGGCGATGGTGGCGTACACGATGCCCTTGTAGCCAAACAGGGGTTTGCGGCTGAAGACCGGGAAGATCTCCGACACGATGCCGAAGAACGGCAGCGCAATGATGTACACCTCCGGGTGGCCGAAGAACCAGAACAGGTGCTGCCAGAGGATGGCGCCGCCGTTGGCCGGGTCGAAGATGTGGGCGCCGAACTTGCGGTCCGCGCCAAGCGCGAACAGGGCGGCGGCCAGCGGCGGGAACGCCATGAGCACCAGGATGGCGGTGACGAGGGTGTTCCAGGTGAAGATGGGCATCCGCCACATGGTGAGCCCCGGGGCGCGCATGCAGATGATGGTGGTGATGAAGTTGACGGAGCCCAGGATGGTGCCGAAGCCGGACAGTGCCAGGCCGAAGACCCACAGGTCCCCGCCGATGCCCGGGGTGAACGTCGTGTTCGACAGCGGCGCATAGGCGAACCAGCCGAAGGACGCTGCGCCCTGCGGGGTGATGAAGCCGGACACCGCGATGGTGGAGCCGAACAGGAAGAACCAGAAGGCCAGCGCGTTCAGGCGCGGGAAGGCCACGTCAGGGGCGCCGATCTGCAGCGGCATGATCACGTTGGCGAACCCGGCAAACAGCGGGGTGGCGAACATCAGCAGCATGATGGTGCCGTGCATGGTGAACAGCTGGTTGTACTGTTCCTTGGTCTGCAGGATCTGCATGCCGGGCTCGAACAATTCGGCACGGATCAGCAGGGCCATCACGCCCCCGGCGCAGAAGAACACGAAGGACGAGATCAGGTACATGTACCCGATGGTCTTGTGGTCGGTGGAGGTGATCCAGTTGACGATGATGGTGCCTTTGGAGCGCCGGACCACTGCCGGTGCGGCCGTGGCTGCGGTTCCGCCCATTCTTTGGCCTGTGGTGGTCATGTTCGGTGCCCTCCTTTACTGTGCTGCGTCCGGGGCCTGCGGTGACGGGGCCGACATCGGTGCCCTGTTGTAGTCGGCGCCCAGGTTGCCCGTGTTGCCCTTGGCCTTCAGGTCCGCGATGTGGCTGTCATACTCCTGCTGGCTGACCACCCGGACCTTGAAGAGCATCTCGGAGTGGTACTCGCCGCAGAGTTCGGCGCACTTGCCCATGTATTCGCCCACGCGGTTGGGGGTGATGTTGATGTAGGGGTTGTACTGTTCGTGGCCCGGATACAGGTCGCGTTTCTGCAGGAAATCCACCACCCAGAAGGAATGCTGCACGTCGCGCGACTGCAGGTGCAGTTCCACTTTCTTGCCCACCGGCAGGTAGAGGGTGGGCAGCCGGTCGGGGGTGCCCCAGTCGCCGGTCAGGTGGGCCTGCTGTCCGGCGTCCTCGTGGACCTGTTCCTTGACGTAGTTGAAATCCCAGGACCACTGCTTGCCGAAGACGTCGATCACCACGTCCGGGTTGGGGTAGCGTGCATCGATGGCCCGCTGTTCCCGGTCCGTGAAGACGAACAGGACGCCGATGACGATCAGCGGGATGGCCAGGTAGAACACTTCCAGCGGAAGGTTATAGCTCAATTGCGCGGGGAACCCTACGGTGTTCTTCCGGCGCCGGTAGGCAACGATGACCCAGATCATCAGTCCCCAGGTGATGATGCCCACCACCAGTGCAGCGATCCAGGAGTTGACCCACAGGTCCGTGATCAGCGCGGTGTTGTTGGTGGTGTCACGGTTCCCGGGCAGGAAGCCGCGGGACACTTCGGCGGAGCAGGAGGCCAGCAGCGGCAACACACCAAGGCCAGCGCCCAGTCCTGCCAGGCGCCGCATGCTTTGGTTTTTGAATGGTTTCCTACCCACCTGTGGTCCCTCCGGCATGCTCCAGAAGCCCAACTGCATGAGCCCACTGCTGGCCCCGGGACCAGCAGTTGTGTGCCCCACCCTACGCCGGGGCGGATGGTGATGGGAAGAGGTTTTCGGGGGGGCTGCGCTAGCGGCTGCCGGCCCAAACGGACACTGCTCCCGAATGGCCGGTCACGATGCTTTGGTACACCAGGAACAGTCCCGCCAGTACGCCCAGCACCGAGGTGGCGGGGAGCAGCCAGCGGGACTCCAGGAGCCCGCGGAGACCGTGGAAGGCGGGCCGGCGTGTCAGGAGCGTGGGGAAGGCTGCGGTGATCTGGGCACCCACGGCCACCAGGAACAACACTGTGACGTAGCGGAGGAAACTCCCCTGGTGGGCGTGCTCCTCAACCAGTTGTGACGCGCCCCTGGCCTTTTCCAGCTGTTCCCCCGCTTCGGCGGTAAGGACGGACAGCGGAACCAGCAGCAGTGCCAGGACTCCCATGGGCCAGGCCAGGTAACGCCTGGTGCGCCGGAGCAGGGCGAAAACCACTGCCGAGACCCCGGCCAGCGGAGCCAGGACCACCACGCCGTGGATCAACAGAATATGGGCCGGAAGGCCGGCGATCTCCAGCACGGGAAACTCCTGATCAGTAGCGGGCAGCGGAATGTGGGAAGTGGCTGGGTTCGAGAAGGGCTAGGCGATGCCGGTGGTGCCCAGGAGGCTTCCCACTGCGAACGTGAAGGCCATGGCAAGCGCCCCGCCAACCACCAGCCGGATGGTGGCCTTGCGCTTGGAGCTGCCGCCGATTTTGGCGCTGACGGTGCCGGTCAGCGCGAGCGCCAGGATGACGGCGACGAACGTGACCGGGATGCGCGCCCCTTCGGGCGGGAAGATGATGGCCAGCATAGGCAGCACGGCGCCGACGGTGAACGCGATGGCGGAGGCGAAGGCCGCGTGCCAGGGGCTGACCACTTCCTCTTCGTCGATGTTCAGTTCGGCAGACAGGTGTGCCTTCAGTGCGTCCTTTGCCGTCAATTCTTCGGCAACTGTCCGGGCCGTGGCTTCGCTGAGTCCCTTTGCCTGGTAGATGTGCGCAAGCTCTGCCAGTTCGCCGTCGGGATCGTCCCTGAGCTCCTGGCGTTCCTTTTCGATCAGTGCCCGCTGGCTGTCGCTTTGGCTGCTCACGGAAACGTATTCGCCCAACGCCATGGACACGGCGCCGCCCACCACCGCCGCGGTGCCTGCCACCAGGATTGGCGCGAGGTCGTTGGTCACCCCGGCCACGCCCACCACAGTTGCCGCCACGGAGACGATGCCGTCGTTCGCGCCCAGGACACCGGCCCGCAGCCAGTTCAGGCGGGATGCCACGCTGCTGTCGTGCGGTTCGTTGCGGCTCAGCTTGAGAGTTTCAGACATGCTGGCAGTAAAGCACTGCAGGGACCCCTCTGCCACGAAGGTTTGCATCCCCTAACCACACGGGCATGCCTGGTGCAGACCCTGTACCAACTGCAGTCCTGGGCGTACCTTAAAACAAATAAGTTTACTTACTAGTCCTGAAAAGGCAGGATCCAGGCCTGGACGCTCCATGAGCAGGCAACGGGAGAAGGACGACGGCGATGGACACCTACGGCAATGACGGCAACGGAGGCGCGGGCGCAGGCAGGCGGACGTTCGGCGTCGAGGAGGAGCTGCTCCTGGTGGACCCCGCAAACGGGGAAGCCGTGCCGATGGCCGGAGCACTCCTGAACCTGTACGTCCGCCCCCTGCAGGCCGGAGCCGGGCCCGTCCTGGCCGCTGAGTTCCAGCAGGAAATGATCGAGGTGGTCACCCCGCCCCACGCCACCCTGGCACGGCTGGAACAGGACATCATTGCCGGGCGGGGTATCGCCCGGCAGGCGGCAGGGGACATCGGCGTCAGGGTGGCCGCGTTGGGCACCTCGCCGCTCCCGGCCGACCCGCATCCCGTACAGCTCCGGAGATTCAGGGCAATGACGGAGGAATACGGGCTGACCGCCAGGGAACAGCTCACCTGCGGGTGCCACATCCACGTTTCGGTGGAGTCGCCGGAGGAAGCCGTGGCCGTGCTGGACCGGATGCGTATCTGGCTGCCGGTGCTTATCGCGCTCAGCGCCAACTCACCGTTCTGGCACGGCCAGGACAGCGGCTACGCCAGCTACCGCTCCCAGGTCTGGAACCGCTGGCCCTCGGCCGGTCCGCTGGACATCCTGGGGACCCCGGACGCCTACCACCAGCTGGTGCACGACATGGTGAGCACCGGCGTCGCCCTGGACGAGGGCATGGTCTACTTCGATGCCCGCCTCTCGCGGCACTACCCCACAGTAGAGATCCGCGTGGCCGACGTGTGCCTGCGGCCGGAGAACACCGTCATGCTGGCGGGAATTGCCAGGGGCCTGGTGGAAACGTCCGCGCGGGAATGGCGCGAGGGCATCGAGCCGGTGTCGGCGCCCTCGGCGCTGCTTCGGCTGGCCGCCTGGAAAGCAAGCCGGTGGGGGCTGCGGGGAGAACTGCTGGACCCGCACACGCACCGCCCGGCGTCCGCGCTCGCCGTCGTGAATTCCCTGCTGAACCACATCCGTGGGGCGCTGGAAGACATGGGTGACCTGCCCCGGGTGGAGGCCCTGGTGGACGCGGTACTCAACACCGGCACCGGCGCCGTGCGGCAGATGGAGGTGCTGCACCGCACCGGCGACCTGGAGCAGGTAGTACAGGATGCGGCTGACTGCACTGCCGGCTCCTCCTGGGAGCCGCGTCCTGGACGCAGGCGTCAGTAGGTGGTGGCGTTGGGCAGGATCAATGGCGGCAGCGGTGTCTGGTTGAAGTCGAAGGCGTTGGCCAGATCGCCCAGTTGCGGGTTGTTCTCCCGGACCCCGGGGCGGTTGTCGGGCCGGCCGTCGGTGGCGGGGTCGATCCTTTCGCCGCCCAGGAAATCGTCCTCGATGAATTTGAAGTAGGCGTCCTGGCTGAGGATCTGATGGTCGATGTAGCCCTTCTTCGCGTAGGGGCTGATGACCATGGCGGGGACGCGCAGGCCGTAGCCGCTGTTGTCCACCGCAGGTGGCTGGACATGGTCATAGAACCCGCCCCAGTCGTCCCAGTTCAGGAAGATGGCGGTGCTGTCCCAGTCCGGGCCGCTCATGATCGCGTTGACCAGCCCGGCAACATACTGCTGGCCGGTGCTGACCTTGGCCGGGGGATGTTCGCTGACCTCGTCGCTGGGTGCCACCCAACTGACGGCCGGCAGCCTGCCCTGCCTGGCGTCGTCGTAGAAACCGGCAAGCGGTTTGATGTTGCCTTGCTCGCCGTCCTCCTTGACCGTGTCGAAGTACGGCAGCGGATTCCACCGCCCCGGCGTTTCGGCATCCTGCTCAACGGGGGCGCACGTGGCGGCATCGTTGCGGCAGTCCGGCTCGGTGCCGCTGAAGACGTAGTAGGCCCACGGCACATTGTGTTTGTGGAGCAGGTAGGTCAGGTCGGTCCAGGCGTAATTGGGCTGTTTCAGGTTCTTGGCTGCTGCTGCCAGCTTCTCCTTCAGCGCGGCCGGGAATGGTGCTGCGTCGACGGCGGCCTTGCAGGTGGCGTAGGAATCGGTGCGTTTGCAGCTGGCCGTTGCCAGCTGCTGGGTTTGGACGGCAAGGTCGGGGCCACTGCCTGCCTCCCCGAGGGCGTCGCGGCAGGTCTGCAGGTCCTGGTCTGCCTGGCATTCGCCGATCAGGCTGTCATCGAACTCCGCCTTTTCAGGTTCATTGTCCAGGCCATCCAGTGCATCCACGCACGACGACGGCTCCCCGGGCTTCGTGCACTTGGCCGACCACTCGGACACCATGTAGAGGTGGGCCTGCAGGCTTCCGGCTGCGGCGGAGGTGAACATGTGGTCCTGAAGCACGAAATTGTCGGCGTATGTCCAGTAGGTCGGCAGCTGTTTTCGGTCGTGGTAGCCCATCACGTCGGTGCGCCTGGTCTTGTACGTGCAGTCGGTGGCGGTCGCCTCGCAATGGGCAATGCCCTTTTCCGCCTGGGCCACGAACCCGTCCATGGCACCGTTGTTGATGTCAGCCGCCGCGTCGGCCGGACTGTGCGGGCCGCCGTCGTTGCTGTCTGATGAATCGTAGAACGGCGCAACGCAACCTCCGCGCGCCGGGTCCGGCAGGCAAACGGCAGGCTTGCCGTCCTGCATGGGAATGCCGTCGGCACCCGGGTAGGTGCCGAAGTAGCTGTCGAAGGACCTGTTCTCCTGGGTAATGATCACCACGTGCTTGATCTTGGAGATCCCTCCGTTGGTTCCGGACGAGGTCCCGGGGCGCAGGGCAACGGGAACCACGACGGCGAGCAGCACCAGGGCCGCCACGGTCAAGGCGGCGGCCGGGACACCGGGCCGTCGTCCCTGCCCCGGGAAGCCCATCTTAGGAAGCCTGCCGGAAGACATCGCCGCCAAAGGCCTGCACGCCCGGGTCGCCGGCCATCCCGAGCCGCGGCAGGTGGAAGATGTCCTCCATGGTGGCCAGCAGGCTGTAGTGGTTGTACGGCTGGTCCGATGTGGCCCCTGCCGGGCTGAACGGGGACAGCACCAGGGCACCCACCTTGCCGCCGGCTGCACCGCCTCCGGGGCTCCCGGCGTCTCCGGCGGACGGCCCGGCCGTGTCGCCCTCGGCCTCGTCGAAGGTGATGACCAGCACGCCGTCCTGCTTGTATGCGGGGGAGGACAGGATGGCCGGCACATGGGCCTTAAGCCACGAGTCCACGGCCCTCAGTCCCCCGCGGGTGCCGTCGGCGCAGGATTCGTCATGCCCGTCGTGGCAGAGGTTGGGCGTGATGTAGGCAAGGTTTGGAGTGGTGGCTGCGGATTTCAGGTCTTTTGCCAGCGCCGAAAAGTTCACCACGTTCTTCACGCAGTCCGGGGACGACGTGATGGCGTGGAAGTAGACGAAGGGGTTGTGGTGCGTGGAGTACATCTCATCGGCGGTCGCCCGGATGTGGTTGTCGGGTTCGCCGGGGACAGGGTGCTCACAGGGCTGCTGCATGTCCTCCATGTACCCCTTCCACGTCTTGCCAGACGCGCTCAGCTGCCCGGCGATGGTCTGCGCCTGGTCCGGGTAGAGGCAGCCGTTGCCCTGCAGGGTGCCGTCCCCGTCGCTGCCCGTGGTGTTGAACTCCGTGTAGGTGCGGCAGTCCTGCTCCGTATTGTCGTTGGGCCGCTGGCCGGAAATCTGGGCCAGGTAGTTGGGCAGCGAGTTGTGGGCGATGCCGTAGTAGTTCTGCAGCAGCACGCCCTTCTTCCGGAGGGTTCCGGACAGGTAAGGCGCGGCGGAGTTGCCACCCCACACGGAGTCGTAGCTCTTGTTCTCCAGGTTGATCACGAATACGTGGCCGGGGGCTCCGGCGGCCGTGGGGGTGCCCTGCGGATCGACGGCGGTGCCTGGGGTCTCTGTGGGTGTTGGGTCCGCCTCGGGGCTTTCGGATGGCGTGGCGCTTTGGGAATCGGGAGGCGATGCCGGTGCTGGACCCTGGCAGGCCACGAGCGCGAACAGCAGCAGGGCCAGCAGTGGCAGCAGCGCGGGTGAGGGCCGCCGCCGAACAGCGGTTGAGCGGGCTGATATTCGGTACACACGCGGCCCCTGTCGTCGGTCTCTACAGCGCCCCAGCGTTGACGCCACTCTTGCATACAGATGCCGAGTTGTGCAGGGGCAATCGCTGTGAGTTGGCAGTGAATCAGGTTCCGGGTTGCCGCCGGTGCCGGGTTCAGGTGAACTTTCGGCGGTATACGGCGGCGGCGACTGCGCTGGCTGCCACGAGAAGTCCCGCCAGCCAGGCCAGGGCCGTCCAAATGCCGCTGCCCACGGCTTCCTGCGCCAGCAAGGCACGGATGGCATCGACGATGGACGTCACCGGCTGGTTCTCGGCGAACCAGGCCACCGGGCCGGGCATGGAACCGGTGGGAACAAAAGCGGAGCTGATGAACGGCAGGAAAATCAGCGGGTAGCTGAAACCGCTGGCCCCGTCCACGGTTTTCGCCAGCAGCCCGGCGATCACGGCGATCCAGGTCAGTGCCAGCGTGAAGAGGGCGAGGATTCCGACGACGGCGAGCCAGGCGGCCACGGAGGCTCCGCTGCGGAATCCCATCAGCAGCGCAACGCCCACCACGGCGGCCAGTGCCCCGAAGTTGGCGGCCAGTGACGTGAGCACGTGGGCCCACAGGACGCTGCCCCTGGCCACCGGCATGGAGGTGAACCGTTCGAATATGCCGCCCTGCAGGTCCAGGAACAACCGGTAGGCGGTGTAGGCGACGCCGGACGAGATGGTGATGAGCATGATCCCGGGGAGCAGGTAGTTGACGTACGGGCCGCCGGAGCCGGTGTTGATCGCGCCGCCGAACACGTAGACGAACAACAGCATCATGGCCACCGGTGTGACGGCGGTGGTGATGATGGTGTCCGGGCTGCGCAGGATATGGCGGAGCGAGCGTCCGGCCAGGACCCGTGTGTCGCTGAGGATATGGGTGGTCATGGCATTTCCTTTCGTGCGCCGGTGGTGCTTTCGGAGCCGTCCTTGGCCGGGTCCCCGACGAGGGCGAGGAAGACGTCCTCCAGCGAGGGCTGCTTCTCGACGTATTCCACCGTGGCGGCCGGAAGCAGCCGCTTGAGTTCGGCCAGGGTTCCGTTCCTGATGATGGTGCCCTGGTGCAGGATGGCTATCCGGTCGGCCAGGTGTTCGGCCTCCTCGAGGTACTGCGTGGTGAGCAGCACCGTGGTTCCGCGGGCAGCAAGTTGGCGCACGGTCTGCCAGACGTCAAGGCGGGCCTGCGGGTCCAGGCCGGTGGTGGGCTCGTCCAGGATGATGACCGGCGGGCTGCCAACCAGGCTCATGGCGATGTCCAGTCTCCGGCGCATCCCGCCGGAGTAGGTGGACACCCTGCGGTTCCCGGCCTCGGTGAGGGAAAACCTGGCAAGGAGCTGGCCGGCAATCTCCCCAGGGCTCCGCAGGTGCCGCAGCCTGGCCATCAGCACCAGGTTCTCCCGCCCGGTCAGCACGTCGTCCACCGCGGCGAACTGGCCTGTGAGGCTGATGGAGCCGCGCACGCCCTCCGGCTCCGCGCCGGCGTCGTACCCGTTCACCATGGCGGTGCCCGCATCCGCCCGCAGCAGCGTGGACAGGATGCGCACCAGCGTGGTCTTTCCGGCGCCGTTGGAGCCCAGGAGCGCGAAAATGCTTCCCGGCGGCACGTCGAAGTCGACGCCCCGCAGAACGCGCAGGCCCTTGAACGACTTTTCGATGCCCTGTACCCGGATGGCGGGTGCCGGGGCCTGGTCATGGGTCATGGCCGGTCCTTTCCCTTGGCGGTGGTCAGGCGCCGTCGGCGGCGGCCCTGTTGATGGAGTCCGTCAGGCGCTGCCGCTCCTTGTTGATCCACTGGCCGTCGGAGTAGTTGCTGATGAAGGTTTCGGCGAACTCCACCGGATCGTCCCCCACGATGTCCCGAATGGCCGTACCGTCAGCGGCGGCCCCTTCCACCAGGTCCGCCAGGTCTTCGAGCATTTGCATGAGGACGTCGCCCTTGACGATGGCCCCGGCATAGGTGAAATAGCGCTCAAGGGCGTCAATGGTGGTGCGGTAGCTGCCGGGCAGCTGCTCTTTGCGCGCCTTGTACTGGCGCCAACGCTTTTTGTCGTCGAACGGGCCGGTGACTTTCTCGATCCATCCCTGCGTCATGGTTGTTCTCCTTGTTCCTGTGGCTGGTTTTTGTTGTGGTGGAGGTGCTCTATCCGTTCGGCGATGAAGCTCCAGGTGCTCCAGAACTCGTCCAGGTAGGCGCTGCCTGCCGTGTTCAGTGTGTAGACCTTGCGGGGTGGCCCCTTTTCGGATGGGACCTTTGCGACGTCCACGAGGCCGCGCTGTTCTATGCGGACCAGCAGCGCGTACACCGTGCCCTCGACAATGTCGGCGAAGCCCTCCTCCCGCAGCCGGGCCGTTATTTCGTACCCGTAGGCGGGCTGCGCGGCGAGGATGGCAAGGACGATGCCCTCCAGGGTGCCCTTGAGCATCTCGGTCATTTGCTTGCCCATTGGGGACTCCTCATTGCTACTTAGTGCTGCTGACTACCAGTAGATAGTAACACTGAGTACCAGGACCGCAAGGGCCTCGTAGGTCTTTCTGCCCTAGCACCCCGCTGTTGCCGGGCGTTGACTTAAACCGCGGGAAGCTGGGGCCTGCGGGGCGGACACGCACAGGGCGTGCCGCCCGCAACAGAAAGGAAAGTTCAGTGAAAAAGTGGTATCGGTGGCAGGACTACGTAACAGTCGCCGCCGGTCTCTTCACCGCTATTGCGGTCCTGTGGACGCGGCAGCAAAGCATGTCCACCACGCTCATGCTCCTCTTCGGCGGGCTCCTGGTGGTCAGCGGCGTCATCAACCTGGCCATGCCGGGAATGCCGGCGATGGAATGGGCACAGGCCGTGCTGGCCGCTGCGCTGGTCCTCTCGCCGTGGGTGGGGTCCTACACGGGCGCGACGGGCGCTGCATGGACATCGTGGATCGCCGGGGCAGTAGCGCTGGTGGTCACCGCGGTGGCCATTAAGCCCAGCACGGAAGCCCATCACAATCTCCGCATCTCGCATTAGCGGAGGCATCCGCCATGACTGAAGTGCTGCGTTACGAAGTGGGCTCCGGAACAGTGCTGGTTGAGACTGCGGACGACAGCTACGGCGTGGACCATCCTGCCCGCAATGAACAGGGGATCCTGGACACAGGCAGGCGGCTGGAAGACGCTCTTGCCAGCGTCCGCCCGGCCGCCCGCGCAGCACTGGAGGCCATGGCGGAACTCACCCCCGAACAAATAGAGATCGAGTTCGGGGTGAAGCTCGCGGGGGACGCAGGGGCGGTGATTGCAAAGAGCAGTTCCGACGCCCATTTTGTCCTTCGAATGTCCTGGAGCCCGGCGGCTGGAGCCCTGCCCGGGGAAGAAATCACGCATAACGGGTGATGGCTATGGTTGCGTTTCATGACAGGTCCGACGCCGGGCGGCGGCTGGGTAAACGGCTCGCCCCCCTGCGCGGAAAGGACGTTGTGGTGCTGGGACTGCCCCGGGGCGGCGTCCCGGTGGCGTTCGAGGTAGCCAAGGCCCTGGACGCGCCGCTGGATGTGATCGTGGTGCGGAAACTGGGGGTTCCGTTCCAGCCCGAGGTGGCCATGGGAGCCATCGGGGAGGGCAATGTCCGGGTCCTGGATCCGCGCACCATTTCCATGGCCCGGGTGACCCAGGAGGACCTGCAGCAGGTTGAACGCCATGAACGCGCCCTGCTGGAAAGCAGGGTGGCGAGGTTCCGCCAGGGGCGCCGGCGCATCGACCTCACCGGCCGCACGGCCATCATCGTGGATGACGGCATCGCCACCGGCTCCACCGCCAGGGCGGCCTGCCAAGTGGCCCGGCAACTCGGTGCGGCAAGAGTCATCCTTGCCGTTCCTGTTGCCCCTGCCCGCGCCGTCGTGGAGCTCAAGGAACCGGACGACGTCGTCTGCCTGCTTTCACCCCAAAACTTCCAGGCCGTGGGCTACTACTACCACGACTTCTCGCCCACGGAGGATGGCGAGGTGGTGCAGCTGCTCGACGCCGCCGCGTCCCCGCCCCGCCACCGCGCCGAGGAAGGGGAAGACGGGAGCCTGGAAGAGAATGTTGAGATTCCGGCGGGAACGGTGACACTGCGGGGCAGCCTCTACCTGCCCGCCAGGTGTGACGGCACGGTCCTCTTTGCCCACGGCAGCGGCAGCAGCCGGCACAGCCCGCGCAACCGCTTCGTGGCCTCCGTCCTGCATGGGGTTGGCCTTGGCACCCTGCTCCTTGACCTGCTCACACCCACGGAGGAGGTGAACCGGGCCAACGTGTTCGATATCGCCCTGCTGGCCCAGCGCCTCTCCTCCGCCACCCATTGGCTGGAAGCGCGCCACGACGGGTCCGCCGGCCGGATCGGCTACTTCGGCGCGAGCACCGGGGCCGGCGCCGCTCTGTGGGCTGCAGCCGAGCCCGGCGCCCAGGTTGAGGCCGTCGTCTCCAGGGGCGGCCGGCCGGACCTTGCCGGGCCGCGGCTTCCCGCCGTGAAGGCCCCCACCCTGCTGATCGTGGGCGGGGCGGACACCCAGGTGCTGGCCCTCAACCGCCAGGCCATGGCGCAAATGCATGCCCCCACGCGGCTGGAGATCGTTCCCGGGGCCACCCACCTGTTCGAGGAACCGGGCACCTTGGCCATGGCGGCCACCCTGGCCGCGGACTGGTTCCGGCAGTACCTCCTGCCGTCCCCGGTGGGGCGCGCCCGGCCGGAGACCAGGGAATGACGGCGGCCCAGGGCCACCGGGATGAACACGGCGGGGAACGGGCGGCGGGAGCCACGAGGACCTCCTCCACGAGGCGCTGGGCGAACCGTCGGTGCTGGTGTTCGGTCCGGAACGGGCCGGGCGGTGGCTGACGTCCTGGCGCGGGCACCGGGCCATCGGCGTGGTGTACAACCCACGCCGGGAGAGGGGCAACTATGTGCCCACCCGGATGGGCGACCGTTACGACGCGCTGTTCTGGCATCCGCGGACCGAGGCCCTGCGGCCGCTGCACCACGAGTACCAGCCCGGCGAACCGGAGCTCGAAACCGAGCCCTCGGGGTTCTAGCCCACAGCGGTTCCACCCATAACAAAGGAACATGATGGACCAGAGGAGCACCATGGCCACCGGAACCGAGGGGTCCACGCGCTGGCCTGCCATCACCAAGGACGTGGCAGCCTTCCCGGTCCAGCCCAATTTGGCCGATTATGATGCCGCCCGGCGGGACTTCAGCTGGGACCAGGCACGGCAGGCGCTGGCTGGGCTGCCCGGCGGCCGCGGCCTCAACATTGCCTACGAAGCCATTGACCGCCACGTTGCGGAAGGCCGCGGCGGCAAGGAAGCCCTGCGCTTTGTGCAGGCCGACGGCGGCACCCGGTCCCTGAGCTACGGCGACCTTGCGGACCAGACCAACAGGTTCGCCGCCGTACTTCGAAGCCTTGGGGTGGGGCGGGGCGAGCGGGTCTTCTCGCTCCTGGGCCGCAGCCCCGGGCTGTACGTGGCCGTGCTGGGCACCTTCAAGAACGGCAGCGTCTTCTGCCCGCTCTTTTCCGCCTTTGGCCCCGAGCCTGTCCGGCAGCGGCTGCACCTGGGGGCCGGCCGGGTACTGGTGACCACCAAAACGCTCTACCGCAAAAAGGTTGCGCCGCTCCGGGACACCCTTCCCGAACTCCGCCACGTCCTGCTGGTGGACGCGGACGGCAGCCCCGAACCGGGAACCCTGGACCTGGCCCGGCTCCTGGCTGGGGCTGACCCAATCGACGCGGTCGCGGACACCCAGCCGGAGGACATGGCCCTGCTGCACTTCACCAGCGGCACCACGGGCACGCCCAAGGGTGCCATCCATGTCCATGGCGCCGTCGCGGCCCACTATGCCACCGGCCTCTACGCGCTGGACCTGCACCCCGATGACATCTACTGGTGTACCGCCGATCCCGGCTGGGTGACCGGCACGTCCTACGGCATCATCGCGCCGCTGGTGCACGGGGTCACCGCCATCGTGGACGAGGAGGAGCTGGACGCCGACCGCTGGTACCGCATCCTCGCGGAGCAGCGCGTCACCGTCTGGTACACCGCCCCCACGGCCCTGCGGATGCTCATGAAGGCAGGCGCGGAACGAGCCGCCGGCCATGACCTCTCCGCGCTGCGCTTCATCGCCAGCGTGGGGGAGCCGCTGAACCCCGAGGCAGTGGTGTGGGGCCAGGACGTGCTGGGCCTGCCGGTGCACGACAACTGGTGGCAGACCGAAACGGGCGGGATCATGATCGCCAACTACCCCGCCATGGACATCCGTCCGGGCTCCATGGGCCGGCCACTGCCCGGCATCGAGGCCGCCCTGGTGGCCCGGGACGCCGACGGCAAGCCCGTGCTCCGGGACGGCAAGGCGGTCCTGGTTACCGAGCCGGACGCCATGGGTGAGCTGGCGCTGCGGCCCGGCTGGCCGTCCATGTTCCGCGGCTACCTCAACGAGGAGGAACGGTACCGGCGGTGCTTCGCCGGCGGCTGGTACCTCACCGGGGACCTGGCAAAGCGCGACGGCGATGGCTACTTCTGGTTCGTGGGCCGCGGCGACGACGTGATCAAGTCCTCCGGCCACCTGATCGGGCCCTTCGAAGTGGAAAGCTGCCTGATGGAGCACCCGGCCGTCGCCGAAGCGGGCGTGATCGGCGTGCCGGACCCCGTGGCCGGCGAAGTGGTCAAGGCCTTCGTGGAGCTCAAGCCTGGCAACGAGCCCACGGAGGAGCTGCAGCTGGACATCATCGGGTTCGCACGGAAACGGCTCGGCGCCGCCGTGGCACCCCGGCTGCTCGACTTCACCGCCACCCTGCCCAAGACCCGCAGCGGCAAGATCCTGCGGCGGCTCCTCAAATCCCGCGAGCTGGGGCTGCCCGAAGGCGACACCTCAACACTCGAGTCACCGGCAGGACCGGCCATGACACTGAAGGACCAGCCGTGAGTACCCTCAAGAACCAGGCCGTCCCGGACGCGGAGCATGCCCTCCACCTGCTGCGGCAGATGCTGCGGGTGCGCCGGCTCGAGGAAAAATGCATCGAGCTGTACAGCGCCGCCAAAATCCGCGGCTTCCTGCACGTCTACATCGGCGAGGAAGCCGTGGCGGCCGGGGTAATGGAAACCCTGGCACCCGAGGATGCCGTGGTGGCCACCTACCGGGAACACGGGCACGCCCTCCTTCGCGGCGTCTCCGCCGGAGCCATCCTGGCCGAAATGTACGGCCACGCGGAAGGATGCTGCCGCGGCCGCGGCGGATCCATGCACCTCTTCGACGCCGCCACCCGCTTCTACGGCGGAAACGCGATCGTGGCAGGGGGCCTGCCGCTTGCCGTCGGCCTGGCGCTCGCGGACCGGATGTCCGGGCGCCAGCGGGTCACCGTCTGCTTCTTCGGCGAAGGCGCGGTGGCCGAAGGCGAGTTCCACGAAAGCATGAACCTGGCAGCGCTGTGGCAGCTGCCGGTGCTGTTCTGCTGCGAAAACAACCTTTACGCCATGGGAACCGCGCTGGGCCGTTCCGAGTCCCAGACGGACATCGCGCTCAAGGCCGCCGGGTATGAAATCCCCGCCTGGGCCGTGGACGGCATGGACGTGCTCGCGGTCGAGGAAGCAGCCAGGCGTGCCGTGGACGCCGTCCGGTCCGGCGGCGGCCCGCACTTCCTGGAACTGCGCACGTACCGCTTCCGCGCCCACTCCATGTTCGATCCGGAGCTGTACCGGGAGAAAGCCGAGGTGGCGCAGTGGATGGAACGGGACCCCATCAGCCTGCTGCAAGGTGCCATGCGGGCGGCGGGACGGCTGCCGGAGAAAGACTGGGCCGCACTTACGGCGGACGTGGACGCGGAGATCAGCACCGCCGTCGGGTTCGCCGAGAACGGGACGCCGGAACCGGTGTCCGAACTGGCACGGTTCGTGTACAGCGACCGGGCCGAAAGCGACAGTGGCAATGTCAGTGCCGGCGACGGGGCCGGGAAAGGCAGGGCGGAAGGATGAAAACCACCTACCGGGAAGCCATGCGTGCCGCGCTGCGCGAGGCCATGCAGCGGGACGAACGGGTGTTCCTCATGGGCGAGGACGTGGGCCGGTACGGCGGCAGTTTCGCCGTGAGCCTGGGGCTGCTGGAGGAATTCGGGCCTGAACGGATCCGCGATACCCCGCTGTCCGAGTCCGGCTTCGTGGGGGCAGGGATCGGGTCTGCGCTGGGCGGGATGCGGCCCGTCGTCGAGATCATGACCGTCAATTTCAGCCTGCTGGCGCTGGACCAGATCATCAACAACGCGGCCACCCTGCTGCACATGTCCGGCGGCCAG
The DNA here is from genome assembly GCF_056484025.1 of Arthrobacter sp. JDC6. NCBI lineage: Bacteria > Bacillati > Actinomycetota > Actinomycetes > Micrococcales > Micrococcaceae > Arthrobacter > Arthrobacter sp. JDC6. Next base: position 931,402 of record NZ_CM151278.1, read on the forward strand.
TTCAACGTGCCCATCGTCATCCGGATGACCACCGGCGCCGGCCGTCAGCTCGGGGCCCAGCACTCGCACAGCCTGGAGGGCTGGTATGCCCACATTCCGGGGCTGCGCATCCTTGCCCCGGCCACCCTGGCCGACGCCCGCGGTATGCTCTGGACCGCGCTGCAGGACCCGGACCCGGTGCTGATCTTCGAGCACGGTTCCCTGTACAACGTGGCCGGCGAGCTCGACGACGATGCCGGCGCCGTGGACATCGACAAGGCGGCGGTCCTGCGGCAAGGGAACGGAGGCGGGCAGGGCCTGACGCTCATCACCTACGGCGGCACCTTGCCCATGGTGCTGGACGCGGCCGGTCAACTGGCCGGGGAAGGGATCGACGCCGACGTCATCGACCTCCGCTCCCTCCGCCCACTGGACATGCACACCGTCCTCGCCAGCGTGGAAAAGACGCACCGCGCCGTGGTGGTGGACGAAGGCTGGCGCAGCGGCAGCATCTCGGCCGAGATCGCGGCCAGGATCGCCGAGCAGGCCTTCTTCGACCTGGACGCGCCGGTGGAGCGGGTGTGCAGCCTGGAGGTCCCTGTCCCGTACGCCAAGCACCTGGAGCAGGCCGCGCTGCCGTCCGTGGAGCGGGTCATGGCCGCCGCGCGAAGGGCCGTGGGCGCCGGTGGCTGAGTTCCGGATGCCGTCACTGGGCGCGGACATGGAACACGGCAAGGTGGTGGAATGGCTGGTCAAGCCCGGGGACTACATCCACAAGGGTGACCTGGTGGCGGCCGTGGACACCGACAAGACCGTGATGGACATCGAGTCGTTCCAGGAAGGCGTGCTGGCCGAGTTCCTGGTGGACATCGGCGACACCGTGGACGTGGGCACCCCCATCGCCCGGATCACCGCCACGCCCGCCGAACTCCCGCCAGCCCCGCCCGCGGACCGCGAGGCAAAGGCAGCACCTCCGGTCCGGCACCTTGCGCACACGCTGGGGGTCGACGTCGGACGCATCAGCGGCAGCGGCACGGACGGCGAGGTGACCAGGGCCGACGTCGAACGCGCCGCAGCGGCGTCCGGCACCAGGGCGCCGGAGCCGGCACCAGCACCCGAAGCGCACCGCATCCGGTCGTCGCCGCTGGCCCGGCGGCTGGCCGCCGAACTCGGCGTCCAGCTGTCCGCGGTCACGGGGACGGGCCCGGGCGGTGCCGTCACCGAGGAGGACGTGCTCGCCGCCGTTCCGCCCCGGGGGCGGCCAGCTAAGGAAGCCGGCGCGGAAAAGCCCGCGGCAGCACCGCCGTCGGAAGCCCAACCGGTGGAAGCCCCAACCGTGGAAGCGCCGCGCGGAACCCCGGAGGAGGAGCAGCCCGGGCGGAACCGGACGACGGCGGCGGGCGGCAAGGCGGAAACCCTGCGGCAGGCCATCGGCGCGCTGATGTCCCGCTCCAAGAAGGAAATTCCGCACTACTACCTGTCCACCACCCTGGACCTGGCGGCGGCGATGGCGTGGATGCAGGCGGCGAACCAGCAGCGGCCCGTGTCATCGCGGCTGGTGCCGTCGGCCCTGCTGCTGAAGGCCACCGCGCTGGCGGCGAAGGAAGAACCGGACATGAACGGGTTCTTCACCAAGGGCGCGTTCCATCCCAGCAGTGCCGTCCACCTGGGCGTCGCCGTTGCCCTGCGGCACGGCGGGATCGTGGCCCCGGCGGTGCACCACGCGGACACCCTCAGCCTGGACCAGCTGATGGACCAGCTGCGGGACCTGGTCGGCCGGGCCAGGGCGGGGCGGCTTCAGCGCGCGGAGATGGCCGATCCCACCATCACAGTGACCAACCTCGGGGACCTCGGCGTGGAAAGCGTGTACGGGGTGATCTACCCGCCGCAGGTGGCCATGGTGGGCTTCGGCAAGGTGCTGGAGCAGCCGTGGGCGCACAACGGGATGCTCGGCATCCGGCACGCCGCCATCGCCACCCTGTCCGCGGACCACCGGGTCAGTGACGGGCTGCGCGGCGGGCGTTTCCTGGCCCGCATCGACGAACTGCTTCAGGCGCCGGAAAAGTTGTGAGCAGCGGGAGCCGGACGGATGAGGAGCCATGAACGAACAGGATGCGCGCCAGGCGGTGGAGGCCGCCATCGGCAAAGTGGCGCCCGACGTGGGGCCCGAAGACCTGGAGGGCAGCGCCAGGCTGCGCCAGGACCTGGAACTGGACTCGCTGGATTTCCTCCGCCTGGTGGAGGTCATCGCGGAGGGCACGGGAGTGGACATCCCGGAGGCCGACTACCCTGCGGTGGCCACCGTGGACGGCCTGGTCACGTACCTGGCAGGGCACGGATGAAGCTGGGGTTTGTCATCCCGCAGCGTGGTCGCTGCCGCGCATCCGGACGGCAACCACGGCGCCGGAGGCTGCGGTAAGGATCGCGACGGCGGCGATCGCGGCGGGGATGCCGTAGAAGTCGGCGAGGACTCCCGAGAGGAGGGCACCGACGGCGAATCCGCCGTCGCGCCACAGCCGGTAGACCCCCACGGAGCGGGCCCGCCAGGCCGGGTGGGCCACGTCTCCGATGGCGGCCAGCAGGGTGGGGTAGACCATGGCGGTACCGAGGCCCAGCACGACGGCGGCGGCGAGCCACGGCCCGAAGCTGTGCGCTGATGCGACCACTCCCAGTGCCACGGCCTGCACCAGCATGCCGGCCGCGATGAACCATTTCCGTCCCCACCGGTCCGACGCGGCGCCGGTGGCCAGCTGGGCGGCACCCCAGGCGGCGGGGTACGCGGCCGCCAGGATGCCGATCTGGCCGAGGTCCAGGCCTGCGCCGGCGAACAGGACGGGGAAGAGGCCCCAGGCCAGGCCGTCGTTGAGGTTGTTGACCAGGCCGGCCTGGCTGGCTGCCGAAAGGGATCGGTCCCTGAAGCTGGTGAGGGTAAACACCTGGCCCGTGGAGAGGCCGGCATGGGCGTTGCTCTGGACGCCGACGTGTTGTGAGGCCTCGGCCATGGCATGGTGGTGGGTCTCCCGGACGGCCACGACAGTCAGGCCCAGTCCCAGGGCAATGAACGCGGCACCCAGCAGGAACGGGGCCGGGCGGAGGCCGTAGGCAGTTGCCAGGTAGCCGGTGGCCAGCGCGGTGGCGGCGACGCCCAGGTAGCCCGCCGCCTCGTTGAAGCCCATGGCCAGGCCACGCTGCCTGGGGCCGACGAGGTCCATCTTCATGATCACGGCCGTGGACCAGGTGAGGCCCTGGCTGATGCCCAGCAGCACGTTGGCCGCCACGATCCAGCCCCAGGACTGGGCGAAGATGAGCATCAGCGGTACGGGCACTGCCACCAGCCAGCCCGCCACGAGGACGGGTTTCCGGCCGTACCTGTCCGAGAGCGTGCCGGCGAAGTAGTTCATCGCGGCCTTGGACAGGCCGAAGGCCAGGATGTAGGTCAGCGCGCCCGTGTACAGGTCCAGGTGGAACGTCCGGGATGCGAGCAGGGGCATGACGGTGCGTTCCTGGCCCAGGGTGCCGCCCACCAGCGCGTTGACAGCCACCAGCAGCATGAACTGGGCCAGGTTCTGCCGCAGGCCCAGCACGGCACCGGCTGTTCCGGTGGCATGGCGGGGGAGGGTCCTGCCCGGCATGGGGTGCTCCGTTCGTGGGGACGTAAGGTGGCCCGGGCGTGCGGGGGCACGCCCGGGCCGGGTCCGGACGCGCGGGGGACGCGCCCGGACCTGAACCCGGGCACGAGGGGGGGGGTCCTGCCCGGGTGGTCTTGGGTGGAGTGGCTAGGCGGCGGGGACGCTGTTCTGCCAGGCTTTCCAGGCGGCGTAGCTGCCATCGAGTTCGACGACGTCGTACCCGGCCCGGCGCAGGGCGCTGGCGGCGACGGAGTTCCGGACGCCCGACTGGCAGTAGGACACGATGGTGCCGCCGGCCGGCAGTTCATCCAGGTGCCACATGAGGCGGCCGCCGCTGAGCTGGTACGCGCCCGGGACATGCCCGGCCTTGTACTCGGTCTTGTTGCGGACGTCCAGGAGCATCGCGGCGTCGAACTTCCCGAGTTCCTCCGGCTGGATCAGCTTGGGAGTGAAGGTGGGCAGGCCGTCCATGCCGGTGACGTAGCCGGCCACGTTGTCGATGCCCACCCGGACCAGATGGTCCCACATGTCCTGGGCCTGGTCCCGGTCCTTGGCAAGGAGCACCAGCGGGTTCTTGTCCGTTTCCGGGTTGACCACCCAGGCGCCGTAGCTGGCCACGGACTTCCCGGCGGGGACGTTCAGGGACCGGGCCACAGTGCCGCGGTGCACTTCGTCATTGGAACGGGTGTCGATGAACGTCAGCGTGTCCTCCGCCAGGCCCTTGGCCACGACGGCGGTGTCCAGTTCCTTCAGCGGAGCGCGTTCGCCCACGACGGCCGGCCCCACGCGGTTTTCGCGCTTCATGCGGCCGAAGTAGGCGTGGGCGTCGGGCTGGCCGTCCAGGAGTTCATCGATGAAGCCCTGCTCGTCATTGGCGGCGAGGTACGGGCCCCACCAGGCGTAGAGGCGTTCGTAGCCCACGGTGGAGGACGGGATGGCGCCGAGGGCCTTGCCGCAGGCGCTGCCCGCGCCGTGCGCGGGGTGGACCTGGACGTAATCCGGCAGGGTCAGGAACTTGTCGCGCAGGCTGGCGAAGAGCTGCCTGGCGCCCACGAAGCGGGTGTCCACGCCGCCGGCTGCTTCGTCCAGCAGGTCAGGCCGGCCCAGGTCGCCGGAGAACACGAAGTCGCCTGAGAGCAGGTAGCCGGGCTGGTTGCTGAACGCGCCGTCGGTCACCAGGAAGGACAGGTGCTCCGGGGTGTGGCCCGGGGTGTGGACCGCCTTGATGGTGATGTTGCCCAGGGTGATGGTGTCGCCGTCGTACAGCCGCTCGCCGTCGAATTCGTACTGCCAGTCCGGGCCGCCCTCGCCGGAGACGTAGATCCTGGCGCCGGTGGCAGCGGCAAGTTCGCGGGTGCCGGAGAGGTAGTCGGCGTGGATGTGGGTCTCGGTGACGGCCACGATCTTCATGCCGTTTTTCGCGGCGAGGTCCTGGTAGACGGCGATGTCGCGGCGGCCGTCCACCACGATGGCTTCACCCTTGGCCTGGCAGCCGATCAGGTAGCTGGCTTGGGCCAGGTCTTCGTCGTATATGCGTTCGATAAGCATCTGGTGCTCTCCTTCGGGTGAAAGGGGATGGAGGGGGTTCTGAATCAAGTATAGATACCCCCCGGGGTATAACGCAACGAGGGGAACAGGACTGATGTGCCGCCGGTGGCTCAGGCGTGCTGGTGGCCGGCTTTGGCGCGGAGTTTGGCCATGTCCAGGTTCTTGACGGCCTGGATGACTTCCTCGAGGCCGGTGGCGTTGAGTGCTCCAGGCTGGGAGAAGACGAGGGTCTTGTCCTTGAAGGCCATCAGGGTGGGGATGGAGGTGATGTTTGCTGCGGCGGCGAGGGCCTGTTCGGCTTCGGTGTCCACCTTGGCGAAGGTGATGTCCGGGTGGCGTTCGGCGGCGGCGCCGTAGGTGGGGGCGAACATGCGGCAGGGCCTAGGTGGTGGGGAGTCCGGCGCGGGTCCACGCGGTCATGCCGCCGGCCATGGTGTCCGCCTTGTAGCCGACGCCGTTGAGGGCTTCAGCGACGGCGGCACTGCGGTTGCCGCTGCGGCAAATGGCGATCACGGGCACGGCCGGGTCCAGTTCGGACAAGCGGGCCTGCAGCTCGCCCATGGGGATGTGCAATGCGCCGGGGATCATCCCTTCGGCGACTTCGAAGTCCTCGCGGACGTCAAGGATCCGGGCGGTGGAGCGGCGCTGGTCGGTTTCGGTGATGGTGATTTCAGCCATGGTGGTTCTCCTTTGAAGTGGTTTCGGCTGGGTTGCCGGGTGGTGTTGCTTGCCTAGCGGACGGGCTCGCCGGCTTGGCGCCATGCGGCCATCCGCCGCGTACCGAGTAGGCGTCGTACCCCCTGGCGGCCAGGAGGCGTGCTGCTGAGGCGGACCGTACTCCGGAGGCGCAGACGGCGATCACGGGGCGGGTCTTCTGGATCCCGGCGGTGCTGGCCTGCAGCCGGTCCAGGGGGACGTGCTTGGCCTGCGGCGCCCGGCCGGTCCGCCATTCCTGGGCTGACCTGACGTCGATCAGGGTGGCCCCCGAGCCCAGGAGTTCCTTGGCCTGCGCCACGGATACCGTCTTGTAGGGCTTGCTGAAGGCTTTTTTGAGGGAATCGATGAGTCCCATGGTGTTCTCCTCTTGGTGGGTCAGGCGGTGACCGTGCCGGCGGTGACCCATGCCGCGACGGCGAAGATGAGTACCGCGAATGAGATGCGGATGTGCTTGTCATGCAGGCGGCGGGCCAGCCGCGCGGCGACGACGGATCCCAGGATTGCCGGGACCGCGAACGCCAGGGTGGTGGCCCAGTCGACGGTGTAGCCGGCGGCGTGGGCGCTGAAGCCGGCAGCGGAGTTGACCACGATGATTGCCAGTGACGTTCCGACGGCCTGCTTCATGCGCAGGCCCAGGAAGATGGTCAGCGCCGGGGTGATGAGGAAGCCGCCGCCCACGCCGAGCAGCCCGGTGAGGAACCCGACGAGCAGGCCAACGCCTACGGCCTTCGGGGCGCAGGAGCGGAACGCCCGGTGCGGCCCCGTGCTGCAGGACCCTTCGGTTTCACGGGGTTTCATCAGCATCCGGATGCCTGCGGCCACCATGATTCCGGCGAACGCCAGCATCAGGAGGTTCGGGTCCAGCAGCTTGCCCACGGCCGCGCCGGCCCAGGCCGCCGGAATCCCGGCGCCGCCGACCAGGGCGATCACGGGCCAGTTCAGGCCCTCCCGGATCCTGGGGAGCAGGGCCGTGAGCGAGGATACGCCCACCACCAGCAGCGACGTCGGAATCGCCTGGGCGGGGCTCATGCCCACGCCGTACACCAGGGCCGGAACGGCGATGATGGAGCCGCCGCCGCCCACGACGCCCAGGACGATGCCGACGACAAGCCCCAGGCCCAGGGCCGGAATCATGCCGCGGCGTCCTCTTCTGCTGCCGGAACGGGAAGCTGGAGGATGGCGCTTTCGCGGGTGGGCTCCTTGGCGGCCTTGTTCCACGGCATGGCCGAAAGGGCCTTGCCCATGGCGCAGGTGTTGGTTGCGGCCGAGAACGTCAGGCCGGTTCCGATGGCGCCGGCAAGCATGCGGACCTTGGGGGAGACGAACTTGCCGCCCACCAGGCCCAGCATCACCAGGGAGCCGGCGGCCAGGCGGACCTGGCGCTCCAGGTCCCAGCGGTCCTTGCCCTTGACCACGTCGCCGCCCGCGGCGGCGAAGCCCGGAACGCCGCCGGTGAGGACGTAGGCGGTGTCGAGGCCGACGGTGGCCATCCGCTGCCGGGCCTGCTCGGCGCGGACGCCGGACTGGCAGACCAGGACCACGCGTGAACCCAGCCGGGCGGCGAGCTCATCGGTGTGCTCCGAGAGCAGCGGCAGCGGCACGTTGTAGGAGCCGCGGATGTGCATGGACTCGAATTCGGCGGCGGAGCGCACGTCGATGACCACGAGGTCCTGGTGCTCCGTGAACCAGGACCGGAGGGTTTCGGGGGCAAGCGCTTTAACGGCGGTTGCTTTTGAAGGGGAAGTCATTGATGCCTCTCGGAAGGGATGGGCTGGATACCCCACCGAGTATCACAGATACCCCCGGGGGTAGTCAAAACACCCGGAGGGGTATACAGTTGACGGGAGCACCCCATCAATGGAGACCCTTCTTATGGAACTGAACCCAACCGAACTCACGCCCGTGATCAACCGCCTCAAGCGCGCCCAGGGACAGCTCGCCGCCGTCACCCGGATGCTTGAAGAAGGCCGGGACTGCAAGGACGTGGTCACCCAGCTGGCCGCCGTGTCCAAAGCCCTCGACCGCGCCGGCTTCGCCATCATTGCCACCGGGCTGGAGCAGTGCATCACGCAGAAGGACCAGACCATGGACCGGAAGGACCTGGAGAAGCTCTTCCTCTCCCTGGCCTAATCAGCCTGCATTATCAGCGGACCGTCGAATATCCCGAGGAGCACCATGACGTACACCCTGGCCACCACCGTGTCCCTGCCCTGGGCGGAAGCGCTGGAGCGCACCCGCGAGGCCCTTGCGGCACAGGGCTTCGGGATCCTGACGGAAATCAACGTCCGGTCCACCTTCGAAGCCAAGCTGGGCGCCGAGGCCGCGGACGCCGTCGGGGATTACGTCATCCTGGGCGCCTGCAATCCGGCCCTTGCCAGCCGTGCCCTCGCAGCCGAGCCGGAAATGGGTGCGCTGCTGCCCTGCAACGTGGTGGTGCGGCGTAAGGCCGATGCCACCGAGACCACCGTCGAGGCCATTGACCCGCAGACCATGGTCCAGCTCAGTGACGCTGCCGCGGTCAAAGAGGTTGCGGACGACGCCGGCGCGCGCCTTCGGAAGGCCCTCGCCAGCCTGGGGTGAGGCAGGGGAAGTCCGCACCAGACTTCTTGTGGCGACGCGCTTGAACACCTGCGACGCGCATATTCCCTAGCGCTCGGGCTATTCGGGCAGCGCCGGGGAATGTGGGTGTCGAAAGTGAGCGTGGGCAGCGGGAAGCTCTCGGGAGCGGTGGCGGATCTCCAGCTGGACCACATCGCGCGTGAAGGAATACGTGAGCAGCGCCAGCGCCACCGCCGGGAAGGCGGCAGCCCACGGGATACCAGGGACAAGCGCCACCAGCAGCGCCAGCGGTTGGAAGGCCCCGATGGCCTTGCGGGAAACACTGGGCGGCAGCGGCTCACGCAGGTGCGGCCGGAAGAATCCCGTGGCCGTGAACACGTAGTACATGCCCCCGATCGCCAGTGTCCACGTGCCCGCCACCGCCGCGGCCGCGATGGACAGCACAAGCACCAGCGCGGCGTCGGTGGCGGCATCGAAGCGTGCCCCCGCCGGGGATGCGGTTCCGGTCCGCCGCGCCACGGCGCCGTCCAGCCCGTCCAGCAGGAAGGCGACGCCGCCCAGGGCCGGCACCAGGAAACTGCTGCGCCCGGTGAACAGTTCCGGGACGGCCACCACGGCGCAGAGTGCCACCAGGACGGCACGCAGCAGGGTGACGCGGTCTGCCGGAGTTGAGAGGCGCGGGATGCGCCGCAGGACAGAGCCGACGGCGGCCGCGGTCACCAGGGCGCCCGCACACAGGCCTGCCATTTGGAGGACCGGTCCGGAGGCGGACAGGGATGACAGCCACAAGGCCGGGAGCGCGTAGGCGGCCAGGGTTGCCACCGCGTCAGGCATCGCGTGCCCGGACATCGCCCATCCGGCTGCGCCCATCTGCCACCTCCCCCGCATGCTGGCAACTGACCCGGCGATCGTCACGGCCGGCGACGCCCGGCACGGACCCCCGTGCCGTCGTCGGCCCTTCTCCCGCGGCCGCTACGGACCAGGCCCGCCAGAGCCAGCAGCGATCCCGCCCCTTCGGCGACGGCGCTGAGGGTTTTCGAGAAGAACCATACGGGATCGTACATTGCCGGAATCGGACCTATGGCCGGGATGTCCACGTATCTGTAGAGCATGACGGCGGCGAAGGCGCTCAGTGCCACCGCCAGGGCGAGTGCGTAGGCGGCGCGGCTGCCGCGGACCAGGACATAGAGGCCGGCCACCAGGGCCGCCGCGGCTTCGAGCAGGAACAGGGTGCCCTGGCTGATGGTGCCCGGCTGCGCGGCCTGGTAGCCCGGGGCCAGGAAGAGATGGACGCCGGCATCGATGAACAGCGCCAGGGCGGTCAATAAACGTAGAGCCACGTCTATGTATACGCCCGAAGTTCCCTCCCGGTTCACCCCGGACCCTTATATCTGCGGGTTTTATGGGGAATATTTAGGGGCATCCGCAGTCTTGCCCCTGTAGCGGGCAGCGAAGCCTGCGGCCCTACGAGTAAGGAGAATGACAATGACCCTTCCCCAGGAACTCACGCCGGGAACATGGCTCCTGGACATGTCCCACAGCGAGATCGGCTTCAGCGTCCGACATGCCGGAATCAGCAAGGTCCGTGGCCGCTTTACCCAGGCCAGCGCCGAAGCCAGGGTGGGGCGGTCCCTGGAGGAGTCCTCGGTGCATGCCACGGTGTCCACGGCAAGTTTTGACTCCGGTGACGCCAACCGTGACGCGCACGTGAAGGGCGCGGACTTCTTCGACGTCGAAAAGTATCCCGAAATGACGTTCCGCGGCACCCACATCGAAGGGGACGGGGAGGAATACACCCTGACGGGGGACCTGACCATCAAGGGCGTGACCCGGCCGGTGGAGCTTGAGGTTGAGTTCACCGGCGTCGCCGTGGATCCCTTTGGCGCCACGCGGGCAGGATTCTCCGCGGAAGCCGAAATCAGCCGCAAGGAGTTCGGGCTCACCTGGAACGCCGCGCTGGAAGCCGGCGGCGTGCTGGTCAGCGACAAGGTCAAGATCAACCTCGAGGCGGCTCTGGTCAAGCAGGGCTGACAGGCCGGACCGCGGCAAGGCAACGTCAGGCAACCGCCGTGGACCTCCGCCTGGTCCCCCGCGTGCTGTTCCTCCGGGCTGCGTGGCGGAAACGGGACCGCTGGGACGCCGCCCGGATCGCCGCACACCAGGACCATGCCCTGACGGAACTGCGCCGGGCGGCCTACGCCGGCTCGGAGTTCTACCGCCGCCACCATGCCGGCCTGCACGACGCTCCGCTGGACCGGCTGCCGCCCGTGACCAAAGCAGACCTGATGGAGCACTTCGATGAGGCCATCACCACCCCGGACCTGACGCTGGCGGAAGTGGAAGGCCATCTGCGGTCGCTCGTCGAGAGCGGTGGAGACCCCGGACTGCCATGGAAGGGCCGCTGGTGGGCGGCGGCGACAGCCGGGACCACCGGCCGGCGCGGAACGTTCGTCTGGAACCGCGCGGAGTGGGCTACCGTCCTGGCCTCGTACGCCCGCGCGAACGACTGGGCAGGGTTTACCCTGGGGCAGACCCGGCCGCTGAAGGTGGCCCTGGTCAGCTCGCGGGTCCCCACCCACCAGTCAGCCGTCGTCGGCGCATCGGTGCGCTCCGGAGTGGTCCCCACCCTTCGCCTGGACGTCACCGCACCCATGGAGGAGAACGTCGCCGCCCTCAACCGGTTCCAGCCCCGGGTCCTCGTCGGTTACGCCTCAGCGCTCAAACCCCTGGCCGCGGAACAGCTGGCAGGGCGGCTGCACATCGCGCCGCAGGGGGTGATGTCAGCCTCCGAGGTGCTCAGCGCCCAGGCCGCAGCGGAACTGGAATCCGCGTGGGGCAGCGCCCCTTTCGACGTCTACGCCGCCACCGAAACGGCGGGGATCGCATCCCCCTGCACCTACCGGAACCGCCACGTTTACGAGGACCTCCTCATCATCGAACCCGTGGACCAGGCCGGCAACCCCGTCCCGGCGGGGACAACCGGGTCCAAGCTCCTGGTCACCGTCCTGTTCTCCCGGACCGTGCCGCTGATCAGGTACGAGATGTCGGACACCGTAAGGCTCGGCGGCAGGGGCTGCCCCTGCGGACGCAGTTTCACCGTCATGGAGGATATCGAGGGGCGCATCGAGGACGTCCTGCAACTGCCGGGCAGGACCGGCACCGTCAACGTGCACCCGAATGTCTTCCACCAGGTCCTGGACCAGGCGGCCGTCGCAGGCTGGCAGGTCATCCAGGAACCGTCCGGGCTGCGGGTGCTGCTGGCCGGACTCGCACCCGGGCAATCCGAGGAAGGCGTCCGGGCTGCGGTGACCGCCGCCCTTATGGCTGCCGGCGCGGCGCACATGCCCGTGGACATCCGGCTGGTGGAGCGGCTTGAACGGACCGCCCTGGGGAAAGCACCATTCGTGCGCGCCTGGAAAAACCGGCCGTAAGGTGCCCCCGGACGGAGGCAACCGGCCCGTTGACGCCCGGCCTACACCGGTTCCGGCCGCACCTTCACGTTGCCCAGCGAGCGGATCAGAGCGACGGCGGTGATGGACCCGGCCGCCATGATCGAGGCCAGCACCACCACCTGGAACCGGCCGGCCTCCAGGGGTGAGGCGCCGCCGAAGATCGCGCCCACGAACGCGCCGGGAAGGGTGACCAGCCCGGTGGTCTTGGTTTGGTCAGTGGACGGGATCAGGGCCGAGTGCACTGCCTGCCGCGCCTGGAGCAGGGTGGCCTGCCGGGGCGTCGCCCCCAGCGCCAGCCAGCCCTCCACCTGGTCCCACTGCTCCAGGACGGCCTCGAAGAAACGGCGTCCGGCCAGGGTGGCGATGGTCATCGAGTTGCCGATCACGATCCCGCCCACGGCCAGCAGGTACCGCGGCGCGAATTCGATGGCGCCCGTTCCAAACACGACGGCCACCGTCACCAGGATGCCGGCAGCCATGGTCACCGCCACCAGGGCGAAGCGGCGCCAGGACCAGCTGAGCCTTCGTGTTGCCGTCACGGACGCCACGGTGAACATGACCAGCAGGGCCACCCCCACCCACAGCGGGTTGCTGATGACGCCGCCCAGCACCAGGCTGATGGCAGCGAGCTGGGCTGCCCCGCGGAGGATGGCCAGGGCAGGGGAGAGGTACGACGGCGTCCGCGCGCCCCAGAGGATTCCCACCGTGAGTGCCGCCAGGATGGCAAGGGCCACCAGGGTGGGCAGCAGGGCGGAAAGGGCGGGCATGCCGCCAGCTTACTGAGCTACCGCGGCTGCCCCTGCCACGCCCGCTCACACCCGGCAGGTTTTGCTCGAGCGCCCGCCCACGTCTGACCCGCGGAGGCAGCGGGTTGGTCAGTATGGCCGGAGGGGATAAGACTGTGGGTATGGCACGGGGAACGCTTCGGATCTTCCTGGGTGCGGCCGCGGGGGCCGGCACCACGTACTCCATGCTGCGCGAGGCGCACCAGATCCTGGCCGGCGGCAGGGACGTCGTGGTCGGCATCGCCGCCGCGCACGGGAGGCCTGACACCGGGCAGCTCCTTGACGGGCTCGACGTCGTGGCGCCGCGCCTTCTGCCCGACGGCAACGGGGCGGAGGTACCCGAGCTTGACCTGGACGCTGTGCTGGCAAGGAAACCGGAGGTGGCCGTCGTCGACGAGTATGCGCACGTCAATGCTCCGGGCAGCAGGAATACCCGCCGCTGGCAGGACATCGAGGAGCTTCTGGCGGCGGGGACGGACGTGCTCACCACGCTTGCCGTCCAGCATGTGGCATCGCTGAAAGACGTCGTCGCCGCAATCACCGACGAACCAGACGGGGAACCGGTCCCGGACGCCGTGGTGCGGCGGGCAGACCACATCGAGCTGGTGGACATATCGCCCGAACTCCTGCGCCAGAGGGTTGCAGACGGGAAGGTTGTGCCCAGGGACAGGATCGACGCTGTCCTGGCCAACGAATTCCGGCTGGGCAATCTCATTGCCCTGCGTGAAATCGCCTTGATCTGGCTGGCGGACCGGGTGGACGAAGGGCTGGCGGGCTACCGGAAAAGCCAGGGGATCACCGCCACCTGGCCGGCCCGCGAGCGGGTTGTCGTCGGACTCAGTGGAGGCCCCGAAGGGGAGCTGCTCATCAGGAGGGCGGCCCGGATCCTGTCCCGGGTCAACGGCGGGGACCTGCTGGCGGTTCACGTCCGGCGCGCCGAAAGCACGGCCGCGACGCGAGGGCAGCTGCTGGACGCGCAGCGGCGCCTCGTCGCCGACCTCGGCGGCACCTGCCATACGGTGTCCGGCGAGGACGCAGCGGGGTCCCTCCTGGAATTCGCCCGCAGCGTCAACGCCACCCAGATCGTCATCGGCGCCTCACCAGGGACGCTCCGGAGCAGGATCCTCGGTATCGGTGCAGGCGCCAAAGTGGTCCGGGGCTCGGGCGATATCGACGTGCACATCGTCTCCCTTCCCCAGGGCGGCCCTGGATTGCCGGGGCCATCTCCCGCGGCGCTCAGCGGCAGGCGCACGCTGATCGGCTTCGTCCTGGCTGTGGTCCTCCCGGTCCTGGTAACGGCGGCGCTGTCCCGCAATCCGGAGCTCAACCTCGCCACCCACGCACTGGTCCATCTGACCGGGGTGATGGCCGTGGCGTTCATCGGCGGCCTGTGGCCTGCGGTGCTCGCCGCCGTCCTGGACTCGCTGCTGCTGAACTACTTCCAGACGGACCCGGTGGGAACGCTCAATATCAGCGACCCGCAAAACGTCTTCGCGCTGCTGGTCTTCCTCAGTGCCGCGGTGGCCGTGTCACTGGTGGTGGGCCTGTCCGCAAGGCGCGCCCGGGAAGCCGCACGGGCCCGCGCGGAAGCCGCCACCCTCGCGGACCTCGCCCACGATGCCCTCCTGGCCGATGACACCGTTGCAGCGTTCATGGGCAAGGTCCGGGAAACCTTCCAGGTCCGTTCGGCCGGGCTCTTCACCACATCCGGGGACAAAGACGCAGCATGGGAGCTCCAGGCGTTCTCCGGGGAGGCGCCTCCTCCCTCCCCGGACACGGCAGGGTTGACGGACAGCGTGGAACTCGCCGACGAACGGACAGCCCTGGTCCTCTCCGGGCGAACCCTCACCGCCGGGGACCGGCTCCTCCTGTCCGCCCACGGCGCCCACCTCCTGTTGCTGCGCCAGCGCCATGCCCTTCAACGGACACTGCAAAGCACCGCCAAAATGGCCGAGGGCAACAACGTCCGCACGGCCATCCTGCGGGCGGTCAGCCATGACCTGCGCACGCCGCTGGCGGGGATAAAACTGGCCGTAACGGCCCTGCGGCGCCAGAGCCGCAGGCTTCCCGATGAGGTGCAGGCCGAGATGCTCGAGACCGTCGAGTCCTACACCGAGCGCCTGGACGCCCTGATCGCCAACCTCCTGGACATGTCCCGGATCTCCAGCGGTTCGGCTGCGCCACTGACAGCGCCCGTCACGTGGCGTGATGCAATCGAGGACGCGCTGCGCGGCCTCCCGGCGGACCGGATCCGGGTGGAGCTTCCCCCGGACATGCCTGCGATCTATGCCGACCTGGGGATGTTGGAGCGGGTCATCGCCAACATCGTGGAAAACGCGCTTAAATACGCGCCGGCGTCCGACGTGGCCATCGTCGGCGTTTCGACGCGAACCAGGGGAGTGGTCGACGGCGGCGCCCCCTTTGGCGAGTTGCACATCGTCGATCACGGGCAGGGCGTGCCCGCTGCCGCCGTCGAGGGCATGTTCCAGCCCTTCCAGCGCCTCGACGACGCCCCCGCGGGACTCGGGATGGGGCTTGGCCTCGCCGTCGCGAAAGGCTTCACCGAGGCCATGGGCGGTCACCTGCTGGCCGAGCCGACCCCGGGCGGGGGACTGACCATGGTCATCCGCCTGCCCCAGGTTGCCGCACCGGACGTTTCCACCCCTCGCCGGAAAGCAGGCACCAGCACCTCATGAGGACAGTATTGATCGTTGACGACGAGCCGCAGTTCCTGCGTGCCCTCCAGGTCAACCTGGAGGCTGAGGGCTACCGGGTGCTGACCGCCCTGGACGGGGTGGCCGCCCTGAAGCACGCGGAAGGCGGCCATCCGGATGCCATGGTGCTGGACCTCGGACTGCCGGACATCAACGGCGTGGACGTGATCACCAGGATCCGCCGCACCAGCAGCATGCCCATCATCGTGCTTTCCGCCCGGCACGGGTCCGTGGACAAGGTCCGGGCCCTGGACGCCGGGGCGGACGACTACGTCACCAAGCCGTTTGGCCTGGACGAACTCCTGGCCCGGCTGCGCGTTGCCGGCCGCCGGAGCGGCACGCTGGACGTGGCGGACGGCGGGGCCGCCATCGATGTGGGTGACTTCCAGGTGGACCTGGCCAACCGGAAGGTGACCCGGGCGGGGGACCCGGTCCGGCTCACCCCCCGCGAGTGGGCCATCCTGGAAATGCTGGTGCGGAATCCCGGCCGGCTGATAACGCAACAGCAGATGCTCGCCAGGGTCTGGGGTCCCGGCTATGACAACGAGACCCACTACCTGCGCGTCTACATGGGCCAACTGCGGCGCAAACTGGAGGCGGATCCCGCCCGCCCCCGCCACCTGCTGACCGAGGCCGGCATGGGCTACCGCTTCGAGCCGTGACCTGCCGCCGGACCGCTCCGGCCGCCGTCGAACATCACGCGTAAAGGAAACATCAAGAATTCCCTTTCTGGCGCTTCCGCCAATTTCGCCGGTGCTAGCTTCGCAATGATCGCGGTGCAACGGGCAGCGCGGAAAGGCAGACATGACCACGTTGAGCAGGCCCCCGGCGGATCCTTCCGCCACCCACCCGCACGGAAGGGAGGCGCTGAAGGACTGGCTGCTGTTCGGGCTGCAGGACAGCAAGGGCACCCACCAGGGCCCCGGCGGTGTTCCCACCCAGCACGAAAAAAAGCACTCGTGGTGGCAGGTCATGTGCCTTACCGGCGTGGACTACTTCTCCACCCTGGGCTACCAGCCGGCCATCGCCGCGCTGGCAGCCGGTGTCATCTCCCCGCTGGCCACCCTGGTCCTTGTGGCCGTGACACTGTTGGGTGCCCTGCCGGTCTACCGCCGGGTTGCCGGTGAAAGCCCCCGCGGTGAGGGCTCCATTGCCATGCTGGAGCGGCTGCTGCCCCGCTGGGGAGGAAAGCTCCTGGTGCTGGTCCTGCTCGGGTTCGCCGCCACCGACTTCATGATCACCATGACGCTCTCGGCCGCCGATGCCACCGCACACCTGATCGGCAACCCTGTTGCCCCCGGTTGGCTCCAAAACCAGAACGTCCCCGTAACGCTTTTCCTGCTGGCCCTGCTGGCTGCCGTCTTCCTGCGCGGGTTCAAGGAAGCGATCGGCGTCGCCGTCTTCCTGGTTGTCCTGTACCTGGGCCTTAATGCGGTGGTGGTGGTTGCCACCCTGATGCAGGTGGTCTCCCACCCGGTGGCGATGGGCGACTGGTGGACGAATCTGTGGGTGTCCCACGGCAACCCCCTGATGACAGTGGCCATCGCACTGCTGGTGTTCCCCAAACTGGCGCTGGGCCTGTCCGGCTTCGAAACCGGCGTTGCCGTGATGCCGCAGGTCCGCGGAGCGGCGGATGACACGGAGGAGAACCCGGCCGGCCGAATCCGCGGAGCCCGGCGCATGCTCACCACGGCTGCGGCGATCATGAGCGTGTTCCTGCTGACCACCAGCTTCATTACCGTTGTCCTGATTCCGGAACAGGAATTCCAGCCCGGCGGCCAGGCGAACGGGCGTGCCCTGGCCTACCTGGCGCACGAATACCTGGGCGTGGGCTTCGGCAGCGTCTACGACATCAGCACCATCGGCATCCTCTGGTTTGCCGGTGCCTCGGCCATGGCCGGCCTGCTGAACCTGGTTCCCCGCTACCTGCCCCGCTACGGCATGGCCCCGGAGTGGGCCAAGGCTGTCAGGCCCCTGGTGCTTGTGTTCACCTTGGTCGGGTTCCTCATCACCTTCATCTTCAACGCCGACGTCGACGCCCAGGGCGGTGCCTACGCCACCGGCGTCCTGGTGCTGATGACCTCCGCCGCGGTGGCCGTCACGTTGTCGGCGCGCCGGCGCGGGCAACGGAACCTCACCTTCGGCTTCGGTGCCATCTCCGTGGTGTTCGCGTACACCACGGTGGCCAACATCTTCGAGCGGCCCGAAGGCATCCGGATCGCGGCGATCTTCATCCTGGGCATCATCGTCATCTCCCTGCTGTCCAGGGTCCGCCGGTCCTTTGAGCTGCATGCAACCCGGGTGCACCTGGACCAGCAGGCCCTGGAGTTCATGTCCAGCACCCTGGACGGCCCCATCGCGATCATCGCGCACGAGCCGCTGCGGATGTCTGCGGAGGCATACCGGGACAAGCTTGAGTCGGCCATCGAGGTCAGCCACCTCCCGCTGGCAGGCGATGCCCTGTTCCTGGAAGTGATCGTGGATGACTCCTCCGACTTCGAAACGGAACTGTACGTCCGTGGCGTGAACCGCCACGGGTACCACATCCTGGAAGTCCACGGGCCGGTTGTTCCCAATACCATCGCCTCGGTACTGCTGCATATCAGGGACGTCACGGGGCTCATGCCGCACATCTACTTCCGCTGGACTGAGGGAAATCCCATCACCAACCTGGTGCGGTTCCTGTTCCTGGGCGAGGGCGAAATCGCGCCCGTGACCAGGGAGGTGCTGCGCGAGGCCGTCCCGGACGTCACCCAGCGCCCGTGGGTCCACGTCGGCTGACCGGGGGATACGTCGTCGTCCCGTCCCTGTGCGCAGGGGCAGCCACGTGCGGCACTGTTGCCGCCACCCGCGCGGCGTCCGCCAGGCTGACCGGGACGTCCGCGCGGAAGGCGGCCTCGGCGTCGTCCTCCCGCACGCCCGCCGCCAGCACTATCACATGCACCATGTCGCCGTAGGAATCGTTGCAGGCCAGGATGTCGCCGGGCACTCTGTGCCCCTGCCCGCCCGTCGAGGGCCACGGCTGGAAAATGACCCACCACCCCTCGCCGTCCTGGTCGGGGAAAAGGTAGCCGCCGGCCGGGTGGAGGGCGCGGCCGTTCAGTGCGCGCCCGCCGTAGCCCTCCACGGCCTCGGCTGCCGCGGCAAACCTGACCCTGCCACGGTCATCAGGCGCCTCATCCCACCGCATCTCCGCTCCTCGCCGTCGCGTGCATGTGCTGACCTGCCTCCATCAAAGGACGGTGCACGCGCGGCCGGGGCGGCAGGGCCGTTTTATTGACGGAATATTTACAGCCTGTCCCGCCGGGGAGGTGCCTGGCCCACCACCGCCGTGGTCGGCCACCATAATGGAACCCATGCACAGCCCCGTCACCATCCGCCCCATGTGCCCCGAGGACTGGGACGCCGTCCACGCGATCTACGCCGCCGGCATCGCCACGGGGGAGGCGACGTTCGAGAGCGAGCCGCCCACCTGGGAGGCGTTCGACGGCGGCCGGTTGCCCGGGCACCGGCTGATCGCCGAGGACGCGGGCCGGGTTCTGGGCTGGGCCGCCGTGACGTCCGTTTCGTCCCGGGAGGTCTACCGGGGCGTCGTGGAGCACTCCATTTACGTGGCGCCGGAAACGCACGGCCGGGGCGTGGGCAGGCTGCTCCTCGGTGCACTGATCGATTCCACGGAGGCGGCAGGAATCTGGACCATCCAGTCCAGCATCTTCCCGGAGAACACGGCCAGCCTGGCGCTGCACCGGAAGCTCGGCTTCCGGGTGGTGGGAACCAGGGAACGGATCGCGCGGATCAGCCACGGACCCAAGGCCGGGCACTGGCAGGACACCCTGCTCCTGGAACGCCGCAGCGCGGTGGCCGGGACGGAGTAAGGCCTACCTCGAAGGCAGCGTCAGGATCTCGGCTCCGTCCTCCGTGATGGCGATGGTGTGCTCGGTGTGGGCCGTCCTGCAGCCGGTGGCGCTCCTTAGCGTCCACCCGTCGTCGTCCGTCACCAGCTGGTCCGTGTCCGCCATGATCCATGGCTCCAGCGCGAGCAGAAGCCCGGGCCGCAGCTTGAAGCCGCGGCCGGGCCGCCCGGTGTTGGGCACGTGCGGGTCCTGGTGCATGGTGGAACCGATGCCGTGGCCGCCGAACTGCGTGTTGACCGGATACCCCGCATCAATGAGGACGCGGCCGATGGCGTACGAGATGTCCCCGATCTTCGCTGCCGGCCCTGCGGCGGCGATCCCGGCTGCCAGGGCGCGTTCGGTCGCCTCGATCATGGCCACGCTCTCCGCCGGCCGTGATTTGCCCACGATGAAGCTGATGGCGGCGTCCGCGGCCATCCCGTTCTTGACGACGGCGAGGTCCAGGGTCAGCAGGTCGCCGTCGGCCAGTGCGTAGTTGTGGGGCAGCCCGTGCAGCACGGCATCGTTGACGCCCGTGCAGATGTAGTGGCCGAAGGGACCCCGGCCGAAGGACGGCGCGTAGTCCACGTAGCAGGATTCCGCCCCCGCGTCGGTGATCATCTCCTTGGTCCACTGGTCGATGTCCAGGAGGTTGGTGCCGACGGTTGCACGGCTTTTCATCGCCTGCAGGATGTCAGCCACCAGGGCGCCGGTCTCCCGGGCGCGGGCCACCTCAGCCGGGGTGAGGATCTCGATCATGGTGCGCCCTTCGTGTGCGGCGGTTAGCTCCAGGTGCCATCCTATTTGCCCGTGCGCAGAAGGGTGCAAGGGGCTCTTTCGTACAGCGGAATGTTGGGGTTGCCAAAGACATAGATGAGTGTAAATATTTACGTGTGTCTATGTCTTTGGAGTTGACCCCGGTCCAGGCGGTGGCGTGCTGCGCGCCGCTGGCCCGGGAGCCTTTGTCCCTGCCGGAAGCTGAAGGGATCGCCCCCTTGCTGAAGGCCCTGGCGGATCCGGTCCGGCTGCGGCTGATGTCCATGGTCGCCTCGCATGAGGGCGGCGAAGCCTGCGTCTGCGACCTCAACGATGCCTTCGAGCTGTCCCAGCCCACCATCAGCCACCACCTGAAGATCCTGCATGAGGTGGGTCTGCTGGAGCGGGAAAAGCGCGGCGTGTGGGTTTACTACCGGGCCCGCACCGAGGCCCTGCAGAACCTGGCCGCCCTGATCGGCGGGCAGGCCGCATGACCGGTCTGGCCCGGCGTGCCACGGCAGAGTTTCTCGGCACCGCGTTCCTGGTCATGGCCGTGGTCGGCTCGGGCGTGATGGCCTCCAGGCTGTCACCGGACGACGTCGGCCTGCAGCTTTTGCAGAACAGCCTCGCCACGGGTGCCGCGCTGGTGGCGCTGATCATGGCACTGCAGCCGGTGTCGGCGTCGTTCAATCCGGTGGTGACCCTGGTGGAACGGGCGCTGGGGATGATCGACACGACAACGGCGGCCGGCCTGGTTGCGGGGCAGATCCTGGGCGGCCTGGCCGGCACGGTGGCCGCCAACCTGATGTTCGGGCTGGACGCCGTCAGCTGGTCCACGCACCAGCGCACCGGCGTCCCGCTCTGGCTGGGGGAAGTCATTGCCACGGTGGGCCTGCTGCTGGTCATCTTCGGCACCGTCCGGTCGGGCCGTGCTGACCGCGTGGCGTTCGCCGTCGGCGGCTACATCACGGCCGCCTATTGGTTCACCAGCTCCACCAGCTTCGCCAACCCTGCGGTGACCATGGCGCGCACCGTCACGGACACCTTTGCCGGCATCGCGCCGCCGTCGGCCCCTGCCTTCATCCTGGCGCAGCTGCTGGGCGGCGCCGCCGGTTTCCTCCTGGTCCGCTTCCTCTACCCCTCCTTTGCTGCTGTTTCCGCCGCCCCGGCGGCCGACCGAAAGGTGCTCTCATGAGCCACAAGGCAAGCTCCGCATCCCTCCCCGTGGCCGTCATCGGCGCCGGGCCCGTCGGCCTGGCCGCGGCCGCGCACCTGATGGAACGCGGACTGGAACCCATCGTGCTCGAGGCCGGGCCCACGGTGGGTGCCGCCATCCGCGAGTGGGGCCATGTGCGCGTCTTCTCCACGTGGAAGTACAACCTGGATGCCGCCGCCGTGCGCCTGCTGGAACGGGCCGGCTGGGAAGCGCCCCGCCCCACCGCGCTGCCGTACGGCTCCCAGATCGTCTCCGACTACCTGGAACCGCTGGCCGCCACACCGGAACTCAAGGACCGGATCCGGACCGGGGCGAAGGTAGTTGCTGTCAGCCGGCAGGGCATGGACAAGGGCCGCAGCCAGGGCCGCGACGCCGCCCCATTCCTCCTGCGCATCCAGGACGGCAGCGGGGAAACGTCGGAGCTCCTGGCCCGCGCCGTGATTGACACCTCCGGAACCTGGACCACGCCGGCGCCCTTGGGAGCTTCCGGCCTGCCCGCCCCGGGTGAGGCGGAAGCCCGGGCCGCCGGGCTGGTCACCGGGCCCCTGCCGGACGTGACCGGCGGCGGATTCGCCGGCCGCCGCACCCTTGTCATCGGCTCCGGACACTCCGCCGCCAACATGGTCCTGGACCTGGCCCGCGTGGCCCGCGCCAACCCGGGAACGGAAGTCTTCTGGGCCATCCGGGCCGCCACGCCTGCCCGTGCCTACGGCGGCGGGGACGCCGACCAGCTGCCCGCCCGCGGCCAGCTGGGCGCCCGGCTGCACACCGCCGTCGACACCGGTGCCGTCCAGCTCCTCACAAACTTCCACACCGGCCGCCTCGAAACCCGTGACGGCAAGGTCACCGTGCACGCAACGGATGGCCGCAGCCTCACCGTGGACAGGGTCATCCCGGCCACAGGGTTCCGGCCAGACCTGTCCATCCTGTCCGAGCTGCGGCTGGACCTGGATCCGGCCGTCGATGCCCCCAAGGCCCTGGGCCCGCTGATCGATCCTGACTTCCACAGCTGCGGCACGGTTCCGGCCCATGGCGCCAGGATCCTGGAACAGCCGGAAAAGGACTTCTACCTGGCCGGCATGAAGTCCTACGGCCGGGCGCCCACCTTCCTCATGGCCACGGGCTATGAACAGGTCCGCTCCATCGCCGCAGCCCTGGCAGGTGATACCGAAGCCGCGGACGCCGTGGAACTCGAACTGCCGGAGACCGGGGTGTGCTCCACCAGCCTCCCTACCGAGGCCGGTGACGCCGCCGACACCGCCGGGGACTCCTGCTGCGGAACGTCCGCGCCGGTGCCCGTGACCATCGGCTTCGCCACGGGCCTGCAGCACGGACGCACCGCCGAACCTGCCAGCCTATGATGTGACCACCGGCTGATGCCCAAGGACGGGAGGCCCCGATGACGGAACCGGACAGTGACCCAGTGAAGGCGGACCTGCTGTGGATCGCGGCCGACTTCCGGAACATCGTCCTGGGCGCCAGCGATGACGAGCTGGACCTCCCGTCCATCGGAACGCGGTGGACCAACCGGCAACTGCTCTTCCACATGGTCCTCGGCCAGAACATCACGCTGGCGGGCATACCGCTCCTGGGGCTGTTCTCGCACCTGCCGCCCCTGGCCTCCCGGACCTGGAGCCGCCTCCTGGATTCGTTCGCCCGCCCGTACAACTGGGTGAACTGGGCCGGGAGCGCCGCCGGGGGCCGGGTCCTGAAGCCGGCCGGCATGCTCCGGATGATGGACCGGACTACGGCGGTGATCGTGAACTGGTACGGCCACGCCAACCAGGATGCGCTGGGCCGCGGCATGACGATGCCCACCGCGTGGGACCCGTATTTCATGCCGTGGATGAGCCGCCGGGACGTCCTGGAGTGGGCGCCCAAGCACTACCGTCACCACCGCGCGCAGCTCAGCCTGACCACGCTGCCGTCCCTGCCCCCAGGTAGGTAGCGCGAACTCACCCTCGCACCGGGCCTGCGCCGTTTTGCTGCGACGCGCCTCTTCATTTCCGACGCGCACATTCCCCTTCGCGGCCCTGATTTGGGCTGCGTGGGGGAATATGAGCCGCGAAGATGAAGTTGCGCGTCGCTGAAGCCAGCCCGGCCGGTGGCTGACCGGCTCAGTCCGTGATGTCGGTGCTGGTGCTCAGCTCCTGCCACTGCTCCAGCTCGGCGCGCTGGGCTTCCGCCACCTTGCCGAACGCGCCGAAGGCGTCGGTGCCCAGGACCAGGAGGCCCGGCGGGTTGGCGGATTCGACGACGGCGATGATGGCCCGGGCGGCCTTGTCCGGGTCGCCGGGCTGGTTGCCGTGGGCGGTGTCGTGTTCCTTGCGGCGCTTGCCGGCCGTGTCCGCGTAGTCGTCGATCGCCGTCGAGGACTGGGTCAGCGAGCGGCCCGCAAAGTCCGTCCGGAAGCCGCCTGGTTCGATGACGGTGACGTTGATGCCCAGCGGTTTCAGTCGTTGCGCAGCGACCCTGACATGCCCTCCAGCGCCGCCTTGGTGGCCGCGTAGTAGCCGGAGCCGGCGGGGGTGATCCGGGCGCCGATGGATGAGATGTTCAGGATGGACCCGGCCTTGTTGGCACGCATGCCCGGGAGGACTGCCTTGATCATGTCCACGGCCCCGAAGAAGTTGGTGTCGAACAGGCGGCGGATGTCGCCGTCGTCCGCTTCCTCCACGGCGGCCCGGTAGCCGTAGCCGGCGTTGTTGACCAGCACGTCGATGCTGCCGAACTTTTCCTCCGCCGCCTTGACCGCCGCGCTGATCTGCGCCTTGTCCGTGACGTCCAGCGGGAGTGCCAGCGCGGTGTCCGGGAAGCCGGCCGTGACCTCCTGCAGCGTTTCCACCTTGCGGGCGGTGACGACGGCGTTGTGCCCGGACGCGAGCACGGCTTCCGCCAGTGCCCGGCCAAGTCCGGTGGAGCAGCCTGTAATGAGCCACGTTGCCATGGTTTTTCCTTTCATAGGGGGTTAGAGAGTGAGGCGGGCGCCGGCATTTAAGCCCGGTGCCGCCGTCGTGCCTGTGCCGTCAGTTCATGGGCGCCGTAGCTGTTGTCGTCCGGGTTGACGGTGACGCCGGGCGCCACCAGCTGGTCGATGCGGTCCAGCACCTCGGGCGCCAGCTTGGTGTCCGCCGCGGGGAGGTAGGACTCCAGCTGCTCCATGGTGCGCGGACCCACGATGGCGGAGGTAACGCCGGGGTGGTTGATCACGAACGCGATGGCCAGCTCGATCATGGTGACGCCGGCCCATTCGGCCACCTGGGCGAGCTCCTCCACGATGTCCAGCTTGCGCTGGTTGGCGGGCTGGGTCATGTCGAACCGGGCGCTGGGACGGGCACTGGAAGTGGGCCTGGATGCCGAGTCCTTCCGCCACCGGCCGGAAAGCCAGCCGCCGGCCAGCGGGCTGTAGGTCAGTGTCCCCATGCCGTGCCGCTGCACGGTGGGCAGCACATCCTCCTCGATGCCGCGGGTCAGGATGGAGTACGGCGGCTGCTCGGTGACGAACCGCTCCAGGTTCCGCTCGCGGGACGCCCACTGCGCCTCCACGATCTGGGAGCCGGAGTAGGACGAGGAGCCGATGTAGCGCACCTTGCCCTGGCGGACCAGGTCGGTGAGGGCGCCCAGGGTTTCCTCCACGTCGGTGTCAGGGCTGGGCCGGTGCACCTGGTACAGGTCGATGTAGTCGGTGTTCAGCCGGCGCAGCGAGTCCTCTACCGCGCGCATGATCCAGCGGCGGGAGCCGCCCCGGCGGTTGGGGCGGTCCTCATCCATGGGCATGAAGAACTTGGTGGCCAGGAAGACGTCATCGCGGCGGCCGGCCAGTGCCTCCCCGACAATCTCCTCGGAGGCCCCGGCGGAATAGACGTCCGCGGTATCGACGAAGTTGATGCCGGCATCCAGGGCGTGGTGGATGATGCGGGTGGCGTCGGCGCGGTCGTTGTTGCCCCACGGGCCGAACATCATGGCACCGAGGCAGAGGGGGCTGACCTGCACACCGGTGCGGCCAAGCGGGCGGTATTCCATGCTGGTTCCTTCTCTTCTTGGGCTTCTAGGCTTCGGGGATGACCATGGCGAACCGCTCGGGGCGGGCCACGTCCGGGTCGGGACCGCTGCGGACGCCGGTGTCCAGGGCGTCGATGGCGGCGAGCTCGGCCGCGGAAAGCTCGAAGCCGAACACGTCGAAGTTCTCCGCGATGCGGGCCGGGTTGGTGGACTTGGGGATGGCGGAGCGGCCCTGCTGCAGGTGCCAGCGGAGCATCACCTGGGCGGGGGTCTTGCCGTGGGCCTGCGCGACGGCGGCGATCGCCGGGTCCCGCATGACGTTCTTCCGGTTCTCGCCCCAGCCCGGGTAGAACGTGATGCCGCCGATCGGCGACCACGCCTGGGTGAGGATGCCGTGCTCGGCGTCCGCGGCCTGGACGTTCCGCTGGGCGAAGTAGGGGTGCAGTTCGATCTGGTTGACGGCAGGGACCACGTCGGTTTCCTCGAGCAGCTGCGCCAGGTGGTGAGGCATGAAGTTGCTGACGCCGATGGCCCGCACCCGCCCGTCCTTGAGCAGGGTCTCCAGCGCCTTGTACGCGGCGATGGTCTTCTCGAACCGGTCCGGGGCGGGCTGGTGCAGGATGAACAGGTCCAGCTGCTCCACGCCCAGCTTGCCGGCGGCCTTGTCCCAGGCGTGCAGGGCCCGGTCGTAGCCGTAGTCGCTCACCCAGATCTTGGTCTCGATGAACACGTCGGCCCGGTCCAGGCCGGAGCGGCGGATGCCCTCGCCAACCTCCCGCTCGTTGCCGTAGGCGGCGGCGGTGTCGATGTGCCGGTAGCCCACCTCGAGCGCTGTCTGGACCGCCGCCGTGGTCTCTTCCGGGGGACTCTGGAAGACGCCCAGGCCGAGCGCCGGCATTGTGATTTTGTTGTTGAGCGTGAGTTCCATAACCATGCCTTTCACGGTATTGGGGTGGACGGGTTTGTGGGAGGGGCTGGCAGTCCCTCCCTTGGGATATTTGCCCGGCGTAGCGTGGGAGCCATGACGAACAGCGATGACGTGCGGAAGTTCCTGACCTCCCGCCGCGCCAGGATCACACCGGACGACGCCGGGCTGCCCGCGTACGGCGGCAACCGGCGGGTTAAGGGCCTGCGCCGGGAGGAGGTGGCCATGCTCGCCGGAATGAGCATCGATTACTACATCCGGCTGGAGCGGGGAAATCTGTCCGGAGCGTCGGACAGTGTCCTGGAGTCCCTGGCCCGCGCCCTGCAGTTGGACGACGCCGAGACAGCCCACCTTTTCGACCTGGCCCGCGCGTCCACGGCTGCTCCGCGGGCACGGCGCAAGCGGAGCCCGCAGACGGTGCGGCCCAGCGTGCAGCGGGTGATCGATGCAATTACGGCGGCGCCGGCCTGGGTCCGCAACGACCGCGGCGATGTGCTGGCGTCCAATGAGCTGGGCCGGGCCCTGTACCTGGAGATGATGACCGACGGCGGCACCCCACCCAACAGCGCACGGTTCACCTTCCTGAGCCCGAAAGCGCGGGAGTTCTTCGCCGACTGGGAGCGCGCCGCTGACGACATCGTGGCCGTGCTGCGGTCCACGGCCGGGAAGAACCCGTACGACAAGGACCTGTCCGACCTGATCGGGGAGCTCTCAACGCGCAGCGAGGAATTCCGCGTCCGCTGGGCCCGGCACGACGTGAAGTACCACCGCACCGGCCGCAAACGACTCCACCACTCGATCGTGGGGGACCTGGACCTGGCCTACGAGGCGATGGAGCTCCCCGCGGATCCCGGGCTGCGGATCAACATCTACACCGCCGAGCCAGGCAGCCCGTCCGAGGACGCGCTGAAGGTCCTCGCCAGCTGGGCGGCTACGCAGGCGGCGGCCGGGGTTCCGGCCCAGGAGAAGGCCACCTGAGCCAGCCTGCGCTGCGCAAACCCGTTCTCGACGCGCATATTCGGTTGCGCTCCCCACATCCGTCCTCGACGCGCATATTCGTAAGCGCACCCCATATTTGGGCCGCGCCAGGGAATGTGCGCGTCGTCAGCGGCTTTGCGCGTCAGGACTGCGCGTTGATGAACCCAATGATGATCGCCGTCCACCAGCAGAGCTGCGAGACCACCAGGCATGACATCAGGTGGACGCGCTGGCCAGTGGATAAATCCTTGAACGCAGTCCTGGCAGGGAGCCGCGCGAGCCGCCGCATCAGGGGGATCAGCATGATTCCGTTCAGGCTGAGCACCAGGACCGCCGCGAGCTTGACCTCTGTCATCGGGCTGTCCAGGTGCGGACTCAGGAACACCCCGGTGGCAAGCATGCCGGCCAGGCCACCCCAGATTAACGGTGTTGCTGCCCCATCGAGTCGAATGATTTCACCGAGTGTCCGCCGGCCGATCAGCCACAGGAATCCATGCAAGTCGACCAGGATGATGGCGCCGAATGCCACAACGAGGAAAAGGTCATGCACCACCAGATCGACGTCGTGGACGAAGCCGTCAACGCTGACCGCGGCTGACAGCAACACGGACAATAGCCACGCCGCGATGGCAACACCGGACAGGGCAGCAACAAGGCGCCGCGTGGACCGCTCGGATTCACGGTGCAGCCTGATGGTGCGTCTGCTGACGGGGACATAACTCATGACATACCTCTGCGAGACCTGTCAGCGATGGCCGTCCCAGCCGGGCCCGGGCGTAGCTCCAACATAGCCCCGTCGCGTGGCCGTCAACAAGGAAAAATCACCCGCTGATGCACCGCCCGCTCCTGGCCCCGCTTCGGTGCACGGCCGCCGTTTTCGACGCGCATATTTGTCGCCGCCACGCATACTCCCTTGCGACGCTCGTATACGGGGCGCGGGAAGGGATATGCGCGTCAGAGGCGGTTTTGCGCGTCGATAACGGCGGAGCGAGTACGACGGCGGCCCACACCTGCCGCCGCCAGCTTCCGTTCCAGCGTCCCGGGCACCTTGAGGTCGGCCCAGTCCCAGCGCACCACGTTGCAGCCCAGGGCGCGGATCCGGTTTTCGCGCTGCTTTTCAGCCACAACAGCCTGGGATGCGGTCAGGCCCTTGAGGAACTCGGACTTGAGGTACTTTTCCTCGCCGTCGAATTCGCCAACAACCCTGGACTCCTTCCAGTGGAAATCCGAGTAACCAACCAGCCCGTCCGCGTCGGAAAACCGCTGTTGGAGGACCGGGGGTTCGAAGCGGGCCGCATGGATCAGCGCCCGGCTCCAGGACTCCCCGGCCGAGCCTGAAGCGGGATCGGCAAACTCGATGGCCGCCCGGATTCTCCGCGTGGCAGCGGCGGAGTAAACCGATCCCATCCCGCTCTCCAGCTCAGCCTTGGTGATGGCAGGCAGCTGCCGGCGCGGATCCGGCCGGAGCACATGGTCCAGCGGCACAACGGCCTCGGCGAAGGGGCTGAAGGCCGCCAGGTCCAGGACGGTCCGGATGCGGTCGGTGACCAGGAGGCCCTCCAACCGGACCACCTTCAAATCCGCCCGCGCCGCAAAGTGCCGGCTGACCCCGGCACGGGACCGGCCGCCGTCGTTCTTCAATGTGAGTGCCTGGACCGGGTGATGAAAGCCGATGGTGGGGATTTCCCACACGCTTGCCGCGGAATGGCGGCCGAAAACTGTGGGCTTCTCGAATGCTTCCGCGGCCGCCTGGATGCGGAGCCGGTACTGTTCCCACGGCTTCATGGCCCGCCACGCTGGGCCGTCGATGTAGATGCCGTGCCGCACCCGGACCAAAGCGCCGGACCGCACGCGTTTGGCGAGATCGTTGGCACTCAACCCGTGCAGGTTGCGGTCGCGCGACAACAGCAACGGTGGAAGATCGGTCATGCAACCACATTGCCCGGCACACCTTCGCTGCAGGAGTGGAGAGTGCCGCTATGTGGAAAAGCCCCGGCGACGCGGCCGCCCATTTTCGACTCGCATGCTCCCCGGCGCACGCAACATACGGTCTGCGCAGGGGAATCTGCGCGTCGAAAACCGGTCTGCGCCCAACCCGCTACATAGCGGCCGGCTCAACCGAGGCGCGGGAGAGGGACCGCCGCCGCTTGATCCACCGTTCCGCCGCACCCATGGCCCGGGCGGCCCCTGCCCAGTAGAGGACGCCGCAGACCAGGGACGCCAGCACGGCCAAACCTTTGTCCGCCCGCTCGAAGAGGTCAACGGAATCAAACAGGGGATACACCAGCCAGTGGGTGACGTAGATGTAGAGCGAAGCGCTCGCCAGCAGCGCCATGATCCGGTGGAGTCCCCGGGGCACCCGCAGCGTGGGCAGCCAGAGCAGGATGAGGCATCCTGCCAGGATGGTGGCGCTGCGGTACGGGTTGTCGAAGGAGGCCGGAGCCGCCAGGACGGCGAGAACCGTAACGGCTGAACGTTGCCACAGGGTGCGGGACGCGGCGGCCGCCCAACCCAGCCCGAACAGCCACAGGACCGGCCCCTGCCCCGGGTACCGGCTCTCCACCAGGCCAAAAAGCAGGGGCAGATCCACCAGGACCAGGGCCACCCCAAACGCCCACGGCCAGCGCCGCACCGCCCGGTCAACGGCCGGTACCGCCAGCAACAGGGCCAGGCCCAGCAGGATGTGGACCAGGACCTCCACGAACCAGAACCGCGAGTAGTCGCTCCACCCCGCCGGCCCCACCAGTGAGTTCAACAGGAAAACGTTGTGCAGGGCGTACTTGTCCGTCACGGCGAAGGCCAGCGCGATCACGGCAACGCTCGGCACCAAGATCCGCGCGACGCTGCGCAGGTGCCGCCGGAACCGTTCCGTTCGTTCCCCCGACAGCTGGAAGCGGGCGAAGTTGTAGCCGGCCACCGCCATGAGCACGTGGGCCGTGCCTTGCCAGTGGAAGAACCCAATATGCGTGGAGACGATCGCGATGATGGCGACGGCGCGCAGCACTATCCCGGTCTCCATCGGCGCGAGCAGCCTCCGCCGGGCCCTGCGCACCCAATTGCCGGAAGCAGTGCCGGAAGGCCCGGCAATTCCGGAAGGCCCGGCAATTCCGGAAGGCCCGGCACTGCCGGGAGGCGCGACGGCGGCGGGCACCACGTGCGGCGATGGCGACAGTTCGCAGACCGGCATCAGGTGCCAGCCCCCGGGAAGGTAGCCCAGGGCCCGCTCCAGCCGGACGGACGCCGCCACATAGGACAGTGAATCGCCGCCCAGGGACACGAACGAATCGGTCCCGGCAACCTCGTCCACCTCCAGCACCTCGGCGAAGATGCGCCGCACGTCATCCGAGCCCGCGTCCACAACCCCGGCCGGGCCGCCGTCGTCCGCTTCTCCTCCACAGGCGAGCGCGGCGACGGCAGGATAGTCCGGCTTTCCGTTGCCCAGGCGCGGGATGGCTTCCACCGGGTAAAGGTCGACGGCGGCGCGCGGCAGGCCCAGGCCCTGCGCAAGGGTTTTGGCGAGCAGCGCTACGTCGTGGTCGCCTTCGACGGCGGCCACCACCGCGTCGTCGGAGCCTGCGGCCGCAGCCGTCACCCCGAGGTCGGCCAGCATCCGCTCCACCTGGCCCAGATCCACGCGGAGCCCAACGATCTTCACGAACCTGCTGCGCCGGCCCACAATCTCGTAGAGCCCGTCCGGGCCGCGGCGCGCCAGGTCGCCGGTGCGGAGGTCGGTGACCACCCGGCCCAGGCCGAGGTCCGCCGGCTGTTCGGCGTACCCCAGCATCACGTTGGGGCCGGAGTACACCAGCTCGGACGCGCCCAGGCCGGGCGCCGGCTCAAGCCGGAAGGACCCGCCCGGGATGGGCACGCCGATGGCCTCCGGGCGCTCCAGGGCCTGGTCCGGCGGCAGGTAGGCCATGCGGGCGGTGGCCTCGGTCTGCCCGTACATCACGAACAGGTCCCACCCCTGCCGCCGGCCCAGCTCAGCGTAGGCGCGCACGCGGTCGGGGGCCAGCTGTCCGCCGGCCTGGGTGATATACCGCAGGCTTGGCACATCCATGTCCTTGAAGCCCGCCCGGTCCAGCAGGTCGAAGGTGTACGGCACTGCCGCGAAGGATGTCACGTGTTCCCTGCGGACCAGGTCCCAGAAGCAGGGGTCCACCACCGAGAGGTCGGTCAGCGCCAGGGATGCGCCCGCCAGGAGGTGGCTGTTCACCACGCTCATGCCGTAGCAGTAGGAGAGGGGCAGGGTGGTGGCCGCTGTGTCGCTGGGGCGCAGCTGCAGGTACTCCGCGATCGCGGCGGCGTTGGCCTGGATGCCGTCGGCGGAAAGCCGGACGAGTTTGGGGGAGCCGGTGGACCCGGACGTGCTCAGCAGCAGCGCGAGTTCCGGGTGCAGGTCGTGCCGGGTCTGCTGCCGCCGGACATCCAGGACCGCTTCGCCGTCCGACGCGCTGACAACAACGTCGGGGTCGTAGGCGGCCACCAGTGCGGCCGCGGCTGAGTCCCCCGCGGGCAGGATCAGTAACGGATTGCCGGAGGACAGGGCCGCCAGGTACGACACCAGGGCCGGCAGGGTGTTCCCGGCTTCCAGCGCAATGAGGCGCCGGCCCGGCCCGAACGCCCGGACCATGTCCTCCACCTGCCGGGCCAGTTCCCGGTAGCTCAGCGACCGGCCGTGGGCGCTGACGGCTTGGCGGTCGCCGAAGCGGGCCAGGTCCGCGGCGAACGGAACCCCGGCGAGCTTTGTCTCTGTAGTCACCGGAGAACCATAGAAGGGTAACCTAACCTAACTCAAATGGATTAGGAAAGATTTTTGTGCCGTAAAGCCGTCGGTTAGTGGTGTTCCACCCAGCAGGCCAGGATCGTCGTCGAAAGCTGGTAGGCCAGGGCGTTGCGGGTGATGCTGTCCGGCCCCAAGGTGGGGGGAAGACCCGACGCGTCAACGTGCAGCACGAAGCTGTCCTTCTGGAAGACGGCGGATCCGTCGGCCGTTTCGTATGCCGGAAAACCAAGATTTGCCAGGCCGTCGATGGGTGTTGCGCCTTTTGCGAGGGCCTGCATTGCGGTGAAGTACTTGAGTGCCGATGCCTTGTCCGCCGTTTCCTGGACAGAAATGACAAGCGATCCCTCGGCCAGATGGTAGGTGCAGGTGAAGGTGCTGTCCGCCCAGCTGTCCACGGTGTGCGGGTTCGTAGCCAGGTCCAGGATGGACCGCAGCCTCTCCTTCGGCTGGTCGCCGCAAACCATCAGGGCAGCAGCGCTCGGCCCGCCCGCCGGCGGACCTGGGGATGCTGACCCCTGGGCGTGGTGGCCGCCGCCGTCGTGGCCCACCGCCGGTGACGTTGCCGGTGGGGCCGCCGTCGAACTGCCTGCTGCGGTGACGGATCCCGCCGCTGTTGCACAGCCGGAAAGCAGCAGGGTGCATAGGGCCACGGAGGCCAGCAAGGACTTGTGCTGTTTCATGGCGCATCCAATTCTGCCGGCCCCTGGGAGTGGGGTGCGCGGCTGTTGTCAGGCTTTGAGCTTGGCGTAGATCACGTAGTTGTCATCGAAGAGCCCCGTTGCGGGGTCGTAGCCGTCGCAGGTGATGAGCCGAAGCTCTGCACCGGCAGTGTTGCCGTAAACCTCGAGGGTGGGGAATTCGTTTTTGGAGTAAAGGGCCCCGTGGTCGACGGTGAAGACGGCAGTGCTGCCATCGGCCCGTGAAACGTTGACCTCGGCACCGGGCCCGAGCTTCCGGAGGTCAGCAAACACACCCTTGTGCCCTCCGAGGGCGTTGACGTGGCCCAGGATCACCGAGGGGCCCCGTTCGCCGGGCGTGGGGGAACCGTTGTACCAGCTGGCCGGTGCGCCGTTGCCCACATCCTCCGGCACTTTCAGCGAACCGTTCTCCTCCAGTCCCAGGTGGAGAAGGTCCGTCCGCACCCCGATGGAAGGAATGCTCAGGACAGCAGGAGGCGAGGCATCCAGCACGGCCGGCGGCTGCGGCGCAGCCGGGGCCTCAGGTGGAGAAGGGGCTGCTGGTGGAACAGGGGGCGCCGGTGCCGTTGATGTAACCGCGGGGGAAGCCACTTGTGGTGCGGAGGCGGAAGGGGAAGGCCTGGGGTCTGAAGTAGTGGCGCTCCCGGCGGCACAGCCCGCCAGGGAAAGCGCGAGCAGAACCCCGGCCACCGCAGAGGCCCCGGGACCTCCACGGCGGCCGAAATTCCTTGATGTCACAGAATTGATCCGTTCAGCCTTGGCTATGCTGCCGCGTTCCGGCGGCGGACGGCGTAAGCTCCGCCTGCGAGGGCAACCAGGGCCAGGCCGCCGCCGATGGCGAGGGCGCCGGTGTCGGTGCCAGAGCCGGGTTCAGAGGGGATGCCGGTGTTGGCGCCGCCTGCAGGCATCTTCATTTGGCCGGCCGTAAGCGTTCCGCACAGGGCGGGGGACGTAGCCGCCAGCGGCAGTGATGGAACCAGGTCACTCTTGGCGGCCTGGCCTGCGGCGCTGAGGGTGGCGGGGTCAAGGCCGTGGACCACAACCACTGCCGTTCCGGATTCCAGGGCCGCCTTGGTTTCGGCGTTCAGTTCGAACGTGCGGTCCACCGTATAGGAAGCGCCCTGTCCGGCGACCTTCAGGTCAAGGCCTGCTGCCTTACTGGTATCGCCGCTGGTGGAAAGGGTGGTGACGATGCCACCGTATGAGGGTGCGCCCTCGGTGGTGGAGATGACTTTGTCGCCGTCCTTGTCCGCAGAAGGGTCGGGGCAGACGCCCTTGGCCCCGCCGTGGATGTGCTGGACGTGGGGGTACGGCGCATCCATGAAGGTGGCGGGCAGGCCCGACACCTTGAGGACGACGTGGGCCTGGTTGCCCATGACATCAACTGTTACGGTGCCTGATCCGGCGCTGCCGTTGATCTGCTTCAGCGTTGACTGGTACGAGCCGTCGGCGGCCATTGCAGGTGAACCGGACAGGGCGAGTGCGGCGAGGGCAAGGGTGGGGACTGCCATAAAGCGAAGTGACTTATTCATTCGGAAAATCTCCTCATTCACGTCCGTGTGATGGTGGCGTCCCCAGACAGGAGACACCGGTACTTCGCGGCGGCACCATCAGCGGATGGGTGTGGACGTGGCCTGATTCACTTTTTCCGTGTGGTCAATGCTCTTTTGGTGGAGGCTGTGGCGGTCACTTCACCGTCAGCGTTCCCGTCATTCGGGAATGGAAGCTGCAGACGAACCCGTACTCCCCGGGTGAGTCGGGCGCTTTGAAAATTGCGGTTTCACCGGGATCGACCGCAACGTCGAACCCACCATTGTCCTTTGCCGTCACCGTGTGCGGGGCGCTGTCGGCGTTCGTCACCGTCACCATCGATCCCGGTCTGACCGTGGTGGGGACCTCGAACTTGAAATTCCGTATCGTGATCACCGAAGTGGCGGCTTGCGCCGATCCCTCCGCCGACGATCTGGGGGAACCAGCTGAAGGCGCGGCAGGAGTATTCCCACTCCCGGCAGCGCACCCGGTGATCCCGACCAAGGCGATGGCCATAGTGACGGCCCGGATCCGAGAAGAAGCTTTCATGGCAATCCCTTTCAGGAGGGATGCGTCCGTTGCCCGCCGGATGGCGGGCCTTCAGGAAACTACCCTGTGCGCCCTATTCGTTGCCCCCGGCCTCCAGGATGGGGGGTCAGTTCGCCACCGTAAAGGGCACAACCATCACCCCGGAGTTGGTGGAGCCCAGCTTGTCGTCCCGGCAGGACGTCCGGAGGTGCAGCTTGTGCACGCCGTTGGCCAGGCCACGGGTGTCGATCGCGAGGGGAGCGGCCCCGAAGGGCTCGGGTCCGAAGGCGCCCGCCGAGTCCCAGAGGACCAGCCCCGGGTTGGCCGGAACCGCGTGGAAGTCCGGGTCTACCGAGATGAAGGAGTGGGTAGCCGGCCGCGAGCCGTCCGTGTGGCTGGTCAGGCCCACGAGGGGAGCCCAGACTCCCGACACCGGTCCGTCGGGAAGGGGCAGGCTGCGGACCGAGGACTCGCAGTATCCGGCGTGGGTGTACCAGCCCTTGCCCCGCAGGAAGGGGTCCCTGGTCACATCGGAGGCGGACTTGCCGTTCTGGATGTTGACCTGCCAGTTGAAGTTGGCCCTCATTTCGTTGCCGTCCGGCTCGGAAACGAACCCGCGGAAGCGGACCTCCTGCGTGCCTGAGTGGTTGAAGCCGGAGATGGGTGCGGAGAAGGTGAGCCAGCGCTCGCAGGTGCCGGTGCACGTGAAGTCGCCCCCGCCGGCGCCGGCCGGCCCCGGGCAGCTGAAGTCCGGTGCCGCGGCCCGCAGGTAGCATTTCTGGACGGTGGTTTCCCGGTCCGAGGTTTTGAACACCATGGCCACGTAGTCGGCGGTGCCCGGGTTGTCGTGAAGGATCACCCGGACGTTCACGGTGAGGTTGCCCGAGCTGATCGTTTCCCGTTCCGGGACGCAGGCCCCCAGGTGGAGGTGGCCGGTGTTGGTGACGGAGTTGTTGGCCTGGTCAGCGTCCGGCATCCACCACGACTGCGTATCCACGAACTGCCGGGTCTCCGCGTACACGGTGCCGTCGGCAGGCGGCGCACCCATGCACAGCCCGGCCGCAGCCCTGGCGGTACCGGGACTCAACCCGGTCATGGCAATGAAGGCCAGCGCAACAGCAGATACCAGGGCAAGGAACCGTCTCAAGAGCATCCATCCTTCACGGAGAAACTGCGCGCATTGCTGTCGCCGGCATCGGAACGCCGAACCATGGGATGTTTCGTTATTTGGGCCCGGTAGGGCGTGGAAAGTATAAGACCGGACTCATCGCCAAAACCAGAGTTGACAGGCCATTACGACGGCGGCACGCACCTTTTGCGGGACCTGATGGGGCGTTTGGGGAAAGGGTGCAGGAAGTGATGGGGGATCGCGGGAAAGGGGGCAGGAAGTGATGGGGCGTCGCGAGGGGGAGGGGGACGCTTGACGAGGTCCGGCGCTCCCGCATATCCTGAACGAACGGTCGGTAAATAATTCGGCACGTCCCAGACGGTCTTTGCATAGGAGCAACCATGGCAGCGCAGAACCTGCAGTCAGTGCCCGCTGAGCTAACCCCGGAAGAAGAAGCCGCAGGCCAGGCCCACTTCGACCGGATCATCGCCGAGGACTCGCGCATCGAGCCCCGCGACTGGATGCCCGCGGCCTACCGCAAGACCCTGCTCCGCCAGGTGTCCCAGCACGCGCACTCCGAGATCATCGGCATGCAGCCGGAAGCCAACTGGATCTCCCGCGCCCCCAGCCTGAAGCGCAAGGCCATCCTCATGGCCAAGGTCCAGGACGAGGCCGGCCACGGGCTCTACCTCTACTCCGCCGCCGAAACCCTGGGCCAGTCCCGGGACAAGATGATGGACGACCTCATCGCCGGCAAGGCCCGCTACTCCAGCATCTTCAACTACCCGGCCCTGACCTGGGCGGACATGGGCGCCATCGGCTGGCTGGTGGACGGCGCAGCCATCTGCAACCAGGTCCCGCTGTGCCGCGCCTCCTACGGACCCTACGGCCGCGCCATGGTGCGCATCTGCAAGGAGGAGTCCTTCCACCAGCGCCAGGGCTTCGAGATCCTCCTCGAACTCTCCAACGGCACCCCCGAGCAGAAGCAGATGGCCCAGGACGCCGTGAACCGCTGGTACGCCCCGGCCCTGATGATGTTCGGCCCGCCGGACGACGATTCCCCCAACTCCAAGCAGTCCATGGCCTGGAACATCAAGCGGTTCAGCAATGACGAGCTCCGCAGCCGCTTCGTGGGCATGATGGTGGAGCAGGTCAGGGTCCTGGGCCTCACCCTCCCCGATGACCAGGTCCGCTTCAACGAGGACACCAAAAAGTGGGAGCACGGCCCGCTGGACTGGCACGAGTTCCAGGAAGTCCTGGCCGGCCGCGGTCCCTGCAACGCCCAGCGCCTTGAGCGGCGGAGGGCAGCGCACGACGACGGCGCCTGGGTCCGCGAGGCAGCGGCGGCTTACGCAGCAAAACAGTCAGCAAAGCAGCAGAAGGAATACGCAGCATGAGCCCGCACGGCAACCCGGAAACCCCGGCCAGCTCCGCCACCGAGATCAACCGCGAAGCCCCCAAAGCGTCGCCAGCCCCGCAGGAACACCATGACAAGAGCGCGTGGGGCCTCTGGGAGGTCTTCGTCCGGTCCAGCCGCGGCCTGAGCCACGTCCACGCCGGATCCCTGCATGCCCCGGATGCCGCCATGGCCCTGCGGAACGCACGGGACCTCTACACCCGCCGCAACGAGGGCGTCTCCATCTGGGTGGTCCCCGCGGACGCCATCGCCGCCAGCGATCCCGACTCCAAGGGCTCGTTCTTCGAGTCCCCGCAGGGCAAGGACTACCGGCACGCCACGTACTACACCAAGAGCGAAGGGGTGAAGCACCTGTGAGCAGCGCCCACACCAGCCCCGAAACCACAGGCCACGGCGACATCTCCACCGGCGTGGCCGGCGGCGACTCCAACGCCTCCGCCACCCGCATCACCCCCGGCAACGCCCTGCGCCCGGAGGACATCGCGCTCGAGGTCCGCACCGGCCTGGTCAAGCCCTCGGAGGACATCGCCGAGTACGCCCTCCGCCTGGGCGACGACGCCCTCATCCTCGCCCAGCGCCTGGGCCACTGGATCTCCCGTGCCCCCGAGCTTGAGGAGGACATCGCCCTGGGCAACATCGCCCTGGACCAGCTGGGCCACGCCCGCAGCTTCCTCACCTACGCCGGCGCCGCGTTCACCAACGAGGACGGCTCGGCCAAGTCCGAGGATGACCTGGCGTACTTCCGCCGCGAGCACGAGTTCCGCAGCGTCCAGCTGTTCGAGCAGCCCAACGGCGACTTCGCGGCCACCATCGCCCGCCAGTTCGTGGTGAGCTACTACCAGTACGAGCTCTACCGCCGCCTCACCGGATCCACCGACGCAACCTTGGCAGCCATCGCCGCCAAGGCCGTCAAGGAAGTGGACTACCACCGGGACCACAGCGCCCAGTGGGTGCTGCGCCTGGCCGGCGGCACCGAGGAATCCCGCAAGCGGATGATCCACGGCCTGCGCCTCATGTGGCCGTACGTCAACGAACTGTTCCAAGACGATGACCTGACGCTGCGCCTCGCTGAGGTGGGTGTCGCCGTCGCGCCTTCCTCGCTGAGGGAGGACTTTGACCGCCTCACCGCGGAAATCCTCACCGAGGCCGAACTGGAGGTCCCGGACGTGCCCGCAGCCCCGGGCGGCGGCCGGTACGGCAAGCACTCGGAGTACCTGGGCTACATCCTTGCGGAGATGCA
This sequence comes from Arthrobacter sp. JDC6, assembly GCF_056484025.1. NCBI lineage: Bacteria > Bacillati > Actinomycetota > Actinomycetes > Micrococcales > Micrococcaceae > Arthrobacter > Arthrobacter sp. JDC6. Next base: position 969,862 of record NZ_CM151278.1, read on the forward strand.
GGTGCTGGCCCGCGAGCATCCCGGGGCCAGCTGGTGACAGCCATGTACGTCTCGGACTTCGAAACCCGCACCCGGACCCCGCAGCAGCGGGCCTGGGACATCGCCGCCACCGTGGTGGACCCGGAGATCCCGGTGCTCACCATCGCGGACCTGGGCATCCTCCGCAACGTGGACGTGCAGGGCAAAAGCGTCACCGTGACCATCACGCCCACGTACTCGGGCTGCCCGGCCATGGATGCCATCCGCGACGACGTCTACGCCGCCTTCAAGAAGGAGGGCTACGAGGACGTGCACGTGGACCTGGTCCTGGCCCCGGCGTGGACCACGGACTGGATGACAGAGGCCGGAAAGCAGAAGCTGCAGCAGTACGGCATCGCCCCGCCCACCGGGCACAGCAACGCCGGGGGCCACTCCGGCCCGGTCCGGCTGAGCCTGGCCGTGAAGTGCCCGCAGTGCAACAGCCTCAACACCAAGGAACTCACCCGCTTCGGTTCCACGTCCTGCAAGGCGCTGTATGTGTGCCAGGACTGCAAGGAACCGTTCGACTACTTCAAAGTCCTGTAAGGAAGCCCCATGCCTGTTGTCCGCCAGACCGCCGCCGAAGAGGCTGAGCTGACCGGCCGCCGTCGTCCGTCCTTCCACACCCTGGCCGTGAAGGAGGTGCGCCGGCTCACCGACGATGCCATCGAGGTCAGCTTCCATGTGCCGGCGGAGCTCGCCGGCAAGTTCGACTACCTGCCCGGCCAGTACGTGGCCCTGCGCACCACGCTGCCGGATGAGAACGGCGAGCCCAAGGAGATCCGCCGCAGCTACTCCATCTGCGCCGAGCCGCGCAGCTTCGCGGACGGCACCAGCGAAATCCGCGTGGCCATCAAGAAGGACCTGGGCGGGCTGTTCTCCACGTGGGCCAACGCCGAGCTGAAGGCGGGGGACACCCTGGACGTGATGAGCCCCATGGGCGCGTTCGTGTCCAAGCACGGCCGTGACGGCGTGGCCGTGGAGCAGAACGTCATGAACTCCATGAACCACCCGGAGGACCTGGCGGGGGAGCCGGGGAACTTCGTGGCCATCGCCGCCGGTTCCGGAATCACCCCGGTGATCGCCATCGCCCGGACGCTGCTGGCCGCCAACCCGGACACCCGGTTCGACCTGATCTACGCCAACAAGGCCGCCATGGATGTGATGTTCCTGGAGGAGCTGGCGGACCTGAAGGACAAGTACCCGCAGCGGCTGGCCATCCACCACGTGCTCTCCCGCGAGCAGCGGATCGCGCCGCTATTGAGCGGCCGGATCGACGCCGAGAAGCTGCAGCAGCTGCTGGGCACCGCCCTGCACGCGGACGATGTGGACGAGTGGTTCCTGTGCGGGCCGTTCGAGCTGGTGCAGCTGTGCCGGGACACCCTGGCCGAGCGCGGGGTGAAGCCGGAGAACATCCGGTTCGAGCTGTTCACGTCCGGCAAGCCGGACCGTCCGGAGGGGCAGGCCGGCCGTCCCGTGGTGGTGGACGAGTCCAAGGAGACGTACAAGATCACGTTCAAGCTGGACGGCCTGCAGGGCGAGGTGGCCAGCCCCACGCACGCCCGCGAGTCCATCCTCAACGCGGCCCTGCGGGTCCGCCCGGATGTGCCGTTCGCGTGCGCCGGCGGAGTGTGCGGCACCTGCCGGGCCAAGGTGGTCACCGGCAGCGTGACCATGGACGAGAACTACGCGCTGGAGCAGGATGAGCTGGACAGGGGCTACGTGCTGACCTGCCAGAGCCACCCCACCAGCAAGGAAGTCACGGTCGACTTCGACGTCTAAGTTGTTACTCACTAAAGGAGCCCCATGATTTCCCTTTCCATCAGCAACGGTGTTGCAGAAGTCGTCCTGGACGCACCCCACAAGCTGAACTCGCTGGATGAGCAGGCGCTGCGGGATTTAGCACAGGCGTACGACGACGCTGCTGCCGCCGCCTCACGCGGTGAGGTGCGGGCGCTGCTGCTGAGGGGGGAGGGCCGCGCCTTCTGCGCGGGCCGGGACATCGCGGGCGTCACCCCGGAGAGCGACGACGCCGCCGCCTACCTGGGCGGGCTGGTGGAGCCGCTGCTGAAGAAGATGGCTTCATTTCCCGCACCCACCTTTGCCGCGGCGCAGGGCGCGTGCCTGGGCGTGGGGCTGGGCCTGCTGCTGGCCACGGACGTGGTGTACGTGGCGGAGAACGCCAAGTTCGGCTCGCCGTTCGCCAAGCTGGGGGCCACGCTGGACTCGGGCGGGCACTGGTACTTCACGGAGCGGATGGGCATGCACCGGACGCTGGACCTGATCTACACGGCGGACCTGATCTCCGGTGCGGAGGCGGTGGCGCAGGGGATGTTCAGCCGTGCCATGCCGGCCGCCGAGCTGCTGGACTCCACGCGGGCGATCGTTTCGCGCGTTGCTGCCGGTGCCACCGAGGCGTTCGTTGCCTCGAAGGAGCTGGTGGCGCACATCCGCGACCAGCGGCTGGGTCTGTGGCAGGCCATGCAGGAGGAGAACGAGGAGCAGGCTCGCCTCTGCAAAACCGACGACTACGCGGAGGGTTTCCGGGCCTTCCAGGAGAAGCGCGAGCCGAAGTTCACGGGGGGCCACTGATTACACCTCCTCGATTGGTCCGCAACTGTCCTTTCCGGGGCCGAAAACGGCAGTTACGGAGCAATCGATGAGGCTGGAGGTCCGCCGCCGCATTGGCGCCGGGCCTCCAGCCGTCTAACGGTTGAAACCGCCCAGGCAGGTACCCCTACCGGGCCGCCATCTCCGATTCCAGTAGCTCGTAGGCCGGTGTGGTGAGGAAATCGGTGTAGTCCTCGGACAGGCAGATCCGGGAAATGATGCCGGATGCCGGTCCGTAGTACCGGTTGAACAGATCGTCGCCCACCTCGTTCCGGAGCTTTTCCGTTTCCTCGACCAGCAGGCGCTCAACCAGTTCGCGGGTTGCCGTGTTCCCCGTGTCGGCGAAGACTACCCCGTTGCGGATTTGCTGCCAGACCTGCGACCGGGAGATTTCCGCCGTCGCGGCATCCTCCATCAGGTTGTGGATGGCAACTGCCCCGTTCCCGGACAGCCACACTGCGGTGTAGGCGACGGAAACGTACAGGTTCCCGCGAAGACCGGCTTCGGTGGCGTCGCCGGGTGCCGACTCGATGTCGAGCAGTTGTTCGGCGGTGACGTGGACCTCTGGGCGGGTCCGCTGCACCTGGTTGGGGGCATCTCCCAGGACCTGGTCGAATACCTCCATGCAGATGGGAACGAGGTCTGGGTGTGCAACCCAGGAGCCGTCGAATCCGTCGTTGGCCTCGCGGGTCTTGTCTGCCCGTACTTTTGCGAACGCCTCTTCCGTGACTTCGGGCTCGCGGCGGTTCGGAATGACTGCTGCCATGCCACCCATAGCAAACGCGCCGCGCTGGTGGCATGTCTTGACCAGGAGTTCGGTGTAGGCGCGCATAAAGGGAACGGTCATCGATACCGCTGCACGGTCAGGCAGGGTGAATTTCGAACCGGAATCGCGGAAATACTTGATGATGCTGAACAAGTAGTCCCAGCGCCCCGCGTTGAGGCCGGAGGCGTGGTCCCGCAGTTCATACAGGATCTCGTCCATCTCGAAGGCCGCGGGAATGGTTTCCACCAGGACGGTGGCCCGGATGGTTCCCTGCGGGATGCCGAGGGCGTTCTGTGCGAAAACGAAGATGTCGTTCCACAGCCGGGCTTCAAGGTGGCTTTCCATCTTCGGCAGGTAGTAGTAGGGGCCGTGGCCGTTCTCAAGGAGCTGCCTGGCGTTGTGGAAGAAGTGCAGTCCAAAGTCCACCAGGGCGCCGATGGCGGGCTTGCCGTCGAATTCCAGGTTCCGCTCCTCCATGTGCCAGCCGCGGGGGCGCATGATGACGACGGCGGTGGGCGCGTCGGTTCGAAGGGCGTACGTCTTGCCCTCGGGGGACGTGTAGGCCAAGGTTCCGCGTGCGGCGTCGTACAGCGAGAGTTGGCCGTCGATGACGTTGAACCAGGTGGGGCAGCTGGCGTCCTCCAGGTCTGCCAGCCATACTTTTGCCCCCGAATTCAGGGCGTTGATCGCCATCTTGGCGGGGGAGCAGGGGCCGGTGATTTCCACCCGGCGGTCCTGGAGGGCGGGCGGCGCCGAGGCAACGGTCCAGTCGCCGTCGCGGACGGCTGCTGTCTCCGGCAGGAAGTCCAGGGTTCCGGTCTTTGCGGCTTCTGAACGGCGCTCCTGCCGTGCAGCAAGGCGGGCATCGCGTTCGGCGGCGAAGCGTCCATGGAGTGCGGCGAGGAACTCCAGGGCTTCCGGTGTCAGGATTTCGGCGGCGCGGTCAAAGGGCAGGGCAGCGGTTCGGGTCAGGGGCATTGCTTGGTCCTTTCGAGGAGTTTCACGATACGGACATTATGTTCTGCCAGATGAAAAAACAAGAGCTTCAGAATAATCGGTCAGACCATTGACTAGCGGTCAGACCAATACATACAGTTTGTCCACGAGGCAATATCTCAATCTCACATTGTGGAATTCCCGCTCGGCGTTTCTTATCCCATTCATCGCGCCCCACCCTCCCCGCTCCAAATACAAAGGAGTTTTTTGTGAGCACTTACCAGCAAGTCGTGGACCCCCTCTGGGGTTCACTCGGCCTGTCCGCGCTCTGCGCGGCGTTGCCGTTGATTCTCCTGTTTGTCCTGCTGGGCGTCTTCCGGGTGAAAGCGGCTATAGCCGCGATCGCCAGCCTGGCGCTGTCCATCCTCCTGGCCCTGATGGTCTGGCGTATGCCTGTGGACCAGGTCTTCAGCGCCACGGCAGAAGGAGCCTTCTACGGCCTGTTCCCCATCCTGTGGATCCTCATTAACGCGCTCTGGCTCTACAAACTCACGGTGGCCACGCCTTGGTTTGATGCCCTGGGCCGGACCATCCGCTCCATCTCCAACGATCTGCGGATCCTGTCGATCCTGATTGCGTTCTGCTTCGGCGCGCTCCTCGAATCACTCGCCGGTTTCGGCGCCCCGGTTGCCATCACCTCGGCGATGCTGATGGCCGCCGGCATGAAGCCGCTGAAATCCGCCATCGTCTCGCTGTTGGCCAACACCGCGCCGGTGGCCTTCGGTGCCATGGCCGCGCCCATCATCGCCCTGAACGGCGTGACCGGCCTGTCGCTGCACGACCTGTCCTCGATGGCCGGCCGCCAGACCCCCTTCATCGCCCTCATCGTGCCGCTGCTCCTGGTCTTCATCGTGGACGGCAGGCGCGGCCTCAAGCAGACCTGGCCCGTTGCACTGGTGGCCGGCGCAGTCTTTGGCATCTTCCAGTTCATCACGTCCAACTTCATCGCTGTGGAACTGACCGACGTCGTGGCTGCGGTGGCTACCGTGGCCGCCGTGCTGCTGATGCTCCGTGCCTGGCAGCCGCGGGAAATCATTGATATGTCCGGGCAGTCCGGCGGGTCGGGCGATCTTGAGGAAGGACGTCCGTCCGGCCCGTCATCCTCCAGCCGCGGTTCGGCAAGGATACCGGCATCCGCATCGGTTACGGAGGCTGTCTCCGCGGCTGCGACCACCCGGGTCGCGGTGCGGCCCAGCGCCACGGAGCGGCCCGTCCGCCGGGAAATCTGGATGGCTGTGGCGCCCTACCTGATCATCATGGCCGTCTTCTCCATCGCCCAGATCCCCGCAGTCAAGGACTGGCTGAGCGCCAACGGAAGCGTCAGCTTCGCCTGGCCGGGCCTGGACGTCGTGGACGCCGGCGGGAAGCATGTTGCCGCGCAGAAGTTCAAGTTCGACCACCTCAAAGCCACCGGAACCCTGCTTCTGGTCTCCGGCCTCATCACCATGATCCTGTACCGCCTGTCGGCAGCCCAGGGCCTGCGCATTTACTGGGAAACCCTGAAGCAGCTGCGCTGGACCATCCTCACGGTCACCACCGTCCTGGCCCTGTCCTTCGTCATGAACCTGTCCGGACAGACCACCTCCCTGGGCCTCGCCCTCGCGTCCGCCGGCGGCTTCTTCGCCTTCCTCTCGCCGCTGATTGGCTGGATCGGTGTTGCCCTTACCGGATCGGATACCTCGTCCAACTCACTCTTCGGGCAGATGCAGGCCACCGCCGCCGCGCAGACCGGCCTCCCGCCGGTGCTGATGGCTGCCTCCAACTCCTCGGCCGGCGTGATGGGCAAGATGCTTTCGCTGCAAAACCTGGCCGTCGCCTCAGCGGCGGTGGGCCTGGAGGGCGCCGAGGGCACGCTGTTCCGCAAACTGATCGGCTGGAGCCTGGGCCTGCTGGCCCTGATCACGGTGCTGATCGTCCTGCAGTCCACCCCGGTACTCGGCTGGATGATCCCCTAGCCGGCGCCACCCTTGCACACCGGGAATACGGCCGGGCGGAGCGGTTCCGCCCGGCCGGGTGCCCAAAGAACCCACCTAGAAAACAAAGAGGTTTCCTTCCCATGAGTACAACTACAGCTGTCACAGCATCAGCAGCGCTTTTGGCTGCAAGCGCTCACACCTCCACAGACCTGGATGAGCGGGTCAGGGTAAGCACGGACCGTTCCGGCTACGTTCCGCCGAGCCTGCCCGATGGCGTCGTTTATGCCACCAGTGCCGAAGAAGTTGTGGCAACCATGAAGCTTGCCGCGGCCCACAATGTCCCGGTGGTTCCCCGGGGAGCCGGAACGGGCCTTGCCGCCGGAGCTTCCGCGCAGGCCGGGGAAGTAGTCCTTGACCTGGCCCGGATGAACCGGATCCTGCACATCGATCCCGTGGAGCAGTTGGCCGTGGTTGAACCCGGCGTCCTCAACGCGGAGGTGAATGCGGCCGCGGGGGAGCATGGACTCTTTTATGCACCGGACCCGGCCAGCACGGCAATCTGCTCCATCGGCGGCAACATTGCCACCAATGCCGGCGGAATGTGGTGCGCAAAATATGGGGTTACACGGGAATCCGTGCTCGCCCTCCGCGTGGTCCTGCCCGACGGCCGGGTGCTGCGGACCGGGCGGAACACCATCAAGGGCGTCACGGGATACGACCTGAACGCGCTGATGATCGGCTCCGAGGGAACGCTGGGCGTGGTGGTCGAAGCTACGCTCCGTCTGCGGCCCAAACCCATCCAGACCGCCACCGTCGCCGCCTATTTCCCGGACGTGGACGCCGCCGCGCTGGCAGCATCCGCCATCATCGCCGCCCGGCTGCAGCCCTCGGTGCTGGAACTCATGGACGGCCCCACGCTGGAAGCCGTCGATACCGTGCATGGCACCAACCACCGGTCCAAGGGCGGCGCCTTCCTGCTGGCGCAGACTGACGGGTACGGCGCGTTCCTAGAGCAGGACGTCCTCCTCAAAGCCATTGAACCCTTCGCCAGTCACGTCGAGAAGGCAGTGGACACGTCGGCTGCGGACGCGCTCGTGGCCACCCGGCGGGAAGCGATTCCCTCGCTTGAGACGTTGGGCCGCGTGTCCATTTGCGACATCGGCGTGCCGCGGAACCGGCTGGCAGATGTCTTTGCGGGGCTGGAGGACATCTCCCGGAAGACGGGGGTCCGGATCTTCAATGTGGCCCACGCAGCGGACGGCAACCTGCACCCGATGATCGTCGTCAACCCCGACCAATCCATCACGGAAGGACCGGCCAAAAAGGCCCTTGGCGACATGTTCTACCTGGCACAGCGCCTGGGCGGCACGCTGACCGGGGAACACGGCGTCGGCCTGCTCAAGCGCGATTGGCTCGAGGATGAGCTCGGCAGCACCTCGCTGGAACTCCAGCGCGCCATCCGCAATGTCTTCGACCCCCAGGGAATCCTCAATCCCGGCAAGGCAATCTGAGCCGGACAACCCGTCCCACGGTTCCTTGATCCGCTTCTGTCCTGCTGCGCCGGTTTTCGGTGGCGCAGCAGGACAGGACAGGACAGGACGCAGGTGCTGGTTGTTAGGGCAGGATGGATCCATGACCAAACCTTCGGTGGCACCGGGATCCAGGCGGACGTACGACGTCCTGGTAGAGGATATTGAGGCGGGGCTGCGCTCTGGCCGGTTCAAAATCGGGGATCAGCTGCCAGGTGAACGGATACTGGCGGAAACCTACGGCATTTCGCGCGCTTCAGTGCGCGAAGCCATGCGCCTGCTGGACGCCATGGGGGTCCTTCGAAGTTCCAACAGGTCCGGCCCCAAGTCTGGCTCGGTCATCGTTTCCGAGCCGTCAGCCGGCTTGTCCGCCACCCTACGCCTGCACATTGCCAGCAGCCGTCTTCCGGTTGAGGAGATCGTCGAAGCCCGGATTCTTCTGGAAACCTGGGCAGCCAGGACGGCGGCCCTGCACGACGACCCGGCCGGGATCCAGCGGGCCAGGGAACTGCTCGAGGCCATGGATGCCCCGGACATCGATCCGGAAACATTCCACGCCCTCGACGCGGAGTTCCACCTGGCCCTCAGTGCCATGGGCGGTAACACGGTTATCGAAACGATCATGGAGTCGCTCAGCGGCTCAATCCGTGGCTACCTCAAGGACGCCCTGGATGCCCTTGGGCAGTGGCCCATAGTGCTGGAGCAGCTGAGGGCCCACCACCACGGGATCTTCGATGCTGTGGAGGCAAAGGACGCCGAGCGCGCCGCGGAGCTGCTGCGGAGCCATATCGCATGGCTGTACGAACAGACAGCTGACAGGGTGCGCTGAGTTACTGCCGCACCGGCATGGACGGCAGGTCCGCTTCCGGGCCCGCCTCGCCGCCCATCGCGGCCACCAGGCGCTCGCGCGCGCGTCCCAGGTGCTGGTCCAGGAGCTGGGCGGCCTCTTCGCCTTGTCCGGCCTCGATCAGCTTCAGGAGCTTTTCGTGTTCAGCCTGGATCAAAGTGGTGTCCAGGAGGTGCAGCGACTGTACCCGGGACATGCACAGGCGTACTTCGGCCACGAGGGACGAGTACATCCTGCTGATCCGCTCGTTCCCCACGGCGTCGATCAGGCTGGTGTGGAACCGCATGTCCGGTTCCACCACGTCCAGCGGCGCTCCGGTGGCCAGCGCAGCGATATCCCGGTTGGCCTGTACCGCCCCAGCGGGCACTGTGCGTGCGGCGGCGAGCCGGCGAAGCACTTCGCTCTCCAGGTACGCCCGGGCCAGGTAGATATCCCGCACCGATTCCGGTCCCAGGTCCGCCACCCGGGCGGTCTTGTGCGTGCCGCGAACCAGCAGGCCCTCGGCCACCAGCTTCTCGATGGCTGCCTTCGCGGTGGGGCGAGCGACGTCGTAGGACGTAGCCACGTCCGTCTCCGTCAGCGCGTGGGCGGAGGGTAGCTCACCGGAGAAAATGCGGAGCCGCAGGTCCGAAGCCACCGCTTCCACAATCGAGACAGCTGCAATACGGCCGGCCACAGATCTCCGTTCCAACAAACAAGTTTCGAGCAAACAAGGGCGTCTCCATCCCATTTTGCCAGACAAGTATTCATCGCTCTTGACGGACATGTGTACTTGTTAGACAATCGATGAGTCGTCACGCCGATGTGGCGCTGCTCACCATCTGGAGTCCAATGTTTCAGCAGATCCTTGACCCCATCGCCGGGTCCCTCCTGCTTTCCGCCCTGTGCGCGGCCCTTCCCCTGGTCCTGCTGTTCGTCCTGCTGGGCGTCTTCCGGGTCAAAGCCGCCAAAGCTGCCATCGCCAGCTTGGTCCTGTCCTTCGTCCTGGCCGTCGCAGGCTGGCAGATGCCCCTGGACCAAGCCCTCAGCGCCACCGCCGCGGGCATCTTTTACGGGCTGTTCCCCATCCTGTGGATCCTGGTCAATGCGCTCTGGATCTACAAGCTCACGGTGGCCACGCGCTGGTTCGATGCCCTGGGCCGGACCATCCGCTCCATCTCCAACGACCTGCGGATCCTCTCGATCCTGATTGCGTTCTGCTTCGGGGCTCTCCTCGAATCGCTGGCAGGCTTCGGCGCGCCCGTCGCGATCTCCGCAGCCATGCTGATGGCCGCCGGCATGAAGCCGCTCAAGTCCGCCGTCGTCTCGCTGTTGGCCAACACCGCCCCGGTAGCCTTTGGCGCCATGGCCGCGCCCATCATCGCCCTGAACGGCGTCACCGGCCTGTCGCTGCACGATCTCTCTTCAATGGCGGGCCGCCAAACCCCCTTCATCGCCCTCATCGTGCCGCTGCTCCTGGTCTTCATAGTGGACGGCAGGCGCGGCCTCAAGCAGACCTGGCCCGTTGCACTGGTGGCCGGCGCCGCGTTCGCCGCCGCGCAGTTCATCACGTCCAACTTCTTTGCCGTGGAACTGACCGACGTGGTGGCCGCGGTGGTCACGGTGGCGGCGGTGCTGCTGATGCTGAAGGCCTGGCAGCCGAAGGAGTCGGTGCGCGCGGAAGGGTCGGTACAGGATGTGTCAATTCCAGCCATGGCCGGCCGAAAGAGTGCGGTCGGTAACGGCACGCAGGTAAGCACGACGGTGGGTGCCCGGCAGGGGAGTGTTCCGGACCGTTCCGGAGTCCCCACGGACAATTCCCGCCCGGCGCCCCGTGAGGTGTGGCTCGCCGTCGCGCCCTACCTGATCATCATCGCCGTGTTTTCCATCGCCCAGATCCCGTTCATCAAAACCTGGCTGGGGCAGGTGGGCACCGTGACGTTCGCCTGGCCCGGCCTGCACATTGAGGACTCGGAGGGCAAAGCGGTAGCGGCCACCAAGTTCAAGCTGGACCACCTCAAATCCACCGGGACGCTGTTGTTGCTCTCCGGCCTGCTCACCATGGCGCTGTACAAAATCCCGGTTGGCAAAAGCCTGCGCGTCTATTGGGAAACCCTGAAGCAGTTGCGCTGGACCATCGTCACGGTCACCACCGTCCTGGCCCTGTCCTTCGTCATGAACCTGTCCGGACAGACCACCACGCTGGGATTCGCCCTTGCCTCGGCCGGCGGCTTCTTCGCCCTCCTTTCGCCGCTGATCGGCTGGATCGGCGTGGCCCTCACCGGCTCGGACACATCATCCAACTCCCTCTTTGGCCAGATGCAGGCCACCGCCGCCGGGCAGACCGGACTCTCCCCGGTACTGATGGCCGCCGCCAACTCCTCGGCCGGCGTCATGGGCAAGATGCTCTCCCTGCAGAACCTGGCCGTCGCCGCCGCCGCGGTGGGGCTGGAAGGCGCAGAGGGAACCCTGTTCCGCAAGCTGATCGGCTGGAGCCTGGGCCTGCTGGCCCTCATCACGGTACTGATCTTCCTGCAGTCCACCCCCCTACTCGGCTGGATGGTTCCCTGATGCAGAAACTCGAATTTTTCCGGCAGGCCGTGGCCGATCCCGCACAGGTGAAGACCCGTGCCATCGACCTGCACGCCAACGCCCATGACGCCTCGCACTTCCTGCTCATCCCCCAGGCGGTGGCCGTGGCCAAGGACGCCGCGGAGGTGGGCGCGCTGCTCCGGGCCAGCGCGGCGCAGGGCGTTCCGCTCACCCTTCGTTCCGGCGGCACCAGCCTCAGCGGACAGGCCGTCACGGACGGCGTGCTGGTGGACGTGCGCCGCAACTTCCGGGATGTTGAAGTGCTCGACGGCGGTGCGCGGGTCCGCGTGCAGCCGGGAGTCACGGTGCGGGCCTTGAATGCGCGGCTGGCGCGCTACGGGCGCAAGTTCGGGCCGGACCCGGCCAGCGAGGCCGCGTGCACCATCGGCGGCGTGGTGGCGAACAACTCCTCGGGCATGAACTGCGGAACGGTGGACAATGCGTACCGCACGCTCGAGTCGCTCACCGTGGTGCTGCCGTCCGGGACGGTAATTGACACTGGGGCGATGGACGCGGACACCCGGCTGCGGACGCTGGAACCGGAACTGTATGACGGCCTGGTGCAGCTCGCGGCAAGGGTGCGGGGGAACAGCGATTCCGTGAACCGCATCAGGCAGCAGTTCAGCATGAAGAACACCATGGGCTACGGCCTGAACTCCCTGCTGGACTATGAGCGCCCGGTGGAAATGCTGGCGCACCTGATCGTCGGCAGCGAAGGCACCCTGGGCTTCGTGGCAGAGGCGGTGTTCCGGACCATCCCGCGGCTTTCGCACTCCGCCACCGGCTTGCTTGTCTTCCCGGACCTGCAGGCCGCCAACGCCGCATTGCCGGCGCTGGTGGACACCGGCGCCGCCACGGTGGAACTCCTGGACGCGCTCTCGCTCAAGGTGGGCCAGGCGCTGAAGGGAACTCCCGCCGTCGTACGCGACCTTGCGGTGCACGAACACGCGGCGCTGCTGGTGGAATACTCCGCCGGGCAGCCGGATCAGGTTGCGGCACTGCGTGAGGTGGGCGAACGCGCCCTCGCCGGCCTCAAGCTGGCTGCCCCGGCGCAGTTCACTGCTGATGCGTCCGCCCGCGCCCAGCTGTGGCACCTGCGCAAGGGCCTGTACGCCTCCGTGGCGGGTGCCCGGCCGCAGGGGACCACGGCACTGCTGGAGGACATTGTGGTGCCGGTCCCGGTCCTGGGCCGCACGTGCCGTGAATTGATAAGGCTGTTCGACAAGTACCGGTACGAAAACAGTGTGATCTTTGGGCATGCGAAGGACGGCAACGTCCACTTCATGCTCACGGACGGCTTCGCCACGGCGGAGGAGCTGGACAGGTACAGCGCGTTCACCGAGGACATGGTGGACCTGGTCCTGGGGGAGGGCGGCTCGCTCAAGGCGGAGCACGGCACCGGCCGGGTGATGGCACCGTATGTGCGGCGGCAGTACGGGGGCGAGCTGTACGGCGTAATGCGCCGGATCAAGGAGCTGTTCGATCCCGCCGGCATGCTCAATCCCGGCGTGCTCATGGACGATGATCCCAAGGCGCATCTGCGGCACATCAAGACGGCGCCGCCGGTGGCTGAGGAAGTGGACCGCTGCGTCTCCTGCGGGTACTGCGAGCCGGTGTGCCCCAGCAAGGACCTGACCCTGACGCCCCGCCAGCGCATCGTCACCCTGCGCGCCATCGAGGCAGCACGGCTCGCCGGCGACACGGCGTTGGTTAAAGAGCTGGAGCGGGACTACGACTACGAGTCCGTGCAGACCTGCGCCGTGGACGGCATGTGCCAGACGGCCTGCCCCGTGGACATCAACACCGGGTTGCTGGTCAAGCGGTTGCGCCGCGAGGACGCCGGTCCGGTGGCCAACGCGGCCTGGAACGCTGCGGCCAAGCACTGGGGCGGGGTCACGCGCGGGGCTTCGCTGGCCCTGACCGTGGTGGACAGGCTGCCAGCCCCGGCCGTCGTGGCGCCCAACAAGGCGGCGCGTGCGGTGCTGGGCACGGACACGGTGCCCCTGTACTCGCCCGAACTGCCCGGCGGCGGTTCCGCACGCAAGCGCCCGACGCCGGACCGGGCACCGGACGCCGTCTACTTCCCCGCCTGCGTGGGGACGATGTTCGGGCCGGCCGGTGCGGGTTCCCAACCCGGTGGTCCCGCTGGCGGACGGGGCGTCCAGTACAGCCTGGAGCAGCTGTGTGAACGGGCTGGGATCACGCTGCTGGTCCCGGAGGGCATCGATTCCCTCTGCTGCGGGACGCCGTGGTCTTCGAAGGGAATGGGGGCCGGCCAGGCGACCATGAAGGAGAAGACCCTGGCAGCGCTGCGGGAGGCAACCCGGAACGGCGAGCTGGCCATCATTTGTGATGCGTCGTCCTGCACCGAGGGCCTCCGGCAGGTGGTGGAAGCCGACGACCCACGGGTAGGTCAGCGGCCGTTGCGGATCGTGGATGCCGTGGACTTCGTCGCCGAGCGCATCCTGCCCAGGCTGCCGGAGCACGCAAAGCTCGAGTCCCTGGCCTTGCACCCCACCTGCTCTTCCACACGGATGGGGATCAACGGTGCCTTGGAATCGGTGGCCCAGGCCGTGGCGGAGAAGGTGGATGTGCCGGTGAACTGGGGCTGCTGCGCCTTCGCGGGGGACCGCGGAATGCTCCACCCCGAGCTCACGGCATCCGCCACCCGGAAGCAGGCTTTGGAAGTGGAGCAACTGGACGCGACGGCGCACGCCTCGTGCAACCGCACCTGCGAGCTGGGCATGACCCGCGCCACGGGCCAGGACTACCGGCACGTGCTGGAACTCCTGGAAGAGGTCACGCGATCGCCTCTGCAGGACCGTTGATTACGCGGAGGGTTTCCGGGCCTTCCAGGAGAAGCGCGAGCCGAAATTCACCGGCGGTAAATTGCCTTTGTCTGCCGCTGATTTGTAAGGTTCAGCTATGACTAAGGGGAAAGCTATTACCAAAGCCGTCATTCCTGCTGCCGGATTGGGGACACGCTTCCTGCCCGCCACCAAGGCAATGCCGAAGGAAATGCTGCCGGTGGTTGATCGCCCGGCCATCCAGTACGTGGTGGAGGAAGCGGTTGACGCAGGCCTCACGGACCTGCTGATGATCACGGGCCGCAACAAGCGCGCCCTGGAGGACCACTTCGACCGCGAGCCGGGTTTGGAGGCTGCGCTCGAAGCCAAGGGGGACAAGACGAAGCTTGGCATGGTGGAGTACGCCTCCAACCTGGGCCCCATCCACTACGTCCGCCAGGGCGAGGCCAAGGGCCTGGGGCACGCAGTGCTCTGCGCGCAGCAGCACGTAGGCGACGAGCCCTTTGCAGTACTGCTGGGTGACGACCTCATTGATGAGGCTGAGAACCTGCTCAGTACCATGATGGAGGTGCAGCAGAAGACCGGTGGTTCCGTTATCGCACTGATTGAGGTCGATCCCTCGCAGATCAGCGCATATGGCTGCGCCGACGTCACTTCCGTGGATGGCGAGGACTACGTCCGCGTCAACAGCTTGGTGGAGAAGCCATCTGCCGCTGACGCACCGTCCAACCTCGCGGTCATTGGCCGCTACGTGTTGCACCACAAAGTGTTCAGTGTCCTGGAGAACACAGAGCCGGGCCGCGGCAACGAGATTCAGCTGACGGACGCCTTGCAGACTCTAGCTGCCAGCGACGGTGAGGGCTCTGGTGTGTACGGTGTGGTATTCAAGGGACGCCGTTACGACACGGGTGACAAACTGAGCTACCTCAAGGCCGTCATCACCCTTGCGTCCGAGCGCGTGGAGTTCGGTGAGGATTTGAAGACCTGGATGAAGGGATTCGTCGGCTAACCATCGCTTTGGGAGGCCCGGCGCGAAAAGGCTCCGGGCCTCCTTCCCTTTTTCGGTAGGGCGGCTAGCAAAGAGCCAAGAACGGCCCCGCAGGAGTTCGCCACGATGTCCCAGAGGCTCGCGGAGCGGGCATGAAGAAACAGGAACTGCCCCAGCTCGATGGAGCCGGAAACTAAGAATCCGAACGCGCCAATGTGCCACCAGCGCGTCCTCGGAAATGCAAATGCACCCACAAGACCGAACGGCATAAAAAGGACGACGTTACCCGAGGCTTCTACGAATCCGTAGTTGACCCACCCAGGGATACCCTGGCGGCGCAAAAATCCCAGTATGATCGAGAGCTGTCCAGTCATGGGGTGATCTACTGGTGACGGCCAGAAGGCGATGAAGCCGAGTGGGACCGCCAAAGCGGCAAGCACCACTTTCCACAGGCTGTGGTCATCGAGGAGCCTCAAGCGGTCCTCAGGAGGTCTGCAGAAGGGCAAACGCGGCCATCCCGATGGACGATCCAGCAAGCAGCAGAAGAAGTAGGTAACGAAGTACTTGCGGCTGCGGAAGCGGAATCGAAAAGTCATACTGCCGCGGCGTTCTGCTCCAATGTCTCCCCATACATCAAATAGATACCACACAAAGCAGAAGGTGGGCTGTTCTCCCTATAGGGAAAACAGCCCACCTTTTGATGCTAGGAGGTTTTACAACTAGGGGGCATCAACCTTGGCCCGACGACGAACGACTACCACCGAAGTTGCGCCGGCGGCCAGGGCGCCCGCACCAACCAAGGTCCAAAGAACCAGGTTGGAGTCGGCTCCGGTGTTGGCCAGGCCTCCGGTGTTGGCCAAAGGAGCGCCAGCAATGTCCCCACCCGTGTTAGCCAAGGAAGCAGCCACCGTAACTACAACAGGGCCAACCGTGATGCCGGAAGTGTTTCCGGTCGCCGTGATTGAGTATGTTCCTGGCTCGTTAATGGCGATCGGCACTGCCACCGCGCCCTGGGCGTCAGCCGTTGCTGAGAGGGTCTGAGCCTCTGTAACTACACTGATGCGACCTGCAACAGCTCGGCTACCAGCGATATTTGCACCATTTGAAGCTGGAGCCTGGCCAGGGGTGACGCGGATTGTCAGGGTTTCACCGGCAAGGAAGCCCTGACCCCTGAAGATGAATGTTTCGCCGGGTCCAACCACGCCGTCGGACACTGCGGCCTGCGGCGGAAGGGGTGGGTAAGTTGCCGCCACCGCAGGGGCGGTGCCAATGAGAGCGATGGAACCAGCAAGTGCGAGTGCTGCGAGTGTTTTTTTCATGTGTCCCCCCGGAGACGTATAAGTTTTCCTGAATACCCGACATTGGGGAGTCCCCCATCCACACGAGACCATGTGCAGAACTACGGATACATATCCCGAAAAGACGTTATCACCTGCTGTTACTTATGAGCAATCTGGGACGCAGGTAACAGCTGGTCTAAATTTTTTCATTCCTTAGTTGCAGTCAGCCGCTTCTGGAGGAAGGATGACGTCTTTGACATTCTGGACGCTAGGCGTGACAACGATGTGGGATTGCGTTCCCTGCGGGATCTGTGAGAACTCAAATTCAACAGTGTGGCTTTCGCCAGGAGCGACTCTAATCGAAACCATCCCGACCGGACGGTTTCCGTGAATGAAGGGTGAAAAATCAGACTTGGTGCCATCCAACTTCGCTGTATTGACACGTGCCTCTGGTGGCCCGTAAACGACCACATTCGTCTGGACCACTCCGGGCGGCACTCCATAGGCGCCACCACCGGTTACGCCAGCAGGCAAGGATGTTGCAGCATCGGTGGGTGCAGTGTTGGTCAGGGATACTTTGACTGTTGTTTGCCCATAGCCGTTAACGGCGCATTGAGGCACAAGCTGGATCTTCTGCCGGACGTAATAGTCCATCTTCGAGCCAGTCCCATCGTTGAAATAGACACCGAAAGATCCGGGCGAAGCGTCCGGCCCTGACATCACGGATCCACCTATTGCGGAAGAAGCCAGAACCTGCTGTTCCTGTTTCCGCGAACTCCAAACCCGAAGTCGGTCTTCGCCCGCACTCTGGGCCACAGCTTGCATGAGTTCCACCCCCGGGGCTTTTCCGGATGTAAGTGCTTCGAACACTCGCTTTGCTGCATCTGCAAAGTAATTATCCTGATCCGCATAGTTCAGCGTTGTATAGGCATCGGCCAGAAGGACCTTGGTGACGTTGTCGGCTGTGAGAGTGGTTGGTAAGGAACCGTGCAGGCTTGTACCGGGGAGCGAATCAAGGCGAAGAGGACCAGTAGCTTTAAGGAGGTGGGAGAGGACGATGGGATCGAGGGCTACCACACCATCTATGGCAGTGCCGTAACGGGTTTCCCACATCGACTTCGCTGTTTGAGCTGCTGTGGGGAAGTCTGGTGTCAGGTTTGCGCCACTAATTTGCTTACCCAGCTTGTTGGAATATATGTGTTCCTGGTCTGCATCTACAACGATCGGAGGGACGAACTTCCCGAGTGCCGAGGCGGTGGTTTGAGCAGTCAACTCTATCTTCCCCTGGTCTACCCTGACGACTGCGAGTGCACCAGCAAGGCCTCCTGTGGCCCTCAATTCGGCGTTGTTCTGAATCAGTAAGAGATAGTTCCGTGGTTCACCTGAGCCGAGCATTTCAGGAAGCGGCCGGCTGAGCATTGCGGCTTCGTTGAGAGGTCCCCGGGCAGACTGCAGCAGTTGAAGGACCCCCTCGAAGGGACTGGAAATCTGCGGAAGCAGATGGCTCTTGTCCACGGACTCAAGACGGGTGGTGGCTGCTTCGGTTGTGCTGGCAGCCTTCACTATGTTGGGTACTGCATCCCTTAGTACGCCTAGATTGATGCCGCCATCTTTAGGGGTTAGCTCCCCTGAGGAAAGGGAGTCGAAAGTATCCAATAGAGGTCCCGCCGCTTCCGAGGCGACGGAATCAGCTGCTTGAGCCAACTGCCCCACAGCAGCGAAATTCGTACCAAGTAGTGGTACGCCACTCGATAATTGCCAAAGGGGATCTTCTACATCAGAGCGAGCAGCCCGTGTATGGTCCTGAACTTCCCGCAGTAGGCTTTTCGATTCTGATATCTTGCCATCGGCCAGTTGGGTCTTCATTTGAGTCACCAAGGATGCCGCGGACGTCAAATGGCTCTTCGCGTCCATAGCGCGAAATATAAGCCAACCGCCTCCGCAAAGCAGCAGTAGAGCTAGCACGATGGCAGCGTACGCCACCCTCCGCCTGATGCTGCGGCCGGCCTTTCCCTTGCGGTCTTTCGAGTGGCGATGAGGGACAGCTCTCGCATGTCCGGTCCCTTGTCCTACCGGTGTCTGCTCGACTGACATATTTCCCTCTTCTGGCGGTGTAGTCTTTCCCGGTTATACCCTGCTTTCGCGACTACGTCTTTTGGCGAGCGGCGGCTCTGTTTCATTCGGAAAGGGGCCGCGAGGAGGGCCCGAGGTTAGCGCCGATGACCAGAACTTACCTTACTTCACCGTTAGTCACATCTCTTCAACGGATCAGATGGTACCCGCCGAATAATGGTCAGTAAGCTGATGAAACTTTAGGTTTCGATTGTCAATCGAGGAAGCGATTGTGAAGCCCTTCGTGACAAGTTGACGGAGGCGGAGAACAACGTGCGCTGCGTGTAAAATCGTCCGCGGGGGTGTTCTGATCTCCTAAAACCTACTTAACAGAGCTGCTTCGGCGGCGGGACTTGCCGGGGAACATATGGAGTTGAAGGACTATTTGCGTGTCGTCCGGCGGCGGTGGATTTCCATCGTGGCTGTGACCTTGATCGGCTTGGGACTGGCGGCTGGTTACACGTTGATGCAGACTCCGCAGTTTCAATCGAAGAGCCAGCTATTTGTTTCTGTAAAGGCGGGAGCCTCGGCGGCGGACGTTTCGCAGGGTAACGCATTCGCGGAAAAGCGAGTCACTTCATACGTAAGTTTGGCGACGAGCCCGCGAGTTCTCCAGGCAGCAGCGCAGCAGCTCCGCCTGGGCGATGGTAAGGCCTTGGCCGGCAAGGTGACGGCCACCTCTCCAACGCAAACCGTTCTCATCAACGTATCCGCTTCTGACTCCAGCCCCGAACTGGCAGCCGATATTGCCAACGCGGTGGCAACCGAACTCATTGCAGCCGTGAATGAAGTCGAGGATGTAAATATCGTTCACCTGAGCGTATTTGAGCAGGCGATGCCGGCGACCGCGCCATCGTCTCCGAAGGTCCCAATCAACCTCGCGCTCGGAGCTCTCCTCGGACTGTTGATAGGCGCAACGTATGCGCTGCTGCGGGAGCTTCTGGATACGAGAGTCCGTGGCTTGGATGATGTTGAACGAACTGTTGGAGCGGGCGTTCTTGGCACATTCTCCACCGACACCAGTGTGGAAAGTGAGCCGCTAGTTACGCAGGGAGACCAGTTCAGCCAGCGAGCGGAAAGTTTCCGGCAACTCCGCACGCATCTCCAGTTCACAAACCTTGACGGCGGTCCTCAGACCGTGGTGGTTTCTTCCGCTATTGCCGGAGAGGGTAAAACATCCACGGCCGTCAACCTCGCCATTATGCTGGCGGAAGGCGGAAGCCGGGTACTCCTTGTCGATGCAGACCTCAGACGACCGCGAGTTGCAAGGGCCCTGGGTATCGAAGGGTCTGTTGGGCTATCGGGTGTCCTCTCGCACACAGTCGAGTTCGAAGATGCAGTCCAGCTTTGGGGACGGGGCGAGGCTCTACATGTTCTAGCTTCTGGACGGTCAGCTCCGAACCCGAGTGAATTGCTCGGCTCCTCGACGATGGCAAAACTCATCAGTCGTTTCGAGGACACATACGAAGTGGTTATTATCGACGCTCCGCCTCTCCTGCCCGTCACGGATCCGGCAGTACTGGGAGCTATGTCCAGTGGCGTGGTCCTCGTCGTCAGTGCTGACGGTCGCACCAACAGGGCCGACGTCGTGCAAGCGGTTGCAAATCTGGAGTCGGTCAAAGCACGGCTACTCGGCGTAGTCGTGAACCGGCTGGAAAAAAAGGCTAACACCCACGCCTACTACGACTACCGCCCTGAATCCCAAGAGTCGGGTAGGCGGGGCAAATCAAAGATGCCGAAGAATGCTCTCCGGTCCAAAGCTCAGTACTAGCTCCTGTTCGCGCTAGTCCTTAACGATCGATATTCCTATGGGGGAAATTACATAATGAGCCACAATAGTTTTCCGTTCCGGAGAGCCATGATATTCCGGTGGCGTGAGTATCTTTTGGATGCCTGTATTTGGGCACTTGCGCTCCCAATCGCCACCCTCATTCGTCTAGATTTTGATCCGTCCCGAGTGGCTCCTGTCTTTGTGGGTGGAGTCGTAGTTATGGCTGCGATTTTGCAGGCCATTGCTGGCTGGGTTCTCGGACTCTACCGCTACCGCCACCCTTATGGATCCAGGCACGATGCCAATAATCTCATGCTGGTTGTGGTGTTCGTCGGAGTGGTTTTGACGGTGGGTCGACTCTTGGTTCCTGCATCGGATGACTTTCCTCGGAGTGTTCCATTTATTGGCTTGCTTGTTGCTTTTGTCCTGATGGCTGGGCTTCGTCTACTTCACAGATATGTATCGGAGCGCAACAGCCGCCCGTCCGAAACAGCATCTGCAGCTCTTGTCTACGGCGCTGGACACCTAGGACAGCACGTAATTCAGCAAATGAATCGCGATAGGTATTCGCCGTATCGGCCAGTTGGGATTATCGATGATAATCCTCGCCTCCACGAGTACCGAGTGGAAGGCGTGCGTGTAGTGGGCGGTCGAGATGATTTGAACCGGGCAGCGCGAGATTCGGGTGCTGAGATTTTGATATTTGCGATTGCCCGCGCTGACGCAGTACTTATGCGCGAAGTTTCGGATGCCGCCGATGCGGCAGGCTTACGTCTCCTCGTACTGCCGCTACTGGCTGAAGTCCTTGAGGGTCATTCGCAATTGGGGGACCTGAGGGACGTTTCAATTGACGACATAATAGGTCGCCATCCCATCGATACCGAGCTGGACGCCATCGCGAGCTTCGTAACAGACAAACGCGTGCTAGTGACCGGAGCCGGAGGGTCCATCGGTTCCGAACTTTGCCGGCAACTAGTTCGATTCTCGCCAGCAGAAATCATCATGCTCGACCGTGATGAGACAGGCCTGCAAGGAACGCAGATTTCGATATTTGGACATGGCCTTCTTGATACTAAGGAGGTTGTGCTTGCTGACATACGCGATGCTGCAACAATTACGGAAATTTTCAACCGACGTCGTCCTGAAATAGTTTTCCATGCCGCTGCCTTGAAACACCTGCCCATGCTGGAGCAGTATCCAAGTGAAGCTTGGCAGACAAACGTCCTCGGCACTCTCAACGTCTTGAACGCGGCAAGATCTGCCGGAGTGGAAACCTTTGTAAATATATCCACCGATAAGGCTGCCAACCCTACAAGCATCCTTGGTCACTCTAAGCGTCTCGGGGAAAAGCTGACTGCCTGGTTTGCCAAGGAGACTGAGCGCTCGTACCTCTCAGTTCGATTTGGAAATGTCATCGGCAGTCGTGGATCAATGCTGCCAACATTCACCACCCAGATTGAAGCGGGGGGACCTCTGACCCTCACACATCCTGACGTGACTCGTTACTTCATGACCATCCCGGAAGCTTGCCAGCTTGTCATCCAAGCCGGAGCTATCGGGGACCCTGGAGAGGTGCTGATCCTGGATATGGGTGAACCTGTCAGGATCATGGACGTCGCAGAACGGATGATCGCCAAGTCTGGCCGGGACGTCGAAATCGTCATTACTGGTCTACGCCCCGGCGAAAAGCTGCATGAAGAGCTGGTGGGCCTTGGGGAAAACGATGAACGCCCTAAGCATCCGAAAATCAGCCATACAGGTGTACCTCCTCTCTCACCCGACGAACTACAGGAACAGCACTGGGAGGACAGACAATCGTCCCTCGGACAGCCCGAAAGTTATAAAGACGAAGCAGGCTTGATCTCTGCTGCCCTCAGTACGGATGCAAGGAGCAACGAGCCACGATGAAAAACAAGCTTTATCTTTCGTCTCCCGATGTAGGCGCTACTGAGGAGCAATACCTGATGGAGGCCTTCCGCTCGGGGTGGATTGCACCATTGGGACCTGATGTTGATTCCTTCGAGCACGAGATGGCTGAGCGGGTTGGGGTCCTTCACGCTGTGGCGCTCAGTTCCGGGACTGCAGCCCTGCACCTGGCACTCATAGGCCACGGGGTAGGAGCCGGAGACGTAGTCGTAACTTCTACGATGACATTTGCAGCTACAAGCAACGCGATCCGCTACGTAGGCGCGGAACCATATTTTATAGATGCAGAGCCGGAGACCGGAAACATGGATCCAGATCTGCTCGAGAGGGCACTAAAGCAGCTGGCTCATGATGGGGTCAAGGTGGCAGCGGTTGTTCCTGTAGACCTGCTCGGGAAGGCAGCCAATTACACTCGAATTTGCGCGATAGCGCGCGAATTCGAACTGCCTGTCATTGCCGACTCCGCTGAGTCTCTGGGCGCCTCCCATGCAGGGAAAAGTGCCGGCGCCTGGGGCGACACGTCTATTCTTTCCTTCAACGGCAACAAGATAATGACAACCTCGGGCGGCGGCATGCTGCTGACAAATGACGCCTCCTTTGCCTCCCGAACTCGGTACCTTGCAACCCAAGCAAGGCAACCCGTTGCCCACTATGAACATACGGAAGTGGGATACAACTACAGGCTCAGCAACCTTCTCGCTGCCTTGGGCAGGGCCCAGCTTTCCCGGTTGGATGAGATGATCGAGCGTCGGAAGCTCGTTCGACACTTCTACCGGGACCTCTTTTCCGAAGTTCCGGGAGTGCAGATCTTCGGCGGGCACAGCGACGGAGAAGATAATTTCTGGCTCACATCGATTGAAGTCGATAGCGCAAATGCTGGCTGGTCGGCTGACGACCTCCGGCGATGGTTGGAACAAGAGAACATCGAAAGCCGGCCCTTGTGGAAGCCCATGCATCTGCAACCCGTATACAGAGATGCGCCGGCACTTCTCACAGGAGTATCTCAGCGGCTTTTCGAATCGGGACTGACCCTGCCGAGCGGCTCTGTTTTGCGCCAACAAGATCTCGAACGGGTAGCTTGCGCAGTCCGAGGCTTTCTGGCCAAGCCGGTCCTGACGTGAAACATGGACCGGACTACGACCGTTTTAAACGTCTGATGGACGTCAGTATCGCGCTCGTAGCTTGTATAGTTTCCCTGCCCCTTCAAGGCGTAATCGCATTTCTTGTTTTCAAGAATCTAGGGCGCCCGATTTTGTTCCGCCAGGCACGTCCGGGGAAAAACGGAAAGATATTCATGCTGCTCAAGTTCCGCAGTATGAATCCGCTGACGCCTGGAACCCGGATCCAGGCTGATGCTTCGCGGCTTACGCCATTTGGACGTGCACTAAGGGCAAGCAGTCTCGACGAGCTTCCGTCACTGTGGAACGTAGTCAAGGGCGATATGAGCCTCGTCGGGCCGCGTCCACTGCTGCCTCAATACCTGGAGCGGTATACGCGTGAGCAGAACCGTCGCCATGAAGTCCGGCCGGGCATCACGGGACTGGCCCAAGTGGCAGGACGGAATGGGATTGGGTGGGATGAGAAATTTAAGCTCGATGTGGAGTACGTGGATTCTCGTTCTCTAAAGCTCGATTTCCGCATTCTTACTAAGACCGTTCTCAAAGTTCTTCGCCGTGAGGGCATCTCCCAGGCCGGAATGGCGACGATGTCTGAGTTCATGGGCAGTTCCCTACCAACTCATGGCGGTTCGCCGGAGAATGATAACGGTTCGAATTCACCATCTGCATGACATCCCAATTGGTTTGGTGGCCAACCTCCCGTAGTTGATTGGCTTGCTCGACCTTCAGTTGGTGTTTTGAATATAATTTTTAGGAGTATTCATGAAAGTTTTGATTACTGGCGGCGCTGGTTTTATTGGCTCCAATCTTGTTGCCTACTTCAACCGGCATAGCCCGGACGCTGAGGTGTGGGTTATCGATGATCTCAGCACGGGTCGCATTGGAAATCTCGATGGTCTTACAGTCCGATTCACCGAAGGTTCGATTCTCGATTATGAACTCCTCAACAGCATCATGCAGGGGGCTGATGCTGTTATCCACCTTGCGGCGATTGGAAGTGTTCCTCGTTCAGTTGGCGCCCCGCGACCCAGCCATGACGCAAATGCAACCGGTTCTCTCAATGTGCTCGAAGCCGCACGTGGAAACGGGATCTCGCAGGTCATTGTTGCCTCGTCTAGCTCGGTCTATGGCAGCAACAAGGTCTTGCCTAAGTCTGAGTTTGACTGGACCCGGCCGATGAGCCCGTATGCGGTCAGCAAGCATGCAACTGAGGGCTACGCGATTGCCTACGGATTTTCATATGGCATGAAAACGCTAGCGTTCCGCTTCTTCAACGTGTTCGGCCCGGGACAGCCGGCGGACCACGATTACGCAGCAGTGATACCTAGATTCCTCGACGCAGCCCTCAAGGGTGAACCTGTAACCGTTCACGGCGACGGCCTTCAGTCACGGGACTTCACTTATGTAGAGACCGTTTGTGCTACCATCTTCGACGCTGTGCGGAGATCTGTCTCTTCGCTCGACCCCGTCAACCTCGCCTTCGGGACTAACACCACGCTCATGGACCTGCTCCAGCGAATGGAGTCGGCGCTGGAGTGCAAAATTGATGTTGAGCACGTCGAACCACGCGTGGGTGATGTGCGCGCCTCCCAGTCGGATGGCTTGCGAGTCAAGGAACTGTTTCCTGCGATCGTGCCGGTAGAACTTGATGAGGGGTTGGCAAAAACCATCCAGTGGTTCCGAGGGCTCAGGGCATACTCGTGAATCGGTTGAAACCAAGAATTGTCTTTGGCGTCACCTCAGATATGTCGATCCGGCTTATGTCCGGTTTTCCGCAGTATCTTGCGAGCCGCGGTTGGGATGTGCACGTCGTGAGTTCGCCTGGCTCTTTACTGAACCAGCTTCGCGAGGAATCTGCAGTCACGACGCACGCCATAAAGATGAATCGCAAACCTGCGCCCCTTGCCGATTTGCTGTCTCTAGCCAGGTGGGTACTTCTACTGCTCGTCTTAAGGCCTGATATCACTTCTGTAGGAACTCCGAAAGCTGGACTCCTGGGAGGTATCGCCGGGTGGCTCACAAGAGTTCCGGCCCGCGTCTACCTGTTGCGGGGACTTCCGCTGGAAACCACAAGTGGGGCAAAATTCAGGATCCTCGCTGCCCTTGAGAGACTCTCTTTTGCCACTGCGCACCGGGCTCTGGCAGTTAGCCATAGTTTATGTGCTCGGGTAGTGGAGTTTGGTCTGGTCCCTCCCCACAAGATTCAAGTACTGGGAGAAGGCAGCTCCAACGGTGTCGACGTAGTCCGCTTCAGTCCGACTGAAACCAAGTCCGAAAAACTTGGGGGCGAGTCTACGATATGTGCGGCGCTCGGACTGGAGCCCGGCATTCCAGTTATTGGTTTTGTCGGCCGTTTGACGGAAGACAAGGGTTTGGCACACTTGGCAAGTGCGCTCGACATCCTGCACAGCAGGGGCCTTGACCATCAGCTGTTAATTGTCGGGGGAGTGGATGACCCCGAGGCGTCACATGCGTTGGAGCGCCTCGCCCACGCGGGAAGGCCGGCAGTTCAAACCGGCCACGTACACGATACAGCGCCCTTTTATCGCCTCATGGACGTTTTGTGCCTGCCGACTCGAAGGGAAGGTTTTCCCAACGTTGTCCTCGAAGCTGCAGCAACGGGAGTTCCCACGGTAACAACCGATGCAACTGGGGCCATCGACTCTGTCGTGGACGGTGAGACAGGTTATGTAACTCCAAAGGAATCGGCGGCCCTGATGGCTGATGCTCTCGCTCTGCTGTTGGAAGATCCCACGCGGCGGCGAACTATGGGAGAAGCGGCACGGCGGCGCGCCCTGGCGTATTATCGCCAACCGCTCGTTTGGGAGGCTTTAGCGGAGTTCTATATGCAGTCCCTGGGGCCTGCATCGTATCCTTCCGCTGATGTCGCTGCTGGATCAGTGGAGCGCGAACTGTGATGCGCCGTGAAGCAAACCCATCTCTGGTATCGGTTCCGATTGTCATATCCCGCTATGGGGCGACTGGCGCCAGCACGAGAGTTCGGCTAGATGACTGGCTCAACCATCTCGGCCTCAAAGCTGAGCGATGGGACTATCTTGGCGAGTCCAACAATCAAATGCGTACCCTACTTCCTCGACCACTGGCAGTAACGCGCGAGGAGATCCGGTTGCGCCTTTCTTCCTCTGACCTCGCTGAACGCACTGTCGTCATGAGTCGGGGCGCGTCCCCGTTCAGCTCGGGAGCGCTTGAGGAGTCAATTCTTCGGCGTGCCAAAACCTCTGTTTATGACTTTGACGACGCCATATACACGCCCTCAAAGTCCCTCCTCCGCCGCGTGTGGTCGGAAAAAAAGGTTTGGATGCGGTCAGTGCAAGCGGCCGACACAGTAATTGCTGGAAGCGAAGTACTCGCAGAATCGGCGTCCAAATTTAGCAACAACGTGACTCTGATTCCGAGTTGCGTTGAACCTGATAACTACGTTCGTAAACAAAACTATGCAATCAACGGCAGTCCCACCGCGGTGTGGATAGGTACCCCGTCTACAGAACCCTTCCTGCTGGGCATTGCGGATGCGCTGCTTTCTCTACACGACCGTATCGGCTTACGCTTGCGTGTGATCAGCGCAGGTGCTGGCAACCTCGGTCCTCTAGAGTCAATTGTCGACCGCGTTCCTTGGGGCTTGCATACTTTCGCTGGCGATCTTGCAACTGCTGACATCGGTCTCATGCCTTTGCCGTACACTCCCTTTGAGCGCGGCAAGTGCGCATACAAACTTCTTCAGTACGGAGCAACTGGACTTCCTATGGTAGGGAGTCCAGTTGGGGCTAACGTACAGGCATTAGCCCGGCTAGGTGGGGTTTCTTCCGCTTCTACACCGAAATCTTGGGAAGAATCGATCTCCTCCATCATTGGCGCCTCTAGCCGCGAGCGGGAGCTGATGGGGGCCGCCGGTCGCCTAGGGGTTGAAGCACATTACAGCTACCAAGCGTGGTCGGACACATGGCTTCGCGCGACGGGGCTGGGAACGATGCAAAAGTAAATTTCGGTAGTATTACCACGGGGGGCGGTCATGGACTGCGTCTACAACTTAAGTGAACTGAAATGGACATATCTATGACTGCTCAGCAGGAAAAAATCGTTATTGTGGGCCAGGGCTATGTGGGTCTGCCTGTCGCCATCCGCGCGAATGAAGTTGGATACAACGTCGTCGGTGTCGACGTCGACAAGCGTCGAGTTGATGACCTGCAGGCGGGTCGGTCCTACGTGGACGACATCAGCCATTCTTCGCTGCAAAGGGCAACTGACTCTGGCCGTTATCTCCCCACTGCAAACTACGACGACGTCGCCGATTTCGATGTAGCTGTGATTACGGTTCCTACACCTCTGAGTGAGAGCCTGCCGGACCTTTCATACATAGAAGAGTCGGCTCGTTCGTTGGCTGTCCACCTTAAGCGTGGTGCAACCGTAATCCTCGAGTCCACTACCTATCCTGGTACTACAGAGGAACTCCTCGTGCCGATCTTGGAGGCCGGCTCGGGATTGAAGGCTGGCAGGGACTTCTACGCGGGCTATAGCCCGGAACGAATCGACCCTGGTAACAAGCGGTGGGGCTTTGTTGAGACACCCAAAGTTGTATCCGGTATTGACACCGCATCCCTGCAGAAAGTGCAAGAGTTCTACGGTCGCCTCGTTGACCAAACCGTCCCGGTAGGCAGTCCGAAGGAAGCCGAACTCACCAAGCTCCTTGAGAACACATTCCGCCACGTCAACATTGCTCTGGTGAATGAGCTTGCGATATATGCCCACCAACTTGGTGTCAATATTTGGGAGGCCATCGAGGCCGCCTCCACAAAGCCTTTCGGTTTCATGAAGTTCACACCTGGTCCAGGCGTCGGAGGGCACTGCCTTCCCGTTGATCCGAGCTACCTATCTTGGCAGGTCCGCCGTAAACTCGGGCAGAACTTCCGGTTTGTGGAACTGGCAAATGACATAAACGACCATATGCCGGACTATGTAGTACAGCGCCTTATGCTCATGCTGAATAAGAAGCAGCGTTCTATTTCGGGCTCAACCGTACTGCTAGTTGGCCTAGCGTATAAGAAAAACACTGGGGATATTCGCGAGTCGCCTTCTCTTCGACTAATTGAACTCCTATTAGATGCTGGCGCCAATCTTATTGCTGTTGACGATCATATTGAAAGTCATCGCTGGCCTACAGGAGTGAAGAAGGTTGCTTTGGATGAAGCAAGTATTTCCGCTGCGGATATAGCAGTGCTTCTCACCGATCACGATGACCTCGATCTAACAATGCTCGAGGAGTCTGTGCTTCCACTACTCGATACCAAAAACAGGATGAGTGGCGGAAATATCGAGCGGTTGTAGTGGCTCGTTGATGCCCGTAATGCAGGGAGGGGTGGGGGCTGGGGTGCTTGAGTGCGCGTTCTAGCCCTAGCCTCGTCGGCCCTTTTTGGAGCTTTTGCAGGTGCTCTATTGCCTGTCGTAGCGTTGCTATCGCTCAAGCCGGTCGAATATGGCTCCTTTTCTACCATTTATCTAATTTTTGCCTACGGTATTTCCTTGCAGTATTCGATCGTGAGCGAGGCTTGGGCCAGAGCGCGAGGGAGACATCGTAAATCTGCAAATTGGTCTAGCTACTCCGCTGCCCTCATTACCTTGGGGATCACCCTAGGGCTCATCGCAACCCTTGTTGCGCTCATCCTTCCTGAGACGCGCGCAACAGCCTGCTGGCTTGGCCCTGCAGTTTGTTTCGGTGTTTATCGGAGCGGAGCAAGGTACCACAGGATGGCGCTAGGGCTGATTCGCCGAGTAATTTTCGCTGATCTTTCCGCCAGTATTGTGTTTGTGATCGTATTCCTGCTGATGATTCATGAGCCCGGCCGGGTCGCCGCTTTGGCCATTGCTTGGCTCGCCTCAGGGTCAATAGCGTTCATTGTGCTTGGACTTCCAGTGCTACTTCGGGGCTATGGTCCTATCCGCTGGTGGAAGACACACAGACGGGAAATAACTCCGCTTCTAGCCGACTCCACGCTGATGGATCTGGGTGCTCTCGGAGCACCGTTCTTACTCGTCGGATTTATGGGGCCAAGAAACTTCGGCCTCTACAGGGGCATCGCGAATACCGCAATGCCAGTCAGGCTTTTGCTGGATCCACTTCGGCCAGTGATTGGACGTAAGCCTGCCCGATACTTTTACCGTCAGCCAATGCTCTGGATGATAGTTCTAACCGCGATAGTCATCGCTGGGACTTGTTTCATTGCTCTCGAACTAGTGGTTCCGCGCCTCCCAATGCGACTCGGTACACTTTCTGAGCTCGTAGTATTTTCTTGTCAAGCGGCAATTTTTGCTGCCGCAAGTTTCTTGGGAACGCTTTTTTATGTTATATGTCGTAACACTGCAGCTAAGGGAACAATTCTGGTCGGCAGAATTTCGCAGACGTTGTTGGTTCTAATCATGCCCGTTGTTGGATTTTTTTTGATGGGGTTGGACGGAGCGGTTTGGGGTTTTTCGCTTTCGGCCCTCGTTAGTGGAGTGATTTGGCTGTTCTTGGCAGCTCCAAGGACTGCAACTGCAGCTGAGGAGACCCCTGCTCTCGAGGGCTTGCAGTCGTAGCGAAAGGCAGTGGGTCGTCTAGGTTTGCCCAGCGGATACAGCTCGCAATACTGGGCTAACAATTTTATTGCTAAGTTTGGTGGAGGCTGTAGCAGCCTTTTGTACCAAGGACGAAAGGAAGTTGTGTGCTGAAACCTGTCGTTGTAGTAGGCGCGGGCGGGTTTGGCCGAGAAGTTCTCGACGTTCTTGAAGCCATTAACCATCGTTCAGGTGTAGAACGTTATGAAATTCTGGGAGTGATCGACGATAGCCCGAGTGCTGCGTCTCTAACGCGGCTAGCAAAGAGGGGCTACAGACACCTGGGAAGGCTTGACGATTGGTTGGGGCGGAGAACTTCAGAACTATACGTGGTTGCGATCGGGAACCCCGCGGTCCGTAAGAGAATCTGCGTACGCGTTGCTTCGGGAAAGGTTTTAGAACCGCTCACCGTGGTCCATCCAAATGCGGTAGTTGGTTCGGAGGTGCGAATAGGAAAAGGTTCTGTTATCTGTGCAGGGGTCAACGTGTCCACGAATGTCGACATTGGTGACCACGTGCATCTCAACCCAGGCGCCATCATCGGCCACGACACAACAATTCGAAATTATGTCTCCATAAATCCCGGAGCAGTCGTATCCGGTGAGTGAATATTCGCGCTTTTGGGGTCCATCCGTCGTGTGTTCGGGGGCCAACGGCCAGAGCGCGCAGTAGCGGTCCTGGGTGCCGGTAGTGGCGTGCTTGGGGGCCACCCCAATCTAGGCTCCTTCCGTCGTGTGTATAGGGCGCACGGCGGAAGGAGTAATCATCAATGGTACGGAAGATCAGAGCGAAGCTCGTGCTGCAGTTGCGCGCCGAAGGCCTGTCAGGCCGGGCAATCGCTGCGTCGCAGGGCATGTCCCGGAAGAGCATCACGGCGGTGCTGGAGGCTGCCGACGCGGCCGGCATGGCGTGGGACGATATCGCCGACAATTCAGAGGGCGAGGTCTATGCCCGGCTGTTTCCTGGGCGGGGTGAGCATCAGAGTGTGTTCGCGCAGCCGGACTGGGACCAGGTGCATAGGGAGATGGCCCGGGTCGGGGTGACGCTGAAGCTGCTGCATGGCGAGTACGCGGATTCACGCGCGGCTGCCGGTGAGCCGGTGATGGGTTATGACCGGTTCTGCAGGACCTATCAGCGGCATGTGCTGGTCACTGGGGTGGCATCCCGGGTCGGGCACAAGGCAGCGCAGACGGTGGAGGTCGACTGGTCGGGCCCGACGATGCAGCTGACAGATCCCGTGACGGGCAAGCCGAGGACGGTGTATTTGTTTGTGGCTTGCCTGCCTTTCAGCCGGTACGCGTTCGTTGAACCTGCCCTGGACATGAAGCAGGACACCTGGTTGCGGGCCCACGTGGCGATGTTCGAGGCCTTTGGCGGTTCGGTGCCGCGGATCGTTCCGGACAACCTGAAGACCGGTGTCATTAAGCATCCCCGCGAAGGCGAGGTCGTGCTCAATGACGCTTACCGGGAGATGGCGGCGCACTATTCGGCGGCCGTGCTGCCCGGCCGTATCAGGGCACCGAAGGACAAGGCGAGCGTGGAGAACACGGTCGCCCACGTGGCTACCTGGGTCATTGCCGGGCTGCGCCAGCAGCAATTCACCGCGTTGCCGGAGCTCAGGGCCGCCATCACCGACCGGGTAGCTGCGTATAACGCGGAGCCGTTCCAGAAACGGCCAGGGTCCAGAGCCAGCGTGTTCGCGGCCGAGGAGCAGCCCCTGCTGACGGGGTTGCCGGCGGCGGCCTATGAGATCAGCCGGTGGGCCTACGGGCGCCGGGTGGGCCGGAACGGGCACGTGGTCTGGGAGAGGAACTACTACTCGGTGCCCTTCGCCCATATCGGCACCACGGTGGACCTGCGGATCACCGACCGGGTGCTTCAGGCGTACCGGGGCCACGAACGGTTGACCAGCCACCTGCTGCTGCCCGAGGGCGCGGCGAACGAGTACCGCACCAATGATGCCGACCTGCCGGCCGGCGAGCAGTACCGGCAGTGGGATCCGGAGCGGGTGCGGGAATGGGCTGGACGGATCGGCCCGGCGGCGGTGACGGTGGTCAATCGGATCTTCGAGTCCGTCCCGATCGCCGAGCAGGGCCTGGACGCGGCCCTTGCCGTGTTGCGGCTTTCCCGGCGCTATTCGGCCGAACGGGTGGAGGCGGCCTGCCGGCTTGCGTTGGCAGGCCGGGTGCGGTCCCCGAGGTATGCGCATTTGAAACCGATCCTTGCCACGGAGCAAGACAAAGCCGCCGGGTTCAGGCCTCCACGGGATGAAGGAATCGAACACGGCGGCTACGTGCGCGGCGCCGAGTACTACGCAGGCGGCGCCAAATGAGCGGGATCGATACTGAAACCAAGCGCAAGCTCCGTGAGATGGGTGCCGTCCCGATGCTCGAAGCGCTCGAGGCCCAGGACGAGGCACTCATGCTCGGCATGACCTTCGAGGAACGGCTCCGCCTGGTCGTGGACGAGGCCCACTCCGGGTTCAATCACGCCAAGGTCGAGGGGCTGATCCGACGGGCCGGGCTCCGCTACCCGGGCGCGGACCTACGCCGGCTCGACCTCGTGGACGAGCGCGGCCTCGACCGGAGCCTGATCGCCCAGCTCGGCACGTGCTCCTTCATTGAACGGCAACAGAACGTCGTCTTTCAGGGATTCACCGGGTCCGGGAAGTCCTACCTCGGGTGCGCTCTGGCCAAGCAGGCCTGTCTGCACCGGATCCGGGCCCACTACGTCCGAATGCCCGACCTCGAGGAAGCCTGGGCGCTGGCGAAGGACAAGCCCTTGGGGGCCACGAAGTTCCTGAAAAAGTACGCGGCCTTCACTTTGCTGGTGATCGACGAGTGGCTTCTCGACCACCCCGACGAGGGCATGCGCAGCATGCTCCTGGAACTGCTCGAGCGCAGATACGACACAGCTTCCACCGTGTTCTGCACCCAATACGCCAAGAAGGACTGGCACCAGCGGCTCGGCTCCGGGGTCCACGCCGATGCGATCATGGACCGCATCGTGCACAACACCATCTGGGTCGATACCGGCAACCACAACATGCGTGAACACACCACCATGACGCAATGAGAAAACGCCGGTGGGAGCCGGTGGCCCCCACGCATGCGGCCGCTGGCCCCCACCGGCAATATCACTGGCCCCCTACGGCAAGATCGACTGGCCTCCAAGCCTTCAAATACTCAGTGAGGTCACGGTGGAGTCCGGATCGCTTATTGGTGCCGGTGCGACTGTGCTACAAGGGCTGACGGTTGGAGCCGGATCAACTGTAGGCGCAGGAGGCGTAGTCACACGGGACGTGAAAACTGGTCTTGTGGTGAAAGGCGTTCCCGCCCGTTAGGGAGACGGAGTCTGGGCGGTGAAGAGGAGGCCTTAATCAGCAAGGCCCGGGCCGAGTGCAAGTGCCCTTGCCAGCTCAGGGGAGTCAGAGCTCGGTGCGCTACCGCGATGTACACCTCTAAAGCTGGGCGACGCCGTTCTATTGCTCTTTGCGTGCCAGCCACGTACGTAACGCGAGCCGTCCTGTAGGTCGCCTGATAAACTAGAAAATGACGGGGACCAGAGAATGGATCGGGCTTGAACTCTACGTGGGCGCTTTTCGTGTCTTTTATACTAATAATTTCTTCTGTTGTAGCCCGCGGAATAAATCGCGACGGAAGTCGTCCTTTGATTTGGCACAACAACGTGTGGCTCGTGACGCTTCTGTTATATGCGACAAATTTAATCGCGTACGACAGCGCATCCTCTACCGCTTGGTTGGTCCTGCTATCAGGCCTAGTGGCGTTTAACGTTGCGGCGATAATCGCTCTTCCGCGCTCTCGTGGTGGATATAGCGTAAACGAGGAAATGTTCATGGCTCAGGCGCTTGTATCGCGCCGTGTTCTGCTCTTGGCTTGCTTGGTTTATTTCATATCTTTCAGCATATATTTGTACAGCATATCCACCAACTATGGGTTGAGCGTATTGTTTAGCGATCCCGGCAGTATCCGTGCTATATCGCTCGACGGCGAGAGTTACCTTTCTAGAACGCCACAATTGGCACGATTAGGCCTCAACCTTGGGCCTGTTCTGTTTGTAATATTTGCTGTCAGGGAGTCAGTGGAAAGGCCGCTTAGGTTTTTTCCGCGGTCGTTCATGCTTGTCACCATTGTGTTCACAATGCTAGCCATGCTGCAAAGGACGAACCTGTTCATGGCTATATTGTGGTATCTAGCCTACGTTATGTCCAAGCGCTACAGCCAGGATGCGAGAACAGGTGTGCAATTTGTTGACCCAGTTAGTCGCGCGGATCGTAGTCTGAACCCCACTAAACGGCGCGGAGGGTTTGTTGTAGCCGCTATTGGCGGTTTCTTGGTTCTCATCTTGGCGTTCCAACTAATGGGAAATGCCCTCGGTAAGACTGGGCAGCAAGCCTTGTCTACTGACCGCGTAAGTTCTGAACTGGAGGCTTCGGGGCTTTCGAATATTTTCGTCTACGCGACAGCAGGAATTCCCGCATTTCTTGAGCTCGTGGATTCACCCAATGAGCAGTGGCCGCCGGACCGGGTGCCAGGACGTCAAGTTGTGGGGGACTACAACCCACAAACTTATGGAGTCGCGACCTTGGGTCCCCTGACGGATTTCATCCCCGGTATTCGTCAGTGGAATCCGATTGCTCCGTTTATGAATGTCGGAATCCTTACAAATGTTTTCACTTGGTTTGAGCATCCCTATCGCGATTTCCGGTTGGGCGGGGTGGTTGTTTTTGCGTTCCTGATGGGGTTCCTATCAACGCGGATGTACATGTATCGGTTTGCTAGTGCGCGACTGTATTGGATTTCGGCCGCCTTTTTTTCCACTCTCTTTCTATCGACTTTTGTTGCCAAAACTGGAACGGCGATTTTTTGGACGGGCATACTTTTTGTCGTGATGGTCAGCTGGCGCGGTCGTGTCGACAGTTCTCGCCACCCAAGAGTTCTGTCGCAAGAATAACGGTTATGCCAGCGGTCAGCGCTAGCAGCCGGTCGTGCTTTTCGAATTAATGTGTTCAGGTTTGGGTGCGCGGTGTGCTTGTTATAGGATGCCGACGAGTCCGTTAGTTTCCGACCTATTCAAGTCTGGGTAAGGCTGTCTAAATCGTGAATGGTATAAATTGGTTATGAAAGTTCTGCTGCCTCTTTTGGAAGGCGACGTCCCTTTAGACTGTCCCCACCGATATGTTGGTACTTGCCCGGATTGTCAGAGTGAAGGGTTGGCAGATCAAACGCCTTTTATCGTCCCCAAGCCACTGGGCACTGCCTTAGCCCGGCACCCCAAAATCGCGGTTATCTGCCTGCCCAACGTGGACTCCCAGAAATAGGTTAGAGGTTGATATGTGTGGAATCGTGGGGTATGTAGGCCGTTCGACTGACGGTGCAATTAATGGTCACAGTGCGTTGGACGTTGTCCTTGAGGGACTGCGCCGCCTGGAGTACCGCGGTTATGACTCTGCCGGTGTGGCTGTGGTGTCTGATGGCACCATTGAGGCCCGTAAGAAGTCCGGGAAGCTGAGCAACCTGATTGGTGAGCTGGAGGCCCGGCCGCTGCCGGAGACCCTGACCGGGATCGGGCACACCCGGTGGGCGACGCACGGCGGCCCGACGCACCGTAACGCGCACCCGCACCTGGCGGACGGCGGCAAGCTCGCCGTGATCCACAACGGCATCATCGAAAACTTCGCCGAACTCAAGCAGGAGTTGCTGGAGAAGGGCGTGACGTTCCTGTCCGAGACGGACACCGAGGTCGCCGCCGCGCTGCTGGCCGACATCCTGCGCAACCAGTTGGGCGGGGACCCGGCCAACGGTGGCCTGACCCGCGCCATGGAGCTGGCCTGCCAGCGCCTGGAGGGCGCCTTCACCCTGCTCGCGGTGCACGCGGACCAGCCCGACGTCGTCGTGGCCGCCCGCCGCAACTCACCCCTGGTGGTGGGCTTGGGCGAGGGGGAGAACTTCCTGGGCTCGGACGTGTCCGGGTTCATCGACTACACCCGCCGCGCGGTGGAGCTGGGCCAGGACCAGATCGTGACGATCACCGCGGATTCGGTGGCGATCACCGATTTCTTCGGCAACCCGGCCCAGGGCAAGGAATACCACGTGGACTGGGACCCGGCCTCGGCGGAAAAGGGCGGCTTCTCCTCGTTCATGGAGAAGGAAATCCATGACCAGCCCGATGCGGTGGCGCAGACCCTGCTGGGCCGGTCTGACCTGGACGGCAAGCTGACCCTGGATGAGCTGCGGATCGATCCGGAGCTGTTGAAGCAGGTCAACAAGATCATCGTGCTGGCCTGCGGCACCGCCGCGTATGCGGGTACGGTGGCGAAGTACGCGATTGAGAACTGGTGCCGGATCCCCACCGAGGTGGAGCTGGCGCACGAGTTCCGCTACCGGGACCCGATCCTGGACGAGAACACCCTGGTGGTGTCCATCTCCCAGTCCGGGGAGACCATGGACACCCTGATGGCCGTCCGGTACGCCCGGGAACAGGGTGCGAAGACCATTTCGATCTGCAACACCAACGGCTCCACCATCCCGCGTGAATCCGATGCCGTGCTGTACACGCACGCCGGCCCGGAGATCGCGGTGGCCTCCACCAAGGCGTTCCTGGCCCAGATCACCGCCGCGTACCTGCTGGGCCTGTACCTGGCGCAGCTTCGCGGGAACATCTTCTCCGGGCAGATCAAGGACGTCCTGGCGGACCTGAACAAGATTCCCGCCAAGATCCAGACCATCCTGGACAACGCCGGCCCGCTGCGCGAACTGGCCCGCAGCATGGCGAACGAGAAGTCCGTGCTGTTCCTGGGCCGCCACGTGGGCTACCCCGTGGCCCTCGAGGGCGCGCTGAAGCTCAAGGAAATCGCGTACATCCACGCCGAAGGGTTCGCCGCCGGTGAGCTCAAGCACGGCCCCATCGCCCTGATCGATGAAGGCCAGCCGGTGTTCGTCGTTGTCCCGTCCCCGCGCGGCCGCGACTCGCTGCACGCCAAGGTGGTCTCCAACATCCAGGAAGTCCGCGCCCGCGGCGCCCGCACCCTGGTCATCGCCGAGGAAGGCGACGAAGCCGTCAAGGCCTACGCCGAGTACGTCTTCTACGTCCCCGAAACCCCCACCCTGCTCATGCCCCTGCTCACCACCGTCCCGCTGCAGATCTTCGCCGCGGAACTCGCCGCAGCCAAGGGCTACGACGTGGACCAGCCCCGCAACCTCGCCAAGAGCGTCACCGTCGAATAACCGTTGCAAACTACAACTTTGCCGTCGGCCTCGCCAGCCGGAGGAGTTGATACCTGAGTACTCAGCTAGCAACTATTAGCGGAAACACAGGTACCGGGTACTGGTGTGGCGCTCGACCACGCGAACCTAGCTTTTCAGGTATGTATAGAGGCGATTACAGGTCGTTCCACTGCACGAGTTTCGCCTGGACTTCGTGATGGACGGACACGCGAAGCGTGACTGCGCCCTTTTCGGGTTTCGCGGACGCGAGGTATGGGTTTCGGATGAGACGTTCGTAACCCAGCAGGATGGGGGACTGTTGGTCGAACGGTGGGTGGGGGCATCTGTGATTTCTGTTCTTGTACGTCCAGGGGAAAGTGAAAGTATGGCTGCTGCGTGGGCGAAACTAAGCGCGCTTGCCATGAAGCCTTGATCCTTCGCTGAAGCCGTGCGCACAAGTTGACCGATGTGCCAAGAGCGTCTGGGTACAATCGGTCACCAAGACGAACACACGCTGCTTTGCTGGGAGTACGGAGAGATAATGTCGAAATGGCTCGAGGTCGGCACGGACAATCATGTACTAGTCACCGAAGGCTCCACACTAAATACCGGCTTGATTGTTGGCTCCGAACGCGCCATGGTTGTCGACACCGGTTGCGGTCCGCGCCAAGGACACGAGATCTTAGCCGAGGTCCGTCAGAAGACGGACCTCCCCCTCGTAGTGGTCAACACTCACGCGCACTACGACCACTTTTTCGGCAATGCAGCGTTTGCCCAGGCCGGCGTGACCGAGTTCTGGGCGCACCAGAACGCCGCCACTGAAATCGGCCAGCGGGGCGATCTGCAACGTCGACACGTTGCAACGCTGGAGCCTGAGATGTTCGCCGGTGAGGGAAACAGTGTTGCACTCGTGGTGCCAAACGCCATCGTCAAGGACCAACCCGTTCTCGTCGACTTGGGCGGCCTAACTGTAACCCTGTTTTATCTAGGCCGCGGCCATACCGACGGAGACCTACTGGTAGGCACACCCACGACTTTGTATGTTGGCGACCTCGTGGAGCAGGGTGCTCACCCCTCCTTCGAAGACTCCTACCCCGAAGAGTGGGCAGATGTGCTCCGACACATCTCTGCCCTGAGGCACCGCTACGAGTTCCTGATCCCGGGACATGGGACGCCGTGCAGCGATCAGTTCGTCAAAACCATGGCCAATACCATGAGCACGGCTGTTCGACAGGCCCGTCAGTCCATCCGTGACACTCCCAACGACGCCACGAAGGCCATTCCGGTTCTGCCTTATGGCCCGGAGCAGTCCCGCTGGTTCATCAGGCGACTCCAAGAGAACTGGGGCAGTAGCCAGAATGCGACATAACAAACTAAGGGCTTTTTCGACGAACCCTTGAGGTTGCTTTCCTAGTTTCTCTGCACGGGTAGTGATGGGAGCCGTACAAGCCGTGACGCGTACGTCAAACAGGTTACGGGTGGACAACCTGCCTGGTCTTGGCCAGCATTGCCACTGCCGCTTTCATAGTGGTCCTCGGCGCGATTGAATGCATTGAACCGACGTTCTCGGTGGATAAACCCGAATCTTCCCTGGTGTAGACCCGCTTCAAGAAATTGCGATCGGTTCAGGGCACGAGCCACCGCAGCCGTGGTCTCCGCCGCGCTCATCCACCATTGAACTGCACCTTTGGTCTGACGCCTGCTGGGCAGTAGCCCCGGGCCGAACCCCCTAGACTTACTGATTGAACCAGTGCCGCAGAACCGTTTGCCGAAACGTCCGGGGGGACAGACATGCCAGATCCGGCTGATCAGACTGCAGGCGCCCCAGCAGAAGATGCAGGGCAGCCGCAGCTGCGCCGACGCCGCGACCTTCGTCGTGCCGACGGCTCAGTTCAGGATGCCTGGACAGGAACCATGCCAGCCGTAACGCCCAACACCCCCAGCTCCAGCGACGCCGGGAAACCGGCCACGCGCCGCTCCTCCTGGGCGGAGGCAGCAGCGGCAGCCGACGCCACCAAGCCGTCACGCGCACCTTCGGCTGCGTCTCCGGTGTCTCCTTCCTCTTTTGCGAACCCTGCTCCGGCGAGGCCTGCTGCTGCACCGATTGCCGCAGTGCCCTCTGCCGCTTCCAGCTCAGGTGAGGTGGCTGCTGAAGCTGCCGCGCCGCCGTCGGACGCTTCCGCCGCAACGCCCTCCTTCCGCCGCAGCCGGCCCACGGTGGCCGACACGATCGCGGACGCATCGATGCCGGACTTCATCAGCTCGCCGGGGCTGTTCGTCAAGGAACAGAAGCCGCGCCCGGTTGGTGGTTTTCGCGGCGCGCTGTACAACCTGACCGGCGGCGCCTGGAACCTGGGCCCCGGACCCAAGCAGCGCCAGGAGGACGAGCTGGGCCGCCGGATTTCCCGGCAGCTCCAGGGCAGCTACAACACTGCGATCCTGAGCCTCAAGGGCGGCATCGGCAAGACCTCCACCACCGTGGGCGTGGGCCTGACCCTGGCCGAATACCGCGGTGACGCGCCCTGCGCCATCGATGCCAACCCGGACTCCGGCGATTTGGTGGAGCGCGCCC
This sequence comes from Arthrobacter sp. JDC6, assembly GCF_056484025.1. NCBI lineage: Bacteria > Bacillati > Actinomycetota > Actinomycetes > Micrococcales > Micrococcaceae > Arthrobacter > Arthrobacter sp. JDC6. Next base: position 1,009,524 of record NZ_CM151278.1, read on the forward strand.
TGGGTGAGGGCATCTACCAGCAGGCCAGCCCGCGGACCATTACGGACCTGCTGGAGAACATTGAATCCATTGACTCGCTGACGGCTCTTGCCCGGTACATGCACCATGCCGGCCGGCTGCACCTGATCGCGGGGGAGCAGGACCCCGAGGTCTCGGACTCCCTGACGGCAGAGGAGTACCTGCGGATCCGCAAGCTCATCTCCGGCTACTACTCGGTGGCGCTGACCGACTGCGGCACCGGCGTAACCCACAACGCGATGAGCGGCATCCTGCAGTCGGCCGACAACCTGGTGATCGCCGCCGGCTATGCCGTTTCAGGGGCCAAGCGGGCCCGCAGCACCCTGCACTGGCTGGCCAGCCACGGCTATGAGGACCTGGCGCGGAACGCCATTGTGGTGATCACGGACAAGGACGAGGTGTCTTCGCGGGTGGACAAGGACGCGATTGAGGAGCACCTGGCAGGGATCTGCCGCGAACTCATCGCTGTGCCGCACGACCGTGGTGTTGCCGATGGTGATCTGGTGACCCTCGATGTGCTGAAGCCGGAGACACGGCGGGCCTACAAGGAAATTGCCGCTGCGATTGTGGACGGGTACCGGTAGCCACGCGGCCCGCCCTTGCGGACGGACTTGGGCATCGCTTTCAGCGACTTCCGCTCCCAGTAGTGCCGATTCCAAAGACAGGTAGCCGGTACCGGGGTAATCCGTGCTGTGGGCTCCTAGCCTTTCACCATGATGGAACTCATGGATGGCGGACGGCGCCCCCGGCGCGTGCCGAAGCGGGAAACTTTGCAGCTGGTGGGCTTCACCGCATTGTCGGTTGCTGCTGCAGCCGTGTTGCTTCCTGCCATCGGCGTCAAGGCCGTTGTGAGCGCCCTGCCGTTTGTAAGGAACACGGCGCGCCCATCGCAGCATGAGGACACTTACCTCATCAACTAGCGGTCGGCTGGTTATGTGTGTGCCGCCGTCGTCCTTCTCCCGCGCCCAAACCCGCCATCCCCGCTGCCGTTTGCTCGGGGTGCATGAATAACACCGAGTGCTGGGAACAGCGGAAGCGCAGCGTCCCGCGCTTGACTGCGGCCGCAACTCGCGCCTGAACCTGGCCACGTTCGTGGGGCCTGGATGGAACAGAAGGCCCCCAGCTCCACGCGGAAGCGTTCGACAAGAACTGCCCGCCTCCCGTCGGGGAAGCGGGCAGTTACTGAAGACAAATGCTTCTACACGAGCAGGCTCTCGGGTACGGCTGCCGTGCTGCGCCCTGCAAAGATGCTGCTGTCCAGGTCCGCAACTGAGGACTTGCCCACGAACCCCATGGCCCCCTTGAGCTCGTCCTGGAGGATTCCGAACACCCGGTTCACCGCCGGCTCCCCGCCAGTGGCAAGGGCGTAGGCGAACGGGCGCCCGGCCAGTGCTGCCTTGGCTCCCAGCGCCACTGCCTTGACGATGTCGTGGCCGCGCCGGATGCCGCCGTCGAGATAGATCTCCGCCCGGCCGCCGACAGCGTCCGCGATGGAGGGCAGGACATCGATGGTGGCGGGTTGGGAGTCGAACTGCCGGCCGCCGTGGTTGGACACAAAGATGCCGTCCGCGCCCTCGTCCACGGCCCGGGCCGCGTCCTCGGCGTCCATGATGCCCTTGATCACCAGGTTCCCCTTCCACTCGGACCGGAGCCTGGCGAAGTCCTCCCAGGTGGCACCCGGGTTCTTGTTGGTTGCCATCCAGTTGTTCATCTCGCCCATGCGCAGCGGGCGGCCGTTGATCTGGTAGTTCCCGTAGGTCATTTTCCGGCCCGTGAGCCAGCGCCACAGCCAGGCCGGGCGGGTGGCGGCATTGAAGTAGTCCGCCACCGGCGGGCGCGGCGGCATGGACAGTCCGTGGTGCAGGTCCCGTTCCCGCTTGCTCGATGAACCCACGTCACCCGCCACCACCAGGGTCTCCACCCCCACTGCCCGGGCCCGGTTGATGTAGCTGGCGGTTTCCTCCGGATCCTTCCAGAAAGCGATCTGCGCCCACAGATTGTTGGGGGCCACCTTGGCAACCTCTTCCAGCGAGCAGCCGGCCCACGCACTGTGGATGAAAATCGACCCCGCCCTGACGGCGGCCCTGGCTACGGCAGGATCCGAACCCGGGTGGAAGATGGTGAGCATGCCCATCGGTGCCACCATCAGCGGCAGCGCCAGGGAATGGCCCAGCACGGTGGTGGACGTGTTCAGGCCCCGGAGGTCCACCATTGACCGTTGGCGAAGCATCAGGGCATCGAACCGGTCCTCGTTGGCGCGCATGGTTGTCTCGTCCAGCGCGCCGCCCTCCAAGTAGTCCGAGATCATTTTCGGAAGCTGTTTCCGGGAAGCCTTGCGGTAGTCATCGATGCTGACAATCCATTTGTTTCTCAAGGGTCCTGCTCCAATGTGAAGGTCTAAATTACTTTCGCCAAGAATTGTTTGGTGCGTTCATGCTGTGGGTCGCGCAGGACGGTCCGGGGGTCGCCCTGCTCCACGATGCCGCCGCCGTCCATGAAGATCAGGTGGTCGCCCACTTCCCGGGCGAAGCCGATCTCGTGCGTGACCACGATCATGGTCATCCCGCCGTCCGCGAGCTTGCGCATCACGTCCAGCACCTCGCCCACCAGCTCCGGATCCAGGGCCGATGTTGGCTCGTCGAACAGCATCAGCCTTGGCTCCATGGCCAGTGCCCTGGCGATGGCCACGCGCTGCTGCTGGCCGCCGGAAAGGGACGCCGGGTAGGCATGCACCTTCTCGGAGAGCCCCACCCGCTCCAGGAGGACGCGGGCCCGGTCCTGGACGGCCTTCCGGTTCTCCCTCTTCACCCTGACCGGCGCCTCGCAGATGTTCTCCAGCACCGTCATATGGGGGAAAAGGTTGAAGCTCTGGAAGACCATGCCGATGTTCTCGCGCATCCTCGCCGCCTCAGCGTTGTTCTGCGCGTGCAGCCGGCCTTTCCTGATCTTCACGCCAACCGGCTGTCCGTCCACAAGGATGAACCCGCCGTCGAGCGTTTCCAGCTGGTTGATGCAGCGAAGGAACGTCGACTTGCCCGAGCCGGACGGCCCGATAATGCAGGTCACACTGCCCTTGGGAATGGTGAGGTCGATGCCCTTGAGGACTTCGAGGTCGCCGAAACTCTTGGTCACCCCCTGTGCTTCGATCATCACGTCACTCATGGCCGGGCCTCCTCTGGTGTGGTGCGGGCGTTCGCCGCCCTGGGCTTGCGGGGCCGCCGGGGGCTGCGTCCGGAAGTGATTCCGCCCCGGTTGAAGTGCCGTTCAATGAAGAACTGTCCAAGGCTCAGAACGCTGGTCACCAGCAGGTACCACATGCTGGCGGCGATAAGCAGCGGAATGGTTTTGAAGTTGGCGCTGTAGACCAGCTGCGCTGAATAGAGCAGCTCGGGGAAGGCCAGGACGCTCACCAGGGAGGTGGTCTTCAGCATGGAGATGGTCTGGTTGCCCGTTGGCGGGATGATGATCTTCATCGCCTGCGGCAGGACGATCCGGGAAAGTATCGCGAACCGGCGCATGCCCAGTGCCGTGGCCGCCTCCGTTTGTCCACGGTTGACGCTCAGGAGCCCTGCCCGGACGATCTCCGACATGTAGGCGCCTTCATTCAGGCCCAGGCCAAGTATTGCCGCCATGAAGGGGGTGATGAGCACGTTGGCATCCACCGAGAAGAACTCAAGCCCGAACGGCACGCCCACCGCAATCCGTGGGTAGATGGCGGCGATGAAACCCCAGAACAGGAGCTGGACGAAGACCGGAACCCCGCGGAAGAGCCAGACCAGGAACGCAGCGGTCCCGGCCACGATGGCGTTCGGGGCGAGCCTGGCCAGCGCCAGCAGGACGCCGACGACGATTCCCACAGCCATGGAGATGGCCGTCAGTCCCAGCGTGCGCAGGAGGCCTGTGAACAGCCGCTCCGAGGTGAACCAGCCGAAGACCACGTTCCACTCGAACCGCGGATTGGTGACGAGGGAGTAGCCCACCAGGAAGATCGCGAACAGGACGATTGCCGCCGTCAGCCACAACCCTCCGTGGCGCTGGTGCGGACGGCCCAGGAGAAGCTGGCGGTCCAGCGCGTCACCGGCGGGTGCCTTGGCGTCGGGTTCCGTGGCTGTATTGGCCATCTGGCTACTGCGCTTTGTTGAAGGCGAAGTCAGAGATTGCACCGGTGCCCACGCCCCACTTGTCGAGGATCTCCTTGTACTTGCCGCTCTTCGCGAGAGACTCCATGCCCAGCTGCACTGCCTTTTCCATGCCCGCCCCCTTCTTGAAGCCGATGCTGACGGGGGAGACGTCCTTTTCGCCGAGCAGTTCGATCTGGCCGCCCTGCTTGATGGCGTAGCCCAGGGTGGGTCCGTCGATGTAGACCGCATCGATGCGTCCGGCCGTCAGTGCAAGATTGGGGGCCTGCATATCGGGGTAGGTCATGGCCTCGATGGCTGGGCTGCCGGCGGCAGTGCACGCCTGGGACAGGGCAGGCAGGCGCTTGAGGTCCTGGAACGAACCCTTCAGCACGCCAACACGCTTCCCGCAGAGTGTGTCCAGCGTCAGGTGCTGCGGGTTGCCCGGAGCCACACCAATGCCGCTGCCTGACTGGTAGTAGTCGACGAAATCAAGCACCTTCATGCGTTCCGTCGAGGGAGACATCTGGGAAATGGCCATGTCGAACTTGCCGGCAGCAATACCGGGGATGATGCCGTCGAAGGGGCCGCTCTTAACCTCCGTCTTCAGGCCCAGCGTCTGGCCCAGGGCCATGGCAATTTCCGGGTCAATACCTTGAATGGTTGTCCCGTCCGCGGCCATGAAGTGCAGGGGAGGCGAGCTCTGGCTCATGGTGACGGTCAGGGTTCCCCTGTCCCGCGCCTCCTTGGGGAGAGCTGCGGCGGCAGCTTCGTCGACTTTGACGGCCTCCGCGGAGCTTGGGCTTTTAGGGGCATCGGACTGGGCTGAGCTGGTCATTTCGGGGTTGGAGCACCCGGAGAGAAGCACGCTCGCCATGGAAACTGCGGCGACGGTCACCAACATCGATCGAAACTGAATCATCTACACGCCTTCGGAAGTGGGGGAGGAGGGGTGGTAGGAGAGCTTCCAACCTTGATGGGCAGCTTGGCTGTGTTACAGATCACTTCGCTGTCCGGTATCATGTACCGTACATCATGCACGATTTTCTGCAAACACCCTTTTCGCCGTGTTTGGTTTGTGACGACGCGCTCGTGGAAGTGGTGTTGCGGCTGCATGCGACTGACCGAAAAATTCACATAGGATTCCGAAATGAACGCCGCTTCACCTGAAGAAGAAGTCCTGATCCCCGGCAGGCCCATGCTGGTCGACCAGGTGTTCGAGGCCATCCTGTCCCTGTTGCTCGACGACAAGATCTCCACCGGATCGCCGTTGAGCATTGACGGATTGGCCAAGCGCTTTAAAGTTTCTTCGACTCCCGTGCGGGAAGCCCTGGCACGCCTGGAAACCACCGGCATGGTCAGGCGGGAAGCCCTGCGCGGCTACAAGGTTGCGCCGGAGCCCACCGCCAGCGACATCGCCGCGCTTCTGACGTCGAGGCAGATCCTCGAGCCTGCATGCACCAGCATCGCCTGCACCAACTCAACACAGGAGCTGGTGGCGGACCTGGAAGGGTTCCACCGCGACCTTGAGGCGTCACGCCATGGCGGCGACACCTTCGCGGGGTACCGGGCCTACTGGAAGGCCGACGAAAACTTCCACCGGCGGATCGTGGAGGCAACGGACAACGAGTTCCTGCTCCGGGCCTACGGGTCCATCGAGGGAAGCATCCAGCGCTTCAGGCTGATGGTGCACAACGACATGAGCGGTGACCACACGGTGCAGGAGCACCAGGCCATCATTGATGCCTTCAAGGCCGGGGACTGCGCAGCGGCCACCGCCGCGATGAACAACCACATCGAGGGGATCAGGTCCCGCTCGCTGAGCCTGAAGAAATTCGGCCAGCAGTAGGTCTCTGCCGGCCCTTTTGTACGGTGCGGCTGGCACCCTGGTGCGTCCCGCCGTCGTACTCCTGCCGCGCCCAAACCCGCCGCCCTGCTGCCCTATGCTCCGGGTGCATGAATAATACGGAGTGCTGGGAACAGCGGAAGTGCGGCCCCAGGCGCCTGCCTGCGGACGACGGCGGGCGAAGGAACTGGACATGACGAGGTCACACCGGAGCGAACGGCACGAGCCCGAAACGAGCGTGGAGCTGAACCCGTTGTTCAGCCGGCCGGGGGAGTCCACCCTCTTTCCGCGCTTCACCATCCCGGACGGGGAATCGCTGCCGGGCACCGCCTACCAGGTGGTCCACGACGAGGTGATGCTGGACGGCAACTCGCGCCTGAACCTGGCCACGTTCGTGGGGACCTGGATGGAACGGGAAGCATCCCAGCTGTACGCGGAAGCGTTCGACAAGAACATGATCGACAAGGACGAGTACCCGCAGACCGCGCTGATCGAAACCCGGTGCTGGCGGATGCTCGCGGACCTGTGGAACGCCCCGGATCCTGCGGCGGCCATCGGCACCTCCACCATCGGCTCCTCCGAAGCCTGCATGCTGGCCGGCCTGGCCCTCAAGCGCCGGTGGCAGCACCGCCGCCGCGCAGAGGGCAAGCCCACGGACGCACCGAACATCGTCCTCAGCTCCGCCGTGCAGGTGTGCTGGGAGAAGTTCTGCAACTACTGGGAGGTGGAAGCCCGCTACGTCCCCGTGTCCAGGGAACACCCCACCCTGGACGGCCATGACCTGGACCGCTACGTGGATGAGAACACCATCGGCGTGACGGCCATCATGGGAGTCACCTACACCGGCGCCTACGAACCCGTGGAGCAGATCTCCGCCGCGCTGGACCGCATCCAGGCCGCCACGGGCCTGGACATCCCCATCCATGTGGACGGCGCCTCCGGGGCCATGGTGGCGCCGTTCCTGCAGCCGGAACTGGTGTGGGACTTCCGGCTCCCCAGGGTGGCCTCCATCAACACCTCCGGCCACAAGTACGGGCTGGTGTATCCCGGCCTGGGCTGGATCGTCTGGCGGGACGAACAATCCCTCCCCGACGACCTGGTGTTCCACGTCAGCTACCTGGGCGGGGACATGCCCACCTTCGCCCTGAACTTCTCCCGGCCCGGCGCCCAGGTGCTGCTGCAGTACTACCTGTTCCTCCGCCTGGGCTTCGCCGGCTACAAATCCGTGCAGGCCAGCTCCCGCGACGTCGCCCTGTACCTCTCCCACGAGATCGGGAACATGGACGCCTTCACCCTCTGGAGCGACGGCTCCGATATCCCGGTCTTCGCCTGGCAGCTCACCGACGGCCACGCCAGAAACTGGGACCTGCACCACCTGTCCGAACGCCTGCGCATGAACGGCTGGCTGGTCCCGGCCTACGCCCTGCCCGAAGGGCTCAGCGGCATCACGGTGCAGCGGATCGTGGTCCGCAACGGCTTCACCCGGGACCTCGCCTCCAGCTTCCTGGACGACCTCAAGAAAGAAGTGGCCTACCTGGACGCCCTGGCCTCGCCCATGCCCACCGACAAGCACAAGGAAGCGTTCCACCACTAGGTATCGCTGTCCGCAGATTGAAGTATCTGGTTACTGGTCCAATTTTCCGGCCAGGCGCATAACCTTCATCCATGCTGAACACCATGCTTAGGAGCCTTCGACCCAAGCCAAAATGCAAGGTTTGCGGCTCGGACCTGCCTCCAACTCCCTCTGCGCTGTTTTGCTCCCGCGACTGCTACGACCGCTATCAGGCCATGGATCACACATCCCGCCACTAGCCCGTTGCCGGGAGGAGCGCTCCATGTGCCGGTTGTTCGGGCTGCATGCCGGATACCGGCCCGTCCGCGCCACCTTCTGGCTCCTTGACGCCCCGGACAGCCTGTCCGAGCAGAGCAGGAAGGAGCCCGACGGCGCCGGGATCGGCACGTTCGATCCCGACGGCCGCCCGCGGGTCACCAAACGGCCGCTCGCCGCATGGGAGGACCACGCCTTCGCCCGGGAGGCGAGGGAGCTGCGGAGCACCACCTTCCTGGCCCACGTCCGGTACGCCAGCACCGGTGCGCACACCCTGGTGAACACGCACCCGTTCGAGCAGGACGGCCGGCTGTTCGCCCACAACGGCGCCTTCCACGGACTCGACCGGCTCGACGCGCGGCTGCGCGAGTTCGGCGTGGCGGAACTGGTGCAGGGCCAGACCGACAGTGAGCGGCTCTTCGCCCTCATCACGGCAGAGAGCCGCAGGGCCGGCGGGGACGTGGCCGAGGGCATCTCCCGGGCGGTGGGCTGGGTGGCCGCCGAACTGCCCGTCCTGGCGTTGAACATCATCGTGACGACGGCCACCGACCTCTGGGCGCTCCGCTACCCGGCAACCCACCCGCTGTATGTGCTGGAACGCGACCCCTTGACCGAACCCGCTCCGGTGGCACCGCTGGACGCCAGAAGCCCCCGGATCCACTCGCGAAGCACCGAACTGGCGGCTGCCCGCTCCGTGCTCTTCGCCACCAAACGGATGAACCAGAACCCCGGCTGGCGCCCCATGGCGCCGGGGGAGCTGGTGCACGTTGGCCCGGACCTGGCGGTGACGTCCACCTTCCCCTTCCCGGACCAACCGGCCCACCCGCTCACGCTCGCCGACCTGGAACCGTCCGCGGCGGCGTCGCAAATGTCCTGACGGTGTATCTCCGGAAGGCGCGGCTTACGTGGACGGCGCCGCGGCAGCCTTCTTCGCCAGCGCCTGGGCCATCTTCTGCACCTTGGCACCGTAGCCGCCGTTGATGGCGGTGTCCTTGATCTTGTTCGCCTGGGCATCCAGGTCCGCCGGGGCGGCGTTCTTGAGTGCGGTCAGGTCCGCCTGGAGGTTGGCCGGGAGCTTGGCGAACAGCTTGGGGTGGTTGATGAGCTGGTCGGCCACCTTCTGAAGCCCGGCGCCGGGATTGTCCGAGTTGAACGCGGTGCGCAGCTCCTGGCGCAGGCCGGCCAGGCCGGTGGCCGCCTTCTCCAGCGCTTCGGCTCGCTTCTGGATCTCGGCACCGTACCCGCCGGACAGGGCGGTGGTCTTGATCTTGTAGGCGTCCTTCACCCGGTCCGCAGGTGCGGCATCTTTGAGGGTGGTCACGTCGGCCTGGAGGGCGGCGGGGAGCTTGGCGAAAAGCTTGGGATGGTTGACCAGCGCCGCGGCTGCTTCCGCCGCGCGGTCCCCGGCCGCCGGTGGGCTGTCAGCGGTCAGGGTCAGGAAGGCCTTCAAGCCGCCGGCGCCCTTTGCTGCCTTGACGTCGCTGGATGCTGTGGTTGAGGTTGCAGACACGGATGTTGGGCTGGGGGATGCGGACGCGGCACCCACGCCCGCGGCGGCCATGGCAGCGGCGGCCAGGACTGCTGCCGCTCCGACGCCGATGCGGGCCCTCATTGACGGAATTGATGGCTTCACCACGGTGTGTTCCTCCAAATTTGCGCGTGGGTCCACCCGACGGGTTGGACCGGCAGGCTTCACTGTAGGACCGCAGGCTGGGGAAATGCTGAATGCCGGTCCTCCACCTTTATCTCCACCTTTACCCGGGCTCGGATTATGCTCGGCCTATGAAGATGCGTGATCCCCAGGCGAAGCCTGTTCCTGCCGGCAAACTGGGTTTTTGGCAGCAACGGACGTGGCTGTGGATTGTCGCCGCGGGATTCGACGTGTACATCCTTGGTTTCGTCATCGGGTTGCAGCCGTCCGGCCCGCTCTGCGGCAGCCCGTTGCTGCCCAACAGCCGCGCCGCCGAACTGGCTGACGTGGAAGAGGCCGGCAGGGGGGCCGCGGCCACGTGCTACCGGACCATCGACTCCGATTCCGTGCCCGTGTGGAGCCTCATGGCCCTGGGAATCGGCCTGGTTCTGCTGGGAGTGGTGGTCCGGATAGTCCGTATCCGGCTTTTCGCCGGCGCTGCCGACGCCGTGAAGGCCGGCTAGGTGCGGTAGGCACCCAAAGACAGGAAAGCTCCCGGCCCTGCGCCGGGAGCTTTCGTGTGCTTGCTGAAGGGACGGATGGTGCCCGCTACTCCGCGAGCTTGGCGACGGAGTGCGCCCAGAGGAAGAACTTGTTGGTGCCCAGGTCCTTGACGGTCTTGATGTTCAGCGCCTCTTTGAGCTTCTGCGCGTCGCTTTCGGACAATCCCTTCAGCGCCTCCACGGGCGCCTTCGCCAATTCGTCGATGCCCTTGTCGAGGTACTCCTTGTCGAACTTTGCGTTGATTCCAGCCATAGTGTCCTCCTGGTGCTCGGATGGGTCCTGACTGTGCTCTGGGGCACAGTGGTCATTCAACCACGAACCGACGCACGCGCCGCCGTAGGCGGCTTCTTGACCGTGGCGAGCAGGAAAACGCCGGCGACGGCGGTGGCCCCGGACAGGAGGAACAGGACGATTGCCAGCGGGGGTGCTGCGTCCGCCTCGCCCAGGATGGTGATGCCGATGGCGACGGCGACGAGGGGATCGATGACGGTCAGGCCGGCCACCACGAGTTCGGGGGTTCCCCTTGTGTGGGCGTTCTGGACCAGGAAGCTGCCGGCCAGGGCGGCGATGAGCAGGCCTGCCAGGCATGTCAGCGACAACCACTCGAAGTCGCCCTGGAACAGCCGGGCGATGACGGTCTTGGCCAGGGCCGCGACGAACCCGAAGAGGATCCCGGCTCCGGCGGTGAACACCACGGCACCCGACCGGTGGCGCCACAAGGCGAAGGCCACGGCAACACCGGCCAGGACCACGGCGAGCACGATCAGGATGGTGATCAAGTGCCGGTCGCTGACCTCCACGTCCTCCGCGGACAGCGCCGCCACGGCAACGAACACACCCACGCCGCCAACGCATAACGCCACTGCGGTGAGGGCCCGCCGCCCGGGGGACCGGCGGGTCATCCGGGCCGTTGCCAGGGTGGTGACCACCAGGGCAATGGCGCCGATGGGCTGCACCACAATCAGGGGCGAAAACCGCAGGCTGGTGAGCTGGAGGAGGATGGCGGCGCCGAGCATCCCCGTCCCGGCCAGCCACACCGGCCTCCGGACCAGGGCCTGCAGGCGTCCGCCGCCCATGCTGCCCGCCGCGCGCCCGGCTGCAGCCGGCTGGTCTTCCACGGCGCGGTGCTGGAACAGCGTTCCCAAGGCAAGCAGGACGGCGCCGGCCGCGGCAATCGGGATGCCCAGCCAGTGGTAGGACGACAGCGCGGACACGGCCGCAGCCTGCTGGATCATGATCAGACCTTACCCAACCCGGACCCAGCTACCCACCCGGGCGGCCACCCGCCGTCGGGCCTTTTCCCTCTACAGCCTGCCCGGCTACAGCAGGCTGGGCCGGCTGGCGAGGATGTAGTCCACGGCCGCGGGGCCGGTCATACACAAATCCGGCCACTCGGTCCGGCCGGCGCGGTGCTGCTGCAGGTACCCTTCCTGCCGTACGGCTGCCCACAGCGACGCGATGGGGCCGGGCTTCCGGGCATTGAGCAGGCACCAGCTCAGGTACAGCCCGTACAACTCGTCGTCGCTGAGGCCCGGCTGCTTTGCGGGGACGGGGACAAGGCATTCGGACAGGAATTGTCGATGATTCGGGGCGCTCATGTTTGGCCCTTCAGCCGGGTGCGGCCGTATGCTCACACATGCTGCATTCGTAGCCGCGGGTGCCCCGGATGGGTTTGCTCCCGGCATTCCTTTTGGCCTGGAAATCCGGCAACCCCTCGCCGTGCGCCACGCCGCCCCCAGCTTGCTTATTACTGGGTCTACACCTAAAGTCTACAGTGTAGAGAAATTGTCGACATGGTTTTAGTCAAGGGATCAGAGTTTGCATGGCCGCTACGGCTGCTCACACACATCCCACGAAAACTACATGGCCCCCCTTCTCCTCCCACCCCACGTTTGATTTTCACTGCCGGGCACTCACAGCTCCCCGCAAACCCGCCCGGTGCACTGTGCAAGGCTCCGGGTTTGAACCGCTGTAGCCGAACGGCGAACAACTGCACCTTGTTTGAAAAGAGCCACCATGGCGCAATCACAGTTCGACCAGTTCCTCACCGAAGCCACCTGCCCGGACCACGAGTCCGGGAGCAGCCTTGACGACGACACCCTGTACGGCCTCTACACCAGCTGGTGCAACCTGTCCCAGCAGGAGCCGCAGGACGAGTACGTCTTCTTTGAGGCGATGAGCCGACGCGTCCGCCCCGACGCCTGCCTGCGCATGACCGGACCGGCGGCCGCCGACTACATCCTGTGCAGCTACCGGGCCGTGGTGTGACAGTCCTCGTCACCCAGGCCTCCAACAGCTACGTGCCCAGGCACACCCTCCAGCCCCACGGAAAACGCCCCTGGTGCGCCCGCTGCGACACGGACTTCCACCTGTTCGTTGACTCGCCGCCCGTCCTGAACCGCCGCGCCTCAACAGTTGCCGTGGCCATCCACTGTTCCCAGTGCCGCCATTCCCGGGTCCTGGAGACCACGGCAGAGCACGTGGCGGCGCTTCCCGCGCACACCCCCATTCCGCATGAAACGTAAGGAATTTCACACCCATGATGAACAACACCCATACCCCGCACGGCCCCGCCGCCGCCCGCGAAGCCCGTGCCGCCGTCGAGCATTTTGACCTCACGCCCGCCGGCCTGGCCGACGCGCCTGCCCAGCAGCTGGACCTGGACAGCCTTGTCCACACCGGCAACAGCTAGGAACCGGCGCATGGGCACGCCGCGGTCGCTCGACGCCGACACGCAGGTCACCGTCCATAGCGCACCTGCCGCGCTGGCCACTTTAGGGTAGGAACCGCTCGATGGATTTGAACTTGAAAAGGACTGCCGGTGCACGCCGCAACCGACCAACCACCCGCCGCTGAACCCGCGCGCCGCCCGATGCACCTGCCCGGCATGCGGCCCTGCCTTACGCCCCGGATTGTCGCCGCCGGCGGACTGACCTCACACGTGTACCTCCTTGCCGGCCCTGCGGGTTCCCCGCGACCGGTCTTCGTGCTGCTGCACGGCATTGGAATGTCGCACCGCTATTACCGGCGGCTGCAGGCGCTGCTGGCCCGGCACGGGGACACCTACGCCGTGGACCTCCCCGGCTTCGGTGGCACCCCCACCCCGGACCGGCAGCTGTCCGTGGCCGACTACGCCGCGCACACGGCTGCGGTGCTGGAAAAGATGGGTGTTTCCCGTGCCGTGGTGGTGGGGCACTCCATGGGCACCCAGTTCGCCACCGAGCTGGCGGTCCAGCGGCCGGACCTGGTGTCCCATGTGGCGCTGCTGGGCCCGGTAGTGGACCCGACCCGCCGGACCGTCCTGGAGCAGTCCCTGGCCCTTGGCCTGGACGGGCTGAAGGAGAGCCCGCTGGGCAATGCCATCGTCTTCACCGACTACATCCGGTCCGGGCTCCGCTGGTACCTCACCGAGCTGCCCGTCATGATGGGCTACGACCTGGACGCGCGGCTGGCCCTGGTGAGCCAGCCGGTCCTTGTGGTCCGCGGCTCCCGCGACCCCATCGCCCCGAGGGACTGGTGCGAGAAGCTGGCCGCGACGGTCCCCAACGGCACCTTCCTGGAAATTCCCGGCAAGCCGCACATCGTCCAGCACGGTGGCGCTGCCGGGACCGCGGCTGGGATCCTGGGGCTCTCCCGGAGTTAGTTCCAGCTGCTGGTCGCGGAACGTAGAAGGCCCCCGTCCCGGAAACTCCGGAACGGGGGCCTTCTGCGGGTGCGGAGAGGTTCAGCCCGCTGCCGTTGCTGATGCTCCGGGTTCCAGCGTGTACTGCTTGGGCAGCTTCAGCGACCGTTCGGCCATCACGTCACGCAGCAGGTTGGGGTAGTCGGTGATGAGCCCGTCCACACCCACGTCCATCAGGGCGCGCATGGTGGGCTTGTCGTCCACCGTCCAGGGGATGACCTGCATTCCCTTGGCGTGGGCCCGGTTCACCATGTCCGCGGTGACGTACGGGACGTAGCCGGGATCGGTGACGGTTCCGTTCTGCGGTGTGCCGTGAACCGGCGAGACGGCGTCGAAGCCCAGGGAAGCGGCTGCATCGACGAGGTCACCGCCGAAGTCGTCGGCGTCGATGCCGCCCAGCCAGGGTGAGGCGCCGGGCATGCCGGCCTGCAGGAAGTCCTTGTTGGTCAGGGCCACCGTGCGGATACCGGGCTGGCGTTCCTTCACCAGGCGCAGGGCGCCCCAGTCGAAGCTCTCGATGGACACCCGCTCGGCCATGTTGGCGGCGTTGATCTCGCGCAGGGCCACGTCCACGAACTGTTCACGCGGCGCCGTCTGCTCGGGAGCCCCCGCCTCCACCTTGGTCTCGATGTTGAACTTGACCTGGCTGGCGCGGTACTGCCTGGCCAGGTCGAAGACCTCGGCGAGGGTGGGCATCTTGGCGGCGGGGGAAGCCTGCTGGCCGGGGAACTGCGGCAGGGTCTTTGAGCCGCAATCAAGGCTGCGGACCTGGGCGAACGTGAGGTCCTTGATGTATTTGCCCACGTAGGGGAACTGCGGATCCCCGGGGGTGACGGGTGCGGTGTCCTGGCACTTCTGGCCGCTGATCTTGCGGTCGTGGGTGATGACTTCGCGGCCGTCCTTGGTGATCTGCAGGTCCAGTTCGAGGGTGGACACGCCCGTTTCGATGCCCTTGGCGAAGGACGCCAGCGTGGACTCGACCGTCAGGCCGATCCCGCCGCGGTGGGCCTGGAGGTCAAAGTGGTTTTCGGTGCCGTTGGGGTTGGTGTCCGCTGCGTGGGCCGGGAGGGATGTTCCCATGGCCAGGCCGGTGCACACGGCGGCTGCGGTCAGCAGCTTTGCATACTTCATCAGACAAGTCTCCAAATGTGGGGGAGGGGGAGCCCCGGGGCGGGGCCTTCGCCACTGTTCCCACCCACGGCAAATGTCCGGCGACGCCCAGGCAAACTGCACGTGGCCGTCGCGCGAACGGGGAAACCCCTTCCGCCGGACGGCTGACCAGCCCAAACGCCTGCCCTGGAAGGTGATCCGTGTAGCCATCTGGAGTTCACCTACCTGCCAACAGGCATTAATTACCGCTAAGTAACTTGGGGACCTCTTGCTACGACCCATCTTTGAGAGGCTCCCCCAATGAGCACGTCCCCTACCCGAGGCATTCTCACGGCCGCCGCAGCCATCATCCTGGCGGCGTCGGCACTCGGCGGCACCGCCGTCGCCCAGGCAGCAGGCAACAGCACCGCCAAGGCCGGCAACGAATCCGGCGACCATAAGGAAGCCGACACTGCCCTGGCCGAAGCCTTCACCGGCGTGGACCGGGGCACCAAGTGGCAGCAGACCTCCAAGCTGAAGCTGAATTTCCCCACCTACCACACCGAGGGCATGGCCTACAGCGAGGACCACATCTTCCTGTCGGCCGTCCAGATCACCGAGCCAACCACCAAGTTCCCCACCCCGCAGGACGGATTCGACCGCACCCCGGGCAAGGGCATCGGCCACCTCTTCGTCATGGACAGGGCCGGCAACCTCCAGAAGGACATCGTCCTGGGCGAGGGGGACATGTACCACCCCGGCGGCATCGACTTTGACGGCACCAACGTCTGGGTCCCCGTGGCCCAGTACCGGCCCGACAGCAGTGCCATCATCTACCGGGTGGACGCCACCACCCTGGACGTGCACAAGCAGTTCGAAGTGGCAGACCACTTCGGCGGCGTCGTGATGGACAAGAAGACCGGCCACCTTGTGGGCAACACCTGGGGATCGCGCCGGTTCGCGGAATGGGACCTCCAGGGCAAGCAGCTCTCCACCTGGGAAAACCCCAACTACTTCATCGACTACCAGGACTGCCAGTACGTGCCCGACTCCAAAATGCTCTGCGGCGGGATCACCAACCTCCCGCAGACCCCGGCCGCCGGCGGCACCGGTGCCACCTACGAACTGGGCGGCATGGCGATGATCGACCTGAAGTCCCGCAGCGTGAGCCGCGACGTGCCGTTCCAGCAGTGGTCCTCAGCAGGCCATGTGGCCACGCGCAATCCCTTCAAAATGACCGCCGACGGCGGCCACCTCACCATGACGGTGGCCCCGGACAACGGCGAAGAAGCCAATGGCACCGAAATCCTCACCTACGAAGCCACCGTCACCCCCGCCCCGTAGCCCGCAGCACCAGGAACGAACGGATTCAACCATGCCCCAATCACGACGACGGTCCACACCAAAGCGGGTGGCCGCGGCCACCGGCGCCACGGCCCTGGCGGCCTCGGCACTGACGGCCGGGTTCTTCGGCCTCGGCGCGGCACCCGCCACCGCCGGCGACAACACCGCGACGCCGATCAAACACGTGGTGGTGATCTTCCAGGAAAACGTCTCCTTTGACCACTACTTCGCCACCTACCCCAACGCCGCCAACACCCCGGGTGAAACGCAACAGGGCTCGGGCGCCAAAGCGGCCCCCTTCACTCCTGATGAGGACACACCCAAGGACATCAACACCCTTGCCAACGCGGGGCTGCTGGCGCCGAACAACCCCAATTCCGCCCAGCCCGCCCGGCTCTCCCCGATGCAGGCCGTCACCTGCGACCAGGACCACGGGTACAACGCCGAACAGAAGGCTTACGACGGCGGCCTCATGGAGAAGTTCGTCCAGTACACCAGCCGGGACGCCTGCGGCACCAACCAGTACGGGCGCCCCGGGCTGACCATGGACTACTACGACGGCAACACCGTGACCGGCATCTGGAACTACGCCCAGAACTATTCCATGAGCGACAACCACTTCAGCACCGTCTTCGGCCCCTCCACCCCGGGCGCCCTGAACCTGGTGTCGGGGCAGACCCACGGCGCCAAGGAATACACGGCGGACGGACAGCCCGCTGCCACTCCGGCCACCGGGAGCACTGCCGTCCGCCAGCCCGACGCAAACGGGGTGGGGACCGTGATCAACGACCCCGACCCCGTCTACGACGACTGCTCCAATAACAGCCACGCCAAGTCGAACAACCTGGCCGGCATGACTGGCACCAACATCGGCGACCTGCTCACCACCAAGGGCGTCTCCTGGGGCTGGTTCCAGGGCGGGTTCACGCCCACCACCCCCGCGTCGGCCACCGGACCGGCATCGTGCCTGTCCACGCACACCAATGCCGCCGGTGCCGGCGTGACGGACTACTCCCCGCACCACCAGCCGTTCCAGTACTACGCCTCCACCGCCAACCCGCACCACCTGGCGCCAGCCACAGATGCGGAAATCGGGCACAACGGGCAGGCCAACCACCAGTACGACCTGACCGATTTCACCAAGGTGCTAAATACGGACAACATGCCCGCCGTGTCCTTCCTCAAGGCCGGCATGTACCAGGACGGCCACGCCGCCTACTCCGACCCCGTGGACGAGCAAAACTTCATCACCAAGACTGTCAACGAGATCCAGCAGTCCAGGAACTGGGAGGACACCGCCGTCGTGCTCGCCTACGACGACTCCGACGGCTGGTACGACCACGCTGCCGCGAAGGTGAAGAACTCATCCAACACCGCGGATGACGCCGCATGGTGCCAGGACGCCGCGGCCAGCGGAGTCCCCATGGCCGGTGGCTACGCAGACCGCTGCGGCCCGGGCCCCCGCCAGCCGCTGGTGGTCATCTCCCCGTATGCGAAGAAGAACTTCGTGGACCACACCGAAACGGACCAGGCCTCCATCCTTCGCTTCATCGAGGACAACTGGAACACCGGCCGGATTGGCGATGCCTCCGCTGACGCCGCTGCGGGTTCGCTGGGTGCCATGTTCAACTTCCACCACCAGCGCAACGACAAAGTCCTGCTCAACGAACAAACCGGAGCCATTGACTCGGTCAGCCATACTCCTCTTCCCTCTGCACAAAACTAATAATCATGCTTACTATTGTGTGGCGCGGGCTGTCCGCTGGGGGCAGAGCACCCGCGCCGCACCGGAGGTCTCTCAAGCATGGACAATGAAATGCGTCCCCTCACTGATGAAGAACTGATGTCGGAACAGGCCACCGCGCTTCCGGACAAGGAAGTGGCATCCGTCCTGGACCTGAACGCGGACCTGGACCTTGGTATCAACGCCGCCGCGCCCATCGACCTGGCCGTCGCCGCCAACGCCAACGTGGCGGCACCGATCGACGCCGCCGCTTCGGCCAACATCCTGTCCTTCGGCTCGGACGCGCAGGCACTGTCCAGCCAGGACGCCGCCATTGACCAGGGCATCACTGCCGACGCGAACGCGGACTCCACGCAGGACAGCGTCATTGGCCAGGCTGATGGCACCGCTGACGGGGGTACCACCGATACCGGAACCACGGACGGGACCACGGACGGAACGTCCGGTTCGGTGACGGTTCCCTCGGGCACCGGCGGGCTGACGGATGCAGCGGGCGCCCTGAACGGCAACCTTCTGAACGTCGACGTGAACCTGGACGCCGACGCCGCCATCGCGGCACCCATCAACGGTGCCGTGGCCGCCAATGCCAACGTTGCCGCTCCCATCGACGCGGCGGTGGCCGCGAACATCGGCTCCATCGACAGCCAGGCCTACGCCATCTCGGACCAGAGCGCCACCATCTCGCAGCACATCGACGGCGAGGCCAACGCCACGGCCGATCAGCAGTCCGACCTGCAGCAGTAAGGCAGATGACCCAAACCCACGGCGGGCCGCCTCCCGAGGCGGCCCCGCCGTCGTCACGCGCCACCCTTGCCCAGGACCCGCCGGGCCAGACCATTACGACGGCGGGCGGCCACCTTCCAGCCCTGGCCGACGGTGTGCAGCTGCTTGGCCCCGCCGAAGGATCCGGCTACCGCGAACCGCCCGCCTTGGTTCGGCGCGCCGACGGCCAGACCCTGCAGCTGACCAGGCTCCTGTACCTGGTGCTGGAAGCCGCCGACGGGACGCGGGACCTTGAGGGCATCGCCCGGCACGTCAGCGAAGGCTCCGGACGGCTGGTCAGCGCGGACAACGTGCGCACCCTGATGGACACCCAGCTGCTCCCGATGGGCCTGCTCCGGCTCGCCGACGGCACCCAGCCCGAAGTCAGGAAGGCCAACCCGCTGCTGGGCCTGCGGTTCCGCTACATCGTGTCCGACCCCCAACGCACCCGCAGGATCACGGCCCCGTTCGCTGTCCTCTTCAACCCGCTGATCGTGGTGGCCGTGACCGCGGCGTTCCTGGCCGCCTGCTGGTGGGTGCTCATGGTCAAGGGCCTGGGCTCGGCCACCCACGAGGCGTTTGCCCAGCCCGCCCTCCTGCTGCTGATCCTCGCCGTCACCATCCTCTCCGCCGGCTTCCACGAATTCGGCCATGCCGCCGCCACCCGCAAGGGCGGGGCAACACCCGGGGCAATGGGCGCCGGGCTGTACCTGCTGTGGCCCGCGTTCTTCACGGACGTGACCGACTCATACCGGCTGGGCCGCGGCGGCCGGATCCGCACGGACCTGGGCGGCCTGTACTTCAACGCCATCGTTGCAGTGGCCATCATGGGACTGTGGTGGGCCACCGGCTTTGATGCGCTGCTGCTGGTGGTGGTCACGCAGATCCTGCAGATGGTCCGCCAGCTGATCCCGCTGGTGAAGTACGACGGCTACCACATCCTGGCCGACGCCACCGGCGTGCCCGACCTTTTCCAGCGGATCAAGCCCACCCTCCTGGGGATCCTTCCGTGGCGGTGGGGCAACCCTGAAAGCAAGGTGCTCAAGCCCTGGGCCCGGGCCGTGGTCACCGTCTGGGTCCTGGTGACCGTTCCGGTGCTGCTGTTCAGCATGGTGATGATGGTGCTTTCCCTGCCGCGGCTGCTGGCGACGGGCTGGGCGAGTGCGGTCAAGCAGCAGGAAATGCTGGCGGCGAGTCTGTCGTCCGGCGACGTTTTGGGCGCGGCGGTGCGGGCACTGGCGGTTGTTGTGGTGGCCGTGCCGGTGCTGGGCGTGCTGTACATCGTGGTGCGGCTACTGCGGCAGCTGGTGACCGGGCTGTGGCAGAAAACGCGCGGCAAGGCGGTGCAGCGCACCGTTGCCATGGCCGCCGTCGCGGCTCTTCTGGCAGGGCTCGCCTGGGCATGGTGGCCCGACGGCGGGACCTACCGTCCGGTCCAAGCTTACGAACGCGGGACACTGGGGGACGCCACCCGCGCAATCCTTCCCCAGCGTGAGCGCGGGGCGCTCCGGCAGGGAGCAACCGGGCAGACCGTTGCGCTGTGGCCGGCCGGCGCCACCAAGCCCACGCGGGACAACCCGCAGCTGAGCATGGTGCTGGTACCCGCAGATGCCGCTGGTACCGGGGCGTCCTCCACCGGCGGCGCTTCTTCCGCTGCGGCGCCGTCCTGGGTGTTCCCGTTCGACCGGCCCGCCGCCCCGGAGGGCGACGGAAACCAGGCGCTCGCGGTCAACACCACCGACGGCTCGGTGACGTACAGCGTGGCGTTCGCGCTGGTGTGGGCCGAGGACGGCAATCCCGTCACCACCACCAACGAGGCCTACGCGTTCGCCAACTGCACGGGCTGCGCCGCCGTGGCTGTCGGATTCCAGGTGGTCCTGGTGGTGGGGCAGGCGGACGTCATCGTCCCGCAGAACCTCTCCGCGGCGGCGAACTACAACTGCCTGGACTGCCTGGCCTACGCCCTGGCCAGCCAGCTGGTCCTGACCCTGGACGGGCCGCTGGATCAGGCCAGCAAGCAGCAGCTCGAGGCGTTGTGGGCACAGATCGCCGAGTACGGCCGGAATCTCCAGGACGTGCCGCTCTCCGATATCCAGGCCACGTTGAACGGCTACAAGGAGCAGATTACGGCCATCGTGAAGGGCACTTCCGGGACGTCGTCCTCCGGACCGACAGCTCCGGCATCAGCAGGACCCTCCCCGGGCCCCACGACGTCCAGTTCCCAAACCGAACCCAGCGTCCCGGCCCAACCGTCGGCCCCGGCCGGTGTGCCCAACCCGGCCGCGACTGAGGTGGCCACAGCGCCGGCGGGCCAGGACGGGGAAGGCGGGCAGCCGACGTCGTCCGTTGACGAGGCAACGCCGGCACCCACCGTGGATTCCGGCGGAGGGGGGACCCCCGCACCAATCCCGACCTCAAGCGCAGGCTGAGCCGTTTACTTCAGGCCAGCATGCCTTTCCTTCAGCGGCATATTGCTGTGGTGCGGGCCGTGCTGCAGCTGGAGGGCGCAGTGGATGAGCGGGAAATGGCTGAATGCCTGGGGCGTATTGCCCAGCTGGCGGTTGTTGCGGGGGTCCCATTCCTCACTGAGCAGGCCCACGTCGTTGCGCAGCGAAAGCAGGCGTTCAAACAGGTCCACGGCCTCGTCCCGGCGGCCGATGCCCAGCAGCGCGTCGGCGAGCCAGAAGGAGCATGCCAGGAAGACGCCTTCGGTGCCAGGCAGCCCGTCATTGCTGGCCTCGGGGTGGTACCGCAGGACGAACCCGTCCTCGGTCAGGTTCTTCTGGACCGCGTCCACCGTGCCCACGACGCGGGGATGGTCATGGGGAAGGAACCCGACGCGGGGGATCAGCAGCAGGCTGGCATCGAGTTCGCTGCTGCCGTAGGACTGGACGAAGGTGTTGCGTTTTTGGTCGAAGCCGTGCGTCATGACGTCGTCGTGGATCTGCTTGCGCAGTGCGGCCCAGCGCCCCCCGGGTCCGGGAAGGCCGGATTCCTGGACGGCCTTGACCATCCGGTCCGCGGCCACCCAGGCCATGACCTTGGAATGGGTGAAATGGCGCCGGGGCCCCCGCATCTCCCAGAGCCCGTTGTCCGGCTGGTCCCACGCGCCCTCCAGGAACTCCATCAACGCCACCTGGATATCCCAGGAATCATCCGTGGTGCCGGGGTCCGCGGCCCGGGTGAGGGCCAGGCCGTCCAGGACCTCTCCCCACACGTCCAGCTGCAGCTGCGGGGCCGCGGCGTTGCCGGTCCGGACAGGCTTGGAACCTTCGAACCCTCCAAGCCACGGCAGCTCGGCCTCGGGCAGCCGGCGTGTCCCGTCCAGCCCATACATAATCTGCAAATCCGCGGGGTTGCCGGCCACCGCACGCAGCAGCCATTCCCGCCACGCCGCTGCTTCATCCTTGTAGCCGCAGGCCAGCAGGGACTGCAGCGTCAGGGTGGCGTCCCGCAGCCAGCAGAAGCGGTAGTCCCAGTTGCGGCTGCCCCCGGGGTTCTCAGGCAATGAGGTGGTTGCGGCGGCCACGATGCCTCCGGTCGGGGCGAAGGTAAGTGCCTTGAGGGTGATCAGGGACCGTTCCACCGCGTCTTTGTAGTCGCCGGCCATGGAGTTCCGGCCGGTCCATTGCTCCCAATACTCCTGCGTGGAGGCCAGCGCCTTCTCCGGCTCGGTTTGGTCCGGGACGGGCTTGTAACTGTGTGCCCAGCGCAGGACGAACGGGATGCGGTCACCGGCGTTGACGGTGAATTCACTGACGGTCCGCATGTCCTTGCCCTCCAGCGGCGCGGGGGTGCTGAGGTAGGCGGCGTCAGGGCCCGCGATGGCGCTGATGCCGTGGCTGGTCCGCCGGACCCACGGAACGATCCGGCCGTAATCGAAGCGCAGGGACAGTTCGCCCTGCATGGCAACGCTCCCCTTCAGGCCCTCCACCATGCGCACCACGTCAGCGGAACCATCGCGGACCGGCATCAAGTCCGTTACCCTGACGCTTCCGTCCGCCGTGTCCCATTCCGTCTCCAGGATCAGCGTGCCGGGCCGGTAGCGCCGCCGGGTGCAGTCACCGGCTCCGGCCGGGGCCAGCCGCCACCGCCCCGCCTCCGGCGAGTCCAGCAGGGCCGCGAAGCATGCCGGTGAATCGAAGTTTGGCATGCACATCCAGTCGATGGACCCGCTGCGGCCCACCAATGCAGCCGTGTGCAGGTCACCGATGATCGCATAGTCTTCGATCCTTGCCATCTGTTCCTCCGGGTTTCGTATCCGACATGGTGCGGCTTCCCGCCAGTTGGGAAGCCGGGAAGCTATCCGCCCACCTGGTCCACGGTGAATGCCGCCAGGAATCCCGCGGCGGCGATCAGGCCGGTAAGCAGGTGATGCTCCTCGAAGGCCTCGGGAATCATTGTGTCGGCGAGCATCGCCAGGATGGCGCCGGCCGCAACGGCGGTGATGAAGGCGACCAGTTCCCCGGGGGCGTCCTGCAGGACCAGGAACCCGACCAGCGCGGCAAGCCCGGAGAGGACGGCGATGCCGCCCCACACGCCGAACACGTAGCCAGGCCCGCGGCCGGCCCTTTTCATCCCGGCTGTGCTGGACAGTCCCTCGGGGACATTGGAGATGAAGACGGCGGCCAGCATGGCAGGGCTGACCGCGCCCGCTGTCACCAGCCCCACCCCCAGGACCACCGATTCCGGGATGCCGTCCAGCAGCGCGCCGATGGCGATGGCCGTCCCGCTGCCCGGCTTTTCCTTTTCGGAGGGCTGCTTGCCGCCCGACCGCTTCCGATGCTTCGCGCCCTTGCTGGCCAGCACGGCATTGGCAGCCACATACACCAGGGCGCCGCTGGCGAACCCGGCGATGGTGGGCCACAGTCCGCCGCCGTTGACGGCCTCCTCCACGAGCTCAAACGACAGCGCAGAAATCAGCACACCGGCGCCGAACGACATCACAGAGGACACCACCTTTGGCGGGATCTTCCATTTCCACGCCAGCGCGCATCCCACCACCAGCGCCCCGCCGGCGATGGTGCCCCACATCCATGCCTGCAGCCATGCCGGCATTAGGCACCACCCGCCGTCGAACGTCCGCTTCTCCAGCGCCGTGCGTTCCTCGCCGCCCGGACCGCCGCAAAGGCCAGGCCCGCGGCCGCGCCTGACGCCGCCACGGCAAGCATCCGCCGCGCCGCACGGGTGCTTTCCAGCACGGCCCGGGCATCGGGGCCCGGCTCCGGCCTTCTGCCGGTGACGTCGCTCTCATCCAACTCCCAGGCCGACGCGGGAGGAAAGATCCCCGACGGCAGTTGTTCCTTCCGCAGCTCCCGGCGTACGGCCAGCCGCTCCCGTACCTCCTGGTTGGGGGCGGGCACCGCACCCTCCGCCGCCAGGGCTGCGGGGAGGTCGATGATGTACGGCTCTCCATAGAACGCCGCGGAAGCCACCGAGTCCAGCCATGCATTGGTAGGTGCCGCCACGCCGGCGCGCGCGAAACCTGACTGCAGCATGTCCCGGATATCCGCCAGCCCCCGGCCTTCGGTCTCCCGTGCGACCTCGAAGATCACCGCCTGCAGCAGCGCTTTCTGCCTCCCGCCGGGGTCCTCGGCGCTCGGATCCTGGCCTGTGGGGTCAGGGTCAAGTGGCTTTGCCCCGGAGGGGTTCGCGTTGCCTGGGCTGGTGCTCATGGGCTTCCTTTCGGTCCTGTCATGGTTGGCGGGTACCTGCTTTCACTGGACCCGGTAAGGGCGGGCGTCGGCAGCGCGGAAGGCCAGCCCGTTGCCGGGGACATCCGACGGCCATACCCATCCGCCGTCCGGGTCAAGCGTTCCGTCTAAGAGCATGTTTTCGATCCGGACGTGGTCGTGGAACCATTCCAGGTGCCGGAAATTGGGGGTGGCTGCGGCGACGGCGGCACTGAGGTGGGGTGCGCAGTGGCCTGAGATTTCCAGTCCGTGGGCGGCAGCGACGGCGGCCACGCGCAGCCATTCGCTGATCCCGCCGCACCTGCTGACATCGGCCTGGAGGCAGTCGACGGCGTCCGCGCTGCACATGCGCCGGAAGTACACCAGTCCCGTTCCGTACTCCCCGGCGGCCACGTCGGCGTCGACGGCGGCGCGCACCGCCCGCAGTCCGGCGAGGTCGTCGCTGGAGACGGGTTCTTCGAACCAGGTGACGTGCTCATCTGCTGCGTCCCGCATCACCCGGATTGCCTGCTTGGCGCTGTAGCCACCGTTGGCGTCCACGAACAGTTCCGTGCCGGGCCCGATGGCGGCACGCGCCTGGCGGATGCGCTCCAGGTCCCGCGCGACGTGCGTCCCGCCGTCCTGGCCGATCTTGATCTTCACCCGGGGGATGTGCTGGCCCTGGGCCCAGCCCTGGAGCTGGTCCCGCAGCTGGTCGTCGGAGTAGGTGGTGAACCCGCCGCTGCCGTACACGGCCACGGAATCCCGGACAGCGCCCAGGAGTTTATGCAGCGGCACCTCCAGCAGCCGGGCCTTCAGGTCCCACAGGGCACAGTCGACGGCGGACACGGCATAGGATGCCAGGCCGGTCCGGCCAGGGTTGCGCACCGTCCGCGCCATCGCAGCTGCCGCGGCCGGCACGTCCAAAACGTCAATGCCCTGGACGGCCGGGGCCAGCAGGCCTTCCACCAGGGCCGCCGCCGGCACCGGGGCGTAGGTCCAGCCCAACCCGGTCTTCCCGCCGCCGTCCGCTTCCACCAGGACCAGGGTGGTGGAGTCCCAGCTGTAGGTGCCGTCCGCTTCGGGTGCGTCGGTTGGAACCGTGAAGGCGCTTGCCCGGATGGCGGTGACCGGGGTGGCGGCGGCGGACACGGTTCAGCCCTCCTTGTGCGGCAGGAATTCCTGGATCTTGGTCTTGACCCCTTCCTTCACCACGCCCCAGGCGCTGTCGTCGCCCTTGACCATGGCCTCCGCAGTCTTCCGCGCCTGTTCAAAGGTGGCGTGCGGCGGGATCGGCGGAATATCGGGGTCGGTGCGGACGTCCAGGAGGGTGGGCCGGTCCGCGGCGAGGGCCTTCTCCCAGGCCGGCCCCACGTCGTCGGGGTCCTCAACGTGGATGCCCTGCAACCCCAGGCTCTCCGCAAAACCCGCGTAGTCGACGTCGGGCAGGGCCTGGGACTCGCGGAAGGCCGGCACCCCGCCCATGGCCCTCATTTCCCAGGTGACCTGGTTCAGGTCATTGTTGTGCAGGACGGCCACCACCAGCCGGGGATCATTCCATTCGCGCCAGTAGTGTTTCACCGTGATGAGCTCCGCCAGCCCGTTCATCTGCATGGCGCCGTCCCCGGCGAAGGCGATGGCGGGCCGGGCCGGAAAGGCGAACTTGGCGCCGATGGCGTAGGGCACACCGGGGCCCATGGTGGCCAGGTTACCGGACAGCGAGCCCCGGACGCCTTCCCGGAACTTCAGCTGCCGCGCGTACCAGTTGGCTGAGGAGCCGGAATCGGCGCTGAGCATCGCGTCCGCCGGCAACCGGGTGGAGAGTTCGGCGAACAGCCGCATGGGGTTGACCGGGTTGGCGCTGACCATGGCTTCGTCGTGCATGGTTTCCCACCAGCGGCTGATGTTCGATTCCAGGTTTTCCCGCCAGGACCGCTCCTGCTTGCGGGCCAGGTGCGGAATCAGGGCGCGCAGGGCGGCAGCGGCGTCGGAGACGATGTTGAATTCGTTGGTGTAGCGCAGCCCGATCATCTTGGGGTCGACGTCGATCTGCACGCCACGCGCCTGGCCCGGTTCAGGCAGGAACTGCGTGTACGGGAAACTGGATCCCACCGTGAGCAGGGTGTCGCAGTCCCGCATCATCTCGTAACTGGGGCGGGTGCCCAGCAACCCGATGGAGCCGGTGACGTAGCGAAGGTCATCGGGCAGGGCGTCCTTGCCCAGCAGCGCCTTGGCCACCCCTGCTCCCAGCAGTTCAGCCACTTCCCGGACCTCCGCGGCCGCGCCCCGCGCCCCTTGTCCGATCAGGATGGCCACCTTGGAGCCTTCATTCAGGAGTTGCGCGGCACCGCGGATCGAGTCGGTGTCAGGCTGGATGTCGGGCCAGCGGACACCGACGCTGGAAGGGACCATCTTGAAGTCGTGGGTGGGGGCGGCATACTCGAGTTCCTGCACATCGGCCGGGATGATCACAGCGGTGGGTGCCTGTTGGGCCTCCGCGATCCGGATGGCGCGGTCGATGACGTTGGGCAGCTGCTGGGGGACGGTCACCATCTGGACGTAGTCGGAAGCCACGTCCTTGAAGAGAGTCAGCAGGTCAACCTCCTGCTGGTAGGAGCCGCCCATGGCGCTGCGTGCCGTCTGTCCCACGATGGCCACCACCGGAACGTGGTCCAGCTTGGCGTCGTAGAGGCCGTTGAGCAGATGGATGGCTCCGGGCCCGGAGGTGGCCATGCACACGGCCACGCGGCCGCCGAACTTGGCGTAGCCCACGGCCTCGAACGCGGCCATCTCCTCGTGCCGTGCCTGGATGAATTTCGGCTGGTTGCCGGCCTTGCCAAAGGCGGCCAGGATGCCGTTGATACCGTCTCCGGGGAAACCGAAGACCTTGTCCACACCCCACTCACCGAGGCGTGCGAGCAGGCAGTCGGCCACTGTGGTTGCCATGATCAGTCTTCCTTTGCGCTCATCGTGGCGCCGCGGCGGGCGCCTTGGACCAGGACACGGGCGGCGCGGGCCGCCAGCGCCATGATGGTCAGGGCGGGGTTGGCGCTGCCCTGGGTGGGCAGCACGCTGCCGTCCGTGACCAGGAGGTTGCGTACCGCGAAACTGCGGCAGTTCCGGTCCACCACACCGGCGTCCTGGGTGGCTGCCATCCGGGCCCCGCCCACCAAGTGGGCATAGCGGTTGATGGTGATGACTTCCTCTGCCCCTGCAGCGGTCAGGATTTCTTCCATGACCTGCTGTGCTGCGGACATCAGCTGCCGGTCGTTGTCGCACTGGCCGTAGCTGAAGCGCGCCACGGGAATGCCGTGCCGGTCCGTCTCGTCAGCCAGCGTTACCCGGTTCTCCTTCAGGGGGAGGAATTCGCACAGGGCGCCCAGGCAGGCCCAGTGCGGGTAGTCGCTCATGTAGCGGCGCAGCGCCGGGCCCCAGTGCCCTTGCGCGGCAACATGCTCGGCCCAGGTAATGGGCAACGGGGACACGCACTGGATGGAGAATCCCCGCTTGTATGGCTTTGCCGGGTCCGTTTCGTAGAAGTCCTCCGTGCTGACTTCGGGGGGAGGAGCCTTCCACATCCGCACCTCGGCCTGGAACCGCCCGGCGGTTTGGGGCGCGCCCTGGACCATCAGGTACCGTCCCACCTGGTCGAAGTCGTTGCACATCCCGTCCGGGAAGCGCGGCGTGGCGGAGTTCAGCAGCAGCCGCGGGGTTTCTATCGAGTAGCCGGCCACGGCCACCAGGCGGGCCCGCTGGAACTTCGTGACGCCGCCCTGGACATATTCGACGCCAGTTGCCAGCCCGCTGCGTTCGTCAAAGCCGATCCGGGTGGCCATCGAGTCGGGGCGGATTTCGGCGCCGTGGGCCAGCGCGTCCGGGACATGCGTGATCAGCGGGGATGCCTTGGCGTTGACCTTGCAGCCCTGGAGGCAGAATCCCCGGTAGATGCAGTGCGGCCGGTTGCCGAACCTGCCGTTGGCGATGGCCACCGGACCCACCTTCGCGGTGATGCCGCGGGCGTTGCCGCCGCGCAGGAACAGCTCGCCGTTGCCGGACACAGGATGCGGCCGGTGCGGGTAGCCGTGCGGGTCGCCCCACGGCCAGCGCTCCCCGGCGACCGGCAGTTCCGCTTCGATGTCTTCGTAGAACGGCCGCAGTTCCGCGTACTCCAGGGGCCAGTCGGCGCCCACCCCATCAGCAGTGAAGGTCCGGAAATCGCTGGGGTGGAAACGTGGCGTGTACCCGGCGAAGTGGACCATGGAGCCGCCCACCCCCCGGCCCGAGTTGTTTGACCCCAAGGGCACGGGATCAGTCCCGGCAATAACCCGTGGTTCGGTCCAGTACAGGTGGTGGGATCCGGCTTCATCGCTGACCCAGTCCTGCTCGGGTTCCCAGAACGGACCCGCCTCCAACGCCACCGCCCGCCACCCGGCCCGTGCCAGGCGCTGCAGCAGCGTGGAACCTCCTGCTCCGCAGCCCACGATGACCATGTCCACCTCATCGGTTTCGGCGTACCGCCGCATGTTCTCCCGCAGCCGAAGGTTGCTGCCGGGTCCGGAAGGGAGCAGCCACGCGGACTCATTGCGTTCGCGGACCCTGTTCACCGGTCTGCCCCGTGGCCTGCGTCGTGGGTTGGCCCGTGGGTGGGGTCAGCATCGGGGCGGATGTCGCGCACCTCGAACGGCTCCAGGCGGTTCACACCCAGGTTCTTGTAGCCGCGCGGGTAGGCCGGTCCCGCGAAGCCGATTTCGTCCCAGGCCAGGGGATGCGAGTAGAAGGCGGTGCAGGCGTACCGGGTCCAGAGGCTCCACACCCGGTCCGCCGGCAGGCCGTGCCAGAGTTCCCGGTGCAGATTGCAGATGTCCTGCAGGAGCCCGGCCTGCTGCTCTGGATCCAGGCCGGCAAAGGTGGAGCCGGCACGGGAGTGCGCTTCACGGTCCAGCGCCGCGAGCGTTGCCCGCCACGCTTCGCCGTCCCTCGGCATGTTGTCATAGTGCCAGCCGTCGGTTTGCTCATCTGCCAGGCGGGCGTCCACCATGTTCACCACCGGCACCCGGGGCTCGCCCTGCTGGCCCAGTAACTGGTCGAAGAGGGCGCGCGCTGCGGCCTCCTCTGCGGGCGTGAAGAAACGGACGTCCGGCGGCATACCCAGGCGGGACTCGACGACGGCGGCTGTCGCCCGGTCCCAATGGCCCGCCTGGGCGCGGGCGCTGAAGCCGGGGTAGCGGCCGCCGCCGTCGGACATGTCCAGTGGGAGGCTGCTCATGGTTCCCGCCTCAGGACGGAGGCCAGCACCCCCATTCCGCCCACCAGGGTGACCAGCAGCGGCGCGAACAGCGGCGGACCCATCTCCAGGTTGTAGCGCAGGTTGGACAGGCCGCCCGGTTTCTGCCGGATGCCCTGCAGGTGCAGCCAGGTTCCTTGCAGCCCGTTGGCAATGATCGCGGCGCTGGCCAGCGGGAGGGCGGTCTTTGCCATGCGGCGGCTGAATACGCCGGCTACTCCCGCGGCGGCACCCAGCGGGCCCAAGGCAACGGGAACCCACATCCACTTGTTGCCGAAACTGGCCTTGTCATGTTCCAGATAGATTTCCGCCGCCGTGACCAGGGCACCGGCAGCCGTCAGGCCTGACAGGGAGCGCTCAAACCTCCCCGTCTGCACATTCCGTACAAGCCGGTCGATGCCATTCACCGTGCTGCGGACCGGATCTGCCGGGTGTTGCGTCTTCATGATTCTCCTTCGGGCCGCCTGCGAACAGACGAGGGAAGCTGGCAAACTTTGCGGGACAGCAACCATTAGAGGAAACTGGTGCCCATGGATACATCTGCCGGATCTGCGTTGATCCCTGAACCTTCAAGTCGGGAAGTCGAAGCGGTGATGGGCGCCGCCGACACTCTTCTGCGCGTGGTGGCCCGCTCTGTTGCTGAGGTTGAGGACATCGTCAATACGCCACAGCTGCGGGTGCTGGTCCTTATCCATACCCGCGGACCACAAAACCTCGGCGGCGTCGCCGCAGAGCTTGGCGTGCACGCATCCAATGCCACCCGCATCTGCGACCGGCTGGTAGCGGCTGACCTGCTGCAGCGCCGTGAAGACCCCGCGGACCGCCGATACATCCGGTTGGAGTTGACCAGCAAGGGCAAGGAACTGGTCAACTCCGTGTTGGAGCACCGGCGGCAGGCCATCGCAGAGGTGATTTCCAGGATGCCTGCGGGCCGGCGTCCTGCGCTGGCCGCAGCGCTGGAGGCCTTCGCAGCCGCCGCCGGCGGCCAGGGTACCTCCGACGGTCGCTTTACGTTGGGAGCCGGTACGTGACGTGACCGGATCCTGGTGCGGCAAGCCATGTTTTCATTGAAACCCAATATTTGCGTTTGCGCAATAGTTGGCAAAAGTGGGATGTCTTCTCTGCTGGAACCGGATCGGCGGAGGGAATCCTTCAGGCTGGCTTGATGCCCCACTGTCCGGTGTGGGATTGCCCGGGGTCCAGGGTGATCAGGCCTTCGCCGGAGTTGAAGGCGTCAGGGGCGCACGTCATGGGCTCCACGCCCAGCCCGGTCCGGCGGCGGTCCCGTTGGGGGAGGGTGTCCCCGGTGAAGATCTCCAGGTAGGGGTATGTGTCGTCCACCCACAGCTCAACTCCTCCGGAGCGGTCCGGGCGCAGCAGCCTTACGCGGGCGCGCCCATCCCCGCCGCGGAGAAGGTCGGTGTAGGCCACGTCGATGTGCCGGCCACCAAGTTGCTGGAGTTCCCGCAGGTCGTACTTTGTGCCGTCCACACGCTCGTGCCCGGTGGGGATGCCGCGTTCATCCACGGGCAGGTACGTCCGCCCCGGCACCTGGACCAAGGCGGTGTCGATAGCGCCCGCGCGCACCGTTCCTGTGCTGAGGTAAGGATGCGCCCCAGTCCCGTAGGGGCACGGTGAGTCGCTCCGGTTCACCGCCGTGCTCCGCACCGTCAATCCGTCCGGACCGAGTTGATAGTCCAGCCGGCAGTCGAGGACCCAGGGCCAGCCGTGGCAGGCGTGCAGGGTGTAGGCGAAGGAGATGGAGTCGTCGGTCTGCTCCACAACCGGGGCATTCCAGTTCCGCCAGCGGGTCAGTCCGTGGATGGCCCCGCCTTTGTCCGGCTCGCTCAGGTCAAGCTGGAGCCGACGGCCTTCCCACTCATAGCTGCCGGCCTTGATCCGGTTCGGCCAGGGGATGAGCGACTGACCGCGTGCGCCCGTGCACATCTCATCCGGTCCATACCCGTCCAGCAAGGTGCGGCCGTCCAGCAGGTAGTCCCGCAATGCCCCGCCAACCTCCGTGAGGTGCGCGGTTTGCCCGCCGTACCGGATTTCGTACTGGAGCCCGGACGGGTGCCGGTGGTCGATGGTGGCTTCTGTTGGTTCCCGGCGGGGAATCATCGCTGGTCGCCTCTGCCGCCGCGGGACTTTTGCAGGTCCAGCACAACCTTGACGTCGTCAGGCCTGTGATGGAAGGCCTCAGCGTAGTTTTCGAGGGGTACCCGGCGGCTGATGAGGCGGCGCAGCCAGTCGGGGTTGGCAGAGGACAGGGCCTTGGCGCCGGCATCGTAGTGGCGCCGGTTGGCGTTGACGCTGCCGAAGACCACGCCGTTCATCAGCACTTCCTCGCGGTTGAGGGCGCCGACATCCACTTCCGTTTGGTTCCCGGTTCCCGAGACGCCGGTCAGGCAGGTGATGGCGTCCTGGGCGCGGCAGCGCAGTGCGTCCAGGACCACGGGGGTGACGCCCGTGCACTCAACCAGGACGTTCGGTTTCAGGCCGGAGTCCGGCAGTGATTCGCTGTGGTAGATGGCTCCGAGGTCCCGGACCAGCTCCGGCTTGGGCCCGTCCTTGACGATGTCGAAGACGTGGACTTCCAGGCCCTGCTGGACGCCCAGAAGTGCGGCGAGCAAGCCAACGGGTCCGGCTCCGGTCACCACGGCGATATGAGGGTCGAAGAAAGCCCGCTGCCCGATCCTGGTGATCTGTTCCCAGGCCTTGGCCACGATGGTGGTGGGCTCCAGCAGCACACCCACGTCTTCCAGCCCCGCCTGCAGTTTCACTATGGACTGCGGGTCGGCGCGCCATTGCTGGCGCGCGAATCCGTCCAGGCCTTTGATGCCGTGCTCGGTGTACTTGCCGTTCAGGCACATGTCCCACTCGCCGGCGGCGCAGGCTTTGCAGGGTTCGGGATCGGGCCTGCGGACAATGCCCACCACCAGGTCTCCCTCGGCGAGGCCGGAATCCCGCGGAGCTTCCCGCACCCGGCCCAGGTTTTCATGGCCCAGCACCAGGTAGTCCTGGCCCGGCGGAGCCTTGCCGTAATCTGCCGCGATGATCTCGGCGTCGGTGCCGCAGAGGCCAACCGCCAGGGCATCCACCAGCACTTGTCCTTCACCCGCTGCCGGTTCCGGAATGTCGCGCAGGTGGAGGGAGTCCTTGACTCCCGGGGTCACTGTCAGCGCACGCATGATGTCTCCCTTTAGCCGTGGTTGTCCTGGCCAGTGTCTCGCTTTATTTGCGATGACGCAACAGTGTGGGGGAAGCAAGCGCTAACGTCCATCGAGCCCGCTCAGCAGCCGGGCAGCCAGTCGGCTTTCGCACTCATTGTTCTGCCGCATGGCAGCCGCGGTTGATATCCAGCATGATCACGACCGCGAGGAGAACCACGGAGATGGAGGCGGACGCGAGCGTATCTGTAAACCAGTGATAGCCGAGGTAAACGCGGCTTGCTGCTTCCAGTGTCAGGCCTCCGGCTGCAGCGCTGAAGGCAACGATTACGGAAACCGTGCGGGAGGAGCGGGAATAGAGCAGGTATGCGCCGATCAGCAGAAAGTTTGAGGCACCGACGACGTGCCCGGAAGGAAACGATGAAGTGGCATCGGCGCCCAGCATCATCAGTGCCGCTGGGGGACGGGAACGTCCCACGGCGTGGGCGATGACCTCCGTAATGATGACCCCCGTGAGCATCGACCCGGCGAGCAGCAAGGGGCGCCAAAGGCGGCGGGTAAAAAGGGCCCAGGCCGTGGTGGCGAGCAGTGTTATCAGCGGAAGGGCGACCGGGCCGAACACAATGGCGAGTCCCGCCAGAACCATGGTGGCAGCAGTGGTCCGGTGATTCACGAACCACTCGGTCATGGGCCCGTCAGCCGCTGTGACGCCATTGCCGTGAAGCACTTCCCCCAGCGTCAGCAAGAAGGAAGCGGCGCCGGCCAGGGCCAGCGCAAGTGACACTGCGCTCAGGACGAGGAACCGGCCTGGGGGAACAATGAATCCGTCGCCTAAGCGAAAAGCCAAGGATTGAGACTGCGACTCTTTTACATCAGGGCGGACATCGTCGTAATCGCTTGCCACGGCGGCACCCATTCCTCCTGCTGGACTGGTTCCTCGTCGTTGGGGAACTTTCGCGGTTTGGGAAGTGAAGCTCGTGAAAAAGCCACCGTTGCTTCACCGAGTATCAATGAACGATAGCGCAATAATTGTAATTGCGCAATGGAATACGGGGCTGGCCCGCCCCCGTCAGCGGAGCATTGATGGTGGTGGCGAGGGAAAAGGGCCGCCTGGGTATTTTGGGGCCGCGGCGTTCATGAGGTGGGCCCACTGGGTGCCGGCGATGTTTGCTCCGTCCAGACCGGCGTAGTACTTTCCGTTGATGGTGATGTGCTCATTTGCCCATTCCGGCCCGAATCCTTTGTAGCTTCCGAACCATGAGGCGGTGGCGATGCCTGTGGTGGCGCCAACGGTCCATGTCTGGGTGTGTCCGTCGGTGGTGCCGGTTTTGGCGAAGATGTCCTGTTCCTTGTTCACGGGAATGTTGTAGCCCGATCCTTTGGTCAGTACTGGCTTCAGGGCGTACGTGACGCCGGCAGCGACGTCCGGGTCGATGGTCTGGGTGCAGTCCGCGGC
The DNA here is from genome assembly GCF_056484025.1 of Arthrobacter sp. JDC6. Taxonomy (NCBI): domain Bacteria; kingdom Bacillati; phylum Actinomycetota; class Actinomycetes; order Micrococcales; family Micrococcaceae; genus Arthrobacter; species Arthrobacter sp. JDC6. The sequence continues at coordinate 1,043,731 of NZ_CM151278.1, forward strand.
TGGCACCGGGTAGTGGTGTCCGCCGGGTCCGGTGACCGTCTCCAAGGCGACGGGTCTGCAGCGGATTCCTCCGGCCGCGAAAGTTGCGTAAGCGGTAGCCATGTCCAGCGGCGCGACATCCTGGGTGCCGATCAGGTTGGCGATACTGGAGAGGTCGTAGGGCTTGTTGGTGTGGCCGTCCTTGATGCCCGCCGCTGTGGCCATCTTCTGGATGTTGCAGAAATCCAGCTGCGTTGCTGACTGGAACGTGATGGTGTTGATGGAGTGGTACAGGCCTTCCAGGACACTCATCCGATAGTAGTGGTAGGGGTCGTCGTTGGGCAGGGGTGTCTGGCCGAGGGCGGGATCGTAGGACCCGGCCGTCGTGCCGCAGCTGTTTTTCCATGGGAAGCCGGCCTTGTAGGTGCGGACCGAGCCGTCCAGCCGGACAGCCATGGACCGGCCGGAATTGAGCCATTCAGCAAAGACGAATGGTTTCATCGTGGAACCGATCTGGAAGCCGCCGGCACCATGGAGCGGCTTACCGCGGCTGTCCGTTTCTGGGAGGGCGAAGTTGCCCGTGTAGTGTCCGGGCCCAGGCGCCGGGTTGTATATGGTGTTTTGGGCCATGGCGAGGATCTTGCCCGTCCGGGGCTGGACGCTGACAAGGGCGGCCCCGCGCTGCAGGGGATCCGCCGGGGGAAGCGAGGCATTGACCTGTCCCTGGGCCACTTTTTGCAGGTCCGGGTCCAGAGTGGTGTGGATGGACAGCCCACCCTGGTACAAAAGTCTGCGCCGGGCCGTCTCGTCGGCCCCGAAGGCGGGGTCGTTGAGGATCAAACGTTGGACGTAGTCGCAGAAGTATGGAGAAGTCGCCGCGGCGCATCCTTGGACGGTTGGCTGGACGTTCAAGGCGAGGGGCGCGGCGGTAGCCTTGTCGTGCTGGACCGTGGAGATGTAACCCTGTTGGAGCATTTGGTCCAGAACTTCATTGCGCCGGGCCACCACATGGCCTGGTTCGGTGATCGGATCGTAGTACAGGGGCCTGTTGACCACTCCTGCCAGGGCGGCGGCTTGGGTAAGGCTGAGGTCGCTTGCGGGGACGCCGAAATACTCTTTGGCTGCCGACTGGATGCCGTAGGCTCCGTTGCCGAAATACACCAGGTTCAGGTAGCCCTGAAGGATCTGGTCCTTGGAGTACTTGTCCTCGAGGCTGACGGCGAGTTTCATCTCCCGAAGTTTGTCGCCGATGGTCCTGGCCGCGCTGGACTTGACCTCGTCCGCCCTGCCGCTGGAGATCAGCGCCTGGATGAGCACGTTCTTGACGTACTGCTGGGTGATGGTCGATGCGCCCTGCCGGCCGCCCAAGGTGTCCACGTAGAGGGCCCGGAGAATGCCCGCTGGATCGATGCCGCCGTGCTCATAGAAACGGGAGTCCTCGATGGCCACGATCCCGTCGCGCATAAACGGTGATACCTGCTCCAGTTCCACCGGCACGCGATTCTGCGAATAGAACGTGGCGATGACCGACCCATCTTTAGCCAGCACCTCCGAGTTCCGGGCCGGGGGGTTCAGATCCAGCACTGAGGGCAGCTGCTCGAAAAGCTTGGTGGATGTAGCGGCCAGGGATGAGCCCAACGCCGCCGCGGGGACCAGGAGCCCGGTGACCAGGAAGCCGCCGATGACGCAGGCAGCCATGAAGGCGGCAGCCTTTCGCCACAGTTTGTCTCTAAGGAGCATGCAGGAGAATTCCTTGTCGTGTCGTCACTGCACTTCGATCAAGGCGTCGCATGGACAGGGGCGCCTGGAAGCAACCCCTCCTGGGTCTAGTGCCGCTTGTCTCGGAATGATTGCCAATGTGCAAACAATGCTATGTCCCGAATCTGCATCGACAGGGCTGAATCCGGTAACAGGAGGGCAACAATTCAGAAAAGTGGAACTTGCTAAGTGGATAGTGATTGCGTTGGCGCAAGTGCTGCGCCACACTGAGGGAGGGGATATACCGGGGAAGCCCACGGATGAAGCCCTAAAGCTAACCACGGTGGGGCAGGGGAAAAGCTGTACTGGGCTGCCAGGCGACCTGCGCCATCTCCGCCGCATTGTCACCTGCAGATCTCATGCAGGCTTCTGTTTTGACCAGCCGGCAGCATCTCAACGCCAGGGAAAGGAACATCCATGAAACCCGCCCACGGCACCATACGGTTTTTCCGCCTCCTGCCCGTCCTGGTGATCTCGGCCCTTCTGGCTACCGGCTGCTACAACCCTTCCGAAGGGGACCGCGATCCCATTGCGCTCGGTTCCGACTTGAACTTTGCCGGGCTGGAGTTGCGAAGCGTTCTGCTTGTGACATCAGGGCAAAATGAACCCGCACGCGTGTTGGGAACGATCATCAACACCACGGCTGCTGATATTGAGATGGTCCTGGCCGACTCCGACGAGCAAGTCCAGGTCAGGATCCCGGCAAGCGGGAACAAGGAGTTTGACCAGACGCCCCTCATTCTCAACAGTGCCGCGGAGGCTCCCGGGGCGCGCACTGACCTGACAGTAAGCGTGAAGGGGCAGGAAACCAGAATCAACGTCCCCATTCAGGACGGGACTTTTGACCAGTACCAGCCTTATGTTCCTTCGCCCAGCCCTTGACGCTGGCAGCAGCCCTGCTGGGCAAGACAGGCGACCGCCCTTCCCGGGCGATCTCTCAAAGAGGAGGTATCCAATGAGGTTAAGACTCTACGCGGCGGCTGGAATGACCGCAGCGGCGCTGACGCTGACGGGCTGTACGGGAAACCCGGCACCGGGGCCCGGTTCCTCCACTGCATCACCGGACGCATCCAAGGCAAGCCTGTCGGGCGGCGGCGGCCTGGCCGCGGTTCCCGGCGTGGTCAGGGAGGTCGAACCATCCGTGGTCACCATCAGGACTGCTGTCGGCCTTGGCAGCGGTGTCATCTACGACGGCAATGGATCCATTGTCACAGACGCCCATGTCGTGGAGGACCAGCAAAAACAGCCCTTTAAGAACGTTGAGGTCCAGTTCGCTGATGGCTCTCAGTCCCAAGGCACAATAGTTGGCGTTGACGACGTCACGGACCTTGCTGTCCTCAAGGTCGACCGCACCGGCCTTCCGGCCGCAAAATTTGCTGCAACAGATCCGGAGGTGGGTTCGATGACCGTTGTCATCGGAAGCCCGCTGGGGTTGGAGGAAACCGTCACTGCCGGAATTGTCTCGAGCCTGCACCGGAACATGCCGCCGTCGAAGGAATCACCCCACGGCGCCATCGACCTGCTGCAGACCGATGCGCCGATTTCCCCCGGTAATTCCGGCGGTGCGGTGGCGAATGCCGGCGGACAGGTAATCGGTCTTTCCGAGGCTTACCTTCCACCCAGCACCGGAGCCGTAGCCATCGGGTTCGTTACGCCATCCTCCACTGTCACCGACGTTGCAGACCAGCTGTTGGCCAGCGGATCGGTCAAACACGCCGCCCTCGGTGTGGTCCCCACCGACATCACGCCGCAACTCGCCCAACGGTTCTCCCTGCCCACGACGGCGGGGGCGCTGATCGTGAGCGTTTCGCAAGGAAGCCCAGCGGAACAAGCCGGCATGAAGGCAGGAGACATCATCACCAAGTTCGCCCAGGCAGACATTGGAAACGTGACGGACCTGCTGGTGGCCCTCAGGAAACAGGACCCCGGGCAGCAGGTGGACGTCATCGTGCAGCGCGGCTCAGCATCCCAGAACCTGCACGTCACCCTTGGCGACCTGGCTAAATGACTTATTGCGTTAACGCAATAGTTGCGTAAAAATAAGAAAATGCTGCTCGGGTAAGGATCGCCAACTCAAGGCGTAAAAGCCTGCAACGTCAGGTCCGCTCTATCCGAACAAGTCCCGCTCGTTCCGCCGCTTGGCGGAAAGCGAACCCCGACGAGGTCCGCGGGAGAGCAGTAGCTTTACTGGGGGGGCGGTCTGACCAGCCATATCGCGAAGGAGCATTTCCAATGGCACAGAACGTCAAATCAGCAACGGCAGAGGGCAATGCCCGGTGGAAGCGGTTGATTCCCGTCGCCATTGTCGTCTACATCATTTCGTTTATGGACAGGACCAATATCGGGTTCGCCCTGAACGGACTCCATCAGGACCTGGGCATCGACGCCGCCCAGCAGGGCCTGGCTGCAGGCATCTTCTTCATCGGCTATCTCGTCCTGCAAATTCCAGGCGGCCACCTCGCCGAGCACTGGAGCGCGAAGAAGTTCGTCGGAATCATGGTGCTCATCTGGGGCGTACTGGCCGTTCTTTCCGGATTCATCCAAAATTTCACGCAACTGCTGGTGGTGCGCTTTTTCCTGGGTGTCGCCGAGGCCGGAATCTGGCCTGCGATCCTTGTCCTGATCAGCCACTGGTTCCCGGCCGCTGAGCGGGCACGGGCCTACGCATTCTGGATGATGAACATCGCCATCGCCTCCATCATTACGGCCCCCCTCTCCGGCTGGATTCTCTCCTTCTCGGACTGGCGGTGGCTGTTCATCATCGAGGGCATCTTCCCCTTCGTCATCGCCGCACCCCTGTGGTGGGCCCTGATCGCTGACCATCCGCGCGAGGCGGCATGGTGCTCGGTCCAGGAGCGTGAGTACATCGAGAATGGGCTCGCTGCGGATGCAAGGGAACATCCTCAGCAGGAGAAACTGGGCCTGCGCCACGTTATGTCCAACACGGTTGTGTGGCGACTGACCTTGGTGTACTTCCTCATCCAGATTGGCTTCTATGGCATCAACATCTGGCTGCCGCACGTGATCAAGACAATTACCTCCGGATCGTCTATGGAGGTGGGGCTCATCACCGCAGTTCCGTACGTGCTGGCGATGGTAGGCCTCTGGTACAACGCCAAAGCGGCCGACCGTTCCGGCCGCTACTCCACTCACGTGCTGCTGTCGATGGCAGTCGGTGCTGTTGCGCTGGTGGTCTCGGTAGCAACCGGAGACAATATGCCGTTCCTTGCGGTTACCCTCATTAGCATCGCCGTCGCCGGGGCCTTGGCCTACGACGGTCCATTCTGGGCTTCAGCGTCCCGGGCCATGCCGGTGGCCGTCGCCGGCACCGCTATGGGACTGATCAATGCGGTAGGAAACCTCGGCGGATTCGTTGGACCCTACGTTGGTGGTTTCCTGCAGGATGTGACGCACGGCAGTTTCCTGGCCACGTCCATCTTCCTGGCATGTTGCCTCCTGGCTGCAGGCCTGGTGATGCTGACATTGCGGCGAAGCGGTGACAGGCCGCTGTCCGGTGCCCGGCTGCAGGGTGCCCTCTCCGGCGGGGCAGAGGCAGAAGCAACCAGGAAGAAAACATCCTGACGGGCGCCCTTGCAGCACGGGCAACTGCGCCGGTAGCGGGATGCCGGTCGCAGCCTCGTCACTGGTAGGCGCTCGGCACGGTAACTCAGCGGTGAAGGTGGGCCATTCCGAGACATGACCCACCCCCGCATCAGTTGCGCCAGTGCAACGGATTGTGGGTTTGTGGGGGAGGGGAGTCCGCATATCCACGCGAACAACTAAGGGCCGGAGAAGGTTCCGGAGGGGTGGGTGTTGGGGGATAAGCCTCCAGGAGGAGGGGATTTTCCTTTCGTTGCGTAGGCCCACCCCGCGCCCGTTCCCGGGATTGCGGGAGTCATGATTGGGTAGGCCGTGCTGCATAAGGGGTGCCCGGGACCCTTATGGCTGCCCGGGCGGTTCATGTACTTTGGTCCTGCCGGAGAGTCCTGAGCTGGCAGGATTCGCATTTTGGGGAATCGGCTGGGGACCCAGTTGCGCCCGCCCTGGTTCAGGGCCGGCCGCCCTTCCATCTCCGTTGCCGCATCCAAGGAGCCCCCCGTTGCACAAGCGCACTGTCCCGGTCATCGCTGCCGTTTTTCCGGCACTCTTCCTCTCCGCAGGGCCAGCCCCGGCCACCCCGGGCTATGACGAGGAAGTCCTTAACACCTACGTGGATTGCCCGCTGGAGCGCATCGGCACCCAGCTGGTCCGCTGCGACAACCTCACAGGAGCGGGGGTGAATGCCCCGTTCTGGATACCCGAGCAGAAATAGGCAGCGGCTGCCGGTGCAGATGCACCAGCCCGCAGCGGGGCGCATGATTGTCGCATGCAGAGAATTGCAGGCTGGCTGGCGGCCGCTGTCATCATCACGCTCGTTTTCGCGGCCGTGTATCTGACGCTGCAGCAAAGTGGCCGCCAGGCAGTCAATACAGCGCCGGCGGCTGCGGTGGCAGCACAGGTCCAGCAGATCGGATCAGATCCCGCGACGGGGCCGCGCCTCGAACTAACGAGTGACAGCGGGCCGTTCATGATCATCTACGGGGAGGACAACAAGGCAGTGTTCACAACGGTGACTCTGCATGGGGAAGTGCCGAACCTGCCGGTCGGCGTCCTGGACACCACACGGTCCGCTGGAACTGATGTTGTCACCTGGCAGCCGGAACCTGGCCTGCGGATGGCCGTCGTCGCCCGGCAGGCCGCCGGCAAAGTGGTTGTTGCAGGGCAATCCCTTACCCCTTTTGAAAACGCCGACAAGAGAACGCAACTTGTACTGACGGCAGGATGGCTGGCCAGCCTGATGGTGCTCGTTGCCGCCTACGTTGTGGCGGGCTTGTACAGCCGCCGCCGGACGCCCGACCTGGACAGGCCGGCACCTGCAGGGGAGTGAACCGCAGTGCCTGCTATTTCTTGCCCGCCTTGAGGTCCTCCAGCGTCTTTGCCACCCGCCGTGATCGGGTTTCTGCCGTCTTCGCGTCGTTGATTGGCTCCACGTAGCGCCGCTGGCTGCTGTAGTTCAGCGTCTCGTAAAAGGCCTTTGCTTCCGGTTCGGATTCCAGGGCGCTCGCGAGGTCTTCGGGAACGTCAACGGTCCGCGGCTGGGTGTCCACTTCGATGTCCACCTCCACGGTGTCGCCGGCGGATACGCCGGTCAGCTCCCGGTTGGCGGCGCTGGTGGGTATCGGTGTACCGAGTGGGTTGCCGGCCACGCCACTGAGGAAGACGGCCGGACGTATGCTGTTGCCGTCTGTAACGATGTATCGCTGAAGAGGAGTTCCGGATGCTCGACGGTCCTACGGCAGGGATCAGCATCGGCGCGTTGGTGGCGGTGGCCGTTGCCCTGTACATCGTGCTCGTGGTGCGCCGCAGGAAGTGACCCGCGACGCGCTTCCCGATTTTCGACGCGCATATTCCGTGGCGCGGCTCGAACGTGGGCGGCGAAAGGGACTGTGCGCGTCGTGGGCGAATATGCGCGTCAATCAACGCAGGGACGCGAGCGTACGACGGCGGCCGCGTCCCGCCGTCGTGTGTCCCACTTGGGGTGCGGGGGCCGGCGGCTTTTTCGGATCGACGCTGATCCGTGCCTCCGCCGCAGGCCCCTGGTCTTGTGTGGAAAGTTGAGTTGGATGCCTGGCGGCGCCCTTGCTTAGCGCCGCCAGGCTTCTGAGACCGTCGGTGTTATCCGACGCAGGCGCGGGTTGACTGGGACCCAGTACCCAGGTGCATCAGCGATGCGCTCCCGTCCTTCACGCATCACTTTGGAGTGAACGCCTCAAGGACGTCCCCGGATCCGGTCAAGAATTCATCAAGGTCGGCTCAATATTGGCCGCTTGATTTCGGTGCGCGGCAGCGAGGAAGGCCGGCTTACCGCGTATCCACGTCCTCGAACACCAGGAACGTCTGCGTGTCCAGCACGCCCGGCATGGTCTGCAGCTGGTCGAAGATGACGCGGCGCAGGTCGATGTTGTCCACGGCCCGGACCAGCAGGATCACGTCGAAGTCGCCGCCCACCAGCGCGATGTGGTGGACCTCCGGGATGGCGCCCAACTGGTCGCGGAGTTCCCGCCACGAATCCTGCTTCAGCTTCAGCGTCACGTAGGCGGAGGACTTCAACCCTGCCTTGATGGGATCCACCAGCGCGGTGAACCGGGTGAGCACGCCGTCACCGGTCAGCCGGGCAATGCGGGAATAGGCATGCGCCCGGGAAATATGCACGTTTTCCGCCACCTGCGTGACGGACATACGGCCGTCCCGGGTGAGTTCGCTGATGATGCGCCGGTCGATCTCATCCAGCGGAACCTCGGCCGCCACATCCTTGCCCGCCATTGTGCCCACGGCTCCTGTCGGTAGTCCACCTCACGAATACAAATCGTCTTCCATAGTAGGCAGATTTGAGGAGAGTCTCCGTGGCCGGAGCGCGCGGGAATACAAAACCGGCAGCAGGAACGCCGCTGGAACGAATGATGTTCAACCGGTCGGCCTTTCCCGGGCCGGTTGGGGGGGGTGGATCAGGACCCGTGGTGGCGGGTCCCGGTCCCCTCCGCTGCGCCGCGGATGAAGTCGCAGTCGCCGGGGGAGAGCACGGTTTCGCCATGCCTGTCCTGTTCGAATTCGACTCCGGTGCTCTTCATGATGGCCGCCGCGACGGTGCGCGGAAGGATCTTGCAGCCGGGATTATCAACCAGCCATTGCCGCGTGTCCGGGTCGAGCCTGGCCCACAATTTGGCTATTTCCATAGCGAACGCCCCCGCCTGTCACTGCTGTTAGGAAAATGCCGCAGTCCCGGATGTCCCGGGACGGTGCGTACCCGCATCATCCGAGTGTGGGCCTTCGGGAGACAGGGGTCAATGCACTTCTTTCCGTTGGCCGCCAGGCTTTCGCGCCCGGATGGAAGCAGGTGCAGTTTCCCTGCCCGCCATTTTGTCCACGGCGCGGGTCGGTAATCCACGTCACAGTTACAAATCGTCTTCCAAACCCGGCACTTCAGGGCAGCTTCTCCACGATTTGCGGAGGTGCTGGATACGAAACCTCGCCCGGGACAATACTGGGAGGGAATAGTGGCTACCGAAGGACGGACCAATGACGATCTCCGCAGACCACACCGCGCCGGACACCGCCAGCACCGAGCCCGCAGACGATGCGCTCACGGAAGCTGTGAAGAAGTTCGGCATCACGGTGGAGGACTACATGCTCCCCGCCCGGCACCAGATCCAGATGGTGGATCCGGACGGCCGGCTCATCCCGGACAGCGAGCAGGGCACCCAGCCCGGCCACGAATACCCTGTACCCGGCGATGACGAACTGCTGGCAGCGTACGAACGCCTCGTCGTCGGACGCCGCGTCAACGACCAGAACTCCGCCCTGGTCCGGCAGGGCCGCATGGCCGTCTACCCCTCCAGCCACGGCCAGGAAGCCTGCCAGGTGGCCGCCGCCCTCTGCCTGTCCGAGCGTGACTGGATGTTCCCCACCTACCGCGACGCCGTGGCCGTGATGACCCGCGGCGTGGACCCGGTACAGGTGATGACCATCTTCCGCGGCGACTGGCACGGCGGCTACGACCCCCTCAAATACAAGGTGGGCATCCAGTGCACGCCGCTGACCACCCAGTTGCTGCATGCCGTGGGCGTGGCGCACGCCGCCAAGCTCCGCGGCGAGGACACCGTGGTGCTGGCCATGTGCGGTGACGGTGCCACCAGCGAAGGCGACTTCCACGAAGCCCTCAACTTCGCCGCCGTCTTCCACCTGCCGGTGGTCTTCTTCGTCCAGAACAACAAGTACGCCATCTCGGTGCCCCTGGCGCACCAGTCCGTGGCGCCGTCGCTGGCGCACAAGGCCGTGGGCTACGGCATGGCCGGCGAACGCGTGGACGGCAATGACGTGGTGGCCCTCCTCGCCGTCCTGGACCGCGCCGTGAAACTCGCCCGCGAAGGCTCCGGACCGCTCCTGGTGGAAGCCAACACCTACCGCATGCAGGCCCACACCAACGCCGACGACGACACCCGCTACCGGGAAAACAGCGAGGTTGCGGAGTGGCGGGCCAAGGATCCCGTCAACCGGATGCGGACGTACCTGACGGACCGGGGGCTGCTGGATGACGACGCCGAAGCACGCATCGCTTCCCACGCTGAAGCGGTTGCCGCCCAGCTGCGCGAGGGCCTGAGCGAGGACGTGCAGGTGGACCCGCAGGAACTGTTCCGCCACGTCTTCGCCCGGCAGACGCCGCAGTTGAAGGAACAGTCCGCCATGCTCGCCGACGAGCTGGCCCGCGACGCAGCAGCTACTGATTCACAGGAGGCCGGCAAGTGAGCCCCACCATCACCACCTCGTCCGAAGCCAACGGCAACGTCAGTGCCGCCACCGCCCGGGCCGCAGCCTCGGCCGCCGCGTCCGCCGAAGCCGCGGGTCCCCAGCCCGTCACCATGGCCAAGGCCCTCAACACCGCCCTGGCGGACGCCATGCACGCCGACTCCTCCGTCCTGGTGTTCGGCGAGGACGTGGGCATGCTGGGCGGGGTCTTCCGCATCACCGACGGCCTCACCGCCACGTTCGGCGAACAGCGCTGCTTCGACACCCCGCTGGCCGAGTCCGGCATCGTGGGCATGGCCGTGGGGATGGCCATCAACGGGATGCGCCCTGTCATCGAGATGCAGTTCGACGCGTTCGCCTACCCTGCGTTCGAGCAGATCGTCAGCCACGTGGCCAAGATGCACAACCGCACCAAGGGGGCCGTGAAGCTGCCCATGGTGATCCGCATCCCGTACGGCGGCGGCATCGGGGGAGTGGAGCACCACTGCGACTCCTCCGAGTCCTACTACGCGCACACCGCGGGCCTGAAGGTCTATACCCCGGCCACGGTGGCGGACGGCTACCGGATGCTGCGCGAAGCCATCGACTCCGACGACCCCGTCGTCTTCATGGAGCCCAAGAAGATGTACTGGACCAAGGACTCCGTGGACCTTCCCGAGCTCCGCCGCCTTCACGAGGAAGGTGCTTCCGTGGAAGGCTCGACGGCGGGACGCACCTCCGAAGGCCGTGCCGCCGTCGCACGTCCCGGCACGGACGCCACGCTGATCGCCTATGGCCCGTCCGTCCCCACCGCGCTCGCCGCCGCCGAAGCGGCCGCGTTGGAAGGCCGCTCGCTGGAGGTCATCGACGTGCGGACCATCGTCCCGTTCGACGACGACACCGTGTGCGCGTCCGTCCGCAAGACCGGCCGGGCCGTGGTGATCGCCGAGGCGCACGGCTTCGCGTCCGTGTCCTCCGAGATCGTGGCCCGGGTCCAGGAACGCTGCTTCCACTACCTGGCCGCCCCCATCCGCCGCGTTACCGGATTCGACGTCCCCTACCCGGCACCCAAACTCGAGAAGTACTACCTGCCCGGCGTGGACCGCATCCTCGACGCCGTTGACGACCTTCAGTGGGAGAACTGACCATGAGCGAACCACGTGTGTTTTTGCTGCCCGACCTCGGCGAGGGCCTTACCGAAGCTGAACTCGTCTCCTGGCACGTTGCCGTGGGCGACGAGATCGCCGTCGACCAGCCGATTGCCGAGGTGGAGACCGCCAAATCCGCCGTGGAGGTACCGTCGCCGTATGCCGGAATCGTCACCGAACTGCACGGCCAGCCCGGCGAGACCCTGGACGTGGGGAAGCCGCTGATTACGGTGACGCCTGTTGGTGCTAATGCCGGGGCCGCCGCGGATGATGCCGCCCCCGCCCCTTCGGCCCAGCCGGAAGTCCAGCCCACAGAGACCGAGCTTGCCGAGCCCAAGCCGGCCAATGCGGCAGCCGAAGCCTACCGGGAAGAGGAGAAGGCCGGATCCGGCAATGTGCTGATCGGTTATGGGACTCCCGGCGGACACGGTGTTGCCCGGCGCACCCGTGCCCGGAAAACCGCCGTCGCCCTCGCTGAGCCGGCTGAACCGAAGCCCACCGAGGACGACCTCACCCTCCTGCGCACCCGCGTCCCCGGCAAGCTCGGAGCCGTGATCTCGCCGCTGGTCCGGCGCATGGCCCGGGAGCACGGCGTCGACCTCGGGGACATCTCAGGCTCCGGCGACAGCGGCCTGATCATGCGGCGCGACGTTGAGGCTGCGCTGCGGACCACTGCACCGGTGGAAGCCCCCGCAGCCAAGCCCGAGGAGGCCAAGCCCGCCGAAACGCGGCCGGCCACGGCGCCCCGGGAAGCCACCCCGGCCAACGGCGTGGACGCCCGCACCGGGCTTGGCATTGCCACCCGCACCCCGGTCCGTGGGGTCCGCAAGGCCGTGGCCGCCAACATGGCCCGCAGCCGGTCCGAGATCCCGGAAGCAACCGTATGGGTGGATGTGGACGCCACCGCATTGCTGGAGCTCCGCGAGGGACTTAAGGCCAACGGCGCCGAGGCTCCTGGCCTGCTGGCATTCATCGCCCGTTTCGTCACCGCAGGGCTGAAAAAGTACCCGGAGCTGAACACCCGGATCGAAGCCGCGGAGGACGGGTCGCAGGAGATTGTCGCGTTCGACGGCGTCAACCTGGGCTTCGCGGCGCAGACCGACCGGGGCCTGGTGGTCCCGTCCGTCCGCGGCGCCGAGAAACTCAGCGCCAGGGAGCTCGACGGCGAGATCCGCCGCCTCACCCAGGTGGCCCGGGACGGCAAGGCGACCCCCACCGAGCTGGGCAGTGGCACGTTCACCCTGAACAACTACGGCGTGTTCGGCGTGGACGGGTCCGCGGCGATCATCAACCATCCGGAGGTGGCCATCCTCGGCGTCGGCCGGATCATCGACAAGCCGTGGGTGGTCAACGGTGAGCTGGCGGTCCGCAAGGTCACCGAACTCACGCTGACCTTCGACCACCGCGTCTGTGACGGCGGCACCGCCGGCGGCTTCCTCCGCTTCGTGGCAGATGCCATCGAAAACCCCACGTCGCTGCTGGCCGACATCTAGTGGCCGCTGTTTGAGGGACGAATTCTTGGCGCAATTCGTGGCGCCATTTTCCCTAATGGAAATCTGAATTAGGGTAAGAGGCACCACGCGGTAAACCTTTGTGGGCCTTTCCAGGGGCCGCCCCTGGCGGGGTATATATGTGCCATCTGGAAACGAACCAAGGAGATTCTGATGTTGCTTTGGATAGCCATTATCATCGCGGTCCTCTGGCTTCTGGGCCTGCTCGCCAATATCGGCGGGGGACTGATCCACATACTTCTGGTTGTCGCCGTGGTGGTCCTGATCTTCCATTTCCTGCGTGGCAGGACCCGCGCCTGACATTCCTGCAAAGGCCCGTCCGTCACGCAAAGGCCCGGTCCCGGTAGTCGGCTAGCACCCGCAATCCAGGGCCGGGCCTTTGCGTGGGCTCGTGCGGGGCCCCGCACCAAAATGTCAGGGAATCATCATCCTGTAGACACCCGGCAGTCAGCTTGCGCAGGAAGGATATGAGACAGGGGGATCTGTAAGCCAAGAGAAAAGGATGAGTCGTGACAAGTCTTGCCCCCCATGTCGTTGGATCCTGCAGTGAGCTCGTTTCCGGCGATGCGATCGAAGCTTTCTACCAGAACACGTTGATTCATCGGGGCCCGGTGACGGACACAGACCCGGAATACGGGCGGTTTTGGATTCTGGACACATTGACCGGAAGCAGGTGTCTGCTCGATATCTTTGAACTCGAAATTGTCCGTATTCCGCCGCCTATGGCCGAGTCAGGGACAGGGCTTTTTTCCCGTAACGCGCACCAAAAGGAAACCGGCGCAACCTCATACTGGCGCACGGTATCCCCATTGGGCTGACGGTCCTCCCCGTAATCAACCTAACGCGTAGCCCCCTCAAGGCCCTGAACGGAAATATGAGTACCCACTACTCGTGACCGAATGCGCGGCTTGTCCGTAGGCTGAATTGACTAGGGGGACCAGGCTCCCGTCCAAGGTCTTCTGGGAGGAGCGAAACTCTTGAAGAGGATTCAGCATCGTGCATGGACTTGCGTCGTCCTCGTCTTGGTTATGACGCTTTTATCAGCTGTGGCATGCGGCGACCTCAGGCGTGCTCCAGGTTCATCGCCGCCCCAGGGAGCCGAACCGGAGAGCACGGTCTCCGATTCTGCGCAGGCGGCGACGGACGTCCCTTCCGCGGCCTCTGAGTCAGCACAGCCACCAACAGAGGAGCCATCGCCTGGTTCGGTACCGCCCCTTGTCCTCGATCGACCCTCAGACCCTTCTGCAGCCTCCCTGTCCGTGCCAGTGGGAGACCTGCCTGGCTGGAGGCAGGTTTTTGTTGAGGACTTCGCCGAAGGAGACGTTGGCACTGGCGGATTCCCGGGCCCCGTCTACGGCACGCGCTGGAGCGCCAACTACGCGGACGGCACGCCGGACACAGCCGCCCAGCAGCAAAACAAGGGCGAACGGACATCCGGGTATTTCCCGTCGAAGGTCCTGAGTGTCCACGATGGCGTCCTGGACTTCTACCTGCATTCTGAAAACGGTGTGGCAATGGGTGCTGCTCCGTCACCGAAACTGGATGGGGCCAGCCAGCGGCCGTACAACAGCTTGGTGTACGGGCGCTATTCGGTCCGCTTCAAGGCCGATGTCCTGCCGGGATTCAAACTGGCGTGGCTGCTGTGGCCGGACAGCAAGCGATGGCCCGAGGACGGCGAGATCGATTTTCCCGAGGGAGACCTGTCAAAGCTCATCTACGCAGCCGTACACGGCGTGGAGAACGACGTGCACCGTTGGGACGCCCTACGTCCGGAAGTACCGTACGGGGACTGGCATATCGCTACTACTGAGTGGCGTGCCGACGGCATCGAATTCTTCCTTGATGGAAATTCGATCGGTGTGTCCAGGTCGTTCGGACTGAACACACCCATGCACTACATCCTGCAGACCGAGTCCTGCTCGCCAAAATGCCCGCTGCCCGAGACCAGCGGCCACGTCCTGGTCGACTGGGTGTCCATCTGGGCTAAGTCCTAGCCACGGCGAAGGCTTGGACTGACCCAACCAGCCATGGCACGACGGCGGCCCCGCGCCGTCGTCGTTCCTTTCAAGTTTTTCGGCACAAGGGTCTTTACGCACTGGCCACATGTTATTAAAGTGGGTTGGGTCATAGTCCGGATGGGCGCCGGGGGCGTCCGGGAAGGGGGAGTGCATCACCACTGACCGTTACCTACAGACAAATGACCACTACGTTGAAAGCCCCTCCTAGGAGGGGCTTTCCCTTTGCCCGGAACAGGACAGGAACCGGCGATGGCTACTCCACGAGTTGACCCAGGCGGGCCCGGAGGGCACGCCGCTCCGCCTCATTGCCGGTGAGGATCAGGGCTTCCTGGAACGCCACCCGCGCCTCCTCCGGGTGCCCAAGCCGGGCCAGGAAGTCGGCCCGCGCCGCGGCAAGATACGGGTACCGGGCGAGCTGCGGCTCGGCACCGAGCGCATCCAGCTCCGCCAGGCCTTCCGCATAACCCACGGCGAAGCCCAGCGCGATGGCCCTGTTGAGCTGGACCACCGGGGACGGCCACCTTTCCATCAGCAGGTCATACAGGACCAGGATCTCCTGCCAGTCGGTGTCGGACCAGGATCCGCTTTCATCGTGCACAGCGGCAATCGCGGCCATCAGGGCGAACCTGCCGGGAGGCCGCGAAACCAAGGCCTCCCGCAACAGCCCAACACCTTCCGCGATGGCACGCCGGTCCCATTTCGACCGGTCCTGGTCCTCGAGCAGAACCTGGTCGTCGTGCTTGTCCACCCGGGCGTCCCTGCGGGCGTCCGTAAGCAGGACCAGGGCCAGCAGGCCGGCAACATCGGGGTCAGCGGGTAGCAGGACCCGCAGTGTCCTGGCCAGCTCCAAACCGCGTTCGGCAAGGTCGCGGCGCATCAGGTCCGAACCTGACGGGGAGGTGTGCCCCGTCGTGTACACCAGGTACACGACCGACAGCACGCCGTCCACGCGTTCGTGCAGCTCAGACACCGGCGGTACCCGGTAGGGGATGCCGGCGGCGGCAATCTTCTTTTTCGCGCGGGTGATCCGTGCCGCCATGGTGGCTTCCGGGACCAGGAACGCGCGCGCCACATCGGCGGTGGACAGTCCGCACAGCAGCCGCAGCGTCAGCGCCACCTGGGCTTCGAGCGCCAAGGCGGGATGGCAGCAGGTGAAAATCAGCCGGAGCCGGTCGTCCGGGATGTCATCAGCGTCCGGCGCGTCGTCGCCATACTCCTCAGGTTCCAGCAGCTTGGGCAGGGCCCGCTGGAGGGTGGCCACGCGGCGCCGCATGTCCAGGGCCCGCCGTCGTGCCGTAACCGTAAGCCAGGCCCCCGGATTCCTGGGGATTCCGTTCACGCCCCACGTGGACAAAGCACTGGCATACGCGTCCTGGACCGCCTCTTCGGCGGCGTCGATATCCCCGGCAACACGCACCGTGGCCGCCAGCACGAACCCCCATTCGCGCCGGTGGGCGTCGGCCACCGCCGCGGCGACCTCGGAGCTGGCGGCGTGCGGCATCAGCTGACCACCCGAACGGGCCAGACCTCGACTCCAACCCCGGCGGGTACCTCCTTGGCGATTTCGAGGGCTTCATCCAGGTCGGCTGCCTCCACCAGGTAATAGCCGCCCAGGGTTTCCTTCGACTCCGCGAACGGACCATCCGAGACCAGGAACCCGCCCGACCCATCACGCCGGACGGACGTCACGGTCGAGGATGGCTGCAGGGCGGCCCCGTTGATCAGGTTGGAACCGCGCCGCTGCATGAACTCCTGGTAGCTGGCGCTGATCGACTCGCCTTCGGCCTGCCGCGCTACCGCCTCATCCTGGAAAATCAGGATCAAATACTTGGACATGTCGTGCTCCCTTCGCTGTTGGCCGGAGCCCTTCAGTGGAGCCCCTACCCATACGACGCGCACCGGAAGCGAAAATCGACAGCAGCGCGGGAATCCCCTTCCATTTCCAAGGTACCCCGCCGCGGGGGCCTTGCCGCAAGGCCCCGGGGGTGCCGCATACTGGCGGTCGACTATTCGTGGATTGAGGGGGACGGCATGCATGACGTGGTGATTGTGGGGAGCGGGCCCACGGGGTTGATGCTGGCGGGCGAGCTGCGGCTGGCGGGGGTGGACGCCGTTGTCCTTGAACGGCGGGAGTCCCAGGAGTTGGCGGGCTCCCGCGGGGGCGGAATCCATTCCCGCACCCTTGAACTGCTGGACCAGCGCGGCATCGTGGACAGGTTCCTTGCCGAGGGCAAAACGATTAACGCGGCCACGTTCGGCAACACACCGCTGGACCTGGGCGGGCTGCCCACCCGGCATCCATACACGCTGGCGCTGTTCCAGAACCACATTGAGCGGCTGCTGCTTGAGTGGGTGGAGGAGCTGGGCGTGCAGGTCCGGCGCGGTGTAGAGGTCACCGGCGTGGAGGCGGACGACGGCGGCGTGGACGTTCAGCTTGGCGCCGGCGGATCGCTGCGGGCCCGGTATGTGGTGGGCACCGACGGGGGCCGCAGCACGGTGCGGCGTTCGGCGGGCATCACGATGGCGGGCCCGGACGCAACCCGGAGCAGCCTGATTGCCGAGGTGAAGGTGGCGGGGGAGCCTGTCCAGCAGGGAAAGGTGGACGCCCGCGGCATCCACGGCCTCTACCCGATGGGGGACGGCACGGTCCGCGTGGTGGTGACCGAGGCTGTGCTCGGTCCAACCACCGAGCCCACCCTGGCGGACCTGCGGCAGGCGCTGACCGACGTGTTCGGCACCGACTTCGGCGTGCACAGTCCCACCTGGCTGTCACGGTTCACCGACGCCACCCGCCAGGCGGAGACCTACCGGAAGGGCCGGGTGCTGCTGGCCGGCGACGCGGCGCATGTCCACTCACCGACAGGCGGGCTCGGTATTGGCCTCGGCGTGCAGGACGCGGTCAACCTTGGGTGGAAGCTGGGGCAGGTGGTGCGGGGCCTCACCGGCGAGGAACTGCTGGACACCTACCACGCGGAGCGCCACCAGGCGGGGGAGCGGGCGCTGAAGTACACCATGGCGCAGTCGCTTTTCCAAAAATCAGACCCCCGGCAGGAGGCGCTGCGCGACCTGCTGGGCGAGGTGCTCCGCGTGGAGGGGGCCGGGGTTCCCATCGCGGCGCTTGTGACAGGGCTCGACGTGGCCTACGACCTGGGCGCCGGCCATCCGCTCCTGGGTCGCCGGATGCCGGACCTGGAAGTCACCACTGCCGAAGGTCCCATCCGGGTCTTCGAACTGCTGCACCAGGCGCGGCCCCTGCTGCTGGACTTCAGCGGGCAGGAGTTGGGTGCGGGCCTTTCCAACGGCAGGGTGCGGCATGTTCCGGCCACGTACGACGGCGGCTGGCAGCTTCCCGTGCTGGGTGCTGTGGGTGCGCCCGCCGCAGTCCTGGTGCGGCCGGACGGGTACGTCGCCTGGGTGGGCGCGGGCTCAGCAGACGGGCTTGCCGAGGCCCTGGACACTTGGTGCGGCAGGGCCGGCGGCTGACCTCTCAGCGCAGGTTACTGCTTCGGCCCGGCGATGTTCACCAGCCACTGGACACCGAATTTGTCGGTGCACATGCCAAAGGTGTCACCCCAGATGGCTGTGTTCAACGGCATTGCTACCGTGCCGCCGTCGGACAACTTCTCCCAGTAGCCCCTGAGTTCCGCGTCGTCACCGCCGCTGAGGGAGATGCTGAACGTGTTTCCGGGCGTGTAGTCCATCCGCTGCGGGGTGTCCGACGCCATCAGGGTCAGCCCCGTTGGGGTATCGAGTTGTGCGTGCATGACCAGCTGGTCTTCGGAGGGATCCTGGCTGGCCTGGAATTCCGCGAACGTGCCGATGTTCAGTTCACCGCCAAAGACGTCTTTGTAGAATTCCATGGCTTCACGGGCATTGTTTCGAAAGCTCAGATAGGGATTGAGCCGGGTGGGCATACGGGGACTCCTTTTGTGAGCGGGACTTCGTTGTCGGCACGCGCCATGCTAACAGGGCCCTCCCCAAGCGGGAAGGGGTTGGGGTGAAGCCTCAGTCGTCGAAGTGGGCCTCAGCTGTTCCAGGGCCCGAGAACCGGTCCACCAGCGTTTCGGCGAGTTCGTTGAGCTTTTGGTTTCGGGTGCTGGAGGCGTTGCTGAGAAGGCCGAAGGCGGCATCCCTGCTGCAGTTGTTCTGGGCCATAATGATGCCGCAGGCCAGGTCGATGGCGGTCCTGGTGTCCATGGCCGACTTCAAGTGCTCGGCCCGCTGTTCCGCAGCCACGATCCGGACTGCGAGCCGCAGGGCCTTTCCCGCCATCTCGGCGAACCGGAGCCCATCAGACACCGCCTGCTCAGTGAAGCACCCCGTGGAGGGGGCGAAGAAATCCAGGACTGCCCCGGCGTCGTCATTCATCTTCATGGGGATGCCAAGGGCACTGGCAACCCCCGCGGCAGAAAGGGCGCTCCGGTATTCCGGCCACCGCAGGTCGGACGAAACGTCTCCCAACAGGACGGGAACTCCGCTTTCCAACGCTTCCACGCAGGGCCCGTCTCCCAGCGTTTGTTCAATCCGGTCAAGCACCGCGGCCCTGCCGCTGCTGCCGCCGATGGTGGCCGTACGCTTGCGCCGGTGCAGGGTGACAGCGCATTCGATGGGCACTCCGGTAGTGCTGGTCATGCTGGCTGCCGCGAAGCCGGTGAGTCCATCCAGCACCGACTTGATGTCCTCCGTCCCGGCGATCAGATCCACAATCCCTTCAAAGTCGTCCGCCATGTCCTGGTCCACCATCTGTTCAATGTAGAAGCAGCAGGAATCAGCCACAAGGGCGGGATCAGCGCACCGATACCAGCCTTCTCCAAGCCCGCGCACAGCGCAGTTATGGAAACGTTATATATGCTTGCTTAGTGGTTTTTAGGTCCAGCAGCGGAAATTTGTCAGTACCGGAACGCCCGTCGGCGCCCCAAACGGGGCTGATCGCGGGGCGCAAGCATGCCCTGGATGGGCTCCGGAGCATCGCCGTGGCGGGCGTGTTCTTTTTCCATACCGCCACCGACTCCATGCCGGGTGGATCCATCGGTGTTGACGTGTTCTTCACGCTGAGCGGCTTCGTGATCACGCTGCTGATCATGAAGGAACGGATCGCCACCGGCCGGCTCCACCTGGGCGTCTTCTACGCCAAGCGCCTGGCCCGGCTTTGGCCGGCGCTCCTGGCACTCTGCGCGGTGATCGTCGCCGTCGGCCTTCTGTTCCCGGCGTCAGGCTGGGGCGGCCAGGCGGGGTTCGTCCTTCCCGCTGCCGCGTACGTGATGAACCTGGCGCACTTTGGCATGTTCGGCGAGTCCATCGCGGGTGAAACCCTCGGCCCCACCTGGACCCTCGCCGTGGAAGAGCAGTTCTACCTGGTGTGGCCGCTGCTCCTGCTGCTGATGCTCCGCTTCTGGAAGGTCCGTACCTCAGCCTTGGCCACCGTCGCCCTGGCCGCCGTCTTCGTACTGAACCGGTTCCTGCTGGTGAACGCGGGCGAGCCGCTGGACCGCATCTACAACGGACCGGACACCCGGGCGGACGAACTGCTGATCGGCTGTGCGCTCGCCTTGATGTTCACGGCCGTGCGGGACGGTTCCCGGCTGCACCGCGCACTGGTGTCCGCTGCCCGCTGGGCTGCACCGCTGGCCGGCATCTCCCTGGTGGCAGCGCTGTTCCTGCTTAAGGAGCCGGACACCCCCGGCGACTGGTTCAACCTGTTTTGGACGTGGGGGCCCGCGGCGCTCGCGTTGTTGTCCGCGGTACTGATCGGTTCCCTGGTGCTCCAGCCGGCCGGGTTCCTCTCCCGTATCCTCAGCCACCCCTGGCTGGCCCGCCCCGGCCGCGATCTGTCCTACGGCCTGTACCTCTGGCACCTGCCGGTCTACCTGCTGCTGATGCCCCTGATCCCGGCGCTGCCGCTCCGCATCGCACTGACCGCAGCCCTCACGGTATTGCTGGCGTACGCGTCCTTCCGCTTTGTTGAGCGGCCGCTCCGGGGATGGGCGAACAAAAGGCTGGAGCCCGCCGTCGACCGTTCAACGCCTGCAGGTTCCACTCCCGGGACTCCGGGCCGCGCGCCTTCCGCGCCCCATGCTTCCAAGCAACCAGCGCAGGAACCCGAGCCTGCCGGCCAATTGACCAACTGACGCCTGAAGCTGCAGGTCAGTCCTTTCGGATGCCGGGCATACCCATGGGCTCCGGTTGAGCGGTGCTGGAACAGTCCGGGCAGCACGCAGTGTTTTCGGCTTCTTCAGCCACCACGTGGGGAACGGCGCAGCAGGCGTCCCCGCGCCACGCGTTGACGCCTTCACGCACCGCAATGCCGGCGATCACCAGCGCCGCGCCGGCGTCTGCCCACCACCAGCCCAGGGTGCTGTTCAGGACCAGGCCAACCAGCAGCACGGCGGAGAGGTAGGTGCATAGCAGCGTCTGCTTGGAATCGGCCACCGCTGTCCGTGATCCCAGTTCCCGCCCAGCCCTGCGTTGGGTCCAGGACAGGACCGGCATGACGGCCAGGCTCAACGCCGCGATCACGATGCCGGGCACCGAGTGCTGGGCTTCTCCCGCACCCGCCAAAGAGCGGATGGCATTCACAGCCACAAATGCGGCCAGGGCGAAGAATGAGATGGCGATGATCCGCAGGGTCAGATGCTCACGCCGCTCCGGGTCCTTGGCGGAGAACTGCCAGGACAATGCCAGTGCGGAGGCTACTTCGATCACCGAATCCAGGCCGAAGCCGATCAGCGCCGAGGAGTCGGCCGCGCCGCCCGCCCACAGGGACACGACGGCCTCGACGACGTTG
This sequence comes from Arthrobacter sp. JDC6, assembly GCF_056484025.1. Taxonomy (NCBI): domain Bacteria; kingdom Bacillati; phylum Actinomycetota; class Actinomycetes; order Micrococcales; family Micrococcaceae; genus Arthrobacter; species Arthrobacter sp. JDC6. Next base: position 1,065,251 of record NZ_CM151278.1, read on the forward strand.
TAGGTGATGGTTGCTCCCGCCAGAAGCCGGATTCGCCGGCTCAGCACCCTGCGGCGTTCCACGGTGGGGGAGTTAAGCGCAGCGGTCATGCGAAGCACTCCCCATTCGGGGCGCAGCAGGCTGGGTCCACCGCGAGGACAACATTGATGAGGTCCTTGATAGCGTGGCCGATCCGGGCGTCCGCCAGTTCATAACGGCTCCGCCGCCCGTCCGGCACCGCAACCACCAGTCCGCAGCCGCGCAAACAGGTCAAGTGATTGGACATGCTCTGCCGGGACACCCCTAAGTTTTCCGCCAGGTCGGAAGGATAGGAGGGGGCGTCTGCAAGTGCCAGCAGGACTCGGGCGCGGGTAGGGTCCGACACCGCATAGCCAAAACGGGCCAGCACAGGGGCGTGGGTGAGGGTCTGCATGGGCTGGAGGGTTTGCACGGTTTTAGAGTACATCCATCACTGTATTCAGGTGAAGATGAACTGTAATCCCAGTCCCCGCGTCAAGTTTTCGGCTTGAACAACCGCCGCTGAAGTGGAGGGGGCGGTTAACTTTCGGTGGCGCGCCGGCAATTGTCAGACCCCCTTGTCATGATGGGTTTATGGGGAAGGCGGCGGTGGTGAGGGCGTTCGAGGAGATCCGTGCTGCCCTTGCGGTGCTTCAGGCTGAGGTGGATGGGGAGGGTTCGTTGCCGTTCTCGGATATTGATGCGGTTTCTGATCCGCTGGCCGGTCTGGCGGATGGGTGCCTGGAGATTCTTGCAGGGGCCCGGGAGGTCGAGGCGCGGGTTGCGGGGGTGAAGGCGAAGGCTGCGGTGGGGTACGCGGAGGCTGCGCATGCTGTGGCGGGGCCGGACGTGCCGGTCGTGGCGCAGGAGATGGCGGTCGCGGCGGAGATCGGGTGCGTGCTGGCGTTGGGTCCGCGGGCGGCGGCGTCGTTCCTGGCCACCTCCCATGCCCTGACCAGCAGCTTGCCGCGGACTTTGGAGGCTTTGCAGGCCGGGGTGATCTCGTGGCAGCACGCGATGGTGCTGGCAGACGAAACGGCGTCCCTTGATGCGGCAGGGGCGGCGGCGTTGGAGGCGCATTTCCTGGACCCTGAAGCACAGGACGCCGCCCGCGGCTGTCCTGCCGGGGAGCTGCCGGCGCACCGGTTCCGGGTCAAGGCCCGGACCTGGCGGGAGCGCCACCATGCCGAATCGATCGAGAAGCGGCATGCCAGGGGTGTGGCGGAGCGGCGGGTGGAGTTCCGGGCGGACCGGGACGGGATGGCGTGGCTGGGCGCGTACCTGCCCGCGGACCAGGCCCAGGCTGGGTGGAACCGGCTCACCGCTGCCGCACGGGGCCTGCAGGGCCCGGCCGAGAACAGGACAATGCCCCAGCTGCGGGCCGACAGTTTCGCCGCAGCGATCCTCGGCAGCGGCAACACCCGGGGCGGCAGTACCAGCAGGAGCGGGACCAGCGCCGCACCGGGAACTGGCCACCGGCCGTCGCCGGTCCGCGCCGAGGTGCTGGTTACGGTTCCGGTGTTCGCACTGATGGGTTTGACGGATGAGCCGGGGATGCTGGACGGGTATGGTCCGGTGCCGGCGTCGATGGCGCGGCGACTGGTCGCGGACGGGGCGGGCTCGTTTTACCGGGTGTTGGTGGATCCCCGGGACGGGGCGCCGTTGGAGATCGGCCGGAAGAGTTACCGGGTTCCCAGGGCGATGCGGGCCTGGCTGCGGATGCGGGACGGGAAATGCCCGTTCCCGGGCTGCAGCAACACCTCCCTGGACACGGAGGCCGACCATCTCCTCGCCTGGCACCACGGCGGCACCACCGGAATCAGCAACCTGGGACAGCCCTGCCCGAAACACCACAGGCTCCGGCACACCACCGCCTGGAAACCCACCCCGGCCAGCACGAACGAACCACCCGGCTGGACCTCACCCACCGGCCGCCACTACACAAGCGAACACCAGGACTGGGAACCACCAAAGTGGCCGCCAGGGTTCCTGCCCGGCGAACGAAGCCAGTCCCGCCAACGAAGCCGGGCCCGCGAACGAAGCCTGCCCGGCGAACGAAGCCTCCCGGAGAAGCACGCCTTCAGCCCCATGCCGTGTGAGCCGCCGCGCCGGTAGACCGGCCTGTAGTCCTGCTACCCCAGGGGGTTGGCCGATTGGCAGGTCTGGTCGCTGCCCGTCTGGGCCACCACGCCGCCTGAGGAGTCGGCGGACGACGGCGGTGCGGCGGGTTTGGTGCCGGCGGCAAAGTCCGTGCCCGCGTACAGTTGCACGCCCTGGATGTTCGCCACCTGCTGCACGTTGCCTGCGGGCAGGCCGAACAGCGCGGCCACGTCCGCGGCCACGTCCTCGAACCCGGCCGAGTAGTAGACCATGGTCTTCTCCTGCGCCTGGGCCTGCAGCTTGGTCAGGTTGGTGAAACCGGCCTCAGAGAGCAGCCCGGCAATGGCATTGCTCCGCCCCGTCACGCCGGTGCCGTTGGCAATGGAGACGGGCTGCAGCGACTTGTCGTAGGCGGGTGCCGCGGGAGTTGCGGGCGCCTCCGTGGGGGAGGCGGAGGAGGGCTGGCTCAGGTCCGGGCTGCTTCGGAGCGCGGCGAAGAAGTTGGAGGCTGTCGGCTCATTCAGTGCCAGCCGGTTGGGGTCCGCCGGCGCCGGCACCGTGGGCGTGGTGATGAAGTTGATGTTGGCCGGGTCGATGTTCTTCAGCCGGTTGGCGATGGTCAGCAGTGATGGGATGGAGGACAGGCCCGAGTCAACGGTCAGGTTCCTGGTGATGGTGTCGGCAATGGTCAGGGTCTTCTGCGGATTGCCCAGAGTGCCCTCGGACTTGAGCTTCCGGCTGAGCGAAGCCAGGAAGCCCTGCTGGGCCTGAATGCGCCCCAGGTCCCCGCCGTTGGCGAAAGCGTGCCGGGTCCGCAGGAACGCCAGCGCCTGTTCGCCCTGCACCTGGGACGTTCCGGCAGGCAGGTTCAGCCCGCTGTCCGGATCGTGCACGGCATCGCTGACGCAGACCTCCACGCCACCCACGGCATTGGACAGTTCCTTTACCGCGTTGAAGTCGGCCATCATGAAGTGGTCCACCTCCAGGCCGGTCAGTTTGTTCACGGTGTCCACGGCGCAGCCGATGCCGGCCTGTGCCATGGCGCTGTTGATCATCACGTCCTGGCGGGCCGGATATGCCTGCTTGGTTTTGGGGTCCGTGCACGCCGGCACGTCCACCAGCAGGTCGCGCGGGAAGCTGACCACGTTGACGTGCTTGTTGTCCGCGGAAATGTCCAGCAGCATCATGACGTCGGACTGGCCGTAGCCGGAGGAGTCCTCCGCGCTGCCGTACTGGCTGTTGCTGCCGTCCCGGGTGTCGGAGCCCAGGACCAGGATCTGCATCCGGTCCGTGCTGTCGTTCACGGTCCCTTCGGTCCGCTCTCCACCCGCCGTCAGTTCAGACGTTGTGATGTTCGACTGCAGGCGCCACGCCCAGTAGCCGCCGAAGGCCACGGCACCGACGAGCAGGGCGGACACCACGGCGGTAACGGCCTTGAGCCAGCGCGGGACACGGCGTACAGGCCGACGGCGGCGCAAACTGGCGGCGTACAACTCGCCTTGGCCGGGGTAGGCGCCGGGGGCGGAGCCAACCTGATCCGGGTCGGGGGATTTTCTGGAACCGAACACGAAAAAATGACCTTCGGGAGGGGACAGGTTTCGGCTACCCTACAGGCCCAAGCTGGCAATTCCCCAAGAACGGCAGCCTGCAGCCGCGCCGTCCCGGTCCTGGCGGCGGCAGAGGGCGTACTCTTTTTTCTCGGCGGGTACCCGCCCCGGAGATGGGCCCGGCCATGGGGAAAGCCCTGCTGTGCAGGCTGAGGAACGGACAGATGAATACAGGACAAAAGCAGCGCGTGGCGGGCCGTCCTGCCCGGCGCGGGCTGGGCAAAGTGGCGGTGTGGCTGGTGGATGACTCCCCGGGACGCCTCCGGCCGCTGATCCTGGCGGTGGTCCTCACGCTCTCGGCGATCGGACTCGTGGAGGTGGCATCGGCGTCGTCCGTGGAATCTGTGGCGGCAGGAAACAATCCGTACGACCTGCCCCTGAAGCAGGCCATGTGGACCGTGGCTGGCGTGGTGATCATGCTGGTGCTGGCCCGGATGCCCGTGCGGCGGATCCGATGGCTGGGTTGGCCGCTGCTGATCGGCTCCCTTGTTGCCCTGGTGCTGGTGTTCACACCGCTGGGAATGTCCGTCAACGGCAACCGGAACTGGCTGAGCGTGGGAGGTTTCACCGCGCAGCCCTCCGAGTTCGCAAAGCTCTCGCTGATCGTCTGGGCCGCCGCCATCCTGGACCGCAAGCAGGCCCTTTTGGGGCAGTGGAAGCATGCGGTCATTCCGTTGGCACCCGCAGGGGGACTGATCATGCTGATCGTGGCGCTGGGGCACGACCTGGGCACCACCATGATCATCATGATGATCCTCGCCGCCACCATGTTCTATGGCGGAGTCCGGATGAAGGTGTTCTCGGTTGCGGGGCTGGTCTGCGCGGTGGCAGCGCTCCTGCTCGCGGCCACCAGCGGCAACCGGATGGGGCGGATCTCATCCTGGCTGGGCATGGGATCCGACGAGGACGCGCAGGGAATGGGCTACCAGGCGCAGCACGGCGCGTACGCCCTGGCCTCCGGCGGCTGGTTTGGCGTGGGCCTGGGACAGAGCCGGCAGAAGTGGAACTGGATCCCCGAAGCCCACAACGACTTCATCTTCTCCATCCTCGGCGAAGAACTCGGCCTGGCCGGAACCCTGCTGGTGCTGGGGCTGTTCGCCATCCTGGCCATCGCGGTGTTCAAGACCATTGCCCGCACCACGGACACCTTCTCGCGGATCGTGGCCTGCAGCGTGATCACCTGGATCCTGGGACAGGCCGTGATCAACATCGCCATGGTCAGCGGACTGCTGCCGGTGATCGGCGTGCCGCTGCCGTTCATCTCCTATGGCGGATCGGCCATGGTCTCCTCACTGGCCGGCATCGGGGTGATCCTGGCGGTAACGCGTCCGGAAGGTGTACACCCTCACCCCACCCGGTCCCGTCGCGCCGGACCCGGCCGTCCCGTGTCAGCCCGGCCCGTGTCAACCCGAGCTGTGTCCGGCCGGGGCGTGAAGCAGGCCCGGGAGCATGCGTACCAGCGGTAGCGCCGGCGGGACACCTCCTCCGGCGCCCATGACTGCCATCCGCTTCATCCTGGTCTTCGGGGTGGTCAGTGCGCTGATGGACATGGTCTACGAAGGGGCGCGGAGCGTCACCGGCCCTTACCTGGGTGCGCTGGGCGCGTCCGCGCTCCTGGTCAGCGTGGTCACGGGGGCTGGTGAAGCGGTGGCCTTGGTGCTCCGCCTGGTGTTCGGGCGGCTGGCCGACCGGCCGGCGCTGCGATGGACGCTCGCACTCAGCGGTTATGCCCTGACCGCGCTGTCCGTGCCGTTGCTGGGGATCAGCGATGCGCTGTGGATAGCCTGCCTGCTGGTCCTGGCGGAAAGGCTGGGCAAGGCGGTGCGGAGCCCGGCGAAGGACACCATGCTGGCCGAGGCCGGTTCAGCGATGGGGCAGGGCAAGGCGTTCGCGCTGCACGAGGCGCTGGACCAGGTGGGGGCGCTGGCGGGGCCGCTGCTGGTGGGGGCGGCCCTGGCGCTGTCCGGCAGCTACGGTCCCGGGTTCCTGCTCCTGGCTGTTCCGGGGATTGCTGCCATGCTGATTCTGTTCCGCCTCAGGCGACGCGTTCCCGACCCCGGTGTCTACGAGCCTTCCGCCGCGCCGCCAGCCCCACCCAGCCCCGCTCCCGCCAGCCCCGTTCCCGCCAGCCCCGTTCCCGCCAGCCCCGTTCCCGCCCAGGACACAATTGCTGGGAAGCCGGCCCCAATGCCGCGCCAGTACTGGCTCTACGCAGCCTTCAGCAGCCTGACCATGTTCGGCTATGCCACGTTCGGCCTGCTGTCGTTCCATCTGGTGGCCACCGGACTCCTGCCGCCCTCATTGGTCCCGGTGCTTTACGCCGCGGCCATGGGAGTGGATGCCGTGGCGGCATTGGTTTCCGGCTGGCTTTTTGACCGGGTGGGGTTGAAGGTTCTCCTGGCCCTTCCGGTCCTGGCCGCCGCGGTCCCGTGGCTGGGCTTCAGCAACAGCACGGCGCTTGCGGTGGCGGGGGTGCTGCTGTGGGGAGCAGCGATGGGTGTCCAGGAAAGCACCATGCGGGCCGGGGTGGCGGGCCTCGCTCCGGTGGCCCGGCGGGGGAGTGCTTACGGGATGTTCACTGCCTGCTACGGCCTTGCCTGGCTGGCCGGCAGTTTCGTCATCGGCCTGCTCTACGAGATCTCAGTTCCTGCACTTGCGGTTACCGTCACGGTGGTCCAGGCCGCGGCCCTGGCGGTCTTCGCCGTCGTGCGTCCGCACGCCTCCGGCATGGAAGGCCAACTGCCGTCTTCGGGGAACGAAACTACCTAGGCGACCGCCCCGGCAATCTCGGGGCACTCAACGCAGCGGACGTCCGCAACCAGGGACCCGGCGTCGTCCTTTTGGAAATGGGTGACGTGATTGGTGGTCCTGCCGCAGGTGGGGCAGAAGCTCTGGCTTTGTTTTGTCCACATGCATGAATAATACGGAACGCCCCTACAAAGAGAAGATCGCGGGGCGAAGTATGTGGATCGCCGCAGTTTTCCTTTACCGGATCTTGACCAAAGCTGCTGGCGATCCTTCAGGAAATGCTGAGTTTCGCCGCATAGCTTGGCTCATCAGGCAGTACGGAAGGAGCGCAGGACAATGACCATTACCGATTACTTTGTGGCTCTCGGCGGCATGCTGGCTTCACTCGGAGGTGCAGGGCTGGTGGCGGCCGGCCTTATCAGGGCACGGGCACGGCACTAGGATTTTCGCCGCAGTTCCTACGCGATTGCCGGGGGCTCGAACCGTGTTCCGGGCGTGCCGCTGGGCAGTGACCTCAGGATGTTCTCCGCAACGCTGCGGACCTTCAGGTTCCGGTGCCGTGAGGTGCCGGCAAGCTTGCTGAACGCCTCCGTGTATGAGCAGCGGTTCTGCGCCATGAGCACGCCGCAGGCCACGTCGATGCTGGTCCGGCTCTCCAGTACCTGTTTCAGGTTGTCCCCGGCGCGGATGACGCCGTGCACGTCGAGGGCCAGCTTCAGGCTGTGCGATGCCACCTCGCCAAACCAGGCTGCCTCGTTGATCACCTTGGCGTTGAAAACGTAGTTTGCCGGTCCCAGGAACACGAGGGCTCCAGCCGAGCCCGGCTGCAATTCCAGGGGAACGGCAAGCGCTGAGCCGAAGCCTTTGTCCAGCAGCCGCCTGCGGTACGCCTCCCAGCGGGCGCCGGCCTGGTTGATCACTGCCGGCGCCATCAGCGGCGAACCAAGAGCGGTGGGGCTGTCCCCGTGCTCGTCCTCCGATGCCACGCTGGCCGCGGCCGGAGTGCTGCCGGCGGTGGCAAAACAGGACCGCTGCCGGTGCAGGACGGCGGCGCACTCCAGTGCCCTTCCGGCGGAAGTGCTGATCCAGCGGGCGGCAGCATCGGTGAGCTTCTGCAGGGACCCTGCATCGCCGTCGGCCCCTGTCACCAAATCCAGCAGGAACCCCTGCCGTTCGGGCTCCACATTGTCTGCCGGGCCAACCGCCACCCTGCACCCCCGTCTCGTCACGCCCCTTGGCCGTGGCGCCGCGGGTTGGAAGAAACTTATTGGGCCGGGACGGTGTGCGGCACGAGTAGCCGGTACTCTACTTTTCCCGTGCCGCCCGCCCGGGTACTTGCCTGCTGCTTTTCAACGTTGTGGAGGTGGCGGGGGAACAAGTGGGCTACCATGGGTTTGTTAGACAGCCAAGCAAGTAGGATATCGAAGGAATTCGCATGAACCCGCATGGTGCAAGCGAAGGCTACTGGTACCCACCCGTTGAGGGCGTCGAGCCCGGGGCTGTTGATGTCATCAACGCGCTCCGCGAATTCCGGACCTCGGAGAGCGCTATGAGAAGGCGCACCCGCTCGTCCGCCGCAATGGGGGAGACGGACCTCCTGGCGCTGCGGTACCTCATCGATGCAGAGGCTGCCGGCGTGGGAATCCGACCCACGGAACTTGCAGCCCGCCTGTGCATCACGTCCGCCTCCATGACCAGTCTTGTGGACCGTCTGGTGTCCGGCGGCTACGTCACCCGGGAGCCCCACCCCTCGGACCGCCGCGCCGTCATCCTGCGGCCTACTCCCGGCGCCGACGAGGAAGTCCGGCACAACCTGAACCAGATGCACAAGCGCATGCTGGAAGCCGCCGAATCGTTGTCTTCCGAAGAAATCAAGGCCGTCATGCACTTCCTGGTGCGCATGCGGGAAGCAGTGGACGCCGTCAACTCCGGCCCCGGCATTACCGGCCGGTAGACAAAGAGATAATCCTAGTTAGACTAGCTACATTGTTAGTTAACTATCGGACGGCGGATTGCATGACTGCAGTACTTGAACCTCAGGCGCCGGGGCAGTCGACCCGCGTTGAGCATTACGAAGAACTCCCGCTTCAGCCCGCACCCTCCATGATTGGCGACCCCGCGGCACCCTTTCACTGCGGCGCAGCGATGGCGGCCGGCCCCGTACCGATAGCGTCGCTGGGGTGGGCGCCATTGGAGCTTGGCTCGGCGGAATGGTCCTGCGCATGCGGTTACAGGATCGTCGACGGCGGCACTGCCGGTGATCCGCTGGAGGCCGTCCAGTTGGCTTCCGCAAGGGTGGAGAGCCTCCAGTGGGAGCTGGATGCGGCGCAGGAGCGGTTTGAGCATGCAGTCCAGAGCGCCGCGAGGCTGGGTGCAGGGCAGGAGGACCTGGGCAGGGCCGCCGGCCTCACCGTTGAGGAGCTTCAGGACATCCTGGTTGCCAAGGACCAGCTCCGGTAAAACAAAAACTGCTCCACCATCCCGAAGTGCAGCCATCCGTTTGTTCAGATGCAGCTGCACTTCGGGCTGTTGGAGCGGAAAGAGAAGCGGTGGTCGGCCTGCTCTGGCCCGAAAAATGGGCGCGGCGAGCGGCCGGGAAATTTATGCGGCCAGGCGGCCGGCCGTGTGACGCGGATGTCGGCGGTCAGCCAGCACGCTGATGGTGCAGGGAGCCTGTTCCGGATCGATTTTGGCTGGAAGGTGCCTTGTTTCAGAGGCGGCGCGGAGCATTTCCAGTGCTTCCTCGTCCACCCAGGCGCTGGAAACGTCCAGTTCCAGGTCCAGGCCTCCCCTGAGGGAGTTGGCACGCTTTGCCACTACATAGAGGGCGTTGACGCTGTGAATGGTGATATGCCCCGTTGCAATCACCTTGGCCTTGCTGTGGTCCAGATCCACCCGGACTACGATGTTCAGCTTAGAGTTCAAGTTGTAAAGCCTTCCCCGGCATTGGCTGCGACGCTGCAGCTTCTTGCATGGCCCGTTTGCATGAGCCTCAATTAGATTAGGCAACAAATGTGACCTGCGCAACACGGGGGGCCTTTATTACACCGAACGTAGTTTCCTACCAGTTTGAGGAGTGCCATGAGCATCGACCCCGCAGGAAAGCCTTCCGTCCTCTTTGTCTGCGTCCACAACGCCGGCCGGTCCCAGATGGCGGCAGCGTTCCTCACCTCCTTGTCCAGGGGAGCCGTCGAGGTGCGCTCCGCCGGTTCCCAGCCGGCCGACAAGGTCAATCCGGCGGCGGTGGAGGCCATGGCCGAGGTAGGCATCGACATGTCCGCAGAGGTCCCCAAGGTACTCACCACCGAGGCAGTGAAAGAATCGGACGTGGTGATCACCATGGGCTGCGGTGACGAGTGCCCGTTCTTCCCGGGCAAGCGCTACGAAGACTGGGTCCTGGAGGACCCGGCAGGCAAGGGCGTTGAGTCCGTCCGTCCAATCCGTGATGAGATCAAGGCACGCGTTGAACAACTGATCACCGAACTCCTGCCCGCGCAGCACGCGGACGCCCAGTAGTACCGCCACCGAAGGACAATCCATGAGCAAAGAACAGCTGATCATCATCGGCTCCGGCCCCGCCGGCTACACCGCCGCCATCTACGCCGCCCGCGCGGGCCTGAACCCCCTGGTCCTGGCCGGCTCCGTCACCGCCGGCGGCGCGCTGATGAACACCACTGAAGTGGAAAACTTCCCGGGCTTCCCCGGCGGCATCCAGGGCCCTGAGCTGATGGACGGGCTGCAGCAGCAGGCGGAAAAGTTCGGCGCGCGCATTGAGTACGACGACGCCACGTCCGTTGACTTGAGAGGTTCCGTTAAGCGCGTGGTCACCGGCGGCGGGGAGACTTACGAGGCTACGGCCGTCATCCTGGCCACCGGCTCTGCGTACAAGGAACTCGGCCTGCCTGAGGAGAAAAAGTTCAGCGGCCACGGTGTTTCCTGGTGTGCCACCTGCGACGGGTTCTTCTTCCGTGACCAGGACATCATCGTGGTTGGCGGCGGCGACTCCGCCATGGAGGAAGCCACCTTCCTGACCCGGTTCGGCAAGACCGTGACCGTGGTGGTGCGCAAGAACGAGCTGCGCGCCTCCCGCATCATGGCGCAGCGGGCCAAGGACAACCCCAAGATCCGCTTCGCCTGGAACTCTGCCGTTACCGCCATCCACGGCGACGGCAAGGTCACCGGCGTAACCCTCACAGACACCCGTTCCGGTGAGACCCGGCACCAGGACGCCACCGGCATCTTCGTGGCCATCGGACACCTGCCGCGGACCGAACTGGTGGCGGGCCAGGTGGACCTGGACGAGGAAGGCTACATCAAGGTGGACGCCCCCACCACGTGCACAAACCTGCCGGGCGTCTTTGCCTGCGGCGACGCCGTGGACCACCGTTACCGGCAGGCCATCACCGCCGCCGGCACCGGCTGTGCCGCCGCCCTGGACGCAGAGCGGTTCCTGGCCGCACTGGAGGACGCGGCCAGCATCGCCACCGCCCTCGTGGAAGAACCCACGCACAGCTAAGTACTCCTGCCCGGGCACTCACTGTTGCCCGGGCAGGCTTCATTCCGCGGGTCAGACGACTTCGGGAAGCCGTCCGGTTAATACTGAAACTGGAGCTGCGGACCAGCGTTCACGCTCCGGCTCGTAGGAGATCACCATGGACGCGTCGTTCTCGCGCGCCTCGTCGATGGCCAGCAGCAGGGCGTCTTCCATATGCCTGGCGTATTCCAGCCGTTCGGGCAGGGACCCCTGCAGCCCGCCGTCGTCAATCAGCACGTGGCCCTTGCCGTCCACGATCACTTTCAATGAATACCCGCTGTCCTCATGCAGGGACCCGCGGGTAGATGAAATCTCCGTGACTCGATCTGCCCGGACCAGCCCGTTGCCCAGCGTGCGGATCCACACTTCGCCCATGAATTGACCTCCCCTTGGCTGCGGGCGCGGATCAGCGCCCATAAGGCGAACGCTACTCCTCCGCGCGGCTTTTGTGACCCCCCGAATCCGCCTGCTGCGCCAGCGGATATGGCAACCAGCGGCCGCCGGATTCAGCTATTGTTGTGCGAGAAAACCCGCACTGGGTATGTGAGTTTTGGAGGAATGCATGTGGTCGAAGTTGGATGCGTACCTCTTTCCGCTGCCGATCACTGCCGTCTGTCCGTCGGGGACCTTTGAGCTGGACGTTGCCTCAGGAAGCATGAACTGGTCCGAGGGCATGTTTGGCATTCACGGGCTGCAGCCAGGTGAGGTGGTGCCCACTTTTGACGTGCTGATGGCCCACAAGCACCCGGGGGACCGGGAACCGGTGCGCGCGCTGTGGGCGGACCTCCTTGAGGGCGGTGGCCAGGGTGCCCTGCTGCACCGGATCATTGACGTCCGCGGCAGGGAGCGGCGCGTCTTTTCTGCGATCCAGGCCGTCGCCGCGCCTTCCGGGCGCGTAGAGCTGGCCCGCGGCTTCATGGTGGATGTGACCCAGAGCCTGCGCATCGAGTCCCAGCATGCCGCGACGGAGGCCATCGAGGGTGCGTTCGGGCACAAGGCGGTCATTGAGCAGGCGAAAGGCATTGTCATGGCCCTGCACAGTGTGGATGCCGAATCGGCGTTCCGGGTGCTGGCCGCCAGAAGCCAGCACGCCAACGTCAAGCTGCACCTCGTGGCGGAGGAGTTGACCAGCGCGGCGGCAAACGGGAAGGCCAGGGAAGTCCTGGAGGGTTACTGATTCCCGGTTATCCCATGACCTGCTGGTTCACCCACCGCTCCAGCGACGGGACCAGCAGCAACACCGCGACGCCGGCCACCATCAGGACGTGGACGAACACATTCCACGCCGTGGTCCCGACAGTTTCGCCCCCGCCGATGGCTGCGAACCAGAAGGGCGCCAGGGCCACAAGCCCAAGTGCAGCCGACGCGAGGGCCGCATTTTCCCACCAGCTCCACCGGGCAAACAGTCCCCACGTGGCCACCAGGAACCCCAAGACGGTCAGCAGCGCAAGCACCATGGTGATGTTCCACCAGATACCTGACGTGTTGACCCCGCGGGTGGCGAAGGTGGGCGTAATCCACAACCAGCTGCTCCCGGCCATCAAGAGGGCGATGCCGCCCAGGGTGCGAAGAGTAAACATCTTCCACCACCTCCTTCAGCCAGCGTGGTTGCCCTGGGCGTCGGCGAAACAGGGCCGAAGGGCCCGCCGTTGTCCGGTTCGTGGATCCATGGGTTCTCGGCGGCTGGGCGGTAGGGCTGGGCGGTGGGAGGAAGGCGCCGCCGGGGGACCTTCGGCACTTTCGGGCATGGTCCCTATGCCGGACCCTGTTGCCATGGCGGACAGGACAACCACCAGCCGCAGCGGCAACCTTGGCTCAGCCATCGTCAACGCCCTGCTGCTGTACGGGATCAACATGTGGCCTGGGTGGCAGGTGCTGCCGTTCCTGACAGCCGACATGTCCCGCGTCCTTGACCTCATCAACGCGTCCCTGATCGCGGGCATCATCGTCAACCTCGTCTGCGTGGTGATCCACGCACGTACCCTCGTGGCGCTGGGCAACCTGGTGGTCATAGGCTTCGGGGTTGCCGCCATACTGCGCCTGTCGGAGGTATTTCCCTTCGACTTCGGCACCGGCTGGTCCGGCTGGCCGGTGCTGGTGCGGGTGCTGCTGGTGCTCGGCATCGTGGGCTCGGCCATCGGGGCGGTGGTGGAAGTCGTCAACCTGTTCCGCGCCCTGGCCGGGTTGGAACCAAGGGCCCGTTGATCCACTCTCCGCGGAGGCCACTGTGAGGCCCTGTCCGCTGCGTCACACTGCAGCCTCCCCAGGGAGGGGGCGGCCATAGGATAAATCTGATGACTTCCCCGGACCCTTCCCAGCCCTTCAGCCTGCGCAGCATTGCGGTCGCCGCTTTCGGACCCACACTGCTCTTCGGAATTGGGCAGGGCGCCATCCTTCCGGTGGTGGCATTATCTGCCCGCGAGTTGGGCGCTTCGGTGGCAGTGGCGGCCCTGATCGTCACCCTCATCGGACTGGGATCCTGGTTCTTCAACCTGCCGGCGTCGCTGGTAACCCTTCGCTTCGGTGAACGCTGGTCCATCGTGGGCGCCGCCGTCGCCGGTGGCCTGGCGCTGGCAGCCGCCGCCACCTCCGCCCTGGCCCCGAACGGACTGTGGCTGCTCGCCGTGGCGATGGCCGTCGTCGGGATGTCCGGGGCGGTGTTTGGCCTGGCCCGCCAGAAGTACCTGACGGAGGCGGTGCCGGTGGCCTTCCGCGCCCGGGCGCTGTCCACGCTGGGCGGCGTGAACCGCATCGGCGTGTTCATCGGCCCGTTCGCGGGCGCGGCGGTGATGCAGTTCTTCGGCATCGCCGGCGCCTACTGGGTGGGGGTGGTGGCCATGGCGGCCGCCGCGCTGCTGTCCCTCACCATCCCGGACCTTGCGACGCCGGATGTCCCCTTGGGCGGGGACGCGGGCCCCCAGCCCACGCTTCGGAGCGTCGCGGTGTCGCATGCCGGCGTGTTCCTTTCGCTGGGCGTGGGCATCCTGCTGCTCAGCGCGCTGCGGTCCTCCCGGCAGGTGGTGATCCCGCTCTGGGCCGACCACCTGGGCATGGACGCCACGTCCGCATCCCTGATCTACGGGCTCTCCGGTGCCATCGACATGCTGGTGTTCTATCCCGCCGGGAAACTGATGGACCGGAAGGGGCGGCAGTGGGTGGCGATTCCCTCCACGGTGCTCATGGGGACTGCGCTGCTCCTGATCCCGCTCACCGGTTCCTTTGTGGGACTGCTGCTGGCGGCGCTGCTGATCGGCTTTGGCAACGGCATCAGCTCCGGCCTGGTGATGACGCTGGGCGCCGACTTCTCGCCGGACCGGGGCCGCGGCCAGTTCCTTGGCCTCTGGCGGTTCATGGCGGATGCCGGCTCCACAGGCGGCCCGGTCCTGCTGTCCGGGGTGACCGCCCTGGCCTCCCTGGGCCCGGGGATCTCAGCCACAGGCCTGCTGGGGTTCGCGGCGGCGGCCGTGTTCGGCGTCGTCATTCCCCGCCTGAAGCACCGCCGCAACTACTGACCGCAGGAACTGCTGACCGCCGCAACTGCTGACCGCCGGGACGCCACCCCAAGGCTGGCGTCCCGAACCGGTTCCCCGGGTCAGCGAACGATCTTGAAGTTGAACTCGGGTGTGCCGAGGGCGCCCCAGAGGCGAAGCCAGACAGGGAGGAGCATCTCCGTGCCACGGGCGGTCGAGATGTCCCCGAGGTCGATGACGTCCTGGTGGCCGAAATCCTTCAACAGTTCCGTGACCATGTGCTTGGCGTCCGCGTCGTTTCCGGAGACGAAGACAGTGCTGGCCTCGGGAAGGGTGTCCGGACGCGCCATGAGGTCGGCATTGAGGGTGTTGAGGGACTTCACCACGCGGGCGGTGGGGAAAGCGCGCTGGATCTGCTCACCGAGTGAATCGGTGTCCTTGACGAACAGGGTGGGCGGCATGCCCTGGCTGAAATCGAGCGGGTTGGCGATATCCAGAATGACCTTGCCGTCAAGGTTCTCCGCGCCTACCTGTGCCAGGGCATCCAGGGATCCGTTGCCGTTGGTGGCGTTGACGATGAGCTCTGCCCCGACGGCGGCCTCTGCGTAGCCGGCCAGCGTGACGCCCGAGTTTGCTGCAGCCCAGGTGGCGAAGGGTGCGTTGCCCATGGCGTCGGCCTCAGTGCGGCCGAGCGTGGCTTCGGGGCTGCGGGTGCCAATGGTCACGGTATGTCCGAGCTCTGCCAGGCGGGTGGCGATGGTGCGGCCGACAGTGCCGGTTCCGAGGACAGCAGTCTTCATGGTGGTTCCCTTAGCTTCATATTTAACGGGGTCGGATCCGATGTGACGGATCGTTCTCATTAGTTTGTGACGGATCGATCCGTCTGTCAAACTAAAGGCGGTACATTTTTTGGCTTGGGTTTTGGAAGGGTGGGGTTTGCCGTGGCGCGCAAGAGCGGCGAGGAGAACCGGCGCAATGTGCTTGAGGTGGCCACGCGCCTGTTCTACCAGCGGGGAATCCGCGCGGTCGGGATGGATACGGTGGTCAAGGAATGCGGGGTGGGAAACGCCACCATTTACCGCCAGTTCCCCACCAAGGACGCTCTCGCCACAGCGTTCGTTCAGGGACGCGCGGACGCCTGGTTCGAGCGGATGCGGCAGGCGGCCGGGGAACGCGACGACGCCCGGGAGAAACTCACTGCCGTTTTTGAGGTGTTGGCCGGAGATACCGCCGGTGCTACCTACCGCGGCTGCCCGATGCTGAACACGAACACCGAGTTCCCGGAGGGCAACCACCCGGCCCATCTGGTGGCGGCAGCGCACAAGCAGCAGGTGCGGGACTGGTTCCAGTCGCTGGCAGCCGACGCCGGTGCGCAGGACCCTGGCGAGCTGGCCGAGGAGTTGCTCATCGTCCTCAACGGGGCCTATGCAACAGGCGCGGTTCTCGACGGTGCCCGCTACGGCAAGCGTGCTCTGAACCTGGCCCGGCGCCTCGTGGACGACGCCTGCACCCAGCGCTAGTCACGGTGAAGCTGGTCGGGGCTAATACGCCAGGTCCAGCTGCGGCTCCACTTTCCCCCGGGCCGTCATTGCGGGAAGTGTCGCAGGAGCGCGTTATTCTCGACACATGAGTGATCCCGGCGCTGAAGCCCGCATCAGCCCGCTGCAAAAAGCCGTGTGGTGGGCGCAGGACTATGTTTATGCCGCGGGCTGGCAGGTCCGCGGATTCCTGTCGCGCGTGCAGCCGGAGTCCTTCCGCAACGGCACCCGGCAGCCCGTGCTGATCATTCCCGGCGTGTACGAAAACTGGCAGTTCATGATGCCGCTCATCCAGGCCATCCACGACGCCGGGCATCCCGTGCACGTGGTCACGGTGCTGCAGCGCAACAAGATGAAGGTCCCGGACGCTGCAAAGCTGGTGGCCCAGCACCTGGAGGAGGCGGGACTGCGCGATGCCATCCTGGTGGCGCACAGCAAGGGCGGCCTGATTGGGAAGTACGCCATGCTGTCCCTGGACCCGGAGCACCGGATCGACCGGATGATCGCCGTGTGCGCACCGTTTTCCGGCTCGCGCTACGCACGGTACATGCTGCTGCCCAGCCTCCGGATCTTCTCGCCGCGCAACGCCCTGACCCTCCAGATGTCCCGTGAACTGACCATCAACAGCCGCATCACGTCCATCTACGGGCCGTTTGATCCGCACATTCCGGAGGGGAGCGTCCTTCCCGGGGCCACCAACATTGAACTCCCAGTGGCGGGACACTTCAGGATCCTGGGCGACCCCGGAACCGCGCGGATCATTGTGGAGCAGCTGAACCTTCCGGCCTGACGCCGGCCGGTGCCTGTGTTGCCGTGGATGCCCTGGTTGCTGCGATGCGCTTGGCGATGAACGCTGCGTCCGTGCCTACGCCGTGGACCATGGAGGACGCCAGCGACTGCTGGAAGATGGCGCCCAGGAAGTAGAGCCCCGCCTGCGCCCTTGCGACGCCGCGGTCCTGCTCCGGCTCGCCGTCCGGGCCGAACACTGGCAGACGGATCCACTCCAGCGCGGGCCGGAAGCCGGTGCACCACATGACGTTGGCGACCTCAAGGGTCCGGCCGTCCGCCAGCAACGGGCGGCCGTCCCTGACGCCTTCCGTCCTGGGGACGCGTTCGACGCCGGCACGCACCAGGTCCCGGTTTTTCACCCTGACCAGTGGTCCGCTGTGCGCAAGGATTTGTGGGCGGGCCTTGCGGCCCATCGGCGTGTTGAGCGTCAGGACGTGGGAGAAAGCGAAGAAGACCGCGAGGGTCAGTGGCCTTGCTGCCACGGCGTCGATGGGCCAAGGAATCTCGCCGGGATGCCTGCCGGAGAGATATGTCGTGCGGCTGGTGGCCAGCTCCAGGGCAATGTCCGCGCCCGAATTGCCCGCGCCGACCACCAGGGCCGGGCCCGGGGCGAGGTCTTCTGGGTTCCTGTAGCTTGCCGCCGTGAACTGCTGGATGTCAGGGTTGAGGTGATGTGCGAATGCCGGAACTTTTGGCTTCCGGTCCCAGCCGGCGGCGACCACCACGTTGTCCGCCTCGAACTGCCGGCCGCTCTCGGTTTCAATGACGAAGTGATGTCCGCTGCGGCTGAGGCTGGTGACCCGGACGTTGTTCCGGATCGGCAGCGCGAATCTTTCCGCGTAGCTGCTCAGGTAACCGGCAAACTCCTCCCGGGACGGGTAGGACCACGGGGGAGCCGGGTAGCGGCTGCCGGGAAGGGCGTCGTACCGGGCCGGGGTGAACAGCCGGAGGGAGTCCCAGCGGCTGCGCCAGCTGTCCCCGGTACTGGCGTTCTCATCCAGGATGACGTAGGGACGCTTGAGGCGGGACAGGTGGTAGCCCATGGCCAAACCCGCCTGGCCGCCGCCGATGACGACCGTATCGAAGTGCTCTGACATGACGCCTGCCCTTCCGCCCCGGACTGCTGTGAGCCTGCCACGGCGTTGCGGCTTTTGCCGCCGCCTTGCGGGTTCGCTACTGCCTGTCCGGGCTTCCTGCTAAGATTCATCCGAATATACTTCGGATGAAATTAGGGTAGGCCTCCCGATGGATGCAGTCAATGCCCCGGCCCGCCGCTATCACTCGCCGCTCCGGAAGGAACAGGCGGCGGCCACCCGCGACGCTGTGTTGGCTGCTGCCCGTGAACTTTTTGTGGGGGAGGGCTACCGTTCCAGCACCGTGGCCGGCATCGCACGGAGGGCTGGCGTCGCCGTCGACACCATCTATGCCACCATCGGCCGAAAACCGGACCTCCTGCGGGAAGTGGTGGAAACGGCCATCTCCGGGACCGGCCAGGCGGTGCCCGCCGAGCGCCGCGACTATGTAATCCGAATGCGGGAGGCGAAGGCTGCAGCCGAAAAGATTTCCATATACGCCCATGCTCTGGCCCGCATCCAGCCGCGCCTTGCTCCGGTATACGTGGCGTTGCGCGATGCCGCCGGCACGGATCCCGACTGCGCAGCACTGTGGAAGGAAATCTCGGACCGGCGCGCGGCCAACATGCTGAAGTTCGTTGAGGACCTTGCCTCCACCGGGGAACTGCGGACGGACCGGCCTGCCGAAGAGCTTGCCGACGCCGTATGGAGCATGAACGGGCCCGAATACTGGGTGCTGCTGGTGGACCAGCGCGGGTGGAGTCCGGAACGGTTCGCAGACTGGCTGACCGATGCCTGGTGCCGGCTATTGCTGGAGCAGAAATAAGCTGCATTCCGATAGAAGTGCAGGTCAGGTGCTGGTTGAAATTTCAAATAACTTGAGCTTTCGTTGACGTTTTACCCCCTCACTTCCTGAGCTTGGCACGGCAATGTTGTCCCCAGCTAGACAAAACGCACACACAAAAAGTCTGAGGGGACATCATGAAGAACAGCACTCTGATTAAGGGAACCGCAGCCATCGCCGTTGGCGCAGCACTGTTGCTGGGCGGCGGGGGAACCCTGGCCAACTGGAACGCGGAGGCAATTGCGGCTCCGGGAACCATCGTTGCCGGTGACTTGAACGTTGCCAAGACTGCATCCGGTGTTTGGAAGGACCGTGCGGGCACCACGATTGCCGACATCAGCACCTACAAGGTGGTCCCGGGCGACAAGCTCACCTTCACCCAGGATCTGACGGTAACCCTGGTCGGCAACAAGATGGCCGCCAACGTGGCAACCACTGGCATCACCGCGACCAACGGCTTCACGACCGCCAACGTGTCTGTGACTGGTCCGGCTCTTACCGTTGCCGGCGCGCCCGTAGCCAACCCCCTGCTGCCGACGGGTTCAGCCCAGACGGTCACCGCGACAATCACCTTTGAGTTCCTGTCCAGCACTGCCGGCCGCGCGGACACCACAGCGAATTACAACTTCAACAACGTGGCGTTCCAGCTGACCCAGGTGACCCAGACCGGTCTTTCCTAGCCTTGCGCAGGCGGGTGGCCTCAAGGTCACCCGGCTGGATTGACCGAAGCCCGGAATCAGGACCCAGGAGGAACCATGCGCACCAAGCGCAGGCTGCAGGCGGCAGCGCTGACCGCCGTTGCAGTGGTCCTGGGACTGTTCACCGTTCAGGGAACCTACGCGTTGTGGAGCGCGGCGGCATCAGCCTCCCCTGGGACCATCACGTCGGCGTCGTTCGATACGGCGCTGACGGCGGTCAACACGGGACAAACAACCACAATGACCCTTGCTGACGGTTCGGCTGCCACCTTGACCCTTTCTCCCGCAGGGACACTGGGCCCGGGCACCTCGGTCTACGGCGGCGTGGTGGTCACCAACAACACCAACGCCGGCGGCCAGTTCAACACGGCGATCACGGCAGGCCAGCCCACCATCGCAAACGTCAGCGGCGGAACCCTCGCCGGTTACGTCACCGTCAACGCGAAAACTGCGGCTTCCTCCGCGGAATGCAGCACCGCCACAGGCTTCGCGTCAATCAGTACCGCAGGGCTTGTCTCGCCCACGGTTGCCAAAGGCGGTTCCACCGTCTTCTGTTTCCAGGTGAGCCTGAGCACCAGCGCCCCCTCCACAGTGAAAGGACAGGCAGTGAACATCTCGCTCCAACTCACCGCACGTCAGCTCTGCGGGGTGCCCAGTGGCTGCTGACCTGACCGAACGCCTGCTGGGCGGCGAAGCCGACCCGACAGAACCGCGGAGCGGGACTCCGGCAACCACCCGGCAGCGTGGACGAAGGCGCACTGCCGCCTGGGCCGTCGTCGGACGTTTCCTGAGCATGGCAGCCATGCTGGTGTCACTGTTCGCCGCCCTGGTCCTCATCGTGGTTCCGGCGGCGACGGGTTCGCAGACCTACACGGTGCTGACCAAATCCATGGCGCAGAAGTACCCGCCGGGCACGTTCATGGTGATGAAACCTGCCCCGTTTGATGAGCTGAAATATGGTGACGTCATCACTTTCCAGCTCTACTCAGGCCGGCCCGATGTGGAGACGCACCGGATCGTGGGGTTCGGGTCCACCCAGCAGGGCGAGAAGACACTGATCACCAAGGGCGACAACAACGGCGCCAACGATGAGAACCCCGTCCGCGCCATCCAGGTCAAGGGCAAGCTGTTCTACGCAGTCCCGTACGTGGGTTTCGTGGCCAACTTCCTGGGGAATTCCGACCGTGGGACCTGGACAGTCATCGCTGCCGTGGCACTCATCGGCTACGGAGCCATCACCGTGTACAGGTCGGTCCGCAAGACCCGTTCCCGGGACAACGCGGCCGCCGGGGCGCAGTAGATGGCACGGATCCGGAATGCTCCCGGTGCGGGCCTCGCCGTCGGGGCCTTCATCCTCACGGTGCTGCTGGGCATAGGCGGCGCCTCGGCCTCGGCCCTCTGGCAGCAGAGCGCCACGGCCACCATGACCGTCACTGCCTCCGGCGCGTGGCCGAACCAGTTCTCGGGATTCACCTGCACCAATGACAACCCGCGGCAAACCGCAACCTTGTCAGCGGTGGGGACGACGGCGCCAACGACACTTACCTACGCCGCACTCCAGTCGAACGGCACGTATGGGCCCTCCTACAACGAGTCCGTAAGCCTGGGAACAACCAGCACCATCACCCTGACCATCAACTCGCAGATCGTGCTGGCCAACAGGACCACCACCCCACTGACCATCCGTGTCACAGCGACATACGCGAACCAGGTGCAGACCACCGCGTCAGCCACCGTGTCACTGGAACAAGGAAACAACAGCAACAAAGTCACCTGCTTGTCCACAACCTTCTAGGCGCCGGTCCACCGCCAGCCCGACGGAAGAAGGCGCCGCTGCTAACACCCCCCACGCAGCGGCGCCGCCTCCCGCCGGGCTGGGGCTTGCCCGTCCAGCGGTGGTTCTGCCCGCCCTCGTCACGACGCGCATATTCACTTTCGACCCGCAGTTACCTTTGCGCCCCGGATATTTGGGCCGCGGAGGGGAGTATCCGTGTCGAGAACAACCCTGCGCGTCGAGAACAACCCTGCGCGTCGAGAACAACCCTGCGCGTCGAGAACAACCCTGCGCGTCGGGAAAGGCGATGCGCGTCGAAGGTGAGTTCCCGCGCGAGGTGCGTGCCGCCGTCGTGCCTTCCGGTCCGTGTCCGCCCGCACGCAGCCGCGGCCCGTCCGTACACTGGCACCATGTCATGCCGTATCAGCGAACTGGTCCTGAACTGTGCCGACCCGGAACTGCTTGCGCGGTTCTGGAGCGGGGTCCTGGGTTATGTGGAGATCGACCGGGAGGATGGTGCGATTGAGATCGGACCGCCCGATGCCGGCTTTGGCGGTCTGCAGCCCACCATCTTCCTGAGCCCCAGCAGCAATCCGCGGGTGGGGAGGCTTCCGCTGCATATCGACGTCAACCCCGTGGACCGGGACCAGGACGCGGAGCTGGAACGCCTGCTGGCCCTCGGCGCACGGCCGGCCGACGTGGGGCAGACCGGCGACGAGCAGTGGCACGTGCTGCAGGACCCGGAAGGCAACGAGTTCTGCCTCCTGCGCAAGCGGCTCGATCCCTGAGACCTCCGCCGGAGAGGCTGCAAGCGGGAGAACAGTGGGGGTACCGGGCGGCGCCCACTTCAAGACGCCGCCCGGGCACCTGCAACTATCCCGGGCATGGCTCAAGCCAGGGGGTATCAATTCCTCAAGATTTGCTCAAAACCCCGCTGCCGGCGGCCGCTCCGTGCTACTGGGCGCGTCCCGCCGTCGTGCCGCGTAGGCGAACAGGGAGGTTGTGGCAACGGTGGCCAGGTATCCCGCGATCACAATCAGGGAGATGCCTGCCCAGAAGTAGTTGGTGGTGCTGGCCTCCTGCCACGGACTGGGCGCAATCCGGATCAACGAATACACCGCCACCACGGCCGAGGCCAAGCCGATCAGCACCGGCAGCGTAAGCCAGATCCGGGCGGATCCCACATGCTCGCCGAACCCGTCCCATTCGTTCCATGAACCACGGCGGAGGATCAGCCAGCCGGCAGGGATCATGAACGCCCCCACCAGCAGGAAGGCTGCCACCACGTCGGCGGGCCGGTGCCATTGGTTGATCAGCGTGGACACCCCCGAGGCGATGGCAAAGGTGCCGCCAATGAAGCCGGCCATGGGGCGCCAGCGCGGCGACGCCATCAAAAACACCGCAGCCGCCGCGGACGCGGCCAGAGTGGTATGCCCCGACGGCAGCGAATTCAGCTCCAGCGTCAACACGCCTTTGTCCGGGCGCGGCGGCAGGAGGTCCTTCAGTACCTGGGTTGCCACGTTGGCGCCGATGCACGCGGCCACGGCGATCCCTGCCTCCGTCCAGTGCCGCCGGATCACCGTCACAAAAAGGACCACGACGGCGGCCATCACCAGCGAGATGGTGGGCAGCAGGTCCAGGAACCGGGTGGCGGCCTTGCCGGCGGGGCCGTGGATCTCCACGGCCTCCACCAGCGCGGACTCGTCAATGAACTGTCCGGTGGTGGTCTGGACGAAGAAGTAGTAGGTGGCAACCAGCCCGGCAATGCACGCCAGGGTGGACAGCACGAACAGGAACGCCGAGCCCGGGGCAGGCCGGGCCGGGGTCCTGGTGGGTAGTTGCCGTGAAGAAGTCATCGCGGTTAAGGGTGACACAGAAAGCTGGAAGACCTCTCAAGCGTTGAAACTGGCTCGCACTAACTGTCGTTTTCAGGGCTCAAAACGACAGTTACTGCGAGCTAGTTGGGCCGCGGGGGGTTGATTGGGCCGCGGTGGGTGGGTTGGACCGGGTCCAGCCGGGGGATGGCCGCCGCGGCCACCAGCAGTCCCAGCACACCCAGCCCGAACGGAAGCGCCGTGGCCGTGGCGATGCCGCCCACCAGCAGCGGCCCGCCGGCGTCGCCCAGTTCGCGTCCCAGTTCCGCCGAGCCCATGGTCCTGCCCATCCGCTCGGGGGGCGTGGTGTCCGCCAGGTGGGCGAAACCGAGGGGGGTCACCGTGCCGATCCCGACCCCGATGAACGCCGCGGCAACGAAGATGGTGACCACTCCCGGGGCGGCCGCCACCAGGCCGACGCCCGCGGCAATCAGCAGCAGGCCCGTCGTCGTGCCCCTGTTGTCCGTGACGGCGTGCCGGTCCCGCAGCCGCCCGATCCACGGCTGGGTCAGCACCGAGCCCAGCGCCACCACGCTCACCGCCGCCGTCCCGGCGAAGGCGTCCAGGCCGTGCCGGGTGGCCAGCGCCGGAAGGAAGCCGACGGCGGCACCCAACGCACCCGTTGAGGCGGCCAGCACCAGCGTGGGGACCAGGAACCGGCGCTCGCCCACCTGCCGCGCCAGGTCCAGCACCGTGTACCGCTTCCGCGACAGCGGCGCCAGATGCGGCACGGACACCAGCACCCATACCGCAGTGACAGCGGCCAGCGCCGACAGCGTGCCGAACAGCAGCGGGAAACCGCCGGCCAGGATCAGCCCCGCGCCCAGCGGTGGGCCGATGATGTATCCCAGGCTCTTCCAGGACCCGTACCGGCCAAAGTAGGTGCCGGCCTTCCCGCCGCGGGCCATCCTTGCCACCATGGCGGACGACGCCGGCGAGAAGGCCGACGCCGCCGCGCCCTGTCCCAGCCTGGCCAGGGCAAGGATCAGCTGGTCAGCTGCGCCAAGGCCGATCAAGGACAGGGCGGCAAAAGCGAAGAGGCCGCCGACGACGACGGGTTTGGCGCCGATCCGGTCGCTGAGCGCACCGAAGACGGGCTTCAGGAAGACCTCGGCAACGTCGTAGAGGGCCAGCAGGATGCCCAGGTTCAGCAGGGTCAGCCCGATGTTTCCGCTCTGCGCGCCCAGCCCGGCCGCGATGCTGTGGGCACCGAAAGCGGTGACGAACCCCGCGGCATACAGCGGTGCCGAGGACGAGCTGGCGGCCTTGCCGCTGGACTGGGGGTGGCCGGTGCTCATAGTGGGGACTTTAGTACCTTCACAAATTTGTGAAAACTTCGAAGACTTGAACCATGAACACCGTTGTCCACACAGCGAACCTGCACAAGCACTTTGGGCACGTCAAGGCCCTTGACGGCCTCGACCTGGAAGTCCAGCGCGGTGAGATCCACGGTTTCCTGGGTCCCAACGGCGCCGGGAAATCCACCACCCTGCGCATCCTGCTGGGGCTGGCCAGGCCCACGTCCGGCTCCGCGTCCGTCCTGGGTTTTGAGCCCTGGACACAGGCGGTGGAGCTGCACCGCCGGCTGGCCTACGTTCCCGGCGACGTCCGGCTCTGGCCCAACCTCTCCGGCGGGGAAACCATCGACCTGCTGTCCCGGCTGCGCGGCGGCACCGCCGACGGCGGTGCGTACAGGCGTCGAAAGGACCGGCTGTGCCAGGTCTTCGACTTCGATCCCGCCAAGAAGGGACGCGCCTACTCAAAAGGCAACCGGCAAAAAGTGGCCCTGATCGCGGCCCTCGCCACCGAAGCCGAGGTGTACCTGCTCGACGAACCCACCAGCGGCCTTGACCCGCTCATGGAGGAGGTCTTCCGCAGGGAGCTGCTCACCGCCGTCGACCGCGGAGCCACCGTGCTCCTCTCCAGCCACATCCTCTCCGAGGTGGAGGTGCTGTGCCACCGGGTGAGCATCATCCGCGCGGGCAGGATTGTCGACGGCGGGACGCTGGACTCCCTGCGGCACCTCACCAGGTCGGAGGTGTCGTTCGCCGCTGACGGTTTGGACCCCGAGGCCCTGGCCCGCCTGGGGGCTGTGCATGACCTGACGGTCGACGCCGGGCGGATCCGGTTCAGCGCCGACACCGACCGGATCGCGGAGGTGCTTCCCGCCCTGGGCGCCCTGGGCGTTCAGGGCCTGACGATTGTTCCGCCGTCCCTGGAGGAACTGTTCCTGCGCCACTACGGCGACAGCGCCGGTACCGCCGGGCCACAGGCTGATGCGCCCGACGGCGGACATGGCTCCCGGCGCCACCTGCTCGGCGCGAGGGGGCGGGCCTGACATGGCCGTCCTCCTGATCCTTTGGGGCCAGCGGCTGCGCCGGGACCGCTGGCAGCTGGTGAGCTGGGTGGCGGCCATCGGGGCGTTCGCCTGGTTCGCAGCCGCCGCAGTGACCCAGACCTACGGCAACGTGGTCAGCCGCACGGAAATCCTGCAGGTGGCCATCGCCACGCCCGCCATCCTGATGCTGCGCGGCCTGCCCCGTGGCGCCGACCAGGGGGCCTTCACGTTCTTCCTGATCTACGCGTTCCTTGCCCTGCTGGCAGGCCTGATGAGCACCTTCCTGGCGGTACGCCACACCCGGGCGGACGAGGAGACGGGGACGGCGGAACTGGTGGCCGCCACGCCTGCCGGCCGCCTGCTGCCCAATACCGCCACCCTGCTGCACGGCGTCACAGCCAACATCCTGGTGGCGCTCGCGGTGTTTGGCGGATTCGCCGCCCAGGGGCTGGACGCGCAGGGTGCCCTGACCGCCGGGGCCGCAGCGGGCGCCGCCGGCCTCGCCTTCCTTGGCGTGGGACTGCTGGTGGCCCAGTTCATGGGGACTTCGCGCGGTGCGAACGGGGTCTCGGCCGCGCTGGTGGTCCTGGCCTATGTCCTGCGTGGGATCGGGGACGCCACCGGAACGCCCGGCGCCGACGGGACCACTATGACTGAAGGGGCTGCCAGCTGGTTCTCACCGATCGGCTGGGGCCAGCAGACGTTCGCGTTCTCCGGCAACCGCACCTGGCCGCTGCTGCTGCCGGTGGGGCTCGCCGCCGGCTGCCTCGCGGCCGCCTGGCTCATCCTCCGCACGCGGGACAGCGGGGCCAGCGTCTGGGGTGCCAGGCCGGGACGCGCCGCCGCCCGGCCGGGGCTGCGAAGCCCCGTGGCCCTGGCGCTGCGGCTGCAGTCCGGGTCAATCATCGGCTGGGGGTTCAGCGGCCTGGCCCTCGGGCTGCTGGCGGGGTCGCTGGGAAAGGCGATTGCCGCCGTCGACACCCCTGACACCAACATCACTGCCGTGATGCGGGCCATGCTCCAGTCGCAGGGCACATCACTGACCCAGCTCATGGTGTCGGTACTCTTCTCGATGGCCGGGGTCCTGGCGGCGGCGTGCGCCCTCCAGGCGGTGATCAGGCTGCGGCAGGAGGAAGCCGCCGGAACCGCCGAACTCCTGCTGGCCGCACCGGTGGGCCGGGTCCGGTGGCTGGCCGGCTACCTGCTGCTGGGCGCGGGGGCCGTGGTGCTGGTGGTGGGTCTGGCCGGGGTGGGGGCGTGGGCCACGCTCACCGGTTCCGGGGATACCTCAATGCCGGCCGATGCGCTGTGGGAAACCGCGCTGGCCCAGCTGCCCGCAGCGTTGATCTACCTTGCCGTTCCGGCGCTGGTGTTCGTCCTGTGGCCTGCCGGGACCACCGCCACCAGCTGGGCGTTGCTGGCCCTGGGCGTGATGCTGGGAATCTTCGGGGGCATGCTGGGGCTGGACCAAAGCCTGCGCGACCTGTCCCCGTTCACCCACACACCGGTACCGCACGGGGACGCCACGGACTGGAGCGGCGCATGGTGGATGCTGGCCATCGCCGCGGCTGCCGCCGCGCTGGCCATTGCGGGCATGCGGCGGCGGGAAGTGGGGTCGGCATGAGCACCCGAGCTGAGGTGGCGGCTGCCCGGGACACGCTGGCCGCCGCGGCTTCCACCGCCGCCGCTGCCGAAATAACTGCCGCTGCCTTCGCCGCCGCCGGTTTCCCCAAGATGCCGGCACGGACCCTGCTGGCACTGGTGTCCTCCGAGCAGGGGAGCCTCACGGCTGCGGAACTTTCGGAGCGGCTGGGGGCCAGCGCCGCGGCGGTCTCCGGGGCTGTGCGGTACCTGCAGACGGTGGGCTTCGTCCATCGCGTCTCCCAGCCCGGCAGCCGCCGCGACCTCTACGCCCTGCATGAGGACGAGTGGTACGTGGTGTCCATGCGGAACAGCCCCATCTACGAAAAGCTGGCGGCCCTGACCGACGCCACGGCGGAAACCCTCCCGGAGGGATCAGCGGCCCGGGCCCGGGTGGCGGACATGGCCCGGTTCTACCGGTTCCTCAATGCGCGGATGCCGGCCCTGCTGGACGACTGGGAGCGCGAACGGGCCAGGGAGGCCACGCCGTGACCATCATCGACAACGCCGTGTACGTGAACGGGCTGCGCACCGAGGACCCGGAAGACCTTGACGAGACCTACTTCCTGCTCCGCCAGCGGGAGGGGATGGCGTGGATAGGGCTGTACCGGCCTGACGCAGAGGAACTGCAGTCCGTCGGCGAGGAATTCGACCTCAACGCGCTGGCCATCGAGGACGCACTTGCCGGCCACCAGCGGGCCAAGCTGGAGCACTACGGCGAGTGCCTGTTTTTGGTGCTGAGGCCAGCCCGGTACCGTGACGACGAGGAAAGGGTGGACTTCGGCGAGATCCACGTCTTCGCGGGCGACGAGTACGTGGTCACCGTCCGGCACGCCGAGTCCCCGGATTTGGCCAAGGTCCGCCGCCGGATGGAGTCGATGCCGGAATTCCTGGCCCTGGGACCGGACGCGGTGCTCTACGGGATCCTGGACCAGGTGGTGGACGAATACGAGCCGGTGGTGGCGGGCCTGGAAAACGACATCGACGAAATTGAGGATGACCTGTTCGGTGCGGATCCGGACGTATCCCGCCGCATCTATGAACTGTCCCGGCAGGTCATCACCTTCCAGCGGGCCACGAGTCCGCTGGCGGGGATACTGCAGGCCCTGATCGCCGGGGCCCCGGACCGCGAACAGTCAACCGAGCTTCGGGACCACTACCGCGATGTCCTGGACCACGTCCTCAGGATCAATGAACGCGTGGCATCCTTCCGGGCCCTGCTCCAGAACGCGCTCGCCGTCAACGCCGCCCTCGTGGCCCAGCGGCAAAACGATGAAATGCAGCGGATGACAGAGTCCAGCTTTGAGCAGAACGAGCAGGTCAAGCGCATCTCCTCCTGGGCTGCCATCCTGTTCGCCCCCACGCTGGTGGCGTCCATCTACGGCATGAACTTCGTCAACATGCCCGAACTGGCGTGGACCTATGGCTACCCCTATGCGCTGGGTGTGATGGCGGCCATGGGGCTGGCCCTTTACCTGGCGTTCAAGCACAACAAGTGGATCTGACGTCCTTCGCTGGCCCTGCGCCTCCTCGACGCGCAAAATTCGCAGTGAGGTGCGGCTACAGTAAACGGCATGCTTGACGAACTCCTGGCCAGCGCGCATGTGGTCAGCCTGCCCATGCGCGTGAAGTTCCGGGGCATCATGGAACGCGAGTCCCTCCTGCTCCGCGGGCCGGCGGGCTGGGGCGAGTTCTGCCCCTTTCCCGAGTATGGCGACGCCGAGGCATCGCACTGGCTGGCCGCCGCCATCGAGGCGGGCTGGCAGGGGTTCCCGGCCCCGCTGCGGGACAGCATCCCGGTGAACGCCACCGTGCCGGCTGTCTCCGCGGACCGGGTGCCCGACGTCCTGGCCCGGTTCGGCCGCGTGGACGCCGTCAAGGTCAAGGTGGCGGAGCAGGGCCAGTCGCTTGACGACGACGTCGCCCGGGTCCGTGCCGTGCGCGCCGCTTTGCCGGACGCGGCCATCCGCGTGGACGCCAACGGCGGCTGGGACGTGCCCGGCGCCGTGGAGGCGTTGACCCGGCTGGCGCCTGTTGGGCTGGAATACGCAGAGCAGCCGGTGCCTTCCATCGAGGGCCTTGCCGAGGTCCGGTCCCGGCTTCGGGACGCCGGGACGCCGGTGTTGATCGCGGCCGACGAAAGCGTCCGCAAGGAAACCGATCCGCTCCGGGTGGCCCGGGCGGGCGCGGCGGACCTGATCGTGGTCAAGGTGGCACCGCTTGGGGGAGTGCGGCGCGCCCTGGACATCGTGGCACAGGCCGGACTCCCCGCCGTCGTCAGCTCCGCGCTGGACACCTCCATCGGCATCCGCGCGGGCCTTGCCCTCGCCGCCGCCCTGCCCGAGCTGCCCTACGCCTGCGGCCTGGGAACGGTGTCGCTGTTTGACTCGGACATCACCACGGACCCCCTAGTGGCCGACGACGGCGCCATCGGCCTGCGCGACGTTGCCGCCGACGCCGGGCTGCTTGAGCGGTTTGCGGCTCCCGCGGACCGGCGGGACTGGTGGCTGGACAGGCTCCGCCGTGTCCACGCCCTCCTCACCCGAGCGACTGCTGAGTAGCTGCCGTTTTCACGCCCCAAACGGCAGTGCCGGCATTGGATGTCGCTGCAGGGTGGCGTCCTGCGGGTGATTGCCGGAGGGTTGCGTGGCTCCTATCATGGTTCCACCGGTTCCTCCCTGCACCGAACAGGGACGTTATTTAAGGTCGCGAGTGCCATGGTGAAGATACCTTTCAGGCATCAGGCGGATGAATCGAAAAAGCGGGAAAACTCCGGGGAGCATCACCGGCTGCACCTGGCGGAATGGCTGAGGCGGGAGGACGAGGGCATCGAGCGTGCCTCCAGCAGTATCTTCCTCAGCAGCCATGACCGGCCACTTGCCCCGCAACGGACCTGCATCCAGGGGCATGAGATCCTGCCGGGGGAGGACCTCTGCTCGCACGGGCATCCCGTGGGTTGAGGAAGACGGCCACCAATCGGGGAGTGTTGTTTCCTCATTTGGCCGGCGCGCACAGCCGGTCAAGGGCCTCGTTAAGGGTTGACTCGATTTGGCCGACCAGGAGTTCGCGCATGTTCTGGGTGGACTCATCCTCCAGCTCTGTCGGAAGCGGCGGGGTGGTGACGGTCATCGCGGCCTGGTAGCGCCCGTCGCTGCTGCTGATCGCCACAGTCTGATAGTCCCAGAAGAGCCCCCTGCCCGCGTAGCGCGGCTGGGGCGAGCAGCCATCTGCGTGTTCCCAGAGGCCCAGCCCGTACGGCGAGAAGACGGTCTTCGCCGTCATCGCGCCCAACGACGCGGCGGAGATTGCCCGGCCCTGGAAAAGGGCCGCCATGAAGTGGTTCATGTCCTCCACTGTCGAAACGGCGCCCACGGCCGGCGAACCGGCACTGAAGATGTTGTCAGTGGTATCGATCCGGTCACCCCGGAGGGTCACATAGCCGTGGAGAAGCCCGGATTCGAGCGGGTCGAGGTGGTCCAGGGTGGTGCTCTTCAAACCAAGCGGACCAAAGATCTCCTCACGCATGACGCTGGTGAAGGGCTTATGCCGCAGTTCCTGGATAAGCAGTCCGAGTGCGAGGTAGTTCGTGTTCGAGTACCTAAAGGAGCCGACGCTGGACCCATCCCACGGGAGGGTGCGGGCCAGCTGCAAACCCCGCTCCATCGTCATCGTCCGGGAAACACTTGGGCGGAAGTCGACGTCGCGCGGCAACGCATCGTTGGCCTCCGGCATGCCAGACGTGTGGCTGAGCAGCTGTCTCACCGTGATGGGGCCCGGAGGATTGAGTGCTGTGAAGCCGGGGATGACATCGTTTACGGGGTCGTCCAGGCCGATGGGGTGGTCGTCGACGAGTTTGAGTACTGCCACGGCCGTCATCGTTTTGGTGACGCTGGCGATCTGCACACGGTCGGTGGCCTGTGCCGGGGTCCTCGTTTCAAGGTCGCGCATGCCAAAGGCCTTGGACCACTCACCTTCCGGCCATTTGACCTGCACGACGGTGGCCACCGCGCCGTCGTTCATGAACAGCTTCACCTGGTTCTCAAGGGAACCGAAGGGGTTGGGGGAGCTTGGGGAGGGGACGGGCTCGTCCGGGGTGTAGGTGCAGCCGGTCACGGCGAGGACGGCGGCGAAGACCGCCCGCCGCCAGGCAGGTCTGTTCGTGCTCATGCCGGGGCATCCGCTCTGGACAGGGTGACGTGTTTGGGCCGCCTGCAGCGCCGTGTCCGGCCAAACCTCTGATGGCGCCGTCCGCCCAGCACTCCAATTTTAAGTCCGCCCACCGCCAGCGGGAAGCAGCCGCGGCATGCTCAGCCAACCCACGGAACGGGCGGTACCACCTGCATTGACGGATGAAACGTTCCTGCAGGTCACGGGCGGTTCACCATAACTTCATCCAATTGATGGCTTCCTGTAGGAACCGGCTGGAAGGGTGATCGGGCACCCCAGCGAGAATTCTTGGAAGGTTCCCATGTCTGAAACTGCCCGCAAGTTCACCCTGCTGCCCATGCTCGGCCATACCAAGGGCAAGCGCAGCCCCGTCACCTGCGCGCTCAAGTGCGACAACGCCTGCGCCGGTGACGTCTGCAACACCAGCTCCAACAGCTACTTCCGCGACATCGCCTCCGCCACCCTGTCCCGCCGCGCCGCCCTGGGCATGGGAGCCGCCGGTGCACTCGCCGTCGTCCTCGGTTCCGCGGTGAGCTCCGCCGAACCCGCCTCCGCTGCGGGCCTGTCCAAGGCCGCCAAGGAAGGCTTCGGCAACTCCAAGCTGCAGTTCACCGCCATCAAGCCCGTGGACAAAGCCGTCGACGCCTTCACCGTTCCGGAAGGTTTCACATGGCAGCCGATCATCCGCTGGGGCGACCCGCTGTTCGCTGACTCGCCGGACTTCGACCTCAACAACCAGACTGCCGCAGCCCAGGCCCGCCAGTTCGGCTACAACAACGACTACACGGACATCGTGGAAATCCCGGGCAGCAAGGGCCGCCGCGCGGTACTGTTCACCAACCACGAATACACCAACGAGAACATCATGGTCCCGGCCGGCTACGACGCCGCCGAAACCCGTGCCATCGGCCGCGCAGCGCACGGCCTGGCCGTGGTGGAACTCGAGCGCAAGAACACCACCAAGCCGTGGAGCTACGTCAAGGGCGCCCCGCTGAACCGCCGCTACCTCTCCGATACCACCTTCGAACTGACCGGCCCCGTCGCCGGCTCGGCCCTCGTCAAAACCGTCGCCGATCCCTCCGGCCGCGCCATCAAAGGCACGTTCGGCAACTGCTCCGGCGGCACCACCCCCTGGGGCACCATCCTCTCCGGCGAGGAAAACTTCAACGGCTACTTCGTGGCCGGCGGCACTTCCGCCAGCGACAAGCGCTACGGCCTCACCGCCAAGCCCACCGCCCGCAAGTGGGAGCTGGACGATCCCCGCTTCGACACCCGCAACGCCGGCTACGAAAACGAAACCAACCGCTTCGGCTGGATCGTGGAAGTCGACCCCTTCGACCCCACCTCAACGCCCAAGAAGCGCTCCGCGATGGGCCGCTTCAAGCACGAGGGTGCCAACGTGATCGTGGCCGAATCCGGTCACGTGGTGGCCTACATGGGCGACGACGAGAAGTTCGACTACCTCTACAAGTTCGTCTCGGCGGAGAAGTACCGTGAGGGCGACCGCAGGCACAACATGGACCTGCTGTCCGAGGGCGATCTGTACGTCGCCAAGTTCACCGGCAACTCGCCCGCCGCGGAAATCACCGGAACCGGGGCGCTTCCCGCCGACGGCGCGTTCGACGGCACCGGCGAATGGCTGCCCCTGGTGGTCGGCGGCAAGTCCGCCGTGCCCGGCATGTCCGTCGAGGAGGTCCTGGTGTACACCCGACTGGCCGCGGACAAGGTGGGACCCACCAAGATGGACCGGTGCGAGGACGTCCAGCCCAGCCTGCACACCGGCAAGGTCTACGTGGTCTGCACCAACAACTCGGACCGCGGCACCGGCACCAAGGAGGGCGCCACCGAAGTCAACCCGCGCACCCAGAACCGCGACGGGCACATCGTGGAAATCACCGAAACCGGCGACCAGACCTCCACCAAGTTCAACTGGACCCTCCTGATGGTCTGCGGCGACCCCGCCCAGGGCGACGTCACGTACTTCTCCGGCTACCCGGCGGACAAGGTCTCGCCCATCTCCTGCCCGGACAACGTGGCCTTCGACTCCGTGGGCAACCTCTGGATCTCCACCGACGGCGCGCCGTCCGGCATCGGCTACAACGACGGCCTCTTCAAGGTCACCTTGGACGGCGCCGAGCGCGGCAAGGTGGAGCAGTTCCTCTCCGTTCCCCGCGACGCCGAAACCTGCGGCCCGGTCATCCACGACGACGAGCGCATGGTGTTCGTCTCCGTGCAGCACCCGGGCGAGGAAGGCACCTTCGAGG
Source organism: Arthrobacter sp. JDC6 (assembly GCF_056484025.1). Classification (NCBI taxonomy): domain Bacteria; kingdom Bacillati; phylum Actinomycetota; class Actinomycetes; order Micrococcales; family Micrococcaceae; genus Arthrobacter; species Arthrobacter sp. JDC6. The sequence goes on from NZ_CM151278.1 coordinate 1,098,707, forward strand.
CGCCGCACTCCTACTTCCCGGACTACGTCCCGGCAGGCACGACGCCGGCACCCGGCCAGGTGCGCGCGCCCCGTCCCGCGGTGGTCCAGGTGTTCCGCGGCTAGTCTTCCTTAAGACTGGAAACGCCCGCTCACCTTTGACGGGTTTTCTGGAAACGCCCGCTCACCTTTGACTCCTAATGGGGCCCGGAGGTGAGCGGGCGTTTGGTTTTGGGCGACCAAAGGTGAGCGGGGGTTGGGAGATTGTTTGCCATACATGAGCGGGCGTCGCGGGGTGGCAGACTGGTTGGGTGACTTTGCCGAACGAACCTGCCCCGGAGGCCACCCCTGGATTCCCTGACGGGGATGACCCGGAAGCCCAGTTGAGCGCCCTGGCTGCGGCGCGGATCGCCGTCGACGTCCTGCTCGACGGCGGTGTGCGGCACGTGGTGGTATCGCCTGGTTCCCGGTCGGCCCCCATGGCGTACGCCCTGGCCGAGGCCTCCGCGGCTGGCCGGGTGGACCTGCTGGTCCGGATCGACGAACGGTCCGCCGGGTTCACGGCCCTGGGCCTGGCCCTGTCCACCGGCTCGCCCGCAGCCGTGCTCACCACGTCCGGGACCGCCGTCGGAAACCTGATGCCGGCGGTGATGGAGGCCAACCACGCCGCCGTCCCGCTCATCGTCCTGTCCGCGGACCGGCCGGAGGAGCTGCGCGGAACCGGCGCCAACCAGACCACCGTGCAGCCGGACCTGTTCGGTGACCAGGTCCGGTTCGCGGCCGACATACCCGCCGGAACCAGTCCGGAGCGGGCCATTCAAACCGGGCTTTCCGCGGCAACCGGCGCCTTCCCGGACCTGCCGCCGGGCCCGGTCCAGCTGAACCTCGCGTTCCGCGACCCCCTGGTCCCGTCCCCCGAAGAAGGTCTGCCGGAAGCGGTGGAACGGACGCGCTACCGGGTGGGCACCGAGCCCCTGGTCATGAACCTGCCCCCGGCAGCGGACAGCCTGCCGGAGCGGCGCACCGTGGTGCTGGCAGGGCACGACGCCGGGCCGGTCGCCGAGGCGTTCGCCCGCGCCCACAACCTGCCGCTGCTCGCCGAACCGTCCTCCAATTCCCGGTTCGGACCCAACGCCGTGGGCCCGTACCGGCTGCTGCTGGAGCATTTCGGACCCAGCTCGGCGCAGCCGATTGAGCGCGTGGTGCTGTTCGGCCGGCCCACCCTGTCCCGTCCCGTGGCCGCGCTGCTGGCCCGCGACGATGTTGAATCCGCCCTGTACCAGCCGGTTCCGGTCGCATGGTACGAGCCTGGCCGGCGCACCGAGCTGCCGCTGGAGAACCTGGCCGACCTTGCCGATTTCGCCGGCCGGGGCACCTCCGCCTGGCTGGACACCTGGCTCCTCGCCGGCTCGGCTGCCCAGCATGCCCTGGACCAGGTGGTCTCCGCAGAGGCCGCCGCCACCGGCCCCTCCGTTGCCTCACAGGTCTGGAAGCATGCACGCGGCCAGCTGCTGCTCGGGTCCTCCAATGGCATCCGGGATGTGGACCTGGCCGGCGTGCCCGCCACTGATCCGTCCGCCACCGTCTACGCAAACCGGGGCCTTGCCGGGATCGACGGCACCATTTCCACAGCAACCGGCATTGCGCTGGGCGGCCGGCAGGAGACCACCGCCCTCATGGGCGACGTGACCTTCCTCCATGACGCCGGCGGACTCCTCCTCGGCGCGGGGGAGGAGCAGCCGGACCTGCGGATCGTGGTCCTCAATGATTCCGGTGGCGCCATCTTCGGGCTGCTGGAGCACGGGGGAATCCAGGAGGGCGGCCGCTACGGGGACGTCGTCGAGCGCCTCTTCGGTACGCCGCACTCAGTGGACATCGCGGCACTCGCCGCAGCGTACGGCGTCGCACATTCACTGGTAAGTACGACGGCGGGACTCGCCGAAGCGCTGGCCCGGCCTGTGCAGGGGCGCAGCATCGTGGAGGTCCGGACGGACCGCCGGTCGCTGCGGCAGCTCCACGCCCGCATCAAGGAAGCGGTGGCCGCGGCAGTTGAGGGCGTGCTGGCCAGCCGGTAAGCGCTGGGGGGCGTGCGCACGTCCTCGACCCACATATTCCCTCTGGAAGCACAAATTCCCTGGCGCTACCGAGATAACGGCAGCGCCAGGGAATTTGGGCTTCGAAAGCGGACGAAGCTACAGCACGCGGCTGAGGAACTCCTTGGTGCGCGCATGCTGCGGGTTGGCGATGATCTCGCGGGGATCGCCCGACTCCACCACCACGCCGCCGTCCATGAAGGTCAGGGTGTCGCCCACTTCGCGGGCGAAGCCGATCTCGTGGGTCACCACGATCATGGTCATGCCGGACTTTGCCAGGTCCTTCATCACGTTCAGGACGTCGCCCACCAGCTCCGGGTCCAGGGCCGAGGTGGGCTCATCAAAGAGCATGAGCTCAGGCTCCATGGCCAGCGCCCGGGCGATGGCCACGCGCTGCTGCTGGCCGCCGGAAAGCTGGGACGGGTAGTGGCCTGCCCGGTCGCCCAGTCCCACACGGTCCAGCAGCTCAAGCGCCCGCTTCTGGGCCTCGGCCTTCGGCTGGCCCTTCACATGCACCGGTGCTTCCATGACGTTCTGGAGCGCGGTCTTGTGCGGGAACAGGTTGAACCGCTGGAACACCATGCCGATTTCCCGGCGCTGGGCGGCGATTTCCTTGGTCTTGAGGTCGTGGAGCCGGCCGTTGACCTCGCGGTAGCCGATCAACTGACCGCCCACGGAAATCCGCCCGGCACTGATCGTTTCCAGGAGGTTCACGCAGCGCAGCATGGTGGACTTGCCGGAACCCGAAGGCCCGATCACCACGGACACCTCGCCCTGTTTGACGGTCATGTCGATGCCCCGCAGCACGTGGTGGTGCCCGTAGTACTTGTGGAGGCCCTCGATCTGGACCAGCGGCTTTTCTGCTGTGATCGTCATCGTGCGCTCTCCTCGGGGAAGTCCGTCTTCATTGACCGGTGTGCATCGGCACCGGCCGCGGCAGCCTTGGCAGCAGCCGGGTTGACACCGGCTGCGGGGGCCTGGTTGTCCACGCCCCTGCCGTAGTAGGCCTCGATGAAGTGCTGACCCACCATCAGGATGCTGGTGATTACCAGGTACCAGATGGCTGCCACGATCAGCAGCGGCACGGGCAGATATGTGCGGTTGGCCAACGCATTGGTGGCAAATGTCAGGTCCAGGGTGAACGGGACCGCCAGGACCAGCGAGGTGGTCTTCAGCATGCCGATGGTTTCGTTGCCGGTTGGCGGCACGATCACCCGCATGGCCTGTGGCAGGATGATCCGCCACATGATTTTGCCCTTGGACATGCCCAGCGCCTCGGCGGCTTCCTGCTGGCCCCTGTCCACGGACTTGAGGCCGGCGCGGAAGATCTCCGCCAGGTAGGCGGATTCGTTGAGACCCAAACCGAGGATGGCAGCCACCGTGGCAGTGATGACTGCGGAGGTGTCCAGGCTGAAGAATTCAGGTCCAAACGGAATGCCCGCACTGATCTTGGGATAAAGGACCGAAATCAGGCCCCACAACACCAGCTGGGTATAGACGGGTGTGCCGCGGAAGAACCACACCCAGACCCAGCTGGACCAGCGGAATATGGGGTTGTCGGACTGGCGCATGAATGCCAGCAGGATGGCCAGGACGATGGCCAGGACCATCGAGGCCACGGTAAGCAACAGCGTCCAGCCCACACCCTGGACCACCTTGACGTCCAGGATGTAGGTGCCCACAACGTCCCAGCGGAAGTTGGGGTTGGTGAACAGGCTCTGCAGGAACACTGCTACGACAGCGAGGATGATGAGGGCGCTGATCCACCGGCCGGGGTGGCGCACCGGCACTGACTTGTTCAGTACCGGCGCATCCCGGTGTTGAGGGTGTTCCATATGCACGCCTGACTTGTCGTCGGTAACGCGAAAACTCAAGACTTGACCGCCGGGTTGACCTCGGACTTGGTGATGGCGCCCTCAGAGTTGCCCCAGCCCTCAAGGATCTTCTTGTAGGAGCCGTCCTCCATCAGCTTGGTGACGGCTTTCTGGATGACCTCAGCCCAGGCGGTGTCAGCCTTGGCCACGGCGATGCCCTGCGGAGCGGAGTCATAGACGTCGCCCAGCTTTTCCAGCTGTCCATTGGTCTGGGTCAGCGCGTAGCCGATGATGGGGGAGTCGGCGGTCATGGCGTCGATGCTGCCGTTCACCAGTCGGGTGGTCACATCCGTCTGGTTCTTCAGGGTGACGATGTCAATGGGCTTCTTGCCGTCCGCGACGCACTTCTTGTTGCGGTCCGAAAGATCCGGGTCTTCCTGGACGGTCCCGGTCTGCACACCGATGGACTTGCCGCAGACATCGTCCAGGGAGAACTTCTTGGGGTTGCCCTTCTGCACGGCCCAGGCGGTGCCGGCGTTGAAGTAGCTGACCATGTTCACGGCGCCCAGTCGCTCCGGGTTGATGGTGAACGAGGAGATGCCCAGATCGTACTTGGGGCCGAGGGCCGGAAGGATGCCGGTGAATTCGGCAGTCTGGACCTGGACCTTGAGGCCCAGCGTGGCGCCGATGGCCTTGGCGATGTCCACGTCGTAGCCCACGGGAGTCTGGCCGTCCGGACCCAGGAATTCGGCCGGTGCGTAGCTGGTGTCGGAGCCTACCGTGATGGTGCCCTTGGACTTGATGGTGTCCGGGACCATGGCAGCGAGGGCGTCGTCCTTCTTAACCGTGGACGGATCAAAGCTCGCGCTGGCCTTGCCTGAGGACGTGGCCGCGCCGGAGGGACCCGTTTCCGAGGCGTTCGTGCATGCTGAGAGGGCCAGGGCGCTGATGGCGATCATGGTGGCAGCGGTCAGCTTGGAAGTGCCCAGGAGGGTACGGGGAGTCTGCATTTCTTACCTTTTGTTGCAGGGGCTATGAGGTACTAACGCGGCTTATAGTGTAACGCTCAACAAGAGAGGTACGTCACACGCAACTAAGTTTCACTATTGGATAACTGTAGCGGGGGCAAAAGCAAGCCTTTAGGAGCGGGAAGAGTCTGTGATCCCAGACTTCGTACCCAGTCCGGGGAAGAATCAGCTCTTGATGCCCAGCGATTCCAGCATGGGCCGGAACTTGGCCCACGTTTCGGCCAGCTCGGCTTTGGGCTGCGAGCCGTCAACGATGCCGCAGCCGGCATATAGCCTCACGGTGTCGGTCGACTCGATGACCGCACCTCGCAGGGCGATGCCCCATTCGCCGTTCCCGGCGGCATCCAGCCAGCCCACCGGCCCGGCATAGGGGCCGCGGTCAAGATGTTCCAGCTTCCGGATCAGTTCGCCCGCCACCAGGGTGGGGGTTCCGCAGACAGCTGCCGTGGGATGCAGGGCGTTGATCAGGGCCAGGCAGGTGGGCACGTGGCCCTCCACCTCGGTGAGTTCCGCCTTGACGTCCGAGGCCAGGTGCCACACGTTGGGCAACTCCAGGATGAAGGGCTCATCATGCGCATTCATGGCCTCCGAGAACGGCGCCAGCTGCCTGGTCAGGGACTGGATGGCAATCTCGTGCTCATGCCGCTGCTTCTCGGAGCCGGCGAGCACGCGCGTAGCGTAATCCATGGGCGGACCGTCCTCGCCGTGCGCGTCGCGGCGGTCCAGGGTGCCGGCCAGCACGCGCGCCTGCGCGGTGCGGCCCTCCACCTGGATCAGCATCTCGGGCGTGGCCCCCACCAGCCCGTCCACGCCGTACGTCCAGCATTCGCGGTACCGTGCGGCAAGTTCGCGCAGCACGTCCGCGGCATGTACGCCGGAAGGAATTGTAGCCACAACGTCCCGCGCCAGCACCAGTTTCTCCAGTGCCCCCGTGCGGATCTCGGCAACACCGGCGGCCACGGCCTCCATCCAGGCTTCCTCACTGAGGGAACCGGTGTGCAGCGTTGCGCCGGCCGCCAGGGGGAGGGGGCGTACGACGGCGCCGCGGGCCTTGCCGGGCACGCCGCCCAGGGAAGCGTCCCCGGCGGAGTCCGCTGCCGCCGTCGTGCCTTCAACGTCCGGGTCTTCGGCGGGAGCACCGCTGAGCCAGCGGTCCAGTGCGGCGAGGGCCGACTCTTCGGTGAGCTGGCCGTCGTCGAACGTCAACTGCGTGAGCCATGCCTGGTTGTCCCGCACGCCCACCACGATCTCGGGCACGATCAGCCGCGACTCGTGGGCGGAAGTCTTGGAAAAGGCAAAGGAGCCGAAGGCGACGGGGCCAGTGCCGGGCAGCTCCACGGAGTCCGCGACCTCAGCCTCGAGGACCAGGTGCCGCCACCAGATGTCCGCCTCCAGGAACCGGTCCGGCCCGGTGGCAGTGAAGCGGGCAATCTCGCCAAACCCGGCCAGCCCGGCTTCCCTGCGGGTCCAGCACAGGACATCGTCCCTGACCAGAAACGAAGGCAGCCCCCCGGGGAACGCTTTGCCATCCAGGGGGACTGTCAAGGTGCGGAACGTGCTCGTCATGATGAGACAACACTACTCCCGCGTACACGGTGGCCTCCCCGGCGCCCTGATGCAGGCTTGAGTGGGCAAAAAAGGGCTGGTCAGCACGCACGGGAACATTTGAGACAATGTCATGGTGAACCGAGCATCCTTGGATAAGCGTCCGGACGAAGTAGCCACGATGTTTGACGACGTCGCACCGAAATACGACGTCGTCAACGATGTCCTCTCCATGGGGCAGACCCGCCGCTGGCGGAAGATCGTGGTGGACGCGATGGAAGTCTCCAAGGGCCAGCGCGTCCTGGACCTCGCGGCCGGAACGGGGACCTCCAGCGAGCCATATGCCGACGCCGGCATAGACGTGGTGGCCTGCGACTTCTCCCTGGGCATGCTCAAGGTGGGAAAGCGCCGCCGCCCGGACATCAACTTCATTGCCGGTGACGCCACCAACCTGCCGTTCGCTGACAACACGTTCGATGCCACCACCATCTCCTTCGGCCTCCGCAACGTGAACGAGCCCAAGAAGGCGCTGCTGGAGATGCTGCGCGTCACCAAGCCCGGTGGCCGGCTGGTCATCGCCGAGTTCTCCCAGCCCGTGGTCCCGCTGTGGCGCACTATGTACACCGAATACCTGATGCGGGCCCTGCCGGCCATCGCCGTCAAGGTCGCCTCCAACCCGGACGCCTACGTTTACCTGGCCGAGTCCATCCGTGCCTGGCCGGACCAGGACCACTTGGCCGCCTGGCTGCAGGAGGCCGGCTGGGAGAACGTCACCTACCGGAACCTCACCGGCGGCATCGTGGCAGTCCACCGTGCGTTCAAGCCCGCCTCGCCGTCCAACGGCGGCGCTGCCGCCATCGCCGCGCACAAGGGCCCGGTGGCCAAGCTGCGCCGCAACATCGTCCGCTGACCTGTGAAGGTACTGATTGTCGGTGCCGGCCCTGCCGGGTCCACCGCCGCGTACTACCTCGCCAAGGCCGGCCTCGATGTCACGGTCCTGGAGAAAACCAGCTTCCCGCGCGAGAAAGTCTGCGGCGACGGACTCACGCCCCGGGCCGTCCGCGAGATCCAGAAGCTCGGCCTGCCGCACCCTGAGAACGACGGCTGGCGGCGGAACAAGGGCCTGCGCCTGATCGCCGGCGGCCGCACCATCGAACTGCCCTGGCCCGAGGTGTCCGACTTCCCGCAGTACGGCCTGATCCGCACCCGGCTTGGCTTTGACGAGGAACTGGCCCGGCACGCCCAGGCCGCGGGTGCCACCATCCTTGAGCGGCACAGCGTCACCGATGCCCTCCGGGACGACGACGGCCGGGTCACCGGGGTCCGCGCAGCGCTCCTTGACGAGTCCGGACGCAAGACGGGACAGACGCACGACTTCAGTGCCGACGTCGTCCTGGCCGCCGACGGCAACTCCACCCGCACCGCCGTGTCCCTCGGCATCCAGAAGCGCGACGACCGGCCGCTCGGCGTCGCCGTCCGCACCTACTTCACCTCGCCGCGCACCGACGACGACTGGATGGAAGGCTGGCTGGAACTTCCCGGCCGTGACGGCAAGCTGCTGCCCGGCTACGGCTGGGTGTTCGGGGTGGGCGACGGCACCTCCAACGTGGGCCTGGGCATCCTGAACTCTTCCAAGGAATTCGGCAAGCTCGACTACAAGCAGGTCCTGCGTGAATGGACCGCCGGCATGCCCGCCGACTGGGGCTTCACACCGGAAAACCAGGTGGGGGAGATCCGCGGCGCCGCGCTGCCCATGGGCTTCAACCGCACCCCGCACTACTCGCCGGGACTCCTGCTGCTGGGCGACGCCGGCGGCATGGTGTCCCCGTTCAACGGTGAGGGCATCTCCTACGCGATGGAGTCGGCGCGTTTTGCCGCGGAGTTCATCATCGACGCCTCCTCGCGCTCCATGGCAGCAGGCGGAACGTACGACGCCGACGCGCACCTTTCGCTGTACGCGGACTACGTGCGGGACCAGTGGGGCTCGCACTTTACCCTCGGCCGGGCCTTCGCCGCGCTGATCGGCAAGCCGGCCGTCATGAAACTCGCGCTGCGGACAGGCATGCCATTCCCAGTGCTGATGCGGTTCGTGGTCAGGCTCCTTGCCAACCTCACGGACCCCACCGCCAAAGGCTTCGAGGACCGGGTGATCCGCGTCCTGGAATCGCTGGTTCCGGCCACGTCCAATACCCCGTCAGCTCCGAATCAGCGGTATCCGCAACAAAAAGTTAGGGTTAACCCGTGACCAAATCCGCAGACCACAGCTGGACGCACGCCGGGCACGGCCTGCCGGACTCCGAACCCAGCCTCAACACCACCGCCATTGCCACGGGCCTCCAGCTGCCGGCAGGCTTCGCGGCCATCGCGGGGGACGCCGAGCTGGGGCCGGCCATCACCAACAACCTGGCCAAGGTGGAGAAGAAACTCCGGGAAGCCATCGCCAACTCGGATCCGCTGGCTGACGCAACGTCGCGCCACCTGGTGGAAGCCGGCGGCAAGCGCATCCGGCCGCTGCTGACCCTGCTCTGCGCCCACCTCGGGGACGCATCCCTGCCCGCAGTGGTGCAGGCCGCCGTCGTGGTGGAACTGACGCACCTGGCAACCCTGTACCACGACGACGTCATGGACTCGGCCCCGTTCCGCCGCGGCGCCCCTACGGCCCACGAAGTATGGGGCAACTCCGTGGCCGTCCTGACGGGCGACCTGATCTTCGCCAGGGCCTCCATCCTGGTGTCCGAACTCGGTGGGCGTGCGCTGGGCATCCAGGCCCGCACGTTTGAGCGGCTGTGCCTGGGCCAGCTGCACGAAACGGTGGGGCCCCGCCCTGACGAGGATCCGGTGGAGCACTACCTCTCCGTGATCGCGGACAAGACCGGCTCGCTGGTGGCAGCTTCCGGCCAGTTCGGTGCCATCTTCTCCGGCGCCGACGAGGCCTTTGAGGACATCCTGGTGGAGTACGGCGAGAAGGTGGGCGTCGCGTTCCAGCTGGCCGACGACGTCATCGATGTAACCGGCGTGAAGGTGAAGTCCGGCAAGTCGCCCGGAACGGACCTGCGTGAAGGCGTTCCCACCCTGCCCGTCCTGCTCCTGCGCAAGGCTGCCGCTGACGGTGACCAGTCCGCCGTCGACCTTTTGACGCTGATTGACGGCGACCTGTCCTCTGATGATGCACTGGCTGCCGCTGTGGCCGGGCTGCGCGAGCACCCTGTCACTGCTCAGTCCTGGGTGGTGGCACGCCGCTGGGCCGACGAAGCCATCGCTGCCCTGGCCCCGCTGCCCGAGGGCGTGGTCAAGGAGTCGCTGTCCAACTTCGCGCTGGCCGTGGTGGACCGCGCCAGCTGATCCTTGGTTTTTAGGAGCCCGGTTCCCCTGGTTCATCCAGTTGGTGCCGGGCTTCTTCTTGTGCCCCCGCTTAACGGGACAGCCCCGGTCCTCAACAACCGAAGCTGCTGTGAACCGGGGCCATCTCTCCGTTCGCATCAGACCCGCCGGAGGCGTTTAGCGGATCCGTGAATAGCTTATGACAGCTTTGTCATAACGCGCAAGTCCCTTGTTACTGCCGGTGTCAAAGATTTTTCAGGGCTGCCTTTGCGGCCGTCGTGGGGCACATTGAGGGCCGCCCCCTGCATACAGGGCTGAACCCGTGGCGGGTCCGTGTCGAAGTGCCCCACGACTGCAGGTTCTCCACATGGCGCGGCCCGGAACTGTCGCTTGCGGCAAGGTGCAGGGGACCGTGGAGCCATGGATATTGAGGCTTTTCTCCGTCGCCGGGGAGGGGTGGCCCGGACTGCAGCACTGCACCGGGCGGGGTTCCCCAGAACGCGGGTGGACAAGTTCCTGGCAGCAGGCCTCATCGTGAGGTTCCGGCGGGGTGTTTATGGCCTGCCGGTGGAAGGCGGCGTGCTCGGTTTGGCGCTGCAGCACAATGCGCTCGTGACCTGCCTTTCCGCTGCCCCCGTTTATCAGCTGTGGACCCTGGAGAAGGCGGGTGTGGTCCATCTGAGCCCTGGGCACAGGAAGACAGTGCCGGACACCCTCACCCACGGCCGGATCCGCCACCCTGTCCATCCCTTGCTGCCGGTGGCAGGCCTGGCCGACGTCCTCATCCATGCCCTGCACTGCCTGCCGGAACTGGAGGCGCTGGTAATGGTCCAGTGCGCCGCGCAACGCGGAGATGTGACGGTGGACTTCCTGCGGCGCAAGCTTCCCGGGAACCGCAACGCCCGTGCCCGGTCAGTCCTGGATCACGTAATTCCGCGGGCGGACTCGCTCCTGGAAGTCTTGGCCAACTACCACTTCCACAGGGCCGGCCTCCATGTCCGCCGGCACGTGGAGCTCCCGGGGGTGGGTGAAGTGGACTTCCTGATTGAGGATTTCCTGGTGGTGGAAACCGACGGCGCCAGCCACCTGAAGGCAAAGCAGGTTAAGAAGGACAGGGCACGCAACAATGCCACAGTGATTGGCGGGCGTCTCTGCCTGAGGTTCGGCTATGCGGATGTGGTCCACCATCCCGAGGTGATGGTGGACCAGGTCCTGGCGGTGCTGGAACAGAGCCGGCGGGGATCATTCAGTGCGCGGTGAGTTCCCGCGGCCGCGGGGCACTTTGGCCGCGACAGTTGGCAAAACAGGCTGGCATCACGGCGTGTCCGTGTCAAAGTGCCCCAGGACCGCAGCAAGGCAGCCCAGCCGAGGCGGGGAGTCCCTACTCTTCCTCTTCGTCCTCGAACGCCCACTCGAACATGTCGAAGACGAATTCGGAGAAGGTGCCTTCCTCGGACTTCCACTGGCCGCGGGCATTGTTACGGCGGTACACGATGGGATCGGGGACGCTGAGGTCTCCTACGCGGAAGCCCCAGGTGAACTGTTCCTCTTCGTCCTCGAGGAACATGAGGAAGCCCTCGTCGTCGACCTCGAGCTCTTCGGGGTCCCAGAAGTAGTGGTAGGCCTCCATGAGGTCCTCGCAGCCGCCAAGGGCCAGGTAGAACTCGCGCAATACCAGGGGGATCTGGAACTGGTGCCCGGCGAGGGCCTTATCCAGTTCCTCCGGGGTCAGGCCGTCCTCTTCCTGCCATTCATCCTCGAGATACTTCGGAACAAGCGCACGGAACTTCTCGAGGAACATGTCAGTCATGCTCATATCCTAGCCAATGCGGAGCACCCCAAAATGACACCGGGGCAGCACTCACAGCCCTGGATCGGTGCCGCGCCGGTGCCACCCGCGGACTGCGAGGGGGGCCTGCCAGGAACGCCGCCACGCCAGGACCCGGAACGTGAAAACCACTGCCGCGATGGCGGCCGCCGTCAGGACGTTGAACACGCCGAAGACCCAGAGCACGGCAGTCATGGCAGCCCCTACAAATGCCGGCAGCGCGTAGATGTCCTTGGGGTTGAACAGTTCGGGAACCTCATTGGCGGTGATGTCCCGCAGCAGCCCACCGCCCACCGCCGTCGTCACCCCCAGCAGCACGGACGCCACCGGGTTAAGGCCCGTTGCCAGCGCCTTGAGCGTGCCGGTCATGCAGAACAGGGCCAGGCCCGCGGCGTCGAACAGGATCAGCAGGGACGTGTAGCGCTGCACGCTGGAGAACAGGAAGAAGACCAGCACGGTGGCCAGCAGCGGCGGGGCCAGGTACGCCGGATTGGTGAAGGCCGCCGGAACAATGGCCAGGATGATGTCCCGGATGACGCCTCCGCCGAGCCCCACCAGGGAAGCGAGCAGCAGCGATCCCACAATGTCGATCTGCTTCCGCGCCGCCAGCAGCGAGCCCGAGACGGCAAAGAAAAACACGCCCAGCAGATCCAGCCACACCGGGGAGTTGTCAAAGGCGAATGTCATGGGGCGTCCCGGTATTTCAAAGAGGGCGGACAGGGCGGCTCCAACGTTACGCTAGCCCCTATGAACAGCCCCATCATGATCGCCTGTGCCCATGGGACGTCCAACACACAGGGGGCCGCGGAGGTCAACGCCCTGCGCGCCGCCATTGCTGAACTGCGGCCAGGCCTCGACGTCCGGGAAGCCTATGTGGACGTCCAGCAGCCGGACCTGGTGGATGTGGTGGCGGGCCTGCCGGAGGGGGAGGCCGCCGTGGTGGTTCCCTTGCTGCTCAGCGTTGGCTACCACGTGAAGGTGGACATCGCGCGGGCCGTGAAGAGCCGTCCGGGCAGTGCGGCCGCCGCACCGCTGGGCCCCGACCCGCGGCTCGCCAGACTGCTGGACCAGCGGCTGCGCGAAGCCGGGACCACGGACAACGACGTCATCGTCCTTGCCGCCGCCGGCTCGTCCAACCCCAACGCCGCCGTCAGCGTGGAGGAGCTGCTGCGCCAGCTCCAGGAGCTCCGGTCCAACCGGATCGTGGCCGCCTACGGTGCCTCGGCCAAGCCCTCAGTGCCCGACGCCGTCGCGATGCTTCGGGAGGAACTTGAAGGAGGTGCCGGGGCGGGGGAGTCCGCCGGGGCCGTCGACGTCGGCGGAAGGGTGGTGATTGCCTCCTACCTCCTGGCGCCGGGCTTCTTCCACGACCAGCTGGCCAAGGCAGGAGCCGACGTCGTGACCGAACCCCTGCTGCCGTCCCCCGTGCTCGCCGAGATCGCGCTGGACAGGTACGACGCCGCCGTCGCAACGATGAACGGGACCCCTGCGGAAGCACCGGCAGCGGCACCCCTGGAAGCCGCCGCACCGGCCCCGGCCGCACCCGCCGCGGATGCACAGGAGGGTGGCATCTTCAAGGCCCTCCGGCGTTTCGTGACGAAATATTTCCCTAGGTGACTTAGCGTTTCCGGCCCTTTGTGACGCAATTCGGGCGGGACCTACAGTCGATGCATGACTGATACAGCTCTAGCCGGAGCGTCCGCGGACTCCGCTGCCACCAAGCGCCCCGCCCGCCCGTCCCGTCCTGCTGCGAAGCCGCACGGGCAGTGGAAGGTGGACGGCAAGACGCCCCTGAATGCCAACGAAACCTGGAAACAGGAAGACGACGGCCTGAACGTGCGCGAGCGTATCGAGACCATCTACGCCAAAGAGGGCTTCGACGCGATCCCCGGCCAGGACCTGCACGGCCGGTTCCGCTGGTGGGGCCTGTACACCCAGCGCAAGCCCGGGATCGACGGCGGCAAGACCGCAACGCTTGAGCCGCACGAGCTCGAGGACAAGTACTTCATGCTGCGCGTGCGGATCGACGGCGGCGCCCTGACCACCGAGCAGCTGCGCGTCATCGGCCAGATCTCCGTGGACTTCGCCCGCGACTCCGCCGACCTCACCGACCGCCAGAACATCCAGCTGCACTGGATCCGCGTGGAGGACATCCCCGAGATCTGGAACCGCCTGGAAGGCGTGGGCCTGTCCACCACCGAGGCCTGCGGGGACGTTCCCCGCGTCATCCTGGGCTCGCCCGTGGCGGGCATCGCCAAGGACGAGATCATCGACCCCACCCCGCTCATCGAGGAGCTGGGGGAGCGGTTCATCGGCAACCCGCTGCTGTCCAACCTCCCGCGCAAGTACAAGACCGCCATCACCGGCCACCCCAGCCAGGACGTGGTGCACGAGATCAACGACTGCGCCCTGGTTGGCGTGAAGCACCCCGAATTCGGCGCCGGCTACGACCTGTGGGTGGGCGGCGCGCTGTCCACCAACCCGATGCTCGGCAAGCGGCTGGGCGCGTTCGTGAAGCCGGAGCAGGCCGCGGACGTGTGGCTGGGCGTCACCAGCATCTTCCGTGACTACGGCTACCGCCGCATGCGCACCAAGGCCCGCCTGAAGTTCCTGCTGGCTGACTGGGGTCCGGAGAAGTTCCGCCAGATCCTCGAGGACGAATACCTGGGCTACAAGCTGGCCGACGGTCCCGCCGCGCCCAAGCCCACCGCACCGGGCGACCACATCGGCGTGCACGAGCAGAAGGACGGCAAGTTCTTCATCGGCGCCACCCCGCTGGCCGGCCGGCTGTCCGGGGCCCAGCTGGTTAAGCTCGCGGACACCCTTGAGGCCCGCGGCTCCCGGCGCCTGCGCACCACCCCGCACCAGAAGCTGGTGGTCCTGGACGTCGAGAAGGAACAGGTTGAGCCCCTGGTGGCTGAACTGGACGCCCTGGGCCTGTCCGCCCGCCCGTCCGTGTTCCGCCGCGGCACCATCGCCTGCACCGGCATCGAGTACTGCAAGCTGGCCATTGTGGAGACCAAGCACACCGCCGCCACGGCCGTGGCCGAGCTGGAGCGCCGCCTGGCCGACCTCGCAGGCTCGGGCCAGCTGCCGCAGGCACTTTCGCTGCACATCAACGGCTGCCCCAACTCCTGCGCCCGCATCCAGACGGCGGACATCGGCCTGAAGGGCATGATGCTGCCAACGCCCGACGGCGACCCCTCCCCGGGTTTCCAGGTCCACCTGGGCGGCGGCCTGGCTTCCAACGACCGCGAGGAAGCAGGGCTGGGACGCACCGTCCGCGGCCTGAAGGTGTACGTGGACGACCTGCCCGACTACGTGGAGCGGGTGGTCCGCCGGTTCGTGGCCGACCGTGCCGAAGGCCAGACCTTCGCCGAATGGGCCCACGCAGCAGACGAGGAGGCATTGCAGTAATGGCAAAACACCTGGCACCCGCACCCGCCAAGCGTCCCGTCGAGGAGCTCAAGGCGCTGGCTGAAGCCGGCGCGGCCGAACTCGGCTGGGACGCCCCTGCCCGCGATGTCATCGCCTGGGTGGAGCGCAACTTCGAACTGCCCGCCGTCGCCGTCGCCTGCTCCATGGCCGACGCCGTCCTGCCCGCCCTGGTGGCGGACCAGATGCCCGGCGTCGACGTCCTCTTCCTGGAAACCGGCTACCACTTCCCGGAAACCTACGCCACGCGTGACGAGGTGGCCGCGAACCTCCGCGTCAACGTGGTGGACGTGCTCCCCGAAAACACTGTGGAGCAGCAGGACCGGCTCCTGGGCAAGGACCTCTTTGCCCGCGACGCCGCCCAGTGCTGCGCCCTCCGCAAGGTGGCCCCGCTGCAGCGCACCCTGGCCGGCTACGAGCTCTGGTTCACCGGCGTCCGCCGCGACGAAGCCCCCACCCGGACCAACACGCCGCTGATCGGCTGGGACGAGAAGAACGGCCTGGTCAAGGTCAACCCCATGGCCGCCTGGACATTCGACCAGCTGGTCCAGTACTCCGACGACAACCTCCTGCCCGTCAACCCGCTGCTTTCCCAGGGCTACCCCTCCATTGGCTGCCAGCCCTGCACCCGCAAGGTGGCACCCGGCGAGGACCCCCGCGCCGGCCGCTGGGCAGGAACCGACAAGACAGAATGCGGACTACACGTATGAGCACTTCACTTACCGAGGAGACCCAGGTGACTGACGCCGCCGTATCCACGCGCCTGTCCAGCCTGGACACCCTGGAGTCCGAGGCCATCCACATCATCCGCGAGGTTGTTGCCGAGTTCGAGAAGCCCGCGCTGCTGTTCTCCGGCGGCAAGGACTCCGTGGTGATGCTGCACCTGGCCACCAAGGCGTTCTGGCCCGGCAAGGTGCCGTTCCCCGTGCTGCACGTGGACACCGGCCACAACTTCCCCGAGGTCATCGACTTCCGCGACCGCACTGTTGAGCGGCTGGGCCTGAAGCTGGTGGTGGGCTCCGTCCAGGAGTTCATCGACCGCGGCGAGCTGGCCGAGCGCGCCGACGGCACCCGGAACCCGCTGCAGACCGTCCCCCTGCTGGACGCCATCCAGCAGAACAAGTTCGACGCCGTGTTCGGCGGCGGCCGCCGCGACGAGGACAAGGCCCGCGCCAAGGAGCGCATCCTGAGCCTCCGCGACGAGTTCGGCCAGTGGGACCCGCGCAACCAGCGCCCCGAGCTGTGGAACCTCTACAACGGCCGCCACACCGTGGGCCAGCACGTCCGGGCCTTCCCCATCAGCAACTGGACCGAGCTGGACATCTGGCGCTACATCGAACGCGAGAACATCGAGCTGCCGGGCCTCTACTACGCCCACGAGCGCGAGGTCTTCGCCCGCGACGGCATGTGGCGCGCGGTGGGCGAAGTGTCCCAGCCCCGCGACGGCGAGGAAGTCATCACCAAGACCGTCCGCTACCGCACAGTGGGGGACATGTCCTGCACCGGCGCTGTGGAATCCAACGCCTACACCGTGTCCGACGTCGTGGTGGAAGTCGCCGCCTCCACCCTGACCGAACGTGGCGCCACCCGCGCAGATGACCGCATCTCCGAGGCCGCCATGGAAGACCGCAAGAAGGACGGGTACTTCTAATGACCACCGAAGCAGTTCTCCCGGCAGACCTGGAAACGGCCCTGCCCACCACGCTCTTCCGCTTCGCCACGGCAGGATCGGTCGACGACGGCAAGTCCACTCTGGTGGGCCGCCTCCTTCACGATTCCAAGGCCATCCTGGCTGACCAGCTCGACGCCGTCGCCCGCACCTCGGCCGACCGCGGCTTCGGCGGCGACAAGGGCGGCATCGACCTGGCCCTGCTGACCGATGGCCTGCGCGCCGAGCGCGAACAGGGCATCACCATCGACGTGGCCTACCGCTACTTCGCCACCGACCAGCGCAGCTTCATCCTGGCCGACTGCCCCGGGCACGTGCAGTACACCAAGAACACGGTGACCGGCGCGTCCACTGCGGATGCCGTCGTCGTGCTCATTGACGCCCGCAAGGGTGTGCTGGAGCAGACCCGCCGGCACCTGTCCGTGCTGCAGCTGCTGCGCGTGGCGCACGTGATCGTGGCCGTGAACAAGATCGACCTGGTGGACTTCAGCGAGTCCGTGTTCCGCGGGATCGAAGCCGACGTGCAGCAGGTGGGCCGCGAACTGGGCCTGGGCGCCGACGGCATCAGCGACCTCCTGGTCATCCCGGTCTCCGCTCTCGACGGCGACAACGTGGTGGAGCGCTCCGAGCGCACCCCCTGGTACACCGGCCCCGCACTGCTTGAGGTCCTGGAGACCCTGCCCGCCGCCGATGAACTGGAAAGCCACCTGGAAAGCTTCCGCTTCCCGGTGCAGCTGGTCATCCGGCCGCAGGGCGCCCTGGCCCCCGACGCCGTCGCCGCCGGCCTGGATGTGGAGGCGTTCCGCGACTACCGCGCCTACGCCGGCCAGATCACCGAAGGCTCCGTAAAGGTGGGGGACCAGGTGTCCGTGCTGACACCGGGCCAGGCGCCGCGGACCACCACCGTGGTGGGCATCGACTTTGCCGGGGCTTCCCTGCAGGAAGCCGCCGCCCCGCAGTCGGTGGCCATCCGGCTGGCGGACGAGTTCGACGTCGCACGCGGTGACACCATCGCGGCCGCCGGCACCGTCCGCGAGGCTTCCGCCGACCTGTACGCCGCCCTGTGCTGGCTGTCCCCGAAGCCGCTCCGCGAAGGCCAGAAGGTGCTGGTCAAGCACGGCACCCGGACGGTGCAGGCGATGGTCCGCAGCGTCTCAGGCAAGCTGGACCTGGCCACCTTCAAGCTTGAAGGCGCCTCCAGCCTGGAACTGAACGACATCGGGCACGCGCAGCTCCGGCTCGCCGCCCCGCTGCCGCTGGAGAACTACCTGCACCACCGCCGCACCGGCGCATTCCTGGTGATCGACCCGCTGGACGGCAACACGCTGGCCGCCGGCCTGGTCAAGGACCACCCGGGCGACCACGAGGACGAGCGCTACAGCATCTAGGTACTCCTTTCGAAACCGCGGCTTGTTCGCAGATCCGGACCGTGAAGGTTCTGACGCGCGAACAAGCCGCGGTTTTGCCGTCTCGTAAGGTTGTCAGAGGAGGCGAAAGCATGGAGACCATCAGCCCGAAGCTCCTCAACTGGGCGTCCATCCTGGATGACAAGACCCGCGAGCAGGCAGTGATGACCGCGGCCCTGCCGTTCATCTACCCGCACCTGGCGCTGATGCCGGATGCGCACCTGGGCATGGGCGCCACCGTGGGGTCGGTCATCCCCACGCTGCGTGCCATCATTCCGGCGGCCGTTGGCGTGGACATCGGCTGCGGCATGATCGCGGTCCGCACCCAGTACTCCGTGAAGGACCTGCCCAAGGACCGCAAGCGCCTCCGGGAGGACATCGAGCGGGTCATCCCCTTATCGGCAGGGCACAACAACAAGCAGGTCCTTCCCACGGCGCAGCCGCGGATCGCGGAGCTGAAGCAGCGGGCCGCGAAGGCCGGTTTCAACCCTGCCCAGTACGTTCCCAAGTGGGAGCTGCAGCTGGGGTCCCTGGGCTCGGGGAACCACTTCATCGAGGTCTCCGCAGACGAGGACGACGGCGTGTGGCTCTTCCTGCATTCGGGCTCGCGGGGCATCGGTAACAGGATCGCCCAGCACCACATCGGCGTCGCCCGGCATATCAGCCGCAAGAACCAGATTTACCTGCCGCACCCGGACCTCGCGTACCTGGACGAGGGAACCCCGCAGTTCGAGCGGTACATTGCCGAGCTGCGCTGGGCCCAGCACTTCGCCCTGCTGAACCGGGAGGAGATGATGGACCGCGTAACAACCCAGTTCAGCCACTGGGTGGGCGGGCCGGTCCGGGAACGCGAGCGGATCAACTGCCACCACAACTTCACCGAGCAGGAAACGCACTACGGCAAGTCCGTGTGGGTGTCCCGCAAGGGCGCCATCAAAGCCGCCCCCGGAGATCCCGGACTTATCCCCGGGTCCATGGGGACGGCGTCGTATGTTGTGGTGGGCCGTGGCAACCCGGCGTCGCTGAACTCCTCACCGCACGGGGCGGGGCGTGAGTACTCCCGGAACGCTGCCCGGAAGGCCTTCACGCTGGAGGAGCTGAAGCGGGCCATGCGGGGCATCGAGTTCCGCGCCTCGGAGGCCTTCATTGACGAAATCCCGGCCGCGTACAAGCCGATCGACCAGGTCATGCAGGATGCCGCGGACCTGGTCACGGTGCGGCACAAGCTGCGGCAGCTGGTCAACGTCAAAGGCAACTGAATCTGCGAAACAGGGCAGGAGTGCGCCAAATGTGACGCTAGATGAACGTGCGTGACCCCCCGTTTCCGCGTCGTTGAACGGGTTTGGGCCACTCCCTATGGTGAAACAATGACTAGTTCCAAGCCCGGGATGACCCGCATCGTGGCAGGCGAAAGCGCGGTTCCCACGCGCAGGCGCGCCGTCGAGGCTGCCTTGGCCATTGGGCTGGTCCTGCTGATCGCCGTCGGCGCCATCGTGGCCTCGAACATTTCCCGCAACAGCGAGGCGCAGGCCGCCGAGCCCACCCCGGCCGCGGAACTGAAGCTGGGCTACTTCGGCAACGTCACCCACGCCGCGGCCCTGGTGGGCCTCAAAAAGGGGTTCCTCGCGCACGCCCTGGGCAGCACCAGGCTCAGCACCGAAACCTTCAACGCCGGCCCGGCAGCCATCGAGGCCCTGAATGCCGGTGCCATCGACGCCGCCTACATCGGCCCCAATCCGGCCATCAACTCGTTCGCCAAGAGCCAGGGCCAGTCCGTGCGGGTGATTGCGGGCGCCGCGGCGGGCGGTGCACAGCTGGTGGTCAGGCCCGGGATCAACTCCGCCGCCGACCTCAAGGGCAAGACGCTCGCGTCCCCGCAGCTCGGCGGCACGCAGGACGTGGCCCTCCGGGCCTGGCTCAGCAAGCAGGGCTACAAGACCAACGTGGACGGCAGCGGCGATGTCGCCATCAACCCCACAGACAACGCCCAGTCCCTCAAGCTGTTCCAGGACGGAAAGCTCGACGGCGCGTGGCTGCCTGAGCCGTGGGCCTCACGATTGGTGCTCCAGGCCGGCGCCCAGGTGCTGGTGGACGAAAAGGACCTGTGGGACGGAACCGGCACCGGCAAGCCGGGCGAGTTCCCCACCACCATCCTGATCGTGAACCAGAAGTTCGCCGCGGACCACCCGGACACGGTCAAGGCGCTGCTGAAGGGGAACGCGGAATCGGTAGCGTGGCTCAATTCGGCGCCGGCCGGCCAGAAGGCGGAGCTCATCAACTCCGCCCTGCAGGAAACCGCCGGGGCAGCACTGCCGGGAGACGTCCTTACCAGGTCGCTGGCCAACATCACCTTCACCCTGGACCCCCTGGCCGGCAGCTACTCCAAGCTCCTCCAGGACGGCGTGGAGGCCGGCACCACCAAGAAGGCCGACATCAACGGCCTCTTCGACCTCCGTGCCCTCAACCAGGTCACCGGCGGTACCGACAAGATTTCTGCGGCCGGACTCGGCCAGGACTGACCCACCCCCACTACCTAAGGACGGCACCATGCCAGTCGTACTGGAACACCTGGGCAAGCGCTTCGGCGACGGCGCCCCGGTACTGGACGACGTCAACGCCAACATCAAGCAGGGCGAGTTCGTTGCCCTCCTCGGTGCCTCCGGCTGCGGCAAATCCACCCTCCTGAACATCATCGCGGGACTCGAAGCGCCGACGTCGGGCGCCCTGGAAGTACCCAGCGACGGCGCCGCCTTCATGTTCCAGGACGCCGCCCTCTTCCCGTGGCTCACCGCCCGGGAAAACATCGAGCTGGCCCTCAAGCTCCGCGGGGTGGGCAAGGCCGAGCGCAAGGCCAAGGCCCAGGAGCTCCTGGAACTGGTGCACCTGGGCGCGGCGGGGGACAAGCGCCCGCACGAGCTCTCCGGCGGCATGCGCCAGCGCGTGTCCCTGGCCCGTTCGCTGGCACAGGACCGGCAGCTGCTGCTCATGGACGAGCCGTTCGCCGCCCTGGACGCCATCACCCGCGACCTGCTGCATGACGAGCTGGAGCGCATCTGGAAGGAAACCGGACGCACCATCGTCTTCGTCACCCACAACGTCCGCGAAGCCGTCCGGCTGGGCCAGCGCGTGCTGCTGCTGTCCTCCCGGCCCGGCCGCGTGGTCCAGGAATGGGCCGTCACCGAGGAACACCGAACCGACGCCGGGCTCGCCGGCCAGCTGACCGGGGTCATCACCGCCCGGCTGCGGGAGGAGATTCGCCGCCATGCCAAGTAACCCCAGCCCCGTTGTCGAGGAGAATCCGGTGGCCGAATCTGTCGAAACCGGACCCGCGAAACACCGCGAGCATGTCCATGCCGCCCTGACCCGGACCTCCACCGGCAACGAGGACCTGCGGGAGCTCGAATCCGGGCTCGACTCGCTGCAGTCCGACACCGTCCGCAAGCACCGCATCGACTGGACCCGCATCCTGCTGCCAATCGCGGCCCTGGTGGTCCTGGTGCTGATCTGGCAGTTCTACGTCTCCCTGGGCCTCAAGCGCCGCGACCAGGTGCCCGGGCCCCTGGACGTGCTGAACCAGATGGGGGTTCTCTGGGGCGAGGGCAAGGTGCAGGAATCCGTGTGGACGTCGCTGCAGCGCGGCATCGCCGGGTTCGTGATCAGTGTGGCCATCGCCACCCCCGTGGGCCTGCTGCTGGCACAGGTCGCTCCGCTGCGCCGCGCTTTCGGTCCGCTGATCTCCGGCCTGCAGGTGCTGCCGTCCGTGGCGTGGGTGCCGGCGGCCATCATCTGGTTCGGCCTCACCGACGCCACCGTCTACTTTGTGGTGTTTATGGGCGCCATCCCCTCCATCATCAACGGCCTGATTTCGGGTGTGGACCAGATCCCGCCGCAGTACCGCCGCGTGGGCACCGTCCTGGGCGCCTCACGGCTCCAGATGGCGCTGCAGGTCATCCTTCCCGCCGCACTGCCCGGCTACCTGGGCGGCCTCAAACAGGGCTGGGCGTTCTCCTGGCGCTCCCTGATGGCCGCGGAAATCATTGCGGTTGGCGGCACCATCGGCTTCGGCCTGGGCTCCCTGCTGGACCAGGGCCGCCAGCTCTCGGACATGGCCGTGGTGATGGCGGCGATCCTGCTGATCCTCGCCGTCGGTATCCTGATCGAGTTGCTGGTCTTCGGCCCCATCGAGAAGCGGCTCCTGCGCCGCCGCGGGCTCCTGGCCGGCAGCACCCGCTGACCCGGCCCGCTCCACACTTAAAGCAGAAAGCCCGACGGCGACCTCCCGCCGTCGGGCTTTCTGCTATTTCCTGGGCGCGTGGCAACCAAATGGGGCACTTTGACACGGACACGCCGGGGAAAAAGCCTCCTGCCCATAGATTCCCCGCTAATGTGCCCCACGACGGCAGGGACGGCCCTGCCGAAGAATCAATGGCAGACTGGCGCCATGACCGCATGCTTCGTGTGCCGCACCGCGTCCCCGCTCCCCGTGGAGCAACTCTTCGACCGGGCGCGCAGCATTGACATCCACTTGGAGTCGCAGCGGTCAGCGGGCGAGCGGGCGGTGGGAGGGGTGACAACCGGGCTTATCGGGGAAGGCCGGGAAGTAACGTGGCGAGCCAGGCACCTCGGCATACCGCTCACCATGACCAGCCGCATTACCGCCTTCGATTACCCGCGCAGTTTTACCGACGAACAGGTCAAGGGCCCCTTCAAGGCCTTCCGGCACGTCCACGAATTCGCGCCTACTGCCACGGGAAGCCTGATGGTTGACCGGGTGGAGTTCACCGCCCCGCTGGGGGTCCTGGGCCGCGCCGTCGAGCGCCTGTTCCTGGCCCGGTACCTGGAGCGCCTCATCGTCCGCAGGGGCAGGTTCCTCGCCGCCGCGGCTAAACGTTTGTGACGCAGCATTACCTTACGTGAACTGGTGTTGCTCGGCCTTTGTGGGCGAATGTGACGCGGACCTACCGTTGATTCATGGCAATTCAGGACATTTACCCCACGGCGCTGCGGCTGCTCGGCCGCCCGGTGCTGGTGGTGGGCGGCGGCCCCGTTGCCGCCCGCCGCGCCAAGGGGCTGCTCGACGCAGGGGCCGTGGTCACCGTCGTGGCTCCGGTTGCCTCGCCCGCGCTGCTGGAGATGGCCGGCGCCGGCCTGCTCACCTGGGAAGCGCGGCCCTACCTTTCCAGCGACGTCGACGGCGTGTGGTTCGTCCAGACCGCCACCGGCGATTCCGCAGTGGACGCCCAGGTGTCGGCCGACGCCGAGGCACAGCGCGTTTGGTGCGTCAACGCCTCCAACCATGAAGCTTCCGCCGCCTGGACTCCCGCCGTTGCGGAGGTCGACGACGTCAAGATCGCCATCAACGCCGGGGGAGACCCGCGGCGGGCCATGGCCGTGCGCGATGCCGTGGCCACCGCCCTCGAAACCGGCGACCTGCCGCTGCGCCGCCGCCGCGCACACCAGGGATCCGTCGCGCTGGTTGGCGGCGGTCCCGGCGATACGGGCCTCATCACGGTCCGCGGCCGCCGTCTCCTGGGCCAGGCCGACGTCGTGGTCGCCGACCGCCTGGGCCCCCGCGGGCTGCTCAACGAACTCGCCCCGGACGTCCGGATCATCGAAGTCGGCAAGACCCCCGGCCACCACCCCGTTCCGCAGGCTGGGATCAACCGGATCCTCGTCGAGGAAGCCCTCAAGGGACACCGCGTTGTCCGGCTCAAGGGCGGGGACCCCTACGTGCTGGGCCGCGGCGGCGAGGAAGCCGAATACTGCCGCCAGCACGGCGTCGAGGTTGAAGTGGTCTCCGGCGTCACCTCGGCAATCTCCGTTCCCGCAGCAGCCGGCATTCCCGTCACCCACCGCGGCCTGGCCAAGGGCTTCAGCGTGGTCACCGGCCACGAGGAACTCTCCGAGGTACCCGCCCGTCCGGACCACACGATCGTCCTGCTCATGGGCGTCGGCCAGCTGCGCGAATCCGCGTCCGCGCTGGGCGAAGCCGGCCTGCCGCAGGACACTCCGGTTGGTATCGTGGAAAACGGCTATTTGCCGGACCAGCGCGTCACCATTGGCACGCTCGGTTCCATCGCCGACCAGGCCCAGGCGGCCGGCGTCGCAAATCCTGCCGTGATTGTCATCGGTGACGTGGTGCGCGTGAGCCCCTTCGCGCCGTCGCACTTCAAAACCGCTGACTACAGCACCACCACCCCGAACAGCCCCCGCAAGACCGTCCTCACCACCTAGCCCCACCCAACTGACTGGCAGTTGTTGTCGTTCTGAGCCGTCAAAACGACAACAAATGCGAGCCAGTTGGGCCGGAACGAAGAAAAGGAACACAGCCGTGTCATCCAGCACCACCGTAGGAACTGCTGCGCGTCCGCTGCGCGTCGCCGTCGTGGGCTCCGGCCCGGCCGGCGTCTACGCCGCCGACATCCTCACCAAGAGCGAAGCCGTCAAAAGCGGCGAGCTGACCGTCAGCATCGACCTCTTTGACCGCTACCCGGCACCCTACGGCCTGATCCGCTACGGCGTGGCCCCGGACCACCCCCGCATCAAGGGCATCGTGAACGCCCTGCACAAGGTGCTGGACCGCGGCGACATCCGCTTCTTCGGCAACGTGGACTACGGCACGGACCTCACCATCGAGGACCTCCGGACCCACTACGACGCCGTCATCTTCGCCACCGGCGCCATCAAGGACGCGGACCTGAACATCCCCGGCATCGAGCTGGAGGGCTCGTTCGGCGGCGCCGACTTCGTCTCCTGGTACGACGGCCACCCCGATGTCCCGCGCGAATGGCCGCTCGAGGCCAAGGAAATCGCGGTGATCGGCAACGGCAACGTGGCCCTGGACGTGGCCCGCGTGCTGTCCAAGCATGCCGACGACCTCCTCACCACCGAGATCCCGGACAACGTCTACGCCGGCCTGAAGGGTTCCCCGGTCACCGACGTGCACGTCTTCGGCCGCCGCGGCCCCGCCCAGGTCAAGTTCACCCCGCTGGAGCTGCGCGAGCTGTCCCACTCCAAGGACGTGGACATCATCCTGTACCCGGAGGACTTCGAGTTCGACGAGGAATCGGACCGCCAGATCCAGACCAACAACCAGACCAAGACCATGGTGGGCACCCTCACCAACTGGATTGCCGAGCAGCCCGAGGACGTCTCCGAGCTCAAGGCGTCCCGCCGCCTGCACCTGCACTTCCTGCACAGCCCGGTGGAGATCTATGACGACGCCGAGACCCCGGGCAAGGTGGCCGGCATCAAGTTTGAGCGCACCGAGCTGGACGGCACCGGCAACGCCCGCGGCACCGGCGAGTACGTGGACTACCCGGTCCAGGCCGTCTACCGAGCCATCGGCTACTTTGGTTCCGCCCTCCCGGACGTGGAGTTCGACCACAAGAAGGGCGTTGTGGTGAACGACGGCGGCCGCGTCCTGGACTCCGACGGCAACCACGTGCCGGGCATCTACGCCACCGGCTGGATCAAGCGCGGGCCGGTCGGCCTCATCGGCCACACCAAGGGCGACGCCCTGGAGACCGTCACCTACCTGCTGGAAGACCGCGAAAACCTTCCCGTCGCTTCGGCACCGGAGGAGGACGCCGTCACCGAACTCCTCGACGCACGCGGCGTGAAGTTCACCAGCTGGGAAGGCTGGCTGGCGCTGGACGCGCACGAACTCGCACTGGGTGCAGCTGCCACTGAGGCCGGGGGATCGCACGGCGTGGAGGTCAAGCGTGAGCGCATCAAGGTGGTGCCGCGCGAGGACATGGTGGACATCTCCCGCGACGGTGTGGCCGCGCAGGTCTGACGCACCGATTCAACGCACCATCAGACAGGAACCGCGGGGGCCATTGGTCCCGCGGTTCCTGCTTTAATATGCCCTACCCCTGTTGCTTACCAGCGCCGCCAACGGCCATGAGCTCCAGCCGACGCAGGGTCTCGCGGTTCCGCGCCGAAATCAGCGGGTCCCGCAGGAATTTCGGCATCAGCCTGCCGGGCCCGCGGATGGCATCCTCGGCGATGGTCACCAGGCACTGGTCGCCCCGGTCCTCCAGCGTGATCTCCACCTTGGCCTCGCCCATCGGCCAGCCCCGCGCCACCAGTTCCAGAGAGCGGCCTGGCTCGACGGCCGCCACGCTGGTGCTGTCATCAATCACCAGCGGCCAGGCGCCCACTGAGTGGTGCAGCCGGGAACCCTGCCGGGGCCATTCGGCGTCCACGTCCCTGATCCGGGATGCGCCCACCACCCAGCCGGAATACAGCCAGCCGTCGGCGATGACCCGCCAGACGTCGGCCGCGGGGGAGGTGAACAGTTGCGAGACGGTGGACATGGAGTTCCTTCCGGTTCCGGTCATGCTTTGGTGGGGTGCTTCGGCGGACCCCGTCGGGTGTCCGGGGTCCTTCAAGTGTCCGACGGCGGGAGGTGCGGGCCGCCGTGCGGCCCGGTAGGACGGCTTCCGCAGGCGGCGGGTCCAGGCGTACGTCCGGGCGCCCGGCGGCTGGTTCTCAAGGGGGTCGAAACGCAGCGGGATGTCCGCGGGGTCCGCACCCGCGTTCAGCCGCAGTTCACCGCACGCCCGCCACGGCCCTCCGGGTCTGGCCCAGGACAGTCCCAGCACCCATTCGCCGGAGGCCGGCGACCCCGAAGGCAGGTTCAGCGTCCGCAGTCCCAACAGCACCGGGCCCGTCCGGCCGCGGTACGGCATCAGCGTGGTCAGGGTGGCTCCCGCAATGTCCAGCCGCGGCATCAGGAGGAACCTGCCCGGCAGTCCCCAGCCGGTGGAGGCAAACAGGACGTCCGCGGGGTTGGTACCGGAGGCAGCGGCAGGGGTCGAGGAACCGGCGGAAGCACTGGTCGGCGAAACCCGGAGCGCCAGGCCCAGGATGTCCGGCAGCGCCTGCGGCAGGCCCAGGGACCGTGAAAAGCGGGCCACCACCTGGTCGGTCCCCGGGGAATCGAGCCAGTCGATGCCGCTGGGCTGTGCGGGGTTGCCGGTCCTGGTGAGCTGTCCGGCCAGGCCCAGGCCCTGGGGGTGGATGGGCCGGTCCGGCTGGCCGGTCCGGCCGCGCGAGTTTGAGGAGCCGGAAGAGGGCGGCAAAGGCCTGCCCGGCACTCCCGGTGACGGTGGAAAGAACGCGCGGCTGCTGGGTCATACTTCCTTCCTACCCATAAAGCGGCGGACTACATGCGCCCGAACCGGGCCCGGATCAGCGCGAAAATCCCGTAAGCGATGAAGCCGGCGCCAATGGCCACCAGGAGGGTGGGCCCGAACGGGTGGTGCTGCAGGGCCTTGAGGCTGCCGTCCAGGCCGGTGGATTCTTCAGGCCGGTGCTTGGCCGCGGCGATCACGAACAACAGGCCCGTGAGGTCCAGCGCTATCCCTTTGGCCACATGGCCGGTGACGCCCAGGCTGTCGATAAGCCTGCCGCGCCGGGTGCCGTCGAAGTGGAACAGCTCCTCCTTGAAGCCGCGGCGGATTCCCTTGACGATGAAGTAGATGCCGATGCCCAGGATGGTCAGCCCCAGCGCCACCAGGACCCACGGCCCCAGGGGGTTGGCCATCAGGCTGGCACTGAAGTCCCGGGTGTTATCTCCCGAGTCGCTGCGCTGGCCCAGGGCGAAGCCGGCGAACGTAAGGCCCACACTGCCGTATGCGATGGCCAGGAATCCCGAGGAGACCAGCTTGGCCAGCCGTTCCTTGCGGGCCAGGCTCCGAGCGCGCAACGTCGCTTCGCTGGCCTGCCACAGGGCAAGGCCCAGGCAGGCCGCCACGCACCCCCACATGACCACGGGTCCCCACGGGTTGTCCGCGAGCTGGGCGATGGCGCCGGTGGGTTCGGCATCGCCCGGATGGCCGAGGGCGATGGCAACGGCGATGGCCCCAACGATGATGTGCAGCACCGCCATGACGGCAAATCCGGTGCGGGCCAGGACGTCCAGGGCCTTGTGGTTGGACGCCTCCTCGACAGCGTCTGCTGCCTGGCTGAGGGTGGAATCGCCGTCGGACATGGTTCAGCCGTTCATGGGCCCTTCGGCCCTCAGCTTCTCCGCGCCCGGTCCCTCCACGTGCACGGTGCAGCGGACCACCAGCTGGCCCGGGGCGTTGTCCAGTTCCACCAGGGAATCGTCCGCGCTGAGGACGGTGAACACCTCGGACCCGGTGACCGCCTCCACGCCCTTGGCTTTGGCGGTTTCCCGCGCATTCCTGAGCGCCTCGCGCTGCAGGCCGTCCACGTAGCCGCCGTCACTTTCACGGGCGGGGTCCCCGAAGGCCCAGCCGAACAATGTTCCTGTTTTTCCCATGGCGACGATATTACGCGGTTGCCCCCGCCCGGGACGGGGTTTCGTAATATTAGTAAGTGTGCTTACCATGGGCGCACCATACCTCGATGGAACAGGCAAGCGAAGTCCGCTGCACAGCGGCAAAACCCGGAACCAGTTCACAACGTTAGGAACGCACATCATGGCAGGAAACCTCATTGCCCGTTCAGTTCACGACCTGACCGCGGCAGCATGGTTTGGCGGATCACTCATGGGCGCCATCGGACTCAACGGCGCGGCGGCCCAGGCCAAGGACCCCGCCGAGCGCACCCGGCTTTCCAGTGCCGGCTGGATGAAGTGGGCGCCGTTCCAGACGGCGGCTTTCGCCTCCCACCTGGTGGCGGACCTCGCCATCGCCTGGGAGAACAAGGGCCGCATCGCCAAGCAGGAGGGCGTGGCCCGCGACACCGTCATCAAGACGGCGGTCACCGTGGTGGGCGCCGCGGTGACCCTGTACTCGGGCATCCTGGGCAAGAAGGTGGAAAAGCTTGCCGGTGAAGGCGCCGAAGGCGCAACGGAGCCGCACGGCGCGGCCTCGGACGAATTGAAGACGGCCCAGCAGCAGCTCAAGCTCCTGCAGTGGGCCATCCCCGGTTTCGCTGCCCTGGTGATCATCCTCGGCGCCAAGCACGGCGAGATGCAGCGGCCCAAGAACGTGTTTGCAGGCCTCCGCGGCGAGTAGGGCGGACGCGCAGTAAGAAGCTGACGACGGCGGCCCGGCACGTAAGTGCCGGGCCGCTGCCGTGTCCGGGGTGCTTGGGGCGGAGTCCGCTAGACCGGTTGCGTATTGGCCGGGGGCAGGTCCGGGTTCATGTCCTTCAGGTCCGGGTCCTCGGCTGTCCACACTTGGATGATGGCCCAGGCCACCGCCGCCAGCGGCACGGACAGGACCGCGCCCACGATCCCGGCCAGGATGGTGCCGGCAGTCAATGCCATGAGGATCACCAGGGCGTGGAGCTGAAGCGACTTGCCCATGACGACCGGCTGCAGGAGGTCGCCTTCCAGCTGGTTGACCGCGACGACGACGGCCACCACAATGAGGGCCACCACCGGCCCGTTGGCAACAAGCGCCACGAGGGCGGCCAGGATGCCTGCGACCGTTGCCCCCACCAGCGGGATGAAGGCGGTAATGAAGACGATGATGGCCAGCGGAATGGCCAGCGGTACCTGCATGATCAGCAGCGCCGCACCGATGGCCACGGTATCCACCAGGGCCACGATCGCGGTGCCGCGGACGTAGCCGCCCAAAACCTCGAGCGTGCGGCGTCCGGACCGGCGCAGCTTGGCTTCACGCTGGCCGGAGAAGGGGCGGAGGAAGAAGTCCCAGATCTTGGCGCCGTCCTTGAGGAAGAAGAACCGGATGACCACCATGAGGCTGGCCCCGGCAATAAATTCAGTCACCACGGACAGCCCGGTGACCGCGCCGGAGCGGACCTGGCTGCTGGTGGCAAACTGCACCACCGCCTCCCGTGCCTGGTTGAGCTGTTCCTGCTCGATGGGGATGGGCCCCGTCAGCAGGAACTGCTCCAGCTCGTCGAGGCCGGAGGAGGCCTGCGCCGCCAGTTCGCCCCACTGGTTCCGGACGGAGAAATAGATGACGGTGGACACGCCGGCCAGGATCACCAGCAGCGCCACGAACGCCATGCCGGTGGCCAGGCCGCCCGGTATCCCGCGGCGGCGGAGCATGTTCACGAACGGGCCGATCGCTGCTGCCAGGATCAGGGCGATCAGGGCGGGGATCACCAGGAGCTTGATCTGCATCAGCGCGAAGACGGAGACGGCGACCACCAGCACAACCAGCAGAACCTGGGCCGCGCGGGTGCCTGCCCTGCCCAGGCCGTCAGACCAGAGCGCGCCCGGCGGCCTGGAGCCCGATGCTTTCCCGATGGTGCCTGCGCGCTGCCCCTGGCGGGCTGCACCGCC
Organism: Arthrobacter sp. JDC6; assembly: GCF_056484025.1. Lineage (NCBI taxonomy): Bacteria > Bacillati > Actinomycetota > Actinomycetes > Micrococcales > Micrococcaceae > Arthrobacter > Arthrobacter sp. JDC6. The sequence continues at coordinate 1,129,059 of NZ_CM151278.1, forward strand.
CGGCCGCCCGGCATCGGTATGTGCCCCATCGGCAGCCGCTGCACCGTCCTGCGCCTGCCGGAGGGGCTCGTTGCCCAGCTCTTGATCACTAAGGCGTGTTGATCGCGCCATGGGTACTCCTCATCGTCCGGAGGGTGCCCTGCGCCACGGGATGCGGCGCAAGGCAGAACAACCTTCGTCAGATGGTAAGCCTACTGATGGTTTGGGGGGTGCGGAAACCCCGGAGCGGGCCCTTCCCCGCAGGGTGTGCCGCCGGGACTACTCGGCCAGCCACTCCGCGCAGGAGTTCAGGTTCCGGTTCACCGTGGCGACGGCAGCGTCCTCATCGCGCCGCTCGATCGCAGCGAGCAGCGTCTCGTGGCCGTCCCGCGGAAGCCCGTTGAAGCCGGGCCGGCCCTGCTGCTTGAGGAGATCCCGGTGGAACGCGGTTCCGAAGCTGGCGTAGAGCTCGTGCAGCAGCGGGTTCCCGGACGCCCGCGCGATGCCTTCGTGGAAGTGCCAGTCGGCGTCCGCCCAGGCGTCGACGTCCCCGTTGTTCCAGGCCCGGTCCCGGCTGGCGAGCAGGGCACGCAGGGCCGTGACGTCGTCGTCCGTGGCATTGCGGGCGGCCAGCCGGGCCGCCTGGGTGTCCAGGCCCAGCCGCACCTCAAGGATGTGCTGCTCGGTGTGGTCCTGGTACATCCGCTGCGCGGCGCCGGACATCTCGCTTGTGGCGCGTACATAGGTGCCGTCCCCGCGCCGGACCTCCAGCATGCCGCCGTGGGCAAGGGCCTTCACCGCTTCACGGAGGGTCCCGCGGGAGACGCCGAGCCGGGCCATGAGTTCCGGTTCGGGCGGGATGCGCTGGTTCAGGGCCCACTCGCCGGAATGGACCATCCCCCTCAGCTTGGCCGTGACTTCGGCGGCGAGCGGCGGCCGGACTGACGGGCTCAGGGACATGGCGTTACTTCCTTCCATCCGCAGCCCGGATCGGAGCTGCCCCTGCGGGCTTTCCGGTCATAGCGCGGCCGGTAATCAGGTGGGATACCACAATCTGTACCAGGGCCAGTGCCAGCAGCAGCACCAGCGGCAGGATCCAGCCGCCCGTGGCGCTGTGCAGCAGGCCCATGCCCAACGGGCCCACCGTGGCCAGCAGGTAACCCGACGACTGGGCCAGCGTGGACAGTGCAGTGGTTTCGGCGGTGCTGGTGCCGCTGCGGCTGATCATGACCATCACCAGCGGGAAGATGCCCAGGCCAAAGCCCAGCAGGACGGCGGGGACGGCCGCCAGCCCCACGGGAAGGACCAGGAGCGCCAGGATTCCCACGGCCATGGTGATGCTCACCAGGTAGAACGCCGGGCGCAACATCCGCGGGCGGGAACCGATGGCGATCAGCACCATGCCCGCCGGAACGGAGACCAGCTGCATGAGCCCGAACATCAGTCCGCTGTCCGAGGCACTCAGGCCCATGGTGGTGAGCATGTACGGAAACCAGCTGAGCAGGGCGTATGCGAGCAGGGCCTGAAGGGCAAAGATCGCGGTGAGGAGTTGACCTTTGCGGGTCCGCAACAGCGGCCAGGGGGACACGCGCAGGCCCGTGGCCGGGGCGGCGTTGCGGTGCGCGTGCAGTGCCACGGGCAGGAACCCCAGGAAGGCGGCCACGGCAGCGATGCCCACGGCGCCCACCGCGGCGGACGGGGATCCGAGGGCTTGGGCCAGGGGTACGACCAGGACGGAGGTCAGGGTGCCACCGGTGGTCATGGTCACGGTGTAGACGGCGGTCATGAGCGAGGTGCGGGAGGCGAAGTGCTCGCGGATGAAGGACGGCATGGCCACGTTGCAGATGGCCAGTCCGGACATGCCCACCACGCTGCCGGCCACGAGCATGCCGGTGGCGGGGATGCCGCGCAGCAACAGGCCGCCGGCCAGCAGGGCCAGCGACAGCAGGATGCCTTTCTCCACACCCACCTTGCCGCTGAGCCAGGACGTCGCGGCGCCGGCCACCGCGAAGCAGAGTGTGGGAATCGACGGAATGATGGCCGCCACCAACGCCCCGTAGCCCAGTACCGACTGGAGGTCGTGCAGCAGGGCTGACGCCCCGGTGATGCCCGCGCGGAGGTTCAGCCCGATCAGCACCAACGCAATGACACCGAACACGACGGCGGAGCGTGGCTTGGCAGGCGCCATGCCGGGTGCCGGCGCGGCGGGGGCTGCGGCGGGCGCCTGGATGCTTGCGGGCGGGGAGGCGGGTGGAGTGGCGGCCATACCCTCCACCCTAAAGGTTAGACGTTTGATGTTTGCGCTTTTGTGGCCAACCTCTCCCGGTCCGGCGCCGCTGCAATAGACTGCCAACGGACTGTCGGAGGGCCTGGCGCGGACCAGGTGGTGCGGAAGGACGGCTGTGGAGGCTTCCCGGGGACTCGAGATCGAGAAAAAATACGACGTCGACACTGGCGCCGCAGTGCCCGCATTGGAGCAGGCGGCAGGGGTGGCCCGCGTGGGCAAGCCGCATACCGATCTCCTTGAAGCGGTCTACTTCGACACGCCAAAGCATTCCCTCGCCGCCCGGCGCATCACCCTCCGCCGGCGAACGGGCGGGAAGGACGCCGGGTGGCACCTGAAGCTGCCACCCCAGGCCGCCGCCGCAGCCGGGGAAGGCCCGCAGCAACGCACGGAACTGCACGCACCCCTGGGCCGCCCGGACGTGGTCCCGGACGCCCTGCTCACCCACCTGCATGCCTACCTCAGGGGTGCCGTCCCGGTGCCGGTGGTCCGACTGCACACGCGGCGCACCACCTACCCCCTGTACGGTGACGACGGCGTGCACCTCGCCGACCTCGCCGACGACCAGGTCACCGCCGAACGGCTGCAGGATGGGGCCGCAGCCACCCGGCAGCAGTGGCGCGAGTGGGAACTGGAACTGGTCCACGGCGACCCAGGCCTCTTTGGCCCGGTGGAGGAACTGCTTGCCGCTGCCGGCGCCCGCCCCGCAGGCCACGCCTCCAAGCTGGCCCGCGCACTGGGGCCGGGCAAGGCGGCCGGAACGCGGTCCCCCGGCAGCGGGGACGCCGCCGGCCCCGCCGGCGACGAAGGCAGCCCGGCGCTGCTGGCTGGAAAGCGCGCCCCCGCAGCCGCCGTCGTCACCGTTTACGTGGGGGCGCAGATTGAGCAGATCCTTGCCACCGACGCCGCTGTCCGGGGCGAGGAGCCGGAAGCGGTCCATGCCATGCGCTCGGCAATGCGCCGGATCCGCTCGGTCCTGGGCGCCTACGGGAGGCTGTACCGGGCGTCGCCGGTGCGCAAGCTGCGGAGCGAGCTGAAGTGGCTGGGCCAGCTGCTGGGCCGGCCGCGCGACGCTGAAGTCCTGCGGGAGCAGCTCCGCGGAGAGCTGGCCGGGCTGCCGCCCGGGGACGGTGTTGCGGGAGCAACGGCAGGGCTGGAACAGCGCACGGCCGCCGATTACGACGACGCGTACCGGCTCCTGCGCGAAGCCCTGGGAACGGAGCGCTACTTCCGGCTCCTGGACAAGCTCGAGGACTTCCGGGACAACCCACCGGTGCGGGCCGAAGCGGTTACGCCCGGCCGGCGGGCGGCGGCAAAGGCGGTGGACAAGGCCGCCAAACGGCTGCGCCGCTCACGCAAGGCTGCCAAGGGGGCACGGCGCGGCAGGGAACAGGAACTTGCCCTCCACCGTGTCCGCAAGGACGCCAAGCGGCTGCGCCACGTGGCCGAATCAGCCGCGCTGGTACATGGCAAGCGTGCGGGCAAGGTGGCAAAGGCCGCCCGCCGGCAGCAAAAGATCCTGGGCAGCTTCCAGGACGCCGCAGTGGCCCGTGACCTGCTTGCCGGTGTCGCCGCCGACAACACCGACGCGGCCGCCGCAGGCATCTATGCCCACCTGCTCAGCCGGCAGGAAGAACGGATGCTGGCAGCCCGGGCCGGCTTCCGGAAGGCCTGGAAGAAATCCCGCGACCTGTTGGGGCACGGCGTCATCTGATCCGGCAGCAGGGCGCTGCCGGCCCCCTTTTCCGCCTCCCTGCCTACCTGCCCTGGCGGGCCGACAACCGGGCCACGGCCAGGGCGAGCCACAGCTGCACCCGGTCGGCGGTGACGGCGGGGTCGTACCCCGTCAGTTCGGTGATCTGGGCCAGCCGGTAGCGGACGGTGTTGCGGTGCAGCGTGAGCTCCTCCGCCACCGCGGCCACCGAGCCGTTGTTGTTCAGGTAGCTCTCCAGCGTGGCCATCAGCTCAGAGCCGTGTGCGGCATCGAAGGACCGCAGGGGGTTCAGTGATTCGTGGGCCATATCCGCCAGCGGCACATCCTCGCTGGCCAGCAGCAGCGACGTCAGGCTGAGCCGCTCGGGTTCGTTGACGGGCAGGCCGTGGCTGGCGGCGTCCCGGGCCTCGAAGTAGCTCCAGCGCAGGCCGTTCGGCTTGGTGTACGCCCCGCCGATGCCGATCGTGGCGTGGATCCCGGCTTCGGCGAGGTGGTCGCTGAGCTTCCGTGCCAGCGCCGGCGCCGTCCCGCCGTCGTCATTGACCACCAGTACCAGGTCCTTGCCCACGACGGCGGCAACGGCCTTTTCCAGTTCCAGCGGCACCGAGGTGCTCCCCAGGGCCTTGCCGTGGGCGGCCGATACAGCGAGCAGCACCACGTTCTTGCGGGTGCTGTTCACGCCCACGCCGGCCAGGCGGCGCTGCGCCTCGCTGGTCTCCAGCGCGCCGTGGATCACGTCCTCCAGCACCTGGCCGCAGAGGGCACGCTGGGCCTGCCGCTGCTTGACCATGTTGTTCAGCTCCACGCTGATCAGGTTCTGCGCGTAGCCAATGATCCCTGTGTCCTCGAACGGCTGGCGCACCCACAGCGTGCACGCATCGCGCCGCCCGGTAGGGACGGGATAGCTGGACCAGGTCTCCGCCGACGGGCTGGCGGTGCTGCTGTTGTACAGCTGCGCCGTGAACTGCGTGAGCGCGATGTCTGTACGCAGCATGCCCCCCAGGTTCTTCAACAGCTCGGAAAGTCCGCCGCCGGTCAGCAGCGCCCGCGCCAGCACCTGGTGCCCTGCGATCAGCCGTTCCAGCTTGGCGTAGTGGTCCGCCGACTGGGCGTCCGCCACCAGCTTGGTGATGGCAATGAAGGGGGTCTCGTACGGCACCTCCACCACGGGCAGGCCCCAGCGGTTGGCCTCCGCCAGGAGGGCCGGCGGCACCGCCTCATGCGAAAGGCCCACGCCGAAACCGATGCCCACCGCGCCGGCGCGCTGCACCTGGCGGACAAAACGGCGCTGCTCAGGGGCGGAACGCAGCCGCAGGCCGGTGGTGAGGACCAGCTCGCCGCCGTTGAGGAACCGCTGGGGATCCTCCAGCTCCGTGACGGCAACCCAGTTGATGTCCTGGTTCCAGGTAGTCTCCGCCACGCCCGCCTTGGACAGCTTCAGGGAGGACACGCCCACCAGGGCAGCAAGGGAAATGGCCATGAAGCAAGGATAAACGTGAGCTGGGCAACCGCACTAAACCTCTTTGGCAAGGGTGTGCAGGTGGCTATTCACCCCGCTTGGGCGCTGGCATAGGCTCAAGGCAGTTCCATCCATCCGTCGTGGTCTCCGCCCGGCCGCCGATGGCCCTTACGAAAGAGGTTGCACACCGTGGTCCAAACCTTGCAGAACTTCATCAACGGGAAGTTCGTCACCCCCGCCGGCACCACCCTGCTGGACGTGGTCAACCCCACCAACGGCGACGTGGTGGCGCAGGCCCCCGTTTCCGTGCAGGCGGACGTCGATGCCGCCATGGCGGCTGCCAAGGACGCCTTCAGGACCTGGAAGCATGTCACCCCGGGCCAGCGCCAGCTGCTGCTGCTCAAGCTCGCCGACGCCATCGAGGCCAACAGCGACGAGCTCGTCGAAGCCCAGCACCGCAACACCGGCCAGGTCCGCTCCCTGATCGCCTCCGAGGAAGTGGCTGCCGGCGCCGACCAGCTCCGCTTCTTCGCCGGCGCCGCCCGCATCATGGAAGGCAAGTCCGCGGGCGAGTACTTCGAGGGCCACACCTCCTACGTCCGCCGCGAACCCATCGGCGTGGTGGCCCAGGTGGCGCCCTGGAACTACCCGTTCCTGATGGCGATCTGGAAGATCGGCCCCGCGCTCGCGGCCGGCAACACCGTGGTCCTGAAACCGTCGGACACCACCCCCGAATCAACCCTGGTCCTGGCACGCCTGGCCGGCGGCATCTTCCCGGCCGGCGTGCTGAACGTGGTGCTCGGCACCGGCGAAACAGGCGCCATGATGGTGGAGCATAAGGTCCCCGGCCTGGTGTCCATCACCGGTTCCGTGCGCGCCGGCATCGCCGTTGCCTCCGGTGCCGCAAAGGGCCTGAAGCGTGCACACCTTGAGCTCGGCGGCAAGGCGCCGGCCATCGTGTTCAAGGACGCCGACATCAAGAAGAGCGCCGCGGCCATCGCCGAGTTCGCCTTCTTCAACGCCGGCCAGGACTGCACCGCCATCACCCGCGTGCTGGTGGAGGAGTCCGTGCACGACGACGTCGTGGCCGCCATGGTGGAGCACACCAGGACCCTGCACACCGGCTCGCAGAACGACGAAGACAACTACTTCGGCCCCCTGAACAACGTGAACCACTTCAACGCCGTCACGTCGGTGGTGGAGAACCTGCCGGCCAACTGCCGGATCGAAACCGGCGGCCACCGCGCGGGGGAGAAGGGCTACTTCTTCGAACCCACCATCATCACCGGAGCAAAGCAGACCGACGACGTGGTGCAGAAGGAAACCTTCGGCCCGGTCATCACGGTGCAGAAGTTCAGCACCGAAGAAGAGGCAGTGGCCATGGCCAATGACGTGGACTACGCCCTGGCCTCCAGTGTCTGGACCACCAACCACGGCACCGCCATGCGGCTGAGCCGCGACCTGGACTTCGGCGCCGTCTGGATCAACACCCACATCCTGCTCACCGCCGAAATGCCGCACGGCGGCTTCAAGCAGTCCGGCTACGGCAAGGACCTCTCCATGTACGGCGTGGAGGACTACACGCGCATCAAGCACGTGATGTCCGCCCTCGACGCGTAAAACCACCCACCGCCAGGCTTCAAAGAAAGGCCTTCCCATGACCACCACCGCATCAGACATCACCTACCGCCTGGAGCAGAAGCGCAACGTCCAGGCCGACTTCCCGGGCCCCAAGTCCGTGGCACTGACCGAACGCCGCAAGTCCGTGGTGGCTGCCGGCGTCGCCTCCAGCGTCCCGGTCTACGTTGCAGACGCCGACGGCGGCATCATCCACGACGTCGACGGCAACTCCTTCATCGACCTCGGCTCGGGCATCGCCGTGACCAGCGTGGGAGCGTCCGATCCCGCCGTCGTCGGCGCCGTCAAGGAAGCGGTGGAGCACTTCACCCACACCTGCTTCATGGTCACCCCGTACGAAGGCTACGTGGCGGTCGCCGAGCAGCTGAACCGCCTCACCCCGGGCGACCACGAAAAGCGCACCGTCCTCTTCAACTCCGGCGCGGAAGCAGTGGAAAACGCCGTCAAGGTGGCCCGCCTGGCAACCGGCCGGGACGCCGTCGTCGCCTTTGACCACGCCTACCACGGCCGCACCAACCTGACCATGGCGCTGACCGCCAAGGCCATGCCGTACAAGACCAACTTCGGACCGTTCGCTCCCGAGGTCTACCGCATGCCCATGAGCTACCCGTACCGCGAGGAAAACCCCTCCATCACCGGTGCCGAGGCCGCCAAGCGTGCCATCACTATGATCGAGAAGCAGATCGGCGGCGACCAGGTGGCCGCGATCATCATCGAGCCCATCCAGGGCGAGGGCGGCTTCATCGTTCCCGCCGAGGGGTTCCTGCCCGCGCTGGCCGCCTGGGCCAAGGAAAAGGGCATCGTCTTCATCGCGGACGAGGTCCAGTCCGGCTTCTGCCGCACGGGCGAATGGTTCGCAGTGAACCACGAGGGCGTCGTCCCGGACATCATCACCATGGCCAAGGGCATCGCCGGCGGCATGCCGCTGTCCGCCATCACCGGCCGCGCCGACCTGCTGGACGCCGTCCACCCCGGCGGCCTGGGCGGCACCTACGGCGGCAACCCGGTGGCCTGCGCCGCGGCGCTGGCCTCCATCGGCTCCATGGAGGAGTACGACCTGAACGGCCGTGCCCGCCACATCGAGGAACTCGCGCTGGGCCGGCTCCGCGGCCTGCAGACTGAACTGGCCGGCTCCGGCACCGCCGTGATCGGCGACGTCCGCGGCCGCGGCGCCATGCTCGCCGTCGAACTTGTCCAGGCAGGGTCCAAGGAGCCGAACCCGGAACTGACCAAGGCTGTTGCCGCCGCCTGCCTCAAGGAAGGCGTCATCATCCTCACCTGCGGCACCTACGGCAACGTCATCCGCCTGCTGCCGCCGCTGGTCATCACCGACGAACTGCTGAACGACGGCCTGGATGTCCTCGCCGCCGCCATCAAGGCCAACGCCTAACCGGAACGACTCCCTCCGGCAACGCAAAGAAGGTGGGCTCCCGGTTGGGAGCCCACCTTCTTTGTCATCGGACGCTATCTAGGCGGCCTGGCGGAGCGCTGCCCGGCGGGCCACCGAGTTCCTGCGCGCCGTCCGCAGCATGTCCAGGGTCAGCAGGAGCAGTGCCAGCCACACCACCCCGAACCCCATCCAGCGCTCCACGGTCATGGCCTCCCGGAACACCAGCAGCGCCACCAGGAACTGCAGCACGGGGGCAAAGTACTGCAGCAGCCCGATGGTGGTCATGGGCAGCCGCCGCGCGGAGGCGCCGAAGAAGAGCAGCGGAACGGCGGTGATCACGCCGGACGCCAGCAGCAGCCAGAAGTGCCCGGGCCCCTGGGAAGTCAGCGTGGAGCTGCCGTTCGCGGCCAGGACCACCATGGCCACGGCGGCCAGCGGTGCCAGCACCATGGTCTCCACGCTGAGGCTGGTGATGGCGTCCACCCTCGACCCCACCCGGTTCTTGACGAAGCCATACAGGCCGAAGCTGAACGCCAGCGTCAGCGCAATCCACGGCAACTTCCCGTAGGAGTAGGTGAGGACGCCCACGGCCACGAAGCCCACGCCCACCGCGGCCCACTGGAGCGGACGCAGCTTCTCCTTCAGGACCAGCACGCCGAGGAGCACCGAGACCAGCGGGTTGATGAAGTAGCCCAGTGACGTTTCCACCGCCTGCCCGGTGGTCACGCCGTAGGTATAGGTCAGCCAGTTGATGGCGATCAGGAAAGCAGCCAGCGCCAGGGAACCAAACACGCGGCGGTCCTTCAGCGCCGCAGTCAGCACCCCCCACGCCCGGGTGACCGTAATCAGGAGGGCGCAGAACAGGAGCGACCACACCACGCGGTTGGCCACGATCTCGACGGCGCCGGCCGGCATCAGGATGAAGAAGTACAGCGGGAGCAGCCCCCACAAAACGTACGCGCCGATGCCGAACAGCATTCCCGCCGTCGAATCCCCGGCGACTGCCTTGGGACCCGCGGGCACCGCATCACCTGCCGTGGAGCGTGACGTGGGGGAGGTGGCTACGGGGGTTCCTTCTGGCATGGGCACGCTTTCCATAACAGCAGCCCGCGGGCAGGTATTCCGGGACGCAGGCGGGAAAACCGGAAAATAGTCAGTAGGCTTTCTTTCATGACATGTGCCCGTACCCCGCAGCCGGCCCCATGAGGCTCCGGCGCAGCAACGCCTCGGGCCGCGGCTACCGCAGGGTACCGGCAGGCAAAGGCTTCAGTTACCGGGACCTGGACGGCTCCACCCTGCCGCCCGGTCCCGTCCGTGACCGGCTGGAGAGCATCGGCATCCCGCCCGCGTGGACGGACGTCTGGATTGCCCCGTTTGAGAACGGCCACATCCAGGCCACCGGGGTGGACGCGGTGGGCCGTCGCCAGTACATCTACCACCCGGAGTGGCGTGAGCGTAAGGATCGGGTGAAGTTCGACCGGTCCCTCCAGTTGGCCGAATCGCTGCCCGCGGCACGCCGCATGGTCACCATGGACCTGCGCAGCGATGGCTTCACGCGCGAGCGGGTCCTGGCGGCCGCGTTCCGGATGCTGGACAGCGGATCCCTGCGCGTGGGGTCCGAACGCTACACCAATGAAAACGGCAGCCGGGGCCTGGCCACCCTGCTGTGCGCCCACGTCCAGGTCCGCAAGGACCGCATCCTGCTGCGCTTCCCGGGCAAGAGCGGCAAGGACTGGGAATCGGAGATCCGCGACCCGGACCTCGCCGTCGTGCTGCGCCTCCTCAAGCGCCGCGGGCCCAACGCCCGGCTCCTGGCCTACAAGGAGGGCAGGACCTGGCGTCCGGTCACCAGCGCGGACATCAACGCCTACGTGAAGGAGCGGACCGGATCGGACTTCACCGCCAAGGATTTCCGCACCCTTCGCGGGACGGTGGCCGCGGCGGCAAGCCTTGCCCGGACCGGCCCCCAGCGCACGGCGGCCAAACGGAAACGGGCCATCAGCCGGGCCATGCACGAGGCCGCGGAGACGCTGGGCAACACACCCTCCATCGCCCGGAAGAGCTACGTGGACCCCCGCGTCCTGGACCACTTCCATGACGGCGAAACCATCGATCCAAAGCGCCTGGACTCGGCGGAGGCCGAACTCCGGGCACTCCTGTACCGCGAAGGCAAGGTGGTGGCCCTGGCCGCCAACTAGAATGGGGGACTGTGCGCTGCATGACGCGGCGCAGTCTCATGAAACGTGAGCAGGACCAGTTCAGAAGGGCTCCCGGTGTCCAACAAGAGCGAAACCGCCAACCGTCCCCTCCGCGTCGCCATCGTCGGCGCAGGACCGGCAGGAGTCTATGCTGCGGACATCCTCACCAAGTCCAGCGGGGTGAAGGACGGCGACTTCCAGGTCAGCATCGACCTCTTCGAGGCCTACCCCGCGCCCTACGGACTGATCCGTTACGGTGTGGCCCCGGACCACCCCCGCATCAAGGGCATCGTGAACGCCCTGCACAAGGTCCTGGACCGCGGGGACATCCGGTTCCTGGGCAACGTGACCTACGGCCGGGACCTTACCCTGCACGATTTCCGGGCCTTCTATGATGCCGTGATCTTTTCCACGGGCGCCGTGAAGGACGCGGACCTGGACATTCCCGGCATCAACCTCCAGGGTTCCTTCGGCGGCGCCGACTTCGTGTCCTGGTACGACGGGCACCCCGATGTTCCCCGGGAATGGCCGCTCGAGGCCAGGGAAATCGCCGTCATCGGCAACGGCAACGTGGCCCTGGATGTGGCCCGCATGCTGGTCAAGCACCCCGAGGAGCTGCTGAGTACCGAGATTCCGGACAACGTCTACCAGGGCCTGAAGTCCTCGCCCGTCACGGACGTCCACGTTTTCGGCCGCCGCGGACCGGCCCAGGTTAAATTCACCCCGCTGGAACTGCGCGAGCTCAGCCATATGGACGACGTGGACATCGTCCTGTATCCGGAGGACTTTGAATTCGACGAGGCCTCGGATGAGGCCATCCGCAGCAACAACCAGGTCAAGACCATGGTGAACACGCTCACCAATTGGCTGGTTGAGGAGCACGCGGAGTCGGAGAGCCCCTCCTCCCGCAGGCTGCACCTGCACTTCCTGCACAGCCCCGTGGAAGTGCTCGACGACGGCACGGGCAGGGTGGGCGGCATCAAGTTTGAGCGCATGCAGCTGGACGGGACCGGCAACGCCAAGGGCACCGGGGAGTACGTCGAATACAACGTCCAGGCTGTCTACCGGGCCATCGGCTATCACGGCTCCGCCCTGGACGAACTGGAGTACGACGCCAAGCGCGGCGTCATCCCCAATGAGGGCGGACGCGTCCTGGATGCCGACGGGAACCCCGTCCCGGGCATCTACACCACGGGCTGGATCAAGCGCGGACCCGTCGGGCTCATCGGCCACACCAAGGGCGATGCGCTGGAGACCATCGGCTTCCTGCTGGAGGACCGGCCGAACCTCCCCGCTGCACAAAACCCGGATCCCCAGGCCATCATCGACTTGCTCGAGGAACGCGGTATCGAATACACCACCTGGGAAGGGTGGAACAAGCTCGACGCCCATGAGGCTGGACTCGGGGCCGCTTGGACCGGACCCGAAGGCCTGGACCACGTGGTGCGCGAACGGATCAAAGTGGTGCCGCGCGAGGACATGATCCGCATCTCCCGCGGCTGACTCCGGCCGCACTCCGCCAGCAGGTGGTTACTTAGGGAGGGCCATCAGCAGGAACGTCATTCAAACCACTTTTGACGGCTTCATGAAGGTGCGGGATTCTCGAAGCACAGCGGATCCTGGTACCGCGACACCGATGACGTGATCACTGTGGCCGAATTGCAGAAATCGCAGTATGGACTGCAGTACTACGTGAACATTGCACTGTGGCTGCGCCCTCTGGGAGAGGCGAAAACCCCCAAAGCGCAGGCCTGCCACGTTCGCAGCCGCCTCTCACTGCTTGTTGGAAGCGCGGACGGGCAGCTGGAGGCGCTGGCCGTGAAGGGGCCATCTGATGGGTCGGGCGGGCCCTGGTTGTAAACCTGGCCCTGTGACCTCTGGCCGCAGAGCCGTATTCAAGTTAGTCTGATTAACATGAATATGGCGGGAACCCGTGCCTACGACTCCCGGAAGCGTGCGGCCTCTGCCGCCGCAACCGGGCGCCGGATCCTGCAGGCAACGCTGGACCTCTTCATGGAGGGGCCGCTCGCCGGCGTGACGCTGAACGCCGTTGCTGAACGGGCCGGGGTGACCGTCCAGACCGTCATCCGCCGCTTCGGCGACCGCCCGGGCCTGATCCACGCCACGGCGGAATTCGCGTCAGCGCAGGTTGCCGGCCAGCGCGGTGCCGCTCCTCCCGGCGACGTACCCGCCGCCGTCGACAATCTCCTGGAACACTACGAAACCACCGGCGCCCTGGCCCTGAAGATGCTGGCCGAGGAGGAAACGTCCCCTTTCCTCGCAGAGATCACCGAAGGCGGCCGGCAGCTCCACCGGCAGTGGTGCGAACGCGTCTTCGCGCCCTTCCTGGCAGATGACTTCCTGCCGGACGGGGTAGAGCGGAAGCGCCGCCTTGCCCAGTTCGTCGCCGTCTGCGACGTTTACACCTGGAAGCTGCTGCGCCTCGATGCCGGGCTCAGCCGCGACCACGTGGCCCACTGCCTGCTCGAAATGCTGGAACCCTTCATCCGGAGGCCCTGATGTCCACCGTCCTTGCCTACACCTCTCCCGCCATCGGCCACCTTTTCCCCATGGTCCCGCTGCTCCAGGAGCTGACGGCCCGCGGCCATGATGTCCACGTCCGTACCCTGCGCCGGCAGGTCCCGCTGCTCATGGAGGCGGGGTTCCATGCCGGACCGGTGGATGACCGGATACTTGCGGTCGAGGCCACTGACTACCGCGCCAACAACGCGAAGGCGGCCCTGGCTTCCAGCGTGGAGACCTTCACGGCCCGCGCCCGGTTCGACGCCCCGGACCTGCAGCAGGCCATTGATGACGTTCGCCCGGACCTGCTGCTCATCGACATCAACGCCTGGGGAGCCCGCATCCAGGCCGAATCCTCGGGGCTGCCGTGGGCCACCTTCAGCCCCTACACCCCGCCGCTCCAGTCGAGGGGAACGCCGCCGTTCGGACCCGGGCTTGCCCCCATGTCCGGCCCGCTGGGGAGGGCCCGTGATGCACTGGCCCGCCGCCTGGTGACCGGCGCCGTGGAAAAGCTGATGCTGCCGCACATCAACGCGCTGCGGGCGGAGCTGTCCGCCGGCCAACTGCCACCCGTCAGCGGTGCGGACGAGATGTTCCGCACCGCGCCGCTGATGCTTGTGGCCACGTCGCAGCCGTTCGAGTATCCCCATCCGGACTGGGGGCCGGACGTGCGGATGATCGGCGCGCTCGGCTGGGAACCGCCCGCGGAGCCTCCCTCCTGGCTCGGGGATGGCCAGGACCCCGTGGTCCTGGTGACCACATCCTCCGAATACCAGGCCGACGAAGCCCTGGTACGGGCGGCGCTGGCCGGCCTGGCCGCTGAACCCTTCACCGTGGTGGCCACCCTGCCGGCAGCGGACACCGGGTCCGCCGGGGCGCACCGGGCATCCGGCGCCGAAGCCTTTGCGTCCGTCCCGGCCAATGCCCGGCTGGAACACTTCGTGCCGCACGGCCCCGTCCTTGACCGCGCCGCCGTCGCCATCACGCACGGCGGCATGGGGGCGACGCAGAAGGCGCTCGCCAAAGGGGTGCCCGTGGTGGTGGTTCCGTTCGGCAGGGACCAGCACGAGGTGGCGGCGAGGGTGGTGGCCGCCGACGCCGGGGTGCGGCTGAGCCGGAAGCACCTCACCCCGGAAAGGCTCCGCGCCGCCGTCCACCAGGCCCGGACCAAGGCGCCGGGGGCGCGGCGGGTTGCGGAGGGCTACGCTGCCGCGGGTGGAGCAGTGGCAGGGGTGGATGCGCTGGAGGAACTGGTACGGCTAGACTAGCCGCGCCAGAAGCCTGCACTTTCCGGGAGTTCGATGACGAACCTGCTCCAGCCTGAACCGCGCCAGCGCGCCGCGCTGGCAGGTCACGAGCGCCTGGACGGTGCCATTCCAGAGATGCCGGGCCTGGGCGATGCCACGCCCGAAATCCCCGGCCTGCGCAAACTCATCAGGGAATCGTGGCTACGGTCCGCCGGCTTTAAAGCCAATCCTGACAATGCGGCCGCGCCGCTTGCCTTCGACTGGGACGAGCTGGAGGACTACCGCCGGCAGCACCCCCTTGCAGCGATCATGCCGGTCATCAACAAACTCCTGGTCCAGCCCAGCCATGACAGCGGCCTCCTGGTGGCCGTAGGCGATGAGGTGGGCAGGCTCCTGTGGGTGGACGGCGACCCCACGCTCCAGCGCCGCGCCGAAGGCATGATGTTCGTCCCCGGTGCCGACTGGTCCGAGGCCAGTGTTGGCACCAGTGCCCCGGGAACGGCCCTGGCCCTGGGCAAGGGGATCCAGATCGCCGGCGCCGAGCACTACCAGCGGGCCGTCCATCCCTGGAGCTGCACCGCCGTCCCCTTCCACGACCCCGATTCAGGCGCCGTGCTGGGCGTCGTGGACATCACCGGGACAGCCACCGCGGTGGCGCCGCATACGCTGTCGCTGGTGGAAGCCACCGTGGCGGCCGCGCAGGCGCAGCTGCGGGTGGAGCGCCTGCAGCGCGCGGCGGAGCTGGCCAGGAAGCCCGTACGACGGCGGTCCCCGGCGTCCGCCGGCAGGCAGGGCCAGGGTGCCAAGGAAGGCAGCCTCTACCGGAACAGCCTGCAGCTGCTGGGCCGCGACCAGGCGCTGCTCAGCCTGGGCGGCAGGACGGTTTCGCTGTCCGCCCGGCACAGCGAGATCCTGGCCCTGCTCAGCACCCACCCGGACGGGCTCACCGCGGAGGAACTCAGCTCCCTGCTGTATCCCGGGGACGGCCCTACCATGACGCTGCGCGCCGAGATGGTCCGCCTGCGCAAGGTCATCCAACAGCTTTCCCCGGATGCTGTTCCCGGCTCGCGCCCCTACCGGCTGCCTGTCGACCTGGTGCCGGATACCGGCCAGGTGCTTAGTTGCCTGCAGCGCGGTGCACACCGGATTGCCCTGGAGATTTACCGCGGCGGCGTGCTCCCGCGCTCCGAGGCGCCCGGCATCATCGAGCTGAGGAACAGGGTCTCGTCCCTGCTCCGGGAGGCCGTTCTCACGGATGGAAGTGCCGAGTCCCTGCTCAAGTACGCCGCGCTTCCCGAGGCAAGTGACGACGTCGGAATCCGCCGCGCCGCGCTCCGCCTCCTGCCGCCGCGCTCACCCAAGCGGGCCGCTGTCGTGGCCGACCTGGAACGGCTGGAAGCCGAACTGCGCGCCTGACAACGCCCCCCTGTGACACCGGCCACAGGCCTGCAACCTGGCTGCAACCTGCCAACTCCTACGCTGTCTCCAACGGCGAACGGCCCCTGGGGCCCGCCTTCTGCACAGCAAAGGAGCTAAGCACATGACCGTTTACGCACAGCCGGGAACCGACGGTTCGAAGGTCACCTTCAAGGACCGTTACGAAAACTGGATCGGCGGCGAATGGGTGGCCCCCGTGAAGGGGCAATACTTCGACAACATCACTCCGGTGACGGGCAAGGCGTTCTGCCAGGTGGCCCGCGGCACGGCCGAGGATATCGAACTGGCGCTGGACGCGGCGCACAAGGCGGCACCGTCCTGGGGCAAGACCTCAGCAGCGGAACGTGCCGCCATCCTGAACAGGATCGCCGACCGCATCGACGAAAACCTGGAAATGCTCGCCGTCGCCGAAACCTGGGACAACGGCAAGCCGGTCCGGGAAACCCTGAACGCGGACCTGCCGCTGGCGGCGGACCACTTCCGCTACTTCGCCTCAGCCGTCCGTGCCCAGGAAGGCAGCCTCTCCCAGCTGGACGAGAACACCACCGCATACCACTTCCACGAACCGCTCGGCGTGGTGGGCCAGATCATTCCCTGGAACTTCCCCATCCTTATGGCCGTCTGGAAGCTGGCACCCGCGCTCGCCGCCGGAAACACGGTGGTCCTCAAGCCCGCCGAACAGACGCCAAGCTCCATCCTGGTGCTGGTGGAACTCATCGGGGACCTGCTGCCCGCCGGCGTGCTGAACGTGGTCAACGGCTTCGGCGTGGAGGCCGGCAAGCCGCTGGCCTCCAGCTCCCGGATCCGGAAGATCGCGTTCACCGGCGAGACCACCACCGGCCGGCTGATCAGCCAGTACGCCAGCCAGAACCTCATCCCCGTCACCCTGGAACTGGGCGGCAAGAGCCCCAACATCTTCTTCAACGACGTTGCCCAGGAGAACGACGCGTTCTACGACAAGGCCCAGGAAGGTTTCGCGCTGTTCGCCTTCAACCAGGGCGAAGTCTGCACCTGCCCGTCCCGGGCGTTGGTCCAGGAGGACATCTACGACTCCTTCATGGCGGACGCCGTGGCGCGGGTGGAAAAGATGGTCCAGGGCAACCCGCTGGACACCGATACGCAGGTTGGTGCACAGGCCTCCAACGACCAGTTGGAGAAGATCCTGTCCTACATTGACATCGGAAAGCAGGAAGGCGCCAGGATCCTCACCGGCGGCGCCCGCGCCGAACTCCCGGGCGATTTGGCGGGTGGCTTCTACGTCCAGCCCACCGTGTTTGAGGGCCACAACCGGATGCGGATCTTCCAGGAGGAGATCTTCGGGCCCGTGGTGGCGGTGACCAAGTTCAGCGACTACAACGACGCCATGGGCATCGCCAACGACACCCTCTACGGGCTGGGCGCCGGTGTCTGGTCCCGCAACGGCAACGTGGCCTACCGCGCCGGCCGGGAAATCCAGGCCGGCCGTGTCTGGGTCAACAACTACCACGCCTACCCGGCGGGTGCCGCCTTCGGTGGCTACAAGTCCTCGGGCATCGGCCGTGAAAACCACGCCATGATGCTGGACCACTACCAGCAGACCAAGAACCTGCTGGTCAGCTACGACGAAAACAAGCTGGGCTTCTTCTAGGCCAGCACTACCCCCCGCTACAACGACGCAAGGATTTCGCCAATGACGACGACAATGCAAGCAGCAGTAGTAACCAAATTCGGTGCCGACCTGTCCGTCCAGGACGTCGCCATGCCGGTACCCGGGCCCGGCCAGGCACTGGTCAAAGTCTTGACCACCGGCGTATGCCACACCGACCTCCACGCAGCAGAAGGGGACTGGCCGGTCAAACCCGCCCCGCCGTTCGTTCCCGGCCACGAGGGCGTGGGGGAGGTGGTGGCACTGGGTGAAGGCGTCACCGACCTCCGCATCGGAGACGTGGTGGGCAACGCCTGGCTGTGGTCCGCCTGCGGTGACTGCCAGTACTGCCGCACCGGCTGGGAGACCCTCTGCGAGGCCCAGCAGAACGGCGGCTACACGGTGGACGGGTCCTTCGGGGAGTACATGCTCGTGGACTCACGCTTCGCGGCGCGCATACCGGCGGGATCCGACCCCGTCGAGGTGGCGCCGGTACTCTGTGCCGGCGTCACCGTCTACAAGGGCCTGAAGATGACCGAGACCCGGCCGGGGCAGTGGGTCACCATCTCCGGCATCGGAGGGCTGGGGCACATCGCCGTCCAGTACGCCGTCGCCATGGGCCTGCGGGTGGCCGCCGTGGACGTCGCGGACGACAAGTTGGCCCTGGCCAGGACCCACGGAGCGGAAGTGACCGTCAACGCGCTGCATGAAGATCCGGTAGAGGTGATCCAGCGTGAAACAGGAGGGTGCCATGGGGTGCTGGTTACGGCGGTGCATCCGTCAGCATTCGGACAGGCCATTGGCATGGCCCGCAGGGGCGGCACCATCGTGTTCAATGGACTGCCTCCGGGGGACTTTCCGGCGCCGATCTTCGACATCGTGCTCAAGGGGCTGACGGTCCGCGGTTCCATCGTCGGAACCCGGCAGGACCTTGAGGAAGCGCTGGATTTCTACGCCAGGGGAAAGATCCGCCCCACAGTGTCCGTCCGGGAGCTCTCCGAGGTCAACGCCGTCTTCGATGAGATGAAGCACGCCAAGATCGACGGCCGCGTGGTGCTGAGGTTCTGATGCCGGACCACGGGATGGACGCCGCCGTGACGCTGCCCGGGGAAGACTTTTCCCGGGTGGCGCTCACGCCGGCGGCCGTGGACCTGCTGCGGATGCTCTGGGACCGGCACGGACCGCTCATGTTCCACCAGTCCGGAGGCTGCTGCGACGGGTCCTCACCCATGTGTTACCCGGCAGGGGACTTCATCACGGGGGACTCGGACGTCCTCCTGGGGCTGTTCGACCTGTCCGACGGCCTGCAGCCACTTCCGCTGGAGTTCTGGATGTCCCGGGAACAGTTCAATTACTGGAGCCACACCCACCTGACCGTGGACGTTGTACCGGGCCGGGGGAGCGGCTTTTCGGTGGAAGCGCCGGAGGGCAAACGCTTCCTGATCCGGTCAACGCTGATGGACTGGCCTACCTAGCAAGTTCGACGCTTTACGCCTCAGGGCTCTCCATTAGGAGGGCCCCGAGTGCGTTGGCGGAAGAATATTCGGCGCAGAGGCCGTCTCACTATTCGGGACGATTGGGGCCGTCCAGTGGATGGACACTATCGTTGATAGGTCTGTTTCCATCACAAACCAGGATTGTGACCCCCCTTATGAATCTTCTGCGGACAAAATCCATCGAGCAGTCGATTGCCGACGCCGATGAGCCAGGGCGCAAACTCAAGCGTTCCCTCAGCACCTGGGACCTCATGATCATGGGCGTCGCCGTTGCTGTGGGCGCCGGTATCTTCTCGGTGGGCGCCAAGGCCGCTGCCAACTTCGCGGGCCCCGCCGTCACCGTCTCCTTCGCCATCGCCGCCGTCACGTGCGCGCTGGCCATCATGTGCTACGCCGAGTTCGCCACCGCCATCCCCGTGGCCGGATCGGCCTACGTCTTCACCTACGCCACCATGGGCGAACTCCTTGCCTGGATCATCGGCTGGAACCTGATCCTCGAGCTGTTCACGGCCGCCGCCGTCATCGCCAAGTACTGGGGCATCTACCTCAGCAAGGTGTTTGCCCTCACGGGCCTCGACATCCCGCCGGCCCTCTCGCTGGGCGGCGTGGACCTCTACTGGGGCGCCTTCCTGATCGTGGCCATCTTCACCGTGCTGCTGGTGCTGGGCACCAAGCTGTCCGCCCGCGTGGGAAACATCTTCACCCTGATCAAGATCGGCGTGGTGCTGTTCGTGATCGTGGTGGGCTTCACCTACGTGAAGCTGGAGAACTACAGCCCGTTCGTTCCCGCCGCCCAGCCCACGGCAGGCACCGGCGCCGCGGACGTCCTGAAGCAGTCCTTCTTCGGCTTCCTGACCGGTGCCGCGCCCGCCCAGTACGGCACCATGGGCATCTTCGCCGGGGCCGCACTGGTGTTCTTCGCCTTCATCGGATTCGACGTGGTGGCCACCTCCGCCGAGGAAGTCAAGAACCCGCAGAAGACGCTGCCCCGCGGCATCTTTGGCGGCCTGGCCCTGGTGACGCTGCTCTACATCCTCGTGTCCCTGGCCCTGACCGGCATGGTGTCCTACACCCAGCTGGCCGAGGCCAAGAGCCCCACCCTCACCACTGCCTTCGAGGCCGTGGGCGACACGTCCGCCGCCAAGGTCATCGCCTTCGGTTCCCTGGTGGGCCTGACCACCGTGATCATGGTGCTCCTCATGGGCCTGTCCCGCGTGGTGCTGGCCATGAGCCGCGACGGACTGCTGCCCCGGTCGCTGTCCAAGACCAGCGACAAGCGTTCCACCCCGGCGCGCCTCCAGATCATCTGCGGCGCCGCGGTTGCCCTGGTGGCAGGCCTGACCAACGTGGACCTGCTCGAGGAAATGATCAACATCGGCACTCTGTCCGCGTTCGTGGTGGTCAGCCTGGGCATCCTGGTGCTCCGCAGGAAGCGCCCGGACCTGAAGCCCGCCTTCCGCGTCCCGTTCGGCAAGGTACTGCCGGTTGTCTCCGCGGTGCTGTGCCTGTACCTGATGACCAACCTCGCCGTGGAGACCTGGATCTTCTTTGCCTTCTGGCTGGTCATTGGCCTGGCGATCTACTTCGCGTACGGACAGCGGCACTCCCGGCTCAACGAGCGCTTCGCCGAGGCCAACACCAGCGTCAACGGCGCGGCCGGCGCCGCTGCAGCCCCCGCCGCTGAACGGGACGAGGATGAGCTGAGCCGCACCTGACGGCCTGCCACCCACGCCTCCTGAACTGCCCGCCCGGCCTGTGCCTGGCGGGCAGCCGCAGTTAAGGCAGCCACGTTTCAGGGTGCGGCGTACCGGCCCACCCATTCCACGAGCGGCCGGAGCTGCCGCCACCGTTCCGCGATCCGCTCCTTCGCGGCGGGTGTGGAGACCCACTCCGGCCGGCCCACCTCGACTCCGGCGGAGAGCGATTTGTGCTTGAGCAGTTCGGCGCGGGGATGGTCTTTGTCGAATCCCCGCGGGACGGTTTTCAGCGTCTCGCCCTCGATGGCAAAACCGGCGCCGGCCACGGCATCAACAATGTCCTGCAGGGCGGCGCCGCTGGCGGAAGCGTCGGCGGCCGCGCGGAACCGTGCCAGCTGGGCGGGAGTGTGGGAGTGGTAGCCCCCACCGATCAACAGCCCGTCAGCATTGATTTGGAGATAGAAACCCACGCCTTCCTGGCGCGCAGCGAATGCTCCCTGGGCAGTTTTGTAGGGCGACTTGTCCAGTGAGAAGCGGACGTCGCGGTTGGGGCGGAAAAGCTTGGCCGGTCCGAACTCGGGTTCCAGCTCGGAGAGCAGGAGGGTGAGTGGTGCCTTGACTGATTCCTCGTACGTTGCCTTGTGTGCCAGCCACCAGTCGCGGTTGTTGTTGTCCTCCAGCTGTGCGTAGAAGCGGAAAGCTTCGATGGGGATGCCTGCGAAAGTGTTCATCTACGGAGCCTAGGGCTGCCGCCCGCAACCAGCCAGGTCTACGCCGCCGTATGTGCAAAAGCGGCCTCGACAGCAGAACACCCCGCCACGGAGGCCCGTGACGGGGTGTTCTTTCGGTTCAGCCGGCAGGAAGCCTGGTCAGCCGATCTTGTTGGCGGACTCTGCATCCGAGGCCGGAGCGGAGGGGGCATCCCCTGCGCCGAGGTTGGCGCGCAGCTTGGCGCCGAGTTCGGCATCAACGTTGGTCCAGTACTGGATGGCGCGTTCCTTGATGCCCGGGCTCTGGACGCCGCCCACGGCACCGGTGATGGTCTCCAGGAAGCGGGCCTTGGCGGCCTCGTCGTAGACCTCGCGGTACAGCGTGCCGGCCTGGACGAAGTCGCCGTCCTCGGCGTGGAGGGAGTGCGCAGCCAGGGTCAGCTCGCCGTCGTTCTCCCAGCCGCCGGCCGGGTTCTGCGGCTCAACGGCAGCCGGGCCGCCCACGGAGTTCGGTGCGTAGACCGGAACGGAGGGGGCGTTGAACAGGTAACGTCCGGCACCGTCCTGGCTGTAGTTGTTGACCTGGTTCTTGGGCTGGTTCACCGGGATCTGCGCGTGGTTGGTGCCCACGCGGTAGCGGTGTGCGTCCGCGTAGGAGAAGATGCGGGCCTGCAGCATCTTGTCCGGCGAGGCGGCGATGCCCGGCACGAAGTTCGACGGCGCGAAGGTGGCCTGCTCGATCTGCGCGAAGTAGTTCTCCGGGTTCCGGTTCAGCTCCATGGTGCCCACCTTGATCAGCGGGTAGTCGCCGTGCGGCCACACCTTGGTCAGGTCGAACGGGTTGAAGCGGTAGGTCTTGGCATCCTCGTACGGCATGACCTGCACGTGCAGGTCCCAGGACGGGAAGTTGCCCGCGGCGATGTTCTCGGACAGGTCGCGGATGTAGAAGTCCGCGTCAGAGCCGGCCAGCTGTTCGGCCTGCTCGGAGCTCATGGAGTTCACGCCCTGGTTGGACTTGAAGTGGTACTTGACCCAGAAGCGCTCACCGGCTTCGTTAATCCACTGGTAGGTGTGCGAGCCGTAGCCCTGCATTTCGCGCCAGGAGGCCGGCAGGCCGCGGTCACCCATGAGCCAGGTGACCTGGTGGGCGGACTCGGGGGACAGGGTCCAGAAGTCCCACTGCATGTCGGCGTCGCGGAGGTGCGTGCCCGGCAGGCGCTTCTGGGAGTGGATGAAGTCCGGGAATTTGATGCCGTCGCGGATGAAGAAGACGGGGGTGTTGTTGCCCACGAGGTCGTAGTTGCCCTCGGTGGTGTAGAACTTCACGGCGAAACCGCGGGGGTCGCGCCAGGTGTCCGGGGAGCCGTTCTCGCCCGCGACGGAGGAGAAGCGGATCAGCATCTCGGTCTCGACGCCGGGCTGCAGGAACGCGGCCTTGGTGTACTTGGAGATGTCTTCGGTGGTCTTGAACGTGCCGAATGCGCCGCCGCCCTTGGCGTGCACTACGCGCTCCGGAACCCGCTCGCGGTTGAACTGCGCGAGCTTTTCAACGAGGTAGTGGTCGGTCAGGATGATGGCACCATCGGCACCAACTGACTTCGAGTGAGCGTCGGATGTAACCGGCGCGCCTGACTGGGTTGTGGAAACGGCAGTCATTGTTCTCCTATTTCTCTTTTTCTTGCGAGGGACTGTGGGGAGGAAGTTGCTGGGCCTGCTGGCATTCCTGGCAGATGCCCTGGTACATGACGTCCGCGATCTGGATGGTCATGGGCTTGGCGTCCGGGTTCCAGTGCGGCGTGAGGCAGGGGGCGTGGCCGACGGCGCAGTCCACGTCCTCCACCCGGCCGCAGCTGATGCAGATGGCGTGGTGGTGGTTGTCGCCCACGCGCGTCTCATACAGGGCAGGGGAGTGCGGCGGCTCGAAGCGGCGCAGCATGTGCAGGTCCGTCAGGTCGCCGAGGACTACATAGACGGACTGGGCCGTCAGTTCGGGCAGCTCGGCCCGGGCGGCGGCAAGGATGCTTTCGGCAGGCGAGTGGGGGTGGCGTTCGACGGCGGCAAGGACGGCCAGCCGCTGCTTGGTCACCCTGCGGCCGTGGGCGCGCAGGGCTGCAGCCCACGCTTCCTGGCCGTCAAAGTGCTCCATCATGGCTCCATTGAAACACTTATTTTTAGCAACTCACAATAAGGCGGGGCTTACCTTCCCGTGTCGCCCGCTAGTGTTACGGGGGTGGGGAAACTGCTTGCCGATGTCACACCGCTCAGGGAAAGCCCGGCATTCCGCCGGTTGTGGCTCGGATCGGCGGTGTCCGCCGTCGGCAGCCAGCTCACCCTGGTGGCAGTGAGCCTCGAGGTGTACCGCCTGACGCAGGACAGCTTCTACGTGGGCCTGCTGGGCATCTTCGCGCTGGTTCCCCTCGTGATCGGTGGCCTGATGGGCGGCTCCATCGCCGACGCCCACGACCGCAGGCGGATTGCCCTGCTGGCCACCACCGTGCTCTGGCTGACCACCGGCCTGATCGCACTGCAGGCCTGGGTGCAGCTCGGCAACGTGTGGGTGCTGTACCTGCTGGTGGCACTGCAAAGCGGGGCCCAGGCCATCAACCAGCCGGCACGCAGCGCCATCATCCCCACGCTCATCCGCAAGGAACTCCTGCCGGCCGCCAACGCGCTGAGCATGCTGACCCT
Organism: Arthrobacter sp. JDC6; assembly: GCF_056484025.1. Lineage (NCBI taxonomy): Bacteria > Bacillati > Actinomycetota > Actinomycetes > Micrococcales > Micrococcaceae > Arthrobacter > Arthrobacter sp. JDC6. The sequence continues at coordinate 1,153,143 of NZ_CM151278.1, forward strand.
GGGCCTTGCCATGACCGCGGGGCCGCTGCTGGCCGGCCTCCTGGTGGCGTGGCTCGGGTTCGGCTGGACCTACACCATCGACTTCGTGAGCTTTGCCTTCGTCCTATGGGCTGTCTACCGGCTGCCACCCATGCCGCCCACCGGTGGACACAGCAAGGCGGGGATCCGCTCCGTCATCGAGGGGTTCCGGTTCCTTGGCACGCGGCCCAACCTCCGCATGACCTTCATCATCGACCTCATCGCCATGGTCCTTGCCCAGCCGCGGGCGCTGCTGCCCGCAGTCGCGGCCCTCATGATCGGCGGCGGCGAGGCAACCGTGGGCATCCTGCTGGCCTGCACCGCCGTCGGGGCCTTCCTGGCCGGCTTGTTCTCCGGTCCGCTGGGCAGCGTGCGCCGCCAGGGGACCGCCGTCGTCGTTTCGGTGATGGGCTGGGGCGCGTCCATCGGGGCGTTCGGCCTGGTGGTGCTGCTGGCCGGTCCCGCGCCGGCCGGGGCGGTGACCCTGTGGCTCCTGCCCGCCGCCGTCTGCTGTGTCCTTGCAGGCATTGCCGACTCCATCAGCAGCGTCTACCGCAACACCATCCTGCAGGCCGCGGCCCCTGACCACCTCCGCGGCCGGCTGCAGGGCGTGTTCATCGTGGTGGTGGCCGGCGGCCCTCGAATCGGGGACCTGCTGGCGGGTGGCGCGACTAAGATTTTGAATGAGGGCTGGGTCCTGCTGCTCGGCGGTGCGCTGTGTATTGCGGGGGCCTTGCTGGCGGCGAAACTGCAGCCGGGCTTCCGGACGTACGATGCGCGGAACCCGGTTCCCTAGCCGGCCGTTCCTTTTAACGAGGAGGAAACGTGCATAACCATCACAACGGACTGAAGACCGCGGCACTGTTCGGGGTGCTGTGGGCGGTGCTGCTGGGCCTTGGCGGGCTCATCGGCGTGGGGACACGCAGCTCGGCCCCCATCTGGATCATGGCCCTGATCGGCGTCGGCACCACCTTCTACGGGTACTGGAACAGCGACAAGATTGCCATCCGGGCCATGCAGGCCATCCCGGTCTCCGAAGCCCAGGCGCCGCAGCTCTACCAGATTGTCCGCGAGCTTTCGATGCGCGCCAACCAGCCCATGCCGCGCATCTATGTGTCGCCCACCATGAACCCCAACGCGTTCGCCACCGGACGCAATCCGCAAAATGCCGCGGTCTGCTGCACCGAGGGCATCCTCCAGCTCCTGGACGCCCGTGAACTCCGCGGCGTCCTGGGACACGAACTGATGCACGTCTACAACCGGGACATCCTCACCTCATCCGTGGCTGCCGCCGTCGCGGGCGTCATCACGTCCGTGGGGCAGATGCTGCTGTTCTTTGGCGGCGGTGACCGGCGCAACGCCAACCCCCTGGCCATGATCGCCATGGCACTGCTGGCGCCGTTCGCGGCGTCGCTGATCCAGATGGCCATCTCCCGCACCAGGGAGTACGACGCCGACGAGGACGGTTCGCAGCTCACGGGCGATCCGCTGGCGCTCGCCTCGGCACTGGCCAAGATCGAACGCGGCGTCACCATCGCGCCCCTGCCGCAGGACCAGCGGCTGGTCAACGCCTCCCACCTCATGATCGCCAACCCCTTCCGCGGCGGCGCCATGAACAAGCTGTTCGCCACCCACCCGCCCATGCGGGACCGGATCGCCCGGCTGGAGCGGATGGCCGGCCGGCAGACGTAGCCGGTTGCCCGCCGTCGGACCTGTATGCCGATGCCCTGCCTTCAGCAGCGACCCGCGCCTTCGCCGGCGACGCGCACCTTCATTTTCGCTGCGCAGATTCCTTGGCGCCCCTGGTATTTCGGGTGCGCCAAGGAACCTGCGCAGCGGTTAGCCTTTGGCGCGTCGGGAACGACGGCGGGGCGGGGCCGGCATGGGCGGTCCCGCTACGCGAAGAGGCCTTCGCCGATGAAGCCGCCGGGCTTCACCCCGCCCGGCACCGCGAAAAGTCCGGAGCCCGTGTGCTTCAGGTACTCCACCGCCAGGGTGTCGCCCTTGGCCATCGCCATCTGCATGGGGACATAGTGGGTCCGTGGATCGGTGACGAACGCAATGAAGAACAGCCCGGCGTCCAGGTGCCCCAGGCCGTCGGAACCGTCGGTGTAGTTGTAGCCCCGGCGCAGCATCCGCACGCCGCTGTTCTGGCTGGGATGTGCCATCCGCATGTGGGAATCGAGGGGGATCAGGGGTTTTCCGCCCTTGCCCTGCCGCGCGAAATCGGGCTCGGTGAACTCCCCGCCGCCGGACAGGGGTGCACCCGTTCCCTTGGTCCGGCCGATCAGGCCTTCCTGTTCGCCCAGGGACGTGCGGTCCCAGATCTCGATGTGCATGCGGATCCGGCGGGCCACCAGGTAGCTGCCGCCTGCCATCCAGGCATCCTGGGGCCGGGCGGCCGCTGCCCACACATGCTGGTCCAGCAGTTGCTGGTCCTCCACCTTCAGGTTGTTGGTGCCGTCCTTGAACCCGAAGAGGTTCCGCGGGGTCTCCTGCGTGCGGGACGTGGACGATGTCCGGCCGAAGCCCAGCTGGGACCACCTGACCCGCACCTTGCCGAAGCCGATCCGTGCCAGGTTTCGGATGGCGTGCACCGCCACCTGGGGGTCGTCCGCGCAGGCCTGCACCACCAGGTCGCCGCCGCTGCGGGCGGGGTCCAGGTCCTCGCCGGGGAAGTGCGGCAGGTCGGCCAGGGCCTCGGGCCGGCGTCCTTCCAGTCCGAAGCGGGCCACGCCGTCCTTTTCGAACAGGCCGGCGCCGAAGCCGAAGGTCAGGGTCAGCTTTCCCGCGTTGAGGTCCAGCGCCTCGCCGGTGTCCTCCGGAGGGGCACCATAGGGTCCGTCCACGGCGCCGGTTGCGCCCGCAGGGCGGCCCTCGGTCAGTGCTTCCGCAGCCCGCGTCCAGTCCTTGAGCAGCTGGACCAGTTCCTCACGCTTCGTCGTGGTGACGTCGAACGCGGCCATGTGCAGGCGGTCCTGGGCGGGGGTGGTAATGCCGGCCTGGTGGTGGCCGTGGAAGGGGACCACCGGGCTGTCGGCGGCCGGCGGCGCGGCAGAGGCGGCCACGGCGTCGTGCCCCAGGAAGCCTGCGGCGAGCCCCGCTGCCGCACCGCCCAGTCCGGCGATGCCAAACAGGCCGCGCCTGCTTAGGCGGGCTCCCGCCGTCGGCTGTTCCCGGTCCCCGCCATCCTGCGCCGCCCCAGGTGAAGCGGCAGGTTCATCCGGCGCGGAGGCCTCCGGCGGCCGGCCGCCAAAGGGGCAGCCGGTCACAGGACCACCGCCGCCGTCAGCCGGGACAGCGGTTCGCCGAGCGCGTCAACCAGTGACGCCAGCCGCTGGACCTGCTCAGGGGCCAGCTTGTCGTAGGAGGCGAAGCCAGTGCCCTGGGCGTGCGTGGCCAGCTCCGCCTGCAGTGCGGCGAATTTCTCATCCAGGGAGGAGGCCAGGGCAGCGTCCTTCCGAAGCAAAGCAGGCTTCAGGCTTTCGAAGGCGATGCGGGCGCCGTCGACGTTCGCCTGGAAGTCCCAAAGATCCGTGTGCGACCAGATCTCCTCCTCCCCGGTCACCTTTCCGGTGGCAACCTCGTCCAGCAGTTCCTTGGCGCCGTTGCCCAGCATGTCCGCGGAAATCTCCAGGGTGCGGGTGCGCTCCACCAGGTCCTTGGTGTCGGCCACCATCCGGTCTGCGATCGAGGACCGTTCCGCTGCCGTCAACGCCGTGTAGTCCGCCGGCGGGAACAGGTCCTTCTCGGCACGGTGCCAGCCGGTCCACTCCTGGCCCGGTTCGAGATCGGCTTCACGGGCATCAAGTTGCGGGTCCAGGTCCCCAAAGGACTCGGCCACGGGCTCGATCCGTTCCCAGTGCTGGCGCGTTGCCGCGTACAGGGAGCGCGCCTCCTCCGCGTTGCCGGCCGCGAAGGCGGCGGCGAACTGCTGGGTGCCGGTGAGCAGCTGCTCGCTCTGGTCCTTGACGTAGGAGGCGTACTGCCCGGTGGCGGTGTCCAGGAGGTGCTGGAAGTCCGTGTCGGCCGACGGCTGGTTTCCGGACTGGGTGACTTCCAGGGCGCCCCTGATCCCGTCGCCTTCCATGCCCGGCTTGCAGGCTGTCGTGTAGGTGCCTGCCGGGGCGGTGACCACCAGGTTGCGGGTCAGGCCGGGGCCGATGTTCTCCACCTCGCCCAGGATGCGCAGCCCGTCCGCTGCCAGCAGGTAGAACTCGGTGACCTCCGTGCCCTCGTTCTTCACGGAGAAGCTGAGGTTTCCGCTGGGCACGCTGCCGGCCGAGACCTTGCACTCGGTATTTGAGCTGACAACCTCGATGGCGCCACCCGAGGTGTCCGCTGCCTTGGTGTTGTCCGTGCAGCCGGTGAGGAGCAGAGGGACGGCCACGACGGCGGCAGCAAGGGCGGCGGGCTTGTTTCGGAAGACGTACCGGGGTGTTTTGGGCAGGGTGAAGCCGGGCATTGGGTTGTCCTTTGGGTGCGGGTGCGGAGGTCTTTTGGCGGTCAAGCAGTCGGTCAGGCAGCGGCCGGGGCTTTGGCGGCGTGGTTGTTGCCGGCCATGGTCCTGCCTGGCGGCACCGACGTGAAGTGCGTGCGCAGGTAGAGGAACAGCACGGGCAGTACGTACACAAGCCACGCCGCGGCTTCCAGCCAGGTGGTAGCCGGGGAGAAGTTCAGGGTGCCCTTGAGCAGGGTGCCGTACCAGGACGACAGCGGTACCGTGGCGCTGATATCGAACGCCAGGGAGTGCAGGCCCGGAAGGAGCCGGGCCTCCTGAAGATCATGGACGCCGTAGGACAGCACGCCGCCGGCGATGACGATCAGGGCGGCGCCGGTCCAGGTGAAAAAGCGGGAGAGATTGACCTTCAGGACGCCGCGGTGCAGCAGGTAGCCCAGGCCGGCCGCGGTTGCCAGGCCAAGCAGGGCGCCCAGCAGTGGCTGGGTGGTCTCACCGGTGGCCTTGGCCGCCGCCCACAGGAAGAGGGCCGTTTCCAGGCCTTCCCGTCCCACGGCGATGGCTGCCACCACGGCCAGGCCCCAACCGGCCCCGCCTGCGGACCGGTCAACGCGCGACTTCAGGTCGCTGCCGAGTGTCCGCGCGGTGCGGGCCATCCAGAAGACCATCCAGGTGACCAGGCCGACGGCGAGGATGGACAGGCTGCCGCCAATCGCCTCCTGCGCCTCAAACGTGAGGCCCTTGGGGCCGAAGGTCAGGAGGGCCCCGAACCCGACGGAGACAGCCACGGCCGCCGCAACGCCTGTCCACAGCCGGGGGATGAGGTGGCGGCGGTCCGTCTTGGCGAGGTAGGCCATGAGGAGGACCACCACCAGGGTGGCTTCGAGTCCTTCGCGCAGGCCGATCAGGTAGTTGGCAGTCATGGAGGTTCTTTCGCTCAGGTAAGCCTTACTTAGGCAGGCCTAAGGATGAGATTACCCGGCGCCGGCAATTACGCAAACTAAACGTGCTGTAATTTCGTGTTCGTTACGCATGGCGGGGCCGCAGCGGAATCGGCGACCGGCTCCGCCGCCCGCGACACGCAAAGCCGTCCGCGACACGCAAAGCCGTCCGCGACACGCAAAGCCGTCCGCGACACGCAAAAAGGCCGGCGCCCCCCGTATATCGGGTGCGCCGGCCGTTAGGCGTAGCGGAGGAAATTATCCGCGTCGAAATCGACGGCGGGGAGGGCTAGCTGCGGAAGTTCACAAACTGCAGGTCGGCTTCCTCGAAGTCCTTCAGCAGCGCCATGGTGGCCTGCAGGTCATCGCGGGACTTGGAGGAGACCCGCAGTTCGTCGCCCTGGATCTGGGACTTCACCGATTTGGGCGCCTCGTCCCGGATCAGCTTGTTGATCTTCTTGGCCAGGTCCTGCGCAATGCCTTCCTTGATGGAGGCTTCCAGGCGGAACTCCTTGCCGGATGCGTAGGGCTCGCCGGTATCCAGCGACTTTAGTGAGATTCCGCGGCGGATCAGCTTGGACTGCAGTACGTCCAGGACCGCCAGGACGCGTTCCTCGGAGTTGGCCTTCATGAGGATCTTCTCGCCGCTGAAGTCCACCTCGGCCCCGACGCCCTTGAAGTCGTAGCGCTGGGCGAGTTCCTTCTGGGCCTGGTTGAGCGCGTTGGCCACTTCCTGCTTGTCCACTTTGCTTACGACGTCGAACGTTGACTCGCCTGCCATGACTCTCCTTTGTTGATGGGGCGCCCCGTGCGGAACAGGGCCAGGATCACTGGAATCCAGCCTAGTACGGATGCCCGGACCGGTGGGGGCCGCGGATTCACAGTTCCCTCTCAGCGGACGCACCGGGGGAACGAAGGCGCGCTGGCGAGAGTTGGAGCAGTTGTACTGAAGTTCGAGAGGAACACCATGCACCGCAAGGCCGCCCGTTATGTCACCCGGACCACATCAGCAGCAGCGGGGGCGGTGGCCACGGCGGCGACCTCGGTGGCGGCGGCAGCGCTGGCAGCCTCCATCATCTTCAGCCCGGTGGCCGACGCCTCCTCCCGCATGGATGGGGTACGGGCGGACCTTCAGCGGGCCGTGCAGTTGAACCAGATCACCGAGGAGCAGGCCCTGAGCTTCGAGGCCAAGCTGGCCGGACGCATCCTGGGCCAGGAGGCATAAAACAGCGGTTTTCCGGCGCTGGTTCGCGGCTTTTGGGGCTGCCCGGGGCTCGATTCGATTCTTCGGCGGAAGTTCTGTAAAGTTGTCTTGCCCGCGGTTACTGAAGCGGAACGGACGGAAACGGACGCTCCGAACACTGCATCAGCGGGTACTTCTTTTGAAGTTCGGCAGATTACCCGAGCGGCCAAAGGGGGCTGACTGTAAATCAGCTGGCAACGCCTACGGGGGTTCGAATCCCTCATCTGCCACCCAAGGAAAGCCTCCGGAACCACCAGGTTCCGGGGGCTTTTTCGTGTCTCCAGGCAGGGTCGGAGGCCGCCTGGAAACGGTGCCAAACCGTCGTCGACACCATGGGGGTGCGGGCGTAGTCTGACAGAATCGGCGCACGTGCCCCGATGCCCTGCGTCGATAAATCCATCGATGAAGGAGGATTCAATGAGTGCTGTACGTGAATTCATGACCACGGATGCGCGATGTATCCGTGAAGGCGAGTCCCTTGTGGACGCCGCCCGGATGATGCAGGACCTGGACTGCGGCGCCCTCCCCATCTGCGGGGATGACGGCAAGTTGAAGGGCATGATCACCGACCGCGACATTGTGCTCAAGTGCGTCGCCGCCGGCCGTGACCCGGGCCAGATGATGGCCCGCGACCTCGCCTCCGGCAAGCCCTACTGCGTCGACGCCGACGCCAACGTCGATGCAGCCATCGACATGATGGAAAAGCACCAGGTCCGCAGGCTTCCGGTGATCTCCGACCACAAACTGGTGGGCATCATCAGCCAGGGCGACATTGCGCGCAACTACTCCGAACAGCGCGTAGGCGAACTGGTGGAGCACATCTCGGAGCGCCACGGGGTGTAGGGCCGGCGACACGTCATGGCCTTGTCCGCGGATCCAAGCCGTAAAAGGTTCGGACCCGCGGACAAGCTTTTGATAACCCGGGTCAGCTCCCGGGTTCATGTGCATTCAGTTCAGTGCGATCAGCAGCATCTGGCTGGTGCCCGGGATGCAGGTCTGCAGGATCGCCCGGGGGAAACCGCCGAACACCGCAATCACGTCGTTGGTGGTTCCGGGATTGGGGACCGTCCCGCGCCCCGTTACCGTGAAGGTTCCATAGCCCGGGATGCTCACCGTCTCACCCACGCTGATCCCGGAGAACCGGGCCCAGCCGCCGCAGAAATCATGCTCGGTGATGAACAGCGAATAGCCGTCGTTGGGGGTGAAGTGGATGGGCCCGATGCAGGCGTCCACCATGGACTGGCCGCCGGAGCCGGCAACGTAAATGGTCCGGATTGCAGGCGCTGCGGGGACGGGAGCCGGAGCAGGTGCCGGTGCGGCCGCTGGAGCCGGGGCCGCGGCAGGTGCCGCGGCCGGAGCCGGGGCGGGTGCGGCCACTGCGATGGCCGGACCGGTCAGCAGGAGCGTCTGGCCAGGGTAGATGATGCTGTAGGCGCTGAGCCCGTTGGCCGCGAGCATGGCGTTCATGTCCACGCCATGGCCGGCAGCAATCGCGCCCACGGTGTCGCCCGGGACCACGGTGTACACGTTGGGGTCACCGGCAGGCGCGGGGGCCGGTGCGGGGGCCGGTGCGGGCGCAGGTTCGGCTGCTGCCGGTGCGGGGGCAGGCGCCGGGTCGGCGGCCGGCGCAGCAGCCTGTGCCGCCACCGCCGATGCCGCACCCGGATCGCTTTGTCCGGATGCCACGGCGTCCGTGGCTGTTTCGGCTGCGGCGCTTGGCGACGGTGGTGAGGCGGCCTCTGCCACCTGGGCCGCCGCCGTCGTGCTTCCGCCGAGGGTAGCGGGCGGCGCTGCCATGGCGCCCACGCCTACCGCGGCCACAACGGCCGCCGTGGCCATGCCGGCCCATAACTTGTTGCTGATGACCGGCCGGCCGCTGTTGAGGTCAGTCCGTGGTTCGTCGGTGGCGAAGCTTCTGCTGGTGCCCTCGGGGGAGGGGATGAAAGGCTGTTTCATGGAGTTGGCCCATCTGGGTTCGGTCCAGCCAGGTTGTGCTGCTGCACACCGGTGCGCCGGACGGATGGCGAAGTCATTGCACCGCCGGCCCCGGCAGTTGCCGGAGCCGCAGGCGGCACAGGGTGGAGGCATCCGCATACCCAGAAAATGCGGAACTCCGCGTGAAGGCAGGAACGTCCGGAAGCCACCCGGGGGACCTGCCAGTGCGTGTTGGTCCTAGGAATCCCGAGTCTAGGAATCGCCCCAAGGCCGGGGCACCAGTAGGAATTACCCGAGTTTTCGGGGCCGGTACCCGCCCGCGGCAGCGAAGCTACTCAGCATCCGGAAGCCCAATACTTGCCACCGGCCGTGACCTGGAGGGCGCAGGCCAACCACCAAACGGAATCTCTCAATCCCCGCTTCTACGGCGTCCGGCGTTCCCGCAGCTCGGCGATTTCCCGGCGCAATGAGGCAATCTCGGCCACCAGTTCCGTCACTTCAACCCGCAGCGGCTCTTCCACGGCCTCCGCCACCGTTTCCGCTGTATCCTCAACCCGCTGGACGAGCCAGGAGGCAATGGACGCCGTCACGACACCCAGCACGGCGATGCCGCTCATCATCAGCGCCGTGGCCACCAGCCGGCCGATGGGCGTCACCGGGTACATGTCCCCATAGCCCACCGTGGTGATGGTTGCGGTGGCCCACCACAGGGCATCGCCGAACGTGGTGATCTTGGCGTCCGGCGCCCATTGTTCGACGTCCAGCACAGCCAGCGCACCGACAAAAACCAGCAGCGCCGCGGACCCCGCCACATACGTGACCACGCGGCCGCGCAGCGTTTCGCCCACGGTACGGTGCAGGACGGACAACAAGGTGACCAGGCGCAGCAGGCGCAGCGGCCGGAAGAACGGCAAGGCCACGATCACCAGCTCGTGCAGGTTCCGGATGAACCACTGCCGCCGGTCAGCCGAGAGCCACAGGTTTGCCGAGTAGTCCAGGACGAAGACGAACCAGGTCACCCACATGACCGCCTCAAGCCAGTCCGCCCCACTGCCCTCGACCCTGCCGATGACCTGCCAGGCGTACGCGCCGAGAAATACCAGTGCCGTCGCCATCAGGGGCCACTCCGCCAGGGCCCGGTAGCGTTGCTGCGTCATGCAGAAAATCCTAAGGGGATGGACCGCGGCACAGCAGGCCAAAAGATGTTACCGGCGGGTAACATTGAGGCATGCACCTGCTCCTGAGAACACTGCTTCTGCTTTTCCGGTCGAAACGGCGGCCGCCGCTCACCGTATGGGAACCGGCATCCCTGCCATTGCGCGTCCTGCCCACGGACATCGACATCGCCATGCACGTCAACAACGGCATGTACCTGTCCCTGATGGACCTGGGCCGGTTCGACCTCATGGTGCGCAGCGGCGTCTGGAAGCGGATGCGCCGCCGCGGCTGGAGCCCGGTGGTGTCGGCGGAAACCATCTCCTTCCGCAAATCCCTGCAGCTGTGGCAGGACTACGCCATCGAGACCCGCATCATCGGGCTGGACACCAAGGCGATCTTCTTCGAGCAGCGCATGGTGGCCGACGGCGAGATTTACGCACGTGCCTACATCGCCACCCGGCTGGTCACCAAGACCGGCCCGGTCAGCCAGGAGGAGATCATCGCGGAGTTCGGGACACCGCCCGGGGACCTGGTGCTGCCCGAGTGGATCCATGAGTGGCGCGCCTCCAGCGCCCTGCCCGGCAGCCGCACGCCTTCCCCGCACCTGTGGGATGCCAACCGCTGAACCCCCGTGCCGGCGTCGTCCTTCCCCTATTCCCGATGACGCGGGGAGCGAACACGGGCGACAGCCGGGGCCCCGGCGCGTAGCGTGGACACATGGCTACCCTCGACATCACAGGTGAACAGTTCGCATCCACGATCGAAGGCAACGACATTGTCCTGGTCGATTTCTGGGCAGAATGGTGCGGCCCCTGCAAGCAGTTCGGCCCCACCTACGCAGCAGTTTCCGAGAAGCACCCTGACGTCGTGTTCACCAAAGTGGACACCGAAGCAGAGCAGCAGCTGGCGGCGGAGGCAGGCATCACCTCCATCCCCACCCTGATGGCCTTCCGTGAAAAGGTGCTGGTGTTCTCGCAGCCCGGCGCCCTGAACGCCCAGCAGCTGGAACAGGTGGTGGACGCGGTGAAGGCACTGGACATGGACGAGGTCCACGCCCACGTGGCCCGCCAGCGGGAAGAAGCGGCAGCGGCGGCCAGCCAGCCTGCCGGCCCCCGGGACGGCACGCAGGACGGCACCCAGATCCCCGACTTCTAAGACTCTGACAGCACAAAAAATGCGGGACCTCCCACTGGAGGTCCCGCATTTTTGCGTTCAGGCTGCGTCAGACGCGTTCCAGCTTGACCGGTTCGGCCAGCAACGCGCTCAGCGACTCGTTCAGGTCCTGCACAGCGGTGCCCTTGGAGTGCTTGTCCAGGTCCTCCTCGGACGCCCACTGTTCGGTCAGGACCAGCTTCTCCTCCGTGGCTTCGGTCAGCTCGTAACGGATGCAGCCTGGCTCGTTCACCACCTCATCGATCGCGATTTCCAGGGCCAGCTTGACGCGGAAGAACTCGCCGTCGTTGGGAATGAACGTTGCTATCAGGTCAATGGGTGCACTCATGCGTTTCACAATACCGGGGCTGCAGGTGGCGCCCCGTTGTGTTGCGCCCGTTTCCCCGCCTGTCTTCCTTCTCCTGCAGGGATCCTGTTGGTAGCGTGCCATCATGCGTGCTTATACAGCCGGGGACACTGACGTCCCGCTCCTGGAGGAAACCATCGGCGCGAACTTCGAGCGCGTGGCCGCCCAGTTCCCCCTCCATGACGCCTTGATTGAGGCCGCACCGGTGCCGGGCGCCGATGCCCGCCGCTGGAGCTACACAAAGATGAACGACGACGTCGACCGGCTGGCGCGTGCGCTCCTCGCCCTGGGCATCGCCAAGGGGGAGCGGGTGGGCATCTGGAGCCCCAACTGCGCCGAATGGACGCTGCTGCAGTACGCCACCGCCAAGGCCGGCGCCATCCTGGTCAACGTCAACCCGGCCTACCGCAGCCATGAACTGGAATTCGTGGTCAAGCAGAACGGCATGCGCATGCTGTTCACGGCGCCGTCGGACAACAACAGCGACTACGTGGCCATGGCGCGGCAGGCCCTGCTGACTTGCCCGGACCTGCGGGAGCTGGTCTTCCTGCCGGACCACGGCCTGGAGGGGCTGACGGCCGGGAGCCCCCAAAGCGATGCCGAACTGACGTACGCCGAACTGCTCAAGCGGGCGGACGACGTGAGTCACGCTGCCCTGAAGGCCCGCATGGCCGAACTCCACCCGCACGATCCCATCAACCTGCAGTACACGTCCGGCACCACGGGCTTTCCCAAAGGCGCCACGCTCACGCACCACAACATCCTGAACAACGGCTACGCCATCGGTGAGCTGCTGGGCTACACGGACCATGACCGGGTGGTCATCCCGGTGCCCTTCTACCACTGCTTCGGGATGGTGATCGGCAACCTCAATGCGCTCAGCCACGGCGCCGCCACCATCATCCCTGGCCGCGGCTTCTCGCCGCCGGCCGCGCTTGAGGCAGTGCAGGACTTCGCCGGAACATCCCTCTACGGGGTTCCCACCATGTTCATCGCCGAGCTCGCGCTGCCGGACTTCGCCTCCTATGACCTGTCCACGCTCCGCACGGGGGTGATGGCCGGTTCGCTGTGCCCCATCGAGGTGATGAACCGGGTGATCTCCGAAATGAACATGGTGGATGTGGCCATCTGCTACGGCATGACCGAGACCTCGCCCGTGTCCACGATGACCCGCAAGGGGGACACCCTCCAGCAGCGCACCGAGACCGTGGGCAGGACCATGCCGCAACTGGAGAGCCGGATCGTTGACCCTGCCACGGGGGAGGAACTGGAGCGCGGGCAGATCGGTGAGCTCTGCACCCGCGGCTACGCGGTGATGGCCGGGTACTGGAACCAGCCTGACAAGACGGCCGAAGCCATCGACGCCGACGGGTGGATGCACACCGGCGACCTCGCCCGGATGGACGACGACGGGTACGTGGTGGTGGAGGGCCGGATCAAGGACATGGTGATCCGGGGCGGGGAGAACATCTACCCCCGGGAAATCGAGGAGTTCCTGTACACGCACCCTGCCATCCAGGACGTCCAGGTGATTGGGGTTCCTGATCCCACATATGGGGAGGAGCTGATGGCCTGCATAATCCTCAAGCCGGGCGCGGAACGGCTGGACGCCGCAGCGGTGGCCGAGTACTGCCGGGGGAGGCTGGCCCACTACAAGATCCCGCGCTACGTGGAGGTGCGCGAGAGTTTCCCCATGACGGTCTCAGGGAAGGTCCGCAAGGTACAGATGCGCGAGGAAGCGGTGGCCCGGCTGGGGCTCTGACTAGCGCGGCTGCTGCACCAGGTCGAATCGGACTTCGCCCTCGCAGATCGAGGTGATCCTGATGGTGTAGCCGTCAAATGTGGCTTCCTGCCCGAGTGCCAACCCCGGAAAGTCTTTCGATGCCGGGCTGCTGACCTCGAACAAGGCTACCGACAGGTCCACCGTCGGCGGGTCATTCTTCAGGTGTGTGCTGGACAGTCGCACGAGCGGTGTGGCATCCGAGCCCCGCGGGGAGTCCGGCAGAAGCGGAAAAGAGCCATTTGCAGACGGGATGATCCGGTAAATTCCAGTGTTGGTGCAGCTTGCCGTTGACGTCATGGCGGGCTCCTTTGATGCTTGGGGTGAGTGCTGTTGGGACGGCTCTGCGGAGGGGGAGCAGCCGCTCAGAGAGAGTGCCAGAGGCAAAACCGTGCAAGCGAGAATGCGGCCACGAAGCCGCAGGGCTGGACGCGGCATCAGCGCGCCACCGTGGCATCGCTGAAGAGCTTGGTGAATTCGTCCTGCGAGATGTACATGCGCGGCTCGGAGGGGCCCCATGGGTTTTGAAGGATGATGTTCCCCCGCTCGTCAACTCCGGTAACGAAATAGGCGTGGCCGGCACGGTATCCGTTGGGCGCCTCCTCCGGCGTTTCACCCAGTGTTGTGACCAAGGCCGGACGTCCCCGGCCGGCCGCCTCCCACAGCTTCCCGGCGTCGTCGGTGCGTTCCACGTCCGGTCCTGCCAAAAACTGGAATGCGTCGGGACCCCAGTTGCCTTCAAGGGCGCGGTAGTTGCCTGGCGGATACGCCTGGTCCGGGGGCGCCCCTTCCGCTGTCCCGTCGTTTCTGTCGTCCTCGGTGTAAACCTGTGCCAGCGCTTTCTCGACATAGGCAGGCCAGTTGCCGCCAAACCCTGCTTTGGCTCCCATCTGTGCGCCCTTGCTGTTTGCCGGCAGGTCCGAGGTGACGGTGACCCACTGCTCCTCTCCGTTCTTGTCGAACAGCAGGACGGAAACCGTGCCGTTGCCGTTGTCCGTTACGTGCTCGCGGGCCCAACCCGAATCGGCATTGATCATGGCCCCGGCGGCGGCCAAAACCACGCAGTCCCCGTACTGCCCCTGCCTGATGTCGTCAGTGCCCGGGCGTTGTCCGATCACCGGCCACTTGGGTTCCATCCACCGGTTCGTGCTGCTGGCGTCAGGGCCATCAGGCCTCGCTGCATCTCCCATGGCCTGCCCGTCCGGCTGGGCCCACGGGATGAGGTCCTTCAGGCGCCCCACCTGCTCTGCTGACGCCTTGGACAGGAGCTGGTCCAGCAGTTGCTGACGTTCGAAAGGCGTGGTTCCCTCCCAGTTGAACAGTCCCTTGCCGTCGGTCGCCGCGCCGCTGCCCAGGCTTCGGAGCTCATCATCGGTTAACGACTCCAGCAACTGGTTCAGCTGGGCAGGTTTGAGCCCGGTCAAGGCGTCGCGGAGCTTGTTGACGTCCGAATCGTTGCCCACAAAGAAGTTGTCGCCCGACGCAGCGTCCCTGACCAGGCCCTGTAGCCTGTCCAGTTCGGGCGCGGCAAGGTTCGCTTCGCCGCGGTCGGGGTGGCGCGCCACAGAATGCTCCCCGCCGGTCAGGTAATCGGACGTCGCATCCCCGGCGGCCTTGCCGGGAAGGCCCCCTGCCGTACTGGTCCGGCCTGACGCGCCACCGGCGCCGCTGGCGCGTTCCTGCTCGTCCGCGTGCCGTGCGGCTGCCTTCCCTGCGTCCGCAAGGGCCTCAATGACGCGGCCCAGCAGGAGGCTGTGCGTGCCATTCCAGTCGTTCCGGAACCTCTCGGCGTCGGCCCCTTTCCAGGTGCCCGGCTCGCCCACGTTCCTCGACAGCGCCGTGGCAGTGGACATCAAGCGCGCGGAAGAGGCAGTAAGGGCCTTTCCCAGGGCGCGAAGTTGGGCGACGTCCGCCCCGTAAATGCCTGCCATTATTCCCCCCAATATCCAGGCTCGAGCTTACGCGAGGCGCGCCGCCGGAGGCATGGGGAGAACTGCCCGCTAGCTACTGCGGCCGGTTGGGCGGCGGGATAGCCGTAGCGCCACAACGGCCACGACGGCGCCCGCCGCCAGTGCGACCAAGGCCAGGACCGCTGCCCCGTTCCTTCCGGCCATGGTGGCCTGTCGCGTCCTGCCGCCGGTGACCTCGTTGGCGGGAATGTGCCACTCGGACGGAGCCGGAAGGATCCCCTGCGGCAGTTGGGTCTCGCGCAGTTTCCGTCGGGCGGCCAGCCGCTCCCGCACCGTCTCATCGGGGGCAGCCTCCAGATCGTCGGCGGCGATGGCTGTTGGGTAGTCGATGATGTAGGGCTCACCGTAGAACGCCGACGACGCCACGGACTCCACCCAGGTGAACGGTGGTGGGGCAACGTCCCGCGCGGTGAACGCGGTCAGCAGCATCTCCCGGATTTCCTCAAGGCTCTTGCCCGTGGCCCCGCGGCGAGTCACGTCGAAGATGGCCAGTTGCAGCTTCAATTTGGCATCCCCGTCAGGATCGTGCGCCTCCGGGTCCACCACCGCGGGGTCTTGCCCGGTTGGATCCACGTCCAGGGGTTCCCCGCCGGCGTAGTTGGTGCGTCCAGGATCGGAGCTCATGGATTCCTCTCAATCGTGGTCCGGCCGTGCCTGGCTGGACGCCACACCGTAGCCTTACCCATCGCGGTCCGGATCAAGCACCCGTTGACCTGCCGTGGCAAGCCTCAGTGCCCCCGGTGGTCCTGGATGGTCATCCGCGGGCCAAAAGTGGGCTTGCGGTAACCGGTGCTCTGGATCATCCGGACCACGCGCTGCCGGTGCCCCCGCCAGGGTTCCAGCAGCCGGAGCATCCCGGCGTCGTCCGTCCTGCGTCCGGTGAGCGCCGCCCCCACGTAGGCGGCGAGGTGGTAGTCGCCCACGGAGATCGAATCCGGGCAGCCGTGGGTGCGCTGCACAACCTCGGCGGCGGTCCATACCCCGATGCCCGGAATGACCTGCATCTTCCCGGCAGCCTCCGCGGCCGGCAGCGCGGCGAGCCGTTCAAGTGCGGCGGCGGAGCGCAGCGCGCGCATGACGGTGGCTGAGCGCTGGGGACCCACGCCGGCCCTGTGCCACTCCCAGCTGGGAACCTGCAGCCACTGCGCTGCCGTTGGCGCCACCACCAGCCCGGCCGGGGTGGACGTACCGGCCCGGGGCGCCGGGGTTCCGTACCGGTGCACCAGATAGCGGTAGGCGCGCCGCGCCTCAATGACCGTCACCTTCTGTTCCAGGATGATCGGCACCAGCTGGTCCACCATGCGGCCGCTGGACGGCAGCCGCACCGCCAGGCTGCGCCGCCGGGCCTCCCGGACCATGTGGGGCAGTGTGGCATGGAAGGAGGGTTCGTCGAAACCCCGCCAGTCGTCGTCGTCCCCCAGGAGCCGGGGCGCTGCCCTGACGGCGGCCGCGGCACCGGGACCCCAGGCCTGGATGTCCACCAAGGGGGCGCCTGCTGCCTCGCCGCCCGCCGGGGCGAGCCGCATTGTTGCCGGACCGGCCGGCGTCGTAAACGCATTCCAGATAACGTCGCCTTGAACGCAGAAGGAAGGATCACTGTTGCCCCGCAGAAGAGGCGCAAGCGTGCGGGAAAGGCTGTACGGAGCCTCCGGATACCACCGCAGGGACACGTCCGCCGCGGCTGCCACCCGGGGAGGTGCCTCTGCGATCGTCATGCCTTCAATCGTCCCACGGACCACTGACAGCGGCGGGACAACCAGCCGGCCCATAAGCCAGCCGGGGGAGGAAAACGGCCGGAAGTAAAGGTAGAACGGCCCTAATTCGCCGCCCGGGCAAAACCTAGAATCCACCCTGTGGCGCGGAACAGACTGCGCCGCAACCCGACACGGCAGGAGGGCCATGATGGGCGGAGTGGTGCATTTCGAAATCCCCGCGGACGACCAGGACCGGGCCAGCAAGTTCTACCGGGAAGCCTTGGGCTGGCGGATCGAACCAGTGCCAGGGATGGACTACAGCATGGTCATCACCGCGGACATGGATGACAACGGCCAGCCAGTGGCCGCCGGTGCCATCAACGGGGGCATGATGGCCAGGGAGGGGGAGATCACCAACCCGGTGGTCACGGTGGACGTCCCGGACATCAATGCCACCCTCAAGAGGGTGGAGGAACTGGGTGGATCAGTGGTGGTACCGAAGAACGAAATTCCCGGCATGGGCTACACGGCCTACTTCAGGGATTCCGAGGGCAATGTGATGGGCCTCTGGGAGAATCTCCCGGCCGAAGGGGACGCCCAGCGCGGCTGACAGCCTTCGCTGTACGGTGCCGTTTCACGGGTGCCGGTCCGGGGCTGCCGTTTCACGGGTGCCGGTCCGGGGGTTCACGGTGTGCCGGAAACCAGCCACAGCGCCAGGACGGCCAGCGGCACCGTCAGCACCACGGCCACCAGGCCGGCCAGGGCGAACCCGCCCCACCGGATGGGGACGTTCAGCACCCGCAGCCGCTCATGCCAGAGCAGCGTGGCCAGCGACGCCCACGGAGTCACCAGCGGCCCAAGGTTCACTCCGATGAGCAGTGCCGCAAGCCTTGCCGGCGATCCCGCCACCGGTTCCAGTGCCAGGTAGGCGGGCAGGTTGTTGGCGGCGTTGGCGGCACCGGCGCCCAGCCCGGCCAGCTGCAGGAGCGCAGGCAGGCTCTCACCGGAACCGGCAACACCCGCCAGCAGTGCGGTCAGGCCGTGCGCGTGCAGTGCTTCCATGAGCATGAACAGGCCCACCGTCAGCATCAGCGGCCGCCATGGCACCATTGACCACCGCAGGACGGACGGCCGGCGGCGCAGGAAGACCACCAGGAGGAAGGCCGCGGCTGCCAGTGCCGGGTACTGCACCGGCACTCCGGACACCAGCGCAGGCAACAGGACCAGGAGCGTGACGGCAGCGGCCTTCAACAGGGTGCGGTCGCGGATGGGATGCGCAGGCTGCGGCCCGTATGTTCCGCGCAGGTCCCGCCGGAAAGCCAGCCACAACAGGACCAGGGGGACCAGAAGGCCCACCAGGGCAGGCGCCCACACCAGCCCCGCAAAACGCCAGGGGCTCAGGCCCAGCCGGTCCTGGGCCAGGAGGTTGGTGAGGTTGGAAACGGGAAGCAGCAGTGAAGCGGTATTGGCCAGCCAGATGCTGGTCAGCGCAAACGGCAGCGGCGGGATCCGGGCATGGACGGCCAGCAGGACCACCACGGGCGTCACCAGCACCGCCGTCGTATCCAGGGACAGGAACACGGTGGACACCGTGGCCACCGCCACCACCAGCAGCCACAGCTGGAAGACCCGGCCACGGCCCAGGGCCGCCAGCCTGTCCGTCACCACCCGGAACAGTCCTGCCTCGTCCACCAGTTCGGTGACCAGGGACATGGCCAGCACGAAGGCCAGGATGGGAATGGTCCGGGAAGAAAGCTCCCCGAACGCGGGCAGGGGGAGCGCACCGAGTGCCAGGGTGGCTATACCTGCTGCCAGCGTTCCGCCGGGCAGCAGGTAGCTCCGGGCGGCTTTCAGCCATGCGAACTGCTTCACCGGCCTATCCTCGCATCCCGCACCGGGGCGGGCGCGCAGGAAGCGGTAGCTTAGTACCTATGAAGTACGCCCAGTCCATCCTGGACCTCATCGGCAATACCCCGCTCATCAAACTCAACCACGTGACCGACGGCCTCAAGGCCACCATCCTGGTCAAACTTGAGTACCTGAATCCGGGCGGATCCATCAAGGACCGCATCGCCGCGCAGATGATCGAGGACGCCGAGCGCGAGGGCAAGCTGAAGCCCGGCGGCACCATTGTGGAGCCCACGTCCGGCAACACCGGCGTGGGCCTGGCCCTGGTGGCGCAGCAGAAGGGCTACAAGTGCATCTTCGTGGTCCCGGACAAGGTGGGCGAGGACAAGCGTGCGGTGCTGCAGGCGTACGGCGCGGAAGTGGTGGTCACGCCCACCTCCGTTCCGCCGGACAGCCCGCAAAGCTACTACGGCGTCTCGGACCGCATCACCCGGGAGACGCCGGGCGCCTACAAGCCGGACCAGTTCTCCAATCCCGCCGCCCCGGGCAGCCACTACAAGACCACCGGCCCGGAGATCTGGCGCGATACCGACGGCAAGGTCACGCACTGCGTTATCGGCGCGGGCACGGGCGGCACCATCACCGGCACCGGGCGGTACCTCAAGGAGGTTTCGGCGGACCGGCCGGAGTCCGACGGCGGCGTGGTCAAGATCATCGGCGCGGACCCCGCGGGCTCGGTCTACTCCGGCGGGACCGGGCGCCCCTACTTCGTGGAGGGCGTTGGCGAGGACATGTGGCCGGCCAACTACGACAAGTCGGTCCCGGACGAGGTGATCGCCGTCAGCGACGCCGATTCCTTCGCCATGACCCGCCGGCTGGCGCGGGAGGAGGGGCTGCTGGTGGGCGGCTCCTCCGGGATGGCCGTGGTAGCCGCGCTGCAGGCGGCCCGGGACCTGCCGGAAAGCGCCGTCGTCGTGGTCATCCTCCCAGACTCAGGACGCGGCTACCTGGCCAAGATCTTCAACGACCAGTGGATGCGCTCCTATGGTTTCCTCTCCGGCGGCGAGGAAACCTCCGTGGGGGAGGTCATCAAGTCCAAGAACGGCGAACTGCCGGACCTGGTGCACATCCACCCCAACGAGTCTGTCCGCGACGTCATCAACATCATGAACGAGTTCGGCGTCAGCCACATCCCGGTCCTGTCCCAGGAACCGCCCGTGGTCATGGGCGAGGTCCTCGGCGCCGTGGACGAGCGCACACTGACTGCCAAACTGTTCCGGGGCGAGGCCAAGCTGACGGACAAGATCTCCGAGCATATGGGACCCAAGTTGCCCGTCATCGGATCGCTGGAAACCATCTCTGCCGCCAGGGAACTGCTGTCTGACACGGACACCCTGATGGTCACGTTCGTGGGTGCGCCCGTTGGCATCCTCACCCGGCACGACCTGCTGGCCTACCTCAGCAACTGATCTGCGTTACCCGCAAAGGAGCACCATGTCCCTGCCTGAAAACCAAGGTTTCAACACCCGCGCCGTCCACGCCGGCCAGGACTTCGAGCCCCGCACCGGAGCCGTGGTGCCGCCGCTGCACTTCAGTTCCACCTATGCCCAGGACGGGATCGGGGGACTGCGCAGCGGCTACGAATACGGGCGCGGCGGAAACCCCACCCGGGACGCGCTGCAGGAACAGCTCGCGTCGCTGGAACTGGGCACCTCCGCCTACAGCTTCAGCTCCGGCCTGGCCGCGGAGGACGCCCTGATCCGCGCGCTGACCCGCCCCGGGGACCACATCGTGCTGGGCAATGACGCCTACGGTGGCACGTACCGGCTGATCAGCCGGGTGCTCGGCGACTGGGGAATTGGCAACACCCCCGTGGACATGGCCAACCTGGACATGGTCCGCGACGCCGTGGCCTCCCATAAGACCCGCTTCCTGTGGGTGGAGACCCCCTCCAATCCGCTGATGAAGATCACCGACATCGCAGCGCTCGCGGACATAGCGCACGACGCCGGGGCCCTCCTGGTGGTCGACAACACCTTCGCGTCCCCCTACCTGCAGACCCCGCTCGCCCTGGGTGCGGACGTGGTGGTCCACTCCACCACCAAGTACATCGGCGGCCACTCCGACGTGGTGGGCGGCGCCGTCGTGGTGAAGGACGCCGAACTGGCGGAAAAGATCGGCTTCATCCAGTTCGCCGTGGGCGCCGTGTCCGGGCCCATGGACGCCTTCCTGACCACCCGCGGACTGAAGACCCTGGGCGTCCGCATGGACCGGCACAGCGAGAACGGGCAGGCCGTGGCGGAGTGGCTGCTGGAACGCCCGGAGGTTGAGGCCGTCCTGTATCCGGGCCTGCCCAGCCACCCCGGCCATGAGCTCGCCAAAAAGCAGATGCGGAAGTTCGGCGGCATGGTCTCGGTGCAGTTCAAGGGCGGTGAGGCGGCGGCCCGGAAGGTGGCGGAGTCCACGTCCGTGTTCACGCTCGCCGAATCCCTGGGCGGGATCGAGTCGCTGATGAACTACCCCTCCGAGATGACCCACGCGTCCGTCAAGGGCACCGAGCTGGCTGTCCCGGTAAACCTGCTGCGGCTGTCCTGCGGCATCGAGGACGTGGAGGACCTGATCGCGGACCTGGACCAGGCGTTCTCGGCCATCCCGTAACCACGAAAGGGTCTGGCTTTCTTGAGGAAAGCCAGCTAGGGTTTTCCCTATGCCTCTTCGATCCGACTGGTCCCAACGCAGCTGCAGCATGGCCCGCGGCCTGGACATCCTGGGCGACCCATGGAGCATCCTGGTGCTGCGCGAGGTCTTCTTTGGGAATGGCCGCTTCGACGCCATGAAAAGCCGGCTGGAAGTGGCGGACTCGGTGCTCACCAAACGCCTGGCAGGCCTGGTTGAGTCCGGGCTGCTGGCCAGGAAGGCCTACGACGACGGCGGCCGCACACGCCAGGAGTACGTCCTCACCCCCAAGGGTGAGGACGCCCTGCCGGTGCTGAACGCAGTCACCATCTGGGCGGAAAAACACCTGCCCGCGCCGTCGGACCAGGCCCACCTTTACGTGATCCACACCGGCTGCGGGAAACCCACCACCTCGGCGGACACCTGCACCGAATGCGGCGCGCGGCTGACGGCGGCCAACACCAGCTGGCACAGCCAGTCCAGGTCCGATCAACCCATCCGGCTGTCCACCGCATCCGGGAAGGGAGCGGCATCGTGAGCACCCTGCCCGAGGAAACGGCCGGAACTCCCTCGCAGACCACCATTCTTCAGGCGCCCGGACCTCGACGCCGCCTGCACCCGGCCTGGATCGTCGCCGCCGTGGCATTCCTTGCCTTGGTTGGGGCAGCCGGATTCCGGGCCGCCCCGGGCGTCCTCATGGTGCCGCTCCAGCAGGAGTTCGGCTGGTCCACCACCGTGCTCTCGGCGGCCGTCAGCATCAACCTGGTGCTGTTCGGCCTCACGGCTCCGTTTGCCGCCGCCCTGATGGAGCGGTTCGGCATCCGGGCCGTCACATCAACAGCCCTGGTCCTGATCGGCATGGGCAGCGCGCTGACCGTGCTGGTCAACCAGTCATGGCAGATCCTCCTCACCTGGGGGCTGCTGATCGGGCTCGGCACCGGCTCCATGGCACTGGTCTTCGCCGCCACCATCGCCAACACGTGGTTTACGAAAAGCCGGGGCCTGGTCATCGGCATCCTGACGGCCGGCAGCGCCGCCGGCCAGCTGGTCTTCCTGCCCTTCATCGCCCTCCTCGCGCAGGATCCCGGGTGGCGCCAGGCCTCCCTGCTGATCGCTGCCGGGGCGCTTGCCGTGGTCCCGCTGGTGCTGAAGTTCCTCAAGAACTCGCCGGCCGACGTCGGGGTGCTGCCCTACGGCGCGGAAGGGCCAGCCATTGAAGAACAGGCTGGTTCCCAGGCAGCGGCTCCGGAAGGCGCCCCGCGCAGCAACGCCGCCGTCCGGGCGCTCCAGGTCCTCAAGCGCGCCAGCAGGGTGCGCACGTTCTGGGCGCTCGCGGCCGGTTTCGCCATCTGCGGCGCCACCACCAACGGCCTGATCGGCACCCACTTCATCCCCTCCGCCCATGACCACGGCATGCCCGAAACCACGGCCGCGGGCCTGCTGGCCGTCGTCGGAATCTTCGACATCATCGGGACCATCGCCTCGGGCTGGCTGACGGACCGCTTCAACCCCCGCGTCCTGCTCGCCGTCTACTACCAGTTCCGCGGCATCGGGCTGCTGGTGCTGCCGCTGCTGCTGAATGCAGACGTGCAGCCCAGCATGATCGTGTTCGTGGTGATCTACGGATTGGACTGGGTGGCCACCGTTCCGCCCACGGCCGCCATCTGCCGTGAAACGTTCGGTGCTGACGGCAGTGTGGTGTTCGGATGGGTCTTCGCCGCCCACCAGCTGGGCGCCGCCGCGGCGGCCATCGCGGCCGGGGCCCTGCGGGATGCCACCGGCCACTACACCTACGCCTGGCTGGGAGCCGCAGCCATGTGCACCATCGCTGCGGTCATCAGTGCCACCATCCGCCGGCACCACAGTTCGCGGGAAGCGGAGCCGGCAGCGGCTTGATCTGGGGCGCGGCTAGGCTGGTCGGATGGAACCCGTCGCACCCGCCCCTGTCCGTCCCGTTGCCCTGGTCACCGGCGTGGGACGGCTTGCCGGCATTGGGGCCGGCATTGCCCGGCAGCTCGCGGCGGACGGCTGGGACCTGGCCCTGTCCTACTGGGCCGACTACGACGCCCGCATGCCGTGGGGGAGCGAACCCGAGGACGTGGTCCGCCTCACCGCCGAGCTGGAAGCGATTGGCGCCAAGGTCCAGGTCTTGTCGGCAGACCTCCAGGATCCCGGCGTCCCGGACAGGCTGGTGGCCGAGGCCAGGCAGCTGGCGGGCCCGCTTCAGGGCCTGGTGCTCAGCCACGCTGAATCGGTGGATTCGGGCGTGCTGGACACCAGTATCGAATCCTTTGACCGCCACTTCGCCGTCAACACACGCGCCAGCTGGCAGCTGATCGCCGCCTTTGCGGGGCAGGCACCGGACGACGGCGGCGCGATCGTTGCGCTGACCAGTGACCATACGGCGTTCAACCTTCCGTACGGTGCCTCGAAGGGTGCCCTGGACCGGATCGTCATCGCCGCCGCCCGCGAGCTGGGTCCGCAGGGGATCTCGGCCAACGTGCTCAACCCGGGGCCGGTGGACACCGGCTGGATGTCCCCGGAGGTCCGCCGGGAGCTCACCGCGCGCCAGCCCACCGGGAGGCTCGGCACCCCGGCCGATGTCGCCGGCACCGTCGCGTTCCTCCTGTCCCCGGCCGGCCGCTGGGTATCCGGGCAGCTGATCAAGGCCGACGGCGGCTTCTCGGCCTGAGTGCCCTGCACCCCTCTCCCCACGCCCTCCCAACTGACTCGCAGTAGATGCCGTTTTGGGCCCCCAAAACGGCATCTACTGCTAGCTGGTTGGGGGAGGGGTCAGTGAAAGGCGTCCAGGCCGGTGATGTGCCGGCCAAGGATCAGGGTGTGCACCTCGTCCGTGCCCTCATAGGTGCGGACCGACTCCAGGTTCGCGGCGTGCCGCAGCGGTGAATAGTCCGTGGTGATGCCGTTGCCGCCCAGGATGGACCGCGCCTCCCGGGCCACGGCAATCGCCTCGCGGACGTTGTTCAGCTTGGCCAGCGAAATCTGCTCCGGCCGGATGCTTCCGGCGTCCTTCAGCCGGCCCAGGTGCAGCGCCAGCAGGGTGCCCTTCTGGATTTCCACCAGCATGTTCACCAGCTTCTCCTGCGTGAGCTGGTAGCCGGCCAGCGGCCTGCCGAACTGCAGCCGCTCCTGCGAGTACGCCAGGGCGGCTTCGTAGGAATCCCGGGCGGCGCCCATGGCACCCCAGGCGATGCCGTACCGGGCCTCGTTCAGGCAGGTGAACGGCCCACGCAGCCCCCGCGCTCCCGGGAGCAGGGCCTCGGGACCCAGCCGGACGTCGTCGAACACCACATCGCACTGGATGGAGGCGCGCATGGACAGCTTCTGCCGGATAGGCGTGGCAGTCACGCCGGGGGTGCCCGCCGGAACAAGGAAGCCGTGGACGCCGTCGTCCGTCATGGCCCAGACGACCATCACCCCGGCCACTGAGGCGAGCCCGATCCAGCGCTTGGCACCGTTGAGCACCCAGCCGGCGTCATCCCCGCTGCCGTCCCGCTCCGCGAAAGTGGCCATGGAGGCGGGATCTGAACCCGCCGTTGGCTCGGTCAGGGCGAAGCACCCGATGACCTCCCCGGCCGCCATCCGGGGCAGCCACTCCTGCTTCTGCTCCTCGGATCCCCAGGTATGGATGGCCGTCATGGCCAGCGAGCCCTGGACGGACACGAAGGTGCGGATGCCGGAATCGCCGGCCTCCAGCTCCATGGCCGCCAGGCCGTATTCGACGGCGGACCGGCCCGGGCAGCCATAGCCGTCCAGGTGCATCCCCAGGACGCCCAGCTCACCCAGTTCCGTCGCGAGGTCGAGGGGAAAGACGGCGTCCTCATACCAGCGGGCGATGTCCGGTTTGATCCGCTGCCGGGTGAAGTCGCGGACCTTTTGCCGGAGCTCCAGTTCGTCCGCGGACAGCAGGGAGTCGAGGTCCAGGACATCGGACGGGCCCGCGGTCACGGCTTCACCCGGCATTTTTTCACCAGTCATTTCTTCACCTGGAAGTATCTGCGGGTGGACGGCATGAAACGGCACGCGGCCGCGAGGACCACGCCCAGCGCCAGCAGCAGCACCCCGCTCACAAAGGCGCCGCCGACACCGAAGATTTGGGTGTCGCCGTACGCCGGGTCCCACATCTGGACCGCCGAGATGAAGAAGGCGGCGGTCAGGAGCAGCGCGCCGGCGAGGGGGAGGATGCCGCGGAACCAGAGGTTGCGCGCCGATGCCCGCAGGGTTCCGCGGAAGTACCAGAAACAGGCGAAGCCGGTCAGGGCGTAGTAGAACGCGATGAAAAGGCTGATGGCACTGATGGAGTCCGCCAGCAGGTTCTCGCTCAGGAAGCTCATGGCCACGTAGTAGGCCGCGGCGGCGCCTCCCATCACCTGGGTGGAAAATCCCGGGGTCTGATTGCGCGGATGCACCTCTGCGAACTTTGCCGGCAGCGCGCCGTGGACCCCCATGGAGAGGGTCCCGCGGGCCGTGGGCAGGATGGTGGTCTGGGTGGAGGACAGCACCGAGGCAAGAACCGCGACGACGATCAGCCAGCCCCACGGGCCCAGCACCACGTCCTTCATGGCCAGGAACACATCGTCCTGGTTGGCCTCGTTGCCCAGGCCGATTCCTTCCGAGCCCACGGTGGCGTACATCATCACCAGCAGTGCCACGGAAACGTAGATTGCCACCAGGACGAACGCCGAGATGACGGCGCCGCGGCCGGGTGTGGTGGACGGGTTCTCGGTCTCCTCGTTCACGGCCAGGCAGGTGTCCCAGCCCCAATAGATGAACAGGGCAAGGAGGGCGCCGTGTACTACGGCGCCGGGGTCGGTAAAGGCGCCGGCCGGGTTGAACCATTCCAGGTCAAAGGCCTGCCCTTCCGGTGCCCCGCCCACGATCCGCACCACGATGGCCAGTGCGAAAATGCCCAGCGCAATGTACTGCACGTAGGTCAGCACGCGCTGGACGTGCTCGCCGAGCCGGATCCCGCGGTAGTTCACCAAGGTCATGAGGATGATGAACAGCAGCCCCGTGCCGGTGACCAGCAAGGTGTTCTCCGCCAGCGATCCGTCGCCCACCAGCAGCCAAAGATACTTCCCCGCTACCTGGGCGAGGTTGGCCAGGACCACGATTCCGGCCAGGGCCACGCCCCAGCCGCCCAGCCAGCCTGCCCAGGGGCCGAAGGCCTGGCGGGACCAGGTGAAGGTGGTGCCGCAGTCCGGGATGGCGCTGTTCAGCTCGCGGAACGCGTAGGCGATGAACAGGACCGGGATGAAGCCCAGCAGCAGGATCAGGGGAGTGTAGTTGCCGTTGACTGCAACGATCAGGCCCAGGGTGGCGGCGAGGGAGTACACCGGCGCGGTGGAGGCCAGCCCCAGCATCACGGAGTCGCCCAGGTCCAGGATGCCGGCCCGCAGTCCCTTGGCCGGCACGGTGGTGCCGGTCCCGCGCCCGGGGCCGCCCGTCGTCGTCATGTCCGTGCTCATGCTGTCACCGGTTTCATAGAACGATTCCTGCCTTGGTGGAGTCCGCCACCGCCGAAAGCGGCGCCGGCGCGTCAATGGTGTTGGGGACGAAGCGGCAGAAGTAGTCCGTGACCGGCCCGTCCGATTCCCGGATGCCGCAGCCCACGGACTCGCCGTCCACCACCCAGAGGCCCAGCACCGGATGGTTGCCGTCGAAGTCCGGCAATGGGTGGTACTGCTGGTAGCACCAGCCCTCCCGCCCGTAGCCGCCGGGCTGCTCCAGGCTGATCCCGTCCGCGTGGATCCGGATGTTGTCGCCTTCACGGCCGTGGAGGGGCTTGCCCACCCACTCCTTCAGCGGCCCCGGATCCGTGAGGTACGCGGGCAGCAGGTTGGGATGGCCGGGGTACAGATGCCACAGGGCGGCCAGCAGGGCCTTGTTGGAGAGGAGCATCTTCCAGGCGGGTTCCACCCAGCGCGGGTTGTGCGCCCGCTCCAGCAGGCGGGGCCCGAACTCCTCCTTCATCATCAGCTCCCAGGGATAGAGCTTGAAGATGGTGTTGATCAGGAAGTTGTCCAGGTCCACGAAGCGGTTCAGGTTGGGGTCCCAGCCGATATCGGACATGTTGATCCCGATGGTGGTCCACCCCGCCTGGCCGGCGACGTCGCGCATGTACGCGGCGGTCATCCAGTCCTCGCCGGATTCCTCCACCTCGGAGTGGGCCACGTGGAGGGTGCTCATGCCGGTGCGGTACTGGAATTTCTTCCACTGCCGGATGAGGGCCTCGTGGATGCCGTTCCACTGGTCCTTCTCCGGAAACACGTCCTGGAGCCAGAACCATTGGGCGACGGCGGCCTCGATGAGTCCGGTGGGGGTGTCGGCGTTGTATTCGAGCATCTTGGCCGGCCCGCCCCGGCCGTCGTAGATGAAGTCGAACCGGCCGTAAACATCCACGTCGCCGGCCTGCAGCGATGCGGCCGCCAGTTCCAGTGCCTGGGGGCCGATGCCGATGCTGCCCATGGCCCCGGTGGCCAGGAACTTCGCGGCTTCCAGGCACATCCGGTGCATTTCCTCGGCCGCCACTTCAAGGGTCTCCACCTCGTCCATGGTGAACTCGTAGTACGCGGATTCGTTCCAGTACTCGATCCGGCGCCCGTCGTCCATGGTGGTGGTGGAGAACACCAGGCCCTGCTCTTCGATCTTCTGCTTCCAGCCCGGCCGGGGTTCGGACAACATCCTCTTCATCCGTCAGCCCCCCGAGACCTTGCCGCCGCCACCGCTTGAGCCGCTCTTGGCGCTGGAGCCGAAGCCGCCGCGGCTGACCGTGCCGCCCTGGCTGCTGTACCCCGTGGAGGCTTTTGCGCCGCTGGGGACGGTCCGCGTGTAGTTGGGCGCGGTGGACCGGTTCTGGCCAATGGGCGGAACACTTGCCCCGCGGGAGTAGAAGTACCAGGCGTAGATGCCGCCCCCGCGGCCCGCAGAGCTATCGCAGTTGGTGTCCGGCACGCGCTCGCCGGTTTCGTCGTTGAAGCACACCTGCGCGTACTCGGGATCATCCTCATTGCTGGCCACCACGGCTGTGATGGTCCCGGCCAGGAGGGCTGTCACGCCCAGGCCCACCACCACGGTGCGCCGCTGGGAACGCTTCTTCCGTGCGGCCGCGTCATTGAGCTGCTTTTCCCGCTCCCGCGCGAACGGATCGACAGGGGTGACCGGTTCATTGAGGAGTTCGGGGCGCAGGTCCGGCTTGGGGACCTGCCAGGGCGGAGGCTTGGCGGTGCTGCTGCCGGTTCCCGGTTGCGGCCGGCCGGACGCGCCGTGCTGCGCCTCGGAAGCGTTGTCCGGCTCCTTGCTGGGATCCTCGTTCGGGTCCATGGTGTTTGAATCCACAGCGTCCCCTTCAGTTGTCCACGTGAATTGGGCACAGCGCTGCACCCCCAATTGCAATCCTCGGATCAGCGTAATCCCTGGGCAGGCCTGCTGCGAGCAAAACCGCGCTCGACGGCAGGGGAGAACTGCCCATCCCCGCGCCGCAGGGAGCCCGCCGCGGGGGAACCCTAGACTGGATGCCATGGAATCTGGTTCTGTCCTTGCTGTCTGCCGCGTCCACCAGCTCATCGCGGACCAGGGAAACGTTGGCGTGACGGCCATCGACAAGCGCCCGGCGGACGGCCCGGTGAAGGTCCACAAGCTGGGCCTGCGCGGAGACATCCAGGCCAACCGGGTGCACCACGGCGGAGAGGACCAGGCCGTCTACGCCTATTCCCAGGCCGACGCCGACTTCTGGGCGCGCACCCTGGGACGCGAACTGCCGCCGGGCATGTTTGGTGAGAACCTGCGGGTGGCCGGCATCGAAGCCACCCACGCCGTCATCGGGGAGCGCTGGAAGGTGGGGGCCGACGTCGAACTCGAGGTCACCTCCCCGCGCGTCCCCTGCGCCACGTTCCAGCGCCGGATGAAGGAACCGCAGTGGGTGAAGCGGTTCACCGAGGAGGGGCGGGTGGGGACCTACCTGCGCGTCATTCGCACCGGCAGCATCCGCGCCGGCGACCCCATCCAGCGGACCTTCGTGCCGCGCCACGGCATCACGATCGGCCAGTGGTTCAGTGAGCCGGACGCGGAGGTCATCGAGGCGCTCCGCAATGCAGAGGCCGACGGCGAGATCCGGCTCCAGGACGAATACCACACAAAGTTTGGGCTGCTGCTGCGGCGGCTGGGGCAGTAGCATCCCTGCCCGGGGCGGGCTGTGTGCGCAAGCTCACCGCCGCCGTCGGGCATTGAATTGGCGGTCAATGGCGTCCGTACCTTACACTTGAAATATCCCCCACTCCGGAAATCCCTTATTCCTGCCCAATTTTTGAGGCAGGACTGGCAAGTGTTGGGGCCCGCACAAGCGATGCGGGCATTTTCATAGGGAGAGCCGGCTAAAGAAAACGCTGTACAGACTGCTGGGATAGCAGCCAAGAGATGCAGCGCGAAGTCCTGCCACGGGATTGCGAAAGCGCCGGACTTCTGTGACCGGCCGGTCAACGTTTGCCCGGCATCATCGGCACGCGTACTGCGGCTCCGCTCACCTCGGGTAGTGCCGCCTGGCCCCCTATGGATGAGGAATATCCCCCTATGCCCGAAAACCAGAACGAAACCACCGCCGTTGTTGAGGATGCCCCCGTGGCTCCCGCCGCCGAGGCTCCTGCAACCGCTCCCGCCGCCGAGGCTCCTGCCGCTGCGGACGCCCCTGCCGCTGAGGCAGAAGAAAACACCGTGAAGTTCGCCGACCTTGGCATCGACGGCCGCGTCCTGGCCGCCCTGCAGGACGTTGGCTACGAAAAGCCTTCCCCCATCCAGGCAGCAACCATCCCGCTGCTGCTTGAAGGCCGCGACGTCGTGGGCCTCGCCCAGACCGGCACCGGTAAGACTGCAGCATTCGCAGTACCGGCACTGTCCCGCCTGGCCGAGCTCCACGACCTCAACGGCCCGTCCCGCAAGACCCAGGCCCTGGTCCTGGCACCCACCCGCGAGCTGGCCCTCCAGGTGGCCGAGGCCTTCACCTCCTACGCCAAGCACATCGACGACTTCACCGTCCTGCCCGTCTACGGCGGCTCCGCCTACGGGCCCCAGCTGGCCGGCCTGCGCCGCGGCGCCCAGGTGGTTGTTGGTACCCCCGGCCGCGTGATCGACCACATCTCCAAGGGTTCCCTGGACCTGTCCGAACTCCAGTACCTGGTGCTGGACGAGGCCGACGAGATGCTGCGCATGGGCTTCGCCGAGGACGTTGAGCAGATCTTCCAGCAGACGCCGTCGGACCGCCAGGTGGCACTGTTCTCCGCCACCATGCCGAGCCAGATCCGCCGCATGTCCAAGCAGTACCTGAACGATCCCGCCGAGATCTCCGTCAAGTCCAAGACCACCACCGGTGCCAACACCCGCCAGCGGTACCTGCAGGTCATGGGCCCGCACAAGCTCGACGCCATGACCCGCATCCTCGAGGTGGAAGACTTCGACGGCGTCATCGCCTTCGTGCGCACCAAGATGGCCACCGAGGACCTTGCTGACAAGCTGAAGTCCCGCGGTTTCCAGGCCGCCGCCATCAACGGTGACATCCCGCAGCAGCAGCGCGAGCGGACCGTCGACGCGCTGAAGGAAGGCCGCATCGACATCCTGGTGGCCACCGACGTCGCCGCCCGTGGCCTTGACGTGGAACGCATCAGCCACGTCATCAACTACGACATCCCGCACGACACCGAGTCCTACGTGCACCGCATCGGCCGTACCGGCCGTGCAGGCCGTTCCGGTGACGCCATCCTGTTCATGACGCCGCGGGAGAAGTACCTGCTGCGTTCCATCGAAAAGGCCACCCGCCAGCCGGTGGAGCAGATGCACCTGCCCACGGCCGAGACCGTCAACACGCTGCGCCTGGGCAAGTTCGCCGAGCGCATCACCGAGACCCTCGCCTCCGAGGACGTCGCGGCGTTCCGGGACCTCATCGCCTCCTACGAGGAGGAGCACAACGTTCCCGCAGCAGAAATCGCTGCCGCCCTTGCCGTGATGGCGCAGGGCGGGCAGCCGCTGCTGGTCAAGGAACTGCCTGCCGCTCCTGAATTCCAGAAGCGCGAGCGCTCCAAGGACGGCTTCGGCTCACGTGGGCCGACCCGTGCGCTGACCGAGGGCAATGCCACCTACCGGATCGCGGTGGGACGCCGCCAGCGCGTCATGCCCGGCTCCATCGTGGGCGCCATTGCCAACGAAGGCGGCATCTCCTCCGCGCAGATCGGCGGCATCGACATCCGCTCGGACCACTCCCTGGTGGAGCTGCCCGCGGACCTGAGCCCCGACCAGCTGAAGGCCCTGTCCCGCACGCGGATCGGCGGCGAGCTGATCCACCTCGAACTGGACAACGGCCGCAAGCCGTCCGGTGACCGCGGCGCCTACCAGGGCAGCCGCGGCGGCGACCGGGGAGGCAACTTCAAGGGCAACGGCGGGTTCAAGAAGGAATTCCGCAAGAACGACGGCGAGCGGTCCTCCGCTGACCGCGGCGGCCGTTCGTACAGCGAGCGCTCCTTCAGCGACCGCGGCCAGTCGGGCGACTCCCGCTTCGGCGGCCACGGCGACGGCTCCCGCAAGCCCCGCAGCGGCAGCGAGGGCGGGCACCGCGACTTCAACCGCAAGGGCAAGTGGTAAACCCCCGGCGTTGAGGAATTGACGACGGCGATGGGCCGGCTTTCGAGCCGGCCCATCGGCGTTTAACCGCACGGGTGTGGGACTCGCCACATTCGGGCTTCGGCACGGTGGCGAGGGGCCCTGGGAAGGCGCCTGCCGCCGTCGTCCGCCCTGCTTCCCATCACCCCTCCAGCCCCGGAATTCCGCGGAAAAACACGCTTCCGCAGCCCGGAAAAGCACTTGCCCGACCGTCCGGAAGGGGCTCCGGGCGCCGATTTGTTGGTGCGTAAATCTTCCGGTAGAGTATTTACTCGTTGCCCCCCTAGCTCAGTGGTAGAGCGCGTTCTTGGTAAGAACGAGGTCACCGGATCGATTCCGGTGGGGGGCTCTGAATGAGGGCCTGCGTCAAGGCGGTTTGACCGGCTTGACGCAGGTTTTTCTCATTCGTGGCGGTGTAGCTCAGTTGGTTAGAGCGCACGACTCATAATCGTGAGGTCGGGAGATCGAGCCTCCCCACCGCTACAGGCTAAGCCCCCGGGATCCATGGATCCCGGGGGCTTTTCTGTTTGCTGCAAGTCCATCCATCTCTAGCGGCGTCTCGACTTCAAGGCACTTATCTAAGCGGCCGGTGTTGACTGCTCAGCATGCTTACTATTAGGTTGGACTGAGCAGAAAAGTGGCATATGTCACGCCATATTAGGGCCCGTCAGGGCACAACAGGCTGCTTGGCCTGTAGATAAAGTACCCAGCCGCTGGCTTTGACTCCCCAGCTGCTGGACGAGGCGGGTGGTTCCTTACGGCGGCCGCCCGCCTCACCACACCAGGAAGCTCCGTGGACGCCCTATTGGGAAGGTGGAAGCATGGGCACTACGTCATCTGACGGGCACGAGGGCTGGATTCTGCCTTGGTGGGGCTTCATCCTCGGCTTATGCCTGCTTATTCCAACCCTGGTGCGGTTCGATTGGGAAGGCTGGACCGGGGTCGATATTTTTTTCGCGGCAACAGGCACGGTTCTGGTCATCGCCTGCGTGAGCAGGCTTGGGATCATCCTGAGCCGTGCGCGGCACTATCGGGTGAAATCAGAAACTGAAGGGCGTGACGCTCTGTAGGCCCCGCAGGTCGAGATTGAGCCATGTCGTTCACCTACTTATCGATTTCTGCCGCGATTATCGTGGCCTCGCTGGTGCTGTACGATCAGTGGCTCATGGCAGACCAGCGGGGCAAAACCAGGCAGTACAAGAAGACACGCCTGATCAGCATGTGGATCGGCTTAGCCATGGGTGCGGCCTTCCTCTTCCTCTTCCTTTTCGTCCAAACAGACTGAAGATTCATCCTGCATGTCCCACACACGGGGCCGAGGGGCCGCTGAACGTCCTGTCTGCCCCCTTGGCCTTCCCCAAACCAATACCTGTCTGCGGCGGCCAAGCCCCCGGAATCCGCAAGGTTCCGGGGGCTTTCCTGTTTCCCGGATCCGCAGTAGCTTGGCAGCAATTGGCGGACGGGGGATCGGTGGACTTTTTCACGGCGGTGATGCAGCCGTTCCGGTGGCTGGTGTCCGCCATCATGGTGGCTTTCCACGACGGGCTGGCCGCCGTGGGCATGCCGGCGGCGGGCGGCTGGACCTGGACGCTGTCCATCATCGGGCTGGTCCTGGTCATCCGCGCAGCACTAATCCCGGTGTTCCTGGCCCAGGTGAGGGCCCAGCGCAGGATGCGGCTCCTGCAGCCGGACCTGAAGGAGCTCCATGACAGGTACAAGGGCAGGACAGACCCTGCGTCCCGGCAGGCCATGGCCCAGGAACAGATGGCCCTTTACAAAAAGCACGGCACCAACCCGTTCTCTGCATGCCTGCCGCTGTTGATCCAGGCACCGTTCTTCCTGGCGCTTTTCCAGGTGCTGTCCGGAATTTCCAACGCCTCGCGGCAGGGCGAAGGCATTGGCGTGATGGGACACGACCAGGTGGTCCAGTTCGATTCCTCCAGCATCTTCGGGGCACCTCTGTCAGCCTCCCTGCTGCACGGCGCAGGCGACCCGGCCGCCGTGGCTGTGCTCGCCGTCGTCATGATCCTGGTGATGATCGCCAGCCAATTCCTGACGCAGAAACTTGTGGCCGCACGGACCATGGACGGCCAGGACAGCGACAGTCTCCTGATGCGCCAGCAGCAAGTCCTGCTGTACGTCCTGCCCGTGGTCTTCGGCGTGGGCGGGATCTTCTTCCCCATCGGAGTCCTGGTCTACTGGACGGTTTCCAACCTCTGGACCCTGGGACAGCAGTACCTGGTGTCGCGGCAGCAGTAAGGCTTTGCCGGATGCTGCGGTCCTAGCCTTGTTCGCAATGACCCGAGTAGAAGGCACGGATGTGCGAACAAGCCCAGGAATGCCGCAAGCAGCGCCGAAAACCTATGCGGGCCTGATATCCGGCGGCAGAATGGGGCCATGGCGAAGCTGATCTACTCCGCAATCATGTCCCTCGACGGCTACACGGCAGACAAGGACGGCAACTTCAACTGGTCCGCGCCGGATGTGGAGGTCCACGGTTTCATCAACGACCTGGAGCGGGATGTGGGCACCTACCTCCTGGGGCGGCGGATGTACCAGGTGATGTCTGTCTGGGAAACCATGGGCACGTCCGGGGATCCTTCGGTGATCCAGGACTATGCCCGGATCTGGCAGGGGGCGGACAAGGTGGTGTACTCGACGACGCTGGCCATCGCTCCCACGCCCCGCACCAGGCTGGAGCGGCAGTTCCGCCCGGAGACGGTGCGGGACATGAAGGCCGGCACGGACAGGAACATCAGCATCGGCGGCCCCACGCTGACGGCACACGCCCTCAACGCCGGCCTGGTGGACGAATGCCAGTTCTTCATCACCCCGGTTGCCGTGGGCGGCGGCCTGCGCTTCCTGCCGGACGGACTGGAGGCCCGGCTGGAACTGCTGGAGGAACGCCCGTTCGGAAACGGCGTGGTGTACCTGCGCTACGGAGTCCTCTGAACCGCCGGCGCACCCGTCCTGGGCTGGACCGCGAAGAGGGTGAACAACAGGGCCACCAGCGCGGTGCCCACCAGCAGGAGCAGCCCGATCGAATAGCTGCGGGTCGCTGCGTCATAGGTGGCGCCCATGACCAGAGGGGGGAAGTATCCGCCCAATCCGCCAGCGGCGCTCACGATGCCGCTGATGCTGCCCACCTTCCCCGCCGGTGACAGGACGCCGACCCACGCAAACACGCCGCCCGTTCCCAGACCCAGCGCCGCCGCCATGGCAACGAATGTGGCACCGGCGGGGACTTCGCCGTCGGGCCGCATGTTCACCACCCAGCCCAGGACCGCGACGGCGGCAAGGGCGGTGAGGACTACCGGTTTCGGGCCCAGCTTGTCAGCCAGGACCCCGCCCACCGGACGGGCCAGGACAGCGGCCAGGGCAAACCCGGCGGTCCGGGCGCCGGCGCCGGAGGGATCGAAACTGTACACGTCCCGCAGATAGGTGGGCAGGTAGGTGGCGAAGGAAACGAAACCGCCGAAGACCACGGCGTAGAGGAAGCACATCTTCCAGGTGACTGCCGTCCTGGCAGCGTCGAGGAGTTTGGGCAGCACCGGCAGGTGGCTGGGCGCCCAATCCGGGGATTCCTTCATGGCGAACCACACCAGCGCCGCCATCACGGCCAGGACGCCGGCGATCAGCAGGTGCGTCTGAAAGTATCCGATCCCGGCCACAAGCCGGGGATTCAGGAATGCCGCCAGCGCCGTGCCGCCCATCCCGGCGCCGAAGACACCGGTGGCGAACCCGCGCCGGGCTGGTTGGTACCAGGCGCTGACGAACGGGATCCCGACGGCGAAAACGGTCCCTGCCACGCCGAGCAGCAGCCCGGCCCCCAGTACCAGCGCGAAGGAACTCAGGAGGCCGCCGACCGACACCAGGAGGAGGGGAGGGATGGCGGCCAGGAGCACGAAGGTGAACATGGCCCTGCCGCCGTACTTGTCCGTGAGCGTGCCCACCACGATCCGTCCCAGCGAACCGACGAACACCGGCATGGCCACCAGGATCCCGGTGCTGGCCGGCGTCAGGGACAGGTTCTGGACGTAGAAGGC
Organism: Arthrobacter sp. JDC6; assembly: GCF_056484025.1. NCBI lineage: Bacteria > Bacillati > Actinomycetota > Actinomycetes > Micrococcales > Micrococcaceae > Arthrobacter > Arthrobacter sp. JDC6. The sequence continues at coordinate 1,189,095 of NZ_CM151278.1, forward strand.
GCCCAGCGTGGCCACGGAGTTCCATGCCCAGAAACCTGCCACGGATGCCGCCGTCGCCAGCGCAAGGTTCAGCGCCCTCCAGGTGCCCGGCGCTGCGGTCATTCCGGCCACTTCCTGCTCCTCACCATGATCCAAACGCACCGCCGGTCAGCGGTTGCGGGTGTCCCTGTCCGGCGTGCCAACGGCGGACCAGCCCCGGCCCTTCGTTTCCCTGTCCCGCGAGCGGTAGACGATGTACGGGCGGAAAAGATAGTGCAGGGGTGCCGTGAAGGCGTGCACCAGGCGCGTGAACGGCCAGATGACGAACAGCGCCATGCCCACCAAGGTGTGCAGGTGGAAGGTGAACGGCGCAGCGGCCATCGCCGCGATGTCCGGCTGGAAGATGAACAGCGACCGGAACCACGGCGCCACCGTTTCCCGGTAGTTGTGCCCGTGTTCTCCCTCGAACACACTGGCCAGGGTGGTCCACAGGCCAAAGACGATGGCCGCGGTCAGCACCACGTACATGGTCTTGTCGTTCCTGGTGGTCGCCATGAAGACCGGGCCGGTGGTGCGCCGCCGGTAGATCAGCAGCGCGATCCCGCCCAGCGTTCCCACCCCGGCGATGCCGCCCACCAGCAGGGCGTTGAAGTGGTAGAACTCCTGGCTCATGCCCGCCGCCGCCGTCCAGGCCATCGGGATCACCAGGCCGAAGAAGTGCCCGGCGATGACCGCAAGCAGCCCGAAGTGGAAAAGCGGGGAGGCGATCCTCAGGAGCCGGGATTCGTAAAGCTGGGAGGACCGGGTGGTCCAGCCGAACTGGTCGTACCGGTAGCGCCACACCAGCCCGCCCACCAGCACCACCACCATGACATAGGGCAGGACGCCCCACAGGACGGTATCCCAGGCGTTGAGTACGACGGCGGGTCCCGGCTCCGCCACGGTGGACGCCTTGAGTGCGGGCATGGTCAGGCCCTCCTGACCGGCAAAAGCCGCGGATCGTAGGGATCCAGTCCCACGCTTTCGGAGGGTGGACCGTATCCGGCCATGCGCATCACTTCCTTCTCGTCCTGGGGTGACTTCCCGGGCAAGGTGGCGCAGATGGCCGCCAGGATCGTGGCATGCGGCAGGTTGTCCCGAAGCAGCCCCAGCCGAAGCATCTCCAAGCTGGCCCGGTAACGCTTCAGCAGGGTGCGTCCGGCCGCGGAATCCACCCGGGCAGCGAATTCCAGCACCATGGGCAGGTAGTCGGGAAGTTCCCCGTCCAGGTCCACCAGGGCGCCGCTGTGCCGGTAGGCCTCCTTGAAGAAGCCCAGCACCTCACCGCGGCGCCGGGTGTCGCCATCGGTCCAGTAGCTCAAATGCAGCGCGTGCCGCCGGCCGAGATCGAACTCGCGGACATATTGGGCCTGCAGTTCCATGGGCGGGGTGGCCTCGAGAAGGTCCAGTACCGGCGCAAATGCCGGCAAAGCCCCGGGAAACTCGGAAAGCGCTGCCCGGACCAGGGGAACCCGCTGCACCAGGTCCTCATCGGGATAGGACAGGCACCAGGCCGCTGCCAGGTACACCACCTGGTCGTGGCGGTTCACGGCTGGTCCTCCGCAGCGTCGAGGGTATCCGCTTCGTGCCCCTTGTCCGGGAACAGGCCGGGCGGCGCCCCGCGGCCGTCCCAGTTCAGCAGGTTCACCCTGCCCTTCAGGCCCGTCCCCGCGGAGACCTCGTCACTTGTCTGCCGGTCGCGCAGGGCGTGGAAGGTGTCCACGGCCACCGGGACGGGCCTGCCGCTCGCCTCCCCGAAGGGTGCCGAATCCTGCATGCCAGGGCCGCCGTCGAAATCCAGCGAGCAGCCCATCTCCTCCAGGTCGTGGGCCTGCTCCACGTGCGCCTTGGGAATGACGTACCGTTCGTCGTATTTGGCAATGGCCATCAGCCGGTACATCTCGTACATGGTCTGGCCGTCCATGCCCACGGCCTCGGGGATCGAGTCGTCCGGGTCGTTGCCGAGGCTGATGCCGCGCATGTAGGAACGCATGGCGGCCAGCTTCTTCAGTACGGCCGTGACCCGGTCCGCATCGCCTGCGGTGAACAGTTCCGCGAGATACTCCACCGGGATGCGCAGCGCATCAATGGCGCCAAAGAGATTGCCGTGGTCCTCGCCGTCGTGCCCCTGGTCCCGCAGCAGGTCCACAACGGGTGAGAGCGGCGGCACGTACCAGACCATCGGCATGGTGCGGTACTCGGGGTGCAGCGGGAGTGCCACTTTGTAGACCTTGGCCAGGGCGTAGACCGGCGAGCGCCGCGCGGCGTCGATCCAGTCCTCGGGGATCCCCTGGGCGCGGGCCTCGGCCTGAACGGCGGGGTCGTTCGGGTCCAGCAGCACGTCCATCTGGGCGTCGTAGAGTTCCTTGGGGTCGGTGACCGCGGCCGCCGCGGTGACGGCGTCGGCGTCGTACAGGAACAACCCCAGGTACCGCAGCCGGCCCACGCAGGTCTCCGAACAGACCGTCGGCAGCCCCACCTCCACCCTTGGATAGCAGAAGGTGCACTTCTCGGCCTTGCCCGTCTTGTGGTTGAAGTAGATCTTCTTGTACGGGCAGCCGGTGACGCACTGCCGCCAGCCACGGCACTTGTCCTGGTCCACCAGCACAATCCCGTCCTCCACCCGCTTGTAGATCGCGCCGGAGGGGCAGGACGCCATGCAGGACGGGTTCAGGCAGTGCTCGCAGATCCGCGGCAGGTAGAACATGAACGTCTGCTCGTAGGCGAACTTGATCTTGTCCTCGGACTCGCGCCGCACCTTCTCCACGATCGGGTCCAGGTGGCCGTTTTCGGTGGAGCCGCCCAGGTCGTCGTCCCAGTTCGCGGACCACGTGATTTTCGTGTCTTTGCCGGTGATCAGGGACTTGGGCCGGGCCACCGGGAAGTCGTCGCCCAGCGGCGCGTCCACGAGGGTCTTGTAATCGTAGGTCCACGGCTCGTAGTAGTCCTTGAGCTCGGGCTGGACGGGGCTGGCGAAGATCCCCAGGAGCTTCTTCACCCGGCCCCCGGCTTTCAGCACCAGCTTGCCGCGCTTGTTCAGCACCCAGCCGCCGTGCCACCTCTCCTGGTCCTCGTAGCGGCGCGGATACCCCTGCCCGGGCCGGGTTTCCACGTTGTTGAACCAGACGTACTCGGTGCCCGCACGGTTGGTCCAGGCCTGCTTGCAGGTCACGGAACAGGTGTGGCAGCCGATGCATTTGTCCAGGTTCATGACCATGCCCATTTGAGCCATGACACGCATCAGTACTGCACCTCCTGGGAACGACGGCGGACGGTGGCAACCATGTCGCGCTGGTTCCCGGTGGGGCCGAGGTAGTTGAACGCGTAGGCCAGCTGGGCGTAGCCGCCGATCAGGTGCGAAGGTTTGACCAGCAGCCGGGTCACCGAGTTGTGGATGCCGCCGCGCCGTCCCGTGGCTTCGGACTTCGGTACGTCGATGGTGCGTTCCTGTGCGTGGTGGACGTAGACCACGCCGGCCGGCATCCGGTGGCTGACGATCGCCCGGGCCACCAGGACCCCGTTGATGTTCAGGCACTCCACCCAGTCGTTGTCCTTGACCTGGATCGCCTCGGCGTCGGCGGGGCTCATCCAGACCGTGGGGCCGCCGCGGGAGAGCGAGAGCATCAGCAGGTTGTCCTGGTATTCGGAGTGGATGGACCACTTGGAATGCGGCGTCAGGTACCGGACCACCACTTCCAGCTCCCCGTTCCGGCCCAGTTTGGGTTCGCCGAAGAGCCGGTGCATGTACAGCGGCGGCCGGTAGATGGGCAGCCCCTCGCCGATGTCCGTGATCCAGTCGTGGTCCAGGAAGAAATGCATCCGCCCCGTCAGGGTATGGAAGGGCTTGAGCCGTTCGATGTTGATGGTGAACGGGGCGTAGCGCCGGCCGCCCGTTTCGGAGCCTGACCATTCCGGCGACGTGATCACGGGGACCGGTCCGGCCTGGGTCTGGGCGAAGGTGATGAACTTTTCCTCGGAGCCCTCGGACAGGTCCGCCAGCTTCCTTCCGGTGCGGACTTCGAGGTCTTTGAAGCCCTGCACGGACAGCGCACCGTTGGTGGTGCCGGAGAAGGCCAGGATGGCCTCGGCCATTTTCGCGTCGGTGTCGATCGCCGGCCGCCCGTCCGCTGCGCCGCCGAGCATCACGCCGTTGGAACGGCTGAGCCGCTCCAACGGGCCGGCGAGTTTGTACGTGACGTTCTTGACGGTGAAACCGAGCTTGTCGGCCAGGGGCCCGACGGCGGCGAGCTTGTCCGCGATGGCCGTGTAGTCCCGCTCCACCACCGAAAAGGCGGGCATGTTCTGGCCCGGTACGGCGGGAATGTCCGTGTCACGCCAGTCCCGCACGATCCCCCCGGGCTGGGCCAGCTGGCCCGGGGTGTCGTGCTGCAGCGGCACGCTGACCAGGTCCCGGCGGACGCCCAGATGGGTCTTGGCCATCCGGGAGAACTCCCGGGCCAGCAGGTCGAACATCTCGAAGTCCGTTTTGGTTTCCCACGGCGGGTCGATTGCTGGGGTGAAGGCGTGCACAAACGGGTGCATGTCCGTGGAGGACAGGTCGTGCTTCTCGTACCACGTGGCGGCCGGGAACACGACGTCGGAGAGCAGCGTGGTGGAGGTCATCCGGAAGTCCGCGGAGACCAGGAAGTCCAGCTTTCCTTCCGGCGCCTTTTCGTGCCACTTCACATCCTTGGGTTTAAGTCCCTCGGCATCCGTGCCCAGGACGTTGTTGTGGGTGCCCAGCAGGTTCCGCAGGAAGTACTCATTGCCCTTGGCGGAGGAACCGAACAGGTTGGAGCGCCACAGGACCAGCGTGCGCGGCCAGTTCTCCGGGGCGTCCACGTCCTCGATGGCCGGGTTCAGTGTCCGGTTCTTGAGTGCGTCCGCGATATAGCTGGGGGTGTCCTTGGCGGTTCCGGCGGCGACGGCGGCCTCCGCCTCGTCGGCGAGGTCCAGGGGGTTGCGGTCGAACTGCGGGTAAAACGGCATCCATCCAAGCCGCGCGGACTGGGCGATGGCGTCCGCGGTGTGCAGGCCGTCCAGGGCGCCGGTGGACAACGGGGACTTCAGCGCATCCGCTGAATATCCGTCCTGGCGCCACTGGTCCGTGTGCATGTACCAGTACCCGGTGCCGATCATGGTGCGCGGCGGCCTGGACCAGTCCAGGGCATTGGCCAGCGACACCCAGCCGGTGATGGGGCGGGTCTTTTCCTGCCCCACGTAGTGCGCCCAGCCGCCCCCGTTCCGTCCCATGCAGCCGGTCAGCATCACCAGCGCCAGGATGGCCCGGTACGTGGTGTCGCCGTGGAACCACTGGCAGATGCCGGCGCCCATGATGATCATGGACCGGCCCTTGGACTGCTCGGCGTTGCGGGCGAACTCGCGGGCCACCCGGATGCAGGCCTGGGCGGGTACGGAGGTGATCTCCTCCTGCCATGCCGGGGTGTAGGGCGTGGCGGCGTCGTCATAGCTGGCGGCCCAATCCCCGGGCAGCCCGTCGCGGCCCACTCCGTACTGCGCGAGCATGAGGTCGAACACCGTGGTGGCCAGCTGGCCTTCCACCTCGATGACGGGCACGCCGCGGCGGAGCACGCTGCCGGTGCCGTCCGCCTGCTCGAAGCACGGGAGCAGGACCTCGGCGCTTTCTCCCGAGACCTCCCGCAGCGACAGCGCCGGTTCCATCCCCTCGAGGTCCAGGTTCCACTTGCCCTCGCCGCTGCCGGAGTAGCGGAAGCCCAGGGACCCGTTGGGGACGGCCGGACGGCCGGCCTTCTTGTCGAACAGGACGGTGCGGAACGCAGCGTCCTCTGCCCCGGACTCCGCCGGGATGTCACGCGCAGTGAGGAATTTTGACGGCGTCAGCGCGCCGTCGTCGTTCCTCACCAGCCGGACCAGGAACGGAAGGTCCGTGTACTGCTTCACGTAGTCGGTGAAGAACGGCACGTCCCGGTCCACGAAGAATTCCTTCAGCATGACGTGCCCCATCGCCATCGCCAGGGCAGCGTCCGTTCCCGCCTGGGCGGGAAGCCATTCGTCCGCGAACTTGGTGTTGTCCGCATAGTCCGGGCTGACCGTGACCACCTTGGTGCCGCGGTACCGCACCTCGGCCATCCAGTGCGCGTCCGGAGTTCGGGTGACCGGGACGTTCGATCCCCACATCATGAGGTAGCGCGCGTCCCACCAGTCACCGGACTCGGGAACGTCGGTCTGGTCCCCGAACACCTGCGGGCTGGCGACAGGCAGGTCAGCGTACCAGTCGTAGAAGGACGTCATCACCCCGCCGATCAGCTGGATGAAGCGCGTTCCCACGGCGTGCGAAACCATTGACATCGCGGGGATGGGCGAGAAGCCGGCGCAGCGGTCCGGGCCGTAGGTCTTGATGGTGGTCACGTGGGCGGCGGCGGCAATCTCGATCGCTTCCTGCCAGGAGACCCGGACCAGGCCCCCCTTGCCGCGGGCCTGCTGGTAGCGCCGGCGCTTGTCCGGGTCGGCCGCTATCTCGGCGAAGGCCAGGACCGGGTCGCCCAGGCGTGCCTTCCCTTCCCGGTACATCTCCACCAGTACACCGCGTGCGTAGGGAAAGCGGACCCGGGTGGGGGAGTAGGTGTACCACGAAAAGGCTGCCCCGCGCGGGCAGCCTCTCGGTTCGTATTCGGGACTGTCAGGGCCCACCGACGGGTAGTCGGTCTGCTGGGATTCCCAGGTGATGATGCCGTCCTTGACGTACACCTTCCAGGAGCAGGAACCGGTGCAGTTCACCCCGTGGGTGGAGCGGACCACCTTGTCGTGGCTCCACCGGTCGCGGTAGAAGATGTCGCCCTTGCGGCCCCCCTCCCGGAAGACGGCCCTGCCGTCGTCGGTCTGGTCCCACCGGGTAAAGAAACGGCCCAGCTTCAACATTGCTTCTGATGCGGGTCCATCTAACCCCGCACGGGGTCCGGCAGCCATGCCCCCAGGCTAGGCGGGAGCCGGAAACGCGGAACAGGGCACAAAGGCCCTGTTCCGTGGACCATGGCTGCTCCGAATCCCTCCCGGGGCGGGCAGAATGGGTGCATGACACGCATCGCCATCATCGGCGGCCACGGGAAAGTGGCCCTCCTCCTGTCCCAGCTCCTCACCGGCGAGGGCCACTCCGTCACCTCGTTCATCCGCAATCCGGACCATGCGGACGACGTCGCCGCCACTGGCGCCACGCCGTCGGTCCTGGACGTGGAAAATGCCACGACGGCGGCCATCGCCGATGCCTTGGCCGGGCATGACGCCGTGGTCTGGTCCGCCGGGGCTGGCGGCGGCAACCCCGGCCGCACCTACGCGGTGGACAGGGACGCTGCCATCCGCTCCATGGATGCGGCGGCCCAGGCAGGGGTGGACCGGTACGTGATGGTGTCCTACTTCGGTGCGGGCAAGGACCACGGAGTGCCGGAAGACAACAGTTTCTTCGCCTACGCCGAAGCCAAGGCGGCCGCTGACGAGTACCTGCGCGGCAGCGGGCTGGCGTGGACCATCCTGGGGCCCGGGGCACTGACCGACAAGCCGGGGACCGGGCTGATCGACGTGGACCCGTCGCCGGATGGGGACCGTGACACGTCACGTGCCAACACGGCGATCGTGGCCGCGGCGGTGCTGGACCTGCCCCAGACCGCAGGCCGGACCATCGAGTTCCGCGACGGCACGCTGCCGGTGGCAGCGGCCCTGGAACCGGGCGCGTAGACCCCGGCGGGCAAGGGGCGCGTGGCCTCGGTTATGCCGGGGCGACCGGCGCGGCCAGCTCCAGGTCCAGGTCCAGGGAATTCTGCTCCACGTAGTCCAGGGCGCAGCGCACGGCACCCACCGTGACGATTGAGTCGCCCAGCGGGGAGACCGCCACCCGCGCGGGGGTGGCGGTGAAGTCTTTCAGGCGCTCGCTGATGGGTGCAAGGAGTACGCCCGCGGAATCGGCCACCCCGCCGCCGATCACCACCAGCTCCGGATTGAGCAGGGTGGCTACGGTTCCCACCACCCGTGCCATCCTGTCCGCCAGCCGGTCCATGATGCCAAGAGCCACGGCGTCGCCCTGTTCCGCCGCCGCAAAGACCTGCTCAGCTTCCAACCGCCCGTGGGGGACGGAGCGGAGGGCGGTGGGGACCGGGGTGGCCAGGGCTTCGGCGGCCCAGGTCCGCGCCAGGTGGGCGATGCCGTAGGTGTCGCCCACGCCTTCCACCAGGTCCAGGTACGCCAGCTCCCCGGCGCTGCCCCGCGTTCCGTGGACCAGCCGGCCGCCCTCCACGATGCCCGAACCCAGCCGTTCGCTGGCCAGGATCACCACCACGTCGTCAATTCCCGCGGCCGCCCCCTGCCAGCGTTCGCCCAGGGCCGCAAGGTTGGCGTCGTTTTCCAGCAGCACCGTCCAGCCCCGGGTTTCCTTGAGGGCCGCCCCCAGTCCCAGGTCGAACAGCCCCCAGAACTTCTGCGTGGCCACCACCTCCCCGTGCCGGTCCACGGGTGCGGCAACTCCGGCGCAGACGGCCAGTACCCGGCCGGGCTCCGTTCCTGCGGACCGCAGGGCCGCCTGGGCTACGCCGTCGATGAAGGCTATGCGTTCCCGGGAACCGACGTCTCCCGCCTGGAAAGGCCGGCTGGACCGTCCCAATGTCTTGCCCCGGAGGTCGGAAACCACCACGATGACCTTTGAATAGCCGATGTCCATGCCCAGGACCACGCCTGCGCGCTCGTTGAGTTCGAACCGGCGGGCGGGGCGGCCCTTGTGGTACCCGCCGAATTCGCGCTGGTTTTCCCGCTCCAGGACCCAGCCGCGCCGGACCAGGTCCTCGCAGACGGCGATGGTGGTGGCGCGGGTCAGGCCCGTGGCGGCCATGACGTCCGTGACGGTCACCGCGGCCGAGGCGCGGAGGAATTCGAGGACCGCGCCGGCACTGACCCGCCGCAGCAACTGTGGAGTCGCCGGAACCAGTTCAGGCATGCTGTTGACCTTCCTGAGCAAAGCACCAGATAATACTTGGGAAAGTAAATTTAGATTCAATATAAATGTACCTGCTGCAAAGAAAAGGACCACCCCTTGTCCACCACTGCCACGCTGGCAACCCTGTCCGACTCCGACCGTCCGGCCGACCCCAACTGGTGGCGCCAGGCCTCCGTATACCAGATCTACCCGCGCAGCTTTGCCGATTCCAACGGCGACGGCATCGGTGACCTGAAGGGCATCACCGCCAAGGTCCCGTACCTGAAGTCGCTGGGCATCGACGCCGTCTGGCTGAGCCCGTTCTACCCCTCCGCGCTCGCCGACGGCGGCTACGACGTTGACGACTACCGCGACGTGGATCCCAAGCTGGGCACCCTGGACGACTTCGACGAGATGGCCAAGGCCCTCCACGAAGCCGGCATCAAGCTGATTGCGGACATTGTCCCCAACCACTCCTCCAACCGGCACAAGTGGTTCCAGGAAGCGCTGGCCTCGCCGAAGGGTTCGCCGGCCCGCGACCGCTACATCTTCCGTGACGGCAAGGGCCCCAACGGCGAGTTCCCGCCGTCGGACTGGGACTCTGTGTTCGGCGGCCCCGCCTGGGAGCGCATCACCGAACCGGACGGCACCCCGGGCCAGTGGTACATGCACATCTTCGCCAAGGAGCAGCCGGACCTGAACTGGTCCAACCGCGAAATCCGGGATGACTTCCTGAAGACGCTGCGGTTCTGGTCCGACCGCGGCGTGGACGGTTTCCGCGTCGACGTTGCCCACGCCCTCACCAAGGACCTCACCGAGCCGCTGCTCTCCAAGCTGGAACTGAGCGCCGCCAACACCGGAGTGGACGGATTCGACGACGGGACGCACCCGTTCTGGGACCGCGACGAAGTGCACGAGATCTACGCCGAATGGCGCGCGGTGTTCAACGAGTACAACCCGCCGCGCACCGCCGTCGCCGAAGCCTGGGTGCACGCCACCAGGCGTGCCCGCTATGCCAGCCCCCAGGGCCTGGGCCAGGCGTTCAACTTCGACCTGCTGCAGGCCGACTTCGACGCCGCCGAGTTCAAGGAGATCATCACCCGCAACCTGGCCGAGGCTGCCGCCACCGGCGCCTCCTCCACGTGGGTGTTCTCCAACCACGACGTGGTACGGCACGCCACCCGCTACGGGCTGCCGCAGGTGGCCAAGGAAAAGGCCGGCGCCAAGGGCCAGGACGGCAAGGACTGGCTGCTGGCCGGCGGCCCCAAGGACCAGCTGGACGTTGAACTGGGCGAGCGCCGTGCGCGGGCCGCCACCCTCCTGATGCTCGCCGTTCCCGGCTCCGCGTACCTGTACCAGGGCGAGGAACTGGGCCTGCAGGAAGTGGCCGAGATTCCCGAATCGGAACGGCAGGACCCGTCCTTCTATCGCAACAAGGGCGTGGAGATTGGCCGCGACGGCTGCCGCGTGCCGCTGCCCTGGAAGGTGGAAGGCACCTCCTTCGGCTTCGGCGACGGCGGCTCCCACCTGCCGCAGCCGGATTGGTTCAGCAAGTACGCCGTGGAGGCCCAGGACGGCACCGAAGGTTCCACCCTGGAGCTCTACCGCGAGGCCCTGAAGCTCCGCCGTGAACTGCAGACGGACGAGGACCTCGAATGGGTTGCCACCGGCAACCCGGACGTCCTGCACTTCAAGCGCCCCAACGGGTGGCAGTCCGTGACCAACTTCGGGAACACCGCCGTCGACCTTCCGGCCGGCAAGGTGCTGGTCAGCAGCGGCCCGCTGGAGGACGGCAAGCTGCCGGCCAACACCACCGCGTGGTTGCGCTGATGGGCGTGAACCGCCGGCGTGGGCGGGCCTGATGCAGGAGGTCATCTACGGATGCATGGGACTGGGCGGCAGCTGGTCTGACGAACCACATGGCAGCCACCATGTGGACCAGGCCGCCGCTGCCGTCCAGGCCGCCCTGGACGCCGGGATCACCCTGTTCGACCACGCGGACATCTACCGCAGCGGCAAGTCCGAGGCGGTGTTCGGCGAGGTCATGGCCGCCACTCCGGGTCTGCGGGAACGGATCCGGCTGCAGACCAAATGCGGCATCCGGCTGAACGAACGCGGCCTTCAGACCCACTACGACCTGAGCCGGGACGCCATCCTGGAACGGGTCAACGGCAGCCTGGAACGGCTCCGGACGGACTACGTGGACATCCTCCTGCTGCACCGCCCGGACCCCCTGGCGGACCCCGCGGAGGTGGCCTCCGCCGTCGGGCAGCTCATGGACGAAGGCAAGGTCCGGCAACTGGGCGTGTCCAACATGTCCGCAGCGCAGATCGAGGCGCTGCGGGACCGGCTGGAGACCCCGGTGGTTGCCAACCAGCTGGAAATGAGCCTGCTCAAGCGGGCATGGCTGGAAAGCCAGGTCCTGGTCAACCACCCGGAGCACCTGGACTACAGCTTCCCGCACGGGACGCTTGAGTATTGCACCCGGAACAACGTCACCCTGCAGGCGTACGGCGCCCTGGCCCGCGGCGTCTACACCGGCGCCGAACCGGACAGTCCCACCTCAGCCGATGCGGCAACGGCCGAACTCGTGGCGGGGCTTGCGGGGGAGTACGGCACCTCCGGCGAGGGTGTCCTGCTGGGCTGGCTGATGAAGCACCCGGCCGGAATCGCGCCGGTCATCGGGACCGTCAACCCGGACCGCATCCGGGCCTGCGGCGACGCAGCCCGGGTGGCGCAGGCCCTCACCCGCGCCGACTGGTACAAACTCTGGGTCACGGCTCGCGGGAGCAACATCCCCTGACCCTTCCCATGCGGGCAGCAGCAAGGGCCGTTGTGCAGGTCACAACGGCCCTTTCTGCTGCCCGCATTTAACCGGAGACACAGTCATATCCCGTTTAGTTCGTATTGATCCTCACAAGCTGGCCGATTTCTTCGCCTTGCCGCTTGCGGGGCGGATACTGTAGAAAGCATGACGTCTACCATCGCCGCCGAAACTGTTAGGCCGGAACGCAATATCCCCGCAGAGATCGCCCGTTCCTGGCTGCTGGTCAATGCCATGAAGCCGGAGCTGTTCGACCAGTCGGCCGTTTCCCGCGCCGATTCGATCATCCTGGATATTGAAGATGCGGTGGACCCGTCCCAGAAAGACCAGGCCCGCGCCAACGTGATCGACTGGCTGACCGGCGGCGGCAAGGCCTGGGTGAGGATCAATGACGCCACCAGCCCGTTCTGGGCTGATGACCTTGCCGGGCTGCGCGGCACCCCGGGCCTGCTGGGCGTCATGCTCGCCAAGACCGAATCCGCGGACCAGGTCACCGAGAGCTTCCACCGCATGGACGGCAAGACCCCCGTGATCCCGTTGGTGGAATCCGCCCTGGGCATCGAGGAAGCCAACCATATCGCCAAGGCCCAGGGTGCGTTCCGCCTGGCCTTCGGTTCCGGCGACTTCCGCCGCGACACCGGCATGGCCGCCACCCCGGAGGCCATGGCCTACCCGCGGGCCAAGCTCGTGGTCGCCAGCCGGGTGGGCAACCTGCCGGGCCCCATCGACGGCCCCACCGTCGGCACCAACCACCCCATCCTGCGCGAGCAGACCGGCATCACCGTGATGATGGGCATGACCGGCAAGCTGTGCCTGGCCATTGACCAGACGCCGGTGATCAACGAGGTCATCAGCCCCACGCCGTCGGACGTCGCGTGGGCCACCGACTTCATGAACGACTTCGAAGCCAACGGCCGCGTCATCCGTGACGGCTCCGACCTGCCCCGCCTTGGCCGCGCCGAGAAGATCATGAAGCTCGCCGTAGCCTTCGGGGTGCAGCCCGCGCTGTAGCACCCACCCGCCACTTCAGGAGACCCCGTGACCGATACCCGCTATCTGGTCCACGGGGTCTTTTGGGATGCGCTGCCGGGTTCCAGGGCGCCGGAGGGTTCCAGGGCCGCGGACGACGGCGGCGGCGCGGTTTTGCGCCTCCAGTCACCGGAGGGGGACTTCCGTCAGCTCAGCCTTAGCCCCGGCCGGCGCCTCGGCTTCGAGGTGGTGGAACCGGGCAGGTCCTGCCTGGGCCACATCCGGGTCCAGTCGGCAACCTCGCGGAGCCACGTCCTCTGCGCCTCCGCTGCCCCGGCCCTGCGGGGAAAGCAGTGCGAGCGGTGCTTTGTGCTGGACGAGTCCCGGCTCATGCACGACTTCCACCGGGGCGGCAGGGTCACTCCGGGCCTCCGTGACTACCTGATGCAGGAACACTGGCTGTACGTTGCCACGTTCGCGGGCGGTGCCACCAAGGTGGGAACGGCCTCCGGCCCGCGGAAGTGGAACAGGCTCGCGGAGCAGGGGGCCGCTGCGGCCGCTTATGTTGCCCGGGCCCGGGACGGCCGGGTGGTGCGGATCCTGGAGGACCTGGTGACAGCCGAGGTGGGCCTGACGCAGCAGGTGCGGTCCGCAGCCAAAGCGGACGCCCTCCTGCAGCCGCTCCCGGAACGGGGCCTGCAGGCCGCCAACGCCCGCGCGGCCGGCGAGGTGCGCACACTGCTGGCACGCACCGCCGTCGACGGTTTTGTAACTGTGGAGGAGCAGTGGGCGAGGCCGGCGCACGCTGAAGCCCTCTACGGGCCCGCCCAACGCCATGCCTACCCGCACGCACTGGACCAGGGGCAGCACGGCTTCACGGTCACTGCCCTGAGCGGGGCAAATGCTCTGGCCCGGCTGGATGGAACGGACGCCGCGTTCGTGGTCAACCTCTCCCAACTGGCCGCCCGGACCATCATCCTGGGCGGCTACGCCTCGGAGGTCCCGGCGGTGCAGGAATCCCTGTTCTAGCGGTATCCGGCAGGCCCGGCGGGTAGACTTGCACGGTGCTGAACGAATTCTGGGCCACCGCGCCAACCCGTTACAAAGTCCTGGTCTTCAGCGCGATGGGACTGATCGCCGTCGGCATCATCCTGAACATCATCGGCAACACCGGCGGCAACCAAACGCTGGCCTGGGCCTCCCTGCCGCTGATCGGACTGGGCCTTGTCCTGCACGTCGTGGGCATCGTGGTCCGCGGCCAGGCCATCCGGAAGAACCTGCGCCGGTAGCGCCCGCCGTAACGGTTGCGGCGGGCCTTTTCTGCCCGCCAACACGCGGGCGATAGGCTGGAATCCATGACTATCAATCCGGATCTGCAGGGCCGAAGCTACCCTGCCGCAGAGGTGTACGACGTTGGCCGCGAGAAAATCCGCGAGTTCGCCCGCGCCGTGAAGGCCACCCACCCCGCGCATTTCGACGTCGACGCCGCCGAGGCGCTGGGCCACACGGACCTGGTGGCGCCGCCCACCTTCGCGATCATCATCGCCCAGCGGGCCGACGCCCAGCTCATCGAGGATCCGGAATCCGGCATCGACTTCTCCCGCGTGGTCCACGCGGACCAGCGCTTCACCCACCACCGGCCCATCATTGCCGGGGACCGCCTCGTCGCGGAACTGCATGTCGACGGCGTCCGGGCCATGGGCGGCGGTGCCATGATCACCACCCGCTCGGAGATCTTCGCCCTCGGTTCCGGCGGTTCACGGGAACCGGTCACCACCACCACGTCATCCATCCTGGTCCGCGGAGAGGGACAGTAACCATGAGCCCCAGCTTCAATGAACTCAGCGCCGGCCAGGAAATCGGGAGCCGCACCATCGAGGTCACCCGCACGGACCTGGTCAAGTACGCCGGTGCCTCCGGCGACTTCAACCCCATCCACTGGAACGAGGCCTTTGCCACCAGCGTGGAGCTGCCGGGCGTCATCGCACACGGCATGTTCACCATGGGCTCAGCCGTCCAGCTGGTGACCGACTGGGCAGGCGACCCCGCCGCCGTCGTCGATTTCCAGACCCGCTTCACCAAGCCGGTCCTGGTCGCGGACACCACCGGAACGGACCAGCCCGGCGCCACCATCGAAGTCAGCGGCACCATCGGAAAGCTCGACGCCGACGCACGCACCGCCCGCGTTGACCTCACCGTTGTCTCCGCAGGGCAGAAGGTCCTGATGAAGGCCCAGGCCCTCGTCAAGCTGTCCTGATGCGCGCTTGGTGATGATGGGCTGCACCCGTTGACCTCCGCTCCCAAAACCGGGGCTACCGCCGCCCAGGTCGCCCACTGGCGCAACGCCGTCGTGGTGGCCTACGGCGCCAGCGGCCTGGCGTTCGCCTCCTGGGTGTCCCGGCTGCCCGCCATCCGGGACGCGCTGGACCTGAGCCCGGGCAACATCGGCGTGATCCTGCTGTGCATGACGCTGGGCTCCTTCGCCTCTGTCTCGGCCTCCGGGCTGATCGTCCTGCGGTTGGGGTCCAAACGGACCATCCGCACCGGCAGCATCATGGTGGGGGCCGGGCTGCTGACCGCCGGTTTTGGCACAACCGTGCTGGCAAGCCCGGTGGCAACGGCCATAGGCCTGGCCATCATCGGCCTGGGGACGGGGAGCTGGAACACCGCGTCCAATGTGGAAGGCGCAGCCGTGGAACGTGCAGTGGGCCGCCACATCATGCCCCGGCTCCACGGTGCCTTCAGCCTTGGCACGGTGGCGGGTGCGGGTCTTGGTGCCGCTGCGGCGGCAGTGTCCCTGCCAGTGTTCTGGCACCTTGCGGCGGCGGGGGCCGTGGTGGCCGTGTCGGTGGCGACGGCGGCGTCCTGGTTCCGCGCCGACGTCACCCCGGTGGCGGGGGAGCGCACCTACTCCCCGGACAACTTCGAAGACCCCATCACGGGCCCCATCCCCCTGATCCGCGCCGGGAGCACGGCGGAGGCGCCGCTGGACAACAAGCGCAAGATCGCGCAGGCGTGGCGGGACCGCCGGACACTGCTGCTGGGCGTCCTGGTGCTCGGCCTCGCCCTTGCCGAAGGCGCCGCGGGGGACTGGGTGGCCCTGGCCCTGGCGGACGGCCACGGCCAGAGCGATGCCGCCGGCGCCGCCGGATACGGCCTGTTTGTCACGTTCATGACCATCGGCCGGTTCGCCGGGACGCCGCTGCTGGACCGGTTTGGGCGGGTACCCGTCATGCGCTGGTGCGCTGCGATGGCTGTCCTGGGCCTGGCCGTCTTCGTGTTCGCCCCGGCGCCGTGGCTCGCCTATGTTGGCCTCGCCGCGTGGGGCCTGGGTGCGTCCCTGGGCTTCCCGGTGGGCATGTCCGCAGCAGCCGACGATCCGGCGAAGGCAGCGGCCCGGGTATCGGTGGTGTCCACCATCGGCTACGGGGCGTTCCTGTGCGGGCCGCCGCTGCTGGGCCTGCTGGCCGAACACGTGGGCATCCTGCACTCACTCCTTGCCGTGGTGGTGATGCTGGCCGTGAGCTTCGTGCTGTCCCCGGTGGCCCGGAAGCCCGCCTAGGTTTCCCTAGTATTGTTGATGGGTGACTCCCACCCTGCTTTCCTCCCTGACCACGTCCGCCGTAGGCGGCCCCGCCGGCAAGTTCATTGAGGCCCGGACCGAGGCAGAGATCATCGACGCCGTCCGGTCCGCGGACGCGGCCGGCGAGCAGGTCCTGATCATCAGCGGCGGGTCCAACCTCCTGGTGTCCGACGACGGGTTCCCCGGGACCGTTGTCAGGATCGCCTCGGAGGGGTTCACGGTCAACGCCGAGGACTCGTGCGGTGGCGTGGCAGTGGTGGTCCAGGCCGGCCATAACTGGGACAAGCTCGTGGAGCACGCCGTCCGCCACGCGTGGTCCGGGATTGAGGCATTGTCCGGGATCCCCGGCTCAACGGGTGCCACGCCGGTCCAGAACGTGGGGGCGTACGGCTCTGAGGTCTCGCAGACCATTGCCGCCGTGCGCACCTGGGACCGGGAACGCAACGCCGTGCAGACCTTCACCAACTCCGAACTGAAGTTCGGCTACCGGGATTCCATCCTCAAGCAGACCACCGTCAACGGCTCGCCCCGGTACGTGGTGCTCACTGTGGAATTCCAGTTGCCGCTGGGACGGATGAGCGCCCCCATCCGCTACGCCGAACTGGCCCGATCCCTCGGGGTGGAGGTGGGCAAGCGCGCCTACGCCAACGACGTCCGCCGTGAAGTGCTCCGGCTGCGTGCCTCCAAGGGCATGGTGTGGGACGCCGCCGACCGTGATACGTATTCCACGGGTTCCTTCTTCACCAACCCCATCGTCCCGGCCGCTGTCGCGGACACGCTGCCCGAAGCAGCGCCGCGGTATCCGGCAGGCCAGGACGGCCTGGTGAAACTTTCCGCCGCGTGGTTGATCGACCAGTCTGGGTTCGGCAAGGGCTTTGGCCTGGAACCGGATGGCGTGGCCGGTGGCCGCGCCTCACTGTCCACCAAGCACACCCTGGCCATCACCAACCGCGGCTCAGCCAGCGCCGCCGACATGGTGGCTGTGGCGCGGGAGGTGCGGGCCGGCGTCGAACGCCGCTTTGGCATCCAGCTGCACCCGGAGCCGCTGCTCATCGGCCTGGAACTGTAGGCATCCTGCCACCGCGGTCCCCGGCCTAGGATGGGCGCATGGCTGCATCTGGTTCCGTGCGCGACCACAGGATGATCGGCAGGCTCCGGCTGGTGTCGCAGCGTCTCACCGGGGACGGTGCCGCCTCAGTACCGGAACTGGTCCGGTGGATGACCGCCATGCAGGCGCAGGACCTGCCGGCGGCGCTGTGGGCAGTGGGGGTCCGGGTACCCGGTGCGGGGATCGCCGACGTCCGCACTGCCATCGATTCCGGGAGTGTGGTCCGGTCGTGGCCCATGCGTGGAACGCTGCACCTGGTTGCCCCCGAGGACCTGCGCTGGATGCTGGACCTCACCGCCGAGCGGCTTACCCGGAGCATTGCGGCCAGGCACCGGCAGTTGGAGATTGCCTGGGCTGATATTGAGAAGGCGCGCGACCTGGCGCTGGACCGCATCCTGGCCGATGGTCCCGTCAGCCGTTCCGACCTGTTCGAGGTTTTCGATGCCGGTGGCCAGCCAACGCAGGGCCAGCGCGGCATCCATCTCCTGGGTACGCTGTGCCGGCACGGCTGGCTGGTTCCGGGGCCGCTTTCGGGTAACCAGCAGCTGATCGCGGCTTTCGACGAGTGGATTCCGGCGTCACGCCTTCCCGGGCGCGAGGAGGCCATCGGTGAGTTCATGGTTCGGTACTTCCGGAGCCATGGCCCGGCCACCGTGCGCGACTTTGCCTGGTGGACCCAGCTGCCGCTGACCGAGGTGCGCGCCGCGTTCCAGCACGTGCAGGGCCAACTGGTGGAGCTGGACATCGATGGCACCAGCTACTGGCTCTCACCGGAGGTGGCGTCCCTCCTGGATTCCGGTGTTCCCGGTGGCCGCTCCCTTCACCTGCTGCCCGGGTTCGATGAGTTCGTCCTCGGCTACACGGACCGGACTCCCGTCCTGGCGCCGGAGCATTCGGACCTGATAGTTCCCGGCGGCAACGGAGTCTTCAAGAAGACGGTGGTTGCGGCGGGGAAGGTGGTGGGCACCTGGGCGCTCCAGGGCACGGGCAGCAGTGCCGCCGTCGTGCCCGAACTCTTCGACGAGACCCGGCAGCTGGGTCCGGCAGCCCAGGCAGCCCTCACCAGGGCCGCCCGGCGGTATCTAACGTTCCTTGCCACGTGAGCGGTGCTGCCCCGCATAACCGGTGCTGGGCAGCAACGGTATTGCGGGCAAGGGCCGCTCAGGCTAGCGACAATCCACATGGCGGTGGGGGCGGCTGTCGCCAGGCCTGCACGCCAGCGACGCTTGAACGATGAAAGCCGAGACAGTACGTGCCCTGGTTTACGATCGCTGGCCTGAAGGAGCCGTTGCATCCACCGCACAGCTGGCCGCTGCCGGGCTGGATGACCGGGTGGTGACAGCAGCAGTGAAGAGCGGTGCCCTGCTCCGCGTGCGGCGGGGAGCATATGTCCTTGCCGCACACTGGAACACCATAAAACCGTGGGACCGGGACCAGCTCCGAATCATGGCGCACTTTGAGTCGACCTCGGGACGGGCCCGCTACAGCCATGCGAGCGCGGCACGGCTGCACGGCTGCCATGTGTGGAACGCCGGATCCCTGGTCCACGTGACAACGCAGTACTCCAATTCGCGGGCCAGCGCCGGCCAGGACGTCCAGACCCACCGCCTCCCGCTCACAGAAGAAGAACTGGCTTCATTGTGGACGCCCGACGGACGCGAAATCCTGACCACTTCCATCGAAAGGACCGTGCTGGACTGCGCCCGGACCCTGCCCCTCGACAAGGCTGCCGTCATCGGCGACCACGCCCTCCGCAAGGGCGCATCATTGGCCACCATGCGGCGGCTGCTGGAGGAAAGCCATGTCACGCGCGGGGGCAGGCGCGCTTCGGACCTGCTGCAGGTTCTGGATGCGAGATCGGAATCGGCCGGGGAGACCAGGACCAGGCTGCTGCTCTGCTCGTTCGGTCTGGCCACATTCAAGCCACAGGTGGAGATCACGACGACTGCGGGCCTCTTCCGGGCAGACTTCGCCGATGCTGAAACCCGGGTGATCGTCGAATTTGACGGCGCCGTCAAATACACGGACCACAAACCGACACAGGAAGTGCTGCTCGCGGAGCGTTGGCGGGAAAATGCGCTTGTGGAGGCCGGGTGGCGGGTCTTTAGGCTGCACTGGAATCACTTGGACCGGCCCGGGGAGCTCCGTGCCCGGCTGACGGCGTTCCTCGGACAGCCCGGAACACACAAACGGCCCCTGCCCGCATGAACGGCGCTGGGGAGCACCGTTCATGCGGGCAGGGGCCGCTCGTGGGCAGCTGTACGCCTTTACAGGTTGCCGGTGGCGATGTTGAGCATGCGGCGCAGCGGCTCGGCGGCGCCCCAAAGGAGCTGGTCGCCCACGGTGAAGGCGCTGATGTACTGCGGGCCCATCTCCATCTTGCGGATGCGGCCCACCGGGATGTCCAGGGTGCCGGAGGCGGCCACGGGGGTCAGGTCCGCCATGGAGGCTTCCTTGGTGTTCGGAATGACCTTGGCCCACTGGTTGTCCTCGTCCAGGAGCTTTTCGATTTCGGCGACGGACAGGTCGTCACGGAGCTTGAGCGTCAAAGCCTGGGAGTGGGAGCGCATGGCGCCGATGCGGACGCAGAGCCCGTCCATGATCACGTGGTTTTCCTCGGAGGTGCCCAGGATCTTGTTGGTTTCCACCCCGGCCTTCCACTCTTCCTTGGACTGCCCGTTGCCCAGATCGGCGTCGATCCAGGGGATCAGGGACCCGGCCAGGGGAACGCCGAACTGGGTCGCGTCGATGTCCGTGCGCTGGTGGGCCAGGACCTTGCGGTCAATGTCCAGGATGGCCGACGCCGGGTCGTCCAGTTCCGTGCTGACCTCGGCGTTGAGCGTGCCGAACTGGCTGAGCAGCTCACGCATGTGCCGGGCACCGCCGCCGGACGCCGCCTGGTAGGTCATGGAGGTGCCCCACTCCACCAGGCCGTTCTTGAACAGGCCGCCGAGGCCCATCAGCATGCAGGAAACGGTGCAGTTGCCGCCGATGAAGTCCTTGGTGCCGTTGACCAGGCCCTTGTCGATGACGTCGCGGTTGATGGGGTCCAGCACGATGATGGAGTCGTCGCTCATGCGCAGGGTGGAAGCGGCGTCGATCCAGAGGCCGTCCCAGCCGCGGCTGCGCAGTTCGCCGTGGACCTGCTTGGTGTAATCGCCGCCCTGTGCGGTGACGATAATGGGCAGCTTTGCCAGCGTGTCGACGTCGAACGCGTCCTCGAGCTTGCCGGCGCCTTCAGCGAAGGAAGGCGCGGCACCTCCCGCGTTGGAGGTGGAGAAGAACACCGGGTTGATGTTGGCGAAGTCGCCCTCGTCCTGCATGCGCTGCATCAGGACGGAACCGACCATGCCGCGCCATCCGACCAGGCCGACGGAAGGGGTAGCTGCTGTAGTCATTGGTCCAGTTTAGACTTCGGAACCGGCAGGTCGCAGTCGGTTACGTCACGCCGCCGGCAGCCCGGAAAGGTACGACGGCGGCCTGCGTGAGGGGCCCGTTGTCCCGGCTACGCCTTGCGGGTCATTTGCTGACGTGTCCTGCTCCAGGTTCGGGTGCTGCCGCTCCTTGCGCAGCTCGTTGGCCTGGTCCCGGCAAGCGGCCGGGAAAGTTCGGTGTATCAAGGAACTGCCAGCTCCTAGAATCAGTGGGTGAACCTTTCGCATCTCGGCGCGCCGATCGGGCCGATGATTCGCGTCCACGGCGGGTTCGCCAACCGGGTGTACCGACTCGACACTGACCAGGGGTCGTTCGCGGTGAAGGAGTTGAACCTCGTCGACCGCCGCTGGACCTATCGCGTCGAGGATGTGTTCAGGTTTGAGCGGGCTGCGTTCGCTGCCGGCATTCCGATGCCAGAGCCGATCTCGGCCAGCCACCATACACTCGTTCACCGATGGGTCGAAGGCGAGAAGCTGCCCGAAGCGCCGGTGTCGGCGGAGTTCGCGTTTGAGATCGGTGAGATCCTCGCGCGCATCCATGCACTCGACATCCCATGGTCGCAGGTGCCGGTCGAGGACCCGGTGCCACGGGACTGGCCCGAACTCGCAGCGCGGGCGGCGGCGACCGGACAACCGTGGGCCGACGAGCTCGCTTCTCACGTCGAGACGTTCCTCGAGATTGCCCGCTTCGTCGACACCTGCGAACGGCCAGGCCCCGTCGTACTGACCCACGGGGACATCCAACCATGGAACCTGCTCACTAGAGAGCGTCGGCCGGTGGTGCTCGACTGGGAGCTCTCCGGCATGCTCGACCTGTCCGGTGAGCTCGGCTCGACCGCGCTGAGCATCGCGAAGGGGTGTGGTTTCGACGACATCAAGCCCAGCATTTTCCGCTCGGTTCTCGAGGGCTATGTCGCGGGGGACGGAACCCTGCCGCCTTCAGGTCCAAGCTGGTTTGTATTGATGATCGGCGGCTGGCTGGGGCACACAAGGTGGAACATCCTCCGGTGCCTCGCCGGTGTCGAGGCGGGCACCGGCCCTGACCTCCCGCTGTCGCACGAGGCTGTGCGCAACGGGGTGCGCGGCCTCCCCGACCTGTTCGGCCGACTTCCGGAGCTCGAGGCGCTGCTCGTTTGACAGCAACCTGCGTCGGTCCGTGGTACGCGGCGTAAGGCGCGCTCCGGATTCCGCTCGGTGCCACCGGCCCCTTGCGGGCAGCACCAAGTCAATGAAGTGAGCGGCGCCGACGCCACTTCTTTTTTCGCGGATGAAGATCTTCACGGCAGACAACCAGAGGCATCGCCTTCTCGCCGCTGTGCCGGGACCGCTTTCAGGGCTCCCGCTGCAACTCACAACCCTGGCATAACCGAGCTTGTGGAGCGCATCGCGATTCCTCGCCACACCTAAACCACTTCCTCGCCGCCCCAGCGTGCCAGCGCGACGATCGCCTCGCGCAAGGCGAGCCCCCGGTCGGTCAGCGCATAGGCCCGGGTGTTGTGCCGGAGGGGCAGACGGGACAGTACGCGGGCGGCCTCAAGCTCGCGCAGGCGGGTCGCGAGAATGTTGGTCGGCACTCCGAGGTCGCGCTGCAGATCGCCGTAGCGCTGTGGCCCGTCGAGCAGCCGCTCTACGATGAGCAGGGCCCACCGTGCTCCGACGACGTCGAGGGCCGCGGCGAGGTCGCTCACTCGGTCGCGTCGGTGTCCGGCTTCATCCAAAACGGCGAGTAGTGGTAGCCGTCGGGGTCGTCGAACTGGCGCTGGTACATGAAGGGGTAGTCGTCGGTGTCACCGATCCGCCCGCCGGCTGCGCCGGCGCGTTCGGTGAGCTCGTCGACCGCCTCGCGGCTGCCGAGGTCGAATGAGACCGTGATCTTCGAAGGAGTGTCGGGTCCGCCGACCAGCTCCTCGGCGCCGCCGACGCTTGCGTACATCTCGCGGCTTCCGAGCATGACGTACTGCTCGGGCGCAATCTGGAAACATGACACGTTGTGATCGGACATCTCGGCGTTAAGGGTCCAGCCCAAGGCGGTGTAGAAGGCGGTTGCGCGCTCGACGCTCTCAACCGGGCAGGTGATGAAAAGGCTCATGCGGCTCATACTTGCAAAATGCAAGTACATCGTCAAGCCTCTATGTGTGGAGATAGTGGTCCATGATCCGTCGCCGCCATTCTTCACGGAAAGGGTCTGTACGGTGGGATCCTCGCGGCGGGCGAAGAGTGACGCCGCCCTCTAGGTTGCTGCCAAGGTGCTGCTTGATAACCATGAGGTTGGCTTCGGGATCAGTGAGCCAGTCCGCGCCTTTCCACGCCGGAATGTTGTTGATCTGGCTGCCCAGCTGTGTCGATTGCTGCTGCAGCAGGTCCGCGGTTTTGCTGAAGTGCTGCGCGAGGGTGCGCAGTGGATCGACGTCGGCACCCCACAAAGTCCCTGCCACCAGGATTCCCCCAATTTTCATCCCGCAGCAGTTCAGCGCGCTGCAGGCCCCAGCCTAAGGCAGGATCACTACGGCCGCGTTGGGTTGTCCTGCCCATGCACGGCAGTATGCACTAACCCCGGTCCGACTCCTCCAGCACGGCAGCCTTCCGTGCCCGCAGCGCGAAGAACGCGCCGAAGGCGAAGGCTTGGGTGACGACAACCAGCACGATTGCACCGGCGATCTTGTTGCCGCCCAGGATCATGGTCAGGCCGACGATCGCGGACAGGAGCGCCAGCAGGGGCAGCAGCATGTAGCCCAGGACAAACAGGGTTTCGGGTTTCTTCAGCATGTTCCTAGCCCTCGGTCCGTGACCATTTGGTGAATCGGTAGCGCGTGCCGTTGGCGGCTGTCAGCCAGCCGTCCGGCGGGACGGAGGCGGACGCCACCCAACTGGGACCAAGCTCGGGAGCGAACGTGTCGCCGTCGGCCTTCATGTCGATGGTGGTGACCACGGCAACGTTGGCGAGGTCCGTGGACTGGCGGAAAACATCGCCGCCGCCCAGGATCCAGACCGTTTCGCCGCCGTCGACAAACTGCGACTCAAGGAGCGCGTCATCCAGCGAGGGAACCACGACGGCGCCCTCCGCCTCAGGCGTACTGGCCCAGCTTTTCTGCCGGGTGATGACGATGTTCGTGCGGCCGGGCAGGGGGCGGTACTTGTCCGGGAAGGACAGCCAGGTCTTGCGGCCCATGATGACCGGGTGCCCGGTGGTGAGGCGGGTGAAGTGCTTCAGGTCCTCGGGCAGGTGCCAGGGCATGTCCCCGTCCTTGCCGATGACGCCGTCGGACGTCTGAGCCCAGACCAGGCCGACGCCGGTGATGGAGGCGGCGAGCTCCTCCGTGAAGGACTGGGGATCGGTGAAGTTTTCGGTGCTCATACGGCGATCGGTGCCTTGATCGTGGGGTGGTGCTTGTAGCCCACCACCTCAAAGTCCTCCAGCGTGTAATCGAAGATCGAGGCCGGCTTGCGGGCGATCTTCAACCGCGGGTATTCGTACGGCTCGCGTTCCAGCTGCTTGAGGACCTGGTCCATGTGGTTCTCGTAGATGTGCACGTCGCCGCCGGTCCAGACGAATTCGCCGGGCTCAAGTCCCACCTGCTGGGCCACCATGCAGGTGAGCAGTGCATAGGAGGCGATGTTGAACGGGACGCCCAGGAACATGTCCGCCGACCGCTGGTAGAGCTGGCAGGAGAGCTTGCCGTTGGCCACGTAGAACTGGAAGAACGCGTGGCAGGGCGGCAGCGCCATGTCGTTGAGTTCGGAGACATTCCAGGCGGAAACAAGGTGCCGCCGGGAGTCCGGGTTGGACTTGAGGTTCTCGATTAGTTCGGCGATCTGGTCGATGTGCCCGCCGTCCGGTGTGGGCCAGCTGCGCCACTGCACACCATAGACCGGGCCCAGGTCGCCGTCCTGGTCCGCCCATTCGTTCCAGATGGTGACGCCCTGGTCCTGCATCCACTTGATGTTGGTTTCACCGCGCAGGAACCACAGGAGTTCAACGGCAACGGACTTGAAGTGGACCCGCTTGGTGGTGATCAGCGGGAAGCTCTTGGCCAGGTCAAAGCGCATCTGGCGGCCGAAAACGCTGGTGGTTCCGGTTCCCGTGCGGTCCGACTTATGGGTGCCGGAGGCCAGGACATCGCGCAGGAGGTCTTCATAGGGAGTAGGGATGCTCACGCCCCAAGTCTACTGGCTGCCTAGTCGTCGAAGGGCTTGAACTGCTCCACCGCCACGACCCGTTTCTTTCCGCCGTTGGCCACGTGGCACACCACCACCTCGCCGGGGGACAAGTAGGGCTCGCGGCCGGGCAGGAGCTTCGCCAAGGGTGCCGGCGTATGGGTGGCCACCTGCTTGAGGACGGTGGGCAGTGCCGGCCGGTGCGTGCAGACAACCACGGGCCGCTGCTTATCGAAAAGGGATTCGATGACGGCCGCGGTCTTCTTGGGACTGCGCTGGTGCTTGTGTTCGGTCAGGCCTTCCGCCAGCTTCACTTTCGCCCCCGCCGCCCGCGCGTAGGGGGCCACGGTTGCCACGCAGCGCAGCCATGGGCTGGTGACCACCCGCATGGGCTTCCACACATCCAGGAGCCGGCCGACGGCCTGTGCCTGGCGGTTGCCTGTGGCCGCAAGCGGACGCTCGCCCTCTGCCTTGCTCCAGGATGAGCGCGGCTTGGCTTTGGCGTGCCGGAGCACCAGCAGGGGCCACGTGTCCAGGGTGCCCGCTTCGTGCGCGTCCCGCAGGTGTTCAAGAGGCGCGACGTCGGAAGGGTTGGACAGCAGGCCGGCCGCCTTTTCTGGGGCGCACCACATGACGCTGTCCACCTCCTTGCCGTCCGGAACCAGGGTGTTGCCGTTGACTTTGACCGCCCAGTAGTAGACCTTCTTGAGGCCCGACGCCACGTGGTAGTGGATAGGCGGCAGCGGTATGCCCAGGGGCGCGCGGAGGCCGATCTCCTCCCACACCTCACGGACGGCGCATTCGGGAATGGTCTCGCCGTTGTCGATCTTTCCCTTGGGCCAGGACCAGTCGTCATAGCGCGGGCGGTGGATCAGCGCGACTTCCAGGAGGTCCTTGTTGACCCGCCACGGGATGGCGCCCGCAGCGGTCACGGCTACGGGTTCCCCCGGGTGGTCAGTCTGGTCGGCTACGAGTGCATCGCTCGACAACGCGGCTGCCTATCGCCGGCTCAGGCTGCGTTGACGCGGCCGGGACGCCAACAACCAGGACTGGACATCCTCAAGCGGCTTCCCGTCCTCGGACAGGTGGTGCCGGTTCCAGCGGCCCTCGTTGTCCAGGTGCCAGCTGGATGTTTCCGGCGCCATGTAGCGCTTCATGAGGTCCAGGACATAGGCGATGTCGTCCGCGCTGGCCAGCTGGACCAGCGCCTCCACCCTGCGGTCCAGGTTGCGGTGCATCATGTCGGCCGAACCGATGTACACCACGGGATCCCCGCCGTTGGCGAAAGCGAACACCCGGGAGTGCTCCAGGAACCGGCCCAGGATGGACCGGACAGTGATGTTGTCGCTCAGCCCGGGAACGCCGGGGCGCAGCGAGCAGATGCCGCGGACCACCACATCCACCTTGACCCCCGCCTGCGAGGCGCGGTAGAGGGAATCGATGATGGCCTCATCGACCATGGAGTTCACCTTGATCTGCACATGTCCCGGCACGCCGGCCCTGGCGTTGCGGATCTCGGTCTCGATCCGGTCGATAAGTCCCGACCGGACGGAACGGGGTGCCACCAGGAGCCGTTTGAAGGTCGATTTCGGTGCGTAGCCGGAAAGCTGGTTGAACAGCTTGGACAGGTCCTCGCCCACCTGTTCGTTCGCCGTCAGCAGGCCCAGGTCCTCGTAGTAGCGGGCGGTCCGCGGGTGGTAGTTGCCGGTGCCGATGTGGCAGTAGCGGCGGAGCCCGTCCACTTCCTGGCGGACCACCAGCGACAGCTTGCAGTGCGTCTTCAGGCCCACGATCCCGTACACCACATGCACGCCGGCCTGCTCCAGTTTGCGGGCCCAGGAGATGTTGGCCTGCTCATCGAAGCGCGCCTTGATCTCCACCAGGGCCAGGACCTGCTTGCCGGCCTCGGCGGCATCAATCAGCGCGTCAACGATGGGGGAGTCGCCGGAGGTGCGGTACAGGGTCTGCTTGATGGCCTGCACCTTGGGATCCGCCGCGGCCTGTTCCAGGAACGCCTGCACCGAAGTTGAGAACGAATCGTACGGGTGGTGCAGCAGGATGTCGCGGCGGCGCATGGCGGCAAAGACGTTCGCCGCCTTGGAGGTCTCGGACTCATTCAGGTACCGGGACGTGTGCGGCACGTGCTTGGGGTAATGCAGGTCAGCGCGGTCGATTCCGGCGATGACGGACAGGCCGCGAAGGTCCAGCGGAGCCGGCACCGAGTAGACCTCGGATTCCTCCACGCCCAGCTCGCGGATCAGCAGGGCCCTGATGTTGGGGTTGATGTCGTTGGCCACCTCCAGCCGGACGGGCGGGCCGAAGCGGCGGCGCAGGAGTTCCTTCTCCAGGGCCTGCAGGAGGTTTTCGGCGTCGTCCTCCTCCACCTCCAGGTCCTCGTTGCGGGTGACCCGGAAGGTGTGGTGTTCCAGCACCTCCATGCCCGGGAACAACTTGTCCAGGTGGACGGCGATGACTTCCTCCAGCGCAATGAACCGGGCCACCCGCCCGGGCACCGCGCCGGCGCGGGGGCCGTCGATGGAGATCAGGCGGGGCAACTGGTCCGGCACCTTCAGGCGGGCGAAGAGCTCCTTGTCGCTGACAGGGTTCCGGACCACCACGGCCAGGTTCAGTGACAGGCCCGAAATGTAAGGGAAGGGGTGGGCAGGGTCAACGGCCAGCGGGGTGAGGATGGGGAAGACTTTTTCCGCAAACATCACGCTCAGCTGCTGCTTGGCGGCGTCGTCCAGTTCGTCCCAGTGCATGAGGTGGATGTGCTCGTAGGCCAGGGCCGGGCGGATCTGGTCAGCGAACACCTGGGCGTGCCGTGCCTGGAGCCGGTGGGCTTCCTCGCTGATCCGCTCCAGCACCTCGACGGGGCTCAGGCCGGCGGGGGAGGGGACGGCGAGTCCCGTGGCGATACGGCGCTTGAGGCCAGCCACGCGGACCATGAAGAACTCGTCCAGGTTCGACGCGAAAATGGAGAGGAAGCTGACGCGTTCCAGCAGATGCAGGGTGGGGTCCTCGGCCAGTTCCAGGACCCGCGAATTGAACGCGAGCCAGCTCAGCTCGCGGTCCAGGAACCGGTCAGGCCGGATGTCGCCTTCCGGCTGCAGGTTCGGCGCGAATTCAGGGATGTCAATGCGGTCCTGGGTGGCCCTGGAGGCCGGTACCTCGGAGGAGCCGAAGCGTGCCCGTACAGGCGCCGCAACATCCTGGGACGTAGCTGTTCCGGAGGGTTCCGGGTTCATGGCTTCTCCTTTAGCTGGCGCGTTGGTGCCGGCGCTTCCGCCCCGCGCGGTTCCCTTTCAACCTTACAAGCATTCACCCACGCCACGGCCCCTGTTTCACGCGGGCGGGGGATTCTTCCGGCTGGTCCTGCCTACCCCGCCGCCGGGCCATACATGACGTCCATGTCCCAGCGCGTAAAGCCGAGCCGCCGGTAGAGGGCAACGGCCGCGGCATTGTCGGCGTCCACATAGAGCATGACCCCGTTCAGCCCGGAGTCGCGGAGGTGCCTGATGCCGGCGATGGTCAATGCCTTGCCCAGGCCCATGCCCTGGGCTTCGGGTGTCACGCCCACCACGTACACCTCGCCGATGGCTGGGTGCGAGCCGTGCCGGGGGTGGACTTTGGTCCAGTGGTAGCCCAGAAGGCGGCCGGCCCGGTCCTCCGCCAGGAAGAACCCGGCCGGATCGAACCAGTCCTCCGCCATGCGCGCCTCGAGGTCCGCCCGGGTGAGGTTCCCCTGTTCCGGATGGTGGGCGAAGGCGGCCCTGTTGGCGGCCAGCCAGGCGTCCTCATCCTTGCCCGGCACGAAGGTGCGGATGGCCACCCCGTCCGGGAGGCCGGCGTCGGGAAGCTCCGCGCCCGCCGTCGTCATCCGCATCTTCCACAACTCACGCACCGGCGCATAGCCGTACCGCGCAGCAAGGTCGGCAGCTGCCTCGTGGTTGCCGTGGGACCAGGCGTTCAGCCCGCCAAAGCCCCGGACCTCCTTGAGGGCCCCCACCAGGCGGTCCGCTACGCCCTGGTTCCGGTAGGAGGGGTGGACGGCGATCTCCAGGATGCCGTGGCCGTCCGGCTCCTCAACCACGACGGCGAAGCCCGCCAGGTCCTGTCCGGTCGCCGGATCGGAGTCCTCGTCGGGTGCATACAGGGCCAGCGTCAGCAGGGTGTGCTCCGCGGAGTCCCCGGCGCGCATGGTCACCAGGGTCTGCTCGGAGATGGAAGGGTTTCCATCCGATTCCTCAGCCGCGGCCAGGAGGTCGCGGCAGTCCTTCAGGAGTTGCTGGTCAACTCCGCCCCGGACGACATGGACGGGCCACTTCTGCGGATGCGCTGGAGTCATGAGCCAAGGCTATACGTCAATGGCGCGCCGGGGCTTAGGCCTCGGTGAGTTCGTCTTCCTGCTGCCGGACGAGGGTGAGGCGGTAGCCGACGTTCCTGACCGTGCTGATCAGGTTCTCGTGGTCCGCGCCGAGCTTTGCCCGGAGGCGCCGGACGTGGACGTCCACGGTGCGGGTGCCGCCGTAGTAGTCGTAGCCCCAGACTTCGGTGAGGAGCTGCTGCCGGGTGAACACGCGGCCTGGATGCTGGGCCAGGTATTTCAGGAGCTCGAACTCCTTGAACGTCAGGTTCAGCGGGGCGCCGTTGACGCGTGCCGTGTAGCTTGCCTCGTCGATGATGACGCCGGCGGCGCGGATCTCACTCGGAGCGTCTTCCTGCTCGGGGACTGCCCGGGCAACGGACAGCCGGATACGCGCCTCCACTTCGGCGGGTCCGGCGGAATCGAGGACGATGTCGTCAACGGCCCACGCGGAGGAAACGGCGGCCATGCCGCCTTCTGTGAGGATCAGGACCAGGGGAGCGCTCAGCCCGGTGGCTTTCAGGAGCTGCGTGAGTGAACGGGCGCCCACCAGGTCCTTGCGGGCATCCAGCAGGACGACGTCGCAGGGGTCTGTCTCAAGGAGGGCCGTGGGCTCGGCCGGGAGGATGTGGACCCTGTGGTTCAGCAATTCGAGGGCAGGCAGGATGTCCACCGAAGAACCGGTGCTGTTGGTCAGTAACAGGATGTGCGACATTGTTCCTCCAAGGGCCGTCCGCGCATCATTGGGCGACTGAACCGGATTCTCACCGGCCGGTACTGGCTTCCTGCACGAGGCTCTGGGCCGTCAGCACGCCGCCGGCCAGCTACCTCAGCAGGGAGCGTAGCTGAACCTTGAGTATACCCGGCGGCCTCCTCCAGGCCACAGATCCAGGCCGCGGACGGGAGCGTTTTGCGACATATGCCCTTCACATAAGGCAGGATTGAAGCAGGGCGGACCAGCCCTGCCATGAGAGGGCGGACCAGCCTTCCGGCCAACGCCAGGATGGGAAAACAGCGCAGTGAGTGCACCGACGAAGCACAGGCCGGGCCCTGCATGACGGCGGACCTGCAGGCACCCGTGCGTTCGCTGGGTTCCTGGACCATCGGCGTTGTCGGCATCGCCGGCCTGGCCGCCATCATCGCCGGGGTCTATGCCTCGCCTGAAGCACTCGTCGCCGTCGGTGTCGCCATCGCCGCCGCTGTGGGGATCGGGTGGCCGCATTTCCTCCGCATCCCCGCCAAGAAGACCCTTGCCGCCGTCATCGCCCTGCCGGGCGCAGGCGCTGCCGTGGCGGCCGGCGTGGCGCCGGCCCCGGGCTACCTGGACTGGACACCGGCCTTCGTGGCGCTGGGAATGATGGCGGTGTTTGTGGTGCAGTTGGTCCGCGGTACGGGACAGGCCCAGCGGCTGGAGTCCACACTGGGCTGCTGCGCCGGTGTCCTGCTGTCCTGCCTCGGCGCCGGCTGGGTTGCCGGAGCGCGGTTCAACGGCGTCCGCGAAATGCTGCTGGTAGCGGCAATCAGTGCCGCGGTGGCCCTGCTGGCCGGCCTTATCCGCTGGCCGGACAGCATCATTGCTCCGCTGGGCATTGTCCTGGCGGGCCTGGCCGGGCCGCTCGCCGGACTGGTCCTGTCGGACATCGCCGTCCTGCCGGCCGCGGTCTTCGGCGTGGTGGTGGGCGCGGTCCTGGCAAGCTTCCGCAGACTGGCCACGCTCCGCGGCGCCCCGCTGAATTTTGCGGCCGCACTGAGCATGGGCCTGGCCCCCGTCTCAGCGGTGGGATCCCTCGCTTACTTCATAGACAAACTACTCATCTACTAACGGGTTAGGATGGCACCATGTCCGTACTTGCTTTTGAAATCTTCTTCCTTGTCCTGCTCGGCATCGCGAGCCTGTCCATGGCCTGGTTCGCCGGATTCGTGGTCTACCGCCTCTTCAAGGGCCAGAAGTAGCCACCCCTCTTCCGGAGCCGGCCGTATCTCGAGGTAGTACAAATGCCCATTGAGATTCCTACAGATCTGACCCCTGAACTCGTCCCCCTTTCGTGGCTCATTGGCGAGTGGGAGGGCCGCGGCCGGCTGGGCAGCGGCGACGAGGATTCGGAACACTTCCTGCAGCACGTCTCCTTCACCCACAACGGCCTGCCGTACCTGCAGTACCGGGCCGAGAGCTGGTTGACCGACGACGAGGGCACGCGCCTGCGGCCGCTCACCGTTGAGACCGGCTTCTGGGCGCTTGAACGCAAGCAGCTGGATGCCGACGGCGGCCCGGGCCTGGTGCCTGCCGACATCGTCCCGGTGTTGAAGAGTGCCGATGAGGTGGAGGCGCTGCGCAACAAGGACGGCGGCTTCGACATCTCGGTGTCCATCGCCCACCCAGGCGGCATCACCGAGCTGTACTACGGCCAGATCAAGGGCCCGCAGATCCAGTTGACCACCGACATGGTGATGCGTGGCAGCCACTCCAAGGAGTACAGTGCGGCCACCCGGATCTTTGGCCTGGTGGATGGCAACCTCCTGTGGCGGTGGGACGTGGCGACAGGCGGCGAAACCGGCAAGGGCCTTGAAGCCCACGCCTCCGCGTTCCTGCATAGAGTCTCCTGAACAGGAAAGAAACCTCATGGAAGACGGCACGGATCAAGCACGAAAGCCCAGCGGCTACGGCGACCTCAAGGCCGTCTTCTTCAACGGCACCCTGAAGAAGTCGCCGCAGACATCCAACACGGACGGGCTGATTGCCATCAGCCGCCGCATCATGGAAAAGCAGGGTGTCAGCACCAGGGTGATCCGTACCGTGGACCACGACATCGCCAGCGGTGTCTACCCGGACATGACCCAGTACGGGTGGGCCACGGACGAGTGGCCGGATCTCTATCCCGCTGTCCAGGAAGCTGACATCGTGGTGGTGGCGGGCCCCATCTGGCTCGGTGACAACTCGTCGCAGACCAAGAAACTTATCGAGCGCCTCTACGCCCACTCCGGCCAGCTCAATGACAGGGGCCAGTGGGCCTTCTATCCAAAGGTGGGCGGCTGCCTGATCACCGGCAACGAGGACGGCATCAAGCACTGTTCCATGAACATCCTCTACAGTCTTCAGCACATCGGCTTCAGCATCCCGCCGCAGGCCGACGCGGGCTGGATCGGGCCGGTTGGTCCGGGCCCAAGCTACCTGGATGAAGGCTCCGGCGGCCCGGAGAGCGACTTCACCAACCGCAACACCACCTTCATGACCTGGAACCTCCTGCACCTGGCAAAGATGCTGAAGGATGCGGCTGGCTACCCGGCCTACGGCAACCTGCCCAACGAATGGAACGCCGGTACCCATTTCGATTTCGAAAATCCGGAATACCGTTAGCCTCCAAGGACTTCTACTTCATATGACTACGCCCAGCCCCTTGTTGTCGCGCCCCGGCGCCGTCGAGGCCGGCGGCCCTGACGCCGGAGTCGCCGCCCACTACGGCGAGCCGCTGCGCGAGCAGCGCGCGCTCGCTGCCGGAACCGCCGTCGTCGACCTTTCCCACCGCGGCGTGGTCACCGTCACCGGCCCGGACCGGCTGAGCTGGCTTAATACCCTGTCCTCCCAGCAGGTGACCGCGCTGAAGCCGGGGGAGTCCAGCGAGCTGCTGCTCCTCAGCGTCCAGGGCCGCATCGACTTTGACGCCCGGGTTGTCGACGACGGCGGGACCACGTGGCTGATCGTTGAGGCCGCCGAGGCAGCGCCGCTGGCGGAGTACCTCAACCGGATGAAGTTCATGCTGCGGGTGGAAATCGCCGACGTCTCGTCCGACTGGGCAGTCGTGGGCAGCACCCGGGCCGTCCCGGAGTGGTCCGGCCGCCTCGCCTGGCAGGACCCGTGGCCGCACGTATCCGCCGGCGGATACTCCTATGCCACCGTGTCGGAGGAGAACCATCCGGGGCTGGAGCGCCCCTGGTTCGAGTACCTCATCCCGGCCGCCGAACTGGAAGAGGCCGTTGCGGGGCGGTCTCTGGCCGGTGTCCTCGCCGCGGAAGCCCTGCGGGTCGCCGCCTGGCGCCCCCGGATCGGTGCCGAGACGGATGACAAGACCATCCCGCACGAGCTTGACCTGCTGCGCACCGCGGTGCACCTGGCCAAGGGTTGCTACAAGGGCCAGGAGACCATCGCCCGCGTCCACAACCTGGGCCACCCGCCCCGCCGGCTGGTCTTCCTGCAGCTGGACGGCTCGCAGCACACCCTCCCCGCCGCCGGCAGCCCGGTCATGGCAGGGGACCGGAAAGTCGGGACCGTCACCTCCGTGGCGCAGCACTACGAGATGGGTCCTGTGGCCCTGGCAGTCATAAAACGTTCCGTGGCCGCGGATGAGATACTGACCGTCCTGGACGGCGATGAGCCGTATGCCGCCGTCCAGGAAATCATTGTTGCCCCCGATGCCGGCCAGGTGGTGGGGCGCCAGACCGGATTCCTGAGGGGGCCACGCTGATGACCGAGCACACCGGGACCACGCCTGCCGGCGTTGGGACGACGGCAGCGGAAGGGCACGACGACGACGCGCTGGCTTTGGCGCAGGCGCTCTTCGAGGCTGCGCGTGAGGGGAGCGACGCCCTGCTGGGTGCCTACCTGGACGCCGGGGTTCCCGCGACCATGACCAACTCCGCCGGTGACTCCCTGCTCATGCTGGCCGCCTACCACGGCCACGCCGGCACCGTTGGGCTGCTCCTGCAACACGGCGCCGACGCCAACGCCGCCAACGACCGGGGCCAGACCCCGCTCGCAGGCGCCGTATTCAAGGGCTACACGGACGTGGCCCGGGTCCTGCTTGACGCCGGAGCGGATCCGGACGCCGGTGCGCCCTCGGCACGCGCCGCGGCGCAAATGTTTGCCCGCACGGAGATCCTGGACCTGCTGGGCTAGCTCTGCCCGGGTTCCGCCCGGCACCAACAAAAACTCCTGAAGGATGACCGAGTGGAAAACGTAGCAAAGCCCTGGCCGGCACTGTGGTCCCTGGTGATCGGGTTCTTCATGATCCTGATCGACACCACCATCGTGTCCGTGGCCAACCCCCGCATCATGGAGGGGCTGGACGCCGACATCAACTCGGTCATCTGGGTGACCAGCGCCTACCTGCTGGCCTACGCCGTCCCGCTGCTCATCACCGGCAGGCTGGGCGACAGGTTCGGGCCCAAGAAGCTCTACCTCTCCGGCCTGGTGGTCTTCACCCTCGCCTCGCTGTGGTGCGGCCTCTCAGGCGACGTCCGGATCCTGATCGCCGCCCGTGTCCTCCAGGGCCTTGGCGCCGCGATGATGACGCCCCAGACCATGGCCGTGATCACCCGGATCTTCCCGCCGGACCGCCGCGGCTCAGCCATGGCGGTCTGGGGCGCAACAGCGGGCATGGCGACGCTCGTCGGGCCCATCCTTGGCGGCGTCCTGGTGGACGGCCTGGGCTGGGAGTGGATCTTCTTCATCAACGTGCCCATCGGCGTCGTGGGCTTCATCCTGGCGCTGCGCAACGTCCCGGCCCTGAGCACCCATCCGCACCGCTTCGATATTCCCGGCGTCCTGCTGAGCGCCGTCGGGCTGTTCCTTCTGGTGTTCGGGATCCAGGAGGGCGAAACCTACAACTGGGGCACCATCACCGGGCCCATCAGCGTGTGGGGCCTGATAATCGCCGGCATCGTGGTGCTGGCTGTCTTCGTCCTGTGGCAGCGGTTCAACAAGGGCGAGCCGCTGCTGCCGCTGGCGCTGTTCCGGGACCGCAACTTCTCGCTGGCCAACATCGGGATCACCACCGTCGGCTTCACGGTGACCGCCTTCAGCCTGCCGCTGATCTTCTACTACCAGCTGGTCCGGGGCCTAACCCCCACACAGTCCGCCCTCATGATGGTGCCCATGGCACTGATCTCCGGCGGGCTTGCACCCGTGGTGGGCAAGCTGGTGGACCGCGTGAACCCGAAGTTCATCACGGCCACCGGGCTGGTGCTCATGGCGGTGGCGCTGCTGTGGAACTCGGTCCTGATGCAGCCGGATACGCCCATCCTGATGTTCCTGCTGCCCAGCGCCGTCCTGGGCTTCGCCAACGCCGGCATTTGGGCCCCGCTGAGCACCACTGCCACCAGGAACCTGCCGCCGCGCCAGGCGGGTGCCGGTTCGGGCGTGTACAACACCACCCGCCAGATCGGCGCGGTGCTGGGCAGTGCGGCCATCGCTGTGTTGATCCAGTCGCGGCTGGCCGCCGAGCTTCCCTCGGGAGGGCCGGGCGGGTCCGCCGGGGAAGGACTGGCAATGGGTGGCTCGCTGCCCGGGTTCCTGCACGCCGGATTCTCGACCGCGATGGGCCAGTCCATCCTGCTGCCCGCCGGAGTGATCCTGGTGGGGGCGGCGGTGGCACTGTTCTTCGCCAAGCCGCAGCCGGTCCAGGGCTGGGGGACGCAGGGCCAGGACCAGGCGTCAGCGAAGGTGGACGCTGGTCTGGATTCCGCCGGCTGAGAGGCCAAGCTGCCTGGCCAGTGCCAGGCAGCCGGTGTTGCTGACGTCCGCACGCCACTGCAGCGTCAGCCCGGCGGCGAGGGCCTCGTGCGCCGCGATGGACGCGGCCAGCGAGCCCAGGCCGCGCCGCCGCCATTCCGGGTCCACCAGTACGCCCATGTTGGCCAGCAGGCCCTCCCATTCGCCGTACGCACCGCAGGCCAGGGGCACGCGCCTGCCGTCCTGCTCATGCACGATGGTGTAGCGGTTTTCGAGGTCGGAGAGCCCCACTTCGTTGACGTCGTCCGGCGGGCAGCGGCCCTCCAGTTCAATGGCCTCCGGGTTCCCGTGCGAGACCGTGAGTTCCCCGGAGGGCTGCTGCAGCGGCAGGTCGTCGGCGAAGAACAGGGCGGCAGCGCCGAGCCCATGGCCGCCCCGGTCCCTGGTCAGTTTCAGCAGCGTGACGTGCTGGGCCATCTCCTCGTCCGGAATGTCCGTTGCGGCTTCGATGACGCTCTGCGGGCCCACCAGCGCGGAACTGCCAAACAACCGGACGAACTCGACGGTCCGGGCCGATTCGTCCGCCCGGACGATCCTTGCCCCGGAGACCAGGGCGTCCCCGAACGCGTCGTCGTCAAGGCCCAGCCGGCGTGCCCACGCCAGCTGGATGATGGCCGCTGAGCCGGGATCGAGTGTCATGGTCCCAGCCTAGGGCGGCCCACTGACTTAGCCGAACAGGACCGCGGCTTCGTCGTAGCGGTTTTGCGGGACGGTCTTCAGCTGGCCCAGGGCCTCTTCGAAGGCAACGTGCCGGATGTCGGTGCCCTTGAGCGCCACCATGGTGCCCCAGTAGCCTTCCACCACGGAATCGATGGCAGCCATGCCAAGCCGGGTGGCCAGGACCCGGTCGAAGGCCGACGGGACGCCGCCGCGCTGGATGTGGCCCAGGATGGTGGCGCGGGTTTCAATGCCGGTGCGTGCCTCCAGTTCGGGGGCGAGCTGGTCCGCGATGCCGCCCAGCCGGGGACGGCCGAAGGTGTCCAGGCCGCGCTCGGAGTGCGGGCTTTCCATGTGTTCGGGTACGAAGCCTTCGGCCACCACCACCAGGGGCGCGCGGCCACGATGATGGGCTTCCTTGACCCATTCGGTGATCTGCTCGATGCTGACCTTCTGCTCCGGGATCAGGATGGCGTGCGCGCCTGCGGCCATGCCGGCGTGCAGGGCGATCCAGCCCACGTGCCGGCCCATCACTTCGGCGATCATGCAGCGGTGGTGGGATTCGCCGGTGGTGCGGAGCCGGTCGATGGCTTCGGTGGCGATCTGCACGGCAGTGTCGAACCCGAAGGTGTAGTCGGTGGCGTCAAGGTCGTTGTCAACGGTCTTGGGGACGCCGACGATCTTGAGTCCGGCGTCGGTCAGGCGCTTGGCGGCGGCGAGTGTTCCCTCACCACCGATGGCGATGATGGCGTCGATGCCCAGCCGGTCCATGTGGGCCTTGATGGCCTCGGGGCCGCCGCCGTTTTCGAACGGGTTGGTGCGGGAAGTGCCAAGGATGGTGCCGCCCTGCTTGGCGATGCCGCGGACCATGGTGCGGGGGATGTCGATGATGTCCCCCTCCACCACACCCCGCCATCCATCGCGGAATCCGACGAATTCCTGGCCGTGGACGGCGATGCCCTTAAGCACGGCGCCTCGGATCACGGCGTTCAGTCCGGGGCAGTCGCCACCGCTGGTGAGGATTCCAATTTTCATGTTCGGCTCAAATCCTGGAGAGAAGGTTTACAGGCAGAGCGCCACGCTGAGCTCACCTAGAAGTGTAATGGGGTGTGTGGGGTACGACACAAACCGGTTACATGGGGGTGCCCGGGCCGGGCAGTGCCGGGACAGGAAAGGCCCCTGCTGTCGGGGAGTGTCCGCGAAAGCAGGGGCCGTGGTCGTGGCCGATTTATGGTGCCGGCGCCAGTGTGTCCGGCGCCGGCGACTTGGCTGGTCAGGGCCGGTTGAGCGACCGGCGGTCCAGGAACGTCTGGAGCAGGATCTCGTTGCGCTGGTCCGGGAGGATCACCCAGGCCAGGAGGTAGAAGATCACGGCAGGTCCGGGGAGCAGGCAGAACAGCAGGAATGCGATGCGGACGTAGGCGACGTCGACGTTGAGCTTGGCCGCGATGCCGCCCAGCACTCCGCCGAGCCACCGCTGTGGGCCGCGCTGCAGGCCAAGGCCCCTGACAATGCTGAAGAACTTATCCATGGTTCAAGACTTCCCTGTAGTTGATGCGTTGTCACGTTTGCGGGCTGAGAGCAGGCCGCCGGCCACCAGGGCCACACCTGCGCCGATCATGAGGCCGATCAGGACGTAGGTGCCATTGAGTGTCACGATGCCCAGCTGCGCCACGATGATGAGTGCGGCCAGCGCCAGGACGATCAGTCCCCACACCACCGTCCCCACCCTCGCCGGTGCCGGTCCGGCGGGGTCTTGGCCCGCCGTCGTCGGAATGTTGCTGCTGTCCATGTCAGTTGCCTTCCTGGATTGTGACGTTGCTGAACGTGCCGTCGATCCGCACCACCAGGTGGTTGCCGGGCTTGTCCGCGTTGTAGCTGCTTTCGCGGGTGGTGGTGCCGCCGCGCTGGCCGGTGGCCTCGTTAAGGTTTCCCATGGTCATGTCCGCCTTGATGTCGACGGGCAGGTTCTGCGGGATCACCACGGTCACGTTGCTGGCGGTGATGTCCAGGGGAACCACGACGTCGGACGTCAGGGGGGCGGTGGGTGACAGGCCCGTGAGGTCCACGGTGCCCCGCCCGGCGGTGATGTCGATGCCGCCGCGTGCCTCCTCAATGCTTGCCGGGTTCCAGTCCACCTGCTGGAAACGCATCCGGCCGTCGTCCAGCGTGTTGTAGATGCCGCCGGTAACCAGGGCGATTACGGCAAAGAGGCTCAGGACGCCGGAGGTGCGGCCGCGGAAACCCGCCACCAGGATGCCCAGGCCTAGCACTGCTGCCGCGCTGGCCCACACGATGGCGTTGGCGGAGCCGCCCAGGTCGATGATGTTTGCGGCATCCAGCGCCTTGAGGCCACCGCCCACCACCAGGGCCGAGCCCGTGGCGATGGCGACGGCGGGAGCGCCGGGGCCGGACGGTCGGGGCTTTGGCGGTTGCGGGGGCACCCACGGTGCGGGGTAGCTGCTTCCACCGGGAACGCCGCTGCCCGGCCCGCCTGGGCCCGGCCCGCCGCTGCCCGGCCCGCCTGTGCCCGGCCCGCCTGGGCCTGTGCTGCCTGAACCGGAGCCGTTTGGGCCGGCGGAGGTGCCTCCGACGGGAACACCGGTTCCGATAGGAGTGCCGTGTCCGCCCGGGCCATAGATACCGGTGGACGCTGAGCTGGTGGGGCCGCCGCTGTACCGGGGCGCCGCCGGGAAGCCGGGCGCCGGCCCGGAGGGCGTGCCTGCGGAGAACGACGAGGTGTAGTCCGCGCCCGGGCGTCCGGCCGGGTGGCCCGCGCCGGGGGCTGCCGGCGTGTGGCCGGCCATGGTGGGGTGGGACTTGTTGCGCTGGGAAAGGTAGTAGACCAAATAGATTGCGCCGGCCACCCAGAAGACGGTCCAGAGCAGTCCGCTGAGGCCGTTATGGCTCCAGCCCCAGAAGCCTCCGCCCAGGC
Source organism: Arthrobacter sp. JDC6 (assembly GCF_056484025.1). NCBI lineage: Bacteria > Bacillati > Actinomycetota > Actinomycetes > Micrococcales > Micrococcaceae > Arthrobacter > Arthrobacter sp. JDC6. The sequence goes on from NZ_CM151278.1 coordinate 1,228,587, forward strand.
CGGTGAGACCCAGGACCGTGGCAATCAGGGAGCCCGTCATGCCACTGGACCAGCGTCCGGCGCCGGCTTCCTGGACGTGGATCCGGCCGTCCGGTTCCGGCAGGAACGCCCATGCCAAGCCATAGAAGAACACGCCAATGCCGGCCAGGAGAGTGAGGACAATGAAGGCGCCGCGGATGATGATCGGGTCCACGTTCAGCCGGTGGGCGATTCCGCTGCAGACGCCGCCGACCCAACGGTCGTTGCCCCGGTAAATGCCGTTGCTGCGGATCCAGCCGAAGAAGTCGGTGGAAGGAGTTGGGGCGGTGGGGCTGCTGCGGTAGGCATAGCCCTGGGTGTTATCAGCGGGATCAGGGCCCGGTCCGGCACCCGGATCAGCTGAGGGACCGGCGCCAAGACCACCTGACGGGCCGGCCGCGGGACCGGCACCCGGGCCAACCTCAGGCTCCGGAGGCGTTGCAGGGGAGGACGGCAGCGGCTCCGTGGGCCGCTCGCTGTCGGATCCGGGGATGGCCCCGGCAGGGTGTTCGTCGTCAGGGGAGGGGGTCTGCGAGTTCATACCTTGATCCTCCCGTCCGGGCCCGTCGCCGCTCTACTGGGGGATACCCTGAACGGCCCCTGAGCTGTCCCCGGTAAGCGGCCGGATACAGTCCGGGCAACCCTGATCCGTGTTTGGATTGATCCATGACAACCCTCCCGGTGCGCCCGCCCCTGGCACGGAGCAGCGACCGTGTCATCGCCGGCGTCTGCTCCGGCCTCGCCGCGCACCTGGGCTGGCCGGTCAAGAATGTCCGGCTGGGCATGGTCCTCGCCTCCTTCGCCGGCGGGGCCGGCCTGGTCTTCTACGCATGGCTCTGGATCATGGTGCCCACCGCGGATGAGGCCGCGCGCCGCAACGCCCGCCGGCCGGCGTCGCCCATTGCTCCCGCCGTCAGCCAGCTGGGACCGGGCCAGCAGCAGCAGGCCCAGCCGGCGCAGGAGACGGCGTCCGACGGCGGAGCACCAGCAGGTGCCGATGGGCCCGTTCCGGCCGGAGCGGGAGCCTCCGGAGAGCCCCCTTGGTTCCGGGCGCGCGGGATGCGGTACGGCAAGGAAATCCTGCTGGGCTGCGGGCTCCTGCTGGTGGCCGGCATCATGATTGCCCAGATGCTGGGCGTGGACGTGTCCCTGGGGACGCTGATCCCGGCTGCAGCTGTGCTGGGCGGCGCGTCGATCGCCTGGATGCAGCTGGATGAGACGCGCCGCGCAGGGCTGGTGGACAAGACCAAAGCGGACCAGGCCGGCGGGTGGGGCAGGCTCGCTGCAGGACTGGCGCTGGTGGTGGCAGGGGTCCTGGTGATGGTTTCCGGCTCGGGCTCCTGGGAACAGACCTGGCTGGCGCTGTTGGCGTCCGTGGCCGTCCTGGGCGGCGTGGTGCTGGTCCTGTTGCCGTGGGCGCTGAAGTTCTGGCGGGACCTGGAATCGGAACGAGCCGGCCGGATCCGGGAGACGGAACGGGCGGAGATCGCTGCCCACCTCCACGATTCCGTGCTGCAGACACTGGCCCTGATCCAGCGGCGCGCCGGCAACGAGCATGACGTGGTCCGCCTGGCCCGTGCCCAGGAACGCGAGCTGCGCGGCTGGCTGTTCCAGGACCCCGGCCGTGAAAGCGGTCAGCTTTCAGACCGGATCAAGGCTGTTGCGGCGGAGGTGGAGGACCTGCTTGGCAACGCCGTGGAGGTGGTCACCGTGGGTGACGCCGCCATGACCGAGGCGCACGAAGCAATGGTCCAGGCAAGCCGGGAGGCCATGCTCAACGCCTCGCGGCACGGCGGCGGAACCGTCTCGGTCTACCTTGAGGCATCGGACGGGCAGGCTGAGATCTTCATCAAGGACAGGGGACCCGGTTTCCAGCTGGGGGACGTCCCGGCGGACCGCCTCGGTATCAGGGAATCGATCATCGGCAGGATGAAACGGCATGGCGGCTCGGCGGCCATCCTCAGCACGGGGGATGGTACCGAGGTCCGCCTGAGGCTGCCGGCTGCAGCAGAACACGCGGAAGGAAAATCATGAACACGACCCAGGGGACAAGTACCGGAAGCGCCCGGCCGGCAAACTCCGTGAGGGTGGTCATCGTGGACGATCACGCCATCTTCCGGTCCGGGCTGAAAGCTGACCTCGACGCCGGCATCCAGGTGGTGGGGGAGGCCGCCACCGTTGAACAGGCCATTGCCGTGATCGCCCAGCAGCGGCCCGACGTCGTTCTTCTCGATGTCCACCTGCCCGGAGGACTGGGCGGCGGCGGCCGGGAAGTCATCGCCGGCTCCGCCGCGCTCCTGTCCACCACCCGTTTCCTGGCATTGAGCGTCTCCGACGCTGCGGAGGACGTGGTGGCCGTCATCCGCGCCGGTGCCCGCGGATACGTCACCAAGACCATCTCCGGTGCCGAGATCACCGACGCCGTGTTCCGGGTGGCCGGCGGCGACGCGGTCTTCTCCCCACGCCTTGCCGGGTTCGTCCTGGACGCCTTCGGCACCGCTCCTGCGGATATTGCCGATGACGAGCTGGACAAGCTCTCCGCCCGGGAACTTGAGGTCATGCGCCTCATCGCCCGCGGCTACAGCTACAAGGAGGTGGCCAAGGAGCTCTTCATCAGCATCAAGACGGTGGAGACCCACGTGTCAGCCGTGCTGCGCAAGCTCCAGCTCTCAAGCCGCCACGAACTGACCAAGTGGGCAGCCGAGCGCCGCCTCCTCTAGACGCCCCATCAGATCCTGCGCCTTAAACCCAAACGCCCCATCATCTTTCGGGCCTTAAAACCAAACGCCCCATCAGATCCTGCGCCTTAAACCCAAACGCCCCATCACCAGGTGATGGGGCGTTTGGGTTGTTCCTGCGGAAGGTGATGGAGCGACTACTGGGCCTTGCCCAGGAAGTCCTGCAGGCGCTGGACGCCCGTGGCGAGGTCGTCGTCGCCCAGGGCGTAGGACAGGCGCAGGTAGCCCGAGGGGCCGAAGGCTTCGCCGGGAACCACTGCCACCTCAACCTCGTCAAGGATGAGCGAGGCCAGTTCCGCGGAGGTCTGCGGCGTGGCCGTACCGGACGCGGTCGGGAATTCCTTGCCCAGCAGGGCACGGACGTCCGCGTACACGTAGAAGGCGCCCTTCGGCGTCGGGCATTCCACTCCGTCGATCGCGTTCAGTCCTGCCACGATCGCCTTGCGCCGGCGGTCGAACGCAACCTTCATTTCGTCCACGGCGGTCAGCGGACCCGACACGGCGGCGAGGGCGGCGATCTGCATGATGTTGGACACGTTGGAGGTGGCGTGCGACTGCAGGTTGGTGGCAGCCTTGATGACGTCGGCCGGGCCGATCATCCAGCCCACGCGCCACCCGGTCATGGCGTACGTCTTGGCAACGCCGTTGAGGATGACCACCTTGTCGCCCAGTTCGGGGGCCGCGGTGGCGATCGACGTGAACGGCACGCCGTCGTAGGTCAGGTGCTCATAGATTTCGTCCGTGACCACCCACAGGCCCTTGGCGGCGGCCCACTTGCCGATTTCCGCCACCTGCTCAGGGGAGTAGACGGCGCCGGTGGGGTTCGACGGCGAGACGAACAGCAGGATCTTGGTGCGGTCCGTCACGGCTGCTTCGAGCTGTTCGACGGTCACCAGGTAGTCCTGTTCGGGGCCGGCGAAAACCTCCACGGGGACGCCGCCGGCGAGCCGGATGGCCTCCGGGTACGTGGTCCAGAACGGGGTGGGAACGATGACTTCGTCGCCCGGATCCACCAGGGTGGCGAAGGTGTTGTAGACGGCCTGCTTGCCGCCGTTGGTGACCAGGACCTGGGAGGGGTCCACCTGGTAGCCGGAATCGCGGAGGGTCTTCTCGGCGATGGCCTTCTTCAGCTCGGGCAGGCCGCCGGCGGGGGAGTAGCGGTGGAACTTGGGCTGCCCTGCAGCCTCGATGGCCGCCTGCACGATGTAGTCCGGGGTGGGGAAGTCGGGTTCACCCGCGCCGAAGCCAATAACGGGCCGGCCAGCTGCCTTCAGCGCCTTGGCCTTGGCATCGACGGCCAGGGTTGCGGATTCGGCAATTGCGGAAATGCGTTGGGAAACGCGGGCGGCAGACATGGCAGGTCCGTTCTTCGCTTGCAGCCGGGTGGCTGGAATGTGGGATTCGACGAGTTCTACTCTATGCTGTTCACCGGACCCTCCGGGGAGCCGGTTTTGATTTATGACTGCCCTGCGCAGCACCTTTCAGGCCGGACTTCGGACGGACCGGGCCGGGCTGGTTTTACCTACGCGAAGTTCTTGCGTAGACTGGTTCACCGGTGTTGAAACACGGATGATGACGTGCGCCCCAGTTCAAGCTGGTGTTGGGTCGTCAAAGAGTGGAATTCACTCCATAGGGTAGTGGCGCAATTGGTAGCGCAGCGGTCTCCAAAACCGCAGGTTGCAGGTTCGAGTCCTGTCTGCCCTGCGCAAGCTGCTCCGGGCGAAAGCCCGGGGCAGGCGCAGCAACCATGGTTCTGATCAGGGCCGGGTAATCCACCATTGCAAAGATGAGCGAGGACCAGGTGACCGAAACAGCTGCCAGCAGCTCCAAGGGCCGCCCAGCTAAGAAGGAAGCCAAGGCAAACTTCTTCGCCCGCATTGCACTCTTTGTCCGCCAGATTATCGGCGAACTGAAGAAGGTTGTTGCCCCCACCCGCAAGGAACTGATCAACTACACGCTCGTGGTGCTGGTGTTCGTGGCCATCATGATGGTCATCGTCAGCCTGCTGGACATTGGTTTCGGAACCGCTGTCAGCTGGATCTTCGGCGGTACCGGCCCCAAGGACAGCTAAGGCTGCACAGTCCGCAGGCCGCGTGTTCCATCCGGGAAACCGGAAGGGATGCGCCGGTGTGCGGGATTGAGCCATTTAAATAGGCATGTTAGGCAATGAGGAAGCAGGAGACCAAGTGTCTGAGCAGGAGCTCGAGGTAACCGAGACGGGGCTGGAAGAATCCCCGGACGTCACGGCAGAAGCCGGTGAAGAGTCCGAGGTTGAGTCCTCCACGCCCGAATCCGACGACGCCGCCTCCGACGTGGTAGTTGCTGCCGAAGGCGATGCATCAGACGCTGACGGGGAAGACGAGTCCGCCGACGCCCTCGCCGCCGCGGCAGCAGCTGCAGCCGTGGATCCCGCTGAGGAGTTCAAGGCCAAGCTGCGCCGCCAGGAAGGTGACTGGTACGTCATCCACTCGTACGCAGGTTACGAAAACCGCGTGAAGGCCAACCTTGAAACCCGCATCCAGACCCTGGACATGGAAGATTACATCTTCGAAATCCAGGTGCCCATGGAAGAAGTCGTGGAGATCAAGAACGCCCAGCGCAAGGTGATCAACCGCGTCCGCATCCCCGGCTACGTCCTGGTCCGCATGGACCTGACCGACGCCTCCTGGGGCGCCGTCCGCCACACCCCCGGCGTCACCGGATTCGTGGGCAACGCCCACAACCCGGTCCCGCTGCGCCTTGACGAGGTCTTCTCCATGCTCGCCCCTGTCTTCGAAGAGGAACAGGCCGAGAAGGGCAAGCCGGTCAACAAGCAGAACCAGGCTCCCGTGGCCGTCGACTTCGAGGTCGGTGAATCCGTCATCGTCAAGGAAGGTCCCTTCGAGACCCTTCCCGCCACGATCTCCGAGATCAAGCCCGAGTCCCAGACCCTCGTGGTGCTGGTCTCCATCTTCGAGCGCGAAACGCCCGTCACCCTGGCGTTCAACCAGGTCACCAAGATCTGAGAATCCTAGAATTCGTCCCGGCGCCGCCCGCTTAGCTGCACCGGAACGGCCGGCCGCCTTGCCATGGCGGCCAAAAACCTGAGGCACGCTCCTGTGCCCCAGGACGTTATTGAGAGAAGGACCCTACATTGGCTCCCAAGAAGAAGGTCACCGGCCTCATCAAGCTGCAGATCCAGGCAGGTGCCGCCAACCCGGCCCCGCCGATCGGTCCTGCGCTTGGCCAGCACGGTGTCAACATCATGGAATTCTGCAAGGCGTACAACGCTGCGACGGAAGCCCAGCGCGGAAACGTCATCCCCGTGGAAATCACGGTCTACGAAGACCGTTCCTTCACGTTCATTACCAAGACCCCGCCGGCTGCAGAACTCATCAAGAAGGCTGCAGGCGTCGCCAAGGGTTCAGCAACCCCGCACACCGTCAAGGTTGCCAAGCTGACCCAGGCCCAGGTCAACGAGATCGCCTCCACCAAGATGGAAGACCTCAACGCCACCAGCCTCGAAGGCGCAGCGAAGATCATCGCCGGCACCGCCCGCTCCATGGGCATCACCGTCGAGGGCTAACCACCCTTCCCGCTGTCCAGCGTCAGGTAGTTGACGACGACGGGCGGCACCGCCGGGACACCGGCACCAAACACATTGAAATGTTGGTCATCCGGGCCGGATAACGAACCGGATCACCGACTGTGGCAGGGCCCAGCGCGGTCCGCAGACCACAACTGCACAAGGAGAAATAAGCAGCATGGCAAAGCGCAGCAAAGCATATGAGGCAGCAGCCGCCAAGATCGACGCGGAGAAGCACTACGCACCGTTCGAGGCAGTAACGCTGGCCAAGGACACCAACCCGTCCAAGTTCGACGCCACGGTTGAGGTTGCCTTCCGCCTCGGCGTTGACCCCCGCAAGGCCGACCAGATGGTCCGCGGCACCGTCAACCTGCCCCACGGCACCGGTAAGACGGCCCGCGTCCTGGTCTTCGCCACGGGCGACAAGGCTGAGGCCGCAATCGCAGCCGGCGCCGACTTCGTTGGTTCCGACGACCTGATCGAAAAGATCGCCGCCGGCTGGACGGACTTCGACGCCGCCGTTGCCACCCCTGACCTCATGGGCAAGGTTGGCCGCCTCGGTAAGGTCCTGGGTCCGCGTAACCTGATGCCGAACCCCAAGACGGGCACCGTGACCCCCGACGTCACCAAAGCCGTCAACGACATCAAGGGTGGAAAGATCGACTTCCGCGTCGACAAGCACTCCAACCTGCACTTCATCATCGGCAAGGTTTCCTTCGACGCCGTGAAGCTGGCCGAGAACTACGCAGCCGCACTGGAAGAGGTCCTTCGCCTCAAGCCGTCCGCATCCAAGGGCCGCTACATCCAGAAGGCCACCGTGGCCACCACGTTCGGCCCGGGCATCTCCGTTGACCCCAACGTCACCAAGGTGCTCACCGAGGCGTAAATCCTCAGCAGCGTCCCGTGCCTTCCGGCACTTCTGAAGGGACCGTCCGGCTACCAGCCGGGCGGTCCCTTCAGGCGTTAAACGCCGCTTGCGCACCCTCGACAGCCGTCCACGGCTGGCTACGCTTGGGGAATGACGCAGCCGAACGCCCTGGTGATTTCCGCCGTCGTTGTTCCTCCGTCAACCGAGGGCGGCAGCGACTTTCAGGACTTCAACGACTGCCGGTCAATGCGGGAAGCGCACGAACTGCAGACATGGGGCGACCTTGACCGTGGCTACACCTACGCGGAGGAGGTGGAACACTGGCGCGGCACCGCATACGAGGCGCGGCACCTCTTTGTCGCCCGGCTGGGCAAGGAACCGGTGGGCATGTGTTCGGTGACGCTGCCCCTGCGGGAGAACACCGCCACGGCAGGGATCAACGTCCTGGTGGCGCCGGCCTTCCGGCGGCGCGGGCTGGGGCGGCGGCTCCTTGACCACGCGGAGAAGGTGGCCCGCGCCAACAACCGGACGTCGCTGGATGGCTACTTTGAACTCCCTGCCCGCCTGGTGGATGACGCGGGTCCGCTGGTACCTGCCATGTCGGGGGCCGGGGGACTTCCTTTGGCTGACCCGGCCACCTCCTTCGCCCTGTCCGCCGGGTACCGGCTGGAACAGCTGGAGCGTTCCAGCCGGCTCGACCTCCCCGTTCCGGGACAACTACTGGCGCGGCTGGAGGCTGATGCCCTCAGCCACGCCGGCGATTATCGGCTGACGGCCTGGGACGTGCACTGTCCGGACCCGTTGATCGCCCGGTACGCCGCCCTGCGGGCACAAATGAGCACCGATGCGCCCACCGCCGGGATGGACTGGGAACGCGAGGACTGGGACGCCGCCCGCGTGCGGGACGACGAGCAGGCGCTGGCCAGGAGCGGCGTGCACTCATCCGTGGCGGCGGCCCTGCACCGCCGCACCGGTGAGCTGGTGGCCTATACCGTCCTGACCTGGCGGCCGCTGGTGCCGGGGTCGCTGCTCCAGCAGGACACCCTGGTGTCGGAGGAACACCGCGGCCACCGGCTGGGCATGCTGGTCAAGGTGGCCAACCTCCGCCGCGCACAGGAAAAGTGGCCCCGGGCGCGCTCGGTCCTGACATGGAATGCCAGCGAAAACCAGCATATGCTGGCGATAAATACCGCACTTGGATTCAGGCCCGCTGGCTATGAAGGTGAGTGGCAGAAACGGCTGGGATGATGCCCGAATGGCAATAGACGTAAAGATCGAGCAGCTTTGGATCCCCGACTCACTGGACACCCCCGACGCAGCGGACTTCCTTGCCGCCGTCGAAGTCGGCCGCGAGGTGCGGATGGCCACGTGGGGCAGCGACGATCTGGCTTACGGTCCACTGGAGAAGCTGCTTGAGTTCGCGGATCCGTATGAGCGCCAGCTGATCCTCGTGGCCAAGGTGGATGGCACCATTGTGGGAACGGTGGACATCGCACTGCCGCTGACTGACCACCTGGACCTCGCCGAACTCACTTTGGACATCCTCCCCGAGTACCAGCGGCAGGGCGTGGGACGGCGGCTGCTGGAGGCAGCCGAACAACTGGCAAGGGGGGAAGGGCGCAGCATGATCCTGGTGGACACCAACCACCCCGGCGCGTCCCTGTCTGAGTTTGAACAGGCCCTGCTGGTTCCCGGTACCGGCCAGGGGTTCGTGCCGCTGGAGAGCCGCGAAGTGGAGTTCGCGCAGAAGACCGGATACACGCTGCAGCACATCGAGCAGTTCAGCTCCTGCCGCTTGCCGCTGGACAGCAAGGTGGTGGCGGACCTCCAGGCTGAGGCCGACGAAGCAAACAACGGCAGGTACAGGCTGCACTACTGGACCGACCGCTGCCCGGAACGCTGGCTGGAGGCCGTGGCCGTCCTGGAAAACCAGGCCGGGGCCGATTTGGATCCCTCGCTGGACGCGCCCGTTGAGCAGGAGATGGTGTTCGACGGCGGCATCCTGCGGGAGGCGGAGGACGTCGCCATCGCGCAGGGCCGCAGGACGGTGGTCACCGCCGTCGAGCACATCGCCACCGGAGCCCTGGTGGGACTGACCACCATCACCGTGCTGGCGCACCGGGCCGACGTCGTGTTCCAGGACGACACCCTGGTGCTGCAGGAACACCGCGGCAACAAGCTGGGCCTGCTGATTAAGGTGGCCAACATGGAGCGGCTCAGCGAGCAGTTTCCTGACGCCCGCATCATCTACACCTGGAACGCGCCGGAGAACCGGTACCTCCTGACCGTCAACAGGCAGCTCGGCTTCCAGACGGCCGGCGTCACCGGGATCTGGCAAAAAGAGCTCCCCACGTTGCACGCCAGTACCAGCTGAGCCCCCGATTTGGCGGAGCGGCAACGCCTCGCGTAAGCTGGGAGTACCAAAGACCGTCGGTTGTTGGAAATCCACTCTCCTGAACATGGCTCAACTCTGCAGTTGTGCTCCGGGGACCACAGTGGCTTTCCGGACGAAGGACCCTCAACGCAGGGCGGCCGGCGCAGGTGAACGAAGCAAAGCTCCGCGGTACAGCCGTGTTGAGCCAAGCCCCGTGCATCTGCGCGGGGCGTTTTTAGTTTTAGCTCTCTTGAGCGGGGACCGTCGAATACCGGCACTATCCCCGGAAGGAGGGTTATGGCAACGCCTACCAAGGTTTCAGCAGTAGCTGAGATCACTAACGATTTCAAGGAATCGAACGCCGCTGTCCTGACCGAATACCGCGGGCTCACCGTTGCACAGCTCAAGCAGCTGCGTGTTTCTCTCGGCCAGGACACCAAGTTCGCGGTCGTCAAGAACACCCTGACCGCCATTGCAGCCAAGGAAGCCGGCGTCGAAGCATTCGACGGCCAGCTTGCCGGCCCCACTGCAATCGCGTTCATCAAGGGTGACGCAGTTGCCGCTGCCAAGAGCCTGACGGATTTTGCCAAGGCCAACAAGCAGCTGGTCATCAAGACCGGTTACTTCGAGGGCAAGGCCCTGGACGCCACCGAGGTTGCCGCACTTGCTGCCCTCGAGTCCCGTGAGCTGCAGCTCGCCAAGGTTGCAGGTGTCCTCAAGGCACCGGCCGCCGCAGCTGCACGCATCATCGACGCACTGCGCCTCAAGCTTGAAGAAGAGAACGGTGCACCGGCAGCTGCCGAAGCGCCCGCCGCTGAAGAAGCCCCCGCCGCTGAAGCTGAAGCTGCCGCTGAAGCTCCCGCTGCCGAAGAGAACTGATTCTCTTACCCCCACCAGACTCCGGTGCCCCTCAGGCCATGCGCCATTGCGGACACCACAACAGGAAGGACGCCTACCATGGCGAAGCTCAGCAACGAAGAGCTCATTGAAGCTTTCAAGGAACTGACCATCATCGAGCTCTCCGAGTTCGTCAAGCTCTTCGAAGAGACCTTCGAAGTTACCGCCGCTGCTGTTGCAGTTGCCGGCCCCGCCGGTGGCGGAGCTGCTGAAGAGGTTGAAGAGAAGACCGACTTCGACGTCATCCTCGAAGCTGCCGGCGACAAGAAGATCGCAGTCATCAAGGAAGTTCGCGCCATCACCTCCCTCGGCCTCAAGGAAGCCAAGGACCTGGTTGACGGTGCCCCCAAGGCTGTCCTCGAAGGCGCCAACAAGGAAGCTGCCGAGAAGGCCAAGGAGCAGCTCGAGGCTGCAGGCGCCACCGTTACCCTCAAGTAACAACGCCTTTTCCTCAGGAAACCCCGTCCACTCCGGTGGGCGGGGTTTCCTGCTTTAAACGGGTCTCCCGCGTTACGCGGGGTCGCTGATATCCGCCACAACCGCGTCCAGGGCTGCGGTCAGGGCATCGGCGTCAACGAACGCACTGTAGCCATGGGCGCCGGCCCCCATGGAGATCCGTCGCCCAGTGATCGTGGCGTCGGCATAGACCGGCCAGGCGGTGGTGCTCCCCAGCGGAGTGATGGTGCCCCGCTCATAGCCGGTTGCCTCCAGCGCGGCAGCGGCGGGCGGGAGGGACAGCTTGTTGACGCCTACCAGGGCGCGGAGCTTGGGCCAGGAGATCTGCCGGTCGCCCGGGACCAGGGCGAACAAAAAGGTGCCGTCCTTGTGCCTGACCACCAGGGATTTGACGATGTCGGCCGGGCTGATGCCCAGGATGCCGGCTGCCTCTTCGAGGCTCTTTGCTGCCGGGCGCTGCACCACGTCAACCTGCAGGCCGCGGGCCGCGGCGTCGGCCAGGAAGCGTTCCCGTCCGACGCCGTCCGTTCCGTTTCCGGATGCGCCCGCCATCAGTCGCGGTACAGCAGGAGGGCCTCGCCCTGCCCGCCCCCGCCGCAGAGGGACACGGCGGCTTTGCCCGTTCCGCGCCGTTTCAGCTCATGGGCCGCATGGGCCGCCAGCCGTGCGCCCGAGGCCCCGATCGGATGTCCCAGCGCGATGGCACCGCCGTGTATGTTGCACTTTTCCAGGGGGTAGTCCAGGTCCTTCAGGGACTGTACCGCCACGGACCCGAAGGCCTCGTTGATCTCGATGAAGTCAAGGTCCGCAGTGCTCCACCCGGCCTTGCCCAAGGCGTTCATGATGGCGTTTGACGGCTGGGAATGCAGGGAGTTGTCAGGGCCGGCCACCTGTCCCGGCTTTCCCACCACGGCCAGGTACTCCAGCCCGTTCTCCTCCGCGTAGCCTCGGGATGCGAGCACCAGGGCGGCGGCGCCGTCGGACAGGGGAGAGGAGTTACCGGCGGTGATGGTGCCATCGGTGACGAACGCTGCGCGCAGGCCTGCCAGCGACTCCACCGAGGTGTTGGGGCGGACGCCCTCGTCGGAATCCACCACCAGGGGCTCGCCCTTGCGCTGCTTCACCCTGATGGGTGCGATCTCGCCGTCGAACGTTCCGTTCTTTGCCGCCAGCGCCGCGCGCTGGTGGGACTGGGCGGCAACGTTGTCCTGCGACGTGCGGTCAATGCCCAGCGTGAGGTTCCGTGTTTCCGTGGACAGGCCCATGGACTGGCCGTCGAAGGCATCGGTCAAGCCGTCATGGGCGGCAGCGTCCAGCGCCTGGATGGAGCCGTACGTCCATCCTTGGCGGGACCCCGGGAGCAGGTGCGGCGCGCGGCTCATCGACTCCTGGCCGCCGGCCACCACCACCGCGGCCTCGCCGGCACGGATCATCCGGGCGGCGTCGATCACCGCCGTCAGGCCTGAAAGACACACCTTGTTGACTGTGACCGCGGGGACGTTCCAGCCGATGCCGGCGCCGACGGCGCTCTGCCGCGCTGGATTCTGCCCCGCACCGGCCTGAAGCACCTGGCCCATGATCACGGCCTCCACGTCGCCGGTGCCGACGCCGCTGGATTCCAGTGCGGCTTTGATGGCGTGGGCGCCAAGGTCCACGGCGGTGAGACTCGAGAGCTGGCCGTTGATCCGGCCCTGCGGAGTCCGTGCTGCCCCGAGGATGACAACGTCACTGTTGTCGGGAGAGTTGCCCATGGTTTTCACTTTCAGTCCGGTTCCGGTGTAAGCCACCAAGGCTATCGTGACCCTGGTCACCCAACTATTCAAACGCTGGAACCCCTATGTGCATTCCTGAATCAGTTCGTTCCACACGCGGCAGGGGAGAGGTACCCATCGGCAGCGTTGTGCACGACGGCGGCCTCTTGCGTAGGGTGGACGGCGAGGCTTTGCAGGGGCACATGCTTTGCAGGGGGACAGATGGTCCGGAGCCGGGACGGACGGAGCGACACAGTGAAGACGACAACTATCGCGGCAGCCACGGCAGCCACCGCCTTGCTGGTGGGCGGAATGATGGCAGCCTGCTCGGTGTCCACCCCGGCGCCGGCGGAATCGGTCCAGTCGACCGCATCGCCGGAGCAGACCCGGGATGCGGCCGGCAGCAGCCCCCTGGCCACCGGCGGCACGGCAAGCCAGGGTGCCAGGGCGGGCGGAACCCGGGAAGCCTGCGAGCTCTTCAACAGGCTGGTGGCGGATTACTCCGCTGTTGCACCCACTGACTCCAAGGGCTATGAGGACGTGTACCTGAAGGCCCAGGACGCCAAGGACACTGTCTCCGGGGATCTGCAGGGACTGTTTGCCTCCCTGAGCCTGCTGGCCATCGACCACTCATCCGCGGCGGAGGCCGGAGCCAAGCCGGCGCCGGAGTCCCAGGACGCGGTGCGGGACGCCGTCTTCGCCAACTCCGCGGCTTGCACGGCGGCGGGCGTCACGCTCAGGCTCTAGCATCCGGGCGGCGCCCTAGGGTTCCCCAAAAATCAGGTGCTTGCAATCCGGCCGGATGTGGGGTAGACACGTAGGTTATTTTGCCGTATCGTAGATATTTGCGTCTTCCCTGTTTACCTTCAGCCTTCATATAGCGGTGGGCTTTGCCTGGCAGCTGGCAATCAACGTGCCGTAACAACGGTCACAGCATAGTCAGTATCAGGTCCCGGGTCATATAGCGGAACCGGATGGTAGCGCTGCGGAGTCACTCCGCAGGGTGCACAGCGGGGGAGATCTGAAAACGCCTGAAGGTCTGTGGAAGGATCCCTCTTGGTCGCCTCGAGCACCTCTAATAACGAAACCGCTAACACTGCCGACAGCACTGATGGTGCCACTCGCCGGCTCTCATTCGCAAAGATTCACGAACCTCTTGACGTTCCGAATCTGCTTGCCCTGCAGACGGACAGCTTTGACTGGCTGGTCGGCAATGAGCGCTGGCAGGCACGCGTGGCAAAGGCTGTCGAAGAAAACGATCTCAGCGTCGCCACCACGTCCGGCCTGTCGGACATCTTCGAAGAGATCTCCCCGATCGAGGATTTCCAGGGCACTATGTCCCTGAGCTTCTCCGATCCGGAGTTCGCTGACCCCAAGTACACCATGGCCGAATGCAAGGACCGGGACGCAACGTACTCGGCTCCGCTGTACGTCAAGGCCGAGTTCATGAACAACAACACGGGCGAAATCAAGCAGCAGACCGTGTTCATGGGTGACTTCCCGCTGATGACCGAGAAGGGCACCTTTGTCGTCAACGGCACCGAGCGTGTCGTCGTCTCCCAGCTGGTCCGTTCCCCGGGCGCCTACTTCGAGCGCGCCGCTGACAAGACCAGCGACAAGGACATCTTCACCGCGAAGATCATCCCGTCCCGCGGTGCCTGGTTTGAGCTCGAGATCGACAAGCGCGACCAGGTCGGTGTCCGCCTCGACCGCAAGCGCAAGCAGTCCGTCACCGTCCTGCTGAAGGCCCTTGGCTGGACCGAAGGCCAGATCCTCGAAGAGTTCGGCCAGTACGACTCCATGCGGGCAACCTTGGAGAAGGACGCCACCGAGACCCGCGAAGACGCCCTGCTGGACATCTACCGCAAGCTGCGTCCGGGCGAGCCGCCCACCGTCGAGGCTGCCCAGTCCCTGCTGGACAACCTGTACTTCAACTCCAAGCGCTACGATCTGGCCAAGGTTGGCCGCTACAAGATCAACCGCAAGCTGGGCATCGACCGCTCCCTTGGCGACAAGGAAGCTTCTGTCCTGCACGTTGAAGACATCGTTGCCATGATCAAGTTCCTCGTCGCGCTGCACGCCGGCGAGAAGACCATCAAGGGCACCCGCGATGGCCAGGAAGTGGACCTGCGCGTCGAAATCGACGACATCGACCACTTCGGCAACCGCCGCATCCGCGCCGTTGGCGAGCTCATCGAGAACCAGGTCCGCACGGGCCTGTCCCGCATGGAGCGCGTTGTCCGCGAGCGTATGACCACCCAGGACGTCGAGGCCATCACGCCGCAGACCCTGATCAACATCCGCCCCGTGGTCGCAGCCATCAAGGAGTTCTTCGGAACCTCCCAGCTGTCGCAGTTCATGGACCAGAACAACCCGCTCTCGGGCCTGACCCACAAGCGCCGCCTGTCGGCCCTTGGCCCCGGTGGTCTGTCCCGTGACCGCGCCGGCATGGAAGTCCGTGACGTGCACCCGTCCCACTACGGACGTATGTGCCCCATCGAAACCCCTGAAGGCCCCAACATCGGCCTGATCGGTTCGCTGGCATCCTACGGACGCATCAACCCGTTCGGGTTCATCGAAACCCCGTACCGCCTGGTCAAGGACGGCGTCGTGTCCGACGACGTCCAGTACCTGACAGCCGACGACGAGGCCGAGGTCCTGATCGCCCAGGCCAACGCGCCGCTGGACGAGAACAACAAGTTCGCTGAAGACACCGTGCTGGTCCGTGCCCGTGGTGGTGGGGGCGAGCCCGTCCTGGTTCCGGCCGCGGACGTTGAGTTCATGGACGTCTCCCCGCGCCAGATGGTGTCCGTGGCTACCGCCCTGATCCCGTTCCTGGAGCACGACGACGCCAACCGCGCACTCATGGGTGCCAACATGCAGCGCCAGGCTGTGCCGCTGGTCCGTTCCGAGGCTCCGTTCGTGGGCACCGGCATGGAGCGCGCTGCCGCCGTCGACGCCGGTGACGTTGTCATCGCCAAGAAGGCCGGTGTGGTCACCGAGGTTTCCGCCGAGCTCGTCATCATGCTCAACGACGACGGCACCGAGACCAACTACCGCATCAACAAGTTCGCCCGCTCCAACCAGGGCAACTGCTACAACCACCGCGTCCTGGTGAACGAAGGCCAGCGCCTGGAAGTTGGCGGCATCATCGCCGACGGCCCGGCAACGGACCAGGGGGAGCTCGCACTGGGCAAGAACCTGCTCGTGGCATTCATGTCATGGGAAGGCCACAACTTCGAGGACGCCATCATCCTCTCGCAGCGCATCGTTGCCGAGGACGTCCTTTCCTCCATCCACATCGAGGAGCACGAGATCGATGCCCGCGACACCAAGCTTGGTGCCGAGGAGATCACCCGTGACATCCCCAACGTGTCCGAGGAAGTCCTTGCAGGCCTGGACGAGCGCGGCATCATCCACATCGGTGCCGAGGTTGAAGCAGGGGACATCCTGGTTGGAAAGGTCACCCCGAAGGGTGAAACCGAACTGACCCCGGAAGAGCGCCTGCTGCGCGCCATCTTCGGTGAGAAGTCCCGCGAAGTCCGCGACACCTCCCTGAAGGTGCCCCACGGCGAGTCCGGCACCGTCATCGGCGTCCGCGTCTTCGACCGCGACAACGACGACGAGCTGCCCCCGGGCGTGAACCAGCTGGTCCGCGTCTACGTGGCCGCCAAGCGCAAGATCACCGACGGCGACAAGCTCGCCGGCCGCCACGGCAACAAGGGTGTTATCTCCAAGATCCTCCCCGTTGAGGACATGCCCTTCCTTGCAGACGGCACCCCCGTTGACATCGTCCTGAACCCGCTGGGTGTTCCGGGCCGTATGAACGTGGGGCAGGTGCTCGAAACCCACCTTGGCTGGGTTGCCAAGACCGGTTGGAAGATCGAAGGCGAGCCGGAGTGGGTCAAGCAGCTGCCGAACCTGCCGCGCGAGAGTGGTCCCACCACTGTTGCAACGCCGGTGTTCGACGGTGCCCGCGAAGAGGAAATCACGGGCCTGCTGGATTCCACCAACGTGACCCGCGATGGTGAGCGCCTGATCAACTCCTCCGGCAAGACCCGCCTGTTTGACGGCCGCTCCGGCGAGCCGTTCCCGGATCCGATCTCGGTCGGCTACATGTACATCCTGAAGCTCCACCACCTGGTGGACGACAAGATCCACGCACGCTCCACCGGCCCGTACTCCATGATCACGCAGCAGCCGCTGGGT
This sequence comes from Arthrobacter sp. JDC6, assembly GCF_056484025.1. NCBI lineage: Bacteria > Bacillati > Actinomycetota > Actinomycetes > Micrococcales > Micrococcaceae > Arthrobacter > Arthrobacter sp. JDC6. The sequence goes on from NZ_CM151278.1 coordinate 1,245,463, forward strand.
GGTAAGGCACAGTTCGGTGGCCAGCGCTTCGGTGAAATGGAAGTGTGGGCGCTCGAAGCTTACGGCGCCGCCTACACGCTCCAGGAACTCCTCACGATCAAGTCGGATGACATCCACGGTCGTGTGAAGGTCTACGAAGCAATCGTCAAGGGCGAGAACATCCCCGAGCCGGGCGTTCCCGAATCCTTCAAGGTCTTGATCAAGGAAATGCAGTCGCTGTGCCTGAACGTGGAAGTCCTTTCCACGGACGGAACCACAATTGAAATGCGTGACTCTGATGACGCAGTCTTCACGGCTGCGGAGGAACTGGGCATCGATCTGTCTCGCGCAGAGCCCAGCTCCGTAGAAGAGGTCTAGCAGGAGGTTTGCGACGGCGGGTGACCACCCGCCGTCGTACGCCCCCTCCCTCATCCCGCACCAAGACTTCAGAATTTAGAGAACAAGAGAGAACAGGGACCATATGTCCAGCGAATCCTCCTTCGGCCTCATGCAGATCGGCCTCGCCACCGCGGAAGACATCCGCGGCTGGTCGTACGGCGAGGTTAAGAAGCCGGAAACCATCAACTACCGCACGCTCAAGCCCGAGAAGGACGGCCTCTTCTGCGAGAAGATCTTCGGCCCGTCCCGGGACTGGGAATGCTACTGCGGCAAGTACAAGCGTGTGCGCTTCAAGGGCATCATCTGTGAGCGCTGTGGCGTTGAAGTCACCCGCGCCAAGGTCCGCCGTGAGCGCATGGGCCACATCGAACTGGCCGCCCCCGTCACGCACATCTGGTACTTCAAGGGTGTTCCGTCCCGCCTGGGCTACCTCCTTGACCTGGCCCCGAAGGACCTCGAAAAGGTCATCTACTTCGCCGCCTACATGATCACCAGCGTCGACGAAGCTGCCCGCCACGAGGAACTGCCCAACCTGCAGGTTGAGCACGACATCGAGAAGAAGCAGCTGATCGACAACCGCGATGCCGACATCGCCGCGATCGCCCGCGACCTCGAAGGCGAAATCGCACGCCTCGAAGGCGAAGGCGCCAAGGCTGCCGACAAGAAGAAGGCCCGCGACTCCGCCGACCGCCAGATGGCCAACGTGCGCAAGCGTGCCGACGCCGACATCGAGCGCCTCGAGCAGGTCTGGGACCGCTTCAAGAACCTGAAGGTCGCCGACCTCGAAGGTGACGAAGGCCTGTACCGCGAACTGCGGGACCGCTACGGCATGTACTTCGAGGGCTCCATGGGTGCCGAAGCCATCAAGAAGCGCCTTGAGAACTTCGACATGCAGGCCGAGTCCGACCTGCTGCGCGACGTCATCGCCAACGGCAAGGGCCAGCGCAAGACCCGCGCCCTCAAGCGCCTGAAGGTGGTCAACGCGTTCCTGACCACCAACAACAGCCCGCTTGGCATGGTCCTCGACGCCGTCCCGGTGATCCCGCCGGAACTGCGCCCCATGGTCCAGCTGGACGGTGGCCGCTTCGCGACCTCCGACCTCAACGACCTCTACCGCCGCGTGATCAACCGCAACAACCGCCTCAAGCGCCTGCTTGACCTGGGTGCTCCGGAGATCATCGTCAACAACGAGAAGCGCATGCTTCAGGAAGCTGTTGACAGCCTCTTCGACAACGGCCGCCGCGGCCGTCCGGTCACCGGACCGGGCAACCGTCCGCTGAAGTCCCTGAGCGACATGCTCAAGGGCAAGCAGGGCCGTTTCCGCCAGAACCTCCTCGGCAAGCGCGTCGACTACTCCGGCCGTTCGGTCATCGTCGTCGGCCCGCAGCTGAAGCTGCACCAGTGCGGCCTGCCCAAGCAGATGGCCCTGGAGCTCTTCAAGCCGTTCGTGATGAAGCGCCTGGTTGACCTCAACCACGCCCAGAACATCAAGTCGGCCAAGCGGATGGTGGAGCGCTACCGCCCGCAGGTCTGGGACGTGCTCGAAGAGATCATCACCGAACACCCGGTGCTGCTCAACCGTGCACCTACCCTGCACCGCCTGGGCATCCAGGCGTTCGAGCCGCAGCTTGTCGAAGGCAAGGCAATCCAGCTTCACCCGCTGGTTTGTGGCGCGTTCAACGCCGACTTCGACGGCGACCAGATGGCAGTGCACCTGCCGCTGAGCCCCGAGGCGCAGGCTGAGGCCCGCATCCTGATGCTGTCCTCGAACAACATCCTGAAGCCCTCCGACGGACGCCCGGTCACCCTGCCTTCGCAGGATATGATCATCGGCCTTTACCACCTGACCACAAAGCGTGTCGGTTCAGCCGGCGAAGGCCGCATCTTCGGTTCGGTTTCGGAAGCCATCATGGCGTTCGATGCCCGCGAGCTGCACCTGAACTCGCAGGTCAAGATCCGCCTCGAAGGCTTCGTGCCCTACGCCGGCTGGGAAGCTCCGGAAGGCTGGGAGCCGGGTCAGCCCGCACTCGTCCAGACCTCCCTGGGCCAGGTCCTCTTCAACGAGACCCTGCCCGAGGACTACCCCTGGGTTGAGGCTGTTGCCGACAAGGGCGAACTGTCCCGCATCGTCAACGACCTTGCCGAGCGCTACCCGAAGGTCGTCACCGCAGCAACGCTGGACAACCTGAAGGATGCCGGTTTCTACTGGGCCACCCGTTCGGGCGTCACCGTCGCCATCTCCGACATCGAGGTCCCGGCCGCCAAGCCGGAAATCCTTGCCGGGTACGAAGAGCGGGCCGCCAAGATCCAGGGCCAGTACGACAAGGGCCTGATCGACGACGACGAGCGCCGCCAGGAACTGATCGAGATCTGGAACAAGGCCACCAACGACATCGCCTCGGTGATGCGCGAAAGCCTGTCCCCGATGAACACCATCAACCGCATGGTGTCCTCAGGTGCACGTGGTAACTGGATGCAGGTCCGCCAGATCGCGGGTATCCGTGGCCTGGTGGCCAACCCGAAGGGTGAGATCATCCCGCGCCCTATCAAGTCCTCCTACCGTGAGGGCCTGTCGGTGCTGGAATACTTCATCGCCACCCACGGCGCCCGTAAGGGCCTGGCCGATACCGCTCTGCGTACCGCCAACTCGGGTTACCTGACCCGTCGTCTGGTGGACGTCTCCCAGGACGTCATCGTCCGCGAAGAAGACTGCGGCACCGAGCGTGGCCTGGTCACGCCCATCGCCGTCGCCGACTCCAACGGTGAGCTCGTCCTGGACGAGAACGTCGAGAACAGCGCCTACGCACGTACGCTGGCCGTCGACGTCGTTGACTCCGAGGGCAACGTCCTCGCAGCCGCCGGCACCGACTGCGGCGACGTCGTCATCGCCGAGCTCTTCAAGGCAGGCATCACTGAGGTCAAGGTCCGTTCCGTGCTCACCTGTGAGTCCAGCGTGGGCACCTGCGCCCTGTGCTACGGCCGTTCGCTGGCCACCGGCAAGACCGTGGACATCGGCGAGGCCGTGGGCATCATCGCCGCACAGTCCATCGGTGAACCCGGTACCCAGCTGACCATGCGTACGTTCCACACCGGTGGTGCAGTTTCCGCCGGTGGTGGCGACGACATCACCCAGGGTCTGCCCCGTATCCAGGAGCTCTTCGAAGCCCGTACTCCGAAGGGTGTCGCCCCGATTGCTGAAGCAGCCGGCCGCATCACCATCGAAGAGTCCGAGCGCCAGATGCGCCTGGTCATCACCCCGGACGACGGAACGGAAGAGATCGCTTACCCGGTCCTGCGCCGTTCACGCCTGCTGATCGAAGACGGCGACCACGTCTCCGTCGGACAGAAGCTGATCAACGGCCCGGTGGACCCCAAGCAGGTCCTGCGCATCATGGGTCCGCGTGCGGCACAGAAGTTCCTGGTGGACGAGGTCCAGGGCGTGTACCGCAGCCAGGGCATCGGTATCCACGACAAGCACGTCGAGGTTATCGTCCGCCAGATGCTGCGCCGCGTCACGGTCATCGAGTCCGGCGAATCGGACCTGCTGCCCGGCGAGCTCGCCGAGCGCAGCCGGTTTGAGGAAGCGAACCGCCGCGTTGTGTCCGAGGGCAAGACTCCGGCTTCCGGACGTCCGGAGCTCATGGGCATCACCAAGGCGTCGCTGGCCACCGAGTCCTGGTTGTCCGCAGCTTCCTTCCAGGAGACCACCCGCGTCCTGACGCAGGCGGCCATGGAAGGCAAGAGCGATCCGCTGCTGGGCCTGAAGGAGAATGTCATCATCGGTAAGCTGATCCCGGCCGGCACGGGCCTCCCGCGCTACACCGAGGTCACCGTCGAGCCCACTGAGGAAGCAAAGGCCAACCTGTTCACCGGCCCCAGCGCATTCAGTGACTTCTCGTACGACACCCTGGGCGGTGACGGAGCTCCCGAGTTCCACGCCATCCCGCTGGATGACTACGACCTGGGCAACGACTTCCGGTAACCAACTCCGGTAGAGCCTTACGAGGGGATGGTCCCGCACCGAAAGGTGGGGGACCATCCGCTTTAACCCCCCGATTAAGGCATGGAGCCTGTCCGTGCTAGACTTGTTACCAATTGTTATTGTGGCAGTGGATGAGAGCGCCGGTATCAGCTGAAAAGCTGGACCAGAGCGACGTTTCCGGTTTGCAGGGTTCTTGTGCAACGTATGCCACATTTTTGCATGCCTAGGGACTTGTCCGACGCCAGTCGCCCCCGGGAATGCGATCCGACTATTAAGGCTTCGCCTTCGCCGCCCTGGAGATCTTCTTCAAGGCCCGGGCGGCGGGGCAACGCAACAGGAGAGTGGCCGGAAACAGCCACTCCGGATAAAACGGAGAACACGAGAGTGCCTACGATTAACCAGCTGGTCCGCAAGGGCCGCACGCCTAAGGTCTCAAAGACCAAGGCTCCCGCGCTTAAGGGCAGCCCCATGCGCCGCGGTGTCTGCACCCGCGTCTACACCACCACCCCGAAGAAGCCGAACTCGGCTCTGCGTAAGGTGGCACGTGTGCGCCTCAACGGCGGCGTGGAAGTTACCGCCTACATCCCCGGTGTTGGCCACAACCTGCAGGAGCACTCCATTGTGCTCGTTCGCGGTGGTCGTGTGAAGGACCTCCCGGGTGTCCGCTACAAGATCGTCCGTGGCGCCCTCGATACCCAGGGTGTGAAGAACCGTAAGCAGGCCCGCAGCCGCTACGGCGCAAAGATGGAGAAGAAGTAATATGCCTCGCAAGGGTCCGGCCCCCAAGCGGCCGCTCGTTTCGGATCCGGTATACGGTTCCCCGCTGGTAACCCAGCTCATCAACAAGGTGCTCGTTGACGGCAAGAAGTCCACGGCAGAGCGCATTGTCTACGGTGCACTCGAAGGCGCACGCGCCAAGTCCGGCGGCGACCCCGTAGCAGCACTCAAGAAGGCGATGGACAACGTCAAGCCTTCCCTCGAGGTCCGCTCCCGCCGTGTCGGTGGCGCCACCTACCAGGTTCCGGTTGAGGTCAAGCCCGGCCGCTCCACCGCACTCGCCCTGCGCTGGCTGGTTGGCTACTCCAAGGCCCGCCGCGAGAAGACGATGACCGAGCGTCTCCAGAACGAAATCCTGGATGCGTCCAACGGTCTCGGTGCCGCTGTGAAGCGTCGCGAAGACACCCACAAGATGGCCGAGTCCAACAAGGCCTTCGCACACTACCGCTGGTAATACTCCCCGGACGCCGCCGGCTCAACAGAGCCGGCGGCGAACGCGTAGTCCATCCCAAAAGGAGACCCCGTGGCACAGGACGTGCTTACCGACCTTAGTAAGGTCCGCAACATCGGCATCATGGCCCATATTGATGCCGGCAAGACCACCACCACCGAGCGCATCCTGTTCTACACGGGTGTGAACCACAAGATCGGCGAAACGCACGACGGCGCTTCGACCACCGACTGGATGGAACAGGAAAAGGAACGCGGCATCACCATCACGTCTGCCGCCGTGACCTGCTTCTGGGAAAACAACCAGATCAACATCATCGACACCCCCGGCCACGTTGACTTCACGGTTGAGGTTGAGCGCTCCCTGCGCGTCCTCGACGGTGCAGTCGCCGTCTTCGATGGCAAGGAAGGCGTTGAGCCGCAGTCCGAGACTGTTTGGCGCCAGGCTGACAAGTACAACGTTCCGCGTATCTGCTTCGTCAACAAGATGGACAAGCTCGGTGCTGACTTCTACTTCACCGTAGACACCATCATCAGCCGCCTCGGTGCCAAGCCGCTGGTCATGCAGCTGCCCATCGGTGCCGAGAACGACTTCATCGGCGTCGTTGACCTGCTCTACATGCGCGCCCTGGTGTGGCCCGGCGATGCCAAGGGTGACGTGACCATGGGTGCCAAGTACGAGATCCGCGAGATCCCGGCTGACCTCCAGGAAAAGGCTGAGGAATACCGCGCGACCCTCGTTGAGACTGTCGCTGAGTCCTCCGAGGAACTCATGGACAAGTACCTCGAGGGTGAAGAGATCTCGATCGACGAGCTCAAGGCCGGCATCCGCAAGATGACCATCAACTCCGAGCTGTACCCGATCTTCTGCGGTTCCGCCTTCAAGAACCGTGGCGTTCAGCCCATGCTCGACGCAGTTGTGGACTACCTGCCGAACCCGCTCGACGTCCCCCCGATGGTCGGCCACGATCCTCGCGACGAAGAGAAGGAACTGACCCGCAAGCCTTCATCGGAAGAGCCTTTCTCGGCTCTGGCGTTCAAGATTGCTGCGCACCCGTTCTTCGGCCAGCTCACCTTCATCCGCGTGTACTCCGGTCACGTGGAAGCAGGCGCCCAGGTGGTCAATTCCACCAAGGGCAAGAAGGAGCGCATCGGCAAGCTGTTCCAGATGCACGCCAACAAGGAAATGCCCGTTGAGGGCGCTACCGCAGGCCACATCTACGCAGCCATTGGCCTGAAGGACACCACCACGGGTGACACCCTGTGTGATGCCAACAACCAGATCGTGCTCGAGTCCATGAGCTTCCCGGAGCCCGTGATCTCGGTTGCCATCGAGCCGAACACCAAGGGTGACCAGGAGAAGCTCTCCACGGCCATCCAGAAGCTCTCCGCTGAGGACCCCACCTTCCAGGTGTCCCTCAACGAAGACACCGGCCAGACCATCATCGCCGGCATGGGCGAGCTCCACCTGGACATCCTGGTGGACCGCATGCGCCGCGAGTTCAAGGTCGAGGCAAACGTGGGCAAGCCCCAGGTTGCCTACCGCGAAACCATCAAGCGCGCCGTCGAACGCCACGACTACACGCACAAGAAGCAGACCGGTGGTTCGGGCCAGTTCGCAAAGATCCAGATTGCCATCGAGCCGCTGGACACCGCCGAAGGCGAGCTGTACGAGTTCGAGAACAAGGTCACCGGTGGCCGCGTTCCGCGCGAGTACATCCCGTCCGTTGACGCGGGCATCCAGGATGCGCTGAACGACGGCGTCCTGGCCGGCTACCCGGTTGTAGGCATCAAGGCCACGCTGATTGACGGCGCGTACCACGATGTTGACTCTTCGGAAATGGCGTTCAAGATCGCCGGCCGTATGGCTTTCAAGGAAGCTGCACGCAAGGCGAACCCGGTTCTGCTCGAACCACTGATGGATGTCGAGGTCCGCACCCCTGAGGAATACATGGGTGAAGTTATCGGTGACCTCAACTCCCGCCGTGGCCAGATGCAGTCCATGGAAGATGCACAGGGCGTCAAGGTCATCCGTGCGCACGTTCCGCTGTCCGGCATGTTCGGCTACATCGGTGACCTGCGCTCCAAGACCCAGGGCCGCGCTGTGTACTCCATGACGTTCAACAGCTACGCCGAGGTCCCGAAGGCAGTTGCCGACGAGATCATCCAGAAGTCCCGCGGCGAGTAGTCCTTCCGGACTTTCAAAGCGAACACCTCGGTTGGGCAGTCCGCCAGCGGACAGCGCAGCCGGTGCAGGTGGCCGGGCCGGCCGGATTTATCCGGCAAGCCGGTCCGGCCCCTGCACGAACAGGCTCAGGGGATTAGTATTAGTTCCTGAATCTGCAATTTCACCAATCCAAAGCCCCCCAAGTAGACTTGCCTGAGTTCTACCGCGATAAGCGCGGCTGGAGGGCAAGCTATTTGAAAACGTTCTAGGAGGAACCTGTGGCAAAGGCAAAGTTCGAGCGGACTAAGCCGCACGTCAACATCGGCACCATTGGTCACGTTGACCACGGTAAGACGACGCTGACGGCCGCCATTTCCAAGGTGCTGTACGACAAGTACCCGGATCTCAACGAGAAGCGTGACTTCGCGTCGATTGACTCTGCACCCGAAGAGCGTCAGCGCGGTATTACCATCAACATCTCCCACGTGGAGTACCAGACCGAGAAGCGTCACTACGCACACGTTGACGCCCCCGGCCACGCTGACTACATCAAGAACATGATCACCGGTGCTGCCCAGATGGACGGCGCAATCCTCGTGGTTGCCGCTACCGACGGCCCGATGGCTCAGACCCGCGAGCACGTTCTGCTCGCCCGCCAGGTTGGTGTTCCCTACCTGCTGGTCGCGCTGAACAAGGCTGACATGGTTGAGGACGAGGAACTCCTCGACCTCGTCGAAATGGAAGTTCGTGAGCTCCTGAGCTCGCAGGGCTTCGATGGCGACAACGCTCCGGTTGTCCGCGTTTCCGGCCTGAAGGCCCTGGAAGGCGACCCCGAGTGGGTCAAGTCCGTTGAGGACCTGATGGCTGCTGTGGACGAGTCCGTTCCGGACCCCGTACGTGACCGCGACAAGCCGTTCCTGATGCCGATCGAGGACGTCTTCACCATCACCGGTCGTGGCACCGTTGTTACGGGCCGCGCCGAGCGTGGAACCCTCGCCATCAACTCCGAGGTCGAGATCGTCGGCATCCGCCCGGTCCAGAAGACCACGGTTACCGGTATCGAGATGTTCCACAAGCAGCTCGACGAAGCATGGGCCGGCGAGAACTGTGGCCTCCTGCTCCGCGGTCTGAAGCGCGACGATGTCGAGCGTGGCCAGGTTGTCGTCAAGCCGGGTTCCATCACCCCGCACACCGACTTCGAGGCCAACGTCTACATCCTCTCCAAGGACGAAGGCGGACGTCACAACCCGTTCTACTCCAACTACCGCCCGCAGTTCTACTTCCGCACCACGGACGTAACCGGCGTTATCACCCTGCCCGAGGGCACGGAAATGGTTATGCCTGGCGACAACACTGAGATGACCGTTGCGCTCATCCAGCCGATCGCTATGGAAGAGGGCCTCGGCTTCGCAATTCGCGAAGGCGGCCGCACCGTTGGTTCGGGACGTGTTACCAAGATCATCAAGTAGTACTTGCTGACCTGAAGGACAGCCCCGCTGCAGTAGCAGCGGGGCTGTCCTTTTTCGTTAAGGGGCCACTGGTACTGTTGCACCACTGAAAGGAGTTCATCATGGGATGGCTTATTTTCCTGATCATCGCGGTTGCCGTTGTAGCCGGGGTGTTCTGGACCAGGAAGTACTTCCGGCGCGAGATTGACCGGGCCAAGCGGATCAACAGGGCAAACAAAAACCAGTAGCAACAGCGGCAGAACACCGATCTGCCGGTATTCCTTACTCCTACTTTTCGGTATACCTAAATTCGGGGTATCCTCGTCATATCGACGCCCGCAACGACGAGGACACGCAATGGCTGTTTCAACAATGACGGCGGAATCCGCCACCCCCAGGATCTGGTCCCGCCTGCTCCTGCTCGGGCCGGCATTCGTTGCTGCCATTGCCTACGTCGACCCGGGAAATGTCGCCGCCAACCTGACCGCCGGCGCCAGCTTCGGCTACCTCCTGGTCTGGGTCCTCGTTGCAGCCAATGGCATGGCCGTACTGATCCAGTACCAGTCAGCCAAGCTGGGGCTCGCCACCGGCATGAGCCTGCCCGAAATCCTTGGGAAGCGCCTGGGCACGCGGCGCCGCCGCGCCTATTGGGTGCAGGCCGAGATCGTTGCCGGGGCCACTGACATGGCCGAGGTTATCGGTGGGGCAGTGGCACTGAACCTGTTGTTCGGCCTGCCCCTGCTGACCGGCGGCGTCATTATCGGCCTGGCGTCGATGCTGCTGCTGGCGCTCCAGTCGCACCGCAGCCAGAAATCCTTCGAATTTGCCATTCTTACCCTGCTGGGCGTCATTGCTGTCGGGTTCGTTTCGGGCCTCTTCGTCGCACCGCCTGACGCCGGCGGCGCCCTGGCCGGACTGGTGCCCCGGTTCGAGGGAACCGACACCGTGCTGCTCGCGGCGAGCATGCTCGGGGCCACGGTTATGCCGCATGCCATCTACCTGCATTCCGCCCTTGCCCGCGACCGCCACGGATTCTCGGAAGATCCGGCGGTCAGGACCCGGCTGATCCGAACCACGCGCGTGGATGTCGCCGGCGCTCTGCTGCTCGCCGGCGTCGTCAACATTGCCATGCTGCTGCTGGCTGCCTCCAGCCTTCGCGGCGTGGAGGGTACTGACACCATAGCCGGCGCGCACGCTGCCGTGACGTCCGCACTGGGCCCTGTGATCGGCGTCGTTTTCGCTGTGGGCCTGCTGGCCTCCGGCCTGGCGTCCACCTCGGTGGGATGCTACGCCGGGGCCACCATCATGGGCGGCCTCCTCAAGGTGCGGATTCCCCTGCTGGTCCGGCGGACCGTCACCCTGATTCCCGCGCTGGCGGTCCTGGGCGCAGGGATTGAACCGACGCTGGCGTTGGTCCTGAGCCAAGTCCTCCTGAGTTTCGGCATCCCGTTCGCGCTGATCCCCCTGATCCGGCTCACCGGCAGCCGCAAGGTGATGGGCATCCATGCCGATTCAAAGCCGCTCAAGATCGCCGGGTGGACCAGCGCCACCCTGATCGTGGGCTTGAACTGCGTGCTGATCTTCCTCACGGTGTTGGGACACGGCTGAACCCGCGGCCGCCGCTACAGTGCCGGTGGCGCGCCACTAATGTGGCCGGTGGCGCCGTGCCCTGGACAACGCCTGGTACCAGTAGAAGGACCGCTTGGGCGTCCGCTCCAGTGTCTCGAAGTCCACGTGCACCAGCCCAAAACGCTGTGAGTAGCCGGCCGCCCACTCAAAGTTGTCCATCAGCGTCCAGACGTAGTAGCCCCGGAGATCCACGCCCTCGGCGTGGCCGCCGGGGGCGGTGGCGTCAAGCGCTGCCGTCAGATGTGCGGCAAGGTACTCCACGCGGTCGGTGTCTTCCAGTGTGCCGGCGATACGGTCGGGTTCGGGGAAGCTGGCACCGCCCTCGGTGATGTACACCGGGGGGAGGGCCGCTCCGTACCGGTCCCGCATTTCCCGCAGCAGGATTCCCAGATGGTCAGGTGCCACGGGCCAGCCGAATCCTGTGCTGTCGAACTCGGAGTAGCCAACCTCGTGGAAGGGCAGCTTGGCGAGTTGCTTGTGCATATCCGCAGGCAGGGGAGTGATGCCCGGCCCCAGGGCCACCTTGACGGGGAAGTAGTAGTTCAGTCCGTAGAAGTCCAGCGGCTGGTGGATGGTCCGGAGGTCCGCATCGGAAATCCTCCCGATTGATCGCAGCCAGGGCTTAGCGTACAGCGGCAGCGAGGGGTATTGGCCCAGCAGGACGGGGTCGGCATAGATCCTGTTCATGAGCAGGTCGTAGAGATGGGCCACCAGCCGGTCGCCAAGCTTCCTGGTGGCGGGCCTGACGGGGGAATGCAGGTTGGTCAGGCCGATGCCGCCCGCCACGCCGGCCGCCCGCAGTGCCTGCACGCCGAGCCCGTGCGCCAGGAGCTGGTGATGGATGGCGGGAAGGGCGTCAAACATCAACCGGCGCCCCGGTGCGTGCACTCCAAGGGCATAGCCGTTCAGGGTGACCGAGACCGGTTCGTTGAGGGTGACCCACTGCGCCACACGGTCGCCGAACCGCTCGCCGGCAGCCCTGGCATACTCGCCAAACCGCTCCGCGGTGTCACGGTTCAGCCAGCCGCCGCGGTGTTCCAGGGGCAACGGGGTGTCCCAGTGGTAGAGCGTTGCCATGGGGGAGATGCCGGCCTCAAGGAGTTGGTCGATCAGCCGGTCGTAAAAGTCCAGGCCCTCGGGATTGAAGCCGCCCTGGCCATCCGGCTGGATGCGTGGCCAGGACAGCGAGAACCGGTATGAGTCAACGCCCAGTTCCTTGAGCAGCGCCACATCCTCCGGCAACCTGTTGTAATGGTCGCAGGCCACGGCGGGGGAGTGTCCGTCCTGGATGGCGCCGGGCTTCTCCGCAAAGGCATCCCACCCCGATGGCCCACGGCCCCCGGCCTTAAGTGCGCCTTCAATTTGGAACGCCGCCGCCGCGACGCCAAGCGTGAACGACGGCGGAACGCGTCCGGCCAGTTCGGTCACCGATTCAGTGCCTTCCAGGGTCATGCTCCCTATCATCCAGCGCGTTCGGGTCCGCGGCAATGGCCGGTGACCAGCACGTACCCGGAGCCGATTCGCATCTGCCGCGGATTTCCGGCATACTAGATGAGTTGTTCAAGCGCTTCTTCGCGTCCCGATCCGGATAATGCCGGGTGCAGGGTCCAAGCTGAAGACCAAACATAACCCACCCCCATGGAACTGCGGATTTATATGTGCGCCCAGCGCGACACGCCCGACCGCGGGGGTCGGTTACGCCGGCAAGGTGAGGAACCCGGATTCATCCGGATTCAGTTTGTGCGGCGGATGGTGGTTACGACCTCAAATGCTTCGGCAGCCATACAACGAGTAAGTGAACAGGGCAGCCCTAAACCGGGGAAGCACAGACTGAAAGAGAGTCAGGCGACATGGCGGGACAAAAAATCCGCATCCGGCTGAAGTCATACGACCACGAGGTCATTGACGTTTCAGCACGGAAGATCGTTGAGACGGTCACGCGCGCAGGCGCAACGGTAGTCGGCCCCGTGCCGCTGCCGACGGAGAAGAACGTGTACTGCGTGATCCGCTCTCCGCACAAGTACAAGGACAGCCGCGAGCACTTTGAAATGCGCACGCACAAGCGTCTTATCGACATCATCGATCCCACGCCGAAGGCTGTTGACTCGCTCATGCGTCTCGACCTGCCGGCTGACGTGAACATCGAAATCAAGCTGTAGGGAGGTGCTGAGAAACTATGACCGCAACCCGTAACGTAAAGGGCCTGTTGGGCACGAAGCTCGGCATGACCCAGGTCTGGGACGAGAACAACAAGCTCATCCCCGTCACTGTGGTCCAGGCAGACTCGAACGTCATCACCCAGCTGCGCAACGCTGAGACCGATGGCTACGTCGCCGTTCAGATCGGCTACGGCCAGATCGATCCCCGCAAGGTCACCAAGCCGCTGGCTGGTCACTTTGAAAAGGCAGGCGTCACGCCTCGCCGCCACGTCGTCGAACTCCGTACCGCAGATGCTGCCGAGTACGAGCTGGGCCAGGAGCTCTCCGTAGAGGTCTTCGAAGCCGGCCAGAAGATCGACGTCATCGGCACCACCAAGGGTAAGGGCTTCGCCGGTGTTATGAAGCGTCACGGCTTCCACGGTGTTGGAGCTTCCCACGGTGCCCACAAGAACCACCGTAAGCCCGGTTCAATCGGTGGCGCATCCACCCCGAGCCGCGTCTTCAAGGGCATGAAAATGGCCGGCCGCATGGGCGCCGTTCGTCACACCACGCTGAACCTCACGGTCCACGCGGTTGACGTCGAGAAGTCGCTGCTCCTGATCAAGGGTGCCGTTCCCGGCGCCCGCGGCCAGGTCGTACTCGTACGCACCGCCGTGAAGGGAGCCTAGTTCAATGGCTAACACTGTCCAGGTTGACCTGCCTGCAGAGATCTTCGACGTTCAGACCAACGTGCCGCTGCTGCACCAGGTTGTCGTTGCCCAGCTCGCTGCTGCCCGCCAGGGAACCCACAAGACCAAGACCCGCGCTGAAGTTTCCGGTGCAGGACGCAAGCCGTTCAAGCAGAAGGGCACCGGCCGCGCCCGTCAGGGTTCCATCCGTGCTCCCCACATGACCGGCGGTGGCATCGTCCACGGTCCCACTCCGCGTGACTACAGCCAGCGCACCCCCAAGAAGATGATTGCGGCTGCACTGCGCGGCGCACTGTCTGACCGGGCACGCAACGGTCGCATCCACGTTGTCGCAGAACTGGTTGAAGGCACCAAGCCCTCCGCCAAGACCGCACTGGCAACGCTCCGCGATGTGTCCGACCGCAAGAACCTGCTGGTCGTCATCGAGCGCGATAACGATGTTGCCGCACTGTCCGTGCGCAACCTCGCCGGCGTTCACGTTCTGTACGTAGACCAGCTGAACACCTACGACGTTCTCGTCTCTGATGACGTTGTCTTCACCAAGGCTGCCTACGACGCATTCGTTGCCGCTAAGGCAGCTAAGAACGAGGAGGATGCCAAGTGAGTGCAGCCACCATCAAGGATCCCCGCGACGTCGTGCTTGCACCCGTCGTGTCGGAAAAGAGCTACGGCCTGATCGACGAGGGCAAGTACACCTTCCTGGTGGACCCCCGTTCGAACAAGACCGAGATCAAGCTGGCCGTGGAGAAGATCTTCTCCGTCAAGGTCGAATCGATCAACACCATCAACCGTGCCGGTAAGCGCAAGCGCACCAAATTCGGATGGGGTACCCGCAAGAACACCAAGCGTGCGATTGTCACCCTCAAAGAAGGCACCATCGACATCTTCGGCGGTCCGCTCGCGTAGCGGAGACCACTTTAACGAGGAAATAAATTATGGGAATCCGTAAGTACAAGCCGACTACCCCGGGCCGTCGTGGCTCGAGCGTAGCGGACTTCATCGAAATTACGCGGTCGACGCCGGAAAAGTCGTTGGTACGTCCGCTGCCCAAGAAGGGCGGCCGTAACAACACCGGTAAGATCACCACCCGTCATAAGGGTGGTGGGCACAAGCGCCAGTACCGTCTGATCGACTTCCGTCGCCACGACAAGGACGGCGTCAACGCCCGCGTTGCCGAAATCGAGTACGATCCGAACCGCACGGCTCGCATCGCCCTCCTGCACTACGTTGATGGCACCAAGCGTTACATCATCGCTCCCAACAAGCTCTCCCAGGGTGACGTTGTCGAGGCAGGTGCCGGTGCTGACATCAAGCCCGGTAACAACCTGCCCCTGCTCAACATCCCGGTGGGTACCGTTATCCACGCAGTGGAACTGCGTCCGGGTGGCGGCGCCAAGATGGGCCGCTCCGCCGGCGCATCCATCCAGCTTGTTGCCAAGGAAGGCCGCTTCGCCCAGCTGCGCCTGCCTTCCGGTGAAATCCGCAACGTTGACGTGCGCTGCCGCGCAACCGTCGGCGAGGTGGGCAACGCCGAGCAGTCGAACATCAACTGGGGCAAGGCCGGCCGTATGCGGTGGAAGGGCGTCCGCCCGACCGTCCGTGGTGTTGCCATGAACCCGGTTGACCACCCGCACGGTGGTGGCGAGGGTAAGACGTCCGGTGGACGTAACCCCGTCAACCCGAACGGTAAGCGTGAAGGCCGCACCCGCCGCCCCAACAAAGAGAGCGACAAGCTTATTGTGCGTCGCCGTCGTACTGGCAAGAACAAGCGATAGGAGCCTGGACACATGCCACGCAGCCTGAAAAAAGGTCCTTTCGTCGACCAGCACCTCTTTGTGAAGGTAGCCAGGGAAAACGAAAAGGGCACCAAGAACGTCATCAAGACCTGGTCCCGCCGTTCGATGATCATCCCCGACATGCTCGGACACACGATCGCCGTACACGACGGACGCAAGCACATCCCGGTGTTTGTCACTGAGTCGATGGTCGGGCACAAGCTCGGCGAATTCGCTCCCACGCGGACATTCCGCGGCCATGTCAAGGACGACCGTAAGGGCAAGCGCCGCTAGGCGCCTGCGTTTACGTCAAAGACGAGAGAAGGAAAGCAATGGAAGCCAAGGCAATTGCGCGCCACATCCGCGTAACGCCTATGAAGGCCCGGCGCGTCGTCAACCTTGTTCGTGGATTGCAAGCGAATGAGGCTCTGGCAATTCTGAAGTTTGCCCCCCAGGCAGCTTCGGAGCCGGTATTCAAGGTAGTTCAGTCGGCAATCTCCAACGCCCGGGTCCTCGCGGACCGCGACGGCGTGGCGTTTGACGAAGGCGACCTCATCATCAGCGAAGCGTTTGTTGATGAAGGCCCGACCATGAAGCGGTTCCAGCCGCGTGCCCAGGGTCGTGCATTTCAGATCAAGAAGCGCACCAGCCACATCACCGTGGTAGTCGCTACCCCGGAGAAAGAGGAGGCTCGCTAAGTGGGACAGAAAGTAAACCCGCACGGGTTCCGACTCGGCATCACCACCGATCACGTATCGCACTGGTTCGCTGACAGCACCAAGGCAGGCCAGCGGTACAAGGACTTCGTCCGCGAAGACATCCGCATCCGCCAGCTCATGTCCACGGGCATGGAGCGCGCCGGCATCGCCAAGGTCGAGATCGAGCGCACCCGTGACCGTGTCCGCGTGGACATCCACACGGCACGTCCCGGCATCGTCATCGGCCGCCGTGGAGCAGAAGCAGACCGCATCCGCGGCGAGCTCGAAAAGCTCACCGGCAAGCAGGTCCAGCTGAACATCCTCGAGGTCAAGAACCCCGAGATGGAAGCCCAGCTTGTTGCCCAGGGCGTTGCAGAGCAGCTGACTTCCCGCGTGGCATTCCGCCGTGCGATGAAGAAGGCCATGCAGTCTGCTCAGCGTGCAGGTGCCAAGGGCATCCGTATCGCCTGCTCGGGCCGCCTGGGTGGCGCTGAAATGTCCCGCTCGGAGTTCTACCGCGAAGGCCGTGTGCCCCTGCACACCCTCCGCGCGAACATCGACTACGGCTTCTACGAAGCCAAGACCACCTTCGGCCGTATCGGCGTGAAGGTCTGGATCTACAAGGGTGACGTCACCGCCAAGGAACTGGCAGCACAGGCTGCTGCAGCTCCGTCCCGCGGTAACCGTGGCGACCGTCCCGGCCGCCCGGGTGGCGCTGACCGTGGTGACCGCCGCCGTCGCACCGACCGCCCGGCCGCTGACGCAGCTCCTGCTGCCGAAGCACCGGCAGTTGAAGCAGCACCTGCTGCTGTAGAAGGAGGACAGGCTTAAATGCTTATCCCACGTCGAGTCAAGCACCGTAAGCAGCACCACCCGGGTCGTTCCGGCGCTGCCACGGGCGGCACCGAGGTCTCGTTCGGTGAGTGGGGTATCCAGGCCCTGAGCCCGGCATACGTCACCAACCGCCAGATCGAATCTGCCCGTATTGCGATGACCCGCCACATCAAGCGTGGCGGTAAGGTCTGGATCAACATCTACCCGGACCGTCCCCTGACCAAGAAGCCGGCCGAAACCCGCATGGGTTCCGGTAAGGGTTCACCGGAATGGTGGGTCGCCAACGTCAAGCCGGGCCGGGTTCTTTTCGAACTCTCCGGTGTCAATGAAGAGGTAGCTCGCGAGGCCCTGCGCCTGGCAATCCACAAGCTGCCGTTGAAGGCACGCATTGTGCGTCGCGAAGGTGGTGAGTAGAAATGGCAGTAGGATCCAAGGATCTGGCTCCCGCACAGCTGGACGGTTTCGACAACGAGCGTCTCGTTGAAGAACTCCGCAAGGCCAAGGAAGAGCTGTTCAACCTGCGTTTCCAGTCCGCCACCGGACAGCTGGAGAACCACGGTCGCCTGCGCGCGGTAAAGAAGGACATCGCCCGCATCTACACCGTTCTCCGCGAACGCGAGCTGGGCATTCGTGCCGAGGTTGCCGCACCGGTTGTGGAAGCCAAGGAAGAGAAGAAGTCCAAGAAGGCTTCAACCAAGAAGGCCGACAAGGCTGAAAAGGCTGAGACCGAGGAGGACGCCAAGTGAGTGAAAAGGACCAGAACGTGACCGAAACTGCTACCGCAGCCAAGGCTGGGCAGCGCGGTTACCGCAAGACCCGTCGCGGCTACGTGGTCTCTGACAAAATGGAAAAGACCATCGTCGTCGAGGTTGAAGACCGCGTGAAGCACGCACTGTACGGCAAGGTCATCCGCCGCACTTCCAAGGTCAAGGCACACGACGAAGAGAACACCGCCGGCATCGGCGACCTCGTAGTCATCGCCGAGACCCGTCCGCTGTCCGCCACCAAGAACTGGCGGCTCGTGGAAATCCTCGAGAAGGCCAAGTAGCACCTGCTGCTTAGCTGTTGCCCCTGCTCCCTCCCGGGAGCGGGGGCTTCCTCGTTTAACGGGCAGCGGGCGTGGCCGTCCGTGCCACACAGACGCCCGATCACTTCCTGCATCTTTTCCCGAAACGCCCCATCAGTTCCTGCACGCTTTTCGGAAACGCCACATCACTTGCCGAAACGTACCAGCGGGAGGTGATGGCGCGTTGGAGGATTTCCTGCAGGTAGTGATGGGGCGTAGTGGGCTGCCGGACGACGGCGGCGCCTGGACTGGCGGGGGAGTGGCACCTTTGGTGCGCCAAAAGGCTGCCGTGCGTGACGCCGTCGTCCGTCTTGCGGGGCGGTGGGCGGTGGTGATATGGGGACCGGCGGAAAACGTGCTAGGATATTGAGTTTGTATGGCGCCTTTCGCGCGCCGTCATCAACCTCGTAAACAAGCGTGCCACAGCATAGTGCCCCTGTGCGCCCGGGATCCGTCCCGGACCGGATGGGAGCAACTGCTTCTGGCACGGGCGTTTAGGCCTGGTCTGGCAAAATCCAGGCAGGTCAAGAGACACCCCGATCAACCGTTCCGCAAGGCTCATTCCGTAGCAAGATCACGGCCTGAGAACCGGCGCGACGCAAGGAGTAAATAGTGATTCAGCAGGAGTCGCGACTCAAGGTCGCCGACAACACGGGTGCTAAGGAAATCCTTACCATTCGCGTTCTCGGTGGATCCGGCCGTCGCTACGCAGGCATCGGTGACGTCATTGTCGCCACCGTCAAGGATGCAATCCCGGGCGGCAACGTAAAGAAGGGCGATGTGGTCAAGGCCGTCATCGTCCGTACCAAGAAGGAACGCCGCCGTGCGGATGGTTCCTACATCAAGTTTGACGAGAACGCAGCTGTGATCCTGAAGAACGACGGTGACCCCCGCGGTACCCGTATCTTCGGACCGGTTGGTCGTGAACTGCGTGACAAGAAGTTCATGAAGATCGTTTCTCTGGCTCCGGAGGTGCTCTAGTCCATGGCTGCAAAGATCAAGAAGGGTGACCTGGTTCAGGTCATCACTGGCGCCAAGGCTGAGCGCGGCGGCGACCGCGGCAAGCAGGGCAAGGTTCTGCGCGTATTCACCGACACCAACCGCGTGCTGGTTGAGGGTATCAACCGCGTCACCAAGCACACCCGGGTTGGACAGTCGCAGCGCGGCACCAAGACCGGTGGCATCGAGGTCGTAGAGGCCCCGATCCACATTTCCAACGTGGCCCTGGTTGACCCGTCGACCAAGAAGCCGACCCGCGTGGGCTTCCGCCTCGACACGGTGGAGAAGAACGGTGTCAAGAAGACCGTCCGCATCCGCGTGTCCAAGAGCTCCGGGAAGGACATCTAATGACTGAGACTCTCGAGACTCCGGCAACGAAGATCGTTCCTCGTCTGAAGACCAAGTACGCCGAATCCATCAAGGCAACGCTCCAGGATGAATTCAAGTACGAGAACGTGAACCAGGTACCCCGCCTGGTGAAGGTTGTTGTGAACATGGGTGTTGGAGATGCCGCCAAAGACTCCAAGCTGATCGACGGCGCTGTCCGCGACCTCACCCAGATCACCGGCCAGAAGCCGCAGGTTACCAAGGCCCGCAAGTCGATCGCACAGTTCAAGCTGCGCGAAGGCATGCCCATCGGTGCACACGCAACCCTGCGTGGCGACCGCATGTGGGAATTCGTGGACCGCCTGGTCACCCTGGCCCTGCCCCGTATCCGCGACTTCCGCGGCCTCAGCGGCAAGCAGTTCGATGGCAACGGCAACTACACCTTCGGTCTGACCGAGCAGGTTATGTTCCACGAAATCGACCAGGACAAGATCGACCGCGTCCGCGGTATGGACATCACGGTTGTGACCACCGCCAAGACCGATGACGAAGGCCGCGCGCTGCTCAAGGCGCTTGGTTTCCCGTTCAAAACCGAAGCTTAATTAACTACGTAAAAGGTCCGGCCGCTCCGCTCCATCAAGGAGGGAACGGCGGAAACCGTTACGAGGAAGGGCATGAGCCCACATGACAATGACAGATCCTGTCGCAGATATGCTTACGCGCCTGCGTAACGCAAACTCGGCATACCACGACTCCGTGTCTATGCCTTACAGCAAGCTCAAGGCACGCGTTGCCGACATCCTCAAGGCCGAAGGTTTCATCGCCGGCTGGAAGGAAGAGGACGCTGAGGTTGGCAAGAAGCTGACCCTCGAACTCAAGTTCGGTCCGAACCGCGAGCGTTCCATCGCCGGTGTACGCCGCATCTCCAAGCCGGGTCTCCGCGTTTACGCGAAGTCCACCAACCTGCCTCACGTGCTCGGTGGCCTGGGTATCGCAATCCTGTCCACCTCTTCCGGCCTCCTGACTGACAAGCAGGCCGGCAAGAAGGGCGTGGGCGGCGAAGTCCTCGCGTACGTCTGGTAACGGGAAAGGAAGAGAATAATGTCACGTATTGGACGTCTCCCCATCACCGTTCCTGCCGGCGTTGAGGTCAAGGTTGACGGCTCTGTCGTCAGCGTCAAGGGTTCCAAGGGGGAGCTGACCCACACTGTGGCCAGCCCCATCGAGGTTGCCCTGGACGAGAACACCCTGACCGTCAGCCGCCCGAACGACGAGCGCGCCTCCCGTTCGCTCCACGGCCTGACCCGCACCCTGATCGCCAACATGATCCAGGGCGTCACCGCAGGCTACGAGAAGAAGCTTGAAATCGTCGGTACCGGTTACCGCGTTCAGGCCAAGGGATCTGACCTTGAGTTCGCTCTCGGCTACAGCCACCCGGTCAGCGTTTCCGCTCCGGCCGGCATCACCTTTGCAGTAGAGGGACCGACCAAGCTCTCTGTCTCAGGTATCAATAAGCAGCAGGTCGGCGAAGTTGCTGCCAACATTCGTAAGCTGCGGAAGCCGGACCCCTACAAGGGCAAGGGCATCCGTTACGCCGGCGAAGTCATCCGCCGCAAGGTCGGAAAGGCTGGTAAGTAACCATGGCCATCTCCATTAACAAGAAGCGTACGAACAAGAGCAAGGCTGCTGCCCGCAGCCGCCGCCAGCTTCGTATCCGCAAGCGCATTGCCGGTACGGCTGCCCGCCCCCGCCTGGTGGTCAACCGCTCCGCACGCCACGTATTTGTCCAGGTTGTCGATGACAGCATTGGCCAGACCGTAGCAAGCGCGTCCACCCTGGAAGCTGACCTCCGTGCATTCGACGGTGACAAGACTGCCAAGGCCAAGCGCGTCGGCGAGCTCGTTGCCGAACGTGCCAAGGCTGCCGGCGTCGAGGCTGTCGTGTTCGACCGTGGTGGTAACAAGTACCACGGCCGCATTGCCGCCGTCGCTGACGGTGCTCGCGAAGGTGGGCTGTCACTGTGACCGAAGCAAACAAGGAAAAGGACACTGTGTCTGCAGATCAGAAGGCGCCCGAAGCCGCAGCTGCTGAGACCACTGCCCCCGCTGCCGAGGACCGCCGTGGTGGCGCCCGTCGCGGCGAGCGTGGCGACCGCGGCCAGGGCCGCGGCGACCGCGGTGGCCGTGGCGGCCGCGACGGTGGCCGTGAAGCCGAGAAGAACCAGTTCGTAGAGCGCGTTGTCACCATCAACCGCGTTTCCAAGGTCGTCAAGGGTGGTCGTCGCTTCAGCTTCACCGCACTCGTCGTCGTTGGTGACGGTAACGGCATGGTCGGCGTGGGCTACGGCAAGGCCAAGGAAGTTCCCGCTGCTATCGCCAAGGGCGTTGAAGAGGCCAAGAAGTCCTTCTTCCGCGTTCCCCGCGTTGGCAGCACCATCCCGCACCGCGTTCAGGGTGAAGCCGCTGCAGGCGTTGTAATGCTGCGTCCGGCCTCCGCCGGTACCGGTGTTATCGCCGGTGGCCCGGTCCGTGCAGTACTGGAGTGCGTGGGTATCCACGACATCCTCTCCAAGTCGCTCGGTTCCTCCAACGCCATCAACATCGTTCACGCGACTGTTGATGCCCTGAAGCGCCTCGAAGAGCCGGCAGCAGTGGCAGCACGCCGCGGCCTGCCCCTCGACGAGATCGCTCCGGCGGCACTGGTGAAGGCCCTCCTCGCCCCTAAGGCAGGTGTTTAGTCATGGCTAAGAACCTGGTCCCCTCCGACGCTCAGTTGGAGATCACTCAGATCAAGTCCGCCATTGGCGGCAAGCAGAACCAGCGCGACACCCTTCGGTCCCTCGGCCTGAAGCGGATCGGACACACCGTTGTCCGCACCGCCGATGCCGTGACCGTTGGAATGCTCAACACGGTTCCGCACCTGGTAAAGGTAGAGGAGGCGAAGTAAATGGCAGAGAACACTGCTGATAAGGCACAGGCTGCTGAGAAGCAGAACGCCCTGAAGGTTCACCACCTGCGTCCCGCGCCGGGTGCCAAGACCGCCAAGACCCGTGTTGGTCGTGGTGAGGCATCCAAGGGTAAGACTGCCGGCCGTGGTACCAAGGGTACGGCTGCCCGCTACCAGGTGAAGGCTGGCTTTGCCGGCGGCCAGTTGCCGCTGCACATGCGCCTGCCGAAGCTGCGTGGCTTCAAGAACCCGTTCCGGGTTGAGTTCCAGGTTGTAAACCTGGACAAGCTCAACGAGCTGTTCCCGGAAGGGGGCGCAGTCACCGTGGAGAACCTGGTCGAAAAGGGCGCAGTTCGCAAGAACCAGCCCGTCAAGGTGCTGGGCACCGGCGACATCACCGTCAAGGTTGACGTCACCGCCCACGCATTCTCGGCCAGTGCCGCTGAAAAGATTGCTGCAGCAGGCGGAAGCACCACCGCCCTCTAAGGGACGGCGCCAGCTGTTGAACTCCCGGTATCCGCGGGCTTCGGCCCCGGATACCGGGAGTTTTTCACATCCGCCGGGCGATATTTTCCTGCCATCCGGCGCATGCGCGCTGGCGCGGATTGTTCGCACGGCACATTCAACCGTTACACTCGGTTGTCGGGATTTATCAAGTTCCGCACCCCCACTCTTATTGACAC
Source organism: Arthrobacter sp. JDC6 (assembly GCF_056484025.1). NCBI lineage: Bacteria > Bacillati > Actinomycetota > Actinomycetes > Micrococcales > Micrococcaceae > Arthrobacter > Arthrobacter sp. JDC6. The sequence continues at coordinate 1,268,470 of NZ_CM151278.1, forward strand.
CACAGGAGGACGCTTGCTTAGCGCATTTGGCCGGGCCTTTCGCACGCCTGATCTGCGACGCAAGTTGTTGTTCACGCTGGGAATCATCACCATATTCCGCTTGGGTGCTTTCATTCCCTCGCCAGGTGTGAACTACCAGAATGTCCAGCAATGCTTGCAGAACGGTCAGACCGCCGGCGGGCTGTACCAGCTCGTTAACCTCTTCAGCGGCGGTGCGCTGCTCCAGGTGTCCATCTTCGCCCTGGGCATCATGCCCTACATCACGGCCAGCATCATCGTCCAGCTGCTCCGGGTGGTCATTCCCCGGTTCCAGCAGCTTTACGACGAGGGCGCGTCGGGACAGTCCAAGCTGACCCAGTACACCCGCTACCTCACCATCGCGCTGGGCCTGCTCAACGCCACCACGCTGGTGTCCCTGGCCCGCTCCGGGCAGCTGCTTCCCGGCTGCCAGCTGCCGGTGATCCCGGACAACAGCATCATCACCACCATCCTGATCATCATCACACTGACGGCCGGCACCGGCCTGATCATGTGGATGGGTGAGCTCGTCACCGAGAAGGGCGTGGGCAACGGCATGTCGCTGCTCATCTTCACGTCCATCGCTGCGCAGTTCCCCACCTCGCTGGGTGCCATCTGGACCTCGCAGGGCCCCGGGACCTTCTTCATTGTCCTGGCCGTTGGCCTGCTCACCGTCGCGCTGGTGGTCTTCGTGGAACAGTCCCAGCGGCGCGTTCCGGTCCAGTACGCCAAACGTATGATCGGCCGGCGCACCGTGGGCGGCACCAGCACCTACATTCCCATCAAGGTGAACATGGCCGGTGTCATTCCGGTGATCTTCGCCTCCTCCATGCTCTACATTCCCGGGCTGATCGCACAGTTCAACCAGCCCCGGAACGGCGAGTCGATGCAACCGTGGGTTGAATGGATCAACAACAACCTCACCCGCGGTGACCACCCGATCTATATGGCGGTTTACTTCGTCCTGATCGTGTTCTTCACCTACTTCTACGTCGCGATTACCTTCAACCCTGAAGAAGTCTCAGACAACATGAAGAAGTACGGCGGCTTCATCCCAGGTATCCGCGCCGGCAGGCCGACCGCTGATTACCTGCAGTACGTGCTCTCTCGGATCACCCTGCCCGGCGCCCTCTACCTGGGCTTCGTGGCGCTGATCCCGTTGGTTGCACTGGTACTGATCAACGCAAACCAGAACTTCCCGTTCGGTGGCACCTCGATCCTGATCATGGTGGGCGTTGGGTTGGAGACCGTAAAGCAAATTGATGCGCAGCTACAACAACGTCACTACGAAGGGCTTTTGCGATGACGAGAATGCTGATTATTGGACCTCCCGGTTCCGGAAAAGGAACGCAGGCGGAGCGGATCTCAGAACGCCTCGGCGTTGTGGCCATCTCCACCGGTGACATCTTCCGGGCCAACGTGAAGGGTGAAACCCCTCTGGGCATCGAGGCCAAGAAGTACATGGACAACGGTGACTTTGTTCCGGACAGCGTGACCAACAAGATGGTCCGCGACCGCCTGGGCGAGTCCGACGTCGAGAACGGCTTCCTGCTTGACGGCTACCCGCGCACCACCGCGCAGGTGGACTACCTGGACGAGATCCTCGCCGACGGCGACGAGAAGCTCGACGTGGTCCTGCAGCTGACCGCCGATGACGAGGAACTGGTCCACCGCCTCCTGGGCCGGGCCAAGGAAACGGGCCGGAGCGACGACAACGAAGCCGTCATCCGCCACCGCCTTGACCTGTACCACGAGCAGACCGAAGCCGTGGTGGCAAAGTACGCCGAGCGCGGCATCCTCACCCAGGTTGACGGGATCGGTCCCATCGACGAAGTCACCAACCGCGTAATGCAGGCCATCAAGGCCGCACAGGCAGCCTGACCCCAGGCGCCCGGTTTATCGAGGCTCCTCCCGGCATCCGGGAGGAGCCTCAGCCATTTGAAAGGACACACCATGGCCTTCGGCCAGCCCCGCATCGAATTCAAGAACAACGCCCAGATGCGCACCATGCATGAGGCCGGCCTGGTCCTCAGCCGTGCACTGGATGCCGCCGTTGCCGCCGCGGTGCCGGGGGTCACCACCAAGCACCTGGATGACGTCTTTGCCGCAGTCCTCAACGAGGCAGGTGCCAAGTCCAACTTCCTGGGCTACCACGGCTTCCCCGCTACCATCTGCACGTCCGTCAATGAGGAAGTGGTGCACGGCATCCCCGGCAGCCGCGTCCTGCAGGACGGCGACATCATCTCCATCGACGGCGGCGCGATCGTCAACGGCTGGCATTCGGACTCCGCCCGCACGGTGATCGTGGGAAACGCGGACCCCGAGGACCAGCGGCTGTCCGACGTCACCCATGCAGCGATGTGGCGGGGGATCGCGGCACTGGCAACCGGCACGCATGTGGGGGACATCGGAGCCGCCATCGACGACTACGTTTCATCTGTGCCGGGCAAACCGCTTGGCATCCTGGAGGACTACGTGGGCCACGGCATCGGCTCCGAGATGCACATGGCACCGGACGTCCTGAACTACCGCACCAACCACCGCGGGCCCAAGATCAAACCGGGCCTGTGCCTGGCCATCGAGCCCATGCTGGTCCGCGGCAGCATTGACACGGCAGTCCTGGATGACGACTGGACGGTGGTCACCACCGACGCCAAGCGTTCCTGCCAGTGGGAGCACTCCGTGGCCGTGCACGAAAAAGGCATCTGGGTGCTTTCAGCTCCCGACGGCGGCGCGGAGCACCTGTTGCCCCTCGGCGTCACCCCCGTGCCGATCCCGTAGGCGACGCGCCGATTCCGTAAGCGACGCGCGCCTTCAGGCACGACACGCAAAAGCCCTGGCGACACCTGTAAATGGGTGTCGCCAGGGCTTTTGCGCGTCGGCCAGGTGCTAGGACTTCAGTTTCGGCTTCACGTCGCGGTCGTAGATGCTCTGCAGGGTGTTCTTGAGGTCCGTCATGGTGGACTTGACGTCGCCCTGCTGGGTGAGGATCTTGGCGGCGGCCTTGGCCATCTCCTGGTCGGCACCCGGCAGGAACACCCGGGCGTTGTCCTGGACTTTGGTTACCGCCAGCTGGTCCATGGCGGTCTTGATCTGTGGCGTCTTGGCCAGGACGGCCGCCATGTCCGCGGACTTGCGGGTGGGCATGTAGCCGGTGGCTGCCGAGAACTCCGCCGTGCTCTCCGGCTGGGTGACGAAGTCCAGGAACTTGCCGGCGGCCAGCTGTTCCTCCTTGGTGATCCCGCTGGGGATGCCCAGCCCGGCGCCGCCCGTGGGGCACACGTTCGACTGGGATTTGGGACCGCCCGGCAGGAAGCCAACACCAACGTTGAACTTGGCCGACTTCAGGATCCCCAGCAGCGAACCGGTGGACGAAATGGTGGTGGAGGTCAGCCCGGCCGAGAAGTCATCCGCCGCTTCCTTGGACGAAACACCGGCCCACTTGTCCTTGTAGATGGAGTCCTGCGCCCACTGCAGGGCCGCCACGGAATCGGTGGAGTCGCACGTGATGTTCCATTCCTTGGACCAGCCGCCGCCCCAGCCCCACAGCATGTTCTGCAGCGTCCAGCCCGCGTACCCGGCGAGTGCGGGGTAGATATAGGCGTACTGCGCGCCCGAGCTTGCCTTCAGCTTGGGTGCCCACTGACTGAACTCGTCCCAGGTCTTCGGGGCACGGTCGGGAATTCCAGCCGCCGCAAAGTGGTCCTTGTTGTAGTAGAACAGCGGCGTTGACCGGCCGTAGGGCAGTGCCCACTGCTTTCCGTCGTATTTGTAGTCATTGACCAGCGACTGCTGGAAGTCGTCCATCTTCATGTCCAGCTGCTTGATAAGGCCGTCAACCGGAATGATGCTGCCGTTGGTGTAGTAGCGGAACCACCAGACATCGGACAGGACCACCACGCCCGGCAGGCCCGACTTAGCGGCCTGGGCGGTCTGGAACTTCTGGGCAATTTCCTCGTAGTTGGCACCGGCGGTGACCAGGTTGACGGTGATGTCCGGGTTCTTGGCGTGGAATTTGTCGATCAGGCTCTTCTCCACCTCCTGGGACTGGCCAGGGTGGCTGGACCAGAAGTCGATCTTGGCGGCGGGCTTCACGCCGTTGAAGTCGATCTCGGCTGCCTGGGAGGTAGCCTGGCCGCCGCCGGTTGTTGATGGTCCGCCGCATGCGGCCAGGGCAGCTGCAGAGGCGGATACCCCTGCCAGGCCCAGGAAATGCCTCCGGTCCAGGTGCAGTGTCATGACGGTTCCTTTCGGTTGTTGCCTTGGTAAAGGTTGGAAAGTACGACGGCGGCCGGCAGCTTAGCCGGTTACGCTGCCCTGGGTGAGGCCCGCAACGATGTAGCGCTGGAGGGCCGCGAAGATGATCAGGATGGGAACGATGACCAGGACCGCCCCGGCCATGAGGACGCCCCAGCCGGCGGCGTTGCTTTCGTTGTTCTGCAGCAGGGTGAGACCCACGGGCAGGGTCATGGTTTCGGGGCGGTCCGTGATGATGAGGGGCCAGATGTAGTCATTCCATTCGGTCACGATCGTCACCAGTGCCACGGTGGCGATGGACGGGACCGAGACGGGAACCACGATCTGCCAGAGCCGGCGCCAGTGGCCGGCACCGTCCACCTCGGCCGATTCCAGGATGGAGGCGGGAAGCGTGCGGAAGTGCTGGCGGAGCAGGAACGTTCCGAACGCGGTGCCAAGGCCGGGGAGGATGATGCCCCACAGCGTGTTCTTCCCGCCGATGCCGGCGATCAGGATGAAGTTGGGCAGGATGGACACCTGCGGCGGCACCATGAGGGCCACCAGGATCAGCAGGAAGATGAAGTTCCGGAACGGGAAGCGGACAAACACCAGGGCATAGGCCGTCAGGATCGCCAGCAGCACCTTGATGGTGGCCCCGGCCAGGGTAACGATGGTGCTGTTCAGGAAGAACTGCCCAAACGGCACCGTGGTCATGGCGGTCCGGTAGTTCTGCAGGTCCAGGCTTTCAGGGAGGATCTTCAGGTCCGTGGTGACGATCTCGCCGGACGTCTTGAAGGAGCTCAGGACCATCCACAGGAGGGGCAGGAACACCACCAGGGTGGCCACGAGCAGCGGCAGGTAGCCGGCCACCACGGTCCGGATGAGGTTGCGGCGGGAGAACGGCCGGTCACGGTGGAGGCTTGGCTCCGGTCCGGCAATGGCGGGAGCTGCGGGGTCGGGGCTGACCGGGGAAAGGGAAGTCACGAGTAATGCACCTTTCGTTCCACGAACCGCAGCTGCAGCACGGTGATCACCAGGAGGATTGCGAACAGGACCACGGAAATGGCTGCCGAGTAGCCGGCCCTGTTGTACGCCCCGAAGGCCTGCAGGTAGGCCTCGTAGATCAGGGTGCTGGTGCCGGTGCCCAGCGGCGTCATGATCCGGATGAGGTCGAAGGCCTGCAGCGAGCTGAGCATGGTGGTGATCAGGAGGAAAAACGTGGTGGGGGACAGCAGCGGCAGCGAGATGCTGACAAAGCGGCGGAATCCGTTGGCGCCGTCCAGGGACGCGGCTTCCATGACATCCGCCGGGAGGGACTGGAGCCCCGCAAGGTACACCACGGCGCAGTAGCCCAGGTTTTTCCAGACGTAGACCAGGATCACCATGACCAGCGAGAGTTGGGGGTCGTTGATCCACTGCGGGCTCTGCTGCCCGATGCCGCGCAGCAGCCAGGCCAGGACGCCGTAGCCGGGGTCGAAGATGAACAGCCACACCAAGCCCACGCCGACGCCGGAGAGTACGTACGGGGCAAAGACGGCCGAACGGGCGAAGGTGGTGCCGCGGACCTTCGCGTTCAGTGCCAGCGCCACCAGCAGGCCCAGCACCATGGAGCCGCCCACCGTGACCACGGTGAACACAGCCGTGGTCCCCAGGACTTTCGGCGCATCATTGCTGGTGAAGAAGGTGACGTAGTTGCTGAGGCCAACCACGGTGGCCGTGGGGGAGCCAAGGGTCCAGTCGAGGGTGGAGTAATAGATATTGCTGAACAGCGGCCGGTAGGTGAAGACGGCGATCAGCACCAGGTTGGGCAGCGCCATGGCCAGGAAGACAAAGAAGTCCCTGCGGGTCCGTGCAGTCCACCGGCGCTTAGGGATTTTCGCGGACCGCCCCGGAGGCCTCTTGGGTTTGGCGGCGGGGTGGGGGGCGAGTTGACGGGTCATGCGTGTCTCTCCCGGGTTGGGAGCCTGCTCGTGGCCGGCCCTGGCTTGATCTAGGGACTACTACACCAGACCGTCAGGGGGCTGAAACCCGCATATGCCCTTGTCAGGGGACTGTTATCCAAGGCTTCGTCGCCCGTTAACGCTGTGTTGAATGCAGTCTCGCACAAAGTCCCGCGATGCGGCAGGGGCGCGCTCACAGAGGGGAGAATAGGGGAATGGGAACCATCACCGACGTGCCGGGCATCCGGGTAGGCCAGGTCCACAAGGACAGCGGGGGCTGGCTGACCGGCGTCACCGTGGTCCTGCCGCCGCCGGGCTGCGTGGGTTCGGTGGAGGTCCAGGGCGGCGGCCCTGCCACACATGAAACGGACGCCCTTGACCCCACCACCCTGGTCAGGTCGGTGGACGCCGTGGTGCTGACCGGCGGCAGCGCCTACGGGCTGGCGTCCGCGGCCGGTGCCCAGCGCTGGTGCGAGGAGAACGGGCGGGGGTTCGCCGTTCCCGGGGGCGTCGTGCCCATCGTCCCCGCTGCCGCGATCTTCGACCTTGGCAGGGGCGGCGACTTCAAGGCACGGCCGACGCCGGACATGGGCTACGCCGCAACGGCCGCCGCGGCAGCACAGAAGGAAGGGCACGACGTCGAACGCGGCAACGTGGGTGCCGGAACCGGGGCACTTATTGGCAGGGGGCAATACAAAGGGGGAGTTGGCACGGCGTCGGTCACGCTGGAGAACGGGGTAGTGGTCGGCGCGCTGGCCATAGTCAACGCACTCGGGCTCCCGTTCGACCAGACCAAACCTGGCTTTCCAGCGCCAATCAAAGCAGCGACCACGACGAACACCACCCTTGCCGTGGTGGCCACGAATGCCGTCCTTGATGCGGCCGAGTGCAAGCGCACGGCGGCTGCCTCGCACGCGGGGATTGCCCGTGCCTTGAATCCCAGCCACACCCTCGCCGACGGGGACACCGTTTTTTGCCTGGCGACCGGTGCCGTGGCACTGGACCGCTCGGACGAAGCTGCCCGGCAGGTCAGCCTTATTACGCTGCAGAGTGCGGCAGCCGACGTCGTCCGCCTGGCCATCCTGGACGGCGTGGCCAGCGCTGCAGGCGTCAGCACTCCAGCAGGCGAATATGGTGCGTACCGCCCGGCGTAGGCTACTATGGCCGATTTAACTTTTACCGGCCAACAGGGTAGTGTTGTTTGTTGGTTGTCTGGACTGCCACGCCCTTTTGGGCCTGGAGGCGGCAATCGATCCAACAAAAACGTTCGTGGTCATGCCCGGTGCATTCCGGCGGGACTGCGGCAACAACAGTTAGCGGAGGGTATGGCCAAGAAGGACGGGGTCATTGAGATCGAAGGCGTTGTGACCGAGGCGCTGCCTAACGCGATGTTTCGCGTTGAGCTCACCAACAAGCACATCGTTCTGGCACACATCTCTGGAAAGATGCGTCAGCACTACATCCGAATCCTCCCCGAGGACCGCGTAGTGGTGGAGCTGAGCCCGTACGACCTCACCCGTGGTCGTATCGTCTACCGCTACAAGTAAATTGCTGGGCGGCTTCAGCACAAGCTGACCGCTGCTCCAGTTGACCACACTGCTACACGCAAAGGAACGCCATGAAGGTCAAGCCGAGCGTCAAGCAGATCTGCGAAAAGTGCAAAGTGATCCGCCGTAATGGCCGGGTCATGGTGATCTGCGAGAACCCGCGCCACAAGCAGCGCCAGGGCTAATTTCCTTCCCTGAAGGAAATCCTGGGTTGCTAACCCACGCAAGTAAATAAAGGCAGCACAAGCTGATCTGGAACATTGAGCTCGAAAGAGTCCGGACAGCTAACCCCCGGTCGGAGGCTGGGGCCGCATGGAACATGCGGGTGTACTGCCTACGACCTCCGGTTTATCAAGGAGTACTGCCACTATGGCTCGTCTCGCTGGCGTAGACATTCCCCGCGAAAAGCGGCTGGAAATTGCGCTTACTTACATCTACGGCGTGGGCAAGACCCGTGCACACGAAACCCTGGCTGCCACGGGCATCAGCGCTGACGTTCGCGTCAAGGACCTGACTGACGCCCAGTTGGTTGAGCTGCGTGACTACATTGAAGGCAACTACAAGGTTGAGGGTGACCTTCGCCGCGAAGTAGCAGCAGATATCCGCCGCAAGGTTGAAATCGGCAGCTACGAAGGCCTGCGCCACCGCAAGGGCCTGCCCGTACGCGGTCAGCGTACGAAGACCAACGCACGTACCCGCAAGGGCCCGAAGCGTACCGTCGCCGGCAAGAAGAAGGCCCGTTAAAATCCCCGCTCGGGATTTACGGACTTTCCCCAATAACTTTCTGTAGGAGAAAAAATGCCCCCGAAGACTCGTGGCGCGGTTCGCAAGCCGCGTAAGAAGGACAAGAAGAATATCGCGCTTGGCCAGGCGCACATCAAGAGCACCTTTAACAACACCATCGTTTCCATCACGGATCCGAACGGCGCTGTTATTTCCTGGGCTTCCTCCGGTGAGGTTGGCTTCAAGGGCTCGCGCAAGTCCACCCCGTTCGCTGCACAGATGGCTGCCGAAGCCGCTGCCAAGCGTGCGCAGGAGCACGGCATGCGCAAGGTAGACGTTTTCGTCAAGGGACCGGGTTCCGGTCGCGAGACGGCAATCCGTTCGCTGCAGGCCGCAGGCCTCGAGGTTGGCTCCATCCAGGACGTCACCCCCGCAGCCCACAACGGCTGCCGCCCGCCGAAGCGCCGCCGCGTCTAATTCTTTTCCGCAGCAGGAGCTTGCCCGGACCAGCGATGGTCCGGGCAAGCCCAGCGCGTTAAGTCTTCAGACCGAATTTCCACCACCTGTGTTGCGTCATATAGCGGATGCTCGCCGAAAGGAAACCTAAGTGCTCATTGCACAGCGCCCCACCCTCTCCGAAGAGGTAGTCTCCGAAAACCGTTCGCGTTTCATCATCGAACCGCTGGAACCGGGCTTCGGCTACACCCTCGGAAACTCCCTCCGCCGTACCCTGCTCTCCTCCATCCCCGGTGCTGCCGTAACCAGCATCCGGATCGATGGTGTGCTGCACGAGTTCACCACGGTTCCGGGTGTCAAGGAAGATGTCACCGAGATCATCCTTAACATCAAGAGCCTGTCGGTTTCCTCCGAGCACGACGAGCCCGTCGTGGCTTACCTGCGCAAGCAGGGCCCCGGAGTCGTCACCGCCGCGGACATCGCTCCGCCGGCCGGCGTCGAATTCCACAACCCGGATCTGCACATCGCCACGCTGAACTCGAAGGGCAAGTTCGAACTCGAACTGACCATCGAGCGCGGCCGCGGCTACGTTTCGGCAGCTCAGAACAAGTCCGGCGATGCAGAGATCGGCCGTATCCCGGTCGACTCCATCTACTCGCCGGTGCTGAAGGTTACTTTCCGCGTGGAAGCAACCCGTGTTGAGCAGCGCACCGACTTCGACAAGCTGATTGTCGACGTCGAGACCAAGCAGGCCATCGCCCCGCGCGATGCCGTCGCTTCCGCAGGCACCACCCTGGTGGAACTGTTCGGTCTGGCCCGTGAGCTGAACACCGCAGCTGAAGGTATCGAGATCGGCCCGTCGCCCACCGACGCTGCCCTGGCAGCCGACATGGCACTGCCGATCGAGGATCTGGACCTCACCGTCCGTTCCTACAACTGCCTCAAGCGTGAGGGCATCCACACCGTGGGTGAACTCGTTGCCCGCTCCGAGGCTGACCTGATGGACATCCGCAACTTCGGTGCAAAGTCCATTGACGAGGTCAAGGCAAAGCTGGTTGAACTGGGCCTGTCCCTCAAGGACTCGCCTCCCGGTTTTGACCTCGCAGCACGCGCCGCAGCAATCGAAGAGGACGACGCCGCCTTCGGCGACGACGAACTCTAAACCAGACCTTGGCCGGAGGGCAGCACCACGGTGTGCCGCCCACGGCTTCCACATGAGGAGAAACAATTATGCCTACCCCCACTAAGGGTCCGCGCCTCGGAGGCGGCCCGGCTCACGAGCGCCTCATGCTCGCGAACCTGGCAGCATCCCTGTTCGAGCACAAGCGGATCACCACCACGGTGACCAAGGCCAAGCGCCTGAAGCCGTACGCAGAGCGCCTGGTGACCTTCGCCAAGCGTGGCGACCTCGCTTCCCGCCGCCGCGTTCTCGGCCTGATCAGCAACAAGGGCATCGTCCACGAGCTGTTCACCGACATCGCCCAGGCTGTGGAGAACCGCGATGGCGGCTACACCCGCATCACCAAGATCGGCAACCGTAAGGGCGACAACGCTCCCATGGCTGTCATCGAACTGGTCCTCGAGCCGGTCTCCGCCAAGCAGGCCGTCGTAGCCGAGGCTACCTCCGCTGCCAAGCGCGATGCCGACAAGAAGGAAGCTGCTGCTGCACCCGTTGCAGAAGAAGCTCCCGAGGCTGAGGCCGTGGAGACTGAAGCTGCTGAGGCTCCGGCTGAAGAGGCTGCAACCGAAGAGGCTCCCGCCGCTGAGGAAGCTCCCGAGGCTCCCGCCGCCGAAGAGAAGGACGCGAAGTAATTCGCTGATTCTCTTCGCATAGACTTAGGTCTGTGAACCACCAAAAACCCGCGGCCCCCGTTCCAGGGGGCGGCGGGTTTTTGCGTATCCGGCTTGACCTTTCGTACGACGGCGGCCCGTTCAGCGGGTGGGCACTGCAACCGGGACGGCGCACCATCCAGGGCGTCTTGGAAGAGGCGATCGCCCTGTTGGTACGCCGTCCGGTGCGTGTCACCGTGGCGGGACGGACCGACGCCGGCGTGCACGCCCGCGGCCAGGTGGTCCATCTGGACCTCACCGAAGACGAGTGGCAGAACCTGCCGCGCGGGCACGAACTGGATCCCGCCGTCGCCATGCTGCGCAGGCTCCGCGGGGCATTGAACCGGGCCCTGGGCGATCTTCACGGGGCCGTGGAAGTGCATGACATCTCGTTGGCACCTGTGGGCTTTGACGCCCGCTTCTCGGCTCTCTGGCGCCGCTACAGCTACCGGATCGCAGACGGGCCCGCCCTGTGGGATCCGTTGGAGCGGTATTTCACGTTGTGGCACAAGAATCCGCTGGACGTGGGACTGCTGAACGAGGGCGCCTCGCAGCTGCTGGGCCTGCAGAACTTCCTGTCTTTCTGCAAGCCGCGCGAAGGCGCCACCACCATCCGGGAACTCCAGCGGTTTGAGTTCAGGCGCGGCGAGGACGGCGTCATTGTGGCCACCGTCCAGGCTGATGCGTTCTGCCACAACATGGTGCGCGCCCTCATCGGCTCCGCGCTGTACGTGGGTGAAGGCGTTGTGGAGCCGGGCTGGCTGCACGAACGGCTGCTGCTGCAGAAGCGGGACGCCAAGTCGGTCCTGGCCGCCCCGCATCCGTTGGTGCTTGAGGAAGTGGCCTACCCCTCAGACAGCGAACTCCTGGCCCGCGCCGAACAGACCCGGGCGCTCCGCGAACCCTGACTAGAACGCCGGGGGTGGACCCTCGGCCGGCAGCGTCACCGTAAACGTGCTGCCCTGGCCCTCGCCGCTCTCGCAGTCGATCGTCCCGCCGTGCCGCTCCACAATCATTCGGGTGATTGACAGACCGAGACCTGCGCCCGGGATGGCGGCCTTCCGGGCGGTCTCGGCGCGGAAGAACCGGTTGAAAGCCCTCGCCGCGTCCTCGCTGGACATGCCCATCCCGGTGTCCGTGACGCTCAGCCGGACCCACTGCCGGTCCGCGTCCGCGCTGATGCTGACCTTGCCGCCGTCGGGCGAGTACTTGATGGCGTTGGACACGAGGTTGTCCAGCACCTGTCCGATCCTGAGCGGATCCGCGTAGGCCCACAGCGGCGAGGGGACGTCGGCGGCGATCTCCACGTGGGAGCGTTGTGCCAGGGCCTGGGCGGAGCCAAGGCTGGTCTCCACCAGGCTGGCCAGATCGGTCCGCTTGGGGTGGACGTTCAAGGTGGTGGAGGCGGAGGCCGTCAGGTCGGCCACCAGGTCCAGCAGCCGTTCCGCGTTGCGCTGCACCACGAGCAGGCGCTGGGCCACCTGCCGGGGCAGGCTGTCGGCGTCGTCCAGGACCAGGTCCAAGTTGCCCAGAATCGAGTTCAGTGGGTTCTTGAACTCGTGCGAGACGTTGGACACCAGCTCCTGGTTTGCGGCCAGGGACTCCACCCAGCCGGTGACGTCCGTGTAGACCACCACTGCCCCGGTCAGCCGGCCGTCCTCGCCGACCAGCGGGCGGGCGGCGGTGGATATGGCGCGCTGCTCCGGGCCTTCGCCGGCCCACACCAGGTAGTCGGCGAAGGACTCACCCGCCATGGCCCTGTTGATGGGCCGCCGGTCCCGGGGGAGCAGTGTGCGCCGGTCCTGTCCAAAGATGAGCTGGTGCCCCTGGCCGGGGAGGGCGTCGTCAGCGCCCGTGACACGGCGGAAGTTGCGCTGGCGGCTGTTGGACACCAGGAAGTGGCCGGAGCGGTCGACGGCGGCAATTCCGACGTCGGTGGCCTCCAATACAGTTTCGAGCAGCTTCTCCCGTTCCCGGCTTGCGGCCAGCAGTTCGCGGAGTTCACGGTCCTTGTCCGCCAGTTCACGCTGCTGCTGCCGGAGGCTTACGCTCGCGAAGCGGATGGCCAGGGATACAGCGAGCATCATCACGGGAAAGAGCAGGACGGTGGTGAGGTCCGAGGCCGTGACGGTGGGGAAATGGCCCACGGCAGATGGAACCATGATCAGGAAGGGCCCCGCAAAACTGAGCACCAGGCTGCTGCGCGCCAGCATGCCGGAGGCGGAAAGCCAGATGACCGGGAAGACCACCAGTACCGCGAGGCCCGGCAGGAGCGGAGCGGCGCCGTTGCGCAGGAACCCGATCAGCGCGAAGTCCAGCACGGGGATCAGCAGGTATGGGCGGTGCGCCAGGCGTTCCCAGGGAACCAGGAAGCAGCCCAGGAACAAAACCGCGTTCAGGGCAAGGCCGGCCACGTACAAGGGGGAGTGCATGAGCGAGGGCCAGGCGAAGGGGGTGGCCACGGCAATGACAAGCACAAGGAAGGTAAGGGGGAGCTGGCAGAGCGCCACTTGGGCGCGGGTTCCCAGCCGCCGGAAGATGCGTCCGGGTCCACGCTGGAACAACGGCTCGGCCATGTTTCTGACTCGTACCCCTTTAGGTCCGGAAAGCAGGCGCCGCCAAGATGTAGCAATTCCCCCCAGTTACCTTGGCCAGCACCCTTTCCCTTGGATAATGCACATGTCTTGTCATAGTAATTGACTTTTCAATTTTCAGTGTCGATTCGGATGTGCACAGCCGGGCTTACTAGTAGCGTATAAATTGTTGGAGCGGGAATGGCATTGGCGCTGGGCCAATGGGGGGCCATCTCCGCCTGGCGCAGGGGTATTAATGGACGATCTTGGTGTAGCGGTGGTTATCGAGGACGACGCCGACGTACGCAACCTCCTTGAAGGTGTCTTGACCCAGGCGGGCTTCGAAGTGCATACGGCCGTTGATGGGCGGGCCGGGGTTGAGGTGGTCCGCGCTAAGCAGGCCAATGTTGTGACGCTCGATATTGGCCTGCCGGATATCGACGGGTTCGAGGTTTTGCGGCGAATCCGGAATTTCAGCAATGCGTACGTGGTCATGCTGACTGGCCGGACCGACGAACCGGACCTGCTGTCAGCACTGAATGCGGGCGCGGATGACTATATCGCCAAGCCCTTCAGGCCCAGGGAACTCAGGGCCAGGGTGGCGGCCATGATGCGCAGGCCGCGCCACGAGGTGAACGAGCAGCATGAATCCGCGTCACACGGGGGCCAGGCACCGGTTCCTGCCGCCGCGCAGCCCGAGCCCGGCGTCCTGCGGCACAACGGACTCCTGTTGAACCACCGGACACGCACCGTGGAGGTCAAGGGCGAGCCGCTGGGCCTGACCCGCAGCGAGTTCGACCTGCTCCACGTGTTGCTGAAGGGCGGTGGTGCCGTGTGCACCAGGGCGGACCTGGTGCGGGCGGTGCGGGGCGATTTCTATGACCGGGACACCTACATCAGCGAGGCGGACGAGCGGGCGGTGGAGGTCCACGTGGGAAACCTGCGGCGCAAGCTCAAAGAGGACCAGTTGTCCCCGCGCTGGCTGCAGACAGTCCGTGGGGTGGGTTACCGGCTGGCGCCGAGGCGGCCGGACGATGCTTAACTGCTAGCCGTTCTCCATGATGTAGGTTGACTGCAGTTCGGACACGGTGCGTGCCCCGTCCTGGGCCACGCCTGCCATCATCGCCTGCCCCTGGACAAAGTCACCCCGCCGGATCAGGCCCTCCAGGAGTTCGGCGAGCTTTGCCAGCCGTACCCCGCCCACCATGGCGGAACTGATTTTGAGGCTGATGACCGCGTCCAGGGCAGAGTCCCCGTCCCTGCTCTGCACCGCTGTTCCCAGCCGGGCCAGCCGCACGTCCCACATGGCGGCGTAGTCCCTGGCGAAGCGCTGCGCCAGTCCGGACCCGGCCAGCTCATCTTCGAGTTCCGCCAGCACTGCGGCATCAACCAATGGCAAGAGAGCGGCCGCTTCCAGTGAGGGGTCCGCACCGGCGGGAGCGGGAGCGGGAGGAAAACCGACCCCGGACAGCGGGAAGTCCGCAGCGGGGCTCTTTCCGCTGGAACCGGGATCGGGACTGTTCATTGTTCAAGGCTACTTCCTGGAAATGCTTCGGGGTCCTGTTTTTCATCATTCTGTGTAAACCTTGAGACAACCTTGCCGCCGCGCTGAGCATCTTTACTGGCCGCTGAAGGTCACCACTGCATTGATCACGGCCGGCCCCAGAATGGCAATGAAAAGGACCGGGAAGATAAAGAACAACAGCGGGAAGAGGATCATGACGGGCAGCTTCATGGCCTTTTCCTCGGCCCGCTGGCGCCGTTTGACCCGCATGACCTTCGCTTGGACGCGCAGGACCCGGCTGATGGCGATTCCGTACGTGTCGGCCTGCACCACGGCCTGCACAAAGCTGCGCAGTTCCGGGATGTTGGTCCGTTCCGCCAGGGCGATGTAGGACTCACGGCGGCTGCGTCCCACCTGCATGTCCTGCAGGGTGCGGACAAGTTCTTCGGCAAGGGGGCCCTTGCCGTTCTCGCCTGCCCGGGCCATGGCGCCTTCGAAGCCCAGTCCGGCTTCCACTGAAATCAGCATTTGGTCCAGCGTGTTGGCCAGTTCCAGCTGCATCGCCTTCTGCCGCTCCAGGCCCTTGCTGTACAGGAGGAGATCCGGGATGAAGTAGCCCAGGAAGAGGACGAAGAGCCCGGCGAGCTTCATCAGCGGGCTGCTTCCCACGCCTGCCAGCCAGCCGCCCATTGCCACCCCGGCCAGGCCGATGGCGAGTTTGGATCCCAGCACTTTTCCCAGCGGCATGGAGGCGGGCCGGCCGGCGAGGGACAGGAGGCGGTCGAGGAATGCCACATAGGCCGGGGGAGTGAGGCGCCGGCCTATGGCCTCGAGCAGCCCCGGCGCTCCGGCGGCTGCAGCTGTAACAGGCGGGGCGCCGCGGGAGAGCAGGTCAGAGACGGCCAGGCGCCCCTGCTTGTCCACGGTCAGGACGGACCAGGCCAGGGCCGCCAGGGGGATGCAGACCAGGAGAACGGAGAGGAGGACGATCAGGTTCATGGGGTCCTCAGAACTTCAGGTCGATGATCTTGCGCATCCAGAGTGCGCCGATGGTCATGAGGACAAAGGAGGCGCCGATCATCACCCAGCCCAGGGGATGGGTGAACATCGAGTTCATGTAGCTTGGGCTTACGGCCAGCAGCATGGCCACGATGCCGAACGGCATGGCGATCAGGATGTACGCGGAAAACTTTCCCTCCGCGGCCAGTGCCTTGATGTGGCCCTTGATCTCGGCGCGCTCGCGAATGGTCTCGTTCACCTGGTCCAGCACCTCCGCCAGGTTGCCGCCCACTTCCCGGTTGATCTGGATGGCCTGCGAGATCCACACGAAGTCCTCGTTTTTCATCCTGTCCGCGGTGTCGTTCAGCGCGGCCAGCAGGTCCCTGCCCAGGCTGGTTTCGGTGATCACCCGCCGCATCTCCTCCGATGTCGGCTTTTGGGACTCCGTGGCGGCGGCGTCAATGGCGCGCAGGATGCTGTGGCCGGCCCGGAGGCCGCCGGAGAGCAGCTGCAGCGTGTCGCCCAGCTGGCTGTCGAACGCCCCGCGGCGCTTGCCGGCAAGGAATCCGAGGACGAGCTTGCCCGCGAAGGGTGCCAGCAGGGCCAGCAGCACCCCCACCAGGGGGCCCACCGTCACGGTGCCGACCAGCATCCCGACGCACGCTCCGATGCCCACCAGCAGGAAGAATTCGGCCTGGCTGAGGCGCAGGCCGGCGTTCTCCAGCTCCGCGCGGGAGAAGAGCTTGACGTTCCGGCCGGCGAGCAGCCGTTCAAAGGATCTGACCCCGGACAGGGCAAGGCGGGACAGCGAGGACGGCGGCTCCGGTTCAAACGGACGACGGCGGTCCAGCGGCACCGCCGGGGCGCTCGGCAGGAGCACGGCCACACCGAGCAGGCAGATGGCTGCCAGGAGGAGGACGCTTCCAATTGCGATGATCATGGCCGCGTCCCTACTTGGCGCCCGGTGACAGCGGCCCGGCGAATACTGCCGGGGACACGTGGATGCCCAGGTCCTCGAACCGGTCGATGAACCGCGGCCGGATGCCCGTGGCCACAGGCCTGCCCAGGAACCTGCCGTGCGCGTCGACGCCGGCGGAGTAGTCGAAGACGAAGGCATCCTGGAGCGTGACGATGTCGCCCTCCATGCCCTGCACCTCGGTGACGTGGGTGATCCGGCGGGAACCGTCGCGGAGCCTGGAAATCTGGACGATCAGGTTTACCGCGGAGGCGATCTGCTCACGGATGGCGCGCAGCGGAAGATCCATGCCGGCCATAAGCACCAGGGTCTCGAGACGCGCCACGGCGTCCCTGGGCGAGTTGGAGTGCACCGTGGACAGGGAGCCGTCGTGGCCGGTGTTCATGGCCTGCAGCATGTCCAGCGATTCGCCGCCACGGACCTCACCCACCACGATCCGGTCCGGGCGCATACGGAGGGAGTTGCGGAGCAGCTCGCGGATGGTGACTTCGCCCTTGCCTTCGGTGTTGGGCGGCCGGCTTTCCAGCCGGACCACGTGGTCCTGCTGGATCTGAAGTTCCACGGCGTCCTCGATGGTGACGATGCGTTCGTCGTGCGGAAGGAATGAGGACAGGACGTTGAGGAGCGTGGTCTTGCCCGTGCCCGTGCCGCCGGAGACGATGATGTTCAGTTTGGCCTTCACACAGGCGTTCAGCAGTTCGGCCATCTCCGGGGTCAGGGTCCCGAAGTCGATCAGGTTGCGGACCGTCAGCGGGGTCTTGCTGAATTTTCGGATGGTCAGGGAGGAGCCGCCCACGGCCAGCGGCGGGATGACCGCATTCACGCGGGAACCGTCTTCCAGTCGGGCGTCCACCAGGGGCGAGGATTCATCGATTCGGCGGCCAACCTTGGACACGATCCGTTCGATGACCTTGCGCAGGTGTTCCTCTGAGCTGAAGCGGGACTCGCTGAGGGTCAGCTTGCCCTTGCGTTCCACGTAGATCTGGTCCATGCGGTTGACCATGATTTCGGTGACGGCGGGGTCGTCCAGCAGGCGCTGGAGGGGGCCGTAGCCCAGCACATCGTCGGCAACGTCCTGGACCAGGCGGGTGCGCTCCTCCGGCGTCAGCGGCACCTGCTCGGCGTCGATGATGCGGGTGAGTTCCTTCTTGGCGGTGCTCCGAAGTTCCTGTTCGGTGACCGCGGCGTCGTTGAACCGTGTGCCCATGCGTTCGAAGAGGGCGGTGGCCGCCCTGTCCTTCATGGCTGCGAATACGTCCACCCGGGGTGCCGTGGGCACCTGCTGCGCGCCGTCGTCGTACGTTGGATGGACGACGGCGGCGTGCGCCGGAAGGTGCCGTTCCGCACCGTCTGCGGGGCTTGGGGAAGGCGCCGGCTGCGGGGGCTCAAGCAGGGCCGTGGCCGACCCCGGTCCCGCGGCAGATGCCTGGTTGCGGCCCTGGACCGCGTTGATGCGTTCGGAGAGTTTCATCAGATGACCACCCTTCGGTGAAGCTTCCTTTGGGTCTGCGTGCGCCAGGCCGGGTTGAAGCGCTCCACGAGCTGGCGGAGGCTTTTGACGGCGGGGTCCTTCTTTGATTCCTGGAGGACGGGGATGCCGCGGTTGGTGGACAGCGCCACGGCGCGGGACCGGGGGACGCTGACGTCCACGGGGGCGCCGATGGTGGATTCGACGTCCTGGACGTTCAGGCCGGCTTTAGCGTCGGCCATGTTCAGGACCACGTGGCGGGATTCGGGCATGATGTCCAGCTGGCGGAGGACTTCCAGTCCTGAGCGCAGGCCGCGGAGGCTGGGGATGTCCATGGCGCTGACCCAGACCACGTCGGTGCACTGCTCCATGGCGGCGAGGCCGATTTCCGGCATGCCGGGGGCGGTGTCGATGACCACGTACTGGAACTCCTGGGCCAGTTGCTCCAGCAGCCGGCTGACCTGGTCCGGGGTGATGTGGTCCGCGTCCACCGGGTTGGGCGGGGCGCACAGGGCGTAGATGCCGGCCGGATGCACGGTAAGGAAGGCCTTGAGGACCAGGGAGTCCTGGGCCGCGGCGGGGGTGACGGCGTCCGTGACCGTGTGTTCGGGGTTGAGGTAGAGGCCGGAGGCGACGTCCCCGAACTGGAGGTCCAGGTCCACGATGACCACGCTCATGGGCGCCACCTGGCCCAGGCCGATGGCGATATTGGTGGCCAGGGTGGTTTTGCCCACGCCGCCCTTCGGGGAAAAGACGCCGATGACCAGGCCCTTGCCGTTCTCTGATTGCTGCGGTTCCGCGCCGCGGTGCCTGGTGGCAAAGGACTGGCAGGCGCGTTCCAGCAGCACCCGTATTTCGGCTGCATCCGCCTGGGGGCTGAGGATGTCCCGGATGCCGGCGCGCATGGCGTGCAGCAGGAAGGACGGGTCCACGTCGCTGACCAGGACCAGGCTGAGGCCCGGAAACTGGACGTCGAAGACCTTGGCGAAACGCAACGCCTCTTCATAGGGAACGTCGGGGCCGATGATGAGGACCTCCGGCTGTTCCTGGTTGAGGAGGGCAAACAGTTCCGCCGGGCCGGCGGGGAGGATGTCGCTCGAGATTGTCTGCACACTGCCGCGCAGGCCGTGGGCGACGGCGTCGCGCAGCTTCTGGTCGAAGTCGCCGTTGGGGGAGAGGAGGACGAAGCGGCTCATCTGTACACGTTGTCCTTCCTGGCGATGAAGCCGCCGTTGTCCTGCGCGTCAAGGGGCTCCTTGGTGAGCCAGAGGTCACCGTTGTTCGAGGAGTAGATGATCTTGGTGGCGTCGATGTCATTCACGGCGACGGTGACCATGAACGATCCCTGCGGGAGCGTAGTGTCTTGGGGATTCGTGCCATCCGTGGGCTTGGCACTTGGTTGCGGGGCCCTCTGGACCGCTGTGACAAGAACCTTGCGGAGGGTGAGCTGGGTGGTTCCTTCGCCTGGTTTGGTCTTGTCAGCGCCCGCGCCAAAGCTGAAACCGATACCCACGTGGTCCCCGGCCTCGATGCGGCCGCCCACTACACGCTTGGCTTCGAGTTCGAAGGTGATTTCCTGCAACCCGGCCGGCACTTTTACTGCACCGCTGGACTTGACGTCTTTCGGATCAACCAGTCGTTCGGCCAGGAGTTGCTCGCCGGGGACCAGGTCCACGGCGGCGACTTTGCCGGCTGAATCGTCGAGGTTTTTCAGGGCGGTCTTCGAAACAGCAGTGGCGGGTACCTGTTGCAGGGTCACGGACGCTTTTACGGTGTCGAGGGAAGCGCCGGCCGGCACGGCCTTGGTCACAACCATCACCCCGGTGGGGTCCATGTCCTTCATGGCGCGCTGGTCGGCACCTTGGGCGTAGGTGACGATAAGAACCGCTCCGATGATGGCCAGCACCACTGCTGATACACCGGCCAACATACGTGACTTCACTGACTGCTCCTGTTGCTTTCACAGATAGGGTGTTGCGTTTTAGCTTGCTATTGCCACAATGGTGGCGCCGTCCGGGTTGACTGGGCCCAGCGTGTAGCCGTTGGCCAGGGAAACGTATTTGACGAAGGTGCCGATAATGCCGCGGCATGGTTCCCGGCACTGCACCGCGGCCGGTACGTCCGGCGTCCTGTTGCGGAACGTGTAGGGAAGGCCTGTGGGGCCGAATTTCCAACCGGATACCTTGAAAGCGGCAAAGGTGGTGAGCCCGAAGACGGCATTGTTTCCTGTCCCGGTGACGGCGTTGAAGACGGGAATCAGAACAATAACGTCTTTGCCGGCGGTCATATCGGCCGCCCATGAATTCAAGAGGGTGTCGCAGTAGGGCGGGGGGTTGTTTCCAGTGTCTCCGCCGGCGGTGCTCTTCGAGATGTCGATGGTGGCGCCGCATGCCGAAGGATCCTGTTTGAGACCCCCGAAGCCACCCTCCACCGCTGCGCCGGAGGGACCGTAATTGCAGCTTGGGTTGGCGCCGGTACCGTGCAACTGAAGCAGCTGCAGCACGCCAGTCTGTCCTCGCACCTGGCAGACGGAAACGGTGATGGGAAAAGCAGCCAAGCCCTTGGTGGGGCTGCCCCACTGCACGGATGCCGGCGCGTTGACCTCAGCCGTGTTGATCCCTAGGACGCGGGCGAAGAAGAGGGACACCTGATTGGGCGTGTGCCCTGCCTCCTGAGATGCAACTGAGACCGACACCTTGCGGTTTGTCTTGTCGAGCACCACGGACTTGAGGTTGCTGAGGCTGTCGTTTGCGTTCTTGTTTGCCAGGTTTGCAGCCAAAGTTGACGTATTGGAGCAGTCCGGATCGCTGAGATTCTTCGCGCACTTCTGTGCAATAGCCAGCGCGGCGGAGTCGGCTCCGTTGTGCAGCTGGGTTCGCTCGGAGTACATCATCGCTACGTCCACGGCCATGGCACCGAATCCGAGCAGGACCACCAGCATCAGCGCAACGATGACGCTCACGGCGCCGCGTTCGATGTCCTTGTTTTCAGGGGTTAGTTTCAGCCTCCGCACAGCATGGCCCCCTTGGCCGTCACAGTAAAAGGGCCGGCTATTCGTGTAAGCGTGGACAGACTGTAAGTGATGGTCACAGTCATCGTGTCACCCGACGAGCAGGCCGTGGTTCCGGTCCGCGAATTCTTGAAGACAATGTTGGAGTCCACCAGCCCCGGCTTCACTGACACTGCGGTGCTTTTGACGGCAGTTATGGCATCGGCCGAGCGACCAGAGATGGCCATCACCCGGACGCCTTCGCGGGCTGCCGCCGAGAGCGAAGCCTGGGCGTTGTAGACACGACTGAACTCCATGATGCCGAGAAGTAGCATGACCAGTACGGGAAGCAGGATCGCAAACTCCACTGCGACGGCTCCCGCCTCGGACTCCCTGGACATGACGCGCCTTTCGCTAACTTTCGTTGCTTTAAGAAGAGGAGTGACGGCGGCCTAGTGCCGCCGCCACTGTCACGCCCGCTTGGAGGGCTTGGCCTCTATCAGGGTGCGCAGGTGCCGCCAGCGGCCGTCGTAGCGGTCTGGGCGACGGTTGTGTAAGTGCCGCCCCCGACCTGGCACTTCACCTGATCGAACATGCTGCTTAGCGTTCCGCCCAGCATCGTCACTGCCGCGATGATGACAACAGCGATGAGGGCGACCATAATGCCGTATTCAACAGCGGTTGCGCCCTTTTCGCTGCGAAGGCGGATCGAGAGATTGGTGTAAAGAGAAAGCATTTTGACTCCTGAGCGAGACGGATGGCTGGCCCTGCACCAGCACTGAAACGAAGTTAGCAATGCTTGATATGACATTGATGGGATCTTGCAGCATCCTGCGCAAAGCCTTTGCTGTATGCACTTCCCCTGCGCATTCGCTGTGTTTGTACTGTGCTGAAGGTGGGCTACACATTCTGTGGACACCCAAAAGGACCCCCTCGGTTCTGGGTGCCGAGGGGGTCCGGTCTAATGGCGCCGATCGGCGCGTTTTGGTTCTACCGGGTGTGACTGAAGGCTTCGATGATGTTGATGGCTGCGGGGCCCAGCAGAACGATGAACAGCACTGGGAAGATGAAGAGGATAAGCGGAAACAAGACCTTTACCGGAAGCTTCATCGCTTTCTCTTCTGCGCGCTGCCGACGTTTTACGCGGGCATCTTTTGCCTGGGCACGAAGGACCTTGGCGATGCCGATGCCATACTTGTCTGCTTGCACGACAGCCCTTACAAAACCTTTTAGGTCCTGCACTGAAGACCTTGAAGCCATGGCCTCATAAGCTTCCTGCCGCGGCCTACCAACCTGAATATCCTGCAACGTACGAACCAGTTCCTGAGCCAGAGGTCCTCCGCCATAGGCGCCTGCCCGGGCCATTGCCGATTCGAATCCGAGTCCAGCTTCGACAGAGATCAGCATTTGGTCCAGAGTGTTGGGGAGTTCCAGCTCGATAGCTTCCTGCCGTTTGATCGCTTTGTTGTAGACCAGCAGATCCGGGACAAAATAAAGGAAGACGGTCGCGAAGATCGCCACGGCGATGTTCATTGAAGTGAAAGAATTGGAAAGCAGAAGGATTCCTGCAAGGGCCCCTGCAAGAGCCAACAAAGGTTTAGAAACGATCAACTTATCCAATGGCATGGCCGCGGGGCGTCCGGCCAACGAGAGCCAGTGGTCGAGTTTGGACTCGTAGCTGCCCGGCGTAAGGCGTTTTGATATTCCCAGGAGAATTGGAGCCTGCTGTCCGGGGTCTCGACCTCCAACGTTGAAGCCGCGAGCAAGGTTACCCCGGATGGCGAGGGCCCCTTTTCGGTCCAGCGTGGCCCACGACCACACGAAGTAAGTGAGAGGAAGGATAACCGAGGCGATTATCATCCAAGCGATTGGAGTCATGTTCGGTCCTTAGAACTTGATCTTAACAATGCGGCTCATCCAAACGCCGCCGATGATGAACATCAATGCGCTTGTACCCAGAAGGAACCAGCCGATCGGTTTCTGGACAAAGACGTCCAAGTAGCCCGGGTTGATCATTCCGATGAAGAACGCCACACCTACCGGCAATGCCATGAGGATGTATGCGGACATCGTTCCTTCTGCGCTTAGGGACCGTACGTGGCCCTTGATTTCGCTACGCTCACGTATCGTGCCGGCAACTTGCTCCAGGACTTCGGCAAGGTCTCCACCGACTTCCCGATTAATCTGGATAGCCTGCCCAATCCAGCGGAAGTCTTCGCTGTCCATCCGGGTGGCGGAATCGTCAATTGCTTCCCGAGCGTCTTTGCCAATTCGCGTTTCGTTGACGATCCTGTTCAGTTCTTCCGAGGTAGGCGCCTCGGACTCATTCGCCGCGGCCTCGATTGTCCGTATCACGCTGTGGCCCACACGTAGTCCGCCTATCAGCATTTGAATGGTGCCTATCAGCTGCGCATCGAATTTACTCCGGCGCTTGTCCCTTCGGACTGTGAGCACCAACCTGGCTGCGAACGGCGTCGCCACTGCCAGTAGGATTCCGAATCCGAGGTTAGTGGCGAGGCTGGACAGCAGGCCAACAGCTACGGTCACCGCCGCTATGAAGGCGCTGAATTCTGCAGGCGTCATTTTTACGCCAGCATTGTAGAGAAGGTCGCGGCTGTACGGGCCGCCAGATTTCCCGATCAGGCCACCCATCGCGTTGGCCGCTGATTCCGAGAATCTTGTCAGCGTGGACGGTTCCGGCTGACCGTCAGGCCTGCGGCGTTCGATGGGAATGGCGGCATACCGGGGCCTGAGGACAACTATCACCAGGACTAGCAAGGCGCCGAAGCACAGACTTATGGCACCGGCAAAAACCAAAGGCGAGTCCATCGACCTACCTCCTGCCGGCCGGAACTGCGGCCCCGAATACGGCTGGTGAGACACCAATGCCGAGCTCTGAGAACCGGTCAAGGAACCTGGGGCGAATGCCCGTGGGGATTGGTTTGCCGAGGAATCTCCCGTGCTGGTCAACACCGGCTGAATAGTCGAAGAGGAACGCGTCCTGGAGGGTGACAATGTCGCCCTCCATTCCTTGGACTTCCGTAACGTGCGTGACCCTGCGGCTGCCATCACGCAGGCGAGTGACCTGGATGATGAGGTCGACTGCCGATGAGACCTGTTCGCGGATAGCCCTCAGGGGCAGATCCATACCTGCCATGAGCACGAGAGTCTCTAAACGGGCGATGGCGTCCCGAGGTGAATTTGCGTGGACTGTGGACAGAGATCCGTCGTGGCCTGTGTTCATGGCCTGCAGCATGTCCAGCGACTCGCCGCCTCGGACCTCGCCTACGATGATGCGGTCGGGACGCATGCGAAGGGAGTTACGTACAAGTTCCCGGATTCCTACAGCACCTTTTCCTTCAATGTTCGGAGGGCGACTCTCCAGGCGGACAACGTGCTCCTGCTGCAACTGAAGTTCCACTGCATCCTCGATGGTGACTATGCGGTCGTCTTCGGGGATGAAGGATGACAGCACGTTGAGCAGGGTAGTTTTGCCCGTGCCCGTTCCACCGGAAACAATGATGTTCAACCTCGCCTGTACACACGCACTGAGCAATTCAGCCATCTCCGGGGTCAAGGAGCCCCAGTCGATGAGGTTCCGGACTGTGAGAGGTATGTGGCTGAACTTCCTGATGGTCAACGAAGGTCCGTTGACCGCCAGTGGAGGAATGATCGCGTTGACGCGCGAACCGTCCTCAAGCCGAGCGTCCACCAGCGGTGATGATTCATCGATGCGCCGGCCGACCCTGGAAACGATGCGGTCTATCACTTTTCGTAGGTGGTCGTCCGAGCTGAATTGTGATCCAGTCAGGCTCAAGTGGCCGCTTCGCTCAATGTAGATCTGGTCGTACTTGTTGACCATTATTTCGGTAACCGACGGATCCTCGAGCAGCTTCTGCAGGGGACCGTAACCCATCACTTCGTCTGCAATTTCGCGAATGAGCCTGCGGCGCTCTTCGGGCGAAAGTGGCACCTGTTCGTCGTCGATGACTGCCGAGAGTTCATCGACGGCTATGGTCCGCAATTCCTCGTCAGACGACGAGGTGTCACCGAAGCGCGTACCGAGACGATCAAACAGTGCCAGGGCAGCTCTTTGTTTGAGCCCGGCAAGCGCATCAATAGGCGGAGCCGCGAGATTGCCACCAACCGACGAACCTGGAACCGCGGCACCAACCGGGGGAAAGGATGTGCTCTCAGGTTGAGCGCCTGTCTTCGACATCTCAGACAGCGTACGGCCGTTGGGCGGTGTGGCGTTTGACCCTTCGGAATTGCCTTGAGAGCCAGCGAGCCTATCTGAGAGTTTCATGACACAACCACCCTTCGGTGCAGCTTGGTGCGTGGGGAAGATACCCACTCGGGATCAAACCGATCTACGAGCTTCTTCAACCCTTTGGCGGCGGCATCCCTAGTCGACGCTTGGAGGATCGGTATGCCGCGGTTTGTTGAAAACGGGAGCGTTCGGGAGCGCGGGATGACAGCGTCAACAGGGACGCCAACGGTGGCTTCTACATCTTGGACCGAGAGTCCGCTTTTGCGATCCGCAAAATTGAGGATGGTGTGCCGTCCTTGGGGCATGAGTTGCAGTTCTTTCAGTACTCCAAAGCACTTTCGCAATCCACGGACACTTGGAACGTCCATCCCGCAGACCCAAACCCCGTCGGTGGCCTGTTCCAACGTGGCGAGTACGTGCTCGCCCAGGCCCGGAGCGGTATCCACCACGACATATTTGAATTCATTGGCCAGCTGTTCGAGCAGCCGGCCCACGTGCTCGCCGGTGATGTAATCGGCTTCGGCCGGAGTCCGGGGAGCGCAAAGCGCGTAAATCCCTGCGGGGTGGACGGTTAGGAATGCCTTGAGAACCATGGAGTCCTGGGAGGCAATGCCATGAACGGCATCGGTGATTGAGTGCTCGGGCTCGAGCAACAAACCGGATGCGACATCTCCGAACTGGAGGTCCAGATCGACAAGGACGACGCTCATCGGCGCTACTTTGCCCAAGCCCACTGCGAGGTTGGTGGCGACTGTCGTCTTGCCAACTCCGCCCTTCGGCGACATGACGGCGATGACCCGGCCCCGTTCCTGCCCCGGGTCGGTGGGCAACGACATTCCCCGCCGCCGGCTGGCAGATGCGAGGCAGGCCCGTTCGAGCAGGACCCGTAGGTCGTTCACCTCGATATCTGGTTTCAATACGTCCCGGATACCTGAGTGCATGGCACGGAGCACCAACTCAGGGGAGGGCTCAGCAACCAGAAGCAGGCTGATCTCCGGATACTGGAGGTCAAAAACGGTCGCCAGTTTCAGCGCGTCTTCTTCGCTGACGCCCGGTCCCAGGATAAGGACTTCAGGTGGTGCCCCTGTCAGCTGCCGGAATACGTCCTCGGGTCCTCCCGACAGAATGGCCGGGCTGAGTGTTTCCAGATCCCCATGGAGGGCAGTTGACACCGCCTCCCGCACGCGGGACTCGAAGTCCCGCACCCCGGTTATGGCTACGAAGCGACTCACCGGTACAGCCCGCCAAAGGTCGTCACGGGAGGCTGAGTCTTGGTGCTCTTGTCGGTCTGTTTCGAGAGCCACAGTGTGCCGTATTCCGCCCCGAAGACCATCTTTGCGGCGTCGGCGTCGCTCCTGGCCACCGTTACGAAGGCAGAACCATTCGGCATGGCAACCGTTGAATCACCCGAGGAGTTGGACGAGTTCTTGCTGTCATCGGGTGCGGCCTTTTGGACGGCAGTGACGAGCACGTCGTGGAACAGCAGCCCGGTAGACTGCTTCCAGCCCTTTACTTCGGCCGGAACATTGGCGTCGGCTGGAATGTTGTCATCAGTTTTGAATGAGCTGTAAACCGTGACCACGTCTCCGGCTTCTAGACGGCCTCCGAGGATACGCTCTGGGGCCAAGAGGAATGTGACCTCCTGCATGCCATCCGGTACAGGAACGGTGCCAGGGACGAGTTCCTTCGGATCCACCAGCTTTGCCGCAAGCAATTGCTCGCCGGGTTGCAGAGCGGACGCGGTAACCCGTCCGGTCTGGCCATCCAGGCTTTCCAGAGCGGCCGCGGGCACGGCAGACTGCGGAAGCTCCTCTACCTTCACCTTGCCGGCCAAGTCTTCAACCTTGGTGCCGGCAGGTACGGCATCCTTGACGACGAGAACTTTCACGGGGTTGAGCCCCTGTGCAGCCCTAGCGTCGGCGCCTTGGACATAGACGACCAACAGGGCAGTTCCAATGATTGCCAGCACCAGTGCTGCAATGCCTCCCAGTAGGCGAGATTTCACTGTGGGTACTCCTTTGCAATGGGTTTGTGTCGACTAGCGGGGAAAGTCCCGCACGTTAGTTCTTGAGGTACACCTCTGAGCCGCCGTAATTGGGAATGTTGCTCGTAGACAACCCCTCGGCAAGGGACACAAAGCGCGTAAAGTACCCCTGGATTGCACGGCAGTTGCCACTGCAGGAAGGTGCGAGCGGATCGAGGTCCTGGACACTGCCGCTGAACTTGTAGCCCGTCACCTTGAAGGCTAGGAAGCCAACGATCGTGTACTTAGTGTTGTTGCCGTTGTTGAGCGAGACAGCCGATGAAAAGACTGGAATCAGGACAGTGGTGCCCTTAATGGTTGATGGCATAGTGGAACATACGTTCGGCAAGGCAATTCCAGGTTTGCTGCCTACGACGGCGGTGCCAGCATCAACCGTGGCGGAGCAGTCGCTGCCGGCGTCGAGCCAGCCGAAGCCGCCCGGAGCGTAGCCGTTTTGGGCTGCGCAGCCTGGGTACGGCGGTGTGTTCTCGTCGTAGCGAAGCGTGAGGTGGTTAGGGATGGGATCCCCGGTGAAGGTTCCGGTCGCATTGAACTCAGCCAACTGTGAGGCAGTGAGGTTCTTTTTGAAGACGCAATCGCTGATAGTCCAAGGAAAGCTGGTTGCACCGGATACGGCGCCCCAAGACGCTTCTGCGGTTGCGTGAATTTGGGTGCTATCAAAACCCATGACGCGGGCGAAAAAGAGACCGAAACCGTCAGTCGTTGAGCCTGCTGCACGAGCCCTGGTTTCTGCTCTAACGGTCGTTGAATCAGGAAATGTAACCGTCGCCCCGCTCGTACCGTCATTGGCATTGCTGTTGGCGAAGAGGTTTCCTGTTGCCGCAGAGTTACCACAGGACCCCTTGGCACATTGGTTGGCGACCGCCAGGGCTGCGGAGTCTGCCCCGTTCTGTAGCTGGGCTTTTTCCGCGTACATGGCGCCGACATCGACTGCCAAAGCCGCGCATGCGAGAAGGACAACCAAGAAGATGGCGACAATAACGCTTGCGGCGCCATGTTCGCGGTCTTCTGCTAGTGGATGATACCGGTTGGTTGCTTGACTGCTTTCTACCCGCCGCATCTCATAACTCCTACTCCTGTGAGGGTGATTGGAAAGAGGCCGGGGGCGCCAAAGAAGCCAGCATCCAGAAATCCGGAGAGCGATGGCAAGGTCACCGTTGTGGTCACGGTAACGTTGGAACCCGCAGTGCAGCTGCCGGCGTTATTTGTGACGCCAACAGGAAGCCCAGAGAGGGACGGCGCGGCCGCCAGGGTTGCTGCTGTTACGTTCAGCCCGGCCTCCTTATAGTGGATAGCCGCGTAGCGTGCGCCTTCTCGGGCTGCTTGGGTCATCGAAATTTGCACGTTGAGCACGCGGCCGAATTCGATTGTTCCGATCAGGATCAGAAGAAGCAGCGGCAGGAGCATCGCCATTTCGACAGCGACCGCGCCACGTTCTTTTCGTTTCGCTTTCAAAACCGTCTCCCCGGTTTGGTTTGGGTCAATATGAGTGTGAAGAACCGGTCCTTTAAGGAGGCAGGCCGGTTCCGGCCCCAGTTTCGGGTTCCGGAACCGGCCTGGGAGTCGATGACTAAAGCTGCGGCGTGATCCCGGCAAAGAGGCCCTGGATGGCGAGACCGAGCGGCCCGACGGCGATCATGACGATCACTGCGATGAGGGCGACCATGATGCCGTACTCCACCATCGTGGCGCCCTTTTCTTCGCGGGTGAAGCGATCTTTGACGCCGGCGATGAAAGCAGTCATTGAGACCATGAGAGAAGTCATTGTAATTTCCTTTAATTCGGTGAAATGGATTATTGAATTTCAACGAATTTCCAGCTGCCCCCGTAAACTCTTTAGCGGCTGGACTTCGCTAAGAAGAGATTGTCACTGAGGGGTATAGGGTAACAATGCGTAGCGGTACTCGACTTTTTCGGGGGACGCCAAAAGTACATACTCGAATACGCGGTTCGGTACTCAGTCAGTGTTTGCAGGTGTGCCGCAGACTACTCGGCGGCGTGAAGCCACGGCGCTGCCGAGGAACAGGGGTACGCCTGATTTGCTAAGCGAAAAAGAATGTGACGAGGGCAAGAGCGCCCAGCATGGAGGGCCCGTGGGGCACTTCGGTGGCTTTATTTCGGCCTTTCCTGCTCAGGACAATCACCGTGACGATGCCATTCAAGATGAACCCGACGAGCCCTCCGTAGAGGAGATGGCTCCAACCTAGGTACCCCAGGTAAAGGCCAACGGGGGCCGCGAGCTTCACGTCGCCCAAACCGATGCCGCCGGGAGAAATAAGTCCCAAAATAAGGTAGCTGGCAAACAAAGTGACAGCTCCCAGGACTGCCCGAAGCAGATCGTCCGATTGCTTAGCGAATATACCGGGCCATAGAAACAGCAGAATGCCGCCGGCGAGCAGTATGAGTACGAGCGGGTTTGGCAACAAATGGAGCGCCACGTCGATTCGTGCGAGCTGCGTGCCTAATAGGGCAAGGAAAAGGA
Source organism: Arthrobacter sp. JDC6 (assembly GCF_056484025.1). NCBI lineage: Bacteria > Bacillati > Actinomycetota > Actinomycetes > Micrococcales > Micrococcaceae > Arthrobacter > Arthrobacter sp. JDC6. The sequence goes on from NZ_CM151278.1 coordinate 1,298,525, forward strand.
ACGCTGGAAGGCTTAAGGTGATTCCAAAATGCAAAGTGAAGGCGACGCACGCGAGGCCGGTGACTGCTGCCGCTGCAAGTCTTGTCCTCAGAGCGGGCGTTCCACCGAGCCTGGGAAGAAGCTTTGCTATCAGGATCTCGGCGATGGGGGAGAGTGCGCATCCCAGAAGTCCGACCCCTATGACAAGCAGCCAACTGTTGGAGGCCACATTCGCCACTGACAACACTGCATCCCCCATTTTGGTCGCGCCGGCATGGCCCCAGCGGCCGTCGGCTACCTCATTTTGACCCTGAAGCCCCTGACGCGCTAATCTTGGTAGTCGTTGTGCGTGTCCTATTCCGATGGTGCGTGCCCGCTTGAGAATCCGGTTGCAGGATAACTACTCAACGTGCACATTCGGAACTTCAGGATGACTGGTTACATGGAGCCCTCACCTCTGTTCCGGTAGCGCGCAGACAGTAGGTGCGCGAGCTAGCGACACCTAAACAAGAACGCCAGAACAAGAACGAGGCAAACACCGTGCGTACGTACACCCCGAAGCCCGGCGATATCAACCGCCAGTGGCACGTCATTGACGCCACCGACGTTGTCCTTGGTCGTCTTGCAAGCCAGACCGCAATCCTGCTGCGCGGCAAGCACAAGGCCACTTTCGCATCCCACATGGACATGGGCGACTTTGTCATCATCATCAACGCTGAGAAGGTAGCCCTGACCGGTGCCAAGCTGGAGCAGAAGCGCGCATACCGCCACTCCGGCTACCCGGGTGGCCTGACCTCCGTCAACTACGCGGAACTGCTGGAATCCAACCCGGTCCGCGCCGTTGAGAAGGCCATCAAGGGCATGCTCCCCAAGAACTCCCTGGCTGCCCAGCAGCTCGGCAAGCTGAAGGTGTACCGCGGTGCTGAGCACCCGCACGCCGCCCAGCAGCCTAAGACTTTCGAAATCACCCAGGTCGCCCAGTAGTCCTGGCCACCAAACAACTTATCTATACAAGGAGAATCGTGGCTCAGAACGAAGAGACCACCGAGGTCGTCGAGGCCGAGGAAAACCTGACCAGCTACACCTCTGAGAGCTCAGCTGCTGAAGCTGCTCCCAAGAAGGAGCGTCCGGCCCTGACCGTTGCCGGCGCAGCTGTTGGCCGCCGCAAGGAAGCCGTTGCACGCGTTCGCGTTGTGCCCGGCTCCGGCAAGTGGACCATCAATGGCCGCGAGCTGGCGAACTACTTCCCGAACAAGCTGCACCAGCAGGACGTCAACGAGCCCTTCAAGATCCTCGATCTCGAAGGTGCATACGATGTCATCGCCCGCATCCACGGCGGCGGCATCTCCGGCCAGGCAGGCGCCCTGCGTCTTGGCATCGCTCGTTCGCTGAACGAGATCGACGTCGAGAACAACCGCGCGACCCTGAAGAAGGCCGGTTATCTGTCCCGCGACGCCCGTGTCATCGAGCGTAAGAAGGCCGGTCTCAAGAAGGCCCGTAAGGCTCAGCAGTACTCCAAGCGCTAAATCCGCTTGCACAGGAGCCCGTCCCGCTATCCAGCGGGGCGGGCTTCTCCGTTTCTGATGGAGGCTGCCTAAGCGTGGGCTCGCCAACCATACGAACGAAACCAGCCTCTGGCCAGCCGTTTCAAGCCGCAGCACACCCATCCTCTACACTTGACCGGTGTCTAGATTATTTGGAACTGATGGTGTCCGGGGGCTGGCCAACGGCCTGCTGACAGCAGAACTGGCCCTGCAGCTGGCCCAGGCGGCCGCCGTCGTGCTCGGCCACGACCGCAACTCCAACGGCTCCCGGCCCCGCGCCGTGCTGGCCCGCGACCCGCGCGCCAGCGGAGAATTCATCGCCGCAGCCGTGGAAGCCGGGCTCTCCAGCTCAGGCATCGACGTCTATGACGCAGGGGTCCTGCCCACCCCCGCGGCCGCTTACCTGGTGGCGGACCTGGACGCGGATTTCGGCGTCATGATCTCCGCCTCCCACAACCCGGCACCGGATAACGGCATCAAGTTCTTCGCCCGCGGCGGCCAGAAGCTGCCCGACGAGGTGGAGGACGCCATCGAAGCCCAGATGGGCAAGGAAGCCGTCCGGCCCACCGGCGCCGACGTGGGCCGCATCCAGCGCTTCTCCGACGCAGAGGACCGCTACATCGTCCACCTGCTCCGCACCCTCCCGCACCGCCTGGATGGCCTCACCGTGGTGCTGGACTGCGCCAACGGTGCGGCCAGCGGCTGCTCACCCCAGCTCTTCAAGGATGCCGGGGCTGACGTGGTCGTCATCGGCGCCGATCCTGACGGCCTCAACATCAACGACGGCGTCGGCTCCACCCACCTCGGCCCGCTCAAGGAAGCCGTGATCAAGTACGGTGCCAACCTGGGTATAGCCCACGACGGCGATGCCGACCGCTGCCTGGCCGTGGACCACGAGGGCAACGAGGTTGACGGCGACCAGATCATGGCCATCCTCGCCGTGGCGCTCAAGAACTCCGGCAAGCTCAAGGATGACGTCCTGGTAGCCACCGTCATGAGCAACCTCGGCCTGAAGATCGCCCTCCGCGAAGCCGGCATCACCATCGTGGAAACCGCGGTGGGGGACCGCTACGTGCTGGAGGGCATGCGCGACGGCGGATACAACCTGGGCGGCGAACAGTCCGGCCACGTCATCTTTGCCGACCACGCCACCACCGGCGACGGCCTTCTCACCGGCCTGCAGCTCGCCGCGCAGGTGGCACTGACCGGGAAACCGCTCAAGGAACTCGCCACCGTGATGACCAAGCTCCCGCAGGTCCTCATCAACGTCAAGGGTGTGGACCGCACCCGTGTGGGCAGCAGCGACGTCCTGGCCCAGGCCGTGGCATCGGCGGAAGCCGCGCTGGGTGAAACCGGCCGCGTCCTGCTCCGCCCATCCGGCACCGAGCCCGTGGTCCGCGTCATGGTGGAGGCCGCCGACGAGGAGACGGCTCAGTCCATCGCCGAACATCTAGCCCAGGTCGTCCGCACCGAGCTCGCGTTGGAGCTCGCCTCAAACTAGAAGGTAAAGAAATGTGGCCCACCTCCTGATAGGGAGATGGGCCACCATCGGTTGGGGGGACTTACATGGCGCGGTTCCTAGGATCAGCCACAAGGTCAGAACAGGCCCGGCACGAACCGCGTTGTCCGCAGTTTGTATGCGGCGTATTCGGGCAAGTTATCCGCTAGTAGCTGCTCCTCCTGAATTGCCCGGTACGCCTGAACGGCTGCCAGTACCACAAGGATTGCTGTCTTCAACAACGTGGGACTGAAGCAAACTGCGCCGATCAGAGTCACCATCTCTCCGACATAAAGAGGGTTGCGGATCAGCCGATAGGGCCCGTCTTGCACCAGCGTTCTTACTTGGGGCTCTACCCCGAAGCTCTTGCCGAGCGTCATCAGGGACCAGACAGTAAAGACCATTCCCAAGGTCATGAGCCCCACCGCAAACAGAGCTAGACCCTCCGATACTTCCGACCCACCCGCAAACGCGAACAGGAAAGGCAGGAAGCTCCCGATGTATGCCGCGACTGTGGGAGCAATCCGTCCGCTCCGGGCACTTGCAGAATTCCTGGTTAGAAGGAAGAAAAGCACCATCAGATAAAAGACAGTCATGAGTACTTGGTAGGCGACGTGCAACGCGGTGACGAGGGCAGAAGTCGAAGCGACCTTCGAGCCCGAAAATAGTGCGGAGACTGCGCACAGCAACAACAGGGCCATGATCGGGACAAGAATTACCCGTTCAATATCAATTGACGTTGACTCCTCGCGAAGTTTCATCGATAAAGCCTTCCAGAGAGTTGCAGACCCAACATCTGCAGTCACAGTTCCGCGGTCTCCTCGTTGAGGTGGCGGTGCGATGAGCCTAATAGGACTCGGGGATTTAAGGGGGGTAATTTCCCATAAATTGACCCGATCCTGAGCAAACTCCGCGTGTAATGACATCACGGGCCTTGACCGGAGCAGAGCGGCGCGGCCCGACGCCATCGCCGAGCACCTGGCCCAGGTGGTCCGCACCGAGCTCGCGCTGGAACTCGCCTCCAACTAGACGCAGCAAAAAAGTGGCCCGCCTCCCAACAGGGAGACGGGCCACTTTGCGGTTAGAAAGGCTTAGACCCGGTCCTTCAATGCATCCCGGATCTCGGTCAGGAGCGCGACCTGCGGATCCTCTGCAGCGTCCTTCTTCACATCCTTGTTGATCCCAAGCCGGCGGTTGCGGCGCTCAATCATGATGTTCATCGGCATCACCACCACAAAATAGATGGCCGCCGCAATCAGCAGAAAGTTCACCACAGCGGTCAGCAGCACTCCGAACTCGATGGCGTTGCCGTTCAGCTCCACCCTTCCGAAGCTGTCGAAGTTGGGTGCACCCACTAGGCCTGAGACGAAGGGCATCAGCACTTTGTTGACCAGCGCCGTCACAACGGCGCCGAAAGCAGTACCCATGACGACGGCGACCGCAAGGTCAACCACGTTGCCCTTCATGATGAAGTTTTTGAATCCAGTCAGCATACGAACCAAACTAGCGCATGTCCCAGTCCCCGGACTTCCGGTTAAGGGGCGTCACACCGTTTGAGAAAACATCACGTCACGGATCAGATAGCGGCTGCTGGATTCTTCTGCGCCCGAAAGGTCAAGTCCAGGGTCCAGTCTTGGGGAGCTGAGGGACCGAGCTGCCAAACGTATTCGCTCTTGAGTTTCACGCCATCAGAAGTGAACGGGCCGGTGCGCCGTCCATAGAACGCAATGGTGGGCAGGCTCGATTCCGCCGATGTCAGGATTGCGTTGTTGAAATCGCCGTTCATTTTTCTCAGCTGCTCGAGGATGTAGTTCCTGTATGCAGCCTCGTCCAACGTGCGCTCGTGGGTGGCCTTTGCCGTCAGTTGCAGTGCAATGTGCAGCTGCCGGTTTCCCTGCTCATCTTCGAAACTGACGAGGCGGTGGTTTTCTACGGCTGCGAGAAGGGTTTGGTCGCTGCTGAGCACATCGCGCAGCGCATCCGGTGCCACAACCGCCCCGTTGAAGTCGACGGACAGGTCGCTCCTGCCGTAGTGGAAGAGCAGCGGCAGATCGAGGAACTGTTGACGAATAACGTCTTCGAGCCCGAATTCCTTCAGCACGGCATTGACTTCACGTACACGTAGCACGTGCCCTCGATCGTGGATGTTGTAACGGATCCTCGGGTTGACGTTCTCTTTCCGCACGATAGTGACGACGAGTTCCCCGTCCGCGTTCGTCTCCATCAGGTAGTCGTATGGGTTGAACTGGAAGATCATCGGTAGGACGCCGTACTCGTCCTGCCGCGTGAGCCGTGCTGACAGTTCAGCGTTGGCATCTAACGCCTTGCGAAGTTCCACTGTGTAATCGGTTTCGATGGCGATGTTTATTTCAAGGTCGGAGGCACCGTAGGACCCAAAGGCGCTGTGGGCGTACTTGGTGATGTGGGCCCGCATGTTCTCGCTGATACCCTCGCCGCCGAACGCGGCAACAATGTCGTAGTCTTCCCATTTGACCCGGTCGTCGTCGAACAAGGATTTCAAAAAGGGCGGGTAGCTGAGGATGATGTAGGTGTAGTCGGGCCCGAATTCGAGCATCGTGGCGATTGCTTTGTCACGGTCCGGGCCAATGGATTTGATCATCGTGACGTCCGTGAGCGAAGTCGTCACGTTCATCCCTGTGGCCCACGCTCCGAGCGAAAAGCAGTTGAGCACGAAGGGCTGCTTCTTGAGCGTTTCCGCAGTCCGGGAAAAGCCCACCTGGAGCAGCTGCCGTGTGGCGAGGCGCTCCTCAAGGCCCCGTACCCAGCTGGTGGGAACACCTGAGCTTCCAGAGGATTCGTCGACCACTACGCCGTGGCGGGGAAGCACCCCGTCGACGCTGCGGGCGGGAATGGTCCAACGTTTGATATAGCTGTCTTTGTCCATCTCCGGCAGCGCTGCGAAGGCCCGCGTCAGTGTTTTGCCTCCGAGTGAAAGCTTCCCAGGTACCCCGTTTTCGGCGAGAAACTCGCGATAGGCTGGTACGCGTTTGGCTGCCATCTCAAAGGTCCGCCATGCCCTCCAGCGGCCGGCCGTCCACCGGAAAGGCTCGATGCCCGGCATCAGCAGGATCCGGTGCGTGGAGATTCTCGGGGTGAACAGTCCAACAAACCTGTCCATGAGAAACACGAATACGAATATGAACCTTTTATTCACGGAGGGGCTCCTGTAGTGACATGTCTTCAGGCAATGGACTAAGCAGAGTCGAGGTGGCGGGGCGGCGGTGGGCGGCTGGAGGGGTGTCGCTATAGCCGAATCTGAAGAGCATCCAAGCCATTCTGTTCGCGGTTTCACGTATTCCCGCAGCCTGTACAAACTCGGCGTGAGAGGCCGGGTTGGTGATAACGGTGCCGAAGGGATGGAGGCAGACGCCTTTCTCCGTAAAGAAAATCCAGATCCGCATGAACGTCCGCCCGGCCTCCAAATAATCGGCGGGCTCGGCGAACCGCCCTTCCAGCCACCCGAGTTGCCGCACCCCATGCATTGTGCGCAAGTAGAGGCCCCTTATGAGACCGCCGATCAGAGGAAGGGACCACAAGCCGCGGTGACCCATCGCGAAGCGAAGGATCCGACCAGGCATCATCATCGTTTCCGCACTCAAGCCGTCGGCCTTTGCGGCCGCTTCTTCCTTAGAGAACCGCAACCAGTGCATAATCTCGGCGTAGACGGCATCATTTCGCAAATCCGAAAACAGAGTCTTTTGATTGATTTGCACGAGTAAAGAAACAAGGCCGGCATCAACCGTCGATCGGAATTCGAATCCTTGGGCGGCCGCGATTGCGGAAGCAGAGACCAGCAACTCATCGCCCACAATCCTGCTGTCATAGGGTCGGCGGGAGGTTCGTCTGGCGCGGAACGCGGCTAGCCGACGTAAAGACTCAGATTGCAGCGCGTCGTCACCGGCAGCAGGTTCCAATCGCACTGTGCCAATAACATGAAGCCGGTCTTCGGCGGCGAAATCCATTTCCGAGTGTTCAAGGAATTCCGTTGTCCGGTAGCCGCGGGCCGCAGCGACTACGGACAACGACTCCAAAAATACACCCGCACAGACATGGCCGAAGGGGATACCAAACGACTCGGCAGGCAATCCGAGGTCAAGGTCATAATAAATAACTGCCGCCGTCTCACTGATGGCTCTCAACTTAATCGGCTGGGAGTTATGAGGTGAGGGATACCAGCGAACGTCATTAACGAGATCGAGCCAAAGGGCTCCGGCATCCATAACCATGCCGTCAATCTATGAGACGCAGCTAGCAATGACTATCTTGGTGCTCAAATCCTGCGCAATACTTGAGGCACCGATGGCCTCTCGCCAGCCTGGACTTAGGGGTTGTCAGGAATGGCAGCCTGACTTGGCCCCTTTACACTCCGGCCCGCTCAGGTGAAGCGGTATCACCGGCATCACAGGTACGCCGGTGCCGCTTCCAGGCCGAAGTATTCCTCCAGCGTGCCGATGCCCCGGTTCAGCATGTCCGTGGCCGCCTCCACACCCACGTACCGCAGGTGCCACGGCTCGTAGTAGTACCCCGTGATGGGGTGCAGCATCCAGGGATACCGCACCACGAATCCGAAGCGGTGGCCGTTGGCTTTCGCCCAGGACGCCGCTGGCTGGTCGGCAAAGCACGGCTGGAAGCTGCAGGCGCCCCCGCCGTCCGCGATGTCGAACGCCCACCCCGTCTGGTGCTCCGAGTGGCCGGGCCGGGCACTGGCCGTGTCGGCATCGGCTTGCCCGCGCGCCGCGACGTACCCGTTGTAGGTGGTCACCTGCGTGCTGTACGAGCGGTAGCCGCTGGCCAGGACCAAAGCCACGCCATCCTGCGCGGCGGCCGCGAACATCGCTTCGGCCGCCGCAGCCGTCGTGCTGTTCAACAGCGCCGCCTCGCCCGCGGCGGAAATGGCGACGGCGGGACGCACCAGGTCAGCCGGCACAAAGTCCGCCGGCTTCAGGGGCCGGTGCTTGTTGACGATGACCCACTGGCTGGCCGGGTCATCAAGCGAAAACTGACGCGCCAGGGCCGCCGACGGCGACGGTGACGGTGCGGGGGACGGCACCTCCGGTGACTGGCCCACCGTGGCGGCTTCCGCCGTCGGGCCCGCTGAAGCGGTGACCGCAGCAGGGGAGGGGGCTGCGGAAGAAGCAGCGGACGACGCCGGCACGGCCTTGGGTGCCTCAGGCGTGCACGCTGCCAGGACAGTCAGCCCGGCCCCCGCTGCGAGGAACCGGGTGAAGCTGCGCCGGCTGGGGGACCCGCATTGGTAGCACACCTGTGCTACACCTTCCGGAGGAGCATGCGGCGAATGGAGTGGTCCGCTTCTTTGGTCAGCACCAGCTGCGCCCGCCCCCGCGTGGGAAGGACGTTCTCCTCCAGATTGGGCTCGTTGATCCGCTTCCAGATGTCGCGTGCCGTGGTTTCGGCTTCCTCGTCGGACAGCGTGGCGTAGCGGTGGAAGTAGGACTCCGGCTGTGCGAACGCGGTGCTGCGCAGCTTCCGGAACCGGTCCACGTACCACTCCTCGATGTAGGAGGTCTTGGCATCGACATAGATGGAGAAGTCAAAGAAGTCGCTCAGTGCCAGCCCCTGGCGGCCGTCATGCCGGGGCCGTGCCGGAGCCAGGACGTTCAGGCCCTCCACGATGAGCACGTCCGGGCGGCGGACCACCACTTCCTTGCCGGGCACGATGTCGTACGTGACGTGGGAGTACCAGGGCGCGCGCACTTCCTCGGCGCCGCCCTTGATCTCGCTCACGAAGCGCAGCAGCGCCCGCCGGTCGTAGGACTCCGGGAAGCCCTTCCGGTCCAGCAGTTGCCGGCGCTTGAGTTCGGCCAGGGGGTAGAGGAAGCCATCGGTGGTGATGAGTTCCACGTTGGGGGTGCCCGGCCAGCGGCGGAGCATCTCACGCAGCACGCGGGCGATGGTGGACTTGCCCACGGCAACCGAACCGGCCACGCCGATCACGAACGGGGTGCGCTGGGTCTGCTCGCCCAGGAACGTGGTAGTGGCCGCGTGCAGCTGCCCCGCCGCCTCAACGTACAGGTGCAGCAGCCGTGACAGCGGCAGGTAGACATCCCTGACTTCATTGATGTCCAGGGGGTCACCGAGCCCGCGAAGGCGCAGCACATCCTCTTCATTAAGGGGCTGTTCCATCTGGGCTGCGAGCCGGGACCAGGTTTGCCGGTCCAGCTCCACGAACGGCGAGGCACCCTCCCCGTTCGCTTCATTGCGTTGCGAAGTCACGCTAAAGATTCTGCCCCGCGCCCGGCCCATCACGAAATGAGCGCCCTGCTCAGCGCGGCGGAGCCCGTCACGCAGGCCCCCGCAAACGCCCCGCCGGGTGGGCCGCCGGTTTAGAGCAACAGGCACGCTGCCGATAGTCTTGTGCCTATGTGTGGAATCGTGGGATACGTAGGCCGTCCGGTTGACGGTGCAATTAACGGTCACAGTGCCCTGGATGTTGTCCTTGAAGGACTGCGCCGCCTGGAGTACCGCGGTTATGACTCTGCCGGCGTGGCAGTGGTGTCCAAGGGCGCCATTGAGTCGCGGAAGAAGTCCGGAAAGCTGAGCAACCTGATTGCCGAGCTGGAGGCCCGCCCGTTGCCTGAGACGGTGACCGGGATCGGACACACCCGCTGGGCCACGCACGGCGGCCCGACGGACCGCAACGCGCACCCGCACCTGGCTGACGGCGGCAAGCTGGCCGTGATCCACAACGGCATCATCGAAAACTTCGCCGAGCTCAAGGTCGAGCTGCTTGAAAAGGGCGTCACGTTCCTGTCCGAGACGGACACCGAGGTCGCTGCCGCGCTGCTGGCCGACATCCTCCGGAACAAGCTGGGCGGGGACACCGCGAACGGTGGCCTGACCCGCGCCATGGAGCTGGCCTGCCAGCGCCTGGAGGGCGCCTTCACCCTGCTGGCCGTGCACGCGGACCAGCCCGACGTCGTCGTGGCCGCCCGCCGCAACTCACCGCTGGTGGTGGGCCTGGGCGAGGGGGAGAACTTCCTGGGCTCGGACGTGTCCGGGTTCATCGACTACACCCGCCGCGCGGTGGAGCTGGGCCAGGACCAGATCGTGACCATCACCGCAGACACGGTGGAGATCACCGATTTCTACGGCAACCCGGCCCAGGGCAAGGAATACCACGTGGACTGGGACCCGGCCTCCGCGGAAAAGGGCGGCTTCTCCTCCTTCATGGAGAAGGAAATCCATGACCAGCCCGACGCCGTGGCGCAGACCCTGCTGGGACGTTCGGACATCAAGGGCAAGCTGACCCTGGACGAGCTGCGGATTGATCCGGAACTGCTGAAGCAGGTCAACAAGATCATCGTGCTGGCCTGCGGCACCGCCGCCTACGCGGGCATGGTGGCCAAATACGCCATCGAGAACTGGTGCCGGATCCCCACGGAAGTGGAGCTGGCACACGAGTTCCGCTACCGGGACCCGATCCTGGACCAGAACACCCTGGTGGTCTCCATCAGCCAGTCCGGCGAGACCATGGACACGCTGATGGCAGTCCGGTACGCCCGCGAACAGGGCGCCAAGACCATCTCCATCTGCAACACCAACGGCTCCACCATCCCGCGCGAATCCGACGCCGTGCTGTACACGCACGCCGGCCCGGAAATCGCGGTGGCGTCCACCAAGGCGTTCCTGGCGCAGATCACCGCCGCCTACCTGCTGGGCCTGTACCTCGCCCAGCTGCGCGGAAACATCTTCTCCGGCCAGATCAAGGACGTCCTCGCGGACCTGAACAAGATCCCCGCGAAGATCCAGACCATCCTGGACAACGCCGGGCCGCTGCGCGAACTGGCCCGCAGCATGGCGAACGAGAAGTCCGTGCTGTTCCTGGGCCGCCACGTGGGCTACCCGGTGGCCCTCGAGGGCGCGCTGAAGCTCAAGGAAATCGCGTACATCCACGCGGAGGGCTTCGCGGCCGGTGAGCTCAAGCACGGCCCCATCGCCCTGATCGATGAAGGCCAGCCGGTGTTCGTGGTGGTCCCGTCCCCGCGCGGCCGCGACTCGCTGCACGCCAAGGTGGTCTCCAACATCCAGGAAGTCCGCGCCCGCGGCGCCCGCACCTTGGTCATCGCCGAGGAAGGCGACGAAGCCGTCAAGGCCTACGCCGAGTACGTCTTCTACGTCCCCGAAACCCCCACCCTGCTCATGCCCCTGCTGACCACCGTCCCGCTGCAGATCTTCGCCGCGGAACTCGCGGCAGCCAAGGGCTACGACGTGGACCAGCCCCGCAACCTCGCCAAGAGCGTCACCGTCGAGTAACAGCCAGCCAATGAACAGCTGAAAGCCCCGGGCCCACTGAACCAGTCAGTGGGCCCGGGGCTTTCACCTTAACCCTGCCGTGCCAAAACCAGGTGTTTGCGCTGATGGCGGACAACCGCAATTTCCGGGGTCAAACCGCACCCTGCACCCGCTTCCGGCCAGGCGCGCCCCCGTAGAATGAAGCGCATGATCGTTGGCATCGGGGTAGACGTAGTAGACATCGAGCGGTTCGGCCGCCAGCTGGAACGGACGCCGGGCCTGAGGGACCGCCTGTTCGTGCCGGCGGAACGGGAACTGAACACCCGCTCCCTGGCAGCCAGGTTTGCCGCGAAGGAAGCCGTGGCCAAGGTCCTTGGTGCGCCCGCCGGCATGAACTGGCAGGACTGCTGGATCGGCCTCGACCATAACGGACCCACCGTCCAGGTCAAGGGGACCGTCCTTGCGGTTGCCGAGGCCAAAGGCGTCAAGCGCTGGCACCTGTCCATCAGCCACGACGGCGGCATCGCCACCGCCACGGTCCTGGCCGAAGGCTGACCAGGCAGCCGCCGCATGATCAACGCCTACACCGGAACGCAGGTCCGGGCCGCCGAGCAACCCCTCCTGGCCACCGGCCTGGGGGACGTGCTCATGCAGCGCGCCGCACACGGCCTGGCCGGCGCCGTCGTCCAGGAACTCAAGTCCCGGGGCCGCCGCCTGAGCGGTGCCCGCGTGGTGGTGCTGGTTGGCAAGGGCAACAACGGTGGCGATGGCCTGTTCGCAGCCGCCTTCCTTGCCGCCCGCGGCATGCGCACGACGGCGGTACTCACCGGCGATTCCGCCCATCCGGCTGGCCTTGCGGCATTCGAGCGCGCCGGCGGCCGGGTGCACCGGCTCACTGAATCTGCAATCCCGGGACTGGCGGCGGAAGCTGCCGCGGCCGACGTCGTCATTGACGCCGTGCTGGGGACCGGAGCGAAAGGCGGGCTGCGGGGCAGCGCTGCAGACCTGGTCCAGGCTGTCAGTGACGGCATCAGGAGCGGTTTGGTGGTGGCCTGCGACCTCCCGAGCGGCGTGGACGCCGATACCGGCGAGGCAGCCGGGCCGGTCCTTTCCGCTGACCTGACCGTAACGTTCGGGGGAGCGAAGGCCGGCCTGCTGGCGGACCCGGGCGCGGACCATGCTGGACGCGTCCTGGTGGTGCCGATCGGGATCGAGGAGCGCCTGTCGCAGCCGTCCCTTCGCCGGCTGGAGGATGCCGAACTGGCCCACCTCCTGCCCCGTCCTGCACGGCGGGCCCAAAAGTACTCCCGCGGAGTGCTGGGAGTGGTGGCCGGATCCGAAGACTATCCCGGCGCCGCAGTCCTGGCGTGCCGGGGCGCCCTGGCCGCAGGAGTCGGCATGGTGCGGTACCTCGGTCCGCCGGCCGTGGCCGACCTCGTCCGGCAGTCCTGCCCTGAGGTGGTGTGCAGCACCGGGAGCGTGGCCGACAACCGGGTGCAGGCATGGCTGGTGGGCTCGGGCATGGGTCCGCAGGACCATGACCAGTTGGCGCGTGCCCGCGATGCCATCGCGTCCGGACTTCCCGTCGTTGCCGACGCCGGCGCGCTGCCCGCGTTGCCGGCCATGCTCGCCCCGCACATGGTGCTGACCCCGCACGCCGGCGAGCTGGCGTCGCTGTTCCAGCGCCTGGGCGGTGGGGAGGACCGGGAAGCCGTGGAAGCCGGAACCCTCGCCGCCGTACGCCAGGCCGCCAACCGTACGGGAGCCACCGTCCTGCTCAAAGGCGCCACCACACTCGTGGCGGCACCCTGGGGAGAGACCTTCAGCCAGGCGGACGGCACGCCCTGGCTCGCCACTGCAGGCAGTGGGGACGTCCTGGCCGGGGTCATTGGTGCGCTGCTCGCCCAGGCGGGGGCCGACGTCGGCCGCTTCAGTGAGGTGGGCATAGCGGCGGAGGGGCGGTGGGCCGCCATTGCCGCACTGGGAGCCGCGCTGCACGGGCGGGCAGGGCTCGCGGCGTCGGAGGCGGTGACGGGCGGTCCGATCACGGCCGGCGGCGTCGCGAATGCCATACCCGAAATTTGGGGTAAAGTCAGCATGCTTAGTAAATATGGAGCCTGGAAACGTAATAGTCACAGCCAACCACTACGGTAGGCATTAGTTCGCACCAGCAGCGGGGCGTTCCGATGCCCTCTGCTGCTGACCACAAAATGAGGAGCACGATGGAAGTCTGGCCTGGAACTGCCTATCCGCTGGGAGCGACCTTTGATGGCACCGGCACCAATTTCGCCCTGTTCAGCGAACGGGCCGAGCGGGTCGAACTCTGCCTCCTGGCTGATGACCTGACCGAAACGCGCATCGAACTGACCGAGGTGGACGGCTACGTGTGGCACTGCTACCTGCCGCACATCCAGCCCGGCCAGAAGTACGGCTACCGCGTGCACGGTCCCTACGACCCCGCCAGCGGCAACCGCTTCAACCCGAACAAGCTGCTGATGGATCCCTACGCCAAGGCCATCCAGGGCCAGATCGACTGGGACCCGGCCCTCTTCTCCTACGAATTCGGCGACCCCGACTCCCGCAACGACGCCGATTCCGCCCCGCACACCATGCACGGCGTGGTCATCAACCCCTTCTTCGAATGGGACGGCGACCGCCAACTGCGGATCCCGTACCACGAGTCGGTGATCTACGAAGCCCACGTCAAGGGCCTCACCGAGCTCCACCCGGAAATCCCGGACGAACAGCGCGGCACCTACGCCGGTGTGGCCCACCCTGCGGTCATTGAGCACATGAAGAAGCTCGGGGTCACGGCCATCGAACTCATGCCCGTCCACCAGTTCGTCAACGACGGCACCCTGGTGGAAAAGGGGCTCAGCAACTACTGGGGCTACAACACCATCGGCTTCTTCGCCCCGCAGAACACCTACAGCGCCACCGGCGACGTGGGGCACCAGGTCCAGGAATTCAAGGCCATGGTCCGCGACCTGCACCGCGCCGGCATCGAAGTGATCCTCGACGTCGTTTACAACCACACTGCCGAAGGCAACCACCTGGGCCCCACGCTGTCCTTCAAGGGCATCGACAACCAGGCCTACTACCGCCTGGTGGACAACGACCTCAAGCACTACATGGACTACACCGGCACCGGCAACTCCCTGAACGTCCGCCACCCGCACTCGCTGCAGCTGCTCATGGATTCCCTGCGCTACTGGGTCACGGAGATGCACGTGGACGGCTTCCGCTTCGACCTTGCCTCCACCCTGGCCCGTGAGTTCTACGACGTGGACAAGCTCTCCACCTTCTTCGAACTCATCCAGCAGGACCCGGTAGTTTCCCAGGTGAAGCTGATCGCCGAGCCGTGGGACGTCGGCCCGGGCGGCTACCAGGTGGGCAACTTCCCGCCGCAGTGGACCGAATGGAACGGCAAGTACCGCGACACCGTCCGCGACTTTTGGCGCGGCGAGCCCTCCACGCTTGGCGAGTTCGCCTCCCGGCTAACCGGCTCCGCCGACCTCTACGAAAGCTCCGCCCGCCGTCCGGTGGCCTCAATCAACTTCGTCACCGCCCACGACGGTTTCACCATGCGGGACCTGGTCTCCTACAACGAGAAGCACAACGAGGCCAACGGCGAGGGCAACAACGACGGCGAATCGCACAACCGCTCCTGGAACTGCGGCGTTGAAGGCGACACCGATGACGACAAGGTCCTGACCCTGCGCGCCCGCCAGCAGCGGAACTTCATCGCCACGCTGCTGCTCTCCCAGGGCGTGCCCATGCTGCTGCACGGCGACGAGCTGGGCCGCACCCAGCAGGGCAACAACAACACCTACTGCCAGGACTCCGAGCTCAGCTGGATCCACTGGGAAGCCATGGACCAGCCGCTGGTGGAGTTCACCGCCTTCGTGAACAAGCTCCGCCACGACCACCCGACGTTCCGCCGCAGCCGCTTCTTCGACGGCCGGCCGGTGCGCCGCGGCGAAGGCGAAAAGCTGCCGGACATCGTCTGGCTCAAGACGGACGGCACCGAAATGCTGCCGGAGGACTGGGGGAGCGGCTTCGGCCGCACCATCGGCGTGTTCTACAACGGCGACGGCATCCAGGAACAGGATTCACGCGGTCGGCGCATCACGGACGACAGCTTCATCATGGCCTTCAACGCCCACGACGATGCCGTGGACTTCTGCCTTCCCAACGAGGAGTACTCACAGTACTGGGAGGTCCTGATTGACACCGCGGCCCAGGCTGACGCGTATGAACCGCTCAAGGCGAAGGCAACGCTGACCCTGGACGCGAAGTCCATGGTGGTGCTGCGCGCCTACTCCGGCCCGGAAGCTGAAGTGGACACGTCCGCTGCCGCTTCACTGGCGTCCAGGGTAGAGCACGAGGAAGCCCAGGAGGAGATGGTGGAGGCCCAGACCAAGGCCGCGGAAGCGAGCGAGGCAAAGGCCGAGGAAACCAAGGCAGCCAAAGCCGAGGACGCCAAGGCTGCGAAGGCGGAGGAGACCAAGGCTGCGAAGGCAACCGAGGCATGAGGACACCCGTCTCCACCTACCGTTTGCAGATCCGCAGCAGCTTCACCCTGTTCGACGCCGCCAACCAGGTCCCGTACCTGAAGGACCTCGGCGTGGACTGGGTGTACCTGTCGCCCATCCTCACTGCGGAAAAAGGTTCGGACCACGGCTATGACGTGACCGACCCCTCCGCCGTGGACCCGGACCGCGGCGGCCCTGAAGGGCTGCTGGCCCTGTCCAGGGCAGCGCGCGAGCACGGCATGGGCGTCCTGGTGGACATCGTGCCCAACCACGTGGGCGTGGCATCCCCTCCCCAGAACCCGTGGTGGTGGTCCCTGCTCAAGGAGGGCCGCGAATCACCCTACGCGGAAGCTTTCGACGTCGACTGGGACCTGGGCGGCGGAAAGGTCCGGCTCCCCATGCTGGGCTCCGACGCCGACCTGGACAAGCTGGAGGTCAAGGACGGCGAACTCCGCTACTACGATCACCGGTTCCCCCTGGCCGAGGGCACATACAGCGACGGTGATTCCCCGCAGGACGTTCACAGCCGCCAGCACTACCAGCTGATGGACTGGCGCCGCGCCGACGCCGAGCTGAACTACCGGCGCTTCTTCGCGGTCACCACGCTCGCCGGAATCCGCGTCGAAGAACCCTCGGTCTTCCAGGAAGCGCATGCCGAGGTGGGGCGCTGGTTCACCGAGGGCCTGGTGGACGGGCTCCGCGTGGACCACCCGGACGGCCTCGCCGATCCCACCGGCTATCTCCGCTGGCTGAAGGACCTCAGCGGCGGCGCCTACGTCCTGGTGGAGAAGATCCTGGAACCGGGCGAAGTGCTTCCGCAGGAGTTTGCGTGCGAAGGCACCACCGGATACGACGCGCTGGCGGACGTGGACCGGGTCTTTGTGGACCCCGCGGGGCAGCAGGCCCTGGACGCACTGGACGCCCGGCTGCGGGGCTCCTCAGAGCCCGCGGACTATGCCGCAATGATCCGCGGCACCAAGCGCATGATCGCCGACGGCATCCTGCGCTCGGAAGTGCTGCGGCTGGCCCGGCTGGTCCCGGAGTCCTACGGGCTCGCCCTGGACCAGGCAGCCGACGCCATCGCGGAGATTATCGCGTCCTTCCCGGTGTACCGTTCGTACCTGCCCGTGGGCGCCGATGTCCTCAAGGAAGCATGCGAGTCCGCGGCAGCCCACCGGCCGGACCTGGAAGTGGCGGTGGGAACCCTCCTTCCGCTGCTGCTGGATCCGGCCAACGCCATCGCCATCCGGTTCCAGCAGACCTCCGGCATGGTCATGGCCAAGGGCGTGGAGGATACGGCGTTCTACCGCTACACCCGCCTTGGAACCCTGACCGAGGTGGGCGCTGAACCCACCGAGTTCGCCGTGGACCCGGAGGAATTCCACCAGCGGATGCAGCGGCGCCAGCAGGACCTCCCGCTGTCCATGACCACCCTGTCCACCCACGACACCAAACGCAGCGAGGATGCCCGGGCACGGATCTCGGTCATCGCCGAGCTGCCGCAGGAGTGGGCGGAAACGCTGGAGAGCCTTCGCGGCCTGGCGCCCATCCCGGACGGCCCGTACGAAAACCTGCTGTGGCAGGCAATCATCGGTGCCTGGCCGGCAAGCCGGGAACGGCTTCAGGGATACGCCGAGAAGGCGGCCCGGGAAGCCGGGAACTCCACCACCTGGACCAATCCCAATGGGGACTTCGAGGCCGCGGTGAAGGCCGCCGTGGACGCAGTCTTCGACGACGCCAAGGTCGCCAACGTGGTGACGGACTTCGTGGCCCGCATCGACTCCTTCTCCGCCGCCAACTCGGTTTCCGCCAAGCTGGTCCAGCTGACCATGCCCGGCGTGCCGGACGTGTACCAGGGCAGCGAGTTCTGGGAACGTTCGTTGACGGACCCGGACAACCGCCGGCCGGTGGACTTTGGTGCCCGGCAGGCTGAGTTGGCAAAGCTCGACGCCGGCACCTTGCCGGACGAGGGCACAGAGGCCAGCAAGCTCCTGGTCACCTCACGGGCACTCCGCCTGCGCCGGGACCGGCCGGAGCTGTTCCAGGGCTACGCGCCAGTCCCAGCCACCGGCGCGGCTGCCGGGCACCTGCTCGCATTCACCCGCGGAACCGATGCCTCCTCCGGCGCCCTCACGCTTGCCACCCGGCTCCCCGCCGGACTGGAAGCCGGCGGCGGGTGGCGGGACACCGCCGTCGACCTTTCCACTGCCATGCGCGACGAACTTACGGGAGCCAGCTACGGGCCGGGCCCGGTTTCGGTGGCAGAAGTGCTGGGTACCTACCCGGTGGCCCTGCTGGTACCCGAAGATGGAGAGAAGGCATGACCCTGGTCAACGTTGGACCTGAGCGTTTCGATGTCTGGGCGCCGGACGTTTCATCGGTGGTTTTGCTGGCCGATGGCCGGCAATATCCCATGCAAAAGAAGGACACGGCGCCGGGATCGGAGGGGTGGTGGACGGCCCCCGACGCGCCCGCCGACGGCGACGTGGACTACGGCTACCTGCTGGACGGGGACACCACCCCCGTCCCGGATCCCAGGTCCCGCCGGCTTCCCGCCGGCGTGCACGACCAATCCCGGACCTACGATCCCGCAGCCTATGCATGGCAGGATTCCGGCTGGCGCGGCAAGGACCTGCAGGGTTCCGTCATCTACGAACTCCACGTGGGCACCTTCACCCCCGAAGGAACCCTGGACGCCGCCGCGGAGAAGCTGGGCTACCTGGTGGACCTGGGCATCGACTTCGTGGAGCTGCTGCCGGTCAACGGATTCAACGGCACGCATAACTGGGGCTACGACGGCGTCCAGTGGTACACCGTGCACGAAGGCTACGGCGGGCCGGCTGCGTACCAGCGATTCGTTGACGCCGCCCATGCCGCCGGACTGGGCGTCATCCAGGACGTGGTCTACAACCACCTTGGCCCCAGCGGAAACTATCTGCCCAGGTTTGGCCCCTATCTGAAGCAGGGGGACGCCAACACCTGGGGCGACTCGGTGAACCTGGACGGGCCCGGCTCGGACGTGGTCCGCGAATACATCCTGGACAACGCCGCTCTCTGGCTGCGCGACTACCACGTGGACGGGCTCCGCCTCGATGCCGTGCACGCGCTGCGGGACGAGCGCGCGGTGCACATCCTGGAGGACCTGGGGGCTTTGGGCGACGCGATTTCAGCCGGGACCGGGCTGCCCAAGACGCTCATCGCGGAATCGGACCTCAACAATCCGCGCCTGCTCTACCCCCGTGACGTCAACGGGTACGGACTGGCCGGGCAGTGGAGCGACGACTTCCACCATGCCGTGCATGTCAGCGTCAGCGGCGAGACCACCGGCTACTACTCCGACTTCAAATCCCTGGCCGTGCTGGCCAAGGTGCTGAAGGACGGGTTCCTGCACGACGGCAGCTACTCCAGCTTCCGCGGACGCCACCACGGCCGGCCCATCAACGCCGCCCTGGTGGACCCCGCGGCACTGGTGGTCTGCAACCAGAACCACGACCAGATCGGCAACCGGGCCACGGGGGACAGGCTCTCGCAGTCCCTGTCCTACGGGCAGCTCGCCGTGGCCGCGGTCCTCACGCTGACCTCCCCGTTCACCCCCATGCTGTTCATGGGCGAGGAATACGGCGCCACCACACCATGGCAGTTCTTCACCTCCCATCCCGAACCGGAGCTCGGGAAGGCCACCGCGGAAGGGCGCATCAAGGAATTCGAGCGCATGGGGTGGGATCCCGCCGTCGTGCCTGACCCGCAGGACCCGGAAACCTTCCGCCGGTCCAAGCTGGACTGGGCCGAGGCCACCTCTGGCGACCACGCGCGGCTCCTGGAGCTGTACCGGGCGCTGACGGCGCTGCGCCGCGGGCATCCGGAACTGGCGGGGCTTGGCTTCGGCGGGACGGAAGTTAAGTTCGACGACGACGCGGGCTGGCTGCGGTTCCGGCGCGGATCCGTCGAGGTCCTGGTGAACTTCGGGGACTCGAAGGTCCGGCTGGACGAGGCCGCCGGCAGCGTGCTGCTGGCCACGGACAACGGAACCACACTGGACGGCGGGTCCCTGGAACTGGCGCCCTGGAGCGCTGCGATCCTCAAAGCCTGAACCGACGGAAGAGAGAAACTGATGACGTACATTGCAGCAGGCGACCGCTACGAATCCATGCCCTACCGCCGGGTGGGCCGCAGCGGCCTGAAGCTCCCGGCCATCTCGCTGGGACTGTGGCACAACTTCGGCGACGACAAGCGCTTCGAGGAACAGCGGGACATCCTCCGCCGCGCCTTCGACCTGGGCGTCAACCACTTCGACCTCGCCAACAACTACGGGCCGCCGGACGGGTCCGCCGAGACCAACTTTGGCCGGCACCTGCGGGACGACTTCAAGCCCTACCGCGACGAACTGGTCATCTCCACCAAGGCCGGCTACTACATGTGGCCCGGTCCCTACGGCGAATGGGGCTCGCGCAAGTACCTGATCTCCAGCCTGGACCAGTCGCTGCAGCGCATGGGACTGGACTACGTGGACATCTTCTACAGCCACCGGCCCGACCCGGAAACACCGATGGAGGAGACCATGGGTGCCCTGGACTACGCCGTCCGTTCCGGCAAGGCACTGTACGCGGGCATTTCCTCCTATACGCCGGAGCAGACCCTCGAGGCCGCCCGTATCCTCAAGGAACTGGGCACGCCGCTGCTGATCCACCAGCCCAGCTACTCCATGCTGAACCGCTGGACCGAGGACGGTTCACCCAACCTGTACGAGGTCCTGGACCAGGTGGGCGCCGGATCCATCGCCTTCTCGCCGCTGGCGCAGGGCATGCTCACCGACCGATACCTCCACGGCATTCCTGACGACTCGCGGGCAGCCAAGGCGCGCTTCCTCTCGGAGGACTCCATCACCGAGGAAAAACTGGACCGGGTCCGCGGACTGCGGAAGATCGCCCAAGGCCGGGGGCAGACCCTGGCCCAGATGGCCATCGCCTGGATCCTGCGCGACCAGCCCAAGGGCTCGCCCGTCACCTCGGCACTGGTTGGCGCCTCCAGCGTCCAGCAGTTGGAGGACACATTGTCCTCCATCAACAACCTCAGCTTCTCGGATGAAGAGCTGACCGCGATTGACGAGTTTGCGGTTGAGTCGGACATCAACCTCTGGAAGCAAAACGCCTGACGGTGATTCTCTTTACGCAGCGGGACCGGGTGCACTGCGCCCGGTCCCGCTGCGTTGGGTAGTATGAAAAGGCGCCGCGCGGCGCCGAGCCAGCCGGCCGCCGTCGTACTGTCTGCGAGGCAAACCCGGCCGGCTGACGTTTGTCCCCAAAGGAGTTCTGTGTCTTCACATCCCATCCGTGTTGCAATCGTTGGCGTGGGCAACTGCGCCGCCTCGCTGGTGCAGGGCGTCCAGTACTACAAGGATGCCGATCCCGCAGAGACTGTTCCGGGCTTGATGCATGTTGAGTTCGGCCAGTACCACGTGGGTGACGTTCAGTTCGTCGCCGCGTTTGATGTTGACGGCAAGAAGGTCGGCGTTGACCTTGCCGACGCCATCACGGCCAGCGAAAACAACACCATCAAGATCGCCGACGTCCCGCCCACCGGTGTCACCGTCCAGCGCGGCCACACCCTGGACGGGCTGGGCAAGTACTACCTCGAGACCATCGAGGAATCCACTGAAGAGCCCGTGGACGTGGTCCAGGCCCTCAAGGACGCTGCCGTTGACGTTATGGTCTGCTACCTGCCCGTCGGCTCCCAGGAAGCGGCCGAGTTCTACGCGCAGGCCGCGATCGACGCCGGCGTGGCGTTCGTGAACGCGCTGCCGGTCTTCATTGCCGGAACCAAGGAGTGGGCGGACAAGTTCACTGCCGCGGGTGTTCCGATCGTGGGCGATGACATCAAGAGCCAGATCGGCGCCACCATCACCCACCGGGTCATGGCGAAGCTGTTCGAGGACCGGGGCGTGACCCTGGACCGGACGTACCAGCTGAACGTTGGCGGCAACATGGACTTCAAAAACATGCTGGAGCGTGACCGGCTGGAGTCCAAGAAGATCTCCAAGACCCAGGCCGTGACCTCCAACGTTGAGGCCGAGCTGGCTGCCAAGGACGTGCACATCGGTCCGTCCGACTACGTCCAGTGGCTCGATGACCGCAAGTGGGCGTTCGTCCGCCTGGAGGGCCGCAACTTTGGCGACGCCCCCGTGTCGCTGGAGTACAAGCTGGAGGTCTGGGATTCCCCGAACTCCGCAGGTGTGATCATCGACGCGATCCGCGCCGCGAAGATCGGCCTGGACCGTGGCATCGGCGGCCCGCTGCTGTCCGCGTCGAGCTACTTCATGAAGTCCCCGCCGGAGCAGTTCAACGACGACCTCGCCCGCGAAAAGGTGGAAGCCTTCATCCGCGGCGACGTGGAGCGCTAGAACTCCACACCTCGTTGCCGGCGCTCCCTCACCCTCCGGGGTGGGGGAGCGCCGCCATTTAAGACGCCCCATCACTTCCTGCTCTTTTCTGGCGACGCCCGCTCACTTTTGGCGGATTTTTCTACGACGCCCGCTCACTTTTGACGACTATTCCGGGGACGCCCGCTCGCATCTCACCGGCGAACGTTCAGTCGATCCCAGCTGAAAGTGAGCCCCGTTCAACTAGTCCCCGTTTGCGAACCCCGACGCCACCGTCGCATCCGCCACAGAGTTCTTCACGGCTCGCCTGATCTTTCTGATAGCGGCAGCGAAGCTGTCCTTCTGATCGGCCTTGTCGACGATGATGACAGTCCACCCGGCCGCTTCGAAGGCCTTGTCCCTGCGCCGATCGCTTAGTCGCTGGGCTTCCATAAGGTGATGGCCGCCGTCGTACTGGATAGCAATTCTTCGCTGCCGAAATCCGAGGTCGGCAGACGACGATCGAGGGTCTCCAGGATAAAGTGCCAGCTGCAGCTCTGGCTCCGGGAGACCAGCGTCAAACATGGCCAACCGGAGGAAGGTCTCGGGCGCGGAGTCCGATCCAACCCGCGCCAAGTCCAGTGCCTGCCGGGCACGCACAACCCCTTGAAGGTTTGGATGACGGGCAACCATGTCCCGTAGTTCCTCAATTGTTGAGTAGGCGCCCTCCCTGCCCTCCAGTTCAGGCCGGGGCAGCCGTACCAGTTGGTCCGCCATAGCCACCAAGTCTGCCAACGGCAGTAGCCGTGACATGTCCAGCCATGTCCGTGCCCGTGTGCTGATCCGTATCCCCTCGACGAACTCCACCTCGCCAGGCTTCACAATGAGCCGGTGGCCGTGAATTCCTTTCCTGCGGGCTCCCGGAAGCAGCGTGGGCTTGCTTAGGTGAAGTTCACTGGAGTCGGACAACCAAGCGGGCAGGAGCGAACTCTGGAGGCGCGCCGCTGTCACATGGGAAATCCATGCGCCGGGCGTCGCCTCCGACAATGCGCGGGCAGCATGCTCGAGGCAGAAGTCCCATGCAGCAGGGCGGTAGAGGCCCCGGCTGATGTGTTCGACGTCGTTGTGACGCAGGCGGTTGTGGTCCAGTCCGGCGCTTCTTGAGCTTTCAAGCGTGAAGGGTCTGCCAGCCAGATGCACAGGCAAGGGAAGGCGGGATCGCATACTGCATTGTCATGCATATGGCGGATACCCGTGTTGAGTTATCCACAGGCCGTGCCGGTTCGCCGTTTTGCCCGACGCTCGCCGCGGAAGGGGGTGAGCGGGGGTTTGGTGTTGTGCTGCCAAAGGTGAGCGGGGGTTTGGTGTTGTGCTGCCAAAGGTGAGCGGGGGTTTGGTGTTGTGCTGCCAAAGGTGAGCGGGGGTTTGGTGTTGTGCTGCCAAAGGTGAGCGGGCGTGTCAGGTGAGGCCTACCGGGTTGCCGTCCGCGTCCACGTCCATGCGCAGGGCTGCCGGGACGGCGGGGAGGCCGGGCATGGTCATCACCGCGCCGGTCAACGCCACGATGAAGCCCGCACCTGTCTTGGGCAGGAGGTCCCGGACATGGATGGTGAAGCCCTTCGGGGCACCGAGCCGGGAGGCATCGTCCGTGAACGAGTACTGTGTCTTGGCCATGCAGACCGGCAGCCCGCTCCAGCCGTTCCGCTCGATATCGGCCAGCCGCTTCAACGCCGGAACCGAGAAATCCACGCCGTCGGCGCCGTAGATCTCCTGGGCAATGGTCCGGATCTTGTCCTCCACCGGCAGCCCCAGGGCGTAGAGGTGCCGGAAGCTGTTGGGCCCCTCCGCAGCCTGGAGGACCAACGCTGCCAGTTCGTCGCCGCCGTCACCGCCGCCGCCGCGACCCCACACGTCCGCCACGGCCGCCGCCACGCCTTCGGCAGCACACCAGGCCAGCAGCCAGTCCAGCTCCTCCTGGGAATCGGAGGAGAACCTGTTGATCGCCACCACAGGGGTGACCCCGAACTTCTCCACGTTGCGCACGTGCCGGCGCAGGTTGGCCACCCCTGTTTCGAGGGCAGCCAGGTCCGGCTGGGCCAGCCGGTCCTTGGCCACCCCGCCCTGCATCTTCAGCGCCCGCACCGTGGCCACCACCACCACGGCCGACGGCGCCAGGCCCCCGTACCGGGCCTTGATGTCCATGAACTTCTCGGCCCCCAAATCCGCGCCGAAACCGGCCTCCGTGACCACGATGTCCGCCAGCCGCCGGGCGGTCTGGGTGGCAATCAACGAATTACAGCCGTGCGCGATGTTGGCGAACGGGCCGCCATGGACCAGGGCCGGGGTGCCGGCGATGGTCTGGACCAGGTTGGGTTTGACCGCCTCCTTCAGGAGCAGCGTCAAGGCGCCCTGCACCCCCAGGTCCGCCACCGTTACGGGTACCCGGTCGTAGGTGTAGCCGAAGGTGATCCGGCCCAGCCGGGAGCGCAGGTCCGCCAGATCCTTGGCCAGGCAGAAGACGGCCATGACCTCGGAGGCCACGGTGATGTCGAACCCGTCCTGCCGCGGCACCCCCTGGGTAGGCCCGCCCAGGCCAATGACCACTTCACGCAAAGCGCGCTCGTTCATGTCCATCACCCGCTTGAACGTCATGCGGCGGGGATCGATACTGAGCGCGTTGCCCTGGTAGATGTGGTTGTCCACCAGCGCCATCAGGGCGTTGTTGGCCGAGGTGATCGCATGGAAGTCGCCGGTGAAGTGCAGGTTGATCTCATCCATGGGCAGCACCTGCGAATAGCCGCCGCCGGTGGCGCCGCCCTTCATCCCCAGGACCGGACCCAGCGAGGGCTCCCGCAGCGCGATCATCACCTTCCGGCCGGCCCTGGCCAGGGAATCCGCCAATCCCACGGTGGTGGTGGATTTGCCCTCGCCGGCGGGCGTGGGGGACATGGCCGAGACCAGCACCACCTTGCCGTAGGGAGCCGGCGCATCGAGCTTGGCCGGATCGATCTTGGCCTTGAACCGCCCGTACTGTTCCAGGGCTTCCGGATTAACCCCCGCGGCAGCCGCGATGTCCGCAATGGGACGGATCCGGGCAGCCCGGGCTATCTCGAGATCAGAAGGGAGAGCAGACATCGTTGTCCTTTCCTGCGCAGCTTCATCCTGCCCAGTCCATTCCGGCGCCGGCAGGCGCCGGAGGCCTTCCCCTAAGCTAACAGCACCCGGGGCGCCCGCGAAGGAAAAGGAAAAGCCCATGACGGAAAAGCCGGGCAGGAAACCAGGACAGGAACGTCAGGAAGCGGGAACCACCGGGGCCAGGCGCCGGCCCACAAAATTCTCGACGGCGGCATGGTAGCTTTCCAGCGTGATGGCGGCTGTGCGCTGCCAGCCGGAGTTCTGGGCGCGGATGGCGGCGGCGCGGCCCAGGTCTTCGCGGGTGGCGGGGTCGTCGTACAGGGCTTCGAGGGCATCGGCCCAGTCGGCGGCGTGGTGGCCATCCACCAGGAGCCCCGTCCGGCCGTGGAAGATGGCGCGGGACAGCCCGCCGACGCGGGTGGCCACGACGGGCGTACCGCAGGCCTGGGCCTCGAGTGCCACCAGCCCGAAGGATTCGCTGAAGGAAGGCATCACCACCACGTCCGCCGCGCGGAACCAGGACGCCAGCTCAGGTGCCTCAACCGGCGGAAGCTGCGTGACGACGTCGTCCATTCCTGCCTCCGCAACCAGGCAGCGCAGGTTGAATTCCTTGTTGCCGCTCAGGGCGCCCAGGATGGTGACGCGCAGGTCGATGTCCGGCCGGCGTTTGCGCAGCAGCGCCGCCGCCTTGACCAGGACCTGCGGGCCCTTCAGCCGTTGGATGCGGCCGGCGAACACCAGATGGAAGGTGTCCGGGCTGATGCCGTGCCGGGCCCGGGACCGCGCCCGGAATGCCGGCGTGAAGGTGGCCAGGTCCACTCCGGGCGGGGCGATGTCGATGCGGTCGTAGGTGGCGCCGTAGTGGGAAACGAGCTCGGCTGCCTCGGAGCTGGTGTTGGCGATCAGCCGTGCCGCGCCGTCCACGATGCGGTGCTCGCCCACCTCGCGCCGGCGCGGCTCCGGCTGTTCGCCGGATTCAAGGAGCAGGTTCTTGACCTTGGCCATGGTGTGCATGGTGTGCACCAGCGGCACGCCCCACAGTTCGGACAGTTCCAGCCCGGCGATCCCGGACACCCAGTAATGCGAATGGATGACGTCATAGCGGCCGTGGGGCTGCCGGCGGCGGATCTGTTCGATCTCGGCCACCATGGCGTGCAGCAACCCCGGCAGCTCCTCTTTGGGGATCTTCTTGGGCGGCCCGGCCAGGACATTGTGCACGCAGACGCCGGGATCGGGATGTTCGACGGCGGGCTGGTCGGCTGAGGTGGCGCGTGTGAAGATCTCCACTTCCACGCCCGCCTCGGCCAGGGCGGAGGCCAGCTCGCGGATATAGACGTTCATTCCGCCGGCGTCACCGGAGCCCGGCTGTTCCATGGGGGAGGTGTGGAGGGAGAGCAGCGCGACCCTGCGGATCAGTGCCACGGGACCTCCTTCCGGCCGCCGGCGGGTATCAGGGGAGCCGGCTCAGTGCGCATTCGATAAAACATTACTCCTTCCCCTAACGCCCGCCGCCTTCCCAGATCTTCCCCAAAGCCGGGAAAGCCTGCTCATAACCAGCCAGAAGCTTCGCGGCGAGGTCCGGCGAATCCACGAGCGGGTGCCGGGCGAAAGCCTCAAGGGCTGCCTCGCGGGCTCCGGTGCCGGCGGCCCGGACCACGAGCCGTTCCACCTCTTTGACCCGCTGGAGCAGCCGCAGCTGCGGGCCGTCCGGCGCCTGCTGGGGCAGGGGCACGGCGCCCCTGGCCGTCACCATGCAGGGAACCTCGACGACGGCGTCGGCGGGAAGGCCTGGAATGGCAGGCTGGGGAGCGGGCGGGGCAGCCGTGGCGGAGGCGGGCGGGTGGCCTTCAGGTGTCCCGGCGGGTGCCGCCGTGTTCCGGGTGTTCAGGACCAGTTGGGTCTCCCCGCGGCCGGCCAGGGCCCGCATGGCCGCCAGCGCCACCCGCTCATAGCCGCCCCCGGCCAGGTCCTCCTCGGCGCGGCGCTCGCCATCGTGCCGGGCCTCGGCCAGGTAGCCCTCTTCGCGGGAGCGCCGCGCCTCCTCCCACAGCCGGTAGGCGTCCGGCCCAGCAGCAGCCAGCCGCGGGTAGAGCTCCCGCTGCTGGCTGTGGATGGTCTCGCCCCGGGTCTGCGCCATGGCCTGCATCGCCCGCCGGGCTGCGTCGCGCTGGTAGTAGTAATACAGGTACTCGTTGGGAAGCATGCCCAGTTGGGCCAGGAACGGCTGCGGGAAAAGGCGGCCTTCCTCGAACGACTGCAGTGCGCCGGCATCCGCCAAAAGGCCACGCAGCACGTCCCGGCCGCCGGACTCCAGGCGGTACAGCCAGCCCAGGTGGTTCAGCCCGTAGTAGCCCACGCCGTCGAGCCTTCCCTCCGGCAACTGCACCCCGGCAGCGGCCGCTGCCCGCTGCACCAGACCGCCGGCAGAGTCGCAGATCCCGATGACCCGGTGGCCCAGGACGGGAAGCAGCGCCTCGGTGACCATCCCGGCAGGGTTGGTGAAGTTGACCAGCCACGCGTCAGGGCAGTGCTCCCGCATCAGCCGGGCAAGGCCAAGCATCTGCGGAATGGTCCGCAAAGCATACGAAATTCCCCCGGCCCCCGTGGTCTCCTGGCCCAGCAGCCCTAGGTCCTGCGCCACCTTCTCGTCCGCAACGCGCCCCGCCGTACCGCCCGGCCGGATCGCGGCGAACACCACGGTGGTGCCGGGCAGTGCTTCGGCAGGATCGGTGGTGGCGTGGACCGGAAGACGGGCACCTTCACCCACCGGCATGCTCTCCAGCACGGCGGTGACGGCATCAAGGCGCGCGGGATCGACGTCGTACAGCACCAGCTCGGTGACCAGCCCGGCAAAGCGGCCGGACACCAGGGCCCGGTATATCAGCGGCACCCGGAAACCCCCGCCGCCGGCAATCAGAAGCCGCATACCATGCAGTGTAGGCGGGGTGTCCCGCGGCCTGTCCACGCCCGACCAAGGCCCCTACCGCAGCGGTGCGGCACGGCGTATCCTGCGCACTATGGACGCCATCCCAGCACGCCCCTACGACCCCCTGGCTGCCGTCCGTTCACCCGCCGAACCCGGATTCGACCTCTTGCTGGCCGGGACCGTGTTCCAGGACATCATCTTCACCGGCCTGCCCCACGGGCCCGAACCCGGCACGGAAATCTGGAGCGACGGCATGGGCAGCTGCCCCGGCGGCGTGGCCAACCAGGCCATTGCCGCTGCCAGGCTTGGGCTGCGCACCGGGCTGGCAGCTGCTTTCGGCGACGACGGGTACGGGGACTTCAACTGGAAGATCCTTTCCGGCCAGGAACACGTGGACCTCAGCCTTTCCCGACGCGTCCCGGGCTGGCACTCCCCGGTGACCGTGTCCCTCTGCGTGGACCAGGACCGCTCCCTGGTGACCCACGGGCACTCCGCACCGGTGACAAATTCCGAGCTGATCGGAGACCCGCCCAAGGCCCTCGCCGGAATCGCTGAGGTGGGCCTGGAAGTGGAGCCGTGGGCCCACGCAGCCCACGCCGCCGGGGTAAAGCTGTTCGGCGATGTTGGATGGGACCCCAGCGGGGAATGGGCGCCCGTCAGGCTCGACAACCTGCAGTACTTCTACGCCTTCCTGCCCAACCAGCGCGAGGCCATGGCGTTCACGGGCAAGGACAACCCGTGGAGCGCCCTGTACGCGCTGGCGGACCACGTTCCGGTGGCCGTCGTAACCCTGGGCCCCCAGGGCGCCATGGCCGTGGACTCGGAAACCGGCGAGGAAGAATGGGTCCCGTCGCTTCCGGTCAAGGCGCACGACCCCACCGGAGCCGGCGACTGCTTCGACGCAGCCTTCATCGTGGGCACCCTGGCCGGGTGGCCGCTGGGGGACCGGCTGCGCTTTGCCAACCTGTGCGCGTCCATGGCGGTGCAGGAGGTGGGCGGCTCGCTGGCGGCGCCGGGTTGGGGCGACATTGCCGACTGGTGGAGACGCGCCAACGCCCGCCCCGAACGGCAGACGAGCCAGTGGCTGCGGCGCTTCGGGTTCCTCGCGGACATCATCGACGACGTGCCGCTGTCAGCCCAGCGCAGGGCGGCCGCCACCATCGCGCACTTGTCGGATGCGTAGGCGGCGTTGGAGGCCCTGATTATTCGGCGCGAAGTGCCCGCACTAGAATCACTTAGGTGACCTACCCCGCAACAACCGGTGAATTCAGCGCTGCCTCCGGGCCGGACCCCCGCCACGAGCGGTCGGCCGTGATCGACCTGGACGCCATCCGGCACAACGTCCGCCGGCTTGCCGCCGCTGCCTCCCCCGCGAAAGTCATGGCCGTCGTCAAGGCGGATGCATACGGGCACGGCGCCGTCCCCGTGGCCCGCGCAGCCCTGCAGGCCGGCGCGGCCTGGCTCGGCGTGGCCCACATTTCCGAGGCCCTGGCGCTGCGCGCCGCCGGCATCGACGCGCCGCTTCTCGCCTGGCTGCACACCACGGACAGCAACTTCGGTGCCGCGGTGGCCGCCGGCGTCGATATTGGCTGCTCAGGGTGGGAGCTGGAACGCATCGTGGCCGCGGCCCGTGAGCAGGAGCGGCCGGCACGGGTGCATCTCAAGGTGGACACCGGGCTGGGACGGAACGGAGCCACCCCCGAGTCCTGGGACCGCCTGGTGGGGGAGGCCGTGGAATACCAGGACCAGGGCCTGCTGCGCGTAGTTGGCATCTTCTCCCACCTGGCCGTGGCCGACGAACCGGAGCGGCCCGAAACGGACCAGCAGGTGGCCGCGTTCCGGGAGGCGCTGGCCATTGCCGAGGACGCGGGCGTGGATCCCGAGGTCCGGCACCTTGCCAACACCCCCGCCACCCTGTCCCGCCCGGACACGCACTTCGACCTGGTCAGGGTTGGCCTGGGCATCTATGGGCTGTCGCCGTTTGACGGGCAGACTTCAGCAGAACTGGGACTCCGGCCCGCCATGACGCTGCGCACCCTCGTGTCGCAGTGCAAGGACGTGCCCGAGGGGCAGGGCGTCTCCTACGGGCTGCATTACCGCACCAGGACGGCGAGCACGCTGGCCCTGATTCCGGTGGGCTATGCCGACGGCGTCCCCCGGGTCGCCACCGGTGGACCCGTCCGCGTCGCAGGGAAGACCTATCTCGTGGTGGGCCGGATCGCGATGGACCAGATGGTGATCGACCTTGGGCCGGAGGCATCCGGAACTGACCTGCAGGGTGCGGAAGCGGAACTGTTCGGGGACGGCGCCGACGGCGGGCCCACCGCGGAGGACTGGGCACGCGCCGCGGGGACCATCAACTATGAAATCGTGACCCGCATCAGCCCCCGTGTTCCGCGCCGCTTCATCAACGAGGACGAGCCGGCGGGCACCGGGCACGCGGGCAACGGGCACGGCCTGGTGGGCGCGCCCGGCTCGGCGGGGGCCGCATGAGCGCGGCCGGACAGTTGGCTGCCAACTGGGAAAAGACGTTCACGGCGACGACGGCGGAACAGACGCACGCGTTCGGCGCACGTTTGGCGGAGGTGATGCGGGCCGGGGACCTGCTGGTGCTTTCCGGTGAGCTGGGTGCCGGGAAAACCACCTTCACCCAGGGACTGGGCGAGGGGCTGGGTGTCCGCGCAGGCATCATCTCACCCACCTTTGTGCTGGTCCGGATCCACCCGAACCTGCCGGATGGTCCGCGTCCCGGCGGCCCCGACCTTGTGCACGTGGACGCCTACCGGCTGGGTTCCGCAGCGGAGATCGACGACATCGACCTCGAAAACACCATGGACTCGTCCGTGACCGTGGTGGAGTGGGGACAGGACCGGGTGGAGCACCTCAGCGAGAGCCGGCTGGAGATCGACCTCCTCCGTGCCATCGGGCTGGATGCCGCCGGCAGTGGAGCTGGAAGCCTGGACTTCGACGGCGAAGACACCGACGAGCCCCGCACCATCGTGATGCGCGGCTACGGGCCGCGCTGGGCAACTGCCCCCGAACTGGGTGCCCCCGAACTGGGCGGGCCCGAGCTGGGTGGGCCGGAGCTGGGTGGGCCGGAAGGAAACGCCCCATGCTGATCCTCGCGATTGACACTTCCGCGGTGGCCAGCGCCGCGCTGGTGTCCGATGCAGCCCCCGAAGGCGTGGTGGCCAGCTTCTCCACGGAGGACACCCGCAGCCACGCTGAGGTGCTCGCTCCCGGCATCCACACCCTGCTGTCCGAAGCCGGCGTCACCGGGCAGGACATCGATGCGCTGGTGGTGGGCGTAGGCCCCGGCCCCTTCACCGGGCTGCGCTCGGGCATTGCCACCGCCCGGACGCTGGCGTTCGTCTGGGGCAAGCCGCTGCACGGCCTGATGAGCCTGGACGCGGTGGCCCTGGAGGTAGCCGAATCCACCGCCGCCGTCCCGGAGTTCCTGGTGGCCACCGACGCCCGCCGGAAAGAGGTCTACTGGGCGCGCTACAGCCTGGGTGACGGGCAGCTGCCGCTGCTGGAGGACGGCCCCCATGTTGGTTTCGCCGCCGACCTGCCGGACCTGCCCGCCTTCGGCGCGGGCGCAGGTCTCTACGCCGACGTCCTCCAAGCCGATCCCGAGTTCGCGGGGGAGCAACCCGACGCCCTGTATCTTGGCCAGTTTGCCCTGGCGCGGCTGGCTGCCGGGGAGGCCCTGCTGGACACCACACCCCTGTACCTGCGCGAATCAGATGCCCAGGTACCCGGACCACGGAAGCGTGCACTGTGAGTACCACCCCGGAACCCCACATGGCAGGCGTCACCGTCCGCGACATGACCCTGGGCGATGTACCCGCCGTCGGCGCCCTGGAACACAAGCTCTTCCCCATCGACGCCTGGCCCGTGCAGATGTTCCTGGATGAACTCTCCCAGCCGGAAACCCGCCGCTACCTTGTGGCGGAGACCACCGACGGCATCGTGGGCTACGCCGGGCTGATGTGCATCGAGCCCATCGCCGACATCCAGACCATCGCCGTCGTTCCTGATTACGAGGGGCGGGGAATCGGCAGCAGGCTGCTCACCCAACTCATCGCCGAGGCCAGGCACCGCGGTGCCGCCGATGTCCTGCTTGAGGTCCGCGCCGACAACCCGCGGGCGCAGCAGCTGTACGTGCGGTTCGGCTTCGAACAGATCCACATCCGCCCCCGCTACTACCGCGACGGCGTGGATGCGCTCATCATGCGGCTCCAGCTGGCCGCACCGGAAACTGATGGCCACCAAGCAACGGAAGCAGGCCGGCAATGAACCGCTCACAGCCCCTGGTGCTGGGGATCGAATCATCCTGCGACGAAACCGGCGTGGGCATCGTCCGCGGCACCACCCTCCTGACCAACACCGTCTCCTCCTCCATGGACGAGCACGTCCGCTTTGGCGGCGTCATCCCCGAGATCGCCTCGCGCGCCCACTTGGACGCGTTCGTCCCCACGCTCGATCAGGCGCTGGCAGACGCAGGCGTGAGCCTTGACGAGGTGGACGCCATCGCCGTCACATCCGGGCCCGGGCTGGCCGGCGCACTCATGGTGGGTGTCTGCGCTGCCAAGGCGCTGGCCGTCGCCACCGGGAAGCCGCTGTACGCGATCAACCACCTGGTGGCGCACGTGGGCGTGGGGCTGCTGGATGACCGCGCCAACGGCCGGAAGCAGGAGCTGCCGGAGAACCTGGGCGCCCTGCTGGTGTCCGGCGGCCACACCGAAATCCTGCGGATCAGGACCATCACCAGCGACGTGGAGCTCCTGGGCTCCACCATCGACGACGCCGCCGGCGAGGCCTACGACAAAGTGGCACGCATCCTGGGTCTTGGCTACCCGGGCGGCCCTGCGATCGACAAGGTGGCCCGCGGCGGCAATCCCAAGGCCATCCGCTTCCCCCGCGGCCTCACCCAGCCCAAGTACATGGGCACGGCGGATGAGCCGGGGCCGCACCGGTATGACTGGTCCTTCAGCGGCCTCAAGACGGCAGTGGCCCGGTGCGTGGAGCAGTTCGAGGCCCGCGGCGAAGAGATCCCCGTGGCTGACATCGCGGCCGCCTTCCAGGAAGCCGTGGTGGACGTGATTTCGTCCAAGGCGGTGCTGGCCTGCCGCGAGTACGGCATCAAGGATGTCCTGCTGGGTGGGGGAGTGGCGGCCAACTCGCGGCTGCGGGAACTGACCGGGCAGCGGTGCGCGTCCGCCGGCATCCGGCTGCACGTGCCGCCCCTGGACCTCTGCACTGACAACGGCGCCATGGTGGCCGCCCTCGGCGCACAGCTGGTGATGGCCGGCGTCGAACCCAGTGGAATCGCCTTCGCCCCGGACTCGTCAATGCCGGTTACATTGGTGTCGCTGCCGGCCTGACGGCAGAGCGCCGGGGGAAAGCGAACCGTCGCGGGGCACTTTGGCGGGCTCCGCCGTCGTACATCACGATGGCGGCCGGCGTGTCCGTGCCGAAGTGCCCCACTTCGGGCAGGAGCACGTTACGCGGTGGGGCCGTTCCGCATCTGCTTGACCAGGTCCAGCACCACGGCCTGGAGGTTCCCGCCATTTTCCGCGGCCACGCGGCGCTGGCGCTGGTACCCGGCGCCGCGGCGGATGATCTTCTCGACGTCGGCAAGCTCGTCGGCGCAGCGCAGCTTGGCCGCCACCGGCTCCAGCCGGTTCAGCGTCTCCAGCAGGTGCTCGGTGACCAGCTGTTCCCGCCCTGCGGCGTCCAGGATGATGATGGCGTCCATGCCGTAGCGGGCGGCGCGCCACTTGTTCTCCTGCACGTGCCAGGGCGGCATGGTGGGAATGGTGCCGCCGTTGTCCAGGGTGGTGGAGAACTCGTCCACCAGGCATTGGGTGAGGGCCGCAATGGCACCCACTTCCTCCAACGTGGCCAGGCCGTCGCAGATGCGCATCTCGATGGTGCCAAGCGCGGGCACCGGCCGGATGTCCCAGCGGATCTCAGAGATGGTGTCGATCACGCCGGTGGTGAACATGTCCTGCACATAGGACTCGTATTCCTCCCAGGATTTGAACTGGAAGGGCAGGCCGGCGGTGGGAAGCTGCTGGAACATCAGGGCCCGCTGGGAGGCGTAGCCGGTATCCTCGCCGCCCCAGAAGGGGCTGGATGCGGAGAGCGCCTGGAAGTGCGGGAAGTAGTTGACCAGGCCATCCAGGACGGGGAGTGCCTTGTCCCGGCGGTCCAGTCCTACGTGCACGTGAACGCCGTAAATGACCATCTGCCGGCCCCACCACTGGGTGCGGTCGATGAGTTTGGCGTAGCGGGCCTTGTCCGTCACGGGCTGCAGCTGCGGCGGGCTGAACGGGTGGCTGCCGGCGCAGAAGAGTTCCACGCCCATGGGATCGGTGATTTCGCGGACGGCGGCAACGGACCGGCTGAGGTCTTCCTTGGCCTCGGCAGCTGTTTCGCAGATGCCGGTGACCAGTTCCACGGTGTTCAGCAGCAGTTCCTGCTTGATGTGCGGATGTTCGTCGTCTTCGTTGAGTTCCGGGTGGCGGGAAGCAACTCCGCGGAGCACCTGGTTGGCCACGGATGCGAGCTCGCCCGTCTTTCCGTCCACCAGGGCAAGCTCCCACTCAACACCGAGGGTTGACTGCCTCGATGGGGCGAAGTCGATCTTCACACGTTTCCTCACTGTCCGGTTTGCCGCTGGCTGATGCCGCTCACAGGCTGATGCCGGCAGGCGAACGGGTGGTTCAAGTCTAGTGCAGGGGTAGCATCGTATTGATGGCCCCGTTCCCCACGCGTCACAGACCTGCCAAAACCACTCCCGCCAAATCCTTCCCGCTCCTCCTGGCCCTGTCGGCCCTGGCGCTGGCCTCCTGCACAGCCTCCCCAACCGCAGCCCCGCCGTCGTCGTCCTCCGGGCCCACCGGGGCCCCTTCGGCATCGGCAAGTACGACGACGGCGCCTCCCACCGCTTCTGCCTCACCTGACGCAGGCTCCCGCCCCCTGGGGTGGGGCCCGGAGCAGCGCGACCAGGACGCCGCCGTCGCGGCCGTGGCAGCCATGACTCCGGAGGAGAAGGCCGGGCAGGTTCTGCTCCCGTTCTTCAAGGGCAACCAGGTGGAGGCGCACGCCGCGCTCATCCAGCGGCTGCACCTGGCCGGATCCATCATCATGGGCGACAACGTGCCACGCGATCAGCAGGGGAACGTGGACGTTGCCGCCATGGGCGCGGTGAACCAGCGGCTGCAGCAGGCTGTCGCCGCCGGCGGCCGGCGGTGGCCCGGGATCATCGGCGTGGACCAGGAAGGGGGCGCCGTGGCACGCCTGGGGCAGCCCCTGACTGAATGGCCCACGCCCATGAGCTACGGAGCGGCCGGCAACCCGGCCCTGACCCGGGAAGCAGGAAAGGGCCTCGCCGGCGAGCTGGTGCCGCTGGGATTCGACCTCGACTTCGCGCCGGATACCGACGTGACCATCGGGCCCAGCGACCCCACCATCGGCGCGCGCTCCATGTCCGCGGATCCTGCCGCCGCCGCAGCCCACGGGGTCGCCTTCGCCCAGGGCATGCTGGACGCCGGCGTGCTTCCCACCGTCAAGCACTTTCCCGGCCACGGCTCGGTGACCGCGGACTCCCACCTCAGCCTCCCGGTCCAGCCGGCCGGCATCGACCAGCTCCGGGCCCGGGACTGGAAACCCTTCCAGGCGGCCGTGGCCGCGGGCCTGCCGGTCGTCATGACGGGCCACATCGCTGTGCCTGCGCTGGAGCCCGGTGTGCCGGCGTCGCTCTCCGCACCGAGCTACGCCGCGATGAGGGAGCTCGGATTCAAAGGTGTAGCCGTGACGGACGCCCTCAACATGGGAGCCGTGGACAAGCAGTACCCCGCCGGCGCAGCAGCCGTAAAAGCTTTGGGAGCCGGCGCCGACCTGTTGCTGATGCCCGCGGACGTGGAACAGGCGCACGCCGCCATCCTCCAGGCCCTGGCCGCCGGCACGCTTCCCATCTCCCGGCTGGATGAGGCCGCGCAGCGGGTGGCCACCATGATGATCTGGCATGCCCGGACTACGCCGCCTGCCGGAACAGCCGGCACAGGTGCCCCGGCCGGAAGCGGTGCGGCGTTGTCGGCGCGGGTCTCGGCGTCGGCCGTGACGGTTGTCTCCGGTCCCTGCAGCGGGCCCCTGGTGCCCGGTGCGGTGCGCGTTGCCGGCGGGGGACCGGGGGACCGGGAGCGCTTCGAAGCCGCCGCCGCACGTGCCGGCCTCGCAGTTGGATCAGGACCGCTGGTGAACCTCATCGGCTTCGGCGGGAATCCAGCGGCCGGGGACATTGCCGTGGCCCTGGATGCCCCCTGGCCGCTCCAAAACTCCACGGCTCCGGTGAAGCTGGCGCTGTACGGCCGCACCGACGCCGCCTTTGATGCGCTGGTGGCCGTGCTGGCAGGAAAGGCGCCTGCTCCCGGGAAGCTGCCCGCCGGCGTCGGGCCTTTCCCCGCGGGAACCGGCTGCCCCTGACCTCTGACTCCTGCCCCGGACCGGGGACCCCGCACGATGGCTGGAACGCGTTTAATGGTCTGGTGCCCATTCTGAATAAAGACATGACCCTCTGCATCTCGCTGTCGGCCCGCCCCAGCAACAACGGGACCCGCTTCCACAACCATCTGTACGGGCAGCTGGGCCTGAACTGGATCTACAAGGCGTTCGCGCCCACCAACCTGGAACAGGCCATCGCCGGAGTGCGGGGCCTGGGCATCCGCGGCTGTGCCATCTCCATGCCGTACAAGGAAGACGTCATCGCGCTGGTGGACGAGATGGACCCGTCCGCCAAGGCCATCGACTCCGTGAACACCATCGTGAACACCGACGGCCACCTCAAGGCGTACAACACCGACTACACGGCCATTGAGCAGCTGCTGGCATCCAACGGGGTCCCCACCGACTATTCCGTGCTGGTCCAGGGGGCGGGCGGGATGGCCAAAGCCACCGTCGCCGCGCTCCGGGACGCCGGTTTCAAGGACGTCACCGTCATCGCCCGGAACGAGGCCGCCGGCCGTGCGCTCGCAGGCCAGTACGGTTTCCAGTGGCGTGCAGCGCTCGACGGCGGGACGGCGGACATGATCATCAACGTCACCCCCATCGGCATGGCGGGCGGCGCCGAAGCGGACAGCCTGTCCTTCCCCGCGGAGGCCATCGAGGCCGCACGCGTGGTCTTCGACGTGGTGGCACTGCCCGCCGAGACGCCGCTGATCCGGGCCGCCCGCGCGGCAGGCAAGCACGTCATCACCGGTGCGGAGGTTGCCACCATCCAGGCCCTGGAACAGTTTGTGCTGTACACGGGAGTGCGCCCCACCGCGGAACAGGTCCGGGCAGCCGAGGAGTTCATGCGCGCCCAGTAGGCGTTTACACCGGTTCCACCACGATGGCCACGCGGTCCTCGCCGATGCGAGTCAGGACCAGCGTGGCCGTCCTGGCGGAACCCTTTTTGGCGGCGCCCTTGCCCTGCGGGAGGAGCTGCTTCCGCAGCTCTTCCGGGGTCACCGCTGTGCCGCGCTTCTTGATGTCCAGCACGGTGATCCCCTCCTCCTTCACCCAGGCCTTGAGTGCCTTGACGTTGTAGGGCATGACTTCCAGGACCCTGTAAGCCTTGGCGAACGGGATGTCCAGAAGTTCCGCGGCACAGATGTAGGCAATGTGTTCATCCACCAGGTGCCCGCCGAGCTGCAGCGCCACGTCGGCAACCAGCCCGGCACGGATCACGGCGCCGTCGGGTTCGTACAGGTAACCCTCCACGGGTCCCACCGGAGCGGCCGGGCCGGCGCCGAAGTCCTCTGCGCTGGTCAGCTCGGCGGGCCCCTGGGACCCCAGGACCAGGGCCGCCCGGCGGACCCCGGGCCTGCGCACGGCGTTGAACCAGAGGGTCACCTCGGTCACGTCCCCGGCCACCGACACCCACTGGGCTTCGCATCCCGTGGGCACGGACTCGTGGGGCATGCCCGGGCCCATCTTCACGCCCACCGCCTTCCCCCCGGCCGCCAGCGACTCCACGAAGGACAACGGCGGTGAGAACGCCTCCGGGTCCCAGATCCGCTTGGTCCCCGACGTGGAAGTGACGCGGCGTGCCGGATCCAGCCAGACGCCGTCGATCCCCTCCAGCGGGACCGATGCCGCGTCCGCGTGGACCACCGTGGCATTGGGGAAGGGGATGAGGTTCATGGTGGCGCAGGCGGCGGTGGTTTCATCCATCTCCACGGCGGTGACGGTGATGTCCAGGGAAGCCAGGGCCATGGCGTCGGCACCAAGACCGCAGCCCAGGTCCGCCACTTGCCGGATCCCGGCTGCGGCGAACCGCTGCGCGTGGTGTGCGGCGACGTTCAGCCGGGTGGCCTGCTCAAGGCCTGCCTGGGTGAAAAGCATCTGGCGGGCGAACTCACCAAACTTCGCCTCGGCCCTGGTCCGCAGCCTGGACTGCGTCAGGACGGCGGATACAAGTTCGCCCGGGTGGCCGGCTTTCCGGAGCGCCGAATTGAGCTCAAACGCGTCCTCTTCGCGGTAGGGGCCCAGCGATGCCAGCAACTCCCAGCCTTCGGGGGTCAACAGGGGTGCGATCTGGTCCTGGGGAGCGTGGGGCATGGTTTCCAGCCTAGTGGAGGACGGCTGCCGGGATGCGGATACTGTTGAAACCATGGATGACAGCGCAGCCCCAGGGGAGACCGGCGAACATCGACCCAGGGACCGCGGTGTGGCTAGGTTTGCCCGTCCAACCCTGATCGCCGCGGCCGTGGTGGCCGTGGTGTGCATCGCCCTGTTGGTGATCATTTTCCTGCTGGACACGTTCAACGCCACCGTTTATTCGGTGGGCGGCAACGACATCCAC
The DNA here is from genome assembly GCF_056484025.1 of Arthrobacter sp. JDC6. Classification (NCBI taxonomy): domain Bacteria; kingdom Bacillati; phylum Actinomycetota; class Actinomycetes; order Micrococcales; family Micrococcaceae; genus Arthrobacter; species Arthrobacter sp. JDC6. Next base: position 1,337,623 of record NZ_CM151278.1, read on the forward strand.
GACAACACGCAGGAGGCGCGGGACATCCGCGGGTTGTACGACGGCGCACGGGCCGGGAGCATTTTCTTCCTCGTTGTTGCCGTACTCACCGCAGCCGGGGCCGGTTGGGTGCTTTACCGGAAACGTCAGCAGGGAGGCGGCGAGGCCGACGGTGGCGAGGACGTGGACTTCGACGACCTGGGCCGTTAGGGAAGCATGTTTGCCGCCCTGGACCGCCGTCGGCCGGAGCCCGAAAAGCCTTACGCCGATGACGAAACGTTGGCACTCACCTTGACCGAGTGCTAACCCTTACATAGAGTCTTCATTAGCACTCTCCCTAGGAGGGTGCTAACACATGAAGAGCTGCCAGCCAGGCTGCTGCCGGCACCGCGACGACGGTTTGCCAGCCACGGCGGAAAGCTTTCCAGTCCACGAATTTTGCTGACGAAAAGGAGAGGTCCGAGTGTCGGTCTCTATTAAGCCTCTTGAGGATCGTATTGTTGTCCGCCCGCTCGAAGCCGAGCAGACCACGGCTTCAGGCCTGGTCATCCCGGACTCCGCCCAGGAGAAGCCGCAGGAAGGCGAAGTTGTTGCAGTAGGCCCCGGCCGCTTCGAAGACGGCCAGCGGGTTCCGGTTGACGTTGCCGTTGGCGACGTCGTCATCTACTCCAAGTACGGCGGAACCGAAGTCAAGACCGGCGGCACCGAGTACCTGGTGCTGTCCGCCCGCGACGTCCTGGCTGTCGTCGTCAAGTAACTCTTCCGGATCCCCGTGCCGCCGGCCATGCTCATGCTGGCCGGCAGTGCGGGGTTTCTGTCTTTGAAAGGACAAAACCATGGCAAAGCAGCTTGCGTTTAACGACGCTGCCCGCCGGTCCCTTGAGGCCGGCATCGATAAGCTCGCGAACACCGTCAAGGTGACGCTCGGCCCCCGCGGCCGCAACGTCGTCCTGGACAAGAAGTGGGGCGCCCCCACCATCACGAATGACGGCGTCACCATCGCCCGTGAAGTGGAACTTGACGATCCCTACGAGAACCTTGGCGCGCAGCTGGCCAAGGAAGTAGCCACCAAGACCAACGACGTTGCCGGCGACGGCACCACCACCGCCACGGTCCTGGCCCAGGCCCTGGTCAAGGAAGGCCTGCGCAACGTTGCTGCCGGCGCCGCTCCCGGCCAGATCAAGCGCGGCATCGAAGTTGCGGTTGAAGCCGTGGCTGCCCGCCTGCTCGAAAACGCCCGCCCGGTCGAAGGCACCCAGGTGGCTAACGTTGCCGCCATCTCGGCCCAGAGCGACGAAATCGGCGAACTGCTCGCCGAGGCCTTTGGGAAGGTGGGCAAGGATGGCGTCATCACCATCGAAGAGTCCTCCACCACCCAGACCGAACTGGTCCTCACCGAGGGCATGCAGTTCGACAAGGGCTACCTGTCCCCGTACTTCGTCACCGACGCGGAACGCCAGGAAGCAGTCCTCGAGGACGCCCTTATCCTGATCAACCAGGGCAAGATCTCCTCGATCCAGGAATTCCTGCCGCTGCTGGAAAAGGCACTGCAGGCTTCCAAGCCGCTGTTCATCATCGCCGAGGACGTCGAGGGCGAGGCCCTGTCCACGCTCATCGTCAACCGCATCCGCGGCACCCTGAACGTTGTTGCCGTCAAGGCTCCCGGCTTCGGCGACCGCCGCAAGGCCATGCTGCAGGACATCGCCACCCTCACCGGTGCGCAGGTTGTCTCCCCGGAACTGGGCCTGAGCCTGGACACCGTTGGCCTGGAGGTGCTGGGTACCGCCCGCCGCATCACCGTCACCAAGGACAACACCACCATCGTCGACGGCGCAGGCTCGGCCGAGGACGTGGCCGCACGCGTTGCCCAGCTGCGCGCCGAGGTTACCCGCACCGATTCCGACTGGGACCGCGAAAAGCTCCAGGAGCGGCTGGCCAAGCTGGCCGGCGGCATCGGCGTCATCAAGGTGGGTGCCGCAACCGAGGTTGAGCTGAAGGAAAAGAAGCACCGCATCGAGGACGCAGTGTCCTCCACCCGCGCTGCCCTCGAAGAAGGCATCGTGGCCGGCGGTGGCTCGGCCCTGATCCACGCCCTCAAGGCACTGGATGAGGACGCCGCCGTCAACGCCCTCGAAGGCGACGCTGCCGCGGCCGTCGGCATTGTCCGCCGCGCACTGGTCCAGCCCCTGCGCTGGATCGCCCAGAACGCCGGCTTCGACGGTTACGTGGTCACCTCCAAGGTTGCCGACCTGGAAATCAACAACGGGTTCAACGCCAAGTCCGGCGAGTACGAGGACCTGATCGCTGCGGGCGTCATCGACCCCGTCAAGGTCACCCGTGCAGCCCTCCGCAACGCGGCCTCCATCGCCGCGCTGGTTCTCACCACCGAGACCCTTGTCGTGGAGAAGCCGGCCGAAGAGGACGAGCACGCAGGCCACAGCCACTGATCCTGCCCGTCTTCACATACAGAAAACCGGTCCAGCACCAGCTGGGCCGGTTTTCTGTGTTCCGGGTGCTACGTAGCCGCCATCTCGGCGGTTTCGACTCCGCCCGCAGGCTCGTAGACCAACGACACGGCTCCCTTGGGGTAGCTGCGTACCGGCTCGGCGAGGCGGAATGTTGAGGGGACCGTCCCGGCGTCGAAGAGCCGCTTGCCCTGCCCCAGGGTGACCGGATACAGCCAGAGATGAAGGCGGTCCAGCACTTGCGCCTCCAGCAGGGACCGGATGAGGACGCCACTGCCGAACATGTGCACCTGCTGGTACTCGTCCCGGAGCCCGCCCGCCGCCGCGGCATCCGGCAGCACGGTGGTGCCGGCCCATGCCGGATCGGACAAGGAGCTGGACACCACAAACTTGGGTATCCGGTTGAGCGTGTCCGCGATGTCCCCGGACTGCTGGGGCCAGTAGGCGGCAAAGATGTCGTAGGTCTTCCTGCCAAGGAGCAGGGCATCCATCCGCGCTATTCCAGCCGCAATGGCGGCGCCGGATTCGTCGTCGGAGACCGGTGCCTGCCAGCCGCCAAGGTTGAACCCGCCCTCGCTGTCTTCCTCGCGGCCGCCGGGCGCCTGGTAGACGCCGTCCAGGGTGATGAACAGGTTCGCGACGATGTTGCCCATCCACCAAGTCTGGAACGGGGCTCCGGCCCTGTCCAGTGCCGTGGCAGGATGGTGCCATGCTGCTCCTTGAGCTCGTCAACACCGCGGAGGCCGTCACCTCCACCCGCTCCCGGCTGGCCAAGGTGGATGCGCTGGCCCAGCTGCTGGGCCGGCTTGAGCCGGCGGAAATCCCGACGGCGGTGGGCTGGCTGGTTGCCAAGCCCCGCCAGGGACGCGTGGGCGTCGGATGGAGTGCCGTGGCGGCGGCCAAGGAGGAACCCGCCGTCGAACCAACCCTCACCCTGGCCGACGTGGACGCTGCCCTGGACCGGCTGCTTGCCACGGCGGGTACCGGATCGGGCGCGGAGCGGGCGGCCACCCTCCGGACGCTGATGGCGGCAGCCACTGCTTCTGAGCAGGCATTCATTGCAGGTGTCCTGCTTGGCGAGCTGCGTATAGGAGCCCTGGAGGGAGTGCTGACGGATGCCGTTGCCCGCGCTGCCGGGAAGCCCGTTGCCGCCGTACGGCGCGCTGCGATGCTTTCGGGCGACCTGGGCGGAACAGCCCTGCTGGCCATCACGGGCACCGAAGCCGAGCTGGACGCCGTCGGCCTGGTGGTTGGCCGCCCCGTGCAGCCCATGCTGGCGGCCACCGCGGCCAGTCCCAGCGCAGCCCTGGAGGCGACCGGGGAGGCCTCGGTGGAATACAAGCTCGACGGCGCCCGCATCCAGGTGCACCGGTCCGGCGACGACGTCAGCATCTACACGCGCAACCTCGCCGACGTCACCCACCGGCTCCCCGAGGTGGTGGACCTGGTTCGCGGGCTGCCGCTGCGGGACGTGATCCTTGACGGCGAAACCCTGGCCCTGGACGAGGAAGGCGGCCCGCGGCCGTTCCAGGAAACCATGGCGCGCTTCGGTGCGGATGCCGCGCGTGAGACGGTGCTGCATCCCTGGTTCTTCGACGTGCTGCATATCGATGGGCGGGACCTGCTTGATGAGCCGCTGTCCGCCCGGATCAGTGAGCTCGAGCGGATCGCGCCGCAGCACCGGATACCGGGGGAGGTCACGGCCGATCCCGCCGTTGCGGAACGGGTATCGCAGGAGGCGCTTGCCGCAGGCCATGAAGGCGTTGTGGTGAAGGCCATCGGTTCCACCTACGCGGCCGGCCGGCGCGGAGCCAACTGGATGAAGGTCAAGCCGGTGCTGACGTACGACCTGGTGGTGCTCGCCTGCGAATGGGGGTCCGGGCGCCGCACCGGGATGCTGTCCAACCTGCACCTGGGCGCCCTTGACCCCGCTGGGGAGTTCGGAGAACCCGGCGGCTACGTCATGGTGGGCAAGACCTTCAAGGGCCTCACCGACGAACTGCTGCGATGGCAGACGGAGAGGTTCCAGGAGCTTGAGGTGCGGCGCACGGCCGGCACGGTGTGGGTTGAGCCGGTCACGGTGGTCGAAATCGCCATCGACGGCGTGCAGCAGTCACCGCGCTATCCCGGCGGCATCGCCCTGAGGTTTGCCCGGGTCAAGCGCTACCGGGACGATAAGGCTGCGGCCGAAGCAGACACGATCCAGACCCTGCGCGCCCTGCTGCGGCCGTAGCGCACCGCGAATGCGGAGGCTCCTTAGTTGCGGGCCCCGCTCCGCTGGCGCCTCAGGTTCCGTGCCACCCCGTGCGGCACGCGCCTCGAAATTATGCGGTAGAAAAGCAGTACCGCGAGGGCGGCCACCACGATGCCCACGAGGTTGAGCAGCAACTGGAGCGCCGAGCCCGCAGCCTTCTGGTATTCCCCCAGGACCAGGGCCACCGCAACGTACCCTGCCGCCGGAACGGTGGTCACCGAGATGAAGACCCCGATCAGGGCCGCGGAGCGCCGGCCGATGATGGAGAGCATTCCCGCGATGCCGGCCAGGACGGCAACAATCAGCGAATACGGACCCGGATGGTAGATGAATTCCACCGCGGAACCCTTGTCCAGGGCATCCCGCGGGAAGAGACCGAGGGGCACCGACAGCCACGCCGTCAGTGCCGCCAGCAGCATGGCCACGGGGAACCCGACACCCAGGGCAATGGCAGCACGGCGGCCAAGCTTCCACTGCCGGGTGGCAAGCGAGACGGCGAGGGCGGCCAGCGGTCCGAACTCGGGACCTACCGCCATGGCTCCCACAATCGCGATGGGGGAGTCCGTCACGATGCCGATCCCGGCAAGCTGGGTTGCGAGCACCAGGAAGGCGAGGAAGTTCCATGTCAGGCGGGAGTCCTCTCCGGTTTGCCGCGTCACGTCGTCCCAGATCACTGCGTCCGCACCGTCCCCGGGGGCGGCCCGCTCCGCCCGGTCGGCTTTCTTTGACAGGACTAATTCCGGTGTGGACATGGCAATGGATCCAACGTCCTGGACCTTCAGGATCTCCAGCTTCTCGAGGAGTTCCTCCACTGACTCCCGGGCGATCAGGACCTCGATAACGTCGCCTTCCGGGACCACCGACGCACCCGCAACCAGCGCAACCTCTGCCGCGCCCCGCTGGCCCCGGCAGGTCTTCAGCGTCACGGCGGACAGCTCGCCGGGCACGCAAATCCGCAGTTGGACAACCACGCCGTCTCCCTTCGATGATTGGGCCCAGCATAGTCCGAACAGGTGCGTTGATTGGCCGTTGCTGACCGGCTTGGCTAGGCTTGATGCTTTGGCTGGCGGGCGTCCTGAGAGGTTCTAGTGTCGATAACGGAAACGTCGAAGGCACCTGAACCCCCGTGCAGTGCCGCGAACAGGAAACAGTCCAGTTCCGTGAACAGGAAACGGAAGCCCACTTTCCGCCCCGAGGTCCAGGGGCTCCGGGCCCTGGCTGTCCTGATGGTGGTGGCGTACCACGTGTGGCTGGGCCGCGTGTCCGGCGGCGTGGACATCTTCCTGCTGATCTCGGCGTTCCTGCTCACGCTTTCCTTCGTCCGCAAAGCCGAATCCGGCCACCCTTTCAAGCTGATGGCGCACTGGCTGCACCTTTTCAAGCGACTGCTGCCGGCCGCCGTCGTGGTGATCCTTGGAGTGCTGGCAGGCACCTGGCTGATCCTGCCGCAGGGCCGCTGGCCACAGGTGCTGGACCAGGCCTGGGCGTCCCTCCTTTACCGGCAGAACTGGCTCCTGGCAGACAATGCAGTGGACTACTACGCGCAGGACCACGCCGGAGCCAGTCCGCTGCAGCACTTCTGGTCCCTGTCCATCCAGGGACAGGTCTTCATCCTGTGGCCACTGATCTTTGCCGCGACCGCTGCGTTGCTGAACCGGCTGCGCCGGGTTCCCCGCCTGCAGGGGCTGACCTACCGAGGGTTGCTCGGCGCAGTCTTTGGAACGGTTTTGGCGGTGTCGCTTGCCTACTCCATTGACCAGACCGCCGGCAACCAGGCCTACGCCTACTTCGATACGCGCGCCCGGCTTTGGGAGTTTGCGCTGGGATCGTTGCTGGCACTGGTGCTGCCCTACGTCAAGCCCGGCCGCGTGGTGCGGGTGGCCCTGGGCTGGGCCGGACTGGCAGCCATGGTGTCCTGCGGGCTGGTCCTGACCGTCGACCGGTCCTTTCCCGGGTACGTGGCGCTCTGGCCCACACTGGCCGCGGCGGCCATCATCATTGCAGGGCAAACCGGCAGCCGGTTCGGCGTGGACCGGCTCCTCAGCAGCCGCCCCGCCGTCGCCCTGGGTGACAACTCCTACGCCCTCTACCTCTGGCACTGGCCGGTCCTGGTGCTGGCGCTCGCGGCCACCGGCGTGGAGGCACCCAACCTCAAGCAGGGACTGGGCATCGTCGCTGCCTCCATCGTGCTCGCTGTCCTGACCACCCGCTTTGTTGAAAAGCCGCTGCGCGACTGGCATTGGCCCAAGCTTCGCGCCTGGCGGACCGCCGTCGTCATTGTTGCCTGCGGTGCCTTGCTGGCTGGTCCCGTGGCGGTTTGGCAGACATCGCTCACCGCAGAGGAAAGCGCGACGGCGGCACAGCCCCGTGAGCTGACGCCGGGGGCCTTGTCGCTCACGCCGGAGAACGAAAGCACGCCCGCGCCCAGGGCCAGGACCATCCCCGGGCCCACCGCCCTGGACAACGACTGGGCCGGGATCGACTCGCCCTGCACAGGTGCCAACGACACGGGCGATCCCATCTTGGAGGGGTGCCGGCAGGAGCTTCCGGAGGAACCGTCCACCCGGCGCATCGTGGTGCTGGGCGACTCCCATGCCCAGCAGTACCTGGCAGCGCTGGCTCCCGTGGCGGCCGCGCGTGGGTGGGAATTGGTCACCCTCCTGATGCCCGCATGCCGGTTCGGCGCCGAATCGGAGACCAGGAATGCCGAATGCAACGCCTACAACAAGGCCAGCTCCGCCTACGTCCTGGAACACCGCCCGGATGCGGTGTTCACCGTGGCAACGCTGACCCATGAGGATGCCCCGTTCGAAACGGAGGTGCCGGGGTACCTTGACGGCGTCAAGCCGTTCGCCGACGCGGGGATCGAGATCGTGGGAATCCGCGACAACCCGAGATTCACCTTCAACATGCCCCAGTGCGCCCAACGGAACGGCGCCGGCGCGGCTGCCTGCAATCCGTCGCTCGCCGAGTCCCTGGTGGAGCCATCGCCACTGGAGAACTACCGCGGCAAGCTGCCCGGGCTGCACCTGATGGACATGAGTGACTTCATCTGTGCCCGGGGCGTTTGCCCTGCGGTGGTGGGGAACGTGTACGTCTACAAGGACGACAACCACCTGACCAGAACCTATGTGGAGACCATGATCCCCATGTTCGAGCAGCGGCTGCTGGCTGCAACCGGCTGGAGCTGAGCCGGCCCTAAGGGTGGGTGGGGGCGTGCGGTTGCTCACATTACCGGCGTGGAATAGGGGGATCGGCGCCGAGGTTCTAATATTTACTCAACACTTTCTGCCCCCGGAACGCCGTCCTGCACGGTGGTCCCGCAGGATCGTCTGCACAGGCCAGTTCCGTAATAACGGGCTGGTCATCGGCTGCAACCCCTACCCGTGACCCAGCAACCAAGGTAAGAGGCGCACTCATGACCGAGCCCGAACACAACCCCTTTGGCTTCATCGGCCTGACCTACGATGACGTCCTGCTCCTGCCGGGCCACACCGACGTGATCCCGTCCGAAGCAGACACCTCCTCGCGGATCTCCAAGCGGATCACGGTGCAGACCCCGCTGCTTTCCGCCGCAATGGACACCGTGACGGAATCCCGCATGGCTATCGCGATGGCCCGCCAGGGTGGCCTGGGCGTGGTGCACCGCAACCTGTCCATCGCCGACCAGGCTGACCAGGTGGACCGGGTCAAGCGGAGCGAGTCAGGGATGATCACCAACCCGCTCACCATCCGTCCCGAGGCCACGCTGCGGGAACTTGATGACCTTTGCGCCCACTACCGCGTCTCCGGCCTGCCCGTGGTGGACGAGGACAACCGCCTGCTTGGCATCGTCACCAACCGCGACACCCGCTTTGTCCCCGAGGCCGATTTCCCGCTGCGGCTGGTCAGCGACGTCATGACCAAGATGCCCCTGGTCACCGGACACGTGGGAATCAGCCGCGAGGAAGCCTCGCACAAGCTCGCAACCAACAAAATCGAAAAGCTCCCGCTGGTGGACGAGCAGGGCCGGCTCAAGGGCCTCATCACCACCAAGGACTTCACCAAAGCCGAGCAGTACCCGCTGGCCACCAAGGACGACGAGGGCCGGCTCCGCGTGGGTGCTGCCATCGGCTTCTTCGGTGACGGCTGGGAGCGGGCCATGGCCCTGGTGGACGCCGGCGTCGATGCCCTGTTCGTGGACACCGCCAACGGCCACTCCCAGGGTGTGCTGGACATGATCCGCCGGCTCAAGTCCGACCCCGTGGCCGCCCACGTGGACATCATCGGCGGCCAGGCTGCCACCCGCGAAGGCGCCCAGGCACTGATCGACGCCGGCGCGGACGGCATCAAGGTGGGTGTTGGTCCGGGCTCCATCTGCACCACCCGCGTGGTGGCCGGCGTGGGCGTCCCGCAGATTACCGCCATCTACGAATCCGCCAAGGCTGCCATGCCGGCCGGCGTGCCGCTGATCGCCGACGGCGGCCTGCAGTACTCGGGCGATATCGGCAAGGCACTGGTGGCCGGAGCCGACACCGTCATGCTGGGATCGCTGCTGGCGGGCTGTGACGAGTCCCCGGGCGAGCTGATCTTCGTCAACGGCAAGCAGTTCAAGTCCTACCGCGGCATGGGCTCCCTGGGCGCCATGCAGTCCCGCGGCAAGAACACGTCCTACTCCAAGGACCGCTACTTCCAGGCGGACGTGTCCGGCGACGACAAGCTGATCCCCGAAGGCATCGAAGGCCGCGTTGCCTACCGCGGGCCGCTGTCCTCGGTGGCGTACCAGTTGGTGGGGGGCCTGCGTCAGACCATGTTCTACACCGGGGCACCGACCATCCCGGAGCTGAAGGCCCGCGGCAAGTTTGTTCGCATCACGTCTGCCGGACTCAAGGAATCGCACCCGCATGACATCCAGATGACCGTGGAGGCGCCGAACTACGGTTCGCGCTGATCCCGGTGGCTTAGTGCTGCGGAAGGAGGTGGGGAATTCCCCGCCTCCTTCCGCATTTGAGCCCCTATACCGCCGGCTGCAGTTCCGACGTCAGCTCCTCAAGGGTGGGCGGATTGGCGCCCGGGCGGCTGACCGTAATCGCGGCAGCCTTGGATGCCATCCTGCCCAGGGTTTCCAGGACGGACGGCGCCAAGCCATCGGTGCTCCGGCAGAGCAGGCCGTAGATCAGGGCCGCCATATAGGAATCACCGGCTCCGATGGTGTCTGCCACTACCGTTCGAACGGACGGAATCTGCACCCGTGTGGCGGGTGTTGCCAGCAGCGAGCCGGCTGAACCCATGGTGACCACAGCCATGCCCGCACCAAGTTCCAGGATCCGCGCCGCGGCGTCCTCGAACGTCACCCCCGGGTAGAGCCACCGGGCATCCTCGTCGCTAAGCTTCAGCACGTCCGCTAAGGGGGCCAGGTCTTCGAAAACAGCGAGGGCTTCCGCGTGGCTGCCCAAGAGTGCGGGGCGGATATTGGGATCGTAGGAAACCAGGCATTCACGGTGCGCCCGTTCCAGGAGGCTCTTGACGGTACCGGCTCCGGGCGCCAGGAAGCTGGCGATCGAGCCGGTGTGGAGCACCTTGGGAAAGGTGGCGGGGTGCACCGGCGGCAGCTCCCAGGAAACGTCGAATTCGTAGCTGGCGGACCCGTCAGCGCCCAGCGTGGCGGTGGCGGAAGCCGTGCGGCCCGGTGATTTCGACCCTGGCAGCAGCGCAACTCCGGCGCTGCCCAGGTGACGCTCGATCAGGGCGCCGCGTTCGTCGTCGCCTATTGAGGTCAGGAGGCTGGTTCGCACGCCCAACCGTGCCAGCCCGTAGGCGACGTTGGCCGGGGAACCGCCGGGGTGCTCCGCCGTGCCTTCGGAGGTGCGGACGACGTCGACGAGTGCTTCGCCAACCACGATGACATCGGGAGTGGAGGCGCTGGTGCCGGAGCCACTGGTGTAGGGCATGGGAGCAAACTTTCGTGAAGACGGGCGCGGACCTGCCGCCCGGGGCAGGCGAGCAGGTCCGAGAACAGGAAGGGGAGTGAAGGAAAGCGGTCGAACGCGGATCAGGCCGTGGCGGCGCCGGTCATGATGGCCACCGCGTCGGTCATGCTGTGCGACTTCGGGGTGATCGTGGCGGCGCATTTGCCGAGACGCTGGATGTGGATCCTGTCGGCAACGTCAAAAACGTGCGGCATGTTGTGGCTGATCAGGATGACTGGAAGGCCGCGGTCCCGCAGATCCCGGACCAGCTGGAGGACCTGGTTCGACTCCCGCACGCCCAGTGCCGCGGTGGGCTCGTCGAGCACCACCACCTTGGAACCGAACGCTGCTGCCCTTGCCACAGCCACGGCCTGGCGCTGTCCGCCGGAGAGGTTCTCCACTGGGACGGTGACATCCTGAAGGGTCGAAATTCCGAGACGGGTGAGCTCCTCCTTCGCCTTACGGCGCATCCCCTTGGTGTCCAGGACCCTGAAGATGGACCCGAGCGGTCCGGCCACCCGTTCCTCCCGGCCCAGGAACAGGTTCGACGCCACGTCCAGGGCCGGCGAGACCGCCAGGTTCTGGTAGACCGTTTCGATTCCATGCGCGCGGGCATCCTGCGGACGCTTGAAGTGCACCGGCTGGCCGGAAACCAGGAGCTCGCCCGAGTCCGGAACCTCGGCCCCGGTGAGGCACTTGATGAGGGTGGACTTGCCGGCGCCGTTGTCGCCGATGATGGCCAGCACCTCGCCCGGATACAGCTCAAGGCTGACACCGTCAAGGCCAACCACCTTGCCGAAGGTCTTGACGAGGTTCCGCGCCTGGAGGATCGGCTGCCGGGTTTCGGTCTTGGGGGATTCAATCCCGGTGGAGGTCATGACTTCACCTTTCGGATCCACTGGTCGATCGACACAGCGATGATGATGAGGACGCCGACGGCGAGGGTTTGGAACAGCACGTCCAGCCCGGCCAGGGAAAGCCCGTTGCGGAAAACGCCCACGATCAGCGCACCGAGGAGGGATCCCCAGACGGAGCCGCGGCCGCCGAAGAGGCTGGTCCCGCCAATCACGACGGCGGTAATGGAGTCCAGGTTCAGGTCCACCCCGGCGTTGGGGCTTGCTGCGTTGGTACGCCCGATCTGGATCCACGCTCCGATCGCCAGCACCGCGCCGGCCGCGAGGTAGACGCTCATCAGGACGCGGTTGACGGGGATACCGGCCAGGCGGGCGGCTTCCTTGTCATCGCCGACTGCGTACACGTGCCGCCCCCACGCCGTCTTGCCCAGGATGAAGGCGACCGCCACATAGAGCAGGAGCATCATGACCACGCCGGTGGAGATGCGAACGGGCCCAACGGGGAACGTGCTGCCCATCCAGGTCAGGAGCCCCGGCATGCTCGAGCCACGGACCGTGGAGCCGCCCGAGTAGAGCAGGGTCAGGGCGATGAAGATGTTCAGGGTTCCCAGCGTCACGATGAACGGAGGGAGCCGGAACCTGGTCACCAGGAAGCCGTTGACAGCCCCGGCGGCAAGTCCGACGACGAGCCCCGCCACCAGTGCGATGGGTCCCGGCATGCCGTTGTTCACAGCCAACTGCGCCACCACCATGGAGGCCAGGATCATCACGGCGCCCACGGAAAGGTCGATTCCGGCGGTGAGGATGATGAGGGTCTGGGCGATGGCCAGGGTTCCGACGACGGACACCTGCTGGGTGATCAGGGACAGGTTCTCGAACCGCAGGAAGCGGTCATTGAGCAGGCCGAACACCACCACCGCCACAATCAGGACGATGGCCGGGCTCAGTGCCGGGTAGCGGTGCAGCACATTGCGGATGCGGCTAAGGGGAGTTTGGCGGTCGAGGAATTCCTCGGCCAGGTCGGTGGGCCCGGTAACCGGCGGGCCTGCGGTTTGTTGCTGGGTCATCGTTGCTCCTGTCACAGTTCCGGCTTACTTGCCCCAGCAGATCTGGGTGGCGTCCGTGGTCGTGATGCTCTTGACGCCGTCAGCCGCCTTGTCGGTGACCAGTTCGACGCCGGTGTTGAAGAAGTCCAGGCCGGCAGAGTTTTCGGGCTTCTTGCCGGTCTTGGCGAGGTCGACGATTGCCTTGACGCCCAGTTCGGCCATCTTGACCGGGTACTGCTGCGCGGTGGCACCGATGATGCCGGACTTGACGTTGTTCACGCCCGCGCAACCGCCATCAACGGAGACCACCAGCACGTCCTTTTCCTTACCTGCAGACTTCAGGGCTTCAAAGGCGCCCGCTGCGGCCGGTTCGTTGATGGTGTAGACGACGTTGATGTTCGGATTCTTGGAGAGCAGCGTTTCCATGGCGGTTCGGCCACCGTCCTCGGCGCCCTGCGAAGCCTGGTTGCCCACGATCTCGTACTCGCCGCCCTTGCCGCCGGTGTACTTTCCGGTCTTGGCTTCGTCGCCGTTCTTCTTCTTGTCGGCGGTGTCAACGCCCAGGCCGGTCAGGAAGCCCTGGTCGCGGTTGTAGTCAACCGAGACAACCTTGTCGTCGAAGAGGTCGATCAGCGCGATGGTGGCCTTCTTGCCGCCCAGCTGCGCCGCGGTCCACTTGCCGATCAGCTCGCCGGCGGCGAAGTTGTCGGTTGCGAAGGTGATGTCGGCGGCATCGGCCGGGTCCGGTGGGGTGTCCAGTGCGATGACGAACAGCCCGGCGTCCTTCGCCTTCTTCAGGGCGTCGACGACGGACGGGCCGTTGGGCGTGATGAGGATGCCTTTGTCGCCCTTGGAGATGGCGTTTTCGATTGCCTGGATCTGGGTGTCTTCGTCGCCGTCGGCCTTTCCTGCCGCGAGCTTGAGGTCGACGCCGTCCGTAGCAGCCGCCTTCTTCGCACCCTCCTGCATGGAGACGAAGAACGGGTTCGACGTGGTCTTCACGATCAGTGAGACACCGATTTTCTCCGAGGAAGTACCGTCGGTGGAGCCTGTTGCGGAAGAGTTGCCCCCGCAGGCCGAGAGGCTGAGGGCGCCCAGGGTCAGGACTGCGCCGATGGCGAGGGAACGAGTAACAGTGTGCCGCGGGGTTTTGGAACTCAACATTGAATCTCCTGGTCTCAGGGCACTTAGCGTGCCTGACAACGATGTCATCGCTCATGTAATCAATGTCACAGGGTAGAGTCAAGTGTGAATCAATGATGAAGAGCGAGGTATTGACAACGATGTCTAATCGTTACCAGTCCGAGGTCAGCACGAACCGACCCACCATGCGCCATGTGGCCGCCTTGGCTGGCGTTGGGATCAAGACTGTTTCCCGGGTGATGAATGACGAGCCCGGCGTTTCGGAGGCCACGCGCCAGCGTGTCCTGGGAGCTTCCCAGCAGTTGCACTACCAATTGGACATGGCGGCGGGGAGCCTGCGTCGCGCCGGCCGAAAGACCTTGTCCATCGGGTTGCTGCTGCCCAGCGTTGCCAACCCTTTCAGCAGCGAAATCCACCGCGCACTGGAAGACGCCCTCACCGAGCGCGGAATCGCCGTGTTCGCTGCAAGCCTCGACGACGACCCCGAGCGGGAGAAGGCCCTGGTGGGAGCGTTCCTCGGGCGCAGGGTGGATGGCCTGGCTCCTGACACCCATTGCCAGGAGCCAGGCCTACGTGATCCCCGAGCACTCCCGGGACCTGCCCCTCGTCTTCATCGACCGCGAGCCGGTGGGGATCGAGGCCGACGCTGTGGTAACCGACAACGCTGCCGGCTCTGCGCGGGCTGCAGCCCATCTCCTCAAGCACGGCCATACCAAACTTGCCTACCTGGGTGACCGCCCTGATATCCAGACTGCCCGCGATCGCCGCAGGGGCTTCATGGAGGAACTCGGCCGGGCGGGCGTTGCCACCGGTTCTGTTCCGGTTCGCGATGGCCTGCACGACGAAGAATCAGCGCGGCTCGCTGCCCACGAACTCCTTGCGTCCGACAACCCGCCTACTGCCATCTTCTCCAGCCAGAACCTCGTGACGTTCGGCGTCATGAGGGCACTGCGTGAACGGGGAGCCAGCCACCGGGTGGCGTTGGTGGGCTTCGACGACTTCACACTCGCCGACATGATGGACCCGGGCATCACCGTCATCGCACAGCATCCTGACCGGATCGGGAAGCTCGCCGCTGAGCGGTTGCTCGCCCGCATGGACGGCGACGACAGCGCTCCCCAGACTTATGTTGTCCCCTCGGAACTGATCGTGCGCGGCTCGGGCGAGCTGCCGCCGTCGAACTGACCCACCCACAACAGAAAGAAGCAAGCCCATGACCAAAACACTGTATGCAGAATTCACCGTCAAGCCCGGAAGCGAAGGACGCGTCGCGGAGATGATGCGGGAACTGACGGAGCGCGTGCGCCGCGAGCCGGGCAACGAACATTTCCTTCCGTATACCCGGGAGTCCAACCCGCGTGAGTACTTCGTATTCGAGGTGTACCGGGACGACGACGCTTTCCAGGAGCACATCACCGCCGAATACGGAGCCACATTCAATGCCGAGCTGGCGCGGCACATCGAAGAGGACGGGTCGGTCCTGACCTGGCTGCAGCCGGTGGAATAGTTTCGCCGGGGGCTTCAGCATGCCCGGCCACCGGATGCCGCCGGCTGGGCATGCTGAAGCCTGCTTTCTCAGCCCCGGGCCTTCCCTCCGGCGTTGACCGCCTTGAGGGACGCCAGGAACATGGCCTGTTTCATCGGTGTGACGGTGAGCGACTTCAACTGCGCAACGCCGCCCTCGGCGAACAGCGCTACCTCCTTGGCTCCGTCCGCAGGGAAGACCTGATCGGTGATTGTCCGCAGTCCGCCTTGGGCGAAGACTTCCACCGAGGACCTGTCCACGTAGATCCGGAGGGTCACATTTCCCTGGGCATCCACGCTGACCGGTGCCGAATCGACCGAGGCAAACAGCGGATGGAAGCCGACATTGCCCGAATTCGCGCGATCGACATAGACCTCTTTTGTGGCGGCGTCGTAACCGACGGCTGTGGACGATGATCCGTTTCCGAATAGGGTGATCCCGGACTTGACCGCAGTGCCGGGAGCGAAGGTCACATCGATCCGCTGCACATCCCCCGACGCCGCGGAAGGCAGGGCATGCGTTCCGGGAGTGATGGTCCCGCCTGCGGTATTCCGGTAACTGGGCGCAGAGGCCAGCCCGTCCACCTGCTTCACTGCCTGCTGCGTCAGCCGCGGGCCGTCCGGCGTTTGCGTCAGGCCGATCTCGCGGGGCAGCGACATCGCGCTGCGCCATGGGAAAGTGGGAATGCTGTTGGCGTAGTCCCAGTTGTTCATCCAGCCGAGCATGACCCGCTTATCTTCGGGCATGTTGCCGAAGGAAACCGAGGCATAGTAGTCGCGGCCATAGTCCAGCCAGTCATAACTGTTGAGGCGCGGCCGGGCCGGCTGCGGGGAAGCGGTGAACTCGTCGGCCAGGATGTGTCCCCAGCCGAACCGGTTGTTGTCCACGACCCTGATCTGCGCTTGGCGGCCGCGGAATTCCGCCACGTTCCACGACGCCCAGTCCAGCACCTCACTGTTCGCACCGGTAGCTGTGCGCACCACTTTGCCATCCACCACCAGGTTCACGGTGGTTTCGTCCGAGCGCGGCACCGCAGCCTGGTCGGTCAGCATGACATGGTCAGCGGTGAGGTGCCCCCAGCCGCCGGTCGCCTGGTCAACGATTCGAAGCCGGGCCTGCTTGCCCGCGAATTCGGAGACATCCCAGCCCTTCCAGTTGAGCGCGCCGGCGTCGTCCCCGGCCAGGGTGCGCACCACGTTCCCGTCCACCAGCAACTGGGCCTCCAGTACTTGCCCGGAGTCCGGGGAACGGTGCCCGCCGCCTACCAGCATGCTCACAAAGTTCCGGGAGAGCGTGAACTCGGGGGAGGTCAGGCTGCCTTGCCGGTCGTCACCCGGGGCCGCGCCTGTTTCGAAGGTGTTGATGCGTTTAGCGCCGATGTAGTAGTCGCCTCCCGCCGTGGCGGGCTGATACGACGGCGCGAGGTCGCCCGTGCCGGTCCAGCCGGCGTCGGCGAGGGTAGTGCCGTCCGGGACCTCGAAGCCATTGAACAGCAGGTCTCCCGGCGGCGGCGTATTGTCCAGCTTGTCGGAGACCCGCGGATGCTGGCCTCCACCCACCAGGAAGTTGATGTAGTCGCTGTCTACGGTAAAGCCAGGCGAGGACATGGACCCCAGGGGCCAGTCGCCGTCGTTGAAGGAATTTATCAAGCCCGCGCCTACGAACCCGCCAACGAGGTTTTGGCCCGGCAGGGTTCCGGCTGCCGGAGCGTCAGTGAAGGGTCCGTTCTTCCAGTTGCCGGGTTCATTGCTCACGGCCCACCCGTTGTATGTGCCGTCGTTGAATCCCGCCACGGGGGTTCCGGAGGGTAGCGCATCGCTGGGTTTCGTGGTCTCCGAGGTAAACGTGACGCCATCGAAGCTGCCCACGAAGTACTGACCCGCCGAGCCGCCAGCCACCCCG
Organism: Arthrobacter sp. JDC6; assembly: GCF_056484025.1. NCBI lineage: Bacteria > Bacillati > Actinomycetota > Actinomycetes > Micrococcales > Micrococcaceae > Arthrobacter > Arthrobacter sp. JDC6. Next base: position 1,354,739 of record NZ_CM151278.1, read on the forward strand.
CCGGGATTGATATTGATCACCATGACCCATTTGACGTTGTTCGGGTCTCCGTCAACGGCCAGCGGGAAGAGGTCGGGGCATTCCCACAGTCCGCCCGTGGCATTGGCGGGCCCGAATTCGCTCAGGGCCGTCCAGTCCTTGAGGTTGGTTGACTTGTAAAGCAGTACTTTGTGGTCCAGGGCCTCAACGGCCGCCATCACCCAGTAGCCGCCTTCGGCAGTGCTGTACCAAAACACCTTTGGGTCCCGGAAGTTGGCGGAGTTCCGGTTCAGGACCGGGTCCGCACTGTATTTGGTCCAGGTTTGTCCGTCATCAAGGCTGTAGGCCAGCGACTGGGCCTGGAGCCCGCGGTGCGGCGAGGCGTCTTTGTAGGCACTGGTGTAAATCGCAATCAGCGGCGGGTTCTCCGTAGTCCCCAGACCGGATGTATTGTTCTTGTCCACCACAACGCTGCCCGAGAACACGTCCTCCTGGGTATCCGTGGAAATGGCGAGCGGCTGCTCCTGCCAATGAACGAGGTCAGTGGAGGTGGCATGTCCCCAGGACATGTTGCCCCAGGTGTTTCCGGACGGGTTGTGCTGGAAGAAAAGATGGTAGATCCCCTTGTGGTAGACCATTCCGTTGGGATCGTTCATCCAGTTCTTGGCCGGCGAGAAATGGTACGCCGGCCTGTAGGTTTCCTGGCCCAAAGTGCTGCCCGTGGTGGGCCCGGGGGGAGGATTCCCGTCCGACTTCCCTGCAATCGCAGGTCCAGCGCCGGCCAACGCTCCGGTCAATATCAAACCCGTCAGCGTCAGGGCCGAAAGGAGCCGCGTGCTTCCCTTTTGTTTTCTGTGCATTTTGAGGTCGCCCTTCATCGCGCGTTCAGTTAGACAACGATGTCAATACGTGACGGAGCGTAGGTTAAGTCCACGAGACAAGTCAACGAACTCCGGCGGCCGGGCATCGGCAAGGACCTGGCTGCTTTCGAGCCCGTCTGACCGGCACGGCGCTAGACACCGTTGTCATGACAGCGGGCAAGAGGTGGGAACGGACCTGCAGAACCAGCCCCAGCCGGCCTGCGGCAACGGTTGTTGGCTGCGCCGAACGCCCTTCCGGGCTACCGCAAACTTTCGGTGCGCGCCCTAGGCTTGAGGTATGCCCCCATCACGCCATCCGGCGGAACTGAGCCCGAAGAGCGAACCCCACCGGCGGCTTGCCATACGGCCTTACGCCCGCGCCGTGGCCCAGGTCTTGCGGGTCAGTTTCCGTGCATCCCCGGGCGCGGTGATCATGAAGGTGCTCGGCTCGCTGATCTCGGCCGTTCTTCCCCTGGTCACCACCTACTTTGCGTCCCTCACCACCACCGCGCTGGCCGCAGCCTACGCGGGCGACGCCGGAGCCGGACGCGTTGCGATCGTCTACGTCATTGTCACCGCGGCGCTGGGACTCTTCTGGGGCGCCTTCAACAGCGTTGACCGGTACATCCAGCAGTTGATGAGCTTCAAGGTGGGCGCCATTGTGGGCGACCAGATGTATCAGCGTTTCCTCGCCCTCGAATTCTGGCGCTATGACGACAAAGAAACCGTGGACCTCTACGACCGCGCCAAACGGTTCTCCGACTCCTATGCAAGGGTCCTGGACCGCATTGCCGCTATCTTTACGCAGCTCATCTCGGTCATCCTGGCCATCGGCGCCCTGCTGTTGGTCAGCTGGTGGATCGCCGTGATCGTCCTGGTGGCGATCGTGCCCAGCGTGTACCTGCAGTTCAAGCTGTCCAGGGAACAGATTGCGCACTGGAACACGCAGGTGGACTCACGCCGCCAACGCCGGATGATTGAAACCAACCTCCTCCGGCCGCAGCACATTGCCGAGATGCGGCTGTATGGCATTGTCGGTTTCCTCATGGACCTACGCTCCCGGCTCCGGGACGCAGACGAGCGGCGGCGCCTTGACTACCAGCGGCGCTACATCCCCAAGCAGCTGGCCGCCGATGCACTCCAGTACGGTGCGGAGGTGGTGTCGCTGATCTGGGTGGTGGGTCAGATCATTGCCCGTGCCCAGCCCGTGGGCCAGTTCCTCTATGTGCAGCAGATCGTCAGCCGCGCCCTGTCCACCGCGAACAACCTGGTGTCCTCCTTGAGCTCCATTGATGAAGACCTCGCCAACCTGAAGGACTACGAGTTGTTCATGGCAATGCCGGTTCACTCGGAGCACGCGCCGCCGTTGCTGGCAGCGCCGAAGGAAGTCGAGCTGAAGGACATCCGCTTCACGTACACCGGCAGTGACATCGAAGTGATCAGGGGCATCAGCCTGACCATCCGCCAAGGCCAGCACATTGCCATCGTGGGGGAGAACGGTGCCGGCAAGTCCACGCTGATCCGCATCCTGGCCGGCCTTTACCGTCCGGACTCCGGCCAGGTGCTGCTCGACGGCGTGGACCTCGCCGCCGTCGACGTCACCTCCTGGCACCGCCACCTGGCGGTGCTGAGCCAGGAGTTCCTGAAATACGAGTTTGCCACCGCGGCGGAGAACATCTACTTCGGCGACGTTGACTCGCCGCGGGACGATGACCGCATCCGCAAGGCGGCCGCGGATGCCGAGGCGCTCGACTTCATCAATAAGCTGCCCAACGGCCTGGACAACCACGTCAGCAACTGGATGGAGGACCCGCGCGGCCGGAAGGGCAGCGGCCTTTCCGGCGGCCAGTGGCAGCGCCTTGCCATGGCCAGGAACTTCTACCGGGACGCGTCCTTCATGGTGATGGACGAGCCCACCTCCGCCATTGATGCCCTGGCCGAACACCGCATCTTCACCCGGCTCTTCGCGGACCGCAGCAGCACCATCATCGCCATCAGCCACCGGCTTGCCACCATCGAGAAAGCCGACATCGTGTACATGCTGGAGGACGGCGAAATCGTGGAGCAGGGCACGCACAAGGAACTGGTGGCCCTGCACGGCAGGTACTTCAGGATGTTCGAATCCCAGCTGACGGTAGAGGAACCTACAGCAAACTAAGCCTCCACTATGGTGGTGCGCACCCTCGCGACACTGGGCCTGGGCGGGACGCTGCTGAAACCGAAGGTCACGGCGGGCCGGATGGGGGCCAGCGCTCCGGCGTCGGCGCCTTCCCATGAAACGACGGCGGAGGTCACGTGGTGCAAGTCCGTCACCCCGTAAAACTCTGCCCTGCCGCTGCCCGCCGTGCCGTAGGTGCGGGCACCGCGGGCTGCCAGGGCGGCCAGCGGACTGACTGCGGAGAGCCAGCGTGGATGGACTGCAAGTCGCCTGGGAACTGCCTTCAGCGCGGAACCGAGGTAGGTCCTCGCCCCGGTGACTGCCTGGATTGCCAGCGGCCCGGCGTCGACCGCCAACGCGCCGCCGGACAGTCCGGCAGCAACGTCCACCATGCGCACCTCATCAAAGCTGTAGGTCGACGCTATGAAGCCGGCAACGTCGGCGGACGGCGCAAGCAGCAGGCGGTGACCTGAGGGTTCCTGCACCATGACGTCCGAGAAGGTCCCGAAAGGGGACTCCTGCCACATGCCAACCACCGCGCGCAGTCCGGATGTGGTGCCAATGCCGGCGATGTGCCCGTCGAAGATCCAGCGTCTGCCCATCATGCCACTGTAGCCACCGGCCGGGACCAACGGGGCTGCTGGGATAACCTAGAGCAGTGACTTATGAGATCGAGATCGGCCGTGGCAAGCGTGGGCGTCGTGCCTACTCCCTGGATGACATTGCAATCGTCCCCAACCGTCGCACCCGCGACCCCAAGGACGTTTCCGTCTCCTGGCAGATCGACGCCTACCAGTTCGACATGCCGGTGATCGCGGCCCCGATGGACTCCGCCATGTCACCGGCAACGGCCATCGCACTGGGCAAGCTGGGCGGACTGGGCGTCCTTGACCTCGAGGGACTCTGGACCCGGTACGAGGATCCGCAGTCTGTTCTGGATGAAATCGCTGCGCTCCAGGACGAAACCAACAGCCCAGCCGTCACTGGCAGGATGCAGGAGCTGTACCGGGCGCCCATCCAGCCGGAACTCATCACGTCCCGCCTGGCCGAGATCCGCGAGGCCGGCGTCACCGTGGCCGGATCGCTCACCCCGCAGCGCACCCAGGAGCACTACAAGACGGTCGTGGCCGCTGGCGTCGACATCTTCGTCATCCGGGGCACTACCGTCTCCGCCGAGCATGTCTCCAAGAACCACGAACCGCTGAACCTGAAGCAGTTCATCTACGAACTCGACGTCCCCGTCATCGTGGGCGGGGCGGCCGGCTACACCCCGGCGCTGCACCTCATGCGGACCGGCGCGGCTGGTGTGCTGGTGGGCTTCGGGGGCGGCGCAACCACCACCACGCGGCGCGCCCTGGGCATCCACTCGCCCATGGCGTCAGCCATTTCCGACGTCGCGGCCGCCCGCCGGGACTACATGGACGAGTCCGGCGGCCGCTACGTGCACGTCATTGCCGACGGCGGCATGGGCACCTCGGGTGACATCGTCAAGGCCATCGCCATGGGCGCCGACGCCGTCATGCTGGGCAGCGCGCTGGCGCGCGCCGAAGAGGCACCCGGCAAGGGCTGGCACTGGGGCCAGGAGGCGCACCACCTGGAACTGCCGCGCGGTGACCGCGCCAACGTCGGCACCGTGGGTCCGCTGGAGGAAGTCCTCTTCGGGCCCGGCCACCACACCAACGGCACGTCCAACCTCATTGGTGCGCTGCGCCGCTCCATGGCGACCACCGGTTATTCGGACCTCAAAGAATTCCAGCGGGTCGACGTCGTCGTATCGCCCTACGCAGGGAACTGACGCGTTGGACGGGGCAGGGTGGGCGCCGCCCACCCTGCCCAAAGCACGCCGCCAGCAAGTAGTGTGGGTTTACAACCGGCACTAGAGGCACTGGAGGCGTTCAATGAAGAGTGTTCCTGCAAACGGCGGAGCCCTTGGCCCCGAAGCCAGGGAAGCATCCATCCAGCGGTTGCGCGCCACGTCCGAACCCGGCCGGGAACTGGACATCCTGATCGTCGGTGGCGGCATTGTCGGAGCGGGAGCCGCTTTGGACGCCGTGACCCGGGGGCTGAGCGTTGGCATCGTCGAGGCAAGCGACTGGGCTGCCGGCACGTCGTCACGGTCTTCGAAACTCATCCACGGCGGCCTGCGGTACCTGGAGATGCTCGACTTCGCCCTGGTCAAGGAGGCCCTGCAGGAACGCGGGCTGCTGCTCTCCGAAATCGCCCCGCACCTTGCCCGCCCGGTGCCCTTCCTGTATCCGCTCACCAAACCGTTTGTCGAGCGGCCTTACGTGGGCGCCGGCATCGCGCTCTATGACCTCATGTCCATCTCCAGCGGACACAGCCGCGGCGTGCCGTTCCACAAGCACCTGAGCAAGCGCGGCACCCTGCGCGCCGCCCCCAGCCTGAAGAATGATGCCTTCGTGGGATCCATCCGGTACTACGACGGACAGGTGGACGACGCCAAATACGTGGCAAACCTGGTGCGTACCGCTGCGTACTACGGCGCCCACGCCGTGAACCAGATGGCGGTGGTGGACTTCCTGCGCGAGGGCGAGCGGGTGGTCGGAGCCAAGGTGGAGAACCATGAGGACGGGACGCAATTCAGCATCCGGGCCAAGCAGGTCATCAACGCCACCGGAGTCTGGACGGACGAAACCCAGGCCATGGTGACCGACCGGGGCCAGTTGAAGGTCCGTGCCTCCAAGGGCATCCACCTGGTGGTTCCCCGCGACCGCTTCCAATCCACCGTGGGCCTGATCCTGCGCACGGAAAAGTCGGTGCTCTTTGTCATCCCGTGGGGACGGCACTGGATCATCGGCACCACGGACACCGACTGGCACCTGGACAAGGCCCACCCCGCGGCCTCAAGCAAGGACATCGACTACGTCCTGGAGCACGTCAACCAGGTGCTCAAGCGCCCGCTGACCAGGGAGGACGTTGAAGGGGTCTATGCCGGACTCCGGCCGCTGCTTGCCGGTGAAAACGATTCAACCGCCAAGCTGTCCCGCGAGCACGTTGTGGCACACCCTGTCCCCGGCCTGGTGGTGGTGGCCGGCGGCAAGTGGACCACCTACCGGGTCATGGCCAAGGATGCGGTGGACGAGGCCACCCGCACCATGGACGAACGGGTCCCGCCGAGCTGCACGGAAACCATCCCGCTGCTGGGCGCCAGCGGCTTCCGTGCGGCCTGGAACCGCCGGAACCGCACCGCGGAGGAATCCGGGGTCCATGTGGCACGGATCGAGCACCTGCTCAACCGGTACGGCTCCATGACGCCCGAGGTGCTGGCCATCATCGAGCAGAACAAGGAACTTGCCGAGCCCATCCCGGGAGCGGATGACTACCTGCAGGCGGAGGCCGTCTATGCCGCAACCCATGAAGGGGCCCGCCACGTGCAGGACGTCCTGACCCGGCGGACGCGCATTTCCATCGAGGCCTGGGACCGCGGCGTGTCCGCTGCCCCTGTTGTCGCTAAACTGATGGGTGACGTCCTTGGCTGGAGTGACGCGCAGCGTGAAAACGAGGTCCGCCACTACATTGCCCGCGTGGAAGCCGAACGCCTCAGCCAGCAACAGCCGGACGACGAATCCGCAGACGCCGCCCGCCTGGGCGCGGAAAACATCGTGCCCTTGCGCTGAGGGGCCGTTCGCCCTGCACTGCTGACAGAAGGGATACGCCTTGGCGGAACCACTGGACCCGTATGACGCCCACCTCACCACTGCCGACATGGTGATCCTGGAAATGGAAGCGAAGGACAAGACCGACGCCACCACCCAGTTGGCGGAACGGCTGCACGCAGCCGGGCGGATCTCGGATCTTGACGGGTTCCTGAAGAACGTCAATGCCCGCGAGCACCAGCTCGCCACGGGGCTCCCGGGCGGCATCGGGCTGCCGCATGCGCGCAGCGAGTTCGTCTCCCAGACCTCGATCGCGGTGGGGATCGCCAAGTACGGCCATGCCCTGGACTTCGGCGCCGCCGACGGTCCGGCCACGGTGATCCTGCTGATAGCCACCCCCGCCAGTTCCTTTTCGGACCACCTGGAAGTGCTGGCCACCCTGGCACGGTCGCTTTCCAAGGAATCCTTCCGCGAATCGCTGCGGCGCGCCTACGACGCCGAAGTGATCGCCGAACTCATCAACTCCAGCCTGGTGTTCTTCGACCACTAGGTCCGCCCGGACCACCAGGCCCGCGTGTCCGCCCTTTCCAGGTCCGGGCGTCCCCGGCGTTTAGTTGTTCTACAAGAGTACGAAGTACGGTTAAGACGTGTGGAAAACAGCCCTCAAGCCCCGATGGATCGCAGGCTTTGTCTTCGCGATCGCGCTCTCCGGGGTCTTCGTGCTGTTGAGCCAATGGCAGTTCGGCCGCTCCACCCAACCCGAAGTGCCCGTTAATCCGGCCACCGAACAGGTCCAGCCGCTGACAAGCACGCTCCAGCCTGGCGAGTTCTTCCACGGCAGCGTCGCGGACCAGATGGTCACTGCGCAGGGAACGTACAGTGCGGACAAACAGGTCCTGGTTCCCGGCCGGCTCCATGACGGAAAGAGCGGCTACTGGGTGGTCTCGGCCTTCGCCGTGAACGGCGCCCCCACCCTGACCGGAGCCGCCGCAACACCGCAGACCTGGATCCCCGTGGCACGCGGGTGGGTGGCGGAACCGCAGGACGCGGCAGCACCGCCGTCGGGCCTTGTTGAACTGACCGGACGCCTGCTGCCGTCCGAGGCGCCGGTGGCCGGGAAAGCGCCGAAGCCGGGGGAGGCCTCGGCTGTGTCCGTGGCGGAGCTCATCAACTACTGGGACGTGAGCAGCTACCCGGGCTTCGTGTCGGCCACCGCAGAGGTGGTGGGCGGCCAGGACGTGAGTGCCGCGGCCGTACCCGGCAACCTCTTGCCGCTGGACATCGGCCCCCAGCCGCCGGCACAGCACATCAACTGGCTCAACCTCTTCTACTCCATCGAGTGGGTCGTCTTCGCCGGCTTTGCCCTCTTCATCTGGTGGCGGCTGGTCAAGGACGACTACCACCGGGACCTCGAGGAGGCCCTCGATGACGCCGAAGGTTCCGAGCAGGACGAACCGCACGAACCGCACCAGCTTCCCCCGCACCAGCCTGACCAGCACCAGCAGCCTGACCAGTCCCAGCAGAAGGTACAGCCATGATTGATCCGAAACCGGCCACCCCGTCCCCGCAGGCTCCCGGCGGCAAGACGTCCGGCAGGAAGCGCCGCTTCGGCGGCACCGAGGCCCAGATCCGGTCGGCCCTGAAGTTCTATAGGGTCATGGCCTACCTCACCGGCACCATGCTGCTCCTGCTGTGCGCTGAACTCGTGGCCCGGTACGGCTTCGGGCAGTACCTGTTCGCCGGCGGCACCAACGCCGTGACCGGCCAGCCGTTCGGTTTCGGGTTCGCGGACGCCGAGCCGCCGGGAGTACTGAACGGCGTGAACGTCTCTGTTACGGTCCTGATCGTGCACGGCTGGATGTACGTCGTCTACCTGATCTCCAACTTCCGCTTGTGGTCCCTGATGCGCTGGCCCTTCCTGAAGCTGGTCCTGCTGGCCCTTGGCGGCGTGGTGCCGTTCCTGTCCTTCATCGTCGAGAAGAAGTTCCACGCCGAGGCGGAGGCCGAACTCGCTGCCAACCCGCAGGCTCCGCAGCGGTACTAGCCCTCCGGGCTGCCGGCCGCTGAGGTGCCTGGCCCCTCGCGGCGGCCGCCCGCCGTCGTACGTCTGCTCCGTCACAGCACGGCGTCTCAAGGTGCGCCGGTGCAACGGCGCCAAGTAGGCTATTACGGTGACTACTCCCACTGCATCCCAAACTTCCCAGAAGCCGGTGCTGGTTGTTGATTACGGTGCCCAGTACGCGCAGCTGATTGCCCGCCGCGTCCGGGAAGCGAATGTGTATTCGGAAGTGGTTCCGCATACCTACACCACCGAGCAGCTCCTGGCCAAGAATCCCGCCGCCATCATCCTGTCCGGCGGACCTTCCAGCGTCTATGCCGACGGCGCCCCGAGCGTGGGTGCCGACCTCTTCGAAGCCGGCGTCCCCGTCTTTGGCATCTGCTACGGCTTCCAGGCCATGGCCAACGCCCTGGGCGGCAAGGTGGACAAGACCGGCCTGCGGGAGTACGGATCCACCGAAACCACCATCCTCGGTGACAGCCGCTCGGTGCTTGAGGGCATGCCCCAGCACCAGAAGACCTGGATGAGCCACGGCGACTCCGTCCACCAGGCGCCGGAAGGCTTCGAAGTCCTGGCGACGACGGCGGGCGCGGAGGTAGCTGCCTTCGCCAACGAGGAAAAGGGTCTCTTCGGCGTGCAGTGGCACCCGGAGGTCAAGCACTCCGCCTACGGCCAGCAGGTGCTGGAGAACTTCCTGTTCAACTGCGCCAAGCTCGAGCCCAACTGGACCACCGGCAACATCCTGGAAGAGCAGGTGGAACGCATCCGCCAGCAGGTGGGGGATGCACGGGTCATCTGCGGCCTCTCCGGCGGCGTGGACTCCGCAGTGGCGGCAGCCCTGGTCCAGCGTGCCGTAGGCGACCAGCTCACCTGCGTGTTCGTGGACCACGGACTCCTGCGTGAAGGCGAAGCGGAGCAGGTGGAGCGCGACTTCGTGGCCGCCACCGGCGTGAAGCTGTACGTCGCCAACGAACAGGAACGCTTCCTCTCGGCCCTGGCAGGCGTCAGCGATCCGGAAACCAAGCGCAAGATCATCGGCCGCGAGTTCATCCGCGCCTTTGAGGAAGCCGAACTGGCCATCATCGCCGAGGCCGCTGCCCACGGCGAGAAGATCAAGTTCCTGGTCCAGGGCACCCTGTACCCGGACGTCGTCGAATCCGGCGGCGGCGAAGGTGCCGCGAACATCAAGAGCCACCACAACGTGGGCGGCCTCCCCGAGGACCTGCAGTTCGAGCTCGTTGAGCCGCTGCGCGCCCTGTTCAAGGACGAGGTCCGCGCAGTGGGTGCCCAGCTGGGGCTGCCGCAGGAAATCGTTGGCCGCCAACCGTTCCCCGGCCCCGGCCTGGGCATCCGGATTGTCGGCGAAGTGACGAAGGAGCGGCTGGACCTGCTGCGCAGGGCAGACGCCATTGCACGCGCCGAACTCACGGCAGCCGGCCTGGACAACGAGGTCTGGCAGATGCCCGTCGTCCTGCTGGCGGACGTCCGCAGCGTGGGCGTCATGGGCGACGGCCGTACCTACGGCCACCCCATCGTGCTTCGCCCCGTCTCCTCCGAGGACGCCATGACAGCCGACTGGTCGCGGCTGCCCTACGATCTCCTGGCCCGGATCTCCGGCCGGATCACCAACGAGGTGGACGGCGTCAACCGGGTGGTCCTGGACGTCACCAGCAAGCCGCCGGGAACCATCGAATGGGAATAGCATCCTAAGTGGCCGGCCTCCGCCAGCGGGGGCCGGCCGCTGCTTTTCCCGGATGAATCCCGGCAATTTCCCGTGCTCCAGTGTTGCGGTCGCTCAAGTCCGGCGCCGAAGCGGCTACTCTCGAATCTATGCCGGTATGGTCCAGGACGTCACGTGCAAGCGCAGAAAAGAAGGCAGAAGTGTCAGTTGGTCAAGGCCACCCGGAAGGCTCGGAAGAGCTTCGCAAATGGCTGTCCGGGCTTAAACCCGTTACCGGCGCGGACACGATGCTGCGCTTCACCAAGACACCCGAAGGCTCCATCGACCTTACGTCGGCACACCCCTCCGGGCTCGCCCAGCTCATGGCCGGGCGCCGCACACGCCTGTCCACCCTGATCCGTGACCGGCAGCAGTATGTGGTGGCGGCCCGCGCTTCGCGCAACATCCGGTCCAAGATCTTCGAGCTCGCCAACGACCGCGGCATCGATGCCGGCTACCTGTCCGCCGGCACTGTGGTGTGGACGTCAGCCGTCGGCGGCAAACCCCAGCGGGTGTCCGCTCCGGTCATGCTGACCGCCATCTCCCTCACGGTACGGCCGGGGGAGGACGACTTCGAACTGCAGCTCACCGAGCAGGCGCACATCAACCCGGCCCTGGTGCGGCACCTGAAGAACATCCACGGGATCGTCTTTGACGTCAACGCCGTGACCCGCCTCGCCTACAGCACCGCCCGGTTCGACCCCCAGCCTGTCCTGGACCGGCTGGCCACCCTGATCCGGCCCATCCACGGCGCGGAAACCCAGCACAACCTGCTCGTTTCCACGTTCGCCGACCTCTCCGGCAACCTCGACGATCCCTGGATCAACGACTCCCATCCCCTTGTGTCCGCGCTGGCAACTGCTGCCGGCGGCGAAGTGGTGGACGTGGAGGAACCCGACCCCTCCCGCTTCCCCCACCTGGACAACAGGCACCCCAAGGACGAGCTGCTGCTGCTGGATGCGGACACTGACCAGCAGTACGTCGTGGACGCGGCCCGCGCCGGAGACTCCCTGGTGGTCAGCAGTCCGCCCGGCACCGGGCAGACCCAGACGGCCATCAACACCATCGGTGCCCTGGTGGACGCCGGCAAGACTGTCCTGGTGGTGGGCGACCGCCGCGCCAGCCTCAACGAGGTCTCCGGGCATCTGGAGTCGCTGGGGCTGGAGTCCATCCTGTTCCAGCTCTCCGGAAACGTCACGGCGCAGCAGCTGAAGGGCCAGCTGCTCCGGGCGATCGTGCGCAACGAAAAATCACTGGAACCCCAGCTCGGGAACCTCCACAACACCCTGGTGGAACACCGGCACGCCCTCATGGACCACGTGGCGTCGCTCCACAACGTTCGCGAGCGTTGGGGCTGCTCGCCCTACCAGGCCATGCAGTCACTCGCGGAGCTCACCTCCATCCACCCCGCGCCCGCCACCACCGTCCGGCTCAAGCGCAGCGTCCTGGACAGTATCCGGGACCGTGAGGAGCTGGCCGGCAGGCTCAGGCGCGCCGCGGAACTGGGCAGCTTCAGTAAGGCGGCCACCACCAGCCCCTGGCACGGGGCCCGGCTGCTGACCCGCAAGGAGACGGAGGAAGCCCAGGACCTGGTCCGCTCCGTCGCCAAGAGCCTTCCCCTCCTCCGCGACCGCATGGACGCCGTTGCGGAGCACGCCGAAATCCGCCTGGGCGAATCATTCGCCGAGTGGGGCGAGCAGCTGGAACTGCTGGTCGCCGTCCGCGGAAGCCTGGACAAGTTCACCCCGGACATCTTTGACCGGCCCGTGACGGACCTAATTTCCGCCACCGCGCCGTCCGCCTGGCGGCGTGAGCGCGGCATCGAGCTGACTGCCATGCAGCGCTCAAGGCTGCGCCGGGTCGCCAAGGAATACGTGCGCCCGGGCGTCCACATCGCAGACCTGCACTCATCCCTGGTGCTGGTGCAGGAGCAGCGCGCCCTGTGGGCGGGCTACGCCACCACGCAGCGGCACCCCGCCGTACCTTCCGGCCTGGCCGAAATGATTGCCATGTACCGGTCCCTGGACGGCGAACTGGCACAGCTGGGTGAGGCGCTGCGGCACACGGAAGGCGGCGGCTCGCTGTCCACCGTTCCCTACGCGCGGCTGATGGAACGCCTGGAGCGCCTGGTGGCGGACACCGACACGCTTAAGACCCTGCCCGAGCGCACCCTCCTGGTCGAGAACATGCGCGAACACGGCCTGGGCGAGCTCCTGGCCGACCTCGCCGAGCGGGAAGTCCCGGAGGGATCCGTTGCCGCCGAGCTGGAGCTGGCCTGGTGGCAGTCCGCGCTTGAGGCAATGATCAGCGGTGACGACTACCTGGCCATGTCCGACGGCGACGCGCTGCGCCAGCTTGAGGCAGAGTACCGGCTGGCGGACAACGCCCACGTTGCCAGCGGCGCCGCCCGCCTGCGGTGGGACCTGGCGGAACGGTGGCGCACAGCCATCGCTGCCCAGCCCCGCCAGGCCGACCTGCTGCGGAGCCTGCTCAAGGACGGCCGGGTCTCCCTGCCGGCCCTTACCGCACAGGCTCCGGACCTGATCGGCACCCTGGTTCCCGTCTGGTCTGTCAGCCCGTACCTGATGACGGGCCTGCTTCCGGCGGAACAGCACTTCGACGCCGTCGTAATCCTCGATGCGGAAGCCACCTCGCTTCAGGCTGTCCTGCCGGCAATCGCCCGTGCACGGCAGGTGATTGCCTTTGGCGACTCGCGCATTGCCACGCCGCGGACCTTCACCGTCGGGGTGGAACGGCTGGCGCCCGGCGAGTCGGCCCACCACCGGGTGGAAAGTGCCTTCACGGCATTGTCTGCCGTGCTTCCGGTGTGGCGGCTCAACGTGGTGTACCGGGCGGTGGACGAGGACCTGGTCCTTCAGCTGAGCAAGAACTTTTACGACGGCGGCCTGCGCCGGCTGCCGGAAGGCCAGTCGGCCACGGGGCTGGACCGGTCGCTGCTGGTGGAATACCTGCCGGACGGCACGGGCCTGCCCAGTGCCGGCGACGAAGGCGTGGAGTCCGTGGTGGCCGAGGTCAACCGCGTGGTGGAGCTCGTCTTCGAACACGCCCGCCTGCGCCCGCGAACGTCGCTGGCAGTGGTTACCGCAAGCCTGCGGCACGCCGCCAGGATTGGTGAATCCATCAGGCTCCAGCTGTCCAACCAGCCGGGCCTGGCCGGCTTCTTCGGCGCCGGGCCGGAATCTTTCCGGGTAGTTGACCTTGAACGCGCCCAAGGCCTGGTCCGCGACCACGTCATTTTCTCGCCCGGATTTGGGCGGACCCCGCACGGCCGCGCCCTGCACAACTTCGGGCCGCTCTCCGCGGAGGGCGGCCGGGAGAAGTTTGCCCTGGCCATGACCCGGGCGCGCCGTTCCATGCACGTGCTCACCTGCTTCCGGCCGGAGGACCTGGACCACACCAGGCTCACCCACGGGGCGGTGGATCTTTATACTCTGCTGGACCGGGAAATTTCCGGCAACACCGATCTCGGGACTCCCGCGTCCCGTGCCGCGGCCAGCGAGCAGGCGCTGGGAGCGGACCCGCTGGTAGCGGACCTGGGGGACCGGTTGCGGGCCCGTGGCGCCAGGGTCTGGCACCAGTACGACGGCGCCATCGACGTGGTTGCCGCGGCGGATCCCCTGAACACCATGGGCCAGGACGACCCCGACCTCCCGCGGCCCGTGGCCATCGAATCCGACGGCACGGCCCAGTACCGCACCATGAGCGTGCGTGAGCGCAGCAGGCTGCGGCCGCAACTGCTGGAACGCCTGGGATGGCGGTACATGCCCCTGTGGACCATCGAGGTCTTCACGGACCCCTCGTCCTGCGCGGACCGCATCGCCGGTTACCTGGGACTTGAGAAGATGGTGCTTCCGGGCCGGACCACGTCCAGCACAGGATTCCTGGACGATGACTTCAACCACGCACTTCACGGAATTGATGGGGCGCCTGCTGTCGGTGTTTCCTACCTGCCTTCCGAGGCTGTCAGCCAAGGCCGGCGCGCCCAGGTGACAAGGGAAGCGGGTGCCACGACGAGAGAAGACCGGCCTGGGAAAGACAGGCCCGAGGAAGACATGCGCCAGAACGAGAACAACACCCGGAACACGAACGACCTGAACAGGAACGACGACCTGGATAAGAACGGCGGCTCGAACAGGAACGACGACCTGGATAAGAACGGCGGCTCGAACAGGAGCGGGGCCGCAGCCGGAACTGACCGCGGTGCCGCTCCCGCGGATTCCGCAGCGCCGGTGCCTTCTCCGGGGGCGCGGCCGGCAGCGGGGGGCACCGACGAGATCCTCCCGAGCAAGGCGGCGGAAGACGACGCCCGCAGCTGGGGTGACCGGGAGGACGATCACGATACCTGGTTGAAGGAACAGAAACCGCCGCACTGGGGCTGACCCACATCATCCGGGCCACGCTTGAGGTCAGGGCGGCCCGACCAGGACGAAGAACAGCCTGCCCTGGGTGGAGGCGCCGGCCAGGCGCAGTGATTGTTCGGCGGTGGCTGCCACCACGATCAGTCCATCGGTCTCGGTGGTGCCGAGCCATTGACCCCCTTGGCCGCCGTTGTTCGAGGTCCACAGCACCGGGACGGCAGACGCCAGGACCTCAGAGGGACCCTTCTGGTCGAACCCGTTGGCTGATGTCAGCACAATGTTGACCAGCTGGCCGGGGGAGACCAGCTGGATGGATGAGGCATCCGCCATCCGCAGGGGAACCGCGGCCGAACCGGGGGGCGTCCCTGCCAGGAGCCCGGGGCCCAGCAGCTGGGCGTCGGTGAGGAGCTGGCCCTTCCGCAGCGGCGCTGCGAGCTGCTTGCCTGCGGTTGCGGATCCATCCCGGAGGAAGCCGTCGGTCACCATCCCGGGCGGCACCTGGACCTGGGCCAGGTCTGCTGCCGTTACCGTTGTTCCCGCGGGCAGGTCCCGGGCAGCGGACAGCGCCGTGACGGTGGTGAGCGGGGCGGGAGTGAGTTGCTGGACAGCGATTGCTGCAGCTGCGCACAAGAGCAGGGCCGCTACGAGGCGTCGGTTGCGGCTGAGCCAGCCGGCAAACCGCGAGTGCAGGGGACGCCGTCCGGGGCGGCGGGGGATGTTACGGGCACCTGCAGCATGGACATGGCCGGGGAACCGGAGACCGTCGCGGCGACGTCGGAAGAGTACTGGCATGCGCCCACGCTAGGTGACGCCAAAGCGGCACGGGAGCCCGGACGGCGGCTATGTGGACAAAGGCGGCCGGACGCAGGAAGCGTCCGGCCGCCGTCGTAAAGTCCTGGGCTGCTTAGCTGGCGGCAGCTGCTGCCGGCGCCGACGCGGCGGGGGTGGCAGCGGGCGTCGCTGCGGGTGCGGGGGAGACGGAGCTGCCCTTGGAATCGCGGGAATCCGTGCGGTAGAAACCCGAGCCCTTGAAGACGACACCGACGCTGTTGAACTTCTTGCGCAACGTGCCCTCGCATTCCGGGCAGGACGTCAGGCTGCTGTCCGAGAACGACTGGACAATGTCGAAGGCGTGGCCGCAATCCTTGCAGGCGTAAGCATATGTTGGCACTGGTGCTCCTCCTCTTGGGCAAACGAGAGGTCCCGTGCTGCCACCGGGTAAACCGTTAGCAGTCGCAGGGCCTGAGTGCTAATTCTATCACTGTGCCCGAATGGACGGGCTCAGGCGTTGCCCGCCAATGGCCGGTATCCGGACGGGGCCAGGACGGCCGGGACCGGTCGGTCGAACTTCTCGGCCGGTATCCGGCCGGCGGGCAGCAATTCGTCATCGTAGATAACAGCGGCCAGGGGAATTTCCTTCCCTGCCGTAGCCAGGTGCCCCAGGAATTTGTCGTAGTAGCCTCCGCCCTGCCCGATCCTGTTGCCGGCGAGGTCCACTGCGGTGGCCGGAATAAAGAGCACCGCTGCGGCACCGGCCGTTTCCGGCCCGTGACGGTGCCCCGTGGGCTCCAGGATTGGTGCATATTTGCTGCGCTCGAAGCTGGTCTCCGGCGTCCAGAACACCCAGCTCAATTCGCGGCCTTCCTCGCACACCGGAAGCAGTACCTGATAGCCGCTGCGATGCAGGGCGTTGATCAGGGGCAGGGTGGGCGGTTCGTGTCCCACGCCAAGGTACACGCAGGCTATCGAGGCCTGCTTCCCTGTGACCGTCCCCGCCCATGCTTCCCCATGGACGGCCAGGGCCGCGCCGGCAGCTTCGAGCTGCGCCGGCGTCAGCGCTGCCCGCCGCCGGCGGTGGGCGGCCCTGATGCCGTCCTTGACTGCGTTGGTCTCCTGCAGCATGGTGTCCTTCCTGCAATGCCCCGTATTGGGAGGTTCTTCCCGCACCGGCACGGGCTTGCCGCTCCGGTGGTTACTGAAATGCTTGACGCTGACGTTAGATTAGACCGGTGAACACCAGTAACCCCAGAGTCCGCAAAGCCGTCATTCCCGCCGCGGGCCTGGGCACCAGGTTCCTGCCAGCCACCAAGGCGATGCCCAAGGAAATGCTCCCCGTCGTGGACAAGCCTGCCATCCAGTATGTGGTGGAGGAAGCCGTCCACGTGGGCCTCCACGACATCCTGATGATTACGGGCCGCAACAAGCGGGCCCTGGAAGACCACTTCGACCGCGTGCCGTCCCTTGAGTCAACGCTCGAGGACAAAGGGGACACGGAGAAGCTGGCGTCCATCCAGGCGGCCAGCCAGTTGGGTGACATCCACTACGTCCGGCAGGGCGACCCCCACGGCCTGGGCCATGCGGTGCTCCGCGCAAAACAGCACGTGGGTGACGAAGCCTTCGCTGTCCTGCTGGGAGATGACCTGATTGACGCCCGCGACGAACTGCTCAGCACGATGATTGACGTCCAGGCCAAAACCGGTGGGTCCGTCGTCGCCCTGATTGAAGTGGAGCCGTCGGAGATCAGCGCCTACGGCTGTGCGGACATCCAGGACATCGACGGCGAAGACTACGTCCGCGTCAACCGGCTGGTGGAAAAGCCGTCACCCGAGGAAGCGCCCTCCAACCTGGCCCTGATCGGGCGTTATGTCCTGCACCCCGCCGTGTTCGGCGTCCTTGAACACACCGAACCGGGCCGGGGCGGGGAAATCCAGTTGACGGATGCCCTCCAGGAACTTGCCTCCGGTGATGGTGAAGGGCACGGGGTGTACGGGGTCGTGTTCCGGGGCCGGCGCTACGACACCGGCGACAAACTCAGCTACCTCAAGGCCTGCATCCAGCTCGCCATCGACAGCGACGACCTGGGCCCGGGCCTGCGGGAATGGCTGCCAGGTTTCACCTCGGACCTTTCCCGCTAGCGCCATGCGCAGTGGTCCCATCTGGCCGGTCACCCTGGAGTGCGGCGACTTGGTCCTGCGGCCCATCCGGTACCGCGACAAGAATGAATGGATGGAGGTGCGCTCGCGCAACAGTGAGTGGCTGCAGCCGTGGGAGGCCTCCAATCCGGATCCGGGCGGTGGGCTGCCCGATTACCGGCACATGGTCCGGTCGCTCAAAGTGCAGGCCGCGCAGGCCACAGCTTTGCCCTTCCTTATTACCGAGTGGAGGCCGGGCCTCAGCAGCCCCGCCATCGTGGGCCAGTTGACCGTGTCGTCAATCGTGTGGGGTTCGGCCATGATGGCAACCCTTGGCTACTGGGTTGACCAGGCACGGGCTGGACGGGGGATCGCCCCCACCTCCGTGGCGTTGGTGACGGACCACTGCTTCAGGACCCTCGGCCTGCACCGGATGGAAATCAATATCCGGCCCGAGAACGGACCCAGCCTGCGGGTGGTGGAAAAGCTGGGATTCCGGGACGAGGGGTACCGGCCCCGTTTCCTGCACATCAACGGCAAATGGGCCGACCACCGTTCCTTCGCCCTCACCGCGGAAGAAGTCCCGGAGGGCCTGCTGGGCCCCTGGCTGGCCTCGCGCCGGTCATAAATCCAACGGTTTGCCAGAGGGGGCACGACACACCGGGGCTAATGCGGCCTGAGCAGGCATGATGCTCATACGGTTTTGAGTGTGGACTTCCCCCTTAGCAGCTCAGTGATCCTCGTGGTTGCCGTCGCGCTCTGGATTGTATGGGTTGCCCCTTACGTCCTCCGGAACCGCCGGCACCAGTTCCAGCCTGCCGTCGACTTCCTGGCAGACGCCCCCGCCGATGAGGGGCCGGATCCGCACGCCGGCCTGGTCTTGAACGTCGCCGCCCAGCAGGAGAAAGCCATGGAACCCAGGAAGAGTCCGTCACCCGGTGCCGGCGCTGCCAGCACCCCCCCTCCGGCCCGGCTCCGCATCCGCTACGGCCGGACCGCGCTGGCCCTGGTGGGGCTGCTCTCCCTTGTCACTGCATTCATTTCCGGGATCCTGGCTGCCTTTGGCATCGGTTCGCCTGCCCTTCCGATCCTGTGCACGGTGCTGACTCTCGGGTCGGTGGCGCTGCTGCGTATGCTCGCCGTCCGCGACCGCAAGGCAAAGGTCAATGCTGCGTTCCGCTCGGCCATGAGTGCGCCTGCACGCCGCCCGGAGACGGCCGACGCGATTCCCCCAAAACCTGAGGCCGTCCCCGCGCGGCCGGACAGCCCGCTTTTCGATGCCGAGGCAGGCCAGGCCGGGATCAAGCGGCTCACGGCAGTTGAGCTTCGTGAAGCAGCCCTCGCCGTCGCGGTGGCTGCCGGCGATACCAGTGCTGCAGAGGCGGCCCCGGCCACTCCGGCGGGAACCCCTTGGGAGCCGGTGGAAGTCCCCAAGCCCGTTTACGTGGACGCAGCCAAGGCAAAGCGCCCGGAGCCGCAGCCTCTTGAACTTCCTGAGGCGCCCAAGGCAGTTGGCAAGCCGTCCCTGAAGCAGGGCGCTGCCGGGGTGCAGGCAGCGGAGTCCGCGGAAGCACAGCAGGTGGCCGATCAGCAGTTGACCAAGGCGCAGAGCGCGCTGAGCAACCTCGACGACGTTCTTCAGCGCCGGCGCGCGTAAAGTTTGGGCGGGGCGCCTTGGGGTCCCGCGGCCGGCCGGAGCGTCAATTGGCGTTGGGCCGGGAAAATTTGTAGCCTAGGGACACCGGTTCCGCACCATCCTGGAACGCCTTGCAGGTTGCGGCCCATTCCGGGGCTATAGCTCAGTTGGTAGAGCGCTTCGTTCGCATCGAAGAGGTCAGGAGTTCGAATCTCCTTAGCTCCACCATTTGCAGGCGTGTTGCCAGAGCCAGAACACCTGGTTTGCCTTCCTTTTCAAACGCAGGTGCCCACCGCCGGGCGATTCCTGTCCGCGGGCGGACTCCGCGGATCCTTCCCTCGCTCGTCCCTTCCCGTGGCCCTGATGCAACGAGCCGCTTCCGCAGACCGGGCAAAGGGCGCCTGGGGCCCCTGGTTGTGCACCACGGTTCCTGGGCCTGGCTTGTAGGGAGCAGAGGGCGGGACATCGTCAGGGGGCCCTGGATGTGGCCTTGGCTGGCGGCAAGGGCGCCAACCTGGGCGAACTGTTGCGCGGAGGCTTTCCGGTGCCGCCGCATACGCTGGGAGGGCGCCTCACGGAAGCCGGTGTCCTGGCCGGGCCCACGGATGTCACTCACCTGCGCTTCGAGGAACTTGCGGCAATGCCCGACGGCGGGGCGTTGCCGCCGGCGGAGAAGGAGCGGCACCGCCGGCGTGTGCTGGCCCGCGCCGCCAAACGCAGTGAGCTGGAAGGTAGGTCCGCAACCCGCACCCTCGTGAACGGGCAAACAGCGGTGGTGGACGGAACCGCGGGACGCGTTACCGTTCCCATAGGCAAAACGCCCCCGGATGCAGGCCCGATCGGATGGGTGGGGGCCTAGAGTGGGCCTCATGGGAATCATCATCGGACTTCTTGTCCTCTGGCTCATCCTGTCCATCGTCGGCTTCGTCGTGAAGGGCCTTCTCTGGCTCGCCATCATCGGCCTGGTCCTCTTCGTCGCCACCGGCGTCTGGGGCTGGCTGAAGCGCAGAACCAACGCCTGACCGTCACCGCCTGCCCGGACCGGCTGTCACCGGCCCGGGTGGGCGGTGGGCGTTAGCGGTCGAAGGACCCTGTCTTTTTCCTCCTGCCGGCGTGATCCTTGCTCCATGAGCCTCACGAAGAAGGAAGGGCACCCCCCACAGCTGGCTCCGCCGGTCGTGCGCAACTTTGCCATCAACCGTGCCCTGCACCCCGACCGCCCATGGATCCGGGCCACCCGGATCAGCGTCGGTCTTGTCGTGCTGGCCGCAATCGTGCAAAAGACCTTCGACGCCACCCTCCCCGGCAACGACGTGGATGTCCCGCAGCTGTATTCGGAATTCACTGTGCAGGGAAATCTTGTCTTCGGGCTTGTCCTGATCATTTCAGGGGTGCTGCGGCGACGCCGGCCGCCGCTGTGGTGGGACCAGATGTTCGGCGCGCTGGTCCTGTACATGGTCATGACGGGCATCATCTACATCGTGCTCGTGGCTCCGCCGGAAGAGCCGTGGTGGACATGGGATTTGTATTGGCCGCAGGTTGCCCACCACCGCCTGGCCCCGCTGGTGGCGGCGCTTGACTGGATTCTCGTCACCCGGACGGTCCGAGGTCCCTGGTGGCGGCCCCTTGCCTGGCTGGGCTACCCGGTGGCCTTCCTTGCGTTTTCGTGGATCCGGGGCGGCCTTGACGGATGGTACGTGTACGACTTCCTTGACCCAACCCTCGATGGCGGATGGGTGAGGGTGCTGGGTTCCACCGGCCAGGTTCTGGTGGCATTCCTTATTGTTTCCCTCATGGTGCACGCGGTGGGCAATATGCGGGTGGCGCTGGCCACCGGACGGCTGCCGGCGACGGTGATCCCGCCCCGCTAGATCCAGCCCTTCCTCTTGAAGATGCCGTACATGAGGCCGCCGGCAGCCACCATGAGGAGCAGCGCCAGGGGGTAGCCGAAGGACCAATGGAGTTCGGGCATGTTGTCAAAGTTCATGCCGTAGATCCCGGCCACGAATGAGGGCGCAAACAGGATGGCCGCCCAGGACGAGATTTTCTTGACCTGTTCGTTCTGCTCGGCGCTGGCCTCGTTCTGCCGGTTGGCTGTCAGCGTCCCGTCCAGGGTCAGGGCGTTCTGCAGCAAGTCCCGGAAGGAGTCCGCCCGGGAAATCACCCGCTCAACGTGGTCTTCCACGTCACGCAGGTTATGCCGCAGCTCGCTTTCCACTTCGTACTTCTCGAAGCCGCGCTTCAACTGGTCCAACATCTCGGGCAGGGGGTGGATGGCGCGCTGGAACTGGATGACCTCCCGGGCCAGTTCGTAAATGCGGCGGGACACGGAGGAATCGCCGCTGAACAGCTGGTCCTCGATCTCGTCAATGTCGTTTTCCAGCCCCGCCACCACCGGGGCGTAGTCATCCACCACCCGGTCCAGCAGGGCATACAGCACCGCTTCGGGACCGTGCCGCAGGAGATCAGGCCGCCCCTCCAGCCGCTGCCGCACCCTGGCAACGCCGGCCGTTTCCGCATGCCGCACCGTCACCACAAAGTTCTTGCCGGTGAACACGTGGAGTTCGCCGAATTCCACGGTTTCGTCCTCGTCCACGTACCGGGCGGGCCGCAGGACGGTGAAAAGGTTGTCGTCGTAACGCTCCAGCTTGGGCCGCTGGTGGGCCGAAACGGCATCCTCCACTGCGAGGGCATGGAGTCCGAACTCGCTGGCCACGGCCGCCATTTCCTCCGCCGTGGGCCGGTAGAGGCCGATCCATGCCATGCCGCCATGCAGGGACAGGGTCTCAAAGGTCTGCTCAAGACTGTCGGGCTCTGCATGGCGGACGCCGTTGACGTAGACGGCGTTATCGATGATGGTCATTCAGGAAATCCTAGCCGCCGGAGCTGCGGCACTGCTCAGGCCGCTGATGAGGGGCTCGGTCCGGTAGGGGATATGGGTGTGCAGGGCCAGCACGGTCTCTGTCCGGATGACACCCTTGATCCGCAGGACCTGCCGCAGGGACGACTGGAGGTTGTGGGTGTCCGTGGCCACCACCCGGCACCAGACATCGCCGCGGCCGGAGATCTCGTGGACTTCCAGGACCTGCGGGATGAGCCGCAGTGCTGCCACGACGCCGTCCAGCTCCCGGTGGGAGACCTCAATGGTCACAAAGGCCACCACGTCATAGCCCACCGCCTCCAGGTCAACCTCGCGCCCGCCCGGGCGCAGCACCCCGCTGCGCAGCAGGCGGCGAACCCGTGACTGGGCCGTGTTGCGGGCGATGCCCAGGGACTCGCCCAGCTCACCGATCTGGATGCGGGGATCCCGGATGAGGGCCAGCAGGATCTTCAGGTCCGTGGGGTCCAGTTTGTTCAAGATCGTCACTCTCCATCATTCGTGGATCCATAAGTTGATGATTTTGCTCAATTATCCCTGCAAGGTCGAAAGATATGGCGCAGCGGTACCGCATTCTTGAACCATCACAGTTGTATCCGCGCCGGGCTCCCACAAGGACCACCCGCCGCGGCGACCCCTAAGGCGGCACAATGACGGTCTTCAGCGAACTGCGCATGCGCCCGGCCACGGCCAGCGGATGGAATGCCACCACTACGGCGCGGCTGGTGATTTCCGGCGCGGTCATCTTCATGCTCCTGGTGGGCGCCAACCTTGCCACCCCGCTGTACCCCCTGCTGCAGGCCAACCTCGGGCTGTCCAGCCTCGACGTAACGGCGGCTTTCGCCAGCTACGTCCTGGCCCTGGTGGGGACGCTGCTGCTCGCCGGGCACTGGTCGGACCATATCGGCCGCCGGGCCGCCCTCCTGGTCGCTGTCCTGACCGGACTGGCGGGCGGCTGGATCTTCGCCGAAGCGGGCACGCTGGCTGCCCTGTGCGCCGGACGGGCGCTGCAGGGAATGGCGGTTGCGCTCGCCACGGGGGCCAGCGCGGCAGCCCTTCGCGAGCTGCTCCCGTCCCGGCCGGAGTGGGCATCGCGCTTTACGCTGCTGGCCTCCTCGGGGGGCGTAGCGGCGGGTCCCGTCATCGGCGGACTGCTGTCGCTGCTTCCCGGTGCCACCACGGCTCCGTACGTCGTCCATTCGCTGTTGCTGGCCGCGCTCCTTGTCCCGCTGTACCTGATCCGCGCACGCCCGGCCATCATGGTGCCGGCAGTGTCCCGCCCGCTGCACGTCCTTGCCCCGCGCCGTCCCTCCGTTTCACGGCAGGCGAGGGGCGCTTTCTGGCTGGCGTCCGGCGTCGGCTTCCTGAGCTTTGCCGTGTTTGGCTTCTCCCTGTCACTGGCCCCGGGCTACTTCGCGCAGGTCCTGGGCACGGACTCCCGGCCACTGATCGGCGTGCTGGCCGGCCTGCCGCTGGGGGCGTCAGCCCTGAGCCAGCTGGTGACCCTGCGCGGGCGCCTGGCCGTGCCTGCGGGGCTGGCCGTCCTGGGCGTCTCCGTCATCCTGCTGGGAGCCGCCGGCGCATGGCACAGCCCACTGCTGCTCGTTGGGGCTGCCGTTACCGCCGGCCTGGGGCAGGGCATGGCCTTCCGGATGGTTTTCAACGAGGTGGCGGGCAAGGTGGAGCCGGCACGCCACGCGCAGATCATCAGCACCGTGTACGTCATCACCTACCTGGGCAGCGCCGTGCCGGTCCTCGGCCTGGGCTGGGCCAGCGCCGTGTTCGGAATGGCGGCAGCGGTGCAGGGATTCGTCCTGCTGTGCGGCTCGGCGGCACTCGCCCTGTCAGCCGTCACCCTCACCGCTTCCATCAAAGCAACGAAACAGGGGTCCGTCAGAGCCGGGTGGATCTACAGCGGCGCTAGTCCGGAAGCGGGCCGTGGTTGCCTTGGATGTGTTCAAAGACCAGCGTGGTTTCGGTGTGGCCCACCACGGGATCGGTAGCCAAATTGTCCAGGACCCAGTCCCGCAGGTCTTCGGTGCTTCCGACGGCGATGTGCAGCAGGTAGTCCACCGAACCTGAGGTGTGGAAGGTCGACAGCACGGCGGGCAGGTGCGGCACGCGCGCAGTGAAACGGTCGATCTGGTCCCGGTCGTGGGCGCGGAGCCGTACGGCCACCAGGGCCTGCACCGACCGGCCGATGGCCGACAGGCTCAGCTTCGCCTCGTAGCCCTGCACAATCCCGCGCTCCGAGAGGGCGCGGGTGCGCATCAAGGCGGTCGACGGCGCAATACCCACCATTTCGGCGAGCTGCTTGTTGGAAATCCTGGCGTCTGCCACGAGGGCCGCAAGGAGGCGCTCGTCAATGGCATCCAGCGGCTCCAGGTGCGCCCCAGGCCTGGTGTTCCTGGCATTCGTACTCACGGCGGTTCCTTCCACACGGTCCTTAGTTCATCCTAGACCGCAGAATCTCCGCCATCGGCTCCACAGGCACGCGTCCTGCCGAACATCCGCTCTATCCTCGAAGCTGCTGGAGCGTGTTAATTCGAGTGCGGCGCCGAGTCAGGCAGCGGCCGTTTCCGCGCGGGAATGGACGACGGCGACAGTTGCGGCAGTGAGGCACGCCAGGGCGATCACGGCTCCAGCCAGTGCGTTCCAGCCCCAGGCCTGGAAGACCAGGCCACCTGCCCAGCCCAGGAGGCTGGAGCCCAGGTAGTAGGCCAGGTTGTAAAGGGACGCTGCCTGCGCGCGGCCGGTGCTGGCGATGGCGCCCGTCCAGCCGGAGCCGATGCTGTGGGCTGCGAAGAAGCCGCCCGTGAACACCACCAGCCCGCACAGGATCAGCACCAGGGACGGGGTGAGGGTCAGGGCAAGGCCGCCAACAGCCAGGCCAAGTCCGCCCAGCAGCACGTTCCGGCGCCCGTATTTCGAGGTCATCCCCGCTGCCCAGCGGGAGGAGAAGGTGCCGGACAGATAGGCCAGGAAGATCAGGCTGATCACGGTGGCCGGCAGCCCGAAC
Source organism: Arthrobacter sp. JDC6 (assembly GCF_056484025.1). Lineage (NCBI taxonomy): Bacteria > Bacillati > Actinomycetota > Actinomycetes > Micrococcales > Micrococcaceae > Arthrobacter > Arthrobacter sp. JDC6. Next base: position 1,379,956 of record NZ_CM151278.1, read on the forward strand.
GGGGCGCCCGACAACCGGAACCCCAGATAGTTGTAGACGGCCACGAACCCGCCCATCATCAGGAAGGCCTGGGCATACAGGGCCAGCAGCCGGATGTTCCTAAGGTGGCCCCCGAGCGTCCGGACGGCGCTCCGGAGTCCGGCGGCCCGGGCAGGAACAAAACCCCTGGCCCGGGGCACCAGGACAAGGAAGGCGACGGCGGCAATCGTCGCCAGCACGGAAACTGCCAGGGCTGCCGACCGCCACCCCCAGAGTTCGCCGACAGGGCCGGCCACGAGCCGCCCTGAAAGTCCCCCCAGGGTGGTCCCGGCAACATAGCTTCCGGCGGCAAGCGCGGCGTGCGCTTTGCTGACCTCCTCGTTGAGGTAGGCAATGGCGATGGCGGGGATTCCGCCCAGCGCCATCCCCTCCAACAGCCGGAGGACCAGCAGCATGCCGAAGCTGGCGGACAGGGGCACCAGCAGTCCCAGCACCGTGGCCGCCGTGATGCCCCACATCATCGCCTTCACCCGGCCGATCCGGTCCGCCAGGAAGGACCAGGGGATCACGGTTGCGGCCAAACCCACGGTGGCCAGGGAAATGGTGAGGGCAGCCTCGGCGGCAGTGACGCGCAGATCGGCCGCCAGGAGGGGCAGGACCGCCTGGGTGGAGTAAAGCTGCGCGAACGTTGCAACCCCTGCGCATGACAGACCGGCCAGGATCCGCCCGTAGGCCCTGGACCCTTTGGGATGGCCGTTCCACGGAGGGGAAGCCGCCGTGCCGGAGCTCGCTTTCTGTGGCATCAAGCAAGCGTAGTCCCCGGCCAATGAATGCTTCCAATGCATATTTCATGCCAAACTGATAGCAATATCGGATTGCTTCCCGGTTCCGGGAAAGCTCGGGAACCGGCAAGGGAGCAGCCATGGAACCGGACCGGAAACAGTTGGCCCAACTGCTGCCCCTCATGCCGGTACTCGCCGAGCTGGGACGGACCGAACACGTCACGGAGACGGCCGAACTCCTCGGATTACCCCAATCGACGGTGAGCAGGGCAGTGGCAAGGGCCAGCGCCGCCGTCGGCACCGAACTCCTGGTCCGGGACGGCCGCGGTGTCCGCCTGACGCCCGCAGCCCGCACCCTGCTGCCCTACATCGAGCAGGCGCTCGCGGAGTTCCAGGCCGGCCTGGACCTGGTCCGGAACGAGTCCGAACTGGTCAGGGGCACCGTGTCCCTGTCTTTCCAGCACACCTTCGGCGAGGCCACCCTGCCCCTGCTGATCAGCGCCTTCCGTGCCCGGCATCCCGGGACCGGGTTCCGGCTCAGCCAGGGCGCCCGGAGCGCATGCCTTGAAGAGCTGTCATCCGGGGAAGCGGACCTGGCCCTCACCGCTCCCGTGGCGCCGGCGGGCAAAACCCTCGATTCGGCCCCGCTGTACCGGGAACCGCTCCGGCTGGTGGTGCATCACGCCCATCCCCTGGCCAGGCAGCGGATGGCCCGGCTGGCCGATATCCGGACGGAACCGTTCGTGGCGCTGGGAACCGGATACGGGCTGCGTTCGCTGACGGACGCCCTGTTCCGCGAGGCGGGATACCGGCCGCGGATCGCCTTCGAGAGCCAGGATTCACACACGGTCCGCGGACTGGTCTCGGCAGGCCTGGGCGTCAGCATCCTGCCGCCCGGCGGCGACGCCCCCGGCAGGACGCTGCGCCCGGAAACCGGAGACCTCGGCTGGGTGGAGGTGCCGCTGGACTCGGAGCTGGCCTTCCGGGAAGTCGGAGTGAGCTGGCGGCGCCGGAAACCCGAAACCGAACCCGTTCCCGCCAGGCTCTTCCGCGAGCTGGTGGTGGCCCAGGGGCCACGCTTGTTGGCCGGGCTGGTCACCAGGGCGGGCCGCTGACCCGGGGAACCGGATGACGACGGCGGGTGGCGGCAGCGCCTCCGCGGAAGGCAGGCGCGGCGCCCCAAAGCCAGGCCACGCAAGTACCCTTGTGACGTGACGAACACCCAGAACCCCTCCACCAGTCCCGACCAGCACGCCACGGACTCGCCAGGCAACCCACTGCACGGCGTCACGATCGGCCTGGACATCGGCGGCACCAAGACACACGGCATCCGCTTTGAAGACGGAGTGCCCGTCGCGGACGATGCGGCGGGGAGCTCCAACGTCCAGAACGTCAGCCGCGACCAGGCAGCACGGAACCTGGCGGAGCTTTTCGCCAGGATCGGTGGCGGCCGCGTGGACCGGGTGTACGCAGGGTCCGGCGGAATCGATACCGACGAGGACGCCGCCGCCCTGGCGGCCCTGATCCAGCCACTCGTCCCGGAGGCCCGCATCACCGTTGTCCACGACTCCCGCCTGCTGCTGGCCGCGGGCCGTGCCAGTACGGGAGTTGCGGTCATTGCAGGTACCGGCTCGGCTGCCTGGGGACGCAACGCCGACGGCGGCGAGGCCCGGGCGGGCGGATGGGGCTACCTGCTGGGGGATGAGGGCAGCGGTTACTGGCTGGGCAGGGAAGCGGTCCGGCACAGCCTGCGCAGGATGAACCAGGGCCTGCCGATTGACCAGCTCACGGAATCCCTCCTGGCATCCTGCGGCCTGGACCACCCCAACAAGCTGATTGCGCTGTTCCATTCCCCGGACACGGGACGGCGCTTTTGGGCCCAGCAGGCCAGGCATGTCGTGGAAGCGGCCGCTGCCGGGCACCAGGACAGTGCAGCCCTGCTGGAGCAGGCCGGCCGCGACCTTGCCGCCTTGGCCGGGCAGGTGCTGGGCCAGCTGAAAATTGAAGGTCCGGTGATCCTGGGCGGCGGCCTGGGCATGAACGTGGCACCGCTGCAGGAGTCATTCCGCCGGAACCTCGAAGCAGGCGGCATCACTGACGTGAGGGTCCTGGACCAGGAACCGGTGTTCGGCGTCCTGCAACTCCTGGCCGAACCGGCCTGACGGCCGACAGGAACCAAACCGCGCTTGCCCGTCAGCGGGCCAGGCGGCGCGCTTAGTCGACGGCGCGCTTACGGGGCGTCAACCGCACGCCGGGCAGCGGGGGAGCGGGAATGCGGCCGGCCTCCGCCCCGGCCTCCGGACCGTGGCCTGGCACCAGTCCATACCTGGCCGCAGCCGTTTCGGCATCCGGCAGCCCGGCCTGCGCTTCCCAGTCCTCCCGGGCCTGCTCCACTTCGTCGTGGGTGCGGCCCACAAAGTTCCACCACATCAGCAGTTCTTCACCGAACGGCTCACCGCCAATCAGCAGGAACCGCGTGCCGGGGCGGGCCTCCATCCGGAGTTCGCTGCGGCCGGTGCCCAAGTAGCCCAGCGGCCCCGCCGGCAGGTCCTGCCCGTCCACCGCCAGGCCGCCGTCGAGCACCAGGATGCCGTGCTCAAAGGCGGGGTCCAGTGGCAGTACCGCGTCCCCTTCGCAGGAAACGTCCGCGCCAACGATCGGCGAAAACATCGTCGCGGGGGACACGACGCCCGCAAACCCACCCACCATGACGGTGGCGGTGAAGCCGTGGCCGGCGACGCGCGGCAGTTCCCGGTGCTGTTCGAACGCCGGCTCCCGGTTTCTCTCCCCGTCGGGAAGGGCCACCCAGAGCTGCAGGCCCCGCTGCAGCGGCAACTCCCCGCCGTCGGGAAGCACGGCGAATTCAGAGTGCGAGACCCCGTGCCCCGCCGTCATGATATTCAGCTCCCCGGGGCGCACCACCACGTCGCTGCCAACGCTGTCCCGGTGTCGGATGTGCCCAGCCAGCGGCCACGTCACCGTCTGCAGCCCGATATGGGGATGGGGGAGGACAGACATGGCGGTACGGTCCGGCCCGAAGCTGTCCAGGAAGCACCACGCGCCGATGGTGGGCAGTCCGCGCTGGGGCAGGGTGCGCTTGACGTTCATGGCGCGCACCCCGCCCAGGGGCACCTCACGTTCGGGCCACAGCTGCAGGCACGGGCCCGACGTGCCTCCGGCAGGTGCGGGCGGACAAACTTCCTGCTGGGGTGAAACTTCCAAGTTGGTCACGCCTCCACTTTAGGCCTGCCCGGCTTCGGCTACCCATCCACGCCAAGCGGGGTACCGAATGATTACAGTAGGGATTCCTTTGCGGGGATTAGGGCCTCATCTGCTGAAGCCGGCCCCCGTTTGGGTTACCGTAACTATCAGCGTGCTGATGGCAATGTCGCGGTGCTGACAACAGCCCGTCCAAGAGAACAGGTAAGTCCGCACCATGGACCAGGCGATGATCGAGTTCCAGAGCGTTACCAAGCAGTACCCGGGCGGCCAGCCGGCGGTGGACGGGCTGTCCATGTCCATTGCCAAAGGCGCTGTGACGGTCTTCGTGGGTCCTTCCGGCTGCGGTAAAACAACATCGCTCAGGATGATCAACCGCATGGTGGAACCCACGTCAGGGACCATCACCGTGGACGGCCGGGATGTCACCACGGTGCCGGCGGCCGAACTGCGCCGCTCCATGGGCTACGTCATGCAGTCGGCAGGTCTGCTGCCGCACCGCTCGGTCCTCGACAACATCGCCACCGTTCCACGGCTGAACGGCGTCTCCAAAGCTGACGCCCGGAAGCGCGCAGAGGAGCTCCTGGACGTGGTGGGCCTGGCGCACTCCCTGGGCAAGCGGTACCCGTCCCAGCTGTCCGGCGGCCAGCAGCAGCGCGTTGGCGTTGCACGCGCGCTCGCCGCAGATCCGCCTGTTCTCCTCATGGATGAGCCGTTCAGCGCCGTGGACCCCGTTGTCCGGGACGAACTCCAGCAGGAACTGCTGCGCCTCCAGAAGGACCTGGCCAAGACCATCGTGTTCGTAACCCACGACATCGACGAGGCCACCATCCTGGGCGACAAGGTCGCCGTCTTTGCCACCGGCGGCAAGCTGGCCCAGTACGCCACCCCGGAGGAAATCCTGCGGGCGCCGGCCAACAACTTCGTCGCATCCTTCGTGGGGCGGGACCGCGGCTTCCGCCACCTGGGCTTCACGCCGTCCGACGGCGTGGCCATCCATCCCGTGCCCACGATCGTCCGCTCTCCGGACGGATATGAGTCTGATGCCAGTGCTGCCGGTGGCTGGCAGTTGGTGGTGGATGCAGACAAACATCCCCTGGGATGGTCGGCACCAGGGACCGAGACCGAGCTCGTTCCGGGTGGGTCGCTGTTCCGTCCGGGAGAGAGCCTGCGGCGGGCCCTTGACGCGGCCCTGTCGTCCCCGTCGGGCCTCGGTGTCGCCGTTGATACCGATGGCACGGTATTGGGCGTGGTCCGCGGCGGTGAGGTCCTGGCGCTGATCGAAGAGGCGCGCCAGTTGCGGCAGGCTGCCCTCTGATGGAATGGTTCCTGGCCAACACCGGCATGATCCTGGAACGCGGCGGCCAGCACCTGGTGCTGGCACTCGTTCCCATGGCCCTGGGCCTGCTGATTTCCATTCCGCTGGCGCAGTTGGCACGGCAGAACAATGCACTCCGCTCCGTGGTCCTGACGGCTTCCTCCCTCCTCTACACCATCCCCTCGCTGGCGCTGTTCATCATCCTGCCCACCATCCTGGGCACCCGGATCCTGGATCCCCTCAACGTGGTGGTGGCCCTGAGCATCTATGCCGTGGCACTGCTGGTGCGCGCCGCCCTGGATGCCTTCGATTCCGTGGACGCAGACGTCAGCCAGGCCGCGCAGGCCATGGGCTTCAAGCCGCTGGCCCGGTTCCTGCAGGTGGACCTGCCGCTCTCCCTGCCGGTCCTGTTCGCCGGGCTGCGGGTGGTGTCCGTCAGCAACATCTCGCTGGTCAGCGTCGCCGCCCTGCTGGGTGTCGGCAACCTGGGCATGCTCTTCACCGATGGCCTCCAGCGCGACTTCGTCACCGAGGTGGTGGTGGGGATCGTCGCCATCCTGATCCTCGCGCTGCTGATGGATGCCGTCCTCGTCCTGCTGGAACGCATCCTCACTCCGTGGGAACGGGCAGGAACGCGGCGGGGCCGCGGGGATGAAGGCGGCACTGCGCCCGCCGCTGCGGAGCGCGCCACCCTGGCGGGAGAAGCAGCGTGAGCAACGTCTTTTCAGATACCTTCGCCTGGCTTTCCGACCCCCTGCACTGGTCCGGAAGCATGGGCATCCCCGCCCGGCTGTTGGAGCATCTGCAGTACACCGGACTCGTCATGCTGATCGCGACTGCCATCGCCGTTCCCGTCGGGCTGTTTGTCGGCCACACGGGAAGGGGACGGGTGGCAGTCGTCGCCCTGGCCGGAGCCCTGCGCGCGCTGCCCACCCTGGGCCTGCTCATCCTGTTCGTTCTGCTGGCCGGCATCGGGCTGATGCCTCCCATCTGGGCGCTGGTGATCCTCACCGTGCCCCCGCTGCTGGCCGGGACGTATGCCGGCATCTCCAGCGTGGACCGGAATGTGGTGGACGCGGCCCGGGCCATGGGAATGACTGAACTGCAGGTCCTGTTCCGGGCCGAGCTGCCCAACGCACTCACCGTCATGTTCGGCGGTTTCCGGACCGGCGTGCTGCAGGTGATCGCCACCGTCTCCGTCGTTGCCTACATCAACCTAGGTGGCCTGGGCCGCTATCTCTTCGACGGCCTTGTCCTTAGCGACTTCCCCCAGATGCTGGGAGGTTCCCTCCTCATCGCGGCGCTGGCGATCGCCGTCGACCTTGTCCTGTCCCTGTTCCAGAGGCTGTTCCTGACCCAAGGGGCCTCGAAGCTGTCCTACCGCAGCCATGAGGCTGCGGTTGATCTCACAGACCCCGTTGTTGCGGAGACTGTTGTTCAAGGAGGTAAGTCATGAAAGATAGCCGTCCCCAGCGCCTCGGAAGGCGGGCGTTCAGCGGTTTGGCCGCCGGGCTTGGCCTGGCAGTGGCATTGTCCGCCTGCGGGGGGTCGTCTGATCCGCTGAAGAACCCGCCGGCCACCAGCGGCAGTGCATCGGGTGGGGCGACCTCCCTCGTGGTGGGTTCAGCGGACTTCCCGGAGAGCCAGATCATCGCCGAGCTGTATGCCGGTGCATTGAACGCCAACGGCATCACCGCCACCACGAAGCCGAACATCGGCTCCCGCGAGGTCTACTTCAAGGCCGTCCAGGACGGCTCGGTGGACGTGGTGCCGGACTACAGCGGCAACCTGCTGCTGTACGTGGACAAGGAAGCCAAGGAGGTCTCCGCCGGTGACATCGCCAAGGCACTGCCCGGCAAGCTGCCGGACGGACTCGGCGTGCTGGACGTGTCCAAGGCCGAGGACAAGGACGCCATGGTGGTCACCAAGGCAACGGCGGAGAAGTACCAGTTGAAGTCCATCGAGGACCTGGCCAAGGTCTGCAGCGAGATCGTAGTGGGGGCTCCGGCCACGTTCGCCGAGCGCGCGTACGGCCTGCCCGGACTGAAGAAGAACTACAACTGCGTCCCCAAGAAGCTGGAGCCCTTCAGCGACGGCGGCGGCCCGGTGACGCTCAAGGCGCTGCTGGAGAACCAGGTGCAGGTGGCCGACATCTACACCACCACGCCGTCCATCGCGGACAACGACCTGGTGGTGCTGGAGGACCCGAAGAACAACTTCATCGCCCAGCAGGTCCTGCCGCTGTACAACAAGGCCAAGATGACAGACAAGGCCAAGCAGGCGCTCAACTCCGTGTCCAGCACGCTCACGACGGATGACCTGATCAACCTCAACCGGGCAGTCAGCGGCAGCCAGAAGCAGGACGCCAAGGCGGCAGCAACCGCCTGGCTGAAGGACAAGGGCATCGTCAAGTAAATCGGTTCCCTGTCCGCACGGGCAGGGTATGGACTGGTGATTAACGACGGCGGCTGCCGGACCTGCGGGGGTCCGGCAGCCGCCGTCGGCCGTGTGGTGGACGTCTCAACGGGGATGCATCCTTCCTGTGGCATATTTGAGGGATGGCAGAATTCAGGCAGTCCACGAAGCTCAACAACGTCCTCTATGACATCCGTGGACCGATCCTGCAGGCCGCCCAGCAGATGGAGGCGGAGGGCCATCGAATCCTCAAACTGAACATCGGCAACCCGGCGCCGTTTGGCTTCGAGGCGCCGGACGCCATCCTGGTGGACATGATCCGCCACCTGCCCCATGCCCAGGGCTACAGCGACTCCCGCGGCATCTTTTCGGCACGCACCGCCGTCTCGCAGTACTACCAGACCCGCGGGATCCAGAATATCCACGTGGATGACATCTACCTGGGCAACGGTGTCAGCGAGCTCATCACCATGTCCCTCATGGCCCTTCTTGACGACGGCGATGAAGTGCTCATCCCCACGCCGGACTACCCGTTGTGGACCGCGTCCGTGGCGCTGGCCAGCGGCAGGCCGGTGCATTACCTCTGCGACGAGGAATCCGGCTGGCAGCCCGACCTTGACGACCTGGAAGCGAAGATCACGCCGCGCACCAAGGGCATCGTGGTCATCAACCCGAACAACCCCACCGGCGCCGTCTACCCGGAAGAGACGCTGAAGAAAATCGTCGCCCTCGCCGAGAAGCACGGCCTGGTGATTTTTGCCGACGAGATCTACGAAAAGATCCTGTACGAGGACGCCGTCCATGTGAACCTCGCCAAACTGACCGGTGACGACGTCCTGTGCCTGACGTTCAGCGGGTTGTCCAAGGCGTACCGCGTCTGCGGCTACCGGGCCGGCTGGATGGCCATCTCCGGGCCCAAGAAGGATGCCGCCGACTACCTCGAAGGCATCAACCTCCTGGCCAATATGCGCCTGTGCGCCAACGTCCCGGCCCAGCACGCCATCCAGACGGCGCTGGGCGGCTACCAGAGCATCAACGACCTGATCCTCCCCGGTGGCCGCCTGCTGGAGCAGCGCAACAAGGCATACGACATGCTGAACGCCATCCCGGGCGTCAGCACGCAGCAGGCCCGGGGTGCCCTTTACCTCTTTCCCCGGCTCGACCCGGAGGTCTACCACATCCGGGACGACGAAAAGTTTGTCCTTGACCTCCTGAAGGAACAGAAGATCCTGGTGTCCCACGGCCGTGCCTTCAACTGGGTGCGCCCCGACCATTTCCGGATGGTGACGCTGCCCAACGTCAAGGACATTGAAGAGGCCATCGGCCGGATGGGGGACTTCCTAACCAGGTACCAGGGGAACTAGCCTGTGCTCACGGGCCCCCCGGTCCGTGCAACCTTGCGGAAAGGACTCCCATGGCCCGCGTCGTCGGCTTCGACCAGCATCCTGCTGAAACCCTTCGGGCCGGGGAGGGGTTCTCCCTTGCCGCAGTAGACCCGGACTCGACCCCCGGGTACAGCGGCAACAAGGCTGACGGCCGGCTGCTGCTGGCGGAGATGGACGACGAACTTTCCGGGTTGCAGGAAAAGCTCTTTGCCGAATCCCGGTTCGGGGGGACCAAACGGATCCTGTTGATCCTGCAGGCCATGGACACCGCCGGCAAGGGCGGAATCGTCAGCCATGTCATGGCGGCGATGAACCCGCAGGGCGTCCAGTTCAAGGCATTCAAGGCGCCCACCGACGAGGAGAAGTCCTACGACTTCCTGTGGCGGATCGAAAAGGAAGTTCCGGCCGCCGGAATGGTGGGTGTGTTCGACCGCTCCCACTACGAGGACGTTCTCATCCATCGCGTCCACGGATGGGCCACCCCGGACGAGATCAAGCGGCGCTACGTGGCCATTAATGAGTTTGAAACACGGCTGGCCGACTCGGGGACGAAGATCATCAAGGTGATGCTCCACATCAGCAGTGCGGAGCAAAAGGAGAGGCTGCTGGCCCGGCTGGATGATCCTTCCAAGCACTGGAAGTACAGCAGGGGAGACCTGGACGAGCGGGCCCACTGGGAGGACTACATGGCCGCATACCAGGCGGCCATCGACGAAACGAGTACGCCCAACGCGCCATGGCATGTTGTTCCGGCCAACAAGAAGTGGTTCGCCCGGATCGCGGTCCAGCAGCTGCTGCTCGGCGCCTTGTCCGGCCTGAAGCTGGAGTGGCCCAAGGCCGAGTTCGACGTAGCTGCCGAGCGGGAGCTGGTGGCCCGTTCCTGAGGGCCGGCCCTGGCCGTGGTCCTGCTTCAGCTTCCCTGTTTGGTTTTCCCCGCTTCCGGGTTTGCCTAAAGCGGCTGGTCCCGGGCTGCAGCCAGCCGCTTCCGGGCGCCCTCCAGCCACTCCTCGCAGCGTACCGCCAGCGCCTCACCTCGTTCCCACAGGGCCAGGGACTCCTCCAGGCTTGCCCCTCCTGCCTCCAGCCTGCCCACCACTGCTATGAGCTGCTCCCGCGCTTCCTCGTAGCTCAGGGCTGCGACGTCGGACTCAGGTTTCTGTTCGGTCATGACTTCTCTTCCAATTCCTGGTGGTGGTCGGGGTTTCCTGATTGTGACCCGCCGGCCCCGGTGGACATGGCCCCGGTGGACATGGTGCCGGTAGACGTGGCTCCGAAGCGCCCCTCTGCCACGCGGATGGACAGGGCGGCCCCCGCCGGTGCTTCGGCAGGACGGCGGACAACGGCGTGGCCGGCCTGGGCGATCCGGGCGGCCTGGTCTCCTGCCAGTTCGACGACGGCGTACCCCCGGTCAAGCGTCTTTTGGGGCGAGAGGGCCCGGACCTGGGCTTTCAGGTGTTCAAGCTGGTCCGCTGCCCGCACCACGGTGGAGCTCACGGCCGCAGAGGACCGCCGCAGCAGCCGCTCGATTTCCTCGGCCCGGACGGAGACCATTCCTTCGGGTGCCGCCATGACGGGCCGGGAATGCAGGGCCGCCAGCCGGTCCGACTCCCGGTCCACCAGCCGGTCCATGCACCGCCGCAGTTGTTCCCGCGCCTGGCGCACGCCGGCGAGTTCTTCCGAGACTTCGGGAACGATCCGCTTGGCGGCGTCGGTGGGGGTGGAAGCCCGGAGGTCTGCAACATCATCCAGCAGCGGCCGGTCGGCCTCATGCCCGATGGCACTCACCACGGGCGTGGCGGCGGCAGCCACTGCCCGGACCAGTTCCTCGCTGTTGAACGGCAAGAGGTCTTCCAGCGCCCCGCCGCCCCGGGCGATGACAATGACGTCCACCTCAGGCCGGGCGTCCAGTTCCCGCAGGGCGCGGACCACCTGGGCCACGGCGGTATTCCCCTGGACAGCAACCTCGCGGATCTCAAACTCCACCGCCGGCCACCGCAGGGCTGCGTTGCGCAGGATGTCCTTCTTGGCGTCCGAATCCCGCCCGGTGATCAGGCCGATGCGGTGAGGCAGCAGGGGCAGCGGTTTCTTCCGTGAGTCGGCAAACAAGCCCTCAGCCGCCAACGCCTGGCGCAGCCGCTCGATCCTGGCCAGCAAGTCGCCCAATCCCACGGGCCGAATGTCCCGCACCAGCATGTTGAGCCTGCCCGTCTTCAACCAGAACTCCGGTTTCAGCAGGGCCACCACCCGTGAACCGCGCTCCAGCGGCAGATTCTGCCGTTCCAGCACCTTGGTCCACACCGACGCGGGAAGGGACACCTCTGCGTCCACGTCGCGAAGCGTGAGGTAGGCGTTGGTGCCGCGGCGGTTCAGCTCGATGACCTGGCCTTCCACCCATGCCGACGGGGTGCGGTCGATATGCGCCTTAAGCTTCTGCGACAACAGCTGCAGCGGCCAGGGGTTGTCCGGGCTGGTTTCCGCCGCTGTGGCCGGCAGGGTAGTGGGCGCCGCACCCGGAAGGGAGGCCTGGTCAGACATGCGGACGCCGTTGGGAGGCTGCTGGTGCTGCGGGCATGCGGTCCTTCATCTGTTGTGGGCGGTCAATCAACCTTATCCATAAGGTGTAGCACCGGGCACTGACAGGGACGGCCCTTCCACCCTGCCTAGGATGGGGTAAGGCCCCCAACCCCGAAGGACCTGTTGTGCGCACTTTTGTCTCTGCCATCGCCACCGTGCTGGGCATCCTCCTGGCCGCCGTTGCGGTTCCCGCCATGTGGGTGGACCGGAACATTGTCCAGGAAGACGGGTTTGTCCGCCTTGCAGCTCCACTCGGCAAGGACTCAGACTTCCAAAGGAAACTCGCTGCGGCGGCGGTGGGAACGATCGATACCGGATCTGTCCCCGGTTTCCTGTCCGGGCTGGTCCAGCCGATGCTCGAGAAGGCGGCGGAGTCCCTGACCGGGCTTCCCGGCTATCCGGCGGCGTGGGAGGAGACGCTCCGCCGGAGCCACCGCCTAAGTTTCGCCGACCCGGCGGCCAGTCCGCAGGGCGGTGCCTCGGCATCCTCGTTAACCCTCGACGTCGCCCCGTTGGTTGCCCTCGGCTCGGAGGAGATCTCCCGCACCACCCGGCTTCCCCTCGACCCTCCGGAGCAAACGCTGATCAATGTCGGCCAGCCCGTTCAGCGGCAATGGACCGAGCGGCTGGCCACGTACGCACCCATGGGCTACATCCTGGCCATCGGTTCAGCCATAGCGTTCCTGCTGGCTCTCGTCGCGGCACGGCGCCGCTGGACAGTGCTGCTGGCAGCCGGACTCGGCGGACTGGCCCTTGCAGGGGCGTGGGGCTTGGCCTTACAGCTGGGTTCGGCCCGTGCCCAGGCCACGGACACCGGCAATGCGGTGGCCAACATGTTCCGTGACGAGTTCCTGGCCGCCGCAGGCACCGATTTCCAGACGTGGATCGCAGCGGCCACGGTGACAGGTGGCGTTCTTATGGCAGCAGGCGTTGTGACGTTGTTCGCATCCCGGAAACGGGCGCGGGCCAGCCGGTAGCATGGAGGGATGACCACCTCGGCTGTACCCCTCTCGATGCCAACCATTCCACGCAGGCGCCGCTCGCCTGAGGACGTAGCAGCGGCAGCCCCCGTGAACGGCACCAAGAAGGTGCTGTTGGCTGCCCCCCGTGGCTACTGTGCAGGCGTTGACCGGGCCGTGATCGCCGTCGAAAAGGCACTGGAACACTACGGGCCGCCCGTGTATGTCCGCAAGCAGATCGTCCACAACGTCCACGTGGTCAGCTCCCTGGAGGAAAAGGGCGCCATCTTCGTGGAGGAGACGGACGAAGTGCCCGAAGGCGCGCTGGTGATTTTCTCCGCCCACGGCGTTTCCCCCGCAGTGGTCGAATCCGCCGAAGAGCGCGGCCTGCGCACCATTGATGCCACGTGTCCGCTGGTTACCAAAGTGCACAAGGAAGCCGTCCGCTTCGCCAAGGACGATTTCGACATCCTCCTGATCGGCCACGACGGGCATGAGGAAGTGGAAGGCACCTCCGGTGAAGCGCCGGAACACATCCAGATCATCAACGGTCCCCATGAAGTGGACAAGGTAACTGTCCGTGACCCCGAGAAGGTCATCTGGCTCTCGCAGACCACGCTGAGCGTCGACGAGACCATGGAGACCGTCCGGCTGCTCAAGGAGCGGTTCCCCACCCTGCAGGACCCGCCCAGCGATGACATTTGCTACGCCACCACCAACCGCCAGGTCGCCATCAAGAAGATCGCACCCAAGGCGGACCTGGTGATCGTGGTGGGCTCGGCCAACTCGTCGAACTCCGTCCGCCTGGTGGAGGTGGCACTTGAGTACGGCGCCAAAGCCTCCTACCGGGTGGACTTCGCCAACGAGGTTGACGAAGCCTGGTTCGAGGGCGTCGCTACCGTGGGCGTCACATCCGGGGCTTCGGTTCCGGAAGTCCTGGTCCAGGACGTCCTCAGGCTCCTGGCAGACTATGGCTACGGCGCGGTGGAGGAAGTGGTCACGGCAGAGGAAGACCTCCTGTTCTCGCTGCCCAAGGAACTCCGCGCAACCCTGAAGCAGGCCGGCGACGTCAGCCGCGCCCTTGGCGGACGCCGGCCCCGCAGCTGAGTCCCCTGCATTATCAGCAGCCGGACGCCAACCAGACGTAAAAGACGGGCCGGGCAGTCACACGACTGCCCGGCCCGTCCTGCATCCGCGGCCCGTTGTCAGGCGGCTTCGCCGTCGCCCTGGAGTTCGGGTGCCACCAGCGAGCGCGGCGTCACCTCCACAACAGGAGGTGTCACCAGGCCGGACTCCTCGAGCGTGTTGAGCTTCCGGGCAGTGGGCAGCACCCTGGCTTCCAGGGTGCCCACCATGGCGTTGTAACGGTCCACCGAAGACTTGAGGGAAGAGCCCAGTTTGGTGACGTTTTCACCCAGGGTGCCCATCCGGTCGTACAGCTGCCGCGCGAGCTCGAACAACTCACGTGCACTGTCCGTCAGGACGTCCTGGCGCCACGTGAATGCCACCGACTTCAGCACGGCCAGCAGGGTGCTCGGCGACGCAAGGACCACGTTGCGGGACAACGCGTAATCCAGGAGCCCGGCGTCGGCAGTCAGAGCCGCCGCCAGGATGGATTCGGCCGGAATGAAACAGACCACCAGTTCCGGAGAGTTTCCCGGGATGTCCCAGTATTTCTTGGTGCCCAATGCGTCAACGTGCGCCCTCAGGGCCTTGGCATGCGCCGCCAGCAGCGCCTGCCGGTTCCGCCCATCACTTACCGACTGGAGTCCGGAGGGCTGGCCGGCGCGCGGATCCACCGCACCCAGTTCCTGTGCCTCAAGGTAGGACGACAACGGGACTTTGGCATCCACCACCAGCTGCTTGTCGCCCGGCAACTGCACCACCAGGTCCGGGCGGACAGCCGAGTCCTGGCCGGCGCTGTGCACCTGTTCCACAAAGTCCACGTGGCGCAGCATCCCCGCGGCCTCCACTACACGCCGCAGCTGCACCTCGCCCCACTGGCCCCTGGCGCTGTTGGAACGCAGGGCCGATTCCAGGGCATGCGTGGACCGGATGAGCTGTTCATCGGAAAGCCTTGCCTCCTGCAGCTGCTGCGCCAGTTGGCCGTACTGTTCCACCCGGTCCCGCTCCAGCAGCGCCACCTGCTGCTGGACAGCGGACAGCTTCTCCGCCACCGGGGCCAGGGCGCGCAGGACACTGCCGTCCTGCGTCCTGGCCTCGCCCAGCTCACGGTTCTGCACCGCCAAAAGCCGCCGCTCGGCGTCGGCCGCTGCCAGCTGCGCCGTGACCTCCGAAAGGCGGGACGACACCTGGTCAAAGTCCGCCTCCAAGGCATGCGAGTTCCTGCGCAGGGAGAAATAAGTGGCCGCGGCGCCGGCAAGCGCACCAAGCAGCAGCATGAGAAGGGCCAGAATCAAGGCAAAAGCATCCATGGCTTCACTGTTGCACGGGCCTCTGACAATCAAAGGCAATGACATTCCCCGGTAGGGGCTGCCGGGGCCGGACGGGTAGAATCAATGCTCGTGGCTCTAACTATTGGCATCGTCGGACTGCCCAACGTCGGCAAATCAACCCTCTTCAACGCGCTCACCCGCAACCAGGTCCTGGCCGCGAACTACCCGTTCGCCACCATTGAACCGAACGTCGGTGTAGTGAACCTCCCGGACCCCAGGCTCCAGAAGCTCGCCGGGATCTTCGGCTCGCAGCGTGTCCTGCCTGCCGCCGTGTCCTTCGTCGACATCGCAGGCATCGTCAAGGGTGCGTCGGAGGGGGAGGGGCTGGGCAACCAGTTCCTGGCCAACATCCGCGAGGCTGAAGCCATCGCCGAGGTTGTCCGGGTCTTCGATGACCCCGACGTGGTGCACGTCGACGGCAAGGTGGATCCCCGCTCGGACATGGAAACCATCAACACCGAGCTGATCCTCGCCGACCTGCAGACCATCGAAAAGGCCATCCCGCGGATCGAAAAGGAAGTCAAGATCAAGAAGCGGGAGGCCGCCGAGCTTGCGGCCATCAAGGCCGCGCAAGCGGTCCTGGAACGGGGTGACACCATCTACTCCTCCATCAAGAGCGACAAGCTGGAGATGGAGCACCTCAAGGAGCTGGGGCTGCTGACGGCCAAACCCTTCATCTACGTTTTCAATGCGGATGAAGCCATCCTGGGCAGCCCGGAAAAGCAGGAGGAGCTGCGCGCCATGGTGGCCCCCGCGGACTGCATCTTCCTTGACGCAAAGCTCGAAGCAGACCTCGTGGAACTCGACGAGGAAGAGGCCCGCGAGATGCTCGAGATGAACGGCCAGGACGAATCCGGCCTGGACCAGCTGGCGCGCGTCGGCTTCCACACCCTGGGGCTGCAAACGTACCTCACTGCCGGGCCCAAGGAAGCGCGGGCCTGGACCATCCGGCAGGGGGACACGGCACCGCAGGCCGCCGGCGTCATCCACTCCGACTTCCAGCGCGGATTCATCAAAGCCGAGGTGGTCTCCTTCAGCGACCTCGTGGAGGCCGGCTCCATGGCTGAAGCAAAGTCCCGCGGGAAGGTCCGCATCGAAGGCAAGGAATACGTCATGGCCGACGGCGACGTGGTGGAGTTCCGCTTCAACGTCTGACCGGCCGGACGGCTTATCCTGAGTCTGTAGGGCGTGATCGTGGCGACCCCGTCCCCTCCGGAGAGGGAAAACACAAGGAGGCGGCATGCCGGTCCGGCGTCTGATGCAGTTGCTCATCGCCGTATTGGCGGCTGCCCTGGTTCTTTCAGGCTGCTCAGGCACCAGTGCCCCCTCGGTGGTGGTGGGGGAGGCGAAGCGCGGCGGCAGCGTCACCGTGGCAGAAGTCAATGCGTTCTCCTCGTTCAACCCCTACAGCGCCGGCGGCAATACCGACATCAACTCCAAGATCGGTGCCATTACGCACTCCGGCTTCTACTACCTGGACGACAGCTCCAAAGTGGTCCGCAATGACAAGTTCGGGCACTTCGAGAAGGTCTCGGACCAGCCGCTCAAGGTGAAGTACACGGTCAACGAGGGCGTGAAGTGGTCAGACGGGGCCCCGATCGGCGCGGCAGACCTCCTGCTGGCCTGGGCTGCAGGATCGGGGTATTTCGACGACGTCGATCCAGCGGCCGGGAAGGGAACCAAATACTTTTCCGTCGCCTCGGACACCACCGGGCTGGCAGGCACCCTGTTCCCCGACATCGGTTCGGACGGCCGGTCCATCACCATCGAGTACGCCGCGCCCTACGCTGACTGGGAAGTGGCGTTCGACGTCGGACTCCCAGCCCACGTCGTTGCTGCAAAAAGTGGACTCAACGACGAAAAAGACCTGGTCAATCTCCTCAAGGACACGCCGCGGGGCAACCCGGAAAAGCCGGCCTCCAACCCGGCCCTCAAGAAGGTCAGTGACTTCTGGAACACCGGGTTCGACGCGAAATCCATTCCCGATGACCCCGCGCTGTACCTCTCCAGCGGCCCCTACATTGTCCGCGACATCGTGCCGGGTGTCTCCATGAAACTGGTCCGGAACCGGGACTACGTGTGGGGCGCCGAACCCTGGCTCGATGAAATCAACGTCAGGTTCACAGGGGCCGTGCCGGCAGCAGTCGACGCCCTGCGCAGCGGCCAGGCAGACATCATCTCGCCCCAGCCTTCGGCCTCAACGGACAGCCTCCTCAGCGGACTCTCCAGCCAGGGCATCACCGTTCAACGCTACAAGCAGTCCGGCTATGACCACCTTGATTTGAACTTCACCGGGACGTTCTCCGACAAGGATGTCAGGGAGGCCTTCCTGAAGACTGTGCCGCGGCAGGCGATCGTGGATGCGGTGGTGGGAACCCAGGACACCAAGCCGCTGGATTCGCAGGTGTTCCTCCCCGGCCAGCCGAAGTACGACGACACCGTGAAGAACAACGGG
The DNA here is from genome assembly GCF_056484025.1 of Arthrobacter sp. JDC6. NCBI lineage: Bacteria > Bacillati > Actinomycetota > Actinomycetes > Micrococcales > Micrococcaceae > Arthrobacter > Arthrobacter sp. JDC6. The sequence continues at coordinate 1,397,498 of NZ_CM151278.1, forward strand.
TCCGCCGACTACGCCAAGGTGGACATCGATGGTGCAAAGAAGCTCCTGAAGGGCGCCTCTCCCAGCATCCGCATCCTCTACAACCGCGACAACCCGAACCGGGCCAGGGCATTCGGCTTGATCCGCGATTCAGCCGCGCTGGCGGGATTCAAGGTGGTCGACGGCGGACTGGCAAGCGCCGACTGGCCCGCGGCGTTGAGCCGGGGCGGCTTTGAGGCCGCCCTCTCAGGGTGGATCGGGACCGAGGGAGGCGTCAGCAGGGTGCCACAGATTTTCCGCACCGGGGCAGGCAGCAACTTCACGGGATATTCCGACGGCGACGCGGACAAGATCATGGAACAACTCGCCGCCACGACGGATCTCGGCAAACAGGACGAGCTCCTGGCCGAGATCGACAAGCACGTCTGGGAGGACGCCTACGGGCTGCCCCTCTACCAAACCCTCGGCACAACTGCCTTCAACTCCAGGGTGGCCGGCGTGAAGACCAGTCCCGGCCCCCTCGGTGTGTGGTGGAACGTATGGGACTGGCGTCTGTCCTGACGCAGCCGCGTTTCCTTTAGGTCTTCCGGCCCTTGCGGGGAGCCGCGCCAGCCGATTCGCCGTCTGGCTTACTGGCGAGTAGCATGTGACGTGCCTAACTATCCACTGTGGCCTGGGGCATTTGACTGCGCCGGTCACGGTTTGGCAACGGAGTACCAGTATCTGGACTTTGTGCGGTTAGGCTAACCCGTATATGTAGGTTTCGTCACAGCGGTGAGCTGCTTCGGCCTGCGGGGAAGCACAAGATTCCCCTATACATCTCTCCCACAACTCATAGGAGGCGGAATGCGTTTTACGCGCACTTCCAAAGCACTGGGCATCGTGGCAATCGCCGCGCTTGCCCTGACCGGATGCGGCACCGGCGGCGGCGGCAGCAATGAGGGTGCCAGCAATGCTGCCGGCGATCCGAACAAGGTCATCACCGCCTACAGCAACGAGCCACAAAACCCGTTGCTGCCGGCAAACACCGGAGAGGTTTATGGCGGCCGCGTCGTCAACCTGCTCTTCGAAGGTCTCCGCAGCTACGACGCGAACGGCAAGGCAGTCAATGCGCTGGCCGAATCCATCGAGTCTCCCGACGCGCAGAACTGGACCATCAAGGTCAAGCAGGGCCAGAAGTTCACCAACGGTGAGGCCATCACGGCCAAGACCTTCGTCGACTCCTGGAACTTCGCCGCCAACTCGAAGAACCTGCAGCAGAACGGCTTCTTCTTTGAGTCAATCGAGGGCTACCCGGAAGTATCTGCGGTAACGTCCTCGACAGGTGCGGACGGCAAGAAGACCACCACTCCCGCGCCGACCGCCGACACGATGTCGGGCCTGAAGGCGACGGATGACTCGACCATCACGGTCAAGCTCGCCCAGCCTGAGGCCGACTGGTCCCTGCGCCTCGGTTACTCCGCCTTCTACCCCATGCCCTCCGCAGCACTGAAGGACCCCAAGTCCTACGGTGAGAACCCCGTGGGCAACGGTCCCTACAAGTTCGAGAAGCAGGGCTCCTGGGTCCACGACCAGTCCATCTCCCTGGTCAAGAACGCCGACTACAACGGCACCCGCCCCGCCAAGAACGGTGGCGTGACGTTCAAGTTCTACACCGATCCGGGCCCCGCTTACACGGACCTGCAGTCGGACAACCTGGACATCACCGACGTCCTGCCGTCCAACGCCCTGAAGACCTACGTCAACGATTTCCCGGACCGCAATGCCACCAAGGCTGTTGCCACCGACTCCACGCTGAACATCCCCGGTTACAACCCGAACTTCCAGGGTGAAGCCGGCAAGCTGCGCCGCCAGGCACTGTCCTACGCCATCAACCGCGAGGAAATCGCCAAGGTGGTCTTCAACGGCACCCGTACCCCGGCCAAGGCGTTCGCGCCGCCGGTCATCGACGGTTTCAAGGAAGGCCTCAAGGGCAGCGAAGTCCTGAAGTTCGACGCCGCCAAGGCAAAGGACCTGTGGGACCAGGCCAACAAGATCAAGCCGTACGACGACTCCAAGCCGCTCCAGATTGCCTCCAACACCGACGGCGGCAACAAGGAATGGATCGACGCCGTAACCAACGGCTTCAAGAACAACCTCGGCATCCAGGCTGAAATCCAGCCCTTCGCCAAGTTCGCCGAAGTCCTGAACCTGCGCAAGTCCCAGCAGCTTCCGGGCCTGACCCGCTCCGGTTGGCAGGGTGACTACCCGTCGCTCTACAACTTCCTGGGTCCGGTTTGGGCCACTGACGCTCCGTCGAACTACGAGAAGTACTCGAACCCCGAGTTCGACAAGCTCCTCAAGGAAGGCCTTGCCAGCAAGACCACCGACGAGGCAAACGCCAAGTTCAACCAGGCGCAGGAGATCCTGTTCCAGGACCTGCCCGGCCTGCCGCTGTGGGACCAGGCACGTCCGATCGTGTGGAGCAACAACATCACGAAGGCCGAAACCGGCTGGAACGGTGAAATTCTCTACTACGGCATCACCGCCAAGTAGTCCCAGATCTAACTTGCCGTAAGGCTGATGGGGGTTCCGGTCACGTCCGGGCCCCCATTGGCTTGCAAGCGGCAGGAAGGCATTCATGAACGCGTTTTCCCCTTTACCGGAAGGCAGGTGATCCTGTGATCCGGTTCATCCTGCGCCGACTCCTCCAGGTGATCCCTGTTTTCCTCGGCACTACCCTCTTGGTGTACTACATGGTGTTCGCCCTGCCGGGCGATCCCATCGCGGCCCTGTTCGGCGACCGCCAGCCCCCGCAGTCAGTCATCGACACCCTGCGCACCCAGTACAACCTGGACCAACCTTTCTGGGTCCAGTACGGACTGTTCCTCAAGAACCTCTTCACGTTTAACCTGGGCAATGACTTCACGGGGCAGCCGATTGCAGCCAGCCTCGCCCGCGTCTTCCCGGTGACGGCGATGCTCGCCATTGAGGCACTGGCCATCCAGGCCATCTTCGGCGTTGCCTTCGGCGTCTTCGCCGGCCTGCGCCGTGGTGGCTGGTTCGACTCCACTGTCCTGGTCGCCTCGCTGGTGGTCATCGCAGTCCCCACCTTCGTCCTGGGCTTCGTCTTCCAGCTCGTGTTCGGCGTGCAGCTTGGCTGGGCAAAACCCACCGTGGGCGCCAACGCCAACTGGGTCACCCTGCTGTTGCCGGCGGTGGTCCTTGGACTCGTGTCCTTCGCCTATGTCCTTCGCCTGACCCGTGCATCGGTCAGCGAGAACATGAACGCCGACTACGTGCGGACAGCCACCGCCAAGGGCCTTTCCCGGCCGCGGGTAGTGGTGGCGCACATCCTGCGCAACTCACTGATCCCGGTAGTGACCTACCTGGGCGCCAACCTTGGCGGCCTCATGGGCGGTGCCATTGTTACTGAAGGCATCTTCAACGTTCCCGGAGTCGGCAACAAGCTCTACCAGGCTGTCCTCCGCAGTGAAGGCCCCACCATCGTCTCCATCGTCAGCGTGCTGGTGCTGGTGTTCGTGGTGGCCAACCTGCTTGTCGATCTTTTGTACGCCTGGCTTGACCCGAGGATCCGCTATGACCAGTAATAACAGCCACTTCGTGGCCCCCATTGATGAGACCCCGCTGCAGGCCACTGACGCCGTGAAGGCGGACCAAGCCCCGCTCAGCCTGTGGGCCGATGCCTGGCGCAAGCTCCGGCGTCGTCCGCTGTTCATCATCTCGGCACTGCTCATCCTTGCCCTGATTGTGGTTGCGCTGTTCCCGGGCCTCTTCACGTCAACCCCGCCCAACGAGGGCTGTGAGCTTGCCAACTCCGAGGCAGGCCCCACCGCCGGGCACCCGTTCGGCTTCACCTTCCAGGGCTGCGACGTCTATTCCAGGGTCATCCACGGCACGCAGGCCTCACTTTCCGTGGGCCTGCTCTCGGTACTCTGCGTCCTGGTCATCGGTGTGACCCTCGGCGCCCTCGCCGGATACTACGGCGGCTGGATCGATGCCGTGCTGGCCCGCCTGGGCGACATCTTCTTCGCACTGCCGCTGGTGCTGGGCGCACTGGTGATCACGCAGCTCCCGCTGTTCCGCGAGAACAAGAGCGTATGGACCGTGGTATTCGTTATCTCGCTCCTGGCGTGGCCGCAAATGGCCCGCATCACCCGGGGCGCTGTCATCGAGGTGCGCAATGCGGACTTCGTCACCGCTGCACGGGCGCTGGGTGTCTCCAAGTTCGGCGCACTGATCCGCCACGTCCTGCCGAACGCCCTGGCCCCGATCATTGTCCTGGCAACGCTGGAACTTGGCGTGTTCATCGTTGCGGAAGCCACCCTGTCCTTCCTGGGCATCGGCCTCCCGCAAAGCATCATGTCCTGGGGCAATGACATTGCAGGTGCCCAGGCATCAATCAGGACCCGGCCGGAAATCATGCTCTACCCGGCCGCCGCGCTCTCCCTTACGGTGTTGAGCTTCATCATGCTGGGCGACGCCGTGCGTGACGCCCTTGACCCGAAGAGCCGTCAGCGATGAGAGATAAAGAGATGACAACTCCAGACGTCCGCATTGATGAGGCCGGCACCACCGGCGTCAGGCCGCTGCTCGAAATCCGTGACCTGGCCATCACCTTCAAGACCGGCGGCGGTGAAGTCCAGGCTGTCCGGGACGCCCACCTGACCATCATGCCGGGCGAAACCGTGGCAATCGTGGGGGAATCCGGCTCCGGTAAGTCCACCACTGCCTTGGCGGCCATCGGGCTCCTGCCCAACAACGGCAGGGTCTCCGGCGGCCAGATCCTGCTCGACGGCGAGGACATTGCCCACGCCAGCGAGCAGCGCATGATCGAACTGCGCGGCAACACCATCGGCATGGTCCCGCAGGACCCCATGTCCAACCTGAACCCCGTGTGGAAGATCGGTTACCAGGTGAGGGAAACTCTGAAGGCGAACGGCCGTCCCAGCGGGCCGGACGACATCGCCAAGGTGCTCTCCCAGGCAGGCCTGCCGGATGCCAAGCGGCGGGCCAACCAGTACCCGCACGAGTTCTCGGGCGGCATGCGCCAGCGCGCGCTGATCGCGATTGGCCTGTCCTGCCAGCCGCGCCTGCTGATCGCGGACGAACCGACGTCGGCCCTCGACGTCACCGTCCAGCGGCAGATCCTGGACCACCTGGAAACCATGACCAACGAGCTGGGCACCTCGGTCCTGCTGATCACCCACGACCTGGGCCTGGCAGCCGAGCGCGCGGACAAGGTCGTGGTCATGTACCAGGGCCGCGTCGTTGAAGCGGGACCGTCGCTGGAACTTCTCCGCAACCCGCAGCACCCCTACACCAAGCGGCTCGTGGAGTCCGCTCCGTCGCTTGCCAGCCGCCGTATCCAGGTGGCCAAGGAGCAGGGCGTGGAGACGGCGGACCTCCTTGCGCCCGCCGCTGAAACGGTGAAGTCCGATACCTTCCTGCAGATCCAGGACCTGCGGAAGGTGTACAAGCTCCGCCAGGGGCTGGGCAAGACCACGGACTTCGCCGCCGTCGACGGCGTGAGCTTCGACGTCCGGCGTGGCACCACGACGGCGATCGTGGGGGAGTCGGGTTCCGGCAAGTCCACAGTGGCCAAGATGGTGCTCCAGCTTGAGAAGCCGACGGACGGCAGGATCCTGTTCGACGGCGTCGACACCTCCGCCCTGAAGCCTGCCGAACTGTTCAAGTTCCGCAGGCGGGTGCAGCCGATCTTCCAGGACCCGTACGGTTCGCTCGATCCGATGTACAACATCTACCGCACCATCGAGGAACCGCTGCGGGTCCACAAGATCGGCGACCAGGCCAGCCGGGAAAAGAAAGTCCGGACGCTGCTGGACCAGGTGGCGCTGCCCCAGTCCGCCATGCAGCGGTATCCGAACGAGCTGTCAGGCGGGCAGCGGCAACGCGTTGCCATTGCCAGGGCGCTGGCGCTGGACCCCGAAGTCATCATCTGTGACGAGGCTGTCTCTGCGCTGGACGTGCTGGTGCAGGCCCAGGTGCTCAACCTGCTTGCCGACCTGCAGGCCAACCTTGGACTGACCTACCTGTTCATCACGCATGACCTTGCCGTCGTCCGGCAGATCGCAGACCACGTGTGCGTGATGGAGAAGGGCCGCCTGGTGGAAACCGGGTCCACGGACGACGTCTTCGAAGCGCCTAAGCAGGACTACACCAAAGCGCTGCTGAACGCCATCCCCGGTGCGAAGCTGATGCTTCCTCCTGAGGTGGCGTAGCGGAACGTTTTCGCTGAACGGCTTGAGCCGGGATCTTCGGGTCCCGGCTCAAGCTGTTTCACTGCTCCACTGCCGGTTTCCGGTCCAGTCCCAGTTCGCGCAGCCTGTGCTCAAGAATCCCACCGAGCGCCACACGGCCTTCGGCGTTCATGTGGACGGCATCCGCCAGGTCTTTCGCCAGTCCGTACCGGGTGAGCCAGTCGCCCACGGAAACAAAGGGAAGTCCGTTGGCTGCTGCCACGGCACCCAGCAGAGCGTCCACCTCGCTGCGGCGCCCACCGCCGTCGTTTGCTCCCCGCGCCAGGGTGCCTATCATGGCAATCCTCGTGCCGGGATAGCGGGTCCGCAGTTCGGCAAGCAACCGCTGGGCGTTTCCTGCGATCTGCGCGTCGCCGGCGCCCCCGGCGGCGTCGTTCCCGCCACCCTCAATCACGATCAGTGCCGGCGTTCCGGCGGGAAGCAGCCAGTCCCCGCGCTGCAGGGCATCGATGTAATTGCCCGTGGAGCCGTTCGCCGCCACGAAGCCTGTGCCGCCGCGGCCGCAGAAGTAGACGTTGTAGCCGGCAGCGGCGAGGCCCAGGCGCGGCCAGCCATCCGCGGGTTCCGACTGTGAATCGCCAATCAGCAGCACGGTCCTGCTGATGTCCGGAACCACCGCCTCGAGCCGTCCGTTTCCGGGATTGCGGATCCGGGACGTGGCCACCACGGCCGGTTTCGCTCCTGCGCCGCCGGCTTGCCCCGCGGCCGCCTGTCCGTCCGCCGGTTGGCCGGCTGCCGCCCGTGCCAGGCCGCCCTGGGGAGAGTCACCGGACAGCGCACAGCCGGCGAGTCCGAGCACTGCCGATACTGCGACCAGGCCGGACACAGCGGCGGCGGCAGCCCGGGCGGCACCCCGCGGTGTGCTGGCCTTGGCTGGGGGCATCGTTGTCTCCGGCGGTCTCGGAAGTGGGCTGTGTCACAGTCATCATGCCACGTACGCGGAAGTGGGAGTGAACTTAGTCACATGCCGGATCGGTTGGGCCTGATCGCGGCATTCCCGGCGCCGGCAAACCTGCCGGAATTTAGGCCAACAAATGGCTGGGCGGCTAGAATAGAGGAAGGCGCCCTGTGCCAAGGGCCTTGTCCGTCGTGCGTTCCAGTTGGAAATGTCGCGATACAACAGCTGACTCCACTGAATCGAGCCATTACGCATGTCTGAAACCACCACCAACACCGCGGTAGCCACTGCATCGCGCAGTGACCTGCGCAACGTCGCGATTGTGGCCCACGTTGACCACGGCAAGACCACCCTGGTCGACGCCATGCTCAAGCAGACCAACTCCTTTGCCGAGCACAACCACCTCGAGGACCGGGTGATGGACTCCGGTGACCTGGAGCGCGAAAAGGGCATCACCATCCTGGCCAAGAACACTACGGTGGCCTACAACGGTCCGTCTTCCAACGGCGAGACCATCACCATCAACGTCATCGACACCCCCGGCCACGCCGACTTCGGCGGCGAGGTGGAGCGCGGCCTGTCCATGGTGGACGGCGTCGTCCTCCTCGTTGACGCTTCTGAGGGCCCGCTGCCCCAGACCCGCTTCGTGCTGCGCAAGGCCCTTGCCGCGCACCTTCCCGTGATCCTGCTGGTCAACAAGACCGACCGCCCCGATGCCCGCATCGACGAAGTGGTCCACGAGTCCATGGACCTGCTCCTGGGCCTGGCCTCCGACCTTGCCGACGAGGTGCCGGACCTGGACCTGGACAAGGTCCTGGAAGTTCCCGTTGTCTACGCCGCCGCCAAGGTTGGCCGCGCATCGCTGGAGCAGCCCGCCAACGGTGCCGCCCCGGACAACGAGGACCTTGAGCCGCTGTTCAAGACCATCATCGAACACATCCCGGCTCCCACCTACAACCCCGAAGGTGTCCTGCAGGCGCACGTCACCAACCTGGACGCTTCCCCGTTCCTGGGCCGCCTGGCGCTGCTGCGCATCTACAACGGCACCCTGCGCAAGGGCCAGACAGTTGCCTGGGCCCGCGCCAACGGTGAACTCAAGAACGTCAAGATCACCGAACTCCTGGCCACCAAGGCGCTGGACCGCGTTCCGGCGGAATCCGCCGGACCGGGCGAAATCGTCGCCGTCGCCGGCATCGAGGAAATCACCATCGGTGAGACCCTGACCGACGCCGAGAACCCGCAGCCGCTGCCGCTGATCACCGTGGACGATCCCGCGATCTCCATGACAATCGGTATCAACACCTCGCCGCTGGCCGGCAAGGTCAAGGGCGCCAAGGTCACCGCCCGCCAGGTCAAGGACCGCCTGGACAAGGAACTGATCGGTAACGTCTCCATCAAGGTGCTCCCCACCGAGCGTCCGGATGCCTGGGAAGTCCAGGGCCGTGGCGAGCTGGCGCTGGCCATCCTGGTTGAGCAGATGCGCCGTGAAGGCTTCGAACTGACCGTTGGCAAGCCGCAGGTTGTCACCAAGACCGTTGACGGCAAGATCCACGAGCCGATGGAGCACATGACCATCGACGTGCCCGAGGAATACCTGGGCGCCGTCACGCAGCTGATGGCTGCCCGCAAGGGCCGGATGACCAACATGGCCAACCACGGCACCGGCTGGTGCCGCATGGAGTTCATCGTTCCCGCCCGCGGCCTGATCGGCTTCCGCACCCGGTTCCTCACCGACACCCGCGGCGCCGGCATCGCAGCGTCCATCTCCGAAGGCTACGAGCCCTGGGCCGGCCCCATCGAGTACCGCACCAACGGCTCCATGGTTGCTGACCGTGCCGGTGTTGTGACCCCGTTCGCCATGATCAACCTGCAGGAACGCGGCTCCTTCTTCGTGAAGCCCACCTCCGAGGTGTACGAGGGCATGATCGTGGGCGAGAACTCCCGCGCCGACGACATGGACGTCAACATCACCAAGGAAAAGAAGCTCACCAACATGCGTGCCGCTTCCTCCGACACCTTCGAGAACCTGACCCCGCCGCGCGAGCTCACCCTCGAGGAATCGCTGGAATTCGCCCGCGAGGACGAGTGCGTCGAGGTGACCCCGGAAGCCATCCGCATCCGCAAGGTCATCCTGGACACCAACGAGCGCGCCAAGGCCAACCGCGCCCGCGCCAAGGCATAGCAACGCCTGAACGCCAAGAATGCCACCGGTACTGCACCGGTGGCATTCTGCGTTAAGCCAGGCGGCGCTGCCAACCCCGGCCTCGATGCGCAGGGACGGCGTGGGCGCACTGGGCGCCTACTTCGGCGCCAGGGTCCGTTCTCCACATAGCCGTTTCCACCACCTGCGGACGCTCGCCGCGAGGCGCAGGCTTCATCCATGCGAACTATTTCTGAAGCGCTGGCTGCCTTGGGCGGCGTTGCGGGCACCCGAACACTGTTACTGGCCGGCGTCTCCCGCCGATGCCTGGAAGCCGGACTATCAGACGGCTGCGTCCAAAGGATCGCCCGCGGCGTATTCGCCCTTCCGGATGCTGACCCCGTGCTTGTCCATGCGGCGCGCCATCACGCCGCACCTGGTTGCGTCACGGCCGCAGTGGCTTCCGGGTTATGGGTGATCAAGGTTCCGGATAGGCCGCATCTTGCCGCTCGCCATGGCAGGCCAATAGCCGGCTGTGTGGTGCACCGCAGCGACCTTCCGTTGACTCCTCTGGACGTCGTCTGCCAGTCTCTCCGCTGTCTGCCCCCTCTTGAGGGACTGACTATCGCGGAGTCCGCCGTCAAGAAGGGCCAAATCCAACTCGCGGAGCTGCGGGCGCGGTTTCCGGCCGCCCGTGAAAAGGCCCTGCTGAACCTGGTTGGCAGAATCCGACCCCAGTCCGGCTCCATCATCGAAACCATCGCCCGGTATCTGCTTGAAGAAGCGGGGCTTACAGTCGAGTTGCAGGTGCACATTCCTGGCATGGGCCACCTGGATCTCCTTGTTGATGGGCTGCTGGGCATTGAGGCGGACGGCTATGCCCATCACAGCAGCCGGGAGGCCTATCGGGAAGACAGGCGGCGTTGGAATGTCACCGTCATCAGGGGTGTCCCAACTCTCCGGGTGACGTTCGAGATGCTGGTCCGCGACCCCGCGGAGTTCGTTGGAATCGTCCGTAAGGCACTTGCCATGTACGGGACGGCGCGATGAAGCCCGGGATCAGCGCGCAGGAGCAGTCCGGGCGCACCGGGAGCGGCAGTCAGCGCACGGCCGGGCGGCGCGGGGGAGCAGGCGGGACCTCCTTGGCGGCCACCACCTGCCCAAGGGGAATAACGACGTCGGCCTGCCGGGTGCGGACTGTACAGGAACCGGCGTCGCAGGCCAGCAGGTGACCCAGGGCGTCCGTGAGGCCTCCTTCGATCCGGTAGCGCACCACCACGCGGATGCCGGGCGCAGCCGAGGCAAGGAAGCGGGCGGGTGCGGGTAGTGGCTGACTCACCAGTTCATACTAGGTGCGCCGGCTAGGTTCGCGGGAACGGGCTGGGGGATAATAGGCTCAGATGTCAACAGTCCGGCCGTGCTGCCGGATGCAAGAGCCGGCGGGAAGCCGGAACCCAACGTGGAGAGGCCAGGGACGTGACGTACGTAATCGCGCAGCCGTGTGTGGATGTTAAGGACAAGGCATGTATTGAGGAGTGCCCGGTCGACTGCATCTATGAGGGCGAGCGTTCGCTGTACATCCATCCGGACGAATGCGTTGACTGCGGCGCCTGTGAACCGGTGTGCCCGGTGGAGGCCATCTACTACGAGGATGACACCCCCGAGGAATGGGCCGACTACTACAAGGCCAATGTTGAGTTCTTCGATGACCTCGGGTCCCCGGGTGGCGCGGCCAAGGTCGGCAACACGGGCAAGGACCACCCCATGATCGCCGCCCTGCCGCCGCAGAACCAAGACCACTGACGCGGACGCAAGCCGTGACCGCAGCAACGAATTCGTTTGGCCTGGACCTGCCCGACTACCCGTGGGAGGCCATGGCGCCGTACCTGGCGAAGGCTTCGGAGCATCCCGGCGGAGCCGTGAACCTGTCGATCGGGACACCCGTCGATCCCACGCCGCAGCTGATACAGGATGCACTGAAGGCGGCCGCGAATGCCCCGGGATATCCCACGGTGCACGGCACCCCGGCGCTCCGGGAAGCCATTGCGGGCTGGTTCGAGCGCCGGCGCGGCGTGTCCGGCCTTGATCCCCGGAACATCATGCCCACGGTGGGGTCCAAGGAACTCGTTGCGTGGCTTCCGCTGCTGCTGGGCCTCAAGCCGGGGGACGTCGTCGTACGCCCCAAGGTGGCCTACCCGACGTACGATATCGGCGCCACCCTCGCAGGCGTCACCTCCGTGGCAACGGACAACCTGGACGAACTCGATGACGCCACCCGCTCGCGCGTCCGCCTCATCTGGGTCAATTCCCCCGGGAACCCCACGGGAAGCGTCCGGGGCATCGAATCCCTCAAGGCGCTTGTGGAACAGGCGCGTGAGCTGGGTGCCGTGGTGGCCTCGGACGAATGCTATGCCGAACTCGGATGGGGGAACTGGGACGTCCAGCGCGGCGGCCGGCGCGTTCCCAGCATCCTGGACCCGCAGGTGGCGGGCGGCTCCCACCAGGGCCTGCTTGCCGTGTACTCGCTGAGCAAGCAGTCCAACCTCGCCGGCTACCGCGCGGCATTCGTGGCCGGTGATCCGGACCTGATGCCCAACCTGGTCAACAGCCGCAAGCACGCGGGCATGATTGTCCCTTACCCGGTCCAGGAGGCCATGCGCGTGGCCCTGGGGGACGACTCCCACGTCGAGGCCCAAAAGGACCTGTATAGGGGCCGGCGGGAGCGGCTGGTGCCCGCCCTGCTGGACTTCGGCCTGGAGATCAAGGATTCCGACGCCGGCCTGTACCTTTGGTCGACGGCGGGGGAGGACACGTGGGACACGGTGGCCCGCCTGGCTGACCGCGGCATTGTGGTGGGACCCGGCGTCTTCTACGGGGACGCCGGCAACGGCTATGTCCGCGTTGCCCTCACCGGATCCGACGAGCGGATCGATGCGGCCGTGGCACGCCTGGCCGGATCAGGCTCCTAAGGGTACGTAATAATCGTGTGACTCGCCCCACATCAGGCGCGTTTTAGGGTGCATTTGACGGCTGCGGATTAGTGACACCCGCCAAGGGGCGGTACTTTTTAAGTGACTATCAATGGTGGCTTTCTACAAGAAGGCAGCCCGGGTGTTGGAACCTGTCTCCTCAGGCTTCGTGCGCGGCTCACCTGATGTTGGATCAAGCTTTCGACAGAGGCCCAGAAGCCTCATGAAGGGGACTCCATGACTGAGACCAACAATGCTGCGACCCTGCTCCACGCAGGTGGCGAGCTGAAGCTCCCGCGCATCCAGGTTGTTGAAGGGAACGAGGGTTACGACGTCTCCAAGCTGCTGAAGCAGACCGGTGCCGTAACCTTCGACCCCGGCTTCATGAACACCGCAGCAACCACCTCGGCAATCACCTACATCGATGGCGATGCGGGCATCCTGCGCTACCGCGGATACCCCATCGAGCAGCTGGCGCAGCACTCCAGCTTCCTTGAGGTGTCCTACCTGCTGATCTACGGCAACCTGCCCACGCCCACCGAGCTGGACGAGTTCGACCAGAAGATCCGCCGCCACACCCTGCTGCACGAGGAGCTCAAGGGCTTCTTCGGCGGCTTCCCCCGCGACGCGCACCCCATGCCGGTGCTGTCCTCGGCCGTGTCCGCGCTGTCCACGTTCTACCAGGACTCGCTGGACCCGTTCAACGCCGAACAGGTGGAGGTCTCCACCATCCGGCTCATGGCCAAGCTGCCGGTCATCGCCGCCTACGCCCACAAGAAGTCCATCGGCCAGCCCATGCTGTACCCGGACAACTCGATGAACCTGGTGGAGAACTTCCTGCGCCTCAGCTTCGGCCTGCCCGCCGAGCAGTATGAGCTGGACCCGGTCATCGTCAAGGCCCTGGACCTGCTCCTCATCCTCCACGCTGACCACGAGCAGAACTGTTCCACTTCCACCGTGCGCCTGGTGGGCTCCTCCAACGCCAACCTCTTCGCGTCCGTTTCCGCGGGTATCAACGCCCTCTTCGGCCCGGCCCACGGCGGTGCCAACGAGGCCGTGCTCAAGATGCTCCGCCAGATCCAGGCCGAGGGCCTCAAGCCCGAGGACTACATGGAGAAGGTCAAGAACAAGGAAGACGGCGTCCGCCTCATGGGCTTCGGGCACCGCGTGTACAAGAACTACGATCCGCGCGCCAAGATCGTCAAGGCCACGGCGCACGAGATCCTCAGCAAGCTCGGCGGCAACGACGAACTGCTGGACATCGCCATGCGGCTGGAAGAGAAGGCGCTTAGCGACGACTACTTCATCCAGCGCAAGCTCTACCCGAACGTGGACTTCTACACCGGCCTGATCTACAAGGCCATGGGCTTCCCCGAGAAAATGTTCACCGTCCTGTTCGCCATCGGCCGCCTGCCCGGCTGGATTGCCCAGTGGCGTGAAATGATCAGCGATCCCAACACCAAGATCGGCCGTCCGCGCCAGCTGTACATCGGCGAGCCGGAGCGGGACTACCCGGTCCGCTGAAACCGGCCATAACGACGGCGGCCGCCCACCTTTCCAAGGTGGGCGGCCGCTTCGCGTTGTGCCACATTCAAGGGGACTACGAGGCGTAGCCTTGGGGGTTGTTTTTCTGCCAGCGCCAGTGGTCCTCGCACATCTGGTCCACCGTCTTGGTGGTGGACCAGCTCAGGTCCGCCAGGGCGGACGTGGCGTCGGCCCAGAAGGCGGGCAGGTCCCCTGCCCGGCGGCTGGTGATTTCGTAGGGGATGGGCTTGCCCACAGCCTTCTCGAAGGAGCGCAGGACCTCCAGAACGGAGGAGCCCTTGCCGGAGCCGAGGTTCCAGCGGAAGACGCCCGTCCGGCCGGCAATGTGGTCCAGTGCCGCGACGTGCCCTGCCGCCAGGTCCACCACATGGATGTAGTCGCGCAGGCAGGTGCCGTCCGGGGTGTCGTAGTCGCCGCCGAAGACCATGAGCTTCTCGCGGCGGCCCACCGCCACCTGGGCGATGAAGGGAACCAGGTTGTTGGGGATGCCCTGGGGATCTTCGCCGATGCGTCCTGAGGGGTGCGCGCCCACCGGGTTGAAGTAGCGCAGCAGTGCTATGTGCCAGCGGGAGTCGGCTGCGCCAAGATCGGAGAGGATGTCCTCGATCTGTTCCTTGGTGCGCCCGTAGGGGTTGTTGGCGCCGATTTCCATCTTTTCCACATAGGGGATGGGGTTGTGTTCGCCGTAGACGGTGGCGGACGAGCTAAAGACAATGGAGCGGACGTCGTGCCGGTCCATGACGCGGATGAGGTTGAGCGTGCCCACCAGGTTGTTGTAGTAGTACTTGAGCGGCTGCTGCACCGATTCGCCCACGGCCTTGAGCCCGGCGAAGTGGATGACGGCGTCAATGCCGGCGCCGGCGAAGACCTTGTCGACGGCGGCCTCGTCCACCAGGTCGACGTTGTGGAACTCCGCGGTCTTGCCGCTGAGCTCAGCCACGCGGCGCAGTGACTCCTCGCTGGAGTTGACCAGGTTGTCGATGACGGCCACGTCGTGGCCGGCTTCCTGCAGGGAAAGAACAGTGTGGGAACCGATGTAGCCGGTACCCCCTGTGACCAAGATTTTCATGCCTCAACGCTATCCCACGGGAAGCGGTCCCCGCCCCTGCGTCCCGGATGGCGGGCGTCGACCTGACGGTGGAGGCGGCAGTGGAAGCACAAGTGTGCTAATAAGAATGGTGCCCAAAATAGTAGACGCGGATGCCCGGCGTCAGGATGTTGTCCAAGCGGTTCTGCGCATCATCGCCGTCGATGGGCTGGAACGTGCCTCGCTGCGCGAAGTGGCGGACGAGGCCGGCCTGGCAGTCGGTTCCGTCCGGCACTACTTCGCTGGCAGTGATGAACTGCTGGCCTTCTCGTTCGGCACCGTGGTGGACCGGGTGGTCGGCAGGCTGGAGGCACTGCTGCCGGGCGTGCAGGAGGCTGCCCAGGCCAGCCCTGAACAGCGGCAGGCGGTTCTGACCCTCCTGGGCGGCATGCTTCCGCTGGATGAGGAATCAGCTGTGGAGGCCTGCGCCTGGCTTGCCTTCAAGAACGCGGCGCGGATCAGGCCGTTCCTTGCCGCCGAGGCCGACCGCAGCCACCGCGAGGTGGCCGCCATCGTGGGCGTAGTGGTTGCATCCCTGCTCCCCGAAGATGAACCGCAGGAGAACCTGGTGGTGGAGGCGGAACGCCTTCTGGCCACCCTGGACGGCCTGTGCATGCATGCCCTGCTGCAACCGGGCTGGATGACAGCGCAGATGTGCCGCGACGTGCTTGAGCGGCACCTGGACGGACTGGCACGGTAGGCGCCCGGGTCCAATCCTGCACTACCGGGAACTGGCTGCGGGAATAGACTGATAGCCGGGTACTGCAGAGCGGGTCATGCCGCCCGGCATGGGAAGGCCAGGGAAGGACTTTGGATGCATCACGCAAGCGGTTCAGGGTGGCAGATCACCACCGACACGTCCGGGCCAATGATGATCGCACTGTACGTCCGGGATGCGGCCGGCTTGAACGGAGTGGGACAACCGATGCTGTCCCATGCGTCGCCGAAGGTCCGTTCGGCTGACCACTCCCACCTGACGGCCGACGTTGGTGGCATCAGCGCGCTGAAGACCGAGTGGGAGGCCTGGTGGGAGCAGCTGCTGAAGGCCCATCCGCACACATCGCCGGAACTCTCCCCGCCCAGTTTTGACGCGTTCGGCAACTCTCCGGCCCTGCAGCGGGTCCTGCAGGCCCATTTCGGCTCCGCCCTCACTTGGGCCAGGGAGCGCAGGAGCGAATACGCCGAGCTCGAGGCCGAACGGGTGGCCTCCGGAACGGACCAGCTGCTTGAGGACATGGTGGACGACAGGCTGATGGAAGTGGGGCGGGACTCGCGGGACTTCAAGCTGACCATCATCGAGCTGCCGCTGGACGAGCAGCGGGCCTGGTACCTGGAGCCCGACAAGATCATCATGAGCCAGGATTTGATGGGGCAGCCGGACCTCCTCCGCAGCTACGTACAGCCGGTGCTGGAAATCCTGGTCTAGCCGCCCTTAAGGCAGGACGACGGCGGCCCTTCAGCTGCCGCCGTCGTCCTGCCGTACGGTGATGCGCACCTGTCCCTCCGGGGCCCCTGAAGCCTGCCATCCGTCCCCATCGGGACGGTGCCAGGTCCGGCCTGCCACCTCCACCTGGGTGACGGCCAGGTCCTTGGCGTTGGCAACCGCCCACTGGGCAACCGACCATGCCAGCGCGCCGTCGGCGTCCACCACCAGGGTGGCGCCGTCAACCTGTGAGTCCACGCCGCCGTAGGCCTGGTCCAGGTCGGTGGCCACCGATGCTGTTGTCCCGCCGGCCGCCGGGGAGCGGAGCGTGCACTGCACTCCGGCCGGCGTCTGTCCGGTGAGTCCGGAGGCAAAGGCCCGGCCCATGTCCTCGTGCTGGGCATATGCCTTGGGGTAGGCCGACTTCTGGACCCGCTGAGCTGCATCGGTGATGTCGAGCGCCTCGTAGCCCGGAATTTTCACCAGCGCGTCATAGAAGGCATTAACGGCATAGTAGGGGTCCATGATCTCGGCCTCCGTGCCCCAACCCTGGGACGGACGCTGCTGGAAAAGCCCCCGCGAGTCCGGACCGGCCTGGTCGCCGTGCCCGATGTTGCGCAGCTTCGACTCCTGCATGGCAGTGGCGATGGCAATGGTGGCGGCGCGCGCCGGCAGTCCCCGCCTGACGGCCGCCGCCGTAATCAGCGCGGCGTTGGCCGCCTGGTCCGGCGCAAGTTCACCGGTCCGGTTGCCGGCCGCAGCGGTGCAGCGCTCCGAAACGAGGGTTTCGGAACGCTGCACGAAGAACACTGCTGTGTAAATTCCGCCCGCTGCCAGTGCGAGGGTGAGCAGCAGCACCGCCAGGCGGCGCAGGCCGCGTCTGCGTGCCACGAAGGGATCAGTTGGCGTGCAGGGCGTCGTTCAGTTCAACGGTCTGGCCCTTGCGGGGCAGGGCCTCCACCGCCCCCGTGGTGGAGTTGCGGCGGAACAGCAGGTTGGGCACGCCGGAGAGTTCGGCGGCCTTGACGATCTTGGTGGTGTCATCGCCCACCTCGTCCTTGGGGCCCGGAACGCGGACCCGGGTGCCTGCCGTGACGTAAAGCCCGGCTTCCACCACGGAATCATCCCCGATGCTGATGCCCACGCCGGAGTTCGCACCGAGCAGGACGCGCTCACCGATGGTGATCTTTTCCTTGCCGCCGCCGGACAGGGTGCCCATGATGGAGGCGCCGCCGCCAACATCGCTGCCGTCGCCGGCCACGACACCTGCGGAGATACGGCCTTCCACCATGGAGGTGCCCAGGGTGCCGGCGTTGAAGTTGACGAAGCCCTCGTGCATGACTGTGGTGCCGGCGGCGAGGTGCGCGCCCAGGCGGACCCGGTCGGCGTCGGCAATCCTGACGCCGGAGGGGACCACGTAGTCCACCATGCGCGGGAACTTGTCCACGCCGTAGACGGTGACGGCGCCCCGGCGGCGAAGCCTTGCGCGTGTCAGTTCGAAGCCCTCGACGGCGGCCGGGCCGAAGTTGGTCCACACCACGTTGGGAAGCTTGCCGAAGATGCCGTCCAGGTTGATGGTGTTGGGCTGGACCAGGCGGTGCGAGAGGAGGTGGAGGCGGAGGTAGGCGTCCGCGGTGTCCGCCGGGGCTTCATCGAGGTTGATCTGGACAAAGACCACCTTCTGCTCGGTGCCGCGGTCCTCGTCAGTGCCGTTCTCGGCGATCTGCACCAGGATTTCATCCGCGTTGTCCACCGTGCGGAGGTTCTCCGCCGCAACTCCCAGTGCCGGCGCGGGGAACCAGACGTCCAGGACGGTGGCGTCGCCGGTGGCAATGGTGGCTACGCCAAAACCGTAGGCGGAACGGTCATCAGCGTTGGAGGTCAGGGTTTCGGGCACGGCAGAGGAAGCGGTCTCAGTCATGTGCTCCAGTCTATCGAGGGCGGGGCATGGGGTTCGAACTAGACTGGCTTCGTGACTGCTGAAACCGCCCCAGACTCTTCCGTGTCCACCCTTGACCTCCGCCAGGACGTGGCGCTGCTGACCGCAGCGCTCATGGACATCAACAGCGTGTCCGGCAATGAAAAGCAGCTCGCGGACGCCGTCGAGTCCGCCTTGCTCGGGATTCCCCAGCTGGCCGTGGTGCGCGACGGCGACGCCATCATCGCCCGGACCGAACTTGGACTCGCTGAGCGTGTGATCCTTGCCGGCCACCTGGACACAGTGCCGCTTCCGCTCACCGAAGGATCCCGGGGCACCGTTCCCTCCAGCTGGGAATCGGGTGTTCCGGGCGAGGGCGTCCTGTATGGCCGCGGGGCCACGGACATGAAGGGCGGGGTGGCGGTCCAGCTCGCACTGGCGGCAGGATTGTTCGACGGCGGCGCGCAGCCCAAGCGGGACGTCACCTTCGTCTTCTATGACCACGAGGAAGTGGAGGCCGTGAAGAGCGGACTGGGACGCCTGGTCCGCAACCACGGCGACCTGCTGAAGGGGGACTTCGCCATCCTGCTGGAACCGACGGACGGCACGGTGGAGGGCGGCTGCAACGGCACCAGCCGATTCGAGGCAAGCACGGTGGGGGAGGCCGCCCACTCGGCCCGCGCCTGGATGGGCAGCAACGCCATCCACGCCGCGGCACCGATCCTTGCCCGCCTGGCTGCCTACGAACCCCGGACCATCAATGTCGACGGGCTCGATTACCGGGAAAGCCTCAACGCGGTGAAGATCAACGGCGGCACGGCCGGGAACGTCATCCCGGACCGCTGCGTCGTCGAGATCAATTACCGGTTCGCCCCGGACAAGACGCCGGACCAGGCCGAAGCCCACGTCCGGGAGCTGCTGGCGGGCTTCGACGTGGTCCGCACCGATGCCGCCGCCGGCGCGCGGCCCGGACTGCAGCACCCGGCTGCCGCCTCGTTCGTGGCCGCCGTGGGAGCCGAGCCCAAGCCCAAATACGGCTGGACCGACGTCGCCCGCTTCAGTGAGCTGGGCATCCCGGCGGTGAACTTCGGCCCGGGGGACGCGCTGCTGGCGCACAAGGACGACGAGCACGTCCACGCCGACGCCATCCGCAAGTGCCTGGCCGCCCTGCAGAGCTGGCTCGCTGCCTGACGGTCCACGAACAGGAAAGGTCCGGAACTCCCCACGGGAGCTCCGGACCTTTCCTGTTGTGGGCTCTTGGAAGCTACGGAGCCGCAGCTTCCAAAACATCGGGTTCGGCCTTCGCCATGCCCCCGGCTGCCTTCTTGGAGCCGCGGCGCTCGATCCACACGGCAAGCCGCGAGACCGAGATGTTGATGGCGATGTAAATGGCCGCCGCCACGAAGAAGATGGGGAACAGGTACTGCGTGCCAAGGAAGTCCGCCATGACCTGCACCGCGCGCAGCAGCTCGCCGTACGCCACAATGTAGCCCAGCGAGGTGTCCTTCAGCAGCACCACCATCTGCGCCACGAGGGACGGCATCATGCGGCGGATCGCCTGCGGCAGCTCGATCAGCATGCGGGACTTGTAGCTGGTGAGGCCGATGGCCAGGCCGGCTTCCCGTTGTCCCTTGGGCAGGGACTGGATGCCGGCGCGGATGATCTCGGCAAAGACCGCAGCGTTGTACAGCACCAGGCCGGCCACGACGGCAATGAACGCCGAGGTGCCGAACCCGAGCAGGATGAAGAGCATCATGAGGACCACGGGCATGCCGCGGAGGAATTCCAGGATGATCCTCATGGGAATCCGGATGAATGCGGCATCCGAAATGCGGAGCAGGCACAGCAGCAGGCCCAGCGGGAACGCGATGACTGCCGCCAGTGCGGCTGCGGAGAGCGTGGACCCCAGCCCTTTACCGAGCAGCTGCCACACGTCGCCGCGGGTGAAGATTTGCCAGCGGCGCGCCTCGAAGATGCCCTGCTGGGCGAGGATCGTGACCACCCAGGCCAGCAGGCCGAGAATCAGCAGGCCGCCGATGATGGAGGCAATGAGGGAGACCCGGCGCGCTTTGGGGCCGGGGACGTCGTAGAGAACCGAGCTCATCGGGCAATCGCCACCTTTCGTTCCACCGTGTTGGCGAGGATTCCCAGCGGAACGGTGAGGAGCAGATAGAAGAACGCAGTGCCCAGCAGGACGGTGATGACGGCGTCGCCGTTGGCGTTGGCCAGCTGGCGGCCGTAGCCGAACAGCTCCAGGACGAAGAAGGCGCCGGCCACCGAAGAGTTCTTGACGAGCGCGATCAGGATGTTGATCAGCGGCGGGATCACCGTCCGCAGGGCCTGGGGGAGGATGATGAGCGAGAGCACCTGGCCGAACTTCATGCCGATGCTGCGCGCTGCCTCGGCCTGGCCGACAGGCACGCTGTTGACACCTGAGCGGACAGCTTCGGCGATGAACGCGGCGGTGTAGGTGCTGAGGGCGATGATCGCGGCGATCTCGAACTGTTCGAACTTGACTCCGATACGGGGGAGCACGACTGCTGCAAAGAAGAACGCGATGGTCAGCGGGGTGTTGCGGAGGACTTCCACGTAGACGGTGCTGAAACCGCGGAGTGCCGCAACCGGGGAGACGCGTGCCGCGGCCAGCAAAGTGCCAAGGATCAACGCGAAGATACCGGAGACGACGGAAAGGAAAAGAGTGCGGAGAAAACCCTCCCAGTACAGGGGCAGGTTTTCAAAGATGACGTCCATAAGATCCTTCGGCTGTAAGCGTGGACGGATTGAAGGCTGTGCTGCCGGGGCCGTTGAGGGGCCCCGGCAGCATGGCGGACGCTACTTAGTAACGGTTGATGGCCGGGAGGCTGGGCGCGGTCTTGATGACCGAACCTGCGGTGGCTTCCCACGCCTTCTTGTACGAGCCGTCCTTCCCGAAGGATTCCAGCTGGTCGTTGATCCAGTTGCGGAACTCGGTATCACCCTTCTTCAGGCCGATGCCGTAAGGCTCCTTGGTGAAGGTTTCCTCTGAGGCGAGCTTGAAGGCATCCGGCTCCTTGTCAACGAAACCGGCGAGGATCACGTTGTCCGTGGTGACGGCTTCAACCTGCTTGTTGCGAAGCGGCTCCAGGCAGGCGGAGTAGGTGGCGGCCGGAACCAGTTCCGCGCCGTACTTGTCCACGATGGTGGCGGCCGGGGTGGAGCCCGTCACGGAGCAGACCTTCTTGCCCTTGACGTCCTCGGGCTTCTTGATGGAGTCGTTGTCCTTGTTCACCATGAGGGCCTGGCCGGCTTCGTAGTACGGGCCGGCGAAGTCGACAACCTGCTTGCGCTTGTCGCTGATGGTGTAGGTGGCAATGACCAGATCCACCTTGCCCTGCTCAATGAAGGGCTCGCGGTTGGCCGAAACGGTCTCGGACCATTCGATCTTGTCCGCGGCGATGCCCAGCTTGGCGGCGATCAGCTTGCCGATTTCAACGTCGAAACCGACGGGCTTGCCGTCCAGGCCAACCTGGCCGAACAGTGGCTGGTCGAACTTGGTGCCGATCTTGATGGTGCCGGCGGAGGACAGCTTTGCCATGGTGGTTCCGGCAGCGAACGACGGCTTCTCAACGGGGCTGGGGTTGCTGGAGCCACCCGAGTCTCCGCCGCCACAGGCGCTGAGGGACAGGGCGAGGGCAGCGGTGGCCGCCACGACGAAGGATTTCCGCCTGGACATAAATGCCTTCATGACATTCCTTTCATTGGTGGCCGTGGGTTTCCGGCCTGGATGCGAACTGACGTGTGATGGTTCGAATAAATCAGTGGGTGAGGAGCTTGGACAGGAAGTCCTTGGCGCGGTCGCTCTTCGGGTTGGTGAAGAATTCCTCCGGGGTGGCGTCCTCGACGATCTGGCCGTCCGCCATGAACACCACGCGGTCGGCGGCCTTGCGGGCGAAGCCCATCTCGTGCGTGACCACAATCATGGTCATGCCTTCCTTGGCCAACTGGACCATGACGTCCAGGACCTCGTTGATCATTTCGGGGTCCAGTGCGGATGTGGGCTCATCGAACAGCATGACCTTCGGCTTCATTGCCAGGGCGCGGGCAATCGCCACACGCTGCTGCTGGCCGCCGGAGAGCTGGGCCGGCAGCTTGGGCGCCTGGTGGCCCACGCCCACCCGTTCGAGCAGGGCCATGGCGTCCTTTTCCGCGGCCGCCTTGGACACCCCCTTGACCTTGATGGGCCCCAGGGTCACGTTCTCGAGGATCGTCTTGTGGGCGAAGAGGTTGAAGGACTGGAAAACCATTCCGACGTCGGCACGGAGCTGCGCGAGCTCCTTGCCTTCCTCGGGGAGGACTTTCCCGTCGATGCTGATGGTTCCGCCCTCAATGGTTTCCAGGCGGTTGATGGCCCGGCAGAGGGTGGACTTACCGGATCCCGAGGGTCCGATGACCACAACAACCTCGCCCTTGCGGACCTGCAGGTTGATGTCCTTCAAAACGTGCAGCTGGCCGTAATGCTTGTTTACGGCGTTCAGGGAGACGAGGGCATCGCCGGGCACATGAGTAGTCATAGGAACGAATCTAGCGAAGAACCGTGCGTTATGACGCCAATCACCCCAAGTTCCTGCTGATCGTGATTCAAGAGATACCTGGAGTGGGAGGTTAGCCTAGGGGAATGAGTATCAACGCAGATCCGGCCAAGAATTCCCAGCCCCGCCGTAAGGGGCCCCTTGAGCTGCGGCGCAAGCAGGCGGCCGTGGAGATGTCGGACCAGCACCTGCTTGATACCAAGGGTCCGGGCCAGTTTGTCCACACCGATCCGTGGCGGGTCCTGCGGATCCAAAGTGAATTCGTCGAAGGTTTCGGTGCCCTGGCGGACATTGGAAAAGCGGTCAGCGTTTTCGGCTCGGCGCGGACCAAACCGGGCAGCCAGTACTACGAGATGGGTGTGGAGGTGGGCCGCAAGCTCGCCGAAGCCGGAGTCGCGGTAATTACCGGTGGCGGGCCGGGCTCCATGGAGGCGGCCAACCGGGGGACGGTGGAGGGCAACGGCGTATCGGTTGGCCTTGGCATCGAGTTGCCGTTCGAGCAGGGCCTGAACCAGTGGGTGGACCTGGGCATCAACTTCCGGTACTTCTTTGCCCGCAAGACGATGTTCGTCAAATACGCGCAGGGCTTCATTGTGCTCCCCGGCGGGCTGGGCACCCTGGATGAGCTGTTCGAGGCCATGGTCCTGGTCCAGACGCGCAAGGTGACCTCGTTTCCCATCGTGCTCCTCGGCGTCGAATTCTGGGGACCGATGATCGACTGGATCAGGGGCACCCTGGTGGCCGAAGGCATGGTCTCGGAAAAGGACCTGGACCTGATCCAGCTCGTGGACGATCCCGCGGAGGCGGTGGACCGGGTCCTGCATGCAGGCGTGACACCGTCCCTGAACGGGGAACAGCGGCCGGAGTAGCTGCAGGCCAAAGTCCGGGCCGCCGGTCTGGCACGATGGAACCGTGAGCTTCTTCCTCGTTTTCCTGGCCGTCGTGCTGGTGGCGGCCGTCCTTTGGGCCGGCCTGGGCCGGCGCGCCCGCAAGACCGGCGGGGCTGCGCTGCCCGCCCTTTTGGACGGGGGATTCGACGAGCCGCCCGCCAACCTGCCGCCCGTGCTGCTTCCGGAGCGTGCCGCTCCGGAAGACGTTGAGCAGATCCGCTTTTCGCTTGGCCTGCGCGGCTACCGGATGGACCAGGTGGACCAGGTCCTGGACGAGCTGCGGGACCAGTTGACCGCAAGGGACACCGAGCTGGCGGAGCTGCGTATCCGGCTGGCTGCCATGGAGCAGGCGGGGGAGCAGGCTTCCGACGGCGGACCCGCGGCACCCGGCGGGAGGGCACCTGAAGTGCCAGGCAGCGGGAACGCCGGGAGTGGGGAGGCCGACGAGGTTGCCGTGCCAGGACAGGGCGGCCTGTGAGCACGGTGGCCCCCCGCAACGCTCCGCCCTCTGCCGGCACCCTGGCCCGACGCCTGGCCTCAGCCGTCCGCAACTGGCCGTGGTGGCTCCAGGTCACCGGCCTGTATGCCGCCGCACGCCTCGTTTCGGCCTGCATCTTCATGGCCGCGGCGCTCCACCAGGGCGTCAACCCCTGGTTCCCGCCCAAGCCGGATTACTGGAACTTCATCAACATCTGGGACGCCCGCTGGTACGCCCAGGTCATCGCCAACGGCTACCCGTCAATCCTTCCCACGGATGCCGCCGGCAATGTGCAGGAAAATACGTGGGCTTTCTACCCGCTCTATCCTGCACTGGCCGGTGGACTTAGCCGCCTCACCGGCTTGAACCCTGCCGCCTCGCTGACCCTCATCGCCATGCTGGCCGGCTGGGCGGCCGCCCTGGTGGTCTACACGCTCTTCCGGCAGAAGGCCGCACACGTGCCGGCCATGTGGGGGGTAGCGTTCTTTTCGACTTTTCCCGTCTCCGCCGTGCTGCAGGTCCCGTATGCCGAGCCGCTGTCACTCCTGCTGCTGGCCGCGGCCCTGCTGCTGGTAGTACGCCGGCAGTACCTCTGGGCCATCCCCGTGGTGTTCCTGCTGTGCCTGTCCCGGCCGGTGGGCGTCCCCTTCGCCGCCATGGCGGGGCTGCTGCTGGTCTTCCGCGCCGCCGCGCACATCCGGAAGGGGCGGCAGCGCGGCGCGGATGAAGCAGCCCATTCCCTCCGGGACCTGGCGGCACTGACAGGGCTCACCGCCGTCGCAGGCGTTTCCGCGCTGGCCTGGCCCGCTGCCGCCTGGGCAGCGACGGGCGACCCGCAGGCCTATACCAAAACCGAGACGGTGTGGCGGGGCCAGGACCTGGTCCCCTTCCAGCCGTGGTTCGACACCGGCGTCGAACTCTTCGGCCCCGTGCTGGGCCTTCTGGCCCCCGTGGTTTTCGTGGCACTGTTCATTGCCATGCTGTTCCTTCCCCCGGTGGTGCGGCTCGGCGTCGAACTGCGGCTCTGGTGCGCCTGCTACATGGGTTACCTGCTGATGTTCCTCCATCCGCAAACCAGCACCTTCAGGATGCTGCTGCCGCTGTTTCCACTGGCCCTGGGGGCGGCGTTCCTGTCCCGTTCCAGGGCTTACCGGGGCACGGTGGTGGTGATGTTCCTGCTGCTTCAGATGGTCTGGATCGTCTGGCTCTGGGCCTGGGCGCAGCTTCCCGGCGGAGGGGATTATCCGCCCTGACAAATCAGGCTTCCGCGCAGGTCAGCCGGGAAATAACAGTTGCCGGAAAATGTCCATCGATTAGCTACGTACGGGTAATTCCGCGATAATGATAGGTAAGCAAGGACAAAAGCATTCAGAAAACGCGCAGCCTTGGCGGTGGCACCACCACCCCGCCATAGCGGCCTGATCGACATGCGGACACAGCCCGCCCGGGCTGATCAGTCCTGGGACAAAATGGAGGGGAATTCCTCATGGCGGCTATGAAACCACGCACCGGCGACGGCCCAATGGAAGTCACCAAGGAGGGCCGCAGCCTGATCATGCGCGTCCCGCTCGAAGGCGGCGGACGCCTGGTGGTCGAACTGAACGCTGCCGAGGCAGCCAACCTCAAGGAATGCCTGGTAGGCGTTACCGAATAGTCGTACCGGACAGGGTGCGCGGCCCGCGGGCTGCGCACCCTGTCCTTTTTTGGGAGGCTTACTTCTTGACTGCCACCAGCAGGCCATCGCCGGTGGGGAGCATTGCCGACGCCAGCCTGTCGTCGTCGCGGATTGCCCTGCCCACCTGCCGCAGGACCACCGTGGTGGCCTCCCGGCCCGCCGGGTTGGCAACCTTGTCCTTGTCCAGCGCGTCATTGATGACCAGCAGCCCCGCGGGCTTCAGCAGCCGGATGGCCTGCTCCACATAGCCCGGAAGGCCCGGCTTGTCCGCGTCGATGAAGACGAGGTCGTAGGCGCCATCGGTCAGCCGTGGCAGGACGTCGCCCGCACGGCCGGAAATGGTGCGGGTGCGGTTGGCGGGACTGCCGGCCTCCGCAAACGCTTCGCGGGCGGCCCTCAGGTGCTCCACATCCACGTCGATGGTGGTCAGGACTGCGTGCGGTCCCAGGCCCCGCAGCAGGCAGACGCCGGAGACGCCGGCGCCGGTGCCGATCTCGACGGCGGTCTGGGCTTTGGAGGCGGCGGCCAGAACCGTCAGGACGGCCCCCACGCCGGGGCTGATGGCGCTTACTCCCAATTCAAATGAACGTTCCCGGGCCCGAAGCATAACCTCATCCTCAGCGGGCAGATCTTCTGCATAGGACCAGCTGCTGGATTTGTCGGCGCTCATGAATTATCGCTTTCTGGGCGTAAGGGGGGAATGTCTCCTCAAGCCTACTGTGTTCGGGCCGGCCGGCCGGGAAAGCGGCCGTTGCGCCGAAGGCTGAAGTTTGCCAATGGTCAGGAAATTCCCAGCCAAGTTTGACATGATTGATATCCGCTCATCCAAAAGGTGACCGGCGCCGAATCAGAGATGTCAACAGTATCCGGGCGTTAGCATTCCACGAGGGGAGTGGACGATGTCATCTTCAGTTGTGGCACCTGTCCCTGCAGTAAACAATCCCGATGATGAGTGGGTCCGTCCCACCTGGGAAGAAGTGGTCACCAACCATTCCGCAAAGGTGTACCGGCTGGCGTACCGCCTGACCGGAAACAAGTACGACGCCGAGGACCTCACCCAGGAGGTGTTCGTCCGCGTATTCCGGTCGCTGGAGAACTTCAAGCCAGGAACACTCGACGGCTGGCTGCACCGCATCACCACCAACCTGTTCCTTGACCAGGCCCGGCGCAGGACCCGCATCCGTTTCGACGCCCTCGCGGAGGACGCCGAGTCCCGGCTGCCCGGCCGTGAGCCGGGGCCGGAGCAGAGCTTCGAGCTGAACAACCTGGACCTGGACGTACAGGCGGCGCTGGAGGAACTGCCGCCGGACTTCCGTGCCGCCGTGGTCCTGTGCGACCTCGAGGGGCTGTCCTACGACGAAGTCGCCGAGGCCCTGGGCGTGAAGCTGGGCACCGTCCGCTCACGCATCCACCGCGGCAGGACCATGCTCCGTGAAAAGCTGGCCCACCGCGACCCCCGCCCGCAGCAGTCCCGCCGCAAGCTTGCGATGCCACGCATCGCCGGCATCCTCTGAACGGCACATGAAGTCCCAGTTTCCTTTCGGCGGCAGGCATCAGCGCAGCGGCAGCCACCTTGAGGCCTGCCAGGAGTGTGCTGCGGCCGTGCGCCGGGAACGGCAGTACCTTGAGCGTCTGCGCGATGCTCCCATTCCGCCCGCCAGCCAGGACCTGACGGCGCGGCTGCTGACCCGCACCCACGAATTGGCAGCCCAGCCGCCCGCCCCTGCCCATCAGGGCGGGACCTCCCGTGTGGCCGCCCGGGCACTTGCATTCACCGCGGGCGGAACCATGGCAGCGGCCGGAGTGCTGGCCGTAGGGGCCTTCACGGCAGCGGGAGACCCTGCGGCCGGGGAACGGGCGGGGACCGAAGCAGCCTTTTCGCACGTCTCGTCCCAGACCCCTGCGGACGGCCGGACCTTGACCGCCGCGCAGCTGGCCACGTTGCGCTCCGAGGGGTGGGCCTGCCCCGAACTGCAGGCCATGGGATTCCATGTGGAAGCGGCCAGGGCGCTGGTGGTTGACGGGCAACCTGCAGTGGAGCTGCGGCTCACCGACGGTACCCATCACGCCACCGTCACGGAACAGCACCCGGTTGATCATCAACCGGCCGGCAACGCCACACCGGCTCCGGGCGGCCCGGCGGGGGAGGGCTCCGCCGGCCAAGGTGGTCCAATGCAGGTTTCGAGCACCTCTCCCTGGTCCGCCACCTACCGGGCAGCCGGCCTCACCATCACTTACCGCTCCGATCTGCCCCCCGAGCAGGCAGATGATGCCCTGCCCATGCTCAAGCATTACGCCGATACCGCGGCGGAAGGGGTTGCCGCCGCCGTGCCCGACACCACCGTGACGCCGGCACCGGAGCCCCTGGAGTCGCGGCTGGAGCGCGGGATCAACAAGATAGCTGCCCTGTTCACCCAGTAATGCAGACTGTTTTCCCGTCCGCCGGACGGGAATCGTCACTCGCAGCCCGGAGAGGGTAATCTTCCTAAAGTGTTTGGAATCAACGGCCCGGAGTTCATCCTTCTGCTGATCATCGGCGTGCTGGTGATCGGCCCCCAGCGGCTGCCGGAATATACCCAGAAGCTGGCAAACCTGGTCAAGGAACTCCGCCGCATGGCTTCCGGGGCGCGTGAACAAATCAAGGAAGAAGTGGGCATCGACATTGACGATGTCGACTGGAAGAAGTACGACCCCCGCCAGTACGACCCCCGCCGCATCATCAAGGAAGCACTGCTCGACGACGACACCAAGCCCGTCAGCGCAAATGCTCCGGCCGCCGTGGCAGCAGTTTCCGGCGCCGCGGCCGTGGCGGATGCAGCCCCGCAGCGGCCTGAAAGAGTCGTGCAGAGGCTGGCCCCTGGCGATGCAGCCCCTTTCGACACCGAAGCCACCTAGGGTTTTCGCGCCCCGCCAGTTCCGGCCCGGTCAGCGCGGCTGCAGTCCCAGCTTCATCCCTGCAAGGCCACGGGGTTTTGCGGCCAACTGCCCTGCGATGCCGGCCAGCGCCACAGCGCCCGCCGAAGCAGGTTGGCCCAGCACAATCGGAACCCCCGAGTCCCCGCCTTCGCGCAGCTGGATGTCCAGGGGAATCTGGCCCAGCAACGGTACCTCCGCCCCGACCGTGGCGCTGAGGCGTTCGGTGAGGACCGCCCCGCCGCCGCTTCCAAACAGTTCCATCCGGCCGCCGTCGGGCATCTCCAGGTAGGACATGTTCTCGATGACGCCCGCGATCTTCTGACCCGTCTGGGTGGCGATGGCGCCAGCGCGTTCGGCAACGTCCGCCGCCGCCGCCTGGGGCGTGGTGACCACCAGGATTTCGGCCTTGGGCAGGAGTTGGGCCACGGAAATGGCGATGTCACCCGTACCCGGCGGGAGATCCAGGAACAGGGCGTCCAGGTCGCCGAAGTAGACGTCGGTGAGGAACTGTTCCAGGGCCCGGTGCAGCATGGGTCCCCGCCAGGCAACCGGCTGGTTGCCGGTGACGAACATGCCAATGGAGATCACCTTCACGCCGTACGCAACCGGGGGCAGGATCATGTCGTCCACCTGGGTGGGTTTCTGGGTGATGCCCATCAGCGCAGGGACGGAGAAGCCGTAGACGTCTGCATCCACGATGCCCACACGCAGGCCTTGGGCAGCCAGGGCCGTGGCCAGGTTGACGGTGACCGAGGACTTGCCCACTCCGCCCTTGCCGCTGGCCACGGCGTAGACCCTGGTAAGGGAATCGGGCTCATTGAAGGGGATTTTGCGCTGGCCGCCGGCGCCGCGCAGCTTCTCCTTGAGGGCATCGCGCTGGGCCTGGTCCATCACCTTGAGCTCGACGTCGACGGCGGTGACGCCGGGGACTGCGAAAAGGGCCTTTTGCGCATCGGCGGTGATCGTGTCCCGCAGCGGGCAGCCGGCAATGGTGAGCAGGACCGCCACGCTCACCTTGCCGTCGTCGGAAACCTGGACGGAGTCCACCATGCCCAGTTCGGTGATGGGGCGCCGGAGTTCGGGATCGATCACGGTGGCGAGGGCGCTGTTGACGGCCTGTGCCAGTGCCGGTTGGGTGGAGTCAGCGGGATCGATGGGGGCGCTCATGGGAGGAGCCTCGGCTTTCGTACGGATGCGGCGGCGGGCCTGCCGGAGGGCGGCCTGGCGGTCATTGGGCAGAGTGGCCCGGTTTCACCCGGGGGATCTGCTGGGTGCGCGGGCTGCGTTGCCGGTCCCGCTGTTCGCGCAGCTTGTCCTTGACCTTGTCCCGTGGGGATTCGTGCGAACCGGGGCCCGTGTCATCGTGGGTCCGGAGTTCCTCCTGGGCTTCCAGCAGGTCTTCAAGGAGTGAGCGCAGCTCGGCGCGGACGTAGTCGCGGGTGGCTACCTCGCGCAGGGCGATCCGCAGGGAGGCCAGTTCCCGGGTCAGGTACTCGGTGTCGGACAGGTTGCGTTCGGCGCGCTGGCGGTCCTGCTGCACCGAGACGCGGTCGCGGTCATCCTGCCGGTTCTGCGCCAGCAGCAGCAGGGGCGCGGCGTAGGAAGCCTGCAGCGACAGCATCAGGGTCAGCAGGGTGAAGCCAAGGTCCCTTGAATCGAACTGCCACTCGACGGGCGCCCACGTGTTCCAGCCCAGCCAGAAAATACAGAACACCGTCATGTAGACCAGGAACTGCGGGGTGCCCATGAACCGGGCAAAGCCCTCGGTGGCGTGGCCGAATGCGTCCGGATCCGGGGAGAACTTGGGCAGGATCCGCTGCCGCGCGCTCAAGGGAGTATCGAGACTGCCTTTTGATTCCGCGTTGGCCAGGTTCCGCTGGCTGGGGTTCTTCGGGGCGCTGTTATCAGCCAATGCGGCCACCGAGCTTTCTTATCGGGGCTTCGCCATCATGGGCGCGCCAGTCGTCCGGCAACAAGTGATCCAATACGTCATCAACAGTCACCGCCCCCACAAGCCGGCCGGCGTCGTTGACCACCGGGAGGGAGTTGAGGTTGTAGGTGGCCAGGGTCCGTGCCACTTCGCTGATGTGGGCCTGGTCGGACAACGGCTCGAGGTTCTTGTCCACCAGGTTTCCCAGAGCCTCGAACGGCGGGAAGCGCAGCAGCTGCTGGATGTGCACCACACCCAGGAAGCGGCCGGTGGGGGTTTCCAGCGGCGGCCGGGCAATAAAGATCGACGACGCCAGCGCAGGGGAGAGCTCCTCCCGCCGGACGTGGGCCAGGGCTTCGGCAACCGTGGCTTCCGGCGGCAGGATGACCGGTACCGGAGTCATCAGGCCGCCGGCGGTGTCCTCGTCGTATTCAAGCAGGCGGCGGACGTCCTCCGCGCCTTCGGGTTCCATCAGCTGGAGGAGTTCCTCTGCCTGGGCGGAGGGGAGTTCGCCGAGGAGGTCGGCGGCGTCGTCGGGGTCCATCTCCTCGAGGACGTCGGCGGCGCGCTGGACATCCAGCGCGGAGAGGATTTCCACCTGGTCGTCCTCGGGAAGCTCCTGGAGGACGTCGGCCAGCCGCTCGTCCTGCAGTTCGCTGGCCACTTCGAACCGGCGCTTGTCGCTCATCTCCTGCAGTGCCTCGGCGAAGTCAGCGGGCTTGAGGTCCTCGTGGTTGGCCACGAACTGTGTGGCTGCCTGCGGCTCGGTGCGTGGCCCCTGCTGGGCGTCCGCCCAGTCAATGATCAGTGTTTCGTTGCGGCGCAGCCGGCTCAAAGGGGACAGTGAGTGGCCGCGCCGGACAAAGAGCTTGCTGACGAACCAGTCGCGGGACCGGTGCTGGTCGATGGCGATGTCCTCGATGGTGGCGTCCCCGCTGCCGTCACGGAGGGTGACCCTGCGGTCGAACATCTCCGCCACCACCAGCGTTTCGGCTCCGCGCTGTTCAAACCGGCGCAGGTTGACCAGGCCCGTGCAGATGATCTGGGTCTGGTCGATCGAGGTAATGCGCGTCATGGGCACGAAGACGCGCTTCTTTCCCGGTACTTCCACCACGATGCCCACCACGTGGGGGGCTCCCTGGGTTCCGCGGGACAGCACAACAACATCGCGCAGCCGGCCCAGCCGGTCGCCCAGCGGGTCGAAGACATCGAGGCCCAGGAGGCGCGCCACGAAGACGCGAGTAGGTGTTGTGCTCACCACTACAGGCTACCGAGTCTGCTCTCTTTTAGCTGAATTTACAGGCAGCACCCACCTTGATGGGCAAGAATGGGGTTATGTCGAACATTTTTGGTCCTCCCAGGGCCGGCGCCGCGAACGGACCGGACGATGCCCGGGCTGTTCCCACCGGCGACACCGTTGGCTCCTACACTTCCTACCTCGACGCCCAAAAAGCGGTTGACTACCTGGCGGACCAGCAGTTCCCGGTCCAGATGGTCTCCATCGTGGGCAATGAACTGAAGATGGTGGAGCGGGTCACCGGGCGTCTCAGCTACCCCCGGGTGGCGCTGTCGGGGGCGTTGAGCGGCATGTGGTTCGGCCTGTTCGTCGGCGTCATGCTGTCCTTCTTCGCACCCTCGCCCGGCTACTTCTCGATCATGACGTCGG
Organism: Arthrobacter sp. JDC6; assembly: GCF_056484025.1. NCBI lineage: Bacteria > Bacillati > Actinomycetota > Actinomycetes > Micrococcales > Micrococcaceae > Arthrobacter > Arthrobacter sp. JDC6. Next base: position 1,429,861 of record NZ_CM151278.1, read on the forward strand.
TGCTGATGGGTGCGGCGTTCTTCATGCTCTTCGGCATCGTCACGTACGCCATGCAGCGCGGCAAGCGGGACTTCACGTCCACCAGCCAGGTGGTGGCAACGAGCTATGACGTGATCGTTGCGCCGGAGGCCGCCCACGAGGCGCGTCGCCTGCTGCAGCAGCTGCCCATGACGCGTTCGGACGCGGCAGCGGGCCAGCGGCCGTACACACAGCACGACTACTACAACCAGCCGTACCAGCACCAGCAGCAGCCGGGGCAGCAGCAGGGCCCTGCCCGTCCCGCCGGATGGAACGATCCCTACGGCCAGCGGTCCGCCGGCACAGCCGCGGAGGATGGATCAGCCCAGGACGGAAGTGGCTACGCAGGCGACGCCGGCCAGCAGCACGGTGGCTACGCAGGCGACGCCGGCCAGCACCAGCCGGCGCAGCCGGCAAGCCCGGTCCGGGCCGTCCGCTACCCGGACCTGCCGGATGGCCGCCCGCAGTACGGCGTGCGCCTGCCGCAGGGTCCCGGCGCCGGACAGCCAGGGCCAGGACAGCCAGATCCCCGACAGCCTGCGCCAGGACAGAACGCGGAACACCAACCTGACGCCCGGCATGGCCAGGACGGGGACCAGCACCACGGCGACCACCGGGAGTAGGACGGCCGGAGCAGCCAAGGTCCAGGAAACCTGAAAGCCAAGGAAACCTGGGAGCGCCAACGCAAAGAGCGGGGCCGCCGGAACGAATCCGGCGGCCCCGCTCTTTGCTGTTTCCGGCCGGGGTCAGGCTTCTTCGGTTCGGTAGATGCCGGCCATCCAGTCCTCCACGTCTTCCGGTTTCCGCGGCAGGGCGGCACTGAGGTTCACGGGGCCGTCAGCGGTCATGAGGATGTCGTCCTCGATCCTGATGCCGATGCCGCGGTATTCCTCGGGAATCGCCAGGTCTTCCTTCTTGAAGTACAGGCCCGGTTCGATGGTGAAGACCATGCCTTCGGTGAGGATGCCGTCCAGGTAGAGTTCGCGTTTGGCCTGCGCGCAGTCGTGCACGTCCAGTCCCAGGTGGTGGCTGGTGCCGTGCGGCATCCACCGGCGGTGCTGCTGCCCCTCGGGGCTGATGGCCTCCTCCACGCTGACCGGCAGGATGTCCCATTCGGCCAGGCGTTCTGCCAGCACGGTGGTGGCGGCGGTGTGGATGTCACGGAACTTGGTTCCCGGCCGGGCAGCGGCGAACCCGGCGTCGGCAGCATCGAGGACTGCCTGGTAGACCTTGCGCTGAATGTCGCTGAAGGAGCCGCTGGCCGGAAGCGTCCGGGTGATGTCTGCAGTGTAGAGCGAGTCGGCCTCGACACCGGCGTCCAGGAGCAGGAGCTCGCCGGCGTGGATGCGTCCGATGTTGCGGGTCCAGTGCAGCACGGTGGCGTTGTTGCCGGATGCTGCGATGGTGTCGTAACCCAGTTCGTTGCCCACTTCGCGGGCGCGGGCGAAGAAGGCTCCCTCCACCACCCGCTCGCCGCGGGCATGCGTCAGTGCCCGCGGAAGTGCCTTGACCACTTCTTCGAAGCCTTCGACGGTGGCCGCCACCGCGATCTTCATTTCCTCGATTTCCCACTCATCCTTGAGCAGGCGCAGTTCGGAAAGGGCCTCACTGAGCTTTTCGTCCAGGGCATCAAGGACGCCAAGGTCCAGGTTCTCAGGGTCCCTGGCCGTGTTGTACCGGGCCGTGTCCACCAGTGCGTCAATGTTCTCGTCCACTTTGCGGACCAGGCGGATGGAGATTCCGCCGATCTCCGGGGCGCCCACATCCTTGGTGATGGCCGTTTCCAGTTGGTCGATGTGCGCGGTGGCCAGTCCCAGGCGGGCCTCGAATTCCTCCAGGGTGGGGCGGGCCCCAATCCAGAACTCGCCGGAGCGGGAATCGGCGTAGAACTGTTCGGTGTCCCTGCCGGCCAGCGGCCGGAAGTACAGCGTCGCGCGGTGGTTCCCGCCGTCGTCGCCCGTTCCTTCTGCCACGGGTTCCAGGATCAGGACGGCATCCGGTTCGTGGTCCAGGCCCAGCCCGGTCAGGTGGGCGAAGCCGGAGTGCGGGCGGAAGCGGTAGTCGCAGTCGTTGGAACGGACTTTCAGGGGCCCCGCGGGGATGATCAGGCGTTCGCTGTTGAACAGGGCGGAGATCGCCTTGCGCCGGGCAGCGGCGTATCCGGCGACGGCGTCCCGCTGCGGAAGCTCCTGGCTGGACGGCGCCCAGTTGCTGGCCATGAAGGCCTTGAAAGCGTTGGAACTGGGCCGCTGCGAGCGGTTGTTGACGCGCTCCTCCAACGGCTGGGAAGCAGAGTTTTGGGTGTTTTCGGCATCGTTCACGGCACCATCGTCTCACCAGCATCCCGGCTAAGCGAACAGGACAGCCGGGTCCCGGGGCCGTGGTCCACTACGCTGGACCAGTGAGGATTGACCTGCATGCCCACTCCAATGTTTCCGACGGTACCGAAACGCCCGCCGATGTCATGGCGTCCGCCGCGCGTGCCGGCCTTGATGTGGTGGCCCTGACCGACCACGACTCCACGGCAGGCTGGGCGGAGGCGGCAGCGGCCGCAGCAACCTGCGGGGTGGCACTGGTACCGGGCATGGAGGTTTCATGCCGGACGGAGGAGGGCATCAGCGTCCACCTGCTGAGCTATCTCCATGATCCCACCCATCCCGGCCTCCTGGAGGAAATCACCAAGGCCAAGGATTCCCGCCTCACCAGGGCCGAACGGATGGTCACCATCCTGGCGGAGGACTACCCGCTGACGTGGGATGACGTGATCCACCACGTGGCACCCGGCGCCACCCTCGGACGGCCGCACATCGCAGACGCCCTCGTCGCGGCGGGCGTGGTGGAGGACCGTTCGGAAGCCTTCGCCTCCATCCTCACCTCCCGGTCCCGGTACTTCATCCCGCACTATGCTCCGGACCCGGCCACCGCCGTCGAACTTGTCCGTGCCGCCGGCGGCGTGCCCGTGTTCGCCCACCCTGTGGCGTCCGCACGGGGACGGATCGTGGGGGAGCGGACCTACCGCGACATGATCGACGCCGGGCTGGCCGGCCTGGAGATCGACCACCGGGACAACCCGGAAGAGGGCCGGGACTTCCTGCGCAGGCTCGCGGCCAAACACGGCCTGCTGATTACCGGTTCCTCCGACTACCACGGCACCGGCAAGCCCAACCTGCTCGGCGAAAACCTCACGGCACCCGACATGCTCGCGCGGATCGAGGCACTCGGCACGGGAGCCGCCGTCGTCCGGCCCTAGCTGGGCTGGAACGAGGCAAGGGTGGCGTGCGCGCCCAGCCGCTTGGCCATGATGTCAATGGCGGGCTGATTCTGGTCCACGCACACGAACTTCCGGCCAAGCTTGGCGGCAACGGCCCCCAGCGTTCCGGAGCCGGCGAAGAAGTCCAGGCACCAGTCACCGGGCCGGCTCGAGGCGGCCACCACCCGCCTGACCAGGCCCTCCGGCTTCTGCGTGGGGTAACCGGTCTTCTCCTTGCCGGTGGGTGAGACGATGGTGTGCCACCAGACGTCGGTGGGCAGCTTTCCCAGCTCGCGCTTGGCAGGCGTTACCAATCCAGGCGCCATGTACGGCTCGCGGTCCACCTCGGCGCTGTCGAAGTGGTACTTCGCCGGGTTCTTGACGTACACCAGGATGTTGTCGTGCTTGGTGGGCCACCGGTTTTTGGCCCGCGCGCCGTAGTCGTAGGCCCAGATGATCTCGTTCAGGAAGCATTCGCGGCCAAAGATCGCATCAAGCATCACTTTGGCGTAGTGCACCTCGCGGTAGTCCAGGTGCAGGTAGAGGGTTCCGTCGTCGGCCAGCAGGCGCCATGCCTCCACCAGCCGGGGTTCCAGGAAGGACCAGTAGTCGCTGAACGCGTCATCGTAGCGGTGCAGGGCGCCCTTGATGGTGTCGTAGGAGCGGCCCTTGAAGCCCACGCGGTCCCCGCTGCCGCCGGCGTTAACCACCATCCTGGTTTCCTGGCGCAGCTGCGGCCTGCCCGTGTTGAAGGGCGGGTCCACGTAAATCAGTGTGAAGGCGCCGTCCGGCAGCGTGGGGAGGTACTCCGCGTTGTCAGCGTGTACCACCAGGCTGCCGCCGTCCGGCGCCCAAACAGTGTCAGTCATCGGGGCAGTTAGCCCTCTGACGTGCCAGGCTGCGTGCCCGTGTCGGCGCCTGCCACCACTTCGCCGTTGCGGCGGCGGGTGCGGGTCCGGGGCCTGCGGGTGCGTGAAGGCTGTTCGCCGCCCGTTGCGGGTGCGGCAGCCTCGGCCGCGGGAGCGGCGGCGGAGTCCGGCGTCCGACGGCGGCGCTCGCCGCTGCGCGCGGTGTCGCCGCCGCTGCGGCTTCCTTCGCTGCGGGAACCTTCGCGGCTGCCAGTGCGGCTTTCCCGCCCACGGCCGTCCCGTTCCCGGGACCGGCCGCCGTCGCGGCTGCCGCTGCGGCTGTTCTTCTTGCCGGTTTCGCCCAGGTCCTCAAGCACCTCGGCGTCGACGCCAGCCAGGGTCCGCTTGTCACGCGGCAGCCGGCCCTTGGTCCCCACGGGGATGTCGAGGTCCGCGAAGAGGTGCGGCGAGGAGGAGTAGGTTTCGACAGGTTCGGGCACGTTGAGGCCCAGCGCCTTGTTGATCAGCACCCAGCGGGGAACATCGTCCCAGTCCACGAACGTGACAGCGGTGCCCTTGTTGCCCGCGCGGCCGGTGCGGCCCACCCGGTGCAGGTAGATCTTTTCGTCTTCCACGCACTGGTAGTTGATCACGTGGGTGACGTCCTCGACGTCGATGCCGCGCGCCGCGACATCGGTGGCCACCAGGACGTCCACCTTGTTGTTGCGGAATGCCCGCAGTGCCTGTTCACGGGCGCCCTGCCCCAGGTCACCGTGGATGGCAGCGGCAGCGAAGCCGCGGTCCACCAGTTCCTCGGCCACCTTTGCGGCGGTGCGCTTGGTCTTGGTGAAGATGATGGTCCGTCCGCGGCCGCGGGCCTGCAGGATGCGTGCCACCACTTCGATCTTGTCCATGCTGTGCGCACGGTAGATCAGCTGGCGGATATCGCGCTTGGTAAGGCCCTCGTCCTCAGGGTCCGCGGCGCGGATGTGCGTGGGCTGGGTCATGTAGCGGCGGGCCATGGCGATGACCGGACCGGGCATGGTGGCGGAGAACAAGAGCGTCTGGCGAATTGCGGGAGTTGCCGCGATGAGGGTCTCGACATCCGGCAGGAAGCCAAGGTCCAGCATCTCGTCAGCTTCGTCCAGCACCACGATCTTGACGTTCTTCAGGCTCAGGTGCTTTTGCTTGAAAAGGTCGATCAGCCGGCCGGGGGTACCCACCACAACCTCGACGCCCTGCTTGAGGGCCTCCACCTGGGGCTCGTAGGCGCGGCCGCCGTAAATGGTGGCGATCCTCGCGTTGCGCTTCCGGGAAGCGGTCACCAGGTCACCGGCCACCTGCACCGCCAGTTCGCGGGTGGGGACGATGACCAGGGCCTGCGGGGCTCCCGGGACGGCCAGCTTGGCGTAGCCGGGGTCGTCCTGCCCGATGACCCGCTGCAGTGCGGGGATGCCGAAGCCCAGGGTCTTGCCGGTGCCCGTCTTGGCCTGGCCGATGATGTCGTGGCCGCCCAGCGCCACCGGAAGGGTCATGGCCTGGATGGGGAACGGGTGGGTGATTCCGGCGTCAGCCAGGGATTCCACGATGTCCTCGCGGACGTTGTAGTCGGCAAAGGACTTCTCCGCGATCTCGTGCGGGGTCTCGTCGGAGATGATGGTTTCTTCCGGCTCGATGGTTTCCGTGCCGGTCTCATCGCTCAGGAGCTGGTGGGTATGCAATTCACTCACGGGGGAGTTTCCTTATTCATTTGGGCAATGGCGCTGCCTGCTCAACGGGCCGGCCAGGACTGGCCGTTCCGGAGCACGCTCAGGCGCGCAAGCGATTCCAGTGGAAGCCGATCGCGGGCTATCTAATGCTGGCACTGGTGACCAACGGGCAAATCTCAAGATCGCGTAGGGGCGGGCTTGTTGGTTTCAAATCAAGGAAATCAACGACCGGGCATCCATTTCTACCCTCTCAGTCTAGCTGCAAGGTCGCAGAAACACGTTTCGGCCCGCCTGCCGCGGCCGCCGCCGCTTACGGGATGAGCTCGAAATGGATCTCGCGGGTGGTGATGTCCGAGGAAACCAGCCGGACCCGGACCTTGGTACCCGACTCCAGCTCGCCGGCACACCGGGCAGTGACCGCGGGCTCGGCAATCTGGATAATGCCCGAACTTCCGCTGCCGTTTCCGTTCTTCCCGTTGCCGTTTTTCACCGTCCCGGTCCCGTTTCCATTCCCGTTTCCGTTTTGCGGCCGGGAGCCGGAAATCACGATCGCATCGAACTCCTGCCCGATGTGGTTCAGCAGCAGCGCGGCCTCAACGGTGTCCAGGGCCAGTCGTTCCATCCTGGACGCGAGCTGGTCCGATCCGGCCATGATGCCCGGCAGGAGCGGCAGGGCTTCCCGCGCCCAGTCCGGAACATCCCCGCCATTGCTGAGGGCCTCGCAGATCACCAGCACAAAGCGGTCCACCAGGCGGCGGAGCGGCGCGGTGGTGTGGGCATAGGCCGCGCCGATGGCAGACTGCACGCCGTCCTCGGGGACCGTTCCGTCAAAGGCGGTATAGGAGGCGCCCCGGAACAGCATGCCGGCGGAATGCATGATGGCCAGCTGGCGGGGATCGGTGGGATCCAGGGAACGCAGGTATTCGCCGTAGCTGACTTCACCGTCCCAGGGCCTGCCCAGCACCTCGGTCTGCAGCCGGAAATGCTTCAGCGACCGTTCGTCCGGGGCGGGCATGGTGCGCAGGATTCCCACCTTGCCCTCCAGCATGAGCTGCGCGGCGGCCATCCCGGTCATCAGGGAAATCTGCGCGTTCCAGTCCTCCACGGGAAGCTGCGGTACGGCAGCAATGCGGTAGCCGCCGTCGGGCAGCTGGACAATTTCCTGCTCGGGCATGTTGAGGCTGGCCCCGCCGCGTTCCCGCTCCAGGGCCACCCGCTTCAGGCCCACCTCGCGGAGGAGCCGCAGCACCGGCGAGGCCGTCCCGGCGTCGAGGTCTTCCTGCGCACCCTTGTAGCTGAGCTTGTCGCGGCTGCGGACCCGCGCCCGCCTGACGCCCACCGACACAACCGTTGCGTCGCCGTCGAGCGTGAAGTCCCATACGAAAGCCGAACAATCCTGGCCCGGCAGCAGGCTTCCTGCCCCCTCGCTGATCACTTCCGGGTGCAGCGGAATCCGGCCGTCCGGAGCGTAGAACGTCTGGCCGCGGCGCCGGGTCTCGGCGTCCAGGGGACCTCCCGGCGCAACAAACGCCGGCACATCGGCGATCGCGTACATTACCCGGTAGCCGTTCCCGTCCGGTTCGATGAACACCGCCTGGTCCAGGTCCGTGGAGGAGGCCGGATCGATGGTCACGAACTGGACGGCGGTCAGGTCGTAGGACGGAAGCTTCAGCGCTGCCACAGCGGCCCGGGCATCCGCCACTGCCTCAGCCGGGTACGGTCCCGGCAGTTCAAGTTCGGTGCGCAGCAGGCCCAACGCCTCTTCCAGGGCGTTCCTGTGGTCATGGACGTTTGGAGCCAGCCGATGATGTGACACAAAAGTCAGCGTAGCTCCAAGTCCGCCGATATGGCATCAGGCGGCGGCGTCCAATGCGTCGAGGAGGGAGGCGGCAGCGGCGGCGGGATCGGAGGCCTCGGTGATGGCGCGCACCACCACGATCCTGCGCGCACCGGCTTCCGCCACCTGGTGGACGTTTCCGTGGTCAATGCCGCCAATGGCGAACCAGGGCACGGGGTCCGCCGCCTGCCGTGAGGCCTCGGCGGCATACTTCACCAGGTCAGTGCCCACGGCGGACCTGCCGGGTTTGGTGGGGGTTGCCCAGACCGGACCCACGCAGAAGTAGTCCAGCCCGGCTGGTCCGGCAGTTGCTGCCAGGGCGGCGTCCACCTGCCCGGTGGTGTGGCTGGAGAGCCCGATGGCGGCGTTGCCGTTGACCAGCGTGCGCGCCGCCGCCAGCGGCAGGTCCTTCTGGCCGATGTGGAACACCGGTGCCCCGGAGAGGACGGCGATGTCCGCACGGTCATTGACCGCCCACAGCTTTCCGTGCCGTACCGCGGATTCCTTCAGCACCGCCAGGAGGTCCAGTTCCTCGGCCGCCTCGATGGTCTTGTCGCGCAGCTGGATGATGTCCACGCCACCGGCGAACGCGGCGTCAACGAACTCCGCGAAGTCGCCGCGGTCCCGGCGCGCATCGGTGCAGAGGTACAGGCGGGCTGCCTTCAGGGCGTCGTTGTCCCGTGAATTGACGACTTCGGTGGCTGGAGTGTGGTGGCCGGCGGGAAAGGATGGGGTGGACACATTCATGCGTGCAAGCCTAGTTCCTCTAAACTGGGCTGGTACTGCGGGAGCCCGCGGCGGCTGTCACAAAGCGCCGGGCTGAGAGGGCGTCAGAGCCGACCGCTTGACCTGATCCGGTTAATGCCGGCGTAGGGAAGGAACCCACATGCGTACCCCCTTCACCCATCACCCCGGGTCCGCCCGCAGAACCATTCCCTCCACCCTCCGGGCCGACGTTGCCGTCATCGGCGGGGGAGTGGTGGGGCACGGCATTGCCTGGGAGGCGCAGCGTTCCGGGCGCTCGGTGGTCCTCATTGATGACGCGCCCGGTACCGGCGCCAGCTGGGCGGCGGCCGGCATGCTGGCTCCCGTCAGCGAACTGCATTACCAGGAGGAAGAGCTCCTGGAACTGATGCTTGACGCATCATCGCGCTGGCCCGGGTTCGCCGCCGGGCTGGGCAGGGCAACGGGCGCGGATTCCGGATACCTGACGACGCCGACCCTCGCCGTGGGTGCCGACGCGGCCGACCGCCGGGCGCTGATGGACCTGCGCACAGTCCAGCAGGCCAACGGGCTGGCGGTGGAACCCCTGACCGTGCGGGAGGCCCGGAAGCGTGAGCCGCTGCTCAGCCCGGCCATTGCGTGCGCACTTGATACCCCGGCGGACCACCAGGTGGATCCCCGGCGCCTGGTGGCCGCCTTGCGGCTGGCCCTGGCCGGCGCGGCGCAGGAGCAGCCCCAGCTGGCGGTTGCCGGGGCAGTGGAAGGTTTTGGCGTGCCGGAGCGGGCAGCCGGGCTGCTGTGGGAGGGCGGAACGGTTTCCGGGGTCCGCCTGGCCGGCGGCGGCACGGTGCTGGCAACGGAGACCGTGGTGGCCAATGGCCTGCAGGCGGGGGCGCTTGACGGCCTGCCGGACGGCCTTGAGCTGCCGCTGCGGCCCGTGCACGGGGATATCCTGCGCCTTGCCGTTCCCCGCCACCTTCAGCCCTTGGTGACGTCAACGGTGCGCGGCCTGGTCCACGGCATCCCCGTATACATCGTTCCCAGGCAGGACGGGACCGTGGTGATCGGAGCCACGCAGCGGGAGGATGCCCGCTCCGATGCCGTGAGTGCCGGCGGCGTCTACCAGCTGCTGCGGGACGCGCAGGCTCTGGTGCCCGCCGTCGCTGAACTCGAACTCCTGGAATGCACCGCCCGCGCCCGCCCCGGTACCCCTGACAACGCGCCGCTCCTGGGCCGGGTGCCGGCCGCTCCGGGCGCCGGGGGAGGACAGGCCGGGCACGTCCCCGGACTCATCATCGCCACCGGGTTCTTCCGGCACGGAGTCCTGCTCACTCCCGCCGCGGCGGCCATCTGCAGGGAACTGCTGGACGGCAGGGCCGATCCCCGCTGGGGTCCCTTCAGCCCGGACCGGTTTTCCAGGCCGGCAACGGCAGCAACAAGCCCCCACATCAAGGAGACTGCGTGAACATCACCCTTAACGGAAACCCGCACACGGTGGCCGACGGAGCTTCGATCACCACGCTGGTCAGCGAGGTCACCGGACGCCCGCTGGCGGACAACGGACAGGCGACCGACGGCGGGAAACTCGGCGTCGCCGTCGCGCACAATGCCCAGGTGGTGCCGCGCAGCCAATGGTTCGCCACCGCGCTCGCCGACGGCGACGACATCGAACTTGTTACAGCAGTACAGGGAGGCTGACGCCATGACCGAAACCAGCACCATCAACCCTGCAGGAAACGCCGGTGCCGGCGACGCCCTGGTGATCGACGGCGTCGCGCTGGGTTCCAGGCTCATCATGGGCACCGGGGGAGCGCCCAGCCTCGATGGCCTGGGCGCGGCGCTCCTTGCCTCCGGCACCGCACTGACCACCGTGGCCATGCGGCGCTACTCCACGGCTGAAACCGGCTCGCTGTTCCAGCTGCTGGTGGATCATGGAATCCGGGTCCTGCCCAATACGGCCGGCTGCTTCACGGCCAGGGACGCGGTCCTTACCGCGGAACTGGCCCGGGAGGCCCTGGAAACAGACTGGGTGAAACTGGAGGTCATCGCCGATGAACAAACCCTCCTGCCGGACGCCGTGGAACTGGTCGAGGCCACCGAGCAGCTGGTCAACCGCGGCTTCAAGGTCTTCGCCTACACCAACGACGATCCTGTGCTGGCCCTGCGGCTGGAGAACCTTGGAGCCACCGCCGTCATGCCGCTGGGTGCCCCGATCGGCACCGGCCTGGGGATCCTGAACCCGCACAACATTGAGCTCATCGTTTCCCGGGCCTCCGTGCCCGTGGTCCTGGATGCCGGCATCGGCACGGCATCCGACGCCTCCCTTGCCATGGAGCTGGGCTGCGACGCCGTGCTGCTGGCCACGGCCGTGACCCGCGCCCAGAACCCCACGCTCATGGGAGAAGCCTTCAAGCACGCGGTGATCGCGGGCAGGATGGCCCGGGCGGCCGGGCGCATCCCGCGCCGGGAGCATGCCCTCGCCTCATCCGCCATGGAAGGCCGGGCCGAGTTCCTCTAGGCATCGGCCATTCACTTAAAGGGCTGTGGCCACCACCCGCCTGGGTGGTGGCCACAGCCATATGCCTGGGAGCCTGCCAGCGACGGCTCAGCGCCGCAGGATCGCAGTGAGCCGTTCCGCATCATGGCGCGCCCGCGTACGGCCAAAATAGGCGACGGCGGCGATGGCGGCAGCAATGCCCAGAACGATGGGCAGGACCCAGGGAAGCCAGGTCAGCCCGGGCAGGTAGCCGAAACCGGCCGCCATCAGAATGATCCACACCAGCGCCGCAGCACCCGCGGCGACGCCGGCCGGAAGCGCCGCACCGTACTTGGCGTGCCGCTTGTCATTGGCCCAGACGACGAAGCCGCCGGCGACAGTGGCCAGCACCACGATGGACAGCGAAAGCATGGATCTCCTTGGAACCGGGGACTAGAACTGGCCGAAACCTACGCGCCGAACCTCTTCGGCACCGATTTCCACATAGGCCAGAGCGTTGCCCGGAACAATGATCAGGCGTCCTTTTTCATCCTTCAGGCGAAGTTCGTTGCCTCCGGTGATGGCTTCGCCAACAACCTTGGCCACAGTCTCCGCGTCCTGGTCCGATTCCAGCACGATCTCGCGGCCAACGTTTTGAACGCCGATCTTAATTTCCAAGGGGGCCTCCCAGCCTGTGAAGTTCGTCGATGATGTCTTATTTGTAGTCTAGGACTCTTTGGGGAAGCGAGAGATTCCGCGCCAAGCTAAACGGTAGATGAGGTCACTGGCCACGTTGAGGTCCAGGTTACCGTCCGTTTCCAGCCAGTACCGCGCGCTGACCTGCGCCATTCCGGCCAGTCCGCGGCCAAGGAGTTCGGCCTCGAGGTGGGGGAGCTTGGTGTCCTCGGCAATGACCCTGGCGATGGCGTCGGCGAAGGTCCGGTTGAAGGTTTCCAGCCTGGAGCTGACGTCGGGGTCGTTGATCAGGTCGGACTCGAACACCAGGCGGTGGGCCTGGTCGTCGCTGGCGATGAAATGGAAGTAGGCGCGCATGACGGCCTGGACCCGTTCATCGTTGTCCGTGGTGGAATTCAGGGCACCCAGCATCAACTCGGTCAGGGACGCAAGGTGGCTCTCGAGCAGTGCGAGGTAGAGTTCCCGCTTTGACGGAAAGTGCTGGTACAGCACCGGTTTGCTGACATGGGCGGTCTCTGCAATTTCATCCATGGCCGCGCCGTGGTAGCCGTTGGCCACGAACACCTCCTGGGCGGCGGCAAGCAGCTGTGCGCGGCGCTCATCCCGGGGCAGCCGGGCGGACCGATGGCCTGCGGGGCGGGAGGGAGTTTGCGGTTCGGCGGCGGGCGGGCGGTCAGCCCGTGCTTCAGGGACCACAGTTGTCCTTCTTTCCATTGCAGTTACCTTCACTTTACTGCGGGGTAATATGACCCGGCGGTATCCCGGGGCATACATTGAAGTATGGCTTCGTCTTTCACCGCAAATGTTTCAACCCATTCCCTGGATCCGCTGGTGGAACCGGCCGCCGGCCTCACCCCTGCCGAGGTTGAACGGTACTCCCGGCACCTGATCATTCCCGAGATCGGTGCCCTGGGCCAGCGGCGGCTCAAGAACGCCAAGGTGCTGGTGATCGGTGCCGGCGGCCTGGGCGCCCCGGCCCTGCTGTACCTGGCCGCGGCAGGCGTTGGAACCATTGGAATCGTCGACGACGACGTGGTGGACCTGAGCAACCTGCAGCGGCAGGTGATCCACGGCGTCAGCGACGTGGGCCGGCCCAAGATCGAGTCGGCACGCGATGCCATCGCGGAGCTGAATCCGCTGGTGGATGTCCGGCTGCACAACCTGCGCCTTGACGCGTCCAACGCCCTGGAGTTGTTCCGGGGGTACGACCTCATCCTTGACGGGGCCGACAACTTCGCCACCAGGTACCTGGTGAACGACGCCGCGGCCATCCTGGGCAAGCCCTACGTGTGGGGTTCCATCTTCCGGTTCGACGGCCAGGTCAGCGTGTTCTGGGAGAAGCACGGGCCCACCTACCGCGACCTGTATCCGGAGGCTCCCCCCGCGGGGTCCGTGCCGTCCTGCGGCGAGGGCGGTGTGTTCGGCATGCTCTGCGCTGCCGTGGGATCGCTCATGGTGACCGAGGCAGTGAAGCTGATCACCGGCGTCGGGCGTTCCCTGCTGGGCCGCGTGGCCCTCTTTGACGCCTTGGGCGGCAGCTGGCGGGAGATCCGGGTGTCGAAGGACCCCGCGGCGGAACCCATCACCGAACTCACTGACTACGAGGCTTTCTGCGGCATCGCTCCCGCCTCGCAGGCGGACACGGAACATACAGTCACCGCTACCCAGCTGGCCACCATGCTGGCGTCGCGGAAAGCCGGGCTCAAGGATTTCGAGCTGGTAGATGTCCGCGAAGCCGGGGAATACGACATCGTCCGGATCGACGGGGCCAAACTGATCCCGCAGGGACGGATCCTTGCCGGGGAGGCGTGGGACGAACTTCCGCAGGACCGGGACATCGTGTTCCACTGCAAGGCCGGCACCCGGTCCGCGAACGTGCTGGCAGCGGCACGGCAGGCCGGCTACCAGCGGGTCAGCCACCTTGACGGCGGGATCCTGGCCTGGGTGCGTGAGGTGGAACCCCAGAAGCCCGTCTACTGACGGGACGCTCCATCACTTCCCGCGCCCTTTTGGAGTACGCCCCATCACTTTCCAGAAGAAAGTGATGGGGCGTTGCCGTAAATAGTGCAGGTAGTGATGGGGCGTGGTCAGGCGGTTTCGCGGCCCTGGTGGTCCACCGGGCATTCGGCCTCGACGGCGGCAGGGGAGGCGGTGGCGGGCTGTTCGACAGTGATGCCGTACAGGGCCTCCAGCGCAGCAACGTAGTCGTCCTGCTGGCCGTTCGCAGCGAGTTCGCGGGCGCGGACCGTGGGTACGTGCAGCAGCTGCTTGACCATGCGGCGGAGGGCGAACTCGACTTCCTCGGCGGCGGCGGTGCAGCCGTGGCGGGCACGGACCTTTTCCATCTCCGCGTCCAGGACGTTCATGGTGTGGCGCCGCAGGGCAACAATGGCTGAATCGACGGAGCGGGCTTCACGCTCCTGCTCGAAGGCCTTGGCGGCACCCTTCACGATTCCGCTGGCCTGGGCCAGCGATTCCGCCTGTTCCTGCGGCGCGGCCAGGCGGACTGATTCCAGGGTGAGCAGCTCCACGCCGTCCAGCTCGCCGACGGCGGGGTCGAAGTCGTGGGTGAGGGCAAGGTCGATGGCGATCAGGGGCTGCGGCGAATCGGCGCGCACCTGGGCGAGCTCGTCGGCTTCGACCCGGGTGTCCGACCCACTGCACCCGATCATCACGTCCGCAGCCGCCACTGTGGACCGCAGCGAGTCCACGTCCAGGGCGGTGCCGCCGCGCGAGGCGACAAATCCTTCGGCCCGGCCGGACGAGGAGTAAACGGAGATGTCCGTGCAGCCGCGTTCACGCAGCAGTGCCATGGTGGCCCCGGCGTAGGCGCCGGTCCCGAACAGCACAACCTTCTTGGTTGTCCAGTCCGGGTTTTCGGAAAGATCGGTGGCAAGGTCCAGTGCCACCGAGACAATGGACAGGCCGCGGGAACCGAGCGCCGTCTGCGCGCCAACATCCTTGGCTGTCTTGGAGGCGGCCTGGAAAAGCCGGATGAGGCCGGCGCTGGCAGTGCCGTCGTGCTGGGCGGTAATCAGTGCCCGCCGCACCTGGCCGGCGATTTCGCGTTCACCCACGACGGCGGAGTCCAGTCCCGCGCTGACGGCGAACAGGTGCTGGGTCACCTCGGGTCCGGTGCGTGTGCTGAAGGAACGTGAGACGAGGGGTTCGGCCAGTCCGCTGGCCTCGCTGATCCGGGCCACGAGTGCCGCCCGGGCTGCTTCGACGTCGTTGGGGTTGGCAGCTTCGCCGTAGATTTCGTAGCGGTTGCAGGTGGCCAGCACCACTGCCCCTGCCACGGCGGGGGATTCGGTGAGCGCGGATGCGGCAATCCCGGAGGAACCGTTGCTCAACTGAGCAACGGTTTCAAGGTCGATGTCGGCGTGTGTAGCCACCAATGAGAAAAGAACCACAGCAGACCAATCATAGCTTTTTCGTTGCCTGGTAGAACAACCACCGGAAAGGATAACCGCCACATTCCACCGTGATCCGCGCCACCTCCCCCTGGCCCGCGTTGCCAGCGACAGGTTGTCGTTATCTTTTGCAGCTCTTTTTCGGCACAATCAAAAGCATGACTCCTAGCCCTGCCGTCTCCGCTGCCGGCGCCCTTGCCGCAGACCATCCACTGATGGACGGCCGCACAGCGGATTCACCGCTGATCACGGCCTACCGCGGAGGCAAGCCGTCCCGCCGTCCCGTCTGGTTCATGCGGCAGGCGGGCCGGTCCCTGCCGGAATACCTCAAGGTGCGCGAGGGCATCGCCATGCTGGACTCCTGCCTCCGGCCCGAGCTGGCCTCCGAAATCACGCTGCAGCCCGTACGCCGCCACGATGTGGACGCGGGCATCTTCTTCTCGGACATCGTCATCCCGCTGAAGCTCGCCGGCGTGGGCGTGGACATCGTGCCCGGGGTGGGCCCGGTCCTTGACATGCCGGTGCGTACGGCGGCCGACGTTGCCGCCCTGCCCCAGCTCACCTGGGAAGCCCTGGAACCCATCCGCGAAGCCGTCCGCCTGACCGTGGCCGAACTGGGCAAGACGCCGCTGATCGGGTTTGCCGGCGCACCGTTCACCCTGGCCGCCTACATGGTGGAAGGAAAACCCAGCCGTGACCACCTCGGCCCGCGGACCATGATGCATGCGGATCCGGAGACGTGGACCGCCCTGGCCAACTGGGCTGCCGATGCCTCGGGCATGTTCCTCCAGGCCCAGCTGGAGGCAGGCGCATCCGCCGCCCAGCTCTTTGACTCCTGGGCGGGTTCGCTGGGACTGGCCGATTACACCAAGTACGTTGCACCGGCGTCGGCCCGCGCCCTGGACCATGTCCGCCACCTCGGGGCTCCGCTCATCCACTTCGGCACCGGCACCTCCGAACTTCTCGTTGCCATGCGCGACGTGGGTGTGGATGTGGTGGGCGTCGACTACCGGCTGCCGCTCGATGAGGCCAACCGCCGGCTGGGCGGAACCGTCCCGCTGCAGGGAAACATCGACCCCGCACTGCTGGCGGCTCCTTGGGACATCCTCGAGGCCCATGTCCGCGAGGTCATCGCCGCCGGTTCCGCCGCCCCCGGCCACGTCCTGAACCTGGGACATGGAGTGCCGCCCGAAACCGATCCGGACGTCCTGACCCGGGTGGTGGAGCTCATCCACTCCATCTCGCCGGAGTAGCCACATGGGCAGTTCTGCGGCGAGGCCCGGCACGGCACTGGTGGTGGGCGGCGGAATCTCCGGGCTGCTGTCCGCCCGGGAACTCGCCGCGGCCGGCCACGAGGTGACGGTCCTGGAGGCGGGCCCGGCGTGGGGCGGCTGCGTGGGCAGCCACACGGTAGCGGGCCTCACGCTGGACAGTGGCGCCGAGTCGTTCGCCACGCGGTCCGACGCCGTCGCGCGGCTGTGCGCAGAACTTGGCCTGGGCGCAAGGATCGTTCCGCCCCGCCCCGGAGGTGCGTGGGTGCAGCTTCCGGATGGTGCCCGCGAACTTCCCAGGACCGGCGTCCTGGGCATCCCCGCCAACCCCTGGGATCCTGAAGTCCGGCGCACCCTGGGTACCCTGGGCTCGCTGCGGGCCTCCCTGGACAAGCTGCTGCCCGCTTCCGTGGGCGCCGGTGCGGGAGTCACCAGCGTCTCCGCGCTGGTCAGGGCCAGGATGGGTTCGCGGGTGCTGGAGCGCCTGGTCTCGCCGGTGGTGGGCGGCGTCCACTCCGCAGATCCCGGGCTGCTCGACGTCGACATGGTGGCTCCAGGGCTGCGGGCAGGGTTGCGCCGGCACGGTTCCCTCGCTGCCGCGGTTTCGGCCCAGCGGCGCGGGGCCGGTGAGAATTCCGGGGCAGCCGGCGCCGGCACCCCACTCCAGCCCGGCCAAGCAGGAAAACCTGCCAAGGCCGGTTCCGCCGTCGCGGGCCTCGAAGGCGGCATGCACACCCTGGTGGATGCACTGGTGGAAGATCTCAGGCGACGGGGCGTCGCCCTGCTGGCGAACACCGCTGCCACCTCTGTATCCCGCACCCCTGAAGGCTGGCTGGTGGAGGCCGGCGGTGCAGCCTTCCGCACCGCCCTGCTGGTGGTGGCCGTGGATGGCCCGGCCGCCGTCGGACTGCTGGAACATGCCGTCCCGCTGATCGCAGGGAAGAAGCCTGCGTCCGGACCTGACGTCAAGCTGGTCACCGTGGTCCTGGACAAACCGGACCTTGACCGGCGGCCCCGGGGGACAGGAATCCTGGTGGCCCCGCAAACGCCGGGCATCGAGGCAAAGGCGCTGACGCATGCAACGGGAAAATGGGACTGGCTGGCGGCTGCTGCCGGCCAGGGACGCCACGTGGTGCGCCTTTCCTACGGCCGGGTGGACGGCGCTTCGGTGCACCAGCCTGCCGGACCGGATACCGATGACGAGCTCTTCGCAGCCGCCCTGCGGGACGCTTCCGCTCTCCTGGGCGTCCAGATCGCCGGCGGGGACGTGCGCGGATGGGACGTTGTCCGATGGCGCGGCTCGCTGCCGTTCGCAGCCGTGGGGCACCGCGCCCGGGCAGCAGAGATCCGCCAGGCCTGCACCGCCGCCGGTGGCCTGGCAATCGTGGGTGGCTGGGTGGCCGGAAACGGCCTCGCCGCCGTCGTTGCCGACACACGTGAGCAAATCGGCCAATTAACCGCCGCCTAGGCATCGGTGCTGGTCAGCCCGGCGCGTCGGGTTCTTGGCAGTATCCACCCGCACGCCCCGCGGCCCTTCCCGGTTTTCAATCGGCCATCCGTTCTGGTTAGGGTCGATGACTATGGTTCAACACAGGTCCGAGCTTTCCATGTCCCGGACCGGTATCCATGGGGGACTCCGACGCGGTACTGCAGCCGCTGCGTTCGGAGCGGTACTGGTTCTTTCCACCGGCGTGCAGGCGTCCTTGGCTGACGACGCGGTTCCCCCTCCCCAAGACTCCCCAGCGCAGGCGTCCCCGGCCGGAACGGCCGCGGACGGTGCAACTGCCACCCCTCGTGGCAAGGTTCCGGCCATCCCTGCCGTGCCGGGAGCATTGCTGCCGGCCGTGAAGGCTTCGCTCGCACCCGGTTCGACGACGGCGACGGCACAGCCCACAGCGCAGGCTTCGATGACGGGACTGCCGCTTCCGGACGTCCCGCTGCCCGCAGTCTCCGGAACGCCTTTGGTGACCGGCGGCCCGACCACCTCGACTGCGGCGCCGGCCGGCGGAGCATCCTCCACGGCAACCCGACCAGGATCCGGCACCCAGCCGGGGCCCACCTCAGCCACCGCGCCAGGGGTTGCCCCCGCGGCCGGTACCTCCCCGGCGGGGGGCGCCCCGGCCCCGACGCCTCCCTCGCCTGGAACAGACGCGGCAGGCCAGGCGTCCGGTTCACAGGATGCCGCAGCAGCCCCCGGCGGGGCGGCAGGTACCGCCACCGGTGGAGAGGCCGGTGGAGAAGCGGCCGGCCCGGCCGCGAGTGGGGGAGCGGTTGCGCCTTCTCCCACCCTGCCCACGTCGCTGCCCACCGCGCTGTCCATCAATGCACGCCAGTCCCAGCCCACCCGGGTGCCGCAGGCTGCCGCTGCACCCGCGGGCCCGGGCCGCGCCGTTTCCTCCACCGGCCCCCTGCCGGACATGCCGGATGCCATGGTGTGGCTGGGCGCCGGACTGGTTGGTGTGGGTGCCGCCGCCGGGTTGGTCTTCCTGCGCATGCGCCGCCCCTGAGGATGCGGCGCCGGAAGCCCTCCACGACAGGCAAACGTGACTTTGCTCACTTCTACGAGTTGTAGAACTCTTCGGTTTCGCCTTGGGGGCAGCGAAGGGGCAAACTTGTAACCATGAGCCACACTTCTGCCGAATCTGTCACTAAAACCGAAGAATCAGCCGAGCAGTTCTTTACCCTCTGGACGGTATTCAAGCGGTCGGAGTCAGTGGTCCGCAGCGCCGATGCCGCCGCCGACTTCGAAGCGCTGCTGGAGCGGCTCGCCGCGGCCGGCGTCACGCACCGGGGCAGCTACGACGTCTCGGCCATGCGCGCCGACGCCGACGTCATGGTGTGGCTCCACGGCCCCAAGCCCGAGGCGCTGCAGCAGGCCATCCGCGACATCCGCCGCAGCCCCCTCTTCGCGGGCACGGAGATCGTGTGGTCCGCCATGGGCGTCCACCGCGAGGCGGAGTTCGCCAAGAACCACACGCCCGCCTACTCGCGGGGCGTCGCTCCGGCCGAGTGGCTGTGCGTCTACCCGTTCGTGCGCTCCTACGAGTGGTACATCCTGCCGGAGGCCGAGCGCGGCAAGATGCTCCGCGACCACGGCCTGCTGGGCAGGGACTTCCCCCAGGTCATCTCCAACACCGTCTCCTCCTTCGCCCTGGGGGACTGGGAATGGATCCTCGGCCTGGAAGCACCCGAACTGGTGGACCTCGTGGACCTGATGCGCCACCTGCGCGCCACGGAGGCCCGCAACCATGTCCGCGAGGAAGTTCCGTTCTACACCGGACGCCGGATCACCGCCGAAGAAGTAGCAGAGGTGCTCGCATGAACCCGCTCGACCCCACACTTGCCACCGCCGTGAACCCCGTCACCGAGGCCGGGCGCATGGCCCCCAAGAATTACGACGCCGTCCTGCTCGCCTCCTTCGGCGGTCCGGAAGGCCAGGAGGACGTCATCCCGTTCCTCCGCAACGTCACGCGCGGCCGGGGGATCCCGGACGAGCGGCTCGAGGAAGTCTCGCACCATTACCGCGCCAACGGCGGCGTGAGCCCCATCAACCAGCAGAACCGGGAACTCAAGGCAGCGCTGGAAGCCGAACTGGCTGCCCGCGGCATCGACCTGCCCGTGCTGTGGGGCAACCGGAACTGGGCGCCGTACATCCCCCAGACCCTGCAGGAAGCGTACGACGCCGGCCACCGCCGGGTGCTGATGCTCACCACGAGTGCCTACTCCTGCTACTCCAGCTGCCGCCAGTACCGCGAGGACATCGGCATGGCCCTGACGGAGACCGGCCTGGACGGCCGGCTGGAAGTGGACAAGGTCCGCCAGTACTTCGACCACCCCGGTTTCGTGGAGCCGTTCGTCGAGGGAACTGCCGCAGGACTGGCCGATGTCCGCGCCAAGCTTGCCGACGCCGGAAGCCCCGACGCGCCCGTCCACATCCTGTTTGCCACCCACTCCATCCCTACCCGGGATGCTGAGGCCGCGGGGCGGTCCGAGGGTGAGCCGCGTGAGTTCGAGGAAGGGTCCGCCTACGTGGCGCAGCACCTGGCCAACGCCGCGGCCGTCATCGGGCGGGTCCAGGATGAAACCGGCCTGACCGCACCGTGGTCCCTGGTGTACCAGTCCCGTTCGGGCGCCCCGCACGTGCCGTGGCTGGAACCGGACATCAATGACGCCATCGAGGAACTCGCCGGGCAGGGCGTCAAGGGCATCGTCATCGTCCCCCTGGGCTTTGTCAGCGACCACATGGAAGTTGTCTGGGACCTGGACACCGAGGCCATGGAAACGTGCGCAAACCTCGGCCTTGCGGCCACCCGCGTCCCCACCCCCGGTACCCACCGCACGTTCGTTAATGGACTTGTGGACCTCATCTGCGAGCGGACGGTGGCCAACAACATCAGCGACCGTCCCGCCCTGACGGATCTTGGCCCCTGGTACGACGTCTGCCGCCCGGGCTGCTGCGCCAACTTCCGCGGCGAAAAACCCACGATTGCAGGAGCCGACACCACCGTGGGCACGGGGCATGACCCTTATCCCTCGGGGGATGCCGGCGAGACGGCGCAGCCGTGACGGTCCGGATTGGAACCCGCGCCAGCAAACTGGCGCTCACCCAGACCCAGCAGACCGCGGACCAGCTCGCCGCCGTCGGGGGTTTCCCGGTGGAACTGGTGCACATCCGCACTGACGGTGACGTCCTCACCGGGTCGCTGTCCCAGATGGGCGGCACGGGCGTCTTTGTTGCGGCCCTGCGCGACGCGCTGCTGCGCAGTGAGTGCGACGTCGCCGTCCATTCGCTCAAGGACCTGCCCACCGGTGCGGCCGTAGGACTCAGCCTTGCCGCCACGCCGCGCCGGGTGGACGTCCGCGACGTCCTGTGCGCCCGCGATGGGTTCAAGCTGGCCGACCTGCCTGCCGGAGCCCGGGTCGGCACCGGGTCGCCCCGCCGCGCTGCACAGCTGCGGGCGGCCCGCGCCGACCTGGACATTGTCGACATCCGCGGCAACGTGGACACCCGCCTGGGCCGTGTTCCCGGCCTGCCAGGCAACTCCACTGACCAAGTGGTCCCCGGGAAATCCTGCGACCTGGACGCCGTGGTTCTTGCTGCCGCCGGCCTTGAGCGCATTGGCCGGCTGGACGCCGTCACCGAGTACCTCGAAACGGACGTGATGCTGCCCGCGGCCGGACAGGGATCACTGGCCATCGAGTGCCGTACTGCCGACGCGCCGCCCAAACCGGGATCGGATGAAGGATCCCGTGAGGTCCTGGCCCAAGCCCTCGCTGCCCTGGACGACCCCGACACCCGCCTTGCCGTGACGGCAGAGCGCGCCCTGCTGGCCCGGCTCGAAGCAGGCTGTGCAGCCCCGGTAGGCGCCTATGCCTACCGGAAGGGCAGCATGCTGCACCTGGAAGCCGTGGTGTGCGCCGTCGATGGCACCGCAACGGTCCGGGACAAGCGCGCCACGGACGGACTCACGGAAGTCGGGGCCACCCTGCTGGGCATCGAGCTGGCCGAAGCGCTGCTTGCCGCCGGAGCCGCCGACATCGCAGACCTGCAGGCGTCCTGACCCGGCGATGACGCAGCCTTCCCGCAGGTCCGGACCGCAGATTCCACCCAGCCAATCCCTGCTGGGCGGAGCCCGCGTCCTCGTCACGCGCAGCCCGGAGCGGTCCGGTGCCCTGGTGGAGGCCCTGGCCGGAGCCGGCGCAATGCCGGTGCTGCTGCCGCTCATCGACTTCGAACGGGCCCCGGACCAGCACGCGCTCGACGTCGCCTGCGACGCCCTGGCGGCAGGGGCCTTCGACTGGCTGGTGGTCAGCAGTGCCACTACCGTGCATGTCCTGATGGAAAAGGCCGCCGAGCGTGGCCTTGGCCTGGGCCAGTTGGTCCCCTCCGGTACCCGGATCGCCGCGATCGGCCCCGCCACGCGGAGGCTGCTGTCGGCGGGCGGGCTGGAACCCGCCCTCACCCCCGCCGGCGAACAGTCGGCCGCCGGCCTCCTCGCGGTATGGCCCGGCGGCGGCAGGATCCTGCTGCCGCAGGCGGACATCGCAGCCGGCACACTGGCAGAGGGCCTCGCTGCCGCAGGCAGCGCCGTCACCGCCGTAACGGCCTACCGCACCGTCGACTATCCGGCGGCAGCCGACCGCAGGCTCGCCGTGCAGCCGGAAGACGGCGACGCCGGCCAGCACCCGCCGTCGTACTCCCTCCTGACGCCCGAAACGGCCGCCGCGGACATCGCCGAAGGGCGCATAGCGGCCGTGATCGCCGCCTCGCCGAGCGCCGTACGCCGTATTTCCGCCCTTGGTCCTCTGGGCGGCTGCCGGCTGGTGGTGATCGGCCGTTCGACGGCGGACCAGGCTGCTGCCCTGGGCCTGGACGTGGCTGCGGTGGCGGCTGAGCCCACACCGGACGGGCTGGTGGCGGCCGTCGCGAAGGCCCTCAACCCGCCCTGACCGCCCCGCCCCGGTATGCCCCCTCAAGCTTCAAGAACAACGCGAAGGACAGGACCCATGACTTTCCCCAACCAACGCCCCCGCCGCCTGCGCACCACCCCCGCCATGCGCCGGCTGACCGCCGAAACCCGCCTCTCGCCGGCGGAACTCATCCTTCCGGCCTTCATCCGCGAGGGACTGACGGAACCCAACCCCATCACTTCCATGCCGGGGGTGGTCCAGCACACCACCGACACGCTCAAGCGGGCCGCGGCGGAGGCCGTTGAGCTCGGCCTGGGCGGCATCATGCTCTTCGGCATCCCGGAAACCCGTGACGCCGAAGGCTCGGCATCACTCGACCCGGAGGGAGTGCTGAACAAGGCCATCCGGGACGTCCGCGCCGAAGTGGGCGATGACCTGGTGGTCATGAGCGATGTGTGCCTGGACGAATTCACCGACCACGGCCACTGCGGAGTCCTCGACGCCGACGGGTACGTGGACAACGACCGCACCGTGGAGATCTACGCCAGGATGGCCGTTGCACAGGCGGAGGCCGGCGCGCACATGCTGGGCCCCTCCGGCATGATGGACGGCCAGATCGCCGCCATCCGGTCGGCCCTGGATCAAGCCGGATATGCCAACACCTCCGTCATCGCCTACGCCGCCAAGTACGCCTCGGCGTTCTACGGGCCGTTCCGCGAAGCGGTGGACTCACAGCTCAAGGGCGACCGGCGGACCTACCAAATGGATGCCGGCAACCGCACCGAAGCCCTCCGCGAGGTTGAACTGGACCTCGCCGAGGGCGCGGACATCATCATGGTCAAACCGGCCATGAGCTACCTGGACATCGTGGCCGACGTTGCCGCGATGAGTCCCGTCCCGGTGTCCGCCTACCAGATTTCCGGTGAATACGCCATGATCGAGGCCGCCGCCGCCAACGGCTGGATCGACCGCCGCGCAGCCATCACCGAGTCCGTCCTGGGCATCCGGCGGGCCGGGGCCCACATGGTCCTCACGTACTGGGCCGCCGAACTGGCCGGCTGGCTGAAGGACGCCCGGTGACAGCCGGGCAGGCCGCGGAACCCACCGCGCCGGTGGGGGAGGACCGCATCCTCCTCGGCCTGAACACCTTCGGTGACGTTGGCGAGGCTCCGGACGGCAGCCAGCAGCCGCACGCCCAGGTCCTGCGCCAACTGCTGGAACAGGCGGAACTTGCCGACGCCGTCGGGCTCCATGCCTTTGGCGTGGGTGAGCACCACCGCAAGGACTACGCGGTGTCAGCGCCGGAAGTCTTCCTGGCCGCCGCTGCCGCCCGCACCACCCGCATCCGGCTGGGCTCCGCCGTAACGGTCCTGAGCTCGGATGACCCCATCCGTGTCTTCCAGCGCTTTTCCACTGTGGACGCCATTTCGAACGGCCGCGCCGAAGTGATGCTGGGGCGCGGATCCTTCATCGAATCCTTCCCCCTGTTCGGCCTGGACCTGGCCGACTATGAGGTCCTGTTCGAAGAGAAACTCGAGTTGTTCGACAAGGTCCGCGCGCAAAAGCCCGTGCACTGGGAAGGCCGCACCCGGCCCGCGCTGCACGGCCTGAGCGTCTATCCGCCCCTGGAGCACCACCTGCTGCCCACGTGGATCGGGGTGGGCGGAACACCAGAATCGGTGCTGCGCTGCGCCCAGTACGGCTATCCCATCATCTTTGCCATCATCGGCGGCCAGCCGCGCGGCTTCCGGCCGCTTGCCGACCTCTACCGGGAGGCGATGGCCAAGTACGGGCACCCCATGCAGCAGATGGCCACGCACTCGCCCGGGCACGTGGCCGACACCGATGAGCAGGCCCGGGAAGAACTGTTCCCGCACTGGCTGAAGCTGCGCAACAAGCTCGGCGCCGAACGCGGATGGGGACCGGCCGGCCGGGGAGAGTTCGACGCCCTGTGCTCCGCGGAAGGCGCCCTCTACGTCGGATCGCCGGAAACGGTGGCCCAAAAAATCGTCCGGCTGAAGCGGAACCTGGGTGTGGACCGCTTCGACTTGAAATACAGCAACGGACCGCTGCCGCACGCGGCCATGATGCGTTCAATCGAACTGATGGGCACCGCGGTGGCGCCCCGGGTGGCAGAGCTGCTCGCCGGCTGACTGCGCTTCCGGCTAACTGAGAGAATAGAAACCATGACTTCCAGCAATCCTCGCAACGAGGCACTCTTCGACCGCGCCCGCCAGCTGATGCCGGGCGGAGTCAATTCGCCGGTCCGGGCCTTCGGCTCCGTCGGCGGGACGCCGCGCTTCATGGTCTCCGCCAAGGGGCCCTACCTGACGACGCCGACGGCAAGGAATACGTGGACCTGGTCTGCTCCTGGGGCCCGGCGCTGCTGGGGCACGCCCACCCGGCCGTGCTGGATGCCGTCCACGCCGCCGTCGACCGCGGCCTCTCCTTCGGCGCTTCCACCCCGGACGAAGCGAACCTGGCCGAAATCGTGAAGGAGCGGGTCCCCGCCGTCGA
The DNA here is from genome assembly GCF_056484025.1 of Arthrobacter sp. JDC6. Taxonomy (NCBI): domain Bacteria; kingdom Bacillati; phylum Actinomycetota; class Actinomycetes; order Micrococcales; family Micrococcaceae; genus Arthrobacter; species Arthrobacter sp. JDC6. The sequence continues at coordinate 1,455,030 of NZ_CM151278.1, forward strand.
GCGCCTCCGCATGGTCTCCCCGGCACCGAAGCCACCATGACGGCGGTCCGGCTGGCCCGCGGGTTCACCGGCCGCAACCTCATCATCAAGTTCGCCGGCTGCTACCACGGCCACCTCGATGGACTCCTGGCCGCTGCAGGCTCCGGCGTGGCAACCCTCGCCCTGCCCGGTTCCGCCGGCGTCACGGAAGCCACCGCCGCCGAAACCCTGGTGCTGCCCTACAACGACCTCCAGGCCGTCAAGGAAGCCTTCGCCACGCACGGATCCAATATCGCGGCCGTCATCACCGAAGCGGCGCCCGCCAACATGGGTGTGGTCACCCCCGCCGAAGGGTTCAATGCAGGGCTTTCCCGGATCACCCGCGAGCATGGCGCGCTGCTCATCGTCGACGAGGTCCTGACCGGTTCCGCACCGGCTACTCCGGCTACTGGGGCCTCACCGGAGGCGCGCCGGATGCCGAGGACCCCTGGACTCCGGACCTGCTCACCTTCGGCAAGGTCATCGGCGGCGGCATGCCGACGGCGGCACTGGGCGGACGTGCCGACGTCATGGACTACCTGGCCCCCACCGGCCCGGTCTACCAGGCCGGAACGCTTTCCGGGAACCCGGTGGCCATGGCGGCAGGTGTGGCAACCCTGACGCACGCCACGCGGGACGTTTATTCCTTCATCGACGTCCGGTCCCTCGAACTGTCCTCCGCGCTGTCCAACGCCCTGGATGCCGCGGGGGTGGACCACTCCATCCAGTTCGCCGGCAACCTGTTCTCGGTGGCCTTCGGAACCTCGGCCCACGGCGTCCACAACTACGCCGACGCCCAGGCCCAGGAGGCGTTCCGCTACGCGCCGTTCTTCCACTCCATGCTGGAGTCCGGCGTGTACCTGCCGCCGTCGGTCTTCGAGGCCTGGTTCCTCTCCGCCGCGCACGACGATGATGCCATGAACCGGATCTACGACGCCCTTCCCGCGGCAGCCAGGGCCGCAGCCGCCGCCCAGGGGTAGGAACAGCGAAAAGGCGCGTCCCGGCGTCGTGAACCTGCCGCCGGGACGAAAAATCCCCGCCTTCCGGACAAATCCCACTGCATGCGAGGGGAAAGTCCGGGAAGCGGGGATTTTCTGTCTGTGCGTGCCTTCGGCCCTAGAGGACGTCCGAGAGGAAGCCCTTGAGCCGGTCCGTCTTCGGGTCGGTGAAGAGCTGCTCCGGCGGACCGGACTCCACCACAACACCGGCGTCCATGAACGTCACGGCGTCGGACACGTTGCGGGAGAAGCCCATTTCGTGGGTTACCACCACCATGGTCATGCCGCCCTTGGCGAGGTCCGCCATCAGCGACAGCACGCCCTTGACCAGCTCCGGGTCCAGGGCGGAGGTTGCCTCGTCGAAGAACATGACCTCCGGCTTCATGGCCAGCGCACGGGCGATGGCCACGCGCTGCTGCTGGCCGCCGGAGAGGTTGGCCGGGCGGGATTCGGCCTTATGCCTCAGGCCCACCAGGTCCAGCTGCTCCAGTGCCTCACTGCGCGCCTCCTCCTTGGAGAGCTTGCGCAGCTTCCGCAGGGCCAGTGAAACGTTTTCCTCCACCGTCTTGTGCGGGAACAGGTTGAACTGTTGGAACACCATGCCGATCCGGCGGCGCAGCTCGTCCGGGTTGTCCTTCAGGACTGACCGCCCGTCCAGCAGGATGTCCCCCTGGTCCGGTTCGATCAGGCGGTTCATGACGCGCAACAGCGTGGACTTGCCCGAACCCGACGGTCCAATGACGGACGCCGTGGTGCCCTGGGGAACGTGCAGGTCGATGCCCCGCAGGACGTGGTTGCTGCCGAAGGAAAGGTGGATGTTCTTGGCGCTCAGTGTTCCCGACGCAAATTCGCTCATGCCTGGGCTCCCTTTCCAACGACCGCTGCGGCCTCGTCCGGTTCTTTCTTTTCGGGCCTGCCGGTGCGCAGCCGGGCATCGATCCAGTTCACGAAGTGGGTCAGCGGGATGGTCAGCGCCAGGTAGAAGACGGCTGCCGCCACGTAGGGCGACAGGTTGCCGGTGGTGGCCGCCGCATCCTTGCCGATCTGGAAGATCTCGCGCTCACTTGCCAGCAGTCCCAGGAGGAAGACAAGGGATGATTCCTTGATCAGCGCAATGAACTGGTTGACCAGGGCCGGAAGCACCCGCCGGATGCCCTGGGGCACCACTACAAGGCGCATGGACGCACCGTAGCCGAACCCCAGGGCGCGGGAAGCCTCGAGTTGTCCCTTGTCGACGCTCTGGATGCCGGAGCGGAAGATCTCGCCGATGTAGGCGCCGGACATCAGCGAAAGCGCCGCGACAGCCATCGGGTAGGGGCTCGTGGAACCCGTGAATTCGCGGACGATCGGCCCGAACCCGAAGCCGATGACCAGGATGGTCAGGACCGGCGGGAGGCCGCGCAGGATGTCCGTGTAGATCCGCGCGACCCAGCGCGCTGCTGCGTTCCGGGAGATCCCCATCAGGGCGAGCAGCATCCCCAGGGCTGTCCCGATGATGCCCGAGATGATGGCCAGCACGAGGGTATTCGGCAGGCCGACGGCGAACATCTTGGGGATGACTTCGCCCATCGCCTTCCAGTCAAGGAAGGTGTCAGCGAGTTGCTTGAGGATATCCATGGAACGCCCTGGTTACTTGGCGGCCGGGATCTGGACGGCCTTGCTGCCCGGCTTCCAGCCCTGCGGGGTCTGTTCAGCGGCGGTGGGGCGGTCCTTGTACCACTCGGACGTCAGCTTGGCCCAGGTACCGTCCGCGATGACCGCGTCCAGGCCGGAGTTCAGGGCGTCGATCAGGGGCTGGTTGTCCTTGTTGACGGCGTAGGCGGTGAAGTTCTGGGTGTTCACAACCTTCTCGGCGATCTTGGTGTTGTCGCCTTCCTTGACCTGGCCGGTTGCCTGCTGGGAGGGTGCCACCCAGGCGTCGATCTGGCCGTTCTTCACGTTGCCGTACACGGTGTTGTAGTCCGGGAAACGGACCGGCTCCAGCTTGAGGGTGTTGGTGACGTAGTCGTCCTGGACGGTGCCCTGGACGACGCCGATCCGGACGCCTTCCTTGAGGTCGGCGAAGCCGTTGACTTTGGAGCCGTTCTTGGTCACCACAGCCATGTAGCCGAAGTCGTAGCCGTTGGTGAAGCCAACGGTCTTGCGGCGGGCGTCGGTGGTGGAGATCGAGGAGGATCCGACGTCGAACTGCTTGTTGGCCACCTGGGACAGCAGGGCCGAGAAGTCGGTGGAGGCGAACTCAACCTTGAGGCCCAGCTTGTCGGCAATGGCGCGCAGCAGCTCGTTGTCGTAGCCGGTGAACTTGCCCGAAGGGTCGATGAAGATGTTGGGCGGGGCGTCCGAGAGGGTTCCCACGCGCAGGGTGCCCTCGGTGATGAGGCCCAGCTTGGTCTTGTCGATCTTGTCCACCGGGGTGACGTTGGCGGTGGTGTACTTGTCCAGCGTCTGCTGGTCGCTGCCGGCGAGGGCATCGGTGGGGGTGCCGCTGGGCTGGGAAGACCCGCCGCCGCAGGCTGCGAGGGAAACCGCGAGGGCAAGTGCAACGGGAGCGGTAGTGAGCCACTTCATCGCTTTGATTTTCATCAGGTTGTCACTTTCATATGAGTCATAAGTCGACCGGGCCGCAAGGCAGCGCTGTGGCGCCTGGCACCTGCCCGGTGCTGGTCGAGCCGTCCGGGGCAGGGGTGACCGCAAAACTTTATTGTCTCACTAGCGTGAAGTGAGGGTCCTTGCCGAAGAAGCGCGAGCCCAATCTCGGTTCTGCCAAATGAAATTCCGCCCTTTATGAGGAAGTTGGAGCAGCTTGCGCGCGGTTACCCTCTTCCGGTGAAGGATGCAGGTGCAGGGACTCCGCGGTTTGTGAAGCAGCATGACTGTGACATGCCTCCCAGTTTGGAGTGGCGCGGCTGCGCCTAGAAGCCACCTGCCGTTGCATCCTGCGGCGGCAGCACCGGCCAGTCACCCTCGATCACGGCGGCCGGCTTTGTCTTTCGGAGGTACCCCTGGAAGTCCGCCGCCTGGCTGACCGCCCAGTCCACCTGCAGTTGGTGCAGCTGGCTTGCCGGCATCACCAGCTTGGGGAACTTGCCCGCCATCGCATCGAGGACCCGCAGGGTGGCAAGCGCATCCGCGGCCGAAGTGTGGGCATTGTCCAGGACCACGCCGTACTCCTCGCACAATGCGGTGAGCGTGCGCTTGCCCTTGCGGAACCGGTCAACCTGCTTGTTCATGATGTAGGGGTCAAGGACCGGGAAGCGGCTGAGCTGGGGAATCCCATAGCGGGCGGATTCAGCGGCAAGGACCGTGAAATCGTAGCTCGCGTTGAACGCGATCACCGGGATGGCGGAATCGAAGAGCTCCTGGAGCACCGCGGCGACTTCACGGGTGACCTCGTGCGCCGGGCGGCCGTCCCGCCTGGCCTGTTCGGTGGTGATGCCGTGGACGTCACTTGCCTCGGTGGGGATTTCCACGCCGGGATCAGCCAGCCACTCGTGTTCCTTGATGACCTGGCCTTGGTGGTCCACCACGGTGATTGATGCGGTGACGATTCTTGCCGCCCGCGAATTGCGGCCGGTGGTTTCCAGGTCGAAGGCTGCGCGGGGAAGGGTGTTCCAGGAACTCATGCTTCAACGCTAAAGGGACCCACTGACAAATCCGTGGAACGCCACTGCGGCTAGATTGGATCAATGCGGAATGAGTACGTCCAAGCGGTCCTTGCCGTCGTAAGGCTGGTACCGCCAGGGTCCGCAGTGTCGTACGGGGATGTGGCCGAGCTCCTGGGTTCGGGCGGACCGCGCCAGATCGGTTCCGTCATGAGCCACCATGGCGGCGGCGTTCCCTGGTGGCGCGTCCTGAAGGCCAGCGGCCACGCGCCCGAGGGGCATGAGGCCGAGGCCCTCCTCCTTTACCTTGAAGAGGGCACCGCGCTCCTTGGCGACTTCAGTTCGTACCTCCGGACCGGGGAGGGCCGGTGGCGGGTTGACCTGGCGGCCGCCCGCTGGGCACCCACGGAGAGTGATTTTGACAGTATCGACGCAATTGCCGGGCAGCTTGAGCGCAGCCTCCACAGATTGTCGGTGGCTGATGATGGAATGATTTTGTGACCGTAACAATTCCTTTGACCGGCCCCTGGGACCCGCACCGGCAGGCGCCGGGGACAGGCCAGCCCCACACGGGGCAAGAGCAGGCTTTTCCCGACGCAGGGACCCCGGACAGCGGCAGTGGCCTGCCTGCTGTCCCTGCCCTCCGGTTGCTGCCCCCGCGACGGGTGCACGTGGAAGCCCTCCGGCTCACGCCGGACCAGCAGGCCGCAGTTGACGTGGCACAGGGTTCCGGGCCCGTCCTGGTCCCGGGCGCACCGGGCACGGGAAAAACCACCGTCCTGGTCGAGGCCGCCGTCCAGCGGGTCTTCCGTGACGGCGTCGACCCCGAGCGCATGCTGATTCTCGCGCCCACCCGCCTCGCTGCCGATTTCCTGCGCGACCGTTTTACCGCCCGGCTGGACAGGAGCCTCAGCACCACCCCCGCCAGGACGTGGGCCTCCTACGCCTTCGACCTGATCCGCCGTGCCAAGGCCGAGGGCGTTATCCCGCTTTCCAGGCCGCCACGGCTGCTGTCCGGCCCGGAACAGGACCTCATCATCAGGGAACTCCTCGAAGGCCACAGGTTTCCCGGCCTTGAACTGCCCTGGCCCGCCGATCTTGAGGGGGCACTGGAAACCCGCGGCTTCCGCCAGGAAGTGCGGCAGCTCTTTGACCGCATCATCGAATCCGGCCGCACGGCCGGGGACCTTGTCCGGTTGGCGGATGAATGCAACCGGCCCGATTGGAAAGCCGCAGCTGCGCTGTATGCCGAGTACCGCGACGTCCTTGACCTGCGGATGCCCGAGGCCTTCGATCCCGCCGGGATCATCACGGCCGCCCGGCAGATCTTCCAGGACGCCCCGGATTTCCTCGCCGCGGAACGTGCCCGGCTGCAGGTTGTCCTGGTGGACGATATCCAGGAAGCAAACCCCGCTATCTTTGAGCTGCTGGCAGATATCGCCGCCGGCAAGGACTGCTACGTGACATCGTCCCCGGACACGGTGGTCCAGGGTTTCCGGGGAGCCCGTCCCGACCTGGTGGCGGAGCTGCCCCGGCTGCTGTCAACCCGGACGCCTGTCCTGGAGCGCCCGCTGTGGCACGCCCACGGCCTGGCGCCCAGCCTGGCCGAGGCGTGGCAAAACGTCGCGGGCCGCATTTCGCAGCGCGCAGGCGGCCAGCTGGCACGGCGCCTTGAACCGCCGGTGTGGCCTGGACAGGCCGAAGGCCCCGCGCGCCCCGGACCTGCCGTTCCCGGGAACGTCGAGGCCCATCTGGTCCCCACTCCGGTGCATGAGCTCCGGTATGTTGCACAGCGGATCCTGGACCAGCACATCAACCACAACCGCGGTCTCGCGGATATTGCAGTCATCGTCCGCAACGGCGGCCAGGTCAGCGAGCTGCAGCGTTATCTCTCCGGGCAGGGCATTCCGGTGCGGGTGCCTGTGGCCGAATCGGCGGTCCGGGACGAGGTGGCTGTCCGGCCCCTGCTGGATTCTTTCGCCATTGCGTTGGATCCCAAGCTGCTGACACCCGAGGCCGCAGTGTCACTTCTCACCTCCCGCATCGGTGGTGCCACCTCCATCGAACTGCGCAGGCTCCGGCAATCGCTGCGGCGCGAGGAACTCCTGGGCGGCGGGGGCCGCGCCAGCGATGTGCTGCTGGTCGAGGCACTGCTTGAGCCCGGCGCGCTGGGTGCACTGGGTATCGAGGGCCGCGCCGCCCGCCGGACTGCCCGGATGATCCAGGCCGGGCGGGAAGCCGCCCACCTGCCCGGTGCCAACGCCGAGTCGGTGCTGTGGGCGCTCTGGAACTCCACGGGGCTCTCATCGGTGTGGACGGCCACCGCTTTGTCGGGCGGCCCGCACGGGGCCCGGGCTGACCGCGACCTGGACGCCATGATGGCGCTGTTCCACACAGCGGAGCGCTACGTGGACCAGATGCCCGGCGCGGGCCCCGAACAGTTCCTGGAGTACCTCCTGAACCAGGAGCTTCCCATGGACACCCTCGCCGCCCGCGCCCAGGTGGATGATGCCGTGGAGTTGATGACCCCCGCCAGTGCCGCCGGGCGGGAATGGCCCGTCGTGATAGTTGCGGGGCTGCAGGAGGGGGTGTGGCCCAACACAAGGCTCCGCGGTGAACTGCTCGGCAGCACGCTGTATGCGGATGCCGTGGAACATGGTCCGGAGTATGCCCTCCAGCGGGACCCCTTGAGCCGCCTCCGGGACATCCGCTACGACGAACTCCGGAGTTTCTCCACGGCGGTGTCCAGGGCACGGGAGCTGCTGGTTTGTACCGCAGTCTCGTCGGAGGACTGCCAGCCGTCATCCTTCCTGGACTTCGTTGCGCCCCTGGACCCGGGGGAGGAGGGGCGGGCGTTCACCCAGGTGGAACGGCCCATGACGCTGCGCGCCCTGGTCGCCGAGCTCCGGCAACATGTCCAGCTGGAGGGGACAGCCCAGGCAGCGGAAGCCGCGAGGGTTCTGGCGCATCTCGCTGCGCAGGACCCTGCCGTGGCCGGAGCGCACCCGGACAGCTGGTGGGGACTTGCCCCTTTGACCTCCTCGGAGGCGGTGGTCCCGCCCGGCGGGACGGTGTCCGTTTCCCCCTCAAAAGTGGAGACCGTCCAAAAGTCGCCGTTGGACTGGTTCGTCCAGGCAGCCGGCGGGGAAGCAGCAACGGACTTCGCCCGGAGCCTGGGCACCCTGGTGCACGCGATCGCGCAGGACATGCCGGACGCGTCCGGATCAGAGTACGTTGCTGAACTCGTGCGGCGCTGGCCTGCGCTGGGCATGAAGGACAACTGGGAGGGAAAGCTGGACTTCCAGCGTGCTGAAGCCATGGTGCGCAAGCTTGCGCAGTACGTGCTTTCGATGAGGAGCGGAAACCGCAGCCTGCTGGGCGTGGAAAAGGACTTTGAAGTGGCCCTTGGCCAGGTGGCAGTGGACGATGCTCCGCCGCGTGAAGCGGTGCTCCGCGGCCAGGTGGACCGTTTGGAGATCGACGCCGAAGGGCGGCTGGTGGTGGTGGACCTCAAGACCGGGAAGCGGCAGCCAGGCAAGGACGATCTGTCCCGCCACCCACAGCTCGGCGCATACCAGGCGGCGGTACTGGCGGGCGGTTTCGATGCCGGCGCTGACGGGGACCGCCCCAGGTCCGGCGGGGCCGTGCTGGCACAGCTGGGGACTGGAGCCATCAATCCAGCCATCCAGCAGCAGGAACCACTCGACCCGCAGGAGAACTGGGCATTGGACATGGTGAAGGAGGCGGCCGCCGTGATGGCCGGCAAGGAGTTCGTTGCACGGCATGACCCTGCCAAGGGCAGCCATGGCGGCCATGGCTGCCGGCTCCCTGAGGTGTGCCCCCTGTGCGCGCGCGGAAGGCAGGTGACCGAATGAGCAGGGTGCCGGCAGCCGCGGAAGCCGCTCCGGCGGTGCGCTTCAGCCCCGAAGAACTGTCTGCGCTGCTCGGAGAAAGAAATACCCCAACGCCTGAGCAATCAGCGATCATCTCCTCGCCGCTTGCTCCGCGGCTGGTCATCGCGGGAGCCGGATCGGGAAAAACCGCCACCATGGCGGACCGGGTGGTCTGGCTCGTGGCCAACGGGTGGGTCACCCCTGAGGAGGTCCTGGGCGTGACCTTCACCCGGAAGGCGGCCGGCGAACTTGCCAGCCGGATCCGGTCAAAGCTCCTGGCCCTGCAGCGTCTTGCGGCGAAGGAGGCCGGGAAAGGCGTCTTTCCGGAGGCCCTGGGCAGCAGTGACGCCCTTGAGCCCAAAGTGTCCACCTACCATTCGTTCGCCAGCGGCATCGTCTCCGACTACGGGCTGCGGCTCGGGGTGGAGCGGGACGTGGTTCTGCTGGGCGGCGCGCAGGCCTGGCAGCTGGCCAGTGAGGTGGTTGAGGCCTACGACGGCGAATACGCCCACTTCCGGGCCGCCAAGTCCACATTGGTGAAGGCCGTCATTCAGCTGGCGGGGGAATGCGCGGAACACCTTCAGGAGCCTGAGGACGTCGAAGCGTGGCTCATGGCCCGCCTTTCGGAGTTTGATTCACTGCCCTACGTGGCCGGAAAGAAAAGGAACCCGCCCAAGGCGGCACTGGACCTGGGTGGAATGCTGCGGACCAGGGCAAGCGTCGCTGACATGGTGGGCCGCTACGCCGCAGCCAAACGGGCCCGCGGCGCACTCGATTTCGGCGACCTGGTGGCCCTCGCCGCCAAGGTGGCGCAGGAGGTCCCGCTGGCTGCCCAGATGGAGCGCCAGCGGTACAAAGTGGTCCTGCTCGACGAGTTCCAGGACACCTCATACGCGCAGTTGGTGCTGTTTTCCCGTCTGTTCGGCGGCGGCCACGCCGTGACAGCGGTCGGGGACCCCAACCAGTCAATCTATGGTTTCCGTGGCGCTTCCGCGGGCCAGTTGTTCCACTTCGTCCGCGAATTTCCCGTCCGGACCAGCGCACCGGACGAGGCACCGGGCTGGGCGCCTGCCCCCACCTCATACCTCACAACGGCCTGGCGGAACGGCCGGTCGATCCTGGCCGCAGCAAACGTCATGTCGCAATCCCTCGGCCGGTCAGCGGCCCACAAGGGACCTGCCGGGGACAGGGCAGCAGCTGCGGACGTGCCCCCGCTGCAGCCGAGCCCCCATGCCGTGGACGGAACGGTGGTGCTGGGCCGTTTCGCCAGCGACGTGGAGGAAGCTGCAGCCCTGGCTGACGATGTCCTGAAATACCGGGTGACAGACTTCGAACTGAAACCTGACGGTGTGCCCGAGCCGCCGGCCCTCGCCGTGCTGTGCCGCAGGCGCGCCCAGATGGAAACCGTCCGGCGGCAGTTCGAGGCCCGGGGGATCCCTTACGAAATCGTCGGTCTTGGCGGACTCCTGGACACCCCGGAGATTGTTGACCTGGTGGCCACCCTCCGCGTGCTTGCCGATCCGGGGCGGTCTGATGCCCTGATGCGGCTGCTCGCGGGTGCCCGATGGCGGATAGGTCCTGCCGACCTCATGGCCCTGCGCGATTGGTCGAGCCAGCTGGCAAGGAGGCGGGGGCGGGCTGCGCAGGAGTTCGACGCCGACACCCGGGACGGTGACAGCGATGAAGCAGGCGTCCCCGTCCTCGAGGGTGACCTTACCGACGGCGCCAGCCTGGTGGAGGCCCTGGACTTCCTGCCGCGTGACGGGTGGACGTCGCAGAATGGCCGCATCCTCAGCGCTGCGGCCCGCAGCAGGCTGGCCCGGCTGTCTGCCGAGTTGCGGCAACTGCGCGGATACCTCGGCGATGACCTCACCACGCTCCTGGGCGAGGTGGAGAGGGCCATGCTGCTGGACATCGAAGTGGCAGCGCGCCCGGGGATCAGCATCCACCAGGCCCGCCGCAACCTCGATGCGTTCCAGGATGCCGCCGCCGGGTTCCTGCGCACCTCCCAGAGAGTGGATATCCTCGCTTTCCTGTCCTGGCTGGAGGCTGCTTCAGCGGAAGAAAACGGGTTGGAAGCGCCTGCCAGTGACGTGAACCGGGAGGCCGTGCAGCTGTTGACGGTCCACGCTTCCAAGGGCCTGGAATGGGATGTTGTGTTTGTCCCCGGGATGAATGCCGGCGCCTTCCCCAGCGACAGGGACTCCCGCTGGAGCAGCGGTTCCGCCGCGCTGCCCTGGCCGCTGCGCGGGGACCGGGCCGACCTTCCGCAGTGGGACCTCGACCAACCGGACCAGAAAGGCTGGCTGGACGCGGAGAAGGACTACAAGGCCGGGGTGCAGGCCCACGGCGAATCGGAGGAACGGCGGCTGGCGTACGTCGCCTACACCAGGGCCAAGCATGTCCTGTGGGTGTCCAGTGCCGCCTGGGTGGGCTCACGGGCGGGGCGGGCGGAGATGTCTCCATTCCTTGCGGAGCTGGAAGTCCTGGCGCAACCGGCTGACGGCGCGGGAAGTCGGGAGGCTGTGGTCCACCCGCTGTCGCTGGAGGAGGCAGCGCTGCCCCTGCAGAGTCCGTTGACACTGGAAACAGAAGAAGCAACCTGGCCGTACGACCCCCTTGAAGGGCCCGTGGACCCACGCAGCGGTGAGCGCCTTCGGTTGGCCCGCGGGCGAAGGACGGCCATGGAGTCGGCGGCCCAACGGGTGCTCGGGATCCTGTCCACCGGCGGGGGAGCGCTGGTGCCCGCGGAGCGGTCCGGGCCGCAGCCCGGCCTGACGGGAGCAGCGGCCGGCTGGGCACGCGAAGCCGCGTTGCTGCTGGAGCGCAGGGCCAGAAGATCCAGTGGGCAGGATGTGCACCTGCCTACCCACATCTCTGCTTCCACCCTGGTTGACCTCGGGGATGACCCTGAGGCGGTGCTGGGGCGCCTGCGCCGGCCGGTGCCCCGGGAACCGGGCATGTCGGCCCGGAAGGGCACCGCTTTCCATGCTTGGGTGGAGGAATATTTTGGCAGGGCCGGAATGCTGGACCTCGGCGAAGCGCCCGGTTCGGACGACCATATCGATGCTGCCTACGATTTGGATGAGATGGTGGCTACGTTCAAGGCTTCCCCTTGGGCTGAGCGGAACCCGGCCTTCGTCGAGGTCCCGGTGGAAACCAGGGTTGGGGAGGTTGTGGTGCGGGGCCGGGTGGACGCCGTATTCCGTGACGCCGATGGCCGCTGGGACCTGGTGGACTGGAAAACCGGCCGCCGGCCGTCCGCGGAGCAGCTGAAGACCCGTTCGATCCAGTTGGCGGTGTACCGGCTGGCGTGGGCACGCCTGAAGGATGTTCCCCTGGAGGACGTGCGGGCTGCATTCTTCTACGTGGCTGACAACGCTGTGGTGCGGCCGCACGATTTGGGATCGGCCGACGAGCTGGAAGGAATCGTTGCCGCTGCGCTTAGCCGGCCTTGAGTGGGACTGCCACGTGGCCAGGCCTGGCCAGGCTCAGCCCTGTTTGACGTTAATGACCGAGATGGCGGCGGTGGATGTATCGTCCGGACCCTTGGTTCCGGGGGTTTCGGCGCCCGTGGCCTCCGCGGAACCGGCTGCAGTGGGCTGCTCCGCCGGGATGGGGGCAACGTGCACTGCAGGTTGGATGGAGACTGCCGGCTCCGCTGGCGTAGTGGACCCGGCGGGGACCGGAACCACCGTAACGGCGGGAGTGACGGCGGAACTGCCGCTCCCGGAAGCCGCGCCTGTTCCGGATCCGGTGGCGGCTGCGGGAACGGATGCGCCTGCAGCGTCCGGGCTGTCCTTGACCGGAAGCGGCTCCACGCTGATCGGCTGGCCGCCGTACTCGGCGATGTCGCTGGCCAGGCTCTCCAGCATGTCTTCCGCCTCGGTGACCATGTCCTGGTCACCGGTGGCGAGGCCCTTGACCAGGTACTGAGCCAGGGCGAATTCGGCGGACAGGGCGGCCCGGCGCAGGAGGTGCTGGTCCGGCACGTCGCGTCGGCTGGATGTGTACGCCTTCAGCACGGCGTCAATGAAGTCCTGTTCATTGGAAGCCACCAGCCAGGCGAAGTCATCGGCCGGGTCCCCGATGCGCAGGTCGGTCCAACCTGTTACTGCGGTCACCCTGCCCGCCTCCACCAGCAGGTTGTCCTCATGCAGGTCGCCGTGGACCACGCAGGGGTTGAACCGCCACAGGGACACATCCTCCATGGCGTGTTCCCAGCGGCGCAGCAGTGCGGCCGGGATCTTGCCGGTGGTGGCTGCCTGGTCCAGTTCGTTCAGCCGCCGCTGGCGGAACTCGTTGGGGGTGTAGCTGGGCAGGTCGGCGTTGCTGACCAGTGAGCGGGGCAGGTCGTGGACCGCGGCCAAGGCGGAGCCGATCTCCCGGGCCAGGCCGGCAGGCCCCGACGTCAGCTCCTCGACGCTGCGTGTGGTGCCGGACAGGTGCGAGTATACGAAGGTGGTCAGCGTTCCCAGCCGGACGCTGCCGGCCACCGTCGGCATCAGGAACGGCAGTTCGGCGCGCACGGCGGGAGCAAAAGCCCGGAGTACCAGGAATTCCGTTTCCAGCCGCGCGCTGGCTTCCGCGTGGCGCGGCGACCGGACCCGCCAGCGCTTTCCTTCGGAATCGAGGAGCAGGGCCGAATCGAAGTCCGCGGGGTCATCCGGCGCGGAGCTAACGGCCGTCGGGGTCAGTCCGGGGACTGCCGCGGTTGCTATTGCCGCCAGTTCAATCGGTTTTCTTCTCACCGTTCCACGGTAGATTGCCCGCCCTCCCAGACAGCGGTCCGGCCGCGGCGAGTCTTGAGATAGCTGCAAATAGGGGGCTTCCCTGCGGCGGGGCGGTACCTCCCGAAATGTGAAATGTCGGAAGCAGTCAGTACGGTGGAACCATGAGCCATGCGGAGTCTGTCATACCCGTCCACCAGGCGGCGCCGGAACGGCTGCCGGCGAACCATCTGGTGGATACCCTGCTCCCCGTAAGGCCGGCCTTGGTGGACCGCGGATCGGCCGCGCGCGCCAGGCCCGGCATGATCGATGATCTTCTGTCCGGCCCGGATGCGCTGGCTGCGGTCCTGTCGAGGCGCCAGGGGCTGGTGCAGGGCGGCGACATGATGCTGACCGGGGCCAGGGAACTCCTGGCACAGCTGAAAGCAGCAGGAGCCGCGCCGGAACTCGTGGTGTACCTGGGCTCGGCGCTGCCTGCCTCACACCTTCCGGCCGGGACCGAGCTGCTGCTGTTCGTCCTTCCTGAGCCCCCGGAACCCGGGACCGCCGGTATCCCCGCGGATGCTGAGTGGGCTGGATTCCGCGACGTCGCCGCAGGCTTGACGGCCACCTCCACAGCCTTGTTCGTGGAAGCCAGCGCCATCGCAAACTGGCACGCTGCCCACACGCATTGCCCACGCTGCGGCACCCCCACGGAAGTGGTGGCCGGCGGCTGGGTGCGCCGGTGCCCGGCGGACAGTTCCGAACACTTCCCCCGCACGGACCCCGCCATCATCGTCACTGTCGTCGGCCCGGACGGCCGGCTGCTCCTGGGCGGCGGCGGCCCCGTGGACGCCCGGAACTACTCCACCCTCGCCGGGTTCGTTGAGCCTGGCGAATCCCTTGAAGAGGCCGTGGTGCGCGAGATCCAGGAGGAGGTGGGCGTGCGGGTCACCGCCTGCCAGTACCTCGGCTCCCAGTCGTGGCCGTTCCCCGCCTCCCTTATGCTTGGATTCACCGCCGTCACCGAGGACGCCCAGGCAACGCCCGACGGCGTGGAGGTCACCAGGGCCCGCTGGTTCAGCCGGGAGGAACTCCAGGAAGCGGTGCTCAGCGGGGAGATCACCATCTCCACCAGGCTCTCCATTGCCCGCTCGCTTATTGAGCACTGGTACGGCGGCCGGATCCAGGACCTCACTGGCGCCTAAGTTATTCCATCCACCAGACTCCAGCACGCGGTAGTCGAGAAACAAAGCAGCAGAAGTGACTACAGAGAATTTTGAGGGAGCAGCCTCGCTGGAGGACCGGATCCTTGGCGGACTGGACGCCGAACAGCGTGAGGTGGCCAGCACCTTGAATGGCCCGTTGTGCGTCCTGGCCGGCGCGGGCACCGGAAAGACCCGTGCCATCACCCACCGCATCGCCTACGGCGTGCACTCGGGGGTTTACACTCCGCAGCGCCTGCTCGCCGTAACGTTCACGGCCCGGGCTGCGGCAGAGATGCGCAGCCGCCTGCGGGACCTTGGCGCCGGCAACGTGCAGGCCCGTACCTTCCACGCCGCTGCCCTGCGCCAGCTGCAGTTCTTCTGGCCCCAGGCGGTGGGTGGAACACTGCCCAACCTGCTGGACCACAAGGCCCAGATGCTGGCAGAGGCCGCCCGGCGGCTCAGGCTCAGCACGGACCGGGCCTCCATCCGCGACCTTGCCTCGGAAATCGAATGGGCCAAAGTGTCCATGCTGACACCGGCCAATTACCTGGAGAACGCCCAGGGGAGGGGCGCGCCCGGCGGGTTTGACCTCACCACGGTCGCCCGGGTCTTCCAGTCCTACGAGGACGTCAAGACGGACCGCAACGTGATCGACTTTGAGGACGTCCTGCTGATCACGGTGGGCATCCTGCAGGAGGACGAGAAGGTGGCCGCCACGGTCCGGGAACAGTACCGGCACTTTGTGGTGGACGAATATCAGGACGTCTCCCCGCTGCAGCAGCGGCTCCTGGACCTGTGGCTCGGCGGCCGTGACGAACTCTGCGTGGTGGGTGACGCAAGCCAGACCATCTATTCCTTTACCGGCGCATCGCCCCGGCACCTCCTGGACTTCAAGACCCGATACCCCCAGGCCAACGTGGTCAAGCTCATCAGGGACTACCGCTCCACCCCGCAGGTGGTGAAACTGGCCAATGACCTGCTGGCCGCCCGCCGCAGCGGCGGGCCCACCGCCGACGCCGCGTGGGCATCGCCCCTCCAGCTCGTGGCGCAGCGCCCCGCCGGGCCCGCGCCCCAGTTCACCGAGTGCACGGACGACGAAGCTGAAGCCGCCACGGTGGCGCAGAAGATCAAGGCACTGCTCGACGCCGGCACTCCAGCCAGCGAAGTGGCCATCCTTTTCCGTACCAACGGCCAGTCCGAGGCTTACGAGCAGGCGCTGGCCGCGGCAGGCATCGGCTACCAGCTGCGTGGCGGCGAGCGCTTCTTCGCCCGCAAGGAGGTAAGGGACGCGATCCTCCAGCTGCGTGCCGCCACCCGGGCGGTTTCCGAATCGGACACACCGGAACCCCTGGGTCAACTGGTCCGGGACATCGTCTCCTCCCTCGGCTACACCGACTCGGCACCGCACAGCGGGGGTGCCCTGCGCGAACGCTGGGAGTCCCTCGCGGCACTGGTGGCGCTCGCCGACGAACTGGTGCAGTCCCGCGGCCCCCAGTTTGGCCTGGCTGATTTCGTCAACGAACTCCAGGAGCGTTCCCTCGCCCAGCACGCGCCCACCGTGCAGGGCGTTACGCTCGCCTCGCTCCACGCGGCCAAGGGCCTGGAATGGGATGCCGTCTTCCTGGTGGGGCTCAGCGAAGGCCTGATGCCCATTTCCTTCGCCGATTCACCGGAATCGGTGGATGAGGAGCGCCGCCTCCTCTATGTCGGCATCACCCGCGCCCGTGAACACCTTTCCCTCTCGTGGAGCACCGCGAGGACCCCCGGGGGCCGCGCCAACCGGAAGCCGTCCCGGTTCCTCGACGGCCTGCGGCCGGACTCGGTGGCAAGCTCAAGCACCCGGGGGAAGGGCGCGCTTCCGCGCCGCAAGGCTGCCGCCCCCGCCGTGTGCCGGGTCTGCGGGAGCATGCTTGCTACCGGGGCGGAACGCAAGGTTGGCCGCTGCAACGCGTGTCCCCCCAGCTACGAGGAGCAGACCTTTGATGCGCTCCGCAACTGGCGCCGCGAGGTGGCCCAATCCGCGGACGTCCCGGCCTTCGTCGTCTTTACCGACGCCACCCTCACTGCCATCGCGGAGGCGAGGCCGGCGTCGCTGGAGGAACTTGCCGGCCTGGCCGGCGTTGGCCCATCCAAGCTGGAAAAGTACGGGGAGGACGTCCTCCGGGTCCTCGTCGAAAGCTCGGTCCTGTGAAACGCGGAGCCAGCGGCGGTGCCCGGCAGGCGTCAGTGCTGACCACCTCGAACGGTTCTCCGGTGGAGGTGCGGCGCTCTGCCCGGCGCACCCGCACGGTGGCGGCGTTCTGGGAAGACGGGACGGCGGTGGTTGCCATTCCGGCCCGCTTCACTGCGGCGCAGGAGCGCGAGTGGGTCCACAAAATGCTGGCCAAACTGCACAAGCAGGGGCAGCGGCAGGCGGCAGCCGGGCGGCGGCGTCCTGCCACAGATGAGGCCCTCGCAGCCCATGCGGCCACACTGTCCACGCAATACCTCGGTGGCCGGTCAGTGCCCACATCCGTCCGTTGGGTCAGCAACCAGAATTCCCGGTGGGGTTCGGCCACGCCGGCCGAGGGGACCATCCGCCTGTCTGACAAGCTGCGGCCCATGCCCCAGTGGGTCATCGACTACGTGCTGCTCCACGAGCTGGCCCACCTTCTGGTGGCCTCACACAACGCTGCCTTCTGGCAGCTGCTGGAGGCCTACCCCGAAACCCAGCGGGCCAAGGCCTTCCTCGAGGGTGTTTCCTTCGCCACGTCGCGGGGAATGGACAAAGATGCCGACCAGCCTGACGTCGGCCCGCTTGACGCTGACGTAGTCCAATAGCGGGCAAATCCGGCGAAAAGAAGTCTGGCGGGCCAGGAGGCCCTGGCCCGCCAGCAATGTCTCAGCCCTTGGGCTGGTCCGTTCCGCCGTCGTCGTCCTTGCTGCCGGTGTCCCCGGCGCCGCCCTGATCACCGGAGGTGTCGTCGAAACCGCCGTCCAGCAGTTTCTGCAGCGCGTCATCCACCTCGCTGTCGCTTGCCTCGGCAAGCTTGCGGCGGGAGCTGAAACCCTTCGGATCATCCAGGTCCTCGGCCGTGGGCAGCAGGTCGGGGTGGTGCCAGATGGCGTCACGGCCCTCGATCCCGCGTTCCTCCTTCAACGTGGCCCACAGGGTGGCCGCGTCCCGCAGCCTGCGCGGACGCAGCTCGAGTCCCACCAGTGAAGCGAAGGCGTGTTCGGCGGGACCGCCCGTTGCCCGCCGGCGCCGCACTGTTTCGCGCAGTGCCCCGGCGGACGGCAGGACCTTCTCCGTGGCGGCCGCGGTCAGTTCATCCACCCAGCCCTCCACAAGGGCCAGCGCGGTCTCGAGCTTTTCCAGTGCCTGTTCCTGGGCGGGAGTCCGCTGTGGCATGAACACGCCCTGCGACAGGGCCTCCTGGATGCCTTCCGGGTTGCTGGGGTCAAGGTCGCGGGCGAGTTCCTCGATGCGTGAGGTGTCGATATGGATGCCGCGGGCGTATGCCTCGATGGCGCCCAGCAGGTGTCCGCGCAGCCAGGGAACCTGTACGAACAGCCGGGCGTGCGCGGCTTCCCGCACGGCCAGGAACAGCCGGATGTCGTTCTCGGGCAGGGACAGGCCCTCGCCAAACGCGGCGACATTGGCCGGCAGGAGTGCCATCTCAAGGTCGGCCAGCGGGACGCCGATGTCGGTGGAGCTCACCACGTCCTTGGACAGGGCGCCGATTGCCTGCCCCAGCTGCATACCGAAGATGGCGCCGCCCATGTTCTGCAGCATCGAGGAGGCGCCGCCCATCATGGACTTCATTTCCTCGGGCATCTGCTCCGTCATGGCGGAGGAGAGCGCATTGGCGATGCTGTTGGCCACGGGTTCTGTCAGCCGCTTCCAGGTGCCCAGGGTGGCCTCCACCCATTCCGCGCGGGACCATGCCTTGCCGATCAGACCGGTGGCGGGCAGGTCGGTGACGGGGTCCAGCCACATCTCGGCGAGGCGGAGGGCTTCATCCACCTCCCGGGACTGCTGGGCTGTGACGGACGGGTCCGCGCTGCCGGCCGCAACCCGCCGGGCATTGTCGTGGGCCAGTGTCCAGTTGACGGGCCCTTCGGACGGTGCGCTCATCATCGCCTGAACCTGGGAGAACATCTGGGCCAGCAGGTTGGGGTCGTCCGGCAGGCCGGCCGCCTTGGCCAGCTCGGCGGGATCGAAGTTTTCCATCCCCTTGCCGCCCATTAGGTTCTGCAGCATTTCGGTCAACGGATCCTTGGGGGTGTCGTCGCCGTTGGACGGATTGAGTGGGTTGGAGGTCATGGTCCCGCCGATCGATGGTGTGACTGTTGATCAACCTTCACGGTACCCCGGTGGGGGTCGGCTGTCTGCCGCCCGCCGCCGTCGTTCGCTCTAGGCAAAGCGCCCCGTCGCACCACCACCGCGTACTGTTGGTGGGGTGACTACAACCCGTGGCGGCCACCCTTCAGAGGACCACGTTCCCGATCTTCCCCCTTTCTCCAATCCCGGTCCGTTTGGTGCCGGCAGCCCGCCCGAAGGCTCCGGGGCCGGTGGCGGCCAGGCAGTTGAAGGCAGCGGCCCCGGCGCGTCCGACGGCGGCGGCACGGGCAGGCGGCTTTCCACCATGATGGTTGCCGGGCTGGCGGCGTTGGGGCTGGGAATTGCCGTGGGGACGCTTCCGGTGCCGTATGTCATTGAATCGCCCGGGCCCACCTACAACACGCTGGGGGAGAGCCAGGGACATCCGGTCATCAACGTCAGCGGCCGCGAAACGTATCCGGCTGCCGGGAGCCTCGACCTGACCACCGTGTACGTTGACGGTGGCCCCAATGGCCCGGTCAGCATCCTCAACGCATTCTCGGCATGGCTGGACAACTCCAAAGCCGTGTACCCGGTGGAGCTGATCTATCCCACGGGCACAACGAAGGAAGAGGCCCAGGAACAGAGTGCGGTGGCCATGGCCACGTCCCAGGAGAACGCGGTGGCCTCCGCCCTGAATGAACTCGGGATTCCCTTCAGCCAACAGCTCCAGGCCGCGGACCTGTCCAAGGATTCCGCGTCCGCCGGCAGGATCCAGCAAGGGGACATCCTCAAATCCATTAACGGCAGGGACATCACCGCCCTCAGTGTGATCCAGGATGAGCTGGCCTCGGGCAAGGGTGCCCCGGTATCGGTAACGGTGGAACGCGCCGGCCAGCCCGTCACCGTCCAGGTCACGCCCAAGGACAACGGCCAGGGCCGTTTCATCCTCGGTGTCATGTTGAAGTACCTCTTCAGCTTCCCCTTCCAGGTCCAGATCTCCCTGGACAAGGTGGGCGGGCCCAGTGCCGGGCTCATGTTCTCGCTGGGCATCATCGATACGGTTACGCCGGGGGACCTCACCGGCGGAAAACATATCGCGGGTACCGGCACCATCTCGCCTGACGGCAAGGTGGGACCCATCGGCGGCATCGGGCAAAAGATGCGGGGTGCGCGTTCGTCCGGTGCCACCCTTTTCCTGGCGCCCGCCGGCAACTGCAACGAAGTGGCCGGCCACGTTCCCGACGGCCTCCAGGTGGTCCGCGTGGAAAACCTCTCGGAAGCCCGGCATGCCGTGGAACTGGCCGGAAGCGGCCAGGACACATCCGCGCTCCCGGCCTGCGCCAGCAAATAGACTGGGCGCAACTAGACTCACAGGAACTAAGCTTTACCGCCACTCGTGGCACAGTTGACGGACGAAACCAGCCGTTTGACCGGTACCGTACGTCGCTCGCACGCTTCGAATATTTCGACGACCAGCTATGAGGTACCCAGTTTGTCCCGTCCCGCCAGCACCATGTCCACCGGCAGGCCCCCTTCACGACGCGGCGTGCTGACGCCCACCCTGATTATTGTCGCCCTGGTGGTAGTGGGCTTCATTTTCTTCGCCAACGTCTGGACCGACGTCCTCTGGTACCGGCAACTGGGCTTCATCGAAGTCTTCGTCACCGAGAACCTGGCCAAGATCGCCACCTTCGTGGCCGGCTTCGCCATCATGTTCGCGGCTGTCTTCTTTTCGATCCGCATTGCCTACAACGCCCGGCCGGTCTACGCGCCGGACTCCGAAATCAGGGACAACCTCAACCGGTACCAGGCGCAGCTGGAGCCGGTCCGGCGCATCGTCATGGTGGGCCTGCCGGTCCTCTTCGGCCTGTTTGCGGGCAGCGCTGCGGCGAGCCAGTGGCAGAAGGTCCTGCTGTTCTTCAACCAGGTTGGCTTCGGCGAGGCCGATCCGCAGTTCAACATGGACATCAGCTTCTACCTGATGACCCTGCCGTTCCTCGGTTTTGTGACCGGGTTCCTGATCAGCGTGGTGGTGATTGCGGGCATCGCCGGCATCCTCACGCACTACCTGTACGGCAGCATCCGGCTGATGGAGCGCGGCGTGTTCACCAGCCGCGCGGCACAGATCCACATCGCCGTGACCGGCGCCGCCTTCCTGGTGCTCCTCGGCGTCAACTTCTGGCTCGACCGCTACTCTTCCGTCCAGAGCAACGGCGGCCGCTGGGCCGGCGCCCTCTACACGGATGTCAACGCCGTCATCCCCACCAAGGCCATCCTCGCCGTGGCTGCCGTGCTGGTGGCCATCCTGTTCATCGTGGCCGCCGTGATTGGCCGCTGGCGCCTTCCGGTGATCGGTACCGCCATGCTGATCATCACCTCCATCCTGGCCGGGGGCGTCTATCCCTGGGTGATCCAGCAGTTCCAGGTCCGCCCGTCCGAGCAGACGCTGGAAAGCAAGTACATCCAGCGCAACATCGAGAACACGCGCAAGGCCTACGGCCTGGACGGCATCCAGGAAACCCGGTACGACGCCACCAACACGGCCAGTACCGGCGCGTTGGCGCCGGACGCCCAGACCACTGCCAACATCCGCCTCCTGGACCCGAACCTGATTTCGGACGCGTTTGCTCAGCTGGAGCAGTACCGCCCGTACTACCAGTTCCCCAAGGCCCTCAATGTGGACCGCTACGAGGTGGACGGCAAGATCCAGGACACCGTGATCGCCGTGCGGGAACTGAATCCCACGAACGTGGCAACCAACCAGCAGGGCTGGCTGAACCAGCATGTGGTGTACACCCACGGCTATGGGGTTGTGGCGGCCAAGGGCAACAAGTTCACGGTTGACGGCAAGCCTGAATTCCTCCAGTCCGGCATTCCGTCCACCGGCGTGTTGGGCAACGATACAACCTACGAGCCGCGGATCTACTTCGGCGAGTCCTCGCCCGAATACTCGATCGTCGGCGCACCCGACGGCGCCACCCCGCGCGAGCAGGACCGCCCTTCCGGCAAGGAAGGGGAGGGCGAAACCCAGTACACGTTCAAGGGGAACGGCGGGCCCAATGTTGGATCCTTCTTCAACAAGATCCTTTACGCCATCAAGTTCCAGTCCTCGGACCTGCTGCTTTCGGACGGCGTGAACCCGGCGTCGCAGATCCTGTATGACCGCAGCCCCCGCGAGCGTGTCCAGAAGGTTGCACCCTACCTGACCGTTGACGGCGGCGCTTACCCGGCCGTGGTGGACGGCCGGGTCAAATGGATCGTGGACGGCTACACCACCAGCCAGTACTACCCGTACTCGCAGCAGAAGCAGCTCTCGGATGCCACCACTGATTCGCAGACCAGCTCCGGCCGCGCCGTGGCCCTGCCCAACAGCACGGTGAACTACATCCGCAACTCGGTCAAGGCCACTGTGGATGCCTACGACGGCTCGGTCACCCTCTATGCCTGGGATGACACGGACCCGGTCCTCAAGGCCTGGCAGAAGGTCTTCCCCTCATCCCTGAAGCCGTACTCGGAGATGTCCGGCGCGGTGATGAGCCACGTCCGCTACCCGGAGGACCTCTTCAAGGTCCAGCGTGAGCTGCTGGGGCAGTACCACGTGACGGATCCCACCAGCTTCTACAAGAACAACGACGCATGGAGCGTACCTGCCGATCCCACGGTGGATACGGACGTGAAGCAGCCGCCGTTCTACATGTCGCTGCAGATGCCGGACCAGCAGAAGCCTGCGTTCCAGCTGACGTCCTCGTTCATCCCGCAGATCGTCAACGGCAATGCCCGCAACGTCCTGTACGGGTTCCTCGCCGCTGACTCGGATGCCGGGAACCAGGCCGGTGTGAAGGCCGACGGCTACGGCAAGCTCCGGCTGCTGCAGATCCCGCCGGAAACGCAGGTGCCCGGTCCGGGCCAGGCGCAGAACAAGTTCAACTCCGATCCCACTGTTTCGCAGGCACTGAACCTGCTGCGGCAGGGTGCGTCGGACGTGCTGAACGGCAACCTGCTCACCCTGCCCGTCGGCGGCGGCATCCTTTACGTCCAGCCTGTCTACCTCAAGTCCACCGGTGAGACGTCCTATCCCACCCTGCAACGCGTGCTGGTGGCCTTCGGGGACAAGGTGGGCTTCGCGCCAACGCTTGACGCGGCCCTCAAGCAGCTCTTCGGTGGTGACTCCGGTGCAGCAGCGGGTGACTCCGCCAACAACGGCCAGGTGCCGGCCGGCCCGGCAGCGCCTGCGACACCGGCCGCTGCGGACGCGAAGGCCCAGCTGAAGGCGGCCCTGGACGAGGCGAATGCGGCCATCCAGTCCGGCCAGTCGGCACTGGCGGCAGGCGACTTCGCTGCCTATGGCGAGGCGCAGAAGAAGGTGGCGGCCGCGCTGAAGAAGGCGATGGACGCCGAGGCCAAGATCCCGGTCACCGCTCCGGAGGCAAGCCCGGCCCCCGCTGCTTCCAGCTCACCCTCGGCAACGCCGTCCCCGTCAGCGGGCCGGTAGCAGGACGGGCACGGCAGCACGACGGCGGCGGCCCGGCATCCGAGCCCCATGGGGGCAGGTGCCGGGCCGGCGTAACGGACGTCACGCCGCTTCGATTTGGCCTGCGGTTCATCTCCCGGTAAAGTAGTTCTTGCGACGCGGGGTGGAGCAGTTCGGTAGCTCGCTGGGCTCATAACCCAGAGGTCACAGGTTCAAATCCTGTCCCCGCAACTGAGGAAAGGCCCGGACATTGGAAACAATGTCCGGGTCTTTTGCTTTCTCCGCTGGGGCCGCCGGGACCGTCGTCGAACCCCAAGGGGGCCTGGTGGATGTGTGGTCAGGCCGGCCGTGAAAGTAGGGTAGTGTTGATCAAGCGACGCGGGGTGGAGCAGTTCGGTAGCTCGCTGGGCTCATAACCCAGAGGTCACAGGTTCAAATCCTGTCCCCGCAACTTATGAAGGCCCCGACCGGCAGTTACGCCGGCCGGGGTCTTTCTTTTCCTTGGATGCGCACAGTTCCTAGTATTCTCTTTCGAAGGGTCCCGCGATCTGCGGGCTGCCCCAGTCATTCTTGAGAGGTATGTTGTTCGATGGCCACACCCACGAAGAAACCCGGCGCCGCGACGGGTAAGCGGTCCCGGCTCTACTGGGCGGTTCCTGCTGTCCTCGTGGCGCTGGTCCTGGTGGTTCTGGCGGCCAGGCTGGTCGTGGGACTGCCCGCCGTCGCGTCCTTTGTCACCGACTACCCGGGCCAGTCGGCACTGCCGGCCGGCGCCCCGGTGGGATTCCCCGCGTGGCTCGCCTGGCAGCACTTCCTCAACGCCTTCTTCCTGCTCCTGATCATCCGCACCGGATGGCAGGTGCGGACCACCACACGGCCCAGCGGGCACTGGACCCGGAACAACAAGGGCCTGATCCGCACCAGGAACGCGCCCACCAAGATCAGCCTTGAACTGTGGTTCCACCTGACGCTGGACGCCCTGTGGATCCTGAACGGGCTCGTCTTTGCCGTGCTGCTGTTCGCCACCGGGCAATGGATGCGCATCGTCCCCACCAGCTGGGATGTCTTCCCCAACGCCCTGTCGGCCGCGCTGCAATACGCCTCGCTGGACTGGCCCACGGAAGACGGCTGGATCAACTACAACGCGCTGCAGCTCCTGGCTTACTTCGTGACGGTCTTCCTCGCCGCTCCGCTGGCGTTCATCACGGGCCTGCGGATGTCCTCCGCCTGGCCAAAGAAGGCTGCCGGCCTGAACAAGGCCTACCCGATCGAATGGGCCCGCGCCGTCCACTTCCCGGTGATGATCTACTTCGTGGCCTTCATCGTGGTCCACGTCTTCCTGGTGCTCACCACGGGTGCTCTGCGGAACCTGAACCACATGTACGGGGTCCGGGACGACGACGGCTGGTTCGGCTTCTGGGTGTTCCTGGCCTCCGTGGCCGTCATGGCGGCCGCGTGGTTCCTGGCCCGCCCGGTCTTCCTGCGGCCCATCGCCTCCCTCATGGGCAAGGTCAGCCGCTAAGCCACCCGGCACCCCACAGCCGGGGCGGCTCAGCCGTCCTTGAGCTGCTGGTAGGCAGCCAGCGCCCGTTCCCGGGACTGAGGAAGCTCCACAAGGGGTTCCGGGTAGTCCGGGACCCCGGTCTTCCAGGGCTCGTGGATGGACTTGTTGTCCAGGTCCGCGAGCTCGGGAACGAACTCGCGCAGGTACCGGCCGCCGGCGTCGAATTTCCTGCTTTGGGTGACGGGATTGAAGATCCGGTAGTACGGCGACGCGTCCGCGCCGGAACCGGCCACCCACTGCCAGTTGGCCGGATTGCTGGCGGCGTCGGCGTCCACCAGCGTGTCCCAGAACCATTGCTCTCCAATCCGCCAGTCGGCCAGCAGATTCTTCACCAGGAACGAGGCCGCGGCCATCCGCACCCGGTTGTGCATCCAGCCGGTCTGCCAGAGCTGCCGCATCCCGGCGTCCACCAGGGGGTAACCCGTGCGTCCCTGCTGCCAGGCCGCGAGTTCACTCCTGCCCGGCTGCTGCCAGGCGAACCGGTCGAATTCGGGCCGGTAGTTGCGGGTGGCCAGGTCCGGGTTGTTGTACAGCAGCTGCCAGCAGAATTCCCGCCAGCCAAGCTCCGAGCGGAAAATTCCGACGTCGGCCGGCACCTTATGCGGGAAACGTTGGCGGATCTCACGCCACACCCGGAACGGGCTGACTTCGCCGAAACGCAGGTGGGGTGACAGACGGCTGGTTCCCTCGATGCCGGGCAGGTTCCGTCCGGTTCCATATTCCTCGGCAGGGCCGTCCAGGAAGTCCGCCAGCCGGTGGCGCGCGCCTTCCTCGCCGGGAATCCAGGTGGCGGAGAGGCCGCCGCTCCAGTCGGGGGAGGAGGGGAGCAGCCGCCAGCTGTCGAGGTCGTCGCCGGCCTGGAGACGGCCGCCCTGCGGGGGTCCCGGGATCCGGGCCGGAGGCTCCTGGGGGTCCCGGACCTCCTGGCCGGCAAGGCATGCCCGCCAGAAAGGAGTGAACACCTTGTAGGGGCCGCCGGAGCCGGTCTTGACCGTCCAGGGCTCGAACAGGAGGTTTGCCTGGAAGCTTGACGCCTCCAGGCCGTTCTCCCCGGCCCACTCCTTGACCGCGGCGTCGATGCTGCGCTCGGGTTGACCGTACCGCCGGTTCCAGAACAAGTGCGTTGCTCCGGCGTGCACAGCCACTTCCTTAATCACCCGCCCGGCCGGCCCCCGGCGAAGGAGCAGCCGCGAGCCGCGGGCCTCGAGGGAGGAAGCCAATCGTGCCAGTGAGTGGTGCAGCCACCACCGGGTTGCACCGCCCAGCGGCCGGATGCCCGCAGATTCTTCATCCAGGACGTACACCACTGTCACCGGCAGGCCCAGCGCGGCGGCGGAGTTGAGGGCGGGGTTGTCATCCAGGCGAAGGTCATCGCGCAGCCAGACCAGGGCGGTCTCTTCAGAGGAGGTCATGGCTCCACGCTACACACTGCGGACATGCCGGTGGCCGGGACCACGGGGTCCCGGCCACCGCCTGGTTTCGACTGTGTGGTGCTGGCTGGCCTTAGAGCTTGTCGAAGTCCGCTTCCTCCACGGTTGCCTCGGACTCCGCGGCGTTGGCGGCGCCGAGGGCAGGTTTGGCGCCGCCGGCCTTCAAAGCGGCCAGCCGGGCCTCGATCTCCGTCTGCTCGCCAAGGTCCTCCAGCTGGTTGAACTGGGCATCCAGGCTGGACGCTGCCAGTTCCTCCTGGCCGCGGACCCTGGCCTCTTCGCGGCGGATCTTTTCTTCGAAGCGTCCCACTTCGCTGGTGGGGTCCATGATGTCGATGCTCTTGATGGCGTCGTGCACCTGGGACTGCGCCTCTGCCGTCTTGGACCTGGCCACCAGTTCGTTGCGCTTGCTGGTCAGCTGGTTGAGCTTGTTCTTCATCTGGTCCAGGCCGGTCTTCAGCTTGTCCACCACCTCGCGCTGGGAGGCGATGCTCGGCTCTGCGCCCTTGGCTTCGTTCTCGGCCGCCATCTGCCGCTGCAGGGCGACCTTTGCCAGGTTGTCGAACTTCTCGGCGTCGGCGACGTCGCCGGCGGCGCGGAACTCGTCAGCCTTGCGGGAGGCGGCCAGTGCCTTGTTCCCCCAGTCGCGGGCGTTCTTGACGTCTTCGTTGTAGTCGTCTTCCAGCATGCGGAGGTTGCCGATGGTTTGCGCCACGGCGGACTCGGCTTCGGCGATGTTGTTGGTGTAGTCGCGGACCATCTGGTCCAGCATCCGCTGCGGATCCTCGGCGTTGTCCAGCAAGGAGTTGATATTGGCCTTTGCCAGCTGCGCGATCCGGCCGAAAATGGACTGCTTAACCATGGTGTTTGCCTTTCGTCCTGCTCTGTGTTGACCACTGACGTCCGTGAACAGTGGTGTCGTGCTTCTGTCCGCCCGCCGGGTTCTCCAGCGTGTTCCGACGGAAGTGTTTAGAAACTGCCGGAGTCTCCGCCGCCGAAATCACCGCCGCCAAAGCCGCCGTCCCCGCCGAAGCCGCCGCCTCCACCGCCATCACCCCAGCCGCCGCCGCCGCCCCAGCCGCCGTGGCCACCGTTGAGGATTGAGTTGATCAGGATGCCGCCCAGGATGGCGCCGCCCAGTCCGCCGCCGCCTCCGCCGCCGAACATGCCGCCACGGCCGAAGCCCTGGTTGGCATAGCCGTCAAAATGCTCGACGTCGGCCTGGGCCAGCTGTGCGGCCTGTGCTGCCAGGGCGTGGGCCTGCTGCGCGTAGGTAAGCGCGGTGACGGGGTCGGTGCGGGCAATGGAGAGTGCGTAGTCGAGGTTCCGCTGCGACTCCGCAAGCCTGGTGCGTGCCTCGGTGCCCACCCCGCCGCGGCGCGCGGTGATGTAATCGGAGGTGGCACTGATCTGGGCCTGGGCGGACATGATGGTCTGCTGCAGCGACGCCTGTGCGCGGCGGGCCTGCTCCTGCTGGTCCCGGATCCCGGTCAGGGCCTGGTCCAGGGACTGGTGCGCGGTTTCCACCCTCTGCAGGGTGGCGATGGGGTCAATCTTTCCACCCTGGATTTCGGTCTTCACCTGGGCAAGGGCGGCCTCCACCGCTGCCACTGGACCGGCCAGTTCGGCGTGGGTGCCGGACTGGATCATGGCCTTTGCCTGGGCCAGGTCCTGGGACGTATCCACCACCGCCGCTTCGAGGCCGTTGCGGGCCTGGTCGAGATTGGCGGCGACCTTGGCGATGGCATCCAGCAGGACGTTGGTCTGGTGCAGGCTTTCTTCGGCTGCGCGAACGGCCACTGCCGCCAGGCTGCTCTCGCCCTCGCCGAGCTTCTCCTGCGCGGTTTCGGAGGCGTTCTGGACGAACGCCAGCCGTTCCTTGGCCTGCACGATGTTGTCCGAGACCTGGGTCAGCGCACTGTCGGCGTACTTTGACCGCATGGCGGCAAGGGACTGCTCCGCGCTGGCGATCTTGGCGTCCGCTTCGCGGGCTCCGGTGTTGACCGCCGCAAGGGCCTGCGGTGCGTTCTTCTCCAGCTCACGCAGGGAGTCAAAGTCCGCCTTCTGCTCCTGCAGGGAGGCCAGGGCGGCTTCCGAGCGCCGGATGATCTCGCCCAGCCAGGTCCGCTGCTGCTCCTCGGTGTCCGGAATGTGGTCGTCCAGCTGCTGCTGAAGCTTGAAGGACTCCGTCATGTGGCCCTTCGCTTCCGCCAAAGCTTTGGTGAAGTTTCCGACGGCGGCATCACCGTACTGTGCCTGGGCAAAGCCGAGTTCCTGCTCGCTGGACTTGATGGCGTCATCCGCTTCGAGGAGCAGGGATCCGCTCTTCCGGCGGAGTTCCTCCACGCTCAGTGACGCCAGCGGGTCCAGTTCTGCGCCCTGGGGGCCGTAGCTTCCACTGGACGCGTCCTTGCCGGCGGCCTTCTTTCGCCGGTTCCGGTAATACAGGTACGCGCCGCCGCCGGCCACCACCACGCCGGCACCCACCAGGATGCCCGCGCCGGCCCCGTCACCGGATGACACATTGCCGCTGCCGCCGCCGGCGGCATCGCCGATGGCTGAGGCGGTATCGATGGCAGCCTGGGCGAAGTCGCGCTTGCCCGCCCCGAGGTTGGCGGCGACAGCGTTCTGGGTGATGTTGCTGCGCTTGGAGTAAATGGAACTGGCGGAATTGGGCGAGAAGTAGTACTTGCCCTGCTCGGTGGCGATGGCAAGAATGGCGTCTGCTTTGCCCATTCCCTTGGCCTGCGCCACCGCATTGCTCCAGGCTGCGGGATCAGTGGGGTTCTCGAAAGACTTAACCGTGACCACGTACAGGTTGTACTTGTGGTCCTTCAGCAGCTTCTGGATGGCGTCCTGGACCTCGCCCTTCCGGCTGCCCAGGACGTTCGCGTCATCAACAATGTTGGTGCCGGAGGGGATGGTGACCGGGTTTTCGGCCCAGGCGGCGCCGGCGGGTACCGCCAGCAGCCCGGCAAGGCCGATCACGGCGAGGAAACGTTTGAACTTTGACCGCATGTGCAACCCTTCAGCACGCCTGACACCGATTCGGGACGAATCAGTCGTCGAATCCAACAGCGCCCCCACGCTTGGTGTGAAGCCGCAGGTCGCTGTGGCAATTCATCTTTGATTCTATGGTGCACCCCACAGCCAGTCCATGACGGCGAATATGCCCCCAGCGAAACGCCCCGCCCTCCAGAAGGACATGACCGGAACGTTCAGGAAGCTCTCAGCAAACATCCGAGCTTGTTCCAGCGGGACGGTCCATAGTTAATGGCAGACGAGGATGAAAGGAAGTCCCATGACTGAGAATCAAACCCCAGGACCGGTCCCGGAGGACAGCCACGCGGGCAACCGGAACCCGTGGCAGCGGCAGGGCCAGCAGCAGGACGCGCAGCAGCCCGGTGACCGGCAGGTGGCCACTCAGTATGGGAACGGGACCGCGGACCAGGAGCCCGGCGGCTACAGCGGTGCGGAGCAGCGCGACCACACCCAGGAGTTGCCCGGAGCTCCACGTCCGGTGTATCCGCAGCGCCAGCCGTTTTACGGCCAGTCCGGATACTATGGCCAGCAGCAGCACCACGAAGGCCAGCCCGTTCACGGCGGGGGACCCGGCACGCCGAACGGCAACGCCGGCTACACCCCCAATCCCAAGGACGCGCCGCGCCGGAAGGCAACCTTTGGCGTCGGTACCCTCGTGGCCAGCATCCTCGCAGCAGGCCTTGTGGGAGGCGGCGTGGCTACGGTGGGTGCCGGCGAACTGTTTGGGAACACCGGGTCCAGCACTTCAACCGTCGGCAGCAACAGCCAGCCCGGCACGGTCATCGTCAACAACAAGGACGACGTCAACGCCATTACCGCGGCTGCCGTGAAGGCCTCGCCCAGCGTCGTCACCATCAGTGCCACCAGCGGCAGCTCAGGGGGCACGGGTTCGGGCATCGTCCTTGACGACCAAGGCCACATCCTGACCAACACCCACGTGGTGACCCTCGATGGCCAGACCGCCAATGCCACCCTCGAAATCCGGACCAGTGACGGAAAGGTCCTGCCGGCAAAGCTGGTGGGCACCGACCCCCTGTCCGACCTCGCCGTCATCAAGGTGGACGACACGTCAAGCCTGACCCCTGCCACCCTCGGTGATTCCTCCAAGCTGAACGTGGGTGATACGGCCATCGCCATCGGTTCCCCGCTGGGGCTGACCGGAACGGTCACGGACGGCATCGTGTCCACGCTCAACCGGACCATCAGCGTTGCATCGTCCGCAGCCCCGAAGGGCGGCGACAACAGCCAGGGCGGCGACCAGGGCTTCCAGTTCGCCCCTCCGGGCGGCGGCCAGAGCCAGCAAAGCGCGGGCGAGGGATCCATCGCCATCAACGTCATCCAGACTGATGCTGCCATCAACCCTGGCAACTCCGGCGGCGCCCTGGTGAACAGCAAGGGCGAGATCATCGGCGTCAACGTCGCCATTGCTTCCGCGGGCTCCGGGACGTCCACTTCCCAGAGCGGCAACATCGGCGTGGGGTTCAGCATCCCGATCAACAACGCCAAGCGCGTCGCCCAGGAAATCATCGACACCGGCAAGGCCTCGCACGGCCAGCTGGGTGTCAGCGTCAAGGCCAAGACGTCGGGTGCCTCCTCCGAATTCTCGGTGGGGGCCGACGTGGCAACCGTTGACCCCAACTCTGCCGCAGGAAAAGCCGGTATCAAGGTCGGTGACGTCATCACCAAGTTCAACGACCTCACCATCGGCGAACCGAACCAGCTGACCGCGGCCGTCCGCGAACAGCCGGCGGGCTCCACCGTGAAGATCACGGTCCAGCGCAGCGGCAAGGAACAGACATTCGACGTCACGCTGGGTGCCGCAGCCAGCTGAGGCCAGGCAGCAACATCGTGCAGCAATGACGACGGCGGCGTTCCCACCCAAGGGGGCGCCGCCGTCGTCATGCTGAGCCACGGTGAGGGCCTGACACAGGCGTTAACGGAAGAGGGCGCAGGGGCGCGCCGATATGGTTAGCTAGGAGCTACCCGCCTGCCGGGCATTCCGCGGCCATGACCCACCCGGCTGGCTGTCCACAAGCATGGAAGGCTGCTGTAAACACAGTGGAAGAGACATTGAAGATCGTAGTCCTGGTCAAACATGTACCGGACGCCCAGTTCGACCGTCATCTCAACGGTGAGGGCAACACGGTGGACCGCGACGAAAGCATTCTGTCCGAGCTTGACGAGTACGCCCTCGAGGCAGCGCTGCAGCTGGCCGAGGCGAGGGGCGGGAGCAAAGCGGGCAACCAGGTCATCGCCCTGAGCATGGGCCCCTCCGGAGCCGTCAACGCCGTCAAGAAGTCGCTGCAGATGGGCGCCACTGAGGGCGTTCACCTGACGGACGACGCCCTGGCCGGCTCGGACGCCGCGGCCACGTCGCTTGCGCTCGCAGCGGCCGTCCGCCACCTGGGCGACGTGGACCTGGTGATCACCGGCATGGCCTCCACCGACGGTGAAACCTCGCTTGTCCCGGCGCAGCTGGCGGAGCGGCTCGGGCTGCCCCAGGTGACCTTTGCCTCCACGCTGGAGGTCGACGGCGGCCGGCTGACGGCCCGCCGCGACGCCGACACCTCCTCGGAGACCGTAGAGGCGCCGCTGCCCGCCGTCGTATCCGTGACGGACCAGATCAACGAGCCCCGGTACCCCAACTTCAAGGGAATCATCGCAGCCAAGCGCAAGAGCATCACCACACTGTCCCTGGCCGACATCGGTGTGGACCCCGCCCAGGTCGGCTTCGCCGGTTCCTGGACCAGCGTGGCCAGCGCGGAACAGCGGCCGCCCCGGACTGCAGGGACCATCATTACCGACGAGGGCGACGCCGGCATCAAGCTGGTTGACTTCCTGGCCGCCCAGAAGCTGCTCTAAGAGGGACATCGACATGGCAAAAGTACTCGTATTCATCGACAACCCCGGCGAATCGCTCAAGAAGAGCAGCCTTGAGCTGCTGACCCTGGCCCGTTCCCTGGGCGGGGGCGCCGTGGCGCTCAACGGAGACCTTTCCGACGGCGCCGCAGCCACCTTCGCCGAATACGGCGTGGAAAGCATCCTGCGCCCGTCTGCCCAGGACCTGGATGACTTCCTGGTGGCACCCAAGGCCGCCTACGTGGCCGCCGCGGCTGAAGCCAGCGGCGCCGGCATCGTGCTGCTGGACAACTCGCCCGAAGGCAAGGAGATCGCGGCGCGGGCGGCTATCCGGTTGAACGCCGGGGTCATTACTGACGTGGTGGCCGTGGACCCGGACGGCACTGCCCACAAGTCCGTCCTGGCCGGCTCGTACAACACGGACTGCAAAGCCACCACCCCGGTTTCCGTGCTGACCCTGAAGGCCAACAACGTCACCCCGGAACCTGCCCCTGCACCCACAACGCCCGAAACAGCGACGGTTGAGGTCCCCGCGGTGGCTGCAGCCGCCCGGATCACGGCCCGTGAGCAGAAGGTGGCCAGCGGCCGGCCCGACCTCACGGACGCACGGATCGTGGTTGCCGGCGGACGCGGCATGGACGGCGACTTCGGCCCGGTGGAAGAGCTGGCCGATGCCCTCGGTGCCGCCGTGGGCGCCTCCCGTGCCGCCACGGACGCGGGCTGGATCAGCCACGATGCCCAGGTGGGGCAGACCGGCAAGACAGTTTCCCCGCAGCTGTACATCTCCGCAGGCATCTCCGGCGCCATCCAGCAAAAAGCCGGAATGCAGACGTCCAAGGTCATCGTTGCCGTGAACAAGGATGCCGAGTCCCCGGTCTTCGAGATTGCGGATTTCGGCATCATCGGCGATGTGTTCGAAGTCCTCCCGCAGGCCACCGCCGAGATCAAGAAGCGAAAAGGCTGAATCGTTGACTGCCTCCCACGGGCAGGCAGGGAGCCCGTTCAACCCGGACATACACCAGGTTGGGCGGGTGCTCTGTTTTGCGGCCCACCCTGACGACATCGATTTTGGCGCAGCCGGCACCGTTGCCGCCTGGACGGCGGCCGGCGTGGAGGTCAGCTACTGCATCATGACCGACGGCGACGCCGGCGGCTTCGACCCGGCGCACCGCGCGGACATCATCGCCATGCGCGACGCCGAGCAGCGCCGTGCCGCGGAACTGGTGGGCGTCACCGACATCCACTACCTTCACCAGCGGGACGGGTACCTTGAGCCGTCGCACGAGGTGATGAAAGGGGTGGTGCGGCTGATCCGGGAACTCCGTCCCGACGTCGTCCTCGCCATGCATCCGGAACGGAACTGGCAGCGGATCCAAAAGAGCCATCCCGACCACCTGGCGGTGGGGGAAGCGGTAACACGTGCCGTGTATCCCGCGCTCGAGAACCCGTTCGCCTACCCGGAACTGGCCGAAGCCGGCCTGGCAGCCTACAAGCTGCCGTGGCTGTGGCTTTACGCCGGACCCGAGGAACGGGAGAACCACTTCGTGGACGTCACCGCCCAGGTGGACGCCAAGCTGGCCGCCATCCATGTCCACGTCAGCCAGCATCCTGACGTGGCTGCCATGGAAGCCGCCGTCCGGCAGGGTATGCGGATCAATGCCGCACGGGCCGGGCTGCCGGAGGGGCACAGCGCGGAAGCCTTCCACGTGGTGGCAATCAACGGGCCCGTGACCATCGCAGGCTTTTGAGTTGGAAAGCGCCCCCGGTTCCTTCCTCAGGAAGGAACCGGGGGCGCTTTACTGTTTGACGGCTGGTGCCGGGGCCGGGTTAGGCTCCCAGCGGGGCTGCCGCCACCGTGGGCAGGGTGGGGGCCTTGGACCCGCCCGCCGGCTCAACAGTGATTCCCAGTGAAGCGGCCGAGTGGATGCCCTGGACCACCGCAGGCTTGGACAGGGCCTGTTCGTCCATGAGGCCCTGCGACACCGGTGCGGAGCCGTCCTTGGGGATCAGCCACATCTGGTAGACCTTGCCCGCCGGGGGAGCGGGCACGCCGCTCATCTTCACTACGGCCGCGTCCTCCGACGCTGAAATCAGGAGGGTGGCCTTGCCGCCGCCCACCACGTTCACGGAAGCTTCGCGCAGGTCCCCGGCCCTGGCCACCTGGTTGACCGGATCGTTTTGGTCGGCAATGTAGGCGCCAACGCCCACGCCGCCCAGGGCAATGGCTGCTGCAGCTGCCACGCCGACCAGCCAGCGCCGGGCGCCGGAAGCGCCGCGCCGGTCCTCCCGGCGCTTGCGGGCCTGCGCCAGCTCATCGCGTGCGTCCGGCCCTGCAGGCTTGCCTTCAAATGGGGTGGGCGGGGTGCCTGCGGCCGGTACGGCTCCACCGGGCAGCCCCTCCTGCCCGGGGAATTGGGCAGGAAGCTGCGCAATGATCCGCTCGAAGAGGTCCGACGGGGGTTCTTCCTCCACCCGGAAAGTGCGCGCCAGCGCCTCGCGGGACTGCCGGACGCGGTCCAGGAATGCCAGGCGCTCCGCTGCCGGGGCCGTGGAGATGTACTGGTCAATGGCGTCGCGTTCCTGCTCCGTGAGCGCATCCAGGGCGTAGAGCTCGGCCAGGTCAACGGCGCGGCCTGACGCAAGGTCCATGGCGACAGTGTCGCCGAAGGAACCCGAACGTCCACTGCGCCCTTCGTCCATACCGCTCATCTCAACTCACCCCCAAACAGGTCTTCAATCGGATCAGTCCATCGCGGATGCGGGACTTGATGGTGGGCACGGCTGCGTTCAGCCGTTCGGCGACCTCCCGGTAGGTGAGGCCGCCGTAGTAGGCAAGGCGCACGGATTCCTGCTGTGTTTCGGTCAGCGTCCCCAGGCAGCGGACCACCGCCTCAGCCTCAAGCCGGCTGCCCACTTCGTCGGAAACACTGTCGTGGTCGATGTCCTGCGTGCTGGCCCCGTACCTGGCTTCCCTGTCGGTGGAAGACTGCGACGAGCGCACCTTGTCCACGGCCCGCCGGTGCGAGATGGTCATCAGCCAGGAAAGCGGGCTCCCTGCCTGCGGATCGAACTTCGCCGCGTTCTGCCAGACCTGCAGGAAGACTTCCTGGGTGGTGTCCTCGCTGAGTTCGGGATCGATCAGGACGCGCCGTGCCATGCCGAAGACCCTGCGGGACGTCAACTGGTAGAACTCGGCGAACGCCGCCTGGTCTCCGCGGGCGATGCCCGCGAGCAGGATTGACAGGCGTTGACTGAGGTCTGCCGGCGGGTCAGTCACCGCGGCGGAGCCCTCGGAATTTGGCGCGTTGGGAGTTTCCATTAAGTCCAAGCATAAGTCTCCGGGCGGCGAATCCTGAGCACTGCCGTGCCGGTTGCGGCTTGCCTGCCTGGATCCTGACTCCAGTAGTGTCACCTGCCGCTCCTTGCTCCGCTCGAATGTCGTCAAGAGTCATTCGAGGCCGGAGGCGGGGCGGATGGGACGGCGGCTGAAGAATTTGCATGGCTCCTGGGAGGGGGCGCCGGTCCGGACGACTGCTACAGCCTGGCCCCCGGAAAACCTTGCTGGCGCCAGGCCTCATACACGGCAATCGAGGCGGCGTTTGCGAGGTTCAGGGAACGCAGGGCCGGCAGCATGGGCAGGCGCACGGTGGCCGTTACATGGGGATCGGTCTTCAGTTCCGCCGGCAGTCCCACGGATTCACGGCCGAACATCAGTACATCACCGGGACGGTAGGTGATGTCCGTGTAGCTGGTGGTGCCGTCAGAGGTGAAGGCGTAAACGTTCCCGGGCTGAAGGTGCTCCCAGGCGGCTTCGATCGACTTGTGCACAGTGACGACGGCGAGGTCGTGGTAGTCGAGGCCCGCCCGGCGGAGTTTTGCGTCAGAGAAGTCGAACCCCAGGGGTTCCACAAGGTGCAGCTCTGCGCCGGTGATTGCGGCAAGGCGGATGGCGTTGCCGGTATTGCCGGGGATTTCTGGGGCATGGAAAAGGATGCGGAACACCTCCCCATCCTAGCGATCCGTTCTTAGTGCATCCCCCGCAGCAGCCTTGCGAGGACCGGAACGTTGACGGTGTTCGGGGCAGGGCCCGATGCCAGGAACTCCTTCAGGCCGCGCACCATGCCGGCGGCATTGACGATCTGGACGGTCTCCAGGGCGCCCGCGGGGCGCCGGTGGTGGTCGATCACGGGTTCGTGGAGGTTGCCGTCCGGGCTGTGCACCACGGTCCATCCGGTGACGTTCAGCTCGGGAAAGATGTCCTGCATGGCCCACACCACGCGGGCGAGCTGCGGTGGTGCCACCGCGCGTCCGCCGTGGTTGAGGGTCCGGCCGTCCCATGCATAGGCGCCCTTGGGCAGCAGCATGGAGTTGACCAGGGCCAGCCGGTAGCCGGACAGGACCGCGTGGTCGATGTGGCTGTTGTCCGCGGGCGACTGCAGGCCGTTGATGAGCCGCGCGGCCGGGATGGCCGGAAGCACCTGCCGGGTCAGCAGCTGAACGGTGCGCATCTCGCGCTGGATGCGGGCCTCGGCACCGAAGATACCCCGTTTCCGCGGCATCCCGTGTACCTGTTGGCGGGCCTGGGCAAGGGGAATGAGCGGGACCGCGGAGCCGGCTGCCTCGTACGGCGGAACGTAGACCGGCGGGTCGCCTGCGGTGTTCCTGCCGTTGTCCGGCCTGCGGACGGTGGCAGAGGCCCGGCTTCCGGCGGCGGGCGCATCAAAGTGGGCGCCGATGTCGGACGTGTCACGGACCGCACCCGCGCCATAGGTGCGGTCGTAGGCTTTCCGGCGCTGCGGATCGATGAGGGTCTCGTACGCGGCGGTCACCCGGCGGAAGGTTGCGGCGTCACCCCCGTGGTCCGGGTGTGCCGCCCTGGCAGCGCGCCGGTACGCCACCTTGATTTCCTTTTCGGTGGCGGTGACGGCCACGCGAAGGACCTGGTAGTGGGAGCTGCTGCTCTCGGTCAAGATCTTCCTTTTCTTGATGCGCGGCGTCTTAATTCTCCGCAGGGAAAGCAAAGTGCCCGCCCAGTCTAGCCAGCACGGTTGATGGGCCTGCCGTAACAACGAATGTCCGGGGCTTCCAGGTTCCCGGCGGACGGCGTCTAGACTCTTGCCTGCGCGGCCGGACACCGGCCGAAGGGGATGCGACGGACTGGAGACGGATATGCCGACGACGGCGGGACGGGCCGGCAGGGCATGGAACCGGGGAGTGCAGCCCGCCATTGCAGGCCTGGTTGCGGTGCTTCTTGGCGGCTGCAGCGTGGACGTCCGGGATCCTTCCGTGCCTGCTGCCCCTGCCAGCACGCCCGTTCTGTCCACGCCAACCATCACCCCGGGCCACGACGCCGCTGCAGTGGCGGGACGGGACCTGCCCTTTGCCGCCGGTGGCACCTTGGCGCCCGGGGTGCCGGTGGGAATTTCTGACGGGCTGAAGGACGTGCCCGGCTGGAAGGTCACCAAGGACAACGTGTCGGGCGCCAGCGAATACGTCAAGGCGGATGGGTGCGTTGTCGCCGCACGGGTCAGTACGGGCCAGGGGCCGCTGGTCCGCGGCGATGACCGTGAATCGTCTGTCGCCCTTTTCCAGTACCTGGACGCCACCATCCAGCCCTCGTACCTGAAGACCGGGACTTTGCGGTGGGGTGGTACCCCCGAGGCTCCCGGCAAGAATGTGGACGTGCTGGCGCTGGAGCAGACGGCTCCCGGCGGAAGGTCCACCGCCGTGCTGGCGAGGGTCTTCGGCACCGCAGGCTCCTCGGCCTATATATCCGTGTCCTGCCCGGATCCGGCCACCTTGGCCACGGCGCGCGACGAGGTGGTCCGCTACCTGCCGTTGCTGCCTCCGTCTGCTTGAGCCCGGACAGCGTGCATGCATGGGCCCTGTTGCAAGGCTGGGGCGCGGGGTCCGGCTCGTAAAACCGCCGGCGGCTGGAGGGCTCAGCTGCCGGCGGCTTTGGATGTGCACAACGCTCCGCGCCGTGAGTAATGCTGTGCGCTGTCTGTAGTGCTTGCGCCTGGCCGGCGCCAGCGGCGTCAGGCAGCAGTTCGGCTGGTCCCCATCGACAGCCGGTTAAGGGCCAGCGCGCCGACCAGCAGCCCGAAGTCCCGGAGGGCCACGTCGTAGAAACTTCCCAGCAGGAGCAGGTCGACGATGATCCCTGCCAGCCACGCCGCCACGAGCAGCGAACCATACTTCGGCCGGACAGCCACGACGATGCCCGCGATGATCTCCACTGCGCCGACGATGTACATGAAGGTCTGGGGCGGCAGCGGCACCACCGCTGTTGCCTGGGGCGCCAGGTAGATGCTCCAGTCAGTCAGGATGTTCGTGAACTTGTCCAGGCCGAAAAGGACCGGAGCAACGGTGAAGACGGTACGCAGCAGCACGAACGCCTGCCGGGCCGCCGGCATGGTGGTTGATGCGTGCTGGGCCCGCACTGCCGATGCTGATTTCATGGTGTTCTCCTTCTAAAAGTAGGTATGCCCATTTTAGAAAGCGCACGTTCTATAATCAATAGATCTTGACTTTGGATTGGTGGGCATTATGTACCGACTTCCCTGGGCTGACAGGATTGCTGCCGTTGCCTCGCTGACGGACGCCAAGAGGCTGCATCTTTTCGAGCTCGTGGCATCATCACCACGGCCGCTGGGGCGCGACGATGTTGCCGAGGCCGCAGGCATGGCCCGCAGCACAGTGTCATTCCACCTGGACAGGCTGGTCCAGGACGGTTTGCTGGCCGTGGAGTTCCACAAGCCCGCAGGAAGGACGGGGCCGGGCTCCGGCCGCCCCGCCAAGATGTACCGGACAGTGGGGAGTGAAATCGGCGCGTCGGTGCCGGACCGGAACTATGACCTCGCCGGGGAACTCATGGCGGCCGCCATCGAAGCCTCCCAGGCCGACGGCGCGCCTGTGGCTGAGTCGCTCCGCGCGGCCGCCTTCCTGAAGGGCCGGGAACTGGCGGAAGCGGCGGGGGACCTGGAAGAGTTCCTGACCGAATCGGGCTACCAGCCAGAGCACGACGGCGAGGGCGGTTACCTGCTTCCCAACTGCCCGTTCCACCGCCTGTCGCGGGCACATGCGGCAGTGGTGTGCGATATGAACGGCGCCTTCCTGCGCGGGGCCGCGGTGGGGTGTGGCAGTCCGGAGGAGCGCGTTGCCCCGGCTGCCGGCGCCGGCCATTGCTGCGCGAGGATTACCGGCGGGGACTGACCGGCTCCCCGGGGATGCGGCGGCAGGCCACGATAGAATTGGGGGATGCCCGCCTATCTCGACCATGCCGCCACCACTCCGCTGTCCGCAGCGGCGCTCGCCGCCCTGACGCGTGAACTGGCCCGGACCGGGAACCCGTCGTCGCTTCATGGATCGGGACGCCGGGCGCGCCGTGCCGTTGAGGATGCGCGCGAGGTGATCGCAGCGGCCGCGGGAGCCCACCCCTCCGAGGTAATTTTCACCTCCGGAGGCACCGAATCGGACAACCTCGCAGTGAAGGGCATGTACTGGTCCCGCGTGGCAGAGGACCCACACCGGCGCCGCATCCTTTGCTCCGCAGTCGAACATCATGCGGTGCTGGACACCGTCGAATGGCTCGAACGCCACGAGGGTGCCGACGTGACCTGGCTGCCGGTGGACGGCAAGGGTGTCCTGGACCTCGACGTCCTCGAAGCCGAGCTCGCGCGCGACCCCGCCGCCGTGGCCCTGGTGACCGTGATGTGGGCGAACAACGAGGTGGGCACCATCCAGCCCATCCACCGGGTGGTTGAGCTGGCCCATGCCGCCGGCGTCCCCGTGCACTCGGACGCCGTCCAGGCATTCGGCTCCGTCCCGGTGCACTTCAAGGAATCGGGCCTGGACGCGATGTCCATCTCCGGACACAAGATCGGCGGCCCGGTGGGCGTGGGCGCACTCCTGCTGGGCCGCGCTGTCAAACTGACGCCGGTACAGCACGGCGGCGGCCAGGAACGTGACGTCCGCTCCGGCACGCTGGACACCGCCTCCATCGCTGCCTTCGCTGCCGCCGCGGAGGCCGTCACCGCCGGGCTGCCGGCGGAAGCGGCGCGGATTGCCGCACTGCGTGACCGCCTGATCGAGGGCGTCCGGGAAAGCGTTCCGGCGGCCGTCCTCCGCGGGGCACCCCACGGCGGCCGGCTGCCAGGCAATGCCCATTTCACGTTCCCCGGCTGCGAAGGTGACTCGCTGCTGTTCCTTCTTGACCTGGCCGGCGTCGAATCATCCACCGGCTCGGCGTGCACCGCCGGCGTGCCGCGGCCATCCCACGTGCTGCTCGCCATGGGCCTGGACGAGGAAACGGCACGCGGAGCCCAGCGTTTCAGCCTGGGGCACGCGTCCACCGAGGCCGACGTTGATGCTTTGCTGAGGGCGCTTCCGGAGGCTTATGCGCGGGCCCGCCAGGCCGGCATGGCCGGGCACGAGTCCTCCATTCAGACGGCAGGAACCGTGGCGCGGCAGGCGCTGCGCGGCGTGTGAACGCGCCACCCGACGTTCTTCGTGCCCTTACCGGCCTGGATCGTGCCGGCCAATTTGCCTGCCACCGTAGAATAGATAGGCGAAGATCGTTTCCGCTGCCGGTGGGTCCCCGCCCGGCCCGGAAAAACATATCCCCCAACAGAAGGCCAGCATGCGAGTACTAGCAGCCATGAGCGGCGGAGTGGACTCCGCTGTTGCCGCCGCCCGCGCGGTGGAGGCCGGGCACGACGTCGTCGGCGTCCACCTGGCCCTCTCGCGCATGCCCGGCACCCTGCGCACGGGCAGCCGCGGCTGCTGCACCATTGAGGACTCCCGGGATGCCTGGCGCGCCTGCGACGTTTTGGGCATTCCCTATTACGTGTGGGATTTCTCGGAGCGCTTCAAGGAAGACGTCGTCCAGGACTTCATCGATGAATACGCGGCCGGCAGGACGCCCAACCCCTGCATGCGCTGCAACGAACGCATCAAGTTCGCGGCCCTGCTGGAAAAGGCCATCGCCCTGGGCTTTGATGCCGTGTGCACCGGCCACTACGCCAAGGTGATCGAAGACGCCCACGGTAACCGGGAACTGCACCGCGCCGCGGACTGGGCCAAGGACCAGAGCTACGTCCTTGGCGTCCTCACCCACGAACAGCTCAAGCACTCCATGTTCCCGCTGGCCGACACCCCGTCCAAGGCCGAGGTGCGTGCCGAAGCGGAGCGGCGGGGCCTGTCTGTCGCCAACAAGCCGGACAGCCATGACATTTGCTTCATTCCCGACGGCGACACGGCGGGTTGGCTAGCGGAAAAAATCGACATGACCCCCGGCGACATTGTCGACGAGACCGGCGCGAAGGTGGGGGAGCACCCGGGAGCCAACGCGTTCACGGTCGGCCAGCGGCGCGGACTAAAACTCGGAACTCCCGCTGCCGACGGCAAGCCCCGCTTCGTCCTGGAAATCCGGCCCAAGGAAAACAAGGTGGTGGTGGGTCCCGAGGCGCTGCTGGCGATCGACGAGATCCGCGGCATCAAGGTGTCCTGGGCGGGACTTCCGATCGCCGAGGTGGAAACGGGAGCTGAGTTCGACTGCTACGCCCAGGTCCGGGCGCACGGGGACCCGGTGCCGGCCACTGCCAGGATGGAGCCTGCCACGGACGGAGCCGGAGGCCAGCTGGTGGTCCGGCTGGTGACGCCCCTGAGGGGGGTGGCCCCCGGCCAGACAGTGGTGCTCTACCAGGGCAGCCGGGTACTGGGCCAGGCCACCATCGACACCGCCCGGTCGCTGCAGCGCGCCGCGCTCTAGCCACACCATCCCAAAGCACCGTCCCGGTTGTCGCCGGGGCGGTGCTTTGGCGTTTCCGGCCGATTCCTGTCCCTCAGGCGCCTGCATCCACCGTCCGACCAGTGGGCAGGGGTACCAATGAGATAAATTTTGTGTTTCAACTCACAAATTGGCCGTCCCGAGGGCTGACTCTCTGATTGAATCTAGGGATCAGCACTGCGCTCCGGGGCAGGGGCACACACGCCCATGTGCCCGGAGCGCACGTTCTCATCGGACAGAAAGCTCACAGATGACGAAGAGCAACAAAGCCCTGCATGGCGCGATCGCGCTGGCAGGCATTTCCGCGCTGGCAATGACGGCCTGCA
Source organism: Arthrobacter sp. JDC6 (assembly GCF_056484025.1). Taxonomy (NCBI): domain Bacteria; kingdom Bacillati; phylum Actinomycetota; class Actinomycetes; order Micrococcales; family Micrococcaceae; genus Arthrobacter; species Arthrobacter sp. JDC6. Next base: position 1,497,246 of record NZ_CM151278.1, read on the forward strand.
CAGGCCCGTCCGGAGGCGGAAGCAGCACAGCATCGGGAAGTGCGGGCAGCATCATTGCTTACGGCACCACCGATAAAGTCACTGCCCTGGACCCGGCGGGGTCGTACGACAACGGTTCGTTCATGGTGATGAACCAGATCTACTCCTTCCTGATGAACTCCAAGCCCGGCGGCGCCGAACCTGCACCGGACCTGGCCGAATCGGGTTCCTTTACTAAACCCACGGAATTCACGGTCAAGATGAAGAGCGGCCTTAAATGGGCCAATGGGCACGTACTGGACTCCAAAGACGTGAAGTTTTCGTTCGACCGCCAGGTCAAGATCGCTGATCCCAACGGGCCTGCATCCCTGCTGACCAACATCCAGTCCATTGCCACCCCGGATGCCACCACAGTGGTGTTCACCCTCAAGCAGGCCAACGATCAGACCTTCACCCAGATCCTGCAAAGTCCCGCGGCCCCCATCGTCGACGATGAAGTCTTCCCGGCGGACAAACTCCTCAGTGACGAGGAGATCGTCAAGGCCAAGGCCTTCCACGGCCAATACGTTATCGACTCCTACAACAAGAACACGCTGGTGAGCCTCACGGCTTGGCCCGATTACAACGGTGTCCTCGGCAAACCGGCCAATTCCGGCGCCACCATTAAGTACTACACCGACCAGACCAACATGAAGCTGGAAGTCAAGGGTGGGCAGATCGACGTTGCCAACCGCAGCCTCAGCGCCACGGACATTGACGACCTCAAAAAGGACTCCAACGTCAAGGTCAACGTCGGCCCCGGCGGCGAGATGCGGTACATCGTCTTCAACTTCGACACCATGCCCTTCGGCGCCAAGACTCCCGAAGCAGATCCTAAAAAGGCGCTGGCCGTGCGGCAGGCCATGGCCAACCTCGTTGACCGCCAGGCCATTTCCGACCAGGTCTACAAGGGCACCTATCTGCCCATGTGGTCCAATGTTCCGTCCGGTTTCCTCGGCGCCAACGAATCCTTCAAGCAGGCGTACGGCGACGGAAGCGGCAAGCCGAGCCTGGACAAGGCGAAGAAGGTCCTCAGCGACGCCGGCATCAGCGGTCCGGTCAATCTCAAACTGCAGTACAACCCGGACCACTATGGCAAGTCCTCGGGTGACGAATATGCCATGGTCAAGGACCAATTGGAGAAGAGCGGCCTCTTTACCGTAGATCTGCAGTCCACCGAGTGGGTCACCTACAACTCGGCATCGAAGAAGGACAGCTACCCCGTCTTCCAGCTTGGCTGGTTCCCGGACTTCAGTGATGCGGACAACTACCTGACCCCCTTCTTCCCTAAGGGCGGCTTCTTCAACAACCACTACTCCAACACCGACGTCGAAGCGCTGATTGCCAAGCAGTTGGTCACTGCCGACAAATCGGAGCGTGTTAAGACTATCCAGGACATTCAAAACCAACTGGCCAAGGACATTTCCACCCTGCCGCTGCTGCAGGGAGCCCAGGTGGCCGTTTCAGGGAAAAACGTGAAGGGCGTGGATTCCACATTGGACGCATCCTTCAAGTTCAGGCTCGGGACCGTTTCCAAGTAATCACCAATCCGCCAGCTTAGGAGGTGGGGCCTGCGCGGCTCCGCCTCCTAACTGTTGGCCCCACATCTTTCGTTTTCTTACCAAGCAGGGACAGCATGGCCACAATGATCGATGCGCCGCCGCCAACGGTAGCGCCGCCCAAATCCAAATCCGCGGGAGGTGGCCTCGGGAGATACATCCTGATCCGCTTCCTGCTTATCTTTCCGACGATCTTCATCCTCGTCACCCTGGTCTTCTTCCTGATGCGGATCACTGGCGATCCCATCACCGCATCCCAAGGCGGACGCCTGCCGCAGGAGCAGATTGATGCGTTGATCCACCAGGCTGGTTATGACCGGAGCCTGTTCATTCAGTACGTCGAGTACCTTGGCAACATCGCCACAGGCAACTTCGGAAGGACCATCTCAGACGGGCGGCCCGTCATCGAGATGCTTACCACTTTCGGGGCCGCCACGCTGGAACTGAGCATCAATGCCTTGATCGTGGCGCTGCTGGTGGGGATTCCGCTGGGGATGTTTGCCGCCCACAAACGCGATAAGGTTCCGGACGCCCTCCTGCGGTTGTTTGCCATTCTTTGCTACGCCACTCCTGTCTTCTTCGCAGGTCTGCTGCTGAAGCTGGTCTTTTCCGTAGGCTTGGGCTGGTTCCCCGTCGCGGGCCGTGCATCCACCACAACGGAACTGGCGATGGGCAGGCTGGCAGCGCCCAGCCGGATCTACTGGCTGGACGCCCTGCGCAGCGGTGACCTGGCAGCTTTTGGCGACATCGTCCACCACGCGGTTCTGCCTGCCGTCGCCCTCGGCCTGCTTACAGCCGGTGTTTTCCTGCGCCTGGTCCGCACCAACGTCATTGGCACCCTGGGCAAGGATTATGTTGAGGCCGGCCGCTCCCGTGGAGTCAGCGAATTCCGGCTTGTGACAAAGCATGCCTACAAGCCGGCCCTGATCCCCATCATCACCGTTATGGGCCTGCAGATCGCCTTGATGCTCGGCGGCGCAGTGCTGACGGAAACCACTTTTGAGTGGAAGGGCCTTGGGTATCAGCTGGCGCAGTACCTGACGGCGCGTGACTTTGTTGCGGTCCAGGGGATAGTCATGCTTCTGGCCGTCATCGTTGCGGTCACCAATTTCGTGGTGGACATTGCTGCCGCCCTGATTGATCCGCGGGTGAGGTACTGATGAATAACGAAGCCCTGCCCCATCCCAAAAAGCCGCTGCTCGACCGCCTGCCGGTGGCGTCCCACATCCGCCAAAGCGTTGGCCTGCAGCGCACGATGCTGCTGATCGGCGTCGTGCTTTGTGTTGTTTTTGTGGTGGCTGCTGTTTTCGCGCCGCTGCTGGCGCCCTATGGTTTCTCCCAGATTTCCGATGAAGCAGGCTCGTTTCCGGCCCAGGCGGAACCCGGTGGCAAGCACCCATGGGGGACGACTGTTGGAGGCTACGACGTCCTGTCACGCGTGATCTGGGGATCACAGACAGCCGCAGCGGTGCTTGTGGCCGCTGTCGTGATGTCAATCTTCCTCGGGGTATTTCTGGGGCTCGTCAGTGGCTACATTGGTGGCTGGCTGGACCGGGTTCTTGTGGTGGTTGCTGATGCCATCTATGCCTTTCCGACCCTCCTCGTAGCGATCGTTATGTCCATCGCGATCAATAAGGGGCAGTCCGGATTCTGGGGTGGAATCCTCGCCTGCGGGCTGGCAATCACCGCAGTGTTTGTCCCGCAGTACTTCCGGGTGATACGTGCCGAAACCATACGGCTGAAAGCCGAACCGTTCGTGGAATCCGCCCAGGTGGTAGGCGCCTCCAGCGCCAGGATCATCGGCCGGCACATTTTCGCCAACGCCACCAGGACCCTGCCGTTGATCTTCACCCTCAACGCATCGGAAGCCATCCTGACTTTGGCAGGGCTGGGCTTCCTGGGCTTTGGCATTGAGCCGAGCTCCGCTGCGGAATGGGGATTTGACCTGAACAAGGCACTTTCCGATGCCTCCTCGGGCATCTGGTGGACCGGTGTGTTCCCTGGCTTGGCCATAGTCCTGACGGTCGTCGGACTCACCTTGGTCGGGGAGAGCATTAATGACCTGAACGACCCGCGCCTGCGCGGACGCAAGCGTGCCGGCGGCACGGCGCCGGCCCCGGTGGCCAATGAGGCCATCGCTGCAGAAGTGAGGAATTCATGACAGGCAACATCGACCCGTCGCCGGTACACCAGCCCGACGCCGGCCAGCACGTGCTCGACATTGACCACCTGCAGGTCACGTTCGCCACGGACGCAGGTGACGTCCACGCTGTCAAGGACGTGAGCCTCAACGTCAGGAAGGGTGAGGTCCTTGCCATCGTGGGGGAGTCCGGCTCCGGCAAGACCGTCACGGCCAAAACCATCCTGGGCCTGCTCCCGGAAACCGCCACGAGTTCCGGCGCGGTCCTGATCAACGGCACCAACATCATCAGCCTCAGTCCGCACCGGCTGCGGCAGATCCGCGGCCGGGATGTGGCCATGGTGTTCCAGGAGCCGTCCACGGCCCTGAACCCCGTATTCACAGTGGGCTGGCAGATCGCCGAGGGGATTCGCGCCCACGCCGCCGTGGATGGCGGAGGCCGCGTCTCGGCAAAGGAGGCCAAAGCACGGGCAATCGAGGCGCTCCGCAAGGTGGGCATCCCTGACCCGGAACACCGCGTCAACTATTACCCGCACCAGTTCTCCGGAGGACAGAAGCAGCGTGTGGTGATCGCCGCCGCGCTGGCGCTGAACCCCGGACTGATTGTCGCCGACGAGCCCACCACCGCCCTCGACGTCACCGTCCAGGCCGAGATCCTGGAGCTGCTGCGAGACCTTCGCGACAAGTACGGCACGTCCATAGTGCTGATCACGCACAACATGGGCGTGGTGGCTGACCTGGCGGACCGCGTGGTGGTGATGTACCAGGGCGACGTTGTGGAGGAAGCCCCGGCGAAGACGTTGTTCGCTGAACCCCGCCAGGACTACACCCGCAAGCTCCTGGCTGCAGTCCCGCACCTGGGCCGGAATTCCGCGTCCGCAGGCCTTACCGAACGGCGCCACCAGGATGAGGAAGTCCTTGTGGCTGCTGACAACCTGGTCATCGAGTATCCAGGCCGGCTCGGCACCCCCGCTTTCAAGGCCGTGGACGGCGTCAGCTTCACCCTGTCCAGGGGTGAGGTTTTCGGCCTGGTGGGCGAATCGGGGTCCGGCAAGACCACCATCGGGCGGGCCATCGCCGGGCTCAACCGGACCACCGGCGGCAGCCTGAAGGTGCTGGGCTATGAGATGCTCAACCTTCGCGAACGCACTTTCAAGCCGCTCCGCAAGGACATCGGCTTCGTGTTCCAGGACCCCGCCGCCTCCTTTAACCCGCAGCTGACCATCGGGGAATGCATCGCCGAACCTATGGTCATCCACACAAATCCAAGCCCGGCCCAGGCGCGGAAACGCGTCGGTGAGCTGCTCGAATCAGTCCAGCTGCCGGCGTCGTACGCGGCCCGTTACCCGCACGAACTGTCCGGCGGCCAGCGGCAGCGGGCATCACTGGCGCGGGCGCTGAGCCTGAACCCGCGGCTGCTGATAGCGGATGAGCCGACGTCGGCCCTGGACGTTTCGGTGCAGGCAAAGGTCCTGGAGCTGTTCAGGGACATCCAGGAGGAGTTCGGCTTCGGCTGCCTGTTCATCAGCCATGACCTGGCTGTAGTGGACATCCTGTCCTCGTGGGTGGGCGTGCTGTACAAGGGCAAGCTGGTGGAGCAGGGGATCGGAAGCCAGGTCATGGGGAACCCCCAGCATGACTACACGCGCCGGCTGATCGCCTCCCTGCCCGTGCCGGACCCGGCCGAACAGGCCAAACGCCGGGAGGAGCACCGGGCACTCCTGGGCATCTGACCCTCCAGGCCCGCAGTGTGGGGCGCCGGTGCCGGCGGACGGCCGCACCGGCGCTTCACACCCGCGTCGATTCCGTCGGCTCCCATAGACTGGAGCCATGACGCAGCACAACCCCAGCACTCCTGGCTCCGACGATTTTGATCCCTCCGCCAGCTCACTGGCTGGCCACGTGGACGATTCGGTGATGGCTGAACTGCTGTCCATCCGCTCCAGCATCGACAACATTGATGCCACCCTGGTGTACCTCCTGGCCGAGCGATTCAAGGCCACACAAAAAGTGGGCTTCCTGAAGGCAACACACCGCCTTCCGGCCGGCGACCCAGGACGTGAAGCAGCCCAGATCGCGAGGCTGCGACGCCTCGCCGAGGACGCCCACCTTGACCCGGCATTCGCCGAGAAGTTCCTCAACTTCATCATCGGCGAGGTGATCCGCCATCACGAGGCCATCGCCGAGGACCACCAGGCCTCGTCGGGCCAGCAGCCGCAGACTTCCGCACTGGCGTGAGCCGGGAACAGCACCAAAGGGGCCCAGCCCCGCGTCCGGCCGCGGCTCCCTTCCAGGAGGTCACAGCCAGGGAAGTGACGGCCACCGGACTGGGACCGTGGCCGGGCGAGGACCCGCTGGAAGCCGCCCGGATCATCCGCGGCGAGCTCGGCAGCCCGCACCTGCCATTCCTCGCCGAACTGCCCGACCGCGGTGTCGGCTCAGACGCCCTGGGCCGTACGGCCTCGTTCCTGGAAGAGCTGGCGGTGGACGTCCAGCCCTACGGATGGCGGCTTGTTGACCGCCCCGGCAAGGACATGCAGCGTGCCGTGTCGGCGCTGTCCACCGACCTGAATGTCCTCGCCGACGTGGCCGGGGGCGAGGACGTGTCGGCGGGTGAACTCAAGGTGCAGCTGGTGGGGCCGCTCAGCCTTGCCGCCGGCCTGCACTTGCATAACGGGGAGCGCGCCCTCCTGGACTACGGAGCCCGCCGGGACGTGGCCGCGTCCCTTGCCGCGGGCGTCGGCGGTTACCTTCGCCGGGTTGCTGCGGCCGTACCGGGTGCACGCCTGGTGGTGCAGGTGGACGAGCCCGCCATCGCCGCCGTGCTGGCCGGAACCATACCCACGGCCAGCGGTTACCGCACCCTCCGCGCAGTGCCGGCATCGGAAGCGCGCGAATCCTGGCGCCTGGTCCTGGACGCCCTCCGCTCGGCCGGTGCCGCTGAGGTTGTTGTCTCATGTCCTGAAATCGAAGCGCCGATCGAGCTGGTCCTGGCGGCCGGTGCGGACGGCGTCGCCCTGCCGCTCAAGGCACTGACCAACCGCCAGTGGGAACAGCTTGCCGCAGCACTGGAGTCAGGGAAACAGTTCTGGGCCGGTGCGCTGGACGTCCCCGCCGGCGCCCCGCTGCCCAGGGTCGCCGACTGCGTGGAGTCAGTATGGCGTCCGTGGCGCCAGCTGGGTCTTCCGCCGTCGCTGCTTGGCGCCATCCGGGTGACGCCTTCAGCAGGACTGGCAGGCCACACACCTGCGCAGGCCACCGCCGTCCTGGGCCGGCTGATCCAGGTGGCCGACGGCCTGAACCAGCAGGCGCTGGGATAGGGCTACACCCTGTTCTCCCAGCGGTCCGGCTGGGCGTAGCGGGGCAGGAAGCTTTGGGCGGAACTGCCGCCAGTGTAGGGCCGCAGCCGGTAATCGAAGGCGCCCGCGTACACCAGCACCAGGCCGATCTGCGGCTGGATGACCTTCACCTGGATGCGGTGCCGCCCGTTGCTTCCTTCCGCGGGATCCCACCACTGTTCGGCGTACGCCTTGGCGTCCAGGCCTGCCGGAAGCGGGACCCGGAGCGGGCCCAGGAAGAGCCGCGACGCCTCTGAGACACCGCGCAGCCTTCCGGCAGCGGTGACGCTCAGGTTCAGGTCGGTCACCAGGCGCCGGTATCTGCCCACGTAGTCCACCAGCTGGGTGGTGCCACCCCGGTTGGTGACGCTGGTGGTGTCCTGGAAAAGCCGGGTGCGCGCCGGGAACCGGATCTCGCGCCGGGCGGTAAGGCTGGAACGGCCGAACGGATCCTGGTGGGCGTGGTTCTCGATCCGGAACGGAACGTTCTCCCCGTACTCGGGGAAGAAGGCCTCTTCGCCCCCGGTGACCCGCAGCAAAGGGCGCAGCCACCGCTGGCGGCACCCCACGACGTCGAACGTTCCTTCCCCTACGCCGTACTGGCCGGATCCCGGGACCAGCGAGAAGTACTCCTGGAGCTCGGGCTGCAGCCGGGAGAATCCCCGGCCCAGGGCCTGCTGGTAGATCGGGACGTTCATGAAGTGGACCTCCTGTTGCCGGGGGAGACGATAGCCTCCGGATTCACAATCTACCGGCAGCCTTGAGCCGGATGTACATGTCCGCCAGCCGGGGTGGCAACTCGTGGGGCTCGGCGTCCACCACTTCCACCCCGTAGCGGCGCAGCTCGGCTGAGACCGCCGCCCGCTGCAGGAGGGCGCGCTCGGCCGCGGCCGCGCGGAACACCGCCGTGGCATCGTTCCGTTCCCGGAGCATAGCGCCCAGCTGCGGGTCGCGGACAGCCGCCACCACCACGACATGCTGGCTCGCCAGCCGCTCCGCCACGGGAAGCAGGCCCTCCTCCGGCGCCCCGCTGTCCAGCGACGTCAACAGCACCACCAGCGACCGGTGCGCCGAAACAGCACGGACCTGGGCCGGGACCGCAGGCCAATCCATCTCAATCAGCTCGGCCTCAAGCGGAGCCATGGCCTGGACCAGCCGGCCCAGGATATTGCCCTGCCCGGCAGAGCCCGCCCGCGCCCGGACCCTGCGGTCGAAGGCTACCAAGTCCACCCGGTCGCCACCCCGTTCGGCCAGGACACTCAGAAGGAGCGCAGCCTCTATCCCGGTGTCCAGGCGCGATTCGTCCACGATCCTTGCTGCGGCGGTACGGGACGTATCCAGGACCATCACCACGCGCCGGTCCCGTTCCGGGCGCCAGGTCCGGACCACCACGGAGGAGCGCCGGGCAGTGGCGCGCCAGTCGATGGAGCGTACGTCGTCACCGCGGACATAGTCCCGCAGGGAATCGAACTCGGTGCCCGCGCCCCGGACCTGGACTGCCGCCTTCCCATCAAGTTCACGCAGCTTCCGCAGCTTTGACGGCAGGTGGCGTCGGGAATGGAAGGGCGGCAGCACCCGCACCGAGCCCGGACAGTCAATGGTCCGCTGGCGGGCTGCCAGGTGCAGCGGACCAAAGGACCGAAGCGTTACGTGCGGCGCTGAGAGGTCACCCCGCCGGACCGGCCGGAGCCGAACCGCGAACCGCCTGCCTTCCCCGGCCGGGACATCAATGTCCTGGACGGGGTTCCGGGCACCGGCGGAAGGTTGCCACCCGTCCCGGAACGATCCCCGAAGCCGCCTGCTGCCGCCGTTACGGATGGTGAGCGCCGCCTCCACCACATTGTTCAGGGTTACGTTCTCCGGTTCGGCACGCACCAGATTGACCTGCCGGAGTGGCGCCGCCACCAGCAGGTCGGCCCCCAGCAGTCCCACAAGCACCGCGATCGTGGCCAGGACCGTCAGCCATTCCGGGAACAGCAGTACCGGTACAAGTCCCAGCAGCGCCACTGCCACGAAGCGCCCGGAGATGGCCATCAGCGCGGAACGGGGACGGCGGCCAGGATGCTGCCCAGGACGTCGTCCACCCGGACCCCGTCCATCTGCGCTTCGGGCTGCAGCGCCACCCGGTGCCGCAAGCAGGGCAAAGCCAGCGCCTTGACGTCGTCCGGGGTCACGAAAGAGCGGCCGGAGAGCCACGCCCACGACCTTGACGTGTTCAGCAGGGCGGTGGCGCCACGCGGTGAGACGCCAAGCTGGAATGAAGGCGCTGACCGGGTGGCGCGCACCAGGTCAACGATGTAGCCGATAATTTCCGGTTCCACCGCCACCCGGCCCACTGCCTCCCGCGCCCGTTCCAGGTCCTCCGCGCCGGCCACGGCCCGGACGCCGGCGGCAGCCAGGTCCCGCGGATCGAACCCGGCGGCGTGGCGGCGGATGACTTCAATCTCATCCCTGCGTTCAGGCAGCGGCATGGTGAGCTTCAGCAGGAACCGGTCCAGCTGTGCCTCAGGCAGGGAATAGGTCCCCTCGTACTCCACGGGGTTCTGGGTGGCCGCCACCAGGAATAGCGAGGGCAGCCGCCGGGAGACGCCGTCCACAGACACCTGCCGCTCTTCCATGGCTTCGAGGAGTGAAGCCTGGGTCTTTGGAGGAGTCCGGTTGATCTCGTCCGCCAGCAGGAGGTTGGTGAAGACCGGTCCTTCCCGGAAGCTGAACTCGGAAGTGTGCGAGTCGTAGACCAGGGAACCGGTGACGTCACCCGGCATGAGGTCGGGGGTGAACTGCACCCGCTTGGTGTCCAGGCTCAGCGCGGAGGACAACGCCCGGACCAGCAGGGTCTTTGCAACTCCGGGGACGCCCTCCAGCAGCACATGCCCCTGGGAAAGCAGTGCAATCAGGAGGCCGGTGACGGTGGCATCCTGCCCCACCACCGCCTTGGCCACCTCCCGGCGGACCGCAAGCAGCGCCTGCCGAGCGCCGTCGTCGTCAACCGTATTAAGGACCCGCTGGCCACTGCTCTGTTCGCTCATCGGATCTTGACCTCTTTCTCGAGTTTGTCCAAGGCCTGCGACCAGGCAATCAGCCGGGCCTCGGTTGCGGGGCGTTCGTTGATCAGCGCGCGGACTTCAGTGGCGTCCCGGTTCAGGATCCGGGCTGCTGCCGAAATCGTGTCCTCGGCGGTGGCGCCTGGTCCCATCCGCAGCTTCCCGGACAACCGGACCAGCAGGCCGGCCCGGAGGTTGTCCCGTGCCTGGTCGATGGCGCGCGCGTCCTGGTAGAGCCGGGCACGTCCCTCGGCCGTCTCAACAGCCTTGACCACCACCGGCAACGGCTCGAATACGAGCGGCCCGTGCCGCCGGCCCCGCCACACGACGGCCGTCACCGCCACCAGGAGCAGCCAGGGGCCCAGGAAGCGGGCCCAGGCCGGAGCAATGTCATCGAGGGTTTTCCCGGATCCGTTGGATGCTGCGTCCTCAATCGAGGGCAAGTACCAGACCAGGTCAGGCGACGCGCCGAGCAACCTGGTGGCAAGCGCGGCGTTTCCCAGTTCGTCCAGCCTCCCGTTGCCCAGGACGGCCGTGCTGCCCAGCACGGCCAGGCGGCCATCGCCGCTGATGGCAAGCATTCCGGCGGTTCCTGCTGTCCGGAAACAGGACGTGCCGCCGTCGTACACAAATCCTCCCTGTCCCGTGATCTGTCCCGCAGCTTCCGCGTCAGGGTGGGAACACCCGGCATCAAGGATCGGGAAGGCATCGGGAACAACGCCGGCCTGGTGGATGCCGCTGTCAAGGGCGGTGAGCGTCTCCAGCCGTGGGGAGAGCACCACCACCCGGTCTGCCTCCGCTCTCAGGTCGGCCAGCTGCTGCGCACCCAGGATGCCGTTCCTGTCGTAGAGCAGGAGGGTGGGGGAGGAGCCGGAGCGCAGGTCCGCCAGCGCTGCATCGAACCGGCCGGGTGTGTGAACGGAAACCCCGTGCCGGCCCAGGATCTGCGCCAGCGCCCTGGCCCCTTCCGGCGCGGCATTGTGGACCGAGAGGGGAACGGCGTCACCCTTCGGAGCGAGTTGCGTGCCCACGACAAGTGCCAGCCCCGCAGCCACCACCATTGCCGCCGCGGTCCGGCCGCGGTGCCGCCGCAGCCAACCCCGAATCCTCCGGTTGTCAGCCACGGATCCGGTGGCCGGTTGCTTGCCACCGTCCGGTTCCCTGCCCGCGTCCCGGGGTTTCTCGCCGATGGCGGGAAGGCCGGTCACGGCGTCACCGCCGCAGTGCCGGCGGTGGCGGGCTTCATGGCGTCCAAGGCGGTATCAAGCTCCACCATCTGCCGGTAGTCCCCGCTGTCGGCCGCCCTGTTTCCGTAGCGGACCCCGTCGAAAGTGGCCGCTGCCCGGGCAAGGCGCCCGGACTGGCTGTTGAACGGAACGGACAAGGCCCGGGCCGCTTCGTCGGCAGTGCGGCCGGGCTGCGGGTCCAGGATGGCCCGGTCCTCCGCACTCCGGACCACCGCGCGGAAGCGGTCGACGACGGCGTCCCCCCACTTTCCGGCGGCGGCCGCCGCTTCCGCACGGGCCCGGTAGTCGGTGGCACCAAGGGTGGGTTCCCGTTCGAAGACGTCCCTGGCCTGCCGGGACCGGGCGTGCAGGCGGGGGCGGGCCAGGATGATGGCAGCCGCGATGATGGCGGCAATAACGAGGGCGATGACGGGGCTTGGCACCGGGGCAGCGTCTCCCTGGGAGCCATCCAGGGACTGCAGCCAGTCCAGGAAGTTCCGCCACAGGGTGCCGAGCCATGAGGGGGCGGCATCACGGTACTCCCGTTTGGCCAATTCCTCCTCCGCCCAGCGCCGTGCCTCCCCGGCACCCGGACGCACGGGTGGCTCAGCTGCCATAAGGCCAGGCTCCAGGCGAGGCTCCATATCCGGGATACGGGCGGTGGTTGCCGGGGTGCGCGCCCCGGCCCGGGATGCCGTCAGGATCAGCGCCGTTCTCCAATTGGTGCAGCAGCGCAATGTCCAGGCCGTCCCGGCGCATCCGCAGGTCCATGTAGAGCAACGCCATGACTGACGTCTGGAAGGCGTAACCGACCGCGCCCACCAGGGCACCGACCACCGCGGTGAAGATGCCGACGGCCACGGCGAGCGTTGCTTCCTGCCCGCTGCCGCCGTGCGGCGAGACCACCCCGGAGAGGACCGTTGGCAGGATGCTGGCCGGGATCAGGACCACCTGGGTGATGACGGCCACCAGGATCCCCACCACCAGGGTGATGCCAAAGATCCGCCACCAGTTGCCCCTGGTCAGTTTCCAGGACCGGCGAAGGCCGGCAAACGCCCCGAGTTCTTCGATAACGACGGCGGCGGGCGCCACCATGAGCTTGACCGCCACCCAGAGGAACCCGGCGCCGAAGGCCAGCATCAGGGGGATGACCAGCAGGGCTCCCGCGCCACGCACGTTGGAGAACAGGAGCACGACGACGGCGACGAAAACGATCGCCGTGGCCAGCACGGCTGCAACCAGCAGCGCCGCCAACCTGATCAGTGACCCAAACCTTGGACGCGCCAACGACAGCATGAGCCGGAAGCCGGTGGGCTGGTTAAGGACGGACCGGGCCACCGGGACCACCATGGCACCTTGGAGGACAACGGTGATGAAGACGGACAGGATGGACAGCAGGACGAAGGTGGCCATCAGCCCGAATCCCAGGGAAGCGATATCGGTGTTGCTCGCCGTCCGGGCCCAGGCTTCGATGGACCCTGACGACGTCGCGAGGACTCCCGTTAGCACCGCCGCGAGGATGGCTGACAGGGACTGCGCCAGGAGGCCGGCGCCGAGCATCGCCTTGGCGTTGCGCCTGATGGCCTGGAAGGAACCGTCCAGGACCTCCCCGAACAACAACGGCCGCAACGGAATGATACCGGGTTTGGGCGGGGCTGCATACCTGGGCTGCGCTGAGTGCCAGGCGCCGTAGGAACCGCCGGAATACGGTGACCGGTTATCTGGGGGTCCGCCGTAAGGCTGGCCGCTGTATCCCGGGGTCCCGTAGGACTGGCCGCCGGATGGGAAGGCTCCGGGGGCCGGGGCGCCAGGGTAGGGGGCATCAGGGTACGGGGCATTTCGGGGCGGGTGCTGTCCGGGCTGCTGTTGCCACTGCGGTTGCTGCCATAGGGGAGATTGCTGCCGCGGCTCGGTTCCCGGCCAGGGGCCTGCTTGCTGGCCCTCGGGCGGCGTCCAGGGCTGGTCCCACTGCTGTTCCCGGGCGGGCGGCACCGGCCCGGGCCCGCCTGCGGAAGCCGGCCCGACGTCGTCGTGTCCAACGCCTGGCTGCTCCTGCGCCGGCTCCCCGGGCCCCGACTCCTGTGGTGACACTGATTCCTCCCCCAATACCAGTCCGCCTGCTCCTGCGCCGGAAATGCACCCGGCAAAAGGGCGCACCGGCCACGCGGGGCATGACCCCAAGACTATAGTTCCGGCGCCGGACGGCCTAGTGCCCCGCCATGCCGGAAGCCGCTCAACAGGACAAACCCATCCCGATAAGGGAATATATAGCTATGAAGGCACGCATTCTGGTGGTAGATGATGACGAAGCGCTGGCCGAGATGATTGGAATTGTCCTCCGTAATGACGGCTTCGAGCCGGTCTTTTGCGCCGACGGCGCCCAGGCCCTGGACGTATTCCGGTCATCGCGGCCGGACCTGGTCCTGCTCGATCTCATGCTTCCCGGTATGGATGGCATCGAGGTCTGTCGCCAGATCCGCGGCGAGTCGGACGTCCCCATCGTCATGCTGACCGCCAAGTCCGATACCTCAGACGTCGTCCGCGGGCTGGAATCCGGGGCTGACGACTACGTGCCTAAGCCGTTCAAGCCTGCCGAGCTGGTGGCACGCGTGCGTGCCCGCCTTCGCCCGGGGGACCAGAAAGCGCCCGAAACGTTGCGCATCGCGGACATCACCATCGACGTCGCCGGGCACACGGTCAGCCGGGGCAATGAGCGGATCTCCCTGACGCCGCTGGAGTTCGACCTCCTGGTGGCGCTGGCCCGCAAGCCTTGGCAGGTCTTTACCCGGGAACTGCTGCTGGAGCAGGTCTGGGGCTACCGCCACGCCGCTGACACCCGGCTTGTCAACGTCCATGTCCAGCGCCTGCGGTCCAAGATCGAGCAGGACCCGGAAGCTCCGGAAGTCGTATTGACGGTGCGTGGTGTCGGCTATAAAGCAGGGGTCTGACCCCGCCGCGCAGGACGGGGAACCGGATCAGCGCCCAACCCCGGACTCCGCGGATGCCGTAAAACAGGACGGCGCCGTCCAGGACGCGCCGGAAGCCGGCGACGCCGCCACTCCCGGGCTGCGGCACATGGCGTTCCGGGCAAGGATCTGGCAGCGGCGTGCCCTGATTGTGGCGCTCCGCGTCGCCCGGCTCGTCCGGACGGGAGTCCGGCGCTTCCTTCCCGGTCTGCGGTACCTTGGGCGGGCCTTGCAGCGGCGCTGGCGCCGGTCCATTCAATTCCGCACCGTTCTCACCACCCTGATGCTCGCCGTGACCTCGTTCGCCGTGGTCGGTGCCTATCTGTCCAACCAGATTGCCAACAACCTGTTCCAGGAGCGGTTGACGCAGGCGGAGTCCGAGACCCGCTACAACGTCAAGCAGGTCCAGGAAACGTTCGACGGCGCCCAGGTCACCGACCAGTCCAGCGTCATCACCCTGGTCTACGACACCCTGAACGCGGTGGAGGGCCGGGGTTCAGTGATCCAGCGCCGGTACGTCTTCGAGGCGATGCCGGAGCAGACCAAGCCCCGCAACCGGTGGGTTGAGTCGCGGGCATCCGACCAACTGACGGTCAGCGTCATTCCCCCTGAGCTGCGCAAGGCCGTCCAGCAGTCGGGGAAGGACCAGTACTGGGCTTCCACCGTCATCCCCGTGGGCACCGAGGACCGGCCGGGGATCGCGGTCGGCAACAAGGTGACCTTCAACGGCACTGTCTACGAGCTTTACCTGATCTACGACCTGAACACAGCGCAGCAGACGCTTAACGAGATCCAAAGCGTCCTGTGGGCCGGCGGTGCGGTGCTGGTCCTCCTGATTGGCGCTGTCGCCTGGTACGTCACCCGCAACGTGGTGAGCCCGGTCAGCCATGCCGCGATGGTCTCGGAGAAGCTCGCCGCCGGGCAGCTGCAGGAGCGCATGGTGGTCAAGGGGGAGGACGAGGTGGCCCGCCTTGGCGCTTCCTTTAACCACATGGCCGCCAGCCTGCAGGAGCAGATCACCCAGCTGGCGACGCTCTCCCAGATGCAGCAGCGCTTCGTGTCCGATGTGTCGCACGAGCTCCGGACGCCGCTCACAACCGTGCGCATGGCGGCAGAGGTCCTGTACGACGCCCGCGATGACTTCGACCCCATCAACAAGCGGTCCGCAGAGCTCCTGTACAACCAGGTGGAGCGGTTCCAGTCCCTCCTCTCCGACCTCCTCGAAATCAGCCGCTTCGACGCCGGCGTGGCCGTGCTGGATGCTGAACCCGAGGACCTTCTCCAAGTGATCTCCCACGTCATTGAAGGCGCCGCGCCGGTGGCGGCTGAATACGGTTCGGAGATTGTCCTGACCGCTCCCGAGGGCGCCGTGGTGGTGGAGATGGACGCCCGGCGCATCGACAGGATCCTGCGGAACCTGATCCTGAACGCGGTGGAGCACGGTGAGGGCAAGCCGGTGGCCGTCACGGTCGCGGTCAATGAAACTGCCGTGGGCGTTGCTGTCCGCGACCACGGGATCGGGATGGACCAGGCACAGGCCGCCAGGGTTTTCGACAGGTTCTGGCGAGCCGACCCTGCCCGCGCACGCACCACGGGCGGCAGCGGGCTGGGATTGTCCATCGCCATGGAGGATACGAAGCTGCACCACGGCTGGCTCCAGGCCTGGGGCAGGAAAGGCGACGGCGCCAACTTCCGTTTGACCCTTCCCTTGCGCCAGGACGGTGGCATCAGCGAGTCGCCCGTCCAGCTGGAGCCAAAGGACGTCACCAATCCCGGAGCGCCGGGGAGCGTTCCCGCGGAACAGGACTACAAAAACATGCTGGTGCTGCAGGCGGGAGCGGCCCGGCCTGCTCCGGTGCGCGCGCCCGAGGAGACACCATGAGGGCCACCGTGCGCCTGGCGAAGTACCCGGCGGCACTGCTTGCCCTGCTGATCGTCCTCTTGTCCGGCTGCGCACGGATCCCCACGTCCGGTCCGGTGGGAAAAAGCAGCGAAAGCAGCGCCGGCAACGTCAGCGCTCCCGTGTTCCTCCCGGCAGCGCCGCAGCCCGGCGCATCACCCGAGACCATCATCGACTACTTCTACCGGGCAGGCAGTGGCTACGAGGACGACTATGCGGTGGCCCGCCAGTACCTGACGCAGGCCTCGGCTGTGTCCTGGAAACCGGACAAACGCGCGCTGGTATACCGGGAGGCGCGCGTTGTGCCCACGGGCACGGAAAACGTCTTCAACTACGAGCTCGATGTGTCCTACACGGTGGACGCCGACGGCATAGCCACCCAGTCGCCGCCGGGAACCGTGGAGCGCATCCCGGTGACGGTGACCCAGGTGGATGGAGAGTGGCGGATTTCGGCGATTCCCGACGGGACCGCCATTGCCGAGGAAACGTTCAAGGTGATCTACGGTGCCTACCCCATCTACTTTTACGACCCCACCTTCACCTATGCCATCCCGGACGTCCGCTGGTTCCTGAAGAACAAGACGGTCAAAGCAATGACCAGTGCCCTGCTGGCCGGGCCCGCCCCGTACCTGCGCGGCGCCGTCGCCAGTGCCTTCCCTTCCGGGATCAAGCTCGCCCGGGAATCCGTGCCGGTGGTGTCCGGGGCCGCACAGGTGGACCTGACAGCCAAAGAGCTGACGGAAACATCGGCGGAGGACCGGCTCCGCATGCAGATGCAGCTGACCCTGACGTTCCGCAGCCAGCCTGACGTGGTCAATGTTGAACTCCGTGCCAACCAGGACCTGGTCCGGGTGGAGGACAACGGGTCCGTTCTTCCTCCGGTGCTGGACAGGACCGTGCCCTCACGCCAGATCGCCATCAGCGGCAACGAACTGGTGCGATATGAAAACAACCGCGTCTCGCCGTTGCCTGACATGCAGCCGGTGTCTGCGCTCAACCCCCGCTATCCGGCGGAATCCCCGGTGTCACAGACGGCTGCCTTCCTCAATGAAGGCCGCACCACGCTGTACAGCATCAATCCCGGCCAGCCTGCGCGCGCCTTGACTACCCGGAGCACCCTCACCCGCCCGTCCTTCAGTGTCTCCGACTGGGTATGGACGGCCGGACCCGGTGCCACCGGAGCCACGGAAGTAGTGGCTTTCCATCCCACCGGAGTGGCAGAGGGCGCCGCCGTTCCGTCCGTGACGCTGGCACCCTCCTGGCTTGCCGGCCGCACGGTCAAGGAATTCCGCGTCTCACGCGACGGTGTGCGCGCCCTGGTCATATCCGAACAGAACGGGAAGTCCAAGGTGCAGGTGACAGGCATGATCCGCGCCGCCGACGGCACGCCGCGCGAACTGACCGCGCCCGTCACCCTGGTATCCGGCACCGACCCTGATCAAGGGGTGTGGGTGAATGGCATTACCGTTGCCGTGATGAAGGGGGCTTCGGGTTCCAACGTCACACCGGAGCTGCTGTCCCTCACCTCCGGCCAGCCGCAGCAGCTTGCCCCGTGGCCGGGCCTGGTAGCCATCAGTGCCGGGAACGGCGCCGACGACATTTATGTCCAGTCCGGGGAAGGGATCTTCCAGCGCCTCGGCAATGGCTGGTCCCCGCAGATCAAGGGCCCTATCGACCCCGCGTTTCCCGGCTGACACCCTGTTGGCGGCATCGCCAGGCTCTGTCTCCGCCGGCCCGATGGGGCTTGCCTTATGCACATAGCCCGGGCTGGCCCTCCAACTGTGACTGGGCTTCGGGCGACAGTGGAACCATGAAACGGCTCATCCGCAGGAACGGCGCGGCCGGTTCCGGCCAACGGGGGACCCGGAGGGTGGATCCGGACCTTCAACCGCCCCCGCCCTGGGCGGCGCTGCACCGGGGTGAACACGCGGCCGCCCTGCTTCGCCTTGCCGACTGGCTGGCCGGCGCCGTGGCGGATCTGCTCGCCCTGGCCATCCCTGTGGACTGTGTCTGCTGCGGGGCCGAAGACAGCACCCTGTGCCCATCCTGTGCCAGCCGCATCCGCCAGCTGACCAGGCAGCCATTCCGGGCCGAAAGCGGAGCTCCGGCCCTCATGGATGTCGCCGGCTCCGTCGTGCTTCCCGTCGTGGCAGCGGGGGTGTACCGGGACGAGCTGGCGCAGGGACTGCTGTCCTTCAAACGGCACGGCCAGCCTCAGCTTGGCAGAAGCCTTGGCCGGGCGCTCGCATGTGCAGTCAGGGCCGCCGTCCCTGGCCCCGGCCGATGCCTCCTGGTCCCCGTGCCCACCAGCACGCCGGCCTACGTCAGCCGGGGCTTCAGCCCGGTCCACCTGCTCCTGAAGTCAGCGGCACGGCAGCATCCAGGGCTCGACGTCGCGGATGTGCTGGGCAAGACTCCAAGGCCTGGCCCCGTCCTCCCCGGCACCCGCGGATCCGGCAGCGGAAGAGGCGTGGCCGGCCAAAAAGGCCTGGGGAGGGGAGCCCGTTCCCAGCGCGTCCGGGGGTCCATGCGGGTCAAGCCCGGGGCCCGGGCAAAGGTGGCAGGGCGCCCCTGCATCATCGTTGATGACGTCCTCACAACCGGTGCCACGGTGGGCGAAGCAGCCCGCGCACTGCACCTGGCCGGCGCTGTGGTGAGGGGCGCCGTCGTGCTTGCCGCGACACGCCCGCCTGATACCCAGCAGCCGGGCTGCCGGGCCGCCGCGCCGCGTGAAAGCCCGCATGACTTAGAAAAAAATAAACCGGGAAAGGATGAATAACGGGTGGCTATGAACTAACGTCTGAGGTGGGTACCAAGAACAGAATGTACCTTTCGATGGCGGCTCGGAGAGGGGCTCGACTGTCACACAGCCCGGCCCAGGGAAGCGCCGCCGTCGTGTCACCGAAGTCATTTGGAGGGCACCATGGAGTTTATGATCAGCGGACGAAATCTGACAGTTTCAGACCGGTTCCGCGAGTATGCCGGGGAAAAGATCGCGAAAATTGAATCGCTGGGCGACAAAGTCCAGCGGGTCGACGCGAAAGTCTCCAAGGAGACCAATGCCCGGCAGACCGGCGACCAGCTGACCGTCGAGGTGACAGTCCTGGGCCGCGGACCCGTAATCCGTGCCGAAGCAAGCGCCGCAGACAAGTTTGCCGCCTTTGACCTCGCCTACAACAAACTGCTTGAGCGGCTCCGGCGGGCCAAGGACCGCAAGAAGGTCCACCACGGCCGCCACACTCCCAAGGCTGTCCGTGAGGCCACCGCCTCACTCGAGCCCGCCAGTGCCCATGAACCGCTGTATCTTGAGGCCAACCACCGGAATGAAGCGGTGGCAGCCCCCGAAGACAAATCGCCGTACGATGTTGACAACGACATCCCGGCCGGAAACTCACCGGTGCTGATCCGGCGCAAGGTCTTTCCCGCCGCATCACTCTCCCTCGACGACGCCGTAGACAATATGGAGCTTGTGGGCCACGACTTCTATCTCTTCGTGGACAAAGCGACCAACACGCCCTCCGTCGTGTACCGCCGCCGTGGCTGGACCTATGGCGTCATTACGCTGGACCATGAATGCGAGCCGGGAGACACCGTGGTGGAGGAAAAGATTCTTGCCTACCGCTCCGACGACGCCGCCGCCAACGCTTAGGGTGGACCAAACCACCAGCAGAGAGGACTGAATTGTCAGCAACGCTGAGCCTTCACCAGGCACGGCGGATCGCATTGGCAGCGCAGGGACTCCATAAAGTACGGCCCACCGGCCCCGTGACAGCACGGGCGGTGGGCCGTACTTTTGCCCGCCTCCAGCTCGTCCAGATCGACTCCGTGAACGTCCTGGTCCGCAGCCATTTCCTGCCCTTCTATTCCCGCCTTGGCAACTATGACCGGGACATGCTGCAGCGCATGTCTGCCAGCCACCCCCGCCGGATGCTGGAGTACTGGGCACACGAAGCGAGCTACATCCGGCCGGAGCATTACCAGGATCTGCTGCTGTGGCAAAAGCGCTCCTGGGTGGGCGCCGCCCGGCTGGATCCCGGGCTCCGCAACGACGTCGCAGACCGGATCCTGGCGGTCCTGGCCAGGTCCCGGCCCATGACGGCCTCCGAACTGACCGCCCGGATTGGCCACGTTGAGGAAAAACAGACAGTCGACTGGGGGTGGAACTGGAACGCGGTGAAACGGGTCCTTGAACACCTCTTCGAAGAAGGGCTGGTATCGGCAGCCTCGAGGACCGGGCAATTCGAGCGCAGATACACGCTGACAGCCAAAGTCCTCCCACGCCCTGCCGAAGCAGAAGGGGAAGTCGACCCAACAGCTGCGCTCCGCCGGCTGACCGAAGCGGCGGCCCGGGCGCATGGGATCGGAAGCATCCGCTGCTTCGCCGACTACTTCCGGACGCCCGTCAAGGCAACGGCGCTCGCCGTTGCGCACTTGGTGGAGCAGGGCAGGCTGGAACCGGTCAACGTGCCGGGGTGGGGGAGGGACGTGTTCCGGCATGTCGAGGCTGTACTGCCGCGGCGTGCCACCGGCCGGGCCCTGTTGAGCCCGTTTGATTCCATGGTCTTTGAACGCCGGCGCCTGCTGGAACTGTTCGGCTTCCATTACCGGATCGAGATCTACACCCCGGAGCCCAAACGGCGCTACGGCTATTACGTCCTGCCGTTCCTGCTGCGCGACAGGATGGTGGCCAGGGTTGACTTGAAGGCGGACCGGACGGGTGGCCGTCTGCTGGTGAGAGCCGCGTTTGCCGAGCCGGACGCACCCGCGGACACCGCCGTCGAACTCGCTGCCGAGCTGAGGCTGATGAGCCAGTGGCTTGGCCTGCCGGATGTGGAAGTGGGGCCGGCAGGAGACCTCGCTGCAAGGCTTGCCCATGAGCTGGCACGGCTGTAAGGAGTATCCGCTCTCAGGGAAAAGGGGGCACCGGCCGCGTGTCTCTCCCGTAGACTGAACACGCCAGAATTCGGCGGCATCAGACTGGGAGCATCTTCACGTGGCATCACTTATCGAAAAAATTCTCCGCACGGGTGACAAGAAAACACTCCGGCAGCTGCGGAACTATGCCGATTCCATCAACGCCCTCGAAGACTCATTCAAGACCTTTACCGACGCAGAGTTGCGTGAGGAGACTGACCGTCTCCGCGAACGCCACCAGGACGGTGAAAAGCTCGAAGACCTGCTTCCGGAGGCTTTTGCCGCCGTGCGCGAAGCGTCCTCGCGGACCCTGGGGATGCGCCACTTCGATGTCCAGCTGATGGGCGGCGCTGCCCTGCATTTGGGGAACATCGCTGAAATGAAAACCGGTGAAGGCAAGACCCTTGTGGCGACCGCTCCCGCCTACCTGAACGCCCTCACCGGCAAGGGTGTCCACGTGGTCACCGTCAACGATTACCTGGCCGAATACCAGTCCGAACTCATGGGCCGTGTCTACCGCTTCCTCGGCCTGACCAGCGGCGTCATCCTCGCCAACCAGGATCCTGCCGTGCGCCGCCAGCAGTACGCCGCGGACATCACCTATGGAACCAACAACGAGTTCGGGTTCGACTACCTGCGCGACAACATGGCCTGGGACCGGAACGAATTGGTCCAGCGCGGCCACAACTTCGCCATCGTCGACGAAGTCGACTCCATCCTTATCGATGAAGCGCGTACGCCGCTCATCATCTCCGGCCCTGCCCAGGGGGACACCAACCGCTGGTACAGCGAGTTCGCCAAAGTGGTGCTCCGGCTGCAGCCGGAGAAAGACTACGAAGTCGATGAAAAGAAGCGCACCGTCGGCGTCCTGGAGAGCGGAATCGAAAAGGTCGAGGACTACCTTGGCATCTCCAACCTGTACGAATCCGCGAACACGCCGCTGATCGGGTTCCTGAATAACGCCATCAAGGCCAAGGAACTGTTCAAGCGGGACAAGGACTACGTCATCCTGGACGGCGAAGTCCTGATCGTTGACGAGCACACCGGCCGCATCCTGGCCGGGCGACGCTACAACGAAGGCATGCACCAGGCGATCGAGGCCAAGGAAGGCGTCGAGATCAAAGCGGAAAACCAGACCCTGGCCACAGTCACCCTGCAGAACTACTTCCGCATGTATGACAAGCTTTCCGGCATGACCGGCACCGCCGAGACTGAGGCGGCCGAGTTCATGAGCACGTACAAGCTCGGCGTGGTGGCCATCCCCACCAACCGGGACATGCAGCGGATAGACCAGCCGGACCTCGTGTTCAAGAATGAGGTTGTCAAGTTCGACGCCGTGGTGCGGGACATCGCCGAACGCCACGAAAAAGGCCAGCCTGTCCTCGTGGGCACCACCAGCGTGGAGAAGAGCGAGTACCTGTCCAAGCTGCTCGCCAAGGAAGGCATCCGGCACGAAGTCCTGAACGCCAAGAACCACGCCCGCGAAGCCGCCATTGTCGCCCAGGCGGGCCGGAAGGGCGCGGTCACCGTGGCCACCAACATGGCCGGCCGCGGCACCGACATCATGCTCGGCGGCAACGCGGAGTTCACCGCCGTGGCCGAGCTTGCCAAGCGCGGGCTGGACCCGGAGGAGAACTCGGAAGAATACGAGGCAGCCTGGCCTGCGGCACTTGAAGCTGCCAAGCAGTCCGTGAAGGACGAACACGAGGAAGTCCTGGACCTCGGCGGTCTCTATGTCCTGGGCACCGAGCGCCATGAGTCACGCCGCATCGACAACCAGCTCCGCGGCCGTTCCGGCCGCCAGGGCGATCCCGGGGAATCCCGGTTCTACCTCTCGCTGACAGACGACCTTATGCGGCTCTTCAACTCGGGAGCCGCGGAACGGCTGATGAACAGCTCGGTCCCGGACGACGTCGCGCTCGAATCCAAGCTTGTCTCGCGTGCCATCGCGTCCGCGCAGGGCCAGGTGGAAGGCCGGAACGCCGAGCAGCGCAAGAACGTGCTGAAGTACGACGACGTCCTGAACCGTCAGCGCGAAGCGATTTACAGCGACCGCCGGCGCATCCTTGAGGGCGATGACCTGCACGAGAAGGTGCAGTTCTTCATCGAAGACACCATTACGGCGCTGATCGACGCCGCAACGGCGGAGGGGAACGGTGACGACTGGGACTTCCACCAGCTGTGGACCAACCTCAAGACGCTCTACCCGGTCAGCGTTTCGGCGGAAGACATCATCGAGGAAGCCGGGGGCAAGTCCAGGGTCACCGTGGAGCTGCTGAAGGAGGAAATCCTCTCTGACGCCCGCCTGGTGTACCAGGCCCGCGAGGAGGTCATCGGCTCCGAAAGCATGCGCGAGCTCGAGCGCAGGGTGGTCCTGTCCGTCATCGGACGCAAATGGCAGGAACACCTCTACGAGATGGACTACCTGAAGGAAGGGATTGGCCTGCGCGCCATGGCACAGCGCGATCCGCTGGTGGAGTACCAGCGCGAGGGCTTCGCCATGTTCCAAAGCATGATGGAAGCCATCCGCGAGGAAAGCGTTGGATTCCTCTACAACCTTGAGGTGGAAGTAACCCCCGCCCAGGATGTAGTAGTACAGGATGCCGCCGGCGGGCATACCGAGCACGTTGACCCCCAGGTTCACGCCGCCGGCCTCGAAGCCCCCGAGAAGCCTGCAGAGCTGCAGTACACGGCTCCCTCGGAAAGTGGAGGAACCCAGACACGCGTGGAAACGCGCGCCGGAAGCGGTCGCTCCGGCAATCCTGCCAAGGCAGCTGCCCAGGATGCAGCCAAACGCCCCGCGAAAAAGAAGAAGCGCTAGCAGGACAGCTGCAGGTACCCGCCGGCGGCGGCAAACAGGGCAGGGACGGACGCGTCCCTGCCCTGTTTGCGCGTCGCCTGTTCCGTACCACCGCACGCCCCAGGTATTTCGACGGGTCAGCCGATGACAAGTTCAACAACCCGCCACACCTGCTTGCTGCGCTCAAGCCGGACAGCTACGGCACGGGCCCGCACATCATCCACCACTACAGCACTGGCCTCGTAGATTCCGTCGGCCACTTCACAGACCCGCACGGAGCGGACTGTTGAATTCCGGTGGAGCCGGGCCAATGCAGGATTGCCGGTCCTGGTGAGCTCGCGCCTGATCAGCGCTGCCCGATGCTGCAGCGATGCCAGGCAGCGCGGGTCCAGGCGCCGCGCCAACTGCTGGATGGGGCGGATGCCGGCGAGGACCTCCATGGAAGCCTGAACTGTCCCGCGGGTAATGGCCCTGACCTCCGCAGCCTCGCTAACTGGCCGCAGCGATGGAGGGGTTGCCCCGGTGGATTGGCCGGAGCGGGTTGGCGTCGACACAGGCAGCGGCTTTGCGGGACCGGCCCCTCCCTGCCTGGACTCGGTGGCCGGACCTTCAACGGCCCGGATAGGTGTCACTGCGGTCATGGCGTTCCCCTTGGTTGGTGTGACTGGTGATTAGGCTTGCTTCTGGTTCGACGTGATGTTGGTACTTTGACCGGTTATTGGTGCGAGTGGGTCACTTACAGCGGCTACGACGCTGCCGGCGCCTGGAGTATCTGGCCTGGAAGCAGGACATCCGGGCTTCCACCGATCAGTGCACGGTTCGCGGCATACCAGCTCGGCCATTCAAGAGCGATGTCCACATCCGATGCCTCCGGGCCCAAATGGGTGGCTACGATGTCCCACAGCGTGTCGCCCGCGAGGACCGTCACTGCCTTTGCCGGGCCACCCCTGCCATTGGCACCAGGGCCACTGCCGCCCCACTCCGGCGCGGTCCTGGTTTCCGGTCCGGCCAGGAGGCCGGGCTCCACCACAGGGGGAGCGGGCTGCCAACCGGGGTCGATCGGAGTGACGGTGGGCGGTGTCGTGGAATTCCATGCCGGCGACGGCCCTTCCCGGCCGGTTGGCGCTGCTGCAACCGGGAGAGGCGGGTTTTTAACGCGCACACCGCCCGGGCTGTCGCTGACCGTGGGCAGCGGACCATCTTGGGGAGCCGCCGGGTCTGACGGAGCCGATGACGCCACGTGTGCCTGTGTAGGCGTCCACTCGGGCCCGGGAGCGCTTAGGACCGCCGCATGTGCGGCGACACCTGACGCAAGTTGTATTGAGAGTGCCGCGACAACTGCCCTCCGCATGAAAGCGGGCGAGAGCCTCCGCGCGGCCGCTGCGGCCCGCCGTCGTCCCAGGCGTTCCAGCAGAACGGATGCCCCGGCGGTCAGGATCGAGACACCCCACCAGAGGAGAAGGCCAATGCCGGTGGCCGCTGTGGTCCCACCCAGGAGGAGGTCCACGGATTCGCCCTGGTGCCGGGCCATGGATTCCTGCCACTGGGACAACAGGCCCGTTCCGAGGAAGCAGAGCAGAATGCCGAGTACTAACAGGGCCAGGACCATGCAGGCATCCGACCATTGGATTCTGTCTCCCCGGCCCATTAGTACTCCTTTGATAGGGGTTGATGCTGTTTATTGATGTTTGAATCAGTTTGGACCGCGATCAAAGTATTTGTCCATACGTTGGAATGAAAAAGACGGCGCATTGACGGGCCGGACAGGGGGACCCTACGCTGGCGGAATGCGCTGGGATGCACTCTTCAATGACATGGAAAGCCAGCTTGCGGAGGCTGAGCGGCTGGCGCTGGACAGTGAGGTCAACGAGCGCGCGCGGGCAGAAATGGTGAGCCTGCCCCTTGAAGGCAGGTTGCGCGCCGCTGTTGGGTACCGGATCGGTGTTCAGCTCATTTGCGGCGAAACGGTGCACGGGGAACTGACGCATGCTGGAGCGGATGCACTGGTCCTGGATGAAGGCCAGCACCAGGTGCTCATCCCCTATGCGGCGGCGGCACGCTACGTTGGCCTGGGCAGGCACGCATTGGCGGAGACTTCACCGGTCCGCCGGTCGATCGGATTGGCGCATGCCCTGCGTGGCCTGGCGCGCGACCGGGCGGAGCTCTCGGTAACGATTGGTGGTGGAGCCGGGACCAGCAGGCTGGCAGGCGTGATCGACCGTGTTGGCAGGGACTACATCGACCTGGCCATGGTCAATACCGGGGAGCCCCGGAGGGGTCACAGTGTAGGCCAGGTTTCAGCAATACCTTTCACGGCCCTGGCCATGATCAGGTCATACAAACCCGGGGGGAGCTAGCGGCGTCAGACGGACTTCGAGCGCGATTCCTGGATCATGCGGCTGGCCTCGGCGTAGCGTTCCTCGATGTACTGCTCCAGCATCTTCTCTTCGACCCGCCATTGCCCGCGGTTATCTTGCCTGGAATGAGCTGTGGGGATTGTTCGTTGTGTCATTCAACTCGCCGCTCCTTACACTTTTTGCGGACGGCGTGAGGATGTAGCCTGACGACCTGGAGTCATTGGGGTAAGTGGGTCAGAACTACGGTTACGATGGCTACTCCCAGTACGACGAATCCCGCTCCAGCGATTCTGTAAATGCCAGCGTCCGGAGCCGAACCGTTGAAGAACACTGAAGCGTTGTTCTTTGCGAATTGGCCAAGCCAACGGGCGGATCCACGGAAGTCCGCAACTACCGAGAGGCCAAGCAACACGGCCACTGAAGCCGCACCTATGGCCGCTGCCCCGAGGAGCGTCCTGTTCGTTTGACCGAGCAAGGTCAAAGCGATGACCGCGACAAAGAATAGAATGCCCAGGACTTTCAGCGGCCACGGCACTGGTGCATTCGACTTCACAGGCTCCCCCTGGTTTGGACGGACGATCCCGAGGCTCTGGGAGCACGGCGGGCATGGCTGAACTGAATCACTGACAATGTCATGGGGCAAGACGCTGGCGCAGATCTTGTGGCCGGCGTGCTTGCGGTCCTGGCGTGTTGCGACGGCGGAGCAGCAACCCGGTGCTCCGGAGCGCCGTGAGGGCCTGGCTGCGCCGGCCGAAGTTTTGATCAAGATCGTTGTTTCCCTTCCTCCCAGGGGTTAGCCTCTGGCTGTATTGGGTGGGGTCGCGACCAACGGTTCGAAGAGCCGGGACATTCTTGTCACGCACAGCCATGCAAATTTGAGGACGAGAGTCGAGCCACTCGCGCTGCATCAAGAGGAGGGAATTACGATCGGACCACCAAGGCCGGAACCAAGCCTGGAGCCCACGCCCCGGCGTTGGCTTGAGAAATTCTATGACTCGGGTATCGCTAACATCGTGCCGCCATTGCTGATGTTTTTGGTGGCGTTCGATCCGCTTCGTCAAGCTCTTGGGTGGTTGCCGGCCTTTGTCATCACTGTGGTGGCCGGTGTTGCTTTAGGGTTTGTCATTTCCTTGCCGGTCGTTCCTTTGAAAAAACAACGCGCCAAGCAAGACGCGGAACGAGGGATCGTCGAATGCGTCCACCGGGAAAAGGGATCAACCCTCCGGGGACGATGGGCCACTGGGTATGCCAAGGCAGAGCCAGGCAGGCTCCTGTTTCAAGCCAAGACTGGTCAAACTGGCCCGCTATACGGAAGCGTCGAGATATACATAGCTCCCCGCCCGCTCGGCAAGCCCGTAAAAGCCCCGTTTTCTGTATTTCCACGAGGAGAAATCATGGCCTTTGCTACCGACAAAGGGGAGGTGGAGTTGGCTGCTGCGCCTTCAAGCTTGAAGCTACTGAGTGAACTAACCGCGCAGGACGGCCACTGAAACCGGCTTCAAACCAACCTCTCGCCGCCCGGGAAACGCATCCATCCAAGGCTCCTTGCTCAACCCGTCGCTGTCGCCGTTCGGCGTGAGGATCGGAGCCTCTCCATCAGGCCAGCACCCGAAGTCTTAGGGCAGTCCTCTGTTGAGCAGGGTGCGGCTGGTCTTTTTCGGTCTCCTCGTCTTCCATCCGAATAGTTTGGCGACAATTAATCCTCCAGTTGCATCCTGGCTGTTGTTTGCCCCGATTCGTCCTCGATAGCTTCCGTTTATGCAGATTTTCCAAGCGGTGGAAGTGACGGTCGAGAAGGACCAGATCGTTTGGGCTGTGGTGGATGACCGGTTCGTCCTGAGCGAGGAATGCCGTAGTTACGCGCTGTGGTTGGCGCATTCGGGCCGTGCCATCAATACCCAAAAGGCGTATCAGCTGAGGCTGGCTAGGTTTCTATCTTGGTGCGCTGAAACCGGGACCCCGTGGGAAGGGCTTCGCTTCCACCAGCTCGCCGCATACAAGGCCAGGCTTGAAGGGTTGCGTGATAAGAGTGGGGACGGGTTGTCGGGGAAAACGGTCAACGCCCATTTGACGGCAGTGATCGTGTTCCTGCGTTATGCCTTGGCACACGGTTTTGGCACTTACCAGCTACGGGCCACGGTCGAGGGCGGCCGCCACGCCGTGGCTTCCCTTGGTCCTGAGGGCCAATGGAAGACGGCGTCGCCGAGGCTGGTGAAGGCCCGGGAGATCAAACGGCGACCGGTGGTGCTGACCTCGTCACAGGTCAGCCGGGTCCTGGACGCGGTCGAGAGGCCGCGGGACAGGCTCCTGGTATTGCTGATGCTGCGTTGCGGCCTTCGGGCCGGCGAGGTGCTCGGCCTGAGGCTGGAGGACATGCACATGCTGCCCGATTCCGGCCACTTGGGCTGCACGATTCCCGGACCCCACGTCCATGTCGAAAGGCGCAGCAACCCGAACGGGGCCTGGGCCAAGTCACCGTATGAGCGGAACGTCCCCGTGCCTGCCGATGTTTGCGAGGTGCACGCCGCCTATATGGCTCAAAGATACGCATTGTTGGGCGGGAGTCAGCCGGACGCGTTGTTCCTGTCTATGGACGCCAAGAAGCCGCAGGTGCTGGGATACCCGGGGCTGCACCGCATGCTCGCGACCGTTGGGAAGAGCACGGGATTCCCGCTCAGAGCTCATCAATTCCGGCATACCGCAGCCACGGGCTGGGCACGGGCCAAAGTCGACCCGGATGTCATCATGGCGTTGCTGGGTCACAGGTCGCTGGCATCCACGTCCATCTACCTGCACCCCGCACAGGAAGAGCTTCGCAGCGCGATTGAAGAGGCCCTGCTCGGCAAGGAGAATCGACCGTGACAGCCTCCGCGGAGTTCCTACGCCGGGAATCGCCGGTCCCTGAGGCTGAGTCCTATCTGGGCTTTCTGGAGACCATGCTCGAACCCCGGTGGCGGCCCGGCGAATGGGACGCCAGGCTGTGGCTGTTCGCTGCAGACCCGGAGAATCCTTTGACGGGGGTCTACCCCTGCCCGACACCCGGTTGCCCCCGCGTCGCGGCCATCACTGGGCGTCTCTGTCGTTCCTGCATCATCGGAGAACCTGGCGACGAGCCGGCCCCGGTCCGGCGCCGGGCTCCGGAGTCGGACGCTCCGCGCTGCATCGTCGGCTCGGCCGGGCGGAGCTGCCAGGCCATGGGCATGGTCAGGGGACTCTGCAACCTCCATTACTCGCGCTGGCACCACAGCTCCGACAACGGACAGCCCCGGCTGAGCATTGAGGACTTCGCCGCTGCCGACACCATCATGTATCGGCGCGGCAAGCCCTGCGCAGCCATGTGCTGCAGGGAAGAATCCAACCAGCGCGCGACCGGCCTCTGTCTCTGGCACCACGCCATGTTCCGCAAACTCACCAAGCTCGGAGTCGACCTCGACGCCTTCACCGTTGTCGAACGCCCCCTCAATTTTCGCTCCCGCCATGAGTTCTCCTTCATTGATCTGCCACCGATCCTTCGGACCGAACTGCTGCTCGTCCTGCAGGAACGGGACCGCAACGCGTTCCGGATTCTGCCGGAGACAATGCGCCGGATCATCCGCACTGCCATGGAAACCCGTGCCCGTTCAATCCACCGGCTGCTGGACACCGAACAGGGCAGGACACGGCCCGACAAGAGCGTCATCGGTTT
Organism: Arthrobacter sp. JDC6; assembly: GCF_056484025.1. Classification (NCBI taxonomy): domain Bacteria; kingdom Bacillati; phylum Actinomycetota; class Actinomycetes; order Micrococcales; family Micrococcaceae; genus Arthrobacter; species Arthrobacter sp. JDC6. The sequence continues at coordinate 1,527,193 of NZ_CM151278.1, forward strand.
CCTCCGGCACGCAGGCCTGCTCACCGCCCGGTGGAGATACCGCCATTCCGGCCGTGACATGCGCTCCGAAGACGTCTGGGACGCCGCCGTCATTGGCCTGCGCAAGGACCGGACAACGCGCACGCTCTGCTCCAAGGGCACCCTCGATTTCCGCCCCATCAGCGTCGACTGGTTACGCGAGGCCGCCAAAGACTACGCACGGCACTTCGACCTCGCCGCCGACCAGATCCGCGACGTCATACGCACCATCCAGGTCGTCTCGGACGCCCTGGCACGCCGCCCCCACGGAACCCGGCCCGAGCTCCTAACCCGAACAGACGCGAACGCAGTCGTGGACGCCTACCGCCACCTCACCGACGCTGAAGGCGAACCCCGCACGGATTCCGTGAAATACGACTACTTCAAGCTCTTCCAACGGATCCTCCGCGATGGCGGGGACCTCGAAACCCTGGCCCGGGTCAGCGCCAAGTTCATGTTCATCACCGCGGAGTCCCTCCCCACCGCGGCGCGCGCCAGGAACCCCGGGAAGGCAATCCCGGAACACATCATCAGGATTCTCGATACGAACCTGGAACTGCTCGCCGTCGACGAGGCCTATGCCATCCCGGTCGGTCGGTCCCGGGCCCTCCACAACCTGATGCTGCAGACCATCTACCAGCTGCTGCGAGACCTCGGCCGGCGGCCCACGGAAATCTATTCCCTGCCCCGCGACACCCTCCGGGAAACCGACGACGGCCAGCCCTACATCATTTACAACAGCCACAAAACAAACGAGTACGGGCTGGAACTTCCCATCCACCGCTCCACCGCCCGCGTCATCCAGACCTGGCAGAACGCGCTTCAAAGCATCGAGGACATCCACCCCGACGCCGCCGGCTACCTGTTTCCCTCGCCACGGCGCTATGGCCCCCAGTCACGGACCCACATCACACCCACCGGCTTTCACACCAACTACTGGCGCTGGATCGACCGGATCCGGAACCTGCCGGACGTCCGCGACGACGCCGCGAAACCAGCCGACTTCCTCACCAGGTCCCGGATGGGCCTCTATAACTGGCGCCACAGCTATGCCCAACGGCTCAGCGACAACAGCACCCCGCCTGACGTCATTCAGGAACTGATGAACCACAAGAGCTTCACGACCTCCACCGGATACATCAAAATCACCAGGGAACGACAGCGTCAGGCCATCGAGATCGTCAACAGCACCACGATCGACAGCCGGGCGCTGCTCCACGGACCCAAAGACTACGCAGCCTATGTCCGAGAATCCGTGGCGACGCCGCTGGGCCTCTGCACCGAGCCCAGTAACGTCAAAGCAGCAGGACAATCCTGCCCCGTCCGCAACAAATGCGGAGGATGCCAGTACTACCGGGCCAACCTCTCCCACCTGCCCCAGATCGACGCCCACATCGTCGCCCTCAGCGCAGACCTCGCCGCAGCCGGCGACATTGCCGAACCCTGGATCCACCGATCACTCAAAGCAGAGATCAGCTCCTACAAACGAATGCGCACCGCGCTGCTGAAGGAAAAATCCAAGCTCACCCCCGAGGACAAAGCCGCCATCGATGACGCGGTCACGCTCCTGCAGCAAATCCCTTCCGCAGCGCCTCACCTTGAATCCGCCGGAGAGCGCCGGATGCTGCCGCTGACCCCCGTCCGAGCCACCAACCGCACGTGAGCGAAAAACGGCAGGCAGCCATCGCCGGGCTCATCGCGGCCAAGAAAAAGGAAAGCAAAAACAAACAAGCCCGTGTCCGGAATGCAGCGACCAAGCTCATCAACGGTTCGGAGCTGCTCACCGTTTCCTCAGTCGCAAGGGCAGCCCGGGTCAGCCGCTGGCTGATCTACAACACCCCGGAACTCAAGACCGCGGTCGCCAGAGCTGCCGCCCAACAGCGGGCACTTTGGGCCCAAGGCCATGAACAGGCAGGGATGACACCCAAAGGCGCCGTGACCGAACTCCTGCGGCTCCAGGAACGACTCGCCACCGTCACCCGGCAACGCGATCACTACAAACGCGCAGTGAACACCAACCTCGCCGAAGCGCTGGCAGGGAGAACCCCGGAACAGATGGCCAGCTACATCAGCGAACTGGAAAGCCAACTCAGCACAGAACGCAAGAGCGCTGAACAGGCACGCAGCGCCATCTCACTACTCGAAGCCCAGGTCGAAGATCTGAACGACCAGCTGCGCGCCGCGCAGTCCATCAACAGGACCATGATGAAACAACGTAACGAGGCAGTGCCCATCACGAAGCTTGAGGCCCGAATACCTGAAAAGGGCTAGACACCGTCCGGCACGGGCCGGCCCTCAGCAGACTGCGCACGGACATACTCGGCGGTCTTCTCATAACCCCGGGAAATGTATTCCTCTAAAAGGCGCGACTCAACCCGCCACTGCCCCCGGCCCCCAACCTGAATCGCAGGCAATTCGCCTGACCGGACCAGGGCATACGCCTGGGCTGAGGAGATATTCAGAATCTCCGAAACATCAGCCAACGCCAGAAACCGCTTCTCAGCCACAGCACATCACGCCCCAAAGACTACCCAACCGGGCCCTACGATCCTGACGAACCGCACAGAAATCAATCACCGGAATCAGGCTCCTTGGCCATGGGTTCCGTGCAGAAATCGCATCGATCCCAATGACTCAGCAAGATAACCGCGTCCACCCACCTGGATAGCCTTCAGCTCACCGCTGCGGACCAGGGCGTAGGCGGCAGGGGAATTGATCTGGAGCTGCTCCGCGACGTCGGCGAGTGTGAGGAACCTGGGCATGTATCCATTTTGCCATCAAGTGGCTCATTTTGTGGCTGTTATCCACAGATTGGCGCCATTTAGACAAATGACTTTTGTTCACCGGGCCATGCGGTAACAATGAGGAGTCCGGCCAGAGCGGACAGGTTCGGTATACCTGGGGGGAGAACGGTATGGTTCCTGATTCAAGTGCAACTGCAGCGCGGCTTAAGCGTCCATCGTGGAAGGACCCCCGGCTGCTGGTTGGCGTTCTCCTGGTCCTGGTGTCCGTCGCCGGAGTCGTCTTCCTTGTCGGAAGTGCAGACCGCACCACCGAGGTCTACGCCGCACGGGACGGCATAGCCGTTGGTGAGCGCCTGACGCCCGACAATGTAGTCCGCGCCAAGGTCCGGCTGGGCGATGCCGAACAGCACTACATCACTGTCGAGGCCGGCCTGCCCCAGGACGTGGTCGCGTTGCAAAGAATCGCAAAAGACCAACTGGTTCCCAGGGCAAGCCTCGGCACGGTGGATCGGCTGGACCGGAAGCCCGTCGCCCTCAGCGTTGAGCAGACCTTGCCGTCACAGGCAGTTGCCGGTGCCCGCGTGGACGTCTGGGTGGCACAGCCGGATGCGAAGAATGGATTCAGCGAGCCCAGGCTGATCCTTCCCGGAGCGGAAATTGCAGAGGTCTCCACGGGATCCACCGCTCTTGGATCGTCAAAGACCACTGTGCTGATGGTCCTGGTGGAGGACAAGCAGATGCCTGCGTTGCTGGGGGCCCAGGCAAACGAGGCCAAGATCTCCGTGGTGTGGAATCCGGGCGGCGCCCGATGAACATTCCCGTTGTCACCGTCGGCCAGAGCCGCGAGGACCTGGTGGGCGGGCTCGAAAGACTCCACGGCCCGGTCACGGTGGTTCGCAGGTGCGCTGAACTTCCCGAACTGCTTGCTGCCTGCCAGAGCGGGCTGGCGAGGGCGGCAGTCGTGGCAGAGGGTTCAGAGGGGCTGACCGCGTCCCTGGTTGACCGTCTTGGAGCTGTTGGCGTGGCGATCGTCGCGCTGACCGATAACGCGGAGGAGGCAGCCAGACTCCGCACGATAGGTGTCGCTTCGGCGCTGTCGGGCGTTGAGTCCGCGGAGCTTTCGGAAAGGATCGCGGACGCCGTCGCCCAGCTGACCGGCGCGCTTCGTCCGGCGAACCTCAGCGCGCCCGCCGATACCGCTGCTGCACTGGCAACGGATCCCGTTGTGCCGGCGGTGGACGAGGAGGGGCGCGGGGCCGGGCAGCTGATCGTTGTTTGGGGTCCCGCCGGATCTCCGGGACGTACAACGGTTGCTGTGAACATCGCCGGTGAGATGGCCGCCGACGGCCGGTCAGTCCTGCTGGTCGACGCCGACACGTACGGCGCCAGCGTGGCGGCAGTGCTGGGACTCCTGGATGAGTCAGCCGGGCTTGCCCAGGCGTGCAGGCTTGCAGACCAGGGCCTGCTGGACGCCGAGGCACTGCGGAAGGTGGCCGCCACGGTCGCCACCACGGCCGGGACGTTCCGGGTGCTGACCGGCATAACCCGGGCCGATCGGTGGACGGAACTCCGCGCCCCTGCCCTGGGACTGGTCCTTGAGCGGGCCCGGCAGATTGCCGATGTTGTGGTGGTGGACACCGGGTTTTGCCTTGAGGCGGATGAGGAACTGAGCTTTGACACCACGGCGCCTCGACGGAACGCGGCGACACTGCGTCCGCTGGAACTGGCGGACACTGTGTATGCCGTCGGCGCTGCTGATCCCGTGGGTGTTCCACGGCTGGTCCGTGCACTTGCCGAGCTGGAGGGCGCAGTCCCGCAGGCATCGCCCACGGTCGTAATGAACAAGGTGCGTTCGTCGTCCGTGGGAAGGGCCCCCGAGCGCCAACTGCGGGATGCGTGGGAACGGTACGGCCCCGCGTCCAGCCTCAAGGCATTCCTGCCTTACGACCCTGTCGCCGCCGACGCCGCACTCCTGGCGGGATCACTGCTGATCGAAGCGTCGCCCGAATCGACCCTCCGGCGCGCTATCCGGGAACTGGTTTGTGCACCCGACCAGCGAAAGTCCAAATCATCTGTATTTTCTTCCACACCGCGGCGAAGGGCAAAGGACTAGGCTCGCCATAAGAGCTGCAAAGGTGCGGCGAGAATCTCTGATGGAGGCGTTGTCGATGTCGTCTGGATCCAGTGTGGAGGACCAGCCCCTCTCCATTGAAAGCCTTGAAGGCTTCATGGGGGACTACTACCAGCACCTGGCTGAGGAGGATGCCCGAAGCTACCCCCGCGACGTACTGGAGTCCCGGGCCGAGGAACACCGCCGGACAGCATCAGGACGGCAGCCCGGGCAGGCGAAGATCTCGATCATCGACGAAGAGGACAGCAGCGTCATCTTTGTCGTCACCGACGACATGCCGTTTCTTGTCGACTCCGTGAACTCAGAACTGGTCAGGCAGCACGCCGCCATCAAGCTTGTGGTCCACCCGCTTTTCGTGGCCACCAGGAACCGGGAAACGGGCGAACTGGTCAAGGTCAACAGGGTCCCCGCGCACTTGGGCATATCAAGTGGGGATACCGCGGCAATGCCAAACCTCTCCCACCTCATCGCGCAGGGTGAGAACGCGTCGCACATGGAGTCGTGGATCGCCGTCGAAATCCAACGCGTCTCCGACGACGTGAAGGCGTCCCTGCTCGCCGGCCTGACCCGCGTGCTGAAAGACGTGCGCGCCGCCGTCGAAGACTGGCCCAAAATGCGCCAAAAGGCCCTGGAAATCGCCGAAAGCCTGGACCGGGTAGCCAATCCCGCCCAGATTGCCGAACTGCGGCAGGCCAAGGACCTGCTGCGGTGGCTTGACGAAGGGAACTTCACGTTCCTCGGCTACCGTGAGTACGACCTTCTCAACGTGGACGGCGAAGACGTCCTCGAACTGCGCGAGGACAGCGGCCTCGGGCTGCTGCGCGCGGCCGCCGACTCCCCGCACATCCAGCACCTCACTGATACCGGCCGTAAGAAGGCCCGCGAAAAGCGTGCACTGGTCATCACGAAGGCCAATTCACGGTCCACCGTCCACCGCTCGGCCTACTTGGACTACATAGGCATCAAAAGCTTCGACGCCGCGGGCAACGTCAACGGGGAGCGCCGTTTCATCGGTCTTTTCGCCACCAGCGCCTACGCCGGCTCCGTCCGCGATATTCCCATTGTCCGGGAGAAAGTGGATGCCGTGCTGCAGAGCGCGGGTTTCCCGCCGGACTCGCACTCGGGCAAGGACCTCCTGGGAATCCTCGAAACCTACCCCCGGGATGAACTTTTCCAGATCGAAATTCCCGACCTTGCCGCCACCGCGCTGGGAATCCAGAAGCTGCAGGAACGGCGGCGTACCCGCCTGTTCCTGAGGCCGGACATCTACGGCCGGTTCATGTCCGCCGTCGTTTACCTGCCGCGCGACCGTTACACCACCAACGTCCGGCTTCGCATAGAACAGGAACTGCGGGAAACGTTCCAGGCGGTCTCGATTGATTACGAAGCCCGTATGACGGAGTCCGCCCTCGCCAGGCTGTTCTTCCGTATTCGGCTGCCCAAGGATGCCGACGTCAGCCACGTCAACAGCGATGAGCTGGAAAAGCGGCTGGTCCGGGCCGCAAGGTCATGGAGTGAAGGCATCGCGGAAGTCCTGCGTGAAGGGCGGGATGCGACCGAAGCCAAGGAACTCGCCGCTGTCTGGGCCGAAGCGTTCCCGGCCAGCTACCGCGTGGACTACGAAGTAGAGGACGCGCTTGAGGACATTGCGCGTTTCGAAAAGTACGGGGCCGCCGCGGAGCGGAGCACCGGCGCGCGGCAGGAACGGCCGGGCGTCCACGTGTACCTTCCAGAAGGGGCCGGCGCCACCCTGGAAGAGGATGCAAGGGTCAAGCTCTACATGCTGGAGCCCAAGAGCCTGAGCCAGATTTTGCCGTACTTCCATAATCTCGGACTCGAGGTCCTGGATGAACGGCCGTTTGAAATCGAAACAGCAGACCACCGCGACTTCTTTCTGTACGACCTGGGTTTGAAATACCCGGCCGGCGTGGACCCGATGTCAACCGGAGAGCTTCTCGCGGAATCCTTCGGGGCGGCTGTCACCGGCGCTGCGGAATCGGACAGCTTTGACCGGCTGGTACTGAGGGAGGGCCTGCACTGGCGGCAGATCACCGTACTGCGCGCCTATGCCCGTTACATGCGCCAGCTGGGCAACAGCAGCTCCTTCGGCTTCATGGCGGACACGCTCCTCGCGAACCCCAACGTGACAAGGGGCCTCACGGCGCTCTTCGCCGCCCGCTTTGACCCGGCCTTGACTGACGGAGACCGGTCCGAGGCACAGGCCTCCGTGGGACGGGACCTGGCAGCATCCATCGAAAAGGTGGCAACGCTGGACGCCGACCGCGTGCTGCGCACCTTCGTCAACCTCATTGAGGCCACGCTTCGCACCAACTTCTACCAGGACAAGCCGCACCTGAGCTTCAAGCTGGATCCCGCGCGGATCGAAGGACTGCCCTTCCCGCGGCCCATGTTTGAAATCTGGGTTTACTCCCCACGAGTTGAGGGTGTGCACCTTCGGTTCGGCAAGGTGGCGCGTGGCGGACTGCGCTGGTCTGACCGGCGGGAGGATTTCCGGACGGAGGTCCTGGGCCTGGTGAAGGCGCAGACGGTCAAGAACGCCGTCATCGTGCCAACCGGTGCCAAGGGCGGCTTCTTCGCCAAGCAGCTTCCCGATCCCGCCACGGACCGCGCCGCCTGGATGGCCGAGGGCGTCGAAAGCTACAAGACGTTCATCCGTGGGCTGCTGGATCTAACTGACAACCTTCTCACGGAGGGCGGCGGCGAACGGCTCGTGCCGCCGTCGAACGTGGTCAGGCATGACGACGACGACTCCTACCTGGTGGTCGCGGCGGACAAGGGAACGGCTACTTTCTCAGACATTGCCAACAGCCTTTCCGCGGAGTACGGCTTCTGGCTTGGCGACGCCTTCGCCTCCGGCGGCTCCGTGGGGTACGACCACAAGGCCATGGGCATCACGGCCCGCGGCGCCTGGGAATCGGTCAAGCGGCACTTCAGCGAGCTGGACCTGGATACCCAGACCGAGCCGTTCACGGTGGTGGGTGTGGGGGACATGTCCGGTGACGTGTTTGGCAATGGGATGCTCCTGTCCCGGCACATCCGCCTGCTGGCTGCCTTCGACCACCGGCACATCTTCCTGGACCCGGAGCCGGACGAGGAGTCCTCGTTTGCGGAGCGGCAGAGACTTTTCGAGCTGCCCCGGTCCTCGTGGGACGACTACGACAAGTCGCTGATCAGTGAAGGCGGCGGGGTCTTCGCCCGGCAGGCCAAGTCCATTCCCGTGTCCACGCAGGTTCGGACCGCGCTGGGGCTCCCGGCGGACACCACTGAACTCAGCCCTCCCGAGCTGCTGCGTGCCATCCTGCTGGCGCCTGCCGACCTTCTCTACAACGGCGGTATCGGTACCTACGTCAAGGCGAGTTCCGAATCCAACGCATCCGTGGGGGACAAAGCCAACGATGCCATCCGCGTCAACGGCCGGGACCTGCGCGTCAAGGTGGTGGGTGAAGGCGGAAACCTGGGCATGACCCAGCGCGGACGTATCGAGGCAGCGTTGCAGGGCGTCATTCTCAACACGGACGCGATCGACAACTCCGCCGGCGTGGACTGCTCGGACCACGAAGTGAACATCAAGATCTTCGTTGACCGGATGGTTGCGGCTGGCAAACTGCCGGCCGGTGAGCGGGCCGACTTCCTCGCTTCCATGACCGATGAGGTGGGCCGGCTGGTCCTCGAAGACAACATCGACCAGAACATCCTGCTGCTGAACGACAGGACCCGCGTCGCGGAGTGGAGCCCGAGCTACGAGCGGCTCATGGACTGGCTGGAGAAGAGCGCCGACTTGAATCGCGACCTGGAAGCGCTGCCCAGCACGGCAATGCTCCGGGACCGGCTGCAGCAAGGCCAGGGCCTGACCTCTCCCGAGCTTTCGGTGCTGGCCGCCTACGCCAAGATCGAGCTTGCATCGGCGCTGCGGGACAGCGACCTTGCCGATGACCCGTGGTTCCGGCAGACGCTGCGTTCCTACTTCCCGCACCAGGTGCGGGAACGCTTCGATGCGGAACTGGACACCCACCCCCTGCGCCGCGAGATTATCGCCACCGTGGTGGCGAACGACATGATCAACCTGGGCGGCATCACCTTCGCCTTCCGCGTCATGGAGGAAACCTCGGCCAGTGAAGTGGCCGTGGCCAAGGCATTCGTGGCGCTGCGCGAGGTGTACGAACTGGATGCGATGGTGGGCGAGCTGAACAGCCTGCCTGCCTCGTTCCCCACGGAGCACTGGAGCACCGTCCACCTGGACATCCGCCGGCTTCTGGACCGTGCGGTCCGGTGGCTGCTGAGCCAGGAGAGCGTTTCACGCCCCATCGCCGACGTGGTGGCCGAGTTCAAGCCGCTCATGGATCCCATGCGGGCACGGCTGCTGGACTACCTGCGCGGCGACGACCGCGAGCGGGTGGCGGAATGGCTGGCGAAGGGCCGCGAGTGGCAACTGCCCGAAGGCCTTGCCCTGCGCTGGGCAGAACTGTTCGAGAGCTTCGTGCTGCTGGACATCGCAAAGATCGCCCGGACCCGGAAAGACCCGGTGGAGCAGATCGCCGCCGTCTACTACACGGTGTTCAACCGGTTCCATGCCGACTCGCTGCTGGAGCGGATCAGCAGCCTGCCCCGACAGGACCGGTGGCAGGCGCTGGCAAGGGCTGCCCTGCGCGACGATCTGTACTCAACGGTGTCGGACATGACGACGGCGGTGCTGGACGCTACGTCTGCCGCCGACGCCCCCGATGCACGGCTCAAGGACTGGGAGGCACAAAATGCCGAGCAGCTGGGCAGGGCAAAGAGCATGTTCGACGAGGTGAATGCACTCGAGGCCGACGACATGGCCTCGCTGTCGGTAGCATTGAGGCTCTTGAGGTCAATCGTCCGACGCTAGCAATCCGGCGTCGCAAATGGAGGTGCAGTGGCAATCTTTACGGACCCTATCAGGGAACATGCTGATTTCGGGCCGGGCGATGCCGAATGGCTGCACCTCCTGGTGGGGGACTGGCAGATGGTCGCGGACTTGGCGTTCGCCGACCTGGCGCTCTGGTTCCCCCACCCGGAGCTTGGCTACATCGCTTTGGCGCACGTACGCCCGTCCACCACGCACACGGCGTTCCACAGCGACTTCGTCGGCGAGGGAATCCGGTCAGACCTGCAACCGCTCGTGGACAAAGCCTGGAACTCCCGGTCCATTGAGCGCTCCAGCGAGACGAACTGGAACAGCGAGATGGCGCTGCGGGTGGAGGCCGTCCCCATGGTCCGCAACGGCCGGACCCTTGCGGTAGTCACCACCCATATGGACCTCTCCAGTTCACGCATGCCGTCACGGCTGGAGTTGACCTACCGCCAGTGCGCCTACGACCTCCTGCGGATGGGCACGCTTGGGTTGTGGCCCGACTTCGCCTCACCTACCGGCTCCCGCCGGGGCGCGCCCCGCGTAGGGGACGGCCTCATCCGGCTGGATGCCGATGGCGTGGTCCAGTACGCCAGTCCCAACGGAGTGTCGGCCTTCCGGCGCCTGGGTGACGGCGAATCCCTGGAAGGGCGCTCGCTCGCCGAAGTCACCGCCGGCCTGCTCAAGGACCGGCGCATGGTCGATGAGACCCTGCCGCTGGTTGTCACCGGACGCATGCCATGGCGCAGCGAGATCGAGTCCCGCGGGGTCAGCCTGTCCCTGCGGGCCATTCCGCTCCGGGACGAACAGCAGCGGTTCGGCGCCCTGGTTCTCTGCCGTGACGTCTCCGAGTTGCGCCGACGCGAAATGGAGCTGGTGACCAAGGACGCCACCATCCGGGAGATCCACCACCGGGTCAAGAACAATCTCCAGACCGTGGCTGCGCTCTTGCGGATGCAGTCCAGGCGCATGGTCAGCGATGAGGCGAAGCAGGGCCTGGAGCAGGCGATGCGGCGCGTTGCCACGATCGCGCTGGTCCACGAGACATTGTCGCAGGGCCTGACGCAAAGTGTTGATTTCGACGAACTGATCGGGCGCCAGTTCCGGCTGTCTGCTGAGGTGGCCTCCCCGTCGCAGCAGGTCCGGACCGAACGGTCAGGGACCTTCGGTGAACTTCCCAGCGATCTTGCCACCCCGCTGGCCCTCGTCATCAACGAACTGGTGACCAACGCTGTGGAGCATGGCCTTGAAGGAAGGGCAGGAACAGTCTGGCTTGTTGCCGACCGGTCCGAAGGGGACGACGGCGAAGAACTGACAGTGACCATCGCCGATGACGGGGTGGGGCTTCCGCAGACTCCGCACGTTGAGGGGCTCGGGCTTCAGATCGTGCGCACGCTTGTCACCAGCGAGTTGGGCGGGACCATCACGTGGGAGCGCCGCGAGGGCGGCGGGACCGAGGTCAAGATCCGGCTCAGCCTGGCCGGGAAGTAGGGGTACCGGTCCGGCCACATCCAAGGGCCGGACGGTGAGTAATACAGACACCGTAGAACAGACAGAGGCCCCTGGACGATCCATGTGGATTGTCCAGGGGCCTCTGTTCTGCGGTTGCTGGGCCCGATGCTGACCGGCCTGCGGTGCCGTGCCTTCCTAGGAGGCGCGACGTGCGCGGGCGGCGCGCCGTTTAAGCGCGCGGCGCTCGTCTTCGCTCATGCCGCCCCATACGCCGGCGTCCTGGCCGGACTCGAGGGCCCACTGCAGGCAGGTGTCTACGACAGGGCACCGGCGGCAGACGCTCTTGGCTTCCTCGATCTGCAGGAGGGCAGGTCCTGTGTTCCCAACGGGGAAGAACAGTTCCGGGTCCTTGTCAAGGCACGCTGCGCGGTTACGCCAATCCATGCTGATCAGTTGCTCCATTTCCGGGAAATGCCTTTGTGAAATTATTCACTAGTGGCTACAAAGGAAAGGGGCCCTCAGGGCCCCCTTGGTCATCTGCATCAAGCCTGTCATGTTAACGCTGTGTAAACAAGGGGTAATAACGCTTGATATCCGCTGAAACCTGAGCGATGCATCACAGTGTCGGCTCCCGCCCTCACCAGTGTCCGACTATGTCCGGTAGGGTGCCAGTGTGTCAAGACCCCCGGTAAACCCAGCAGGCGCCCCCTCTTCTCCTGATGAGCCCCGTGACGGTGCTGACCCCTCGGCCGGCGATCGTCCGGCAACCGTGCCGGCCGCGGCCAAGGTGGTGGCCATTGTGACTGCTGCAGAGGCGACGGCTTTGCTGGCAGCCGCCTGGTGGTACGCCTACGAGCTGCTCAGCGGGAGCCCCGTGCTGTCCTTCTGGGGTGCCGTCTTCACCTTGGGGCTCCTGCTTGCTTTCTCCGCGTGGCTGTTTGCGGTGTCCGTCTTTTTGTACAGGGGCTACCGCTGGACCCGGGCGGCCGCATTGGTGGCCCAACTGTTCGTCCTGACCATAGGCGTACCTGCCATAACCAGCGGCCTGGTCCTTGCCGGGTTGGCGATGCTGGTACCCGCTGTTGTCGCCATCGTCCTCCTGTTCTCCAACAACGTGATCAACCATGCCTCCCGAACCGGAAGTGCTCCGCCCGCACTTTGACCTGCAGCGCGGGGCCTGGCCGCCTCTCCGCGGGACGGCGTTCGACGGGCAACCGGCATGCTCAGCCTGTCGCGCCCGCCCAGGCCACCTGAACGGGGCAGGACCGCCCGCCGGAGATGAGGACGCCACGCCCCGGCGGAGCGTTGGACTCAACTTCGAACCTGATCCCAAACAAGTCGCCATCCGCCAGGGAACGTGGCCCCAGCAGAAGTCCGGCGCCGGCGCCCCTTGCGTTCATGACCAGCGGAACGCGTTGGAAAAGCATTGGGCTGAAGGCAGCAGTGACCATCAGGGAGTGGCCCAAAGCGGCCAGCTGCTCCAAAGCCCTCAACGCCGGAAGGGCCAGCAGATCAACGTCGTCAACCAGCAGTACGGTCTCCCGCGAAAGCCCCCCGCTCTCCGCCTGCATAAGCACGTCCCGCCAAAAATCTTCTGCGCCTTCTGCCGGTACCGGACACGTGCACCACTGCTGTCCCGGGTTGAGTGCTGCCAGCGCGAGCAGGGTATTGCTTTTGCCGCTTCCCGGGTTGCCAAGAATGGCGGTGACTCCGCTGCCAGGCATCCGCAAGGACGCTGGAGCGGGTTCGTCTCCGGCTACGCCCAGGATGACGTTGCGTGGCCGGCGGGGCGGTTCCGATAGTTCGTAGCAGTGCGTACCGCCAGGCGGGTCCTGGTCTGGGGACCGCAGGGCTCGGTGGGGTGTCCCCACCGCCGACATGACCGCTGCGATCTGCCGGACCGTGATTTTCGCCGGGAGGGGTTCAATGCGGAATGGAGTCGATGCGGCTGGCGGATATCCGGCGCCTCTCCGGCCTGTGCCAGCCTGCAGATCGGGGGTGCGGTAGAACTGGCAGGCAACGGGGTTGCCGCCCGAGACAGGGCCGAAGGCTACAGCCCTGCCCTTGACGGCCGGAACGGCAGGCATCCGCGGCCACAGGGCGCGGTTCTCCTCGGTGGAGCAGGCTGGAAAAAAGAAACGATTGGGAAGCGCACCAAAGAACCTGGCGGTGACAAGCTCCCGCTCCCCATGGACCAGGAGCGTTATCCCTGCCCTGGCGCCGTCGCGCACGAGGTCCAGAACCAGATCTTCCGCCCAGGCCAGCGGTCCGGACCGGAATGCCGAAACCCAGGATCCCCAGCCGATGATGACGAGGACGAGAGGTACCGGATTGGAGGCGGGTTGACTCAACCGCTGCCCCAGTTCACGGACGAGCCGCTCCAGGATGCGCACTCCACGCCGCAGATCGTGCAAGGCGGCGTGGGCGCCCACCCGTGCTTCACCTGCCAGCGGGCAAAGACTCCCGTCCGCGTCCAGGACATAGAAATGGGCTCCATCAGGACTGGCCATTAGTTCATGGACAGTCAATTCCAGTGCCGATCCGGCCCCGGAAGTTGGACTGCCAATGAAGGCTGCGTGACCGTGCTTGGCATGGCTCCACAGAAGGGGCTGAAGTTCTTGTTGCTCGGGAACATCCATTAGGCCGAGGCAGATCTGGCCCGCCACAGCCACGGGTTCCAGGGCCAGTGAGTCAGCGGTTCCCGAATCCGAGGATGGCGCGTTCGGGTCGGGCTTTTCCAGTTCAGTCGGCAGTGGAGGTGCGACAGGCCTTCTCGGTGCTGGTTTCTGCTGGGCAGCGCACAGACTCCTCACCAAGGCTGCCAGCGGTTCCACTGCCTGTGCGGGGGTGGGTGCAGGGGCTCGTCTGTCGCCTGGTTCGGCTGCCTGGCAGGCGAGATAGTCCATTGTCCGCTGGACAGAAACGGCACTTGGCTGTTTGCGATCGGAGACTGACGACAGGGACGCGGCCTGGAACTCCTCGGCCGGCTCCGTTCCGCGCGCCAGGAAGGCGCGGCCGGGGGTATTAACACTGATGGCCGAAGCGTCCCTGGAAGTGACGATGTCGACAGATTCCATGTCGGACTGCACGCGAAGTGCAATGCTCGAGGTGACGTTTGCACGGATGTCAGCTGTCAACGCTCCCTGCGGCCTCTGAGTGGCCATGATCAAGTGGATGCCCAGTGACCGTCCGATCGATGCTATCCGCAGCAGCTCACGAAGCACTTCCGGCGCGTCGTCAACCAGCATCCTGAACTCATCGATGACGATGACGAGGTGGGGGAGCACAAAATCCTTGGCCGCCGGTGCGGAGCGGTACGTGGAGACGTCAGGGACGCGGGCCGCGGCGAGGCAGCTCTCCCGCAGCCTCACTTCGGCGCGAAGCGATGTCAGTGTCCGCTCCATCTCGGAATCGGAAAGATCCGTCTGCAGTCCCACGCAATGGAAGAGCCCGCTGAGCGGACCAAGACCTGAACCGCCCTTGAAATCGATGAAGAAGAAGTTGACCCGGTCCGGCGGATAGGACAAGGCCAGCGCCAGGGCCATGCTCCGGAGCAGTTCCGACTTCCCTGAGCCTGTGGTGCCTGCCACCACGAGGTGCGGACCGTCGGCCAGGAGGTCGAAGGTCTTCGTTCCCGACCTGCAAACGCCCAAGGGTACGGGCAACCCGATGTTTCGGGCGCTGCAGTCCCATCTGCTTGCGGTAGCCGCGAGCGTCAGTGGCAGGACTTCGTCAAGGCTGCAGGAAGCGGGAACGGTCCTGGCCTGTTCCTTGTCACGAATCAGGGCACCGGCGAGGTGCCGGCAGAAAGCGGTAAAGACTTCGTCCGGGACCAGGTCAGGGACAAACACAGTACCGCGGTGGTTCTGCACCACGGTTGATGCGCGCTCGGACAGGAGGACGTCAGGTGCAGGCCAATCGCCGTCTTCAGGCAGGAAGTGAAGAACCTGCCACCCCCGCTGGAGCGCTGCTTCCCGGAGCGACTTTTCCACCACCGCTCCGGAGTTATCCCCCCGGATCAAAAGGACTCCCCGCCCGCAGCCCTGTTGCTCGCTGCCGTCCACTGCATTAAGGGCGGCGGACAGTGTTGCAGTGAGCGTCACTCTGCTGAGATACCGGGCTGCGAGGGGTAGGGCTTCCGGCAGCCCGTGGACGACGACATTCATCGTGCCCGTGCGCGGGTATGCCGCAAGTTGCATGAGAAGGGAGCGGAGGGTGCCATCGGTGGCAAAGCGCGGGCCGCCCAGGGTGGTGAGCGGGACGTCCGGGTCCAGAACGACGGGGACGATTCCTGCCCGTGGGATGGTCTCGGCAGCACCGGGCGGTTCGATCCTGACATTGGCCGGCTGTTCTGCCTGTCCCAGCCGCAGCCACACCCCGTCGCCGGGGGAATCCGGGCAGGACGTCCCTTCAGTCCGCCGGGCCGCAAGAGCAACGATGGACAGGGAAGGGGCGCACCGTCGTCGGCGTTCCCTGTCATCTTCAACAGCCGACTTCAGGGCCGCGGACAGGTCCCGCCTGTGCCGCCGTCCGCTGACCGCGGGCACCAGGACCGAAAACACCGAAACCGCGGAAAAGGCCAGAAACATCCACATGCCGGTGAGAAAGGCCAGCAGTACCCCAAGTGCCAGTGGGAGAATCGCGGTCAGAAGGAGTGCCGCGCGGTTTCCTGGATCAGGGCGGCCGGACACCACGATAGGTTCCGCCACCGACTTTCCTGCTTCCGAGAGGACTCTATGGGGCACATCTGCAAACACCAGCGATAGGTTCGATTGACCGCACCTGATGGTTGAGTCCGTTGAGATAACCGTGTTCCGTATCCTTTGGCCGTCGACATACGTCCCGTTGGCGCTGTCCAGGTCAACCACTATGATCTCCGTGTCAGTGACCACCACACTGGCATGTTCACGGGACAACTCCGGGTCCGGGATGACAATCCGTGTGCCGCTTCGACCGATGGTGTAGGTGCCACGCCGTAATGGCACTACGGTTCCCGCTGCTGCTCCGCTGTCGATGGCGAGGACCAGGGGAGGGACGGCATCGGCAATTGGCGGGCGCCGTGGCCGCCTGCTCGAAGGTGGGGTGCCGCCGTCGACAAGGATTGCCGCCTCTACGAGCGGCGGCACGCCGAGGACCAGGGAACGCAGATCCTGCCCGTCCACGCTGACCGAGCCCGCACCGTACTTCCGGACCAACTGTTCGTGAATGACGTACCCTGCCGTGCCGGCCGGTGCATCAATGGACAGTTCCACGGGTGGCTGGGGACGCGGTGATCCCGGTCCGCCCACCAGAGTGCAATTAAGCGTCATGGGTAGTTGGTCCCTCGTGCATGCACCCACGCTAGCCACCGGGCTCAGTGCGGGGCATTGGCTTCTGCGCCTATGTGGATAAACCGCACTGGGATAACGGGGTCCTTCGCCTGCCCACCGGGACTCCGTGTGCCGGGTCACAGCGGGAATGCTGATTCGACGGGCCCTGCAGTCACTCGGGTAGGCTAGAGCAGCAGACACTGCGCACCATTGCGCTGCCCGCATTCGAACCAGGAGATTTTGTGACCGCTGACCTCGTCATCGTAGGGTCCGGCTTTTTTGGCCTGACAATCGCAGAACAGGCCGCCACTGAGCTCGGCCTGAAGGTCGTTGTCATCGACCGCCGCCACCACATCGGCGGAAACGCGTACAGCGAAAAGGAAGAGCAGACCGGGATCGAGATCCACCGGTACGGCGCCCACCTCTTCCATACCTCGAACGAGCGGGTGTGGGAGTACGTCAACCGGTTCACCACCTTCACTGACTATGTGCACAAGGTCTATGGCGTCCACAAGGGCGAGGTCTATTCGCTTCCCATCAACCTGGCCACCATCAACCAGTTCTTCCGGGCCAATCTCACCCCCGGCCAGGCCCGCGACCTCATCCAGGAACAGGCAGGGGAACTGGCGGGAACTGACCCCCAGAACCTGAACGACAAGGGCATCCAGCTGATCGGCCGCCCCTTGTACGAGGCCTTCATCAAGCACTACACCGGCAAGCAGTGGCAGACAGATCCCAAGGACCTGCCGGCCGGTATCATTTCCCGGCTGCCTGTGCGCTACAACTATGACAACCGGTACTTCAATGACAAGTACGAGGGCCTGCCGACCAACGGCTACACCGCCTGGATCGAAAAGATGGCAGAGCACCCCAACATCGAGGTGCGGCTCAATACCGACTTCTTCGACGAGTCCCACGAGTACAGCAAAAACAAGGTCGTGGGCAACATTCCTGTCGTCTACACCGGCCCGGTGGATCGGTACTTCGACTATGCCGAGGGCGACCTGTCCTGGCGCACCATCGACTTCGAGGAAGAAGTCCTTGAGATGGGCGACTTCCAGGGCACGTCGGTTGTGAACTACAACGACGCAGACGTCCCCTACACCCGCATCATCGAACCGCGCCACTTCCACCCGGAGCGCGACTACCAGACCGAAAAGACGGTCATCATGCGCGAATTCTCGCGCTTTGCCGAAAAGGGCGATGAGCCTTACTACCCGGTCAACACCTCCGCGGACAGGGAACGCCTCCTGAAGTACCGAGACCTCGCTGCGGCCGAAAAGGACGTATTGTTCGGCGGCAGGCTGGGCACCTACAAGTACCTCGACATGCACATGGCCATCGGCGCCGCTCTCAGCATGTTTGACAACAAGATCCGGCCGCACTTCGAAAGCGGCGTACAGCTTGAAAGCGGGGGAGTCGACGCATGAGCGTCCCTACCGACAACAAGACGAAGAACACCGTGAGGGCTGACGCTGTTATGGACCGGGGAGCGTGGCAGACGCTTCAGCGTGTGATCCTGCCCAGTGCCAGCCAGATGGACACGGTGCCCCTCTATATGGACATGGGCACCGCGACGGGCATTCAGTTGCCCACCGCCGGCGACCGCGACGGTAAGACCGCGAAGCCCCGGACCATCAGCAGCCCCACCAAAGAAGCGCACGTTGAAGACTTCCTTTCGCGGCACTCAACGTCTGTCCGTTCCGGCGAACGGGTGTCTTTCGGCACCTACTTCAACGCTTTCCCCGCCAGCTACTGGCGTCGGTGGACGACAGTAGACAAGATCCGGCTCCAGGTCCGGACCCAGGGCGCCGGCTCGGTTATCGTCTACAAGTCGAACGCCCGCGGTTCCCTGCAGCGGGTGGACACCCGCCGGGTTGAAGGCAACGCGGAGAGCACGTTTGAACTTTCACTGGCGCCCTTCGGCGACGGCGGGTGGTACTGGTTCGACCTGCTGGCCGGAACCGAGCCCTTGATCATGCTCGACGCGGAATGGCAGGGTCCGGCGGTCGAAACAACGCCGGGGTCCGTCACGCTCCAGATCACCACCCTGAACAAAACGGATTTCTGCCTCAACAACCTGCGGCTCCTTGCCGACAGCGAAGAAGCGCTGGCCCACGTGCAGGAAATCCTGATTGTTGACCAGGGCACACAGAAACTTTCCGACGCTGAGGGGTTCGACGACGTCAAGCGTTCCCTCAGGGGCAAGCTCCGCATCATCAACCAGTCCAACCTGGGCGGTTCGGGCGGGTTTGCGCGGGGCATGTTCGAGGCTGTCGAGAACGGCAGCGACTACGCCCTGTTGATGGACGATGACGTTGTTGTTGAGCCTGAGAGCATCATTCGCCTTCTGACGTTCGCGGACCGGTGCAAGACTCCGACCCTCGTCGGAGGGCACATGTTCGACCTCTACAACCGGACGGTCCTGCACACCTTCGGCGAAGTGGTAAACCCTTACCGGTTCCAGCCTTCGCTACCCAGCGAGGACATGATCCTGGGCCACGACTTCCTGTCGTCCAACCTTCGCCAAACCCCGTGGCTGCATCGGCGTTGCGACGTCGATTACAACGGCTGGTGGATGTGCCTGATCCCCACCCAGGTAATCCGGGAGATCGGACTCTCACTCCCGCTGTTCATCAAGTGGGACGATTCCGAATATGGGCTGCGGGCCAAGGCGGCCGGATACCCCACGGTGTCGTTACCGGGCTCAGCTGTTTGGCACGTGTCCTGGATTGACAAGGACGACCTCGTTGGCTGGCAGGCCTACTTCCACGCCCGCAACAGGGTGGTGGCCGCCCTCCTTCACAGTCCCTACGAGTTCGGCGGCAGGGTCATCAAGGAGTCGCAATACGCTGACGTCAAGCATCTGGTGTCCATGCAGTACGCCACG
Source organism: Arthrobacter sp. JDC6 (assembly GCF_056484025.1). Classification (NCBI taxonomy): domain Bacteria; kingdom Bacillati; phylum Actinomycetota; class Actinomycetes; order Micrococcales; family Micrococcaceae; genus Arthrobacter; species Arthrobacter sp. JDC6. The sequence continues at coordinate 1,546,631 of NZ_CM151278.1, forward strand.
GCCCAGGGCCGGCAATGGGCCCTGGAGGATGTGTTGAAGGGGCCGGAATCACTGCCCGGGCTGCTGCCAGCCAAGCTGCCACAGATCCGCGAGATGATGGCCGCACATTCGGATGCAGTCTTCCGTCCTGATCCGGAAGACTTTCCGGCGCCAAAGATGGACAAACCGCCGCGGCGGGGCCACGGCCCGTCGCAGCCTGGCAAGCTGACCCTTCTTCCATGGGCGGCCAAGACTGTCGTTCGGCAGTTGGCAAGCCCGGTCAAGGGCACCAGTGCAGAGCGTCCTCAGACAACGATTGCGCACCAGGACAACCGGTGGTGGCGCATGGCCCAGTACGACAGCGCTGTGGTGTCCAACGCTGAAGGCACCGGAGCCTCCTGGTACCGCCGGGATCCCAAGCAGTTGCGGAAGATGCTGGCAGAGAGCGCGCGGCTTCACTCTGCCCTGCTCAAGGAGTGGCCCGCGCTCAGCAGGAAATACAAAGCTGCCGTGTCGGACCTCACTTCTATGGAGTCCTGGAGGAAGACGTTCGAGCAGCATACCCAGAACGAGATCAAGTGAGTGAAGTCGCATCCGGGGAGTTGACCACGCCCGGACTGGGTGGTGGCCTCCGGGATATAAGGCAGTCAGGCTTCCTTCTTAAGCTGCTGGTACGGAAAGAGCTCAAGGTACGCTACCGAGGGTCTGTCCTGGGCCTGCTCTGGTCGTATGTGAAGCCTGGAGTGCAGTTCATCGTCTTCTACGTGGCTCTCGGGGTTTTTCTGGGCCTGGAACGAAGCGCACGGAACCCCGAAGGGTTGGCCAACTACGCCGTCTACCTGTTTTCGGGCATTGTGCTAATCAACTTCTTTTCCGAAGCACTGGGAAATGCAGCCAGGTCCATCGTCAACAACGGAAACCTCATCAAGAAGATCTATCTTCCGCGCGAACTCTTTCCTGTGGCGTCCGTTTGGGTTTCGGCTGTGCACTTCTTCCCGCAGCTGGTGGTGCTCGTCGTCGGGTGTCTCTTCGCCGGATGGCATCCCAACGTTTTTCAGCTGCTCGCGGCGGTGGCCGGCTTTGCAATCGTTGCCCTCCTTGCCACGGGCCTGGGTCTTCTGTTCGGCGCCGCCAACGTCTACTTCCGTGACTCCGAGAACCTGGTGGACATGCTCCTGATGGTCGCCACCTGGGCTTCCCCCGTGATGTATGCCTGGTCCATGGTTCAGGAGAAGCTGGGGTCGGGATGGTTTGCCGTCTACCAGGCGAATCCGATCACGATCGGCGTGGAGCTCTTTCATTACGCGTTCTGGTTCCCGACGACTGACGGTTCCGTCGCCATGCCCCCCAATCTTTTTAGTCTTTGGCTGGTGGTTGGGATCGGCGTTGCCTTGGCGATCCTCGTCCTGGGCCAATTCACTTTCCGGCGCCTTGAGGGCCGTTTCGCGCAGGAGCTCTAAGTGGTCAACGCAATTGAAGTCTCTGACATCAGCAAGCAATTCGTCCTCCGCCATACGCGATCCATCAAGGAAGCCGTCGTTTGGCTCGTCAAGGGGCGCAAAGGGGATCTTTCGGAGAAGTTCCACGCGCTAAAGAACGTTTCTCTCAACGTCGAGGCGGGGGAAACAGTGGCGCTGCTGGGCCTGAACGGTTCCGGCAAGTCCACTCTGCTCAAGCATATTTCGGGGGTCATGCTTCCTGATTCAGGAACAGTAAAAACAAGGGGCAGGGTGGCGGGACTGATCGAAGTCGGCGCGGGCTTCCACCCGGACCTCTCCGGACGCGACAACGTGTTCCTTAACGGCGCCATCCTGGGAATGACCGAGCAGCAGATCAAGGACCGGTTCGACGACATTGTCGAGTTTTCCGAGATTGGCCAGTTCATAGATACCGAGGTCAAGTTCTACTCGTCCGGAATGTACCTGCGGCTCGCCTTTTCCGTTGCTGTGCACACAGACCCTGAGGTTTTCCTGATCGATGAGATCCTCGCAGTAGGAGATGAGCCTTTCCAACGGAAGTGCATCGACAAAATCCAGGAATTGGCGCAGGACGGCAAGACCTTGGTCGTGGTGAGCCATGACTTGGATCTTGTGTCGAGGATCTGCAAACGGGGTGTTCTCCTCAAACACGGAGAAATGATTTACGACGGGCCGATACATGAGGCTGTCGGCCTGTTGCGCAATTGACCTAATTTAACCCTTCGTCGCGGGCCTTACCAGGCCGTCCGTGACGTTTTCAAGCAGGCAGCCGCGGCAGGCAGAACATACCCGCGCTCCAGTAGCCGTACGGAGGACTTTTGTCTTGGTTTGACGCAGTACCACAGTTTGTCCTCGCGGTGGCCCTGCTGATGATTCCCGGATTCACCGTCGGCATGGCCGCGCGACTGGGTGCCACCCGGGCCGCCGCCGCTGCTCCCTCTGTGAGCGTCTCAATAATTGCTGTGGCTGCAATCCTGGCACCCTTCGCTGGAATTGCCTGGTCGCTCCTGCCGGTGGTCGCCGTAACCATTGGGGTGGCCGCCGTAGCTCTTGCGGTGTCCCTCCTGCTCAGGAAGCGGGCCGGTGCGGTTGATGCGGGGTTGAAGGACAATCCGGGCCACTGGATCCTTGCCTCTTTGGCGGCATCGGCCATCGCAGCCGTCCTGATTGGTCGTCGGCTGTTGAACGCCGCCGGTTCCCCGGAGTCGTTTTCCCAAACCTTCGACAATGTGTTCCACCTGAACGCTGTGCGGTACATTCTCGACACCGGCTCCGGCTCGTCCCTCACGCTTAATGCGATGACGGGGGCCGGTTCCTATCCCGCCGCCTGGCACGACCTGGTCTCCCTGCTCGTCGGCATTGGGGGAGGGGACATCACGGCATCCGTAAACGTCATGAATATTGTCGTGGCCTCCTTCGTCTGGCCGCTTGGGTGCATTTATCTCGCACAGGCCATTTGGGGGCGCCGTCCGGCCGTCAGCATCACTGCAGGCATTGCATCTGCTGCATTCGGCGCTTTTCCAATTTCCCTCTTGGACTTCGGTGTCCTGTACCCGAATTTTCTTGCGCTTGCCCTCCTGCCTATGGTGATTGCCTTGGGACTGGACGCACTTGGCCTGTCTGCCGTATCCAGCCGATCCAGGCTCCTGAGCCTGTTCCTGCTGCTTGCGGCTCTTCCGGGTATGGCACTTGCCCACCCAAGCGCCGCCATGGCGTGGCTGGCACTGATGTTGCCCCCGTCCCTCTACGTGTACACCCGCATTTTCATGACTACGGTTGCAACCCGGCGGGGCAAGGAACGAATCATCGTTTCAACGGCCCTGGCACTCGGCTTCGTTGTCGCCGTCGTACTGCTCCGAGTCTTGTGGGACGCGGTGCGTCCTCCAGCCGAGGCTGCCTTCTGGCCGCCGGTAGAGTCGACGGGGCAGGCAATTGGAGAGGTGATCTCCAGCTCAGCAATTGGCCGTCCAGTTGCGTGGGGCATCATGCTCCTGACGCTGATCGGCATTTACTTGACTTTCCGGTCCGGGCGGCAGCTGTGGCTGCTGGGAACCTATGCGGTGGCTGCTTTTCTCTTCGTTGTGGTCAGCTCCTTTCCGGCTGACGACTTCCGGCTTTTCCTCACTGGCATCTGGTACAACGACCCTCCCCGGCTGGCGGCTCTCCTGCCCGTGGTGACGATTCCGCTTGCGTGCAGGGGTGCCGTCGCGGTGTGGAATCAGCTGTCCATCCTCGTGGCAAAGGGCGCCGGCCTGATAAGGGGCCGTTCTGTCCGGCCCACCGCGCCTGTGACGGGCGGGAAGACTTTGCGGCCGGAGATGTTGGGCGCCGTGGCGGCTACCGTCATGGTTTTGGCTTTGATTGTGGCGACTCAACGCGGCAATGTCAGCCAAGCCGAAGCGTCAATGGCAGGGTCTTACCGGTTGTCCGAGAACTCACCGCTGATCTCCAGCGACGAGATGGCGCTCATCAAGCGCTTGCCAGGCGAAGTGCCCCAGGACGCCCTTATGGTGGGCAATCCATGGAACGGAAGTTCCCTCGCGTACGCCTTTGCCGACCGGAAGCTCGTCCAACTCCACATCCTCAGCGCCGTTCCCCAAGGTGCAACTCCTTTGCTTAACGGTCCTGCTCCGGCCAAGGACGATCCCGCCGTATGCCCGACAGTTGAAAGCCTGAAGATCGAATACATCCTCGACTTCGGGCACCGGGAAGTCCATGGAAGGGACAGTGGCTATAAAGGACTGGACGCCCTCATAGCTGCAGGCATGGCCACACTCGAAGACTCCCAGGGTGAGGCGAAGCTCTACAAACTCGACCTGTGCCCTTCCCCTCCTGCGTAGAGGCTAAACCCGGCCTCATAATTCAGCCCCGGAACGGTTGGTATCCGCTTTGCGGGAACTATGACCCCTGCTTAGCCCCGCATGTGTCGACGGAGTACCACAAGCTGGTAAGCCGCAACAAGGGCTTCGGATATGGCGACGGCCCAGGCCACCCCCACCACACCAAGGCTGATTGCTCCCGCTACGATCATCGGGGCACCTGCCAGGGCGCCGATGAGTGTCGATCTCGCTAGGTCCCGTGCCCGTCCAACTGCTACAAGGCAAGCCAGTCCCAGCACCTGTGATAGCGCCACCGCTGCAAAAGCCACTCCGATCGGTACGCTGAGGCTTGTGCCGAATGGGATGGGATCTTTGACAAGAACTTGAGCCGCAAACGGGCCAAGGATCGCCAGGGCCAGACCGCCTGCCACCCCAATCAAGGGCGCGGCCTGGGCTGCACGCCGGATTCTATGCTTCTGGTCCCGTACGCCACCTTCCGGTATCCAACCCTGAATAAATTGGAGAACGGGCGAGAAAGCTACGGCGCCGTATCGGAACAGCCGGTCCGCGAAGGCGTACACGTCCAAATGGGACGGAATCAGGATTGTGACGGCAAGAATCGGCAAATTCACGTAGAGGCTCCCAGTCGCCGCAGTGATGACTCCGTGCCGTTGCAACTGCATGCGCGACCAGGACCCACGGATGGAGAAGTCGAAGCTCAGGGTCGACTTAGCCGAGCCCAGCACCACGACTGCGCTGATCGCTACGGCAAACAGGCTGAACAGCAGTTGCGTCAGCACCATGAGAGTCAAATCTCTCGTGTTCGTAAGAACGAAAAGTCCAGCAACCGTACCGGCCAACTGCGGCAGCGCGTCAGCCAGAAAGAGGCGTGTTGGCTTTGCCTCGCCGATAAAGTACCAAGAGGCCCCAAGGAAGGGGAGAAGATACGTCAGGGAGGCCAGGAAGACAAAGGCGGCATGGGCCGGCTGCAAAGCAATCATGACACAGCCCATGATTGGTGCCGTCAACAAGTAGAGATAGGAGCGCGTTACGAGTGAGTCCGCGAAAAGTTGCGGACGTTCGGCCGCTGGCAGCGACGCGACCATCGACGGTCCGACGGTTCCCCATCCAAAGGCGACCAGTACACCGAACAGGGTGGCCAGCGATTGCACCAGCGCAAGGATGGCCCACAGCCCGGACCCGACAACGTCGGTGATGACAGGAATAGCTATTAGTCCGACGACGGTGCCGAGGCCAACGGTCAGGGCAAACTTCGCCAACCTGGCCAGCGCTGCGGCAATTGCTTTCATGCGGTTCTGTTCCTTCGACGTGCCTTTGTAAGCGTTGAGCGCCAAAGTATCCAGCTTAGAGTAGCCGGCGCCCCTCGCCGGACAAGGGGATTGTGCCCCAGGTCGACTACGATGTACCGGGAAGTTGATCTAAAAAGTCAGGAAATTTCATGTCCGTAGCTGCTGTCGTCGTCTCTTACAACCGTCTTGACTACCTGAAGAAGTGCCTGGCGGCTCTGGAACAGCAGACGAGGCCGCTCGATGAAATCATCGTCATTGAGAACGGATCCACCGACGGAAGCGCAGAGTACATACGCGACTCACACCCGACTGTCACGATGTTTGAGACAGGTGCCAATCTCGGTGGAGCCGGGGGCTTCGCCTGGGGAGTGGAGATTGCTCTTGCCCACGGCCATGATGCAGCGTGGCTCATGGACGACGACGCTGAACCCGAATTGGACGCACTGGCGCCGTTGATGGAAAAGTTCGAGTCCATGGCGCCCCGTCCCGCGTTCCTTGCGTCACTCGTGACGGCGGGCCGGGGGGAGTTCAATCCCAGGAATCCCCCCGTAGTGAGCCGGGACGCTCATAAGCAGGTACGGGCCAGCGAACTGGGCGGTATCGCCATTGATGCCGCGACCTTCGTGGGCGTGCTGATCAACCTTCAGGTTGCCGCCGCCACGCATCTGCCGTTCAAGGACTTCTTTATCTGGATTGATGACTCCGAATACACCCATCGACTGTCCAAGATGGGCTTCGCGATGACCGTCAAGGAGAGCCAAGTCAACCACCCGGTTGCCAAGGGCATTGGAGAGGACATGGGATCACGGCTGTTCTTCCATGTCAGAAACAGCCTTTGGTACATCCGGGAACGGGAATTCCCGCTGGGTACCAATGTGTTCGATGTTCTGTTGTTGATCCAGCATTCTCTGCACCAGGGACTGGCCGCCCGGAGTAAGAAGGACTGGTTTGTGGCGGTTGCCAAGGGTTATGGGCAGGGTTTCTTCACCAAACCCACCCGTCAGATGCCCGGTGAACTGCTGGCCACCCTTTCCACCGAGGCCCGGGAACGCATCAACTGCTGACGGTCCCGGTCCCGGTCACGTGCTGCGGCAGCACCGGACGCTCAAGGGGGCCTTGGAACCGAAGCACCGCGAGGGCGCCGGCGAACAGGTCAGTTGATTATGTTCCGGCTGCTGATGGGTTTCACGAAGACCCCCAGCAAGATTTCCAGCACCCGCATCAAGGGCACATTTTTGCGTCGCCAACCCAATGCCAAAAGCTGGATCAGGCGTAGTGCCTTGGGCGCGGCATAAATTTCCAATGCACCCCGAAGGTCCGCAGGGATTGAACGTCCGTCGCTCTGAAGCCGCTGCAGGAGCGTCCGTGCCATCAGCGTCCGCCAGCCCAGCCCTGTCTTATAGATGAGTCGGCAGATACTTATAGGCGACGCGTTGCCTTCGTAGCGGCGCACGAACCGGAACGTGTTACGTATTGAGCCCGTAAGACTCTGCCGGGATTCTCCTACAACGTTGCCGCCGTGCTGGATGTAGTCCTGGAGGACCAGGTCCTTCACGCGTGCGCCGTCTCCGGCCATAGCGCAGAGAGCGATCCAATGGTCGTGATACTGGGAAGGGGCGGCCAGCGACGGGAAGGGCAAAGCCAACTCAAGGAGTTCACGACGAAACACACAGAGTGCGCCTGTAACCTGGTTGTTGGCGACAAGATCAGCCGGCCCTACATTCTTCCGATCGGTCTGCGTACCCTTGGCTGGGTCCAGGTCTGTTGTTGACATCTCTGGTGATACGACGCGGGCTTGACACGTCACAAGCGCTGACTCCTCGAGGTAGGGGAGCAGCGTGGTGAGCTTTTCCGGATACCAGTAGTCATCCTGGTCGCTGAGGGCTACCCAGCGTGCCTCCGCAGGAACTGCATTGAGCGCACGCTCAAAATTGTGATGGAACCCAAGCCTGTCGTCGTATCCAAGCACCTTGAAACGCCTGTCGCCTCCGCAGGTCCGGCTGACAATGTCCTGGACGCGCTCAAAATTGCCATCAGCCGATATGAGGCATACAAAGGCGGTGTGAGTCTGGGCTTGAATGGACAAGAGCTGCCGAGCGAACATGGTTTCGTCGGGCTCGTAGGCGGCCATAGCTACAGCGCCAAATGCTTCAGAATAGTTACCCGCCTGAGCCGGCGAAGTTGGAGGCGAAGGAGCGGGGCTCATGTTGTCTGGGACTTCCGACGAAGGGCAACGAGGAACGCCCGGAGCAACATAATCCTGGCTCGGACGATTTTGGAGATGGGACGTCGCGATTTGGGTGTCGTGTTTTGTTCATGCAGGCGGCGTGCAACAGTGGCCGATTCCACATGTTCCATTTCACGATTAATGTTCGCCACGATCGCTATCCACTGGTCGTGGGTTTCCGTAAGAAACGTTGGAAAGGGAAGAATCAGACGCTTGGCATCTGCGCGGAAGGCCATGGTACAGCCATAGTAGGGTCGGATGCCGATCCACGTGGTAACCAGGTTCGATAGCCAACGCCCACTGTCGGCCTTCTTCAACTGCACTTTCTGCAGCTTGTTGGCGGGGCCGCCAAACACCGTGAAGTTGCTTGCCGCAAAGGCCTTGGTGTGCAGTGAATCCACCAGCTTTTCCACGCGCCCCGGCAACCAGATGTCGTCCTGGTCCGAGAGCATGATGTAGGCACCTTTGCTCGCGGCGATTGCCTTCTCGAAGCTGGAAACATACCCCATGTTTTCCTGGTTGGGAAGGAGGATGATACGGGAGTCATTGATGCTGCGGACGACGTCGATAGTCCCATCTTTGGAGGCATCGTCCACGACGATGAGTTCGTCCTCGGGCGACAGTTGGTCGAGAATGGACGATATCTGCTCCGCCAGGTAATCCTGTCCGTTATATGTTGCCATGCAGACAGATACCCTTTTTACCGCTTTCGCATTCATGAGCTGATCCGTTGCTGAAATGAGGGGTCAATCTTTCCGAGCCGTCCAAGCCAGCCGTCGAGGCAGCCGCGGGCCAAAGCACGGAGTTGCCCCTTGCGGTTTGCCCCATACAGCAGTCGAAAGATGTCGCTTTCCAATTGGAATCTGAGCCGTCGCAGGAGCCAGCCTGGGAATCGCGCACCGTATTGGCGCCAAAGGTAAATGCTGTTTCTGGTTATGTAGTACACCCGGAACGGCGCGTGCGAGTGGACGTGCCGTTTGGTGCCCAGAACGGACACATGCCATCCGAAAAGCATCATCGGCTGTGCATGCCCCAGGGCATGGGTCATATTGCAGCCCTTTCCTATCAGGGTGGCGAGGCCATGGGACCGGACGCGCAGATTGAATTCAGAGTCCACGCAATCGATGAAGAGTCTTTCATCCATCATTCCCACGGCTTTGAGGGTTGAGACAGGTATCAGAGCTCCAGATTGGAGGGGATCGAATGCTTCAGGAAAGTGAGCTTTTTTGGTGAGAAGGGGAACGTTTAGGCCATTGTGCGACTGGGCGCTGATAAGCCCGGGATCTATTCCCTCGGCCTTCGCCGCCGTGAAGGTGTTGAGCGCAGCTTCAATGTAGCCGGGATCAAGCGCGGAGTCCTGGTCCAGGGTCAACACGAAGTCGGGGGACCACTTTTGAAGCGCCAGATCGATGCCGGTGTTCAGGGCGGCAGCAATTCCTGAATTTTCCGGCATCCGGAGCACAGTGCAGCCGATCTCTTCAAGCTCCTGCAGGACGGTGCTGGAATGGCTGATATCCGAGCCATCATCGACAACCACGGTGTGTGCCACCTGCTTGTTGAGTTCCAGGACTCTCTCGGACAGGTCCTCCGGCGGGTGGAATGCGGAAATAATGGCCACCACTCTGGCGTCACTCTGGCGCGTCACGTCTCACTGTTCCTTTTCGCTTATCCGAATTGACCGGCCCCAACTGAGGGAGCCGTCAGGCAGCAGGATCCAGTGTATCGTCGCCCGGAGGGAACAAGGCGTCAGTCATGAGACGCGGTAGACTAGCGTCTTTTGTCCAGACCAGGTCAGTTCTTTCTCCAGGGTCAAGCAAGAAGCGGAAAGTTCTCCGGATGCCGTGATGTGGGTAAGGCTTGGAAACGCCCCTTTCAGATCACAGGGGTCAATGTGGAGGATTGTCCTGTCTCCACCGTTGTTTGAGAAGGTCTTTGGCAGCCCAGGTGTCCAGGCGAATTGAATGAAGCCGCCGCCCCTGTTCCAGTCGTTGGCATATCGATGTTCGGGATCAAGAATGCTCCACTTACTTTGGTCGGGGCCGGAGCGCTGAACTCCCGTGAGTGAGGGCACGCCATTAGCAAGCAAGAGGGTGTCAACAGCCGACCTGTCGGTGGCCCAGAGAGTTCCTGCTTCGCGGCTTTCGCTCCCCTCGGAATATAAGTAGGTCGCTGCTGGTGACGCTCTGAGGTCGCCCAAGCCGAAAAGTAGAGGATTAGCGCCATAAACTGGAATCGCGGCAACGACAGCAGCAAGTCCGACGGGATAAATGGACTTGGGAAAGCGTGTGACAAAGAAGACGACTGCTGCAACGCCGGCAGCCGCGAGAAGCGCCTCCTTCCTTGACATGCCCGGCAGATAAGTGAGCTGAAGCTGGGAACCCGCATAGGCGGTTACCAGTCCTGTTGTGAGCCCTGCAGCAATGGGCAAGCGCCACCGGGGGCTGTCCTTGAGACGGGACAACAGCACGGCAACCAACAATGTGCCGATAATTCCGCAGACTTGGGCCGCCCTGGCAGGCTGGACATAGTTGAGTAGAGGGATTTGAGCCCCCACAGGGCCAAAATTAATGGTGCACCACAGAAGCCACACAGCACCAAAGAAGGAAAGTATCAGGGGTACGACATTATCCCTCCATCTGCCGATTCCAGAGACGCCCAGCCATACCAGCACAGCCCAAAGGAAGGTTATGGTAAACGCGGTAGACATCTCGCTCTGGTTGCTGCCGACAGGGATTGCATCTTTGAGCTCCCCCAGGGATGGTGCACCAAAAAGGAACCCAAATGGCTGAGCTTCGCCAGTTGACCGTCGCGAACCTGGATATACCGTGTTCAGCAGGGCATTGATGCCCTCCCTGTTTTCCAGCAGCGTGCCTATCCCGAATATCAACGCTACGCCGGCTGTGAAGCCGAGGGCCTTGATCTTCGGCACCCAACTCTCCTTCCGGGAAAGGATCCAAAGGGACGTTGCAGCCACCACGGGAAGACCCAGAACCAAAGACCACGGAATGTAGAAGCTGGGGATGCCGGCAAGGAGAATTCCACCAGCAACGGACTGAGCGAGCGGGATGGGCAGGCGCCGCGATTTGAAGCCGCCATATGCGGAGAGCAGGAGACTCGACCCCGCGATCGTGTACGCGATTAGCTGGATCGGCATCATCGTCCACCAGGATGCGGCGGGGGAGAGCGCTATAAGGAAAGCAGCCAGCCATCCCATGTGCCGGGATGCCCCAATCTGCTGAAACCATTTGGGAAGGAAAAGGAAGAGCAGGAAGGCCGGGAGCCACCAGTGGGCTGCGAAAACCATCTCGTCGGGCAGAACCGCCGCGGACCGGAGCATGGTGGAATCAAAGTAGACGAACGTTTCGAAGAACCCGCCGGAAGGATACCTGTGAACGACATCAGCCGGCGCGGCAAGATAGCTGGTAGTCGGGGCTGCCCCCGTCGCCATGATGGAGATCGCAATCGGGGAGAATGCGTTGTACTCGTCAGAGCGAATAGCGGAGCTCGACCCCAGTTGGTTTCCTTCCGGGTGGGAAGGATCTTGTCGGAGTTCTGCCACTCCAATTGAAGAGGTCGTGGCTCCAGTGATCACCAGGAACGCATACACAGCGATGACGGCCATTCGCGCCATTCGGTCGGAAGCTGACACCCAACGCCAGGCATGCAAGCTGATGCTTTGAAGTCTGGACGACATCTGGGGTGACATTCTGCTCTTCCTTCTTGCCTAACGACTGCTGTTACCTTTGCCATAACCCGGGCACGACGCTGCACAGACAATTTCGACCGACTTGCATGGGATCCCTGCCGCCCATAGATCGCGGCTGGCGCCCAGACCAAGGGGACCAAAGGTGAAATCACCGGCTATGGCTCGATGCCGCAGAATGATGTGTTGTTGCTCCCCAAATTTCTGAAGCGCCGAATTAACCACCGCGCCCCCGGCGAGGCGCCACGTATGCAACGGCAACGCAAGTATAACGTCATGAAACCGGTCGAAGCCGTCGGCGCGAATGCCGCCTCGACCTCTTTGCCGGTAGCACCCCATGGACAGCCACCCGGTATGATGGCTTGAGCCCGACTGCAACCTGCGGGGGTATACGGAACTGGGAGTGGCTTGCAGACAACAGACAGTGCGCGATCAGTGAAGCATCGAGCACAGAAACTCGCTTCCCGGATCTCAGGGATCGTTGAGCGCAGTCACCTGATCAAGTTCCTGCTCGTTGGAGGCGCTTCCTTCGCAGTAGATCTTGCTCTACTGGCCCTCATGCATGAAGTCTTCGGAGTGGACCTCTGGATTGCCACGCCCATCGCTTTTGTCGCCAGCTTGGTGTTCAACTTCGCCCTCCAGCGCTCCTTTACGTTCCGTGCCAGAAACCGGAGCCATGTGAGCCTGCTTAAGTATCTGGCCCTGGTGGTTTTCAACATCGTGGCAATAGATGTCATCGTGAACGGCTTCGACGCCTGGGGAATTTCCTACGGAATAGGCAAAGCGTTCGCGACTGTACTGACCACATCTTGGAACTTTTGGCTCTATAAGGTATGGATTTTCAGGCATGAGCCCGGAAAAGTTCCTGCTCGTGCAGGAACTGTGACCGCTGAAGGCACGGACTAGCACTCCTCAAACGACCATCTGGCTCACGTTCGGACTAACCGCTGGCGGGCATCCGCTGGAAGACAAGAAAAGGATCTACCTGGCACATGGCCATTGATGTATTGCTTCCCTACTATGGGGACGTCGACCTGATGAAACTCGCTGCCCAGAGCGTCATGAGCCAGCAGTTCGAAGACTGGCGGCTCATCGTGGTGGATGATGGGTTTCCTAGCCCCGAACCTCAGCGCTGGTTCGAATCCATCTCCGACCCTCGGGTGAGCTACCAAAAGAACGAAAAGAACCTGGGTGCCAACGGAAACTACCGCAAGGCCCTGGACCTGGCTGAAGCCCCCATCGTCGTCGTCATGGGCGCTGATGACATCATGCTGCCGAACTATCTGGCAGTAGTATCAAAGGCTTTCGAAGCCTACCCACAAGCCAGCGTGGTGCAGCCAGGGGTCCAGGTGATCGATGAGAAGGGCCGAGTCGCGTCGCCTCTGGTCGACATCGTCAAGAAGGTCTATGCCCCGAGCGTCAAGGAACCGGTCCTCCTGCAGGGCGAAAGAATGGCAACCAGCCTTATGCGGGCAGACTGGGCTTACTTCCCGTCCCTTGCTTGGCGCACGGACGTGATTCGCCGCATCGGTTTCACCGAGGGGCTGCACGTCGTCCAGGACCTCGCACTATTGCTGGATATTGCTGCTGAAAACGGATCTATGGTGGTTGATCCAACCTTGGCATTCCTTTACCGCCGTCATTCAGCCTCAGACTCATCAGTTAAGGCTCTGGATGGGAGGCGCTTCGATGAGGAGCGGGCCTTCTTCGAGGGCCAGGCGCGCCGATTCCGCGAACTCGGCTGGCAGAGGACAGCTCGCGCGGCTGCTTTCCATACGACGTCGCGTCTGAACGCCGCTACCCTGGTCGCGCGTTCCCTGGCGATTGGAAAGACCGATTCCCTGCCCCGGCTGTTGAAACACGTTATCTCATAGGAGACTTAAATAATTCAGGTGGCTGCAGGCATTGACCGGCAGCCACCTGAATAGTTTAAGCAGTGGTTTCGGGTGGCCTTCCCGCGCTTGGCACCCCGTTGTCCGGTACAGATTGATCGCGTGTTTGGCCTTTTTCCAGTTCCTGTACTTTGAGCCGCAGAATTCCTACTTCTTCGGCCAGGACACGGATTTCGTCCTCAGCCTGGGACTGCTCGAAAGACAGATGAAGGCAGACCAGGACGAGCAAAAGCAATGCCATCGCGAAAAGAAGGTTTGAAGGCACTTGAACGCCGAGCACGCCGCTGGCCCAGAAAAGCAGCTGTGGGAACGCAACAAGGACCAGCATTCCAACACCGATGATGATCCAGAGGACTGCGTACTTTTCCCTCAAATGACGCCGGCGGAGCATCTCGAAGATAATGAGCAGAATGACCAGCACAAAGATGAAGCCAACAAGCGTGGCCATGTGAACTCCTAGTTGGATGACGGTTCGTTCTTCTTGCGCGTCAAAGCGAAGAGGAGGGCAAAAGCTGACCGGCCGAGGTAGATGGCTGCCTTCAATGGGTCGTGGCTCGGCGTCCCGCCCTGCCGCTCCCGCATTGACACTCCAACCTGGCGCACGGTGCACCCAGACCGGATCGCAACAACCAGGGAATCAATGGTGTCCCCGAGGTACTCCGCAGGGTAGTGGTCTACGTATTGTCGGATGGCCTTCGTGTTCGCAGCGCGGAAGCCTGACGTGACATCCGTGAGCCGGGTTCCTGCGACCCTCGATATCGTCCACGCCAGGACGTTCATGGCCCACTTACGGGGCCCGCGGACTGTGTAATTGCCCTTATCGGCGAAGCGGGCACCGATGACGATGTCTGCTTCCTGGAGCCCATCGAGGACGGCTTTTATATCCCGGGGATCGTGCTGGCCATCCGAATCCACTTGGATGACCTGGGTGTAGCCCTGCATCTTTGCGAATTTGAACCCGGTTCTCATGGCACCGCCAACGCCCATGTTGAACGGTAGCTGCACAACCAGCGCGCCTGCATCACGGGCTACCTGTGCCGTGTCGTCCCGTGAACCGTCGTCAACTACCAGGACATCGCAATCCGGGCCAAACTCGAAGACCTCACGAATCGTGTTGCCGATGGCCTCCGATTCGTTCCAGGCCGGCATGATCACAAGGGTGTGCTGCGTCTGATCTACAGGTCTCATGCCTTATCGTTTTCCAACTTCAGATAGGCTGCCAGCCGCTCGTCGGCATCAGGTATGTCGAAACCCGTAGAGCGCGTCTTTGCCAAGTCGAGCGTGCTGGAAAGTGGCCGCGGGGCCGCTGCCTTGTCCTTGAAATATTCGGCAGTGGTGATGCCAGTGACGTCACTGCCGGATGCCCCGCACTGCTCGAACACATCCCGCGCAATATCCGCCCAGCTCCTGACGGGCCCGTCATTGCTGAAGTTATACAAACCATAGGTTGCATCCGACTCCAGCAAATGTCGAATGAAAGCCGCAATGTCCTGGGTGAAGCTCAGGCGGCCTGTCTGGTCATTCACGACGGAAGGCTTGACCCCTTTTCGCGCCAGGCTGGCCATGGTGCGGACGAAGTTATTTCCTTCTCCAATAACCCAACTGGTCCGCACAATGTAGTGGCGGGGAACCACGCTGACTACCGCGTCTCCGGCGGCCTTGGTCTGCCCATAAACGCCCAAGGGAGAGCAGAGCTCGTCCTCGTCGTGGATATCGCGGCTACCGTCAAAGACATAGTCCGAGGAAATATGGACCAAAGTGAGATCATTCTCGACGGCGGTGCGCGCCAGTTGCGCTACGGCCGCGACGTTGATGGACCAGGCGGAGGCCCGCCCATCTGCGCTTTCCGCTGCGTCGACAGCAGTGTAGGCGGCGGCGTTGATAATCGTCGAGTAGTTCTTCCAGTTCCTGCTTTTGAAACTGTTCGCGTTGGTGAGATCGAACTCAGCGCGGCCTGCAAACTCAACCGAGGTATCGCCGTCGTACTGGGCACGAAGTGCCTTGCCCAGCTGCCCCCCGGCACCTACCACAAGGATCTTCTTGGCTGCCATCGGGACCACGTCGGCCATCCGCGGGTGCGCTTTGTCCTTGTCAGAGAGTTCCGCCTGGGTGAGCGGAATCGGCCACTGGATCGCAGCCGTCTCATCGGCGAGGTTAAGGAAGGTGTATTGACCTTGAGCGTCCGCGGACCAGTGGTCGTTCACCAAGTACGTGTAGGCGGTATTGTCCTCCAGCGTCTGGAACGCATTGCCGACTCCGCGGGGGATGAAGATTGCCTGGCTCGGGTCGAGTTCAGCCGTGAAGACCGCACCGAACGAGGGGCCCTCCCGAAGATCAACCCACGCCCCGAAGATGCGGCCGGTGGCCACCGAAATGAATTTGTCCCACGGCTCGGCATGGATCCCACGGGTGGTTCCGGCCTTTTCGTTGTAGGAGATGTTGTTCTGCACGGGCCGGAAGTCAGGCAACCCGAGAGCAAGCATCTTTTCCCGCTGCCAGTTCTCCTTGAACCATCCCCGGTTGTCGCCGTGGACCGGGAGGTCGTAGAGAACGACGCCGGGAATGGGGGTTTGGTGGGCAGCAAGCTTCTTCGAGAACTCCAGCGACATGGATTACTGGCCCTGTTCCTTGTATTTTGCTTCGGTGGCAGCCTTCTGCGGGCGCCACCAGTCTTCGTTATCCCGGTACCAGGCGATTGTGTCTTCGATGCCCTCGTCGAAGTTGGAGAACTGAGGTTTCCACCCGAGTTCGTCGCGCAACTTGGTGGAATCGATGGCGTAGCGGAGGTCGTGACCTGGCCGGTCGACCACATGGTCGTAGGCATCCGGGGCCTGTCCCATGTGCTTGAGGATCAGCTCTACGACGTCTTTGTTGTTCTTCTCGCCGTCCGCGCCGATCAGATAGGTCTCGCCAATCTTTCCCCCGGCGATGATTGCAAGCACAGCGGAGGAATGGTCGTTGGCGTGGATCCAGTCCCTGACGTTCTCGCCCTTACCGTAGAGCTTGGGGCGAATGCCGTCGATGACATTGGTGATCTGCCGGGGGATGAACTTCTCCACGTGCTGGTACGGACCATAGTTATTGGAACAGTTGCTGATGGTGGCCTGCAGGCCGAAGGAGCGTACCCATGCCCGTACCAGCAGATCGGAACCGGCCTTGGTTGACGAGTACGGGCTTGAGGGGTTGTAAGGCGTTTGTTCGGTGAAACGCTCCGGGTCATCCAGCTCCAGGTCTCCGTAAACTTCGTCCGTGGAGATGTGGTGGAAGCGTTTGTTGTGCTTGCGCGCTGCCTCAATGAGCGTATAGGTGCCGATGATGTTGGTGTCCAGGAAAGGGCGTGGGTCGTGCAACGAGTTGTCGTTGTGCGACTCGGCAGCGTAGTGAACAACGACGTCGGAATCGGCAACAAGACCATCTACAAGGGCTGCGTCCGCGATATCGCCCCGGACGAAGGTGAAACGTTCCTCCGGAAGGCCCTTCAACGACTCGAGGTTACCTGCGTAGGTCAGCTTGTCCAGAACCGTTACGCGGTCGTCGGTGTTTTCCAAAACGTAGTGGACAAAGTTCGAGCCAATAAAGCCGGCTCCGCCGGTTACGAGAAGTCGCTGCATAATTCCCTAGACTACCGGATTTGCTGCTGCTCCTAGCGAAGGGAAAGATGGGGACATGCGCGGAATAATACTGGCCGGCGGAACCGGCTCCAGGCTTCATCCCATCACGCTGGGTGTCAGCAAGCAATTGGTACCGGTCTACGACAAGCCGATGATCTACTACCCGCTGTCCACGCTGATCCTGGCTGGGATCCGGGACATCCTCATCATTACCACTCCCCACGACGCGGAGCAGTTTGAACGCTTATTGGGGGATGGGTCCCGGTTCGGCGTCTCCATCACCTACAAGCAGCAGCCTTCTCCTGACGGACTGGCCCAGGCATTTGTGCTCGGTGCGGACCATATCGGTGATGACAGCGTTGCTCTGGTCTTGGGTGACAACATCTTCTATGGCCAGGGCATGGGCACTCAGCTGCGCAGGTTCAAGACCATCGACGGGGGAGCAGTCTTCGGATACTGGGTCAAGGATCCGTCTGCTTACGGGGTGGTGGAATTCGATGACGATGGCAAGGCTTTGTCCCTGGAAGAGAAGCCCGCGGCACCCAAGAGCCACTACGCAGTTCCAGGGCTCTATTTCTATGACAACGATGTTGTTGACATCGCCAAGAACCTCAAGCCGTCCGCCCGCGGTGAACTCGAGATCACCGACGTGAACCGCGTCTATCTGGACGCCGGTAAGCTGCAGGTCGAGATCCTGCCCCGGGGAACTGCTTGGCTCGACACCGGGACCTTCAACGACCTAAACGATGCCTCCAATTTCATTCGGACGGTGGAGAACCGGCAAGGCTTGAAGATTGGAGCGCCCGAAGAGATCTCGTGGCGGCTGGGGTTCCTGACCGACGATGAACTCCGCGAAAGGGCCGAACCCCTCGTCAAGAGCGGTTACGGCTCATACCTGCTCGAGCTCCTCGCCGAAAAGTAGATTTCTACAAACAGAAAAGGGTTGAAGCGGCTGCTTCAACCCTTTTCTGTTCTGAATCCAATAGCTTCTGACCGTGGCTCCTGCCTCTCGCAGCAGGAGCCACACCGGTTACCGGCGCACTGTGCTTGCGCTTGCCCCAGTTGTGGGGCTCCAGGTGATGGACCCGCCCTGGTAGTTCTGGAAGCAGCCTCCGTTGGCCAAGGTGCAGGAAGTCGCCGCGATGGGATAGCCGAGGAAGCTGTTCTCGTAGCCAAGGCTGGCGTACTTCGTGCGGATTGGTCCAGTGCTGGGCTGAGCCCCCGTTGCCTGCGACCACAGCATCGCTCCGCCTTGGAAATTCTGGTAGCAGCCCCCGTCCCTGATGCCGCAGACCACACCGCCCGTAGGGTATCCCAACTCGCTGAGCTCGTAGCCCATGGAGCCCCACTTGGATCTGATGGGTCCGTTGGGGCTTATCTGCGCGCCCGTGGTGGGAGACCAGAGAATAGCCCCGTTTTGGTAGTTCTGGTAGCAACCACCGTCTTTCAAACCGCAGACCTGGCTACTGGTGGGGTATCCGAGAGAACCGTTTTCGTATCCTGTCGCAGCCCAGAGTGTGCGGATGGGCCCTGCAGGGCTCGGCTGGGCGCCCGTGGCCGCCGACCAGAGAACGGCGCCATTCTGGAAGTTCTGGTAGCAGCCTCCTCCGACAAGTCCGCAGACTTGGGTTGCGCTGGGGTAGCCAAGTACTCCGGACTCGCGCCCCTGAGCTTTCCACGAGGCAAAAATTGGGGACATGACCCGCAAAACGCCTCTGCCGGAAGTCCACGTAAGTGAGCCGTTCTGGAAATCCTGCGAGCAGCCCCCGTCGGGTAGCCCGCAAACTTCATTTGCGGTGGGGTAGCCCATGGCACCGTTCTCAAAGCCAGTTCGAGCCCATTCATTTCTGATGGGACCAGCCTTGCTCAGCTGCGCACCGGACGTCGCAGACCAAATAATGGCCCCGCCTTCGAACTCCTGGAAGCAGCCGCCGTTGACGAGCCCGCATGTTTGAGGCCCGGTGGGATATCCCATCAGACCGCTCTCACCCCCTTGCTGAAGCCACAACGTGCGGATAGGTCCGGCGGGGCTCAATTGGGCTCCAGTGGAGGGTGACCAGACGGTGGCACCCTTTTCGAACAGTTGCCGGCACCCCCCGTTCTTGAGGCCGCAGACTTCATCTGCAGCGGGGTAGCCCAGGGGTCCTGCTTCCCGGCCACCTGCCCTCCAGGCCGACTCCATCTGGCCCCAAACGATGTGTGCTCCATTGGTGATTGAGGACGCGATGCTGCCTGTTTGGAAACTTTGGAAGCAGCCGCCGTCCCGAAGACCGCAAAGCGTGTCGCTGGTCGGGTAGCCAAGTGGCCCTGACTCGAAGCCTGTCTTTTGCCAAGCCGCCCTAATGGGTCCGTTGAGGCTGCGCTTGGCCCCGGTAGCAGGAGACCACAAGACCGCGCCCGACTGGAAGTTTTGGTAACAACCCTGTGCGGCGAGGCCGCATGTTTGACCTCCGGTGGGATATCCCATAACGCCGTTTTCAAAGCCTGTTGCTGCCCAGGCAGTTCGAATTGGTCCGCTCACGCTGATTTGCGCGCCAGAGCCAGAACTCCACAGGATGGCACCGTTCTGGAAGTTTTGATAGCAGCCGCCGTCCTTCAGGCCGCAGATTACGGCAGAGGTCGGGTAGCCCATGGTTCCATTTTCGAAGCCGTCGGCTTGCCAGAGCGTCCTGATCGGACCTGCCAGGCTGGGATGGGCTCCGTTGGCCGGGGACCATATGACTGCACCGTTCTGGAAGTTCTGGTAGCAGCCTCCCTCGCGCAGGCCGCAAACTATGTTGGACGTCTGGGCTCCCAGTTCTGGCGTACGGGATCGGACGTCGCCTATGGCCTGGCTCGCCGCCAATGGAACGGCTACGGAAGCGAATGCCTTGAGTCCCGCATAGTCCCCGTTCCAAACGTTGGAGTCCCCAGCAAACGGCCCGGTGCTGCTGTACTGCCAGATGCTGTAGGTGTCCCAACTCCCTGTCGGAATGGCGCCCGCATCGTTGGTTGCCGAGTACGGGTAGGCCGCAACCCACAAGGGATAGTCCCCAATGTAAGCGGCCATGAAAAACTGCCCATAGGCGGCCACGAAATTGCCCACTGACGGCCAGTAGAACTGCCCACTGGTGGCCATGAGATCTGCCCACTTCCTCAACTGTTCCTGCCGCGTCTTCAGCGGCGGGGGCCTCTCCCCGGGATTTGATGACGGTGTCTAGTCGCACCAAATGTCGTCCCAGGAAGAGGCCCTGTATGAAGCATGACGGAGAAATCATGGAAATTCTTGCTGCCTATGATCTGACCGGATCGTTGCGCGCCACCGCGGAGCTCACGGGCTGCTCGCACCACACTGTAGCCAGGCACGTCGCCGCGCGGGACGCCGGCCGGCCAATTGCAGAACCGGCGCCCCGGCCCAGGGTCACGGACGCTTACCTGCCTAAGATCGAGGAATGGGTAGAGGCGTCCAAGGGCCGGATCCGCGCCGACAAGGCCCACGAAAAGCTGCTCGCCCTAGGCTATGAGGGGTCCGAGCGGTCTACGCGCCGGGCGATCGCGCAGGTCAAGGCCGCGTGGCGGCTCGGACACACCCGTGTGCACCGGCCGTGGATCACCGAGCCTGGGATGTGGCTGCAGTACGACTTCGGCGACGGGCCACGGATCGGCGGCGTAAAAACCATTCTGTTCGTTGCCTGGCTGGCGTTCTCAAGGTTCCGGATCGTGATCCCGTTGCGGGACCGGACCGCGCCGAGCGTGTTCGCAGCCCTCGACCGGTGCTTCCGGATCCTGGGCGGGGCACCAACGTATGTCCTGACCGATAACGAGAAAACCGTGACAACGGCCCATGTCGCAGGGGTTCCGGTGCGGAACCAGCAGACCCTGGACTTCGCCCGGCACTACGGGGTCACCGTGCTGACCTGCCAGCCCGCGGACCCTGCAACGAAAGGCGGAGTCGAAGCGTCGGTGAAACTGGCCAAAGCCGACCTCGTGCCCACCGACACGAACCTGAGGCCCGGTTACGCTTCCTTTGCCGAGCTGGAGGCCGCCTGCGAGGCGTTCATGGACGAGGTCAACAACCGCGAACACCGGGCCACCCGACGTAAACCCGCAATGGTTTTGGCGGAGGAAGCGGCCCGGCTGCACCGGATCCCGGAGACCGCGCACACGGTCGCGTTCGGGCTGGCCCGTATAGTCCCGGAGAACACCCCGATGGTCTCCTTCGAGAACGCCCAGTACTCGGTGCCGTCGCATTTGCTCGGCGCGAAGGTGTTCGTCCGCTCCCACGGCACCGGCCCTGACGAACAGGTCATCATCGTCCACCACGGCCCGACCGGCCCGGTCGAAGTCGCCCGCCACGGCCGGGCAAGGCCCGGCAGTCCCGCGGTCATCGAGGAGCACTTCCCAGGGACCAGTACCAGAACCCCGGGCGACTACGCCGTGAAGGCACGCACCGCCGGTGAAGCCGAGTTCCTGGCCATCGGCGCCGGCGCCAAGACCTGGCTCGTGGAAGCCGCGGCTGCAGGAACAGGCCGGATGAACATGAAAATGGCCGAGGCCGTGACCCTGGCCAAGATCGCCGGGACCGAGTCCGTGGACCGTGCCCTGGGAGACGCCGCGCTGCACGGCCGGTTCGCCCACGGCGACCTGCCCTCCATCCTGAACGCGAACATCCGCCGCACCACCACCCACGCCGCTAACGAAACCAGGTCCCTCACCCAAGGCACCAGCGCCTGGGCAGGCCTCGGCGCCGAGCCGTCCAGCGCCCCCGCAAAGGAGCAGAGCCGATGAGCCCGGTCACCACCACGAACACCACCGCCCCGGCCCTGCCGGCCGAACTGGAAGCGCTGATGCGGCAACTGAAGATGCCCCACGCCCGGGCACTGGCACCGGAGCTGATCGCGACCGCCCGCGCCCAGCGCTGGGAACCAACCGAGATCATCAAGGCACTGTTCACCGAAGAAGCCGCAGGCCGGGCCCGGTCCATGCTCGCCACCCGGCGCAAAGCAGCAGGCTTCCCGACCGGGAAGACCTTCGACGTCTGGGACCCCGCCGTCTCCTCCATCCCGGCGCCCACCCAGCAAGCCCTGCGCACCCTGGAATGGATCACCCGACGCGAGAACCTGGTCGTCTGCGGGCCCTCCGGCACCGGGAAAACGTTCTTCCTCGAAGCCCTCGGCCAGCAAGCCGTCGAAGCCGGGATGCGCGTTGCCTGGTTCAGACTCGAAGACCTCGGCGCCCTCATCCGCGCACACCGCACCGACGACAGCGTCACCAGGGCCGTGGCTAGAATCCTCCGCGCGGAACTCGTCGTGATCGATGACATCGGCCTTCTCCCGGTGGCCACCGACGCCGCCGAAGGACTCTACCGGGTCGTGGACGCCGCCTACGAGAAACGCTCCGTCGCGATCAGCTCGAACCTGCACCCCGCCGGCTTCGATGAACTGATGCCCAAAACCCTCGCCACGGCAACCGTGGACCGGCTCCTGCACCACGCCCACGTCTGCCAAACCAGCGGCGACTCCATCCGACTCACTCAAGCCCTCGCCGGGAAAGGAGTCACCGAACTGAACTAACAAACCCTCGACGATGGCCAATCCCACCGAAAACCCTCAGTGGGCAGATCTGTTGGCCATCACCGGGCAGATTTACTGGCCACCAGCGGGCCGATTAACTGGCCGCCCGTGGGCAGAAACCAAAGGCCATTGACACCCCAAAACCGGTGGGATTGCCCAGGCACTGGTTCCACCAATTTGTATTCGTATAGATCATCGGCAGTCTGCCGGTGAGGGACCTCATCGTGTTTCCGAAGTCCTGGACCCAGGATGTCAGTTGCGCCTGGGACATGCCATAGCAGGTGTTGCCAAAGTAGAAGCCGTTGATCGTCCGACCCTCGTAGGGGTTGAACTCGAAGTCGAGAACCGGCGGCATCGTATAGCCGTCGCCGGACCATCCGCCACCGTTGTTCACGAAATAGCGCGCCTGATCGGCGCCGGAAGACCAGTTGGGGATCGCGAAGTGGTATGCACCCCGGAGCATCCCCACGCTTCGTGCGCCTTGGTACTGCGAGCCAAACAGATCATTCGTGAAGTAATTGCCTTCAGAGGCTTTCACATACGCGAACCTGGCACCCATGTTCCACTGCTGCTGCCAGTCGACGCTGGTTTGGTGTCCACTGACGTCAAGCCCCTGTATCCCAAAGGAGGGCATCCATGTGCCCTCTGTTGCGAGCGATTCGGCGCTGAGCTTCTGGGCGGTGGGCGACGGGGAAGCAGAGGTCACTCTCTTGGACCTCTGCCCCATTTCCGCCCCGCCGGGGCCGATGGCCTGGGCCATTGACTGGGGAGTAGCCGACGTCGGCGAACTGGCTGCGATGGAAGGCTGCGGCGACGCTGTGGTTGTTGGTGCCGGCGTCGCCTGTGGCAGCGTAGTGGCAGTTTGGGACGGGGCAGGCGTTGGTGTGGGACTGGGCTCCAAAGCGGAAGCTGCTCCGATCAGGCCAGGGCCGGTCAGCAAGGAGGCAGCTAATAAGCCGGCCCCAAGGGACATCATGATTGGGCGACGGGACTGAGACAGGTTCCGCTTCATATGTGCTCCGGAGACAATGCGGCGCTCCCCCAAGCGCCTCTTTGGATACTGCTCAGGTGATTTCCCCCAGGAAGGCACCTGATAGTGCTATTTCGATAAATAACGCGCTCACCATAGCACCAGTGTTACTGGCGCAACCAGTGATTCTGGTGTTACTTATGTGAATCCTGTGGTCTTCGAAGCGAAATCTTGAGCCCTACTAAGGGGAATCTTGAGGGTCGTCAGTTATCCACAGGAGTGCTGCATGACTTGTTGCGGCAGGACCCTCTACTTAAGCTGTACCCAGTCGAACTGCCTCCGCTGGGGGCGGCAGTTGTATGGGGGAACATATGGACGCGCTGGGAATTGTCGAGGACGAAGTCCGCGAGCTCATCCGCCGTCGTGGGCTGGACCCACTGAGGCAGGCAGGAGAGGTCCGTAGGCTGGTGGAAGCAGCCGTCACTGACTATGACGAGCGCGCGCTTATGGGGCCTCTTCCACCCCTTGGCCCGTTGGATGCTGCCCGTAGGTTCCTGTTCGATGCCGTAGCCGGCTTTGGAGTGCTCCAGCCACTCCTCGACGATCCTTCAATAGAAGAGATCTGGCTCAACGCGCCAAACGAAATATATGTGGCACGCAACGGGGAGTCAGAGCTGACCTCGCTGAGCCTCTCCGAGCAACACGTGCGTGACCTCGTAGAACGCATGCTCAAAAGCTCCGGCAGGAGGCTGGACATGTCGTCCCCTTTTGTGGACGCGGCACTGCCGGACGGATCCAGGCTCCACGTAGTCATTCCGGATGTAACCCGCCGGCACTGGGCCGTGAACATCCGCAAATTCGTCGTGAAGGCCAGCCGACTGGAACACCTGGTCGAGTTGGGAACGCTGACACCGCAGTCGGCACGATTTCTCGGCGCAGCGGTGTCCAGTGGCCTCAACATCCTTGTGTCGGGGGCCACCCAGGCAGGCAAGACAACCATGCTGAACTGTCTGGCGGCGAGCATAGGTAGCCGGGAGCGTGTCATCACGGTCGAGGAGATCTTTGAACTTCAGTTTCCGCTCCGGGACGTGGTGGGTCTGCAGTGCCGGCAGCCGAACCTCGAAGGTGAGGGCGAAATTCCACTCCGTCGCCTGGTCAAGGAAGCGTTGCGGATGCGTCCGGACCGGCTGGTGGTAGGGGAGGTGCGGGAAGCCGAGAGCCTGGACATGCTGATTGCCCTTAACAGTGGCCTGCCCGGAATGTGCACCGTCCATGCGAACTCGGCGCACGATGCTGTGACCAAGATCTGCACGTTGCCGCTGCTGGCGGGGGACAACATCTCCAGTGCGTTCGTGGTCCCCACCGTTGCATCCTGCATCGACCTTGTAGTGCACTGCAGCAGGCATCCCGATGGGCGTCGGCAAGTGACCCAAATCCTATCGTTGGGGCGCCGCGTGGAAAACGGCATCATCGAGTCGTCACTGGTTTTCGCCCTGGAGAATGGAATCCTGCAACCACGGGCCAACGCCATGCCGGCAGCTGAGAAGTTTTCGCGGGCAGGATACGACCTCGCCACGCTGCTGGATCCGCGATGATCCCGGCGCTGATGGGGGCGGCGCTAGGGATGGGCCTCTTCCTCATTTGGTGGTCCTGTTGGGAAACGCCGGACCCCGGGAACCGCGTGCGAAAGCCCGGCCACCTGGCTGACCTGCTCGCGGTTGCCGGGGTCGACAGGGTCTCAGCCCGCGGTTTGGCCGGTACTTGCTTGGGCCTCGGGGTTTTTGTAGCACTGGTGTTCTACGGGCTTAGCCATTCGTGGCCCATTGCCGGCTGCTTCGGACTTTTCGGCACATGGCTTCCCATCACCATCCTCAGGTGGCGGGCCAAAAAGAGGACGGCCCTGCTGCGCCAACTCTGGCCTGACGTCGTGGATCATCTGCGCTCTGCGATCCGTGCGGGCCTGCCCCTGCCCGAGGCCCTCATTCAGCTTGGAGAAAAGGGACCTGAGGAATTGCGGCCCATTTTTCGTGAGTTCGGCGCTGACTATCGCGCCGGAGGCCAGTTTGATGGGTCTCTAAACAAGTTGAAGCAGCGATTGGCTGACCCGGTGGCCGACCGCATCGTCGAAGCGCTCCGGCTGACCCGGGAGGTAGGCGGTTCGGACCTGGGGAAGCTCATGGGCACCTTGGCGGAATTCCTGCGGGAGAATGCCCGGACCCGCAGCGAGCTCGAGGCGCGGCAGTCGTGGACCATCAATGCCGCCCGGCTTGCCGTCGCGGCACCCTGGATCGTGATGATCCTGCTTGCCAGCAGGCCGGAGGCGATCCAGGCCTACAACACGCCTATGGGCGCCGCAGTCCTGCTCGGCGGCTTGGTGGTCTCGCTTGTTTGCTACACGGTGATGTTGAAGATCGGGGCCCTGCCACAGGACGAAAGGGTGCTCCGATGATCGTCATCCCGCCTGCAGCAGTAATCTGCGGTATCGGCCTTGGCCTTGGTTTGTGGCTCGTGATCTTCCGGTCACCTCCCATGCGCGCCCTGACGCTTTCCCAACGCATAGAGCCCCAACTTAAGTCGCAAAACCTGGAGTCGAGGCTCCTGCACGCCGGCGAGCAGAACCTGACACCTTTCGGCCCCCTCGAACGAATTTTCCGTCCCGTCTTCCGGGACTGGCTGTCCGCGTTGGGAAGACTGAACCCCACGCCTGGTGCCACGGGCCGGCGGCTGGCCCAGGCAGGAATCAACAAGTCTGCCATCGACTTCCGCGCTGAACAGTTGCTGTGGGCTGCTGCGGGTTTTGTCCTCTCAGCGACTTTCATGCTCATTGGAGCCGCAGCGGGCAGGTTCAGCCCGCTCTTGGCAGCGGCGGTAATTATCGGCAGTACTGCAGCGGGTTTTGTGTTGCGGGACTACTGGCTTGGCGCCCAGGTCCGCCGGCGGGAAGCGCGGATGATGGCCGAGTTTCCCAGCCTTGCCGAACTGATGGCCCTGGCCGTCGGCGCAGGGGAGAGCGCAACAGGCGCATTGGATCGCGTCTGCAGGAGTGCCAACGGTGAGCTGTCCAAGGAATTTTCGAAGATCCTCGCGGAGACCAGGGCCGGCAAGCCGCTGATTCTGGCAATGCAGGAGTTCTCTGCGCGCACCGACCTTGCGCCGCTGGTCAGGTTTGTTGACGGCATCATCGTTGCGGTGGAAAGAGGAACACCCCTTGCGGACGTGCTTCGCGCGCAGGCGCAGGACGTCCGCGATTCGGCCAAGCGGGACCTGATGGAAGCTGCCGGGAAAAAGGAAATCGCAATGATGGTGCCACTGGTTTTCGGGGTGCTTCCCCTGACCGTGGTGTTTGCTGTCTTCCCCGGCCTGGCCGCCATCAACCTGGGCTTCTGATGGGGAGAAAGACCCGAAGCCCGGACCCGCTGCCATTAGTTAAAGCCCACCTTAGGAACCAGGAATAGGACTCAAGATGAAAACCATGGGAACCCGCTGTGCACTGCTGCTTCTTGGCCTTGCCGCTTTACTGCAGCTCAAGGTGCCCGCGACAGCCGGGAGGGGGCGCCCTATCGGTGCACAGTCCACCGAAGGCAGGGAAGACCTTCAGGTGCCTCCGACCATCGGTAACGATAACCCTGAACGAGGTGACGTTCCGGGATGGGTGATGATAACCCTGATGTCCGCGGTCCTGGTTGCAGCCCTGCTGGCGCTCGCGGGCCCCGCCTTGGAGGCCATGTTCAACCAGGCAATGGACAAGGTGGGGAACTGAACCATGCTGCCGTCCGCTCACGGACCCGTGCAGCCAGTGCTGCCCAGGCCGGGCGAGCGGGGTTCAGCCGTGGTGGACTTCGTCCTGGTTGGCGGGTTGCTGACGATGTTCTTCCTTGCGATTATTCAGCTGACCCTGGTTCTGCATGTCCGGAACACACTTATTGATGCTGCTGCCTCTGGTGCCCGGTACGGCACACTCGCTGACCGCAATGCCGCCGACGCGCAAGAGCGGACCCGCAGCCTCATCAGCATGGCCCTGAACGAAGGCTTTGCTGACCAGGTCAGTACGCAGGAAGTAACTGTCCAGGGGATGCGCACCCTGGAAGTGACTGTCCGGTCCCCAATGCCGGTCATCGGCCTGATTGGGCCCCGGGACCTGCTGGAGGTGAAAGGGCATGCGGCTGTCCAGCCTTGATCCGTTCAGCGCCAGCCCGTTGCCCCACCCCGACGGACCACCCCGCGCCAGTGCGCAGTCCTGTTCCAGTGCCCAGTCCCGCCCCAGCGCACAGGCCGGTTCCAGTCTGTTCCTGGTCACGGCCCGCGTGGCAGAAGTGCTCTGCAGGGAGCGTGCCGGGGGCACGCACGTGGGCGACCCATCCCACTGCCCCAGGCCTGCTCGCGGGGAGCACCAGCAGCAGGGCTTTGTGCATGAGAAGCAGGGGAGCGGACACGAGCAAGGAAGTGCGGTAGTCGAGTTCACGTTCCTTGCACTTCTGCTGATGGTCCCGCTGGTGTACTTCGTGATCACCGTCGGGCAAATCCAGGGCGGTTCCTTCGCCGTGGTGGGTGCCGCGGACCAGGCGGCCAAGGTTTATGTGGCACAGCCGGATTCCTCCACAGCCCAGGCAGCTGCGGAGCAGGCCGTGGCCCTCGCCCTTTCCGACTTCGGGCACCAGGCAGACAGGGCCCGCATGGCCACGACCTGCAACCCTGCTGACTGCCAGGCCGCCGGAACCACGGTGACTGTCACCGTAAGCCTGAGCGTACCGCTGCCGTTCATTCCGTTCGCCGACGGATTATCAGCCACGGAGGTTGAGGCGTCTTCCACCCAATTGGTAGGCCGGTACCGGTGAAACGCCGGGAATCGGACCAGAGCGGCCAGGTCATGGTGATGATTCTCGGCTACATCACCCTGGCACTTCTGGTGGCGACGGTCGTCGTCGGCATATCTGCCGTCTATCTGGAGCACAAGCGCCTGCTGTCCCTGGCAGACGGGGCATCGCTTGCGGCGGCCGACAGCTACACCCTGGGAGAAGTCACATCCCAGGGTGGAAGCCCCTCGGCTGTCCTTAATCCCGCGCGCGTCCGCAATGTAGCTGCCGACTTCGTCTCGAGGAGCCCAGCCTCGCAGCGTTTCTCAGGCCTCGCCGTCGCCGCTACAACGGGTACACCTGACGGTTCCACCGCCGTCGTGGTCCTCACGGCAGACGTGCACCCACCTGTGGTGAACTTCCTTGTCCCTGATGGCATCCGAATCGAAGCGACGTCCACCGCCCGCTCACGCC
Source organism: Arthrobacter sp. JDC6 (assembly GCF_056484025.1). Taxonomy (NCBI): domain Bacteria; kingdom Bacillati; phylum Actinomycetota; class Actinomycetes; order Micrococcales; family Micrococcaceae; genus Arthrobacter; species Arthrobacter sp. JDC6. Next base: position 1,575,439 of record NZ_CM151278.1, read on the forward strand.
TGACCCGCTGAGTCATGCACCCGCTGAGCCAATGATCCTGGCAGCGCCGGGCCGTACCGCTCCATAGCGTAGGCTTAAACAACCATGGCCAATATTGATTTTTCCGCTGAAATCCGGGCGCTGCGCGCCACCTACGAGTCCATTGAACGCGTCAGCGACGTGGAGACACTCAAGGAGGACATCGCCGAACTCAGCGAGCGGGCAGGGGAGCCGGACCTTTGGGACGACCCCGCGGCCGCGCAGAAAATCACCTCCCGGCTTTCCCACCGCCAGTCCGAACTGGAGCGACTCACCAGCCTGGCATCCCGGATCGACGACCTTGAAGTCCTCGTTGAGCTTGGGCAGGACGAGGACGACGCGGACTCGATGGGGGAGGCCGCGACAGAACTTGAGTCCATTAGGAAAGCCCTCAAGGACCTGGAAGTGGTCACCCTGCTGTCCGGCGAGTACGACGAACGCGAAGCCGTGGTCTCCATCCGCGCCGGCGCGGGAGGTGTGGACGCCGCAGACTTCGCCGAGATGCTGATGCGCATGTACCTCCGGTGGGCCGAGCGGCACGGCTACCCCACCACCGTCATGGACACGTCCTACGCGGAGGAGGCCGGGCTCAAGTCGGCCACCTTCGAGGTGAAGGCTCCCTACGCGTACGGCACGCTCAGCGTGGAAGCCGGAACCCACCGTCTCGTCAGGATCAGCCCGTTCGACAACCAGGGCCGCCGCCAGACGTCCTTTGCCGCCGTGGAAGTCATTCCGCTGATCGAGCAGACGGACTCCATCGACATCCCGGACAACGAAATCAGGGTGGACGTGTTCCGTTCGTCGGGCCCAGGCGGCCAGTCGGTCAACACCACGGACTCCGCCGTCCGCCTCACCCACATCCCGACCGGCACGGTGGTTTCCATGCAAAACGAGAAATCGCAGCTGCAGAACCGCGCCGCCGCCATGCGCGTGCTGCAGTCCCGGCTCCTGCTGCTGAAGAAGGAGCAGGAGGATGCGGAGAAGAAGGCGCTGGCCGGCGATGTTAAAGCTTCGTGGGGTGACCAGATGCGCTCCTACGTTCTGAACCCGTATCAAATGGTGAAGGACCTGCGCACCGAGCACGAAGTGGGCAACACGTCCGCAGTGTTCGACGGCGAGATTGACGACTTCATCGATGCGGGCATCCGCTGGCGTACTGACAACCGCAACGCCGAAAAGTAGGCCTGCCGGCCCCGCCGTCCTGCAGCTGATCCAGCGACACGCCCCCGAAAGCAGGTCGAAGCACGGGGGACCCTGCGTATAGTCGAGGGGCCGGGGCCCTACTTTCCCCAAACGAAAACCCGTGCACCGGCTGCAGAACTGGGCTGCATCACAAGAATCAGCCATGCCCTGCAGGGTACTTAGGGCCATGATCCGATTCGAAAATGTCACCAAGGTTTACGACCAGAAAGCCCGTCCGGCGCTGGACTCTGTCACCCTTGAGATTGACCGCGGCGAATTCGCCTTCCTTGTCGGTGCGTCCGGCTCCGGAAAATCCACCTTCCTCCGCCTGGTGCTGAAGGAAGACCGCGCCACCTCCGGCGCTGTTTACGTGGCGGGCCAAAACGTCGCGAAGATTTCCAGTTGGCGTGTTCCGCGCCTCCGCCGGGGCATCGGCGTCGTGTTCCAGGACTTCCGCCTCCTGCCCCAAAAGAATGTCTTCGCCAACGTGGCGTTCGCCATGCAGGTCATCGGCAAGAGCCGCAGCGTCATCCGCGACACCGTCCCGGAGGTCCTGAAGACCGTCGGCCTCGAAGGCAAGGAACACCGCATGCCGCACGAGCTGTCCGGCGGCGAGCAGCAGCGCGTGGCCATCGCGCGTGCCGTGGTCAACCGGCCCGGGATCCTCCTCGCGGACGAACCCACCGGAAACCTGGACCCCACCACGTCCATGGGAATCATGGGCGTCCTGGACAAGATCAACCAGAACGGAACCACCGTGGTGATGGCCACCCACGATGACGACATCGTCAACGAAATGCGCAAACGGGTGGTCGAACTCAGGAACGGCGTGGTGATCCGCGACGAAGCCAAGGCCCTGTACACCTCGATGATTCCCGTCGTCGGCCAGTCCAGGCGCCTTAAGGACGCCAGTGGCAGGGAAACGCCCGACGGCGGCCTGCCGGGCAATGGCGCTGAAGGCGAGGCCCAGCGGTGAGGCTCGCATTCATCCTTTCGGAAATCGGCAGCGGGCTGCGCCGCAACCTTTCCATGGTGGTCTCGGTCATCCTGGTGACGTTCGTGTCCCTCACCTTCGTGGGTGCGGCCGGAATGCTGCAAATGCAGATCAACCAGATGAAGGGCTACTGGTACGACAAGGTCCAGGTGGCGATCTTCCTTTGCAGTGAAGGTTCGACGGCGCCGGGTTGCGCTTCCGGGCCAGTCACCCCTGAGCAGCAACAGGGCTTGAACGCGCTCCTTGAGTCCCCGGCCGTGGCGCAGTACATCAACGACTTTCAGTTCGAGTCCAAGGATGAGGCCTACAAGCACTTCAAGGACCAGTTTTCGAACTCTCCGATCGTCGATTCCGTGACGCCGGACCAGCTGCCCGCATCGTTCCGGATCAACATGAAGGACCCGGAAAAGTACCAGATCATCAGCGAGACGTTTTCCTCCCAGCCAGGCGTGGAAACGGTGATCGACCAGCGCCAGCTCCTCGAACGCCTCTTCTCGGTGATGAACGGTGCGTCCCTTGTGGCGGTCGGCATCGCAGGGGTCATGATCGTCTGCGCCATCCTGCTGATCGCCACCACCATCAGGCTCTCCGCGTTCAGCCGGCGCCGCGAAACCGGAATCATGCGCCTGGTCGGTGCCTCAAAAACCGTGATCCAGCTGCCGTTCATCCTGGAAGGCGTCATAGCAGCCGTCATCGGCGCTGCCCTGGCCTCGGGCACCCTGTGGGCCGTAGCGCAATACTTCCTGGGCGACTATATGTCGCGGCAATACCCGGATACGGCCTTTATCTCATCCGGGCAGACCCTGATCATCGCCCCGGCGCTGATAATCCTTGGCGGATCCTTGGCAGGAATTTCGTCTCTCTTGACCTTACGTAGATATTTGCGCGTTTAGGCTGTGCACACCGCGACCTAGGAATGCCCATGAACCTCATTCACCAAACCTTGCCCCGCCCCCGGCACAGCCGAGGGCGGGCCGCTGCGCGCCGTTTGGGGATCGTCAGCGGCGTGCTCACCGTCATCCTTTCGGCCGGGATGGCCCTTGCCACACCCGTCGCTTTCGCCGACGACCTCGAAGACCGCCAAGCCGCGCTCGAGGCCGAAGCCGCACGCGTCCAGGCATCCCTCGAATTCGTCGATTCCCGGATCGCCAAGGCCGCCAGCGACCTGGTGATCTACCAGGGACAGTTGCCCGGTGCCCAGCAGGCACTCCTTGAGGCACAGGGGCGGGTAGCCGGGGCTGTCAAGGAGGTAGAGGCGCTGTCGGCCCGCGTGGACATGGCCCAGCAGAACAAGGCCAAGATCACCCAGCAGCTGGAGACGGACAAGCAAAAGATCGCGGACACCAAGAAACTGATTGGGCAGATCGCCACCCAGGCCTACAAATCCGGCGGCGTTCCTTCGAACCTGTCGCTCTTCTTCGGCTCCAACAGCGGCAGCAGCCTGACCGAAACCATGGACCTTGCGGACCAGGCCATGCGCAGCCAGAACGCAGCCATGGACAAGCTCAGCCAGCAGAACGCCACCAACGTCAACTCCGAAGCGCGCCTGCAAGCTGTCGAAGCTGAGATCAAGGACCTCAAGGCCAAGGCCGACGCCGCCCTGGAGCGGGAGAAGGCCGCCCGAGACGAGGCTGCGGCCAAGAAGGCCCAAGTCGACCAGCTCATTGCGGACACCACCCGCCTCGATGCCGAACTCCAGGCGGCAAAGCCCGGCATCCAGGCCCAGTTGGCCGGCGTCCAGGCCAACCAGAACCAGGTGGCCAACGAGATCGCCGAACGCGACCGCAGGGCCCGTGAAGCTTGGGAAGCCGAGCAGCGCAGGCAGGCGGCTGCTGCTGCCGCTGCGGCGGCCGCGGCCGCGGCCGCCGCAAACCGCCCGGCCCCGCCCGCGCAGCCGTACGTCCCGCCCGCCGCGGGATCGCCGTCGGCGTTTGGCCTCCGCCACCCCTTCGACGGCAGCATCCCCATCACCTCCGGTTTTGGCTACCGCACCACCCCGCCGGGAACCATCGACTTCTATGGCACCGGTGGATACATGCACACCGGAATCGACTTTGGCGCAGCCTGCGGCACGCCCGTGTATGCGGCAGCTGCCGGTGAGGTCTTCAGCTCAGGCTGGAATTCCGCCGATGGTGGCGGTTGGCGCGTCAAGATCGATCACGGCGTGGTGCAGGGCAATACTCTCACCACCATCTACTACCACAACTCCAGCATCGTGGTTTCGAATGGGCAGAGGGTCTCCCAGGGCCAGCTCATTGCCTACTCCGGCAGCACCGGCAACTCCACGGGTTGCCACGCCCACTTCGAAACCTGGCTCAATGGTGCCGCCGTCGACCCCATGGGATTGCTGTAGGGGCGAAGCGCTGCTGCCGTAGACTGGTATAGCTCCGCGCCGCAGGCCCGGAGGCACCCGACCTGAACCCGAGGAGTTTCCCCGTGCCTAAAGAAAGTGGCCGTAAGGTAGTGGCCACCAACCGCAAGGCCCGGCACGATTACCACGTGCTGGACACTTACGAGGCCGGCATCGCGCTGATGGGCACCGAAGTGAAGTCCCTGCGTGAGGGCCACGCCTCCATGGTGGACGGATTTTGCACGTTCTATAACGACGAACTGTGGATGGAAGCCATCCACATTCCCGAATACAACCAAGGCAGTTGGACCAACCACGCGGCACGCCGGCGCCGCAAGCTGCTGCTGCACCGGGAAGAACTCATCAAGATCTCCCACAAGGTCCGGGAGTCCGGCTACACCATTGTTCCCCTCCAGCTGTACTTCGTGGACGGCAAGGCCAAGGTGGAAATCGGTGTTGCCCGCGGCAAGCGCGAATACGACAAGCGGCAGACGCTGCGGGAACAGCAGGACAACCGTGAAGCCCAGCGTGAGATGCGCGAGCGCAACCGGCGCCGGTAGGAATTATTTCCACGGGTCATGCGTTAGTATGGATAGTCCGGCAGGCTTCCCAGCCGGTTTGGTAACAAAATACGGGGATGATCGGTTTCGACGGTGTTAGTCGCGACAGGTGAAGCGGGCCGAGGATGCAGAATTATCTCGTAAACGCTTTCTGCAAACCAATAAGTGCCGAATCTAAGCGCACTGACTTCGCTCTTGCTGCCTAAGCAGTAAGACAGTCCGTCAGCCCGGGGTTGCTATCGCCCCGGATCCTGGCGTCATTTAGATAGCCACTGCTGTTTGCTCCCGTCATCGGAGTAAACGGGACTTTTAGATGACTGGGCCCGGATCAGCCAGCTGTTTGCAGCATGGCTGGGGCCGAGAAAATCCGACGCAAACTGCGCCCGGAGAAGCCCTGACAACACGACATCGGACGGGGGTTCAATTCCCCCCATCTCCACCCACGGGTAAAACACCCCGGTCTTCGGACCGGGGTGTTTTTCTTTGCCTGTCAAGGCAAGGGGACCCGGGCCTAAATGCTCTACCGGGCTGGCCCCGCAAGCCGTTACCTTCGACTGCATGCACAACGATCCACCGCAAACGCCTACCGAAGTCCTGGACGCCGGAACGTGCTGGGACCTCCTGCGTGGAGTATCCGTCGGCCATTTGGCAGTGCTGGTGAACGGATACCCGGAGGTGTTCCCGGTCAACTACAAAGTGGACCACGAATCGCTGGTCTTCCGCACGGGGGAGGGAACGAAACTGCGCGCAGCAGGCGGGCCGCTCGCCGTCGCCCTGGAAGCCGACGGCCATGATGCCGCCAAAGCATGGAGCGTCCTGGTCAAAGGCAAGGCCGTCATCCTCGAGCCATCGGAGGAACTGATGAAGGGAGCAGGCCTTACCCTGTTTCCCTGGCAGGCCGGTGAAAAGGAGCACTTTGTCCGGATCGTTCCCAACTCCGTAACGGGCAGGCGTTTTTCCATCACGTCCCCGTTGACCTGGTGGAGCCACGTGGGGCACACAGCCGGCGCAAAGACATAGGGTTCCAGTGGCCGCGTCGTGACCCGGCGGCCGCGCCGGGCCCTAGGGCCCTGTCCGGAATGACCGCTTTGCTGGTACCACTGACCTATGATCGGGTCGCCCACCGCCGCTGCTGCCAAGCCACCGTTTGACGCCGTCATCTTCGACCTGGACGGGGTGGTCACCAATACAGCGCTGGTCCACCAGGCTGCCTGGAAAGATGCGTTCGACCGGATCCTGCGTGACCCAAGAGTCCCTGCCGGCGCCAACCGTGCCCCGCTCAGCAGGAATGACTACCTCACCTTCATCGACGGGATGCCGCGGGAGGAGGGGGTGGTACGGTTCCTGGCTGCCAGGGGAGTGCAGGTTGAGAAGGGAAACGAGACGGACGAAGCCGGCGCATGGACCGGGTTCGGCCTGGGTGCCTGGAAGAACGAACTGTTCCTGAGACACCTCCGGACCGACGGCGTCCAGAGTTACCCAGGCACCCTGGATTTGCTGCAGAGGCTAGCGGGCGCGGCAGTGCCCACTGCTGTGGTCACCTCAAGCCGGAACGCCGGGTTGGTCCTGGAAGCGGCGGGTATCCAGGATCTCTTCAAGGTGGTGCTGGACGGAACGACGGCGGCCCGGCTCGGCCTGCGCGGAAAACCGGCGCCGGACGTCTTTCTTGCGGCCGCATCGCGGCTTGGGGTCTCCCCGCCACATGCGGTGGTGATCGAGGACTCCGCGGCGGGGGTTGAGGCCGGCCGCCGGGGTGACTTCGGCCTCGTTGTCGGAATCGACCGGACCGGCAACCGCCGGCAGCTTGAGGCAGCCGGCGCCCATACCGTCCTCAACGACGTGGGGGAGCTGGATCTGGGCCAGGTCATCGGCAACGCCTGGCACCTCGTCTATGAAGGTTTCGACGCCGCACACGAGGGACACCGGGAAGCCCTGACCACTCTCGGCAATGGTTACATGGGCGTCCGCGGGGCGGCGCCCGAAGGCGGCAGCTTCAGCTACGCGGGCATGTACCTCGCCGGCGTCTACAACCGTGTCCGCGCGGAAGCCGGGGGCGAAACGCTGCTGGAAGAACACATGGTCAACGCCCCCAACTGCCTGCCGCTCGACCTGCGCCTGCCGGGCCAGCAGTGGTGGTCGGAGGGCGGAATGACCTCGGTCCGCGAGCACAGGGTCCTGGACCTCAGACGGGCGGTACTGGAGCGGCGGCTGCTGCTGGAGACAGCGGACCACCGCAGGCTGGAAGTAGTGCAAACCCGTTTCGCGTCCATGGCCGAGCCCCATCTGCTGGTCCTTGAGACGGTTATCACCGCGCTGGGCTGGAGCGGTCAGGTGGAGGTCCGCAGCGGTGTCAACGCCGGGGTCCGCAACGCCAACCTCCCCGAACACGCCGAGGGTTCGGACGTCCACATTGCTGACAGGACAGCCTCCCACCGCTCCATCCCTGAGCCGTCCGCGCTTGCTGCCTCCGTCGTCGAAGTGGAAACTACCCAGAGCCTCATCCGCATCGCCGCGGCCTATCGGACACAGGTATTCCCGGAAGCGGAGGGAGTTGAGGAGGGCAGGAAAGGGGCCTTCCATTTCCAGACTCTTCTGCTGTCCCTCAGTGCCGGCGCCGCGGTGCGGATCACCAAGACGGTGGCAGTGGTGACGTCCCGTGACCGTGCCATATCCTCTCCGGAAGCCGGTGCCCGTGCGGTCCTGGCGCGTATCCCCGGGGACTTCGATTCGCTGCTGACGGCGCACGAGGAAGCGTGGCGGCGCGAGCTGCGGCCGTTCATGGTGGAGATCGATGCCCCGGTCCAGGTGCGCCTTGTCCTGAACCTGCACATATTCCATCTGCTGCAGACACTGACACACCATACGACCGAACTGGATGCCGGTGTGACGGCGCGTGGACTCCACGGCGAGGGCTACCGGGGCCACGTCTTTTGGGATGAGCTGTTCGTCCTGCCGGTACTCGCCTCGAGGACGCCTGAGGTTGCGCGTGCCGTCATCGATTACAGGTGGCGGCGGCTTCCCGCCGCCCGGCATGCCGCGGCCCTGGAAGGTCTGGCAGGGGCGAAATTTCCGTGGCAAAGCGCCAGCGCCGGAACCGAGGAAACGCCCAAATGGTTGTACAACGACAGGTCCGGCAGGTGGGTCAAGGACCACTCGCACCTGCAGGTGCACTCCGGACTTGCTGTCGCGTTCAATGCCTGGCAGTACTTCCAAACCACTGGTAACAAGATCTGGCTCCTGCAAAAGGGGGCGGAACTGGTGATCGAGGTTGCCCGTTTCTTCCGCTCACTGGCGGACTACGACCAGCAGGAGGACCGGTACCACCTGCGCGGCGTCGTGGGACCGGACGAATACCACACCGGCTATCCCGGCAGCGACGGACCCGGCCTGGACGACAATGCCTACACCAATGTCATGGCGGCATGGGCCTGCTCCACGGCAAGGGGAATCATGGCCTTCCTGCACGGCAGCGAACGTGCCGTACTCATGGAACGCCTGGGTGTCACAGAGGAGGAAACCGCCGGGTGGGCGCACGTGGGATCGGCGATGTACGTCCCCTTTCACGAGGACGGCGTCATTAGCCAGTTCGAGGGCTACGGGTCGTTGAAGGAACTCGACTGGGACCACTACCGGGACAGGTACGGCGACATTGAGCGGCTGGACCTCATCCTCGAGGCCGAAGATGACAGTACCAACTGCTACAAACTGGCAAAGCAGGCCGACGTCCTGATGCTCCCGTACCTGTTGGGACACGACGGACTGGTCAGCATTCTTCGGCGGCTTCAGTATGCATTCACGGCGGAACACCTCAACAAGACGATCGAGTATTACCTGGCCAGGACGGCGCACGGCTCCACCCTGAGCAGGGTTGCCCACGCGTCCGTCCTTGCGGGCCTGGACGCGGACCGGGCGTGGGACAGTTTCCGGGAAGCGCTCGACGCCGATCTTGACGATACCCAGCACGGCACCACGCGCGCGGGCATCCATTTGGGCGCGATGGCCGGAACCATCGACGTGGTCCAGCGCAGCTTTGCGGGGCTCCGGTTCAGCGGTGACACGATCCTGTTTGCACCCAACCTCCCCACCGGGCTGCGCGCCGTTGCCTTTGAGGTCCTCTACCGGGGACACCGCCTCCGCATACATCTCAAGGACGGGGACATGAGCATCGCCTCTGCTCCCGGTGACGCCGGCCCCATCAAGGTGCAGGTGCATGGCAATGACGAGGTCCTTCCTCCCGGGCAAACCCTCCATTTTCCGTTGCCTGTCCGGGCTTCGGGGGTGGTGGTCCGGTGAAGCGGCTGGGGATCCTCACCAGTGGCGGTGACTGCCCGGGCGTGAACGCGGTCATCCGGGGAGCCGTGCTGGGCGGACACGTTTCGCATGGCTATGGATTCATCGGGTTCCGGGACGGTTGGCGGGGTGTGTTGGAGCAGGACATTTACCCTTTGCCCCGTACGAGTGTCCGTGGGATCGCCCGCCTGGGTGGAACCATCCTGGGCACGTCCCGGACCAACCCGCTGGTGGGCAATGGAATCGAGGGTGTCCGTGCCTGCGTCCGGCACAACGAACTGGACGGCCTGATTGCCATTGGGGGAGAGGGAACACTGGCAGCCGCCCGGGAACTCTGCTCCCAGGGCATCAACGTGGTGGGAGTGCCCAAGACCATCGACAATGACCTCGGCGCCACCGACTACACCTTCGGCTTTGATTCTGCGGTGCAGACCGCCACCGAAGCCATCGACCGGCTCCGGACCACCGGCGAGTCGCACCACCGGTGCATGGTGGCCGAGGTCATGGGCCGCAGTGCGGGCTGGATAGCACTGCATTCCGGGATGGCATCGGGCGCGCACGCCATCCTGATACCTGAACATCCGGTGTCCCTGGACCAAATTTGCTCGTGGGTGCTGTCAGCCCGTGACCGGGGCAGGGCTCCGCTCGTGGTGGTGGCCGAGGCCTTCGCCCCTGAAGGCCACGAAGCACCGTACGCGCCCCGTGGCCTGGATACTTTCGGACGCCCGCGGCTGGGAGGCATCGGACTGCTGCTTGAAGGAGAACTGCAGCTGCGGACCGGCATCGAAACGCGCGCCACCGTCCTGGGCCACATCCAGCGTGGCGGCGAACCCACGGCCTTCGACCGTGTCCTTGCCACCAGGCTGGGCCTGGCCGCCGTCGAATCGGCAGCCGCCGGCAGGTGGGGCACCATGGTTTCGCTGCGCGGCACGGACATTGTCAACGTCGACCTTGAAGAAGCGCTGGGGGAACTGAAGGTGGTCCCTGAAGCGCGGTACCAGGAGGCCGCCGTCCTGTTTGGATGAGAGGCTACTGTTCCGGCCGGACCCGCAGGACTGCCGAACCGGTAATCCTGTCGGCAGCCAGGTCCTCAAGTGCCTTGGCCGCAGCCTGGAACGGGTAGGCCGTGGTGGTGAGGGTAAGCGAAAGCCTGGCTGCGAGAGCCAGGAACTCACGCCCGTCAGCCCGGGTATTGGCTGTCACGCTCCGCACCTGCCGTTCAAAAAAGAGCTCCCTGGTGTAATTGAGGGCCGGGATGTCGCTTAGGTGGATTCCGGCGATGGCAAGCGTTCCGCCCCGGTCCAGGGCGCGCAGCGCAGCCGGGACAAGGTCTCCAACCGGTGCGAAAAGAATGGCGGAATCGAGCGGTACCGGCGGCTGGTCATAAGCGTCCCCCGCATAATCAGCTCCCAACTCCAGGGCGAGCGACCGCGCGCCGTCAGACCGGGTCATGACATACACGGAGGCGCCCTGTTTAAGCGCCAACTGGGCGGTGATGTGGGCAGAGCTGCCAAAGCCGTAAATGCCAAGGCGGCCACCCACGGGAAGGGCGGCGCGCTTCAGCGCGCGGTACCCGATGATGCCCGAACACAGCAGTGGTGCCGCCTGCTCATCCGGGAAGGCAGGAGGTACCGGGTAGGCAAAGTCCTCCGCAACCGTCAAGTACTCGGCATAGCCGCCATCCCTGTCCCAGCCGGTGAAGACGGGCGACTGGCACAGATTTTCATCACCCCGGCGGCAGTAGTCGCACCTGCCGCAAACCCCGCCAAGCCACGCCACACCCACCCTGTCGCCAGTCCTGAACCGGGAGCAGGCAACTCCTGCCTCAACAACCACGCCGATTGCTTCATGCCCGGGCACAGTCTGCGCACGGTGCGGTGCCAGGTCTCCTTCAGCGAGGTGGAGGTCGGTGCGGCAAACACCGCAGACAGTCACTTCCACCAGGAGTTCGTTGGCCGCAGGCGTGGGAGTGGCACGGAGTCCCTGAACCAGCGGGTGGGTGGATATGGGGCCCGGCCCGTTCACCCACCATGCGCGCACGGTGTCTCCTGCCCGTAATTCCTACTCGAAACCGGCGCGGGTTGCGTCGTCCAGCGAGGTTTGCCACAGCAGTGGTGCGTCCACCGTGAAGCGCCTCCCCGTTATTGACTCCGGCGTGATGCGGATGAAGTGCTCCTGCCCCACGCCCTGCCATGGAAACAGCGCCCGCTTGACGTCATCCAGGTCAGGGCCCGTGGGCGTCGCTTCAACAGCCGTGCCTTTGACCACGACGCTCCATGCGAGCCCGAATTGGGAGCTGACCGCATCTGCTTCGAGGGCCACGGTGGCTTCCGACTGGAGGGCCTGGTGCTTGGTACCGCCGCCGGTGCGGAAAACCAGCGTCCTGCCGTCCACCTTGTAATTGACGGGAAAGACATCCGGATGGCCATCGGCGATGACGGCCAGGCGCCCCACCCCGGTCTGGGCGAGGAGCGTCCAGCACTCGTCCGCGTCAAGGATTTCCGGCACAGGCACGTTCGTTTTCTCAGTCATAGGCCACAGCGTAGGCAACTCTCCCGCCTCCCGTAAGGGCATAAAGGCCCGGCCTCCAAGGAAGGACCAATGCCCAAGGAAGGACCAATGGCACTTGGGGTCCGGCCGGCCCAATGGGACGCTGTGGGGACGCCCGGGAAACGCTCATCTTCCGGTGAAAGGTGGCCCATGCTGACCCATCTGTTCCTCAACCGCCTGCTGTGGGCTGTTGCCGGACTGCTGGCGCTCGCCGCTGCGGCAACGGGGCTTTGGCGGCCCGGAATCTACAACAGGGTGGTTGCCGCTGACCTGATCCCCGGCGCCTACTCCCAGGACCTGCTCTCCGTCGCGGCCGGGCTCGCGTTGCTGTACCTGGCCTACGCGGTTGGCCCGCACAGGGCCAAATACCAGATCGTGGCACTGGGGCTCCTTGGCTACCTCTTCTACGCATACGGGATCTACGTCATTGAGCGGACGTACAACGGCCTGTACCTGCTCTACATGGCAGTCTTCGCAGTGTCATTCTGGGCCATGGTCACCGCCGGGGCCACCATGGACCGCGACGCGCCATCCGCCTCCCTTCCCCGTGCACTGAGGCTGGTGTCAGCGGCCGGTGCCATCCTTCAGCCGCTGATCTTCTACCCTCTGTGGATCGGGATGCTCCTGCCCCTGATGCGGAGCGGCGAGCAGATTGACTCCCTCTACTCGATCTTCATCCTGGACCTTTGCTTCATCATGCCCGGGTTCCTGATCCTGTCCTTCCTCACGTACCGGGGCCACCGTACGGGACTGCTGCTTCTCCCGGCCCTGTATGTCCTGGGTTTCACCCTCATTTTCTCCCTGGCGGTGGGTGAACTGGTTAAACCCCTGTTCGGTGCAGAACCAAGCCCGGCCGCCTTGCTGCCCGCCCTTGGGCTCTCGGGGCTTTTCCTGGTGCTCGGAAGCCTGCACATAGCCAAACTCCAGGCACTGGATCCGCCGGCAGCCAGTCCCGCCGGCCCGCAGCCCAACCATCAGCTGTCCGCGCAAGCCGGCGGCGAACGTCGGAGAATCCGTCCCACACAGTAAGGAGAGACACATGAAAGCCCTCGTCTACGGCGGACCGGGTGACAAGTCATGGACTGATGTCCCCGACCCCCGGATCCAGCAACCCGGCGACGTCATCGTCAAGGTCGATACCACCACGATCTGCGGCACCGACCTGCATATCCTCAAAGGTGACGTACCCGCCGTCGAAAAGGGCCGGATCCTGGGACATGAGGCGGTGGGAACCATCGTGGAAACCGGGCCTTCCGTGACCGGCCTGAAGGTGAATGACCGTGTCATCATCTCGTGCATCAAATCCTGCGGCCACTGTGCCAACTGCAAGACCGGACTCTATTCGCACTGCCTGGGAGGCGAAGGCCAGGAAGGCACCGGGTGGATCTTCGGACACCTGATCGACGGGACCCAGGCGGAGTATGTCCGCGTGCCGTACGCCGAAAACTCGCTGCACCTGCTGCCCTCGGGCGTCAGCGACGAACAGGCCGTCATGCTCTCCGATATCCTCCCCACCGGATTCGAAATAGGTGTCCAGTACGGCCGGGTGAAGCCCGGCGACACCGTGGCCGTTGTTGGTGCCGGGCCGGTGGGCCTGGCGGCGATCACCACGGCAGGACTGTACGGCGCAGCGACTGTGGTGGCCATCGACCTGGACGCCAACCGCCTGGCGAAGGCAAGGGAGTTCGGCGCCACGGACACTGTCCTTTCCGGCAGCAGTGACTGGAAGGAACAGGTCCTGGCCCTGACCGGCGGACAGGGCGTCGATGTGGCCATCGAAGCTGTTGGCGTGCCGGCAACATTTGGCATGTGCACCGACATAGTGCGGCCGGGTGGATCGGTGGCGAACGTTGGGGTGCACGGAAAACCGGTGGAGCTGCACCTGGAAAACCTGTGGATCCAAAACATCAACATCAGCATGGGGCTGGTGAATACCAACACGACGCCCATGCTGCTCAAGCTTGTGGCCCAGGGAAAGATCAGGGCGGAGAAGTTCGCCACGCACCATTTCAGTTTCGACCAGTTCCTTGACGCCTACGACACGTTTTCCCGGGCAGCCGAAACCAAGGCCCTCAAAGTGATCATCACGGCGTGAGACCGGAGGCCGCTACAGCCAGTCGGCGGAAAAATCGACCGGCGGCCACCAGCGGGTCCGCGGCGTGACAGCGAAACGGCGGCCGGTGATATCGGTGGGGGTAATGGCCACCAAGTGGTCCTTGATCCCCGGTTCCCAAGGTTCCCGGTCGGCGTCTTCCTCCGGAAGCTTCATGCTGGCTTCATCGAATGGCTGCGGCCTGCCCTTGGCGACAACGCTCCAGACCTGAGTGGCGTATGGGTTGAGGCCGTCCACCTCCAAGGCGGCAACCGAGCCGCTGAGCAGGGCACGGAGCTTGGTCCCCGGCGCCGTGCGGAACAGCAGGGTGTCACCGGCGACCGAAAAATTCACGGGAAAAATCTCGGGAACGTCACCGTTGATGACCGCCAGCCGCCCGATATAGGAGGACCGAAGGTACCGCCAGCACTCCTCAGCGTTCAGTATTTCCGTTTGAGACCCTGCAGGGGAGTCAGTCATGCTCCGATCCTAAAGCCTTGACAGCCGCACCGCACCGCAATGCCGGCGTTCACCCACGGCGTAGCTCCACCGGGAGTGGACCGTGCCCGGCCATTGTTGTCTCCCGTAAGGACCCGTAAAGGGCATGGATTGCCGGAAGCGGCACCAGACCGGAGGTGCGTCATGGAACAGGCGCGGGAACCCATATCCACCGGAGACGAGGACGTCCTGGACTCGTACTCGCAAACGGTCATGCGTGTCGCGGCAGCGGTTACGCCCCACGTGGCAGCCATCGAGATGACCGCGAATAGGGGCAACGGCAGGGTGAGGGTGGGCGCCGGCTCGGCCGTTCTCTTCACGGAGGACGGATACCTGCTCACCAACTCACACGTCGTGGCAGGCACCCGGCACGGTTTTGCGGTGTTTGGAGACGGGAGCCGGATGGAACTGGAACTGGTGGGAGCCGACCCCCTGTCCGATCTAGCAGTGGTTCACGGTTCGCGGCCCAAGGTGCCACCTGCTCAGTTCGGCGCGGCCGAGACCCTGCGCGTGGGCCAGCTTGTGATTGCCGTCGGAAACCCACTGGGCCTGGCGGGGTCAGTCACCGCGGGCGTGGTCAGCGGTTTGGGCCGGGCCATTCCAGTCTGGGCGGGCGGCAACAGGAGAGTGATCGAGGACGTTATCCAGACGGACGCAGCGCTGAACCCAGGCAACTCCGGTGGAGCGCTGGCGGACACGCACTCCAGGATCGTCGGCATCAACACCGCAGTGGCGGGCGCCGGGCTGGGGCTCGCCATACCAATCAATGCCACCACCCGCAGGATCATCTCCGCGCTCCTGTCAGACGGGAGGGTACGCCGTGCCTACCTGGGCCTTGTCAGCACGCCCATCCAGCTCAACCCCAGCGCTGTGATCCGCAGCGGGCTGCGCGAAGGGCTCCGCGTCGTGGAGGTCCTGCCCGGCTCGCCGGCGGACAAAGCGGGCCTTGCCGCGGGTGACATTATCGTCACCGCCGGAGGACGTCCCGTCAGCAACGCCGAAAGCCTGCAGCGGCTCCTGTTTTCCGATGCCATCGGCGAGCCGCTGGACGTGAAGGTACTCCGCGACGGCACCGAGTTGCACCTCACCGCCGTCCCGGAAGAAATGACAGGCAACGGCGCAGGATAATGCCCGACGCCGGACCGAAGGTCCCCGGGGCACGTCACCTGGGCGGGCCTAGGGACGGACCGGAGGCGCTTCCACGTCCGCGATGCCCACGAAACGGGTCCCCACGCCGTCGTACTCGCTGCGGACGCACCCGGGGCGGACGGCGGGAACATCGGAAGGCGCATGATGGCTGCATACCACGTAGGTGAAGTCCGGCCACCACTTCTTGGGCCGGGCCGCCTCCTCATAGCCACAGACGGCGCATTCCAGGTGCACCCACACCGGCCGCTTGCCCGTGCGGTTGGCGCGTGACTGCACCAGCCATGGCGGAGGATTGTCGAGGATGGCGCGGAGTTCGGCCTCCGTCATCCACTTCGGCAGGCCGTGGCGCTGCGCCATCTCAAGGGGAACATCAAGGGTTATTGCGGCGTCGCGTCTGCTGATCATCACCTTCCACCATACGGGAGGCCGCCAAATCGCCGGCCGGGCCCCCAACGGGAACAGCGTCGCTAGGAAGCCAGTGCACTGCCAGCGGCCGCGGCAGCAAAGCCAAGGCCCAGGTTGACCGCCAAGTTCAGGGCCGCGGCGCCGAACCGTGCTTCGCTGAGCAGGCGGATGGTGGCGGTGGTCCACGAACTGAAGGTGGTAAGTCCGCCGGCCAGTCCGGTGGCCAAACCCACCTGCCATTCCGCGCCCAGTCCCAGCCCGGCGGTCAGGCCGTGTGCCAGACCGATGATGAAGCAGCCGACGACGTTGACCAGCAGGGTGGCCCAGGGCCAGTGCAACGCCGCACGGCCATCGGTGCGGACGCTGCGGATGCTGCTGTGGTGTGCGAACCAGCTGTCGATCCCGAACCGCAGCAGCGCCCCGGCCACGCCAAACACTCCCACCAGGGCTGCCGTGATCATGCCGGGCCCCGGTTCCGGGCGATGAGCCTTCCGGTGCGCCAGCCCAGGCCGGCCGCCGAAAGACCGAGCAACAGCGACAAGCCCAGGTAAAGGAGCCATACGGGGTGCTCACCCGCGCGTGCCAACTGGTCGGAGGCGAAAATGACCGCGGAAAAGGTGGTGAAGGAACCCAGCAGGCCCGGCCCGATGCCGGCGCGCAGCCAGAAGGCCGTGTGCGGGCGTGCCATCCAGACGGTGGTCAAAGCCGCGAGGACGAAACTGCCGCTGATGTTGATGCCCAGCGTGGCCCACGGGACCGAACCGGGCGCGTCCGGAAACGCCAGGCCCAGCCCGTAGCGCAGCTCACTGCCGATCAGTCCGCCGGCGGCGACAGCCAGCCAGGCACGGGCGGTGGGCAACGCCACGTCAGAGCCCGTCCAGGGCGCAGCCGGCATGCGGCGCGTCGCTGGAGACCCAGAGCGCCGAGGCGATTTCCTCAGCGAAATCGTACTCACGGGCGCCGCCGGGACCACCGATCCGCACCACCAGGGCTCCGCCGAAAGGCCGCCGTCCCACCACCTCGACGTCCGCATCAAGGTCGATGGCCTGGGCCGCCAGGTAGCGCAGCAGTTCCGGGTTGTCGTCGCTGATCCGGGTGATCCTGCCGGTATGTCCCTGGTCCAGCTCGGCGAGGAGGCGCGCGCGCGGCATCAGCACCTGCCCGTCCGCCGTGGGGATTGGATCGCCGTGCGGGTCACGCTTCGGGTCCCCGAGCTTGGCGGCGACCCGTTCGATGAACGTGTCCGACACGGCGTGTTCGAGTTGTTCAGCCTCATCGTGGACTTCGTCCCAGCTGTATCCGAGCCGCTGGACAAGGTATGTCTCGATCAGCCGGTGGCGCCGGACCATGGACAGCGCCAGCCGCAGGCCGGCCTCGGTCAGCGTGACGGCGCTGTAGGGCTTGTGGTCCACCAGGCCCTGGTCCTTGAGTTTGCGGACCATTTCCGAAACCGAGGAATTTGCCACCCCCAGCCGCTGTGCGAGCTGGGAGGACGTGATGGGCTTGTCCTGCCATTCGGTAAAGGAATAAATGACCTTGACGTAATCCTCGATCGAGGAGGAGGGCGCGCTGGTCTTCACGAATCCAAGCCTACCGGCTCTGCAGGCGCCATACGGGATGCGCCGTCATGCCTTGACGGCCCGCCAAGCCAGGGTGAGGTAGGGAAGGTCGATTTCCTGGTCAGGGGTGTAGGCAAGGTGTTCGTGCAGGTACCAGTCCAGGTTGGCCAGGACCTTGGCCCGCGTTGACTCGCCGGCCCGGAGGTAGTAGCTGCGGGATTTAGTGAGTTCCATCAGGTCCGTGGTGTCCACTGTGTCCTGCCAGTGGGTGACATGCCCTTCGAGCCCCTGGAACTCCGGGCCGATGACGGGCTTGTGCCCCGGCCGGTAGACGTCGCCTGCGTGCATGATCCGGGAGAGCCGGTGCACCCAGGGTACTGAGGTGTCCAGCTGGTTCCACACCAGGCCGAGGGTTCCGTGCGGGCGCAGCACGCGGGCCAGTTCGGTGCTTGCCGCCAGGGCGTCGCACCAGTGCCACGCCTGGGCTACGGTGACGACGTCGAAGCTGGCGTCGGGCAGGCCTGTCGCCTCGGCAGTCCCCGGCATCGCCGTGGCAGCCGGGTAGTGTTCCGTGAGCTGGGCGAGCATGTCCGCCGAGGGGTCCACGGCCGTGACGTCCAGCCCCATGTCCAGCAGCAGCGCGGTGAACTTTCCGGTACCGGCACCCACGTCGAGGGCTTCATGGGCGTCGGCGGGCACCAGCCACCGGGCTGACTCCTCAGGGTAGCCGGGCCGGACGCGCTGGTAGTGCCTGCCGCCGTCCTGGAAGCTCCGGCCCAGTTCCCTGCGCCGCCCGTGATCAAGCTTGGGGCCACCCCGAACCACGCGTGGCCTCCTTCAGCTGACGTCCTGCGGTACCTTTCGAATTTACCGCATTCCCCTGACGCGCGGTCAGCCGGCTGAAACAGGAATGGCCTGTCTCCGGCGTCAGTCGTCGATGCAGGGCGCTGCGCCGGCTGTTCCAGGGGTGTTGGGCGCCCAGTGCGGGTAGGTGCGGGTGTCGTTGGCAGGGACCCAGCGGCCTGCGTCCACCACGTAGTCCCAGCCCAGCCCGTTGCTCCGGAGCGCCTGGATGCCGGCCAGCAGGCGCTCGGCATCTTCCAGGCGCGAACCGACGCCGAAGCTGGCGCGGAGGGAACCGGACGGCAGGCCCAGGCGCTTCAGCAGGGGATGGGCGCAGAAGCGCCCGTCACGCAGGCCCACGCCATGCTCTGCCGAAAGGTACGCCGCCACCAGTCCTGCGTCGTAACCCTCGACGGAGAAGTTGACCACCCCGATGGTGTCCGTTTCGGGGTTGGTGTCCTTGAAGATCTGGTGAACCGTGACGCCGTCGATCCGCTGGAGTCCCTCCACCAAAAAGGAGCGGATGGCGGACTCGTGGGCGTGCCAGCGTTCCTGGTCCAGGCCGGCAATGACCTGGGTGGCGCGGGCCAGCGTGGCGGCCCCCAGGACGTTCGGCGAGCCCCCCTCATGGCGGGCCGGGCCGGTGGCCCAGCTGACGCCGTCGAGCCTGGCTTCCTTGACGGCGCCGCCGCCGGCGAGGTGCGGGACGCCGGCGTCCAGCCAGTCCGGGCGCCCCACCAGGACGCCGGCGCCGAAGGGCGCATACAGCTTGTGGCCTGAGAAGGCGAGGTAGTCGACGTCATCCGCGCTGATGTCTATGCGGCGGTGCGGCGCGAGCTGGGCCGCATCCACCACGATCCGTGCGCCATGTTCGTGGGCCAGCGCGGCCAGCGCCCGGATGGGGAGGATTTCGCCGGTCACGTTGGAGGCCCCGGTGACCGCGACCAGGCTGACACCGCCCTGTCCAAGCTCGGCACGTACGGCCTCAAGGGTGCCGGTGATGGTGTCGGCGGCGACGATGCTGCGGTGCGGGACGCCCTGCCACGGCAGGAGATTGGCGTGGTGTTCGATGTCCAGGTACAGCACTTCGCCGTCGTGGCGGCCATCGGTCACGGGAAGGCAGCCGGCCAGCAGATTCAGCGAATCCGTCGTGTTGCGGGTGAAGATGACCGAATCATCCGGGCGGCCGCCCACGAAATCCCTGACGATGCTGCGCGCGTTCTCGTACACGGAGGTGCTGATCTGGGATGCGTACCCTGCCCCGCGGTGGACGCTGGCGTAGTAGGGGAGGATCTCATTCAGGTAAGCGGACACTACGGACAGTGCCGGGGCGGAGGCGCCGTAATCGAGGTTGGCGTACCGCACGTGGCCGCCCGAAATCAGGGGCGCCTGGATTTCGGCGCCGGTGACGGCAGCGAGCGGCCGGCCGGCTGCGGCGTGGCGTGCATGGGGGACGGCAGCTTCGGCAATGACGGGCTGGGGGGAGACGGTGGCAGTTGTCACAGAGACCTCACTTGGTACAGGACTCCGGCATAGTGGAATCCGCGCTTGCCGGATCCGCTCCGGACCGGCCTGGTCGTCACCCGGGGCACCCCACCGCGAATGGAGGGTTGCCGGCCAGCAAACCGGGGTTTTGCGCTGGCACTCGTGACCTGCATAAAAGCGTAGGACATGGGGCGGCCAGGACTGAAGCCGCGGCAATTGTTAAGGGCTTTGTTACGCGCCGCCGAATAAACGACGCCGGGCACCTGCCTTGGGAGGTGTCCGGCGTCGCATTATTCGTTCAAACGTGGAAAGCGCGTGAGTTACAGCAGATCGTCCAGGTACGGGTTCAATCGGTGCAGGACCTCCGAGTGCAGGATTGAGTTTGTGGCCAGGGCGTTCCCGCCGAACGGGCCGTCCTCGCCTTCCAGGGATGTGAACCGGCCGCCGGCCTCCACCACGATCGGCACCAGGGCAGCCATGTCATAGAGGTTCAGCTCGGGTTCGCAGGCGATGTCCACAGAGCCCTCGGCCACCATGCAATACGACCAGAAATCCCCGTAGGCCCGGGTCCGCCAAACGTCCTCGGTAAGGCCGAGGAACTCGTCAAGGTTTCCGCGTTCCTTCCACCCGCCCAGGCTGGAGTAGGAGAGGGAGGCGTCGGAAAGCTTCGACACGTTGGACACGCGAAGGCGGGTGGCGGCGGCAAGGGACCTGCCCATGTACGCGCCCATGCCTTTCGCCGCCCACCAGCGCTTGCCCAGGGCCGGGGCGCTGACGACGCCTACCACCGGTTCGCCCTCATCCACGAGGGCGATCAGCGTGGCCCATACGGGAACGCCGCGGACAAAGTTCTTGGTTCCGTCAATGGGGTCGATGATCCAGCGCCGGGAACCGTGGCCGGTGCTGCCGAATTCCTCGCCCAGGACGGCGTCGCGGGGGCGTGAACGGGAGAGCTGGCCCCGGATGGCTTCCTCGGCGGCCTTGTCCGCGTCGGTGACCGGCGTCAGGTCCGGCTTGGTCTCAACGTGGAGGTCCAGGGCCTTGAAGCGGCTCATGGTCTGGTCATCCACGGAGTCGGCCAGGACATGGGCCAGGCGCAGGTCATCGTTGTAGCTCGAAGCGGGTTGGATCATGGTTCCAAACTACCGTCTGTGGACGGTTCTGCCGGGAGAACGCGTCAGTTGACGCTGCCGAGCTCCTTGGTTTCCTGTGCTTCCATCCGCGGGTCCGTACCAAGCAGGCGCCGCAGCGAGGCCAGCCGGGCCGCGCCGGTGGGACCTGCGTGTCCGCCTGCCACCCAGTCGTCGAGGCCGCAGTTCACTGCGGTTGCGGTGTGCTTGCAGCCCCGTTCGCAGTTCTCGATGCCGGGGGAGAGGTCCGGGAAGGAGCGCAGGATGCGGTCAGGGTCCACGTGCGCCAGGCCAAAGGAACGGATGCCGGGGGTATCGATGATCCAGCTGCCGGGAGGCGCGTCCGCCAACCGCAAGGCAAGGGCCGACGATGACGTGTGGCGGCCGCGCCCGGTCACGGCATTCACGCCGCCGGTGGCCCGCTCGGCGCCGGTCAGGGCGTTCACCATGGTGGACTTGCCGACGCCGGAGTGCCCCAGCATAACGGTGACCTTGCCATCGAGATGGTCCCGCAGCGCCGCCACTGCGGCGCTGTCCAGCCGCGCCGAGAGCCCGTCATCGGACCGGGCATCGATTCCCGACGCCTGCGCATCCGCCGTCTTGCTGATGATCACCGGGAAGTCCAGGTGCGTGTAGTTGGAAAGCAGGTCCGCGGGGTCTTTGACGTCGGCCTTGGTGACCAGCAGGATGGGTTCGATTCCGGCGTCGTATGCGGCCACGAGCGCGCGGTCGATGAACCCCGTGCGGGGTTCCGGGTTGGCGGCAGCCACCACGATCACCAGTTGGTCGGCGTTGGCCACCACCGCGCGCTCAACGGGGTCGGTGTCGTCGGCGCTGCGGCGCAGGAGGGTGTGGCGGTCCTGGATCTTCACCAGCCGGGCCAGCGTGTCCGGCGCGCCGGAGACGTCCCCCACGAGCGAGACGAAGTCGCCTGCCACAACGGGCGAGCGCCGAAGTTCCCGGGCGCGCGCGGCAATGATGACGCGCTCATTCTCCGAGTCCTCGTCCACTACCGCTGTGTACCGCCCGCGGTCCACCGTGATGATCCGTCCGGTCACGGCGTCGTCGTGGCTGGGGCGGTCTTTGGTGCGCGGCCGGGAGCCCTTCTTGCTGGGACGGATCCGAACGTCCGATTCGTCCCAGGAATCAGTGCTCCGCGCCACTGCCGCGCCCTTCCGGTCCGGCGGCGGACCCTTCTCCCTGGGCCAGCATGCCGGCCCACAGCTGCGGGAAATCCGGCATGGTCTTGGCCGTGGTGCCGATGTCCTCCACCTGGACGCCTTCGACGGCGAGTCCCAGAATTGCGCCGGCCGTGGCCATGCGGTGGTCGGCGTAGCTGTGGACGACGCCGGCGTGCAGCCGGGCGGGCCGGATCACCAGGCCGTCGCTGGTTTCCTCGGCGTCGCCGCCCAGCCGGTTGATCTCCGATACCAGGGCCGCGAGCCTGTCCGTCTCGTGTCCCCTCAGGTGGGCGATGCCGCTGAGGCGGGAAGGCCCGGTGGCAAGGGCACACAGGGCCGCGACCGTGGGAGCCAGTTCACTGGTGTCCGCGAAGTTGCCGCCCTTGATCTCCGGGCCGCCGGTGACGGTCAGGACACCGTCAGCCAGGGTGACCGAGGCGCCCATGCTGGCCAGGATTCCGCGCCACAGGTCCCCCACCTGCTGCGTTTCATCAGGCCAGTTGGGAATCCGTACGGTGCCCCGCGTGGCCAGGGCCGCAGCCAGGAAGGGCCCGGCGTTGGAAAGGTCCTGTTCAATCCGCTGGTCGAAGGCGCGGATGGGTCCCGGCGCCACCACCCAGTGGTTGGGGACGGAGTCGTCCACTGAAACGCCGGCACCGCGCAGGACGGCCACTGTCATGTTGATGTGGTCCAGGCTGGGTACCGGCTTGCCCACATGTTCCAGGTGCAGGCCGTCGTCGAACCTTGCGCCCACCAGGAGGAGGGCGGAGACGAACTGCGAGGAGGCGCTGGCATCGATCACCAGATGGCCGCCGCGGACTGCGCCGTTGCCTTCCACCACAAAAGGGAGCGACGACGGCGCGCTGCCGTCTTCGGCGGAAACGGCCACGCCCAGGGCCTTGAGGGCTTCGATGATGGTTCCCATGGGGCGCTTGCGGGCGTGGGGATCGCCGTCGAACACGCTGGCTCCGTTGCGGAGCGCCGCCAGCGGCGGAACGAACCGCATGACGGTGCCGGCAAGTCCGCAGTCGATCCTGGTGTGGGACGCAGCCGCTGCCGCCGGCAGCGGAACCACCTCCAGGTCGGGCCCAAAGGCGCCGTCCCCGGGCACTTCGGTGATGACGGCACCGAGCTGCCGCAGTGCGTCGACCATGAGTGCGGAGTCCCTGGAATGCAGGGGGGCCCGCAGCCGGGAGGGGCCGTCCGCGAGGGCTGCCAGGACCAGGTACCTGTTTGTCAGGGACTTCGATCCGGGCACCGTCACGGTGGCGTTAACGGGCCGGGACGCAAAGGGTGCGGCCCAGTGCTGGACAGGCGTTCCGGACCCGTCCCGGGTGGCAACTGCTGCGGTCATTCGTGTTTATGCTCCCGTGGCGTGTTCGACGGCGCGGCGCACGGCCTTGTCCGCCTTGTTCAGCTTCTTGGTGGTGGTCCTGCGCGCGTCGGCGGCCAGGTGCGAGGCGTTCCGACGGGCATCGGCCGCCAGGTGCTCGGCGCGCCAGGCCAGGCCGGGCTTGCCGGCGGTGTCCACGGAAGCGAGCAGGGCGCCGCCGCTCAGCGAGAGGTTCTTGAGCAGCTGGTTCCGGCGGCTTTCGCGGCCTTCCTTGCTGCTGATATCCGCGCTGCGCCATTCAACGAAGGTGTTCAGGAGCGAAATCACCGTCAACAGGCCCGCGGAGAGCCGGGAAAACTTGCCAAGGCCGAACAGGACGCCGGCCCCTACCTGGGTTCCGCCAATCACACGTGCGAGGGTGGTTTCGTTCGCCTGGAAGGGAAGCGAGGCTGCAGCCTTGCGCAGCAGCGGTGAGAGCTGCTGTGCGGTGTCGTCTGCGTTCCTGAGCTTATCCAGTCCGGCGAGAACGAAACTGGAGGCGAGCATGGGCCGTGCGAGCGTGCGGACAAAGGACATGGATTTCCTCCTGGATGGACGAGCCGCGCCGAGCGGCGGAGTCGGTCCTAGTCTTGCACTTTTGGGGAATATTTGCCCGTGGGAGGCGGTTATGGCAAACAGGTCCGCAACAGGGGCCTGACAATCATTCACCCGAAACAGAGCGGAGTTGGCCCTTGGGGAAGGTGTTGGACGGAACCAGGCAGGCGGGCCCGGTGGCAGTGGACAGGCTGGCCTCGGAACCGCCGGAATACGGCACGCCCCGGGCAGGGAGCCTGACAGTAGACTTGAAGGCAATGAACACCCTGGATCCGGCCGTTGCGGCCATGTATGAGGCTACCCCCGGCGAAGCAAACGGCAGGGCCGGCACCGCGCCTGTGCCTGCCGGACAGGCAGGCCCTGAATCATTGGCCGCGGAAGCGGATGCCGAGGATGCCACGCTGGACGTCGCCACGGAGAGCGTGGAGGAGCGCCGCCTTCGCTTTGAGCGGGATGCCATGCAGTACGTCGACCAGCTGTATTCCGCTGCCATGCGCATGGCCCGGAACCCGTCCGACGCGGAGGATCTGGTCCAGGAGGCCTACACCAAGGCTTTTTCGGCCTTCCACCAGTACAAGCCGGGAACAAACCTGAAAGCCTGGTTGTACCGGATCCTGACCAACACGTACATCAACCTCTACCGCAAGAGGCAGCGTGAGCCCCTGCAGTCCAACTCGGACAGCATTGAGGACTGGCAGCTGGCACGGGCGGAGTCGCACACCTCGAGCGGACTGCGCTCAGCCGAGGCTGAAGCCCTGGATCATCTTCCGGATTCGGACGTGAAGCGGGCGCTGCAGGACATCCCCGAAGAATTCCGGCTGGCGGTCTACTTCGCCGACGTTGAGGGCTTTGCCTACAAGGAAATCTCGGACATCATGAACACGCCCATCGGCACTGTGATGTCCCGGCTCCACCGCGGCCGGCGAATGTTGCGGGACATGCTCGCGGAATACGCCGCCGAGCGGGGATTTAAAACGGCCGCAGATGCCTCGGATGCGGCAGGAAGCAAAGCACAGGAGAACAGGAAATGAGCGACTGCCAGGGATTGGGCGATTGCGACGACACCAGGATGCAACGCATCTACGAATACCTTGACGGGGCGCTGACCCGCGAGGATCTCACGGAAATCAAGAACCACCTTGATGACTGCCCTGAGTGCACGGAACAGTATGACCTGGAGTGCGTCATCCGCAATATGGTCAAGCGCTCCTGCACGGAGTCCGCGCCGGACAACCTGAAGAACGCCATCCTGGACAGGATCCACACCATCCGTCCCGTGGAGGCCTAGGAACAGGCACGCGTTGCGCCGGTCAGGGCCGCAGACAGCAAAGGACCCCGGAAGCCGTTTGGCTTGCGGGGTCCTTCGCTTGAACCGTAGTTCCTGGCATTTGCCTAGGTGTTGGGGCGCTTCCCGTGGTTCGCGCCGCCACGCTTACGGTCACGACGCTTGCGTGCACGCTTGCTCATAGCTGGCCTCCTTACTGTTGGTACTCAAAAGAGCTGCCCTCAAGTCTCCCACATGATGTGGCGGCCCGCGAACCGGGAAGGGGCGGATGACCTGCGGAAGTGCGGCAGCAGGCGCCGCCTTAGGACTGCAGGGTGCTGCGGATGGCCGCGCGGGCGTCGTCGAGGGCTGTCCTGACGGTTTCCAGCGTCACAGGGCTGATGGGGCGGCGCATGGCCTGCCGCCGCAGGTCCGCGCAGAGCTCATCATGGAACTTCTGCACCATCAGTTCCACGTCAAGCCGTTGGACGGAGACGGCGATGTCATTCTCGACCCCCGCCAGATCGTCGCGGCGCCGGTTCAGTTCGGCAAGGCCGGCGGCTGTAATGCGGTAGTTGGTGCGCCGCCCGGCCGGCTCGGTGGCCACCAGGCCATCCTCCTCGAGCTTGCCCAGCCGGGGGTAGATGGTTCCGGCGCTGGGCGAATAAGTCCCCGCGAACCTTTCCTTGAGCGCCTTGATGAGCTCGTACCCGTGCTTGGGCCCGCTTTCCAGCAGCGCCAGCAGGTAGAGGCGCAACGCACCGTGTGCGAAGACGGGCGGCATCAGCCTTGCGCTTCCCCGTCGCCGTCAAGTGGTGCAGGAGCGTGGGATATGGACGTCTTGCCGGATACCGAATTGGTCCGGACGAGCATCAGCTGCCCGTCGGGCCCGGCAATGGTCTCCACTTTGCCGTTGGCCAGGAGGCACTGCCGGCCGTCAAGGATCACCGCTCCGCCGGCAGACTTGGCCACGATGTCGACGCCGACGTCGTGCGGCAGCCTGATAGCCAGATCCCCGGACACCGAGTTGGAGCCGAAGTCCCGGGTGAAATCGAGCAGTTCAACGTCGAGGTGCCCGCTGACGGTGTTGGTGCGCACGTTGGTGAAGTATCCGGAGGCGGTAACCCTGCCTGAGACGCTCTTGGCCATGAGTACCCCGCGGTGGTTCCTGACCTCCACGCTGCCGCTGATGGTATTGACCTGCAGCTCGCCGGAGGTACTGTCCGCCACCACGGAACCTGACACGGTGTTCAGCCGGACACGGGCAGAGACGCCCGAAACCAGCCCGTCCCCGCTGACGGTCCCGGCCTCCACCTCCACACCCTGGGGAACAGCGATGGTGATGAGCGCGGAGTTGTCGCTGCTGTGGTTGACCGTCTCCATGAGGTTCTTGAACCAGCCCTGGGCTCCGTGCAGCTGGTGCCGCACTTCGAGCCTGCCGCTGTTCAGTGACACGGCTACCGGATCGCCGTGCACGTCGGCGAACTCCAGCCGCACCTGGGACCCCGCGTGCGCCGTGATCCTGAACCTGCCACGGACCATGCCCAGCTTCAGTGCCGTCACGCCGTCGACGTCCATGGTTTGCGGGTCTGTCACACTCCAGTTTTGCTCGGCCATGGTCCCCTCCAAAAGACGATATATCGCGTAGCCCCTACAACGTATCGCCGCAGGCGGGCAGGGTCAAGATATATCTCGAACGGGCTACTACTGGGGGGCTTCCAGTCCCAGCCACTGGAACCAGCCGCGGTGCAGCACCAGCCATGCCATGAGGCCATAGCCTGCCTGGCCGGGCGTTCCACCGTTTGCGGCAAGGTCCTGGCGCCACTGTTCGTGGTTCAGCAGGGGCGAGAACGTGTCGACGTAGAGGTGCTTGCGGCGGGTGGTGACATCGGCGAAGGCGGTGTTCAGTTCGTCAAGCCGCCGGTTCTGGGCCGGGTCCAGCGTGGGAGGCGGCCCCACGACGAATACCTCGATCCGGTTCAGTGACGCGGAGTCCAGGATATTGGCCAGGTTCAGCCTGCTCCGTGCGGTGGAAAGACCGAATTCAATGTCCCGCCCGGACAGGCCGATGACCAGCCGGTTCTCCGCCTGGGGGCTGAAACGGCGGCCGGCTTCCTCCAGCCAACGTGCCGCAAGCCCCTCGGTGCCTTCCTGCGGACAGGGGAGGGCGTAGCTTTCCAGGAGCATTCCGTCCTGGGGAGTGCGGGCCAGGACGCGGCCCAGCCAGCCAAGTGCCCGGGGATCCCCCAGTCCGGCCAGCAGTTCGTCTCCTACAGCTGCGATCCGCAGCTTCCTGTCTTCCACGCGTTCCTCTTTACTTCGGTACGGGTTTACTTCGGTACGGCCGCTGCATCGTCGCCGCCGCGGCTGCGGGGTACGGGGCGGCGCTGTCCATCCATTAAACAGAACTGCCCGGCCGGAGTCTGGTATTTCGACTCCGGCCGGGCAGCCTTACTGCTTACTTCCGTGCAAATGCCTGCTTCAGGAGGACATCCTGTTCCGCAGCGTGCCGCTTCATGGAGCCGGCTGCCGTGGAGGCGGATGCCGGCCGGGACACAAGGCGGACCCGCCGGTCAAGGGCCTGGGGCAGGTGCAGGCCGATGAATGGCCAGGGGCCCTGGTTGGCGGGCTCATCCTGTGCCCAGACCACTTCGGCGTTGGGGTACTTGGCGAGCTCCGCCGCGATCTCCTGGTGCGGCAGCGGGTAGAGCTGCTCCACGCGGATGATGGCGGTGGTCTTGTCGCCGGTCTTCTGCCGGGTGGACAGGAGATCGTAGTACAGGCGGCCGGAGACCAAAAGCACGCGTTCGGCGGCGGTGGCCGGCAGCTGCTCATGCTCACCAATGACAGGACGGAAGGTGCCGCTGGTGAAGTCCTCCACGGACGAGGCGGCAGCCTTCAGGCGCAGCAGCTGTTTGGGCGTGAAGATGATCAACGGCTTGCGCGGCCGGTTGTACGCCTGGCGCCGCAGCAGGTGGAAGTGCGAGGCCGCCGTGGTGGGGTTGGCCACGATCATGTTGTCTTCCGCGCAGAGCTGCAGGAAGCGCTCGATCCTCGCCGAGGAGTGGTCCGGGCCCTGGCCTTCGTAGCCGTGCGGGAGCATCAGGACCAGCGAGGACCGCTGGCCCCACTTCTGCTCTGCGGAGGAGATGAATTCGTCGATGATGGTCTGCGCACCGTTGACGAAGTCGCCGAACTGGGCCTCCCAGAGGACCAGGGCGTCCGGGCGTTCCACGGAGTAGCCGTACTCGAAGCCCATGGCCGCGTATTCGGACAGCAGTGAATCGTAGATCCACAGCTTGGCCTGGTCGTCGGAAAGGTTGCCCAGCGGCAGCCATTCCTTGCCGTTGGCACGGTCGTGGAAGACGGCGTGGCGCTGTACGAAGGTGCCGCGGCGGGAGTCCTGGCCGGCAAGGCGTACGGGGACGCCCTCCATGATCAGGGAGCCGAAGGCTGCGATCTCGCCGAAGCCCCAGTCGATGCCGCCTTCGCGGGACATCTGCTCGCGCTTTTCCAGCAGCTGCTTCAACTTGGGGTGGACCGTAAAGCCATCGGGGATCTCGACGTGTGCCTTGCCGATCCGGGCCAGGGTGTCGGCACTGATGGCCGTGGAGGCCGGTGCGCTGACGCTGGAATCGGACTGCTGGGCCATGGGCCGCTCGATATCGGACACGGCAGCGGAATCCGCGGTCACGATCGGGATGGGGGAGGTCTGGGCGGCGTGGGTCTCGGCGAAGACCCGCTCCAGCCGTTCCTGGTAGTCGCGGAGCAGCTGCTCGGCTTCTTCCTCGGTAATGTCACCGCGGCCGATGAGCGACTCCGTGTACAGCTTGCGGACGGAGCGCTTGGCCTCGATCAGGTTGTACATCAGCGGCTGGGTCATCGAGGGGTCGTCACCCTCGTTGTGGCCCCGGCGGCGGTAGCACACCATGTCGATGACGACGTCCTTGTGGAAGCGCTGGCGGAATTCGTAGGCGAGCTGGCCGATGCGGACCACAGCCTCGGGGTCGTCGCCGTTCACGTGGAAGACCGGTGCCTGGATCATCTTGGCAACGTCCGTGGAGTACGTGGATGAGCGCGACGACGACGGGGCGGTGGTGAAGCCGACCTGGTTGTTGACCACGATGTGGATGGTTCCACCGGTGCGGTAACCACGCAGCTGGGACAGGTTGAGCGTTTCCGCAACCACGCCCTGGCCGGCGAAGGCAGCGTCTCCGTGGACCATGATGGGCAGGACGGGGAACGACTCGCCCTGGTCAAGGCGGTCCTGCTTGGCCCTGACAATGCCCTCGAGGACGGAGTCCACGGCTTCCAGGTGGGACGGGTTGGCGGCGAGGTAGACCTTGGTCTCCTTGCCGGTGTCCGAGGTGAAGGTACCTTCGGTGCCCAGGTGGTACTTGACGTCGCCGGAGCCCTGGACGGAGCGCGGATCCTGCGTGCCTTCGAATTCGCGGAACACCTGTGCGTAGGTCTTGCCGGCGATGTTCGTCAGGACGTTGAGGCGGCCGCGGTGGGCCATGCCGATGGCAACCTCGTCCAGGCCGTCATCGGCTGCATCGGACATAATTGCGTCCAGCAACGGAATCAGGGACTCGCCGCCTTCCAGCGAGAAGCGCTTCTGCCCCACGAACTTGGTCTGCAGGAAGGTTTCGAAGGCCTCGGCCGCGTTCAGCTTGGAGACGATCCGCAGCTGCTCTTCCCGGCTGGGCTTGGAGTAGGGGTGTTCCAGCTGGTCCTGGAACCACTTGCGCTCGGCAGGCTCCTGGATGTGCATGTATTCGATGCCGGTGGTGCGGCAGTAGGCATCCCGCAGGACTCCGAGGATGTCGCGGAACTTCAGCATCGGCTTGCCGCCGAAGCCGCCCGTGGGCCATTCGCGGTCCAGGTCCCAGAGGGTCAGGCCGTAGGTGAGGACGTCGAGGTCCGGGTGCTTGCGCTGCACGTACTCCAGCGGATCGGTATCCGCCATGAGGTGGCCGCGTACGCGGAAGGAGTGGATCAGCTGCTGGATCCGGGCAACCTTGTTGATCTCGTCAGCCGGATCCACCTGCAGGTCCGCACTCCAGCGGACAGGCTCGTAGGGGATGCGGAGGGCTTCGAAGATCTCGTCGTAGAAGTTCTGTGCGCCCAGCAGCAGCTGGTGCACCAGCTTGAGGAACTCGCCGCTGCCGGCGCCCTGGATGACGCGGTG
This sequence comes from Arthrobacter sp. JDC6, assembly GCF_056484025.1. Taxonomy (NCBI): domain Bacteria; kingdom Bacillati; phylum Actinomycetota; class Actinomycetes; order Micrococcales; family Micrococcaceae; genus Arthrobacter; species Arthrobacter sp. JDC6. Next base: position 1,606,107 of record NZ_CM151278.1, read on the forward strand.
GTCATACGTCGAGGTCAGGGTGAGGACCTTGCTGATGGCGTTGTGGGCGATGATCTTTTCGCTGGCACCCTGGAATTCGGCCGGGTAGTCAAGGGCGCCGACGCCGATGATGGCCGCCTGGCCCTTGGAAAGGCGCGGCACTGAGTGCACGGTGCCGATGCCGCCGGGGTTGGTCAGGGAGACAGTGGTGCCCTGGTGGTCCTCGGCGGTGAGCTTGCCGTTGCGGGCGCGCTTGATGAGGTCCTCGTACGTGTGCCAGAACTCGGCGAAGTTGAGGGTCTCGGCCTTCTTGATGTTCGGGACCATGAGCAGGCGGGTGCCGTCGGGCTTGGGCATGTCGATGGCGATGCCGAAGTTGACGTGGGCCGGCTGGACCGCAACGGGCTTGCCGTCCACCTCGTCGTAGTACACGTTCATCGACGGGAACTGGGAAAGGGCCCGGATGACTGCGTAGCCAATGAGGTGCGTGAAGGAGACCTTGCCGCCGCGGGCGCGGGCCAGATTCGAGTTGATGACCACGCGGTTGTCGATGAGCAGCTTGGCCGGAATCGCCCGGACGCTGGTGGCCGTGGGCACCTCAAGGCTGGTGACCATGTTGGTGGCGATGGCCTTGGCAGGTCCGCGGAGGACGGAGACGACGTCCTCCTCCGGCGCGGTGGGGGCCTTGACGTTCTTGGGCAGCTGCGCCGGAATGGGCTGCGAGCCGGTGCCTGCTTCGGTCTTCTTGCCGCCGTCGCGTGCCTCCGTGGCGGGGGCCTTTTTGACCGGCGCAGGGGCTGGCGCAGGAGCGGCGGCCGGGGCGGCGGCGGGTGCCGCCGGGGGAGTGGCAGGGGCTGCGGCCGGCGACGGTGCCGAAGCAGCGGGTGCCGTCTTCACCACGGGCAGCTCGCGCGTAGGAGGATTGGCAGCGTGCGCGGAATTTCCATTGTTGGAAGAACCGTTACCCGAGTCGAAAGATTCAAACAGCGGCCACCACTTGGCGTCCACGGCGTTCTTGTCCTGTTGGTACTGCTCGTACAGTTCGTCAACGAGCCACTCGTTCCCGCCAAATTCCTCTGGTAGACGGTGGCTTGGCTGCTCTGGCACTTGAAATACGCCTCTTCCATGAGTTTGATTTCTCTTTGGCCCCCCGGTGCTTCAGCACTGCGATCGAACCAGTCTCTGCGTCCTCTGAACCCAGACCCTTAGCAAGTCTAGTGAGCATCTTGTGTTAACTGCCAATAAGGGTGACCCAAATCATGAAGTGACGAACATGGGGCTGAATGTGAGCCCAAAATTGCATCTGAATTGCCATCTGATACGCCCGGCTCCTGGAGCGCCAAGGGTCGCCGGGAAGCCCCGCAAAGTGCTGGGGCGGCCGGAGGCCGGGCCGCCCCGGCGGCGGACTGCCGCGCATCCGGCCGGGGCCGCTCCTGTAGACTGAAATTCTTATGGACAGTAAATCTAGGTGCCGGCCTGGGCACTGTCAGCGGAGCTCCACGAGGAGCGCCGCACAGTCCGCCCCCAGAGCCGGCAAACCCCGACAACGCGCCCATCACCAGCCAGCGGCCCAGCTTGCCGCATCCCGTGCGGACCAGTCCTCGGGATCCGCCGACCATCCTCCGCCGGGCCGAAGCAGCTCCTCCCTTTTCCGGTCGGCTGCGCTCCCGGCGGTCCTGCCGCTCCAGGCGGGATGCTGAATGGAGTGGCTCCTCCTGGCAGCGGGCCTGCTGCTGATCGCCGGCACCGGATTCTTTGTGGCCGTCGAGTTTTCCCTCATCGCTTTGGACCAATCCACCGTCCAGCGCGCCATTGACGACGGGGACAGCGGCGCCGTGCCGTTGCTCACCTGCCTCAAATCGCTGTCAACCCAGCTGTCCAGCTGCCAACTCGGCATCACCCTGACCACGCTGCTCACCGGCTACGTCATGGAACCCTCGGTTGGCCACCTCCTCGAGGCGCCGCTGGCCGCCGTCGGACTTCCCGCCGTGGCCGTGCAGTCCATCTCCCTCATCCTCGCCATGGTGCTGGCTACGCTGCTGTCCATGCTCCTGGGTGAGCTGGTGCCCAAGAACATGGCGATCGCGCTGTCGTTTCCCGTGGGCCGGGCGCTGGCCCGGCCGCAGCTGATCTTCACGGCGATCTTCAAACCGGCCATCCTTGTCCTGAACGGCTTTTCCAACAAGGTCCTGAACGTTTTCGGGCTGGAAGCCAAGGAAGAAATTTCCGGCGCGCGGACTCCGGCGGAGCTTGCCTCGCTGGTCCGCAGGTCGGCTGCGATGGGAACGCTCGACGCCGGGACTGCCAACTTCATCGCCCGCACCCTGAATTTCTCAACGCGGACGGCCGCGGACGTCATGACGCCGCGCATCCGGCTCGAGACAATCGACGCCGACCAGCCGGTTTCCGACGTGGTGGACGCGGCACGCAGGACCGGGTACTCCCGGTTCCCTGTTATTGGTGAGTCCGCCGACGACATCCGCGGACTGGTGCACGTCAAGAAGGCCGTCGCCGTTCCGTGGGACCGGCGCCGCAACCTTGAAGCGGGCGCCATCATGACCGAGGTACTGCGGGTGCCCGAGACCATCCACCTTGATGCACTCCTGGCCGAGCTCCGCGAGGGAAACCTCCAGCTGGCCGTCGTGCTTGATGAATACGGGGGTACGGCAGGCATCGCCACCCTTGAGGACCTGGTGGAGGAAATCGTGGGCGAGGTGGCGGACGAGCACGACAAGGTCCGTCCGGGGCTACTGCAAAGCGCCTCCGGCGACTGGTACTTTCCCGGGCTCCTCCGTCCGGACGAGTTGTCCGAACAGATCCCGGGGCTGAGTGTTCCGGACGAAGCGGCCTACGAGACCGTGGGCGGCTACGTCATGAGCAAACTCGGCCGGATCGCCGTGGTGGGGGACGCCGTCCCGGTGGGCGGCGGAACGCTCAGCGTTACCAGGATGGACGGCCGGAGAATCGACCGCATCTGCTTCCACCCGGCGGATCAACCGGCTGCACAGGACGCCAATGACAGGAGCAAGCCATGAGTGACTGGGCGGGCATCCTCTGGCTGGGCTTGCTCCTGCTGGGCAATGCCTTTTTCGTGGCGGCTGAGTTCGCCATCATGTCCGCGCGCCGCAGCCAGATTGAGCCTTTGGCCGACACCGGATCCAAGCGCGCCCAGACAACCCTGCGCGCCATGGAGAACGTGTCCTTGATGCTGGCCTGCGCGCAGCTTGGCATCACCGTCTGCTCCCTGCTGATCCTGCTGGTGGCCGAGCCGGCAATCCACCACCTGCTTGCCGTCCCCATCGAGACGGTGGGCCTGCCGGCGGAAGCTGCGGACGTTGCGGCCTTCGCCGTGGCCCTGATGCTGGTGACCTTCCTCCACGTCACATTCGGCGAGATGGTGCCCAAGAACATCTCGGTGTCCGTGGCGGACAAGGCCGCGCTGCTCCTGGCCCCGCCGCTGCTGTTCATCTCGCGGCTGGTCCATCCGGTGATTTCAGTCCTCAACTGGTCCGCCAACTACATCCTTAAGCTGATGCGGATCGAGCCCAAGGATGAGGTGACGTCCTCCTTCACGCTGGAGGAGGTGCAGTCGATCGTCCAGGAGTCCACCCGCCACGGCCTGGTGGACGACGACGCCGGGCTCATTACCGGTGCCCTGGAGTTCTCGGAGCACACGGCGGAGGACATCATGGTGCCGCTCGGGAAGCTGGTCATGCTGGGGGCTTCCACCACTCCGGTGGAATTTGAAAAGGCCGTCAGCCGTACGGGATTCTCCCGGTTTCCCATGCTTGATGACGACGACATGCTCTACGGCTACCTCCACGTGAAGGATGTGCTGTCCATTCCGGAGTCCGCCTACGAACTGCCGATTGCCGAGAGCCGCATCCGCTCGCTGGCCAACCTGGCGCTGGGGGACGAGATCGAAAAAGCCATGTCCGTCATGCAGCGCACGGGATCCCACCTTGCACGCGTGATCGGCCCGGACGGCAAGACGCGGGGTGTGCTCTTCCTTGAGGACGTCATCGAACAGCTCGTCGGTGAAATCCGGGACGCGACGCAGGCCACCGGAATCCGCCGGTTGGGCCAGCCGAACGGAAATTGACCTAAATAGGAATCATTCGCATTTAGGTATAGGCTTGCACTGTCGTCCTCCCCATCTGCGTGAACTGAGGTTTCCCGTGCGCCGTACCGCCGCTGCCAGCTCTTTCCTTGCCGCCCTGACGGGCCTTGGCCTTCTGCTCAGTGCGTGCAGCCCGCAGCAGTCCGGGACGCCCGCTTCCACGCAGGGGATCAACGTCGTGGCCTCGACGAATGTGTACGGCGACATTGCCAGGAGCATCGGTGGGGATAAGGTCAGCGTGACCGCGATCATCAACAACGCCGGCCAGGATCCGCATTCCTATCAGGCAACCGCCCAGGACCGCCTCACTGTTTCGAAGGCGCAGCTGGTCATCGAAAACGGCGGCGGCTACGACGACTTCCTTCATACCCTGGTGGAGAGCAGCAAGCTCGACGGCGGTTCGGTGCTGACCGCCGTCGAAGTCTCCGGCCTTGCCCACCCGGAGGAGGAGGCTTCCGCCTCGACCGGGCCGGCCGCCGAAGGCCCTGGCGGGCACGATCACGGCAACTTCAACGAACACGTCTGGTACAGCCTGCCGGCCATGGAGCGGATGGCCGACAGTGTTGCGGCGAAGCTCGGCACGCTGGATCCCGGTTCTGCCGCCACGTTCACAGCCAACGCCGGCGCCTTCAAGGCCTCCCTCTCAGACCTGCACGGCAAGCTGGAGGCCCGGAAAGGCGCGGCGGCCGGAGGACAGGTTGCGGTCACCGAACCCGTTCCCCTCTACCTGCTCGAAGATGCGGGCCTGAAGAACGCCACACCTGAGGCCTACACTGCCGCGATCGAGGAGGGCACTGACGTCCCGCCCGCCGCCATGAAGGAGGCCACAGACCTGGTGGCTTCCGGGACAGTGCGGCTGCTGGCCTACAACGCGCAGACCGAGGGCCCGCAGACGGAAGCACTGAAGAAGGCTGCTGAAGCCGCAGGGGTTCCGGTGGTGGACTTCACCGAAACCCTGCCTGAGGGAAAGACCTACGTGCAGTGGATGACGGACAATGTGAACAACGTCAGCAAAATTCTGGAGTCAAACAGGTGAAATCCGTCGTCAGCCTCAGCGGGGCCTGCCTCAGGTTCGGTCAGCGCACGCTTTGGGAGGATCTGGACCTGGACATCAGGCCCGGTGAGTTCTTCGCCGTGCTGGGTCCCAACGGCAGCGGCAAAACCAGTTTCCTGAAGGTCCTCCTGGGCCTGCAGAAGCTGCACTCCGGACAAGCGTTCCTGGGCGGCCGGCCCGTGGAACGCGGCAGCAACCTGATCGGCTACATTCCACAACAGAAGTCGTTTCCGCAGGACACGCCCCTGCGTGCCCGCGACCTGGTGGCCCTGGGAGTCGACGGGCACCGGTGGGGCATCCGCTTGTCGGCCGGCAAGACAAACCGCAGGGTGGACCAGCTCCTGGAACTGGTGGGCGCCTCCGACTACGCCAAGGTCCCCGTTGGCCAGCTCTCCGGCGGGGAGCAACAGCGGCTCCGCGTGGCGCAGGCACTGGCAACTGATCCGCAGGTCCTGCTCTGCGATGAGCCGCTGTTGTCCCTTGACCTGCACCACCAGCAGGCAGTCAGCGCCCTGATCAACAAACAAAGCCGCGAACACAACAGCGCCGTTGTCTTCGTTACCCACGAAATCAACCCCATCATCGACTACGTGGACCGGGTCCTGTATCTGGCAGGGGGACGGTTCCGGGTGGGGACGCCGGAAGAGGTCATGACCACGGAAGTGCTCTCCGACCTCTACGGCACCCAGGTGGAGGTGATCCACGCCAACGGCCGGATCGTCGTCGTTGGCCTGCCCGATGCCACCACCCACCACCACGCCGAGGCTGACGCCCTGGCAGGGGAGGCAGCGTAATGGACGCCGACAGCATCCTCGGTGCCATCTTCAACTTCGACAACTACGGCGAACTGCTGGTCCTGGTCCAGAACTCAATCTGGGCGGGCGCCATCCTGGGGCTCCTTGGCGGCCTCGTGGGCACGTTCGTCATGAAGCGGGACCTCGCTTTCGCGGTCCACGGCATCTCCGAACTTTCCTTCGCCGGCGCCGCCTTCGCCCTGCTGGTCGGTGCGGACGTGGTTTTTGGCTCGCTCATAGGATCGGTGGCGGCAGCGCTGCTGCTGGGCCTGATGGGTGTCCGGGCCAGGGACAAGAACTCAACCATCGGCGTGATCATGCCGTTCGGCCTGGGACTCGGAATCCTGTTCCTGTCCCTGTACCAGGGCCGGGCCGCAAACAAGTTCGGGCTCCTCACCGGGCAAATCGTTTCCGTGGACACCGTCCAGCTCCAGGCCCTCGCCGGGACCGCTGTCGTGGTGATGCTGGTGCTGGTGGCCATCTGGCGGCCGCTCACCTTCGCCAGCGTGGATCCCGAACTCGCCGAGGCGCGGGGAGTCCCGGTCCGCACGCTGGCCCTCGTCTTCATGGTCCTCCTGGGCATCAGTGTGGCCTTGTCCATCCAGGTGGTCGGCGCCCTGCTGGTGCTTGCGCTGCTGATTACGCCGGCGGCCGCGGCCCTGCGGGTCACGTCGTCGCCGGTTGCGGCGGTGGTCCTGAGCGTCGTTTTTGCTGTCACCGCAACGGTGGGCGGAATCCTGCTGGCACTGGGCGGACGGATCCCCATCAGCCCCTACGTCACCACGTTGTCGTTCCTGATCTACGTGGCCTGCCGCGCCATCAGCTCCGGGCGCGCCGCGCGCGGCATCAACGGGCGGGTCCTTACAGCTTCCCGGCAGCCTTAAGGGCGGTGCAGTCAGGGCACAGGCCGAAAATCTCCACGGTATGGTCCACCTCGGTAAACCCATGCTCGGCGGCCGTGCGCACCGCCCACGTTTCGACGGCGGGTGCCTCCACCTCCACCGCCTTTCCGCAGTTCCTGCACAGCAGGTGGTGGTGATGCGCGGTCACCGCACAGCGCCGGTACACGGCCTCGCCGTCGCCATTGCGCAGCACATCCACCAGTCCCTCATCGGCGAGTGACTGCAGGATCCGGTAGGCAGTGGCCAATGACACGGACACGCCCTGGTTCTGCAGGATGCGGTACAGCTCCTGCGTGCTGACGAAGTCGTCCAGGTGGTCCAGGGCCGCACTGACGGCCTTGCGCTGCTTGGTAACGCGCTGTTCCCTGCCGCCTCCTGCCGGGGATGGGGCGGCGGAATCAGCCTTGACGCCGATCGGCATGGACGAACTCGCTTCCGTGGGGGGCAAACACCAAGATTACCAGCCGGAGCTTCATGGGCCGGAGTGCAGGACAGGGTCCGTGGACAGGCTTCCGGGGCGGACCCTAGGCTGGCGCTATGAAGCTGACCAAGTACACCCACGCCTGTATCCGGCTCGAGAAGGAAGGCCGCATCCTGGTCCTGGACCCCGGCACCTTCTCCGAATCAGCCGAGGCGCTGTCAGGGGCCCAGGCAGTCCTGGTGACCCACGAACACGCAGACCATCTTGACACCAAGGCCGTGGTCGCCGCCCTCGAAGGAGACCCGGGCCTGGCGCTGTATGCCCCCGGGGGCGTGGCCGGGCAACTGCGCCGGGAAGCCGCCGCCGCGGCAGACCGCATCCATACGGTGGAACCCGGCCAATCCTTCCAGGCCGCCGGCTTCGACATCCGCAGCTTCGGCGGCCAGCACGCCCTGATACACCCGCAGATCCCGGTGGTTGCCAACATCGGTTTCCTGGTGGACGGAAACGTGTACCACCCGGGGGACTCGTTCATCATCCCGGACGGAATCCAGGTCCAGACGCTCCTGGTCCCGCTGCACGCGCCGTGGAGCAAGTCCGCCGAGGTTGTTGACTTCGTCATCGGTGTGCGGGCGCCGCGCGCCTTCCAGATCCATGACGGCCTGCTCAACGACAACGGCCTGGGCATCGTTGAAGGCCATGTCAAGCGGATCGGCGCCAAGTACGGCACCGAATACAGGCACCTGGCCGCCCGCGAGTCCGTGGAGGTTTAGGCCGGCGCGCCGGTCCACTCCCCGGTGTCCAGGAAGCGCGAAATCACGGCCTCGTGGGGCGCCGGATCCAGCCCCTGGGAAGCCAGCCAGTCCTGGTTCCAGTAGTTGCCCGCATACCGTTCGCCGCCGTCGCACATCAACGACACGATGCTGCCCTTGCGGCCTTCGGACAGCATCTCGGCCACCGTCTGCCAGACTCCCCACAGGTTGGTTCCGGTGGAGGGACCTGCATGCAGGCCGGCGAATGAGTTCAGGTGCCGCATTGCTGCCACCGAGGCGGCATCCGGCACCTGGACCATCCGGTCGATCACCGTAGGGATGAAGCTCGGCTCCATCCGGGCCCGGCCAATGCCTTCGATGCGCGAGGGCAGGCCGGTGGGCCGTCCGGCTGCTTCCCCCAGCCAGCCTGGATAGAAGGCCGAGTTCTCCGGGTCCACCACCAGCAACCGTGTGGGATGGCTGTGGTAGCGCAGGTACCGGCCGATCGTGGCGCTGGTTCCGCCCGTACCGGCGCCAACCACGATCCACTCCGGCACCGGATGTGGCTCCAGGCTGAGCTGTCCGAAGATCGATTCGGCGATGTTGTTGTTCCCGCGCCAGTCGGTGGCCCGCTCCGCGAACGTGAACTGGTCCATGTAATGCCCGTTGCAGGTGGCGGCTACTTCTTCGGCTGTCGAATACACATCCGTGGCGTTCTCCACCAGCAGGCAGGAGCCGCCGAACTTTTCGATCAGCGCGATCTTTTCCGGGCTGGTGGTGCGGGCCATCACGGCGACAAAGGGCAAACCCAGCAACTGGGCGAAGTAGGCCTCCGAGACCGCGGTGCTGCCGCTTGAGGCCTCCACGATGGTGGTGTCCGCCCGGATCCAGCCGTTGACCAGCCCGAAAAGGAACAGGGACCTGGCCAGCCGGTGCTTCAGGCTGCCGGAGCGGTGCGTGGACTCGTCCTTGAGGTACAGCCGGATGCCCCACTGTTCCGGCAGCGGCACTGAGTACAGGTGCGTGTCCGCGGAACGGTTGTTTTCGGCGGTGATGGTGCGGATGGCCTGGTCGGCCCAGTCCCGGTCCGTTCCGCCATCGTTCCTGCCGGTGCTGCCCTCGATCGTCACCAGTCCAGCCTACCCGCGGGCCGGGAACTCCCCGTCTAGAGTGGGACCGGCGGCCGTCCAGGCAGGATGTCCCGCGTCCGCCGTCAGCACGCTGCAGAAGGAGCACCGATGAAACCGTTGTTGGACGTTGCCGCCCTCCAGGCCAGGCTCGGCGCCGGGCGCCGGACGGTGCTGCTGGACGTGCGCTGGGTCCTGGGCGATCCGCACGGCCACGAACACTATCTCGCAGGGCACCTGCCGGGTGCCGTCTTCGTGGACCTGGCCTCCGAGCTGTCCGACCCGGCGGTTCCGGACCGGGGACGGCACCCCCTGCCCTCCGCCGGACAGTTCCAGGAGTCGGCCCGGCGCTGGGGCATCAGGAAGGGCGACGTCGTGGTCGCCTACGATGACAGCGCGAACATGGCGGCCGCAAGGGTGTGGTGGATGCTCCGCGATGCCGGCCTCAATGAGGTGTACCTGCTCGACGGCGGCCTGGCCGCCTGGCGTGCCGCCGGCCTGCCCCTCGAACCGGGCCCGGTCCATCCCGCGCGCGGCGACGTGGAGCTGGGCAGCGGGCAGATGCCAGTGGTCGACGCCGGTGCTGCCGCAGCCTGGCCGAGGGATGGGCTGCTGTTCGATGCCAGGGCAGGGGAGAGGTACCGGGGCGAGGTCGAACCGGTTGATCCCCGTGCCGGACACATTCCGGGAGCGGTGAGCGCCCCCACCACCGGGAACGTGGACGACGCCGGGCGGTTCCTGCCGCGGGAAGAGCTGCGGCGGAGGTTTGAATCCCTTGGCGTGGTGGCAGGCCTCCCGGTGGCCGTCTATTGCGGGTCCGGCGTCACGGCCGCCCACGAGGTGGCTGCACTGGAACTCGCCGGGTTTCCGGCAGCCCTGTACCCAGGCTCCTTTTCGGAGTGGTCCAACCGGCCCGGGCTGCCGGTGGCCGTGGGTCCGGAACCCGGGGGCGGCGGAACGGAGGCCCGGGAGGGCGGAAGGCCGGCTGGAAACTCCGCAGGCGGCGGGGGTAGCGTCGCACTATGACACCAGGACGCCCGGTACCACCGCCCCTAGCAAAACCCATAGATCCAGCCCAACCCAACGACCCCTCCAACCCTCTGGATCCCGCATCTGATGCTGCCCCCGCCGCTGAAGCCGGATCGCTTGCCGGCGCCTGGGGTGCGGTCTCCCGGGAGAGCGGACTGGTGCCGCTGACCGTGGCCCGGCGCGCGCCCAAGCCGGACGACGTGGAGATCGCCATCGAGTTCTGCGGGCTCTGCCACTCCGACGTGCACGCAACCCGCGGAGAATGGGGCGGCCAGGCGTACCCCCTGGTTCCCGGCCACGAAATCGTGGGAACCGTCAGCAGGATCGGCGCGGACGTTACCGACTTCGCCATAGGCGACCGGGTGGGCGTGGGCTGCATGGTGGACTCCTGCCGCGAGTGCGACAGTTGCCTTGACGGTCTTGAGCAGTACTGCGAAAACGGGATGACCGGCACTTACGGTGCCAAGGACCGGCGGAACGGTGACGCAATCACCCAGGGCGGGTATTCCTCGTCCATCGTGGTGGACCGCCGGTACGTCCTGCGTGTCCCGGCGTCGCTGGACCCGGCCGCCGTCGCGCCCCTGCTGTGCGCCGGCGTCACCACGTTCTCCCCGTTGCGGCACTTCGACGCCGGGGAAGGGGACGTGGTGGGCGTCGTCGGGCTGGGCGGGCTCGGCCACATGGCCGTCAAGCTTGCAAAGGCGATGGGGGCGAAGGTGGTGGTATTCACCACGTCAGAGTCCAAGGTGGCGGCCGCGCTGGAGCTTGGCGCGGACGAGGTTGTCCTGTCCCGGGACGGGGAGGCGATGGCGGCCGCGGACCGCACGGTGGACCTCATCATCGATACCGTTGCCGCCCCGCACGACCTGAACCCCTTCTTCCGCACCCTGCGCGTGGACGGGGCATTGTTCCAGCTGGGACTGCCCTCCGAGGCGATGCCGCCGGTCAACCCGGGTGCTCTGATCCGGCGCCGGATCGCCTATGCAGGGTCCTTGATCGGCGGGATTGCCGAGACCCAGGAGATGCTGGATTTCTGCGCTGAACACGGCGTGGTGGCCGACATTGAGATGGTGACCGCCGCCCAGCTGAATGAAGCTTACGACCGGATGGTCGCAGGAGACGTTAAGTACCGGTTCGTGCTGGATACCGGCACGCTGCAGGCAGCCGCTGAGGAGGCAGACGCATGAGCACACTGTTCACGAAGATCATCAAGGGTGAGATCCCCGGCCGGTTTGTGTGGCGGGAGGACGACGTTTCGGCGTTCCTGACCACCGGCCCGCTCGCGGACGGCCACACGCTGGTGGTTCCCACCGAAGAAGTGGACCGCTGGACGGACGCGTCGCCGGAAACACTGGCCAAGGTCATGGAAGTGGCACGGCGCATCGGTGCCGTCCAGGTGGACATTTTCGGGGCACGCCGGGCGGGCCTTATCGTGGCGGGCTACGAAATCAACCACCTGCACGTCCACGTGTGGCCATCGCAAAGCATGGCCGACTTCGACTTCGGATCGGCGGACCAGAACCCGGACCCCGCAGTCCTCGACGCCAACGCGGAGAAACTGCGCGACGGCCTCCGGGCCGCCGGGTACGGGGAGTTCGTGCCCGGCAGGTAGGACGCGGGGAAGGGCTGGCAGGGAGATCAGTCCCGGCGCGGCGTCATCGCCACCATGCCCGCATAGGTGAAGCCGCCGCCGAAGCCGAAAAGCAGTGCGGGGACGTCCGCCGGGATCCTTCCGGAGTGCCACCACTTGCTCAGCCCCAGCGGCACGCTGGCAGCGGACGTGTTCCCGGACTCGGTGACGTCGGTGATGACAATCCGGTCCGACAGCCCCAGGGCCTCGGCCAGCGGTTCGATGATGCGGAGGTTGGCCTGGTGCGCGGCCAGGACTTGGATGTCGTCCAGCGCCAGCCCCGCCCTGGCCACCGTCTCGCGGGCACGCTCCGGCGCTTTGGTCAGGGCCCACCGCAGCACCTCGCGGCCGTTCTGCGAAAACCTGCCCGACGGCGGGGAGATCCGGACAGCATCGGCCATGCCGCCCTCGGACCCCCACACCACCGGGCCAATGCGGGGCGTCTCCGACGGACGCACGACGGCGGCGCCGGCGCCGTCCGCGGTGAGCACCGCCGTCGCGCGGTCCGTCCAGTCGGTCACGGCTGAGAGGGTTTCCGCGCCAACGACGATCGCGTGGGAGGCGCTGCCGCTGCGGATGGCCTGGTCGGCCACGCCGAGGGCGTACTCAAAGCCCGAACAGGCCGTATTGACGTCCATGATGGCCGGTCCCCGGCCGTCCCGTCCCAGGCCCAGCGCCTCGGCCACCCGGCCCGCGGTGTTGGGGGAACGTTCGGCGGCCGTGGTGGTGGCCACCACCACGAGGTCGATGTCCGCGGCCGCGACGCCCGAATCGGCCAGGGCCATCCGTGCCGCCGGAACCGCGAGGTCCACCACTGTCTCGCCCTCGCCGGCGATGTGCCTTGTGACGATGCCGGTGCGCTGGCGGATCCACTCGTCGTTGGTGTCCATCATGCCCTCGAGCTCATGGTTTTCCATGATGCGCGCGGGCTGGGCGTGGCCGAGCCCTGCAATCTCTGTCCCTGCCGGGCCCTGGGCAAGCGTGAGCTTCATTGGATTCCTCTCCTTGGTGGCTGGCCGCCGCTAGGCGGGGGCCAGTGCTTTGTTGAGCACGGCGCGGATCCGCTTCTCAGACACTGAATACGCGGTGCCGAGCTCGACTGCGAACAGGCTTACCCGAAGTTCCTCGATCATCCAGCGCACTTGGGTTAACTCGCGTCCTGCCCGCCGTCCCGGCAGCAGCGCCGAGACGGCATCGTCGTAGTCGTCCTCAAGCCGCTGGACGACAGCCATGTTAAGGGCGTCGCGCTGGACGTTGCCGGGCAGCCGCTCCAGCCGCTTCTCGATGGCCGCCAGGTACCGGGGCAGCTGGCTGAGCTGTGCGTAGCCCGTGCGTGCCACAAAACCGGGATACACCAGTTGTTCCAGTTGGCTCTTGACGTCGTTGAGCGCGCTGATCAGGGCCAGGCTGGTGGTGCCCTTGAGCTGCTTCTCGATCCGGCGGGTGCTGGCCAGGATGCGCTCCACCACGGCGGTGACCGTGAAGACGGTGTCGATCAGTTCGGCACGCACCAGCTCATACAGCTGGTCAAAGGCCTTCCGGTCCCAGGGAAGGTCCGCGGGGGTGAGCTTGTCGATGGCCGCCAGCGCGCAGTCCGCGATGAGGGCGGATACCGAGCCGTGCGGGTTCTGGCTGAAGGTCAGCTTTTCCGTGTTGCTCAGGTGCTCCAGGACGTAGCGGTCCGGCGCCGGAACCCGCAGGGCAAGCAGGCGGATCACGCCGCCGCGCATCGCGTCGAGCTGTTCCTCCTGTGTCTGGAAGACCCGCAGCGACACTGAGGTTCCCTGGTCCACCAGGGCCGGGTACCCGGTGACGGTGTGGCCTTTGACCATGCTGCTCACCTGGCGTTCGATGGTGCCGAAACTCCATTCCGTCAGGCCTTCCTGCTCCACGAACCCGGCCGCGGCGGAGGTTCCCGCCACCCCGGCAGCCTGCGGGCGTGTGGCTGCTCCGGCGTCGGACGCCTTGCCGTTCCTGCGCTGCTGGGCCTTGCCGCCGGCGCCGGGCGCAGTGGAGGCCGGCGTGGCGCCGAGCGAGTCTGCAATCGCACGCCGGGTGGCAGGAGCCAGCCTCTCCTGCAGTTCGGCCAGGTCCTTTCCTTCGCCCAGCACCTTGCCGCCGCTGTCCACCACCTTGAAACTCACGCGCAGGTGCGCAGGCACGGCGTCCCAGTTCCAGGAACCGGGCGGGATGATGGCGCCGCGGATCCGCCGCAGCGCGAGTTCCAGCGACGGCTCCAGCTCATCCCGGGCAGGATCGAAGTCCGCTTCGAGGACCGCCACCGCCTGCCGGGCAACATCGGGAGCAGGAACGAAGTTCTTGCGGACCTGCTTGGGCAGCGACTTGATCAACGCGGTCACCAGCTCCACGCGCTGGCCGGGGATCAGCCAGCGGAACGGGGCATCGTCCAGCTGGTTGAGGAACAGGACGGGAACTTCGGCCGTGACGCCGTCGGACGGGTTGGGCGGTGAACCAGGAGCCACGGGGTGGAACTCGTACGTCAGCGGAAGCTCGAAGCCCTTGTGCAACCAGGTCTTGGGGTAGGCCGATTCATCCAGGTCATCGGCGTCGTCACTGAGGAGCAGCGATTTGTCGTAGTCCAGGAGGTCCGGATTCTCCCGGCGGGCATCCTTCCACCATTTATCGAAGTGCCGTTCGGAAACCACGTCGGGGCCGATCCTGGCGTCATAGAACTCGAACAGCGTCTCGTCATCCACCAACAGGTCGCGGCGGCGCATGCGTGCCTCGAGTTCCTCCACCTCATGCAGGAGCGCCCGGTTGCGGTGGAAGAACTTGTGGTGGGTCTTCCAGTCACCCTCCACCAGGGCATGCCGGATGAACAGCTCCCGGGCCACGACCGGATCCACCCTGCCGTAGTTAATCCGCCGCTGGGCAATGATGGGAACGCCATAAAGGGTGACCTTTTCGTAGGCCATGACCGCGCCCTGCCGCGTGGACCAGTGCGGTTCACTGTAGGTGCGCTTCACCAGGTCCGGTGCCACCTGCTCGGCCCACAGGGGATCGAATTTGGCCGCCACCCTGGCCCACAGGCGGCTGGTTTCCACCAGCTCCGCTGCCATGACGAACGTGGGGGACTTCTTGAACAGCGCGGAACCGGGGAAGATCGCGAACCGGCTGCCGCGGGCACCTGCATACTCGCGCTTGCGCTCATCCAGGATTCCGATGTGGCTCAGGAGCCCGGACAGCAGGCTGATGTGGATCCCGTCATGGTTGCCCACGGGATCGGCCAGGCGCTTGTTGTCCAGGGCGATCCCCAGCGGCCGCGCAAGCTGGCGCAACTGCGCGAAGAGGTCCTGCCACTCGCGAACCCGCAGGTAGTTGATGAATTCGGCCCGGCACAACCGACGGAAGGCCGACGAGGACAGTTCCTGCTGTTTCTCCTGCAGGTAGTTCCAGAGGTTGAGGTAGCCGGTGAAGTCCGAGTTTTCGTCCCGGAAGCGGTTGTGCTTTTCCGCGGCCAGCTGCTGCTTGTCTGTGGGCCGTTCGCGGGGGTCCTGAATGGTCAGCGCGGCCGCCAGGACCATGACTTCGCGGACGCAGCCGCGTTTTCCGGCCTCCACGATCATTCGGCCCAGGCGGGGATCGACGGGCAGCTGGGCGAGTTTCTGTCCGACGGCGGTGAGGCCGCCGCCTGCCCCGGGCTTACCGCCGTTGTCTTGCGGGCGTGGGGGAGCCAGGGCGCCGAGCTCGCGAAGGAGGGTAACGCCGTCGTTGATGGCCCGCGTTTCCGGCGGCTCGACGAAGGGGAACTCCTCAACGTCCTTGGGGCCCTTTGCCACGCCCATGGCGGTCATCTGGAGGATGACGGCGGCGAGGTTGGTGCGCAGGATCTCCGGATCCGTGAACCGGGGCCGGGACTCGTAGTCCTCCTCCGAGTAGAGCCGGATGGCGATGCCGTCAGACACCCGGCCGCAGCGGCCGGAGCGCTGGTTGGCCGATGCCTGCGAGACGCGTTCGATGGGCAGGCGCTGGACCTTGGTGCGGTGCGAATACCGGGAGATGCGGGCCGTGCCCGTGTCGATGACGTACTTGATGCCCGGCACCGTGAGTGACGTTTCCGCCACGTTGGTGGCAAGCACGATCCGGCGCTTGCTGCCGGGGTGGAACACCTTGTGCTGCTCCTGCAGGCTCAGGCGCGCGAACAGGGGAAGGATCTCGGTGTTGGACAGCCTTCGGTTGGACTGGATCCGGGCCTGGAGTGCGTCCGCGGCGTCGCGGATCTCCCGCTCGCCGGAGAAGAAGACCAGGATGTCACCGGGCGCCTCCGCCGCGAGCTCGTCCACCGCATCGCAGACGGCATCCAGGGGATCGCGGTCCTCCTCGAGTTCATCGTCCGAGGGGTCGTCGTCGTCGGCCTTGGGCTGGGACAGCGGCCGGTAGCGGATTTCCACCGGATAGGTCCGGCCGGAGACTTCGACGATGGGAGCGGGTTGTTCCGGGGTCCCGAAGTGGTGGGCGAACCGTTCCGGGTCGATGGTGGCCGAGGTGATGATCACCTTCAGGTCCGGCCGCTGCGGCAGGATCCGCTTGAGGTAGCCCAGGATGAAGTCGATGTTGAGGCTTCGTTCGTGTGCCTCGTCAATGATGATGGTGCTGTATCTGCGCAGCAGTTTGTCCCGCTGGATCTCGGCAAGCAGGATGCCGTCGGTCATCAGCTTGACCTTGGTTGCCTTGCTTACCTCACCGGTGAAACGGACCTGGAAGCCCACCTCCTGGCCGATGTCCACGCCAAGCTCTTCCGCAATGCGCTCGGCCACGGTCCGGGCTGCCAGCCGCCGGGGCTGCGTGTGGCCGATCAGTCCCTTCTCGCCCAGGCCAAGTTCCAGGCACATCTTGGGGATCTGGGTGGTCTTTCCGGAGCCGGTCTCGCCGGCGATGATGGTCACCTGGTTGGCCGCGATCGCGGCCATCAAGTCCTCGCGGCGCTCGGAAACCGGCAGCTCGGCGGGATAGGAGATATGAAAAGTCATGGCTGCAGACAGTCTACTGCGGGAGCCCCGGCTTCCCGTTTGTACTGCCGGCAGGTGTCCGGCGCCTTTGGTTCTGCCCTAGAAAACGCGGAGCGTGTAGTTGATGCTTGGGAGGTCCAGGGCGGACCAGGCTTCGTGGGATTCGGCAGGAGGCGTGTGCCCCCGGCCATCACGCAAAAGCGCTGAAATGGTTGCTGTGGCCACGAGGAGGATCAGGAGGATGAGGAGGCTTATGAGGATTTCCATGCCTCCATGCTTCTCCATCCTGCAACAGGGAAAAAGTGGCAGAAATGCCCAAAAAGACATAATTCCTGCCACAATGGAAGCATGCTCAAATCAGTGGCCGTCATCGTGGTTCCCAACTTCTCGATGTTCGAGTTCGGCACTGCCTGCGAGGTATTCGGCATCGACAGATCCGGCCGGGGGAGCGGCGTCCCGGCCTTCGACTTCCGCGTCTGCACGCCGGAGCCTGGCGACGTCCGGTTGAAGTCAGGCCTGACCCTCAACGTGGGCCTGGGACTTGAAGCCACCGAAGATGCGGACCTGGTCATCATGGCCCCCTACGGGAGGGGCGACGAGTTGCATGAATCCGTAGTCGAGGCGCTGAGGGCTGCTGATGCAAGGGGGGCATGGGTGATGTCCATCTGCTCGGGCGCTTTTGCCTTGGCCCGCGCCGGATTGCTGGATGGGCGCCGCTGCACCACGCACTGGCACTACTCCGGCCAACTGGCTGCCGAAAATCCCGGCGTGCAGGTGGACGAAAACGTACTCTACGTGCAGGACGGCAACATCATTACGTCCGCAGGGACCGCCGCCGGGATCGATGCCTGCCTCCACCTTGTGCGGGTCGAACTCGGGGCCAAGGTGGCTGCCGCGATCGCCAGGGACATGGTGGTTCCTCCGCACCGCGACGGCGGCCAGGCGCAGTTCATTGACCGGCCAATGCCGGCCTGCGGCTCAGCTCCCATGGAGGAGCTGCTGCGCTGGATGGTGGAGAACCTGGACCGCGAGCACACGGTAAGCGAACTGGCGGCACGCGTGCACCTGTCGGCCAGGACGTTCGCCCGGCGCTTCCGGTCCGAGACCGGAGCGACGCCTGCCGCCTGGCTCAATTCACAGCGGGTGCTCCGGGCCCAGGAACTCCTTGAGTCCACGGACCTGAACATCGAAGAAATCGCCAGGGAGTCCGGCTTCGGGCACCCTGTCCTGCTGCGGCACCACTTCGCCAAGGTCCTGGACACCAGCCCGCAGTCATACCGCCGCGCTTTCCGCGGCCAACTGGCTGTGGCGGGGTAGCACCCTTTGCACTAGCCCGGGGCGGGCTCGTCGCGGCGTTCCTGGGCGCGGAGTTCCTCGGCCGCTTCCCGTGCGCTGTCCACAAGAATCCGCCAGGGTCCGGTGACGGCCTGCTCGGGAAGTGCTGCCCTGCGTTGCCCTGCCCGGATCGAGTAGATGAACCTGTCCGGTTGGGCTTCCGCAAATTGCTCGGCAGCTGCCCTTGGCGTCTTGGGTACCGAATCCCACGGGCAGGCCTCGACCAGGGGCTGCCATTGGCTGAGGTCGCTGTCCGATTGCGCATCGACCGTCCACACCCGCGTAACCGCAGCTATCCCGCCGCTCCGTTCCACCTTGATCTTCATGGCCTGGCCCCTGGGCTTCCCTGTGGCCCGGCGGCCAGTGACGGTCAGCCGGGGTGGTTAAACCTTGACCTTCACAGTTTCCCACGCCCCCGTTACGGCGTCATGCTCTTTGGACCCCGAACCGAACAGGTCCGCGGCGGCCCGTGCCGTGGCGCGGGCAAAGACGGTGAAGGTTGCGGCCGGCGGCATCGAACCGCTGGTAAGGGTCTCGTACCAGATGCGGCCGGGCGCCTCCCAGGCATTGCCGCCGAGGGCGTTCGCCACCAGGTAGAACGCGCGGTTGGGGATGCCGGAGTTGATGTGGACACCGCCGTTGTCTGCGCTGGTCCGGACATACGAGTCCATGGAGTCGGGTTGCGGGTCCTTGCCCAGCACGTCGTCGTCGTACGCCGTTCCGGGCGCCTTCATGGACCGAAGGGCCTGCCCCTGGACCTTGGATGTAAAGAGGCCTTCACCGATCAGCCAGCTGGCCTGGGCGGCGGACTGGTTCTTGACGTACTGCTCAACGAGGGCGCCGAAGACATCTGACATCGACTCATTAAGGGCGCCCGCCTGGTTCCGGTACGCAAGCCCGGCCGAGTACTGGGTGACCCCGTGCGCCAGTTCGTGTCCAATAACGCTGAGGGACTTGGTGAACCGGTCAAAGACGTCGCCGTCGCCGTCACCGAACACCATCTGGGTGCCGTTCCAGAAAGCGTTGTCGTACAGGTTGCCGAAGTGCACCGTGGCATCGAGCTTCATGCCGCGTCCGTCAACCGAATCCCGGCCGAAGGCGTCGGCATACAGCCGGTGCGTGTGACCCAGGCCGTCGTAGGCTTCATCGGTGGCGGCGTCGCCGGTGGCGCGCCCGCCTTCTTCCCGGACCAGCCTGCCCGGGAGCGTTTCTTCGCCGCCGGCATCGTAGATGGTGCGGTCCACCGGGCCCGGCTTGACCTGGCGCAGCCCGGGCGGGAGGACCGGGACGGCCTGTGCACGTGCTGCCTGGAATGATTCGATGTGGCCAAGGGCCTTCCGGGCCGCGCTTGCCGCCGAAGAGAATCCCGGTGCGTCCTGTTGGGCCAGCCGGCGCAACAGGTAGGGCGGAACGATGGAACAGAACTGAACTTGCATGGCGTACTCCCTCAGCTAGGTGGTTTCAGCCTAAGAGGAGCCTCCGACAATTGACTGCAGGCGGCCGCCGCGAATTCGGTTGGCTTCCGGGTGCTGCAGCAGGCCCAGATGGGTACGGTAGGCGCATGGCTGACACCGAAAAGCACAACAAGCCCGGCTCCACCCTCCTCACGGTCATCATCGCCTTCGTAGCCAATACGCTCGTGGCGGTGGCGAAGTCGGTGGCCGCAGTCCTTTCGGGCTCGGCCTCCATGGCAGCGGAGGCAGCCCACTCCTGGGCGGACACAGGAAACCAGGTGTTCCTGTTCTTCGCCGAGCGCCGTTCAGGCAGGCCCAGGGACAAGAGCCATCCCATGGGCTACGGCCGTGAAGCCTACGTGTGGTCCATGTTCGCCGCGTTCGGACTCTTTACCGCCGGCGCGGTGGTGTCCATCATGCATGGCATCCAGGAGATCATCGAGCCGGAGCCGGCCGCAGATTTCATGGTGGCCTATGTGGTCCTGGCGGTGTCTTTCGTCTTCGAAGGCATCTCCTTTGTCCAGGCTTTCCGGCAGACCAGGAAGGCGGCCCAAGAGCTGGACCGGCACACGCTGGAGCAGGTGCTCATCAGCTCCGATCCCACCCTGCGCGCCGTCTTCGCCGAGGACGCTGCCGCGCTGATCGGCCTTGTCATAGCCTTCGTGGGCGTGTTCCTGCACCAGGTCACCGGATCGCCGTTGCCCGATGCAATCGGTTCGATCGCGGTCGGCGTGCTGCTGGCCGTCGTCGCCGTCGTCCTGATCGACCGCAACAGGCGCTTCCTGGTGGGCCAGGGCGTCACCCCCGACATTGAACGGTCCATGGCGCAACGGGTGCTGGCGCACCCCGAGATCGCGCGGCTCACGTACCTGCACCTGGAATTCGTCGGTCCCCGCAAGCTGTACCTGGTTGCGGCCGTGGACCTGCAGGGGGACCACCCCGAACATGAGGTGGCGGTGGTCCTGCGCCGGATCGAGCGTGAGCTGGAAGACCATGAAACTGTCGAGGAAGCCGTGCTGACCCTGGCCACGCTTGACGAGGTTGCCCTGCATTTCTGATCCTGCGGCTTCCGCAGCGCAGCAGGAAAGGCCGGAAAACGAAAGAACCCCCGCCGCTTCAGTGAAGCGGCGGGGGTTTTCTGTGCCCTCGATAGGATTCGAACCTACGACCTTCTGCTCCGGAGGCAGACGCTCTATCCCCTGAGCTACGAGGGCAATCCGTATTCCCTGCCGTTCCCGGCGGGACGTCCTAGAGCTTAGCAGGAAGGTGGCCCGCAAGGGAAAACCGACACCACGGCCAGGAAAGGACAGGCAAAGAAGCGGTTTCAATAGCCGGCGAAGGAGTCCGTCCGGACCCGGCGGGCACCGGCGCTCTTCGCCGCCCGGCGGAGCGATGCAACGCTTGCCGGGGACCCCGAAACATAGACGTCACGGGCGGCGATGTCCGGCACGAGCGCCGCAAGGGCCCCTCCGTCCAGCCGGGCTCCCGGGCCGGTGTTTGCGGCAGCGGAGGCCAGGCCGGAGGGCGGCCGGGAACCGTCCGCCAACCGCACCAGCACCCGGATGCCGGCGTCCCGGAGTTCCTCCGCGTAGGCGACTTCCCCTGCGCTATGGGCCAGGAGCAGGAGCACGGCGTCCCGCTCCCGCAGCCCCCCGGAGGACAGGTATGAAACGAAGGGCGTGATGCCGATTCCCGCCGCGATGAGCAACACCGGCCGGTGCGGATCGCGCGGCAGGACAAAGTCGCCGCCCACCGCCGTGGCTGCCACTTCGTCGCCCGGCCGCAGGGCCAGCAGCGCCTCCTTTGCCGCAGACAAGGGACCGGCCGTCCGCACGGCGAACTTCACCAGCCGCTCCCGCGGTGGGCTTGTCAGGCTGAACACCCGGCGTCGGCCCTTGCCGTCCGGCCTGGCGTGCGGCAGGTCCAGTTCCATGTACTGGCCCGGAAGGAAGCGCACCGGCCGGGCCGGGTTGAACGTGAACTCGGTGGTGGCGGGCGTCAGCTGCCGGGTGCCGGTGAACCGGAGCTTCACGGCCCCGCGCTGGCCTGCCAGGAAGGCCAGCAGGTTGCCTGCCAGCAGGGCTGCCTCGGGCGAGTTGGCGAACAGGCCCAGGTTCCAGGGGACGGCGAAGAGCACTCCCACCACGGCGGCCAGCGCCAGCTGGTGCCTGCGGCGGGGCGGCAGGGTCAGGGGCTCGGTCAGCATGAATCCCACGAAGAACAGGACCGGCCGCTGCGCCAGGGCCTGGTAGATGCCCATGCCCGCCGTCATGCCCGATCGAAGCAGTTCAAGGGTGATGATGGCGGTGGCCACCAGCGTGAACATGGATGCCATCAGCACTTTGCGGGTCCGGTACAGGACCAGCAGCACGCCCGGCACCAGCAGCCACAGCATGGCAGGAGTTGCCGCCCACCACGTAGCGATATTCAGCCCGGTGAGGCCCGTGGCGAAGGCGCCGGCGGCGGCAGGATTGAAGATGTGCCGGCCGCGCCACGCCAAGGCATATTTGGAGGCGGAGGCCAGGACGCATGCCAGTGCCACCCCGGCCAGGTCCAGCGGCTGCAGGGACGGCCAGAACAGGAAATACAGCAGCAGCCCCGTGATGAGGGAGGACTCCGTGTGGGGGTTGACCCGGAAAAGCGCCGCCAGCGCCCGGTTGGAGGCGTAGGTCAAGCCCAGGCACAGCGCCAGGTGCGCGAGCATTTCCGGGATACCGAACGTCAGCCAGCCCAGGATGTTGAGCAGGATGCTGTAGGCGGCCAGGACCGCCAGGACTGTTAGGACAACCCGGTACATGGTGAACCTGCCCACGGCGGTCCCCATCCGGCCGGCCAGGGACGGCGCCGGGGGGTGCGGTGTTTCCACGGGGCTCATGGGAACAGCATCCCTTCGAATTCGGCGGAGTAGGCGGCGCTGCCGTCGGAAAAGACGGTCAGCCACGAAAAATCAACGCTTTCCTGAAGCGTGGCGCCGGGAACAAAGAACAGGGCCGTGGCGAGTGCGTCGGCCACCATGGCAGTCCCCGCCAAGGCCCAGGTGGCGACGGCGGTCCGCACCGGCTGCCCGGTGGTCCCGTCCAGGACGTGGTGGAGTCCGTCCCCCCAGGCGCGGCGGTTGGCAGCCGACGCACACAGGGCGCGACCGTCCAGGTAGATCGTCCCAATCGCCTGCGCAGGGTTGTAGGGGTGTTCAAGCGCCACGCTGACGGGTCCTGCCCCGCGGGCCAGCAGGTCGCCACTGGCGTCGATGACGAAGGCGCCGATGCCGGCGGCCGCCAGGTCCGCGGCCAGGAGGTCCACCAGCAGGCCCTTGCCTGCGGCGCCGATGTCCAGCAGCACGGGGGCGCTGGCCGTCAGGACGGTTCCGGACCACGTGAGCACCGATTCCCAGGCCGGCGCAGGCAGCGGCGGACCGGCCGGCCGGAGCGAATACGCTGCGTCATACCCCAGGCGCTCCAGGCTGCCGCCAATCAGCGGCGTCATGGCGCCGCCGGTCACCCGGTAGAGCAGGCTGTAAAGCTCGCCCAGCGGAGCAGCCTCGTCCGGAAACTGATAACGCCCCGGCTCCCGTGCCAGGTCCGACACCAGCGAGTCGGCCCGGAAACGGGACCAGTCGGCGTCGAACTTCTCAACCGTGTTAAGCACGCGTGCGCGCAGGGACGCGGGTAACGGCAGGGGAGTGGTGATGTCCCAGCCGGTTCCGATCCCCTGGAACAGGAAGTCATCCCAGTCCGTGACGGACACCGCCTACTGCGCCTCCGCCTTGATCTTGTCCACGGCCTGGTTGAAGCCTCCGCTGGTCAGGGAGGAGCCTGCAACCTTGGAAACGTTCAGTTCATCGATGTTCCTGCCCACCACCTGGGCAGCGATGCCACCGGCGAACTGGCCCTGGAACTTGCGGGTGTTCGGATTGGACGGGTGCTGGGTGATCTGCACGTCCGTGACCTTTCCCGCCGCCAGCGTCAGCTGAACGCCCACCGTTTCCGTGCCGTTGGGTGACACGTAGTTCCCGTCCGCGCTGTAGGTGCCGTCTCTGTAATTGCCGCCGCTGCCGGCCAGGGCGGAAGAACCCGCAGAAGGAGTGGACGGGCTTCCCGCAGCGCCCGGGGTGCTGTCCGCCGTGGATGGTGCACAGCCGGCCACGGTTCCTGCGAGGGACAGGCCTGCAAGGCTGGCGAAGATACCCTTGCGGAGCGCGGCGCTGGATATGGCGGGGCTTTGAGGGGTGGAGGGTCTCATGAAGGCTCTCGTTTCACTGTTGGGGCTGTACCGGTCTCTTTGCGCAATGCCGTCTTTGCGCAATCCCGTGCGGCAGTGGTTACGGTCTAGTCAACGCCGGATGGGCCGGAATGGTTCACCGCGGAGCCGGGCCCACCCGTCCATGGAGCCGGAAGGGCGGCCCAGGCCGCCAAATTCTTTGCTGTCACTGGCCCCCGGTAGTCTAGAGGGGTGACTCCCGAAGAACTTTCCCTCGCCATATCCGCCTGCCTCAAAGACGCCGTCGCCGCCGGTGATATTGACCTTGCGGCGTCAGCCATTCCGGCTGAGGTGCGCGTGGAGCGGCCCAAGAACCGGGACCACGGCGACTGGGCCACCAACATTGCCCTCCAACTCGCCAAGCAGGCGGGTACCAACCCGCGCGAATTCGCCACCCTCCTCAGCAGCCGGTTGAAGACCATCGACGGCGTCTCCGCCGTCGACATCGCCGGCCCTGGCTTCCTGAACATCACGGTGGACGCCGCGGCCGCCGGCGCCCTGGCAAAGGTCATTGTCGAGGCCGGCGGGGACTACGGCACCAACACGGCGCTCGCCGGGCACACCGTCAACATGGAGTTCGTGTCCGCAAACCCCACCGGGCCGCTGCACATCGGGCACACCCGCTGGGCCGCTCTGGGCGATTCCATCGCCCGCGTGCTGCGGGCGTCCGGGGCCGACGTCACGGCCGAGTACTACATCAATGACGCCGGCTCGCAGATGAACACCTTCGCCACCTCCGTCTACAACCGGCTGCACGGCCTTCCCGTGCCGGACGGCGGCTACCCGGGACAGTACATCGCGGACCTGGGCCACGAAGTGCTCACTGCCCACCCGGACATCCGCGAGCTCACTGAAGTGGCGGCCCTGCCGGTCATCCGCGCCGCCGCCTATGAAGCGCAGATGAAGGACATCAAGGCCACCCTGGCGGACTTCGGCGTCGAGTTCGACGTCTTCTTCTCCGAACAGGAACTGCACGACGCCGGCGCCATTGAAAGTGCCGTGGCCCGTCTTCGCGAACAGGGCCACGTGTTCGACGACGGCGGGGCGGTCTGGCTGCGGACCACGGACTTTGGCGACGACAAGGACCGCGTGATGGTCCGGGCGAACGGCGAGCCCACCTACTTTGCCGCTGACGCCGCCTACTACCTGTCCAAAAAGGACCGCGGCTTCACCGAGAAGATCTACCTCCTGGGCGCCGACCACCACGGCTATATCAACCGGCTCAAGGCCATTGCCGCCGCTGCCGGTGACGACCCCGAGGTCAACATCGAGGTCCTGATCGGCCAGCTGGTGTCCGTCAACGGTGCCAAGCTGTCCAAGCGCGCCGGCAACATCATCGAACTCAAGGACCTGATCGAGTGGCTGGGCAAGGACGCCGTCCGCTACTCGCTGGCCCGGTTCCCCGCCGATTCACCGCTGACCCTTGACCCGGACCTGTTGAAGAAGCACAGCAACGAGAACCCGGTGTTCTACGTGCAGTACGCCCATGCCCGCTCGCGCGGCGCCGCACGCAATGCCGTGGCTGCGGGCGTGGACCGTTCCGCGTTCGACGCCTCGCTGCTGGACCACGCCACGGAAAACGAGCTGCTGTCCTACCTGGGCAGCTACCCGTCCATCGTGGCCAAGGCAGCAGAGCTGCGCGAACCGCACCGCGTGGCACGGCACCTTGAGGCCATCGCCGGGGCCTACCACCGCTGGTACGACGCCTGCCGCATTGCCCCCATGGGCGACGAACCCGTGACCGACCTCAACCGCACCCGTCTGTGGCTCAACGACGCCACCAGCCAGGTGCTGGCGAACGGACTCGACCTGCTGGGCGTTTCGGCGCCGGAACGGATGTGACCCGGTGACGCACACAGCAGCCCAGGCTTCTCCGCTTGCCCCGGAGTGGCTCACGGTTCCGGACGACCTCAATGCCCTCCACGAACCGATGTGGGCCCGCGACGTGGCACGCAACGGGGACGGCGAACTCAGCATTGACGGCATCCCCGTCAGCGAGCTTCAGCGGCAGTACGGCACCCCGCTTTTCGTGATGAGCGAGAACGACTTCCGTGCCCGGGCCAGGGCATTCAGCGACGCCTTTAACGATGCCTTTGCCGATATTTGCGGGGGAGTGGACGTCTACTACGCCGGAAAGTCGTTCCTCTGCACCGCGGTGGTCCGCTGGGTGGAAGAGGAAGGGCTGCGCCTGGACACCGCCTCGGGCGGCGAACTCGCCGTGGCCCACCGGGCCGGAATTCCCGGCGCGGACGTCGCGCTGCACGGCAACAACAAGTCCGACGGCGAAATCCACCGGGCCCTGGACATGGGACTGGGCCGGATCGTGGTGGACAGCCTGGCCGAACTCCACAGGGTGGGCACCATCGCCGAGGCCCGCGGTGAACAGGCCAAGGTCATGCTTCGGCTGACTCCCGGCGTGCACGCCCACACCCACGAGTTCATCGCCACTGCCCACGAGGACCAGAAGTTCGGCCTCTCCATGGCAGCCGACACCACTGACGAGGCCGGGATCTCGGCCGCCGAGGAAGCAGTGGCGGCGGCCACAGCCCATCCCGGCATCGAACTGCTGGGCCTGCACTGCCACATTGGGTCGCAGATCTTCGAACCGGACGGTTTCGCGCTGGCCGCCGAGAAGCTCCTTCGCTTCCTGGCCGCCATGCAGGAAAAATACTCCATCACCCTGCCGGAACTGGACCTCGGGGGCGGATACGGGATTGCCTACACCCCGGTGGACACCCCGCGCCCCGCCGCTGAAATCGCCACGGCGATGGCCGCCGTCGTGCGTTCCACCTGCGCCGAGCTGGGCATTGACGCGCCCCGCATCTCCATCGAGCCCGGGCGCGCCATCGTGGGCAGCACCACGTTCACCCTTTACGAGGTGGGCACCGTGAAGACGGTCCGCGTGGATGCCCCTGCGGCTTCCGCGGACGGTGACGCGGGCAACAACGTTACGTATCCCCGCCGGTATGTTTCGGTTGACGGTGGCATGAGCGATAACGCCCGGCCAGTGCTGTACGACGCGGATTATTCGGCCGTTCTGGCCTCGCGGACGTCCGGCGCGGCGCCGCAGCTGTCCCGCGTGGTGGGCAAACATTGCGAGAGCGGCGACATAGTTGTTAGAGATGTATATCTGCCCGAGGACGTGGCAGCCGGTGATCTGCTTGCTGTACCGGGAACCGGCGCCTACTGCTGGGCCCTCTCGAGCAACTACAACTATCTGGCCCGGCCGGGCGTTGTCGCGGTGCGCGACGGATCTTCCCGGCTGATTGTCCGCGGGGAAACCGAAGAAGACCTGCTGAACCGCGACATGGGAGCCTGAATGACGGAAATGCGAACGCTGAAAGTAGCCCTGCTGGGCTGTGGCAACGTTGGGGCCCAGGTTGCGCGGATCCTCCTTGAGGACGCCGATGCCCTTGCCGCCCGGACAGGTGCCCGCCTGCAGCTCAGCGGCATCGCCGTGCGCAACGTCAACGCCCCGCGCGACGTTGACCTGCCGCAGGAGCTCTTCACCACCGACGCCGACACCCTGGTCAAGGACGCCGACCTGGTCATCGAACTGATGGGCGGCATCGAACCGGCCCGCACCCTGATCCTCTCCGCCCTGCGCAACGGCGCGTGCGTCGTGACGGGCAACAAGGCGCTCCTGGCCCAGGACGGCCCCACCCTCTACGAAGAGGCTGACAAGGCCCACGTCCAGCTCTCCTACGAAGCTGCCGTGGCCGGTGCCATTCCCATCCTCCGCCCCATCCGCGACAGCCTCTCGGGCGACCGGATCACCCGGGTGCTGGGCATCGTCAACGGCACCACCAACTTCATCCTTGACCAGATGGATTCCACCGGTGCCCAGTTCGCGGACGCCCTCGCCGAGGCCCAGCGCCTTGGCTACGCGGAAGCCGACCCCACGGCCGACGTCGAAGGCCACGACGCCGCCGCCAAGGCCGCCATCCTGGCCTCGCTCTCCTTCCACACCCGCTTCGCCCTGGAGAACGTCCACTGCGAGGGAATCACCAACGTCAGCGCTGCCGACATCGCCGCGGCGAAGGACGCCGGCTTCGTGATCAAGCTGCTGGCCATCGCGGAGAAGCTGACCGACGCCAATGGTGAGGAAGGCGTGTCCGTCCGTGTCCACCCCACCCTCCTGCCGCGCGAACATCCGCTGGCCGCGGTCCGCGGTGCCTTCAACGCCGTGTTCATCGAAGCGGAAAACGCCGGCGAGCTGATGTTCTACGGCCAGGGCGCCGGGGGAACCCCCACGGCGTCTGCCGTTATGGGCGATCTCGTGTCGGCCGCCCGCCGGCTGGTCCTGGGCGGACCCCAGCGCACGGAAACCACCACCGGCCACGTCCCGGCGCTGCCCATCGAAGCGGCCACCACCAGCTACTACATCGGCCTGGATGTTGCAGACCAGCCCGGTGTGCTTGCCCGGATCGCCCAGCTGTTCGCCGAGCACGGCGTCTCCATCGAAATCATGCGGCAGACCATCCACCGGGATGCGGAATCCAACGTGGAGTCGGCCGAACTGCGGATTGTCACCCACCGCGCATCAGAGGCTGCCCTTGCAGCCACCGTCCAGGCCGTAAAGGGCCTGGACGTCATCAATTCAGTTACATCCGTTCTGCGGGTAGAAGGAGTCTAAGTGGCTCACCAATGGCGCGGCGTCATCCGCGAATACGCTGACCGTCTGCCCGTGACGGAGTCCACCCGGGTGATCACCCTGGGGGAGGGCGGCACCCCGCTGGTCCACGCGCAGAAGCTCTCAGAACTCACCGGTTCCGAGGTCTACCTGAAAGTGGAGGGGATGAACCCCACCGGGTCCTTCAAGGACCGGGGCATGACCATGGCCATGACCGCGGCGGTAGCCTCCGGTGCGAAGGCCGTTGTGTGTGCGTCCACCGGCAACACGTCCGCTTCAGCCGCTGCCTACGCAACCGCCGCCGGCCTGAAGTGCGCCGTCCTGGTGCCCGAGGGCAAGATCTCCATGGGCAAGCTGAGCCAGGCGATCGCCCATGGCGCCACCCTCCTGCAGGTGGATGGCAACTTCGACAACTGCCTGGACATCGCCCGCAAGCTGGGGGAGTCGTACCCCGTCTTCCTGGTCAACTCCGTCAACCCTGCCCGCATCCAGGGCCAGAAGACCGGCGCCTTCGAAGTGGTCGATGCCCTGGGCGACGCACCGGACATCCACGTCCTGCCCGTGGGCAATGCCGGCAACATCACGGCATACTGGAAGGGCTACAAGGAGTATTCAGCCCCCTTCGAATCCGACACGGCCGGCACCCTGCCCGCCGTCGCCACCAGGACGCCCGCCATGTGGGGCTTCCAGGCAGCCGGGGCAGCACCGTTCGTGGCGGGCCACCCGATCACCGAGCCGGACACCATCGCCACGGCCATCCGCATCGGAAACCCCGCTTCCTGGGACGGGGCCGTAGGGGCACGTGACGAATCCGGTGGACTCATCGATGCCGTCACCGACGAGGAAATCCTGAACGCCCACCGCTGGCTGTCGGCCAGGGAAGGCGTGTTCGTGGAGCCCGGCTCCGCTGCCGGCGTGGCGGGCCTGCTCAAGAAGCACGCCGCCGGCGAGGTTCCCAGCGGCAAGACCATCGTCATCACCGTCACCGGGCACGGCCTGAAGGACCCCCAGTGGGCCCTGCGCACGGAAGACGGCAGCGAAGTCCAGCCCGTCAAGGTACCGAATGACGTGGTTACTGTCGCCGCTGAGCTGGGACTGGAAGAAAAATAGCCTTGGACACCACCTCGCAGGCCACTGTCGGACTGCACCTGATCGAGCCCGGGCAGCGCGTCAGCGTCCGGGTGCCCGCCACCAGCGCCAACCTCGGTCCGGGCTACGACAGCCTGGGGCTCGCTCTGGCCCTGCATGACACCCTCACCGTGGAAAGCCTCGACACGGATGAACTCGTGTTTGAGCTCCGCGGCGAGGGCGCGGACACTTTGCCGCGGGATGCCAGCCACCTGGTGGTCCGCGCCATGGACGCGGCCTTCGAGCGGCTGGGCTACCGGCACGGCGGACTGCGGGTGGTTGCGGACAACGTCAACCCGCACGGCCGGGGGCTGGGCTCATCCGCGTCAGCAGTGGTGGCCGCAGTCTCGGCTGCAAATGCCATGGTGCCGGCCGGGGACCAGCGCGGAAAGGATTGGATCCTCCAGCTCACCAGTGAACTGGAGGGCCATCCGGACAACGTGGCACCCGCCATCTTCGGCGGCCTGGCGCTGTCATGGCAGGACAGTGAGCAGTACAGCAGCACCAGTGCCACGGTGGCCACATCCGTCATCCCCATCGTGGCGGTACCTGACTACGAACTCTCCACCGAGGCAGCCCGCGCCCTGTTGCCGGCATCTGTGGGACACCACGCTGCCGCCATGAACTCCGGCCGGGCGGCGCTGCTGATCCACGCGCTGACGCAGAACCCCGAATTCCTGCTGCCGGGCACCGAGGACTACCTGCACCAGAGCTACCGCGCGGACGCCATGCGGCCCAGTGCCGCGTTGATCGGCGCACTCCGCAAAGCGGGCTACGCGGCCGTGGTTTCCGGTGCCGGGCCCACCGTCCTGGTGCTGGCAAACGGTGAAGACCAGGCAGGCAAGGCCCTCGCCTTCATCAAGGCCTACACGGCGGAGAACACGCCGGACATCGGCTGGCGCGTCCTGAAGCTCGCAGTGGACGTTGAAGGTGCTAAGGTTGAACTGCACCGGCGGTAATTCCGCCTATCTGATCTGCTCCTGCATTCAGTTGCTATTTGATCTACGACTGTGAATGTATTCCGGTGCCGCCTGCTTGGTCTGTCGCAGGAATCTGCAGCATTCAACTGCCCCTGAACCGTCAGTCCGGCGTTGCGCCATGGGCGCAGTGCAAGGTGAATCAGTATCCGGCCCTGCTGGCCGAAATCCAACCGGCAAGGCCGAAATCCCGGCTGCAGATCTGAACTGCAGCCCAGATCAAATCATCGCGCCCAGCTCCCAGTCTGGACGCCGTCGAGGGGGAAGGATCCTTCGTGACCGAAACCACTGAGCTGTCGCCAGCTGTGGAACACTCAACTTCTGCTGCCGAATCACCGGCCGCAACCGCCAAGAGCAGCGGCCTTGCCGGCCTGAAGCTCGCCCAGCTGCAGGCTCTCGCCAGCCAGCTCGGTATCTCGGGTGGATCCCGCATGCGCAAGGGGGACCTGGTCTCGGCCATTTCCGCCCACCGTGCCGGAACACTCACTGCCAAGGCCCCCGCAAAGGCTGCGGCAAAGGCTACGGAATCCGCCGTGGCCCCGGCCGCAGCTGCACCGGCTTCCGCTCCGGAGGCCCCGGCCGCCGAAGCTCCCGCCGCGGAAGGCACCCGTGCCCGTGGACGCGGCCGCAGCCGCCGCGCCGTCAGTGACGGCGTGGTTTCCCCGGCAACCGAAGTTCCCCTTGTGGAAACCCCCGCCGCACCTGCCGGTGCCACCGTCGAGGCGCCGTCGGCCGCCCCTGCCGAAACTGCGGAGGCCACTGAAGGCGCCCCTGAGCGCCGCCAGCCGCGCACCCGCAACCGCCGCCGCAGCGAAGCCGCTGCCGCCGTCCAGGAAGCCCCGGCCGAAACCCCGGCAGAACAGCCCGCCACGGAACAGCGTTCAACCACGGAACAGCGTTCAACCGAGCAGCGTTCAACGGAGCAGCGTTCAACCGAGCAGCGCACCGAAGCCCCCGCAACCGAAGCAGGCGACGCCGGCCAGCGCACCGAACGCCGTGAAGGCGGCCGCACCCGCGGCCGCGACAACACCTCCCGCGACTCGGACGGCGGCCGTGACAACAGCGGCAGCCGCGACGCCGGCCAGCGTGAAGGTGCCCAGCGTGAAGGTGCCCGGGACAACCGCGACAACGATGACAGCGACGGCGGAAGCCGCCGCAACCGCCGTAACCGCCGCGACCGGAACGACCGCAACGACCGCTCCGGTGGCCAGGACCGGGACAACTCCCGCAACGACCGCTTCCGCGACCGCAACGACCGCCGCCGTGGCCGCAACCAGGGCCCGGACGTGGACGACGTCGAAATCACCGAAGACGACGTGCTGCTGCCCGTCGCCGGCATCCTGGACGTCCTGGAGAACTACGCGTTCATCCGCACCTCCGGCTACCTGCCGGGCCCGAACGACGTCTACGTCTCCCTCGCCCAGGTCAAGAAGTACAACCTGCGCAAGGGCGACGCCGTGGTCGGCGCCATCCGTGCACCGCGTGACGGCGAGGACCGCAGCCAGCAGTCCGCCCGCCAGAAGTTCAACGCCCTTGTCCGCGTCACTTCCGTCAATGGCAAGACGCCTGAGGAACTCAAGGACCGCGTCGAATTCGCCAAGCTCGTCCCGCTGTACCCCTCCGAGCGCCTGCGCCTCGAGACGGACCCCAAGAAGATCGGCCCCCGCGTCATTGACCTGGTGGCCCCGATCGGCAAGGGCCAGCGCGGCCTGATTGTTTCGCCGCCCAAGGCCGGCAAGACGCTCATCCTGCAGTCCATCGCCAACGCCATCACCACCA
Source organism: Arthrobacter sp. JDC6 (assembly GCF_056484025.1). Classification (NCBI taxonomy): domain Bacteria; kingdom Bacillati; phylum Actinomycetota; class Actinomycetes; order Micrococcales; family Micrococcaceae; genus Arthrobacter; species Arthrobacter sp. JDC6. The sequence continues at coordinate 1,638,448 of NZ_CM151278.1, forward strand.
ACAACCCTGAGGTCCACCTCATGATGGTGCTGGTGGACGAACGTCCCGAAGAAGTCACGGACATGCAGCGCACCGTCAAGGGTGAGGTCATCGCCTCCACCTTCGACCGTCCCGCCGACGACCACACCACCGTGGCCGAACTCTCCATCGAACGCGCCAAGCGCCTCGTGGAGATGGGCATGGACGTGGTGGTCCTCCTGGACTCCATGACCCGCCTGGGCCGCGCCTACAACCTGGCAGCACCGGCCTCCGGCCGCATCCTGTCCGGTGGTGTGGACTCCGCAGCCCTCTACCCGCCCAAGCGCTTCTTCGGTGCCGCCCGCAACATCGAAAACGGCGGCTCGCTGACCATCCTGGCCACCGCCCTCGTGGAGACCGGATCCAAGATGGACGAGGTCATCTTCGAAGAGTTCAAGGGCACCGGCAACATGGAGCTCCGCCTGTCCCGCCAGCTGGCCGACAAGCGCATCTTCCCCGCCGTGGACGTCAACGCGTCCGGCACCCGCCGCGAGGAAAACCTGCTTTCCCCCGAGGAAGTCAAGATCATGTGGAAGCTGCGCCGCGTCCTCTCCGGACTCGAGACCCAGCAGAGCCTTGAACTGCTCACCAACAAGATCCGGGAAACCCAGAGCAACGTCGAGTTCCTCATGCAGGTCCAGAAGACGACGCTTGGTGCGAAGTCGGATAACGACAAGTAGCTGAGTCAGGGGCGGGGCCGTCGCATAATCTGCGGGCCCCGCCCTTTGGCGTGTCCTACCAGCCACCCGGCGAAACTAGACTTGTACAAGTCGAAAGAGGTTTTAAATGTTTGAGTCCGTACAGGGCCTGCTTGATGAGCATGATGCCATCCAGGCGCAGCTGGGGGATCCTGCTGTCTATGCTGACCAGCGGCTTGCCCGGAAACTGGGGCGGCGGTCGGCTCAGCTCAATGGCATTGTCGAGGCCTACCACAAGTGGGAAGGCATCCGTGATGACCTTGCCGCCGCCAAGGAGATGGCGTCCGAGGACCCCGAGTTCGCCGCCGAGGTGCCTGAACTCGAAGCCGCGATGGAGACTGCCGCGGCCAAGCTGCGCCGCCTGCTGATTCCCCGGGATCCTGACGATGCCCGCAACGTGATCCTTGAGGTCAAGGGCGGTGAAGGCGGCGACGAGGCCGCGCTGTTCGCCGGCGACCTGCTGCGCATGTACACCCGGTACGCCGAGTCGCGCGGCTGGAAGACCGAAATCATCTCCGCCACCGAATCGGACCTCGGCGGGTACAAGGATGTCCAGGTGGCGGTCAAGGGCAACTCCAACGACCCCGCCGAGGGCGTGTACGCACGGCTGAAGTTCGAAGGTGGCGTGCACCGCGTCCAGCGCGTGCCCGTCACCGAATCCCAGGGCCGCATCCACACCTCCGCTGCCGGCGTGCTGGTCCTGCCCGAGGTTGACGAGCCCGAAGAACTCGAGATCAGCCCCAACGACCTCAAGATCGACGTCTACCGTTCCTCGGGCCCCGGCGGGCAGTCCGTCAACACCACCGACTCCGCCGTCCGCATCACGCACCTTCCCACCGGCATTGTGGTGGCCATGCAGAACGAGAAATCACAACTGCAGAACCGCGAGGCCGGCATGCGCGTCCTGCGGGCACGCATCCTGGCGCACCAGCAGGAGCAGATCGACGCCGAGAACTCGGCCCAGCGGAAGTCGCAGATCCGCACCATGGACCGTTCGGAGCGCATCCGCACCTACAACTACCCGGAAAACCGGATCGCGGACCACCGCACCGGCTATAAGGCCTACAACCTTGACCAGGTCATGAACGGGGACCTGGAGCCGGTCATCCAGTCCGCCATCGAGATGGACGAGCAGGCGCGGCTGGACGCCATCGGCGACTAGTCCGCCCGGCGCACCATCAGGACACGAAATACAGGACATGACATTCGGGCCAGGCCAGTCGCTCGCTGATGCCGTCAGCGAGGCCACCGCCATCCTGCGGGACGCCGGCGTTCCCAGTCCGCGCGTGGACGCGGAGCTGCTTGCGGACCACCTGCTGAACGTAGGGCTCGGCCGGCTTCGCGCCATGATGCTCGGCGATGCGCCGGCACCGGAAGGCTACGAAGCCCTCGTGGCCGAACGCGCCGGCAGGACTCCGCTGCAGCACATCACCGGCGTCGCCCACTTCCGCTACCTTGAACTGGCCGTGGGGCCCGGGGTGTTCATCCCGAGGCCGGAGACCGAATCCGTGGTCCAGCTGGCCATCGACCACGTCAAGGACATGCAACGGCCCCGGATCGTGGACCTGGGGACCGGTTCCGGCGCCATTGCCGGATCCATTGCGCACGAGGTACCGGGCGCCGAGGTCCACGCCGTCGAATTCAGCCCGTTTGCGCACGCCTGGGCGGCCAAGAACCTGGCACCGTTGGGCGTCAACCTGGTCCTGGGGGACCTGCGCGACGCCTTTCCGGAACTCAACGGGACAGTCGACGTCGTGGTTTCCAACCCGCCCTACATCCCCGCCGAGGCCATCCCCAACGAACCGGAAGTGGCCCTGCACGACCCGCCCGAGGCGTTGTACGGCGGGGGAGCCGACGGCATGGAACTTCCGACGGCGGCGGCCGCCTCCGCTGCCCGGCTGCTGCGTCCCGGCGGCTACTTCGTCATGGAACACGCGGAAGTCCAGTCCGGCTGGATAGCCGCCATGCTTGCCAGGACCGGATCCTGGACAGCCATCACGACGCACCTGGACCTCAACGGCAAGGAGCGCGCCACAAGTGCCGTGCTCGCGGACCAGGCCATACGGAATGAAAGAATGGGCCAGTGACCACTACTTATGACTGCACCATTGACGACGAACGGGCACGCGGCCTGGAACATGCCCAGCGTGCCATCAGCGAAAAGAAGTGCGTCGTGCTGCCCACGGACACCGTCTACGGCATCGGCGCAGACGCGTTCTCGCCGCAGGCCGTCACCATGCTGCTGGTGTCCAAGGGGCGCAGCCGCACCATGCCCCCGCCTGTCCTGATTCCCCGCATCAACGCCCTGGACGGCCTGGCCACCGAGGTTTCGGCCGAAGCCCGCAAGCTGGCAGAAGCCTTCTGGCCCGGCGGCCTGACCCTGATCCTGCACGCCCAGCCGTCCCTTGACTGGGACCTGGGCGAAACCAAGGGAACGGTGGCGCTCCGGATGCCCGCCGACGAGGTCGCCCTGGAACTGCTGACCCTGACGGGCCCGCTGGCCGTTTCCTCTGCCAACCGCACCGGCCAGGCCCCTGCGCAGACTGCCGCAGCGGCGCGGGAACAGCTGGCGGACTCGGTGGAGGTTTACCTGGAGGGCGGCCCGCGCCCACTGGAAGGCGAAGCCGGCGTGCCGTCAACCATCGTGGATGCCACCGGCCCCATCCTGCGCGTGGTGCGCAACGGGGCAGTGAGCCTGGACCGGTTGCGCGAGCACGTCCCGGGCGTCCTGGGCCTGGGTGAAATCCCCATGGCGGAGAAGGAAGCGGCACCGGCGCAGCCTGCGGCAGGGGAGGACGGGAACGACGCCGGGTCCGCGCCTGCTGCGTCCGGCTCCTCCGCGGTCACGGGTACGGCAGCGGAACCCGCCACGCCGGCCGGAGACCCGCAGCCTTGATGACGCTGGAGCGCCAACGCATTCCCGTCCTGGACGTCCATGCCACTCCGCTGCGGGTGCCTGAGCTCGTTGCGGAACTGAGCAGCTACGTAGCGGAAGGTTCCACGCGCACCGTCCTGGGCCACAACCTGCACAGCGTCACGCTGGCCTTGTCCGACGCCGGGTTCCGCCGCCTCTACGAGGAAAGCGATGTGGTGCTCCTGGACGGGGCGCCGGTGCTGTGGCTCTGGGGGAGGACCGGCAACGCCGACGGCCCGGTCATGGACTACCGGCTGGGCTCCACCGACTGGCTGCCGGCCCTGGACCAGGTCCGGGGGCTGGAACGGATCGCCGTGATCGGCGCCGGTCCGGACGCGAACGCCGGAGCTGTCAGCCGGCTGAAGGCGATCGTTCCGGGCGCCCGCGTGTCCGGCCTGCCCGGCGAAGGCTGGGGTCCTGCCCTGGAGGAAGCCGCCGTCGCATGGCTGCACCGTGAACAGCCCCAGATGGTCCTGCTTGGCCTGGGAATGCCGCTGCAGGAGGACGTGCTGCAGCGGCGGCTGCGCGACATGCCCCCGGCCGTCTACTGTGCCGTGGGCGGCGCCATCGAGCAGTTGGCCGGGGTCCAGAAGCTGGCGCCGCGGTGGCTTGGCAGGATGGGGCTGGAGTGGGCCTGGCGCCTGCTCCTGCATCCCCGCCGCGTGGCGTACCGGGTCCTGGGCGAGCCGTGGGTGCTGCTGTGGCTCCTGGCCGCGCGCCGGCTGCGGACCAGGGCCTGAACCGGCCGCGGCTGGTCTGAAACCGGGAACGGGGGCGCTGGCTAGAACTTCTGGTCTTCCAGGGGCGCAAAGCCCTTGCCCCGCAGACCCGTGCCAAAGGCGCGCGCCCAGGCCACAAAGCCCGGCAGGTCGCGGCGCTGCAGGAAGTAGCCCAGGTACCCGCCGGCGTCGGCCACAAAAGAGCGCACCCGGAAGTACCGGCGGATGAGGTAACCGCGGTTCCGGTAGTAGTAATAGCGCTTGAAGGCGGAGTCGGGGACGATGACATGCCAGCGGGCGCCGTAGACATGCTGCGTTTCCGTGAAGGCGTGCGGATGCGTGATGGCCGTGGTGGTGACCGTCCCAAAACGTATGCCGGCCTTGCGGAGCCGGATGGTGAAATCGACCTCGTCGCCGCGGATGAACAGCCGCATATCCGGCAAGCCCACTTTGAAGAACACGTCCGAGCGGATCAGCGCGCCGTTGAAGAAGTGGCCGTCGTCCGGAAGGAAACCGAGCTTCTCCACCTCTGCCCGGTCGTGCGTCACCTTGCCGTCCAGGCGGAAGAAAAAGGACAGCCGGTCGGGATGGCCCGGCGCCGTGACAAGGGGAACCACAGCCTCCAGGTCGCGCGCCTCGGCCTCGCGCAGCAGCGTGGCGAGGCATTCGGGATCAGCCGGCTCGGCGTCGTCGTCCATCATCCAAATCCAGCGGGCACCGCTGGCGACTGCCTTGAGTGCGGCCAGCGCAAACCCGCCCGCGCCCCCGAGGTTGGCTTCGGACCGGACGTAGTCCACATTGCGGTGCTTTTCGGCCACCTCCCGTGCAGGCGTGGTGCCACTGTCCACCAGGCAAATGGTGTCCACGCGCAGGCTCTGCGCGTTGATCGAATCCAGCAGCACAGACAGTTCCTTGGGCCGGTCGAACGTCACGGCGGCAACCGCAATGCGGGGGGTCATGGAGGTCCTTTCAGCATGGCCGCCAGGGAGTTCCCCGCCTGATATGCGCCCGTGTGGCGCGGAGCCATGGTGCCGGTGGCACTAGTATCTTTGACTAGAGTCCACTGTAATACAGCCCTGTACGGCACCGAACACTGCCTGCTGCGCGCTCGGCGACGGAGAAGTTTCATTTATCGAAGAACAGATTCCCGGCCAGTGAGCCCACCGACCACGGACCGGCTGCCAGGGCAGCCGAGCGGCTTCGACACCACCAATCCTGAAACGGCTCCAGTCCCATGATCATGTACATGCTCATGGGGCTGGTGGCTGCCATTGTGTCCTACGCTGCCACGTGGGGCGCCCGCATCGTGGGGCACCGGCTTGAACTGCACCTGCCCATCCGCAGCCGTGACATGCATTCCACCCCCGTTTCCAGGCTTGGCGGCGTGGCGATCTTCCTCGGTGTCATGGTGGCACTGGTCCTCGCCAGCCAGTCCTTTTTCGTCAAGGACATCTACCGGAACAATTTCTCCCCCTGGGGGGTCCTCGCCGGTGCAGCGGTGATCGTCCTGGTGGGCGTGGCGGACGACCTGCTGGACATCCGCTGGTGGGTGAAGCTGATCGGTCAAAGCGCCGCCGGACTCACCGTGGCCATCTGGGGTGTCCAAATGACCATCGTCCCGTGGGTGCCCGACCCCATCTACCTCCAGGACGGGACACTCCGCGTGGTGCTGACGGCGGGACTCATCGTCACCACCATGAATGCCTTCAACTTCATTGACGGACTGGACGGCCTTGCTGCAGGCGTGGCCATCATCGGCGGAACGGCGTTCTTCTTCACCGCCTACTGGGTGCACCGGAACGCTGTGCTGCTGGACTACTCGGACCTGGCAACCCTCATTACGGCCGTCCTGGTGGGCGGGTGCCTGGGGTTCCTGCCACACAATTTCTTTCCGTCGAAGATCTTCATGGGCGATTCCGGCGCCATGCTGATCGGGCTGCTCATGGCCTCGGCCGGCGTCGTGTCCACAGGACAGATCTCCTCAGGCCTGTATGACCGTGCCAACGGTATTTCCACCGTGATTCCCATCCTGCTTCCCTTCGCCGTGCTCTTCCTTCCGCTGCTGGACCTGGGCCTCGCAGTGGTCCGCCGCACGGCCCGCGGGCGTTCGCCCTGGTCCGCCGACCGCGGGCATCTGCACCACAAACTGCTGGACATCGGCTACTCCCACCGCACCGCCGTGATCCTGATGTATCTCTGGACCGCCGTGCTGTCCTTCGGCGGCCTGGCCTTTGCCGTCTTCCCCTGGCAGGTCGTTCTCGCCGTCGACATCTTCGCCACCCTGGTGATGGGACTGGTGACCGCATGGCCATACCTTTCCCGCGGCAACGGGGAAACTGCGGCGTAACGCCGGTTCTGAATTATTTCTATCTCATGTAGAATTTAGGGGCAGCCCAAGCTGCCACTCCACCCCCTGCCTCCTGGCCATTTGCCATGTGGTGCCGACGATTGGGATCGAATGACCTCCAACGCCGAGTCCGGACCTGCCTCCGGCAACGGACACGTTGGTGCCTCCGGTCCCACCCGCTCGCTGTGGCTGAACCTGCTTAAGCGCAGCTCGATCGCCGCCGGTGCAGGGCTCGCCCTGTGTGCCATTCCCGCCGGACTCCTCAACGGAGGAAGCGGCGCGGTCTCCAGCGTGCTCGGTGGCCTGCTGGTCATGCTGTTCTTCGGCATCAGCCTGCTGATCGGCCACTTGGTGGGACGCGGGAACCCGTCCGGCGCGATAGGGATGTTCGTAGCCACCTATTTCATCAAGGTAGTTGGATTCGCGGTCGTCCTGTTCGTCATCGGCGCCCCTGAATGGCTCCACGGCCGCTGGTTCATCATCGGCGCCGTGGTGGCGGTCGTCCTGTGGCAGGCCGCTGAGATCCACGGATTCAGCAGGGCCCGCCTCCAGATCTACAACGATCCAGATGACAAGGGAGCAACCCATGCGTGACCAGAAGAAGCCCGCGGCTGCCGCACATGGCAAACGCGGATCGAACGGCTCCGCAGCAACCGATTCCGACGCCTCCACCGATGGCGGCTACAACGCTGGAATGGCTGTATTCAGCTACATCATTGGCGGAATCATCGTCTGGAGTTTGATAGGGTGGGGACTGGATTATCTGTGGGGAACGCGCTGGATTGTGCTCGCAGGCGCTCTGCTCGGAGCCGTCGGAGGTTTCTACCTTTCCCACATGCACGGCCTCACCAGTTCCCGAAAAATTGCTGATGAGCGCCATGCTCCCAGCGCACCGTCCCAGGACGGAAAAGATAGTGCCAAATAATTTCACAGGGGGAACAGCAGGCTGTCAGGCTGCCGGACCCCGCCCAACGCCCAATGATGGACACTGCAGAGAGGAAACGCGTTGATCGCGCTTGCGCTCCCGGCCCAAGATTCAGGAGAGTTCACTCCTCCTGGTATTAACGAAATGCATTTGCCGGCAATCCTGCCGTGGGGTGCCGCAGAAGGATTCTCCAAGCAGATGCTGCTGGTCCTCCTCTCTGTCGTCTTTATCGCAGTCTTCTTCGTGCTCGCCGCACGCAAGCAGCAGCTGGTACCCGGCAAGCTCCAGTTCGCCGGAGAGGCCGCCTACGGCTTTGTCCGCAACGGCATTGCCAAGGACATCATCGGCGGCAGGGACTTCATGAAGTACGTCCCCCTGCTGTTCAGCCTGTTCTTCTTCATCCTGGTCAACAACATCTACGGCGCCATCCCGGTGTTCCAGCTCCCCACGTTCTCGCACGTGGGTGGAGCGTACGTGCTGGCTGGCCTGGTCTATGTCACCTGGATCGCCATCGGCGTGAAGAAGAACGGCCTGCGCTACTTCAAGCTGGCCACCGTCCCCTCGGGCGTGCCGTGGTACATCCTGCCGATCGTCATCCCGATCGAAATCATCTCCAACTTCGTTGTCCGGCCCGTCACGCACAGCCTCCGTCTGTTCGCGACAATGCTGGCCGGCCACCTGATCGTGATGATCGCCGGTTCCGGCATCGAATACCTCATCATGCAGGAGAACGTGCTGCTGAAGGGAACGTCCGTCCTGGTGCTGGCAGGTGCCATCGCCATGTACATGCTCGAAGCCCTGATCATGGTCCTGCAGGCCTACGTCTTCACGCTGCTGACCGCGATCTACATCGAAGGCGCCCTTCACGCCGACAGCCACTAGGCACCCTGCCGGGAGCGACGCTCCGCCGGCCCACCACAGTCTTCCCCTCGCGGGGATGAAGCAACCCAAACAACCTGCCACACAAAGTGGCATCTTGAAAGGAAAAAAAATGGAAGGCTCCATCAACGGCTCCCTCAACCTCATCGGCTATGGCCTCTCGGCTATCGGCGGTGGTATCGGTGTGGGTCTCGTGTTCGCTGCCTACATCAACGGCGTTGCACGTCAGCCGGAAGCCCAGCGCGTCCTGCAGCCGATCGCATTCCTTGGCCTGGCGCTGACCGAAGCACTCGCCATCCTGGGCCTGGTCTTCGCTTTCGTTCTCAAGTAAACCTTCAGAACTTCAGCGAACATTCAGAACCGAGTAGATAAGGACGGGTGAAATATGCATCAGCTGATCATCTCAGCCGCCGCTGAAGGCGACGTCAACCCACTTATTCCCAATGCCTGGGAAATGCTGGTTGTCTTCGTGGGCTTTGCCATCCTCTTCTTCATCGTGGTCAAGTTTGTTGTCCCGATGTTCGAGAAGACCTTCGCAGAGCGTGCCGAGGCCATCGAAGGCGGTATCGCCAAGGCTGAAAAGGCCCAGGCTGAGGCGTCTGCTGCACTCGAAGAGTACAAGCAGCAGCTGACCGACGCCCGCACCGAAGCCAACCGCATCCGTGAGGAAGCCCGCGCCGAAGGTGCCCAGATCCTCGCGGATCTCAAGGAGAAGGCGGCAGCAGAGTCTGCCCGCATCACCGCGCAGGCCCACGCACAGATCGAATCCGAGCGCCAGGCGGCCGTTGTGTCCCTGCGCTCTGAGGTAGGCACCCTGGCCACCACCCTGGCAGGCCGCATCGTGGGCGAATCGCTCAACGATGATGAGCGTGCAGCGCGGGTTGTGGACCGCTTCCTGGCAGATCTGGAGTCCCAGAACGCAGGTGCAGCTAAGTAATGGCAGGCGTATCGAGCGAATCGCTGGCAACAGCGCTGGCAGAGTTGGAAGCAAAGCTTCCCACCGCGTCGCTGCAGCTGGCAAAGGAACTCTTCGGAATTCTGGGAATGGTGGACAGCTCGGCTGGCTTGCGCCGCGCCCTGACTGACCCGTCCCGCAACGGTGACGAAAAGTCGGCGCTGGTCAAGCAGCTGGTTGGCGGGAAAGTCTCCGCTGATGCTGCAGACATTGCAGGCGGACTGGCCAGCTCACGCTGGGCAAACGCCCGTGATATCGGCGATGCACTCGAGACTCTTGCCGCAACGGTGGTCATTTCCGTTGCTGAAAACAAGTCGGCCGTTTCTGCCTCCGGAATCACTGGCCTGGAAGAGCTGGAGAACGACCTGTTCTCCTTCAACCAGGCTGTTGCCTCCAGCCATGAGGTACAACGTGCTCTGTCCGAACCACAGGCCAGCGGTGCAGCCAAGGTTGTACTTGCGGAGAAGCTTGTGCCCGGCGCCAGTGAGGAAGCGAAAGTCCTCATTGTCCAGGCTGTAACCCAGCCCCGCGGCATCAAGCCCACCCGGCTGGTGCAGCGGTTCGCCGAGCTTGCGGCCAAGCGGCAGCAGCGCTGGATTGCAACGGTCAGCGTGACCCGTTCTTTGACGCAGACGCAGTTTGCCCGCCTGCAGGCTGGCCTGAATGCCATGTACGGGCGGGAACTGAAGGTCAACCTCAATGTTGACCCGGCACTCATTGGCGGCATCCGCGTCCAGGTTGGTGACGAAGTGCTTGACGCTTCGGTCCTCACCAAGCTGGGCGAGCTGCAGCGCCAGCTGGCCGGCTAGCCGGACAAGCACAACCTAACTGATAGAAACCCCGGTCACCGCTTGCGGTGATCACAAACAGGAGAGCAGGGACTGCAGATGGCCGAATTGACCATCAACGCCGACGACGTCCGTAATGCGCTGAACGAGTTCGCGGCGTCCTACGAACCCGGAAACGCAGAGCGCGTAGAGGTCGGCCGCGTAACCACCGCTGGTGACGGCATCGCCCGTGTTGAGGGCCTTCCCTCGGTCATGGCGAACGAGCTGCTGCGCTTTGAGGACGGCACCCTGGGCCTTGCCCAGAACCTCGACGTCCGCGAAATCGGCGTCATCATCCTCGGTGACTTCACCGGCATCGAAGAAGGCCAGGAAGTACACCGCACCGGACAGGTTCTGTCCGTTCCCGTGGGCGACGCCTTCCTGGGCCGCGTTGTCGACCCGCTGGGCATGCCCATCGACGACCTCGGCGAGATCAAGGCCGAGACCACCCGCGCCCTGGAGCTCCAGGCTCCCGGCGTGACCCAGCGCAAGTCGGTGCACGAGCCGATGCAGACCGGCCTCAAGGCGATCGACGCCATGATCCCGATCGGCCGCGGCCAGCGCCAGCTCATCATTGGTGACCGCCAGACCGGCAAGTCTGCCATTGCCATCGACACGATCATCAACCAGAAGGCCAACTGGGCTTCCGGCGATGTGACCAAGCAGGTCCGCTGCATCTACGTGGCGATCGGGCAGAAGGCGTCCACCATCGCCGCCATCCGCCAGACGCTCGAGGACAACGGTGCGCTGGAATACACCACCATTGTGGCTTCTCCCGCTTCGGACCCCGCAGGCTTCAAGTACCTGGCACCGTATGCAGGCTCGGCCATTGGCCAGCACTGGATGTACGGTGGCAAGCACGTCCTCATCGTGTTCGATGACCTGTCCAAGCAGGCCGAAGCCTACCGCGCCGTGTCGCTGCTGCTCCGCCGTCCGCCGGGACGCGAAGCCTACCCGGGCGACGTCTTCTACCTGCACTCCCGCCTGCTGGAGCGTTGTGCGAAGCTTTCCGACGAGCTCGGTGCCGGTTCCATGACGGGCCTGCCGCTGATCGAGACGAAGGCGAACGACGTGTCCGCCTACATCCCGACCAACGTCATCTCCATCACCGACGGCCAGATCTTCCTGCAGTCGGACCTCTTCAACGCCAACCAGCGTCCCGCTGTTGACGTGGGTGTCTCGGTGTCCCGCGTTGGCGGTGCCGCCCAGGTGAAATCCATGAAGAAGGTATCCGGCACCTTGAAGCTGGACCTGGCCCAGTACCGCGATATGCAGGCCTTCGCGATGTTCGCATCCGACCTGGACGCAGCATCCCGCCAGCAGTTGACCCGTGGTGCACGCCTGATGGAACTGCTGAAGCAGGGCCAGTACTCACCGTTCCCGGTCGAGGACCAGGTTGTGTCCATCTGGGCCGGCACCAACGGCTACCTGGACGACGTTCCGGTTGAAGACATCAGCCGCTTTGAGTCGGAGTTCCTGGAGCACCTGCGCCACAAGTCCTCGATCCTGACCACGCTGGCCCAGACCAACGTGCTGGACGACGACACCGTTGCGGCCCTGAAGTCCTCGATTGTCGACTTCAAGAAGGGGTTCTTCGGCGAGGGCGACAACCTGCTGGTTGGTGCCGGGCATGAAGAGCACGCCCCCATCGACGAGGCCCAGGTTGACCAGGAAAAAATCGTCAGGCAGAAGCGCTAGTTCCACTGACCGGGTGTGCCGGGCCCACGGGTCCGGCGCACCCGCTGCAGGGAACGCTAGGAAAGGATAAGTATGGGAGCCCAGATCCGGGTCTACCGCCAGAAGATCAGCTCGACCACGTCGATGCGCAAGATCTTCAAGGCGATGGAACTGATCGCTACCTCGCGCATCGGCAAGGCCCGTGCGCGCGTAGCAGCTTCACTGCCTTACGCGAACGCGATTACGCGCGCCGTTTCTGCTGTCGCCAGCCAGAGCGAGATCGACCACCCGCTGACCACCGAGCCGGAGCAGATCCGCCGTGCCGCCGTCCTGGTAATCACCTCGGACCGCGGCCTGGCCGGTTCTTACTCCGCCAGCGTGCTGAAGCAGGCGGAAGGCCTCGTCGAGCTTCTTCACGAAGAAGGCAAGGAAGTCAAGACCTACGTCGTCGGACGCAAGGCCCAGGCCTACTTCGATTTCCGGAACCGCGAGTATGCGCGGGTCTGGACCGGGGGGACCGACGCGCCCGAGTTCGCGACCGCACGTGAGATCGGCGAAGCTCTGCTGTCGGAATTCGCAACGGAGTTCGAAGAGGGCGGCGTAGAGGAAATCCACGTCGTCTACACCCGCTTCAAGTCCATGGTCACCCAGGAGCCGACGGTCATCCGGCTGCTCCCGCTTGAAGTTGTGGAAGAACAGGCTGCATCTGAATCGGACCTCTTGCCGCTGTACGAGTTTGAGCCGGAAGCCGAGCGGGTTCTTGACGCCCTGCTGCCGCGCTACATCGAATCCCGTATCTTCGCAGCCATGCTGCAGGCAGCAGCTTCCGAGCTCGCCGCCCGCCAGCGGGCGATGAAGTCCGCAGGCGACAACGCGACAGACCTGATCAAGAAGTACACGCGTCTGCGCAACACGGCCCGCCAGGCCGAGATCACGCAGGAACTCTCCGAGATTGTTGCCGGTGCCGACGCTCTTGCGTCCTAGCCTCCACCACCTCGGTTCCCGCGTAACCAGCACCACCACAGATAGACTTAACCCCACGCCATCTACTGAATGAAGTGAGAGAGATGACTGCCACTGCTACCGAACACGTAGCCGCAACGTCCGGTGCAACCGGCCGTATTGCGCGCGTAATCGGCCCGGTTGTCGACGTCGAATTCCCGGCTGACGCAATCCCGTCGATTTACAACGCCCTCACCACCGAGATCACTCTCAACGGTGAAACCAAGACCATCACCTTCGAAGTTGCGCTGCACCTGGGTGACAACCTCGTCCGCGCCATCTCCCTCCAGGCCACCGATGGACTCGTCCGCGGCACGTCCGTGGTGGACACCGGCGCCCCGATCTCCGTTCCCGTCGGTGACGGCGTCAAGGGACACATCTTCAACGTGCTGGGCCAGCCCCTGGACGTTGCCGAGTCGGAACTGGAGATCACCGAGCGCTGGCCAATCCACCGCAAGGCCCCCAGCTTCGCCTCCCTCGAAGGTTCCACCGAGATGCTGGAAACCGGCATCAAGGTCATCGACCTCCTCACCCCGTACATCAAGGGTGGAAAGATCGGCCTCTTCGGCGGCGCCGGCGTGGGCAAGACCGTGCTGATCCAGGAAATGATCACCCGTGTTGCCCGCAACTTCGGTGGTACCTCGGTCTTCGCCGGTGTTGGCGAGCGTACCCGTGAGGGCAACGACCTCTGGGTTGAAATGGAAGAGGCAGGGGTCCTCAAGGACACTGCCCTTGTATTCGGCCAGATGGACGAGCCGCCGGGAACGCGTCTGCGTGTGGCCCTGTCCGCGCTGACCATGGCGGAGTACTTCCGCGATGTGCAGAACCAGGACGTGCTGCTCTTCATCGACAACATCTTCCGCTTCACCCAGGCCGGCTCCGAGGTATCGACCCTGCTGGGCCGCATGCCTTCCGCCGTGGGCTACCAGCCCAACCTGGCGGATGAGATGGGCCTCCTTCAGGAGCGCATCACCTCCACGAAGGGCCACTCCATCACCTCGATGCAGGCCATCTACGTCCCCGCAGATGACTACACCGACCCGGCTCCGGCCACGACCTTCGCACACCTCGACGCGACCACGGAACTTTCCCGTGAAATCGCCTCCCGTGGTCTGTACCCGGCCGTTGACCCGCTGACGTCCACGTCCCGCATCCTGGATCCCCAGTACATCGGCAAGGACCACTACAACACGGCAGTCCGCGTGAAGCAGATCCTGCAGAAGAACAAGGAACTCCAGGACATCATCGCCATCCTCGGTGTCGATGAACTCTCCGAAGAGGACAAGATCGTCGTGTCCCGTGCACGCCGCATCCAGCAGTTCCTCTCGCAGAACACCTACACCGCCAAGCAGTTCACCGGCGTTGAGGGCTCCACGGTTTCCATCAAGGACACCGTTGAAGGCTTCTCGGCCATCTGCGACGGCGAGCTGGACCACGTCGCGGAGCAGGCGTTCTTCAACGTCGGCGGCCTCGACGACGTCGAGCGCCAGTGGGCCAAGATCCAGGAACAGACCAAGTAATATGGCTGAGCTTGAGGTTGAGATTGTCGCAGCGGACCACTTCGTGTGGTCCGGAGCGGCCAAGATGGTCAAGGCCCGCACCAGTGATGGTGAAATCGGAATCCTGCCCGGCCACTCGCCCCTGCTGGCGATCCTGGCCGAGGGTGAACTGGCCATCCAGCCGGTGTCCGGGGACCGTATTGCGGTAGACGTCGACGGCGGGTTCTTCTCGGTCGACAACAACCGCGTGGTTATCGTTGCTGACAACGCCCAGCTGGGCGGCTCGGCTACCGCTGGGATCCGCTAGCACGACCTTGATGGACGCACCGGGTATTCCGTTCATCGCACTGGCAATCGCCTTCGGATTGCTGATCATTGCACTGTGCCTTTCGGGGGTGCGCCGCTTCAACCTGCGGCGTGCCCTCGGCACGGTGGACGCCTCCATTTGCGTTGCTGGAAACAGCTGGCAAATGGGGGTTTGTCGTTATCAGGACAACGACCTTGAATGGTTCAGGCTCATCTCCTTGAGCGTGCGTCCCAAATACACGTTCAAGCGCAGTTCGCTGGAGCTGCTGGGCCGCCGGAAACCCACGGAGGCGGAAGCCGTCAAGGTCCAACCGGACGTGGTGATCGTTGAGCTCCGTTATGAGGGGCAGGACCTGCACCTTGCCATGAAGTTCGACGCATATACGGGTCTTTCATCCTGGCTTGAGGCAGGTCCGGTGATAGGCGTGGGGACCTGGCGCTAGCCGACGTGGATTGGCTTTCAGACATCCGGCTCACGGACGGTCCACTGTATGGGACCGTCCTGGTATTGGGAATGGGCGGCGCCGCCTATCTCCTGGTGCCACCCTGGCGCGCCTCCATGACGCCGGGGCACCGCGCCCGGGCGTGGGCGGTCCGCATCCTCACCGCCGCGGCAGCCGCCTTTGCGCTGGTGGGTACGGTGCACTGGGCGCTCATCAACATCTTCTCCACCTTCCCCGAGGACCTGCCGGACCCCGTCCTGCTGTGGATTGTGCCCGGTGTTGCGGCTCTTCTCCTGGGCCTGCTCCGGCTGCCCCGGAGCAGCTGGGGCGGACGCGGGGGAGGGATCCTCGCCGCACTGCTGGTGGTGCTGCTCTCGGCGATCCAAGTCAACGCGTACTTTGGCCTCAACAGGACCGTGAGCGATCTGCTGGGTACGGCCCTGGCCCGGATACCGGCCCTTGAACAGGACCTTATGCGCCGTCCGGGCGCGTCCGACGGCGTACCCCTCCAGGGGTGGAAGCCGGAAGGGGAGCTGCCGGACGGGGGCGTCCTGCGGAAGTCCGCGATCCCTGGAGCGCAGTCCGGGATGAACACGCGTGAGGCCTACATCTACCTTCCGCCGGCCTACTTTGCGGCGAACCGGCCCGCATTGCCGGTACTGGTTCTGGTGGCCGGACAGCCGGGCGGGCCGGCGGACTGGCTCACCGGCGGCGCAATCCGCGGTCACATGGATTCCTTTGCCGCGGCACACGGCGGAGTGTCCCCGGTGGTGGTCATTCCGGATCCCAACGGGTCGCAGTCCGCCAACACCATGTGCATGGACAGCCGCATTGCCAACGCGGACACCTATCTCTCACAGGATGTACCTCAGTGGATCAGTTCCACCCTGGCGGTGGATACCAACCACAGCCACTGGGCTGTGGGTGGCTTCTCCTTCGGCGGCACGTGTGCCGTGCAGATGGGAACCCGGCATCCCGACGTCTACGCCGACGTGCTCGCCTTCTCCAGCGAGGCCGAACCTGCCATTGCCAAGGAGCGGCAGAAGACCATAGACGCAGCATTTCCCGGAAACCCAGATGAATTCACCAAGCAGACTCCACTGGAGATCATGAAACACCAACGGTTTGAGTCCAGCGGCATGTACCTTACTGCAGGCCAGAACGATCCCGAGTTCGTGGGGAACCTCCACACGCTGGCGGCTGCGGCAGAGGCCGCCGGCTTCACCGTGCAGGCACACGAGGTGGAGCACACGGGCCACTCCTGGGATACGTCCTCCAAGCGGTTCGCGGATGCGCTGCAGTTCCTTGGCAGCCAGTGGGGGCTGCAGTGGTGAGCACCAGGAAACCGGAACGCACGGCCGCCCTGATGTGGGCCGCCGTCGGACGTCCGGCAGTCCAGCAGGCGCTGCTCACGCTGAAATCCATGCCCTTCACCCTGGGCGTGCTGGTTGCCTTCCTTGCGGCCGCTGCCCTGACCGGAAGCTTCCTTGACGGGCCGCCTGAGCAGCTCCTGGGCCTGGCCTCGGTCAGCGGCCCCGGCCTGCGCAGCGGGCAGTGGTGGACGCTGTTCACCAGCGCCTTCTTCGCCACCAACCCGCTCGCCTACCTCGCCGCGTCGCTGATGATCGTGCTGCTGCTGGGCCTGGCGGAGCGCAAGCTTGGCCGGCGGGCCGCCGTCGGACTGTTCTTTGGCGGGCAATTCGCGGCCGTCACGGTGTTCCTCCTGGTAACCCAGCTGGCCGTGTATGTGGGCGACGGCTGGCTGGACCGGATGGTGGATGACAGGCTCATCGGTCCGTATGCCCCGGTGCTTATTGCCGGGCTTGCGGCCAGTGCCCGGATCACGCTGCTGTGGCAGCGCCGGCTCCGCACCGTGGTGCTGTCCATTTCCCTGCTGCTGGTCCTGTACGTGGGGCACGCCGAAACCGTCATTGGCCTCATCGGCGCCCTCCTTGGCCTCCTTGCAGGCTGGTGGATCCAGGGGGACCAGGGGCGGCTTCACCGTCACCGGTCAACGGGCCGGGAAACCAGGAACCTCCTGGCCCTGACCGTTGCCGTGTTCGCGGTGGGTCCCATCCTGACCGGAATCACGCGTGCGCCAACCGGCCCGCTGGCTTTGCTCCGGGACGTCGTCCTGAGCCCGATGCCCACGCTGAACCAACTGATCTTCAACTGCGGCGCCACCGTTGACGCCACTTGCCTGGAAACGGGCAGGGCAGGGTTTGCCGGCCCGTTCGGCCTGGCGCTGGCCGTGGTGCCGGTCCTCCTGCTGCTGATCTGCGCGGACGGCATGCGCCGGGGCCGCCGGCTGGCCCTGAACATCGCGCTGGCCATCCAGTTGGCTGTCACCGCCCTCGCCGCGGTCTACCTGGCACTGTTCGCCCTTGTTCCCTCACGCCTGCAGGGCACGCATGCAACGCCGCTGTCCTCGGCCTTCGCACATGTGCTGCCGCTCGTGGTGGTTCCGCTGCTGCTGGCAGTGGTCCTGTGGCTGAACCGGCGGCAGTTCCGCGTGCAGACGCGTCCGGGCGCCCGGCGGACGCTCGCTGCGGTGGTCTGCGGAACCTGGCTGGTGCTGGCCAGCTCATATACCGTGGCCTGGTTCTGGTCCGGCGGACTGTCCCGTGACGGCGGCTTGCTGGGCCTTTTCGCCGAGTTGGCCCGGCAGTACGTCCCGGTGCCCATTCCGCAGAATTTCCGCCGGGTCTTCCCGGAACGCGACAGTGCCGAAGCACTGCTGTTCGCCTACTCGGGACCGGTGTTCTGGCTCGTGGCCCTGGCGGCGGTGTTGTGGGTGCTGGTGGGCCGGCACCACGGCCTCCACTTCGGACGGCAGGACCGCAGCCGCGCCCGGGAACTGCTCCACAAGGGCGGCGGACCCTTGTCCTGGATGGCACTGTGGGAGCCCAACACGTACTGGTTCAGCCCGGACGGCGCAGGCGGCATGGCCTTCCAGCAGCATGGGACCGTGGCCCTGACCCTGGGCGGTGCATTCGGTGACCGCAAGGCCGAGCAGCGGGTCACCGAAGGCTTCCTGGACTACTGCCGCAGCCAGGCCCTGATACCGGCGCTGTATTCCTGCGACGACACCATGTGGCCGGTACTGAGGGAACGCGGCTTCTCCCGCGTGGCCGTGGCCCAGGAGACCCGGCTGGCGCTGAACGAGCTTGAGTTCAAAGGCAAGGAATGGCAGAACGTCAGGACCGCCCTGAACCGCGCCGCGAAGCTGGGCGTCCATGCCGTCTGGGGCTCCTACCATTCGCTGCCCGCAACGCTCCGGCTAAGGCTGAACGAAGTGTCCGAGGAATGGGCGGCCGGCAAGTCCGTTCCGGAAATGGGCTTCACGCTGGGGGGAGTGGACGAGCTCGACGACGAGGAGGTCCTGTGCTGCCTGGCCGTGGACGGCCACGGCGTGGTCCACGGCGTGACCAGCTGGTTGCCCGTGTACGACGGCGGGCGGCTGGTAAGCAGGACCCTGGATGTCATGCGCCGCGGCAGTGAAGGATTTCCGGGGGTGATGGAATTCCTGATTGCCTCCGCCGTACTGGAGTTGCGGGATTCCGTGGACGTGATCTCCCTGTCGGGTTCGCCGCTGGCCAGCCGTCCCGATGCCCAGCCGGAGCGGGGAACAGGAACAGGCGCGGAGGGAACAGGCGCCGGGGGAACGGGCGCTGAGGGAACAGGCGCCGGGGGCCCCGGCGGGGGCGAGGACGCAGGGCAACAGGAGGGCGCCCCCGATGAGGGCGCGCAGAACCTGGTCAGGATCCTGGACCTGGTGGGCCACGCGCTTGAGCCGGTCTACGGCTTCCGCTCCCTGGCGGCCTTCAAGTCCCGGTTCAAGCCGGAGTACCGGGCGCTTTACCTGTACTACCAGGATCCGTTGCACCTGCCCGCCATCGGCAGGGCCCTGACCCGCGCCTACCTCCCCGGTCTTTCCCTGGCGCAGGGCGCCCGGCTGGTGCGCAAACTGGTGACCTGAGGCGGCAGCAACGCCGGCATAAAAAATGGTCCCCGGCAATCCTGCCGGGGACCATTTGATTCGCTGACAGCCGCGGGAAGCGGCCGGGCGGTACTAGACCAGCGTTACGCCGGTAGCCTGGGGACCCTTGGCGCCCTGGCCGATTTCGAACTGAACGCGCTGGTTCTCGTCGAGGGTCTTGAAGCCGCCGGTCTGGATTTCGGAGTAGTGAACGAAGACATCGCCATCGGAGTCATCCGGGGTGATGAAGCCGAAGCCCTTTTCAGCGTTGAACCACTTGACGGTTCCCTGTGCCATTTATTTCTCCTCATTGTGGAACTTTTTAAGACCGGCACACCTCGTGCCGACCTTGGTCACTCCGCGAGAAGAATCCTGATTGCCTTTCCCCGATGGGAGATCCGGCGCTGCAGGAGCTTCGCGCTCGCAACATGTCTTGCGAGCATGAAAAACACCTACACAAAGACTGAGATAAGAATTTCATGCCCGTTCCCGCAGGTCAACGGGCCGGAGGACAAAAAGGACAAAATTTAGGTAAAAAACAGATGTCGCTGAAGCCTGCACCGAATGCCGGGCAATTAAGTGCCTAAAGCAACAAAGGCAAAAACTAGAAGAGGCGGGATTCGCTGTCGTCCACTCCGCGCATGGCGTCGTAGTCCAGCGTTATGCAGTCGATCCCGCGGTCGTTTGCCAGCACCTTGGCCTGCGGCTTGATCTGCTGGGCAGCAAAGATTCCCCGGACCGGTGCCAGCAAAGGGTCGCGGTTGAGCAGCTCCAGGTACCGGGTCAGTTGCTCCACGCCGTCAATGTCGCCCCGGCGCTTGAGCTCAATGGCCACGGTGGCGCCGTCCGCGTCGCGCGCCAGGATGTCCACGGGCCCAATGGCGGTGAAGTACTCGCGCCTGATGAGGGAGTAGCCCTGTCCAAGCGTCTCGATCTGCTCGGCGAGCAGCCGCTGCAGGTCCGCCTCCACCCCGTCCTTGATCAGTCCGGGATCCACGCCCAGGTCGTGGGAGGACTCGCTGATCTTTTCGTGGATATTGATGATGAGCCGGTCATCGGTCTTGGCCGACTGCACCGTCCACTGCTCCACCACGCCAAGTTCGAGGTCCACTTCGTCGGGGGAAGAAACCCGCAGCGTGGCAGGCGGGCTCATCCAGTTCAGCGGCTTGTAGGAACCGCCGTCGGAATGGACCAGCACGGAGCCGTCCGCCTTGACCAGCAGGAGCCGGGTGGCGAGGGGGAGATGGGCTTTGAGCCGGCCAACGTAATCAACGGAGCAATGGGCTATGACAAGTCGCACGCCGTACAGACTATCGCGTGGGCTCCGCAGGCCATGTCCGACGGCGGGGCGCCGGGTGCATCGGAAGCGGCGGCAAGGAGCGGGACAGGGGAGTGGGCGGCCTGGGGCAGAATGGATACATGCCGCGTTCCAACCGTCCCCGCCGTCCTGTTTCCGGCAAGGGTTCCGCTTCCGGCAGGGGCGCAGGAGGAAAGAGGAGCGGGGACATTCCCGAACTGGACCTGGAACGGGCACGGGCCGGTATCGCCCGCCGCGAGAGCGCCCCGGACGGCGAGTGGATGGTACGGACCATGACCGCCAGGAATGCTGAGAAGACCTACATCTGCCCGGAATGCTCCACCGCCGTGCTGCCCGGCGTCGCACACCTGGTGGTCTGGAAGGACGACCACCTCTTTGGTGCCGCCGCCGGGCTGGCCGAGCGGCGGCACTGGCACACCAACTGCTGGATGACGCGCAGCTACCGGTACCGCTGACGCCGCCCGCTGTCGCTAAGCTGGCAGTCATGACTTTTGATCCGGCGTCGTACCACTTCACCCAGGCCGGGGGCCCTGTCCCCATCCGTGCCTCCACCGTCCTGCCCGCCCGTCGAGAGAACATCGAGCTGCAGACGGAGGACGGCCACACGCTGGTGGGCGAGCTGGCACTGCCGGAATCCGGCCCCGTCAAGGCAACGCTGATTACGCTCCACCCGCTGCCGACGCACGGTGGCTTCATGGATTCCCATGTGTACCGCAAGGCCTCCTACCGGCTGCCGGCGCTGGCGGGCATCGCGGTGCTGCGCTTCAATACCCGGGGTACGGCCTCCCCCCGGGGTGCCAGCAGCGGCGCGTTCGAGGAAGGGATAGGGGAGCGGCACGACGTCGAGGCAGCCGTGCGCTTCGCCGTTGAGCGGGGCCTGCCCAACCGCTGGCTGGTGGGCTGGTCGTTCGGGACCGAACTGGCGCTGATGTACGGCGCCGTGGAGCCGGTGGCCCCACAGATCGAGGGGGCGGTGCTGCTGTCGCCTCCGCTGCACCGCGCCACGGACAAGCACCTGCAGTTGTGGGCCGAATCCGGCAAGCCCCTCACCGTCCTGGTGCCGGAGCACGACGACTTCCTCCAGCCTGCCGAGGCAACCGTAAGGTTCAGCCTGGTGCCGCAGGCCCGCGTAGTGGGCGTGGCCGGGGCCAAGCATCTGTGGGTGGGGGAGAAGTACGCCGCACGGGTCCTGAACGACATCGTGGCGCTTGTCAGTCCAGATGCCGCCGCAGCACCGCTGCCGCTGGAATGGGAAGGGCCGGCGGCGACGGCCGGCGCCTAAGCGGCCCCGCAGGGAACGACGTGCGGGGGACAGCGGGTCAGTGCTGGTCCTGCCGGACGATATAGATTTCCCGGAGCAGCAGCAGGACCGCTGCGGCAGTGGGGATGGCGATCAGCGCACCGAGCACGCCCAGCAGGCTTCCGCCGGCAATCACGGAGATCACCGCCACGGCACCGGGCACGGCAACTGCCTTCTGCATGATGCGCGGCGAGATGAAGTAGGCCTCGAACTGCAGGTACGCGAAATAGCAGATGGCGTAGATGGCGGCCGCCTGCCAGCCCTGGGTGAGGGATACAAGGATCACCACAATGCCTGCGATCATGCCGCCCACCAGCGGGATGAAAGCGAGCAGGACCACCACGAACGCCAGCAGCAGGGCAAAGGGGATGCCCACGATGGACATCACCACGAAGGCGAACGTGGCGTTGAGGAGGGCCACGCATGCCTGGCCGATGACGTAGTTTCCCACTGACCGGGTGATCTCCTCGGAGAGGGCGGCCACCCGTTTGCGGCGGGAGCGGGGGGCCAGCCTGTAGCCCCACTTCTTCATCGCCGGCAGCGCTGCCAGGAAGTACAGGCTCAGCACCAGGACAATGAGGGTGCCGAAGAGCCCGTTGGCCACGGTGGATCCGAATCCCACCACGCCGCCGAAAATGCCGCCCATGGCCGCCGGGTCATTGACGAACTTGTCCAGTTCCTCGGTGATGCGGTCCCGCACGCCGAACTGGTCATCGAGGCTGCGGAAGAAGTCCGAGTCCATGAAGTTGCGCACCCAGTCCGGCGCCTGCCGCACGATCTCCGACACCTGTTCAACAATGGTGGGGATAAGAGTGGCGAAAAAGCCGACGACGGCGCCCATGAGGACAGCCACGGAGACAAGGATGCCGGCGGGCCGGGGGATCTTCCTGTTTTCGAGCCAGCCCACCACGGGTTCAAGTCCCAGGGCGATGAACAGCGCCGCCACGATCCACAGCAGCAGCTGCGTGGTGTGGGAACCGATCCAGTAGACCAGCAGCGCCAGTCCCACGCCCACTGTCCCCATGAAGCCCATGTACAGGGGATGCTGGGGGGACATGCGCGGCCCGGGGTGGCCGAACTGGGGTTCCTCGTCACCGCCGTGGTCCGTCTGGGGAACCTGCCCGGTGTATTCCGGGGGCATTTCGAACCGAAGCCTGGGCTGTGCTCCGGGCAAGGGCTGGCGGAGCCTGCGGACCACCTGGCCGAGTGCAGCCGCGGCCGTGCCCCTGCGGTGGGCTGCCGCTGCCATTCCCAGGGGAGGCACCGTCGCAGGGACAGGGCCCCTGGAATCCCCGGGATTTCCGGTTGCCGCCGAGGATGGGTCCGTCTTGTCAGTCACTGGTTTTGGGGGCCTGTTCCGTGCGTGGCTCCGCGTGCGCGGGCCAATGTGATGATCATCGCAAACACTATCAGCAGGCTTGTCACCGGGAGCCGAAGCCACCGCCCGGAGGTCTTCGGAAGAGGGGCCGGAACGGGCAAAAAGGGGCTCCTGGTAACAAAAAGGTTACTATTGAAGGCAAACCCCCGCTGATGATAGGTGTTTCCCTTGCGTTTAAAGACTGCAGCCGCACTTGTGCTGCTCGGCCTCCTGACACTTTTGGCCGGCATCGGCCAGAGAACCATCTGGGCTCCATCCGAGACGTTCACAGCGTCCGTGCCGGCGGATGCCGCCGCCGCGCCGTTGACGGTCATCGACCAGAAGCTGCGCACCCTTCATGACGGAACCGTCAAGATCACCGTCCAGGGCGACGGCAACTTCATGCTGGCCACGGGACGGCCCGATGACGTGAGCGCCTGGGTGGGCCAGACGGCCCACAACACCATCACCGGCGTCACCGAAGACGAAAAGTCACTCGTGGTTGAGCACGCCGACGGCGAAGGGACCGCCCCCAACCCGGCCGGTTCCGACCTCTGGGTTTCCAATGAGAATGCCAGCGGCGAGCTTGAATACACCTGGACCCCGCCCGCCGACGGTGACTGGAGCCTGCTCCTCGCTTCCGACGGCACCAAGGCCGCCCCGGCTTCTGTCTCCATGACCTTCCCCAACGACACGTCCACCCCCTGGGCGGTCCCGCTGATGGTCCTGGGCAGCCTGCTGATCGTGGGCGGAATTGTCCTGGGACTGCTTTCAGCCCGCCGGAAGGACGGCGAGGGCGGTGACAGCGGCTACGCCCGCCGCGCCCGTGCACGGAACGCCGAAACGCAGGGCCAGGCCCCGTCGTCGTCCTCCTCTTCCAAGGCCACCATGGTGGCGGCCGGCGTGGTTGCCGCCCTGCTGGCCGGATCCGCCACTGCCGCCCAGGCCGCCAGTCCAAGCCCGCTGCCTTCCGGCAGCGCCTCATCCCCGGCGAAGGAAGCCGCGGGATCGCCGGTCCTGCTGGACGCCCAGTTCCGCCGGATCCTGGAGCAGGTCTCCAGCGCCACCGACGCCGGCGACGCCGCCAAGGATGCGGCCAAGCTGGCGGACCGCGTGGGTGGACCGGAACTGGAAGTCCGTACCCAGAACTACAAGATCCGCTCCCAGGTGGGCACTTACGAGCCGCGCATGCCCGTACGTTCCACCAAGCTGCTGACCACCGTCGTCACCAGCGATCGTGACTGGCCCCGCTCGGTGCTGGCCGTGACCCAGGGCGAAGGCAATGTCGTTCCGCAGATCCTGACCCTGGTCCAGCAGTCGCCGCGCGAGAACTACAAGCTCATGGAAACCACGCCGCTGCAGCCGGGCACCACCTTCCCGAACATCAGCCGCGGCGGTACCGAGACGCTTTCCGCAGCGGACAAGACCGGGCTGCTCTACAGCGGCGAGGAAGCAATGTCCGGCCTGGCCGACAGGCTCACATCGGCGGACTCCCCGTTCAAGGACAAGCTGGTCGAGGGCCAGTCCTCGCCGTATATCGCCGACACCCTGTCCTACCAGGCTGAGGTGGCGAAGGCAGGCGAAAACGGCAACTTCTCCTTCACGCACAAGGTGGTCCCCGAAAGCACCGTGGTGTTCCGCACCTCGGACGGCGGGGCCCTGGTCCTGGGCCGGATCAACTTTGGCTTCGAGGGCACCCCCAAGGCGGCCGGTGACAAGCTGAGCATCGGCGACGATGCGGCAGCCCTGGCCGGCGGCAAGGAAACCACCACCGGCATGGTGCTGAGCTTCGCGGAATCCATGGCGGTCTATGTGCCGCCGGCAGGATCCACGGACCCGATGAAGCTCGTCGCCGCAACCCGCGGCCTGGTCGGAGCCACCTTCAAGTAGGGCCTGGCTGTATTACCACCGGCAGCGGCCGGAGTGGCTAGAGTGGGAAACATGAGTTCGCCAGCTTCCCGCCCAGTCCCTCCTGCCGCTGCCAACCCGGTTAACCTGCGCGGCGCCGTCGACCTTTCCTCGCTGAAGCGCCCCGCCGCCCCGTCCGGGCCCGCCGCCCCGTCCGGGCCTGCCGCCCCGTCCGGCCCTGCAACAGCGCCCCGGGGCGCCCAGCCGGAGGCACCCGCCGGCGGCCCCGAACTCAAGGTCAACGTCACCGAGGCAAACTTCCAGCAGCTGGTGGAACTGTCCGCCCAGGTCCCCGTGGTGTTCGCCCTGTGGGCCCCGTACTCGCCCGAATCCGGCAGGATGCTCGAGACCCTTGAGCGCGTGGTTGCCTCGTACGGTGGACGCCTGGTCCTTGGCGCAGCAGATATCGAGGCCTTCCCGCAGCTGGCCCAGGCCTTCCAGGTGCAGGCCGTTCCCACCGCCGTCGCCGTCTTGAAGGGGCAGCCGGTGCCGCTCTTCCAGGGCAGCGCGGAAGAAGAGCAGGTGCGCAGCCTCTTCGACGAACTCCTCAAGGTGGCTGCAGCGAACGGGGTCACCGGAAGCCTTGGCGGGGAAGCGGGCGGGGAACAGGAGCCCGCGCCGCTGCCGCCGCTGCACCAGGCCGCCTTTGACGCCATTGAGGCCGGCGACTACGCCGCCGCAGCTGCGGCCTACCGCCAGGCGCTCAAGGAGATGCCGGCCGACCATGAGGCCAAGGCCGGCCTGGCGCAGGTGGAACTGATGGACCGGCTGCAGTCGTTGTCGGCCCAGGACAGCGAGGCGCTGCGTGCGCAGGCCGCGGATGAGCCGGACAACCTGGCGGCACAGCTCGGCGTGGCGGACCTCGACGTGGCCGGCGGCCACGTCGAGGATGCACTGAACCGGCTGGTGGCGTTCATCGGCAGGAACTTCGGCCCGGAGCGGGAGACCGCACGGGTACGGCTGCTGGAGCTGTTCGACATCGTGGGCGCAGGTGATGAGCGGGTAGCAAAGTCGCGGCAGGCGCTTGCCCGGGTGCTGTTCTAGTGCCGGCCCTGTTCCAGCCGCTTACGCTGCGGTCCATGGAGCTGCAGCACCGTGGCTGGGTATCGCCCATGTGCCAGTACAGCTGCGATCCCGACGACGCCCCGGGCGTTCCGAACGACTGGCACCTGGTGCACCTTGGCGGGTTTGCCACGGGCGGCGCCGCGATGATCCTCACGGAGGCCGCGGCAGTAAACGCCGCCGGCCGGATCAGTCCCCGCGACGCAGGCCTCTACAACGACGACCAGGCGGCGGCCTGGCAGCGGATTATCTCCTTTGTCCACCGGCACGGTACCGCCGGCACCAGGATCGGCGTGCAGCTGGCCCACGCCGGCCGCAAGGCGTCAACGTACTGGCCGTTTTCGGGCAAGCACGGGAGCGTTCCGGCGTCCGACGGCGGCTGGGACACCGTGGGCCCGTCCACCACCGCTTTCGAGGGCTATGCGGCGCCTGCCGCCATGACCGTGGAACAGATCCACGGCGTCATTGCCGATTTTGCCGCTGCCGCCGTGCGTGCGGTGGACGCCGGCTTTGACACGATGGAGATCCACGGGGCGCACGGCTACCTCCTGCACCAGTTCCAGAGCCCGCTGATCAACCAGCGTGACGACGACTGGGGCGGGGACGAAGCAGGACGGAACCGGCTCATGCTGGCCGTGGTGGACGCCGTCCGCGCTGTCATTCCCGATTCCATGCCCCTGCTGCTCCGGATCTCTGCCACAGACTGGGCGCCGGGCGGCGTGGACCAGGCGGCGTCGGTGCGGCTGGCCCGCGAGGCGGCCGCCCGCGGCGTGGACCTGGTGGATGTCTCCAGCGGCGGGGCCGTGGCGCACCAGCAGATCAAGCCGGGCCTGGGCTATCAAACCGGATTCTCCGCAGCCATCCGCGAGGAGGCAGGAGTCGCCACCGGCACGGTGGGGCTGGTGACCACGCCCGGGCAGGCGGAGCACGCCGTGGCCACCAGCCAGGCCGACGGCGTCTTCATTGCGCGCGCGGCGCTGCGCGACCCCCACTGGTGGCTGCGGGCCGCCTTCGAACTGGGTTACGACATTGCCTGGCCGCCCCAGTACGAGCGGGCCATCCCGCGGCGTGCCTTCTGACCGTGGCGTCCGGCATGGCGCATCCTGGCGGAACGGGGCCGCAAACCAAGGTTGACCGGCAGCTGGAAGCGAAGATCCTGGAACTGTTGGCATCCCGTGCGGACACGGCCACCATCTGCCCCTCTGATGCTGCCAGGGCCGTGGGCGGAGATGACTGGCGCCGGCTCATGGAACCCGCCCGGGCCGCCGCACGCCGCCTGGTGGACGCAGGGCAGGTCCACATCACCCAAGGCGGTTCCGTCGTTGATCCGGGTACGGCCAGGGGTCCGATCAGGATCCGGAAAGTGCCCCCGAACTAAGTACCCGGCCTGCTTCAGCCGAGCAGGTCATCCACGTAGCACCAGCGCCAGTCCTCACCGGGTTCAATGCTGCGCATGACCGGGTGGCCGGCTTCCTTGAAATGGCGGCTGGCGTGCCGTCCCGCCGAGGAATCGCAGCAGCCAATGTTTCCGCAGGCCAGGCACATTCGCAGGTGTACCGGTGTGGTCCCTTCCCGTTCGCACCCGGCACAGGTGGGGTTCGCCGGAACCGGCGACGGCATGGCGGCGGTCAGGTGGTCGCACACGCCGCCCGGCTGGGCAAGTCCTTCGCCGCCGCCCTCTGTGGCGGCGTCGGGTTCGTTGAGGGAGGCATCAAGCATGGACTCCTCCACATCCAGCCGTTCCAGGACCTCACTGAGGACTTCATGCGCGAAGTCCCCGCCACGCCGAAGCTCCAGCACCTTGTCCCGCTCAGCCTCCAGCATGGCCATCCGCAATTGGGCGTAACGCTGGCTGGGGGTGGCCGACTCCGCGGCCGGCCTGCCCAGGCGCTCCCAGGCCGCGAGTCCCCGCTCCTGGGTCCGGCGCCGGAGCATATCCATGACCTCGGGCGGGTCGTTCTCGCGCCGCAGCTGCTCCAGCCGCTCCATTCCCGCCGCGGTGGCCAGCTGCATCAGCGCGGCCTGGTTCAGCGCGTCCTCGCGCCTGTCCGGTCCCGGCAGCCCCAGGACCCGGACCAGGGCCGGCAGCGTGAATCCCTGCAGCACCAGGGTGCCTGCCACCACCACCATGGCCGCCAGGACCAGTACGTTGCGGTGCTCCAGGTCGTCCGGCAGCGTCAGGACGGCGGCAAGGGTAACCACGCCGCGCATGCCTGCCCAGGACACAATGGCCGGGAACTGCCAGGGCGGCGCGGGGTCTTTCCGCTGCACGGAAGGGATCAGCCGGGGCAGGTACGTGGCCGGAAAAACCCAGACGGGCCGCAGCACCAGCACCGCCAGCAGGATCACGGCACAGCCAAGCCACACCCGGCCGGCACCCAGCGAATCGTCCTGGACGCTGTCGATGATGCTCCGCACCTGCAGGCCGATCAGGAGGAACACGGCGTTCTCCAGCAGGAACTGGACGGTGTCCCAGTTGCTCCGGGCGCTTTGCCGCGCGGCGCCGTTGGGCATGGACGGCGCCTTGGTGCCCATCACCAGGCCGGTTACGACGACGGCGAGCACCCCGGACGCGTGGATCGCCTCGGCGGGGAGGAACGCAACGAAGGGTGCCATCAGAGATGTTGAGGTGTTGATGGCAACGTTGCTGATCCGCTTCCTGACTTCGGTGAGGAGGTACGCTGCGGCCAGTCCCACCGCCAGGCCGCCGCCGGCCGCCACCACAAATCCACCCGCCACATCCAGGGCGGAGACGGAGCCCGCGATGGCCGCCACCGCAGCACGCAGGCACACCAGTGCCGTGGCGTCGTTGACCAGTGACTCGCCTTCCAGGATGTTCACGATCCGGCGGGGCATCCCCACCTTCCGTGCAATGGCCGTAGCCGCCACCGCGTCAGGCGGCGCCACCACCGCGCCAAGCGCAATGGCTGCGGCCAGCGGGATTTCCGGGAACAGCCACCACACCACCAACCCGACTCCCACGGTGCCGAAGATGACGTAGCCAACGGACAGCAATCCGATGGAGCGGCGGTTGCTCTTGAAGTCGAACAGCGACGTGCGGAACGCGGCCGCGTACAGCAGCGGCGGCAGCAGGCCGACCAGCACCAGTTCGGGGTTCAGCTCGACGGGCGGAATGAATGGCAGGAACGATCCCGCCACCCCGGCCAGGACCAGCAGCAGCGGAACCGGGATATTGAACCTGCGGCCCACGGCGCTGCCGGCGCACACCACAGCAACGATCACCAGCAGGCCCAACGCAATACCCATGGGGCTAGTTTCGCACCCCCGAAGCCCCGGTCCGCGGACTAGGCTGGCAGCATGACTGCTCCGATACCGTCCCCGGCGCCGAATACGGGGCCCGTGGCGGCCCTGTCCATCCGCGGGCTGGCCAAAAGGTTCGGCGGGAAGATCGCGGTGGACGGCATCAGCCTGGAGGTCCCGGCGGGTTCGTTTTTCGGGATCGTGGGGCCCAACGGTGCGGGCAAGACCACCACGCTGTCCATGGCCACCGGCCTCCTGCGTCCCGATTTCGGCACGGCGGTGGTGCACGGGGTGGATGTGTGGCGGCACCCGCTGGAAGCCAAGCGGCTGATGGGGATCCTGCCCGACGGCGTCCGGCTCTTCGACCGGCTCACCGGGGAGCAGCTGATCACGTACGCCGGGCTGCTGCGCGGCATGGACAAAGCCGTGGTGGCCGCCCGGGTAGGGGAGCTGCTGGCGGCAATGGACCTGGCCCAGGACGCCGGGACGCTGGTGGTGGACTATTCCGCCGGCATGACAAAGAAGATCGCCCTGGCCTCGGCCTTGATCCACGCCCCGAGGCTGCTGGTCCTGGACGAGCCCTTCGAAGCCGTTGACCCGGTGTCGGCGGCGAACATCCGGTCCATCCTGGACCGGTACGTCGCCTCCGGTGGAACGGTCATCGTCTCCAGCCATGTGATGGACCTGGTCCAGCGCATGTGCGACCACGTCGCCGTGGTGGCCCGGGGCAGGCTGCTGGCCGCAGGAACCGTGGACGAGGTGCGGGCCGGCGCCTCGCTGGAGGACCGTTTCGTGCAGTTGGTCGGAGGCCACAGCCACACGGAAGGGCTGGAATGGTTGCGCACCTTCTGAGGCTCAAGCTCACGCTGCTGCGCAACGGACTGCGCCGCAGCCCCTGGCAGCTGGTGGGCATGGCCATTGCGGGGCTCTACGCGCTGGGGGTCGTGGCAACACTGATCATCGCCCTTGTCCTCCTGCGCAACGCCGGCCCCGCCGCCGCGCACACCACAATCGTCCTTGGCGGCTCCGCCGCCGTGCTTGGCTGGGGCATCATTCCGGTGGTGGCATCCGCCACGGACATGACGCTCGATCCGGCGCGCTTCACCACCTTTGCCATTCCCATGAAGCAGATGCTCACCGGCCTCGCCCTTGGCGGACTGATCGGCATCCCGGGGTTGGCCACCACTCTCGTGGCCCTGTCCACGGTGGTGACCTGGTCCCGCAGCGTGCTCCCCGCGCTCGCCGCCCTCCTTGGCGCATGCCTGGGTGTCATGACCTGCGTGGTGCTGGCCAAGGTGGTCACCACCGCCACGGCAAGCCTGGCTGCCTCGCGGCGCTTCAAGGACATCAGCGCCATCGCCTTCATGGTGCCCCTGGTCCTGCTGGGCCCCATCGTGGCAGGGGTTGGCCGTGGCATCTCCGCTTCCACCGGATTCCTGCCCGGGTTCGCCGGGACGTTGTCCTGGACGCCGCTCGGGGCACCCTGGGCGCTCGGGGGAGACATCGCATCAGGCCGGCCCGGGCAGGCGGCGGTGAAACTGCTGGTTTCGGTGGCGGTCCTCGGCGCCCTGGCCTGGTGCTGGAAGCTGCTGCTCGAGCGGGCGCTGGTCACCCCGCCGTACGCCGGTGCCGGGAAGCGCAAGGGCGGCCGGCTGGGCCTGTTCGGCGTGCTGCCGGCCACCCCGGCGGGCGCGGTGATGGCCAGGTCGCTCACTTACTGGATCCGGGACCCGCGGTATTCGGGATCGTTGGTGGTGATCCCGCTGCTTCCGGTGGTGCTGGGTGTCCAGGGGGCCCAGACCGGCAGCTATGGCAGCCTTGCCTTCCTTGCCCCGGTGTCGGCCTTCATCCTGGCCTGGTCCATCTCCGCGGACGTCTCGTACGACAACACGGCGTTTGCGCTGCACCTGGCCACCGGGGTCCGCGGGGTGGCTGACCGGCTGGGCCGGGCCCTGGCCTGCATGACCTTCGCCCTGCCCGTGGTGCTGGTGTTCTCGGTGGGCTACGCGGCATTCAGCCGCAACTGGGCCGCGCTGCCCGGCCAGCTGGGGTTCAGCCTGGGGATCCTCTTCACCGGCCTGGGGCTGTCCTCGGTGGTGTCGGCCCGCTACACGGTGACCGTGCCGCTTCCGGGCGACAGTCCGTTCAAGAAGCCACCGGGCAACGTGGGCCAAACCCTTGCCGTTCAGTTCGTTGGGATGCTGGTCCTGATGGTCCTGGTCCTGCCCGAGGCAGCGCTGCTGGTGGCACAGGCTGTCACCGGCAACGTCCTGTTCGGTTGGCTCACCCTCGCCGTGGGGACCGTTTTGGGCATGGTTTTTTTCCTGGCCGGTATGCGGCTGGGCGGCAAGTGGCTCGAGGCGCGGGGGCCGGAGCTCCTGGCGCAGGTTACCGTCAACCGCTGACAGTTCCCGGAAAGGAACAACATGGAAATCGTGATCCTTGGCGGCAGCCGGCAGATCGCCAAACTCGCGGCGGACGCCATAGAGAAACTGATCAGGCGCAAGCCCGGCGCAGTCCTTGGCCTGGCCACGGGGTCCTCTCCCTTGCCTGTCTATGACGAACTGGCGGCCCGGCATGGACAGGGCCTGGACTTCAGCCGCGCCTCCGGCTTTGCCCTGGATGAATACGTGGGCCTGCCCGCCGGCCACCCCGAGTCCTACCGCGAGGTGGTCCGGCGGGAATTCACCAGCCGCGTGAACATTGCGCCCGGGAACGTCCACGGCCCCGATGGAACTCCATCCGACATCCCCGCCGCCTGCGACGCTTACGAGCAAGCCATCACCGCGGCGGGCGGCGTGGACCTGCAGCTGCTGGGCGTGGGCACCGAAGGACATATCGGTTTTAACGAACCGGGCTCCTCCTTTGCCTCCCGGACCAGGATCAAGAGCCTGATCGAACAGACCCGCCGCGACAACGCCAGGTTCTTCAACAACCTTGCGGAGGTACCGCACCATGTCATCACCCAGGGACTGGGCACCATCATGGAGGCCAAACATGTGATCCTGGTGGCCACGGGGGCGCAAAAGGCCCGGGCCGTCCGCGACTTCGTGGAGGGACCTGTGGCTGCCATTTGCCCCGCATCCGTCCTGCAGTTCCATCCACACGCCACCGTCCTGCTGGACGAGGCCGCCGCTTCCGGCCTCAAACTGGCAGATTTCTACCGCCACACCTATGAAAACAAGCCTTCGTGGCAGGGACTCTAGCCGCCTTACGCGCGCTGCCGCCGGCGATGAAAAAGTACGACGGCGGCCGGTGCGGGGCCCCAGCGCGGGCGTGCCGCCGTCGAACGCCGGGCCGGGGGAGCGGCTAAGATGGATGCCATGACTAGCATGACGGACCCTCTCGACAACGACCCGATGCGCGAGCTTTCCGGGGCTGGATCGTCCACGGCCACCATTGAGCGCGAGGAACTGCGCCAGGAAGTGGAACCCGGGGACCGGGAGCGCTTTTCGCACTATGTGCGGAAGGAAAAGATCATGGAGTCCGCGCTGACCGGGGAGCCCGTCATCGCCCTGTGCGGCAAGGTCTGGACGCCGGGACGGGACCCGCAGAAGTTCCCGGTCTGCCCCATGTGCAAGGAGGTCTACGAGGGCCTCCGGCCGGGCAATGACGGCGGCAAGGGTCCCGGAGGGGACTCGGGCAGCAACAAGTAGTGACGGAGACGCTCTTTGGCGGTCCCACCCTGCCTCCGGCGTATCCGGAACGCGCAGCCTGGGGAACCGCCCCGAAACTCCGTGCCTGGCAGCAGGAAGCCCTTGACCTTTACCTGAAGAACAGTCCCCGCGACTTCCTTGCGGTGGCAACCCCGGGCGCCGGTAAAACCACCTTCGCGCTGCGCATCGCCTCCACGCTCATCGATTCCGGCGCCGTTAACCGGGTGACCATCGTTGCGCCCACGGACCACCTGAAGCGCCAGTGGGCGGATGCTGCCGCCAAGGTGGGGATCGCCATCGACCCCAACTTCAAGAACTCCGACGGCCAGCACGGCCGCGGCTTCATCGGCGTCGCCGTCACCTATGCCCAGGTGGCCAGCAAACCGCTGCTGCACCGGGCCAAGACTGAAGCGGCCCGGACCCTGGTGATCCTGGACGAGATCCACCACGGCGGCGAAGCCCTGTCCTGGGGCGACGGCCTGCGCGAGGCATTCGATCCCGCCGTGCGCCGCCTGTCGCTGACCGGTACGCCGTTCCGCTCCGACACCTCGCCCATCCCGTTCGTGGAGTACGCCGAGGACCGGGACGGGATCCGGCGCTCCAAGGCCGACTACACCTACGGCTACGGCAACGCGCTCCGGGACCACGTGGTCCGGCCCGTGATGTTCATGGCCTACTCCGGCCAGATGCGCTGGCGCACCAGCGCGGGCGAGGAAATGGCGGCGTCCCTCGGCGAGGCAGCGGTGACCAAGGACATCACCAGCCACGCCTGGCGGACCGCGCTCAATCCCGCGGGGGAGTGGATCCCAGCGGTCCTGGCCGGCGCGGACAAAAGGCTCAGCGAAGTCCGGCGCACCGTCCCGGACGCCGGCGGCCTGGTCATCGCCACCGACCACGAGGACGCCCGGGCCTACGCCGGCCAGCTGAAGAAGATCACCGGCGAGTCGCCCACCGTCATCCTGTCCGACGACGCCAAGGCCTCCAGCAAGATCGAGGAATTCTCCGCCGGCGAAAAGCGCTGGATGGTGGCCGTGCGCATGGTCTCCGAAGGCGTTGACGTGCCCCGGCTGTCGGTCGGCGTATACGCCACCTCGACGTCCACGCCGCTGTTCTTCGCCCAGGCCGTGGGGCGCTTCGTGCGTGCCCGCAAGAGGGGCGAAACGGCGTCGGTCTTCCTGCCGTCCGTTCCCCAGCTGATGGCACTGGCCAACTCCATGGAGATGGAGCGCGACCACGCCCTGGACCGCCCCGAAAAAGTGGACGGCGACGGGCTTTTCAACCCCGAAGACTCACTGATGGAGGAGGCCAACCGGGAAGAAAAGGCCTCCGACAGCCTCACCAAGGGCAAGTTCGAGGCACTGGACTCCCAGGCCTCCTTTGACCGGGTCCTGTTCGACGGCGGCGAGTTCGGCACCGGCGGCGAAGTGGGGTCCGACGACGAACTGGACTTCCTGGGGATCCCCGGCCTGCTGGACGCCGAGCAGGTGGGAACGCTGCTGCGCCAGCGCCAGCACGAGCAGCTGAACCGGAAGAACCGGAAGGCACCGGCCGCCGCCGAAAGCCAGGCCCCGGCCGTTCCCGACCACCGGATGCTGATGGACCTGCGCAACGAACTGGCCAAGAACGTGGCCGCCTGGGCTGCCCGGACCGGGACGCCCCACGGCGTGGTGCACACTAAACTCCGCACGGTTTGCGGCGGCCCTCCCGTGGCGCAGGCCAACGAGGAGCAGCTGAAGTCGCGGCTGAGCAAGCTCCAGGACTGGTTCGTGGGCCGCAAGTAGCGGCACTCCCAGGAATCAGGCGATGTCCGCCCCGCCGAGTTCCATTTCCGCAACGGCGTCTTCCAGGTCCTCGGCGATGCCGGCGGTCAGCGACCGCAGCACCGTGACACCGTAGCCGGCCTGGACGGCGTCAAGCGCGGTGGCCTTCACGCAGTAGTCGGTGGCAATGCCAACCACCACCACGTCCTCCACGTCATGGCTCTGCAGCCAGTCATCGAGGCCGATGGCGTCCTCATCGGGCTCCAGGGCCTCCCTGGCGGCGGGCAGGCCGCCGGCGTTCCGTTCCCCGGTGGGAACGGCATCCTCCGGGGCCAGCAGTCCCTCGAAACCTGAGTAGGCGGCGGCGAACTGCCCCTTCCGGAAGTAGGCATCGATGTACTCGGTGTCCAGGTCCGGATGAAGGTCCGCTCCGCGGGTGCCCGCCACGCAGTGCGGCGGCCAGCTCTCCTTGAAGTCGGGTGTGTCCGAGAAGTGGCTGCCGGGGTCCACGTGCCAGTCCTGGGTGGCAACCACATAGTCGTATTCGCTGTTGTGGGCGTCCAGGTACTCGCTGATGGCGCCTGCCACGGCCGCGCCGCCGGGAACGGGGAGCGATCCGCCCTCGCAGAAATCGTTCTGCACGTCCACGATGATCAAAGCGCGGGACATTGGTGCTCCTTAGTTTTCCTCGTAGAGAGTGGGGATGGCGGCCTCGCCGCGCTGCAGGCGGTTGACCACGGACGGCAGCTCGGCCATGGAGTCGGCGTGGCGCTGCCGGGCCCGCAGCACGCCCTCGTGTCCGGTCCAGCCCGGGATTACCTCGCCGTTCTTCATGAACTGCTGCAGCAGCGGACGGTCGTTGCCGTCGTCCTCTGGCCGGTGGCCCACGCCCACCACCTCTGCGGTGGCGGTGCCACGTTCGTCCAGCTTGCGAAGCGCGTACTTGCGCCCGCCCACGCTTGCCTTGTTCTTGGCCGCCTTGGCCACGGACACGAAGTTGCCGTCGTCGTCGGTGCGGCTGACCAGTTTGTAGACCATGCTGGCGGTGGGCGCGCCGGAGCCGGTCACCAGCGACGTTCCCACGCCGTAGGAGTCCACGGGCGCCGACTGCAGGGCAGCGATGGCGTACTCGTCCAGGTCGGACGTCACCACGATCTTGGTGTGGTCGTTGCCGAGGTCGTCCAGCAGCCGCCGGACCCACTGCGCCTGGGCCACCAGGTCGCCGGAGTCCAGGCGGACGGCGCCCAGGCGGGGCCCTGCCAGGTCAACGGCCGTGCGGACGGCCTTTTCGACGTCGTACGTATCCACCAGCAGGGACGTCCCCTCGCCCAGCGAGGCAATCTGGGCCTCGAAGGCCTCCCGTTCGGTGTCGTGCAGCAGCGTGAACGAGTGCGCGGCGGTGCCCACGGTCTTCACGCCGTAGCGGATGCCGGCCTCAAGGTTGGAGGTACTGTCAAAGCCGGCAATGATGGCCGCCCGGGCTGACGCCGTGGCTGCCTCCTCATGGGTGCGCCGCGAACCCATCTCGATGCAGGGCCTGCCACCGGCGGCGCTGACCATCCGGGAAGCCGCTGAAGCGATGGCGGTGTCGTGGTTCAGGACGGACAGCAGGTAGGTCTCCAGCATGCAGGCTTCGGCGAAGGAGGCCTCGACGATCAGGATGGGGGAGTTGGGGAAGTACGCGTCGCCCTCGGCGTAGCCCCAGATGTCGCCCGAAAATTTATAGTTGGCCAGGTACTCCAGCGTCTCCCGGTTCACCACGCGGGTACGCTCCAGGAACTCCAGTTCAGCGTCGCCGAAACGGAACTGCGCAATGCCCTCCAGCAGGCGTCCGGTCCCGGCGACAATGCCGTAGCGCCGGCCGTCGGGCAGCCGCCGCGCGAACGCCTCGAACACCGACCTGCGGTGCGCAGCCCCTGAATGCAGCGACGCCTGCAGCATGGTCAGCTCATAATGGTCGGTGTAAAAGGACGTGCGGGGATGGTCCCAGCCGGCTGAGGTGCTCACGAAAGTCACTCTAGTCCCCACCGGCTCCCGCGTCTCGCTTCGCTTCGCCGCGGGGCCCTCGCCGGCGTGGGCCCACCCACCGGCTCCCGCGTCTCGCTTCGCTTCGCCGCGGGGCCCTCGCCGGCGTGGGCCCCATAGAATGGACAGATGACCATAAGCGTTGCGCCCGGCCCTGATACACAGGAGGGCATCCGGACCGGCACAGCAGAGTCCACCGACTCCCTGACCGCGCCGGACATTCCCTGGAACCTGGTGATCTGGAACGATCCCGTCAATCTCATGAGCTACGTCAGCTACGTGTTCCAAAGCTACTTTGGCTACTCGGAAACCAAAGCCAACAAGCTCATGATGG
The DNA here is from genome assembly GCF_056484025.1 of Arthrobacter sp. JDC6. Taxonomy (NCBI): domain Bacteria; kingdom Bacillati; phylum Actinomycetota; class Actinomycetes; order Micrococcales; family Micrococcaceae; genus Arthrobacter; species Arthrobacter sp. JDC6. The sequence continues at coordinate 1,675,617 of NZ_CM151278.1, forward strand.
AAGTCCACCGGAAGGGCCGGTCCATCGTCGCCTCAGGCAGCAAGGAACAGGTGGAGCGCCACGCCGTGGCCATGCACGGCTTCGGGCTCTGGGCCACGGTGGAAAAGGCCAGCGGCGGCCCGGGCGGCAAATCAGGCAAGTCCGGCGGTCCGGGCCAGGGTAAGGGAAAACGTGGCTAAGGCATTCAAATACGGGCTCAAGGGCATCACCGGCTACCTGGAACCGGCTGAACGGGACCTGCTGCGCAGCCTGATCGACGACGTCATTTCCATGCTCCAGCCTGAGGACCGCACCGGGCAGGACCCGCTGGCAGCACTGATCGGCCTGGACATGGAGGTTGCAGAACCCACGGACCGGGCCGTCAAGCGGCTGTTGCCCAACGTTGTCAAGGACGACGGCGACGCGTCCCTTGAGTTCCGCCAGCTCACCGAGCGTTCACTGCGGGAGACAAAGATCGGGGCCCTGCGCGCCGCGGCTTTGGACCTGGACAAGGACGAGATCGTGCTGACCCCCGAGGGGGCGCAGCACTGGTCCATGGCGCTGAACGATGTGCGCCTGGTCCTGGCCGAACGGCTGGACATCCGGGACGAGGCCGACGCCGAGCATGTGCACCGCATGCAGGACTGGTCCCAGGCCGAGGACGTGGAAAGCTACCTGGCCCTGGTCTACAACTTCACCACCTGGCTCCAGGAGTCCCTGGTCCAGGCCCTGCTGCAGTCCATGGAATCCCGCCGGTGAGCCACGGCGGCCAGGGGGAGGCCGTCCGCTGTGACGCAGCAGACATGAGTCGCGGGACACAAGATGATGGCTGACGCTTCCGGGAACACCTATCCTCGAATAATCATGACTACAGCCCCGAGCACGGAACCACCGGCGGAAACACAGCCCACGGACGCCGACAGCGGGTTCCCCGCCGTCGCCCCGGAAACCCGTCCCATCGGCGTCTTCGATTCCGGCGTCGGCGGCCTCACCGTGGCCCGCTCCATCATTGACCAGCTTCCCAACGAGTCGATCCTCTACGTGGGGGACACCGCGCACGGGCCGTACGGGCCGCTCCCCATCGCGGAGGTGCGGGCCAACGCCCTGGGCGTGATGGACGAACTCGTGGACTCCGGCGTCAAGCTGCTCACCATCGCCTGCAACTCGGCGTCGGCCGCTGTCCTCCGGGACGCCCGGGAGCGGTACACCGCCAAGTACGGCATCCCGGTCATCGAAGTCATCCAGCCCGCGGTGCGGCGCGCCGTTGCCGCCACCCGCAGCGGAAGGGTGGGCGTGATCGGCACGTCGGCCACCGTGGGCTCGCGCGCGTATGAGGACACCTTCGCCGCGGCGCCCGACCTGGACATCACCTCTGTCGCCTGCCCGGAGTTCGTCAGCTACGTGGAGGCCGGGATAACCACCGGCCCGGCCCTGCTCGCCGTCGCGGAAGAGTACCTTGCCCCGTTGAAGGCGGCCGGGGTGGACACCGTGGTCCTGGGCTGCACCCACTACCCGCTGCTGACGGGCGTGATTTCCTACGTCATGGGCGCGGATGTCACCCTGGTCTCCAGCGCCGAGGAAACGGCCAAGGACGTGTACCGCGCCCTTGCCACGCACAACCTGCAGCGCACGTCCCCCACCCCGCCCGAGCACCACTTCGTGGCCACCGGCGACGCCGGGCAGTTCGAGGCGCTGGCCCGGCGGTTCCTGGGCCCCGAGGTGCTGTCCGTCCGCCACGTGGACCATGTGGCCGCCCAGTACCCTACGGGCAGCCTGGCGCGGATCACCCCTGAGATGATCGCCGCCGCGCAGGGCGCGCGCGAACGCCCCAGGATCTCCAACTTCGTGGGCGGCGGACTGGCCGACGCACGCCGCTCCGGAGGACCCGCCCTGTGAAGCTGACCATCGTGGGATGCACGGGCTCGTTCCCCGGGCCCGGCTCGCCGGCGTCGTGCTACCTCCTGACCGCCACCGACGGTGAGCGGTCGTGGAAGGTGGTGATGGACCTTGGCAGCGGCGCGTTGGGGGCCATCCAGCGCTACACGGACCTGGAGGACATCGACGCGATCTTCCTCACCCACCTGCACCCGGACCACTGCATGGACCTGTGCGGGCTGCACGTTGCCATCCGCTGGAAGCCCGGCGGGTGGGGGCGCGGCCGCATTCCCGTGTGGGGCCCCGCCGCCACGGCGGACAGGATGGCCACGGCCTATGGGCTTGACCTGGACCCCGGCATGCATGAGGAGTTCGACTTCACCAACTGGACCGAACGCGAATCCGTGACCGTGGGCCCCTTCACCGTCACGCCCTTCGCGGTCAACCACCCCATTGAGGAGGCCTACGCCCTCCGGGTGGAGGTGGTGGAGCCCGGCAAGGACGGCACGTCGGTGTCCCGGGTCCTGACCTATTCCGGCGACACGGATTCCTGCGCGGGGCTTGAGGAAGCCGCCAAGGACGCGGACCTGTTCCTGTGCGAGGCAGCCTTCGAAGAGGGCCGTGACGCCGGCATCAAGGATGTCCACTTGACCGGCAAACGGGCGGGGGAGGCTGCAGCGGCGGCGGGCGCCCGGCGGCTCCTGCTGACCCACATCCCGGTATGGACGTCCCAGACCACGGTCATGGCCGAAGCGCGCCCGGTGTTCCCCGGGGACGTGGCCGTTGCCGTAGCGGGCGTGCACTACACCATCTAGCCGCGCCGGCACCCCGACAAGCCATGCACCGGCACTCGATAAGCTAGGGGCATGACATCTGAAGCAACTGCAGTGCCCATTGTGCGCGCCGACGGCCGTGCCCCGGACCAGCTCCGGCCCATCAGCATCACCCGCGGATGGTCCAACCAGGCTGAGGGATCGGCGCTGATCGAGTTCGGCAACACCAGGGTCCTGTGCACGGCGTCGCTGACCCCAGGCGTCCCGCGCTGGCTTAAGGGCGAGGGCCGCGGCTGGGTCACGGCGGAATACGCCATGCTCCCGCGCGCCACCAACACCAGGTCCGACCGCGAATCCGTCAAGGGAAAGATCGGCGGCCGCACCCACGAGATCTCGCGCCTGATCGGGCGCTCGCTGCGCTCAATCATCGACACCAAGGCCCTGGGCGAGAACACTATCGTGCTGGACTGCGACGTTCTGCAGGCCGACGGCGGCACCCGCACGGCGGCCATCACCGGTGCCTACGTGGCACTGGCGGACTCCATCCGGTTCGCCCGCGACAATCAGCTCATCGGCAGGAACGCCCAGCCCATCATCGACACCATCGCGGCGGTGTCCGTGGGCATCATCGACGGGGTTCCCATGCTGGACCTGCCCTATGTCGAGGATGTCCGCGCTGAAACCGACATGAACGTGGTGGTGACCGGCTCCGGCAAGTTCGTGGAGGTGCAGGGCACGGCCGAGGGCGCTCCCTTCGACCGGGCGGAACTGGACCAGCTCCTTGACCTGGCCCTGCTGGGAACCGCCCAACTCGCTGCCATCCAGCGCGAGACCCTGGCGGAATCCCTGTGAGCAGCCCGGCTCCCCGGCTGGTGCTCGCCACGCACAACAAGGGCAAGCTCCGCGAACTCCGTGAGCTGCTGCGCGGGCAGGTGCCAGGGCTCGACGTCGACACCCAGGTGGTGGACGCGGCGGCGGCGGGTGCGCCGGACGTTGCCGAAACCGGCGTGACGTTCGCCGAAAACTCGCTGCTGAAGGCCCGCGCCGTCGCCGGCGCCACCGGCCTGGTGGCCATCGCCGACGACTCCGGGCTGGCCGTGGACGTCATGGGCGGGGCTCCGGGCATCTTCTCCGCCCGCTGGGCAGGACGCCACGGCGACGACGCCGCCAACCTGGAACTGCTGCTGAACCAGCTCTCCGACGTCCCGGACGAACACCGTGGCGCCGCATTCGTGTGCGCCGCCGCGCTGGCCGTGCCCGCTGACGGAGGCGGACCCGGGCGCGAAGTGGTGGAGTACGGGCAGCTTGAGGGGATCCTGCTGCGCGAACCCCGGGGTAGCGGCGGGTTCGGCTACGACCCCGTCCTGCAGCCGGCGGGCGAGGACCGCAGCTGTGCCGAACTGTCCGCGGAGGAAAAGAACGCCATCAGCCACCGCGGCAAGGCCTTCCGGGCCCTCCTGCCGTCCATTGTGGCGGCCCTGGAGGCGGCCCGCTAGGGAACCTTCCTGCCCACAGGCCAGCCAACTTCAAAACGGCCAGCCAACAAAAGAAGGTGCGCATCCCGGCGGGATGCGCACCTTCTTTTGCAGCCTGGCCGGCATTTACAGCCTGGCCGGGGGAAGGCTGCTACTCCGGCCGGCCGCGGTGGCTGTTGCGGGGAGTCTTCCGCTCCTCGTCCGGTTCGTGTTCCTCGATGAACTCGTCCACCGCGTCCGTGCCGTAGGCCTGTGCCTGGCGCTTGGCGGACAGGCCGCGCAGGACCTCGATGCCGATGGGAATCACCGAGACCAGCACAATGGCGATGAAGATGATGTCCAGGTTGTCCCGGACCCACGGAACTTTGTCGCCCAGCAGGTAACCGAGCAGCGTCACACCGCCGCCCCACAGTGCCGCTCCGATGACGTTGTAGAGGAAGAATTTCCTCCTGCTCATTTGCGCCACGCCGACGATCACAGGAACAAAGGTCCGGATGATGGGGACGAAGCGGGCCAGGATCAGTGCTTTGCCGCCGTGCTTTTCAAAGAAGGCGTGCGCATTTTCGATATTCTCGCGCTTGAAGAGCTTGGAGTTTGGCTTGTTGAAGATGGCGGGACCGGCCTTTGAACCGATGAGGTAGCCGGTCTGGTTGCCGATGATGGCCGAGACCACGATCAGGAGGGCCAAAAGCCAGATGTTGAACTTGATGGTGTCCGTGGCCACCAGCAGGCCGGCGGTGAACAGCATGGAGTCTCCGGGGAGGAAGAACCCCACCAGCAGCCCGGTTTCGGCGAAGACGATGCCGCACACCAGCAGGACCACCCAGGGGGCGAGCGCGGGATCGGCCAGGAAGACCTGGGGGTTCAGCCAATCGGGCAGGAAGGAAGCCATTCTTGGCTGGACCGGTCCCGCACCCACCAGCATGGACACAGCGAGGTCATTCATCACAGGAAAGTTCACCTCTCAAGGGTACTTGACCGGTCTGGGAGGCCTGCGGCGGTAAGGTAGGGGCCGTGGGTTTGGACTTTACGGCGATCGACTTCGAAACGGCCAACGGCTTCCGCGGCTCCCCGTGCTCTGTGGGACTGACGAAGGTAAGGGGCGGGGAAATCGTCGCAGAGGCCTCCTGGCTGATGCGCCCCCCGGCCGGTTATGACCACTTTGACCATCACAACGTCCGGATCCACGGCATCACGGCTGCGGATGTTGCCGGAAGGCCCCGTTTTGGGGAGTTGTTCCCGGAGATTGGCGCGTTCATCGGCGACGACGTGCTTGCAGCCCACAATGCCGCCTTTGACCTGGGCGTGATCCGCTCGGCGCTGGAGGTATCGGGCCTGCCCGGTCCCGCCTACGACTACGTCTGCACCGTCATGCTGTCCCGGCGCTGCTACTCGCTCGTCTCCAACTCGCTTCCCTTCGCCGCCGAGGAAGCGGGCGTACCGCTGGTCAACCACCACGACGCCGCCGAGGACGCCCGCGCCTGTGCCGGGATCCTCGTCGACATCGCCGCGCGCAACGGTGCCAACAGCATCGCCGAACTCTTCCTCTCCCTGGGGCTGGCCATGCCGCACCAGCAGGCCTTCGATCCCGCCTCGGGCGACCTGTCGAAGCCAAGCGTGGCGGCCATGGCTGCTGCGTCCGGCAACGGTGCCGCACTGGTGCGCCGGTTCCAGTCCGGCTGGCCCGAGGAAGGGCTGAACCCGGAACCCAACCTGGACGCCGAGCAAGGCCATCCGTTGTACGCGCAGACGGTGGTATTCACCGGGCAGCTCTCCATTGCCCGTCCGGAAGCGAAGCTGCGCTCGGCCAGGTGCGGTGCCCGGACGGAAAGCCGGGTCACCGGCCGTACCACCGTGCTGGTGGTGGGGGATGGCTTCGTTGCCTCAGACCTGCGCTCCGGCAGGCTCACCGGCAAGGCGCGCCGCGTCCTGGAGCTCCATGAGCGGGGACAAGCCATCGAAGTGCTGTCCGAGGGTGAGTTCCTCCAGATGGTGGGCAACGGGGACGCCCTGCACGCCGACCCCGGGGAAACCTGGGACGGCGCCCGCGCGACTGCCGTCAGCGCCTGACGCGGCCGGCACTCAAAGTCGCGCCCGCTTCATGCGGCGCAACACATCTTGGCAGCCCTGCCACAGGCTCCTAGCCTTGCCATATGGCGTCCCTGTTCGCTTTTCCCAATCCCGTCAACGAGTACGCCGCCCGTGTCACGGCAGCGCTCGTGGTGCTGCTCGCCGTCGTCACCGCCTTGGCGGGCTCCGGGTGGGGGCTGCTGGCCATCTCCATCGGGTTCTGGCTGCGTCTGCTCTTCGGCCCGCGGATTTCACCCCTGGCGCTGCTCTCAGTCAAGGTCATCACTCCGCGGCTGGGAAAGGTAAGACTTGTGCCGGGGCCGCCCAAGCGCTTTGCCCAGGGGATAGGTGCTGCCGTATCCACCTCGGCGCTGCTCCTGTTCGCCGCAGGTGCAGCAGCCGCAGCCTGGACCCTCCTGGGGATCCTGGTGGTGGCAGCCTCCCTGGAGGCCTTCGCCGGGTTCTGCCTGGGGTGCGCCATCTTCGGGTTCCTGCAGCGCCGCGGGCTGGTCCCCGAAGACGTCTGCGAGGCCTGCAACAACATCAGCCTTCGCCGGTTGTGACCTTCACCAACTGATTGGCCATGCCGCGGACCACCCCGGGCGCTTCCAGGGCCCCGAGCCACTGCGCCGGCAGGCAGTCTTCCCCATAGAAGGCGCCCAGGATGTTCCCTGCCAGCGAGCCCGTGGTACTGCTGGGGCCGTCATGGTTCACGGCCAGAACAACAGCGTCCCGGAAATGCCGGCCGGGCCCGGCGTCCGCGTCGTCAGCGGGCAACGTGGCCAGGACTGCATACAGTGCGACGGCGAGTGCCTCCTCCGCCATCCGGCCCCCGCCAAGCACGTGGACCAGTTCCTCCGGGGCAACGATTGCCTTGTCGGCGAGACGAAGGGCGGCCTCAAGCCTCTCCGGGAGCTCCGGCGCCACGTCCGGGAGGGTGGCCGCGTGCGCGGCCACCGCGGCAGCGGCGTCCCGCAGCGCCTCGCCGGACACGAGCTTATGGATCAGGAGACTGAAGATTCCGGCGCTCTGGCGGGCGGAAGGGTGCCCGTGCGTGAGGGAGGCGGCGTCGGAACTGAGCTTGTAGACGGCGTCGGGCGCAATATGTGGAATCAGCCCGAACGGCGCCGAACGCATCACCGTGCCGGCGCCTTTGGCCTCGGGGTTGACGGGGCGGACCGACGTGCCCATCTCGCCGGAGGCCAGCCCGGTGATGCAGTCCTGCTCCGGATGCCGGCGCTGCCGCAGCACCTCGTTGCCGTCGATCCAGCGGGGCTGGGGTGCGGGCGCTGAAGCCCCGGCGTCTTCGCCCTGGTTGGCCAGCCAGCGCAGGTACGCCAGCCAGAGGCAGGCGTTCACATCCGCACCCACCCCGTCGTTGGCCCACTCCAACGCCTCCACCAGCCCGTCCACGGTATACAGGGTCAGCTGCGTGTCGTCGGAAAAAGGCCAGGAACCGGACAGAGCGTCAAACCCGGTCAGGCCCCGGGCTCCGAAGCGCCGGCGGATGGCGCCGATGGAATCAGCCTCCACCGCATAGCCCAGTGCATCCCCCAGCGCCCCGCCCAGCAGCGCACCATGGATCCGGGACTTGAGGGTGGGCGCGGGAATGACGGGGTCGATGCTCATGGAGTAAATTTACCGTCCAAAAACCGGTCCCGCCGCCTGGTCCGATCCGTCCCGCCGGCCATTGCGCACGGCTGGTGTCCAGCCAACGCCCAGCCTGGGCTGGAATACTGCACGGGTTGCCCGGCGCCGCCCTGCAAGCTGGTGGAAGCCCCGGAACCGGCAGCAGCTGCCGCTTGCAACGCAAAGCCCAGGCCCCAAGAAGCGAAGGTCCCATCATGAGCACCCCTGTCCCCGCCCGCGACGCACTGCAGCCCGGCCCGGCCACCGCGCCCAGCGCTCTGATGCCCCGCCTGGTGGCCGAGGCCTTCGGCAGCCTCTTCCTGGCCGTGGCCGGGCTGGGCGTGCCGCTGTTCAGCATTCCGCAGTCCAGCCCGGTGCCGGCGGCCCTTGCCGCCGGCCTGGCCATCACGGCGGCAATGCTCGCCTTCGGACACATCTCCGGCGGCCATTTCAATCCCGCCGTTACCCTGGGTCACCTCCTGGCGGGACGGATCCGTGCCGGCGCCGCCGCCGCATACGCCGCCGCCCAGGTGGTGGGAGCCCTGGTGGGCGCCCTTGCCCTGTTCGGCATCCTCCGCACCCTTCCCAGCATCCCTGACTGCCGTACTGCCTTCGACACCGTGACCGCAGGCTTCGGCGAGCATTCCATCATTCAGGCCCCGCTCGCCGCCGTCGTGCTCCTGGAACTGCTGGGGGCCGCGATCATCGTGGCTGTCTTCCTTGCCGCCGGCCGCTCCGGCGGCAGCCGCAGCGCGGCGCCGGTTGCCGTCGGCCTGTCCTTTGCGGCCCTGCTGCAGGTGGGCCAGTCGGTGGGGAACCTGCCGTACAACCCCGCCCGCGCCGTCGCCTCCGCCGTCTTCAGTTCCGGCTGGGCCGTGGAGCAGCTGTGGGTCTTCCTGGTCGCGCCGCTGGCCGGCGCTGCCATCGCGGGGCTTGCGTTCCGCATTACCGGAGTGGCTGAGTCCGCTGCATCCGTTGAGGACGGCGCGGACCTCCATGACGACGAGGGCGCCGCCGAGGCCGACGACGACGCCGGGGAGGCCGACGACGACGCCATGGAAAGTGCCGGCACGGACAGGGCTGTGCCCGCAGCGGCCGCCCGGCAGGACGCAGGCGGCGTCAACGAGGCGCAGGAGTTTTTCGAAGGAAAACGGTCCTGACCGCCGCTGGCCGCGGCGTTTTCCTTGAGTGTCAGTGGTTGCCGATAGCTTAGGGATATGCGGTTACTTCACACCTCGGACTGGCATCTGGGCCGTTCCTTCCACGGCGTCGGCATGCTGGACGCCCAGCGCGCCTTCGTTGACCAGCTGGTGGCAGCGGTCCAGCGGGACAGCGTGGACGTTGTCCTGATCGCCGGCGACGTCTATGACCGGGCGCTGCCGGGCGTGGACGTGGTCCACCTGCTTGATGACGCATTGGTCCGCCTGACTGCCACGGGTGCAAAAGTGGTGCTTACCAGCGGGAACCACGACTCCGCCATCCGCCTGGGTTTTGCCTCCCGCCTGCTGGAACGCGGGGGAGTGCACCTGCGCACCAGGGTGGAGGACCTCGCCCACCCGCTCCTGCTGCCGCTGGGCGCGGATGCTGCCGGAAAGGACGCCGTCCTCGCGCTGTACGGCATCCCATGGCTTGAGCCCAGGCTTGTCGCCGAACAGCTGGGGGCTGAAACGCCAAGCCATTTCGAGGTAACCCGGGCGGCCACCGGCCTGATCCGGGAGGACATCGCCCGGCGTGCGGCTACCGCCACCGTCCACTCCGTAATCCTGGCCCACACATTCGCCAGCGGCGGCATCAGTTCGGACAGCGAACGGGACCTCAGCATCGGCGGAGTGGGCGCGGTGCCGCTGGACCTCTTCGACGGCTTTAGCTACACCGCCCTGGGCCACCTGCACGGGCGTCAACAGCTGTCCGGCTCCGTCAGGTATTCCGGGTCGCCGCTGGCCTATTCCTTCTCCGAGGCCGCCCACCGGAAGGGTGCCTGGCTGGTGGACATCGGTCCGGCGGGAGTCACATCCGTGGCGGAGGTCCTGTGGGAGGCCCCGCGGTCCCTCGCCGTACTGCGCGGAACCCTGGAAGATCTCCTGGCGGACCCCGGCCACGCCTGGGCTGAGACCGCCTACTGCCAGATCACCCTGACGGATGCCCAGCGTCCCGCCCGTGCCATGGAACGGCTCCGCGCCAGGTTCCCGGACACCCTGGTCCTGTCCTTCGATCCGCAGGGCGGGGCTGCCGCCCCCCAGGCCAGCTACAGCAGCAGGCTCGCGGGCGCACCGGATGACCTCGCCCTGTGCTGCGGTTTCCTGGAGCATGTGCGGGGACGGGCTGCAGACCCGGCGGAGAAGAACGCGCTCGCCGCCGCGCTGGAAAACGTCAGGCTGCTGGAGGCGTCACGGTGAGGATCCACCATCTGCGCATCTCCGGGTTCGGCCCTTTCGCCGGAACCGAGGACATCGACTTTGACCGCCTCAGCGCCCATGGCCTGTTCCTGCTGAACGGGCCCACCGGTGCCGGCAAGACCAGCGTGCTGGATGCCATCTGCTTTGCCCTGTACGGATCTGTCCCCGGTGCCCGGCAGGACGGCAAGCGGCTGCGCAGCGACCACGCGGAACCCGGTCAGGAACCTTCCGTGACCTGCGAGTTCTCCTCGCAGGGCCGCCGCTTCGAAGTGACCCGCTCGCCGGCGTGGGACAAGCCCAGCGCGCGGGGCAAGAATGGCTTCACGGTCCAGCAGGCAAAGACGCTGCTCCGCGAACGGATCGACGGTGCATGGGTGGAAAAGTCCGCGCGCAACGACGAAGCAGGCGCGGAGATCATGGCGCTGCTGGGCATGGACCGTGAGCAGTTCACCCGGGTGGTCATGCTGCCGCAGGGTGATTTCGCTGCCTTCCTCCGCTCCAAGGCCGCCGACCGCCTGGACCTGCTGCAAAAGCTCTTCGGCACCCAGCGCTTCGAGGCCCTGGAACAGGAACTCTCGCGTCAGGCTGCCGCCGCCCGGGAGGACGTCGCCGCCCTGTCCGGCCAACTCGGCCTCCTTGCCTCGCGGGCCGAAACCGAGGCCGCTCCGCTCCAGCTTCCTGATGCCGGAGCTCCGCCGGCGGACGACGTCCCCGGCCGCCTTGACTGGCTGCAGGCTTCCGTTGCCAGCCGGCTGGCGGAACTCACGGAGCACGCCGCAGCCGCGGCGGCGCTCAGCCAGGACCGCCGAAGTGAGGTGGACAGCGAAGCCGCGCGGCATGAGCGGCACCGGAAACTCCAGGCGGCCACCGCCCGGCGGAAGTCCGTGGAGGACGGGGCTGCGCATCGCGATGAGCTCTCCTCCCGTCTGGCCCGGCACCGCCAGGCCGAGGTCCTCCAGGGGCAGCTGCAGGCCGTGGACGCTGCGGCAGCCAAGGTCCACAACGCGGAAGCCGCTGCAGAATCTGCACTGACGTTGCTGCGGATGGCTGCCACGGACGACGGCGAACTGGCCCGGCTGGGCCTGGAAACCCTGGGCTCCAAAACACTGGGCTCCAAACCACTGGGCTCCAAATCACCGGGCTCCGAAACACAGGGTTTGGAACCATTCGCCGCCGGAGGCAGCGTCCCCGGGGCAGCGGACGAACTGGGCCGGCTGCGTTCGCTGCTGGCCGTCGTCGAGGCCCGGCTGCCGGACGAGGACAGGCTCCAGGACCTGCGGAAGCGGCACCGGAGCCTGGCCGGCCGGCAGGAAGAGCTCCGGCTCACCGTGGAGACGCTGGGGAATCGCGCAGCCCATTTGCAGGACGATCGGGCGGTACTGGCCGACGGTATGGACCAGCTGGAAGCGCGCTCCATCGAGGCGGCACTCCGCCGCAAGGAAGCCGCTGCGGCCGCGGAACTGCTGGACATCGTCCGGCGGCACGGGCGGGCTGCCCAGCGGAGGGACCTGGCCAGGATCCGCCATGACGATTCGCGGGAGGACCTCCTGGAGGCAAAACGCCATTGGCTGGACCTGCGGGAGGTCAGGCTCGCCAACGCCGCATGCGAGCTGGCAGCCAAGCTGGTTGCCGGCGAGCCCTGTCCCGTCTGCGGAAGCGGGCAGCATCCCCGCCCCGCGGATGGCGGCACTACCGGCCCGGGCCTGGCCCAGGATGAAGAGGAAGCCCACCGCTTATACGAGGCCGCAGAGGCAGCCCATGCCCTGGTTGCCGCTGACCTTGCAGAAGCGGAGCAGGCCGTGGCAGTCCTCGCCGGCCAGGGCGGGACCACCCCTGTTGAAGAGGCACGCGCCGGTGCCGAGGCCGCCCTCGCTGCCGCCGCGGACGCAGAGAAGGCCGCAGAGGAGCTGCAGGACAGGCGGCAACGGCTGGAAGCGCTGGATGCCGGCCTGGGGCAGGCGCGTGCCGCGCTGTCCGAAACAGAGGCAGAGCTGTCCCGGACTGCCGTGTCCCTTGCCGAGGCGGCCGAACAGGCTGCAGCACTGGACAAGGCGCTCGCCGCCCTGCGCGGCCCCCACCCCAGCCTGACCCGCCGGCTGCGGGCACTCGAGGACGCCGCAGCAGTCCTGGACAAGGCCGTCGAGGCGCAGACGCGGCTGGACGCGGCGCGGCTGCAGTCCGCCGAAGCGCAGGAGCAGTTGGAACTGGCCCTGCCGGGTGCGGGTTTCGCCACGGCAGACGACGTCCGCAGCCAGCTCCTTGGCGCCGCCGAAGCGGCAGCCCTGGAAGCCGCCGGCCGTGCAGCCCGGGACGAAGCCGCGCGCGTTGCCGGGTTGTTCGAATCCGAGGACATTGTGCTGGCCCTGGCAGAAGCCGCGGACGGCTTCCGGGCAGACGAGGAGCGGCTGGCAGCGCTTCGCCTGGAGGCGGCCACTGCCCAGAATGACGCGCGGGAAGCCGATCTTGCCGCCGGTCTCGCCTCGCGTTGCCTGGAATCCCTGAAAACGATCGCCGCCGACTACCAGGAGCTGGTCCGCGCATCCCGGGAACCGGCGGAGCGGGCACAGATGCTTGCCGGGCTGGCTGACGCCGCAGCCGGCCGGGGTGAGAACACGTACCGGATGAGCCTGAACAGCTACGTCCTGGCGGCGCGGCTGGAGCAGGTGGCCCTCGCCGCGTCCGAACGCCTGGTGGCCATGAGTGATGGCCGCTACCTGCTCCAGCACACCGACGCCAAGGCAGCGCGTGGCGCAAAATCAGGGCTGGGACTTGAAGTGGTGGACCAGTGGACGGGCTTCCGGCGGGACACCTCCACCCTGTCCGGGGGCGAGTCCTTCATGGCGTCGCTCTCGCTGGCACTCGGGCTGGCGGACGTCGTCCAGCAGGAGGCCGGAGGGGTGGAAATCGAGACCCTGTTCGTGGATGAGGGCTTCGGAAGCCTGGACGAACAGTCCTTGGAACAGGTCATGGATGCCATTGAGGGGCTCCGCGACGGCGGCAGGGTGGTGGGACTGGTCAGCCATGTTGCCGAGATGAAACAGCGCATCGGGACCCAGCTGCAAGTGATCAAGAGCCGGAACGGCTCCACGCTGCGGATCTCCGAGACTGTGGACGCCCTCGCCTGACCCGGCCGATATACTGGAGCGCGTTACCGGGTTGCGCGCATCGGGAGGAGGGACGATGCGCACCTATTGAACGAGCCCGGAATTGACACCACAAACTACTCCTTCAACCACCCCCGACACTCCTGCCCGCACCGCCGCAGAGCAGGAAACCTCCAGCCCGGACTCCATGGAACGGGCAGCGAGGGGGCGTTTTTCCCGGCTGCCGCAGCTCGCCGGCAGAAGCTTCATTCCCTTGGGACTTTTTGCGCGGCTTCCCCTTGCCATGCTGGCCATGGGCACGCTGACCCTGGTCACCTCGGTCACGGGTTCCTTCGCCGCCGGCGGGGCCGCTGCCGGCGCGGTGGGCATCGGCTCCGCGCTCGGAGCTCCGGTGCTTGGAGCCCTGGCGGACAGGCGGGGACAACGGCCCGTCCTGCTCCTGTCCGCTCTGCTCAACACCGTGGCGGTGCTGGCCCTGGTCTTCATCGCCAACACCACATCCGAGGCGGGGGATTTCCCGCCCGCCGTCCTGGTGGCCGCCTTCGCCGCCGGCGCCAGCTGCCCCCAGGTGGGACCCCTGGCCCGGGTCAGGTGGATGGCGCTGACAACCAATGCCGCAGGTCCGTCGGCGCCGTCCGGTGGCGCTGCCCGTGAGCTGGACACCGCGCTCTCCTACGAGAGCACGGCCGATGAACTGACGTTTGTCCTGGGGCCGGCCCTGGTGGGAATCCTGGCCAGCCTCGTGGCGCCCTGGCTTCCCCTGGCGCTGGCAGCGGCCATGACCATCACCCTTGTCCCTGCCTTCGCGGTGCACCCTACCCATGGCGCCGTACCTGCCACCGGTCGTCCCGTCCGCAGGAAGGGCACGGGCAGGGCACAACCCGTGAAGCTGCCATGGGTCGTTGCCTTGCCGGTTCTGGCCATGGTCTGCATGGGGACCTTTTTCGGTTCCACCCAGGCCGCCCTCAGCGCCTTCTCTGCGGGGCTCGCAGGCACGGAAATTGCGGGCCTGCTGTACGCCGTGATGGGCCTAAGCTCTGCAGTGGCGGCATTCTCGGTTGCCAACTGGCCGCGGCGCGCCGGCCTGGCACTGCGCTGGGTGCTGTGCGCAGCCCTGATGGCGGGGCTGGCGGTCCTGCTGCTGGTGCCGGCATCGCTGCCCATGATGGCGGCGGTCCTGCTGGTCCTTGGACTCCCGGTGGGTCCGGTCATGGTCACGGTCTTCGCCGTGGGCGGACAGGTGGCTCCCGCCGGCCGGCTTGGCACGGTCATGACCGCGCTGGCCAGCGGTATTGTCGCCGGAACGGCCATCGGGTCCTCGATTGGGGGACAGCTGGCGCAACTCCACGGCCCGGCGGCGGCGTTCCTTGTCCCGGTCTGCGCGGCGGCAGCGCTGGCGCTGCTTGGGGCCGGGGCCGCCGTCGTGCTCCGCCGGAGGACCTGACAGGGCCTCGATGCCAGCCTGCCGCCCTCCCGCCGCTACGCCAGTTGGCCCTCGATCCTGGCGGCGCTTGCGGCGATGGCCGCCCCCACCGTTTCCGGATCATGGGCGGAACGGATGTAGACGACGGCGAGGGCGGCCGGGCGCCCGCCGGGCACCCGGACAGGGGCTGCCAGCGAGGAAACCCCGGCAATGACCTCGTCATGGCTGGCTGAGTAACCCCTCCTCCGCGCTTCCGACGCCTCCGGACGGTAGGGGATACCCGTATCCAAGCGGTCCCACTCGGCTTCGGACAGGGCCGACTGGATGGCGATACCCGGCGCGCCTGCGTTGATGGGGTGGCGCGTACCAGGGTGCTGGGCCACGGTGGCGCCCGAATGCCGCGGCTCAACCGTGACGAGCGTGATGCAGTCATGGTGATCCCACACCGCCACGAACGCCGTCATATCCAGCGAGTTCGCCAACTGGGTGAGCTCGGGAAGGGCGGCGCTCTGCAGGTTGCGCGATACTCCCCGGGCCAGGACTGCCAGGCCGGGGCCGGGCTGGACCCGTCCGGCATCGTCACGCACCAGGAGGGAATGGTCTTCCAAGGTACGCAGGATCCGGTAGGCCACCGAACGGTGGACACCCATGGCGTCGGCCAGTTCGGCGATGGTCAGCGGGCCCGGGGCAGCTGCCAGGATCTCAAGGGCGCGGATGCCGCGCGAAAGGGTCTGGGACGGCGAAGCCTGCGGCTCCGCCGTCCGGGCTGCGGCTGCTGGAGGTGTCATGAAATCCATCCTAGGGGCGAACGCGCGGCCTGCCGTGACTCTTGTCTCATCCGGGCGCACCGGGTATTGTCCTCTATACGAACTTGTAGTTCGAATATAGAACTCAATGTCGGGCATATCCCCTTGAAAAAATCCGCACACCGTGTTCCGCATCACAATTCCGTAGTACCCTACTAACTAACTGACCGTTCTGTCGGTAATTCTGAAGGCGTCCGGGTGGCACCGCTGCCCAATAAACAATGGAGTTTCAATGACCACACCTTCCAAGGTGGATACCCCCGCCGGTCCCAGCAGCCGGCGGGAGGAACGCAAGGTCCTCGCCGGCACCCTCGTCGGCACCACCATCGAGTGGTACGACTTCTTCATCTTTGCCCAGCTGACCGCAACGCTGCTGTCGCCGCTGTTCCTGGCACCGCTGAACGAGTCCAACCCGGGACTGGCGCAGATCCTCTCGTTTGCCCTCATCGGCATCAGCTTCCTGTTCCGCCCGCTCGGCGCTGTTGTCGCCGGACACCTGGGCGACCGCCTGGGGCGTAAGGCGATGCTGGTCTTCACCCTGGTCATGATGGGCGCCGCGACGGCCCTGATCGGCATGCTCCCCACGTATGCGCAGATCGGCGCCTGGGCTCCCATCCTGCTGATCCTGCTGCGCGTCATCCAGGGCTTCTCGGCCGGCGGGGAATGGGGCGGCGCCGCCCTGATGGCTGTTGAGCATGCACCCATCAGCCGCCGCGGCCTGTTCGGAGCCTACCCGCAGATCGGCGTACCCGTAGGCATGATCCTGGCCACCGGCCTGCTCTACTTCCTCAACACCGGCATGTCCAAGGAAGACTTCGCGGCATGGGGCTGGCGCGTGCCGTTCCTGCTCTCCATCGTCCTGATCGTGGTGGGCTACCTGATCCGCCGCGCAGTCGCCGAGAGCCCCGTCTTCCAGGAGATGGCCCTGCGGAAGAAGGAAAGCAAAGCGCCGCTGGGCGAGCTGATCCGGAACCACAAACTGCCCGTCCTGTACTCCACCCTGATCTTCATCGGCAACAACGCCGCCGGGTACCTGCTGATCGCGTTCTTCATCTCCTACGCGACCAAGACCCTGAAGATGCCCACCCCGCAGATCCTCCTGGCCACCACCCTGGCGTCCTTTGGCTGGCTGATCTTCACCCTGGTGGGCGGCTGGCTGTCGGACCGGATCGGCCGGGTGAAGACCTTCCTCACCGGCTACGCCATCGTCTTTGCCTGGATGATCCCCATGTTCGCCCTCATCGACACCAAGAACATCCTGCTCTACGGCGTCGCCCTGTTCGTCCTGACCATCGGCCTGGGCCTGTCCTACGGTCCCATGTCGGCCATGTATGCAGAGATGTTCCCCGCCAACGTCAGGTACTCCGGCATCTCCATCGGCTACGCCTTCGGCGCCATCCTGGGCGGCGCCTTCGCGGCCACCATTGCCGAGTCACTGCTGCAGGCCACCAAGTGGACCGGTTCGATCGGCATCTACATCATGGTCCTCTGCGTCATTTCGGCCGTCGGCGTGGTGCTGGCCAAGGAAACCAAGGGCCGCCCGCTGGGCGTCAGCAACCACCACTGACCCCCATCGCCCCCGGACGACGTGGGCAGGACAGCAGGCCCGGACCGCAAGGTCCGGGCCTCTGTGCTTCCGGGCGGCCTAGTGCGCCAGCAGCCTGACCGCGTCGTCGTCGCTCAACTGCCCAAAGTGCCGGTAATAGCTTCCAACAGCCCGGAATCTTCCCGGCAGGTGCAGGCACACCACGGCTTCGCACACCCGCTCAAGCGAGGCTTCGGCGTCGATCGATCCCACGGGAGCTGCCGCCACCACGGCAGCCGCGCCGCCCTCCCGCATGGCTTCGACGGCGGCACGCATCGTGGCGCCCGTGGCCAGGCCGTCATCCACCAGGAGGACGGTCCTGTCCGCCACGTCGATGCCGGTTCCCGGATACAGCTCCACCCGACGGAGCAGTTCGTCCCGTTCGCGCCTCTCAACGTCATCCAGCCATTCCTGCTGCACGCCGTGGTCAAGGACGCGTTCCAGCAACAGCTTGTTGATCAACCGGACCGTGCGCCCTTGCGCCCAGGCCAGCGCCCCAAAGGCGGTTTCCTCCTGACCCGGAATGCCCAGCTTCCGCACCAGGACGGTGCCCAGGGGCAGGCCGAGGGCAGCCGCTGCAGCCGCGGCGACAGGAATACCGCCGCGCGCCAGGCCCAGGACCACGGTGTCCGGCTGTTCCCGGAACTGTCCAAGCGCAGCGGCCAGGCGGTGGCCGGCGTCAGTGCGGTCTTCGAAACGCGTACCCATCTGTCCCTCCCGGCAACTGCGGCCTGCCTGCCCCCAGCGTACTGCTGGATGCCCTGGCGTTTTCAGCCCGGGGCCAGGCTTTCCAGCAAGACCCGGGCCCTGCCTAGACGGACAGGAACGAGATCGCGGCCTGCTTGAAGGCCCTGCTGGTGATGGCGTTGGTGTGGTTCCGGCCCGGGAGGACCAGCTGTTCGACCATGGAACCGGCGCCGCGGGCCAGCTCGGCGAGCCTGGGCAGGATCGCAGCGCGTTCGTCCTTGTCGCCCGCCACCAGCAGCATGGGAACATGGGGGACTGCCTCGGCGGGGTCGTAGGGCTCGGCCTTGATGGCCTCCACCAGGGACAGCAGCGCGAAGATGTTGTTGTTCGGCAGCAGCAATGCCATCTTCAGGAGCTGGGCGGTCGATTCGTCCTGGATCGGTGTCCCGTCCGCAAGGTAGTCCTGGGCGGCGATGAGGTCGAATGCAGCAAGGGGGTCGGAGTCGTTGGGGCCGCCGAGCACCAGCCGGTGCACCAGCTCGGGCTGGGTTGCGGCGAACTCCCAGGCGAGCCTGGATCCCAGGGAGTAGCCTACGACGTCCAGCCCGCTGGAAGGGTCGCCGTCCTGCAGGGGGTGGACGCCGGCGTCGAACGCCGCCTGGAGCAGGTCCGCCCTGATCCTGCTGGGGGAGTAGGAGTCACGGTCCTCCGGCGCGCCGCTGCGGCCGTGGCCGGGAAGGTCCACGGTGATGACCCGGCGGCCGGCCTCGAGCAGCGCCGACAGCCAGCCGGTGTCCTCCCAATTGAGCTTGGAGGAGGAGGAGAAGCCGTGCAGCAGCAGGACCGGCCGCAGGCCGGCATCGTTTGCGGGCTCATGGACCGCCACATACAGCTGGGGGTCGGTGCCTTCAACGGTGTGCGCGTGCTGCTGTCCGGTGTGCCTGCCGCTCATGGTGTCAGTTCCCCAATCAGGTACGGCGCCTGGGCGGGCCCGGCGCGTCGGTGCGTCTTCCTTGGAAAGGTACGCACCACTCTACCTGTTGGCAGGCTGGTCCCTGCCGGTGAGGCGGGCCCCGGCAGCACACGCCAGCGCGATGCCGGCAACCAGGGCGAATGTGCTGAAAAGCTGCACCCGGCTGCTCTCCGCGCTGAGGCCGACGGCGAAAATCACCCCAAGGAGGACCAGGCCCAGGATGGTCAGGCCGGGAAAGCCCTTCATCCGCAGCGGAAGCGGGATTCCGTCCCGGTCTGCCCGGCGGCGCAGGATCAACTGGGAGACCAGGGCGCTGCCCCAGACCACCAGGCATGTCGATCCCACCAGCTGGAACAGGGCGGGCAGGATCCGGTCCGGGAACAACAGCTCCAGGACGGTGGCGATGAAGCCGAAGGCCACCGACACCGCCACTGCGGCCAGGGGCACGGCGGCGCCGTTGAGGCGGGTCAGGACGCGCGGCGCTTCACCGCGCTGCGCCAGGGAGTACACCATGCGGGACGCGCCATAGAGGTTGGCGTTCAGTGCCGAGAGAAGTGCGACGACGGCCACCAGGGTGATTGCGGTGGACGCACCGGGGATCCGGGCCGCATCCAGCACCCCGGCGAAGGGCGAGGCCAGGCTGCTGGACGTGGCGGGGAGGACGGCGGCGATGACGAAGACGGAGCCGATGTAGAACACCAGGATGCGCCACACCACGGTCCGGATGGCCTTGCCCACGCTGCGTTCCGGGTCCTCGGTTTCGGCCGCGGCCACCGAGACGATTTCCGTCCCGCCGAATGCGAAGATCACCACGAACAGGGCCGCCGCAACGCCGCCCAGACCCTGGGGAGCAAAGTTGCCGGTAAGGTTTCCGGCTCCCGGGGAGTCGACGCCGGGCAGCAGCCCCAGGAGCAAAGCGGCCCCCACTGCAAGGAACAGCACGATGACGGCCACCTTGAGGATGGCGAACCAGAACTCGAACTCACCGAAGTTCCGGACACCGGCCAGGTTGATGCCGGTAAACACCACCATGAACAGCAGCGCCAGCGCCCAGACCGGGATCATGGGCCAGACGGAGAACAGCAGCCCGGCGGCGCCCAGTGCCTCGGCCGCGATCACCACCACCAGCTGCAGCCACCACAGCCATCCGATGGTGGCCCCGGCCGTACGCCCCATGGCCCGCCCGGCGTAAACGGAAAAGGCGCCGCTGTTCGGGTTGGCGGCCGCCATTTCGCCCAAGGCCCACATCACCAGGATGATCAGCGTGCCGGCCACCAGGTAGGAGATGAGGACTGCCGGTCCGGCGGCCTGGACCCCGGCACCCGATCCCAGGAACAAGCCTGCGCCGATGGCACTGCCCAGCCCCATCATGGTGAGCTGGCGCGGCTTCATGCTGTGGCTTGCCGGCGTCTTGGGCGGGGCTGCGGCGGACATGGTCCGGCCAGACTTCATCGTCATTGGGATGGTGCACCTTCTGGGGCTGGTTCGACAGTCCGGTCCGGATGGTCCGGGGGTCCTTGTGGGACCTTTTGAATTTACCGGCTTCGAGGAGCCGCCCAAAAACGGCAGGAAGAACCGCCAGGGGAGAAGGGCGGGCGCGCCCTGGACCCTGGACCGTTCCGGCATCCCCAGGCGGCAGCAGAAACATTTCCCTTTCCTGCGCTGCTGGTCGTAGAATTAGTTTTGGTCAAGTTGACCATAACTCTGAAGAACCGCCGCATCCGGCGATGGGCACGACGAGAGGCGGTGGAACGTGTACTACAGCTCGGCAAACGTGTCTGAGCGGCAGGCCGCGCCGCCGTCGCTGGCCATTTCCACGGTGATCTTCGCCCTGCGGCCCAGTGAAACGTCGGGCCGTCCCACGCTGTGGCTGCCCCTGGTGCGGCGCATCCGTGAGCCCTTCAAGGGGCTGTGGGCACTGCCGGGCGGCCCCCTCAGCCATGAGGAGTCGCTCCAGGACGCCGCGGCCAGGAACCTGCGGGAAACCACAGGCCTGGCGCCCCGCTACCTTGAGCAGCTGTACGCCTTCGGCGGCCTGCACCGCTCACCCACGCAGCGCGTGGTCTCCATCGTGTACTGGGCCCTGGTCCAGCCCACGGAGGCTGCGCTCGCCGACGAATCCGAGAACGTGCGGTGGTTCCGCGCGGACCGCCTGGGCGGGCTGGCCTTCGACCACAACGCGATCGTTGACTACGCCCTCGGGCGACTGCGCAACAAGCTGGCCTACGGCTCAGTGGCGTACCACCTGCTGGGCGAGTACTTCACCCTGGCCCAGGTCCGCGAAGTCTACGAAGCTGTCCTGGACCGCGAACTGGATCCCGCCAACTTCCGCCGGCAACTCAAATCCACCCCGGAAATCGAAGAAACCGGGGAATACCTCCAAGGCGGGAAACACCGTCCGCCACGCCTCTACCGCTACACCGGCCGGCCAGGCCTTGACCCAGACAACAGGAGCACACCATGAGCAGCGTCAACACGGCAATCCAGCTGATCACGCGCGAACAGGCCGAAAAAGGCGCAGCCGAACGCAGCACCTGCAGCCCGGCACTGGCGAGCGGACCCTGGGACTACGACCTGGCCGAGGCGCTGGCGGGTGTCCCCGCCTACGGCCCGGGTGCATCCAGCGCCGACCCCGCCCCCGCCACCACCCCGCGCCAGGGCCAGCTCCCCGAGGAATACAAGCGGGCCAGCGACGCCGAACTCGGCGAACGGATCAAAGCCGCCAAAGCCGAACTGGGCGAACGCGCCGTCATCCTGGGCCACTTCTACCAGCGCGACGAGGTGATCCAGTACGCCGACTTCGTGGGTGACTCCTTCCAGCTCGCCAACGCGGCACTCACCAGGCCGGAGGCCGAGGCGATCGTCTTCTGCGGGGTCCACTTCATGGCCGAAACCGCGGACATTCTCTCCACCCCGGAGCAGGCGGTCATCCTGCCCAACCTCGCCGCCGGCTGCTCCATGGCCGACATGGCGGACGCGGACTCCGTGGAGGAATGCTGGGAGCAGCTGGCGGAGATCTTCGGCACCGAGCCCGACGCCGACGGCCGGGTTCCGGTCATCCCCGTCACCTACATGAATTCCTCCGCAGCCCTGAAGGCTTTCTGCGGCGAGCACGGCGGCATCGTCTGCACCTCCTCCAACGCCAGGACCGTCCTGGAGTGGGCGTTCCAGCGCGGCCAGCGGGTGCTGTTCTTCCCGGACCAGCACCTCGGCCGCAACACCGCCAAGGCCCTGGGCATACCGCTTGGGCAGATGCCCATGTGGAACCCGCGCAAGGACCTCGGCGGCAACGACGAACAGGCACTGCTCGACTCCCGGGTGATCCTCTGGCACGGGTTCTGCTCCGTGCACAAGCGCTTCACCGTGGCCCAGATCGAGAAGGCCCGCGCCGATTTCCCCGGCGTGCAGGTGATCGTGCACCCCGAATGCCCCATGGAAGTGGTGGACGCCGCCGATTCCGCCGGCTCCACCGACTTCATCAAGAAAGCCATCGCCGCAGCCGCCGAGCCCACCACGTTCGCCATCGGCACCGAAATCAACATGGTGAACCGGCTCGCCGCCGAATACCCGCAGCACACCATCTTCTGCCTGGACCCGGTGATCTGCCCCTGCTCCACGATGTACCGCATCCACCCCGGTTACCTTGCCTGGGTGCTGGAGGAACTGGTGGCCGGCCGCATCGTCAACCGCATCACGGTGGCTGACGATGTACAGGCCAACGCCAGGACGGCGCTCGAGCGCATGCTCGCTGCGAGGCCCTGATGCGCCGCGGGCCCGACGCACCCGCCCGCCGGCTCGCCGTCGTCGGAAGCGGCATCGCGGGACTTTACGCCGCCCTGCTTGCCGCAGATGCCGGCGCCGACGTGGTGCTGGTGACCAAAGGCGCACTGGAGCACAGCAACACCTGGTACGCGCAGGGCGGCATCTCCGCCGTGCTCGCCGAACCTGCGCCGGGGGACACCGTTGCCGCGCACATCGCGGACACGTTCCGGGCAGGGGCGGGGCACTGCAACGAGGACGCCGTCCGGCTGATGTGCACGCAGGCACGGCAGGACATCGCCGGCCTCCAGCGCTACGGGGTGGCGTTTGACGCGGGGCCAGCTGAAGCGGGCCACGGTGACGCAAGGCACGACGGCGGCCCGGCCCTTGGGCTCGAGGCAGCACACAGTGCCCCGCGCATCCTGCACGCAGGAGGGGACGCCACGGGCGCGCGCGTCGCCGGTGCACTGATCCAGGCGGTCCTGTCCCTGCGGGACGCGGGTAAACTGACGCTCCTCACGGAAGCCCACGTCACAGCCCTCACCACCCGCGACGGGAATGTGAGCGGGGTCGAATACCACCAGGGCGGCCGCAACCTCAGCCTGGACGCGGACGCCGTCCTGCTCGCCACCGGGGGAGCCGGCCAGTTGTTCGCCCAAACCACCAACCCCGCCGTGGCCACCGCCGACGGCCTGGCGCTCGCCGTCCGCGCCGGCGCAGCCACGGCAGACCTCGAATTCTTCCAGTTCCACCCCACCTGCCTGGTCAGCTCCGCCACCGCCCACCCCGGACGCCTGGACGGACCCCTGCTGATCTCCGAAGCCGTCCGCGGCGAAGGCGCCGTCCTGCTCGACTCCAACGGCCGGCGCTTCATGAAGGCCTACCACCCGGACGCCGAACTGGCACCCCGCGATGTCGTCTCACGCAGCATCGCCCTCCACCTCGCCAAACTCGGTGACCCCAACGGCCACGTCTACCTCGACGCCCGCGCCATCGAACAGGCCAGGGGCAACGGGTTCCTCCAACAGCGGTTCCCCACCCTCACCCGCAAGACCCTGGACGCCGGTATCGACTGGACCCGCGAACTGGTCCCCGTCGCACCCGCCGCCCACTACTGGATGGGCGGCGTAACCACCGACCTCCACGCCCGCACCACCGTCCCCGGGCTCTACGCAGCCGGTGAAGTTGCGTGCACCGGCGTCCAAGGGGCAAACCGGCTGGCCAGCAACTCCCTCCTCGAGGGACTCGTCTTCGGCCGCCGCGCTGTTGAATGTTTCCTGGGGGGCAGCTCCGCAAGTCCCTCGGCGCCTGCACTCGCGCCTCGCACCGGCGGTCGCCTCGCAAGCTCGGCGGCCAGTGCGGACGCTCACGCAACAACGGCGCTTTCGGGACCTCCGAAGCTGCCCCACCCATCCACCGCCACGCCGCCGAACCCCAGCGTGTGGAGAACGCACCGGAGTCCTGAACCCTTTGATACACCTGAGCACTTCTCCCGGGACGCTCTTCGTCGACTGATGACTGCCAATGCCGGGGTGCTGCGGTCCGGGGAATTGTTGGCTGAGGCTGCTTCCACTCTTGACCGGTGGGCCGCCGTCGTCCGTCCCCATGCTGACTCGCCCTCTGCCGGCCCTGCCGTGCTTGAGGACCGGAACCTGCTGCTGGCCGCCCAGCTGCTCGTCGACGGCGCCCTCGGCCGCCGCGAATCCCTCGGGGCGCACTACCGCAGTGATGATCCCGCAGACCCTGAAACCACTTACCCTCCGCGCCCGAAAGCGAGCCTGCTCCATGACTGAACCCGCCGTGATCGACCAGGCAGCCACCCTGCGCCCCGCACTGGACCTCACCCTTCCCGCGGCACCGGTCAGGGAGATCCTGGAACGGGCCTTCGCCGAGGATGCACCCTCCGGCGACATCACCTCGCAACTGCTCATTCCCGCTTCGGCCCGCGCCACGGCCGTCCTCAATGCCCGGGTGGCCGGGGTCCTCAGCGGCGCAACAGTGTTCCGCGACGCGATGCAGCTGGTGGATCCCGCCACCCAGGTGGAGCTGCTCGTGGCGGACGGGGAAGCGTTCGACGCCGGCACGCACCTTGCGAGGGTCACCGGCAGCGCCCGTTCGGTGCTGATGGCAGAACGCGTGGCGCTCAACCTGGTCCAGCGGATGTCCGCCATCGCCACCAAGACCGCCGCGTTCGTCCGGCTCGCCGAGGGGACCCGGGCGCGCATCACCGACACGCGCAAGACCACACCGGGCCTGCGCGTCCTGGAACGGTTCGCCGTACGGTGCGGCGGCGGCGCAAACCACCGGTACAGCCTGTCCGACGCGGTGCTGGCCAAGGACAACCACCTGGCCGTGATGACCGGGGGGGACCCGGCAAAGCTCACCGGGCTCCTGCTGGCCGCCAAGGCCCAGCTGGGGCACACCACCCACTTTGAAGTGGAAGTGGACAGCATGGAGCAGATCGGGCCCGTGCTGGCCGCCGGCGTGGACACCATCATGCTGGACAACTTCACGGTTGAGGAGCTGAAGGCCGGCGTGGCCCTCGTGGCCGGTCGCGCCCGCGTGGAAGCAAGCGGCAACGTCAACCCCGGCACCGTCGCGGCGATTGCCGCCACAGGGGTGGACGTCATCTCCGTGGGGGCACTGACGCACACCGTGGCCGCACTGGACCTGGGCCTCGACGTCGAACTGACCGCCTGGTGAGCACGCCATGATCTTCCTCGACGCCGCCGCCACCACCCCCGTCCGCCGCGAAGTACTGGACGCCATGTGGCCTTACCTCACCGGCTCCTTCGGGAACCCCTCCAGCCACCACACCCTTGGTGAGGCGGCAGCTGCGGCGCTCGCGGGGGCGCGGGCAGCGGTGGCCGGCGTCCTTGGCTGCCGGCAGGGCGAGGTCGTGTTCACTTCCGGGGGAACGGAAGCGGACAACCTGGCCGTCAAGGGCATTGCCCTGGCCCGGCAGGCGGCAAACCCGCATTGGAACCGGGTGGTGATCAGCGCCGTCGAACATCCGGCCGTGGAGGAATCCGCGCGCTACCTGGAGCGTTTCCACGGCTTCGTGGTGGACGTGGTGCCGGTCGACGCAACCGGCCAGGTCACCCCTGATGCGCTGGCCGGGGTGCTGTGCCCGGAGACCGCGCTGGTCAGCATCATGTACGCCAACAATGAGGTGGGCACCGTCCAGCCCATCGCCGCGCTCGCAGAACTCGCCCACCACCACGGAATCCCCTTCCATACGGATGCCGTCCAGGCCGCCGGATGGCTGCCGCTGGACACCAAGGCCCTGGGCGTGGACGCCATGAGCATCTCCGGGCACAAGCTGGGGGCGCCCAAAGGCTGCGGCCTGCTCTTCGTCCGGAGCCGTACGCGGCTGGAACCGGTCATTCACGGCGGCGGCCAGGAAAGGGGCCGCCGCTCGGGGACGGAAAACGTGGCCGGGGCGGTGGGGCTGGCCACGGCCCTCACGCTGGCCCACGGCCGGCAGGCCGGCCAGCAGCCAAGGGTGGCCGCCTTGCGGGACCGTTTCATCGCCGCCGTGCTGGCCGCGGTGCCGGACGCTGTCCTGACCGGCCACCCCTCCGAACGGCTGCCCTCCGTAGCATCATTCTGCTTCCCCGGAACCAGCGGCGAGTCTGTGCTGCTGGAGCTGGAACGGAGCGGCGTGGTCTGCTCCAGCGGTTCAGCCTGCGCTGCCGGCTCGGATGCGCCGTCGCCCGTGCTTACCGCGCTGGGAATTTCCGCCGAAGTGGCGCAGACAGCGGTCCGGTTCAGTTTCGACGCATCGGTAACCCGGGAGGAACTGGACGTGGCTGCGGACGCGGTGCGGGCCGCCGTCGCCAGTGTCAAGAACCTGGGCGCGGGCAAAGGCCGCTGACCGTCGCTGCCTGGTCAGCGGTGCCGCGCGCGGCGGAAAATCCAGTGCCGCAGCATGCTGAAGCGCACCGCCGTGGCCAGGAAGCCGGACAACGTGGTGGCCAGCAGTTCGTCCGCCACGGTGGCGTCCGGATTGAACCAGTGCAGCACACCCAGGCTGCTGCCGGTGATCACCAGGGCCACGGCGATCACCACCAGGCCGTTGAGGTGGTCACGGGTGCGGCGCTGCTGGCCTGCGATCTTGAACGTCAGCCGGCGGTTCAAGGCAGTGTTCAAGAGCGACGTGAGGACCAGCGCCACCGCGTTGGCCAGCTGGGCGCCAAGCCATGGCCGCAGCAGCGCGTAGAGGCACAGTGATGCAGCGGTGCAGATGACGCCGACACCGGAGAAGCGGAGCAACTGCCGGATGACCGGATAGCGCAGGACTCCCCGGTAATGCCTGGTGGCAGGCAGGCGCCGGGTGCTGGTCTCCGGTACTGCTGGTGCGGACAGTCCCTCCCTCATCCGGCGGCACCGGCAGGACGGTCAGCGCCGCGGGCAGGGGGCAAGCAGGAGATGCGCACAGGGCGCCCAGGACGAACCGCCATCCGTCAGTACAGCTCGCCCACGGGAATTTCCACTGCCAGCCGATTGGAGGGCCCGGGCAGCGGGCAGGCCCAGGCCTCGTTGTAGGCGCAGGAGGGGTTGTAGGCGAAATTGAAATCCAGGACGAACATGGCGCCCGGGCCGGTGCCGGCTACGCCGTGGAAGGCGCCCTTGATGGTGTCGATCAGGTAGCGACCCGCCCCGTAGGTGCCGCCGGGCTGGCCTGCCGTGGCATCGCGGAATGGAACGAAGATCCCGCCGCCGTACCCGTGGAGCTTCCACACCGCGAGCTGGCCCATTTCGGGCAAATCGAAGGTGCCCAGCCGGACAAAGTGCACCACGCCGTCGGTCCCGGTGTCCACGCTCATCTCGCGGCCGGCACCCTCTTTGGTCAAGGGCACGTGGAACCGGTAGATGGGATCGTAGTCGGCGGTCTTCAGCCCGGAGAAGCGCGCCTTGCCCGCGGCGGTCAGCGCAGAAGCCGGGTGGGTGGCGAACATCATGTCACGCTGGTGGCGCCAGTACGAGTGTGCCTCGGACGGGCTTTCAACCGAGAGCCGGCGGACGGTGTCGTAGAGCGCAAAGGTCCTCAGCCGCCAGTCGGCGATATCCAGGGCGGAGATGTCCGCCGGGTTGTCTTCGGCTGCGCCGTGCTGCTCTTCCGCCATAACCCCCAGCCTAGTCCCCGGGCAGCGTGGCAGCCGTCCGACGGCGACACGCCGGGTATGTGCCCGGGGGAACGGATGGCCGGCGCCCGGCAGAGGGGGCCACGGAACACCGTTCGCAAGCGCAGGAAACACCGCCGTGCCGGCCCGGAGAGGAGCCGTGCCGCCATTAGGCTGGCTTCCATGACAGGCAAGGAAGTATTGAGCGCTCTTCCCCGGATGTCACTGGTGGCCGCCGTGGTCCTGCTGACGGGTTGCTCCGGATCACCGGCCGGCCCGGGATGGACGGCACAGCCGGCAACCTCCGGGGCCGCAATCTCCGGATCTGCAGCGCCCGGGCCAACATCCGGAACGGCGTCGGCGTCACCGGACGCCGGCGGCACCGTCCCGGCCCCTGCCTCCGCAACTGCCGGCGGCACCGTCCCGGCCCCTGCCTCCGCAACTGCCGGCGAGCCGCAGGGGGCGGCCACCGCCGCTTCCTGGAAGACATACTCGGATCCTGCCAGGACGGTGAGCTTCGACCTGCCGGCGGACTGGATCGCGCAGTCGGTGGCGCCCGAGGAAGGCGTGCTTCCCGGTGGGCTGAAGATTGAGGTGAAAAAGCCCGACGGAACCTTCGTCGCCGCGCTCCGGACCGGACTGCCGCCGTCGAACGTTGACTGTCCCGACAACGCACGGCACCCGTACACCGTGATCAGCAGCGTGCCTTTTGAGCTCTCCGTCCCGGGCGGGGAGGGAACCATCCCGCCGCGGATGGTCTACCGGGTGATCCAGGGGTACCGCTACTTCGGTTCCTACGGCATCACCAACCTGGTGGGCGGAACAGACGGGCAGGCGTGCGGGCTGCGCAACGTGGTTCGTGGTCCGGCCGGCAAGGGGGACTACTCGTTCGGCGACCTGGTGACCCTCAAAGCCTTTGCGCCGGATGAGAAAGTGGCACCGGCGAAGGCCTTCGACACCCTTGGCCAGGCCGCCCAGTACGTCAACGAAAGCGCTGACTTCGCCAACGTGCAGCGGATGCTAATGTCGCTGAAGGTCAAAAACTAGTCCCGCTGCCGGCACTCACAAGTGCGGGGTGTGCGACTTACCTTCCCCCCAACACCCCCGGAGAGACATGGAACGCTCTGTTTCCGCACGCCTGGCCTTCAGGACCATCGCCAACACCAAGGTGGCCATGGCCATCGCCGTAGCACGGAACAGCGGCTACTCATCCTTCACGGAGTCCCTCTCCGTCACTGCCGGCGGGGCCGAGGTTCCTCTCACGGAAGTTTCCGACCACCACGGCGGCCGGTTCCACTACATGGAGTTTGCCCAACCCACCGACGTCAGCGTGGACTATTCCGCCACGGTGACGGGCCGCGCCGTTCCGGAAGACGCCACCCTGGCCGAGCGGATCCGCTACGTCCGCCCCAGCCGGTATGCCGAGTCGGACCGGCTGCTGCCCACGGCCTATGCCGAGTTCGAAGGGGTCCAGGGAGCGGACCTGGTGCGCGCCGTCCGCGACTGGGTCAACGGTGAACTGCGGTACATCAGCGGCTCCTCCCGCGGCACGGACGGTGCCGTGGAGACCCTCCTCAGCAGGCGCGGCGTGTGCCGGGACTTTGCGCACCTGGCCATCGCGCTGCTCCGCTCCAAGGACATCCCGGCCCGGCTGGCGGCCGTCTACGCACCGGGCCTGAGCCCGATGGATTTCCACGCCGTGGCGGAAGCCTACGTGGAGGGGGCCTGGCACGTCATCGACCCCACGGGGCTCGCGCCGCGGGAGTCGATGCTGCGCATTACCGCCGGCCGCGACTCATCAGACACGGCGTTCCTTTCCACGGTGGGTGGAAGCCTGGTGTTGAACCAGCTGCGCGTCACGGCCGTGGTTGACGGGGACCTGCCCGGCGAGGATCCCTCCCGGCTGGTGGCGCTCGGCTGACTGTCCACCCTGGCTGTCCACCCGGCACGGGCCGTCCTGTTCGGCCGGCCCGTGCGGCCGCCGGGAAGCCGCCTGCTACCGCGGAAGGGGACCCAGCGAACTTCGCAGCTTGTCCGTGAGCCGCTTCAGTTCCTTCTGCTCCGCGGCCGTCAGGGCGGGACCCACCAGCGCGGAAATGTCCCGGACGTGCTCGCGGCCGATTTCCTTCTGCAGCTCCCGCCCCTCGTCGGTCAGCTTCAGCAGGATGCCGCGGCCGTCCTCGGGGGCCGGCATTCTGGCCACAAGCCCCCGCTTTTCGAGCCGCTCCACCAGCCTGCTCAGGCTGGACTGGCTCAACAGCACGTTGTCGTTGAGCTCGTTGAGCCGCAGCCAGCCGGACGGGCACCGGGAGAGCGTGAACAGGACGTCGTATTCGTTGACCGCCAGCTTCCGGAAAGCCCGCCCGGACTGCAGCTTGCGCATCACCGCTACCTGGGCGCGGAACAGGGACTCCCAGGTTTCGGCTGCCAGCCGCACCGGCGATTCCGTTCCTCCCGCAGCCATCACGCCTCCGCGGTGGCTTTGTCGGCGTCCTGCGATGCCAGCAGGGCGGCGACACGGCCGGCGTGGGTGGGAGGCTCGGGAACGTGCGCTGGCTTGAGGGCCGCGTACTCCTTGCGGAGCACGGGCAGGACTTCCTCGCCGAACAGGTCCAGCTGCTCCAGGACGGTCTTCAGCGGCAGGCCGGCATGGTCGATCAGGAACAGCTGGCGCTGGTAGTCGCCGAAGTGCTCGCGGAAGGTCAGGGTCTTCTCGATGACTTCCTGCGGGCTGCCCACGGTCAGCGGGGTCTGGGAGGTGAAGTCCTCCAGGGACGGTCCGTGGCCGTACACGGGGGCGTTGTCGAAGTATGGGCGGAATTCGTTTACCGCCTCCTGGGAGTTCTTCCGCATGAAGAACTGGCCGCCGAGCCCGACGATCGCCTGGTCCGCCTTGCCGTGTCCGTAGTGCTCGTACCGCTCGCGGTAGAGGCCGATCAGCTGCTGGTAGTGCTCCTTGGGCCAGAAGATGTTGTTGGCGAAGAAGCCGTCGCCGAAGTACGCGGCCACCTCCGCGATCTGCGGGGTACGGATGGAGCCGTGCCACACGAAGGGGGCCACGCCGTCGAGCGGCCGGGGCGTGGAGGTGAAGTTCTGCAGCGGGGTGCGGAACTTGCCGGACCAGTTGACGGTGTCCTCGTCCCACAGCTTGCGCAGGAGGCTGTAGTTCTCAATGGCCAGCTCCACGCCGTCCTGGATGTTCTTGCCGAACCACGGGTACACCGGGGCGGTGTTGCCGCGGCCCAGGACCAGGTCCACGCGCCCGTCGGACAGGTGCTGGAGCATGGCGAAGTCCTCGGCGATCTTCACCGGGTCATTGGTGGTGATCAGCGTGGTGGCCGTGGAGAGGATGATCCGTTCGGTCTGGGCTGCAATGTACGCGAGGGTGGTGGTGGGTGAGGAGGAGAAGAAGGGCCGGTTGTGGTGCTCGCCCAGGGCGTAGACATCCATGCCGATTTCCTCGACCTTTTTGGCGATGGCCACCGAGGCCTTGATGCGTTCGTGCTCGGTGGGGGTGCGGCCCGTGGTGGGGTCCGTGGTGATGTCGCTGACGCTGAAAACACCGATCTGCATGGCGTGCCTTTCCGTTCCTGGACTTGCTGGGCTTGGCTCCAGTGTAAACCAATTTAGATGCATTTGCATCTATCGCCGGATACAACGCAGCCACGCCGGAAATATTCCGCCGTTTAGTCTGCGCCGGGAGCGGCGCGCCGGCCGCTGACCTTGGGGACCTGGCCGGTGGTCCAGTCCATGAATTCGGCGTCGAGGTCGGCACCCGGTCCCATTTCGGGGCGGGCCTGCAGGTCGCGCAGGAGTGCCTTTTTCTCGCGCCGTCCCTCCACCAGCCGGTACAGCACCGGGACCAGGATCAGGGTCAGTGCGGTGGAGGACACCAGCCCGCCGATCACCACCACGGCCAGCGGCTGCGAGATGAACCCGCCGCCGCCCGTGATGCCCAGGGCCATCGGCGTCAGGGCGAAGACCGTGGCAAGGGCCGTCATCAGGATGGGGCGGAGGCGCTGGCGTGCGCCGTTGGTGATGGCGTCCGCCACGTTCATGCCGGACCTGCCGTCGCGCGGCTGCCGGTACTGGTTGATCAGGTCGATCAGCACGATGGCGTTGGTAACCACGATGCCCACCAGCATCAGCATGCCGATGAGCGACGGCAGGCCCAGGGGCACTCCGGTGAGCAGCAGCAGGGCCACCGCGCCGGTCGCAGCGAACGGAACCGAGACCAGCAGGATCAGCGGCTGGACGAGCGACTTGAAGGTGGCCACCATGATCACGTAGACAATGGCGATGGCTGCCAGCAGGGCCAGGCCCAGCTGCCGGAACGATTCTGCCTGCTGGGTGGTGGCGCCGCCGATCGCCGCGGTGACGCCGGCGGGCAGCTGGACGTCCGCCAGGCGCTTCTGGACTTCCGTGTTCACCGCGCCCAGGTTGGAGCCCGACGGCGTGATGGACACCTTGGCGGTCCGCTCGCCATTGCTGGCGGTGATGGAGACGGGGACGTCCACCTGCTCCACGGACGCGATGCTTCCCAGCGTTACAGGCCGGCCGCCTGCGGGCAGCGGGATGTTCCGGACGGCGTCGATGCTGGTGAACTTGGTGCCCTGGCCTATGCGGACGGGAAAATCGTTGGTATCGATCCGGACCGTGCCCGCAGGGATGGGGCTGATGGTCGATGCCAGGACCCCGGCCACCTGTTGCTCGTTCAGGCCGGCGGCGACGGCTTTGGCCCTGTCCACCTTGACCTGCACCACAGGGTTGCTGGCGGCCAGGTTGCTGGCAACTTCGCTGGTGCCGGGCACGCCCGTCATGGCCGCGACCATGGTGTCGCTGGCGGCCTGCAGGTCGGCGCTGCTGGCAGCCTTCAGCGTGATGTCCACGGTGGATGACGTGCCGAAGCCGCCCTGCTGGGTGCCCACCGATACCTTGCCCGAGTCGGGCACCTTCGCAAGCTCTGAGCGAACTGTCTCCTGGAGGCGCTCCTGGTTGGCCTTTTCGTCTGTCACCACTGTGAAGGTGGAGTTGGAGGATCCGGTGGAGGTGAGCGCGGCGAAGCCGGCCTGGGCGTTGCCGGAGGTCACCTGGACGTCCTTGATGCCGTCAATGCCCCGCAGCACCTCTTCGAGGCGGATGGCGGCGGCGCTGGTGTCGGCCAGGCTGGTCCCGGCCGGCAGCACCTGCCGTACGGTCAGGCTGTTCTGTCCCGAGTTTCCCAGGAGGTTCGTGGCAAGCAGTGGTGTCATGGCACCGGTGGCACCGAGCACCAGGACCGCGGCAACCAGGGTGATGACGGGGTGCTTCTGCGTGGACCGGAGGATGGGCAGGTAGCCGCGTTGCAGGCGGCTTCGCTGTTCGGCTTCGTGGGCCTTCGCTTTCGCCTCCTCGGCGATCCGCCGGGCCTCGGGGGAGCCGGCGGGCGCCCTGCCCGCCGCGCCCTTGGGGTTTTTTAGGAACCAGTAGGCGAGCACGGGGACGATGGTCAGCGACACCAGCAGCGACGCCAGCAGTGCCATGGTCACGGTCAAAGCGAATGGCCGGAAGAGTTCGCCGGCCAGTTCGCCGACGAAGGCGATGGGCAGGAACACCGCCACCGTGGTCAGGGTGGAGGCGGTGATGGCGCCGGCCACCTCCCTGATGGCGGTGAGGATCGCCGTCGACTTTTCCTCACCGTAGCTGAGGTGCCGCTTGATGTTTTCGATGACAACGATGGAGTCGTCCACCACGCGCCCGATCGCGATGGTGAGCGCGCCGAGCGTCAGGATGTTCAGCGAGTAGCCGGTGGCCGACAGGCCGATGAACGTGATCAGCAGGGACAGCGGAATGGACACCGCTGTGACCAGCGTGGAGCGGGCGGACATCAGGAAGAGCAGGATGATGGCGACGGCGAAGCCCAGTCCCAGCAGGCCTTCCGTGGTGAGGTCCTTGATGGACTTTTCGATGAAGGGTGCCTGGTCGAAGACCGGCGTGAACCTGGCGTTGGAGCCCAGTTCCGCCTCCAGGCCCTTCAGCGAGTCCCGCACCGCATGGGAGATGCCCACCGTGTCGCCCTCGGGTTTCTTGGTCACGGAGATGGCAAGGGTTTCGGCGCCGTTGGTGCGGGTGATGGAGGTGCGTTCGTCATCCTTGAGGGAAACATCGGCAACGGAGCCGATTGTTGCCCCATTCCTGGCACCTGCCAGCGGGAGTGCCTTGATGGCGTCCAGGGAGTCCACCGGGCTGCCAATCTGAAGCGACAGCGTCTTGCCCTGCTCCTGGAGCGTCCCGGCGGGGACCAGCGCGCCGTTATTGGACAGCGCGTCCCGGATGGAGGTGACACCTGTACCCGCCGCTGCCATGGCGTCGGCCCTGGGAAGGATCTCGATGTGCTGGGATGCGCCGCCGGTGACATCGGCGCTGCGGACGCCGTCGATCTTCTGCAGCCGGGGAACGCTCAGGCGCTGCAGGTCGGCATTCAGCTCGCTGAGCGTCTTGTCCGAGGAGACGGCGAGGAAGACGATGGGGAAGTCGCTGATGCTTCCGGCAATGGCCTGCGGCTGGACATCGCTGGGCAGGGACCGCTTGGCATTGGAGATGGCCCGGTCGATCTGGTTCCTGGCCCGGTCCAGGTTCGACCCGTACGTGAACACCATGGTGATCTGGGAGACGCCGGTGCGTGACGTGGAGGAGGTGGATTCCAGCCCCTCCACGCCGTTCAGCGCCTTCTCAAGCGGGCCGCTGACCTGCTTGTCCACCACTTCCGGCGACGCGCCCGGCATGGAGCTGAGCACCGTGATCTGCGGGAACTCAATGGAAGGGATGAGTTCCTGCTTCAGCGATGACATGGTGATCACGCCGAAGACCGAGGCGAACACGGTGATCAGTGCGATCAGGGCCCGGTTTGCCAGGGAAAGGTGCGCCAGCCGGAACATGGGTGGTCTCCTGGGGGTCTAAGTGACTGGTACATGCCCTGGGGGTGCCAGCCGCTGGCCCCGCAGGGTCAGTGGCTGGCGGAAACGCTCTCCAGCTGGAGGGACGCGGCCGTTGCCCGTTCCAGCTCCGCGGCAAGGTTCGGATTCTCATCCAGCTTCACCCCGTAGCCGGGCATCATGTCCTTGAGCTTGCCCTGCCAGCCCTTGAAGTTCTTGGGGAACGTCTTCTGCAGCAGTTCGATCATGATGGGGACAGCGGTTGAGGCTCCGGGCGACGCGCCCAGGAGCGCACCGATGGAGCCGTCGCGGCCGGCAATCACCTCGGTACCGAACTGAAGGATGCCGCCCTTTTGCGGGTCTTTCTTGATGATCTGTACACGCTGGCCGGCGGTGATGAGTTCCCAGTCCCCGCCCTTTGCCTCGGGGTAGTACTCGCGCAGTGCCTCAACCTTCTGGTCGTGCCGCTTGACCACTTCCTTGACGAGGTACGCGGTGAGGTCCATGTTGTCCTTGGCCACGGCCAGCATCGGGATGATGTTCCCGGGCCGGATGGACAGCGGCAGGTCCAGGTAGGAGCCGTTCTTCAGGAAGTTGGTGGAGAAGCCGGCGTACGGACCGAACAGGAGCGAACGCTTCCCGTTGACGTAGCGGGTGTCCAGGTGCGGAACAGACATGGGGGGAGCGCCCACGGAGGCCTGGCCGTAGACCTTGGCACTGTGCTGGGCCGCGATGGCCTCGTCCGTGCAGCGGAAGAACTGGCCGGAGACGGGGAAGCCGCCATAGCCCTTGCTTTCGGGGATGCCGGAGGCCTGCAGCAGGTGCAGGGCCCCGCCGCCGGCTCCGACGAAGACGAACTTGGCGTGGATCTTGCCGTGTTCCCCGGACTTGGGGTACTTCAGCGTCAGGTCCCAGCCGCCGTCGGAGGCGCGGGAGATCCCGGTGACGTCGTGGTTGTAGTTGATTTCGACGCCGTTGTGCCCAAGGTAGGTCACCAGCTCGCGCGTGAGTGCCCCGAAGTCGACGTCGGTGCCCTCGGCCGCGCGGGTGGCGGCGATGCGCTGCTGGGGGTCGCGTCCCTTGACGATCAGTGGCGCCCACTTGGCGATCTGCGCGTGGTCCTCGGAGTACTCCATGCTGCGGAACAGGGGGTGCGGCTTCAGCGCCTCGTAGCGGGTCTTCAGGAACCGGGTGTGGTCCTCGCCGATCACGAAGCTCATGTGCGGGACAGTGTTGATGAAGCCCTTGGGCGAACCGATCAGGTTGTTGTCCACCAAGTGGGACCAGAACTGGCGGGAGAGCTGGAACTGTTCGTTGATGAGCAGTGCCTTGCCGGGGTTGACCGAGCCGTCTTTGGCTGCGGGGGAGTAGTTGAGTTCGCAGAGGGCGGCGTGGCCCGTGCCCGCGTTGTTCCAGGGGTCCGAGCTTTCGAGGCCCGGCTGGTCCAGCCGTTCGAACAGGGAGATGGTCCAGTCCGGCTCCAGCTGCTTGAGGAATGCCCCCAGGGTGGCGCTCATGATGCCGCCGCCTATCAGGACAACGTCGGCGTGTGGGGTCTTGGAAATGAAGGTCACGATCAGTCTCCGATTGCAGCGGCTCTGGCTGTCACAGAATATCCCCGCGCGGCCCGCATACTGAAATTGGCCGGGCCCGTCAAGGCTTTAGCTGGACCTTCGTGAAAACTTCGTTTAAGACCGGCGATGCAGGGTAGCTCAGCACCCGGTCTGACAGGGCAAGCGCGGAGATGGGGAAGGCGATGGGGACTGCCGGCACGGTCGCGGCGATCTGGGCATTGATGGTGTGATAAAGCTCATCCCGTTCCTTGCCGTCAGGCAGTCCCCGTGCCCGGTTGATCTTCGAGAACACCTGGGGATCCTGGTAGCCGAACTCGCCGTTCTTCTCTCCGAAGAGAGGGCCGACGAAGTTGTCCGCGTCCGAGTACGAGCCGTTCCAGCCGAGGATGTGCAGCGCGTGGTCGCCGGCGGACTGGACCTTCTGGAGGTAGCCGTCCGACCAGTCCACGGGGACAGGACGGATATTGAAGCCGACGGCGGTGAGCTGGCGGCTGAGCTCGGCGTAAACCTTTTCCGGCGTGGGCAGGTAGGGCCGGGTGACGTTCATGGGGTAGTAGAACTTCAGTTCCTCGCCCGCGTAGCCGCCCTCCTTGAGGTAATCCTTGGCCTTCAACGGATCGTGCCCGAGTGCCGGGGCGTCATTGTTGAAGCCGCTGATCTTGGGCGGGACAAACTGCGTGGCTTTGGCCGTGTTGTCGATAAAGAACTTCCGGATCAGGGTTTCCTTGTCGATCGCAAGCTCCACCGCCTGCCGGATCTTCTGGTT
This sequence comes from Arthrobacter sp. JDC6, assembly GCF_056484025.1. Taxonomy (NCBI): domain Bacteria; kingdom Bacillati; phylum Actinomycetota; class Actinomycetes; order Micrococcales; family Micrococcaceae; genus Arthrobacter; species Arthrobacter sp. JDC6. The sequence continues at coordinate 1,712,531 of NZ_CM151278.1, forward strand.
CTGCAGTACCGGGATGTCCTGGTTCATGCCGACGTACATCACCGAGAACGGGTCGCGCTGCACAATCTGTTTGCCGCGCTTGACCAGTTGGTCGAAATTCCCCACGGTCACGGCGTCATAGCCGTCGATCTTTCCGTCCAGCAGGGCCTGGAGGCGGATCTGGGGATGGTTGTAGGCCTGGAAATTGATGGTGGCGATCTGGCCGCGGTCACCCCAGTAGGTCTTGTTGCTGGAGAGGGTGACACTGTCGCTGCCCCACGCCGCCAGGGTGAAGGGCCCGGTGCCGACGGGGTTCGTGGCGAACCTGGACATGGCCTGGCCGCCCCGGTTCTGGTCCAGGACGTCTGCCGTGCCGGCGGCAAGGGCCCCAGGGGACGCAATGGCGAAAGCCGGCAGGGTCAGGGCCTGGAGGAACGCCGTGAAGCGCTGCGTCAGGTCGATCTGGACGGTGTCGGCCGAGACCGCCGTGCAGCTCTTGAAGATGGACAATCCGGGCTCGTCCGAGTGCGCCTTGAACACGCTCTTGAACGAGCTGCCTGGCGCCTGCCTCCGCAACTCGGCGGGAAACGCGAACCAGCGGTTGAAGTTGGCGCAGACGGCATCGGCGTTGAATGGCGTGCCGTCCTGGAACGTAACCCCGGAGCGGAGCTTGAAGGTGTAGGTCCGGCCCTCGTTGGACTCGTTCCATTCCGTGGCCAGCAGCGGGGTCGGCTTGCCGGTGGTCTGGTCCACGCCCACAAGGCCTTCAAGGATCTGGCGGGTGATGCGCTGCGACTCCACGTCGCTGGACAGGGCGGGATCCAGTCCCAGGGGCTGGGCGGCCGTGCCGAAACTGAAGGTGGCATCAGGCTCCGCCCGCGCGGAACTGGGCGTTCCGGATGTGGGGGAAGGGGACGGCGTCCCGGTGCATGACGTCATGCCCAGCGCCATGAGGACGGCGCCGGCCTTGATGACCGTTCGCCGCGATGTACTGCTGGGCACTCGTTTATCACCTCTGGATGCTGCCGGCTCCGCCCCTTGCGGGCCGGGACCAGTCTAGAGGACAAGGCATGGGGCCAATCCCAGGCACGTCCGGGACGCGCCAGGGCCGGGCCCGCTCGTTGCAGCGGACCCGGCCTTGGTCATGTGGGGAAGAGAGGGCTTACTTGGGCATGAGGACGGAGTCGACCAGGTAGACCGTCGCATTCTTGGTCTTGACGCCGCCGCAGACCACGTTGGCGTTGTCCACCTTGAGGTTGTCGCCGCTGCCGGTGACGGTGACGGAGCCGCCCTGGACCGTGGCGTGCGTGCCGGCAATCTTGTCCGGGGTGATCTGGCCGGGAACCACGTGGTAGGTCAGGATCTTGCTGAGCAGCGCATCGTCCGTCTTCAGGGTCTCGATCGTGGCGGCGTCGATCTTCTTGAAGGCGTCGTCCACCGGCGCGAAGACGGTGAATTCGCCGCCGTTGAGCGTGTCAACCAGGTCCACCTTGGGGTTCAGCTTGCCGGAGACTGCAGCGGTGAGCGTGGTCAGGATCGGGTTGTTGGAGGCGGCGACGGCCACCGGGTCCAGGGCCATGCCCTCCACCGAGCCCGCACCGGTGGGAACCTGCTTGGCGTAGGCGGCGCAGCCTGGGCCAACCAGGTTTGCGGCCGGGTCCATCATGCCGGCCGAGGAGCTGGCCGACGCACTGGCGGACGGGGACGCCATGCTGGAGCTGGGGGAGGATGACATCGGCGCCGACGACGCCGACGAACCGGAGGTGCTGCCGGAACCGCCACATGCGGTGAGGCTGAGCAGAGCGGCCGCTGCAACGCCTGCGACGGTGAAAGTTGTGCGCTTGAAGGTCTGCATTTCAGTTCTCCTTGGATCGTTTTGCCTGCCGCCCCGGATGGGATGTCCGCGGCCTGCAGTCTGCCTTGGGGTAAGCACCTGCCCTTGGCTGGTGTCTCAATGGCTATTCGGCCGTTGGGCAGTGGTGGATGGGTGATCTTTGGAGTTTTTCGATTTGAGGCACTAATCCGGCCCAAGCACCGTCATGCCTTTAACGCAAAATCCCCCGGCCGAAGCCGGGGGATCCCAGGTGCGCAAGGGGGGACTTGAACCCCCACGCCCGAAGGCACAGGAACCTAAATCCTGCGTGTCTGCCAATTTCACCACTCGCGCGCGGTTTCCTGCCGGGAACCCTGAAGGTTCGACGGCGGATGCCAGTGTCCATTGTAGCGTTGCCCGGGTACGTGGCTGGGAGGGTGCATGGACAACTGACAGGGGCGGTTGCCTGCGGGGTCAGTTGTCCAGATTGAGGTCCCGCCGCAGTTTGGCGACGTGTCCCGTGGCGCGGACGTTGTATTGGGCAAGGGAAACGTTGCCAGAGGGGTCCACGACGATTGTGGAGCGGATAAGGCCCTGGTACGTCTTGCCGTAGTTCTTCTTTTCGCCCCAGGCGCCGTAAGCCTCGGCCACCGCGTGGTCCGCGTCGGAGAGCAGGGGGAACGTCAGCGACTCGTTGGCAGCGAACTTGGCCAGTTTTTCAACCGGGTCGGGGGAGATGCCAAGGACGTCGTAGCCGGAGGCCTGCAGCGACGCAAGGCTGTCCCGGAAGTCGCAGGCTTCCTTGGTACAGCCGGGCGTGGAGGCGGCCGGGTAGAAATACACAATGGTGGAGCGGCCGGGCCGGGGAGCCAGGCTGACGTCCTTGCCGGTCGAATCCTGGAGGGTGAAAGCGGGTGCTTTGTCGCCGGTAACGAGTCTTTCAGCCATTGTTTTTCTCCTTGTTGCGGGCGGGACACAACAGCCTAGTAAGCACGTGGGGCGAGTGCTAATCGGCATTTGGCTATACTTGCTGCTATGCCTGATATGGATCACTGGCCCACAGGGCGCCTCCTGTCCACTGCTGCGCGCCTCGTTGAACACTCCTGGAACGAAAAACTTGGCGCCATCGGACTCACCCACGCCGGTGTTATCGCCATCGAGGTCCTTGCCGCGCAAGGACCCATGACCCAGGCGCAGCTTGCCCAGTATGTCCGTGTCCAGGCCCAGACCATGGGCAAGACACTCAGCCGGCTTGAGTCCCACGGCCACATCGTTCGGGTCCGCAGCACCTCGGACCGCAGGAGCCACGTCGTGTCGCTCACCGAGCAGGGCAAGGAAGCCGTTGCCCAGGCGGTGGAGATGGAGCGCTCCGTGCTGGCATCGGCGTCGATCGACCCCGAACTGCTGCGCCAGGAACTCAAGGCCGTAGTGCGCGAACTGGCCAGCCAGTTCTCCACCACGCCCAGCAACGCGGGCGACCTGGTGGACAACGCCGCCAAGTAGCAGTTGGCCCCGCAGGCCGTTTAAGGAAAAGCGCGGTCCCGGCATGGAAAAGCCGGGACCGCGCTTTTTTGGTGCCCGACTGCAGGGTGCCCGTTCCGGACGCCGTGAAGCCCTAAAACAAAACAGCCTCCGGTTTGTGTTTCCACAAACCGGAGGCTGTTTTCCCAGTGGTGCACCCCCCGGGACTTGAACCCGGAACCCATTGATTAAGAGTCAATTGCTCTGCCAATTGAGCTAGAGGTGCATCTTTTTTGCTTCCATCCCCGGGCTTTTTCTTTCCCGTTGATCTCCGCAACGACATGAAACTCTACACGAACTTTTGGTGCAAGTGAAATCGGCCCGGGTGGCGGTGCGTGAATCACTGGAATGGGCGCAAAACCAGCACGAAATCAGGGTTTTCGTTGTTCGTCAGCAGCCACAAACCTCCCTGCGGGGTCCGAATCACGTCGCGGATCCGGCCGTATCCGCCTGTGAAATAGGCCACAGGGGTGCCCGCCTCTGTCCCGTTGAGCGGCACCGTCCACAGGCGCTGCCCCCGGAGGGCACCCAGATAGGCAACGCCCCCGGCTATCTCCAGTCCGCTGGGTGAAGAATCGCTCGTCGACGGCCACACCACTTTTGCATCCTGGAACTCCGCCCGGTGCGGTGCGCCGGTGACCAGCGGCCAGCCGTAGTTGGCGCCCGGCACAATCAGGTTCAGTTCGTCGTCCACGTCGGGTCCAAACTCGCTGGCCCACAGCCTGCCGGCGTCATCCCAGGCCAGGCCCTGGACGTTCCGGTGGCCCAGGCTGTAGGTGGCGTTGCCGAAGGGGTTGCCCGGGGCGGGGCTGCCGTCGGGCGTAAGCCGAAGTATTTTTCCGCCCAGGGCGTTGGGGTCCTGCGGCTGCCCGCGGCGCTGGGCGTCGCCGGTGCCCACGTACAGGAGGCCGTCCGGGCCAAAGCGGATCCTGCCGCCGTTGTGGGTGGTGGCTTTTGGGATTCCTGAAAACACAACCTGGGGCTGGCCGAGCGCCAGGGAACCATCGCCATTGGCCTTGACGGTAAGCCGGATGATGCGGTTGTCCTCCTGTGCGGTCAGGTAGGTGTACAGCAGGTGGTCCGTGGCGAAGTGCGGGGACAGTGCCAGGCCAAGCAGGCCCCCTTCCCCGGCGGGGACCACGCCCGGGATTTTGCCAAGCGTTGTGGCTTTTCCTTCCCGGACGGCCTTCAGGAGCGCTGTGTCCCGCTCGGAGATGATGGCGGTGCCGTCCGGAAGGAAGACCGCCGCCCAAGGGATGCTCAGCTGCAGGTCCAGCCGTTCCTGCACCGCCGGTACGGGGGCAGAAGAAGCGGAAGGGGCAGGGGCGGTAGAGTGTGGGGGAACAACGACGGCGGTTTCCGGCGGGGTGCCGCGGCTTGCCGTGCCTGTGGCCGGTGCAGGCGGCCCGGGGGTCCCCGTGCAGGCGGCAAGCGCCAGGGACAGGGCCAGCGCCAGGCACGATGCCAGCACCCTGGATGAGTCCAGGCAAGGAAGGCCCGCCGCAACGCGGCGGGCCTTCCTCCTCTTAGAGCCGTTTGCGCCGGGGCGCGCGGAAGCCGGCGGCCTCCGCGTGTGCGGCAGATTCAAACCAGACTTCCGCCCGGATCTGCTCATAGTCGGGATGTCCTTCTTCGTAGTAGACCATCGCGGCGGCATCGCCCTTCACGGTGTAGTCCGCCGGTCCGCTCCCATCGGGGCCCGGCGCGGCCGAACCTGCGCCATAGGGCTCATCTGCTGCGAGGTGTCCGGCCGGCTCGACGGCAGCCATACTCTGTGCCTGAGCGCCCTGGGCGTGACCGCCTTGTGGCGGCGCGCCCTGCCCGGCCGCTGCCACGCCCTGCCCGGCCGCGGGCACGTCCTGCCCGGCCGCGGGCACACCCTGGTCCTGGCCGGAGGGCTGGTGGTGATCCGCCCCGTTCTCCACCAGGGCGGAGGACTGGGTGCGGTCCAGTGTTTCGGCCGCTGCGGCCTGTCCCCCGGTGCCATCGGCGGCTGGCGGCACGGCCGGCTCCTGGTGGGCCGGTGATGCGGACGTGTCGGCGTGGTGCCGTGGCGCGTGCCCGCCGGCCGGCTGCGCTGGCGCCGCGCCGCCGTCGTCCGTGCCTTCCAGTGCAGCCGTTTCAGCGCCGGGAAGCGTGGGGGCGTGCGGTGCCGTGTACTCGTCATGGTGGACCGGGCGGGTCGCCGGGGGTGAAGCCTGCCCGGACGGCGCCCCGGCGGGAGCTCCGGCCTGTGCCGGCTGTTCCGCGGGAGTTCCGGCTGCACCTGCGGCGGAGGAGCCTGACCCGGAGCCGGCCTCGGACCACTGGGTTTCCCACTCGGCCTGGTCTGCCGCCTGGTTCTGTGCCTGGTCCTGGCTGCGACCGTCCCCGTCCTCTGTGCTGCCGGGTGATGTGCTGCGGGGCGACGTGCCGCCTGCCAGAGTGCCGGCGCTGGATGCAGCGGCGGAATCAGCCGGTTCCTCAGCGGTGGGAAGGACGGCCGGTTCGGCGGGCTTTCCGAACCCCGCCGCCGTGGGGATGCCGGTGGTGCCCGCAGCCTGGGCGGAGGCCGCGGCACTGCCGCCTTCGAGCGCTCCATCGGTCCGGACCCTGTCCGTCCCTGCCCCCGCCGATGATCCGCCGCGCTGATTGGCGGACCTGCTGCGGTTCACCAGCCAGCCGATGATGATGATGACGATAACGACGAGAATGATCCAGAAAACAATGTCCATGGCAGGCCTTTCGGTCCAAGTGGCTCGGTGTCCTGTCCCCGACGCTACGTCGGGTCACCACTGCTGTCCAGAGATCCCGCGCCACGCCGGGGGAGTCATGGCCGTGAAGCTCCTGCGGCCGGCCGGGACCCGGCATGCGCTGCGGCGAGTCTCGAAATATGAGACGAATGTCCACTATTTGACAACCATTTCCGTGCCTTTTAGCCCAACCTCTGCGCAGACTGTCGTTTCCGCGACGGTCCGAGCCCTAGACTTTCCCCTATGAGTGACGCCCAGACCGCCTCCGAGACCACGCCTGACATCAAACCCCGCAGCCGCGTCGTGACCGACGGGATCCATGCGGCCCCCGCGCGCGGCATGTTCCGGGCGGTCGGGATGGGCGATGACGACTTCGCCAAGCCGCAGGTGGGCGTGGCGAGTTCATGGAATGAGATCACCCCCTGCAACCTCTCACTGAACCGGCTTGCGCAGGGCGCCAAGGAAGGCGTCCACGCAGGTGGCGGGTTCCCCATGCAGTTCGGCACCATCTCCGTCTCCGACGGCATCTCGATGGGCCACGAGGGCATGCACTTCTCCCTGGTTTCCCGCGAGGTCATCGCCGACTCCGTTGAGACCGTCATGCAGGCGGAACGGATCGACGGTTCGGTCCTCCTGGCCGGCTGCGACAAGTCCCTGCCCGGCATGCTGATGGCGGCGGCCCGACTGGACCTTGCCAGCGTGTTCCTCTACGCCGGCTCCATCATGCCCGGCTGGGTCAAGCTCGAGGACGGCTCCGAGAAGGAAGTCACCCTCATTGACGCCTTCGAAGCCGTCGGCGCATGCGCGGCCGGCAAGATGAGCATGGAGGACCTCACCCGCATCGAAAAGGCCATCTGCCCCGGCGAAGGCGCCTGCGGCGGGATGTACACGGCCAACACCATGGCCTGCATCGGCGAGGCCCTGGGCATGTCCCTGCCCGGCTCGGCCGCACCGCCCTCGGCAGACCGCCGTCGTGATGAGTTCGCCCGCAAGTCCGGCGAAGCCGTGGTCAACCTCCTGCGCAAGGGCATCACGGCCCGCGACATCATGACCAGGGAGGCCTTCGAGAACGCCATTGCCGTCACCATGGCCTTCGGCGGCTCCACCAACGCCGTCCTGCACCTGCTGGCCATTGCCCGCGAAGCCGAGGTTGAGCTCACCCTTGACGACTTCAACCGCATTGGCGATAGGATCCCGCACCTGGGCGACCTGAAGCCTTTCGGCCGCTACGTGATGACCGACGTCGACAGGATCGGCGGCGTGCCGGTGATCATGAAAGCCCTGCTCGACGCCGGCCTGCTCCACGGCGACTGCCTCACCGTCACGGGCAAGACCGTTGCGGAAAACCTGGAAGCGATCAACCCGCCGGACGTGGACGGAAAGATCCTCCGCGCTTTGGACAATCCCATCCACAAGACCGGCGGCATCACCATCCTTCACGGCTCCATGGCGCCCGAAGGCGCCGTCGTCAAGAGTGCCGGATTCGACGCCGATGTCTTCGAGGGAACCGCCCGCGTGTTCGAGCGCGAACAGGGCGCCCTGGACGCGCTGGACAACGGCAAGATCCAGGCGGGCGACGTCGTCGTGATCCGCTACGAAGGACCCAAGGGCGGCCCCGGCATGCGCGAAATGCTCGCAATTACCGGCGCCATCAAGGGGGCAGGCCTGGGCAAGGACGTCCTGCTGCTCACCGACGGCCGGTTCTCCGGCGGCACCACCGGCCTGTGCATCGGCCACGTTGCCCCGGAAGCGGTCGACGGCGGCCCCATCGCCTTCGTGAAGGACGGTGACAGGATCCGGGTGGACATCGCCGCCCGCAGCTTCGACCTGCTGGTGGACGACGCAGAACTGGAAGCCCGGAAGGTGGGCTGGGAGCCGCTCCCTGCCCGCTACACCAAGGGCGTGCTCGCCAAGTACGCCAAGCTGGTGCACAGCGCCAGCCAGGGCGCCTACACCGGCTGACGGGTGATCCCTTCCCAAGTGATGCGGCGCGGCCGCCGCATCACTTGGGGCCCTCGGGATCCCCCTTATTAAGCCCTGCCGCCTGTGCGGTTGGGTTTCGGTCGGTCCTTCCGAGATAGGATCAAAGAGTGGACAATGGGGTCCACATGGTGAGATAGGGTTGTCGCTCGTTGACACCTGTCTCACCGAGAGGGAAGACTGAACGCATGACTTTCGTTACCGCCGGCACCGTCGTCGTCCTTACCAAGCGCGTGGCACATTAGCCTCCACTGGTAACGAACCGTCACGCGCGAAACCCCTCACAGAGCCACCCGGCTGAGGGGTTTTTTTATTTCCCTCAGCCAGAAACCACAGAAGATCCACAAGGAAGAGTCCGATGAGCAAAGGATCGCCCATCAGCCCCTCGCTGATGGCCACCAAGTCCGCTGGAGCCGCCAAGGCTCCGGAACGCGCCGACCGGACGGCTGACCACGCCGCCGTCGTCGCCGACCTTGCTGCCGTCTCTCCTGTCCTTGGGCCGAACAACGTCGTACCCCCGACGGTGATGACCGGCTCGCAAGCAATCGTCCGCTCGCTCGAAGAACTCGGCGTCGACGACATTTTCGGTTTGCCGGGTGGCGCGATCCTGCCCACCTACGACCCCTTGATGGCCTCCACCATGAACCACGTGCTGGTCCGTCACGAACAGGGAGCCGGCCACGCCGCGCAAGGCTACGCCATGGTCACCGGGCGGGTTGGCGTCTGCATCGCCACCTCGGGCCCCGGGGCCACCAACCTCGTTACCGCCATCATGGATGCCCACATGGACTCCGTGCCGCTGGTGGCCATCACCGGCCAGGTGTCCAGCGGCGTCATCGGCACCGACGCCTTCCAGGAAGCCGACATCGTGGGCATCACCATGCCCATCACCAAGCACTCCTTCCTGGTGACCGACCCCAACGACATCCCGCACGTCATGGCCGAAGCCTTCCACCTGGCTTCCACCGGCCGTCCGGGCCCCGTGCTTGTCGACGTCGCCAAGGACGCCCAGGTGGGCCAGATGACGTTCTCCTGGCCGCCGAAGATCGACCTGCCCGGCTACCGGCCGGTCACCCGCGGCCACAACAAGCAGGTCCGCGAGGCGGCCAAGCTCATTGCGGCGTCCACCAAGCCGGTACTGTACGTGGGCGGCGGCGTGGTCAAGGCACACGCGTCAGCTGAACTGCTTGCACTCGCCGAAGCAACCGGGGCACCTGTCGTCACCACCCTGATGGCCAAGGGCGCATTCCCGGATTCGCACCCGCAGCACGTGGGCATGCCCGGCATGCACGGCACCGTTTCCGCCGTCACGGCCCTGCAGCAGTCCGACCTGCTGATCACCCTCGGAGCCCGCTTCGATGACCGCGTGACCGGCGTGCTGAAGACCTTCGCGCCCAACGCCAAAGTCATCCATGCGGACATCGACCCGGCCGAGATCTCCAAGAACCGCACCGCCGATGTGCCCATTGTGGGGTCCGTCAAGGAGATCATCCCGGAACTGACCGAGGCCGTACGCAGCCAGTTCGAGGCCTCCGGCGCCCCTGACCTGACCACCTGGTGGGCCTTCCTTAACAACCTCAAGGAAACCTATCCGCTGGGCTGGACGGAGCCTGACGACGGCCTCATCGCACCGCAGAAGGTCATCCAGCGGATCGGCGCCCTGACCGGGCCTGAAGGCGTTTACGTGGCCGGCGTGGGCCAGCACCAGATGTGGGCTGCCCAGTTCATCAAGTACGAGCGCCCCCACGCATGGCTGAACTCCGGCGGCGCGGGAACCATGGGCTACGCCGTGCCGGCGGCCATGGGCGCCAAGGTGGGCGAGCCGGACCGGGTGGTCTGGGCCATCGACGGCGACGGCTGCTTCCAGATGACCAACCAGGAACTGGCCACCTGCGCCATCAACAAGATCCCCATCAAGGTTGCTGTCATCAACAACTCCTCGCTGGGCATGGTGCGCCAGTGGCAGACCCTCTTCTACGAGGGCCGCTACTCCAACACCGACCTCAACACCGGCCACGACACCGTCCGCATCCCGGACTTCGTCAAGCTGGGGGAGGCCTACGGCTGTGCCTCGTTCCGCTGCGAACGCGACGAGGACATTGACGCCACCATCCAAAAAGCCCTCGAAATCAACGACCGCCCCGTGGTTATCGACTTCGTGGTGAGCCCCAACTCCATGGTGTGGCCGATGGTGCCCGCCGGCGTGAGCAACGACCAGATCCAGGTTGCCCGCAACATGACCCCGGAATGGGAAGAGGAAGACTGAGCATGAGCCGCCACACACTCTCCGTCCTGGTTGAGGACAAGCCCGGCGTCCTGACCCGCGTGGCCAGCCTGTTCGCCCGCCGCGCCTTCAACATCAACTCCCTGGCCGTTGGCCCCACCGAAGTGCCGGGCGTATCCCGCATGACGGTGGTGGTCGACGCCGACGGCGACCTCATCGAGCAGGTCACCAAGCAGCTCAACAAACTGATCAACGTCATCAAGATCGTTGAGCTGACCCCAGAATCTTCCGTACAGCGCGACCACATCCTGGTCAAAGTACGTGCGGATGCCGCAACACGTCTGCAGGTAACCCAGGCCGCAGACCTGTTCCGTGCCTCAGTGGTCGACGTCTCCACCGACTCCGTCGTCATTGAGGCCACCGGCCACCCCGAAAAGCTCACGGCACTGCTTTCAGTGCTGGAGCCCTTCGGCATCCGCGAAATTGTGCAGTCCGGCACCCTGGCCGTTGGACGGGGATCCCGCTCCATGAGTGACCGGGCGCTCCGCTCCGCCTAGGCACCTGCCCAAGGCGGGCCCCGCGCCCGTAACCGCAGCACCGCAAGACCACTATCTACAACCACTCAAGAGGAGTTACGCAAGTGACTGAAATGTTCTACGACGACGACGCCGATCTGTCGATCATCCAGGGCCGCAAGGTTGCCATCGTTGGCTACGGTTCCCAGGGCCACGCCCACGCGCTCAACCTGCGCGATTCCGGCGTCGAGGTCGTCATCGCCCTGAAGGACGGCTCCAAGTCGACCGCCAAGGCGCAGGATGCAGGCTTCACGGTCAAGAACGTTGCCGACGCCGCCGAATGGGCTGACGTCATCATGATCCTGGCGCCGGACCAGCACCAGCGCGCGATCTACAACGACTCCATCAAGGACAAGCTGACCCCCGGCAAGGCACTGGCCTTCGCCCACGGCTTCAACATCCGCTTCGGCTACATCCAGGCACCGGAAGGCGTTGACGTCATCCTGGTGGCCCCGAAGGCTCCGGGCCACACCGTGCGCCGCGAGTTCGAGGCCGGCCGCGGCATCCCGGACATCATCGCCGTCGAGCAGGACGCGTCCGGCAACGCCTGGGAGCTGGCCAAGTCCTACGCCAAGGCCATCGGCGGCACCCGCGCGGGCGTCATCAAGACCACCTTCACCGAAGAGACCGAAACGGACCTCTTCGGCGAGCAGGCTGTCCTCTGCGGCGGCGTTTCCCAGCTGATCCAGTACGGCTTCGAGACCCTCACCGAGGCCGGCTACCAGCCGCAGATCGCCTACTTCGAGGTGCTGCACGAGCTCAAGCTCATCGTCGACCTCATGTGGGAGGGCGGCATCGCCAAGCAGCGCTGGAGCGTCTCGGACACCGCAGAATACGGCGACTACGTCTCCGGCCCGCGCGTCATCACCCCCCAGGTGAAGGAAAACATGAAGGCCGTCCTGGCCGACATCCAGTCCGGTGCCTTCGCCAAGCGCTTCATCGAGGACCAGGACAACGGCGGCGTGGAGTTCAAGGAACTGCGTGCCAAGGCCGAGCAGCACCCCATCGAGGCTGTCGGCCGCGAACTGCGCTCCCTGTTCTCCTGGCAGCAGCAGGACGTCGACTACGTGGAAGGCTCCGCAGCCCGCTAAGGCTGCCAGCCCAACCACATAGACCGCAACGGTGAGGCCGGGTTCACACTTAACAATGTGAGCCCGGCCTTTCCGTCGGCCTAGACTTGTTTCCATCCCCAGGACTGCAACGCAGAGGATCAGCCGTGTCAAAACCCGTAGTACTGCTCGCCGAAGAACTTTCCCCCGCCACCGTCGAGGCCCTTGGCCCGGACTTTGAAATCCGCCAGACCGACGGTGCCGACCGTTCCCAGCTGCTTTCTGCGATCAGTGACGTAGACGCCATCCTGGTCCGCTCCGCCACCCAGGTTGACGCCGAAGCCATCGCTGCGGCCAAGAACCTGAAGGTCATTGCCCGTGCCGGCGTGGGGCTGGACAACGTGGACATCAAGGCCGCCACCCAGGCCGGCGTCATGGTGGTCAACGCGCCCACGTCCAACATCGTGTCCGCCGCTGAACTCACCGTGGGCCACATCCTGAGCCTGGCCCGCCACATCCCGCAGGCCAGCGCCGCCCTCAAGGACGGCGAATGGAAGCGCTCCAAGTACACCGGCATCGAGCTGTTCGAAAAGAAGATCGGCATCATCGGCCTGGGCCGGATCGGTGCCCTGGTGGCAGCCCGCCTGAAGGGCTTCGACACCAAGATCCTTGCCTACGACCCCTACATCACCTCCGCCCGCGCCGCGCAGCTGGGCGTGCAGCTGGTGACCCTGGACGAACTCCTGGCCCAGTCGGACTTCATCACCATCCACATGCCCAAGACGCCCGAGACGGTGGGCATGCTGGGCGCTGACGCGTTCAAGAAGATGAAGAGCACCGCCTACGTGGTCAACGTGGCCCGCGGTGGCCTGGTGGACGAGGAAGCCCTCTTCACCGCCCTCCAGGACGGCGAGATCGCCGGCGCCGGCGTGGACGTCTTCGCCAAGGAGCCCAGCACCGACCTGCCGTTCTTCAAGCTCGACAACGTGGTGGTGACCCCGCACCTGGGCGCCTCCACCGACGAAGCCCAGGAGAAGGCCGGCGTCTCCGTGGCCAAGTCCGTCCGCCTCGCCCTCGCCGGCGAGCTGGTGCCGGATGCCGTCAACGTTGCCGGCGGCGTCATTGCCCCCGACGTCCGCCCCGGCATCCCGCTGATCGAGAAGCTGGGCCGCATCTTCACCGCGCTGACCCACGCCTCCCTGACCCAGTTCGACGTCGAGGTGGCCGGCGAAATCTCCTCACTCGACGTCAAGGTCCTGGAACTGGCCGCGCTGAAGGGTATCTTCGCCGACGTCGTGACCGAACAGGTGTCCTATGTCAACGCCCCGGTGATCGCCGAGCAGCGCGGCATCAACGTCCGCCTGATCACCACGCCGGAGACCGAGTCCTACCGCAACGTCCTGACCCTGCGCGGCGCCCTCAGCGACGGCAGCCAGATCTCCGTGGCCGGCACCCTGACCGGTCCCAAGCAGATCGAGAAGCTGGTGGGCATCAACGGCTTCGAGGTTGAGATCCCCATCAGCGAGCACCTCGTGGTGGTTGCCTACACCGACCGCCCCGGCGTGATCGGAACCATCGGCCACATCCTGGGCATGAACAACATCAACATCGCCGGCATGCAGGTGGCGCGTTCCAACGAGGGCGGCCAGGTCCTTGCCCTGCTGACCATCGACAGCTCTGTGCCGCAGCAGGTGCTGGACGCCATCAAGGCAGGCATCGGCGCTGAGATGGTCCGGGAAGTGGACCTGGAAGACTAACGCGACACACCGGCCGAAACGCCGCTGCCGCCCCTCCGCAAGGCCTCGTCCACTGCGGAGCCACGTATGATTGGCCGGTCTGCTTACAATGGCTTGGTCCTGATTCAGGACCGTAGCCGGCAGACCGGCCAATACCTTTTGCACATCCGTCCGTCATTGTCCACGTCTGCCCGGGCGGATGGAAGTGTGCGCACGCAATCCAGGTTTCAGGGAGTTCCATGAACGCCGTCCAGAGGTTCATCAGAAGCAGGGTGCTGCTGTTGACCGCGGCCATCTTGATCGCAGCCATGTGCTTGTCGGTCCTCGTTCAAAGCCAGTCACAGGCTGCGCTCAACCGCACGGTTGATGAAAACTCGAGGGGGCTCTACGACATCCTGGTCCAGGCCAAGGCACCCTCCGGGGCCCTCCTGCAGCCCGAGATCGCCAACGGCGCCGGCGGCATCGGCTTCGACCAGCTGGACTCCATCCGGAAGCTGTCCGGCACGTCCGTGGCGGCCCCCATCAGCCTGGTCTCGCGGGTCACCCAGAACCTTGAGACGCCCCGGCTCGACGCCATGGACTACCTCGGCTACAACGCCGGGCTGGCCGGCACCGCCACCGCGGACCAGGCGGCGGGTGCCACCTCACCGGACAAGTGGCCGGCCGCTGAATCGGTCCTGACCGATGCCGCCAAGAAGTACCGGCTGACCGCCAGCGCAGTGAGCTCTGACGGCAACTCGGAGCAGACCCTCTTCAAGACCACCGCCGAGGGCACGCTGGGCAAGGCCCGGCTCGTGGAGGAAAAGGCCCAGGGCGGCAGCAGCATCCGCATCGCCCCGGCGGCGGGGGAGACCGGCATCAAATTCCCCGCCCCCGCCGGCGGCTCCGAGCACAATCTCTTCAACCTTTCCGTCGCCCTCCCGCTGGCTCCCGAGGTCACCGAATCCGTGGTGGCAGTGGACCCGGCCGCTGAACGGGCCCTGCTGGGCTCCGCGGGCGACTTCCTGGCCCCGTTGGAGAAGGCCCCGCCCGCCGACGCACGCGACGCGGGCGCCGTGGGCCGCTACCTGGAAGGCCTCTTCACCAACGGCATCAGCATGGACCAACTCAAGGAAGGTCCGGACTTCCTGGGCGTCAAGCTCAAGTACTGGGCTCCGCTGATGACCCAGTACCAGCAGGCCAAGCGCACCGGCCAGCTGACCAGCGGCTCGCAGGCCGTCCCGCTGATCGTGCGTTCCGGAACATCCCTGGACCTGAAGTACAACGTCAAGATCGAGGAGATTGACGACGCCGGCAAGGTAGTCAAGGACGTCGGCACCGTGTCGAAGTCCCTGGGCAAGGATTACCTGCCGTTCGTCTCGAAGGACCCGTTCGTTTTGTCATGGCCGGGCTCCACGGACCACTCGTCGCTGCTGGGCAACAACGGCAACTTCAACGCGGGCCTGTACACCCCGGCAAAGTGGAGCACCAACTTCGCCGGCGCCCCCAAATACAACGACAGTGACACAGCGGCCAACGGTGCCGTGGACAAGACCGCTGTTCCCGGCGAATGGGTCACCGTCAACCGCCTTCCTGACAAGGCCGCCAACGGCGCGCCCGTTGACCAGACCCAGCGGAACCCGGTGGACGAGCGGTCCTACCGGGACAACCTGTCCACCGGCCAGCAGCAGGCGGCAACGCCGTTGCCCATGGTGTACGGCACGTTCGACCCCGCCGCTGTCGAGGCGGCCTCCGGGGACGTCAACAAGCTCCCGCTGGGCGGCTACGACCCCACGCCGTTCACGCTGGTCAAGGATGCTGCCGGCAAGGATGTTCCCGCAGCAGACCTGAAGCCCTCGTTGAGCGCCACCGGGCTGGCCAGCCAGTCCGCCGGTGCCATCACCGACTACTACGGACTCGCAGCAGCGCGCGGCTACAAGCAGAACGCCGCCGTCATCGACGCCGTGCGCGTCCGCGCCAAGGCGCCGGGCAGCTGGAAGGACGCCCAGCCCGAGGTGGAGAAGCTCGCCGCCGAGATCAGGGACATGGGCCTGGACGCCACCGTGGTGGCCGGTTCGGCGCGTGAGGACACCAGCATCTTCGTTCCCGGCTACTCCAAGGACGGAGCCGGCAAGGAGTCCGCCCTGGGCACCGTCCAGCAGTCCTGGGTCCGGCAGAACGCTGCCGAAGCCGTGGCCGGAGCACTGTCCGGAACGAACATCACGCTGCTGTTCCTCACCCTGTGCGGCGCCGCCCTGCTGACGGGGGCCTCCACCGTGAGCTACATCCGGAAACGGCGCAGCGAGGCAGGAACCCTGCGGGCCATGGGCTGGACCCAGCGGCGGATCCGCAGCTGGGTACTTGAGGAATTCGGCGTCGGGGCCGTACTGCTCGCCGCCGCCGGCATCGTGCTGAGCCTGGTGAGCTGGAGCCTTGCCACCGCACTGGTGTGCGCCGCCGTCCTGGTCCTGTACTGCGGCGCGGCCCTCTTCGCCGCGCAGCAGCTCCGCCACCGCGACGTGATCGACCAGGAGCCGCAGCACGACGAACGGCTCATCCCGGTGGATTCGCCGCTGACCTTCGCCAACCGGCAGCTGAGCACCAACAAGTTCAACACGTTGTCCCTGGCGGTTGCGGTCGGCGTCTTCGGTGCCGCCGTCGGCGGGCTGATCGCCCTGCTGATCGACATCCCGCGGGCAGCGGGTGCAAGCGCGCTGAGCGGCCTGGCGGCGGCCAGCGTCACCCTGCCGAGCATCCTGCTGGCGCTTGCGGGGGTGGCCGTGGGACTGGTGCTCACCCTGGTGACAGGCCGCTTCGAGCTCAACGCCAAGCGGCAATACCTTGGCATCCTCCAGGCGATGGGCTGGAACCCTGACATGCTCCGCCAGGTCCGTTTGTTCGAGAACGCACTGGTGGGAACCGTGGCCCTGCCGCTGGGCGTGCTGGGCGCCCTGGGCATCGGCCTGCTGCTGGCACCCTACGCGGCCATCTGGGCCGCCGTAGCCGGCCTGGTGGCTGTAATTTGCTGGATACCTATTGCAACGAAAGTGGTCCAATGACAAACCCGACGAACCTCCAGCGCAGCCGCAGGAGCGGCTCCAACGAGGTCCCCCTGCAGACCCGGGCCAACACCATCGTCAAGTCGGCCGACCACGCCACCCCGCTGGAGATGCGCGACATCACCATCCGCTATGGCGGTGGAAAGGGCGGCGCCGAGGCCGTGAGCGTGGTGGAAGGCTTCGACCTGACCCTGCACGCCGGCGAAATGCACTGTGTGGCCGGCCGAAGCGGCTCCGGCAAGACCAGCATCCTGACCGTCGGCGCGGGACTCACCCTGCCGACGTCGGGCCGCGTTTTCTGGGAAGGCGATTCGCTCGAAAGCATGGGCGACGACGAAATCGCCGACCGCCGTCGTGCACTGATCGGTTATGTGGACCAGGGCGGTGCCCTGATCGACGGCATGAGCGCACTGGAGAACGTGCTCCTGCCTGCCGTTCCGGACGGCGAAGTGGACCAGCGGCGCGACATGGCCAAGGACCTCCTGGACCTGGTGGGCCTTGGCCGGCGGATGCGGCACCGTCCCGCCCAGCTGTCCGGCGGTGAACGGCAGCGCGTGGCGATCGCCCGCGCCCTGATCCTGGGCACCAGGGTCCTGGTGGTGGACGAGCCCACCGCCAGCCTGGACCGTGCCTCTGCCAACCGCATTATCAGTATCCTGAAGGACACCACCTCTGACGGGATCGCCGTCCTGGTGGCCTCCCACGACCACGAACTGGTCCGGCTGAGCGATACCCTGACAGAACTGATCTAGCCCCGCCCACTCCGCACTGAAGGTAACCGTCCGAACGTGACTGCTCCAGAAAAAACGCCGTTCTACATCACCACGGCCATCACCTACCCCAACGGTGTGCCGCACATCGGCCATGCCTACGAGTACATAGCCACCGACGCCATGGCGCGCTTCAAGCGGCTGGACGGTTATGACGTGATGTTCCTGACCGGCACGGACGAGCACGGCATGAAGATTGCCCAGACCGCGGAGAAGGAGGGCGTCACGCCCAAGGAGCTGGTGGACCGGAACGCGGAGGTCTACATGGCCGCGCACGCCGCGCTGGGCATCAGCTACGACCGCTTCATCCGCACCACGGACGAGGACCACTACGCTGCCTCGCAGGCCATCTGGAAGAAGATGGAAGCGAACGGGGACATCTACCTCTCCAAGTACGAGGGCTGGTACTCCGTCCGGGACGAAGCCTTCTATGGCGAGGATGACACCGTGGTCAAGGACGACGGCGTGCGCTACTCGAAAGAGACGGACACTGAGGTGACGTGGACGGCGGAGGAGAGCTACTTCTTCCGGCTGTCCGCCTACCAGGACAAACTGCTGGCACTGTATGAATCCCACCCGGAATTCGGCGCGCCGCAGTACCGGTTCAACGAGGTCATCAGCTTCGTCAAGCGCGGGCTGGAGGATCTGTCCATCAGCCGGACCACGTTCGACTGGGGCGTTCCCGTGCCCGGCAACGACAAGCACGTCATGTATGTCTGGGTGGACGCGCTGACCAACTACCTCACGGGCGTCGGTTACCCGGATGTGGACTCGGACAAGTTCCGGAAGTACTGGCCCGCCGACGTCCACATCATCGGCAAGGACATCTCCCGGTTCCACGCCATCTACTGGCCCGCCTTCCTGATGAGCGCAGGGCTGGATCTGCCCAAGCGGGTCATGATCCACGGGTTCCTGCACAACAACGGGGTCAAGATGTCCAAGTCCCTGGGCAACGTGGTGGCTCCTGCCGATTTCGTTGCCCGCTATGGGCTGGACCAGGTGCGGTTCTTCTTCCTCCGCGAAGTCCCGTTCGGGGCCGATGGCAGCTACAACCACGAGGCCATCGTGGGGCGCATGAACGCGGACCTGGCGAACAACTTCGGCAACCTCGCACAGCGGTCGCTGTCCATGGTGGCGAAGAACTGCGGCGCCTCGGTTCCCACCCCCGGAGAGTTCACGGCTGCGGACCAGGCCATCCTTGACCAGGCCAACGGCCTGCTGGACGCCGCCCGCGCCGCCTTCGACAAGCAGGAATTCAGCCGCGCCCTGGAAGCTGTCTGGGGCGTGCTGCACCACACCAACGCCTACTTCGCCGATCAGGCGCCCTGGGTCCTGCGGAAGACCGACGTCGAACGCATGAACACCGTCCTGTACGTGACCCTGGAGGTCCTGCGGATCGTGGCCATCCTGGCCCAGCCGGTCATGCCCAACGCCACGGCCAAGCTCCTGGACGCCCTGGGCCAGGCAGAAGGTGAAGCCCGCCAGTTCGCCGCCATCGCCAGCCCGATCGTCCCGGGAACGGCACTGCCGGCTCCCACTCCTGTGTTCCCCAAGTTCGAGGAACCGGCCGAAGCCTGAGGTTCCGGCGCACGAAAGGGCAGGTGAGGCGGACTTCCGCGCCACCTGCCCTTTCCCGTTCCGGCGCCCTGGCCCGGCCGTCGGCGGGCTATGCGGCGGCAAGCCCCTGGACAGGCGACAGCCGTGCCGCACGCCGGGCAGGAATGACCGACGCCAGCAGGCCGGCGACCACGGCCACGGCCAGTACCCCCAACAACTGCAGCCAAGGGACGGAGGGTGTGACCTCGGCCAGGCTGCCGAGGGCGGACCGCGCCCCCAGCCAGCCATAGACGCTGCCCAGGACAGCACCAATCACTGCGGCGACGCCGGCCACCAGGGCTGCCTCAAGGGCCAGCATGCCCCGCAGCTGGCCTTTGGTAAGGCCCAGCGCCCGGAGCAGGGAGTTCTCCCTGGTCCGTTCGAGCACGGACAGCGACAGTGTATTGGCCACGCCGATCAGCGCGATCAGCACCGCCACCCCCAATAGGCCCGTGACCACTAGGAGCAGTACGTCGATGACCTCATTGAAGGTGACCCGCTCTATGGCGGCGCCGCTGACCGCACCCGCGGACACGCCTGCTGCCTGGGCAACAGCGGACTGGATGTCCTTGATCCGGTCTGCGGACAGCGGTGCGCCGCCGGGAGCGTCCGCCAGGCGCAGCCAGACGGCACTGGCCGCGGGGCCGGTGCCATCGGTCCGCGCACTGTCTGTTGGGGCAACGCCACTGCCCGTCAGGCCCGACTGGCGGGCGGTGTCGGTGGACACCAGGGCCGGGATGTTGCGGGTCCGCAGCACCACGGCTTCCAAGGTGGCCCGTCCGGCGGCGCCGTTGACCTCAACGGATCCGGCCGGGGAGCCTTCGGGCAGGTAGATCCTGCCCGGTTCAAGGGTAATAGTGGTGTCGCGGAGCAGCCGGCCGGCCTCCGCCGCGTCGAGGGCATAGACGGGGCTGTCCATGCCTTCGCCGGCCATGGTGCCTGCTACCGGCAGCAAGGCCGCAGTAGCGACGCCGTCGATCCGTGCTACTGCGTCACGCTCGAGGGCTGTCAGTGCACCCCCGGTGATGGCCATATCCACGGGGTAGGTACCGGCGAGGGCGTCATCAAACGCCTGGCGGGCAGTGGCAGCCCCGGTCATCATGAGGGACACCAGCGTGACGCCGATCAGGAGGGCGGCAGCGGTGACGGAAGTCCGGGCCGGGTTGCGGACGGCATTGAGTGCGGCCAGCTTCCCGGGGACGCCGGCAGGGGAGGCCAACCGTCCCGCCAGGCCCACCAGCTGCGGGACGAACAGGGTGGCGCAGAGCAGGACTCCGACGAAGGAGAGCACGCCGCCGGCGAAGGCCACCACCAGCATCACGCCCGCGGCGCCGAGGGCCAGCAACGGAATACCAAGGGCAAGGGCGGCAAGGCCCAGCACCAGTCGCACTCGGCCGCGCCGGTTCCCGATTCCGGCATCGTCAGCCGGCCGCAGGGCAGCAAGCGGAGCCACGGCCGTGGCAGCTTTCGCGGGAACCAGGGCGGCGCCCAGGGTCAGGAATGTGCCTACTGCCAGCCCCGCAATGACGGACGACGACGGGACGGCCATGGTGGCAAACGCCATGTCCGGCTGCGTCCCGGCCCAGCCGATCAGGGCAGCCATCAGGGCGACGGCGGCGAGCACACCAGCCGCAGAGGACACCAGGCCCACCACCAGGGCTTCGGCCAGGACCGAGTTGCGTACCTGGCTCCGGCACGCCCCCAGGCACCTGAGCAGCGCCAGTTCCCTGGTGCGTTGGGCCACCAGCACCGCGAAGGTGTTGGTCACCACCAGGCCGGAGACAATCAGGGCGACCCCGGCGAACGCCAGCAGGATGATTGTCAGTTCATCCTGGCCTCCGGTCATCATCGCCACCTGGGCGGTGACCTGTTCGTCTGCTGTTTTGACCTGCGCGCCTGCGCCGACGCCGGTGAGCGCCGCCAGCACGTTCTTGCTGGTTGTGGCGGCGTCGGTGCCTGAAGCCAGGGCCAACTGGATGGTCCCGTAGCCGGCGCCGGCGTCGGTACCACCTTGCGGGTCCCGGGCACCGGCTGCCAGGGCACTGACGGCCGGTGTCCCGGCGACGATCTGCGGGAGGGCAGAGGTGAAGGGGTCGTTGCTGCCGCGAAGGATCCCGGTGACGGTCATGGCCACGGTTGTGGCGCCGTCGGGGGCCCTGAGGGTCAGGGAGTCGCCGACGCGCAGCCCATAGCGGGCGGCGGCAGCCCTGTCCACCGCAACGCCGTCAGCACTCTCCGGGAGGGCGCCGTCGGTCACGGCCGCGGTTTCCAAGGCCATCGGCGCCAGGTTCCGGGCCTGCGCAAACACCTCCTGGCCGCCGGCGGTGAACTCGGCGTACGCCTCCATCCGGCCATAGGCCTCGGTCACGCCAGGTACCGCACGGACTGCTGCCAGGGCGGCATCATTGAAGGTTCCCGTGTCCGGGGTGGCGATGAGGCCGGCCTTGCTGTAAGCCTCTCCGAGGCTGGCACCCAGCGAAGCACGGGTACTCGCCCCCATCATCAGGGTGGTGGACAGGAACGCCACTGACAGCATCACCGCCAGGCCGACGGCAATGAACCGGCGGCTGTGGGACTGGAATTGCGAGAAGGCAACGCGCAGCACGATCAGCCTCCCAGCTTGCCGAGGGCAGCGAGGACGGACCCGGCGGTGGGCTCGGCGATCTCGCCCACCAGACCGCCGTCACTCATCAGGACCACGCGGTCGGCGTAGCTGGCCGCCACCGGATCGTGGGTGACCATGATGATCGTCTGGCCCATTTCCCGGCTGCTGCGGCGCAGCAGTGCCAGGACCTCGCCGCCGGCGGTCGAATCAAGGTTGCCGGTAGGTTCGTCCCCGAACACCACGTCGGGCCGGGTCAGCAGGGCCCGGGCCACGGCCACCCGCTGCTGTTGACCGCCGGAGAGCTCGTGCGGCCGGTGCCGGAGCCTGTCCTTAAGGCCAAGCGTGGCCACCACTGTGTCGAACCAGGCGGTGTCGGTGGCCTTGTTTGCCAATGCCAGCGGCAGCGTGATGTTCTGTTCGGCTGTCAGCGTCGGCACGAGGTTAAAGGCCTGGAAGACAAATCCGATCCTGTCGCGGCGAAGAGTGGTGAGCTGCTTGTCGTTCAGGGCCGTGATGTCCGTCCCGCCCACCAGGATCCGTCCGGAGTCCGCGGTGTCCAGGCCGGCGAGGCAGTGCATCAGGGTGGACTTTCCGGAGCCGGAAGGGCCCATTATTGCGGTGAAGCGGCCAGCATCGAATGTGACGCTGACCTCACGCAGGGCGCTGACGCGGGTGGCGCCGCGGCCGTACGTCTTGGCCAGGGAGAGGGCCTGCACGGCGGGAGCGGAGGTGATGTTTTGCCTGTTAAAAGCAGTATGGGCATGCGCGGAAGTTGTCATGTTTCCACGCTATGGCCGCACCCGGCGCCCGGGGATCGGCCGGTGGTCTGGTCCTGCCGGGGCCGGCCTCATACCCAGGTCTGAGACCACCGCGCCAGGCGTCAGCCCCCGGGAGTGACAACCCCGGTCTCGTAGGCGAGCACGACTGCCTGGACCCGGTCCCGTGCCCCAAGCTTGGCCAGGATGTGCCCTACATGCGTTTTGACGGTTGCTTCGGAGACAAACAGGTCTGCCGCGATCTCAGGGTTGGATCGCCCTTGTGCCATGAGGGTGAACACTTCGCGCTCGCGGGCTGTGAGCCGTTCGACGGCCTCGTGGTCCTCGGGCCGTTCGTTGCCGTGCGCGCGCAGCAGCGGAGCTACGTGGTCCAGGAGCCGGCGGGTGGTGGAGGGGGCGATGACGGCGTCCCCGCGGTGGACCGTGCGGATGGCTTCCAGCAGTTCCTCCGGCGGGGCGTCCTTCAGGAGGAAACCGCTGGCGCCGGCTTGGATGGCCGCCAGTGCGTACTCGTCCAGATCGAAGGTCGTGAGCACCACGACGCGAAGTTCAGCCCTGGCTGACCCGGCGGGGGCGGAAGCGGCGCGTTCGATAAGCCTGCGGGTGGCCTCGATGCCGTCCATTCCCGGCATGCGCACGTCCATCAGGACGACGTCGGCGGCTGCTGCTCCGAGGGCCTGGAGTGCCTCGAACCCGTTTCCGGCCTCGACCACGACGTCAAGGTCCGGCTGGGAGTTGATCAGCATGCTGAATCCCGAGCGCACCAGTTGCTGGTCATCGACCAGCGCCACTCGGATCGGAGCGGTTGTGTCGCGGTCTAGTGGCAATGTCATGCTCAAGCCTCGGTGTAGGGAAGGAAGGCCGAAACCTGGAAGCCCCCGCCCGCGGCCGGGCGGGCCGCCAACGAACCATCGTAAAGGCTGATCCGTTCCCGCATGCCCCGCAGCCCGTTACCGCCGTCTTCCCCGCCACCCACCGCCGGATGGGCAGCAGCGCCCCGGCCGTCGTCGTGCACTTCGAGCTGCAGCCCGCGTGGCTGCCACCGCACCAAAACCCGGGCCCGGGCCCGCGGACCTGCATGCTTGAGGACGTTCGTCAGGGATTCCTGGAGGACCCGGTATGCCGTGAGTTCGGCGCCCGGAGGCAGGGTGCGCCGCGGCGATCCCAGCTGTTCGACGTCCAGCGGCAGGCCGGCCGCACGGAACCCCAGGAACAGCTCATCGAGGTCCACAAGTCCGGGCAACGGGCGGGTGGTGGACTCATCGCCGTGCCGCAGCACACCCAGCAGTCGGCGCATTTCCGCCAACGATTCCCGTGCCGTGGCGGCGACGGTGGCCAGCGTTTCCGTGGCCACGGCAGGGTTGGCTGCCGCGGCGTATCGTGCACCGTCGGACTGGGTGATGATCACGGACAGGGAATGCGCCACGATGTCGTGCATCTCACGGGCAATGTGGGCGCGTTCATCGGCGGCGGCCAGGGAGCGTTCCTGCTGTTGTTCGGTTTCGAGCCGACGGGCACGGTCCGCGAGGGTCTGCAGCTGCTGACGGCGGACGCGTGTCAAGTCCCCGAGGGTCCAACTGAACAACACCAGCATCCAGATCAGTACGGTGTACACGGCACTGATGGTGAGGCCCAGCACGCCCGTTTGGGCCGTGCTGCTGAGGTTTCGGGTGGTCAGCAGCACGCCGCCCAGCAGGCCCAGGCCAAGGACCGACCGGCTGGCCCAGGCAGGACCGTAGGCGGCAACGGCATAGATGATCAGCGGAACAGCCATCAATCCCGCCAGGGGCTCCAGCCCGGACGCCCACAACGCCAGGGATGCCAGCACAATGGCGCCCGCCGCGGGCACCGGCCGGGTGCGTCGCCATGCCAGCGGCACCACCAGTGCGCTCGACAGCACGAAGTGCCAGGGTCGGTCCGCGATGAGGTACACCGGGCCGCAGAAAAGCAGGAGCGCCAGCATGAGGACCAGGTCCACCCGGAAGGTGTTGACCCGGAGCCAGTGATAAGCCTTGTGCCGTAATTCCACCCCGAAACTCTATGCTGATGCGGTGGCGGGTGCCTCATGCCTGGGGCTGATCGCTGTACACGTCCGGGACTCCAACGCCGCCGACGGACCCGGTGTCCGGAATATGGGACGGCTTGACCAGCATATGGATGGTCTGGCTACCCTGAAGACATGAGCGCATCCTCCATCGATCTTGCAGTTATTCCCGGCGACGGCATCGGCCCCGAGGTCATTGCCGAGGCCCTTAAAGTCCTGGAAAAGGCTGTTGCGGCGGAGGGCGTGGAGCTCAAGCCCACGCATTACGAACTCGGCGCCGAGCACTGGCTTCGCACCGGCGAGACCCTGCCGGACGCCGTCCTGGCCGACCTGAAGACCCGCGACGCCATCCTCTTCGGCGCGGTGGGCGCCGCCCCCGGCGACACCCGGATCCCGTCCGGCATCATCGAGCGTGAGCTGCTCCTCAAGCTCCGGTTCAGCCTGGACCACTACGTCAACCTGCGGCCTTCCCGGCTTTACGGCACGGTCGGCAGCCCCCTGGCCAACCCCGGCACCATCGACTTCATCGTGGTCCGCGAAGGCACCGAAGGGCCCTACGTCGGGAACGGCGGCACCCTGCGTGCGGGCACCCCGCACGAGGTAGCCACCGAAGTTTCCCTGAACACCGCCCACGGCGTGGAGCGCGTGGTCCGTGACGCCTTCCGACGCGCCAGCGCACGGGAACGCAAGCACGTCACCCTGGTGCACAAGCACAACGTCCTGGTCTTCGCCGGCCACCTCTGGAAGCGCACCGTCGAAGCCGTCGCCCAGGAATTCCCGGACGTCACGCACGACTACCTGCACGTGGACGCCGCCACGATCTTCATGGTCACGGACCCGTCCCGCTTCGATGTCATCGTCACGGACAATCTGTTCGGCGACATCATCACCGACCTCGCCGCTGCCATCACCGGCGGCATCGGCCTGGCCGCCTCCGGCAACATCAACATGGACCGCACGGCGCCGTCCATGTTCGAACCGGTCCACGGTTCCGCGCCGGACATCGCCGGCCAGGGCAAGGCAGATCCCACCGCGGCGATCCTCTCCGCGGCCCTCCTGCTGGACCACCTGGGCTACACGGACGCCGCCCGCAGGATTGAAGCTGCCGTGGTTGCCGACGTCGAAAAGCGTGACGGCACCGCACGCAGCACCACGGCCGTGGGCGACGCCATCACCGCCGGCCTTTAGCCCGCGCCGGGTCATCCGGCATCGGGCGTAAGCTTGTCTCGAATCACCAAATGCCGCCCCGCCGTTCAGCGCTGAACGAGGTGGCGGCCGATCGTGGAGGAACCATGACCCAGACCGCCCATGGCGTCGAATTCACCCGGCAGCCTTCGGCCAACCCGAAGTCCGCCGAAGAGCGTGCAGCCATCCTGGCAAACCCGGGATTCGGCAACTACTTCACCGACCACACCGCAATCGTGGACTACAGCGTGGACGCGGACGGCAACGGCGGCTGGCACGATGCCCGGATCGAACCCTACGGTCCGATCGTCCTGGATCCTTCCGCCGCCGTCTTCCACTACGGCCAGGAGATCTTCGAAGGGTTGAAGGCCTACCGCCACGCGGACGGGTCCATCTGGACCTTCCGCCCGGAGGCGAACGCGGCGCGGCTGAACAAATCCGCCCGCCGGCTGGCCCTTCCGGAACTGCCGGCCGAGTATTTCCTCGGCGCCATCCGCGAACTGGTGGCAGTGGACAAGGAGTGGGTCCCCTCCGGCGACGGCGAGGCCCTGTACCTGCGGCCGTTCATGATCGCCACCGAGGCCTTCCTGGGCGTCCGCGCCGCCCGCGAGGTGTCCTTCCGGGTGATCGCCTCGCCTGCCGGCAACTACTTCGGCGGCGAGCTCAAGCCCGTATCCATCTGGATCTCCCGGCAGTATGCCCGCGCCGGCCGTGGCGGCACCGGCGACGCCAAGTGCGGCGGCAACTACGCGGCTTCGCTGATCGCGCAGCAGGAGGCCGAGGCCAACGGGTGCAAGCAGGTCCTGTTCCTTGACCAGGCCAACGACAACGCCGTGGAAGAACTGGGCGGCATGAACGTGTTCTTCGTCATGAAGGACGGCTCGCTGGTAACGCCCGCGCTCACCGGGACCATCCTGGAAGGCGTCACCCGGATGTCCGTCATCCAGGTGGCCAAGGACATGGGCCGCGAGGTTTCCGAGCGGAAGATCACCCTTGACGAGTGGCGTGACGGCGTGGCCTCCGGTGACATCACCGAAGTGTTCGCCTGCGGCACGGCAGCCGTCATCACTCCCATCGGAGTCCTCAAGGACGCCACCGAGTTCATCGGTTCCGAGGACGCCAAGGCGGGGGAGGCCACCATGGCCATCCGCGAAAAGCTCTTGGGCATCCAGACCGGCACGGAGCCGGACACCCACGGCTGGCTGACCCGCCTGGCATAGCCCGGCAGTTTTCAATGTACGACGGCGCCTGCCGGACTTGGGTCCGGCAGGCGCCGTTCTGCGTTCCGGCCAACAGGCATTCCTGGGCTGGTTCGCAGATCCTGACCTTGAAGGCGTGGTTGTGCGAACAAGCTGCTGACTGTTGCGGGGTGGATGCCGGCACACCGACGCGCTGCGGGGCTGGGGTGGGGCAGCGCCGGATGCAAGGATGGACCGGTGACCTCAGTTTCCGGCCCCCGGCTGCAGCGCGGCTCCGGGCTCACACAGTTCATCCTGGCACCCAACCCCGGCCCCATGAGCCTGGACGGCACCAACTCCTACCTCCTGCGTGCCCCTGGCCATTCCTCCGTGGTGGTCGTGGATCCCGGTCCCCGGGACGAAACGCACCTGAACGCACTGGCCGGGACCGCCGCCGTCGAACTGATTTTGGTGACCCACCGGCACGCGGACCATACGGCGGGTTCCGCCCGCCTGCATGAATTGACGGGCGCGCCGGTCCGGGCGGCGGAGCCCGGCCACTGCCACGGCGGCGGAGTGCCGCTGGTCCATGGAGAGGTGATCCAGGCCGCAGGGCTGGAGATCGTCGTCCTGGCCACGCCCGGCCACACCTCAGACTCCGTCTGTTTCCACCTGCCTGCGGACGGGGACCATGGATCGGTGCTGACGGGCGACACCGTCCTTGGCCGCGGCACCACCGTCCTGGATTATCCGGACGGCACGCTGGGCGACTACCTGGCATCCCTGGACCGGCTCGAAGCGCTGGGGCCCGCAACCGTCCTCCCGGCCCACGGCCCGGTGCTGCCCTCCCTTGAAGCCATCGCCCGGGACTACCGGACACACCGGGAAGAACGGCTGGCGCAGATCCGCGCCGCGCTGGACCGGCTGGGCCAGGATGCAGCCGCGGGGGAGGTGGCCGACGCCGTCTATTCCGACGTCGAGCCTTCCGTCCGGCGTGCCGCCGAGCTGTCCGTGGCCGCGCAGCTGTCCTACCTGCGTGGCGGCGGCAGCGCGGGCCAGGCGGCACCGGCGGGACGGTAGGGTAGGAGCCATGCGTATTGCCAGGTTTGTAGTCGATTCCGATCCCCTGTACGGCGTTGTGGAAGGTGAACCGGGCAGTGAGGAAATCACTGTCATCCACGGCGACCCCTTCTTCCATGGCGTGGAGCGCACATCCGTGCGCCACAAGCTGGAGGACGTCCGGCTGCTGGCGCCGATCATCCCGCGGAGCAAGGTGATCGGCGTTGGCCGGAACTTCGTGGATCACGCCCATGAACTCGGCAACGAGGTCCCCGCCCAGCCGCTGCTCTTCCTGAAGCCCAACACCGCAGTCGTGGGCCCCAACGACCCCGTAGTGCTGCCGGAGTTCTCCGAAGAGGTCTCCTTCGAAGCTGAACTCTGCGTGGTGATCGGCCGGATCTGCAAGGACGTGCCGGAAGACCGCGTGGACGATGTCATCTTCGGCTACACGTGCGGCAACGACCTCACGGCCCGCGACGTCCAGAAAACGGACCTGCAGTGGACCCGCGCCAAGGGCTTCGACACCTCCGCGCCGCTGGGGCCCTGGATCGAGACCGACCTGGACACGGAGGACCTGCGGATCCAGGGCAGGCTCAACGGTGAAGTGCGCCAGGACGGCAGCACCAGCCAGATGATCCGCGGCGTGCGCGAACTGGTGTCGGTGGTATCGCAGGCGTTTACCCTGCTGCCGGGCGACGTGATCATGACCGGCACGCCCGCCGGCGTGGGCCTGGTCAAGGAGGGCGACCGCTTCGAGGTGGAAATCGAGGGCATCGGACGGCTTTCCAACCCCATCGTCCGCCGCTAGGCCTGTCCGGCCGGCGGAAGGCCGGACCCGGCCAGGCGGGTAAAGTTGAAGCCACTATGACTATCGCTTCTTCGTCACCCGCCGCAGCCATTCCGCCCGTTACCGCCGAGACGCCCGTCCGGGTCCGTTTCTGCCCGTCGCCCACGGGTACCCCGCACGTTGGACTGATCCGGACGGCCCTGTTCAACTGGGCCTACGCGCGCCACACCAAGGGCACGCTGGTTTTCCGCATCGAGGACACGGACGCGGCGCGGGACAGCGAGGAAAGCTACCACCAGCTGCTCGACGCATTGAAGTGGCTGGGCATCGACTGGGACGAGGGCGTTGAGGTCGGCGGCCCGCACGAGCCGTACCGGCAGTCCCAGCGCGGCGACATCTACCAGGACGTCATCAAGCGGCTGCATGACGGCGGGTTCATCTACGAGTCCTTCTCCACCCCGGAGGAGATCGAGGCGCGCCACCGCGCGGCCGGACGGGACCCGAAGCTTGGCTACGACGGCTTTGACCGGCACCTGACGGAGGAGCAGCTGGCGCAGTACCGGGCGGAGGGCCGGCAGGCTGTCCTCCGCCTGCGCATGCCGGACGAGGACATCACGTTCACCGACCTGGTCCGCGGCGACATCACGTTCAAGGCCGGTTCCGTCCCTGACTTCGCCGTGGTGCGGGCCAACGGTGCGCCGCTCTACACGCTGGTAAACCCGGTGGACGACGCGCTGATGGGCATCACCCATGTGCTGCGCGGCGAGGACCTGCTCAGCTCCACGCCCCGCCAGATCGCCCTGTACCGGGCGCTGTACGCCATCGGCGTCGCCGAGTACATGCCGGAGTTCGGCCACCTGCCCTACGTCATGGGCCAGGGCAACAAGAAGCTGTCCAAGCGCGACCCCGAGTCCAGCCTGTTCCTGCACCGGGAGCGGGGCTTCATCCCGGAAGGGCTGCTGAACTACCTGTCCCTGCTGGGCTGGTCCCTCAGCGCGGACGAGGACATCTTTACGGTGGAGCAGCTTGTGGAGCACTTTGACGTCCACGACGTCCTGGCCAACCCGGCCCGCTTCGACCTGAAGAAGGCCGAGGCCATCAACGGCACCCACGTCCGGATGCTCGAGCCCAAGGTGTTCCGTGACCGCGTTGCGCACTACCTGCGCGAGGCAGGCCTGGTGGGGGAGATCCTGACAGACCGCGAAGAGGAAATCGTCACCGAGGCGGCGCCGCTGATCCAGGAACGCATCACGCTCCTGGGCGAAGCCCCGGACATGCTGGCGTTCCTGTTCAAGGCCGATGACGCCATCGACATCGCCGACGACGCACGCAAAGGCCTTCCCGCCAACCTTCCCGAGGTCCTTGATGCCGCCATCGCCGCGCTGGAACCGGTGGCGGAATGGACGCCGGACAACATCCAGGCCGCACTCAAGCAGGCCCTGGTGGAGGACATGGGCATCAAGCCGAGGCTTGCCTTCGGCCCGGTGCGCACGGCCGTTTCCGGCCGCCGCGTGTCGCCGCCGCTGTTTGAGTCCATGGTGATCCTGGGCAAGGAGTCCTCCCTGCGCCGGCTCCGCGCCTTCCGCGGCTGATGACCGCTCCCAGCCAAGCGGCCCGAGCCGGCATACTGGAGACACCTTTCGGTAGTGTCCGGGGCGTCCTGTTCGACATTGACGACACCCTGGTGGACCTCGAGTATTCGATGACCACCGCGCTGCGCGAGGTCAGCGAACACCTCCTGCCCGGACTTGACCAGGCCGGGTGGGAGCGGTTCGGCCGCATCTTCACCCACGAGACCACCCACTTCTACGACCGCTACCTGGCCGGCGAGCTGACGTTCAACGAACAACGCCTGCTCCGCGGGCGTGCGGCACTGGGACACTTCGGCGTTGACCTGGGCGAGGGCGAGGAGTCGCACCGGTGGCTGGCGGCCTACATGGAGAAGCAGCCCGCGTACGTGAAGCCGTTCCCCGATGTGCTGCCCCTCCTGGACGTCCTGGACAATGCGGGAGTGCCCTACGGCGCCGTGAGCAACAACGTCCATGACTACCAGCGCGCCAAGCTGGACGGGGCCGGGCTGGAGCGGATCACGCACCTGGTGGGCACGGACACGCTTGGCGTGGCCAAGCCCGATCCGGCCATGTACCTTGAGGGCGTCCGGCTGCTGGGCACTGCCCCGGGCGAAACGCTGTACGTGGGCGATAACCGGCTGCTGGATGCGGAGGGTTCGACGGCGGCAGGGCTGCTGGGCGTCTGGCTGAACCGCATGGGTGAGGTTGTGGAGGGCTTCGAGGGCAGCATGGTTGCTTCCCTGGAGGAACTGCTGGCCTAACCGGACCAGCCGGCCACATAGGCGTTGCAGGCCGGGACCGCGGCCCCCTTTTTTGCAGGGCCGCGGTCCCGGCCTGTCTGCGTCAGCTGTCAGGGGGCCCGCAGGCCCGCGGCACGGCGGCGCAGGAGCAGGTAGGCCGCGACGGCGGCGGCCACGAGCAGCGCGATCAGCAGCAGGGCGATGCCCGGGTTGTCCAGCCAGGACGACGGCGACACTGCCGCCACTTTCGTGTGCAGCTCCTGCGTGCCGGCAGCGATTTTCGCGTTGCCGTCCGCCAGCTTGCCGGCGCCTTCCGCCAGTTTGCCGGAACCGTCGTCCAGCCGGCCGTTGCCATCGGCCAGCTGACCTGATCCTTCGGCGAGCCGTGCGGACCCCGATTCCAGTTGGCCCGTCCCACTGCTGAGCTTGACGGTTCCGTCGGAGAGGGCTTCCGTTCCCGCCAGCAGGCCCGGGTTCGCCGGGTCGCCGCCGCCGTTGATGCCCGCGCTGAGCCGGGTGGTGCCGTCCTGGAGGTTGTTGGTGGCGTAGATCAGGCCGGGACGGTCGGGGTCGCCCGGCACACCGTCCATCCCCACCCGGATCTTCGCCGTCCCCTCGGCCAGCATCGACGTGCCCAGCACCACGCCCGGGTTCTGCGGATCCGTCGCATTGAGCTTTTCCGCCAGGGTGGCAAAGCCCGCCTTCAACCGTCCGGCGCCGTCGTTCAACTCGCCGGCTCCCGTGGCCAGCCTGCCCGTTCCGGTCTTCAGCTGCCCGGCGCCGTCGTCCAGGGCCCCGGCCCCGCCGTTGACCTTTGCTGCACCGGCGTCAAGCTGTACCGCCCCGGCATAGGCCCTCCGGCCGCCGTCGGCCAGCTTGGCTATCTGGTCCTTGATCACTGCAAGGGGTACCAGGCCCTGCGGTCCGTTCGCTGCCGCTTCGAGCTGGTCCAGTCCCTGGCTGAGTGCGGCGAGCCCGTCGCCTAGTGCGGGGTCGTTGCCGGCACCCGGGTAACCCTTGAGCCGGTTTGCTCCGGCTGCCAGCTGGCCGGTGCCGTCCTTCAGCGCTGCAGTCCCGCTGCGCAGCTTGGTGGCGCCGGCATCAAGATCGCCGGCACCTGCGGCGAGCTGGCCCGTGCCTGCAGCGATCCGGCCCGCGCCGTCAGCAAGGTTGTTGGGTGCATTTCCGGATGCGGTTGGGGTCAGCGCAGCGGAAAGAGCGACGGCGCCGGACTGAAGCTTCCGTGCGCCGTCGTCCACCTGGTAGACACCCGGAACCAGCTTGTTCAGCACGTCATTCTGCAGCTTGGCGGTACCGGCGTGCAGCTTGTCCACCCCTGGTGCCAGCTGGTCGCGGACTCCGGAGAAGATCCGGCCGGCCCCCGACTGCAGGGCCGCGGCGCCGGCATTCAATTCGCTGCTGCCGTCCCTGACCTTGTTCGAGCCGTCCTTGACCTGCGCCGCGCCTTTGTTCGCGGCCCCTGCTCCTGCTGCCAGCTGGCCCGAACCGTCTTTGAGCTGGTTGGCCCCCGCGGCAGCCTGCTCTGCTCCGTCCATCAGCTGCGCGGCACCGTTGGCGATCTGGCCCGTGAGGAAGGTATAAAACGCAAGGAAAAGAGCCAGCAGCAGGGACAGTGCGGTGATGGCGATGGATTGGGACCGGGTTTTGGGCTTGGCTGTTGCGATGGATTCTGTGCGGGTTGTCAACGCTGACACTTCCTAACTGGGCCACCGGGCGACGCTGCCCGGTGGTCGAAACCGTTGGTGGGAGGGCGATCCTGTTTCCTCGTGGGGGTGCCCGGATAGCGGGACGGGAAGTTGTTACTGATGGGTAACTTACTCGAGGGTAACCATACGGCGGGAGCGTGGGCAAGGGCCCGCATGGAGAAGTCCATGCGGCTGCCGGCGACTTCGTCGATCCCGATTTGTGCGAGCCGAAAGTCTCGGGTAAAGTAATTTCTCGTGCTGAGGCGCACGGAGCAGGGAAAAAGCCCTGAAAACCGGCCCCAAAGTGCCATTGGGATATGGTGTAATTGGCAACACTACGGTTTCTGGTACCGTCATTCTAGGTTCGAGTCCTGGTATCCCAGCTCTGATTTGAAAGCTGGCTTCAGCTGGAATTCAGTAGGTTTCCACTCGGTTCGCCGATTTGAAACCACGGCAAAGTGTGTGAAATACTCACTGAGCTTGAGCGGCGGAAACGCTGCCGGAAGTACTTTGGCCCCATCGTATAGCGGCCTAGTACGCCGCCCTCTCACGGCGGTAACGCGGGTTCGAATCCCGCTGGGGTCACCATCGAAATGGTCCCGGGCATTAGCCCGGGGCCATCTTTCGTTAAAGCTGCGCTGATGTCGCGGATACTTTGCAGGTGCCCACCTAGCCTCATATCAACGGCTGGCTAGGGGGGACGATGCTTGGGAAGAGTTTTGCGGAGGGCAGTAACTCGTTGAACGCATTACGCCTACTCCTCGCAGCTCTAGTGATTGTGTCGCATTCATGGTGGCTTGGCGCGTACGGACCAGAACCCACGTTCGGGGGAATCAAGCTGGGGAGTTGGTCCGTTCTTGGCTTCTTCGGTATCTCCGGATACCTCATCACCCAGAGCAGGATGCGGGTAAGTGCTCGGGACTACTGGCGGGCACGCTTTCTCAGGATCTTTCCCGGCCTTGTCGCCTGCGTCGGCACTGTTGCGTTTGTCATTGCCCCACTCACGGCCTTGCTGACAGGGCGACAATATCGATTCCCAGCCGCACTCCGCTACTTTGCCAGCAACTTGACGGCGGGCTTCCCCGGGGTGGCCATAGGGGGCATACCTGGATCATTGGATGGATTGCCCGATCCACGCTTATGGAACGGTCCCCTTTGGACTTTGTTCTGGGAAATCGTTTGCTATGTATTGATCGGAGTCTTGTTTCTCGTCTTCAGGGTGTCGTTAGTGCGGGCGGCGGTACTTTGTCTCTTCCTTGCCGGAACCGTCGCGGTGTTCGCTGTCGATGCTGGTTGGACCGAGCCCCCCACTCCTTACGACTGGCCGCTTGTTCCGGTGATGACGTTTCTCTCGGGCTCGCTGGTTTGTATGTTTCAGGACCGAATCCCAGCGGGGCGCATAGCCGCAATGTTGGTCGCTGCTCTCGTCGTGTTGGTCTCATGGCTGGATTTCGCGCAGTCGCTTGTCCACATTCCCCTGACGGTTTTCCTGATAGTCGCCTCGCTGCATTTGCCCCTCGCACCTATCGATGCGCGGTTTGACATCTCCTATGGCGTGTACATCTACGGCTGGCCTGTCCAGCAGGTCCTGGCGTCCATGGGGCTACATACTGCCGTCCCACCGCTACTTTTTGCCGCAGCATCACTGCTGGTCGTTGCGCCGGCGGCTTGGCTCTCCTGCCGCTACGTGGAGAGGCCCGCACGGCAGTTTCTCCGTGGCAGGCAAGATCGGAAGACAGCTACTCAACTGGCATGATGTAGCTGTGACCTCCCATGACGAGCACGGCCGCCCCATCCCGCCGGTGCCGCACGCCATGGCGGCAGTGACCCTGCTGGAGGAGATCCGCAGCGGCCTGGACGATGTGCTGCTGCCGCTCGCGCTGCCGGGCGCGGACCAGGCACGGCGCGAAACGTCGGCCGCAAGGGCGCAGCTGGACGACTACATCCTTCCGCGGTACCGGAGCCTGGACGCCCCCTTGCTTGCCGTCGTCGGCGGTTCCACCGGTGCCGGCAAATCCACCCTGGTGAACGGGCTCGTGGGGCATCCCGTCACGCGGGCCGGGGCCATCCGCCCCACTACCCGCCAGCCCATCCTGCTGCACAACCCCGCGGAGGGAACATGGTTTGAAGGGCAGCGGGTCCTGCCCGGGCTAAGCCGGATCCGCGGTACCCTCGCCGGCAGTCCGGCCGCCGCGGGCGCCATGCCGGAGCCGCGCGACGCCGCTTCGCTGGTGCTGCTGGCCGATCCGGCGGTTCCGGCCGGCATCGCACTCCTTGACGCCCCGGACGTTGACTCCATTTCCGACCAAAACCGCCTGCTGGCCGGGCAACTGCTGGCCGCCGCGGACTTGTGGGTGTTTGTCACCACAGCCAACCGGTACGCGGACGCCGTTCCCTGGAAGCTCCTCCTGGACGCGGCGGCGCGGGACATTACTGTGGCAGTGGTGCTGGACCGGGTGCCGCCGGGCGCGCAGGCGGAGGTAAGCGAGGACCTCCGCGGCCTGCTCGACCGGGAGGGGCTCGGTGGGAGCCGGCTGTTCATCATCGCCGAGACGGTCCTTGATCCGCACGGCATGCTGCCTCCCGGCGCTGTCAATGAGCTGCGGGACTGGCTTGGTGCCCTGGCCGCCGATGCTGCCGGCCGGGCCGCCGTCGCACGGCGGACCCTGAATGGAACCGTCCGCGCCCTGGCCCATCGGATTCCGGATATCGCCGGCGCCGTCCGTGAGCAGGAGCTGGCCGCCTCGCGACTTGAGGCCGACGCCGTGGCGGCTTACGCGGATGCCGCCAAGCGGATCCTTGATGCCACCCGCGACGGTGCACTCCTCCGGGGCGAAGTGCTGGCCCGGTGGCAGGATTTTGTGGGCACCGGTGAATTCTTCCGCGCCCTTGAGCAGAATGTGGGGCGGTTCCGGGACAGGCTGGGGGCCTTCTTCCGCGGTGAACCGGCACCGGCCGTCGGGGTTGAGGCGGCCATCGAAACCGGGCTTCAGGCCGTCATTGTGGACGAGGCAGCCAACGCAGCGGAGGACACCGACCAGCGGTGGCGCTCAGACCCCGCGGGGCGGCAGCTGCTGGGTCCGGACGACCTGTCGGGGACGGCGCCCGGGTTCGCCGAACGGGCAGCAGCGGAAATCCGGGCGTGGCAGGAAGCCCTGATGGAGCTGATCCGGACGGAAGGCCAGGGACGGCGGACGCAGGCCCGGTGGCTGTCCTTTGGCATCAACGGCCTCGGCGCCGCGCTGATGATCGTGGTGTTTTCGATGACTGCGGGCCTGACCGGACTGGAGATCGGCGTGGCGGGCGGAACCGCCGTCGTGGGCCAGCGCCTGCTGGAAGCGGTGTTCGGCGAGGACGCCGTGCGCCGCATGGCTGATAAAGCCCGTGAAGATCTGGCCACGCGGTGCCGGCGCCTGCTGGCAGACGAGCAGGAGAAGTTCCTGCGGCGGCTGCCGGAAGGCAATCCCGCCCTCGCACAACGCCTTGCTGCGCAGGCCGGGGAACTGGCCCGGCTGGCGGAGAGCGCGTGAGCCGCCACAGCGGGGCACACGCGTCCTCCAAACTGGACGCCCGGCTCCAGGCGCTCCAGGACGCCCGGGAGCTGGGGGAGGGGGTCCTGCCGGACCAGGCGCTGCAGGACGTGTTCGACGTCCTGGAGCGCGCAAGTTCCCGCCGTTCCTTGTCCGGCGACCACACCGTGGTGGGATTTTTCGGGGCCACCGGAAGCGGCAAGTCCTCCCTCTTCAACGCGGTCAGCGGCGCGGAGATCGCGACGGCGGCGGCCCGCCGTCCGACGACATCGGAACCACTGGCAGGTGTTTGGGGAGCGGCAGGCAGCGAAGCCCTCCTCGACTGGCTGGAAGTGGGAAACCGGCATCACGCCGCGCCGGTGGACGGCTTCGCCGACGAACAGACGGGGCTGATCCTGCTCGATCTGCCTGACTTCGACTCCACCCATGCAGCCAACCGCGAGATCGTGCAGCGGATGGTGGGGATGGTGGACGTCCTGGTGTGGGTGCTGGACCCGCAGAAGTATGCCGACGCTGCCGTCCACCATGGGTTCCTGGCGCCGCACGCTTCGCACGGGGCCGTCACGCTTGTGGTCCTGAACCAGGTGGACCGGCTCCCGGAACACGATGTGCAGCCCGTGCTCGACTCGCTGCACGCAATCCTTGCAGGTGAAGGGCTGGGACAGGTGCGGGTCCTCCCTTCATCGGCGGTGACGGGGGCGGGGATCGGGGAAGTGCGGGCGGCGATCCGGAAGGTGGCCGTCCAGCGCCAGGCCCAGTCCCGGCGGCTGGAGGCGGATATCACCAAGGCCGGGCAGGACCTGCGGCAGGCTTCCGGGGACGGCGACGCCGCAGGGGTCCGGCCGGCCGCCAGGTCCCGGCTCGCGGACGAACTGGCTGTGGCAGCGAACGTGCCTGCCGTGGTGCGGGCCGTCGGCCAGTCCTACCGGCTGGAGTCCGTCCGGCGCACCGGCTGGCCCGTCACCCGCTGGCTCTCCAGGTTCCGCCCGGACCCGCTGCGCCGCCTCAATCTCCGCAGGGATTCACCTGCCGGGCTGAACCGGACCTCCCTGCTGCCCGCCGGCGCGCCGGAGCGGGCCCGGACGGACGCTGCCGTCAGGGAATTTGCGGACGCGGCCAGCGAGGGGGCTCCGGGACCCTGGCGGGCAGCAATTAGGGGGAGGGCCAGGGCCGGCCGGGACCGGCTGCCCGACGCCCTGGACCAGGCCATCGCCGGGACCGACATCGGGGCCAACCGCAAGGCGTGGTGGTGGGGTGCCTTCAACGTGGTTCAGTGGCTGGCGCTGCTGACGGTGCTGGGCGGCCTGGGCTGGCTTGGCGTCCTGGCCGGACTGGCCTACCTGCAGCTGCCGGTGCCCGAAGTTCCACGCGCGGAAGGCTGGCCGGTACCCACCTTGATGATCGCCTTCGGCCTGGTGCTGGGGATATTTTTGGCGGTCACCGGCCGTTTCATTGCGTCCGGTGCTGCCCGGGTGCGCGCTGCAAGGGCACGACGGCGGCTGAACAGCGCCGTGGCAGCGGCGGCGCAGGAGCTGGTGGTGGCGCCCGTGGAGGAGGAGATTGCCAGGCTGGCAGCCTTCAACAAGGCGCTGAAGAAGGCCATGGGGCCGTAGGGCTGCTACCGGCCCATAATGACCTAGCCGCCCGCCAGGGCGACAGCGGCGTCCCGGACCTTGATGAGGGTGCGCAGGTTGCGGGTGGTGGTTGCGGCCTTGAACTTCGTTTTCGCGCTGATCTTGCTGAAGGGGCTGTCCAGTGTCCCTCCCGCCGGGGCCAGCCAGGCAAGCGCTTCGGGCCCCAGCCGCTGCTGGTCCTGGCTTTCAAGGGCTGACCCGGCCGCCTCCAGTTCGTCAAGGACGGCGGTGTCCGAGGACAGGGTGATGTAGGTGTGGGTGGACCTGTCGTCGTCCGGGTAGGGGCAGCCATCCACCAGTTGGGCCACCCGCCCGGCGTCCAGGACCACAACCCACGCTTCATAGCCAAAGGCGGCCCGGAGGCACTTTTCGCATTCCTGTTTGACCAATGCTGCGTCCAGGGTGCTGCTGAGCACCACGTTTCCGCTGGCCAGCAGGGTCTTTGCGTCCGTGAAGCCGCAGGATTTCAGCGCGTCCCGCAGGTCCGCCATCTTGATATTGATCCCGCCCACGTTGATGCCGCGGAGGAACACCGCATAGCTGCCCATGGGCACAGCCTAGCGGCCGGAGCCCCGGTGGGGCCGGCAGGAGCCTAGTCGTTGTTCTTGCGGAGGGCCTCGGTGAGGATGCGCCCGGCATTGCAGACAACTTCGGCGTGCAGGCGACCGGGCTGGCGGGTCAGCCGCTCAATGGGACCGGAAATGGAGACGGCGGCAATCACCCTGCCGGACGGACCCCGCACCGGTGCCGAAACGGAGGCGACCCCCGGCTCACGCTCGCCAAGGCTCTGTCCCCAGCCCCGGCGTCGTACTCCTGCCAGGACGGTCGGCGTGAAACGGGCCGACTGCAGGCCCTCGAGGAGCCTGTCGTGATCCTCCCAGGCGAGCAGGACCTGCGCGGCAGAGCCGGCCTTCATGGACAACTGCGTGCCCACGGGAATGGTGTCGCGCAGGCCGATGGGGCGCTCCGCGGAGGCGACGCATACGCGCCAGTCACCCTGCCTGCGGAAGATCTGGGCGCTTTCGCCGGTGGCATCGCGCAGTTGCATGAGTACGGGCCCGGCCGAGGCGATCAGGCGGTCTTCCCCGGCGGCGGAGGCAAGCTCCACAAGCCTGCTGCCGAGCACGAACCGGCCCTGGATGTCTCGGCTGACCAGCCGGTGGTGCACCAGCGCCAAAGCGAGGCGGTGGACAGTGGGCCGGGCCAGGCCGGTGGCGGCTACCAGCTGCGCCAGCGTGGTGGGGCCGGCCTCAAGGGCATCGAGCACCTGGGCCGCTTTATCAATGACACCGACTCCACTAGAATTGTCCATGTAATGATATTGCCGTCTCAATATCTGAGATGCAAATCTTTCGGCTGGCGCAGCGCGGAGCCGTCCTGATTCAGTTGGATCAATCAGCCAAACAGCAGTGAAGGGAGATGGCCATGGCAAAGACATTGGCCGAGAAAGTCTGGGACGCACATGTGGTGCGCAAAGGTGACGGCGATGGTGCCAACGCCCAGCCGGACCTTCTGTACATCGACCTTCACCTGGTCCACGAAGTCACGTCCCCGCAGGCGTTCGAAGGCCTGCGGCTGGCCGGCCGCAAGCTGCGCCGGCCGGACCTGACCATTGCCACCGAGGACCACAACACCCCCACGCTGGACATCGACAAACCGATTGCCGACCTGACCAGCCGCACCCAGATCCAGACCCTGCGCAACAACTGCGCGGAGTTCGGCGTCCGGCTGCACAGCCTGGGCGATGCCGAGCAGGGCATCGTGCACGTGGTGGGCCCGCAGCTGGGCCTCACCCAGCCCGGCATGACGGTGGTCTGCGGCGACTCGCATACATCCACCCACGGCGCTTTCGGTGCGCTGGCCATGGGCATCGGCACCTCCGAGGTGGAGCACGTCATGGCCACCCAGACCCTGTCCCTGAAGCCGTTCAAGACCATGGCCATCAACGTCGAGGGCACACTGCGTCCCGGCGTCACCGCCAAGGACATCATCCTCGCCGTGATCGCCAAGATCGGCACCGGCGGCGGCCAGGGCTACGTCCTGGAATACCGCGGGTCGGCGATCCGCGCCCTGTCCATGGAAGCGCGCATGACCATCTGCAACATGTCCATCGAAGCCGGCGCCCGCGCCGGCATGGTGGCCCCGGACGAAACCACCTACGAGTACATGAAGGGCCGCCCCCACGCGCCGGAAGGCGAGGACTGGGACGCCGCCGTGGAGTACTGGAATACGCTGCGTACCGACGACGACGCCACCTTCGACGTGCAGGTTGACCTGGACGCCAACACCCTGGAGCCGTTCGTCACCTGGGGCACCAACCCCGGCCAGGGCGTGTCCCTGTCCGAGTCCGTTCCGTCACCCGGGGACTTCGGTGACGAAAACGCCAAGGCCGCTGCCGAGCGCGCCCTGCAGTACATGGGACTCGAAGCCGGCACGCCCATGAAGGACATCCGCGTGGACACCGTCTTCCTGGGCTCCTGCACCAACTCCCGGATGGAGGACCTGCGTGCCGCTGCCGACATCATCCGCGGCCGGCAAAAGGATCCGAACATCCGGATGCTGGTGGTCCCCGGCTCTGCCCGCGTTCGGCTGGAAGCCGAGGCCGAGGGCCTGGACAAGGTCTTCAAGGACTTCGGTGCCGAGTGGCGCTTTGCCGGCTGCTCCATGTGCCTGGGCATGAACCCGGACCAGCTGGAGGTGGGGGAGCGTTGCGCCTCAACCTCCAACCGAAACTTCGAAGGCCGGCAGGGCAAGGGTGGCCGCACCCACCTGGTCTCCCCGGTGGTGGCCGCAGCCACGGCAGTACGGGGCACGCTCAGCTCTCCATCGGACCTTGACCCGGCTCCCGAACCCGCCGCCATCCGCATCGACGCAGCCTAGGACAGCACAAATGGAAAAGTTCACCAAGCACACCGGTATCGGCGTCCCGCTGCGCCAGAGCAACGTCGACACCGACCAGATCATCCCCGCGGTCTACCTCAAGCGGATCACCCGGACCGGCTTCGAGGACGCGCTCTTCTCCGCCTGGCGCAAGGACCCCTCCTTCATCCTGAACCAGGAGCCCTACAACGCGGGATCGGTCCTGGTGGCAGGCCCCGATTTCGGCACCGGTTCCTCCCGTGAACACGCGGTCTGGGCGCTGAAGGACTACGGTTTCAAAGCCGTCCTGTCCTCCCGGTTCGCCGACATCTTCCGCGGCAACTCGGGCAAGCAGGGACTTCTGGCCGCGCAGGTTGCGCAGGACGACATCGAGCTCATCTGGAAGGAACTCGAAAACGCCCCGGGAACCCAGGTCACGGTGGACCTCGAGTCCAAGACCGTCGTCTGCGGCAACATCGTGGCGCCGTTCGACATCGACGACTACACCCGCTGGCGGCTCCTGGAAGGCCTCGACGACATCGGGCTGACCCTCCAGCACGAAGCCGACATCACCGCCTACGAGGCGACCCGCCAGGCGTTCAAGCCCAAGACCCTGCCGGCGAAGCTTTCCTAGCCCCTGGGCCACCATCCCGGCGGCGTGGCGCAGCGGGCGAAGGCCGCGCCACGCCCCGCCGCCGGTACCCCCTTATTTCGGTTCGGTAACGCGACCTCCTATGCTTGGTTGGAGCCTTTGCAAGGTTTTGGGGGCTAGTGATCGTGAGGAAACCGGTATATGAGTAGTGTTCTGACAATCCGCGGCGGTGTCCCGCTTACAGGCCGCGTCAGCGTCCGTGGGGCAAAGAATCTTGTCCCCAAGGCAATGGTGGCGGCGTTGCTGGGCAACGAACCCTCGGTGTTGCGGAACGTGCCGGAGATCAAGGACGTGGAGGTGGTCACCTCCCTGCTGCAGCTGCATGGGGTGACCGTGGAGAAGGACCCGGTCAACGGTGACCTCACCCTCGATCCCAAGGCCGCAAAGACGGCGCCGAGCACCGCGATCGATGCCCATGCCGGTGACTCCCGCATCCCCATCCTGCTGTGCGGACCGCTGATCCATGCCATTGGCGAAGCCTTCATTCCCGACCTGGGCGGCTGCAAGATCGGCGACCGTCCCATCGACTACCACCTGGATGTCCTGCGACAGTTCGGCGCCGTCGTGGAAAAGCGCCCCGGTGGCATCCACATCTCTGCACCCAAGGGCCTGCACGGCGCCAAGATCTCGCTGCCGTACCCGTCCGTGGGCGCCACCGAGCAGGTCCTGCTGAGCGCCACCCGCGCGGAAGGCATCACGGAGCTGTCCGGCGCCGCCACCGAGCCGGAAATCATCGACCTTATCGCCGTGCTGCAGAAAATGGGCGCCATCATCAGCGTGCAGACGGACCGGACCATCCGCATCGAGGGTGTCCGTGACCTCGGCGGCTACAACCACCGTGCCCTCTCGGACCGCAACGAATCGGCGTCCTGGGCTTCGGCCGCACTGGTGACCCGCGGCGACATCTTCGTTGAAGGCGCCTCCCAGCGCGACATGATGACGTTCCTGAACACCTACCGCAAGGTGGGCGGCGGAATGGACATCGGCGAGGACGGCATCCGGTTCTACCACAAGGGCGGAAAGCTGAACCCGCTGGTCCTTGAAACGGATGTCCACCCCGGCTTCATGACGGACTGGCAGCAGCCCCTGGTGGTTGCGCTGACCCAGGCCGAGGGCGTATCGATCGTGCACGAGACGGTGTATGAGAACCGTTTTGGCTTCACCGACGCCCTGATCCGCATGGGCGCCAGCATCCAGGTGCACCGGGAATGCCTGGGCAGCGTCCCGTGCCGGTTCGGCCAGCGCAACTTCCTGCACTCCGCGGTGATTTCCGGACCCACCCAGCTCAAGGGAACCGACATTGATGTCCCCGACCTGCGCGGCGGGTTCAGCCACCTGATTGCCGCCCTGGCCGCCACCGGAACGTCCCGGGTCACCGGCATCGACATCATCAACCGGGGCTACGAGCGGTTCACGGAAAAGCTCGCCGGCCTTGGGGCCGACTTCGACATCACCACCACGAAGTAGCGCGGCACCGTGAAGGAATCGGCCAAAAGCAAGGCCACATTTGTTTTCATTGCCAGCATCGCCCGGCCGCTGCTGAACCTGATGATGTCCAAGACGTGGGAAGGCACCGAAAAGCTTCCCGCCGGCGGCTTCATCGCAGCCCCCAACCACTGCACGGAGATCGACCCCCTTGTTGTGGGGCACATGCTCTACAACCAGAAGCGTGCCCCGCACTTCCTGGCCAAGGCCGCGCTGTTCAAGGTTCCCGGCCTGGGTGCGCTCCTGCGCGCCACCAAGCAGGTGCCGGTGGAGCGCTCGACGGCGGGAGCGAACCGATCGCTGCAAGTGGCCCAGGAGATTGTGGCTGAGGGCGGGGCGATCATCATTTACCCGGAGGGAACGCTGACACGCGATCCCGGGCTTTGGCCGATGAAGGGGCATACCGGCGCGGCAAGGCTGGCCCTCGAAGGCGATATTCCGGTGGTGCCCATTGCCCACTGGGGCGCGCACGAGGTGTTCCCCAGGTACGGCAAGCGGTTCCACGTGTTCCCCCGGAAGCACTCACGCGTCGTCGTGGGCGAACCGGTGGACCTGAGTGCGTTCCGCGGCCGCCCGCTGGACAAGGCCACCCTGACGGAGGCGACGGAAGTGATCATGGACGCGATCACGACTTTGCTGGCAGGCCTGCGCGGCGAGCAGCCTCCCGCCGAACGCTGGGACCCGGCCAAGCGGCCGCAGGCCAAGCACGGACGGTTCGTTGACCGCGGCGAGCCCGAATCAGGAACGGAAGCTCCGTGACCGCTGACGGGAAGCCGGGGGCGGCGGGCACGGTAGCCGTCCTGGGTGCGGGATCGTGGGGGACAACCTTCGCGAAGATCCTCGCGGACGCTGCGATTGCCGCCGGAACGCCGCGCGTCATCAGGCTTTGGGGCAGGCGCGCCGGGGTGGTCGAAGAGATCAACAACTGCCACCGCAACAGTGAGTACCTCAAGGACATCGTCCTGCCGGAGAGCATCACGGCGTCCACAGACGTCCGCGGAGTCCTGGCGGGAGCCGACCTGGTGGTGCTGGCGGTTCCGGCCCAGTCGCTGCGCCCGCAGCTGCGCGAATGGAAGGACATGATCGCTCCCGGAGCTGTTGTGGTGTCCCTGATGAAGGGGCTGGAGCTGGGCACGGATGCGCGGATGAGCGAGGTCATCGCACAGGAACTGGACCTGCCGCTGGAACGCATCGCAGTTGTCTCGGGACCCAACCTCGCCATGGAAATTGCGCGGGAAGAGCCTACGGCATCAGTCGTGGCATGCGCTGACTCCGCCACTGCAGGCTGGCTCGCCCGGACCTGCACCGCCCCCTACTTCCGGCCCTACACCACGGCCGATGTGGTCGGCGTCGAAATCGGCGGCATCGTCAAGAACGTGATTGCGCTGGCAGTAGGCATCTGTGAGGGCAAGCAGATGGGGGACAACACCAAGGCCTCGGTGATTACCCGGGGACTCGCGGAAACGTCCCGCCTCGCCTTGGCGCTGGGCGGCGAGGCCAAGACCATGGCCGGGCTCGCCGGGCTGGGCGACCTTGTGGCAACCTGTTCGTCCGCGCTGTCCCGGAACCACACGGCCGGGAGGCTGCTGGGCCAGGGCCTGACCCTGGAGGAGGTGGGCCGAAAGATGACCCAGACCGCCGAAGGCATCAAATCCGGCCAGGCCGTCCATGAACTCGCCGGCAAGCTCGGCGTCGACATGCCCATCACTGCCGCCGTCGTCGCGGTGCTGGCGGGCAAGCTGTCCGTTGACCAACTGGGGCCGGTTCTGCTGTCCCGGGAATT
Source organism: Arthrobacter sp. JDC6 (assembly GCF_056484025.1). Lineage (NCBI taxonomy): Bacteria > Bacillati > Actinomycetota > Actinomycetes > Micrococcales > Micrococcaceae > Arthrobacter > Arthrobacter sp. JDC6. The sequence goes on from NZ_CM151278.1 coordinate 1,757,138, forward strand.
GAAACCTGAAGGCGATTACTGACCATGTCCCAAGACACACCCAACACAGGGGAAACTGCCACCACCCGGAAGCCGCGGGTCGCCGTGCTTTTCGGCGGCCGCTCCAGCGAGCACGCCGTGAGCTGCGTCACCGCAGCAGGCGTGCTGGGCGCGATCAACAAGGACAAGTACGACGTCATCCCCATCGGGATTGCCAAAACCGGCCAGTGGGTTCTTGCCCCGGCCGAAACCACCCAGTGGTCGCTTGCCGCATCATCACTCCCCGAGGTAGTACCTTCCCCGCAGACCGTCACGCTTGCTGAGATCGGCGGGGAACACCAGCTGATCGTGGCGTCCCCCAACGAGGTTCCGCAGGAACTGGGCGCCGTCGACGTGGTCTTTCCGCTGTTGCACGGCCCCTTCGGCGAGGACGGGACCATCCAGGGGCTCCTTGAACTTTCCGACACCCGCTACGTCGGCGCCGGAGTCCTGGCATCGGCCGTCGGCATGGACAAGCACTACATGAAGGTGGTCTTCGAGGCCGCCGGACTCCGCGTGGGACCCTACGTGGCTGTGACCGACCGGCAGTGGCAGCGGGATCCCGAATCCGTCAGGAAGCAGGTGGACCGCCTCGGTTTCCCCGTCTTCGTCAAGCCGGCCCGTGCCGGCTCGTCGATGGGCATCTCCAAGGTTGATTCCCTTGAGGACCTGGACGCCGCGATCGAAGAGGCCCGCCGCCACGACCTCAAGCTGGTCATTGAAGCCGGAATTGTCGGCCGCGAAATCGAATGCGCTGTCCTGGAAGGCAGGGGCACCGATGCGCCCCGGACCTCCATGCCGGGCGAAATCTCGGTGTCCGGGGGGACGCACGAGTTCTACGACTTCAACGCCAAGTATGTGGAGGATGATGCCGCAGCCCTGAGCTGTCCCGCAGACATCCCCGCGGAAGCGATCTCCCGGGTCCGGGAGCTGGCGGCCGCCGCATTCGACGCCGTCGGCGCCGAGGGCCTGAGCCGCGTGGATTTCTTCTACACCCCCGAGGGCGAACTGATCATCAACGAGATCAACACCATGCCCGGCTTCACGCCCAAAAGCATGTACCCGCAGATGTGGGCAGCGTCCGGACTGGGCTACGCGGACCTGATCGACGAACTCATCCACCTGGCCCTGAACCGCAAAACCGGCCTTCGCTGATCCACGCCGGAACCCTCCCGGCGTGGGCCCACCCGCCTGGACCTACCGGCTCTTCGGCAGGTTCTGCAGGTCTTCCTGGCCCACGCAGTTTCGTGCTGACGGCACCTTTTCGGCAGCTGCTGCCAGGTCCGCGAGTACGGTTGCGGAACTGATTTTGTCCGGGTCCATCAGGATTTCCGTGGCCGGTTCCCGCCCGTAGGTGGTCAGCGTCCACACGGGGTCGCCCTCCTTGATGACCCAGTCGACGCCGTTGACGGTCACGCAGCGGTCCGTCGTAGGGCCCGGCACATTGACGCCGCAGCGGAGGATGACAAGCGACGGGTCGCCCCAGGCTGCGGTGGCCTGGCTGTTGGTCTTCCGCAGCTTTGAATCGCCGATGGCGTCCGGCAGGGCCACCATCATCGGTGCGCACAGCGGATTGGCGGCGTCCCTGGCGGGCGTGACGTCCACCGCGGGGGAGCAGGCGGTCAAGGAAAGGGCGGCAATTCCCCCAACCATCGCCATCCTGGCGGCACGGGCGGACAGGGGCAGCTGGGGATGGTGCATGATCCCAGCCTATCGCCGCCGTCGTCCCCGCCCGGACACGATGTCGGCCGGGCGCGGTAGCGTAGTGGCGTGCCTGAAGACCTCCGTAACCGCGTCGCCTGCCAGCCCACCGTCGCCGGCCTTTCCGAAGCCGAGCTGCTGGACCGGATTTTTCCGCGCCTCCGGATGGCCGGGGGCCACACCGCCAGCACGTTGCTGGGTCCCGGCGATGACGCCGCCGTCGTCGCAGCCCCGGACGGCAGAACCGTCATCAGCATCGACACCCAGGTCCAGGACCAGGACTTCCGCCTCCTGTGGCCCAACGGCTACCGCACCACCGGGTTCGACGTCGGATGGAAGGCTGCGGCACAAAACCTCAGCGACATCAACGCCATGGGCGCCCAGGCAATATCCATGGTGGTCAGCCTCACCCTCCCCGTGGACACACCCGTGAGGTGGGTGGAGGACCTGGCGGACGGGTTGACAGCCGGAATCCGTGAACTTGGCGCCGCGCGTTGCTCCGTGGCCGGCGGGGACCTGGGCCGGGGCCGCGAAATCTCGGTAACCGTGGCGGTGCTGGGGACGCTCGACGGCGGACAGCCAGTCCTGCGGTCCGGCGCCCGGGCGGGGGACATCCTGGCGCTGGCAGGAACAGCAGGCCATGCCGCCGCAGGCCTGGCGCTGCTTGAATCGGACATCGCCGTGGACACCCTCACCCCGGCCGAGCGCGCCTTCGTGGACCTGCAGTGCCGGCCGCGTCCGCCGCTGCATGCCGGGCCTGCAGCCGGGGCGGCGGGTGCCACGGCAATGCTGGACATCTCGGACGGACTCCTGCGGGACGGCAAGCGGCTGGCCGCCGCCAGCAACGTCGCCGTCGCGCTCGATCCGGCCGGCCTGGCGCAACTGGCGGACCTCCTGGCCCCCGCCTCCGCCCGCCTGGGCGTGGACGGCACGGCATGGGTGCTCGGCGGCGGAGAGGACCACGGGCTCCTGGCCACATTCCCGGCGGGCGTTCAGCTGCCACCCGGATTCACTGCGATAGGCTCGATACATGCACTCGGTACCGACGAAGGCCCGGGCGTCCTGATTGCGGGCCGGGCCGCGGACACCGGGGGATGGGATCACTTTGCACACTAAGGTTGCCGCCAACGCGCTGGCGATGAAGAGGTGGCTGGGCAAGGCTGAAACTGCCCTGGGAAACCACAGCGACCGGCTCAACGCCATCAACATCTTCCCGGTGGCCGACGGCGACACGGGCACCAACCTCTATCTCACCGTGCGCGCTGCCGCCCGCTCCCTGGTGCTCGCCGAGGATCAGCCGGCCCCGGTCGACGTCGGGGAAGTCCTTGCCACGGCCGGGCAGGCCGCCATGGAGGAAGCCAGGGGAAACTCGGGAACTCTTTTTTCCGTGTTTCTTTGCGCCGCCGCGGAACCCCTTGCCGGCCATACCCGGTTGACCTCCACGCTCCTGTCGGCAGCGCTGAACCGTGCCCAGATCCGCGCATGGTCCGCACTGAGTGATCCAGTTCCGGGAACCATGTTGTCGGTCATGGAAGCGGCAGCCCGTGCGGCAGCCGCCGTCGACGCCGCCCAGGACGGCGATGACAGCAACCATGCGCTGGGCCTGGCCCTGGACGCGGCGGTGGAGGGTGCGCTGGCCGCCGTGATCCACACCGAGGAGCAGCTCGATGCCCTGCAGTCCGCCCATGTGGTGGACGCGGGCGGCGTGGGCATGCTGCTGATCCTCGACTGCCTCCGCTCCGCCGTCCTGGGCGAGGAACTGCAGAGCGAACTCCTCGATGGCCTGCACGGCTACGACGTCTCCGATCCCCACATCCACACTTCCATGCCGGACGACGACGGCGTGGAAGTCATGTGCACCATCAACCTTTCGCCCCTGAATGCCGCCACCCTCCGGCAGCGGCTGGACGAGATCGGCGAGTCCGTCATCATGAGCCAGGTGGGCAACGGCTCGGATCCCGAGGGCAACTACCGGTGGCGGGTCCACGTCCACGTTCCGGAACCTGACGCGGCCGTGGACATCATCAGGTCGCTGGGGGAGCCGTCCCAGATCAGCATCAGCGAGTTGGCGCTTCCCCGGGACCCGGATGCGGAAAAGGTGAACACCGGCGGGCATGAACGCTGAGCTGGACCTCGCCCTGGAACGCCGGATCGGAAAGCGCTCCGCGGCCGTCATTGAAAAACACCTTGGCATCACCACTGTCGAAGGCCTCCTCAATTACTTTCCCCGCCGCTACCTCATGCGCGGTGAGCTGACTCCCATCAGCGAGCTCCCGCTCAATGAGGACGTCACCCTCATCGCCCGGGTGCTGTCCAGCAGCACGCGGGCAATGCAGGCACGGCGGGGGACCATCACGGACGTCATCGTTTCCGACGACGACGGGCAGCAGGGCCTCCGGCTGGTGGGCGGCAGGGACTACCACGGCAAAGTGCCCGGGACCCTCAAGATCAGCTTCTTCAACGGCTACAAGGCAAAAGCCGAGCTCCTGCAGGGACGGCAGGCGCTGTTCTCGGGAAAAGTCACCAGCTTCAAAGGCCAGCTGGGCCTCACCAACCCGGACTTCCAGCTCCTGGACGATGACCCCTTCGTGCAGGGCACCGGTGACCCCGCGAAACTCGCCGCGATGCCCATCCCCGTGTATCCCGCCACAGCCAAGCTTCCCAGCTGGAGGATCCAGAAGGTGATCGGCACCCTGCTCGAAACCGTGGACCTGGGTGCGCTGCCGGATCCGCTTCCACCCACGGTCGCCGCGAGGGAAGGCTTCCTGCCCGTGGCAGAGGCGTACCGGCTCATCCACGCGCCGGAAATCGCCGCCGACTGGAAACGCGCCCGGGACCGGTTCCGGTACCAGGAAGCCCTGGTGCTGCAATCAGCGCTTGCCAGGCGCCGGGCCCAGCTCGCCGCCGAGGAAGCCACCGCACGGCGCCCTGTCACAGACGGTCTCCTGGCTGCCTTCGACCAGGACCTGCCCTTCACGCTCACAGCCGGCCAGGCCGCCGTCGGCAAGACCCTCGCCGCGGAACTGGCGCAGGCAGCCCCCATGAACCGGCTGCTGCAGGGTGAAGTGGGCTCAGGGAAAACCGTGGTGGCGCTGCGGGCCATGTTGCAGGTGATCGACGCCGGCGGCCAGGCCGCACTCCTGGCGCCCACCGAAGTGCTCGCCGCCCAGCATTACGACTCCATCCGCCGGACCCTGGGCGTGCTCTCCAGCGACGGACTCCTCGGCGGGCCGTCCGGGGGCAACGGGCCGTCCGTTCAGGTCACGCTGCTGACCGGGTCCATGCCCACTGCGGCACGGAAACAAGCCATGCTGGACGCCGCCTCGGGGACCGCAGGAATCATCATCGGCACCCACGCCCTCCTCAGTGACAACGTGTCCTTCTACGACCTCGGCCTGATCGTGGTGGACGAGCAGCACCGCTTCGGTGTGGAACAGCGCGATGCCCTGCGGTCGAAGGCCCGGAAACCACCGCACCTGCTCGTCATGACCGCCACGCCCATTCCCCGCACCGTAGCGATGACCGTGTTTGGCGACCTTGAGACCTCCACCCTCGACGAACTGCCAAAGGGCCGGGCCCCGATCACCACCCACCTCGTGGGCCTTGCGGAAAATCCCGGCTGGGTGGCACGGATCTGGGCACGTGCCCGGGAAGAGATCGACGCCGGCCACCAGGTGTACGTGGTCTGTCCCAAGATCGGAACAGACGACGACGGCGACTTCAGCCCGGGGGAGGCGGCACCTCCCGGCTTGGACACAGAGGAGACGCGGGAGCTCGCGTCGGTCACCGCCGTCGTGGACCATCTTCAGGGCGAGCCCTCGCTGGCAGGGGTGCCGCTGGCTCCCCTGCACGGACGCCAGGACCCCGACCTGAAGACCGAGACCATGGCCGGGTTTACCGCCAACCGCATCAAGCTGCTCGTCTCCACCACCGTGATCGAAGTGGGGGTGGACGTCCACAACGCCACGCTGATGGTCATCCTGGACGCCGACAGGTTCGGCATCTCCCAGTTGCACCAGCTTCGCGGCCGTGTGGGCCGCGGCGGACTGCCGGGAACCTGCCTGCTGGTCACCGCCCTGGAACCGGGCCACCCAAGCCGGCGGCGGCTGGATGCCGTGGCGGCCACCACCGACGGTTTTGTGCTCTCCCAGGAAGACCTCAAACTGCGGCGCGAGGGCGACATCCTGGGCGCTTCCCAGTCCGGCGGACGGTCCACATTGAAACTGCTGCGGGTGCTCGAACACGAAGACGTCATCGCCCGGGCCAGGGAGGACGCCCAGGCGATCGTAGGCGGCGACCCGTTGCTGTCCGGCTACCCGGAACTCGCGGACGCCATCGAGAAATACCTCAACCCTGAGAAGGAGGCGTTCCTTGAACGCGGTTAGCAAAGAAAGCGGAGCGGGCGCCGGCGGATCGCGGTGGGCACGGTGACCAGGATTATCTCCGGCGTTGGTGGCGGAACGCCGTTGGCGGCGGTTCCCGGGTCCTTGACCAGGCCTACGACAGACCGGGTGAAGGAAGCTCTGTTCTCCCGCCTGGACGCCTTCGAGGTGATTTCCGGGGCGCGGGTGCTTGATCTATACGCGGGTTCGGGTTCCCTGGGGGTGGAAAGCGCCAGCAGGGGAGCCGCGACAGTGGACCTGGTGGAATCCGACGCCAAGGCCAGCGGTGTGTGCCAGCGCAACGCGGACCTCATTAACGGAGTCCTGGGCCGAAAGGCCGTCACGGTGCACCGCTCCAGGGTGGAACCTTTCCTGGACCGGGCCGCGGAATCCGCGGCCTGGGACCTGGTGTTCCTGGATCCGCCGTATCCGTTGGAGGAAGCCGCACTGTCGGCGGTGCTGCAGAAGCTCGCCGCGCACCTGGTCCCGGGTGCCGTTGTAGTGGTGGAACGCTCGTCCCGCTCCCCGGAACCGCAGTGGCCGGACGGGATGACGAGGTTCGCCGAAAAGAAGTACGGGGAAACCCGGCTGTGGTTCGCCGAGCCGTTCGTGCCCGACGCCATCGCTCCGGATGACCTGGCCGATGTTGCCGGACCTGACACCCAGGGCACCTAGCCCGCCAAGGCGCTCAGCCCGAGAAGGGGTCCAGATCCACTCCCGCCAGGACACGGGCAGGGTGGGGGCCCCGGGCGGTCAGCTCAGCTGTCCACGATTCCGGCCAGGGGCCCTGTGTGCCTGCCAGGATGATGTTGCCCGGATACCTGCCCTCGAACATGCCCGCTTCCGCAAACGCACCCACATCCGCCATTGCCGCGCGCATCGCCGCCACCTGGCTCCGGACCAGTGTGAGGGCCGCCTCGTCGCCCACGTTGACGATCAGCAGGCCGTCCGGGCGCAGACGCTCCCTGGCTTCGCGGTAGAAACGGCTGGTGGCGATGTGGGCCGGCGCTTCCGGGCCGGAAAAGATGTCCAGGATTACGACGTCGAACGTGAGTCCCGGATCGAGGGCACCGAGCGCCTCGCGGGCGTCGCCGATGACGGTGGTCAGGTCTGTCCCGTCGGGCATGGGAAGGTGCCGAAGGACAAAGTCGAGCAGCTCACGTTCCAGCTCGACCGCGTACTGGAGCGAACCGGCGCGGGTGGCCTGGATGTAGCGCGCAAGCGTCAGCGCCCCTGCCCCCAGGTGGAGGGCGCTGATCGGCTCGCCGGGAGGGGCGGCCAGATCCACCAGGTGCCCGATCCTGCGGAGGTATTCGTAGAAGATGTCCTCCGGCCGGTCGAGGTTGACGTGGGATTGTTCGGAGCCGCCGATGCTCAGTACATAGCCCCCGTCAGTGAAGGCATCGGGTTCGATGGTGGCATGCCGGCCGGTGGTCCGCAGGAAGCGGCTGGCGTGCACGCCGCTGCCGCCGGACATCAGAGCCTTCCGCGCAGGGTGGACAGCCGCGCCGCAGCCTCCTCCAGGACTTCTGTCTTTTTGCAGAACGCGAACCGGAGCAGGCTTCGCATCCGCTTCGCGCCTTCCGCATGGCAGAAGACCGGAACGGGAATGGCTGCGACGCCCACCAGTGCCGGCAGGCGGCGGGCGAGGTCCAGGGCATCGGTGATGCCCAGCGGAGCCGTATCCACATTGACGAAGTAGGTTCCCTGTGGTGTGAAAACGTCAAAGCCCGCCGCCCGAAGTCCGGCGCTGAGGATGTCACGTTTCGTCTCAAGGGCGGCGGCGATGCCCGTGTAGAAACTGTCCGGCAGGGCCAGCCCCTTGGCGATCGCGGCCTGGAAGGGAGTGCCTGAGCTGTAGGTAAGGAATTGCTTGACCGTGCGGACGGCGGAGACCAACTCTTCGGGCCCGCTCAGCCAGCCGATCTTCCAGCCGGTCAGGGAAAAGGTCTTTCCGGCAGAGGAAATGGTGATGGTGCGGGCGGCGGCCCCTGGAAGGGTGGCAACGGGGGTATGGGCCACGCCGAAGGTGAGGTGCTCATACACCTCATCCGTGATGACAATGCTGCCGTGCTTCTCCGCGAGCTCCACCACGCGCTGCAGGACGGCCGGCGGAAAAACGGCGCCGGTGGGATTGTGCGGGTTGTTCAGCAGTACCACGCGGGTCCGCCCGTTGAACGCTGCCTCCAGGGCCGCCATGTCCGGCATGAAGTCCGGGGCAGCGAGCGGCACCGTGACGTGGGAGGCGCCGGAAAGCCCAATGACCGCGCCGTAGGAGTCATAGAAAGGCTCGAACGTCAGGACCTCGTCGCCGGGTCCGGCAAAGGCCAGGAGGGCCGCGGCGATGCCTTCGGTGGCTCCGGTGGTGATGATGACTTCGGTTGCCGGGTCCGGCGCAAGCCCGTAGAACCGTTCCTGGTGTGCGGCCACCGCCTGGCGGAGTTCGGGCAGGCCCTTGCCGGGCGCGTACTGGTTGGCCCCCGCTGCGATGGCTGCCCGGGCTGCCTCCCGGATTTTGGCAGGCCCGTCCTCATCGGGGAAGCCCTGGCCCAGGTTGATGGCCCCGGTCTGGACGGCCAGGGTGGTCATCTCTTCAAAGATGGTGACACCCAGCCCGCCGTCGGGCGCCAGGAGGTTGGCACCGAGCGCCGTACGCTGCCAGGGCGCAGGTGCCAAGGGGGTGGAAAGTTCCCGTGGTGGATGCATCCAGTCATGGTATCCCGGCCTTTCCATGGGGTAGGTTCGGAGCATGAGACGCGCTGTGTGCCCCGGATCCTTCGACCCCATCCACAACGGCCATCTCGAAGTCATCGCACGGGCTGCCGGTCTTTTCGACGAGGTCATCGTGGCCATTTCCACCAACTACGCCAAGAAGTACATGTTCAGCCTGGAAGAGCGGCTGGAAATGGCGCGCGAAACGCTGGCACTGCTCAGGGGCATCGTGGTGGAACCGGTGGGCGAGGGGCTCCTGGCGGAGTACTGCCGCCAGCGGGGCGTGTCGGCCATCGTCAAGGGGCTCCGGTCCTCGTCGGACTTTGACTACGAGCTGCCCATGGCCACCATGAACCGGCAGCTGAGCGGGGTGGAGACAGTGTTCCTCCCGGCAGAGGCAAGCTACGTCCATTTGTCCTCCACCCTGATCAAAGAGGTGTCGTCCCTGGGCGGCAGCGTGTCCGACTACGTGCCCCGCTCGGTGCACCGCCGCATGGTTTCCGGCGAGCCTTCGGCGGATCAGCAGCCAAAGCGGTAGGCTGGATCGGTACTTCGGCGCTTCCTCGTGCCGGTTTGAGTCGCTGCGGCTCTTCAGGCTAAGATGGTACGTCGGTCATATGTTCAACAGGAGTTCTCATTAACAGAGATGCTGGTTCGCCCTTGGCGTTCGACGTCAAGGACCTCGGGCGCAGCCCGGGAAGCATGCGGACACTGAAGGAACATGTACCCGCACCGGGTGATCTTGGTGTGGCGCTCATTGGTGTTCAGGAAGGCTCGGATGTCGAGCTGGATCTGAGGCTGGAGGCCGTACACGAAGGAATTCTGGTATCAGGAACCGTGGTTGCCGAAGTTACTGGCGAGTGCGGCCGATGCCTGGATCCCCTTGCGTATGACCTTGAGGTCAATGTGCAAGAACTTTTCTTCTACGAGGGCATTCAGCTTTCGGATGGAGAAGATGATGAAGAGCAACGTCGAGTCGAGCACGATGTAATCGATCTTGAACCGGTGTTGCGGGACGCGGTTGTCACCAATCTGCCGTTCCAGCCGGTGTGCCGGGAAGACTGCCAGGGCCTTTGCTCCGAATGCGGAGCTCGCCTGGAAGACGAGCCGGGGCACCACCACGAGGTCCTGGATCCTCGCTGGGCTGCCCTAGCTGATATGGCTAAGCCTGACCGGCAAAATTGATTTGTACGTGTTTGTCTAGAGAGAAATGAGTTAGCCGTGGCTGTTCCCAAGCGGAAAATGTCTCGCTCGAATACCCGCGCCCGCCGCTCGCAGTGGAAGGCGACCGCCCCCCACCTGGTGAAGACCGTTGAGAACGGCCAGGTCACCTACAGCCTGCCGCACCAGGCAAAGGTCGTTACCGACTCTGCCGGCACCGCGCTGTTCCTTGAGTACAAGGGCCGCAAGGTCGCTGACGTCTAATCGGCCCAACAGGCTGACTGATGTCTTCAACTGAAGAGCTTCTGAAGCGTCTCGGTGTCACTATTGACGCCGGGACGCTTCGTCTTGCGCTTACCCACCGTTCGTACGCATACGAGAACGGCGGCATACCCACCAACGAGCGGCTCGAGTTCCTGGGCGACTCCATTTTGGGATTCTCCGTCACCGATGCCCTCTACCGGGACAACCCGGACCTGCCCGAAGGCGAACTCGCCAAGCGCCGGTCCGCCGTCGTCAGTACCCGGGCCCTCGCCGGGATCGGCCGCAGCCTCGGCATCGGTGAGTACATCTACCTGGGGCAGGGCGAAAAGCTCACCCACGGCAAGAACAAGGCCTCCATCCTCGCGGACACCATGGAGGCCCTGATCGGGGCAACGTACGTTTCCAACGACATCGAGACCGCGCGCCAGCTGGTCATGCGGCTGGTCGGTCCGCTGCTGAAGGACGCCGCAGTCCTGGGCGCCGGCACCGACTGGAAGACCAGCATCCAGGAACTCGCCGCCAGCCGGCAGCTGGGCAGCATCCACTATGCAGTGGACGGCTCCGGCCCGGACCACGCCCGCACCTTCACGGCGGTGCTGAACATTGGCGGCAAGGCCTACGGCAAGGGCTCCGGCCATTCCAAGAAGGAAGCCGAACAGGAGGCAGCGGAAGACGCCTGGCGGGTGCTCTCCGGAGCCGGGGCCCAGGCTGACCCCAGCACCTCCGCAGGCTCCGTAGCTGCCAAGTAGCGCTCCGTGCCTGAATTGCCAGAGGTCGAAGTGGTGCGCCGCGGCCTGGTGAACTGGGTCCGCGGCAGGACCATCCGCGCCGTGGACGTCATCGATCCCCGCTCCATCCGGCGCCACGCCCTCGGGGCAGGGGACTTCATCGGCAACCTCGAAGGCGCCACGGTGGCCGACGTCGTGCGGCGCGGCAAGTTCCTCTGGATGCCGCTGCTGGACGGCACCGCTGCGCTGCCGAACGCCGGGGAGGACACCCGCGTTCCCGCGGTGGCACTCATGGCGCATCTGGGCATGAGCGGGCAGCTGCTGATGCAGGGCCCCGGCGTTCCCGATGAAAGGCACCTCAAGGTCCGTTTCCGGCTCAGTCCCCGGGACGGCATGCCGGACCAGCTGCGCTTCGTGGACCAGCGGATCTTCGGAGGCCTTTTTGTCACCGCACTGGTACCCACGGACGACGGCGCCCCGGGCGGCCTCGCGGAATCGCCCCTTCCCCTGATCGCCGCCGAAGCCGCGCACATTGCGCGCGATCCACTGGACCCTTCGTTCTCCTTCGACCTCTTCTACCAGCGGCTTCGGAAGCGCCGGACCGGCCTGAAGCGGGCACTGCTGGACCAGGGCCTGGTCTCCGGTATCGGGAACATCTATGCCGACGAAGCGTTGTGGCGGGCCCGGCTGCATTACGCCCGGCCCACCGATACCCTGCGCCGGGGGGACGCCCGGCGTGTCCTCGACAGCGCCCGCGAGGTCATGCTCGATGCCCTGGCCGCAGGAGGAACCAGCTTCGATTCCCTGTACGTCAACGTCAACGGCGCCTCAGGCTACTTCGACCGGTCCCTCAACGCGTACGGCCGCCAGGGTGAGCCGTGCAAAAGGTGCGCGGCCGCAGGAATCCAGGCGGTCATCCGCCGCGAGCAGTTCATGAACCGTTCGTCCCACACCTGCCCCGTGTGCCAGCCGCGGCCACGCAACGGCCGCTGGTAGCACCGGGCCGCCCAGGCGATGGGCTCAGCGGGTGCCATAGTGTGCTGCCAGCCGCGCCAGGCCTTCGTCGATCGGGACGGCCGGAGTCCAGTCGAGGAGTTCCCGGGTTTCGCGTTGGTCGAACCAGTGGGCGGTGGACAGCTGCTCAGCGAGGAATTTCGTCATGGGCGGTTCGTCCTGCATTCCAAGCCTCAGCCACAGTTTTTCCACTACGGACCCCGCCGCCCTGGCAAACCGCCCCGGGACGGACCACGACGGGGCAGGCACGCCACCGGCGGCGCAGATGCCGGCAATCAGTTCGCCCACCGGCCGTGGCTCCCCGTTGCTGACAACCAGCGCCCTGCCATGGATGTGGCTGATGCGCTCCAGCGCGGCAACAATCGCCGACGCGGCGTTGTCCACGTACGTGGTATCGATCAGGGCGGCGCCCGCATCCAGCAGCGGCAGCCGGTGCCGGGCAGCCCGCGCCAGCACCCGTTCCACCAGCTGCGTGTCCCCGGGTCCCCAGACCACGTGCGGCCGAACGGCAGCAACGCGGAAGTCCGGGGCGTCAGCGGCAAGGGCCAGCAGTTCCGCCTGGGCCTTGGTGCGGGAGTAGTCCCCGTGGGCATGCTCCGGGTCCGCAGGCTCTGCGCCCAGGCCCGCAATGGCGGCGCCGGAATTGGCCACTGACGGCGAGGACACGAAGATTAGGTTCCGCACGCCGGCCGCGCGGGCGGCGAGGAGCAGCCGCCGGGTGCCGTGGACGTTTACTTCGTCGAACTCTGCGGCACGGCCGGTGAAGGAGACCTTGGCCGCCAGGTGGATGACTGCCTCGGCACCCCGGACGGCATCGCTGACCGCGGCGTCATCGGTGAGGGATCCGCGGTGGTCCGTGGCGCCGTCGACCCCTGAGGGACGCCGCTGGAAGGTGGTGACGTCATGGCCCCGGTGCACCAGTTGTCCGGCGACTCCGCGGCCCAGGAGTCCGCTTGCACCGGTAACGAGGACTTTCATGGCGTCCCCGCGCGTCCGCCGGCCAGGACGGAGGCAGCCCACCGGGACAGGCGCGTCCGGTCGATCTTTGCGTTGTGGCGGATATCTGTAGGCTGCGCGGGGACCACCAACACGGCGGCCACGGAAATGCCCGCCGTGCGCGCGGCTTCCCGGACCTTTCCAGCCAGTTCCGGACCGGCAGGGCCGGCTTTCCGGACGGGCGGGACCGTCTCGACCACGGCGGTGACGGCCTGCGTCCCCGCCGGCCCCACGCCAACAATCGCGGCCATCCGGATGCCGGCCACGCGTTCGATGGCCTGTTCGGCGCCGACCGGTGTCACCACCGAACCGGGCGCGGTGACGACGTGCGCAAGCCGGCCTTCCACCCACAACCGGCCATCGGAGTCGAAGTGGCCGACGTCGCCGGTGCGGTGCCATCCGGCCACGCCGGTGCTGGCTTCCTGGGTCAGCCAGAGCCGGTCGTACATATCCTTGACGTGCGGAGCACTGACCAGGATTTCTCCTGTGATTCCCGCGTCCGTGACAGGAGTTGAACCGGGGGCTGTGCCGTCTGCCGCCAGGGGGATGACGGCCACCCGGGCGCCGTGGACGGGCCGGCCCACGCAGACACCGTTGCCGGCCCCGGGCTTTGTTCCGGATCCGGCGTCGAAAGCCGCGGCCCTGATTTGTTCGAGGCTGATGTCGGTGACGGGGAGCGCTTCCGTCATTCCGTAGGGCGTGTGCAGGGAGGCACCCGGCAGGAGCCGCTGCATCTCCGCAAGGAGCGGTTCGGGAACGGGGGCGCCTGCGGAGAGCAGCAGTTCAACCCGTTTCAGCGCTGCGGTGCCCTCCGCACTGAGTCCGCCGCTGGTGGCGACGACGTTGCGCAGGGCAGCCGGCGAGGCGAAGACCACGGTGGCGTCGATGGCCGCTGCGGCGTCCGCGAGGGCCCGCGCGGTCAGGGTTCGTGGCGCGGTGACATCCATCGCCGGCGTCACGGACACGGTTCCCAGTGCCGGTCCGAGCAGGGCGAAGGGCGCGAAACCCGCCACCAGCCGCTGGCCCGGATGGATCCCGAAGGTTTCGGCCACGGTGTCCCGCATCGCGGCGAGTTGCCGGTGCGTGTACAGCACGCCCTTGGCCGGACCGGTGGAGCCGGAGGTGAAGAGCACGGCGGCGGGGGAGTCCGGGTCCGGCCAGTATGTGCCGTTACCGTTGCCGTTGCCGTTGCCGTTGCCGTTGCCGTTGCCGTTGCCGTCGCCAGGCCCGGCGGAGCGCACCCTACCCGCCGTTGTTAGTGCGGCCAGGGAGGTTTCCACCCCGAGAATCCGGCGGCGGGCGGCCGGGAGGTCGCGTACGCTGATGCGCCTGGCCGCCCATCCCAGGACGCGGGCAGCTGCCAGCGCCCTGTCGATGCCGATCAGAAAGTCGGGAGTAGCCCCCTTGACCGCCCGGCTCAGTCCCTTCGTCCCGAGTCCGGCATCGGCCACCACCACTACGGCTCCCAGCCGCAGGCAGGCATACAGGGCCACGGTCAGGTCCACCCCGGGCGGGACCATGAGGCTCACCCGGCTGCCCGGCCTTACGCCTGCCAGGTGCAGGCCGGTGGCCAGGCGGTGGACGTCAGAGTCCAGCTGCTGCCACGTGAGGGAACGGGCCACGGTGCCGTCCGCAGCCATTTCGACGACGGCCGGCTTACCTCCGGCGGGTCCTGCCGCCTGTTCGGCGAGGAGCGTCCACAGTGGCTGGAAACCTGCGCGGGCCGGCGGCTGGGAAGCGGCGTTCCCCACCGCGGGCGAACCGTTGCCGCCGCCGCTGACGCGCCCGGCCAGCCAATCGAAAACCGCCGGGGCGATGTCCCGGTCCTCCACGAGCAGGTGTCCTGCGCCCTCGTAGCGGTGCACGTCAGCATGCGGGAGGCGGGCGATGAGGTCCTTGAGGTAGCGGTCGGAAAAGATCGGGTCGCGCGGACCCCACAGCATCAGGGCAGGGACCTCCAGGTTCCGGAGGCCTTCCGCCACGCCGCTGAGCGCAGAAAAGCTGGGATGCCAGGCGTCCACGGGAATGTCGGCAACAAAGTTTCCCACCCCGGCCCGCCGTGCGGCTCCGCGGTAGGGGGCCATATACGCCTTCCGGACATCCGCGGGCAGCGGCGGGTGCGCCAGCGAATGCGTCACCCGCAGGAAGGAGTCGGATGTGGTGGTTCCCCATGTGTGCACGGCAGGGTGCAGGGCAAGGCGCAAGGCCGGGGGAATGGACGAGCCTGCAGGCTGGTGAACGGCCGTGTTGGTCAGTACCACGCCGGCCAACTGGTGCTGGTGGGCCAGCGCCCAGCCCAGGCTGACCACTCCGCCCCAGTCATGCCCCACCGAGACGACCGGTCCCTCCAAGGCCAGCGCGTCCGTCAGGTCGCCCAGGTCCTGGACCCTGTCAGCCAGCCGGCGGAAGGTGCCCGTGCGTTCGGAGAAGCCCATGTCCAGCTGGTCAACCGCCACCACCCGCCACGGATGCGCGGGGTCGCATCCGGCGGCCAGCAGGCTCCGCCACAGGTAGGACCAGGTGGGGTTGCCGTGCACGCACAGCAGGGTCCCGGCGGGAACCAGGCCACGGCCGGCGAGTTCTGCGCCGTTGTCCAGCAGGTGCCAGCGGCGCACCGTGCCCGGCGCGTCGACGCCGGCTGTGGAAGGGACATCAATCTGGCGCGACCACCCGGCGGCCACGCCCGGCCAGTCCGCGATCACCAAACGATTTCCAGCATTGCGGTGTTCAGGCCGGAACCCACGCCCATGCACAGAACGCGGTCCCCGGTATCCAGGGACTGCGACTCGGCCGCAAGCGTCATGGGCAGCGAGGCGGGCCCAACATTGCCCCAGTGCGGGAACGTGATGGGCACCTTGTCGGGGTCGAGGT
The DNA here is from genome assembly GCF_056484025.1 of Arthrobacter sp. JDC6. Taxonomy (NCBI): domain Bacteria; kingdom Bacillati; phylum Actinomycetota; class Actinomycetes; order Micrococcales; family Micrococcaceae; genus Arthrobacter; species Arthrobacter sp. JDC6. The sequence goes on from NZ_CM151278.1 coordinate 1,772,985, forward strand.
CAATGGCGTCAATAATGGCCTGTGTATAGGCGTTGCTGACCTGGTGCGTGACGTAGCGGTCCATGGCCGCCCAGTCCCACTCGGGCTGCGCTTCATGCCACGCGTCCACGACCAGCTGGAGGCCGCCGTCGAGCAGTCCTTTCGTGTCCGTGTTCATGCCGTCGATGCCGCCCACGCACAATTCATGGTGCTCGGTGCCGGCACGCATCACGCCGCCCACCACGCGGTGGGCCCCGGGGTGCTCATCGGCCGGTCCCAGGACGGCCGCTGCGGCCCCGGATCCCAACGTCAGCGTGGCGAACTCGCGGTTGAAGTCGTCGCGGGTGGTTTCCGGCCGCTGGAGCCGGGCGAGGGTGGCCTCCTGCGTCAGCTGGGCGTCCTCGCCATTGACGATGACGGCGTACCTGATCTGCCCCGAATCGATCATGTTCGCTGCCAGGGTCAGGGCGTTCACGAACCCGAGGCATGCGTTGGCGAGGTCGAAGTTCATGGCCGACGACGGCAGGCTCAGGCCGTGGTGGATCTTCACCGCCACGGACGGTTCGAGGTTGCGGCGCGTGACCGAGGTGTTGATCAGCAGTCCGACGTCGGAGGCTTCGATGCCTGCCTCGGCCAGGGCCTTGGCTCCGGCTTCCACCGCGGCGTCGTCGAACGATGTTCCGGGGGCCCACCAGCGGCGGTGCGTAATGCCCGCAACGCGCTCAAGCAGCCGGGGTGGAAACTTCAGCCGCTTCAGGGTGTGCGCCAGGTGGCGGTCGAAGTCCGTGGAGCTTACGATCCTTGGAGCCTCGACGCTGCTCACCGAGAGCAGCGCGGTGTTGCTGTGGCGGAAGGTTGCATTACCTGCCAATTCAAGCCCCTCTTCGTTTCCGTCGCGCATTCATGCGGTGACTGTACCCACATAAACGCAGGCTCAAGAGCTTAACTATGCCTTTGCCGGGCCGGAACCGGCATATCCGGCCGTGGCCCCGGCCCCGGCTTCCGGGTGCTGCTGCCGGGAAATGTCGGTCCTGCGCAGTAGATTGTAGTGAGCCGGTTCCAGCAAAACTGTCCTATCCGCTCCAGGAGACCTGAAAAGCCTTGCACCTCAAAAGCCTCACCGTCCGGGGGTTCAAGTCCTTTGCCTCTGCCACCACCTTCGACTTCGAACCCGGCGTCACCGCCGTCGTGGGTCCCAACGGATCCGGCAAGTCCAATGTGGTGGACGCCCTGGCCTGGGTCATGGGGGAGCAGGGGGCCAAGACTCTCCGCGGCGGCAAGATGGAGGATGTCATTTTTGCCGGGACGTCCGGGCGGCCGCCCCTGGGACGCGCCCACGTTTCGCTGACCATCGACAACGCCGACGGCGCGCTCCCCATCGAATACAGCGAAGTCACCATCTCACGGACGCTTTTCCGGACAGGCGGCTCCGAATACGCCATTAACGGTGCCGCCTGCCGTTTGCTGGATATCCAGGAGCTGCTCTCCGACTCCGGGCTGGGCCGGGAGATGCACGTCATCGTGGGCCAGGGGCAGCTGGACCGCGTCCTGCACGCCACCCCCGAGGACCGCCGCGGCTTCATCGAGGAGGCGGCGGGGATCCTCAAACACCGCCGGCGCAAGGAACGGACCGTCCGGAAGCTGGAGGCCATGCAGGCCAACCTGCAGCGCCTCACAGACCTCACCGGGGAGATCCGCCGCCAGCTGACGCCCCTTGGCAAACAGGCCGAAGTGGCCCGCCGCGCCCAGCGCGTCCAGTTCGACGTCCGGGACGCCCGTGCCCGGCTGCTCGCCGATGACCTCGTCCAGCTGCAGCAGGCCCTGCAGCAGGACGTGGCGGACGAGGCAGCGCTCAAAGCCCGCCGGACCGCCGTCGAACAGGAACTCGAAGCCGGGCGCCGGCAGCAGGCGGCGCTGGAGCAGCTGGCGGCCGAAGCCACACCCCGGCTCAACGCAGCGCAGGACACCTGGTACCAGCTGTCCACTGCACGGGAGCGCCTCCGGTCGCTCGGTTCGCTGGCCACCGAGCGCAGCCGCCTGCTCGGCTCCGACGATGCCGCACCGGCATCCGCGCGGGACCCCGAACAGCTCGAACGCCAAGCCGCCAGGGTGCGGCAGGAGCTGGCCGAGCTCGAACGGGACATCCACGCCAGGCGCACCACCCTGGACACGGCCAGCGCCGCGAAGGCCGAGGCAGAGCAGGCAGCCGTGGCCGAGGACCGGCGGCTCACGGCCCAGCTCCGGGCCGCGGCGGACCGGCGGGAAGGTCTGGCCCGCCTGGCCGGACAAGTGGCGGCGGCCCGGTCCCGGGTGGAATCCGCGCAGGCAGAACTGGGCCGGCTGCGGGAGTCCCTTGCCGCCGGCACGGAACGGCGGGCGCGCGCCCAGGCCGAGTTCACGGCCTTGGAAAACCAGGTGGCCGGCGTGGAGGAAGGGGAGGAATCCCTCGACGCCGATTACGAGGCCGCCAGTAAAGCACTTGATGCGGTCCTTCAGGAGATTGCCCGGCTCAAGGCCGCCGTCAACGAAGGCGTCCGCAAGCGGGACGCCCTTGCCGCCCGGCTCGACGCTCTTAAGCTCGGCCTGGACCGCAAGGACGGTGCCAGGCACGTACTGGAGTCAGGGCTGTCCGGGGTGCTGGGCAGCCTGGCGGCCGGGATCAGCGTGCAGGGTGGTTACGAGGCGGCGATCGCTGCCGCGCTGGGAGAGGCCTCCGAGGCAGTCCTCGTCCAGGATCAGGACACGGCGGCCGCCGTCCTGAAGGTGCTCAAGGACGACGACGCCGGGCGGGCGTCGCTGCTCCTCGCATCAGCGGTGGCAGGCCACCTGGGTAACCCCGCCACGGAGTCCACGCCGGGAGGAGCGGCCGCCCCGAAAGCAGTGCCGCTGCCCGATGGTGCGCAATGGGCCGCCGACCTGGTGGACGGACCTGCGGAGCACATCCCGCTGGTCCGGCACCTGCTGTGCGGAACCGCCGTCGTCACAGGCATCGACGCCGCGGCTGCGCTGGTGGCCGGGCTGCCCGGACTCACGGCGGTCACCCGCGAGGGGGACGTGTTCACCGCCGTATCCGTTGCCGGCGGTTCTGCCAAGGCGCCCTCCCTCCTTGAGGTGCAGGCGGCGGTGGACGACGCCGACCGTGGCCTTTCGGCGGTCACGGCAGACCTGGAGCGGAACAGGTTCGCCCTGGCCGCCGCCGAGGCGCGCCGCGCCGGAGTGCAGGAGGAGGCGGACGCTGCCCTGGACAAACTGCACGAATCCGATGCCCGCCTGGCCGCCGTGGCCGAACGCCTGGGCCACCTGAATTCAGTCCTGCGCAGCGCCGTCGGTGAGAGCGACCGCCTGGCTGCCTCCCTGGCACGCGCTGCGGAGAACGTTGCCGCGGAGGAGGAGGCGCTCGCTGCCATCACGGCCCGGCTGGCCGCCGCCCAGGAGGCTCCGATTGAAGAGGAGCCCTCCACCGAACAGCGGGACGCGTTGGCCCGTGCCGCATCCGCCGCCCGTGCAGCGGAAGTGGAGGCGCGGTTATCCCTGCGCAGCGCCGAAGAGCAGCTGGCGGCAACCCGCAACAGGGTGGCGTCCCTGGAGCGCGCCGCCGCCACCGAACGCCGTGCCCGGGAGGAAGCAGCCCAGCGTGCCCGGCGCCGCCGCATCCAGGCCAGGCGTGCGGCCGCCGTTTCCGCCGCGGCGGAACTGGCACTGCGTTACGTGGACGTATCGGTGGACCTCGCCCGGCACGAACGGGACCTGGCCGAGGAAAACCGCGAACAGCGTGACCGTGGGCTGCGGGACATCCGGGAAGCCAACGACGCCCTGGCCCGCGAACTGGCCGACCTCACCGACAACGTGCACCGGGACGAGCTGGCCCGTGCGCAGCAGCGGGCCAGGATCGAGGCAGTGGAATCCCGGTCCGTGGACGAGTTGGGCATCACCCCCGAAGCGCTGGTGGCAGAGTTCGGGCCGCACGTCCCGGTTCCCGTGCCTGCGGAGGAGACCGGCGACAAGTGGGCCGCGCTGCGGGCTCCCGTTGACGCCGGCGGGGAAGAAATCCGGGAAGGGAAGCCCTACGTCCGGCAGGAGCAGGAGAAACGGCTGCGCAAAGCTGAACGCGACCTCGCCAGCCTGGGCAAGGTCAACCCCCTGGCCCTGGAGGAATTCGCGGCACTGGAGGAGCGGCACCAGTTCCTCAGCACCCAGCTTGAGGACCTTAAGGCCAGCCGCCGGGACCTGCTGGACATCATCAAGGAAGTGGACGACCGGGTCCAGCGCGTCTTCGCCGAGGCGTTCGAGGACACCCAGGTCCAGTTTGTCCGGGTTTTTGAGCGGCTCTTTCCCGGCGGCGAGGGCCGCCTGGTCCTCACGGACCCGGGGGACATGCTCACCACAGGCATCGAAGTGGAGGCCCGTCCCGCGGGCAAGAAAATAAAACGGCTGTCCCTGCTCTCCGGAGGCGAGCGGTCCCTTACCGCGGTGGCGCTGCTGGTGGCCATCTTCAAGGCGCGGCCCTCGCCGTTCTACGTCATGGACGAGGTGGAGGCGGCGCTGGACGACACCAACCTCGGCCGGTTGATCACCATCTTCGAGGAACTGCGGGAGTCCAGCCAGCTCATCGTCATCACCCACCAGAAGCGGACCATGGAGGTGGCGGACGCACTGTACGGCGTCACCATGAGGGGCGACGGCGTTTCCACGGTGATCAGCCAGCGGCTCGTTTCCAAGGTGTAGCAGCACCGCCGGCGTCCGGCGGCCGCGGGGGCACCGCATTGGGGCAGGTCAGGGGCGGGCCGGGCGCCCGAACCGGGCAGGCCGTTTGTGAGAAGCTAGGGGAGTGAATGACATCCTTCCCATTGTCCTGTCCATTCTTGTTGCGCTGGTGGTCATCGGCGGCCTGATTCCGGTCCTGCTCAAGACGCGGAGGAACATCACCCGGTACCCCGGCACGCGGGATGCCAACGATCCTGAGGTCCGCTCCGGCGGCAGCACCGCCGTAGCGGACAGCGCCGGACCAATCGAACGCACGGCGCCCGCGGGCGTGGACCTCGAAGGGCTTGACACCACTACGGTTCCGGACGACGCTGCCGGGCTGGAAACCATTCCCGTCGAAACCCCGCTGCCTGTCGCGGGCCGCCTCACCCGCCTCCGTGAGCGGCTGGTCCGCTCCAACAACATCATGGGCAAGGGCCTGCTGGCGCTGCTGTCCAGCGACCGGATCGACGAGAGCGTCTGGGACGAGGTGGAGGAGACACTCCTCCTCGCGGACCTGGGAACCGAACCCACCATGCAGCTGGTGGATGCCCTGCGCGAACGGGTCAAGGTGCTGGGCACCCGGACCCCCGAACACGTCAAGGCCATGCTCCGCGAAGAGCTCATCAAGCTTGTCGACCCCTCCATGGACCGCAGCCTGAACGTCCAGCGCCATGCGGACAGGCCTGCCGTGATGATGGTGGTGGGCGTGAACGGCGTCGGCAAGACCACCACCGTCGGCAAGCTGGCGCGCGTGCTGGTGGCAGAGGACAAGGACGTCCTGCTGGGTGCCGCGGACACGTTCCGCGCCGCCGCGGCGGAACAGCTGGCCACGTGGGGGCAGCGCGTCGGCGTCCCCACCGTGAAGTCGGACATCGACGGCGCCGATCCCGCCTCCGTTGCCTACGAGGCCGTGAAGGCAGGCATTGAGCAGGAAGTGGACGTTGTCATGATCGACACCGCCGGCCGCCTCCAGAACAAGGTGGGCCTGATGGACGAACTGGGCAAGGTCAAGCGCGTGGTGGAGAAGCTGGCCGAGGTGGACGAGGTCCTGCTGGTTCTGGATGCCACCACCGGCCAGAACGGCCTGAACCAGGCGCGGGTCTTTTCGGAGGTTGTCAACATCACGGGCATCGTCCTGACCAAACTGGACGGAACCGCGAAGGGCGGCATCGTCGTCGCCATCCAGAAGACGCTCGGCGTGCCCGTCAAACTCATCGGACTCGGCGAAGGCGCCGACGACCTGGCCCCGTTCGACACCGAAGGCTTTGTCGACGCCCTGCTGAACTAGCTAAGCCAGCCCAACCAGCTCGCATTAGTTGTCGTTTTGAGCCCTCAAAACGACAACAACTGCGGGCTAGTTGGGTTTAACCCGGAGTGTTTCGCGGGTGGGCAGCCAACCGACGGCGGCCAGGAGCATGACGCCGCCGGTCACGCCGAAAGCCCAGCCGAAACCCAGCCGGTCCGCGAGCAGCCCGGCCGCCACCGGTCCGACGATCGCTCCGACGTCGGACGTCATTTGGTAGACGGCCAGGACCTTGCCGCCGGAGCGTGCGTTCCCAATGACATCGGCGACGGCGGCCTGCTGCGCCGGGCCGAAAAGGCCGGACCCGACGCCGGCAAGCGTCGATGCGGCAAGGAACCAGGGCAGGTCGGAGGTCAAGCCGATCGCCGCAGTCGCGAAGGCTGCCACCAGCAGGCCGGAGATCATCATCGGCTTGCGCCCCAGGGAGTCCGCCAGCCGCCCCGAGAAGGTCAGCGCGGCGGCGTTCCCGGCAGCGAAGACTGCCAGCGCCAGTCCGGCCGCCTGCGGTCCTGCCCCGAAGGCTGCCGCGGCGAACAGCGGCACCGTTGCCATGCGGACGCCAAACGTGGCCCACCCGTTGGCAAAGCTGGACAGCAGGGCCGACCGGTAGGTTCCGGCAGCCACGGCTTCGCCAAAGCGCATGTCCGGCGGACGGTGCTGGGTTTCACCCCCGCCCCGGCGCTGGTGGCTGAGCTGGGTCTGCACCACAAACGCGGCAACGAGCAGGGCCCCGGCGTAGGCAAGGAACGGGACCCGCAGGCCCAGCCCCGCCAGCAGACCGCCCACAATCGGCCCGCACACATTCCCGATCAGGAAAGCGGACGCATAGGCACCTGAGACCCTGCCCCTGCTCTGGGGTGGGGCCAGGCGGACCACCAGGGCCATCGATGCCACCGTGAACATCACGGACCCGGCTCCGCCAAGGCCGCGGAACAGCAGCAACTGCCAATAGTCCTGCGCAAAGGCGCAGGCCGCCGTGGACAAAGCCACGATCAACAGCCCAGCGACATAGACGGGCCGTTCACCGCGCTTGCCGATCAGTGCTCCGCCGGCGGGTGCAAAGGCAAGGCGCATGAAGGCAAAGATCGCCACGATGACGGCTGCCGCGGTGTTCCCTACGCCGAAGGTTGTTGCGAACTGCGGCAATACAGGCGCAACGAGCCCGAATCCAAGCGCAATCAGGAACGCCGCGGCCAGCATCACCTTAATGTCGCGGGGAAGTTTCTCCCGCCGAGGCCTTAGCCGGGCCAAAAACCTCGAAGTGGCGCCGCTTTCGCGGGGTGTTGCCGTCATTGTGAAGGAGTCCTTGCAGGAAAGGGAGCCGGGTGGCTGCGCGGGTGCGGAAACATAACCGTAACAAGGCGGATATGCACCATTTACTTCCTAGAGGTTGTTGTAACAGGCCCGCAATCTAAATCCTCCGCGGGCGAAACACGCCGCCCACAAACTCATTACAGGACGCAAAAAGGCGTTGGCAGGCGGAGTACTCCGCAAGATTCGATGAGAGAGGACGTGCACCATGGAACTTACCGCAGGTCACGTTTGGGTCATGGTGGCGGCAGCCCTTGTGCTGTTCATGACACCCGGTCTGGCATTTTTCTACGGCGGCATGACCCGCGCCAAGGCAGCACTGAACATGATGATGATGAGCTTCATCTCCATCGGCATGGTGGGTGTTGTCTGGGTGCTGTGGGGCGCGTCCATGAGCTCCGGTGAAGGCTTCCTGGAGATCGTGGGCAACCCGTTCGCCACATTCGGCCTTGAGGGCATCACCACCCCTGACGGTCTGATCAAGGTTGGCTACGCCGCCACCTTCGCCATCATCACCGTGGCATTGATCAGCGGCGCCATCGCCGACCGCGCCAAGTTCGGCGCCTGGTCCGTCTTCGTTCCCGTGTGGGTCACGCTCGTCTACTGCCCGCTGGCGTACATGGTGTGGGGCGGCGGACTCTTCGGCCCCGAAGGCGCCATCGGCAAGGCCCTCGGCCCCGCCATCGACTTCGCTGGCGGCACCGTGGTCCACATCAACGCAGGTGTGGCGGCGCTCATCCTCGTCCTCATCATCGGCAACCGCAAGGGCTTCGGCAAGGACCCCAACCACCGCCCGCACAACATCCCGTTCGTCATGCTCGGCGCAGCCATCCTGTGGTTCGGCTGGTTCGGTTTCAACGGCGGTGCAGCCACCACTGCCGAACAGGGGGGTCTGATCTGGATCAACACCCTCGCAGCCCCGGCAGCAGCCATGCTCGGCTGGCTGGTCACCGAACGGATCCGCGACGGACACCCCACTTCCCTCGGCGCCGCATCCGGCGTGGTGGCCGGCCTCGTCGCCATCACCCCGGCCTGCGCCAACGTCAGCCCCGTCGGTGCACTCGGCCTGGGCGTCGTGGCCGGCGTAGCCTCCGCCCTGGCAGTCGGCCTGAAGTTCCGCTGGGGCTTCGATGACTCGCTGGACGTCGTCGGCGTGCACCTGGTGTCCGGCATCATCGGCACCGTGGCGCTCGGCTTCATCGCACTGCCCACCGACGGTGTTGGCGGCGGCCTCTTCTACGGCGGCGGACTGACCCAGCTCTGGGCGCAGCTCGCGGCAGCCGGCGTCGCCATCGCCTACTCCGCAGTCCTGACGGCCATCATTGCGCTGGCCATCCACAAGACCATGGGCTTCCGGGTCTCGCAGGAACAGGAAACGGTGGGTGTGGACCTCAGCCTGCACGCCGAGACTGCCTACGAGTTCGGACTGAGCGGACACGGCGGAAGCTTCCAGCCGCTGCACGACATGATCACCGGCAAGGGCCAGGGCGAGTCCCACGCGCCAGTCCAGGGGACGCCGGGCACGCAGAAGTCACAGTCAGCAACAGGTAAGGAAAGCGTGGGGGCATGAAACTGATTACTGCAATCGTCCGGCCGGAAAAGCTCGAAGCCATCAGGGAGGGACTGGAATCCTATGGTGTTCAGGGCCTGACCGTCAGCGCAGCCAGCGGATACGGCCGGCAGCGCGGCTACACCGAGGTCTACCGCGGAGCCGAATACAACGTGGACCTCCTGCCCAAGATCCGGGTGGAAGTCCTGGCCACGGACGAGCAGGCAGACGACATCCTGGATGTGATCATTGCCAGTTCCAATACCGGCAGGGCCGGGGACGGCAAGGTCTGGACCATCGATGTCCATGAAGCAGTTAGGGTCCGGACCGGGGAACGCGGAGTGGCCGCCATCTAGGCACCGGCACGGAACCATAAAGACAGGCAGGGCGGGAACCGAAAGGTTCCCGCCCTGCCTCTTGTTCACGCTGCCGGTGCTGCCGCGGACTGCTCAGTCCTTTGAGCGGTTGGTGGGCCAGGATGCCGGGCCGGCCGAACCGGCGTCGTACTCTTCAAGCGGGACGTCCCCGCGCTCCCACGCCTTGAGGACCGGCTCAACAATCCGCCAGCAGTCCTCTGCAGTGTCTCCCCGGACGGACAGCAACGGATCGCCGGTCAGCACGCCTTCCAGCACTTCGCCGTAGGGCAGGAGATCGGAGGCGCTCAGTTCGGCTTCCAGGGTGACCCGGCCCAGGCTGAAGATGTTTCCCGGACCGTTGACGTCGACGTCGAACTCCAGTGTGTCCGGGCCGAAACCGATCCGGAGCTGGTTGGGGGAGTCCACCCCGGTAAAGCCCTGGGGCAGGTGGGGCACCGGAAGGAAGGTGACCACCGCTTCCTTGCGCTTGTCGCCCAGGGCCTTGCCGGAACGCAGGATGAAGGGAACCCCCCGCCAGCGCCAGTTGTCGATGCCCACCTGGATTTCGGCAAGGGTTTCGGTTCCCTTTCCGGGATCCACGCCTTCCTCCTTGGCGTAGTCCGGGACGTCCTTGCCTGCCACGGAACCGGCGGTGTAGCGGGCCCTGCGCGTTGAGCCAGTGAAGGGGGCACTGACGCTGCTGGCCCGCAGGACGGTGGAGACGGCGTCGCGGAGGTCGCGCTCGCCGATGGTGGCCGGAGGTTCGATGGCCATGATCGCCATGACCTGCAGGAGGTGGCTCTGGATCATATCCCGGAGGGCGCCGGCGCCGTCGTAGTAGCGCGCTCGGCCTTCCAGGGCCAGGTCCTCATCGAAAAAGATCTCCACCTTTTCCACGTGCTGCCTGTTCCATACCGGCTCAAGGAAGTTGTTGGCGAACCGAAGGCCCAGGATGTTCAGGACGGTGGCCTTGCCCAGGAAATGGTCAACCCGGTGGATATGGTCTTCGGGGACCAGCCGTGCCAGGGTCCGGTTCAGCGACCGGGCCGATTCCTCGCTGAAGCCGAAGGGCTTCTCCATTACCAGGCGGGTGCCTTCCGGAACCTCTTCCGGCTGGAGCGTCTCGCATGCCTGCTGGCTGATCCGGGGCGGCAACGCAAAGTAAACGGCCACCGGGCCTTCCAGCCCCGCGAGCAGGGCGGCCAGGGCACCCTTGGCCGTGACGTCCACCTGGTGGTACGCCGTCTCCTTCTGCAGCAGCTCGAGGGCGTCCTTTCCGGAACTGTCTGCCGCGCCGGCTGCAGCAGCGAACGATGCCTGGACCCGCTCCCGCCATTGTTCCGGCGTCCACGGATCCGAGCCTGCCCCCACCAGGGTGAGGCCCTCCGCGCGGCCTGCGGCAACGAGCCGCGCCAGGCCGGGCAGGAGGAGCCGGCCGGTGAGGTCGCCCGAGGCGCCGAGGATGAGCAGGGTCTTCACAGTCGTTTGGCTCGTCATTTTGCCAGCATGCCACCTACCGGGCCTGACTTGATACCCTAGATAGTCGAGTCCCGATCATCCACTGAAAGAAGTGCACGTCGCGTGTTCAATTCACTCTCTGACCGGTTGACAGCAACCTTCAAGAATCTCCGCGGTAAAGGCAGGCTCACCGAGGCCGACGTCGATGCCACCGTCCGGGAGATCCGCCGCGCGCTTCTGGACGCCGATGTTGCCGTTCCCGTTGTGCGTGAGTTCACTGGCCGGGTCCGTGAACGCGCCCTGGGTGCCGAGGTCTCTGCGGCACTGAACCCCGGCCAGCAGATCGTCAAGATCGTCAATGAGGAACTCGTCGAGATCCTGGGCGGCGAAACCCGGCGGATCCGGCTGGCCAAGAACGGCCCCACCGTCATCATGCTCGCCGGCCTCCAGGGTGCCGGCAAGACCACCCTTGCGGGCAAGCTGTCCAAGTGGCTGAAGGCCCAGGGGCACAGCCCCATGCTGGTGGCCTGCGACCTGCAGCGCCCTAACGCCGTCACCCAGCTCCAGGTGGTGGGCCAGCGGGCAAAGGTCCCCGTCTTCGCCCCGCACCCGGGTGCCACCTCCACCGAGCTGGACCAGCCCGCCGGCGACCCCGTCGCCGTCGCCCGCGCCGGCGTCGAGGAAGCACGCCAGAAGCTGCACGACGTCGTCATCGTTGACACGGCCGGCCGCTTGGGCGTGGACGCCGACATGATGGAACAGGCGCGCCAGATCCGCCGTGCCATCGTGCCCAACGAAGTCCTGTTCGTGATCGACTCCATGATCGGCCAGGACGCCGTGAACACGGCCCTCGCCTTCGACGAAGGCGTGAACTTCACGGGCATCGTGCTGTCCAAGCTCGACGGCGACGCCCGAGGCGGTGCCGCTCTTTCAGTCGCGTCGGTCACCGGCAAGCCGGTCATGTTCGCCTCCACCGGCGAAGGCCTGGACGATTTCGAACTCTTCCACCCGGACCGGATGGCCTCGCGCATCCTGGATATGGGCGACATCCTCACCCTCATCGAACAGGCCGAAAAGGCCTGGGACAAGGATGAGGCCGCCCGGATGGCGAAGAAGTTCGCCGACCAGGAAGACTTCACCCTCGAGGACTTCCTGGCCCAGATGCAGCAGATCCGCAACATGGGCTCCATGAAGAAGATGCTCATGATGATGCCGGGTGCACAGAACATCCGGCAGCAGCTGGAACAGTTCGACGAACGCGAGATCGACCGCGTCGAGGCAATCGTCCGCTCCATGACACCGCACGAGCGGCTGGCGCCGAAGATCATCAACGGTTCACGGCGGGCACGCATCGCCCGTGGTTCCGGCGTCCACGTCTCCGAGGTCAACGGCCTGCTGGAGCGCTTCGCCCAGGCCCAGAAGATGATGAAGAAGATGGCCCAGGGCGGCATGCCGGGAATGCCGGGGATGCCTGGCCTGCCCGGCGCCGGCGGCGGTGCCCGGAAGAACGCCAAGAACGCGCCCAAGAAGAAGGCAAAGTCCGGCAACCCGGCCAAGGCTGCCCAGGAGCGCAAAGAAGCGGAAGCCCGCCGTGCCAACGCCGCCAAGGCGCTGCCTACGGGCGCCGCCTTCGGCCAGCAGGGCGGGGACTTCGACCCGTCCCAGCTGAACCTCCCCAAGGGCTTCGACAAGTTCCTGGGCAAGTAGCAGTTCCCCGGCAACGCAGCGCCAGGTGTTGTTTTGACCTCTCAGAACGACACCTGGCGCTGCTTGCTTGGGATGTCAGTGCCGTGGAATAGGGTTGGGACATGTTCAAGCAGAGGGTAGTGTTCGTGCACGGCGCCGGAACCTTCGGTGCCGCCGCGTGGCCGCGCCAGCACGGCATGGCACTGTCCTATGACGCCCTGTTCCTCCGCCGCCATGGCTTTGACGTCCTCGCGGAGCCACTGGAGTCGTCCTTCGCGGAGGACACCGCCATCATCCTGCGCTCCCTTGCCGATGACGGCCGCGGCGCCGCCGGCGGGCATGTGGTGGCGCACTCCCAGGGGGCGATCGCGGCCATGATGGCCGCCGTCGAACGTCCGGACCTGGTCTTCTCATTGACGCTGGTGGAACCGGCCTGCCTCTCCCTGACAGCGGAACTCCCGGCCACTGCCGCCCACATCAGCCTCATGCAGCCCCTCTTCGACGTGCGCCACCAGCTCAGCGACGAAGACTTCCAGCGCGAATTCGTCCGGCGGGTCTTCGCCACCGACCTCCAGCAGCCCGCCACCACGGAAGAAAAAAGGTCCGCCCGCAGGCTGCGGCTCCAGGCCCCGTCATGGGAGGCGCCGCTGCACATTGTTCCCGGGGTGCCCACGCTGGTGCTGACCGGTGGGTGGGAACCGCTCTACGAGGAAATCGCCGGGTACCTCCGGGAGACCGGTGCCCTGCACCGCGTTGCCGCGGGAGGACACCGGCCCCATGACTCCCCGGACGGGGACCGGGCCATCCGGCAGTTCATCAGCCAGGTCAGCCGGAGCCAGCCGGCCCGCGCGTCCTAGCTGTCAGCAGGCACCCGCAGTTCCGGCAGGTAGACCTTGCCGCCGGCCGCCAGGAATTCCTCGCTCTTCCCGCGCATCCCGGCCGCAGCATCGGCCAGTGCCGCCTGCGCCTCCGCGGAACCAAATTCGTCGCGGATGTCCTGGCTGATCCGCATGGAGCAAAACTTGGGCCCGCACATCGAACAGAAGTGCGCCGTCTTGGCAGGCTCAGCCGGCAGCGTCTCGTCGTGGAACGCCTCAGCCGTCACCGGGTCCAGGGACAGTGCGAACTGGTCCCGCCAGCGGAATTCGAACCGCGCCTTGGACAAGGCGTCGTCCCGCTCATGCGCCCCCGGGTGCCCCTTGGCCAGGTCCGCCGCGTGCGCGGCGATCTTGTAGGTGATCACGCCGGTCTTCACGTCGTCCTTGTTGGGCAGGCCCAGGTGTTCCTTCGGGGTGACGTAGCACAGCATCGCGGTGCCGTAACGGGCAATCTCGGTGGCACCAATCGCTGAGGTGATGTGGTCATAGCCCGGAGCAACATCTGTCACCAGCGGGCCCAGGGTGTAAAACGGGGCCCCCTTGCAGAGTTCCTGCTGCCGCTCGACGTTTTCCCGGACCAGGTGGAAGGGAACGTGGCCGGGCCCCTCCACCATGACCTGCACGTCGTACTCCCACGCGCGCTGGGTGAGCTCGGCGAGCGTGTCCAGTTCCGCGAACTGGGCGGCGTCGTTGGCGTCCGCCGTCGAACCGGGGCGCAAACCGTCGCCCAGGGAGAAGGCAACGTCGTACTTCGCGAAGATCCCGCACAGCTCATCGAAGTGCGTGTAGAGGAAGTTCTCCTGGTGGTGGGCCAGGCACCAGCCGGCCATGATGGAGCCGCCGCGGGACACAATGCCCGTCACCCGGTTGGCGGTCAGCGGGACATAGCGAAGCAGCACGCCGGCGTGGATGGTCATGTAGTCCACGCCCTGCTCGCATTGTTCAATGACGGTGTCCCGGAAGATTTCCCAGGTCAGCGCGTTGGCCTCGCCGTTGACTTTCTCCAGGGCCTGGTAGATCGGCACGGTGCCGATCGGGACGGGGGAGTTGCGGATGATCCATTCCCGCGTGGTGTGGATGTCGTCGCCGGTGGACAGGTCCATAACGGTGTCGGCACCCCATTGCGTGGCCCACTGGAGCTTGTCCACCTCCTCCGCGATGGAACTCGTCACGGCCGAGTTTCCGATGTTGGCGTTGATCTTCACCAGGAAGGCCTTGCCGATGATCATCGGTTCGGACTCCGGATGGTTGATGTTGTTCGGAATGATGGCGCGGCCGGCGGCCAGTTCGCTCCGGACCAGTTCCACATCGCAGTTCTCGCGCAGCGCCACGAAGCGCATCTCCTGCGTGATGACGCCCTGCCGGGCATAGTGCATCTGGGTCACCGTCCGGCCGTCGACGGCGCGGCGGGGCACCGGCTGCGCGCCCTTCCACTCCGCGGAGGCGGCGCCGCGGCGGACGGCCGAGCGGCCGTCGTCGAGCAGGTTGCGTTCCCTGCCGCTGTAGGCCTCGGTGTCTCCGCGCGCCACGATCCACTCCGCGCGGAAGGGCTCCAGGCCGCGGACGGGGTCGCTTCCCGGCCCCGCCGTCCGGTAGGTCCGGAACGGTGCGTTCGGCTGGCCGTTGGGCGATGGCTCCAGGGCAATTTCCGTGACGGGTACCCGGATGCCGGACCCGGCGTCGTCGATATAGGCCAGCGAATGCGACGCCAGGGACCGTGTCACTTCGGACTGGTTCACCTGGGGCGTGGAGCCGGCTCCGGAACCCCCGGTGGACGGCATGTGGGCAGGGTTCAACTGGGTGTTTTGCGTACTCATGGGAATACTCACTTCCTTCGCCGGCATTACCCGGACAGGTTCAACGGTCGCAGGCTGCGTCAGCCCGATCTCAGCCCCTGCAAGGGCTCCCGTGTGGTCAGAGAAGAAGCTACCACAGGCCCCCGGAAGGGCGGTGTCACATTCGCGGGTGCTAGCCTGACCGGGCATCGAAAGGAAGCCCGATGGCAGACATCATCTACTTTCGCGGACCCGTCCTGGCCGCACCGGACCGGGTACGCCATGGACTCTGGTCGGTGGACGGCAAGCTCACGTTCAGCCGGCCCGCTGCCGCTCCGGCGCGGGAACTCGACGGCTGGGTGCTGCCGGGGTTCGTCGACGCCCACTGCCACATCGGCCTGGGTCCCAACGGCCCGGTGGAACCCGCCATTGCCCGGGAGCAGGCGCTGGCTGACCTCAACGCCGGAACCCTGCTGGTCCGCGACGCCGGCTCACCTGCCGATACCCGCTGGATGCAGGGCGGCCGGGACTTCCCGGTACTGATCCGTGCAGGACGGCATGTGGCCCGCACACGCCGCTACCTGCGCGGCTTCGCGGCGGAGGTCGAACCCGACGGGCTCGTGGAGGCCGTGCGGAAGCAAGCGCGCGACGGCGACGGCTGGGTCAAACTGGTGGGCGACTGGATCGACCGGAGCGCCGGCGACCTTGCGCCCTCCTTTCCTGCCGCCGTCGTGCGTGACGCTGTGCAGGCTGCCCATGATGAAGGTGCCCGGGTCACGGCACATTGCTTCGCCGAAGACACCCTGGACCAAATGCTGGACGCCGGCATTGACTGCATTGAGCACGCCACGGGGCTGCTGCCGCGCCACCTGCCCCGGTTCGTGGAGCAGGGCGTACCGATCGTGCCCACCCTCATCAACATCGCCACCTTTCCTGATATCGCGGAGCAGGCGGACGCAAAGTTTCCGCGCTACGCCGCCCACATGCGTGCCCTGTGGGAACGCAGGCTGGAACGGGTGGCGGAGGCCCATGCCGCCGGCGTCCGGATCTTTGCCGGCACGGACGCAGGCAGCGTGATCCGGCACGGCAGGATCGCAGATGAGATCCTCGCCCTGCACGGGGCCGGCCTGCCCATGCATGCGGCCCTGGATGCCGCCTGCTGGGCAGCGCGTGCGTGGCTGGGCGCTGACAACCTGGAGGAAGGCGCGCGGGCCGACGTCGTGGTGTGCCGGGACGACCCCCGGACCACCCCGGACACGATCACGGCGCTGGAGCACGTGGTGCTGGGCGGCCGCATCATCCGTTGAGTTATTTGGTTCCGCTACTTGGAATAAATTGAAGCTTCAAGTAATTTTAATATGTGACAGGCCGCCGAAGTGACGGCCTCCAACGCAAGGAGCCTTCAAATGACCGACGCAGCCAGCAGCCAGGATCTTCTTCCTGCCGACCTCGCCATGGGCACGGTAATGCTCAAGGTGGGCGACATGAAGGTCATGACCGACTACTACCAGCGCGCACTGGGCCTGGAGGCGGTGGCGGAGCAGGACGGCGGGCTCTACCTGGGCAGGCTCGGCAGGCCGCTGGTCCACCTGGCGCCGGCCCCCGGGCTGCACCTTCCCGGCAGGGGAGAGGCCGGCCTGTTCCACACCGCCCTATTGTTCGAGGACCAGGCTTCCCTGGCTGCCACCATCGCCACGGCAGCCCAGTACGAACCCCGGTCCTTCACCGGCAGCGCCGACCACCTGGTGAGTGAGGCCTTCTACTTCACCGACCCCGAGGGCAACGGCATCGAGCTGTACTGGGACCGGCCGCGCAGCAACTGGTCCTGGAACGGGACGGACGTGGTGATGGACAGCCTGGCGCTTCCGCCGCAGCGCTACCTGGAGCAGCACCTCACTGAGGAATCCCTCGAAGGCCAGCGGCGGACGTCCGCAGGCGTGGGGCACGTCCACCTCCAGGTTGGCGACGTCCAGACCGCCAGGGACTTCTACGTGGGTACCCTGGGCTTCGAGAAGACGGCGGGCTGGCATGGGCAGGCCCTGTTCGTTTCCGCGGGCCGCTACCACCACCACATGGCCATGAACGTCTGGAACAGTCGCGGCGCCGGCCCCCGCAAGGACACCCTTGGGTTGGGCGAGGTGCTCATCGAGGTTCCCTCGGGTGACGACGTCGGGGCGCTGGCTGACCGCCTGAGGGTCGCCGGGGTGCCCGCCCACCACACCGGCGCGGAGCTCCGGTTCGAGGACCCGTGGCGCAACCGGCTCCGGGTGGCAGTCCGCTGACCGGTGCTCCTGCACGGGCCGTGCGCCAGTGCTGACGGGCCAGTGTTGGGGCTCGCGGGCTCCGGCCCGGCGCGTTTGCCGGCGGGCGCGCAGCAACTAGGCTGATTCCGTACGGCCGGGCTGCAACTCCCGGCACGCAGCTCCGCCAACGGAAGAAGGGCACCCGCCATGGGCTTCACCGAGATCTTCGTCGCCACCCATGACGCCGCGCTGAAACGCGCCGGCATCCTTGACCAGGGAAGCGGCTCCGCGGCGGACAGCGGGCCCGGGGGCCAGGCGGTGCGGATCCAGGGCATCAGCGACTTCGAAGTCGAACAGCTGGGCGATCTTGCCGGGACTGCCGTGCACGCCGGCGGGGCCGACTATGAGCTGACCATGGTGGACGTCGCCAGCGATTCGCTCCTTGCCGTGCCGCCGGCCATGGTCCGTGCGCTGGCCGACCTGCTCTCCTATGAAACCGAAGGCGAAGGCAATGTCCTTGACGACGTCGCCGAACAGTGGGCCGGCCAGGAGGATATGCCGTTCGACGCCGGCCAGGCCCGGAGCTACCTTCAGCAGGTGGCGGAGTTGGCCGCCTCGATCGACGATTCCGAGCGGACGGGACTGTACGTCTGGTCGGCCTGACCCCGTGATGCCGGTTTCGGCCGTCCTCCGCCTCCACAAGGGCCGGCCGCGGCGCCGGCGCGGTGGCTCAAGTCGAAATAACGCCGTTCATCTGGCACAATAAACAGGTACTCGATCTGCGTGGCCCCTCTCTCCGCGTCCGGATCCTGTCCTTCGAACCCGCAAGTACGGCCCGCCCCACGGGTGCAGAAAGCCGGGTTCACCCCTTTTCTGAAACAGGAGTGACCACAAAAGTGGCCGTAAAGATTCGCCTTAAGCGCTTCGGCAAGATGCGCGCCCCGTACTACCGCATCGTCGTTGCGGACTCACGCACCAAGCGTGACGGCCGCGCCATCGAGGAGATCGGCAAGTACCACCCCACCGAAGAGCCCTCGTTCATCGAGGTCAACTCCGAGCGTGCGCAGTACTGGCTCTCCGTCGGCGCCCAGCCGTCCGAGCAGGTCGCCGCGATCCTGAAGATCACCGGTGACTGGCAGAAGTTCAAGGGCCTGCCGGGCCAGGAAGGCACCCTCAAGACCAAGGTCGCGAAGGAAGCCTTTGTTGCCCCGGAGAAGGGCTCGGTCATCATCCCGGAAGCCATCACCAAGAAGGCATCCAAGTCTGACGCTGCCGAGGCCCCGGCCGACGCCGAAGCTGAGACCACCGAGGCTGAGTAGATTGCTGGCAGAAGCGCTGGAACACCTGGTCCGCGGAATCGTCGATTCCCCGGATGACGTCAAGGTCAGTTCGAAGAGCAACCGCCGCGGGGACACCCTCGAGGTGCGCGTTCACCAGGACGACCTTGGACGGGTGATTGGCCGCCAGGGCCGCACCGCCCGCGCATTGCGCACCGTGGTGGCAGCACTGGCCGGTGGCGAACCGGTGAGGGTCGACGTCGTCGATACCGACCGCCGCCGCTGAGCGCTCGGCAACATTCAGTTTTTGCTCCGGCCCCTTCACCGCCAGGTGGAGGGGCCGGAGTGCTTTGACCAACATGGTGCTTCCACCGGAACCACCACAACCCGGAACAGAGGAACAGATGCAGCTTCAGGTGGCACGGATCGGCAAGCCGCACGGCATTCGCGGGGAAGTCACCGTCCAGGTGCTGACGGACGCTCCGGAGGACCGCTTTGTCCCGGGAACGGAATTCGTCGTTGAGGACGCCGTGGCAGGACGGCTGACCGTGCGGAGTGCGCGCTGGAACAAGGACATCCTGCTGCTCGGTTTTGAGGAGGTGGCGGACCGCAACCAGGCTGAAACCCTCCGCGGCGCCAAGCTGTTCATCGAAACCGAAGAACTGGACGGGGATGATGACGAGGGCTGGTACGAGCACGAGCTTGTCGGCCTGGAGGCCCGGGTAGGGGCGCAGGTTGTGGGCAAGGTGACCGCGCTGAACACCATGCCCGTGCAGGACCTTCTCATGGTCACCACCCCGGACGGCAAGGAAATCCTCATCCCGTTCGTGGAACAGATCGTGCCTGAGGTGAATATCGAGGAAGGCTTCATCCTCCTCACCCCGCCGGACGGACTCTTCGAACTCAACACCGACGAAGCCGCTGCCCCGGAACCGGAAAGCAGGGACTAGATGCGCATCGACGTCGTCAGCATCTTCCCTGAATACCTCGCCCCGCTTGAACTCTCGCTGATTGGCAAGGCCCGCCACGACGGCATCCTGGACCTGCACGTCCATGACCTGCGCAGCTTCACCACGGACAAGCACCGCACTGTCGACGACACCCCGTACGGCGGCGGCGCCGGAATGGTCATGAAGCCCGAACCCTGGGCCCAGGCACTCGCCGCCGTGGCGGAGGAGCGGCCGGATCCGCAGCGCAAGCCGGTCCTCATCGTCCCATCCCCGGCCGGCGAGCGGTTCACCCAGGCCCTCGCCTATGAACTGGCCGAGGAACAGCACCTGGCGTTTGCGTGCGGGCGGTATGAAGGCATCGATGAACGGGTCATCGAATGGGCGCAGGAACACTTCACGGTCCGGCCTGTCAGCCTGGGCGACTATGTGCTGAACGGCGGGGAAGTGGCCGTCCTGGCCATGGTGGAAGCCATTGGCCGCCTGCTGCCCGGTGTAGTGGGCAATCCCGAATCCCTGGTGGAGGAATCCCACTCCGACGGACTCCTGGAATATCCGGTCTACACCAAGCCTTCCATGTGGCGTGACCGCGAGGTGCCGCCGGTGCTCCTGAGCGGCAACCACGGCAGGATCGCCCAATGGCGGCGCCACGAGCAGTACCGCCGCACAGCGGCGCGGCGTCCGGACCTCCTGGACGGGTTCGACGCCGGCAGCCTCCCGCTTGCCGACCGCACCGAATTGCACAACCTGGGGTATGACATCGTGGATGGCAGGCTGGTCCGCCGGCCGGAAGCGGCAGCCGCGCCGCAGGATTAGTGCCGGGCGAATTGGCGTAACCCTGCCGCTGTGGCAAAATTAACCCTTGTGTCTGCTGGGTCCGCACCTGCCACAGGGGGTAGCGCGGCCAACAGCCGGACAACCGGCCCCATCAACCCTTGAAGCGGCCGGACTATTTTACTTCGGCGGTGAGACCCGGCCTGCCTTCCGGCAGCCGGACTTGCCCGCCGTGACCCAAAGTGAATGACCTGTGGCGTTCACCAGGAGTGCAATCATGCATATTCTCGATTCCGTCGATGCAGCCTCGCTGCGCAACGATGTTCCCGAGTTCCGCGCCGGCGACACGCTCAAGGTGCACGTGAACATCATCGAAGGCAAGAACACCCGTGTCCAGGTCTTCCAGGGCTTCGTCCTGGGCCGCCAGGGCGACGGCGTGCGCGAAACCTTCACCGTTCGCAAGGTCTCCTTCGGTGTCGGCGTGGAGCGTACCTTCCCGGTGCACTCCCCGATCATCGAAAAGATCGAGGTTGTCACCAAGGGTGACGTCCGCCGCGCCAAGCTGTACTACATGCGTGCACTGCGTGGCAAGGCCGCGAAGATCAAGGAAAAGCGCGACTTCAGCTCCGCCAAGTAAGTAAGTTCTGCCCGGACTTACGGCCAGGCTGGAGCGCGGCCGTACCCGGCATGCGCCGGAGCAATGCACCAGCGCCAGGATACGGACCATGCACCAGACAAAACGCCAGCCCCGCAAAATGGGCTGGCGTTTTGTTTTACTGGCCCTGCTCCTCGCCGTGGCAATCAGCGGAGTGGTCCGGTCCCTGTGGCTTGACGTCTACTTCATCCCCTCGGATTCCATGGAGCCGCTCCTGCAGGGCGGGGACCGGATCCTGGTGTCACGCACGGACTTCCAGTCCGAACCCATCCGGCACGGGGACGTCGTTGTCTTCGATGGCCGTGGCAGCTTTGCACCGTTGAACAGCGGCAAGGGTCCGCTGCCGGACGCAGCCGCTGCCGCCATGCGGTGGCTCGGCCTGACCGGCAGCGACACAACCTACGTCAAACGGGTCATCGGCCTTCCCGGCGACACGGTGGCCTGCTGTGACGCCGGCGGCAAGGTCACCGTCAACGGCACACCCATGGATGAGCCCTACATTTTTTCCGGCGACGCGCCGAGCACGCAGAAGTTCAGCACCGCGGTTCCGGAGGGCAGGCTTTGGCTGATGGGGGACCACCGCTCGGTGTCCGCTGACTCCCGCAGCCTGCTCGGTGCTCCCGGCGGCGGACTGGTTCCGCTGGACAGGGTGATTGGCCGGCCGGTCCAGATCCTTTGGCCGCTTGATAGATTTGCTCCAGTAGCACGGCCGCCCGCAGCGGGGCCGACAACACAGAACGGACGGTAAATGCCCGAGAATCACGCGCGGAAACCTGAACCGCGCCATGACGGCGCATCAGAAACGCCCACCGTTCCAGTTCCCTCCGTACCCGGCGACACCCCGGAAACCGCCGCCCCCGTCCATCGGCGGCACAGGACGGCGTCGAAGGCAGCGGCCGCCAAGTCCGGCGGCAATCCCGTGCTCGGCTGGCTCAGGGAAATCGCCACGGTGGTGGTCATCGCCGTGGTGCTGTCCTTCCTTATCAAGACCTTCCTGTTCCGGGCATTCTTCATTCCCTCGGAATCCATGGTGAACACCCTCGACGTGGATGACCGGATCTTCGTGAACCTCCTGGTGCCGGAGCCCTTCGCGCTCAGCCGCGGCGACGTGGTGGTATTCCGTGACACCAAGGGCTGGCTGCCGCCGGCCCCGGCCAAGGCACAGGGACCGTTCACCTGGGTCCAGGACGGCCTGACGTTCGTAGGCCTCCTGCCCGACAACTCCGAACAGCACCTGGTCAAGCGTGTCATCGGGCTCCCGGGCGACCACGTTGTCTGCTGTGACGCCGGCGGTAAACTGACCATTAACGGGACCGCGATTGACGAGACCTACATCAATCCCGCGGAAGTCCCGCAGATCCGCAACTTTGACGTCACCGTACCGGAAGGCAAGGTGTGGGTGATGGGTGACAACCGGAACCACTCTGCCGATTCCCGTGCGCACATGGAGACTGACGGCGGATTCATCAATCTCAAGGACCTCGAAGGCAAGGCCGCGGTCATCGCCTGGCCGCTGAACAGGATCAAGACCCTGGACAACTACCCGGACGTGTTCCGCAGCGTCCCGGCGGCCCACTGACCGTGCCTTCAGCAGTGCAGGCGTCCCCAGCAGTGCAGACTACCCCGGCAGTGAAGGCGCGCTCCGGCTCAAAACCGGCAGCACGCGGAGCCAAGGCGCCCACGCTGCGGCACGAGCGTACCTTCAAGGCCCAGGGGGTGCGCCTGCTTGCCGGGGTGGATGAGGTTGGCCGGGGTGCCCTCGCCGGTCCTGTCAGCGTGGGAATCGCCGTCGTTGACCTGGAACGCCAGAAGCCGCTTGCAGGCGTGCGGGACAGCAAACTCCTGAGCCCTGCGGAACGGGAACGGCTGGATCCCCTGGTGCGCCGGTGGAGCATCGCATCGGCGGTGGGACACGCTTCCGCCGGCGAGATAGATTCACTCGGCATCATCGCTGCCCTTCGGCTGGCGGGAACCCGCGCGTGGAACAGCATCATCAGCGCCGGCATCATCCCGGAGGCTGTGCTGCTTGATGGAAGCCACAACTGGCTTTCCCCGGCAGGCCAGCTGTCCCTGTTCGACCAGCCCGTGCTGGAGGCCGCGTGTGAAGCCCCGGTCCATACCAAGGTCAAGGCGGACATGCAGTGCCTCAGCGTCGCGGCCGCAAGTGTTATTGCCAAGGTGGAACGGGACCGGATGATGCGGGAACTGCACACCGAATATCCCGATTACGGCTGGGACATCAACAAGGGATATGCCACGGCAGCCCATCGGAACGTCCTACGCGCCGCCGGGCCCACACCGTACCACAGGGTAAGCTGGCGGCTGCTTGGCGGGGAACTGCAGGACGCCGAGGTGCCCGACGGGGACGAGCCGTACGAAGACTGACCCCCGCCACCCGCGGCACCCGTGCCGGACATGGTGCAAGATGGAAGCATGAGTGCTGAGGATCTTGAGAACTATGAAACCGACATGGAGCTTCAGCTCTATCGTGAATACCGCGACGTGGTCGGCCTCTTCAGCTACGTTGTCGAGACCGAACGGCGCTTTTACCTGGCCAATCATGTGGACCTCCAGGCCCGCAGCGCCGATGGTGAGGTCTATTTCGACCTGACCCTCCAGGACGCCTGGGTATGGGATGTCTACCGCTCGGCACGGTTCGTCAAAAGCGTCAGGGTCCTGACCTTCAAGGACGTGAACGTGGAGGAACTGCCCCGCAACGAGGAACTGGCCCTGCCCAAGGATGTAGACCTGGGCAACTAGGGTCCCGCGGTACCCTGACTTCCCCTCCACACCGGCCCCTGTCCACATACGGCAGGGGCCTTCTGTCTTCCGCGGCCCTTCGCCTCCAGGCTGGTTGCGGAGGTACACATGAAATCCAAAGACCTGTTGGGCCGGCGGGGCGAAGACCTTGCCGTGGGCTATCTTGAAGCGCTGGGCATGCTGGTGGTGGAGCGCAACTGGCGGTGCGCCGGGGGCGAGATTGATATCGTCGCCCTCGACGGCGATGCGCTGGTGATCGCCGAAGTCAAAACCCGCCGTTCGCTCGACTACGGCCATCCGTTTGAAGCCGTCGGTCCGGAAAAGCTGGCCCGGCTGCACCGCCTCGCTGCTGCCTGGTGCCGTGACCGCGAACTGCGGATGCCGCTGCGCCGCGTGGACGTCATAGCCGTCGTGGACGACGGCGGCGGGGAACCCGTGGTCGAACACCTCAAGGGGGTGGGGTAATGTCCCTCGGGCGCACCTACTCCATCGCCCTCGTCGGGCTCAACGGCTACATGGTGGAAGTCGAGGCTGACATCGGCCAGACGCTCCCGGCCTTCGTCATTCTTGGGCTGCCGGACGCTTCCCTCAACGAAGCCAAGGAGCGCATCCGCTCAGCCGCGAAGAACTCCGGGATCCCGCTCAGCCGAAGGAAGATCACCGCAAACCTCATTCCTGCCTCACTGCCGAAACGAGGCTCCGGCTTCGATCTCGCCGTCACCATGGCCGTCCTCCGGGCAGCGAACGACATCAAGCCCACGGGGCGCACAGTCTTTATCGCCGAGCTGGGGCTCGACGGGAGGCTGCGGCCGGTGCGGGGAATCCTGCCGGCGGTCATGGCGTCGGTGCAGGCCGGGTATCCGGAGATCGTGGTGGCCCAGGCCAACCTCGCCGAGGCCTCCCTGGTCCCCGGCGCCAAGGTGCGCGGGTACCGCACGCTTGCCCGGCTTGCCCTCGACTTTGGGGCGGACCCCCAGGAACTTGCCCTGGACTTCGAACCGGACGAGGCCGATGACGCCGGTGACGGCCAGGCGCTTCCCGGCCCGTGTCCCGACATGGCAGACGTCTCCGGGCAGGGCGAAGCCCGCAGGGCTCTGGAAGTGGCGGCGGCGGGCGCCCATCATCTGCTCCTCACCGGGCCGCCAGGAGCCGGCAAGACCATGCTGGCGGAGCGGCTGCCGGGCCTCCTGCCGGACCTTGGCGACCACGAGTCCATGGAAGTCACGGCCATCCACTCGCTGTGCGGCCTGCCCGCATCCTCGGTACAGCTCCTGCGCCGGCCGCCGTTCGAGAACCCGCACCACTCAGCCACCGCTGCCGCCATCATCGGCGGCGGGACCGGCCTGCCCCGGCCGGGGGCAGCATCACGTGCCCACCGGGGCGTGCTTTTCCTGGATGAGGCACCGGAGTACGAGCGGCGTGTCCTGGACGCGCTGCGGCAGCCGCTGGAGAGCGGGGAGCTGGTTATCCACCGATCAGCCGGAACAGCCGCCTATCCGGCCCGTTTCCAGCTGGTGCTCGCCGCCAACCCCTGCCCCTGCGGCAAGGCATCGGGCAAGGGGCTGGACTGCACCTGCACACCCGTGATGCGCCGCCGCTACCTGGCCAGGATGTCCGGGCCCCTGCTGGACCGGGTGGACATCCAACTGCAGGTGGAGCGCGTATCCCTGGCCGAGTTTGGCCAAGCGGGCGCGGAAGAGGGCACTACATCAGTGGCAGGCCGGGTCCTGGACGCGCGTGCCCGGCAGGCGGAACGGTTACGGTGCTTCGGCCTGGAGACCAATTCCCAGGTGCCGGGGCGCATCCTCCGCGGTGAACTGCGTCTCCCCGCGGCCGCGACCCGGATCCTTGACCAGTCCCTGGAGCGGGGGGTACTTACCGCCCGCGGGTATGACCGTGTCCTTCGGCTCGCTTGGACGCTGGCGGACCTGGGGCACCGCGATACGCCGGACCCGAACGACATCGGACAGGCCCTGGGCCTGCGGCAGGCTTCGGCGGCCGCGGCATGACACCCAGGGATGCCGAACGGCTGGCCCGGGCCGCCCTGTCACGGCTCATGGAGCCCCAGGACACCGCGGGCCTGGCCCTTGTCCAGATGGCAGGGGCAACGGACGCGCTGCGCATCGCTGCCGGTGAGGTGGCACCCGGGCCCGACCTGGAGCGCGGGATGACATCGCTGCTGGCTGACAGCGGGGCTGCCGGCAGTTGGGCCGGACTGGCAGCCGCGTTGAAGCGTTGGCGGCCACGGCTGCCCGACCTTGCGCCCGAACGCGACCTGGCCACCATGGCCCGGCTCGGCGGACGCCTCATCATTCCCGGTGATGAGCTGTGGCCGGCCCAACTTGCCGACTTGGGAATCCAGGAGCCCATCTGCCTTTGGTGGCGCGGGCAGGAACAACCGCTGCCGGGTGCGGACAAATCCATCGCCCTCGTGGGATCGCGGGACAGCACCAGCTATGGTGCGTCCGTGACGGGGGACATCGCTTACTCGCTGGCGCAGCGGGGTTTCACGGTAGTCTCCGGCGGAGCTTACGGTATCGACGCTCATGCCCACAGAGCCGCCCTCGCCGGCAGTTCCTCCGCCGTCCCCACCATCGCCGTCATGGCCGGGGGAGTGGACCGCTTCTATCCATCCGGTAATGACGACCTGCTGCGGGCCGTGGCAAACCAGGGTGCGGTGCTGGCCGAGGTACCACCGGGGTCGGCCCCTACCCGCTACCGCTTCCTCCAGAGGAACCGCCTCATTGCTGCCCTCTCCGCGGTGACAGTGGTGGTGGAGGCGCGCTGGCGGTCTGGGGCGCTTAATACCGCCCATCACGCAGAGACCCTGGGCCGAGCCGTCGGGGCCGTACCCGGATCCGTCCACAGTGCCAACTCCGCCGGTTGCCACCGACTCCTCCGGGACGGGGGAGCCGTCTGCGTCACCGACGCGGCTGAAGTGGCCGAACTCGCCTCGCCGAGTGGATCTGCCCTTCCCGATCAGCCCACCGCAGACGCTGCAGTGCAGGACGGGCTGACACTGGAGGACCTGATCCTGCTGGACGCGCTTCCGCTTCGCTCCACTGCGTCCGTGGAAAAGCTCTCAGCCGTGGCCGGGCTTGGCCAGGACTCCGTCAGGGCAGGACTTGGGAGGCTGGGGCTGCTGGGACTCGCCGTATCGGAGCGGGGCGGCTGGAAACGCGGCAAGGCATGACCGTGTCCACTGGCGGTACCGGCCGGGCAACTGGGAAAGTAGAGGAGTGGACAATGAAGAACTGCCCGGGGAACTGGCCAAGGCACTGGACGCGTTCGCCGGGTACCTGTCAGGGGAGCGCGGGATGTCCGCCCATACCATGCGTGCGTACCTGGGCGACCTGCGCAGCCTCCTGGCCCATGCTGCATCGGAAGGCGTGGCAGGGCTGAAGGAGCTTGAACTGGGGACGTTCCGCCGCTGGCTTGGCAGCCAAAGTTCGGCGGGCGCCTCGCGGGCGACGCTGGCACGCCGGTCTGCCACGGCACGGGCCTTCACCGCCTGGGCCGTACGGGAGGAACTCATCACCGCAGACCCGGCCCTGCGGCTGAAGGCACCCAAACGCGAGGGGTCCCTGCCGGGGGTCCTGCAGGCCTCCCAGCTCGCGCGCATACTGGATGGCCTGGAAAGGGCGGCCGCGGAGGGCGAACCGCTGGCTGTACGCAACCGCGCCATCGTGGAACTCCTTTACGCCACAGGTATCCGGGTAGGCGAACTCGCCGGACTGGACGTCGACGACCTTGACCCGGACCGCCGGACGCTGCGGGTCATCGGCAAGGGCAACAAGGAACGCACGGTTCCGTTTGGAGTCCCGGCCGCGGTGGCCGTGGACGACTGGCTCCGGCGCGGGCGCCCGGGACTGGTGAAGGACACCAGCGGGCCCGCCCTCTTCCTCGGTGCCCGCGGTGGACGGGTCGACCAGCGGCAGGTGCGCGCCCTGGTCAACGCCCTGTTTGAGGCGCTCGGTGATACCTCCGCGTCCGGGCCCCACGCCCTGCGCCACTCGGCGGCCACTCATCTGCTCGACGGCGGCGCGGACCTCCGGGCAGTGCAGGAGATTCTTGGCCACAGCAGCCTGGCCACCACCCAGATCTACACACACGTTTCGGTTGACCGGCTCCGGAAGAGTTACCAGCAGGCGCATCCCAGGGCCTGATCGCCGAGGTAATCGCACTGGCGTAATTCAATGGCGTACGGCACAATAAGAGTCACGTCCGGCAACTTTCAAGTGCGGCTTGAAGCTCTCACGGCTTCGGACCGCGCGGCAAGCCCGGACACAGCTTAATCTGATACATCTGAATACAGGCAGGGAACCATCGCCGCAGTGCAGGGCGCAGCAGTTCCATCCAGGCCGAGGTCGTTGGGGAAGACGTACCTAGAGCTATGGAGGATGGAATGTCTGTTGCAATGACCCGCGGTGTGCTGTTCGTTCACTCGGCCCCTACGGCGCTGTGCCCCCACGTTGAGTGGGCAGTCGGCGCCGTGGTGGACAAGCGGACGGACCTTGAGTGGACCCCGCAGCCTGCTGCGCCCGGAATGTTCCGGGCCGAACTGTCCTGGACCGGAACCCCCGGAACGGGATCGAAACTGGCGTCCTGCCTGCGCGGTTGGGCGCATCTCCGCTATGAGGTGACGGAGGAGCCCAGCCAGGGCGTGGATGGTGGCCGGTGGTCGCACACCCCCGAACTGGGGATCTTTCATGCCGTCACAGACGTCCACGGCAACATCATGGTGTCCGAGGACCGCATCCGGTACGCCTACGAGTCCGGAGCCGGCGACCCCGCCGCCGTCTACCACGAGCTGTCCCTCGCCCTCGGCGAGGCGTGGGACGAAGAACTTGAACCGTTCCGCCACGCTGCCGAAGGCGCTCCCGTCCGCTGGCTGCACCAGGTGGGCTGACCGCCGTCGTCCACTTTTACCTCGACGACACCACAACACCTCCATAGCGCAAAGGAGGCCCCGCCAAGCGGCGGGGCCTCCTTTGCCGTCCGGGGCGACTTCCCCGGGCAGCGCCTAGATGCTGCGGATAGCCACGACGGCGTTGTGGCCGCCGAAGCCAAAGGAGTTGCTCAGTGCCACGATGTTCCCTGCAGGGAGGTCGCGGGCGGAGGTGACCACGTCGAGCGGGATCTCCGGATCCTGGTTTTCCAGGTTGATGGTCACCGGCGCCTTGCGGTCATGGACGGCCAGTACGGTGAGGACAGCCTCAACCGCCCCCGAAGCGCCCAGGAGGTGGCCCATCTGCGACTTGGTGGCAGAGACCGCCACGTCGTCCACGTGGCTGCCCAGGGCAGCACGCAGGGCCGTGTACTCGGGCTTGTCGCCGACAGGGGTGGAGGTGGCGTGGGCGTTGACGTGAACCACGTCCTCAGCCTGGATCCGGCCGTCGAACATGGCCGCCTTCAGAGCGCGGGTGGCACCAAGCCCCTGGGGATCCGGGGCAGTGATGTGGTAGGCGTCAGCGGTGACGGACGTACCGGCGAGCTCGGCATAGATGCGGGCTCCGCGGGCCAGGGCGTGTTCCTCGGCCTCGAGGACCAGGGCGCCGGCACCTTCGCCCATGACGAAGCCGTCACGGCCGGTGTCGTACGGGCGTGAGGCGCCCTGGGGATCATCGTTCCGGCGGGACAGCGCCTGCATTGAGGCAAATGCTGCCAGCGGCATGGGGTGGATGGCTGCCTCGGCGCCGCCGCACATGACGACGTCGGCCTTGCCCGAGCGGATGAGCTCCAGGCCAAGGTGCATGGCCTCCGTGCCGGAGGCGCAGGCGGAGACGGGGGTGTGGGCGCCGGCGCGGGCACCAAGGTCCAGGCTCACGGCCGCGGCAACACCATTGGGCATGAGCATGGGCACCGTCATGGGCAGGACGCGGCGCGGGCCCTTTTCCTTCAGGGTGTCCCAGGCGTCCAGCAGCGTCCAGACGCCACCGATGCCGGTGGCAAAGGCAACAGCCAGCCGGTCCTGGTCGAATTCCGTGATGCCCGAATCGGCCCAGGCTTCCCGTGCAGCGATGACGCCGAACTGGGTGGACGGGTCCATCCGCTTGGCCTCGACGCGGCTGAGGACATCAAGGGCCGGCGTGCTGCACCGTGCGGCGAAGTGGACAGGGAGTTCGTACTTGGCTACCCAGTCGTCCTCCAGGGTGCGGGCACCGGAGACCCCCTTGAGGGCGTTGCTCCACATTGTGGGCACATCGCCGCCGATGGGCGTAGTGGCGCCCAGACCGGTAATGACTACTTTGCGTGTCATGGGATCACTCTTTCGTCGGTGGGGGTATCCGCCTGCGGCTGCCGCAGGGTCCCGCACAGTTTGATGATCGGCCAGTCCCGGTCGGGGGGTACTGTGCCGGATAAATGCGGCGGGCTGCCGGTCCGGTCAGTCCGGACCGGCAGCCCCGCCAAGCCGTAGGACGGCGAAAGCCCTTGGCTAGGCCTGTGCTCCGGCGATGAAGCTGACGGCGTCGCCAACAGTCTTGAGGTTCTTGACCTCTTCGTCCGGGATGCGGACGCCGAACTTTTCCTCGGCGTTGACCACGATGGTCATCATGGAGATGGAGTCGATGTCCAGGTCCTCGGTGAAGGACTTGTCCAACTCGACGGCCTCCGGGGCCAGGCCGGTTTCCTCGTTGACGATTTCAGCCAAGCCGGCCAGGATCTCTTCGTTGCTAGCCATTGGTGGCTCCTTTTCTTGTATTGCCGGCAGGGACTGCCGGAAACGGTCCGGGCCGCGGTTGCGACCCTTGGGCGTATCTAGGGAAGGACAACTACCTGTGCGCCGAAGACCAGCCCGGCACCGAAACCGATCTGCAGGGCCAGCCCGCCGCTCAGTCCGGGGTTCTCCTGCAGGAGCCGGTGCGTTGCCAGCGGGATCGAGGCAGCGGACGTGTTGCCGGCCTCGGCAATGTCCCGTGCCACTGTAACCGTCTCGGGCAGCTTCAGCTTCTTCACCATCTCGTCGATGATGCGCATGTTGGCCTGGTGGGGGATGAAGGCAACCAGGTCTTCAGCCTGGATGCCGGCAGCATCGAGTGCCTGCTGGGCCACCTTGGCCATTTCCCACACCGCCCAGCGGAACACCGTCTGGCCGTCCTGGCGGAGGGTGGGATAGAGCTCCTGGGCTTCCTCCAGGAGGGCGAGGTCGCCCGTGGAGTCGGACTGCCGGGCGGCGAGGCCGAGGTCGCGGACGTCAAGCAGGGAGCGGGTCATGCCAATGGCGTCCCACTTGCTGCCGTCTGAGCCCCATACCGAGGGGGCGATGCCCGGGGTGTCGGAGGGGCCGATCACGACGGCGCCGGCACCATCACCGAGCAGGAAGGAGATGGTGCGTTCCCGGTTGTCGATGACGTCGGAAAGCTTTTCGGCCCCCACCACCAGGACATACTTTGCGGTACCGGAGCGGACCAGGGCGTCGGCCTGGGCAATCCCGTAGCAGTAGCCGGCGCAAGCGGCGGAAATATCAAAGGCAGGTGCGGGCGTGGCGCCGATCCTGTCGGCCAGGCTGGCTGCGGCGGAAGGCGTCGCGTAGGGGTGTGTCACGGTGGAAACAATGACGGCCCCGAGCTCCGAGGCGTCAATACCGGCCTTCTCCATGGCTTCGCGGGCAGCGCCCTCTGCCATGTCGATCACGCTGACGTCGGCAGCCGCGCGGTGGCGGGTGACGATGCCGGTGCGCTGGCGGATCCACTCGTCCGAGGAATCAATCCACTGGCACACGTCCTCGTTGGTGACGATGACGTCCGGCCGGTAGGCCCCCAGGCCAAGGATGCGGCTGTGCTCGTGGATGGGAACCTGTTTCAGTGTGGGAACGCTCATGCGTTGCCCTCCAGTTCTGCAAAGAGCGCCAGGGCCGCGGAGAGGTCATCAGGAGTCTTCACCGCAACGGTCTTGACGCCGGGCATGCCGCGCTTGGCCAGTCCGGCCAGCGTGCCGGCAGGGGCGAGTTCGATCACGCCGGTCACACCGCGCTTGACCATGCTCTCCATGCAGAGGTCCCACCGGACCGGGCGGGACACCTGGGCAATCAGGCTTTCGACGGCGGCATCACCGTCCGTGACTTCACCGCCGTCGAAATTCGACAGCAGCGGCACCTTGGGCGCCACCGGGTTCAGCTGCGGCTTCAGTTTCTCAAGCGCGCTGACAGCGGGCGACATATGGCTGGTGTGGAAGGCGCCGGCCACCTTGAGCGGGATGACGCGGGCCTTGGCGGGCGGGTTCTCGGCCAGGGCCTTCAGCTGTTCAAAGGTTCCGGCCGCCACTGTCTGGCCTGCCCCGTTGACGTTGGCGGGGGCGGCGCCGGCCGCCTCGATGGCTGCCAGCACCTCGGCCGGGTCACCGCCTACGACGGCGCTCATGCCTGTGGGGGTGACGGCTGCCGCGGCGGCCATGCTGTTGGCGCGTTCGCGGACGAAGGTCATGGCTTCCTGCTCCGTCAGCACTCCAGCCAGGGCGGAGGCGGTGATTTCACCCACGGAGTGGCCCGCGAGGATCACCGGAAGGGAGTTGAGTTCGACATCGAAGAGGGAGGCGGCGGTGACCAGCCCCGCGGCAACGATCAGGGGCTGCGCAACCGCAGTGTCCTTGATGGTTTCCTCGTCGGAGGTGGTCCCGTGGGCTATCAGGTCAATGCCTGCGATGTCACTCAGGGAGGCCAGCCGGCCTGCCACCGAGGGAAGTTCCAGCCAGGGGGCCAGAAAACCCGGGGTCTGTGAGCCCTGTCCAGGGCAGACTATTGCAAGCACGTAACCAGCTTTCCAAATTACTGTGTGATCCAGCGGTGTTTCACCGCACCAAGCTCACGGGGTCAGGTTGTAGGAAGTCTACAATGCCTCACGACTGGTTACGGGACGGTTGCCGCTCCGTGGCGGCCTTGGGCGGGGCCGACAGCCGGCCCACCACCAGCGCGGCCTGCAGGACGAACGCCTCCCGCGGCAGCAACGGATCCCAGCCTGTGACGTCGCAGACGCGCTTCAGCCGGTACCGAACAGTATTGGCGTGGACGAAGAGTTCCCGGGCTGTCGCCTCCAGCGAGTGGCCCAGTTCCAGGTACGTTCCCAGCGTTTCCACCAGGCCGTTGGACGCCGCCAGGAGGGGCCGGTAAATGTTCTTCACCAGCGAGCGGCGCGCCGCATCATCGCCGGAAATAACGCGTTCGGGCAGAAGGTCGTCCGCGGCTACCGGCCGCGGAGCGGAGGGCCAGGCGCGCGCGGCGGTCAGCCCCGCAAAGGCCGACTGCGCGGAACCGCTGGCTTCCAGCAGCGAGCTGGCCTCGGGCCCGTAAACCACGGGTCCGGGGGCGAACATGTCGCTGAGCTTCACATAGGCTGTTTCGCGGTCCTGCACGCCGCCGAGGATGAGGATCAGCCGGTCGCCCTGGATGCCCACCAGCGCGTCCTCGGCATAGCGCCCGGCCATCCGCCGCAATTCGCTGACGTAGCTGGCGCTGGGTTCGGAGGGCGAATTGCCCACCATCACGGTGAACCTCTCCTGCGCCTTCCAGCCAAGCGCTGCGATGCGTGAGCGCAGGGCGTCCGTGTTTTCGCCGCGGAGGATCGCATCCACGATCAGGGCTTCCAACCGGGTGTCCCAGGAGCCGCGGGATTCGGCAGCGCGGGCGTACACGTCGGCGGCGGCGAAGGCCACCTCCCGCGAATAGCGCAGGACTGCTTCGCGCAGGGACGGCTGGTCGGCTTCCGGCGCGATGACCGGAACCTGGTCCTCCACCACCTCCACCACGATCCTGATCAGCTGCAACGCCTTCTGCAGGCTGATCGACCGAGTGAGTTCCGTGGGGGCTGTCCCAAAGACATCCGTGAGGATCCACGACGGCGAGCTCGGCCGTTCGTACCAGGTCACGAAAGCGGCGATGCCGTTCTGTGCCACCATTCCCAGTGCCGACCGCTCATCCGCACTGAGCCGGCTGTACCAGGGGAGCGACTGCTCCAGCTTGCGCATGGTGCTGGTGGAGAGCTGGCCGACGTTGGCGCGGAGCTGCTTGAGGGTTTCGGACTTCTCCGGCGTGACCTTCGGCGGGGTCGGTTTCCGCTTGGAGGACGGGCTGGCTGGTGCTGGCATTCTTTGAGCATACGGCCACCGTCGCGCAAGCTCCATTTGTGCGAAGGCTACAATCCGCCTTGTCACGGATCACAAGACGTCCGGCCCCGTCCGGTGCCGCACACTACAGACACGACGACGGCGGCCCCCACCTTGGTAGGTGGGGGCCGCCGTCGTCGTGATGCTGCTTGATACGCTGTCCAGCCGGAAGGCTAGGCTTCGCCCCCGGCATTGCCGGTGGTGCCGGCATTGACGTTGAGCAGCTTGTACTTCTCGATGGCCTTGACCGGGGCGTCAACATCCACCTCGCCACGGCGCGCCAGCATTTCAAGGGCACGCACCACGATGGAGTGGGTGTCGTTCTTGAAGTAGCGGCGGGCTGCTGCGCGGGTGTCGGAGAAGCCGAAGCCGTCGGCGCCGAGGGTGGCGAATTCGTTGGGGACGAACTGCCGGATCTGGTCGGGGACGGCTTTCATGTAGTCGGAGACGGCGACGATGGGGCCGGTGGCGCCTTCGAGTTGCTGGGTGACGAACGGGGTGCGGGCGGGTTGGCCGGGGTTGAGGAAGGCTTCTTCTTCGGCGGCGAGGCCGTCGCGGCGCAGTTCGTTCCAGGAGGTGACGGACCAGACGTCGGCGGAGACGTTCCAGTCGTCGGCCAGGACGCGCTGGGCTTCGATGGCCCAGGGCACGGAGACGCCGGAGGCGAGGATCTGGGTGCGGGGACCGTCGATCTTTGCCGGTGCGAGCAGGTAGATGCCCTTGATGACGCCTTCGATGTCGAGGTTTTCCGGTTCGGCGGGCTGGACGATGGGTTCGTTGTACACGGTGAGGTAGTACATGACGTTCTTGTCCGTTGAGTCCGGCCCGTACATGCGTTCGAGGCCGGAGCGGATGATGTGGCCGATTTCGTAGCCGTAGGCGGGGTCGTAGGTGAGCACGGCGGGGTTGGTGGAGGCCAGCAGGGGGGAGTGGCCGTCGGCGTGCTGGAGGCCTTCGCCGGTGAGGGTGGTCCGGCCTGCGGTGGCGCCGATGATGAAGCCGCGGGTCATTTGGTCTGCTGCGGCCCAGAAGGCGTCGCCGGTGCGCTGGAAGCCGAACATGGAGTAGAACACGTAGACCGGGACCAGGGGCACGCCGTGGGTGGCGTAGGAGGTCCCGGCGGCGGTGAAGGCTGCCACGGCGCCGGCTTCGTTGATGCCGGGGTGGATCAGTTGCCCGGCGGGGGATTCCTTGTAGGCCAGGACCAGGTCGCGGTCCACGGAGAGGTAGTTCTGGCCCTTGGGGTTGTAGATCTTCGCGGTGGGGAAGAACGCATCCATGCCGAACGTGCGTGCTTCGTCGGGGATGATCGGGGCGATGTGCTTGCCGAAGTTCTTATCCCGCATCAGGTCCTTGAGGAGCCGGACGAAGGCCATGGTGGTGGCGGCCTGCTGCTTGCCAGAACCGCGCTTTGCCACCTCGTAGGACTTCGCGTCGGGCAGCACAATCTCGGCGTGGGTATTCCGGCGTTCCGGGACGGCTCCGCCCAGGGCAGCGCGGCGCTCCATCATGTACTTGATTTCCGGGGCGTCGTTACCGGGGTGGTAGTACGGCGGCCGGTACGAGTCCTTCTCGAGCTGTTCGTCACTGACGGGGATCCGCAGGTGGTCGCGGAACTTCTTCAGGTCATCCAGGGTCAGCTTCTTCATCTGGTGGGTCGCGTTGCGGCCCTCGAAGTGCGGTCCCAGGCCGTAGCCCTTGACGGTGTGGGCGAGGATGACGGTGGGTTTGCCCTTGAATTCGGTGGCGGCTTTGTAGGCTGCGTAGACCTTGCGGTAGTCGTGGCCGCCGCGTTTGAGGTTCCAGATCTGGTCGTCGGTGAGGTCCGCGACGAGGTCTTTGGTCTGCGGGGTTTTGCCGAAGAAGTGTTCGCGGACGAACCCGCCGGATTCGGCTTTGTAGGTCTGGTAGTCCCCGTCGACGGTTTCGTTCATGATTTTCACGAGCGAGCCGTCGGTGTCGCGGGTGAGCAGGTCATCCCATTCCCGGCCCCAGACGACCTTGATCACGTTCCAGCCTGCGCCGCGGAAGAACGCTTCGAGTTCCTGCATGATCTTGCCGTTGCCGCGCACCGGCCCGTCCAGGCGCTGGAGGTTGCAGTTGATCACGAAGTTCAGGTTGTCCAGGTTTTCGTTCGCCGCCAGCTGCAGCAGGCCGCGGGATTCGGGTTCGTCCATTTCGCCGTCGCCCAGGAACGCCCAGACCTGCTGGTCGGAGGTGTCTTTCAGGCCCCGGTTGTGCAGGTACCGGTTGTTCTGGGCCTGGTAGATCGCGTTCATCGGGCCGATGCCCATGGACACGGTAGGGAATTCCCAGAAGTGCGGCATCAGGCGCGGGTGCGGGTAGGAGGACAGGGCATGGCCCTCGCGGGACTTTTCCTGCCGGAACCCGTCCAGGTCCTCCTCGGAGAGGCGTCCTTCCATGAACGCCCGAGCGTACATCCCGGGGGAGGCATGGCCCTGGAAGAAGACCTGGTCCCCGCCGCCGGGGTGGTCCTTGCCGCGGAAGAAGTGGTTGAACCCGACCTCGTACAGGGTCGCGGCACCGGCGTAGGTGGAGATGTGCCCGCCGACGCCGATATCGGGCCGCTGCGCCCGGTGGACCATGACCGCGGCGTTCCACCGCATGTAGGCCCGGTACCGGCGCTCGTACTCCTCGTTGCCCGGGAACTGGGCTTCCTGGTCCACCGGGATCGTGTTCACGTAATCGGTGGTGGTCACCATCGGCACCCCGACACTCTGCGCGCCGGCGCGCTGCAGCAGGCTCCGCATGATGTATTGGGCACGCTCGGTGCCCTGTTCCCTGATCAACGCATCCAGGGACTCAACCCACTCGGCAGTCTCTTCCGGATCACGATCAGGCAGCTGGTTAGTCAACCCGCTGAGGATATGGGAGGTATCTTCTCCTGCAGCCACGTCCAACCTCTCTTTGCGCGCATGAATCGGCGCACTCAGGCCAGGCAGGGTGACTGCCCGGCGTACATACGCCGTGTGCGACGTATCGGTTACAACAGCCCGGGCATGTGTGCCGGGCAGCTTCCTAGCGCTCCTATGTCTGCACGGAGTCACAAGGTTGTCGTCCCGCAGCCATAGTTGTCATCAGCCACTCTAGCCCTGACCGCAACGCGATGCGTAGCCGCGGGTCAGGTGCTGCGGTTGTATTTCGTTCGTCATACTGGTTGTGTGACAAAAAGCCCTTGTGACGGGGATGCTGCAGCCGGATGTGACGCAGAATATGCGCAGTCCCGGGGGCGGCAGCTTGAAGCGCAGGCGCAAAGGGTGTTGGCTTGGGAGTAATGGAAATCACTATGCACACTGCATATATGAGGTATTGGAGGAACACGTGAGCGAGGCCGACGCCGCCACTTCGGTAAATGTGGCGGAAAAATTGGGTTTCAAGAACGGGGATCTGATTCAGGAGTTCGGTTACGACGACGATGTCGATTTCGACTTGCGTGACGATATTGAGGACCTCACCGGTTCCGAGTTGCTGGACGAGGACGATCACGAGGTGGCGGACGCCGTCATCCTGTGGTGGCGCGACGGCGACGGGGACCTGGTGGACAGCCTGATGGATTCCCTCACTACCCTGAGCGAAAACGGTGTTGTCTGGGTCCTCACCCCCAAGTCAGGCAGGGACGGCTACGTCTCGCCAGCAGACATCCAGGAAGCCGCACCCACCGCCGGCCTGCACGTCACCACCTCAGCGGGAGTCTCGAAGGACTGGAGTGCAACCCGCCTTGTCAGCAGGAAGAACAAATGACGGCAGCGGTTGAGGCCGCTTCCGCAGCTGTTCCTGCACTGGGCGCGGAAGCGCCCGACTTCGAGCTTGCCAACCAGTACGGCGAGCCCGTGACGCTGTCATCCTTCCGGGGGCAGAACGTGGCCCTGGTCTTTTACCCGTTTGCATTCTCGGGGATCTGCACGGGTGAACTGTGCGAGATACGGGACAACCTGGCCACATTCGAGGATTCGAACGCGGTGGTCCTTGCAGTGTCCGTGGACAGCAAGTTCAGCCTCCGGGCCTATGCGGCGCAGGAAGGCTACAGCTTCGACCTCCTTGCCGACTTCTGGCCGCATGGGGCCGTGGCCAGTGCTTACGGTGTGTTCGACGACGTCAGTGGCATGGCCAAACGCGCCACCTTCATCATCGACGCTGACGGCAGAATCCGTTACAGCGTTGTGAATCCCCGCGGACAGGCCCGGGACTTCGCCGAATACCGCGCGGCCCTGGCGGATCTGAAACAGGCCTGATCGACCATGGCGGAACATCGGCGGGGGACGGGCCTTACCGGCTTTGCCAGCATGCCGCCGGTAGCCCCTGCTCCGCTGTCAGCCGATGACCTTGAGGTGCTGGCCAGGATCCGCGACCTGCTTGCCGGTGCCCCGTTCGCCCTGCTGACGGGCGCGGGCCTGAGCACCGACTCCGGCATTCCGGACTACCGTGGCCCGGACTCGCCGCCGCGGCAGCCCATGACCTACCAGGAGTTTGTCCGGGACGCGGCCAACCGGCGCCGCTACTGGGCCCGGAACCACATCGGGTGGTCCCACATGCGGCACGCGGACCCGAACGTGGGCCACTATTCAGCAGCGGAGCTGGAACGCCGCGGTTACCTCACGGGCCTCATTACCCAGAACGTTGACCGCCTGCACCAGGACGCCGGCAGCTCCAACGTCGTCGATTTGCACGGCCGGTATGACCAGGTGATATGCCTCGACTGCGGGCGGACCTACACCCGGCGCCTCCTGGCCGGTGTTTTCGAGGAACTCAACCCCGGATTCCTGGAACGGGCAGCGGCGTCCGGGTTGGTGGAGATGGCGCCGGATGCTGACGCCACCGTGGAGGACCAGGTCCTCATCAGCAGCTTCGTGGTGCCGGTCTGTCCTGCCTGCGGCGGTACCCTGAAGCCGGACTTCGTCTACTTTGGGGAAAATGTGCCCAAGGACCGGGTGGAACGTTCGTACGCCATGGTGGACGGGGCAGCCGCGCTGGTGGTTGCCGGTTCATCCCTGACGGTCATGAGCGGTCTTCGGTTTGTGCGGCATGCCGCCAAGGAATCCAAGCCGGTGGTAATCATCAACAGGGGCGCCACCCGGGGTGATGACAAGGCGACCGTCAAGCTTGAAGCCGGCGTCAGCCAGGCGCTGGGCTACCTCGCGGCCGAACTCCCCGCCCTGTAGGGACACCTCAGGCGGTTCGGTGCTGGGATTCGCGTTTCCGGCCCCCTGTCGGGTAGAGTTTATGTTCGTTGGTTGCGGCAGTCCGGCCGGAAACCGCCTGATTTGGGTCTTTAGCTCAGCTGGTAGAGCGCCACGTTTACACCGTGGATGTCATCGGTTCGATCCCGGTAGGACCCACCAAACTACAAACCCGCTGTCCCCGCCTTACCGGCGGGCGGCGGGTTTTTTGCTGCCTGCCCTCCTGCCGTCATTGTCGGACCCTTGCCATACGTTGCAGGAATGGAACATGTCATGGTGCACACAGACAGCAACGGAATACCGACGACGGTGCTGAGCCGGGGCAGGGAATGGGCGGTTGGTGCCGAACCGGTCAGGTGGTTCGAGCGCATCAACTGGTGGGAAACCAGCCGGCGGATGCCGAAGGGCAACAGTGGTGTGGACGTCGAAGTCCTGCAGCTGCAGGTGCGGCTGGGCAACAACAGCAAGTCAGCGCTGACCACCGTGTACCTCCAGCGCGACGGGACCGGCGGAGGCTGGAGGCTACGGGAAACGGCAGCGGACGCAGCTTGACGTATCAATGCCCGGATACGAAGGCATCACGCCGGCGTTGACTTTCCGGCATTGGAAAACCCTCCACCGCGGCTATTGGGGGATGCCGCGGTGGAGGGCTTGGGATGAATATACCGTGAACTGCTGGAAACAAAAAGTCATGCGCCGTTCGGCTGCTTCACGTTGGATCAGGGCCACGAAAACCGCCGTTCACAGGCCGTCATGGTGGTTGTTGTTCACATGAATGGACACTATGGCAGCGCCGGGCAGCGGGTTGGGACGTGGAGGATTTGGGGATCCCAAGGTTCACGGGAAGGTCCTCAAGGATCGGTCCCCCACCAGTGAGGTCCATAAAACCTGCCTCAACCCGGACAGCAGCGGAAACGTAATTCCAAGCACTATGGAGTTCATTATGCTGAATTGTGACTAGGATATTGAACGACTCATTCCAGTGCGACGATGTGAGGCAGATCATGGAGGACAAGCGGGCAGGCTTCGTGGGCCTGGGGCATATGGGTAATTTGATGGCTTCCAATGCCATCGCAGGGGGCTGGCAGGTCAGCGGCTGGAACCGGTCGCCTGAAGCGCTCACCCGGCTGCAGGACCTCGGCGGGTGTGCCGTTGAGCGGGTCGTGGAGATGCGGAACCTCCCCGCCATCGTGTTCATGCTGCCTGACCTGCCACACATAGAGGAAACAGCACATGACCTGCTGGAGAGCTGGAAGCAGAACCCGCCGGCACCGAATACCGTCCTGCTGGTCATGAGCAGCGTTTCGCCCACCGGCGTACAGGAATTCGGGCGGCGCGTCCGGGAGTTCAGTTCCGGCAACGCACGGGTCGTGGATGCACCCGTGAGCGGAGGCACCAAGGGTGCGGCGGACGGCACCCTCGCCATCATGGCAGGCGCGGACGACGAACAGTCCTTCCGCCGCGTTGAGCCCCTGCTGCGGACCATGGGTACCACAGTGCGCCACCTTGGCCCACTGGGCGCGGGCTCACTTGCCAAGGCCTGCAACCAGTTGGTGGTGGGGACCACGACGGCGGCGCTTGCCGAGGCTGCCGAACTTGCCGAACGCTCCGGGCTGGATCCGGCGGCACTGTTCGAGGTCCTGTCCGGCGGCTTGGCCGCGAGCAGGGTCCTGGAGATCGTGGGCCCGCGCCTGGTCAGCAAGGATTACACCCCCACCGGCCCGGCCAAATTCATGCACAAGGACCTTGGGTTTGTGCTGGATGCCGCCGAGGCGGCGGGCGTGGCAACCCCAATGGCAGCGGCCGGCATCGAGCTCTACGCGGAGCTAAGGCGCCAGGGCCACGGCGACCAGGACCTTGCCGTCGTGCGGCAGGTGGTCTCCAACCTCAGTCAAGGAGCCGCGGGAGCGGCGGAAGGAACAGTTGCACCATGAGTTCTTTGTTTGATTTGACCGGCCGGGTTGCCTTGGTGACGGGGTCCAGCCGGGGGATTGGCAACGCGTTGGCGCGGGCACTG
Source organism: Arthrobacter sp. JDC6 (assembly GCF_056484025.1). Classification (NCBI taxonomy): domain Bacteria; kingdom Bacillati; phylum Actinomycetota; class Actinomycetes; order Micrococcales; family Micrococcaceae; genus Arthrobacter; species Arthrobacter sp. JDC6. The sequence goes on from NZ_CM151278.1 coordinate 1,813,995, forward strand.
GCCGACGCCGGGGCAACGGTGGTGTTGAACGGTATCAACGGGGAGCGGCTCAAGGATGCCGCGGCGGCGATGGCCGCCGACTACGCTCCGGGCCGGGTTCACAGTGTCGCTTTTGACGTGACGAGCGACGCCGGGGCGGCGCGCGGGGTGGCATGGGTGGAGGAGCATGTGGGGCCGTTGGAGATCCTGGTGAACAATGCAGGGATCCAGCACCGGGTGCCGATGCTGGATTTGGACGTGAAGGATTGGGAACGGGTGATTTCCACGGACCTGACCAGCGCGTTCCTGGTGGGCCGGGAAGCAGCGCGGTACATGATCCCGCGGGGGCGGGGGAAGATCGTCAACATCTGCTCGGTGCAGACGGACCTGGCCCGCCCCACGATCGCGCCGTACATTGCGGCGAAGGGCGGGCTGCGGAACCTGACCCGGGCGATGACGGCGGAGTGGGCCGGGTCCGGGTTGCAGATCAACGGGATCGCGCCGGGCTATATCCATACGGAGATGACGCAGAACCTGGTGGATGATGAGCAGTTCAACTCCTGGATCCTGGGCCGGACCCCGGCCAACCGGTGGGGGACCGTGCAGGACCTGGCCGGGCCGGCCGTGTGGCTGGCCTCGGACGGGTCTGATTTCGTGAACGGGCAGACTATTTTTATCGATGGCGGAATGACGGTGGTGGTCTGATGGCACTGGATACAGCACTCCCCGTGTCCGGCCCGGCCGTGGTGGCGCACGCCGCCAACGATCTGCGGATCGACGAGCTGGCCCTTACCGCTCCGGCCGCGGATGAGGCGGTGGTCGAGGTGGCGTTCGGCGGGATTTGCGGGTCGGACCTGCACTACTGGCTGCACGGCGCGGCCGGGGAGTCGATCCTGAGGGCGCCGCTGGTGCTGGGCCATGAGATTTCCGGGACGGTGGTCCGGGCCGCGGCTGACGGGACCGGCCCGGCCGCGGGCACTGCGGTGGCGGTCCATCCGGCCACCCCGGGCCCGGGTGCCGCACGTTACCCGGCGGACCGGCCCAACCTGTCCCCGGGCTGCACCTACCTGGGCAGTGCCGCGCGGTTCCCGCACACGGACGGGGCGTTCAGCCGGTACGTGAACCTCCCCACCCGGATGCTCCGGCCCCTGCCCAACGGTGTTGGCCTGCGGACCGCCGCGTTGATCGAGCCGGCCGCCGTGGCCTGGCACGCCGTCTCCCGGGCCGGGGACGTGGCCGGCAAATCGGCGCTCGTGATCGGGTCCGGGCCCATCGGGGCCCTCGCCGTCGCCGTCCTGAAACGCGCCGGTGCGGCCCGGATCACCGCCGTCGACGTGCACCCCACACCACTGGAAATCGCCCAAGCCGTGGGAGCGGACCAGGTGATCACCGCCGGCGATGCGGAGGCGATCGCCGCCGTGGAGGCCGACGTCGTGATTGAATCCTCCGGCAACCACCACGGCCTGGCCTCCGCCATCCAGGGCGCGGCCCGCGGCGGCACCGTGGTGATGGTGGGCCTGCTGCCCACCGGGCCGCAGCCGGTACTGATCTCCCTGGCCATCACCCGCGAACTCGACCTCAAAGGCTCCTTCCGGTTCAACGACGAGATCGATAACGTCATCGCCGCCCTCACCGACAGGACCCTGCACATCGAGCCCGTCATCACCCACGAATACCCCGTGGACAACGCACTGGAAGCCTTCACCATGGCCCGCAACTCCGCCGAATCCGGAAAAGTCCTCCTCAGCTTCGGCCCCCGGAGCGAAGCTACTGTCGAACGGGGATAAACACCCGTGGCTGTTCCGTCCAGGTGTCGGCCATCTGGGACATGGTGCGCCGCATGATCCGGTCAGAGGCTTCGCGCGCGGACGCGGCATCGCCCCTGGCAATCGCTTGCGCCACATCCTCGTGCCACTGGAGGGCGGCCTGGTGCGGGTGGTCGGGCATCAGGCCATGAACGGTGCGGCCTGTCAGGGTCTCGGCCACCTGGCCCATGAGGTTGGCGAACATCTCGTTGCCCGAGCCGGAGAGCAGCAGGGAGTGGAACCGGATGTCCAGTTCCAGGAAGCGTGCAACTTCGCCGTTGTTGCCGGCCTCCCGCATTGCACGGGCAACGTCCACGAGCTCCATCCGCAGCGGTGCAGGGGCATTCTGTGCCGCCAGTTCGGCGGCCGCGGGTTCCACCGCGGCGCGCAGTTCGGCGAGGGAGCGGAGCTGCGCGCCGCGTGCGTCGCTTGCCAGCCGCCACCGGATCACCTGGGGATCGAAAGGATTCCAACGGCTTGCCGGCAGCACACGGATGCCCACCCGCTTGGTGGTTTCCACCAGCCCCAGCGACTGCAGGACCCGCACCGCTTCCCGGATCACCGAGCGGGACACTTTCAGTTCATCCTCCAACTGCTCCGCCAGCATGACGTGGCCCGCCGGGAGATCCCCCGAGATAATCCGGGTGCCCAGGTTGTCGATGGCACGGTGGTGGAGGCTGCTGGTCATGCTGCTAAGCCTAGTTGCTGGCCGACGCCCGGTTGTGCGTGCGCCCGCTGCCGCGGTGGTTCGCAGGGTGGCCAACCTGAACCGGCACCGAAACAATGGTTCCATTACGCAGCTGTTACTTTCGCGTCACAGCGAGAATATATATGCTTTATTCCGACCCCCTGATCTGCCCCGGTGTCTTCCCGCCTGCGGAAGCCGGCAACCGGGGCAAACAATGAATTGGAGTTATTGATGTCTGCAGCACACATCGGTGTCACCGGCCTCGCCGTCATGGGCGCCAACCTGGCCCGCAACCTGGCCCGCAACGGGTTCACGGTTGCCCTGCACAACAGGTCGGTGGAGAAGACCGACGCGCTGCTGGAGAAGCACGGCTCCGAAGGCGACTTCGTCCGGACCGAGACCCTCCAGGAACTTGTTGATTCCCTGGAAAAGCCCCGCCGGGTGCTCATCATGGTCAAGGCCGGCAAGCCGGTCGATTCCGTCATTGAGCAGCTGGAGCCGCTCCTGGAGCCGGGCGACATCATCATCGACGCCGGCAACTCCCACTACGAGGACACCCGCCGCCGGGAAGCCGCACTGGCCAAGAAGGACCTGCACTTCGTGGGCGTCGGTGTGTCCGGCGGCGAAGAGGGTGCACTGAACGGCCCGTCCATCATGCCCGGCGGTTCCAAGGAGTCCTACAAGGCCCTCGGCCCGCTGCTGGAGAAGATTTCCGCGAAGGTCGACGGCGAGCCCTGCTGCGCCTGGATCGGCACCGACGGCGCCGGCCACTTCGTCAAGATGGTCCACAACGGCATCGAATACGCCGACATGCAGGTTATCGGCGAGGCCTTCGACCTGCTCCGCTCCGGTGCCGGCATCGAGCCCGCCGAACAGGCCAAGATCTTCACCGAATGGAACAAGGGGGAGCTTTCATCCTTCCTGATCGAGATTTCCGCCGAGGTCCTGGGCCACGTGGACGCCAAGACCGGCAAGCCGTTCGTTGACGTCGTCGTCGACGCCGCCGGCCAGAAGGGTACGGGCCGCTGGACCGTCATTTCCGCCCTGGAACTCGGCTCGCCGGTGTCCGGCATCGCCGAATCCGTCTTCGCCCGCGCCCTCTCCTCCCAGGCCGGGCAGCGCAGGCTGGGCCAGGAACTGCTGGCAGGCAACGAGGCCGACGTCGAGATCCCGGAAAGCTTCGTTGAGGACGTCCGCCAGGCGCTCTACGCCTCCAAGCTGGTCTCCTACGCCCAGGGCCTGGACATGCTGACCTCGGCCGCCAAGGAATACGGCTGGGAACTGAAGCTGGACGAGATCGCCTCCCTGTGGCGCGCCGGCTGCATCATCCGCGCCGAGCTCCTCAAGGACATCACCAAGGCCTACGCCGCGGACCAGAAGCCGGCCAACCTGCTGTTCGCCCCGGCATTCACCAAGGCCATTGCAGACGCCCTGCCGGCGTGGCGCCGCGTTGTTGCCACCGCCGTCCAGCTCGGCATCCCGGTGCCGGTGTTCTCCTCATCGCTGGCGTACTACGACGGCCTGCGCCGCAAGCGCGTGGCCGCCGCCCTGATCCAGGGCCAGCGCGACCTCTTCGGTGCACACACCTACGGCCGCATCGACACCGAGGGAACCTTCCACACCCTCTGGGGCGAGGACAAGTCCGAAGTTGAAGCGGTGGACACCCACTAGCAGCTGCCGCCGCATGACAAAGGCGGGCAGTTTCCCGGTTCTCCGGGAAACTGCCCGCCTTTTGCTGTGCCTGGTACTTCTAGATCCGGTACTCGATGTCGTATTCGGCCGGATCGACGGCGGGCTTGGTTTCCCGCTGCGCGTCCCGGTGCCTCCATTTGGCCGGAACACCGGTAACGATCGATTCCGGCGGCGCATCCTTCACCACCACGGCGTTGGCGCCGACGGCACTGTCCCGGCCGATGGTGATGGGCCCCAGGATTTTGGCTCCGGCACCGATGGTGACCCGGTCACCGATGGTGGGGTGGCGTTTGATCCGGGCAAGTGAGCGCCCACCGAGCGTGACGCCGTGATAGATCATCACGTCCTCGCCGATCTCGGCTGTCTCGCCAATGACCACACCCATGCCATGGTCAATGAAGAAACGACGTCCGATCGTGGCACCCGGATGGATCTCAATACCGGTCCAGGACCGGCCCAGCTGGGACAGCAGGCGCGCCGGGAAGCGAAGCGACGGGTTCTGCCACATGCGGTGCGTCAGCCGGTGGATCCAGATGGCGTGCAGGCCGGAATAGGCGAAAAAGTTCTCAAAAGAACCTCGAGCCGCCGGGTCGTGGGACCGGGCGGCGTCGAGGTCTTCCTTCAGTCTTGCGAAAAAGCCCACAAAGTTCTTTCTACAGGAAACGGGCGGACGGCGGGCTGATCAGCCGCGGATGTCGTCATAGAGCACGGTGGAGATGTAACGCTCACCGAAGTCGCAAACGACCGCCACGATCAGCTTGCCGGCATTTTCCGGACGCTTGGCCAGTTCCAGCGCGGCCCAGACGATGGCGCCGGAGGAGATGCCGCCCAGGATGCCTTCCTTGATGCCCAGTTCGCGCGCAACGCGGACCGAGTCCTCCAGGTTCGCGTCAATAACCTCGTCGTAGACGTTGGTGTCCAGCAGCTCCGGGATGAAGTTGGCGCCCAGTCCCTGGATCTTGTGCGGGCCGGGGGCGCCGCCGTTCAGGATGGGGGAGTCCTTGGGTTCCACCGCCACGATCTGTACGCCGGGTTTGCGTTCCTTCAGGACCTGCCCGACGCCGGTGATGGTTCCACCGGTGCCAACGCCGGCCACGAAGATGTCCACGCCTCCGTCGGTGTCTTCCCATACTTCCTCGGCGGTGGTCCTGCGGTGGATCTCCGGGTTGGCTTCGTTGGCGAACTGCTGGGCCCAAATGGAGTTCTCGGTGTTGGCCACGATTTCCTGGGCCTTTTCCACGGCTCCGCGCATGCCCTCGGATCCAGGGGTCAGGACGATCTCGGCACCGAAGGCGCGCAGCATGACCCGGCGCTCGGTGGACATGGTCTCAGGCATGGTGAGGATGACCTTGTACCCACGGGCGGCACCCACCATGGCGAGGGCGATGCCCGTGTTGCCGGAGGTGCCTTCGACGATGGTGCCGCCGGGCTTGAGGGCGCCCGATTTTTCCGCGGCGTCGATGATGGCAACGCCGATGCGGTCCTTGACGCTGTTGGCCGGGTTGTAGAACTCCAGCTTCACGGCAACGGTGGCGTCCAGCCCCTCGCTGAGCCGGTTCAGCCGGACCAGTGGGGTCCCGCCCACCAGTTGCGTCACATCGTCATAGATCCGTGCCATGTACATACGCCTATCTCTAAGGGGTGAATACTGAGGTCAGCCTAACGAGGCCGCGTAACGGAGGCTAAGCGTTAAGCCATGCAGAGTAATATTTGCGGGCCTTGGCAAGCTTGGGGTTGATGATCACCTGGCAATACCCCTGCTCCGGGTGTTTGGCGTAGTAATCCTGATGGAATTCCTCCGCCACGTGGAACCGCGGCAGGCGGCTGACCTCGGTGACAATGGGATGCGGCCACAGCGCCTGGTTGCGTTCGATGGCTTCCTCGAACAGGATCTTCTCCTCCGTGGTCTCGTAGAACATCGAGGACCGGTACTGGGTGCCCACGTCGTATCCCTGCCGGTTCAGCGTGGTGGGGTCATGAAGGGCGAAGAACATGTCAAGGACAACTTCCGCGGGGATAACCTCCTCGTCGAAGGTCACCGCCACCACCTCCGCGTGGCCAGTGGTTCCACTGCAGACCGAGTAGTAGTCCGGATGGGGATCGTGGCCGCCGGTGTAGCCGGACACCACCGAGGTGACACCCCGTGTCTTCTGGTAGACGGCGTCAAGGCACCAGAAGCAACCTCCGCCAAGAACAAAAGTTTTCATGACCTCTTCAATGGTTGACGGCCCGGGATCATTCCCTGCCGGCCCCGCGCCATGCCGCAAACTGCGGCGGCCGCAAGCCGATGGGGTAAAACTAAGACTATGGAACCTGTGGACACCGACGTTACCGGCCAGGCAGATCACGACGGCGAAGCCTCCTCCGACACGCCGGCTCCGGCCGGTTCCGCGGACGCTCCCACTTTGGCCGAACTGCTCCTGGCAGTTGAGGAACTGTGGCCGGAGTCCCTGGCGGAAAACTGGGACGAGGTAGGGCTCGTGGCAGGCCACCCGTCCGCCGCCGTCACCAAGGTGATGTTTGCGGTTGATCCCACGCTGGAGGTCATCGAGGAAGCCGTTGAGTGGGGAGCCGAACTGCTCATCACCCACCACCCCCTCCTGCTGAAGGGCGTCACGTCGGTCGCCGCCACGTCGGCGAAGGGCCGGGCAGTCCACCGGCTCATCGAGTCGGGAACGGCACTGCTGACCGTGCACACCAATGGCGACTCCGCCGTCGGAGGCGTTTCCGATGTCCTGGCCGACGCCCTGGGGCTCCAGGACGTCGCCCCGCTCACGGTGGCAGCCAACGGGCTCCCGGAGGAAGGCATTGGCCGCGTGGGCGACCTGGCGGATGCCATGAGCCTGGGCGACTTCGCGGCCCGGGTGTTTGGAATTCTTCCGTCAGTGGCCGGGGGAGTGCGGGTCTCCGGCGACAAGGACGGACTGGTGCGGCGCATCGCGGTGTGCGGCGGTGCCGGCGATTCGCTGTTCAATGAGGTGCGCGCCAGCAACGCCGACGTCTACGTCACCGCGGACCTTCGCCACCACCCGGCATCCGAGGCACGCGAAGCCGCCCTCAACGGACGGCCGTACCTGGTGGACGTGTCGCACTTCGCCAGTGAATGGCTTTGGCTGCCTGCGGCCGCGGCCGCCCTGGGCAACGTCCTGGCTGACCAGGGACATGAGGTGGAGATCCAGGTCAGCACCACCAACAGCGACCCCTGGGACTTCATCCTCACGCCGGGCTAGGCAGCAGCCCGGGATAGCGCGAGGCAGGGAAGCGGGGCCACGCGCTAGAGTCTAGGAAGCGCCGGTTCGGTGCCCGGCTACGGCCGGAAAGGATTTATCGGAGGTAACAGTGGCCAAGGCAGCACCGGCGGAACAGTTGAAGTTGCTTGAACTGCAGGGGCTGGACGCCCGGCTGAAGGGCCTCACCAACCGCCGCCGCACGCTGGAAAACGATCCCCGCATCAAGGACCTCGAAGCCGCGCTCTCTGTCGCCAACGGTGAACTGGGAGCAGCCAAGGTGGCCGTGCACGATGCCGAGGCCGCGCTTAAGCGGGCGGAAGCCGACGTCGAACAGGTTGCTTCACGGATCGAACGCGACGAGGCCAGGCTCAACAGCGGCACCGGCCTTTCCAAGGACCTGGTTGCACTGCAAAAAGACATCGCCTCGCTCAACAAGCGGCGCTCCGACCTTGAGGACGTGGAGCTGGAGGTCATGGAGCGGCTGGACAGCCTGCGGGAACGGCAGGCGGCGCAGCAGCAGATTGTCGACGACATCCAGGGCTCCTTTGCCACCATCCGGGCCGAACTTGACGCGGCCCTCGCGGAGGTGGAAACGGAAGCGGCAGGGCTTCGCGCGCAGCGCGCCGCATTCGCTGCAGGCCTGGAGGCGGGCATGCTGGCGGTTTATGAAAAGACGCTTGCCAAGCGCGGAGTGGGCGCGGCCCGGCTGTTCCACGGCACCTCCGAAGCCTCCGGCATGAAGCTCAGCCCCGGCGACCTCGCGGAGATCAAGGCTTCGGCCGCGGACGACATCGTGTTCTGCCCGGACTCCGGCGCCATCCTGGTCCGCTCGGACGAGTGGTCCTGACCGGGCGGATCAGCCCGGCAGGATGATGTTCAGGGCGTGCGGCCTGCGGGCCGTGCCCGGCACCAGTTCTGCGTCCCACTTCTCGCGGGCAGCCTTCAAAAGGTCCGACGGCGCCGCCGGGGCTTTACCGCGCCGTACCAGCAGGTGCCGCGCCAGTTCCCCCCGGGTGTGCTTGGCGAAGTGGCTCACCACTTTGCGGACCCCACCTGTTTCGGTGAAGACGTTGACCGCCACGGTCTGTTCCGGCGGCGGTGCCCAGGCGGCTGCATAGGTGCTGGACCGGCAGTCCACCACCAGGTGCCCCCGGGCGGCGCTGCCCAGGGTTTCGCCAAGCTGCGTCTTCCAGAACGGGGCCAGCCTGCCGACGTCGGGCAGTGCCGTGCCCATGGAGAGCCGGTAGGCGGGGACGCTGTCGCCGAAGCGAAGGGCACCCCACAGGGCCGAGATCACCAGGACGGACGCGTCCGCCTTGCGCCGCTGGGCCGGTGTCAGGCTCCGATAGCCAAGGGCGTCGTACAGGACGCCGGAATAGATGCTGTGTGCGGGCGCTGCCGGCTCGGCGCCCAGGCGCGTATTGCGTTCCACGTCCTCACGCAGTGATGCGCCCACGCCCAGCAGGGCGAGGGCGTCCTGGTGGGCACTGACGGTTCCCAGCGCTTCGAGGACCTTGGCGCGGTAGGGGTTCAATTCCGGAAAGCCGAGCGAGGACCAGTCGACGGCGGGTCCCCGGAGCGCGGGTGTCTTGCCTTCGGAAGGGGGAAGCAGAATCAGCACCGTCCGATCCTACCGGCGCAAAAGCGGGTGGCGGCGCCGGTAGACTGGACGGCGGATGGGACAGCCAGGCGGCCGCGCGTCACGCAAGTGGCTCGAGGAACGTCCGGGCTCCGCAGGGCAGGGTGGTGGGTAACGCCCACTCGGGGTAACCCGCAGGCCAGTGCCACAGAAAACAGACCGCCTCCATTGCCGGCTTTGGCCGGGAAGGGCAGGTAAGGGTGAAACGGTGGTGTAAGAGACCACCAGCTTCCCGGGTGACCGGGAAGGCTAGGTAAACCCCACCCGGAGCAAGGCCAGACAGGACACGTTCGAGGGCTGCCCGCCCGAGTGTCCGGGTAGGCCGCTGGAGGGTGCCGGCAACGGTACTCGTAGATGGATGGCCGTCGCTCCCTTTCCGGTAACGGCAGGGGAGAACAGAACCCGGCGTACCGGCTGTCCCATCCACATTCCGCGTTTGACCTAGGGCGATGCGTTGGGGATGCTGGACCGTGCCCGTTATTCCTGATCCCCGTCCCGCCGCCCGGGCCGGCGTCCCCGGCATCCGTTCCCAGGTCATTGCGCTTGGCGGGTTCCTGGCGCTGTCCGCCGCGGCGTGGGTCATCGCTTCGGTTCCCATCATCCTGAATTCCAACGGGTGGTACGCCGGTTCGGTGAAGGCGCCGTGGATGCCGCCGCCGTGGATGTTCCGGAGCACCTGGATGGCGCTGTACACCGGCGTGGCGGCAGCCGCGTGGCTGGTCTGGCGCAAGGGCGGCCTGACCGGGAGCACCCGTGCAGGCTACATTGTCCAGCTGCTGCTCAACGCAGCGTGGCCGGCGGCCTTTTTCGCCCTGTACCCAATGCTCGGAGCTGCCGCCCTCTGGGCTGCGTTCGGGGTTATCTGCGCACTCGCCGGAACCTTGGTATTCCTGATCCTGCGCTTCGGGCCGGTGGACGCCGCCGCCGGCCTCCTGGTGCTGCCGTACTTTTCCTGGCTTGTCTTTTCCGCCAGCCTGAACCTCTACTCAGCCGTCCACAACTGAGTCCGGCAACACCACGGCCGCGGGGCATCCCGGCCATGTGAGTGATTTCACGCAGCGCAAGCGTGTTCCCGGCGGCGGGCCAAATTAGAATGGATCCCGGACGCAGGAGTTCTACCGCCGAAAGTTGCGTTCGCAACCGGCGGTTTTTCTTTGCACGCGATCCAGGCGCCTGGGGGCCATCCCTGCAGGCGCGGGTGCCCCTGGACATCATCAGGTGGCCTACATCTGTGTACGAGGACGTACACGGCTGAACCGAGGAAGGTATTTCTGTGAGCCAGACGTCTGATTCTTGTCTTGATACGTGGATGGGCCGGGAGGCCCTCGCCGAGGCCATGATCCCGGTGATCGGCAGGCTGTACCGCGAAAACAACGTGGTCACCAGCATCCACGGCCGGAGCCTGATCAACAAGTCCACCATGAACATCCTCAAGGCGCACCGCTTTGCACGCCGGATGAGCAAGGACGAACTGCTCCTCGAGGACACCGCGCCCCTGCTGAACACGCTGGCCGGACTGGAGCTGGGCGCTGCCGCGATCGACATCGCCCGCCTGAACCAGAAGTTCAAGGAAGAAGGCAACGGCGCCACCCTGGAGGAGTTCCTCCGCGCTGAGCTCGCCGAAATCGTTGGCAAGCGGGGCGGCGATGACCGCACCAGCACCGACGTCGTGCTCTACGGCTTTGGCCGCATCGGCCGGCTCCTGGCCCGCCTCCTCATCGAAAAGGCCGGTGGCGGCCACGGACTGCGCCTGCGCGCCATCGTGGTGCGCCGCGGCTCCGACAACGACCTCTCCAAGCGCGCCAGCCTGCTGCGCCGCGACTCCGTCCACGGGTCCTTCGAGGGCACCATCCGGATCGACGAGGACGCCAACACCATCACCGCCAACGGCGTGCAGATCCAGGTCATCTACTCCAACGACCCCGCCACCATCGATTACACCGCCTACGGCATCAAGGATGCCCTGGTGGTGGACAACACCGGCCGCTGGCGCGACGCCGAGGGACTTTCCCAGCACCTGCAGAGCAAGGGCGTGGCGCGGGTCCTCCTGACCGCACCGGGCAAGGGAGAGCTGAAGAACATCGTCCACGGCATCAACCACCGGGACATCACAGACTCGGACCGGATCGTCTCCGCGGCGTCCTGCACCACCAACGCCATCACCCCCGTGCTGAAGGCCATCAACGACAAGTTCGGCGTGGTGCACGGGCACGTGGAAACCGTCCACTCCTTCACCAACGACCAGAACCTGATCGACAACTTCCACAAGGGCGACCGCCGCGGCCGCTCTGCAGCCCTGAACATGGTCATCACCGAAACCGGCGCCGCCAAGGCAGTGGCCAAAGCCCTGCCCGAACTGCTCGGAAAGCTGACCGGCAGCTCCATCCGCGTCCCCACCCCGGACGTATCGCTGGCCATCCTGAACCTCAGCCTGGAAAACGGCACCACCAAGGACGAGGTCAACAACTACCTCCGTGAAATGTCGCTGCACTCGGACCTCCGCAAGCAGATCGACTACATCGACTCACCCGAGGTTGTCTCCACCGACTTTGTCGGCTCCCGCCGCGCCGGCATTGTTGATGGACTCGCTACGGTCTCCACGGACAAGAACCTGGTCCTCTACGTCTGGTACGACAACGAATTTGGCTACAGCTGCCAGGTGGTGCGCGTTATGGAGGAAATGGCCGGCGTGAACCCGCCGTCGTTCCCCGCCAAGGAAAGCGCCGCCGCCCTGGCCGCCATCGCGGTCTGACCCTGTCCGCCACGTCCAGCGAATTCCCGGCTGGTTCTCTGGAATCAGCCGGGAAAGGGGACCACACTGGTGGCATGGACAACGAATCGACTCTTCAGCACGACACCACCCTCGAACACGCCCTGGACGTGGCCAAGTCGAACCACAAGGAAGCAGTGCGGCTGCTTGAACGCGCCCGCGCCGCACACGCGGCCGGGGATGTCAGCCAGGACCGCGTGGGCCAGCTCGAGGGACTGCTGGCCATTGCCGAGGAAGACCTTCGAAGGGTCACCAGGGAGCAGTAGCCCAGAGGCGGCCGCGCCGGCCGTGTGAGCCATCACTCGTCCTCAACAGTGTGGATATCACCGGCTTGGGGTGCCCTTTGTCCTAGGCTCTTGGGGTGCCTGACTTTCCCCTTCCGGCGTCGACGCCTTGACCGTCCACTGGGCTGCCTACCGCCGCGCACGCCGCCGTTCCCGGCAGGCCTGGGCGCTGCTGGCAACGGCCGCAGTATGCATCGTCGCTGCCCTGTCGTGGTTCTTCACCGCAGGACAGTTTGCAGCCGCAGGGCCGGCGCCGGAGGGCCCGACCGAGGCGCCGGTCTTCGATGCCCAGTGGATGAAACCGGTGCAGGAACCAAACCCCGTACCGGCGGGCAGTGCCCTCTCTGCACTCGACGGCCTCGCCGTGAAGGGCCGGGCACCGAACACCGGCTACAGCCGCGAGGCCTTCGGCCCGGCGTGGCTGGATGTCGACAGGAACGGCTGCGATACCCGCAATGACATCCTGCGACGGGACCTTGCCGGCGTGGTGTTCGCCGAAGGCTCCACCTGCAAGGTAACGGCCGGTCACTTCCGGGAACCCTATACAGGCCAGGACGTGGACTTCCAGCGCGGTTCAGACAGCAGCCGGGCTGTCCAGATCGACCATGTGGTGGCGCTCGGGGATGCCTGGCAGAAGGGGGCCCAGGGCCTGGCGCCCAAGGAACGCCAGAGCCTGGCAAACGACCCCCTGAACCTGATTGCCGCGGACGGCGCTGCCAACCAGCAGAAGAGCGCAGCGGACGCCGCCACGTGGCTGCCGAAGAACACCGCACTGCGCTGCCATTACGTGGCCCGCCAGATCTCTGTGAAGGCCGCCTACGGCCTGTGGGTGACGGCTGCCGAGAAGGACGCCATGAAGCGTGTCCTCGGCTCCTGCCCCCGGCAGGAAACCATCACTGCCCGCTGACGGGGACCGGAAGGGATGAGTGGCCGAACTTGTCAGTGGCCGAACGGATCCGGGTCCACGCCGGGCATCCACGTCAACCCCGGCACGCCCCACCCGTTTTTCTTCGCCTGCTTCCTGGCTTTGCGGGAATAGCGGTCAATCAGCCGGTTGACATACAGCTTTCCGTCCAGGTGGTCGTATTCGTGCTGGATTACCCGGGCGAACCAGCCCGTTGCCTCAAACTTCACCGGGTTTCCAAAGCCGTCGAACCCCTCCACCCGGGCCCATTCGGCCCGCTTGAGCGGATACTGCTCACCGGGGAAGGAAAGGCAGCCCTCCTCCTCCTCGTCGGGGTCGGGCGCCGCGCCGGAGACCTTGGACAGTGTCAGCACGGGATTCACCAGTACACCGCTTGGGGGAGCGCCATCGTCGTTGGCGTACTTGTAAACGAAGATTCTCTTGCCCACGCCGATCTGCGGGGCGGCGAGGCCCACGCCATGCGCGGCTTCGTTGGTTTCGAACATGTCGGCAATGAGGGTGCGCAGTTCGTCGTCGAAAACCTCCACCTCGGCCGCGCGCCGGTGCAGGACAGGCTCGCCCCAGATGGTGATTGGCAGAACGGTCATATCAGTTGTCCCTCGGCTTTCGCGGTGTCCCCGGTTTTCCTGCGCGTACCCCCGGTGGGGCACAACAAAGGAGGCCGCACCGGATATCCGGTGCGGCCTCCCATGTTGACGGCTGCATGTGCCGCCCCGTGAGGGTGAGCGACGGGGGTTGAACCCGCGACCTCCTGGACCACAACCAGGCGCTCTGCCAACTGAGCTACGCCCACCATGTGCTTCAAGTGAAATCCGCCTTAGCGGCTCCCTGGAAACGCAACTCAAATAGCTTACCTGTTCGGAAGGGGTGCTTTGTCCACTTTTAGCGATTTTCGCCAAATTTCACCGAAACGTGGCGCAGATTACTCCCCGGACTGCCCGGCGGACCCGCCGGTGGTGATCCCCTGGGCGATCTTCTGGGCGGTGGCGCTGTCAGGTCCGGGCGCGGGGACGAAGACGGCTTCGCGGTAGTACCGCAGTTCATCGATCGAATCCTTGATGTCCCCGAGTGCGCGGTGTCCACCCTTTTTGGCCGGTGACTGGAAGTAGGCACGCGCGTACCAGCGGCGCGACAACTCCTTGATGGTGCTGACGTCGATGACCCGGTAGTGGAGATGTTCCACCACGGCGGGCATGTCCCGCGACAGGAACACGCGGTCCGTGCCCACCGAGTTGCCGCCCAGCGGCGCCTTGCGTGGATCCGGAACCCAGGCGGAGATGTACTCCATTACCGCGGCCTCGGCTTCTGCCATCGTCTTGCCGTGCGGAAGTTCCGCCAGCAGCCCCGACTTGGTGTGCATGTCCCGGACGAAGTCGGACATCTGTGCAACCGCGGCGTCGTCGGGTTTGATGACCACGTCAACGCCGTCACCCAGGATGTTCAGTTCCGAATCGGTGACCAGGGCTGCCACCTCGATGAGGGCGTCGTTCTTGATGTCCAGACCGGTCATTTCGCAGTCGATCCAGACGATTCGTTCGTTAGATATAGGCACCGGACCAGCCTACCGTTACACTCCCGGACCCCCTGCCGATGCTAGGATTTCGGGTACGCGGCGGGTCGCCCTTCCGCCCTGAACCATGTCCTGGCCGGCCCGTGCGGCGCGCCGGGCAAACCGCGGAAACGCAAGAAGATTGGACAATCCTGAGATGACGGCGCCTGTGCCCGCAACGGGGGAGATGGCGGCGGCCGGCAGTGCTGGAACGGGCAGTGCCGAGGTGGACAATCCGCGCTCGCCACTGCTTGTCGGTTTCCTGGGGTCCGTGTTCATGCTGTTCGGATCCTTCGGCGTGGGCTGGCTGGCCCCGGTATCGGAACTGCGCCGCATGCCCCTGTTTATCTGGATGCGCACTGAAGCCCCCGGCGTGGCCCTGTCCATCGTCCTGGTGGCGGTGGGGGGCATGCTGCTGGTGCGCGCCTGGCTGCGCCTTGGCCAGAAGGTCCGGGTGTGGGGACCGCAGGCGCGGCGGGCCACCCTGGCCGCGCTTGCGGCGTGGGGGCTTCCCATGATGTTCAGCGTGCCGCTCTTCAGCCGTGACGTCTACGCCTATATCGGGCAGGGGCGGCTGATGGTGGAGGGCTTCAACCCCTACGAAAACGGCATCTCCGCCCTGTCCAACTACTTCCAGCTCGGCGCGGACAAGATGTGGACCGAAGCCCCGGTTCCCTACGGCCAGCTGTTCCTGTGGATTGAACAATTCGTCGTCTGGGCCACCAACGTCCAGCCGGAGGCCTGCGTCATGCTGTTCCGGCTGGTGGCGGTGGCCGGCGTGGTCCTGTGCGTCATCTACGTGCCCCGGCTCGCGGAACTTCACGGCGTCAACCCGCACCGTGCCCTCTGGCTGACCGTGGCGAACCCGCTTTTCCTGACCAACTTCATCGCCAGCGTGCACAACGACTCCCTGATGATCGGGCTGGCCCTGGCGGGGCTGTACTACTCCGCCACCCGCCGGGAAATCCTCGGCATTGTGATCGTGACCCTGTCCATCGCCGTCAAGCCCATCACCATCGTCTTCCTGCCGTTCATCGGCCTCCTCTGGGCAGGGAAGAATGCTGGCTGGCTGCGGAAGGCTGCCTTCTGGGCGTTGACGGCCGGCATCAGCCTCGCGCTCCTGGCCGCGATGAGCCTGGTCAACGGATTCGGCTTCGGCTGGATCAACGGGCTGTCCGCTCCCGGCAGCATCTCCATCTGGTATGCCCCGGTGGGGCTGATCGGCATGGTGGTGGGATCGCTGGCCAACGCGTTCGGCCTGGACGGGTCGGTGCCGGCGGGCTGGGTGTTCGACGCCGGGAAGCTGCTTGCCGTGGGCATCGTCGCCTGGCAGATCCTCAAGGGGGACTACGACCGGCTGATGCGCCGGCTGGCCCTCGGTTTCGCCGCCGTGGTGCTGCTGGCCCCCATCATCCAGTCCTGGTATGTCGTCTGGCTGATCCCGCTCTTCGCCGTGACCGGGATCCGCAATGACTGGCAGGTCAAGGCCCTGTACTTCGTGGTGTCGTTCTTCATGATCTACGCCATTTCGGACCAGCTGGACGTCTTCCCCTACCTGCAGACCCAGGATCTGGGCTTCGCCCTTGCCCTGGCACGGATCGCCGCGGCGCTGACGGCTCTCCTGTTCGCCCTGTACCTGATCTTCTGGGACCCCGGCACCCGCAGGCTGTTCCGCAAAACGCACGAGCCCGTCGTCGAACGTCCCGTGATCTAGCCGTACGCCCATCTGCCAGGCGCACTACTGCGGCGCCGGTACGGCGGCGATCCCGCGCAGGGCCTCCCTGCGTGACAACGCGCTCATGGCGGGTCCCTGCCGGGCGACGAAGGCTTCCACCCACTTTGGCGCCGTCTTGCCATATTCGCGCAGGGCCCAGCCGATCGCCTTCCGGATGAAGAACTCCCGGTCCGCCAGGTTCGGCTCAATGACGGCCGCCAGCAACGCGGTGTCAGTGTCCTTCTTCGCACGCAGTTGCGACGTGATGGAGGCCCTGCGGATCCAACGGTCGGGGTCGTGGCTCCACAGCCTCAGGGTTGCCGACACCGGGGCCCGGTGCGCCTGCAGCAGCCCGCAGATCCGGCCGGACACGCCATCCGCGAAATCCCACCAGGCGCCGGTGCGGATGATCTCCTCGTAGACGGGCAGCATGTCCAGGTCCCGGGCCACCAGCCGGTGCCCGGTCAGGTCTATGGCCGCATACCGTTCCTCCCGGAAGGTGGAGGTGCGCCAGAGCTCCAGTACGGTGGCGCGCAGTTGCCCGGCAGAGGCGGGCGGAAAGTCAGCCGCAGCCCGGGCCGCGATCCGCCGCACGTCCGGAACCCGGACGCCCAGCGAGGGAATCGCTGACCTCATGTAGGCCTGGGCGCCGGTGGCACGCTCCGGGTTGGCGAGTTCCCGGAGCGCGCCTTTGACGGCGGCGATGAGCTCCTGGTCGGCGGCGGTGTCCATGGGGCCAACTTTAGCCACCGGCCAAGGGCCGGGGTGGGGTACGCTGGTGAGCGCTAACACAATCAGAACCTGGGGGAATCCATGCCCGGCACCGAGATCCACCTCGCCCACGGACCCTACTCCGCCGTCGTCACCCGGCGCGGCGGGGCGCTCCGCGAACTGCGCCACGGGAACCGGGACCTGGTGGTGGGCTTCGGGCCCGAAGGCCCCGTGCCTGATTACCGCGGCGTCATCTGCGCGCCCTGGCCCAACCGGCTGGCCGACGGCACCTACACCTATGCCGGGAAACCGTACACGGCCGCCGTCAACGAACCCGAACGCGGCGCCGCGCTGCACGGCCTGGCCATCCATCAGGCGTGGAAGGTGCTGGAGGCGGCCGCGGACCGGGCGGTCCTGGGCTGCCGCATCCCGTCAGGCCCGGAGTACCCGGCCGACCTGGACCTCAGCGTCACCTACTCGCTTTCCGCTGACGGGCTCCACAGCACCGTCCTGGCCGTCAATGCCGGCCCCGTTGCCGCGCCCTACGGGGTGTGCCCGCATCCCTACCTGGTGGCCGGGCCCTCCCCGCTGGGTGACTGGTCGCTGGAACTTCCGGCCGCTGCCTACCTGGAGGTCACGCCGGACCGGCTGCTTCCCGTGGGGATGCGGGAGGTGGGCGCAGGTGCCTTTGACTTCCGCTCGCCCCGCCGGCTGGGAGAGGTGAAGATCGACCACGCCTTCACGGACATCTCCCGGGACGCCGCCGGCCTGGCACGCGTCCGGGTGCTGGATCCGTCGGGGACCGGCGTGGAACTGGAATGGGGGGCGGAGTGGCCCTGGGTCCAGGTGCATACGGGGGACAAGCCTGCCGGCCCGGACCGGCTCGGCCTGGCCGTTGAGCCCATGACGTGCCCTCCGGATGCACTGCATTCCGGCACGGACCTGGTGCACCTGCAGCCCGGCGCATCACATTCCGCGGACTGGACCATCCGGGCGCTGCCCTAGCAGGCCGCCCTTCCGGCCACCGGCAGGGCCGGTCTCAGTTTCCTGCTGCCGTGCCGGCCGGGAGCCGGCCCATCCGGCGCGCTGCAGCCACGCCGCGCACAGGGACGTCCATTGCCCGG
This sequence comes from Arthrobacter sp. JDC6, assembly GCF_056484025.1. NCBI lineage: Bacteria > Bacillati > Actinomycetota > Actinomycetes > Micrococcales > Micrococcaceae > Arthrobacter > Arthrobacter sp. JDC6. Next base: position 1,832,105 of record NZ_CM151278.1, read on the forward strand.
GCCCTGGTTCGCCGGCCGCGAGTCCCAGCCCGTGCCGTCCTTCCGGGAAAACATGCAGTTCCGCCGGAACGCCGGCAGCAATCAGTGCCCTGGCATAGTTCAGGCTGTTGCTGACCGGGACGGCCTCGTCGTCGGCGGTGTGCCAAATGAATGCCGGCGGTGTGCGGGGCGTGACGTTCAGCTCCGCCGAGAGTGCCGTGAGGAGGGCCGACGGCGGTGCGTCGCCAAGGAGGTTGGCCACCGAGCCCTGGTGGGCTTCGTGGGTCAGGGACGCCACGGGGTAGCACAGCACCGAAAGATCCGGCACCGCCGCGGGATTGTCGAGCTCCGGCTTCCCCGTGGCAGCCGCCGTGCACAAGGTGGCGGCCAGGTGCCCGCCCGCGGAGAATCCCAGGACGCCGACGCGCTCCGCGTCCACGGGGAGCCCGTGCTCCCCGTTCCGGATGTGGAGCATGGCTTCCTTGGCGTCTTCCAGCGGGGCCGGGTGCCGGTCCGGGGCCACCCGGTAGCGGAGGACGAAGGCGTGGATCCCCAGTGCGGCAAGCCATTCTGCCACCGGCTCGGCTTCGTGGTCTGCCTGGCGGGCATAGCCCCCGCCCGGCAGGACCAGGATGGCAGGACGCGGGCCCGCGGCGCCGGAACGGGCGGCCACCGCGGTAAGTCCCCGCGGTGCCATCAGGCTGCCGCTTCCGTGCTGCGCCGCAGGGTTACCTCTCCGGTGATGCCGCCGGGAGCGGCCTCCACCTCGCCGCCGTCGCCGTCGGCCGGATTCCGGCCAGTGGCCCTGGTGGCAAGGCGCCCGATGTCTTCCAGGGGCAGCCGGACAGTGGACAGGGCGGGGCGGAAGTCGCGGAGGGTTTCAATGTCGTCAAAGCCGGCGATGGCTGCGTCGCGGGGGATCCGCAGCCCCTCGGACCGCAGGGCTGCTGCGGCGCCGATGGCCATGACGTCATTGACCGCAAAAATACACAGCCTGGGTGCGGCCCCGTCCCCGGACTGGGCTGCTTTGATCCTGGCGGCCAGTTGAAGTCCTGCCTCATATCCACCGGACCGGTTGAAGGCCGTGCGGAGCACCTCTGCCGGCCGCCGCCCGGCGCGCTCCAACCCTTCCTGGAAGCCGCGGACACGGTCGTCGGACGTCAGGAGGCCCTCAGGGCCGCCGATGATCACGAAGTCGCCGTCCCAGCCTTCCGCAAGCCCGGCGGCGAGCTGCCCGGCCAGCTCCTGGTTGGGGACTTTCACCACGTGGTACCCCTCCGGAGCGGTTGCACCCACGACGGGATGTCCCACCACGGCAACCCGGCCGCCGTTGCGGCAGTAGCGGTCAAGTTCGGCAGCCAGTTCGGCGTTGCCCTCCCGGTCCTCTTCCCGGCAGGAACGGGAACCGGCGATCACAATGGAGTCCGCGCGCCGCGCCGCGAAGGCGGCCACTGCTTCCTTCTCTTCGGCCGGGCCGCCTCCGGTGGTGGCGAGCAGCACCATTTTGCGTTGTTCCCGGGCGGCTTCCTGCACGCCCCTGGCGATGGCCGCGAAATAGGGGTCGGCAATGTCATGCACAATCAGGCCGATCAGGCCGGAGCTGGATTTCGCCAGGCCCTGCGCCTGGGCGTTGGGGATATAGCCCAGCGATTCAGCTGCCTGCCGGACGCGGTCGGCAATGTCCTTGCCCGGTTTACGGGCCGAGCCATTCAGCACGCGGGAAGCGGTGGCGGGCGAGACGCCGGCCAGGCGGGCCACCTCGGTAAGGGTACTTGCAGCCACTGCATCTCCTGGTGGTCGGTACGGGCTCAAAGGCTAAGCACATTATGACAGTTCAAACTACTTCCGGAAAGCGCTTGCCAACGGAAAGCGCGCCGTGCATTATTGAAGCAGCGGGAACGCGCTTTCCCAGACACCTTCAGTACATTGCTCACTCACCGTGGAGGACACATGGGCTACGAAACCAAAACGATCCGCATCGCCATGAACGGCATTACCGGCCGGATGGGCTACCGCCAGCACCTGCTGCGCTCCATCCTGCCCATCCGCGATGCCGGCGGCTTCACCCTCGAGGACGGAACCAGGGTCCAGGTTGAACCCATCCTGGTGGGCCGCAACGAGGCCAAGATCCGCGAGCTGGCGGAAAAGCACAAGGTCTCCGAATGGTCCACCGACCTGGACGCCGTGATCAGCGACCCCACTGTCGACGTCGTGTTCGACGCCTCGATGACCAGCCTCCGCGCCGCCACCCTGAAGAAGGCCATGCTGGCCGGCAAGCACATCTTCACGGAGAAGCCCACGGCGGAAACGCTGGAGGAGGCCATTGAACTGGCGCGCGTCGGCAAGGAAGCCGGCGTCACTGCCGGTGTTGTCCACGACAAGCTGTACCTGCCCGGCCTGGTCAAGCTCCGCCGCCTGGTGGATGAAGGCTTCTTCGGCCGCATCCTTTCCATCCGCGGCGAATTCGGTTACTGGGTCTTCGAAGGCGACATCCAGTCAGCCCAGCGTCCGTCCTGGAACTACCGCAAGGAGGACGGCGGTGGCATGACCACGGACATGTTCTGCCACTGGAACTACGTCCTCGAGGGCATCATCGGCAAGGTCAAGAGCGTCAACGCCAAGACGGCCACCCACATCCCCACCCGCTGGGACGAGGCCGGCAAGGAATACAAGGCCACCGCCGACGACGCCTCCTACGGCATCTTCGAACTCGAGACTCCGGCCGGAGACGAAGTCATCGGCCAGATCAACTCCTCCTGGGCAGTGCGCGTGTACCGCGACGAACTGGTGGAATTCCAGGTGGACGGCACGCACGGTTCCGCCGTCGCCGGCCTGAATAAGTGTGTCGCCCAGCAGCGCGCACACACCCCCAAGCCCGTATGGAACCCGGACCTGCCCGTCACCGAATCCTTCCGGGACCAGTGGCAGGAAGTTCCCGCCAACGCCGACCTGGACAACGGCTTCAAACTGCAGTGGGAAGAGTTCCTCCGCGACGTCGTGGCCGGCCGCGAGCACCGCTTCGGCCTGCTGTCCGCCGCCCGCGGCGTCCAGCTCGCCGAACTTGGCCTGCAGTCCAGCGGCGAACGCCGCACCATCGATATCCCGGAGATCACCCTCTAATGACGTCCCTCATCCTTCCCTCCGAAGACGGCGGAACCAGGGAGTACCGCCTTCAGGGCGGCACCGCCTGGGCCCGGCCCACTGCGCCCCTGACTGCACGGCGCGCCTATGCGGCCGCCCATGTCATCCCCGAGGTGCTGGCGGACAATACGCCCGGTGCCCCGGCCCGCCTGGACTGGGACGCCACCATGGCGTACCGCCACGAACTGTGGTCCTACGGGCTGGGCGTCGCCGATGCCATGGACACAGCCCAGCGCGGCATGGGCCTGGACTGGGCAGCGACGCAGCAGCTCATCAAGCGCACGGGAGTGGAAGCCGCATCCGTGGTTTCCGCCAACAACCCGGCCACCGCCGGCAAGTCCGTCCGTGACCTCGTCTCCTGCGGCGCCGGAACCGACCAGCTGGACACCGCTGCACTGCCCACCGGCGAAGCAGGCATCCAGGCGGTACTCGAGGCCTACCGCGAGCAGATTGCCGTGGTTGCCGAGGCCGGACCCAAGGTCATCCTGATGGCCTCCCGGGCCCTGGCCAGGGTCGCCGGCGGCCCGGAGGACTACCTGCGGGTGTACTCCACCCTGCTGCAGGAAGTGGACCAGCCGGTCATCCTGCACTGGCTGGGCACCATGTTCGATCCCGCGCTCGCCGGCTACTGGGGCTCGGACGACGTCGCAACCGCCACCGAAACCTTCCTGGGCCTCATCAGGGACCACGCGGACAAGGTGGACGGCGTCAAGGTCTCGCTGCTGGATGCCGGCCACGAAGTTGCCCTGCGGGCGGCACTGCCCGAGGGCGTCCGCCTCTACACCGGGGACGACTTCAACTACCCCGAACTGATCGACGGCGACGGCAGCCACCACTCGGACGCCCTGCTGGGCATCTTCGCGGCGATCTATCCCGCCGCCTCGGTGGCCCTGCAGAACTATGACGCCGGCAACCCGGCGAAGGCGCGGGAGATCCTGGACTCCACCCGCGAACTGGGCAAGCACATCTTCAGCGCCCCCACGTTCTACTACAAGACCGGCATCGCGTTCATGTCCTGGCTCAACGGCAAGCAGCCCGGCTTCCAGATGGTGGGCGGCCTGCACTCCGGCCGCTCGGTATGCCACCTGGCCAGGACCTTCGAACTCGCCGACCAGGCCGGCCTGCTCAGGGACCCGGCGCTGGCAGCCTTCCGGATGTCGGACTACCTCCGGATCAACGGGGTGGGAGTATGAGCGACCTCTCCCGCCTCTCCATCAACAGTGCCACCACCAAGAAGTGGACGCTCGCCCAGGTCGTCGAGGGCTGCGTCAACGCCGGGATCCCCGCCATCGGACCGTGGCGGGACCGGGTGGAGGAGGCCGGCCTGGACAAGGCCGCCCGACTGATCAAGGACGCCGGGCTGCGTGTCTCCTCGCTGTGCCGCGGCGGATTCCTCACCGCCCCCGATCCAGAGGGCCAGGCGGCCGCGCTCGCGGACAACAAGGCAGCCATCCTGGAAGCCGTGGCACTGGACACCAGGGAGCTCTTCCTGGTGGTCGGCGGCCTGGCCCCGGGGGAGAAGGACGTGGTGGCAGCCCGCCAGCGCGTCGCCGACCGGCTCGCCGACCTGGTTCCGTTTGCGCAGGAAAACGGCGTACGCCTGGTCCTGGAACCGCTGCACCCGATGTATGCGGCTGACCGCGCGCTCATCTCCACCCTGGGCCAGGCGCTGGACCTCGCAGCGCCCTTCGACGCCTCAACGGTGGGGGTCGCCGTCGATACCTTCCACGTCTGGTGGGACCCGGAACTGAAGGCGCAGATCGAGCGGGCCGGCCGGGAGGGCCGCATCGCCTCCTACCAGGTGTGCGACTTCAACATGCCCATCGCGGCCGATCCGCTGCTGTCCCGAGGCTACATGGGCGACGGCGTGGTGGACTTTGCCACCATCGGCACCTGGGTGCGGGATGCCGGGTACACCGGCGACATCGAAGTGGAAATCTTCAATCAGGAGATCTGGGACACGGACGGCAATACCGTCCTGGCCACGGTAAAGGAGCGCTACGCGGAGCTCGTCCTCCCGTACGCCTGACCTGACCCAAGACCGCGGGCTCCTGCCACGTTCCCAACATGACTGGCAGGAGCCTGCGCCCCACATGGAAAGGACCCGGACCGGCGGTGGATGCCCACCGCGGGTCCGGGTCCCTTTGTTTCTTTGTTACCTGTTGCTGCCCTGGGTATACAGCGAGGCGAACCGCCGGTACCGGGCCAGCACGCCGCCGTCGTCCTTCCCCAGTGGAAGGTTGACGGCGCCAGCAGCCCATGCAGGGAAACGTCCGGTGAGGGCCGCCGCTGCCTGGCGTGCCGCGCCGTCGGCAACATACTCACCCGGCTCCGGCACTGTGACGGGTGTTCCCAGCAGGGCCGCTGCGACTTCCTGCACGGCGGTGGATTGGGCGCCCCCGCCCACTAGGAGGATCCGGCGGGCAGACACGCCCTGGGCGTGCAGCGCCGCCAGGCCGTCGGCCAGGGAGCAGACCACGCCTTCGACGGCGGCGCGCGCCAGGTTGGCCGGGGTGTAGTTGGCACGGGTGATGCCGTGCAGGGTACCCGTGGCGTCCGGCAGGTTGGGTGTCCGTTCCCCGTCAAGGTAGGGCACCAGCGTGAGCCCTCCGGCGCCGGAACCGGCAGACAGGGCCAGCCGGTTGAACTCCGGCAGGTCCACGCCCAGCAGCGCCGCCGTGGCATCAAAGACCCGGGTGGCGTTCAAGGTGCAGACCAGCGGCAGGTAGTGCCCGGCAGCGTCGGCAAACCCCGCCACCAGTCCGGACGGATCTGCCGCCGGTGTTTCCGAGACGGCGAAAACGGTGCCGGATGTGCCCAGGGACATCACGACGTCGCCCAACCCCGCCCCTGCGCCAAGCGCGGCGGCCGCGTTGTCCCCGGCACCCGCTGCCAGGACGCTTCCTGCGGGAGTCCGCCCGGCCGCCTCCAACGGGCCAAGAACCCTGGGGACGGCAGGAACGTGGCCGAGCGCCGCGGACAGGACGTCCGGAAGGTAGTTGTCCTCCGCCGTCGAGTAGTACCCCGTGCCTGATGCGTCGGAGCGGTCTGTGGCCAAGGCGGCAAGCCCTTCGGCGCCGCTGCCCGGGCCGAAGCCGGCGAGCCGCCACGTCAGCCAGTCGTGCGGAAGGCAGACAGCGGCCACCTTTGCCGCATTCTCCGGTTCGTTTTCCGCCAGCCAGTGCAGCTTGGTCACCGTGAGGGAAGCAACGGGGACAGTTCCGGTGGTGCGGGCCCAATACTCGGCGCCGGCGGCGGGATCGCCGCCGCCGGCATCCTTGATGAGCTCCACGGCCGCGCCGGCGCTGCGGGTGTCGTTCCACAGCAGCGCCGGGCGGATGACGGCACCGTCGCTGTCCAGGCAGACCATGCCGTGCTGCTGCCCGCCCACCGAGACGGCGCTGACGTCATCCAGCCCGCCGGCGTCGGCCGCCGCCTTTTGAAGGGCAGTCCACCAATGGTCCGGATGAACCTCGCTGCCGGCAGGGTGCGTGGCCCGGCCCTGGCGGACGAGTGCTCCGGAATCCGCGTCGCGGATCACCACCTTGCAGGACTGGGTGGAGCTGTCGATGCCTGCGACGAGCACCATGGCCTAGTGGGCGCCGAGGAGGTGTTCGATGGCGAGCTGGTTGAGGCGGACGAAGGCAAAGGAGCGTTCGGCTGCCTTGTCGGCGTCGAAGTCCTGGAATGCTGCGGCGTCGGCCAGCAGGTCGGCGGTGGTTTCGCCGGCGTTGAGGGTGGGTTCGCCGAGTTCGAAGACGCCGGAGGTCTTGAGGGCTTCCTGTACCTGCGGGTCGGCGCGGAAGGCCAGGGCGCGTTCCTTCAGCAGCAGGTACATGGACATGTTGGCCTTGGCCGACTCCCACACGCCGTCGTAGCCATCGGTGCGGGAGGGCTTGTAGTCGAAGTGCCGGGGGCCGTCATAGGTAGGGCCGCCGCCGGGGAAGCCGTTCTCGAGCAGGTCCACGGTGAAGAAGGCGCTGGTCAGGTCCCCGTGTCCGAAGACGAGGTCCTGGTCGTACTTGATGCCGCGCTGGCCGTTGAGGTCGATGTGGAAGAGCTTGCCGGCCCACAGGGCCTGGGCGATGCCGTGGGTGAAGTTCAGCCCGGCCATTTGCTCGTGGCCGGTTTCGGGGTTCAAGCCCACGATGTCGCCGTGCTCGAGCTGGGCGATGAAGGCCAGGCCGTGGCCCACGGTGGGCAAGAAGATGTCGCCGCGGGGTTCGTTGGGCTTGGGCTCAAGCGCGATCCGCAGGTTGTAGCCCTTGTCCTTGATGTAGCCGGCGGCGGTGTCCACGCCTTCCTTCATCCGGTCCAGGGCGGCGGCCAGGTCCTTGGAGCCGTCGTATTCGCTGCCTTCCCGGCCGCCCCACATGACAAAGGTTTCGGCGCCGAGTTCGGCGGCGAGGTCGATGTTGCGCAGGACCTTGGAGAGGGCGAAGCGGCGGATCGAGCGGTCATTCGAGGTGAGGCCGCCGTCCTTGAAGACCGGGTGGCTGAACAGGTTGGTGGTCACCATGGGAACTTTCAGCCCGGTCTCGGACAGGGCCGCGCGGAAGTTCTTCAGGATCAGGTCCCGCTCCGAGGCGGAGGCATCAAACGGGACAAGGTCGTTGTCGTGGAACGTGATGCCGTACGCGCCCAGTTCTGCCAGGCGGTGCACGGCCTCCACCGGGTCCAGCGCGGCACGGGTGGCGACGCCGAACGGATCGGCGCCGGTCCAGCCGACGGTCCAGAGACCAAAAGTGAATTTGTCGGCGGGGGTGGGCGTAAGAGTCATGATGCGTCCTTGCGATCGGGCTCCGCGGAGGTGCGAAGCTTTAGTTTATTGCCTGAACTATATGAGCCGTCGTAGGGTTGGGTCAAGAGTCCCGGCTGGAAAACAGCCGGAAAATCTGTCGGAACTTGGACGGGGAGGTTTGTGATGGTGATGCCGGCGCCTGCAGTGGCGGGACCCGGAGGCGCAGCCCCCGGAAGCGTGGCGGATGTCCGGCGCAGCAACCTGGCACTGGTCCTTGGCGCAATCGCCGAGTTTCCGCCAGGCGTCCATCCCAGCCGCGCCCAGCTGGCCGGAGCCACCGGACTGACCAAGGCATCAGTGTCCAGCCTGGTGCTGGACCTCCTTGACGCAGGGATCGTCCGCGAAATCGGCCTCAACCCGCAGGGGCGGGGCCGTCCCGGCGTGGGTCTGGAACTCAGCCCCAGCCGGGCGGTCATGGGGATGGAAATCAACGTCGACTACATCTCCGCGGCAGTGGTGGACCTCGCCGGAACCGTCCTCGTCCGGGAGGAAGAGGAACGCGACAACCGCAACAGCCCGGACGGGCCGGTGCTGTCCGCGCTCGCAGCCCTGGCCGCCCGGGTCAGGAGCACGGCGGGGGAGCACGGCGTCGAGGTCCTGGGTGGCGGACTTGCCGTGCCCGGGCTCGTTGACCCGGCCCTGGCGCGGGTGCTCACCGCTCCGAACCTGGGCTGGGTCAATACGGACCTGGACCTGGAGGCGCTGCTGCCCGAAGCTCCCCTTGGAGTGGCGCTGTTCAATGAAGCCAACGCCGCAGCCCTCGCCGAACTGCGGCACCGGCCGGACGGGGCGTCGGACTTCCTCTTCGTCTCCGGCGAGGTGGGCGTCGGTGGCGGGATAGTCATCGGATCAGAGCTATTCACCGGTCCGCACGGCCACGCGGGCGAGGTGGGGCACATTGTGGTTGACCCCGACGGCGGGCATTGTTCATGCGGCGGGACCGGCTGCCTGGAGACCGTTGCCGGCCAGGACGCCATTTTCGCCGCGGCCGGCCTGGCCCTGGATCGGGGTTCCCGCTCCGCGGACATGTCCGCCCTGCTGCAGTCGCTGCGGGCCGGGGAGCCCCGGGCTGTTTCCGCCGTCGAACGTGCGGGACGCTGCCTGGGGATAGCACTCGCCTCGACGGCGCGGGTGGTCAACATCGAATCCGTGGTCCTTGGGGGCCACTTCGCGGTCCTCGAACCATGGCTGCGTGCCCCGTTGCTGGCGAGCCTGGACAAATATGCGCCAGGGAAATATGCATCCAGCCAGGTGACGATGTCCGCCGTTGGCGAGTCGGGCGCCCTTTTGGGGGCAGCCGGAAGCGTGATCCGCTCCCTGATGGAAGCGCCGCACCGGCTGCACGCGTAGCGCCACGCACAACGCCCCGGTCCGAAGACCGGGGCGCCATCCACTGCGGTGCCCCAGGAGGGAATCGAACCCCCGACCGGCGGATTAGAAGGCCGCTGCTCTATCCCCTGAGCTACTGAGGCGTTGGCTTCCGGCCTGCAGGCCGGCGCCTCAAAAAGTTTACATTGCCCGGCTGCCGGCGGTGTCATCCAGCCGCCACTCATCCTCCACACCGGCTTTTCCCCCGGACGTTGTCCACATAGGCAAACCCGTCCCTCCTGCCCGACGTGGTCCGGCGCGATGCTGGTCATGCCTGCTAAAGGCGCCACCATCCAGACAGGACGTAGACATGAGCGAAACCATCACCATCCGGGGCTTCGTGGCCACCGAGATAACCAGTTCCACCACGCCAGGGGGAGTGGCAACAGCTTCCTTCCGCATCGGTTCCACCACCCGCCGCTTCGACCGCGAATCCAGGACCTGGGGCGACGGGCACACCAACTGGTTCACCGTGCAGGGCTACCGCCAGCTGGCGGGAACCCTGGGGTGCAGCATCAGGAAGGGCCAGCCGGTCATCGTGGTGGGCAAACTGAAGATCCGCACGTGGGAAAAGGACGGGCGGGTGTACCACTCCGCCATCATTGACGCCGATGCCGTGGGGCACGACCTCTCCTTTGGGTCGGCAAACTTTATCCGCACCGCTTCCAGGCCGGCGCTCTCCCTCGTGGAGCAGCCGCCGGCCCCCGATGACGTCCCCGGGCTGGACCAGGACCCGGACGAGCCGGAGGACCGCGAAGATGAACACCCCGGGGATCCCGGCCACCCCGCCGTCGTCATTGAGGACAGCGACGGCGGTCTCGCCTCCCTTGACCTGGAAACGGGGGAACTCGCCGAAGTCTAGGAACCACGTATCAGGTATCAGCGTTGCCCATCCAGTCCCGGGCGGACGGAATGGCGGCACCCCCGGCCGCCCTCCGTCCGCCCGCCAACACCCGTCCGCCCGCCAACACCCCACATCCGCAGGCCCTTGACGGACACTGCGTCCCCGGCGAGCTCTGGTGCACTGCCCGTTTTCCGGGCCGGGCCGTCCCATCACCCATGGCAGAATGACACCATGCGTCCCACCCCCCGTAAACGGCAGAACAACCGCGCCGGCGCAGCCCTGGCATGTGCAGTGCTGGCCTGCCTCCTGTCCGGGTGCACCGCTGCTCCGTCCGGAACCGGACCTGCAGCCGGTGGCAGCGGCAACCAGCCCTCACCGGCGGCCCCGGCTGCCGGTCCCGGTGCGGACGGACAACCGGTCCAGGCCACGGACTCCGCGACGCCGGGCAGTAATGCCGGCGGGGAACCGCTGGCCAACACGTCCGGCGGCGCGGTTTCGGCCGCAGCTGCCGCCGCCACCGAAACGGTGAAACGGACGGTTACGGATACCCTGACCAAACTGGCCACGGGAACGCCGAAACCTGCCACTGCCCAGGTCAGCGACGCCCTGACCGGGGCCGGCATCGCGCCGGCCGCCCTCCAGGTCTCGCAAAGCCGCACACCCACCGGGCTGGAGGCGGACGCCATCGAAGCCGCCGTGCTGCAGGGCAAGGACTGCGTCATCGGGCAGGTTCGCGAAGGTGCGGTGACCGTCACAGTCCTTCCGGTACTTGCCAGCGGCAAATGCTTCGTGGGCTCCTGATCCGGCTGAGCTGTCCGCCGCAAATGTGAGATCTGCCCGCCAACCCACTAGATTTGAGACCATGGCGGAATTTATCTACACAATGACCAAGGCCCGCAAGGCCGTTGGCGAAAAACTCATTCTTGATGACGTAAGCATGTCCTTCTTCCCGGGCGCCAAGATTGGTGTTGTGGGCCCAAACGGTGCCGGTAAGTCCACCATCCTCAAAATCATGGCCGGGCTGGACACGCCCTCCAACGGCGAGGCCAGGCTCAGTCCCGGCTACAGCGTGGGCATCCTGCTCCAGGAACCGCCGCTTAACGAAGAAAAGACTGTCCTGGGCAACGTCCAGGAAGGCGTTGGCGAGATCTACGGCAAGATCCAGCGCTTCAACGAAATCTCCGAGGAAATGGCCAGCCCCGATGCTGACTATGACACCCTCCTCGAAGAGATGGGCAAGCTGCAGGAGGCCATCGACGCCGCCGACGCCTGGGACCTCGATTCCCAGCTGGAACAGGCCATGGACGCCCTCCGGTGCCCGCCGGCCGATGCCGATGTCACCAACCTTTCCGGCGGTGAGCGGCGCCGTGTGGCACTGTGCAAGCTCCTCCTGCAGAAGCCCGACCTGCTGCTCCTCGACGAACCCACCAACCACCTGGACGCCGAAAGCGTGCTTTGGCTCGAGCAGCACCTCTCCAGCTACCCCGGCGCCGTCCTCGCCGTCACCCACGACCGGTACTTCCTGGACCACGTGGCGGAATGGATCGCGGAAGTGGACCGCGGCCACCTCTACCCGTACGAAGGCAACTACTCCACCTACCTGGAGAAGAAGCGCGCCCGCCTCGAGATCCAGGGCAAGAAGGACGCCAAGCAGGCCAAGCGCCTCTCCGAGGAACTCGAGTGGGTCCGGTCCAACGCCAAGGGCCGCCAGACCAAGTCCAAAGCCCGCCTGGCCCGTTACGAGGAAATGGCCGCCGAGGCCGACCGCACCCGCAAGCTTGACTTCGAGGAAATCCAGATCCCGCCGGGACCCCGCCTGGGTGGCCTGGTCCTGGAGGCCAGGAACCTCCAGAAGGGCTTCGATGAGCGTGTCCTGATCGATGGGCTGTCCTTCACCCTGCCCCGCAACGGCATCGTGGGGGTCATTGGCCCCAACGGTGTGGGCAAGTCCACCCTCTTCAAGACCATTGTCGGCCTGGAACCGCTGGACGGCGGCGAGCTCAAGATCGGTGACTCGGTCAAGATTTCCTACGCTGACCAGAGCCGCGGCGGCATCGACCCCAACAAGACCCTGTGGGAGGTTGTCTCCGACGGACTCGACTTCATCCAGGTGGGCAATGTTGAGATGCCGTCCCGTGCCTATGTGGCCGCTTTCGGTTTCAAGGGCCCGGACCAGCAGAAGAAGGCAGGTGTCCTGTCAGGTGGTGAGCGGAACCGCCTGAACCTGGCACTGACCCTGAAGCAGGGCGGAAACCTGCTGCTCCTCGACGAGCCCACCAACGACCTCGATGTCGAAACCCTCAGCAGCCTGGAAAACGCGTTGCTCGAGTTCCCCGGCTGCGCCGTGGTGGTCTCGCACGACCGCTGGTTCCTGGACCGCGTGGCCACGCACATCCTTGCCTACGAAGGTGACGACGAGAACCCCTCCAAGTGGTACTGGTTTGAGGGCAACTTCGAATCCTACGAGGAGAACAAGGTCCAGCGGCTGGGCCCCGACGCGGCCAAGCCGCACCGCGTCACCCACCGGCGCCTGACCCGCGACTGACCTGCCGGGCCCAAGGGCTCGTCAACAGGACGCCTGCGGGCCCGTTTGCAGGAAAACGGAAGGCCGGCACCCGGGCTGAATTGCTCCCCGGATGCCGGCCTTTCCCATGCCCGGCGCACCAGCGCCGGATCGCAGACGTGTGCGGATCCTACGTGTGCGCCGCCTCGGCGGGAACGCGCACCATGCCCTCCTGCGCCACGGAGGCCACGTGCTGGCCGTCCCGGTTGAAGATTTTGCCGGTGGCCAGGCCGCGTGCGCCCTGCGCGCTGGGGGACTCCTGGACGTAGAGCAGCCATTCATCCACGCGCGCCGGGCGGTGCCACCACATCGCGTGGTCAAGGCTGGCAACATTCATGCCCGGGGTGATCCAGCTGAGGCCGTGCCGCCGAAGGATGGATTCGAGCAGGGTGTAGTCGCTGGCGTAGGCCAGGGCGGCGCGGTGCAGGTTAGAGTTGTCCGGCATCGGCCCGAACGTCTTCATCCAGACCGCGTTGCGGGCCTCCCGCGGGCCGGTCGCGGTAACGTACAGCGGCGGATCGACGTGCCGGATGTCGAAAGGCCGCTCATACGCCCAGTGCCGGGCCACAGGATGGTCGAACTTGCCCAGCAGGTCCGCCGTGCTGGGCAGCGATTCGGGGTCCGGGATGCCCGCCGGCATCGCCGACGCGTGCTCGATCCCTTCGTCCTCACCCTGGAAAGAGGCAATCATGGACAGGATGGGAACGCCGTCCTGGTAGGCGTGGACGCGCCGGGCGGAAAACGACCGGCCGTCACGCAGCCGCTGCACACCGAAAGTAATGGGCTTGTTGGCGTCACCGGGCCGCAGGAAGTAGCCGTGCATGGAATGCACAAACCGTTCAGGATCCACCGTTCGAATGGACGCCACGAGTGACTGCGCCAGCACCTGTCCGCCGAACACCCTGTGGTGTGGCTGCCGCTGTGAGGGCCCCAGGAAGATGTCCTCGTCCGTCCGGGCGCCCTCAAGTTCACCGAGGTCCAGCAGTTCGATCAGTGATGAGGTGGGGTCTCCGCTTGGCGGGGCCAGGAGTCCGGCTTCGGCTTCAGTCATGGTCCGACTCTAGACGGCGCCCGGGGAGCCACTCAACCGGAGCGCAGCCGGTAGTGTTTAGGTGTGTCTGAACTTCTCACCTCGTCCTTCCGTTTCGCCGATCCCCGGGATCTCGCCGACCTGAAGACGTTTGCCATCAGGGCCAAAGCCATCGATGACGGCGCCATCCGGCTGCAGGCAGCCGGTTCCGTCCTGGCCGCGTACGTGTGCGTCCTGCGGCCCAGGCTCCTGGGCGAAGCGACCCCCACCATCCTGGGCCTGCGGACCATGGCACTCGCCGAACCGTCCGGAACAGATGTCACTGTTGCCCTGTCCGCCGTCCTGGACCGGCTGGCACGCGCAGGGGAGGACGACGTCGAATTGCCGGTTCCGCCCAGCACCGTCACCGAATCCTGGACAGGAGTGGGCGCCCCAAGGGGCGGATGGGAGCTGGTGGGCGCTGTCAGCGACGCCGGCCTGAAGGCGGCGGCCGAAGCAGGCATGGCGGAGGTGGCGGGCATCGTTCCGGACAAACCGGGCGCCCTGATTGTCAACAACGCCCGGGCGGCTGTCTGGGGACGGGAACTGGACGCGTCAGGCCTGCCCGCCGGAGCGGCCTTCGCAGCGTTCGCCCTGGGCTTCCTGGCCGACGGCGACCAGAAGCTCTACCGCGCCGGCCGCTGGTTCCGGCTGACCGGTCCGCGCGGCCATGTGCTGGCGCGGACCGGCAGCGGCCTGCTGTAGCTGAAGGCGGCGCGGGCCCCTTCCAGGTTCCGGTCGGGAGGCGTCAGGCCTCGGAAGCGCTGTTCACCATGGACAGCGCCGCCCGCTCCATGTACTCCCACAGCGTGCCTTCGTAGAGCGGCGGCAGTTCCAGGGCGTCTACGGCGGTGCGCATGTGGAACAACCACCGGTCCTTCGCCTCGTGGGTCACCTTGAACGGCATGTGCCGCATGCGCAGGCGCGGGTGGCCGCGCTCCTCGCCATACGTTGTGGGCCCGCCCCAGTACTGCTCAAGGAACATCAGGAACCGGCGTTTTGCCGGGGCAAGGTCCTCCTCGGGGTACATGGGCCGCAGCAGCGGATCGGTGGCAACGCCGTCGTAAAAGACATCGATGAGCTTAACGAAGGTCTCGTGGCCGCCCACCGCATCGTAAAAGCTGTCTGTGTAGGCCGGCTTGCTGAAGGGATCGTTCTGCATCAACTGGGGCCGCTGCTGCCGGTCGGGTCCTGCTTTGGCAGGTTGGGGCTCAACAGGGCGCGGTTCGATCGGAAGCGACATGCTATTCCCCGGCTTTCTGGTCAGTCTTCTTCGTCTCAACATGGGCCGACCCCTGGTCGGTGGTCCCGTCGTCGGACTCGTGCAGCGGAACGTACCGTCCCTGCGAGCGGTTGCCCACGCGGAGGATCTCACCGTTGCGCAGGTACCAAATGGCGCCGTCGTCGGAGCGGACGCGGGTGATCCGCAGACCCATGGACTCCACTACGCCCACCACTTCGCTGGTTTCGATGACGTCACCGATTCCGTACTGGTCTTCAATGGTAATGAAAATCCCGGCCAGGAAGTCGCGGATCAGCTGCTGGGCGCCGAAGCCGATGGCCACACCCAGGATACCCACGCTGGTGAGCAGCGGGGCGATGTTGATGTCCAGGTTCTGCAGGACGTACATGCCGGTGATGACCACCACCAGCACGCCCACAATGCTGTTCAGCAGCGAGCCGATGGTTTCCGCGCGCTGCACGCGCCGTTCGTGGTCCAGGGCCCGGAAGGCCGGGGCCGCCCACCTAAACGTGGGCTTCTTGAAAAAGTTGCTTCCCGCCGCCACCCGTTTGGTGATGCGCGAAATGACGAACGTGGCCACGAGCCAGACGGCGACGCCGATGCCCAGGCTGATGACGATGCCCGGGACGCTCACGCCATCGGGCTGTGTTGTGGCGTTGGGAAGGATGGACAACATGCTGACCATGGGTGGAAGTAGCTCCTTGGGATATTGCTTGGTTCTCTTTCAACACTAGCCCCCGTAGCGTGGGGCCATGCGCATTCTCATCCTCGGCGGAACCGCCTTCCTCTCCAGGGAAATCGCCGGGCAGGCGGTTGCCGCGGGGCATGACGTGACGTGCCTGGCGCGGGGAATATCGGGTGAGCCGCCGCCGGGCGCCCACTGGGTCAGGGCGGACCGCGCGACGGGACCGGCTGCATATTCGGGCCTGATGGGCGACTGGGATGCCGTGATCGAGGTGGCCCGGGACCCCGGGCCCGCCCGGCAGGCTCTCGCCGGCCTCGCCGGCAGGGCCGGGCACTGGACCTTTGTTTCCAGCTGCTCGGCTTACGCCGGCCATTCCGTCCCGGGAGCGGCGGAAGACGCGGCGCTGCTGCCGGCGCTGCCGCCGGGGGTGCAGTCCACGCCGGAAACCTACGGCGAGTCAAAGGTGGCCATCGAAGAAGCGACCCTGGAGGCCGCTGCCGGCAAGGCCCACCTGTGCCGGGCAGGCCTGCTCAGCGGCCCCGGCGACCCCACCGACCGCTACGGCTATTGGCCCGCCCGCATTGCCAGGAACTCCGGACCTGTGCTGGTCCCGGACATCGGGGAGAACCCCACGCAGGTCATCGACGTCCGGGACCTTGCGGCCTGGATCCTGCTCGCCGCGGGGAAGGGGATCAGCGGAACCTTGAACGCCCTTGGTGACCAGGTGCCGTTTGCGGAACTCATCAGCGCCTGCCACGAAGCGTCCGCCTCCAGCAGCACCACGATTACCGCCGGCGGGGAGTGGCTGGTGGACCAGGGCGTGAACTACTGGTCCGGGCCGGACTCACTTCCGCTCTGGCTTCCGCCCGGCCACGACGGCTTCATGGCCCGCAGCAACCAGGCTGCCAGGGCCGCGGGAATGGTCCTGCGGCCCTGGCAGGAAACGCTGGCCGCCACGTTGGCCGATGAACGCCTCCGCGGACTGGACCGGGAGCGGAAAGCAGGCCTCTCACCGGCAACGGAACAGCGCCTGGTGGCGATGCTCCAGGGCGAAAGCCGGGCCTGACGGGGAACCCCGGCGGCAGGGCCTAACCCGCCACCGTCACCGGCTGGTGCTCCACCGGAAAATTCACGCTGCGGGCAATGAAGCAGAGCCGGTTCGCCTCGTGGTGGAGGCCGGCCGCCAGTTCGGCCTGTCCGGCGTCGGCCACCGTCACGCGCGGATGCAGGACCACCCGCTCGAACTGCCCGCTGCCGTCCCTGTTGAGCCGCATCAGCCCGGTGGCCTCGTCCCGGTAGTCCGTGACCACCACCCCGTTCTTCACCGCCACGTGCAGGTAGGACAGCATGTGGCATTGCGCCAGCGCGGCCAGCAGGAGCTGCTCGGGGTTGTAGCGCCCGCGGTCCCCATGGAACGTCGGATCCGCCGAGCCTTTGAGGACCGGCAGGCCGGGGATGAGCACGTCGTGGTCCCGTGAGTAGCCCCGGTAGGACGAGGTGCCGTCCCCCCGGTTGCCGGTCCACTGGACTGCCAGTGAATACCGGTGTTCATCAAGACTCACTGGGGACTGCCGTCCGGAAGCACGTCGGCGGCGCGGGCACGCAGGGCGCGGGCAACGCCGTCGCGGTTCTCCAGCATCATCCGCCGCAGCGCGGCGCTTTCCGCCGGCAGCGACGCCAGGAATGCGTCCGTCCGGTCAATGGTGGCCTGCGTGGTCAGCAGCGCCGGGTAGAGGCCGACGACGATCTGCTGGGCGAGGGCGTGGGTCCGGGTGGCCACGATGCCCGGCACAGCCGCGAAGTACTTTTCGGCGTACGGTTCCAGCAGCGAACGGTCCAGCACGCGCATGAAGCCCGTTACGGCCGATCCCTGCAGCGCATTGGACAGCTCCCCCTTGACCACGATCGATTCCCAGGCCGCGGCCTTCGCCTCCGGGGTGGGGATGGCGGCCTTGGCCAGGGCCGCAGCATTCTGTCCGCTGGAGGTGTTGTCCCGCTCCAGCTCGGCGTCGATGCCTTCCTGTCCCATCCGGCCTCCGGCCACCAGGGACTCCACGAGCTCCCAGCGCAGGTCCTGGTCCACCGCCAGCCCGTCCAGGACAACCGACCCGTCCAGGAGGCCGGCCACCCGGTCCAGCTGGGACGCACTGCGGGCCAGGAGGGCAAAGGACTTGATGAACTGCAGCTGCGCATCGGAGCCGCCCGGGACGTCCGAGGCCAGGTCCCACAGCCGGTCCACCGCCGCAACCGCTGTGGCTTCGCGGTGTTCCTCGGCCACATAGAAATTGAGGGTGGTGGCCAGCTGGCGGAGCTGGACCAGGATCACGGAGGAGTCCGTTTCCGCCGCGACGTTGGACAGGATCAGCTCCACGTACTTCCGGGCCGGCGTTTCGCCGTCACGGGCAGCGTCCCATGCGGAATTCCAGACCAGGGTCCGGGGCAGGCTGCCGCCAAAATCCTTGAGGTGGGCGGTGGCGGTGGCCAGCGACTTGGGATCCAGCCGTACCTTGGCATACGCCAGGTCGTCGTCATTGATAAGGATCAGGTCCGGCTGGTCCATGCCGGCCACTCCCGGCACCTCTGTGCGGTCACCGTCCACATCCAGCTCTTCGCGGTGCACCCGCTCGAGCTTTCCGGCGCTGTCCAGGTTGTAGAAGCCCACGGCCAGGCGGTGCGGGCGGATAGTGGGCCATTCCGGGACCGCGGACTGCAGGATGGCGAAGGAACGCAGCTTCCCGTCGGCATCCACGTCCAGCTCTGGGCTCAGTGTGTTGACGCCTGCGGTCTCCAGCCACTGCCGGCCCCAGTCATCCAGGTCGCGGCCGCTGGCCTTTTCGAGCTCCACCAGCAGGTCGCGGAGTTCAGTGTTCTGCCAGGAGTGCTTGGCGAAATACTCCCGGACACCGGCCATGAACTGGTCGGGGCCAACCCAGGCCACCAGCTGCCGCAGCACCGAGGCGCCCTTGGCATAGGTGATGCCGTCGAAGTTGACCTCCACGTCCTGGAGGTCGTTGATCTCGGCGAAGATCGGGTGCGTGGTGGGCAGCTGGTCCTGCCGGTACGCCCACGATTTCTCCACGGACGCGAACGTGGTCCAGGCGCTGGTGAAGGACGTGGCCTCCACCGCCGCCAGGTGCGACATGTACTCCGCGAAGGACTCGTTGAGCCACAGGTCGTTCCACCAGCGCATGGTCACCAGGTCACCGAACCACATGTGGGCGAGTTCATGGAGGACCGTGATGGCGCGCCGCTCGATCTGGGCCCCGGTGACCTTGCTGCGGAAGACGTAGCCTTCCAGGATGGTCACGGCACCGGCATTCTCCATGGCACCGGCGTTGAACTCCGGAACGAACAGCTGGTCGTATTTCTCGAACGGGTACGGGCAGCCGAACTGCGCCTCAAAGAACCCGAAGCCCTGCCGCGTCAGTTCGAAGATGTTGTCCGCATCCAGGTACTGCATCAGCGACTTCCGGGCGAAGACACCAAGGGGGATGATGCGGCCGTCCGAGCTGGTGACCTCGCTGCGGACGGACTGGTAAGGGCCCGCGATCAGGGCCGTGACGTAGGAGGACAGGCGCGGCGTGGGCGCGAACGCCCATACGGACCTGGCCGTGCCGTCTTCCGCGGGAGGCGCCTCCACGGGGTGGGGGGTGGGGGAGTTGGAGACAACGTCCCAGTGGGACGGCGCCGTGACGGTGAAGGCGAAGGTTGCCTTCAGGTCCGGCTGTTCGAAGACGGCGAACATCCTGCGCGAGTCCGGAACCTCGAACTGCGTGTACAGGTAGACCTCGCTGTCCACCGGGTCCACGAACCGGTGCAGGCCCTCACCCGTGTTCATGTACGGCAGGTCGGCCACGACGGTCAGTTCGTTGTGCTCCTGCAGGTCCGGCAGCTGGATCCGGACGCCGTCGGACACGGTGGCGGGGTCAAGGCTGCGGCCGTTCAGGGTCACGCTGTGCACGGTGCGGGTGACCGCATCAATGAAGCTGGACGATCCCGGCGACGCCGTGAACTTCACGGTGGTGGTGCTGCAAAAGACCTCTCCGCCGCGCGTCAGGTCCAGGCTGACATCGTAGGACTCGACGGTGATCAGTTCGGCGCGCTCACGGGCTTCGGCGCGCGTCAGGTTCATGCCTGGCAAAGGAGGTCCTCCAGAGAAGTTTTCGGCTGCCGGCCGGTGGTCCCGGGTCCGGCACTGTGTTGCATTCTTCCATCCTTGGGATCCTTGGCAAGTTGCGCAGCTCACAGCGGCCGGCCGTTGCCGCCTGGGCGGTTGGCCGGGCGGCCGCAGGGGTAGCGTTAATTGCATGGGAAAGCTGCTGGATTCGGTGGATACCAAGGCACTCAGGTTCGCCGTGGGGTTCCCGGTCGTCCTGGCCGCTGCCTTCGCCTACTGCGCGTCGCTGCTGCGCCCGGACCTTCCGGAGCCGGTCGCCGTCCGGTGGACGGACGACGGCGGTGCCGCCTTTGCGCCTTTCGCCGCCTACGTGGGCGTGGGCGCGGCGATCATCGTCATCGCCGGATGGCTGGTCCTGCTGCAGGCGGTGCCCCTCAGCAGGCCGGTGATGATGCGCAGGATCATGATGGGGGCCGGGCTGTTCCTCAGCCTCTTCATCACCTCCGCCCTGGCCGCGGGGCTCATCGGCCAAACCGGGCTGGCCGACGCCCGGCAGTCGCGGGTGGACATGACCGTCCTTGCCCTCGGCAGCGGTGCGGCAGTGTCGCTCGGCGTCGCCATGGCCATGGTGTACAAAGCCGACCGGCAATGGTCGCCCGATGACGACCGTGCGCTGCAGGCCGCCATCACCAGGGAACTGGACCCCGACCTTGCCCTGGACACCGTCCGGCTATGGGTCCACGCCAGGAGTTCGGTCTTTGTCATGATCGCCATCGCCTCCCTGTTCCCGGCAGCCCTTATCGCCGTGGTGGTGCCGTGGCTGGGCATCCTGCTCGTTGTCCTGGCCCTCGTGGGCACCGCGTTCCTCTTTGCCCGCATCCGGGCGGACCGGCGCGGGCTGAAGGTCCTGCTGGCCGGGGTGGTGCCGGTCATGAATGTGCCGGCCGGCGCCATCTCCGATGCCAGCGCCGAGGACGTCAAAGCCGCCGACTATGGCGGGTGGGGCTACCGGCACCACGGCGGAACCGCAGCCATGCTGGTCAGCAGCGGGCCCGCCGTCGTCGTGAGCAAGACTGACGGCCAGCGCCTGGCCGTCAGCGGCGGAAGCCAGGCCTCCGCGGCGCGGCTGGCCGAAGTCCTTACGCGCGTGGCCGCGAGGGCCCGGCGCGGCGGAGGGCCGCCGGCCGGGGGCCAGCACCCGGAGGGCGGGCAGTCCTAGTATCCTTATCGGTGTCATTCCGGCCTCCACCGGCGACCCGCCAGCCCCACAACCGAACGGACTTTGCACGTGACCACTTCCCCTGCCTACCCGCGGGTCCACATCGCCACCGACCACGCAGGCATGGAGCTCAGCGCCCACCTGGTGTCCCACCTGACCGGCAAGGGATACGAGGTGGTGGACCACGGGCCCCAGGTCTACGACGCCCAGGACGACTACCCGTCCTTCTGCATCAACGCTGCCCTTGCCGTCGTTGCCGACCAGCAGGCAGGCGTCCACGCCCTTGGCATCGTGCTGGGCGGCTCCGGCAACGGCGAGCAGATCGCCGCCAACAAGGTCAAGGGCATCCGCGCGGCCCTCGCATGGAACCTTTCCACCGCCACCCTGGCCCGCGAGCACAACAACGCCAACGTGGTTGCCCTGGGCGGGCGGCAGCATACGTTCGAAGAAGCCACCGCGCTGGTCGAGGCGTTCCTGTCCGAGCCGTTCAGCAATGATGAGCGCCACGTCCGCAGGATCGAAAAGATCGCGGTCTACGAGGCAACAGGCGAGGTCATCGAGTAGTGCCCGAGGGCCATTCCGTCCGCAGGCTCGCCCGGCAGTTCGGCGATGTCTTCGCCGGTGAGGCACTGGCTGTTTCCAGTCCCCAGGGCAGGTTCAGCGGGGGTGCGGCGCTGCTGGACGGGCATACCCTGCTTGCCGCCGAGGCGCACGGCAAACACCTGTTCCTGCACTTCGACAACGCCCTGGTCCTGCACGTCCACCTTGGACTGTACGGGGCCTGGAGCTTCGGCGGGGACCGCACCTTCGCCGGCGCCTCCAGCATTGGTGCCCCCCGGCGCGTCGGGGAGCGGGAGGCCTTCGGTGACGGGGACGACGACGGCGGCGCGCCTTACGCCGGTCCGCCGGCGCCCGTCGGGGCCGTGCGGGTGCGGCTCGCCGGGAGCCATGGCTGGGCGGACCTTCGGGGTGCCACCACCTGCGAAACCATCACCGGGGCGGAAGTCCGCGCCGTGCTGGCACGGCTGGGACCTGACCCACTGCGGAACTTCCGCGGCGATGCCGGGCGCTTTGCTGCCAACGTCCAGGCGCGGAAGACGCCCCTGGCTGCCCTGCTCATGGACCAGAAGGTGATTGCCGGCGTCGGGAACGTCTACCGGGCGGAAGTCCTGTTCCGCCGCCGCCTGGACCCCTGGCTGCCCGGCACTGCCCTGCCGGACAACGATGCCCGCAAGCTGTGGCGCGACATCGTGGCCGTCATGGGCGACGGCGTGACGGACGGGCGGATCATCACCACGCCGCCGAAGTACTGGGCGCTTGACGGCACCACCGCCGCCAAAGCCGCCGCGGCCGGCGCGCCGGTGCCACCCAGGAGCGCCCACTTTCCCGGCCGCGACGATGCCCACTTCGTCTACAAGCGGCACGGCCTGCCCTGCCGCGTCTGCCGCACCATCGTGCTCATCGCCGACCTGGCCGGGCGGAACCTCTACTGGTGCCCTTACTGCCAGCAACCGGGGGAGTAGGAAGGCGAAACACGAAGAAGGCCCCTCCGGATGAACTGCTCCCCGAAAGTTGGACTGAGAAATCAGTTCTGACTTTCGGGGAGCAGTTTTATGCATGGAAGAAGTTCGTTGTCCGAGGAACAGCGCGAGGCCGCGGTGGCGCTGTTTGAGATCGGGTGGGGCTCCAGAGCTGTAGCAACCAGGCTCGGGGTGGGTCGGAAGCCGATCCTCCGGTTGCACGACAGATGGCGCGTTCGTGGAGATACTGCTCTTGTGACCAAACCAGGCAACCGCGTGTATTCATTCGAGCTCAAGCTCAACGCCGTGCAGCGATATATCTCCGGCGAGACCAGGGTCGCACTGGCCAAAGAGCTCGAACTATCCTCGCCACACCTGATAGCCGTGTGGGCGATGCGGTACCGGGCTCAGGGCGAGGAAGGCCTCCGTCCGAAACCTAAAGGCCGCCCAAGGAAGAACCCAGATACCCCGCCGCAGCAGGAACCGGAGCTGCAGCGGCTGCGACGTGAGAACGAACGCCTTCGTGCAGAGGTTGCTTTCCTGGGAAAAGTAAACGCCTTGAGGGACAGGGAACAGCGCTAAAGGTTCGCGCTGTCATCGCTCTCAAGGCTGAGCACCGATTAGAGGTTCTGCTGGACGTGGCCGGGTTAGCCCGGTCCACGTTCTTCTACCACCAAGCCAAACTCAATGGCCCCGATCCACGGGCGTCCCTGAAGGCCGCTGTCACTGACATTTTTACGAAGAACCACGGCCGGTACGGGCATCGCCGGATCCATATTGAACTGTTGAAGCAAGGATGGACGGTCGCCAAGAAGACGGTTCTGAAGCTGATGCGTTCCCTCCGGCTGGTCTGCAAGGTCCGAAGCAGGAAGCGGTACAACTCCTACCAGGGCGAGCATGGCATCGTGGCCCCGAACCTGCTGAAACGCCAGTTCGACGCGGACGCCCCAGACCAGAAGTGGGTTACCGATGTGACCGAGTTCAGCGTCGGCGACAGGAAACTCTACCTCTCACCGATCATGGACCTGTTCGACCGGCAGATCATCTCCTACGCCATTGGGACCTCGCCCAACCTGGAACTGACCAACTCCTCATTGCGCGGCGCCTTGGCCACGCTGGAGAACGGGGAGAAACCCTTCGTCCACTCAGACCAAGGGTTCCAGTATCAGCACAACTCCTGGCGCACACTCCTGGAGAACGCCGGCGCCGTCCAATCAATGTCACGCAAAGCCAACTGCTACGACAACGCCGTCATGGAGAACTTCTTCGGACACCTGAAGGAAGAGCTCTTCCACCGCGTCCGGTTCCTCAACACCGACGCACTCGCATCAGCGCTGCACGCATACATCAGCTGGTACAACACCGAAAGAATTTCCACCAAGCTCAAGGGCTTGAGCCCGGCACAGTACCGTGCTCAGATGCTTGCGGCTTAGGTCCCAATTAGAAGCACAGCTGGACTAGGGTCCCCCCATTAGACCGCAGCCGAACGCGCCCTTGCCTGTCTGCACGACGATAAACACTCTGGCTTCGGCAGAAGGCTCCTGAGCAAATATCTCGCCCCCTCCGGCTGTCCTGCCTTGAGAGGTTAGGGCGGATACATCGTGTTCGGCGGGCTGTGGGTTGGGACCACAGTTATATTCGCGGTCGGCAAAGTGCACTTTGGACGGAACTTCCTTGGGCGACAGGACCCAGTCCGATGTCTGTTGATGGACGTTCCATAGCCGGACGCCGGCAAAAATGCCCGCCAGCACCAACACGGAAACCATCAAAGACAAAGCGATTCGCGTCCCCCGGCTCATGGACCAAACGATCCACGAATACGGCATGAAGGTCAATGAACGGGCTAAACCCAGGTGCAGCTCTCGTACCCCTTCGCTTGGCAGGTAGTACAAACACGCAGAAGTCCCCGCCCCAAATGAACTGCTCCCCGGAAGTTGGACTGAGAAATTCAGTTCCGACTTCCGGGGAGCAGTTTTATGCATGCACGTAGTTCGTTGTCTGAGGTTCAGCGTGAGGCCGCTGTAGCGTGGTTTGAGAAGGGCATCGCGGATAGTGCGGCGGCGACGTTGCTAGGGGTGTCCCGCCCGCCGATAAGGGTTCTCTATCGGCGGTGGAAGATCCATGGTCGAGGAGCGCTGGTGGCCAAGCCGACGAAACAGGTGTACTCGTTCGAATTCAAGCTCGCGCTGGTTGAACGGTTTATCGCCGGTGAGACTGCCCCGGATCTCGCGGCGGAGGTGGGTTTGTCCTCGCCCACGCTACTGAAGACGTGGGCCCGGGCGTATCGCCGCGAGGGCCCGGACGCATTACGTCCCAAGTCCAAGGGCAGGCCTAAGGCACCTGATGCCCCGCAGCCGGCCGAGGTATCGGAACTGGAGCGGTTACGGCGGGAGAACGAACGGTTGCGGGCGGAAGTGGCTTACCTGGGAAAATTGCGGGCCTTGAGGGCGCAGGAACGACGGTGAAGGTCCAAGCCCTCATCGCTCTCAAGGCTGACTTCCCGCTTCCGGTCCTGCTGCAGGCAGCATCTCTTGCCAGATCGACGTTCTTCTATCATCAGGCACGCATCCAAGGCCCTGATCCGCAGGAGTCCATCAAGGCCGCTGTCAGGGAAATTTTCGAGAAGAACCATGGCCGGTACGGGCACCGGCGGGTCCACACCGAGATGGTCAAGCAAGGGTGGACGGTCGCGAAAAAGACCGTTCTGAAGCTCATGCGGTCCCTGAATCTGGTGTGCAAGGTCCGGCGGAAGAAGCGTTATAACTCCTACCAGGGCGGGCAGGGCCGGGTTGCTCCGAACGTGTTGAACCGGGAGTTCGAGGCTGATGCCCCGAACCGGAAGTGGGTAACGGATGTGACGGAGTTCAGCGTCGGCGACCGTAAGCTCTACCTTTCGCCGGTTATGGATCTTTTCGACCGGCAGATCATCTCCTACTCGATCAGCCCGTCTCCGAATCTGGAGCTCACCAATAATTCGCTGCGCCAGGCCCTTGCCTGCCTTGAGGATAACCAGCAGCCACTCGTGCATTCGGACCAGGGCTTCCAGTACCAGCACGTCTCGTGGCGAAAACTCTTACAGGAAGCCGGCGCGAGCCAGTCGATGTCACGCAAGGGCAACTGCTACGACAACGCCGTGATGGAAAACTTCTTCGGCCACCTTAAGGAAGAGCTCTTTCACCACGTGCGATACCTCAGCACCGACGCCTTGGCAGGGGCACTGCACGAATACATCCGCTGGTACAACACCGAAAGAATCTCGACAAAGCTCAAGGGCCTGAGCCCGGTGCAATACCGGACCCAGACCCTCGCGGCTTAGGCTCTTATTTAGTCAGTCCAACTTCCGGGGAGCAGTTCAAAATGGGACGGGGACTTCTGCGAAGAGCCGATCGCTGGCCGCTAAGGTGGATACATCGCATTTGCGAGTCCAACTTTCGGGGACCAGTTCAGGAGAGGGGCCTTCTTCGTGTTGTGGAGGGGACGACGGGAATCGAACCCGCGTAATCAGTTTGGAAGACTGAGGCTTTACCATTAAGCTACGTCCCCGAAGGAAGATCCGTTTTTCGCGGAAACTCCGGGCTGGCTGTTCAAGCCGGATACAACTAAACCTAATCCATGGCCTACGTGTCAAATGTGCAATCGCGACGCGTATCACCGTAGACTTGCCTGTGCACTTACGGGGTGTAGCTCAGCTTGGCTAGAGCGCCTGCTTTGGGAGCAGGAAGTCGCAGGTTCAAATCCTGTCACCCCGACTCTGCGGCCAGGACCGTCAGGCCTGGACATCCATTGCGTTTGCAGAAACCCATCCCACAACCCAGGAGTACTTAGACCGTGAAGAGCGCTGTCGAGAACCTCACCCCCACGCGGGTCAAGCTCAATGTTGAGGTCCCCTTTGAGGAACTGAAGCCCAGCATCGACTCGGCCTACAAGACCGTTGCGTCCCAGATCCAGGTTCCTGGGTTCCGCAAGGGCAAGGTTCCTGCCAAGCTCATCGACCAGCGCGTCGGCCGCGGCTACGTCCTGGAGACGGCCATCAACGACGGCCTCAACGGCTGGTACCAGGCTGCCGTGCAGGAGTCCGGCATCCGCCCCCTGAGCCGTCCCGAGGTGGAAATCACCGAGGTGCCCGATCCCTCCGCGACCGACGGCGGCCTGAAGTTCGCCGCTGAGGTTGACGTCCGCCCCGAGATCGAACTCCCGGACTACTCCGGCATCGAGGTCCAGGTTGCGGCTGCGGAATCCTCCGAAGCTGATGTGGACAAGGCGCTGGACGAACTGCGCGGCCGCTTCGGCACCCTGAAGTCCGTGGACCGCCCGGCTGCCGACGGTGACTTCCTCACCATCGACATCACCGCCACGATCGACGGCGAGGAAGTCGACTCCGCCGCCGGCCTGTCCTACCAGGTGGGCGCCGGCACCATGCTTGAGGGCATGGACGAGGCCGTGACCGGCCTCAGCGCTGACGAGGACGCCATCTTCGACACCACCCTGGTGGGCGGCGACCACGCCGGCGAAGCCGCCCAGGTCAAGGTTGTGGTGAAGGCCGTCAAGGAACGCGAACTGCCGGAAGCGAACGACGACTTCGCCCAGCTCGCCTCCGAATTCGACACCCTTGCCGAACTCCGCGAAGACCTGGCCAAGCAGGCTGCCGACTCCAAGATCGTTGAGCAGGGCGTCGAAGCCCGCGACAAGGTCCTGGACAAGCTCGTCGAAATGGTCGAGGTTCCTGTTCCTGACTCGGTGGTCGAGGAGCAGCTCGAAGCCCACTTCCAGGAGGGCAACGGCCACGGCGAAGGCGAGCACGACACCGAGGAGCACCGCGAAGAGGTCCGCGCCAACACGGCCCGCGCCTTCCAGAACGAGATCATCCTTGACGCCATCGCGGAAAAGGAAGAAGTCAACGTCAGCCAGAACGAGCTGATCGACTACATCGTCACCACCGCCAGCCAGTACGGCATGGATCCCAACCAGTTCGCCCAGATCATCGACCAGAGCGGCCAGGTCCCCATGATGGTCTCCGAGGTCCGCCGCCGCAAAGCACTGGCTGTCGTCCTTGGCCAGGCCACCGTGACCGACACCGAGGGCAACACCGTTGACCTCAGCGACTTCGTCCGCCCCGGCGGCGAGGAAGCCCCCGCTGCAGAGGCAGCCGGCGCTGACGCAACCGAAGCCGCCGAGGCGGAGGTTGTCGACGCCGAGGACGCCACGGCAGACGCCAAGGCCTAGTCCTTAACAACCTGCAGCAACGGCCCCTGGATCCTTCCGATCCGGGGGCCGTTCGCGTTGGACCCGAAACCCCGCAGCGCCGGTTCGGCGATCGTGCGCCGTCAGCGAACAGCCGTCAGTGCGCGAACAAAACGCCGGGGAAACCGGTTAGTGTCCAAGTAGTGATTTTCAGTGATGTCACCGTCACCAGTGAGAGGTAAGTAAACATGTCACAGCACTCAGAGGCCCCCCGGATGGCGACCGTCGATCCTGCAGCCCAGGACAACTACATTTACAACCGCCTTCTCAAGGAGCGGATCATCTGGCTGGGCTCGGAGGTGCGTGATGACAACGCCAACGCGATCTGCTCGCAGCTGCTCCTGCTCTCGGCCGAGAACCCGGAAAAGGACATCTACCTCTACATCAACTCGCCCGGCGGCTCCGTCACCGCAGGCATGGCCATCTACGACACCATGCAGTTCATCCCCAATGACGTCGTGACCGTCGCCACCGGCCTGGCCGCGTCCATGGGACAGTTCCTGCTCTCCTCGGGCACCAAGGGCAAGCGGTACGCCACGCCCAACGCCCGCGTCCTGATGCACCAGCCCTCCGGCGGCATCGGCGGCACGGCCTCGGACATCAAGATCCAGGCCGAGCTCATCCTGCACATGAAGAAGGTCATGGCGGAACTGACGGCCGAGCAGACCGGCCAGACCGTTGAGACCATCCTCAAGGACAACGACCGTGACAAGTGGTTCACGGCTAAAGAGGCCCTCGAGTACGGTTTCTTCGACAAGATCGCCGCGCACGCCGGTTCGGTATCCGGCGGCGGCGGAACGTCCAACGGGGCCTCCGGCGAATCAGCCTCCCAGAACTAACCGGCAACCAGAACACTTCGATCAGGAGCAAAAACAATGAACTACAACTTCGGGTGGTCCGCCGGCAATCTTCCGTCCAGCCGCTACGTCCTGCCGCAGTTCGAGGAGCGCACGCCCTACGGCTTCAAGCGCCAGGACCCCTACACCAAGCTGTTCGAGGACCGCATCATCTTCCTCGGCGTGCAGGTTGACGACGCCTCCGCCGACGACATCATGGCCCAGCTGCTGGTCCTTGAGTCCACCGACCCGGACCGCGACATCACCCTCTACATCAACTCCCCGGGCGGCTCGTTCACGGCCATGACGGCCATCTACGACACCATGCAGTACATCCGTCCCGAGATCCAGACGGTCTGCCTGGGCCAGGCCGCCAGCGCGGCTGCTGTCCTGTTGGCTGCCGGTACCCCCGGCAAGCGGCTGGCACTGCCCAACGCCCGCGTCCTGATCCACCAGCCGGCCCTGTCCGGCGGCCAGGGCGGCCAGGCTTCCGACCTGGAGATCCAGGCGGCCGAGGTCATGCGCATGCGCTCCTGGCTCGAAGACACGCTGGCCCACCACTCCGGCCGCACGTCGGAGCAGGTCAACAACGACATCGAGCGCGACAAGATCCTCACCGCCGAAGAGGCGCAGGCATACGGCCTGATCGACCAGGTGCTTGACTCACGCAAGATCAAGCCCCAGGCAATCACGAGGTAGCAGTACGGAAAGCCGGTGCGGCCCAGCTTCATTTGGCCGCACCGGCCTTTTCTTTCCACCCTTGGGGGCGAATGTGACCTAGAGTGGATGTTGTCACAAACCGGCCCCCGCGGGCCGGCCGAAGATTTCAGCAACGGTGCAGGGCTGCCTGGCAGCAGGATACTAAGGGGTTCACATATGGCTCGGATTGGCGAGAGCACGGATCTGCTGAAGTGCTCTTTCTGCGGAAAGAGCCAGAAGCAGGTGCGCAAGCTCATTGCCGGGCCCGGTGTCTACATCTGTGATGAGTGCATCGAGTTGTGCAACGAAATCATCGAAGAGGAGCTCGCGGAGGTGGCAGACCTCGGCAGCTTTGAACTGCCCAAGCCGCGCGAAATCTTCGACTTCCTGCAGGAATACGTCATCGGCCAGGAGCCCGCAAAGCGTTCCCTCGCCGTCGCGGTCTACAACCACTACAAACGCATCCAGGCGGGCCACGCGCCCAAGTCCGGAAGCCTGGGGGACGGCGGGCATCACGACGACGTCGAAATCGCCAAGTCGAACATCCTCCTCATCGGCCCCACCGGCTGCGGCAAGACCTACCTGGCCCAGACCCTCGCCCGGCGCCTGAACGTCCCGTTCGCCGTCGCGGACGCCACCGCCCTGACCGAGGCCGGCTATGTGGGTGAAGACGTGGAGAACATCCTCCTCAAACTCATCCAGGCCGCAGACTATGACGTCAAGAAGGCCGAACAGGGCATCATCTACATCGACGAGATCGACAAAATCTCCCGCAAGAGCGAAAACCCCTCCATCACCCGTGACGTATCCGGTGAGGGCGTGCAGCAGGCCCTGCTGAAGATCCTGGAAGGCACCGTTGCCTCTGTCCCGCCCCAGGGCGGACGGAAGCACCCGCACCAGGAGTTCATCCAGATCGACACCACCAATGTCCTGTTCATCGTGGCCGGCGCCTTCGCCGGCCTGGAGGAGATTATCGGTTCCCGCTCCGGCCGCAAGGGCATCGGCTTCGGCGCCCCACTGAACGACGCCAGCAAGAAGGTGGACTCCTACGGCGAAGTCATGCCGGAGGACCTGCTGAAGTTCGGCCTGATCCCGGAGTTCATTGGCCGCCTTCCGGTGATCACCACGGTGTCCAACCTTGACCGTGACGCCCTGATCCAGATCCTGTCCACCCCCAAGAACGCCCTGGTGAAGCAGTACCAGAAGATGTTCCAGATCGACGGCGTGGAGCTGGTGTTTGACGAGCCCGCCCTGGAAGCCATCGCCGACCAGGCACTGGAGCGTGGCACCGGTGCACGCGGTCTTCGCGCCATCCTGGAGGAAGTCCTGCTTCCCGTGATGTTCGATCTCCCGAGCCGCGAGGACGTCGCCAGCGTGGTGATCACCGAGGACGTGGTCCTGCGCGGGGCCGAACCCACCATGATTCCGCACGTGGCCAAGCGCCGTAAGTCTGCCTGACCGAGAGGACCCTGTGACTGTACCTGCCAAGAACAAAGCCGACTTCTGGTTCGACCCCCTCTGCCCGTTCGCATGGGTCACCAGCCGCTGGCTCGGCGAGGTGGAGGCCGTCCGGGACATCGAGACCGAATGGCACGTCATGAGCCTCGCCGTCCTGAATGAGGGACGCGACCTGGAGCCCGCTTACCGGGAGTCCATGGACAACGCCTGGGGCATGGTGCGCGTGATCATTGCGGCCCGCGAAGGGCACGGCCCGCAGGTCATCAAGCCGCTTTACGACGCCATGGGCACGCTGATCCACAACCAGGGGGAAAAGGACCGCGCACAGGTCATCACCAAAGCCCTCGCCGAGTGTGGCCTGCCCGCCTCCCTGGCCGATGCCGCCACCACCGACGCCTATGACCGGCAGCTCCGGGCCAGCCACGAAGAAGGCATCTCACTCGTGGGCCAGGACGTGGGAACGCCCGTGGTCGCTTTCAACGGAACGGCGTTCTTCGGACCGGTCCTGACCCGCATCCCCCGCGGCGAAGAAGCCGGCAGGATCTGGGACGCCACCACCACCATCGCCGCCTATCCGCATTTCTTCGAGCTCAAGCGCAGCCGCACGGAGAGCCCGGAATTCAACTAAGCGCCGGGCCGCCTGCCATTGGCTGGCCGCGCCAAGGGCCCCGCAGAAACTACCAGCGTGTAGTTCCTGCGGGGCCCTTGTGCATGCCTTGGGGCAGGAGAACAATGGTTCTTACCCACTTCGAAAGAGGCGGGACGCAGGAACCAAAGATCCAGTGATATGTAATTTGACGCAGCCATCGGCAAAGTTGAGTGCAAGCTACCAGTGACGGTGTAGTAAGACCTGGAGTTTCGGAGGATCCTGCCAGACCATCGAAATAACGTCACAAGATGGCCGAAAAGTCGAAGCCCCACCAACGGCAAAACGCTGATGGGGCTTCCCCTTTGCCCGGAAACGGGCCCGTTCGGATGAGACCGGCTGTCAGGCCTTGGCGGGTTCGTCGCTGGCGGCGAGGGCAACGTCCGTGACGGCAAGGTCTCCGTCGCCCGCCACCAACGTGATCTGCCGGGCGTTGGACGCCGCCTTCAGGTCGGCCAGGCCAGCCTGCAGTTGCGCCGTCAGTGCCTCCGGAGCGGTGATCGTCGCGGAGAGGACCTCGGTGCGCTGCTTGACCTTTGCCTCGGACTTGGCCTTGCGGACACCGCTGAGGGCCACGCCCACGGTTGCCAGCATGGTGGTGTCTCCGCCGGGGATCTCCAGCGCGGCCGGCCACGCCGCCCGGTGCACCGATCCGTTGCGCCACCAGCTCCAGACTTCCTCGGTGGCGAAGGGCAGGAACGGGGCGAAGAGGCGCAGCAGGGTGTCCAGGGTGGTGGCCAGGGCTGCCAGCACTGATGCCTGCTCGGCTTCGCCTGCCGCTCCATAGGCGCGGTCCTTGATCAGCTCCACGTAGTCATCCGTGAACTGCCAGAAGAATGTCTCCGTGAGCTGCAGGGCGCGGGCGTAGTCGTAGTTGTCGAACGCCTTGGTGGACTGGGTGACGACGTCGGCCAGTTGGGCCAGCAGGGCACGGTCCAGGGGGTTCGAAAGGACGGAGAGATCGCCGGCCAGCACCGAGTTCTCGGTGGCACCGAGGTTCAGCACGAACTTGGAGGCATTGAGGAGCTTGATGGCCAGGCGGCGGCCGATCTTCATCTGGGCAATCTCATAGGCGGTGTCGGCGCCAAGGCGTGCGGAGGCAGCCCAGTAGCGGACCGCGTCCGAGCCGTACTCGTTCAGCACGTCGGTGGGGACCACCACGTTGCCTTTGGACTTGGACATCTTCTTGCGGTCCGGGTCCAGGATCCAGCCGGAGATGGCAGCGTGCTTCCACGGCGCGCAGTTCTGGAGGGCATCGGCGCGGACCACCGACGAGAAGAGCCAGGTCCGGATGATGTCGTGCCCCTGGGGGCGGAGGTCGAACGGGTAGACCTTGGCAAACAGGGCCTCGTCGCGGCTCCAGCCGCCAACGATCTGCGGGGTCAGCGAGGAGGTGGCCCACGTGTCCAGGACGTCGGCATCGCCCGTGAAGCCGTTGGGCTGGTCGCGCTGCGCCTCGTCGAAGCCGGGGGCGGCGTCAGCCGCGGGGTCAACGGGCAGCAGTTCGTCGGAGGGCAGGATGGGGTTGTCGTACTCCGGGTTGCCCTGGGCGTCGAGCGGGTACCAGACGGGGATGGGCACGCCGAAGAACCGCTGGCGGGAGACCAGCCAGTCACCGTTCAGGCCGGCGATCCAGTTCTCGTAGCGGGAGCGCATGAAGGACGGGTGGAAGTCGATCTCCTTGCCGCGGCCGATCAGGCGTTCGCGGCGGTCCTCGTCGCGGCCGCCATTGCGGATGTACCACTGGCGGGACGTGACCACTTCCAGGGGTTTGTCGCCCTTCTCGAAGAAGTTGACCGGGTGGGTGATCTTCTTGGGCTCACCGTCCAGCAGGTCCGCTTCCTTGAGCAGTTCCACCACGGCTTCCTTGGCGGAGAAGGCCGTCTTGCCGGCGATCGCGGCGTACGCTTCCCTGCCGGCCTCACTGGTGATCCAGTCGGGGGTCTCGGCAATGATGCGGCCGTCTCGGCCCATGATGGCGCGAGTGGGCAGCTGCAGTTCCCGCCACCAGGTGACGTCGGTCAGGTCACCGAAGGTGCAGACCATGGCGATGCCGGAGCCCTTGTCCGCTTTGGCCAGCGGGTGGGCCTTGACCTCGAGTTCAACGTCGAACAGCGGGGACTTCACGGTCTTGCCGAACAGCGGCTGGTACCGCTCGTCGTCGGGGTTTGCCACCAGCGCGGCACAGGCAGCCAGCAGTTCCGGACGCGTGGTCTCGATGAAGACCTTGTCGCCGTCTTCGGTGAAGAAGGGGTACCGGTAGTAGGCGCCCGGAACCTCACGGTCCTCCAGTTCG
Source organism: Arthrobacter sp. JDC6 (assembly GCF_056484025.1). Lineage (NCBI taxonomy): Bacteria > Bacillati > Actinomycetota > Actinomycetes > Micrococcales > Micrococcaceae > Arthrobacter > Arthrobacter sp. JDC6. The sequence goes on from NZ_CM151278.1 coordinate 1,865,830, forward strand.
GCCTGCGCAACCGCCGTGCGGAAGGTGACGTCCCACAGTGTGGGTGCTTCGGCCATGTACGCGTCGCCGGCGGCCAGGTTGGCAAGGAAGGCGCGCTGGGACACGGCGCGGGAGGTGTCGTCGATGGTGCGGTACGTCAGGTCCCAGTCGACGGACAGGCCCAGGGTCTGGAACAGGTTTTCGAAGACCTTCTCGTCCTCGACAGCCAGTTCCTCGCACAGTTCGATGAAGTTCTGCCGGGAGACGACGTCGAAATCGCGCTGGTTCTTGGCAGGCTGGACGGGCGGCCGATAGTCGGCGTTGTAGGGGATGGCGGGATCGCAGCGGACACCGTAGTAGTTCTGGACACGGCGCTCCGTGGGGAGGCCGTTGTCATCCCAGCCCATGGGGTAGAAGACGTTCCTGCCGGTCATGCGCATGTAGCGCGCCTGCACGTCGGTCTGGGTGAAGGAGAACATGTGGCCCACATGCAGGGATCCCGACGCCGTGGGCGGGGGAGTGTCGATCGAGTAGACCTGCTCCCGGGTGGTGTCGCGGTTGAACTTGTAGGTTCCCTCGGCCAGCCAGCGCTGGGTGAGCGCTGCTTCGAGGCCTTCGAGGGCCGGCTTGTCCGGAACGTTGATGGGGGCGGTGGTGGGCGTGTCTGTACCCTGCGTGTCTTCAGCCATTGGGCAATTCTTTCATGCCCGCTTCCATCCCACCCAACCGGTCCCGCCCGGCCGCATGCGAAGGCGGGTAGCATGCGGCGTATGGTCCAACAGCGGGGCACCTTTGGCATCAAGCGCATCTACGATCCACCGGCGGACGACGACGGCTGCCGGGTGCTGGTGGACCGTCTCTGGCCGCGCGGGATGTCAAGGGACAACGCGGCCATCGATGTGTGGCTCAAGGACGTGGCCCCGTCCACCGGGCTGCGCAAGGACTTCAACCACCGCCCCGGACGGTTCGCGGAGTTCAGCGAACGCTACCGGGTGGAACTGGATTCCAATCCGGCGGTGGAGACGCTGCTGGAACTGGCCGCCGGCCACCCAAGGATCACCCTGCTCTACGCTGCCCGCAACACGGAGGCAAACCACGCCCTTGTCCTGCTTGATTACCTCCGGGGACGTCCTGCCGGCTGATCCCGTTAGGGTGGTGCCATGACGAAGGACATGCAGAAAAAAGCGGCACTGGTGACCGGAGCAAGCAGCGGAATCGGGGAGGCCACTGTGCGCGCGCTGCGCGCCGACGGGTGGACGGTCTTCGCCGTGGCACGCCGCGCCGAACGCCTGGCCGCCCTGGAAAGCGGGACAGGCGCCGTGGCGATTCCTGCTGACATTGCAGAGGACGACGACGTGTCCCGGCTCCTCGCGCAGGTCACCGACTCGGGCGGCATCGATACGCTCATCAACATTGCCGGCGGCGCCCGCGGCGCCGACAGGGTAGGAGATGCCAGCACGGAGGACTGGGAGTGGATGTACCGGGTCAACGTCCTGGGCACCATGAAGCTCACCCGCGCCTTCCTGCCCATGCTGCGCGCCAACGGCGAAGGTACCGTGCTGAACCTCACCTCCACTGCGGGACTGGACGCGTACGAGGGCGGCGGCGGCTATAACGCCGCGAAGTTCGCCCAGCACGCCATGACCAACGCGCTCCGGCTTGAAGAGGTGGAGAACAACGTCCGCGTCATCGAGGTGGCGCCGGGCCTGGTGCAGACCGAGGAATTCGCGCTCAACCGCCTGGGGGACGCGCAGGCGGCGGACAAGGTCTACCGGGGGGTTGAGAAGCCGCTGACCGCAGAGGACGTGGCCGACGTGGTCCGCTATGCCGTCACGGTTCCGCACCACGTCAACCTGGACCAGATCGTCATCCGGCCGGTGGCGCAGGCAGCCACCCACAAGCTGGTCAGGAAGGGCTGAGCCGGGCGGGGTCTGCCCATCCCGTGGCTGGACCGGTCAGGAACACTAGGAGACCCCGGCGGTCAGGGTGGCTGCCACGGCGGCATGGTCCGTCCCGCCAACCCGGTGGACCGAGTAATCCGATGCTCTGATGTCCGGGCTGGTCACCAGATGGTCCAGGGCAATCCCCGGCAGCCGGAAGCCGCGCATGGGCCACGTGGGCACCAGCCTGCTGCCCACGGCGGCAGCCACGTCCACCAGGGGCAGGTTGCCGCCCGTTCCGGCCAACAGGTCCCGGAATTCCCGGTGGTCGTAGGTCGCGTTGAAGTCTCCCGCCAGCAGCAGGGGACCGGATCCGTCGGCAGCCCTGGCCACGGCAGCCAGGTCGCTGCGCCATTGACTGAGGCCTTTTCCCACTGGCGCCAGGGCGTGGACTGCCACCACACGCAGGCCGGCACCGCTGCCGAGGTCAAGGCGTGCCACGGGCATGGCGAACCGCGTGTCCGGGAGGACGCCGGTGGCTGTCAGGTTGTAGGAGGAGTAGATGGCGGAGCCTGCGGCGCGGTCACGGGCCTGGGCAACCCGGTGGGGGAGCAGGTCGTCGAGTCCGGCCGCCATCAGCTTTCGCGCCATTTCGGGTGTGTACTCCTCAACCGCCAACAGGTCTACATGCAAATCACGGACCAGGGCCACGATGCTGCCGGCATCAGCCCCGCCCAGTTCCGTGTTGATGCTCATGGCAACCAGGGAGACCGACGTGCCGGAAGCCCCGGCCGCTGCCCCGGCGGTTGCCCCGGCGGCCGGTGCGCGGATATCGAGCGGGAAAAGCCAGAACACCTGGCAGGCCGCCAGTGCCGTGGCCAGGACCTGCTGCCACCGGCTCCGTCCAGCGAAGGCCATGAGCAGCGCTGCGGCGGCGGGAACGGCGAGCCAGGGCGTGAATGCCACCAGCTGGACACCGAGTACCGGCCAGTCGGCAGGCACCGCGCGGACGGCGGAGACCGCCGCCACCGGCAGGGCAGCAGGGATGAACAGCCACCTGCACGCCGTGGCCGTACGCCTCCATCCCGCGGGGCGCCCGGAAGCCGTCATGACGCGAGTCTAGGCAATGCACGGTGACGGCGGCAGCCCCCGGACGGAGAAGACCGCCCGGAAATGGCCCGGCCCGCCCCGAACGGCACACCCCGGCGGAACGGCACTGCCCGCCGGAACCGCGTTGCGCCCGGAATGGCACTGGATGCCGCGGCGATAGTAGACTCTGCAGTGGCTATGACCCGGCAATCACCGGTGAGCTTCCGGAAGAACACGCAGGCCGCGCCCCGCAAGGCGGGCCCGCGTCAGTAGAACCGGACGGGTAAGCCCGTCACAGCAGTAATGAAGCGGCCGGGGCGGCGGGTGTTCCTTTGGGAACCACGCGGCGCCGGTAAGTGAGGTGGTACCGCGGTGGGCGTGCAGTCTTCGGGACGGCACGGCAGCCGTCCTCGCATCCTGAACGGAACCTCCGGCCGTGCCGGGGGCTCACCACGCTCAACCCAGGATGTCGAACATGACGTTTTACCCCAAGGCCTCAGCCTCCAGCACCTCCTCCAAAGGCAGCGCCGGCGTTTCCGCCTCCGTGAAGTTCCCGGAGATCGAAGAGCGCATCCTGAAGTACTGGGACCAGGACGGCACCTTCCAGGCCAGCATTGACCAGCGCAGCGCCGACGTCCCCGGCGGGGAGCCGGGCAGCAACGAATTCGTGTTCTACGACGGCCCGCCGTTCGCCAACGGCCTGCCCCACTACGGCCACCTCCTCACCGGCTACGCCAAGGACCTGGTTGGCCGCTACCAGACCCAGCGCGGCAAGCGCGTGGAACGCCGTTTCGGTTGGGACACCCACGGCCTGCCCGCCGAGCTGGAGGCCATGAAACAGCTGGGGATGACGGACAAGACCCAGATCGAGGCCATGGGCATCGACAAGTTCAACGACGCCTGCCGCGCGTCCGTCATGAAGTACGCCGATGAGTGGCGCAGCTACGTCACCCGGCAGGCCCGGTGGGTGGACTTCGACAACGACTATAAGACACTCAATGTCGAGTACATGGAGTCGGTCCTCTGGGCGTTCAAGCAGCTGCATGACAAGGGCCTGACGTACAACGGCTACCGGGTGCTGCCGTACTGTTGGAAAGACGAAACCCCGCTGTCCAACCATGAGCTGCGCATGGACGACGACGTCTACAAGAACCGCCAGGACCAGACCGTCACCGTCACCTTCCCCATCCTTGCGGGGAATTCGGAACTGTCCAAGGAACTTGCCGGCGTGCAGGCGCTCGCCTGGACCACCACCCCCTGGACGCTGCCCACCAACGCCGCGCTCGCCGTCGGGCCTTCCATCACGTACGCCGTGCTGCCCGCCGGTCCCAACGGCATCAAGGCCGCCTCGGCCGACGCCCCGGTCACGGGCAGCTTCCTGCTCGCGGCGGACCTCCTGGGCGCCTACGCCAAGGACCTCGGCTACGACAGCTTCGAGGACGCGGAAGCCGCCGTGGTGTCCACCCACTCCGGCGCCGAACTGGAAGGCCTGGCATACCAGCGGCTCTGGGACGACTTTGCCGACAACGAAAAGTACGGCATGGAGAACGCCTGGCGGTTCGTAGTGGCTGACTACGTCACCACCACCGACGGAACCGGCGTGGTGCACCAGGCGCCCGCCTACGGTGAAGACGACCAGAAAGTCTGCGAGGAGGCTGGCATTCCCGTGGTGCTCTCCGTGGACGAGGGTGCCAAATTCCTGCCGTTGTTCAAGCACGGCGACCTCCACGACATCGCGGGCCTGCAGGTCTTCGAGGCCAACAAGCCCATCACCCAAGTGCTCCGCGCCCAGGGCAGGCTGGTCCGGCAGGCCAGCTACGAGCACAGCTACCCGCACTGCTGGCGCTGCCGCAACCCGCTGATCTACCGTGCGGTGTCCTCCTGGTACGTGGAGGTCACCAAGTTCAAGGACCGGATGTCCGAACTGAACCAGGAGATCAACTGGATCCCGGGGAACGTCAAGGATGGCCAGTTCGGCAAATGGTTGGAGAACGCCCGCGACTGGTCCATCAGCCGGAACCGCTTCTGGGGCAGCCCCATCCCCGTGTGGCAGTCAACGGATCCCGAATACCCGCGCACCGACGTCTACGGTTCCCTGGCCGAGATCGAGGCGGACTTCGGCCGGCTGCCCCTGAACAAGGACGGCGAGGTGGACCTCCACCGGCCGTTCATCGACGAGCTCACCAGGCCCAACCCGGACGATCCCCGCACCCCCGAAGAGGGCCAGTCCGTGATGCGCCGCGTCGAGGACGTCCTGGACGTCTGGTTCGACTCCGGCTCCATGCCCTACGGACAGGTGCACTACCCGTTCGAAAACGAAGCCTGGTTCAACACGCACAACCCCGCGGATTTCATCGTGGAGTACATCGGCCAGACCCGCGGCTGGTTCTATATGCTGCACATCCTGTCCACCGCACTGTTTGACCGGCCGGCGTTCCGCAACGTCATCAGCCATGGCATTGTGCTTGGATCCGACGGCCAGAAAATGTCCAAGAGCCTGCGCAACTACCCGGACGTCTCCGAGGTCCTGGACCGCGACGGGTCCGACGCCATGCGCTGGTTCCTCATGTCCAGCCCCATCCTCCGGGGCGGCAACCTGATCGTCACCGAGCAGGGCATCCGGGACGGCGTCCGCCAGGTGATCCTGCCGCTCTGGAACGTGTACAGCTTCTTCACCCTGTACACGAACGCCGCGAACGGTGGCGCCGGTTACGATGCCAAACTGCGCTACGAGGGCTACCGGGACACCCTGGACCAGTACCTGCTGGCCAACACGGGCGACCTCGTCCGCAGCATGACGGCACAGCTGGACACCTACGACATCTCCGGCGCCTGCGACTCGCTGCGCAGCTACCTGGACATGCTCACCAACTGGTACGTCCGCCGCAGCCGCCAGCGGTTCTTCGACGAGGACCAGGACGCCTTCGATGCGCTGTTCACTGCCCTGGAGACCGTCACCCGTGCCGCCGCGTCGCTGCTGCCGCTGGTTTCCGAGGAAATCTGGCGCGGCCTGACCGGCGGCCGGTCCGTGCACCTGGCCGACTGGCCGGACGCGGACCTCTTCCCCGCCAATCCCTCCCTGGTGGAAACCATGGACCGGATCCAGCAGATCTGCTCCACCGGTTCCTCGCTCCGCAAGGCAGCCAACCTGCGTGTCCGCCTGCCGCTGCAGGAGCTGACGGTTGTGGCACCCGGAGCGGACGCCCTGCAGGGTTTCGCCGCCGTCGTCGCCGATGAACTGAACCTCCGTTCCGTTCGCCTGCTGGACGCCGCCACCGCCTCCCCGGAGGAGTTCGGGATCCAGCAGAAGCTGGTGGTCAACGCCCGCGCTGCCGGGCCGCGCCTGGGCAAGAACGTCCAGGTTGCCATCAAGGGGTCCAAGTCAGGGGACTGGTCGGTGGACGACGCCGGTGTGGTCACCGCCGGCGGGCTGCAGCTGGAACCCCAGGAGTACACGCTTGAGACAGTGGTTGCCGGGTCCGGCGGTGCTGCCGCGGCTGTGGCCGTGCTGCCCGGCGGCGGCTTCGTCGTGCTGAACACGGAAGTCACGCCGGAGCTTGAAGCCGAAGGGCTGGCACGCGACATGGTGCGGGCAATCCAGCAGGCCCGCAAGGACGCCGGGCTCAACGTGAGCGACCGCATCCGTACCACCGTCACCGCTCCCGGGAACGTCGTTGATGCCCTGCTGGCCAACGCCGAACTGGTCAAGGGCGAGACACTGACGGTGGACCTGGTGGCAGAGCCGGGCACCGTGTCCGAACCCGCCGTTGCGGTTGAAAAAGTGGAGGCCTAGGACATGAGCGACGAATTTTCCGTGGAAAGCGTGTACGCCGAACTGCTGGGACGGGCGCCGGAAAACAAGATGGAGCCGCGGCTGGCTCCGCTGTTCCGTGCGATGGACGTGCTGGGCGAGCCCAACAAGGCGTTCCCGATCATCCATGTGACCGGAACCAACGGCAAGACGTCCACATCCAGGATGATCGAGTCCGTGCTCCGCGCCCACGGCCTGAGCACCGGACGCTACACCAGCCCGCACCTGTCCAAGGTCACCGAGCGGATCAGCATCGACGGCCATCCGGTATCCGACGAGACGTTTGTCAGGATCTGGGACGAAATCAGGCCCTACCTGCAGATTGTGGACTCGGAACTCGAAGCCGAGGGGGAGCCGAGACTGACGTACTTCGAGTGCCTCACCATCCTGGGCTTCGCCATCTTCGCTGACCAGCCGGTCAACGTGGCCATCATCGAGGTGGGTTTGGGCGGCATTACCGATGCCACCAACGTCGGCGACGGCCAGGTCTCGGTGGTGACGCCGATTTCGCTGGACCATACCGACCTCCTGGGCGACACCACGGAGGACATCGCCCGCGAAAAGGCCGGCATCATCAAGCCCGGCGGCTACCTCATCAGCGCGGCCCAGCCCCTCGATGCGGCCCAGGTGCTGCTGGAGAAGGCCAAGGCGGTGGGCGTACCGTTCCGCTTCGAGGGCGTTGAGTTCGGTGTCGAGTCACGGACGGTGGCTGTTGGCGGGCAGGTGTTGACTATCCAGGGCATCGCCGGCCGCTACCCGGACCTCATGCTGCCACTGCACGGCGCCCACCAAGCACAGAACGCTGCCGTCGCGGTGGCCGCCTTGGAGGCGTTCTTCGGCGGTGAAAAGGAACTCGACCTCGACGTGCTGCAGGAAGGCTTCGCGGCCGTCACGTCCCCCGGCCGCCTTGAGGTGGTGCGGACCGCACCCACCATCATCGTGGACGCCGCCCACAACCCCGACGGCATCAAGGCCTCCGCCGCCGCCCTGCGGGAAGCATTCACCTTCACCAGGCTGGTTCCGGTGGTGGGCGTGCTCAAGGAGAAGGACGCGGAGGAGATCCTGCGCGAAATCAGGGAGTCGCTGGGCGACATGGCAGTGGAGTACTGCTTCACCCAGTCCAACTCTCCCCGGGCGGTTCCGGCCGCCGAGCTGGCGGAGCTGGCGATCGACCTGGGATTTGGCGAGGACAACGTCCACATCGCCGAAAAGCTGGACGACGCACTCGAATGGGCCGTGGAACGGGCCGAAGCCAATGACGACCTTTCCGGCGGCGTGCTGGTCACCGGCTCCATCACCCTGGTGGCAGAGGCGCGGATCCTGCTCGGAAAAACGGAGGCGTAAGCGTGGCCAGATTGACCAAGGCCCAGCGCGAGTGGCGTCCCGGCATGCCCAAGAAGCGCCGCTCCACCAAGGTGATGTTCGCTTCCACGGTGCTGCTCCTGGAAGCGTTCGTCATGTTCTTCGCCACCCTGGTGGTGTTTGGCCTGCGCCGCGGGGAGTTTCCGCCGGCACTGATCCTCGGCGTGGGGATCGCACTCAGCGTGGTCATGATCTTCGCCTGCGCGGTCCTCAACAGGCCCTGGGGCATCGGCCTGGGCTGGATCCTGCAGCTGGTCCTGATCCTCACAGGCATCTTCGAGCCGGCCATGTTCCTGGTGGGTGGGCTTTTCGCCGCGGCCTGGTGGTACGGAATCCGCACCGGCATCCGGCTGGACCGCGAGGCTGCGCAGCGGGCACGCGAACAGGCCGAATGGGAAGCCGCCCACCCGGACGGGGCCGGTCCCGCCCAGCCCCAGTCCCCGTAAACCAGTCCCCGTAAGCCAGTCCCCGTAGACTTATCCCGAAACCCCACGAACGCATTGGAGCAGTTGTGACTACAGAGCGCACCCTCGTCCTGATCAAGCCCGACGGCGTCGCCCGTAACCTGACCGGCGCCATCCTGGCCCGCATTGAAGCCAAGGGCTACAGCCTTGTTGAGCTGAAAAAGGTCGACGCCACCCGTGAGCTGCTGGAGCAGCATTACGAGGAGCACGTAGGCAAGCCGTTCTACGAGCCGCTGGTGGAGTTCATGCTCAGCGGACCCGTGGTGGCGGCCATCTTCGAAGGCCACCGCGTCATTGAAGGGTTCCGGTCACTGGCCGGCACCACGGACCCCACGACCGCGGCCCCGGGCACCATTCGCGGCGACTTCGGCCGGGACTGGGGCCTGAAGGTCCAGCAGAACCTGGTGCACGGCTCCGACTCAACCGACTCCGCCGAGCGCGAGATCAAGATCTGGTTCCAGGGCTGACAGTCCAAGGACAGCAAAAGGCCCCTGGTTCTTCGGAACCAGGGGCCTTTTGCCGTCCGCAGCTCAGAAGCCTGACGTGCCCGCAAAGACCTGGATGAACGCGAAGAAGATGGTGGCGACGACGGCCACGTACAGCAGTGCCGTGATGATCCAGCCGGAATCACCCAGCACGCGGGCCGCCCCCGCGGGCATTGGGATCACTCCGGCCGTGATGTTCCTGATGGTGGTCCACACAAAGAGCGGAATCATGGCCGCCCAGACGATCATACAGAACGGGCACAGGATGTGGATCGAATACAGGGCCTGGGACCACAGCCACACCACGAAGGCGAAGCCGAGCGTGACGCCCACCTGAAGCCCCATCCAGTACCACCGCGCGAACGTGGCACCGGACAGCAACGCCATGCCCACGGTTATGGTGATGGCGAACGCGACGATACCGATGAACATGTTGGGGAAACCGAACAGCGAACTCTGCCACGTCTGCATGACCTGGCCGCAGGAGATCCAGGGGTTCACGTCGCAGACGGTGGTGTGGTTGGGGTCCTTGAGGACTTCGAGCTTTTCCAGGACCAGGGTTCCGGAGGCAAGCCAGCCCACGATTCCGGTGATGACCAGCAGCCAGCCGAAGGGCCGGTTCCGGGCCATCCGCGGAACGCCTGCGGCCGCAGTGGCCTGCGGATCCGTGGCCCTTTCCGTTTCATGGGCGCTGACGGGGGAGATGCTGGGCATGGGTGTGGCGTCCTTTTCGTCCGGTGCTCCTGAGCCTGATTGTAACGCCGGCGGCTGGTGCCGCCACACAGGAATGGGAACGGAAGTGCCTGCCTCCGCGGCGATCCGGCGCGGGTATGAGAGAATGAACGTGGCTGGAAGCCGATCCACATTCGGACTCCGGTCCGGTGGTATGTTCCCAAGACCGCCAATGATGGGCAGGGCAGGCTTCGGATTCTTCCGGCACTCCCGCCACTCCATTGGGCGGCACCTGGTTGTGGCACGCAGAACAACGGGTTTTCAGAACATCCACCGGCTCCCACGGGCTGCCGCACCCCAATGACGGTGCGAACCTGGGAGTATCCACGTGACTTCTGTCAACGCCTGCGGGTTTTGACAATATGTGCCCCAATGGGTGCCGGATGTGGCGGTACGTCAGGGGCAGGAGTGTTGCCACATATGGACAATGATCAGGAACTGGCCGTTAACGATGATGCACCGGCTGCCGAGGCTGCTGCTGCACCCAAGAGGGCTGTACGTACCCGCCGGAAAACGGCTCCCAAGACCGAAGAAGCCGTGACGGATGCAGCGGCCACGGCGCCGGAGGCAGCCGCCCCTGAAGTAAGCGGCGACTCGCCGTCGGCGGAAGCCGCCGCGGCGACCAAGGCCCCGGCCCGCCGCACCCGCGCCCGCAGGAAAGCGGACGCCCCCGAACCCCTGCCCGCCTTCGCTGATGACGCAGAGGCAACCGCTGCCGCCGGCACTGCGCCTGTTGATGCTGTGTCCGTCGATGCTGCGTCCGTTGATGCCCCGGCACCGGCCGTGGCCGGTGAAGACGCTGCCGCAGCACCTGCTGCCACGGCGGACGCCGAAACCAAACCTGTTCGCCGCCGTCGGGTAGCCACCCGCAAGGCCGCGTCCCCGGCTGCCCCGCCCGCGGCGGAAGCCGCGGCAGCGGACGCCGTCGCTGCAGAACCAGCAATCCCGGAAGCCCCGGCACAGGAACCGGCCCGGGAGGAAGCTGCCGCCCAGGAAGCAGCTCCTGCGCAGGAGCAGCCCCAGGAACCCGTCGCGGCCGCCGAGGCTGCCGGAACCCCCGGGCCTGCCCGGGAAACCCCCGCTGTGGCCAAGGAAGAGCACGCTGCGGTCAAGGAACAGACCGCCCCCGCCGCGGCCGCCAGCCCCTTTGGTTCCCTCTTCCTGGAGCCTGCATCGCCCACATCCGTGCTCTTCCAGGCCCCGGACCTCAGCACCGTGGTCCGTCCCGCAGCACCCGCCGTCGAGGAACCTGAAGAGGAAGAAACCGACGACGGCGACGATTCCTCCAGCCGCCGCCGGCGCCGCAGCCGCGGCCGCAGGGGCCGCAGCCGCGTCGGCGACAAGGCGGACGAGGACATCGAGGGTGGCAGCGCCGAGGCTGACGCCGAGGACGAGGCCGAGGAGGACAGCGCCACACAAGCCGAGGACGGCGTGACGTCCCGCCGCCGCCGTCGCCGCCGCCGCGGTGACCAGGACCTGGAGCTGACCGGCGGGGAAGGCGACGACCCGCCCAACACGGTGACGAGGGTCCGTGCCCCGCGCGCGGTCAGTGAAGCGCCGGTCAACAACCGGGTCACCAGCGTCAAGGGCTCCACCCGCCTTGAGGCCAAGAAGCAGCGCCGCCGCGAATCCCGCGACACCGGCCGCCGCCGCACCGTCATCACCGAGGCCGAGTTCCTGGCCCGCCGCGAATCCGTGGACCGGCAGATGATCGTCCGCCAGCGCGACGACAGAATCCAGATCGCCGTCCTTGAAGACGGTGTCCTGGCCGAGCATTTCGTGTCCAAGACCCAGCAGGACTCGCTCATCGGCAACGTCTACCTGGGCAAGGTCCAGAACGTGCTGCCGTCAATGGAAGCTGCGTTCGTGGACATCGGGCGTGGCCGCAACGCCGTGCTGTACGCCGGTGAGGTCAACTGGGAAGCCGTCAACCTCGAAGGCAAGCAGCGCCGCATCGAGAACGCGCTCAAATCCGGCGACACCGTCCTGGTCCAGGTGACCAAGGATCCCGTCGGCCACAAGGGCGCCCGGCTGACCAGCCAGATCTCCCTTCCCGGCCGCTACCTGGTCTACGTGCCCGGCGGCTCCATGACCGGCATCTCCCGCAAGCTGCCCGACGTCGAACGCAACCGCCTCAAGCGCATCCTCAAGGACCGCCTGCCCGAGCACGCCGGCGTCATCGTCCGGACCGCCGCGGAAGGTGCCTCGGAAGAGGAACTGACGCACGACATCAACCGCCTGCGCGCCCAGTGGGAAGGCATCGAAAGCCAGTCCCAGTCCACCAAGATCCTGGCCCCGGAGCTGCTGTACGGTGAACCGGACCTGACCATCAAGGTGGTCCGGGACGTCTTCAACGAGGACTTCTCCAAACTGATCGTCTCCGGTGAGGAGGCCTGGGACACCATCGAGGCCTACGTCACGTACGTGGCGCCGGACCTGGTGGGCCGCCTCGAGAAGTGGACCAAGGACCAGGACATCTTCTCCGCCTGGCGCATCGACGAGCAGATCCACAAGGCCCTTGAGCGGAAGGTCTTCCTGCCCTCCGGCGGCTCCCTGGTCATCGACCGCACCGAGGCCATGACCGTGGTGGACGTCAACACCGGCAAGTTCACCGGCAGCGGCGGCAACCTCGAGGAAACCGTCACAAAGAACAACCTGGAAGCCGCCGAGGAAGTGGTGCGCCAGCTGCGGCTGCGCGACATCGGCGGCATCATCGTGATCGACTTCATCGACATGGTGCTCGAATCCAACCGCGACCTGGTCCTGCGCCGCCTGGTGGAATGCCTGGGCCGCGACCGGACCAAGCACCAGGTTGCCGAGGTCACGTCGCTGGGCCTGGTCCAGATGACCCGCAAGCGCATGGGGACGGGCCTGCTGGAAGTCTTCGGCGAGCAGTGTGAGGCCTGCGCCGGCCGGGGCGTAGTGACGCACGACGATCCCGTGGAGCACCGCCGCGCCAACATTGTGGCGGCCGAGCACCACGTCCAGCGCGCCGACAGCCGCCCCGAAGCCCGCGGGGAAGCCCACCGCCCCGAAGGGCAGCGGGCCGATGGCGGCCAGCCCGGAGTCCGTCCCGAGCGCAAACGGCGGCGGGGACGCGGCGGCCAGCAGCCCGAGGCTGCCCCGGCGCCTGCTGTCCACGTCCACACCGTCCTTCCGGACCCCACAGACGCAGAGCGGCACGCCAAGGCAGAGGCCACCCGGCTTGCCCTGGCGAACATCGCGGCTGCCGCCCATGCGGCCCACCTGCATGACGATGAGGTGGCAGCCACCCGGCAGGCACCGTCCGCCGAGCCGGCGCAGGCCCCTGTTGAAGAGAAGCACGACGCCGATGGCCCGGCACGCCCCGCAGCTGTCCTGACCTTCGGCGGCGAGGAAGTCCCGCTTCCCTTCGTGGAGCACGCTGAGGACCAGCATCCCAGGCCCGCCCTCACGCTGGACCGGCTCGCGGAAGCCTTCGCCCACCTCGGCCAGCCGGCTTCCCCCGTGGAGAACGCGCCCGCCAAGGCCGCAGACACGGTGAAGCCGGCCGAACAGTCAGCGCCCGAACAGTCGGTGCCCGAACAGCAGCCCGGCGGGGGAGCGGAGGCGCGTGCCGCCGTGGAAGCTCCGGCGGAAAAGGACTACTCCGACCACACGCTGGAGCAGTCCCGGCAACGCAGGCCGCGGCGCCACCGCGCTGCCAGCCGGGCCCAAGGTGCCGCAAATGAAACCGCTGTCCAGCACCACGAGAACGTCCAGGCGACAGGCGCGGGGCACTCGCACGCAGCCAAGGTTCCGGATACCGCCAACGCACAGCCCGCTGCGGCGGAGCCCGGCAAGCCGGCAGGGGAACCGATCATCCTCGGCGTCGGCGTCCCCGCCTCGGAGCTCTAAGCCAAGGCGCAGTTAACGCGCCACCCAGGAAGTCCCCGTCGTGCGGACTGTCCCCCATGAATCCAGGGGGAACAGTCCACGGGCGGGGACTTCCTGCTTGCGCGGGTGCTGTCACCTTTCCGCCGGGTACGCCCCAGCGGCTACTCTGGAACCCGACACGGGGTGCCGCGCAGAAGGCCGGCTGAGATCCACACCCGTTGAACCTGTCCGGCTAGTACCGGCGAAGGGATGTCTGTTGTCTTCGACCCTCTCCATTGCCCTGCCCACAGCGTCCGGCGTGGCCCCCGCGCTGCCTGGGGGCCGCGATGTCCCGCGCGTCCTCTCCATTGCAGGCTCCGACCCGTCCGGCGGGGCCGGGATCCAGGCGGACCTCAAAAGCATTGCCGCCCATGGCGGATACGGCATGGCCGCGATCACGGCACTCACGGCGCAAAACACCCGGGGCGTGCAGTCCGTCCACGTCCCGCCGGCCGGCGTCCTGGCCCAGCAGCTGGACGCGGTCAGTGACGACATCAGCATCGACGCCGTCAAGATCGGCATGCTGGGCGACGAGTCGGTGATCCGCACTGTCCGCCAGTGGCTCGAAAAGGCCCGTCCCGCCGTCGTGGTCCTGGACCCCGTCATGGTGGCCACCAGCGGCGACCGGCTGCTGAAGGAATCCGCCGAAGCCGCGCTCCGGGAACTGCTGCCCCTTGCCCACCTCATCACCCCCAACCTTCCCGAGCTCGCGCTGCTGCTGGGCACGGAGCCGGCGAAAGACTGGGACACCGCGCTGGACCAGGGCAGGCGCCTGGCGGAAGCCACCGGAGCCACCGTGCTGGTCAAGGGTGGCCACCTTTCAGGCCTCGACTGCCCGGATGCTCTGGTCAACGCTTCGGGCCTCCTGGGGCCGGACGTGGTGGAAGTGCAGGGGAAGCGGGTTTCCACGCGGAACAGCCACGGGACGGGCTGTTCCCTGTCCTCTGCCATGGCAACAGTCCAGGCCCGTTTGGGCAATTGGGAGGCATCACTGCGAACGGTCAAGCCCTGGCTGGCCGGCGCACTTGAGAACTCCGGCCAATTGGAGGTGGGCCAGGGGAACGGCCCCGTACACCACTTCCACCACGTGCGGCCGGTCCTGGAGGAGGGCGGCTTCGCGGCCCGGTTGTGGTCGGAAGCCCAACAGGACCTGGCGGACATCTACGCACTGGACTTCATCCACGGCCTGGCGTCAGGAGACCTTCCGGAGAAGGACTTTGCCTACTACCTGGCGCAGGATGCCCTCTACCTGAACGGCTACTCCAGGGTGCTGGCACGGGCCAGCGCGCTGGCCCCCTCGGAGGCCGAGCAGCTTTTCTGGGCCGGATCCGCGCAGCAGTGCCTTGAGGTGGAATCGGAACTCCACCGCTCGTGGCTCAGCACCCGCCCGGCCCCGAAGGGCCTGGGCCCCGTCACCAAGTCATACGTGGACCACCTCACGGCAGCGTCGGCGTCGGGCAGCTATGCCGTCCTCGCCGCCGCCGTGCTTCCCTGCTTCTGGCTCTACGCCGAAGTCGGCGGGAAGCTCCACGCCCGGTTCCTGGCCTCGGGCGAACCGGACGGCCATGCCTACGCGGCCTGGCTCCGGACGTACGCCGACGAGGGCTTCGCCGAAGCCACCCGCAAAGCCATCGCCATCGTGGATGCAGCCGGACGGACCGCGCCGGACCATGAGAGGGCGGCGATGGTGACGGCGTTCAAGCAGTCCTGCCGCCTGGAAGTGGAGTTCTTCGACGCGCCGAGGCTGCATTCGTGACCCCCGCGGGCCGGGCCCGGCTATGATGGTGGAGCACGGTTGCGGCGGTTCCTGCCGGGCTGTGGTTACTACCACAGCCGGCCCGCCTGAACCAGCCTCATTTGCGGCCGAAGATGGATTTAGCGTATTCTTGATCTTCGGTGCTTACGCCAACACTTGGGTTACGACCCCACGGCGTTGAGGCACAGCGAGAAACCAAGCTTTTAGCAAGTCGGTTCCGCACGCAAATTTTGTATAAACGTCGAGAGAAGTGAGTTCCCAAGTGGTGTACGCGATTGTCCGCGCAGGCGGCCGCCAAGAGAAGGTTTCCGTTGGAGACTTCGTTACCCTGAACCGCGTCGCCGGTGGAGCCGGCAGCACCATTGAGCTGCCCGCACTGCTCCTGGTTGATGGTGACAAGGTCACCTCCGCCGCCGCTGACCTGGCCAAGGTAACTGTTACGGCTGAAATCCTCCAGGACCTGCGTGGTCCTAAGATTGTCATCCAGAAGTTCAAGAACAAGACCGGCTACAAGAAGCGCCAGGGTCACCGCCAGGAACTGACCAAGGTCAAGATCACCGGCATCAAGTAACCACCGGTTACTGTTCAGGCATTTCAACAGATTCCCCAGAATTTAGAGGCAGGCATTTCAGATGGCACATAAAAAGGGCGCGAGCTCCACTCGCAACGGTCGCGATTCCAACGCTCAGTACCTCGGCGTCAAGCGCTTCGGCGGCCAGGTTGTTTCGGCCGGCGAGATCATCGTCCGCCAGCGTGGCACCCACTTCCACCCGGGCGCCGGCGTTGGCCGTGGCGGCGACGACACCCTGTTCGCCCTGACCCCGGGCGCCGTTGAATTCGGCACCCGCCGCGGTCGTCGCGTAGTCAACATCGTTGCTGCTGCAGCTGCAGAGTAACAACAAGTTCTGAAACGGTGGAGCGGGCCTGAGGGTCCGCTCCACTGTTCTTTTAACCGCATTACAATCGATGTGGCGTCCCCTGGGCCGCCAGGTAAACAGTTTCTGAGGAGATCCACGTGGCCAGCTTTGTAGACCGGGTAGTACTGCACGTATCCGGCGGTACCGGCGGCCATGGGTGCGTCTCCGTCCACCGCGAGAAGTTCAAGCCGCTGGGCGGACCCGACGGCGGCAACGGGGGCAACGGCGGCGACGTGATCCTCCGCGTCGACCACCAGACCACCACGCTTCTTGACTACCACCACGCACCGCACCGGCACGCCAGCAACGGCGGCCCCGGCATGGGTGACTGGCGCGGCGGCAAAAACGGTGAAACCCTCATCCTGCCTGTCCCGGACGGCACCGTGGTGAAGTCCAAGGACGGCACCGTCCTGGCTGACCTCGTCGGCGAGGGCACCGAATACGTGGCCGCCGCAGGCGGCATTGGCGGACTCGGCAACGCCGCCCTGTCCTCGCAAAAGCGCCGCGCCCCCGGCTTTGCGCTGCTGGGCATCGAAGGCGAGTCCCGCGACATCGTCCTGGAACTGAAGTCCATCGCCGACATCGCGCTGGTGGGCTTCCCGTCGGCCGGCAAGTCCAGCCTCATCGCGGCGATGTCCGCGGCCCGGCCCAAGATCGCTGACTACCCGTTCACCACGCTGGTTCCCAACCTCGGCGTCGTGCAGGCCGGAGACGTGCGGTTCACCATCGCCGACGTACCCGGGCTCATCGAAGGTGCCAGCGAGGGACGCGGCCTGGGCCACCACTTCCTGCGGCACGTGGAGCGCTGCGCAGCCCTGGTGCACGTGCTGGACTGCGGCACGCTGGAATCGGAGCGCGACCCGTTGTCGGACCTCGCCATCATCGAGGGCGAGCTGGAGAAGTACGCCGTCGACATGAGCTACGCAGGCCAGGACGGCGAAGTGGTACCCCTGAACCACCGCCCCCGGCTGGTGGCCCTGAACAAGGTGGACCTGCCCGACGGCAAGGACATGGCCGAATTCGTGCGTCCGGAACTCGAATCCCGCGGCTACCGCGTGTTCGAGGTGTCCGCCACCAGCCATGAGGGCCTGCGCCAGCTGGGCTTCGCCATGGCGGAGATCGTCAAGGCGGCCCGCGACGCCGTCGCTGCCGCACCGCCCAAGGTCCAGCCCGCCGTACTGCGTCCCCGCGCCGTCAACGAGGCCGGCTTCAAGATCCGGCGCGAGGAAAAGAACCTGGAGCCGCTGTTCCGCGTCCTCGGCGAAAAGCCCGAACGCTGGGTCAAGCAGACCGACTTCACCAACGAGGAAGCCATCGGCTACCTTGCGGACCGGCTCGCCAAGCTCGGCGTGGAGACTGAACTGTTCAAGCAGGGCGCCAAGCCGGGCGACACCGTGGTCATCGGCGGGGACGACGGTGTCGTCTTCGACTGGGAGCCCACCATGATGGCAGGGGCCGAGCTCCTGGCGTCGCCGCGCGGCACCGATGTGCGGTTCGCAGACATTGGGGATCGGCCCACCCGCAGCCAGAAGCGCGACGAGCAGCAGGAGCGCCGTGACGCCAAGGCCGCCGCCCGGGCCGAGCTCGAGGCGGAACGGAAAGCCGGTATCTGGACCGAATCCGTCAGTGGCCGCCGCGCTGCCCACCCTGTGAAGGAGAGCGGACTGGAAGCGGACGATGACCTCTAGGGGCATGACCGCGGAACCCGCCGGGCGGACGGTGGACAGGAGCGCACTGGCAGGCGCCCGCCGGATCGTCGTGAAGGTGGGCTCCTCGTCTCTGACCAGCATCAAGGGCGGCATCTCGGAGGAATCCCTGACCGCCCTGGCGGACGCACTCGCGGCCAAGCGCAACGCGGGCGCCGAGATCATCCTGGTCTCCTCCGGCGCCATCGCGGCCGGACTGGCCCCGCTGGGACTGGCCAAGCGCCCCCGCGACCTCGCCACCCAGCAGGCCGCCGCCAGCGTGGGCCAGGGGCTGCTGATGGCCCGGTACACCCAGGCCTTCGGCGCGCACGGCGTCACCGTCAGCCAGGTCCTGCTCACGGCCGAGGACCTGATGCGCCGCAGCCAGCACACCAACGCCCTCCGCGCCATGGACCGGCTGCTGAACCTCGGTGTGGTCCCCGTCGTCAACGAGAACGACACCGTGGCCACCCACGAAATCCGCTTCGGCGACAACGACCGGCTCGCCGCCCTGGTGGCGCACCTGGTGCGCGCCGACGCACTGGTGCTGCTGTCCGACGTCGACTCCCTCTATGACGGGCCGCCCGCCCAGGGTGCCAAGCGCATCCCCCTGGTCACCGGCGCGCACGACCTCGAGGGCGTTTCCATCGGCAAAGCGGGCAAGGCCGGTGTGGGAACCGGCGGGATGATGACAAAGGTGGAAGCTGCCAGCATGGCAGCGGGTTCGGGCATTCACGCCCTGGTGACCTCCACGTCCAACGCCGCCGCAGCCCTGAATGGCGAGGACGTGGGCACGTGGTTTTCCGTCAACGGTTCCCGCAAGCCCGTCCGGCTCCTGTGGCTGGCGCACGTTGCCTCGGTGCAGGGCCGCCTGGTCCTGGACGAGGGGGCGGTGCGTGCCGTGCGGCACCACCGCACCTCCCTGCTGCCGGCGGGGATTTCCGCGGTGCAGGGCGACTTTGAAGCGGGCGACGCCGTGGAACTGGCAGGAACCGACGGCATCGTTGTGGCCCGCGGCCTGGTGAACTACTCGTCGGAGGAGCTGCCCCGCATGCTGGGGCGTTCCACCCGGGAGCTGGGCGAGGCACTGGGCAGCGGCTATGACCGCGAAGTTGTTCATGTTGATGACCTGGTGCTGGTCTGAGCCCAGGGCTCGCCTAAACTTGGAGCATGACTGAAGCCCTGATCCACACTGCTGAAAATTCCGGAACCACTGCTGCGCAGGCGCAGCCGGGTGCCGTGGCAGAACAGGGATCAGCTGCTGCGCCTCTTTCCGCTGCGGAGGTTGAAGCGGCTGTCCACGCCCTCGCGGACCGGTCCCGCCACGCTGCCCGCCGGATGGCCACCGCCAACCGTGCCTGGAAGGACCGCGCCCTCCGGGCTGTCGGCGCCGCCCTGCAGGAGAACGTGCCGGCCATCCTCACCGCCAACGCCATGGATGTGGAAAAAGGCAAGGCCAACGGCACCTCCGCCGCGCTCCTGGACCGGCTCACCCTCACCGAGGCCCGCGTGGCAGGGCTGGTGGCCGCCCTCGAGAACCTGGCCAACCTCCCGGATCCCGTGGGCAATGTGGTGCGCGGCCAGACCCTTCCCAACGGGCTCCGCCTCCGCCAGGTCAACGTGCCCATGGGCGTCGTGGCGGCCATCTACGAGGCACGGCCCAACGTCACCGTGGACATCGCGGGGCTGGCCCTCAAGAGCGGCAACGCCGTCATCCTGCGCGGCGGCAGCGCTGCCGAGGCCACCAACCAGGTCCTGGTCCGGGTGCTGCGCGAAGCCCTCGAATCTGTGGGCCTTCCGGCCGACGCCGTGCAGACCGTGGACCAGTACGGCCGCGCCGGTGCCAACGTCCTGATGAAGGCCCGCGGCCGGGTGGACGTGCTGATTCCCCGCGGCGGCCGCGACCTGATCCAGACCGTGGTGACCAACTCCGCCGTGCCCGTCATCGAAACGGGGGAGGGGAACGTCCACATCTTCCTCGACGAGTCCGCCGACGAAAACATGGCCGTGGAGATCCTGCTCAACGCCAAGACCCAGCGGCCCAGTGTCTGCAATACGGTCGAGACCCTGCTGGTCCATTCGCGCTCAACCGTCCTGCCCGCCGTGGCCGCCGCCCTGCGTGGCGCCGGTGTCCGCCTGCACGTCGACGGGCGCATCAGCGCCGCGCTGCCCGGGATCGAGACCCAACCGGCCACGGATGTGGACTGGGGAACCGAGTACATGGACCTTGACCTGGCCGTGGCCATGGTGGACAGCCTCGATGAGGCCGTGCAACATATCCGCACCTGGTCCACCGGGCACACCGAAGCGATCCTCACCAACAGCCTTGCCAACGCCGAACGGTTCATCGCCGAGGTGGATTCGGCGGCGGTGATCGTGAACGCTTCCACGCGGTTTACCGACGGCGGGGAACTTGGCCTCGGTGCCGAGGTGGGCATTTCCACCCAGAAGCTGCACGCCCGCGGGCCCATGGGCCTGACCGAGCTCACCACCACTAAGTGGATCGTCCAGGGCGAAGGCCAGGTCCGCGCATAGCAACGCGGTAACATAGACCAGAACCCGGAAAGCAGCGGAAGGTTCCGCTGCCCGTAAATCCTTGAACATAGGGGAGAAAATGCTGCTCCAGCAGATTGCCACGTCCGTCGCCGCCGCAGGTGAATCAGGCCATGAGGAGCTTGCGCCGCTGTGGGCCGAACCGTGGGTCTTTGGCGTTTCCATGTTCGGCATCCTGGTGGTCCTGATGTTCATTGCCTGGTCCTACACCAACCTGGGCAACCGCCACGCCGCCACGGACGAGCACGCCGATCCGCACCGCCAGCACCCCAATAAGCACGATCGCGGGCAGGGTCACTAAGATTTCCCACAACCTGCACCGCAATGGTGCCCGGGGGCGGCTGCGGCTTGGCGTGATGGGCGGGACATTCGATCCCATCCACCACGGCCACCTTGTCGCGGCCAGCGAAGTCGCGGCGGAGTTCGACCTCGACGAGGTGGTCTTCGTCCCCACCGGGCAGCCATGGCAAAAGTCCCATAAACAGGTCAGCGAGCCCGAACACCGCTACCTGATGACCGTCATCGCCACGGCATCCAATCCGCGCTTCACCGTCAGCCGTGTCGACGTTGACCGTCCGGGTCCCACCTACACCATCGACACCCTCCGCGACCTCCGGGCCCAGCGCCCCGATGCCGACCTTTTCTTCATCACCGGCGCGGACGCCCTGGCGCAGATTTTGTCCTGGAAGGACATTGACGAGCTGTGGTCGCTGGCCCACTTCGTGGGCGTGACACGTCCCGGGCACGTCCTGGACGGGATGGGCCGCGACGACGTCAGCCTCCTGGAAGTTCCGGCCATGGCCATTTCGTCAACGGACTGCCGGGCCCGTGTGGCAGCGAACAACCCGGTCTGGTACCTGGTCCCCGACGGGGTGGTCCAATACATCGCCAAGTACGGCCTGTATTCGGACCCGCCGCCTGCAAGCGCGGATGAAGCAACTTCCGAAGCACGCGAACCAGCCAGTACTGAATGAGTTCTCAATGAGTCAGGAACAGCCCCCAATCCGCAGCCGCCGGGAACTCCGGAAGGCCAGGGACGCCCAACAGGCCACCCCGCCCGCCACCGGGCAGCGCCCGCCTGCCGCGAACCGGCCGGCCGACGGCGCACCCGCACCGGCGGGACAGGATGCGACGGCCCGCTCCCGCTCCGCAGTAACAACTCCGCCGGCCCCCGCCGACACGCCTGCCGACCGGACGCCTGAAGACCAGACGCCCACCCAGCGTTCGTCCCAGATCCGCGCCCGCGACCGGGCCGCGCTTCGCACCATCAAGGAACTTGAGGAAAAGGAAGGCCAGCTTGCTGCCGGGGGACCGCCCACCCGGCGCCAGCTGCGGTTGCAGCAACTCAAAGAGCAGACGCTGACAGCCGCCAACCCGGTGGTGCCGCCGGCCGCTTCCCCGGACCCAACGGCGTCGTCAGGAGCGAATGCGGTCGCACCGGCAAAGACTGGTGCCCCCGGAAAAGCTGACGGCCCCACAAAGGCCGATATCCCCGCGAAAGCTGGAGGCCCAGCGAAACCAGGGCCCGCAGCCGCCGCTGAACGTCCTGCACCGGCTCCAGGAGGCGCCCCGGAGGGGATGACGGTGGAACAGGCACTGGAAGCGCGGGCGCTGATCGCCGCGCAGGCCAGGAACCAGATCGCCAAAATGGAGCACATCGCGTCTGTGGATCCGGAGGCCGTCGATCCTGAGATCCTGGCCGAACAGATCGCCCTGGCGGAGCGGGCCGCGGTCCTGAACCGCAGGGCAATGGCCCGGCAGAAGCTCGCCGAACAGGCGGGGAATCCTCCCGCCCCGGCCAGGGAAGCCGCCGCCAAAGACAAGCCCGGCCCGTCCACCGCCAACAACCTGGCGATGGTGACGCCGCTCGAGTTCGTCCAGGTGCCCGGCGTCGAACGTCCGGTGATGAAGCCGCCGGCAACCTCGCATGTCCCGGTCACCACCAGGCCCGGCACCAAAGTTCCGGGAAAACGCAAACCTACCAACCGCCCCAAGGCGCCAGCGCCCGAATCCGCCACCGGCCGGTCCCAGGTCATAGCCCGTGCCGAGGCAGCGGCCAAAGCCGCCAGCCGTCCCAAACGGGTATCGCTCCCGGACAACCAGACGGAGAACCCCTCAGAGGATCTCTTCGAGGATCTTCCCCGCGTCCCTGCCCGCGCCGCCCATGGCCTTGACCCCCTGGACGCCGCAACGGCCGGTCTGACAAGGGCGCGGCGGAACCGCATCCTTCAGTTCTGCATCCTCGCGTTCGGGATCCTGGCCCTCATTGCCGGCATCATCCTGATCGTCAGCGGCATGTCCCGCTGACCGCACCGGCATCAACTTTTCACCAAACAAGGAGTCCCGTGACTGCAACAGAATCGTCCATTGCAATAGCCCGTACGGCCGCCAAGGCCGCCGCCGACAAGATTGCGCAGGACATCGTCGCCATGGACGTGAGTGAACGCCTGGCCCTGGCCGACGTCTTCCTCATCGCCTCGGCACCCAGCGAACGCCAGGTCAACGCCATCGTTGACGGCATCGAGGAAGAACTTGCCAAACAGGACCTGCGGCCGGTGCGCCGCGAGGGCCGTTCCGGCGGCCGGTGGGTCCTGCTGGACTACGCCGACGTCGTCATCCACGTCCAGCATGAGGAGGACCGGGTGTTCTATGCACTGGAGCGGCTCTGGAAGGATTGCCCCGTGGTGGACCTGCAGCTCGGGGACGACGCATCCGCCAAAGCCGGCGCAATAGCCGACAGCGAGTAGGCCGCGCCCGCGCCGTGAACGGGTGCGGAGAGTGAATATTCCCGATTTGGAATTTTCGGAATTGCTGTTCTAAGATATTTGAGTTCCTTCGGGGGAGACCCCGGAGAGAGCTCCTTGGAGCAGCAACAATCCGGGGCTGTGGCGCAGCTGGTAGCGCACCTGCATGGCATGCAGGGGGTCAGGGGTTCGAGTCCCCTCAGCTCCACCGGCGGGTCCGCCGGAACCATCCTGGTTCCGGCGGACTTTTTCGTTTCCAGCCGTTCCCGCGCAGCTTACGAGGGCTGAATGCCTGGGGGACTGCGCGGCGGAGGAGCGCGGTTCCGGGGCCGTTGACCGCCGATTGGCGTCCAGCGGAAAAGTGCATTACTCTGGTCAGGTTGCTCCGGCGAATTCGACCGGAAGGAACAAGAGTACGGGGCTGTGGCGCAGCTGGTAGCGCACCTGCATGGCATGCAGGGGGTCAGGGGTTCGAGTCCCCTCAGCTCCACCGATACACGGAAAAGGGAACCATCACATTTGTGCTGGTTCCCTTTTTCGTCGTTGTTGGGGGCCTGGTCCTTTTCTCTCCGGATGGGGACCTGCAGCCGGTGGAAAAACCCTTCCCGCGCAGGTCAAAGCGGGGTACAACTGAGGTTGAGGGCACATCGTCCCGCCGCCCGGCCGCTTTCACCCAAGAGCGGGGACGCGGGACAGGCTGACGAGGAGGTCACAGATGTCCCACGCAGATGGTTCCGGCTACAACGGCGATGCTGTTCCAGAGGA
This sequence comes from Arthrobacter sp. JDC6, assembly GCF_056484025.1. Taxonomy (NCBI): domain Bacteria; kingdom Bacillati; phylum Actinomycetota; class Actinomycetes; order Micrococcales; family Micrococcaceae; genus Arthrobacter; species Arthrobacter sp. JDC6. The sequence goes on from NZ_CM151278.1 coordinate 1,889,946, forward strand.
ATCGCGCCTGACACGCGATACCGCGATCCGGGGGCCTGCGAGGCCCGCTCCCTACATCGGCGCCGGCATCATCCTGGCCGCCGCCATCCTCTTCCCCCTCATGCCGCAGCTCTACTCCTTCGATGCGCCCAGGCTGGCCGGGCTGCCGTTCTTTTACTGGTACCAGCTGCTCTGGGTGCCCATTTCGGCCATCCTGACCGGCACGGCCTATTGGCTGGTAACCAAGGAAGACCGACGACGGCGGGCTGAGGCACGTCCAGGCGGCCCCCCACGGGCAGGCACAGCCTCCGCCGATGCCGGGTTGGGAGGGGACCGGCCATGAACGGGCGCGAGATCAACTGGATTGCCTTGATCATTGTTGTGCTGCTGTTCGTCGTTGTTGCCGTCATGGGCTTCCTGGCCGCCAAATGGCGCCGCAGCGGTGAGGTGGAAGGACTGCACAGCCTGGACGAGTGGGGCCTGGGCGGCCGCGGATTCGGCACCTGGATCACTTGGTTCCTGCTGGGCGGGGACCTCTACACCGCCTACACCTTCGTGGCGGTGCCCGCAGCGATGTGGGCCACGGGCGCCGTCAGCGGCTTCTTTGCCGTGCCCTACACCATCGTCCTCTATCCGATCATCTTCATCATCATGAGCCGTTTGTGGTCGGTGTCCCACCGACATGGCTACGTCACCTCAGCGGACTTCGTGGGCGGGCGCTACGGCAGCCGCTGGCTTTCTCTGGCCGTCGCCGTCACGGGCATCGTGGCCACCATGCCCTACATCGCGCTGCAGCTGGTAGGCATCAAGGCCGTCCTCACGGTCCTTGGCCTGGGCAGCTCAGGCAATGTGCTCCTGACCGACCTGCCGCTGATCCTGGCCTTCGTGGTCCTGGCCGCGTACACCTACACATCGGGACTCCGCGCGCCGGCGATGATTGCCGTCGTCAAGGACCTCCTGATCTACCTTGCGGTGATCGTGGCCGTCATCTACCTGCCCATCAAGTTCGGCGGCTGGGACACCATCTTCAGTTCAGCACAGGCCAAACTGGGCACGGTGAACCAGGCCACCGGAAAGCCCGCAGGGGTCTTCATTCCGGGTGCTGCCAACTACTCCGCCTACTGGTCACTGGCACTGGGTTCGGCCATGGCGCTCTTCATGTATCCCCACTCCGTGACGGCGGTGCTGGCATCCAAGGCCCGCAATACCATCCGCCGCAACGCCGCCATCCTGCCCCTGTACTCGCTGATGCTTGGTTTCCTGGCCCTGCTGGGTTTCGTGGCCATCAAGGCGGGCACCAAGCCCATCGACCTGGACGGATCGGTCAATCCGCAGTTGGTGGTACCGCAGCTGTTCCTTGACCATTTCCCGGCCTGGTTTGCGGGGGTGGCCCTGGCTGCCATCGCCATCGGGGCGCTTGTCCCCGCGGCGATCATGTCCATTGCGGCGGCCAACATGTTCACCCGAAACATCTACCGCGACTTCATCCGGCCTGACGTCGATGCCAGGACAGAGGCGAAGGTTTCCAAGATCGTCTCGCTGGTGGTGAAGGTGGGCGCACTGGTCTTCGTGATCGCCATGGACCAGTCCGCGGCCATCAACATGCAGCTGCTGGGCGGCATTTGGATCCTGCAGACCTTCCCGGCCGTGGTGGCCGGCCTGTACACCCGGTGGTTCGACCGCTGGGCGCTGCTTGTCGGCTGGGCGGTGGGCATCATCTTCGGAACAATCTCCGCATACAACGTGGTCAATCCGGCGACCAAGGCCCATTTTGGCGGCTCTTTGGCCCCCATCCCCGGGACGGATTTCACCGTTTACATCGCGGTGTCCGCGTTCGCGCTGAACCTGATTGTCGCCGCCGTCCTGACCCTGGTGCTGCGGGCCCTGAAGGTCCGCACGGGGGAGGACCTCACCCGGCCCACGGATTACGCCGCCGACGAGACAGACCCGAAGGTGGTCCAGATCGAGAAAATCCAGCCTTTCACCCGTCCAGGCGGACCTCCGCCGGTGGCCTGAAGGAAGCCCGGGTCCTCCCCGGGATTAGGCCGCCCTCCTGCCGGGTTACGTCCCGGCAGGAGGGCGCTGTACGTGGAGTGTTGGCGGGAGTAAAACGGGGTCCGCCAGCCTCACATCCAGGCGGTGCGCCGCAGCGGCGGTTCCTCTCCACCCGGGCGGCGCACCAGCACCTGGTTGACACCGGTCAGCCCGGTTTCGAAGCCAATGGCGCTGCTGGCCATGTAGAGCCGCCACACCCGGGCGCGTCCCGCACCGGCCAGCTTCACCGCCTCGTCCCAGTTTTCCTCAAGCCGGCTTACCCATGCCCGGAGCGTGAGCGCGTAATGCCGGCGGAGGGCCTCCACGTCGAGGACTTCGAACCGCGCCGTTTCCAGGGCGGCCACCATTTCGCCGAGGCTGATCATCTCCCCGTCGGGGAACACGTACCGGGGAATGAATGAGTCCGGGTCCGGGCTGGTGGGGCCGGCGTTCCAGGAGATGGCGTGGTTCAGCAGCCGCCCGCCGGGCCGGAGCAACCCGTAGAGGGCCGAGGCGTAGGCGGGGGTCTGGGCGCGCCCGACGTGTTCGGACATGCCGATGGAACTGATGGCGTCGAATGGCCCGTCGCTGACATCCCGGTAATCCTGGACCCGGATGTCCACTTCGTCCGTCAGGCCGGCGTCCGCTGCACGCTTGCGGGCCAGGGCGGCCTGTTCCCTGGAGAGCGTCACGCCCACTACGCTGACGCCGTACCTGGACGCAGCGTGGAGGGCGAAGCTGCCCCAGCCGCAGCCCACATCCAGCACCCTCATCCCCGGTTGAAGACCCAGCTTGCGGCAGACCAGGTCCAGCTTGGCCTCCTGAGCGGCGTCCAGCCCCGCGTCAGGGCCACCCCCGGGGGCTTCGGCGCCGCCGGCGGCCCATACCGCGCAGGAATAGACCAGCGACGGTCCCAGCACCAGGGCGTAGAAGTCGTTGCCGACGTCGTAATGATGCGAGATGGCGGCCGAATCCCGGCGGCGGGAATGCATCCTGCCCTTTTTGGCAATGCGCGCCTCCTCCGGTGGCGGGGCAGGGTTGGGCCCGATGGCGCCGAGCCGGACCGCGGTGCGCAACAGCAGCCAGAGCTCGCCTGCGGTCAGCGGGCGGAACGGCCCGGGCTCGGCGAACTTGCCGGCCGAGCTCAATGCCGTGAACGCCGCGAAGATGTCCCCCGGGGTGTCGATTTCACCTGCCACGTAGGCGCGGCTCAGCCCCAGCTGTCCCGGCGACCACAGAATGCGGCGCAGGGCCTTTCGGGACCTGAACTCCAGGACGGGTGCGTCCACGGGTCCCGCTTCCGAGCCGTCCCACGCGCGCAGGCGCAACGGGATCTGCCCGGTCCCCAGCACCACCCCCAGGGCCTTTTCCAGCCGGGCAGCGTGCCCGGTGCTTCCGTTTCCTGTCCGTTCGGCTGCTCCAGTTTCCATGCGCCTACCCTAAGGCCGCGTTGGCTTCCGCGACTATCATGGGCAGGTGAGTCCTGACCCAACCGACGTGGTGGTCATCGGGGCGGGCCAAGCCGGCCTCTCGGCTGCCTACCACCTGCAGCGCCGGGGAATTGACTATGCCGTGCTGGACGCCGAGGAAGGGCCGGGCGGTGCATGGCGGCACCGCTGGCGGAGCCTCCGCATGGCCACGGTCAACGGAATCAGCGATCTGCCGGGCATCGCCAAACCGGAGGTGGATCCGGCGGAACCGAGCTCGGAATTCCTGACCCGGTACTTCGGAAGCTACGAGGCTGAGCTGGGTCTGTCCGTTCTCCGGCCCGTCAAGGTCCGGGCCGTCAGGCGCGAAGATGATGACCCGGCCGGGCACTTGCGGGTCGAAACCACACGCGGGGACTGGACGGCCAGGGCCATCATCAACGCCACCGGTACGTGGACCCGCCCGTTCTGGCCCATTTACCCGGGCCAGTCCTCGTTCCGCGGCAGGCAACTGCACGTCGCCGACTACGTCTCTGCGGAGGAGTTCCGCGGCAAACATGTGGTGGTGGTGGGTGGCGGCATTTCCGCCGTCGGGCTGCTGGAAGAAATTTCCCGCGTCACCACCACCAGCTGGTTCACCCGAAGGGAACCGGTGTGGCGCGACGCGCCGTTCGATGCCACAGCGGGCCACGAGGCCGTGGCGCTCGTGGAGGACCGTGTCCGGCAGGGACTTCCGCCGCAAAGCGTCGTGTCCGTGACGGGCCTCATCTGGACACCAGCCCTCCGCGCGGCCAGGGGAAGGGGCGCCCTCGACCGGGAGCCGATGTTCACGTCCATCGAACCGGACGGCGTCCGCCGCGCCGACGGAAGCCTCCGCAAGGCCGACGTTATCCTGTGGGCCACCGGCTTCAGGGCGGAACTGGAACACCTCGCCCCGCTTCACCTGCGCGGGCCCGGCGGCGGAATCGCCATGGACGGAACCCGGGTGGCGGCCGAGCCGCGCGTCCACCTGGTAGGTTACGGGCCGTCGTCGTCCACCATTGGCGCCAACCGTGCGGGCCGCGCGGCAGTGACCGGGATCCTGAAGCTGCCTGGAATGGCGACGGCGGCGAAAACGGTAACGTGGGGGTGATGCCCCGGGACGCGGGGCGAACGAAGGCAACAGAAGGCGGCAGGACACCGGTGGCAGCAAACACCCTGGCGGACATTTTCAACGTCCTGCGCCGGCGGCCCGATGTCGAAGCCCCCAACCTGCAGGCCTGGGATGCCACGGACCGGCTGCTGCTGGAGACCGCAGTGCAGCTGGGGCGGGCCGGCGGTACCGTGGCGGTGATCAATGACCGCTACGGGGCCCTGACGCTCGGCGCCTCGGCAGTGCTTGCCCCGGCGTCGCTGCGCGTGCACCAGGACCTGATCACAGGGGAAAGGGCACTGCGGCTCAACGCGGCCGAACTGGGGGACGGGCCCGGGGCGGAGTTTGTCCAGCTGCCCCTGGGGCACCAGCTGCTGGCGGGAGCAGACACCATCCTGCTGCAGCTCCCCAAAAACCTCGCGGAACTGGAAGAAATCGCTGCCGCCGTGGCCCTGCATGCCGCACCGGACGTCCGGCTGCTGGCAGGAGGCCGGGTGAAGCACATGTCGCTGGGCATGAACGCCGTCCTTGAACGGTACTTCGTTTCGGTGCAGCCGCAGCTCGCACGGCAAAAGTCCCGGGTCCTCCTTGCCGCGGGCCCCAAACCCTCCACCGCGGCGCCCCGCTTCCCGGTGGTGGAGCACCTTGCCGGCCTGGACCTGGACGTGGCAGCCCACGGCGCAGTCTTTGCCGGCCCCAGGCTGGACATCGGCACGCGTTTCCTCCTGGCGTTCCTGCCCCGGATGAAACCGGCACGGCACGCTGTCGACCTCGGCTGCGGCACCGGAATCCTTGCCGCGATGTACGCGCGGCAGTTCCCGGCAGCCGCCGTGACAGCCACCGACCAGTCCGCGGCCGCAGTGCAGTCCGCCCTTGCCACCGCCCGCGCAAACGGCATGGCAGACCGCATCAGCGTTCTGCAGGACGATGCGCTGAGCACCTTCCCGGACGCCGCCGTGGACACCGTGCTGCTCAACCCGCCCTTCCACGTTGGTGCGGGCGTCCACGCCGGTGCCGGCCTCAAGATGATCCAGGCAGCCGGGCGGGTGCTGGCTCCCGGCGGCGAGCTGTGGACGGTCTTCAACCGGCACCTCGCCTACCTGCCGGCGTTGGAACGGTACGTGGGGCCCACCGTGGTGGAGGGGCGGAACCCCAAGTTCACCGTCACCCGAAGCACCCGCCGCCCCCTCTGACTGGAACGCGCCCGGCCACCGGGAGTCCACCGCCGGGAACCGCGGATCCTGCCGCGCCGCGCCGCCGCCCGCGCATATGGGCGGGGGACCACCCTTAACGTACGATTCAAAGCATCACCATCACGAGGTAGCCGAAGACGTTTAGGGGACACAGTGTCTGAGATCCGCCAATCCTCTCCGAGACGCGGAACCAACTTGCCCAGGATGGGGGATTTCAACCTCACCGTCATCCTTGACGCAATCCGCAGGACGTCCGGTGGCCTGAGCCGCGTTGAACTGGCCCAGATCGTGGGCCTGTCCCCGCAGACCATTTCGAACATCTCGCGCCGCCTGCTGGACCAGAACCTGATTGTCGAGGCCGGCAAGGAGGGTACCGGCCCGGGCAAGCCGCGCACCATCCTCCGCCTCAATCCCGGCGGCATGTACGCCCTTGGTGTCCACCTGGACCCCGCAGTCACCACGTTCGTGGTGCTGGACCTCGTGGGAGCTGTTGTCCGGCACTCGCGGATCAAAACCCCCGGCGGAAACGATCCCTCCGCCGTGATCAGCACCATCGCTGCGGAAATCGACCAGCTTGTCGCCGATTCCGGCGTAGACCGCAGCCGCATCGCCGGCCTGGGCGTGGCTGCGCCCGGCCCCATCGACCTGGACAACGGCACGGTCGTGGATCCACCACTGCTGCCCGGCTGGGACAGGGTGGAGCTGCGCGAAGCGCTGGCCGGGGCCACCGGTTACTCGGTACTCGTTGACAAGGACGTCACCAGCGCCGCCGTGGCGGAGACATGGGCAGGCGGGCCCAGCGGCGCCGGCAGCTTCGTCTTCATGTATATGGGCACAGGCATCGGCTGCGGCATCGTCCTGAACGACGAAGTGGTCCGCGGCACGTCCGGCAACGCCGGGGAGATAGGACACATCATCGTCGATCCCGACGGCCCACCCTGCGACTGCGGCCTGCGCGGCTGCGTGAAATCCTCCTGCATCCCGCAGGTCCTGGTGGCGGAGGCGGAAGCAGCGGGCATCCTGGACGGATCCCGCGCGGGTAACAGCGGCGCCGAAGTCCAGCAAAGCTTCGCCCGGCTGTGCGCACTCGCCGACGGCGGGGACGAACGCGCCGCTGCCATCCTGGACAAATCCGCCGTCCTGGTGGCCCGGGCGGTCTCCGTTGTCACCAACACCCTCGACGTGGAACGCGTCGTTTTCGGCGGCCCCTTCTGGAGCGGACTGGCGGAGCGCTACCTGGAGCTGATTCCGCCACTCCTGGATGCCAACAGCGACGTCAGGCTGATCCACCCCATCGAGGTTGTTGGCACGGGCGTCGGGGAGGACGTGGGAGCCATCGGCGCCGCCTCGCTGGTCCTGGAACATACCCTCGCGCCCCGGGCCCAACGGCTCCTGCTGGAAAGCTGAGGAACAGCATGCTTCGCCGGACATCGAAAACCGTCTCCCTGCTGGCCGCCGTGGTCCTTGCCCTTGCGGCCTGCACTCCCGGAAACCCAGCCGAGGGAAACAAGACCATCAAGGTGGCCTACCAGAAAACGGATTCGTTCAAGACCCTGGACACCATGTTCCAGGATGCGAAAAAAGAGTTCGAAGCCGCACACCAGGGCGTCACCATCGAACTGCAGCCCATCCAGGCGAACGACGACGACTACGGCACAAAGCTGGCCCTGGCCCTTCGCTCGCCTGCCACTGCTCCGGACGTCTTCTACGAAGACACCTTCAAGGTCCGCTCCGACGTGGACGCCGGGTACCTCCTGAAGCTGGACAGCCGGCTGGCCGGATGGGGTGACTGGGACAAGTTCAGCGACGGCGCCAAGGAGGCCGGGAAAGCGGACGACGGCGGCACGTACGCGGTGCCGCTGGGCACCGACACCAGGGCCATCTGGTACAACAAAAAGGTCTTTGCGGCCGCCGGCATTGGGTTGCCGTGGCGCCCGTCCAGCTGGCAGGACATCCTGGACACCGCAAGGAAGATCAAGGCATCCAACCCGGACGTCATCCCCTTCAACATGTATGCCGGCAAGGGCACAGGTGAAGGGACCGTGATGCAGGGCTTCTATGAGCTCCTCTATGGAACCGGGGCAAGCCTCTATGACACGGATTCGAAAAAGTGGGTCGTTGGGTCTGCCGGCTTCAAGGACTCGCTGACCTTCCTCAAGACCCTTTACGGCGAGAACCTCGCAGTGGCCCCGGCCGAGGCGCTGGACCCGAACATCTGGAAGAAGGTGTTCGGTGAATGGTTCCCGAAAGCAAAGCTCGGGGCAACCGTGGAAGGCTCCTACGCGCCGTCGTTCTGGCAGGCCGGCGGAAGCTACGCGTGGCCGGGCTACGAACAGGACATGGGCGTGGCCCCGTTCCCGACGCAGAACGGCGGCGCCCCCGGCGCGGTCAGCATGTCCGGCGGGTGGACTCTTGCCGTCGGGGCGGAAACCAAGCAGCCCGACCTTGCCTTCAACTTCCTCACCACGGCACTCAATGCCAAGAACTCGCTGGCCTTCACGGTGGCCAGCTCACAGATCGCCGTCCGGACCGACGTGGCCGCCGACCCCGCCTACCAGTCCGCCAACCCGTTCGTGAAGGACGTGTCCGGCCTGGTGGCCGTCACCAAATTCCGGCCTGCCACCTCCGACTATCCGCGGATTTCCGCTGCCGTCCAGGAAGCCACCGAGGCCGTGATCACCGGCAGCAGGAGCCCTGAACAGGCAGCGGCCGACTATGACACAGCCGTGGCCGGCATCGTGGGCGGCGACAAGACCGTCCGGAAGTAGCGTTGGCGGCCCACCACCGGACACGGCAGCTGCTCCGCTACCTGCCCGTCCTGCCTGCCGTCCTGCTGCTGCTCGTCTTCCTGGCCGGCCCGGTACTGTGGGCCTTCCACGCCTCGCTCACCAACGCCGGACTGACCGGCCGCAACGCAAGGAACCCCCAATGGGTGGGGCTGGAGAACTACCAGCGGCTGCTGGAGGACCCCGTCTTCCCGCTCTCGCTGGCGCTGACGGTCCTGTTTGTCGCAGGCTCGGCAGTCCTGGGCCAGAATGTGCTGGGACTGGCCCTCGCCGTCCTCATGCGCCGCGCACGTCCGATCGTCTCGGCAACTGTTGGCACCGCCGTCGTTGCCGCCTGGGTCCTGCCGGAAATCGTGGCCGCGTTCGCCGCCTATGCCTTCTTCAGCCGCGACGGCACGCTTAACCAATTGCTGGGCCGCTTCGGTGCGGGGGAAACCGACTGGCTCTACACCGTGCCCATGGCCGCCGTGATCCTGGCAAACGTGTGGCGCGGGACCGCCTTTTCCATGCTGGTGTACCGGGCAGCGCTCAACGGCGTCCCGGCAGAGCTGACCGAGGCCGCGCACATGGACGGGGCCGGTGCCTGGCAGCGGCTGGCGTTCATCACGCTGCCGGTGATCCGCGGCAGCATCGCCACCAACCTGATGCTGGTTACCCTGCAGACCCTGGCTGTCTTCACCCTGATTTGGGTCATGACTGCGGGCGGACCGGCCAACGGCAGCACCACGCTGCCTGTCCTGGCCTACCAGGAAGCCTTCAAATTCGGTGACATCGGCTACGGCACCGCCGTAGCGTCCGTCCTCATCCTGATCGGCGCCGTGTTTGGCGCAGCCTATCTCCGCCTCCTCAGTGAGCAGAAGCCGTGACTGCACCGAAATGGGCGGGACGGCGGCTCCCGCAGCAACAGCCCGGCCAGCCCAGCCCCAGCCGTCCACGCCGAGTGCAGCCCAGGCGCGGCCGTACCCGGGGCAACGCGTGGGCGGACGCGGTCCTGGTGCTGATTGGCGCCTGCTTCCTGCTGCCGTTGTTGTGGCTGGTGTTCGGTTCCGTGGATCCGGCCGCCGGACACGGCACCAGGGTTCCGCAGCAGCCCGGCCTGGACAATTTTGCTGCCGTCCTGACCCCCGAACTGCTGTTTCGTCCGCTGTGGAACAGCCTGCTGCTGTCCGCGGGGACCGGAACGGTTACCCTGGCGGCGGCCGTGCTTGCGGCGTACCCGCTCTCCCGCTACCAGTCCAGGTTCAACAAGCCGTTCCTGTACGGCATCCTGTTTGGCACCTGCCTTCCCGTTACCGCCATCATGGTGCCGGTCTACGGACTGTTCGTGCAGCTGCACCTGCTGGATTCCCTGCCCGCCACGGTGCTTTTCCTGACCGCCACCAGCCTGCCGATGGCGATCTGGATGACCAGGAACTTCATGGACGCCGTGCCTCTGGCCCTGGAGGAGGCGGCCTGGGTGGACGGCGCCTCCAGGCTGGCCGCCCTGCGATCGATCGTGCTTCCGCTCATGCGCCCGGGCCTGGGTGTGGTGTTCATCTTTGTGTTCATCCAGGCCTGGGGGAACTTCTTCGTTCCGTTCGTACTCCTGCTGTCCGAGGGCCGGCAGCCGGCGGCAGTGTCGATCTTCAGCTTCTTCGGCCAGCACGGGGCAGTGGCCTACGGCCAGCTGGCCGCATTCTCGATCCTCTATTCGGTCCCGGTCCTGGCCCTCTACGTCTTCGTGGCACGCGGCTCCGGCAACTCGCTGGCCCTTGCGGGCGCAGTCAGGGGTTAGTCGATGTCCTCAAAGACCACGCCGAACGGCAGGGTGTCGTCGAGGTGGGCCTGGTGCCCGGTGGAGCCCGGGTTGTACACCACCCGGACACCGTGCAGCTTTTCCGCCGCAGACTGCATCAGGACAGGCCGGACCGTATCGATGAACATCTGGCTCTTGTCGGCGAGGTATTCCTTGTAGGTGGCTGGAAGCTCGATCATGGCAAAAGGATAGACCTGCAAACCCCGCATGGGGAGGGGTGCCCATTGCCGGGTTCCGGGCGCCGGGCTTGGATAGGATGGCGGGCGGGACACGGCCTTCCGGACCGCGCGCCCATCACCGTCTTCAGGGGGAGATCCAGTGCTTTCGACCAGCGTGCCCGCAAGAATCCAGCCTGCGGAGCTGGCCAGGGCGCAGCAGGTGGCCGCCGGCGTCGCACGCAGTTTCGATGCCAAGGTGGTGGGCCAGTCCCGGCTGCGGGAATCGCTGCTGGTGGGCCTGCTGACCGGCGGCCACATCCTGCTTGAGAGCGTACCGGGACTGGCCAAAACCACTGCGGCCCAAACGCTGGCCGAAGCCGTCAGCGCCGAATTCCGCCGGATCCAGTGCACCCCCGACCTGCTGCCCAGCGACATTGTGGGAACCCAGATCTACGACGCCGCCAAGGGAACGTTCCGCACCCAGCTGGGGCCGGTCCACGCCAACATCGTCCTGCTCGATGAAATCAACCGGTCCAGCGCCAAAACCCAAAGCGCCATGCTGGAGGCGATGCAGGAACGCCAGACGTCCATCGGCGGCCAGGACTACCGCCTCCCGTCGCCGTTCCTGGTCCTGGCAACGCAGAACCCCATCGAGCACGAGGGTACATACCAGCTGCCCGAGGCCCAGATGGACCGCTTCATGCTCAAGGACGTCCTGGACTACCCCAGTCCTGCGGAAGAGGCGCAGATCATCGCCCGGATCGACGCCGGCGTCTTCACGCCGGAACAGAAACCGGCGGCGGCCGCTTCCCTTGATGCCATCCTGGAGATCCAGGAACTGACCAGGCGCATCTACATTGACCCGGCGGTGATCAACTACATTGTGGGCCTGGTGTACGTGACACGGAACGCGGCCCAGTACATTGACGCCCGGCTCGCCGGGTTCATCGAGTTCGGCGCCAGCCCCCGTGCGAGCATCGCCTTCAGCCAGGCCGCCCGCGCCGTGGCACTGCTGAACGGCCGCGACCACGTCATTCCCGAGGACGTCAAGGCGCTGGCCCATCGGGTGCTGCGGCACCGCCTGATCCTGAACTTTGACGCGGTGGCCCAACAGGTTCCGGTGGAATCGGTAATCGATGCGGTCGTCGCCGCTGTCCAGACTCCCTGAACCCCTATGGCCGGCCTCCTCCAGCGGGTGAAATCGAAGATGGCCATCTTCGCCCACCGCAAAGCCCGCGGCATGCTCGACGGCGAATACGGTTCGGTGTTCAAGGGCCGCAGCCTGGACTTCGATGACCTGCGCGGCTATGTGCCCGGGGACGAAGTGCGCGACATTGACTGGAAGGCCACCGCGCGCCACGGCTCACCCCTGATCAGGCGCTACGCCGCCGTCCGCCGGCAGACTGTCCTCCTGGTCACCGATACCGGGCGCAACATGGCGGCGGAGGCCCGGTCAGGGGAGGCGAAGAAGGACATTGCCGTGCTCGCCCTGGGGGTCCTTGGCTACCTGGCCCACCGGCACGGGGACCTGGTGGGGCTCGTCTGCGGTGATTCAACGGCCACGCGTTCCCTGCCCGCAAAGGGCGGCGAGGCCCACCTGGAGCGGCTGCTGGGGCACGTGGACTCCCACACGAGCCTCGACGCGGCGCCCAGCCGGATCCAGGAACAGCTCGAGTACACGGCGCGCACCATCAAGGGACGCCACCTGCTGTTCGTCGTCGCGGACGAGATTGCCGCAGACGATGCCATGGCCCAACTCCTCCGCAGGCTGCGCGCCCAGCACGAGATCCTCTGGCTGACCGTCAGGGACGCAGACCTGGCACCATATCCCCTGACCGGTCAGGTTCCAAGCGCGGAGGTGGACTACTGCAGCGTGGCCGATTCCGCCCTGCTGCCATGGCAGCCTGCTGCGTCCGCCGCGGTGAAGGCCGCTTACACCAGGGCCACCGCAGAGCGCGACGCGGCGCGCAGGGCCATGCTCCGGGCCGCGGGGATTACTGAGGGGGAGGTGGCAGGCAGCGGAGACGTCATCACGGGTCTCTTCGCCCTGCTGGAGAGGCACCGGCGTGCAGGCTGATCCCGGATTCTATGGCCCGCTGCAGTACAGCCCCGCCTGGCTGTGGTGCGGCGCAGCACTGCTGGCACTGGTGGCCGGGTGGTACGCCTACGTGTTTGCCTCCACCCGCAAGGCGGAACGCTCAGCGCAGCGCAGCTCCAAGCCCGGCAGGTCCGCCCTGACCGACCTGCCGGCCCTCAAAGCCGCGTACCTTCAGCGCATCAACGAGGTGGAGGAGGCAGCGGCGGCCGGGCATCTCGAGGCACGCGGAGCGCACCAGCAGCTCAGCCTGCTGCTGCGCGGGTTCGTCCGCGATGCAACCGGAGTGGACGCCACCAGGATGACGCACCACGATTTGGCGCGCCACCCGCTCCCGGCGGCGGCCGACGTCGTCCAAGCTCTGTACCCCGCTGAATTCGGCCCCGGTCCGCTGCCGTCCGTGAGCGTGTCGGCAGCAAAAGCTTCGGCGGCGGTGCGCTCGTGGAGCTGATGTTCTGGTGGCTGCTGCCGGTTGCGGCCGCTGCCGCAGGAGCGGCGGTATGGGCTGCCTTGCGCAGCAACCGGTTGTCCAACGGACGACGGCGGCCGGTTGCCCACGCCGACAGGCTGACCGCGCTGCCCGAATACCAGGCAGCCCTTCGCCGGCACCGGCGGTGGCTGGTCCTGGCCGGTGCCGCCTGCGGCGTGCTGCTGGTTTCCACTGCGGTTGCGGCGGCCCGCCCCCTTGACGTGTCCACCCTCCGTCCGGAGCAGCACAACCGCGACATCATGCTCTGCCTGGACACCTCCGGATCGATGAGCAGTGCCGACGCGGCAGTGGCGGACGTCTTTGCCGGCCTGGCACGGGAGTTCGACGGTGAACGGATCGGCCTGACCATCTTTGACAGCACCGCCATCCAGGTCTTTCCACTGACCGACGACTACCACTACGCCCAGGAGCAGCTCCACCTCGCGAGGGACGCGTTCGACGGCAAGCAGGGCAGCTCCGGATTCTTCGACGGCACATGGAGCGGCAGGGGTTCGTCACTGATAGGCGACGGCCTGGCATCGTGCATCAACAGCTTTCCCGGCTCCGACGCTGCGGGAAGCAACGCTCCCCGGCGCTCGCGGTCGGTGGTGCTGGCCACGGACAACTTGCTCTCCGGTGAACCGATCATGACCCTGGAGCAGGCGGCGCGGCTGGCCAAGGACCGATCGGTGCACGTCCACGCGCTGAACCCGGGGGACCTGGACTATGGCAGCGGGACCGGCCAGCCCGGTGCCCAGCTCCGGGCGGCAGTGGAGTCCACGGGCGGCTCGTATTACGCCCTGGACAGCCCTGCTGCCGTGGCCGGAATAGTCACCGCCGTGGAGAGAACTGAAACGGCGGCCATCCAGGGCGCGCCGCGTGCTGTGTTCTCGGAGGTACCTGGCCTGCCGCTGGCTGCTGGGCTGTTGTCCGCCCTGGCCCTGTGCGCAGTCCTGTGGCGGCTGCAGCCGGGCCGCCGCGGCAGCAGGGGGTGGCTGCGGCGGGGCGCCGTGGTGTTGATGATCATGGCGGCCGCCCTGCGGCCCGGCCTGCCCGGCGGATCGGTCCAGGCTGCCGCCGCCGACCTCAACGTGTTCTTGGTGGTGGACACCACCACCAGCATGGTGGCCGAGGACTACGGCAACGGCAGCCCGCGGCTGGAAGGCGTCCGGAAGGACATCATGGCCATCGCCGGGCAGTTGCCCGGCGCCCGCTTTTCAGTCATCACGTTCGACACCACCGCCCACGTCCGCATGCCCCTCAGCACGGATACGCTGGCACTCGAGACCATCACGGATGTCCTGGAACCCCAGGTGACTGCGTACGCCAAAGGCAGCAGCATCACCGCGGCGAGGCAGGTGCTCGCAGAGCAATTGGCCGCCGCCAGGGACGGCCATCCGGACCGGCCCCGGCTGGTGTATTACCTGGGCGACGGCGAACAGACCAGCGGCAGGGAACCCGGGGCAATGACATTCGACGGCGGCCTGGTGGCCGGGGGAGCGGTGCTGGGCTACGGGACGGCGGCGGGCGGCCGGATGAAGGAGAACAGCGGACAGGAGATCACCGGACAGGAGAACAAAGGCCAGGAGAACAAAGGACAGGACAACTCAGGGCAGGAGGACGACGGCGGCACGTATGTCCAGGACAACCGCGCCGGCACCAGCGGAGACGCACTGTCGGTCATCGACGAGGGGAGGCTGCGGACCATCGCCGGCCAGCTCGGCGTGCCCTACGTCCACCGCGCCGCCGGCGATCCCGTGGGGGACATGATGCAGCAGGCACGCCCCGGCAGGGTGGAACGTGCGGATGGAGACGGCCCGACGGCGGCCGCAGCCGAGCTGTACTGGATCTTCGCCGCCGGCGCCTTCCTGCTGGCCCTGCCGGAGGCGGTGGGCATCGTCCGGCAGCTGTGCGGGTTGCCCCGCATGCGCCGCAGCGGAGGGGACCGGTGACTGCCAGGGCCGGCAGGAAACGCCTGCTCCTCTGGTCGGCGGTGCCCGTAATGCTGCTGCTGTGCGTCGCCGCCAAACTCCTGAGCCTCAATGTTCTTGCGGACCGTGCCGCGACCGGTTTTGCGGCAGGGAATGCGCCCGCCGTGGATTCCGCAGCAGAGGGCCTTGGCCTGGCCAACCTGGTGGAACCGCACAAGGCGCCGTTCGCTGCCGGTGACGCCGCGGTGCTGGCAGGAGACTATGGGGAGGCGAAGGCCCTGTTCGAACAGGCGCTGGGACTGGTCCCGGACGGAGCCGGCGATGAATGCCTGGTCCTGGTGAACCTTGTCCTGGTGACCGAACGCCTGGGCGACCAGCGGCTCCAGGCCGGGGACCCGTCGTCGGCCGTTCCGCTTTTCAACGAAGCACTGGCAACCGCCGGGCAGGCACCGGAAGGCTGCCTGTCCCCGGACGCGGCAGCAGGAGCGGACGGGCGGTTGGCCGAAGCGCGGGAACGGCTGGAAGGAAAGCTTGGCGCCGCCGGACGGCCGGAGGACCCGGAGGATGCGCCGGGGAAGGAATCCCCGCAGGACGGGTCAGCGGCTGCACAGCAAAGCCAGCTGGACCGGCTCCAGGAGAATTCACGGCAGGCCCAGCGGGAGCGGAACAGCGGGCGCGAACGGGAAGAATACCTGGACAACGGCACTGGCACGGCGCCGGACCGCCCTTGGTAGGAACCCCGCCAGGCGAAGAAAATTCTGCCGCTGCAGGAAACACCCCGTAAAAGTGCGTCTTAATTCGGCCCCGACTTGTCCCGGCCCCGCCCGGCCCCATAGAGTCATAGACAAGTTACCGCGGTAACGTGTCAGCGATCCTCCGTTCCGGAGGGTGTGGGTGCCCCCATGTGGGCCTGACATTTGCTCACGGACTACTTCATTCAAGGCGTAACAGTCGCGGCTGCGTCCTCGTGGAGTCCCTCCGTGTTCCCCAAACTCAAATTCATTGCCGGTTTCCTGTCCTGTTTCGTGGCAGGGAACCCCCAATGGCCCAAAGCCAAGGACGCAAATGTCACCACCAAGCCTGATTGACGCACATCCCAACCTCTCCGACACCGCTCCGGTGGCGCTTTCCTATGAGCTGTTCCCGCCGCGCTCTCCCGCGGCAGCGGAGACGCTCTGGACCACCATCCGCGAGTTGGAAGCCACTGAACCGGACTACGTGTCCGTCACCTACGGCGCCAGCGGATCCAACCGGGACACCGCCGTCGAACTCATCAACCGGCTCCTGCTGGAAACCACGCTGCGGCCGCTGGCCCACCTCACCTGCGTGGGCAACACGCCGCAGGAACTCGCCGCGATCGTCGGCGAACTGCTGGACACCGGGGTTCGGGGCATCCTCGCCCTCCGCGGAGACCTTCCCAAGGACGCCAGCGCCCCGGCCACGGGTTCGCTCCGGTACGCCCAGGACCTGATCGAACTCATCCGCCGCGTGGAGCAGCGCCGGTCGGCCCTGCTGTGCGCAGGAAAGATCGCAGTGGGCGTGGCGGCATACCCAACCCGGCATCCGGAGTCGCCCAGCGAGGAGCACGACGTCGAGGTGCTGCTTGCCAAGCAGCGGTCCGGCGCGGATTTCGCCATCACCCAGGTGTTCTTCGAGACCAGGCAGTACGCCGACCTCCTCACCCGGGCCCGCCGTGCCGGGGTGACCATCCCGATCATCCCGGGCGTCATGCCGCTGACCAGCCTCCGCCGGTTGAACCGGCTGGGCCAGCTGACGGGCGTGGAACCCGCCCCGGAACTGATGGCCCGCCTCGCCGCAGCGGACTCCGACCTCGAACGCCTCCACATTGGTGTCGACGCCACCGTTGACCTGGCCAACGCCGCCCTTGATGCGGGTGCACCCGGCATCCACATCTACACCTTCAACGAGCACCAGAGTGCCTTGGAAGTGCTGGACAAGCTGGCCCTGCCGCGGCGCAGCCGTCCCGGCACCCGCCGCGAATCGATCGCCCGCAGCCAGCTCGCCAGCTGACCGGCGCCCACCTCACCAGCTTTCCTTCACCCACGCAGCGTTCGTACACGCCGCGTTCATCCGTGCTGCGTTCATCCGCGCACGCCCTCGACATCAGGAGTAACCCCATGACTGAACAGAACACCGCCCGCACGCCGTTTCCGGCAGCTTCACTCCTCGGCTACCCGCGGATCGGCCGCCGCCGCGAACTGAAGAAGGCCGTTGAGGCCTACTGGGCCGGCAGGATCGACGCCGGCGCCCTGGACGCCGCCGCCAAGGACATCCAGCTCAGCATCGCCAAACGCCTGCAGGAACTGGGCCTCACCGAAGCCGCCGCGGTCCCGGGCACGTTCTCCTACTACGACCAGGTCCTGGACACCACCGCGCACCTTGGCGCGGTACCGGCCCGCTTCGGCAAGCTCCTCAACGCCGGGGGCCAGCTGGACATCGACGGCTACTTCACGCTGGCCCGCGGCAACAAGGAACAGCAGCCGCTGGAGATGACCAAGTGGTTCGACACCAACTACCACTACCTGGTTCCGGAGATCGGCCCGGAGACCAAGTTCACCCTTGCGTCCACCGCCAAGGTTGACGAGTTCGCCTTCGCGCTGGCCAACGGCATCGAGACCCGCCCCTACATCGTGGGCCCGGTCACCTACCTGCTGCTGTCCAAAGCTTCCGACGACGCCCCCGCCGGCTTCGCGCCGCTGTCCCGCCTCGAAGACATCCTGCCCGTCTACGTGCAGCTGCTCGAAAAGCTCGCCGAAGCAGGCGCCGGCTGGATCCAGCTCGACGAGCCCGCACTCGTGGTTGACCAGGACACCCCGGCCGTCGAAATCGAAGCAGCCGTGGCCCGCGCCTACGAGGTCCTCACCGCTGCGGCCAACCGCCCGCAGATCCTCGTCTCCACCCCATACGGTTCCCTCGACGGACAGCTTGGGACCCTCGCCGCCACCAACATCGACGCCCTGCATATCGATGTCTTCAAGGGCGCCGTCCCCTCCGCAGCGGCACTCGCCGCGCTGGGCAACAAAACCCTGGTTGCCGGCGTCGTGGACGGCCACAACATCTGGCGCAACGACCTCGCCGCTTCGGCTGCCAAGCTGGATGAACTGACGGCAGCTGCCGGCAGGGTCACCGTTTCCACGTCCACCTCCACCCAGCACGTTCCCCATGACGTCGAGGAGGAGACACAGCTCTCCCAGCAGCTCCGCAGCTGGCTGGCGTTCTCGGACCAGAAGGCCGTGGAGGTCAAAACCCTCGCGTCCTACCTGGCCGACCCCGCTTCCGCCAAGGCCGCCATTGACCAGGCAACCGCCGTGATCGCTTCCCGCGCTTCCGCAGAGGGCGTCCACCGCGCTGACGTCCGGGCCCGCACCGAGGCACTGACCGCAGCCGACTTCACCCGCTCCGACTATGCGGTCCGTGAAGCGGCGCAGGAGGAAGCACTGCACCTGCCGCCCCTGCCCACCACCACCATCGGCTCCTTCCCCCAGACCTCGGACATCAGGTCGGCGCGCGCCCGGAACAACAAGGGTGAGCTCACCGACGACCAGTACGCGCAGCTGATGAAGGACGAAATCAAGCGTGTGGTGGAGCTGCAGGAAGAGCTCGGCTACGACGTCCTGGTGCACGGCGAACCGGAGCGCAACGACATGGTCCAGTACTTCGCCGAGAACCTCGAGGGCTTCGACGTCACCGTCCACGGCTGGGTGCAGTCCTACGGTTCACGCTGCACGCGTCCGTCCATCCTCTGGGGCGACGTCACCCGCAGCGCCCCCATCACCGTTGAGTGGGCCAAGTACGCCCAGTCCCTGACCAGCAAGCCGATGAAGGGCATGCTCACCGGCCCCGTCACCATCCTGGCCTGGTCCTTCGTCCGCGACGACCAGCCCCTCGGCGAGACCGCCAACCAGGTTGGCCTGGCCCTGCGCGACGAAATCGCCGACCTGGAAGCTGCCGGCATCAAGGTCATCCAGGTGGACGAGCCCGCCCTGCGCGAACTGCTCCCGCTGCGCAGGGCGGACCAGGCGGATTACTTGAAGTGGTCTGTTGACTCCTTCCGCCTGGCCACCGCCGGCGCCGCCGACTCCACGCAGATCCACACCCATCTCTGCTACTCCGAGTTCGGCGTGATCATCGACGCGATCGACGGGCTGGACGCGGACGTCACCTCCATCGAGGCTGCGCGCTCCAGGATGGAGGTTGTCCACGACCTCGAGTCGCACGGCTTCGGCCGCGGTGTGGGCCCGGGCGTCTACGACATCCACTCGCCGCGTGTTCCCGGCGAGCAGGAAGTCACCGAGCTGCTGGCCACCGCCGTCAAGCACGTTCCGTCCCGCCAGCTCTGGGTCAACCCGGACTGCGGCCTGAAGACCCGCGGCTACGCCGAAACCGAAGAGTCGCTGCGCAACCTGGTCAAGGCCACGCAGACGGTCCGGGCCGGCCTGCTGGAGGCGGCCAAGTAAGACGGGAAACGACGCAACCGCGGCCGGTCACCCCAGGTGGCCGGCCGCCGTCGTCTGCGTCATCCGCCACCCGCTGACGGCCAGCCACACGGCCGCCACAACAATGGCCACAATGCCCACCAGCGTGGGCAACGAATTGGCTGCCGAAAATCCGGATTCCCCGATGATCCACCCCTGCGCCACATACGCCAGCCCGGACAGCGCCATGAGGTAGCCAACAATCCGGGAAGCGTGGCGGGCTGCGGCCACAGCAACACCAACCAGTACCAAGGCGGCACCCAGCAGGATGCTCTGGTAGCTGCGCATTCCCCATTCCAGCCAGCGGATGCCTTCAGCTGTGGCAAAACGGGGCGCCTTTTCCGGGTCCGGGGCAGCAGCCCACGCGTCCACCGCCTGTTTCAGGGCCACCCCGTCAACTGCCTGCAGGGCGGCGTAGAGCACAACTGCAGCAGCGGCGGACAGAGCACCAAACCGTGCGGCCCAGGCCAACGGGCGGCGCTGGACGCCGAGCGCGGTGCCCAACGTAACAAGTCCGGCCCCCACCAGCGCCATTCCCACGAACTGGCCCAGGTGCACGGCGGTCCAGATTCCGCTGTTCGCATAGGCGGTGAAGGACGCCACATGGTCGTTGGCGTCGTGGGACTCAGCATGCAGGATGCCGGCGAGAATCGAAACAAGCACGCCGGCGAGGAGCAGCGACGAAGCCAGCCGCCAGATGCCACGCCTGTCATCAACCACATCCATGGCCGCCCACCCTCCTTGGTGCCCGGGCGCTGTCGACCGGTCGACGGCCTAGGACTCCCAGACGATCTCGTCGTCCACCACGCCGTCCTGGTCGGCGGACGCCACCAGGACCTCGTCCGTGAAGTGCTCGCCCAGGGTGAAATCCAGGACAAAGTAGCGCTCGGGCTGGCCGGGGTAAATGCCCACATGGCCAAGTTTGAGGGCCTTGAGGAAGACCTCGTTGGTGAGCTGGCTGCGGTCCTGGACACCGAAAACCTTGTGCAGGTGCTCGTCCTTGAGGGCGTTGCAGTGGAAGTGCAGATACTCCTGCGGACTGGTGCCCTCCTGCTCAAGTTCCTCAGCGATCATCTCGCGGACCTCGTCCACCAGTTCCGGCAGGAAGCGCAGCCGGTACTCGACCTTGCGGAGCGCGGCTTCATCGAAGTTGTCGTGGGCGTTGATGTTCAGGTCGAGTTCCAGCGGGTGGCCACGCAGCTCATGTTTGGCGGCAAAGAGATGATCCATGCCGTGGTTGAGCTCGATCTCCCCAAAGTGCTGGCTCGCTACCTTGTTCATATTCTCAACATAGACCCGAAGGGCAGACCATTCCAGCGTTCTGCCCTAATTCACTGCCGTGCGCATCCCGGCAAGGGTTTCGGCCAGGAGGTCAACGAAAAGCTGCACCCGTGCCGTCTTCCGGTCATTGATCAGCAGCGCAAACACGTTCCGGGCCAGCCGGATCTCCGGGACGTCCAGCACCACAACGCCTGCCGGCTTGTTCCGGAGCGCGAGTTCCGGAACCAAAGCGGCTCCCAGCCCTGCGGCGGCCATCTCCAGGCTGGCATGGAAATCGTCGCTGTGCGCCACCACCCTGGGGTGCAGGTTGCAGCCGGCAAACAGACGCTCGATCACCATGGCGTCACTGGTGCCGGGATGGTGCATGATCCACGGCATCTCCGAGAGGTGGTCGGCCGCGACCTTCGCGTCGGCCCGGAAACCCCAGCCGGCAGGCAGCACCACCCGGAAATCGTCGTCGCCAATCCATTGCCTGTTGATGGTGTTGGGCCAGGCGAAGCCGGTCTGGCCCACCTGGAACACCACGGCCAGGTCCAGGTCGCCGCCGGTACGCAGCCCCTGGATGGTTTGGCCGGGTTCAGCCACGGACACCCGCAGGTCGATCCCAAGTTTCTTCCACGCCGGGTTCTTCAGGATCCGCGGCAGGACATACGTGGCCAGGCTGGGGAAGATCCCCAGCCGCAGTTCCTGGCTTTCCGTGGCCTGGGTCCTGGAGGCGGCGGCCATCAGTGCCTCGATATCCGTGAGCACCTTTGCGGCGTGCCGCGTCATGACGACGGCGGCTTCCGTAGGAATCACGGCGCGCGCCGAACGCTGGAACAGGATGGTGCCCGTTTCCCGCTCCAAAGCCGACATCTGCTGGGACACAGCGGAGGCCGTGTAGCCGAGCGTTGCCGCTGCGGCAGCAAACGATCCCAGCCGCGTGACTTCAAGGAGGGTCTTCAGGTGCACCGGGTTTAACACCAGCCCACAGTACTTCACCCATCCACAGCCGGCACGGCACCGAATAGCCAGTTGTATACGCAGCCCAGCGGCAAATGTTCAGCAGAGGAGCATGAATTGTCACCTAACCCAGCAGGAAGTCCAGGCGGGCGGCGGCGCGTCGCCGTGATCGGCAGCGGCGTGGCCGGATTGACGGCCGCCTACGTGCTGAACAGGCAGGACGACGTCACCCTGTTCGAGGCGGACTCACGGCTGGGAGGCCATGCCCACACCCACGACATGCCGCAGCCCGACGGCAGCGTCATCGGGGTGGACACCGGGTTCATCGTGCACAACGAACGGACCTATCCCACACTGCTGCGGTTGTTCGCCGAACTCGGCGTCGAGACCCAGGACTCCGAGATGAGCATGTCGATCCGCTGCGACGGCTGCGGGCTGGAATACGCGGGGGCACGGGACGGCGCCCGCGGCATCATCGCCAAACCCTCCAGCCTGCTCCGCGGCCGCTACCTGCTGATGCTGCTGGAGGTGACCCGTTTCTACCGGAAGGCGAGGGAGTTGCTCAGGACCGCGCCGCCGTCGGCCGTCAGCGGCGAGGTGCCGGTGCCGGAACTGACACTTGGCGCGTTCCTGGAACGGGAGAAGTTCAGCCCTTACTTCATCTCCCACTTCATGACCCCCGTGGTCAGTGCAGTCTGGTCCTGCGACCCCACCACCGCCCTGGCCTACCCCGCGCGGTACCTCTTCACGTTCCTGGGCCACCACGGCATGCTGGGGATCAAGGGTTCGCCGCAGTGGCGTACCGTCACCGGCGGCTCTGCCCGGTACGTGGAAAAGCTCGCCGCCACGCTTGCCGACGTCCGGCTCAACACGCCCGTCACTGCCATCCGGCGCCTGCCCGACGGCGTGGAGCTCGTAACGGCCAGCGGGCCGGAAGAGTTTGACGCCGTCGTGGTCGCTACCCATCCCGCGCAGGCTCTCCGGTTCCTGTCCGACGCCACACCGGAAGAGAAGGAAGCGCTGGGCGGGATGCCGTATTCGGTGAACCACACCGTGTTCCACCGGGACCCGGCAGTCCTGCCTGCCGCGGACAACGCCAGGGCGTCGTGGAACTACCGGCTCCCGGCGTGCGACGCGCGACCCGACAAGGTTCTGGTGAGCTACGACCTGACCCGGCTGCAGCGGCTGCATCCCGTGGACGGAAAGCCGTACCTGGTGAGCCTGGGGGAGTCGGAACTGATTGCCGGCACCGCCGTGCTGGAGCGCATGGTGTACGAACATCCGCAATACACGCCGGAATCCCTCCAGGCCCAGCAGGCCATCGCCGCGCTGAGCAACAACCGGATCGCCTACGCCGGGGCCTACCTTGGCTGGGGCTTCCATGAGGACGGTGCCCTCTCCGGGGTGCGGGCGGCCGAGAAACTGGGCCGCACCTGGCCGGAGGCCCGCGCGGATGAACCGGGCAACTCCTCCGGCGAGGGGGAGCGGGAACTGCTGTCCACGGAACGGGCATGACCATGGACGCCTCGATTTTCCGCACGTCCATCTCCCATGTCCGGCGCAGCCCCTTGAAGAATGCGTTCACCTACCGCAGCTACAGCTGGTTCGTGGACCTGGACCACATGCCGCGCCTGCCGTTCCTGCTCCGGCCGCTGGCAGTGTTCCGCGCCGGAGACCACCTGGGCGATCCCGGCGCAAGCATTCGGGCCAACGTGGAGCGCTACCTGCGCACCCAGGGGGTGGAGCCCGACGGCGGACCCATCCACATGCTCACCAGTGCCAGGGTTTTTGGCTACGTCTTCAACCCGCTCACCCTGTTCTGGTGCTACCGCTCCACCGGGGAACTGCAGTGCGTGGTGGCCGAAGTCCACAACACCTACGGGGAGCGGCACTGCTACCTGCTGCGAACCGATCCCTCCGGGCGGGCCTCGGTGCCGAAGGCGTTCTACGTGTCACCCTTCAACGACGTCGACGGCGAGTACCGGATGAAGCTCCCGGCCCCGGGGGACAGGCTTGCCGTATCAATCATCCTGGAGCGGGAGGGGCACCGGCCCTTCGTGGCCACCATGGACGGACGGCGCCGCCCCGCCACCGTTTCGAACATCCTGGCGGCGGCTTTCGCGGTGCCTGCCGCGCCGCTGCTGGTATCCGCCCTGATCCGGATACAGGGCATTAAACTCTGGGCAAGACACCTGCCCGTCGTTGCCAGACCACCCCACACTTCACAGGAGGCAGTTCAATGACCATGACGGACGATAACGGCACCACCGCAGGCCGTGTCGAAGGCAAGGCCGGCGGACCATCCGCCGGACACGTGCCCGCAGCCTGGGGCGCAACCGGGGTGCCGGCGTCGCCCGCCATCATCAATCCCGACCTGTGGCCAGGTGTTGCCCAACCGCCGTCGGGCATGAAAGCCGGACTGGCCGGCAGGACAGCCGGCCTGCTGTTCAGGGGTGCAGTCAAGCGGCTGCCGCTCCGCGTCGAATATCCGGACGGGTCCGTGCTCGGAACCGGCGGGCCGGAGGCCCCCGTGATGACCATGCTGCGGCCCGACGCGTTCGAGGCACGGATCGGAGACAACGGCCTGATCGGTCTGGGCGAATCCTTCATGGCCGGCGACTGGGAAGCCTCGGACCTCGCCGCGCTGCTCGAAGTCTTCGCGGCCTCCGTGGACACGCTGATCCCCATGCCGCTGCAGAAGCTGCGCTCGCTGTACCTGCCCCGGACACCCCGCCAGGAACGCAACGCCGAACAAAACACCCGCAGCAACATCTCCCGGCACTACGACCTGTCCAACGACCTGTTCTTCAACTTTCTGGATTCCACCATGAGCTACTCCTCGGCATTGTTCCCGGAGAAGGCGGGTCCGCTGTCCACCGTTGCATGGGAGTTCCTGGCCGAGGCCCAGCGGGCCAAGATCGACCGGCTGCTGGACAAGGCCGGCGTGGGCGAGGGGACGCGGCTGCTGGAAATCGGCACCGGCTGGGGCGAGCTTGCCCTGCGTGCCGCCGCCCGCGGCGCCACGGTCTACAGCGTCACGCTGTCCAGCGAGCAGCAGGCGCTGGCGCAGGAACGCATTGAGGATGCCGGATTCGCGGACCGCGTGACCGTTGCCCTGCAGGACTACCGGGCGGTGGAAGGCGAGTACGACGCCGTGGTCTCGGTGGAAATGATCGAGGCCGTGGGGTACGAGTACTGGCCCATTTATTTCCAGACCATCGACCGCGTCCTGGCACCCGGCGGAAAGGTGGCCATCCAGGCCATCACCATGCCGCACGGCCGCATGCTGGCCACCCGCAACGCCTACACCTGGGTGCACAAGTACATCTTCCCCGGCGGGTTCCTGCCGTCCGTCCGTGCCATCGAGAGCGTGACCCAGCAGCACACCACCCTTCGGGTAAGGGAGCGCATGGGGATGGGTGACCACTATGCCGCCACCTTGCGGCTGTGGGAGGAACGGTTCCTTTCCCGGTCCCGGGAAGTGGGGGAGCTCGGCTTCGATGCAGTGTTCCAGCGGATGTGGCTGTTCTACCTCTGCTACTCGCGCGCCGGCTTCCAGTCCGGTTACCTGGATGTCCAGCAGATCGTGCTGGACCGCCGGGAGGCGCAGCTATAGCATTCGGCAGAAGCCAGGGGAATCGGAGGTTCCGGCCATGAGACTGAAAACACTTGCATGGACGACGGCGGCGACGGCCGCCACAGCCGCCGCGGGCGGAGTGGCCACGGATCCGCAGGGCAGCTGGTACCTGCGGCTGCGCAAGCCGGACTGGCAGCCGCCGGCCATCGCCTTCCCGCTGGTGTGGACGGCCCTGTATGCAGACCTCGCGGTGACGTCCGCCGTCGCACTGGACCGGGCTGCTGAAATGGACCGGGCTGCTGAACTGGACCGGGCTGCTGCCACCCCGGCCGGCACATCCGACCCGGGTGGCAAGGGCTCCCGCCGGGAGCTCCGCGCCTACCGGGGTGCATTGGCTGCCAACCTGGTCCTCAATGCATCGTGGAGCTGGTTCTTCTGGCGCTCACGCAGGCCCTGGCTTGCGGCGGCCGAGGCCGCCCTGCTCGCCGCCAGCAGCGCCGATCTGGTGCGCCGCACCTATCGGCTGAACCGTGCGGCCGGGGTATCGCTGGCTCCCTACGCGGCGTGGTGCGGCTTCGCCACGGCGTTGTCCACCGCCATCGCCAACCTCAACTCCGCCAAGCGGTAGGAAACCCCGGGCAAGCTGGACACACCTTCGCCGCAGGGAGCGGAACCCGGGTCCGTGACCACTACATGTAGTGGTCACGGACCCTTTTCATGCGGAAGGAAACAGGGCGCGACACGCCGCAGCCGTGCGACACGCGGTCCTTTAAATGTGGCTAAGTACTCCACAGGGTGTGGACCCAGCCCGCAAAAAACCCGCGATTCCGGGCATTTTTCCCGCCCCTGCCTGTGGATTAACGGTGCATTAAATGACATACTTGTAATACATCATCTTGGGGTTCCAAAGAGGCGTCTGCACTACATGTAGTATCTACATACAGCTGGACGGGGACACCGGGCCAGCAAGATTTCAACTAAGGGGACAGGGACAATGACCGTAACGGTTTACACGAAGCCTGCTTGTGTTCAGTGCAACGCCACCTACCGCGCGCTCGACAAGAAGGGCATCACCTACCAGAGCGTTGACATCTCCCAGGACGCCGAGGCACTCGAGCGACTGAAGGCACTTGGCTACATGCAGGCTCCCGTTGTGGTCACCGACCAGGACCACTGGTCCGGCTTCCGCCCCGACAAGATCGAGGAACTGGCACTTTCCGCCGTTTCCTCCGTGGCTTAGGAGTTCCGCTTCTCCTGCCGGCAACCAGCAACCAGCTGAGGTGACTCACGTGGCAGCACCAGCAGCACCAGCAGCACAGCATGACCGCGAGGCCTTACCAATTCACCAGGTTGTTCCCATCCACGCGGCTCAGCGCGTGGAGGTGTCCCCGCCGGCCGGGTCGCAGGACCAGGCTGAACCGGTCCGCACCGGCAGCCAGCTCATCTACTTTTCATCAGCATCCGAGAACACCAGCCGCTTCGTCGCGAAGCTAGGCCGTGAGGTTGCCCGGATCCCGCTCTATCCAAAGGACGCACCCCTCCTCGCTACCCGGCCATTCGTGCTGGTGGTGCCCACCTACGGTGGCACCGGGGGAGAGGGGTCCGTTCCCAAACAGGTCATCCGGTTCCTCAACAACCCGCAGAACAGGAAACTGCTCCGCGGCGTGATTGGCGCCGGAAACACAAACTTCGGGGACAACTACTGCATGGCCGGGGACATCATCGCCGCCAAATGCCACGTACCCCACCTCTATCGATTCGAACTTATGGGAACGCCGGAAGACGTTACCCGGGTCAACCAAGGATTGGACACGTTTTGGACACGACTGTCGCAGACACAGAAGTAACCAGGTCCCAGAAGCCTGAGATGCCCGCCGCGTACAAGGGGTTGGGCTATCACGAGCTGAACGCCATGTTGAACCTCTATGGTCCCAACGGCGAAATCCAGTTCGGCGCCGACCGCGAGGCCGCGCACCAGTACTTCCTGCAGCACGTGAACAACAACACGGTGTTCTTCCATGACCTGGAGGAGAAGCTCGACTACCTGGTGAAGAACCAGTACTACGAGCGCGAGACGCTGGACCAGTACACGATGAACTTCATCCGTGAGCTGTTCAACCGCGCCTACAAGAAGAAGTTCCGCTTCGAGACCTTCCTGGGTGCCTTCAAGTTCTACACCTCCTACACGCTGAAGACGTTCGACGGCAAGCGCTTCCTGGAGCGCTACGAGGACCGCGTCTGCATGGTGGCACTGCACCTGGCGCGCGGCAACGAGCAGCTGGCCCTGCAGATGGTGGATGAAATCATCGAAGGCCGTTTCCAGCCGGCCACCCCCACGTTCCTGAACGCGGGCAAGAAGCAGCGCGGCGAGCTGGTCTCCTGCTTCCTTCTCCGCATCGAAGACAACATGGAGTCGATCGGACGCTCCATCAACTCCGCCCTGCAGCTGTCCAAGCGCGGCGGCGGAGTGGCCTTCGCGCTGACCAACATCCGCGAGGTGGGCGCGCCCATCAAGCAGATCGAGAACCAGTCCTCCGGCGTCATTCCCGTGATGAAGCTCCTCGAAGACAGCTTCTCCTACGCCAACCAGCTCGGTGCCCGACAGGGTGCCGGCGCCGTGTACCTGCACGCGCACCACCCGGACATCTACCGGTTCCTGGACACCAAGCGCGAGAACGCGGACGAGAAAATCCGCATCAAGACCCTCTCCCTGGGCGTCGTCATTCCGGACATTACGTTCGAACTGGCCAAGAAGGACGAGGACATGTACCTGTTCTCGCCCTATGACGTCGAACGCGTCTATGGCATGCCGTTCTCGGACGTCTCGGTCACCGAGAAGTACTACGAGATGGTTGACGATTCCCGGATCAAGAAGACCAAGATCAAGGCACGCGAGTTCTTCCAGACCCTCGCCGAGATCCAGTTCGAATCCGGCTACCCGTACATCATGTTCGAGGACACCGTGAACCGGGCCAACCCGATCGACGGCAAGATCATCATGTCCAACCTGTGCTCGGAGATCCTCCAGGTTTCCCAGCCCACCACGTACAACGATGACCTGTCCTACGCCGACACCGGCAAGGACATCTCCTGCAACCTTGGTTCACTGAACATCGCCAAGACCATGGACTCGCCGGACTTCGGCCTGACCATCGAGACGGCCATCCGTTCCCTCTCGGCTGTCTCGGACATGTCCAACATCACCTCGGTGCCGTCCATCGCCAAGGGCAACGACCAGAGCCACGCGATTGGCCTGGGCCAAATGAACCTGCACGGCTACCTGGCGCGGGAGCGGGTCCACTACGGCTCTGAAGAGGGCCTGGACTTCACCAACATCTACTTCTACTCGGTGGTGTACCACGCCGTCCGCGCCTCCAACCTGCTGGCCATCGAAACCGGCCAGACGTTTGGCGGCTTCGAGAAGTCCAAGTACGCGTCGGGGGAGTTCTTCGACAAGTACACGGAGCAGGAGTGGGTTCCGCAGACCGAGAAGGTCCGCGAGCTCTTCAAGAACGTGCACATCCCCACGCAGGAAGACTGGCGCGCGCTGAAGGCTTCGGTCATGGAGCACGGCATCTACAACCAGAACCTGCAGGCCGTGCCGCCGACGGGCTCGATCTCCTACATCAACAACTCCACCTCCTCGATCCACCCGGTGGCGTCCAAGATTGAGATCCGCAAGGAAGGCAAGCTGGGCCGCGTGTACTACCCGGCGCCGTACCTCACCAACGACAACCTGGAGTACTACCAGGATGCGTACGAGATCGGCTACGAGAAGGTCATCGACACCTACGCCGCCGCCACCCAGCACGTGGACCAGGGCCTGTCCCTGACGCTGTTCTTCAAGGACACCGCCACCACGCGCGACATCAACAAGGCCCAGATCTACGCCTGGAAGAAGGGCATCAAGACCATCTACTACATCCGTCTCCGCCAGCTCGCGCTGGAAGGGACCGAAGTTGAGGGCTGCGTCAGCTGCATGCTGTAGCTTCAACCAACGCGACAGTACGACGGCGGGCGCCCGCCCGCCGTCGTACGCTTTAACTTAGAGAAAACCCACCCAACGCATAGGGGATGACATGACCGAGAAGGTCAAGCTGCTCAGCCACGTCGAGGCCATCAACTGGAACCGCATCCAGGACGACAAGGACGTCGACGTCTGGAACCGCCTGGTCAACAACTTCTGGCTGCCGGAAAAGGTGCCGCTGTCCAACGACGTCCAGTCCTGGAACACGCTGACGCCGGCCGAGCAGCAGCTCACCATGCGCGTATTTACCGGCTTGACCCTGCTGGACACCATCCAGGGCACGGTCGGTGCGGTGTCCCTGATTCCGGATGCCCTCACTCCGCACGAGGAGGCTGTGTACACGAACATCGCCTTCATGGAGTCAGTGCACGCCAAGAGCTACTCCTCCATCTTCTCCACCCTGGCTTCCACCAAGGAGATCGACGAGGCATTCCGCTGGTCCACCGAGAACGAGAACCTTCAGAAGAAGGCGCAGATCGTCATGGACTACTACCAGGGTGACGATCCGCTGAAGCGGAAGGTGGCCTCCACGCTGCTGGAAAGCTTCCTGTTCTACTCGGGCTTCTACCTGCCCATGTACTGGTCCTCCCGCGCCAAGCTGACGAACACCGCCGACCTGATCCGCCTGATCATCCGTGACGAAGCTGTTCACGGTTACTACATCGGCTACAAGTTCCAGAAGGGCCTGGAAAAGGTCTCCGAGGAACGCCGCCAGGAGATCAAGGACTACACGTTCGAACTGCTGTTCGAGCTGTACGAAAACGAGGTCCAGTACACCCACGACCTTTACGACGGCGTGGGCCTGGCCGAGGACGTCAAGAAGTTCCTGCACTACAACGCCAACAAGGCCCTCATGAACCTGGGCTACGAGGCGATGTTCCCGGCGTCCGTCACCGACGTGAACCCGGCCATCCTGTCGGCCCTGTCCCCGAACGCTGACGAGAACCATGACTTCTTCTCGGGCTCGGGTTCGTCCTATGTCATCGGCAAGGCCGTCAACACGGAAGACGAGGACTGGGACTTCTAGACTTTCTTCTTTTCAGGATCCGACAGCAAGGGACTCCGCACGTTTTGTGCGGGGTCCCTTGCTGCCATATCCGGCAGTTCATTTGGCATCGAGGTAGGTACGAAGGAATGCTTCTCCCGCAGATGGCGGTTCCCGAAAATAGTCCACGGTCCCCCTCACCGCGGTGGGCATAGGAGGATATGGATGTTGCCGTTCTGTGGCTTGCTGCCCCAACGAACACGGCCAGTGAGGTGCTTCCCAGTCCTGATGTTCGCTTTTGTATCTCCGCCCTGATGGTGAAATCCAGCCGGGCGGCTCGTTCTGTGATGCGGGGGTCGGTGTCCAGCCGCTGGCGTGTTTGAGTCTGTGGTGCCGGGGACAAGGCTGTCCCAGGTTGCTGATCCCGGTGGTTCCGCCGTGATGCCAGGCCAGGAGGTGGTCTGCTTCGTTGTCCAGGGACTGGTTGCTGCACCCGGGGAACGGGCATCTGCCGTCGCGCATTCGTAGCCAGTTCCGCATGGCCTTCGTCAGCCGGTAGCTTGTGCGGCCGATTTCCAACGGGGCCCCGTCCCGTGGATCTATGAGCACCCGATGGAACGAATCCGCTCCATTGGTTAGGAGATTCCGGGCCATGGAGGCAGGGATGGGTCCGAACCCGTCCAGCGTGGCCGGTTCCTCTGTCAGCCCCAGCAGTGAGAAGACGGGAACGGTGATCAGGACCTCGGCCCGGGGCGTAGGGACATCGGCCATGCCGGGTCCTCCGGCCTCAGCCCCGCCGCCGCTGATGCCGTTGTCGCTTCGCAGGACTGCCGCAGCAAATACGTCTGCCCGTAACTGGGTGAGCGTCCGGTTCTCGTGGGGCCCTTGCAGGCCCCGGGCGATGGCGGTAATGCGGTTCCAGATCGCAGCCGCCTGGTCCGCGGGCAGGTAGGCAGACACCCGCGCCATGCCGTCCTGCTCCGGGGTATATTCCAGGCACCTGTCCCGCGCTCCCTTAGCATGGCGTTTTTCGATGCTGTCCGGGTGGTGCCGTTCGCGCCAGGTCCTGGCCTTCCGCCGGAACCTGAAGGCGGGCATCTCGCCGGCCGGGCAGCCGCGGGCAGGATTGGCCGCGTCAGCGCCGAGGAAGTGTGCCTCGAGTACCCGCGCTGCGTCACAGTCAAGGGTGGCGGTCTCGTCCACCATCACCCTGGCGTGTTGCCACGAGACAGTTCCCGCCTGCAATGCTGCCAGGGTGAGTGGCAAGAACGTAGCCAAAGCATGGGATTGCTCCAACAGCATGCCTGCAGCCCGATCGCCGATGGCCAGTACACAGCCCACCTCGGCCGCTATTGCCATTTCCTGCGCCTGGACGGGCATGTCAGGAGGCGCGGCAGATCGCGCGGAATCCGCATATCTGGCCGTTGCCTCCGCCTTCAACGCAGCGACCCGGGCCTCGGTTCGTGAAATTCCGGCAAGGATGTCCAGGCACCCGTCAGCGACGGCGGCCAAGGGGTCGGCGTGCTGGGGGAACCCGTTACGGGACTCAGCCACCTCGGCGCGGAGCAGGGCAATCGAGGAGTCGATCGCTTCAAAAGCCGTTGTCACCGCTTCGCTTCCCATGTACTCATCATCCAAGGGGGGTGTGACATTTTGCGGGCCACCACTCCGCGCCAACAACCGCACTTTCAGCACGCACTCGAAAAGCTTTGCAGGCATCCACCGCGTGTATGACCTGCAACGGCGCGGTCTGGCATATTTGGAGCCACTAGCCGTTAACCGGAAGGGGAACCACGTGGGTGCATGGGGCTACCTGCCGTTTGAGAACGACGACGCGCTGGACTGGCTGGACGAGCTGGAGACCGGAGGGGTCGACGTCGTGCGCCAGGCGTTGGCGAAGGCAGGTCACAGGTATGTCGAGGCACCCGAAGGGGCTGTCGCTATCGCCGCCGCCGAAGTGACCTCCGCCAGCCAAGGCAACCCGCTGGGCGATCTCCCGGAGACCGTGGCGACCTGGGTGGCTGCCCGCGGGGCAGAGGTCACCGCCGAAGACGTGGAGATGGCACTGGAAGCAGTTGAACGGGTTGCCGGGGAGAAGTCCGAGCTTGCTGAACTGTGGGACAACGCTGACGAACCGGAATGGCGTGAATCACTTGAAGACCTCAAGGAACGGCTGCGGACAGCTTTGCGGTAGACCCGCCACTACCGTCCGGGCTCCCTGGCATCAGACTTCAGGAAGAGTGCAGGTATGCCCGTCGGCGTCCATGGGATAACCGCAGAGCGGGCATGCCGGACGCCCGGCACCCACTACCTCCCGGGTCCGTTTGGCGAATGCGCGGGCGGTGCCCACCGGCATCCGCACCAGCAACATTTCGGCCACGTCAGCGGCGTTCCCAGCAAGCAATTCGACGTCTTCATCAGCACCGACTTCAATGATCGGGTAGGCCTCTATCACAACCTGCGCCGTTGTCGGGTCCCAGCCCAAACTCATGGCGCCGGCCCTGAACTGCTCCTGGACTGCCTCGAGCTGGTCATTGTCGACGAGCTCGATGGGAGTACCCGTGGGAACACTGAAGGGATTGCCGTCAAGGGCGATGAGCTCGTCGAGGATTTCGTCAATCTTTTCGGCGAGCTGGGCAGACTGCTGTTTCTCCAGTGCGATGCTCACAATTTGCCTACCTGCACGTACCTGCAGGTAGAACGTTCGCGCCCCTGGAACACCGATGGTGCCGATGACGACCCGGTCAGGCCAGGCAAACTCATGAACACGTGTGGGCATGTCAGTAGTTTAGGCACATCAGGCTTCGTGCGCCGTTTGCCCGGCGGCGCCGCCGACCCGCGCATCGCCGATGTTGGTGCCTTTCGAGGGCCACAAAAGAGGTTGCCATCCACCCAGCCTCAACGGAATTCTCGCCGGCCCCGGTGACAGCAGGGGTGATACCCGGTCCGTGGTTACCGGTGCAGGCGCTCACGCCAGTCTGCGGGTACCTTGTCTGGCGGTGCAGGTGCTGGCTGCTCAGGTGGCCTGGACTGGGGATCCGGAAGCCTTGGACCACGGAAGAACTTCTTCGTGGTGTGATCGTAGAACCATTCCTCCCCGGGTTCGAAAGACCGTACGACAGTGTGGCCGGTGGCGCGCGCGTGGGCACTGGCATGCTGCGAGGGAGATGAATCGCAGCATCCAATGTGGCCGCACTGGGCGCAGCGGCGAAGATGCAGCCACCAGCCTTGGCCGTCACCGTTGAGGCAGTCCAGGCACCCTGATCCGCTGGGCTTGGCGGCGAGGCTGATTCCAGGAGGAGGGCGGTTTTCCTCGGGGTCTTCCATTTCATCCCTCCGGTCCTGCTCAAGTTCGGGTCCCTGCTTGCCTGCCGTCGGAGCCATTCTGGCAGAATTCGGGCGCCCCCGGAATGACAGAATCGAGGTAGAACGGGGTCCCAGACAACTCCGTCCCCGGTGGCGAAGGAACGTCCGGGAGGCAAGGGAGAACCCTTGTCCCCAATGTCCTTGCGCGAGTATCGTGAGCGCCACCGAACCATAGAACCGGAAAGACGGCGGCCATGGATGACCCGGTTCCGATCATGCTGATTGCCACCACCGACGCGACCTCCCGGCGCATGCTCGGAGATGAGTTGCGCCGACGGTACGGTGCCGATTACGAGGTGGTGGCCTGCGACGGCCACGCCCACGGACGGGCGGTGCTGGAGGGGCTCCGTCGCTGGAACCGCCAGGTCGCCCTCATTCTCGGGTGCTACGGTCCGGCTGACCGCGGGGGACTTGATTTCTTGCGGCGTGCCTACGGCTTCCACCCGGCCGCCAAACGCGGTGTTGTGGTGACATGGGGTGACTTCGAAAGCGCCCCGACTGTGTTCCGGGCGGTAGGGCAGGGGTACGCCGAGCTGGTGATCATACGTCCGGAACGTTCACGCGACGAAGAATTCCATGGGGCGATAACCGACGCCCTTGATGACTGGCAGTTGGCCCAAGGGGTGGGGTTTGAGGCGGTCCGGCTGATCGGGGACATAGGCGACGAAAGGACGCATACGCTGCGCGACTCCCTGAGCCGGAACCACATCCCGGTGGGCTTCCACCCAGTTGGGTCCGAGACGGCGGAACGGACGCTGAAGAGCCTGGGCCTGCGCCATCCCGCGTTGCCGGTCCTGGTGCTGGAGTTCACTGCTTCACCAGTTGTCCTTGAGAACCCCAGTGACCTGGAGATCGCCGAAGCGATGGGGGTGACGCGGCCTCCTCCGGCGGACAAGATCTTCGATGTGGTGGTTGTGGGAGCAGGCCCCTCCGGTCTCGCGGCCGCCGTGTATGCCTCCTCCGAGGGCCTTTCGACCATGGTGGTGGAGGGGGAGGCTGTGGGAGGCCAGGCCGGCACCAGCTCGTTGATCCGCAACTACCCTGGCTTTTCACGCGGTGTGAGCGGCGCCCACCTGGCCTACCGTTCATTTCACCAGGCCTGGACTTTGGGCGCTGACTTCCTGTTCCTGCGGAAGGTGGCGGGGCTCAGCGCGGACGGCCCGCTGTACACTGTGTCGATTTCCGATGGGAGTGCGGTGCGGTGCCGCGCAGTAGTGGTGGCCACCGGTGTGGACTACCGCCGCCTCGGCATACCCCAACTGGAGGATCTGGTGGGCAGAGGCGTCTTCTACGGGGCTACAGTCTCCGAAGCGCCGTCGATGGCCGGAAAGCATGTCTGTGTCGTGGGGGGCGGCAACTCGGCCGGACAGGCGGTTCTGCACCTTGCGAGGTATGCGAAAAAGGTGACGCTGCTGGTGCGTGCACCCACCCTGTCCGCCAGCATGTCGGAATACCTCATTTCCCAACTTGAAGCCACCCGGAACGTCGCGATCCGCTTTGGCACCGCAATCGTGGGGGCCCGGGACCAGGACGGATTCCTTGCCGCCGTCAGGGTCGCCGCATCCGGAGCAGCCGAAGCAATCGCGGGCGAGGAGATCGAAGCGGGCGGCTTGTTCGTGCTGATCGGTTCAGTGCCGCGGACCTCCTGGCTGCCCGACACCGTAGAGCGTGATCCGGCCGGTTTTCTCCTTACAGGTGCCAGGGATGTCAGTGACGCCGGGATGGACAGGGCTCCGCTGGCGCTGGAAACCAGCATGCCCGGCATCTTCGCGATCGGTGACGTGCGGGCCGGTTCCATCAAAAGAGTGGCCACCGCAGTCGGGGACGGTGCCACCGTGGTCTCAATGCTTCACGCCTACCTGGCCGAAAACCCCCTCCCGGCCTCGCCCCCTGCCCCTGGCGGGCCAGCCGCACCCGAGGAGCAGCCCGGTGATGTCCGCTTCAACTGAGGCCATTCCACTGATTGCACCGATGCGGTGGCTGCTCTACGTCGCTGCATTCCTGGTGTTTCTTGCCGGGCTCGTGCTGTTCGTGTTTCCGCTCCGGACCGATGAATTCTTTGCATGGACGGTCAACCCGCCCATGACGGCGGTCTTCCTCGGGGCGGCATACTGGTCGAGCGCCGGCTTGGAGGTGGCGGGCGCCCGTTCGGCAGGTTGGGAGTCGGCGAGGCTGGCAGTATGGCCCGTGTTCGTCTTCACGACACTGACCTTGGGAGTCACCCTGCTGCATCTCAACCGCTTCCACCTGTCACCGGACACGGCCCCCACCGCCCAAATAGCCACCTGGGCGTGGCTGGCAATCTACGCCATCGTGCCCGTGGCAATGGCCGTCACCAGCTGGATACAGATCCGGTCCCGGCGTCCTGCCCCCAAATCCGTAACGGCGGGACTGCCAGTACTGCCGCCTGCGCTCCGAATGCTCATGGTGGGTATTGCCGGGGTGCTGCTCATTTACGGCCTGGCACTCCTGGCGGCACCCATTCCTGCCGCGAAGTGGTGGCCGTGGCCACTGTCCGAACTCACTGCGAGGGCGATCGGGGCGTGGCTGATCGGTCTTGGGTGGTCTGCCGCGCAGGGCCAGTCGAGCCGCTACCTCCATACCGTCCGGCCCGTGGCCCTGACCTCCGTTGTCTTCGTCATTCTGCAGGCGCTTGCCTTGCTGCGGTACGGCGGTGCCCTGGCATGGCAGAGCGCCCCCGCAATCGGCTTCGTCACCATGCTTCTTGCCATTGGAGTTGCCGGCGGATGGGCACTCGGACTTTCCCGTTCGGCGACTTCTTCCCGGGGTCCCGTTCCATCGGCGTGAGCCTGATCGGCAGCGCTGAAACCTCAGCGCAGACTCATCAGTCCTCCCGCAACAGCGGAGAGGCGCCGGGAGGAGGCAAGCCCGAGGTGATACACGTGCAGTTCCCTGGCTCCCGCCGCACAAAGCACCTGCCACTCGCTTGCCAGCCTGCCGCCGTCGGCCGTCTTCGGCGGCAGCGCCAGGACATACGCACCCACCCGCAAACCGGCGGCCAACATGGCTTCGACCGTCACGGCGCCTTCGCTGGGCTCGCCCCAGCAAGGTACGACGGCGGTGAGGTCACCCCGGTGCCCCCAGAGCCTGCTCCTGCGGAGCGCCTCCACCGGAACGAAGGGCCCCGTGGCCCAGGGGTCCGGCGTGGCGTGCAGCGACAGCCGGGGGCGGGAGCCGGTGGCTTCGATCGCTGCCAAGCACTCATCCAGCAGCATCGCCGTGGCATCCCACCGGACCTCCAGGAGGGGAAGGAACGCCGCTGCCCCGGACGCAAATGCAGCTGTCATTCGGGCATCATCGGCCTGCGCGACGGCAGAGCGGACCCGGCTTTGATACCCGGCGGCAGGCAACCCGCGGGCCTCGTACCCGGTGGCGCATGCATCGCAGAAGCACAGCGACAACAGCGCCTGCACCCAGGTTGAGTACTCGGCTCCCTCGGTCTTCTCATGCCGGTTCTGGTGGCTGAAACCCAGCGGACCCGCCGCTTCGAGGATTAACCCATCCGGCTGTCCCATCTCCAGGACTTGGCGCACCAGGGACGCAGCGTAGGAGCGGACCTGAGGCTGCGACGGGCACAGCGCGTACCTGTAGACCTCGTCGAAGGCATTTTGTACGCAGAGGCCGGGGCTGTTTCCGCCCACTGCGCTGGAGTGGGTCAGCACCGTCCACGCGTCCACGGGAAGGCCCTCCGCCTGAAATGCCGCTGCGGCCTCGCCGAATCCGTTCTCCGTCCCGGTCCATTCCCTCGCGTTGCCGGGTATCAGCTGCCGGCCTGCGAAAGCACCGCCTTCCGGAACGTAGAGGGCTGCGGACCGGGCGTCCACGACGCGCCGGGTGGGATGCCGTGGGGTGCCGGCCCGCACCGAGTGGTATGCGGCCGCAAGCGCCACGCGGTCAACGCCGGTGTCCCTGACCCATGACACCGCCTTCGGGTCGCCCAGTACATCCCACGGATAGAGATAGCCGGTAACCTGCATCACCTGCGGACCTACCACCGGGGGAGGGCAGCCGTGAAGTCGGGGACAAAACGCTGCATGTAGCCCGTGTCATCCCGCGCCGTCATGCGGGCGTCCAGGTACTGCTGGTGGAGTTCAGCCAGTTTCTCCCGGTTCAGCTCCACGCCAAGGCCGGTGCCGGTGGGAACCGGCACGCTGCCGTCCACAAACTTCAGGGCTCCGGGCTTGACCACGTCGTTGTGCCCGTTCCAGGGATAGTGGGTATCACAGGCGTACGTCAGGGCAGGCGTCGCGGCGGCGACGTGGACCATGGCAGCAAGGCTGATGCCAAGGTGGGAATTGGAATGCATGGACAATCCTATTCCGAAGGTTTCGCAGATGGTGCCCAGTTCCCGGGTGTGGCGGAGGCCGCCCCAGTAGTGATGGTCACCGAGGATTACCTGGACGGAATCGAGTTCCACACTCCTTTTGATGTGGTCGAAGGCCACGACGCACATATTGGTGGCAAGCGGCATGGGGGCAGCAGCCGCGACCTGGCCCATTCCCTCCAGGCCCGGCGTCGGATCTTCCAGGTACTCAAGCAGCCCGCTCGTTTCGGCCGCCACCCATTTCGAGGTCTCCACCGTCCAGGCAGTGTTGGGGTCCAGCCGGAGCGGAAGGTCCGGGAACGCTTCACGCAAAGCCCGGATAGCTTCAATTTCACGGGCGGGTGGAAAGACGCCGCCCTTGAGTTTGATGGATTTGAATCCGTACTCGGTGATCATCCGGCGAGCCTGCCGGACGATGCCCTCCGGATCCAGCGCCTCGCCCCAGCCGTCGGAAATGGCCGGGCGTCCATCGTGAGCAGGGTGTTCAGCCCACTTGTAGAAGAGGTAGGCGCTGAAGGGGACCTCGTCCCGCACAGTGCCGCCGAGCAGTTCGCTCACGGTCCTGCCCGTTGCATGCCCCTGGATATCCAGGGCAGCGACTTCGAAGGCGGAGAAGACGGCAGCCCGTTCAAAGGCAGAGAGATTTGGGTCCAGCGCCTGGTTGATGAGCCGCTCCATTGTGGAGGTTTCAAAGATACTGACGCCCTTGATGGCATTGGCGCCGGCGGCGAGGTTGTCCAGGCGGCTCTGGCCGCCGGCACATTCGCCCAGGCCCAGGAGCCCGTTGGCGGTGCGGACTTCAATGACCACCCTATGGACCAGGGGCTCGTGGACGCCGATGGCGTTCAGGAGCGGCGGATCGGAAAAGGCGATCGGTGTGATGGTGATGTCGGTGATCGTCAGGTCTGCCGCGGTGGGTGCCGCGGTGGCAGGAACAATTGAGCTGATATTCATGGAAATTCTTTCGTGGAGGGTTGGGGAGGCCGGGCCTTCCCTAGCCCTTGGTTGCGCCCGAGGTGATGCCGCGGATCATGGAGCTTTGCAGGAAGAGGTACACCAGGAGGCTGGGAATCATGGCCATCAGGGCACCCGCCAGCAGCACGCCGGGTCCGACTGTGGTGTCGTTGCGAAGTACCGCCAGTGCCACGGTCAGGGTGTAGTCTCCGGGGTCATTGGCCGCGATGAGGGGGAGGAGGTACTGGTCCCAGACCATCATGAAGCCGAAAATCCCGATGACGCCCAGCGCCGGCTTGCACAGAGGCAGGATGATGGTGAAGAGCATGCGGAACTCACCCACCCCGTCAAGCCGGGCAGCCTCCTCGATTTCCGCGGGAATCTCCTTCATGAATTCGCTCATGATGAAGATGGAGAAGCCCCAGATGCCCACCGGCAGGATGACGGCAAGGACGGTTCCCCGCAAACTGATGCCCAGCAGCGGGAGGTCACCCAACACCAGGGACAGGGGGATGCCGATGATCTCCTCGGGGAGCATCATGGTCATCAGGACCAGCAGGAGGACCAGGGCCTGTCCCCGGAATTTCCTGCGGCTGAGGCTGTAGGCGGCGAACACGGAAACGGTCATTTGGAGCAGGAGCCCTCCGCCGGCCACCACCAGGGAGTTCAGCAGGTAACCCCACAGACCCTGCTGCTGTGCTGCCTGGAAGTTCTGGAGCGTGAATGTCTTGGGCAGCAGCGAAATCTCGGTCGGGCTGGAGTTCCGGTCAAAAGCGCCGGAGATGATGGCCAGGAACGGCAGGGCGAAAATGCAGAACACCAGTGCGCAGAGCAGCATCCGCAGGACCATGTTGGGTCCAAAACGGGGCGACCATCCCAGGGCCGTGTCGAACCTGGCGGAGGACGACGGCCTGGCCGTGCGGGAGTTCTTTCGGGTCAGTGTCTGGCTCATCGTGCTGCCTTCCTTTTGGCCAGGAGCTGGGTTCCAACGGTCAGGAGCAGGGTGGCCACCAGGAGCAGGACTGCCGCGGCAGAGGCCACGCCAATATCGTTCCGCTGGAATCCCAGGGAATACATGCGGGTCATCCACACCTCTGTTGAGCCGGCCGGGCCGCCTCCGGTAAGTACGTACACTTCCGTGAAGCTGCGCAGGCTGCGGATGGCTGCCAACGTCAGGACGATCACCAGTGAAGGACGAAGGGCCGGCAGCGTGATGTACCGCAGTCGCTGCCAGACCGTGGCTCCGTCCACGCCCGCAGACTCATATAGGGAGCGGTCCACCCCGGTGAGCCCGGCGAGGATGATCACCATGTTGTAGGGCGCGCCGCTCCAGATGCCGACGACGGCGATGGACCACAGTGCCGTGTCCGTACCGTTGAGGAACTGCAGCGGGCCGAGTCCTAGCCAGCCCAGGATGCTGTTGAGGGGTCCGTCCGGTGTGGGGAAGTACAACAGGCGCCAGATTTCGCCCACCACAGCCAGCGCCGTGACGACAGGGAGGAAAATGGTGGTGCGGAGGATCCACAGTGACCGTGCCTGCCCTTCCAGGAGCAGGGCCAGAAGAAAGCCCACCACCAGTGCGCCGAGGGTCTGGGTGACGCCCAGGACCACAGTGTGTCCGAGGGCCTCCAAGAAGCGTGCATCCGTCAGCACGCCAACATAGTTGTCGAAGCCGACGAAAACGTCACCCAGGAACGGCTGCACTTTGAAAAAGCTCAGCCGAATGCCTTCGGCCATGGGGATGAATTTGAAGTAGAGGCCCAGGACGGCGGCCGGCACCAGGAACAACCAGATGGCCATGGTCTGTCTGCCGTTGCGGCGTTTGCTGCGGGGGGCCGGTGGCGCTGACTCCGGCTCCGCCGTCAAGGCACCTGCCGGTTTCGTTGGTGTTGCGGTCATGACTTGGCGTTCTGGCTTGTCAGTTCGTTGGTGATGGCCGAGTCGAGATCCTTAAGGCCGGACGCCACGTTATCCGCCGCGCAGTCCGAGAAGATCTTGTTCAGGGATTCGGCGGCTGCCTGCTTGATCGGCACGAAGTTGATGGCCGAGGGGAAGGACTTTGACGAGTTCTTCAGCGCGTCCTGGACGACGGTCCACCGGGGATCGTTGTAGACGGCGGCAGCATCGACGTCGGAATTGACGGGTACGCGGACAATCGGCTGCTTGCCGGCGGTCATGCCCGCCTTTTGCCCGTCGGCGGACACGAGGTAGTCGATAACCTGCTTTGTCTGGTCCTTTTTGCCGTTGGTGGCAGTGACATAGATGTTCTCGCCTTCGGCCAGGACTGTGTTGTCCACCGAACCCTTGGGAGTTTCGATGACTTCGTACCGGTCCTTGCCCAGCGCCGTATCAAACGAGGAGAAGTTGTAGGGGCCGGTGAGAATGATCCCGGTCTTTCCGGTCTGGAAAAAGGGTGACGCAGCGCTGGTGGCCGCCGTCAGTGCGCCCGGCTGCGTGTTGCCGGGCGTGCAGAACTGTTGCTTGATCCAGGTGACGCCTTTCTGGCTTTCACTGCTTGCGGCGGAAGCGGTGTACTTTCCGTTGCCGTTGTCCTTCAGGTAGGCGCCGCCGTCCTGCCAAAGGTACGATGAGGCCCACCAACCCAGGTATCCACGTTCGGTGGATCCCGGAACGGTCATCCCGAAAGTGTCTGCCTGGCCATTTCCGTCCGGGTCCTGTGTAGCGAATGCGGTGGCCAGCGCCGCGAGGTCTTCCTGCGTCTTGGGAACGGGGAGACCCAGCTTCTCGCGCCAGTCCTTCCTGATCATGGTCACCATCGTCTGGCGAGAGAACGGGACCCCGTAAGTAGCCCCGTCCTGGCCCACTGCCTCATTCCACAGGGAGTCGGAGATCTTGTCGCCTCCGTCCACCGCTGACTTGTCCAGTTTCTGCAGGTAGCCCTGGGAAGTGTAGTTGCCAAGAGCCGCGGAGTCGTTGATGACGATATCCGGAAGCTTCTTGGAGGCCGCCCTGGTCTGTAGTTGCTGGTCCAGGTCCGGCACCCCCTGGAAGTTGACCGGGATACCGGTCTTTGCCGTGAATCCCTTGAACAGCGCCGCGTAGGTCGTGGAGGCGTCGGTGCCGGCGCGCGCCCAGACCTCGATGGGCTGGCCGTCATCCTTGGCCGCAGGGGCGGACGACCCGCTGCCACAGCCCGTTAGCAGGGTGGCTGAGGTCACCGCCAATGCCAGAGCCGCACGGGAGCGTGCCTTGAGCTTCGAATCCACTCTGATTCTCCTTTTACATATATAAACATCTGCTATCATCTGAAACATACTTCATGAGAGTATGATTAGCATCACAGGCTGTCAACCATTGGAGGAAACTTGCCGGCAGCACAGAAAGCACAGGCGATCGCCATGACGGGTGGTGCCGGCATGATGGCCACGTTGCTGCGTCCCTACCTTGCTGATGCCGGATATGAAGTCCGGCTGCTGGACCTGGTGGAAGCCCGGAATTTGCGTCCCAACGAGGTTGCCCTGGTGGGATCCGTAACTGATCCAGATTTCATGAACACGTCCCTCAGGGCCACATCCGGGGTTGTCCACCTGGGCGGACTCCACCGGGAAATGACCTGGCAGGAAATCGTTGCCACCAACATCACCGGCACCCAGGTGACGCTGGAAGCAGCCCGCCGCAACGGCGTCGAACGCGTATTGCTGGCCAGTTCCACGCACGCCGTGGGCTTCCACGACCTTGCTGATGCCGCGGCGGATGCTGTACTTCCGCCGCGGCCCGATACGTACTACGGGGTCAGCAAAGTGGCCGCGGAAGCGCTCGGCAGCCTGTATGCGGACAAGTACGGAATGAAAGTGGTCAGTGCCCGGATAGGTACCGGCGGCCAGCGCCCGGGCAACGCCAGGACCCTTGGTTCGTGGCTTTCCCCGGCGGATTCGTTCAGGCTCGTGGAGGCGGCGCTGAACGACCTCGGTGCCCCGGGCCATCACGTGGTGTGGGCTGTCTCGGCCAACACCCGCGGCTGGGCGAACCTCCAGGCAGGACGGCGCATCGGCTACGACCCGCAGGACGACGCGGAGCTCTATGCCAATGAGGTCGATACTTCCGGGGGGAACGCTGAAACGGGACTCCTTGGCGGGTTTTGGGCCAGCGATGGTCATAGGGTAGGTATGGACAACTACCCGCACCTGGCCGCGAAATGAGCTGCCGCAGTCCGGTGCGGCGAAAGGGGGAGCGGTAATGGCACCGCTGGATGTACAGGCCGGCACGCGGGGGGACGCGCCCGGCGACGTCAAACTGGTCAAGTCCGCAGAGCGGACCATCGCCATCCTTGAGCTCCTGGCGTCCGCTCCGCAGCCGCTCACCACCGCCGAGATCTTCAAGCAGACCGGGTATCCCCGTTCCAGCCTGCACTGGCTGCTGTTGACGCTCCTGGAGCTCAACTGGATCGAGCAAACACCGGAGGGCGCCTATAGGATCGGCACGCATGCCCTGCTGTGCGGTACGGCGTACCTGGACAGGGATCCGGTGATGGAACACGTTTCGGCCATTCTGGAAAAGGTCCGCAATGCCACGACCTTCACTACCCACTACGCCCGCATCGACCGGTCCGACGTCATCTATCTTGCAACCCGGCAGGCTGTAGACCGGCGCCGGCTGTCCTCAAGGGTAGGGCGCAAGCTTCCGGCCCAAGTGACGGCCCTGGGCAAAGCCATCCTCTCCGAGTACACGGATACGGAGGTCCGGCAGCGGCTTGGCGGCGGGCCCTATCCCCAGCTGACCCCGAACAGCGTCCCTGATTTCGAGGCGCTTCAGGCCGAGCTGACTGAGTTCCGGAAGACGGGCCATGCCATTGAGTGGGAGCAAAACACGGTGGGGCTTTGCTGCGTTAGCGTGGTGGTTCCGTACCGCATCCCCGGGACGGACGCCATGAGCTGCTCCATGCCGGTGGAACTTGCCACAGACGACGTCATCTCGAAAACCGTGGAGACGCTCGACTCAGCCGCAGGTGAACTGGCCCGGACCCTTCGTGCCGCGGGGATCCGGTAGGTCCGGAGTCTGAGCCCAACCGGGCACTTGCGCGACACGAGCAGATCGGTAACCGCTAGTCTGAAACCATGACGATGGGGGACACGGCGCAGGAGCCGCTGGTGCACATTCAGGACTTCCGGATGGACTTCGGGGACACCACGGTCATCCGGGATCTGTCCTTCGACGTGCACGCGGGGGAGACGTTCGGTTTCCTGGGGTCCAATGGATCCGGGAAGACCACCACTTTGCGGGCGCTGCTGGGCATCTACCAGCCCACCGCGGGGATCCTGCACATAGGGGGCAAAGCCTTTGAGCCCCGCGACGGGGCCCGTCTCGGATACCTGCCGGAAGAGCGCGGCCTGTACAAAAAGGAACACGTCCTGGATGTCATGGTCTACTTCGGCCGGCTCAAGGGCCTGTCCAAGGCCGCGGCCCGGTCCTGGTCCGGACACTATTTGGAGCGGGTGGGTCTGGCCGACAAGGCAAAGTCCCGGTTGGACAAGCTCTCCAGCGGCCAACAGCAAAAGGTCCAGTTGGGCGTGACGATCATGAACGATCCCGAACTGCTTATTTTGGACGAGCCGACCAAGGGCTTTGACCCCGTGAACCGGCGGCTGCTGATGGACATTATCGAAGAGCACAAGCGGGCCGGCGCCACCGTCATCATGGTCACCCACCAGATGGAAGAAGTCGAGCGGCTGTGTGACCGGGTAATCCTGCTTAAGGACGG
Organism: Arthrobacter sp. JDC6; assembly: GCF_056484025.1. NCBI lineage: Bacteria > Bacillati > Actinomycetota > Actinomycetes > Micrococcales > Micrococcaceae > Arthrobacter > Arthrobacter sp. JDC6. Next base: position 1,934,637 of record NZ_CM151278.1, read on the forward strand.
AGTCTCCCACGCCTACGGGACGGTGGAAGAGGTCCAGGAAGAGTTCGGCGGCACCGTCTACCGGGTCACCCACGACGGACCGTTGCCCGCATCGGCACTGTTCGACGTCGTCGACGACGTGGACGGGGTCGCCGAACTGGCGCCGCGCCCCGGGTCCAGTGAGGCCGCGGTGCTGCGCGAGCTGGTCGAAGCCGGGGCCGTGGTCCGGTCATTCACGCCGGCCCGGATCTCCCTGGATGAGATCTTCATCAAGGTGTACGGCGAACAGCACGAACTGGCGGAAGGCTGAACATGGCACTGGGACAGCACAACCTTGGGACCGTGATCGCGTTCGAGTTCTTCCGGACCATCAAGAAACGGGGCTTCGTCATCGCAACCCTGGCGCTGCCGGTCATTCTCATCATTATCTTCGCCCTTGTGTACGCGTCCAACGCCAGCACAAAGGACAGCGCCGCCGCCCAGAAGAGTGCGACGTTCGCTTTCACGTACACGGACGCCTCCGGAATCATCATGGCGTCTGCCGCCAAGTTGGCCGGCGGAACAACTGCCAGCGACCCCGAAGCCGCGATCGCTGCCGTGAAGGACGGCGCCTCGGAGGCATACTTCGCCTACCCTGCCGATCCGGCCAAAGAGCCGGTGAAGGTGTACGGTGCGGACAAAGGCACGTTTGAGAACGACAAGTACGAGGCCGTGGCCAAGCAGCTGCTCGCGGTCTCGGCCCAGCACCAAGTCGGCTCACCGCAGCTGACGGCGGCCCTGACCGGGACGGTAAGATTTGACTCCGAAATATTCAAGGACGGCAAGGCCGCCGCGGGCGTCGGCGGGATCATTCCACCACTGCTGTTCCTGGTCATCTTCTATTTTTCGATGATCCTTCTTTCGAACCAGATGCTGAATTCCACCTTGGAGGAGAAGGAAAACCGGGTCACTGAAATGATCCTGACCACCCTGAATCCAACCACCCTGATCACCGGCAAGATCATCTCGCTGTTCGCCGTCGGCCTGGTCCAGATCCTGGTGTTCCTGGCCCCGGTCGGATTGGCCTACCTGTTTTTCCGGAACCGCCTGGCCCTGCCCGAGGTGGACCTGTCATCCCTGGTCTTCGAACCCGGCCCCATGATCACAGGGGCCCTTCTCACGCTGGGTGGATTCGCCGTCTTTACCGGGGTCCTGGTGGCCATAGGGGCGATCATGCCGACCGCCAAGGAAGCCGGGACCGTCTTCGGCCCGCTTGTGGCCATGATGTTTATCCCCTTCTACACATTCAGCCTGATCATCTCCAACCCGGGCGCGCTGATCGTGCAGATCTTCACCTACTTCCCGCTGACCGCTCCGGTGACCGCCCTGCTCCGCAACGGGTTCGGCACCCTGAACCCAGTTGAATCCGCCATCGTCATCGTCGAACTCTTCGTCGTCGGCCTTATTATCCTGCGGTTGGCTGTCCACCTGTTCCGGTACGGGTCCATCGAATACGGCCGGAAACTCTCCATCGCCGGAACCTTCCGCCGCCACGACCTGGCCACCAAATAGGCGGTCATAGCCTAGGGAATCTGGTCCCCTGCGGTGCCGAACACATAGGATGCGAATTCCACTACTGATAGAAAGAATCCCGTGAAGCAGAGTATTTTCGCCCGCGTGGCCCAGTTGGCCAAGGCAAACCTCAATGCCCTCCTGGACTCCGCGGAGGATCCGCAGAAAATGCTGGACCAGATGGTCCGGGATTACTCGGAGAATATCCGCGAAGCCGAGGCCGCGATCGCCCAGACCATAGGCAACCTCCGGATGCTGGAGGAGGACCACAAACGTAACGTCGCCGACGCCAACGAATGGGGCCGCAAGGCTCTGGCCGCGTCCAGGAAGGGCGACGAGTTCCGGTCCGCCGGCAACCTCGCCGATGCGCAGAAGTTCGACAACCTCGCCAAGGTTGCCCTGCAGCGGCAGATGGCCGCCGAGAAGCTCGTGAAAGACGCCGTACCCGGGCTTGCGGCCCAGAACGAAGTGGTCGACAAGCTCAAGGGCGGGCTCGACCAGATGAAGGGCAAGCTGCACGAGCTGACGGCCAGGCGCAACGACGTGGTAGCCAGATCCCGGACGGCGGCCGCGCAGTCCCAGGTCCACGATGCCCTCAAATCCCTGGACGCCGGTGATCCGACGTCGGCCATCGGGCGGTATGAGGAGCGGATCCGACGCCAAGAGGCCACCGTTCGCGGCCAGCAGGAACTCGCAGCCTCATCCCTCGATGCCCAGTTCGCCTCCCTGGAAGACCTCGGAGAGCAGACCGAAGTGGAAGCACGTCTGGCCGCCCTCAAGTCCATCGACCGGAAGGCCATTGACTCCCAGGCTCCTTGAAGCCCCGGGATCCCGCCGGTCCACCGTCGGGGCATGGCTGACTGCTGGGCCGCGGCCGCCAGGTGATACCGGGCGGTCGCGTCAGGCCGGCGACAGGTCGCCGTCGGCAGCAATGTGCCATGCCGATTACGTTATGGCCCCACTGCCAGCGGAGCCTTGCGTCTCCACGCTCTGGGCTGCCTGCCCGACGTCAGCCGGCAGCCGGCGTCGGGCTTTGGCCAAGGCAACGAGCAGGGTCAGGACGGTGCCCAACCAGGCAAGCCCGGCGAGAAAAACCAGCCCTATTGCCGCTAAGGGGTGCATGGCCAAAGTTTAGGACGGCGCAACTGGGAGTTGCGGAAGCAACTCCGCACCGAAGAGCCGAAAGATTGTACAAGCCACCCATGGGTCGGGGCTGGGGCGGCCTGGTTTGGGGCGGTGCGCGGCTGGCCAAGTGGAGCCGGCGGGCCTTGATAAACAGGGCAAGCCAGGCGGCACCAAACACGTAGGGGGCGAGCACGCAGGTCAATCAGGGGTGGCTGGAGTGCACCCCGACACGACGAAGGGCGCGCCCCGTTCGCTGAGCGCGCCCTTCCCGTAAACGGTGTCAGTGCTTGAATGCGTCCTTGACCTTTTCGCCGGCCTGCTTCACATCGCCCTTGGCCTGGTCCGCCTGGCCTTCCGCCTTCAGGCTGTCATCGCCCGTGGCGTTACCGGCAGCTTCCTTGCCTTTTCCGCCCGCTTTCTCGGCAGCGTTTTCAATCTTGTCGCCTAGTCCCATGGTGTCTCCTCCTCTGGTTGGCAGCCGTTCGCATTCGGCTTCGCTCATAATAAGCATGCTTACCAATGGGTTGGCAAGTGATGAGTATCCACAGCAGCACCGGCCGGGCAACAAGGAGGCGTTCCGGAAGCCCCGCCTGAGGTGGGGACTTTGGTCCCTGTGTTCCCGGTGAAGGGCGGGGTTTACTGGTGCGTTGGGACAGGCGAAGCCTGTCTGCAGAGCGTTGTGGCTCTGCAGGACCGAGCACGGAGATGCCCCGCTAATGAACCTCAAAGACCGTTGGGACCGCCTTGACCCTGCCACGCAGAAGTGGCTGATCGACAACCCGGGGTGCCAGATGCTGCCCAGGACCATCACGGCGGTGATCTCGAAGGAAACCGGGGAGGACCTGGCCACAGGGCAGCACGGGCAGGCGCTCGTCTCCGGTGAGGATCACGACTTCATCCGCTCGAAGATAAAAGGCGCCTCCATGGCCTGACAAGGCTCTTAGCTCTCACTGGGCAGCGCTCCAGCCGAACGGATCGTCGCCCGGGGGAGGCCGGGGATGCTGACGGCGGGAAGGGGTGACAGCCTCAGCGGGTCACCCGTACTCCGGCAACAGCTCCCGTCCAGGGTGCGTCTCCCGCCGCGGGCAGGGACAGGTGTGCGGAAACGTAGCCCTGTTGAAGCGTGATGACTTGGGACGTGGACCCTGGGCAATCCACTGTGAGCTCGACGGGCCAGAGTATGACCTTGGGATTCTCCTGCCGGATGAAGACTTTGGCGTTGGCAGCACCGACGCACGCAGCAGTGACCGTGTACGTGCCCGCCGCGGGGACTTCTTCCGTCGTGCCAAAGCCCCTGCCGGGGCCGTCCAGCGGACCCTTTTGAAAAAGGAGAACCGGGCCCTGCACGGCCAGGAGAAAGCTGTCCAGGTCCTGGTAGTTTCTGGCCTCCCGCTCAAGGATCAGGGGGTCAGTGGGGCGGGTAGCGGATGCCGTCATCCGGGAGGGTTCAGGTGCGGCCGTGCGGTCAGCTTCGGCTGCCGGGGCGTGTGCCGGATCGGGGAAGTCATAGGAGCACCCTGCCGTGCCGGCTGCCGTTACCAGCAGGCACAGGGGAAAGGCGAGCCGGCGCCGGAGGCCTTTCGTTTCCACGGTTCCATGGTGGCCACGCCCGCGGTTCAAATCAACCACGACCCTGCGGAATTCGCCTACCCGGCCCGGCCGTCTTCTCGGCGGCAAGGCGCACCACGGAGGTATGACGGCTCCAATGGTGGAGGCGGCCATCGAATCTGGCGCCAATCTCCATCGGGCTAATCGTGGGCCCCATTCTGATGTGACCGGGTTACAAAGTGTTCGACCCTGCGGTCCGGGACCAGCCAGATAAGGGCCACGATGGTGTAAACGGCGAGCCCGAGCAGGGGCTGGACAGGGGTTAGCGCAATGCCAAGGAGATAGATCAGCGGCGACGCTTTGCCCTTCCAGTCCCGGCCGACAGCACTGGCGAGGGCCCCGTCCTTGCCCTGAGCAGCAATCAGGCGGCGCTCCAGGATGAAGTATGCGATTGCTGCGCACAGCAGGTTGATCCCGTACAGCAGCACAGGGACCTGCGCGAAGCCGGACTCATCCATCCATCGGGTTGTAAAAGGAAACAGCGACAGCCAGAACAACAGATGGAGGTTCGCCCACAGGATGGCCCCATTAACGCGGCTCGCCAAATGGATCATGTGGTGGTGGTTGTTCCAGTAGATTCCGACATACACGAAGCTCAACAGGTAGCTGAAGAGGGTGGGCAGGACGCTGGCCACACCTTCCCACGTTGGTTCCTCCGGGGTATGGAGTTCCAGCACCATGATGGTGATGATGATCGCCAGGACACCGTCGCTGAACGCTTCCAGCCGGTTCTTGTTCATTGGGCATGCTTCCTTCGGGTGACTCTGCGACTTCTTATGTGGCTGCGTGCGACACGCCATGGAGCGCCACTACCCGAGGTGTACAGCGTTCCACTCCAAGAGCCGCCATTCGGCCAGTCCCTCGGTAATAAAGGGGTCTGCAGCGACGAAACGCTCGGCCTCCTGTCGGGAAGTGAAAATGCCCATGGAACTAAGCTCCGGGTCAGCCGTTTGGAATGGACCCAGGGCCACGAGCCCCCCGCCTTCCGCGTGGAACGCCTCGTAGTAGGCCTTGTGGCGCGGGTACGTCTCCATGACACGCGAGCGGTCGATGCCTTCACGGACGGTGTAGATGACGACGCATTCCATGCGGCCGAACTTACCACCTCCTGCACCTGCGGCATGGCAGGAATCCGGTGAGGAGCACCACACTAGGCGGAACTAGACGTGGCGGGTGTAGGAGGAGCCCGAGGGGGTTCGCTGCAGCAGTCCGAAGTCAACCATGTACCTTCGCAGCAGCACCACGTCGTCCGTGTAACTGAGAAGCCGTTCGTTGACCTGCCTCTCAGAGAGTTGTTCTCCGGGCGCCATGACCTCGTCCGCGATCCGGGCAAGGAGTTCCCGCCGTTGCGCCAAGTTTGACGGGTACCTTTCGATGCGTCCAAGCCGCATGAACCGATCTGTCCCGATTTGTGGTTGACGCTTGGGCTGTTGGGCGAGAAGGTCGCGAAAAATCGTCTGGGCCGCCACCAGCCGCCCGGGCGCGTGCTGTTCCACGAGTCCGGACTCAAGCAGACTATCGATGGCCCGGTTTCGCCGCTGTTCCTTCACGTTGGGCAGTACGTCTGGCGCCGCAGCTCCAAGCACGATTTGGGCGTACGCGGTCCTGGCATCGTTGTTGCCAAGCGTCGCCAGCACACGCCGCCAGTGCGGGCCGCTAGTTCCCCTGCCTCCGCCCACGTCCACGCTCCCCTCAACCGCTGGCCCACGCCGCTGCGTCGCGGCGTGCTGGGAGATAGTAGCGCCGATGCCCTGGTTTCAGGAAGCACAGGCGCCGGGGACATGCAGCTGGGGCGCAACGCCCGACGAGGTCTCCCGTCCCATGCCCGGCGATAACCTCGTGCCGAAACCAGCCTTCAACGCCACTAGGGAATCTCACACCGACTCCGGCCGGACATGGACGTCATTTACGATCCCACGCTCTAAGTGGGCGTATCCGCGCACCCCTTCGCCAGCTGGTCCGCGTTCCGACGCCGGCTCGAGATGTCCCTTGTCACGTTCCGCGTCGAGTTCAAGGACCAGCCTTCGTTGCGCCACCGGCGGGAATGAGCCCAGTGGCGGCGCAAGCACGGGCCGTCGGTTACCGCTTCCCGGCCTTGGCATAAAGAGCCAGGAGGTCGCGGCTGAATTCGTGGGGCGACGTTTCGCTAGGGCTGTGGCCACCCCTGTAGACGCCGATCCGGGCCCGGATTGACTGGGCGAAGAGGCGGTGAAGCTGGAGCGGCCACAGGTCGTGTTCGCCCACGGCCACAAACTTGGGAAGGGGCGCCTCCGCCAGTTTTTGCCGAAGATCCGGAACGTTCTGCATGAGCGTATAGATGTCCCGGACCGAGGCGCGGCGGGTGAAGCGGAACCGGTAGTTGACGAACCGCCGCCTGCCCTCCGGTACGTGCACCACCTTGCCGCTCCGGATGCCCCAGATCAGCAAGGCAGCACCCACCCGGCCGTTCACCCACGTGCTGAACCGGCCGATGCGGCCCACCCCCCTGAAACTCTGGCCTGGCTCCGGCGGACAGCTAAGCAACGTGAGGGACCTGAAGAGCTCCGGCCGCTCCCCAAAGGCGAGTTGGGCAATGATTCCCGCGAAGGAATAACCCACAACATGGACTGGGGTGGCAGTGGTCTCCAGAACTGCAAGGAAGTCGTCCACGAAAAGCCGGTAGTCATAATGCTTGCGTGGCGGCACCAGGTTCCCGGGGCCCGCTGCCGCTGACTGGTACTGTCCCGCCAGATCGTAGCTCAGTGCGAAGTAACCGGCATTGGCCAGGTCGGGCATCATGAGGGAGAAGTCCTCTTTGGAACCGGTTGCTCCGGGCACCAGCACAACGCTGGGATTGCCAGGATTGCCCAGCGTCATGGCGGCGAGCCTGCCACTGGGGACATCAATGGATCGGTGGACAGCGCCCGGCGGTGGAGTGAACCAGTCAACGTCCCCCAGCTCCGCATCGAGCAAGGCGGCCGCGTCCACCAGGGCGGAGCCAAACTCCTCGGGGTCGATCCCGTACCCGTTCCGGTCCAGCTCTGCCATGGTCCCAACATAGTCCAGTGCCTTGAATTTATTCAGGGGCAGGACCGGTGGACCGTTCAGCCACACCGCGGACGAACGCGTGAAGGCGCCGGTAGACTTCCTGGGATTCGGGGTAGCGGTAATCCTGTTGCCAGGTGTGTTCGGTGTTGAGGCTGTCCCAAGGGTAGATCAGGGCATCCACTGGAACGTCGTGTTGTTGCAGGCGCTCGATGAAATTCAGGTTTGCCCGGTAGAAGTAGTCACGCTCGGACGTGGTGAGGAACACGGGCGGATGGGTCCCGTCCAGCCACTCGATCGGGGACAGGAAACCCGCGGCGCTCCTCAGCCGCGCCACGGTCCGTGGTGGAGAGGGCCGCTTACGGCCATTGCGTGCTCCCGGACCTGCCGTTGCCCGGGATGCAGGCGGCAACAGCATACGGACGAAGTTCAGGCTGAGGACAAATCCGCTGTTAAAGAAGACCGAGAAATCCACTGCGCTGCAGTGTTGGACGAGCCCTTTCAGGTGTCCCGCGGGAACTGCGGGCCGCAGGGCATAATGCGCCGCCAGTTCGGAACGCAGGCTGGCTGCGGTCAGCAGGGCAGCGATCTGTCCGCCGGCCGAGTCCCCGCCCAGGATCAGCCTCTTGGGATTCCCGCCGTACCCCTCGATGTTGGCGGCAACCCACGCCAGGGCGGCATTGGCATCCTCGAGCACATGCCCCATGGCGAACCGGGGCGCGTGCCGGTAGTTGACGTTGACCACCACCATCCCGCCCACTGCCTGGTTGGCGCAGTACTTGGTCAGGGCTGCCTTGTCACCGGATGTCCACCCGCCACCATGGAAGTAAACGTAGACGGGAAGCAGCTCCGCCGCCACAGCCTCTGTACCAGGAGAGTCAGCTGCCGGCTGCAGCGGTGTCAAAACGTCGAGGCGGTGGGCGCGGAGGGCATCACCCACGTAGTCAATGTCGTGCACATATGCCACAGCCGTGATTGGGTCGGTGTTGAACCGCGCCTGCTCCCGGGCACTCACGGCGCGCATCAGGACGCGCCATGTCCATACGGGTACGCGGCGCAACAGGGGCCGGGCGCTCCTGACCGACTGAAACACCCCGGAACGTGCAGCCAATGTCATCCCTGCAATTTTATCCCCGAATGCTGGCCCCTTACGTCTTGCCGCCCCCGAGGATCCGCCGTGCGTCCTCCTGGGCCTGAAGGGCCAGGTCAGTGACCACTTCACCCCGCACATGCCCGGCGGCCGACATGATGCTCCGGAGTTCGGAAACCGTCCGCGCCGGGTTTGCCCCGTGCGCCACGGCGTGGCAGTTATGGCAAAGCGGAATGAGGTCGGCGATGGGGTCAAGCTGGTATCCGCTGCCAATCATGGCCGGCGGCACCACGTGGTGCACGGCTGTCGCTCCGGTACCGGCCTCACCGTAAGCGGACTCAAAGGAGAAGCCGCAGGCGGCGCACGACGTGCCGTGGAAGGCCAGGCAGGCCCGGCGGGCGTCGGGGTCCCGCTCAAAGCGGTTCACCTGGATATGGCTGACGCCGCCCGGCGGAAAGGTTCCGGCAACCACCTCGGTGGGATCCGGCGTCGTGGGCCCGTATTCCCTCCACAAGCGTTGCAGAACAGGCCAGGACGACGGCGGCAAGGTCACCAGGGAGGGGCCGTTCGCCTTGGCCCAGAGGTCACCGGGAAAGGCCTCCCGCAGGGTCCCGGGGCGTATTTGCTCGCCCAGCGGGAGCAGTGCGTCGAAAGCGACTGCGATGAACCAGTCGTTGGCATCGGAATCATCGCCTGCGGCGGCCTGGTAGGGCTCCGATGCCACCGACCCGTGACCGATGAGGCCGCTGCCTGCATCATTGCCGCCTTGCACCAGGAGCCACGCTTCGGTCCCCGGGAGGATGTCAGGGCAAAAGCCGACGCGCCAGCGGTCCAGGAACCTGCCGGACTGCGCCACCTGCGCGACGACGGCTCCGTAGTCCCAGCGGTGCAGCCCGTTCGTGTCGCAGCCAAGAATTACTGCCGCCACTGCCCACCAAACCCAGCCATTCGCCGTCGATCCCCAAGCCCCTGCAGCGGGATTTAGATCGGTTCCTTGGCCAGCGCCTTGGTCTTGGCGGGCGTTTCCCGCCCCAGCCGTTCATCAAGCGTGACGCGCAGCCTGGCCGCGGCAACCTGGACCCGGTGCTCGGCAGGCGTGGGTTTTTTGCCCGCGGGCTTGGTACCGGTTCGGGGAGTGTGGACAAGGCGGTGTTCAGGCGATGCTGCGCTCATGGTCCAGCCTCCTTGGCACTGTCTTCATCCGTCATTCCATTCTCGCCTAAGTTGTCCGGGCCGTCCACGACGGCACTCTCCTGCCCTGGGCCGGCGTCGGCATCGTCCCCGTTCTCGTCCCCGGACACACTCTTCCAGGCGATGTCGAACAACTCGAGTTCCTCGGTGCGGGCCAGTTCGCTCCTGGCAAGGACTTCCAGCGTCGCCAGGCCCAGCGCCTTTGTCCCTGCATCCGGGTCCAACGCCCGGTCGAGCGCCCACTGGGTGCGGCGCCACCATTCCGCCCGGCTGTCCGCTTCGGTCTTTTGCCGCAGGGCGTCGGCGTCCGCTTCGCGCTTTTGGTCCAGCGCGGTCTTGTCCGCGGCAGTGCGTTGCTTGAGCGTGCGCCAGTTGATGTAGAAGGCCAGCAGGGCTGCGATAAGAACGGCCAGGGGTCCAAGCCCGGCAAGGATGACCCACCAGTCCGCCGGGCCCGAATGGACGACGACGTCCAGCGGGCCGGGGGAGGGAACAGGGGTCACCGAACCAGCTTAGGAGGAGGTACGGCCTGTGGCCCGGCCGACACTCCTGCCGCGGCCTTCTCCATCATGCGCCGCGCCGGGAAATGAGGACCGGCCCGTGCGCGTGGTGCAGTACTGCGTGGGCGGTTGATCCGATGGTCTCCCGGAGGATGCCGCGGCCCTGGGAACCCAGCACCACTATCCGGGCTTCCGAGGCGGCTTGCAGGATGGCGTTCGGGACCGAACTGTCCGTGAGTATCCTGCCGTCAACGGAGATATTGGGCGCCAGGGTTCGTGCACGGTCCACAACGGATTCGAGAACTTCCCGGGCGCCAGCCGCTGCTTCCTTCCCGTCCAGCCGCGTGTAGCCGGCGGGCTCGTGATGGACGTGGACCACCGTAAGGCGTGCGTGCCACTCGGAAGCAACGGCGCACGCGTCTTCCAGTGCCGAGGGGGAACCTGATGCATCGACGGCGGCGACGACGGGTCCGCCAGGATGGGTGTCCTCCCGGATCACGGCCACCGGGCAGGTGGCGGTGGCCGCCAGTTCCAGGCTAACGGATCCCACCAGGAGGCCAAGGAAGCCGCCCAGGCCACGGCTGCCGACTACGAGCATCCTCTTGCCGCCGGAAATTTCGGCCAAGAGCTGTGCGGGTAGTCCGTGGAGCAGGGTGCCGCGGATCTGAAGCCCTGGAACTTCCGCTGCAGCATGCGAGACCCCTTCTTCCAGGACGGCCTGGGCGGACTGCTCAAGGCCGCTGCCTGACACACCTGGAACCGGACCGAGGTGCCTGGTCAGCAGCTGCCACAGGGAACAATGCACCACATGAAGCGCGCAGTTGGTGGCACGGGCGTGGCGCGCCGCCCACCGGACGGCTGCCGCGGCTCCATCCGAACCGTCATAGCCGGCCACAATCGAACCCGCATCCTGCATCACCTGGCTGCGCTCCTCATCAGACCGATCCTCGCCGGCGGGACCTTCGGCCCTTTGGCGGCCCTGCCCCTTGGTTTCATCCTGATTCCAGGAATCCATCCTGATTCTAGGAAGCGGGGAGGCATATGGGCACCCTGGTGCGCCGTATTGAGGTGATCATGCTTGTCCTGGCCGCCTCCCTGCTGGGGGTTGCGGCCCCAAGTGATGCCGTGTCCCCGTCAGCCGTCATCGTGGAGGACACAGCGGGGGTGCTTGACCGGAATACGCTGGTCCCCGCCGTCGAACGGATCCAGTTTTACGAGCCCACCCGTGTTGCTGTCTTTACCTACAACGGAAAGGCTGAGGACAACCTCAATGAAGAGGTCCTGAGGTTCGCACGCTCCAGGCACCCTGAGTGGATCAGCGCCGACGGACAGAAGTGGGCCGATGGGCTGTTCATTTTCGCGCTTGACCCGGTGGGCCGCCACGTGGGCACCTATATGGGGGAGGACCGGAAAGTGTCGCTCGAGCAGCGCAGCGATATCCAGGAGGCCTCAAAGGAACTGTTCCGGGACGCGCAGTGGACCGACGGTACTGTGGCCGGCATTCGCCGTGCCGCCGAACTCATCAACCAGCCCTGGTACCGGTCCGCCGCATTCCTGATCACCGCCTGGGTCACCGGGGGACTTGCGGCCCTTGGGGCAGCGGCGTGGTTGATTGTGCGGGCGGTGACCAGGGCTGCCTGCCGCAAACAAATCGAACGGGGGGACCGGAGCTACTCCAACGTCAGCATGGACCTGGACGTCACGGAACTGAACGCCGGGACCATCCCCGAATCATCCCGCTACGGCAGCAGGGTCCTGGAGAAACACCGCACCTTCCTGACCCGCTATGCCGCCGCCACGGAACTCTCCAACCAGGTGCACGCCCTGGCCAAACGGTCCCTCAGCAGGCGGAAAAACCTCAAGCTTGCCCGCCAGTTCGCGGACAGCGCCGCCGAGCTGGATGCCCTGGATGATGTCATCGCCGACAGCAACGCCCTGTTGAACCGTGCCGACACATGGCCTACCGCCTGGGACCGGCAGCTTGCCCCGCTCCGCAAGGACCTGGCCGGCCTTGAGCAACTCCTGGCCAAGCGCCACGGGCAGGGGGACTCGGCCACCGCCTCGGCGCTTCGTTCCTTCCGCGACGAAAGCCTGCGGAACATTGAACGCTGGACCTCGGAACTGGCAGATGGACGGATCACGCCGGAAGAGGCGCTGGACCGGCTCTACGAGGCGCGGTCGCGGCTCTCGGAACTGCTGGAGAACCATGCGGAAACAGTCATTCAGGGATTCGCCAGGAATGAGCGCGAGGCACGGCTGATGCGCGAGCAGATGCAGACGGCCCACGAGGGCCTGGACCACCGCAGGCAGCGGAGCTATGAGCCGAGCATCCTGGGCACGGTGTACCCGTCGTACCAGTTTTTCTCCGTGGCTACCTTCAACTCCGGCTTCAATACGGGCGTCAGCAGCGTCAATTCCGCCAGGGGCGGCGGCAGCACCACAGGGTACGGCAGCAGCGGCGGAAGCTTCTCCGGTTCGGGCAGTTCCTCGAGCTTCTGATGACCGGGGCTTTGGCCGCGACCGTCCTCCACCCTAGGCGGCGCCCAGGGAGCCAAGCCTGTGCGGCCCGCGCCGGACCGCGTGCCGCGCGTGCGGGATGGTGCTGCAGGCAACGTTCGGCGGCGGTGAAGGTATGTCCCGGATCAGGCCGGTTCCCGCACATTCCCGTACCTCTTCGATGGCCGCGGCCGCCGCCCGTTTGTCCGCGAATTGTCCGGATACCGCCAGTACGTGTCCATCAGGCATCACAAGCCGGAACCGGATCTGTGAATCTTCATCGACAAACAGTTCGAACGTACCTGCCATAAGCCTTGCTCTCCTCTAGCGTCCCGCCTCCGTTGATGAGGCTGCATGCCGGCCGACACCGGGCGCGGCAAACCCGGATGCACAACCCCAGCGTGGTGCTTCCGGCCCAGACCACCATCTCAGAGGACCGCGGCGTGCTATTAGGGACCAAAGACCCTGATCGCCGGCTCCGGGGATGCTAGCGATGGCAGCATGCCCCGAAGTTCAGTGCCGAAGGGCCCTGTCCCATTAAGCCGGGCCGCGGAAGACTGGGGAGTTCACGATGTTGCGGTTCCCGGAGGACGACATGACGACAGATGCACCTCGACCTGGCCGCCCAGGCAAACCAGCTCCCGGATACGCAGGTCCCGGTCCCGAGGAGCGGCTCCGGATAGAGCTGGAGGACGCCGCATCGCGCAAGTGGTGGGCGCGGATCCTGTACACGCTGGGCTCACAGTACGGGCGGACGCAACTGCAGTTTGTGGCCAGGACCGGGGACGGACGCCGGCTCTATGCCAGCGATACGTTTCCCGGTCCGCCGCTGAACCCGACACCTCCCGAAGAGGCGTGGGCTCCCGGCATGCAGGCCAGCCTCAGCCAGCTCCGCCGGGAGCTGGCCCGCGACGGGTGGTCCGAAACCAGCCACGGCGTGCAGCCCTGGGACCTCACCTTCAGTCGCGGCCCCGGAAGATAATGCAGGACCAGGCCCCGGGGCGGCCGAAACCCTGGCCGACTCAGTCCACCGGCCAGATGACCCTGGTCTGCCACGTGGCCGGATCCGGCTGCTGCTCCGGATCGGTCAGGTAGTACTCCCACATGGTGTCGGCAGGGGCAGCGCCCTCGGCTTCCATCCGTTCGCGGATGGCATCGTACGTGCTGCCGAGGGTGTCGTAAGGGCCCGTGTGGATGGCCTCGAACGCGTCAGTATCGGGAAGCGCGCCGCGGGCCACCTCGCCTGTTCCCTGGAAGTTCCCGGCGACGGGGAACCCGGCTTCGACGTCCACCGTGGCGCCGGGAATGCCGTGGTAAAGCGCGAACGGCGGTCCTGCCGGGCTGACGCCCTGCGTTTGCACCGCGGCCATCACCTCACCGAAGGCCCGGCTGAAGAAGCTCGTCAGAGCGTCCATGGGAACCCGTTCACGGACCACGGCGACGGGTTGTTCGGTGACATGGATCTTTCGCGGCTGCTGGCCATTTTCAGTCATGCCCCCAGCCTTGCCATCCCGCGGCCAACGTGACAGGGCCATAGGACTCTAAAGGGCATGCCAGGTCAGGCCGCAGCCTCATACGCTTCGAGCAGCCAACCGCGGACCTCGGCATCGAGTTGGGAACTGTCCGTGAGCTCCAGATGGTGCATCCAGGTTCCTTTCGCCGGGTGGACGACCTGCTTGAAGCGCGGCGAGCCCAGGTTCCGCGGCAGCGCGAGGGACAGGACCAGCGGAACCGGGGAATTCACGTAGGCCCCGGGCCGCCACAGGTAGGCGTAGCCCCGGCGCCGGCGGAACGAGATTTGGCTCTTTCCGACCCGGACCTCATGGGGGCCCAGCTCCGCCGCCATCCGCTCCGCTGCCTGGTAGAGCCCAAGGGCGTCCGGAGCGCCGGCGAAGAACCGCTCTACCGTCCACGGCTGCAAAGTAACAGCGTCCCCGCCTATGCAGTACCGTTGGCCGCCCCGGCCGCAAGTCCGGCGGCCCAAGCTGCCGCCCGCTCGGCCTCACCGTCGACCAGCGGGCCCTCGCTGCCTTTGACGTAGAAAGCCATGGGTCCGCCAACGATGCTGGCACCTGCCTCCGTCAGTGCCTTCGTCATCTTCCTGGCAGCGTCGCCGTGGATGAACAGCTTCACCCTCGTATCGAAGGCTGCTGCCTTCACCCCGGCCAGTCCCCGGCGCCCGAGGTCTGCCAGCGTTTCGGTGATCCGGGCAGTCGGCTTCCAGCCGTTGATGGGGCTGCCGACGACGAGCAGGTCACCCGGGTGCAGGGCGTCGGCATCAAAACCGTCAACGTGAACAGCGGCCGCGTCCCGCCCCAGGCGCGATGCCATCGCCTCGGCGATGGTCCTGGTGTTTCCATACGCGGAGTCATAGAGGACGACGGCTTTCATGGAGGCTCCCGGTCCGGATAGGCGGCATGTTGCCCCTCAACCATGCTCCCGGGGCCGCCGGCGGGGCAGGGCCAAAGGTCATGCCGCCGGCCGGGGCCTAATGCCCTAGCCGTACTGCCGGCATCAGGATAGTTTCAGTCTTATGTGTGAGGACCGCTACCGCCCATGTTGAAAGTGTCCTGAATGAGAAAGCAGGCCGTCCCGCCTGCGGCAACCGCCGGCAGCGTTGAGGTCGAGGAACGCGTCGGCTCGCCCGTGCAGAAGGTGTGGGGCTTCCTCCGGCGGTATCCCGTCGTCGCGCTGACCTGCCTGGTACTCCTTGCCGCCCTGGTGCTGCTGCAGTTTGGGCTGGAACTGCAGGTCCGCGTGCTCGCCTCGGCCTACGCTGCCATCATCGTGGTGGCGCGGGCGGCCGGCATGGTCCGGTCGTTGCGGGAGGGACGCTGGGGCATCGACCTGCTGGCCCTGATGGCGGTTGCAAGCACGGTGGCCGTGGGTGAGTACCTCGCGGCCCTGGTGGTGATCCTGATGCTCACCGGCGGGGAGGCACTGGAAAACTTTGCCCAGGGACGCGCCGCGCGTGAATTGCGGTCCCTGCTGGACCGGGCTCCCCGCTTTGCCCACAGGGAAAGTGCCGACACAGTCCTGGAGGACACCCCGATAGGCGAGGTGGTGCCCGGGGACGTGCTGGTGGTCCGCCCCTCCGAGCTGGTACCTGTTGACGGCGAACTCCTGTCCGATTCAGCAAGCATGGACGAATCATCGCTGACGGGGGAGAGCCTGCCGGTGGAGCGTAGCAAGGGGGAACTGCTGCTGAGTGGTTCGGTGAACGGCGTGGCCGCCATCCGCATGCGGGCGGCGGCCAGCGCGGCTGACTCCCAGTACAGCCGGATCATTGCCCTGGTGGAGGAAGCGTCCAACAGCCGTGCGCCGGTAGTCCGGCTCGCTGACCGCTACGCGGTGCCCTTTACCCTCCTCGCCCTGGCCATGGCCGGGGCCGGCTGGTTCCTGTCAGGTGAGCCGCTCCGCTTTGCCCAGGTGCTGGTGGTGGCCACCCCGTGCCCGCTCCTGATCGCAGCGCCGGTGGCATTCCTGGCTGGAACCAGCCAGGCCGCCCACAAGGGCATCATCATCAAGAACACCAGAAGCCTGGAGCAGCTTGCCAAGGCGCAGACAGCTGTGTTCGACAAGACTGGAACACTCACCTCCGGCCGCCCGGTCCTGGACGGGATCCAGGTGGCGCCGGGCCCGGGGGAAGCCCTTGGCAGCCGGAAGATCCTGCAGCTGGCGGCCTCCGCCGAGCAGTATTCCTCCCACGTGCTGGCAGCATCCGTGATCGAAGCCGCCAAGGCAGCGAACATTGAACTGCTGCAGGTGCAGCAGGCGACCGAAAACGCCACGCACGGGGTTGAAGCTGTCTGCGACGGCCAGCAGGTGGTGGTGGGAAAAGCCGCCCTGATCCGCAGTTCGGCCAGCGGATACCGGGAAGCAGCAGTCCAGAGTGGCCAGTTGGCAGTCCACGTGGCGGTCAACGGCGAGTACGCGGGTGCACTGATCATGAAGGACCCGTTGCGCCGCAACGCCGTGGACACCCTGGCGCGCCTGCACAGGCTGGGCGTGCGGAACACCATGCTGCTGACCGGTGATGCCCACGCGACGGCTGCCCACATCGCCGAGGAAGCGGGAATGGGCCACGTCCAGGCCGAATGCCTTCCTGAGGACAAGGTCAACACGGTTGCGGCCATCCTGGAACGACCCGTCCTGATGGTGGGTGACGGCGTCAACGATGCCCCGGTCCTTGCCGCCGCCGACGTTGGGATCGCCATGGGTGCCAAGGGGGCCACCGCGGCCAGCGAGTCCGCGGACGTGGTGATCATGCTCGATGACCTGTCCAAGGTGGCCCTGGCCGTGGCCATTGGAAAGCGGACCGTGGCTGTGGCCCTGGTAAGTATCTGGACTGGGATCGGGCTCAGCCTCATCCTGATGGCCATCGCCATGACGGGTTTCATTCCCGCTGTTGCCGGTGCCCTCCTGCAGGAGGTGGTTGACCTGGCCACCATCCTGAACGGACTCAGGGCATTGCGCGGAGCGGACGAGGCACGGCAACGCGGTTGATGCCGGCTTCCTTCCGCCAGGCCTGCCCGGAGCGGGAGGTGGTGTGGCCGCCGGGCATGACTTTTGGCCCTTCCCAGCGCCGCCCGCAGCCGGGATTGTGGTGTCCATGAACGCAGAAACAGGGGCCAACCCCGTCATTGTAGGTGTGGACGGATCCGAATACTCCTCCGCAGCCCTGCGCTATGCGGGCACGCTGGCAGCCCGCCTGGGCACGCGGCTGGAAGTCATTTCATGCGTCGGAATGCCGGACTACCTGGTGATGTCCCGCCTGGAAGGGGCGGACCGGCAGTTCACCGCCAGGCTTGAGGACGCCGCCGGCCGCCTGGTCGAAGATGCCCTGGGCCGGGCCTTCTCCGGGGAACGGCCCGAAAACATCGACGTGACCATCAAGTTCGGCCCTCCGGCGAAAGTGCTGGTGGAGGAGAGCCGCCGCGCGCAGATGCTGGTTGTTGGAAGGCATGGCGAAGGCGGCCTGCTTAAGTCGTCCATGGGATCGGTGAGCAAGGCATGCGCGGCCCACTCAACCTGCCCGGTGCTCCTGGTGGGCCAGGAGGCGGACGCTGTGTGAGGACTGCGGAGGGCCTGAGCTCCGAACGGGCAGCGCAACTCCTGAAGCAGGCGGGCCCCAACCAGCTCCCGGCGGAGAAACCCGTCCCGCAATGGCGAAAGCTGTGGGGGGAGATGACGCACTTCTTCGCCCTCATGCTGTGGTGCGCCGCCGCGCTGGCATTCGTTGCGGACATGCCGCAGCTGGCCGTGGCGATCATCGTCGTCGTCATTGTCAACGGGGTGTTCGCCCACATCCAGCAGGAACGCGCCCAGCATGCCGCCGCCAGGCTGCGCGGCCTGCTGCCCGCCGACGTGGTGGTGCGGCGGGACGGGACGGTGCGCAAGGTCCACGCCAGCGAGCTGGTGGTTGACGACGTGGTGCTGCTCAGTGCCGGTGACCGTGTGCCTGCAGACATGGTCCTGCTGTCAGCATCGGCCTGCGAAATGGATGAATCCATGTTGACGGGCGAAAGCGAGCCAGTGCCGAAAGCCGCAGGTGACGCGGCGTGGGGCGGTACCTTCCTGGTCAACGGCTACGGAGAGGCCGCCGTGTCCGCCACGGGAGCCAGGACCAGGCTGGCCGGAATTGCCGCCCTCACCAGCGGAGCGGTTCCTCCCCCTACGCCGCTGTCCCTGGAACTGCGGCGGATTGTCCGCGTTACTGCGGGCATGGCGCTGGGTATCGCAGCGGTCTTCTTCCTGGCGTCGCTGCTGGTGGGCTTTCAGTGGCGGGATTCCTTCCTGTTCTCGATCGGCGTGGCCGTGGCCCTGGTCCCGGAAGGGCTCCTGCCCACTGTCACGCTGTCCCTGGCCATGGGTGCCCAGCGCATGGCGTCCCGCAACGGCCTGGTCCGCAACCTTGAAGCCGTGGAAACCCTGGGGTCAACCACCTTCATCTGCACCGACAAAACCGGGACCCTGACGCAGAACCGAATGAACGCCGTCGAGGTCTTCACCCTGGAAGGGGCCGTCCATGTGACGGGCCAGGGGTATGACCCGGACGCGCACATCGAGGGCCGGGGAACGGCCAGGGCGGCCCAGGCGGCGCTCGCTGCGCGCACCGCTTCACAGGGCAGGGCCGAGCTGCACGATGGACAGTGGCGTGCACAGGGTGACCCGATGGAAGCTGCCGTGGACGTGCTGGCCCGCCGGCTGACAGGCACCGGGTCCGGGCCCGCGGCATCGCGCCGGCTGCCGTTCGATCCGGTGCGGCGCAGGGAGTCTGCCCTTGTGGGGCCCGAGCTGTTCTGCAAGGGTGCCCCCGAAACCGTGCTCCCACTGTGTGAATCCGTGCCGGGTCAGGTCAAGGAACAGGTAGAGGTGATGGCAACGCGTGGCCTGCGCGTCATTGCGGTGGCACGGCGGCGTCTCGCGGGAGCACCCGAAACATGGCAGACCAGCCCTGCCGCAGAACTTGAAACGGACATGGAACTCCTGGGCCTGATCGGACTGCAGGATCCGCCCCGGCCGGATGTGGGCAACGTCATCCGAACGGCGCGGCAGGCGGGCCTGAAGGTCGCCATGATCACCGGCGACCACCCTGCCACGGCGGCAGCGATCGCCCGGCAGATCGGCCTTGCCGGAACGCCTGAATACGTGTTGGAAGGCGCAGACCTTCCGGAGGACGAGCAAATACTCGGCGCACTCCTGGACCGTGACGGAGTGGTGGTCAGTAGGGTCTCGCCCGAACAGAAGCTCCGCGTGGCCAAGGCGCTGCAGGCCCGTGGGCATGTGGTGGCCATGACCGGCGACGGCGTCAACGATGGCCCGGCCCTTCGCGAAGCCGACATCGGCGTGGCCATGGGGCGGAGCGGAACTGACGTGGCGCGGGAGGCCGCGGATTTGGTCCTCCTGGACGACCATTTCGCCACCATCGTGGCAGCCATCGAACAAGGAAGGGCAACCTACGCCAACATCCACCGGTTCCTCACCTACCATCTCACCGACAACGTGGCGGAGCTGACTCCCTTTGTCATCTGGGCGCTCTCCGGCGGCCACTTCCCGCTTGCCCTCGGTGTCCTTCAAATCCTTGCCCTGGACATTGGCACCGACCTGCTGCCCGCGCTGGCCCTTGGCGCCGAACCGCCCGGCCGGCGTGTTTTGGCGCGTCCGCCCGAACGCCGGCACCTGATGGACCGGCAACTGATCATCCGTGTCTTCTGCATCCTGGGTCCCACGGAGGCCGCCATGGAAATGGCCGTCTTCTCCGTTGTCCTCGCTGCCGGCGGGTGGATCCGGGGGCAGGTTCCCCAGCCCGGGCTCCTCATGGCTGCCTCCGGCGCCGCCTTTACCGCCGTGGTCCTGGGACAGCTGGCCAACGCCTTTGCCTGCCGGAGCGCCACCGTGCCGCCCTGGAAGCTGGGATGGGGTACCAACCGGCTTCTGGTATGGGCAGTTCTTGCGGAACTGGCCATCCTTGCGGTGTGCCTGTTCCTGCCCTACCTTGCCACGCTGTTGGGCCAGGCCCCGCCGCCTCCCCTGGGCTTCCTCCTGGCACTTCTCGCGGCCCCCGCTGTCCTTCTTGCAGACTGGATCCACAAAGCGGCCCGGGCGCGCCTGCGGCGGAGCTAGGACCAAAGACTCTGCCTGCCCCGGCGCCACCAAGGCCAGAATCGAGCCATGACCGCCGCTGCAGAAACGTCCCTGGCCGATGTCAGCGTCAAATGGCTTGAAGAAACCGGGATCGCGGACATCCCTTCCGTAGGGGGAAAGAACGCCTCCTTGGGGGAGTTGAGCCGTGCGCTGCAGCCGGCAGGAGTCCGGGTTCCGGAAGGGTTCGCCACCACGGCCACCGCCTACCGCGCTTTCCTTGCTGCCAACAGCCTGGAGCCCCGGATCAGGAAGCACATGGAGGACCACCGCGCCGGGGCAGCAACACTTCGGCAGGCCGGGGCGGCGATCCGCGAACTGTTCCTGCAGGCCACCTTCCCGGCGGACATTACTGCCGACATCCAGGAGCACTACCGGGCCCTCTGCCAGCGCACCGGGCAAGACCAAGTGGCCGTTGCGGTCCGCAGCAGTGCCACGGCCGAGGACCTCCCGGACGCCAGTTTCGCCGGCCAGCAGGAAACCTTCCTGAACGTGGCCGGGGAGCGCGCGGTCCTGGAGGCGTGCCGGCGCTGCTACGCCTCCCTGTTCACGGACCGTGCCATCAGCTACCGCGAAATGAAGGGTTACGACCACCTCGACGTTGCCCTGTCCGTTGGAGTGCAGCGGATGGTCCGCTCGGACCTTGGCGCATCAGGGGTGATGTTTTCGATCGACACGGAGTCCGGCTTTCCCGGCGTGGTGGTCATCAGCGCCGCCTGGGGGCTGGGGGAGACGGTGGTCCAGGGCACCATCAACCCGGACAAGTACCAGGTGTTCAAGCCGCTCCTTGCAGACCGGCGCTTCAGCCCCGTGATCGAGCGGCAAGTCGGTGCCAAGGAACGCAAAATGGTGTACAGCCGCGGTGGCGATGCCAGGACCATGATGGTGGAGACGACCGGGCGGGAGCAGAGCTCACGGGTACTGGATGACCGCGAGATTGTCCTGTTGGCCCGCTGGGCCGTCGCGGTGGAGGAACATTACGGCCGGCCCATGGATATGGAGTGGGCCAAGGACGGGGTCACCGGCGAACTCTTCATGGTGCAGGCACGGCCGGAGACCGTCCAGGCCCGCCGGAGCACATCAACTTTCCGGACCTACCACCTTGCAGGGCCCGGGAAGGTCCTGGTCACCGGCGCCGCCATCGGAGATTCGATCGCGCGCGGCCAGGCGTGCGTGGTGCGGGATGCCAAGGACATCGAATCATTCGTGGACGGCTCCGTGCTGGTCACCCGGATGACGGACCCGGACTGGGTTCCCGTCATGAAGCGGGCCGCGGGCATCATCACGGACCACGGCGGCACAACCAGCCACGCCGCCATTGTCAGCCGCGAACTGGGCGTGCCCGCAGTGGTGGGAACGCGCAACGCCACAGAGGTCCTTCCCGACGGCGGCCAGGTCACCCTGTCCTGCGCGGAAGGCGAAGAGGGCCGCGTCTACGAAGGGCTGTTGGAGTTCTCCGTGGAGGACGTGGACATGCACGCCCTCCCGGCCACCCGCACGGACGTGATGATCAACATCGCCAGCCCGGCCGCCGCGTTCAAGTGGTGGCGGCTGCCTGCGGACGGCGTAGGCCTGGCCCGGATGGAGTTCATCATCAACAACCTGATCCGCATCCACCCCATGGCCCTGGTCCATCCGGAACGGGTGTCAGACCCCCAGGAGGCCGCGCTCATCCGGCAGCTCACCAGCGGCTACCAGGACCCGCAGGAGTACTTCATCGACGTGCTGGCCACGGGGATCGCCAAGATCGCCGCCCCCTTCCATCCCAAACCGGTGATCGTCCGGTTGAGCGACTTCAAGAGCAACGAGTACAGCCACCTGATCGGCGGCAGCGCTTTCGAACGTCCCGAGGAAAACCCCATGCTGGGGTTCCGCGGCGCCTCCCGCTACTACAGCAACGCCTACAGGGAAGGATTCGCGCTGGAGTGCAAGGCCCTCAAACGCGTCCGCGAGCAGGCCGGGTTCGGCAACGTGATTGTCATGGTCCCCTTCTGCCGCACCGTGCGGGAAGCGGACCAGGTCATCCAGGCCATGGAAGAGCACGGGCTGGTCCGCGGCGCCGAAGGGCTCCAGCTCTACATGATGTGTGAGATCCCATCCAACGTGGTACTGGCAGAGGAATTCGCCAAGCGTTTTGACGGTTTTTCCATCGGGTCCAACGACCTCACCCAGCTGGTCCTGGGGGTGGACCGCGATTCGGAGGAACTAGCCGGGTTGTTCGATGAGCGGGACCCGGCAGTAATGTCCATGATTGCCCAGGCGATCAGCAAGGCCCATGCCGCCGGCATCAAGATCGGCATCTGTGGACAAGGGCCCAGCAACCATCCGGACCTTGCGGAGTTCCTGGTCAGCCAGGGGATCGATTCGGTGTCCCTGAACCCGGACACGTACGTGCGGACGCTTCCGGTTATTGCGGCAGCAGAGGCGCGGGCTGCCAACGAACAAGCCGTCTGACCCGCTGCCCAAGGCATACTGCGTGTCCCCGCGTACTGCCTTGGCGGCCACAGGAAAGTGCCTGGCACCCCAGGGGACAGTCTCCCCGGAAGCCAGGCACCGTCGTCGTACCGTGACTCTGCTCAGCCCCTGGTAATGGGGATCTTGGACGCCCCGGTTGCCTGCACCTGCTCCGGCATGGGAGCCCGCACTTCAAGGACCCCGTCCTTGTATGCAGCCGTTACGTCGTCTTGTTTCACCCCGGTGGGGAGGGGGATCCGCCGGACGAAGGAACCGTAGCGGAACTCGGACCGGTAGCTGTCCTTCTCCTTGTGTTCCTTCTTTTCCTGCCGTTCTCCCTTGATGGTCAGGACACCGTCCGTAACCGTCACGTCCACGTCCTTCTCCGGATCGATGCCGGGCAGCTCTGCCCGCACCACCAGCGTGTTGCCGTCCACCATCTCTTCGACCCTGATGGCGGAGGACCCCAGGTCACCCTCGAAAAGCCGTTCGATGACATCGATGGGGGAGCGGCGGTTATCAAACCATTTCATCAGGTCAGTCATTCTTGCCTCCTGCTCATGTGGAAGCCGGACCATCGCGTTGCCCGGCACTTCCACCATCCCCTTTCGATGAATCCGGTTCCAGAGGCAAAGGTCCCAGCCCCGTTCGGCCGTGACCCGCCGGTGGCCGGCGGGTCAGGCGGCCAACCAGTTCGATGGCCAGGCACCCTGCCAGGGCAACTGCAACCGAGACGGCCAGCAGTCCGGCGGGCGGCCACTCAACCCGGAAGAAGTCCTGCGTTAAGGGAACGCTGAACAACAGGACCAGCCCCGCGTACATCCCGGCAAGGATCAACACCTTGATCCGGTTGAGGGGGCGTGATGCCATCATCAGGATCCACGCGGCCACCAGGCCGAGTGTCACCGTTGCCGCGGACTGGGCGGACTCAAGGCTGTGGCCGCCCCACAACTGCCCGTACGCGCTGACCGCCAGGACACACAGGGCCGTGCAGATGCCTGCCGGGACCGCGAAGGCCAGGGCACGCCTCAGGAACCCGGGGGCATAACGCTGGCCGCCGGGCTGCAGGGCAAGGAAGAACGCCGGCAGGCCGATGGTCAGTCCGTCCAGTGCGGACAGTTGCCGGGGCAGGAACGGGAAGGCCAGCAACAGGACGCCGGTCACCACGGAGATGACCGTGGCGTAGACAGTCTTGCTCAGGAAGACCAGGGAGACGCGCTCAATGTTGCTGATGGCCCGGCGCCCCTCGTCCACCACCGCCGGCAGCCGTTCAAAGCGCCCGTCCAGGAGGACCATGCGGGCCACGGCCTTGGTCGCGGGGGAGGCCGAGTCCATGGCGATCCCCAGATCCGCATCCTTAAGTGCCAGGACGTCGTTCACCCCGTCCCCGGTCATTGCCACCGTGTGCCCCCGCCGCTTCAGGGCCTGGATCAGGTCCCGTTTCTGGGATGGGGTCACACTTCCAAAGAGGCTTTGCGACTCCACCGTTTCCTCCAGCAGCAGCGGATCCCGGGGAAGCGTGCGTGCGTCATAGGCAACCCCGGTTCCAAAACCCACCCCGCGCGCAAGCGCTGCCACGGTCCGGGGATCGTCACCGGAAATGATCTTGACGGTCACCCCCTGCCGGCGGAAGTAGTCGAGGGTGGAGGCGGCGTCCCGGCGGATGCTCTCCCGGAAGGTCAGCAGCATGACCGGCACCAGCCCGGTCGGCAGGCCTGCCTCTGCGGGGCCCGGCGGCAGCGGCGCCGGGAGGTGCGCCAGCACCAGGGTCCGCAGGCCGGTGGAAGCGAGGGCCGCCGCCCTGGCGTGCGCATCAGCAGAGTCAGCGGACCCGAGGACCGTATCCGGCGCTCCCAGGATCCACGTCCCGGAGGCGGCGGAGCCCGGTGCGAACGTCACCGAACTCCACTTCCGGGCGGAGGAGAACGGGACGGAATCCTGCTCCTGCAGCGGAACCCGCACGGGAAAGGCCGCGCCGATGGCTGCAGCGGTGCTGCTGGCCTCAGCATTGGCACCAAACCATTCCACCGCCGGCCGCCACCCGGACGCAGGAACCGTTCCGGCCTCATGGACGGCGTCAAACACCACGGAGCCGGAGGACAGGGTGCCGGTTTTATCCAGGCAGAGGACATCCACCCGTGCCAATACCTCCACGGCGGCGAGTTCCTGGACCAGGACCTTCTGGCGGGCGAGCCGGAGGCCGCCCACGGCAAAGGCCACGCTTGTCATCAGGAGCAGGCCCAAGGGGATCATGGCCATGATCCCGGCAACAGCTCCTACAACGGCCGGTATCCACCGCCCCGATCCCATGGCTCCAGCCCATCCGCCCTGGTCCTGCATTTGCGCATTCGTGAGCAGCAGTGCGGTGGGCAGCAACAGCCAGGTGATGACGGTAAAGACTTTCTCCAGGCCCCTGCGGATCTCTGACCTGACAAGGGAGAACCGCCGTGCCTCGGCTGCCAGCCGGTAAGCGAAGGTGTCGGGTCCCACGCGGAGCACTCTGGCCCGGCCGCTGCCGGTGAGGATCAGCGAGCCGGACAGCAGCACGGCACCGCCGGCTTTGGGAACGGGTTCCGACTCGCCCGTCAGCAGGGATTCGTCCACCTCAAGCGGTGCCCCGCCAAGAAGCTCCAGGTCTGCCGTTACCTGGTCCCCGGCATTGAGCACCACCAGGTCGTCAGGGACCAGTTCGTCCGAGGAGACGACTTCCCTGGCCCCGTTCCTGACCACCGTGTTCCGGGCGGCCTGCAGAATGGCAAGCTGGTCAAGGGAACGCTTTGCCCGGTACTCCTGGATGATCCCGATCAGCGAATTGCTGATGGCGGACAAGCCGAACAGCGCATCACGCCACTGGCCAAGGACCAGCAGGAGGATGAAGCAGCCTCCCACCACGCCGTTGAACAGGGTGAACACGTTCGCCTGGACAATCTCCCAGGCGCTCCTGCTGGTTGCCGTTGGCACGCTGTTGACACGGCCGGCGGCAGTGCGCTCCCGCACTTCTGCGGTGGAGAGTCCGTCCCGGGGATGGCTCACGTCCAGTCCCGGGACCGGTCTCCCGTTGTCCCCGGCGATTGTCATGATGTGGCCAGGCAGCTGACCCGGTCAGTCGGCGTGCTGCTGCTTGTGCACCCGGGTGATCACGGTGGGGCACGGCGGCTGCGACAGCACTGCGTGTGCCGTGGATCCCAGGACGAACCTTTCGAAGCCACCCTTTCCGCGGCTGCCCAGGACCAGCAGCCGGGCGCCGGATGCAGCACGGATCAGGGCGTCCGCCGGCTCAAGAACGGTCTCCATCCTGGTGTTGACCACGAGGTCCGGATAGTCCTGCCGGAGGCCCGCCTCAGTTTCGGCGAGCACGATCTGTTCCTCCTCGACGACGTGGGTGGCGAAACTGCTCTGCGGCAGCCCTGCCGCAATCCAGCGGTTGGGGCCGGTGAAGGCATATAGGACGGTCAGCTCCTCGCCCAGTGCGTCAGCCTCCGCGGCCGCAAAAGCCACTGCCTGTGTTGCTTCACGCGAGCCATCCACGCCCACCACGATGCCGCGGCCTGCCTCCTGGGCATCACCGATGACGGCCACCGGGCACTCCGCGGTGGCGGTGGCCTGGAGGGCCCGGTCCGTCAGGGCGCCGCGCGTGTGGCCGCTGGTGCCCAGGACGAGCATGGAGACATTCCTGGAATAGTCGCCCAGGGCTGCCCCGATGCCTCCTTCGAGCAGTTGGAGGGTTACCTGCAGTCCGGGTTCGGCTGCGGTGGCTTTTTCACCGGCCTCCTTCAACAGCGCCAGCCCCGATTCACGCAGGACTTCAAGGTAGGGAAGCACTTCGGCGGCCATCCAGCGGTCGTCCACCACATTTACGACGGCGAGGGGGCACTTTAGCCTGTTGGCCCGGGCAGCTGCCCACAACAGGGCGGCGTTGGAGGCCGAAGTATTAGTGATGCCGACGGCGATTGGCTTGGCAGTTGCCATGGGGGACCATCCTTAGGGGGTGCTGGAGAAGGGGTGTGGTGCGGGCGTGGAGCGGAGCCGGATGACGTTGCCCTGACCGGCGTGCCTGATCCGCGTTGGCCTGATCAGCGTTGGCCAGTCGGCGCTGGGCTAGTGGGCGCTGGGTCAGTCGGCGCTGGGCTCCCGGGCCGGCCACCAATGGGTCGGCGCCGCGATGACGAACCTCCGGCCGCTGATATCCTGCGGCGTGATCCGGATCAGGACATTTTTTTGGCCGGGTTGCCAGGGGGACAAGCCCGCCTCCATGGCGTCCTGGACTTCCTCCGCATCGGTTACAACTTTGGCGTGCCCCTTGATGATGACGCTCCAGGCGATGGTGCCGTACTGGTTCATTCCGTCCGCCTCGACGGCTACCACTTTCCGGTCGGCAAGGGAGGCGAGCTTTGTTCCCTGGCCGGTACGAATGAGCAGTGTGCCGTTGGTGGGGACAAAATTCACCGGATAGTTTTCCACTGCGTCCCCCTCGGAGAAGGCGATCCTGCAGAGGGAAGTTGAACGAAGGTATCGCCAGCAATCGTGGACGCCGAGTTCCTTGATGTCAGGTTCTGTGGCTGCGGTATTCATGGCCGTAGCCTAGGACCGGCAAACCTCCCGGGGATAGGGAAGAAGGTCCCGCGCCAGCAAAGGCACCCATCCGGGACGGTCGGAGGTAATTTTCGCCTGGGCCTCCTAGAATTGTGCCGGTAGCGTCTTCATGCCCAAGTGAAGGCGGACTTGCGGCCCGGGGCAGGCATTTCCGTTCCGGACCCCCGGACCGCGCCAAGGACCCGCAGCGTGGCAGGTTCTTGCCGCAGGAGGTGGAACGTGAGCACTGAGAAGCCCTGGCGTCCGCCGACTAGGGGCACCGTTGAAGACCTGCTGCGGGACTTTTCCGCCCGGGGCGACGAACAGCTGGATACCCAGGAACGCATCAACGCCCTGCTGGCGGCGGTGGTGGCCCTCGCCGAGGATCTGAGCCTTGAGGCCGTGCTTGACCGCCTGGTCCGTTCGGCCTGCGCCCTGGTCGGCGCACGGTACGGCGCTATGGGCGTCATTGGCGAAGACCGCACCCTGAGCCACTTCATCACGGTGGGTATTGATGAAGACGGAATCCGCTCCATTGGCGACCTGCCGACGGGGCACGGCGTACTTGGCCTGCTCATCCGCGAACCAAAGCCCTTGCGGCTCCATGACCTTGGCCGGCATCCCATTGCGTCCGGCTTCCCGCCGAACCACCCGCCCATGAAGACATTCCTTGGCGTGCCCGTCCGCGTCCGTGACGAGGTGTTCGGCAACCTCTACCTGACGGAAAAGCAAGGTGGCGAGGATTTCACCTCCGACGATGAGGACCTTGCCGTTGCCCTGGCGGCGGCGGCCGGCGTCGCGATCCAGAACGCGCGCCTCTTTGAAGACAGCGGGCGCCGGCAGAAGTGGCTGGAAGCAGGCATGGAGCTCAGCAGCAGATTGATCATGGCGTCCAGCCCCGGGGACGCGGATAACCTGGACGTCGTTGCCGACGCCGCTTTAAAGGTATCGGATGCGGCACTTGCAGTGGTGGCCGTGCCGGCGGGTGGAGGCGTGCTTCGATGCCGGTCCTGCCTTGGTGTGCAGGGTCTCCAGGCAGGCCAGGAATGGAGGGTCTCCCACTCCGTGTGGGACGTGATCGAGGGCGGCGGCTCCTTTGTGGCCAAGGACCCGCGGCAGGTCTTTGAGGCCGGAATGGCCGGGAAACTCGGATCCGTACTCGTGTGTTCCCTGGGGCATGGCAGCAGCGACAACGGCGTTCTCCTGCTGGCCCGCGCACACGCAACTGCCGCCTTCAACCAGGCGGACGCAGAGTCGGGTGCCATTTTCGGGAGCCGGATCGGGCTGGCGCTCGACCTGGCGCGCGTGAACGCACTGCGCGAACAAAACCTGCTGTTCACTGACCGGGAACGGATCGCGCGGGACCTGCACGACCTCGTCATCCAGCGCCTGTTTGCCGCAGGCCTGAGCATCCAAAGCCTGCGCCGCTACACCGTGGACCCGGTGGCGCACGAGCGCATCGCCGCCGTCACCACGGAACTCGATGAAACAATCCGCAAGCTGCGGGACACCATCTACTCGCTCCGGACGGCGGATGAGGAACGCGAACCGCTGACGGGCCGGATCCTGCGGGTGGTCCGGGAAAACTCGCGCAGCTACGCCCTGACCCCCAAGGTGGCCCTGGACGGCCCCGTGGACTCGATCCGGGAGGATGTGGCCGTCCATCTGCTGTCCGTGCTGTCGGAAGGACTCAGTAACGCGCTGCGGCATTCCGGCGCGGACGACGTGGAGGTCACGGTTGCGGTGGGCAAGGACCAGGTCCAGCTTCTCATCCGCGACAATGGCCGGGGCTTCGCCGACCCTGCCCGGGTGAGCGGCCTGGCGAACATGCGCCACCGGGCTGAGTTGTTGCAGGGCAGTTGCATCATTGAGAGCGGGCCAGGCAAGGGCACATCCGTGACATGGACCGCCCGGCTCACCTGACCTGCCGGCTCAGGCAGTGTCCGTGGAGCTCTTGGTGACGTAGACAGCGGCCTGCGTCCGGCGCTCGAAGCCCAGTTTTGCCAGGATCGATGAAACATAGTTCTTGACGGTTTTCTCGGCCAGGAACAGTTCGTCGCCGATTTGCCTGTTGGTCAGGCCCTGCCCGATCAGGGCCAGGACCTTCTTCTCCTGTGCGCTGAGGCCCTCCAGGCGGGGATCGGTGTGTGCAGTGGACAGTCCGGTAATGATCTGCTGCTCAACTCCCGGATCGAAGAGGGACTCGCCCGCAGCCGCCTTCCGGATTCCGGCCAGGAGGTCATCGCTCCTGATCTGTTTCAGGATGTATCCGGAGGCACCGGCCAGGACAGCGCCTCGAAGGGCCTGCTCGTCGTCGTAGCTGGTGAGTATCAGGCAGCGCAGGCGGGGGTCCAGGGAACGCACGTCCCGGCAGACCTCGATTCCCGTGCCGTCGGGAAGCCTTCCGTCGAGGATGGCGATGTCGGGGTGCAGTGCGGGTATGCGGCGCGTGGCCTCGGCAGCCGAGCCGCTTTCGCCCACCACAAGGAACCCTTCGCCCTCCAACAGGTCCTTCAACCCCTGCCGGACAAGTTCGTGGTCATCAAGGATGAACACCCGGACCTGCCCGGGAGATCCTGCCGCCTCAGACCCAGCTTCATGCATCTGCACTGATCGCTCCCAAATCTCCAGGACCAAATCCCGCATTCGTGCGGGGGCGGCCCCCGGGGAGGGCCTGAGCCCATTGTTCCCCAGGAGGCGTCCTGCCGGAAGGGACCTAAGTCCGCCGGCGATCCGCAGGGCGGCACCCGAAGTCTGGGCCCTGTTCCTGTCATGACCTTCGGCCCTACCCCTGAAAGCGCACTTGTTCCATTCTGGGGACGACGCTTGCAGGATGCCCGCAGGAGGGAATGCGGCAACAACAGTGAATGGAGCCGGCATGACTGCCCCTGAAACGCACCCCAGGATCATCGTTGGGGTGGATGGATCAGACGCCTCCATCGCCGCGCTCCGGGTGGCCCGGGCCATGGCGGAGCCCCTGTCAGCGACGGTTGAGGCCTGGGCCTGCTGGGACGTCCCGGCCGGCTACGGGGTTTACCTCGCCGTAGGGATCGAAGGGTTCAAGTACGCGGCCCACCAGGTCCTCCAGCAGGCACTGGAAGAAGCTTTCGGGGAGCTGCCGGCCTTCGTGCATGCCCGCCTGGTACGGGGTAAGCCAGGGCCGGTACTCATCGACGCGAGCCGCAACGCCTCCTTGCTGATCGTGGGCAGGCGGGGACATGGGAGCTTTGTCCTTGGCTCCGTCAGTTCGACGTGCGTGAGCCATGCCCACTGTCCCGTGCTGGTGGTGCACGCCCCGGAGGCGGACGGCGCGGGGGACACCGGCCAGGCAAGCGCCCTGACGGGGAGCCCTGACCCGGCGGCCTGATTGCAGGCGCCCTGACTGACCGACCCGGCATCCCGCCGTCGTACGTGTCATCCCGCCCTAGTGGCTGTGCTGGCCATCCCCATGATGGTGTGCCGCGCCTTCCCCCACCAGTTCGTGAAGCCCTTCGACTGCCTGTGCGAGTGACAGGCCGGGGGATTGGATGATGAAGGGCATCAGGAGGCGGTTCTCCTTGTCCAGGTGCAGGGCGAAAATCCGTTGGATGGCCCCGGCGGCCACGGCGGCAGCAACGCCTTCGGCGGTCCTGAGCTCTTCAACCAGGCCCACGATGACCTGATGCTCGGCCAGCATGCCGTCCACCAGCAGCTTCGCTTCCGGCAGGCCGTGGGGCCCGCTGTACAGCGGCCCTTCTTCTGCCAGGGCGTGCGGCACCAGCACCGTGTCGCACCAGTCCAGCAACGCAGCCTGCGTTTCCTGTCCGGCGGCAGGGTCCCGTGCCTCCACGGCCTCCGTCAGCAGTCCCACCAGCGCGTTCAGTTGCCGCAGCATGTCGGCATGGTGGGCTTCCACCGCCTGCAGCGCACGCGCCTCGGAGCCGGCTCCCGTGCCGTTACCGCTGTTGGTGTTCATTCGTTGTTGCCTTCCAGTTGGGCGACGTGCCGGTGGTTGGCCCGCAAGGACCAGCGGAGGTCTTTGATGGCCCAGTACGCTCCGCCGTTCATGACGGCGAAGCCTGCGATGCCCAGGTAGGGCGCCCGGACCACCAGGCCAAGGAGCAGGACGCCCACGCCCGCCGCGAAAAGCAGGAGTCCGCGCCTGACGCGGGTGCGAAGCGACAGTACGAAGGCATCCCTTCCGAGCAGGGCCGCGAATCCGGGGTCTTCCTCCTCCAGGCCATGGCCGATCAGTTCGAGTTCGCGTTTTTCAAATTCAGAGAGCGGCACAGCTGCACCCACTATCCATTGCCTGCGGGAACCGGAACTCAGGTACCCGGCTGGCCGCGCAGGACGGCCAGCCTGTTCCGGTATTCCGCGACGTCGATCTCGCCGCGCGCGAAACGCTCGGCCAGTACGTCTTCTGCCGTTAGTGGCGACGGGGGCCGGGGTGCACCCGGGGAGGGAGCCCGCAGGGAACGGGCCAGCAGGACAATGCCGGTGATGATTGCTCCCCAGACCACCACCATGCTGATGCTCATCAGGACATAGCCCCACAGGCCCATGCCGTCGTTCCAGCCGTACACGTCACGACCTCCGCTGAAGTGGAGGCGGACGCCAGCCGTCCGCCTTCCCTTCCAGTATTGGTCTCTGCCGGTGTCCGGGGCAGAGCCATTAGTCCTGTTCCGGGGCCGGGTACCAGGCTCCGGTCCTCGGCCCCCGGTGCGGAACTTCCGCACCGGGGGCTTATGGCACTGGCGGTGGCGGCGCGGGCATGGTGAATCTGGATGAGCATCCGGTTCCGTTGCAGGAGAGTAAAGCGGAAAGGGAGGATGGCACCGTGGCCGTTGCGGACAGCACGTACGACGGCGGGACAGCCCGCCGTGCGTTCCTCACCCGTTGGGTGGGCTGGGCGACCCTGGGCGGAGCTTGGGCTTCCTCGCCCCGGTCCTTGCGTGGTTTCTTGCGGCCACTGCCTGGCCGCGTGCGGAATTTGCACTCCTGGTACTGGCCGGCCTCGCCGAAGGAGCTGTCCTGGGATGGTTCCAGGTCCGCGTCCTGCGGAACCGGTTGCCGGGGATCTCCGCGGCCCGCTGGGTCCTGCTGACCGCGGTGGCCGCGGCATTCGCCTGGTCCGTGGGCATGCTGCCGTCCACCTTCGGGGAATGGCAGGACTGGCCGCTTCCGCTCCGGCTGACTGCGGGTGGCGCGGCGGCAATCCTGCTGCTCGGATCCATTGGCACTGCCCAGTGGTTTGAGCTGCGGCACCATGTCCGGCGGGCGTGGCCGTGGATCGCCGGCAACGCCGCGGCCTGGGCGGCGGGTCTTGCAGCGTTCATGCTGGTTGCCCCGCCTTTGTGGCAGCCGGACCAGCCTGCCTGGCTGATCGCGGTGATTGGCGTGGGGGCGGCGGTCCTCATGGCCGTGGTCACAGGCCTGGTGTTGCTGCGCCTTATGCCGGATGCTGCAGCCGCGGGGGATGCGCACTAGAAGCCGCGGCGCCGCAAACGCTTGTCCACGGCGACTGCCACGGATGCGAGCAGGGCCAGGCCAAGGATCCGCAGCCACGCTTCGCCGCTGATGGGGGCGGTGTGGAAGAGCCCGTTCATCAGCGGCGCATACGTGAGTGCCAGTTGGCCGGCCGCCTGCACCGCGACGCCGACCAGGAGCCAGCGGTTGCTGAACGGGCTTATCCGCCACGCCGGCCGGGTCAGCGACCGGCAGCTGAAGAGGTAGGACACCTCCACGCCCACGAAAAGGTTCACGGCGGACGTCCGGGCCTGTGCAAGAGAGGCACCATCGGCCAATTCATGTTCGAAGAGCCACCATGCCCCGGCGACGAGGAGGGCCGAAACGAGCAGGATCCGCACGGTGAGCGCCCACGTCAGGAGGGGGCGGTCCGGCGGCCGTGGCGGCCTGGACATCAGTCCTGGTTCCTTTGGCTCAAAGGCAAGCATGAGTCCAAGGGCAACAGCGGTGGTCATATTGATCCAGAGGATCTGGGTGGGCAGGATGGGCAGCGTTGCGCCCAGCAGGATGGCCACGAGGATCACCAGCCCCTCGGCCATGTTGGTGGGCAGGGTCCAGACGATGAATTTGGTCAGGTTGTCGAAGACATTCCGGCCTTCTTCAACGGCGGCCTCAATGGTGGCAAAGTCGTCATCGGTGAGGACGATGTCCGATGCCTCCTTGGCCACCTCCGTTCCGGTGCGTCCCATCGAAATCCCGACATTCGCCTGCCGGAGGGCCGGTGCGTCGTTGACGCCATCCCCGGTCATGGCGGCCACGTGTCCGCGGGACTGCAGGGCCCCGATCAGGCGGAGTTTCTGTTCCGGCGAGACCCGGGCGAAAACCGTGGCCCGTTCCACGGCATCGGCGAACTGGTCAGGTGCAATGACGTCCAGCTCCGCGCCTGTCAGGGCTGTTCCGCTGTCATGGTCGGCGGCCAGGCCCACCGCCGCGGCAACGGTCACTGCAGTCCGCACGTGGTCTCCGGTGATCATCTTGACCGCCACGCCGGCACGCCGGCAGGCCGCCACTGCCGCCGCGGCCGCTTCCCGGGGAGGGTCGTGCATGGCCTGGAGCCCGGTCAGGGTCATCCGGCCCCGCAATTGGATGGCGGAGAGAGGCCGGCTGTCCGGGGGAAGGCGCATCATGACCGTGGCCAGCACGCGGAGCCCGCTGTCCGCGAGCGCATGTGCGGCATTGAGCGCGGCCTGCCTGTGGAGGGGCCTGTTGGCACCGTACCTGTCCATTTCCGTGCCGCAGAGGTCAAGGACCCGTTCGGCGGCCCCTTTGACGAACACCACGCCGGCTCCGTGCGGAAGCGTGGAAAGGTGCAGGGTGGCCATGAACTGCCGCTCCGACGTGAACGGCAGTTCCTGCTTCCGCGGGTTGGCCGCCAGGAAGCCGGATACGTCCATCCCGCCCTTCCCTGCTGCCACCAGCATTGCGGCCTCCGTAGGGTCCCCCCGTACGTGCCACCCCTGCCCCTCCCTGCGGACGGTGGCGTCGTTGCAGGCTGCACCGCCCAGGAGGGACCACTGCAGCGCAGCGTCCCCGTCCGCCGGGTGCTCCGCTGAATCCGCCACGTGCTGCCGGCCGCCGGTGTGCTGTGCTGCCGACGGGGCGATGCGTCCCTCCGGTCCGTAGCCGGAACCCGTAACGTCATACGTCCCGGAAGGGGTCCAGAGTGCCCGGACTGTCATCTGGTTCTCGGTGAAGGTGCCCGTCTTGTCCGAGCAGATCACCGTGGTGCTGCCCAGCGTTTCCACCACCGGCAGCCGGCGGACCACGGCCCGGCGGCGCGCCATGCGGCGGACGCCAATGGCAAGCGTCACGGTGACGGCGGCAGGAAGGCCTTCGGGGATGGCTCCCACGGCCAGGGCGACGGCGGCAGTAAACATTTGCCCCGGCTGCTCGCCATGTGCCAGCCCGGCAAGGAAGGCCACGGCGGCGAGGGCCAGGATGGCTATGGTGAGCGTCGAGCTGAAGCGTGCCAGTTTGACCGTCAACGGCGTGGCCACCGGCCGGACCGTCCCCATGAGGCGGTGGATCTCGCCAAGTTCGGTTTCGCCGCCGATGGCGACGACGACCCCCGCACCCGTGCCGGCGGTCACCAGGGTGCCGCTGTACAGCATGTTCCTCCGGTCTGCCACCGGCGTGACCGGGGGCAGGACCACCTCGTCCTTGGGCACGGGGTCGGATTCTCCCGTCAGCGCGGATTCGTCCGCCCGTAAGGCGGACAGGCGCACCAGGCGGAGGTCAGCCGGTACCTTGTCGCCGGCCTCCAGCAGCACAAGGTCGCCGGGGACCAGGTCCTCGGATGGAACCTGCCTCCGTTCGCCGCCGCGCATGACGGTGGCGTGGGTGCGGACAAGCGAGTGAAGGGCGTCCAGGGCCGCTTCTGCCCGGACTTCCTGGACGAATCCGATCAGCGTGTTGACCAGCACTACGGCGAGGATGACGCCGGCGTCCAGGAACGCGCCAAGGACCACGGTGACGGCGGCGGCGGCCAACAGGACGTAGACCAGCGGGTTGTTGAACTGGCGCCCCAGCTTGCGGGCGATTCCCCCGCCCCTGGACCGGGGAAGCTCGTTCGCGCCAAACTGGGCGCGCCGGCGCGCTACCTCCGCCTGGCCAAGGCCCCTGGCCGCATCCGTTTCCAGCAGCAGGACGACCTCGTGGACCGGCAGCCCGTGGTGTGCCGGATCAGGGACAGCGTCCGGTTGGCGGCCGGTGGAGGATGGTTCCGGCCGCGGGGGCTGCACGTGCCCGCGTCGGGAGGGCCGGGTCTTCGCCATGGTGCCGCGGCCTCACTGCCCCGGCAGGGCATCGAGCGTGGTGAAGCCGTATCCTGCGGCAGCGGTGCGGTCAATGATCCGGGGGAGGGCGTCGGCGTCGAGGGTGGTGCCGTCGTCGGGATTGGACTCGATGTGCATGAGGACGATTTCACCGGGCTGCAGGCCGGCCTGGACGCGGTCGGCCACCGACTGCACGCTGGAACCTCCACTGGCGCCTTTCCAGCCCAGGGTGTCCACGGTCCACCTGACGGCCACGTAGCCCAGGGAGTTGACTGCAGCGATGGTGCGTGCGTCCCGCTCGCCGTAGGGGAAGCGGAACAGCGGCCTTGGATCGGCGCCGGCTGCCAGGATGGCCTGCTCGGCACCACGCACCTGTTGGAAGATCTGGTCGTTGCCCAGTCCGGTGAAGCCCGGGTGGGTCATGGAGTGGTTGGCCACCCGGTGCCCGGCGGCCACGATCTGCGCTACGGCCTGCGGGTTGTTCGCCGCCCAGTTGCCGGTCAGGAAAAACGTCCCGGCGACCCCCTTGGCGGCGAGGGTGGGCAGGATTTTGGGCAGTCCTGCCGCGTTGGCTCCGGCATCGAAGGTGAGGGCAACCACCCGGCCTGCCCCCGGGATGACGGTCAGGTCCTGGCCGCGGAGGGATTCCGGGAACGGCGCCGGTTGCGGGGGAGTACCCGGCTCCCGGGGTGGCGTCGGGCCGGCCGGTGGCTCCGTGGGCTGCGGTTCGGGAACCGGCGGCACGACGACCGGGGGCTCGACGGGAGCCTGGCCCGCTTCGGGTGTCTCCGTCTCCTGCGGCCCCGGCGCGGGGGTGGAGACGGTTGGGCTGGCTGTGCCGGGCTGGCTGGAGCCGCTGGGCAGCGGGGAGGGAGCCGTCGGTGATGCCGACGGCGGACCGGCCGAGGGCACCGGGAGCAACAGGGCCAGTGAAATGGCGAGGACCACCAAGGCGGCGGCGAGCGCTATGGCGGGTGTCCGCCGTCGTGCCTCACTGAGCGGCAATGCCATCACCCGTCCCGGAGGTCAGTACCTTTCCCGCCCGGACGTACCGTTCAGGACTCCTTGGAGCTGTGGGCTCCGCTCTCGGGCGTGTGGACCACCAGTACCGGGCAGTGGGCATGGGCCACGATGGCGGAGCTGACGGAGCCCAGGAGCAGGCCGCCGAACCCGCCGTGCCCGCGGCGCCCCACCACGATCATGTCGGCGTCCCGGCTGGCGTCGATCAGCGCCTCACGCGGATGGCCGCGGACAAGGGTCGAGGTGACGTTGGCCGGCATCTCGGCGCCGAAAGCCTGCACCATCGCGTCGTCCAGGACCTTCTTGGCGCCTTCCTCGAAGCCCTCAATGCCCATCATGACGTAGCCCGAGTACACCTGCGGGTACTC
Organism: Arthrobacter sp. JDC6; assembly: GCF_056484025.1. Taxonomy (NCBI): domain Bacteria; kingdom Bacillati; phylum Actinomycetota; class Actinomycetes; order Micrococcales; family Micrococcaceae; genus Arthrobacter; species Arthrobacter sp. JDC6. The sequence continues at coordinate 1,971,541 of NZ_CM151278.1, forward strand.
CCAGCAGGCGATCGCCTGGACCTTGGCGCCGAGGGGAGTGGCGAGCCGTTGGGCCTGGCGAAGTGCCTCCAGGGACGGTTCCGATCCGTCGACGCCCACCACGATCCTGGCAATTGGTGCCCCGGCTATGCTCATGTCTGCTCCCTCGTCGGACCCTCGCTGTCAGGCCCATCATGCCCGGATGCCTGCTGCGGGGCTAGGGCCGAAGGTCACGGCGCCGCGGGGGCTCCCGCCGGTGGTGCCCCGGCCGGCGGAATCACCGGTCCGGGCCATTCAGGTTCGGTGGCTCCCTGGTCCAGCCGGAATGGTGGATATTCGTCCCGCATCAGCGCTGTGTAGGCAAGGACCCGGTAGATCCAGCGGTCGATGCCGAGGATGAAGTCAAACAGCGGGCGCTGGTAGCGGCCGGTGAACAGCAGGATCACTGCCGCGACCAGAACCAGCAGTCCCAGCAGGGACGGTCCCGCACTTTGCTCATAGGTGGCGCCAACGAAGGTGTTGTCCGCCCGCCACCGCCACGTTGTATTGGTAAACGCGGCCACCAGGAGCAGGTGCGGGATCGAGAGGAGCCACCATTTCACCAGCACCAGCCCGCGGGACAGCCGTTCCGGGTAGTCAACGTCAAAGTCCGCAGGATAATTGGTGCGCTTGAGCGTAAACGGCGGGTAGAGGTCGGTGCCTACGGCGGCGTAGGCGTAGAAGGCCACCCGCCAGTTCCAGCGCATGACACCCACATTGAAGTCGAACAGTGCCCTGGGGTACCGGCCGGTGAACAGGATGGCGAAGCCCGCCACGATGGTGGTGATGACGAACGCAAACCAGAGGAAGAAGAGAAGGATGAAATGCGGTATGGCCAGGAACCACTTGACCAGCCACATCCATCGTGACAGTCCCGGATCGATGTCACCGAAAAGCCTTGCGGGGTAGGCGCGGCGGTCTTCGGCTGCCACGGTGAACGGCTGCGGCGGGGGTGCCACTCCGGGTGCGGCCGGCACTGCCTGCATCCCCGGTCCGGCCATCCCAGGCGCCTGCATCCCCGGTTCCGCCATCCCCGGTCCCGCCATCCCCGGTCCTGCCACCGCCGGGCCGCCCGGTGATGGTCCAACAGGTGGCCGCCCGGCATGCCGGCCCAGTCCCATGGCGCCGAAGACGATGAGGGGAATACCGATCACGAGGGCGATGAGGCCGCCCACCAGCAGGCCTGTGGCTGCCGGCCTGATGAGGTCTGAGCGGAAGCCGGCCTGTGCCTGGACATCAACACCGGAGGAGGCATCGGCATTCATCACCACCACTTCCCAGGTGCCCGGGGTGATGTTCCACGTCAGCTCCTGCTCGCCGGAGCCTGAAACGGAGGCCGTCCAAAAGCGCTGGCCGGCCGGCGGCGATGCGGGGTTGCCGCCCGGAACGTCACGGTATTCGGCGCGGAAAGGCCGCTGCCGGATGTTCAGCAGCTCCGAGTGGTGCACACCTGACAGGTACTGTTCGACGTCGGCCTGCGGGCCGATGCCAATGAACACCGCTTTGTCGGGGATCATTGATGCAATCCGCAGCCGCAGGGTACCGATGTCGAAAGGAAGCCTGCCCGGCACATCCTCGCCGATGGCCTCGGCCCGCGGAGAGGTGAGGGCAAAGGAACTGACGGAAAAACGGGATGTGCCGGAGGTCAGGTATCCGTCCCCCTGGATCGATCCCACCGCCGATGCCACGGCTCCTCCCGCCAGCGCGGCCAGTCCCGGAAGAGAGATCAGGATGCCGAGGACCAGCATGATGCTGGCGGCGGGTTTTTTCATGGCGTGGAACCTTCCGCTGTAGGGGAGGATGTGGAGCGGGAAGAAGGACCAGCAGGCGCTGCGGCCTAAAGGGGGCTGTGAACGGTGTCAGTACGGGTAATGATCGTGGGGCACGGGAGGTGCCTGAGCACGCCGTGTGCGGTCGAACCGAGCAAAAGGCGCTTGAAGGCGCCCCGGCCGCGGCTGCCCACCACAAGCAGCCGTGCCCCGGCGGCGGCCTCGACAAGGGCGTCCACCGCGTTTTTTTCCCTGTCGAGCCGCTGGTGCACGGTCAGGTCCGGGTAGTCTTCCTTGAGCCCGGCCACGGTTTCGGAGAGCACGACGCGTTCTTCGTCCACGATGAGGTCCGCGAGCGCCCCCGGCGTCAGGCCGGCGTCGATGATGGGGTCGGGCGCATTGACGGCATAAACGACGGTGAGTTCGTCTCCCTCGCGGTCGGCCTCGGCCGCGGCGAAGGCGACGGCCCGCGTTGCCTCGGCAGACCCGTCAACGCCGACCACCACACCGGACCTGCCTTCGAGGTCCTGGGTCCCGACGACGGCGACAGGGACTTTGGCGGCGGTCGCCACCTGGAGTGCGCGGTCGGCGAGGGCCCCGCCAAGGTGCCCGCTGCCGGAGCCGATGACCATCATCGAGGTCTTCTTCGAATACTTGGCCAGCTGGCCGCCCACGCTTCCGGTGAGCAGTTCCGTAGTCGGCGTGACCGTCACGGTTCCTTCGAGCCTGCCGGCGGCGGTCTTGAGCAGTTCCTCGCCGGCCTGCTGGAGGGTTCCAAACCAGGGGTAGGGTTCAGCTACCCACCGGTCGTCGACGACGTGGAGGATCACCAGCGGCAGGTGCGTCCGGTGGGCGCGGCGGGCCGCCCACAGGACCGCGGCCTGGCTTTGCGCTGAGTCGTTGGTGCCCACAGCGATGGGTTTCTGGGATGTCATGGCCGCACTTCCTGGTCGTCTTGAACTGGTCTTCCTGCCTTTCAAGACTGGCCCCGCCGCCACCGGCACTCTAGGGCCAAAAGTCACGGAAGCGCTGTTCAGGCCGCCCTGCGGCCTTGGCGCGCGGCCGGGAACCGCCGTTTGTCCGCTTGGGACGGAAATGCGGTGGCTGTTCACAGGCATACCGTTCCTCAGTATGCTTACTATTATCCGCCCGGAGCCCATGAGAAAGGCATCATCATGACTGAACAGAACGTCCCCGACGATGAGTTGGAAGTTGTGCAGGAAGACGACGTTCTTCTCGACGAGACTCCCGGCGCGGCATCGTCACTGGAGCTCGATCCCGTCAACGGGGAACCTGACAGCTACCCCGGGGCTGCAGAGAACAATCCGGACCGCTGGCAAGAGGACCCGCTGCTGCAGGACGAAGCAGTCTCGGGGGAGGAGCAGGACTTCCTGAGTGACCAGACGCTGCGGGACGAAAGCGCGCAGGCCCGGTACCGCTCCGGCGATGAGCAGGTTCCGCCGGACACACCCACGCTGGGTGAAGCAGCAGCCGACGTCGATTTCGGCGGGAATCCCACCGGCCTGGAAGCAGACGCAAGCGACGACGAGGAAAACTTTGGCGGCTCGCCCCTTAGTGAGTTTGAGCCGGACGACCTGGAACGCTAGCAATCCCGGGGCCGGGTGCGCCCGGGCCCGGTCCGCAGGGAAGGAGACCCATGCACTCCAAGGAGTTGTTGCTCGAGGCGTTTGACCGCCTCCCCGGCCTGGTGGGGCAGGTACTGGACGGGCTGGATGAGGAGCAGCTGCAGCTGCGTCCTGCAGGCCAAGGCAATTCCATCGCCTGGCTGGTCTGGCACATGGGACGGGTGAAAGATGCGCAGGTTGCGTCCGCCTCGGGATTGGAGCAGGTCTGGAAGGCCGAAGGATTCGTAACCCGCTTCGGGCTCCCGCTGGCGGACAGTGATACGGGCTACGGCCACTCAAGCCAGCAGGTGGACGCAGTCCGCGCGCCCCGGGAACTCCTGCGGGAGTATTACCTGGCCGTTCACCGGCAGACTGCCAGGGTCCTGGAAGGTATCGGGGATTCCGACCTGGACCGTGTGGTCGACAGGCGCTGGGATCCGCCCGTCACCCTGGGCGTGCGGCTGGTCAGCATCCTGGGGGACTGCCTTCAGCACGGCGGCCAGGCCGCCTACGCCAAAGGGTTGCTTGCAGCGTCAGATTCCAACGGTGCGTGAACTCGTAGTGCTGGGCACTGCGTCCCAGGTTCCCACGCGGACCCGCAACCACAACGGCTACTTCCTGCGCTGGGACGGCGAAGGGCTGCTTTTCGATCCCGGCGAGGGTACCCAGCGCCAGATGATCCATGCGGGAGTGGCGGCGGGCGCCATCACCAGGATCTGCCTTACGCACGTGCACGGGGACCATTGCTTCGGCCTTCCCGGGGTGCTCTCCCGGATGGTTTTGGACGGCGTGGCGCACCCGGTCCACCTGCATTATCCGGCGTCCGGTGACCAGGTGGTCAGGGCCCTGGTGGGTCTCAGCCCGCCCGGGCTTGACGTGAGGCTCCATCCACATGGCGGCGCCGGTGCCGTGGCGGACAGGCTTGAGGTCCGGCCCCTCAATCACCGCATCGAGACATACGGCTACCTGCTCACCGAGCCAGATGGCCGCACGTTCCTGCCGGAGAGGCTGCGGGCGGCGGGCATCGAAGGGCCCGACGTGGGCCTGCTGCAGCGCGAAGGGGTCCTCGGAGCGGCCAGGCTGGAAGAGGTCAGTATTCCCAGGCCGGGCCAGCGCTTCGCTTTCATCATGGATACCGCACCGTGCCACGGTGCCGAAGAACTGGCAGCAGGCACGGACCTGCTGGTGGCCGAGTCCACGTTCAGTGACGACGACGCGGCCTGGCCCGGCAATACCTGCACCTGACCGCCGGGCAGGCAGGGGAACTTGCGGCGTCCGGGAAGTCCCGGATGCTGGTGCTCACCCACTTCTCCGCACGCTATGGCGACGGCGTCCCGCACCTCGCGGAGCAGGCACGGGCGCAGGCTCCGGGAACCACGGTCATTGCCGCTGAGGACCTGCAGCACATTGCCGTTCCCCGCCGCCGGCAACCGGCACGGGAAGCAGCGGGCGGAACTACGGCGATAGGGTTAAGCCATGACGGCAGCAGCTGAATCCACGGTCACTTTTGACGGCCGTTTCGCCCGGGAACTGTCGGAACTCGCCGTTCCCTGGCAGGCCGAGGAAGCCCCCAGCCCCGAGCTCCTGGTCCTGAACGACAGGCTCGCACGCGACCTGGGCCTGGACCCAGGGTACCTTCGCAGTCCCGAAGGGGTGCGGCTCCTGGTGGGCAACCACGTTCCGGCGGGCGCCACCCCGGTGGCGCAGGCCTACGCGGGCCACCAGTTCGGCGGCTACTCTCCGCTGCTTGGCGACGGACGCGCCCTGCTGCTTGGTGAGGTCACGGACAAAGGCGGCCGCCTCCTGGACCTCCATCTCAAAGGCTCGGGGCGCACGCCGTTTGCCCGCGCCGGGGACGGACGTGCCGTCGTCGGGCCCATGCTCCGTGAGTACGTGGTAAGTGAAGCCATGCATGCCCTGCACATTCCCACCACCCGCTCGCTCGCCGTCGTGGCAACTGGCCGGCAGGTCAGGCGTGACGGCATGCTGCCCGGTGCGGTCCTGGCGCGGGTTGCCGGCAGCCACCTGCGCGTCGGCAGCTTCCAGTACGCGCGGGCCACGGAAAACTTCGAGCTGCTGAAGCGGCTGGCGGATTTCGCCATCGGCAGGCACTACCCGCACGCTGCCGGCGCCCCAAACCCCTACCTGGAGTTGTTCGCCTCGGTGGTCTCCGCCCAGGCGGACCTGGTGGCCCGGTGGATGCTGGTGGGGTTCGTGCACGGGGTCATGAATACGGACAATATGACCATCTCAGGGGAAACCATCGACTACGGCCCGTGCGCGTTCATGGATGTGTTCAATCCCGCCGCTGTCTACAGTTCCATCGACGTCAGCGGACGCTACGCCTACGCCAACCAGCCGGTGCTGGCCGAATGGAACCTTGCACGGCTGGCGGAGGCAATGCTGCCGCTGATCGACGGGGACCAGGAAAAGGCGGTTGCCCCCGCGGTGGAGGTACTTGGCGGATTCCGCGGACAGTACAGCCAGGCGTGGTCCGGCGGCATGAAGGCCAAGCTGGGCCTGTCGGGGGATGCGGACAGCGACGCCGCCTCCGCCCTGGTGGACGGTGCCATTGCCATCCTGAAGGACGGGCCGGTGGACTACACCTTGTTCTTCCGGAACCTGGGCAAGGCCGCGCGGGGGGACCTCCGTCCCGTGCGCGGCATGGTCCTGGACCTTGAAGCGTTCGACGCCTGGGCGGAGCGGTGGCAGGCCCTGGGGCCCGACGCGGAACTGATGGACAGCGTGAACCCTGCCTATATTCCGCGGAACCACCTCGTGGAAGAGGCGCTGTCCGCCGCCACTGACGGAAACCTGGCTCCCCTGCAGCAGTTGCTCGAGGCCGTCGGCAGCCCCTTCGCCGAGCGGCCGGGCCTGGAACGCTACGCCGAAGGTGCCCCTGAGGATTTCGGCACCTACATGACCTTCTGCGGGACGTGACTGTTCAGCGGTACGGTGCGGAAATGACAGGAGGGCGGCAGCCGGGAATACCCGGCTGCCGCCCTCCTGTCTAAGAACAGCTTTGCTGTTTAGTACCAGCCTGCTGCTGCCAAAGCGTTGCGAAGGCTAGGCTACGCGGACTGCGGAGTAGCCGCCGAGCCAGCTGATGGAGTGGACCTCGGTGCTGTAGCCGTTGACGCCGCCGCTCACAACCTGGCCGTTGCCGGCGTACACGCCCACGTGGCCGGAGGTGATGATCAGGTCGCCGGGGGCGGGAGCGCCGACAACGGTTCCGTACTGGAAGAACTGCGTGGGGGCCAGGTCGCCGACGGACTTGCCGACGGAGCGCAGGGCCTTCTCAACCATTGCGGTGCAGTCCTGGTTCACGCCGACCTGGCTGTAAGCGGATGCCAGGATGGCAGCGCCGGTCCCGGTGCCGGTGGACGCCGCCGGGGCGGCTGAGGCGTAGGACATGTTCATGCCGGTGTTTGCCGGTGCGGTTGTGGCTGCCGTCTGGACGGGAGCTGCTGCCGGCGCCGGGGCTGCGGTGTGGCCAGCGCCGGGGATCTGGATCTGGTCACCGGGGTAGATGATGGAGGACAGTCCCAGTCCGTTGGCGGCCAGGACGTCGTTGAGGCTGACGCCATGGGCGGCCGCGATGGCCCCGATGGTGTCGCCGGACACCACCGTGTGGACGGTTCCTGCTGCTGCGACGGGTGCTGCTGCCGGGGCAGGTGCGGAGTATGCCTGGACGCTGGTGTTCTCAGTGGTGTCCGGGCCGGTGACACCTGCATGGGCCGGGGCTCCGACGCCAAAGGCAATACCGGACGCTGCAGCAACGGCAAGCGCCGGACGGCCCAGCGAACGGGCCTGGGACTTGGCGGTTACGGCGAGGCCCTCGAGCGCAATGGAGCGGGCCGGAGTCGCGCGGTGACGGGCAGTGGTGGAAATTTTTGACACAGTTGATCGCCTCTCCCATGCCTGCGGGGTGAGCTGTCGGGTTCGGGCTGGAGATACCCGGCCGGTAGCTGGCTCCGCGGGCGGAGGCGCTAACGACTTAACCCCAAGGCCACATGTGGCCGTAGAAACTTGGTTCCCCCGTCCCTGCCAAACGGAAAGCGGTTGAATCCCATGATCAGCGGCAGGGCTCGGCATGCTGACGGGAATGTCCCGTCTGAGAGGGACACCAAACGACCATAACCCGCGCTGCCCCCGATTGTCACATTTGGATAACATACGAGGCTCCCCTCTCAATTGCGCAAACGTCTTGATGTACTTCGCATTTCGGGCGGTGACCTCGACCGATGCAGGCAGGGTCTTTATCGCTGCAAACGGTAACAATGTGGCCACGGACGCGCCCTCGGGGGCCGCGCCGGACGGTAAGCTTCGGGACTATGCCCCTGTTCGTGACCAGCCGAGGGATCCCGCTCCTCGGTGGCGTGCTGGCCATCGCCCTGGCCGCCGCCACCGTGCTGCCGGCCGCAGCGGAGGAGCCGCCGCCCGGCGGATATCCCTCCTGGTCGGATGTGCAGCAGGCGCAGTCGTCCGAAGCGGCAAAAGCTGCAGAAATTGCCACCATCGACGGGCTCTTGACCGGCCTGCAGGCGCAGTCGGAGGCAGCCGGGGACGCAGCCGTACGGTCGGCCGCCGAATACGCTGCCGCGGATGCAGAGCTCCAGTCAGCCACATCACGCCTGGAAACCCTGTCCGCACGGGCCGCCCGCGCAAACGACGAAGTGGCCCGGTACCGGAAGGACCTCGGCGCCCTGGCCGTGCAGTCGTACAAGACAGGCGGGACCAACGCCGGGTTCTTCGTGGCGCTGGACGCCCTGGGGACCAACAGCGTCCAGGGCCTCAACCTCGTCAAGCTCGTGGGGGACAAGACGGCCGCGTTGGTGGTCAAGGCGGCGGCGGCCGGAAAGGTATCCGCTGCCCTGGTGGAGCAGGAAAAGGTTGCCAGGAGCGAACGGGAGCGCCTGTCCGGGGAGGCAAAGGCAAAAGCCGGGGCAGCCAGTTCCGCCAGGGACGCACTGGCACGGCAGGTGGCCGAGGAGCAGCGGCACGGCGGCGAGCTAACGGCCCAGCTTGCCGCCCTGAAAGGGACGACGGCGGCGCTTGAGGGGGAGTACCGCCAAGGCCAGGCTGCGCTGGCTGCCTACGAGGCGGCCCAGGCGGCCAAGCGCGCCGCAGCGGAGGAGCAGGCCCGCCGCCAGGCCGAAGCGGCCGCCAGGGCCGCCGCGGCGGCCGCCCAGCAGCCCAGGCCGCCCGCACCAGCCGCCCCAGCCGCCGTGGGCGGCAATCCTGTCCCGGTGAATCCAGCCCCTGCCAATCCTGTCCCGGCCAACCCTCCGCCGGCCAACCCTCCGCCGGCCAACCCTGTCCCTTCCGTTCCGGAGGCGCCGCCAGCCGAGCCGGCCCTTCCCAGCCCGCCCGCCGTCGTCGTGCCTTCCATTCCCGGTGGAGCGGTCAACGATCCGGCAGGGGCGAAAAGCTACGCGTCCGGACGCCTTGCCGCTTTCGGCTGGGGCCAGGACCAGTTCCTGTGCCTGGCCCAGTTGTGGACCAAGGAATCCAACTGGCTGACCACCGCCACCAACGCGTGGTCCGGGGCCTACGGAATTGCCCAGGCACTGCCGCCCGGCAAGTATGCCAGCGCCGGGAGCGACTGGCTGACCAGCTACCGGACGCAGATCGAATGGGGCCTGGGCTACATCCGTGACCGCTACGGGTCGCCCTGCGGGGCATGGAACCATTCCGTATCCCTGAACTGGTACTGACTGACGCGCTAGGCTTTCCCCATGCCAGATTTCGAACGGTTCCGTGCACTGCTCGAAGATGAGCGGACGCGGCGGATGGCGCTGCTGCCGGCGCTGCGGGCGGACATCGACGCTGCGAATTCGGCCCGCCAGGACTCCAACGTCGACGACGAACACGATCCGGAGGGCGCCACGATCGCCTTCGAGCTGTCACAGGCATCGGCGCTGCTGAAACAAAGCTCGGCGGGGCTGGACCAGATTGAAGCTGCCCTGGCCCGGCTGGCCGCGGGGACCTATGGCATCTGTGCGGTGTGCGGGGAACCCATCGCCGAGGGCAGGCTGGAAGCCCGGCCCTGGACCCCGTTCTGCATCCACCACGCCTCCGCGGGGCGCGCGCGGTGACCGGCACGGCGGACGTGGTGTCCGCTGCGGCGGAATTTGTTGACCGTACCCTCCAGAATGAGGGCGCCTGGTACCGCGCGGACGACGTCGCACACCGCCTGGGCGGTGTGCTGGCCTCGTATGGTTCCTCCGTGGGCGCCGTCCGTGGAACTGTGCGCGACGCCCTGCGCAAATTCAAGGACCTGGACCACGACGCAAGCGTGATGCTGGCCTCTGCCCTCTGGGGACAGCCGGGGCCCGGCTCCCGCCCGGTTTTCGAGCGCCGCCTTGCCGCCGTGGTGCTGCTGCAGTCACGGGTGCGGCTCCTGCAGCATTCGGACCTGACCCGGCTGGAAGGCTTCCTCCGCTCCGCCCACACAGCGGATCTGACCGCGCCCCTGCTCTCCGATGTCCTGATGCCGCTGCTGGCAGGGCTGGGGGAGCGTGAACGGCAGCGGGCCCGCGGTGTGGTGGAACGGTGGAGCGGGGACCCGGACGCCCATCTTCAGGCGGCGGCCGCTGCCCTCATGAAGGAACTGACTTTCTAAAAGCGGACGAATGAAGGAGATCCACATGAATGAGCCGTTTGATCTTGGGCGATTTGTTGCCGCCCAAAACACCGGCGGAACCTATGACCAGGCGTTGGGGGAGCTGCAGGTCGGCCGGAAGTCCGGGCACTGGATGTGGTTCATCTTCCCGCAGATTGCCGGGCTGGGGCAGAGCGCCATGTCACGTAAATACGCCATCTCTTCACTGGCTGAAGCCCGGGCCTACCTGGACCACGAAGTCCTGGGCCCGCGGCTTCTCGAGTGTGCCACGGTCCTGGCCAACCATGCCGACCAGCCGGCCGAGGACATCTTCGGTGGCATCGACGCCAGGAAACTCCGCTCCTCCATGACACTGTTCCTCCGGGCAGCACCCGGAGAAACAGTGTTCAAGACTGTCCTGGCCCAGTTCTTCAACGGCGAGCCGGACCCTGCCACCGACGAGCTCCTGGCGGCGCAGGACGCAGCCGGCTGACCACACGGACCGGGGCAGCCGGAGCGCGGCTGGCTGTTAGGGCGTGGGGCTGCCGCCGTTGACGTTCAGCGTTTCGCCCACGACGTAGCTGGACTCCGGCGACGCCAGGAAGACGTAGGCGGGGGCCAGTTCGGCGGGCTGGCCGGCACGGCCCAGGGGCGTGGACTGGCCGAACTCCGGCAGCTGCTCCTTGGGCTGGCCGCTGCTGACCTGCAGGGGCGTCCAGATGGGGCCGGGGGCCACAGCGTTCACCCGGATGCCCTTGGGCGCAAGCTGCTGGGCCAGGCCCTTGGTGAAGTTGTTGATGCCCGCCTTGGTGGTGGCATAGTCCACCAGGGTGGGGGACGGGTTGTAGGCCTGGATGGACGTGGTGTTGATGATGGTCGAACCCGCAGGCATATGCGGCACGGCGGCCTTGGTCACCCAGAACATCGCGTAGACATTGGTCTTCAGGGTGTGGTCGAACTGCTCGTCGGAAATGTCCTGCAGGTCCTCTTGGGCCACCTGTTTCCCGGCATTGTTGACCAGGATATCCACCCCGCCCAGGACCGCCACCGCCGTTTCCACCAGGTCGCGGCATGCCGCCGAATCCTTGAGGTCAGCGGGCACCTTGACGGCCTTGCGGCCGGCCGCTTCAATGATTCCGGCGATGCGCGAGGCGTCCGCTTCTTCCTGCGGCAGGTAGGACAGCACGACGTCGGCGCCTTCCCTTGCAAAGGCGATCGCCGTCGCGGCCCCGATGCCGGAGTCCGCGCCGGTGACGATGGCCCGGCGGCCTTCCAGCCGGCCGGTGCCGCGGTAGGTCTCCTCGCCCAGGTCGGCCTTGGGTTCGAGTTCTGCATCCAGCCCCGGCTCGGGCTGGTGCTGCCTGGGCGGGGAGATTTTTTCGTAGGCCGTCACGGGATTGCGGAAGGTGTACTGGTCAGTCATGGTGGTCCTCCTGGTCGTGCGGACACGGGCTGGTTCGTCGCCCCGGGTACTGAAGCAGCCCGCGATTTGCGCCGTTACAGGAAGGCAAAAAGCTAAGCATGCTTACGGTTCCTAGCCTAGGCAGAGAGGCCGCCTCATGCCAAGCGGCGCGGCGGGTCAGTCACGCTGGACCGTGACCAGCCGGACCTCGGCCAACTGACCGCCGTCGACCGTGGCCTCCATGAACGTGCACGCCGGCTGGCGGCGGCGGTCCGTGGGCGACCCGGGGTTCAGCAGCCGCAGGCCGTTCGGCGACACCGTGTCCCACGGGATGTGGCTGTGGCCGAACACCAGGACATCGGCGTCGGGAAAGAGCGCATCGCACCGCACTTCGCGGCCCTTGGCCGGCCCCGTCTCATGGACCACCGCAAAGCGGACTCCGTCCAGGTTGGCAGTTGCCGTTTCGGGCAGGCGCCGGCGCAATTCGGGCCCATCGTTATTGCCAAAAACACCCAGCAGCCGGTTGCTCCGGCGTTCGAATTCGTCCAGCAGGGCTGCCTCCACCCAGTCGCCCGCGTGGAATACGACATCGGCATTTTCGACGGCGGACCACACCTGTTCCGGCAGGTCCCTGGCGCGTTTGGGTATATGGGTATCGGCGAGCAGGATGAGGTTCAACGGCATACCGGAATCCTGCCATGGTGCCCTGTTCCCACGCGGCCACGAGTCGTAATCTGGGGGCTGGGAGGTGATTGCCATGGAGGCAGCCCAAGGCGACCGTATTGTCGTGCACGGCAGGACCGTGGGGTCCTCGGACCGGCATGGGGTGATTCTTGAAGTCCGTGGCGAGGGCGGCAGCCCACCATATGTGGTCCGCTTTGACGACGGGCATGAAACCGTCATGTATCCCGGCGGTGATTTCGCCGTCGACCACGGAAACAAGACCTGACGGGGCCGGCGGGATTCCGCCCGCCCCCTGACCCGCCCCACCGCCTGGCCCGCCGGTGCTTCACCTGCGGGTGCTTCACCTGTCAGACTGGAGCGATGGATCTCTTTCCGTCCGCCAGCACGTCCTCCACTCCGCCGCCGCGCACCGGCCCGCGCGACCCGGGCGACGCATGGGTGGAGGGGGAACGCGGCCGGTACTGGGGCAGGTTCGGCGCGGCCGGCGTCCTGGCCTACGACCCCGGCAAAGGTGTGCTGCTGCAGCACCGCGCCGTCTGGAGCCACAACGGTGGAACTTGGGGCCTGCCCGGCGGGGCACTGCACCAGGGCGAGGAACCGGTCGACGGTGCCCTCCGCGAAGCCTACGAGGAAGCTGCCGTCCCGCCGGAGAGCGTGGAAGTGCTGTTCACCTCCGTGCTGGACCACGGCTACTGGTCCTACACCACCGTGGTGGTGCTGGTGCGGGAATCCTTCGAGCCCGTCATCAGCGATCCCGAAAGCATCGCACTGCTCTGGATTCCCACAGCCGAGGTGGACGCACTGGAGCTGCACCCCGGATTCGCGGCGTCGTGGCCGGACCTGCTGGCGCGGCTGGACACCCAGGATCCCTGCTAAGCCTTTCCTGGACTGCCCACCCTGGAAGTTGGACTGACGGACCGGGCTGCCCTGCGGGCGTGTGTAGGTATCCCTGGCGCGAAATTAGGTACCCGGTACTGGTGCTGCCCGCATGTGCAGGCCGTTATGCTCCAAGCTACGGCGAAGTCGGGGCTGCTTGATCTCTGGGCAGGTAAACCGGACAACCACCGTATTAGCCCTGACGTGTCCCATTTTTGGGGCCATCTCCGGTTGGCTGAATCTACATCCCAGCCACGAAGCAAGGTTGGTGAGCCAGTTGTCCATTCCTCTCCTGTCACCGGGTGCCACGTCACAGCCAGGCTTACTGCCGGGCCGGACTCCTGCGGGGGTCCAGATCCCTGCCACTACACAGCGACATCAATATCCTGCATTCTTCGGCATGGTGGCGCATGCGGCGCGGGAGCGCGTTCTCCCGGTACCCGGGCAGCGTGAGGACCAAGATGCCGCGCTCCGCCGCCGGTAGTGCCTTCGCCCGGCTTCGGGGCAGCCGGCCCCAGGATCCCCGTCATGCCCTGGCGCCCCAGGCAGGAGACACCATGACCGCCGTGCTCGATGCCCCCGGACGCAACGGTGGGCGCCTGCGGCCCCGCGATGTGGTCTTCGCACTGGCAGGTGCCGTATCGCTGGTGCTCGCCGCAGGGGCGGCCTCCACCGTGGACCTGCCCGTCAACAGCGACCTCGGGCTCGTTGCCGTCCTGCCCTATCCGTACTGGATAGGGCTCGTGCTGATCAATCTCACCTTCATCGCGGCGCTGCGGGGGGACGCCCGGGGCCCGGCGGGCCGCGCAGTGATGGTGTGGCTCCTCGCAGTGCTGGTTGTGGAGCTGTTTGGGACCGCAGCGTTTGTGACCGACATACCGCGGGGCGAAGTAGCGTTCAGGCATTTGGGCATTGCCGACGCACTATCAAGCACGCAGGTCATAGATCCTGACATTGACGCGTACTTCAACTGGCCGGGTTTCTTTGCCCTCCTGGCCACGGTCATCAAGGCATCCGGCCTCCAACCGGTGAGCATAGCCCTGTGGGCTCCTGTGTTCGACGTTGGGCTGTGGCTCATGGCCCTGGCAGTGCTTGCCCGGACCTTGACCGCTGATCCGCGACGGCGTTGGCTGGTGCTCTGGCTTTTTTGCCTGGGAAACTGGCAGGATCAGGACTATCTGTCCCCGCAGGCCTTCGCTTTCTTCCTGTACCTCATCCTGATCGCCCTGCTCGTCGGACCATTGGCCGCGAACCCCGGCACTTTCCGTGGCTTCCGGCCCGCCGACCTGGCGGTTTGGTGGCGGGGCCGGTCCCCCTGGGAGCAAAGGCCGCAGCACCGGGTGAGCGCTTTCGTGGTGGCCCTCCTGCTTGTCGCTGTGATCTGTGCAAGCCATCAGCTGACGCCCTTCATGATGCTCATTGCCATGACCGCCCTCAGCCTCAGTGGGCGTCTCTGGTCCAGCCGGCTGCCGCTGATCACTGCTGTGGTGCTTGTACTCTGGCTGGTTTACCCGGCAAGTGCCTATCTCATTGGACACCCGCCCCTTGAGGACGCAGGATTCCAGGGTGCGGTTGCGGCTAATGTCGTTGACCGCGTCACCGGGACCCCGGGCCATTCCCTCGTCGTGAAAGTCCGAATGGTCCTGACCCTCGTGCTGTGGGTCCTCGCGGCGGCAGGGGCGGTACGGGACTGGCGTAGGAAGCGGCTTGACATCCGGGTGGTCCTGCTTGCAGTCACCCCGCTCCTGCTGTTCCCGATGCAGTCATACGGCGGGGAAATGCTCATCCGCGTCTCCCTGTTCGCGCTGCCCTTCGTCGCCCTGCAGGCGTCCTCGGCCCTGCTGCCAAGGGAGGGCGGCACGCGCCTTCCTTTCCTGGCCGTGTTGGCCCTCGTGCCCACCTTCCTGCTGCTGACCTTGTTGATCGAGACCAGCAGGTTCGGGAATACGAAGTTCGACATCTTCACCGACAGTGAGATGGCCGCCGTGGCCGAAGTGGAGAGGATCGCGCCTCACGGAGCGGCCATTATTTCCGCTGCCCACCCCACACCATGGCGCAGCGATGCCTACCTGGAACACCGGTACCGGACCATGGACGAGTTGTGCCGGCGGGACTTGTCAGCAGCGAGCTGCGGCCCAATCTTCTATAACTACGGCCGGCACAACCCTGCCGGCGCCTTCGTGCTGCTCATGCGGTCAACAGAGGCAAGCCTCGAGCTCCAGGGCCAGAGCACCGAACGCAACTCCAAGGAATTGGAAGACTGGCTAAAGGCCCAAGGAGGCGTGGAGCTCATATTCAGTAACGCCGACGCCCGAATCTACCGGTTGCCGTCGCCCTGATCCTTTAGTAGCCCTCGCCGTACTCGGCGGTCACCAGGATGGGCAGGTGATCGGAGTTTCCGCGCGGCAGGGTTTCCACGCTGGTGATGTCCAGGCCCAGGGACGTGGCAAAGTCGAAATGACCCTTGAACACCTTGTACCTGGTGTAGGTCCGCCTGTTGCTCAGCGAGAGGGCGTACCCCGAGTTCTTCATATGCATGTCCAGGTTCTTGGTGAAGAACGGATAGTTGAAGTCGCCCACCATCAGGGTCATCAACCCCTTGCCCATGCTCAGCAGTTCGGCGTGGGCTGCGTGGATCTGCTTCCTGCGCAGCGAGTTCGATGCGGTCAGCGGGGCTGCGTGGAACGAGCCGATCACCAGTTCATGCTGGGTTTCGTTGTCCATCACCCGTGTTCCGATGAGCCGCTCATGGGCCGGGGCCAGCACCCGGTCATGCATGGATTTCTTTAAGGCGAAGGATTGCGTGTCCAAAGCCGTGAACCGGGTGGTGCGGTAATAGATGGCCAGCCCCAGCCGGTTGCCCTTGGTGACGTCGGCCAGGTGCAGGGGACCAAGGGTCTCCGGAAGATCGCTGGAATCCACTTCCTGGAGGCACAGCGCATCGATGTCATGGTTCCGTGCCAGGGCAAGAAGCTCGCCGCTGGCCTTGTGCTTGCGGAGGTTATAGCTGATGACGCGCATGGAACCTCTTTTGGGTTGCTGACAGGACCAGTTCCTGAGTCTAGTCCGATTGGCACCCGCACCCTCCAACATTTCGTGGCCTTGCCGCAGCGTGCCTTCCACGGCAGGAGGATAGAGTTAGTGCCAATTCACTGAAATTCCGTAAGGGGCCAGCCTTGACTGCAGACCTGTCCGAACTCGCCGGGGGCAACTTCTACTACCAGGACCTTGGCGGCGGCCTGTTCCGGTCCACCATCCACGCCCAGGGCGCCTGGAACGCCCACGAACAGCACATGGCTCCCGCTTCCGGGTTGATGGCAGATGTCCTGGAACGGCATCAGCCGCGCGGGGACATGCGGATGGCCCGGATCAGCTACGAAATCCTTGGGCTGATTCCCGGCGGCGAGTTCCGCATTGACACCACCACCCTGCGGCCCGGCAGGACCATCGAACTTGTCCAGGCCGAGCTGGTGGCCGGGGGCCGGACCGCGATCCGTGCCACCGGCTGGCGCCTGCAGACCAGTGACACCGCAGGGGTGGCCGCCGTCGAGGACGCGGCGATACCGGGGCCCGATGAATGCAAACCCTATGACGGCTCCGCCGTGTGGCCCGGAGGCTACATCCGGTCCCTCGAAATGCGGGTGGCCGAAGGGCACCGGCCGGGCGCCGGGAAAGTATGGCTCCGCACCGACCATCCGCTGACCGACCGGGCGGACAGCGGTGACTTCCCGCGGCTCATGGGTCTGGTGGATACCGCTAACGGCATTGCCGCCCGGGTACCTCCGGGCAAGGACAGCTATGCGTTCCCCAACCTGGACCTGCAGATCCACATGTACCGCAGGCCCGAGGGGGAGTGGCTGGGGCTGGACAACGCGGTGTCGTTCGGCCGCGACGGGATCGGGCTGACCTCCACCGTGCTGCACGACCGGCAGGGCCCGTTCGGCCGCGCTGAACAAATCCTGACCCTGCGCAAATCCTGACCCTGCGCACGTCCTGACAGTACGCGGGCGGTGGCCGGCTGCTGGGTGTCCGCGGGCAGCATCCTTGCTCCTGGTATGGTGCGCGGCGTATATCGCTGAGTATCGTTGTATATCGTTCGCGATCGGCAAAGGAGTTCATCATGCGTGCTTCACACCCCACAGGGGGATTCGGCGGAAACAATCTGGACGGCATGTGGCAGGCCGTGGAGGAATTGCGCGCCCGTTTCGACAAACGGGTGGGAACCCGCGCCGGGAAGGGAGAGGTGCGGGCAGCGGTGCTGGCACTGCTCGCGGAACGGCCCATGCATGGGTACCAGATCATCCGGGAGATCGAGGAGCGCAGCGGCGGCAGCTGGAAACCGAGCGCGGGTTCTGTCTACCCCACGCTGCAGCTGCTGGCCGATGAAGGGTCCATCAGCGCCGAGGAATCCAACGGGCGGAAGATCTACTCGCTGACCGAAGCCGGCCGTGAGGAGGTGGCGGCCCAGCGGGGATCTGCGCCATGGGATCCGGCGGCCTCCATGGGCGGAGGCGGCATCGCTTCCCTTCCCAAGGCCGGGATTGAACTGGCCCAGGCTGCGGCGCAGGTAGGCCGAACCGGTTCAGCGGAACAGGTGCAGCAGGCAGTGGCGGTGCTGGACGAGGCCCGCCGCCGGCTCTACGCCATCCTCGCCCGGGACTGATCGGGTGTCGTCGATCCTCCATGCCAGGGACGACCCGCAGCGCCCGTTGAGGCAGCACCGCGGGCGCTACCGGCGGATCCTGCGCTTCGCCGCCTGGAACCTTGCAACCACGTGGTGGTTTGAGCTGTTCCTGCCGCGGATAGGGCTTGGTGGCGTCGCCGCCCGGACGCGCTCCCGGAGGATGCGGCAGTTTGCCCGGCGGTTCCATGATCTGGCCGTGGAACTCGGGGGCCTGATGATCAAGGTGGGCCAGTTCCTGTCCTCCCGGCTCGACGTCCTACCTCCGGAGATCACCAAAGAGCTCGAAGGGCTGCAGGACGAGGTGCCGCCGGTGGCCTTCCCGGGAATCGCCGCCCTGGCGGGACATGAACTGGGTGCACCGCCGGACCAGGTTTTCGCCTCCGTGGACGAGTCTCCGATTGCAGCCGCCTCGCTGGGACAGGCCCACCGGGCCCGCCTGAACCCGATGGATGCCGGGGACACTGGACTGGATGCCGTGGTCTTGAAAGTTCAGCGTCCGGGCATCGGCGCCATCGTCGACGTCGACCTTGCCGCGCTGCGGAAAGTGGCCGGCTGGCTCAGCCACGTCCGGCTCGTCTCCCGCCGCGCCGACATGCGGGCCCTGGTAGAGGAATTCGCCATGATCAGCCTGCAGGAGATTGATTACCTGCAGGAGGCAGTCAACGCCGAGCGCTTTGCGGCTGACTTTGCCGGTGATGACCGGGTGGCGGTACCGGAAGTTGTCTGGGAACGGACAACCCGCCGTGTACTCACCCTTGAGGATGTCACGGCCATCAAGATCACCGATGCCCGTGCGCTCCGTGCCGCGGGCATCGATCCCGCCACGGTGGCCCCGGTGTTTGCCGCCATCATGTTCGACCAGCTGTTCACCAACGGCTTCTTCCATGCGGACCCGCACCCTGGGAACATTTTCGTCACTCCCGTCCGTGCAGGCGCAGGCGAACGCCCCTGGAAACTGACGTTCATTGACTTCGGCATGATGGGCGAGGTTACCCCCTCCACGCGCAGCGGCCTGCGGAAGCTCCTGATCGCAGCAGCCGCCCGCGACGGCAAGGGACTCGTGGCGGCGATCAACGACGTCGGCGTCCTGATGCCGTCGGCGGACAGCGTGGGCCTGGAACGCGCCATGACCCAACTCTTTGCCCGCTTCGGCGGCATGGGCTTTGCCGAGCTCCGCGAAGTCGACCCCCGGGAGTTCCGGGATTTCGCGGTGGAGTTCGGCGACGTGGTCCGCTCGCTGCCGTTCCAGCTGCCGGAGAATTTCCTGCTGATCATTCGAGCCATGTCCCTGACCTCCGGTGTGTGCAGCGCGCTGGATGAACGTTTCAACCTCTGGGACTCGGTGGAACCCTACGCGGCGCAGCTGCTGCGCGACGAGCGCGGCAACGTGGTGCAGGACGTGGCCCGGCAGGCGCTCGATGCCGCCGGTATTGCCTTGCGCCTGCCCGGCAGGCTGGACGCGCTGGCCGGCCGGCTTGAGGAGGGGTCGCTGGAGGTGGCTGTTCCGCGGCTGGAGCGGCAGGCGGCGCGGCTGGAACGGGCGGGACGGCGCGCGGCCTCCGCCGTGGTTTTCGGTGCCCTGCTGGTGGCCGGCGCCATCGTCCGCGCCGACGACCTGGCGGCCGGGAACGCGCTGATGGCTGCGTCGTCCCTTCCGCTGCTGCACGCACTGTGGGCCGGGCGCCGGGTTCGTTAAGGCGGTTGCCGCCGTCGGGCGTAACCTAGGGATGGCCTGCCCGCACCCGACCCAGGAGTTTCGCAACAATGCACCACACCGGTACTGGACTCCGCACGCTTACCGTGGTGCGGCAGGACGTGTCCCTCGGCGCGGGCCGTGACCTTGAATTCGGCCTGGAGCTGCTGGCCAGGGCAAGGAGCGGCGGCATCGGCCCCACCCTGCGGCTGTACCGGCCGGCTCCCACTGTGGCGTTCGGGCAGCGGGACACCCGCCTGCCCGGCTTTGACGCCGCCGCCCGTGCCTGCCGGGACAACGGCTTCGAACCCCTGGTCCGGCGGGCGGGGGGACGCGCGGCCGCCTACCACCGTGGCACCCTTGTGGTGGACCATATCGAACCGGACGCGGACGCCGTCGCCGGTTCCAAAACCAGGTTCGGTTACTTCGGTGAGCTCTTTGCGCAGGCGCTGCGGGGCGTTGGGGTGCAGGCGGCGGTGGGGGAAATCCCAGGCGAGTACTGTCCCGGTGAATTCAGCGTGCATGGAACGGATCCAGCGGACAACTCCCGGCGGGTGAAACTGGTGGGTACCGCGCAGCGTGTGGTCTCGGGTGGCTGGCTCTTCAGCTCCGTCATCGTGGTGGAGGATTCCGCCCCGATCCGCAAGGTCCTCACCGACAGCTATGCCGCGCTCGGCCTGAACTGGGACCCGGCAACCGCCGGTGCCGCCAACGACCTGGTGCCCGGCCTTGACGTGGCAGCCGTTGAGCGGTCCCTGCTGGAAACATATGCGGGCCATGCCACCCTGGAAACTGCTTCCTTCAGCAGCCTGGGGGCATGACCCGCACTAAAGTTGCGGCGATGCCGCGTCTTGGGCCGGTCAGGCAGCCAGCCGGCTCTTGACCTCGGCAGCAGACGGGTTGGTGGCTGCGGAGCCGTCCGGGAAAAGCACTGTGGGAACCGTACGGTTGCCCCCGTTCAGCTGCTCCACGAGTTCGGCAGTGCCGTCCACCTCTTCGATGTTGACTTCCGTGTAGCCGATGCCCTGCGCGTCCAGCTGCTTCTTGAGCCGGTTGCAGTAGCCGCACCAGGTGGTGGAGAACATGGTGATGGTGCCGGATTCGGGAGTGAAGTCCACAGGGATCTCCTATACGTCGCTTGAAAGGTTTCCTTACCGTCAACCGTAGCGTGGCTGCCGGTATTCCCCGGTGCCTGACGCCTGGAACGGCGCCGGATGACAGTTTGTGGCAGCCGGTGGCAAGCTGGTGCCATGTGTGGACGCTACGTAATGGCACGCGCCGTGGGGGACCTGCTGGCTGAGTTCGATGCCGAGCTGGAGAGCGAGGTGAGCATCCCGCCGTCGTGGAACGTGGCACCCACCGATGCCGTCCCCATCGTGCTGGAGCGCCTGGTGGATGACAGTGCCGCGCCCCGGCAGGTGCGCCAGCTGCACGTGGCACGCTGGGGCCTGGTCCCGTCCTGGGCCAAGGACCCCGGAATCGGTTCCCGCATGATCAACGCCCGGAGCGAATCGGTGCTGGAGAAGCCGGCGTTCCGGAAGGCAGTCCAGTCCCGCCGCTGCGCGGTCCCGGCCGATGGCTACTACGAATGGA
This sequence comes from Arthrobacter sp. JDC6, assembly GCF_056484025.1. Lineage (NCBI taxonomy): Bacteria > Bacillati > Actinomycetota > Actinomycetes > Micrococcales > Micrococcaceae > Arthrobacter > Arthrobacter sp. JDC6. The sequence goes on from NZ_CM151278.1 coordinate 1,992,489, forward strand.
AGCAGGGACCTGGGAAGTCGAAGCAGCCCTACTACGTGCACCCGGGCACGGACCACGGGCTGGTCTTCGCCGGCCTCTACGAGTGGTGGAAGGACCCCTCCGTTCCCGAAGGGGATCCGGGCCGCTGGCTGCTCTCAACGTCCATCCTCACGGCAGACACGCCTCCGCCGGGGTCTGAATCCACCATCTTCGGGAAGCTGACGGAGCTGCACGACCGCGTCCCCCTGCCCATGGACAGGGACACCATGGAGGCATGGCTGGATCCGCAGGCGGATGACGCCGCCGGACTCGTGGACCTGGTGCGGTCCGGCGTCAAGAATGCCGCGGCCGACTGGCGGGTGGAGTCGGTGGGCAAGGAAGTGGGCAATGTCCGCAACAACGGCCCCGAACTGATCCGCCCGGTCGAAGCCCTGTTCTAGCTGCCCTGTTCCAGCGCCCTGTTCTAGCGGCCTGTTTTCCCAGCCCTGTTTTTCAGCCCAGCTCCAGCAGCCGCACCCCATGGTGAGGCCGGGGATCAGACGGTGACCCTGCCGGCGTCGTCCACTGCCCAGGTGGGGTTGTACGCCACTTCCCAGCGGAACCCGTCGGGGTCGGCAAAATAGCCCGTGTAGCCGCCCCACGGCTGGGTGACCGGCTCGGCAATGATGTCAGCGCCGGCCTCCGCGGCCTCTTCCATGACCCTGTCCACGTCCCCGGGACCGGCGACGTTGTGGCTGAGGGTGATGCAGGGGATGCCGGCGGGAGGGCTGGTGCCCGCTTCGGCCTGCATTTGGCGGACGTCCCACAGGGACAGCACCAGGCCGTGGTTCACCTGGATGAACAGCACTTCCCCGGCAACCTCACGGTGGACCGGCCAGCCAAGGCCATCAACGTAGAAGTCGCGGGATGCCTGAACATTGCGGACTCCGAGGGAGATAAAGTCGACTCTTGGCTCCATGCTTCGATACTGTCAGATGATGGCGACAATTCAAGGAAACGATAGGGATGCCCGGGCCGACAAGGAACAGCTCGCTGCCGTTCGGGTTGCCGTTGATGAGGTGGATGAACAGATTGTCACCCTCATTGCCCGCCGCGAACGGCTGATCAGGATCGCCGGGACCCTCAAGGGTGATGACGCAGAGGTGCGTGCCCCGGGCCGGGTGGAGCGGATCATCGAGCACGTCCGGTCCGCCGCAGAGAAAAAGGACATCGATCCGGACATCGTCGAAGCAACCTACCGGGCGATGATCTCCGCGTTTATTGAACTTGAACTGCGGATCCACAAAGAAAACAGCTGACCTGTTCCGGGGGCTGGCGGAGGAGCCCTAAAGGGCTTCCTCCACCGGCACCCCGTGCTGGAACTCCCGGCCGTCCGCCTCACTGAAGGCTGACAGGACATGGCCCTGCCCCAGCCCGGTCAAGGCCGTCGCGGGAAAGCTCCCGGTAATGCTGTTGTCCGAGTGGGACACTCCCGACAGGTCGTAGTCTTCCTCGATTCCCTGGTCCCGGTTGAACGAGTAGCAGGCGATTGCCTCCCCGTTCATGAACTCAATGCACAGCCGTCGTTGCATGGAATAATCCGGCGAGGCTCCCATCAGGCCCACCACATAGGCCCCGGAGTCCGGAATGGTGCCGTCGATGTCGAACCGTGCAACCAGGGTGGAGTCCTGGGTCTTGATGCTTGCCTGCTTCAGGAGTGCGTCATCGGTACTCATGCCATCATCCTGCTCCCTGCCGCACGCTCCGTCCACCCCCGCCTATGTTTTGCTGCCTCCCCGGCGTAGACTGGATTCGTTCGAATACATATTCGAATAAGGGTCAAAATCTGCAGCTGCAGGGAGGCGCACGTGGGCATGTTCAGCGAGTCCGTTGACGTGGTGTGCTCCGCTTCCGGGCAGCCGGAATCCCTGACGTGGGCAGGAACGTCATACATCGTCTGTGCCGAACCTGTCCGCTGGTATGAACGCCGGCAATGGTGGGCAGAGGATACCCGGGCTCCGCTGGGAAGCGGACCGGGCGTGGTGGACCACGAAATCTGGCGGGTCCAGGTACTGCCTGCCAAAGTGGCGTCCCGCCCGATGGGGCCAGGAGAACCTGCCGTTGCCGAACCCCTCACCCTTGACCTGACCCGCCATATCCGCAGTGGCCGTTGGCGGCTGCTGCGGATCCATGACGGCCTTCGCCCCAAAACCGCATGAATCCCCACCTCCCATCACCATGAGCTTTACCCACCTCCACGTTTCCACGGCATTTAGTGCCCACTACGGTGTCTCCTGGCCTGAAGAGCTGGCAATGGCGGCCGCAGCCGACGGCGCAACGGCCCTTGCCTGCACCGACCGGGACGGGCTGTACGGCACCATCAAGCACCTCAAGGCCTGCATGGCGGCGGGCATCGACCCCATAGTGGGGGTGGACCTTGCAGTATTTGACGACGACGGCGATCACCGCACACAGGTATCCGGCAGGGTGGTGGTGCTGGCCCGCGGCCACAACAACGGTGCCGGGTACCGTGCGCTGTGCCGGCTGGTTTCCGATGCCCACGCCAGGACCTCGGGGAAAGCCGGGGGAGCGGTGCCCGCCGCGGTCACCCGTGCCGAACTCGCCTCCCGCACCCTTGACCCCCAGACCCTCAAGCCGGTGCTGACCGTCCTGATTGGACCGGATTCCGACGTCGGACGGGCCATGGGTGGCCGGCGCTACCTGCGTCCACGGACCCTGTTCAAGCAATGGCTGGATGCCATGCCCGCTGGAACGGTCGTGGCGGAAATTGTCTCCCAGCTCAGCGCTCCGGGGACTCCCTTCAGCACCGCACATGCAGTCCGCATGCTCAGGCTCGCAGAGGAACACCACGTACCCGCCATCCTCACCAACGCCGTCAGGTACTGTGCCGCAGACGGCGCACCAACCGCCGACGTCCTGGATTCTGCCCGGACCCTGAAGTCCCTTCCGGAACTTGCAGGTGAACCGCTCCTGCAGCCCACCGGGCAGGGCTGGCTGAAAACCTCCGAACAAATGCTGGGACTGGGAAAGGAAATCATTTCCGCTGCCGGTTACGGTGCAGCAGACCTCAAACAGCTGATGGCGCAAACAGAGGCGCTCGCCGACCTCTGCCGGATCGACCCCAGCACCGATATGGGGTGGAAGCAGCCAGTGGTTCCGGAAGCATCGGTTATTGGGATCAGCCAGGATCCGCACGCCGAACTGATCCAGCGCTGCCATGCGGGAATCGGCAGGCGTTTCCCGGGGATCTCAGGAAAACCCGAACAGGAGATGCTGTCCCGGCTGGAGCATGAGCTTGGCATCATCCGGAACCTGGGTTTCTCCGCCTATTTCCTGACGGTGGCGGAGGTATCCCGCATGATCCAGGACATGGGGGTCCGGGCGGCCGCCAGGGGCTCAGGAGCCTCAAGCCTGGTCAACTACCTGATCGAGGTCAGCCATGTGAATCCCCTCCAGCATGACCTGATCTTTGAACGTTTCCTTTCCAACGACCGGGCCACCCTCCCTGACATTGACATCGATGTGGAAAGCGCGGAACGCCACAACGTGTACCACAGGATTTTTGACCGGTTCGGCCCGGAGCGCGTCACCCTGATGAGCATGCAGAACGGGTACCGGGCCCGGGGGGCGGTTCGCGACGCCGGGCTGGCGCTGGGCATGGACGACGGCGAGGTGGGGGAGATCGCCAAGCAGTTGTGGCGCTTCTCCGCCCGGAAGTTCCGTGAAGCACTGCAGGAAAAGCCCGAACTCCGGGAGTTCGCTGGCCGGGTGGAGCAGCGCGACACGGACGGGAACCAGCAGCTTGACCTCCTGGTGGACCTGACCGAACGCCTGGACCGGCTGCCCCGCCACATCTCCATGCACCCGTGCGGAGTGATCCTGGGCGATGCCACACTCCTGGACCGCACCCCGGTCCAGCCAAGCGGCCTGGGGCTGCCCATGAGCCAGTTCGACAAGCACGACATGGACCCCATGGGCATGCTCAAACTCGATGTCCTGGGGGTGCGCATGCAAAGCGCCATGGCCTTCGCAGTCCGGGAGATCATCCGCATCCACCCCAGCAAGAAGGACGTGGTGGAGGCAGGAAGGCACCCGGCAGGACCTGACGGAACAGGCCCTGACTACATCGCCGGGGACGGCCGGATCGACCTCAACGCCGTTCCCCTCGACGACGAACCGACATACCAGCTGATCAGGAGCACGCACACCCTTGGCTGCTTCCAGATTGAATCCCCGGGGCAGCGGGAGCTGATTGGAAAGATGGCACCCCGGGAGTTCAACGACCTCATCATCGATATTTCACTGTTCCGTCCCGGCCCCATGAAATCCGACATGGTGCGGCCCTTCCTGGAACACCGGCACGGGTTCGCCCCTGAGGTCTACCCCCACCCGGACCTTAAACCGGTGCTGCAGGAAACCCATGGGGTCACGGTGTTCCACGAACAGATCCTGAAAACCCTCGACATCATGACCGGCTGCGGGCTTGCCAAAGCCGACGAGTTCCGCAGGGCGCTGAGCAGCGACGACGGTGAAGCCAGGGTGGAGGAATACTTCCGGCGCAATGCAAAAACCAGGGGATACACCCCCGAAGTAGTGGACAAGGTATGGGGGACATTGAAGTCGTTCGCCAGTTTCGGCTTCTGCAAAGCCCACGGTGCTGCCTTCGCCGTCCCCACCTACCAGTCCGCCTGGCTTAAGACACACCACCCGGAAGCCTTCCTTGCCGGCTTATGGGAGCACGACCCCGGGATGTATCCCAAACGGCTGCTGGTGGCCGAAGCCCGCAGGCTCGGGATACCCATCCTTCCGCTGGACATCAACCGGAGCAAAGCTGAATACCGGGTGGAGCGGATCGAGTCCGGCCAGGACGCCGGCAGGCTGGGGATCCGGCTCAGCCTGAACGGGATCTACGGGCTGTCCGCAGCCGAATTGAAGCGGATAGTGGCAGGCCAGCCATATGACTCACTGGCAGACCTCCGCGCGCGCTCGCGGCTCAGCAAGCCAAGCATCAGGCGGCTCGCCCAGCTGGGAGCCTTTGATGCCCTGCACCGGGAAGCCGGGGGAACAGCCAACCGGGCCGACCTGGTGCAGCACCTGCAGCAGCTCCAGTCGGCCACTGGCGCGCGCAAAGGCGCCGACATCCTGGAGGGACAGCTGTCCCTACCCTTGGGCGATATTGAACTGCGCAACATCAAGCCCGGGCTTCCAGCCCCCACGCTGGTGGAAAACGTCCGGGCGGAACTGGACCTCATGGCCGTCGATGTCAGCACCCATCTGATGGAAAGCCACCGTCCCCTGCTGGAAAAGCTGGGTGTCACCACAGCCGATAAACTCCTCAGCCTGCGCAACGGGACCGAAGTGCTGGTGGCCGGGGTGCGGGTGGCAACCCAGACCCCTCCCATGCGCGGCGGACGAAGGGTGGTGTTCATCAGCATCGACGACGGCACCGGCTGCGTTGATTCGGTCTTCTTCCACGAAGCCCAGGAAAGTGCAGGGCCACTCCTGTTCGGCACCCGCCTGCTGCTGATCCGCGGCACCACCCGAAGGACCGGCCCCCGGGGGATCAGCCTGAGCGCAAGCATGGCCTGGGACCTCAGCCGCACCGAGACGCTGCCCTTCCCGGAGTCCTCGCCTGCGGCTGCCCAGGACGGCCCGCATCCCCTGGACGGCATCAGCAGGACGCTGGCGATTACCGGCTTTAACGGGTGAGCGTGCTGTGCGCCGCGTTGGTGGGCTCAACCGGAACCGATAGCATTGACGGTGGCTGGCTGTGGTCCCCGTATGCCACAAGCTATGAAGCCTCAACTTTGAATAGGAGACACCCGTGTCAGATGCCCAGCAGATCACCCTTCTCGTCGATGGCGAAGAGACCAAGGTGACTACCGGGACAACCGGTGCGGAACTCTTCTTTGAGCGCCGTGATGTTGTTGTGGCCCGCGTCAACGGCGAGCTGAAGGACCTGGACCAGGAACTGCCCGAAGGCGCCGAGGTGGAAGGCGTAACCATTGATTCGCCCGACGGCCTGAACGTCCTGCGCCACTCCACCGCCCACGTGATGGCACAGGCAGTGCAGCAGCTGCGCCCCGACGCCAAACTCGGCATTGGCCCCTACATCACCGACGGTTTCTACTTCGATTTCGACGTCGCCGAGCCTTTCACCCCCGAGGATCTCAAGACCCTCGAAAAGATGATGCTCAAGATCGTCAACCAGAACCAGAAATTCGTCCGCCGCGTGGTCAGCGAGGACGAGGCCCGCGAAGCCATGAAGAACGAGCCCTACAAGATCGAACTGCTCGGCAAGAAGAACGACGCTGCCGAGGCAGGCGAGGGCGTGAACGTCGAGGTCGGCGCCGGTGACATCACCATCTACGACAACGTGGAGCGCAAGGAAGGCACCACCGTCTGGTGTGACCTCTGCCGCGGCCCGCACCTGCCCAACACCAAGATGATCTCCAACGCCTTCGCGCTGACCCGTTCGTCGTCGGCGTACTGGCTGGGCAACCAGAAAAACCAGCAGCTGCAGCGCATCTACGGAACCGCGTGGCCCACCAAGGAAGCGCTGAAGGCATACCAGGAGCGCATTGCCGAGGCCGAACGCCGCGACCACCGCAAGCTCGGCTCGGAACTCGACCTCTTCTCCTTCCCGGACGAACTGGGCTCCGGGCTGCCCGTCTTCCACCCCAAGGGCGGCATCATCCGCAAGGAGATGGAGGACTACTCCCGCCAGCGCCACGTCGAGGCCGGCTACGAGTTCGTCTACACCCCCCACATCACCAAGGGCCACCTCTACGAGGTCTCCGGCCACCTGGACTGGTACAAGGACGGCATGTTCCCCGCCATGCACGTGGACGCCGAACTCAACGAGGACGGCACCGTGCGCAAGCCCGGCCAGGACTACTACCTGAAGCCGATGAACTGCCCCATGCACAACCTCATCTTCCGCTCCCGCGGCCGGTCCTACCGTGAACTGCCCCTCCGGCTGTTTGAATTCGGATCGGTCTACCGCTACGAGAAATCCGGCGTGGTCCACGGCCTCACCCGCGTCCGTGGAATGACACAGGACGACGCCCACATCTACTGCACCCGCGAGCAGATGAAGGACGAACTCACCAAGACCCTGACCTTTGTCCTGGACCTGCTCAAGGACTACGGCCTGAACGACTTCTACCTGGAGCTGTCCACCAAGGACCCGGAAAAGTACGTGGGCGACGACGCCACCTGGGAGGAAGCCACCAGAACCCTTGCCGAGGTGGCCCAGGAGTCCGGGCTGGAGCTGGTGCCCGATCCGGGCGGAGCGGCGTTCTACGGCCCCAAGATTTCCGTGCAGGCCAAGGATGCACTGGGCCGCACCTGGCAGATGTCCACCATCCAGCTGGACTTCAACCTGCCCGAACGCTTCGAACTGGAATTCCAGGCCGCCGATGGCAGCCGGCAGCGGCCGGTGATGATCCACCGTGCGCTCTTCGGCTCGGTGGAGCGGTTCATGGGCGTCCTCACCGAGCACTACGCCGGCGCGTTCCCCGCCTGGCTGGCTCCGGTCCAGGTGGTGGGCATCCCCGTGGCGGAGGCGTTCAACGAGTACATGTTCGACGTCGTCGACCAGCTTAAGGCCGAGGGCATCCGCGCCGAGGTGGATACGTCCTCGGACCGGTTCCCCAAGAAGATCCGCACCGCCAGCAAGGACAAGATCCCGTTCGTGCTGATCGCCGGCGGCGACGACGCGGAGGCCGGCGCCGTTTCCTTCCGTTTCCGCGACGGCAGCCAGGACAACGGCGTGCCCGTGTCGGAAGCGGTCAAGCGGATCACCGACGCCGTCCGCAACCGGACCAGCTAGCGAACGGAAGCAGCACAGTGCAGGAGAACACAGGCGCAGGATATCCAGGCGATGCCGGCGTTACCGACGACTTCGCCCTCGCCGGTGTCCCCGACGCCTTCCAGCGCCTGTGGACTCCGCACCGGATGGCCTACATCAAGGGCGGGCAGCACCAGTTCAAGAATGAGAACGACTGCCCGTTCTGCGTGGGCCCCGCCCGCACCGACGAAGAGGCGCTCATCGTCTACCGCGGCCGGACCTGCTACGTGGTGCTGAACCTGTTCCCCTACAATCCCGGGCACCTTCTGGTGTGTCCGTACCGGCATATTCCGGACTACACGGACCTCACGGTCGAAGAAACCGCCGAATTTGCCGACCTAACCCAGACGGCAATGCGGGTCCTGCGCAAGGTGTCCAATCCCGGCGGCTTCAACCTGGGCATGAACCAAGGGGTTGTGGGCGGAGCCGGCATCTCGGCGCACCTGCACCAGCACATCGTTCCGCGGTGGGGCGGGGACGGCAATTTCTTCCCCATCATCGCCCAAACCAAGGCCATCACCCAGACCCTTGACGAGGTCCGGAGACAAGTGGCCGAAGCCTGGCCCGGGGAGTCGGATGCTGAATAGGCATGCCCGCGGTTTTTTCACCGCACTGTTCACCCCGCTGGCCCGCTGGCTCCTGAAGATCGGTGTCTCCCCGGATGCGGTAACCATCCTCGGAACTGCAGGTGTTGCGGCCGGAAGCCTGGGCTTCTACCCGCTGGGGCAGCTCTTCTGGGGCACGCTCTTCATCACTGCTTTCATCTTCTCGGACGTCCTGGACGGCATCATGGCCCGGATGCAGGGTGTGAAGAGCCGCTGGGGGAACTTCCTCGACTCCACCCTGGACCGGGTTGCCGACGGTGCCCTCTTCGCCGGGGTGTCCGTCTGGTTCTTCACCGGCGGCAACAACATGGCCATCGCCGTGGCCGCCCTGCTCTGCCTTGTCCTGGGCATGGTTGTCTCCTACGCCCGGGCGAAGGCGGAGTCGCTGGGCTTCACGGCCAACGTGGGGATCGCCGAGCGGGCGGAACGCCTGGTATCCATCCTGGTGGTGACCGGCCTGACCGGCCTGGGCCTCCCGCCGGTGGTGCTCCTGGTCACACTGGTCCTCCTGGCGGCGGCCAGCCTCATCACCGTCGTTCAGCGCGTTGTCTCGGTACGCCGGCAGGCATTGGCAGAGCCCACGCCCGCAGATTAGACATGATTAAGCCTGCCGTGCGGCGGGGGACTAGTATATAAGTGCCCGGTCAAGCGACCCGGCAATCCGTGCGTGCACCTCCGGCAGCTGCCGCCGCATGCCCGGCGAAGATCATCTGTCTACCCATAGGGGTTTTTGTGTCTACACCTGATGTAAGCAACGAGGCCGGTTCGTCCGCGAACAGCGTCACGGGCAGCAGCCGCGTGAAGCGTGGCATGGCCGAGATGCTCAAGGGCGGCGTCATCATGGACGTCGTCAACGTCGAGCAGGCCCGCATCGCCGAAGACGCCGGTGCCGTGGCAGTCATGGCGCTGGAGCGTGTTCCGGCCGATATCCGTGCCCAGGGCGGCGTGTCCCGCATGTCCGATCCCGACATGATCGACCAGATCATTGATGCCGTGTCCATCCCGGTCATGGCCAAGGCCCGCATCGGCCACTTTGTCGAGGCCCAGGTCCTGCAGTCCCTTGGTGTCGACTACATCGACGAGTCCGAGGTCCTGACCCCCGCCGACTACATCAACCACATCGACAAGTGGAACTTCAAGGTTCCCTTCGTCTGTGGCGCCACCAACCTCGGTGAGGCCCTGCGCCGCATCAACGAGGGCGCGGCCATGATCCGCTCTAAGGGCGAAGCCGGCACCGGCGACGTCTCCAACGCCACCGGACACATGCGCAAGATCCGCTCCGAGATCGCCCGGCTGTCCTCCCTGCCCGAGGACGAGCTCTACGTCGCGGCCAAGGAACTGCAGGCCCCGTATGAACTGGTCAAGGAAGTTGCCGCCGCCGGCAAGCTGCCCGTCGTCCTGTTCACCGCCGGCGGCATCGCCACCCCCGCTGACGCCGCCATGATGATGCAGCTCGGTGCCGACGGCGTCTTCGTCGGCTCCGGCATCTTCAAGTCCGGCAACCCCGCCCAGCGCGCGGCCGCCGTCGTCAAGGCCACCACCTTCTTCGACGACCCCGACGTCATCGCCAAGGCCTCCCGCGGCCTCGGCGAAGCCATGGTGGGCATCAACGTCGACGAGATCCCCCAGCCGCACCGCCTCGCCGAACGCGGCTGGTAACTCCCTCCTCGCGTCCTCTTTGGGCGCCTGGCGGCGCTGATCCTCTGCGGGCTATTCCCCGCCTCCCGCTGCCGCCATGTCGGCGGTGGCTGGGGGCGGGGCCCCTTTTACGCACGCTGCCGGACCAGCACCGCCTGTCGCTGGTGGTCGCCTCACCTAAGTAATGACGACGCCGGTTCCTCACCTACTTTCGGTGGGGGACCGGCGTCGTACTTCTTTAAGGTCAGGGGGTTACTACAGGCCGCGGCGCCTTAGCAGGGGGTCCAGCTGTGCGTCGCGGCCCCTCACGATGCGGAACGATTCCAGCGGGTCGCGGCTGTTGCCCCGGGAGAGCAACTCCTGCCGGAAGCGTTCGCCGTTCGCCCTGGTTAGGCCGCCGTTCTCCTTGAACCAGTCAACGGTCTCTGCGTCCAATACTTCGCTCCAGATATAGGAGTAGTAGCCCGCCGCGTATCCGTCCCCGGCGAAGATGTGCTGGAAGTACCCGGTGCGGTACCGGGGCGGAATCAGGCGATGGGCGATCCCGGCGGAAACCAGGGCCTTGGCCTCAAACTCCAGCACATCGTCAGGGGCACCGCCCGGTTCCAGCACATGCCACGCCAGGTCAAGAAGGGCAGCTCCCAGGTATTCGGTGGTGGCGAATCCCTCGCCCCAGAGCCGGGATTCCTCCAGCCGGTCCACGATGTCCTGCGGCAGCGGCTCGCCGGTGATGTGGTGGCGTGCGTAGTTGGACAGTACATCCGGCCACATGATCCACATTTCATTCACCTGCGACGGGTACTCCACGAAATCCCGCGGCACCGCGGTGCCTGAAAAGCGCGGATAGGTAACGCTCGACAACAGGCCGTGCAGCGCGTGGCCGAACTCGTGGAAAAGGGTCCGCAGTTCGTCCAGGGTGAGAAGCGTCGGTTCGCCCAAGGGCGGCTTGGAAATATTCAGGGTATTGATCACCACGGGCCGGGTGCCCAGCAGCGCCGATTGGTCCACGAGCGAGTTCATCCAGGCGCCGCCGCGCTTCGATTCGCGCGCGTAATAGTCGCCCAGGAACAGCCCCAGGGCGGAACCGTCCTCGTTGCGGACCTCCCAGATACGCACGTCAGGGTGGTAGCCGTGGAGGTCGGTCCGCTCGTGGAAGGTGATGCCGTACAGGGATGTGGCCGCAAAAAACACGCCGTCGTTAATGGTGCGGTTGAGTTCAAAGTACGGCCGGAGCGCCTGTTCGTCGACGTCGTACTTTTCCCGCCGCACCTTGGCCGAGTAGTAGGCCCAGTCCCACGCTTCCAGCGGGTGGGCGGCAACCCCGGCCAGCGCCGCCGCCTCGGCGTCGGCATTGCGGATGGCGGCCGGCGCCATCCGGCCCAGCATGGTCCGGACCGCTTCGAAGTCCGGCGCCGTCTGCCGGTCAACCACAAGTTCGGCATAGTTGGCGAACCCCAGCAGCCGTGCCTTCTCAGCCCTCAGCCCGGCCATGTCCCGGGCCAGGTCCAGGACATCCAGGCTGCCGCCGTCACTGCCCCTCGCCACGGAGGCTTCGAACAGGCGACGGCGGACGTCACGGTTCTCGAGTGCGGCGAGGGCAGGCTGGTTGCCGGGCTGGATCAGGGTGAGCAGGTATTTGCCGTCGTGTCCGGCGGCGCGGGCTGCAACCGCTGCGCTGGCGACGTCGTCGGCCGGCAGCCCCGCCAGGTCGCCCGCGTCATCCAGCAGCAGTGCGGCGGACTTCATTCCTTCCTTGACCCGCTGGCCGAACTCGGTACCCAGGCGCGCCAGTTCGGCGTTGATGGCGCGCAGCCGCTCCTGGCCCGGCGCATCCAGCTGGATGCCTGACTGGCGGAACTCTTTGAGGTATTCCTCCACCAGGCGGGCCGACTCGGGATCGCAAGTGTCCGTATCGATGGCGGCGAAGCGTTCGAACAAGGCCCTGTTGAGGTACACCTCGTCCTGGTGGGCCTGGAAGCGCGGGGACAGTTCTGTCTCCAGCTCCCGGATTTCCTGCGACGCATCTGCCGACACCAGGGTGAAGAACGCCGCGGCTGACCGGTTCAGCAACTGCCCGGAACGTTCCATGGCCAGGGCCGTGTTCTCGAATGTCGCGGGCTGGGCGTTGCCGGCGATGGCCCCGATCTCGTCCAGGTGCGCGGACAACCCTGCGTTGATGGCTTCACGGTACTGCTCCACGGCGATGGTTTGGAACGGTGGAAGGCCGTAGGGCAGGGGACTGGCGGAAAGGAGCGGGTTCGTCATGGGGTAAACCTTTCACAGCGGGGCACGCTTCTCAATCGGGGGGATGGAGGATGCGCTCCCAGCCTGTGTCCCTACAATTGCCGCTATGGGGCCCGGCGCGGGCCGCATTCGACGCGACCTGCATGGCACGCGCAAAAGGCATGGCAATGACGAAGGGACCGTGGCCCATGACCAAGGTTGGCAGCAGGCCCGGGACCGCCTTCCTGGGCATACCGTTCCGATGGCTGGGGCCCGGCGCCATCATGGTGCTGGTGGCGGTGTACGGCGTCTTCTGGTTACTGGCACGCCCTGCCGGCGAACCTGTCCTGGGGCACGTTGGGCAGCTCTTCGGTGGCGAGTCCGTCTTGTTGTATTCGATCGCGCTGGTCCTGGTCAGCACCCTCCCTCACGTCGAGCCGATTTTTGGTGGCATTGACCACGCCGCCATTTGGCACCGCAGGGCGGCGATTACGGCAACCATCCTGTTGCTGCCCCATATTGAACTTGCCGCCAATCCGGAAGCAACCAGCCTGGGCAAGACGTTGGCAGTGGTCGCCATCAGCGGCCTGGCCGCGTTGGTGGTGTGGGCAGTCCTGCCGCGCTGGCGGACGATGCTTCCCGCACCTCTCCGCCGCCTGGTCCTGGCATCTCTTGGAACCCGGCCGGTCCAAATGGCGGCCCGCGTGCTGGGTGGCTACGAGCGGTGGCGGGGCTTCCACCGGCTGACCGGCTTGTTCCTGGCCGCCGGCTTCCTGCACGGCCTGCTCGACGCCAGCGCGTTTGAGGCCGTGCCCGCGCTCCGGTGGAGTTACGTGGTTATCGGCGGGACGGGACTGGGGTTCTACGCCTACCGCGAGCTGCTGTCGCGGCATTTCCTGCCGCACCACGACTACCAGGTTGCGTCCGTCCGGCCCGTTGCGCCGGACCTGGTGGAAGTGGCGCTCCGTCCCCTGGGCCGGCCGCTGGATTTCAGGCCGGGCCAGTTCGCCATGGTCTACCTGGAAACAGCAGCGGGCTGGCAGCGGCACCCATTCTCCATCTCGGGACCGGCAGAGGAAGGTGGAATCAGCATCACGGTCAAGGCGCTGGGCGACCATACAGCCAGGCTTCCGGACGTGGTCCAGCCGGGGATGCCGGCCGTGGTCGGTGGGCCCTACGGACGCTTTGACCGGCACCGCGGCACGTCCCATCAGGCCTGGATCGCCGGCGGTGTGGGAATCACGCCCTTCCTCAGCTGGCTGCGGTCACTGGACGGGGAGCTCCACGAAGACGTCCACTTCTTCGTGACCTCGGCAGGTCCGTCGCCCTTTGCCGACGAGATCACTGCCGCCGCCTGGAATCAGCCACGGCTCACGGTCCATCTGGTGGACACCGAGGCGGATGGCCGGCTCACCCCGGAGGCAGTCCTGGCCGCAGTGGGAACCGAACCACGCCAGCTGTCGGTTTTCATGGGCGGACCGGATCCCATGCTGCGGCAGTTCCGCAAAGCCTTCCGGGCCGCCGGAGTCCGCCGGGCCAACATCCACCGGGAGTACTTCCAGTGGCGTTGACCGGGATGCCGCACCTCTGCCGGTAACCCGGGTCAGTAGTCTTTTTGGTCAGCGCGGCCGGCGGGCAGCGTGCTCCCGGGCCAGGACGGCATAGGTGTCGTCCGGGTTGCCGGGGGAGAAGCTGCCGAACTTGCGCTCCGCTGCGGTGCGGATGAGGAAGTCGGCGATGGCGGGGTTCTTCGGCAGCAGCGAGCCGTGCAGGTAGCTGGCCACGATGTTGCGGTAGCGGGCCCCTTCATGGCCGTCGTTGCTGTTGTTGCCCGTTCCCTTGGCCACGGTACCGAGTGGCCGCACACCGCTGCCCAGCGTGGTTTGGCCGCTGTGGTTTTCGTAGCCGAGGACGTCGCCGAACTCATTGGTTGAGACTTTGACGTTGCCGATCAGGCGCTCATCGGTGCCGTGGGTTTCCACGTCCAGGATGCCGATGCCCGGGATGACAGCGCCGGTGCGGGTTTTGAAGAACCGGCCAAAAAGCTGGTACAGGCCGCAAATGACCAGCATCGGCGCACCATCCTCGGCCAGCTCCTTGAGCTGGCCGGCCCGGGCCTGCAGGTCGTCCTGGATCACCAGTTGCCCGCTGTCCTGCCCGCCGCCGCCGACAATGATGTCCACGCCCTCGGGAAAAGGATCGCCCACATTGTATTCGAGCAGTTCAGGGGTGTACCCGTGCCAGGAAATGCGGCGCTGCAGGACCAGGGCATTGCCCCAGTCGCCGTAGATGTTCATGTCGCGCGGGTACAGCTGCACCACCCGGAGGGTGCCCTTGGACTGGCCGCCGGCCGTCGCTGCTTCTGCAGGATTCACGAGACAACCTCCACGGTGGTGATTTTGGACAGCTCGCGGCGGATGGCCAGCATAGCGGTGTAGGTGCAGAAAATCCGTTTGGGCTTGCCCTGGCCCTCCCGGATAAAGGCTGCCAGGGCGGCCGGGATGTCGGTCTGCACCGCTCCGACCTGGACGTCGTCGTACTGGAGCCGCAGCGCCATGTCGTAGGCGCGCGACCCGCTTATCATTTCCACCCCCGCCCCGCGCAGGGAATCAAATTCCACGTCCCACAGCCAGGACATGTCCCGCCCGTCCGCGTAGTTGTCGTTGATGGCGATCATGGTGGCGTACCCGGCGGCGGGGAAGGATTTCAGTCCCAGCCGGAAACCGCTGGGGTTCTTCACCAGCACCAGGTCCAGCGGCTGGCCGTCCACGGTGAGGCTTTCGCCGCGGCCGAAGGCCGGCGCCACCCGGGACAGCGCGTCCAGCAAAGTGGCGTGGTCGGCGGTGGCGGCGCCACCGCCGCAGATGCTGCGGGCCAGCGTCAGCGCAGCAGCCGCGTTAAAGATGTTGTAGACGCCGCGCAGCTTCATCGCCGTGGTGACTGTCCCGCCGTCGTACTCAAACTCGGCGCTGTCCGCGCCCACTTTGCGGAGCACGACGTCGGCTGCCGGCTTTTCCGGCAGGCCCGCCGGCGCTGGGCTCCCCGGAGCGGCACGCATGTCGTCGTCATTGGGAAAGGTGCCCAGCAGGGAGTCGTCAAGGCCGAAGTACTTGACCTCCTGGCCAGTCAGTGTTTCAGCGATCCTGGCAACGCGGGGGTCCTCGCGGTTCAGGACCACGGTTCCTGTGGTCTTGGAAGCGATGTGCTGCAGGAGCTGTGCCGTTTTGTCGATCTCGCCGAAACGGTCCAGTTGGTCACGCAGAACGTTCAGCAAGAGGCAGTAGCGGGGCGGGACGCTGTTCACGAAATGGACCGCATGGGCTTCGTCGAGTTCCAGCACCGCGACGTCCGCATCCAGCCTGCCGCGCCAGTCCACCTCGCCGAGGAGGGCCGCCGCCACGCCCCGGGTGAAGTTGCTGCCGGTCCGGTTCGTGAAGACCTTCAGGCCCTGGCTCTCCAGCAGTTCGACCACCATCTTGGTGGTGGTCGTCTTGCCGTTGGTACCGCTGACCACCGCCACACCATGGGGCAGCGTGGTGAGCGTCCGCCGCATGAAGCCGGGATCGATTTTCTCGACCACCAGTCCTGGAAGTGCGGACCCGCCGCCCCGCAGCCGGGACACCCTGCGGACCAGCTTGCCGAGCGGAACACTGAAGAAGACCATGTTTTGAATATATCCCAGCAGCGGCATGCAACCTTTGCCGGGGCCTCCGAGTGGCAGCAGCCATGGAGGGAGGGCCCGTATGCTGGAGGGATGACGAATCCCCCCTCTGCTGCTCCTGCGCGCGTGGGCTCAGGCCTGCGGATCGGCGTCCTGGCCCTCCAGGGAGACTTCCGCGAACACCTCCGCGCCGCCGAAGCCACCGGCGCGCAGGGCGTGGCTGTCCGCCGCCCGGAGGAGCTGGACGGCCTGGACGGCCTTATCATTCCCGGTGGCGAATCCACCACCATCGACAAGCTGGCGAGGGCCTTCGACCTTGCAGACCCGCTCCGGAAGTACATCGCCGAGGGACTGCCGGTCTATGGCTCCTGCGCAGGGATGATCCTGCTTGCCTCGGACATCGCCGATCCTGCCACCGATCTTTCGGGCGCCCCCCAGCAGACGTTCGGCGGCCTGGACATCACCGTCCGCCGCAACGCCTTTGGCCGGCAGCGCGAGTCCTTCGAAACCGATCTGGAGTTCAAGGGCCTGGAATTCAGCGCCACGGAATCAGGCGTGGCACCCGTGCACGCTGTCTTCATCCGCGGTCCGTGGGTGGAGCGGATCGGTGCGGACGTGGAGGTCCTGGCGCAGGTGGAACCGGCGGACCCCGGCCAGGCGTCCCACGCCGCAGCGCTGCCCGGGACGGCTAGAATTGTCGCAGTGCGTTCCGGCCAGCTGCTGGCCACCTCCTTCCACCCGGAAGTGACCGGCGAGAAACGCGTACACGAACTTTTTATCCGCATGATCAGAGGAGAAGCGTAAAGCATGTCAGGCCACTCCAAATGGGCAACGACCAAGCACAAAAAGGCGATCATTGACAGCCGCCGCGCAAAGTCGTTTGCCAAACTGATCAAGAACATCGAAGTTGCCGCCCGGATGGGTGGACCGGACCTCGCCGGCAACCCCGGCCTGGAACTGGCCGTTACCAAGGCCAAGAAAACGTCCGTCCCCAACGACAACATTGACCGCGCCATCAAGCGCGGCGCCGGGCTCACCGGTGAAGTGGTGGACTACACCGAAATCATGTACGAGGCCCGCGGGCCCCAGGGCTCAGCCCTGCTGATCGAGTGCCTTACCGACAACAAGAACCGGGCGGCTTCCGAAGTAAGGCTGGCCATCTCCCGCAACGGCGGCACCATCGCGGACCCGGGCTCCGTCAGCTACCTCTTCACCCGCAAGGGTGTTGTGAACCTGCCCAAGAACGGCCTGAGCGAGGACGACGTCCTGATGGCCGTCCTCGACGCAGGCGCGGAGGAAGTCAAGGACAACGGCGAGACCTTCGAGATCCATTCGGAGCCGGGAGATCTTCCCGCCATCCGCGAAGCACTCAAGGAAGCCGGCATCGAGTACGACACCGACGAAGTTGAGTTCGTGCCCTCAATGCAGGTTGAGCTGGATGTGGACGGCGCCCGCAAGTTCCTGAAGCTTGCCGACGCCCTGGAGGACCTCGACGACGTCCAGAACGTGTACAGCAACGCCGACCTCAGCGACGAAGTCCAGGCCGCCCTGGAATCCGAGTGACGTCCCGCCTTGCCGGCTAGTGCGTCCCCGGAGGCTGTGCCGGGCACTTCGATGGGGGCCGGGTGACACTCCGCGTCCTCGGCGTTGATCCCGGCCTCACCCGGTGCGGCATTGGCGTGGTGGATGTTGAGCGGAACCGGCGGGCCAGCATGGTGGCCGTCGGCGTGGTAGGCACGTCCCCTGAGGAGACGCTGGACCAGCGCCTGCTGGTGATCGCCACGGCAATTGACGAATGGCTTGACCGCTACGAGCCGGACGTCCTCGCCGTCGAACGCGTCTTTTCCCAGCTCAACGTCAGCACGGTGATGGGCGTAGCCCAGGCTTCCGGCGTGGTCATCGCTGCGGCGGCCCGCCGGGGAATTCCGGTGGCGCTGCACACGCCATCAGAGGTCAAGGCCGCCGTGACCGGGAGCGGGTCCTCCAACAAGGACGCCGTGACAAAGCTGGTCACCAAGATCCTCCGCCTTGACGCGCCGCCGCGTCCGGCCGACGCCGCCGACGCGCTGGCGCTGGCCATCACGCACGCGTGGCGGGCCGGAAGCGGCGCGGCCGTGGCCACCACGGGTCCCGGCAGTTCATCCCTGACGCCCGCGCAGCGGGCATGGGCCGAGGCGGAGGCGAAGGCGCGCCGTGCACGCTGATTGTCCCTGCTGCTTGCTAGGGTATTCGTAAATATGTTCGGATAGCCGGGCCCTCACTGTGAGGCCGGCGGTACAACGGGAGCCCGGCCTTGATCAGTTTCCTCCGCGGAACCGTAGCGCATGTTGGCCTGTCCACGGCCGTGATAGACCTCAACGGTGCCGGGATGAGCGTCAACGCCACGCCCCAGACGCTCAGCAGGCTGCACGTGGGTGAACAAGGCCAGCTGTTCACCTCCCTGATCGTGCGGGAAGACTCGCTGACGCTCTTTGGCTTCGCCTCCGACGACGAACGCGAGGTCTTCGACATCCTGCTGAGTGTCAGCGGCGTCGGTCCCCGGCTTGCGCTTGCAGTCCTGGCCGTCCACGATCCCGAAGCAATCAGGGTTGCCGCGCACACAGGGGACAGCAAGACCTTCACGAAGGTCCCCGGAATCGGCCCCAAGGTGGCCGGCAGGATAGTGCTGGAGCTGGCTGGAAAGCTCGTCCCGCACGGAACCGCCGCGGCCCCCGGTGCCGCCACGCCCGCAGAAGCTGCCTGGAAGCCCCAGGTGGTGGCCGCCATGACCAGCCTGGGCTGGTCCGAAAAGGACGCCTCCACCAGCATCGACAAAGCCCTTGCGGAGGACCCGGAAGTGTCCTTCCGCGGCAACGTGCCCGAAATCCTGCGCACCACCCTCCGCTGGCTGGGCCAGGACGGCGCCCGGGCAGGCAACCGCGTAGGCACCCGTGGCTGAACCGTCCCTGGTCGCAGCGGGGGAGGAGCCGGAGGAGCGTGCCATTGAGGCGGCGCTCAGGCCCAAGAACCTTGACGACTTCGTTGGCCAGCACCGGGTGCGCAAGCAGCTGTCGCTGGTGCTCCAGGCGTCCCGGATGCGCGGACGGACTGCCGACCACGTGCTGTTCTCCGGGCCGCCCGGCCTGGGCAAGACCACCCTGGCGATGATCGTTGCCGCCGAGATGAACGCGCCGCTGCGCCTCAGCAGCGGACCTGCCATCCAGCACGCCGGCGACCTCGCAGCAATCCTGTCCTCGCTCTCTGAGGGCGAGGTCCTGTTCCTGGACGAGATCCACCGCATGTCCCGGCCTGCAGAGGAAATGCTCTACATGGCAATGGAGGACTTCCGCGTTGACATCGTGGTGGGCAAAGGGGCCGGTGCCACCGCCATCCCGCTCGAGCTGCCGCCGTTCACCCTGGTGGGCGCCACCACCCGCGCGGGACTGCTGCCGGGACCGCTGCGCGACCGGTTCGGCTTCACCGGCCACCTCGAGTTCTACTCGGTTCCGGAGCTGGAACTGGTGCTGCGGCGTTCTGCCGGACTGCTGGACCTGAAGGTCAACTCGGCCGGCTTCGCCGAAATCGCCGGCCGTTCCCGCGGCACTCCCCGTATTGCCAACCGGCTGTTGCGGCGCGTCCGGGACTGGGCGCTGGTGCACGCCGTCGAACAAATCGACGCCAGGACCGCGTCCGCTGCCCTGGACATGTATGAGGTGGACAAAAAGGGACTGGACCGGCTGGACCGGGCCGTCCTCGACGCACTCATCACCAAGTTCGGCGGCGGTCCGGTCGGACTGTCCACCCTCGCCATCGCCGTCGGTGAAGAAACCGAAACCGTTGAGACAGTCGCCGAACCGTTCCTGGTCCGGGAGGGCCTGCTGGGCCGTACGCCCCGCGGCAGGATTGCCATGGCACCGGCATGGACGCACCTGGGCTATGCCATCCCGTCCGGCGTCTTCGCGCAGGAGCAACTGGACCTTTTCGAGCCCGCCGGGGGCGATGCCGCGGCGGGGGACTGGGCCCCGGAGAGCCAATAGCAGGCTCCCTTCAGCTTTTCCCTTTAGACTGGTATGACGCCCGGCACGTTCGGGTCTTTGTTTCGCGGGTGGCCCTGACGCCCCCGTCGCTTGGGGAAGGAACATGTCAGGCGTTCTGCCTGCACCGCAAACCCGCCCCGGCCGAAGCGAAGCCAACGTCGCCGGAAAACCCAGCTACACCACGCTAAAGAACGGAATTCCCCTTGGATCCAATGTCAATTCTCCTGTTCGTCATGCTCGGCGTATTCATCTTCATGATGTTCCGCCGCAACAAGAAGACGCAGCAGCAGCAGGCAGAGCTCCAGTCGAAGTTTGCCCCGGGCGTGGAGGTCATGACCAGCTTTGGCCTTTTCGGCCGGATCGTGGACATCGACGAGGCCGAGAACAAGGTCACCCTTGAACTTTCCCCCGGCAACCTGGCCACTGTGCACCGCCAGGCCGTCACCAAGGTCGTTGAGCCGGTGGCAGAACCCGCCGCCCAGCCGGCCGACGCCTCCCCGGTGGTTCCGGATGATGCGTCCTCCCTCACCACCCCGGAGTCCGGAAGCACCGCAACAGGTGCCGAGACTCCCGAGGAAACCCTGAAGCGCCTCAACGACGAGGGGAAAAAGGACAGCTAGGCCCGCTGGCCCCTTCCTCCCTCTACCGCTGCGGACCACCGCCGGCGCAGGCAGCAGCCCGCTCCGGCGGTTTCTCCGCGAACAAGAGAAAGATCGACAATGGCACGAACTGGCCGCAAGAAACCAGGGCTCCGCGTCCTGGTCTGGCTTGGTGTAATCCTGGCAGCGCTGACCGCCGTCCTGGCCGGCGGCACCATTGCCGGACAGGCCGGCTGGGCACCCAAGCTGGCGCTGGACCTCGAGGGCGGCACCCAGATGATCCTGGCCCCGAAGGTGGAGGGCGGTTCGGACATCAACGAACAGCAGCTCAACCAGGCGGTGGCGATCATCCGCCAGCGCGTTGACGGTTCCGGCGTCTCCGAGGCGGAAATCAGCACCCAGTCAGGGCGCAACGTGGTGGTCAGCCTTCCCGGCACACCCTCTGCCGAGACGCGCAACCTGATCCAGGCCTCGGCGGACATGAACTTCCGCCCTGTCCTCCTCAATGGCGACGGCGCAGCAGTTCCTGCCGAGTCGCAGACGCCGGAGGACCAGCTGCCCAAGCCGACCGCCGAGCCTGCCAACAGCAGTGACACCAACTGGATCACGCCCGAGATCTACAAGCAGTTCGAGGCGCTCGACTGCAACAGTGCCGCTGCGGAGAAAGCCCAGCGGTCGGATCCCACCAAGCCGCTGGTGACCTGCGAGCCGGCCACGGACAAGTCGCCGGCCATCAAGTACATCCTGGGTCCCGTGGAGGTGAAGGGCAGCAACATCGTCACCTCGTCCTTCCAGCTGCAGCAGGGCGCACAGGGGGCTGTCACCAATGAATGGGCCGTCAACATCCAGTTCGACGCCGAGGGTACAGCCAAGTTCAAAGAGGTCACCGAACGGCTCAACCAGTTCTACGTGGCAGCCGGCGGCCAGTCGGGCACCGACCCCAAGTCCCAGTTCGCCATTGTGCTGGATGACCAGGTCATCTCCGCCCCGCGTTCCCTGGCTGTCATCACTGACGGCCGTCCGCAGATTACCGGTGGCTTCAATGAGAAGACGGCCAAGGCACTCTCCGACCAGTTGAAGTTCGGCGCCCTTCCCATCAGCTTCGACATCCAGAGCGAGCAGCAGATTTCCGCCACGCTTGGTGGCGAACAGCTGCGCATGGGCCTGCTGGCCGGCCTGATCGGGCTCCTGCTGGTGGTGGTCTACTCGCTGTTCCAGTACCGTGCCCTGGGCTTCGTCACCATCGCATCGCTGGTGGTGGCCGGTGCCCTGACGTACCTGGCCATCGCGATCCTGGGCTGGACGGAGAACTACCGGCTGTCACTGGCCGGCGTGGCCGGCATCATCGTGGCCATCGGCCAGACGGCAGACTCCTTCATCGTCTACTTCGAACGCATCAGGGATGAACTGCGTGAAGGGCGCGGCCTGGTATCCGCCGTCGAAAACGGCTGGAAGCGCGCCAAGCGCACCGTCCTCGCCTCCAAGGCCGTTAACCTCCTGGCCGCACTGGTCCTGTACTTCGTGGCAGTGGGCAACGTCCGCGGCTTCGCCTTCACCCTGGGCCTGACCGCCATCGCCGACCTCATCGTGGTGTTCATGTTCACCCACCCCACGCTGCAGCTCCTGGCCCGTACCCGGTTCTTCGGTGAAGGCCACAAGTTCTCCGGCCTCGACCCCGAACGGCTGGGTGCCGTCCCGCTGTACCGCGGCGCCGGACGCGTCCGCACCCCGGAGGACAAGCCCGTGGTGGTCCGCACCAAGAACACAGGGGCGGCTGCCGAGGCCGAGCGCCGCATGACCATCGCCGAGCGGCGCCTGGCAGAGAAGCAGGAACAGTTGGCTGGTTCGTCCAAGACCTCCGCGAAGGAGAACAAGTAATGTCAGGCTTCGCTACTTTCGGCAACGAGCTCTACACCGGGAAGCGCTCCTACGACTTCGTCGGCGCCAAGAAGATCTGGTTCATCATCGCCGCGGTGGGCGTGGCCCTGTCCATCCTTATCCCGGTGGCCAAGGGCGGCTTCAACCTCGGCATCGAATTCCGCGGTGGTTCCGAATTCACCGTGTCCAACGTCAAGACCACCGATGCCTCCATCGGTGAGAAGGCCGTGACTGATGTGGTGTCGGGCAGTGTTCCGCGGGTAGCCAACGTGGCAGGCAACACCATGCGCATCCAGACCGACAAACTGACGGATGACGAGACCCTCCGGATCAAGGAGGGCCTCACCACCGCCTACGGCGTTACCGACAACGAGGTGACCTCCACGTTCGTCGGGCCCACCTGGGGTGCAGACGTGACCAAGCAGGCACTGATCGGCCTGGGAGTATTCGTGCTGCTCGCGGCCCTGCTGATGGCCCTGTACTTCCGTACCTGGAAGATGTCCCTCTCGGCGCTTGCCGGCATGGCCGTCACCATGTTCATCACGGCCGGGGTCTATGCCCTCAGCGATTTCGAGGTCACCCCCTCGGCCATCATCGGGTTCCTCACCGTCCTCAGCTACTCGCTGTATGACACCGTGGTGGTTTTCGACAAGATCCGCGAAAACACGGCCGGGATCGACGCGTCCACGCGTCGGACCTTCGGCGAGGAAGTCAACCTTGCCGTCAACCAGACGCTGGTGCGCTCCATCAACACCATGATGGTGGCCATCCTTCCCGTGGGCGCCATCCTGTTCATTGGTGCCGGCCTCCTGGGCGCAGGAACCCTGCGTGACCTGTCCCTGGCACTGTTCGTCGGAATCCTCATCGGTACAGCGGCAACCATCTTCGTGGCGGCGCCGATGTACGCCTGGCTCCGCCAGGGCGAACCGGAGCTGGTGAAGCAGGCAAGGCGTGTTGAGCAGCGCCGCGCAGGTGCAGCTGAACGGGCAGTTCCGGCATCGCCGGCCAAGGCCTGATCAGCAACCACCGGCAGCTTTAAACCCCCCAAAGGCCGGGCGGCGCGTACTTTGCGCCGCCCGGCCTTTGCCTGTGCAGGCCCGGTTATAAAAGTCGCTGCCCGGAGGAATAGACTGGGGTAATTAAGACGGTGGTGAGGGGTACTTCATTGGAAGAACGTTCGGCGTCAGCGCCAACGGCACAGGAGGAAAAAAATCCTGCCGGCATGCAAGCCGGTGCGGCACCTTCTGCGCGCCCGGGCTCATTGGTACCTGTCGATAACTCAGGATCCCGCCCCACGTTTCCCGGCCGCAGGGAGCGCACACGCTCCCGGCTTGCCCGCCTGACCGGACGGGGAACCGCCACATACTCACCCATCCTCGAGCCGCTGCTGCGGACCGTACGCGCCAACAACCCCAAAGAGGACTTCGACCTCATCCAGCGTGCGTTCGACGTCGCCGAGCGCAGCCACCGCGGGCAAAAGCGCAAGAGCGGGGATCCGTATATCACCCACCCGGTGGCTGTGGCCACCATCCTTGCGGAACTGGGCCTCAGCGGCACCACACTGGCAGCCGCCCTGCTCCACGACACGGTCGAGGACACTCCCTACACCCTGGCGGACCTGAAACGGGACTTCGGGCCGGAAGTGGCCATGCTGGTGGACGGCGTCACCAAGCTCGACAAGGTCAGCTTTGGCGAGGCCGCACAGTCCGAGACGGTCCGCAAAATGGTCGTGGCCATGGCCAAGGACATCCGGGTCCTGATGATCAAGCTGGCGGACCGGCTGCACAACGCCCGCACCTGGCGCTTCGTGTCGGCTGAATCGTCCGCCCGCAAGGCCCGCGAAACCCTGGAGATCTTCGCGCCGCTGGCGCACCGGCTGGGCATGAACACCATCAAGTGGGAACTTGAGGACCTGTCCTTCGCTGCGCTCTACCCCAAGGTGTACGAAGAGATCGTGCGGATGGTGGGGGACAGGACGCCGGAGCGGGAGAAGAGCCTGGGTGTCATCCGTGACCAGATCACTGAGGACCTGCGCGCTGCCCGGATTAAAGCCACCATCACCGGCAGGCCCAAGCACTACTACTCCATCTACCAAAAGATGATTGTCCGCGACAAGGACTTCGACGACATCAACGACCTCATGGGCGTCCGCGTCCTGGTGGACTCGGTCCGGGACTGCTACGCCGCCCTGGGCACCCTGCACTCGCGCTGGAACCCCCTGCCCGGCAGGTTCAAGGACTACATCGCGATGCCCAAGTACAACATGTACCAATCCCTGCACACCACGGTGATTGGCCCCGGCGGCAAGCCGGTGGAAATCCAGATCCGCACGCACGAAATGCACCGCCGGGCGGAGTACGGTGTTGCGGCGCACTGGAAATACAAGGACCAGCCCAACCGCACCGCCGTCGGTCCCGGAAGCCCGCGCGACGGAGACATGGGGTGGCTGCGCTCACTGGTGGACTGGCAGCAGGAAACGTCCGATCCCGGCGAGTTCCTGGACTCACTGCGTTTCGAAATCAATGCGCGCGAAGTGTTCGTGTTTACGCCCAAGGGCGAAGTCATGGCGCTCCCGGCAGGATCGACTCCCGTGGACTTCGCCTATGCCGTGCACACCGAGGTGGGCCACCGCACCATCGGCGCCAGGGTCAATGGAAAGCTGGTTCCGCTCAACAGCGAGCTGAACCACGGCGACTGGGTGGAGATTTTCACCTCCAAGGCCGAGGGGGCAGGTCCCAGCCAGGACTGGCAGCATTTCGTCAAGAGCGCCAGGGCGCGCAACAAGATCCGCCAATGGTTCAGCAAGGAACGCCGCGAAGAGGCAATTGACCGCGGCAAGGAACTGCTGACCCGTGCCATGCGGAAACAGAACCTTCCGCTGCAGCGGCTGATGACGCACGAGGCCCTGGCCGCCGTGGCCGAGGAATTCAAGTACGCGGACATCTCCGGCCTGTACGCCGGTGTGGGCGACGGGCATACCTCCGCCCAGTCGGTCATGGAGAAACTCATTGAAAGCCTGGGCGGCAACGAGAGTGCCGATGATGACGTCGAAGAGGTCAGCATCCCCACCCAGGTCAGCAAGGCCCGCTTCTCCGACTCCGGCGTCGTGGTCCGTGGAGTAGGCGATGTATGGGTGAAGCTGGCGCGCTGCTGCACGCCCGTTCCGCCGGACCCGATCCTTGGCTTCGTGACCCGGGGATCCGGCGTGTCCGTGCACCGCACCGACTGCACCAACATCTCCGACCTGAAGGACCAGCCGGACCGGATCGTGGACGTGGACTGGGCACCCACCCAGTCGAGCGTCTTCCTGGTGGAAATCCAGGTTGAGGCCCTGGACCGGAAATCCCTGCTCTCGGACGTGACGCGGGTCCTGTCCGACAACCATGTCAACATCCTTGCTGCCAGCGTCCACACGTCCACCGACCGGGTGGCCATTTCAAGATTCGCTTTCGAGATGGGCGACCCCAAATACCTCAGCCACGTCCTGAGCGCCGTCCGCAGGATCGACGGGGTTTTCGACGTCTACCGCACCACCGGGAACAAGCGCCGGAGCTAGCAGGGCAAGCTTTTCCAAAGCAGCCCGCTTGTGCGGGACCCTTGGGGTGGCCTCAATGGCGCGCACCAGCAGGCGCAGCCTGACATCCTGCTGCGGCCGGGCCAGCAATCCCGCCAGGGCGGGGACGGCCCGTTCGGCATCCACATGCAGGGCGATATCGAGTGCGGTCCGCAGCGGGCTGGAGACCATCAGTCCGCCGAGGCTGATCACATCGAAGGGCCCGAGCTTCACTTCGTGCAGCGTGCAGCCCCGGGTGTTCCGGAGACTGGACACCCTTCGCTTGGTGTCCACCAGCAGCGCCAGCCTCTCCGGTTCCGCTGCGCAGCCGTAGATCCAGGCCGCCGTCATGCGCCCGGCGACAACACGTTGCCGTATGGTCGCCGGGACGATTCCGGCTGCTGCCCTGGCCCGGAGCTGCGGCGATGCCGGTATTCCGGGGAGGGTGTAGCCATGCTGGTGGAAGCGGGCCAACAGCCCGTCGGCCGCCAGGGACTGCAACTCGGGAGCGGCGAAGGGCACGCCGGGTGCGTACAGGTCGGGAAAACGCGGCGGCGCGGCCGCCTCCCCAACGTTTGCCTGGCAGCCCGGCCGTACGCCGGCAGCGGTGGCTTCCCTGCCGGGACCGGCGGCGGAGGGGATTGGAGATGAGGCCATGCCTTCATCCTGCCCCGACGCCGTTAACAGGCACAGGCCCGGCCCGGAGTATGTGGATAACACCCGGACCGGGCCTGTGCCCGTCAGTTCACGACAGAAAAATCAGGCAAGCTCGCTGGCGGAACGCTGGATCTGGTCGAGCCATGCCTGGCGTGCCTCGAGTGCTTCCTGGGCGGCCTTGATCTTGCGCTGGTCGCCGCTCTTCTCAGCCTTGGCAAGGTCTTCCTGGAGCCCGGCAATTGCGGATTCCAGCTGCGAGAGCGCGCTGTTGGTGCGTGCCTTGCGCTCGGGGTTGGACCGCTGCCACTGCTCTTCCTCAGCGTGCCGCACGGCATCTTCAACCTTCCGCAGCCCGGCCTCGACCCGGCCCATGTCCGCGCGGGGAACCTTGCCGGCTTCCTCCCAGCGGTCACGAACGGACTGAAGGGCTTTCTTGGCCGCTGCCAGGTCCTTCACCGGCAGGATGGCGTTGGCCTCGGCCAGCAGCGCCTCCTTTACCGTGAGGTTTGCTGCGTACTCCTGGTCGATCTCCTCGTTGGCAGCCTGGCGGGACGTGAAGAAGACGTCCTGGGCGGCGCGGAACCTTGCCCAGAGCGCGTCGTCGTCCTTGCGGCTTGCCCGCGGTGAGGCCTTCCACTGATCCATCAGCCGGCGGTACTCACCGGCAGCGAAGCCCCAGTCGGTTGATGTGGAGAGCGCCTCAGCCTCGGCAATCAACTTCTCCTTGGCGGCCTTCGCGGCAGAGTTGTTGCTGTCCAGCTGGGAGAAATAGGCACGGCGGTGCCGGTCGAAAACGGTGCGGGCGGCACGGAACCGCTTCCACAGGGCATCTTCGTTGCTGCGGCCCAGGCGGACGCCGCTCTTCTGGGCCGTCTTCCAGTTCTCGAAGAGCTCGTTCATCCGGGCGCTGGAGGTCTTCCACTGCGTCTGCGCCGGATCCTGGCCGGAGATTTCCTCTGCTTCAGCGACGATGGCTTCACGTGCTGCCAGCTCGGCGGCACGCACGGCGTCGTGCTCCGCCTTTTCGGCCTTTTCCAGCTCGGTGATCTGGCCTGCCAGCGCGTCCAGGCGCGCCTCCGCTGCACGGAGGTCGCCCACCATGTTGCGCTCGGCGAGCTGTTCCCGCAGGTGCGTCACGGTCTTCTGCATGTCGGTGCTGGGTGCCTTGGAGCTGACCCGCTGCTCCAGCAGGACGATCTGGGCCACGACGTCGTCGTACTTTCGCGCGAAGTAGAGCAGCGCTTCGTCGTCGCTGACACCCGGGTACTGGCCCACGGGGTGTTCGCCACCGTCGATGCTCAGGTAGACGTGTCCGTCCCCCTCCACCCGGCCCCATTTGGAGGCTTCGGCAACGGACGTACCAGGTGCAGCCGGAGCCGTAACCGCGGCCGGAGCGGCAGCGGCAGGCTTGGGACGCGACGCGAACGCTGCCGGTGACGGTGCAGACGGCCGCGGAGCGGGGGCAGGAGCCGGTGCCGCGGCAGGTGCGGAGGTCTCCGCTGCGGCGGTCCCTCCAGCCTGGTCTTCAGCGCCGTGGTCCTCGGTGGCCAGGGCCCCGCTGGCCGGGTCCCCGATGGCCTGGCTTTCGGCGGCCTGGGCTTCGTCAGCCTGCCCCTTGCCCTCATCGGAAGCGGCGGCTTCAGGGGTCACGGGGGACTGCCCGGCATTGGCATCAGTACCGCCAACCTCGGCCGGAGCCGCTGCTTCGGTCATGTCTGTTGCTGTTTCGTCGGATTTCTGACTGTCTGTCACCGCTAAAAGTCTTTCGCTTGGAGGGAAATACTCACGTACTGCACCGCGGCCTGGCCGGCCCGGCTTCCTACTTCAGAGAGAACGAGTCTATCGTGACTGGTTGTTTTGGCGCGCCGTCCGTGTCGCCGGCTCCCGGGGTGATGCCTGCGGCAGCGATGTTGGATACAACATCAAGCCCGGATGTCACCTTCCCCACCACGGTATAGCCGCCGGCAGCATCGGCCGGAATGACCGTGTCCTTGTAGACAATAAAGAACTGTGTCCCGTTGCCGTACGCGTTGTTCCCCGTGCGGGCCACGGCGATGGTGCCGGCAGGGTAGGTGTTGTCTGCGGGCGTGTTTTCCAGCGGACCCCACGTGTAATTAGGGTCGCCCTGTCCGTCCCCGTTGGGGGAGCCGCACTGCAGCACGCCGAACTGGTCCGCAGTGGTGAGCCGGTGGCATGACTTGCCGTTGAAATAGCCTTCGTCGCTGAGGGACTTGAAAACGGCTGCTGCCTGCGGAGCCTTGGTCCCGTCCACTTCCACGCCGAGCGCGCTGCCGTTCAGCAGCAGTTCGCCGGTGAACGTCTTGCCCGCCGCCGTGTCCGCGGACGGGATGTTGGGCCCGTTGGTGGCCGGCGCCGAGGGTGTCGCGGAGGCGCTTGCAGAGGTGGATGGTTCCGTCAGTCCCGCCTGCGCGGCGGCATATTCGTCCTCAGTGGGGTTTCCGGCGAAGGCGGTGAGCTGGAGGACGACGGCGAGCAGCACGGCGGCGGTTCCGGCGCCGGCGGCCACGAGGTTGTCGCGTTTCCGCCGCTTCTCCTGGTCGCGCCGGAGCTCACGCTTGGCTTCCATCTGCTGGATGCGCCGTTTTGCTTCGCGTGCACTGCGTGAACTGGCCGCCAAGGGTCCTCCTCGTCGTCGGGCTGCTGGTGCCCGGCGGTTGGCCGCGGGGCGCAGGTGTTAAGGGCCAGGCCGTGCGGGTCCGCCGCATTAGAGATGCACACGGATGACGCATAAACTGGCTGCCGCACATAGTTTATGCATGGCTGGCTGTGCTGCCGCCGAACGACCGCCGTTGCGGGCGCGGCCGGCAGCTCCGGCGCACCTTCCATTCCTAAGGAGAACCTTCCCCATGGCACGCACCGCCTCCCTGTCCGGATTCCCCGAGTGGCTTCCCGAGGAGCGGCTGGTGGAGCTGCATGTGCTCGATACCCTGCGCCGGGTTTTTGAACTGCATGGTTTCACCTCGATCGAAACCCGCGCCGTGGAGACAGTGGGCCAGCTGCTGCGCAAGGGCGAGATCGACAAGGAAGTGTACGGGCTCAGCCGGCTCCAGGAGGACGAGAGCGAGAACCCCGTTAAAGCCGGCAAGGCCGATCCCCACGCGCTTGCCCTGCATTTCGACCTGACCGTTCCCTTCGCCCGGTACGTGGTGGAAAACGCCGGCTACCTGGCCTTCCCCTTCCGCCGCTACCAGATCCAGAAAGTGTGGCGCGGCGAGCGGCCCCAGGAAGGCCGGGCCCGCGAGTTCACCCAGGCGGACATCGACGTGGTCGGCGACGGCGAGCTTCCGTTCCGCTACGACGTCGAGATCGCCTTGGTCATCGCCGAAGCACTCAGTGCGCTGCCCATCCCCGATTTCCGTCTCCGGATCAACAACCGCAAACTGGCGGAAGGCTTCTACCGGGGCATCGGACTCGATGACACCGCAGGCGTGCTGCGCAGTATCGACAAACTCGAAAAGATCGGTCCGGCAAAGGTGGCCGAACTGCTCAAGACCGAGCTCGGCGCAACCGACGAGCAGGCTGCCAAGGCGCTTCAACTGGCTGCCATCCGAACGGAAGATACGTCCTTTGTGGACCAGGTCCGTGCCCTGGGTGTCAGCAGCGAACTCCTGGACGAGGGCCTGGACGAACTGGAGCAGGTCATCGATGCCGCCGTGCAGCGGGCGCCCGGCAAGGTACTGGCGGACCTCAGCATCGCCCGTGGCCTGGACTA
Source organism: Arthrobacter sp. JDC6 (assembly GCF_056484025.1). Lineage (NCBI taxonomy): Bacteria > Bacillati > Actinomycetota > Actinomycetes > Micrococcales > Micrococcaceae > Arthrobacter > Arthrobacter sp. JDC6. The sequence continues at coordinate 2,022,883 of NZ_CM151278.1, forward strand.
CTACACCGGCACGGTGGTGGAAACCGTCCTGGTGGGCCACGAACAGTTGGGGTCCATCTGCTCCGGCGGCCGGTACGACGCCCTGGCGTCGAAGGGCAACCGCAAGTTCCCGGGCGTTGGCCTCTCCATCGGCGTCACCCGCCTGGTGTCCCGGATCCTGAGCCAGGACCTGGCCAAAGCCTCCCGCTCTGTTCCCACTGCAGTGCTGGTGGCCCTGAACCATGACGACAGCTGGGGCACTGCCCAGGATGTCGCCGCCCTGCTGCGCAGCCGGGGAATCCCCACCGAAGTGGCTGCCAAGGCCGAGAAGTTCGGCAAGCAGATCAAGTTCGCGGACCGCCGGGGAATCCCGTTCGTCTGGTTCACGGACGAGGACGGCGCCCACCAGGTCAAGGACATCCGCACCGGCGAGCAGGTGCTGGCCGCCCCTGAAACCTGGATGCCGCCGCTGGAGGACCTGGCAGTGCAGGTTGAGACAACCGCGGCCGCCGCGGCGTCGGTCTAGCCGGGCGCTTATGTCCGGTGCCGGTGCTGCCGGAACCGCAGCACCAGCCAGCGCCCCACCACGCCGGCGGCAAGGACTGCGGCCATGGTCAGCACCGACGCAGCCGGCAAAGTGAAGGCCAGTACCACGCAGCCCACGAAACCCAGCGCGTTAAGCCACCGGGGAGCGTAGCCGGGATGGGCGGAAAGGGTGAATGCTGACGCGTTGGCTACCGCGTAGTAGACCAGCACGCCGAAGCTTGAGAAGCCCACGACGGTCATCACGTTGGTGGTCAGGAGCAGCAGGATCACGACGGCGGCCACGGCCAGTTCGGCGACGAACGGAACGGTGTGGGGACCGCCCACCCTGGCCAGAGGCCCCGGAAGATCGCGCTCCCTGGCCATGGCCAACGTTGTCCTTCCCACGCCCGTGATCAGCGCGAGGAGTGCGCCCAGGCACGCGGCCGCTGCTCCTGCCTGCACCAGCGGTGCACCCGCTGCCAGCCGGCTGTCCAGCACTGCGTCCAGCAGGGGAGTGCCCGTGGACCCCAACCGCTCTCCGAGGTGGGCCTGCAGGAGCAGGGCCAGCAGCAGGTAAATGGCGAATGCGCCCGCCAGGGCCGCCAGGATGGCGCGGGGGATGGCACGCGCCGGATTCCTGACCTCCTCGCCCAGCGTGGCGATCCGGGCATAACCGGCAAACGCGAAGAACATCAGCCCGGCGGCAGGCAGGACGCCCTCCACCCCGCCGGAATGCGCGCCTCCCGGCAGTGGCGCGGGGTGCGGACCCAGCACGGCGGCGGTGCCAACGAACACCAGTGTTGCCAGGACCAGGCACAGCAGGATCCTCGTCAGCAGGGCTGTCCTGGTGATGCCCAGCAGGTTGACGGCGGTAAGGGCCACGACGGCGGCCACGGCAACCGGGACGGCGTAGTCCCGCGCCACATAGCTGCCGAACGTCAACGCCATGGCCGCGCAGGAGGCCGTCTTGCCCGTGACGAAACCCCAGCCGGCCAGGAAGCCCGGCCATTCGCCCAGCTGTTTCCGGCCATAGACGTAGGTCCCGCCGCTGGTGGGGTACTTGGCGGCGAGGGCTGCCGATGCCACGGCGTTGCAGTACGCCACCAGCCCGGCAACAGCCACGGACAGGACCAGCAGATTCCCTGCCAGTGCCGCGGCCGGGGAGAACACCACGAACACTCCGGCACCCAGCATGGAGCCCAGTCCGATGGCGGTGGCATCAAAGGTTCCCAGCCTGCGTTGCAGCTGCTGCGGTTCGCTCATGCGGCGGCAGTCCCTTTCCAGCGGGTAAACTCGGACGGGATCGTTCCCGCAACGATCATATTGACTTCCCACTGTTTTCCCGCAGAAAGGCGTGCTGTGCTGCGCACACATGACCTCGGATCCCTTCGCTCCGAGCACATTGGACAAACCGTAACCCTGGCCGGCTGGGTGGGCCGCCGCCGTGATCACGGTGGTGTGGCATTCGTGGATTTGCGCGACGCTTCGGGCGTGGCCCAGGTGGTGGTCCGCGAGGAGGAAGTGTTCCACGGACTGCGCAATGAATACGTCCTGCAGATCAAGGGCACCGTTTCCAGGCGTCCTGAAGGCAACGAGAACCCGGCGCTGGCCACGGGCGAAATCGAGGTCATCGCCGAGGACGTCACCGTCCTCAACACCTCCGACCCGCTGCCGTTCCAGATCGACGAGCACGTGGAAGTCGGCGAGGAAGCGCGCCTCAAGCACCGCTACCTGGACCTGCGCCGTCCCGGCCCCAGCCGCAACCTGCGCCTCCGCTCCGAGGCAAACCGGGTGGCGCGCGAACTGCTCCACCATGAGGGCTTCGTGGAGATCGAGACGCCCACGCTGACACGTTCGACGCCGGAAGGCGCCCGTGACTTCCTGGTTCCGGCACGCCTGGCTCCGGGGTCCTGGTACGCGCTGCCGCAGTCCCCGCAGCTGTTCAAGCAGCTGCTGCAGGTGGGCGGCTTCGAAAAGTACTACCAGATTGCCCGCTGCTACCGGGACGAGGACTTCCGCGCGGACCGCCAGCCGGAATTCACCCAGCTGGACATTGAGGCCAGCTTCGTGGACCAGGACGACGTGATCCGGCTGGGCGAAAACATCGTCAAGGCGGTGTGGCAGCTCATCGGCGTCGACATCCCCACGCCCATCCAGCGGATCACGTACGCCGACGCGATGGCGCGCTACGGCTCGGACAAGCCGGACCTGCGCTTTGGCCAGGAACTGACCGAGCTCACGGATTTCTTCAAGGACACCAACTTCGGCGTCTTCAAGGCACCCTACGTTGGGGCCGTCGTCATGCCCGGCGGCGCGTCGCAGGCACGCCGTGCCCTTGATGCCTGGCAGGAGTGGGCCAAGCAGCGCGGCGCCAAGGGCCTGGCGTATGTCCTCTACAAGGAGGACGGCGAGCTCGCCGGACCGGTCGCCAAGAACCTCACCGAGTTCGAGCGCGCCGGCCTGGCTGACGCCGTGGGCGCCAAGCCCGGGGACTGCATCTTCTTCGCCGCGGGTGAGAAGACGCCGTCGCGGGCCCTGCTGGGTGCTGCACGCGTGGAGATCGGCCACCGCACCGGCCTGATCGATCCCAACGCCTGGGCTTTCTGCTGGGTGGTGGACGCGCCGATGTTCGAGCCCGCAGCAGCCGCTGTTGCCTCCGGTGACGTCGCCGTCGGCGGAGGGCAGTGGACCGCCGTCCACCACGCATTCACCTCGCCCAAGCCCGAGTTCCTTGACACCTTCGACAAGGATCCGGAATCGGCGCTCTCCTACGCCTACGACATCGTGTGCAACGGCAACGAAATCGGCGGCGGCTCCATCCGTATCCACCAGCGGGACGTGCAGGAGCGCGTCTTCGAGCTGATGGGCCTGGACAAGGAGGACGCCCAGACCAAGTTCGGCTTCCTGCTGGAGGGCTTCAAGTACGGCGCCCCGCCGCACGGCGGAATCGCCTTCGGCTGGGACCGCGTGGTCTCGCTGCTGGCGGGCGTCGAGTCCATCCGCGACGTCATCGCCTTCCCGAAGTCCGGCGGCGGCCACGACCCCCTCACCGATGCCCCGGCCCCCATCACGCCGCAGCAGCGCAAGGAGGCAGGCGTGGACTTCAAGCCGGAGGCCAAAAAGCCGGAAGTGAAGAAGCCCGAAGAGAAGCAGTAGCATCACGCACGCTGCCGCAAGGCAGCGGCCAAGGGAGGTTCCCCGGATCACCGGGGAACCTCCCGCCTTTAACGAAGGAGCTGTCAGTTGTCCGCCCAGGGCAAAAGTGAACCCGCACCACTGGACCTCGAAGCCGCCATGGATGCCGCCTGGCCGGCCCTGGAACGGTACGACGCCGGGGGCTGGGTCCTGCGCGCAGCAGGCGGAGTGACCCAGCGCGCCAACTCCATCTGGCCGCGTGCCGTCACCGCGGATTTGCAAGGTGACAGCCTCCCGGGCCTGCTCGCCGACGCCAGGTCCTGGTACCGCAGCCGCCGGCTGCCGGTCATCTTCCAGCTGTTCGACACCCCCGCAACAGCCGCGCTGCACGACCTGCTCGACGCTGAAGGCTTCACCCGGCAATCCGGGACCGTGGTCATGACCCGCGGCCCGATGACTGGAGGAACCGCGGACGCTGCCATTGAAGTTTCCCGGGAACCCTCCGCGGACTGGCTGCGCGTCTGGTGGGAGGTGGACGGGCGCGGCGGGGAGGACGCCCTCGCCATCGCCCGGGAAATCCTGCTGGGCTGTCCTTCGATTTACGCGCTTGTCCGTGACGGAGCCTGGCTGCCCGCCGCCGTCGGGCGCCTCGCCCTTCCCGCCGGAAGCGCCCAGGGCGGGCTGTACTGCATGGCCACCCGGGCTGAAGCGCGCCGCCGCGGCTACGGAACTGCTGTCCTCCAGTCCTTGCTGCAGGCCGGCGCGGAGCAGGGGGCGGGGAAGTACTGGCTCCTTGTCACCGCCGCCAACCATGGGGCGCAGGCGATGTATGCCAACGCCGGGTTCACGGAAGCCGGGCGTTACCTGTACCGGCAGGAACGCCCCCGCCGCGCCCTGACAGGCTGCTGACCAGGCAGCAGCCGTGCGCTATCCGGACGCGTCGGTCACCGTGATCCGGACCGAGCAGGCGTCCACCGCGGCCTTCTTCAACACGGCGGCCCGGGGCTCGGCGACGTCGAGCCACGCGAGGCGTGGCAGGCGAGCGTAGTCACGCAGGGCCGGTTCCTGGAGGACAAGGTCGGCCAGGGGCCGGTCGCCGCCGGGCACCAGGTACTCGAAGGCCGCACTACGGAACACGTCCGCCGCCTGGCCGGCCACGGCCGCAACCAAAGCGTCCGCCTGGTTGGAACGGCGGCGGGCAAACCGCTGCTGGGACTGTCCGCCCGCAGCCGTACGGGACTGGACGTACCTGGTGCCTGCCTTGGATGCCAGCAGGATGCCTTCGCTTGCCACCCCTATGCCGTAACCGCCGCGCCGCACCAGCAGCAGGCCCAGCCGTCGCGGTTGGGCCGCAAGGGCGGCCAGCCGCTCCAGCGCTCCGCTGCCGCGTCCCGGGCGTCCGTCGGCCGGCCACGGCGCCTGCAGGAGCGCTTCGGTGCCGTCGGCCGCCACCAGGCGGAGGCCGTCGTCGTCATCCTGCAGCCGGTAACCGCCATGCGAGGCGCCGAACCGGTCGGCCCAGCCCGGCAGCCGGCTGCCGGGCACGAACGCGGTGCGGACGGACGGCGGCCCGCCGTGGGCAACGGTGGCAGGCATGGGAGTTCCTTTGGTGTCAGGGCCGGGCGGAAGACGGAGGTGAAAAGCAGCGGTGGACTGGAAGTAGCCTATCTATGTGGATGATCTCTTCGGGCACGGACCAGAAAACGACGACGACGACGGTCCCGTCTCCGGGGCAAGCACCGGTTCCGGGGGCCAGGGTTCCAGGGGGCAGGGTTCCCGTAGCCAAGGTTCGCCGCGCAGTCCGCTGGCCGTCCGGATGCGGCCCCGCACCCTGGACGAAGTGGTGGGCCAGCAGCACCTGCTCGGCCAGGGTTCGCCGCTGCGGCAGCTGGCCGCAGGCGCCGGGGCGGACAGTACGGGCCCGGCCGGTCCCACCTCCCTCATCCTCTGGGGGCCGCCCGGTACGGGAAAGACCACGCTGGCGCACGTCATCGCGCGCGGACCGGGACGGAAATTCGTGGAACTGTCCGCCATCACCGCCGGCGTCAAGGACGTCCGCCGCGTCATGGACGACGCCCTGACGGCCAGGGACCTGTACAAGACCACCACGGTGCTGTTCCTTGACGAGATCCACCGCTTCAACAAGGCCCAGCAGGACGCGCTGCTTCCCGGCGTCGAAAACCGTTGGGTGGTCCTGGTGGCTGCCACCACGGAGAATCCTTCCTTTTCGGTGGTCTCACCCCTGCTGTCCCGCTCCCTGCTCCTCACGCTCAGGCCGCTGACGGATGCCGACATCGAGGGCCTCCTGGTGCGGGCCGTCGAGGACCCGCGCGGGCTGGGCGGGAAGGTCCGGCTCAGCGACGAAGCGCTGGAACACCTGGTCCGGCTGTCCGGCGGGGACGCGCGAAGGGCGCTCACTGCATTGGAGGCTGCGGCCGGCGTCGCCTTCGGTGACGCGGACGACGTCGAACGTTCCGTGGGGGAGGAGGGTGCAGCTGCTGAGCCGGTCACCGCTGAGCCGGTCACCGTGGAGTTGCGCCACACCGAGCGTGCGCTGGATGCGGCCGCCGTCCGCTATGACCGTGCCGGTGACCAGCACTACGACGTGGCCAGCGCATTCATCAAGTCCATCAGGGGCTCGGACGTGGATGCTGCCCTGCATTACCTTGCCCGGATGCTTGAAGCCGGGGAGGACCCGCGGTTCGTGGCGCGGCGGATCGTCATCTCGGCGGCAGAGGATGTGGGCATGGCCGACCCCACGGCGCTGCAGACCGCCGTGGCCGCGGCGCAGGCGGTGCAGCTGATCGGGATGCCGGAGGGACGGATCATCCTGGCTGAGGCCGTGGTCCACCTCGCCACCGCGCCAAAATCGAATGCCGCCTACATGGGCATCAACAAAGCCATCGCGGACGTGCGCGCGGGACTCGGCGTCGGCATTCCCGCACATCTGCGGGATGCGCACTACCCGGGCTCCAAGCAGCTGGGACACGGCGTGGGGTACAAGTACGCCCACGACGCCCCGCACGCGGTGGCAACGCAGCAGTACCCGCCGGACGACCTGGTGGGCCGCGACTACTACCAGCCCACCGGCAACGGAGCGGAACGGGACATCGCCCAGCGGCTGGAGCGGTTGCGGAAGATTGTGCGGGGCAAGTAGCCGCCATGGTAGGCTGGATGTTCGTCTGGCAAGGCACGGACGCACAATCTCCCCAATTCGTTGAGAAGGTTATGCCCTGCGCCCAGTAGCAAAAGGCAGCGGTTGGCCGATGCTCTCCATCGTGGAGGCCAGTAACACTGACACACCGCAGATATTGGAAGGACACTAGTGGCTAACAACACTCGTGCTCGCCGTCAGGCCCGCCTCTCGCGGTCCCTCGGCATCGCTCTGACCCCCAAGGCCGCCAAGTACATGGAGCGCCGCCCGTACGGCCCCGGTGAGCATGGCCGTGCCCGCAAGAAGCAGGACTCCGACTACGCCGTACGTCTGCGCGAAAAGCAGCGCCTGCGCGCCCAGTACGGCATCCGCGAAGCACAGATGACCCGTGCCTTCGAAGAAGCCCGCCGCACCAAGGGCCTGACCGGTGAAAACCTCATCGAGCTGCTCGAAATGCGTCTCGACGCCCTGGTCCTGCGTGCCGGCTTCGCCCGCACCATCGCCCAGGCCCGCCAGCTGGTTGTGCACCGCCACATCATGGTTGACGGCGTCCGCGTTGACCGCCCGTCGTTCCGCGTCGGCGAGGGCCAGCTGGTCCACGTCCACAGCCGCAGCGAGACCATGGTTCCGCTCCAGGTTGCCGCAGCCGGCGCACACCGCGACGTCCTGCCTGCCGTTCCGGCCTACCTGGACGTCAAGCTGGAAGCCCTGCAGGCACGCCTGGTCCGCCGCCCCAAGCGTTCGGAAATCCCGGTGACCTGCGAAGAGCAGCTCGTCGTCGAATTCTACGCACGCTAAATCCCAGCAGCGTATCCAAAGAAGCCCGTGGCACGCGCCGCGGGCTTCTTTGTATGTAAGGTACTTGGGGGAACATCTGCGCAACGGGCATTCCGTCACGCCGCGGATGGGGCTCAATCACAGAATTTCGAGGAGATGAACGTCTATGACTGGTGGCGATATTGCCGGCCTGATCGCTGCCGGGGTGTTCGCGCTCCTGGTGCTGCTGCTCGCGGTCCCCATCCTGAAGCTGGGGAAAGTCTTCGACGAAGTGCGGACTGCCATCAGGTCCATCAGCGACGGCGCCACGCCCCTGATGGATGAGGTAACGGCCACCGTTTCCACCACCAACCAGCAGTTGAAGAAGGTGGACGGTATCGCGTCCAACGTCTCCGACGCATCCGCCAACATTTCCGCCCTGTCCTCGCTGGTGGCCGCCACGGTGGGCTCGCCGCTGATCAAGGTTGCGGCGTTCAGCTACGGCGTGCGCAGCGCCGTCGCCAACCGCCGGAAGCCCGCTGCTGGCCGCCGCAGCCGCTAGATTCGAAGAGAACGAATATGAAAAGAATTGTCTGGATGGGAATCGGCGTGGCCATTGGGGTCATTGCCTTCCGCAAAGTGAGCCAGGCCCAGTCCACTCTTGGACCTGAGGGCCTCAACCGTGCGGTAGGGCGTCTTGCCGACGGGGTGTACGACTTCGCGGATGCCGTCCGCGCAGGGATGCGCGAACGGGAAACCGACCTGCGGACCGCCCTTGGCGTCGAGTCCGCGGAACTGGTCCGCCGCTGAGCCCGCGGGGCACAACCGGCACCAGCCAACAACCGGCAGGAACCCGATCCGGGAACCTTGCCACCTGAACGAAATTTCCGTGCCGCCCGGCGGGACGGACCAAGAAGGGTAAGAAAACAGCTCATGAAGTCGCAGGAGATCACAAAGCGCTGGGTGGACTTTTTTGTCAGCAAGGGCCACACGGCGGTTCCCTCCGCATCGCTGGTCTCCAGCGACCCCTCCCTGCTGTTCACGGTGGCCGGCATGGTCCCGTTCATTCCGTACCTCACTGCCCGCGAAGAAGCGCCCTACTCCCGCGCCACCAGCGTGCAGAAGTGCATCCGCACCGGCGACATCGAGGAAGTGGGCAAGACTGCCCGCCACGGCACCTTCTTCCAGATGTGCGGCAACTTCTCGTTCGGCGACTACTTCAAGGAAGACGCCATCAAGTTCGCCTGGGAGCTCCTCACCAAGAGCGTTGACGACGGCGGCTACGGCCTTGCGCCCGAACGTCTGTGGGTGACGGTCTACGAAGAGGACGACGAAGCCGAGGAACTGTGGCTGAAGAACACCGGCGTCCCGGCTGAACGCATCCAGCGGATGGGCAAGTCGGACAACTACTGGCACACCGGCCAGCCCGGACCCGCCGGCCCCTGCTCCGAGATCTACTACGACCGCGGTCCCGCCTACGGCGTTGACGGCGGCCCCATCGCCGACGAGAACCGCTACGTCGAGATCTGGAACCTGGTGTTCATGCAGTACCAGATCGAAAACGTCCGCTCCAAGGTGGACTTCGACGTCGTCGGCGAGCTGCCCAAGAAGAACATCGACACGGGCCTGGGCATGGAACGCCTTGCCATGATCCTGCAGGGCGTCGAGAACATGTACGAGACCGACCAGGTGCGGCCGGTCATCGACAAGGCCGCCGAACTGTCCGGCAGGGAATACACCTCCGCCGAAACCCCGGACGATCCCCACCACACCGACGACGTGCGCATGCGCGTGGTGGCCGACCACATCCGGTCGGCACTGATGCTGATCTCCGACGGCGTGACCCCCTCCAACGAGGGCCGCGGATACGTCCTGCGCCGCCTCATCCGGCGTGCCGTCCGTTCCATGCGCCTCCTGGGTGTGGAACAGGCCTGCCTGCCTGATCTGCTGCCCGTATCGCGCGACGCCATGAAGGGCGTCTACCCGGTGGTGGCGACCGATTTCGACCGGATCAGCCGCATTGCCTACGCCGAAGAGAAGGCGTTCCTGCGCACCATCGCGTCCGGCACCGCCCGGTTGGAAGAGGCCGTGAAGGAATCCAAGGCCGCCAATAAGCCGCTGTCCGGTGCGGACGCCTTCACGCTGCACGACACTTACGGCTTCCCCATCGACCTCACGCTGGAGATGGCGGAGGAAGCGGGACTCAAAGTGGATGAGGCGGCCTTCCGCGGCCTCATGCAGGAACAGCGCCAGCGCGCCCAGGCCGATGCCAAGGGCAAGAAGGGCGGCCACGCCGACCTCACCGTCTTCCAGGACATCCTGGCCCAGGGCGAGACGGTCTTCACCGGGTACACCGAGCTTGAGGGCGAGTCGCGCGTTCGCGGCCTGCTCAGCGCCGGCCGCCAGGTGCAGCAGGCCGCCACCGGCGACGAGATCGAACTCGTCCTGGCCGAAACCCCCTTCTACGCCGAAGCCGGCGGCCAGGCCGCCGACACCGGCCTGATCACCGGTGACGGATTCGTCGTCGAGGTCCTGGACGTCCAGCGGCCCGTGAAGGGTCTGAGTGTCCACAAGGCGATTGTCCGCGAAGGCGAAATCGGCGCTGACTCGCTGGTGCGCGCCGCCGTCGACCGTGAACGCCGCCATGCCGCTGAGCAGGCCCACACGGGCACGCACATCGTGCATGCCGCGCTGCACCAGATCCTTGGTCCGGAGGCCACCCAGCGTGGATCCTTCAACAAGGCGGGGTACCTGCGCTTCGACTTCGCCTGGGGCGAAGGCCTGAGCACCGCCACGCGGTCCGAAATCGAGGAAGTCTCCAACCTGGCCATCCGTAACAACTACGCGGTGGAAACGAAGATCATGGGGCTGGCCGAAGCGAAAGCCATGGGCGCCATGGCCCTTTTCGGGGAGAACTACGGCAGCGAGGTGCGCGTGGTGGAGATCGACGGCGCGTGGTCACGCGAGCTGTGCGGCGGCACCCACGTTGCCAACACCTCGCTGATCGGCAGCCTGTCGCTCCTGGGCGAACAGTCCGTCGGCTCGGGCAACCGCCGCGTGGAGGCCTTCGTTGGCATGGAGGCCTTCCGCCACCTTGCGGCTGAGCGTGCCCTGGTGACCGAACTGACGGACCTGTTGAAGGTCCCGTCCGGCCAGCTCGCCGACAGGATTTCCGCCACCCTGGCCAAGTTGAAGGCCACCGAGAAGGAACTGGACCGGCTCCGCAAGGAACAGCTGGCCGCTTCCGCTGCGCAGCTGGTCAACACCGCCCAGGACGCCGCAGGCGTCAAGGTGCTGGCCCACGACGCCGGCACCGTCAGCGGAGCCGATGACCTTCGCGGCCTGGCCCTTGACCTGCGCAACCGGCTCGGTTCGGCAGCTGCCGCCGTGGCTGTGGCCGGCGTCGCCAACGACCGTCCACTGATCCTGGTAGCCACCAATGAGGCAGCCAGGGAGGCCGGCGTCAAGGCCGGTGCCCTGGTCCGGGTGGCTGCCGGTGTCCTCGGTGGTGGTGGCGGCGGCAAAGACGACGTCGCCCAAGGCGGCGGAACCGACGCCGGAAAGGTCGGCGCTGCCCTGGCAGCCGTCGTCGACGCCATTTCAAGGCGCTAACCACGTTATGACCGATCCTGTTGCTGCCGGCGGCTACCCCCAGGGCGTCAAACTGGGGGTGGACGTCGGCACCGTCCGGGTGGGCGTGGCCGTCTGCGACCGCGACTCCATCCTTGCCACGCCGTACAAGACCCTCGACCGGAATGCCAGGAAAAACTCGGACGTGCGCGTCATCGCCAAACTGGCGGAGGAACTCGGCGCGGTGCAGGTTATCGTCGGGCTGCCCAGGACGATGAAGGGCGAAGAACATGCCTCGGCCAGGATGGCCACGGACTATGCCCTCCTCCTCGCCGCGGAGTTTTCACGGCGCGGTCTTGCCGTTCCGGTGAACCTCGTGGATGAGCGCCTCAGCAGTGTCACGGCCCACCGGAACCTGCACGAAGCTGGCATGAGCAGCAGGGACCACCGTAAAGTAGTGGATCAGGTCGCGGCGGCGGGTATTCTTCAGCACGCCATCGACATGCAGAAAGCCAGGGGAGCGGATGTCGGCTCACGCGTGACAGCGCCACCCCCGTCCGTGGACCTGGGGGCCGGTGGGACGGACGAAACCGTCCGCGCCATCCCCGCAGACACGGCCCAATCTTCAGATAATGGAAGGCAACAGTGAGCCCTGCCAACATTGACGACACCTTCGGCCGGCTGGATACCGGGGCTGGGAGGCCGTTGACCCGCAAGGAACTGCGGGCACGGGAGAAGAGCCTCAATACCGGTGGCCAGGACGCCGTGCCCGAGCAGGCCTATGAAACCGGCGACGTCCCGCCGCCCCCGGCCGCACCGCCTGCGGCGCCGTCGCCAGCAGCGGCGCCCACGTTTGCTCCGCTGCCCGGCGCAGGTGATGTTCCTGCGGCACCGGAGGCACCCCCGTCCATCCAGGACGAAGAGCCCGCAGGTCCTTCCCACGCGGACCCTTTCGACGGCGACGCTGCCGCCCCGGACGCCCCTGCGCCCCTTGGACATCACGACGACGTCCCGCACCATGGCAACGTCGGCGGCCATGACGCCGTCGGACACCAGGACGCTGTCACGCTTCATGACGATGTGCACCATGAAGTCGCCCTGCACCACGACGCCGCCGGGCACCAAGACCACGTGCACCACGCAGCGGACCTGCACCACCCGGACCTGCACAACTACCAGGAAGTGCACGGCGACCATGTCCACCACGCCGCCGGATACCACGACGATGCCCACGTGGACGCACCGCACCACGATGTCCACCACCACGACGCGGACCATGGATTGCTGCCCGGCTCATCGGCAGCCCAGGTAGTGCCGCGCCCCTCGAAGAAGGTCCGGCGCCGGCGCAGGCTGCTCGCCCTGTTCCTGACCCTTGCCGTTTTTGTGGCGGCTGTGGCCGTGGGAGCCCAGTTCCTCAAGCCACTCCTTGGCAACGGCAAGCCTTCGGACTTCCCGGGTCCCGGATCGGGTGAGGTCCGGATCACGGTGGCAAGCGGCGAGGGAACCCGATCGGTCGCCACGGAACTGGAGAACCAGCGCGTCGTGGCCAACGCCGACACGTTCATGCAGGCGTTCCATGCCTCCGGCGGCACATTGTCGCCGGGCGACTACACCTTCAAAACCGAGATGAAGAACGCGGACGCGGTCAACATCCTGGCGGGCAAGGACAAGACGAAGGTCATTTACTTCGCCCTTAGCGCGGGCCTCAGGATTGGCGAATCGCTGCAGGCGATCTCGGAGGGCTCGGGGATTTCCGTGCAGCAGCTGCAGGCCCTCAGCAACCAGCCCGCACAGTTTGGCCTGCCCGCCAACGCCAAGAACCTCGAAGGCTACCTGGCACCGGGTGAGTACCGTTTCCCGCTGGGAACCCCGGCCAAGGACATCCTGCAGGCGCTGGTGAAGTCCACCACCGATGAACTCGTGTCGCAGGGCATCACGGACCCCGCCAAGCAGTACCAGGCCGTTATCGTGGCCAGCATTGTCCAGGCCGAGGGCGGACAGGCAGACTACGGTGACGTGGCGGGCGCCATTTACAACCGGCTCAAGCCCAATGACCAGACCGGTGGCTTCCTGCAGGTTGACTCCGCCGTCACGTACGGCCTTGGCACCCGGAGCTTCAACTTCACGGACGAGCAGCGCCAGGACAAATCCAACCCCTACAACACCTACGCCAATCCGGGGCTGCCGCCGGGACCCATCGGTTCTCCCGGCAAGACCGCCATCGATGCGGCCGCCCGGCCCAAGGCCAATGACTACCTGTACTGGGTGACCATCAATTTGGACACCAAGGAAACCAAGTTCGCCAAGACACTGGCTGAACACAACGCGTACGTCGAGCAGTACAACGCGTGGTGCCAGGCCAACGCGGGCCGCTGCACATGACTCTGCGGGCTGCCGTGCTGGGCCACCCGATCAGCCACTCGAAATCCCCAGCGCTGCATCTCTCGGCATACGGGCAACTGGGTGCGGGCATCAGCTACACGGCCATCGACGTCACAGAGGAGTTGCTGCCGTCCTTCATGCGCCAGATCCGGCACCAGCCGGGCTGGCGCGGGCTCTCCGTCACGATGCCGTTGAAGACGGCGATGCTCCAGGAAGTGGACGAGGTACGGGGAGTCGCGCAGACCCTGGGCGTGGTGAACACCGTTACCTTCGAGGACTCAGCCGGCGGCATCAGGACGGTGGGCTCCAACACGGACGTTGCCGGGATCGTCAACGCCCTGTGCCATGCGGGCACCCCCGCAGCACCAACGGCTGTCATCCTTGGTGGCGGCGGGACCGCTGCATCGGCCATCGCTGCCCTGAAGGAACTGGGCACCGGAACGGTGCAGGTCTTCGTCCGCGATGCCTCACGCACAGCAGATGTCCGTGCAGCCGCGGACAGCCTGGGAGTTGCCCTGGAGGTCCGCCCCCTGACTGGAGCCGCGCGCCCCACGTCGGAAGCCGACGTCGTGATTTCCACCCTGCCGCCCCGTGCGGCAGACGGACTCGCAGCCGAAGTGGCCGCCTTGAAAGCTCCGACGCCCGGCGTGCTGCTGGATGTTGCCTACGATCCGTGGCCCAGCCTGGTTGCCTCGGTATGGCAGGCCGGCGGTGGCCGCGTGGTGCCGGGGCTGGAGATGTTGCTTTACCAGGCAGTGGAGCAGGTGCGGCTCTTCACCCGTCGCGGGGAAGACGTTAATGCAGCTGTCATAGATGTGATGTGTGACGCAGTCGGCCTTGCCCGGCGGGCGTTCTGACCGCCCTACGTGGCAGGATGGAAATTATGCGTTGGTTGACTGCCGGTGAATCCCATGGTCCGGCTCTGATGGGAATTATTGAGGGCGTCCCCGCCGGTGTGGAAATCACCAGCGGGCACATCGCAGACTCCCTGGCCCGCCGCCGCCTTGGCTACGGCCGCGGTGCGCGGATGAAGTTCGAGCAGGACGTGGTCACCATCCTCGGCGGTGTCCGGCACGGCATCACCCAGGGCGGCCCCGTTGCCATCCAGGTGGGAAACACCGAATGGCCCAAATGGGAGCAGATCATGTCCGCCGACCCGGTGGCCCCCGAACTCCTCGCCGACCAGGCGCGCAACGCGCCCCTGACGCGTCCCCGTCCGGGGCACGCGGACTTCACCGGCATGCAGAAGTACGGCTTCGACGAAGCGCGTCCGGTGCTGGAACGCGCCAGCGCGCGGGAGACCGCCACCCGGGTGGCGCTGGGCACCGTAGCGGCGCAGTTCCTCAAGCACCTCGGCATTGAGCTCGTCAGCCACACCGTGTCCATTGCCAGCGTGACGGTGCCCGAAGGCCGTCCGTTGCCCGTGCCGGGCGATGTCATTGCCCTGGATACCGACCCCCTGCGCTGCTTCGACCGTGACACGTCGAACGCCATGGTGGCCGAGGTGGACGCCGCGCACAAGGAAGGCGAAACACTGGGCGGCGTGGTGGAGGTCCTTGCCTACGGCCTCCCGCCGGGACTTGGCAGCTACGTGCACTGGGACCGCCGACTGGACGCCAGGCTTGCTGCGGCCCTCATGGGGATCCAGGCCATCAAAGGCGTGGAGGTGGGCGACGGCTTCCTCACCGCAGCCCGCCGCGGTTCTGCCGCCCATGACGAGATCGTCCGCGACGGCGGCGGCCGGATTGTGCGCGCCAGCAACCGTGCCGGCGGCATCGAAGGCGGCATGAGCATCGGGGATGTCCTCCGCGTCCGTGCAGCCATGAAGCCCATCGCCACCGTGCCGCGTGCCCTGCGGACCATCGACGTCAGCACCGGTGAACCGGCCAAGGCCCACCACCAGCGCTCGGACGTTTGTGCAGTCCCGGCCGCCGGCGTGGTGGCCGAGGCCATGGTGGCCCTGGTCCTCGCCGAGGCTGTCATCGAAAAGTTCGGCGGTGACTCCGTGGCGGAAACCGCACGCAACATCAAGGGTTACCTGGACAACATCCCGGCATCCCTGGACTCGATCGGCCAGTAGTGCTCCACCGCAGCAGTACCGGATCTGTCGGCGACCGGCCGATTGTGCTCATCGGCCCCATGGCCGTGGGCAAATCGGCCATCGGCCAGCAGCTGGCGCAGCAGTTGGGCGTCCGGTTTGTCGACACGGACGCCGTGATCGTTGCCGGGCACGGATCCATCGCCGAGATCTTCGCGGGCCGCGGTGAACACGCCTTCCGGGAAATTGAGGCGCGGACCGTCGCCCGCGCCGTTGAGGAAGCCGAAGGGACAACCACTGTTATTTCGCTCGGCGGGGGAGCGGTGCTCGACTCGGGGACGCAGCAGCTGATCAGCCACTGCACCGTCGTGTACCTGGAGTGCGACGCCGACACCGTCGCCGACCGGATTGCCCGGAACTCCGGCCGGCCGCTCCTTGCCGGCGACGCCATGGGCCGCTGGACAGCAATGTTCGCCACCCGCAGGCCGGTCTACGAGAAGCTGGCCGACATCACACTGGACGTCCGCCACGGCTCGATACCCGAGCTCGGCGGCCGGCTGGAAGCAGCACTGCGGAACCACGCAGCTGCCAAACAGGAAGTTGAAAAGTGAACACCCAATCAACAGTCATCAACGTCACCGGCGAGGGTGCCGGCAACAACTACGGCGTCGTCGTCGGGCGCGGCCTGCTTGGTGACCTTCCCGCGCTGCTCGGGGAGCGCGTCCGCCGGGTCCTGGTGATCCACCCCCGCGCCCTGCGCCTCACCGGCGACACCGTCCGCGATGAACTCGCAGCCGCCGGTTTCACCTCCCTCACCGCCGAAATCCCGGACGCCGAAGAAGGCAAGCACATCCAGGTGGCAGCTTTCTGCTGGCAGGTCCTGGGCCAAAACGACTTCACCCGCTCGGACGCCATCGTCGCCGTCGGCGGCGGGGCAGTGACCGACCTGGCAGGCTTCGTCGCCGCCACCTGGCTGCGGGGGGTCAAAGTCATCCACATGCCCACCAGCCTGTTGGGCATGGTGGACGCGTCCGTGGGCGGCAAGACCGGCATCAATACCGCGGAGGGGAAGAACCTCGTCGGCGCCTTCCACCCGCCCGCCGCCGTCCTGGCGGACCTGGACACCCTGGACACGCTGCCGAAGAACGAGATCATTTCCGGACTGGCCGAGGTGATCAAGTGCGGCTTTATTGCCGATCCCGCCATTCTTGACCTGGTGGAAAAGGACCCGGCCACCGTGGTTGACCCGCGCTCCGACGTGCTCCGGGAACTCATCGAGCGGGCTATCGCCGTCAAGGCGAAAGTTGTTTCCGAGGACCTCAAAGAGTCCGGGCTGCGGGAAATCCTGAACTACGGACACACCCTGGGACACGCCATCGAACTGGTGGAACGGTATTCCTGGCGGCACGGCGCCGCCGTGTCCGTGGGCATGATGTTCGCAGCGGAACTTGCCCGCAGCGTGGGCCGGCTCAGCGATACCGACGCCGACCGGCACCGGAGCATCCTGGAAGGCCTTGGGCTCCCGGTCACCTACCGGCGGGACCGTTGGCAGGGCCTGCTGGACGGGATGCGGCGCGATAAGAAATCCCGCGGCGACCTGCTGCGCTTCGTGGTGCTTGACGGCATCGCCAAACCGGGGATCCTCGACGTCCCGGACACCTCGCTGCTGTTTGCGGCCTACCAGGAAATTGCCTCCTGATGCAGGGCAACATGAGCGGAACCTCCGACTGGCCCGAGGCCGGCTTCCCGGGTATCCGGATCAATCCGGACACGCTGCTGCCCCAGGTCGTCAACGAGGACGCGGTGCGGGAGGCGTTGGCCGCCTCCACCGACCCCGCTGACCACATCTTCGTGCTGCTGGTTGAGGGCCACGCGTCCGAAGCTGCCGAACTGCTGGCCGAGGCACGCTTCAAGGACCCGGAATCATTCCTGCTCCGTGTGTTCGAAGCCGAGGTGCTCAGCGTCAGCCACCGCATGGACCGTGCCATTGGGTTGTTCCGGCAGCTCCTGGCTGAGGCGCACGGCACGCCGCGGGAGGCCCTGGCCCTGCTGTACCTGGGCCGCACGCAGTACGCAGCCGGCCAAACCTCCGCGGCGGTGGAGTCCTTCTCCAGGGCGCTTGACCTGGGGGTGGCGCAATCGGCGGATGCCGCCCAGATCTATTCCTCCACGGTGGCCCTCCAGCGTGCCAGGGACGTCCTGGACCTGGCCTGCTGAGCCGGCCGGCAGCGCCGGCGGAAAGGCCCGCTCCGATTTACCGGTAGAATGGTTGTGGAATTTTTGCATCCACGCGATTTTTGACAAACACGTGCAGGCGGGCCGTTGTGGCGTGCCCGCCCGGCATACAGCATCTGACCACGCGGCCAGACAAAGAAACCAGAGGAAACCAGTGGCAACCACTAACGACATTAAGAACGGAACGGTCCTGAAGCTTGAGGGCCAGCTCTGGAACGTCATCGAATTCCAGCACGTCAAGCCCGGCAAGGGCGGCGCCTTTGTGCGGACCAAGATGCGCAACGTGATGTCCGGCAAGGTTGTTGACAAGACCTTCAACGCCGGGCTCAAGATCGAGACGGCCACCGTGGACCGCCGCGACTACCAGTACCTGTACCAGGACGGTGCGGACTTCGTCTTCATGGACACCTCCGACTACGACCAGATCACCGTCTCCGGTGCCACGGTGGGCGACGCCACCAACTTCATGCTCGAGAACCAGATGGTCAACATTGCCATCCACGACGGCAACCCCCTCTACATTGAACTGCCGCCGAGCGTCGTCCTCGAAATCACCTACACCGAGCCGGGCCTGCAGGGTGACCGCTCTTCCGCGGGTACCAAGCCCGCCACGCTGGAGACCGGCTACGAGATCCAGGTTCCGCTGTTCATCGAGAACAACACCAAGGTCAAGGTGGACACCCGCGACGGCAGCTACCTGGGCCGGGTCACTGAGTAGTGAGCGCCCGCGGTAAAGCCCGCAACAGGGCACTGGATGTTCTTTTCGAGGCGGAGCAGCGCTCCGTTTCGGCGTTCGACGTGCTTCGTGCGCGCCGGGAAAAGACCGACCAGGTGGTCAACCCCTACACCCTGGAAATCGTCGAAGGCGTGCTTTCCCAGCAGGCAGCCATTGACGAGTTCCTGGAGACGTACTCGCAGGGCTGGAGCCTGGAGCGGATGCCGTCCGTAGACCGCATCATCCTGCGCATCGGCACCTGGGAGCTGCTCTACAACGACGACGTCCCCGACGGCGTGGCGGTCAGTGAGGCCGTCGCGCTGGCCAAGACGTTGTCCACGGACGAGTCGCCGCAGTTCATCAACGGCCTGCTGGGCCGGCTGCAGCAGCTGAAGCCTTCGCTGCTCGCGTAGCCTTTCCACCACGCAACAGGGCCCCGCCATCCGGCGGGGCCCTGTTGCGTGCAAGCGGTTCACATCATCCGGCCACTGCCGCCCTCAGGGACACGATCCGCTGGAGCTGCTGCCTTTCCTCGGCCTGGTGCAGCGGAACATCGCGTCCGCTCAGGATCCGCTGGCGGGTGTTGGCAAGCTGGGTGGCCGCCTTCACGAACTGCTTCATCTGCCGCTTCCTGCCCGAACCCGCAGCCCATGCCAGGACCATGCGCCTGCCGCCGCGGGTGGCCAGCAGTTGGACTTCCGCGGGCGTGAACCATCCCGCAGCGGAATACTCCATCAGCCGCTGCCGGGTGAGGCGGTTTTCGGCCACCCGCAGGAAGATGATGCCGCCCACTGCCAGCACGAAGATCGGTACCTGGACCATGATGTAGTCCAGCAGGAAGCCGCCGCCCATGCTGTTCCACCTGTTGTGCAGGAACATGGCCGGCAGCAGTCCCACGAAGAAGGCGCCGATCGAGGCGCCCGTGTGCCAGCGCCTGGCAGCGAAGCCCATGACCAGGCCTGTGGTGCCGGTGAAAATCGCATGGGCGAAGGGGGACATGACACCGCGGAGGAAGAACACCTGGGCGAAGTCGCTGGCCGGGGATGCCGATTCCGCGATGGCCCTGCCGAAGTAGAGGATGTTTTCGGTGAAGGCGAAGCCGCCGGCGATGGTGAAGGCAAACACCACCCCGTCCACGGGACCGTCGAATTGCCGGCGCGCCGCGAGGAGGAGGATGAGCAGGCCAAGGGACTTGGCGAACTCCTCGACGATGGGGGCCTGGACGGTGGCCATGTAGGTCTGCAGGTCTGGTTCGTCGGTGAACTGGAAGGCGATCACGAAGAACGGCTGGATGAGCAGGGTCACGGCAACGGACACCGCCGCACCCCACGTGAAGGCAAAGAACAACAGCCGCTTGGGTTCCGGTTCCCACCTGTCGATGATGTGGACCGCAGCCAGGACCACCGACAGCGGGACCAGCGATGCCAGGAAACCAATCAGGAAACCGGCGGCGCCGGTGTTGGACAGCAGGAACGGCACCACCAGGAAAAGGCTCAGGAAAGCAAGCACGCCGCCCGCAACCGTCAGGCCCGCCAGCCCGCTGCGGGTCCGCGATGCCCGCAGCGCGGCTTCCTGCGCCTGCGGCGGCACCACTGCAGCCAGCGGGTGGCCCTGGTGTCCGGGGGCGGCGCGGTAGTATTCGGGCTGCACCTGTCCCATCCAGCTGGGATTGGCCTGCCGGGGCAGGGGGCCGGTGGGCCTGCGGTAGGGGTCGTCGGGGAGGCCGGAGGAAGGCTGCTGCGGATACATCGGCATATCCGAAAGCCTAAGCGGGGGCCACCACACCACAAAGGACCGGGCCTCCCGCGCCGTTCGGGTGTGACCAGTACCGCGTCACCCGGGGACCGGCCGGGCAGGGACCGTGTGGTAATTTTGAACAGCAAACATTCCTTTTTTAATTCCGTCCTGTGAGGCGGGGAAAGGGGAGACGAGCGTTGACTTCCGTCACCAGCGCACCGGTTCCAGCCAGGGTTGTCCTCAGCCAGGCGGACATTGACCGGGCACTTACTCGTATCGCCCATGAGATCCTCGAAGCCAACAAGGGATCCCAGGACCTGGTCCTGTTGGGCATTCCCCGCCGCGGCTACCCACTGGCTGTCCGGCTGGCGGAAAAAATCGCCGCCGCGGACGCCACCGTTGACGCCGCCGCCATTGTGGGCCAGCTCGACGTCACCATGTTCCGCGACGACCTCTCCCACCAGGGGACACGGCCGCCGTACCCCACCAGGCTGCCCCGGACAGGCATCGACAACAAAGTAGTGGTGCTCATCGACGATGTCCTGTACTCCGGCCGGACCATCCGCGCCGCCCTGGATGCGCTGGTAGATCTCGGCCGCCCCCGCATCGTCCGGCTTGCGGTCCTGATCGACAGGGGCCACCGCGAACTTCCCATCCGGGCTGACCACGTTGGCAAGAACCTGCCCACGTCCTCCGCCGAGAAGGTCCGGGTCCGGCTCGAAGAAACAGACACGTCCGACGCCGGAACCCCGGTCAACGAAGTCGTGATCGAAGGCGGCGCATGAAACACCTCCTGTCCACCGAGGACCTCAGCCTTTCGAACGCCATCCGCATCCTTGACACCGCGGAGGAAATGTCTGCCGTGGGGGAGCGGGAAGTCAAGAAGCTTCCCGCGCTGCGCGGACGCACCGTGGTCAACCTCTTCTTCGAGGACTCCACGCGGACCCGCATCTCCTTCGAAGCCGCTGCCAAGCGGTTGTCCGCTGACGTCATCAACTTTGCCGCCAAGGGATCATCGGTGTCCAAGGGCGAATCCCTCAAGGACACCGCCCAGACCCTGTCCGCCATGGGCGCCGACGCCGTCGTCATCCGGCACTGGGCCTCCGGCGCGCCGCACCGGCTGGCCGCCACCGACTGGATCGACGCCGCAGTCATCAACGCCGGCGACGGCACCCACGAACACCCCACCCAGGCCCTGCTTGACGCCTTCACCATGCGCCGGCACTGGGCCCGCCTGGCCGGCACGCGTTCCGATGGGACTGACCTGAAGGGCATGCGGGTCGCCATCGCCGGCGACGTCCTGCATTCCCGTGTGGCCCGGTCCAACGTCTGGCTGCTCCGGACACTCGGGGCCGAAGTCACGCTGGTGGCGCCGCCCACCCTCCTGCCGGTCGGCGTCGACAAATGGCCCTGCAGCGTCAGCTACGATCTGGACCAGACCCTGGCCAACGGTGTCGACGCCATGATGATGCTCCGCGTCCAGGGCGAACGCATGAACGCCTCGTTCTTCCCCAGCACCCGCGAATACTCGCGCCGGTGGGGTTTCGACGACAACCGCCTCCGCGCCCTTGACGACCTGGGCATGACGGACACCATCATCATGCACCCGGGGCCAATGAACAGGGGCCTGGAAATCAGCGCCGCCGCAGCGGACTCACCCCGTTCCACCGTCCTGGCTCAGGTCCGCAACGGCGTGTCCGTGCGGATGGCCGCACTGTACCTGCTGCTCTCCGGGGATACCCGGGAACCAGCCGCCCACCGGGCACCGGCCTATGCCGCCGCGGCCCCGTCCCCCAAGGAGAGCAACTGATGGCAGGCAACACCGGAACCTACCTCATCCAAGGCGCCGCCATCCTGGGCGGCGACCCCGCGGACCTGCTGGTCCGTGACGGCATCATCGCCGAGATTGGCACCGGCCTTGACGCTGATGGGGCCACTGTCATCGACGCTGCAGGCCTGGTGGCCCTGCCGGGCATGGTCGATGTGCACACGCACCTCCGCGAACCCGGCCGCGAGGACGCCGAGACCGTGGAGACGGGAACACGGGCTGCGGCCCTGGGCGGCTACACAGCTGTGCACGCCATGGCCAACAGCACCCCCGTCGCGGACACCGCAGGCGTGGTGGAGCAGGTCTACACTCTGGGCCGCGCGGCCGGCTGGGTGGACGTGCGCCCCGTTGGTGCCGTCACCGTTGGACTGGCAGGGGAGCAACTGGCCGAGCTGGGCGCCATGGCCGATTCCCGCGCCCGGGTGCGGATGTTCTCCGATGACGGCATCTGCGTCCACGACCCCGTGCTGATGCGCCGCGCCCTGGAATACGTCAAGGCGTTCGACGGCGTCGTGGCCCAGCACGCACAGGAACCCCGACTTACAGCCGGGGCACAGATGAACGAGGGCGACGTCTCCGCGGTCCTCGGCCTGACCGGTTGGCCCGCGGTCGCCGAGGAAAGCATCATCGCCCGCGACGTCCTGCTGGCCCAGCACGTCGGCTCGCGGCTGCATGTCTGCCACGTATCCACGGCAGGCTCGGTGGAAATCATCCGCTGGGCCAAGGAACGCGGCATCGACGTCACGGCCGAGGTCACCCCGCACCACCTGCTGCTGACCGATGACCTGGTGCGCAGCTACGACCCCGTGTTCAAGGTCAACCCGCCGCTGCGCACCGACGCCGACGTCCAGGCATTGCGCGCCGGGCTGGCAGACGGGACGATCGACGTTGTGGGTACCGACCACGCGCCGCACCCCAGTGAGCACAAGGAATGCGAATGGGCGCAGGCAGCCATGGGCATGACCGGGCTGGAAACCGCCCTGTCCGTGGTCCAGCACGCCATGATTGAAACCGGCCTGATGACCTGGGCGGACTTCGCCCGGGTCACGTCCACGGCGGCCGCGACGATTGGCCGGCTGAGCGACCAGGGCCGGCCCATCGAAGCCGGGGAACCCGCCAACCTCATCCTGGTGGATCCGGCGGCGCGCTGGACGGTGGACCCCTTCCAGATGGCCACCATGGGCCGCAACTCGCCGTTCAAGGGCAGGGAACTCCCCGGCAAGGTGGTGGCCACCTTCTTCAGGGGGCACCCCACCGTCCTTGACGGCAAACTCAACACCCCGCACCCGGACTCCGCCGCAACCCCGGCAGGCGCTGCCTGATGGACAAAATCCTTCCCGGACTTGCCATGCTGGCGGTGGTCGCCGTCGTGTTCGTCCTCCTCGCCGTCGGCTGGCGCAACCGCCTCAAGCGCCAGTCCGACGTCGAACAACTGCCCCAGGTGCCCGCCGTGCCCGGTGAGCCCACCGCAACTGCCGAAGGGCAGTACGTGGCCACCACCACGGCCGGCGACTGGCTGGACCGCATTGCCGTGCATGGGCTGGGGATCCGCACCAATGCCACCCTCGCGGTGTACCCGCACGGCGTGCTCTATGAGCGGTCGGGTGCGCCTGCGCTGTACATCCCCGCAGCCTCCCTCTCCGATGTCCGGCAGGACAGCGGCATGGCGGGGAAGTTCGTGGAGAAGGACGGCCTGCTGGTGCTGGCATGGACGCAGGGTGCCCACCAGCTGGACACCGGCTTCCGGACCCGCCGCGCCGCGGACAAGGACGTGCTCTACCAGGCCCTGCAGGATTTGATTTCGTCAGCCCCAGCGGCTGGTGCCACCAGTGGAAAGTAAGACAGTGAAAGCGAATACATTGACAGCAACCACCTCCGCTCCGGCAGCGCCAGCTGCGCTGGTACTCGAAGACGGGCGCATCTTCCGCGGCACCAGCTACGGCGCCACCGGCACCGCCCTGGGCGAAGCCGTCTTCGCCACCGGGATGACCGGATACCAGGAAACCATCACCGATCCCTCCTACGCCCGCCAGCTGGTGGTCCAGACGGCCCCGCACATCGGCAACACCGGCGTGAATGACGACGACGCCGAGTCCCGGCGCATCTGGGTGGCCGGCTACATTGTGCGCGACGCCGCGCGCCGGCCCTCCAACTGGCGCTCCGAACGGTCGCTGGACGAAGAGCTGGTGTCCCAGGGCATCGTGGGCATCCAGGGCGTGGACACCCGCGCCATCACCCGGCACCTGCGTGAGCACAAGACCATGCGCGCCGGCATCTTCTCCGGCGAGGCAGCCCAGGCCACGGACAAGGAACTGCTCGACGCCGTCCTGGCCAGCGCCCCCATGGAGGGCTCGCGCCTGGCCGAGGAAGTCAGCGTGGACGAAGCCTACGTCGTGGAGCCAAAGGACCACGGCTGGGACGGCGAACCCCGCCTCACCATCGCTGCAATCGACCTGGGCATCAAGGCCATGACCCCGGTCCGGTTCGCCGAGCGCGGCGTCCGAGTCCACGTGCTTCCCGCCACCGCCACCCTTGAGGACGTCAAGGCCGTCAACCCGGACGGCTTCTTCATGTCCAACGGCCCCGGCGACCCCGCCACCGCCGACGCCCAGGTCAAGCTGCTCCGCTCGGTCCTGGACGAAAAGCTGCCCTACTTCGGCATCTGCTTCGGCAACCAGATCCTGGGCCGCGCCCTGGGCTTTGGCACCTATAAGCTCCGCTACGGCCACCGCGGCATCAACCAGCCCGTGATGGACCGGCGCACCGGCAAGGTGGAGATCACCTCCCAGAACCACGGCTTTGCCGTGGACGCCCCCCTCGACGGCGCCACGCAGGCCCCGGAGGCACGCTACGGGCGGGTGGAAGTGAGCCACATCAGCCTGAACGACGACGTCGTGGAAGGCCTCGCCTGCCTGGACATCCCGGCGTTCTCCGTGCAGTACCACCCGGAAGCCGCGGCAGGACCGCACGATGCCGCCTACCTGTTCGACCGCTTCATCGAGCTCATGGAAGGCACACGGGACGGCCGGAACGCCAACGCGTCCAAGGACCCCGTGGACGCGGCCCACCCCGCAGGCGCTGACCACAAAAACGACAACAAGACTGAGGACAAGAAGTAATGCCGAAACGTACAGATCTCAAGAGCGTCCTCGTCATTGGTTCCGGCCCGATCGTCATCGGCCAGGCCGCCGAATTCGACTACTCCGGCACGCAGGCACTGCGTGTCCTCAAGGAGGAAGGCCTGCGCGTCATCCTCGTGAACTCCAACCCGGCCACCATCATGACCGACCCCGAGTTCGCCGACGCCACCTACGTTGAGCCCATCACCCCCGAGGTGGTGGAGAAGATCATCGCCAAGGAACGTCCGGACGCCGTCCTGCCCACCCTGGGCGGGCAGACCGCGCTGAACACCGCCATCGCCCTGGACAAGAACGGCGTACTGGAGAAGTACAACGTCGAGCTGATCGGCGCCAACATCGCCGCGATCGAGCTGGGCGAGGACCGTGAAAAGTTCAAGGGCGTGGTGGAGCGCTGTGGCGCGGAATCCGCCCGCAGCCACATCATCCACAGCATGAATGAGGCCCTCACGGCGGCCGAAGATTTGGGCTACCCCATGGTGGTGCGCCCGTCCTTCACCATGGGCGGTCTGGGTTCCGGCCTGGCCTACAACGAACAGGACCTGCGCCGCATCGTCGGACAGGGCCTGCAGTACAGCCCCACCAGCGAGGTGCTGCTCGAAGAGAGCATCCTGGGCTGGAAGGAATACGAGCTCGAAATGATGCGGGACAAGAACGACAACGTGGTTGTCGTCTGCTCCATCGAGAACTTCGACCCCGTAGGCGTGCACACCGGCGACTCCATCACCGTGGCACCGGCGCTGACCCTCACCGACCGCGAATACCAGAAGCTGCGCGACGTCGCCATCGCCGTCATCCGCGAGGTGGGCGTGGACACCGGCGGCTGCAACATCCAGTTCGCCATCGATCCCAAGACCGGCCGCGTGGTGGTCATCGAGATGAACCCCCGCGTTTCCCGCTCCTCGGCACTGGCATCCAAGGCCACCGGCTTCGCCATTGCCAAGATCGCCACCAAGCTCTCGCTCGGCTACACCCTGGACGAGATCCCCAACGACATCACGCAGAAGACCCCCGCGTCCTTCGAACCCACCCTGGACTACGTGGTGGTCAAGGTCCCGCGGTTCGCCTTCGAAAAGTTCCCGGCAGCGGACAACACCCTCACTACCACCATGAAGTCGGTGGGCGAGGCCATGGCCATGGGCCGGAACTTCACCGAAGCCCTGCAGAAGGCCCTGCGCTCCCTGGAACAGAAGGGCTCGCAGCTGGACTTCAGCTCCGTCCCGGAATGGGAAGTGCCGGAGCTCATCGAGAAGGCCAAGCGCCCCACCACCGAGCGCCTGCACCAGGTCCAGCGCGCCCTCCTGGGCGGCGCCACCGTGGAACAGCTCTTCGAAGCCACCAAGATCGACCCGTGGTTCCTTGACCAGCTGGAGCTGCTCAACGAAATCTCCCGCGAAATCCGCCAGGCCGGCGCCCTGACCGCCGACATGCTCAAGCGCGCCAAGCGCCACGGTTTCTCCGACGAACAGATCGGCGCCCTGACGCACAACCCCGAGGCCGTGGTCCGCGGCGTACGCCAGGCGCTGGGCATCCGTCCCGTCTACAAGACCGTGGACACCTGCGCCGCAGAATTCGCCGCCTACACGCCGTACCACTACTCGGCATATGACGAGGAGGACGAGGTTGCGCTGCACTCCAAGCCGTCCATCCTGATCCTCGGCTCAGGGCCCAACCGCATCGGCCAGGGCATCGAGTTCGACTACTCCTGCGTCCACGCCTCCATGGCGCTGCGCAAGGCCGGCTACGAGACCGTCATGGTCAACTGCAACCCGGAAACCGTCTCCACCGACTACGACGTCTCCACCCGCCTGTACTTCGAGCCGCTGACGCTCGAGGACGTGCTGGAGGTCATCGCGGCCGAGGAACGCACCGGCGGCGTCATGGGCGTGTTCGTCCAGCTCGGGGGCCAGACCCCGCTGAAGCTGGCCCAGCAGCTGGCCGACGCCGGCGTCCCCATCCTGGGAACGTCCCCGGAGGCCATCGACCTCGCCGAGCACCGCGGCGCCTTCTCCCGGGTGCTGGACAAGGCCGGCCTGGTATCGCCCAAGAACGGCACCGCCGTCTCCTTCGAGGACGCCAAGAAGATCGCAGACGAGATCGGCTACCCCGTCCTGGTCCGTCCGTCCTACGTGCTGGGCGGCCGCGGCATGGAAATCGTCTATGACGAGCCCAACCTCTCCCGCTACATCGCCAACGCCACCGAAATCACCCCGGACCACCCCGTGCTGATTGACCGGTTCCTTGAGGACGCCGTCGAAATCGACGTCGACGCCCTCTACGACGGCACCGACATGTACCTGGGCGGCATCATGGAACACATCGAGGAAGCCGGCATCCACTCCGGCGACTCCGCCTGCGTCCTGCCGCCGATCACCCTGGGGAGCAACGTCGTCGAACGCGTCCGCACCGCCACCCGCGCCATCGCTGAAGGCGTGGGCGTCCGCGGCCTGATCAACATCCAGTTCGCGCTGGCCTCGGACGTCCTGTACGTCCTGGAAGCCAACCCCCGCGCGTCCCGGACCGTGCCGTTCGTGTCCAAGGCCACCGGCGTCCAGATGGCCAAGGCCGCTGCCCTCATCGGCACCGGCGTGACCATCAACCAGCTCCGCAGCGCCTACAAGATGCTGCCCGAAACCGGTGACGGCTCCACCCTGCCACTGGACGCCCCCGTCGCCGTCAAGGAAGCCGTCCTGCCGTTCAGCCGGTTCCGGACCCTTGAAGGCAAGGTGGTGGACTCCCTGCTCGGTCCCGAGATGCGTTCCACCGGCGAGGTCATGGGAATCGACAAGCACTTCGACACCGCCTTCGCCAAGAGCCAGGCGGCCGCCAACAACGCGCTGCCCACCGAGGGCAAGGTGTTTGTCTCCGTAGCCAACCGGGACAAGCGCTCGGTGATCATGGGCGTCAAGCGGCTCTCGGACCTCGGCTTCGAGATCGTCTCCACCGGCGGCACCGCCGACGTGCTGCGCCGCAACGGCATCCAGGCCACCCCGGTCCGCAAGGTCGCCGAGGGCAGCAGCGCCGAGGGTGAAGGCACCATCGCGGACCTCATTGTGGCCGGCGAGATCGACATGGTCTTCAACACCCCCTCCGGCGGCGAAGCCCGCAGCGACGGCTACGAACTGCGCGCAGCGGCGACGTCCATCGGCATTCCGTGCATCACCACGGTGGCCGAGTTCAACGCCGCGGTCCAGGCCATCGAAGCCCTGCGCACCTACGAGTGGTCCGTCACCAGCCTGCAGGAGCACGCCGCCGCGCTTGCGGAATCACAGAAGGCTGCGCTGCAGCATGCCTGAGCAGGTACCAGGCAGCAGGCCGGTATCCGCCGCCGGCCGGGAGTCCTTCGGCTCCCGGCTCGGCGCGGCCATGGCCGCCCGCGGCCCGCTCTGCGTGGGCATCGACCCGCATCCGGCACTGCTGAAGAGCTGGGAACTGGACGACGACGCCGCCGGGCTGAGGCGTTTTTCCCTCACCGTCCTGGAGGCGGTGGCTTCGCTCGCTGCCGCGGTAAAGCCCCAGGTGGCGCTCTACGAACGGCACGGATCGGCCGGTATGGCGGTCCTGGAGGAAGTCCTGGCCACCGCCCGGGACGAGTCCGTCCTGAGCATCGCCGACGCCAAGCGCGGCGACATCGGGTCCACCATGGCCGCCTATGCCGACGCCTGGCTCCGGGACGGGTCCCCGCTGGCGGCGGACTCCGTCACGCTGAGCCCCTACCTCGGCTTCGAGTCGCTGCGCCCCGCGCTGGACCTCGCGGCCGAAACCGGGCGCGGTGTCTTCGTGCTGGCGCTGACGTCCAACCCTGAAGGCGCTTCCGTCCAGCATGTTGGCGGTAAGGACTCGGTGGCCCGCAGGATCACGGCCGCCGCAGCGGCCGAAAATGCCCGGTACGGGGGCAGCCTGGGTTCCGTGGGCCTGGTGGTTGGCGCCACCGTTGGCAGTGCCCTGAAAGACCTTGAACTCGACCTCGCTGCCGTCCGCGGGCCCATCCTCGCCCCCGGCCTGGGGGCGCAGGGGGCAACGCCGGCCGACCTCCGCTCCACCTTCGGCGACGCCTACCCGCTGGTCCTGGGAACCTCCAGCCGCGACATCCTTTCGGCAGGCCCGCACCTGGGTGGCCTGCGGGAGGCGGCCCTGCGGACGCTGGACGGGCTGCGGGGACAATAGGCTGCAATTGCCCGGATGCATTGATTCGGGCTGCACCAAAGGGTAGTTTCAGGACAGGTCCAAGGGCGGCCGCCCTTGGATGAAATCCGCCGAATCCGGGGGTGTCCGTGATGGTCCTGCGACCTTTATCCGCATCTGAACGGGCCGACGCCCTGGGCAAGGCAGCGGCAGCCAGGGCCACCCGTGCGGCCGCCAAGGAAAGCCTTCGGAACGGCGACAGGTCCGCGGCGGACATTATCAGCTCCGCCTTGGAAGACGACGCACTGGCCAGGATGAAGGTCTCGGAACTGCTTGAGGCCCTTCCCGGCATCGGGAAGGTGCGGGCCGCCGCCATCATGCAGCAGCTGGGCATCGCAGCGTCCCGCAGGGTCCGGGGCCTGGGCGTCCACCAGCGCCGGGCGCTGGTAGATTTTATTGACGAGCATTGAGGCAGGCGGCGCCTGTCTTTCCCCCAACTGCGGCAAAAGGAATACGTGAGCAAGAAACCTGGACTGACAGTCCTCGCAGGTCCGACGGCTGTTGGCAAAGGCACCGTGTCCACCTACATCCGTGACAACTACCCCGAAGTATGGCTTTCCGTTTCAGCCACCACCCGGGCGCCCCGGCCCGGGGAAGTTGACGGCGTCCACTACTTCTTCAAGACCAAGGATGAGTTCGAGCGGCTCATCGCCGATGGTGAACTCCTGGAATGGGCCGTCGTCCATGGACAAAACACCTACGGCACCCTGAAGAGCACCGTGAACCAGGCCATCGCGGAGGGCCGCTCCGTGCTGCTGGAGATCGACCTGCAGGGTGCGCGCCAGGTCAAGGCAGCCGTCCCGGACGCCCAGTTCGTCTTCCTGGCCCCGCCCACCTGGGACGAGATGGTCCGCCGGCTGGTGGGCCGGGGCACCGAAACACCGGAAGAACAGCAGCGACGCCTGGAAACCGCTAAACTGGAACTTGCTGCTGAACCGGAGTTCGACCACACCGTCATCAACGACGACGTCCGCCGGGCAGCGGACGAGCTAGTTTCACTCATGGGGCTGACACCGCATCCACACCTGCCGGAACCGTCAGCCCGCTAGGAATTTGGAGAATTCGTGTCCACGAACCTTGAAGGCATCATCAACCCGCCGATCGACTCGCTGCTTGAGGCAGCCGACTCCAAGTACGGCCTGGTGATCTTCGGTGCCAAGCGTGCTCGTCAGATCAACGCCTACTACGCCCAGCTGCACGAGGGCCTCTTCGAGTATGTCGGACCCCTGGTCGACACCAAGCTGAACGAAAAGTCGCTGTCGATCGCACTGCGCGAAATCAACGAAGGCAAGCTGGTTTCCACGCCGATCGAAGCCGCAGAGTAATCCTGCCGCTGAACTGACTTGCTGTTGACGGAGGTCACGTGCGCATAGTCCTCGGAGTCGGGGGAGGGATCGCCGCCTACAAGGTGGCATCGCTCCTCCGGCTTTTTACTGAAGCCGGCCATGACGTCACGGTGATTCCCACGGAGGCGTCCACCCGCTTCATCGGTACCGCCACCTGGGAGGCGCTGTCCGGAAACCCGGTCAGCAACAGTGTCTTTGATGACGTGCACCTGGTGAACCACGTCCGCCTTGGCCATGAGGCGGACCTCGTGGTGGTGGCACCTGCGACAGCGGACCTCCTGGCGAAGGCTGCCACCGGCCAGGCCGGGGACCTGCTCACCAACACCCTGCTGATGGCCCACGGCCCGGTGCTGTTCGCCCCCGCGATGCACACGGAAATGTGGCAGCATCCCGCCACCCGGGCCAACGTTGAGACGCTCCGCAGCCGGGGCGCAGCCGTCCTGGAACCCGCCTCCGGCAGGTTGACCGGGGCAGACTCAGGTCCCGGCAGGCTTCCGGAACCCCAGGTGATCTTCGACGCAGCCATGGCCCTGGTCCAGGGACGCAGTGATTACCAGTTGCCCCTTGCCGGCCGCACCGTCACCATCAGCGCCGGCGGCACCCGCGAACCGCTGGACCCCGTTCGTTTCCTTGGCAACCGGTCATCCGGCAAGCAGGGAGTGGCCCTTGCGGTCGCAGCGCGGAACGCCGGGGCTACCGTGCGCCTGCTGGCAGCCCACATGGACGTTCCGCCGCCCGCCGGCGTGGAGGTGGTCCGCGTGGAGACCGCCCTGCAACTTCGGGAAGCCGCACTGGAAGCCGCCGCCGTGTCCGACGTCGTCATCATGTCCGCGGCCGTGGCCGATTTCCGCCCGGCGGAAGTCTCGGACACCAAGATCAAGAAACGGGACGACACCGCCGATCCCGTCATCACCCTGGTCCGCAACCCGGACATCCTGCAGGAGCTCGTGGAGCAGCGCAACGCGGGTGCCGGCGAGGCCGGGCAGCTCATCGTCGGATTCGCCGCCGAAACCGGGGACAGCCAGGGCGACGTCCTGGCATATGCGGAAGCAAAGCTCCAGCGGAAAGGCTGCGACCTGCTGGTGGTGAACCACGTAGGAGCGGACAAGGTCTTTGGCCACGACTCCAACTCGGTGGTCATCCTGTCGCGCTCCGGCTCCGAACCACAGGAAGCTTCGGGAACCAAGACAGAGGTTTCGGAAGCCATCGTCCGCCGCATCAGCTTTGAACTGAACCGTGTTTCGTCCACTTGAACCTGTTTCGCCCCTCGCCTGAAGTGTTTCCGGCCACCTTTGCTTAGCACGGGGACATCTACCGACTTCTCCCTGACGGGAGTGCCACCACCAACCAGTAAGGTAGTTGAGTGACTTTACCGCTGCACCTTCCCCACACCCATGGGGCCACGCCCTCCGCGCTCCGGCTTTTCACGTCCGAATCGGTCACCGAAGGCCATCCGGACAAGATCTGCGACCAGATCAGTGACGCCATCCTGGACGCGCTGCTGGCCGCGGACCCCGAATCCCGCGTGGCTGTGGAAACGATGGCCACCACGGGCCTGGTGCACGTGGCAGGCGAAGTCACCA
Source organism: Arthrobacter sp. JDC6 (assembly GCF_056484025.1). Lineage (NCBI taxonomy): Bacteria > Bacillati > Actinomycetota > Actinomycetes > Micrococcales > Micrococcaceae > Arthrobacter > Arthrobacter sp. JDC6. The sequence goes on from NZ_CM151278.1 coordinate 2,055,188, forward strand.
CCGACGCGTACGTCGAAATCCCGCAGATCGTCCGGGAGACCATCCTGGGCATCGGCTACGACTCCTCAGCCAACGGCTTCGACGGCGCCCGCTGCGGCGTGTCCGTCTCCATCGGCCAGCAGTCCAACGACATCGCCGGCGGCGTGTTCAACTCCCTTGAGGCACGCGAAGGCCGCCAGGAGGACGACTATGACCTCCAGGGTGCCGGCGACCAGGGCCTGATGTTCGGCTACGCCAGCGATGAAACCCCTTCCTACATGCCCACGCCCATCTGGCTGGCCCACCGGCTGTCCGAGCGGCTCACCGAAGTCCGCAAGACCGGCCAGCTGCCGTATCTTCGCCCCGACGGCAAGACCCAGGTGACGGTCGGCTACGACAAAGACGTGCCCGTTTCCGTGGAAACCGTGGTGATTTCGAGCCAGCACGCGGAGGGGGCAAGCCTGGAGCAGTTGCGCGCCGACCTTGCCGCCGTCGTCATTGAACCCGTCCTCGCGGGCGCCAACCTGGACATCTCACGGACGGAAAATATCCTCAATCCTGCCGGCGAGTTCGTCATCGGCGGCCCGGTGGGCGACGCCGGCCTCACCGGCCGCAAGATCATTGTGGACACCTACGGCGGTATGGCCCGCCACGGCGGCGGCGCCTTCTCGGGGAAGGACCCGTCCAAGGTGGACCGCTCCGCCGCGTACGCCATGCGCTGGGTTGCCAAGAACGTGGTGGCCGCTGGACTGGCCAAGCGCGCGGAGATCCAGATCGCGTACGCCATCGGCCAGGCCCGGCCGGTGGGAACCTACGTGGAGACGTTCGGCACCGAGACGGTGGATCCGGCCCGGATCAGCGCAGCAATCGCGGAAATCTTCGACCTACGTCCGCGCGCCATCATCGATGCCCTGGATCTGAAGCGCCCCATCTACGCCAAGACCGCCGCCCACGGGCACTTCGGCCGGGATGAGCCCGACTTCACCTGGGAGCGCCTGGACCGGGTGGACGACCTGAAGGCATTCTTCAACGCCTAGCCGGCTTCGGCCGGCTGCCGGACGTCCAATGTCAGTGCCCGGTGCTTGGCTGATCCTGTCCAACCCGTCAGCTGAACGGAGGTGACCGCCATGGTTGCTGGCAGTTCCGTCCAGCCGTCCCTGCTCCAGGGCTTCCCTGCACGTCCCGTGCAAGGCGGCGTCACCGTGGCGGAGCAGCTTCCGGTGGCGCGGGTGCTCATTGAGTCCTCGCTGCCTCACCTGGACCGCCCATTCGACTATGCCGTCCCGGCCGCGCTTGACCAGGCAGCCCAGCCTGGGGTCCGGGTCAAGGTCAAGTTCAACGGCCAGGACCTCAGTGGATTCGTCCTGGAACGCGTGGCACAGTCCGACGCCGGACACACCCTTGTACCCCTGGCAAAAGTTGTGTCCCCGGTCCAGGTCCTTACGCCGGCCGTCCGGGACCTCGCCACGGCGGTCGCTGCACGGTATGCGGGGACGGTCAGCGATGTCCTGCGCCTAGCCGTTCCACCCCGGGTTGCCAGGCTGGAAAAGGACTTTCCGGACTCGTTGGACATCCCCGACGCCGAAGCCGTGCAGGACGTCCAGGGCAGCCCCGGATCTTCAGCCTGGGGCACACTCCGCACAGGTGCCGCTTTCCTGCGGCACCTGGCCGCCGGTGGATCTCCGCGGGCCGCCGTCAATCCGCTGCAGGGCTACGGGACTGCCGGCTGGCCGGCCATGCTTGCCCAGGCCGCCGCTGCAGCGCATTCCTCCGGAAGGGGCGCCCTGCTGGTGGTGCCTGACTACCGGGACCTGGACCGCCTGGAGCAGGCACTCAAGGACCTGGTGCCGGACGCTGCCGTAGCCAGGCTGACCGCCGACGACGGGCCCACGCCCCGGTACCGGAACTTCCTGCGCCTGCTCGCGGGCAAGGCCACCATCGCCATCGGGACACGCTCGGCCGCCTTCGCCCCGGTGCAGGACCTGGGGCTCGTGGCGTGCTGGGACGACGGCGACGACCTCCATATCGAGCAGCGCGCACCGTACGCCCACGCACGGGAGGTCATGCTCCTTCGCGCCGAGCAGGAGGGCACGGCCTGCCTCCTTGCCGGGCACGCGCGCAGCACCGAGGTCCAGCGTCTGGTGGAAGCCGGCTGGGCCGTCCCGGTTGACACTGAGCGTGCCACCGTCCGCAGGACGGTTCCCCGCGTGGTCAGCACGGCAGACAGCTTCGAGCAGGGGCGGGACCCACTGGCCACCATCGCGCGCCTGCCGCACGCTGCCTGGCAGGCCGCCAAGGAAGGTCTTGAGCGTGGCCCTGTCCTGGTCCAGGTTGCCAGGGCAGGGTACGCGCCGTCACTGGTGTGTGAAACCTGCCGGGAGCCGGCCCGCTGCGGGAACTGCCAGGGGCCCCTTGCGCTGGCCGGCACCTCCGCGCTTCCCCAATGCCGCTGGTGTTCCACGCCGGCGCCGGACTGGAAGTGCTCTCACTGCGGCGCCCGGCGGCTGCGGAAAGGTTCCACTGGAGTCCTCCGTACAGCCGAGGAGCTTGGCCGGGCCTTTCCCGGCACAACGGTCATCACATCGTCCGGCGACCAAGTGAAAGCCACGGTGGGGGCGGGAAAGTCGCTGGTGGTGGCGACCGTGGGGGCCGAACCGGTGGCGGAGGCCGGGTATGCTGCCGCCCTGCTGCTGGACGGCGATTCCCTGCTGCGCCGGGAGACTCTCCGGGCGGGCGAAGACACGGTACGCCGCTGGTTCAACGCCGCTGCCCTCGTCCGTCCCGCCCCGGACGGCGGGCTGGTGGTGGTCACCGCCACGGACACAGCAGCCACCGGCGCGCTGCTGCGCTGGGACCCGGCCGGCTATGCCCAGCGGGAACTGTCCCTGCGCGTGGAACTGCAGCTTCCCCCAGCGGTGCGCATCGCCTCGGTCACCGGGCCGCGCGCCGCCGTCGAACACTACACAGGTGCCGTGGCAGCGGACCTCGCCGGCGCGGGGATAACTATCCGCACCGCCGGTCCGGCGCCGCTGGTGCTCACCGCACCGCCTTCCGGCCGGCGCTCGGCCGAGGACGTCCGGACCCTGCTGTTCTTCCCCTATGGCCAGGCCGCCGCCGTCGTCCGTGTCCTGCGGGTGACCCGCGCAGCCGTGGCCGCCAAACGGGCCACGGACCCTGTGCAGCTGCGCCTGGACGGTGTTGACGTCCTCTAGGCTGGGGACGTTCTGTGACGGCCAGGGCAATGGTGCCTTGGGGACGTCCTCAGCGGCGCCTTTTCGCCACGACCTCGTGTGCCGCTTCCACCAGTTGGCGGGCCGATTCATCCCAGCTGAACTCCCGCGCCCGGGCCAGGGAGCGGCGCGACATGTCCTGCCAGTGCGCGTCGTCCTGCAGCTGCGCAACCGCGTCCGCGAACTGCCCGGGTGACTCCGGGTCCACGTAGGTGGCGGCGTCCGCGCCGACTTCCCGGAAGATGGGAATGTCGCTGGCGATCACCGGGGTACCCACGGCCATGGCCTCGACCAGGGGAAGGCCGTATCCCTCGGCCCGGGACAGGCTCACCAGCGCCGTCGCCCGGCGCAGCAGGCCGTCATACTCTGCGTCCGTCACGCCGTTGTGGAACACCACGGAGGCGCCCGGCGGGATGAGGCTTTCCAGCTCCGCCCGCCGCTCCGGCGTGATCCGGCTCAGCAGGTGCAGCGTGTATTTGGGCAGTCCGGCCATGCCGGCCACCATGGTTTCCACGTTCTTGTAGGGCATGAACGAACCCATGTAAATGATGGTCTTGTCCGCGCCGTCGCCAGGCTGGCGGGGTTCCTGCGCCGGTTGGGGAGCGTTGGCGATGATGCGGACGGGCCGGCGCGTCAGCCGGTACTTGGCCATCAGCGCCTCCGTGGTCCTGCTGATGGTGGCCACGGTGTCGGCCCGGTTGAGGAGCAGCCGCTGCGGCCAGAACGCTTTGTGGTAGAGGCGCCAGAGCAGCCGGACGGGGGCCGGCAGGAAGCCCGGGGGAGCGGGGTGCTCATAGTAGATGAGGTCGTGCAGCGTGAGGATCAGCCCGTACTTCCGGCCCCAGGTACCCATGGTCTGCATGGGGCACACCACCACGTCAGCCCCGGTGGCATTGACCTTCCGGGCAACGAACAGCTCCAGCGGCGACAGCGGACTGCTGATGAGCGTGTACGGCACGTCCGGCAGGAGGGCCAGCTGCCGGACGTCGGAAACCAGCATGGAGACATCCGCGATTTTTGCCGTGGCAGCGATCAGGCTGGCTCCGTAGCGGCTGATGCCGTCGTGATGGTCGGTACGGGTGAAACGTGCATCAATGACGATCTTCACGCGGGGTGGTCCTTCAGGAAGCTGCGGATGTGTCGGGCGGCCGGCTCCGGCGTTTCGTAGTGGATCAGGTGTCCGACGCCGGGAATCACCTTCAGTTCCCCGTCCGGAAGCAGTGACAGGAGGCGGTGCTGGCTGGGAAGGGTGGCGATTTCATCCTTTTCGCCCGCGATGAGCAGCACGGGAAGTTCCAGTTGTCCGGCCACCTCCGCCACGTGGTTGCTGACGGAGGCCGTGAACGACTCCAGCAGGCTGTCCCGGTCCGCGAAGGAACTGAAGTAGGCGTGGTGCTGGCCGTGGATGAAAGCCCTCAGCTCCCGGTCGCGGGTCTTGGCCATGGCCTCGCTCATGACCCGCACAATCAGCCGGTTGCGCAGCAGGGCCAGGCCCGGCCCGCGGGGGAGCCGTGCCGCCAGCCGGTAATACAGGACTGCCAGCCGCGTCATCACGCCCTTGGGTCCTTCCAGCGCCGGAGCAGCGATGGGGTTGATGAGGATCAGGGGACGCACGGCCTCCGGGTTGTTGGCCACGAAGTACGCAGCAAGGATGGAGCCGAATGAATGTCCCAGCAGCACGGTTTCCGGCCCCAGTCCCTGGGACGCCATGAAGTCACTGATGAACTGCCCGTAGCGCTCCACCGAGTGCGGGTCCCGGGCAAAGGCATCGGAGCTGCCGAAGCCGGGCAGGTCCGGCATGATGATGCGCATCTCCGGCAGTTTGTCCGCGACGCGCAGGAGCCCGTGGTGGTCGCCGCGGAACCCATGGACCACCAGGATGGTGCGGGTCTCCGGCGTTTCCTGCAGGGGCGCATAGGTCCAGAAGGCCACCGTGCCGCCGTCGATGGTCACGGTGGAGGCTGAGGTGCGGGCGGAAAGCCCCGCGCTCAGGTACGCAGGCGCAGGGGAGGTCCCCGGATTTACGGTGTCCATGCGCGGGCCTAGTTGACGTTGTCCGGGTGCGAGCCCGTCCGATGCCCGCGGTCCAGCGCGTTGATGGCCGCCAGGTCGCGTTCGGAGAGTTCGAAATTGAAGACGTTAAGGTTCTCCCGGATCCGCGCTTCGGAACTGGCCTTGGGAATGGCGATGTTCCCCAGCTGCATGTGCCAGCGAAGGATCACCTGCGCAGGCGTCCGGCCGTGCTCGGCGGCGCAGGCCTGGATCACCGGATCGGCCAGGACCTGGCCGCGGCCCAGCGGGCTCCACGCTTCTGTCCGGATGCCCAGGCCGGCGTGCTTGCTGCGCAGTTCCTCCTGCTGCAGCCACGGGTGCAGTTCGATCTGGTTGACGGCGGGAACCACCTCGGCACTTTGGAGCAGGCGGTCAAGGTGTGCCGGCTGGAAGTTGCTGACGCCAATGGCACGGACCCTGCCTTCGCGGTACAGCGTTTCCAGGGCCCGGTAGGTTTCCGGGAACAAGCCACGGCGTGGGCAGGGCCAATGGATGAGGTACATGTCCACGTAGTCCAGTCCCAGGTTGACCATGGAGTCGTCGAAAGCCCGCAGCGTGGCGTCGTAGCCGTGGTGGTCGTTCCACACTTTCGTGGTGATGAAGACGTCCTCCCGGCTCAGGGACGGCGACAGTTCCCCGGAGCCGCCGCTGCCTGTCCCGTCGCCCAACTGGGAACTGATGCCGCGGGCCACGCCGGTTTCGTTCCCGTACATGGCGGCGGTATCGAAGTGGCGGTAGCCGGCGGCGAGCGCGGTGGCCACGAGCCCTTCCGCCTCTGCTGGCGGCACCTTGTACAGCCCAAAGCCGAGCTGGTCTATCAGCACGCCGTTGTTCAGGCTGAGCCGGGGTGAGGTTCTCATGGCAACGACTCTACCCACTTCAGCTGGTCAGTCCCTCGTAATCGACTAGGCGGCGTGCGGTGGCTTCGTCCAGGATCAGGTCGGTGGCCAGCCTCGCTGCCAGGGCGCCGCGCAGGCCGTTGATCTTGGAAACCCCCGACACCACGCAGATCCTGCGGCGCACCTGCCGCAGCTGGGCAAGCGCCGGACCGGTGGACCTTTCGTTCAGGACGATCCCGTCGGAGGACCCGTCGGCGCGGAAGAAGACCGTGGCGACGTCACCCACCACGTCCGAGTTGGCAAGGGCGTTCAGGTCGTCCTCATCGAGGTACCCGCCCGCGTAGACGTGGCTGGGATAGTCGGCGTGCACGGAACCCACACCGAAGATGGCGATGCTCATCTTTGCCTGCAGCTCCAGCACGCGCTGCACGCTGCGTTCATTCCACATTGCCGTCTTGGTGGCGGCGTGGTCGAAGAAGGCCGGAACCGGGAACTGCTCCACCCGGGCTCCGTACGCGCTGCCGAACCTGCGCATGATGTCGCTGGCATAGGTAATGCCCGTGGTGTGCATGTTTCCGGCGCCGTTGAGCTGGACTATCACGCTGTCATGCGTGATTTTCCTGGTGAGGTGCCGGCTGACTGCACTGAGCGTTGATCCCCAGGCCACGCCGATAATGGCGTTGGAATCCACCAGGGGCCCGATGGTGCGCGCCGCCTGCATGGCCACGCGGTCGAGGGTTTCGGCTTCGTTGAGCGTGCCAAGGATGGGAACCACGTGGACATCAAGGTTGTACCGGCGGCGGATGATCCCTTCCAGTTCGGGTCCGGTGTCCAAAGGGTTGCGGATTTGGATCTGCACCAGGCCCGAATCCCGTGCGGACGACAAAAGGCGGGAAACCGTGGACCGTGACGTGCGCAGTTCACGCGCAATCGCGTCCATGGTGAGGTCCTGCAAGTAGTACATTTGTGCAGCTCGGAGGGCATCTGCGTCCCGTGAAAGTGCCATCTCACTTCCATTCTGCACGTTCGTGCATAGTCCTTGACTCCATTTTCCATTTCTCCGAACAATAGAGCAGAACGGCGGCGCTATCCAGTGCGTCCGCATCACACAAAGCCCCAAGGGAGACGTTTTGGGACCCAAGGATTCAACTGTTCAACCCTCCTCTGTTTCAGTGCCCCGGCCGGGGGCCGGGCGCGCGTCCGTCCACAGCCTGCGGCAACGTCCGCACGCGAAGGTGCTGGTTGTTGGCGGTGGCATCAACGGAGTGGGCACCTTCCGTGATCTGGCACTCCAGGGCGTCGATGTCGCGCTCGTGGAACGCGGAGATTACTGCCAGGGCGCCAGCGGTGCGTCCTCGCACATGATCCATGGCGGAATCCGCTACCTCGAGAACGGCGAGTTCCGCCTGGTCCGGGAGTCCGTGGTGGAACGCAACCGCCTGCTCAGGATTGCGCCGCACTATGTCAAGCCGCTGCAGACAACCATCCCCATCTTCAGCACCTTCTCCGGCATCCTCTCGGCACCGCTGCGCTTCCTGACCCACAAGCAGCAGGGAAAGCCCAAGGAGCGTGGAGCGTTCCTCATCAAGGTGGGGCTTAGTCTCTACGATTCGTTCTCCAGGAACGGCGGGACGGTACCGCGGCACCAGTTCAGGACCCACAAGGCAGCCCTCGGGGAACTGCCCGCCCTGCGGCCCGACGTCAAATACACGGCCACCTACTTCGACGCGTCCGTCCACAACCCGGAGCGGCTGACCCTGGACGTCCTGCAGGACGGCGAAAAGGCCGGACGCGCCGGTAACGCGAGGGGCACCAGCGCACAGAGTGATACGGCCCGCGCCAGCAATTACCTGTCACTCCAATCCATGTCTGCAACCCCCAATCCGGGAACCGGCAGGGGAAGCACTGTCCGCCTTCGCGACGAACTGACCGGTGAGGAATTCGACTTCACGGCGGACATCATCGTCAACACCACCGGGGCCTGGGTGGACCACACCAACCAGGCAATGGGTGCGGCATCCTCGTTCATGGGAGGCACCAAGGGGTCCCACATCGTGCTGGACCACCCGGGCCTCCTCGCCGCCTGCCGCGGCCGGGAAATCTTCTTCGAGCACACCGACGGCCGGATCGTCCTCATCTACCCCATGGGCGACCGGGTTCTCGTGGGCACCACGGACGTTGACGCGGACATGTCGGAGGACGCCGTCTGCACCGACGAGGAGATCCAGTACTTCTTTGAACTGATCAACCACGTCTTCCCCTCGGTCGACGTCACACCAGAGGACATCGTGTACACGTTCTCGGGTGTCCGCCCCCTGCCCAGCCATGACGCCACCCAGCCCGGCTTCGTCTCACGTGATTACCGCATCGAACGCCGCGCGTCCGCACCTGAGGGGAGCGGCGCCGTCGTGCTGAGCCTGGTGGGCGGCAAATGGACCACCTTCCGTGCCCTTGCCGAGCACCTGACCAACGAGGTCCTCAGTGAACTCGGCGTGCAGCGCAAGGTGTCCACGGCGCAGCTCCCCATCGGCGGCGGCGCCGGTTTCCCTGCCGACGAAGCTGGCGTGCAGAAATGGATCAAGGCCCACATGGCCGGCGGCCGGGATGCAGACCGCACGGCCGGACTGCTGACCCGCTACGGGACCCGGGCCGAAGAGGTCATCGCCTACCTCGATGCCGAGCCCGACCACGCGCTGCGGTCCACCCGTGAACTGAGCGTCCGTGAACTGGAATTCATGGCGGCCAATGAGCAGGTGGGGCACCTGGTGGACGTCCTCATCCGGCGTACCTCCCTGGCCTTCCGCGGACTGGTTACCGGTGAACTCCTCAACGAAGTGGCGGAAGTCCTGTCCGTCCCGCTCCAGTGGGACGCGGCGGCGCGCGCCGCCGAGATCAAGCACGCACAGGACGTGCTGCAGCGTTTCCACCGCGTGGAAACGCACAGCCTGGTCGCCTAAGGCCAGGTTTCCGGCCGGGGCGCTACAGCGTCCCGGCCACACGGTCCTTCACCAGCGGAGGACCGACAACTAAACAAAGAAATGGAGTCAAAGATGTCTCTAGGAATAGTCTTCCTCTCCGAAGTCTTTGGCACGGGCATGCTGACCCTGTTGGGTTGCGGCGTCGTTGCCAACGTGGCTTTGCGGGGGACAAAAGGCAACAGTGGCGGCTTCCTGATGGTCACTTGGGGATGGGGCATTGCCGTCTTCTGTGGTGTCTTCGTCGCCGCCAAGTCGGGCGCGCACCTGAACCCTGCCGTCACGCTCGGCCTGCTGCTCAATGGCAAGGCTGAATATGCGCCGGGAGTCACCGTAGACTTCGCTTCCACCCTCACCTACTTCGGTGGCGAGATGGTGGGTGCATTCCTTGGTGCCGTGGTCTGCTGGCTGGCCTACAAGCAGCACTTCGACGACGAACCCGAGCCTGCCAGCAAGCTTGGGACCTTTTCCACCGGCCCTGCCATCCGGTCCACCCCATGGAACCTGATCACCGAAATCATCGGCACTTTTGTGCTGGTCTTCGTCATCCTCACCCTCGGCGGTACCCCCTCAGGGCTCGGCCCGCTGGCAGTAGCGCTGCTCGTGGTCGGTATCGGTGTTTCCCTCGGCGGCCCCACCGGCTACGCCATCAACCCTGCCCGTGACCTGGGACCGCGCATCGCCCACGCTGTGCTTCCCATCAAGGGCAAGGGCTCCAGCGACTGGAGCTATTCGTGGATTCCTGTGGTCGGCCCGCTTGTGGGCGGCGCCCTGGGTGGACTCGTCGCCCGGATTGTCCCGATCATCATCACGGCCGCTTCCTGACCCGTACTCATCACAGCCATAAACAAGACAAGGACGTCATCATGAACCAGTACGTAATCGCCATTGACCAGGGCACCACCAGCACCCGCGCCATCATCTTCGACCACAGCGGCGCCATAGTCTCCTCCGGCCAGATGGAACATGAGCAGATCTTCCCGCAGGCAGGATGGGTGGAACACGACGCCGCGGAAATCTGGAACAACACCCGTGAGGTCATCGGCTCGGCCCTCTCCAAGGCGAACCTGACGCGGCACGACATTGCCGCCGTCGGCATCACCAACCAGCGTGAAACAGCCGTCGTGTGGGACAAGACCACAGGCAAGCCGGTGTACAACGCCATCGTGTGGCAGGACACCCGCACCCAGGACATCGTCGACGAACTGGGCAGGGACGGCGGCGCGGACCGTTTCAAACAAAAGGTGGGCCTGCCGCTGGCCACCTACTTCTCCGGCACCAAGATCAAATGGATCCTGGACAACGTTGACGGCGCCCGTGAAAAGGCAGAGGCCGGGGACCTGGTGTTCGGCAACACCGACGCCTGGGTCCTCTGGAACCTCACGGGCGGCGTGGACGGCGGTGTCCACGTCACCGATGTCACCAACGCCTCCCGGACCCTGTTCATGGACCTCGAAACCCTGCAGTGGGACGACGAAATCCTCGGGATCTTTGGCGTGCCGCGAAGCATGATGCCGGAGATCAAGTCCTCCTCAGAGGTTTACGGCACCGTCCACAGCTCGCAGCTGCTGCGGGAAACGCCGGTGGCGGGCATCCTGGGCGACCAGCAGGCCGCCACATTCGGCCAGGCCGCCTTTGAAGCAGGAGAAGCCAAGAACACCTACGGCACCGGCTGCTTCCTGATCTTCAACACGGGCGAGGAAATTGTCCACTCGAAGAACGGGCTGCTGACCACCGTGGGCTACAAGCTGGGCGATGCCAAGCCGCACTACGCCCTGGAAGGTTCAATCGCCGTGACCGGCTCGCTGATCCAGTGGCTGCGCGACAACCTGGGCATGATCAGCAGCGCCCCCGAGGTGGAAACCCTGGCCGCATCCGTCAAGGACAACGGCGGCGTCTACATCGTCCCCGCGTTCTCCGGCCTCTTCGCCCCGTACTGGCGCTCCGACGCGCGGGGGGCCATCGTGGGCCTGACCCGGTTCGTTAACAAGAACCATATCGCCCGGGCAGCCCTGGAGGCCACGGCATTCCAGACCCGCGAGGTGCTTGACGCCGTCAACGCGGACTCCGGCGTTCCGCTGACCGAACTGAAGGTCGATGGCGGCATGGTCGCCAACGACGCATTGATGCAGTTCCAGGCGGACATCCTCGGCGTCCCGGTGATCAGGCCCAAGGTCATCGAGACCACGGCGCTGGGGGCAGCCTACGCGGCTGGCCTGGCTGTTGGCTTCTGGAAGGACCTGGGCGAGTGCTCGGCCAACTGGTCCGAGGACAAGCGCTGGGAACCGCAGATGGACAAGGCCGAACAGGACCGCCAGATGCGGCTCTGGAAGAAGGCTGTCACCAAGTCCATGGACTGGGTCGACGAGGACGTGCGCTAGGCAGCACTCTCTGCGGCCCGGACAGCAGTGGACAATCCGGGCAGCAGTGAACAGTCCGGGCAGCAGTGTACAATCCGGACAGCAGTGAAAAGGGAGGGCGGCATTGGTGCCGCCCTCCCTGTTCACGGGCTCCGGTCAGGAGATGTCCGGTTCCGAGGCTCAATCGCAGAGTTGGGCCCGCGGTGTCTTCGCGTAAACGCTCCTGCTGACCTCGTAGCCCCTCGCGTCCTGCTCCAGGGCCTCCTCATTGACACGGGCGAAGTGCCGGGCATCCAGCTGCCGCACTTTCACCAGATCCATGAATTCCTGGTCGGAACCGCCCACTGCAGTGACCTTCACCAGCCCGGTTCCGGCTGAATAGAACTTTCGCTGATGCCCGGCGTCAGGTGGTTCCAGAGGGTTGAATTCATCGATCACCAGCACGTCGTTGTAGCAGCCCGTAGGAACACAAACGTGCTGGTCCTGCTTGAAGACTTGCCCGCAGTCAAGGAAATCCACCTTCGGTGCGTACGCCTGCACATACGGAGGAGTATCTGTCCGGGGCGTGGCCTTCATTGCGATACCGGCCTGCGCCTTCGCGATGCCGCTGATGAAGGTGCTTGGTGCGCCGGCCAACTTGCCGTTTTCGTATTCCTCGGGGTATTCGCCGAACAGCCAGACGGCGCCGCTGGTGCTCTGCGCGAAGAACGCCAGCTCGGATTCGACCAGTTCGCCGTTGTCATAATCGCGGTCCCACACCACCTGCGTGGTGATGCCGTCAATCACTTTCGTCAGCCCTGTCACGGTGCTGACCACGCTGTGCGCGTGGACGCCGTCCGAAGAGGACACCTCCCCAGTGGTTGTGAATTGCATGCCCGGCTTGAGCGGGAACCATTTGTTGTCGATATGCGGTTTTGTCTGGAAATCAGAAGGGTCGAAGTTGATCGCAGAGCCGGGACCGCAGAGCTCCGGTGGTTGTTGTGCCGCGGCCGCGGTGGCGGCGGACGTCACGGTGAGCGTCGCCAGGACAAGCATGAGCGTGGAACCGTATGCGGTGAATCGCTTTTGTCGATGGAACATGGCCGGCCTTTCGTTGTGAGTGGGTTTTGTGCACCCTGCCGCTATCCAGCGGGGGCTGGTTCCGGGTTGGGGCGGCGAGTGCCGCGGGCCGGGCGCCGCTTGGCGAAGCGGAGGTACAGCGACGGCACAATGAAGAGGTTCAGCAGGGTGGACGTGACGAGGCCGCCCAGGATGACCACTGCCATGGGGTGTTCGATTTCGTGGCCCGGGACATTCCCCATGACCACCAGGGGCACCAGGGCCAATCCGGTTGCCAGGGTGGTCATGAGGATCGGGGACAGCCGCTCGGCTGCCCCGCGCAGCACCAGGTCACGGCCAAAGGTCTCACCCTCGTCCCTTTCCAGATGCTGGCAGTGGCTGATGAGCAAAATGCCGTTGCGCGCAGCGATACCCATCACCGTCAGGAAGCCCACAACCGAGCCCAGGGAAAGGATCCCGCCGGACATGAAAGCGGCGAAAACCCCGCCCACCAAGGCGATCGGCAGGGTCAGAAGGGACAGTACGGCGAGCCGCCAGCTCCGGAATGATGTTTGGAGGAGCAGGAGGATCAGGACGAGGGCAGCGGCGGCGAAAATCATCAGGCGGTTCGTGGCCGCCTCACGTTCGGTGTATTCGCCTAGCAGCTGCACGCTGTAACCGGCCGGCAGGTCCAGGGTGTCAAGGCGTTGCTGCAGCTCGCGGGCGACGTTGCCGAGGTCTGCGCCCGATGCCAGGAACGATCCAACTTCAACGCGGCGCGATCCGTTGGTACGGTCAATCTGGTTCGGCACCGGCTGAAGGGCCACGGTGGCCAGATCAGCGAGGCGGACCCGCTGGCCGGTGGGCGTGTCGATCGGCAGGTCTTCGATGCTGGTAACGCTGGACCGGGTGGCGGGAGTGCTCCAGACGTGGACGTCGTAGGCACGTCCGTCGCGGAAGACGTCGCCTACCTCCTCGCCAGCCACGAGCGTGGCTGCCGCACGTCTCACATCGCCAGGTTTCAGTCCGTATTTCTGTGCCTGGGCCAGGTTGACCGTGACAGAGATCTGCGGAACCTCAACCTCAAGGGAGACATGGGCGTCCTGGGTGCCGTGGATGCCGTCCAGGATGTCTTTGACCCGTTGGGCCTGTTCACGCAGCACGTTGAGGTCATCCCCGTAAACGCGGACGAGGATCGGCTCACTGGCTCCCGTGAGGACCTCTTCGATCCGTTCCTTCAGGTAGGTCTGGACGTCCCGGTGCAGGCCGGGATACCCGTTGACAACGTCCTGCACGGCGGCGAGCGTCTCGTCGTAGTTGGCGTGACGGTCAATGCTGATCCAGTGCTCGCCCGCGTTGACGCCAACAATCTCGTCGGCGGTGAAGGCCTGACCAATGTGTGTACCGCAATTCAGGACGCCGGGCACTTTGAGGAACTCCTCGCAGCCGCGCTGGGAGATCCGATATTCCTCCGCGGCTGACGTTCCCGGCTGTGAGACCCAGTGCATCAGGAAGTCCCGTTCCTTGAAAGTGGGGAACAGGGATGAGCCCAGGAGGGGTGCTATCGCCAAACCTGCCAGGGCGACGACTCCAAATCCCGCGTAGCCGTAGCGGGGCCGCTTCATCATGCCTGAAAGGACCGCGTGGTAGCCGCGCTTGAGCACGCGGACGAGGGGAGCGTCACGCTCCTCCAGTTTGGCGTTACCGAGGAGGATCAGTGCCAGGGCCGGAGTGACCGTCAGCGCCACCAGCATTGAGGCGAGTACTGCCAGCGTGTAGGTGATTGCCAGCGGCCGGAAGAAGACGCCCGTCAGTCCATCCAGGAAGAAGATGGGTACTGCCGCCACCACAATGATCAGGGTGGCATAGACGATGGGGCTCCGCATTTCGAGCGAGGCTTTCAACACCACCGAGGACGTGGATTCGCCGCTGCCCCGGGCGCGGTGCTGCCGCAGCCGCCGCATGATGTTTTCGACGTCGATGATGGCGTCATCGACCACGACACCGACCGCAATGACCAGCCCCGCAAGGACCATCGTGTTGATCGAACTGGCGGTGAAATACAGGACCAGGGCAGCTGTGAGCAAGGACAGCGGAATCGCGATGAGGCTGATGAGGGCTGTCCGCCATTGGAAGAGGAAAGCGCCCAGGATCAGGACGACGAGCAGGCAGCCGAGCAGCAGGGCCAGGCTGAGGTTGGAGATGGATTCCTCCACAAAGCTTGCCGGGCGGAAGATGGTGGTGTCGAAGCTGATTCCACTCAAGCCGGGCTGCAACTCATGCAGGGCCTCCTCAACGCCCTTGGTCACGTCCAGGGTGTTGCCCCAGGGCAGTTTCTCGACAATGAGCATGAGCCCATGGCCGCTATTGATGACGGCGTCACCGATGAGTGGCTGGTGGTCTTCCACTACTTGGGCTACGTCGCCAAGGTGGAGGGGCACGCCGTCCTTTTCACGGATCGTCACCTGGGCCAGGTCGGCGGGAGTCTTTATCGGCTGGACGTGCCGAACCCCCATTCTCTGGTTGGGGCTGTCAATAAAGCCCCCGGTGCCGATGAACCTTCCGGGCGAGTACCTAAGCAGGCCTGCGTCGAGGGCGCCGGCGGTAACTTCCATGACCTGGTTGAGGGAAACGTCCTGGGCTTTGAGCTTGTCGGGTTCCACCTGCACCTGCAGCATCTGGAGCCGTTCCCCCCAAATTGCCACGTTGGCCACACCGGGAACCCGCAGGAGGCGGGCCCGGATGGTCCAGTAGGACAGCATGGACATCTCAATGAGCGAGTGCTCAGATGACGTCATTCCTATCTTCATCACGCGGCTCGTGGCGGACAGCGGCTGCAGCATGACCGGCGGGGCCGCCCAGGTCGGCAGCGCCGCCGTCACGGACGCCATGCGTTCCGAGACCTGCTGGCGGGCGTTGAGCAGGTCGGTGCCCGGATGGAAGAGCAACACGATCGAAGACAGCTGCGCAACGGATTTGGACCGCAGCTCGTCCAGTCCCGGCATGCCGCCTACCGCTGCCTCGATGGGAACGCTGACCAGCTCTTCGACTTCCTGGGCAGTCAGGCCAAGGCACGCGGTCTGGATTTCGACCCGGGGTGGGGCGAATTCGGGAAAGACGTCCACGGACGCGGCACCCAGCTGCAGGGATCCGAGCAGCATGACCGCACACGCGATGGCGACGACGATCGTCCTAAACCTGAGGCTGACCCCGATTATCCAGCGCATGTCACTGGGCCGTGTCGAATTCCGCGCCAAAAAGCTCCTCAGCGCCCGTGGTCACCACCGTTGTGCCGGGAGGCGGCCCGTCGCCCAACTGCGCAACATCGGCGTTGATGCGTTCGACGGTGATTGGCGCGCGGACGTAAACCAGGGGCTCGGGGTTGGTGTACACCCAGGTCTTGCCGGTGCTGTCATACAGAATGGCCGCATAGGAGACGGTGAGCTTCCCGGTCTGGGGGTCCGTCGCCACCTGGACGGTGGTAAGCCCGAGGCGTTGGACAGCGTGATCGGTGAGCGTGATGCGGTGAAGGTCCGTTCCCGGCACCGTGGCAATAGCCGCCGGGTCGTTGGCTGACGCCGCTTCGGACACTTGTGCGCACCCTGCAACCAGGAGTGACAGGAACGCCGCGATAACGAGGGCTGCGTGCTTCCTGGCAGGCCCTGCTGGAATTGATTTCATCACACAACCTGGTTTTCAGTAGGTTCATAGATGGCGTGGCCGGCGCTGTGCGCTGGTGCCTTCGGCGCGAAGGCGAGCAGTACGGCGGGTACCACAAACAGGGTGGACAGGGTGGAGGTCAGCAGGCCGCCCCAGATGATCACGGCAAGCGGTTGAATGATTTCCGTTCCTGCCACACCGCCGAACAGGACGAGGGGCACAAGTGCAAGTGCCGTCATCCCGGCCGACATCAACGTCGGACCCAGCCTGTCCCTCGCCGCATGGACCACCAGGCCAGGCATCGGCATTTCACCGCCCCGGGCCTGTAGTGTCCGGACGCGTTCCGCCATCAGCAGGGTGCCCCGGGCCGCGATCCCCAGCACGACGGCGAACGCCACCAGTGCGACCAGGGAATTTACCGCCCCGGTAACCAGGGCGGCAAGCACGCCTCCGGAGAGCGAAAGGACCAGGCACAGGGCGAGCGGGACGGCGAGCCGCCAGCTTCCGGCAGCAGTCTGCAGAAGAACCAGGATGCCCGCCGCGGCAATCGCTGCGAGCAACCAGAGCCACTGGATGTTGCTTTGCTGCTGGGCATACTGCGTGAGGATTTCGGCGTGGTACGACATCGGGAACTGCATCTTTTGGAGGCCCGCATTAATGTCGTTTTGGATGTCGCTCAGGGGCCGGCCCTGGATGTCGGCTTTCACGTCAAGGCGGCGATAGGTGTCATCGTGAAGTATGACGGACTCGTTTCCGACCATATTGACCTGGGCGACGTCGCCCAGGCGGGCATGCCCGCCGCTGGGGGTGTCGATGATCAGGTCACGAACGCTGTCCAGGCTGTTCCGCGTGGACGGGACCCCCTTGACGATGACCGAGAAGACCTTCTGCTGTTCGTAGAGGTTGCCCACTTCGATACCTTGCACCAAGGCGGCCGCAGCGCGTCGAACATCCCCGGGGGCGACGCCGGCCTTCTGCGCCTTGGCAAGGTCAACCGTGACCTCGGCAATGGGCTGCTCGGGGGGAACGTCAACATGGGCGTTCGCAATGCCGGCGGTGTGTTCCAGAATCTGCTGCACCTCCGACGCCTTCTGCCGCAGGATCGCGGGGTCCAGGCCGTAGACCCGGACGGCGAATCCGCTGTCCGCAGCGTCCCGGATCGCGTCGAGGCGCTCCTGGGGATAGGTCGATATCTTGCTGGTCAGCCCGGGGTAGCCGGCAATGACCTGCTTGACGGCGGCAGCAGTATCCCTGAAGGACGCATCGTGTGCCACGCTGACCCAAAGTTCACCCGAACTTACGTCACCGACCTGGTCGGAGGTGATGGCCCGGCCAACGTGGCCTCCCACATTGGCCACGCCGGGCACGCCGCGCAGCTCGCCCGCCGCCGCCTCCGTGATCCGGCTCATTTCCTGGTCCGAGGTACCAGCGATCGCGCTCCAGTGCACCACCAGGGTCTTGTCCGCCATTACCGGCACCACGGGGTGGCCGGCTGCCAGCTGGGGCATCAAGGCCAGCCCCGCCAGCGCCACAACGGCGGAAGCAGCGAACATCCATTTAGCCCCTCCCCTCAGGCGGACCAGGAGCCGGCCGTAGCCCACCTCGAGCCGCTTCAGCGACCGGCGTTCCCGCGGCGCGTTCAACGCTCCGGGGAGGACGAACACCAGCGCGGCTGTGACGGCCAGCGCCACGATCATCGAGACTGCCAGGGCAAGCAGGTAGGCCAGGACAAGTGGACCGAAAAGGGCTCCATTCTCACCTGTGAAGAAGAATGCCGGCATCGTGGCCAGCGCCATGATCAACAGCGAGTAGAGAATCGGAGTACGAACCGAGCGAAGGGCCTCCGGAATCAGGCCCGAGCCCCGCTGGGTATCGTGCAGCGCGTCCCCGCGTTTCCTGGCGGAAAGGTTCGCCGCCACCACCCCACTGAGGTCCTCGGCGACGTCGCCCACGATAACCGCGAGGGCGAGCACCATGCCCGCGAACACCATGGAGTTCATCCCGACCCCGCGCCAGTACAGGACAAGGGCCGCCGCGGTGAGTGCCACCGGGATGGTGACCAGGCTGATGACAGCGGCACGCCATGACCGGAAGAACGCCCAGAACATCGCGACGATGACCAGCAATGTGATGAGCAGGCCGACGCCGATTACGCCGACTTCCTCCTCGATGAAGGACGCCTGCCGGTAAACGGTGGTGTCCACCTGTACCCCGGGCAGGCCCGGCTGGAGTGCGCGCAGTGCCTCGTCCACGCCCCGCGTCACGTCCATGGTGTTGGTCTCGGGGAATTTCTCGATCACCAGGAGGAGCTCGGTTTCCTTGCTCAGGAGGGCATCGCCGATCAGTGGCTGGTGGTCCGTTTGAACCGTGGCGACGTCCTTCAGGAGGAGGTTCCCCGCCGGACTGTCCAATGGAACCTGACCCAGGTCCTGGGGAGTGGTGATTGGCAGGACGTGCTGGACGCCGATCCGCTGGTGTCCGGTCTCGAAGAAGCCGCCCGTTCCCGGGGTGGAGGCCTCCAGGTAGCTCAGCGGTGATACCCATACTGAGTTGCCGGTGGTCTTGATGACATCGTCCAGCGTGACGCCTTTGGCTGCAAGCTGACCCGGATCCACCAGGACCTGCAGTTGCTGATCCCGTTGGCCCCAGATGGCCACGTTGGCGACACCAGGCACCGCCAGGAGGCCTGGCTTCATCGTCCAGCGGGCCAGGACAGACATGTCGATGGCCGACATGTCCTTTGACGTGAGCTTGATCATCATCACCCGGCTGGTGGATGAGAGCGGCTGCATGAGGACCGGCGCTGCTGACACGTTCGGCAGTGCGCGGGCCTGGGTAAGGCGCTCAGAGACCAGCTGGCGTGCCCGGAAAAGGTCAGTCCCCGGCTTGAAGACCATCTGGATCGAGGACAGCCCGGGGAGGGACTTGGATCGGATCGCCTCCACCCAGGCAACGCCGTTCAGCAGGTCGGCCTCCATCGGGGAGGTGACGAGCTGTTCCACCTCGGCGGCCGAGAGCCCCAGGGCCTCCGTCTGGATCTCCACCTGCGGCGGGGCGAATTCCGGATAGGCATCAACGGACATGCCCGGCAAACTTGATAACCCAAAAGCGAGAATTCCCGCAGCCAATGCCAGGACCAACAACCGGAACTGGACAGCCCAGCGAATTATGGCGGTCATGACCAGTACCACGGTGATTGCCTGGCCCACAACCCGGGAGCTTCGGTGCGGACCTTTACTTTTGCGGGGGCGAAGCTGCTGTCCGCCAGTTGTCGTGCGGGAAATCTACGCCAAGAACACATTTCGGGCTCCTCGACCTGAGACCGTTCAGTACCCCGCAGACTTGCCATCACTGTGGACCGCAGAGCATAACTTGGCAAGAGTACTTAGCCCCTCAACTTTGCGGCTCCGGCAGTAGGGGGAGCACCCAATTCGGGGGGTGGTGGCTTTAGGGGGATGCGGGCTCCGGCGCGTGCCCTCATCGGCTGGGCGGTAATCCGGCACTTGTTTACACTGGGGGTGCGCTAAAGTAGAGCCATGCGTGCGATCCTTCTGCTTAGTTAGCCGCCGGCTCCGGATATCGGATAGCTGAGCGGCAGCCCCTCCCTTGGCGAGGGGCTTTTGTGTGTCCGGGGCATGGCGCCGGGCCGGCAGCAGGAGGATCAGGCCGTTATGGCAGCACCGATGCCGTAACAGAACAGAAGAGGGCAGCAGTGGGCGTTCAGCCGGAGACAGAGACCGGAACAGCAACAACAGTATCGGCGGAGCCTGAGGAGGGCACCTACAGTTTCACCGCCATGGAGGCCAAATGGCCCCAGGTGTGGGAGGACCTCAAGGTCTTCACCCCGGTGGATGACGGGTCCCGGGAGCGCCGCTACGTGCTTGACATGTTCCCGTACCCGTCCGGTGACCTGCACATGGGCCACGCCGAAGCGTTCGCCATGGGTGACGTCGTGGCCCGCTACCTGCGCCAGAAGGGGTACGACGTCCTGCACCCCATCGGCTGGGACTCCTTCGGCCTGCCCGCGGAGAACGCTGCCATCAAGCGCAACGCCCACCCCAGCGAGTGGACCTACGCCAACATCGACACCCAGGCAGCGTCCTTCAAGCGGTACGCCATCTCCGCCGACTGGTCGCGCCGCCTCCACACCTCCGACCCCGAGTACTACCGCTGGACCCAGTGGCTGTTCAAGCGCTTCTACGAGCGCGGGCTGGCCTACCGGAAGAACTCCCCGGTCAACTGGTGCCCCAAGGACCAGACCGTCCTGGCCAACGAGCAGGTGGTCAACGGCGCCTGCGAGCGCTGCGGCACCACCGTGACCAAGAAGTCGCTCAACCAGTGGTACTTCAAGATCACCGACTACGCGGACCGCCTGCTGGATGACATGGACGAGCTGCGCGGCCACTGGCCCGAGCGCGTCCTGGCCATGCAGAAGAACTGGATCGGCCGGTCCGAGGGTGCCCACGTCAACTTCGTGATCGAGGCCGACGGCGGCAAGCCCGCCAAGGAGGTCACGGTCTTCACCACCCGCCCGGACACCCTGTACGGGGCAACCTTCTTCGTGGTGGCTGCCGACGCGCCGCTCGCCGTCGAACTTGTCACGGACGACCACGCAGCTGCCCTGGACGAATACCGTGAACGGGTCAAGGCGCTCTCCGAGATCGAACGCCAGTCCACCGAGCGCGAAAAGACCGGTGTCTTCACCGGCCGCTACGCCATCAACCCGCTGAACGGCGAAAAACTGCCGGTCTGGGCTGCCGACTACGTCCTGGCCGACTACGGCACGGGCGCCATCATGGCCGTGCCCGCGCATGACCAGCGGGACCTCGACTTCGCCCGCGCGTTCAACCTGCCGGTCCGCGCCGTCCTGGACACCGGCGAAGAGGATCCCGCCGTCTCGGGCACCGCCACCTCGGGGGAGGGCACCCTGATCAACTCCGGCGAGCTCGACGGACTGCCCAAGGCCGAGGCCATCCCGGCGGCCATCACCATCCTGGAGCGGCAGGGCACCGGCGAGAAGTTCGTGAACTTCCGGCTCCGCGACTGGCTCCTGAGCCGGCAGCGGTTCTGGGGCACCCCCATCCCCATCATCCACTGCCCGTCCTGCGGCGAAGTCCCCGTTCCCGATGAGCAGCTGCCCGTGACCCTTCCCTCGGACCTCCGCGGCGAGGACCTGGCCCCGAAGGGCACCTCGCCGCTGGCCGCGGCCGAGTCCTGGGTCAACGTCGAATGCCCCACCTGCCACGGCCCTGCCAAGCGGGACACCGACACCATGGACACGTTCGTCGACTCCTCCTGGTACTTCCTGCGCTTCGTCTCCCCGCACTACACCGGGGGCCCCTTCGATCCGGAGAAGATCAACGACTGGATGCCCGTGGGCCAGTACGTCGGCGGTGTGGAGCACGCCATCCTCCACCTGCTGTACGCCCGCTTCTTCACCAAGGTCATCCACGACCTGGGCATGATCGACGCCGACGAACCCTTCAGCGCCCTGCTGAACCAGGGCCAGGTACTCAACGGCGGCAAAGCCATGAGCAAGTCGCTGGGCAACGGCGTGGACCTCGGCGAGCAGCTCGACAAGTACGGCGTGGACGCGGTCCGGCTGACCATGATCTTCGCCTCCCCGCCGGAGGACGACGTCGACTGGGCCGATGTTTCGCCGTCGGGCTCGGCGAAATTCCTGGCCCGCGCCTGGCGCCTGGCGCAGGACGTGGCCAGCGGGCCCGGCGTGGACGCCACCACCGGCGACCGCGCGCTGCGGTCGGTAACGCACCGCACCATCGCGGACGCCGCTGAACTGCTGGACGCCAACAAGTTCAACGTGGTGGTGGCCAAGCTGATGGAGCTGGTCAACGCCACCCGCAAGGCCATTGACTCCGGCGCAGGGGCGGCGGATCCGGCGGTCCGCGAAGCCGCTGAAGCCGTCGCCGTGATCCTCAGCCTCTTCGCGCCATACACCGCCGAGGACATGTGGAACCTGCTGGGCCACCCGGCGTCGGTCGCCAACGCAGGCTGGCCCGCCCACGATCCCGCGCTCCTGGTCCAGGACACGGTCACCGCCGTTGTCCAGGTGCAGGGCAAGGTCCGTGACCGGCTTGAGGTGTCCCCGGACGTCTCCGAGGATCAGCTCCGCGAGCTGGCCCTGGCGTCCGACAACGTCCAGCGCGCCCTTGACGGCCGCGGCATCAGGACAGTCATCGTCCGTGCCCCTAAGCTGGTCAACATCGTCCCGGCATAAGCGCTGCACCCCGCAGCACGCACCGGCCGCCGGAAGTTTTCCGGCGGCCGGTGCTGATTGATCCGGACACCGTCTCCAGGAGGCCCCTTGCCCGACAGTAATGCCGCCGCCTGGCCATGGGTCCGTGCACGGCTGTCAGGCCTCCGTCCCGGGGCGCGGCCGGGGACGCGGCGGGCGGCCGGGAGCGCTGAGGTGCGCACCGCCGTCGTCACTGATTCCGCTGCCGCCCTGCCTGCGGACTATGCAGGCAGGCTGCCGCGGGACGGCATCCTGACCGTGACACCCATGCCCGTCATGGTGGGCCGGGAAATCTACGGCGAGGGTGAAGACGACATCCTCGAGACCATCGCCGTGGCGCTGGCCTCCGGAACGCAGGTCAAAACATCCAGGCCGTCACCGGGCCAATTTGAGCAGGCGTACCGCGCGGCCGAACTCCGGGGATTCCAGGCGGTCGTTTCCGTCCATATCTCCGGGGAACTTTCCGGCACTGCCGACGCGGCCCGGCTTGCTGCGGCAAAGGTGGGGATCCCCGTGGAGGTGGTGGATACCCGAACCGTGGGCATGGCACAGGGGATGGCCGTGCAGGCTGCCGTGGAGGCAGCCGCCGCCGGCGCCGACCATGCCGGGGTTGCTGCCGCGGCAGCGGCCCAGGCAGCCCGCACCAAGGTCTTCTTCTACGTCCCCAGCCTGGAACAGCTGCGGCGGGGCGGACGGATCGGCGCCGCGGCCTCGCTGCTGGGCACCATGTTTGCCATCAAACCTATCCTTGCGGTCGACGGCGGCAGGATCGTCCCGCTGGAGAAGGTGCGGTCAGGTGCCAGGGCCGTGGCGCGCCTTGAGGAAATCGTGGTGGCCGAAGCGGCGGCGCGTCCGGGAGAGGCCGTGCGCCTGGCCGTCCATCACTTCGGGAACCCCGAAGAGGCGGAGAGCCTGGCCGCGCGGCTGGAAGCGGCACTTCCCGAATGCCCGCCCGCCCAGATCAGTTCCCTCCCGGCGGTCCTCGCTGCCCATGCGGGCCTCGGCGTCCTTGCGGTCATCGTGGGCAGGACGGCCGCCGATGGCGGGACGGACGGCGGACCGGGCGCTGAAGCGCACCTTTCCACATAGCCTCTTTGCCGGCTGCCGGGCGGCGGACCGTGTTCCTAGGGTGGAGCTATGTCACGCCGGGATGCTGGAGCAGCAGGTCAGCAGGCGCGCCATGTGAGGGCGAGGCTCCATGCCACCCTGGGGGAGGGACCTTCCGGGCTCCTGCAGGACGGGGCCGGCCCCGACGGTTTTGAGTACCGGGGTTCAGGTGACGCGGGCGGAGACAAACCCGGCAGTGGCTCCGGAGCTGGTTCCGGTGTGGCGCCTTCGCTCCGGTGGCGGGTGGGGCTGCGCGTCGCCGTGCTGCTGGCTGTTCTGGCCGTGGCCGCGGGAGCCTGGTCTTGGTGGCAGGCCGGGGCGGCCGCGCCCCAGGTCCTGCCGTTGGGCGGCACCGGTTCCGGCGGCGCATCAGCAGCGGCCGGTGACCGTGGTTCCGTCCAGGGCGGGACCCCAGCCCCACCGGATTCCGGCAGCGGGCAGGGCGGCCCCGCGTCAGCGGGGACGGTGGTGGTGCACGTTGTTGGCGCCGTGGCCAGACCTGGTGTTATCCGGCTGCCGCACGGCAGCCGCGTTGACGACGCCATCGCTGCGGTGGGCGGTGCGACTCCGGACGCCGACGTCAACCGGCTCAACCTTGCCCTCGTGGTGGAGGACGGCCAGAAAATCCACGTTCCGCGGCAAGGGGAACCCCAGGCCTCCGCGGCCGGTGCCGCAGGTCCGGACGGCACTGGGTCAATGGGTGCTGGTTCAGGCACTGCGCAGCAGGGGACGGTACCCGGCCAGACCGGCGGAAAGGTCAACCTCAACACCGCGGACGCTGCCACGCTGGACACGCTGCCAAAAGTCGGGCCGGTCCTGGCCCAGCGGATCGTGGACTGGCGGAAGGAACACGGCCCCTTCAAGAGCGCGGAAGAACTGGACGCCGTCGACGGCGTGGGACCAAAAATGCTTGAGGCCTTGCTCCCGCTGGTGACGGTCTAGGGACGGCCGTGGGAGCGAATTCAGGAAGGGGAGGCCGGGACAAGGGTCAGGGAAGGAATGCGCCCGATCCCGGCGGCGGAAAGCAACGGCGCAGTCCCTGGCACCGCTTCATCGAATCCGCGGTGAATGGCCCCGGCCTGGAACCACAGGTTCCGACGCCTCCAGGCGCAACGGAAGCCTCCGGGACCACTTCTCCGCCATCGACACCGGCCCACCCACGGACCCCCTGCTTGCCGGCCACCGGGCACCGGCCGCTGCAGGGGCACTGGACGCGCGCCGTGCACCACGTGCGCCAGCGGGTGGCCGATGGCGGCAAGGCCCAGGAAAACGCTGATACCAGTCCCGCGGAACCACGACGCCGCACGGACCTCCGCCTTGCCCTTCCGGCATTGTTGGTATGGACCGCCTCAGTGGCCGGGCTCTGGCTGCCGCCTGCGGAGCTTGCAGCACTGTGCTCCGCACTGGCGGCACTTGGCGGCCTCCTCCTGGCCCGCGCGGCCAGGCATCGCACGGCACGAACTGCGCGTCCCGCCGTCGGCCACCAGGAACGGGCCGGGCCGCCCCGCGCCACCGGACGCAGCTTTCCCGCCGCCCTGGGCGTCTCCCTGATGCTGGCCGCTGCCGCCGCAGCCCACGCTGCAACGTCGTCAAGCCAACGGTTCGAGGGTCCCCTCGCCGACGCGGTCACTGCCGGCAAGTCCGTCGTCGCCATTGTGGAGGTGGCCGGAAACCCAAGTGCCATGGCAGGACCGGGCGGGTCGGCGGGACGCTGGGCAGTTCCGGTGTGGACGCAGGAAGTGACCACCGGCGGCATGCTGGTGCGGACACGGGCGCGGCTCACCATCATGGGCGGGCAAGGCTGGGGCGGGGTGGTGCCGGGGCAGACCCTGCGCGCAGCAGGAAAGCTGCGGCCGGCGGAGCCGGGGGACCAGGACGCGGGAACCCTGGCCGCCTCCACCGCCCCCGGCAAGGCCATGGGAGGCTCGCTGCTGGAGGGGGCAGCGAAGGAGCTTCGGACGCGCTTCGTTTCCGCCGCGGTTTTCCTGTCACCCGATGCCCGCGGACTCCTTCCGGGAATGGTCACCGGAGACACCAGCGCACTGGACGAGGGACTGGACAACGCCATGAAGGCTGTGGGCATGACCCACCTATCGGCGGTCAGCGGGGCAAACTGCAGCCTGGTGCTGGGGGCCTTGCTGCTCCTGTGCCGCCGGTGCCGGCTGCCGCGTGCTCCCGCTGCGGCTGGAGCACTTTGCGGCCTGGCCCTCTTCATAGTCCTGGTGGGACCGGACGCCAGCGTCCTGCGGGCCGCTCTCATGGGTGCCATCGGGGTGGCCGCCCTCGCGGGCGGACGCCCAGGGCGCGGACTGAGCTTCCTGTGCCTCGCCGTCATCGGCCTTCTACTGGCCGAGCCTGCCCTTGGCACCAGTTTCGGATTCCTGCTGTCCGTCCTTGCCACGCTGGGGATCATTCTCCTGGGGCGGCGGATCGTCGCCTGGATTCCCGCAGCGGTGCCCCGGTGGATCGCCGCCGCCGTTGCGGTTCCGCTGTCCGCACAGCTGTTGTGCGGGCCCGTCATCGTCCTCCTGCAGCCCCGGTTCGCCACCTATTCGCTGCTGGCCAATGTCGTGGTGTCACCCCTGGTGGCGCCGGTGACCCTGCTGGGAACGGCAGCGGTGCCGCTGGTGGTCCTGCTTCCGTGGGCCGCCACGTTTCTGATCGCTGTGGCTGGAACGTTCAGCGCCGGGGTCGCCGCCACCGCCAGGTTCACGGCGCAGCTGCCCGGCTCCGCCCTGCCCTGGCCTGAGGGAGTGCCCGGGCTGCTGTCGATGGTGCTGTTGTCCACCGTTACCCTGGCGGCCGTGTGGGCAGTGGTCCGGCCCCTGCGGTTCGCCTGCCAGGTCCGGAAAGCGCACGCCGTCACGGTGGCACTGATCGGGCTGATGGAGCTGCGGCTGCAGCACATCCGCCGCAAGGGCAGCTTGGACCGCGGGCGCAGACGTGGCAGGCTGGGATACTGCAATAAAACCTCCGGAAGGGACCTTGGATGGCCGTCGCGCAAAAGCGGGCAACACGCTCCCCGGCGTCGAACACAGCCTCCTGGCGGGACGTAGCCCCGGCCTCGATCGTGCTGATAAGCGGCCCGGAAGAGTACCTGGGCATCAGGGCCATGGACAGGATCCGCTCACAGGTCAGGGCGGCCGCGCCGGACGTCGAATTGAGCCGCATCAACGCCGCCGGCTATGACGCCGGCACCCTGACCATGCAGGTGAGCCCTTCACTGTTCGGTGAGAGCAAGCTCATTGAAGTGGAGGCCGTGGAAGGGATGAACGACGCCTTCCTGGCGGATGCCCTTGCCTACCTGCAGCACCCGGAACAGGACGCCGTCGTCGTGCTCCGGCACGCCGGCGGAGCACGCGGCAAAAAGCTCCTCGACGCCGTTAAGAAGGGTGGCTGGCCGGTCGTCGACTGCCAGCCACTGAAGAAGGATGCGGACAAGGTCTCGTTCGTCATGGCGGAGTTCAAGGCGGCCGGGCGTCGGATCAACCAGGACGCCGTCCAGGCGCTGGTGAATGCCGTGGGGGCCGACCTTTCGGAACTCGCCGCGGCGTGCTCGCAACTGATTGCCGACGCAGGGAGCACCGTCACTACTGAGACCGTGGACAAGTACTACGGCGGACGGATCGAGGCCACCGCGTTCAAGGTTGCCGACGCCGCAATGGCAGGAAACGCCCCCGTGGCGCTGTCGACGCTGCGCCACGCCCTTGCCACCGGTGCTGACCCGGTTCCGCTGGTGGCAGCCCTCGCCTCGAAGCTGAGGACTGTCGCACGGGTGGCCGGCGCCTCCGGATCGCCCGCGCAGATCGCGGCGGAACTCGGGATGCAGCCCTGGCTCGTGGAGCAGGCACAGCGGGACGTCCGACGCTGGACCCCGGAAGGCCTGGTCCGGTCCATCCAGGCCACGGCGGAGGCTGATGCGCAGGTCAAGGGCTTGTCCCGGGACCCCGTCTACGCCGTCGAACACGCCGTGACGGTGATTGCCATGTCCGTCCAGGGCAGGTAGGCCGCAACGCTTAAAAGCGTGTGGCCGGTACCTTGCGGTACCGGCCACACCATCAGTTCGTGGGAACTGGAAACCTTAGAGTGCGTTGACCTTCTTGGAGATCGCCGACTTGCGGTTCGCTGCGTTGTTCTTGTGCAGAACACCCTTGCTGACAGCCTTGTCCAGCTTACGGCTGGCAGTAACGAGCGCAGTAGTAGCAGCTTCCTTATCAGAGGACTCAACGGCGGTGTTGACGGCGCGGATGGCCGTCTTCAGCTCAGACTTGACTGCGTTGTTGCGCAGGCGTGCCTTCTCGTTGGTCAGGATGCGCTTCTTCTGGGACTTGATATTCGCCACGTGTGAACTCTCTTTGTAATGCGGAAATGGTCTAGAGGGCTTTCAGGCTGGCCTTGACTGAGCGGCGTGGGGATACCTATGGCGGCCAGCCATCAGTGACCGTCGACCTGCACGGACACACAGCAATAAAGAATAGCAGGTCAGCGGCGGCACTGGCCATTTGGGTTGGTCAGGTCCAGCCGTGTCGCCGGCGCAGCCCGGCCGCAACTTTCTCAAACCGCGCCGCGTCCAGCACGGCGCCCTCCCGCCGGATGCTGTCAGGGCGGATCTGCAGGATACGGTCCAGGCGCACTTCACTGGGCCTGCCCTGCTTGTCCCAGTCCCCGGAACCGAGGTCCACGTAGTCGCCGTACGTTGAACCGGCAGGCACCCTGTCCCTGCTGGTCAGCATCAGTCCCAGGAGGAACGGGCCGTTATGCCCCACCAGCAGCACCGGCCGGTCCTTCCCCTTGCCGTGGTCCTCCTCGTAAGGGACCCAGGCCCACACCACCTCGCCCGGATCCGGGTCGCCGTCCGGCTGCGGTGCATACCGGACGGCGGAACGCCCGCTGTAATCACCGGGATACCCGGACCCGGCAGGACCTCCGCCGGGAGCCTGAGGCATGGCCCCCGCCCGGCGGTCCCGGTCGGGGCCCGGGGCCGGCGGGGCGGGCCGCCGTTTCTGCAGCATGCGCAGGCCGCGGCGGACGGCGTTTCCCAGGGAGCGGAGATCAATGACCATGCGAAAAGCCTATCGGCGGTGGTTCGGCATGGAACTGCCGGGCGGCGCCCTGCCCGGATGCGGTCCGTGCGTCCCGGACGTGGGACACTGGATGTTCAAGACGTGCAGCTGTTCCGCAGGCGCCTATGGCGTTGCCCGGCGGGTGGCTGCTGAAAAGCCAACAGTAAGGACCCTGCGTGTCTCCCATGGCCCGCACCGCACCGGTGCCCGCCGCGACAGATCCGGCAATCATTCGGAACTTTTGCATCATCGCGCATATCGACCACGGCAAGTCCACGCTGGCTGACCGCATGCTGCAGTCCACCGGTGTGGTCCAGGCGCGTGACATGAAGGCCCAGTACCTGGACCGGATGGACATCGAGCGGGAACGTGGCATCACCATCAAGTCCCAGGCCGTCCGCATGCCCTGGGAGGTGGACGGCGTCAGCTACGCGCTGAACATGATCGACACGCCCGGCCACGTGGACTTCACCTACGAGGTATCCCGGTCACTCGCGGCCTGCGAAGGCGCCATCCTGCTGGTGGACGCGGCGCAGGGCATTGAGGCCCAGACGCTGGCCAACCTGTACCTGGCCATGGAGAACAACCTCACCATCATCCCGGTGCTGAACAAGATCGACCTTCCGGCGGCGCAGCCTGAAAAGTACGCCGCCGAGCTGGCCAGCCTCATCGGCGGCGATCCCGAGGACGTCCTGCGCGTATCCGGCAAGACCGGCGTCGGCGTCGAGGCCCTCCTGGACAAGATCGTCCGCGACCTGCCGGCGCCGAAGGGCAACCCCGATGCCCCGGCCCGTGCCATGATCTTCGACTCGGTCTACGACACCTACCGCGGCGTGGTCACCTACGTGCGTGTGATGGATGGCATGCTCCATCCGCGTGAGCGCATCCAGATGATGTCCACCAGGGCCTCGCACGAGCTTCTGGAAATCGGTGTCAGCTCCCCGGAACCCACACCGTCCAAGGGGCTCGGCGTCGGTGAAGTGGGCTACCTGATCACCGGCGTGAAGGACGTCCGGCAGTCGAAGGTGGGCGATACCGTCACCAACCTGGCCAAGCCGGCGGCGGAGTCCCTCCCCGGCTACGCCGATGCCAAGCCCATGGTGTTCTCCGGCCTGTATCCGCTGGACGGCGCCGACTATCCGGTACTCCGCGACGCCCTCGAAAAGCTCATGCTCAACGACGCCGCGCTGGTTTACGAACCGGAAACCTCGGCTGCCCTCGGCTTCGGGTTCCGCGTGGGCTTCCTGGGTCTCCTGCACCTCGAGATCACCCGCGAACGCCTGGAGCGCGAATACAACCTCGACCTCATCTCCACCGCACCGAACGTGGAATACGAGGTGACCCTGGAGGACAAGAAGGTGGTCCGGGTGACCAACCCCAGCGAGTACCCCACCGGGAAGATCGCCGAGGTACGCGAGCCCATGGTCTCCGCCACCATCCTGGCCCCCAACGAATTTGTCGGCGCCATCATGGAACTGTGCCAGTCCCGCCGCGGCGTCATGGGCGGCATGGACTACCTTTCCGAGGACCGGGTGGAAATCCGCTACCGCCTGCCGTTGGCGGAAATCGTCTTCGACTTCTTCGACATCCTGAAATCCAAGACCCGGGGCTACGGCTCGCTGGACTGGAAGGCCGACGGCGAGCAGGCCGCCGACCTGGTGAAGGTGGACATCATGCTCCAGGGCGAACAGGTGGACGCGTTCAGCGCCATCACGCACCGGGACAAGGCGTACGCCTACGGCGTGATGATGACCGGCAAGCTGCGCGAACTGATTCCCCGCCAGCAGTTCGAAGTGCCCATCCAGGCCGCGATCGGTTCCAGGATCATCGCCCGCGAAAGCATCCGCGCCATCCGCAAGGACGTGCTGGCCAAGTGCTACGGCGGTGACATCTCGCGGAAGCGCAAGCTGCTGGAGAAGCAAAAAGAAGGCAAGAAGCGCATGAAGATGGTGGGCACAGTGGAGGTGCCGCAGGAAGCGTTCATCGCCGCCCTGACCACCGACGAATCGAAGGACAAGGCCAAGAAGAAGTGACCACCGCACAGCGGGGGACCCGCTGATGCCCAGCGTTCTTCCCCTCGGCGACCCGGCGCCGTCGGACGGTCTGCTGCCTGCCCAGGCAGCGGACGGTGCGGCGGCCCGGGCTTTCGGGTTGTACGTCCACATCCCGTTCTGCGCTGTGCGCTGCGGCTACTGCGACTTCAACACCTACACCGCCACGGAACTTGGCGGCGGAGCGTCCCAGGACGCATACGCCCAGACCGCCGTGTCCGAGGTGTCGCTGGCGGCTGCTGTGCTGTCACGTTCAGGGCTGCCGGACCGGAAGCTCAGCACCGTCTTCTTTGGCGGCGGCACGCCCACGCTGCTGCCGGCCGATGACCTCGCCCTGATCCTCCGGGCCGCCATCGACCAATGGGGCATTGACGACGGCGCCGAGGTCACCACCGAAGCCAACCCCGATTCCGTCACGCCGGAGTCCCTTGCCGTCCTCAAGGACGCCGGGTTCACCAGGGTGTCCTTTGGGATGCAGTCCGCGGTTCCGCACGTGCTCAAGGTGCTGGACCGGACCCATACGCCCAGCCGGGTGCCGCAGGTGGTGCAGTGGGCGCGCGAGGCAGGACTGGCTGTCAGCCTGGACCTGATTTACGGGACGCCGGGGGAGTCGCTGGCCGACTGGCGGCACTCCCTCGAAACGGCGCTTTCCTACGGGCCGGACCACATCAGCGCCTACGCGCTGATCGTTGAGGAGGGCACCAAGCTGGCCGCGCAGATGCGCCGCGGCGAAGTCCCGGGAATCGACGACGACGACCACGCCGACAAGTACGAGCTCGCCGACCAGCTGATCACCGAAGCCGGACTTGGCTGGTACGAGGTCAGCAACTGGGCGCGGACTCCGGAGCAGGCCTGCCGCCACAACCTCGCATACTGGCGGGGTGACGACTGGTGGGGCATCGGCCCGGGCGCGCACTCACACATGGGCGGGGTCCGCTGGTGGAACGTCAAGCACCCGTCCGCTTACGCGAACCGGCTGTCGCAGGGGCTTTCGCCCGCCGCCGGCAGGGAAACCCTGGACGCGGAAACAAGGAACCTGGAGCGGGTCATGCTGGAGGCCCGCCTCCAGTCGGGACTGGATGTCTCAACGCTGAGTGCCGGGGGACGCCACGAGGTGGCCGGACTGATCGCAGCCGGCCTGGTTGATCCTGCTGCCGCATTCCGCGGACGCCTGGTCCTGACCCTCAAGGGCAGGCTCTTGGCAGACGCAGTAGTCCGCCGCATCCTGCCGGACTAGAGCCGGCCCGCGGGCAGTTGCCCTTACTTGATCCAGCGCAGGTTGTACTGGTAGCGGTGCGGCTGGCCCCGGTTGACGTGGATCCCTGCCGCGACGGAGAAGCACGTGAGCGCCACCCAGATCAGCGTGGCAATGACCGCGAAGATGTTCCCGACGTAGGGGACGAACACCAGGATGTTGGCCAGCACCGCGGCGATGGTGGGCGGCAGGCTGAAGTTCAGCGCTTCCTTGGATTCCTGGGCGGTAAATGGCCCGCGGTCACGGAAGATCAAGTAGATCAGCAGCGAGGGGACGCACCCCAGGATCCCGCCGAAGTGCGCCAGCGTCGCCCACTGGCGGTCTTCGCTGGCCGTAAGCGGCAGGGCGTTGGCGGGGACGCCATGGTACTCGGAACGGCCCTGGCCGTCCCTGTGATCACGTGCGTTTTCTGCCACAGTCTGTTCCTTCGAAGGTGCAAGTGGTGCTGACTACAATTCCGGCGCGGTGCGCAGTGCCTCAGGAAACAAGGAACCGCACTACCAAGAATACTGGTTCCCGGGACGCCGTCCGCCCTTCACGGCACGGTCAGGAAATCGATGACTTCCTCGACCCTGCCCAGCAGCGACGCTTCGAGGTCCGCGTACGTGCGCACGGCGCCCAGCAGCTTCTGCCATCCCAGGCCGACATCTTCCTTGGTGGCGTGGGGCCAGCCGAAGGCTTTCAGGATCCCCGTCTTCCAGTCCTGCCCGCGGGGCACGGCCGGCCATTTGTCGATGCCAAGGACAGCGGGCCGGATCGCCTGCCAGACGTCCACGTAGGGGTGACCGACGATCAGGACGTTGCCGGCGGCGCCCGGGGAGGCCATGACGGCATCCGCGATGCGGGACTCCTTGGAGTCAGGAACCAGGTGGTCCACCAGGACGCCGAGACGGCGGCCGGGCCCCGGCCTGAAGTCCGCGACGGCTGCGGCAAGGTCGTCAATGCCGTGCAGGGGCTCGACGACGATGCCCTCCACCCGGAGGTCGTCTCCCCAGACCTTTTCCACCAGTTCGGCGTCGTGCTTGCCTTCCACCCAGATCCGGCTGGCCTTGGCCACCTGGGCGCGTTGGCCGGCGACCCGAACGGACCCCGAGGCCGTCCTGCCCGCCGCGGGACCGGCAGCGGCCGGCCGGGGGGCGGGTGGCATCAGCCGGATCGGCCGGCCCTCCAGGAGGAAGCCGAACCCAAGGCGGAAGGAACGCGATTTTCCCCGGCGGTCCTCCAGCGCCACCACATGCATGCCGCCGGATTTCTCCACCCGGGTCACGGCACCCACCCAGCCTGACTGCACTTCCTCGAGCACCATGCCGCGCTCCACGGGGACCTCCGGCAGTTCCGTCCGTGCGGGAGCGGATATGCCGCGTGGGCCCCAGTTCCGGTAATCCATGGATTTGATCCGCCTAGCGCTAGTGTTCAACTCCGCAATTTCGCCCGGAGCGGTACCAATGCTAACAACGGGCCGAGGCATAATAGACTGTTAGCACTTAGGCATGTCGAGTGCTAACCCTGGGTTGCATCGGGAGGGGCATGCGCCCCGAACCATGGATGGAGGTGGAGAGTGAGCGAGCCACGCAAGCTGGAAGTACTGCGGGCCATCGTGGAGGACTACGTCCACTCCCGCGAGCCGGTTGGGTCCAAGGCCCTGGTGGAGCGGCATCATCTTGGTGTTTCCAGCGCCACCATCCGCAATGACATGGCCGCACTGGAGGACGAGGGGCTGATCACCGCCCCGCACACCAGTGCCGGCCGGATTCCCACGGACAAGGGCTACCGGCTCTTTGTGGACCAAATCTCGGCTGTCAAGCCGCTCTCGGCCGCCGAACGCCGCGCCATCCAGTCCCTGCTCGAAGGCGCGGACGACCTCGACGACGTGCTGGAGAGGACCGTCCGGCTGCTGTCGCAGCTGACCAACCAGGTTGCCGTGGTGCAGTATCCGCACCTGAGCAGGGCACTGGTCCGGCACATCGAATTCGTCCTGCTCGCCCCGCGCAAGGTCCTCGTCGTCCTGATCGCCAACAGCGGCAAGGTGGAGCAGCGGGTGATCGACGTCGGGCAGGACCTTGGCGACGACGCACTGGCTGAACTGCGCACCCGGTTCCTCGGTGCACTGGGCGGAACACCGCTGCGCCAACTGGCCCAGGCGCTGCCCGCCGTCGTCGCCGCCACCCCGCACCCGCAGCGGCAGGCGGCACACGCATTGGCGCTCGGGCTGGAGGGCCTGGCGCAAAACAGCCGGGAGGACCGGATGGTCATGGCCGGCACCGCCAACCTGGCCAGGTCCAACGTCGACTTCCCCCTCAGCATCGGCCCGGTGCTCGAGGCGCTGGAGGAACAGGTGGTGATGCTGCGGCTGTTGAGCGAAATGGCCCAGGACCACCGCGGCGTCGCTGTCAGCATCGGACGGGAGAACCCGTACGACGGCCTTGCCGAGGCCTCCGTGGTGGCCACTGCCTACGGTCCGGACAGCTCGGCGAAAGTAGGCATCCTCGGGCCCACCCGGATGGATTACCCCACCACCATGGCCGCCGTCAGGGCAGTGGCGCGCTACCTTTCCAGGATTTTGGGGCCCTGACTCTTGGCCGCCGGAGCGCGCTTCGGCCGGAAAGCAAGAGCTGGGCCGCCCAACTGAACGCAGTACAACAAGGAAGAGATACGAACTTTGAGCAGCCACTATGACGTCCTTGGAGTCTCACCCGAAGCGACGGGTGAAGAAATCAAAAAGGCCTACCGCAAGCTGGCCCGCACCCTACACCCGGACGTAAACCCCGGTGCGGACGCATCGGAACGGTTCAAGGCAGTAACTCACGCCTACGAGGTGCTTTCGGACCCCCAGAAGCGCCGGATCTACGACACCACCGGCAATGAGAACGGCACCGACAACGGTTTCGGCGGCGCAGGCTACGCGGGCCAGGGCTTCGCGTTCCAGGACATTTTCGACACCTTCTTCGGCGCCGGCGGCACGTCCGGTCCCGCTTCCCGTATCCGCCGCGGCCAGGATGCCCTGATCAGCGTACGGATCGACCTCCGCGACGCCGTATTCGGCGTGAACAAGAAACTCGAAGTGGACACCGCCGTGGTCTGCCCCACCTGTGACGGATCCTGTTGCCGCCCCGGCACCCATCCGGAACGCTGCGACATCTGCGGCGGCAGCGGACAGGTCCAGCGGGCCGTCCGCTCCATCCTCGGCCAGGTCATGACGGCCGCCCCCTGCGGCACCTGCGAAGGTTTCGGCACCGTCATCAAGGATCCCTGCAACGAGTGCAGCGGCCAGGGCCGTATCCGCAGCCGCCGGTCGCTGACCATCAAGGTCCCTGCCGGTGTGGCCACCGGAACCCGGATCCAGCTCTCCGGCCAGGGCGAGGCCGGCCCCGCGGGCGGTCCGGCCGGCGACCTGTACGTGGAGATCCGCGTCAACAATGACGCCACCTACGTGCGGGAGGGCGACGACCTGCACGCCACCCTGCACATCCCCATGACGGCAGCCGCCCTGGGCACGGATGTCAGCCTGGAAACCTTCGACGGCACGCAGGAGATCGACGTCAAGCCCGGTACCCAGTCGGGGGAGATCATCACCCTGCGCGGCCTCGGCGTCACCCACCTGAGGGGCTACGGCCGCGGCGACCTGAAGGTCCACCTCCAGGTGGACACCCCGGCCAAGCTCGACCCCGCGCAGGAGGACCTCCTGCGCCAACTGGCCAAGCTCCGTGGTGAACAGATCACCGAGGGCAAGCTCGCTGCCAGCGGCGGCATGTTCGCCAAGCTCCGGGACCGGCTCGGTAACCTGTAGCGGTGAGCAACCCCGTCTTCTTCACGCCCCCCGGTTCGCTGGCCGGGATGGCGGCCGGCCAACTCTTTGTCCTCGACGGGGCGGAGGCGCGGCATGCCGTCACCGTCAAACGGCTGTCTCCCGGCGAAGCGGTGGACATCGTCGACGGCGCCGGCACCCGGATGACCGGGAAGGTGGTGTCCGCCGCTCCCTCCGCACTCGAAGTGGAATGCGGGACGCTGACCGTTGAAGACAGGCCGGACGTCCGGCTGGTGCTGGTACAGGCCCTCGCCAAGGGGGACCGCGATGAGCTGGCCATCGAGACGGCCACGGAACTGGGCATCGACGCCGTCATACCCTGGCAGTCCGAACGGTCAATCGTCCGCTGGAAGGGCGACCGCGCAGCCCGGGCCCATGCCAAATGGGAATCCTCAGTGGCCGCGGCCGCCAAGCAGGCACGGCGCGCCTGGATCCCCGAAGTGCGGTCCGCCGTCGACACTGCCGGGCTTTCCGCTGCCGTGGAAGCTGCCGACCTCGCTGTCATCCTGCATGAGGACGCCGTTCGGCCGCTGCGCACCGTCCTTGAAGCATGGCAAGGGAAAGCAGGCTCCGGACCCCGGGAAATCCTGCTCATCGTCGGTCCGGAGGGCGGCATCAGCCAGCGGGAGGTAACGAAACTCTGCGATAAGGGCGCCGTGACCGCCCTCCTGGGGCACCATGTCCTGCGGTCCTCCACGGCCGGCCCGGCCGCCGTCGTGCTTGCCAGCGACGTCCTTGGCCGGTGGACGGCTACCGGACCTTAAAGGACCTCGTGTCCTCGTTCCGGTCCGGTTCCCCGCCGGAGCCGGCCTGGGCCACCCGCAGCATGTAATCGCCCGGCGGAAGATTCAGGGCCAGGGTGAAGACGCCGGCCTGCCCCTGTTCGGACGCAGCCGTGGTTTCACCCGCCAGGAACGGTGCTTTGCTGCCGCCGTCCGTAGACTGCAGGATCTGCCAGCGGAGCTTCGCCCCGGGCGATGTGCTGCGGCCGGTAATCTTCACGCTCCCGCCGGGCACTTCGGCGTTCTCCTGGGGATCAATGATCCAGACGGGCGCCACCAGGCCCGCGGCGCGGGTCATCAGGGCCCCGAGCTGCACTTTGCCGAAGGCCACGTAGTCCGTGTGGCCGTCCACGAGGATCCGGACCCGGATCTGCTGGCCGGTGTCGATCAGGCCCGAACTGGCGGCGGCAGCGGTTGCCGTGTAGATCAGCTGCTGGATGGCCCGGGCAGCCATGTCGGCATCGAGGTTGCTGTTGAAAGCGTCCGAGGAGACGTCGACGGTGATGACGTCCTTGCCGGAGATTGAGGTGGCAAGTTTGTCCGGGTTCTGCCAGGGCGTGAAGAAGTCAGGGTCCAGCGGCTTCTCGGACATCATGGCCCGCAGGGCGCGGGTGACCGGGTTCTCCTGTTCAGGGACGTCGCGGAATTCCCGGTAAAGAAAGATGTTCCCGCCGCTGCGGCCGATCCAGTAGACCGGCGCCTTGTTGGAGGACTGTGCGGTTTCCAGCGGGGCGCTGGTGGACAGCGTGTCCGGCATGGTGCCGCCCGTTGCCGGCACCGAGGCGATGGTGCCGGTGGGTGAGGGGCCGCCCTCGGCCGTGCAGCCCGCAAGGACCGGAACCAGGACCAGGATTCCTGCAAGGACGGCGGGGCGCAGACGGCCCATCGGTCGTCCTGCCCTTTCGGGCGCAGAGGTTTCCGGCACTGTCCTGCCCTTGTCCTTTCCTGGCGTGGCGGGCCGATCCCCCTGGCGGCCTGGTGTTCCAGCAGATGCTGGATTTCCAGCATTGCACAGCGGCGCGGCCGCCCAGCCGCTCTTTGCCTCCGCGGGCACAACTGCAACGGGAACGATATGAGGCCGATATGAAGTTGATACCTAAGGACGTCCCGTCACCCTCCGGACGGGTTGCAGCCGCTGCTCCATGGCGGCCTGGTATCCGGCCCGGCCCCGCGCTGGCGTAAGATAAAGGGATCGCTGGGGCCAGGAGCACCGTCCAACGGGCGCCGGCATCAGCGAACGCAAACATTGATGTCGATCTTCGAGGGGACCACGGGCCTGCGGGCCAGCACCATGACTGAATCAGCAAATGGTAAGCGCCGGCTCAATACGGGCGAAGGCAGTCCGGGTGAATTCCCGCACTCCCTGCCCGGCACCCGGACTGAAGTAGTCCTCTTTGAGAACTCCGACCAGATGGTTCAATCACTCGGCAGCCATGACGAGGCGTTGCGGTTCATCGAAGAGCAGTTCCCCGCCGTCAACTTCCATGCCCGGGGTAATGAACTGTCCATCAACGGACCCGCCGGTGATGTTCCCCGGATCATGCGGCTCCTGCAGGAAGTCCGTGGCCTGGTGGCCCGCGGCACGGTCATCACTCCTGCTGTGCTGCAGCAACTGGTGTCCCTCCTGCGCACGCAGTCACTGCAGAATCCCGTGGATGTGCTCACCCACGACATCCTCTCCAGCCGCGGCAGGACCATCCGGCCCAAGACGCTGAACCAGAAGAACTATGTTGACGCCATCGACGCCAACACCGTGATCTTCGGCATTGGTCCGGCCGGCACCGGCAAGACGTACCTGGCCATGGCAAAAGCCGTCCAGGCGCTGCAGCAAAAAGAGGTCAGCCGGATCATCCTGACCCGCCCCGCGGTGGAAGCGGGGGAGCGGCTTGGTTTCCTCCCCGGCACGCTCAGCGACAAGATCGACCCCTACCTCCGGCCGCTCTACGACGCCCTGCACGACATGATGGACCCCGAATCCATTCCGCGCCTGATGGCGGCCGGCACCATTGAAGTGGCACCCCTGGCCTACATGCGCGGCCGGACGCTTAACGACGCCTTCATCATCCTTGACGAGGCGCAGAACACCACGCCGGAACAGATGAAGATGTTCCTCACCCGGCTCGGTTTCGGATCCAAGATGGTGGTCACCGGAGACGTCACCCAGGTGGACCTGCCGTTTGGGACGCGTTCCGGGCTGCGGATCGTTGAGGAAATCCTGCAGGGAATCGACGGCGTGAGCTTCTCGGTCCTGGATGCCGCCGACGTGGTGCGGCACCGGCTGGTC
The DNA here is from genome assembly GCF_056484025.1 of Arthrobacter sp. JDC6. Taxonomy (NCBI): domain Bacteria; kingdom Bacillati; phylum Actinomycetota; class Actinomycetes; order Micrococcales; family Micrococcaceae; genus Arthrobacter; species Arthrobacter sp. JDC6. Next base: position 2,093,924 of record NZ_CM151278.1, read on the forward strand.
GGGGACATCGTCAACGCGTACAGCATCTGGGATGAAGCCCAGCGGAGCCGGCTCAAGCATTCAGCCGGCCGGGAAAAACGGGGGGAACACGCGTGAGCATCGAGGTGAACAACGAGTCCGGCGTCCAGGTGGATGAGTCGGAGCTCGTGGCACTGTCGCGGTACATTTTTGAGCAGCTCTACATTCATCCGCAGGCCGAACTGTCCATCCTCCTCGTGGATGAGACGGCCATGGAGAAGCTGCACATTGAACTGATGGACGAACCGGGTGCCACCGACGTGCTCTCGGTTCCCATGGACGAATTGACCCCGGGAACGCCCGACCGGCCCACCCCGCAGGGCATGCTGGGTGACATTGCCATCTGCCCGCAGGTTGCAAAGGTTCAGGCCCGGAACGCCGGCCACTCGCTGCAGGACGAGATGCTGCTGCTGGCCACACACGGCATCCTTCACCTGCTGGGCTATGACCATGCCGAACCGGAGGAGAAGGCAGAGATGTTCGGGCTCCAGCGGGAACTCCTGTCCGGCTTCACGGGCAAAGAAGCACCTGCAGAGACGACCCAGTGACGCAACTGCTCCTGGTCGCGGTGGCATTGGTTTTCCTTGCCGTCGCGGCCCTGTTGACAGCGGCCGAGGCCGCCTTCAGTTTCCTTCCCCGGCACGACGCCGAAGATGCTCTGCACAGGAGCCGCGGCACCGCCATGCGGCGCATCCTTGCCGAGCCCGTGGCCCACACCCGGGCGCTGCGCTTCTGGCGGGTGTGGTTCGAGATGGCCTCCGCGGTGGCCGTCGCGGTCCTGATCTCCAGCCTGCTGGACAACGTGTGGCTTGCCGGCCTGGTGGCCACCGGCATCATGGCCCTTCTTGGGTTCGTGATCGTGGGCGTTTCGCCCCGCCAGCTGGGCAGGCTGCACTCCACTGCCGTTGTCCGCTTCACTGCCCCGATGGTCCGGTTCCTCACCAGCGTGCTGGGACCGATTCCCGGCTGGCTGGTGGCGTTGGGAAGTTCGGCGGCCCCCGGGGCGCCGGGCGGCGACGATGCGTTCTTCAGCGAACAGGAGTTCCGGGAACTGGTGGACCGTGCCAGCGAGTCCGACATGATCGAGGACACCGAAGCGGAGATGATCCAGTCGGTCTTCGACTTCGGCGACACCCTGGTGCGCGCCGTCATGGTTCCCAGGACGGACATCGTCAGCATTGACGCCGGGTCCAGCCTGCACCAGGCGATGTCCCTGTTCCTGCGGTCCGGATACTCGCGGATCCCGGTCATCAACGAGAACACTGACCACATCCTTGGCATCGTGTACCTCAAGGACGTTGCTGCAGTGATCCACCAGCTCCGCGCGGACCAGGAGCCGCCGCTGGTCGAGTCGCTGGCCCGCGAGGTGCGCTACGTGCCGGAGTCCAAGCCTGTGAGCGACCTCCTGCGTGAACTGCAGAAGGAGTCCACGCACGTTGCGATCGTGATCGACGAATACGGCGGCACCGCCGGACTGGTAACCCTCGAGGACCTGATCGAGGAGATCGTCGGCGAGATCGTCGACGAATATGACACCGAGAGCGCGGAAGCCGTCGCGCTGGGGGACGGTTCCTACCGGGTCAGTGCCCGGATGGGCATCGACGATCTCGGCGAGCTCTTCGACCTGGAAATCGACGACGACGAGGTGGACACCGTGGGCGGCCTCCTCGCCAAGGCACTTGGCCGCGTCCCGATCGTGGGCAGCAGCGTGGAAGTGCAGGGCGTATCGCTGCGTGCGGACCGGCTTGAAGGCCGGCGGAACCGGGTCAGCCACATCATTGCGGCGCCGGTACCAAGAGTAGAGACTGACCTTGAAGGCCTCCTGGAAGAGGCCGAAGCAACCCAGCAGGGAGTTCCACGTGAGCAAGAAAAATAAGGCTGCGGCCACGGACGACTTCGGCGGATTCCGCGCCGGATTTTCGGTGCTCGTCGGCAGGCCCAATGCGGGCAAGTCCACCCTGACCAACGCGCTGGTGGGCAAGAAGGTGGCCATCACGTCCGCCAAACCGCAGACCACGCGGCACACCATCCGGGGCATCGTGCACCGCGAGGACGCCCAGCTGATCCTGGTGGATACTCCGGGCCTGCACCGTCCCCGCACCCTGCTCGGCAAGCGCCTGAACGACCTCGTCGCGGATACCCTCGCCGAGGTGGACGCCATCGGATTCTGCCTGCCGGCCAACGAGAAAATCGGCCCCGGCGACAGGTTCATCGCCGCCCAGCTTGCCGCCGTCGGCCGCAAACCGGTGATCGCCATCGTCACCAAAACTGACCTCGTGGACAAGCAGGCGCTCACCGAACAGCTCCTTGCGGTGGCGGCCCTGGGCCGCGAAGTAATGGGGGAGGACGGCTGGAAGGACATCGTTCCGGTATCCGCCACTGACGGCTTCCAGGTGGAAACAGTCGCCGACGTGCTGATCAGCCACATGCCGCCGTCGCCCCCGTTGTACCCGGACGGCGAACTGACGGATGAGCCCGAGGCAGTCATGGTGGCGGAACTGATCCGCGAAGCTGCCCTTGAGGGTGTCCGGGACGAGCTTCCCCATTCCCTGGCCGTGGTGGTGGAGGAAATCGTTCCCCGGGAGGACCGGCCTGACGACAGCCCCCTGCTTGATGTGCGCGTCAACCTCTATGTCGAGCGGCCGTCCCAGAAGGCCATCATCATCGGCAAGGGCGGCAGCCGGTTGCGTGAAGTCGGGACCAACGCCCGCAAAGGCATCGAAGCCCTCCTGGGCACGCGCATCTACCTGGACCTCCACGTCAAGGTGGCCAAGGACTGGCAGCGCGACCCGAAACAGCTGGTCAAGCTGGGTTTCTGATCCACGAAAAGAACGTTCGCAGGAGTGCGGCAGGCAAGTTTTCCAGGCTGGACCACTAAAATGGACCGGATTCTGTATTTAGAGGAAGGTTCACGACGTGGGTCGAGGCCGCGACAAACGCGACAACGGGGCTGACCTGTCAGCCGGACCGGGACCGGTATCCCGCCACGCGAACGGCGGCGCCGTAGGTGCCGCCCGGCACCTCGGTACGCTGCGCGGGATGCCCATCTGGCTCAAAGCCGTCACGGGTGTCATGGCGCTGGTCCTCGTGGCCGGGATCGCCTTTGCCGGTTTTTGGTTCCTCCGGCTGCAGAACAACATCTCCAAGGCGCCGCTGAATGCCGGCGGTGAAAGCACCGAATCCCCCGGGAACGATGCCACGGGCCGGCTGCAGATCCTGATCCTCGGCTCGGACACCCGCGACGGAAAAAACTCGCAATACGGCACAGCCGACGATTCCACGGGCTATGGCAAGTCGGACGTGATGATGCTGATGGACATCTCCGAGGACAACAAGCGCGTCAACGTCATCAGCTTTCCGCGCGACCTGCTGGTGGACATTCCTGACTGCAAGGACAAGAAGACCGGCAAGGACTATCCTGCCCGCACCGGCGTCATGATCAATGAGGCCATGAGCGAGGCCGGCATCGGCTGCGCCGTGGATACCGTCAACAAGCTCACCGGCATGCAGGTGGACCACTTCATGATGGCCGACTTCAACGCCGTGAAGGAACTTTCCAACGCCGTGGGTGGTGTGGAAGTCTGCATCAGCGACGCCGTCTACGATCCTGATTCCCGGCTGCGGCTGCCGGCCGGAACCTCGACCGTGCAGGGCGAGATGGCGCTTGCCTTCCTCCGCACCCGCCACGCCTTTGCCGACGGCGGCGACCTTGGCCGCATCAAGGCGCAACAGGGCTTCCTCTCGGCGCTGACCCGCAAGATCAAGGACGATGGAACCCTGTCCGATCCCGCGAAGATGCTGAAGATCGCGGACGTCGTAACCCAGAACCTGACAGTGGATGACGGCCTTGCCTCTGTCCCCACCCTGCTGACGATCGGCAACCGGCTCAAGAACATCGACATCGGCAAGGTCGCGTTTGTCGCGGTGCCCACCACGCCGGCACCCATCGATCCCAACCGGCTGGTCATCGCCGAACCAGCGGGCGCACAGCTCTTCTCGGCAATGCGGAAGAACGTGGACCTCACCGACCCCACCGCGCCTACCACGCCGTCACCCACTGAATCGGCAACCCCGTCCGCGGCCCCTACTGAGACAGCCCCGCCGGTGCCGCCCTACAACAAGGCCATCCAGCCCGTAACCGTCGCCAACGGAAGCGGCGTCGCAGGCCGCGCCCAGGAAATCGTCCAGGCATTGGTGTCGGGCGGCTTCGCCCAGACGGGCCAGTTCCTGGCCCAGCCCGTGGCCAAGACGGCAGTGTATTACGGCAACGGCTTCGATGACGTGGCAGCAGATGTCGCTGCCATGCTGGGGATTCCTGCCACCCTGATGATTCCGGCTCCCGGCGTGACCGGCGTACAGGTTTACCTCGGCAGCGACTTCACCACCGGCACCGCCTATGAGGCCGGCAGTCCTGCCGCAGCACTGCCCCAGGACATCGTCAACCAGACCGCCGGGGACAAGGTCTGCCAGCAGGCGAATCCCGAACTGATCGTGCGCCGGTAGCGACGTTCCATGCCTTGGTACAGCTGCAGGCAGCAGTACCTCCGGCAGGCAACAAAATGGGCCCCGCCGGCAACGGCGGGGCCCATTTCTGTTATGCGGCTACCAGATGCTGACCCGCTCGGCGGGCGGCATCCACATGCCGTCCTCCTCGGTGACGTCGAACGCTTCGTGGAACGGGTCCAGGTTCCTGGCGATCGCGTTGGTCCGGAACTCGTTGGGGGAGTGGGGATCGGTGGCAAGGCGCCGGATGGCCTCCTCCTGCCGGATGACCTGGCGCCAGCCTGCTGCCCAGGAAGCGAAGAAGCGCTGTTCACCGGTCAGCCCGTCCAGGACCTCCGGTTCCTTCCCGTCCAGACTGATCTGGTAGGCCTTGTAGGCGATGGTCAGGCCTGCCAGGTCACCAATATTTTCGCCCAATGTCAGGCGTCCGTTGACGTGGTGTCCGGGCGCTGCAGCGGGGGAGAGCGCATCGAACTGGGCCACAAGCCGCGCCGTCAGCGCCTCGAAAGCCTGGCGGTCCTGGTCCGTCCACCAGTTGCGGAGCGCTCCGCCGCCGTCGAACTGTGAGCCCTGGTCATCAAAGCCATGCCCGATCTCGTGGCCGATGACGGCGCCAATGCCGCCGTAGTTCACGGCGTCGTCCGCGTCGGCGGTGAAGAAGGGCGGCTGCAGGATCGCTGCCGGGAACACGATTTCGTTCATCATCGGGTGGTAGTAGGCGTTAACCGTCTGCGGCGTCATCAGCCACTTGTTCCGGTCCACCGGCTTGCCCACCTCATCCAGGTGCCTGTCGACGTCGGCATTGTGGGCGCGTTCGACGTTCCCCAGGAGGTCCTCGGGGTCGATCTCCACGGCTGAGTAGTCAATCCACTCGTCCGGGTAGCCGATCTTGGCCCGGAAGGCCTCCAGCTTCCGGAGGGCCTCGGCCTTGGTGTCCCCGCCCATCCATGCAACGTCATTAATGCTGCGGCGGTAGGCCTCGATAAGGTTGGCCACCAGGGTCTGCATCCGTGCCTTGTGCGATTCGGGGAAATGGCGGGCCACGTAGATCTGGCCCACAGCTTCACCAAGGGCGGCTTCGACGACGCCAACGCCGCGCTTCCACCGGTCCTTGTTGCGGGGCGTGCCGCTGATCGTGGTGCCGTAAAACGCGAAACTGGCGTCCACAAAGGCTGCCGACAGATAAGGTGCAGCGGCGCTGATGACGCGCATGGCCAGCCACTCCTGCCACGTTGCCACCGGAACTTCGTCCAGGAGGCCGGCGGCACCGGTGAAGAAGTCAGGGGTGCTCACCACGATTTCCGTACGCTTGTCTGCGTCGATTCCCGCGGCGTCGAACCACGTGGCCAGGAGGGGGAACAGCGCATTGGCTTCCTCCGCCGTCTTCAGGTTGTAGGTCTTTTGCGGATCCCGGAGGGTGACATTGTCCCAGTGGTGGGACGCGAGCTTCGTCTCCAGTTCGACAACCCGCCCGGCCGCACCATGGGGATCGGCCACCCCGGCCAGTTCAAACATTTTCTGCACGTGCGCGGTGTAGGCCGCCACGATGGGTGCGAACTTCTCTTCCCGGTAGTACGACTCGTCGGGAAGGCCCAGGCCACCCTGCCCGGTGTACAACAGGACCCGGTCAGGGTTCCCCGCATCGGGGGCCGGGTAGATGTAGAAAAGCCCGCCCACGTCCGCACGGAACAACCGGCCCGCCAGTGCGATGAGGTCAGCTACCGAGCCCGTGGCGAACACGTCGCCGAGCCGCCCGCGGATCGGCTCCATGCCCTTGCCTTCCACCGTCGCTTCGTCCATGAAGCTGTTGTAGAGGCCGCCGATCTTCCGTTCGATCCCGCTGGCGTCCGCGCCCTTGGCCGCCGCCTCCTCGATGATGTCCCGGACAGCGATTTCGGACCCGTCGCGAAGAGCGGTGAAGGTTCCCTCCAGTGGCCGGTCGTCCGGAATTTCGGTGGCTTTCAACCAGGCGCCGTTGACATGTTGGTAAAGGTCGTCCTGAGGCCGGACTGTGTGATCAATGGTGGACAGATCGATCCCCGAAATGGGCACTGCAACTCCTTTGCTGGAACGCCTGCGTCCGGCTGACCACCGGAGGCGTCTGCATGCTGGACTTTACGGACGGTAGTGCCCTTTCATCTTACGCACCCGTGTTAGGCTCAAAGAGTGCGTGCAGAGCTCCTTCTCCTTAGCTGCCGCGGCGAGGCCACAGACGCTATCTAGCGCACGGCCCACCCTCGCTGCGGAGTTTGTGTTGCCCGGCCACCCTTTCACTGAAGATCGATAGAAAAGGCCACGAACATCATGCGTAACGCACAAAAGCCCTCCGGAATGCCCGCCCACCGGTACACGCCCTTCCAGGACCTGATCAAGGTTGAACTGCCGGACCGCACCTGGCCGGACAAGATCATCACCAAGGCCCCGCGGTGGTGCGCGGTGGACCTGCGCGACGGAAACCAGGCCCTGATCGATCCCATGAGCCCGGCGCGCAAGATGAAGATGTTCGACCTGCTGGTCCGCATGGGCTACAAGGAAATCGAGGTCGGTTTCCCGTCCGCTTCCCAGACGGACTTCGACTTTGTCCGCCAGCTCATCGAGGGCAACCACATCCCGGACGACGTCACCATCCAGGTCCTGACGCAGGCGCGGGAACACCTCATCGAACGGACCTACGAGTCCCTGGTGGGTGCCAAGCAGGCCATCGTCCACCTCTACAACTCCACGTCCGTGCTGCAGCGGCGCGTGGTCTTCAACCAGGACGAGGACGGCATCCTGGACATCGCACTGCAGGGTGCCCGCCTGTGCAAGAAGTACGAGGAAACACTCGTGGACACGCACGTGACCTACGAGTACTCCCCGGAGTCCTTCACGGGTACGGAGCTCGAGTACGCCGTCCGGGTGTGCAACGCCGTCGCGGATGTCTTTGAAGCGTCCGCCGACCGGCAGGTGATCATCAACCTGCCCGCCACGGTGGAAATGGCCACGCCCAACGTCTACGCCGATTCCATCGAGTGGATGAGCCGGCACCTGCACCCTCGGGACGGCATCATCCTGTCCCTGCACCCGCACAACGACCGCGGAACCGGCGTCGCCGCCGCCGAGCTGGGCTACATGGCAGGCGCCGACCGCATCGAGGGCTGCCTCTTCGGGAACGGCGAACGCACAGGAAACGTGGACCTGGTGACGCTGGGCCTGAACCTGTTCGTCCAGGGCATCGACCCCATGATCGACTTCTCCAACATCGACGACGTCCGGCGCACCGTGGAGTACTGCAACCAGCTGCCCGTCCCGGAACGTTCGCCGTACGGCGGCGACCTGGTGTTCACCGCCTTCTCCGGCTCCCACCAGGACGCCATCAAGAAGGGCTTCGAAGCGCTGGAGCGCGATGCTGCAGCAGCCGGCAAGCCCGTGGACGACTTCACCTGGCAGGTTCCGTACCTCCCCGTGGATCCCAAGGACCTGGGCCGCAGCTACGAGGCCGTCATCCGGGTGAACTCCCAGTCCGGCAAGGGCGGCGTGGCCTACCTGCTGAAGAACGAGCACAGCCTGGACCTGCCGCGCCGCGCGCAGATCGAATTTTCCGGCGTAATCCAGCGCCGCACCGACACCGTGGGCGGGGAAGTCAGCGGCGCGCAGCTGTGGCAGATCTTCCAGGACGAATACCTGCCGTCCGGCCGGGCCGACGGGCAGTGGGGCCGCTACTCGCTGGGGGCCGTCAAGACGGAGACAGACGCCGACGGCGGCATGACGCTGCACGCGTCGCTCACCATCGATGGTGCCCAGGTCAGCCGCACCGGCACCGGCAACGGCCCCATTGCGGCCCTGCTGAACATCCTGCATGAGGACGGCGTGGATGTCCGCGTGCTGGACTACAGCGAGCACGCGTTGTCCGAAGGCGGCAACGCCATGGCCGCGGCCTACGTCGAATGCGCGGTGGGGGAGCGGGTGCTGTGGGGTGTAGGCATCGATGCCAACACCAGCATGTCGTCCCTCAAGGCCGTGATTTCCGCGGTCAACCGCGCCATCCGGGACGCCCAGGCCTGATACCTGCCGGTGGTGCCGCCGGTTTCCACTGGAGGCACCACCGTGGCCTTGCAGCGAGCTGCCGGGCAGGATGGGAAGATAGAGCGTGGTCCAACACTCTTTTGCCTCCCGGGCGTACCGGGACGACGCCGTGGTGCTCCGTACCCACAAGCTGGGCGAGGCGGACCGGATCATCACGCTCCTGACGAAGCACCACGGGCAGGTCCGTGCCGTCGCCAAGGGAGTGCGCCGCACCAGCAGCCGTTTCGGTGCCCGGCTTGAGCCCTTCATGGTTGCCGATCTCCAGTTGGTGTCAGGGCGGACGCTGGACATCGTCACGCAGGCCGTGGCAAAGGGTGCATACGGCGGAAGCATCGCCGCGGACTACGGCAGGTATACGGTGGCCGCCGCCATGACGGAGACGGCTGAGAAACTGACGGACGTCGACGGCGAGGCCGGTACCGCACAATACAACCTGCTGGTGGGCGCCCTCGCTGCGCTGAGCCGCAACGAACATGCGGCTGGCCTCATCCTGGACTCCTACCTTCTGCGCGCCCTTGCCACCGGCGGGTGGGCGCCCAGTTTCACGGACTGCTCCCGCTGCGGCATGCCGGGCCCGCACACGGCCTTCTCCGCGCCCCTTGGCGGCATGGTTTGTGCACAGTGCCGGCCGCCCGGTTCCCCCGCACCCGCTGCAGAGACCGTGACGCTGCTGGCAGCGCTGCTGACCGGGGACTGGACGACGGCGGATGCTTCCCTGCCGCAGCATCGCAAGGAAGCAGCGGGCCTGGTGGCCGCGTACCTGCAGTGGCATCTGGAACGAGTACTGAAATCCCTCAAACATGTGGAGCGTAGCTGACAGTGGCCCTGGGAAAAAGGAACAACGCACCGCGCCGGCGCACGCATCCCGTGGTGGCGCCGTACCCGCACCCGTCCGGCGCGGTGGCACCCACTATTCCGGCTGAATTCATTCCCCGGCACGTGGCCATCGTCATGGACGGCAACGGCCGCTGGGCCAACCAGCGGGGATTGCCGCGGATCGAGGGGCACAAGGCAGGGGAGCCGGCGCTGCTCGATGTCATGGCAGGGGCCATCGAACTGGGCATCGAGTACGTCAGCGTGTACGCGTTCTCCACGGAAAACTGGCGCAGGTCGCCTGAGGAAGTCCGCTTCCTGATGGGATTTAACAAGGATGTGCTGCGAAGGCAGCGGAACCAGCTGGACGACTGGGGCGTGCGGGTCCGCTGGGCGGGGCGCCGGCCGCGGCTGTGGGGTTCGGTCATCCGTGAGCTGGAGGAAGCCGAAGAGTTCACGGTGGCCAACACCACCTGTAACTTGACCATGTGTGTTAATTACGGCGGCAGGGCAGAGATCACTGACGCGGTCTCAGCGATTGCCGCCGATGTGGCGGCAGGCAAGTTGAAGCCTGGCGCCATTACCGAGCGGACCATCCAGAAGTACCTGGACGAGCCCGACCTGCCTGACGTGGACCTGTTCCTGCGCAGCTCGGGGGAGCAGCGGCTGTCCAACTTCATGCTCTGGCAGTCGGCCTACGCGGAGTTCGTGTTCATGGACACGCTGTGGCCGGATGTGGACAGGCGCACGCTCTGGGCCGCCGTCGAGGAGTATGCCAGGCGGGACCGCCGGTATGGTGGCGCCGTGGACGCCGCCGCTGCTCCCTCGGCGCCCGCTGCCCCGGCGGAATAGCTTCATCCATACGCCCGCAACCAGCGGGCCAGCCGCCTGTAGGCATCGGCCCGGACCGGTTCGGGTGACAGGAAGACGTCGTGCAGCGCGCCGTCGATCCGCTCCACGGTTACGGTGCGGCCCAGGGTGAGGGCCCTGGCGCTGATGGTGTTGACGTCCAGGACCGCGTCGGTCCGGCGCATTTCCTCGGACCAGAGGAGCCCGTTCGCGCTGCCCTTGGAAAGCAGTACCAGGATCGGCGCCTGGATCCCCAGGCCGCGGGCCACCTTCGCCTGCCCGGCGAGCACCGCCCTAAGCCAGCCGGCGCGCACCGGAAAGGCCATGCGGGGGCGGTACCGCTCGTCAAGCGGCCACTCGCCGTCGGCAGAGCTGCTGATGGTCCGCCAGTAGTGGCCGCGTTCCGGCAGCCGGAGGACCATCTCAGGGCGGAAGCGGGCCAAGGGGCGCACCATGCTGGATGCAGCGCGCCGCACCAGCGGACTGCCGTGCATTTCCAGCCATGGACTGTTGAGGATCAGCAACGAAACAGCTTCCGGATGGCGGGTGGTCCACAGGGCTGCCACCAGGCCGCCCGTGGAGTGGCCCATCAGGGCCAGGGGACCCGGTGCGCCTGCATCCCGGATGATGCGGATTGCCTCTTCGATTTCAGCGTCGTAGGCGGCGAGGTCGGCCACGTACCCGCCCGGTGCTTCCGGACGAAGGCTTCGTCCGTGGTTGTGCATGTCCAGGGCATAGAAGTCGTAGCCGGCCGCAGCCCAGAACCGTGCCAGGTCCACGTTGAAGAAATAATCGCTCCAACCGTGCAGGAAGAGCACGGCCCGGCGGCTGCCGCCGGCAGGGTCCCTGTCGGGAGATGGCCGGACGCGCACCAGCGTTGCCCTCCGTTCAACCCCGTCACGTCCGGTGGCCGCGAAGGAGTGTGACTCGAAGTCACCGCCCAGGATGTCCTGCTGCCACTGCATGCCCTCATGCTAAACCGGCACACCGGACCGCGCTGTCCGAACTGCGGCGCCCGAACTGCGCTTTCCGAACTGTGCTGTCCGAACTGTGCTGTCCGAACTTCGGCGTCTCCGTTTTGGTGCGGCGCCCCCGGAGACGGGAAACTGGAGGCATGAGCGTTTATCCCACTTTCTTCAGGCTGGCCTTTTCATGGATGGACGCCGAGCGCGCCCACAAGATCGGATTCAAGGGGATACGGCTCGCACATTCTTCCGGTGCGGGGAGAGTCCTGCGGAAACTGACTGCTCCGGCGCCGTCGCTCCAGACCACAGCCTTTGGCGTCACCTTTCCGTCACCGTTCGGGCTCGCTGCCGGCTTCGACAAGGAAGGGCACGGCATCGAGGCCCTCACGGAGCTTGGATTCGGACACATTGAAGTGGGCACCATCACCGGCCAGGCCCAGCCCGGCAACGAAAAGCCGCGCTTGTTCCGCCTTGTCCAGGACCGGGCCGTCATCAACCGGATGGGATTCAACAACGACGGCGCCTCCGCCGTTGCACCCCGGCTCAAGGCAGCACGCGCCGCGCTCCAGTGGCGGTACCCGGAGGTTCGTCCGGTCATCGGCGTCAATATCGGCAAAACCAAGGTGGTGGAACTGGCCGATGCCGTGGACGACTACCTGGTGAGCGCCCGCAGCCTGGCGCCTGCCGCCGACTATTTGGTGGTAAACGTCAGTTCCCCCAACACCCCGGGCCTGCGGTTGCTCCAGGACGTGGAGACGCTCCGGCCGCTCCTGACAGCCGTTGGGCAGGAAGCGGACCGGGCCGCGGGCCGGCATGTGCCCCTGCTGGTCAAGATTGCCCCGGACCTCAGCGATGAGGACATCGACGACGTCGCGCGCCTTGCCCTCGACCTGAAGCTGGACGGCATCATCGCCACCAACACCACCATTGGCCGTTCAGGACTGTCCTCGCCGGCAGAAGAGGTGGCGAAGTGCGGAGCCGGCGGCCTCTCCGGTGCACCATTGAAGCAGCGATCGCTGGAGGTGCTGAAGCGGCTCAGGAACGCTACGGGCGACGCCCTGACCTTGGTGTCCGTTGGCGGCGTGGAGTCGGCCCGGGACGTCCAGGAAAGGCTGGACGCCGGTGCAACCCTGGTGCAGGGCTACACCGCGTTCCTTTACGAAGGACCGTTCTGGGCGGCACGGATCAACAAGCAGTTGGCAAAGAACCGCCGCTCCTAGGCGCTGCAGGCAGGTTGCTGCGGGAAAGCGGATCCCGATAAGAACGAAAAGCCCGGCGGAACACCGCCGGGCTTTTCGTTCTTAAGTGGATGCAGGGTCAGGCAGGGTACTGTCCGCGCTGGACCTGGGGCTTGGGCAGCCGCAGTTTCCGGAACTGCAGGGACCGCATGGAGCCGTACCAGACAGTACCGCGCTCCACCTCGCCGAACTTTTCCGCCAGCCGCTTGCGGAGCTTGCGCGACAGAATGAAGACGTCCACGAAGACTGCCAGGAACATGACCCAGAAAGCGCCCAGGACGTAAATCATCATGTCGCTGGAGGCCGGGACCACCAGGGAAACCAGCACAAAGACCAGGGCGCCGAACATCAGGTATTCGCCAAGGTTGAACCGCGCATCCACAAAGTCGCGGGCAAACCGTTTCTGCGGACCCTTGTCGCGCAGCGGCAGGAACTTCTCGTCGCCGGTGTCCATGGCCCGCCGCATCTTGAGGCGCTGGTCCTGGATGGCCTGGCGTTCGGCAGCCTTGGACGCCTTGCGGTCCTCAGGCACGAGCGGGCGCTTGCGGGCAGCTTCCTGGGCCTTCCGGGTGGGGGTAGGGGCACCCTTGCCCGCGGCACTGTTCTGCCGCGCCGCCGTCTCCGCTGCCTGCTGGTCTATGGTTTCCTGCGCCGAGGGCGCTTCTTTTCTACGTCCGAACACCAGAACAGAATACCTTGCAGCAGCCCGCCCGCTGCCTGCCCCCGCGTCTGCGGCGGCAGGCCGCGGAATGTGACGGGGGTAATGTTTTGGCCATGACTTCATCACCCGCGGCCACCCCGCACAGCACCACCGGAACATCAGGACCAGGCCCTGAGGCCATCGGCAGGACGGAAGATCTCCGTGCTGCGGTGGACCGTTCCTTCGATCAAACTTTGGCACGTCTCAAGGACCTCGTGGCCATCCCGGGCATCGCCTGGCCAAGCTTCGACCGCATGCCACTGGAGCGCAGCGCGGAGGCCGTCGCCGAACTCCTCCGGGGTGTGGGGATCGGCGGGGTCCAGGTCCTGTCCGTCAACAAGGCCGACGGCACGCCAGGCGGGCCGGCCGTCGTCGCCCGCCGGCCTGCCGCAAAAGGAAACCCGACCATCCTGCTTTACGCCCACCATGACGTCCAGCCGGTGGGGGACGAGTCCCTGTGGGAAACAACGCCGTTTACCGCCGTCGAGAAGGACGGCCGCCTCTACGGCCGCGGCGCCGCTGACGACAAAGCCGGCATCATGGCACACATTGCTGCTTACGCAGCCGTTTCGGAAGTCCTCGCCGATTCCCTGGGGCTGGGCGTCACCTTCTTCATCGAGGGGGAGGAGGAAGCAGGATCGCCCACGTTCCGGACATTCCTGGAGGCGAACCGCGAGCTGCTCCGCGCAGACGTCATTGTGGTGGCCGACTCCAGCAACTGGAAGGTCGGCGTACCTGCCCTGACCACCAGCCTGCGTGGGCTCGTGGATGGCACGATTGAGGTGCAGGTCCTTGACCATGCGGTGCATTCCGGCATGTACGGCGGCCCGGTGCTGGATGCCCCCACCCTGCTGTCCCGCCTGATCGCCACCCTTCACGACACGGATGGGAACGTGGCCATTGAGGGCCTGGTGTCCAGCGACACGGCCGGGGTCGACATGCCGGAGGCGGATTACCGCGCCGATGCCTCCGTGCTCGACGGCGTCCGGCTGGCTGGAACGGGAAGCATCGCCTCGCGGCTGTGGTCCAAGCCGGCATTGTCAATCATCGGCTTCGACGCACCCGCCGTGGACGTTGCCTCCAACACCCTCCTTCCGCGCGCACGGGCAAAGTTCAGCCTGCGGCTGGCGCCGGGCCAGGTTCCCGCGGAGGCCATGGAGGCGGTCCGCCGCCACGTGGAGGCCAACGCCCCATTTGGTGCGAGGGTCGTCTTCACTCCGGGGGAGGCAGGCAATCCGTTTCGGACGGACACTTCCTCTGCTGCGGCAACGGTTGCCATGTGGGCCCTGGGCGAGGCCTGGGGAGTTCCCGCCGTCGAAACCGGAATCGGCGGTTCCATCCCGTTCATTGCCGACCTGACGGACCTGTACCCCGAAGCGCAAATCCTGGTGACGGGCGTGGAGGACCCGGATTCACGGGCACACAGTGCCAACGAGTCCCTGCACATCGGTGACTTCCGCAACGCCATCCTGGCCGAGGCCCTCATGCTCGCGCGGCTGAACAGTGAAGGCCTTTCAACCGGCAAGTGATGGGCCTTCCGTCGTGAACGCGGGCAGGCGGCTGTCAGGGAACAACCGGCGTGCTTTGACGGTTACGCCAGGAGTTAGAGCTACAGGACTGCCGCGCGTAGCATGTAGCTATAGCCCATACCGTATTTGTAGGGGCAGGCGCCGTTACGGCGACGCCGCCAGACCGTCCTAAGAAGGTAGGCCAATGAGCACCGCAACCAACGAAAACAGCACCGCCGCCACAAGCGTGGCCAGCGACGAACTGCCCGTTCACGAGGTCAACCTGACCGATGTCGCTGCAGGCAAGGTCCGCAGCCTCCTGGAACAGGAAGGCCGCACCGACCTGCGCCTGCGCGTGGCCGTGCAGCCTGGCGGATGCTCGGGGCTGATCTACCAGCTCTACTTCGACGAACGGCTCCTTGATGGTGATGCCGTGCGCGACTTCGACGGCGTCGAAGTTGTCGTGGACAAGATGAGCGTGCCGTACCTGAGCGGCGCCAGCATCGACTTCGAAGACACCATCTCCAAGCAGGGCTTCACCATCGACAATCCGAACGCCGGCGGCTCCTGCGCCTGCGGCGATTCATTCCACTAAGCCGGTTATTTCGCCTGATGTCCGCGCCGGGTTTCCTGCCGTCCAAAACGGCATGGGGGCTCGGCGCCGACATGTGGGCGAAACGCCCGGCGGAGCGGTAAGCTCTACACCGAGTAGTAAAACTTTTTTGTGCCCGGAGCGCCGATGGCTGCCCGGACAACAGCAACAAGTAGGAAGGGCCGTCTGTGAGTTCGCAGAACCGAACCGGCAGCCGACGCAAAACGATCACCACGATCTCAAGCTTGGCAATTGCCGGCGCGTTGGTTTTGACCGGATGTTCGCCAGAGGTAGAGAAAGGGTGGATGCCCACTGAACGTGGCACCACCAGCAACACCGACCGCATCATGGACCTCTGGGTCAACTCATGGATTGCTGCGCTCGTGGTGGGCACCATTACGTGGGGCCTGATCATCTGGTGCCTGGTCGCTTACCGCCGCCGCAAGGGAACCGTTGGCTTCCCGCGGCAGACCAGCTTCAACCTTCCGCTGGAAGTTTTCTACCTGACCATCCCCATCTTCATGGTCCTGGTGTTCTTCTACTTCACGGACCGCGACCAGCAGGCGATCGATGACCGTTCACAGCCGGCCGACGTCGTAGTGGACGTCCGCGGCAAGCAGTGGGCCTGGGACTTCAACTACAAGTCCGGCGACGTCATCCAGGAAGACCTGCACGAAGCCGGTGTCCAGGCCCACCTCACCGGCAACACCATCGACAAGGAACAGCTCCCCACCCTGTACCTGCCGGTGAACAAGTCTGTTGACCTCGAACTCAACGCCCGCGATGTCATCCACTCCTTCTGGGTACCCGCCTTCCTGCAGAAGCGCGACATGATCCCCGGCAAGACCAACTACATCCGGTTCACCCCCACTAAAGAGGGCACTTACGACGGCAAATGTGCCGAACTCTGCGGCGAGTACCACTCCGAAATGCTGTTCCGCGTCAAGGTGGTGTCGGAATCCGAATTCCAGGCCCACATGGACCAGCTCAAGGCCGAAGGCAACACCGGCCTGCTCGGTGCCGAGTACGACCGCAACCCGAACCTGAACGAAACCAAGTAAGGGGAGCGACGTGGCTACGTACACCCAATCCGCACCTGCGGGAGTCCTGTCGGCTCCCGTGGTACCTAAATCCAAGGGGCGCATCGTCGTCAACTGGATCACCTCCACCGACCACAAGACCATCGGGTACATGTACCTGATTGCGTCCTTCGTGTTCTTCTGCCTGGGCGGTGTCATGGCGCTGCTCATCCGCGCCGAGCTGTTCGAGCCCGGCATGCAGATCCTGCAAACCAAGGAGCAGTACAACCAGCTGTTCACCATGCACGGCACGGTGATGCTGCTGATGTTCGCCACCCCGCTGTTTGCCGGGTTCGCCAACGTGATCATGCCGCTGCAGATCGGCGCTCCTGACGTGGCGTTCCCGCGCCTGAATGCGTTGGCCTTCTGGTTCTTCCTGTTCGGTTCCACCATCGCGGTGTCCGGCTTCATCACCCCGCAGGGCGCAGCGTCCTTTGGCTGGTTCGCCTATGCGCCGCTGTCGAACACGACGTTCACCCCGGGCATCGGCGGTGACCTGTGGGTCTTCGGCCTGGCGCTGTCCGGCTTCGGCACCATCCTTGGTGCGGTCAACTTCATCACCACCATCATCTGCATGCGCGCCCCGGGCATGACCATGTGGCGGATGCCCATCTTCACCTGGAACACCCTGATCACCGCCATCCTGGTGCTCATGGCATTCCCGCCGCTGGCCGCCGCCCTGTTCGCGCTCGGCGCGGACCGCAAGTTCGGCGCCCACATTTTCGACCCCGAGAACGGCGGCGCTGTTCTTTGGCAGCACCTGTTCTGGTTCTTCGGCCACCCGGAGGTGTACATCATTGCGCTGCCGTTCTTCGGCATCGTGTCGGAGATCTTCCCGGTCTTCAGCCGCAAGCCGATCTTTGGCTACAAGGGCCTGGTCTACGCCACTATCGCCATTGCAGCCCTGTCCGTGACGGTGTGGGCCCACCACATGTACGTCACCGGCGCCGTCCTGCTGCCGTTCTTCTCCTTCATGACCATGCTCATCGCGGTGCCCACCGGCGTAAAGTTCTTCAACTGGATCGGCACCATGTGGCGCGGCTCGTTGACCTTCGAAACGCCGATGCTCTGGAGCATCGGCTTCATGATCACCTTCCTCTTCGGCGGCCTCACCGGCATCATCCTGGCCTCCCCGCCGCTGGACTTCCACGTTTCGGACTCCTACTTCGTGGTGGCGCACTTCCACTACGTGGTGTTCGGCACCGTGGTGTTCGCCATGTTCGCCGGGTTCTATTTCTGGTGGCCCAAGTGGACCGGCAAGATGCTCAACGAGCGCCTGGGCAAGATCCACTTCTGGCTGCTGTTCCTGGGCTTCCACGGCACCTTCCTGATCCAGCACTGGCTCGGCGTCGAGGGCATGCCCCGCCGCTACGCCGACTACCTCGTGGAGGACAACTTCACCTGGATGAACCAGTTCTCCACCGTGGCATCGTTCGTGCTGGGTGCGTCACTGATCCCGTTCTTCTGGAACGTCTACATCACCTGGCGCAGCGCCGAAAAGGTCCAGGTTGATGATCCGTGGGGCTTCGGTGCTTCGCTGGAGTGGGCCACGTCCTGCCCGCCGCCGCGCCACAACTTCACGTCCCTGCCCCGGATCCGTTCGGAGCGTCCCGCCCTGGACCTGCACCACCCGGAACTTCGTCAGGTCCACACCGTTGAGTCGCCGGCACCCGCAGCAGCGGTCCTCGGCAACGCCGACCAGAAGGACACCGCACAGTGAAAATCGAATCCTGGATCTTTGGTTCTGGAGTCTTCTTCTTCGTTCCCGTCGCTCTGGTCTACGGATTCCTGACCAACTGGGGTGAGTGGGTCGGCATCCTGGGCATCCTGCTTGTGGGTGGCCTCGCCGGCATGATCGGGGCCTACCTCGGCTTCACCGGAAGGCGCGTCGGTCTTCGTCCCGAGGACCGCAGCGACGCTGAAATCCACGAAGGCGCCGGCGAGCAGGGGCACTTCAGCCCCTGGAGCTGGTGGCCTCTGGTCCTGGGCATCGCCTGCGCCACCGGCTTCCTGGGCCTGGCCGTAGGCGCCTGGGTCATCTTCATCGCAGGTGGCCTCGCCATCGTGGCCCTCGTGGGCTGGGTGTACGAGTACAGCCGCGGTGACCACGCGCACTAAGCAAGCAAACGAATAACGACGTCGGGCCCCACCTTCCGGTGGGGCCCGACGTCGTTATTGCGCTTTTGGAAGCCCCTAGATGGCTCCCTGCGACTCTAAAAGTCCTCGAAGCTCCCGCAGCGCGTTCTCGGCCTGCTCGCGCCCCAGGCCGCCTTCCAGCGCACTGTCGCTAATGGACAGCTCCACCTCACAGCCTTGTGGGAAGTCAGCCGTCATCACCTGAAGCAGGGAACGGGCATCGGCCTTGTCTGCGCCTGCCTTGCTGATGGTCACCGGCAGGCCCGTGTCGGTGACGGCTCGGACAAACACCGCGGCGGAACGTGCATGCAGGCCCGCGGGCGCTGCCACCACGGCCTTTTCTGTTGGCAAAGGGACTCCTTCTGTGAAAGACGGCCCCCTCCGTCTCGTGGCAAAATTTCCAGACCAAATATAGCTGCCTGCACGGATGCGGCGCGAAAGATTGCCGCGGTCCGTGGCTGGTCTAGACCGTTCTAAAATTGAGGGGACACCCAACGGCAGGAGAACGATCATGGCAGCTGGCGCCGCCGCAATCACGGGGGAAATAGACCGCAGCAGCGGAACGGCCATCTACGTCCAACTCCGGGAAATCCTTCGCGCGTACATCGCGGAGTCATGCCCGCCGGGTTCAGCCCTGCCCTCGGAACGGGACCTCGCCGAACGGTTTGGGCTTGCAAGGATGACGGTGCGGCAGGCCATCGATGCACTGGTGGGGGAGGAGGTCATCGAGCGGGTGGTGGGCCTGGGAACCTTCGTCCGGCGGCCGAAAGTCGACCTGCAGGTGAAGCTCACGTCCTACAGCGAAGAAATGCAGCGGCGCGGCATGGTGCCTGCCGCCAAAGTGCTCAGCTTCGAACAGATCGGTGCCAGTGCGTTCCTGGCCCGTGAATTGCAGCTGGACGAGGGCACCCCGCTGGTCCGCTTCCGCCGGCTGCTTCTTGCGGATGGGGAGCCCATGAGCGTGGACGAAAACTTCATACCGGCTCATCGGGTCCCGGGACTGCTGGACGGCGAGCCGCCCACGTCGCTCTACAACGTCCTCAGCGAGCAGTACGGGCTTGTTATGGAATGGGGGGAGGACATGATCGAGGCGACGGCGGCGTCTCCGTCCACGGCGCGCCTCCTCAACGTCGAGGTGGGGGCACCATTGCTGAAGATCCAGCGGCATGCCTTTGTGGCCCGGGCAATGGTTGACTACTCGGTCTCCTACTACCGTGCGGACCGGTACAAGCTGTGGGTGCCCCTGCAGCGGCCCGGAGCCAGGAGGGCCCGCAACCACTAGCCGCCCCAACCATCCGTTCCCCTGCGGGGGGGCGTGGGCAGCACACCCCAGGAAAACAGGAAAGGCCCGATCCGGATGGATCGGGCCTTTCCTGTTGGAACAGAAGCCTAGTGGGTCAGGCTCTTGCTTCCTTCTGCCGCCTCAACAGCCTCGTGTCCGTGGCCGTGTGCGGCCTCCAGCTCAGCGGGCGTGGCCGGGGCTACGCGGTCCTCGAAGAACCAGCGGGAGAGGAATGCGCGGCGCTTTTCCTTGCGGGTGACCACGCCGTGCTCGTTGGGGACCGCAGGAAGGACCTGAGGTGACTCAAAGCCCACCAGCTTGTACCGCTTGTACTCATCCAGGGGCGCGTGCACCTCGATGAACTCACCGTGGGGAAGACGGACGATGCGTCCGGTTTCACGGCCGTGGAGGGCGATCTCCCGGTCCTTGCGCTGAAGCGCCAGGGCAACGCGCTTGGTAACCACGAATGCGATCACCGGACCGATGAAGAACAGGGCCCGCAGCCAGTACGTGACGTCGTTCAGGGAAACGTGGAAGTGCGTGGCGATGAGGTCCGAACCAGCAGCGGCCCACATGACGCAGTACCAGACGAAACCTGCCATGCCGATGGCGGTACGGGTGGGCGCGTTCCTGGGGCGGTCCAGGACGTGGTGTTCACGGTCGTCCTTGGTCACCCAGCGCTCGATCCACGGGTACGTGAACATCACGGTGAACAGGATGCCGGCCGGCACGAGGGCCGGCAGCAGGACGTTGAATGTGAAGACGTGTCCGAAGAAGATTTGCTCCACGTGCCAGTTGCCGAAGGTGCCCGGCATCAACCGGAGTGCGCCGTCGACGAAACCGATGTACCAGTCAGGCTGCGTACCGGCCGACACAGGGGAGGGGTCGTACGGGCCGTAGTTCCAGATCGGGTTGATGGTGAAGAACGCGGCCATCAGGGCAATGACGCCGAAGACGATGAAGAAGAATCCACCGGCCTTCGCTGCGTACACCGGACCGAGGGGGTAGCCGACGACGTTGTTGTCGTTGCGTCCCGGACCCGGGTACTGCGTGTGCTTGTGCACCACCACCATGAACAGGTGGGCCACGATCATCAGCAGGATCAAGGCCGGTACCAGCAGGATGTGCAGCATGTACAGGCGGCTGATGATGGCCGTTCCCGGGAATTCCCCGCCAAACAGGAAGAACGAGATGTACGTTCCGATGACCGGAATGGACTTGATGACACCGTCGATGATGCGCAGGCCGTTGCCGGACAGCAGGTCATCGGGGAGCGAGTAGCCGGTAAAGCCTGCAGCCATCGCCAGGATGAGCAGGACACAGCCCACAACCCAGTTCATTTCACGCGGCCGGCGGAACGCACCGGTGAAGAAGACCCTCAGCATGTGTACTGCCACCGACGCAACGAACAGCAGTGCTGCCCAGTGGTGCACCTGGCGCATGAACAGGCCGCCACGGACATCGAAGGAGATGTTCAGCGATGAGCTGTATGCCACCGACATCTCCACGCCCTTCAGCGGAACGTAGCCGCCGTCGTAGTGCGTCTCCGCCATTGACGGGTCGAAGAAGAACGTCAGGAAGGTACCCGACAGCAGCAGGATGACGAATGAGTACAGCGCCACTTCACCAAACATGAACGACCAGTGGTCCGGGAAGACTTTGCGGCCGAACTCGCGGAGGATCCCCGAACCGCCGACTCGTGAGTCGACGAAGTCGGTGATCCGACCTGTCTTGGTTTTGGCGACGAAAGCCGGCTCAGCTGTTGATGCTGCGCTCATGCGAATCACGCTCCCAGTAACTTGGTCCTACGGGTTCATGGAAGTCGCTGGTAGCGACCAGGTAGCCCTCGTCATCAACTGCGATGGGCAGCTGGGGGAGAGGACGGCTGGCGGGGCCGAAGATCACCTTGCACTCCTGCGTGAGGTCAAAGGTGGACTGGTGGCACGGGCACAGCAGGTGGTGCGTCTGCTGCTCGTACAGAGCAACGGGGCAGCCAACGTGGGTGCAGATCTTCGAGTAGGCAACGATGCCGTTGTAGCCCCACTCTTCGCGGCCCTTGGACGGGTTGAGCGATGCGGGATCAAGGCGCATGAGCAGCACAACGGACTTTGCCTTCTCGTTGAGCTTGCCTTCCTCGAGTTCGTTCAGGCCTTCCGGGATGACGTGGAAGGCCGAGCCGATGGTGACATCCGAAGCCTTGATGGGAGTTCCGTCAGGGTCACGGGTCAGGCGCTTGCGCTTTCCGTCCTGGGGGGCCCACATGGTGTGTGCGAGCTTGTCGTCCGGACGGGGTCCGAGGTCACCGAAGATGGCGACGGCGGGAAGCGGGGCGAGCGCCACAGCACCGAGCAGGGTGTTGCGGATCAGCGGACGGCGCTTGATGCCGGTCTCTTCCACGATGTCGTCGACGATGCGGACAGCCGCCTGGCGGTCCTCCTCGTAGCGGATGGCGTGGCGTTCTTCGGAGACTTCGTGGTCGGGCATCAGGGCCTTGGCCCAGTGCACGATGCCGGTACCGATACCCAGCATGGCGAAGGCAGTACCTACACCGAGCAGGGCGTTCTGGAGCCGGATGGTGGCGATGCTGGAGTCATCACCCAAATCAATGGCGAAGTACGCCACCAGGAAGATCAGGGTTCCAACAACAGAGATGCCAAATAGTAAGGCGACCTGCCGTTCTGCCCGCTTTGCGGCCTTCGGGTCCGTGTCAGCCAGGCGCAAACGATGCGGGGGAATTCCAGGATCCTGGAACTTCTCCACCTCATTCTGACCAGCCGTAGCTACGGTGCCCGAGTGGTTCGGACTGCCGTCACTATGGTTGCCCATAATTCGCCTCATCCTTCTCTCGTCCCGGCGGTTGTGCCGGGTTAGTTTCTAATTTCAAGCTGCTGACTGGGCAGCAGAAGTTGTGTGCTTCCCGCGGAAAGTCAGGACGTCCTGGAAGTCAGCCAGATGGTGAAGGCGATAATGACGCCCAAGCCGGCAACCCATACGAACAGGCCTTCAGCGACGGGGCCAAGCGAACCCAGGTCGGCACCGCCCGGCGAACCGGTGGTCTCGATCTGCTTCAGGAAGGTGATGATGTCCTTCTTGCCTTCGGGGGTGATGTTGGCATCGTTGAAGACGGGCATGTTCTGCGGGCCCGTGGCCATGGCCTCGTAGATGTGCTTGCCGCTGACGTCGGCCAGGGCGGGCGCGAACTTGCCCTGGGTCAGCGCGCCGCCGGCTGCGGCGGCGTTGTGGCACATGGCGCAGTTGGTGCGGAAGAGCTCCCCGCCGGCTGCGGCGTCGCCGCCGCCGTTTGTCAGGTCTTCTGCAGGAATTGCCGGGCCGGCTCCCAGCGAAGCGACGTACGCTGCAAGCTGTGAGGTCTGCTGTTCGTTGAACTGGACCGGCTTTTTCATTGCCTGGGGACCGTTCATCTGCATCGGCATGCGCCCGGTGCCCACCTGGAAGTCAACAGCGGCAGCGCCGACGCCAACCAGGGAGGGGCCATCCTTGGAACCACTGGCGCCCATGCCGTGGCAGGTGGCGCAGTTGGCGGCAAACAGCTTGCCGCCCTCTTCGACGTCGCTTGCGCTTGCGGTGGTGGTGCTCGCCTTGGCCTCATTCATGGAGGTTGCCACGGCGTACAGCCCACCCGTGATGAGGAGCCCCATCAGAAGCAGCGCTATTGCTGCCAGTGGGTGACGCCGCTTTTGTGAGAGTGCCTTCACGTGGTGGTTCCTTTATTCGATCCTGCGCCGGCTCCGGGAGCCGCTACCTGAAATTCTGCCTCTTGTAGAAAAAGAATCAAAGCTGGCTACTTGAGTACGTAGATGACCAGGAAGAGGCCGATCCACACGACGTCAACGAAGTGCCAGTAGTACGAGGTGACGATCGCGGACGTAGCTTCAAAGTGTCCGAACTTCTTCGCGGCAAAGGACCGGCCCATGATGAGCAGGAAGGCGATAAGCCCGCCGATGACGTGCAGGCCGTGGAAGCCGGTGGTCATGTAGAAGGCAGAGCCGTAGGCGTTGGAGGAAAGCGAGACGTGCTCGGAAACCAGCATCGCGTATTCGGTGGTCTGGCCGGCAACGAAGAACGCACCCATGAGGAACGTCAGGGTGAACCATTCGTTCATTCCCCAACGGGCGAACTGAAGGGCACCTCCGGTACGCCGGGGCTGCAGCCGCTCTGCGGCGAAGACGCCCATCTGGCAAGTAAAGGAACTGGCCACAAGGACAATCGTGTTGACGAGCGCAAAGGGGAAGTTGAGCTTGGCTGTCTCTTCAGCCCACATTTCACCGCTCGTGGAGCGGAGCGTGAAGTACATGGCGAAAAGACCGGCGAAGAACATCAACTCGCTGGACAGCCACACAACGGTTCCGACAGAAACCATGTTGGGGCGGTTCAGCGTTGGGTGCGCCGGGGTACTGGGGGCATGGGTCGCAGATGTCACATAGACATTATGTCTGTAAAAGTCCGTGCTGCCCAACGCAAACCGCCTTTTGGGAGGACTTTTTCTACAAAGACGCGAAATTGCCCGGAAAAGTTCCCGGCACCGTTCACATTGGTCAGTGCCTGCCATCGCTCGATAGCATCAGCAGGTGACTTCACAGGCATCTGCAGCGTCCGGCAACACCTGGCCCCGGCTGATCTCGGCACTGATCAAGGGCAATGACCTTACGGCGGAGAACACGTCCTGGGCCATGGACACCATCATGTCCGGCGAAGCCACGCCGGCCCAGATCGCCGGATTCCTGGTGGCCCTCAGCGCCAAGGGCGAAACCGTGGATGAGCTTTCCGGCCTGGTTGAGGCGATGCTGGCGCATGCCAACCCGGTGGAAATTTCCGGCGAGAAGCTGGATATCGTCGGCACCGGTGGTGACCAACTTAACACCGTCAACATCTCCACCATGGCCGCGCTTGTGGCCGCCGGGGCCGGCGCAAAGGTGGTGAAGCACGGCAACCGGGCCGCGTCGTCGTCGTCGGGATCCGCTGACGTGCTCGAAGCGCTCGGCGTCCGGCTCGACCTGTCCATTGCGCAGGTGGCCCGGAACGCCGAAGAGGCGGGTATCACATTCTGTTTCGCGCAGGTGTTCCACCCGTCATTCCGCCATACCGCGGTACCCCGGCGCGAATTGGCAATACCTACCGCATTCAACTTCCTGGGACCGCTGACCAACCCTGCCAAGGTGCAGGCGTCGGCCGTCGGCGTGGCCAATGCGCGGATGGCGCCGCTCGTTGCAGGCGTCCTGGCCCGGCGGGGGAGCAGGGGGCTGGTGTTCCGGGGCAACGACGGCCTGGACGAACTCACCACCACCGGCCCGTCCACCGTGTGGGAGATCCGCGGCGGGGGCGTCACTGAACTGTTCTTCTCCCCGGAGGACCTTGGCATCAGCCTGGCCACCGTTGAGCAGCTTCGCGGCGGTGATGCAGTGGCAAACGCAGGAGTTGTCCGTGACGTGCTTGCCGGCAAGGAGGGTCCTGCCCGGGACGCGGTCCTGGTGAATGCGGCGGCAGGCCTGGTTGCCTTCGACCGTGAAGCGGAAGGCCCGTTCCTGGCGAGGATGCAGAAGGCCTACGCGCGGGCTGCGCAATCGATAGATTCCGGCGCCGCTGCAGCCGTCCTGGACCGTTGGGTGTCCCTGTCCCGCGCCTGAGGACGGCTTGGCGGGTTACTGCTCGAAGCCCAGGGAAAAGGCAGCGTCGAGATCGTGCTGTGAGTACGCCCGGAATGCGATGTGCGTGGTGGTGTGGACCACTGCAGGAACCTTGGAGAGCCGGTCGGCGATAACATCAGCCAGGTCCTCGTGCCGGTGGACGCGCGCCACCGCAATCAGATCCCATTCTCCAGTGACGGAGTACACCTCACTGATGCCTTCGATGGCTGAGATTTCCTCCGCAGTCTCGGGAATGCGGGCGGCGTCAGTCTTGATCAGAACAAATGCGGTGACCACGTTTGTACCCCTTCGATCAGTTCCGCCGCAGCAAGTCACGGCAGGTTTCTCTCTACTGCCAGCCTATTACACGGGCGTCCTTTTCCCGGCAGCCCGCCCTTCGGGCGGAGAGCCCCTATCGGCGGCGGAGACGCGCGGCACCGGCAGCCAGGAGCCGGTAGCCCACGAGGAACGTTGCGAGGGCCAGTGTGGCAACGATGACGAAAGGGAGGACAACCGTCTGTGCGGTCAGCGCGCGCAAAAGCATGCCGCCGATGAGGCTGCCGAGCCAGACCGGAACACCCGCCCGGAGGGCAGACAAAGGGCTGCGCCAGGCGCGGGAAACGACCCATCCCGCTGCCGCGCCGGCAAGGAAGGGCCATGCAGTCAGCAGCACACCCAGGATGGGCTCCTCGCGGTGGTGCGCGTCGCGGCCGATGGCGGCGAACGCAAGGATCAGCACGACATCGGCAGCCGCCGCTGCCAGCACCGTTTTTCCGGACGTTGTAGCTGCCGCCTTCGTTTTCAAGGAACTCATGGTTTCGAGCTTAGCCGTCACGCCTCCTCGAGCTTGACCCAGGACCTCACATGGAGCGGGGGAGCGGAGGCGGAATCGGCATGCAGTATGGTCTCAGCAGGAGCAGAGGTCAGTCCCGCTGTACTGGAGACATGTGTGAATAAAGCTTTGTGGATTTGCAGCCTGGTTGGTGCCGCCGTCGGGATCAGTGTGGGTTTGGCGGTGTTCCATACTCCTTTTTGGGGCTGTGCGCTTGGGTTGGGAATCGGCGCGGTCGTTGGGGCCTCAATGCAGCGCCGCCGTTAGCATGCCGGCAAGGCAGGACCTTGCGGTTGCCTTGACCCCGTCCGGATCACCGGCAGCTGTCCCGGCGTCAGCAGCCCACCGGTCAGCCTCCCCTGGGGCTGGATGATGGTGGGGTCCCTGAGTTCACCAAGCCTTAGTAAGCTCACCGTGGAACCGTAGGCCAAGGGGAGTGAATCTGAGCATGAAGACTGGTGTGACGAAGGGATACACGTACTTACGGACTATGGGGGTGGTGTTGGTAGCCACGATCGCCGGCGTAGCCACCGCACCAGCCGCAAACGCCGCAGACAAACCCGTCTTGCCCGGGCCTTCAGCCGCAGAGAAATTGCCGGATGCCCCAGCTCCCACCGACCAGTTCATCGTAAAGTTCAAACCCTCAGTGGCCGGCAGCGCCGCGGAGCGGGACGAGACCTATTCCAGGGCTGCCGGGCATGCCTCCATCGGCGTGCGGGAGATCAAGACCACGGCCAGCGACGCCAAGGTGGTCAAGACAAGCCACAGGCTCAATGCCGGGGAGTCCAGGCGCGTGCTGGAGAGCATCGCTGCGGACGACAAAGTCGAATCCGTGGAGCCTGACATTCTCATGCATCCGTCGTACACCCCCAACGACACTTACTACTCCTTGCAGTGGGCTCTGTCTGACCCTGGCGTCGGCATCAGGGTTCCGTCTGTCTGGGACAAAACCACGGGTACGGGCCAGATCGTCGCGGTGATCGACACCGGCATAACCGCCCACAGCGATCTCAACGCGAACGTCATGGCAGGCTACGACATGATCGCCGACCCAACCGTTTCAAGTGACGGCGACGGCAGGGATCCGGACGCCTCCGACCCGGGGGACTACCGGACCTCCGGAACTTGCGGTTCCACCTCATCCGCCCATTCTTCCTGGCACGGAACCCATGTCGCCGGGATTATCGCCGCTGTCGCCAATAACAGTGAAGGAGTCAGCGGCGCCGCTCCGGGCGTGAAGATCGAGCCGGTCCGCGCGCTTGGTGACTGCGGCAGCGGCTACCTCTCGGACGTGTCGGACAGCATTACGTGGGCTTCCGGAGGAGCAGTCTCCGGCGTGCCCGCCAATGCTAACCCGGCGAAAACCATCAATCTGAGCGTCGGGGGAGCGGCTGCCTGCCCTTCCACCCTGCAGGCCGCCATTGACGGGGCGGTCAGCCGCGGCTCATCCGTATTCGTGGCTGCCGGCAACGAAAGCCAGCTCGCCGAAAACAATGCGCCGGCAAACTGCAGCAACGTCATTACGGTCGGTGCCACCAACCAGTCCGGATCCAAAGCCTCGTACTCGAACTTCGGTGCCGCCGTCGACGTCATGGCCCCGGGAGGCGACACAGGTGCCGGCATCCTGTCCACCTACAACGCCGGAACAACCACTCCAGGCGCAGAAGCGTACGGCTACCTGATGGGAACGTCGATGGCGACGCCGATGGCGGCCTCCGTCGGCGCACTGATGAAAGCCGCTGATCCCTCCCTGACGCCAGCCCGGATCGAGGCGAAGCTGAAGGCAACGGCCAGGCCCCTTCCGGGAACCTGCCCAGGAGGCTGCGGCGCCGGCTTGATTGATGCCTTGGCGGCCGTCGCGTTTCCGGCCCCGCAGACTCCGATTGCCGTAAAGGCAGCGTCCCTGAACGGGGCCTTAGGAGCTGCCACTACGGGAGAGATCTATGGGCTCAGAGATAACGGCGGGTACCAGTGTTTCGAGCACGGTTGCATCCTTTATTCGCCGGCGTCCGGGGCTCACGTCTCCACCGGCGCGATTCGAGGCCTGTGGGCGGAGACAGGATTTGAGGCTGGTGGCCTCGGCTACCCGGTGACCGATGAAGTTGGCGGGCTCCGGGATGGAGGTGCCTACCAGAACTACCAGGGCGGCGCCATCGTCTGGTCACCGGCGACGGGGGCCCACATTTCCGTGGGGGCGATCCGCGGCCTGTGGGCGGAGACAGGATTTGAGAATGGTGGCCTCGGCTACCCGGTGACCGATGAAGTTGGCGGGCTCCGGGACGGAGGTGCCTACCAGAACTACCAGGGCGGCGCCATCGTCTGGTCCCCAGCCACCGGAGCGCATATCTCTGTTGGCGCCATCCGTCGCGAATGGGCGGTGTCGGGATTTGAGGGCGGCAAGCTCGGCTACCCGGTATCAAACGAAGTGGGCGGGCTGCGCGACGGGGGTGTCTACCAGAACTACCAGGGCGGTGCCATCGTCTGGTCCCCAGCCACCGGAGCGCATATGTCCGTAGGCGGCATTCGCTCCATCTGGGCCTCAACAGGGTACGAATCAGGGCGCCTCGGCTACCCGACAAGTGACGAGTACTCCACGGGCAACGACGGTGGCGTCGCGCAAAACTACCAGGGCGGCGTCATCCATTGGAGCCCAGGCGGTTCCTACATCTCCTGACCCAGCCGGCCGCATGCTGTACTGTCCCGGCGAATGCGGCCTGGTCCGTTGCGAAGGCATCGGCGAGCAGGGCAGCGCTCCCAAAGAGCTAGGTGACATAATGTAGATTATCGGCGCTTTGGGACTGCTCCGGAGCGGGGCGCACCAAGCCAGCCAGCCAGCACGAACACCTGCGTAAAAGCGCTGGTCAAACCGGCGGTCCCATTGTCTTTATTCCGGCGCCCGTCAAGAATGAACCAATGACGGTCTACGTACGTTCACTTGAAACTGCAGTTCCGGAGACGAAGCTCATCCAGTCCGAGGCCCGTGACGTATTTGCCGCGCAGCCTGGCCTGTCGCGCTTAGGCTCGCGACTGGTGAACACCTGTTTTGACGGTGCTGCCATCGAGACAAGGTTTACCGCCGTCCAGGAACTCACCAACACGTCCCGCGCCGAAGAACCGCAGTTCTACGACCAAGAAACCGGGCTCCTGCTGAACCCCAGCACCAAAGTCCGCAACGATATCTTCGCCCGCGAGGCCACCAAGCTGTTTGTGGCGGCCTCGCGCGCTGCCCTGCAGGCCGCCCCGGAAGTCGATTTACTTGACATAACTCATCTCGTGACGGTCTCCTGCACCGGCTTCTTCAATCCGGGCCCCGACTACAAGGTGGTTCGTGAACTCGGCCTTAATCCCGCAGTCCAGCGTTACCACCTCGGCTTCATGGGCTGCTACGCCGCCTTTCCTGCCCTGCGTGCCGCGAAACTGTTTTGCGAGGCGGACCCGAATGCGGTGGTCCTGGTTGTCTGCGCCGAACTGTGCTCGCTCCACGTACGCACCTCCAACGACCCGGACACCATCATGGGCTCGGCCCTGTTCGCCGATGGTGCCGCCGCCGCCGTCGTGACCGCGCGCCCAGGCATGGCGGACACCGCACTGATGAAGCTGGACCACTTCGAGACGGTCCTGACACCGGTGGGTGAGGATTCCATGGCCTGGAACATCGGTGACAACGGTTTTGAAATGGTCCTGGGCAATTACGTGCCCCACATCATCGATGACCACATAGTGGGCGCGCTGCAGCCCCTTCTGGCCAGGGAGCCGGAACTGGTGCCACTCCCCTACACGGCAATCCCCCACTGGGCCATCCACCCCGGCGGCCGGAGCATCCTGGACAAGGTGCAGTCCAGGCTCGGCCTCAGCGACACCCAGCTGATCCCCGCACGGGAAACCTTGCGCAACTACGGCAACATGAGCAGCGCCACGGTGCTCTTCGTCCTCAAGCACATCCTTGAACAACCACTCCGGGAAGGGCCCGCCGCGGAAGAGCGGATCTGTTCCATGGCGTTTGGCCCGGGTCTGACCGTGGAAACCGGCCTGTTCACCAAGATTCGGCAGGCAACAGGCGGCGCTCCGGGGTGGGAGGGCAGCGCGGCAGAGGATGCCTTGGGCCAGCTCCAAAGCCGGACGCCGGCCGAAGCGCCCGTGGCCTGAGAGCGGTCCGCGGAATGGGGATCCTCCTGCGCCGACGAGCCACCACGGACGTGGAGCAGATGGACAGGCCGGACTGCGATGCCCGTCTCCTGGACAACACGTACCGGCAGTTCGCCGTCATCAACCGGGTGCTGTCCGGCTGGCGGAAACTGTATGCCAGGGAACTCAGGATCATGGCCCCTCCCGACCAGCGCCCGCTGACGGTGCTGGACATCGGCTCCGGCGGCGGCGACCTGGCCGTGATGCTGGCCCGCTGGGCGGCCAAAGACGGCAAAGCGGTGCATATCACGGGCATCGATCCTGATCCCCGTGCGGCCCGGTTCGCCCAGCAACGCCCGTCCATGGCCGGCGTGGAATTCCGCAAGGCGCACAGCGGCGAGCTGGTCCGCGAGGGTGCCCGGTTCGACGTCGTCATCTCCAACCACGTCCTGCACCATCTTGGCCCGGAGGAACTCCGGCAACTGCTGGCGGATTCGGAGATCCTGACCGCGGGAAAGGCGTTGCACAACGACCTGATCCGCAGTCCTGCCGCCTTTGCCCTTTTCAGTGTGGCCGCCCTGCCGTTCCGGCAGTCCTTCATCCGGGAAGACGGCCTCACCTCCATCCGCCGGAGCTACAGGCCGGTCGAGTTGGCGGCCTCCGCTCCCCCGGGCTGGTCCGTGGAGCGCTCATCAGCCTTCCACCAGCTCCTCGCCTACCGGCGGGGCTGACAATTGGACGCCGATGTCCTGATCGCCGGCGGCGGTCCTGTTGGCCTGTACCTGGCTGCCGCGTTGCTGCAGGAAGGCGTATCGGTAAGGGTTTTTGAGCAGCGGCAGTCACGCAACCGGCATACCCGCGCCATCGGCATCCACCCTCCGGCCCTGGAGGCACTCGCCGGGATCCACGTTGCGTCCAGCATGGTCCAGGACGGCATCCGGATCAGGGCCGGCATGGCGGTCAGCGGCGGGAAGACAGTGGGAACCATGGCGTTCGGCGCCGTCTCGGAAAACTACCCCTTCGTTCTGGCACTGCCACAGTTCAGGACAGAGGAACTCCTGGAGGACCGCGTACGCACCCTGGACCCCGCGGCGCTGGTCCGGGGTGCCAACGTCACCGAAGCCAGGAACGACGGCGGCAAGGTCACCATCGCGGTCCAGTCCAGCCCGGATGCCGCGAACCGGCGCGGCAACCACAACGGCAGCGCCACCGCCGCCTTGCTGGTCGCGGCAGACGGGGCCCGGTCCCGGATCAGGGGCGCGCTGGGCGTCCCTGTGGACCGGAAGTCCTATCCCGACCACTACCTCATGGGGGATTTCGACGACGGCAGCAGGTACGGGGAGAAAGCCGTCCTGTTCCTCGAGCCGGAAGGAATCGTCGAGTCCTTTCCGCTGCCCGGCCGGGTGCGCCGCTGGGTGGTGCGGCTTGGACGACCCGCCGAACCGGGCACGGGACCGGATGAGCTGGCGGAACTTGTGCAACGCCGGACCGGGTTCCGTCCTGAGCCGGATACCAACTCCATGCTGAGCGCGTTCAGCGTCCAATCCACGATTGCCCGGCGCATGGTGGCCGGCCGCTCCGTCCTGGTGGGGGATGCCGCCCACCAGATCAGCCCCATCGGCGGGCAGGGCATGAACCTGGGCTGGCTGGATGCCAGGGCGCTGGTGCCCGTGATCTGCGCCGCACTGGGTGGCGAACCAACGGGAAGGCGGCTTCGCGAATTTGAGGCAAGCCGGCGCCGGGCTGCGGCCGTGGCCCGGCGGCAAGCCGAAATCAACATGATGCTTGGAAGGCCGCTGCCCGGGCCGCTCCTTCGTGTCCGCACTGCCGCCATTGGCGCGGCCGCCGCCGTGCCTGCCGTGAACCAGTGGGCCGCCCGGCGCTTCACCATGCAGTAACCAGGTGAACCGGCAGGAACCAGCGGCTGCAGGGCTACCGGAAATAGCAGTCGTAACTGTCCTGGCTGACGATGACGCCGTTGCGCACCTCAAACACCGACGATGTCCTGGCCCGGATCGTCTCGCCACGGTCCCAGTAGGGCAAATCCATCAGCACGGTGGCCGACCAGTCGGCTTCCACCACCACCCGGCTTCCCTCACAGGTGGTCCGCCGGACCGTAAACTGCTGGTCCTTCACCACATCGCGGCTTTGGTCCGCACCGGCAAGCACTCCCGCCAGCGGGCGGGTGGACCCTTCCGGGGCCAAAAGGTGCGGAGCCTCCGTCAACAGGAATGATTCCGACAGGAACGGCCGGATGTCCTCCGCACCGCCGCCGGCTTCAAGGACCCGGATGAATTCCAGGACGTGCTCCAGCGGGGATGCCTGCGGGAAAGAATCATCAGCCATGCAGTAGACCCTAGTCCAAGGGTCCTGCGCCGCTCCGCCAGTAGGCTGTCCCCATGACCCAGACTGTTCCCCCAACAACCGCCGGCGCCGACGACATCCGTGAGATTGTTGAGCGGATCCTGTCCGCCGGGTCCCTCCCGCTCATCGTCCAGGCCGGCCACCCCGCCCTGCGCCAGCGTGCCGCCGCCTTCGACGGTCAGCTGTCCGCCGGCCAGTTGGCCCGCCTTATCGGGGTCATGCGCGAGGTCATGCACGAGGCCCCGGGGGTGGGCCTCGCTGCCCCTCAGCTGGGCATCCCCCTGCAGCTCGCCGTCCTGGAGGACCAGTTCGACGTCGATCCCGACGCCGCGGCACTGCGGAACCGGAGCCCGCTGGAGTTCCTGGCCATTCTCAACCCCCGGTACACGGCGGCGGGGACGGGACTGGCGTCGTTCTATGAGGGGTGCCTTTCCCTCAACGGGCTCCAGGCGGTGGTGGCGCGGCCCGACACCGTGGTCCTGGAGTACCAGACGCCCGACGGCGCGGCGGAGCGGCGGACATTTTCCGGGTGGCAGGCGCGCATCGTCCAGCATGAGACGGACCACCTCAACGGCATCCTGTACATAGACCGTGCCCAACTCCGGTCCCTGAGCAGCAACGCCGAGTATGCGGCGCACTGGGCTGAACCCGGCATCAGCAAGGCGCGGGAAGGGCTGGGTTTCGACGACGGGCCGGCAGGCATATCGCTCGGCTGACCTTCGCCGTCACCCGGGGCAGTGACGAACGGCAGGGGCGCAGGGCGGCCCGTCCTAAGATGGTTCCCATGCCTGCCGCGGATCTCCACCTCCTGTGCCCCGTCTGCTCACATCCGCTGGAACACCTGGAGGCAACGGCCGCGCGCCAGCCCCGCCTGGTGTGCCCGAACGGCCACAGCTTCGATGCCGCCCGGCAGGGCTACTTCAACCTCCTGGTGGGCAAGGGCACGCCCTTCGAACCGGACAGTGCCCCCATGGTGGCGTCGCGCTTCAACTTCCTGGGGAACGGCCACTACCTGCCGCTGGCTCGGGCGGTGGCCTCCGCCGTCGTGCCCAACCTGCCGCAGGAAGGTGCCGTGGTTCTGGACTCGGGGACAGGGACCGGGCACTATCTGCGGGAGATCCTCGACACGGCGGCGGCCGGCGGGCGGCACGCGTCCGCCGTCGGCCTGGACATTTCCAAATTTGCCCTTCGCCGCGCTGCCCGGCTCAATCCCGAGGCCGTGAACCTGGTCTGGGACATCTGGCAGCCGCTGCCGGTAGCAGCAAACTCGGTGGATGCGGTCACCGTGGTCTTCGCTCCGCGGAACCCGGCTGAGTTTGCCCGGGTCCTTCGACCCACCGGCGTGCTGGTGGTGGTGACGCCACGGAGCGGGCACCTTGGGGACATCGCCGCCCTCACCGGGATGCTTGGCATTGAGGAGGGCAAGGATGAGCGCCTGGCCGGGGCGATGGCGGGGCATTTCGAGCCGGCCAGCAGCGTCGACGTCGACATCCCGCTGGCGCTGGGCCGGGCCGCCGCCGCGGACCTGGCGTTCATGGGCCCGGCCGGCCACCACCTGGACCTGGGGCAGATCGCTGCGCGGCTGGAACACTCCCCGGAGCCGGTGACAGCCGACGCAAAGTTCAGGCTCCTGGTGTTCAGGCCCAGGACCCACGGCGCCCCGTAACGACTTGGCCACTATCCACCTGCGGCCGGTATGAACCGGCCCACACGGTAAGTCCGCGGACTACGATGAAAAGACAGTTACTGGCGGGTCCGCGCGTGCGGCTCCCCCGTGGCGAAGGGGGAAACAGGGATGTTCGAGTGGCTTGGCGAAAACTGGTGGGCATTGTGGCTCACGGCTTTCCTGGCGTTTGCGGTGATCGAGATGATCACCCTTGACCTGTTTTTCATCATGCTCGGCGGCGGATCCCTTGCCGCACTGGTTGCCGATTTCGCCGGTGCAGAGCCCTGGCTCCAGGTGGTGGTCTTCTGCGTGGTGTCCCTGCTCATGGTCGCCTTCGTCCGGCCGGTAGCCCTTTCGCATCTCAAGAAGGGGCCGGCCGAACAGCGGACCAACGTGGACCGGCTGATCGGTGAACCGGCCGTCGTGATGGAGGCCGTGACCGCCGACGGCGGACTGGTGAAAATCGGCGGCGATATTTGGAGTGCGCGCTCCGCGGCGGGAATCCTTCCCGCTGGCCAGAAAGTGGTGGTGGCGGCCATCGACGGCGCCACAGCAGTAGTTTCGGTACCGCCGCCGGCGGCTGCCGGTCCGGATACAGCCTGACAATTGGGGAACAAGGAGTTGTATGGAAAACGCAGGCGGAACCGCACTGGCCATTGTGCTGGTCGTTCTGATCGTCTTTGTCATCATAGTTTTGGTCCGGTCCGTCCGGATTATTCCGCAGGCCCGTGCCGGCGTCGTGGAACGGCTCGGGAAGTACCAGCGCACGCTTAACCCCGGGCTGACGATCCTCATCCCGTTCGTGGACCGGCTGCTGCCGCTGCTGGACCTGCGGGAACAGGTGGTGTCCTTTCCGCCGCAGCCGGTCATCACCGAAGACAACCTGGTGGTCTCCATCGATACGGTGGTCTACTTCCAGGTCACCGATCCCCGCGCAGC
This sequence comes from Arthrobacter sp. JDC6, assembly GCF_056484025.1. Taxonomy (NCBI): domain Bacteria; kingdom Bacillati; phylum Actinomycetota; class Actinomycetes; order Micrococcales; family Micrococcaceae; genus Arthrobacter; species Arthrobacter sp. JDC6. Next base: position 2,129,243 of record NZ_CM151278.1, read on the forward strand.
CACGTATGAAATCGCCAACTACATCCAGGCCGTGGAGCAGCTCACCACCACCACCCTCCGCAATGTGGTGGGTGGACTGAACCTGGAGGAGGCCCTGACCTCCCGCGACCAGATCAACGGACAGCTTCGGGGAGTCCTCGATGAGGCCACGGGCCGCTGGGGAATCCGCGTCTCGCGGGTGGAACTGAAGGCCATCGATCCGCCCCACTCCATCCAGGACTCCATGGAGAAGCAGATGCGGGCCGAACGCGACCGGCGCGCTGCCATCCTCACCGCGGAGGGGACCAAGCAGTCAGCCATCCTCACCGCGGAGGGCCAGCGGCAGGCGTCCATCCTCGCCGCGGAAGGCGAAGCCAAGGCCGCCATCCTCCGTGCGGACGGGGAGGCGCAGGCCATCCAGAAGGTCTTCGACGCCATCCACAAGGGAAACCCGGACCAGAAACTGCTGGCCTACCAGTACCTCCAGACGCTGCCCAAGTTGGCTGAGGGCTCGGCCAACAAGCTCTGGATCATCCCGAGTGAAGTTGGGGAAGCCCTGAAGGGAATCGGCAACGCCCTTGGCGGCACCAGCGCGGAGCCTGCCGGCGGACTTTTCGACGAGGCGCCCATCGAGCGCACGCAGCCCTAGGCTCTTGACCAAGACAGGGAGGGTTCGGTGGCTAGCCGCCGAACCCTCCCTGTTTTGGTGCAGACGTGTTAAAGCCCGTATAATTGGGTATTTGTCCGGCAGGAGAAGACCAGCTGGAACAACCAAGCTTCGCAATGCGTTGAATCTTATGATGCAGCACAGTGCACACACTAGTCCGGCGGCGCAACGTCGCCACCGGCTAACGCGGAGATTTCATCCGCGAACCGACCAGAGGGAGAAATCATGAGCGATCGCAGCCTGCGGGGCATGCGCCTTGGTGCGCAGAGCATGGAGACCGAGTCCGGAGTTGAGCCGGCTCCGCGCCAGCGGGTCGAATACCGTTGCGCAGATGGCGAGCAGGTTTTCGTCACGTTCTCCTCCGAGGCGGAAATTCCTCCGGTGTGGGTCTCCAAGACCGGCAAGGAAGCGCTCCTGGTTGACGGCGAAAAGCCGGACACCAGCAATGACAAGGCAGTCCGCACGCACTGGGACATGCTGCTGGAACGCCGCTCGCTTCCTGAACTTGAACAGATCCTCGAGGACCGCCTGACCATCCTGCGGGAGCGCCGCGGAGAGCGCCGCTCGGCATAAGGCCAGCCTCAAAAAAGGGGGGCGGCTCCGCACTTTGGTGCGGGGCCGCCCCCCCCTTTTTCCTGTGTCCGCAGAAGGCCGCGGAGGGGCGGCCCAGGGAAAAACTACGGCTGCTTGTTCTTCAGCCTGCCGGTCAAGGTGTTCCAGCGGGCGGCCAGTCCCCACCGGGTGACGTTGACCATCGCTTCGACGACGATGTTGCCGCTCATCTTGGAGGCGCCCAGTTCGCGCTCAACGAAGGTGATGGGGCGCTCCTCGATGCGCAGGCCCAGTTTGGCCACGCGCCACGCCAGGTCCACCTGGAAGCCGTAGCCCACGGAATCCACCTGGTCCAGGTTGAGCTTTTCCAGGGTGGTCCTGCGGAAGGCGCGGTAGCCGCCGGTGACGTCCTTGATCCGCAGGCCCAGCATCAGCCGGGCGTAGGTGCTGCCCACCCGGGAGATCGCCTGGCGGTACAGCGGCCAGTTGACCACGCTGCCGCCGGGAACCCAGCGCGAGCCCATGGCCAGGTCCGCGCCCTGGTCCACGGCTTCCAACAGCTGGGGAAGCTGTTCGGGCTGATGTGAGCCGTCGGCGTCCATTTCCACCAGGACGTCGTATCCGGCGTCCAGGCCCCACCGAAAACCGGCGATGTAGGCGGCGCCCAGGCCTTCCTTGCCCTTGCGGTGCAGGACGTGGACCTGGGAGTCCTCGGCGGCGAAGCCGTCGGCAAGCTGGCCGGTGCCGTCAGGGCTGTTGTCATCAACCACCAGCACGTCCGACGCCGGAACGACCTTCCGAAGGCGCTGGAGCGTCTTGGGCAGCGATTCCAGTTCGTTGTAGGTGGGAATGATCGTAAGGACGCGCACGAAGGGCCTTTCCTGGTGGAAGTGGTCGGAGCACCTGATGCCGGGCTGGCCGGCGGCGGGCGCAACTCCCCATTATAGGGCGGAGGATTATGGGTCAGGAACGCAGGGCCGGGCTGGCGTAGAGTTCGGCACCGTCTTTCACGGTCTGCAGGCATACCGGGTCGGAGCCTGTGTCCAGTGCGGGCAGCAGTGGGGTCCTGGCCCGCGGATCGGTGCTCCATGACTGCACCCTGCCGTCAGCCACCTGGACCATCAGCTCCTCCACCTCCCAGACGGCGAAACTGGCCGGTGCGCCGGGAACCAGTTGCCCGGCCATGGGGTTGGCGTGCCGTGCGGCCCTCCAGCCCGCACGGGTGTGCCCCAGGAACGCTGCGCGCGCGGAAATGCGCTGGTCCACGTTGTGGTGTTCCACACAGGCACGCACGCTGGACCAGGGCCGGAGGGGCGTGACCGGGCTGTCGCTGCCGAAACAGACAGGAACCCCGGCTGAATAGAAGGCAGCGAAAGGGTTCATCGACCGGCTCCGCTCCCCCAGCCTCTGCTCATAGAGGCCCCCCGCTCCGCCCCACGCTGCGTCGAAGGACGGTTGGGCGCTGACGGTCACCGAGTAGTGCGCCAGCCTTGCCACGGCCGCGGCATCAGCCATCTCCACGTGCTCGAAGCGGTGGCCCGCCGCCCGCACCCGCTGCTCCCCGACTTCCTTGGCCGCCACGTCCAGCGCCTCCAGCGCGGCGTCCAGCCCGGCGTCGCCAATCACATGGAAACCGCCCTGGATCCCGGCAAGGGAGCAGGCGGCAAGGTGGGCAGCCGCCTGCTCGACGCTGAGGTACAGGCTGCCGCGTTCCTGCCCGGCATCGCTGTAGCCGGCGCGCAGGGCGGCGGTCCTGGAACCCAGCGACCCGTCGATGTTCAAATCCCCCGCCAGTCCGCGGACGCCGCAACCAAGCTGCTCCACAAGGGTCCGGGCCTGCGCCTCGGACGAAACCAGCTCCCCCCAGTACGGCAGCACCTCAGGAAAGCGCGCCGCGTCCTTGTCGGCGTCGTTCCATCCTGCGGCCAGCCTCAGGTCCTCAGGCCCGCCGATGTGCGGTGCGCCCATTTCGGCCAGCGCAACGTACCCGTTCGCCGCAGCCTCCGCCAGGGCACGGGCCTGGTGCCGCTTCAGCACGTCCTGGGGCAGCTGCCGGGTTGCCAGCCGCGCTGCGTCGTGGGCTGCCCGCGTGACCCGGGCGCCGCCGTCGTACCCGTCCTTGCCGCGAAGGTCCGCGGACTGTACAAGGGACGTCGAAACCAGGGCCGAGTGCACATCAACCCGGGAAAGGTAGACCGGGCGGCCCCCTGACGCCCGCTCCAGTTCCTCGGCACTGGGCAGGGCGGAGTCCGCCCACCTGGTTTCGTCCCAGCCGTGGCCGAGCACCGGCCCTTCCCCTCCAGCCGCGGCGACGGCGTCCAGCAGCGCGCGTGCCGACGTGGCCGTGCCCAGTTGCAGCGATTCCAGGGCGATCCCGGTTTCCGTCAGGTGGATGTGCGAATCGACGAAGCCGGGTGCAACCAGGGCGCCACGGAGGTCGATGATCTCCATGGAACTGTCTGCGATGGAGGATGCGGCCTGCTCAGATCCAACCCAGGCAACGGTGCCGCCGTCCACCAGCATGGCCGTTGCGAATGGATCCGCCGCGGTGTAAACGGACCCATTGCGGTACAGGACCGGGGCGGGCCGGGAGGCGGCATCAGGCTGGGAAGTGGCATCGGGGCGCGGCATGGGGCAGACTCCTGGGGTGTGGGGGTGCCGGCGTGGGCCGGCGGGGTGTCATCGGGGCTAAAGGACGGAAGAATATGCCACGACGCCGCGGCGGATGAGGTTGATCGCTTCGGCGCAGAGCCGTGCCAGCCGCGGGTCCAGTCCGGGGATCTTGGCAAGCTGGTCCAGAAGGTCCACCACCTGCTTCACCCAGCGGACAAAGTCGCCCGCGGCGAGATCGGTGCCGCTGAGGACATCCTGCAGATGGCGGCCACGGGCCCATTTATACAGCGGCCAGACAAGTCCCAGTTCAGGCTCACCGGTCAGGGGGAGCTTGTGTTCCTCTTCCACATCCTCAAGGACGGACCATTCCTTCACCACTGTGTCGACGGCGGTCTCCAGGGAGACGCTGGGCATGCGCGGCCTCAGGCCCCGGTCCTCGCGTTTGGCCTGGTAGACCAGTACGCTGGCCAGCGCGGCAACTTCGGCGGCGTCGAGGTCATTGAATGCGCCCAGCCGCAGGGACTGCGAGATCAACAGGTCCTTCTCGCCGTAGATCCTGCGCAGCCGCTGGCCGTCCGCGCTGATATTCAGCCGGCCGTCTCCCGCGTCTTCCAGGTAACCGTAGACGGACAGGACGTCGCAGACCCGGTCGAAGGTTTTGGCAATGGTGTTGGTGCGGCCCTGGATCTGGCGGACCAGGCCGTCCGTTTCGCGCCTTAGCTTCCACCAGCGCTCCGACCACCGGGCATGGTCTTCGCGTTCGCTGCACCCATGGCACGGGTGTGCCTTCAGGGCCCGGCGAAGATCCGCAATGCGCCTTTCCTGGTTGGGCAAGGCAGCGGCCCGGCCGAAGTCATGGTTGCGGTTCTGGCCCGGGGCGGGCGGACGGTTCTCTCGAAGCGCGTTCCGGACAGAGGACGCCAGGTCCCTGCGGGACTTGGGCACCTTCGCGTTGAAGGACTTGGGGATGCGGACCCGGGTAACCGGCGCGATGGGACCCTCGAGGTCGTCAGCGCCGATCCTGCGCAGTTGGTTGTCCAGCGTCAGCACGGCCGGCCGCGGCTCGCGGCTGGCGTGGTCCGAACTAAGGACGACGGCGGGCCCGGGGGCACGGCCACCGGGAACGTTTACCACGTCCCCAGGCAGGAGCCGCGCCAGTGAATCGTCGCAAAGGGACTTCCGGACGCGTGACTTGGTCCGGGACGTGGCGTTCTCGGCGTCGGAAAGTTCCCTGCGCAGCCGCGCATACTCGGTGAAGTCACCCAGGTGGCAGGTCATGGATTTTGCGTAGCCGGCCAGGGATTCCTCGCGGCTGCGCACCTGGCGGGCCAGGCCCACCACGGAGCGGTCCGCCTGGAACTGGGCGAAGGAGGACTCGAGGATCTCGCGGGCCCTGGCCCGGCCAAACTGCGCCAGCAGGTTGATGCTCATGTTGTAGGTGGGCCGGAAACTGGAATTCAGCGGGTAGGTGCGCCGCGATGCCAGTCCCGCGACCGCCGTCGGGTCTGTACCGGGCTGCCACAGCACCACGGCGTGGCCCTCAACATCGATGCCTCGCCGGCCCGCACGGCCGGTGAGCTGGGTGTACTCCCCTGCGGTGATGTCCACATGCGCTTCGCCGTTGAACTTGTCCAGCTTTTCCAGCACCACGGACCGGGCAGGCATGTTGACGCCCAGCGCAAGGGTTTCCGTGGCGAAGACAGCTTTGACCAGGCCATCGGCAAAGAGTTTCTCGACCACCTCCTTGAAGGTCGGCAGCATTCCGGCATGGTGGGCCGCGAACCCCCGGAGCAATCCGTCGCGCCAGGTCCAAAAGCCCAGGACGTCAAGGTCGTCGGCCGGGATGTCCTGCCCCGCCTCGTCAACACGCTGGGCGATGATCCGCTGCTCTGTTTCGGTGGTGAGCCAGAGGCCGGACGAGACACACTGGGCCACGGCAGCCTCACAGCCTGCGCGGGAAAAGATGAAGGTGATGGCAGGCAGCAGGTCCATCCGGTCCAGGCTGGCGATGACCTGGGGGCGGCTGGCGGGGCGCACTCCCGTGTTCTCGCCGCCACGGGCGGGGCGGTCGTTTCCGCGCCGGCCGCGCTGGCCCCTTCCGCCGGGGCCGGGCCTGCTGCGGAAGCTCTGCCGCATCTCGCTCTGGGCCACTGCCAGCAGGTCCGGGTTGACGTCGAAACCACGTCCCTTGCCGGCATCGTGGGACGTGCCGGACAAGGCCGGCCGCAGGTCGTCTTCCTCCACGGGCGGAGCGATCTCGTCGAAGGTGGTTTCTCCGGCAAACAGGTCCATGATCCGGCGGCCCACCATGACGTGCTGCCACAGCGGCACCGGGCGGTGCTCGGAGACGATGATGTCTGTGTCGCCGCGGACGGTGTCCAGCCAGGCCCCGAATTCCTCGGCATTTGAAACCGTTGCACTCAGTGAGGCGACCTGGACCTCGCTGGGCAGGTGGATGATGACTTCCTCCCAGACAGCCCCGCGGAACCGGTCGGCGAGGTAGTGCACCTCATCCATGACCACGTAGCCGAGGTCGCCCAGAGTGGCCGAATCAGCGTAGAGCATGTTCCGCAGGACTTCGGTGGTCATGACCACCACCTGGGCATCCCCGTTGATGCTGGTGTCGCCGGTCAGGAGGCCCACATTGTCCGCACCATATTTAGCGGTGAGTTCACTGAACTTCTGGTTGCTGAGCGCCTTGATGGGTGTGGTGTAGAAGGCTTTCAGTCCCCGCTGCAGCGCGAGGTAGATGGCGAACTCCCCCACGATGGTCTTCCCGGCACCGGTAGGGGCAGCCACCAGGACTCCCTTGCCTTGCTGCAGGGAAAGACAGGCCTGCCGTTGAAAGTCGTCAAGCTCGAAGTCCAGGGTCCGGATAAACGCCCCGAGGTAGGTGGCGGCCTCGGCCCGGCGTTCGGCGCTGGCACGGTACCTCTCGGCCGGCGACATTTCTTCAGGATCGATGGGCCCGGCGGAGAAGGGTCCGGTGGTGGAGGACATACCCCAAGCCTAACGGCAGGCTAGAGCTTCTTCAGTTCACTGCTGGGGGTTGCGACGTCCGCTGTGGCCTCGGTTTCCTCGACCTGCCGGGCCTGGCGGCGGTCGCGGCGCTTGTCGTTCATGATGCAGATGCCGATTGCCGCGAAGAACAGCGCCAGCAGCGGTCCGGCAAGCATGAACATCGAAATCGCATCCGCGCCCGGCGCGGCAATGGCGGCCAGGACGAAGACCAGGAAGACTGTAATGCGCCAGGCCTTGAGGATGGTGTGGCCGGATACGAGCCCGGCCATGTTGACGCCCACCAGCACTACGGGCACCAGGAAGGCCAGGCCCAGCATGAGCACCATCCGGGTGACGAACTCGATGTAGGTCCGCGCATCGATGACGCTGGAGGAGCCTGCCGGGGTGAACTGGGTCAGCGCGTGGACCACCTGCGGCACCACGAGCCACCCCACCCAGATTCCGGCCAGGAAGAGCGGGATGGCAGCAGCCATGTAGCCCAGCGTGTAGCGCCGTTCCTTCGACGTCAGCCCGGGCGTGATGAAGGCCCAGAGCTGGTAGATCCAGATGGGGCTGGAGATGACGGCGCCAATGAGGAGCGACATCTGGAGCTTGAAGTCGAACGGTGATGCGATGGTCCCGAAGTTGATGGCGGCAAGGCCGCCGGTCTCATCGGAAATGCGGTTAACCGGTTCGGCCAAGGCCTTCAGCAGCGGATCGTAAAGTATCCAGCCCCCAATGCCGCCAATGACGACGCCGATGGCCGACTCGATCAGCCGGTTCTTCAGCTCCTTGAGGTGCTCCCAAAGTGACATCCGCCCCTCGGGATTGGCTTTACGGGCCCGCGACAGTGCCACGGGAGGTCAGGCGCGGGTCGACGGCGGAACGTCAGTGCCGTCTGTCGGCTCACCGGGCTTCGCCTTGGGGTGGTTCACGATGGTGCCTTCCACCGGACCGTTTGCGTCGGTGGTGTCGGCCTTGCCGTCGTTCTTCATTTCCTTCACCTCGGACTTGATGATCCGCATGGACTGTCCCAGGCTGCGGGCCATGGCCGGAAGCTTGGGTGCGGCGAAGAGAAGCAAAGCTACAACGATAATGATTACGATCGGCCAGGGGCCGTCAAAGAGTCTTCCCACGGGAAATCCTTTCCTCTAAGTACATCCTACTTCTATGTGAAGTCGAGATCTCCGAGCGCCTGCGGCTGGCCCCGGTCCTTTTTACGCTGCACTCGCCGACGGCGGCGTTCCTCGCGCCGGGCCCATTTGGATGCCTCGTAATCATGTCGCATGACGGCGGGCGAGGCAAAAACGGCAGAACCCGGCAGGGGCCCGGACGGATCCGCGGGTTCACCCGCTACCTCGACCGGGCTCAGGTGTCCCAGCTTTTCGCCCGCTGCAGCGAGGTCCTTCACCGTGGCCATGAACTGTCGGAAGAGACGGATGCCCAGCAGGACATAGAACAGCAGGGCAACGGCGACAAGCGCCACCCATATGAGAATCCAGGACCACCAAGGCATGGTGAGAAGTCTATCGGTCGTAGCTGGCCAGCGAGGCCGCAAGCCAGTCCCGCGCGGCGGAAGCCAGCTCCGCAGGGGCCAGAATCCGGGCTGAACCGCCATGCTGGGCCACGAACATCGGCAGCCACGCCGTGTTGCCGAACCGGATCTCTGCCACCAGGCCGCCGTCGGGCAACTCCGCGGTACGCTCCGCGTAGTAGTCCTCCGCCAGCCCCCTCCCCTGCCGGGTGAGCTGGACGGTGACGGTGGTGTCGTCGTCGTTCGCGGTGAAAAGCTTGGCCGGGACCCCGCCCTCCGGTATCCCGTGCGGGGCGGCGGGTGCTCCGTTGGGGTGAACGTCCTGTACCCGGTCCAGGCGGAAGTTCCGCAGCCCGTCCACCAGGTGGCACCAGGCTTCGAAGTACCAGGTGTTGTCCAGGGAATACAGCCGCAGCGGGTCAACGTCGCGCTCGGTGACGGCGTCACGCTGGGGTGAAAGGTAGGTCAGGTGGAGCTGGGAGCGGGTCTCGATGGCCTGGCGGACCGTGGCATGGGTTGCGGCGTCGGCAGGTGCAACCTCCGGCCCGGCAATGGAGGCAGCTTGCAGCCCTTCCTCGCCTGCGGCCGCCAGGAGCTTCAAGGTAACCGACTCCAGCGCGCCGCCGCCGGGAAGGTCCGGCAGGCCGTTGAGCGTTTCAAGACCTGTCAGCAAAGCGCATGCCTCCGCCACGGTAAACCGGACAGGTTTCTTCAGGTCAAGGTCCTGGGTAATGAAGACGTGGTCGTCTTCCCATTGGATATCGAGCAGGTCGTCCGGATAACCCTCCGGCAGCCCGGAGCAGATGAGGATCCGGAGGTCTGCCTCGAGCTCTTCACGGGTGACGCCGAAGTGCTTTGCGACGTCCTGGATGTGCAGCCCCTGGTTGTGGACCAGGAAGGGGACCAACTGCAGCATGCGCTTGAGCTGGTCCTCAGACGTTCCCTTCCGGGCGGTCCGGGCACGGGCATCGGCGAACGTGAAGTCGGGGACAGGTGCGTCGCTGAACGCGGCGGCCGCCTGGAGCCTGCGCCTCACGGCGGCAGCAAGTTCAGCCGGTTCCACTGCCAGGGCATCGGGTCCGTAGGAGGCCAGCTCTTCGGCAAGCACCTCCGGGTCCCGGTACTCGATGAAGAGCCTGTCGCAGCCCGCACCTGGCCGGCCTGTGGCCTGGTCCTGGGTGGCTTGAACAGCACGACGGCGGAGGGCCAGCAGGTGCCCCTCCTTGACGTCCACGACGGCGGTGCGCAGCGGCAGTTCCGGCAACAGGTCCAGCTCTGCGCGGATACTGAAGTCCACCGGCGGCGTGTACTGCTCCTTCGCCAATGTGGTCACGGCACTGGTGAAGCGCGACAGGCGGAAATGCCGGGGCGCCTCGCGTGTCCGGTCGTAGCCCATGAGGTACCACTGGCCGAAGCGGCTGCCCAGGCCCCAGGGCTCGACGGTGCGTTCCTCCTCTTTGCCGGTGGTGCCGGCGAGATACGTGAAAGTGACCGGATGCCGGGCGTGCATGGCGGCCACGATGTCATCAAAGGCCTGGCCGGCGGGTTTGATCCGGGGCTGGACCCCGGCCGGCAGTTCCACGTCCGCCATCCTGCCGGCGGCCTGGAGTTTGCGGAGCGCGCTTTGGGCGGCGGTGCCCAGTGCCGCGCGCTCCCATAATTGGGAGGCCAGCAGCAGGACGGTCCACTCGTCGGGCCCCAGCTGGACGTCCGGGAGCCGGTTGGACTCCTTGCCGATCCGGTACCTGGTGGTGGCGGGGTCGTCCTCGCTCCAGCCCATGTCCGTCAGTGTCTCCACGTCGAAGCCCATTGCCCGCAGGTCATTCTTGTCCCGCTCGAACATCCGTCCGAACGCAACGTCATTGCCGGAGGTGTCGTGGTAGACCTTTTCGCGCAGTTCGCTGCGGTGCAGCCCGTAGCGGGTGTTGAGCAGCGCAATCAGCAGGTTGAGGAGTCGTTCGGTGCGGGATAGGGACACGCTCGTTACGTTACTAAACTCCCCCGATGAAAGCAGAAAGCGCGGCAGTACCGGAGGAACTTCCTCCAGTACTGGCGCGCTCCCGGCTGTGTTGGCGCCTGGGTCAGCGCACGGCCACGAGGTCCACGACGAAGATCAGTGCCTCGTTGGGAGCAATCGCGCCACCGGCACCGCGCGAGCCATAGGCCAGCTCGGAGGGGATCTCCAGGCGGCGGCGGCCACCGACCTTCATGCCCAGCAGGCCCTGGTCCCAGCCCTGGATGACCTGGCCGACGCCGACGCGGAAGTCCAGGGGTGCACCGCGGCCCCAGGAGGCGTCGAATTCCTCGCCTGTGGACCAGGCAACGCCGACGTAGTGGGTGGAGACGGTGTCCCCTGCCTTGGCTTCCCGGCCGTCACCCTCGATCAGGTCTGTGATGACGAGTTCCGTGGGGACGTCGCCCTTCGGAAAATCGATTTCGGGCTTCTGGCGGTCAAATTCCCGCTGTCCAAAAGACATGCTTGCTCCTATGCGTAAATGCTGATGGGGTGCCGCGAGGGACGCGGCGTCCATGTAAGTCTTGCTACTTGACCCCGAGGATGTCCACTACGAAGACCAGGTCGCCCTTTGCCTGCCCCTGGCCGGCGTCGCCGTAGGCCAGGTCCTTGGGGATGACCAGCAGGACGCGGGACCCAACGGTCTTGCCGGCGAGGCCCTGGGTCCAGCCCTTGATGACCCCGGTCAGCGGGAAGGTGGCCGGCTGGCCGCGGTCGAAGCTGGAATCGAACTTGGTGCCGTCTGCCAGGTTGACGCCGACGTAATTCACGGTCAGCGTGTCGGACTCCTTGACGGTGGCGCCGGAGCCCTTGATCAGGTCCTGGGACACGAGGGATGTGGGGGCAGCCGCACCGGCAACGTTGATTTCGGGGACGCCGTCTTTTTCAGTAACGGTAGGCAGCCCGGCCGGCGGCGTCACGGTTTCGCCCTGGGGCTTGTCCAGGACCGGGGTGGGATCGGATGCGGAGAGCACCTTGATGATCAGCAGCTGGGTGGGCCCGGCTTCCGGACTCGGGCTGGGGCTGGCGCCGTCGGAAGGGCTGGGGCTGGCCGATGCCGCGCTCTGCTGGCCGGGAACGGCCAGTGCAAGGCTGGATCCAACCTTGGCGCCCACGAAAGCGTTGTAGATGACTGCGCTGCTGGTCTTGAGCTCGTCATTCAGCTCCAGGCTTTCCGGCTCGTTGGGGAACGTATCCTCGAGCTGGGAGCCGTCCGTGCCGTTCAGGGCGAGGATGGAAATCTTGGCAACCTGGTTGGCCTTTACGGCGTCGCCCTTGCCCTCGGAAACCACTTTGATGGTTGGCTGGGTCACGGCCAGTGGCTTGTCAAAGTCCACGCCAGGGGCCTTCTTGTCCCCGTTGTCGGTCAGCTTGAGGGAGTCGAACTTTGCAGTCTCCCCGGCGGACTGGCTGCTGGGCTCTGGCTGGGAGGCGGTGCCTCCGCAGGCGGTCAGGAGCAGCAGGCCGGGAAGGAGGATTGCTAGTAGTCGGCGCACGTAGGAAAACTTTCGTCGGGGCAGGGTGGATACGACACTCCGCATGGCGGCGGAGCATGCCGTGAAGAGGTCCCGTTAAAAGGACCTTATCCAGAATAGACCCTGAAGCTGGACGTCAGCCCATAGAGTCCAGAAGCGCATCGACGCGCTCATCGACGCTGCGGAACGGATCCTTGCACAAGATCGTCTGGTGGGCGCGGTCGTTCAGTTTCAGGTGCACCCAGTCCACCGTGTAGTCGCGTCCCAACTCCTGCGCGCGGCGGACAAAGTCGCCGCGCAGCTTGGCCCTGGTGGTTTGCGGCGGCGCGTCCACCGCCCCCTTGATGACAGTGTCGTCCACGATGCGGCGGACCGCTCCACGGGATTGCAGCAGGTAGTAAAGTCCCCGGCTGCGGGAAATGTCGTGGTACGTCAGATCAAGCTGGGCAATGCGGGGCGCGTCCAGGCCAAGGCCGTGGCGTTCGCGGTAGTTATCCATCAGCTTCTTCTTGATGGCCCAGTCGATTTCGGTGTCAATGCCCTTGGTGTCACCGGATTCAATGGCATGCAGCGTCCGCTCCCACAGATCCAGGATCAGCGGTACATGCGGGTTGTGGGCGCCGTGTTCATTGACGAAGGCCGTCACCTTGGTGAGGTATTCCTGCTGGATTTCAAGGGCGGTGAGCTGGCGTCCATTGGCCAGGCGGACCAATGCCCGGCCACTGAGGTCGTGGGAGATCTCGCGGATGCTGCGGATGGGGTTTTCCATCCGCATGTCGCGCATGATCACGCCCGCTTCGATCATCCGAAGGACCAGGTCAACGGTTCCGACTTTCATCAGGGCGGTCGCCTCTGACATGTTCGAGTCGCCCACAATGACGTGCAGCCGCCGATAAAACTCCGCGTCCGCGTGCGGCTCGTCACGGGTGTTGATGATGGGCCGCGACCGTGTGGTGGCTGAGGACACTCCCTCCCAGATGTGGTCGGCCCGCTGGGAGAACGCATAGGTGGCGCCATGCGGCGTCTTCAGGATCTTTCCGGCGCCGGCGATGAGCTGGCGGGTGACCAGGAACGGGATCAGGATTTCGGCCAGGCGGGAGAATTCCCCACGGCGGGGAATGAGGTAGTTCTCGTGGCTGCCGTACGAGTTGCCCGCGGAGTCGGTGTTGTTCTTGAAAAGGTATACGGTGCCGTTGAAGCCCTCGGCCGCCAGCCGGGCCTGGGCCTCATCAACCAGGTCATCCAGGATGAGCTCACCCGCACGGTCATGGGCGATCAGCTGGGCGAGGTCGTCGCATTCGGCGGTGGCGTATTCCGGGTGGGATCCTACGTCGAGGTACAGCCGCGAACCGTTGGTGAGGAACACGTTGGACGAGCGCCCCCAGCTGACCACCTTTCGGAAGAGGTACCGGGCCACCTCTTCCGGGGCCAGCGGCCTCGAGTCGGGGCTCGAGTAAGAGATCCCGAACTCGGTTTCGATGCCGAAGATTCTCTTGTCCATGTCGTCCTCCTAGGCCAGCAGTGCTGTGATGTCCGCGTCGTTCAGCCTGCGGAAAGCACGCCGGGAGCCGCGGGAGCTTTCGGAAAGCCTGTCCAGAACTGCCACCTCGAGGGCGCCGGGCGGCAGAGGTGCTGCCGGCTGGTCACCCTCCTGGGCAGGCGTGAGACCCTTCAAAGCCAGCCGGACAGCGTCGGCGAAGCCCAGGGACGCCTGCCATCCTGCCTCGATGGTTGACGACACCTTGTCTGCCTGGCCGCCCATGACCACAAAGCTGTGCTCATCGGCGATGGAACCGTCGAAGGTCAGCCGGTACAGGTGGTCTTCGGCCTGCGTGGAGCCCACTTCGGCTACTGCCAGTTCCACTTCAAACGGCTTTTGCTCTGCGGTGAAGACGGCACCCAGGCTTTGGGCGTATACGCTCGCCAGGCCGCGGGCGGTGACGTCCTCGCGGTCATACGAGTACCCGCGGACGTCGGCATAGCGGACGCCGGCCTGGCGCAGGCTTTCGAATTCGTTGTACTTGCCCACGGCGGCGAACGCGATCTTGTCGTAGATTTCGCCGATCTTGTGCAGGGACGGCGATGGGTTCTCGGCGACGAGTGCGATGCCGTCGGCGCAGCTGATGACAACCACCGACCGGCCGCGGGCGATGCCCTTCCGCGCGAAATCCGCGCGGTCCTTCATCAGCTGTTCGGGCGAGACATAAAACTGCTGGGTCATCTCAGGCCTCCCGTCCGGCGATGGTGCGCGCTTCGATCACGCTGCGCGAAGCAGCCGCGAGTTCGGCCTCGGGCACCCGGCGGGCTCCCGTCCTGTCCACTGTATAAACCACGGGCCACAACTGCCGGACGGTATCCGGGCCGCCCGTGGCGGAATCGTCGTCGGCGGCGTCGTACAGGGACTCCACGGCGACGGACAGCGCCTCAGCCGGGGTGAGGTTGGGCCGCCAGAGTTTCTTCAGGGCTCCGCGGGCGAAGACGGAACCGGAACCCACGGTATGGTGTTCGTGTTCCTCGTACCTGCCCCCGGTGACGTCATAGGAAAACAGCCGTCCGACACCGGCGCTGGTGTCGAACCCTGCAAACAGGGGCACCACGGCAAGGCCCTGCAGGGCCATGGGAAGGTTGCCCCGGATCATGGCCCCCAACCGGTTCGCCTTGCCTTCGAGGCTGAGCTGGGTTCCTTCAATCTTTTCGTAGTGCTCAAGTTCAACCTGGAAGAGCCGCGTCAGGTCAATCGCTATTCCGGCTGTGCCGGCTATGCCAAGGACAGAGAAGTGGTCTGCCGGGAAGACCTTCTCGATGTGCCTGCTGGCAATGATGTTTCCCATGGTGGCGCGCCGGTCGCCCGCCATCAGGACACCGCCGCCGTAACTCATGGCCACGATCGTGGTGGCGTGCGGAACCTGCAACGGCGCAGCCCCGGACACGCCGCCCTGGAGGGACCGGCTAAAGGGCAGTAGCTCGGGCCGGTCCCGTTGCAGGTGCTCCGTAAAGGACGAGGTGGCGTTGGCGGCTACCTGGTTGGCGGTTGATTCCTGCACTCATCACTCCTTGAACGTGGTACTTCAACGTCGGTACAGATTCCGGCCGTCCGCGGCTTCCGCCACCTTCCGGGTCCGGGTTACTGGCCGCCCTTTTGCACGAATGCCCGGACGAACTCTTCGGCGTTGGATTCCAGGACGCCGTCGATTTCGTCGAGCAGGTCGTCCACGCCTTCGGTCGACGCCGAAGCCTGCGCCTCGGGCGGTGCCGGGGGTGCCTCGGGGATGTCGTCTTCGACCTGGCTGTCGCGTGACTGCGGCTGCTGCTGCTCCTGGCCTGCCATTGGATTCCCTCCTTTTTCCTCCGGTGGATCCGGCGGATCCTCCGATATGCCCATCCTGCCACGGGACGGGCGTTCCGGCGCGGTTTACGCCGCAGGCGGAGTACTGTTGTGTCCCAGCAGTTCGCCGAGGAACGGTCCCGCTTCCCGGTAGCGCTCAAACAACGCTCCGGTCAGGGCTTTGGTTCCCCTCAGTGGTTCCCTGGTAGGCACCCGCTGAAGCCGTCCGTAACCGGGCACGTCGAAGATGACCGAGTCCCAGCTTGCCCCCACCACATCCTTGCCGAAGCTGCTGATGCACTTTCCGCGGAAGAAGGCCCGGGTGTCGGCGGGGGGCTCGGCCACGGCGGCGGAGATGGCAGCATCGTCCACCACGCGCTGCATCCGGTTCCTGGACAACAGGCGGTAGTAGAGGCCTTTCTCCGGCCTGATATCGGACCACTGGAGATCCACCAGGCCAAGCCGGGCATCGCTCCACTCCAGTCCATCACGCTGGCGGTACCCATCAAGCAGGGTAAGTTTCGCCAGCCACTCCACGGAACTGGCAGCCGCGGCCCTGTCACTGTCCAGTTGGGTGAGAACGGCAGCCCACCGTTCCAGGACCTCGTGTGTGTGCCCGTCACCGTCCACGGCGTCACCGACGCCGGTGTCCTGGGCGAGTTTGGCTGCGGCTTCGTGGTACATCCACTGAAGGTCCAGCGCCGTGACCCGCCGTCCGTCCAACAGGCGCAGCTTTGCTGTCAGCGAGGTATCGTGACTCACCGTTTTGAGCGCTGCCACCGGCTCGTAGACTTCGATTTTGGGGGCGAGCCCTGCCTCAATGAGGCTCAGGACCATGGCCGTGGTGCCGAACTTCAGGTAGTTGGACACCTGGCTGAGATTGGCGTCACCGATGATGACGTGCAGGCGCCGGTACTTGTCGGCGGTGGAATGGGGCTCGTCGCGGGTGTTGATGATGGGCCGGCGGATGGTGGTTTCCAGGCCGACCTCGGCTTCGAAGAAGTCGGCCCGCTGGCTGACCTGGAAGCCCGGGGTTGAACTGTCCTGTCCTATCCCGAGCCGCCCGGCCCCGCAGACCACCTGCCGGCTGATGAAGAATGGCGTGAGCCCGCGGACAATGTCGCCAAAAGGGACGGAACGGGGCATGAGGTAGTTCTCGTGCGAACCGTAGGACACGGACTTGTTGTCCGTGTTGTTCTTGTAAAGGTTGACCGGCGGGAGCGCCGGGTCCGCCGCCAGCCGGCGCACGGCCGCCAGCCCCACAAGGTCGCCGGCAGCGTCCCAGGCCACAGCGTCCCGTGGGTTGGTGACCTCGGGGCTTGAATACTCCGGATGGGCGTGGTCAACGTACAGCCGGGCGCCATTGCCCAGGACCATGTTCATGAGCAGCGTCCCCGACTCGTCCTGGCCGTCCAGTTCGAGTTCCTCGCGCCCGTAGGCCAGGGCCACCGCCTCCGCGTCAAGCACCGGTGGCTGGTCGGTCAGCTGGGTGGGGTGTGCAGCTCCCCGGTCCACGGTCCAACCCCGGGCATCGTGCAGCGGCTCTTCGTCGGTATAGTCCCAGCGGGTCTCGGCCCCGCCGGCCGCCCGCTGCCTGGTGACCTGGGCATAGGCCTGCACCACCCGCGCGCTCATCATGGTGGCGTTGGCCGAGGGTGCGGAGGGGGCGTGGATGCCGTATTCGGTTTCCGCCCCCATGACCCGCATGGCCCCGCCGACGGGGAGCGCTTCCCCGGCAGCGGGTCCCTTTGCACCCGTCATAGATACTGTCCCGTGGTCGGCATCGTCTCGATGGACTTGCCCGGCTCCTGGCCGGCCTTGCCCTGGACGATGGTGCGGATGTAGGTGATCCGTTCGCCCTTCTTGCCGGAGATGCGTGCCCAGTCGTCGGGGTTGGTGGTGTTGGGCATGTCCTCGTGTTCGCGGAACTCGTCCACCACAGCGCGCAGCAGGTGCTCGATCCGGAGGCCCTTCTGGTGCGTGGTCAGCAGGTCCTTGATGGCGTACTTCTTGGCCCGGTCCACCACGTTCTGCACCACGGCGCCCGAGTTGAAATCCTTGAAGTAGAGCATCTCGGTGTCACCGTTGGCATAGGTGACCTCCAGGAACTCGTTGGACTTGTCAGTGGAGTACATGGCTTCGACCGTGCGCTGGACCATGGCGTCAACCGTGGCCTGGACGTCGCCGTTGTGCTCTGCGAGGTCCGATTCGTGGAACGGCAGGTCCGGCGTGATGTATTTGTTGAAGATGTCCGCGGCGGCTTCGGCATCGGGACGCTGGATCTTGACTTTGACGTCCAGCCGGCCGGGCCGGAGGATGGCGGGGTCGATCATGTCCTCACGGTTGGATGCGCCGATGACGATGACGTTGTCGAGGCGTTCCACGCCGTCGATCTCGCTGAGGAGCTGGGGCACGATGGTGGTTTCGACGTCGGACGAGATTCCGGTGCCACGGGTGCGGAACAAGGAATCCATTTCGTCGAAGAAGACCACTACGGGGCTGCCGTCCGATGCCTTTTCCCGGGCGCGGGAGAAGATCAGCCGGATGTGCCGCTCCGTTTCGCCCACGTACTTGTCGAGGAGTTCAGGGCCCTTGATGTTCAGGAAGTAGCTCTTCAGGTCCACGTTCCCGGACCGCTCGGCGGCGCGGGCAGCGAGGGAGTTGGCGACAGCCTTGGCGATGAGGGTCTTGCCGCAGCCCGGAGGCCCGTACAGCAGGATGCCCTTGGGCGCCTTCAGGCCGTGCTCCCGGTAGAGGTCGGGGTGCAGGAATGGCAGTTCCACCGCGTCCCTGATCTGCTCGATCTGGGGGCCAAGGCCGCCGATGTCCTCGTAGGTGATGTCCGGAACTTCTTCCAGGACCAGGTTCTCCACCTCGGAGCGCGGCACCTTCTCGAGTGCGTAGCCGGTCCGCGAATCCACGGAGAGGGCGTCGCCCACCCTGAGCTTCTCGGCCTGCAGCGCGCCGGAGAGCCGGACCACGCGTTCTTCATCGGCCCGGCCCACCACCAGGGCCCGGTCCCGTCCCAGCATCTCCTTCAGGGTGGCCAGCTCGCCGGCGCGCTCATAGCCGAGCCCTGCAACGATCAGGAGGGCTTCGTTGAGCAGCACCTCCTGGCCTACCGCCAGCTGGTTGATGTTTACCAGGGGGCTGATGCCCACCCGCATCTTCCGGCCGGCGTTGAAGATGTCCACCGATTCCTCCGTGGCGGCCTGTCCGCTGTTGCCGGGGGAAGGCTGCCGCTTTGGGTTGATCTGGAGGATGGTGCCGAAGCTGTACGGCGGCTGTCCTTCCTGGTCAAGGGCGTTTTTCAGCCGGAGGATCTCCGCCTTGGCCGTCTCAAGCATGCTGACCAGCTTGGTGTTGTTCTGCGTTGCCGCTGCCAACTGGCGGTCGATGTGCCTGAGCTTGTCCCGAAGTATGTTGACCTGGCGGTCAGCAACCGAGAGGTCGTTGGCGGCAGACTGCTCTGCCGGTGTACGTCCGGAGTCCTGGTTTGGTGTCTCCATGATGTATCAGCCCCTTCCTGCGCTTCTCTTAAGACATTAGTCCCAAGATGCCGGGTAGGGATGGAGACTCCCGAAATGTGGACTAGTTCGTAACCTCGGGCGTGTCCACCACATTCGTTCCGGCGATGGCGTCCCGGGCTGCCCGCCGCAGCTTCTTGTCTGACACCGCCCGCTCCCCAACAGCACCGGGAGTCCAGGCATTGACATCCTCTTCGTTGAATTCGGTCTTGGACGGCCGCCGCTTGACCGAGATGCCCGTCACACCGTCGGCGAGCCGGCGGGTGACCAGCAGGAACCCGGTGTGGGCCACCATCCGGTGGTCCGGCCGGACCGCGAGACCCTCAAGGTGCCAGCCGCGGACCAGCGATTCCCAGGCGTCAGGTTCAGTGAAGCGGCCGTCGGCGCGGATCGCCTCGGCCGTACGGGAGAGCTGGGTGACCGTGGCTACGTAGTTGATCCAGACGCCGCCGGGCGCAAGCACGGTGGCGACGGCGTCGAGGCATTCCCAGGGCGCCAGCATGTCCAGGACCACGCGGTCCACGGAGCCGGGCTCTTCAGCCTTGACCACTTCCTCCTGGAAGTCGCCGAGCGAGATCTGCCATGCAGGATGCGGGCCGCCGAAGATGGTCTCCACGTTTCCCCGGGCGATGTCCGCAAACTCTTCACGCCGCTCGAAGGAGTGCAGGTAGCCGTTGTCCCCCACGGCGCGGAGCAGGGAGATGGACAAGGCACCGGAGCCGACGCCGGCCTCCACCACGCGGGCCCCGGGGAAGATATCCGCCATGGTCACGATCTGGCCGGCGTCCTTGGGATAGACCACGGCGGCGCCGCGCGGCATGGACAGCACGAAGTCGGACAGCAGCGGGCGCAGGGTCTGGTACTGCTGGCCGACGTTGTTCACCACAACGGAGCCGTCCACCTTGCCGATGATCTCATCGTGGTTCAGGAAGCCCCGGTGCGTATGGAAGGCGCCACCGCGTTCAAGCGTGATGGTATTCATGCGGCCACGTTCGTCGGTGAGCTGGACACGCTCGCCTTCCCTGAAGGGGCCGCGGCGACGGGCGGCTCCCACCGGCTGCGAGCCGCTGGCGGCAGCACCGGCTTGCGCTGCTCCGGTGGCGTCGTTGACGGCAGTTTCGCTGCTCATGATGTTCCTCGCTCCTGTAAACCTTTTGTGCCGCGGCCAAAGTGCCCACGGATATTGTGGCCCCTGGCGGCGGCAATGCACGACCGGCAGGTAACTCTACCGGTTCTGGCCCTGCGGGTGCCTATCGGTGCGCTGGCGCCTCCCTGTGATGGCCGCGAGGACAACGTCCTGGGTGAGCAGCCCGGTGACTTTGCCATTGTGGTCCACCACTGCGTAGTGCCGTCCCTCAACCTGCGAAAGAAACTGGATCAGCTCCTGCCCCTTGGACCACTCGGGAACATAGGCTCCCGCAGCCAAGGGAAACGAAATGGCGGTGACTGGCGTCGAATCGGCTGCGGCGTCGGGCACCGAGGCCAATGCGCCGGGGTCCACCACACCCTGCGGCCGGCCGTCCGGTCCGCACACCACCACGGACTTCGTTCCTTCTGCCGCCAGGCGGAGGGCGTCACGGACAGTGCCCGAGGCAGGCACCCCAACGGCCGGCGTCGACAATCCCGCTGCGCTGACCAGCGGCAGCCGTGCCCGCAGCGTGCCCTGCTGGATGGAAGCCGAGGCACCCATCCACAGGAAGCCGCCCACCAGGATGGTGATCATCAGGAGGCTGAAGTCCGGCTGGTCGCCGGCGAGGTAGGGGCGAAGGAGGAACCAGTAAGCGATCGCCAGGACGATGATGCGCCCACCCCAGCCGGCTGCCACGGTTCCTTTCGCCTGGCTCCCGGTGGCCTTCCACACGATGGATTCGACAATGCGCCCACCGTCCAGCGGCAAGCCCGGCAGGACATTGAAGACGGCGATGAGGAAGTTGGCCCACATGAAGATGTTCGTCAGGATCTCGGCGACACTTCCCAGGCTGTTGGTGCCCAGGACCAGCCAGGCTCCG
Source organism: Arthrobacter sp. JDC6 (assembly GCF_056484025.1). Lineage (NCBI taxonomy): Bacteria > Bacillati > Actinomycetota > Actinomycetes > Micrococcales > Micrococcaceae > Arthrobacter > Arthrobacter sp. JDC6. Next base: position 2,149,938 of record NZ_CM151278.1, read on the forward strand.
CCGGCGAGGACAAAATTGGCCGCCGGTCCGGCCAACGCCACCAGGACGGACCGGCCGGGGGAAGACGTGAAGCTCTCGAACTGGGTGTGCCCGCCCCAGAGGTTGAGGACGATCTTCTGGGTGGGCCATCCGTAGATTTTCGCCGTGAGGGCGTGCGCGAGTTCATGGACCAGCACCGAGAGCAGGAGCAGGACGGCGTAGGCGAAGGCCACAAGATAGGCGCTCATGCCCAGCATGGGGTTGTTCCGCGCCAACACGGGCCCGTACGCGATGACGGTGAAGGCCGCGATCACAAACCAGGAGTAAGCAAGCACGACAGGAACGCCGGCAATGCGTCCCAGCGGGATGCCGTCACGGCGTCGTCCCGTGGTGCCCGGCGGGATGCCCGGTTCGGTGTCCCGCTGAGTGCCTGGATCAGCCACGGGAGTCACCAGCGGCGGTGGCGGCCGGCACCGTTGCCTGCGCCCCGGGGAGCAGGGCTTCAAGCTCCACCAGGCCGCGGCCGGCCAGGGAGTCCCAGACTGCGTAGCTGCCGTCGTCGGGCAGTGGAACGATGTGCGGGACAGCCACCGTGGCGACGCCGGAGGCTACGGCCGCGGCCACGCCCGGTACGGAATCCTCGAGGGCAACGCAGTGGTGGATTCCGAGATCAGGATCGCTTTCCTGGAGCAGTTCGACGGCGGTCAGGTAGGCCTCGGGGTGCGGTTTGCCCTGGGTCACGGTGTCACCCGTGACCAGGACTTCAAAGTAGGGGCGGGGAAGGCTGGCCACCACTTGGCGGGCCAGCGGCCCCTCGGACATGGTGACCAGGGCGCAGCGCACGCCTGCCAGGTGCAGTTCTTCGAGGAGTTCCCGGGCGCCTGGGCGCCATGGCACCTGCTGCTGGACGCTGCTGATGACCTGGGCGGTCAGGGCGTCGATGATCTCGCGGATTTCCAGCTCGACGCCTGCCTGCTGGAGCAGGCCGGCGGAGAACGTCAGTGACTGGCCCACCAGTTGCATGGCCTGATCGTGGCTCCAGGTGCCGCCATGGGCCTCCACCAGGGCACGCTCCGCGGCAATCCAGTATGGCTCGGTGTCCACGATGGTTCCGTCCATGTCCCATAGGACAGCTTTGAGCGGGGAACCGGTGGCAGGAAATCGCATGACGCCAGTCTACGGGGCGTGGCTGGGCGGCGGCTGTGGGCTACGCCCTTGGCGAATATGACGCAGGCGGGGTGCCCTTTGCGCCGGTTATCGGCGATTTGCGGCGCTTCATTCCATGCACGAGTGCGCACCTTGGACGTAGGGTGAAGAAATGAATAGCTTCGAGGGAGACACCGCCGAACAAGGTGCCGGACCCGAGCGGGAACGGTTCCTGCAGCCGGTGGCTGACGGACAGCGCGTAACCGTAATGCTTGCCGCCTTTGAAGGGTGGAACGACGCCGGAGAAGCGGCCAGCGATTCGCTGCGGTACCTGAACAAGTTGTGGGGTGGCAAGAAAGTCGCATCCATTGATGCGGACGAGTACTACGACTTCCAGTTCACGCGCCCCACGGTCCGCAGGAACTCTGCCGGTGAACGCAAGATCAAATGGCCTTCCACCAGGATCTACAAAGCCTCGGCGCCCAACTCCAACGTGGACGTCATCTTTGTGCAGGGAACCGAGCCGTCCTATAAATGGCGCGCTTACACCGCGGAGTTGCTGGTCCATGCAGAGGCTTTGAAAGTGGACTACGTGGTGCTGGTGGGTGCACTGCTGGCGGATGTTCCGCACAGCCGCCCGATTCCGGTCAGCACGTCGTCCGATGACGCCCAGCTGCGGGAACGCATGAACCTGGAAGCCTCGCAGTACGAAGGCCCGGTGGGGATCGTGGGGGTCCTGTCCGAGGTGGCACTGCTGGCCGGGCTCCCCACCGTATCGTTGTGGGCCGCGGTGCCGCACTACGTGGCACAGGCCCCCTCCCCCAAAGCCCAGCTTGCCCTGCTGCACCGCATCGAGGAACTGCTGCAGGTGCCGCTGGACACCCACGAGCTGGCGGAGGAGGCGGACGCCTGGGAGCGCGGCGTCGACGAGCTGGCCACCGAGGACCCGGAAATTGCTGCCTACGTCCGGCAGCTGGAGGAAGCCAAGGACACCGCCGACCTTCCTGAGGCCAGCGGCGAGTCCATTGCCCGCGAATTTGAGCGGTACCTGAAGCGGCGGGGCCAGGACCGGCCCTGACATTAAAAGGGACAGGGCCGGGCCGGGAGGAATCCCGTGCCCGGCCCCTGTCTGTTTGCTGACGTGGAGCCGAAGCCTAGAGCCGGATGCCAAGAAGGGCGTCCACCGCGTCCCTGACCAGGCTGCTGTCGGCGGGGCTGGCGGCAGCACCGCCGTCGTTCGCTGAACGTGCCCAGCGCGAGACTGCGGCGACTGCGGCGGGCGCGTTGAGGTCCGCTGCCAGCGCCGCCCGCATGTCGGCCAGCAGTTCGCGGCCCGAACCTTCCGGGGCGTGGTCGAGGGCCTTCCGCCACGCTGCAAGGTCTGCCTTGGCAGCGGTGAAGCCTTCACCCGTCCAGGACCAGTCGGAACGGTAGTGGTGGGCCAGGATGGCAAGGCGGATTGCTGCCGGGTCTTCACCGGCGGCGCGAAGCCTGGAGACCAGCACCAGGTTGCCCTTGGACTTGCTCATCTTCTCCCCGTCGAGCCCCACCATGCCGGCGTGTGCGTAGTGCCGGGCAAGCGGTACCCCGGCCAACGAGTATGCATGGCCGGCACCCATCTCATGGTGCGGGAAGATGAGGTCCGAACCGCCTCCCTGCACCGTGAAGGGCGAGGGCAGGTATTTTTGGGCGATCACTGTACATTCGATGTGCCAGCCGGGCCTGCCCGCGCCCAGGCTTCCACCGGGCCAGCTTGGCTCGCCGGGCCGTTCCACCCGCCACAGCAGCGGATCAAGGGCCTGCCGCTTCCCGGCGCGGCCCGGGTCTCCGCCGCGTTCGGCAAAAAGCTCCAGCATGGTGCTTTCGCCGAGGTGGGAGATGCATCCCAGGGACCAGGCATCAGGTGCCGTTGACTGCTTGCCGGCCGCTTCGACGTCGTAATAGACATCCCCGTCGGGTTCCCCGTTGCTGCCGGGAACCTGGTAGGCCAGTCCCAGGCTGACCAGCCGCTCCACCTCGGGGACGATGAGGCCAATCGACTCCACGGCGCCAACGTAATGGTCCGGCGCCAGGACATTCAGCGCCTCCATGTCCGTCTGGAAAAGTTCAACCTGCTCCGCCGCGAGGTCCTGCCAGTCGACTCCGGTGGCAGTGGCGCGTTCCAGCAGGGGATCATCCACGTCCGTGACGTTCTGCACGTAGGAGACCTCGCTGCCGGCGTCCCGCCACGCGCGGTTCAGCAGGTCAAAGGCCACATAACTGGCGGCGTGGCCCATGTGGGTTGCGTCGTAGGGAGTGATGCCGCAGACGTACATGGACGGCCGTGCTTCCGGTTCCAGCGCCACTTCGCGGCCTGCCGCGGTATCGAACAGCCGGATGGCGGGCATGTTTCCGGGCAGGGCAGGAACGGGGCGGGAAGTCCAGGATTTCACAAGCCAAGCCTAGTCCTAGGCGCTGATGACGCCGAAACCGAGCAGGAGGTACAGGGCCAGTCCCAGGAAGATCCGGTACCAGACAAAGAGCCGGTAGCTGCGCGTGGATACGAACTTCAGGAACCAGCCGATGATGACATAGCCCACCACCAGGGCGATCACGGTGGCAAGGGCAGTTTCCGGCAGGCCGAACGGGCCGGAGATGCCTTCCTTGGTCACCACCTTGTAGAGCTGGTACAACCCGCTGCCGAAGACCGCGGGGATGGCGAGCAGGAAGGAGTACCGTGCGGCGGCTTCGCGCGTGTAGCCCATCAGCAGGCCCGCGGTAATGGTGCCTCCGGAGCGGGAGACGCCGGGAATCAGTGCCAGGGCCTGGGCCAGCCCATAGAGGATGCCGTGCTTGTAGGTCAGGTGCGCCAGGTCTCGTTTCTGGGCCCCCACGGCGTCGGCCACGGCGAGGAAGAGCCCGAAGACGATCAGCATGGTGGCCACGATCCACATGCTGCGCAGTACCGATTCGATCTGGTCCTGGAAGAGCAGGCCCAGCACGATGATGGGCAGGCTGCCCAGGATCACCAGCCAGCCCATGCGGACGTCGGGATCCTGCCGCGGCACCTTGCCGGTGAGGGACCCGGCCCAGGCTTTGACGATCCGGACGATGTCGCGCCAGAAGAAGATCAGCACGGCGGTCTCCGTGCCGAGCTGGGTGATGGCCGTAAAGGCCGCCCCCGGGTCCTCCGCGTTGGGAAGGAACTCCCCCACGATCCGCAGGTGTGCGCTCGATGAAATAGGTAGAAATTCGGTCAGTCCCTGCACAAGGCCCAGCAGGGCCGCTTCAAACCAGTTCACGCTAAGACCCTACGGCATGGCGGTGGTGCATCTGCCCGTAAGCTTGCTGCTATGCAGCAGCGTTACGTCGGCAACAGTGGATTGCGAGTTTCCGCCCTCTCCCTGGGCACCCGGTCCTGGGGTGGGGAAACTGACGAACAGGACGCGTCCGAGTTGCTGCGTACCTTCCTTGATGCGGGCGGGCGGCACGTGGACACATCGGCGTCGTATGCGGGCGGGGGCTCGGAGGCCATCCTTGGCTCACTCCTGGGTGATGTGGTGTCCCGCACCGAAATTTCCATCTCCACCAAGGCAGGGATGACGACGCCGGACGGGCGCCGCGCGGTGGACACGTCACGCAATGCGATGCTCACCGGACTTGATGCGAGCCTGGCCAGGTTGGGCACGGAATATGTGGACCTCTGGTTTGCTGAGGCCTGGGACGGCAACGTTCCCCTCGATGAAACGCTGGCTGCGCTGGAATTTGCGGTACGCACCGGCCGGGCGCGGTACGCCGGAATTTCGAACTTCAGGGGCTGGCAGGCTGCGAAGGCCGCAGCCACCAGCAGTGTGCCCCTGGTTGCCGTCCAGGCGGAATATTCATTCCTTCAGCGGACGGCGGAGGCGGAACTGATCCCCGCCGCCGAGGATGCCGGGCTTGGGCTGATGGCGTGGGCTCCGCTGGGCCGCGGCGTCCTCACCGGGAAGTATCGCGGCGGCATCCCCGCCGGGTCACGCGGGGCGTCGGCCAGCGAATCGGCCTACGTGGAGCCTTACCTGGAGGAGAAGCCGTCGCGCATCGTGGATGCGGTATGCATGGCGGCCAACGGCCTGGGCCGGACTCCCCAGGACGTCTCACTGTCATGGCTGCTGTCACAGCAGGGAGTTGCCACCGCCATTGTCGGCGCCCGCACGCCGGTGCAGTTGAAGGAACTCCTGGCCGTCCAGCCCGCACCGCTGCCACCGCAGATTGCGCGGGCTTTGGAGGATGTCTCCGCCGCTTTCTGATGTCCTGCCCCGGCGCGGCTATTCCTCGACGATTTCCAGGTCCTCGTCCTCGTCCACGTCGGCTTCCTCGTCCTCTTCATCCTCGTCGTCAAAGACCTGCAACGGGGTGACCTCGTTGTAGGCCTCGTACAGCGCGTCCTCGTAAACTTCGAAGGCATCGGCCACTGCGAAAAAAGCTGCCTCAACGGAGGGGTCACCGTCCCCGCGGCGGTTCGATGCTGCTATAAGGTGTTCTTCCAAAGCGGTGGTCAGGGACGAAAGCGCGACACGCGGATCGATGCTCATGACTTCACGTTAGCCGGAAAAGGACGAAAATGGAGAGCAAATGAAGGAACAATTTCTCACCAGCTCGGTCCAGCGGGAACGGGATTATTTGCGGCAGTACGAGTACCTCGTGCTGACCGTCAGCCCTGATGATTCCCTGCCGGAGGCACGCCGCCGCCTGGTGGAACACTCCGAATACGGCAAGTGGGAACTGGAACGCAGCAAGCTGTACGTGGGCGGCGGCAGGCGCTTTTGGCTGCGGCGCCGGGTGATGCAGGTCCAGCGGACCGTTTAGGAGTCGTGTGGTCCAGCGGACCGTTTAGGAGTCGTGTGGTCCAGCGGACCGTTTAGGAGTCGTGTGGTCCAGCGGACCGTTTAGTCCTCAAGCGGGCCCAGCCAGGCGTTGGCCACCGTGTTGTGGGCAGACTCGTCGTCGGAGGGGTGGAACATGCCGGCAAGCACGTCGCGGTAGAGCCGTTCCAGTTCCGAACCCCTTAAGTAGCTCGATCCCCCGCTGACGCGGATGGCCAGGTCCACAACGCGCCGCGCCGTTTCGGTGGCATTCACTTTCAGACCCACCAGTTTGGGGAACCACTGGTTCCCGTGGTCGGCCAGGGCATCGACGTCGGCGGTGACAGCCCTGAGCTGTGGGTAGAGGTTGTCCATGGCCATGGCTGCCTCAGCAACTTTCCAGCGGATGTCAGGGTCCTGCACGTAGCTGCGTCCGCCGTTCTTGAAAGACGTGCGGCGCTTTACAGTTTCTACACCCACGTGCAGCGCCCGTTCGCCCAATCCGGTGTAGACGGCGGCCAGGAGGCTTTCGAAGCACGCGAAAATCGCGAATACCAGCGGGTCGGCGTTGGGACCCACGGGCAGCTTGCGGAAGATCCGGTCCGGCGGAACGGTCGCACCATCAAGGACAGTGGTGGCGGACTGGCTTGCGCGCATGCCCAGGGTGTCCCAGTCGTCCAGGATCCGGTAGCCGGCCGTTTCACGGTTGATGAACCCGTGGACGAGTTCCCCGGCACCGTCCCGGGCTGCGGCGTCCTTTCCGAAAATCCCCAGCCGGGTCCACGCCGGCGAGAGGCTGGTGAAGATCTTGGTCCCGGTGAACGAGTAGCTTCCGTCCGGATAAGGTGTGGCCGCGGTCCTTGAGTCGAAGAGGACTGAGTCGTTGCCGGCCTCCGAGTTGCCGAACGCGAAGACCTCGCCCTGCGCCGCTTCCTTGAGCACGAAGGCCAGGGAGTGGTCGCCGCGGGCTGCGAGGACGTGCGCGACGCCGGTCCACACCAGGTGCATATTGACGGCAAGCGCGGTGGCAGGGGCCGCCGTTGCCAGCCTGCGCTGGCACTGCGCTGCCGCCTCGAGCCCAAGCCCCGCGCCGCCGTCGGGTACTGGAACGAAAAGCTTCAGGTACCCTGCAGCCGCAAGCTCCTGCAGGTCCTCGTGGAAGAAGGCGTTGTCCCGGTCGTATCCTGCGGCGCGGCCGCGGATGCGTTCCAGGAGCCCGTCCGGCAGCAGGTCCTCTGGAGTCACGGCAGGTCCCCTCAGTAGTTGGTGAGCAGGGTGTTCAGCACCCGGGCACCGAACTTGAGGGAGTCCGCCGGCACACGTTCGTCCACGCCATGGAACATGCCGGTGAAGTCCAGGTCCTCGGGGAGCATCAGGGGCGCGAAGCCGTAGCCGGTAATGCCCAGCCGGCTGAGCGACTTGTTGTCCGTGCCGCCGGACAGTGTGTAGGGCAGCACTTTTGCACCGGGGTCCTCCTTGTGGAGGGCATCAATCATCGAGTCCACCAGGTTGCCGGCGAACGGGACCTCCAGCGAGACGTCGTTGTGGACGTAGCTGACGTCCACTCCACTGCCGGCGAGTTCGCGCACGATTTCGAGGACCTGCTGCTCCTGGCCCGGCAGCGTACGGCAGTCAACCAGGGCCTCGGCAGACTCGGGGATGACGTTGTGCTTGTAACCACCCTTGAGGAGCGTGGGGTTGGTGGTGTTCTGCAAGGTGGCGCCGACGAACCGGGCCACGGTGCCAAGCTGGTTGAGCAAAAGCTCCGGGTTGTCGGCGTCGAACTCCACGCCGGTGAGTTCGGTCACTCCATCAAGGAACTGGCGGGTGGTGGGCGTGAGTTCAATGGGCCACTTGTATTCGCCGATGCGGGTTACGGCGGCGGCGAGGCGCGTGACAGCGTTGTCCGTGTTGATCTGCGAGCCGTGGCCGGCCCGGCCGTGGGCCACCAGCCGCAGCCACGAGATGCCCTTCTCCGCCGTCTGCAGCAAGTAGGTCCGCTGGCCGCCGATTGTTGCCGAGAAGCCACCCACCTCCGAAATGGCCTCCGTGGCGCCCTCGAAAAGTTCCGGGCGGTTGTCCACGGCATAACGTGCGCCGTAGACGCCGCCGGCTTCCTCGTCAGCGAAGAACGCGAAGATGATGTCCCGTTTGGGTTTCCTGCCCTCCCGGGCGAAACCCCGCAGCACAGAAAGAATCATGGCGTCCATGTCCTTCATGTCGACGGCGCCGCGGCCCCAGATCAGGCCATCCTTCAGTTCCGCGCCGAAGGGGTCCACAGACCACTGGTCACGCAGGGCGGGGACCACGTCCAGGTGGCCGTGGACCACCAGGGCGCTGGCGGAAGGGTCCTCCCCTGCCATCCTGGTCACGACGTTGGCGCGGCCAGGGGCGGATTCGAAGATCTCCGCCTCCAGGCCCACTTCCTCGATAAGGCCTGCCGCATACTCTGCTGCCGCCCGCTCCCCAGGTCCTGACCCGTCGCCGTAGTTGGAGGTGTCGATCCGGATGAGTTCCTGGCAGATCCGGACAACTTCATCCTCGGGCAGGACGTCAGGCATTGGTGGCTCCTTGGTAGGGAATGACTGGTTGGCACGAGCTGAATCGCTGTCCTCAGCCTACCTACTTGGCTCGATTCGTTGTTCCCGGAAAGTCATGTTAGAGTTTTTCTCGCTGCTTCGGAGAGGCGCGAAACGCTGAAAAGCGCACACGCTTCCCGGAATACCACCTGCGCGGGTGGCGGAATGGCAGACGCGCTAGCTTGAGGTGCTAGTCCTCGAAAGGGGGTGGGGGTTCAAGTCCCCCTCCGCGCACAAGAGTGGTGAGTAGAGTCACCACCGTAAACACCCTGGTCTTCGGACCGGGGTGTTTTTCTTTGCCCTGTTTCCGGGCCGGAGCTTCGGGCCGAAGGCGTTTGCCGCACTGACCGCGCAGGGGCGTTCCGGAAGTTATAACCGCGGCGGCTACTGCGTGCCAGTCTTGAGCGAAACTTGCGGCCAACGTGGGCTGTCATTTAGGAACGGGTTTTACCGTTAAGGACAAGATCCTGCCGCTGGGGCAGGGTCTTAGACATGGGGACAGGGCCGGCGGCCATGGCATCTCTGAGACCGGATGCCGCCCCCCAACCGCCGCCGGCCCATACCCCCTGCAGGGCGTCAGGCGCGCGCTGTAACCCAACGCGGCGCCCGATGACTTTCCAGGGACGGCAGGCCGTTCGGGGAAACGCCCAGGGGAATGCCATCACGCCAAACGGGCCTTCACGATCTCGCCGATGGCCTTGCCGTCGAAGCGGCCGCCGATTTTGGGGGTTACTAATTTCATCACTGTGCCCATGGAGCGCATCGTCAGTTCGGTTCCGTCCGCCTTCAGGCCGGCGATAACCTCGTCCACTATGGCTTCGGCTTCCTGGCGGGTCAGCGCTTTGGGCAGGTAGGCCTCAATGACCTCAGCCTCGGCGATCTCTGCCTGCGCCCGGTCATCGTGACCGGCCGCCGAATACGTGGCGGCGGTGTCCCGGCGCTTGGCCGCTTCCTTTTGCAGCAGCGCCGTGACCTGCAGGTCGTCGAGCTCGACCGGCGTTTTGCCGGACTTCTCCCGCGTTTCGATTTCGCCCAGGACGTTGCGCACAGTGGTCAGGCCCAGCTTGTTGCCGGCCTTCATGTGGACGATGACATCGCCCTTCAGTTTTTCCTTCAGTGACATGGACCTGACTCATTCCTTCGTTGGTTATGGAGCTGGTTGGTGATTGAGCTGTAGGTACGGCGTGGCTCTTGGAGCAGCCTTATCCCGCCCTGCGCATGGCGCCGGTGCTTGCCGCCGCCGAGTGGACTGCAGCAGGGAGGATCTTGCCCAAGCCTATTCCCGACGTGGCAGTGGAGCGTTGCTGGTTTCAATCTGTCTGGAGCCGTCTGCACGGGGCGGAGGTAAACGCACGGGCGTAGGTTAGTTTGGAAACGCAGTGGCCTGCCCCGGGCCCCGGAAGGAGCGCCACGTGGACAGCATGGTTGGCAAGTGGTTTCTGAATCAGGCTGAGCGGGGAAACCCTGCCTCCGACGTCCAAGGGGCTGGTACGGAATCCGGCCCCTGGTCTGAAGGAAACCTGGTACGTCCCCTGATTCATGGAGCAACATACTTCTCCAGGCTGCATGAGGAGCTGTCTGCGCTGCAGGCGGGAGACCAGGTATGGTTCACCGACTGGCGTGGCGATGCCGATGAGCAGTTGGAGGCGAACGGTACGACCATTGGCGCGAAGCTCGCCGGGCTGGCCCGGTCCGGCGTGGAGGTACGGGGCCTCGTCTGGAGATCCCATGGTGAGCGCGTGTCGGCCCCTATCAGTGGCCGCTCCAACGAACTTCTCAGCCGGAAGATCAACGACTCCGGCGGGGAGGCACTGTTGGATCAGCGCGTCCGCCTCTTCGGCTCGCACCATCAGAAACTGGTGGTCATCCGCCGGCGTACCGATCCTTCCCTCGATGTGGCGTTCGTGGGGGGACTGGACCTCTCACACAGCCGCCGTGATGACGCCGGCCATGCGGGAGACCCCCAGGCAGTGGAGATGGATTCCCGTTACGGGCAGAGGCCCCCATGGCACGACGCCGCACTTGAGCTGCGCGGCCCGGTCGTTGCAGATGTGCTGGCCGTATTCGCTGAACGGTGGAACGATCCCCACCCGCTGGACCGGCGGACCCCGTACCGGATGCTGTTGCAGCGCCTGGCCCGGATGCCCAGGCACCCCAAGCCGCTCCCCGAGTCCGCTCCTCCCCCACCTCCGGCAGGCCCGCACGCCGTGCAGCTGCTGCGCACTTACGGCCTGAAGCATCCGCCATTCCCCTTCGCCCCACACGGAGAACGGACCATAGCGAAGGCTTATGCAAAGGCGTTCGCCCAGGCCCGTTCGCTCATCTACATCGAGGACCAGTATCTGTGGTCAACAGAGGTGGCAGCGGGGATCGCAGCCGCCCTGCAACACAACCCCGGGCTGAACGTGATCATCGTGGTTCCCAGGTACCCCGACACTGATGGCTTTCTCAGTGGACCGCCCAAGCGCTTGGGGCAACTGCGCGCCATCGGCATGCTCCGCCGGGCCGCGCCGGACAGGGTGGGCATATTCGACCTGGAAAACAGCCAGGGAACCCCGATTTACGTCCACGCCAAGATCTGCATCATCGACGACACCTGGTTCACCTGCGGATCAGACAACTTGAACCGGCGCTCCTGGACCACTGACAGTGAGCTCACCTGCGCCGTGATGGACGCATCCGCCGACGGCATGCTGCCTGCAGGCTCCGGCACCCTGCCCACCCGGCCACTCGCCACGGAGCTGAGGCTCCAGCTCTGGGCCGAACACCTGGGCCTGGAGCTGGACGACCCACAGCTCCAGGCCACCACCGCAGGACTGGAGCTGTGGAACAGCACCGCCGATGCCCTGGACCAGTGGCACCGGGCCGGCCGCAGTACGCCCCGACCGCCAGGGCAGGTGCGCCACCATGCCACGCAACCCGTCCGGCCACTCCATCGCCTCTGGGCGGATCCGGTCTACCGCTTCATCGTCGATCCGGACGGCCGCCCCCGGGGTCTCCGCGGCACGGACCGCTTCTAGCGGTTAGGTTGGAGCGGTAAGGGATGAGCATCCGGACATGGGAGAAGACGTGAAGGCAATCGTGTACCAGGCAACGGGTCCCTCCTCGGTGCTGCAGCTCCAGGACAGGCCATTGACGGAGCCAGGTCCCGGTGAGGTCCGGGTCCGGCTGGTGGTGTCCGGCGTGAACCCCACGGACTGGAAGTCTCGTGCCGGAACGGGTGGCAGGAAACTGGACGTCACCAAGGTTCCCAACCAGGACGGAGCCGGCGTTATCGACCAAGTGGGCGCAGAGGTGGCGGGTTTCAGCCACGGCGACCGTGTCTGGCTCTGGGACGTGGCGTGGGGCAGCAACGAAGGTACGGCGCAGGAGTACGTCGTGGTGCCGGCCCACAAAGTTGTGGCACTTCCCGACGCCGAATCCTTTGACACCGGCGCCTCGCTCGGGATTCCGGCCCTCACGGCCCACCGTGCCCTGACATCGAATGAGGACGGTCCGGCCACGCTCTCGCCCGGCGCCCTGGCGGGTCGAACCGTGCTGGTCACCGGCGGTGCAGGCGCCGTGGGCCATGCTGCCATCCAGCTGGCGCGGTGGGCCGGTGCTACCGTCATCACAACCGTCAGCGGAGAACGGAAAGCCGAACTCGCCCGCCGCGCAGGCGCCGGGACGGTCATCAACTATCGGAAGGACGACGTCGTCCGCGCCGTTCAGGAGGCAGCGCCCGGTGGGGTGGACATCATCGTGGACGTCAACGCGCCGGCGAACATCGATGCCGACCTGCACGTTCTCAAGCCTGGCGGGACCATCTCGATTTACGCGGCCAACCCCGGAGAATCGCTCACGGTTCCGATCCGCGAAAGCATGACCAAGAACGTCCGCTACCAATTCATCCTCACCTACACGGTCACGGACGGGCAGAAAGAGAAGGCAGTAGCCGGCGTTGCCGAGGCACTCGCAGCAGGTGCCCTTCGGGTAGGCGAGGAACATGGGCTGCCTCTTACCCGGTTCACCCTTGAGGACACTGCGGCGGCCCACGATGCCGTGGAGCAGGGAACCATCGGAAAAGTGCTTATCGACGTCGCGCCGGCACCCTGAAAAGCCCCTGCGCCTTACCTGGCCAGGCGGTCCCTGGCAGCATGTTCAACCAGGACCGGTACGAACGCGCGGACCCTGCCTGCATCCAGCAGGCTGTGCTCCTGCTGCACCACATCCTCGATGCGTTCGCGGGGCAGTGCGGGAAACCTTGCCGCAAGCCGGTCCACCACGTCAGTCAGTGCCCGCAACTCTTCGCTTACTCCCATCGGGAAAGTGTCAGGGTTCCGAAGAAGCCCGTCAAGACTTGACTGGCAGGCAGCAGCGCAACACCGTCAACGGACGACGGCGGGCGCCAGGCCGGGTGCGGTATGCCGGCCGGGTGCTCCACGCCGATGCACCCGGGCACGTCCCGCCGTCGTCAATGCGGGTGCAGCCTACGCGAGTGCCGGTCCCGTCCTTGGGGATGGGAACCCGCCGCGACGGGGCGATACTCGATCCGCCGCTTCTCCGTCCGGAGGTCGCGCCGTTCCTGCCGGCGCGCCTTCCTTTCGGGGCGGTCAATGGCAGACAGGATGGTCAGCGCCACGATGACCCACAACAACGCCGTCCCCAACACCAAGGCAATTTCCAGCTCAGTGCTCATGCACACAATTTTAGGCCCCCGGGACCCAAGCCGACCCCTGCAGACCCACACTATGGGTCGCAAATCCGCAGCGCTTACAGCAGGCCCAGCTCCCTGACCGCAGCCATGACGTCGGGCACCTGGATTGCCAGCAGCGCGGGGTCCGGCTGCGCCGCGAACGTGTCCCCGCGCCGCAGCTCCGTGCGGGTCAGGACCACATGGGGCCCAGGGGGCGGACCCCAGATTTCGGGTGGGGCCGGACCAAAAAGCACCACGGAAGGAGTGCCGTAAGCGGATGCCAGGTGGGCGGCGCCCGTGTCGGCGGAAACCACCAGGCGTGCGGCGGCGATGGTGGCCGCGAACTCTCCGAGGCCCAGGACGCCGGCCAAGACGGTGGTCCCCGGGAGCCCCGCAAGGCGGCACACTTCGTCAGCGCGTTCCCTCTCCCCTGCGCCGCCGGTGAAAACCACCTGGTGGCCGGCTTCCGCGAGGGCCGCTGCCACCGCCGCGAAGCGGTCCGCCGGCCACAGCCTGCTGCCATAGGCGGCCCCGACATGCAGGACTGTCGCACCGGGGACGGGGCTGGGGACGTGCGGCGTATTCAGCTTTACGTCCAGTGGATCCGCCTCGATGCCATGCCACTCCAGGAGCTTTACCCAGCGTTCGCGTTCGTGCAGTTCCGGCCGCCACGGCGGGCCGTCCCGGTGGGCGCTTCGGTGGCCAACCGTATGCCTGGCTTTCAGCGCCTCAATCCTTCCCTGGCTCTCCGGGCCGCTGCCGTGCAGGTTGACGGCAACGTCCACTACGCCGGGTTCCATCGCCAGCGGCTCGTCCAGCCCATGCGTAGGGAACAGCTCATAACCGCCCACCAGCCCCAAAGCTTCTGCCAGCCATCCCTGCGCCGCATAGCGCAGCCGGTGTTCGGGAAACGCCCGCCGGATACCCTTCAGGGCAGGTACGGCCACCAGCAGGTCGCCAAGCTTCAGGGCGCGCAGGACCAGTAATTCCGGTTTGCCGTCAGCGGGAAGCGGATCGGTGGCAACGCCCGCCGTCCCGGTGCCGCTCATGCGTCCTGCTTTGCGTAGGCCGTGGCGGTGAGGCTGCGGACATCCTCGTACACCTCCGGCACCCCGATGCCCGCTACCGCAGAATCGTCATGGGCGCAGCGGGGTGCCGTCCAGCCAACCTGGGTCACGTCTATCCCGCACGTGGGGCATGCTGTCACCCAGGAGGCATGCACGCGGTGCAGGCTCCTGCCCAGCGCTCCGGCGTTGATCACGTTCCCGGCCCAAAAGATGCCGACCGTGGGAACGCCCAGGGCCTGGGCAAGGTGCCGTGGACCGCTGTCGTTTGCCACCACAACGCCGGCTTCCGCCAGCAGGGCCACAAGCCCTGCCATGTCCAGTGCGCCGGCTGCGGAATCGACGGCCGCCGATCCGGCCCGGGCCGCGATCGCCTCCGCGAGGTCCTGCTCGCTGCTGTCACCGATAATGACCACCCGCGAGCCGTCCGCTGCGCAGGCAGCGGCAAGTTCGGCGAACTTGTCAGCAGGCCAACGACGGCGGGGGTCGGTGGCGCCGGGATGGATCACCACCAGCGGCTGGCCGGCGGCGCCGTCTAGGGCTTCGTGTGCGGCTCCCCCGCCGGCGGGCGCCAGCCGGGCTTCGAGATCGACCGGGAAGGCACCAGCGAACCCGGCCACTTCCAAAGCCCTGAGTGGTTCGTGCTGGTAGTAAAGGTAGGGGACGGTGCGCTCGAGGCTGGCTGCATCGGCAGTCCGTGTCCCGACGGTATGACGGGCGCCGAGCCTTAGCAGGAAGGGGTTTGAATAGCGGCCGCCGCCATGAAGCTGGACAGCCAGGTCGAAGGTGCGGCCCCGCATGTCCGTAAAGAAACGGTCCAGTTCAGCTGCCTCTTCCTGCCCAGGCCTGACTCCTTCGGCGAAAGGCAGGACCACCACCTCATCCACGGGGCTTTTCACCGCCTCCAGCAGCGCCTTGTGGATTGGTGTTCCCAGCAACGTGATGGTTGATCCCGGATAAGCCACCTTCAGTGCTGCCATGGCCGGGATGGCGAAAATCAGGTCGCCCAATCCTCCGCCGCGCAGGATGACAATCCTGGACACGTCGGTGAACTTCTCCAGCACAGGACCGACGCCCACGCCGATTTGTCCTGCACCGCCGAACTCTGCGGTGAGTTGTTCCACACACTGCCCCTTCCGTCATGCAGGGGGACCAGTACCCTGTCCCCCCACTGCCCACGCGGCCGCAATGCGCTCCTGGAACGTGCGGCTGCTCCTTAGGACCTTTACCCAATAGGCGGCGGATTCACGCTCACTGTTGGGGAATACCCTCCCGATGCTGTACGTTTCATACCCGACAGCCAATCAAAGAAAAGAGAAGCACCTAAAGTGGCAACCGATTACGATGAACTGCGTTCCGACGTGAAGGAATCGCAGGACAACTCACTCGAGCAGCTCCAGTCAGCAAATGCTCCCGACGCCCGCAGTGTTGTGCAGGAGTTGGACGAGGCTGACGGACTGGACGGCGCCGGCGTCCCTGGCGGCGAATTCGTCGCTGAGGAGCTCGTAGTCCAGGTCATCCCGCAGGCTGAGGATGAGTTCACCTGCTATTCCTGCTTCCTGGTCCGCCACCGGTCCCAGATCGCCCGTCAAAAAGACGGCCACAGCTACTGCACTGAGTGCGAAGGCTAGTCGGGAACCTTTCGGGCAGCGATTCGCACGTCCCACCAACGCCGAAGGCACGCCGCAACGGGCGTGCCTTTCGACTTTAAGCCTTCGCCCAGCTGGGGTGCGTAGCGTTGGAGTAGGACATTTACGACGCCAACCGGCAGCCAGGAGGCAATGTTGGACAGCTCCGCGAGCTTGTGGAACACCTTCAGTGCGGCGTTCGCGCAGGCAAACGTACCCAACGTCACCTGGATCGAGATGCTGTTGTCCGTGGCGGCAGCCGTCGGTCTGTCCATACCCCGCCGCAGCTGGCGCTACTTCGGGCTCCTCGCTACCACCACCCATGAGCTGGGTCACGCGTTCGCGGCCTTGACGTCCGGTCAGCGGCTGTCGGGAATCCGCCTCAGGCTTGACCATTCCGGAACCACCACCACTTACAGCAGGAGCCGGCTTGCAGCAGCATGGTCCTGCTTCTGGGGATATCCGGTACCGGCTATGGTCGGTGCCGCTTTCGTCTGCTGCGGCCTTGGCGGGTGGGGCCCGGCTGCCATGGCCGTGAGCCTGTTGGTCCTGGCCGCGTCGCTGATCTTCCTCCGCAACCTTGCCGGTTTCATCATCACTGCCGCCGCCATCGCCGGCGCGGCTGCCCTTACCTTCCTTGCACCGGCGCCAGTCGTGGGGCATGTGGCCGTCATCTTCGGTCTTGCACTCCTGGTGGCTGCTGTGCGTGACCTGCTCAAACTCACGAACGTCCACATCCGGCGTCGCGGAAGCCTTGGCAGCTCCGACGCCTACCTTCTGTACCGCGCCACCTCCGTCCCCTCCGGAGTCTGGATTGCTTTGTTCACCCTCCTGGTTGCCGGAGCGTGGCTGGTTGCCTGGCAGCCCGTCTCGGCGATCCTGGCGGAAGGTGCCTGGATCGGTTAGCCGGCACATAGGCTTGTGGCATGAGCCAGGAAACGCACAGCACCCGTGGAGCCTATGTGACCGGCGGCACGGAGTTCACCCGGGACACCAATTACATCGAGGACCGGATCACCAGGGATGCCTCCCCAGGCAGCAAGGGCGAACCGGGGTGGCCGGTGGAAGCCGGGCGCTACCGCCTCATCGCCGCCCGTGCCTGCCCGTGGGCAAACCGCACCGTCGTTGTCCGCAGGCTGCTGGGCCTGGAAGAAGCGATTTCCCTGGGCCAGCCCGGCCCTACCCACGACGCTCGCTCCTGGACGTTCGACCTGGATCCCGGCGGAGTGGACCCCGTCCTCGGCATAGAGCGCCTCCAGGGGGCCTACTTCAAACGGTTCCCCGGCTATCCGCGGGGAATTACCGTACCTGCCATCGTGGATGTACGCAGCGGTGAAGTCGTGACCAACAACTTCCCCCAGATCACCCTCGACTTCTCGACCGAGTGGACGGAGTTCCACCGGGCAGGAGCGCCGCTGCTCTACCCTGGACACCTCCGCGACGAAATCGACCAGGTAAACAAGCGCGTCTTCACGGAGGTCAACAACGGCGTCTACCGCTGCGGTTTCGCGGGTTCCCAGGAAGCCTATGAATCAGCTTACGACCGGCTGTGGACTGCGCTGGACTGGCTTGAAGACCGCCTGTCCCGGCAGCGCTATCTGGTGGGCGACACCATCACCGAGGCGGATGTGCGCCTGTTCACCACGCTTGCCAGGTTCGACCCCGTGTACCACGGCCACTTCAAGTGCAACCGGCAGAAACTCAGTGAGATGCCGCATCTGTGGGGCTATGCACGGGACCTGTTCCAGACGCCGGGTTTCGGGGACACTATCGACTTCGTGCAAATCAAGCAGCACTACTACATCGTGCACGAGGACATTAATCCCACGGGCATTGTTCCGGCCGGTCCGGACCTGGGCGGTTGGCTGCAGGACCACGGCAGGGAATCGCTGGGGGGCCGGCCGTTTGGAGACGGCACGCCGCCCGGGCCGGTCCGGCCAGGCGAAGAGGTTGCGCCGGGACACGGCGCGTTGCGCTAAGCAAACCTCGGGCAGGAAATCGCTTTCCTGCCTACACTGAGGGCATGCAGACATCTCTTGGTTCCGTGGCACCAGGGTACGAAAACGTCCTGGCCCTGTTTGAGTCGTTCCTCGCTGAGGACTCCCGGTACAGCGCACAACTCGCCTGCTACCACAACGGGATGCCGGTGGTGCGCCTGACGGGCGGCCCCGACATGGCTTCGGAAACCGTGACCGGGGCCTATTCCTGCTCCAAGGGCGTTGCCGCCATGGTCATCGCCCTGATGGTCCAGGATGGCGTCCTTGACCTGGATAGGGCAATGGTCCATTACTGGCCGGAATTCGGTGGCCACGGAAAGGACAGGCTGCTGGTCCGGGAAGCGCTGTCGCATCAGGCAGGACTGATGGGCGTTGAGGGGGGATTCCGCCTGGATGAATTCACCACGTCCGCGGCCGCGGCGCGCCTTGCCGCTGCCGCTCCCGCCTGGGAGCCCGGGCGGCAGTTCGGCTACCACGCCCTGACCATCGGAATCCTTATGGAGGAGTTGTGCCGCCGCGTCGCGGGCGAGTCGCTGCAGGCCATCTACGACCGCAGGATCCGGCAGCCGCAGGACGTGGATTTCTTCCTGGGGCTCCCGGAGGAGCTGGAGCCACGGTACAGGGACGTCCTCTATGAAGAAGATCCCGGCCAGGGCTGGGTTGATCCACTCAGCCTCGAAGGCATGAACAGCAATGCGCCGGTCAGCACCGTCATGGAACTGCCGAACATCCGCGCCGTCCGGGCGGCCGGAATGTCCGCCGCCGGCGGTGTGGGCTCCGCTGAGGGCCTGGCGCGGTTGTACGCCGCTGCGACCACAGGCGTCGACGGGGACAAACCGTTCCTGGCGGCCCGGACGGTGGAGGCCATGACCCGGGAACAGGTGTGGGGCCTGGACCGCTCTTCCGGCCTGGACAACGCGTTTGCGGTCGTCTTCATGAAGCCCCACCCTTCCCGGAACTTTGGCAGCCACCGGGCCTTTGGACACGAGGGTGCCAACGCGGCGCTCGGTTTTGCGGATCCGGCCTACGGGCTTGGCTTTGGCTACATTCCACGCCGCCAGGAGGAGGGCCGGACGCCGGGAAGGGCGCATCGCCTGGCCGCCGAAGTGCGGCGTTCCGCAGCCGGCTTGTCCTGACGGGCGCCCGGCCCTACTGTGGTCCGGATGGGCAACACTCAAGCACGACCGGATGCACGGTGGGCTCGGGGGACCCAACTTCTCAAACAATCGGTGGCGGGGCTCTCCGCTGCCTTTGCGGCGCAGCGCCTGCAGTTGGCTGCCAAAGCCGCGCTTGCCGCGGGCCTGGCGTTCGCCATCGCTCCGCTAATGCCGGGCGCGGCCTCGCACTATGCGTACTATGCGCCGCTGGGGGCCCTGGTGGCCATGTACCACAACGTCGCGGGCTCAGTGAAGCAGGGGGCGCAGGCCCTCGCCGGGCTGGCAATGGGAATCGGCCTTGCTTTCATTCTGGTCAGCCTTGCCCAACCCTCCCCGTTGACGGTGGCCCTGTTCATGGGGGTCGGCGTGCTCCTGGGCGGCTTGCCGGGTATCGGTTCGGGCCGTGACTGGATTCCGACGGCGGCCCTGCTGGTCCTGCTGGTGGGCGGAAGCAACGCGGACGATTTCTCCTTTGGCTACCTGGTCCAGATGGGTGCGGGCGTGGGCGTGGGGATCGCAGTCAATTTTCTGATCTTCCCGCCGCTGCACTTTGATGCAGCGGCTTCAAGCCTCGATGATCTTCGCCTCGCCCTTGGGCGGCAACTTACGGACATGGGGGCGGCGATTACCGAGAAGTGGCCTCCGGAGCACGAGGACTGGGCGCGCCGGTCGGACGAACTGGCCGAAGCAGCTCGATCGGTGCGGCATCTGGTCAAGGAAGCCGATGCCAGCCGCCGCGCCAATCCCAGGCGGAAGCTGCACCCCAGGGACGTGGACAGGGACTACCGCGACCTGCGGGAACTGGAGCGGGTCACTTTCCACATCCAGGACATGACGGACGTGCTCTCGGACGTCATCTGGGAAAGCGACGCCCCCTACGATATCCCCCTGCAGGACAGTGAACCGCTTGCTGCCGCCATCACGGCCACCGGAGAGCTGCTGGCGTCCTACAGCGAAGCTGACGAACAGACCCAGAAACACCGCTTCGCCGCCGCGAAAGAGGCGGTGGACGCCTGCATGGCGGCCGCTGCAGGCAGGGAGGCAACCCAAGGCACCGTCCCTGCCTCCGAATCGGTCCTCCTCAGCCTCCACCGGATCCTGCGGGCAGTCCGCCCGCAGGACTAGTCCTGGCGCCGGGAACCGGGCTGGCTAGAGCGCGGCAACCGTCCCGCTGAAATGGCGGCGCCCGGAGCGGGGGCTCCAGGCGACAAAGCGCGAGTGTTTCCATGCCCCTGATCCGCTTTGTTCGGTGGCGATTTCCAGGGCAACCCGGGAGGGCAGGAACACCGGAGCCTCGAACTCCACGTCCCACGTGAAGGAGTCACCGCGGGCAGGGCCGACATCTGCGAGCGCACGCGAGGCCAAGTACATCCCGTGTGCTATCGAACGCCGCATGCCCAGCGCTTTTGCCGACAGCACGCTCAGGTGGATCGGGTTGAAATCCCCGGATACCGCGGCGTAGGCCCGCCCCGTGTCAACGCCCAGGTGCCACAGGGCCGTCGGGTCCGGCGGCGTGAAATCGGCCTTCGGTGGCAGCGCAGTAGGTTTGTCGATTCCGGGCAGGAACACGCCCTTGGCCAGGTAAGTGGAGACGCCCCGCCAATGCACATCCGGCGAGCCGGCAGGGCGCACTTCCGCTACCACGTCCACCTGCGTGCCGGAACGGTGCCCACGGAGGTTTTGCACCCAAGCGGTCATGTCCAGAACGTCCGTGAAGACCAATGGGGACCTTTGTTCGACGCTGTTGTGCAGGTGGATCATGCCCAGCAGGGGCAGCGGGAAGTCGTCGCGGTTAAGGACGCTCATGGCCAGCGGGAATGCGATCGCGTGGATGAAACCGGCAGGCAGGACATCGCTTGCCGTCTCACCGATCAGGTGCTGGTAGGCCGTGAGGTTTTCCACCCCCACCACCACCCCCCTGACTTCATGGCTCTCGGCCGGGAGGACGGCGGAGTCATGTGTGCCCAGGAGCCTGCGCCGTGCCGCCTGGGCGGCGGCGTTGACGTAGAGCTTGGACAAGGACGGCATCTCGGCCAGGATCACCGGCTGTGCGAGCGTCATGCCCCCACCAGGTTTTGCCCGCACACCCGCAGCACCTCCCCGTTGATTCCGCCTGCGGCGTCGCTGGCGAGGAACGCTATGGTCTCGGCGACGTCGGAGGGCAGGCCGCCCTGCTGGAGTGAGTTCAACCGTCGTGCCACTTCACGGACGGCGAAGGGGATGCGCGCGGTCATGTCGGTTTCGATGAATCCGGGTGCCACCGCATTGATGGTGCCGCTCCGGGACGCGAGCAGCGGGGCGCTGGCACGGACCATTCCCACAACTCCCCCCTTGGATGCGGCGTAGTTGGTTTGTCCCCGGTTCCCGGCGATGCCGCTGGTGGAGGCAACAGAAACGATACGCGGCGAAGACCGGAAGTGTTCTGAGGCCATCAGGGCCTCGTTGATCCGGAGTTGGGCGGCGATATTGATGTTGATGACCAGGTTCCACCGCGCCTGGTCCATGTTGGCCAGCAGCTTGTCCCGCGTAACCCCGGCATTGTGCACCACGATGTCCAGACGTCCGTACCGCTGTATGGCGTGGTCGATGATCCGCCGGCCCGCGTCCGCTGCGGTGATGTCGAGCTGCAATGCCGTCGCGCGTACCTCATTGGCTACGGCCGCCAGCTGGTCTCCCGCTGCCGGAATGTC
The DNA here is from genome assembly GCF_056484025.1 of Arthrobacter sp. JDC6. Lineage (NCBI taxonomy): Bacteria > Bacillati > Actinomycetota > Actinomycetes > Micrococcales > Micrococcaceae > Arthrobacter > Arthrobacter sp. JDC6. The sequence goes on from NZ_CM151278.1 coordinate 2,171,676, forward strand.
CACCAGGACCAGCGTGGCACCATCGCGGTGCAGCGTCCGGGCAATCTGCGCGCCGATGCCGCGGGCTGCGCCGGTAACTACTGCCACTTTTCCTGCAAGTGGCTCTTTCGGGTCGGCGGGCAGTGCGCCGTCCTCCGTTGAAACCGTGAGGAACTGTCCGTCCACGAACGCTGAACGGCCGGAGAGGAAGAACGTGATGGCACCGAGCGTGCTGGGGCTGGTGGAAGTGGTGCCATCAGCGAGGAGCACACCATTTCCGGTTGCTCCGGCACGCAGTTCCTTGGCAAGGGATCGCAGGAAGCCATCCACCCCCTGGCGTGCTGCTGCAGCGTCGGGAGTGGCAGCTTCCGCCGCCGGGCGGGACAAGGTGATGATCCGGCCCCCGGCCCGCAGGTCGCGGAGGGAACCCGCGGCCGCCAACACAGGCTTTTCCAGGTCCGCCGGGTGCCCGAGCTCATCGAGGACCAGGATGATGGCACCCAGTTTTTCGGCCGGAACGGCGTGCCGCCTGACATCGAGGTCCCAGGACAGCAGCTCGGCGGCAAGTTTGTCCGCGCCGGGGGTGTCGCCCAGGACAACGACAGGCCCGGTCACCAGGGGCTGCCCCGGCTCGTAGCGGCGCAGGACAGCGGGCTGCGGAAGGCCGAGTTTCTTTGCGAGGTTGCGGCCTACGCCGCTGTTGACCAGTTGTGCATATGTGTCAGCCATGCCGTCCCCTACAGAGATTCCAGGATCGCGACGACGCCCTGGCCGCCGGCTGCGCAGACGGACACCAGGCCGCGCGAAGGACGACCTGTGGACGCCGACTTAGCGTGGAGCATCTTGGCAAGCGTGCCGACAATGCGGCCGCCGGTCGCCGCAAACGGGTGGCCCGCTGCCAGCGAGGACCCGTTGACGTTCAGGCGCGAGCGGTCGATGCTGCCAAGAGCACCGTCCAGGCCGAGGCGGGTACGGCCGAATTCCTCGTCCTCCCACGCGGCCAGGGTGCTGAGGACAGTGGCGGCGAATGCTTCGTGGATTTCGAAGAAGTCGAAGTCCGCCAGCGTAAGGCCTTGGCGGGCAAGGAGCCTGGGCACAGCGAACACGGGGGCCATCAGCAGCCCGTCCTTGCCGTGGACAAAGTCCACGGCCGCAGCTTCAGCGTCCACCACTGCTGCCAGCTTCGGCAGGTCGCGGGCATCTGCCCACTCGTCGGACGCCAGCAGCACTGTGGAGGCACCATCGGTCAGTGGGGTCGAGTTTCCTGCCGTCATGGTTGCATCTGCCCCGAGGTTCCGGCCAAACACCGGCTTCAGGGACGCAAGCTTTTCCAGCGATGTATCGGCCCGCAGGTTGGCGTCCCGCGTCAGTCCGCGGTAGGGGGTCATGAGGTCATCGAAGAAGCCGGACTCGTAGGCGGCAGCCAGATTGTGGTGGCTGTTCAGCGCCAGTTCGTCCTGGGCTTCGCGGGAGATCTTCCATTGTGCCGTTGTGAGGGCCTGGTGTTCACCCATGCTCAGGCCGGTGCGGGGTTCTGCCGTGCCCGGGGCCAGCGGTGCCAGGTCCTTGGGCCGGAGGCGGCTCAGGATCTGCAGGCGCTGGGGAAGTGTCTTGGCGCGGTGAAGGTCCAGGATGACCTCGCGCAGCCCTTCGCTGACTACCACCGGCGCGTCGGAGGCTGAGTCCACGCCACCGGCAATGGCCGAGTCGATCTGCCCGAGCTTGATCTTGTTCGCCAGGCCCACCACCGTTTCAAGTCCCGTGGCGCAGGCCTGCTGGAGATCGTAGACCGGGGTCTCGGCGGAAAGTGCCGAGCCCAGCACGGCCTCCCGGGTGAGGTTGAAATCCCTGGAGTGCTTGAGTACGGCGCCGGCGGCCACCTGGCCCATCCGTTCGTCCTGGAGCCCAAAGCGTGCGATCAGTCCGTCCAGGGCAGCTGTAAGCATGTCCTGGTTGGAGGATTTTGCATAAGCGCCGCCGGCACGGGCGAACGGGATCCGGTTGGCCCCTACGATCACTGCCCTCCTGGTTGCCGGGACCCCGGCCGCGATTGATCCGTCGGGTGTGGGGGTGGACTGTCCGTCTGTGGACATGGATGGCTCCTCTGGTCACATGTGGTTACCGATACCCAGCGTACCTGATACGCTGGGTATCGTGAACTTTCAGGACACGCGCTTTCCAGCGACGGTTGAGCTGCCGTCTTCCGCCAGCTCTGACGGCCGTTCGGCGCGCTGGCAGAGCCACCGGGAGGAACGGCGCCGCGAACTCATCAAGCAGGCCCGCCGCGCTGTGCACGCACTGGGCAGCGACGCCTCCATGGAGGACATTGCAACGGCGGCAGGAACCTCGAAGTCGGTCTTTTACCGGTATTTCGGGGACAAGGCCGGACTGCAGCAGGCCGTGGGCGAAGTGGTCCTCAGCCAGATGCAGCACCGCATCCAGGAAGCAGCGCAAAGCGCTGTGACCCCCCGGGAAGGTTTACTGGCCATGGTCTCGGCCTACCTGCAAATGGCGGACACCAGTCCCAACGTGTACACGTTCGTCACGAGCTATGCCCCCGGCGACCCCGCCAACCCGCCGCACCCGTCGGCGGCAGGCGGCCCGCTGGGCCACTTCTTTGACGCAATTGCGGACATGATCGCCACCCCCATGCGGTCGCACCTGGGCGACGACAGGGAAACCGTCATCGGCTACTGGCCCAAGGCGGCAATCGGCCTGGTGCGGAACGCCGGCGAACAATGGCTCAGCACTCCGGACTCCCCCTCCAAACCAAGCCAGGAGACCATGGCGCGCCAGATAACCGCCTGGCTGTGCGTGGGCATAGCCCCCGAACTCACTCCCGCCCCACCGACCACCAAGTTATCCGCCAAAGAAGGACTGTGACATGACTGACGTAGTGGACCGCCCCGCCCGCAAGGGGCTTCGCCCCGCGGCGACCCCTGCAGCCAAACCCGCAGGCAGCAGCCCTGCCCCCGCCGTCGACGTCGAGGCACTGGGCCGGCAGCTCCTGGGCAAGTGGGCCGACGTGCGGCTCCAGGCAAGGGACCTGGCCGCCATGCCGGAACTGCACAAGACCGAGGGCCTGACGCACACCGAACACCGCGCCCGCGTGTTCGACCAGCTCAAATACCTTGTGGACAATGAAGCCGTGCACCGCGCCTTCCCGGCGGCACTGGGCGGTTCCGACGACCACGGCGGAAACATCGCCGGGTTCGAGGAGCTGGTGGTGGCTGACCCGTCCCTGCAGATCAAAGCCGGCGTCCAGTGGGGACTCTTTGGATCCGCGGTGATGCACCTGGGCACCGCAGACCACCACGCCAAATGGCTGCCGGGAATCATGAACCTCGAAATCCCCGGCTGCTTCGCCATGACAGAGACGGGCCATGGTTCGGACGTGGCCAGCATTGCCACCACCGCAACCTATGACCCCGCCGCCGGGGAATTCATCATCCACACCCCCTTCCGCGCCGCCTGGAAGGACTACATCGGCAACGCCGCCATCGATGGCCTGGGCGCCGTGGTGTTCGCCCAGCTGGTTACCCGCGGGGTTAACCACGGGGTGCATGCCTTCTACGTTGACCTGAGGGACCCCGCCACCAGGGAATTCCTGCCCGGGATCGGCGGGGAGGACGACGGCATCAAGGGCGGCCTGAACGGAATCGACAACGGCCGGCTGCACTTCACCAACGTCCGCATCCCGCGGACGAACCTCCTGAACCGGTACGGCAACGTCGATGCCGACGGGACCTACACGTCGCCCATCGCCAGCCCCGGCCGGCGCTTCTTCACCATGCTGGGAACGCTGGTGCAGGGCCGGGTGTCACTGGACGGTGCCGCCGTCGCAGCGTCCAAAGTGGCCCTGAAAGCAGCCATCCAGTACGCCACCGAACGCCGCCAGTTCAACGCCTCGTCGCACACGGAGGAAGAGGTCCTGCTCGACTACCAGCGGCACCAGCGGCGCCTCTTCACCCGGCTTGCCACCACTTACGCGGCCGGCTTTGCCCACGAGCAGCTCCTGCAGAAGTTCGACGATGTCTTCTCCGGTGCCCACGATACCGACGCGGACCGACAGGACCTGGAAACCCTGGCCGCAGCGCTGAAGCCGCTGAGCACCTGGCACGCCCTGGACACCTTGCAGGAATGCCGGGAAGCCTGCGGCGGCGCCGGCTTCCTGATTGAGAACCGGTTCGCATCACTGCGCGCCGACCTGGACGTGTATGCCACCTTCGAGGGCGACAACACGGTGTTGCTCCAACTGGTGGCCAAGCGTCTGCTGGCCGACTACGCCAAGGAATTCCGCAGCGTGGACTTCGGCGTGCTGGCCCGGTACGTGGTGAACCAGGCTGCCGGCGCAGCTGTCCACCGCACCGGACTGCGCCAGGTGGCCCAGTTCGTGGCCGACACCGGTTCGGTCCAAAAGGCTGCCATCGCGCTGCGGGACGAGGAAGGCCAGCGCGCCCTCCTTACCGACAGGGTGCAGACCATGGTGGCCGAGGCCGCGGCTGCTTTGAAGGGCAGCAAACGGCTGCCGCAGGACCAGGGCGCCGCCTTGTTCAACCGGCACCAGAACGAACTTATTGATGCCGCCCAGGCGCACGCCGAACTGCTGCAGTGGGAGGCGTTCACGGACGCCCTGCAGCAGGTGGACGACCCCGGAACCAGGAAGGTGCTGACCTGGCTGCGGGACCTATTCGGCCTGTCCCTGATCGAGAAGAACCTGGCCTGGTACCTCATGAACGGCCGGCTCTCCATGCAGCGGGCACGCACCGTGGGCGGGTACATCAACCGGCTGCTGGAGAGGATCCGGCCCCATGCCCTGGACCTGGTGGACGCCTTCGGGTACGGCGGGGATCACGTGCGGGCGGCCATCGCAACGGGCGCCGAGAAAACCCGGCAGGACGAGGCCCGGGCCTACTTCCGTAATGAAAGGGCAAGCGGGCAGTCGCCCGTGGACGAGAAAGTCCTGATTGCCAGGACGGCAGCGGCCCGGAAGGCCTGATCAGCCGCCGGCGCGCAGGCCCGGAAAGCACGACGGCGCCGCTCCCCCTGGCTGGGGAGCGGCGCCGTCGTTGTTGCCGTCCTTAAGCGTCCGTGGCGGTACGCTCAGCGGGCCGCAGGCAGCACCGAGCGGTAGACCTCAAGGGTGGTCTCCGTGATGGACTCCCAGGAGAAGTGCTTTTCGGCGCGCTCCCGGCCTGCCTCTCCCATTGCGCGGGCCCGTGCGGGATCGGATACCACCTCGGTGAGGGCCTCAGCGAACTCCTTGACGAACTTTTCAGGATCCAGGGGCGTGCCGGTGCCGTCGGTCACCTGCTCCAGGTCCACCAGGAGTCCGGTCCGGCCGTGCTCAACCACCTCGGGGATACCGCCCGTGGCGCTGGCCACCACGGCTGCCCCGCAGGCCATGGCTTCGAGGTTGACGATGCCCAGCGGTTCATAGATGGACGGGCACGCGAAGGCGGTGGCATGGCTGAGCACCTGGATCAGCTCATGGCGCGGCAGCATCCGTTCGATCAGGACAACGCCTGTGCGCTGCTTCTGCAGCTCTTCGATGAGCGCTGCGGTTTCGGCTGCCAGTTCGGGGGTGTCGGCGGCGCCGAGGCACAGGACCAACTGGACATCGGCGGGAAGCTTCGCCGCCGCCCGCAGGAGGTAGGGGACGCCCTTCTGCCGTGTGTTTCTTCCCACAAAGACGACGCTTGGCTTGGCGGGGTCGATGCCCAGGGCGCGGACGGCGTCGTCGTTTTCATCACGCTGCCAAAGCTCCACGTCGATGCCGTTGTGGACCACGCGGACCTTTGTGGGATCCACGTTGGGGTAGCTGCGCAGGATGTCCTGGCGCATGCCCTCGGAGACGGCGATGATCGCCGCAGCCGCTTCATAGGCCGTCTTTTCCACCCAGGAGGACAGGGCGTAGCCGCCGCCGAGCTGCTCAGCCTTCCAGGGCCGCAGCGGCTCAAGGCTGTGCGCGCTGAGAACGTGCGGGATACCGTGCAGCAGGGAGGCCAGGTGCCCGGCCATGTTGGCGTACCAGGTGTGCGAATGGACCAGGTCCGCGCCTTGGACGTCGGGCACGATTCGCAGGTCCACGCCCAGGGTCTGCACCGCTGCGTTCGCCCCGCCCAGGTCCTCCGGGACCTGGTAGGACGTCACGGTCGCGCCATGGTAGTCGGCGTCGCGGGGAGCCCCAAAAGCACGAACCTGCAGGTCAACGTGCTTGCTAAGCACCCTGCTCAATTCGGCTACATGCACCCCGGCGCCACCGTAGATCTCCGGCGGGAACTCTTTAGTCACAATGTCTATTCGCACAAGACCCAAGGTAGTCCTTCACGCATAACTGTTCTAGTGTGAAGGAGTCCGGGCCTACCGGACTGTCTTGGGGAGTTACGAAGGCGTACAGGAGCGACCATCATGCCGTTAACGAAAAAAGTCCTGGCCATTGTCCTCGCAGGTGGCGAGGGAAACAGGCTGATGCCATTGACGGCAGACCGGGCAAAGCCCGCCGTGCCCTTCGCCGGCAGCTACCGCCTCATCGACTTCGCGCTGTCCAACTTGGTCAATTCCCGCTACCTCCAGATCGTGGTGCTGACGCAGTACAAGTCGCACAGCCTCGACCGGCACATCTCCGAGACGTGGCGGATGTCCACCCAGCTGGGCAACTACATCGCTTCGGTTCCCGCCCAGCAGCGCGTAGGCAAGAGCTGGTTCCTGGGCAGCGCCAACGCCATCTACCAGTCCCTGAACCTCATCCACGACGCCAACCCGGACATTGTTGTGGTGGTGGGCGCCGACCACGTGTACCGCATGGACTTCGCCCAGATGGTGGCACAGCACGTGAACAGCGGTGCCAAGGCAACGGTGGCGGCAGTGCGGCAGCCGCTGCACATGGCCGACCAGTTCGGCGTCATCGAAGTGGACCAGAACGATCCCCAGAAGATCGCCGCCTTCGTTGAGAAGCCGTCCTCCACGCCCGGCCTGGCTGCCGATCCTTCACAGTTCCTGGCCTCCATGGGCAACTACGTGTTCGACGCCGATGCCCTGGTGGCTGCGCTGCACGTGGACGCTGAGCGCCTGGACACCAAGCACGACATGGGCGGGGACATCATTCCCTACTTCGTCAACCGCGGCGAGGCCGGCGTTTACGACTTCACGCTCAACGACATCCCCGGCTCCACCGAACGCGACCGCACCTACTGGCGCGACGTTGGCACCATCGACTCCTTCTACGACGCCCACATGGACCTCATCTCCCCGCTGCCGGTGTTCAATCTCTACAACTCCGAATGGCCCATCTACACGCGGCAAAGCATTTCCCCGCCGGCCAAGTTCGTCCGCGGCAAGAACAACACCGTGGGCACGGCGCTGGATTCGATCGTCTCCAGCGGCGTGGTGATCTCCGGCGGCGTGGTGGAAGGCTCCGTGCTGTCCAACGACGTATACGTGGCCACCAGCGGCAGGGTCATCGACTCGGTACTGATGGACAAGGTCCAGGTGGGCGAAGGGGCAGTGATCAACCGGGCCATCCTGGACAAGAACGTCAAGGTGCCAGCTGGTGCCGCCATCGGACTGGATCCGGACCTTGACCGCGCCCGCGGCTTCAAAGTCACCGATTCCGGCATCACTGTCCTTGCCAAGGGCCAGGAAGTCCCTGAGCCGGGCGAAGAGGAACGCCGGCTCGCTGCACGGCACCTCAGCCAGCTGCCCAACGCCGTGAAGGCCGCCACGGACCAGTACCCGAACATGCGCGAGGCCGCGGACAAGGTGGCTGACACGCACGCCGCCGCGGCCGCGGAAGCCGCGCCCGGCGCCAGGGTTTCCTGACCCCGGGCCCTCCCCAAAGGCATCCTGCAGGCCGGGACACCGCTGATGGTGTCCCGGCCTGCGGCGTACGCTGTAAAATTTCCCCAATGAGCTCCCCCGATCTGACCCCTGAGGACATCCAGGCCTGCCTCAAGGTCCTGAACACCATCCACGCCTATGACGAGGAGCACCCGGACTACATCTCGGTACGCCGCGCTACCGGAAAGATGTTCAAGGCCGTCAAGCGCCACCGCAGGGTCACCAAGCGCGACTCGATCGCCGACGCCGACCGGGCCGTCATTGCCCAGACGGCCACCGCCGCACCGGACCGGATCGATGACGAGACCCGCGGCAACAAGCTGGCGCCCTCAGCCACCGGCAAGATTGCGGGCCACCTCATCCGGTCCCGCCCCTGCTACATCTGCAAGCAGCACTACACGCAGGTGGACGCCTTCTACCACCAGCTCTGCCCCGAATGCGCTGCCTTCAGCCACAGCAAGCGCGACGCCCGGACCGACCTGACCGGCCGCCGCGCCCTGCTGACCGGGGGCCGCGCCAAGATCGGGATGTACATCGCCCTCCGGCTGCTGCGCGACGGGGCGCACACCACCATCACCACCCGCTTCCCCAAGGATGCGGCCCGGCGCTTCGCCGCCACGGAAGACAGCGGCGAATGGCTGCACCGGCTCCGGATCGTGGGCATCGACCTGCGCGATCCTGCCCAGGTCATGGCACTGACCGACTCCCTCAACGAGGCCGGTCCACTGGACATCATCATCAACAACGCCGCCCAGACCGTGCGCCGCTCCGGCAACGCCTACAAGCCGCTGGTGGACGCCGAGGACGAGCCGCTGCCCGCGGCGCTTGAAGCGGCCAACGGCGGCCCCGAACTGCTGACCTTCGGCCATGCCCATGACAAGCACCCGCTGGCGCTTGCAGGCAGCGTCACCGAACATCCGGTCCTGGCCGGCGACGCCATCACATCACTGGCATTGTCCACCGGATCCGCGTCGCTGGAGCGGATCGCTTCGGGGACCGCCATCGACGCCGGCGGCCTGGTCCCGGACCTTGCCACCATCAACAGCTGGACCCAGGTGGTGGACGAAGTGGATCCCCTCGAGATGCTCGAGGTGCAGCTCTGCAACGTCACCGCGCCGTTCCTGTTGGTCAGCCGCCTGCGCGGGGCCATGAAGCGCTCCTCCGCACGGCGGAAGTACATCGTGAACGTCTCAGCCATGGAGGGCCAGTTCTCCCGCGCCTACAAGGGCCCGGGACATCCGCACACCAACATGGCCAAAGCCGCGCTGAACATGATGACCCGCACCAGCGCCCGGGAGATGCTGGACACCGACGGCATCCTGATGACGGCGGTGGACACCGGCTGGATCACGGACGAACGTCCCCACTTCACCAAGGTCCGGCTCATGGAGGAAGGCTTCCACGCACCCCTGGACCTGGTAGACGGCGCGGCCCGCGTTTACGATCCAATCGTCATGGGCGAAAAGGGCGAGGACCAGTACGGTGTCTTCCTGAAGGATTACAAGCCCAGCCCTTGGTGAAGGGCGTATGCTCACCGCATGAGCAACGAGTCATCTACCCAAGTGCAGAACCTCGAACACCATGAATGCTGGGCCCTGTTGCGTACCGTGTCCGTGGGCAGGCTGGCAGTACTGGTTGAGGGACGCCCGGACATCTTCCCGGTGAACTACACGGTGGACGGCGGCACGCTGGTCTTCCGGACCGGCCAGGGAACCAAACTCTCGGCGGCGACCGGCGACGATGCCGCAGTAGCCGTGGAGGCGGACGGTGTGGACGCCGACACGGGCCTGGCATGGAGCGTGGTGATCAAGGGCAACGCCGCCCTGGTCAAGAGCACCGAGGAGGTGCTGGAGACCTCCCGCCTGTACCTCTTCCCGTGGCAGTCGGGGCGGAAGGACGCATTCGTGCGCATCACCCCGGACTCGGTCACGGGCCGCCGCTTCAAGGTCACTGATCCGATGACATGGTGGACCCAGATCAGCAGCACCGCCAGGACGGCGCCGGAATAGAGCCGGCGGCCCGGGTTCCCCGGCGATGGAAGCCGGGGAACCTGACGTGGCTCAGGCGAGCTGCGTGATCTCCACGCTGACTTTCAAGGCGGACCCGCCGCCTCCGGACAGGATGCCCTTGAGCGGTGGCACGTCCCGGTAATCCCGTCCGCGGGCCACCGTGACGTGGAAGTCGCCGGCGGGTTTGTGGTTGGTGGGATCCCAGCTGCGCCAGTCACCGTCCCACCATTCCAGCCACGCGTGCGACTGCCCGGCCACGGTCTCGCCGATGCCGGCGCTGGACCGCGGGTGCAGGTAGCCGGACACATAGCGGGCCGGAATGCCGCAGCTTCGCAGGGCACCGATGGCCAGGTGCGCCAGGTCCTGGCACACGCCCTGGCGCTGGCCCCAGGCTTCCTCCGCATTGGTGGTGACGGCGGTGGAGCCGGACATGTACGTCATCTCCCCCCGCATCCAGGCAAAGACGGCCATGGCGGCCTCGTGCGGGTTTTTCCCGGCCACGACGTCCGGGATGATGCCCAGCACTTCGTCGCCCGGCCCGCTCAGCCGGGACTGCGGCAGCCAGTCGCTGAACGCGTCCAGCGTCTCCGGGGAGGCAAGGACGTCCCAGCCCACGATGTCCGCTTCAGCCGGGATCTTCTCGGCACGGTGGACTTCCACCGTGATGTTGGAGACCACCTCGAGGTTCTCGTGCGGCATCTGCATGTCGAACGCGGTCACCCTGGTCCCCCAGTAGTCGCGGTACGTGCTCACCGCAGCCTGGGACGGGGACACCTTCACCACGGACTCCAGGACCACCTGCTGCGAATCCGTCAGCGGCGTCATCCGGGCCTCGTTGTAGGACAGGGTCACCCGTTTGTTGTACTTGTAGGCCGTCCTGTGGACGATGCTCAACCGGGTCATGACACTTCTCCCACCCAGGCAAGTTCGTCCGCCTGATTGAAGTACTTACGGGAAATGGCATCCGAGGCCTGGGACACTGCCTTCTGTACACGCTCCATGTGCTCGGGCAGTTCGGACATGAGGTCATCCGTCCGGTGGAACTCAAGGAAGGTCCGGGCCTGCCCCACGATGCGGCGGGCGTCGTTGATGAAGCCCACCCGCTGCGCGGACGGGTCCAGCTTGGCCAGGCACTCGTCGGCGTCCCGCAGCGCGTAGACGATGGAGCGGGGGAACAGCCGGTCCAGCAGCAGGAACTCCGCGGCGTGCTGGTCCCCGAATGCCGCCCGGCGGGTGCGCAGGAAGGATTCATAGGCACCGGCGCAGCGCAGCATGTTGACCCAGGACATGCCGGCGGAGAGCACGTCGCGGGTGGACAGCATCCTGGCCGTCATGTCCGCGCGTTCCAGCGAACGGCCCAGGACCAGGAAGAGCCAGCTTTCGTCATGGCTCACTGTGGTGTCGGCAAGGCCGCTGACCATGGCGGTGCGCTCCAGGGTCCAGTTGCAGAAGCGGTAGGTGCCCACCACGTCCTTGCGGTGCTGGCTCAAGCCGTAATAGGTGGTGTTCAGGCTCTCCCAGAGGCCCGAGGACACGGTTTCGCGGGCACGGCGGGCATTCTCACGGGCAGCACCCAGGGAGCCGGCGATGGACGTGGCGCTGGTCTTGTCGTAGGCCAGGGCATGGAGCAGTTCCGGCAGGCCGAAGTCCTCGCTCTGCGGCCGGGCACCCATGACCGCCAGCAGTTCCTGGGCCACGCTCTTGCGCTCCTCCATGGGGAGGTGGTTCAGGCGTTCCAGGTGAACGTCAAGGATGCGGGCGGTTCCGTCCGCCCGTTCGACATAGCGGCCGATCCAAAACAGGGACTCGGCAATACGGCTAAGCATTCGCGGCTACCTCCAGCGTGCCCGGAACAGTGAACGGGAAATGCCCGGCGGCGGCGCGGCTCACTGCTGCTGCTCCGACTGGCGGTCGCGCCAGTTGCTTTCCACCGGCCACACGGAGACCCGTTCACGGACCGTGACGGACTGCCGGGGCACGGTTTCCACCGGCATCTGGGGTGAATCGGCCAGGACCCAGGTGTCCTTGGATCCGCCGCCCTGGCTGGAGTTGACGATCAGGGACCCTTCCTTCAGTGCCACGCGGGTCAGGCCGCCCGGGAGCACCCAGACGTTGTCGCCGTCGTTCACGGCAAAGGGCCGCAGGTCCACGTGCCGCGGGCCGAATTTGTCCCCGCCCAGGGTGGGAACGGTGGAGAGCTGCAGTACCGGCTGGGCAATCCAGCCGCGGGGGTCCGCGATGATCCGCTGCCGGAGGGCGTCCAGTTCGTCCTTGGAGGCATCCGGACCGATGACCAGGCCCTTGCCGCCGGAACCGTCAACGGGCTTGACCACCAGCTCCGCGAGGTTGTCCAGGGTGTACTCCCTGGCCTCCTTTTCCTCCAGGCGGAAGGTGTCCACGTTGGCGATGATGGGTTCCTCGCTGAGGTAGTAGCGGATCAGGTCAGGCACGTAACTGTAAACCAGTTTGTCGTCGGCCACGCCATTGCCCACCGCGTTGGCGATGGTAACGCCGCCGGCGCGGGCGGCATTCACCAGTCCGGGGCAGCCGAGCATGGAATCGGAGCGGAACTGGAGCGGGTCAAGGAAGTCGTCGTCGATCCGCTTGTAGATGACATCCACGCGCTGTTCACCGGCCGTGGTGCGCATGTAGACGCGGTTTCCGCGGCAGATCAGGTCGCGGCCCTCCACCAGCTCAACGCCCATCAGGCCGGCCAGGAGGGTGTGTTCGAAGTAGGCGCTGTTGAACACCCCGGGCGTCAGGACGACGACGGTGGGATCGTCCACGCCCGCGGGTGCGGTCTTGCGCAGGGCGGAGAGCAGGCGGCGCGGGTATTCCTCGACGGGCCGGATGAGCTGCTGGCCGAAGGCCTCGGGCAGGCCCTTGGCCATGGCACGCCGGTTCTCCAGCACGTAGCTGACGCCGGAAGGGACGCGGACATTGTCCTCCAGGACCCGGAAAGTGCCCGCGGCATCGCGGACCACGTCGATGCCGGAGATGTGGACCCGGACCCCGCCTGCCGGCTCGAAGCCGTGGACCTGCCGGTGGAAGTGGGCGCTGGTGGTCACCAGCTGGCGCGGGATCACGCCATCGGACACCACGGTCATCTTGTCGTAGACGTCGTTCAGGAAAGCTTCCAGGGCGCGGACGCGCTGGGCAACGCCCTTTTCCAGCACGTCCCATTCGGCCGCCGGGATGACCCGGGGAACGATGTCCAGCGGAAAGGGCCGCTCCTCGCCCGCGTAGTCGAACGTCACCCCGCGGTCCAGGAAGGTGCGGGCCATGGAGTCGGCGCGTGCGCTGACGTCCGCCAGGGAGAGCTTCCGGAGCGCGTCCGCCACCTGCCCGTACGAGTCCCTGGCCTGCTGCCCCGGGGCGAACATCTCGTCGTAGGCTCCGGTGCGGCCTGCGGCCTCGGAATAATCCTGGAATAGGTCTGACATGTCCAATAGCCAACCATCTTTTTGTTTCGAATTCATTACTGCCATCCATTCTGGCGTGTTGGCGCCAATGGCCCGGTTCGTACTTTACGGGCACTGTCGGGCACAGTAGGTGAGTGCCAGTCAGCAGAAGCCTTCCAGCGCCGGGCCACGGCGGTTCCGGACCCGGGATTGCCCGGCTGGTTCCGGGTCTGCTGACCGCCGCTGCCGCCGTCGCGGCGGCGTTCCTGGTGCATGGGCTGCTGCCGGCCCTTCCTGCCATGACCCTGGCCGTGGTCCTCGGCGTGCTCGCCGCCAACCTGCCCGGTGCCGGCGGCTGGACGGCGGGCCGGGCCCGCCCGGGACTGGACTTCGCCGGCAAGCACCTGATGCGCGGTGGAATCGTACTCCTTGGACTGAAGGTCAGTGTCATGGACGTCCTGGGCCTGGGGTGGCTGGCACTGGTCCTGATCGTGGGCGTCGTGGCCGCCAGTTTCGGCGGGACGTACGCGATCTCGCGCCTGTTCCGCCTCCCGCCCGTGACGTCACTGCTGGTGGCCACCGGATTCTCCATCTGCGGTGCCTCCGCCATTGGCGCCATAGCCGCGGTCCGGCGCATCCGGCATGTGGAAACCGTCCTGCCCGTGGCCCTGGTCACCCTTTGCGGGACGCTGGCCATCGGCGTCCTGCCCCTCCTCGCCCAGCCCCTGGGACTCACGGCCACAGTCTTCGGGGCGTGGACCGGCGCGTCGGTCCACGACGTGGGCCAGGTGGTGGCCACGGCGCAAACCGCAGGTACCGCTGCCCTGGCGGTCGCCGTCGTCGTTAAGCTCACCCGCGTGCTGCTGCTGGCGCCCGTCGCCGCCCTGGCGGGTGCGCATCACCGCAACGGCGTGCGGGCCTTGGGCGCCGAGGGCGTGACAGCGGAAATGCCTCCGCTGGTGCCGCTGTTCGTGGTGGGCTTTGTTGCCATGGTGGGCCTGCGCTCCACGGGCTGGCTGTCCGGCGGCTGGCTGGACCTCGGGGCCACGCTGCAGGACATCCTGTTGGGTGCGGCCCTGTTTGGCCTTGGCTCTGCGGTGCGGATCCGCACCCTGCTCCACACCGGCGGGCAGGCACTCCTGGCGGCCCTCGCGTCCTGGCTCCTGATCGCCGTGTTGGGCCTGGGTGCCGCCTTCCTGATCGCCGGCTGAGCCAATGAATCAGCACCGTGATTAGATAGCCGGGTGTCACATGAGAATCTGCAGCGCCGTGAAGCCGCTGAACGTTCAGCACTTGTCCGCACCACCAGTTACGACATCTCCCTGGATGTGCGGCAGGCAGCGGATCCGGCGGTCCCCGGGTACACCAGCCGCAGCGTCATCACCTTCACCGCAAACCCCGGTGCCACCACGTTCCTGGATTTCATCGGCAGCGACGTGCACAGCGTGTTCCTCAACGGCAAGGGGTTGCGGGTGGACGACGTGGTGGACGGCGCACGGATCCGGCTGGACAACCTGCGGGCCGAAAACCAGGTCACGGTCACCGGAACAGCGCTGTACAGCCGCTCCGGCGAAGGCATGCACCGGTTCGTGGACCCCGCGGACGGCCAGTGCTACCTGTACACGCAGTACGAGCCCGCCGATGCCCGCCGGGTCTTCGCGAACTTCGAACAGCCCGACCTGAAGGCAACCTTCACCTTCCATGTGATGGCCCCTGCCGGGTGGCACGTTGCCTCCAACGGCGCCGAGGCCAACCGCACCCTGCTGACCAGCGATCCGGCCAGCGCGTGCTGGGACTTCGCCACCACCCTGCCCATGTCCACGTACATCACCACGGTCCTGGCCGGTCCGTATTTCAAGGCCGAGGACCGCTGGCAGGCCACGCTCGACGACGGCACCAGCCTGGACGTCCCGCTCGCCCTCTACTGCCGCGCGTCCATGGCGGACTCCTTCGACACCGCGCAGCTCTTCAGCCTGACCAAGAAGGGCCTCGACTTCTTCAACCGACTCTTCGACTTTCCCTACCCCTGGGGCAAGTACGACCAGGCGTTCGTCCCCGAATACAACCTCGGCGCCATGGAGAACCCGGGGCTCGTCACCTTCACGGAGAGCTACGTGTTCACGTCGCGGGCCACGGACGCCCAGTACCAGGCGCGGGCTAACACGCTCATGCACGAGATGGCGCACATGTGGTTCGGCGACCTGGTGACCATGCAGTGGTGGGATGACCTGTGGCTGAAGGAATCCTTTGCCGACTACATGGGAACGCTCGGTGTTGACCGGGCCACGGACTGGGACACGGCCTGGGTCAACTTCGCCAACAAACGCAAGGCATGGGCCTACGTGCAGGACCAGCTCCCCACCACCCATCCCATCGTGGCGGACATCCCGGACCTTGAGGCTGCCAAACAGAACTTCGACGGGATCACCTACGCCAAGGGCGCCTCGGTCCTCAAGCAGCTGGTGGCCTACGTCGGCTTCGACGCCTTCATCGCCGGGTCGCGGGAGTACTTCCGGAAGCACGCCTACGGCAACACATCCCTGGCCGACCTCCTCGCGGCCCTGGCTGCCGCCTCGGGGCGGGACCTGTCCGAATGGGCCCGGCAGTGGCTGCAGACCTCCGGAATTTCCCGCTTGTCCCTGGACCTCGGATCCGCCGGCGGGAAGGACGACGACGGCGTGCCGGGCCGGGTGGCCATCGTCCAGGAAGCAGTGGACCCGGTGACGGGACGTGAGGAGCTGCGCCCCCACCGCCTCCGGGTGGGCTCCTACGATTTTGACCCCGACGGCGCACTGGTGCGGACCGGAAGCATCGAAACGGACGTGGCCGGCGCGCGGACCGTGCTCCCCCAGCTCGCCGGGCAGCCGCGGCCGGCACTCCTGCTGGTCAATGACGAGGACCTGACGTACGCCAAGGTGCGGCTTGATCCGGTGTCGGAAGCCACGGTCCGTGCATCCCTGGACCGGATCAAGGACCCCATGGCCCGCGCCCTCTGCTGGACTGCACTGTGGAATTCCGCCCGCGACGGCGAAAGCCCGGCGAGCCAATATGTTGACGCCGTGGCCGCCTTCGGTCCGGCTGAGACGGGCATCGGGGTGCTGCTGAACATCCTGGACAATGCAACTACCGCCGTCGAACGCTACACCCCGGCGGACACCCGTGACAGTGTTCGTGCTTCCTTCCTGGCGGCAGCCATAGCGGAGCTGGACCGGGCGGTCCCGGGCTCCGACGCGCAGCTTGCCTGGGCGCGTACCCTTGCTACCCTCAGCCGGCACGATGCAGCAGCGCTCCCCCGGCACCTCGCCCTGCTGGACGGCACGTTCCCCGTGGAGGGCCTGGCGGTGGACGCCGAGCTGCGCTGGCAGCTCTGGCATGCGCTGGCCGCCAACGGGCAGGCCAGCGCGGCCGGGCTCGACGCCGAGCTGGCGCGGGACACCACGGCCTCAGGCCGGGCCGGACACGCAACTGCCATGGCATCCCGCCCCGACCCGGAGGTCAAGGCAGCGGCCTGGGAGGCCGCGGTCCAGGGGAGTGAGCTCTCCAACCAGCTCCTCACCGCCACCATCACCGGCTTCACCACCGCGCCGCCGGCCTTGTTGGAGCTGTACGTGGAGCCGTACTTCGACTGCCTGCGCACTGTCTGGGATGAGCGCAGCATCGAAATCGCCAGCCGGATTGTCCGCGGACTCTATCCCGCAGCGCAGGACCTGGCGGCGGGCACACGCCCCGAAGACCACCCGGTGGTCCGCCGGACGGACGACTGGCTGGCCGCCAACCCCGACGCACCGCACGCCCTGCGCCGGATCATCATCGAGCAGCGCAGCCACCTGCTGCGGGCACTCACCGCGCAGGCCGCCGGGTAATCTGAGCGCTAACGGCGGTGCCAATGGACCCGCCTTGCGCAGTGAAGGCCGGGGCCGGTGCGCACGGGCAGTCCCCGCGCATCGAACCCTAAGGCCAGGGCGCTGCCCGGTTACGGGACCCGGTGGAGCCATTCCCTGGTACCGAACTTGGCGGCCACCCGTTCCTCGGCGGCCGCCAGTTCGTGTCCCGCCAGCTCTGACGGCGTTGCCCCGTAACGCTCGCTGAAGACCGCCATCATCGCCTCGATGATCGCCGTGCGTGCCAGGCCCGTCTGGCGCCGCAGCGGGTCCACCCGCTTCTTGGCGCTGCGGGTGCCCTTGTCGGAGAGCTTCTCCTTGCCGATCCGCAGGACCTCCACCATTTTGTCGGCGTCGATGTCATAGCTCATGGTGACATGGTGGAGCATGCCGCCATTGGCCAGGCGCTTCTGTGCGGCGCCGCCGATTTTTCCCTGGTCCGTGGCAATGTCATTAAGCGGGATGTAGAAGGCGTTGATGCCAAGCCGTTCCAGTGCGGCCATGACCCACGCGTCCAGGAAGGGGTAGGAGTCGGCGAAGCTGAGCCCGTCCACCAGGGTCTGCGGCAGGTAGAGCGAATACGTGATGCAGTTGCCGGCCTCCATGAACATCGCTCCCCCGCCGCTGATCCGGCGGACCACGTTGATGCCATGCCTGGCGACGCCGTCGGGGTCCACCTCGTTCTGCACGGACTGGAAACTGCCGATGACCACGGACGGCTCCTGCCAGTCCCAGAACCGCAGCGTGGGCGTGCGAGCCCCCGCGCCGACGGCCTCGGTGAGCACCTCGTCCAGGGCAACGTTGATTTCGGTGGGAAGCACGGTAGGCGCAATGACGTTCCACTCGTGGTCTCCCCAGGAGGTTGCCTTGGCCAGGGCACGGCGGACGGTGACGGCAACGGCGTCCGCGGAGAAGCCGAACAGCACGGCTCCGGCCGGCAGTGCGGCCGTGACGGCGGCTGCGAGGTCCTTGGCGGGCGTGGTGTCCGGCAGGCCGGTCAGTGCGCGGTTAATGTCCTCCAGTGCCTCGTCCGGCTCCAGGAAAAAGTCCCCGCTGACGGAGACGCCGGACAAGGCACCGTCCACCACGGCCAGGTCAACCACCACGAGCTTGCCGCCCGGAACCTTGTACTCGCCGTGCAGGCGCTGGTTGCTGGCGGCATCATGGGCAGGAATATGCGGCTCGGTCATGCTTTCCATCCTGCCCCAGAAAACGGGTGCACGGTTAAAAGCGGAATGCCCGCGCCGTTGCCGGTGCGGGCATTCCATCAGACCTTGGGGAAGAAGTTTACTTCTTGCCGCCGAAGCCCTTGAAGCGAGCGTTGAAGCGCTCGACGCGGCCTGCAGAGTCCATGATGCGCTGCTTGCCCGTGTAGAACGGGTGGGACTCGGAAGAGATTTCGACGTCGATGACCGGGTAGGTGTTGCCGTCTTCCCACTCGATGGTCTTGTTGGAAGACACGGTGGAGCGGGTCAGGAACTTGGTGCCGGAGGCCAGGTCGTTGAAGACAACAGCTTCATACTTCGGGTGTGTATCAGACTTCATAATGGGACCTTTGTTCGCGCAGCTGGATTTTGCCAGCTGCCAGGTATGAATGGGATGGCTGGGATCTGTTGCATCAGCCGAAGCTGAAAAAGCAGGACAACCAGCTATCCATCATAGCGGATGCGGGAGGGGCTGACGAACCGGTTCACCTGCGGCTTCGCCTACCCCTACCGCGCCCGGAGCTCCCAGAACGCCACGGCCGAGGCGGCAGCAACATTGAGGGAATCCACACCGTTGCGCATGGGGATTTTGACGGCGAGGTCGACGGCGGCGAGGGTCTGGGGGCTCATGCCGGCGCCTTCGGTGCCAAGCACCAGGGCGAGCCTGTCCACGTTGCGCGAGGCGACGGCGTCGACGTCCTCCGCGTCCGGCGTCAGCTCCAGTGCGGCAACCGTGAAGCCGTGGTCCTTGAGCACCTGGAGGTCGCCCGGCCAGTCCTGCAGGCGCGCCCAGGGAACCTGGAACACCGTGCCCATGCTGACCCTGACGCTGCGCCGGTACAGCGGGTCCCCGCACCGGGGTGAGACCAGGACGGCGTCGATGTCCAGCGCCGCGGCAGAACGGAAGATGGCGCCCACATTGGTGTGGTCCACGATGTCCTCCAGCACGGCCACGCGCCGCGCTCCGGCCAGGAGATCCGGCAGCGGCACCGGCGCAGGGCGCTGCATGGCCGCCATGGCGCCGCGGTGCAGGTGGAAACCCGTGATTTCCTCCAGCAGGGCTGCCGAGCCAATGAAGGCCGGGACGTCGGGATATGCCTTGAAGACGTCGCCGAGGTCCGCCATCCACTTCTCCGCCAGGAAGAAGGAGCGCGGCTGGTGGCCCGCAGCCAGCGCCCTGCGAAGGACCCGCGACGACTCGGCGATGTACATTCCCTCGGCGGGTTCGCGGAGCTTGCGGAGGTGTACGTCCGTCAGGGTGGTGTAGTCGCTGACCCGCGGGTCATCGGCAGAGTCGAGGTAGTGGAAGGTCACCGGGTGATTATTTCAGCAGGTTGGCGGTCATGACGGCCAGCGCCACGATGCCCAGGCTGAAGATCACCGCGCGGAGGACGCGCGGCGAAAGCTTCCGGCCTACCTTCGAGCCCAGCAGGCCGCCGATGGTGGAGCTGACCGCAATGAGCAGCACCACCAGCCAGTTGATCCGGTCGAAGGCGAACAGCAGGTAGGAGATGGCCGCCACCATGTTGACGCCGAGCACCAGGATGTTCTTCATGGCGTTGGCGTTCTGGATGGTGCCGGTGAGGAAGACACCAAGGATTCCGACCAGCAGGATTCCCTGGGCAGCCACGAAGTAGCCGCCGTACACGCCGGCAAGGTACACCAGCACTATGAGGAGGATCCCGTGGCGCTTGTCCCGGACGGCGTGCTCCGGGTTGGCCTCGCGGTTGCGCACCCAGTCCTGGAGCCGCGGCTGGAACACCACCATCAGCAGCGCCAGGACCAGGAGGACCGGCGCAACGTAGTGGAACACCTTCTCCGGCAGGTGCAGCAGCAGCCAGGCGCCGGAGACGCCGCCCAGGACCGATGCCGGCAGCAGGCGCAGCACCTGCCGTCCCCGGCCGGCCAGCTCGCGCCGGTACCCGAAGGCGCCGGCAGCGGTCCCCGCCACCAGGCCCATGGCATTGCTCATGGAGGCCACCACCGGGGCCACGCCCAGGGCGATGAGCACCGGGAAGGTGACCAGGGTGCCGGACCCGACCACCGCGTTGATGGTGCCCGCCCACAGGCCGGCGATGAACACAATGATGCTGCTGAAGAGTTCCACGGTAGTTGGCGCAGGCCGGCTCTAGCGGCGGGCTGTGGCGGTGTAGCGCCCGGCGTTTTCGGTCACCGACAGCGGCAGGCCGAAGGTGGTGCTCAGGTGCTCTTCGGTCAGCACCTTGGTGATGGGACCGGCGGCCACCACGCCGCCGTCACGCAGCAGCATGGCGTGCGTGAAACCCGGAGGGACTTCCTCGAGGTGGTGCGTGACCAGGACCATGGCCGGCGCGGCCTCGTCGCTGGCGAGTTCGCCCAGCTTGTGGACCAGCTCTTCGCGGCCGCCCAGGTCCAGGCCGGCGCCCGGCTCGTCCAGGAGGAGCAGTTCGGGGTCCGTCATGAGGGCCCGGGCGATCTGGACGCGCTTGCGCTCGCCTTCGGACAGGGTGGCGAAGGTCCTGTTGAGGAGCGGCCCCATGCCCCAGTCGTTCAGCAGTCGGAACGCGCGGCGTTCGTCGTCGCGCTCGTAGCCTTCGCGCCAGCGGCCGGTGACGCCGTAGGCCGCGGTGACCACCACGTTCAGGACGTTCTCCTGTTCGGGGATCTGGGTGGCGAGGGCTGCGGACGAGAGGCCGATGCGCGGGCGGAGTTCGAAGACGTCGACGCGGCCCAGGACTTCGTCGAGGATGCCCGCGGTGCCGCTGCTCGGGTGGAGCCGGGCCGCCGCGATCTGGAGGAGGGTGGTTTTGCCGGCGCCGTTGGGGCCCAGGATGACCCATCGTTCGCCTTCATTGACCTGCCAGTCAACCTTGTCCAGCAGGGTTTTCTTACCTCGGACAACGCTGACGGAGTCCAGTTCCAGAACATCACTCATAGGAGTAGACACTAGGACAAAAAACAAGATGACTGATAACCGGTGTGAAGGCCCCCTAAGTGGCAGTCTCCGGCTGGCGCCGGCTTTGCCCTCAACCGCCGTCCTGGGCTCCGGCCGCCGGCACAGTTCCGGAACGCAGCCTGCCGCCCAGGTACTGCCCTGCCCTGTAATACCAGTAGGGCCAGGCCAGCCACGCTGCGCCCGCCGCCGCTGCCCCGGCCGCCATCAGTGCCGTCCGCAGCCACGCCGGCCGCTCCACGGAGAAGCCTGCTGCAGCCAAGGCAAATCCAAACAGCATTCCACCGCCGATGGCGCGCCCCAATCCGGACAGGCTGCGCGGATAGTCCTCCACCCTGCGCAGCCGGGCGTGGATGGCCAGGAACCACGCGCCCTGCAGGGTGATGGACGCGACGGAAACAGCGGTGGAAGTGTTGAAATCAAGCAATCTCAGGACAAGCAGTGCGGAACTGGCAGCACCTGCAGCGCAGGCTGAAACCGTGAGCCAGGTCATTGGCTCCGTCCACACCGCACGGGGCGCCCTTCGGTGGACTTGAAGGATGACCGGAATGGCCAGCACGTTGAACGCAGCGCCGGTGGCGTCGTTGATGGTGCCGAATACGTAAGGGCCGCCCCGGGGGACCTCGACGGCGTACATGGCCCCCAGGGTCACCGCGCCCAGGGCTCCGGCGGCTGCCGCGGCGTAGGCGCACACTGCTGCGGTCCTGTCGCCGGGAATCGTGGTTGGCTGGTCCATCTGTGTCTCCTGGTGTCAGGACGCGTCCGTCGGAAACCCAGCCACGATTATGGTAGGCCCGGCAGCAGTGCCGGCGCTATCCGCCTGTCCGCAACGAATTCCGGTCGTCCGGTCGGCGCTGGCTAAGATTGCAGGCATGACTTCGAACGTGACTGCGGTCAGCTATGGCCTCAATGTGACCCCCACCGGGCTGGAGGAGCTGCGTTCCGTCCTTGCATCGCACGGCGCCCAGGTGGTGTCCGAATCGTCTCCGGCGGACGACCGGTACCAGGTCCGCATCCTCGAACTGGCCCTTCCGGACGTGACCGCGGCGGCGCTCGCCGCCCTGCGCCGGTCCGTGGCGGACGCCGCGACCGGAGATTTCGACACGGCGCTTGTTCCAGCCGGTCTTCGGGCCGCTGCCCGGAAGCTGCTGATCATGGATGTGGATTCCACCCTGATCCAGCAGGAGGTCATCGAACTCCTGGCCGCCTACGCCGGCAAACGCGAGGAAGTCGCGGCTGTCACGGAAGCTGCCATGCGCGGCGAACTGGACTTCGCCCAGAGCCTGCACGCCCGGGTGGCGGTGCTCGCGGGGCTGCCGGCCGACGTCGTCCATTCCGTGCGCCACGAAGTGAAGCTCAGCGAAGGCGCCGGGGAGTTGGTGGCGGCGTTCAAGGCGGCCGGCCACGTTGTGGCCGTGGTCTCCGGCGGGTTCAACCAGATCCTTGAGCCGATTGCCGCCGACCTGGGCCTGGACTACTGGCAGGCCAATGAACTTGAAATCGTTGACGGCGTGCTGACCGGCAGGGTGCTGGGCGCGGTGGTGGACAGGGCCGCCAAGGAGAAGTACCTGCGGGAGTGGGCCGCGGCGGAGGACATCGCCCTGGAGCACACCGTGGCTGTAGGCGACGGCGCCAACGACCTGGACATGCTCGGCGCTGCGGGGATCGGGGTGGCGTTCAACGCCAAGCCTGCCGTGCGCGCCGTGGCCGACGCAGCCCTGAACATGCCGTACCTGGACGCCGTCCGCCACGTGGCCGGCGTCTGACCCTGCTGGCGCCTTAAATGGCTGTGGCTCCCGCCGCCGAATTGCCCGGCAGCGGGAGCCACGTTCCTGGTACCTAGCTGGAAGGCTGCTGGGCGCCCTTGCCGAAGTAGTCGGCTCCGCCGGCGTACTCGGTGTGGCCGGATTCGACGTCGGCCGTTGCCATGCCGGCCACCACCTGGGCGAACTCCTCCACGGAATACAGTTTCCCGGCTTCCGCGCGGCGGGCCTCAATGGCGCCCGGGGTGGAGCGGTCCAGGAGCGTGGCGGTGACGGTGCCTTCGATCATGTCGCCGGACACCACCACCAGGGAGATGCCCTTCTCCGCCAGGTTGGGGATCAGGCCGCGCAGGGCATCCTCGCCGGCGCGCTTGCTGCGGGCCACGGGCTCATAGGCCGGCATGGTGGGGACGGTGTTGATGAAGTGGGCCTGGTGGCTGGTGACGAACACCACGCGGGAACCTTCCTTCATCAGGGGCACTGCAGCGTTGAGCATGTTCACCTGGGCGTCGCGGTTGAGCTTCAGGGCGTAGTCCTCCCCCATGCCGGTTTCCATGCCGCCGGAGGCGTTCAGCACCAGGATGTCCAGCGATCCGAAGTTCTCCATGGCGGCACTGGCGAGGGCCTGCACGCCCTCCTGCGTGGTGAGGTCGGCGCCGACGGCGACAGCGCGTCCGCCGGCGGCTTCAATTCCCTGCACCACCTTGTTGGCGCGGGGCGCCTTCTGGCGGTAGTTGACCACGACGGCGGCCCCCTCCGAGGCGAGGATCTTTGCTACGTCGGCGCCGATGCCCCGCGATGATCCCGTGACGATGGCCGTCTTGTTGTCCAGCAGTCCCATTCGAGCTTCCTTTGTTCAAAACATCTAAATCGTTGTGGTCTGCAGTCCATCATGCCAGCGGCTGTTGCCGATATCCCTTGTGCGGCTCCGACAAATAAGCGCCGCCCGGCTAGTTTCCTGCAGGGGCAAGGTCCGGACGAGTCAGTGGCCCATGCCCAGGCCGCCGTCCACGGGGATGACCGCGCCGGAGATGTAGGCGGCCTCGTCGCTGGCGATCCACCGGACCACGTTGGCCACCTCGGACGCTTCGGCAAAGCGCCCGGCGGGGATGCTGGCCAGGTAGTCCTTCTGGGTGGCTTCGGGGAGCTCGGCGGTCATGTCGGTGTTGATGAAGCCGGGAGCGACCACGTTGGCCGTGATGCCGCGGGAGCCGAGTTCGCGGGTGAGGGACCGGGCGATGCCCACCAGGCCGGCTTTGGAGGCGGAGTAGTTGATCTGGCCCGGGGCGCCGTAGAGCCCGGAGACGGACGAGATCAGGACCACGCGGCCCTTGCGAAGCCGGATCATGCCCTTGGAGGCACGCTTGATGACACGGAAGGCGCCGGTCAGGTTGGTGTCGATGACGGAGGTGAAGTCGTCCTCGCTCATGCGCAGGAGCAGGGTGTCCTTGGTGATCCCGGCGTTGGCCACCAGCACTTCCACCGGGCCGTGGGCAGCCTCCACTTCTTTGAACGCTGCGTCAACGGAAGCCTCATCGGTGACGTCCGCCTTGACCCCGAGAATGCCGTCAGGCAGCTGGGTTTCGCTGCGGTAGGTCACCGCCACCTTGTCACCGTTGGCCAGGAACGCCTGGGCGATGGCCAAGCCGATGCCGCGGTTGCCGCCTGTGATCAGGACGCTGCGGGGCGCGGAAGCTGTTTCAGTCATAGAGGGGCTCCGGATTCTGCGGCAGGCTGCGCCGCGGTAGCGGGTGTGGTTTGGACTGCCTCCGATCTTAGCGGCAGGCCCGCTGCGGGTTTGGGCAGCACTGCCGATGGTGCGAGAATTGAGGGAAGCCTTTGGAGCGTGATCATTCACCGTGACCCTTGAAAACCATGCGGGACATTCCGCGCCCGAAGAACCGGGCCGGTTCTCCGGCGACACCGAGGTCCACAGCATTACCGACGCTGCCGGCGCGCACTCTGAGGACATGCGCCAGCGGATGATCAAGTACGCCCTGGCGATGGGGATCCGCATGGTGTGCCTGATCCTGATCTTCGTGGTGGACGGCTGGTTCAAGATCATTGCCGTGGCGGGCGCGGTGTTCCTGCCCTGGATTGCGGTGGTCATCGCCAACGGGAGCGACAAGGCTGAGGCCCACAGCGATTTGCTGCTGGATTCCGCTCCCCTGGCCGAGATTGAAAGCCCGGTTCTCCCGGATACGGAAGACCAGCCGGGAAGCGCTGTGCTCCAGGGCGAACTGGTGAAGGATGAGGAGCCCGGGCCCGGGGAGGAGCGGCAGGCATCATGAGCATTTTCGATTTTGCAGCAGGATCGGACCTGGCATCCGAAACGGCCGCCATCTGCTCACGGAAGGCTTGCAGGGCCCAGGCGTCCTGGCAGCTCCTCTGGAACAATCCCAGGATTCATGCGCCTGAACGCCGCAAGATTTGGCTGGCCTGCGCAGACCACCGGGACTGGCTGGAGGACTACCTGCAGACGCGGGGGCTCTGGAAGGAAACGCTTCCCCTGCGCCCAGGCGACGACGGTTCACCCGAGCAGGACATCTGAATGTACCGCTTCCTCTTTTCCAGCAAATGGCTGGGCTATCTCCTGCTGGCCGCGATCTTTGCCACCGCATGCGTCTTCCTGGGCCGCTGGCAGATGGACCGCCGCGCCGAGACGCTGGCCGAGATCAACCGCGTTGTCAGCAACTACTCGGCCACACCCATCCCCTTCACGCAGGCACGGGACCAGTTCAACCAGCTGGACCCGGCCAAGGAGTGGACCCAGGTTGAGCTGAAGGGCTCCTACGATGCCGCCGGCCAGCGGATTGTCCGCAACCGCCCGCTCAACGGGCAGCCGGGGTACGAGGTGGTGGTCCCCTTCCGCCTGGCCACCGGCGAAACCGTCGTTATCGACCGCGGCTGGCTGCCCATCGGAAACAAGAACCCGGGCAGCCCGGATTCGGTGCCGGCACCCCCGTCCGGTGAGGTCACCGCCGTCGTCCGCCTGAAGCACGGCGAGCCGGAACTTCAGCGCGGGGCGCCCGAAGGCCAGCTCGCATCGATCGACCTGCCCACGTACGCCGCGCAGCTGGGCTATCCCCTGCTCACGGGGGCCTACGGCCAGCTTGCGTCGGAGACGCCGCCGTCCGCCGACATGCCCGTCGCGTTCCCCAAGCCGTCCACGGACGAGGGCACACACTTGTCCTATTCACTGCAGTGGTTCGCCTTCGGCGTGCTCATGTTCGTCGGCTTCGGTTACGCGGCCCGGCAGCAGGCCCGCAATGCAGCGATCGACGCCGAGGAGGAGGAAGAGGCTCTGCCGGACGGCGCCGTGCATTCAGCCGTCCCCGCCTCCCGCCGCCGGCCGGCCCCGCCGCGCAAGCGCAAGAGGGCCACGGCGGAGGAGGAAGAAGACGCCCTCCTGGACGCACAGGGGTACTGAGGCATGACCACGGACGACGGCGGCCCTGTCGCCTTGGTGCGGGCGGCCTTGGTGGGTGCCGGAGTCGGCGACACGGTGCGGACCTTTGAAGCCGGGGTGCCGACGGCGGCGGCGGCTGCAAAAGCTCTGGAGTGCGATCTGGCGGCCATCACCAACAGCCTGGTCTTCGACCTCAACGGTGAGCCGCTGCTGATCCTCGCAAGCGGTGCCGCGCGCGTCGATACAAAGCTCGTGGCCGGGCAATTGGCCCAGGGCCGGATCCGGCGCGCCTCCCCTGCCTTCGTCCTGGAACATACCGGCCAGGAGGTAGGCGGGGTAGCCCCGGTCGGCCACCCGAAGCGAATCAGGACCCTGCTGGACTTGAGCCTCCAGGAGCACGAAACCCTCTGGGCCGGAGCAGGGGACCACCAGTCAATGTTCAGCATCACCTACGCCCAGCTCCGGAGGATCACCGGCGCCCTGGAGCTGAAGGTGCGCTAGGCCAGGGTGATCAGGTCCAGGTAGTCCTCGTTCCAGAGGTCTTCGACGCCATCGGGAAGCATGACCACGCGTTCGGGGTTCAGGGCTTCAACAGCGCCCTCGTCGTGGCTGACCAGGACGACGGCGCCGGTGTAGTTGCGCAGGGCGCCGAGGATTTCGGCGCGGCTGGCGGGGTCCAGGTTGTTGGTGGGTTCGTCGAGGAGGAGGACGTTGGCGCTGGAGGCCACGATGGTGGCCAGGGCCAGGCGCGTCTTCTCGCCGCCGGAGAGCACGCCTGCCGGCTTGTCGACGTCGTCGCCGGAGAAGAGGAAGGAACCGAGGATGCCGCGCACCTCGGCGTCCTTCATGTCCGGCGCAGCGGAACGCATGTTCTCAAGCACCGTGCGGTCGTGGTCCAGGGTTTCGTGTTCCTGCGCGTAGTAGCCCACCTTCAGCCCGTGGCCCGGGATGACTTCGCCGGTATCAGGGGTGTCCACCCCCGCGAGCATGCGCAGCAGCGTGGTCTTGCCGGCGCCGTTGAGGCCCAGGATGACCACCTTGGAACCTCGGTCGATGGCCAGGTCCACGTCGGTGAAGATCTCCAGCGAGCCGTAGGACTTGCTGAGACCGTCGGCGGTAAGCGGGGTCTTGCCGCAGGGTGACGGGTCCGGGAACCGGAGGGCTGCTACGCGGTCCTGCTCGCGGACGGCTTCCAGTCCGCTGAGCAGCCGCTCGGCGCGCTTGGCCATGTTCTGTGCGGCCACGGCCTTGGTGGCCTTCGCACGCATCTTGTTGGCCTGGTCCATGAGGACCTGTGCCTTCTTCTCTGCGTTGGCCCGTTCACGCTTCCGGGCACGCTCGTCCGTCTCCCGCTGCAGCAGGTACCGCTTCCAGTCCATGTTGTAGAAATCGATCTGGGCACGGTTGGCGTCCAGCAGGAACACTTTGTTGACGGTTGCTTCCAGCAGGTCGGTGTCGTGGCTGATGACGATCAGGCCGCCCTGGTGGTTTTTCAGGAAGTCACGCAGCCAGGCGATGGAATCGGCGTCCAGGTGGTTCGTGGGTTCGTCCAGGAGCATGGTTTCGGCATCGGAATAGAGGATGCGTGCGAGCTCCACGCGGCGCCGCTGGCCACCGGAAAGTGTTTTGAGCGGCTGGTTCAGCAGGCGGTCAGGGAGTGCCAGGTTGGAACAGATGGAGGCAGCTTCGGCCTCGGCGGCATAACCGCCGGCCGCGAGGAATTCGGACTCCAGCCGGTCGTACCGGTTCATGGCCTTGCGCTGGACGTCGGCGTCGTCGCTTGCCATTTCGTCATGCGCCTTGCGGAGTTTCCCGACCACGATGTCCAGGCCGCGGGCGGAGAGGATCCGGTCCCGTGCCAGCTGCTCCATGTCAGGGGTGCGCGGGTCCTGGGGCAGGTAGCCAATTTCACCGCTGCGGGTCACCTTGCCGGCCGCGGGAAGGCCTTCGCCCGCAAGGACACGCGTCAGCGTGGTCTTGCCGGCACCGTTCCGGCCCACCAGGCCGATCTTGTCACCTTTATCGATGCGGAAGCTCACCTGGTCCATCAGGAGCCGGGCACCGGCACGCAGTTCAAGATCCTGGACAGTAATCACAGCAGGTAAGGCCTTTCACAACAGGGAACGCCCTGGTCCGCGCACGTACTACGTAAGGGACGCTGGGGCAGCGTGGCCGGAGAACGGCACAGTCCAGTCTACCGTCCGCCGGAGCAGTGCACTTTCCGCGGGAACCTGCTGCGGGCAATTGCTGCTGATGCCGTGGGCGTCACCGCGGCCTGCGGCCCCGGAGTGTCGGAGAGAATGAGGTCATGGAATTCGATCGGCTGCTCCAGATCCGGCGCATCTACGCCCAGCCCGCCGCGTTGGAGCTGCCCCGGGGACAGGAGATCGTGGCACGCTGGCCGGATGCCGACGTCGTACTGGTCGAAAACCATTGGAACATTCCGGACGTGCATGGTGACGAAACCAACGTCCCGCGCTGGTCCCGGATCAAGACAGAAGCGCTGGTCCTTGGCGTCAAGAAGTCGCTGGCCGTCAAGCCCAATGGGCGGTCAGCAGACTTCATCGCACCCTCCACAGCCAACGGCTGCGCCATGGCCTGCGCCTACTGCTACGTGCCGCGCCACAAGGGCTACAGCAATCCGGTCACGGTCTTCGCCAACATTGGCCAGATCGCCGGAGCCATTGAGCGGCACGCCGTTCGCCAGGGGATCAAGCTGGAGCCCAACCAGTGCGACCCGGAACTCTGGGTCTACGACATCGGCGAAAACAGTGACTGCTCGGTCGATGCACTGATCAGCGACAACGTGGAGGAGCTTGTCACGCTTTTCCGCGAACTGCCCAATGCGAAGCTGTCCTTTGCCACCAAGTTCGTCAACCCGGCAATGCTGGACTGGGAGCACGGCGGGCACACCCGGATCCGCTTTTCGCTGATGCCCGCGGACCTGGCGAAGTCCATTGACGTCCGGACGTCGCCGGTGGCGGAGCGGATGGCCGCCATCAACGACTTTGTTGAGGCCGGCTACCAGGTGCATGTGAACTTCTCCCCCGTCATCATCACCGACACCTGGCTCTCGGACTGGGAGCAGCTGCTGCGCCAACTCGATTCGACCCTGACGCCGGCGGCCAAGGAGCAGCTGGCCGCGGAAGTCATTTTCCTGACGCACAATGACCAGCTGCACCAGGTCAACCTGGGCTGGCATCCGCAGGCTGAAGACGTCCTGTGGCGTCCCGATCTCCAGGAAGCCAAGGTCTCGTCGAACGGTTTCAGCAACGTCCGGTACCGGGCGCGGGCGAAGGCGGGGTACGTCCGGCAGCTCACCACACTGATGGGGAAGTTAACTCCCTACTGCCGCATCCGCTACGCGTTCTAGGGTTCGCTCCCGAGGTACGCGCTGTCCGTCAGGCGTCATGCTTCTCCGGGCCAGGGGCCTCGGCCCGGATCGTTTCCGCGTGCTCGTCGTGGCCGCCCTTGGCCTTGCCGAACGGCAATACTTTCAGCAGCGGTCCTACGACTGCCAGGATTACCAGGCCCCAGGCGAGACCGATAACTGCCGAGCACAGGGTGTCGACCAGCCAAGCCAGGAAGCCGCCCACAACCGCAACCCCGGCCACCGGGTGCTCGAGTGCATGGATCAGGTCATAGGGTGCATGCCAGCCGAGGTCGTGTGCCCCCTGCACCATGATGTGCCCGCCCACCCACAGCATGGCGATTGTTCCCACCAAGGTAATGGTGGTCAGCACGGCGGGCATGCCCCTCACCAGCAGATGCCCAAGGCGCTTGGCGCGGGGAGAGTCCTTGGCAGCCAGATGGACCCCGATGTCGTCCATCTTGACGATGAGTGCCACCGCGCCATAGACAAGCACCGTGATGGCGAACGCGACCATGACCAGGATGAACGCGCGGACCCAGATGGACTCGGCGGCAACCTCGTTCATGGAGATGACCATGATTTCGCAGGACAGGATGAAGTCCGTGGTGATGGCGCCCTTGACCACCTTGGCCTCTGCGTCGTGCCCGCGGTCCACCGCCGGAGCATCCCCGTCCTCTTCGTGGCCGCCGCGGAGTTTGTGCCAGACCTTTTCTGCGCCCTCGTAGCAGAGGTAGGTGCCGCCCAGCATGAGGATGAACGGGATGATTCCCGGGACGAACGCGCTGATGAGCAGCAGGGCCGGGAGGATGATCAGGAGCTTGTTCCGGATGGAGCCCCAAAAGATCTTCTTGATCATCGGCAGTTCACGGGACGGGTCCGAGCCCGACACATACTGCGGGGTGACGGCGGCGTCGTCGATCACGACGCCCGCGGCCTTGGCCCCGGCCTTGGCGGCGCCGGCCGCGACGTCGTCCACCGAGGCGGCCGCAATCCGGGCCAGGGCCGCAACGTCATCGAGCAGGGCAACCAGGCCGCCGCTCACAGTTGGCCTCCGCGCAGCACGGTAACGGACCGATGGGTATTGAGGGCTGGGTGCGAGAAGGGCATGTTGGGAGTATATTGCAGCGGGCGCTCAGCCCTTCTTCAGTTCCTCGGCGAGCATTACGATGATGCCGCTGGGCCCCCGGACGTAGGTCAGCTTGTAGACGTCTTCGTAGGTGGCCACACCGCGCAGGGGGTGGCAGCCGTGCTTCGCCGCGATTTCAAGTGCTGCGTCGATGTCCTCCACTGAGAATGCGACGCGGTGCATGCCGATCTCGTTGGGCAACGTGGGTGGAGTCTCGATCGCCGCGGGGTGGATGTACTCGAAGAGCTCAAGGCGGCCGTGTCCGTCCGGGGTTTGGAGCATGGCGATTTTGGCGTGGTTCCCGTCAAGGCCCACGGCGGTGTCCGCCCACTCTCCACTGACCGTCTGCCGGCCCAGGACGGTGAGTCCGAGATCGGTAAAGAACGCGATGGCCGCGTCAAGGTCGCGGACGGCTATGCCGACGTTTTCCAGCTTGATGGGCATGGCCAGACATTACCAAGTCGCAGGGGGTTTCAGGACAACAACCGGACAATGTACCGGTCCAGTCGCTAAAACCATGAGATGTAGGACCGGGTCGGGCTCCAGTGAATAACGCCGCCCTGGTAGTTCTGGGCCACGCTTCCGTCATTGCCCGTCGCGTATTCGTTACTGGTGGGGTATCCGAGGCGGCCGGATTCAAACCCTGTGGAGGCCCAGATTGAACGGATGCCGCCAACGGAGATGTGGGCCCCTGTTGCCGGCGACCAGATGATGGCGCCGCCCTGGTAGTTCTGGTACACCCCGCCGTCCCTGAGCCCGCCCACTTCGTCGGTGACCGGGTATCCCAGCCCGCCGTTTTCAAACCCCGTGGCCGCCCAAAGACTGCGGATCGCCCCCACCGAGATGTGGGCCCCTGTTGCCGGCGACCAGATGATGGCGCCGCCCTGGTAGTTCTGGTACACCCCGCCGTCCCTGAGCCCGCCCACTTCGTCGGTGACCGGGTATCCCAGCCCGCCGTTTTCAAACCCCGTGGCCGCCCAAAGACTGCGGATCGCCCCCACCGAGATGTGGGCCCCTGTTGCCGGCGAGTAGAGGATGCATCCGCGTTCAAAACACTGGTATCCGCCGTTGTCCTTCAGGCCGTAGATCTCCGGGGTGGTGGCTGCTCCCAGCCCACCGTTGAGTGACGCCGCCTTCACCGCAATGGGAGTCTGCGCGGGTGCGGGCGCAGCCGTGGTGAAGGTCCACGTCCTGTCCGATGCCAGGGGATTGCCTGCTGCATCCTTTACCCCGGCCACGCCGCCCGTGATGGTTGCCGTGTACGTCGAACCGGCCGCCAGGTCGGCACTGGGGTTCAATGTGGCCACTTTGTCTGTGCTGTTGTACGACACGGCGGCCGGCACCGTCGTCGTCCCCGTCTTCAAGGTGAACGTGTTCGCTGTAATCGTCGAGGCAGTCATGGCCTCCGAGAACGTCCCGGTCACGTTCGCCGCCACTGCCACACCCGTGGCACCGGCAGCGGGAGACGTCGCCGTCACGGTGGGGGCTGCCGTATCAGTGCTGCCGCCGCCGGTCGGATCGTAGTAGTGCCAGTACCGGCTGGTCGCATTCGCATCCGCAAGCACCAGCAGGCCGCTGTTCGCCGTGCCACGGTCGGCACTGTTGAGGTTTTGTTTGGTCGAGGTCACGTTGTGCACATATTGGTCGGCGTCCACGATGCGGGCTGTCTTGGTGGTGGTGAAGCTGATCTTGTCCAGCGGCGTGGACTTCTCGTAGATCGCGCCTCCCGTACTGGTGCAGACACCGGCATCCGTCGTGCCGCTAGGTTTCGGATAGGTGGCGAAAGTACGCAGCCGCTGGGTGCTCTCGTCAATCATCACGATCACGCGGTTGGGACACTCCGCCACGGTTGCGATCGTGTGCGCCGACCACGTGGTTCCACTGAGTGCCAGGAGCTGTATCAGGGGCTGGGATGCTGACGTGTAGGACGTCTTGATAGCGGCGAAAACCCTGCCACCCGAGGAGTCCAGCCACTTCAGATTCATATGGTCATCGCTGCTGCTCTGGCCCGAAACTGCCGCAACGGGAGTGCTCCAGGACGTGGTCGAGGCGCCGTCGACGTGGTAGCTCCAGTACATGCCATCGGTGGAGTCGCCGACCTGCCGGCTCCACATGACGCCCATCTTCCCGTCGAACGCGATAACGGCCGACGTGTCATCCACGGAGACGTTGCTCATCGATGCCGGATGCTGGAAGGGGGTTCCCCACGTTTTGCCGTCCGTGGCGGTCACGTTGAGGTAGATCCTGTTTCCCTGCTGCCACGTGGCCCAGACCCTGCCAGTGGTGTCCTTATCGATGGTCAGGACCTCAACTTTGGAGTTGTTGATCTGGGTGGAACTCAGCAGGCTGTACTTTTTGGTGCTCGAGTCATAGCTGTAGCGGCGCAATGTTGTGGGGTAGTTGGGCTCAGCCGGCAGCTCGTCGTTAACGAACCGGTAGCTGGCCACATACAGCGTCTTCCCGTCCCACAACACGTCGTGGTGGGTGCTTGGGCGGGGATCAGTTGCCACACCCGTATCCACCCAGGAACCCGTCGCGGCATTGAACCTGAAGATGTGGAAATCCGACGTGGCCGAACTCCACAGGTTGCCCCACCAGGAGCCGTCGGTGAACCACAGCGAACTGGTGGCCCGCTTGGTGCCCGTGGGACTGTCCGTTCCTGTATGCGATGGACCTTCAACGCCAACATCACCGGTGGCAGCCGACGCCGGGACCGGCACTGCCAGAGCAGCCAGCACAACCAACATCGCTGTCAGGAGGCCGCAAGCCAAGCGATCAAGTCCTAGCAATTGGAAAAGCGCGGCCCTCCTGGAACTACTGCCACGCTCGCCCCTGTGGAAAAACGGACTATAAATCAATTTAGCTCCCCGGAGTCCAATGCCACCGCCAATTATCAGTTCGTTCAGTGTCATTGCTGGGGGCATCCGAAACAATCCCGGGCTCCCCCTAATCCCTGCCCCTACACGGCAAAAGGAACGTATTCTTCGGGTTTCCACAGCAGTTCCACATTGTTATTGCATAGACTTCGATTTTGTGGAGGCCTGCTAAAAAGCATTTTCAGCACGAAGCCATTTACGTCTGAATTGACAGTTCTGCTGGATGTTTGCAGCGGTGTATGGACTACCGCTGGTGATCCGTTCCGGCACTTCCTATCGCCTGCGGAGCGCACACGGGTCCACCTCCGTCAACCGCCGGTCTGTACAGCGAATACCGAACGACGGGAGACTATCGCCATGCGCAACCTCACCTTCGCCATGAACATGAGCGTGGATGGCTACATTGCCGCGCCCGGGGACAACCTCGGCTGGGGCGTACCGAGCGACGAGCTGTTTCAATGGTGGTCGGACCGGGTTGCGGTGACCGGGCTGGCGCTGTACGGGCGCAAACTGTGGGAGACCATGAGCTCCCACTGGCCGACTGCCGACCAGCAGCCTGGCGCCACGCCGGCGCAGATCGAGTTCGCCCACCGCTGGCGGGAGATGCCGAAGGCAGTGTTCTCCTCGACTATCAGCACGGTCGGCTGGAACACCCGCCTGGTCACCGGCGACGCGGTCACCGAAATCACCCGGCTCAAGGCCGGCGACGGCGGCGCCATGGACATCAGCGGTGCCACACTCGCCGGGGCGGCCATGCGGGCCGGGCTGATCGACGACTACGTGCTCGTCACCCACCCGGTCCTGGTGGGCGGCGGCACGCCGTTCTTCACCGCCCTGGACAACTGGGTAAACCTGAGCCTGGTGGAGACCCGGCCGTTTCCCGACGGCGTGTTGCTGACCAGGTACGAGACCAGGCGCTGAATACCCGACGTCGGGTCAGCATGGCCCCGGGCCAACCAAGAATCTCGCTGCACTCTGTTATGAGGCGATGGACGTTCGTGCAGGATCGTGTTCTTCACCAAAGGCGACCGTCCGGGTATGGATCCGACTGAGGGGCAGCGGCCCATTCAATTGGGCCCATTCGGTGCCTCGAAGGCCTCTGCACCTCGAAACACCGGGACTCTTACTTACCCGAGTCATGAGACAGATCCAGACGGACCAGGAGACGAGTTTGGCTGTCCGCAAGGGGATCGGCTACCGCACCGTTGTGAAGTGCTCAACGACCGGGAACGGGTCGTAGAAATGGTGCAGCAGGCCCTTCCATTGCTCGTAGTCGGCGGACCCACGGAAGCCGTCGGTGTGAGCTTCCATCGAATCCCACTCAACGAGGAGAAGGTACACGTTTGGGGACTCGATCGACCGCGAAATCGAAAGACTGCGGAACCCCGGCTGCCTGCTGATCAGAGGTCGCGCCACCCGGAATGCCTCTTGGAAATCCGACTCGCTGCCGGTACGGACGGGGAGGATCGCGTGCTCCAGAATCACTCGCTCAGCTTCTCACAGCCGTCCGGTTGACGATCCCTTACGGGGACAGGATGTAGCGTCGTTCCGGCCGGCCCGGCGAGTTGCGAACCTTAACGTCGGACGTTGGAATCCAGCCGGCACTTTCGTAGGAGGCGATGGCTCTCGTGTTGTCAGCGATAACCCAAAGCTCCATAGAAATCTGCACGTCCAGCGAGTGGCGTCGGACATGATCAAGGAGTTGGCGCGCAAGACCGTTGCCCCAGGCTTCCGGGTCAACTGCTAGATAGAGCACTTCCAAAACATCCAGTCGAGGAACGACGATCGAGAACGCCATCGCGCGATCACCAGTACGGGCCATTAGTAGCAGCGCCCCGTCAAGGGCAAGCGCTGATTCAATACCCGGCAGTTTGTCGTCGACCGCTGGAATTACGGGGAGTTGATCCCGCAGAGCGGTAGCGCGAGCCCAGATTCCGGCCGCGTCCCGTGCGGACGCGCTTCCCTGCTCCGCACGAACGTCTGGAAGTGGTGTTAGGTTCATTAGTCGATCCTGTCACGACGACGAGCAGGGATATCTCAGTGCGCATTGGCTCAGCCTGGGGAAGTGACGATGTACCGCCCGTAAGCCGGTGGCCGAGCGCGCGGCCACGCAAGATTCTTCCCTCGGCACCGTTGCTGGCCTCCCTATGCACGTTTACCCCGCACGATGATTGCACGGTGAAGGTGCGGCGGATTCAAGTGGTCGACGCAACAACGGGCTACTTTCGGGCTCTGTCGCCCTGTGGTTGAAGTCTACGAGAGTACGAAGGGGAGCTATAGAACGGCCCCCTGGATAGGCTGCGCAAAGAGGTTATCCCTCATTAGAAAGATCGCCTGTAGATTCGGTACCGGGACGTCCAAAGAACACGTCCTTCCGCAATGAAGGGGGCGTTGTCGTGGGCCTTGATGGTTACAAGGGAAAACCAATCGTGGAGATAACTGAGCACTGGCGATCGCCCTTAGGTGCCAGCGCCGCCATCGAAGCCATTGCGGGATCGTTCGCTAAGTCACGCGCGAAGGTTGAAATCGACGGCGGAGCGGTACGTATCCGTGCTGGCTCTAATTGGTTTTATAGGATCCTCGGAAACCTCCTTTCAGGCGAGAAAGTTCTTCCAGTTGCCCTGGAGGTTACGGCGACAGCAATCGATGACGGGTGCAAGCTTCAGGCACGCGCTTTTGACACTTTCGGGTGGCGTTTGACGGACCGAACTTTTTTCGGCGCAGAACAGTCTTTTAGGAATCGCCTTGAAGATCTACTGAAGAGTGCTGCCACTGCAGGCCACGTTGTGAACCGGAGGATAGGGGCAGACTGACGGGACGCGAGAGAGGCGTCGCCAGTCGGCAGCTGGAGGCTCTTGGCGCGGGAGCCTATCCGTCCGTCGAGAATTGAAAGATTGCTGCCGGAGTGAGGTAGCCGAGGCTTTTGCGTGGCCTGCTGTTCAGCTCGACGCAGACCTGTTTGACGTGGACCTCTGAATGGACGGAGAGATCCGTACCCTTTGGGAAGTATTGGCGCGCGAGGCCATTAAAGTTCTCATTCGCGCCGCGTTGCCAGGGGCTGGACCGCTCCGCGAAGTAGATCCGCAGTCCGGTAGCGGCCGCTAATTCCTGATGACGGGCCATTTCCACGCCTTGGTCCCAAGTCAGTGTCTGCTTCAGGTGAGCCGGCAAGCCTGAGAAGGCAGCGATGATCGCTTGGTTGGTCTGCGCTGCGGTGTGTCCGTGCGGAAGGTTGATGATGATTCCGTAGTGGGTCTTTCGTTCCCGTAAGGTGACCATAGCGGATGCGGAACCAACCCCCACGATGAGGTCACCTTCCCAGTGGCCGGCCTCTTCTTTGGCATCAACCTCTGGCGGTCTTTCGTGAATCATCGTCATGTTCTTCACGACGGAACCATGACCTGATCCTGTCCGCCAGCGGTGCTTACGAATCTTTCGCCCTGTGCGCAGGCGTGGCTTGCCAGCCGTTCTTAGCCCGCCATGATCGCCGAACAATAGTGCTTGGTAGATTGTCTCCGGACAGAGCCGCAGCGCTGGTTCAGCGGGAAATTCCAGCGCCAACCACCCGCAGATCTGCTCCGGCGACCAGTGACTGGTTAGCTTTGTTTGCACCAGTGCGTGCATGTAAGCGGCCATGAAAAACTGCCCATAGGCGGCCACGAAATTGCCCACTGACGGCCAGTAGAACTGCCCACTGGTGGCCATGAGATCTGCCCACTTCCTCAACTGTTCCTGCCGCGTCTTCAGCGGCGGGGGCCTCTCCCCGGGATTTGATGACGGTGTCTAGTCGCACCAAATGTCGTCCCAGGAAGAGGCCCTGTATGAAGCATGACGGAGAAATCATGGAAATTCTTGCTGCCTATGATCTGACCGGATCGTTGCGCGCCACCGCGGAGCTCACGGGCTGCTCGCACCACACTGTAGCCAGGCACGTCGCCGCGCGGGACGCCGGCCGGCCAATTGCAGAACCGGCGCCCCGGCCCAGGGTCACGGACGCTTACCTGCCTAAGATCGAGGAATGGGTAGAGGCGTCCAAGGGCCGGATCCGCGCCGACAAGGCCCACGAAAAGCTGCTCGCCCTAGGCTATGAGGGGTCCGAGCGGTCTACGCGCCGGGCGATCGCGCAGGTCAAGGCCGCGTGGCGGCTCGGACACACCCGTGTGCACCGGCCGTGGATCACCGAGCCTGGGATGTGGCTGCAGTACGACTTCGGCGACGGGCCACGGATCGGCGGCGTAAAAACCATTCTGTTCGTTGCCTGGCTGGCGTTCTCAAGGTTCCGGATCGTGATCCCGTTGCGGGACCGGACCGCGCCGAGCGTGTTCGCAGCCCTCGACCGGTGCTTCCGGATCCTGGGCGGGGCACCAACGTATGTCCTGACCGATAACGAGAAAACCGTGACAACGGCCCATGTCGCAGGGGTTCCGGTGCGGAACCAGCAGACCCTGGACTTCGCCCGGCACTACGGGGTCACCGTGCTGACCTGCCAGCCCGCGGACCCTGCAACGAAAGGCGGAGTCGAAGCGTCGGTGAAACTGGCCAAAGCCGACCTCGTGCCCACCGACACGAACCTGAGGCCCGGTTACGCTTCCTTTGCCGAGCTGGAGGCCGCCTGCGAGGCGTTCATGGACGAGGTCAACAACCGCGAACACCGGGCCACCCGACGTAAACCCGCAATGGTTTTGGCGGAGGAAGCGGCCCGGCTGCACCGGATCCCGGAGACCGCGCACACGGTCGCGTTCGGGCTGGCCCGTATAGTCCCGGAGAACACCCCGATGGTCTCCTTCGAGAACGCCCAGTACTCGGTGCCGTCGCATTTGCTCGGCGCGAAGGTGTTCGTCCGCTCCCACGGCACCGGCCCTGACGAACAGGTCATCATCGTCCACCACGGCCCGACCGGCCCGGTCGAAGTCGCCCGCCACGGCCGGGCAAGGCCCGGCAGTCCCGCGGTCATCGAGGAGCACTTCCCAGGGACCAGTACCAGAACCCCGGGCGACTACGCCGTGAAGGCACGCACCGCCGGTGAAGCCGAGTTCCTGGCCATCGGCGCCGGCGCCAAGACCTGGCTCGTGGAAGCCGCGGCTGCAGGAACAGGCCGGATGAACATGAAAATGGCCGAGGCCGTGACCCTGGCCAAGATCGCCGGGACCGAGTCCGTGGACCGTGCCCTGGGAGACGCCGCGCTGCACGGCCGGTTCGCCCACGGCGACCTGCCCTCCATCCTGAACGCGAACATCCGCCGCACCACCACCCACGCCGCTAACGAAACCAGGTCCCTCACCCAAGGCACCAGCGCCTGGGCAGGCCTCGGCGCCGAGCCGTCCAGCGCCCCCGCAAAGGAGCAGAGCCGATGAGCCCGGTCACCACCACGAACACCACCGCCCCGGCCCTGCCGGCCGAACTGGAAGCGCTGATGCGGCAACTGAAGATGCCCCACGCCCGGGCACTGGCACCGGAGCTGATCGCGACCGCCCGCGCCCAGCGCTGGGAACCAACCGAGATCATCAAGGCACTGTTCACCGAAGAAGCCGCAGGCCGGGCCCGGTCCATGCTCGCCACCCGGCGCAAAGCAGCAGGCTTCCCGACCGGGAAGACCTTCGACGTCTGGGACCCCGCCGTCTCCTCCATCCCGGCGCCCACCCAGCAAGCCCTGCGCACCCTGGAATGGATCACCCGACGCGAGAACCTGGTCGTCTGCGGGCCCTCCGGCACCGGGAAAACGTTCTTCCTCGAAGCCCTCGGCCAGCAAGCCGTCGAAGCCGGGATGCGCGTTGCCTGGTTCAGACTCGAAGACCTCGGCGCCCTCATCCGCGCACACCGCACCGACGACAGCGTCACCAGGGCCGTGGCTAGAATCCTCCGCGCGGAACTCGTCGTGATCGATGACATCGGCCTTCTCCCGGTGGCCACCGACGCCGCCGAAGGACTCTACCGGGTCGTGGACGCCGCCTACGAGAAACGCTCCGTCGCGATCAGCTCGAACCTGCACCCCGCCGGCTTCGATGAACTGATGCCCAAAACCCTCGCCACGGCAACCGTGGACCGGCTCCTGCACCACGCCCACGTCTGCCAAACCAGCGGCGACTCCATCCGACTCACTCAAGCCCTCGCCGGGAAAGGAGTCACCGAACTGAACTAACAAACCCTCGACGATGGCCAATCCCACCGAAAACCCTCAGTGGGCAGATCTGTTGGCCATCACCGGGCAGATTTACTGGCCACCAGCGGGCCGATTAACTGGCCGCCCGTGGGCAGAAACCAAAGGCCATTGACACGTGCAGGCGTGGATTAGCGTGCAATTTCCGATCCCTCGGCCGACGTCGCTGGCTGCGCGCTTCGTGATCGGCGATATGGGGCAAGTAGCGCCCCCGGGGATCACGGTGCCGGTCAAGCTCCCGTTTGATGGTCGAGGCATGCCTCCCCAGCTCCCTGCCAATTTGCCGCAGAGAACATCCCAAGCGGAGCAGGTCCGCCATTTGAAGCCTCTCGCGCAGGCACAAGTACCTGCCCGATGGTGGTTTGAGGCTGGCCCGTGGCTGTTGCGCCCTCTGGTTCCGAAGCCTTGTCCCGATAACCCTGCTCACGCCCAACATCCTGCAGGCGGCAGCATTGGAAGCACCGGAGCCCACCAACTCCCAATATCGTGTCTCCCGTAACGCGCGTCGCTTTTGTGCTGGAGACAAAGGAGCTGCAACCCTCTCGGCAACGATCCTCGCGGTCCGAATCGCTTCCCGCTCGGCTTTCAGCAGACGTGCTTTTTCGGCTTCCAGTTCTTTTCTCCGTTGGGCTTCCCATCTAACGGTTGTCCCCGGGGACAGTCGTAACGCATCGACAACCTCTGCCAGCGGAAGTCCACTTCGCAGAGCGATGAAACGCCGGTAGACCCACCGGTACCCTGTCGTGTGCTTTACGCCTGCTGATGTTGCAGCAGCCAATACGCTCATGCCGGTGGAGTATGAGGACCAGAACGCTTCCTCAACAGCTGGGTCGACTTGGAAGTGATGGCGCCCGGAGCTTCTCAGGAAGCGTTCGTTCCATTTCTCGGCATTGCGTGACGTGAATCCCAGTTCGACCTGGGCAGCTACGTGGTCGAGGCCTTTGCTGCGGAATCGGAGGTACTCATCACGCAGCCACCGGTAACCCGTCTCCTTACCGACTCCGGTCACCCGTACTGATTCTCTGAAACTCTTGCCCTCCTTTATGAGAGCAAGAAACCTGACACCGGTGGGCGAATCGAACTGTTGATACATCGAAGGAACTCCCTGGATTGGGTGTTGCTTCGATCAACAGAATCAGGGGTGCCCTAACCGCTACACATCAAATCGTCTCAAAACCGGTGGTTTTCTGGACGGTTTCGAGACATCGGAGCAGGTGGGGGCATGAGGACCAAGGTACGCCGGCATAGCAGTGGGATGCGCGCCGGCCAGCTGCGCCTGCGGCGCCTACACGATTCGACGTGAGGCCGGTAGGACGGGGGCCACGCCCTGGCGCCGCCGGTGTCGTCACCTGCTCCTGGGGTTCTCCCCCGAGACCCAGAAGCCGGGAGACTCCCGCAACAAAGTCTGACAACCGTTCGGTGGAAGAGGTGCAGCCACCAGTGGATAGGAGCCTCGTCGGTACGATCAACAGTGGGGGCCTCACGCGCCGGAAGAAGCGACAAGACCCGTGACCGAGGGCTCTTTGTGCCCAGCCCGAGGCAGGCGCGGCCCGGTTTAGTAGATCCCCTACAAAATGGGCGGTGTTCCACCCCGGTAGCGTCGGCTGTACATTAGATTCCGCTTGTACAACCCCGACAGGACCACCATGAGCAATACCGAGACCACCCCCAAGAACAGCCCGCGGACGGAGCGCCGCCGCTGGAACGGCACTGACCTTGGGCTGATCGCCGTTTTTGCCGCCCTCGTGGCCGGCGCAGCCCTGGTGCCCGGACTGGCCCTGAACGGCTTCGGCGTCCCCATCACCTTCCAGACCCTGGCCGTCATGCTCACCGGACTGGTGCTGGGCCCCGCCCGCGGGTTCGCCGCCGTCGGGCTTTACACGCTCCTTGGCCTGGCCGGCCTGCCCATCTTCAGCCAGGGCCGCAGCGGCCTGGGCATCCTCGCCGGACCCTCGGCCGGCTACATCATCGCCTTCCCCATCGCCGCAGGCGTCGTGGGATGGCTGGCCACCGTGGTGATCAAACGCACCACCAAGGCCCGCGCCCTCTGGTTCTTCGTGGCTGCCACGGCCACGAGCATCGTGGTTGTGCACTCGCTGGGCATCCTGGGCATCGCGCTGAACTCCAAGGCCACCCTGGAGCAGGCCTTCCTGAGCGACCTGGTCTTCTACCCGGGCGACATCATCAAGAATGTCCTCGCCGCCGCGATCGCCGTCGCCCTTCACCGCGCCTTCCCCGACGTCCTGGTCCGCCGCGTGCGCCGGCGTACCGCCGCGTCCGAAAGCGCCTAGGACCTCCCGCCATGCCCGCAGTGACCTTTGACCAGGCGTCCGTCGCCGTCGAAACGGAGAACTCCGCACAGCCCAAAGTCCTCCTTGACGCGGTGACCCTCCGGCTGGAGGAGGCACGCGTGGGCGTCATCGGCGCCAACGGCTCGGGCAAGTCAACGCTGCTGCGCCTGGTCAACGGGCTCATCCAGCCCACCACCGGCACGGTGACGGTCGACGGCGACGATACAGTGCGTGCCGTGCGGAAAGTCAGGCGGAACGTCGGCTTCGTCTTCACCGATCCCCTCTCCCAGCTGGTGATGCCCACCGGCAGGGAGGATGTGGAGCTTTCCCTGCGCCGTTCCGTGAAAAACGGCCCCGAGCGGCGCCGCCAGGCCGGCCAGGCGCTCGAACGGCTGGGGCTCCTGCACCTGGCCGACCAGAGCATCTACGAGCTGTCCGGCGGTGAGCGCCAGCTCATGGCGCTCGCCGCCGTGCTCGCAGTGAACCCTGCGGTCCTGGTCCTGGATGAACCCTCCACCCTCCTTGACCTGCGCAACCGTGAGCTGCTCCGCCGGACGCTGGCCAACCTGGACCAGCAGATCATCATGTCCACCCATGACCTGGACCTGGCACTGGAAATGGACCGCGTCCTGGTCATCGAAGCAGGCCGCGTGGCATTCGACGGCGCCCCTGGCGAAGCCGTGGCAGCCTACCGTTCGTGGTGCCTGCAGGGGCTGAATCCGGCAGGCAGGGACGCTCCGTGAGGGGCCACGGATTCCTCCTGGCCAATTACGTGCCAGGCAACTCCCTTCTTCACCGCGCACCGCTGGCGCTGAAGTTCGGGCTTGTGTTTGCCTGCGGCCTGGCGTCCTTCGTCATCGTGGATTGGCGCATCTCCGCTGCCGTGCTGGCCATGCTCACCGGACTGTTCCTGTTGGCAGGCGCCGGCGCGAGACGGATCTGGGGAGCCGTCCGGCCGCTGGCTCCAGTGCTGTTGGCCATCGGGTTCTTCCAGTGGTGGCAGCTCGGCGGCCCCACTGCGGCGCGGATCGTCCTGAACATCCTGGTCTGCGTGGTGGCGGCGTCCCTGCTCACCGCCACCACACCCATTCAACAGCTCCTGGATGGCGTTGTCCGGCTGGCGCGTCCGTTCAGGAGGCTCGGCGCTGATCCTGAACGCTTCGCCCTGACTATTGGCATCATGCTCCGCAGCATCCCGTTCATTGCCGGCACGTTCGCCGACGTCCGCGATTCCGCCCGGGCACGGGGCCTGGAGCGCAACCCGCGCGCATTGATCCTGCCCGTGTTCATCACCTCCGTGGCCTACGCCCGCCAAACCGGCGAAGCGCTCGCCGCCCGCGGCCTCGGCGAGGCCGAGGACTGACACAGCCCCCCTGAAGATCAGGCTGGCGCCAGCTGCCGGTACTCCAGCAGTGCCGCGGTCCCCATGCCGCCCGCCATGCTGATCATCGCCAGCCCCAGGGTTCCCGGCGTGCCGGCGCACCTCGCCTGGGCCAGCAGCCGCGTCACCAGGACGGCCCCGGACGCACCGTAGGCATGCCCCAGAGCCAACGCACCGCCGTCGAGGTTTGCCCGCTCGGGATCGATGCCAAGCTGGTCCAGGCAGGCAAGTGCCTGCGACGCGAACGCCTCATTGAATTCCACCAGGTCCACCTCGCCGGCTGACACCCCGGCACGGGCCAGCACCTCCCGCGCGGCAGGGGCAGCACCGATCCCCAGTACCTGGGGGGCCACGCCGGCTGTGCCGGTGCCGCGCACCACCAGGCCGTCGCGTGCCCCCAGCCGGCGTGCGCGCTCCAGGGAGGTGATGACGACGGCGGCGGCGGCGTCCGCGTCGAAGCAGGAGTTTCCGGCGGTAACGGTTCCTCCCGGCACGAAGGCGGCCGGGAACCTTGCCATGATGGCGGGGGTCAGGCCGGCCCGCGGCCCGCCATCGACGGAGACGGTCCCGGCAGCGGTGGCCAGTGGCACGAGTTCGCCCGCGAAACGCCGGTCCCGGGTCGCCGTGAGGGCCTTCCGGTGGCTGGCAAGGGCGAAGGCATCCTGGCGGTCCCTGCCGACTCCGTATTCCGCGGCCACCGTTTCCGCGGCGGTACCCATGTCCGGATCGCCGTAGCTGGCCGGCACAAACTGGGCGCGGGCGTAAAACTCCGGGCCGCCGTCGTCCCTCCGGTTGGCGCGCAGGGGCGCGGTGCTGGTGCTCTCCACTCCCCCAGCCAGGTAAACGGGGCTGCCTCCTGCCGCCACGAGCCGGGCCGCGAGGACGATGGCGTCCAGTCCTGAGCCACACTGCCGGTCCACGGTGATCCCGGGTACGGTGACGGGCAGACCCGCCTCCAGCAAGGCCAACCGGGCCACGTTTCCGCCGCCGCCCACCGCGTTGCCGATCACGACGTCGGCAACGGAGTCCGGATCCAAGGACAGTTCGGAGACGAGCGCGCGCAGCACCGGGGCCAGGAGTTCATGTGCCCGCAGGGTGCGCAGGGCTCCGTTGACCGGGCACACCGGGGTGCGGCGGGCGGCGATGATCACCGGCTGGCGGTCCGGTGGCAGGAGCTCAGCGTGCACCGCGTCAGCCACCAAGGGGCCGTACCCTGGGATCCCGGGTGTTGATCCACTCCAGCAGCAGGTTCCGGCTGACCTTGCCGCGGTCCGTGGTGGGAAGTTCCGGCAGGAGGTAGTACTGCAGGGGCCGCTTGTGCCGGGACAGGATGTCCTCCAGGCCGGCGCGCAGCT
Organism: Arthrobacter sp. JDC6; assembly: GCF_056484025.1. Classification (NCBI taxonomy): domain Bacteria; kingdom Bacillati; phylum Actinomycetota; class Actinomycetes; order Micrococcales; family Micrococcaceae; genus Arthrobacter; species Arthrobacter sp. JDC6. The sequence goes on from NZ_CM151278.1 coordinate 2,216,653, forward strand.
GCGTGGCCGTCAGCCCGCCATGGGATGCAACCACCCCCGCCACCACGCGCTGGCCGCGCAGATCGTCAGCCACGCCGGCGGCCACCGCTGCCGCCACACCCGGGACTGCCGCCAGGGCCAGTTCCACCTCGTGCGGGTAGACGTTCCTTCCGGCGGTAAGGATCATGTCCGCGCGCCGGCCAAGGATGTGCAACTCGCCGTCCAGAAGGTAGCCCTGGTCCCCCACCGTGTACCAGTCGCCGAAGGACCGCAGCGCCTCGCCGTCGTCGCCCCACAGGTAACCGTTGCTCACCATGCCGCTGCGGACGCAGATGTTGCCGTAGCCGCCATCCGGAACCTCTCCGCCGTCGTCATCCAGGATCCGGACGTCCACGCCGGGAAAGGGCCGCCCGATTCCCGTACCGCCAGCCGCCGGAACCTGTCCCGCGGCCAGGCCCAGGCCGGAGACGAAGCTCAGCTCGGAGGCCCCGTAGTACTCATAAATGGTGGCGTTCGGCGCCCAGCGCCGTGCCGCTTCCAGGGTGCGGGCATCGAGTTTGGAGCCTGCACAGATGATGGTGCGGATTCCGGAGGCGTCCACGCACCCTGTCATCCCCCGTTCGCTGAGCATCCGCAGCATGGTGGGCACCAGGACCAGCCGGGTGACCCGGTCGTGGGTGATGGCAGCGTGGACGTCGCCGACGTCGAACGTCTCCAGTGTTTGGAACTCGGATCCGGCGTAGAGGCATTCGGCCAGGGCATAGAGGTTCAGGCTGGCAGCCAGCGGCCCGGGCGCAAGGGTGACGTCGTCCTGGCGAAGCCCGAAAAACTCGATTGAAGCGTCGAAGGACTGCTGCCATGACCGCCGGGAGCGGGTAAACGCCTTGGGTACAGACGTAGTGCCGGAAGTGAGGCCGATGAGGAAGCTGGAGCCAGGCGGGCCGTCGGCCAGCACGTCGTCCGGGGAGACCTGGGCCGGAACGGCGCATGCCTCCACCCGCCGGACAATATCCTCCTGCAGCGGTGCGGGCCACGAAGGGTCCAGGACCGCGCACTGGCGGCCGCCGGCCACGGCGGCTGCGAACTTCACGGCAAAGTCCACCGAATTGGACTCGCACAGGGTACTGACGGACTTCATCTCCGGCACCAGACCCGCGGCGGCATCCAGCAGCTCCGCCCAGTCCAGTCGCCGGCCCGCGATCACCACGGCAGTGTCCTGCGGCCGTTGCCCAGCCCAGAGCTGGATCTTGTCGAGGAAAGGCACGGACCAACTTTACCGGCCGCCACGGGTTGAGCCCCCGGCCCGCGGGTATTGTGACGATATGAGTTTCAATGACAACGTGCAGCTTGATCCTTCCCAGGTCCAGGACCGTAGGGGCATGGGCACCGGCGTGAAAATCGGCGGCGGAATCGGCGGCGGCCTGGTGCTGCTCGTTGCGCTCCTGCTGGGAATCAACCCGAACATGCTCGGCGGGCTGGTGGACAACGGTGCCGGCGGACAGTCCCAGGGCACGGCACCGGCCTGCACCACCGGAGCGGACGCCGATGCCCGCCTGGACTGCCGGATCACCGGCACGGTGAACAGCCTCAATGCGTTCTGGCCCGGCTACCTGAAGCAGTACAACGTGCAGTACCCCCGCCCGGAGGCCGTGATCTTCAGCGGCGGCACCAACACCGGGTGCGGGGCCGCAACCTCCGAAGTAGGGCCCTTCTACTGCCCCACGGACACTACCGCCTACTTTGATCCCGGTTTCTTCCAGGAACTCGTGGACCGGTTCGGTTCCTCAGGCGGACCTCTGGCCCAGGAATACGTAGTGGCGCACGAGTTCGGCCACCACGTCCAGAACCTGCTGGGCGATCTGCAGCGGGCGCAGCAGGACCCGCAGGGACCGGAGTCCGGTTCCGTCCGTACGGAACTGCAGGCGGATTGCTATGCAGGCCTGTGGGCCAAGTACGCATCCACCACGCCGGACCCGTCCACCGGGCAGCCCTACCTGGAACCGCTCACCCAGCAGGACGTCAACGACGCGTTGTCGGCGGCCGCATCAGTGGGCGATGACCGGATCCAGAAGGCAGCCACCGGACGTGTCTCCCCCGAAGGCTGGACACACGGCTCCAGTGAGGAACGCCAGCGGTGGTTCAGCCGGGGCTACCAGACCGGCGACATCAAGCAGTGCGACACCTTCAGCGCCGCCACCCTCTAACCTCAATGGAACGGGGTACGACGACGGCCGGTCACCTTTCGCGGGAAAGGTGACCGGCCGTCGTCGTACTTTTTTCTAGATGTTGAAGCCGAGGGCCCTCATCTGGTCCTTGCCGTCATCGGTGATCCGCTCGGGACCCCAAGGCGGCATCCAGACCCAGTTGAGGCGCCAGTCGTCAACGACGCCGTCCAGGGCCTGGCCCACCTGCTCCTCTAGCACGTCGGTGAGCGGGCAGGCTGCGGTGGTGAGCGTCATGTCGATCAGGAGCGCACCGTCGTCATCGGAGTACTTCAGGCCGTACAGGAGGCCCAGGTCCACCACGTTGACGCCAAGCTCAGGGTCGATGACGTCCTTGAGCGCCTCTTCGACGTCCTCCAGGGCCGTGCGGCCCGGCTTGATTTCGGTCATGACAAGTCCTTACTAGGCCTGTGCTGCGGCGGCAGCCGCGATGGTGGCTGCGCCGGCGCCCTTGGCGTAACGGTCGTAGCCTTCTTCCTCGAGGCGGTCGGCCAGCTCGGGGCCGCCCTCCTCGACAACCTGTCCGTCCACGAACACGTGTACGAAGTCAGGCTTGATGTAGCGCAGGATGCGGGTGTAGTGCGTGATGAGCAGCGTGCCCATGTTTCCCTCGGAGTGCGCACGGTTGACGCCCTCGGACACAATTTTGAGCGCGTCCACGTCCAGGCCGGAGTCGGTCTCGTCCAGGACGGCGAACTTGGGCTTGAAGAGCTCCAGCTGCAGGATCTCCACGCGCTTCTTTTCGCCGCCGGAGAAGCCTTCGTTGACGTTGCGCTGGGCGAAGTCGGCGTCGATGCGCAGCTTCTCCATGGCGGCCTTGACGTCCTTGGTCCAGGTGCGCAGGGCGGGCGCCTGGCCGTCGATGGCGGTCTTGGCGGTGCGCAGGAAGTTGGTCATGGTGACGCCCGGAACCTCCACCGGGTACTGCATGGCCAGGAAGACGCCGGCGCGGGCGCGCTCGTCAACACTCATGGCCAGCACGTCTTCGCCGTCCAGCGTGATGGTGCCACGGGTGACGGTGTAACGGGGGTGCCCTGCAATGGTGGACGCGAGGGTGGACTTGCCCGAGCCGTTGGGGCCCATGATGGCGTGCGTCTCGCCGGTCCTGATGGTCAGGCTGACGCCCTTCAGGATCTCCTTGGTGCCCTGTTCCGTCTCAATGCTGACGTGCAGGTCCTTGATCTCAAGAGTTGACATGCTCTTCTTTCTTTTCGCTCGTAAGTCTGGTGCTGCGGGCGCTCAGTAGTTGTCTACTGCTGCGCCGTTCAAAACGTTGGTGACGTCCACGTAGACGTCGTCCCCGTCGAGTTCGACGGCGAAGACCGGCACGGGATCGTAGGCGGGGAGCTGGAGCGGCTGGCCGCTGCGCAGGTCGAACTGGGAACCATGCCCCCAGCACTCGATGGCGCAGCCTTCCACGTCGCCTTCGGACAGGGAAATGTCCGCGTGCGAGCAGGTGTCACCGATGGCGTGGATGTCCCCCATCGAGTCCCGGACCACGGCTACGGGGTAGCCGTCCACCAGGATGCGCAGCGCCTGCTTGACCTGGATGTCATTGGCGCTGCACACCAGCTCACCCTTGGGTTTGCCGCTCATACGTTCCTGCCTGCCTGTCTCTAGTAGTCGATTGCCGCGAGTTCGCGTTCCACGGCATCGGTCAGGCGCTCTTCGAGGGCCGGGACCTTGATCTGCTGGATGATCTCGTTCAGGAAGCCGCGGACCACCAGGCGGCGGGCAACATCCTCGGGGATGCCGCGGGCCATCAGGTAGAACAGGTGCTCGTCGTCGAACCGGCCGGTGGCGCTGGCGTGGCCGGCACCCTCGATCAGGCCGGTCTCGATCTCGAGGTTGGGCACGGAGTCCGCGCGGCAGCCGTCAGTCAGGACCAGGTTCTGGTTCTTCTCGTAGGAGTCGGTGCCCTCGGCCTGCTTCTGGATCAGCACGTCGCCAACCCAGACCGTGTGCGCACCCTTGCCCTGCAGCGCGCCCTTGTAGAGGACGTTGGACTTGCAGTTGGCCACGTTGTGGTCCACGAAGGAACGGTGCTCCAGGTGCTGGCCTGCATCGGCGTAGTAAAGGCCCAGGAGCTGTGTCTCGGCGCCTTCCCCGGCGAAGCGGACGTTGGAGTTCAGGCGCACGATCTTGCCGCCAAGAGTTACGGCAATGTGCTTGTACACGGCGTCCTTGGCAACCTCGGCGTCATGCTGTGCCAGGTGCTTGGCGTCGTCCCCCCAGAGCTGCAGGGAAACCACCGTGAGGTGGGCGCCTTCGCGAACCAGGACCTCAACGTTGCCGTTGTGGTCTGAGGTGCCGTCGTGCTCGATGATCACGACGGAGCGGCTGTTGACTCCGGCTTCGATCACCACGTGGGAGTTGGTCCGGCGGCCTGCGCCGTTGCCGGTCAGGACCAGGCGCACCGGCTCGTCCAACTCGGCGTTCGCCGGGATGGAGATGAGCTGGGCGTCGCCGGCGTTCGCGGAAGCCACGACGGCGGCACGGTCGGCGGGGACGAGGGTGGCGCCACGGGGGGCCTCACCTGCGCGGAGGGTCCGCTGGACCACGGCTGCAGGTGCCTCGACCGTAACGCCAAGGGCGCCGGCCTCCGACGGGGTATCGGACAGCAGGTTGGCCAGTTCACGCACCGGGGTGAAGCGCCATTCCTCTTCCCGGCCGTTGGGCAGGGCGAAATCGGCCACGTCATGGCTGGTGAGCCGCTCGGCGCGGGAGGCCATGACCTGTGTGCCGTGGCTGTGGTGGCGGTCCACCTTGGAGGCGACGAGGTGCTCGCCCTCCTCGGTGAAACCGGCGATCGACGGTGCGCCGACGCGCGCCTTTTCGGTAGTTGCTTCGGCAGTCATTAACCGACGGATCCTTCCATCTGGAGTTCGATGAGGCGGTTCAGCTCGAGGGCGTATTCCATGGGCAGTTCGCGGGCGATCGGCTCAATGAAGCCGCGCACGATCATGGCCATGGCCTCGTCCTCGGGCATGCCGCGGGACATGAGGTAGAACAGCTGTTCCTCGCTGACGCGGGAAACGGTGGCCTCGTGTCCCAGCTGGACATCGTCCTCGCGGATGTCGATGTACGGGTAGGTGTCAGACCGGGAAATGGTGTCCACCAGGAGGGCGTCGCAGCGCACGGTGTTGGCCGAGTGCTTGGCTCCTTCCCGGATCTGGACCAGGCCGCGGTAGGCGGCGCGGCCGCCACCACGGGCAACGGACTTGGAGATGATCGAGCTCTTGGTGTTCGGCGCAATGTGCACCATCTTGGAGCCGGTGTCCTGGTGCTGGCCTTCGCCGGCGAAGGCGATGGACAGGGTCTCGCCCTTGGCCCCTTCGCCTACGAGGTACACGGCCGGGTACTTCATGGTGACCTTGGAGCCGATGTTTCCATCGATCCATTCCATGGTGGCGCCTGCTTCGCAGATGGCACGTTTGGTCACCAGGTTGTAGACGTTGTTCGACCAGTTCTGGATGGTGGTGTACCGGACGCGGGCGCCCTTCTTGACGATGATCTCCACGACGGCGGAGTGCAGCGAGTCCGAGGTGTAGATCGGCGCTGTGCAGCCTTCGATGTAGTGGACGTAGGAGTCCTCGTCGGCGATGATCAGCGTGCGTTCGAACTGGCCCATGTTTTCCGTGTTGATGCGGAAGTAGGCCTGCAGGGGGATCTCCACGTGGACGCCCTTGGGGACGTACACGAACGAGCCGCCGGACCAGACGGAGGTGTTCAGCGAGGCGAACTTGTTGTCGCCTACCGGGATGACGGTGCCGAAGTACTCCTGGAAGATCTCCGGGTGTTCCTTCAGCGCGGTGTCGGTGTCCAGGAAGATGACACCCTGCCGCTCAAGGTCCTCCCGCAGCTGGTGGTAAACAACCTCAGACTCGTACTGGGCGGCAACACCCGAAACAAGGCGCTGCTTTTCGGCCTCGGGGATGCCCAGCTTGTCGTACGTGTTCTTGATGTCCTCGGGCAGGTCTTCCCAGGTGGCAGCCTGCTTCTCGGTGGAGCGCACGAAGTACTTGATGTTGTCGAAGTCGATGCCGGAGAGGTCCGCGCCCCAGGTGGGCATGGGCTTGCGATCGAAATACTTCAGGCCCTTCAGGCGCAGGTCGAGCATCCATTCCGGCTCGCTCTTCTTCGCCGAAATGTCCCGGACTACCTCTTCGTTGAGCCCACGGCGGGCGTTGGCGCCGACATCGTTCTTGTCAGCCCAGCCGTACTCGTAGTTGCCGATGCCGTGGAGCTCGGGATTCTTTTCCAGAATCTCCGAGATCACAGTGTTTTCGGCGACTGCTTTCTCTGATAGTTGGTCCGTCATCACGGCCTTTCTTGCTGATGGTTGATTACTTCGTCCAGGCTGGCGGGGGCTGCCGCCGGCACCGTGGCCGGTTTGGCAGGCAGCCTGCCTGTAGGAATATGTGTGGTGCAGACGTGGCCGCCGCGGGCCAGCGTGGAGAGGCGGCGGACGTCAACGCCCACCAGCCTTGAAAAGACTTCGGTCTCGACGTCGCAGAACACCGGGAAGCGGGCGGCGAGCTGCTGGATGGGGCAGTGGCCCTGGCAGAGCTGCACGCTGGAAAGCGCCGCGGGCAGCGGTGCCTTTGCCTCGATGGACGCAGCGGAGGCCACGAAGTTGTCGCGGGTCAGCGCCGCTGCGAGTGCGGTGGCGCGGTCCCGGATGTCCGGGCCGGCCTGCTCGATTTCGGGTGCGTAGCGCCGCTCCATGTCCGCAAAGCGCTCCTCGGCGAAGGCGCGCACCGCGTCCGGGCCTGCCATCTTTTGCAGCTGCTGGAGCGCAAGGGCGGCGATGTCCAGGTAGTCGTTGCCCAGGCTGGACTGGCCCTGTGAACTGAGGACGTAGCGGCGGGCCGGACGGCCGGCACCCGCGCCGGGCTTGGCCACCCGCTTGACCTCGATGACGCCCGCACGCGAGAGGTGGTCCAGGTGGCGCCGGACGGCGGCCGGGGTGAATCCCAGCATGTCGCCCAGTTCGGCCGCGCTGACGGGCCCGTGCTCCAGGACGGCAGCGAGGACCCGGTCCCGGGTGCGCTCGTCGGCATCAGCCACAGGCCCGGGCGCAGGCACGGCAGTAGCGTTGGTCATGGAATACACAACACAATCATGTCGTAATTTAGTCCCGCACTCCAGTAAGGGCAGGCTGACCTATGCCAGGCAGCTGCACAGGCCCGGGGGACGGTGCTAAATACTACATCCCGTAGAATACTGTGGTGCGATCCCCCCAGTCCCCCGTTCTGTCCATCCATGGGCTCATCAAGGACGTCGGCCCCCTTTCCAGCCTGGACGGAAAGATGCTCAGGGTTGTCAGCGGCGTTTCACTCGTTGCCGAGCGCGGACAGGTAACCGCCCTCCTCGGCGCCAACGGTGCCGGAAAAACCACCACCCTCGAATGCGCCCAGGGCCTGCAAAAGCGCAGTGGCGGCACCATCTCGCTGCTGGGCCAGGACCCGGCGGCGGCAGGCGCTGACCTCCGGTCCCGCGTCGGCGTGATGCTGCAGGACGGCGGCCTCCCGCCGTCGGCCCGGCCCCTGCCGCTGCTGCGGCACATCGCCGGGCTGTACGCCCGCCCGTGGCCGCTGGAAGACCTGGTGGGCAGGCTGGGCATCGACTCCTTCAGCCGGACCAGCGTGCGCAGGCTGTCCGGCGGCCAGAAACAGCGCCTGGCACTCGCCGCCGCCCTGGTGGGCAGGCCCGAAGTATTGTTCCTGGACGAGCCCAGCGCCGGACTGGACCCGCAGTCCCGGCAGCTGGTGTTCGACCTGATCGCCGAGTTGCGTGACAGTGGGATGGGGATCATCCTCACCACCCACCTGATGGACGACGCCCAGCGCCTGGCGGACTACGTGTACATCATCGACGGCGGCCGCAACGTTGCCGAAGGGACCGTGCGGGAACTGCTGCAGCGCAGCCCCGTTGCGGACCAGGACGGCGGGCACATCCGGACGCTGGTGTTCGAAGCCCCGCCCGGGCTGGACCTGGCAGCCGCTTTGCCGGATGACGTGGACGTTTCCGAACCCCGTGCCGGCAGCTACACCATCACCGGCGCCCTGACGCCCCGGCACCTCTCCGCCCTGGCCCGGTGGTGGGAGGCGAAGGGAATCATGCCCGCCTCAATGAGCCTTCAGGCGCGTAGCCTTGAAGACGTCTTTTTGGATATCTCGGGAAAGGACATCCGATGAGCACCGCAGCAATGCAGGAGGCCCAGCAGCCGGCGCCCCTGCTGCGCCGGGTCCTGCTGCAGGGCAAGTACGAGGCACTGACAATGCTGCGGAACGGCGAGCAGCTGATCCTGGCAGTGGTGCTGCCCCTGCTGGCACTTGTGGGCCTGACGGTCACCCCGTTCCTGGACGGAATGGGATCCAGCCGCATCAACGTGGCCGTTCCCGGAATCCTGGCCCTGTGTGCGATGTCCACGGCCTTCACCGGCCAGGGCATCGCCACCGGCTTCGACCGCCGCTACGGCGTACTCCGGTTCCTGTCCACCACCCCCTTGGGCCGCGGCGGCCTGATTGCCGGCAAAGTCCTGTCGGTCCTGGCCGTTCTGTGCCTCCAGGTGGTGGTGGTTGGCGTGGTTGCCCTGGCCCTGGGATGGCAGCCGACGGCGGCGGGCTGGCTCCCGGGGCTGGCGCTGCTCGCGCTGGGCGCGGCGGCTTTCACCGCGCTGGGGCTGCTGGTGGCCGGGACAGTCCGGCCGGAAGCCACGCTGGCCATCACCAACCTGCTGTGGATCCTCCTCGGCGCCATGGGCGGCATCGTCATCCCCGCGGGGCGACTGCCTGCCGCCGCGCAGGCAGTCGTGCACTTCCTGCCCTCCGGCGCCCTGGGCGAATCGATGCGGGCCGCCTTCCTGGACGGGGCCGTGAACGGCGGCGCCGCCCTCATCCTGCTGCTCTGGACGGTCATCGCCGGCGCCGCAGCCATCCGTTGGTTCAAGTGGAATTGAGATAACCGTGTCCACGGCTTCACGCCTCCCCCAGCTCGCCGGCCGCCTGGCCTCGCGGCTCCCACGCACCGTGGACGTCCGCATCCGCCGCCTCGCCGTCGCCTCCCTGATCGGCCAGACGCTTCTGGTGGTCACCGGCGGCGCCGTCCGCCTCACCGCATCGGGCCTTGGCTGCCCCACCTGGCCCCGCTGCACCTCCGACTCCCTGGTAAACACTCCGGAGATGGGCATCCATGGCTTCATCGAGTTCGGCAACCGGCTCCTGACGTTCGCGCTGGCCGCCGTCGCCGCCCTGATGCTGGTGTACCTGTGGAACCTCCGGAAGGAGCGCAAGGACCTCTTCCTCCTGGCACTGGGCCTGCTGGCCAGCATCCCCGCCCAGGCCGTGATCGGCGGCGTCACCGTGCTGACCAACCTCAACCCGTGGGTGGTGGGCCTGCACTTCCTGGTCTCCATGGCGCTGGTGGTCTTCGCCACCCTGCTGGTCAACCGTGCCTTCGGGCGGACCGGCCGCTTCCTTGCCACCCGGCCCGCCGCCCTGCCCGCACCCCTGCGCCCGGTGACGGCCGCCGTCGCGCTTTTCTCCGCCGTCGCCGTGATGCTCGGCGTGGTGGTCACGGGGGCCGGCCCGCATGCCGGTGACGCCGATGCTCCCCGCAACGACCTGGACTGGGATTTGTTCTCCCACATCCATGCCGTGCCCGCGTACCTGGTGACTGCCGGGACTGTAGTGGCCCTGGTCCTGGTCATCAGGCGCCGCATTACGGGCCCCTTCCGGACGGCCGTCCTGGCCCTCCTTGGCGTCACCGTGCTCCAGGCGGTGATCGGGTTTACGCAGTACTACAACGGTATTCCGGCGCTGCTGGTAGCGGCCCACATGCTCGGCGCGGCCCTGCTGATGGCGGCATCGACCAACGCCTGGGACATCGCCCGTTCCAGTGCCGTGGACTCATCCAGGGCAGCGAAGTAGGCGCCCGCCCACCCGTACAGCGCGCAGGCGCCCCGGCCCGGGATGGGGCCGGGGCGCCTGCGTTTACCGCCTTTGTATGTTTCGCCGCCTTGCAGGCGTCCCGGGAAATTACCGTTCAGCGAAGGCGTTGATCCGAAGCCCGGACCCGCCGGCCGGGTCAAGGTTCCGGATCCCCGAGGCGGTGATCTGCAGGACCTGCGCGGTGGCAATGTCGTAGAAGAGGCCCGTTGCCTGCACCTTTCCCTCCACCAGCGCCGGGCCCGTCACCGGGTGGTCCTGCAGCTTGGCCAGTTGCACGGCCACGTTGACCATCGCCAGTTGGTCCACCCGGGCGTAACCCGCCGCCGCCGCCTGCCGGCCCACCGGATGCCCTGCCAGCAGCTCCGTGTAGCTGGGCCGGGCGTGGTCCAGCCACTGTCCGAATGCCGGACCAAGCGAACTGTTGTCTTCGCCGCCGGCCTCTGCGAGCAGCGCCTTCATGGCGCCGCAGTTGGAGTGCCCGCAGATGGCGACCGACTGCACTCCCAGGCCGTTGACGGCAAAGGACAGGGCAGAATCCGTTGAGGCGTCCTGGCCATTGCCGCACACCACGTTGCCGATGTTCCGCAGCGTGAGCAGGTCCCCCGGGCCGCTGCTGGTGATCAGGTTCGGATTGACGCGCGAATCGATGCAGCCCACGAACAGGCTGTCCGGGTTCTGTCCTTCCGTCAGGTCATGCACCAGCGGACGGACCTGGTGCGCAAACCGGCGGTGGTATTTGTTGACGCCCTGCAACAACGGCTCCTTCCTTGGCGGAAGGGGCAACTCGGTGGCTTCCTCGCGCCGGGGAGCCTGGTGGGCGGCGTCCCGGAACACCGTGTTGCCGTGCTCCTCGAGGTTCACCGTGCCGCCGGCGGCCTGGTGCTGGAGCTGCCAGGCCAACAGGGCTTCCCGGAAGGAATGGTCAACATAGTCGGCGTTGAGCTCCACCACCACGTCCGCGCCGGCGGGCACCGACTGCAGGACGCCGTTGAGCTTTGGCAGCGCGAAGAAGCTGCATGATCCCGCGATGGTCACCCGCCAGGGCGACGGCGGTGCGGCGGGACGGTGCGCCTGGATGGGGGCCCGCAGGACACGCCACAGCACACTGGCAGCGGCGAGGGCCAGGCCGATCATGACTCCTTCCAACAAGTTCAGGAACACCACGCAGATGAGGGTAACCGCGTAAATGATGAGGTCTCCCGTGCGCAGGCTGGTCCGGATGTCCGCCACCTTGATCAGCCGCGCGCCGATAACCACCAGCAGGCCGGCCAGGACGGCCAGCGGGATCAGCTGGATCAACCCGGCAAAGAGGGCAGAGAAAGCCAGGACCCAGACACCGTGCAGCACTGCGGATGTCCGGGAAGCCGCTCCCGCTTCCACATTCGTGGCGCTGCGGACAATGACGCCCGTCACGGGCAGGCCGCCCAGGGACCCGGAAACGATGTTTGCGGTGCCCTGCCCGATGAGCTCCCTGTTCAGGTTGGTCCGCGGACCGGTCTGCATCTTGTCCACGGCCACGGCCGACAGGAGGGACTCGATGCTGGCGATGAGGGCCATGGTCAAGATGGCAAAAGCGAACGCGCGCCAGTTGCTGTCCGGAAGCTGCGGCAGGGCGATGGCATCGAAAATGGAGCCATCAAGGGAGATGCGCTCAACACCGGGGGCAAAGGCCACGGCCAGTGCGGTTCCTGCCGCGACGGCGGCCAGGGGGCCCGGAACACGCCGGACCGTGGCGGGCAGGAACTTCCAGCACAGCAGGATTGCCACGACGGCCAGTCCCAGCAGGGCCGCGTGCAGTTCCAGGTTGGTGATGACTGCCGGCAGTGCCGCAAGGTTCTCGAGGGCCGAGCCTGCCGGCCGGGATCCGAGAAGCACGTGGACCTGCTGCAGGATGATGGTGACACCGATGCCGGCGAGCATGGCTTTGACCACCACCGGTGAGACGGCCAGGGCGGCCCGGCCCACGCGACTGATGCCCAGCAGGAGCTGCACGGCGCCCGCGGCCGCGGTGATGGCGCAGGTCACCTGCCATCCGAACTCCTGGACCAGCCCGGCCACGACGACGGTCAGCCCGGCCGCGGGTCCGCTCACCTGCAGCGGTGAGCCGCCCAGGCTTCCGGCCACGATCCCGCCCACGGCTGCAGCGATGAGGCCTGCCATGACGGGGGCTCCCGACGCGGCTGCGATGCCGAGCGAGAGCGGGAGGGCCACGAGGAACACCACCAGGGATGCGGGTACGTCGGCGCCCAAATGGGCAGCAAACGGCGGGCGGCGGAAGGTGAAGCGGCCACGGCTTCCCCGGCCTCCCGGCGGGCTGTGGCTGGGGGCGGGAATTGTGGAGGGACGGACTTCCATGGATTTTTCCTTTGATCGAGGGAAGGGTCCACCCCACCGTAAGCAGCTGGTCATGATGGATGACACTTAAAGTGACCGATATGACAAAAATGTCATATCGGTTTCGATTCCGTGCACGCGCAGCCTGCGCGGGTTAACGCAAACGGCGGCCCCCACCACTCAGGTGGGGGCCGCCGATGGGCTTGGGCCGGGGATGTGCGTCGGCGATCTGCGCCCCGGGGCCTAGCCGGCCATGATTGCATGCCCGACGAACGGGTCCACCGCCAGCGCGATGAACAACAGCGTCAGGTAGCTGATGGAGCCATGGAAGACCTTCATGGCGCGCTTGTCCGGGATGTCCTCGCTGTGGGCGCGCGAATACAGGGCATGGGATTCATAAAGGAACCACGCGCCGGCCAGGACTGCGGTTACGGTGTAGACCCAACCGGCCCCACCCGCAGGAATCATCAGCAGGGAGCAGGCCACCATGGCCCAGGCGTACAGGACCACCTGGACGGACACCACCTTGGCGCCGGCGATGGCACCGAGCATGGGGACGTTGGCGTTCCGGTAGTCCTCGCCGTAACGCATGGACAGGGGCCAGTAGTGTGGCGGGGTCCACAGGAAGATCACCATGAACAGGACGACCGCCGGCCACTCAACAGAGTTGGTGACGGCAGCCCACGCGATCAGCACCGGGAAGCAGCCTGCTGCACCGCCCCAGACAATGTTCTGCGCCGTGCGCCGCTTGAGGATCATGGTGTAGATGACCACGTAGAAGAAGATGGCACCCAGCCCCAGCCAGGCGGAAAGCGGATTGGCTCCGAACCAGAGGATCACGATCGAGGCGGCACCCAGCAGCCAGGAAAAGACCAGCGCCTCGCGCGGGGTGACTTCACCGGTGACCAGCGGCCTGTTCTCCGTGCGGTGCATCAGCTTGTCGATGTCGCGGTCGATGTAACAGTTGAAGGCCCCGGCGCTGCCCGCAGCGAAGGCACCGCCCACCAGCGTGGCGAGGATCAGTCCGATGGATGGGAAGCCCCGCTGGGCGTAAATCATGGTGGGCAGGGTGCTGACCAGCAGCAGTTCGATCACGCGCGGCTTGGTGAGGGCGAGATACGCCTTGGCCTTACGGGCAAACCCGGCGCCGGAGGCCCGGGATGCGTTCAGCGGCGTATCTGTTGTGCTCACGGTGGCAGTCACCCGTTCTGTGTGGCAGTTGAGGCTGGCAGTGCAGCTCCGGTCGTGCGGCCCGGACCCGGGCACGGCAAGAAGGGAGGAAATGCTTCAGGTGCGTGCAACAGTCGGGAAACCCCGGACGGCGATAGGGATGCACGCCCGGCGTTGGCCTCCGAATATCATACCGCGCCGCGGGCGCTGTCCCGGCCCCGCCATATGCGCAGATGATTGCTCACGGGCCCATTCGAGCAGATTAACTCAACCCTTCGTGACGGTGATTCACAAAAGGGGAAATTGCGTCCAAAACGTGAGATTTGGGCCGCCCGCAGAATGGATAAGAGCTAAGCTGTCAACAGATCAGCACGCAGCAAGAAAGCGGTGGAAAACGCATTCCCGCTGCTGTCCGTGACTGAATGCAAGGATCAACGTTTCGATGGTGAACGGCTGGTACACACCGCAGCAGGCGCCACGCAGTGCGCCCTCAAACGGAACCGGTGTACAGCCGCCATCAGCACAGAGAGGGGCCCGGTTTTCGTGCCACATTTGGAAGAGCAAGAACTGTCATGGACCAGCTTGGACCAGCGCGCCGTGGACACCATCCGCGTCCTGGCCGCCGATGCCGTAGAGAAGGTGGGCAACGGCCACCCCGGAACCGCCATGAGCCTGGCCCCCGCCGCTTACCTTCTTTTCCAGAAGCTGATGCGCCATGACCCGCGCGATCCGCAGTGGCTGGGCCGCGACCGGTTCGTCCTGTCCCCCGGCCACACCTCGCTGACCCTTTACATCCAGCTGTTCCTCTCCGGCTACGGCCTGGAACTGAAGGACCTGGAGGCGCTTCGCACGTGGGGTTCGCTGACCCCGGGACACCCGGAGTACAAGCACACCGCCGGCGTGGAGATCACTACCGGACCGCTGGGCCAGGGCCTGGCCTCCTCGGTTGGCTTCGCCTACTCCCAGCGCCGCCAGCGCGGCCTGTTCGATGCTGATGCCCCCGCCGGCGAATCGCCGTTCGACCACACCATCTGGGTCATTGCGTCCGACGGCGACCTCCAGGAAGGCGTCACGGCCGAGGCTTCCTCGCTCGCCGGCCACCAGGAACTCGGCAATCTCGTGGTCATCTACGACGAGAACCACATCTCCATCGAGGACGATACCGACATCGCCTTCACCGAAGATGTCCTGAAGCGCTATGAAGCCTACGGCTGGCACACCCAGCGGGTGGACTGGACCAAGACGGGCGAATACAAGGAAGATGTGCAGGAGCTGTACTCGGCCCTGCTCGCAGCGAAGGCTGAGACCTCCAAGCCCTCCATCATCTCCCTGCGCACCATCATCGGCTACCCGGCGCCCAAGAAGCAGAACACCGGCAAGATCCACGGCTCCGCCCTCGGCGCCGAGGAAGTCGCAGCGCTGAAGGAAGTCCTGGGCTTCGACCCGTCCAAGTCCTTCGATGTGGACCAGGAAGTCCTGGCCCACGCCCGCTCCGTAGTGGACCGTGGCGCCGCCGCCCGCAAGGAATGGGAAGAGTCCTTCAATGCCTGGCAGGCAGCCAACCCTGAAGGCGCGGCTCTGCTGCAGCGCATCGAGGCCAGGGAACTCCCCGAAGGCGTGGACGCTGCCCTTCCGGTCTTCCCGGCAGGCAAGGACGTTTCCACCCGCGCAGCATCGGGCAAGGTACTGAACGCGCTGGGCCCGGTACTGCCCGAACTCTGGGGCGGCTCCGCCGACCTCGCCGAGTCCAACAACACCACCATCGAGGGCTCGCCGTCCTTCGTGCCGGCCTCCAAGCAGACCGGTGCCTGGTCCGGCAACCCCTACGGCCGCGTGCTGCACTTCGGCATCCGCGAGCACGCTGCTGCCTCGATCGTGAACGGCATCAGCCTGGCGGGCAACACCCGCGCCTTCTCCGGCACCTTCCTGATCTTCAGCGACTACCAGCGCCCCGCCATCCGGCTCGGCGCGCTCATGGGTGTTCCGTCGCTGTACGTCTGGACCCACGACTCCATCGGCCTGGGCGAAGACGGCCCCACCCACCAGCCGGTGGAACAGCTCGCCTCGCTGCGTGCCATCGTTGGCCTGGACGTGGTCCGCCCCGGCGACGCCAACGAAGTGGCAGCTGCGTGGAAGACCATGCTCGAAAACCACAGCAACCCTGCCGGCATCGTCCTGACCCGCCAGAACATCCCCACTTGGGAACGTGGCGCGGGCGACGCCGACGGCGACACGTTCGCTTCCACCGCAGGTGTTGCAAAGGGCGGCTACGTCCTGGCCGAGGCCTCGAAGGACGGCGCCACGGTTCCGGCCGACGTGATCCTGATCGGCACCGGCTCCGAGGTCCAGTTGGCCGTCCAGGCGCGCGAAGCCCTCCAGGCCGAAGGCATCGCAGCCCGGGTTGTCTCCATGCCGTGCGTCGAGTGGTTCAAGAAGCAGGACGCCGCCTACCGCGAATCCGTCCTGCCCGCCGCCGTCAAGGCACGCGTTTCGGTGGAAGCAGGACTGGCCCTGGGCTGGCGGGAATTCGTCGGCGACGCCGGCCGTTCCGTGAGCCTTGAGCACTACGGCGCTTCCGCGGACTACAAGCGCCTCTTCCAGGAGTTCGGCATCACGGCAGAAGCAGTGGCTGCCGCAGCCAAGGACTCCATCTCCAGCCTCCAGGCCTGAAACCCTCATCTTTTAGGAGATACAAGAAATGACTACTCCCACCCAGCAGCTCTCCGACGCCGGAGTCTCCATCTGGCTCGACGACCTTTCCCGCGGACGCCTGCAGACCGGCACCCTCCGCAAGCTCATTGAAGAGAAGAACGTGGTCGGCGTGACCACCAACCCGTCCATCTTCCACGCAGCCATCACGTCCGGCACCGACTACGACCACATCATTGCCGGCAAGGCTGCAGAAGGCGCCAGCGTGGAGGACACGATCTTCGAGATCACCACCACCGACGTTGCTGATGCCTGCGACCTGTTTGCACCCGTGGCTGCTGCCACCAAGGGCGTTGACGGCCGCGTCTCCATCGAAGTCGACCCGCGCCTTGCCTGGGACACCGCAGGGACCATCGCCGAGGCCAAGCACCTCTCGCAGCGAGTCAACAAGGACAACGTCCTGATCAAGATCCCGGCAACCATCGAGGGCCTTGAAGCCATCACGGCAACACTGGCCGAGGGCATCAGCGTCAACGTGACCCTTATCTTCTCGCTGGAGCGGTACCGCGCGGTCATCAATGCATTCCAGTCCGGCCTGGAACAGGCCAAAGAGAACGGCCACGACCTTTCGAAGATCCACTCCGTTGCCTCGTTCTTCGTCTCCCGCGTGGACACGGAAATCGACAAGCGCCTCGACAAGATCGGCACCGACGAGGCAAAAGCCCTCAAGGGCAAGGCCGGCGTGGCCAACGCCCGCCTGGCCTACCAGGTCTACGAAGAGCTCTTCGCCACCGAACGGTGGGCGCTGCTGGCCGACGCCGGGGCTCTCCCCCAGCGCCCCCTGTGGGCTTCCACCGGTGTGAAGGATCCTGCTTACCCGGACACCCTCTACGTCACCGAACTCGTGGCCCGCGGCGTGGTGAACACCATGCCGGAAAAGACGCTGGATGCCACCTTCGACCACGGCGTGGTTACCGGTGACACCATCACCGGCACCTACGCCGAAGCAAACGCAACCCTCGACGCCCTTGAAAAGCTCGGGGTCTCCTACAACGACGTCGTGGCACTCCTTGAAACCGAAGGCCTGGACAAGTTCGTGGCCAGCTGGAAGGAACTGCTGGCCGACGTCGAAGGTGCCCTGGCCTCTGCACGGAAGGCTTCCTAACACCTATGAGCACTCTCAGCTTCGACGCCACCGGCGCTGCTCAGCACGCGCTTGAACAGCACCTTCCCGCCCTGGTGGAGGACCGGGTCGCCACGCGGATCTTCGCCAAGGACCACACCCTGTGGGGTCCCGACGCCGAATCGGAGTCGGCAATCCGCCTTGGGTGGGTGGAGGCGGCAACAGTCTCACAGCCTTTGGTCAAGGACATCCTGGAACTCCGCGACGCCCTGCGCGCGGAGGGAGTGAGCAGGATCGTGCTCTGCGGCATGGGCGGATCCTCGCTGGCCCCTGAGGTCATCGCGGGCACCGCCGGCGTCGAGCTGACAGTGCTGGACAGCACGGACCCGGACCAGGTCCGGGCTGCCCTGGCGGACCGGCTGGGCCAGACCGCAATCGTGGTCTCGTCCAAGTCCGGCTCCACCCTGGAGACCGACTCGCAGCGCCGGATTTTCGAGCATGCCTTCACCGAGGCCGGCGTGGACGCCAAGAGCCGGATCATCATCGTGACGGACCCGGGATCGCCGCTGGACAAGGCCTCCCGTGAAGCCGGCTACCGCGCCGTCTTCAACGCCGACCCCAACGTGGGCGGCCGCTACTCCGCGCTGACAGCGTTCGGCCTGGTTCCTTCCGGCCTGGCCGGCGTGGACATCCAGGCATTCCTGGACGAAGCCGAGGAAGCTGCCGAGATCCTCAACGACGACGCCCCTGAAAACATCGGGTTGGCACTGGGCGCCGCGCTGGGCGGAACCAGCCCGCTGCGGAACAAGGTCGTCATCGCCGAGGACGGCTCCGGCATCGTTGGCTTCGCGGACTGGGCTGAGCAGCTCATCGCCGAGTCCACGGGCAAGCTGGGAACCGGGATCCTGCCGGTCGTCGCGGGGCCGCAGGCCCCGGAGGTAACCTCCGGTGCCCCCGACGTCCTGGTGGTGCGGCTCGTCGCCGCGGATGCCGACGTCGAACCCGGTGACAACCAGGTGGCCATTGCCGGCGGCCTTGCCACCCAGATGATGGTGTGGGAGTTCGCCACCGCCGTTGCGGGGCGCCTGCTGGGGATCAACCCCTTCGACCAGCCCGACGTTGAGGCCGCCAAGGTGGCAGCGCGTGGGCTGCTGGACGCCCAGCCGGAGCCCACGCCTGCGGCATTCGTCGACGGCGCCATTGAGGTGCGCGGCGGGGACTGGCTCGGAAACGCCGCCACGGCGGAGGGCGCCGTCAAGGCCCTGCTGGGCACCCTGGCCGCGGACAGCTACCTGAGCGTCCAGGCGTACTTCGATCGGCTGGCGTTCGCCGGGCTGGAGGGTATCCGGGACGAACTTGCCGCCGCGACCGGCCGTCCGGTGACGTTCGGCTGGGGTCCGCGCTTCCTGCACTCCACCGGCCAGTTCCACAAGGGCGGTCCCGCCATTGGCGTGTTCCTCCAGGTCACCGCCACCCCCGCCGAGGATCTGGGGATCCCGGACCGGCCCTTCAGCTTTGGCGAACTCATCGCCGCACAGGCAGCAGGCGACGCCCAGGTCCTGGGTGGGCACGGACGTCCCGTGCTCCGCCTCCACCTCACCGACCGTGCCGCCGGCGTGGCGCAGCTGCAGGACATCGTCGCTGCCCTGTCCACCCGCGCATCCGCTACCGAAAGCTAAGGCGCAGAAGCAACCATGCCAGAAACTGAATACGGCAGGAAGGGCGCGGGCCGCGGGCGTAATCCGTTGCGCGATCCGCGTGACCGCCGTTTGAACCGGATTGCCGGTCCGTCGTCGTTGGTGCTCTTTGGGGTCACGGGTGATTTGGCCCGGAAGAAGCTCATGCCTGCGGTGTATGACCTTGCCAACCGCGGGCTGTTGCCGCCGAGTTTCGCGCTGGTGGGTTTTGCCCGCCGGGAGTGGGACAAGGAAGATTTCGCCGCCGAGGTGAAGGCCTCGGTGCAGGCCCATGCGCGGACGCCGTTCGATGAGGCCGTGTGGAACCAGTTGTCCGAGGGCATCCGGTTTGTCCAGGGCGAGTTCGACGACGACGCGGCCTTTGAGCGCCTTGGTGAGACCATCAAGGAACTCGACGACGTCCGGGGCACCCGGGGGAACCACGCGTTCTACTTGTCGATCCCGCCCAAGGCGTTCGAGCAGGTCTGCCGGCAGCTCTCCAAGCACGGCCTGGCGCAGGCCGAGGGGGACAAATGGCGGCGCGTGGTGATCGAAAAGCCGTTCGGTCACGACCTGCAGTCGGCCAGGCAGTTGAACGACATCGTCGAATCGGTGTTCCCGCCGGACGCGGTGTTCCGGATTGACCATTACCTGGGCAAGGAAACGGTGCAGAACATCCTGGCGCTGCGTTTCGCGAACCAGTTGTTCGAGCCGTTGTGGAACGCCAACTACGTGGACCATGTCCAGATCACCATGGCCGAGGACATCGGCACCGGCGGCCGGGCAGGATATTACGACGGCGTGGGCGCGGCCCGCGACGTGATCCAGAACCACCTGCTGCAGCTGCTCGCTTTGACGGCGATGGAGGAGCCGATCTCCTTCAACGCCGATGACCTGCGGGCAGAGAAGGAAAAAGTCCTCGCCGCGGTCAAGCTCCCGGACGACCTGTCCACGCACTCGGCCCGCGGGCAGTTCACCGGCGGCTGGCAGGGCGGCGAGCAGGTCCAGGGCTACCTGGAGGAAGAAGGCATCCCCGCCGATTCCACCACCGAAACCTACGCCGCTGTCCGGGTGGACATCCACACCCGCCGCTGGTCCGGAGTGCCGTTCTACCTGCGGGCCGGCAAGCGCCTGGGCCGGCGCGTGACCGAAATCGCGGTGGTCTTCAAGCGCGCCCCGAACCTGTTGTTCCGTGACCACGGGGAGGATGACTTCGGGCAGAACGCCGTGGTGATCCGGGTCCAGCCCGATGAGGGCGTGACCATCCGGTTCGGTTCCAAGGTCCCGGGCACGCAAATGGAAGTCCGCGACGTGACCATGGACTTCGGCTACGGGCACTCGTTCACGGAGTCCTCGCCGGAGGCGTACGAGCGGCTGATCCTGGACGTGCTTCTGGGTGAGCCGCCGCTGTTCCCGAGGCATGAGGAAGTGGAGCTGTCCTGGAAGATCCTTGACCCGTTCGAGGAATACTGGGCGTCCCTGAGTGAGCAGCCCGAACCCTACGCCCCCGGTTCCTGGGGCCCCGCCTCGGCCGATGAGCTGCTGGCCCGTGACGGACGAACCTGGAGAAGGCCATGATCGTTAACCTGCCCGACACCACCACCTCGAAGGTGTCCAAGAAACTCATGGCCCTGCGCGAGCAGGGCGGCGTGATCGCGCTGGGCCGGGTCCTGACCCTGGTGGTCGTGACCAAGTCCGGGCTCGAGGAAGAAGCGATCGAGGCCGCGAACGACGCCAGCCGGGAACACCCCTGCCGGATCATCGTCCTCGCCGACGCCGGGAAGGACGCCGAAGACCGGCTCGACGCGCAGATCCGGGTGGGCGGGGACGCCGGCGCCTCGGAAGTGATCGTGCTGCGCGGCTACGGCCAACTGGCCCACGAGTCCGAGTCCCTGGTGGCCGCGCTGCTGCTCCCGGACGCCCCGATCGTGGCCTGGTGGCCGCACGGCGCCCCCGCGAACGCGTGCGAGACCTCCATCGGCGCGATCGCGCACCGCAGGATCACCGACTCCGCGAACGAACCCGACCCCCAGGCCGCACTGGAACGGATCCACCGCACCTACAAGGCCGGCGACACCGACCTCGCCTGGACCCGGCTGACCAACTGGCGGATCCAGCTCGCGGCAGCCCTGGACGAAGTGGACTCCTCACCGGTCACGGCCGTCGCGGTCGAAGGCGCCTCGGACTCACCCTCCACCATCCTGCTGGCAGCCTGGCTCACCCTGACCCTGGACGCACCCGTGACCATCGTCGCGGACCCGGCAGGGACCGGCATCCGCCGCGTCCGCCTCAGCCGCCCCGGCGGCGACGTCCAGCTCTTCCGCCCCGGACTTTCCGTCGCCGAACTCACCCAACCGGGACAGCCCGCCCAACGGATCTCCCTCCCACGCCGCAGCCTCCGCGACTGCCTCGCCGAAGAACTCCGCCGCCTCGACCCGGACGAAGTCTTCGGGGAAGTGATTACTATGGGACTGCCACGTACCAATCTAAGGAGCGTCCGACCCAGTGAGCGTTGACCCACGAGTAAGCATCCATCCAGATTCGTCCGTCCTCATGGCCGCCATCGCGGCCCGCCTGATCACCAAGCTCGTTGATGTGCAGGACAAGTACGGCGAAGCCACCGTGGTGCTCACCGGGGGAACCGTGGGGATCGGCACGCTGAAGGCGGTTGCGGACTCACCGGCAGCGCCCGCCGTCGACTGGTCCAAGGTCAACTTCTGGTGGGGCGACGAACGATTCGTCGGGTCTGCCGATCCTGAGCGGAATACCAGGCAGGCGTTCGACGCACTGCTGTCCCACATCCCCGTCGATCCGGACCGGGTGCACTCCCCTGGTTCTTCGGATGAGTTCGGCACTCCGGAGGAAGCCGCCGAGGACTACGCCCGCCAGCTGCGGGAAGCCGCAGCAGACGAACACGCGGCCGACATGTCCGACGACCGGCCGGAGGAGCCATCGTCGCTCCCCCGGCTGGACGTGGTGCTGCTCGGCGTGGGGCCCGACGCACACATCGCATCGCTGTTTCCGGAACAGGCCGGCATCCGCGAAAAGGAGCGCACGGTGGTGGGTGTCAGAAACTCCCCCAAGCCGCCGCCGCTGCGGATCTCGCTGACCCTTCCCGCCATCAATACGGCGGCGGAGGTTTGGATGGTTGTGGCCGGTGAGGACAAGGCAGGAGCTGTGGGGCTGGCGCTGGCAGGGGCGAACCCTGTGCAGGTACCGGCGTCCGGCCCCCGTGGAACGTCCCGAACCCTGTGGCTGATTGACGAGAATGCAGCCTCACGTGTCCCGCAGCAGTTGGTCCGGAAGGACGCCGCGGGCGCGTAGCTTTTCCAGCGCTCCGGCCAGGACGTCTTCGGCGTCCTGGGCGGAGCGCCGTTCTTTAACGTATTCCAGATGGCTCTTGTAGCCGTCGTCGAAAGGGTCGTCAGCAGCCGCGGCCCGTCCGTCCCTGGTGGCGGGTCCGCCACAACGCCTGCAGTCCCACGTCGCGGGAATCTGGTCCTCGGGCATCTTCAGGAACACGGGCTGCGTCTCATGCCCCCTGGCACACCAATAGGACACCCGGATACGGGGAAGAGGGCGCGGGGACGAGTCGTTGGACTGCAGGCTCGACCCGGACCCTGCAGTAACCCCGGCGCGGGTGCCCCGGAAGCCTGATGACGGATGGACCATTACGACTCCTGCCTCGAAGCGGACGCCGGGGACCTGCAGCTTAAACAAGACTGTGGCCACCGGGTGAACCGACAGCCACAGTCTAATTGGCAGGCCTACCGGGCGGCAGGGCCTAAAGGACCTTGTACAGCAGGGTCAGGAATCCCCGGTCCCGCTGAACCGCATGATCAGGCCAAGGGCGATGATCACCACGCCCCACGTCACGCCCAGGATGATGGTGAAGCGGTTGAGGTTCCGTTCTGCCACGCCTGAAGAGCTGAGGCCCGAGCTCATGCCGCCGCCGAACATGTCGGACAACCCGCCGCCGCGTCCCTTGTGCAGGAGGATCAGCAGCGTCAGCAGGAGGCTGGTGATGCCCAGGAGGATCTGCAGAATGACATGAAGAACGTCCACGACGGCCTTTCAGAAGTTGGGATTACGGGAGTTTTCGCTGGCTGGGGACTAGTCCGCGACCAGGTGGCTCTCGAACCTGACAATATTAGCAAACTCGGCGGGGTCGAGGCTTGCGCCTCCCACCAGCAGGCCGTCCACGTCGCGTTCCTGCAGGATCGCTGCCGCGTTGTTGGCCTTTACCGAACCGCCGTAGAGAAGGCGGGTCTTGCCGGCTGTCCCGGCACCGAACAGCGATTCCAGCTCGGCGCGGATGGCGGCGCACATTTCCTGTGCGTCCTCCGGTCCTGCCACTTCACCGGTGCCGATGGCCCAGACGGGCTCGTAGGCCACCACCAGTTCGGCGGCCTGTTCGGCCGTCAGGCCGGACACTCCGGCACGGAGCTGCTGCAGCGTGTGGTCGACGTGGGTTCCGGCCTGGCGGATCTCAAGGCCTTCGCCGACGCAGAGGACCGGGGTGACCCCGTGCCTGAAGGCGGCCTTGACCTTGGCGTTGAGGACGTCATCGGATTCGTTGTGGATGGTGCGGCGTTCGCTATGGCCCACCAGGACGTACTTGCAGCCGAGCTTGTTCAGGAACTGCCCGGAAATGTCGCCGGTGTAGGCTCCTGAATCGAACTGGGACAGGTCCTGGCCGCCGTAGGCGACCTGCAGGTCGTCGCCCTGGACCAGGGTCTGGACACCGCGGAGGTCCGTGAACGGCGGGAAGACGGCCACCTCGACGCGGCTGTAGTCGTGCTTGGCGTCGGAGAGGGTCCAGGCCAGCTTCTGCAGGAGCGTGATGCCCTGGACGTGGTCCATGTTCATTTTCCAGTTGCCCGCGATGAAGGGCTTGCGGTCGAAAGCGCCGTTCGTTGACGTAGTCACGTAATCTCCAAAAAGTTCTTGATATGTGTGCGGCCGGCAGGCTGCCGCGGGCAACCTGCCGGCCGGAGGACTGCGAAGTCCGTTTACTGCTGGGAAAGCAGCGGTGGTTCTACCGGCCTGGCCCTACCGGTCCAGGACGCTGAGGCCGGGGAGTTCCTTGCCTTCAAGGTATTCCAGGCTGGCGCCGCCGCCAGTGGAAATGTGTCCGAACTGGTCATCACTGAAACCCAGCGTGCGCACAGCGGCAGCGGAGTCCCCTCCGCCCACCACGGTGAACCCGCCGGTTTCGGTGAGGGCCTGGGCGATTGCACGGGTGCCGGCCGAGAATGCCTCGAATTCGAAGACACCCATGGGGCCGTTCCAAAAGACTGTCCGCGCGCCCTTGATCCGTTCGGAGAAGGCAGCCGCTGTATCCGGCCCAATGTCCAGGCCGATGCCCTGGGCGCCGAAGCTGCTGCCTTCAATGGCGTCGGCTGCCACGGTCTCGTGCCTGGCGTCGGCGGCGAACTTCTCTGCCACCACAACGTCCGTGGGGACAACGAATTCCGTGCCGGCATCGGCCGCGCGCTTCAGGTAGTCCTGGACGACGGTGATCTGGTCCTCCTCAAGGAGGCTGGAGCCAACCTTGTGGCCTGCTGCCGCCAGGAACGTGAAGAGCATGCCGCCGCCCACCAGGATGGTGTCAGCCTTGCCGATCAGGTTGTCGATGACCGCGAGCTTGTCCGAGACCTTGGAGCCGCCGAGCACCACCACATAGGGGCGCTGGGTGTCGGTGGTCAGCTTTCGGAGGACTTCCACTTCGGCGTGCACCAGGTCGCCCTGGTATGACGGAAGCCGGGTGGCGACGTCATAGACACTGGCATGCTTGCGGTGGACGGCGCCGAAGGCGTCATCCACGTAGGCGCCGTTGCCGCCGGTGAGCGCCACGAGCTCATCCGCGAAGGCTCCGCGTTCAGCGTCGTCCTTGCTGGTTTCGCGGGCGTCGAAGCGGACGTTCTCAAGGACCAGCGCTTCACCGTCCTGCAGCGACGCGGCGGCTGCCTTGGCGGCATCGCCGACGGTGTCGGCTGCAAGGGTGACCTTGAAGCCTGCCAGTTCGGCGAGGCGGTCCACTGCGGGGCGGAGGGAGCACTTGTCTTCCGGGGCGCCCTTGGGGCGTCCCAGGTGGGCTGTTACCAGCACGCGGGCACCGGCGTCCGTGAGCTTTTGCAGCACTGGCAGGGAGGCCTTGATACGGCCATCATCAGTGACTGTAGAGCCGTCGAGCGGCACATTCAGGTCACTTCGAACCAGAATGTACCGCCCGCGGACACCTTCAGCGATCAGTTCGTTGAGGGTGTGAGATGTCATGTGTCTAACCCTAGCCCAGCTTGGATGCGACGAGCTCCGTAAGGTCTACGAGGCGGTTGGAGTAGCCCCATTCGTTGTCATACCAGGAAACAACCTTGACCTGGTTGCCGATGACCTTGGTCAGGCCGGAGTCGAAGATGGAGGATGCGGGGTCGCCGACGATGTCGGAGGACACGATGGGCTCGTCCGTGTAGGTCAGGAAGCCCTGCAGTTCCTCGGATTCGGCGGCGCGCTTGAGGGCTGCGTTGACTTCCTCCACGGTGGTCTCGCGGGAGACGGTGACGGTGAGGTCGGTGGCCGAGCCGGTGGGCACGGGAACGCGGATGGCGTAGCCGTCCAGCTTGCCCTTCAGCTCAGGCAGGACCAGGCCGATGGCCTTGGCGGCGCCGGTGGAAGTGGGGACCATGTTGATGGCGGCAGCGCGGGCGCGGCGCAGGTCCTTGTGCGGGCCGTCCTGCAGGTTCTGGTCTGCGGTGTAGGCGTGGACGGTGGTCATCAGGCCGCGTTCGATGCCGAATTCGTCGTTGACCACCTTGGCCAGCGGGCCGAGGCAGTTGGTGGTGCAGGAGGCGTTGGAGATGATGTGGTGCGTGGCGTTGTCGTACAGGTTGTGGTTCACGCCCATCACGATGGTGATGTCCTCGTCCGAGGCGGGAGCGGAGATCAGGACCTTCTTGGCGCCGGCATCGATGTGCTTCCGGGCATCGGCGGCCTTGGTGAAGAAGCCGGTGGACTCGATGACGATGTCCACTCCCAGTTCGCCCCAGGGGAGGTTGGCGGGGTCGCGCTCAGCCAGTACCTTGACGACGTTGCCGTTGACGACGATGTTGCCGTCCTTGACCTCAATGGTTTCCTTCAGGCGGCCGCCCACGGAGTCGTACTTGAACAGGTGGGCCAGGGCTTCGGGGCTGGTGAGGTCGTTGACTGCAACGATCTCCAGGTCGGCGCCCTGTGCCAGGGCTGCGCGGAAGTAGTTGCGGCCAATACGGCCAAAGCCGTTGATACCAATACGGGTCGTCACTTTTTCAGTCTCCTTGGTGCTTTCAGAAGCACAACTAGTTGAGCGGGCTATCAAGCCAACTAACAGATCCCGCACGCCATTGGGCAGAGATGATTTACAAACGGAGGGCGACCAGCCTCATTGCTGAAGGCTAACCGCCTTCCGTGACCTATCTTACGTTTAACTGGGTCCGCCCCCGCAAGTGCGGGGGCGGACGGTCCACATTGCGGGTGGTTTAAGTCCGAATGTGAAGTTTGTTACAGCAGGGTATGGTACCGCCCACTACGGGAGGGTGATGAGTCCCGTGGCGTTGGTGCGTGCTGCCTCGAAACGCTTGGCAACGTCCGCCCAGTTGACGATGTTCCAGAAGGCCTTGACGTAGTCGGCCTTCACGTTGACGTAGTCCAGGTAGAAGGCGTGCTCCCACATGTCCAGCATCAGCAGCGGGGTGGTTCCCAGTGCCGTGTTGCCCTGCTGGTCGTACAGCTGCTCGATGACGAGGTTTCCGCCGATGGGCTCGTAGGCGAGGAAGCCCCAGCCCGATCCCTGGAGGCCCAGGGCAGCGGCGGAGAACTGTGCACGGAAGGCATCGAAGGAGCCGAAGGCGTCATCGATCGCGGCAGCCAGCTCGCCCTCGGGCTTGTCGCCGCCGTCCGGGGAGAGGTTCTTCCAGAACACGGAGTGGTTGATGTGGCCGCCGGTGTGGAACGCGAGGTCCTTGGAAAGCCGGTTGATGTTGGCGAAGTCGCCCTTTTCGCGCGCCTCGGCCAACTGGGCGAGGGCGTTGTTGGCGCCTGCCACGTAGGCGGCGTGGTGCTTGCTGTGGTGCAGTTCCATGATCCGCGCGGAAATGTGCGGTTCGAGGGCGGCGTAGTCGTAGCTGAGTTCCGGCAATACGTACTCGGTCACAAAATCCTCCAATATCGTGGACCCGTCAGGCCCGGTTGGTAACTCTCGGATTGTGCATCCGGGCAGCTGGTGCCCGGAATTATTTTTGATTCTATGGGGCGGTTACTCGTCCAGCATTTCGGGCGTCACATTGGCGTCCGTTCCGGGAATGCCCAGGTCAAGGGCGCGCTTGTCCGCCATGGCCAGCAGCCGGCGGATCCTGCCGGCAATAGCATCCTTGGTCATGACGGGGTCGGCCAGGCGGCCCAGCTCGTCCAGGCTGGCCTGCTTGTGCGCCACCCGCAGTTCGCCTGCGTACTTCAGGTGGTCCGGAACGTCGTCGCCGAGGATTTCCAGTGCCCGGTCCACCCTTGCCCCTGCCGCCACCGCTGCCTGTGCGGAACGGCGCAGGTTGGCGTCGTCGAAGTTGGCGAGGCGGTTGGCGGTTGCCCTGACCTCCTTGCGCATGCGGCGCTCCTCCCAGACCATCAGGGCGTCGTGGGCTCCCATGCGGGTCAGGAGTGCGGCGATGGTGTCACCGTCGCGAATCACCACCCGGTCCACTCCCCTGACTTCCCTGGCCTTGGCCTGGATGTCCAGGCGGCGGGCCGCGCCCACCAGGGCCAGGGCGGATTCTGGCCCCGGGCAGGTGACCTCCAGCGATGATGACCGGCCGGGTTCCGTGAGGGAGCCGTGGGCCAGGAAGGCCCCGCGCCAGACGGCCTCGGCGTCCGCCGCGGAACCGTTCACGACGGCGGACGGCAGGCCGCGCACGGGGCGTCCGCGTCCGTCCAGGAGGCCGGTCTGGCGTGCCAGCGCCTCGCCGTCACGGACTACGCGGACGACGTAGCGGCTGGCGCGCCGGAGTCCGCCGGCGGAAACGACGATGATTTCGCTTTGGTGTCCGTAGACCTCTGCGATGGCGGCACGGAGCCTGCGCGCCGTAGAGGCCAGGTCCACTTCCGCCTCGATGACGATCCGGCCGGAGATGATGTGCAGTCCCCCGGCAAACCGGAGCATGGCGGAAACCTCAGCCTTGCGCACTGATGACTTCTTGATGTCCAGACGGGACAGTTCTTCCTTGACTGATGCTGTCAGTGCCATGGCACCTTCCTAACTGTTCCCAAAAATGTCCTGGTACGCCGTCGCCAGCCGCAGCGGCTCGTGGACAGGGCGGCGTCCCGACGCCCCTACTTTACCCAAGACCACCTCTGCGCCGATCATGCCGGCGGCCTTCTCGAACTCCCGGCGGTCCGGTATGGAGGTGGGATCGGCCAGGACCACGTCCACGCTGAACTCCGGCGCGTAGCGCCGCAGGACGTGGAGATGGTCCGCCGCCGTCATGCCCGTGGTTTCCTTGGTGTCCGTGGCAAGGTTCATGGTCAGGCAGCGTTTGGCGGGGGTGCTGCAGAGGGCCTGGCGCATCTCCGGCAGGAGCAGGTGCGGCAGGACGGACGTGTACCAGGAGCCCGGACCCAGGACCACCCAGTCCGCCAGTTCGATGGCCGTCAGGGCGTCCGTGCAGGCCGGCGCCGCTTTCGGCAGGAGGCGGACCTCCTCGAGTGAGCCTGCCACGGCACAGCGGGCCTGGCCGTGGATGGTTTGCAGCGCGGTTGAGCCGTCAGGTGCGGTCACGCGCACATCACCTTCAATGGTGAGTGGCACGGTGGACATCGGCAGGACCTGGCCGCGGGCGCCCAGCAGGGCACCCGCCCATTTGAGCCCTGCGACGGTGTCCCCCAGCAGTTCCCAGAGCGTGACGATCAGCAGGTTCCCCATGGCGTGCTCGTCCAGCGATCCGCCGGGTCCCTTTGCGGCGCGGAACCGGTGCTGCATGACATCGCGCCAGGTACGGCCCCAGTCGGTGTCGTCGCAGAGCGCAGACAGCGCCATGCGGAGGTCTCCCGGCGGAAGGACACCGTACTCCTCGCGCAGACGCCCCGACGACCCGCCGTCGTCCGCCACTGTGACCACCGCAGTGAGTTCGGAGGTGAGCAGGCGGAGCGCGGACAGCGAGGCCGCAAGGCCGTGGCCGCCGCCCAGGGCCACCACGTTGGGGCCCTTGTCCTGCTGGCCCGAGCCCTTGCCGGCGGCAGGCGGCACCAGGGGCAGTGCTCCGGTGAAAAGTGCCATTATTCGCGGCCCAGATCCCGGTGCGCGGTGGTCACCGTGACCCGGGGGTACTGCGCAAGTTTCTTGGAAAGTTCCACGGCGACCGCAACGGAGCGGTGCTTGCCGCCCGTACAGCCGACGGCGATGGTGGCGTAGTGCTTGTTCTCCCTGCGGTAGCCCTCCAGGACGGGTTCGAGTGCCAGGACATACCGGTCCACGAAGTTCTTGACGCCTTCGGCCTCGAGCACGTAGTCGCTGACGTCCTTGTCCAGGCCCGTCAGCGGGCGCAGCTGCGGTACCCAGTGCGGGTTGGGGATGAACCTGACATCGGCCACATAGTTGGCGTCCACCGGCAGGCCGTACTTGAAGCCAAAGCTCATGACATTCAGCCGAAGCGCCACCGGACCGGTTTCGCTGAACAGTTCGGTGATGGCGGTGGCCAGCCCGTGGACGTTGTAGTTGGAGGTGTCGAGGACGACGTCGGAGCTGTCGCGCAGTTCCTGCAGCAGCTCACGTTCGGCAGCGATGCCGTCCAGGATGCGTCCGCCGCCCTGCAGCGGATGGGGCCGCCGCCCCTGTTCGAACCGCCGGACCAGGACGTTGTCGCTGGCGTCGAGGAACAGGACGCGGAAGGTGACACCGCTCGCGGCGAGTGCGCCCAGGGCTGCGCGGATGTCCGCGAAAAGGCCCTTGCTGCGGACGTCGATCACCACTGCCAGCCGGGGGATGGACTGCGGGGCGTGCGAAACAAGCTCCGCCAGCGTGCCCAGCATCTGGGGCG
This sequence comes from Arthrobacter sp. JDC6, assembly GCF_056484025.1. Taxonomy (NCBI): domain Bacteria; kingdom Bacillati; phylum Actinomycetota; class Actinomycetes; order Micrococcales; family Micrococcaceae; genus Arthrobacter; species Arthrobacter sp. JDC6. The sequence goes on from NZ_CM151278.1 coordinate 2,246,821, forward strand.
GGAGGTTCTCCACGACATACCAGCCATGGTCCTCCAGGGCGTCCGCGGCGGTGCTGCGCCCGGCGCCGGACATTCCGGTGACCACCAGCAGTTCCGCTTCGAGCGGTTTGACGGGCTCCAGCCCGTCCTGATCCGCTCCGGATCCCGCCGTCGTGTCTGCCATGAAGCCTGCCCCGTTTCCTCGTTGTCCACCGGCAGCCGTGATGGCACTGCCCGTCCTTTACCCTAGCTAAATTTCCGGGAACTCCGCTAAGTCTCGATGATTTCGCCGGTGGTCATGTTGATCGCGGGCACGGCAACGGCCTCGGGCCCGTCAGCGGCGAAGTGGTTCACGATGGCGCTGGCGAGTGCCGGACCAATCCCCTTTGCCTGCGAAAGCTCTTCCACGGTTGCGGCCTTCACGCCCTTGACCGATCCAAAGTGGGCCAGCAGGGCCTTGCGCTTGGAGGCGCCCAGGCCCGGAACAGCGTCCAGCGCGGACACGGCCATGGCCTTGCCGCGCTTTTGCCGGTGGAAGGTGATGGCGAAGCGGTGCGCCTCGTCACGGATCCGCTGGAGCAGGTACAACCCCTGGGAGGTTCGGGGCAGGATGACGGGAAAGTCGCTGTCCGGAAGCCACACCTCCTCCAGCCGCTTGGCCAGGCCCACCACGTAGACGTCGTCGATGCCCAGGTCCTTCAGGGCGCGGGCCGCTGCGTTCACCTGTGGCTGCCCGCCGTCCACCACCACCAGGTTGGGCGGGTAGGCGAACCTGGCCTTGGGTGCAGGAGTGGTGGTGTCCAGCACGGCGGCGTCCACGTCCCGTTCCAGGCCGTCGGATGCCAGGACGGATTCGTCCACCTGCGCGGACTTGTCCTGCAGGTAGTGGCGGAACCGCCGGGTCAGGACATCATGCATGGCCGCCGTGTCATCGGCGGCCGCGGGGCCGGTAATGGAGAACTTGCGGTAGTCCGACTTCTTGGGCAGCCCGTCCTCCACCACCACCATGGATGCCACCACGTTGGTGCCCTGGACATGGGAGACGTCGAAGCATTCGATCCGGAGCAGGGGCACGGGCAGGTCCAGTGCCTCCTGGAGTTCCTGGAGGGCCTGGGACCTGACGGTGAGGTCCCCGGCGCGCCGCGTCTTGTGCAGCTTCAGCGCGTGCTCGGCATTCTCGCGGACGGTGGACATCAGCGCCGCCTTGTCTCCGCGCTGCGGCACCCGGATGTCCACCTTGGCGCCACGGATGCCGCCCAGCCATTTGGCAAGGTCCTCCGCGTTGCTGGGCGCCACGGGCACCAGGACTTCGCGCGGCAGCCGGCCATGGGTGTCGCCGTCCTCGCCGTAGACCTGCTGGAGCAGGTGCTCCACCAGGTCCGGAGTGGTGAAGTCCTCCACCTTTTCCACCACCCAGCCGCGCTGGCCGCGGATCCTGCCGCCGCGGACGTGGAACACCTGGACGGCGGCTTCCAGCTCATCCTCATGCAGGGCGAAGACGTCTGCATCCGTGTCCTCGGACAGCACCACGGCGTTCCGTTCGAAGACCTTGCGCAGGGCCGTGATGTCGTCGCGGAGCCGGGCGGCGTGCTCATACTCCAGCTTCGCCACGGCGTCGGCCATCTGCTTTTCCAGCTTGTTGATGAACCGCTTGGCCTCGCCTCCCATGAAGGCGCAGAAATCCTCGGCAAGTGCCTTGTGGTCCTCCGGCGAGATCCGGCCCACGCAGGGCGCGGAGCACTTGTCGATGTATCCCAGCAGGCACGGCCGCCCGCTGGCCTCCGCCCGCTTGAAGACGCCGGCGCTGCAGCTCCGGACCTGGAAGACGCGGAGCAGGGTGTCCATGGTCTCGCGGATGGCCCCGGCGGTGTACGGGCCGAAGTAGCGGGTCCCCTTCCGCTTGTCCCCCCGCATGACCTGTACCCGGGGGTACTTTTCGTTCATGGTCACGGCGAGGTAGGGATAGGTCTTGTCGTCCCGGAACACCACATTGAACCGTGGCTTGAATTCCTTGATCCAGGTGTATTCCAGCTGCAGCGACTCGAGTTCGCTGCCAACGACCGTCCACTCGACGCTGCTGGCCGCGTGCACCATGGCATAGGTCTTGGGCAGCAGTCCGGCCGGGTTGGCGAAATACGAGTTCAGCCTGGACCGCAGGCTTTTCGCCTTGCCCACATAGATGACCCGGCCGTGCGGATCACGGAACCGGTATACGCCCGGGTTGGTGGGGATTTCACCGGTTTTGGGCCGGTAACTTGCTGGATTTGCCACCTATCAAGTCTACTGAGTCGCGCCGGGTCTCCCTGCCAGCCGGCCAGGACGGGGTCCGTTCCGGCTGTCCCTGGCCGGCTTGCCGGCTATTCCGGGGTCTTGCTCTGGTTGTAACTGGCCGAACGTTCCTGGCCGCTGAGTTCGGCGATGGCGTCCATGATGCGGTCCGTGACCTCGCGGCGGGCAGGCAGGGAGTGGTCCGGGCCGGTCTTGTCGAAGTACAGCGGCTCCCCCACCTTCATGGTGAAGTGCTGCGGCCTGACCCCCTTCTCGCCGGCGCGCTGCAGCTTCTCGGTGCCGATCAGTCCCACGGGAATCACCGGCGCCCCGGTAGTGAGCGCCAGCCAGCCGACCCCGGTGCGTCCCCGGTAGAGGATGCCGTCCCGGGAACGGGTTCCCTCAGGGTAGATGCCGATGCCGCGGCCTGACTCCAGGATGTCCAGCAGTGTCTTGAGCGCCTGGACACTTGCGGCCTGTTCGCCGCGCTCCACCGGAATGGAGCCCACGGATTCGAAGAACGCCTTCATGACCTTGCCCTTGACGCCGCCGGTGGTGAAGTATTCGGCTTTGGCGAAGAAGGCGACCGGCCGCGGCATCAATGCCTGGACGATCACGCTGTCGAAGAAGGACAGGTGGTTGGGAGCCACGATAAACGGGCCGTCGGAGGGGACATTGTCCAGCCCGACGACGGTGGGCCGGCAGGTGCCGGAGATCAGGTTGCGGGTGGTCCAGCGGACGGCATCAAACATTTCCATCGTTGCTCACCCCGCTCATTGCCGCGACGTGGACGGCCTGCAGACGCTCGATGACCGCGACCAGCTCCTCATCGGTGCTGACGACAGCCACGGAGCCGGCTTCCTCCAGTTCCCCGTCCGGAGCGAACCCCCATGCGACGCCGATGCAGTCCAGTCCGTTGGCGATGGCCCCGGACACGTCCTGGGCGCGGTCCCCCACCATAATGGCGTGCTGCGTGTCCAGGTCCCGCAGGGCGGCGGCGATGATCTGGGTCTTGCCCAGGGGAACACCGTCCACTGCCGCTTCGTCATCGCCGGAGCCGTGGATTCCGTGGAAGAGGCCGTCGATGCCATGATGCGCCAGCACCGTATGCGCCAGACGCTGTGGCTTTTGGGTGGCTACTGCCACAGGCCGGCCCGCTGCGGCGAAGGATTCAAGGATCCCGCGGATGCCCGGGTACAGCCGGCTTTGGGCGATTCCGGTGGCCACGTAGTGTTCGCGGTACCGGCGGACCACCTCTTCCAGGCGGCCCGCCGGTACCTTTGCCACGTTGAGCAGGGAATCGCTCAGCTTGGGGCCGATCATCGCGTTGAGCAGGTCCTGGCCGGGAACCGGGAGCCCCAGTCCGCGGAGGGCCGCGGCAATCCCCTCGGTTATGCCACCTGCCGGGTCGACAAGAGTGCCGTCCAGGTCAAAGATCACGGGCACTGTTGTTGAAGTCACCGGGTTAGTTTCTCATGACAGCAGGAGTGCCTGAAACTCGCATTCCCCGTGAGGAATATTTCCGTGGAATTTCCTCCGGTCAGCCGAGTATCTCGGCCAGGAACTTCCCGGTGTGGCTGGTGCCGGACTTGGCCACCTGCTCCGGCGTTCCGGCCGCGACAATCTGGCCGCCGCCCGAACCGCCGTCGGGCCCGAGGTCAACCAGCCAGTCGGCACTCTTGATGACGTCCAGATTGTGCTCGATGGTGATCACCGTGTTCCCCTTGTCCACCAGCCCCTGCAGGACCATCAGCAGCTTGCGGATGTCCTCGAAGTGCAGGCCAGTGGTGGGCTCGTCCAGGACGTAGATGCTGCGGCCGTTGGAGCGTTTCTGCAGCTCCGCCGCGAGCTTGACGCGTTGCGCTTCACCGCCGGAGAGGGTGGTGGCAGGCTGTCCGAGGCGGACATACCCGAGTCCCACGTCCACCAGGGTGTTCAGGTGCCGTGCGATGGGCGAGAAGGCCGCGAAGAACTCGGCGCCCTCTTCGATGGGCATGTTGAGGACGTCGGCGATGGTCTTGCCCTTGTAGTGCACCTCCAGGGTCTCCCGGTTGTAGCGCGCACCGTGGCACACCTCGCAGGGGACGTACACGTCAGGCAGGAAGTTCATCTCGATCTTCAGCGTGCCGTCGCCGGAGCAGGCCTCGCAGCGGCCGCCTTTGACGTTGAACGAGAAACGGCCGGGCAGGTAGCCGCGGACCTTGGCCTCGGTGGTTTCGGCGAAGAGCTTGCGGATGTTGTCGAAGACACCGGTGTACGTGGCCGGGTTGGACCGCGGCGTGCGGCCGATGGGGCTTTGGTCTACATGGACCACCTTGTCGAGGTGCTCCAGGCCCTGGACCGTCTTGTGCCGTCCGGCCACCTGCTTGGCGCCGTTGAGCTTGTTGGCCAGCACCTTGTAGAGGATTTCATTGACCAGGGTGGACTTGCCCGAACCACTCACGCCCGTCACCGCGGTGAAAAGACCCAGCGGGAAGGCTGCGTCGACGTTCAGGAGGTTGTTCTCCCGTGCGCCCAATACCTTGATCTCGCGCTTCTTGTCGTACTTGCGCCGCTGCCGGGGCACCTCGATGGCCTTGCGGCCGGACAGGTAGTCGCCGGTCAGGGACTCCTTGTTGTCCAGCAACTCCTTGTAGGTCCCCGAGTGGACCACCTGGCCGCCATGCTCGCCCGCGCCGGGTCCGATGTCCACGATCCAGTCGGCCACGTGGATGGTGTCCTCGTCGTGCTCCACGACGATCAGGGTGTTTCCCATGTCGCGGAGCCGGGTGAGGGTTTCGATGAGCCTGCGGTTGTCCCGCTGGTGCAGCCCAATGGAGGGTTCATCCAGGACGTAGAGGACGCCCACCAGGCCGGAGCCGATCTGGGTGGCGAGCCGGATGCGCTGCGCTTCGCCGCCGGACAGGGTGGCCGAGGGGCGCTCCAGGTTGAGGTATTCCAGCCCCACGTCCAGCAGGAAGGTCAGGCGGGCCTGGATCTCCTTGAGGACCTGGTGGGCGATCTGCGCCTCGCGCCCGGTCAGCACCAGGTTGTTGAGGAAATCCGCGCAGTCCCGCATGGGCAGGGCGGCAACCTCGGCGATGGACTTGCCGTTGATCAGCACCGACAGGGATGCCGGGTTGAGCCGCGCGCCGTTACAGGCGGGGCAGGGAACCTGCCGCATGTACTCCTCGTAGCGGTCGCGGGCCCAGTCGGAATCGGTCTCGCCGTGCTTGCGGTGGACGTACTGGATGGCGCCTTCAAACCCGGTGCTGTACTTGCGTTCGCGGCCAAAGCGGTTGCGGTACTGCACCACCACCTTGTGGTCCTTGCCGTGCAGGATGGTCTGGCGCACGTCCTTGCCCAGCTTCTCCCACGGCGTGGTCATGGAGAAGCCAACCTCCTTGGCCAGGCCCTCGAGGAGCCGGTTCCAGTACTCCGTGGTGGCAGTACCCAGTGACCAGGGCGCGATGGCTCCCTCCGACAGGGAGAGTTCCGGGTTGGGAACAATGAGTTCCTCGTCAACCTCGAGGCGCGTGCCGATGCCGCTGCAGGCGGCGCAGGCGCCGAAGGGGTTGTTGAACGAGAAGGAGCGCGGCTCGATTTCGTCGATGGCCAGGGGGTGCTCGTTGGGGCAGGCGAGGTTCTCGGAGAACGCCCGGATCCTTTCGGGGGCGTCCGCGTCCACGTCGACGAACTCCGCCAGGACCCGGCCCTCGGCCAGTCCCAGCGCGGTCTCGATGGAGTCGGTGAGCCGCTGGCTGATGCCTTCCTTGACCACCAGGCGGTCAACCACCACTTCGATGGTGTGCTTGAACTGCTTGCCCAGCTTGGGGGGATCGTTGAGCTGGACGAGGTTGCCGTCCACCCGCGCCCGGGAGTAGCCCTTTGCGGTGAGTTCCTTGAAGAGGTCCACGAACTCGCCCTTGCGGCCACGCACCACCGGCGCCAGGACCTGGAAGCGGGTTCCCTCGTCGAGTTCGAGGAGCTGGTCCACAATCTGCTGCGGCGTCTGCTTTGACACGGGTTCACCACAGACGGGGCAGTGCGGCCTGCCGACGCGCGCCCACAGCAGGCGCATGTAGTCGTAGATCTCGGTGATGGTTCCTACAGTGGACCGCGGGTTCTTGCTGGTGGATTTCTGGTCGATGGAGACAGCCGGGGAGAGCCCTTCGATGAAATCGACGTCGGGCTTGTCCACCTGGCCCAGGAACTGGCGTGCGTAGGCGGACAGCGATTCGACGTAGCGGCGCTGGCCTTCGGCAAAGATTGTGTCGAACGCCAGCGAGGACTTGCCGGATCCTGAGAGGCCGGTGAAGACGATCATGGCGTCGCGCGGCAGGTCGAGGTCCACGTTGCGCAGGTTGTGCTCCCGCGCGCCCTTCACCACAAGGCGGGAGAGGTCCGGGCGCTGCGGGGCGGCGGCGGCAGGGACCGCGAAGGACGTGGAGGGGGCAGGGGTTTCTTCAGCTACGGCTTTAGGCACCCCATTATGCTAATCGAAAACTTTTTCGAACACTCGCGGTTCCGCCGTCAGGAAACATCGTAGGCGGCCGCCAGGATTTTCACGGCCTCGGCAAAGCTGGCCCCTTGGGATTTGGCGACGGCGGCGTATGCGGCGGCTGCGGCGGACAGGCCGCCCAGGCGCTCGTCACGCGCGGCAACCACCGTACCGTTCCGGCCACGGGTGGTGACGATCCCGGCGGCCTCCAGTTCCTTGTACGCCCTGGCCACGGTGTGCGGGGCGACGTCGAGCTTCTCCGCCAGGGCCCGCACGGCAGGCAGCCTGGTGCCCGGCGCCAACGCGCCACTGTCCGCCAGATGGATGACCTGAAGCCGGAGTTGCTCGAACAGCGCCACGCTGCTGGCCGGGTTGGGGCGCCAGGACCCCGGGAAGTCGCCTGCGGCGCTCACAGGCCGCCCTCCAGGATGCCCGCACGGCCGTCGCGTTCGGCGAACTGTGCGTTGTACAGCCGGGCGTAGTAGCTGTTGGCGGCAAGGAGGCTGTCATGCGTGCCCTGCTCGACGATCCGTCCATGGTCCATGACGAGAATTAGATCAGCGTTCCGGATGGTGGACAAACGGTGGGCAATCACGAAACTGGTCCGCCCCTGGCGCAGCCGCTGCATCGCCTGGCGGATGAGCACCTCCGTCCTGGAATCGACCGAACTTGTGGCCTCATCCAGGACCAGCACACTGCGCCCGGCGAGCTGCGCCCTGGCGATGGTGATGAGCTGCCGCTGCCCCTGGCTGAGCTGCTCGCCGCCGTTCTCCAGGACTGTGTCGTAGCCGCGCGGCAGGGACCTGATGAAACGGTCCGCGTGCGTTGCCTCCGCGGCGGCAACTATGGCCGCATCGGCAGCGCCTGGCAGCCCGTAGGCGATGTTTTCCCGGATGGTCCCGGCAAAAAGCCAGGAATCCTGGAGCACCACGCCGAACCTGCCCCGCAGCTGGTCGCGGGGAATTTCCGCGATGTCCCTTCCGCCCATGGTGATCCTGCCGGACGAAGGTTCCAGGAACCGCATCAGCAGGTTCACCACGGTGCTCTTGCCCGCGCCCGTGTGCCCCACGATGGCCACCGCCTGGCCCGGTTCCACCGTGAAGGTGAGGTTGCTGACCGCCGGAACGGAACCGGGATAGCTGAAGGTGACGTCATGGAAGACGATGCGGCCGGCGGCGGGAGCGCCGGCCGCTGCGCCGGCCGGTTCCTGGAGGTCTTCCCCGGCATCGAGGAGCACGAAAACCCTTGCCGCCGAGGCTGCGCAGGACTGAATAACGTTGAGCAGGCCGCCGATTTGCCCCACCGGCTGGGTGAACAGCCGGCTGAATTGGATGAAGGCCTGGACGCCGCCGATGGTCATGGCGCCTGCGATGACCTGCAGCGCACCCACCACTGCGACAGCAATGTAATTGAGGTTGGACATCAGCACCATCAGCGGCTGGACCACACCGGCTGAGTACTGGGCTTTGGCTGCCGCCCGGGCCAGGCGGCCGTTGCTGCGGCTGAAGACCTCCGTGGCCTGCGCCTGCCGGCCAAAGGCCTTGATGACTTCATGCCCGCTAATGAATTCCTCCACGTGCGCGTTGAGTTCGCCGGTCTCCTTCCATTGCCTGGCGAAATGCTCCTGGGACCGCCGGGCCACCAGGACGGTGATCCAGGTGGAAACGGGGACGCTGGCAATGGCAATGGCCGCGAGCAGCGGCGAGATCCACAGCATCATGGCCAGCGACCCGCACAGCATCAGGACGGACACGATGAGCTGGGTCAGAACCTGGTTCAGGGCCTGGGCAATGTTGTCGATGTCGTTGGTGGCCCGGCTCAGGACATCCCCGCGGGAGCGTTCCCGGAAATACGTGGAGGGGAGCCGGTGCAGCTTGTCCTCAAGCGCTGCTCGCAGGCCATACATAAGTCCCTGCACCGCACGTGCCGTCAGAGCGCCCTGGATCCAGTTGAAGAGGGAAGCGAAAACATACATCAAGGCCACGGCTGCCAGCAGGACTCCGAGGCGCTGGTCCAGGCTTCCCTGGAAGATGCCCTGCACCACCATGTCCGTGGCGTCGCCCAGATACTTGGGGGCGGCAACGTTGACCCCTGCGAAGGCGCACGTTGCCGCCACGGCCCCCAGCATCTGCAGCCGGAACGGGCGCAGCAGGCCAAGGAGCCTGCGGGCGGTCGGCCAGAACCTGTGCGCCGATTCCGCGGATTCCTCCACCGCCGTCACAGCGTGCCGTCCAGCGCGAGCTGGGATTCTGCGATTTCCCGGTAGGTGGCGGACGTTTCCAGCAGCTCCCTGTGCGTTCCCTGCGCAACCAGCCGGCCGTCGTCGAGCACCAGGATGAGATCCGCGTCTTCGACCGCGGAAATGCGCTCGGCCACGATGATGACCGTTGCGGCGGCGAGCGCCTGGTCAAGTGCGCGCCGCAGCCTGGTGTCGGTGTCATAGTCCAGCGCGGAGAAGCTGTCGTCAAAGAGGTAGAGGGGCGCTTTGCGCAGGAGGGCCCTGGCGATGCAGAGCCTTTGCCGCTGGCCGCCCGACAGGCTGGCGCCGCCCTGGCCGACGGGGGTGGCAAGTCCAAGCGGGAGGTCGCGCATGAAACGCATGGTCTGGGCAGCCTCCAGGACAGCCCACAGTTCCTGGTCCGTGGCGTCGGGGTCCGCCATCCGCAGGTTGTCTGCGATGGTTCCCGTAAAAAGGTGGGAGTGCTGGGGCACGATAGCCATGGCAGCGCGGAGTTGGTCCAGGGGCAGGTGGCGGATGTCGTGGCCGGCAAGGGTGATGCGGCCGTGGGTGGGGTCCAGGAAACGCGGGATCAGGTTCAGCAGCGTGGTCTTGCCGCTTCCGGTGGAGCCCACGATTGCTGTGGTGGTACCGGGAGCTGCCGTGAAACTGATGTCCGCGAGCACGGGCGCTTCTGCTCCCGGATAAGAGAAGGCGACATCCTGGAACGCCAGCGTTGCCTGCCGCCCCGGCAGCACGGCGCCGGGCGGTGGAAGCGCGGCTGCCTTGTCACTGGCTGCCTTGTCACTGGCTGCCCTGTCGTTGGCCGCTCGGTCACTGGCCGCAGTGTGATTGCCCGGATCGCCGACGGACGGCTCGGTGTCAAGGACCGCCTGGATGCGTTCCGCGCAGACTGCCGCCCGCGGCGCCGTCATGAGCACGTACATGGACATCATGATCGCCAGCAGTATCTGCATGATGTAGGCGATGAACGCCGTGAGCGCCCCAAGGTTCATCTGGCCTGCCTGGATCCGGTGCCCGCCGAACCACACCACCGCAACCGAGCTGGTATTGACCACCAGCATGATGATGGGCAGCATCCCCGCCACCAGGAGCGCGGACTGCAGGTTGTTGGCGGTGAGGCCGGCGTTGGTTTCCGCAAACCGCCGGACCTCATGGCCCTGGCGGACAAAGGCGCGGATGACATCCACCCCGATGATCTGCTCGCGAAGAATCCCGCCGGACCGGTCCAGCAGGTCCTGGCCCTCACGGTAGAGCGGAATCAGCCGCCTGACAATCAGGTACATGATCAGCAGGAGCAGGGGCACGATGACGATCACCACCAGGGACAGCGCAACATCCTGCTGCACGGCCAGGACGATGCCGCCTACGCCCATGGCGGGCCCGGCAAAGAGCATGGTGAAGACAAGCACCGCGAAGGCCTGGATCTGCTGGACATCGTTGGTGGCGCGGATGGTCAGGCTCTGTGTTCCGAACAGGGCCACGTCCTGGGAGGACAGGGACTGGATCCGGGTGAAAACCTCGGCCCGCAGGCGGTGCCCGATCCTCATGGCCACCACCGCCCCGAGGTAGCCGGCAGCAATGGCGGACGCTGCCTGCACCACGGCAATGACGGCCATGAGCACGCCAAGGCGCGAGACCACCCCCGGCTCCCCTGCGACAATCCCGTCATCGATAATGGCGGCGTTCACGGTGGGCAGCAGCAGGTTTGCCGCCGCCTGGATCAGCTGAAGGAAAACGATCGCCCATACATACGCGTATTGACCGGCAAGCTGCCGCTTCACGAGTCCGACCAGCAAAATACCCCCTGTAAATGCATGGGCCGAAGAGGGGGCCAGCGGCTTGACCCCTAAACCACAGTCGCCATTGTAAGCCAGATCACTTTTCACTGCTGTCACAGCCTGTGACGGGCGTGGAAAACCCGTTGGCCGGGTACCGGTTAGCCGGCCTTGCGGCCCACTGCGAAGATGCGGCGGAAAGGCAAAACGGTGCCGTGGACCCCGCGGGGGTAGGCGTCCCGCAAAGAGGCCGCGTACTCGGTCTCGAAACTCCTGGCGTCCTCCTCGCCCAGGGCGGCCATCACAGGCCGCAGTGCCGTGCCCCGGACCCATTCCAGCACGGGGTCCGGCCCCGGCAGGACCTGCAGGTAGGTGGTTTCCCACGCATCCGCCGCGCAGCCGGCGTCGAGCAGGATCCGCAGGTATTCCTCCGGCTCCCCCACTGCCTCCCCGCCCCGCAGCACACCGTCCAGCTTTGCAGCCCAGCGGTCCGACCCCGCGAGGTTCCGCATCAGGGAGTGCGAGGGGGCGTTGAAATTGCCGGGTACCTGCAGGGCGAACCAGGCCCCCGGCCGGAGCACTTCCAGCCACTTGCGCATCATGTCCTGGTGGCCCGGAACCCACTGCAGGGCGGCGTTGCTGACCACAACGTCCGTCTCCGGACTGGGCATCCAGCCCTCGATGCCGGCCTGCTCAAAGCGAAGGGAGGGCTTCTCCTCCGCCAGTGCCGACGCCTTTGCCAGCATGTCCGCGGAGGAATCCAGGCCCAGGACCCGGGCGCCCGGCCAGCGGTCAGCCAGGGTTGCCGTCAGGTTCCCTGGCCCGCAGCCCAGGTCAACCACGCGCTTGGGCCGGTCGGCATGGATCCGGGCCGTGAGATCGAAGAACGGCCGGTTCCGGTAGTCGCCGAACTGGACATACTTGGCGGGGTCCCACTTCATGAATCTCTCCAGCTTCTGACGCGCACACGGGCAAGGCGTAGCCTAACCCGCCAGGGACTCCGGATCCGGCCGCAACGTGGCACTAAGGTTGAAGTCAATGAAACTCGTTGACCAGCTGATCGATCTGCCCGCCCCCGCCCCATCCGCCGCCGTCGACCCCGACGCCCTTTACACCCGGTTCGTGGAGTGGACGGAAAGCCGGGGCCTGTCGCTGTACCCGGCACAGGACGAGGCCATCATGGAGCAGGCAACCGGGGCGAACGTCATCCTGGCCACGCCCACCGGCTCAGGGAAGTCCCTGGTGGCCATTGCGGCGCACTTCCAGGCCATGGCCCAGGGCCGCCGAAGCTATTACACGGCACCGATCAAAGCCCTGGTGTCCGAGAAATTCTTCGCGCTCTGCGACATCTTCGGAGCAGAGAACGTGGGCATGATCACCGGCGACTCCGGGGTGAACCAGGATGCTCCCATCATCTGCTGCACCGCCGAGATCCTGGCCAACATCGCGCTCCGGGAAGGCGCCGCAGCCGAACTCGGTGCGGTGATCATGGACGAGTTCCACTTCTACTCCGACCCGCAGCGCGGCTGGGCCTGGCAGGTCCCCCTCCTGGAGCTTCCGCAGGCCCAGTTCCTGCTGATGTCCGCCACCCTGGGCGATGTCACCCGGTTCGAGGAGGGGCTCACGGCGCTGACCGGACGTGCGACCACCACCGTCAGTTCCGCCGAACGGCCCATTCCGCTGCACTACTACTACCACCAGACACCCGTCCACGAGACGCTGGAGGAGTTGTTGTCCACCCGGCAGGTGCCCGTCTATGTGGTGCACTTCAGCCAGCTCGAAGCGATCGACCGTGCCCAGAACCTGATGAGCATCAACGTGTGCACCCGGGAGGAAAAGGACAAAATCGCGGAGCTGATCGCCAACTTCCGGTTTGCCGCGGGCTTTGGGAAGACGCTGAACCGCCTGGTCCGCCATGGGATCGGTGTGCACCACGCCGGAATGCTGCCCAAGTACCGGCGGCTGGTGGAGCAGCTGGCGCAGGCGGGGCTGCTGAAGGTCATTTGCGGCACGGACACCCTGGGCGTGGGCATCAACGTCCCCATCCGGACGGTGCTGCTCACGGCTTTGAGCAAGTACGACGGCGTCCGCACCCGGCTGCTCAACCCGCGTGAGTTCCACCAGATTGCGGGCAGGGCAGGCCGTGCGGGCTACGACACCGCCGGGACAGTGGTGGTGCAGGCACCCGAGCACGTGACTGAGAACGTCAAGGCGATGGCCAAGGCCACCGCCAAGTTCGGCGATGACCAGAAGAAGCTGCGCCAGGTGGTGAAGAAAAAGCCGCCCGAGGGCTTCGTCTCCTGGGGTGAGCCCACGTTCAAGCGGTTGGTGGAATCGGTACCGGACCCGCTGACGTCCAGCTTCACGGTAACGCACGCCATGTTGATGAACCTGATGGAGCGGCCCGGCGACCCGTTCGCGGCGGCCCGGCGGCTGCTCACCGAAAACCACGAGCCGCGCGCTTCCCAGCTGCGGCTGATGAAGAAGGCCCTGGGCATTTACCGGGAACTGCTGGCCGCCGAAGTGATCGAACGCATCCCGCCGGAGGAGCAAGGCCCCGATGGCCGTTCCGTCCGGCTGACCGTCCATCTGCAGCCGAACTTCGCGCTGAACCAGCCGCTCTCCCCCTTTGCGCTTGCCGCACTGGAGCTCCTTGACCCGGAGTCGCCGTCGTACGCCCTGGACGTGGTGTCCGTGATCGAGGCGACCCTGGAGAAACCGCGGCAGATACTGTCGGCGCAGCAGAAGAAGGCGCGCGGCGAAGCGGTGGCCGCCATGAAGGCTGAGGGCATCGACTACGACCAGCGGATGGCCATGCTGGACGAGGTCACCTACCCCCAACCGCTCGCGGAGATCCTGGGCGAGGCGTTCGAGGTCTACCGGAAGGCCGCGCCGTGGGTGGGCGACTTTGAGCTTGCACCCAAGTCGGTAGTGCGCGACATGTACCAGCGGGCGATGAACTTTGGCGAATTCGTCCAGTTCTACGGCCTGGCCCGGTCCGAAGGAATCGTGCTGCGGTACCTTGCCGATGCCTTCAAGGCGTTGCGCCAGACTGTTCCGCAGGACATGCTTCGCGAGGACCTGGAAGACCTGATCGCCTGGCTGGGTGAGCTGGTGCGGCAGGTGGACTCCAGCCTCCTGGACGAATGGGAGGAGCTGGCCTCCGGGGCGGCGCCGACGCCGCATGACGCGCCGCCTCCCCCGCCGCCGTCGCTCACCTCCAACATCCGCGCCTTCCGGGTGATGGTGCGCAACGAGATGTTCCGGCGGGTGGAACTGTTCGCTGACGAGGACGCCACGGCGTTGGGCGAGCTCGACGGCGGTTCCGGGTGGGGTGCCGAACGCTGGGAAGACGCGCTGGACGACTACTTCGACGAACACGATGACATCGGGACCGGGCCCGACGCCCGCGGTCCGGGCCTGCTCATGATCACCGAGGAACCCGGAACGTGGAAGGTGCGCCAGATCTTCGATGACCCGGCGGGCAACCACGACTGGGGGATCTCCGCCGAGGTGGATCTTGCGGGCTCGGATGCCACCGGGACAGCGGTGGTCAAGGTGACGGAGGTTAACCGGCTCTGACACCGACCTGGCCGGGGCAGCCGTCCCGGCGCCGGCGGTAAGCTCGGAGAATGAGTGCAATCCGCCCCGCAACCCGCCACGACGTGCCCGCCATCCTCCGAATGATCCATGAACTGGCCCATTACGAGAAGGAACCCGACGCCGTCCGGAACACGCCCGAGCGCCTGGAACAGGTGCTCTTCGGCGACAACCCCCGCGTATTCGCGGCCATGGCCGAAAACGCGGCGGGCGAGGTGCAGGGCTTCGCGCTGTGGTTCCTGAACTACTCCACCTGGGAGGGCGTTCACGGGATCTACCTGGAGGACCTTTACGTCAGCCCGGAAGCCCGGGGCGAAGGCCACGGCAAGGCGCTGCTGCAGCACCTTGCGGCGATCGCGGTCGAGAATGGCTACGCACGGGTGGAATGGAGCGTGTTGGACTGGAACGAGCCCTCCATCAACTTTTACCGCCGCCTGGGTGCGCGCCCCATGGACGGCTGGTCCACCTTCAGGCTGACCGGCGAATCACTGGACCGGTTCGGCCGGGCCACGTCCCGCGACTCCCTTCCCGCTTCTGCCCGTGGCTGACGCGCGCCGGGTCCAGGCGACCGCCGTCGGGCATGACATCAGGGCCCGGCATGAATTCCGTGGCATGCGCACGGTGGAGCACTACTTCACAGTCCCGCTGGACCATTTTGCTTCGGAGGACCATGCCCTGGCCGGCGGCCAGCCTCGCGGCGAAACCATCACGGTTTTCGCCCGGGAGTACGTGTCTGCCGCGCACAGCGAAGAAGCCGCCGCGCGGCTGCCCTGGCTCCTCTTCCTGCAGGGCGGCCCGGGCGGCCGCGGCAACAGGTGGGGTTCCCTGGGTGGCTGGAGCAAAGCCGCGGCGCAGGACTTCCGCATCCTGATGCTTGACCAGCGCGGCACGGGCCTCTCCTCGCCCATTGACCGGAACACCCTGCCCGGCCGCGGAAGCGCGGCGGAGCAGGCGGCCTACCTGGAGCACTTCAGGGCGGACTCGATCGTGGCGGACGCGGAGTTGATCCGCCACGCCCTGGAATCACCGCCCTGGACGATTTACGGCCAGAGCTACGGCGGCTTCTGCGCGCTTACATACCTGTCCTTCGCGCCCGAAGGTCTGCGCGAGGTGATGGTCACGGGCGGCCTTGCCCCGCTCACCGGTTCCGCGGACGACGTGTACCGGGCCACGTACCAGCGGGTGGCGGCCCGCAACGACGAGTACTTCCGCTGGTATCCCGAGGACAGGAACGTTGTGGAGCGGATTGCCCGCCACCTGCGCTCCACGCCGGAATTCCTGCCCGACGGCGGGCCCCTCACCGTGGAGCGGTTCCAGATGGCGGGGGCGTTCCTGGGCGGCAACACGCGCGTGGACAGCCTCCACTACCTGCTCGAGGACGCCTTTGTGGACACGGCGGCCGGACCGCGCCTGTCCGACGCGTTCCTGGAGCAGCTCCAAGGCGTCATCTCCCGCCGGTCCAACCCGCTGTACGCGCTGATGCACGAATCCATCTATGGCCAGGGCCAGGCCACCGATTGGTCAGCGTGGCGGATGCTCGGCGAAAACCCCTGGTTCCGGCCGGATGCCGACCCGCTGCTGCTCACCGGGGAGATGGTGTATCCGTGGTACTTCGAGCAGGACCCTGCCCTCCGGCCCCTGCGGGAAGTGGCGGAACTGCTGGCCGGCAAACAGGACTGGAAGCCGCTGTACGACGCGCGGGTACTGGCCCGCAATACTGTTCCCGTGGCTGCGGCAGTCTACTCGGACGACATCTACGTGGACCGGGAGCTTTCGCTGCGGACCGCCGCTGCGGTGCGCGGGCTGCAGGTCTGGGAGACGGCGGACTTCCATCACGACGGAATCGCCGACGACGGTGAGCGGATTTTTGCCCGCTTGCTGGGCATGGTGCGGTCAGGCGGCCGCTGACCGGCGGTGTGACAGGCGCGTGGCCACCGCTGCGGCCAGGACGGCCGCCCCGATGGTCCCGCCCAGAAGGTTCAGGCCCAGGTAGCCGGCAACACCCAGGACAAGTCCCGACACCGCGCCGCCCAGAGCCCCCGCGGCCCCCATCAGCATGTCGGAGACACCCTGGACCGCCACCCGGGCTTCCTGCCCCACGCTTTCCGCCAGGAGCGTGGAGCCGGAAATCGTGGCCGCAGACCAGCCCATGCCCAGCAGGACCAGCCCGGTGGCCACCGCGGCGGTTGAGGACTGGCCGAACCCGGCAACGGCCACCGCCGCGATCAGCAGCGTGAAGCCGATCATGATGGTCTCCATCCTGCCCGCCCTGTCGGTCAACCAGCCCATGACCGGGGAGAGCGCAAACATCCCGGCGATGTGAAGTGAGATGGTGAAGCCTATGATGACCAGCACGTCCCCCTCGGCAACGTGCCCGGCGTGCGGACCGGGTCCCTCCACGAGGTGCTGGAGGTGCAGCGGCGTCATCGACATCACGCCGACCATCACCGCGTGGGCTGCCACGACGCCCGTCACCGCCAGCAGTGCTGTCCGCGATCCACGGATGGCACGAAGCCCCCGGCTGAGCGAACCCGGGGAGGCAGCTGCGGCGGCCGCGGAGACAGTGGGTGGGGCGTCCATGGGAGGGGCTTGCGAGGGGGCGGCGGCAGCGACCCCGGTTCGCGCTGCCGCCGACGGCGGAACGGCTCCACCAGGGCCGGCGGCCGCACGTTGGCGTGCCAGCAGCAAGGGGTCGGGGCGAAGGCCTGCGAACAGGATTACAGTGGCAATGAGGAGCCCGGCCCCGGAAATCACAAAAGGACCAGCAACCGGAGGCAGGCCCAATGCTGCCCCCACGGCTGTGCCCGGCTGGATCAGGTTGGGTCCGGCAACGGCGCCGACAGTCACGGCCCAGACCACGGTGGACAGCGCCCGCCCGCGGTGTTCGGCAGGAGCGAGATCGACGGCGGCAAACCTTGCCTGCAGGCTCGCGGCCGTGCCCACCCCTATGCCTGCCGATCCAAGCAGCAGCAGGACGAAGAGGCCGGAGACAACGGCCAGCACCATCAGCACGGCGCCTGCCAAAGCGGCCGAGAGACCGGCCACCTGCCCGGCCCGGCGTCCGCGCCGTTCCGCCAGCGATGCCAGCGGCAGTGCCGCGGCCGCGGCCCCGAGGGTCATCACCGTGGCAACGGCACCCGCCCAGGCGCTGGAACCGGAGAGTTCCACGGCCAGGATTGAGCCTATGGAGACGGTTGATCCCGTCCCAAGTCCACTGAATACCTGGGCCACGCTCAAGAGCACAACAGTGCGCCGCTGCACGTGGCGCACGTCCTGCTCCATCACAAGTGTGCGGGCCATGTTCAGAGCATAGTCCCGGCGCGGCGCACGCCACAGGGGTTTTTGCCCGCTGCCTCAGGAAGGGTTAAATGCCGGATCCCGGCCGCGCGTGCGGCCGGGATCCGGCGGATTTGAGCGGGCGGGGGCGCCTAGTCGACGTCGCTGTGGCTCCTGCGGACGTCTTCCTCAAGCCGGGGATCCATCTTGGCAGCCTGCGCCTTGGAGCTGACCAGGCTGGCGACCACGGCGATGATGATGGTGCCCACAATGACGGCAAGGGAGACGAACGTGGGAATCTCCGGCGCCCATTCGATGTGGTGTCCACCGTTGATGAAGGGCAGCTCGTTCACGTGCATGGCGTGCAGGACCAGCTTGACGCCGATGAACGCGAGGATGAAGGACAGTGCGTGCTTCAGGTAGATGAGCCGGTTCATCAGGCCACCGAGCAGGAAGTACAGCTGCCGCAGTCCCATGAGGGCGAAAAGGTTGGCCGTGAAGACAATGAAAGGGCTCTGGGTCAGGCCGAAGATGGCGGGAATGGAGTCAACCGCGAACAGCAGGTCCGTGAGGCCGATGGTGATGAAGACGATCACCATGGGGGTGAACACCTTCTTGCCGTTCACCGTGGTCCGCAGCTTGCCCCCGTCGAACTTCTCGGACATGGGGATGACCTTGCGGATCCTGGCAATCAGCGGGTTTTCCCGGTCTTCTTCCTCTTCGCCCTCGTCCTGGGCCTGCTTCCAGGCCGTCCACAGCAGGAATGCGCCAAAGATGTAGAACACCCAGCTGAACTGTTCGATGACGATGGCGCCCAGCATGATGAAGATGCCTCGCAGGACCAGCGCGATGATGATGCCCACCATCAGCACTTCCTGCTGGTACTTCCGGGGCACGGAGAACCTGGCCATGATGATGATGAACACGAACAGGTTGTCGATGCTGAGGCTGTATTCGGTGACCCAGCCGGCCACGAACTGGCTGCCGAACTCGGCACCCGTGAAAGCGAACATGGCACCGGCAAAGGCCAGGGCGAGGCTGACATAGAAGGCTACCCACAGACCGGCTTCCTTCATGGACGGCTCGTGCGGCCGCCGGACCACCAGGAGGAGATCGATCAGGAGAATCAGGCCAAGGACGACAAATGAGCCGACCTCGAACCAAACAGGCAAATCAAGCACAGGGAAGCCTTTCGCAGGGTACACAAAAATGGTGTAAGTCTCTCCGGCCTGCCTGTGCACTTGGTGCTGATGCGGCGGCCCGCTACGCCCGGCAGGGCAACTGTGCCCTGCGTGTTGACGATCGTAGCGCTTGGGATACTCCCCTACGTGCCATTAACTGTACCCCAGGGGGCTGACCGGCGCGCCCCGGGACGCGGGCGCACGTCGCTGGATAACGTTTTCCCCCAAACCGTTGACGGCCGCCGGCACGCTTGCAATAATCACGTCCAGGCGGGAAAGCGGTTTCTCGCTTCGACCCGGCGTCCCGGCGTCATTCCCAGAAAATCAAGGTTGGTCAATGAAGACTCCTCATCGCACTGGCGTGGTGGCCAAGGCCCTTGCCACCGCCGCCGCGCTGGCCATGCTGGCCAGCGGCTGTTCGTCCTCCCCCTCTTCATCGTCGGGCGACGGCGGAAACGTCACCATCCGCTTCACCTGGTGGGGCAACGACCTGCGGAACAAGCAGACGCAGCAGGTGATCGATGCATTCCAGGCTTCGCATCCCAACATCACCGTCAAGGCTGAGCCCGGGGTGTGGAGCAGTTACTGGGACAAGCTGGCCACCACCACGGCCGCCAACGATTCACCGGACGTGATCCAGATGGACCAGGCATACATCGCCGAGTACGGCGGCCGGGGCGCGCTGCTGGACCTGTCCAAGCAGGGCAACGTCGACACGTCCAAGATTGACCAGGACGCCCTGAAGTCCGGCCAGGTGAGCGGCAAGCAGTACGGCCTGAGCACCGGGCAGAACGCCAAGGCCGTGATGATCAACACCAAGATGTTCCAGGACTACGGGGTTCCCATCCCGGATGACAAAACCTGGACCTGGGACGACTACGCCCGGACCGCCGCCCAGATCGCGGCGGCTGCGGGCAAGGCCGGCCAGACCAACTACGGCAGCTCCTACTCCCTGACCGACTCCGACCTGAACACCTGGGCCATGCAGCACGGCGAGTCGCTGTACTCGGCGGATGGCGGCCTCGGCTTTGACGAGGGCACGGCAGCGTCCTTCTTCCAGAACGTGTTGAACCTGCGTAACAAGGGCGCCGCCCCACCGGCCAACATTGCCACCGAGGACATCAGCGCCCCCGTGGAACAAACCCTGTTCGCCACCGGCAAGACGGCCATGTCGTGGTGGTGGACCAACCAGGTGAATGCGCTCCAGTCCGCACTGAAGACCGAGGTGAAGATCCTGCGGGCACCCAGCTCCACCGGCAGCGCCAAGGACAACGGCATGTCCTACAAGCCGTCCATGTTCTGGTCAGTTTCCTCGCGCAGCAAGCACCCCAAGGAAGCCGCAGAAGTGGTCAACTACATGCTCAACAACCTGGATGCGGCCAAGACCATCCTGACTGAACGCGGCTTCCCCACCAACTCCGAGGTCCAGACGGCGATCGACCCGCTGCTGACCCCTGCGGACAAGGCCGCTGCCGCGTTCCTGAAGGACATCAAGCCGGACCTGAAGAGCGGTCCGCCGGTACCTCCCACCGGTTCCTCCGGCGTGCAGGCGCTTATCCAGCCGTACAGCACTGATGTCCTGTTCGACCGGAAATCCCCTTCAGATGCAGCGAAGGGCCTGATGCAGGAAGCAAAGGGAATGATCGACTCCGCCAGGAAGTAAGGCAACAGCACCACAGCAGAGAAAGCGCGACGGCGGGCACCCGGGGTGGGTGCCCGCCGTTTCCGGTCATGGCTGCGGCTGCCTGGAAAGCAGCGCCTAGGCGTGGCCGGCCGCCTGCATCTGCCGCAGCTCCTTCTTCAGGTCGCTGACTTCGTCGCGGATGCGGGCCGCCACCTCGAACTGCAGTTCAGCCGCAGCGCCGTGCATCTGTTCCGTCAGCTGCTCGATCAGGCCCACCAGGTCCTCGGCCGGTGCAGCGGCCAGCCCGTCCGCACGCACCTGCGCTGCGCCCTTGGCGCCCGACTTGCTGCGCTTGGCACCCTTGGCCAGCCGGTTGTTGTTCAACAGTTCCTGGGTGTCGGCGTCCTCGCGGGCCAGCTGGTCCGTGATGTCCGCGATCTTCTTGCGCAGCGGTTGCGGGTCAACGCCGTGTTCCTTGTTGTAGGCCACCTGGATGGCGCGCCGCCGGTTGGTTTCGTCGATGGCGTTGGCCATGGAGTCAGTGATCCGGTCCGCGTACATGTGCACCTGGCCCGACACGTTGCGGGCGGCACGGCCTATGGTCTGGATGAGCGACGTTGAGGAGCGCAGGAAGCCTTCCTTGTCTGCGTCCAGGATACTTACCAGGGAGACCTCCGGCAGGTCCAGTCCTTCACGGAGCAGGTTGATGCCCACCAGGACGTCGAAGCTGCCGAGGCGCAGCTCCCGCAGGAGTTCAACGCGCCGCAGCGTGTCAACGTCGGAGTGGAGGTACTCCACCCTGATGCCGTGCCCCAGGAGGTAGTCCGTCAGGTCTTCGGCCATGCGCTTGGTAAGCGTAGTGACCAGGACCCGCTCATCCTTCTCCACCCGGGTGCGGATCTCGCCCAGCAGGTCATCGATCTGGCCCTTGGTTGGTTTGACGATCACTTCGGGGTCGATCAGCCCGGTGGGGCGGATGATCTGCTGGACGAAGCCGTCGGCCTTGCCAAGTTCGTACTTGCCGGGGGTGGCGGAAAGGTAGACGGTCTGGCCGATCCGTTCCAGGAACTCATCCCACTTGAGGGGCCGGTTGTCCATGGCGGAGGGCAGCCGGAAGCCGTGGTCCACCAGGGTCCGCTTCCGGGACATGTCGCCTTCGTACATGGCACCGATCTGCGGGATGGTCACGTGGGATTCATCCACCACCAGCAGGAAGTCGTCCGGGAAGTAGTCCAGCAGGCAGTGCGGCGCAGATCCGCCGGGGCGGCCGTCGATGTGCCGCGAGTAGTTCTCGATGCCGTTGCAGAAGCCCATCTGCTGCATCATTTCGAGGTCGTAGGTGGTCCGCATGCGGAGGCGCTGTGCCTCCACCAGCTTGTTCTGGCCCTCCAGGACCGCCAGCCGCTCCGCGAGCTCGGCCTCGATGGTCTTGATGGCGCGGCTCATCCGCTCCGGCCCGGCCACGTAGTGCGACGCGGGGAAGACGTACATCTCCGTCTCCTCCCGGATGACATCGCCCGTCACCGGATGGAGGGTGTAGATGTTTTCCACTTCATCCCCGAAGAACTCGATCCGCAGCGCCAGTTCCTCGTACATGGGGATGATCTCGACCGTGTCGCCCCGTACCCGGAACGTGCCGCGGTGGAAGTCCATGTCGTTCCGGGCATACTGCATGGACACGAACTTGCGCAGCAGGGCATCCCGGTTCATCTCCTGGCCCCTGCGCAGCGTGACCATCCCTGCGATGTATTCCTCCGGCGTTCCCAGGCCGTAGATGCAGGACACGGTGGCCACCACGATGACGTCACGGCGGGTCAGGAGGGCATTGGTGGCGGAGTGGCGCAGCCGTTCGACTTCCTCATTGATGGAGGAGTCCTTTTCGATGAACGTGTCCGTCTGCGGGACGTAGGCTTCGGGCTGGTAGTAGTCGTAATAGGAAACGAAGTATTCCACCGCGTTATTGGGCAGGAGTTCGCGGAACTCGTTGGCCAGCTGGGCGGCGAGGGTCTTGTTCTGCACCATTACCAGGGTGGGGCGCTGCACCTGTTCGATGAGCCAGGCAGTGGTGGCGCTCTTACCGGTACCCGTGGCACCGAGCAGCACCACGTCCTTCTCGCCGTTGTTGATCCGCTCCGTCAGCTCCGCGATGGCCGCCGGCTGGTCGCCCGCGGGCTTGAATTCGCTGATGACCTCAAAGGGCGCTACAACACGGTTGATCTCCTGCGCAAGGCTCATGGATCTAATCTACAACCGGGCACCGACACTGGGCGGTCCCGTCCGTTACAGGCGAACAGCCGCCCGTCCAAGGACCTGCCTCAGGACGCGTACGACGGCGGCACCCACCCTGTTGCCTCGGCCCAGGCGGACATGCGCGGCCAGGCAACGTCGGTGAACCAGGGCTCCTTGGCGTCCGCGTAGGCCCTGGTGGTGGCGGAGTCCGCGAAGCGTCCTGCCAGGTCCGCCTTGTGCGCTTCGTAAAGCCGGACCGCGGAGGGGTCAGTCCGCAGCCAGTCGCGGAACATCAGCGCGTAACGCCACCCGGCCGAGCCGGCGGCCCGGACATGGACGTTCACGGCCCGGCACGGGTCCGCATTGGCGTGGAACCGCTTCTGCCATCCGGCATGATCAGGGGCGTTGGGCTTCGGGGTGTCCGATTCGGCTCCCCGTACTGCCGGGAAGCCGGCAGCCGCCAGGAGCGGTGCGATCCTGTCCGCGGTTTCCAGGTCGGGCACCGCCACTTGCAGGTCGATGACGTCCTTGGCGGCCAGGCCGTGAACGGAGGTGGAGCCGATGTGGTCCACGGCCAGGATAAGGCCGGGCGCAGCCGCTTCCAGCCGGGCCGCGATCCGGGCCGCCTGCCGTGCCCATTCCTTCCGGTGCGGCTCCAGCACCGGTCCCCCCTTCCGCGGTGCTCGGGTCCCGGCCGCCAGGTTGCGCGCAAACGGCACCAGCCGCCCGTCCCAGAGCCTGTCTACCTGCTCAAGCAGGTGCAGGATGGTGCCGGAGTTGTCCAGGACGACGTCGGCAACGGCCAGCCGTGCCTCCCGGGTGGCCTGGGCGGCCATCCGCGCACGCGCCGCTTCGGCGGTCATGCCGCGCTGCTCCTGCATGCGTTGCATCCGCACCTCGTCCGGGGCGTCCACCACCAGCACCAGGTGGAAGGCGGCCCCCTGCCCCGTCTCCACCAGAAGGGGGATGTCCTGGACCACAATGGCGTCTTCCGGCGCCGCTGCCGTGATGGCGGCGGCGCGGGCGCGTACCAGGGGGTGGACGATGGCGTTCAGCGCAGCCAGGCGCTCCTGGTTGCCGAACACCGCCCCGCCGAGCCGTGCGCGGTCCAGCCGCCCGGCGCCGTCGAGCATGTCCGCGCCGAACTCCCCCACAATCCGCTCGAGGCCCTCGGTGCCGGGCTCAACCACCTCCCGTGCCAGCGCATCTGCGTCCACCAGCACGGCGCCACGTTCCTTCAGCCGCGCGGCCACCACCGATTTCCCTGAAGCGATCCCGCCCGTCAGCCCGATTTTCAGCACCCCGCCAGCCTACTAGTCCCCGGCCGCAGGTCCGCCGCCTGGAAGCAGGGAGGTGAGGCCGCCGGCGGGTGGGCCTAGACTGGGGCGGATGCAAGAGCAAGACAGCCGGTCAGGCACCTACACCACGCTGGCGGCCGGCCGGGACTTCCGGCACGAACTCGAGATCAAGCGCTCCCGGTTCATCACGGTCCTGCGGAGGGCCGGCACGGAGGCTGCGGCCCGTGACCTGGTGGCGGACCTCCGCCGGGAATTCCACGACGCGCGCCACCATTGCTCGGCGTTTGTCCTTGGGCCGGACCGCACCATCCAGCGCTCCAGCGACGACGGCGAACCTGCCGGGACTGCAGGCATCCCCATGCTCGAAGCCCTGCTGAAGAGGGAGACCGCACCCGGGGTGACCGACCTCAGTGACACCAGTGCCGTCGTCGTGCGTTATTTCGGCGGCGTCCTGCTCGGCGCCGGTGGGCTGGTCCGGGCCTACTCCGAGTCGGTTTCGGCAGCCCTGGACCTGGCGCCCCTGGTCCGCCGCAGCAGGCTGCGGATCTGTTCCACGGCGGTACCGCACGCCGCCGCAGGGCGGCTGGAGAACGACCTGCGTGCCACCGGCGCCGTCATGGCGGAGACCAGCTACCAGGACCGGCACACGGTGCTGCGGATTGCCGTGCCGGACCACGCAGCCGCCATAGCTGCCGCAACTGACCGCGTCCTGCAGCTGACGGCAGGGTCTGCCACGCTCACGCCCGGTGAAACGGAATGGGTGGATGAAGCCATCACCTGAAGTGACCCTGGTGGACGTCGATGAAGCCGTAGCGGACCAGCTGCTCCAGCTGGCCAAGCGCGACGCCTCCCCGGATGAAGTCGCTCCCCCACTGGGCGGCCCCGGCTGGAACCTGGAGCGCACCGCCTGGTTCTACAGCTACCATCACGCTGCGGCAGCCGGGTTGGGAGGCCCCGCAGCGGAAAAGTCCTGGGCCGTCTTCAGCGGCAGCCGGATTGCCGGCTCCGTGCGCCTCAAACGGAACGCTGGTGCCGACGTGCCTTCCGCGGAAACCGGGATCTGGCTTGGCCGGAGCTTCCGTTCGCGCGGGATCGGCACCGCCGCCCTGGACCTGGTCCTGGCGGAGGCCCGCCGGGCCGGCCTGAGGCGCGTCACCGCGCGTACCCTGGCTGGGAACCACCGCGCCCAGCGGCTGCTCGCGGCAGCCGGGGCGGCACTGACCTCTGACGGCGAAGGGACGGTCCTCGCCGTCGTCGACCTGTAGGCCCGGCTGACCGCAACGCCCCATGCGTTGTCGGGCAGCTGCCAGCCAGCTGTCGCGTTAAAGCACAACGGGCCCCCGCTTTCGCGGGGGCCCCTTGCGTCAGCCCGGAATCCGGGCCGGCGGCAATTAGTTGCCGGTCAGCTTCTCGCGCAGGGCAGCAAGTGCCTCGTCCGAAGCCAGGGTGCCGGCACCGGTGTCGGTGGCAGCAGGCTCGGAGGAGTAGCTGGTGGCGCCGGAATCGCCGTCACCGGACGTTGCGGCAGCAGCGTCGTCAGCAGCGTGCTGGGCAACCTGCTTCTTGTGGGCTTCCCAACGGGCCTGGGCGTCAGCGTACTGCTGCTCCCAAGCGGCGCGCTGGGTCTCGTAGCCTTCGAGCCATTCGTTGGACTCGGGGTCGAAGCCCTCGGGGTACTTGTAGTTGCCCTCTTCGTCGTACTCTGCGGCCATGCCGTACAGAGCCGGATCGAATTCGGTGCTGTCGGCGTCGACGCCCTCGTTGGCCTGCTTGAGGGACAGCGAGATGCGGCGGCGTTCCAGGTCGATGTCGATGACCTTGACGAACAGTTCGTCGCCAACGGAGACAACCTGCTCGGCCAGCTCCACGTGGCGCACGGCCAGCTCGGAGATGTGGACCAGGCCTTCGATGCCGTCTTCGACGCGGACGAACGCACCGAACGGAACCAGCTTGGTGACCTTACCCGGGACAACCTGGCCCAGGGCGTGGGTGCGGGCGAAGGTCTGCCACGGGTCTTCCTGCGTAGCCTTGAGCGACAGGGAGACGCGCTCGCGGTCCAGGTCGACCTCGAGGACCTCGACGGTGACTTCCTGGCCAACCTCGACAACCTCGGACGGGTGGTCGATGTGCTTCCAGGACAGCTCGGAAACGTGGACCAGGCCGTCTACGCCGCCCAGGTCCACGAAGGCACCGAAGTTGACGATGGAGGAAACAACGCCGGGACGGACCTGGCCCTTTTCCAGCTTGTTGAGGAAGGTGGAGCGGACCTCGGACTGGGTCTGCTCCAGCCATGCACGGCGGGACAGGACCACGTTGTTGCGGTTCTTGTCCAGCTCGATGATCTTGGCTTCGATCTGCTGGCCGATGTACGGAGCCAGGTCGCGCACGCGGCGCATCTCGACGAGGGATGCGGGCAGGAAGCCGCGCAGGCCGATGTCGAGGATAAGACCACCCTTGACAACCTCGATGACGGTACCGGTGACGACACCGTCTTCTTCCTTGACCTTCTCGATGTCGCCCCAGGCACGCTCGTACTGAGCGCGCTTCTTGGAGAGGATCAGGCGGCCTTCTTTGTCTTCCTTGGTGAGCACCAGGGCTTCGACCTGATCGCCAACGGAGACGACGTCTCCGGGGTCAACGTCGTGCTTGATGGAAAGCTCGCGGGAGGGGATGACACCTTCGGTCTTGTAACCGATGTCGAGCAGAACTTCGTCGCGGTCGACCTTGACGACGGTACCTTCGACGAGGTCTCCGTCGTTGAAGTACTTGATGGTCGCGTCGACTGCTGCGAGGAAGTCCTCAGCGGTACCGATGTCGTTAATGGCGACTACGGGGGTACCGGGCTTCTCGGTGGAGGTGATGGTCATGTAGTAGGGGCTCCGTTGTGGATAGTTAGTCGGTCAGGCAAACCGGCGCGCCCGCGTTATGGAACGCAGGCGCGATTCGCGGTGAATCCGACGGATCCTCCGGGTCATCCTGATTTTGTGGATTGCTTTCAATGCGCCCCGCGAGGGGACGCAAGTGCGTGCACGTGGTACACGCCCGTTTATTCTAGTCGCTGCCCGCAATTCGGGTCAAAGCGGGCAGGCGCAGTACGCCGGTGGCGCGTTCACCCAGGACCGGACCCCATGCAGTCAACCGACCTCAGAAGTGGGTGAGGCAGTGCGTCGCCCGTTCGACGGCGAACATCTGCATGGCCGTCAACGCCGAACCTGCCGTGTGCTCCCGGATTTTGCCGGCTGCCGCCAGCGTAACCGGACTGACCCCGCCGACGTAGATGGACGACAGGGCGGACACATCGAGGGTCAGGTCCGCCTCCGCGGTTTCCGGCAGGCGCTCGACGGTGGCCTGGCTGCCGTCAGACGAAAGGGCGTATGTTCCAGCCGTGAGGCCGAGCGGGTCCAGGACTTTCAGCGCCAGGCGGCCTGCAGTTGGGTAATGCCGCCCGGAGAGTGCCTTGGGGACATCGAGGATGCGCAGCCAGAGCATGTCCCGGCTGTCCGAGGAGTCGATGCAGCGGGGATCGTCCAGGGCCCAGGCCAGGGGGTCGTCCAACGGGGCTTCCGTCCAGGACACGCGGTCCACCAGATCGATGGCACCAAGGAACTGCCAGAGTTCCAGGTAGGCATCGTTGCTGCCGGCCAGCAGGTCCACTACTTCCACGGTGTAGGGCTCGGTGTCCCAGCCGAGGAACTTGTAGGAAACGTAGCCGTCAATGTCGCCGCCCGGGCCGTAGTGGAGCGCCACCTTGATGGCGGGATCCTCCTTGCCGTCGCGGCCGAGCGCGCCCGACGCAAGCAGCCGATACCAGTCCTGCCGGCCTACGGACCCCGGAGTCAGCCGGTGCACCTGGTCGAAGACTTCAGGAGCCAGCTGCAGCAGGGCCTTGGGGTCGGCGACCTCCACGGTGCCGGTGGCCTGGTGCCGCAGGCTGAACCGCGCAGTGGTGTCCACCTTGGCAGTGCGTTCAAAGCTGGCCACGCCGTAGCCGAACCGGCCATAGATGGTTCCCTCTGATGCGGTCAGCGCCGCCACCGCCACCCCGTCGTCCTTCGCGAGCTGCAGGTCCTCGCTCATCATCCGCCGCAGCAGCCCCCGCCGCCGGTGCGAGGTGCGGACGGTAACGGCGGTGACCAGGTGGGCTTCCACCAGGCGCCCGAAGCCTACGTTGAGGGTATTGCGCATGGTGCCGAAGGTGGCCACCGGCACGTCCGCGGGCAGCGACGAGGGCGCTACCGGGCCCGTTTGGTAGGCGCCGGTGAGGACGCGCCGGTCTGCCTCATACGTTTCGAGCGTCTTCGCGACGTGTTCCGGGGTGCGGGTGGATTCGTGGAAGCCGAAGGATACGGCGCGGCTCCAGGTTTCCGCCTGGGCGTAACCGTCTTTGCCCCTGGATACAGCACCAAAGCGCCGGATTTCGTAGTTTCCACTCAGATCAGCCACGCACCTGAGCCTAGCCAAGACCTCCGGCGCCTGGCCAGCATCAACACACGTTAGTGCCCGGCGTCGTACCAGCTGGGTCCGACACCGATCTGGACTTCCAGGGGCACGCTCAGGTCCGCGGCTGCCGCCATCTGCTCGGTCACCAGTTTCTCCACGGCGGCCCGCTCCCCGGCAGCGACTTCCAGGACCAGTTCGTCATGGACCTGGAGCAGCATCCGCGATTTCAGGCCCTGCGCCTGCAGTTCGGCATGGACACCCAGCATGGCGCGCTTGATGATGTCCGCCGCCGAACCCTGGATGGGGCTGTTGAGCGCGATGCGCTCGGCGTTCTCGCGCAGCTGGCGATCGGTGCTGGTCAGGTCCGGCAGGTAGCGGCGGCGCCCCTCAATGGTGGCGGTGTAGCCGTCAACCCGGGCCTGGTCCACCACTCCCCGGAGGTAGTCGCGGACGGCGCCGAAGCGGTCGAAGTAATCCTTCATCAGGGTCCGTGCCTCATCAACGGAAATCTCCAGCTGCTTGGACAGGCCGAAGGACGTCAAACCATAGGCAAGCCCGTAGGACATGGCCTTCACCTTGGAGCGCATGGCGCTGGTGACCTGGTCCGTGGGGACGTGGAAGATGTTGGAGCCGACGAAGCGGTGCAGGTCCTCGCCGTCCCTGTAAGCCTGGATCAGGCCCGCATCTCCCGAAAGATGCGCCATGATGCGCATCTCGATCTGGGAGTAGTCGGCGGACAACAGGCATTCGTAGCCATCGCTGACCACGAAGATGCCACGGACGCGCCGGCCTTCCTCGCTGCGGATGGGGATGTTCTGCAGGTTGGGGTTGTTGGACGAGATCCGGCCGGTGGCGGCCACGTTCTGGGCGTAGGTGGTGTGGATCCGGCCGTCCTCCGCCACGGACTTCTTCAACGATTCGAGCATCTGGCGCAGCTTGGCCGCCTCGCGGTGCGCCATGAGCTGCACCAGGAACTCGTGCCCTGTCTTTTCCAGGAGGTTCTTCAGGGAAGCGGCGTCCGTGGTGTAGCCGGACTTGATCTTCTTGGTCTTGGGGAGCTGCAGTTCGTCGAACAGGACGGTCTGCAGCTGCTTGGGCGAGCCCAGGTTGACCTCGTGGCCGATGGCAGCGAAGGCCTGTTCCTGCGCCTGGTCGATCACCCGCGCGAGGTCGGCAAGCTGTTCATCCATCTTGTCCATGTCGATGGCGATGCCGGCGAGTTCCATGTCGGCGAGGACCCGGCTGACCGGCAGTTCCAGGGTGGACAGCAGTTCCTCCGCCTTGCGCTCCTTGAGCTCGTCCTCGAAGTAGCGGCTCAGGGCCAGCACGACGGCGCCGGCCTGGACCAGGGCGTCGGCGGCTGCGGTGTCGTCGCCGTCGAACGACAGTTCCAGCTGCCCGGCCTTGGCCGTGGCGGCGGGGATTCCCACGTTGAGGTGGTGCTGGGCGAGTTCGGCGAGTTCATAGGTGCGGCGGTCCGGCTGGATGAGGTAGCCCGAGATGGAGGTGTCGTCCACCACGCCCTCCAGCTCCAGGCCGCGGGCAGTGAGTGCCTTGAGCGCGGCCTTGAAGCCGTGCATCACCTTGGGTGCTTCGGGGTCGCGCAGCCATCCGGCCAGTACATTTTCGGTTTCGGCGTCCTGGCCGGCGAGGTCGACGTAGACGGCGGCGTCGCCGCGCACGATGGCCAGCGCGGCGGCGTCCTCGCCAATGCGGCCGGGCACGAGGTCCACAGCGAGGGCGGTCCGCTGGCCGGCGCCTGGGGCCAGAAAGGCGGCCAGTTCGGCGGCACCGGCAGGCGTGGTGTAGTGCGGTGTTTCGATGCTGTCGCGTTCGGCGGCGGGAGTGTCAGCGTCGCCGTAGAGGGCAAACAGCCGGCCGCGGATGGCCTTGAACTCCAGCTGGTCGAAGAGGTCCTCAATCGCGGCCTGGTCGGGGCGCGGCTGGTAGAGGTCGTCCAGGGTGACGGGGAGGTCAAGATCGGTGTGGAGCTGGTTCAGCCGGCGGTTGCGCTTCACGGCGTCGACGTTCTCCCGCAGGGCGTCGCCCACCTTGCCCCCGATGGAGTCAAGGTGCTCCAGGACGCCTTCCAGGCCGCCGTACAGGTTGATCCATTTCGCCGCGGTCTTGGGCCCGACGCCGGGCACGCCCGGCAGGTTGTCGGCCGTCTCCCCCACCAGGGCGGCAAGGTCCGAGTAGCGGGACGGGCTGACGAAGTATTTCGCTTCAATGGCCGCAGCGTCCATCCGCGGGATGTCGCTGACGCCCTTCCGCGGGTAGAGCACGAAGACGTTGTCCGTGATGAGCTGGAAGGCATCCCGGTCACCGGAGACCAGCAGGACTTCGAATCCGGCCTTTTCACCCATGGTGGCGAGCGTGGCCAGGATGTCGTCGGCCTCGTAGCCGGGCATTTTGATGGTCTTGATGCCCCACGCTTCCATGACCTGCGCGATCAGGTCGATCTGGCCGCTCATCTCGCGGGGGGTTTCGTTCCGGCCGCCCTTGTAGTCGCTGTACTCGGTCTTCCGGTGGGTGGATTCGTCCGAGACATCGAACGCCACCGCGATGTGGGTGGGCTGCTGCTCCTTGATGAGGTTGATCAGCATGGAGGTGAAGCCGTGGATGGCGTTGGTGTGCTGGCCGTTGGACGTGGAGAACTTGTCCGCGGGCAGGGCGAAGAAGGCGCGGAACGCCATGGAGTGGCCGTCAAGGACCAGCAGCCGGGGCTGGTCGGTGATGGGAATCACGGGCGCTTCCGTGGCTGAAACAGACCCACCGGCAGCGGGGGTGGCGGCCTTTGCAGCAGGCCTGGGCGTGGAGGACGAAAGCTGCGCGGCAGCCTCCTCAGCGATGGCCGAAGACGGGAAAGGGGCCGGTTTGGTTGTTTCACTCACAGGTGCCAGCCTAGTTGCCATGACAGACAATTTCACGCCGGGCGCTTTCGCGGAGGAGCTGGCGGCCGCCGGCATTCCCGACCACATGCACGGCTGGCTGGGCCGGTTTGGCGTTGGCGCCCTGGTGGTCAAAATGGGAATCCATTTCCTGGAGATGAGTCCGGAACGGACCGTTGCCACCATGCCGGTGGAGGGCAACACCCAGGTGGCAGGCATACTCCATGGCGGCGCGCACGTGGTGCTGGCCGAGACCCTGGGTTCGTTCTCCGCAGGGATGCACGCCGGTCCCGGCCGGCATGCCGTCGGCATCGAGGTCAGTGCCACGCATCACCGGTCCATTGCGAAGGGCATGGTGACGGGCACCTGTACGGCGATCCATTTGGGGCGCACGCTTGCCACCCATGAAATCGTCATGACCGATGCCCAGGGACGGCGCCTTTCAACGGCACGGATCACCAACATGCTCCGGGACGACGCCGGCTGAGGTACGTGCGTCAGGACCGCGGGCCCGTTCGCCCGGGCAGCAGATAGCGCAGCTCCACGATCCCCCTGCCCATGGTGCGGGACGCAGCCAGCTCAAGCGGCGGCGTCGGTCCTTTTACCGGGAGCAGCCGCTTCCCGCTGCCCAGGACCACCGGGATGACGGAAAGGATGATGTCGTCCAGCAGTCCGGCATCCGCGAACTGGGCCGCCAGGTTGCCGCCGCCCACTACCCAGATGTTCCTGTCCCCGGCCGCGCGCTCGAAGTCGGCCATGAACTCCAGGACATCCCCGCGGACGAACGTGATGTCTGCGCCCTCCGGGGCACGGTATTCGTGGTGCGTGAAGACGTAGCTGGGTGTGTCCGTGTACGGCCACCTGCCGGGCTCGTGCTCCATCAGCCAGGCGTAGGTTTCCCCGCCCATGACGATGCAGCCCACCCCGGACATGAACTCGCCGTAACTGTCGGCCCCGCCTTCGAAGCCGTCGAACTGCAGGAGCCAGTCCAGATCGTCGGTGGACGTGGCGATGAAGCCATCAAGGGACGCGGCCACAAAGTATTGGATGCGGGGCATGGCCCCAGCCTAGCCAAGCGGCCCAGTCCAGCCAATGGCCCGGGCCATGCCCGGGCTGCGGCTCTCCGGGCAGCAGCTTCCGGGAATGGCTACTTGGAGAAGTACGGAATGATCAGGTACAGCCCCACCAGGACAGCCAGGCCGCACAGGCCGAAGCAAGCATAAGCGAACGAGCGCTTCATGGCCGGGGACGTCTGTTCGGCGTCAGCGGCGATCGCCGTCAGCCGGACGCCGAGCGAGTAAAGGGTCACCACTGTTGCGGCAGCAACCAGCGTGGCGCCGGCAACGGTCAGGAGTTCCAACCACTTCATCGCCGATTCTCCTTGGGGTTGTTGGCTTTGGCGTCCGCCTTGGCTTTAGCTTTGGCTTCGGCCCGGGCGCGGGCCATGGCCTTCTTCTTGGCGAACCGGACAGCCTGGCCGGCTTCCTCCACCTCGACGGCGTTCTGGTGGCTCACGGAGGACTTGCGTGAGTAGAAGAACATGAAGAGCACCGCGGCGCTGCCGGCAATCGCGGCAATGAGCACGCCCACGACGCCGGTCTTCACCAGCAGGGCGGTCAGGGCACCGACGATGCCGGCGGCAGGCAGGGTGAAGAGCCATCCCAGCGCGATCTTGCCCACCATGTTCCAGCGGACGGTGGTCCCGCGGCGTCCCATTCCGGAGCCGATGACGGAACCCGAGGCTACCTGCGTGGTGGAAAGGGCGAAGCCAAGGTGGGACGAGGCGAGGATGGCGGACGCAGTGCTGGTCTCGGCCGCGAAGCCCTGGGCGGGCTTGACTTCGGTCAGGCCGGAACCCATGGTGCGGATGATCCGCCAGCCGCCGGCATAAGTACCGATGGCGATGGCGAGGGCGCAGGCGGCGATCACCCAAAGCTGGGGACCGGACCCGGGCGCCTGGCTTCCGGCGGCGATCAGGACCAGCGTGATGATGCCCATGGTCTTCTGGGCGTCATTGGTTCCGTGTGCCAGGGCCACCAGGCTGGACGTGAAGACCTGCCCCGTGCGGAAGCCGCCGCGCTTCTGGGTGAGCTTGGTGCCCGTCTCGGGATCGTGGCGTGACGTGAGGGCGTAGGCAAGGCGCGTGCAGACGTAGGCGGCAAGGCCTGCGATCAGCGGTGCGAAGACCGCCGGAAGAATGACCTTCTGAAGGAGCGTCTCAAGGTTGACGGAGTTGAACCCTGCGCCGACGATGGCCGCGCCGATCAGTCCGCCGAACAGTGCGTGGGATGAGCTGGAGGGCAAACCCTTCAGCCATGTGACCATGTTCCACAGGACGGCCCCCATCAATCCGGCGAAGATGATCTCCGGCGTGATCTGGACGCCGCCGGACCCTTCGCGGATGATGCCGCCGGACACTGTCTTGGCCACCTCGGTGGAAAGGAAGGCGCCCACCAGGTTCAGGACGGCTGCCAGGGCCACGGCTGTCCTGGGCTTGATGGCACCGGTTGCGATGGGCGTTGCCATGGCGTTCGCGGTGTCGTGGAAGCCGTTCGTGAAGTCGAAAAATAGTGCCAGTGCGATGACCAGCGCCACCATGAAGGTGATATCCACCTGTTGCCCAATCTGCAGAGTCGACGTTCAGCAGTTTCTCTTACCCGGCTGCCTTGGACAGCATAGTTCACCAGTTGTTTGCTTTGGAATGACTTGCGGCGATGGCACAACCGGCGGGAAACCTTATCGATCGTACGCGTACCGGGCAGGAGGTCAAAACACGGGCCCGGCCAGGAAAGAGCGGAGCACGTCCAGTTCCGCGGGCGTGATTCCCTGCCGCGGATGGGGCGACACCGTGAGGATGCGCCTGCCCAGGAAGCGTGCCCATGATTGTGCTTCAGCCTCGAACGCCAGCTGGTCATCCACCCACGCCACCGAGTCGGGTCCGGTCTTCTCGACGTCGCCCTGGATGGCCCGGAGCTTCCACCAGACGGCCCCGCCTGCTGCCCCGTCCGCGGCAAGGTATGGCCAGCCGCTGCCCGCAAGTCCGACGGCGGGACACAGGTATTGGGGCGCCAGCTCCTCCCAGCTGGTAAGCCAGACACAACGCAGCCCGGGCGTCATGGCCAGGGAGTTGAGCCCCGATACGAGTTCTGCGGCGAAGGTGACGGGCAACAGCCCAGCGTCGGCGCGCTGCCAGGCGGACCCCCAGCCGGTGGTTCCCTCCGGGCCGAACGGGCAGACCACGCCGTCGACATCCAAATAAAGCGTCCGCCGCACGCTGCACCTGCAGGGGCTTCAGCCCTGGTGGAACTGCGGCGGCCTGGGACCTGCATCCAGCGGCGGTGCGATTCTGCCCTCAAGGGCCGCCACTGTGACGTCCGGCAGGACGATGAGCCCGTCCAGCTCACGCCGGGCCCGCTTGTAGGCAGACTGCCGTTCGGCCGGGGTAGCCGCATGGTTCTCGGCAATCATGAGCAGTTTCCGTGCCACGGCAAGCCGTTCGCGTTCGGGGCCGCTGAACTTGCTGTCCCTGATCCGTATGGCTTCGCGCTCGGCCACATCCAGGGCCACCGCGAAGTTGTTCACGGCCTGCCGGTAGGCGTCAAGGCCGGCCACTGATGTCAGGTCTTCGGCAGAGGGTGGCCGCAGGCCGTCGGCTTCGCGTTTGGCGCGCAGGAAGGCGACCGTGAGGGGTTCCCGGACGTCCGTCATGAGGGGAAAATCAATGAGCTTTCCCACGTCGAGCTCATAGTCAAGCCATCGCCGGTTGGTGGCATCGTGGGTGGCCATGAGCGACTTCACGTCGGCCACCGACGCCCTGTCAGCTTCGCGTGCCTGGTTCTGGAGTTTGTCCTGGTTCTGGAGTTTGTACAGTTCGACCCGGCGCCGGTACCGGCGGTCGCCGGCACGCCGCCAGCCGCCTGCCCAGCGGCCGGCCACCGCCATCAGTGGAAACACCATCCACCACTTGTCGTACAGGAACTCCATGAGGGGCCTCACGCATCAATCCTCCCAGCCCGGGGGCCCGGCCTCAAGGCGCAGGGGCAGATCCATGCAGGCTGGCCGGCCCTCCCCCCTCCACGTCCTCAGGGTCCTCAGGGTGCCGGCGTGGCCTGCGATGCGTTGACGTTGACCAGCCAGGCGACTCCGTACCGGTCGGTGCACATGCCGAAGATGTCACCCCACGGCGACTTTTCCATGGGGACTGTCACCGCGCCGCCATCGCCGCTGAGCTGCTCGTAGTAGCCGCGAAGCTCCACTTCATCATCGCCGCTGAGCGAGATGGAGATGGCGGAACCCGGGTGGTACTCCATGCTGTTGGGGGTATCAGCGCCCATGAGGACCAGGCCCTGGGTGGTGGTCAGCATGCCGTGCATGATCTTTTCCGCTTCCGCAGGATCCTCGCTGGCCTGGAAGTCACCAAAAGTGCTGAGTGTCAGCTCGCCGCCGAACACCTGCTGGTAGAAGTTCAGTGCCTCACGGGCATTGTCCCGGAAACTTATGTAGGGATTGAGGATTGTTGGCATGGCAGGTTCTCCTTCACAGGGGCCGGAACTGCTTCGGCCGGAACGCGGGCAGACAACATCCTGCCCTATCCGGCCGCCACCCGGTAGGGGAAGTCTCCCCTGTTCATCCCGTGTTCCGGGGTTTGAATGTCAGGGGACGAAACTGTTTCCGTGTCGAGGCATATCCCGCAGGAAAGGGTGCGGCGCGGGCCGCGGGAACGTAGGCTCGGGGCATGGCCCGATTCTTTGATGTGCATCCCCAGGACCCCCAGCCGCGCGCCATCGCGCAGGCAGTGAACATAATCCGCGACGGCGGCCTGATCGCCTACCCCACGGATTCCTGCTACGCGCTGGGGGCGCAGATGGGCAACCGGGAGGCGCTGGACCGGATCAGGAGCATCCGGCACCTGGACGACAAGCACCACTTCACGCTGGTCTGCCGCGATTTCGCGCAGCTGGGCCAGTTTGTGAACATCGGCAACGACGTGTTCCGCAGCATCAAGTCCGTTACCCCGGGCAGCTACACCTTCATCCTGCCCGCCACCAAGGAGGTTCCCAAGCGCCTGCTCCACCCCAAGAAGAAGACGGTGGGCGTGCGGATTCCGGACAACCGCGTGGTCCAGGCGCTGCTCGCCGAACTGGGCGAGCCGCTGCTGTCCAGCACGCTGCTGCTGCCGGACGAGGAAGAGCCGCTGACCGTGGGCTGGGAAATCAAGGAGCGGCTGGACCACCAGGTGGATGCCGTGATCGACGCCGGGGACTGCGGGGCAGAGCCCACCACCGTGATTGATTTCTCCAGCGGGGTGGCCGAGGTGGTCCGGCGTGGCATGGGCGACCCGTCCCGCTTCGAATAAACCTGCTTCGAAGTAACCCGGGCCGCACCTGCGGTCCCGGGGCACTTTGGCGGCGCCGCCGTCGTAATTTCCGACGGCGGCCGCCGTGTCCGTGCCAAAGTGCCCCGTTTTGGAGGGCCCAGGTCAGTCGTTGTTGGCGTCAGTCTGCTTTTTCGCCCGGCTGGGCTGGACCCGGGGCGGTTCGCCCGGCATCTTGGGGTAGTCCGGCGGGAAGGGCATCTCCCCCAGGCCGGCTTTGCAGTCGCGGTCCCACCATTCCAGCAGCGTGTCGATGGTCCCGGGCTTGGCGTTGAAGCCAGCCCAGGGGTCTCCCACCGTCTTCAACCGTTCCGGAACCGTGAGGATGGTGAAGTTCTTTGGATCCGCGTGTTCCAGTTCCTCCCAGGTGATGGGGCAGGACACGGGGGCGTGCGGCAGGGCCCGCGGGCTGTAGGCGCCGGCGATGGTGCGGTCGCGGTTGGCCTGGTTGAAGTCCAGGAACACCCGTTGGCCGCGTTCTTCCTTCCACCACGCCGTGGTTACTTTGTCCGGGATCCGGCGCTCCACTTCCCGGGCAGCGGCGATGACCGCGTGCCGGACGTCCAGGAATTCGCGTGTTGGTTCGACGGGTGCGTAAACGTGCAGGCCGCGGTTGCCGGACGTTTTGATGAAGCAGGTGAGGCCTGCCTCGGCGAGGACGTCCTTCAGCACCAAGGCGGCGGGAACGGCGTCGTCGAAGTCCGTGCCCGGCTGCGGGTCAAGGTCGATCCGCAGCTGGTCCGGGTTGTCCGTGTTCTCCGCCCGGGAGGGCCAGGGGTGGAAGACCACGGTGTTCATCTGTACGGCCCAGACGGCAGCTGCCGGTTCGTCAAGGACCAGCTGGGGGTGGGACCTGGCGCTCGGATACACCACCTTGACGGACCTGATGAAGTCCGGCGTGCCTTTTGGCGGGTTCTTTGAGAAGAACATCTCGCCTTCGATGTTGTCCGAGTACCGCTGGAGGGACACGGGCCGGTCCCCGTTGGCGGCGATGAATGCCTCCCCCACGTCGCAGATATACCTGGCGAGGTCCAGCTTGGTCAGGCCCAGGTCCGGCCAGAGGACGCGGCTGGGGCTGGAGATGCGCATTTCGCGCCCGCCGTTGGGACCCGGGACAGTGATGGTGGTCTGTTCGCTCGCCATGGGGACAACGTACACCCGGCCGCCGGCAGACACCGGCATATCCGCCGGCCTCCGGCATGATGGAGCCATGCCCTCATCCGATCAGCAGCTCATGGTCGCCGTCGGTGACGCCTCGTTTTCCGCCGTCTACGCCCGTCCCGGGAAGCCTACCGCCACTGTAGTGGTGGCGCATGGTGCCGGTGCCGGCAAGGACCATCCGTTCCTCCGCGGCTTCAGCGACGCCCTGAACGGGCTGGGCCTGGCCACCCTACGCTTCAATTTCCCGTACCTGGAGGCAGGGCGGAAGTTCCCCGACCGCCCTCCGGCTGCCATCGCCGCATGGCGGGCCGCCATGGACACAGCCCGCGCCCAGGCGGAGGCCAACGGCGACAGCGGCCCCGTCTGGGCGGCGGGCAAGTCGTTCGGCGGCAGGATGGCGTCCATGGCCGTTGCCGACGGCATGGAGGCCACAGGCCTGGTGTACCTCGGCTACCCGCTGCATGCCCCCGGCAAGCCGGAGAAACTCCGGGATGAACACCTGTACGGGATCACGGCGCCGATGCTGTTCCTGCAGGGAACGCGCGACACGTTTGCCACGCCCGACATCCTGGCGGGCGTCGTGGCCCGGATCGGATCCAACGCGGTCCTGCAGTGGGTGGAGGGCGGTGACCACTCCTTTGCCGTGGCGGGAAACAAGCGCCCCGCCGATGAGGTGGGTGCGTCGCTGGCGCTTCCGGTGGCGGAGTTCATCGCCGGGCACGGCTGACGCTGCTAGGCAGCGTCCTCGTGCCACCAGCCTTCCCAGGCGGCGGAGGTGAGCCGGCCTTCCGGGAACGTGCCGGTGTCGGTGTTGCGGGACCCGCCGGCCTCACTGCGTCGGCCGTCCAGCAGGAGGTTGAGGCTGTTCAAGAGAAACATGGTGTGTCCTTCCGTAGGGGAATGCGGACCACGTTGTCCGCGTACTTAAGAGCGTAGGGAAGGCATGTTTCAGCACGTCGACGCGACGTTTCGGCTGTGTATCGAAGTTCTCACGCAGCCTTCCCCGGCCGGAAAGAATCGGACGTGGTTTCAGTTCCGCTTGTTGGTCCGTGCCGTGGCGGGAGCCGACCAGGGGTCCTCCGGCCAGGGATGCCTGGGGTAGCGGCCCCGCATTTCGGCGCGCACCTGGGTATACGGGCCGGACCAGAACGATGTGAGGTCGCCGGTGACCGCCAGCGGCCTGCGGGCCGGGGACAGCAGGTGGAACAGGACCGGGACACGGCCGCCCGCCAGGCGCGGGGATTCAACCAGCCCGAAACACTCCTGCAGTTTCACCGCCACCACGGGCGCGGCGGAATCCCCACCTGGTTCCGGGTAGTCGATCCTGACGCGGGAGCCGCTGGGGACCTCCAGGTTTTCCGGCGCAAGCTCGTCCAGCCGGGCCGCTTCGGGCCAGGGCAGCAGCCGGCGCAGGGGGTGGGCCAGGTCGATTGAGGTGACCGGTTTCCCGGCCGCCAGGTCTTCCAGCTCGGGCCCCAGCCACTCTTCCAGCCGCCCAAGCAACGCCCCGTCCGACACATCAGGCCACGGCGCCCCCACCTCGCGGTGCAGGAAGGCGAGGCGGCGCCGCAAGGAGGCCGCCGCCGTCGACCACGGCAGGGCGGCAAGGCCGCTTGACCGCAGCGCGGCTTGCACGGCCCTCCTGCCCTGTTCGGCGGTGGGGCGCACGGGGGTTGCGGAGAGTACGACCGCTCCCAGCCGCCTGGTCCTGCGCGCGCTCAGCCGGCCGCCGCTGAATTCCGCGTCCACACTGTCGGACAGCAGGTGGGACGCCGCCGCTTCGGCAATGCCAAGGGTGATGGGGGCTGCGGCGCGGATCACGGCGCCCGTACCGGCCGCGTCCCTTCCCTCGGCGCGGGACACGTCGGCCACGGCCAGCCACTCGTGGCCTGACAACGTGCTGCCTGCCGGCAGCCCTGCCCTGGTCCCGGACGTCAGCAGGTACTGTCCGGCGCCGTCGCTGCCGGGCACGCGGCGGGCCACGCGGTCGGGAAAGGCGAGCGCGACGACGGCGCCCGCAGCTTCGTTTCCAGCGGCAAAGATGGCGGGAGGGGCCGTGGCGCCGTCCTGTTGCCGACCCGCCAGGGCGCCCAGCCGCCTGGACTCGTCCGCCCAGCACCTTCCGGCCGGGCCTGTGTCGGCTTTGAGCTGGACCAGCAGGCGGGTCAGGTCCGCTCCGGGTGCGCGGTGGTCCCCGGAGAGCGCGGCTACCACCCCGGCGGCGAACCGGTGTCCGGTGGAGGTGCCGCCGTCGAGCAATGCCCGGGCAAGCCGTGGATCGGCGGGGATGCCGGCAAGGGCGCGGCCCGCTGCAGTCACGTGGCCGTCACCGGACACTGCGCCCAACTCCCGGAGCACCTCAACGGCGTCATCCATTGCCTGGCCGGGCGGTGCGTCCGGCAAGGCAATCCCCTTCCCCCGGGGCGCGCCCCAGCAGGCAAGGGTCAGGGCGGCGCCCGTCAGGTCCGCCACCTTGATTTCCGGCGTCACGTGGGCGGGAGCGGCGCCATATGCGTGCTGCGAGTAGCAGCGGACCACTGTCCCCGGGCCTTGCCGTGCGGCACGCCCGGCCCGCTGGTCGGCTGACGCCCTGGAACAGGACACGGTAACCAGCCCGCTCATGCCGCGGCCTGCGTCCCGCCGCGGTTCCCGGGCCAGTCCGGAGTCTATGACCAGCCGGACGCCGGGCACTGTCAGGGAGGACTCGGCAAGATCGGTCGAGACGATGATCCGCGGGAGGTCCCCGGGAGCACGCCCCGCCACTGCCCTGTCCTGCTCGGCTGTCCCCACCTGGCCGTGAAGTTCCAGCACGTCAACACTGCTGCCCAGCCGGCTGCGCAGGACCGCTGCAACGTGCGAGACCTCCCTGGCCCCGGGCAGGAACACGAGCGCGTCCACGGACCCGTCGGCCGCAACGGCACGTTCATGGGCGTCCGCGGCTGCCGTGGCCACATAATCCAGGAAGGTGCGCGCCACTCCCCTCGCGTCCAGCCGGGCGGCGGGCGCCGGGAGCCACTGCACGTCCAGTGGATGGTTGACGGAGGGGAAGTCGACGACGGGTGCGGGCAAGGCGCCCTCGTCATCCCCCAGCAGGGCTGCGAACCGGGGCGCGTCCAGGGTTGCGGACATGGCGACGACGGCGAGGTCGCCGCGCAACGCACGGACCTCAGCGAGCATGCCGACCAGGAGGTCTGTTTCCAGTCCCCGCTCGTGCACTTCATCCAGGACGACGGCGGCAGTGCCCTCCAGCCCGGGATCTGCCAGCAGGCGTCGCAACAGGATGCCCGGGGTGACGAACTCAATCAGGGTGTCCGGGCCCGCCTGGCGTTCCCCGCGGACGGTGTAGCCCACGCGGCCGGCCATCCGGCTGCGGTCGAGCGCAGAAAGGCGCCGGGCGGCGGCACGGGCGGCAACCCGCCGCGGCTGGGTGACGACAACGCGGCCCCGCCGGCCGTGGAGGTTCGCCAGCAGGGGCGGTACGAGGGTGGTTTTTCCCGTTCCCGGCGGTGCCTGCACAACGGCGGCACCCGGGATACCATCACTTCCCAGTGCCTCCCGCAAAGCGGAAAGGGATCCTTCGAAGGCGAGTCCGGCACCGATCACGCGGAGGTCGAAGGCGTCGGCGGCGGGGCGGCCCTCAGGAGGATTCATCCATCCATTCTCCCTTGGCCGGGGAGCTGTTTGCCGCTGCGGTCAGGGCTTGCCCTGGCCTTTGCCCTTGCCTTTGGCTTCCTTCGCGGTGTCCTGATGCTCCGGCCCGGGGGCCTGCGGAGCGGAGTCTGCCGGGACCGGCGCCGGAGCGACGGCCGGAACGGCGGGTTCCACGGGAGCGGCTTGGTTCTGCCCGGTGCCGGCAAGGGCAGGGTCTGGCGAAACGGCGCCCGGCGCTGTGTCAGGGGATGCTGCCGCGGACGCTGCTGCCACCTGCGTGGCGAGATCTGTCCGGACCACCGACAGTGCATTCTCGATGCTCCGGTACCGCGATGCCGAAAGCCGGCCATTTGCTGCCGCATCGCCCAGGTCCTTCTCGAGGGCCTGAAGGGCAGCCAGCGCCCCATCCATCCTGTTCTCGGCGGCGGCCTGGCTGATACTCAGCACCCGGATCTGGAAACCGCGCAGGACGTTTTCGTCTGCATCCCCGGAACGGATGCCGGAGGCGCCGGCAACCAGCGCCGCCGCAACGACGGCGCAGCACAGGAGCATCAGGGCACGGACTCCGCGGCGACGCCGGGGTGCGGGATGCGGGGCGCGTTGCTCAGGAGTCAGCACCAGGTCCGCCGGTGCCTGCGCCTCAAGCGGCATGCCTGCCCCGCAGCGGGACTGCGGAGGCGGTCCGGACGGGGAGTACAGTCACGGAGGCGAGCTCCGCTGCCGGGGGTGCCACGGGAGCGCTCCGCCGCTGGGATCCTGGCCGGGCCAGGAGATACCGGATGCCGATGCGCAGTCCGGTGGCGAACAACAGGCCGATCCCCACTCCGAGGAGCACGTGCCCGGCCAGATAGTGCTGCGCGGCTCCCGGGCCGCGTTCTGCCGCCACCGCCGCACCGCCAACGGTCAGCACCAGTGACAGGGCCGTACCGAAAATTGCGCCCATAGCTCCTGCTCCCATCCCATTTAATCAGCAAGCTTACTAGTAATGCTCAGCAAGCTTACTACTGGATGGAGCTAAAGCAAGGGCACGGAGGCGGGGTCCCGGGGCATCGGCAATGCCCGGTGGATTGGGCGCGCCAGTCAGCCGGCCGCTTCGAGCAGGCGCTCCGCGGGGGCGAGTCCTGCATACCGGCCCTTGAAGAACAGCAGGGGTTCGGCGTCGTTCCGGGCACTGAGGTGCCGCACGGCAGCCACCGCAATGGTGTGGTCGCCGCCGTCGTATTCTGCATGGAGTTCGCAGTCCAGCCAGGCGAGCGCGTCATCCAGCACCGGGTTCCCCAGGGGCGAGGATGCGTGGCTGACGCCGGCGAACTTGTCCGTCCCCGAGCGCGCGAACTGGCCCGCGAGGTGCTGGTGTTCGGCCGGAAGGATGTTGATGGTGAAGGACCCGGCCCTTCTCAGTGCAGGCCAGGTGGTCGATGTCCGCGCCGGGCTGAAGGTGACCAGCGCCGGCTCCAACGAAAGGGATGCGAAGGACTGGCAGGTGAACCCGGTGGGCCCATCGGGGGTGGAACCCGTAATGATGGTCAGGCCGCTGGCAAACGTGCCGAAAATGTCCCGGAGCCGGCGCGGAGCAAGATCTGAAGTGACTGTCATGGAAATGGCCTCTCATCTGGATCGTTACCTCACCAAACCATCAGCAAATCGGCTCATTCAAGCCGCCTGAAACGCACCGACCCGCGGCGAAACGAATTGTCATGCCCGTACTTCCGGCGTCATCGGCGCGTGGCTTCAGGGACGCTGACGTGTCGTTGTTTGACGCAACAGAAGGACGTAACCAGCACTGGCCGGTCGGGACGGCCCCGGTTAAGGCCGCAGGTCCAGCGCGGCCAGCAGCCGGCGGACCGAGCCGCCCAGGTTCCACTCGACGCCCAGCTGCTCCAGTTCCGCGCGCCGGACGCCCGTGACGGGCTGCAGGCGGGCGCCCGCCTGGTCCAGGGTGGGAAGCTCCAGGTTCCGCACCAGGCGTACGACGGCGGGGGCTGCTTCCAGGTACGCGGAGGCAGCGGAGAGCTTGGCCCGGACAGGTGCCGACACG
This sequence comes from Arthrobacter sp. JDC6, assembly GCF_056484025.1. NCBI lineage: Bacteria > Bacillati > Actinomycetota > Actinomycetes > Micrococcales > Micrococcaceae > Arthrobacter > Arthrobacter sp. JDC6. The sequence continues at coordinate 2,290,328 of NZ_CM151278.1, forward strand.
CCCGTGCCCGGCTCGTCAGCAGCCGCCAGCAACCCTTCGAGGGTTCCGTACTTCAGCAGCAGCGACGCTGCCGTCTTCTCGCCGATGCCCGCCACTCCGGGCAGGCCGTCGGAGGCGTCTCCGCGGAGTGTGGCGTAGTCGGCATACTGCTGGGGCAGCACCTTGTATTTGGCCACCACGGTTTCTTCCGTGATGACTTCGAGGTTCTTCATGCCGCGGGCGGTGTAAATCACCCGGACACCCCGTTCGTCGTCGCACACCTGGAAGAGGTCGCGGTCACCCGTGACCACGTCCACCGGGAAGCCGGCATGGCTCGCATAGGTGCCCACGACGTCGTCGGCCTCGTGGTGTGCCGCGCCCACAATGGCGATGCCGGCCAGCTCCAGCACGCGGCGGATCATCGGCAGCTGCGCCTGGAGGCCCTCCGGAACCACCTCGATGTCGGCGCCGCCGGAAACCGCCTCGGCCACCCGGTGGGCTTTGTAGGTGGGGATCAGGTCCACCCGCCATTGCGGCCGCCAGTCGTCGTCCCAGCAGGCCACCAGGTGGGTGGCGTGGTAGTCGGTGCTGAGCCTGGCGATCATGTCCAGCAACCCGCGGACCGCGTTGACCGGCGTTCCGTCCGGGCGGCGGATGCTGTCCGGCAGGCCGTAAAAGGCGCGGAAGTACAGGGAGGCAGTATCGAGCAGCATGAGTCGCCGGGGCATACCTTGATCCTGACACGGAATCGGCCGCCGGGGCAGCAGCGGCTGGCAGTTGCCGAGGGTTTTACGGTTCGCCGGTGAGCGGCGGGCGGTCGATGACGCGGGGGATGTACTCGAGCAGCTGCAGGCGTCCGTCGAAAATCCTGCTGTCCACCATCTCCAGGGCGACGTCCGGATAGCCGTCATAGATGCGTTCACGTCCGGTACGCCCGGTGATCAGGGGGAAGACGACCAGCCGGAACCGGTCCACTAGACCCGCTGCCACCAGGGAACGGCAGAGGCTGAGGCTGCCGAGGGTGCTTAAGAGTTCGTCGTGGGTCCGCTTCATCTGCCGGACGGCCTCGACCGCGTCCCCGGCCACCAGTTCGGAGTTCGGCCAGCGGAGGGGTGCGGCCAGGCTGGAGGAGAACACGACTTTGGGAACGGCGGCAAGACCCGTCAGGGAGGTGCTTTCGTCCTGCGAATATCCCGTGCCCCCGGCGGCAGCATCTTCCGACATCCCCGACATGAGGCGGTAGGTGTTGGCCCCCATCAGGTAGGTGCGGTCTCCTCCGGCCTCCTGCTGCAGCCAGGCCAGATATTCAGGACCTTCCAGGCCCCACCAGCCAGGCCATCCCTCGCCCGAGGCGAAGCCGTCCAAAGTGATGATCATGTCCACCATCAACTGGCTCATGGCGGCCATGGTATTCCCGCCCGCGAAGCCCGGCAAGGGACCAGTGACCCGGACTCACGGACCAGCCCGGACCGCAGAACCGGTCAGAACCAGTCGCCGTCGGCGTAGGCGCTGCGGACGTGCGCCCGGAGGTACTCCCCCACCACCGCGGCACCCAGGTCCCCCACCTCCGGCGCCAGGACCCTGCCGTCAACGCGCTGCGCCATCCGCCGGATGAAGCGCTCCAGGCCGGGGTCGTTGCCCAGGCGGAAGAACGTGGTCTGGACGCCCGAACGGCCAATCCGGTCCAGTTCGGCAACGGTGGCGCGGATGGTCCCGGCGTCCGGCGGCCAGTTGAACCAGGAGTCCCCGTCCGGCAGCAGGTGCGCCGTCGGTTCGCCGTCGGTGACCACCAGCAGCACGGGCTGCATGGAGGGGTGCCGGCGGAAAAAGCGCCCCGCCAGCAGCAGGCCGTGGTGCAGGTTGGTGCCCTGTTCGCGGAGGGCCGGCAGGGCCGTGAGTTCCCCGATGTCCATGGACTGCGCGTAGCGGCCGAACGTGATCAGCTGCAGCCTGTCACCGCGGAACCGGGTGGAGACCAGGTGGTGCAGTGCCAGCGCGGTCCGCTTCATGGGAACCCACCGCCCCTCGGCAGCCATGGAGAAGGAAACGTCCACCAGCAGGACAACGGCGGCCTGGGTACGGGCCTCGGTCTCGCTCACTTCGATGTCGCCGACGGCGAGCCGCAGTCCGCGGGCCGGATCGCCGCCGTCGGCCATGGTGCGCCGGATGGCGTTGGTCATGGTGCGGGTAACGTCCCAGGGCTCGGCGTCCCCGAACTCCCATTGGCGGCTGGAACCCGTTTGTTCCCCGGCGGCCCCGGCCACCCTGGTGTCACGGTTCCCCTGGCGCCCGGAGAGCTGCCTGGCGGTGTCCCGCAGCAGTGATTTCCCCAGCCTGCGCATTGCCTGCGGTGACAGCCGCAGGTCGCCGTCGGCACCGCGCCGCAGGTAGCCGCCGTCCTGCATGGCGCGCTCGATCTCGGCAAGCGTGCGCGCACTCACGGCTGCGTTCTCGCCCAGCTGGCGGGCAAGGGCATCAAGGTCCAGGTCATCAAGCCGGGAGCCGTTGTAGGACTGGGACAGTTGCTCAGACAGTTCGTCAAGCTCGGCGATGTCCTGCAGGACACCTGTCCCGTCACCCAGCCCCAGGCCTTCCTGTCCTTCGAAGCGTTCCGATCCCGTCCAGTCCTCCCCGGGACGCAGCGCCTGCAGGGTGGCGTCGAGCTCGCTGAGCTGGGCCATCAGCTCAGGAGAGCCGAAGGCCTGGACCGACAACCGCATCAGCTCCTCACGCTGTTCCGGGGACATGGACTGCAGGAGCCGCTGGGCTGCGGCGGCCCGTTGCGCCAGGGCATCCACCAGTTCCTCGACCGATTGCGGATTCTCCGGAAAGAACTGGCCGTGCCTGGCCATGAACTCCTGGAAATCGGCTTCCGTGTCCTCGCCCCGCCGGTGTTTGCCCAGCAGCTCATTGAGGTCCCGGAGCATTTCGTTGACTGCCTCGCGGTCCTCATCGGTGGCGCTTTCCAGCGCCTGCTTCATGCCGGCGAACCGCTGTTCCAGGACCTCCCGGCCCAGCAGGTCCTTGATCCGGTCGTACGCTTCCCTGGCCGCGCTTGACTGCCAGTCGTAGGACGCAAGCTCGTTGACGGCCGCCGCTGTGGAGGGCGGCAGGTTCTGCAGCTGCATCTCGCGGAAGGCGCGTTCGGTGTTGTCCATCATGGCGTCCCGTGCCAGCTGCTTGCGCTCCTCCAGGATGGCGGTGTCCAGGAGTTTCTTCACTTCATCCAGGGTGCCGTCCAGCCGGTGGCGGCTGAGCAGATCACGGCGCCGCTGCTGGACGCGCCGGGCGAGATCGTCCAGTCCGTCGCGGTTCCGGCCGCCGCGCCGCAGGAACTCCTGCAGGGCATGGCGGGGCGAGTAGCCTTCCATCACGTCCTGGGCGACGGCTTCGAGCGCCTCCGCCAGGTCAACCGGCGGGGCCAGCGGGTCCGGACCGCCGGTGTACCGGCCGTACCTTGCGGACCGCTTGTGGATGGCCATGGTGCCTCCCGTGCCTAGCCGTAAATGGTTTCCTCGTCGTCGGATTCCTTGGAGATCCGCCGTCCGAGGTACAGGCCTTCGAGCGCCAGTTCGACGGCGGCTGCCCGCTGCCCGTCATTCGTCGCACCCAGGCGCCGGCCGATTTCGTCATACAGGCCTGATCCGTTCAGGGCCGGGAGGTTGCCGAGGAACTCCTTCGCCGTGACCTGCTCCCCGGTGGTGACGGTCCGGTGGCCGTCCAGGGCAGCCACGAGCGGACCCATGTCCAGGCCCTGGAAGTGCGCCCTGACAGCTTCGGCGGTGGCCGTGCGCAGGAGGTGGTCCAGGACGCCCTGTTCGCGTCCTTCCTCGCCCGATTCGAACTCAAGCTTGCCGGTCAGGACTTCCACGGCGGGCTCCAGGTCAATGATCCGGGCCACGGCCTGGTCCTCTCCCCGCAGGCTTGACCTCCGCAGCGCGGCCGCGGCCACCGTCTCTGCCCCCGCGATGGCGAACCGGGCGGAGACGCCGGATGTTTGGTTGATGGCCGGAGACTGCCGCAGCGCCCGGGTATAGCGGGCCAGGATCTCCAGGATGAACGGAGGAACGTCCGCCACCAGCCGGCCCTCCTGCCGGATGACCGAGACCTCGTCCTCCAGTTCAATTGGGTAATGGGTCCGGATCTCGGCGCCGAAGCGGTCCTTCAAAGGGGTGATGATCCGGCCCCGGTTGGTGTAATCCTCCGGGTTGGCGGACGCGACCACCAGCACGTCCAGCGGCAGCCGCAGGACGTAGCCGCGGATCTGGATGTCGCGTTCCTCCATGACGTTGAGCATCGCCACCTGGATGCGCTCGGCCAGGTCCGGCAGTTCGTTGATGGCGATGATGCCGCGGTTCGAGCGGGGAATGAGCCCGTAGTGGATGGTCTCGGGGTCTCCCAGGCGGCGGCCTTCGGCGACGCGCATCGGGTCCACGTCGCCAACCAGGTCGGCCACCGAGGTATCCGGCGTCGCGAGCTTTTCCACGTAGCGCTCGGACCGGTGACGCCAGGCGATCCGGAGCCGGTCCCCTTCGGTCAGGGCCCGGGCGCGGGACTGTTCGGTAATCGGTTCAAAGGGGTGTTCGTTCAGCTCCGAATCCTCGATCACCGGCGACCACTCGTCCAGCAACCCGGCCAGGGTACGGAGCAGGCGGGTCTTGCCCTGCCCCCGTTCACCCAGCAGGACAATGTCATGCCCCGCAATCAGGGCCCGCTCCAGCTGCGGAATCACGGTCCGGCCGAAGCCGTACAAACCCGGCCAGGGGTCGCGCCCCGCAGCCAGGGATGCGAGGAGATTGTCGCGGATCTCGTGGCGCAGGTCCTTGTGGACATGGCCTGCCGCACGCAGTTCACCAACGGTAAAGATATCGGGGCGATCAGTCACCCCTCTACGGTAGTCCCCGCCCTGCGGCTAATCGAGAGTTTCCTCCAGATTCCTCGAAGCAGCGTGACGATGCCGCGTGGCCGGCCAAGGGAGCCAGCCGGCGTCCCGGCCCGTGCCGGCGGGGCGCAGGCAGGCAGCGGGGCGTTAGGCTGGTTGCTGATGACTGCTGAGAGTACGTTGATCCTCCTGGTGCGGCACGGCGAAACACCCACCACGGGTACTGTCCTGCCCGGCAGGGCCCCGGGACTGCACCTTTCCGAGCGCGGCCGTGCCCAGGCGGACGCTGTTGCCGAACGCCTTTCCGGCCTGCCCGTCCAGGCCATCTACTCCTCGCCCCTGGAGCGTGCAAAGGAAACCGCGGAACCTGCGGCGGCACGGACAAGCATGGCGGTGACGGAAGAACCCGGACTTCTGGAGTGCGACTTCGGTGACTGGACCGGCGCCGCGCTCGCCGGCCTTGCGGGCCTGCCGGAGTGGCAGACCGTCCAGCACAATCCGTCGGCCTTCCGGTTCCCCAACGGAGAGGGCTTTTCCGGGATGCAGGCCCGGATGGTCGGCACCCTGGAGAACCTTCGCGCCGCCCACCGGGGCGGCGTGGTGGTGTGCTTCTCCCACGCGGACCCCATCAAGGCGGCCGTGGCCCACGCCCTGGGCACCCATCTGGACCTTTTCCAGCGGATCATGATCAGCCCGGCGTCGGTCTCCGCGATTTCCTACGTGGACGGCCGGGCGCCGGCCGTGCTCACGGTGAATTCGACGTCGGAACCCCTGAGCGGGCTGAGGTCGCCGTGATGCCGTGCGGAGTGTCATCGGATGGATGGCCGCGGGACGCGGCCGCACGGGGCATGCGGTGTCCGGCCGGGAACTGACCCTCCTTAACGAGGGCCGCGTGGAACTGCTGGGCCGCATCATGAGCGGCAGCAACGCCACCTTCCTGGTGGAGGTTTCCTGCGCGGATGAGTCCGCCTGGGCGGTCTACAAGCCCGAAGCCGGGGAACGGCCGCTCGCGGATTTCGACGCCGGCCTGTACCGCCGGGAACGCGCAGCCTATCTGCTCAGCGAAGCACTGGGGTGGGGCATCGTTCCGCCAACAGTTGTCCGATCGGACGCGCCGCTTGGGGTGGGCTCCCTGCAGTGGTTCGTCGAAGGGGACCCAGAGGAGCACTACTTCACCCTCTACGCCGACTCGCCCGGGACCCACGCCGCGTTGGCCCGGATCGCCCTGTTCGACTACGTGGCAAACAATACGGACCGGAAGAGTGGGCACGTACTGCGCAGCACTGACGGCCACATCTGGGGAATCGACCACGGCCTGTGTTTCTCTGCCGCGTTCAAGCTGCGCACCGTGATCTGGGACTTCGCCGGCGACCCCATTCCGGACGACCTGCTTGAGGACATCAGTCCCCTGGCCACCACGGTGCCGGCCGATGTGGCCGGGCTCCTCGACCACGCCGAAGTGGCAGCCCTCCGGCGGCGCGTCCAGCGCGTGCTTCAGGACAAGGTACTTCCCGTTGACCACACGGGCATGCGCTACCCGTGGCCCTTGATCTGAGTCAGCTGCGCCGGGAAATCCCGGTCCGGCCGGCGCTCACTGGGCCTCCGGGCGGCCTTGCGCTGCGGCCGCCGCCGGGGCCGCCTGCTCCAGGTAGGCGCCGATGTGCTCCAGCAGGTAATGCTGTCCCAGCACCGTGGGGTGGTCGCCGTCCGGGCCGATGAGGTCGTCAAAATCGTCGCTGATCCAGCCCTCGGCGATGGGGTCCACGAACTCCCCGCCTGCCTGCCGGGCAGCGGCCCTTAGCTGATCGCTGATGTCCACGAGGGCGGGGTCCGGGGTTGCAGAGTACGACGGCGGCCCCACCACGATGATCTTCGCTTCCGGGGCAAGGGCTTCCGCACGGTCCATCGCGGCCAGGGCGGCGCCGCCAACGTCTGCGGGCGCAAAGCCAAGGTCATTCTCTGAACCGAAAAAGACCACGATGCCGGTGTCCGGTGTCACGAAGTCTTCGACCTCGGTGCCGAAAGTTCCGTCAAGATCACCTGTGCTGAGGTAGCCGCTGCCATTCTCGGCAGCGTTGACAACCTCCAGGCCGGCGCCCAGCGGGTCCTTGCGCATCAATGCCGGCCACGCCTGCTGCGGCGAAGTGCCGTGACCGGTGCTCAGCGAGTCCCCCACTACCACTACGCGGACCGGCGCCGCGGCGGCCGGGGGCTGGGTGGGGGCCGTACTCCCTGAGGTTATGGCCAGGACCAGGCCAACTGCTCCCGCCGCTATCACGCGGCCGGGATGCCGGTACACAGGATGTCCCTGAAGCAGCACGCCGTGGTGCATCGGTCCACCTCCTGCCAGCAAATCGTCGCGGGCCGGAGGCGGCTGCGCGCCGCCAATCCGTCCCCTGTCCGTATCCCATCGTAGGCAATGGTGGGAATACTGTAGGGCCAAGGTGACCAGGATCAAAGGATGCACAGCGACTGCACAGGAACTTTAGGGGCCTTAGGTATCCCTGGGCTTGAGCCGCATCCGCCATATGCGGCTGCCTGCGGCTACTCTTTTACCCGTGCAGCAGCAAACCGCGGGGTGGGACCCCGCAACCAGCCTTTCCGAGCAGGCACCCGGCGTGTATTTCGCTGAAGGGCCGGCGTCCAACTGGATAGTGGTGCGGGACGGCACGGGATTCATCCTCATTGACAGCGGATATCCCGATGACCGCCGCCACGTCATCGCGTCGCTGCGCCACCTGGGCCTGGAACCTGCGGACGCCCTTGCCCTGCTGGTCACGCACGGCCACGTGGACCATACCGGCTCCGCGGCATTCTTTTCCGAGTCCTTCGGGACCCCTGTCCTGTGCGCTCCCGCGGAGTTGGCGCATGTGCAGGGGAAGGAGAAGCACCAAGTCACCCTGGGCCAGGTCCTCAGGCGAGCGTGGCGGCCGCGTGTGTTCCGCTGGATGGTGCACGCCATCAGGGCAGGCGCGCTGGCGGCCAGGCCCGCGACGCAGGCGGAGGCCTGGGACGACGCCACACTCAAAGCCCTGCCGGGCAGCCCTGTTGCCATCTCGGTGCCCGGGCATACGCCCGGCAATGCAGCAATCCTTCTTCCGGCTGCGGGTGCCATCGCCGTTGGAGATTCGTTTGTCAGCGGCCACCCGATCAGCCGGACGTCCGGTCCGCAGATGCTGCACGCGATGTATCACTCAGACCGGGCCGCGGCGCTGGCCTCCGTGCGGACCCTGGCGGGCGTTGACGCCCCGGTTGTCCTGCCCGGCCACGGGCCGGCCCTGCGCATCCAGCTGGACGAAGCGGTAGCCGGCCTGGTCAGCCAGGCCGGCTCGGCAAGTCCGGGCAGGCGCCGTAAGTAAGGCCGCATCCGGGCATCCCGGTCCCGGAAGGGGCCCAGGGGCACAAGCTAGAACTTTCCGTACCGTGCCCGGGCCATGGAGTACACCCCGTAACAGATGAGCCCTGCGGCGATGGCGCCCAGCAGGAACACCCCATAAGGCTGCGAGCCCAGGGTCTTCAGCCCGCCGTCCAGGCCGGAGGACTTGGAAGGGTCGGCAGTTGCGGCCGCCACGATGATCAGCACGCCAACGACGGCGAGCACCACGCCTTTGGCTGCGTAACCGACTGTTCCGAGCCACTTGACGGCAGTCCGGGCGTTGCCCGGGTCCTGCAGGTCCTTCATGAACTTCCGGGTGATGCCCCGGTAGGCGTAATAGACGCCGGCGCCGATGATTGCCAGCCCCACCGCGATCACAAGAACCACGCCTGCGGGCGCTCCCATGAGCTTTGCCGTGAAGTCACTGGCCGACTGGCTGGAGTTCTTGCTGCCCCCGGAGGCGAAGACGGCGAAGGTGAAGGCCAGGAAACCGAAGACCACGGCCTTTCCCCCGGCGCTGGCGGCAGCCTTCAGCTTCTTCTTGGAGTCTGTCTCGGAGCGCGCCCCAATAAACGCCTCACTGAGCATCCACAGGGCAAGCGCAGCGCAGGCCACCGCCCCGACCCACAGCAGGATGCCGCCGCCGGGCTTGGAAGCCAGGGATCCGATCGCCCCGGACTGGTCGGCTTCACCACCCTGGCCCCGGTCCACCTGCAAGGCGATGGCCCCGATCAGGATGTGGACCAAACCGATGAAGACAAATCCGGCACGGGCCAGAATACGGACCGCGGGGCTGCGGCTCGCCGACGCGGCCTCGGATACTGCCTTGTTCGCTCCCTGCGACGCGTTGCCCATGGCCGGCCCTTCCTCAATATGTAGTTGGTCTTCTGTCCCCGGTCGGCGTCCCCCGCCTGCCTGCGTCACGGAATGCTTTAGTGTAAATCCGTCCGCGCTGTCCCGACAGGTCCCCTCAAGTTCCGGCCAGGCACGGTTGGCCACTACAGTCGAAGCGGTGCATGCCAAACAGAACGCTGAGCAACTGACCGAGTTGGACCACCCGAATTTTGCGGCTGACCAGGCCGAAGACGGCTTCGTCCGGGTGCGGGGTGCACGTGAGAACAACCTGCGCAACGTCAGCGTGGATGTGCCGCGGGATGCCATTGTGGCGTTCACTGGAGTATCGGGCTCCGGCAAGTCGTCCCTGGCCTTTGGCACGATCTACGCCGAGGCACAGCGCCGGTTCTTCGAGTCCGTCGCGCCATATGCCCGCCGGCTCATCCAGCAGGGCCACAACCCCAAGGTGGAGCAGATCACCGGGCTGCCGCCCGCCGTCGCCCTCCAGCAGCGCCGGGGCACAGCCACTTCCCGGTCCACGGCAGGGACCGTCACCACGCTCTCCAATTCGCTGCGCATGCTGTTCTCCCGCGCCGGCAGCTATCCCGCCGGAGCTCCCCCGTTGGACTCGGACGCTTTCTCCCCCAACACCGCGGCAGGCGCCTGCCCGGAATGCCATGGCCTTGGCACCGCCCACACCGTCACTGAAGCATCACTGGTTCCGGATCCGTCACTGAGCATCCGCGACGGCGCGATCGCCGCCTGGCCCGGCGCCTGGCAGGGCAAGAACCTGCGGGACATCCTGGCCCACCTGGGCTACGACGTCGACACCCCCTGGCGGGAACTGCCGAAAAAGGACCGCGACTGGATCCTGTTCACTGAGGAACAGCCCGTGGTGGAAGTGACACCGCAGCGGGACCGCGTGGCCAAGCCGTACAAAGGCCGGTTCTGGAGCGCCCGGAGCTACGTAATGCACACGCTGCTCGATTCCAAGAGCCCGGCCATGCGTGAAAAGGTGCTGCGCTTCATGGAAACCGGACCGTGCCCGCGGTGCGGCGGAACGGGGCTTCGGTCCGAGGCCCTTGCAGTGACCTTCGCCGGGCACACCATCGCCGGGCTCAATGCCGTGCCCATGACCGAGCTGGCGGAGATCATCCGCCCCACCACCCTGCTGGCCGCGGCAGGCACGGCCTCGCGGAAGCAGTCATCCGAATCCAACGAAGTCGCTGTGGCCATCACCCGGGACCTGCTGCAGCGCGTCAGCGTGCTGCTGGATCTTGGCCTGGGCTACCTGGCGCTGGGCCGGGCCACGCCAACGCTCTCGCCGGGCGAGATGCAGCGGCTCCGGATTGCCACCCAGCTCCGGTCCGGGCTGTTCGGTGTGATCTATGTGCTGGACGAGCCGTCGGCCGGCCTGCACCCCGCCGACGCCGAACCACTCCTGGCGGTGCTGGACCGGTTGAAATCATCCGGAAACTCCGTGTTCGTGGTGGAGCACAACATGGATGTGGTCCGGCGAGCCGACTGGCTGGTGGATGTGGGTCCCCGGGCGGGCGAAGACGGCGGGCAGGTGCTCTACAGCGGGCCCGTTGAGGGCCTTAACGCCGTGGCAGGGTCCGTGACCCGGCCGTTCCTGTTCCCAAACGGTTCAGCAGGGTTGACGGACGACGGCGGCGGCGCCGGCATGGGTGCGCCGCGGGAACCCTCCGGGTGGCTCGATCTGCGCGGCATCAACCGGCACAACCTGCGGAACCTGGACGTGGCCTTTCCGCTTGGTGTCCTGACAGCCGTCACCGGCGTCTCCGGCTCGGGAAAGTCCACCCTGGTCAGCAAGGTCCTGGCGGACGTTGCCGGCACGTCCCGGCAGGCCAGCGACGACAGCCTCGAGCCGACTGAGGAGCCAGGTATGGACCGTGACGAAGACGGTGCCGGCAGTGTGGGGCACGCGTCCGGGCTGGAGCGGATCGACCGCACGGTGAAGGTGGACCAGAAGCCGATCGGCCGCACCCCCCGTTCCAACCTGGCCACCTATACAGGGCTCTTCGATGCCGTCCGCAAGGAGTTCGCCGCAACGGGCGCGGCCAGGAGCAGGGGCTTCGGTCCCGGGCGGTTTTCCTTCAACGTGGCCGGCGGACGGTGCGAAACGTGCCAGGGCGAGGGCTTCGTGGCCGTGGAACTGCTCTTCCTGCCCGGCAGCTACGGTCCGTGCCCCGAATGCAGCGGCTCGCGCTACAACCCCGAAACCCTGGAGGTCACCTACCAGGGCAGGAACATTGCGGAGGTGCTGGGCATGACCGTCAATGCCGCGGCCGGCTTTTTGGCCGGGGTTCCCACTGCCGCCCGGTCCCTGCAGACACTCCAGGAAGTGGGCCTGGGCTACCTTCGCCTGGGCCAGCCCGCCACCGAGCTGTCCGGGGGTGAGGCGCAGCGCATCAAGCTGGCCACCGAGCTGCAGCGCGCCCGCCGCGGCCACACGCTGTACCTGCTGGACGAGCCCACCACGGGACTGCATCCGGCCGATGTCGAACTCCTGATGGCGCAGCTTAACCGCCTGGTGGACGCCGGCAACACCGTGATCGTGGTGGAACACGCCATGGATGTGGTCGCGGCCGCGGACTGGGTGATGGACCTGGGACCGTCCGGAGGCGACGCCGGCGGGAAGCTCGTCGCCGCCGGCCACCCCGCCGCCGTCGCACGTTCAGCCAACAGCCGCACAGCGCCCTACCTGGCAGCCGCCCTCCGGGACCGGAAGGCCGGGGACGGAACGGTAGCGGGCAACGCCCTTGCCCCGGACCGCGCAGAGGCGTAGGACGGAGGAATGCGTTCCCGGCCGGCCATGCCCCCTCACACTGTGCTCCAAGGCAGGGTGGCGGTGGTGACCGGCTCCAGCCGCGGGCTGGGGTTTGCCATGGCCCGGGTGCTGGGCCTGCATGGCGCGGCGGTGGTGCTGGCATCCAGAACGGACGACGGCGTTGCTGCCGCCGTCGGGCGTCTGCGCCTGGAAGGCATCGCGGCGGACGGAAGACGCTGCGACACCGGCGACCCGGCGGACGTTGACGCACTCCGCGACATGGCCCTCAGCCGTGGGACGCTGGACATCTGGGTCAACAACGCCGGCACGCCAGGGGTCTAAGGACCGACGGCATCGACGCCCGTGGCTGACTTCACACGGGTGGTGCGGACCAACATCCTGGGCACTTTCCACGGTGCCAGGGCTGCCCTGCCGGTGTTCCTGGAGCAGGGCCATGGTGACCTGGTGAACCTCTACGGCCAGGGTGACCGCGGTCTCGTGGCGCTGCAGAACGCCTATGCATCAAGCAAGCGGTGGGTCCGCCAGTTTACGGAGACGCTTCGGCTGGAAACCAAAGGTACGGGGGTCCGGGTGCACGGCATGAATCCCGGCCTGGTGGAGACGGCCCTCCTGGGAAAGGTCGCGTCCCAGGCCGGGTACGAACAGCGTCTCGGTGCACTGCAGGTGGTGGTGGGCCTGTGGGGGCAGAGTGCCGACCAGGCCGCTCAGCCAATCGTGAAGCTGGTGACGTCCGACAAAGCGGAATACCGGTTCCTGACCACGAGGCGGCTGGTGACCCACGGGCTGCACAACGTCCTCGCCGGCCGCCTGCGCCGGACAAACAGGATGCCCCTGGAGGTCACCGTGGTGGACTCAGACCTGGAGCCGTGACCGGACTGCTCCCCCCGGCGCGCCGTTAGGGAACCGAGACCTTACCAATGCCGGCTTGTGACGCGGAACACACTATGCTCGACAGCACCATCGGGATCGCGGGAAGAGGCACCATGAGCATCGACACTGAGGTTGGGTCCATCCACAACACCGGGGATGCAGCGCTGGTCACCGCGGCAGCGAATGCCATCACCACAGCCATAGCCGCCGCCATGCAGGGCGTCCTGGAACGTCACGCAGCCTACAACTGGGTATGGACCGACGAAATCCGGTGCCGGGGGTGCGGAGCCAGCCTCGCAATTCCTTACCTTTCCAGCACACGCGCCAATGCAGACCTCGTCTTTGAGGCCCACCGTTCGGCGGAAGTCGGAGCACTGCTGGGAACGGGTTCCGGACACCCGAACCGCCGCTGACCCGTCACTGCGGCAGCCACGGACCGGCCCTTTCCTGCCGGACGCCTGACCGGACCCCTCCGGCATCTGCCAGGTGCCGCCGTCGTACGCCCATCTTCGTTGCTGCAGGCAAATATCCGCCCGGCTCTGGACTCTTGACCGGGGCCCAATCAGACTGGCTACAACAGCTGGCCAGGCGCAGATTCCAATGGTTCGGGTAAATGGACGGCTGCATTCATTGGGGTTTTACCGTGAAGCGTTTTTCGCGGCATTGAAAGGACCTGGCCATGCCGGACTTTGCACCGTTCTTCCCGCTAATTGCCACTGTTTTGGGCGTACTTGTTGCCATTGTCTTCATTTGGGTGGCGACAAAGCTGATGTGGAAGGTGGCTGAACCCAACGAGGCCCTGATCATCTCCGGACTCACCCGGGGAACCCTGGAGACCAGGGCAGGAATGGACTTCAAGATTGTCACCGGTAAAGGCGCCCTGGTCCTTCCCGGCCTCCAGACGGTACGGACGCTCTCGCTGACATTGAATGAAACCGAACTCAAGGTTTCCTGCGTGACGTCGCAGGGCATCCAGGTCATTGTGGAGGGCGTGGTCATTTACAAAATAGGTGACGCACCGCCATTCATTGCAAATGCGGCCCGCCGCTTCCTGGGCCAGCAACCCAAAATGGAAAGCCAGGTCTACAACGTCTTTGAGGGCCACCTCCGCTCCATTATCGGCAGCATGACCGTGGAGGAGATTATCCGCGAACGGGACAAGCTTGGGTCCCAGGTCCGCAGCGCCAGCGGAGTGGAGATGGAGAAGCTGGGCCTGGTGGTGGATTCCCTGCAGATCAAGGACCTGCAGGACCCTACCGGCTACATCCAGAACATCGCCAAGCCGCATATTGCCCAGGTGAAGATGGAGGCCCGGATTGCCGAGGCCACCCGCAACCGGGAGGCGGCAGAGAAGGAAGCGGAAGCTGCGGCCCTGATCGCGGACGCGCAGAGCGTTTCGGCAATCCGGCAGTCCGTGGCGCAGGCCAACGCGGAACGCGCCAGGGCCAACGCAGCCCAGGCCGGCCCGCTCGCCGAGGCCACGGCCCGGCAGCAGGTGGTGGTCCAGGAAACCGAAGTCGCCAAGCTTGAGGCGGACCGTGAGGAGCAGAAGCTGCAGACGAGTATCCGCAAACCCGCTGATGCGAAGGCCTACGCCAAACGCACCGATGCTGAAGGCCAGAAGGCGGCGGATATCAGCGCTGCGGAGGCGCTGGCACGCCGCACCGAGCTCGAGGCGCAGGCGAACGCGCGGCGCACGGAACTCCAGGCCCAGGCGAATGCCACCGCAGCCGCCGCCGCAGCAGGAGCAACCAAGGTCACCGGCGAGGCTGAAGCCGCCGCCACCAGGGCCAAAGGCGACGCCGCGGCGTCCGCCATCAAGGCCAAGGCACTGGCCGAAGCGGACGGCATCAAGGCCCGGGCCGAAGCGCTGGGCACCAACCAGGACGCGGTCATCTCCCAGCAGCTTGCCGAAAACATGCCCGCCATCATCGCCGCTGCAGCCGAGCCTTTCTCCCACGTGGGCAACATGACCGTCCTCAACGGCGGCGAAGGCGTCAACAAGATGCTGGGCGGCATCCTGGCACAGGCGGGCGACTACCTGCCTGCCCTCGCATCAGCGCTCCGGAAGGGCGAAGACACCAAGCGTCCGCCGAAGGCTCCCGGTGCATAGGCCCGCCCATGCGCAAGGACGTTGACCGGAGCCTGACGGGGAAGATCGGCCGGGTGACCGGGCGCATCGGCCCGGGCACCATCGGGGAAGTCATGCTGCCCTACCTCGGCGGCATCATGGCGTTCCACGCCCACCCGTTCGACAAAACCAGCGACTTCCCGGTGGGCAGCGAGGTGCTGGTGATCTACTACGAGCCGCCGCAAACGGTGTATGTGGACGAGCTGCCGGACGTGCTGAAGCACGCGGAGTAGGTCCTTCCACCGTGCCCTCGTTCGCGGTGTAGCTAACGCCCGCCCTCCATTTTCCGGCTGCGCTGTTCCTCAGCCATGGGTCCGTAGGGATAAACGCCGGCCTCTGGCTGGCTGGCCTGGGTAAGCCGGTCCACTTCATCGGCACTGAGCTGCAGTTCGGCGGCGGCGAGGTTGTCAGCGAGCTGTTCCGTGGTCCGCGCCCCCAGAATCACCGAGGTAACAGCCGGGCGGTCCGCCAGCCAGGCCAGGGCCACCTGGGACGGGCTCACGCCGTGGGCGTCGGCGATGTCCTGGACGGTGTCGATGACAGCCCACGTGCGCGGGTTCTCGTTGCGCGCCTGCCACGCCTCCATGCCGCGTTTGGGGTTTTCCCCCAGGCGGGTTGCACCGGTAGGCTGCTGGTCGCGCTTGTACTTGCCCGAGAGCCAGCCTCCGCCCAGGGGCGACCACGGCAGCAGGCCGATTCCTGCGTCGAGGGCTGCCGGAACGATCTCGAATTCGATGTCGCGGACCAGCAGGCTGTACTGGGGTTGCAGGCTGACGGGCGGGTTCCATCCCAGGTTGCGTGCAACGTGCACAGCCTTGGTCAGTTGCCAGCCAAGGAAGTTCGAGAAACCGTAGTAGGCGATTTTGCCGCGGCTCACAGCGTCGTCCAGGAAGCGGAGGGTTTCCTCCAGCGGGGTGATCGGGTCCCAAGCATGCATCTGGTACAGGTCGATCTGCTCCACGCCCAACCGGCGGAGGGAATCATCAAGGGCGCGGGTCAGGCGACGCCGTGAGGTTCCGACGTCGTTTGGTGCCGTCCCCATGGGAAAGCGCCCCTTCGTGGCGATCACCGCCCTGTCCCTCACGTCGGGGCGCTCGGCCAGCCAGCGGCCGATGACTTCTTCGGACACTCCCGCACTGTAGACGTCCGCGGTGTCGATGAAGTTGCCGCCCGCGTCGAAATAGCTGTCAAGGATGGCATGGGATGTCTCCTCCGTCGCCTCCGCGCCGAAGGTCATGGTTCCCAGCGCGTAACTGGTGACCACGGCGCCGCTGTGGCCAAGGGTTCGATGCTGCATGGCTTCTCCTCGTATTCAGTGGTTATGGGGCGGAAAGTGGCGGGCAGCCGCGTCCCTGGTGGTGGTACGGATCCGGTACAGGCTTGTGGTTGCCGTGATGTAGAGGTCCTGGCCGTCGGAACCGCCAAAGCACAGGTTCGAGACCGTCTCGGGCACTGGGAGGGTGTCCAGGAGTTCGAAGGACGGTGAGTAGACCCTTATGGACGGGCCGGCGGAGGTCCAGATCCTGCCTTCGACGTCCACCCTGAGGCCGTCGGCCGGGTGGCCGTCCTCAAGCTCGAGCGTCCCCGTCCTGGCGCTGCAGCGTCCCTCATGGACGTTGTACGTTGCGATCCGCAGCGGAACGCCATAGCGGGAACCGGCCGTATCCGCGACGTAAAGAACGGACTCGTCGGGCGAGAAGGCAAGCCCGTTGGGGTGCACCAGGTCGGTGATTTCGGCCGTCATCGATCCGGAATCCGGCTCGAAGCGGAAGACATGGCAGCCACCATATTCCTGCTCACCCTCGTGGCCTTCCCTTGTCCCCGGCAGGATTCCATAGGGCGGGTCCGTGAACCAGATGCTTCCATCGCGGGCGATGACCACGTCATTGGGTGAGTTCAGCCGGTGACCCTCGAAGGAATCCACCAGGCCCGTCACTATGCCTTCGCGGTCGCGCTCCACCCGGCGCTGCCCGTGGCTGCACTGGACCACGCTGCCGTCGGCGTCGAGGGTGCGGCCGTTGGTGAACTCGACGCCCACCGCGTAGTCCCGGGTGGCCCCGGTGGCGGGATTGAACTCGAGGATGCGGTTGTTCGGGATGTCGCTCCACCGCACGGTTTTCGAGGACGGCACCCACACGGGGCCCTCTGCCCAGACCGAACCCGTGAAAAGGCACTCGAGCCGGCCCGTGGTTAGTTCGTCAGCCAATGGAGCTCCTTTGCGTTCCAGGTACCTGCCGCCGGCTTGCCGGCAAGGGGACGGGGTCCCGGCCCGGGGGGCCAGGGATCCCACAGGCCCGAACTTACCCTAGCCCTGTCGTTGGGTCTGCGGGACGCGCAGGCTGCCGTACCTTTCCATCCGGTGCCACCGAAGGTGCACTCCGGCCACTGCTGTGACGACGGCCTGGATGACCACCAGGTACATGAGCTGCCGGTAGACGAACTGCTGCAGGGGAAGCGTCCAGAGCGGGCCGAGCCGTTCCCTGTCGAGCCGGAACGCGTAAGCAGCCATAAGGAATTGAACCGCCAGGAACAGGAGCCACAGCACCCCGATCCGCAGGGGGTCAAGGAAGATCAGGCCGTACAGGGCAAAGACATCAACGACGGGCGCGAAGAGGGGAAGCAGTACCTGGAGGACAAACAGGTAGCCGAGCCCGCGCCGGCCGAGCTTCCCGGCCGCGCCTTTTTGCAGCACAGCCCCCCGGTGCTTCCACATAGCCTGCAGGGTGCCGTAGCACCAGCGGTACCGCTGGCGCCACAGGGCGCCGAGGGTTGCGGGCGCCTCCGTCCAGGCCTTGGCATCCTCCTGGTACACCACGCGCCAGCCGTCCCGGCACAGTGCCATGGTCAGGTCGGTGTCCTCAGCGAGCGTGTCATCGCTGACACCGCCGACGTTGCGGAGGGCCTCGATCCGGAAGGCCCCAATTGCCCCGGGAACGGTGGGCATGCATTCGGCGACGTCGAACAGCCTGCGGTCGAGGTTGAACCCGACAACATACTCGATGTGCTGCCATGCACCCAGGATGCCTCCCCGGTTGGCCACCTTGGTGTTGCCGGAGATCGCGCCCACGCGGGGGTCCGCGAAGGGCTGGATGAGGGCGCGGACTGTATTCGGTTCGAAAACGGTGTCACCGTCCACCATGACAACAAGGTCGTGGCCCGCGGCCTGGATTCCGGCGTTCAGGGCGGACGGTTTGCCGCCGTTCTCCTTGCGGATGACGGTCACGCCGGGCAGGCCGAGAGCCTCCACGATGTCGGCGGTCCCGTCGGTGGAGCCGTCGTCCACCACAATGACTTCCACCGGATGCGTGGAGGCAAGGATAGACCGGACCGCCGCTTCAATTCCGGCGGACTCGTTGTAGGCGGGGACAATCACCGTCACCGGTTCGATGACCGCCGGCCCCACCATCACGTCGACGCGGCGCCTGCCCCGACCAGGCGTGGGGAGGCGCCGCGCTGCGCGACTGTGGCGGGCAGCGAAGAACATCACCAGGACGGCGCGCACGAAAGTCACGGCGCCGGCGGCAACGAGTCCCCACGAGATGGCCGTGACGACGAAGTCGCTGAGGCGGATGCCCCACACGAACGCAGAGCCGCGAACCTGTTCCACGCTGGATGCGGGGCGCATGCTGTCAATGCCCACCGCATCCCCGACCGTGGTGACGCGGTACCCCTGCTCCGAGAATCGGGAGAGGGCGGAGTCCAGCGCGGCGACGGTCTGTTCCCTGTCGCCGCCGCCGTCATGCATGAGAACCACCTGCCCCTGCGGCCCGGACGGCGTGAGATTGTCCTCGATCGCTCCGGCGCCCGGCGTTTGCCAGTCCTTGCTGTCCATGCTGCTCAGCACGGTGAGGTATCCCTCATCCGCCAGCCCCCGCAGCGCGGACCACATGCTGTCCGTAATGGCCCCGTTGCCGGCGGTGTAGGGCGGCCGCAGCAGGGACGCGGCCCGGCCGGTGACGCCCACAATCGCGTCCTGTCCGCCCTGCACCTCAAGTTCCCGGCGCCAGTCGGGAGCTGGGCCGAGGTCCGTGTGCGTCAGCGTGTGGACCCCCACTTCATGGCCTTCGGCCACGATGCGGCGCAAAAGATCCGGGTTGTCCACCGCTGCGGAGCCCACGACGAAGAAGGTCGCATGGACACGGTGTTCCCGGAGGACGTCGAGGATGCGGGGCGTCCACAGGGCGTCAGGGCCGTCGTCGAACGTCAGGGCGACCGTCCGGTCCGGCGGCCTGACGGACGTTACGGTCCCGCCACGGGAATCCAGCACCGGGCCACCGTGGGAAACGGCATCCGGGACATTCCCGGCGGCCTGGTTCACGGGCACCTGGTCCACGCCGGCACCGCCCAGGTGGTGCAGGTATCCCTGCACCACCAAAGCCAGCCCCAGCGCCATCAAGGTGGCCAGGAGGACGAACCAATGGGCCCTGACATTCGCGGGCACATTGCTCTTTGCGTTTCTGGTGCCCTTGTTCCGGAGGGTCATGTTACTGGCGGGAAGGGGCCGACGGCCGCGTTGCCTGGCCCGGCGCAACACCGCTGGACCCCGGCGCAACACCGCTGGTACCCGGGGCCGTCCCGCTGGAGCCGGGGGCGGTTCCAGCGGCACCGGGAGCCGTCCCGCTCAGTCCGGGTTGAGTGGACGCAGCAGGAACCGGAGCAGCAACAGGGGCGGAAGTCGCGACGGCGGTACCGCCCACCGGGGGTGCGGCCGGTGCGGCGGCCAGGGCCACCGGCACTGCCGCCGGGGACTGCTCAACGGGCGGAGCGGCGGGGCCGGACAAGGCTGCGGCAGTGTGGGAATCAGCCGCTGGTGAAGACGGCGGAATTGACGGCTGGTCGTGGGGGCCTGCCGCGGCGGGAAGGGGCAGGAAGGGCGCGGAGACCCCGGAGCCGCCAATGAACGCGGCAAGCACCAGGACGACGTATCCGGCCACCAGCCCGAGAACCCCCAGGCCAATCAGCTGGACCCGCCGGAGGCGCCGTCCTGAGGCATCAACAAAAACGGGTCCGCGCGGGGAACCTGCGGGCAGCTGATCGGAAGTCTTCTCAGGGGCTTTCATCGAGCATCAACCTTAGGGGACCCGGATTGGCTACCACAAAACCCGGGCCCCCGGCCCCTGGCCAACGGCGGGGTGGAAATCCAGGGGCGGGCCGTCACCATTCCACCCCGGCGCCGGCAAAGGCGGGCACCACTTTGGCCGGTCAAAACGAAAACGGCGTTCGAGTGCCACAACCATGGCATTGGTGTCGGATAGAATCCCCTCTCGGCGAGTCCCACTCGCCTCGATACCCGCTAAAGGGCGGAGGTTGACAGCAGAATACAAGGGGAAGCAATGAGGCATGCCGCGGCTAAGGTCCGGGCGCACGGCACCAACGGCTCCGGGGCCAGACGGGACATCCAGGGCCTCCGCGCACTGGCCGTTGGGATCGTCGTCATCTACCATCTTCGGCCTGAAGCCCTCCCGGGCGGGTTCGTAGGAGTCGACGTGTTCTTCGTCGTCTCGGGCTTCCTCATCATCGGCTCCCTTGCCAGGGAAGCGTCAAAGAACGCGTCAATCTCCGTTCCCGAGTTCTACGCACGGCGCATCCGCCGCCTCTTTCCGGCGTCGGCCGTTGTTTTGGTTGCAGTCCTGGCCGGGGCAATGCTGCTGCTTGCCCAAAGCCGCTGGCAGAACATCTCCTCCGATGTACTGTTCTCGCTGCTCCAGGTACAAAACTGGCATCAGGCCCTGTCCGCAGTCTCATACGCCGGCGCAACGCAGGAAGTGTCTCCCCTTCAGCACTTCTGGTCCCTTGCCGTCGAGGAGCAGTTCTACCTCGTCATCCCGTTCTTCTTCCTTGGCCTGATCTCCGCGGCGCTCGCCACAGGCAAGCCGCCCGGCCGCTTCATCGTCCCGGCGTTGTCCGTGACTGCCCTGGCGTCGTTCGTCTACAGCATCTACCTGAGCGACCATGAACACACCATCGCGTACTTTGCCACGACGACGAGGATCTGGGAACTCGCCGTCGGCGGGCTCGCCGCTCTCCTGCCGGCACTGCCGAAACCGTCCGGCCGGCTTGCAGCGGTCAGCGGGTGGCTGGGCGTCTCTGCCATCGTCGTCCCCGCTTTTCTCTTCAGTACTGACATTGCCTTCCCCGGCAGCATCGCCGGCATCCCAGTACTCGGGACCGCCATCCTCTTGCGCACTGGCCCTCCATCATCAGCCGTTCCGTGGTCCGCTTCCAGGTTCCTTGCCATCCGGCCCATGACGCTCGTCGGAGACGTGTCGTATTCCCTGTATCTGTGGCACTGGCCCGTCATCGTTTTCGCTGTCGCGCTCTTGGGCCGCGCGCCACGCATCAGGGAAGCGCTGCTTCTCGCCCTGCTCAGTCTTGTCCTCGCCGTAGCCTCCTACCACCTGGTGGAACAACGCTTCCGGCACCGCTCAGGGCATGCTGGCTGGAGCGTGTACCGCCGGACTTACGCGATGGCGCTGTGCGGCGCGATGGTGGTGTCCGTTGCAGCGTGGGCGCCGTGGCAGGTAATTGAGATTAAGCGCGCACAACTGTCGACCGAACTGTCGGACCACGATTACCCCGGCGCCCAGGCGTGGTCCACCCGCCCCGCGCCGGTACCTGCCGGCCTCCCCATCCGCCCTGATCCCTCGGTCGCCATGCAGGATGTACCTGCCACCAGCGCCGGGGCCTGCGGCGTTTACGACCCCGCCGTGGTGCCTGACACTGATTGCTGGTTCGGTTCGGTGGCACAGCAGGATGCGCCTGTTGTTGTGGTTGTCGGGGATTCACACGCCGGCCAGTTTGTTGACCCCCTCATTGCCGTATCCCGGAAGATCCCGCTGAGAATCCACGCCCTGGTGCGGAACGGCTGCCCGTTTGCCTTGACTCCGCCGCGGTCCGAGACCACCCTCTACGCCAACTGTTCGAACCAAAATTCCGTAACAGCCGAAAGAATCGCGGCAGGAAAACCGGACCTCGTCCTGGTTGCCGGGATGCGCGAGCCCGGTTACAAAAAGGCTCTTGGGTGGTCCTGGGCGCCGGATGCCCCGCTTGTCGAGGGTTATGTTCAGACCCTTTCCCGGCTGCGTGCTGCGGGACTGCGGGTCGCGGTCGTCGCGGACCTGCCGTATCCACAGGGCAACCCGGTGGAATGCATTCAAAAGTATGCCGACCACGGCGCTTGCGCCACGCCTGCCTCGGAGGCCCTTGCGGGCGGGGATGACGCGCTTGTGGGGGCGGCCCGCCGGGTTGGAGGCATTGAAATTGTTGACCTCTCCAGGCTCTTTTGCCGGGACGGCCTTTGCCCGGCTGTCATCGGGAACGTCTTGGTCTATCGGGACAACCACATGACCAATACCTTCGCGAAGTCACTGGGACCGGACCTCGCCGTCGCCTTACGCCTGGGGTAGGTGTCTGTTGCGGTTCCGGCAATCCCACAGACGGCGGCGGGGCCCGCTGACAGCCAGACTTCAGTAACGGCCAGGGATTTCGACGGCCGGACTGATGACCCAGGCGCAGGCTTTGGTTAGGATCAAGGTTCCACGCTCAGTCGTTTGAGGCCTTGGCGCCCGCCGTGCCCCCGGGAGCGCCAAGGAGGCAGAGAGGCCACCATGGACGTCACACAGGCTGCTGATTATCCGCTCGACCCCTTTCCCCACTACGAACAAATGCGTGCAGCCGCTCCTGTCTTCCAGGACGGCCAATCGGGGAGCTGGCACGTGTTCCGGTATGACGATGTTCAGCGGGTGCTGTCCGAGCACGCTACGTTCTCATCCCGCATGGGCGGTGAAAATCCGTCCGGCTCCGGCCAGCTCTTCGCCTCAAGCCTCATCACCGCCGATCCCCCGAGGCACCGGCAGCTGCGCTCCCTGGTGACACAGGCTTTCACGCCAAAGGCCGTTGACGCGCTGGCTCCACGTATCGCCGGCCTCACGGACGAACTCCTGGAGGGGATCGCGGCCCGCGGGAGCGGCGACCTGATCAAGGAATTGGCGTACCCGCTGCCGGTCATCGTGATTTCCGAGCTCATGGGCATCCCGGCGGAGGACCGCGAGCGTTTCAAGCAATGGTCCGACGTGATTGTCAGCCAAACCCGCACTGGCCCGGCCAGCGACGGGCAGGACGCAACCGCCTCAGAGATGATCGAATACTTCCTGGCCCTCATCGACCAACGCAGGAGCCGCCCCGGCAGGGACCTGATCAGCAGCCTGCTGTCTGCCGAGATTGACGGCCAAAAGCTCACGGTCCCTGAACTGCTCGGCTTCTGCAGCCTGCTGCTCGTCGCCGGCAATGAGACCACCACCAACCTGATCGGCAACGCCGTTCTATGTTTGTCTGAGTCGCCGGGCTCTCTCGAGCGTGTCCTTAAGGAGCCGGCCCTGCTTCCCCAAACCCTCGAAGAGGTGCTGCGGTTCCGGTCGCCGGTCCAGTCCATGTACCGGGTGACGGTGGCGGAGACGATTTTGGGCGATCAGCGAATCCCGGCCGGGGCACCGGTTGTTGCCTGGATCGGGTCCGCCAACCGCGACGGGCAGCAATTCGAGCGGCCGGCGGAGTTCGACATTGACCGCAACCCCAACCGTCATCTGGCGTTCGGCCACGGCATCCACTTTTGCCTCGGCGCGCCCCTTGCCCGGCTGGAGGCCAGGATTGCGCTGGAGGCACTGCTGGCCCGCTTGCCTGGGCTCTCCTTGGCTCATGAAGCGCAACTGGAGCGGATGGAAAGCACCATCGTTTACGGACTGAAGGCACTTCCCGTCAGGTGGCAGCCTGCCTGACGCACGGACGGCCGAGTCCACGGGGAGACCCCGTATGCACCTGAAGCCGGCACTGCGACCGCCAGCCGCCCGGCATCATTCGGGGGTGCCCGTTTCTGCGGCGTAAGCGGTCGCCTGGGCCCGCACCTGACGGATGTAGGCATCGGACTGGTTGTAGGAGTGGATGGCGTCTGCCCACCCCTGCGGGGTTGTGAGGTCCCGGCCGTGGGCGCACAAATATGTGGCCGCGCTGAGGGCGGCGTCGTCGATGTTGGACGGGTCCGCTGTTCCGTCCCCGTTCCCGTCCCTTCCTGCAAGCCGCCACGTGGAGGGAATGAACTGCATCGGCCCCACCGCGTGGTCCCACCGGGCGTCGTCGTCAAGGGCGCCGCCATCCGTATCCGCGATGGCGGCGAATCCATCGCCGTTAAGGCTTGGTCCCACGATGGGCCCGCTCGCATGGCCGTTGCTGTCCAGGCGGCCGCCGCCATAGGTTCCATGGGCTGATTCGACGAAGCCGACAGCAGCCAGAGTATTCCAGCCGATTCGACACATCGGGGTGGCGTCATTGGCCGTGGCGGCGGCACCAACGTAGGCCCGCAGGGCCCGGGCAGGGATACCGGTCTGGGTGGAAGCCTCCAGCAGCCACTGGGCGTCCGGGCTGCGTGTTACGTTGACGGCGGTGTCGATGCCGGCGGGGCCGAGTGCGAAAGTTGCCCCTGCCCGCGGCGGTGCGGAAAAGGCCACCCGGGCGTCCGCGCCTGGCTGCCGGATGAGCCAGAAGGAGACAGCAGTGCTGATGCAAACGACAAACAGGCTGAAAACAACAAAGCGTTTTACACGGAGCACTGACTAATCAAACCATCAACCGCGAGGGCTGAAGGACGAGCCGGTTCCCAACCGGCCATGCAGCGCCCGGGAACATCGTCGGATCCATCTTCTTCAGCACGCAGTATCGGTACCATCAGGCATGGGCAGGAAGAACTACCTCATCGAAGGCGGCTCAGGAACCGGCAAGACCGCTGTCTGCGACGAGTTGCGCCGGCGCGGTTATCACGCAATCAACAGTGACCGCGAACTGGCCTATCAAGGCGATCCTGAGACCGGTGAACCACTCGCCGGCATCACCGGCGTCTCCGTGCACCATCACCATCTCTGGAGGGTGGACGACGTGAAGGCCCTCACCGAAGACCGGCGGGAGGCGGTGACGTTCTTCTGCGGCGGATCCAGGAATCTCTCAAAGTTCATTGAGCTTTTTGACGCGGTGTTCGTTCTTGAGGTGGACCTCGAAACGCTTCGCCGGCGGCTTGATGCGCGCCCAAAGGACGAGTGGGGAGGGCGCCAGGCTGAACGGAAGCTCATAGAACGCCTTCACGGAACACGGGAAGAAATCCCGTCCGGTGCCATTGCGATCGACGCTACTGCACCACTCCAGAGCGTGGTGGATGACATCCTCCACAGGACCGGAACAGGTTCCGGGAGCTAAGCAGGCGGTTTACGAAACCTGCGCGCGATGGTTGTCTGCAAGGACGGCAAGGTCGCGGATCAGGCGCTGTACCTCATGTTCCCGCCTGCTGGAACGCGAGGTCTGTTGAACCGTGCTGGGTCTTGCCAAGGGCCCCACAGGTGGAGCGGGCACCGGCCGCGTCACCGTATGTTCGTCCTTGGCGGCCGGCGGATTGCTTGTGCTCATGCGGCCCCCCTTGGCCTGGTCAATTGGGGGACTGTCCCCCAAGTCGTAGCTGTACGGCCACTTTAGGAAGCCCTGCGGCCACGGGGAAGATATTTTGTCCACTACAGGGATTTATTGTTTCAATCTTGAGCTTGGCTTCATTGTCGGCTGTCGACCAAGAACCCCCACGGCCTCCCGCCGCGAAGGTGCTGCCAGTGACCGGACCATTGCCTTGAACCGCGGCCATGGCGACCATGGAAAGGTGGGAATGAAGGACAGGCAGCGTGGTCTTGCTTTCACCCTTTGCTTGCCGATTGTGGCCTGGGGAACCGCCGGCTGCGCGTATGAGTACAAAGAGACTGTGCAGAGTCCCATGGCGAGCCCGTCCCCAGTCGCTGATTCCCCTGCCCCCTACGTTGACCCGCTCGTCCTGGAGCGCGAGGTGGGAAACTATGCTGAGCTGGACCGGCTTCTTAAGGCAGTACCTGGGCCTGCGCTCCTTTTCGAGGAGGGACCCCTGGATGGCCCCGTCAGGGGGTTTGGCACGATGGCGAAGGTGCCGGCGGCTGGGCTGTACACCATCACCGTAGCCTGCGTGGGTGGTTCCGGCGCTGTGGTCTCCGTGGGGCAGGAGCATCCCGGCGCCCCCTTTCAGCCGGTGGAGCTGTGCCTGAAGTGCGCAGGGGCCACGTCCAGGGTCCTCCCACTTGAGCAGGGGTACGTTTTTGCGCATCTGGTGCTGCCCGTTCCGGGCGATACGCCGTGGACAGGGGCGGGGGGCGGAGTACGTGTCACCGGTCCCGGCGCGTCATCGTTGGGCCCGTCACCGGATTCTTTGTTGGACTCCTCCAAAATCGAGTCGCCCAGGGAGAACTAGCGTCTGCTGTGAGGCATATTCCGTGTAGACGCAAAGGACCAAGTAATGACCATCCAGGCAAACCTTCCCAGCGCCGGCAGCACCGGGACCACCGCGGGCGGAGGCTACGCAATCCTGGAAACCGCCCGCCGGCAGGTTCTCGGGGACGGCATCGGCCTGAACCAGGCCCAGCTCGAAGAGGTCCTCCGGCTCCCGGATGAGGCGCTTCCAAGCGCCCTTGAATTGGCCCACCAGGTACGGCTCCGCCACTGCGGGGAGGAAGTGGAGGTAGAGGGTATTATCTCCATCAAGACCGGCGGCTGCCCGGAGGACTGCCATTTCTGCAGCCAGTCCGGTCTCTTTGACTCCCCCGTCCGTGGCGTGTGGCTGGATATCCCGGAACTGGTCAAGGCCGCCAAGGAGACAGCCGCCACCGGGGCCACGGAGTTCTGCATCGTCGCTGCCGTCCGGGGGCCCGACATCAAGTTGATGAACCAGATCAAGTTCGCCATCGACCGCATCACCCAGGAAGTGGACATCAACATCGCCTGCTCGCTGGGCATGCTGACGCAGCGCCAAGTGGACCAGCTCAAGGAGTGGGGGGTGCACCGCTACAACCACAACCTGGAAACGGCACGCAGCTACTTCCCCGAAGTCGTCACCACCCACACCTATGAGGAACGGCTGCAGACCTGCGCCATGGTCAAGGACGCCGGCATGGAACTGTGCTGCGGCGCCCTTATCGGAATGGGTGAAAGCCTGGAGCAGAGGGCTGAACTGGCCGCCCAGCTCGCAGCCCTGGAACCCCATGAAGTGCCGCTCAACTTCCTCAATCCCCGGCCTGGAACTCCGCTGGAGAACCAAGGCATCATGGACGGCAAGGACGCCCTCCGCGCCATCGCCGCCTTCCGCCTGGCCATGCCCCGCACCGTTCTTCGGTACGCCGGCGGCCGCGAACTCACCCTCGGCGACCTCGGCACCCGCGATGGCCTGCTCGGGGGCATCAACGCCGTCATCGTGGGCAACTACCTCACCACCCTCGGCCGCCCTGCCACCGCAGACCTGAACCTGCTCGTGGACCTCAACATGCCCATCAAGGAACTTCAGAAAACGCTGTGAAGAGAGCTTTTCCCTCCATGCATTCAGCCGCCGGGAACTTTTGCGGGCACTGCGGCGAGGCGTTCGACGGCGGCAACCACCCGCCGTCGAACGCCCACCAACGCTGCGGCGAACGCATGGCAATGGAACCGCCGCGGTACTGCGCCGCCTGCGGGCGCCGGATGAAAGTACAGGTGACGCCGCTTGGCTGGACAGCGGAGTGTTCCCGGCACGGCGTGGTGGTGGCCTGAGCCGGGGGCTTCGCCCACGTCTATTGACTATGGTGTGGCACCGCGCTATACCTCAACTAAGTCCAGCAGCAGGCCCCGCTTCAGCTCAGCCGGAGGCCGCTGTGACATCACCCCTATCCCCCACCCGCTGCAGGATCCTGCGCGTCAGCAGCCACCCCGGACCCCACCATGGCATGGGACCGCCCGTGGTGCGTCCGGGTACAGAGGCACCACGCCAATGACCCCGTTCTTTACGTGAACCAGCAAACCCCTGCTTCCTGAGGAAGTGCCGCAGTGGACACGATTCCGACAGTGCTCCTTGTCATCGGCGTTGCGTTCGCCTGGATCGGCCTGACCGTCCTCGTGATCGTCCATCTTCGCCGCCGAAGGAACGGATCCACCCTGGTGGCATCAGCGCCGTCTACCACGGTCCACCTTCATGCAAGGCCATGGCACAGCCGCATGCGCCGAAACCGTGCCGCTCCACACCCCCGGAGGGTAAGCCTGCGGCGGGCACGGGGCCGAGGCAATACCCCCCACATCTGATCACTGTCTCGAAAGCAGCGCCGCGCTGGACCCATGCATACTGAAAGCACCGCCATGGTCCCAGGCACCAAATCGCCATCAAGGAAGATAAGCCGTGTACCGCCTTCTTCGCTTTGCAGGCCCCGGCAAAGTAGAGATCATCGAGAGCCAGAGCGTTGCCCTCCAGCCCGGAGAGGTTCGGGTCCGCACCCTGTTTTCGGGTATCTCGGCCGGGACCGAGATGACCGCGTACCGGGGCACTAATCCCTACCTGACCTCCGTATGGAATCCCGGGATCCGCCTGTTCCAGCAGGATCTACGTGAACCGCGGCTTGGCTACCCCCTGGACGGGTGGGGATACTCGGAGGTCGGAGAGGTCGTGGAGGTTGCTGCCGTGCCCGACCCGGTCGATGAGGGGAAGGACGCCGGCCGGCCTGTCAAAGTCGGAGACACCGTCTGGGGCATTTGGGGGCACCAGTCCGAGGCTATCCTGCTGGCAAAAACCGTGGCCGGTCACCAACTGCCCGAGGGCATGGACCCGCTCGCTGCCGTATTTGTGCGGGTGGGAGCGATAGCCCTGAACGCCGTCCTGGCAGCTGACCTGGGGGTGGGTTCGACGGTTGCCATTTTTGGCCAGGGCGTCATCGGCCTGCTGGCCACCCGCTTCGCCGTTTTGAACGGCGCGACGGTGATCGCAGTTGACGGAATCAGGGTGCGCCAAAACAAGGCACTCGCTTGGGGTGCGGAGGAAGCCTTGGCGCCGGACCCGGATCCCGCAGCCCGGATTCGCGAACTTACCGGCGGCATGGGGTGCGATTGCGCCATTGAACTCAGCGGGAACTACCGCGCCCTCCACGAGGCCACACGGGCCGTGGGTGCCGATGGCACAGTGGTTGCTGCCGGCTTTTACCAGGGCGGCGCGGCACCTCTCCGCCTGGGAGAAGAGTTCCACCACAACCGGGTCCAGATACTCGCCTCGCAAATCGGTTCGGTCCCAAACCGGCTGCGCACCCGGTGGAGCGTTCCCCGCCTGGAACAGACAGTGATCGCTTCGATCGCGTCCGGCGCCCTGGATGCAGCCTCCCTGGTGACCCACCGGTTCGACATCGCAGATGCTGCCAAGGCCTACGAGCTGTTGGATAACAATCCCGAGTCTGCCCTTCAGACAGTTTTGGAGTTCCGATGATCCCGCTCACCGTACAAGAGCAGCACCTGCCCGGTAGCTGCCTGGAGGAGAAATTTGAGAGAGCCGTTGCCTGGGGCTTCGACGGAATTGAGCTCCGCGCCCAAGGCGACCTGGGTTTCCAGAACCGTCTGTCCGAGCTTCGGCGCGCACGGCAGAACGGAGTGGTCATGCCCACCGTATGCGTGGACATGCTTCACTTCATCGGAGACTTTGACGAGGCCCTCCGTCGGGACGCCGTGGTTCAACTTCGATCCCAGCTAAGTGTCATGGCCGAGCTGGGGGGCCGGGGCGCCGTAACCCCGGCCTCGTACGGCATGTTTTCAAAACGCCTTCCCCCGTTCATTCCGCCGCGAACCCAGGAGGAGGACACGGCCGTGCTTGTTGATGTTCTCGGTCAACTTGGCGGGCACGCCGAGCGCGAAGGCGTAGAACTCTATCTGGAACCCTTGAACCGGTACGAAGACCACATGGTCAACACACTCGCCCAGGGCGTGGAACTGCTGCGGAAAGTCGGACTCGGTTCGGTCAAGCTTGCCGCAGACACCTATCACATGAACATTGAAGAAGCAGATCCCGCAGCGGCACTGGAGGCAGCGGGCGCTTTCGTCGGCCACGTCCAGGCCAGCGACTCCAATCGACTGGAACCGGGCGCCGGCCACATCGACTGGGCTCCGATCGGCGCCGCCCTCAAGGCCATGGGGTACCAGGGAACAGTGGCCCTCGAGTCCCGGCTTTCCGGTCCCCCTGAACTGGTCCTGCCCCGGGTCCCGGAACTGCTCAGACGCTTCCTCTGAGACGCTGGCCTTTCGGGGGATAATCCATCGGTGGCCGGCGCCTTTGTAGAACGATGCTTTCTTGCCGCCGCTGAACGCCCTCCTACATCCGTCCTGAGGCAAGATCTGCGTCGACATTCGCATCCGCACCGCTCATGTCCTGCGAACTGTCCGAACGCACCGTCTCTTCTTTGGACGCCTGCATTGAGCGCCAGACTGCTGCCCCGGCTGCCAACGCTACGAGCCCTGCGATCCACCACCACATCCGGAAGGCCGGCTGCCGGGACCTCACCGGGCCGCGTCTCTTGGCTCGTGCGGCCGGTTTCGGGCCAACGCGCTTAAGCTGTCCCTGGACCCGTGGCGTCAGTGTCTCCACACCCCCGGCAAGCTCATCGGCCAACCGGCGCAACAGCGCCTGGAGGCGGGGAGAAGCGGTCTCGATGCCTGCATCCAGCCCGGCCACCGCCCGCTGAAGCGCAGCCTGCACACCAGGCGTGGCCCATTCCCTGCCTCTGGCCAGCTGGCCCATGAGGTTCTCGGAGAGATGATGGACCCGCTCGGTTTCAGTCATTGCTGCTCTGCGCATGGATGCCTCCTTGATGTAATGGATGACGACAGACTAGGGCGCGGAGAAGTGCCCAAACAGGGTCTTTGGAACCAAGACAGGTATCCGGGACGTCCCGGCGCTCCAGAGGTACAGGGTGCCATGACCAAAGCCCCTACTCCGCCATTGCCTGCGCTATCACGCTGGGAGTTGGGGGTAGCAGCTCCCGGGTCACCGGCTGGCGCGCGTTTGGTCAGGCAGGAGGGTCCCCATGACAACGCAACCACAGCCCGGAGTGCCGCTCGTTTCGGGCGCCGCCGGCAAGGGGTTCTCCTCGTTCACGAGGCGCCATCCCTTGCCTGTTTTCTACCTCCTCGCATTTTTCATCTCCTGGGGCGGAATGGCTGCCATTCTCAGAGCAGGGCACCTAACCGTAACCTGGGCCGCGGCGGCGCTCCCGGCAGGGCCCGCCGCAGCCGGCGTTTCCCTTACCGCCCTTCTATACGGCCGAACAGGGCTTCGGGAACTCGGGACCCGGCTGCGCCAATGGCGGGTGGGCCCCCGGTGGTACCTTTTCGCCCTTCTTACTGGCCCGATCGTCATGGCTACGACGGCGGCCTTGGTCTCGATGATGTTTCCGGGTTACTACGCGGGCACGACCACACTGGAGGGGACAGCGGCCATTATCCTGGGCGGCCTCCTGGTCGGGCTCGCGGTCGGCATCCTGGAAGAGCTTGGCTGGACGGGCTTTGCCCTGCCCAGACTCCGTAGGCGTTACGGCATTCTTTTGACTGGCCTCATCATGGCCCTGCTGTGGGGAACCTGGCACTACCCGATGTTCGCGGACAGCACTGACCCTTCAGGAGCTATACCAAACGCGGTTATCGTGGCGGTGTTCCTGTTTGCCTGGCTGCCCCCATTCCGGGTGCTGATGGTGTGGGTCTACGACCGGACAGGGAGCCTCCCGCTGGCGATGCTCATGCACGCGCCGCTTTCGGCAGGGGCGTTCATCAACTCTTTCATGGCATCAGGTACGGCGACCGGAATGGCGGTCC
Organism: Arthrobacter sp. JDC6; assembly: GCF_056484025.1. Lineage (NCBI taxonomy): Bacteria > Bacillati > Actinomycetota > Actinomycetes > Micrococcales > Micrococcaceae > Arthrobacter > Arthrobacter sp. JDC6. Next base: position 2,321,904 of record NZ_CM151278.1, read on the forward strand.
TGATGCCGGCACTGCTTTGGGGTGCTGCATTCTGGACGATTGTTGCGGTTGTCTTCCTCGTCAAGGCCCGTCGACTTCGGGACGCAAACCCTTAGCGCACCACCTTGCGGTGGCCTGCGTCCAACCGCTGGGTCCACCCCCGCGAATCGAGGTGTTCCAGCAGTGGAACCGCTATCCGGCGCGTCGTTCCGAGGGCTTGGCGCGCCTGGCTGGTGGTAAAGGGCTGCTCCAGGCCGGCGAGGGTTCGCATCGCAAGGGCCGGCGCCGTTGGCAGCAGCACCACGCCGTCACGCAGCCTCAGCAGGCGGCCCGAGCGTTCTGCAGCAGCCAGCTCCCGCGTGCCCAAACCCAGCGCGGCCAGCTCCTCGGATTCCGGGGCCTGGAACGTATGCGTGGTGAGCCTGCGCTCCAGCTCGGCAATTGCCGGTTCGATGGGGCCAAGGTGGCCCCGGCTGCCGGGCAGCCGGATGTGGCCTGCGTCCTGTTCCAGGGCGGCCCCACGGATGACATGGGAAAGCAGCTTCTCGTCGGGCAGGCGAAGCAGGTTGCGGGCTGCCCCCATGGAAAGGCCCGGCGCCAAGGGATCGGATTCCTGCAGCGCCTGGACTGCATTGCGAAGCTGGTGCTGCCAGGCCTCAAGGACAGGAGCGTGCACCCACCAGTCGTCGATGACCTGCACGCCGGGCGGCCCTTCCGGGTCCTGCCCGGACAACAGCCCGAGCCGGCGCAGATGCTCCACCTGCACGGCTTTGCGGGCTGCCACCTCCCCCAGCACGTCGCCCGCCGGGTCCATGGCCGCAAGCCGCTGGGCCCAGTGGGCGCCGTCTCCGCGCCGCCGCAAGGCCGGTGGATCGGCGTCGAGGATGCGTGCCCCGCCCAGCACAGAGCGGCTTCCGGGGTCGCGAAGCACCAGCCGGTCGCCCAGGACGAGAGGCAGGTGCCTGTCAAGGACGAGCCTGGCGTGGTCGGCGCCGAAAGGACGCAGCCTGGCCGGCACGGACGCGGTGCCAACATGGACCATGAGCTGCTCCGGCACATCCGTATACGCCACACCGGTGGTCCGTTGGATGCCCACGACGCCGGTGGTGGGCCAGGCATCCGGGGTGAGCAGCGCATCACCGCGCCGGATGTCCGTGGCGGAAACGTCGCGCAGGTTGAGGGCCACACGGCTGACTGGCGCCACCGAGGTGTACGAGGTGTCGCGGCTTTGCAGGCCACGGACGACGACGGACCGGGAACCAAGGTGACCGAAGAGGCCCAGCCGGTCCCCCTGGACGATCGTTCCTGCGGCCAGCGTTCCGGTCACCACGGTGCCGGAACCGGTGATCGTGAACGACCGGTCCACCCACAGCCGGACCCGCCCAACTGTGGCGGGTTGGGGCACACTGGCCAGGACGCCGTCGAGCGCTGAACGCAGCTCAGCCAGGCCGGTGCCGTCGATGGCGGACACGGCAACGGCCGGGGCATCCCTCAGACCAGTCCCGGCCAGCTCCACCCGGGTGCGTGCCAGGACGTCCGCCACCCGCTGGCTGGACGCCCGGTCCGCGCGGCTGAGGACCACCACACCGTGCTCGATGCCCAGCGCCGCCACGGCGTCCCGGTGGTCACTCGACTGGGCCTGCCAGCCTTCGTCGGCGGCGACGACGAAACACACCACCGGCGCGGGTCCGATGCCGGCAAGCATGTTGCCCAGGAAACGCTCGTGGCCGGGGACGTCGACGAACGCAACGTCCTGCCCGGACGGCAACGTGGTCCAGGCGTAACCCAGGTCGATGGTCAGCCCGCGGCGCCGTTCTTCTTCCCAGCGGTCCGGCTCCATGCCGGTAAGGGCGCGGACAAGGGTGCTCTTGCCGGAATCGACGTGACCGGCCGTGGCAACGACGTGCACGGTTCAGCCCGCCCTGCCTGCATCCGCAGCCTCGAGGGCTGCCTGCGCCTGCCGAATGGCCTCGAGAATCCGGTCGTCGTCCGCGGCGGGCACGCACCGCAGATCGATCAGGCAGGAACCGTCGTGGACGCGCGGAAGCACGGCGGGATCGCCGGTACGCAGGCGCCGCGCCAGTCCTTCGGGGAGCCGGAGCGCCCACCCGGGCAAGGCAAAACCGGGGGCGCCCCCGCCGCCTACCCTGCCGTCATGCGGCACCACCGCTGCCCCGAGTTCCTGGGCCAGCCGTTCCGTGCGGCGCCGCAATTGCCCGACGTCGGCGTGCAGCGCCTGTACGACGGGCGGCATTCCGCCGGCCACGGTCGCCTCCAAGGCAGCGAGGGCAAGTTTGTCGGCCCGGACGGCCCGGGCAAGCGGGTGGCGGGCCAACCGGGTGATGACCTCCTTGCGGCCCAGCAGCAGGCCCGCCTGGGGTCCGCCGAGAAGTTTGTCGCCGCTGGCGATGACGACGTCGGCCCCGGCCGCCAAAGCGGAGGCAACATCAGGTTCATCAGGGAGGTGCGGGTCGGGTGCCAGCAGTCCACTGCCAAGGTCGGCCACGAGCGGTACTCCGCGTGCCTGCGTCAGCGGGGCCAGTTCATGCAGCGGAACAGCGGAAGTGAAACCGTCTACCCGGAAGTTGCTCGGATGGACCTTCAGCACGCAGCCCGTATCGGGGCCGAGGGCCGCTGCGTAGTCGTGCAGGTGGGTCCGGTTGGTGGTGCCCACCTCGCGAAGCCTTGCCCCTGTCGATTCCATCAGGTCGGTGAGCCTGAAGCCTGCACCGATCTCAACGAGTTCGCCGCGGCTCACCACCACGTCCCGGCCGGCGGCCAGGGCTGTAGTGGCCAGTACCAGCGCCGCTGCTCCGTTGTTGACCACCAGTGCGTCCTCAGCGGCGGGACAGGCGGCGAGCAGTACCGCCCGGGCCCCGGCGCCACGGCGGGAGCGGTTTCCGTCAGCCAGGTCGAGTTCCACGTCAACGTAGCCGCTGGCTGCGATAACAGCTTCGACCGCGGCCGCGGAAAGGGGTGCCCGCCCCAGGTTGGTGTGGACGATGACCCCGGTGGCGTTCAGCACCGGGCGGAGGGTTGTTGCCTTGCGGTCAGCGACGGCGGCCAGCAGGACTGGCTCCACCTGGCCGGGAGGAAGGTCACCGCGCCGGGCCTGGTCCTGGATGTCCCGGACGAGTTCGCGGATCACACGCTCACTCAGCCGTGACCGGGCTTCGCGGACGGGCGGCAGTGCCAGCAGGTCGTCCGTGCGGGGAATCAGGCGGCGGGGATCGACGTGGTCCACAGCCCTCCTCATATCGCGGCATTCACTGCCGAAAGTTGGCGGTGGCGGACGGGAATCGAACCCGCCAGGCCGAGATGCTCAGCCGCACCGGTTTTGAAGACCGGGGGGCCCACCAGGACCCGGACGCCACCGCGCCTCAATATAGCAGGTCGATTCACGGGGGTACGCTAGGCGGGTGAATGAGGCCCAGACGTCAGTCCAGCAACTTGATGAGGGCGCCGTGGGCGCCCTTCGGCTCACCGACTACGCCCACGGAGGAGGCTGTGCCTGCAAGATCCCGCCGGGTGAGCTCGAAGATGCCGTCCGTGGCCTCATCGGCCAGCCGGGCGCAGAGGTGCTGGTTGGCCTGGACAGTGGCGACGACGCGGCGGCCGTCCTGGTGCGGGACGACCTCGCGGTTCTTACCACGGCGGATTTCTTCACTCCCGTTGTCAACGATGCCTTTGACTGGGGCCGGATCGCCGCCGCCAATGCGCTCTCGGATATCTATGCAATGGGCGGCCGGCCGGTCACGGCCATCAACCTGGTGGGCTGGCCCCGCGGCGTCCTGCCAATGGAGCTGATGACGGAGGTCCTCCGCGGCGGGCTTAGTGTGGCGTCGGAGGCCGGTTGCCCGGTGCTTGGCGGACACTCCATCGACGATCCGGAACCCAAGTACGGCATGGCCGTCACCGGCGTCGCGCACCCGGACCGGCTGCTGCGCAACGACGCCGCCCGGCCGGGCCTGCCCATCACGCTGACAAAGCCGATCGGCGTCGGGCTTCTCAACAACCGGCACAAAGCGACCGGTGAAGTGTTTGCCGAGGCGATAGCGACCATGGTGGGCCTCAACCGCGAAGCGTCCGAGGCAGCGGTGGCCGCCGGCGTCCGGGCAGCAACGGACGTCACGGGTTTTGGCCTGCTTGGCCATCTTCACAAGCTGGTCCGGGCATCGGAGGTGGGCGCAGTGATCGACCTGAAGGCGGTACCGCTGATTGATGGAGCCCGCGAGGCACTGCGCGACGGCTTTGTCTCCGGCGGGACCCGGCGCAACCTCGACTGGGTGCGGCCGCACCTGCAGACCGCACCGGGCATCACCGAAGACGACCTGCTGCTGCTTGCCGATGCCCAGACTTCCGGCGGGCTGCTGGTGGTCGGCGAGCTGCCCGGGCACCCCGTCATCGGCCACACCACTGCCGGCCGGGGCATCAGGATCCGCTGATGCCTGGCGGCCAGGTCAGCTGGCGGTCGTGATCGCGTCGCCGGTTACGCCGGCTGCGCGGCGGGCTGCGAGCCGGGCCTTCTGCGGTTCGATGGTGTACCGCGGGTCCTTGGCAGAGGCCAGCCCCGCTTCGAAGATGCCAAACCGGGTCAGTGCAGAAGCGGCCAGCAACGCCACCCCCGAAGCGGCAGCTGCGACGCGGTTGCGGCCACCCAGCACGGTTCCCAGGCCGCCGGCGACTGCCAACCGCTCGCTCCACTTCAGCATGGTGCCTGCCTTGCCCTGATGAAGGGGCTCGGCTGCCACCGGATCCATCCGGCGCTCCATGATCTTCATGGCAAGCACGTCGCCCACGACGCCAAGCACCGCGAGTTTGCGGGCGGGACCGGTCTCGCGGGCCGGCGTGGTGACCATGGCGAGCCCGGCAGAAGCGAGGCACGCCGAACTGACGAAGACGAACGGCAGTTCCTCGTGCGCAGCGTTCCAGGTGGGGGTGGCGGTGTCGCCAAGCAGCACAGCTGTGTATGCCGCCAATGGTCCGGCGAACACCGCAGCCTCGACGCCCGCCGGTCCTTCCACGGCCTGCAGCACCCTGCGCAAGGGTCCCAGCGGCAGCCGGTTTCCGCTCATCCGGTCGATTTCGGCCACTGCGGCAACGCCCGCACCTGCGCTGAAGGCGCTGAGGATCCACGAGCCCACGCTCATCGGCGAGGTCACTTTGAAGGTCCGCAGCATATGCAGGAAACGCTCCGGCCTGCCCAGGTCCTTCACCAACGCGACGGCGCCGGCACTCACGGCGGCCAAGGCACCCAGCCGGGCATTCCGGCGAAGTATCGGCCGTCCGGTCAACTGGCCGCCGAGGCCAAGCAGCGCCGAGCCTGCTGCCACGCCGCCCAGGAACAGGTAGATGGCAACGTCATCGCCCCACGGCGCGGGCTTTACGACGGGGCGGCCGTAGTAAGAGGTGAATTCAGGCTCCGGGACCATGGGCACTTCGCGGGAACCGTCCCCGTTGTCCCTGCGGCGGCGCAGGCCGGGTTTGCCGTCCTGCCGGCGGCGCCGGGCACGCTCCGCCGGCCGGAAGCTGTCGAATTCCGAAAGGGTCACGCCCGTCCTCCCAGGAAAGCCAATGCTGCAGCCGCGGCCATGCCCGCTACAGCCATGCCTGCCCGCCGGTACATCTGCGGCAGGTCGGCGGTGGGGACGCGCGGGTCCGGCGGGAGCCCGTACACCTCGGGCTCATCCAGCAGCAGGAAGACCGATCCCGTTCCACCGACGCCGTCGTTCTCGTTCGCACCGTAGAGCCGCGCTTCGGTGAGGCCTTGCGCGTGCAGGTGGGCCACCCGCTCCCGGGCTGTTTCCACCATGTCGTCGTGGTCGCCGAACTTGATGGACGTCGTCGGGCATGCCTTGGCGCACGCGGGCGTCTCATCGGCCACCAGCCTGTCGTAGCACAACGTGCACTTCTGGGCCACGCCCACGTTGGGGTCGGCGGGATGCTTTTCGTGCTGCTCGTCCCGCTGGCCGGCCACCTTCACCGTGCCATTGCTGCGGCGTTCGATCACGCCGAAGGGGCACCCGGCCACGCAGGTTCCGCAGCCGTTGCAGACGTCGTCCTGGACCACCACGGTGCCGAATTCGGTACGGAAAAGGGCCCCCGTGGGACAGACGTCAAGGCATCCGGCGTGGGTGCAGTGCTTGCAGACGTCGGAGGACATCAGCCACCGGAAGTCTGCCGTGTCCGGGGGCGTCGTGTCGGCCTCTGCCAGGTCGGTCGCTGCGGACCCTGCCGTGGCGGGAGGACCAATGCGGGGCATGCCCAAATTGACCAGGGCCCGCCCGGATTCCCGGGCCTCGGTAATGCGTTCCTGGCCTTGCTCAATGAACGCCACATGCCGCCAGGTGCTGGCGCCCAGGGATCCGGTGTTGTCGTAGGAAGACCCCAGCAACTCGAGGTTTCCGTCCTGCGGGTTGTGGTTCCATTCCTTGCAGGCAACTTCGCAGGCCTTGCAGCCGATGCAGATCGAGGTGTCGGTGAAGAATCCCTTGCGCGGATGGTTGTGTTCCCAGTGGGCATCGGCGGTGGGGTCGGTCGGTCCGGACAGCTGGCCCATCTAGTCCTCCGTTGTGGGATCGGTATGCGGGGCGGGTTTGTTGCCTTCCGCCGTCGGATTGGTGACGGCGCTGTTCCCCGTCTCGATGGTCACTCCTGCCCGGGCCTGGTACTCCGCAACCAGGGCAAGCAGTTCCTTCCCCCGCGGACGGCGGCCCGGACGGATATCGCACGAAGCCACCTTGGACTCCTGGATCTGGACGTTGGGGTCCAGGGTCACACCCAGCAGGTCGTTGGCCGCGTCACCACTGACCACGGCATTGCTGCCGACGCCCCAGTGGTAGGGCAACCCAATTTGATGCACGGTGTGGCCGCCAACAGCCAGGGGCCTCATCCGGTCCGTGACAAGAACCTTCGCCTCGATGGCGGAGCGCGGCGAAATGATCGTGGCCCACCCGTACGGCTCAAGTCCGCGCTCGGCGGCCAGTTCAGGCGAGACCTCGCAGAACATCTCCGGCTGGAGCTCCGACAGGTATGGGAGCCAGCGGCTCATCCCACCCGCCGTATGGTGCTCCGTGAGCCGATATGTGGTGAAGACGAACGGGTAGACGTCTGCCCCGCTGGTGCCGGCGCTCGGTGCGCTGAGGTTGTCCGCGCGGGGGAACACCAGCCGCGCAGGACTTTGCTGCTGCGGATAAAGCGCGTTCGCCACCGGTGATTCCTGCGCCTCGTAATGGGTGGGAAGGGGTCCATCCATGAGGCCCTTCGGCGCGAACAACCAGCCTTTGCCGTCTGCCTGCATGATAAAGGGATCATCACCGCTGAGTGCGGCTGGACCACCGACAGAGGGATCGGGTTTGCTGCCAGGTGCCCGGTCAACCGGGAAGTCCGGCACGTCGTCTCCGACCCACTTACCCTGTTCCTGGTCCCACCAGATGTATTTCTTCCGCTCGCTCCACGGGTTGCCGGCCGGATCAGCCGACGCGCGGTTGTAGAGGATCCGGCGGTTGGCCGGCCATGCCCAGCCCCATTCCGGGGCCGCAGGCCCCTGTTCCTTGCCCGGCTTCCGGTTGGCGGCGTGGTTGACACCGTCAGCGTACACGCCGGTGTAGATCCAGCAGCCGGCCGCCGTGGATCCGTCGGCGCGCAGTTCGGTGTATGCCGAGAGCGGCTTGCCCGCATCCGGGCCGTCCAGGTGGCGGCCGTTGATTTCCGCCAGCACGGCTTCACCATCAGGTTCGCCATGCCCGTCCGTGGGGTAGTCCCAAGTGAGGTCCAGCAGCGGACGGTCCCGTTCGTCCTGCGACCCGGCCAGTTTCTCCCGGATCCGCTGGCCCAGTTCGAAGAAGAACTGCAGCTCGCTCTGGCACTCCCCCGGCGGCGACACCGCCTGGTGCCGCCACTGCAGCAGGCGCTGGGTCTGGGTGAAAGAGCCGGCTTTCTCAACGTGGGTTGCGGCAGGCAGGAAGAACACTTCGGTCTCGATGTCCTCGGTGCGCAGCTCCCCGGATTCAATTTCCGGACCGTCTTTCCACCACGTGGCCGACTCGATGAGGTTCAAGTCACGCACCACCAGCCACTTCAGGTGCGACATGGCCAGGCGTTGCATCCGGCCGTGGGCCGAACCCACTGCAGGATTCTGGCCGAGAAGGAAGTAGCCCTCAACTTCGTCCTCGAGCATGCCCATTACTGTCTCGTACGTTCCGTGGGCCCCCGTCAGTCTCGGGAGATAGTCGTAAGCCCAGTCGTTGTCCGCGTTGGCAGCCTCACCCCACCAGGCCTTTAGGAGGCTGATGGTGTAGGCGTCGGCATCAGCCCAAAAACCCTTCTGTTGCTTCGAGCCAATGACTGACAGGTACTCCTCAAGGCTGTCATGGCGTCCGGCGCTGGGCATGGGCAGGTACCCGGGCAGAAGGTTGAAAAGGGTGGGGATGTCCGTTGAGCCCTGGATGCTGGCATGGCCACGCAGGGCCATGATCCCGCCACCGGGGCGTCCGACGTTCCCGAGCAGAAGCTGCAGGATGGCGGCGGCCCGGATGAACTGAGCCCCAAGGGAGTGCTGGGTCCAGCCGACGGCGTAGGCGAAACACGTCGTGCGGTCGCGCCCGGAGTTTTCCGTGATGGAGCGCGCCAGGTACTCGAAGTCCGCGGCGTCGATCCCGCACATGTCCTGGACCATCTCCGGGGTGTAGCGGGCGTAGTGCCGCTTGACGATCTGGAAAACAGTCCGCGGGTCCTGGAGGGTGTCGTCGCGCTGCACTTCGGCGTGCTCCAAAGGTGGTCCGCCGCTGCCAAAGGCGTGGCCGGCGGCGCGGGCCGTGGCATCGGCTCCGTGTTCCGAACCTGGCCCGGGCTCATCGATGGCACCGTCCCCTTTTTCCGCATAGGCCCACGATGACGTGTCGTAGGCGCGCTTCTCCGGATCAAAGCCGGAGAACAGCCCACCCAGGTCCTCGGCGTCGCGGTAATCCTCATGGACCAGCGTGGCGGCGTTGGTGTACGCGCTGACGTACTCCTTGAACCACAGGTCATTGGTGAGGACATAGTTGATGAGCGCACCAAGGAGAACCACGTCGGAGCCTGCACGAATGGGAATGTGCTTATCCGACACTGCCGACGTCCGCGTGAACCTGGGGTCAACGTGGATGACCTTGGCTCCGCGGGCTTTAGCCTCCGCTACCCACTGGTATCCCACGGGATGGCACTCGGCCATGTTGGAACCCTGGATAACGATGCAATCGGCGTTGGCCATGTCCTGCAGTGACTGCGTTGCACCACCGCGTCCAAACGAGGCTCCCAAACTGGGAACCGTGGCGGAGTGTCATATGCGGGCCTGGTTCTCGGTCTGCACCGCCCCTGCAGCCGTGAAGAGCTTCTTGATCAGGTAGTTTTCTTCGTTGTCCAGGGTTGCGCCGCCCAGCGAAGCAATGCCCATGGTGCGGCGAAGCAGCCGGCCCTGGTCGTCCTCCTGCTGCCACGTCCTGCGGCGCGTTTCGATGAACCGGTCCGCCACCATCTCGACGGCCGTGGCCAAATCCAGGTGTTCCCACTCCCTGGAGCGCGGCGCACGGTAAAGCACCTTGGTCTGCCGGCCTGGTGAATTGACCAGTTGCTCGCTGGCAGAACCCTTGGGGCACAGGCGGCCGCGCGAGATGGGTGAGTCCGGATCGCCTTCGATCTGGATGACCTTTTCGTCCTTGACGTAGACACGCTGTCCGCAACCCACGGCGCAGTAGGGGCAGACGCTCTGGACAACGCGGTCAGCAGTAGCTGTGCGGGGGGCAATGGCCTGGGTCTTGGCCGAGGTGACAGCGGGCCCACGGCCCAGCAGATCCCCCGTCGACAATTGACGGATGACCGGCCATTGAAGGAAACTTCGCGGTGCCATTTGTGGAGCATATCCCGAAGCGCCGCGAAAGCAACAGGACAGCGTTCGCGTGTCTTCCGCAGAAACTACGGCGCCGAAATTCAAGTAGTCCCCACAAAAGTCAAGGAGCACGACGACGGGACGCACCGCCGTCGTGCACCTTCCGCCGGTGCCCCCTCCCCCAGGCGGACGCAAAAAGACATTCGCCCCGGTCCGACCGCCCCGCGTTCAGCTTCATGGTGGAACGATGGACGCATCGGAAGGTAAAGGGAGAAAATTTTGAACCAGTTTGATAACTCCGACGACGGCGCTGAAGGCGGCGAACGCGGTTCGCATGCGGGCGGCACCCCCGCGGCCCTTACGGTCGACCAGTTACTGGAAGAGAGCCGCAGCGGGCTCGTGCGTGTCCACCCTTCGGATCTTGAGCGGGAAATGGGAGCGGGCGCCCTTGTTGTTGACATTCGGCCCGTGGATCAGCGGGACCGGGACGGCGAACTTCCGGGAGCCGTCGTGATCGACCGCAACGTTCTTGAGTGGCGGCTCGATCCTTCCAGCGCCCATCGGCTCCCGATCGCTGACGACCCCGCCCGCCGCATCGTGGTTGTGTGCAACGAGGGCTACAGTTCCAGCCTCGCTGCGCACACCCTGCAGAGGCTGGGGCTGATCCGTGCCACCGACCTGATCGGCGGTTTCCAGGCGTGGGCGGCGTTGCGCAACCAAAGCAGTGAGTAACCGGCCCCGGGCCAGCGTCCAACCGGATTTCACACGCCTTAGCTGATGCGCGCCCGGGTCCAGTCAGCACGTTTTTTCGTAGTTTTTGGCGGCGTCAATTAATAGATTGACACCCTGCGTGGCACGAGTCACACTGTTGCATATGGTGATCGATGTTGCGTACAGCGCGAACAGGGACGTCCCCGACGGACGCATTGGTGCAGGTCGATCCTCCCCAACCTTTATGACTGCAAAGTTGCGGCAACGCCGGTTGCCGCCTCCAACTCTGTGGTCGCCACGAATCGCCCACCAGCCAGCCCTCCCGGGAGGAAACCCAACATGACTGCTTCAGTGAACGTCCCCCTCAAGCGCGGAAAACTCGCTGCATCCCTGCCTGCCGAGCAACTGGCGGAAATCACCGAACTGTTCGAGTTCCGGCGCACGGGATATTCCCTCGATGCCCCCTTCTACACGGACTCGACGATCTTCAACATCGACATGGAGGCCATTTTCGGGCAGCACTGGATCTTTGCCGCCAGCACAGCCGAACTGCCGGAACCGGGCGACTACGTCACTGTCGACTACGGGCCCTATTCCCTGATCGTGCTGCGCAACGACGACGGCGGCGTGAACGTACTGCACAACGTGTGCCGGCACCGCGGCGCCCGCGTCCTGACGGAATCCACGGGATCAACGGGAAACCTGGTCTGCGGCTACCACTCCTGGACCTACTCGCCCAGCGGTGATTTGATCCACGCCTCGGCCCCGGGGGAAACGAAGTTCGACAAGAGCTGCTTCGGCCTCAAGCGCGCCCACGGCCGCGAGGTGGCAGGACTGATTTTCGTCTGCATTGCGGACGTGCCGCCGACGGACTTCGATGAAACCGCAAAGATCTTTGAGCCCTACCTCGCGCCCCACGATCTGTCGAAGACGAAAATTGCCTACCAGCAGAACATCATCGAAGAGGGCAACTGGAAGCTGGTCATGGAGAACAACCGGGAGTGCTACCACTGTGACGGCCACCCCGAACTCGCCTGCTCCCTCTTTCCCACCTGGGGCCTCACGGAGGGGCTGATCCCGACGCACCTTGAGGAAGTGTGGGACCGCAACAAGAACGCACAGTCATCGCTCGAGGAGCGCTGCCGCCGCTACGGCCTTCCCTACGAGGTGGTCGAGGAGCTCGACACGCGCATCGCGGGAATCCGCATCTCACGGGAATCGCTCGACGGCGAGGGCGAATCGTTCTCGCCCGACGGACGCAGGCTTTCCAAGAAACTGCTTGGCGACCTTCCGGACTTCCGCCTTGGCCGCTGCTCGATGCACCTGCAGCCCAACAGCTGGTTCCATTTCCTTGGGGACCACGTCATCACCTTCGGTGTCTTCCCCATCAACGAACACCAGTCGCTGGTGCGAACCACCTGGCTCGTGGCGGACGACGCGGAAGAAGGCGTCGACTACGACCTGGACAAGCTCACCTACACCTGGAAGCAGACAAACCTGCAGGACAAGGCGTTCGTGGAACTGTGCCAGAAGGGTGCCGGCAGCCCTGCCTACCAGCCCGGCCCCTACATGAAGAGCGAATACCAGGTGGAGGCCTTCATCAACTGGTACGTTCAGCGCGTTCAGGAGCACTTGGCATGACGGAACTCCTTACTGAAACGGTAGTCCAGGAACCCCAACGCATCCGTGGCCTTGAGATGCCGTGGAACAGGGTAATGGGCAGCGCCGAGGCACCCGCCCGCGCTGCACGTGCTTTGGGTCCCTGGCATCCGCAGGAGTTCATGGCGGAATGTGTGGAGACCGTACCCGAGGCCGGGGGCATGATGACCTTCGTGTTCCGCCGCTGCGACGGCGCACCCCTGGCATTCAGGGCCGGCCAGTACGTGAATATCGCCTTTCCCGTGAACGGCGAGGACCAGGAACCCGTGGACCGCAGCTACTCAATCTCCAGCTCACCCACGGAACCCTGGACCTTCAGCGTCACCGTTAAGCGCGATCCCGGCGGACTGGTTTCACCGTGGGTGCATGACAACGTCAAACCCGGCACCGTCCTGGACATGCTGGGACCCGTGGGGGCATTCCACCTGCCCGATGCCGACCGGCGCGCACGGTACCTCTTCCTGGCTGCCGGCGCCGGCATCACTCCGATCATGTCGATGCTGCGGACCATCCACTCGCTGCCCGGTACGGCCAATGTGGTAGTGCTCTACCACGGAGCGGAAGCCGGCGGCTTTGCCTTCCACCGGGAACTGGCCTACATCGCGTCGGTGGACTCGCGCGTCAAGGTCTTCTACGCCCTTGGCGACCGCGGCCGGCCCGAGGAGTGGGATGGCTTCAGCGGAAGGCTGTCCTCGGCCATGATCGACGAGGTCGCTCCTGATGCCAACGGCCGCCAGGTGTACGCCTGCGGCCCGGAAGGTTACCTGAACACCGCCACCGAGCTGCTTAAGCAGGTCGGCGTCGACGACACCTCCATTTACATGGAGTTCTTCTCGGGGGATCGCCAGACACTCCTTGAATACCAGGCAGAAATCGCGCTCGCTTCGGACATCGCGGAGGAGATCGCCGAGGAAATCGCCGATTCCGCCGAGGACTATTTCGAAAGCCAGCCCAGCGCGTTCGGGCTCTACGAGCCTGGCTACGACGACGAGGGAACCTTGAAGGCCACGGGGGTGCCGCTGGAAACGGTCGACCCGGGCCCGGCGGCCGCCGAAGGCGGATCAGATGCGGAACCGGAGGCCGCGTCCCCCGACGCCTCGAGCTTTGACACTGTGGGAACGGGCAGCCTCACGTTGTCCTTCATGCGGACGGGCATCAATGTACGGATCGGCCCGGACGAACACATCCTCGGAGTGGCCCAGCGCGCAGGCGTCCGGATCGGCGCGAACTGCAAGGAGGGTATGTGCGGCTCCTGCAAAGTCGTCAAGCTTTCCGGCGAGGTGGAGATGAACCACCAGGGCGGGATCCGGGCCCGTGAGATCACTGCAGGCAAGTTCCTTCCCTGCTGTTCAACCGCGCTGACCGACATGGTTATCGACGCCTAGCCGCTCGGTCCGGCCCGCCCGGCACCTCAATCCACCCCCCTTGCTTCACGAAAACTGACAACTCTTGCCCCACGGAAGGTCTGATGCAGCCGGCGTCAGGCCTTCCGTGCCAATTCGAACACCAACCATAGGAGCCATGCCCATGTCAGCCAACAAAGCCGTTGCGTACAAGGCACCCGGGATTGTCGAAATCATCGATACCCCCTACCCCACCTTTGAACTGAAGGCCGGCCCCGGAGTCAATCCCGTCAACGTCGGCCGGAAGGTCCCGCACGGCGTCATCCTGCGCACCGTGAGCACCAACATCTGCGGGTCGGACCAGCACATGGTTCGCGGCCGCACGACCGCCCCGGCCGGCCTGGTCCTGGGTCACGAGATCACCGGGGAAGTCATCGAGACCGGGCCCGACGTCGAGTTCATCAAGGTCGGGGACATCGTCTCGGTCCCGTTCAACATCTCCTGCGGGCGCTGCCGGAACTGTAAGGAGCGCAAGACCGGGATCTGCCTGAACGTGAACCCGGACCGCCCAGGATCCGCTTACGGCTACGTCGACATGGGCGGCTGGGTCGGAGGGCAGGCGGAGTACGTCCTGGTCCCTTATGCCGACTGGAACCTGTTGCGGTTCCCCGACCGCGACCAGGCCCTGGAGAAGATCCTGGACCTGACCATGCTCTCCGACATCCTCCCCACCGGATTTCACGGCGCCGTCACGGCAGGTGTCGGCGTCGGGTCAACCGTCTATGTTGCCGGGGCCGGACCCGTAGGACTTGCCGCGGCGGCAAGCGCCCAGCTGCTGGGGGCCGCCGTGGTCATCGTAGGGGACCTCAATGAGGATCGTCTCGCCCAGGCCCGGTCCTTTGGCTGCGAAACCGTCAACGTGGCCAACGGCGACCCGGCCGACCAGGTCGAGCAGATCCTCGGCGTTCGGGAGGTCGATGCCGGTATTGACGCAGTCGGTTTCGAGGCCCGCGGGCACGGGCGTGGCGCCAAGGAAGCGCCGGCCACCGTGCTCAATTCGTTGATGGACCTCACCGCCGCCGGCGGGTCCGTGGGCATTCCCGGCCTTTACGTCACAGGAGACCCGGGCGCCGCGGACGAGGCGGCCCAGAAGGGTTCACTGTCCCTGTCCCTGGGCACTGGCTGGGCAAAGTCCCTCTCCTTCGCGACCGGCCAGTGCCCGGTGATGAAGTACAACCGGCAACTGATGATGGCGATTCTGCATGACAAGATCCAGATCGCCAAGGCGGTCAACGCCACAGCCATAGCGCTCGATGATGCACCGCGGGGGTACGCGGAATTCGATGCCGGAGCGGCCACAAAGTACGTCCTGGACCCGAACGGCTACCTCAGCAACTAGATCCGGGCAGGAAGCGGGCTGCCTGGGCAGGCTACCTCATGAGGTCCGCCGGTTCGTCACCGGCGGACCCGCTCCCCCTGTCCGGTATCGCTCCCCGCCGCCTGCGGTTCTCCGGCCGGTTCAGGTGACGGTGAGCTCCGTGTACATCCCTGCCCAGTAGTGGCCCGGGAGATTACAGAACAGTTCATACCGCCCGGGCGGCAGGTCAAGCGTGACCCAGCCGCTCGTGGACGGCAGGATCCCCTCTCCTTCACCTTCGGCGCAGGCAGCGGAGGCCTCGCCCAGGCTGCCGGCCTCGTCGGCTCTTCCGTCCCGGCCCACGGGGCGCGTTCCTGCGCTCTGGGTGCCCGCCACGGGGACGACCAGCATTTCATGGGGAATGGTGCCGGCGTTGACGACCAGGAAGGACACTTTGCCGTGGACCACGGTGGCCCGGTCCGCGGTCAGGCGCATGCTGCCGCGCATCATCCTGGGACCGGCCATCATGGTCCCGCCCCTGTCGATGGTAGTGACGTTCACGACGGTGCCCGCGAAACTCGGCGCCGCACAGCGGGTGGTGCCGGGATTCCCTGCTCCGCCCGGATTCGGGCCACCGCCCAGCAGCGCGATCCCCGTCATGGACAACGCGGTCAGCAGTACTGTCGCGATAGCCCCGATCAGGATCTGCGTGCTGCGGGAGAGTGTCTTCACGGCCTGCGTCGGAGAGCAGCCCGGCGTTCATTCAGCTCGGTAGCGTCGATTTCCCCCCGCGCGAAACGTTCATTCAGGATCCGCTCAGCCTCATCATGAGCAGACCCGTAGTATCCCCCGTGCCCCTGGCGTCCGCCGCGGACCAGAAGAATCACGACCGTCACCACACCACCCCAGAACAGCAGCATCATCAGGGCCATGACAATCCAACCGCCCACACCCCAGTCGCCATACCATCCGTACATCATCCCCGGACCCGCCCCTTCAATCCCTGCCGTTCATTCCAGCTTTGCGCGGTCACCGACGGGCGAACAGAGCCATTAGTCACCTGGTTTCGGGCCTTCCCGAAGCCACGGGATTCCCTGGCGTCCCGCCCGTCGCGATTGCGCATTCCGCCGGATCGTCCATCTGTGCTGTGTTCAAACCAAGCCTTGAACAGCAGGCACTTTCTCATCTGGCTGACATGCAGAGCCGGTCAAGGGTCTCGTTCAGGGAGGACTCGATCTGGCTGTTCAGGAGGTCACGCCTGTTCCCGGTGGACGGGTCTTCGAGTTCGGTGGGCAGTGATGGCGTTGTGACTGTCATCGCCGCCTGGTAGCTCCCGTCAGCGCTGCTGACTGCTATGGTCCGGTATCCCCACAATGAGCCCCTTCCTTCGTGCCGCGACTCCTTCGAGCATCCGTCCGCATGCTCCCACAGGCCCGGCCCGTAGGGGCCAAACCCGGGCATGGTGCTCACCCTGGAAGGGCTCCTGCCCTTGGATACCCTCCACGCCGTTACGGTGGGCAGGCAGGGTCGTTTCGGACGCTCGAAGCAGTGACAAACGCAACGGGAAGGGCGCGCACACTGAACGGAGTGCGCCATACATGGCACGCCTCTTCACTGGCAAAGCGGTTTCGGTGGAGATGCTGCGGGAAATGGAGACCAGCCCGCTTTCGCCCCGACGGACTGTGCATGTGGGAGCAGGCTCTGCAGCCCTGCACAACTGACCAAAGACCTATTCTGACTGTCTTGGCACCGTCGAATCAAGGGCACAACAAAGCCTCGGACCAGCAATGGTCCGAGGCTCCCCAGATGCGCCTAACGATCGATGCGGACGCTGAGATCCAGGTGGATGTTCTCGGCCATGAGGCGGTCCTGAAGGTACTGGGCGAGGCTCGCATCGGTCGCGGTGTGCGGGCCTTTCGGCGCAGCCCCGCGCAACAGGGCCTGGGTGTTCGTTGACTTGATAACGTCCAGCGGCGTCCACCGGAGATGTCCGTCGGTCATCCGCTCGATGTCGGTGCGGAAGGTGCGCCGGTGGTCGTCTCGGACCGAGGCGCGCATAGTGAAGGGAATGAAAGCAGTGGGCAAGAGGGTCCTTTCGAACGAGGCAGCCAAGCGTCGGCGCCTCACTGGGAACAAGCCCAAAACCACCACTGGTATTCCCTCTAAGCCAGAATGAGGTGGGCGTCACTGACGGACGTCAAGGTCCCGCTTGTTGGGGGCAGGACCTTGAATGGGGACAGGGCCGGCGGCCGTGGCAGCTTTGAGACAGGATGCTGCCCTCTAACCGCCGCCGGCCCAGCCTTTCCCGGGCATCTGCGTGGGAGGGCTCCTGCGCCGATGATACCTGCGTGCCAAGAATCATCTGGGGCCTGGGCCTCGGCTGGAGCTGACACCGCCGCTTGAAAGACGACGCCGGCCGGACGCTTAGCTTTTGGCGTCGAGTCCGGCCTGCGAAATGAGCTCGCTCAGCCACGGACGGTGTTCGCGGTGGAAAGTGATGCCCTCCGGCAGGCCCTGCACCGATGGGCCAGAGGGGGTGATGTCAATGGTGATCCGGCCCCCGGCCAGGGGCGCATTGGTAATGTGCAGATCCCCGTACGATGCCGGCAGAGCAGGATCCATCCAGAAGCCGCCCCGCGACACGTGGGCGTCGTACCGCATCAGGCTGGTGATCAGCATGATGGGTGTGGTGGCCGCCCACGCCTGGGGTGAGCAGGCCGTGGGGTACGGCACCGGTTCGGTTACCTGTTCCCGGCTGAAACCGCAGAACAGTTCCGGGAGCCGCCCGTCGGAGTAGTCCGCCGCTTCAAGCAGGGCCGTGGCGATCCGTTGCGCCTCCTCCACGAAGCCGTAACGCATCAGGCCCGCCGCGATAATGGCATTGTCGTGGGGCCAAACAGACCCGTTGTGGTAGCTTGCCGGATTGTAGGCGCCCATGTTCGTGGCAAGGGTCCGCACGCCCCATCCACTGAACATTTCAGGCGACATCAGCCGCTCGGCCACCATCGGCACCTTGTCATCATCAATGATGCCGTGCCACAGGCACTGGCCCATGTTTGAGGCGCAGGCATCCACCGGGCGTTTCCTGCCGTCCAGCGCTACCGCGAAGTAGCCGCGTTCCGGCAGCCAAAACGCCTCGTTGAACCTCTTCTTCAGCGCCGCCGCCTCATCGGTGAGCTGCGCGGCCAAACCCGCGTCGCCGCCGTCGTACGCCATCCACGCCCGTGCCTGCAGCGCGGAGTACACCAGCGCCTGCACCTCGCAAAGGGCTATCGGCGGCTCGGCAAGGGTGCCGTCAGCGAAGTTGATGCCGTCCCACGAGTCCTTCCACCCCTGGTTTAGCAGGCCGTGGTCATTGAGGCGGCAGTACTCGACGAAGCCGTCGCCGTCCTTATCGCCGTAGTTCCGAACCCAGTCCAGTGCGCGGTCCGCGTTGGGCAGCAGTGCCGCAATGGTTTCCTTCGCGAAACCCCACCGGCTGACGGAGGCCAAAGTCATCACGAACTGCGGAGTGGCGTCCACGCTGCCGTAATAGACCGACTTTCCGCCCAGAGCCAGCCCGGAAGATACCCCAAGCCGTACCTCGTGGAGGATCTTCCCGGGTTCCTCCTCACTCACCGGGTCCACCACCTTGCCTTGGCGGTCAGCCAGGGTCTGCAGGGTGCCAAGAGCCAGTGACGGATCCACAGGTAGGGCCATTTCTGAAGCCCACAGCGAATCACGCCCAAAAAGGGTCATGAACCATGGCGCTCCTGCGGCCACCACAATCCGCTCCGGATACGCAGGGTCCTCGATCCGAAGTGCGCCGAGGTCGTCGTAGCTGCGCCGCAGCGTCCGTTCGATGGACCGGTTGGTCATCTGCAGCCTGGGTATCTTCGCGACCCATTCCTGGTGCCGCCGGTCACTCTGTGAGGTGCCGTGCCGGACAGGGCGTGAAACGTCCTTTTGCGCGGCCGGTGCAACGCTTAGCCGCGTTCTCCAGTGGCCGGAAGCGGGCACCATCGCCTGGTACGTGAGTGCGCCGGCGGTGGCCACGGCCCCGCGTCCCCGCACCAGGACAGCCTTCCGCAGGTCCTGCCATGCCGCGCTGATAATCAGGGAATCACCGTCGGCTCCACGGACGACCTCCCAGCGCCGCTGGACCCTCGCCTCCTTCACCTCGAACAGGTCCGCGAAATCCGAATCGACGCCAACGGAGACGCTGCACTCCACAGGGTTTCCGGAGTAGTTGCGAATGGTGATTTCCTCTATCACGCCGTCAGCGACTTCCCGCAGGCGCTCCACGATCAGAGGGCTGTCCGCGTATCCGTCCCCGCGCGGAACGCGGCCGATGAACAGTGCCCGGTAGGGTTCTTTCGTTTCCGCGGCCAGCGGCTCAAGCGACTGGCCGTTCACCGTCATGCTCCACCCGGACAGGATCCGGGTGTCCTCGTGGAAAACACCGTGGGGAAGTTCCGAATGGATGTCGCCGTTGGCAGCGGAGATGCAGAAACATGAGCCTTCCACCAGCGTTACAGTTCCCGCCCCCACCGGCCCCGCCGCTGTGTCCGCATTCCATCCAGCCATGTCCGCTCCTCTGACGGCTACGACCGTTCCCGGCGGAATAGACGATACGCCGCCGCCAGGGCTCATGAAAGGGCCATCGGCAGGAGTGGCAGGGCGTCATCCCGCACATCCTCGACAACGGACTGGAGCGACGTCGACCGCATGAAGACCTGGATGGAACTCCCCCGGACGGCATCGCCGGCGGGACGCGAGTTCATGGGGACGAGCCCCAGCCGTTTCAGACTGGTCCGGGTGAGGCTGGGGCATGTGGCTGTCCCGTGAGTATTGGAGGACTGCTGACTTCACACCCGTCTGCAGGACCTTGTGAATTGTCAATAAATGTTGACGCTGGCGATTTCCGTCAACTAATGTTGACGCATGGAGGTGGACCGGATGAAGACATTGGTTGCATCAATGGACGGCAAGGGCCCCGCTGACGCGTTGCGCGCGGTCGCTGAGCTGCAGAAGGAGGTTGGGCGCACCGAAGCGTCCCTGGTCAGAAAGGCCCGGCAGGCCGGCCTTTCTTGGGAAGCCATTGCCCTGTGCCTGGGCGTAAGCAAACAAGCCGTCCACCGCAAGTACGGGAAGCGCTAAGCGCTGCTGCTCAGTCTTTCTACCGGCTCGTCCCCGCCGGATGGGAGCAAACTTTGGCAGGACAGACAGGTGCCCCATCTCCCGCGCCGAAGAAAGTAGCAGTCCGAGGAAGTTTCCCACCACAATCAGCAAAGTCTTGTTGTGCCCGCTCCCCCCCCCCCCCCCCCCCCCCCCCCCCCCGGCCCATGCACCGGTGCTGGCCATCCCGAACCAACCCGACACAGCCGGAAACGAAGCCGGCTGTTCGCTGTTCAGCTTTTTGATTCGGGGTCGACTGCCTGGCTCTTTGCCGCTGCTGGCGACCCGGAGGGGCGGATGCGAGGCGGTGTCGAGGGCCCTTCGACACGGACGTGCAGCTCGTTGTCCCCGCGCAGAATGGCGCGGAGCAGCCGCCGCTCCTCCCATCTGAGCGACCTGAGCGCGTGACCGCGCCGCAGTAGCAGACCCCCGTTCGGGGTGGCGTACCACTTCTGCAGATCTCCCAGCTCCTCGGCTCGCAGCAGCGCGACCGTGCTGCCAGCCGCCGAGTCGATCATGCTGACAAGCGACGAAGGTCCCGTCAGATCGGTCGAAACGACTCGCCGCTCGCTCTCGGCGAGGATTGTCTTTTGCGCTGCGCGTGTCACGACGAGGGGACGGGACGGGCCGTCCAACAGCCCGGTCAGCACGTCCGCTGCAGCGTCAGGGCGGCCCGTTCTCCGCGCCGCCGCCTGCATCCGCTGCAGGCGGCCCGGCTCCCGCAGCAGCTCGTCGATCTTCCAACCGATCGTCGCGGGAGTGTTGCAACGGACCGCCGCCCCCTGCTCCATCAGGTAATCCCCGTTGCGAACCTCCTGCCCCGGAATGGGGTTCACAAGCACCATGGGCAGCCCTGCAGCCATGCACTCCGCCGCCGCCAGACCGCCCGGCTTGCCCACAAACAGGTCGGCGCGGCGCAGCAACTCGGGCATCTCCGCCGTGAAGCCGAGCACGCGGTAGCGGTCGCCAGCGGGCGCCACTAGCTGTTCGATACGCTGCCGCAGGGCATCGTTGCGTCCGCACAGAACCGTGGCCGTGAAGGATGAGCGCATGTGCAGCGTCTGCCGCACGACCGAGACGGCATAGTCTCCGCCAGTCGCGCCCGCCGAGATCAGCAGCATCGGGGGCTCGTTTACATCGCGCGCAGGCGCTACATCCAGCTGGCTGGCGATCGGGATGCCCGTGGCCGCGACGCGGTCGGGGGGCAAACCCAGCGCTATCAGCTCCACCCTGCCCTCTTCCCTGGCCAGGAAGAGCGCATGGAACGCCCCCGTAAGCCATAGGCCCTGGAAGTCGTAGTCCGTCATGACGACGGCGATCCGCGCGTCAATCACGCCGCGAAGGAGCAGCGACGCCAGCAGTTGGGCTGGCAGGAAGTGCGTGCACAGGATTGCGGTCGGCCGGAATCGCTTGATCGCACCGATCACCGGAAGAGCGTTTACCCGTGTCCAGGGATCAACTGGGACCCGGCGCCGGAACGGACGGTCGTTGATGTCGTAGCCCCACTCGACCAGCCAGGGCAAGTCCTTGACCAGGACGAAGTAACCCTTGCCCAGCAGTGAGCGGTAGAGCACGCTGCTCACCTGCAGCACGTCGAGCACCTGCACCTCATCAATGTCGGCGCGCGCGGCACACGCCTGCCGCAGCGCCGCCGCGGCGCTGTTGTGCCCCGCTCCTACCCCTGCTGACAGGATAAGTACGCGCTCGCTCCCAGCGGCGTCGGGGCCTCGTGCCGAGGTTGTGCGCATGAAACGAGTCTAACCGGCCCGGCCCTATCACCACCGCCTGACCCCAAGTAGTACTCGATCGGCATGGGATTGGTTCTCCTGTTGACGGCCCTGCAATCCTGGGCACCCTCAGGCTTTCCGGCAGGAGTAGTGTTGGAAGCACCGTCCATGACCTAGCCCTCTCACGTCTGCCACAACTTGAGCGATTGCTTTCTGCTTTCTGAACGTGTCTGTGAATCTCAAAAAGTCGTTATTTCTGGTGCTGAACCTATAGGCGAAGTGAGGTGCCCTCCAGTAAGCGAAACAGCTACCTGACCTGTTCAACGCGTGACATATCCGAATATCAGTTAGGCCCTGGACAGAACCGCTGGGGCCTAACTGCTCCAATCAGGACTCACTCGCACCGAACGGCAGGTACGCCCGCAGCAGGCGGAACGATTCGGTCATGAACGGCCAGGGAGAGCCCGTATGCACTTCTGAAAGGTGGCACAAATATTGTTGGTTCGCTTCGACGCCTACTGACCACAGCCTTCAGGCACAATGGCGTCATGTGCGGCAGATACGTGATATCCAAGGCCACCGGCGACCTTCTGAGCTACTTTGATGCCAAGAGGTAGAAGGTGACCCGCCTCCTCCGAGCTGGAATGTGGCGCCGACTCAGAGCGTGCATATCGTGGCTGAGCGCCTGGACGAGGGCTCCATCGAGCGGCATCTGCTCGTGGCCCACTGGGGTCTGGTCCCCTCTTGGGCGAAAGACATCAAGATCGGCAAAAAGCTGATCAATGCCCGCAGTGAACTGGAGAAGTCGTCATTCCGCAAAGCGGCGGTCAAACGAAGGGCAATCCTGCCAGCTGACGGATACTTTGAGTGGCAGAGCACCTGCTGGGCTCTCTGCCGGAGCCAACCCTGACACCCCGGGTTGTCAGCACGAGGGTAAACAGCGTCCGTAACAACGGACCTGAGCATATCGAGCCGGCCGAGTGATCGAGGCGTAGAGCACCACGATGCCGTTCCCGCATGCCCCGATGTGGCTTATGGCTGGCAGGCTTCGCGTCCCATGTAATTGTTTTTGCATGGCGAAATTGGCCGGCATTGAAAGGTCAAGGATGCCTTCAAGGAGTAACAGTTCTATACGGGAAGGGCGCGCGCTCAGCGAACGGGGCGCGCCTTCTTCGTGCCCTCTGACCTTCCTGCGTTGAACTTGAAATAGCGTGGCACCAGGCCACTGGCTGCCTCCGCTCTCCGGCCGTCCCTGCGGCGGGAGGAGGATGGAGTTAAGAGGTGCCCGGAGGGCCGTCCGCCATGTCGAAGAGGTCAAGGACCGCTGCGCCCTCCTCCAGCAGGGGGTCGCGATCGGCTGGCTGCGCCACGAGCCGGGTTACGTCGCTCATAAGGGTCTGCACATACTGCCGAACGACGGCGCGGTGCGCGGCGTCTCCGAACCAGGCGAGATCACGGCACACCCGCAGCAACGCCCTGACGACGCGGGGTTCGTTCGATCCGTAACGCCGAACCTGTCCGAGGGCCAGATCGACGAGATAGGCGAAGTCGCGGGCCGGGATGTGGAGCCTGACCGTACCTTGGGCGTCTGTCACTGCTCGCGGGCCGTGCTGCCTGAGTGTAAGCGCGGCGAGGATCGTGCCCAGATGGTCGACCGCCTGGTTCGCCGTGTATGGGTCATTAATAGCTGGCGAGAGCGCCTTCGACGCGACGTCCGCGAGCTGTCGGATCCCGAACGCGACGTCCTGCTCCAGGGTCCGTTCGTAGCCGATGCGTACACTCTGCGCTAGTGCACGCCGAAGCGGGGCGGAAGCCTCGGGCACATACGGTCTCCCGCTGCCGTCAGCGACGTCCCATACCCAGGCGATGGGTGCTCCGGCAACCACGTGCCGGCCCACCATGGGCACCATCAGTGCCTTCAGGCCCCGCTCCGCGAGTGCACCGACGAATGGCCCGACATGGAAGGCCTGGACGTATCCCGATGCCGGTGCCGGCAGGGCGGTGGCACCCTGCGGCACGTCCGGCATGGGGATCCCAGGGTCGCCGGGGACGTATGACTGCTCGATCACCTTCAGCGTCGCCGTCTCGACGCCCTTCATGACTTGGTCCACCTGGATCGAATGCGATAGATGGTGGACGAAGAACACGAGCATCACCATGCTCACGAACAGCAGCATCAGCGCGCCGCTAACGGCGAGTCGGGGGTACTCCTCGATGCGTTGGCCGCCTGCGATGCCCACCGTGTAGAGCCCCGCCGTGCTGTACGCGAAGGTCGCGACGAAGGCGCTCAGGGTCAGCTGGTTGGGGATGTCGCGGAGGAAATTCCGCAGGAGCCGAGGGCTGAACTGCGTCGACGCGAGCTGCAGGGCCACCACGGTAAGTCCCAGGACGAGGGCGATGACCGTGACCATCGTGCTGGCGATGCTCACGAGCAGGTTCCGGGCGTCATCGGATGTCCCCTGGAAGAGGAGGACTGCAAGAGGCGACGTCTTGTCGATCTGCACAGCGGAAAGGCTCGCCCCCGCGATGAGCGCGAGCACGACGGCGCATGTCGGCATCGCCCACAGTGCGCTCGCCAGATACTCCCGAAGAGCCACACGCTTCACATGTGCCACTCTCTGCCGACGGTCCTCGGTCGTCAAGGGGCGCTGTGCTGAGTCCGGTCCACCGGAGGTCACTGGTCTTCGCAGGACGGAAGCCCATGGCATCCATGCCCTTGCTGGTCTCCTCAATACCGCCGCCGCCGAACCACCCGAGTTGTTTCTGCCACCCGTGTGCGACGAGTACACCGCGTCCGCTCCGCCCAGCTGCGTGGTGGGGTTGCAAGGCCCTGCGGGCGAATCCGACAGCGCTGGGGCGAGGGTGAGGGGCCGGGTCTGCTGCTGATGCTGCTAGGCGCCCTCGGCTGCGATCCACGCCTGAACCTTGTCTAGATGCTCCCGCTCCTCACCGGTAACTGTCGCCTCGTCGATGTGAAGCGGGGCAGCGACCGCCAAGAGATGGATACCTGTGACGGCGCCACGATACGCCTGCCCGAGCCGCGAGGTGATTCCGGCGCCGAGATCACCACCATGCGCCGCGTACTGCTGGAGGCCGAGATGACGGTCATCAGGTGGTGCCAGAGTTTATGCGTTTGCTCGTCCAAAGTCGGTCGCTGGGGGGAGAAGCAAAGCCCAGGAAGGGCCGGAACTACCACCGTAACGGCGCGGTCCGGGTCGCCACCGAAGCGCGACGGCGTGGCCAGGCGCTGTGCCACTTCAACGAGCTCGAGGACACTGATTGGCCACCCATTGGTAAGAATGCTTACTCAATTCGGACGGGAGGGAAAATAGATTGTCTTCAGTGAAACTAGCCTGGGCGACATCATCCCGGGTCCGGGTCGGCATCTCCCCCAGAGATGGACGAGAAACAAGTCCGTGCCACCCCGACGGTGTTGGTGTGCATGGGTTCGCGAAACAAAGCTGTCAGTGTCCGCTGCGCCGGCCCGACGGTTAACCCCGGGGTGAGGTGTCGAGGACCAGGCGGGCGAGTTCCTTGGCGATCCGGACGGCGTCCGGGTGCTTGTCGAGTTGCGAGTTCGCGACCGCTCCGTCGTAGAGCAGGCAGATGCGGGCGGCGACATCGGCGGGGTCCCTAAAGCCTGCTTCTTCCGCCAACGCCAGGAGGGTGCCGGCGAGCCAGTCGCGGAAGGCACGCAAGGCCTTGGCTTCGACGCTGTCCGGGAGTGCCTCGGCATTGGCGTTGGCGAATGCGCAGCCCCTGTAGCCCGGGGCGAGAACTGCCTCCTCCAAGGCATCAAAGACGGCCAGCAGCTTATCAATCGGGTCCTCAAGGCCCAACTGATGGCGAGCGATCCGGTCGCGCCGCCGGTGGTCCCGGCCGGCAAGATAAGCGGCAACAACGTCGTCCTTGCCCGTGAAGTTGTAGAACAGCGATCCCTTTGCAACCCCGGCCTCTTCAATGAGCCGGTCAATACCGACGGTATGGACTCCCTCGGAATAGAACAGCTTGTCAGCCGCATCCAAGAGGCGTTGTCGTGCCGAAACCCGTGCAGAGGCCATACATCCACCATATCAGACAGATCGGTCTAAACAGCGCTTGACAGCTTTGTACAGATCTGTCTAACTGGAAGTGTTAGACCAATCTGTCTAAGGAGTTTCCACCTTGTTCCCCAAGAAAATGTCCGCGCGTCTCGCCTTCCCCGGGCTCGCCGCAGTATTCGCAGCGTTCTTTTTCGCTGCCGGTGCACCGACCCCACTCCTCTCGCTGCGCCAGCAGGAGTGGCACTTTTCATCTGGCACCCTTGGCATCGCTTTTTCCGCGTACGCCATAGGCCTGTTGGCGGCGCTGCTCGGGGCTGGTTCGCTGTCCGATCACGTGGGCCGTCGTCCCGTCATGCTCGCTGCTCTTGCTGCTGAACTCGCTGCGATGATTGGATTCGTACTCGCTCCAAGCATCACGTGGGTCATCGGTGCCCGCATCCTTCAAGGCATCGCCACGGGCCTGGCGACCAGCGCCTTCAGTGCTGCCATTACGGAGCAGGCACCTGCCCGATTCAAGAAGTTCGCCGGGGGCCTGGCTGCGGGTTCCGTTGCCGGCGGCCTGGGTGTCGGGGCGCTCGTGACCGGCGCTGCCGTTCAATTCACTTCCGACGCCAACACCGTGATATTTAGTGCCCTTACGGCAATCATGGCGCTGGGCCTTGTGTTCGTGGGCTTCACGTCCGAAACAACTCCGAAGTGGCCCGGCGCACTACGCTCCCTCATCCCCCGCATTGGCGTGCCCGCAGCGCTCCGCAGCGAGTTCGCTGCCGGCGTCCCGGTGCACGTCGCGGGCTGGATGTTCCCGGCCTTCTTCCTTGGACTCTCACCTGCGATCCTCCGCCTCCATTTCGCCCTGGACGGCGGACTGGTCGCAGGGTTCACCGCATTTCTAGGTCCTTTCGCCGCTGCCGTCTCAAGTTTCACCTTCAACCGGCACCCCGCCAGGCAGGCCACCATCATCGGTACGTCCCTCACGCTGATCGGGGTCATCGTGGTCCTCATCGGCGTGAATCAAACCTGGCTCGCCGCCGTCTGGATCGGTGCCGTACTCGGCGGGACCGGCTTCGGTGCCTCATTCGGGGGGCAGGTCCGCCTGATCGCCCCGCACATCCAGCCGCACCAGCGTGCCGGCGTCTTCTCCGGCATCTACACGGTCGCGTACTTGGCCTTCGGTCTTCCTGTCATCATCGCCGGGCAGCTTGTACCCATCCTCGGACCGGTACCGACCTTCCAGTGGTACGCAGCGGCCATCGTGGCCTTCGCCGTCCCGGCGGTCGTCATCCAACTGGTCCGCCAACGGCGCGATACCGCAAGCGCCCTCACCCCGGCAGCCCCCGCCGCCTGAAAAAGCAACCCCCAAGAACAATCACCACACAACAGGAGCATCAGTGAACCCGACACATCCAAGCAGCACAACGGCCATCCAAGCCCCGCCCGTGGCGTGCCGGGTTGAAGCGGTGGTCATCCCCTCGCCGACTTCTCCCGGGCCAAGGGCTTCTACGCGGGGCTGGGCTGGAGAATCGATGCAGACCTCGACGACGGCAATGGGTACCGCCTGATGCAACTGACCCCCGGGTCAGACGCCCTGTCCTCTTCGGCACCCAGGTCACCTCCGCCCAACCCGGCAGTCTCGACGGACTGCTCCTGGTGGTCGATGACACCGACGCCCGCCCGCACTGCCCTGATGGAGTACGGCGATGGACCGGGCGAGGTCTTCCAAGTCGCCAAACGGTAGCCTCGGCGGTGGTTTCCACATCAGCCTCGGCGGTGGTTTCCACATCAGCCTCGGCGGTGGTTTCCACATCGCAGACGAAGGACGGGCCCCAGGACAGATCCCGGCGGCCGATCGCATGCCTCCTACGCATCATTCCATGATTCGGAAGGCAACCGCTGGATCCTGCAGGAGATCACCACAAGAATCCCGGACGCATCAGCGCCACCGGTACCACGGACACAGCGGATCCCGCCGAACTACTCAAGGAGACCGCGGAGTGGAACATCTCCCTCCGGAGCCGCACTGGCGGATCACGAGCCGACCCCATGGAGGCGGCTTTCCTCTTTAGCGTGCAGGAACCTACCTTGTCCTCGCCGAACACGGCATCACCCGCCAGGACGACTCTTCATCGGCAAACCAACGCAAGCAACAGCGAATTCGTCTACCAGGCATCCACCGCAATCCCTTGACGGCTCAATATGGCGCAGGTTACAGTTTTACAGCAATCCAGTTATACGAATAACTGATACGAATAACGACCGGCCCAAGGAGGTGCCCATGGCACGACCCCGCTCACACTCAGGCCCAACCATGCACGACGTGGCGGCGGAAGCGGGTGTCTCGCAGGCAACTGTCTCCCTGGTCCTGAATTCGGCTTCCGGCTCACGCTTTTCGGACGACACACGAAAACGGGTGCAGGATGCCGTCCAGAAGCTCGGCTACCGCACTAACGCCCATGCCAAAACCTTGCGTGACGGCGTGTCTGGAATCATCGGATTCCTCGGGGATGCCGTGGCCACCGCTCCGTTCGCCGGAAAGATCATCGAAGGCGCACAGGAACGGGCATGGGAAGACGGCCTGCTCCTGCTTACCATGAACACCGGCGGAAACAAGGCCCTCGAGGCAGCGTCGCTGGACTCCATGCTCAGCTACAAGGTGGCTGGGGTGGTGTATGCGGGCATGTACCACCGCCGCCTGGACGTGCCTGAGGCGCTGATGGACGTCCCTTCCGTGGTGCTGAACTCCCAGGACCGAAGGGGCCGCCTGCACAGCGTGGCTCCCGACGAGGAATTGGGGGGCCTCACGGCTACCCGGCATCTGCTGGACGCCGGCCACACCCGGGTGGCGATGATCAACATCGAAACCCTGGAAAGCGAACTCCCCGCCGCCGTCGGACGCTTTCGAGGCTACACCCAGGCCATGAACGAAGCGGGGCATGGCGTTCAGCCGGAGCTGGTGCGCTTCGGCAGGGGCAACGAAGAGGATGGCTTCACCCACGCCATCGAGCTGCTTACGGCTGCGGAGCCGCCCACCGCCATCTTCTGCGCCAACGACCGTACCGCCTGGGGCGCCTACCAGGCCGCCCAGGAACTGCACCTTTCGATTCCGCGTGACCTATCCATCATCGGCTTCGACAACCAGGAAACCCTCGCCCCGCACCTGCGGCCCGGCCTCACCACCCTTGAGCTGCCGTTCGTGGAGATGGGACGCCGCGCCGTGGACCTCATCCTGCAAGGCGCCGAACCCGACGGCCAGGTGGAATTCATCACCTGCCCCCTGATCGAAAGAAACTCAGTGACTCATCCCAAGGAGAAGCCATGAGCCGCATCCTGGCTCGATCCACACCGGCAGCGCCGCCGGCTCCACCGGCTGGACCAACGCGCCGCACTCCCCTGCCACTGCGGCTGAAGAAAATCGCCCGGTCTTGGCAGTTATACGTATTACTAACCCCGGCCCTCATCTATATCGCGGTCTTCAAGTACTGGCCGATGTACGGAGTGCAGATCGCCTTCCGCAACTACAACCCGGTTGACGGCTTCACAGGAAGTCCGTGGGTGGGGCTCCAGCACTTCATCAGGTTCGTCAACTCATACCAGTTCGGCCAGGTTGTGGGGAATACCCTCTGGATCGCGGTCCTCGGCCTGGTGGTGGCCTTCCCCATCCCGATTGTCCTGGCCCTGCTGGTCAACCAGCTGCAGAGCGAACGGTTCAAGAAGTTCACGCAGACCGTGCTGTACTCGCCGGCGTTCATCTCCACGGTGGTGGTGGTGGGAATGATGTTCGTGCTGCTGTCTCCACGGTCGGGCCTGGTCAACAACGCCATCCAGCTGGCTGGCGGCGAGCCCATCTTCTTCATGGGTTCGGCCGAGTGGTTCCGGCCGATCTATGTGATCTCGGATGTCTGGCAGAACGCCGGATTCTCCATGATCGTCTACCTTGCTGCGCTCTCCGGCATCGACCCTGCGCTGCATGACGCAGCCAAGGTTGACGGCGCCTCCAAACTGCAGCGTATCCGGCACATCGACCTCCCGGGCATCATGCCCGTGGTCACGGTCCTGTTCATCCTGGCCATCGGCAATTTGCTCAACGTCGGTTTTGAGAAGGCCCTGCTGATGCAGACCAACCTGAACCTCCCGGCGTCGGAAATCATCCAGACCTACGTCTACCACGCAGGCCTGCAGCAGGCGCAGTTCAGCTACTCGGCCGCCATCGGCCTGTTCAATTCCGTCCTCAACCTCGTGCTGCTGCTGACCTTCAACTGGGTAGCACGCCGGGCCAACCAAGCAACCCTCTGGTGATGCCGCTATGACCCTCCATACCGAACCCCTGTCCACTCCGGCCCCTGCCAAACGAACCAGGCCTGGAACGAATGGGCCAGCCTCCGGGCGGCCCGTCCCTTTCCGCGAAAAGTGGGCGGACAAAGCCTTCAACATCACGGCCATCACCATCCTGACCCTGTCCATCATCGCGGTGGTCTATCCGCTGTACTTCATCGTCATCGCCTCCGTCAGCGACCCGAATGCCGTCTATGAAGGCAAAGTGTGGCTGGTCCCCTCCGGCGTGACGCTGGAAGGCTACCAGCGCATACTCGCCGACAGCCGGATCTGGAACGGCCTCGGCAACACCCTGGTGTACACCGTGCTGGGGACTGCCATCAGCGTGAGCACCATCCTGTGCGGCGCCTACGCCCTGTCCCGGAAAGACATGCCGGGCCGGAAGATCCTGATGCTGCTCTTTGTGGTCACCATGTTCTTCGACGGCGGCCTCATCACCAAATACCTGGTGGTCCGCGACCTGGGCATGCTGGACACGGTCTGGGCCGTTGTCCTGCCGGGCGCAGTGGGCGTATGGAACCTCATCATCGCCCGCTCGTTCTTCGAACACACCATCCCCGGTGAACTGCGCGAAGCCGCCCAAATGGACGGCGCCAACGACTTCACCTTCTTTTTCAGGATGGTCCTGCCACTGTCCAAGCCGCTCATCATGCTGATGATCATGGTCCACGTGGTGGCCCACTGGAACTCGTTCTTCGACGCCCTGATCTTCCTCAACGATGACACCAAGTACCCCCTGCAACTGGTCCTGCGGAACATCCTGATCCAGTCGGACGTCTCCTCCACCGGCACCACCGGCGCGGACATCCAGTCCTACGCTGCCGCCCAGCGGATCGCCGAACTGACCAAATACGCCATGATCGTGGTCTCCAGCCTCCCGCTGATGATCGCCCTGCCGTTCATGCAGAAGCACTTCACCAAGGGCACCATGATCGGTGCCGTCAAAAGCTGACACCCCGCAAAACCAATTCTCGACGCCGTTGCCCCGCACCGCCGTCGTACTCCTCCCCTCCACCCAAGCAAAGGAAAACCCATGGCAACCAGCCGTAAACTCGCCGTCGCCGGCGCCCTGATGGCAGGAACGATGCTGTTCACCGCCTGCTCAGGCAACTCCAAGGGCACTGCGGAGATCAAGGATTCCTCCGCGGACTTCGGCTTCCAACAGTCAGGACTGCCGATCGTCAAGGACACCCTGACACTCAAGTTCTCCGGAACTAAAACAGCACTTGCCCCCGACTACAACACCATGTCCCTGGTGCAGCAATGGGAAAAGGACACCAACGTCCACATCGAATGGCAGAACCTTCCCGAAACCGTGTTCAAGGAAAAGAAGAACCTCATCCTTGCCAGCGGCGACCTTCCTGACGCCTTCTTCAACAGCGGCCTGACCGACGCCGAAATCGCCACCTACTCGGCCAGCGGCACCCTCATCCCGCTGGAAGGACTGATCGAGACGAATGCCCCCAACCTCTCAAAGCTGCTCGCGGACAGGCCCGACATCAAGGCAGCCATCACCTCCTCCGACGGGCACATCTACTCCCTCCCCTCCATCGAGGAGCTCGGCCTGGTCCAGTTCCCCAACGAAATGGCCATCAACACCGCCTGGCTGGACAAGCTGGGCATCCCGATGCCCAAAACCGTCAACGAACTCCACGACGCCCTGCTGGCCTTCAAGAACCGCGACGCATCCGGCACCGGCAAGACGATCCCACTGAGCTTCATGCCTGGCTCATGGTGCGGGGACATCGTGGACCTGATCGCCGCACTCGGCGGCGTTCCGGACAACATGGACCACAGGATCGTCCAGGACGGCAAGGTTAGCTACACCGCCACTCAGGACGGTTACAAGAAGGCCCTCCAGACCCTGCACCAGTGGTACCAGGAAGGACTGATCGATCCGGAGTCCTTCTCCCAGGACGACAAGGCCTACCTGGCCAAGGGCAAAGCCGGAACGGAAAACCTCGGGTCATTCGTCTGGTGGGAGATCAAGGAAATGGTCGGTGCCGATCGCGCCTCCGACTACAAGCTGCTGCCGGTCCTGGAAGGAGTGGACGGCAAGCGGCGGGCCAGCCAGTCCAACAACCAGGAGATCGCGCGCGGCGCCTTCGCCGTGACGCGGGCGGACAAGTATCCCGCCGCGACCATCCGCTGGGCGGACCACCTCTACGAACCCATCCAGTCCGCCCAGGCCAACTGGGGACCCATCGGCGAAACCCTGCAAAAGGACCCCGCCACCGGGCTGCTCACCCAGATCCCGGCACCGGCGGGCACCAGCGAAGGCGAACGCCGGCAAAAGGTCGCCCCGGGCGGTCCCAAAGCCAACACCGCTGAAAACTTCAAGAACGTCGTAGCGCCCGAACCCCGCGCCGCCGAGCGTCAGAAGACGGTCCAGGAGAACTACAAGCCCTTCGCCGCCAACGACGGGTACCCGCCGGTCCCGCTGTCCAATGAGGAAATCCAGCAGATCAGCACCATCGAGTCCGACGCCGCCACCATCGTCAAGCAGTCAACGGCCAAATGGATCGTGTCCGGCGGCATTGAGAACGAATGGGACGGCTACGTCTCACAGCTTAAGAACATCGGAGTGGACAAGATGGTCGAGGTCTACCAGCAGGCCTACGACCGGTACAAGAGCAACTCCTAAGCCCCCGGCTTTCCCTCCCGGTGCCGGGCGCGGACTCCGCGCCCGGCACCCCAGCCTGCGCCGCCCCGGCCGGCGGCATCACGAAAGAGACCCATGAACACTGTCACGTCCACCCTTGAGACCTTCCGCCCGGCCATGCACTATACGGCCAGGGACACCTGGCTCAACGACCCAAACGGCCTGGTCTTCCACGAAGGCACCTACCACCTCTACTACCAGAACAACCCGTTCGGGAACGTCCACAGCAACATGTCCTGGGGACACGCAACATCCACAGACCTGGTGAACTGGGAAGAGCAGTCGGTGGCCATCCCATGCGATGACACTGAAGAGATCTTCTCCGGGAGCATCGTGGTGGACCACGGGAACACCTCCGGTTTCGGCAACGACGGCACGGCCCCGCTGGTAGCCATCTACACCAGCGCCTACAAGCCGGCCTCAGCCCACCCCGGCATCCAGGCACAGTCCCTCGCCTGGAGTACAGACGGCGGCTACTCATGGACCAAATACGCCGGCAACCCCGTACTCACGCGTGACTCCCCCGAGTTCCGTGACCCCAAGGTCTTCCGCTATGAAGGCCCCGCAGGCAGCTACTGGGTGATGGCCGCCGTCGAAGCCCACGACTACGCTGTCCTCCTCTACCGTTCCGACAACCTGAAGACCTGGGAGTACCTCAGCACCTTCGGGCCCGCGAACGGCACAGGAGGCATCTGGGAATGCCCGGATCTCTTCGAACTTCCCCTGGACGGCGACGCCGGGAACACCCGATGGGTCCTGACCGTGAACATGAACCCCGGCGGCCCCAACTGCGGGTCCGCAGGGCAGTACTTTGTGGGAGAGTTCGACGGCGTCACGTTCAGCTCCGAGACAACCCTCACCGAGGGGATGCAGGACCCTGAGCGCGTACCCGACTACCAGTGGCTGGACTGGGGCCGGGACTACTACGCAGCAGTCTCCTTCAGCAACGTCCCGGACGGCCGGCGGCTGATGATCGGCTGGATGAACAACTGGCAGTACGCCAACCACATCCCCACCTCGCCCTGGCGCAGCCCCATGAGCTTCGTCCGCGACGTCACCCTCACCTTCGTCAACGGACAGCCGCGGCTGGTCCAGCAACCCGCCGCCGAATACACCGCCAATTCGGTTCCCGTTCCCGCTCAGCAGCTGCAACTGGACGGGACGGTTGCGGTCGACGGCGGCACGGCCGTCCAGCAGATACAGGTCACCTTCACTCCGGGAACAGCGGAAGAATACGGCGTTGCGGTCAGGGGCGGCGAGGATGGTGGCGCTACCAGGATTGGCATCCGTCCGGTATCCGGCGAACTCCTTGTGGACCGCACCAACTCCGGCGACACTGGATTCCACGACGCCTTCCCCTCCGTCAGCACCGCACCAATCCAGCCGGGTCCCAATGGGACCTACTCCCTGCAGATCTTCATCGACCACTGCTCCGTTGAGATCTTTGCGCAGGACGGGCTCGTGACGCTGACCGAACTGATCTTCCCTGACCCCTCCGCGACCTCGCTGGCGCTCTACTCGACCGGCGGAACAGCCGCCGCTTCCCTGCAGCTGACGCCGCTCGCCTGAAACATGAACACCTGCACCAAACAACCGCACGGCCCTGACGTCCTTGTGGTCGGCGAGGCCCTGATAGACGTCGTCAACTCACCGGAAGGAGTCTCCGAACACCCGGGCGGCTCACCGGCAAACGTGGCCTACGGGCTGGGTCGCCTGGGGATCCAAACCAGCTTCCACACGTCGATTGGCCAAGATCCCCGGGGGCGCGCGATCGCCGCCCACCTGAACAGCGCCGGCGTCGAACTCTTGCCCGGTGCACACCGCGACAGCCCGACGGCCACCGCAACCGCCACTTTGTCCACCGATGGGTCCGCGTCCTACCACTTCGACATCAGCTGGGACCCTTCAAGGATCGCTCGGCACTTCCTGCCGCAAATCCTGCACGCGGGATCCCTCGCTTCCTTCCTGGCGCCCGGAGCATCGGTGGTGAGGGAACTCATTGCACAGGCTCACCGGCGGTGTCTTATCACCTACGACCCAAACATCAGGCCGGCTCTGCTGGGCTCCGTATGGGAGGCACGGTCGACGTTCGAGGATCTGGCGGCGTTTGCACAGGTCATCAAACTCAGCAATGAGGACGCCGCCTGGCTTTACCCAGAATTGACGGCAGAGGAGGCTGGCAAGCGAATCCTCCGCCTCGGGCCCGGGATGGTGGTCACCACACTGGGTGCAGACGGATCACTCCTGATGACTCCTCACGGCAGTGTGCACGTACCGGCATTCCCCTCACCGGTCGTCGACACCATCGGAGCAGGGGACTCATACATGGCCGCCCTAATTTACGGGCTCCTCGCGCGCGGAACACACGGACTGACGCCCCAGGCCCAGGAAAGACTCGGCCGAACTGCTGCCGCCGCAGCTGCAATCACGGTCAGCCGAAAAGGCGCAGCTCCGCCTACCGCCGGCGAACTGTCGGCATGGCTGCAGCAGGCCAGCATCCCCAGCTAATCTGCGCGCGGCGTGTGGGCCGGGAAATCGTCCCCGCCAGCATCATCCTCGCCCTCAGCCCCGTCATTGAACGAAACCCTCCATGTAGTGGGCGACGGCGGACGAGTTAAAAAACCTTTGACACCAACCAACTAACGCGGGTAACTTAGATCACGCAACAAGGTAACGCGAGTTACTACCGATAAGCGCAAACCACTAGCAGCCAACGTCCAGTTCAACGAAGACTTCTGGAGCATCCAATGGCGGACACCGCCTCCCAAAGCCGGGCACGGAACTACTCAGGCATTGCTTCGCCAGGCGCTCACCCCACGCGATGAACCTGAGAGCACCCCGACTCCTGCAATTGCAGCCAGTTGATTTCGCAGTGGTCCCTTTACGCCAACACACGCCCGCTCCACAGGTCCGAGGACCTCAGCCGGCCATGAAAAGAGAAGAATGAACAGCGTTACCACCACCGTTGAGACCTACAGGCCGGCAATGCACTTCGCCGCCAAAGACACGTGGCTCAACGATCCGAACGGGCTTGTCTTCCACGAGGGCACCTACCACCTGTACTACCAGAACAACCCCTTCGGAAACGTCCACGCCAACATGTCCTGGGGCCATGCGACTTCTACTGACCTGGTCAGCTGGACGGAGCAACCGGTAGCGATTCCCTGCGATGACGTCGAGGAAATCTACTCCGGCAGCATTGTGGTGGACGCCGAAAACACCAGCGGATTCGGCGCGGACGGTAAGGCTCCCCTAGTGGCCATCTACACCAGCGCGTACAAGCCGGGCTCCCTCCACGAGGGCACGCAGGCGCAGTCCCTCGCGTGGAGCACGGACGGCGGATACTCCTGGACGAAGTACGCCGGCAACCCGGTCCTGACCCGAAACTCGCCGGAATTCCGGGACCCCAAAGTCTTCCGCTACGACGGCCCTTCGGGCAGCTATTGGGTCATGGTGGCGGTGGAAGCCCATGATTTCACCGTCCTGCTCTACCGCTCACAGGACCTCAAGATCTGGGAATATCTCAGCACCTTCGGCCCGGCCAACGCCACCGGCGGGATCTGGGAATGCCCGGACCTCTTTGAGCTGCCCCTGGACGGTGACTCCTCAGCCATGAAATGGGTCCTGACGGTGAACATGAACCCCGGCGGCCCCAACGGCGGGTCCGCAGGGCAGTACTTTGTGGGAGAGTTCGACGGCGTCACGTTCAGCTCCGAGACAACCCTCACCGAGGGGATGCAGGACCCTGAGCGCGTACCCGACTACCAGTGGCTGGACTGGGGCCGGGACTACTACGCCGCGGTCTCGTTCAGCAACGTCCCGGATGGCCGGCGGCTGATGATCGGCTGGATGAACAACTGGCAGTATGCCAACCACATCCCCACCTCGCCCTGGCGCAGCCCCATGAGCCTGGTCCGGGACGTGTCCCTCGTTTCCGTGAACGGGCAACCCCGGCTCCTGCAGCACCCCGTACCGGAAGTGAGGGCAACTTCGACACCCGGTCCCGAGCAGCGGCTGGCACTGAACGGCCCCGCAACTGTTGAGGGCGGCACAGCAGTACAGCTTATTGACATCACCTTTTCCCCTGGGGACGCCGAGGAATTCGGCGTCGTGGTCAGAGGGCCAGCGGACGGCACGGTCGGGACACGGATCGGGATCCACCGCGGCAGCGGCGACCTGATCGTGGACCGCACCCACTCCGGCGACACCGACTTCCACGAAGCCTTCCCCTCTACCAGCCGCGCCCCCATTGCCGCAGCCAAGGACGGCAACTACACCCTGCAGATCTTTGTCGACCACTGCTCCGTGGAGGTCTTCGCGAACGATGGGCTCGTCTCGGTGACCGAACTGATCTTCCCGGATCCAGCCCAAACTTCCCTCACTCTCTACTCCACCGGCGGCACAGCCGACGCAGTGCTCCAACTCACCAACTTCGAAAAGGCTGATGCCTAATGGAATACCGCAAACTGGGAACCTCCGGCCTGTACATCAGTGAAATCGCCTACGGAAACTGGGTCACCCACGGCGAGCAGATCGACCAGGCCGCGGCGACGGAATGCGTCAAACAGGCACTGGAGTTGGGCATCACCACCTTCGACACTGCCGATGCCTATGCCGGAACCCGGGCGGAGGAAGCTTTGGGTTTGGCGCTAAAGGGAACACGCCGTGAGAGCGTGGAGATCTTTACCAAGGCCTACTTCCCCACCGGGGACGGCCGGAACGACCGCGGCCTGTCCCGCAAACACGTCATGGAGTCCATAAACTCCTCGCTGCGCCGGCTCCAGACTGACTACGTCGACCTGTACCAGGCGCACAGGTATGACTACGAGACTCCGCTGGAAGAGACCATGCAGGCTTTTGCCGATATTGTCCGGGCGGGGAAAGCACACTATATAGGTGTGTCAGAGTGGACGACGGACGAGATACGAGCCGGTGTTGCCCTTGCCAAGGACCTTGGGGTCCAGCTCATCTCCAACCAGCCGCAGTATTCCATGCTGTGGCGCGTCATCGAGCAGGAGATCGTTCCCCTGAGCGAAGAACTGGGCATTGGCCAGATCTGCTGGTCCCCGCTCGCCCAGGGAGTCCTCACCGGCAAGTACACCCCCGGCGCGGCGCCCCCACACGGCTCCCGCTTCCGAGGCGACAACGGCGAACTGAAGAATGACCACCGCTTTCTCAACGAGGACATCCTCACCCGCGTCCAGGAACTGAAGCCCCTGGCCGAAGAGACCGGAGTGTCCATGGCAGCCTTCGCGGTCGCATGGGTACTGCAAAACCCCAACGTCTCGGCAGCCATCGTGGGAGCATCCCGGCCCGAGCAGCTCGTTGACAATGTCCGGGCCGCAGGAGTCAAACTCGACCAGGAAATGCTCCTGAGGATCGATGACATCCTCGGCCCCGTCATTGAAAGAGACCCCGGGAAGGTCGAGTCCTTCAAGCACCGCCCCTAACAGCAGCGGCTGAAGAAACGTCTTGACACCGTTTAGTAACGCGGGTAACTTAGATCACAGCCCGAAAGTAACGCGAGTTACTATACACAGATTCACCCAATTACTTCCGTATTAGCACGGGCAACCCCAGCTCAATGAAGACCTCTGGAGCATTCAATGGCGAAGACCACCTCACCCAACAAACCCGGCACTGCCCGGCAGCGTGGCGTCACCATGAATGACGTAGCCAAGCATGCCGGAGTATCCCGGACAGCTGTTTCATTCGTGCTGAACAACCGTGAAGACGCCAGCATCTCGGAGGAGACCCGGGTCCGCATCGCTGACGCGGTTCAGGCTTTGGGCTACCGTCCAAATGCCGGGGCCAGGGCGCTGGCATCCCAGCGCAGCGATTGGTACGGGATCGTCACCGAGATCGTCACCGCCCCCTTCGCCGTGGACATCATCAAGGGTGCCCAGGACCAGGCCTGGAGTGATGGCCGGTTCCTCCTGATCGCCCCGTCGGAACAGGGTGATGCGGCTGGCCCCAACCAGGGGAGGGAGGACGCCGCTGTGGAGAAGCTGCTGGAGCAGCGGGTGGAAGGCCTGCTGTACGCCGCAACACACCACCGCGGCGTCCACGTGCCCCGCAGCGCACACGAAGTACCCACGGTGCTCGTCAACTGCTTCGACCTGGACGGGAAGCTGCCCTCAATCGTCCCTGACGAACGCGCGGGCGGACGGGTCGCCGTCGAACGCCTCCTCATGGCCGGCCACACCAAAATCGGTGTGATCAACCTGGACCCGCGCATCCCGGCAGCTGTTGGGCGTTTGCAGGGCGTCCGGGAGGCCTTGGCCGACGCCGGCCTGGAGCTTGATCCGGAGCTGGTGACGGCCGGATATGCGACGGCAGACGGCGGCTACGACGCTGCGTGTCAGATCCTTGACCGGTACCCGGCCAAGGAAAGGCCCACCGCACTGTTTTGCCTCAATGACCGTATGGCCATGGGGGCTTACGACGCCATCAAGGAACGTGGCCTGGCCATCCCCGGTGACATCGCCGTGATCGGCTTCGACAACCAGGAACTCATCGCGGCCTACCTCAGGCCCAAGCTGACTACTGTTGCGTTGCCGTTCGAAAAGATGGGCGCTCTGGGAGTCCAGACGCTCGCCGCCCTTACAGCCGGACAGCCGATCACTGCCAATCAGCAGTTGGTCGACTGTCCGCTGTTAGAACGCTCTTCGGTCTGACCGCGAAATCAACGTCGAAGAGCAAAACCCCAACCCACCCTTCACCTTGCTGATGAAGACAGGAAGAGATAACCCCATCATGACACAAACCAAGTTCCTCAAGTCCGCCCGCATTGCCGCGGCCGGACTGGCGGTAGGCGCGATGCTGCTGACCGGCTGCGCCGCCACCGGCAACAAGTCCGGCGGCACCGACGCCGCGGCCAACGCCAGCGCATTCCTCACCATTCCCCGTGAAGACATGGGAACGTTCGTGCAGAACTTCAACCCGTTCGCGCCGACCGTCAACCCCATGGTCCAGCAGTCCATTTACGAGTCCCTCCTGGTCTTCAACCCGGCCAAGGGGAATACGGTGCCGTGGCTGGCCACCGACTGGAAGGCCGCGGACGACGGAAAGTCCATCACCTTCACCCTGCGTGACGGGGTGAAGTGGTCCGACGGCCAGCCCTTCGTTGCCGACGACGTCGCGTACACCTTCGAGCTTCAGAAGAAGCTTAAGGGCGGCTACGAGTACCTCGACGGCGTCACGGCCCAAGGCAACAAGGTCACCTTCAACTTCAACAAGCCCTGGTCCCCCGCCCTGTCCGACGTCGGCCAGCTCAGCATTCTGCCCAAGCACATCTGGTCCGCACTGGCCGATCCGGAAAAGGATGCCAACGCCAAACCGGTCGGCACCGGACCGTACACCGAGGTGGACAACTTCCAGGCGCAGTCCTTCGTGCTGAAGAAGAACCCCAACTACTGGCAGCCGGATAAGCAGAAGATTGCCGGCATCAAAATGCTCGCGTTCGCGGGGAACGACGGCGCCAACCTCGCCGCCGCCAACGGCGACGTGGACTGGGCGCCCCAGTACATCCCGAATATCGAAAAGACCTTCGTCTCGAAGGACAAGGACCACCGGCACTACTGGTTCCCTCCGACCGGTGCCATGATCAACTGGCAGCTCAACACCACCAAGGCGCCCTTCAACGATGTTGATGTCCGCAAGGCGCTGAGCATGGCCGTGGACCGGGACCAGGTCACCAAGATCGGCATGAGCGGCTACGCGCAGCCGGCCGACTGCACCGGCCTCTCCGGCAACTACGAGACCTGGAAGAACACCCAGGTCAAGGACACCTGCACGTGGACCAAGCACGACGTCCAGCAGGCAAACGACCTGCTGGACAAGGCGGGCTACCCCAAGGGCGCCGACGGCAAGCGCACGCTCAAGGACGGCAAACCGTTCGAGTTCAAGATTTCCGTGGGTGCTACCTCGTCCGACTGGCTCTCCGTGGCCAACGTGATCTCCCAGAACCTGGCGGAGGTCGGCGTGACCGCGAAGGTGGACTCCCCGGACTGGGCTGCCGTCGTGGCAGGGTACGAAAAGGGTGACTTCGACTCCGGCATCGTCTGGAGCGCCAACGATCCCAGCCCTTACAAGTACTTCAACACCACCATGGGCACTGCATCGGTGAAGCCGGTGGGCACTAAGGCCTCCGACAACTACCACCGTTTCGGCGACCCCAAAGCCGATGCCCTGCTGAGCGACTTCGCCGCAGCCACGGACCAGTCCAAGCAAAAAGATATTGCCAACAAGCTGCAGGAAGAATACAACGACGTCGCACCACTGGTGCCGCTGTTCTCCGGCCCGGAATGGGGTGCGTACAACGACACCCGCTTCACCGGCTGGCCCACCCAGGACAACCCGTACGCCACCCTCTCTGTCCGCGCACCCTCCACGGTTCTGGTGCTGACCAGCCTGGAACCGCGCAAGTAGTCCCCCGCCCCTGAGGCCCATCTGGCCCTCAAGGCATCACACGCCCGACGGCCTGGCTCATGCCATCAGCCGGCCGTCGGGCGTACCCACAATCTTGACCACTCCCGAATTGGAGGGAAACCGTGCGCTTCATCCTGCGCCGACTGGGTTTCTACCTGATCGCCTTCTGGGCATCCATTACCCTGAATTTCCTGCTCCCCCGCTTCATGCCCGGGGACCCCGTATCACGCATGTTTGCCCGCTCCCAGGACAGAATGCAGCCCGAACAGCTCGAAGCCCTGCGCAAGCTGCTTGGCGTGGACGACCGGCCCATCTGGGAGCAGTACGCCGGCTACCTCCAGAACATCCTCACCGGACAGATGGGGGTATCGATTACACGCTTCCCCACCCCCGTCACCGAAGTCATCTCATCCCAAATCGGCTGGACCCTCCTGCTTGGCGGGACCGCGCTGGTGATTGCCGCCGTCGTGGGCAACCTGCTGGGCATCCTGGCAGCCTGGCGCCGCGGCAGCGCCCTCGACTCGGCTCTGCCCCCCGTGCTGGTCTTTATCGGATCGTTCCCCTACTTCTGGCTGGCAATGGGCGCCCTGTACCTGTTCGGCGTCGTGCTCGGCTGGTTCCCCATCCGCCACGCGTTCACCGACGGCCTGGAGCCGGCGTTCACTGCCGAGTTCATCGGTGACGTCGGCGCCCACCTCGTGCTACCGGCGCTGACCATCGTGCTGGTCTCCATCGGTGGCTGGATGTTGGGCATGCGGAACACCATGATTGCCACGAACTCCGAGGACTACATCACAATGGCCGAAGCCAAAGGCCTGCGCCCCGGACGGATCATGCTCCGCTACGCAGCCCGGAACGCGATGCTGCCCTCGGTGACCAGCTTCGGCATGGGCCTGGGCTTCGTCGTCGGCGGCGCCCTCCTGACCGAGGTCGTCTTCGCCTACCCCGGCGTCGGCTACCAGCTCCTCAACGCCGTCCAAGGCCTCGACTACCCGCTTATGCAGGGCCTGTTCCTGACCATCACCGCCGCCGTGCTGCTGGCGAACTTCCTGGTGGACATCCTCTACGTCCGCCTCGACCCCCGCGTGCGCAGCAACTGAGCAGTGCGTACCCAGTAACCAAGGGACCGACCATGACCAGCGTTATCCTCCAGCAGCCAACTGAAGCAAAAGCTGCCCGCAAAACCAACCGCGGTTTCATCCACGGACTCATCACCAACAAGAAGGCCATGACCGGCATGGCCATTATGCTCGTCTTCATCGTCCTGGCCCTGGCCGCGCCGGTACTGTTCCCGGACGACCCCTCCCGGATCACCGGGATGGCCTCACTGGAACCAGACAGCGAACACTGGCTCGGAACCACCGCCAAGGGCCAGGACGTGCTCGCCCTGACCATCCACGGCGCCCGAAGCTCCCTGCTCGTAGGGCTTACCGTCGGGTTCGCATCCACTTTCATCGGAATCCTCGTCGGCCTGGCATCAGCCTATTTCGGCAAATTCATCGACGAAGCACTGTCGCTGCTGACCAACGTCTTCCTCCTCCTTCCCGGCCTGCCGCTGCTTGTGATCCTGGCCGCCTTCCTGCCCCCAGGCCTGGGCACGGTCATCCTGGTCCTCACCGTCACGGGATGGGCCGGATCAGCGCGCGTACTCCGGGCACAGGCCCTGTCCATCCGATCCAAGGACTTCGTCGCTGCCGCGGTCGTCTCCGGAGAGCGCGCCGGCCGCATCATGTTCCGCGAAATCCTGCCGAACATGGCATCGATCGTGATGGGAACGCTGCTCGCCTGCGTCATCTACGGCATCGGGGCCCAGGCGGGCCTCGAATTCCTTGGACTGGGCGACGTCAGCACCGTCTCCTGGGGCAACAACCTCTTCTGGGCCGGAAACGAAGGCGCCCTGCTCACTGGAAGCTGGTGGGTCTTCATCCCCTCCGGCCTCTGCATCGCACTGGTCGCGTTCGCCCTGGCCCTCATCAACTACGCCGTTGACGAAGTAACCAACCCCCGCCTGCGGAAGATCCGCAAACCCGCCACCACCGAAAGGGGCGCCGCACAGTGACCGTCTCCCAAACCTCCTTCGGCTCCCATGAACCGGTCCTCGACGTCAAGAACCTCACCGTCAAGTACATCGGCGACTCCCGCTCGACCACGGCTGTGAACGACGTCTCCTTCAACATCGGCGCCGGCGAGGTGTTCGGGCTGGCCGGCGAATCCGGTTGCGGAAAATCAACCATCGCCAACTCCATCATGCGGCTGCTCAAGGACCCGGCGAAGATCGCCGCCGGCAGCATCTCCTTCGGCGGCAAGGACGTGCTCGCCATGAACCAGGACGAGCTGCGCCGTTTCCGCTGGCAGGACGTCGCCATGGTGTTCCAGTCCGCCATGAACTCGCTGAACCCCGTGCTCACCGTCGGGGAACAGATGGCAGACATCTTCACCACCCACGCCGGCTACTCGCGCAAAGAATCCCTTCGACGCGCCGCACAGCTGCTGGAACTGGTCAGAATGGACCCCGCTCGCCTCAAGTCGTACCCGCATCAACTCTCCGGCGGCATGCGGCAACGCGCCGTCATCGCCATGGCTGTGGCCCTGAAGCCGTCACTGCTGATCCTTGACGAGCCCACCACCGCACTGGACGTGGTGGTGCAACAGGAGATCATGGCCCAGATCAAGGATCTCCAGCGCGAACTGGGCTTCTCCGTCCTCTTCATCACGCACGACATGTCCTTGATGGTGGAACTCTCCCACCGGATGGCCGTCATGTACGGCGGCCGGATCGTAGAGACCGCCAAAGCGCACGACATCTACACCGCCCCAGGGCACCCCTACACCCAAGCCCTCATGGGCGCGTTCCCGCCGCTCACCGGCCCGCGGATCCCGCTTAAGGGCCTGCCCGAAGGCGTGAAGTTCCGGAACATCCCGGACCTCGCCGAAATTGCGCCCGGCCACTTCGTGGCACCGTTTGATGCCGACGCCGAAGCCGCCGTCCTTGAAGGAGCAGCACAATGAGCCACGCCGTCCACTCCCCGACACGGCCGGATGTTTCGACCCTGACGCCGGCCCTGGAGGTGCGCGGACTGGGTAAGTCCTTCCACATCGGCGGCCTGTTCTCCAGCCAGGCGGTCCGGGCGCTCCACCGCGTCGACCTGACCATCGGCCGTGGAGAAATCGTGGCACTGGTCGGCGAATCGGGCTCAGGCAAGAGCACCCTGGCCCGCTGTGTCGCCCGGCTCGAAAAACCCAGCGAAGGGGCCATCCTGGTCGACGGCGTCGACGTCCTCAAACGTGACCGTTTCCAGGCCTCACGGGAGTTCCGGTCCCAGCTGCAAATGGTCTTCCAGGACCCCTTTGGCTCACTGAATCCCGCCCACCGAATCGAG
Organism: Arthrobacter sp. JDC6; assembly: GCF_056484025.1. NCBI lineage: Bacteria > Bacillati > Actinomycetota > Actinomycetes > Micrococcales > Micrococcaceae > Arthrobacter > Arthrobacter sp. JDC6. Next base: position 2,366,546 of record NZ_CM151278.1, read on the forward strand.
CACTTCCTCCGCCGATCCCTCACCGTCCACGGCAAAGGCGGCACCCGCCAGCGCGGTTCCGAAGAGCAGACCAGGCGCCGTCTAGAGGAGCTCATGACCACCGTCGGGCTTCAGGCCGACATGCTCGACTCCTACCCCCATGAGCTCTCCGGCGGGCAACGTCAACGGGTCGCGATCGCGCGGGCCCTGGCCGTGGAGCCAAACGTCATCCTCGCCGACGAGCCGACTTCCATGCTGGACGTTTCGGTCCGCATCGGCGTGCTGAACCTGATGCGGAAACTGCGCGATGAGCAGGGCATTTCCATGCTCTACATCACCCACGACCTCGCCTCCGCCCGGTACCTGGCGGACCGGACGGCAGTCATGTTCGCCGGCGAAATCGTGGAAGAAGGTGAATCACTGGACCTGCTCGCCAACCCGGCCCACCCCTACACCCAATTGCTCGTCTCAGCCGTCCCCGACCCGGCGCGGGCGGGATCCTACGACCCCATCCACCGCGCCCATCTCCGGCAAGCCGTCATGGCTTCCGCCGGCTGCGCCTTTGAGAACGACCCGGAGCAGCGCTGCTCATCCGAGGAACCCGTCCGGCACCAGGTGGGCGACCCCCTCAACCGCCACTGGGTCCGCTGCCACCTCTACCGCCCGCGCGCCGGTGCCGGCGGCCATGCATTGGCGACAGAACCGGAGCCTGGAGACTGACGTTCCCGTTCCCACGTCCAAAACATCAACATTCACGCACTGGCAGCACCGACGCTGCCCGCCGAAGGGTAACTGATAAAAGATTCACCCGCCGTATCCCGGCGTGCCCTCCTGACCGGAAGCGGGGCCGTTGCCCTCACCGGATCGCTCGCACTCGCAACACCATTCGCCCAGTCAGCGGCAGCGGCACCCCCGAACGCCCGCGACAACGCACCGGCCAAGCCGCCCTACAAAGGACCAACCCGTATGCGCCCGACTTATCACTTCAGCGTCCCCGACAACTGGAAGAACGACCCCCAGCGGCCCATCTACATTGACGGCGAATACCACTACTACTACCTCTACAACGCCGATTACCTCCAGGGCGGCGGCGGCACATCGTGGCGCCGTGCCACCACCACCGACCACGTCTCGTTCCGCGACCGTGGCGTGGCCATCCCCAAGTTCAGCAACGATAACGGCGACTGCTGGTCAGGCTGTCTTGTCATCGACGAACGAAACACTGCCGGCTACGGTGAAAACGCCGTCATAGCCCTCGTGACCCAGGCGCCCCAGGGCCGCCAGGCGCAATACCTCTGGTACTCAACTGACCGTGGGCGTTCGTTCAAACCTGGTGGGACGGCGCCGGTACTTCCAAACCCAGGCGTGCAGGACTTCCGCGACCCGAAAGTCATCTGGGACGCCGACCGCGGGCAGTGGTTCATGGTCAACGCCGAAGGGCAGAAGCTCGGCTTCTACACATCTGCCAACCTGCGTTCCTGGCGGCGGGTCGGCGAATTCGTCCGGACGGACCTGGGGTTGCTGGAGTGCCCGGACCTTTTCCGCATGACCGCCGACGACGGTACTTCGCACTGGATCCTGGGCACCAGCGCCAACGGCAAGGGCCGTGGACTGCCGGCAACATACGCCTACTGGACAGGAGCCTTCAACGGAATCACGTTTACTCCCGACCATGCCGAGCCGGAATGGCTGGACTACGGCTATGACTTCTACGGTGCGGTGACCTACCCCCATCACGACTCCTCCGGCGCGGAGGATGCCACCCTGCGCAGGGCGCTTGGCTGGGCGAACTTCTGGGACTACCCCCACAACACTCCCACCCTGGCGACCGACGCGTACAACGGTGATGACATGATCGTGCGCGACATCCGGCTCAAGAAGGCAGGCGGAAGCTACCACCTCGCCTCAACCCCCACCACCGGCCTGGCCAACCACATCAAACGCACCCACCACCTCGGGGACGTCAAGGTCACGGGAACCCAAGACCTTGATATCAGTTCACTGGCCTATGACCTGACCTGTGAGCTCGTATGGGACCCGGCGGCCCCTCCGTCCAACATCGGCCTTGAGCTCTGCCGTGCATCCGGTGGGGGCCGGCACGTCGCGGCCGGTGCATTCCTCCGCGGCCCGTTCGCCTACGTCAACAGGCGACCCACCATCAACCCCACTGGCGGGGAAAGCCAGACACCTATCGATCCCTCGGCAGGGCGCCTCACACTCCGCCTCCTGGTGGACCGGACCAGCGTCGAAATGTTCGTCGGAGACGGACGGGTGGTGCACTCACACCGCGTTTTTCCCCTGGAAGGTAACAACATCCGGCTCTACGCCAACGATGGAACGGCCACCTTCAGTGACCTGACGATCAACGAGATCAACGCGACGACCTAGCCGCTCCCCCATCAACACTGTCCGAGAGACAAACATGGATTACCTCAAAGCAGCCTGCCCAGACCCCCAAAAGCCTTTTGACGCCGTCGTTGTCGGTGAAGCGTTGATCGATGTGGTCACCACCCCGAACAGCCAGGTTGAGCATCCTGGCGGATCGCCTGCCAATGTCGCCTATGGCCTCGGTCTCCTGGGGGTCACCACCGGCTTGCTCACGGCCATTGCACCCGATGAGCGGGGAAGAACTATAGAGAACCACCTCCACCGGGCAGGGGTGACACTTCTGCCAGGATCAAAATCCCTCACCCGCACCGCAACAGCGACCGCAACCCTCGGACCCGACGGATCCGCCGCATACGACTTCGACATCCGCTGGCAGCTGCCAAGAGCAACGCCTGCCTGTTTCCCCCAAATCCTGCACACCGGTTCCATCGCCACCTTCCTCAACCCCGGCGCCGGTGCGGTCAAAACCCTGCTCGAACAAGCCCACAAGCATTGCACCATCACCTACGATCCGAACATCAGGCCATCGCTGCTTGGCAGCCACGCCGAAGCGAAGGCAACCTTCGAAGCAATCGGCGCACTGACCGACGTCGTTAAACTCAGCGACGAGGACGCCCAGTGGCTCTACCCCGCGAAAACACTGGAAGAAACCGCTGAGCACATCCTCCGCCTCGGCGCCGGGCTGGCGGTGATAACCAAAGGTGCTGCCGGCTCCCAATTCACCTCGCCGTCCGCGAGCATCACCATTCCCGCCGTCAAAGCGACGGTGGCGGACACCATCGGCGCCGGCGACTCCTACATGGCCGCACTGATCCTGGGCCTGCTCACCCGCGGCGCCGGGGGCTTTGCCCCCGCCGTCATGGAGCAGCTGGGACGCACCGCAGCCGCAGCAGCGGCCATCACCGTGCAGCGCGCCGGGGCTAACCCACCCACCCTTGACGAACTCACAGCTGCTGTCGAAGCACACGCCTCCGTACCACGGGCTTTCGCATGCGACCAGGCATAAACAAAACGACCCTGCGGGCAACAAAAGTAAAGGACGCCGTCTACCCTGTTAGGAGGAGCCAACAATGACGTCTGAAAAGACACCGGGGCACCAAGCCCCTGCGCATTCGCTGCGGTCCAGCAGCAGGTTTGCGCAACTCACCCGGCGTTCCATGCTGGGCCTGGGCGGGCTCGCCGTGGCGGGGGCCACTGTGGGGGCCTGGCCCCGAATTACCGGCGCTGACATTCCGGGCCGCGGCAGCAAGGCCCTGAACATCGCCATCCTGGGGACGGCAGCGGATGCGGCGGGACGCCAGGGCCTGATCCAGGCTTTCACCGCCGCCCATCCCGACATCCCGGTGCGGCTGCAGGCGATTCAGGGTGCGGACTGGAAGGACTTCTTTTCCAAGATCCTGACCATGGTGGCCGCGGGCACGCCCCCGGATGTGGTCTATGTCGCCACCGAAGGCGCCCAGTTGTTCGCCGACAAGCTGGCCGAGCCCCTGGATGGTTATGTCCGCCGGGACGCCGCGGCGATGAGCGACTACTTTAACGACGTTCATCCGAGCCTGCTGGAAGCCTTCATGTACCAGGGAAGCCTGTACCAGCTTCCCCTGGACTGGAACGCGGCGAACATGTACCTGAATACCGCCACCTTCGCGCAGGCCGGCATTGACCGGCCGAGGGACGACTGGACCAAGGACGACTTCAGCTCCACCCTAAGGGCCCTGCGGAAAGCCCGCCCCTCCGATTTCACCCCGTACTACTGGACCAACCGGCTTTTCGGCGGGGTGGTCCCGTGGCTTTACGCCAATGACACCAGCTTCCTGTCCGAAACGAAGGCGCCCGGCGGGGACTGGCTTTGGGACCGCTTCTACCCCAGCGACCCTGCCCGCGGCACCCGTGGCGGCGGGTACCAGTGGCTGGCCCCCAACGCCGAGGACGGGCGGGTGGTCGAGACCTTCGACTATCTGCGTGAACTGGTAGCCGAAGGACTCGGCGTGCGGCCGGAATCCGGGGGCGGCAACGCCCTGGTGGGCCTGTTCGGCAACAACCGCATCGGCACGACGCCGGCCGGTGGCTATTGGGCGCAGGGCCTGCACGAGGCCGGGATGACCGCCGATCAGTTCGACGTGCAGTTCTTCCCGCGCTGGCGGACCCAGCGGCACCAGTTCGGTGCTGCCGGCTACGCGATCATGCGCACTGCGAAAGACAAGGACGCGGCCTGGGAATGGGTGAAGTTCTGCTCCAGCCGCGAAGCGATGCAACTGGCCATTCCCAAACCGAACACCACCCCCACACGCCGTTCGATGGTCAACGAGTCCTTCTACGCCGCCACCGGGCCGCGGCACTGGAAAGTCTTCTACGACACCCTGGACAGGTTCCCCACCTCCGGTCCGATCCCCGCCCCACCGCAGCAGGCGGCCGTCGAAACTGCCCTGATGAAGAACGTCTCCACCGCGGTCAGCGGCAGCTCCGCCGATGTACGGACAGCGATGGGCAACCTTCAACGTGACCTCGAACTGGCCCTGAGGAGGAATTTATGACCACCACGTCCACCGTCCCGCGGCCAACAGTGAAGCCACCGGCCGTGCGCCGGTCCTTTGTCGAGCGGCGGCTTGCAAGGATTTTCCTTGCTCCTACGGTGATCGGGATGACCCTTTTCACCTTCCTGCCGATCATTGCTTCGCTGGTCCTGGCTTTCTTCCGCTGGGACATCATTTCGACACCACAGTTCGTCGGGTTCGCCAATTTCGCCTCACTGGCACAGGACCCCACCGTCCGCGTGTCCTTCCTGAACACCATCGGGTTTGTGATTGTGGCGGTAATCCTTCAACTCGGCATCGCCCTTGCCCTGGCCTCCATGCTTCAGGCCAGGATGCCGTCCTGGCTGAGGGTATTCCTCCGTTCCACCTTCTTCTTTCCTCTGGTCCTTTCCGCCGCGTCGGTGTCCATCTTCATGCGGTACATGTTCAACGAACAATTCGGCGTGGTGAATTGGCTCCTGTCACTCGTCGGGATCCCCGCTGTGCCGTGGCTGACAAGCCCCGCGGCGTCCGCCGCCGTCGTCGTCCTGGTCTACGTGTGGCAGAACTTCGGGTTCTCCTTCCTGCTCTTCCTCGGCGCCCTCACCAATATCCCGAAAGAACTGCATGAAGCAGCGAACCTGGATGGTGCCACGGGCTGGAAACAGTTCAGCAACGTGACCCTTCCGCTGATCAGCCCGACGGTGCTCGTGGCGTCCGTCATGGCCATCATCAGCGCCCTGCAGGTCTTCGACCAGCCCTATGTCCTGACCAACGGCGGCCCCGGCGACTCCACCCGGACCGCCGTCATGGTCATCTTTGAATCCGCCTTCCAGCAACTGGAGTTCGGCAAAGCCTCCGCCATCGGCCTGGTACTCACCGTGCTGATCCTTGCCGTCACCGCCCTGCAATTCCGCCTTAGCCGCCGCTTCGTCTTCTACCAGTGAGGTCCGCCATGTCCAGCCAGACCCTGCACACCGGGACCGGCTTGCCTTCCGGTTCCACCGCCGAACCGCCCGCCACCCGTACGCCCCGCCGCTTGCCATCAGCCAGCACTGCCGGCAGATACGCAGCCTTGGCCGTGGCAGCGGCGCTGACCCTCGGCCCTGTCCTGTGGACCTTGTCCACCTCGCTGCGCACGCCGTCGGAATCGTTCAACCTGCCGCCCTCCATCCTGCCCATCAACCCTGACTTCACCGCCTACCAGGAAGTGTTCAAGCAGATCAACGTCGGCCTCCTGGTCCTGAACAGCGCCCTGGTGACCGGCCTGATCGCACTTGGCCAGATGGCGTCGGCCACCCTGGCCGGCTACGCCTTCGCCCGCCTGGACTTCCGCGGTAAGAACGCCATCTTCTCGCTGGTGCTGGCCACCATGATGGTCCCGGTGCAGGTCACCATCGTCCCGGTGTTCATGCTGATCCGTGGAATGGGCCTGTCAGACACCCTGCTGGCCCTGATCCTTCCGGCGCTTCCCACAGCATTCGGCACCTTCCTGATGCGCCAGTACTTCCTTGGCCTGCCGAACGACTTCGCCGAAGCAGCAGCCCTGGACGGTGCCGGGCCGTGGCGGATCTTCCGTTCGGTCTACGTCCCCCTGGCGGTCCCCGGCATGGCGATCGTCGGGATCCTCGCCTTCAACTTCCATTGGAACGAGTTCTTCCGGCCACTGATCCTCACCATCAGCGAACAGAATTTCACCCTTCCCCTCGGCCTGGTCACGCTCCAGGGCAACCTCGGCACCGGCAGCATCTCGGTGGTCCTCGCCGGCGTGATCCTGTCCATGCTGCCGGCTCTGGTCGTCTTCACCTTCGGCCAACGAACCCTGCGAGAAGGCCTCACCGCCGGCGCCAGCAAATAGCGGTGCTGTAGGAAAGAAACACGTCCACGCAGTGGGGTGCATCATCTCGGGACGGCACGGCGAGACGATCCCGCGCCCATCTCGTCTGGCGCGGCATCAAGATAAGGGCCCGTCATGTCGTCCCCGCTCCCCCGGCGAATGAATAGGTGTAGGCCACCGACGGCCCACCCGACATAACCTGAACGAGGAAAGTTCAGAACCCACTCACGGCAGGCGGACCAGAGCGACAACACTCAAACTATCTCAACACGTTAAAGCAAAAAGCCCCTCTGACGAGGGGATATGCTGTGCCCGAGGTGGGACTCGAACTACATTCCAAGCCCTGCAAACACTGGGAACCCGCGAAAACATGCGGAGTCCTGGACAGTCCGGAGGCTGTTGGGCCCAGTACGGGACGAAAAGTGTGGACATTGTCACAGCCCCCTTTCGGGGGCGCTGGAGCACTACCGGGGCATCAGATGACTGGAAATCCCGGCGGCAGAGTCCAGCAAGTCGATAGTGCCCGCGGCGACTCCGACGACAAGGTCGAAGCCTTCATCCGTGGTGAAGCCATGCCTGTAACCGTTGATCCACAGCAGCAGCACCATGAGCGTCCACGCCGTCCGTTTGTTGCCATCAATGAGTGGATGGAACCGGGCGACCGACTCCAACAAGGCTGCCGCCTTCACCGCAAGCTCCGGATAGGCGTCCACACCCATAACAGTGGTAGCCGGCCTGGCCAATGCTGAGGCCAGCAATCCGACGTCGCGGATATGGAAGCCGTATCGATCAACTACCTGGAGTGCATCCTCGATGTCCAGGTACGGTGTCACGCGTCCTCAAGGCGCTTCAGCAGATCAGCGTCATGACTCATAACAAAATCAAGCCCCTCGCTGATTTCACGTCGGCGCGCGTGGCGCTGCAGAACCAACTCTGCACCCTGCAACAGAAGCGCGGACTTGGACGTATGTTCCTCGGCAGCCAACTTCTCCAGCCGCCGATCGAGGTCTTCAGGAACACGAAGATTCATAGCCATCCCCAATGGTACCAAAGCGGTACCCACGCTTGACTGGGCTGCCTACCTCGCTGGTGGGACCAGACTCACCCGTGCAGCGTCGCCGTGTCCTGGAAAGCTCTGGTGGGGTTTTCAAGGAGGTACGCTGCTGAAGCCAGAAGTGTATTTACTTCCGGCCTCGCTCTAATCCCCTCGAGCCGACACCCGCTCACCTGTCTCATAACCAAGGATGAGTGCCAGATTTTGGCTACGAAGTTACGAGACATAGTTACGAGAATCGCCCTTGCCATCGCGCGTAGAAGATTCCGTAGGAAATAGGCGACCATGCAGCTCAGACGTCTCTCCGCGGAAGTAAGACGTCTCATTTCCCAAGGGTTTCGAGACGCATATGTCTCTTATTAGTTATGTCGGCTGAGACTAGTGGAGGAGTTTGTGAATGACCGATCCGTCTCCGTGGAAGATCAGCGTTCTGCCTTGGCCGTCAATCCAGACCCAAAAGTATGAGGCGTCTTCGCCGACATCATCCACCGTGCCACCTTCGGATGCACATCCGGTTCGTTTGACGATCACTCTGTCGCCCGGGTTCAAGTGAATCCAGTTGTGATAGCTGAGTAGGCGACTTTGTGCGTCGGTGGATGGGACTTTCAATAGCTGCGTGCCTGCATTCATGGTGTTCCTTCCGGTGGATTTAGGCGTTTCCGTCCACCAGGTCCGGGTATATAAGGAAGGGCGGGGCGGGCACCCGTGTGCACGCCCCGCCCTTTTCGTTTAGTACTGCTAGGTCAGTTCTGGGGTACTACCTGCATGCTTGGGGGCTAGCGCCTCCTGCTCGACCGCGTTGTCTTCTGTGTCCGCCAGGCCTTCCTTTTTCTGCACCCTCTTTGCCCATGCTGAGGTCACGATTGGGCAGAGCACGGCGGAGACGACGACTGAGGCTGCGACCAGGACGGTGGCGTGTTCTGCTGCCGGGGCGTAGACAGGGTTGGCTGTGGCGATGATGGCGGGAACCAGCGCGGCGTTGCCGGCCGTGGTTGCTGCGGCAAGGCCTGCTACGCCGTCACCGCCGGTGAGTTTGTCGGCGAGGAGCAGCACGGCGCCGCCGACGAAGACCACGAACAGGCCTAGGGCGATGCCGAGCAGTCCGGCTTCGACGACGGCGTTGAGGTTGATGGTCAGGCCGAGGGCCAGGCCCAGGAACGGCACCATCGCCGGTACCAGCGGGGCCAGGAGATGACGCATGTTCTTATCGAGGTTTCCGAGGAGCATGCCCAGTGCCAGTGGGAGGATGGCGCCGACGAGTGCCTGCCAGGGGAAGGCGGCGAGACCGGCGATTCCCAGTGTGACCATGGTCAGGAAGGGGCCGGATTCGAGTGACAGGATGGAGTACGCACCCGCATCGCGCTTACGCCCGAACTGTCCCATCAGTGAGATGTAGAGACCGCCGTTGGTGTCATTCAGTGCGGCGACAAGCGCCAGGGTTGAGAGGCCTGCGAGGATCCCGGATTCGATGGGTGCTTCACCGAGGAATCGTCCGGCGATGACGCCAATGAGGACGGCGAAGAGAATTTTGGAGCCGAGCAGTACACCGCCCTTTTTGAGGATGTAGGGCGTTGATTTGACCTCGAGTGTCGCGCCGAGGCAGACAAAGAACACGGCCAGCAGCGGCGCCAGGCCGGTGAAGAAGGCCCCTGTAAAGGAACCGAAAAACTTGCCGGCGTCCGGGGCGAGGGTGTGGATGATGGCGCCGATGCCAAGTGGCACCAGCATCATTCCGCCGGGAACTTTTTCAAGGGCTTTCTTGATGGGAATCGTCATTGATTTCTCCTGTGAATAGCTGGGTGGTTGGGAGCTGCACGGTTCGGACCGTCAGTTCCGTTGCTTTTTGGGGTTAGCCGAGGCCTGGGATGAGCAGGACTTTGCAGGCGTCTCCGGTGAGAAGTTCTACGGCTTCGTCGATGTCGCTGAGTTTCTTGCGGTGGGTGATGAGCCAGTCGAGCTCGAGTTTGCCGGAGTCAAGCAGCAGCAGGCTTTGTTCCCAGGTTTCCCATAGCCGGCGCCCGAAGATGCCGCGAAGGGTGATGCCTTTTTTGTTGATGTAGGCGGCGATGTCCACTTCTGCGGGGCGGCTGGGGTGTCCGACGGTGATGACGGTGGCTTCGCGGCGGACGGCTTCGAAGAGTGTGGTGAGGGTGCCGGGGGCTCCGGAGCATTCGAAGGCGACGTCGAAACCGCCGCGGCGGCCGGTTAGTTCGCGGCAGCGTTCGATAATGCCGTCGTTGGGGTGCATGGCGGTCGCGCCGAGTTTTTCGGCTTGGGCGCGACGGTAGGGGTTGGGGTCGACGGCGATGACGTGGGAGGCGCCCATGAGTAGTGCCAGGTTCACGACGACGAGGCCGACCGGGCCTGCGCCGCTGACGAGCACGGCCCGGCCTGCGACGGAGTAGTTGGCGCGCTGGATGGCGTGGACGGCGACGCCTGCTGCTTCGAGCAGGGCTCCGGATTCGAGGGACAGGCCGGTGGGGAGCTTGACGCAGATGTCCTGGGGGACGGCTGCGTATTCGGCGAAGACGCCGTCGATGTGCATGCCCAGGATCCCGGTGCGTTCACAGGTGTGGGCGTCTCCGGTGCGGCAGGGGAAGCATTGTCCGCAGGTCAGGTGGCTTTCGAGGGCAACCTGGTCGCCAACTTGCAGCCCGGTGACGCCGGGACCGACCTCGACGATGGTTCCTGCGCCTTCATGGCCCAGGATGACCGGGAGGTTGAGGTTGAACGCCTGGGCTGACGGGGTCCATTCGTAGAGTTCGCGGTCGGTGCCGCACAGGGAGGCGGCTCCTACTTCGATGACGACTGTGCCTTCTGTTGCCTTGGGGTCGCCCGCGTCGGTGACGTACGTGACGCCTCGCTCTGCTGCGTTCTTAACTACTGCCCGCATGGGGGCCGCCTTTCATTGGTTCTGGTGATGCGTGGAGGAATTGTGTGGAGTGTTAGCTGGGGAGCTGGCCGGCGAAGCGGCGCAGGATGTCGGTTGGTCCGACCTGTCCGCCTTTGAGCAGCAGCCGGGATCCGCCGACGGCGGAGGCGCCGTCGGCGCGCAGGATGGGGCCGGCGGTGACGAACTGGTCGGACACCCGGAGTTGGCGCACGCCCATGGCGATGAGTGCGTGGCTGGAGGTATCTCCACCACAGACGGCGATGTCCCGGGTGAGCCCGGCGTTGGCCATCCTGGCGGCGATGCCTCCGATCAGGGTGCCGACGTAGCCGGCGTCCACTGGTGTGCTGGCCCCGTAGCGTGGGTCCGCCGCGCCGCGGGTGGTGTGAACGACCACGTTGCGCCCTGCCCGGAGGGCGGCTGAAACGCGTTCATCGAGGGCGGCGACCAGTGCGGTGTCATCGCGCTGGAGCAGTTCGGCAGGCACCGGGACGTCTTCCCAGCCATTGGAGATGGCGTCGTTGATTTGCTCGGCCGTGGTGCTGGAGGCCGAGGCGCTGACGGCCAGCACTGGTCCAGACGGCTTCTGGGGGCCGGGTGTGCGTGGGGCCTGGTCCGAGATGGACCTGGCCAGTGCTGCCATGATGCCGCCGGATCCCACGATGATGGATGGGCCGTGGCCGTGTTCTTCCCGCGTGAGGGCTTCTGCGATGGCGTCCATCTGGTGTTCATCCACGGCGTCGACGACAAAGGCCTGCGCCGCGAGATCCCGGCGCCGTTCCGCCCAGGAGTCCTTGAAGGTGCCGTCCTGGTAGGCGGGCAGGTGGATCGCCCCGGGCACTTGGGTGCCGCCGAGCTGTTCGGCCAGGACCTGGCGCAGGTCCGCCTCGGCCATGGGGGTGGACGGGTGGCGGGACATGACGGGGTGACGGTCCAGCCGGTAAATCTGGCCAGCGTAGGTTGCGTAGTGGTTGCTGAAGGCGGTGTATCGGCCAAAAGCGGGCTGGGCCGGCGCCACGGGAACGGGTCCGTGCAGGGGGAATTGCTGATGGAGCAGCTGGATCCCGCGGCCGATACTCCCGACAGTGGTGGAGCTGTCAAAGGTGGAGCAGACCTTGTACAGCAGCACGTCCAGGTTCAGGGCCGCAATCCCGGCGAGGTCCCTGATGACCAGGTCGTCGAACGCTGTTCCGGACAGGGAGCGGGCCGGTCCTGCAAACCCGACGACGTCGGTGTCCTTCGGCAGCGGCGCGTCCCCGATGACCAAAGCAGCTTCCAGGCCGTAGCGGTGGGACTGGGCCAGGACGTCGGCGGCTCCGGTGAGGTCGTCCGCGACGAAACCGAAAGCTGGCATCTCAGGCACCTTTCCCGAAAGTCTGGACAGCGTGCAGGAGAGCATCGTCCCCCGTTTGAGCGAGTTTGTCCGCTGCGTTTTGCAGCGACACCCCGTCCACTGCTGCTTCCCACGCCTGGCGCAGGCTTCGCACTCCAGCGCCGGGGCCGTCCGGGTGGGCGGCGACCCCGCCGCCGGCCAACATCATCAGGTCGGTGGAACCGACCGCGTCGAAGGTGGGGCCGGGGGTGGTGACATTCTGCCCGGAGGACAAAACAGGCAGCGGTGCAATGGTCTGCCCGAGCGGTTCGAGGAGGCAGCGAATGTTGGCCGCGACCTCTTCGTCCAGTTCGTAGAACTTGCTGCCCAGCCCGCTGGCGTGCAGGTGATCGGCGCCGGCGAGGCGGGCCATCTGCTGCCAGACCCGGTAATCCATGCCCAGGGCCTTGGACCGCATCGAAGCCGCGAGGCCTGCCCGGTGGCCGTGGATCGGTACCTCGGCGAAGCTGCGCAGCAAGGCCAGGGCGGGCAAACCCATCACGGGGATGTTCAGCATCACGCACGTGCCGCCGGCTTCAACAACCAGGTCGTGGCGTTTCTGCAGTCCGGCAAGGTCACCGGTGATGTTGAAGGCATACATGGTGGAGTGGCCGGTGACCTGCTCGGCGGCGCGGATTTCCTCGGTGGCAACGGCGACCCGGCGTTCCAGAGGCAGGTATGCCGGATCAGTCATGAGCTCGTCGTCCTTGATCAGGTCGATGGAGGCCATCGCCAGATCCCGGACCACCAGACGGAACTCCTCTTCCGAGAGCCCGACATTGGGCTTGACGATGGTGCCAACCATCACGCCCTCAACGTCACTGATGAACTTGCGCGTCCCCTCGATGCCGAAGGCCGGGCCCGGGTGGGCTGCCACGAAGTCCTCCGGCAGTTCAATGTTCTGGAGCCGGCAGGCAAACAGATCGCCCAACTCGAAGAGATTGCCTGCAATGGCAGTCTGCAAGGTCGCCAGGTCCGTTCCGACGTTCTCCATCGGGAAATCAACGGTCACCAAGGCAGCGCGGACTTTTTCCGGGTTGGTCCGTGACGGCAAGGAAGGCCGGCAAAAACCAAGCTCCTGCACATCCGATATCCGGGCGGCGTGCCGTTCCCGGATGCGGGCGGATTCGCCCGGGACCGGCAGGAAGGTGCCGCTGGACTGCTCGCCGGCCATGATGGCGGCGGCCTTCCCGGGATCGATCTCGGATTCTAGGTAGTAGGTGCAACGCACCGAGCGCGGGTCGCGCATGGATTCTCCAATTCGGGGGTTTTGAAACTCACGTATCCGACTGTCACCTGCAGGTACTTTCACTTCGCTCACGCGCCGATGCGGGCTCAAGCAGGTGACTCCCACTTCGGGACTATGGCATCTCCTGTGATCCCAAGCCCCGAAGTTATACGTACCTTTGATACGTACAATAATGGGTGGTGTAGGTCACGTCAAGGCCGGACGATGTCACTGCTCAGCGTCAGAGGAGCAGGGGAGGGCTAAGATTTGCACAGCGGCAAAGGAGTAAGCGTGAGTTTGGAACCAGCAGAACCAGGGTCGGGGCCGGTGGGACGCAGCGGTGGTCTGGACCGGGAAGCCGGAGGCCCACTCCATGCACAAATTCGGGACATCCTGCACCGGCAGATCGTGGACCTGGCACTGTCCCCAGGCTCCTCCCTGCCCACTGAAGAGGAACTGCAAAGGCAGTTCGGTGTCTCACGCAGCGTCGTGCGCCAGGCCCTGTCAGGCCTTGCTGACCTTGGCCTGATCCGACGCCAGCGCGGCCGCGGCAGCGTAGTAGCCGCAACGCCCGTCCTCCGCCGACACGTTCAGCGCGCAGGCGGCCTGGACGAACAGGCTGCCGCGCACGGCCAGCGCCTGCGCACCCATGTCCTCACCGTAGAACCATCCGAGCCGCCCCGGGCAGGCATCGAGGCCCTTAACACCAACAACACCTGGAAAATCGAGCGGGTCCGCTACCTCGACGATCTTCCCGTTGCGTTCATGCGTACCTGGGTCCCGCGTGACTTCTTCCCGCACTTCACCGCGGAACTGCTCGAAAACGCGTCACTCCTGAGTCTCATGCGCGACCACGGCTACCACCCCGCCGGCGGACCCCGTCAGGTCCAAGCCGTGTCCTCAGATCCTGACCTGGCGCGGAAACTAAACATCAACACCCGCGAACCACTGCTCCTGCTCCAAGGCGTAACCCGCGACGCCCTCGGCCACGGCCTCGAATGGTTCAACGTCTGGCACAGCCCCAACACCGTCTTCGACGTCGATGCACAAGTCACAAGCCAGCCCGGCCGCGTCTCCCAAGAGCACCTTCGCCGCCTGCGGAACCTGACCCAGCAACTTGAATCAGAACTAGCCGACCTCGAACGAGGAGCACGCTAAAGCGCGCCCCCGCGGCCAACCGACCCCTGACATCCATCGGGACATCTCAAGATGTCGGGAGTCGACGCCCGGCAGGACGTACGCGCACCCCTGCGGGTCGCCACTGACTTGTCCCGTTTGGGCCTGGCTTGTCTCATAACCTGTGTGCCTCAAAATCCCTAGGCTCTCGTGACACGTCTGTGCATTGGTGAATAGGAGTACCGGGCGAAAGGGAACTTTGTGCATAGGAGTACCGGTCAGCCGGTGGTCACGAGCCGCCTGCACAAACCCTGAAATTCAGGGGAAGTTTGTGCAGTCAGCTTCTGAAAACGACAGGTCGCGCCGCCGGCGACTGTGGTGATCCCCGCCGGTTCACCAAGGGCCTCGGCCCCCCTGTGCCTGAGAAGCCCCAAGCCCTCGGAAGTGCTGATAGGTATCCGGCGGGGTGGCAATGCTGAACGGGCGTCGTCCCTGCTGCAGGAACATGAACCACGGCGAACAGCGAGCCCGGCAGCGCATGGTGTGGACCATGGGAGAGGGAGCCGTCCCGGACTTGAAAAGTAAGCATGCTTGCTATTAGGTTGGTGTCAGCTTCGCCGCCTGGCCACCATCAGGCGGACGGCGTTAGGAAAGCCTCGCGGTCCCAAGTGCTGCGGGGCTTTTCGCTCCCCGTGTTGTACAGCGGGTGTCAGGATCCGAATCGGCAGAGGGAGTATGCAGTGGCTCAGGGCGATATCGAGACGTACTACGAAGACGGCCAGTGGAAGAACAAGCGTGAGGGTACTGACCGCGCGTTTGGCGCCGGCTACGGCACCAAGGAAGAAGCGGTGGCTGCGGGCCGGGAAGCGGCCCAGGCTGACAAGGTGGAGCACGTCATCAAGAACCAGGACGGCCAGATCGCTGAGAAGAACAGCTACGGCCACGATCCGCGGAACGTCCCGGGCTGATTGCCGAGTGACGCTTTTGCGTTGCGACTTGTCTGGAGATACAAGAATGGCCGGCGGTTAGGCCGGCCATTCTGCGTTCTCCTCGGCAAAGGAAACTTATGGGTTCAGCTTAGCTGAATGTTCTTCTTCGGGTGCTGCAGCCGCTGGGAGCGTCGTTGTTCCCTGGGGGCGCGGCACCTGGTGGGCGCGGACGTGGGGTGCGTTAATCGGCGGTCCGTCGCTGGTGAGTCGCTGCTGTGGTTCGCCCTGGGCGGCGGACCGCCCGACTTCTGGAAGGTTCCTGGCCTTCCTGCGGCGATTGGGCTGGGCCTGTGCCGGGCGGGGTTTGGGATCCGCCGCCCGGCACAGAATCCGTGGTTTATCCGGCTGTCTCTGTCTTGTCGCCGCTGTCGATGATGATCTGCTCAACCTCGCTTGCGGTGTATCCCCATGCGACCAGCTGGTTCAGGTAGTCCCGGTGGGTTTGGCTCGGTGAGCGCCACGAGTCTTTCTGGATGGTCTTTTCATACCCGGCGCAGATCAGCGCAATCAGTCCAAACTCCGGCCGGGTTGTCGTTTTGGCGACGTGGTCCCTGAGCGGGTTCCACGCCCACTGGCTGGACTCTTCGAACTTCGCCCCGATCATTTCTGCAGCCACCTTCCCTTCGTAACCGCTGGCGGTTTCGGAGTGGTGGGTGATCGCGTGCAGGGTAAGTACTGCCAGCCCTTGGGGGCCTGCTTCTTCGCCAGCAGGTTCTTGACCCACTCCCGCCGGACGGTCGTAGCTTCTCTGCACTTTGCAACCGGCATGGATTCGGCTCAGGCGCAGCGACATATCACTTCCTGCAGCCATCAAACGGGTCTTGAGAACGGGGCTTTCTGGTCGTGTGACTGCTTGCCTCGAGCCGGGTCGGTCAAGGGCAGTCGCACGCGGAATTGTCCTGTGGAGCCTGACCATACCCCTGACTCTTTGTTGTCGGGGGCATGGTCAGGCCTTGTGGCTCCGGCGGTTAGGAGTTTCTTACCGCAGCTGCAAATTCTGCGGTTGTCCCGGTGAATTTCACCCCACCAGGAGCGAATGGGGTGACCTTGTCGTTGGCAACCTCAAATCTTCCCGACGGTCCTCCAATCACGTAAAAGAGGCCCGGTTCGGGTTGCTTCAGGAACAAGACGGCTTGTTCTGAAACCTTGAACAGCGGGTCATCATCGGTTTGGTGAAGGACGCCATCCACGAGTCCGCCAGTCTGGCGTACGGTCAGTTTCGCTCCAACAGCCACAACATTTCCCGGGTCGTGGACCACCTGTTCAACCGTAAATTCGAAATCGGTAACCGGAATGGTCTTGATGCTTGACTGTCCGATGACGCGCGTAAAGCTGCCCCGGACCGCGACCGCACTATGCGCCTTGAGATCACCCAGGTTGTTGTAGGCCTCAGCCCAGCTGGCGTCCATTCCGACCGTTTGGGCAGATGTAGTCGCACTTGTGTTTCCCGGTGTGCTCGAACAGTCGACCAGGCCTGAGACAGCAGCGATAGCGACCATTGCTGATGCCGTCCCGGTCACCAGCATCCTCATGGAGTGAGTCTTCATAATGTTCATCATCCTCTTGGGTCGATCGTGTTAGTACAGGGCAACGGAGCCGTTGTTGTCATCCGCGGTGGGCATGTAAATCCCGCAGGAATTACGCGTGGGTGTGTTGGGAGTCATCAAAACGCAGCCATTAGTGTGAGCAAGTCCGATTGCATGCCCCAACTCGTGCGCTGCGACTCCCTGAATGGTGGCCGCCGAATACCCCGACGTGTAGTAATAGTTCAAATAGGCATTGGCATAGCTGAAACAGTTCCCGGTTGAACACCCGTGCCAGGCGTAATAGGTAATCCCGTCCCAGCCGACGGTAGAGCTGTAAGCGTCGTCGACAGTCAGCGCACCACTACCCGCGTTCAGATAGAGGTTGTCCGGGCTGGCATTCCACGCCCAGCGCTGGTTGTCCCAGCCGGTAATATTAATGCCGTACATGTTCGGCTGATACTGCACGCTGATGTAGGCGCAGCACCCGCTGGTGGGCGTGTTCTCCCATCGGACCCCTTCAAGTGCGTAGGCCTGAGCCGGACTCATTCCCAGTACTGATACCAGAAATATCGCCAATCCGGCTGCCATCCCTCTTAGGCCCAAAATACGCTTGTTTCTGATTGCCACGTGCATAATTCCTTCCTCAAATGAAGACGGATGCAGTGGGTAGCCTCACTTCTGGCAGGCAGGCAAATATGGCCCAACAAATGGAATTTAGGTGGAATTGAATCCAACAAGTTCCGCAATCAGCAGACATCAATAAGTTCTGGATACCCCATAAGTTCGAGGTCGATGAGTGCATGGACCAGCTTCGTCTCGAAGGCTGGATCTCGGCGTAGTAGCTCTGGCCATCCCCCTGAAGCAGAGGATTTTTGCGAATTACACGCGTTTATCCGGCATCGTTGCCTGAAATGTTTTCCCCCAATTTCCCCCCGGATACCTCTGTATGAGATATGGGGTGAGAATATTCCACTGGATGCCGCGGCACAATAGCTTTAAAAATTTTCAGTCGAATCTTTACATGACTGCAGTTCGTGAGTGAACGCCTCGATCCCTGACACCTCTAGCCTGGAGGGCATCCAGAGGTTCACTGGGCTCGCCGGCGGTTGCCCGAACCAGCTTGCCGAGTGTTGAACCCGTATATGGGCTGTGCCGAGTATCGGAGATTTTTGGGGCCAGCTCCGCCCCCTGGCGCGGCGAATTAGCTAGTTCTCAGATCGGATTGTTGGGATACCTAGCATCGTCTGCCCGAACCCACCGAGTCTTTGAGCGTCGGCGCGTTTCTGTTTGAGGAACTGCATGGTTAGCTCGATGCCTTCTATCTCCCCCAGCCAGCCTTTCGCGTGGGCCAGCTCGCGGCGCGCTATGAGATCGATGTTGATCTCGTCGAGCCGGGAGACCATGTCAGGCTTCACGTGGAGCATGGGGCATCGGATGCAGGCGTGCTCGTGTTCGCACGGGGTGGCGTAGGGTCGTGCGCAGTCCCCGAGCTCCACTTTGCGTTTGTCGAAGTGTTCTTCGAACTCAGCCCATTCGGTCCTGCTTGGAGCCTTGTATTCCCGTGCTGGACGGGCGGCGCGCCGCTCGGCGAGGTGTTTTTGGTAGTGCCTAACGACGTCTTCCCGGAAGACCGTGACGTAACCGTGGGTTGTTTGAATATCGAGGTGTCCCAGAAGTGCGGCGCCGATGTGGATGGGTAGGCCGTTATTGACCAGGTCAGAGGCCAGAAGACGGCGGAAATCGTGCGGTGTGAACCGGCAACCGCCCAGCTCGGGATGGTCGAGGGCGACGGCGTCGCTGAGTTTGGCCAGTTCATCTCGGAGCGTTCCCGCGTTGATTACCTCGGTGCGTTGTCCGATCGTGCGTTGGAAGAGGAACGGCAGCGGCTCGCTGGTGACTCTTTCCGATGGGTTGAAGCGGGTCGCCAGTGGCACGTTCTCCCTGTTCCTGGTCAGGCGCCGGATGATGGTGGCGATAACGTGGAAAAGGTCGGGGCTCATGGGGATGACTCGTTCCCGATCATTTTTTGAGGGAGCGACGACCAGGAGTGCGACGATTTCGCCGTTGGGTCGGATGTATTGACGGATGCTCAGCTGCGATAGTTCCAGCAGTTCGTCGCACCGGAGGCCGGTGTGCCTCAAGGTCTCAACAGCCGCCCACTGCCAAAACACGCCATCCTCGGTGAACGTCACATTGATCTTGCGGTTGGTGGACAGGTCAAGCACGCGGACGTTCGATACTCCATGGAAGCGGCGGTGCCTGGCGTCGCCCTCGGTGTAGAGGCGTTGATACTGTTTGCCGCCGACGGTAATGATCTCGTCTTTGCGGGTTTCGCCGGCGGCTTTCAGAAGTTCCTGGAATTGATCTTTGCGTTCTGTGGCAGCGGCGATGAAAGCCGGCAGCACTGGCTGGAGGAGGCGGATCCTAGCGTCCATGCGTTCTTTTGCGCGGCGGGCGGCTTTGCCCAGCGTCCGGGTCTCTCTGCCAGCGATCGGGCACGGCGCTACCCATCGGGCCCAGCGTTCTGGTTCTTCGGCCGCCCAGCCCTGCAGGTCGAGATAGAAGGCCCTGATATTCGTCATGACGGCTTCGAGCTGAAGACGTGGCTTTCCATCGCGGCGGACAGCGACAACGGCCCGCCAGCTTTCATAGTTCTCTTGTGAGATGACGAAGGTCGCTTGGCCGGGGTTGATCTTTTGGAGGCCTCCCCAAAACTTCCCGCAAACGTCTTCTGAAAGGTCCCGTAAGGTGGCGTAGTCGATGTCGTGGCTGCGCCGGGTCAGGTAGGCAACGAAGACGTCGCGGATGTCCGGATTAGTGACGCTGTGCTTGTCGACCAACTCAGCCGGCGTCTGGGCCGGGGATCGCATCGCCGCGCGGAGAGTTGGCGGGACCTGGGCGGGAAAGTGCCCGGATTCGGACATCACCCGCCAGGCAAGGTAACCGACGTGAGTTTCATACCCGCCGCCCCATCCGCCCTCGCGCGTGGCGATGGCGTAGTGCAGCAATGCTTCCGCGCTCAGGTCAGCGAACCGGATTCCCTGCGTCGTCAGTGCTGATGCCACATCCATCCGGGCGCAGCGTTTGAAGTGATCAGATGTGTCCTGCTGTTCAACCAGGGCAAGGAAGCGGTCCAGGTCCGGGTCATTTTGCGCTTGCTCAAAATGCTCGTGGTAGCGGACGAACGAGTTGATTTTGAAGGCTTCCAGCGAAGGGCGAATGACACGCAGGCAGCACAGCAGCATCAGAGAATGCCCCAGCTCGCCGTCCAGACGGAAGTTTCCCGTGGTCAGCTCGCGTATTTTGCGGTGACCATCATTGAACCCCGACGAGATCCATTTCTCCTGCCAGGTCCGTCCGGAGTGCCTCACGAGATAGGACAGCAGCCATTTCAGCCCGTGGTGGCGCAGTGATTCACGTGGCTGCTTGCGCGGCCATATCGTGTCCGTCAAGGCGATGATGCTCTCGGGGCTTGCCGTGTCCAAGTCACCGCGAGGCCATGGCGGAATTTCCGGTCTCGGCGCAGGAGCTGCGATGATGACGGTTTGGTTCCGGGTTCTGCCGGGAACAGCTGCGTTTACCGGCCGCTGTTGTGGCCGCTTGAGGGCCTTAGGCACCGAACACCACTGAGAAATCGTCGGGGTCGTAGCCCGGGGTCAGCGTTGATTGAGGCCGTGGAGAGGCCATGTGCTCTTGTACTTTTTGGAAGACCTCATCGACCCGAGGGCGTAAATAGGGAGCCATCGAGGAGACTTGTCGGTGCCGGCTCACGGCCATGATTTCAGGCAAGGTCAGATTCGGGTCAGAGACCATGCGGTTGATAGTCGTGTGCCTGAAGTCATGCAGTGACCAATCTGTACCCAGCACGCCATTCACCCGTTGCAGCATCCGGCGGGCAGCGTGATATGTCAACGGCCGCGGTTTGCCATGGAGCGCCCGCCAGATCAATTCATCTGGCCTCGGAACTCCGTGCTCATGGAAGTACAAGGTCAGATACTGCAGGGATTCCGGTGAGACAGGCACAGGTTCCAGGACACGGGATCCTTTAGATACGACCCATACGCGTTGCCCGGCCCAGTCGATCTGATCACCGTGGACGCCGAGCAGCTCACTCGCCCGGGCGCCGGAGGACACATACATACTCACCAGGGCACGATCACGGTTAGTCCGCAGAGCCTCCATCAAATCTTCGAAAAGGTCATCCGGGATGGAACGGGGCAGCCATTCGGACTTCTTCTGCCGCAAAGGAGCCCGATTCGCCCGTGGCGCTGTTTCCGTCCGGCCGTGATGAACCATGCGTCTCCGCCCGGCAGCCTCAGGGACCGGGTTTATCAGGGGTCCACGACCGAATCGTGCGTGGTAGGAGTAAAAGGACGAAAGCACCGTAAGGGCGTGATTGATCGTTGCCGGAGCATAGCCCCCGGGCAAGGGACGCTTACCTGTGCGCGAATTCCTCCCCCGGCTACCGGTCCCCCGCCGCTGAGGATTCACAGCGGACCGCATCCACCCCACAAGGACCTCGACCTCCGCACGAGTCGCCTGCTCCCATCCAGCGCCGAGCAGACCAAGAACACGCCACCACCTGAGCAAGTCATTACCGTAAGAGCGCACGGTCAAAGGGCTCATATCGCTCAGAACGAGATCACGGAGGAACACTGAGAAGTCCTCGATCTCTTGCCCCTTGTCGTCGATGACGACGTAGGGCAAGAGGCCCTCCGTTCTTGGGACCACTACGCCTATCGCCATAAGGCCAATCTGTCCCTCGAGTAGTTTGAGCCGCACTTCGTCCACGAGAACCACCTCTCCGGAGAACCCTGATCCAGACTCTACGATGAAGTTCAGTTAACAGGACTGACTGCATCAGCTTGTTGTTCTCGATCAGGGTCTTCCGTTCGGCTTTCTGTTCCTCGGTCATGGGGCCTTTGGGGGCCGAAGAGGTGCCGTAGCCGCTGTAGTAGCGGAGCGTGAAGCCAAGGTCTTTCCAGCCGGTCACGACGGGGACGGCGGAGTGCTCGCCGCGGTAGTCGGTCTCGATGTAGACGGCGTTGCCGTCCTCGTCGGTGGCCGGTTCCCCATCTGCCCTTTTCAGCGAGGTAACGCGGAGGGTTTCGCTGTCCTCCCCGTACCCGCATTCGGGAACCACGATGGTTCCGGCGGCTTCCAGTTCGGCGGTGAGTGCGGCCAGCGCGGCGGCGCGGTCGCGCTTGTCGCGCAGCTGCTGGGTGACGTGCAGGAGCATGTCGGGTTCGTCCATGATGACCGATTCCAGTTCGGCCGTCGCGTCCTCGTCCGCCTCAAATTCGGCCAGAATCAGGGCTTCTTCGATGGTGTATCCCTTGCCCAGGGCGGCGGCTCCCGTCTCGGTGGACTTGGCTTTGAGGGCACTTTCGACGGTGGTCTTGGTCCGTCCGGTCTTTTTGGCGATCGCGGCGGCTGAGACACCGATTAGGGACAGCTGGTGGTAGGCGTCCGCTTCGTCCGCTTCGGTGAGTTCGGCGCGCTGGATGTTCTCCACTACCTGCGTGACGATGCGTTCTGCTTCCTCGGGGGACTCGATGATCATGACCGGAATCAGGGTCCGGGCGGCTTCGACGGCGGCGCGGGTGCGGCGCTGGCCCATCAGGACGTGGACGGTTCCATCGTCCTTGCGGTGGGCGATCACGGGTTCCATCACGCCGTGTTCCTTGATGCTGGCGACGAAGTCAGCGGTCAGGGCGGCGTCCTTGCGGACGTTGATGTCCACGGTCAGGGCTGCCGGGTCGAGCATTTCAAGCGTGGGTGTTGCGTTCATGGTGTTGCTCCTTCTTGCCGAGAAGTTCGGTGGGTGGGGCGGCTCAGGTGACCGGCCAGCTCCCCTCTCCCCCCGACGCTTCTATGTCTGTCAAGCGGATGGAAAGTGGCTGCGGGTGCTGACCACCGGCGGCCCCTCTCCCCCGGGCGTTTTTTGCCTGCTGGCGGAGCAACGCGTAGCTGTGCCCGACGGAGCCGGGGCAACCCGAAGGGCAAGCAGCGGATGGATTGTGGGAGGAAATAAGCGAAGCGCCGACACAAGGCATCGGCTGCGCAGCCGTCCGCAGGACGGTTGAGCCGGTGGAGCGGGCACGTACGATCCGGAGGACAGCAGCAAAAAACAGAAAAGCGCTTCTACAGCCCGAGCGAAGCGAGGCCCGATCTTTGATGCCCGGGCACCGAGCCAGCGTGTGCCTGCTGGTGGCGGTAAAAAGGATTGGCTGACTCCAGTCGAACGCGAAAACAATACATTCGGATAGGAGCTGAATTGCTCGTAGCGAGTGATTCCAGTCTTTTAGACACACCGTCTTTTCCTCAACACGCTGGGCGTTAAATGTGCCTTACTACTCCACAGGGTGTGGATTCCGTCCGCGAAATCAGCGTGATTCCGGGCCTTTTGAGGGGTCCTACCTGTGGATTAACGGTGCATTAAATGACATACTTGTAATACATCATCTTGGGGTTCCGAAGAGGCGTCTGCACTACATGTAGTGTTGACGCAGAGCTCATCCCAATGGTGTTCTCTACGACAGAAGCGCACGATCGGGTGCAACCGATCATGCGCTTCTTTTACAAACAAATAGGGACCAATGCCTCGCAGGCAAATTGCCTGCGTCAAAGTCCAGGGAATTGTTTTGTGTCGTTTCCATAGCTCCGGAACGTTCACAACAGACTACGAGTGCGTCTGTGGCCTGTCAATCCAATCGGCAGCTAGCGTTCCTCTGCACCCGGCGGTCCTGGGAAGGAGAGTAGCAGTGGCTACTCAAAGGATTCGGGTCCGTATCAAGCGGACCATCCGAATCATCCCCGTCCGGCGATAAAAGTCGCCAACTCTGGGCCGACAGCGGTCACTCGACGCTGTCGGCCCAGAAGACCCAATACAGCCGAGCAAGGACAATGTAATGCCAAAGAACACCAAACAGACCAGCAGTAAAGCAGCGACAGCCGCAAGCAAGGACCTAAGGGACGGTCGCGCCAGCGCAGCTTCCAAGACAGCTGCCGCCAGTGCCCTCTCCCAGAAGGGCAAGGGAAAGTAATTGACGGTCTTCTACTTCAATAGCACAGGCAACCCCATCGCGTTCCGGCGCCATCCAACCGACAGGTTCCTGTTCGACAAGAGCGGGAATTGGATTGGTTGGTTCCCTTGGGGCGATAACGATGCTGCCGACAAGGAAGGAAACTACCTGGGAACGGTCGTGGGAAACCGCCTACTCACGCGAGATTTTCAGCCCTACCGTGGTTACCCCGGCTATCCAGGCTATCCAGGCTACGCGGGATACCCCGGATACCCCGGTTTCGCCGGGTACAGCGGCTATCACTCGGGGTTCTCCGACATCCCTGAGGCCAGCCTTAAAGGCTGACACGACAAGTAATGCAATCTGGAAGTAAATGAGGCCGGCCCCTTGGGGCCGGCCTCATTTTTTCCCTCAGCAAAAGGAAACCCAGCGCCACAGCGTCTTCGCTGCAGGAAACTTATAGGTCCAGCGGGGATTTCTCCCAGGAGATATCGACGATGGGGGCGCCTGCCTGGGGCATGGTCAACATCGAGAGCTCGAGGATGTCCTGCGCGAGGGTGGCATCGGCGGGCGCGGCGTCATCGTCCGTGAGGATGTACTCGTGACTCATGTGCTGCCCCCAGGCTCTTAGTGGATCGTGTTCCTTTTCCACTGTAGCCCGGCGTCCGGCCGTTGCCCGCTTCTGGAGCTGCGCCCGCGGCAGCGTGATCGGCGGCCGGAGGAGCGCACGCGGGGGAGGCCGCCACCGCACCCAACGGGGTCCGGACCGGTTCCCCGGCCCGGCCCCACCCGCCTAGCGGTGCCGCTTGTAGGCGGTGTCCTGGTTCTTCGCGACGGGGGCGATGGTTCCCCTGCTCACCAGCTGGTCCATCAGTTCCGCGAGCCGGTACCCCGGCGTGTCAGTCAGGGCGAGCTTGAAGTGGTCTCCGGCTACTGATGATTGGCCTTTGAGGTACGCCAGCCAGCCGATCAGGGTCAGCAGGGGCGCCCGGTACCCTTCGGGCGCGGCGTCGATGAGGTCCCGGGCGGTTTCCTGTGCCCGATCCACGCGGTCCCAGTCCGGGGTGATCCCCTCCCCCACGAGCAGGTTCCCGCTTCCCTCGGCGTCCGGCAGCTCCGGGTCGATCACGTTGCAGAACAAGGTGTCGCGCAGGTCGGGGCGCTGGAAGCACGCCAGCAACTCCACCGCGGTCTGCTGGTCCAACCAGCCGCCCCGGGTCAGTGCCTGGGCCCACAGTTCCCGCCCCGGAGCCAGCTCCGCGCCGAGCACTCCCGGGAGCGCGTGACGGATCTGCGCCTCCCTGTCTGCCGGGCCTGCGAACGGTGCGTAAGTGGTGCCGGGCGTCTTCTGGTAGCTGCTGCCACGGAACACCAGTTCCGCATTCAGTTGCCCGTCCGTGATGGATTCCAGCGGTTCGGGCGGGCAGCACCCGGCGTCGCTGTCACACAGCAGGTTCCGCCAGTGCGACGCGGTGACCAGCCATGCGTCCCGCAGCGGGGTGCCTGCGTTGTCCAGCGCGTCGATGACGGCTTCGACGTGGTCGTGAAAGGGGCGGGGCTGCCTGGGCGCGGGGGTGCTGGCCGTGTAGATGGCCAGCAGCACCGCCGTGGCCTGCGTGTCCAGTGCGAGATAGTCCACCATGGAGCGGGCGAAACCGGCGGGTTCGTCGGACGCGGGGGCGTCGACGCGCAGTGTCGCGCCCAGCGTCTTGCCCCGCATCGTCAGGAACACAAAGGATTCACGCGGTACGAACCCGAGGGAGTGCGGGATGAAGCCGAGGATGTCGGCGGGGCTGGAAATGCGGATTGCATCAGTCATGGTTTTGAGAGTCCTTTGCTGAGGATGATGGTGGGTGGGGCGGCTTTGGTGACCGGCCAGCGTCCCCGCTCCCCCCTTTGTTGTTTTGGCTGCTGGCGAAGCTTGCGGAGCTGTGGCCGACGGAGGCCTGTCTACCCGCAGGGCAAGGGGCGGGAAATTCCCGGAGGAAATCAGCGACGAAGGAGCGCCGCAGGGAATTTCGTGCTCCGCGGGCCCCGACGGAGGAGGGGCTAGACGGGACGGAGCGGACACGTACAATCCGTCAGGACAGCAGCCAAAATGTCGAAGACAAGACAGGGACAGGGGCGGCGGAGCCCTGCGGAGCCGGCACTGGCCCCATAGCCGGCCGCGCCAGCGGACGCCCATTCCTGTGAGCCCCGCGAACCCTCCCTCAGCACCTCGGATCCGCTAAACGGTGTCTCAGACTTCGGTGGCCGCGCGCCCCCGGGCCGCCGGCACTGCGTGTGCGAAAGGGCGGTCCGCCGCGGCCAACCCACGGCGCAAGCCGGCCACGACGGCGGACCGCCCGCGGTGAGCGCCCCCATAAAGGGGACGGCCACCTTCAAAGGAACTAGCCTGCGAGGAGTTCGGCCAGCTCGGCCGCATCGGACACCAGCACCGCCGCCCCTTCCCTCAGGAGCCGGTGGCATCCTGCCGAGTTGGCGCTGTGCACGCTCCCGGGGACGGCCGCGACATGCCGGGCGATGGTTTCGGCGTGATGGGCCGTGTTCAGCGCCCCTGAGCGCCAGCGGGCTTCCACGACACACGTGACTCCGGCCAGGGCGGCAATGATGCGGTTCCGCTGCAGGAACCTGTACCGGGTGGGGGCGGAACCCGGCGGGAGCTCTGAGAGGGTGAGGCCGTTGCCGCGGATCGCAGCCGCGAGATCAGCGTTACCGGACGGGTAGTCCCGGTCAAGGCCTCCGGCCAACACCGCGAGGGTCGCAGGTCCCTCTCCCTGGCTTCCGGCCAAAGCGGCCCGGTGCGCGTGCGCATCAATGCCGTAGGCAAGACCCGAGACAATGCAGACTCCACGTTGGGCCAACCCGTACGCCATGTCCCCTGTCACGGACGCGCCGTAACTCGTGCAGTCGCGGGAACCGGTCAGCGCCACACACTTAAAAGGTGCTGGAATGCCGTTGTCGATATTGCCCCGGTACCAGAGCCCGTACGGGGCGTCGGGCAGGTCGTCCAGGCCTTCGGGCCAGTGCTCATCCCCCGGGATAAGGAACCCTCCGCCCAGACGTTCGATGGTGGCCAGGTCCTTTTCCGGGTCCAGGTCCGGCACGCGGGGCGCCCAGCGCTTCAACGCACCTGACAGTTCCTCGGCCGTCACGTCCTGAAGCGAGTGGGCGGGTTGGGCGCCGGTGGCAAGCCTCAGTGCGGCGTACGCGCCGAGCCTGCCCACGAGGGCAAGACCGACACGGTCGCCGGGTTCGAAGAGGCGGGTCAGGGCGGCGCGTGCAATGCGATCGTTCATGGTTTCTCTCGTCCTTTGCTGAGGATCCGGTGAGCGGGCGGCCTTGGTGACCGGCCAGCTCCCCCACTCCCCCGGGCGTTTTTTGCCTGCTGGCGGAGCAACGCGTAGCTGTGCCCGACGGAGCCGGGGCAACCCGAAGGGCAAGCAGCGGATGGATTGTGGGAGGAAATAAGCGAAGCGCCGACACAAGGCATCGGCTGCGCAGCCGTCCGCAGGACGGTTGAGCCGGTGGAGCGGGCACGTACGATCCGCAGGACAGCAGCAAAAAGCAGAAAAATGCTTCTACAGCCCGAGCGAAGCGAGGTCCGTACAACTGGACCTGGGTGCTGGCCGGCGAGGCCGGAAAACCCAAGCCTTCAGGCAGCGCGTAGTTTCGGGGCTAGGTCGTGGTGCTCTCTTGTGCAGCACGGGCATGCTGGTGGCGGTAGAGCGATGCACGGCTTCAGCCAACGAGGCGGGCGGCGTCTTCGGCGGTGCGGCCCTTGGCGCGGGCGTCCTGGGCGATCGCGAGTTTGTCCGCGATGACGGTGGGGTCGGACAGCGGCCGGCCGAAGCGTGTGCCGTTCTGGCGTGCTGCGGAAATGCCAGCGTTGACCCGCTCGACAATGAGCTCGCGCTCATACTCGGCGAGGGTGGCGAGCATGTTCAGCATCAGTCGGCCGGTCGAGGTTGCAGGATCGATGCCATCGGAGATGGACCGGATCTGGACACCGCGGCCGCGGAGCAGGGCCACCGTGTTCAGGACGTCGATGAGCGACCGGCCCAGGCGGTCGACCCGCCACACAACCACGGTGTCGCCTTCCTCGGCATACTCGAGGAGTCTCTTCATTCCGGGCCGTTCGATCGCCGTCTTGCTACCGGAAGTCGTATCGGTGAAGACATCGCGTTTCTGCACACCGGCGGCGACCAGTGCATCCAGCTGCAGCTGGTCGTCCTGGCTGGAAGTACTGACCCGGGTGTAACCCAGTAGCCTCACAAAGCAATTCTGACTCGAAAATCCCCCGATGCACCTGCGGCGAGACGATTTACCCGCGAGACGCCTTTACGAGACGTCGACGACACGGCTATTCCGCCTCCCGGCGCACCGCCCCTGGCCCTGCCGAAGGGCCGGAGACAGTGTCTTGAAAAACTGTTGTTTTATAAGACGACAAGATAAGAGAACAAAGCGATGTGACAAGTACCTCTTGAGGCACCGGCTCCCCTCAGACCTGGCCGACCGGGTACCGGCTAGGGGACGGATTCGAAAACTCCGGCAAACCTCGCTTTCAAAATGGAGGGCATCTAAGAAGAAGGTGAGGGCTGATCAGCTTGGAATGAGAAGCTCCATCTGGCCCCTGTTTTCATGATCTGTGGCTGGGGACAATAAGCGAAGGGGATGTTAAAGGAAGATCCAAAGATGTGCAGATCCAGTGACACCCAGCTTCTGCGGTCGTTGACGGTTGGACGGGGACAGGTCAATGAGAGGGGGCTTATATTCTGTGGAAAGAGCTGAGCTCGCCGTGGATTTACATCAGGAAGGCAGATTGCTGGTTGAGGACATCATCCGTCGAAAACGGGTGAGGATGTTCCTGGAGGGCATTCCGGAGTGTGAAGCGTGCCGGTACCCTCGTCCGGGCACCTTCCGGATCCTTTGCTTCTCCGGATGCAGCCACAACTACTGTCCGGCGTGTGCTGGGGAAAGAACCCAAAGCAGATTTACCTGGCTGGACTACCACTTTCAGTATCTGTGAAGCCCTAAGTTCTACCCCTGCAGCCGGGTTCCCGGGAGCTTGACTCGCGCGCCGCTTCCGGCCTCTCTCACCGTCTGACGCTGCGCGGCAAGGGTCACAGCACAGCACATCTATCAACAGCTTCACCTCGAAATCGCTTCTGCGACCAGGCGGGCGCGGAAGATGGCCGGAGAGCGTTCGTGCTGGGGATTTCATGTTGGATTTCCGCCACAGCCCCAGCGGTGGCTGCCGGGGAAGCTTCAGGTGGTAGCCCGGCGCTTGGTGCCCCTGGCTGACCACCTGAAGCGGTGCTATGCGCATCGGACGGGTTATCCACGTGTGATCTGGATTTTCCGCTTTTGGGTTGTCTGTTCGGGCAGGGGGACGCGGACTTCGAGAATGCCGTCGGTGTAGGTTGCTTTAACATCGTTTTGGTCCGCGCCTTCCGGCAGCGGGAGGCTACGGGAGAACGTGCCGTAGCGGAACTCCGAGCGGTAGCCTTCCTTGCCCGATTGCTCGGATTTTTCTTCCCTTGTGACATTGATCCGCAGTTGGTCTCCGATCACTGTGATGTCAATGTCCTTGTTCGGGTCAATGCCGGGAACCTCGGCTTTAATCACGAGCGTTTTGTCTTCCCGGTACTCCTCGGTGCGCAACCAGTTGTCGAGATCTCCTTCGAAAAAGCGGCGAAGGGGTTCGGCGAGGTCGGCGCCGGTACGCCGGACGAGGTTGTTCATTGTGCTGCTCCTCTCTATCGTGATTGTTCGGTTCAGTTGGGGGCCAGCCCCTGGGTTCGTGCGGGACAGGACCCGCAAATGTGCCCTGCCTGGGCACGTCACCCGCCTCCGGCCCTGCCGGTTTTGGGGTGGCAAGACACTGTGGTGTGGAATGCGCTTCAGGGCACCGCCGGATTGAAACTGAGAGCTGCAGCGCCGGTGGGCGCTGGAGCTTCGCGTTGGTCCGGCCGTGCCCGGCGTTGCCCGGGGACCTGGCAACCTTGCAGGTTCCGCCGTGTCCGCGTTCTTCATCAGATGCCTTCATGGGAACTGCCCGGTCCTTTGATCAGGCCTCCTCCGGAAACATTTGTTCGAGGACGTTGTTGCCGTCCGAGGTGAGCATGTCCAGGAGTTCGCCTTCAGGGAGTCCTGATGCTTCGCCGACCTCGGAAAGGGACCCGGATCCGCTTGCCAGCAGTGCTGAGGCAGAAGTCCGCAGCGCGGCATAGGCGGCGTCGAGGGCGGCTTCGGCGACCACGATCACGCGGGCCAGCGACCGGAGCTGTTCAAGTTCTGCTTCCATGTCGATACCTCCCCCTTCGTGCGGTGGTCGAGGGTGAGTGGCTATTGTTCCAGAACACTGTCGATCAGATCCTTCAGGACTTCCCAGAAGTCGCGGGCACGGAACGATGTAACGGGTCCTCTTCCCTGGGCTTGTCGAACGGCGTTCGCCACGGCAACCGCTTCGGCAAAAAAGTTCGGCTGTAACGGCGGGGACGCGCTCTGCTTCCAGGGCGAGGATATGTTCGACCATGGCGCGGGCGTGCTTTTCGGTTTCGTCGTCCTGGTGAAAGCTAAGCCTGCTCGGCTCAAGCCGTGTCTTTGCTGTGGCGAATCCCCGATCCACATGCGGGGCGAAGCCGTCGTCCATGTACTGAATGGCCATGCTGTCACCTCCGATCGCCTGGTTTCAGGCTGCACCGCATAGTGGGAAGCGTCGGCACCAGGCTGCGCATCACTCCGATGCGGGCCAGGAGCGGGTGGGGACGGTCCCCGGGTCGCGGGGACCGGGGACCGTCACGGGTGGAAAAATGCCAGCCCTGCCCGAAAGCCGCCGTGGGGCGCGGCATGCTTCCCGGTGTTTCAGGCGTTAATTTGCTGCTGCTGGCCGCCCGTTCCGGCCGTCACTTCGATCTTCCGGGGCTGGGCCTTCTCCGCCACTGGAATCCGGACCGTGAGGACACCGCCGTCGTAGCCCGCCTTCACATTTTCTGTGTCCAGCGTTTCGCCCAAGAGCAGTTGCCGGCTGAAGACGCCACGGGGGCGCTCAGCAGCAATGAGTTCCACCCCTTCTCCGAGCGTTTCCTTGCGTTCGGCCCGGATGGTCAGGACGTTCTGCTCGACGTTTACGTCAATGGATTCAGGGTCGACACCGGGCAAGTCAACGGCGACCACGAACTGGTTGTCCTCACGCCACGCGTCCATGGCCATGGCCGCTGGGCGGGCAGCAGTGCCCAGTACCTGCTGCGTCAGCCGGTCGAACTGACGGAACGGATCACTCATCATCAACATGACATACCTCCTCGGATCAACATGTGACCGGATCTATATCCACTGATATAGATTTTTTAGCACCGGTAGTAGAGGTTTGCAAGAGTCATTGCTGGCTTTTTGAAGGGATAACAGGCAAGGGGGAGCGCCGATTCAGCAGTGGATCCCCGCCCCATGCTCAAGTGATAGCTGCTTCTACCTGCATGGGGGCGGGCCCGGTGCGTTTCCTTTCTGTTGGAACATGCCGGTGCCGGCGCTTCGCCGGGGCAGGCTCAGGGCAAAGCGCCGTCGGGGCCGCCGGATGGGGGGCAGAGCATCAACGTCCTCATCGCTGAGGGAGCATTGGACCTGGGTGGTGGTCATCTTCAGGATGAGATCCCTGCCCACGAAACGGCGCCCCTCCTTCGTGGCCACGACGATTCCGTGCAGAATATTTCCCGCCGGGTCGTCCACTACCTGGTGCACTGTTCCGAAACGCCGTCCCGAGCGGGAGATGACCGGCGTCCCTTTCGTCAGTGCCGTGTAGGCGATGGGCCTTCCTTCCCCGCTATTCATTGCTCTCCTCCATGTGATCCTCCCCTTGCGCGGGCTGGACGCCCCTGCGTTGTGACCGCACCCGGGAATTGCGTTCCAGTCGCAGCCGCCTCCGGCCTTCCACCACGCGTTGTGCTCACTCCATCCAGGCCCAGACCTCCGCCCATGTGCCGGGTTTACCCCAACAGTTCCAGGGCTCAGGCCTGTACAGTCCTTTGCGGGTTAGGTTTTAGTACGGTTCCTGGCGTGAGTCCGGGTAATCGTCCTCGTCGTCCACGGGGGGCGCCTCGGCTTGTTCGATCAGATCTGCTTCCGCTGCCTTGAGCCCTGCATCGTCAGCAGCCCGGGCAGGACCTGGCCTGCCGGGCAGCACGTCTCTGCGCTGCTCGATGGCGTCGGCTTCCGAGGCCTCCGGGGGCAGCGGGGCCGGGACGGGTTCTTCGGGCCCTTCGGGTAGGACGGGAAGCTGTTGTTCAAAAGCGTCGGCTTCGGGCGTTTCGCCGGACGGTTCCGGCTGTGCTCCGATGTTCATTCTCTTCCTCCTGTCAGGATCTGGTGGCGCTCGGGTGCAAAGACAGCCAACAAAGCGCTCTTGTGTCCAGGTTT
Organism: Arthrobacter sp. JDC6; assembly: GCF_056484025.1. Lineage (NCBI taxonomy): Bacteria > Bacillati > Actinomycetota > Actinomycetes > Micrococcales > Micrococcaceae > Arthrobacter > Arthrobacter sp. JDC6. The sequence continues at coordinate 2,398,875 of NZ_CM151278.1, forward strand.
TTTGCAGCACCTTGGTAACTGCCGGGAAATCCGGTGGGCATGTTGGGTGCTGTGAAGGTGATCAGAGCGCCGGTTTTGCATGGTTGTCTTCTTGCTTTGGGCTTCCGGTGTCGGTGCGGCGCTGAAGTCCTGCGGCCGCGTAAATTTCGGCTTCGTTCAGTGTTTCCCTGGCCAGCAGCTGCTCGACGAGTGATTCCAGGCGCCACCGGTTTTCCCCCAGCAGTCTCAGGGCACGTTCGTAGCACTGGTCGATGAGGGCGCGCACCTCCTCGGCGAGGATGTCCAGCATTCCTTCGGAGATGCCCAGGGAGCGGGGGTCGCCTTCTTCGGGCAGGATCTGGACTGGTCCGATCCTTGGGGACATTCCCCAGCGGCCGACCATCATCCTGGCCAGGTGGGTGCTGTTTTGCAGGTCGCTTTCAGCTCCGCTGGTCACCACGCCGAAAACGAGCCGTTCTGCTGCCATGCCGCCCAAGGCTCCCACGATCTTTCCTCGAAGGTAGTTCTCGTCATATCCGTAGCGGTCTGTATCGGGGGTTGAAAGGGTGACGCCCAGAGCGCGTCCGCGGGGAATGATGGAGATTTTCCGGACGGGGTCGGCCCCTTCTTCGAGCATGCCCAGGAGGGCGTGGCCGGACTCGTGGTAGGCGGTTCGCCGGCGTTCGTCCGCGGGCATCACGACGTTCCGTACGGTGCCCAGCTGGACCTTTTCCAATGCGTCGAACAGGTCCCGCTCGGTCACCGCCGGGTTCTTCCGTTTGACGGCAAGGAGCGCGGCCTCGTTGACCAGGTTGGCCAGTTCCGCCCCGGTCATGCCGGGCGTAGCACGGGCGAGCAGGTCCAGATCAACGCCGACGTCAAGCTTGACGTTACGGGCCTGCACTATGAGGATCTGCAGGCGGCCCGCCTGGTCGGGAGCGTGGACGGTGATGGACCGGTCGAACCGCCCGGGCCGCAGCAGCGCCGGGTCCAGTACATCGGGACGGTTGGTGGCGGCCAGGACAACGACTCCCTCGGAGGATGAGAAGCCGTCCATTTCCGTCAGGATCTGGTTCAGGGTCTGCTCCCGCTCATCGTGTCCGCCAACGGCCAGGGAACCACCCCGTTTCCGGCCGATGGCGTCAATCTCATCGATGAAGATGATTGAGGGCGTAGCCTCCCGTGCGGCCTGGAAAAGTTCACGCACCCGGCTGGCGCCTACTCCCACAACCATTTCAATGAACTCGGACGAGCTGACGTGAAAGAAGGGCACCCCGGCCTCTCCGGCAGTTGCCCGCGCCAGCAGTGTCTTCCCGGTTCCCGGGGGTCCGCTCAGCAGGACACCCTTGGGTGGCCGGGCACCGATGGCCTGATACTTCTCCGGGCCCTTGAGGAAGTCCACTACTTCTGAAATTTCTGCTTCCACTTCATCTATCCCGGCCACGTCCTTGAACGTAACCCGGATATTTTGTGGGTTCACTGGCTGGAATTTTTTCCCGGCCAGCCCACCAAAGCCGCCCATTCCCAGCATGCCGCCCTGGCGTCTGAGAAGCCACAGGTAGAACAGCACCAACAACGCGACCGGCGCTACGGAATACAGGAGGTTCAGCAGAACGCCGCGTTCCTGCGCCAGGGGCGTTGCCCTCACCGTGACCTTGTTGGCCTCCAAAACGCTCAGCAGATCATCGCTGGCGAACGTGGGCCGCTCCGTCACGAACTGCGTGTAGATTTGCCCGTCGGCTCCCGGCAGTGCCTGCTCTTTACGGAGCTTTCCTTCAATGGTGTCGCCGTGGGAGAAAACCTCCACAATGTTGTTGTTTTGCACCTGTGTCTTGAACTCGGAATATGGCACCGCTGCCGGGGCCGACGCCACGTCCTGAAAAGAGAGCACCAGAAAGAACCCCAGATAAAGCACTGCCAGCCACACCCACGGCGTGAACCTTCGTTTGCGGCCATCAGGCGGTGCGCCTTTGCCTTTCGCCGCCAGCCCCTCCACACGCCACGGAACACTTCTGCGGCCAGTACCTGCCCGTTCCGCGCCCCGCAGGGCTTCCGGACTTGAACTGCCAGCCCGTTCGTTCTCCATCGGATCTCCCGGCGACTCCCAACGCATCCACTCTCGGCTCTATCGCGGCCAGCGATCCCGGAGCCCTGGAACATTGCCCGGACCGGTTGCTGACAACACGAAAATACCGCCAACACCGGTACCTGTTAAGCCCCATGCTTGACGGGGGACCGGCCATTTGTGGATGTCGCCACGGGCTTCCGGACGGACCAGGTGTGGTTGGATGGTCTCACTCTCGGAGATGGAGGCGGACGTGGAGGTTTGGAGGGGAAGCCCGTATCCATTGGGTGCCACCTATGACGGAAGCGGCACGAATTTCGCCCTCTTCAGTGAAGCCGCCCAGACGGTGTACCTGTGCCTGTTTGATGATGCCGGGGCCGAGCAAAGGATCCCGCTGGAAGCTGTCGACGGGTTCGTTTGGCACTGCTACCTTCCCCATGTCCTGCCCGGGCAGCTGTACGGTTACCGGGTGGACGGCCCCTACGACCCGGCCCGGGGCCTGCGCTGTAACGTAAACAAGCTCCTGATGGACCCGTACGCGAAGGCCATGAGCGGAACCATCAACTGGGGCCAGTCGATGTTCTCCTATAACTTTGGTGATCCTCTGTCTTTCAACGCCCAGGATTCGGCGCCGGATGCGATGCGCTCCGTGGTCATCAGCCCCTTTTTCGACTGGCAGCATGACCGGCCACCAAAGACCCCCTACAACGACACCGTGATTTATGAGGCCCACGTCAAGGGCCTGACCATGACCCACCCCGAGGTCCCTGAGAAAGAACGGGGAACCTACGCAGGGATCGCCCACCCCGCCGTAATCGAACACCTGCAGAAGCTGGGCGCCACAGCCATCGAACTCATGCCCGTGCACCAGTTCGTCCAGGACAGCGTCCTCCAGGAAAAAGGGCTGGACAACTACTGGGGATACAGCACCATCGGTTTTCTCGCCCCGCACGAAGATTACAGCTCAAGCACCCGCCCAGGGCAGCAGGTCCAGGAATTCAAGGCCATGGTCCGGTCCCTGCACGCTGCCGGGATCGAGGTGATCCTCGACGTTGTCTACAACCACACCGCCGAGGGCAACAACCTGGGCCCCACCCTGTCCTTCAAGGGCATCGACAACAAGGCGTACTACCGGCTCCTGGACCAGGACCCGCAGCACTACCTCGACTACACCGGTACCGGAAACACCCTGAACGTCCGCCACCCGCATGCCCTGCAGTTACTCATGGATTCGCTGCGGTACTGGGTGCTGGAAATGCACGTTGATGGTTTCCGTTTCGACCTTGCCGCGGCCCTCGCCCGGGAATTCTACGAAGTGGACCGGCTCTCCAGCTTCTTCGACCTTGTCCAGCAGGACCCCGTGGTCTCCCAGGTCAAGCTCATCGCCGAACCATGGGATGTCGGACCCGGCGGCTACCAGGTCGGCAACTTCCCCCCTCTGTGGACGGAGTGGAACGGTAAGTACCGGGACGCAGTCCGCGACTTCTGGCGCGGGGCGCCGGCCACCCTCGGCGAATTCGCGTCCCGGCTGGCCGGTTCGGCCGATCTCTACGAAAGCTCGGGCCGCCTGCCCGTGGCCTCGATCAACTTTGTGACCGCCCACGACGGCTTCACCCTCCGCGACCTGGTCACCTATAACGAAAAACACAACGAAGCCAACGGGGAAAATAACAACGACGGCGAATCCCACAACAGGTCCTGGAACTGCGGCGTGGAAGGCCCTACGACAGACCCCGATATCCTGGCCCTGCGCGCCCGGCAGCAACGCAATTTCCTGGCCACACTTTTCCTCTCACAGGGCGTGCCCATGTTGGTACACGGCGACGAGCAGGGAAGAAGCCAGCAGGGCAACAACAACGCCTACTGCCACGACTCACCGTTGTCCTGGATCAACTGGGACGAAGCAGACCAACCCCTGATCGAGTTTCTTGCAGCAGTCAGCGCCCTCCGCCGGGAACACCCCACGTTCCGCCGCAACCGGTTCTTCAACGGCCGCCCCACCCGGCGAAACCTCGGCCAGCCACTGCCGGACATCGTGTGGCTCAACACAGACGCTTCAGAGATGATCCCCGAAGACTGGGACAACCCCCTCGCACGCGCGCTGGGCGTGTTCTACAACGGCGACGCCGTAGGCCGCGACGACCGCAACCGGCCCATCCGCGACCACCACTTCCTGCTCTACTGCAACTCCGGGGACAGTCCCGTCGTCTTCAAACTCCCCGGCACCGACTATTCCAAAGCCTGGGAACCACTGATCGACACTGCAGGAGAACGGGCCGGTCAAGGCCTCATAGAGGCCAACCAAACAGTGGAACTCGCCGGGAAATCACTCCTCGTCCTCCGCTCCTATACAGCACCAACGAAGAAACCCGACAACTCCGTCGCGGCCTCCGTTGCCTCGATCATCAACCCACGAAAGTGACAAAACAGCACCCGGCAACCTACCGGATCTACGGCGAAAATAGAACCCAGTACAGACCACCCGTCCTGCACCGCACCGACGTTCTCTTAAGAGTCGAAGTGCGTCCGGACGCTGGGGTCATGTGAAACTGACTCAACTACGGACGCGGCGATGTCACGGAGTTTGATGTTCCGCGTATTGGAGGCAATGGAAAGGATTTTCATGGCTGTCTCCTGGTTGCAGCGGTTCTGCGCCATGATGGCGCCGGCTGCCAGGTCAATAACGGTACGGGATTCCAATGCCGCCATAAGGTTGGCATTGGCCTCAGCGAGCTGGCTGATTTTCACGGCCAGCCGCAGGGCCTTGGATGCATGGTAGGAATACGACTCAACCATGCTGATGTCCCCGTCAGTGAAACCACGAGAGCGTGTGGAGTAAAGGTTCAACCCAGCTTTAGCCTCCCCCTCAAGAACGAGCGGCACCGACAAGCAAGACCGTACTCCCGGTTCATATGCGGCCTCAGTGAAAGCTGGCCACCGGCGCTCCTTCACCACGTCCGGGACATGCACAATTCTCTGTTCCCGGATCGCGGAAAGGCAGGGCCCATCGCCTGCCCTGTATTGGATTTCGTCCAGCAGTGCGGCGCTATCATCGCTGCGGGCAATGGTCAGCTGCTTCTTCTTCTGAATCAAGATGATGCTGCAAAAGGCAATAGCCGGGTCGCTCAGAGTCCTGGCAGTCAACTGGGCAAGTTCGTCCAGCATCTCCTTCACATCCTCGGTTTTCAGGACAAGATCCTGCAAGTGATCAACCAGGACCTCCGGGGAACGACGCAATTCCTCCTCCCCCATAGCCCTACCCCCTTCTCTAGTCACGACCGGATGCCGATCCTTTGCTGCGCGAGAAAGCAACTGCAATGACCATATGCCCGGCTCCTCCGAGTGTGCTACGTCCTTCGGACTGCCAGCGAGAGAAACCCGTGCGCTCCTCAACTCGGTCGGGCTGGGGAATGCCCACCCACAACCGTCATGAGGTAGGTTCCGCAGCCGCGTAAAGGGTGTTGAGTTGGCGGTAGAGGATTCGGACGATGTAGCGCTTGAGGGATCTGCGGATTTCGCGGTAGCTGCGGCCTTCTTGGGTGCGTTTGGCGACGTACTCCCGTGTTCCGGGGTCGTGGACCATCCGGGTCATGGTTATGGTGTGCAAGGCTCGGTTGAGGCGTCTATCACCGCCCCGGTTGAGCCTGTGCCGGACAGTGTTGCCGCTTGAGGCAGGCAAGGGATTCACCCCTGCCAGTGAGGCGAAGGCAGCTTCGCTGCGAACCCTTTCCGGATGCGACCAGGCTGTCAGGACTGTAGCCACTGAGACAGCCCCGGCGCCCACCATCTCCAGCAGTGGCGCCGCGGGGCTTTGCTGGATCAGCTCTGTCATGCGCTTCTGGTTCGCAGCCAGCTGTGTGGTCACTTCGAGAACGCGGCGGGCCAATCGAACTGCTTCCTCGCGCGCGATCGATAATTCGATCGGTTCCTGTCGTTCCCGCCATCTGGTGATCGTCGCGATCTGAGCAGGAACCAGAGGTTTACGGGCGTCGATTCCCAGATCATGTGTCCGGAGTAAGGCGAGGAGTGCGTTGGCATTCAATGTTCGGTCCCGGGTCAGCTGATCCCGGGATGCGCTCAGGATCCTGAGTCCGGCACGGGTTCCTTCATCCCGGCGCGGAGTGCGGAGCTGGGACTCCTCTAAGTTCAGGACAGCGGTTCCGATGGCGGCGGCGTCCAGCGGGTCGGATTTGCCGATCCCCCGGCGACCCCGGGCGTTCATCCGTGGAGCTTCGGCGACATCGTAGCCAGCGTCGGTTATTGCCTTAGCCAGACGTGCCCCATAAGTGCCGACACCCTCAATCGCCCATAGACAAGCCAGATCGGCGTCTGTCCTTCGGGCTGCCCAGGCAAGTGCGCGGGAAATCCCCGTCGGCGTCGTCGGGAACTGCTCGCTCGCGACTTGTCGCTTGGTACTGGCTTCGATGACGGCGTAAGTGTGTGTGCGGGCGTGACAGTCAACGCCAATGACGAACGGGCGGGTCTGAGCAACGATAGTCAACGCTGCCACCCTCCTTCCTTTCGAACGGGCAAGAACGGCCGCATGACGGCCGGCATTGAACCTGGGAAGAGTCACTTCGCGGCAAAACTGTGATGAGCCACAACCTGCAAAGGTTGGGCAAGCTTCTAATCAAGCCAACGACGTGGGACAGGCCAACGCCGGCCGCTCCACCCAGTGCGGACAAGTCGGGGGAAACGCACCCTAAGGGGCAAGTTGTTTTTCGAGTCACGCACCAGGCAGAACGACCGGCATCAACACTGCCAGCTAGTCCCAGACCAACCACTGCAAGGCTCACAGTTGTTTTTGGCTGCTGGCGAAGCTTGCGGAGCTGTGCACGTGCAGGCCCGTCTACCCGCAAGGCAAGACCCGGGAAATCTTCGGAGGAAATAAGCGACGAAGGAGCGCCGGAGAAGACTTCCCGGGCCGCAGGCCCCGGAGGAACGAAGGGGCTAGAGGGGCCGGAACGGGCACGTACAATCCGAAGGACAGCAGCCAAAAACGGTAATACTGGAACAGTCCTTGAGCCGGCGTGACCCAGCCAAAAACTGACGTACCAGGCGGCACTGTCTTCCCGACGATCTGTCCGCCGGCTCAAGGACCGTTAAAAGGGGTGTCGAGCCAGGCGGACATGACCTCATAGGAGCCTGATACGACCAGTCCCATTACCGTTTTGTCTGCCCACCTGGCCCGCGCCCGATCAATCAGCATTCGACGCGACTGAGGGGCAAATTCCATCTTGGCAAGCGAACCAACAAGAGTTATCGCGGGTATCGATACCCACGCAGACACACACCATGTGGCCGTCATCAACGAACACGGCAAACCCCTCGCGGACAAGGAATTCCTCGCCGTGGGATCCGGATACCGGAAAATCATCGACTTCATCACCTCCTACGGCACAGTCACCGCCGTCGGCGTCGAAGGAACCGGCTCCTACGGCGCCGAACTCGCCAGAACACTCCGGGGCGAAGGGCTCACTGTGCTGGAGGTGAACCGGCCGAACCGGGCCGCCCGCCGACTCAACGGGAAGTCCGATCCCCTGGATGCCTACCAGGCCGCCAAGTCCGTGCTTGAGGGGCGGACGAAGGCGATCCCGAAGGCCAAGGACGGCCCGGTGGAATGCCTGCGGATCATACGATCCGGGCGCGCGTCAGCCATCAAGGCCCGGACCGCGGCCATTAACCAGATCAAGGCGCTCCTCGTTTCGGCCCCGGACAAGATCCGGGACAAATACCGGGCGCTGGCTACCTCAGCGCTGATTCCTGCCCTGCAGCGCACGAGACCTTCGGGGCACATGGCTGACCCCGAGTACGTGACCCTTATGACGCTCAAGGCGTTGGCAGCACGTTGCCAAGCACTGGGAGCGGAAATTGAGGCTGCTGACGCGGCGCTCAAGGAAATCCTCGATAGCTACGCTCCGATGCTTTGTGATCTCCCAGGAGTCGGGACCGAGGTAGCCAGTCAGCTGTTGATCACCTTCGGGGACAACCCGGACCGGATGGGCAACGAAGCCCAATTCGCCTCGCTTGTCGGGGTCGCGCCGGTACCGGCATCGTCCGGCAAGACAACGCGCCACCGGCTCAGTAGAGGCGGCGACCGCAATGCCAATAACGCTTTACATCAGTTGGTGCTGGTTCGCATGGGATCGTGTCAGCGGACCAAGGATTACGTGGTCAAACGGACGGCCGAGGGCAAGGGCAAACGCGAAATCATGCGCTGCCTCAAACGCTACGCAGCCAGGGAAATCTACCGGCAGATCACCAACCCCCGGCCTGCACCGGACATCTCCGACCTCCGCCGCATGCGAACCGAACTCGGCATGACCATCACGACCGTAGCCGGCGAACTGGGCCAATGGGTATCCATCATTTCTCGTCTGGAACGCGGACTCATTCGCAACGACGCCCTCGCCGCGGACTACCGGCAATGGCTGACCAACCAGGATAAAGGAGGGGGGTACCGAACCGGGCCTTAGATCCGGTCAGAGCGTAGCCTTAAAGGACGTCAAGCAGTGGCTGTCCATCGTCTATCATGATGCCGTTCCAGCAAAGACATCACACGGCCCAACTGCATCTAGAAGGTCGAGATGACAAGATACGATCCTCGCCCAGCAGCCCTGCGTCTCCTCGAAACAGGTGAGTTCTCCATTGAGGACCTCTGGCTTCAGTACATATCACGAGGAGGAAGCGCTGACGTCTTGGAACTGGACGCCTTCGTTCATGACATCCCCCTCCTGCATGGCCTAGAGGTAGAAATTCTGAGAGTGACACTGGAAGAAATGGCCAAGCGACACCGAGGACGAGGCCACTAAACGTCTCATCCGAGTCCCAAAACCCATGCCCATGAGGGGTCTTTGGGCCGTATGCAAAATTTCTAGGTCCTGCCAAGCTTCCCTCTATGGCGTTCTTCCTCACATACGTAACCGAGCGCGGGGCAGGGTACTTTACGGTCCAAGCCACGGATATCAGCGACGCCATCACCAAGGTCAAGGGCGCTATACACGATTTGCGCTGCAGCAGCGCGACCTTACGCCGAACCACCGAATCCGAACCGTCCTTTGGTACGGGATACATCGTGGCAGCCTACACACCAGCCATAGGCTGGAAAACCAAGACTGACGACCCGGAGTAGGCATCGCGGCCAACCCTCTGCAGCCGTCAACCAGCCACCCCTGCCAGCAGCCCCCGGAAACGTCGACTTCCACTGGATCCACTGCCAAAAACAAGCGCCACCAGCCGCACCAAGAGGCGATTTGACCGCTATAGGAGCATCGTCGTAGACACACCGGTCCAGGGGGTCCGGTGTGTCTGCGACGGCGCGCCCTGCACCCAACAGCCGGCCGCGCCAGCGGACGCCCAACAAACTGGTTGAAGCGCAGCGGAAACCAGGGCGTCCCCAATAGGGCGCTTTGCTCCCCGCGCCTGGCTTCAGGCGGGCAGTGCCGAGAGGCGGACCCACGGACTGCGGCCCGCCTCTCGCCCGTTTTACGTTTCCTGGTCCTTCCGGGTCTTGGCGGTGGCGCGGTAGGCGGTGATGGAAGCGCCAAGTGCCGCCAGGGAGAGCACGAAGTTGATGATGGTCAGAGGCTCCATGATGGTTTCCTTATCGTTGAACAGGACTTAGTCTGGGAAGGAGCCGGTGGCCGCAGCCTTGCGGTTACGACCACCGGGTTCGTAGCTACACCTACTTCCTTGCTTTACGCTTACGCTTCCGAGTTGCCGCTCGGGAGCGTTTGCTCGTTAAGAGCGCGTTCCGCGTGGAGAGCAGAGCGATGACAGCTGTCATCAAGCTCACGACCGCTGTCGCGAGCCTGATCGCTTCGTCGATGCTCATGTAGCCACCTCCTTCCTGCCCCGCCGTGCGAGGCCCCCGCTGTCGCAGCCGGTCGAGGGTGGGCCGTCAACCCCGAAGAGTGCGCGGGGAAGCCCGCGAAATAAGGGAGCCTTGGCGACCGCGTGGGATTGTCCGTGTACGTGGGTTTATGGGTCGGGCCCCCGGCCGGCTACGATGAGCGGCCTTGTACGGAGAACACCCCAGCCAGATGTAAGGGAAAAACAAGCATTTACAGGCCGGAGCGCAGCGAAGGACCATCTCCTGGGTACAGCGCAGCGGAGACCAGAGCTCTTAGCCCCGGGTTATGCCCATTGGCGGGCAGGTGGAGCCCTCCGCACAGCTCAAAGCTGGGCAGCTTCTCACGAACGTCGCAACACCAATCTGAAAGAGGTGTTGGATCATGCGCAGTTCGACGCGCCGATCGCGGAAAATGGGCCCAGAGGGCTTGGTTGAGAAGAAGCCCTTGTACGTTCAGCTCATGAAAGAAGGCCACTCCAACTCGGCAGCATGCAGGATTCTTGGAATCCACAAAAACACGGGCAGGCGTTGGTTGCATGGACGCAACGGGGTCGAGGGTCTGGTGCAGCAGGGCTTGGACCCGAGACCTGATAAAGCGGTTCCGGCCTCAACCGTCTCCAGCCGCTATTTGTCAGAGAACGAACGCATCTTCATTGCCGACCGGTTGCTGGCTAAAGCGAGCCTTCGATCTATCGCCCGCGATCTCGGCCGGCCACCCTCCACAATCAGCAGAGAGCTGGCCAGAAACCGACCGGACTCTCGTCGCTATCATCCGTTCCGCGCCCAGCAAATGGCACAGAAGAGAAGGCCACGACCCAGGCTGGCAAAGCTTGCTGGGGATGATGAGCTCAGGGACTACGTCGTGGCCTGTCTATCGAAGCGGTGGAGCCCTCAGCAGGTCTCCCAGGCCCTGAGGGAACGGTTTCCTGGAGAAAAGCACCGGCACCTGGCTCATGAAACGATCTACCGTGCGCTCTACCAACTGAGCATCCGCCCCGTTCCGGCGGGGTCTGCTCGCCTGCTGCGTTCGGGTAAGTTCAGCAGGCGACCCAGGTCCAGGACCAAGGTGAAGCCACGCCAGTACATTACTGATGCTTTGAAGATCGGAGACCGCCCAGCCCACATTGCCACCAGAGAGGAAGCTGGCCATTGGGAGGGTGACCTCATCATGGGGAAGGGAAACAAATCAGCGATAGTGACGCTGGTTGAACGCTCTTCTCGACTCCTCGTCGCTTTCGTTCTCCGTCCAGGGAGCAGATCCGGCAACATGCGGGACCAGCTCATCGAAGTGCTCGGTGTCATGCCGGCTACCTTGCGGAGGACGTTGACGTGGGACCGGGGATCAGAGATGGCCAAGCACGCCGAGGTCACAGCTGCGCTGGGGACGCTGGTCTACTTCTGCGATCCGGCCAGTCCCTGGCAGCGCGCATCAAACGAGAACGCCAACGGCCTACTTCGTCAGTACTTTCGGAAGGGAGATGACCTAAGCACCATCAAACCGGCGGATGTACTCTTCGCCGCGGCGGAGATCAACAGCCGCCCCAGATCTGTGCTGAATTGGTCCAGCGCATCCGCCAAGTTCGCGACTTATCACGCCGCGGCGGCCAAGTTGGCAGGATCCGGTTCCTCCGTCTCGTAAGGAGATCCTTTACCCAAACGCCCCGCTGCTCGAAGCTTGTCCCGTCGAGCGCTAGTCTCACTCCATGAAGCGTCGGTGGGCACTACTCCTTGCAGTCGACAGCGTTGTCGCAGTCTTGGCAGTCATTGCTGTGATTGGCGGCGTGTCTCGTGTTCCCCGTGTGTGCCCAGCCATTGGTTATGCCTATACGGGTCCCGTGGAGTTAGTGTTTTCCTCCGCGCCGGCGTCGGTTGCGGCTTGTTTTGGGGAAGGGTGCGTGCCTGAGCCGGTGGCACAGAATGATGAGCGGAAGTGGCTGGTGCCCCAATCCGCGCCTTACCTGATCGCGCCTGTAAGCGTGACTTCGATCCACGTTGAGGCCGCAGCTGCGGTTGGCGGCCAAACCGCGGTTGAACTGCCAGTAGAAACTGAATCCACCGGAGAACATCCCTTCGGAGTTGGATGTGGGGGGCCTTTCAGGTTCAAGCCCGTTCAGGTCACCTTTAACTGAGGACGTCGGCTAAAGGATCCGCCACTGGGAGTCGGGCAAGTGAGATCTTCGGTGTGTTGAGGGCAGAAGTGGCTTCCGCGTGTTGGAAACCTTCCCGGACTGGTGTCCAGGTGCGATGCTAAAGGCGCGAGCACCGCTTATAGCGGTTGCAAAAATTGGGGGACAAAAACATGCAACGGAACAATCCGAAGAATGCAGCGCCATCATATGCCAAGAGAACTTTTCTCCCGGTTTCCGGTTTGGTTGGAGTTGCTGTTATTACACTGCTCTGTGGCTGCTCGACTTCCGATCCGCAGAAGGCATCAAATGCTGCTTCGCCGGCTCGGACGGGAGCCAGTCAGGCTGCTGCACCACCTGACTCCATTCCCAGCGCAAATGGCCGGGACAAGACTGCCGACTTCAAGACAGCAAAGAAGAACGCGCCATGGTTGGGCAAAATCAAATCCGTAACCGAAACCGAAGCGGGCAGGATTCGCATCGAAACCAGCCTCGTGGATCCTCGCGGCGCTGACGGTGGCGAGGAGGCCAAGAGCGCGATCGCCATCTGCGAATCAGTAGTCTCTCTCTTCGGTCCGAGCTACGTGTCGGTTCTTGAGGATGATGGCACCAATTTCGTCCTGTTCGGACACCCCTCGGTACCTAGGGGTGCTTGCGCTGAAGTCTGACTAGGACGAGGATCTATGGATTTAGCTGGACACATCGTTAGGGAAATTGATCGCTACTGGGCGGATGAGGTGAATATTCTCGGTTACTGGCAGGACGGGCCGGCTACGGTCTGGGGTGTGTATCGCCGCACTATTGACCCCACGGTGGTGCTGGGACGTCGGCTCGCATTTCACTCAGAGGCGGCGGATGGCACCGTTGAGGGCTTTGCACGTGATGTGGCCATAAACATGGCCGAGCCAATTGGTCGTGCCGCCAGCCGTCCTGATCAACACGGGGTTGTCTGGGTGGGCGTTCCCAAGGACCGCCGGATCCCTGAGCCTCCGAGCGAGGTCTTGCAAATCCTGAGGAACAATGAGTCCAGCTAGCTTCCGATTCCTAATGTCCGAGATTTCGAGAGGCTAGTACCTGCATCAGAGCGCTGTCCTCGTTCGCTCCACCCAGCCCGTAAGCCGGTCCCCCACGGGCCGTTTCAGAGCAGGGATTCCTGGAGAAGGCCAATGAGTCTTACTCATCCCACAAGACTCGCCTGCAAAATTACCCGGTGACGGCGCCCGAAGGGCCACCCTCACACCCGAGAGTAGTACTGGTATTCGATCCCCGAATCAGCAGGTATGTTCAAGGCAACCCCCTGTTGCAACGTCCATGAGAAACCGCCCTGTCCCCACTGGGTATAACCCGGGGGCCTAGTTGTCGTACCCCTCCCCCATGATGGGAGCCGGCGGCCAGTAACCTGGCCACCGTTCTTTGGCGTGTCTATTCGAATATATATTCTAAGGTTGTGGTATGTCCTCCGAGAGTTTTGCGGCCGCGCTACAGGCGCAGTACGCACGGCGGGCCGGCCCAATCGGACTGACCGTGGAAGAGCTCGATTTCGAGCACTTCCCGGTCAAAAACGGATATCCAGGCATCCCGGTGAAGGCATGGATCCGGTTCCCGAACTGCGCCGAGCTGGTGGACGGCGAGGTCTTTGCCTGGACAGCGAAAGCAGCCGAAGTGACGTGGAACGACGGGCCGGTCACGTACCGGACCTGGGTATGGAGTTCGGCGGTCACCCGCCGGGAGGAAATGATGAACAGGAATTTGGGAGAGCGGACCCGTGGCAAGAACAACAACTGACAACCCCCTGGACGTCCCCGTACAGGTCCGATTTACCGCCAAAGGCATACCCCTGGCCGTCCGATACGACGACCGGATCTGGGCCGTGGCCGCCGAACCAGTGCGCTGGTTCACGCGCTCAGACTGGTGGAACACCGCCAAACGGGCACCGGTCGGCTGCGGTGACCTGGTCAGCGTCGAACACTGGCAGGTCCAGGTCCGCCTTATCTACCCTCCGGTGGGGTTCACAGGGATGTGTGTTCTGAACTAGGGTCGTCTCGGAACGCACGGATTATCTACCCCGACGAGGTACGTCCGCATGGCGCATTCATTGATTACGTTTCCGTCGACCAACCACCCGGACCCCTCGATTCCACGGCACTGGATCGCGTTCAGGGTCATCCACAAGGCCGGGGGCCCGTCGTGGGCAGTTGTGGACACTTCCACCTTCGAACTACATCCTGAATCCAGCTCATACCTTCACTACCTCTTTGGTTCCTCCCGGTCGACGAATACCCTGAGGGCGTACGCGCAACGCCTCGCCGCGTTCTTCACTTGGCTCGGTCCGGCCCGGTTGAACTGGGCCGACGGCGTGCCCGTCGTTTCACGGTTTATCCGGGAACTCGCTGCTTCTCCGTTGCCCGCCACTGAATCGGACATCGAATATCGTGAGCCGCGTTACCGCAGCGGGAAGACAATGAATCAGTACGCTGCGGCCCTGACCCAGTTCTACATGTGGGCCGCCCGCAGTGATCTGATCAGTGAGAAGACGGCGGCCGGCTTCTATGAGACGCGAATCGCGTACGGGTATTCCGGTGACAGGCTCCTGCCGGGCAAGGTATCCAAGGCCAGGGCTGTGAGGGTCAAGGAAGTCGAAGAAGCCCCCAAGCTTCTCGACGAACACTCTGCCCATTCGCTGTTGTCGGCGATGGCCAACCGGCGTGACCGCTTCCTGGTGGCGCTGATGCTCGAAACAGGCCTCCGAATCGGCGAAGCACTGGGCCTGCGGACGGAGGATCTGCATCTCTTCCATGACTCCCGCGGCCTCGGCTGCGCGACCGCCGGCCCTCACATCCATGTCCGTCGGCGCCAGAACCCGAACGCCGCGTTGTCAAAGTCGGCGAATCCGCGCAGCATCCCCGTCACTGAAGCGGCCTGCACCCTGTACCACCTCTACGCTGAGGACCGCATCGACCGTCTGGACGTGGACTCAAGCCCGATGGTTTTCGTCAACTTGTACTCCCGGTCCCACGCCGGGGAGGCGATGAAGTACTCCAATGCAGTCAAGATTTTCTACCGCTCCTCAGGGCGCGCCGGTCTCCGGGTCAACCCGCACATGACACGGCATACAGCGGCGACCCGCTGGAAGCGGGCCGGAGTGCCGGGAGCGGACGTCCAGGAACTGCTCGGGCACCGCAGTCCCTCGTCCCAGCACGTGTATGAGCATGCCAGCGACCAAGATCTTCGCGACGCCATCGAAAGTGTCCGGCCAGGTTCGGAGCGGCACCGATGAGCGGTGCAGGGCAGACCGCGCCTGATGTTGCTCCTGCCCCGGCACGAACGGAACCGGTCGACGCGTCGTTGGACCTCTCCCGGTTCCAGGACATGCTGGTCCAGGAAATCCGGGAGGATTGGCGCCCGAACGAATGGGACAGCAGGACGTGGATCTTCACCGGAGTCCCAGGCCATCTGGGGACCCTCGTCAACGGCTGTAATTTCCCCGGATGCTCCCGTCCCTCATTCACCCGCCGCAGCGGACTGTGCAACATCTGCACTGGCCGCTATATCCGGCACACCAAGCGCATGGGCGCCATGAGCGCCGAGGACTGGGTCAAACAGGCAGCCGAACTGCAGAAGACAAACTGGGCATGCCGCATCGACCCGATCCTGTGCTCAGTGGCAAACTGCACGAACCGCAGTAAAGGCCTAGGCGTGCCCCTCATGGCCGCCACGGACGGAAACCCCCGACGATGGCACCAGAAAAAGGACCGGTTGCCTCCCTTATGCCTGGGCCACCACCCTGTCAGGACAGTGCCAGACATCGCAGCCTGGGTGGCTGCCCAGGAAGCCAAACCGGTTACGGCACCGGAATACTGCGCCGTCCCATGGTGCGGCTACAAACGGCAGGCAGCCAACCGGATCGGGCTCTGCAGGCGCCATTCAAAGCTGATCGCCACCCAGGGAGAGCTGACTTTGCACCTCGAGCGAGAAGCTGTCGTCTCGCTGAAACCCGACGGCTACCGGGAAATCCACGCCCCCTCCCCCACAACAGGCGGATGCGAACTCAACCTCGCTGCATTGCGCCGGCGGCACCCCGGATTGGCCACGGAACTGCTGTGGGCCCTTCAGCACCAGGACGGCATTGGTTTCCCCATCAATATCATTACGACCCGGGCTCTCATCCGTTCGGCCATGGACTTCCCGCAGGCCACGAAATCCTTCCTCAACGCCGACACCCGGGTCCTGTCCGAAAGCAAGGTCATGCGCTCGGTAAATGCCTGGTCGATGTTCCGTGTGGTGCGGGCCAGATTACTCGAACGCTACGTCCCGTGGTCCACCAACGGCGATCTTCTCCGGTCAGACCTCATCCCATTCGGTCTTCTGACGACGTCATCCAACAGATCCGGGTCGGCCCGCTCCTTGGCAGCCCTGGATTTCCGGCCTATACCCCTGGAATGGGCCCGGCAAATGGCCAAGCTATGGATCTTGGAGCGGTCCACCACGGAGACTTCCGCGACGACCCTCATCACTCACGTCGCACGGCTCTGCACGGACTTTGTCGTCCGGTGCGCGGCGCGGAACCTCCCCTCACCCACAAACGCGTCCGACCTCACACGAGAACATGGCAAGGTCCTGGCGCAGGCGCTGGCAGGTCTTGCCCGGCTCGATGGGCACCCCCTGCCCAACAGCTACAAACGGCTCCTTGGATCAACGCTTGCCGGCATGATCGACTACGCCCGGAAAAACTCGGACCTGTTCGAAAACACCACTCTCTCCTTCGCCCTGGACTACGACCTGCAGATCCCCCTCGAAGACAATCCGGGGGCAGACGAAGACGATGAGACCGGACGGGCTGTTCCCGAACCCGTGATCGAGTACCTCTTCGAGCAGCTGCCCACCGCACGAGTCTCCAATCCCGCATCAGCCTCTGCCCCCAACGCCGTCTACAAAGCAGCGTTCACCTGCTACCTGACCCTTTTGCGCGACGCCGGACGCCGACCCAGCGAAACCGCAGGTCTCCGCCGTGACTGCCTCAGCTACGACACGACCGGCCAAGCCACCCTGCTCTGGCACAACGACAAAGGAAGACGCAGGGGCAGGCGCCTTCCTATCTGGGCAGAAACCGCCCAAGCCCTGGAGACCTGGTTTACTGTCCGGGATCAACACATCACCGCGATGCCGCCCGGGCAGCACGACTGGCTTTTTCCCACGTTCCGTCCCAGGGCCCGGGACAAACACCTCAAGACAACGTGGTTCAACAAACGGCTCCGGGACTGGATCGACCTCGATCTTCCAGACCTGCCAGGCCCCAATAACGGCCCCGGCACAGGAACGCCGTTCTGCAAGACCAGTGTTTTCGCCTATGCGTTCCGCCACTCCTACTGCCAACGACTGGCCGACGCAGGCGTCCCACAGGAAACCCTCCGCCGCCTCATGGACCACCGGTCCGCTGACACGACTGCCCAGTACTACACAGTGACCAACGCACGAAAACGCAAAGCCATCGAGTCCGTCAAAAGGCTTTCCTTCGACGCTCTGGGCGCCCACTCCCCCGTTACCGAAGACCTCTACTCCATGGCCGCGGTCGCAGTACCGTTCGGCAACTGCACCGAACCGACCAACATCAAAGCAGCGGGCAAAGCATGCCCCGCACGTTTTCAATGCGGCGGCTGCACTTTCTTCAGATCTGACCCTTCCCATCTCCCAGACCTCAAGGCGCATCGGGAACGGATGAAAGAAGACCTCGCCTGGCAGGTCGCGCAGAACCTTCGACCCTCACTCATCACTGACACCCGGAACGAGATCGAAGCGTTCACCGCCCTCATCGCTGCGCAGGAAACGCGGCTGGCCGAATTGCCCGGCAGCGAAAGGGAGTCCCTCGCGGAAGCCTCCGCCGTACTGCGCCGGCTCCGTTCCAGTGTCCCGACCGCCGTCGAGAAACCCTTCATCCCAGTCGGAAGCCTCAAGGTCAAAACCCGCGTACTCGAGGACGAGGAATGAGAACCCACTCAGGCTCGAAAACGGCTGCAATGGTGCAGCACCGAAAGAAAGTCAGCAAAGCCAAAAGGCAGGCAGTCCTGGCAACAATCGATGCGATGACACGAACAAACACGCCCATCAGCGTGGCCGATGTTGCGCGCCGTGCCGGCGTCAGCCCCTGGCTCGTCCGCCAGAAACCACTCCTGGAGCACGTAAGAAAAGCGCAGTCCGTGCAATTCAGAGGTTCGTCCGAGGAAACAGCGAAATCCACTGCCGGAGTTGGGCCCGTCGAACGTGATCTATTGCGCAAGGAGAACCAACGGCTCCGTCACGAGCTGCAGAAGCACCAGCGCCGCATCTCCGAATTGCTCGGCGACCAGATTGACGGCACCGACGCCCATTCACAGAGCCTTCGGGTTCAAGAACTGACCGATCAGAACATCATCCTTTCCAAGCAAGCCAGTGACGCCATCCAAGAACTGCGTCAGCTTCGACAGAACTCTGAAGCGCTGTCATCCGACCTCGAGGCAGCTCACCGCGTCAATCGTTCCCTCATGGCCGAAATAAACCGGCCGGTACGACCCACAGGTCGGAGCGCCGCGCCTAGTTCCCGATCACTCAGCTCAGAGCCAACCCAAACTCACTAGGTTGCAGGGACGAGAGGCGGCCGGCCGCATCTAGGAAGGTCCTCCAGGAAGACGGCGGCTAGTCAAACTCAACATCGAACCCTCCGAACTGCAGCGCATCTCGGACAAATTCCCGTAGCTGCTCTAACTCATGCACCTCCGCAGCCGCCTTCGCCGCCGAGCTGTTCCGGAAATAGATGGCTATGCTCATAGGAGGAGCCAGCATTTCTGAGTCAATCTCATATTTGTGTCCACGAAAGCTCACAGATAAACCCACGCGAGCGATATGGAGTTCGCCGTCCTTAGACGCGATTGCATTAGGTCCTCTTGCCTCAAAATCGGTACTCATCTTGGGCCCTTTGCGTTCTCCATGAAAGCGAGCGTACGCGACGAAGGAAAGACCGGTCGCCGGCGCAGACCGGCAGGGAGTCGGTCCCGGGCGAGGCTAGCGTTGCCTTCGACTCTCCTGAGTGATGATCAAATGAGCCGATACGCTGTCCTGCCGTCTTCACCCAATAGGAGCCTGCCTTGCCCGGAATCCACGAACCGAACGTGATCGATCTCGTGACGCACGATCCCGTGCAGGATGAATACAAGTTGATCATGGTCGAAGAGCGTCCTTGGACAGGCGCTGCGGAACAGCTAGAACAGCTGAGGGAAAAGATCAACAATTACGCCATGTTCGTCCTCGATGAGGGCCTCCTGCACTCATACCCAGATGCTGCTGGACGTCCTGTATGCATCCAACTTGATTGCGTCAGTACGGCCCCTGCGGAAGTTCAGGAACTCATTGACTTGGCATCCGAAGGACTCCGGCATTACGGCATCCGCTTCGCCGTAAACCGCCTTGGCTGAACAACGCTTCATGGATCGCCCCTCACAGGCAAGGAGACACCGCCCGACCCCCGGGTATCGGGGCTGCGAAAACATTCTCACGACCGGGAACCTTTTCCGGGCCTGCGGACACTACAAGGTATGAGGCATATGGAGGACACCGATGAAGACCTGTGGCGCGCGTGCACAGCAGGCAATGCTGACGCTTTTGGCGTCCTGTTCAACCGGCACGCCGACGCGGTCTTCCGGTACTGTCTCTCCCGCTGCGGATCCTGGCATGACGCCGAGGAGCTCGTCTCGATCACCTTTCTGGAGGCATGGCGGCAACGACACAAGCTCAGACCCGAGAGAGACAGCCTCCTCCCCTGGCTGCTCGGGGTCGCCACAAACGCAGACCGCAACAGGGCAAGAGCATCGGGGCGGTATGCCGATTTCCTGACCAGGCTGCCGCATTCGGATCCCCGGCACGGCGGACATGAAGCAGACCATGCCGAAGCGGTGACGTCCAGGGTGGACGCGGAGCGTGAAGTCCGCGAACTGCTCGACACAACCGCAGGACTGCACGCCGGGGAACGGGACGTGGTGATCCTGTGCCTGATGAACGGGATCAGCCAGGAAGAGGCAGCCAAGGCCCTCGGTATACGGGCCGGGACAGTGAAATCCAGACTGCACCGCGCAAGGTCCAAACTGGGCCTGATGAAGCAAACGCCAGTGCCCGTCGAAGAGTTGGACACCACGATCGTTGAAGCGAGGCTGTCATGAACCTGACCGAAGTGACGTACCCCAAGGACACCAAAGACCGTGTCCGAAACCTGCTCGTCCAGGAAGCACGCCGCACTCCGAGGCGATCACGCAAATGGCTTGCCCTTCCCGTCGTGATCGCTGTTGCCGGCACCGCAATAGCTGGAACCACCGCGGCCGGGGTCTACACGGCCCTTGCCCCGGTGAACGACAAGCGCGACATCCGCTGCTATTACCGCGCCGACCTCACCACTACCTACCCCGTCAAAGCAGATCCCAAAGTCATCATGCCCCCGTACATCACCACGGGGATCTTCGTGACAGGCTTCGACGCGAAGAACAACCCGAGCCCCGGCGATCCGAACGCAGGAATGCAACAGATCACCGACCCCATCCTCCAGTGCGGCCGCAGCTGGGACCTGGGACTGATGAATCCCCAGGGCATCACCGACGACCTCGTCCCTCCGGGTTTCGTCCACACCACGCCGACGGCAGACCCCGGGCAGTCCAGCGCCAACGGCGGCATGCCCACCGACAAGTACGGGAATCCGCTCGGCGGCCCTGCCGGGTCGAACAAGCTCATTGGCCACTACGTCCCGCAATTGACCGCGTGCGTCGTCGATAACAACGTCGCAGTCATCCCTGGCGGACCCGAAATCTGCGCCCACCTCGGCATCCCCACGCTCGAGGAATAGCAGAGTGTTCACGTAAGATTGGCGGCTGTCTGTCCCGCCAGTCATGAGAGTCCTTTGCGAGAGTATTGATCTATGGGATCCTTCACGATCACGAGTCCGCCGTTGTCTATTGCGCGGGAACTGTGGCGGCTAGGCGAGCCTCATCTCGCGGCGCGCGCCGTGGAGTTAACGGCAGAGCAGGCCGTAGACATCGCCTTCAGGGCTGGCGAGCTACACGAGTCCGGGCAAGCACATGCTGTATGGCCTCAGGGCCCGAGCGGCACCACTCCCGCGCTGATGCTCGCAGCTGTGGAATACCTCGCCGGGACCCTGCGTCCCTGCGCCAGGAGCCGCCGCCTTCCGGAAAAGAACTTACCCCCATCCTTGCAGGCCACCGAGGAGGAACGTTGGGCAGCACTGACTCCAGTAGCCCGGGCACTTGATCGGGGGCGCCTGGAGACGCGCGCCTAGCCGCCGTCTTGTCTGGATATAGTTCCATCGTGGATAGTCAGCGGAGGGCACGGGCGATTTTCCTGTGTGAGCAGACGGGGATTACCCCGCCGCATGAGCTGCCTGACTTCGCCACTGAGCTGCTGGTCCTGGGTTACGACAGCCCCTCGCTCCGCGAAGTGGCAGGACTTCCGACGGGAGACAGGGCTGATGCTGCTGATTTGTGGAGCGCAGTCCGCGAAGAACTGGGCATCGAGCGCGAAGAGCCAGAGGAAGCCGCCGGCTTTCTCCTCCGATATTGGGGCGAGGAGACCGCCAAAGGGCGGATCGACGTCCTGGCTGGGTCGAGGCTAATGTACCGGGTTGGCTGGTTTCCGCTGGGACAACCGAGCGAGCTGAATGAGCTCTTGTATCTCTTGATTCTCTGGGATGAGATGCCGGAGCAACGCGAGCAAACGGCCGCGGAGCTTCTCCAGTTCGCACAGCATCTAGTGGACAGCGAAAGATGACGCAGGCCGGGGATCCAAGCAGCCGGCAGGTCCTCTGGAACAATCTTCGTCATGGAAGATGAGTGGTTTCGGTCCCCAGGCTGGAGCGAAGCGGACCGCGCCGCGTTCGAGGCACGCCTCGCCAAGTCCCGCAAATACAACCGTGCGCAGTATCTGCGTATCAAGGGGCTGGCGCTGCGCGACGCCGGCGAAGTCGGCGGGGCCAGAGAGCTCTGGACGCGCGTGCTCTCGGATGACGGAGAGTTCTCCACGATGGAGGGCTTCACAACTCTGGAGCACCTGGGGGACTCGTACGTTGACGATGACCCGACGCTCTCGGAGTATTACTATCGGCGCCTGCTCAATGACAATCCAGCGCTGAAGAGCACAACGATGACGCAGCACATCAAGCTTGCCGAACTCCTGATACGGCGGGGCGATGGGAAGGCCGTCGAAGAAGCCGCGGAGTTACTGGTCCAATGGCCGGAGGTGGCGCGCATTCCATTTCCCAGCGCCCACTTCCGGTGGAACCTCGCAGTGATCGACCTTGCAGACAAGACTGGAGACCGGCAAACCGCAGTCGAGGCTGCACGCCGGGCGCTGGAGTTGGCTGATCGAGGGCCTGTGTTCCCGCGTCACAAAACAGTGGGCGTCGTTGACGCGGAACACCAGATCCTTGCACGACTAAAGCGCCTCGCGAAGTAGTAATGGTGTCCTTGACCCGAGCTGGCGATCTCAGCTGATCCTGCTCCGAGCCGACGTGTCTTGAATCCCTGGGGTTACCAGATGGTCTGCTGCCACGTGAGCATCCGCTTCCTTAGAGGTAGTCATCGTGCGGGGAGGAACTCTCCGCTTTGACATGGCTACCGATCTGCGAGGATCTAAAACATACGTGGCTAACGTGGCTCGGCGACTGTCCCCCGCTGACCAGCACAAATGAACTATGAGGGGAGATAATCCGCCTGACCTCTACCTCGGCGCTGCGCACATTCGACCTGCGCCGCGACCCCCTATCGGAACAGTGGTTACTGGCTGGCATCACGGACGCAGGAGCTGCGGCCGCCTAAGCCCGGCAGGGCTGGCGGCGGTAGCGTGGCGCTATGACAGAGGACGTGCCCCCGGCCCTGCATCCGCCCGTG
This sequence comes from Arthrobacter sp. JDC6, assembly GCF_056484025.1. Taxonomy (NCBI): domain Bacteria; kingdom Bacillati; phylum Actinomycetota; class Actinomycetes; order Micrococcales; family Micrococcaceae; genus Arthrobacter; species Arthrobacter sp. JDC6. Next base: position 2,421,813 of record NZ_CM151278.1, read on the forward strand.
TCGCTGGCCCTGGCCAAAGCCGTTGATTCGATCCCGGCCGAGGCCGCGCTGCCCGGCGGCAGCCGGTATGAACCCAAGTGGGACGGCTACAGGGCCTGCACCCTGATAGGAGCTGGCGGAGTGACCTTGTGGTCGCGGCAAGGCAAGGACTTGTCGAGGTACTTCCCCGAGCTCCTGGAGGCCTTGGCGGAGCAGGTTCCACCCGGTTGTGTTCTCGATGGTGAGGCCGTCATTTGGTCCGGCGACCGGCTCGATTTTGACGCCCTGCAGCGACGCCTGGTCGCTTCAAAGACCGGCCTGCCCGCCATGGTCCGGGAACAGCCAGCATCGTTCGTTGCCTTCGACCTGCTGGCCGTTGCCGGCCACGACATCAGGGACACTCCGCTCCAGCAGCGCCGGGAACTACTGGAACAACTTGCCGCAGGCTGGGAGCCTCCACTGAACCTCTCCCCCATCACCCAAGACCGCACCCAGGCACTCACATGGTTCGAGGAACTGCACCACGCGGGCCTGGAAGGGCTCGTGGTCAAAGGTGCCGGACAGAGCTACCAGGGAGGCGTTAGACAGTGGATTAAGGTGAAGCGCCGCCAATCCCTGGACGTGGTGTGCGCTGCCGTCATCGGCCGCATGGACCGGCCCCAGTACATTGTGGCCGGCCTGCCCGTAGAGGGGCAGCTACGGATCGTTGGGCGGTCCACACCGCTCAGCGCGAAGGCTGCCCGGGAGCTGGCAGCCTACCTGCGGCCACCGCAAGACCCGCACCCGTGGCCGGAAGTCATCCCCGAAACCATGCTGAACAGGTTCAGCAAAGACAAAGGCCCTGTGACCCTCACATTGGTGGAGCCCCTGGTGGTAGAGATTTCCGCAGATGTGGCGTGGACGGGGAACACGTTCCGCCACGCGGTTAGGTACCTTCGACCGCGGCCGGAGTTTTCCCCTGTCGACGTTCTCCTACCGGAGCGATTTCAGGCGGGTTAGCGATCCGTGCGGATCACTATGAGGTTCTGGCCTTCTTCCAGCAGCGCGTAAGGGTTTTCCCGCGCTTCTTCGTAGGTCTCGCCTTCGGCCTCGATGTGGTTGTAGCTGCCGTCCGGGTTAGTAATGGTGCCGGTGAGTATCACCGCATGAGTCTATTTCGCCGCGGGCTCGGCCGGCTCAATAAGCTCCGGGCCGTTGTTGCGCACGCTGTTGACCCGGGCACTGACAATCCGAGGTGTCAGGGTCGGTTCCGGGAGGGAGTCCAACAGGCGCTGCACATCGCTTTTGTCGGTCAGGTCCGGATCGAGCCATTCCGCGAACCGGTCTCGCGGGATGATGACCGGGGACCGGTCATGGACATGGCCTAGGGCGTCCTGGGTGGTTGTGGTCAGCACCGTGCAGCTGAGCAACCATCTGTCCGGGTCGTCCTCTGGCAGCGATGGATCAGCCCACCACTCATATAGGCCGGCGAAGCCCAGCATGGGCTCCTTCTCGGAATACGAATAGTTCGGGATCTTCTTGCCGTCCTCGGTCTTCTGCCATTCGTAGTACCCATCCGCAGGTAGCAATCCCCTGCGTTTGATTGCGGCCTTGCGGAACGACGGCTTCTCCAGAATGCTTTCGCTCCTGGCGTTGATCAGCTTGTTGCCGATTTTGACGTCCTTCGCCCATGACGGCACGAGACCCCAGTGCGCCACGAGCAGGTGACGCTCGATGCTGCCCTCGTCCAGCCGCTCCGCGATAATCGGTACACTCTGGGTTGGTGCCACGTTCCAACTTGGCGGCGGCGGGGTACCCTCCACCTCCTTGGCATCAAAGTAGCTGAGCAGGTCACCGGTGGCTTTGGACATAACGTATCTGCCGCACATGAGGTCATTCTGCCTGACGAGGGTCGGATGGCGTCCGACCCTGGAGCTGGGTCACTCCGTTGGATGTGGCTCACGGTCAGCTCTCAGGCTCCCATCGCCAACGGGTCTTCGCGTCTCTGAGGCTTGCTCGGACTGACTTCGCGTCCGCTTTACCCGCGGCTACATCCCTCCACGCTTCATAGAGGTCCCGTGTATCAATAAGCGCTCCCCCGGCCTCGGTGAGCGGCCGCAGGTCGTCATCGTTGGGGATGGCTTGGACTCGAGTCGATGGGTTAGTACCCCGCCAAGCATTGACCACATGCCATACGGCAGGAGGCTCCTGTCCGGTTTCCTTGGTGTATGCCACTGCCGGCCGCCCTGTGATCTGGGGGACGTCATTCACCTTCGCACCCTTCGCGTACCCCTTCACTTCCACAAGACTCAGCCAGTCAGCGTCCGATGGGTCTTCAACGCGAAGGTCTTCAAGCTTTGCACCGGTTCGCTCGTCGTGGTGATCGTCCATGTCCCTGGCTTTGAAGCCCAGGTCCCTCAGGACTGTCGTCACAGCCTCCACCAGTTCGTCACCGTCGCTAGTGAGAATCCGGCGGGTTCCTGCGTCCGCCAAGCGCGTCGATTGTTCCAGCTGGGCTTGCAACTCGCGTTCACGTTGCTGAAACTCCGTGACAGCTTCCTCATGAGCCTGCCTTAGTGCCTGCAGGTCAACTACATGCTTGGTTACCTCGCGAGGGGACCATCGACTGCTTGTTTTCCAGTCAAGGTCGGGGGGCACGCTGTCTGGATCAACATTGCCAACTAGGTCAAGGAAGAGCCGCAGCCAGGCCGCGTGTTGTTCAGTTTCTGGGGGCAAAACCAGGTTCAGCTTGCCACCGCGTTGGGTGAGCAGCGCATAAACGGATTGTTTGGCCCCGACGTGAACGAGGGGAATGCACCGTGACCCGAGGTTGCCCTCGTCCGCGACCGTTGCGTGATAGGAAGCATTGAGGGGCTTCACAAGGCGCCAAGCCGCTTTTTGTCCCTCACGCACGTTGGGAATCACTGTCGTTTTCAAGAGTGTCGCCAGGGGTGATGGAACTTCGCGTGGAATTGCTAGCTCATGTGCCAGGGTATGCATGTCCCGAAGGAAGAAGTAATCCGTTGAGTCCTCAACGAAGCCTCCCGCCGCGCTGGCTCCGAAGGAGAGTACGTGCAGATGTTCGGAACGACGGCGGGCGTTCAGCGCGAACGTTACCAGGATGTCGTATTCCTCCTCATGCACCTTCTCAGTTCGGGTAATGGGCTTGATCGTTGGTGCCAGCTCCAACAATTCTTTTGTCAGCACCTCCTGTGGAGGGTCCTCGAAGAGCACGCGAGGACGCGGCTGTACGTTGAAAATGTTCACTCGCAAACAATATCGAGACGTCAGACTAGGGGTGGCAATTGAACGCGTCCCACTTCCTTCAAAGCGGGACACGCAGGTGCACCCGTTGGCATCGCAAGGATGTACCACTCCAGTACGCTCGATCACTGCAAGCTCGGAAGAAAGGGCCTTCCCGCTGGGGATGGCACATTGGGGGAAACGTTGAGTCAGAAGAAGAAGCAAACAGGCGGCAATCCGGCTAACAAGGCGTGGAAAGACGGGACTGCGTTAGGAGACGCGGTCATGGGGTGGTGCAACGACTTGATCCGTGTCGGTAGCGATGACCATGCCACAATAGCGGGAGCCGTCGCGGCATGGGTCGGATCTGGCAATCCTGGGCGTAAGGGCATCAATCAGTGCGTCAGCGCCTGCTATCAGCTGCAGATTCTTCTGGGTGCCATGGGCGTTACGACGGTAATCTTGCCCGTTTTCTTACGGATCATTGATCCAAACACGGCAAAGGTCCTGGGTACAGCGGGTTCGAACTCGCCCGTATGGTCATCCGACTTCAAGCGGTGGACAGGGCATGCTGTCGTGTTCATCCCCGCTCAAGGACGAGTTCTTGACGTTACTATCGGTCAGGCACTCACCCACGAACCCATGAAGCAACGAGCCCCCCTTCTTGGAAAAGTCACGGGTGCAGTCCAGGGAAACGTTGGAGCGGCGACTGCAGCCGGGTCAATTTGGCAGGTCCAGCGTAATGGGCACATTGCTGAATACCAGGTACTGAAGCAGGCCCATAACCCTTTGTCGCAACCCCAGGTCGTTCAGGCTCTTCAAGCGGCGACTTTGGATTTCAAGAACAAGGCTCCCGGGCTGGCGCGAGGTATCTCTCGCTTGGTTAGCTCGCGTAACCAAAGCTCCTGAACAAACCACCTTGTTCTGTCCCATGAGTATGTCAACTTGTTTCAGGACCACTGAGGCGGCCTGATCCAGGACCACCCACTACCCAGCTGTGTGCTGGACCTTGCCACCTCGGGAGGCGACGGGCGCAGCAGGCTGGGGCTTCCGATGTTCAAGCAGACCATGAACGAACTGCCATACTCTGACAATGGCCGTTTACTTTGAGTGCACGACACGGACGAGCACGCCCCAATCGGAACTGTTTGACCGTGCCCGGAGTATCGACGCCCACAAGGACTCGATGGCGCAGTCTCGTGAAGAGGCGGTTGCCGGCGTCACGTCCGGGCTCATCTCTTTGGGTGAGGAAGTCACGTGGCGAGCTTGGCACTTCGGCGTTCCGCTTCACATGACGAGCCGGATCACCGAGATGGAGTCGCCGAACTATTTTGTGGATGAGCAGGTCAAAGGTCCGTTTCGGCGGTTCCGGCACGTCCATGAGTTCAGTCAGGACGCGGCGGGCACCACGATGATTGATCGGATCGAGTTCGCGGCACCGTTCGGCCCCATAGGGCGTCTGGTGGAGAGGCTGGTGCTGGCCCGCTACCTTCAAAAGCTAATCGAGTCGCGGAATCGGCACCTTACCGAGGATCCCACTCGCGGATAGTTCGTATCGGTAGTCCAGGGGCACCCGGCTAGCCTCCGGTTTGTTGGGCGATGGTGTGTGCCAGACGGTAGGAGTCTGTCCCGGTTTCGATGATGGCTCCATTGAACGTAAGCCTGTCCACGATCGCGGCGCACAGCCTAGGGTCGGTGAAGGTTTTGGTCCAGCCGGAGAATGATTCGTTGCTTGCGATGGCGATGGAGTTCTTCTCTTCGCGTTCGGTGAGGACCTGGAAGAGGAGTTCGGCGCCGCGGCGGTCCAGTTCCATATAACCGAGTTCGTCGATGCAGAGCAGGTCGACGCGGCCGTAGCGGGCGATTGTTTTGGCCAGCATCTTTTCGTCGGCGGCTTCGACGAGTTCGTTCACGAGCCTGGTCGCCAGGGTGTATTTGACCCGGTAGCCCTTCTCTGCCGCGGCCGTGCCAAGGCCGATGAGCAGATGGGATTTTCCCGTCCCGGAGTCCCCGATGAGGCAAAGTGGTGCACCTTTGCGGATCCAGTCCCCGGTCGCGAGGGTGTGGATGGTGGCGGGGTTGATGTTCGGGTTCGCATCGAAGTCGAAATCCCCGAGCCATTTGTCCCGGGGGAAGTTGGCGGCTTTAACGCGGCGGATGGAGGAGCGCCGGTCCCGGTCATCGCACTCGGCCAGCAGCAGCTCGGCCAGGAACCCCTGATAGCTGAGTTGTTCTTTGCCGGCGACGGTCAGGGCCTCGTCCAGGACTGCCCGGACCGTGGGCAGGCGGAGCCGGCGGCAGGCTTGGTCCACGGCCGCGACCGCGGCTTGCTCGGTCAGTCCGCGTCGCCGGCGCAGGGTCGGGGAAATGGTGACGGCCGATGCAGTGGGACTCATGAGATGTTCTCCTTCGACGCTATTCCTGCGGGATGTTCGGTGCGTTTGGCCAGCAGCTCGTCGTAGGTGCTGACCGATGGCAGGGGCCGTGTGTCCGGCGGGAGCCCTGCGATGACGGCGGCCGGGTCCATGAGCCGGCGCTGGGTGAGACTGACAACCCGTTGCACATTGACTTCATCGTGAGCACCGGGATGACGGTTCGAACCGGACCCACCCCCGGAAGCAACCGTTGCGTGTCTGCGGGCTTCGACTGCGACGACATCGGCACTGACAGCACCCACTCCCAGCGCCGCCGCGATCCCTGCCTGGACGTCGCGGGCGTCCATGGAACGGTGGAGCAGCAGCACGTCGATGAGTTCACGGGTGCCGTCGGCATCGCCGTTGACCCTGCGGGCAGCGGCCCAGAACGCTTCATGGGCGTTGGTGAACGCCCCGGACTCGCGTGCCCTGGCCAGCGCGGTCGAACCGGGCAGCGCGCCCGGTTTGGTCTTGAGCACCTCGAGGTAGTGATCCAGCTGGACCGATTGCCCACCTTTGGCAACGATTCGCGGATGCCTGGCGGCCACGGCACGGCCGTCAAACACCACGACCTCGGACGCCCGCAGGGACACCCGGACTTTCCTGCCGATGAACCGGGCCGGGACGGAGTATTTCACCATCCTCACCGTGATCATCGAAGACCTGTCCACGCGCGGCGTCAGGACGAGCCCCGGGTCGAAAATCTCTCCCGGCAGCGACGCCAGGAACGGCCGCTCGGCGGCGAGGTCCTGGCCGATAGTGCGGATCCTGTCATTGATCCGCCGGGCATCGTCCTGCGCTTCCCATTCCCGGATTCGGTTGTTGAGCTCATCCAGGGATGCAGCAACAGGCATTGGGGACAGCCGGTTGCGGCGGAACCAGCCGACTTCTCCTTCGACGCCGCCCTTTTCGTGAGCCCCGGCGATGCCGGGCTGGCAGTAGAAGGGGTCGAAGCCGTAGTGGGAGCGGAACAGAACCCACCGGTCGTTCTCCTGGCGCTGCCGGCCCTGTCCGAACACCACCGCGGTGACCGCGCTGGTGAGGTTGTCATAGCGGATATGCCGGACCGGCACGCCACCGATCTCGTTGAACGCCTCGATGTGGCCTTCCAGGAATGCTTCCTGGGCCTGCGTCGGGTAGATCCGGTGGATGGCCTTGCCGGAGTTCGAAAGCCGAAAGACGAACATGTGGCACTTGGTCTTCACCCCATTCAGGACGACCCAGAGTTCCCCGAAGTCCACCTCGGCCTCCGCGCCCGGGGCGTGTTCCTGCGGGACAAACACTTCCACCCGGCGGCCGGCCTCGACATCTATCTGCGCCCGGCGGACCCGCACGTAGTCTCGCACCGTCGAATACGACAGATCGGCCGCTCCGTGCTCCTCAATGAGCCGGGCCAGGATCCTGCGGGCGGTATGGCGCTGCTTCCTCGGCGCGGTGGTGTCCTCGGTCAGCATGGCATCGATCGCCGTCTTGAAAGGGTCCAGCCGGGGCGATGACCTCATTGGCGTCTTCCGCGCCGGCGGGAGAGGATCCGACAATGCCTGCCGGACTGTGTCCCTGCCGATCTGATACCGCTTTGCCAGCCCACGGATCGACAGGCCCTCAACGCGGGCGTCTCTGCGGATCGTGGCGAACAGCTCCATACGCACCCTCATCCGGACCTCCCAGTGCTCGCTTTCATCAGATGAAAACAACACTGGGGGTGGTCCTGACTCAAACCGTCACAAGCAACCGGCGAGTCGTGGGTGGTCCTGGTTCAAGCCGTCACACCGGTCCTGAATCAAACTGCCATATTCAGTCCCACTTCCTTGGAACCGGAACACTGGTGGTGAGACCGCTCCCCGGATACGCAAGTCAGTATTCAAAGTCGGCATCACGGGCGTCTGTAAGGGGATCCCCATACCCCTAGTTGAAGAGAACGTAGAAGACGATTACCAGCGCCGGGAAGAGCGCCTGGCCGATGGCGCTGACCAGAAGGCGCTTCTCTGTGACCCACAGCCAGAAACCAAGGAAGACGTGGCACGCGCAGCAGAAGACTACTATGGCTGACCCGCTGGTGGGAGTGCCTGAAAAGTTCACCAGCCACAGGCCCACCGCGATGCCCAGGCCGAAGGTGATGTTGTAGGCGCCAACATTCATCGCCCACATCCGAACTGCGCGCACGTCTTCCGGCCTGATCAGGAAGATCCGGTGGACCCGTTGGTCGCCATGGAAGAAGATCTCCAGGATGCCAACGCATACCAGCGCCAGGCCGGTGGATCCGGCGAGTATCTGGCTCAGCACATTCATGCCGCGCTCCTAGGCCAATCTTGCATCTCCGCTTCCTGCGTGCAGGTTACGCTTCAGGCGCGAAAACCTTCAAGGGGCGGATTGCGAACGCAGTCCACTACCCACTACCTATGCCCGCCCCCTCCAGCCGGCCCCAACAGCCCGCGATATCACCCCTGCACGCCGCCACGTGTTTCCTCCCACACGAAACTGATTCACCGCTTCCCCAATCCCCGATCGTCAGCCTCGCTCGAAAAGGCTGTCCCACTTCCTTAGAAGCGGGACGTTCGTGGGTGGGCGCCCGTGGCGGTCAGTGCCGGGCGTCGCAATTGGGTCTCCAGAGGAAACCCACTGCAGGACGTCCAGACCGACGCCTAGACTTCGGGTATGTATACGGGGGGAATGCCGGTCGATGAGTGGACGCCCTTGCGTCAGATGCGCCGGACTCAGAAGTCTGGCCCCCGGCCGGTTATTGAGCACTTCGGGGAACGTCTGAGGCAAAGCAAGTTCGGTCACCAGCTGACGCGTGAAATGTACGCCATTCCGAACAAGAAGCCTTCGGCGGTTAGGCCCGCGTGAGCTCGTGGGCGAGGCATTCTGGGCCTCACAGGCATGGGCCTACGAGGACGAGGGGCATACGGTCCTTTCAGATGACTTCTGCCGGCAGCAGCGCGATGACGCGCTGGAGAACTTCGACCTGAACATGGCCTTTTTTGCGACGCTCCGGCCCGATGCTTTCGAGGCTGCCCTGGCCGAGATGCTGGCCAAGAACAAGCAGCTGCGGGAGAGGTGACTGATTTGAAGACTCTCGACTGGGAGGAAGGCGTCTACGTGATGGTGCTGGACAGGTACCGGCAGGCCTACATCGGCCAGGCCGTGGATATGAGGGCACGCATCCGCAGGCACTGGACCGCCAATAAGCAGTTCGACCGGCTCCTGTGGGGCCACAAGCACCAGTCGGTCCTCTCGGTTGACTCGTTCCGGGCCCTGGACACGACCAGGATCTTTGCCGCGAAGACCATCAACGCGGACCGGCTCGAGCGAAGGCTGGTGAAGAACTTCCCGCCGGACTTCCTGCTCAACCGCATCGAAGGCGGAAAGTTGAGTGCTGTACGTGGGGCATTCATCGCCACTGAGGTCAAACGGCGGCAGCTGGTTGTTGAGCCGGGATTTTGAAGTGCCCGAGAACTTGCCGGGTCGCGTAACCTTTGCGTCCCATAAGATGTCCCAAAACTAGGGGCGCGTTACGCGGCTGCGGACTCGACTTCTGGGACGTCGTTCCTGCTAAGAGCCCGGGTCAGTGAGGAAACGCTGACGCTAAGCCGCTCAGCCGTTTCCTTCAAAGTCTTTCCTTCGCTGCGCAGCTGCCGGGCCGTTTCCAGTTTCCCTGGCGTCATCGACCGCGGGCGGCCGCCGAGCCGGCCTCGCGCTTTAGCTGAGGCCAACCCCGCCTTTGTTCTTTCCGACAGCCGTGATCGTTCGTATTCCGCGAGGGAAGCGAACATGTCAAAGATGAGCTTGCCGTGGGCACTAGTCGTATCCAGCCAAGGTTCAGCCAGGGAACGGAAGCCTATCCCCCGCCTGCCCAGCACTGTGACGATGTCCGCAAGGTCGGAAGTACTACGGCCTAGCCTGGTCAAGTCCGCGACCAACAGCACGTTGCCCGGCTGCAGGTAGTCCAAGCAGTCCTTCCATCGTGCCCTTGCCTGGGTAGCCCCGGACGCGTACTCCTGAAAGACGCGGACTGCTCCGGCCGCTACCAAGGCGTCCACCTGCGAATCGAGCGATTGACCACGAGTACTGACCCTCGCATAGCCGACGATGTTCCTAGGCACGTCAAAAACCCTCTCATCACCCTTTTGACCGAATTTCTTTTCGGCAACCAGTTTTGACTAAGAGTAGGAGTGCTTTTTCGACTTTTTTCTGTGACTTTCGGCGGTAAATGGCTGCGTTTTCACAGCGCTATTTGGCGCGTGTGGAATACACGGCAGGTTGACTTACCGTCAGTCGCCCAAGTCGAAGTCCAGGTCTAGGTCTTGTAGGGAGTGCAGTTCCCGCCATGTCGAGGTAACCCGTGCGGAGGGCAGGGCTGTGGCGATCGGCATCCGGTCTACGGCCACCAGTTGGTTCAGGCTTAGTCCCGTGAGCGCTGCAATATCCCGGATTGGGGCCTGAAAGGTGCGGAACGGGCCTAAGGGGGGTGCCTCGACTGTAACTCCAGGGTGGGGAACATCGGGCAGATCAGTCAGCTGCGGCGTCTGGTCCACGACATAACCGGTGGCCGCCAGTTCGCCGCGGTAAAGGAATGCGGCGACCTTGAAGAATTTGAGCGGGATGTCCACGCCACGGTATACCGGGTCTGTGTCCCCGAAGATGGGGCCAGTGAAGACAACGATCCGGCGGTTGTTGCCTGCGGCGTTTTCCTGCAGGTAGCTCTCCAGACCCAGCCAGAGTTCCATGCCTTGGTTGAATTTGGCTGCCTGCGGCGCTGCATTCGTGTAGTAGAACGTGTCCTCGTTTGCCTGGGCCGCCTCGGCAGGGGTGTCGCCCCAGACGGCGGAAGCGCGGCGGACCAGGTGCCCCCGATCCAAATCGTTGTGCGCGTAAACCTGTTCCCCGGTCTGCTCGACTTCAGGGAGCCGCGGATCCAGTCTCCACTGGATGCCGCCACGTTCCAGGTCCTTCAGCTTCGTGCCGTCCAAGCCGAGGGCTGTGACTGCGGCGAGTCGCTTGTCCGGGCGCATCAGGACAGAGAAATGCGTGTAGGGCAGCAGCACAGTCCTCACGTCATGGAGGGCCGGGACAGGCACTTCCATCCCTAGGAAATCCTGGTCGTAACCGAGCCGGTTGGCCAGGCTCCGGGCATTTCTGGCAGAAGCCTTGGCCGTCATCACTTCATCCATTCCCGGACCCTATCAATGAGATGTGACAAGGCCGCGAACGCCCGGCAACGCCGTGGCAAGAATGCCGACGCCCGCCCAATCCCAGGTCCACGAGGGCGCGACAGCCAGAATGGTCCGACCCACCGTCAATGCTTAGGTAAGGGAGGTGCGAGGAGGATCTTCAGTCCGTTTGGACGAATAAAAAGAGGAAGGCCGCAGCCATTGCTAACCCGACCCATATGCTGAGCAAGCGGGTCTTCTTGTACTTCCTGGATTTGCCCCGCTGGTCTGCCATGAGCCATTGGTCGTACAGCACTACGGAGGCCACAAATATCACGGCTGAAATCGAGACGAAGGTGAACGACAGTGCTGTTGGGCGTGGAACGGAATAGATCATGGCGGCCTCCCGAATCGGATCATGCCCGAGGCTTTATGCGATGGCCCCTTGATGACGACTTCGGGAACTCTATTGCGGAGCGTACGTCCCTTGCAGGCGAGGCTTAGGGAGAGTCGCGCCCTTCAGGTTCTGCTTTCATGCGATAGCGCTGCCCGCGGCTCAGAAGGATCCCGAGCCTGGTAATACAGGCGGTGGCCAGAACCATGCCTGTTATCACGAAGAAAATATCGACCCCTGTCCAGCCTTCCCGCTCCACTCGCACCAGGGTTGGAATGAGCAGGCACAGGCCGCCGACGAAGCCCCACCAGGGCAGGATCCAGCCCTCGCGGCCGGCAGATGACGTTGTGCCCATGCTTCCACCTTCCAAGAGGCGTCCCCTGGGCTTCCTGAAAATAGCGAGGTGGGTGGCTCCGGAAGGAACCACCCGCCTCGTTCAGCAGCTGGGCGAGTTAGGCCAGCCGCTGGGTATTTTGGCTATAAACCAAGGATCCGGTTCAGCAGGGTGGCCAGGCTGTTGAGGCCGCTTCCATCCAGAAGGCCGGCCACGGCGCACAGCAGGTTGCCGAGCAAATTACCCGCACCAGGCACTGCCGTGATGTTTAGCACGACCTGGTTGAGGTCAACCACGAGGCCCAGGACATTCAGGTGCAGCGGCCCGAGAACCAGATTGAGGATGTCACAGCCGCTGGAATTGCTGGCACTGGTAACGGTCGTCGTAACTGTCTGGGTGACAGGGATGACGGTTCCGGTCAGCGTGGTCAGGGTGCCCGTCACCACGCCAGTGACTGCCAGTTGGCCGTTCTGTGTGCTGAAGCCGGTCGGGGTGAATGAGCCTACGAAGGTACCGACACCGGGGATAAGCTGGTTGATTGTGCTCGTAGCGCTGGCGAGCTGAGTCGCGCTTGCTGCTGGCGGCGCGGCCGCGGGGGCGGCGGAGGCTGGGGCTATGGTGCCGAAGAGCATGGCTCCGGATAAAGCGATGGTTGTCGCTGAGGCTAAAATTCGTGTTCGCATCTCAGGTGTTCCTTTCAGCGCCGGTAGTCGGCGCATGAACCCCCGGCGCCTGCCCCCAATGCCAGAACTCCGGCGGAACTATTTGATTGCTGGGTTTGTGCCCTCTCGGGCCTGAATGTGGTGTGACATATGCCACTTTTTCCACTCATTCCAACCTAATAGTAAGCATGCTGAGCAGTCAACCCTCGTTAGGGGGTTAGGGGATTGGGTGGGGACTTGATGCGGCGAAGCCTGTTAATGGCCTGTCAACACTGTCCCGCACCGGGGCTGCCGCAGCTTCTTGGCGTCGAAATGGTGGTAGGCCCTACTTCCCTGATGCTGCCCACCATAGGATATGGGCACCCATCGCACACAGGAGAGGCCCCCATGCGCACGGCGGAACAACTGATTGACATCGAGCACGCTCACCGTCTTTCCGAAAACCTCCTATCCCATTTGGCAAAGGGCAGGGAATGGGCCACGCCGGGAGTGCAGGCTGCTGTGAAAAAAGCCGTGGCCGGGCTGGATACCGGCATTGAAAGCGCTTCACCGCGCCTCCAAGCCCTTTTGTGCTGGTTGGCCGGCGAGCTTGCCGCCGGGGTCGGGACACTGACTCCACGGGTCCAGGAACGTATACGAAGGACGGGGTCCGCCGCCGGTGCGACTGCTCCTGTTCCGGCTTCGCGCAGGTCATCGCGGATTGTGTGGTGGGTCGGCGGCCTGCTGCTTATCGTCGTTGCGGGTGCAGCCGTATGGCGCTCCCGGAAGGCATCCAGGGAGATCCCAGAGCCGTCGGCAACTGGGCAGGAGTCCGGCAGTGCGAGTTCCGACGCTGATGCAGACCTGACCGCCGGCCAGAGATAGGAACACGGGGTTGGAGAGGCAGCAGGAAGGGGTCCCCGCACAGAAGCGGCCACAGCCGGCGATGACGGATGCACAACTTTTTAGAATTCTCGGTGATCCCCGCGGGCCGGAGGCGGCCACTGCGGGCATGTCGGATGACGATTTAGCGGGACTCTTAGACGCCCTGTATCAGAACCTTGATACTTCTGCGCCGGAACCGTCCGCCATCTATTGGTACGAGATTGCAGTCGAAGAGAGCAGCCGCAGGGCACACTGAGGGGCATTCGGGCAGACCAAGCTGTTCATGTGCGGAAAGGAGCTTTCCTATAACCCATCTTTGTCCATTCCTCGGTTTACCCGCGCCGTGCCGTTCCCAGGCGGGCAGCCGATGCGAACGGCTTGGAGCGGGGCTGACAAGACTCTCTTTGCAGTGGGTCGTTTCTACGGTGTGGTGTTGTCATGTGCATCAGAAGCCCGCGCGGCATCTGCCTTCTGGCTCGTTCCAGCGGTGCCGGCGCCGCCGTAGTTCCCATCTTCGTAACTACCGTCTTCAAGGTCCGCGGCAGACGTTGAGGGGGTCCCGGCGTCGCCATAGTCTCCATTTATGTAGTGCCCACCTTCGCCCGGTGCCTCCTGGGTGGTGGTGTCGTTATGGGTTTGCTGTTCAGCGTCTGATTCGTGGTTTTCGGTCATGACCATCGTTCCTTTGCGTTCTGCGTTCATGTGGGCTTCCAGTGCCCTATGGGCAAAGCTCACAAGAAGCGCTATAAATCACGCTACTCGCATGCGCTTGTGTTTGACCGTGCCAGCCACACTGAGAGCAAATCCAGCGACTCTAGGAGCAGGCTTCCTGTGGTGAGGGCGTCCGGCCGGGATCGTCGGTGTAGTCCCGTGGACGAACGGACCTTCACTGCACGTAGGCGATCTCCAATCGAGCACCTCTTCTGTCTCCGGACTACCGTCAGCCTTGATGAAGCTCATGGCCAGTGTCCTGAAAAGCAAAAGCTTTTCAAGACACTGCCTCTTTCCCGGAGAAGCCGAACCGGAGCGGCGTCGGGACGGGCATCTCGTTGTCTTGGAAAGTTGTCTCGCCGTGTTTTGTCTTGGGCGTGTGCCGGAAGGGGTGTCAATGGCCTTTGGTTTCTGCCCACGGGCGGCCAGTTAATCGGCCCGCTGGTGGCCAGTAAATCTGCCCGGTGATGGCCAACAGATCTGCCCACTGAGGGTTTTCGGTGGGATTGGCCATCGTCGAGGGTTTGTTAGTTCAGTTCGGTGACTCCTTTCCCGGCGAGGGCTTGAGTGAGTCGGATGGAGTCGCCGCTGGTTTGGCAGACGTGGGCGTGGTGCAGGAGCCGGTCCACGGTTGCCGTGGCGAGGGTTTTGGGCATCAGTTCATCGAAGCCGGCGGGGTGCAGGTTCGAGCTGATCGCGACGGAGCGTTTCTCGTAGGCGGCGTCCACGACCCGGTAGAGTCCTTCGGCGGCGTCGGTGGCCACCGGGAGAAGGCCGATGTCATCGATCACGACGAGTTCCGCGCGGAGGATTCTAGCCACGGCCCTGGTGACGCTGTCGTCGGTGCGGTGTGCGCGGATGAGGGCGCCGAGGTCTTCGAGTCTGAACCAGGCAACGCGCATCCCGGCTTCGACGGCTTGCTGGCCGAGGGCTTCGAGGAAGAACGTTTTCCCGGTGCCGGAGGGCCCGCAGACGACCAGGTTCTCGCGTCGGGTGATCCATTCCAGGGTGCGCAGGGCTTGCTGGGTGGGCGCCGGGATGGAGGAGACGGCGGGGTCCCAGACGTCGAAGGTCTTCCCGGTCGGGAAGCCTGCTGCTTTGCGCCGGGTGGCGAGCATGGACCGGGCCCGGCCTGCGGCTTCTTCGGTGAACAGTGCCTTGATGATCTCGGTTGGTTCCCAGCGCTGGGCGCGGGCGGTCGCGATCAGCTCCGGTGCCAGTGCCCGGGCGTGGGGCATCTTCAGTTGCCGCATCAGCGCTTCCAGTTCGGCCGGCAGGGCCGGGGCGGTGGTGTTCGTGGTGGTGACCGGGCTCATCGGCTCTGCTCCTTTGCGGGGGCGCTGGACGGCTCGGCGCCGAGGCCTGCCCAGGCGCTGGTGCCTTGGGTGAGGGACCTGGTTTCGTTAGCGGCGTGGGTGGTGGTGCGGCGGATGTTCGCGTTCAGGATGGAGGGCAGGTCGCCGTGGGCGAACCGGCCGTGCAGCGCGGCGTCTCCCAGGGCACGGTCCACGGACTCGGTCCCGGCGATCTTGGCCAGGGTCACGGCCTCGGCCATTTTCATGTTCATCCGGCCTGTTCCTGCAGCCGCGGCTTCCACGAGCCAGGTCTTGGCGCCGGCGCCGATGGCCAGGAACTCGGCTTCACCGGCGGTGCGTGCCTTCACGGCGTAGTCGCCCGGGGTTCTGGTACTGGTCCCTGGGAAGTGCTCCTCGATGACCGCGGGACTGCCGGGCCTTGCCCGGCCGTGGCGGGCGACTTCGACCGGGCCGGTCGGGCCGTGGTGGACGATGATGACCTGTTCGTCAGGGCCGGTGCCGTGGGAGCGGACGAACACCTTCGCGCCGAGCAAATGCGACGGCACCGAGTACTGGGCGTTCTCGAAGGAGACCATCGGGGTGTTCTCCGGGACTATACGGGCCAGCCCGAACGCGACCGTGTGCGCGGTCTCCGGGATCCGGTGCAGCCGGGCCGCTTCCTCCGCCAAAACCATTGCGGGTTTACGTCGGGTGGCCCGGTGTTCGCGGTTGTTGACCTCGTCCATGAACGCCTCGCAGGCGGCCTCCAGCTCGGCAAAGGAAGCGTAACCGGGCCTCAGGTTCGTGTCGGTGGGCACGAGGTCGGCTTTGGCCAGTTTCACCGACGCTTCGACTCCGCCTTTCGTTGCAGGGTCCGCGGGCTGGCAGGTCAGCACGGTGACCCCGTAGTGCCGGGCGAAGTCCAGGGTCTGCTGGTTCCGCACCGGAACCCCTGCGACATGGGCCGTTGTCACGGTTTTCTCGTTATCGGTCAGGACATACGTTGGTGCCCCGCCCAGGATCCGGAAGCACCGGTCGAGGGCTGCGAACACGCTCGGCGCGGTCCGGTCCCGCAACGGGATCACGATCCGGAACCTTGAGAACGCCAGCCAGGCAACGAACAGAATGGTTTTTACGCCGCCGATCCGTGGCCCGTCGCCGAAGTCGTACTGCAGCCACATCCCAGGCTCGGTGATCCACGGCCGGTGCACACGGGTGTGTCCGAGCCGCCACGCGGCCTTGACCTGCGCGATCGCCCGGCGCGTAGACCGCTCGGACCCCTCATAGCCTAGGGCGAGCAGCTTTTCGTGGGCCTTGTCGGCGCGGATCCGGCCCTTGGACGCCTCTACCCATTCCTCGATCTTAGGCAGGTAAGCGTCCGTGACCCTGGGCCGGGGCGCCGGTTCTGCAATTGGCCGGCCGGCGTCCCGCGCGGCGACGTGCCTGGCTACAGTGTGGTGCGAGCAGCCCGTGAGCTCCGCGGTGGCGCGCAACGATCCGGTCAGATCATAGGCAGCAAGAATTTCCATGATTTCTCCGTCATGCTTCATACAGGGCCTCTTCCTGGGACGACATTTGGTGCGACTAGACACCGTCATCAAATCCCGGGGAGAGGCCCCCGCCGCTGAAGACGCGGCAGGAACAGTTGAGGAAGTGGGCAGATCTCATGGCCACCAGTGGGCAGTTCTACTGGCCGTCAGTGGGCAATTTCGTGGCCGCCTATGGGCAGTTTTTCATGGCCGCTTACAAAGGGGTTTTCTGAGGCACAATGAGCCGGTGAGACATCTCGGATATATGTCAGTTTCCGAAGTCGTCTGCACGAATTTCCAAAGTCGTCTGCACAGCCCGGGTGACTATGTCAACCTTTTTGACCCCAGCATGACGGTTATTTCTGGCCCCACTGAGGAACTTTGGTTGCCCTGTTCCCGCGGGTACCCTGCGGTGATGGATCCTTCATGTACCACTGCATAGACTGAGGCGCCGTCCTGTACTTCCCGCCCACGACGCGCTGGCGTAGCGTGAGGGCATGGTGGAGCAGACACGGTGCCATCCACTCGGACTGGTTCCTTTGATCCTGCTGCTGGCCGGATGCACCGGCGGCGGCACTCCGGCGCCGGACGCTCCGAGCGTCTCCCCGCCTTCGTCGTCCACGGCCCCAACCTCCGTCAAGGCACTGCCTCCGCCTGCCGGGCACTACGAGGCGGGATGCCTGCAGGGCCAGACCGACGCTGCGGGGTTCAGCCCATCCGGGGAAAGGCTCTTCAACGTCGATCCGCTGTTCATCAGGGACAACTTCTCCCAGACCAGCGATGGCTCAACGCAGCTCATGAATGGCGTTCAATGGATGAAGAATCCGTACTGGCTGCGTGCCGGGCAAACGGTCACCGTCACCGTGGCGTCGGAGCAGCAAAAGACCGTGGGACTCGTGGCCGAGTACGGGGCGACGGAAGGCAACACGTCCGTGACCTTCACTGCGTGCCCGCCAGAGAAGACCCCGTACACCTGGTGGCCCGGCGGCTTTCTGGTCCACGGAACGGAGACCAGGTGCATCAGGCTGAGCGTGGAGGTGGCGGGGGCCGAGGGGGCCAGAAGGCCTGTCATCCCCGTGGGTTCCGCGCCGTGCCCCACGTCCTGGTGAGGTCTGAAGGATTACGTCAACTATCGCGCCTGTGCTATTGCAAGTGCGGCAAGGTCGCGGGTAACGCGCTGGACTTCGTGCTCCCGGCGTGCCGAACGCTGGTTTTGTTGTACTAGGCGAGCTCTAGCTAAAGGTTTGTTTGGTGGGGTGGGAACAGGGATCCGTCCCCGCGGGGGAACCTCGCTGGAAGCTTCCTCGTTCCCCGGCATACTTGAACTCATACGCCCCCCTTGACGTCGCTTCCGGAAAGGGCTCTCGGCCTTGCCCTTAGCAATCAGACTAGAAAGTCAGCGGCGACGACTGAAGCGACCCGCCCGTCAGTGAGGACCTTCTTGTTCCAATCTTGAGTCTGGCCACTCCACATCCCTGTACGTCATACCAACTGTGACGACGTACGGAATGCCCCCCGAGAGACTTTCAGTAGCCCGCGGAAGACAGCCGCCTGCATCGACGAAGATGTCCCGTTACTCTCAGCCTTGGGGGTAGCTGGAGTAGCGGGACGTTTCACCATAACAGAGCGCACTCTCGGATGACTGGGACACGCTCCGAGCAACTGCGCCCAAGTGGTTACGATGTTTGAGAAACGGGGATGTCGCAGCTACTGAGTGCCCGATGCTCAACGCGGCGCTGACCGTCCGCCGGTAGCGATTCTCGATGACCAGGGAAAAGGCGTCGATGTCATGGGTGTTTCTCTCACCCACCAGATGCCGTTGGCCCTGGCTGAGGGTCTCAGCGACCTTATCGGAACCGTGGAAGACATCGTCGAGGAGGCAACGCAGCCGGTGCTTGACCGGTTGCGGACCTGGCTCAAGGGGCAAGACGCCACCGCTATCGGCAGCTGGCAGCTACCGGTGATCAACGAAGCCCTCGACGCGGATTTCACCTCTGCTCATCGAAGAAAACGGACCCCCCAGTTCACGATGTATTGGCGCACTTGGGAGCAGGAACGCCCGTAATGGCACTTCTTCGGAGCTAGGCCGGTCACTCGTCGTGGAAGCGCCAGCCTCCGTCCTTTGTGAAGGTCGCGATAGCTGAACCCTGACCGAAGGCGGGTTTGGGGTCAGGTGAGATAGAGCAAAGCTGCACTAATGCACTCCAGACCCCGCAACGCGTTTTTTGCCTTGGCCAGGGCGTGAACGAAGTCCAGGCCGTCCACCGTGAAGCAGCCCGCACTCACGTCCGTTAGGTATTCGAGGAAGTACGGCATACCGAAAGCCTGACTGCTCGGCCCGTTCCCAGCTATGGTCCAAAGACCCGGCTTGTTGAACCAAGATTCCAGGGTGGGATCTAGACCTCAGGTGCAGTACGAAACCTTCCTCCACGGGAAGACGCTCTTCTTGGGTCCGACGGTGCCCCGCCCACCGTTAGACGGCAGCTTTGGAGGCTGGGGCCCATAAACAGCTCGTCGCCGGACCGGGAAACGCGGCCCCTAATCAGCAGATTAGGGAGCTGTAATGCTCCTTGGGAAAGACAGAGGATCCTAGGCTGGACAACAAGGTTACATTTGGTTTTCCCGGGGACAGGTTCCTGGGTCAAGTTGTGGCCGGCGTCGAGAGGTCCTGAGGAGAGATATCTCTGGAGACTCAGCGGCCACCCCCAGCCGGCGCCGGCCACCTCCATGGCGCCGGGCGGCCTTGACCAAGCGCAAGAGCCATCAGTTAAACCGAGTCCGGCGACGCGCAGCACTGGGTGCGGTGCAGAATCCGTGGCACGGCCACTTATTGCGTTGCTTTTCGGTCCCGGATCCCTGTCCCTCCGCTAAACAGCTACAGTGTTGCCGGAGGCAGCGTGGCTTCAGGACCTTCTGCCATCAGTTTCTGCTGTGTGAAGGGAAGGAGGATAGCCGTGGAGTTCGCTCGCGTCGTGGGTTTCCTTTCAGACGCCCTGCAGGACCGGCCCGGCAGCGTACGAGGCCTCAGCCCCGATGAGCTGTATGGTCTCTACATCAGCTGGTGCCTTATGAACGATACGATCATCGAGTCTCCAGAAGCCCTGTGGGACGGCTTGAGAGCGTGGGGCATCGACCCTGCGAGTAACCACCTGGCCATGAAAGGCCCTGTAGCCGTGGACTACATCATCGCCAGCGCCCCCAGCATCCTTTAAGCGGCTGTGGTGCTTAACGGCCCAGGACCTCGTCTACGACCCAGGAAAGAATAAGAGCGTCATGCCTGCCCGGATCTAAAAGACCATATAGGTAGGCTTCGAACTCAACAGAATCAGCATCCCCACCCTTGGCAAAGTACTTCACCCAAAGGTCCGCGACACTGACAGCGCTGCACTCAACCAACGCCAAGGCAGCAAAACGTGGGTCTTTCATGACGGCTCTCCAGTACTACCGCCTCAACGCCCGGGGCGGCCAGATCATCACGCCCTGGCCCCACTGTAGGAGTCAATACCAGTCTGGAACAATCCCTCTCGACGGTCACCCCCTGCAACCCTAAAAATCACAGAGACTTGGCCCCGCCCCGTGCTGCAAAATCCGGTTGATTTGCGAGGTCATAGAGGATCTCCTTGCGATGAACGCAGGCTAAAAGACCCAGCCAGTAAAGGAAGCCCCGCGCCCCTCCAAGGGCAGGCATTCGTTCGGTCATCAGGTTTGCTCGGAACAGGGGGTGGAGCCGGCGATGGCTGGGGAGGCATTCGTGGTCTCAGCCGAATGCCCTCACCGCCGGCTCCTGCCATGACCATACGGACTCTGCCTGGTTCCTTCCCGCGTAATCGGTACGCGTTTCCCAGCAACAAGGTACTCGGGTCCCTGCCTCAGTCCTTCACATCGATGATGGGTTGACCAACCTAAACCTTGGCCAGCGCCTGGGCGCCCGCCGCTCACTACAACGTTGACGATCCATTCTCGAAAACGAAGGATTGCAAGAACACCTTGAATCGAGAATCCAAGGGACGATCGCTCATCGCAGTGGTGCCGACGTCCTGCCCCGGAAAATTGGGGCGAGGAAGAAAAAGGAGCAGCCCGGGCCTAGGTTCTCACAAATAGTTCTCGAAACGGTACAGTCGAACTAAGACTCCGAACCGAGTTTTGAGAAGAGAACACCCCTATGGCCACACACCGCATCGGTTACGCCCGGGTCTCCACCCGGGATCAGAACCTGGACCTGCAGGTCGAAGCCCTGAATAAGGCCGGATGCGACAAGATCTACAAAGACACCATCAGTGGCACCAAGTCCCAACGTCCCGGCCTCGACCAGGCTCTGGACAACCTGCGCCATGGTGACACCCTGGTGGTGTGGAAGCTGGACCGCCTGGGCCGGAGCGTGAAAGACCTTTTGGACTTCGCCAGCGGACTGAACGACCGCGGCGTAGGATTCGTCAGCCTCACTGATGCCATCGACACCACAACGGCCTCCGGACGCTTCTTTTTCAACGTCATGGCGTCCCTGGCCCAGATGGAACGGGAACTCATGATCGAACGGACACAGGCCGGCCTACAGGCCGCACGCCAACAAGGACGGGTCGGCGGCCGCAAACGCATCATGACAGATGCCAAGATCCGCTCAGCCCGCAAACTCCTCAAACAAGGAACACCGCCGAGGGAGGTCGCCGACACCCTAGGAGTCTCCGTACCCACCCTCTACCGATGGGTCCCGGCAACAGGAGCGACGCAGGCACCAAAGAAGTAGTTCCTGCAGGTTGGTGCAAACGGCTTCGGAAAAGATGACTGTTGGTGCAGAGGAGTATTGAGCAGAATGCAGTTTGGTGCAGGGCACTTCTGACATTTCAATATCCATACTCGTCTGCACAACCCCGGAATTCCGCGGGCGCTTGTGCAGTCGACTTGTGAAAACGACAACCACGCCGAGTTCCGGCAGGTCCTCTGGCTCGGTTCGCCATAGTGAAAGGGCTCTGCGAACTAAAGGTCATAGTTGTTTATGAGCTGGACGGCTTGTGCAGTGATCAGAACTGTCAGGATGGCGCAAGCTCAATAACTTCGTATTAAGAAAGCAGATATAAGTGTGGACACTGCACACACTCCGTCTGATAGGACAAACTAACGCGGCCACCCTCTCTACCGGTCCCCCAGGCCGGGCTCCGGCAGCGCAGGAGTTCAGGTGTGGACAAGTCATGTTGTCCCCACTCCCCCGCGGCATGAATAGATGTAGGCCAATGCCGGCCCACCTAACAGAACCGGAAAGAGGAACCGCAAGAAACTCAGCGTCAGCACGCGGAAGCTCCACCAGCCACGGACTTGGACCCGCCACCCCACACACTGCATAGGCTCCGCGGCAGCCAGGCTAAAGCCCGCACTAGTAGCGTTAGAGGCGCCCCAGCGCAAGCTTTGTACACAGGTCAAAGCAACAATGCCTCTGACGAGGGAAAACACTGTGCCCGAGGTGGGACTCGAACTACATTCTCGCCCTTGCAAACACTGGGAGCCCGCGAAAACATCGGAAATACGGGCGCATTTGGAGGCAGTACGGGATAGTCCGGGACCAGGAGTGTGGACAAAGTCCACACTCCTTTTCCAATTAACTCGTGAAAGACGGGCTGTAGTGGTTAGTCAGGGAATCGCTTGCATCGCCGGGGTGGGTCCGTCGGTGCCAGTGGTGCAGATACTGACCCGGGGGTCGAAGGCGATGGCGCCGGGCTCGACTGCGATCAGTCCCCCATCCACCGGGATCGTGGCGGCGTTGACGTACGAGGCCTGATCGGAAAGCAGCCAGGCAATGACATCGGCGACCTCGGAGGATGCGGCCGGGCGCCGGCTTGGGACGAACGCTGTGGCGAGGCTATAGGCTTCCTCGCGATCGATGCCGCTGTGTTCAGCGAATTCGCCCATCTCCATGTCGGCCATCTCTGTCCGGGTCCAGCCAGGGCATACTGCGTTGGCGCGCACCCCACGCGGTCCGTAGTCGACGGCCACGGACTGCATCAACATGGCAAGGCCGGCCTTCGTGGCATCGTAACCGGCGATTCCAGCGGTAGCCCGAAGTGCGGCCGCCGAGGCCACCCCTACGATCGAGCCGTTGGCTTTGATCAGGTGCGGCAAGGCGGCACGGACTAGTAGGAAGGGCCCGGTGAGGTTGGTGCTGACCATGGCGTTCCAGTCTTCATCGGACAGCTCGCCGGCACTGCCGGCACGGACAATTCCGGCATTCAGTACCAGGCCGTTGATGGTGCCGAATTGATCCACGGTGTCCTCGACCAGCCGTTCCATATCGGAAACCGAAGCGACGTCTGCGACAATAGCGTGGGCGCCGGTTGTTTCAGCGACCTTGGCGATAGCTTCCCGCCGGCGTCCACAGATGACAACTTCCCACCCTTGGCCCCGGAGTGCTGCGGCGGTGGCGGCTCCGATTCCGGTTCCTCCGCCCGTAATAACTGCAACTGGTGTGGGGGTCATTTGGATCTCCCGGTTCTGTTTCGGAGTGTGTGCTGTTGCCGTCTCATGAAGGACTAACCCTTCGACTTAAACAAGGGTGCGGCGTACCTTTGCGCGTCATTCTGGTGGCTTCAATGCCGAAATGCTTTCCCCATCGACGATGGCGGATACCTTGCTGCCGCCAGAGGGGCGGCAGCAAGGTATCCGCGTCAGATTACTTCTTTGGCGTAGTCGATGTCGCGTCTGCTCCTGCCGAAAACCAGGCCGCCAAGCATCGCGGCGGGAATGAGGACGAGCAGCCATTTCGCGGCGGCGTTGTCAGGCCCAATGAGGGAGTCGTAGTTCTCGATCGTCACGTAGCCGATGTAGGAGAGGATCAGGGTGGAGAGAGTGGGTGCGATCTTGGTCGCCCAGATACTGGTGTTGTCTTTGGTCCGGAAGAAGAACACGACGATGGATACGGACGCCACGATGAGGATGGTGATGAAGGCTGCCGTTGCCAAGGCGCTGAACCAGGCGAACACGACGGTCAGCGGATCTGCGCCGAAGACCAGGAAGGCAACCACGACGATGCCGACGGCCACGCCGTTGGCCAGGGCTGCGGTGGCGGGACTCCCATCCTTGGAAACGGTGGCCAGCCTGGCCGGCAGGACTCCGGCACGGCTGAGGGCGAAAAGGTAGCGGGCGAACATGTTCATCAGGCCCAGCAGCATGGCGAGGTAACTGGTCACGACGAGAACCTGCATGGCCATGCTCAAGACGCTCCCTCCACTTTCGGAGGCGAGGTTGAAGATGAATCCCGCAGGGTCATCCGTTGCCGCCTGTTGGATGTTGTCCACCCCGATGGCCCCTCCGATAACCCAGATGGAGAGCGTGTAAAAAATTCCGACAAAGGCAATCACGGCGTAGAGGGCCCGCGGGATCGTCTTGCGGGGGTTGATTGCTTCTTCAGAGAAAACCACGGTTGCTTCGAAGCTGGTGAAGCACAGGAAGGCGAACAGCAATGCAATGCCCAGGCCCGGGCTGAAGAGGTTTTCTGGCGTGAAGCCAGAGAATGTGAAGACTCCTGGCCCCTTGCTGGCAACGAGCACGATAACGAGGGCAGCCACTACGAGCGTTTCACCAATGATGAGGACGGCCAAGAGTCGGATGCTCGTGTCGACGCCCCGCATAGTGAGTGCCGTGGAGATCAGAAGCAACGCGACAATCCAGACGAGCGGGGGCACGGAGAGTCCCGTGATGCTCTCCAGCAACTGCCCGGCGAAGACGCCGAACTGCGACCAGAGCCCGACCTGCAAGCTGAGGTACATCAGCAGCGCCAGACCAGCTCCTGCCGTGGCCCAGGGTGTACCTAGGCCTTTGGCGATGTAGGCGACGAAGCCGCCGGCGTTGGTGACATACCTGCTCATGCGCAGGTATCCGACGGCGAAGAGTGCGATGAGCAGGGCAGCGATCGCGTAGATCAAGGGGGCTGCCGGTCCAACCGCAGCAAAGACCACGGGACCGGTGCCCACGACGGCTGCCATGGGGGCCGCCGCTGCGATGACGAAAAAGGCGATGGCGAAGACGCCGAGTTTATTTGAGCGGAGATGGCCTGCTTGCGGTGGGACAGGTGTGCTGGACGGCGTCGTTGCCGGCAACTCGCTGACATTATCAATCATGGGTTTTCTCTTTCGGGCAGATAATGGCCGTAGCCGTGGTCGGGCTTCCTCAGACGAGGAGCCGTGCCTTGAGTTTGTTTGTGAGCGCCGGAGTGATGCCGAGTCCGTCTTCCAAGTAGGAGTGACGTGATCCCCAGGCGTGCTCCACGCTGTGCCATGCGGCTTCGAGGTACCCTTGCCGCGCTTCCAGCAAGGGTGTGATGACTGTTCGCAGGTGCCTGTCGATGGGCGCGACGCTGCCTGCGGAATCTCTGATGAGGTATTGGTTCTCCGGCAATGAACTCTGAACGTAGTCTTCGAGGATTGCGGTTTCAGGTACTCCCAGGATGGTCAAAAGGATGGCTATTGCCCATCCGGTTCTGTCCTTCCCTGCCGAGCAGTGGACGACGACAGGCAGCTCAACTCGAGCCAATGACTGAAGGAAATTGGCAAATACCGATGGGTTGCCGGCTATGTCACGGGCATAGAGCCGGTGCATTACCTCTTCAGCCTCCGCAGCAGTCAGCGTCCTGCCAAGCTCGCTCACGCGACCTTCGCGAACCGCAGACCACAGGCACGCGTCCCTGCTGTCTTGAGCCTGAAGTGGCGTTTGTACAGCCGTTAGCGCAGGCACGCAACGGTCTTCGGCGTCGGATTCCCAAGGACTTCGCAGATCCATGAAGTGCAGGCGTGCCGCCTCCAGCCTCTGACGGTCCAGGGCTGTCGAGTATCCGAAGTGTCCACTCCTGTACACCATGCCTTCAGCCACACGGGATCCTCCGTGCGCTGGCAGTCCCCCGAGGCTTCGGAAGTTCCGGACGCCCTCAAGGGAGTTAGGGCCAGCCAAGCCTGGTGTGACCTGTTTCATACATAAAAGGTAAACACTGAATGTTTCGTACTGCAATAGAACACGTTAAATGTTTGTTGCATGACTAGTTCAGAACTTAGGCATAGTGTTCAATGTTTTCAACCGCATCGGAGCGGCCGCGTACCTCTTCTTCAAAGTTTGCACAGACTGTTCACTTTTAGGATCTGATGTGCAATCATGTGAAGCAGATCACCAGCACCCCACACGAAGGACCAGAAATGAGTGCCTCCAACAAGCCCCTCTCCCTTCGGGAACGCAACCGCATGAGAACCCGCGGCGACATTCTCGACACCGCAGCTGAGCTGCTGAGTTCGGAGGGGTACGCCTCTACCGCGCTCGAGGTCCTCAGCCAGCAGGCGGGTATTTCGAGGGGCACCATTTATGCCCACTTCCCCGGCGGAAGGGACGAAATTGTCCGCGAAGTTTATCTGCGGATCGCCGACGCCGTGTACGTACGAGGGATCAGCTTGCGGGATCCCCTGACGGACCCCGGCGCAAGAATCACGGCGCTGGCCACGGCGTTGGTGGAGGCGACAAAGGAGCCCAAGGGCCGGTTCTACGGGGTGATGGGACCGGACCTGGTGTCAGCACTATCGGACGTCATGGGCTCGACTTCCCGCTCTTTCGAAGAGCTCATTGCGCGGGATCTGAAGGATGCCAAGGACAGCGGCACCTTGCCGGAGGACGCACCGACTGAGGCCTTGGCTGCAACGATAACCGGGGCGATCCGCGCTGCCGGGGCTGCTGCAGCACGTGAGCCGGCGAACGCCGGGCCAGCGGTCGCGGCTATCCGGTTGCTCATGGACGGACTTCTAGTACGAGCCACTGTCTGACCCGCCAAGGGTCCGAAAACCACTAACGGAGGAATTTGTGTCAACACAACACTACGACGTCATCGTCATTGGATTGGGCCCCTGGGGCTCATCGGCGGCGTGGCACTTGGCAGCCCGCGGCAAGTCCGTGCTCGGCCTGGATAAGTTCGCACCGCCACACATGCACGGCTCGCACGGAGGCGCCACACGGCTGGCCCGGCAATCCAGCAGTGCAGGAGCCCAGTACACCACCTTCACAAAGCGGACCTTTGAGTTGTGGGACGAGTTGGCCGCGAAAACCGGGACCCGGCTGTTGGAACGTTCGGGAACTGTGTTCGTCGGCGAACCCGGATCAATGTGGTTCGACAAAACGGTGGCATCCCTGAACGCGTCCGATTTTGAGTACGATGCCCTCAACGCGTCGACGGCACGGAAGCGGTTCCCTTGGGCCACGATTAAAGACGACGAAGTCGCCGTATGGGAGCCAAACGGCACCGTTGCCCTCGTCCACCCCGCCATCAAGGCCCTGCAGTCGGAGGCTCGCCGGCTCGGCGCAACCCTGCGCACGGGAGAAGCGGTTCAAGGCTGGGATGAGAGCGCTTCGGGCATCGTCGTGAGCACCGATCAGGGTAACTATTCAGCCGACAAGGTCGTCGTCACCGTGGGTGCCCGCGCCAACCATTTGATGCAACTGGATCTGCCCTACAAGGTGGACCGTCAGGTGCTGGCCAATTTCCGCCAGGACGGGCCACCGAAGCCGGCCATCTACTTCGCCAAGCCCCCAGGATCGGACGAGGCACCGGCTTACGGTTGCTCCGAGCCTAACGGTGAATGGAAGTTCTCTGTCCCCGGGAAGGGAAACTGGATCGACCCCGAGGACCTTAGTCAGGACCTCAGGCCCGGAGACCTCGAACGGATCCAGGAAGTGCTCAGCGCCAGGCTCCCGGACATCGACACCAACCCGGTATCGACCACCGTATGCATGTGGTCTGAGGTGGAGGACGGCCATTGGGTTATCGGTGGACACCCGGAGTCGTCCGATGTCGTCATAGGCACCGGAGACATGGGCCGCGGGTTCCGCTATGCAGCGGTTGTTGGTGAAATGCTGGCCGATCATGTCGACGGCATTTCCCGCCCCGAAACAAACCTGTTCCTGCCTTCACGCTTCGCCACAGCAAAGGCGTAAACAGTGACACCGGCAGACGTCCTGACCGCACCGTTACAGAGCTTGTGGGAGCTCGTGAAACAGTGCGAACAGTGCAGCCAGGACAACCTCCGACCCCAACACAGTGCACCTGCATTCGAACATCGAAGGACATCCAATCCTAATGACCATCGTCCCTGATACCGAAATCACCAGCATTGAGGCGGTGCTTTCGACGAACCCAGACTGGGCTGGCTGTCACGTCACCGCACATTCCCTCTCCGGCGGCCAGGCCCATAAGAACTACCTTGTCGAGGACGGTTCCCGTCGTTGCGTCGTCAAGCTCTGGAACAACTACTGGGAAACGGTAGGAGTTCTGCCCGCCGCCCACGTGGTTCTGGAAAACACAAGAATTGCCGCCGAGATCGGAGTGGGCGCGCCCGTCATAACAGTCTCAAACGAACCCTTGGCGCTGGCTCTCGACTTTGTTCCGGGAGGCCACCCGAGGCTAAGCGACGACGATGACTCCGTCACCCGACTCGTCCCTGCCCTTCACCGGCTTCATCACTCCGGCCGCCGGTTCCTCAACGACATCAACCCCTTCAACCTGGCCCGACAAAGGATGGAGGCCGCCAGAAGACAGGGTATCGAGCTGCCGCCCGGAACGTCAGCCATCCAGGCCCTGATGGACCGCCTGGAGACCGTCCTGGCCCTGGATCCGTCCCAGTTTGTTCCCTGCCATCTGGACATTTGGGATGCAAACATCATCAAGGACACCTCCTCGATGACCTACAACATTATCGACTGGGACCTCGCCGGCAACTCGGACCCGTGCTACGAGATTGGATTTATTGCAGCGCAAAACGGATTCGGGAAAGAGAAGGCACAGGCACTCTTCGAGGCCTACTTCGGCAACACTGACCCAGTAAAAATGGCCCGCGCCAGGCTCTTCATGGCGGTGGCTCATTGGTCCAACAGTGGACTGTGGATCACCGCAATGGGGAACGCTGCGCCCAACGACGACGCCGACTACGCAGGGGAACTGCGTACCTGTTGGGAAGGGTTGATCACTGAAATAACAGCCCCTGACTTCCCCGACTTAATAAAGGCAGCTGCAAAACCAGCAGCTCTCGTCTAACACCCCCCGCCGCGCGTTAGCGCCTAACCAAGGCTGGCTCTACACCAGTCGATACGACTACGCCCTCAAACAGGAAAAGATTTCGGAGCAACAGATGAACGACATCACCCAACAAGAAGCACACAAGATAGTTGAAGCGGCACGAGAGGCAGCCCTGGCCTCGGAAACTCTGATGAACATTGCCGTTGTAGACGCCGGCGGAAACCTCAAGGCCTTCACCCGCATGGACGGTGCGTGGCTCGGCAGTATCGACGTCGCCATCAAAAAGGCACGCACGGCCCGTTACTTCGACATGCCCACCGGAGACATCGGCTCCATCTCGCAGCCCGGCGGACCGCTGTTCAACATCGAAGTTTCCAATGGCGGCCTGATCACCTTTCCCGGAGGCATCCCACTGACCAAAGACGGGGTGACCATCGGCGCCATCGGTGTCAGCGGCAGCACCGTGGAAAACGACCACCTGGTCGCTACTGCCGGCGCCCAAGCCCTCTAACCGGTTGCCGGGGCCGGCCATCGACCGTCCGACCCCGGCAACACCCACCGACTCATGTTCCGGACTCAAATCCGCACCAACGGCCAAGGACAGCAATGACACTCGAAACAGCCACAGAACCGGCACCCGACGCACTCCTCCAGGAAGGCCTCATTAACCGCCGCGAACGCACCATCGGGCGCCACTCCCCGCTGTTCTATGCCACTCCCCTGGAAATCGTGGCCGGCGAGGGCGTGTGGGTCCACGACGCCACCGGCAAGACCTACCTGGATGTCTACAACAACGTTCCCCACGTCGGACACTCCAACCCCGTCGTCCGCGAAGCAATCACAACCCAGCTGCAGACCGTCAACCTCCACACGAGGTACCTCAACTCACGCGTCGTTGAGTACGCCGAAAAGCTGCTGGCGCTCTTCGATTCCCCCTTGGAGCGGGTATTCTTCACCAATAGCGGATCAGAAGCAAACGAGCTCGCGCTGCGAATCGCACGGCAACACACCGGCAACACCGGCATCCTTATTTCGGACCACAGCTACCACGGCAACACCACGACCCTTGCCGAATTGACCACCGGCCTCCAGGTCAAAGAACCCCTCGGCGCCCACGTACGCCCCATTCGTATTCCGGACGCAGCAGGGCTGACACCGGCTAAACGAAAGCGCCTCCTCCAGGAAGCGCTGCGCGACGTCGACGCAGCCATCTCCTCGCTCCAGGCCGAAGGCTACGGCGTCTCAGCCATCCTGTATGACCCGCTGTTCTCAACCGAGGGACTCCTGCAGACCCCCGACGGCTACATCGAGGCAGTCACCGCCCGGGTCCGTGCTGCCGGCGGACTGATCATCGCGGACGAGGTCCAGTCAGGCTTCGGACGGACCGGCAACCACATGTGGGGCCACCAGGCTTTCGGCACCACCCCTGATCTGGTGACACTTGGCAAGCCGATGGGCAACGGCCACCCCGTAGGTGGCGTCATCACCACGCACGCACTGATGGAGGAATTCGGGGAAAACAACACCTACTTCAACACATTTGCTGGAAACCCCGTTTCGTCGGCAGCCGGCCTTGCTGTGCTCCAGGTCATGGAAGAGAACGGGCTTGTTGAAAATGCACACCAACTCGGCAAGTTCATCGCTGACGAACTCGCAGCCCTTACTAAGGGCAACCCCAGGATCAAGGGCGTACGCGGCAGGGGCCTCTTCTTTGGCCTGGAAATCGTCAATCCCGACGATGCGACGCCGGACCCCGCCGCCACCAAGGCACTCACAGAAGAGATGCGTTCCCGCGGCGTTCTCATCGGAAAGATCGGTCGCCACGAAAACGTCCTCAAAATGAGGCCACCGCTCGTCTTCGAACTCGAACACGCCCAACACATGATCGAGCAACTCCGTCTGGCACTGGAAACACTCGACGGCCCTACTGATCAAAACCAATGGTGACCATCCCAGATTCACGCGGAACAACAACTAACCACTCAATGAGGAGAATGCCATGAACACCACGCCTGTCCTGACCGAGGGCTCCGTTGCTGCCCGGACCATCTTCAATCCCGCCACCGGTGAACCCGTCGGAGAAGCCCCGGTGCATACGGTCGCGGACCTGCAGCACGCCATTGACGTGGCAGTCGCCGCCCAGCCCGGCTGGGCCGAGCTCGGCCACGAGGCACGGTCCGCCGCGCTGTTGAAGGCCGCCGACGCCATCGAAGCCCGCGCCGAAGAACTCGCCCAGCTGCTTTCCCGCGAGCAGGGCAAACCGCTGAACGGCCCCAACGCCCGCTTCGAAGTCGACGCCTGCGCGGCCTGGCTCCGCGCCGCCGCCGGGACACCGCTCGAAGCCGAAACCCTGGTCGATGACGGTGAAACACGCGCCGAACTGCATTACCGGCCCATCGGCGTCGTCGGGGCCATCGGGCCGTGGAACTGGCCCATGATGATCACCGTCTGGCAGGTCGCCCCCGCCCTGAGAATGGGCAACGCCGTAGTGGTCAAACCCTCCGAACACACCCCACTCAGCGTGCTTGCCCTCGTTGAAACCATCAACGAAGCCCTGCCCGAAGGGCTCCTCACCGTAGTCTCCGGCGGACGCGATGTAGGCGAGGCCCTCGCATCCCACCCCGCCATCGGGAAGATCATGTTCACCGGCTCCACCGCCACCGGCAAAGCGATCATCAAATCCTCCGCGGACACCGTCAAGCGGCTCACCCTGGAACTGGGAGGAAACGACGCCGGCATCGTCCTGCCCGACGCCGACCCGAAGGCCATCGCCGAAGGCCTGTTCTGGGGCGCCTTCATCAACACCGGCCAAACCTGCGCCGCCCTGAAACGCCTCTACGTCCACGACGACATCTACGACGCCGTCTGCGACGAACTCACCAACGTGGCCAAGGCCATGCCAATGGGTAACGGCCTGGACGAAAACAACGTCCTCGGACCGCTGCAGAACAAGGCACAATACGAGATCGTCGCGAACCTCGTGGAGGCCGCCAAAGCCTCCGGAGCCCGCGTCCTCCTCGGCGGAAACCCGGACACTGACCAGCCCGGCTACTTCTACCCCACCACCCTCGTGGCCGACATTGACAACGACAACCCACTCGTCGCCGAAGAACAATTCGGCCCCGCCCTGCCCATCATCCGCTACAGCACCATCGACGAAGCAATCCAGAAAGCAAACGCCCTCGACGTCGGACTCGGCGCCTCCGTCTGGTCCTCAGACCCGGCAACAGCCCGCAACGTCGCCGCCCGCATCCAAGCCGGCACCGTCTGGATCAACAAACACGGCGCCGTCGACCCCCGCATCCCCTTCGGCGGCGCAAAACAATCCGGCTACGGCCTCGAATTCGGCGTCGAAGGACTCAAACACCTCGGCGTCCCCCAGGTAATCAACGGCTAAAACACCACTGACTGGTGGGGGCACCGCCGCAGGCGGTGCCCCCACCGCGGAAGGCCAAGGCTAAGGGCCGCACGCTAGATACAGCGACCCAGTAGTGCCAATCGACATTGCGGAGGATTACTTGAACCGCCACACCCGTGCAGTTGAGGTAGAGGACTGGTCCATGCTCCGGGCCGGCGACAGGGTTGCCGTCTCAGAAGACCTCTTCTACCAAGACGGGCTCCAAGTAGAAGAAACAGCAGCAGAGATAGGCGTGATCTGGGTCCGCAGAATCTCCAGTGGTGACCGCCAGCTTCTCAGCGTCGGGACCCACAGAATCTGGCATCTCGACACTAAAGACATCTGATCCGCCCCGGTTCAACAGCAAGAACGCAAACGAAGGTGCACATTCATGGTTCATAAAGTCCAAGCAGTTGTGGTTAAGGAGAAGGACGCTCCGGTGTCGTTGGAGACCATCCTGGTGCCGGATCCGGGCCCGGGCGAGGCCCTGGTGGACATCCTGACCTGCGGCGTCTGCCACACCGACCTGCACTACAAGCAGGGCGGTATCGGAAACGACTTCCCGTACCTCCTGGGTCACGAGGCCACCGGTGTGGTCAGTGCTGTCGGCCCGGATGTGACCTCGGTGGCCCCCGGTGACCGGGTGATCCTGAACTGGCGGGCGGTCTGCGGGGAGTGCCGTGCGTGTGCCAAGGGCCAGCCGCAGTACTGCTTCAATACGCACAATGCCACCCAGAAGATGACCCTCGAGGACGGAACCGTGCTTTCGCCGGCCCTGGGCATCGGCGCCTTCGCCGAGAAGACCCTGGTCGCCGCCGGGCAGTGCACCAAGGTGGACCCGGACGTTGACGCAGCCGCCGTGGGCCTGCTGGGTTGCGGCATCATGGCCGGCATCGGCGCCGCGATCAACACCGGCGAGGTCAAGCGCGGGGAATCCGTGGCCGTCATTGGCTGCGGCGGCGTGGGCATCGCTGCGGTCGCCGGGGCCAGGCTGGCCGGTGCCACGACGATCATCGCCGTGGACATCGACGACAACAAGATCGACATGGCCAAGTCGCTCGGTGCCACCCACGGCGTGAACTCGCGCCAGGAGGACGCCGTGGAAGCCATCCGCGCCCTCACCGGAGGCCACGGAGCGGACGTGGTGATTGACGCCGTCGGCCGCCCTGAAACCTACAAGCAGGCCTTCTACGCCCGCGACCTTGCCGGCCGCGTGGTCCTTGTCGGCGTCCCGACGCCGGAGATGACGCTGGAACTGCCGCTGCTGGATGTTTTTGGCCGCGGCGGGTCGCTGAAGTCCTCCTGGTACGGCGACTGCCTGCCCTCCCGTGACTTCCCGATGCTCGTCTCGCACTACAAGCAGGGCAACCTGGACCTCGACGCGTTCGTGTCCGAGCGGATCACCATCGACCAGGTGGAGGAAGCGTTCGGCAAGATGCACGAGGGCAAGGTGCTGCGCTCCGTCGTCGAGGTCCAGCCGGCAGGGGCGTCCGCATGAGCGTCACCATCGAAAACCTGGTCACCTCCGGCACATTTTCGCTCGACGGCGGCACCTGGGACGTGGACAACAACGTCTGGATCGTGGGCAATGACGAGGAATGCATCATCATCGACGCGCCGCACGACGCCGCCGCGATCATCAACCAGGTCCGCAACCGGAAGGTGAAGGCCATCCTGCTCACGCACGCGCACAACGACCACATCGGTGCCGCACGCGAGGTCGCCGATGCCCTGGGCGCACCGATCCACCTGAACAAGGAGGACCTGGTGTTGTGGGAGCAGGTCTACCCGGACGCCACACCGGACCACTACCACTCCGACGGTGACGTGTTCCAGGTGGGCGGGGCAACCCTGAAGGCAATCCACACGCCCGGCCACTCGCCCGGGTCCACCTGCTTCCACCTGGAAAGCGAGGGGACGGTCTTCACCGGGGACACGCTGTTCAACGGCGGCCCAGGCGCCACCGGCCGGTCCTACAGCGACTACCCCACCATCCTGACCTCCATCCGCGAACGGCTCCTGACCCTCCCGCCCGACACCGTGGTCCGCACCGGCCACGGCGAGGACACCACCATCGCCGCGGAGCAGGAAACGCTCAAGACATTGACGTAGAACCTGGAAGTCGCTGCTGCCGCTGCGGCAACGATGGCCAATTTGTCAGGAGCTGTACCCGCCGAGGTCTTCGCCGAACGACAACGCCATCGTTCCGCTGCGCTTCAACGCGTCTACCACCACGGCAGGCTCGATGGCCTGCGCCCGCGTGGCCCACTCAGCCCCTTTTAGATAGGTAGAAAGTGCTGCGCGGCTTGGAAATACGGCATCGACAACAAGCTGGAAGTCACCGGCGAGGACCGCGGCATACCGTACTGACGAAGAAGGAAGCATTTCCGCTTCCACACGGTCCAGTTCTGGAAACGGCACCTTGACCCACAGCAGAACCTCCACCGGCAAACCGAGCAGCGCAGGCTCGAAGACCGCACGGATGAACAATGTGCCCTCGCGCCGCATCCGCTCCACCCTGCGCTGGGCGGTCTGCACTGAGAGCCCAGTGATACGCGCCAGTTCCTCATAACTGGCGCGGCCATCGCGTTCCAGTGCCCGGAGAATCTGCCGGTCCTCTTTGCCCAATTGCTCCACGTGCTCCAGGGCGGTGGGAGCCTCCGAGTACCGGGTTCCGCCCATCGCCTCAATCTCCGCCGGCGTCAGGACGCCGGGATTCCACTGATGCATGGTCCTGGGATAGCTGAGGACCGGATACGTGGCGGCCGACCTCACCCCCGGGATGCTCCCTATGTCCCGGATGAGCAGCTCTGCAAACTTGGAAGCAGGGCTGGAAAACTCCGCCGCACAATCCGCCGAACCGGTGAGGATGTAGGTGTACAAGGTCTCCGGCCGTCGCGCGAGGGCCGCAGCGGCTATTCCTGCTGAGCCCGGATTGCAGGCAACCTTCAACACAAACTGTTCCAGATGCCTGAAGCGGCTCGGATTCGGCAACGCGCGTATCCGCACCCGCCCGTCCCGGAGGAGCTCGGAGCCCCTCCGCGCCACCGTCCGTTCGGCCTCCCCCAATGATGCGGCCACTTTCGCCCACGAGGCGCGCCCGTCTACCTGGAGGGCGCCGACAATCCGCTGGTCCAGCTCATCCAGCACATCCATTTCCCGCTCCCTTTTACGACTTCTTTGTCACCTCCAACTCTAGACTTTCCGCCAGACTTTTGGCTGATTCTTCCACTTATCCAGAAATCATTGTCGGAAACACGTGACCCAGCACACGATTGTTGACGAAGTCGATACCTAGTGAAGGAAAAGCAATGACAGGCACAGTCGCAATGACGCGTCAGGGAGCAGTTCGCGGGGTCACGAACGATGGCACAATCAGCTGGCGCGGGATACGGTACGCCGCTCCCCCGACCGGAGCCCTGCGGTGGCAGGCTCCCCAGCCGGCAGAGCCGTGGGAGGGCATTCTGGACGTGACCACGTTTCCAACGCGTGCCCCGCAGGTGCTCGCGGCCGAGCTCGTGCCGCCTGGCGGGGCAACGCCGTCGGACGATGACTCGCCCATGGGTGAGGACTGCCGCTTCCTCAACATCACCGCACCGACGCAGTCGGCAAACTCGCCCTGTCCGGTTCTGGTCTGGTTCCACGGCGGCGGATACACCTGGGGATCAGGAGCCAACTTTATCGGCGACGGGACAGCCCTCGCCCTCGAAGGCACCATCGTGGTCACCGTCAACTACAGGCTGGGAGCCCTCGGCTTCCTCAAGCTGGACCACCTCCTCGGCGAGCAGTACGCCTCGTCGGCGAACGCAGGCCTACTGGACCAGATCGCTGCACTGAAATGGGTCCGGGACAACGTGGCCGCATTCGGGGGAGACCCTTCACGCATCACCATCGCCGGTGTTTCCGCCGGGGCCAAGAGCGTGGTCAATCTGATGGCCTCGCCAATGGCCGAGGGCCTGTTCCACCGCGGAATCATTCAAAGTGGCGGCGAGCACCTCAACACCCCCGACACCGCAGAGCAGGTCACCGCTGCACTGCTTCGCACCCTCGGCCTTAGCCCTGCGGATGCCACGGAGCTCCTAACGATGCCCGTTGAGACAATCCTCGCCGCACAGCAGGAGATTGCCGCCGGCGTCAGGGCAACCTGGGTCTGGCGCCCAACCGTAGACGGACTCATTCTTCCCGAGGCCCCGGTCCACGCCTTCGCCAAGGGCCGCGCCAGGGGGATCAACATCATGGCCGGCGTGACAGCCAACGAGGCCGGAAGCTACGACCTCGCCGACCCGTGTGCATCGCAACAGTCACCACGCGTCCTACAGGAGATCTTCGGGGACGAAGCAGAACAAGTGCTGGACATTTACCGGAGCGCCTTCCCAGAGGCGGATGAGCGCCGCCTCCACTGCGCCGTGCTGGCCGACGAACGGTACGGCATCCCCACCATTCGGCTGCTCGACAGCCAGTCCGAACACGCGTCCTGCTGGCGTTACCGCTTCGATGCTCCAAGCCCCGGCGCCCCCAAGGAGAAGTGGGGGTTCCATGGCGCCGACGTTCCCTTCGTCTGGGACATCGGACTCGAAGCGGCAGAACCGGCGTTACAGACTCTGGCATCAGGAATCCGGCAGGCGTGGACAACCTTCATCCACCACGGAAAACCCGAAAGCCAGGACCTGCCCTTCTGGCCGGAATACCGGCGAACAGAACGGTGGACAATGTTGCTGGACACCACCCCAACAGTGGTCCCGGACCCCCGGCAGCAACAACGGCAGGCATGGGAATCGGCAGAGTGGCAGCCCGACACCTGGTGGACATTCCCCGCCCTGCATCCAGCACACAACACAACCCACTGACGAGTGAAAGAGTCCGTACAATGACGTACACCCACAACACAGCTTCAGAAGGCACCGGGGACCTGCCAACCACCCTCTACAAGAAACTCGCCTGGCGAATTCTGCCCCTGGCCTCCATCTGTTACGCCGTGGCCATCATCGACCGGGTCAATATCGGCTTCGCAAAGCTCGAAATGAGTGCCGACATCGGTCTCTCGGCAGCTGCCTACGGGCTCGGCGCCGGCATCTTCTTCCTCGCCTATATCTTCTTTGAAGTGCCCAGCAACATGATCCTCGAACGCGTCGGCGCAAAAATGTGGATCGCCCGCATCATGGTCACCTGGGGCGTTGTCACCATCGCTACCGGCTTCGTCCAAAACACTGAACAGTTCTACATTGCCCGGATCTTCCTGGGTATCGCAGAGGCCGGCTTCTACCCAGGCATGGTCTACTTCCTATCCCAGTGGTTCCCACGCAAACGCCTCGCCCAGGCCCTGGCACTGCTGGTTATCGCAGGACCCATCGGCAGCATGTTCGTCGGCCCCCTCTCCGGCTGGGTCATGTCCAGCCTGGGGGGACTCGCCGGTATCGCAGGCTGGCAATGGCTCTTCGTGATCCAGGGCATTCCGGCAGCCCTCCTTGGCATTATCTTCTTCTTTGCCGTCGCCAGCACACCGAAGGACGCCGCGTGGCTCACCAATGAGGAAAAGACCGCCATTGCGGCAAGCCTCGGCCCGGCCGGCGCGCGTGAGAAAGCAACAACGCAGTTCAAGAAGGCCATCACCAACAAGCGGGTCTGGCTCCTCGGCGTCATCCTGGCAGCCAACTACATAGGCATCTACGCCGTCGTCTTCTGGATACCAACCATCATCAAGAACACCGGCGTAACGGATGTAATGACGATCGGCTATCTGTCCTCCGTCCCGTTCGCAGTCGCTGTCGTGGCGACCATCGCCCTTGGCATCTACTGCGACCGCAGCCAGGCCCACCGGCGGGTACTGGTCACGGGCATGGTACTGGCCGCACTGGGACTGGTCGCCAGTGTGGCCACCGGCGATCAACTGGTCCCCACCCTCATCGGCATATCCCTCGCAAGTGCACTCTTTACCGCCACCGGCCCCATTATTTGGGCGGTCACCAACCTCCAACTCAAGGGCATGACGGCGGCCGCCGCAGGCATCGCGTTGATCAACACCGTGGGCTCCATAGGGTCCTTCCTTGGCCCTTACGTCATGGGGCTCGGTCAGGACTGGACCGGCAATGTCATCGTGCCCCTCTTGTTCATCGCAGGCGTCGCGGTAGCCGGGGCACTCGCTGCCCTTGCCATCCCCCGCACCCCAACGAATCAAGAAAACATCGAAGAAGGGCATGACAGCGGCCTGAAAACGGCACCCCCAGGGAAAGCAGGAGCGGCGTCGTGAGCACCCTATCCGAAAGAGTCCGGACCGTGATGGCGGCCTACAACAACGGGGACCCGGAACCCCTGATCGCCACTTTCCACGACGACGTTCAATACAACATCGTCGATCTCGACAAGACATACCAAGGCCTGGAGGAAGTTAGCGCCTTGGCCCGCAAAGGGGCCGGACAAACCCGGTTTCACCTGCACGATGTCGTTTCAAGTGGGCCACTAATCGCCTTCACCTACGACCACCACAACCCTCTAGCCGGCATGAGCTACCAAGGGCCAGGACTGGCCGTCCAAAAGTACGATGCCCACGGGCGGCTACTCGAACAATGGGCCTATCGAGCCTAGGAACCAAACAAAGGACGACGGCGGGATTCCCGCCGTCGTCCTCATCTTTTTTCAAATTTTGCGGCCCACCATTCACGGCATGTGACACCGGAGCCCGGTTGCGAGTCCTGGTCAATTCCCGTCAACGCTGTCCTTGGCGGATTCGAGAAGGCTCACCATGTGACCGACCTTAATCACGGCTGCCCTGATTCTCACCGGATCGCTGATGGTCAGGAACTGGAGCATGAGACCGTCCAATGCTGCAAAGATAGCCAGCGAAACAGCATCATCCGCCACCAGGCCGCGTTGCCTCAGCGCATCCTCAACGGTCTGCATGTAAGCGGCGTACAACCTTTCAACCAGTGGCCGTACTTCCGGGTTCCGACGGGATTCAAGCAGCATCTCAAACTGGAAGAGCTGCAGTTCCGGTTCAGCCGACACCGTCGCAATGAGCGAATCAGCGAAACTGTCGTCAAAGTCGACAATCCGCTCCAGGCCAGTCTCCTCGATGGACCGTTGCACAGCCCATTCCATCGTGGCAGCCAGAAGACCTTCGATGGAACCGAAGTGGTGCGTGACCAGCGTGTGGTTCACGCCTGCCCGAGCGGCGACGGCACGGTAGGTAACTCCCCGCAGCCCCTTCTCTCCCACGAGAGCAATCACTGCTGACAACAACGCCTCCCGGCCGTCTCCATAGGGCAATCGGGCCGAACGTTGGGATTGGCTCATACGCCGAGTCTAGTCTTTGCCACTCCTCGAAAGGGATACGTTGACACCTCGAACTAAACACTTGTAGAGTTCTGGGCGTGGCCACGGTCACCCACGTTCGCTCGATTGCAATCAGCTTCTCCCCTGCATCTTCCGCGTACTGACGCACGGAAATTGGGGCACCTTTTTCGCATCGGCTTAACGCCCTGCATCCCGAAAAGAGCCATCGCATGAATCAAGAATCAGTCGCATTGCCGACGACCATTGGGTCGGAAGAGCGCGGGGACTCTCCCAGCCCAGCGGGACTGAGGCCCAATAAACTCGGCGTCCTGGCCATAGCCTTTTTCGCTATTGCCGCGGCCGCCCCCCATGGCGGCGGTAGTAGGCGCCAGCCCGGTACTGTTCTCGACCACCGGCGCCGGAACACCCGTCATCTACGTGATTGCCGCGCTCCTTGTAGCACTCTTTCCGTCGGTTATCTCCGGATGAGACAGCACATCACCAACGCAGGCGGCTTTGTCGCCTATATGGCCAAAGGCCTGGGAACGAAATGGGCCACCGGCGGCGCGGGGATCGCCATCCTGACCTACCTCAGCCTTCAAATCGGGCTCTGGTCACAGTTCGGGGTATTCGCCCAACTCCTGGTCGAAGGAATCACCGGGCTCAGCATCCCGGTATACCTCTGGATCACCGTGCTGCTTGCCGTCGTGACCGGGCTGACCATGCGCGGCGTGGACGCCAGCCTCAAAGTGCTGGGAGTTCTCATTGTCGGCGAAGCCTTCGCGGTAGCCGCGCTGGTGGTCTCCCTCATCGCCCAAAAGGGCATCGGCATCTTCACATTCGAGGGCTTCACCGGCTCCAACGTCTTCGGACCCGGTATGGGAATTTCCCTGCTCTTTGCATTCGCCTGCTTCACGAGCTTTGAAGCAACAGTCGTCTTCGCCGAAGAAGCCAAAGAACCCCGCCGCACCATTCCGCGCGCCGCCTACTTCGTCATCGCCTTCGTAGGAATCTTCTACACCATCTCCACGTGGGCCATCAGCGGAGCCATCGGCATCGACAACATCCAGACCGTGGCCACGGACAACCCGGCCGGCATGATCTTCGACCTGGCCCAGACCAGTGCAGGTTACTGGCTGAGCATGACCATGCAGATCCTCGTGGTCACCAGCTTCCTGGCCATGCTGCTGGGCCTGTCCAACATGTTCTCCCGCTACCTCTTCTCCCTCGGCCGCGCCGGCGCCCTGCCCGCGAAGCTTTCCGCCGTCTCCAAGACCAGGGCCCCGCACATTGCCGGGTTCATCAACGGAATCGTCGTCCTCGCAGTCATCAGCATCTTCCTGCTCGCAGGAGCCGACCCCATCACCACCGTGTTCTCCTGGTTCGTTGCCCTGGGAACGGCCGGCTTCATCACCATCCTGCTGGTGACCTCAGCTGCCATCGTGGTCTTCTTCGCCAGGAACGGCATGCGGGACAACCTCTGGGTCACCGTCATCGCACCGTCCCTGTCATTCCTCGCATTCATCGTCATCGGATACCTGACGCTGGACAACTACGACGCCCTGCTCGGCGGCGCCGGCGGCGTTGCCCGCTGGCTCCTCCTCGGCATCCCCCTCTTCTTCGTGGCCGGAATTGCCCGGGGAGCACAAAAGCCCTCGATCAACTTCGCCGCGGTCATCGGCTGACCCAGCCGCACCCACCTGTCCCCACACAATGAAAAGAACAAAGGAACACACCATGACTTCAACGGATATCCAGGACTACATTCCCGAAGAGGAGTGGCCGCCGGTTTCTGCCATGCTCGAAGGCTTCGGCGACCAGACGCTGCCCGCCTCCCCCGCCCTCACTGGAGCGGCTCTGAGCATCCCGGGCGAGGACGGAGCAACCGAGGAGTACGTCTTCGACACGGAATCCTCCATCATCTGGACCTCTAAGCGCGGCGAGGAGAAGACCAGCGGAACTGCAGGCTACAAAGCCATCGAAGCCCGCCCCGGGATCTTCATCATCGACTTCGTCCGCGGTGAAGGGCTCAGAGCAGATAACGTCACCATTATCTGGGACCGGAAAACCGGCGCGGTTACTTCCGGAGTATCACGCTTCGTCCTCGTGGGCGACAGGACCCGCAGCACCACCGACTTCAGCCAGACCAACAGCAACGGCTCAGCGGCCCGGCACGAACGCTCATCCGGCCTGGTCGGAAAACGGATCTTCTACCGCTACAGCGACGTCGAGTCCTACGAACACATCTACCTGAACCCAGGCACCTTCACCTGGAACTGCGTCCGCGGCGGCGAGGCGGGGCTGGCGGACACCGATCGGTGCATGACCTGGGAAGTAGCAGAGGACCTCTTCATCTTCTTTTGGACCGAAAAGGTGATGTGCGTTGAAGCCGTCCTGCTCGCGGACCTGCGGGAACAGCGCTCCATCGGACGGATGTTCGGCTGGGACGACCCCGCCAACGAACCGGTCATCCTGCCCTTCGATTCCCGGCTCAGCGTGCTGAACACCACCGAGTACCCTCAGGACACCAACAAGCATTAGGCCCGGAGAGGATGTCCGGTCCTGCACCGGACATCCTCTCATTAGGGCTGCGAACCGCTTCCGAACCTGGACCATGTGTCGACGGGAGCAGTTG
Organism: Arthrobacter sp. JDC6; assembly: GCF_056484025.1. Classification (NCBI taxonomy): domain Bacteria; kingdom Bacillati; phylum Actinomycetota; class Actinomycetes; order Micrococcales; family Micrococcaceae; genus Arthrobacter; species Arthrobacter sp. JDC6. The sequence continues at coordinate 2,463,696 of NZ_CM151278.1, forward strand.
TGATGCTGACTGCGCACTTCGGCTATATCGCCTTTTTAGCGCAGCCCTCACAGGACTTCGCCGACAAACCATAACCAAACGGACAATGACCACAGGGCCCTGCTGCCGGAGAAGGCTACGCTATGGAGACCTACGAGTCCCTCGACCCGCGTGGCCACCATAGACCGCGGAATACGCCGTCGTCGCCAAAGAACAGTTCGGCCCCTCCTGCCCATCATCCGCCTACAACACCATCGATGAAGCAGTGGGAAAGCAGCGGTCTCGAGGTCGGCCTCGGTGCCGCCGTCTGGTCACTTACTTGGCTGCGGCTCCCTAGGCCGCAGCTCGCATCCAGCCCGGAACGGTGTGGTAATCACGCATGGCGCCCCCGACCCCCGCATCCCATGGGCGGCGGACAATCCGGCTATGGGGGTGTTCGGTATCGAAGGAGCTCACCCGTCGCAGCGATGAGAAGGCCATCCCTGGGAAACTCCTAGAGCGCTGTCAGCACGGTCATGTCGTCCCCGCTCCCCCGGCACATGAATAGGTGTACGCCGGCCCGGGCCCACCTTACAGCTCAGGAACGAGGAACCGCATAAACACACTTTCAGCAGGCGGAGGGCTCACCCAGCCAGGGACTTGAACCCGCCACCCCACACACCTGAACAGACCACTGCGGCGGCCAGGCCACAGCCCGCAACCCACCCGTCAGAGCTACGAAAATCAAGCTTTGTACACACGTCAAAGCAAAATCGCCTCTGACCTGCGGAAACACTGTGCCCGAGGTGGGACTCGAACTACATTCCCACCCGCGCAAACTCTGGCAAGCCCAGAAATCACGCGGAATCCAAGCCAGTCCTACCGACGTACCGCCCGATCCAAAGCCCAAAATGTTGACACAGTCAACACTCCACCGGTAGCAACAGCCAGCCGCATCAGAAGCCGACCGCCAAACCTAATCCGTCACGAGTCTGGCGAGGGAGCGAACACCGTTGGTGAACTGGTCGAACTTCAGCTTGATGTGGCCGTTCTGCAGCCCGCCTGTGCTGCGAACTAGTTCATATGCCTTAAGCTCCAGCAATTTATCCGGCACGAAGCGCGGTGTTGTCCGGCTCACCCACGGCCAACGATCTGCCTCTTCGCCCCTTTCGGCACGGTAATCGCCAGGCAGGAACTCTGGATCAGACGTCACTTCCACAACGGCGTAGCAATCCCGGGTCTGTGCGCAAATGACGACCAAATCCCTTGGCTTGATACTTGGCCGGCCCTTAGCCGGGCTTCCGAAGTACCAGTCGCTGCGCCACTGATCCAGCGCCGGCTCACCGTACTCTGACTTCAGCCACAAGCTCCGGGTTTCATCACGAGCATCAACCAGCAACTGCTCTAATAGAGAAAGAGCAGAGTCTTTGTCCGAGCCAGCGGAAGCAGCCGACTCCGGCTGTGTTAGCTGGCGGGCCTGCACGAGAAGCTTTTCCAAGTCGTTCGCCGTAACACCTTGACTGGGCCAAGCACTCATGGCTCTCCTGGCTCCGTCTACTTGGGCAGCTCCCAACTCAACTCCCAGTTCAAAGTTGGCAGCCTTCGAACTGCCCAGCCCAGCACCGGTGAGATTCGCAGATCCAAGAAAGCCACGGCTCCCAACAATGAACGTCTTGGCATGCAGCCGGTCAACATGGCCGACGTTAACACCGTTCCGCGTTAGTTCAATCAAGCCGTCAACCGACAAGTAGCCGTTCGCAACCGCGGTCGGGTCCAAGCACGTGAAGAGACGCCACCTGGAATCCGACTCTTTGCTGGCCGCCGCCAACCGCCTGCAGACATCCGAGGACACATAGGGACTGGCTAGGAGCACATCGCCGTCCACGTCCTCGATAGCTCTGTACAGCCAATCTGCAGCGTTGGTGTGGACCAAACCTTCTCTCATCATGATGGCGAGCCTACTGCGACTCGCGAGCAGGTCCGGGGCTCTGACTGGGCATCCAGAAAGGTGCGAAGTTCTGGGCCAACGTGCTGACCCTCATGTCATCTTTAGCTGTTGTACTGGGCTTTCGGCATACTCCGGACCGATCCTCCGTCCTGTCCACCAGCTGAAAGTCTTCCTGCTAGATGAAAATGCACGCCGCAGCCGGAACGCATACGGCACCAAACGCGCCTACCCCACCGAAAGGTCTTCGATGTCATCTTTTGGGCTGGGGAGCACGTCAGGATTCGACTCCATCACGAAGTACAACCAGCCAAACTTTCGCCTCTGGGTGTCGGCCTTGGCGGTGTCCGCTAGAGCAACGCCTATGGAGAACGGGTTAACCGGACCGATAGGAAGGTTCGCAAGCAGCCCGGAAACCATCGTCTTCCCTGGGGACGGCTTGTTCTCTGCAGCGAAACTCCAGAGGTCACCCCACAACTCCTGTTGCATATTCGTATCGCCGGCCTTCTCTACAAGGGCCAACTTGAGGCGAAACTCGGTAAGGAAGGGGCTCTTTCGGAGCTCCAGTATCTGGCGCCAGGATAGCCCGCCATAGTCCACCGCTTTAATCGCCCCCAGTTGAACCAGCGGATCATCGTCGTCAAGAAACGGTAGCTTGATCGCACTTAGCATCTTTTTGTGGAGCGGGGATAGCAGTCCAACTGCCTCCGGAAACACGGAGCGCATTTGGCCCGGCATTAGAATGTCTTCCGCTAGTTGGAGTGCCACCGAGCCCCGGGCCTTATGATCCACTCCACGCCACGGTTTGGCGATGGGAAGAAAAAAGTCGTCATCAAGGTCCCGCACGAAGTCCAACGCCTGGGCGTAAACAGGATCCTTGCCATAGTCGAACCCACTTGGAATCTCACTGCGTTCTGAGTTACTCAGATCTGACCGCCGAAGGAGAAACTTTTTGAACTGCTTGTCGTTCGTCAGGTCATGCCCCTCAGCTTTTCCCCCGAAGGAAGAGTTGATGAACATATTCTCAAGCTGACCACCAGGCTCCCCCAAGCCCTGCAGATCAATAAAAATATTGTCGCATAAAATCGCTGCTCGCTTTAACGCAGGAACCAGATCCTGGCCGTCTAGAACCTTGCTATGAAAAAATCATGTAGGACGACACGACAGCAGTTAGACCGGACATGTTTTGATGATACTGGTTTGCCTGACAAGCTACGGGCATAAGGAATAGGCCCACACCGCTCTGCCCAGACAATGGTCGAGACCAGCCAGCCGGTAATTGTGCGGCGGCATATGCAATGACATAGTTCGCTTCCGTTACGAATCAAAGTGGCAAGAGCCGTTAGTTACACTCTGTCCTACGGCTCAGGCACTTCGACGGTGGACCTTACATAAGTGACGGCATGGACGGATTTTGATTCGTCAAGGTCCCGTATCATCCCCACAAGCAAGCCCTTCCCGGTTAGGTCACTTTCAATTACAGCCAAAGACAGCAGGATATTGGGCTTGATGAGTTCCTCGAAGTAGCGGTCCTAGAAGATGAAGAACATCGCCCGCAAGCCTCGGTCGCCGAGATCATCTACCAGGAACGACGCGGAGGTGCGGATGACGCGCTACGCCGACGACCAATGGCGCCAGGACCCCACGAACCTGCTGTTCATCTCACCGACCGGTGGCGGCAAGACCTACCTGGCCTGCGCGATCGGGATCGCCGCCTGCCAGAGCGGACACACCGTCGCCTACACCCGGATGGACGACCTCGCCCGCCGGCTGGTAAACGCCCGAGGTGACGGCATCGGCCACCAAAAGCTGCTCAACGAACTCTCGGACGTGGACCTGCTCGTCATCGATGACTTCCTCACCGTGGGCATCGACCCCGAAGCGGCCAACGACCTATTCGCGGTCCTGACCAACCGGGAAAACCGCCTGCCAACGCTCATCGCTTCGCAGTCCGGCACCGCATACTGGGTCGAGGCCCTACCGGATCGGGTGGCCGCGGACTCGATAGTGAACCGGCTGGTCAACCAACCCCACCCAAACCCCCGCCAACCACCGCGCCTCGCACCAGAGACTGGGCTTTGACTTCGTCCACGTGGCCGTGGACGACCACACCCGTTTCGCCTACGCCGGGGTCCTGCCCGACGAAAAAGGACCGACCTGCGCCGAGTTCCTCACCAGGGCGCTGCCGCCATGGCAGCCCAGGGTGCACCCGTGAAACGCGTCATGACTGACAACGCCTTCCCCTACCGGCATTCCCGGGATTTCAGAGCGCACTGGCCGCACTAGGCGCCAAACACATCCTGATCAAACCCCGGCATCCCTGGCAGCACGGTAAAGCAGAACGCTTCAACCCAACCCTGCAAAAAGCCTGAGCCTACCGACAACCCTTTACATCCAACCAAGCACGCACAGATGCACGGCAGCCATGGCTAGACTTCTACAACAACCACCGGCCCGCAGCAGCCTCAAGGGCAAACCACCGATCATCGAAAAGCCGTGAGGATCCGTCATAGCAACAAATCCTTCCATGACACACTGAGAGCCGTACGTCTGTCAGGCGAGAATAACGGTCTTCCAGAAATGGACAGGCCATCGGTGTAAGCACATGAGCAGCTTCAGTCGGGTTAGCGATACACCTTGAACCTGAACTTGGCCACGTTTCTCAAGCATTCTCCGACCCTAGCCAATTCGCTTAGGAGTCATTGTGCGGCTTGAAGTGGTGGTTCAGCCTTATGCCCTACCCGATTCCACTCGACACGAGTAGCCCCGCCGGTTCGATCTACCTCGACTGTAATCAGAGATTGGTGGTTCAAAGCTGGGGCAAGCTCCAAGCTGAGATAGTCGAAAAGTTCACGCTGGTGAACTGCCACGACGATCTGTCGATTATGGCGGTACGCCAACTCCCGGACGACCGTTGCGAAATTGGCAATATGAATGTCATCCATGGACTGCACCGGGTCGTCAAAGATCAACCACGGGACCTTTGTCGGCGCGGAGAGGTGCAGCGCAGTGAACAACGAAAGTGCGGCAGTGTTGCTGTTTCCGAAGCTCAGCATTTCCCCCGGCGCGCCGCCTACCTCCCCGCTATCAAGAGCCGTCTCAAGGCGAACATCCACATAGCGCGAAGAGCTTTCTTCCTTTCGGAACCGCGGAATAAACGGTTCGGAGGGGGCGAATCGCTTAAAAAGATCTCCCCAGAGGCCGTTCAGTCTTTCGTCGAACACTCGACTAATGACATCGGAACGAAGTCGTTCTGCATTCTTCTTGAGCTCGTTAGCAGCAACTTTACGTGCCGAAGCCTCCTTCAACTTTGTTTCTGTTTCGCTAATCTGTTGATCGATCTCACTAAGCCGCCGCTCAACCTCGCGCAGCCGTTGATTCTCATCGATTACCTTTTGCGCCAAGGCATGACTTCGGGTCCGGCGTGTGCTCCGAAAATGCGCCGCTTGAACTCTTTCATCGAGGATAAAAGTGAGATGCTGGATCTGCTCGTTGATTGAGCTGCCAACTGCTTTCTCGCCGAGTTGCTCACAAATGGTAGCCATTGCTCGAGCCGCCGCCTGTTCAGACGCGCGGCGTGCCGCCGCGTCCGCAAGTTTGGTCTGAGACGACTGAACTAAGTGAAGGAGCGCCCGACCTGACTCGACGGTCTCTTCCAGGTCGTTGAGTCGCCGTAGCTGGAGCCCGTAATCCGTCTCCGAACCGCTATCCGGTTCTTCAGGCTCGGCCAGAGCAAGTTCGAGGCCAGATAACTCTTTACGCAATTCACGTTCCTGACCTTCGGCAACGAAGAGCGCGGTAGCCGCTGTAGACAGCTGCGCCACTTTCGCCGAGATATGCGCGCTGAGCGCAGTAGCACCTCCAGCGAATGCTTGATCGCAAACTGGGCAAGAATCGTGAAGTGCGAGCGGCAACACTGCGGTGAGTGCATCAATGGCAACCCTCACATCCGACGGAACGTCGAATGAGGCGGATCGATCTTCCGCGGCCTGGAGCTGCCGGGACACCTCCGAAATGCGCTCCTGTAGCATGCCGCGGCGATGCTGTCGCTTTGCACGCGCTATTTCCGACACCTGCTGTTGGGACCGCGCCTCAACGACGCGGTCCCGGATGTCGTCAAACGACTCAAAAATGCGGGCAACGGTCACGGCAGGGAGCCCAAAGAGTTCCAGCCGAACTTCGTTTACAACGGCCAACACTCTTGTTGCAGCGCTATTTTCCCAAGCGGAATAATCGTTCACGGCCTGAGAGGCCAGTGCGTCAACTGTATGAGTAGCATCATCTAACTTCTCATTATTGGCCAACCGACTGTCGATCACTCCGGCCAAGCGCACACGGGCGGACTCCAGAGCCGAGAGCTCATCGGCGGTTTCCTCGAGTGCCTCTACCCGAAGCGCATCCCCTGCAAGCTCCAAAATGTCACCAGGGGTACGGAGGTCGAGCAACTCTCGTAGCTGGGACTCAGCAACCGCCAGCTCCTGTTGGAGCTTAGAGGATTGAGTGCGAAGATCATCCCGCTCAGCAGTGTCAATGGCGAATCGTCTCTCCGCCATCCCCCAGCCTTCAGTGGCATTTCTGGTTCGGTTCACGTGGCCGGCCGAACGCAGCCCCTCAATCAACCAATCCAGTTCTTCCAGCCCTACAAGTGACTTCACGAACCTAACAAGAGCGGAGTCAGCCTGCTTACTGGAGGCAGTGTATGTCTCGATAAAGCGACCGAGTTGCGTCTGGGCCAGAAAGGAACGCTCGGAAAAATATGATCGTTCATTTTCATCTAGAGCCGGGGCGCCCCGAAGAGAGCTCCGGTCAAACTCGAAGCTCCCGATGCGCAAACTTCCGCCGGGATCTGCGATGCGAAGTTCCACTGCGCCCAGAGGATAGCTGCGGTTTATTATTAGGCTTTGATCGAGATGGGCGCCATTGCTCAAGAAGCGCACGTTTCCGGTGGCCCCTAACTCGAGGGCACTAAGTAGGCTGGTTTTGCCCGCTCCGTTGGCCCCGTGAACGAGTACGACGTCGGCGTCGAGCGGTACCTCCCACATACCGGCCAGACTGCGGAAGTTTTCGACACGGAGCGAGTGAAGCTGTGGCGCGCGCATCAGCGGGTTTCTCCCTTCAGAGCAAATGCCTGTTCTATCCATGAGAAATAGCGAGCTTCTACTGATTGAGGTCCATCCTTGGCAGCAGAGAGCAGAGCGCGGAGCTCGGATGCCCGATGGCCGCCCGAGATAGCCTCGTGCAAGAGTCCAACCCCGTCAAAAATGTGCTCCTCTATCGGCGGGAGGACCAGCCGACGAAGTGGCGCAAGCGATCTCAGAACCGGCAGGTGACCGTCAACATATAGAACGCGTGCGAGCGATTGAAGTTCCGACTCCCACTTGCGCAGCTCGGGGCCGAACGGCTCTGAGGGGCCCACCAGGATCGTCGTGATGGTTCGCTGTGATCCCGCGGCATCCAGTGCACGAACTAAGCGCTGAACTTCCCAGTAGATTTTCGATTCATCAGCCCGAGAGCTCGGCCGCGGGTAGACAACGGCTAAGTCAAGTGTGCCTTCGGGTCCCGCCCAAACTTCGTCGATCTCAAGGTTGATTTCACCGATAGTCAACATACCAATTAGCCGTGAGTACCCGTTGGTTTCAAGAAGGCTCCGGACATCAGGCGAAATAACGGGGCTCTGGCTGCTCATAGCCCCACCACACTCTTGAAGCGCTTCGCCACATCTTCGGCCGTCGCAGTCTGGCTGACGAGGTCACTCCAAGATACTTCTGTACGGCCCTGGGGGCGGCGTCGGCTGCCTATCCGGCTCGAGCTTGACCGTCGTAGCTCCCTTGGCCTGTCTCGCATGTAAAGCAAGGCACGTCCCTCTTCAGCATGTACCCAGTCGGACGACTTCAGGACTTCGTCTGCTTCTACTACCCCGCGCACGATTCGCACTCCGACCAATCCCTCGCCGGCCCCTGATAGTGTGATCCTCCCCTCACGGGAGTCCACTTGGAGCTCCCAGTGTTGTAATGCCTGGCCCCAGCCAACAAAGCCGATAGCACAAGCCAGGAGATCACTGGCGAGAAGGAGGGCTGCGGGATCTGTCGCTACTTGGGAAAGGTGCCCACGTACGGCAACCGCGTAAGAGCCAGGAAAGCCACGATTGCCGTAGTAGTCGCGGACTAGGCGAGAGTAGGGGCCAGTGAGGAATCTGAGCAGTCGTTCCTCGCTGTAGCCAAACCGCCGAGGTATCTCCTCAGCGAGGTGTTCGATCCCGTTCCGGAGCTGCTCAGCAAATGCGGCTGAGGATACCTCCGCGCGCTCCAACATCGACTGCGTCTTAAGGTTCATCGCACGCCAAGTGAGGGCGGCAATCAGCGGTCCCGCGTAGTGACCGAACGCCGACCGGTCCACAATTTCTCCGCGGCACTCTTCAAAGCTGCCGTTATAGCAGTTCTCGAGCACATCCAGTTGATCCGCGCCGAGGGCTGGTTGAGCAAACACGTAGGCGGGACGTTCCGGGTCCCAAGTCCAGGGATGCGCCTCGGCCGCCTTCGTGAAGACGTCGAGAAGATCCTGATCCTGTACCGACAGGCCAAGAATGAGTGATCGCTCTCGCTCAGTCCGTTCAGCCAGCCATGCCCGCATGTGTCTGAACTCTTCGCGGCTGCTGAATCGGCTGATTTGTGCTCGAGTAGCGACGATCTTGGCTTCATACTCATCGGGGCGTTCCCTGGCAAGTACCGCACAGCCGTGAAACTTGGCTAGTTGAGCAAATCCATTCTCCTCGCGCCTATCGTCGGCGGCCACATAGACGTCTAGCCACTCCGGGGTCGCGGTTAATTCACGAACGGCCGCTTCGACCAACCCGTCCCAGTTGCCGGACGCAAGATGCTTCACCATCCCCTCCGCAATGAGGATGGCGAGGTAGTAATGAATCGGACCTGGACGGAGATCCGGGTTCCCGTACGTCCCCACGAGTTGGGCCACTTCGAGTAGCAAATACTCGCCTGGTTTCTGGCCAACTCGAGTACCCACGACATCGCTGTACGATCGCCGGAGAGTCTCCGTCGATATCGGCTCCCACTCGTCAGGGTTGGCGACATAACGGGCAACTTCATGGGTCATATGCTCGCGCAGGATTTTCATGAGCGCCTCACGGTGCTCTTCGCCATCGACCGTCAACTTGGCACGATCGCGAAGCTCCAACAGCATGTCGCGCATGATCTCAGCAAGGTCCGGGACCTGCTCTCGAGAAATTCCGGAACCGAGCCAAACGAAACGCCTACCGGTTACGACGTCATGTACGAGTCTCTCATCGACGGTCCTAAGCCGCTCCAGCGCACCCCTCAACATCCAAACCCCACATCTCGCACACGCATTCAGCGCCTCCCCCAAGAATGACAGTCGTTTGAAGAGACTAGCAATCTTCGACATTCCTCTTCATCAGGTAAGAGGCCACGGGACACTGCCGCTTCACGGCGCACGACCGGGCGACTACATTGCCACGGCTCTGGGCGATCCACCGGCGCCGGGCCGTTCGCTTATTGCCGAGCCTGTGGACAGAGTCGTGGTTGACCCTAGGCGTCAGTCGGCGATAAAAGTCAAGCTTTGTCAACACTTAGAAGGCAAAAACCTGCTGACCTGCGACAACACTGTGCCCGAGGTGGGACTCGAACTGTCATCCTGCCCTGGCAAACGCTGAGAAGCCTCGGAATCATGCGGAATTCGATGCAGTCCGAGGGCGGTACGAGGCACTCCGATACGAGAAGTGTGGACATTGTCCACACTTCCTTTGGTTCATTTCAATGGCACTCGAACGGTAGCGGCCAGTTTGCAGGCAACGCCCATGCCATGGTGGTTATCGGGACGTGGTCCGGGCACGCGGCCTCGGTCAGGCTGGCGCAGGTCATCCGTCTTGGACCGAAGTCGTGCTTGATTCAGCCGCATGGTCTGCAGCAAGCGCCTTCCGGCGGCGGTAGACCTGGATGCCGATCGCCACCGGGATGGTTGTGACGGCGACTGCCCGCATCCATGGCCTGTCCAGGATGTGTCCGGTCAAGGCATCCAATGACACCCTCCCGGGGCCGCCGATCGCGAAAGAAGTAGCCGCGAGCCCGAGAACTGCCGGATATTCCAGGCCGCCGTCCATGGCAAAGAAGCCGTTCGGTGCGTGCACGCTGGCTGCGACTCCCATGGTAGTTGCTGCGGCCGCACCGGCTGCCGGTGTGGCGAGGCCCAGGGCTAGGGCCAGTCCGGCGCCTGCTTCCCCGAGGCCAGCAAGCATGGCGCTGGTCTTGGCCGGTCTGAAGCCCATAGCATCCATGCCTTTGCTGGTCTCCTCGATACCGCCGCCACCAAACCACCCGAAGAGTTTCTGCGATCCGTGCGCGACGAGCACACCCCCGAGTGCGGCACGGAACAGGGTGCGGGCCGCGGTGGTGGCTGCGGGCGTTACGTTCTCATGGCTCATGATGATGATCCTTCCGATCAGCGATGGGGTCATGCTTTGGCGCCATTCTAGGACGCCCAGGATAAGGGATCCTCGACCCTAGAAATAGTTTGCTCGACTCACCAGCGCGGCAGTGCCGGCAGCGGGCCGTCCGCCTCGACGTGTGCAGCGTCGCCGCGCGCAAGCCACTGGAGCAGGCCCTCGCGATCGGACTCAACGCGCAGTGCGCCGTTACCGATCATCCACTGGTCGCGTTCCTCGGTGACCAGGGTCATGCCCGGCACATTCTTGGCGCCCAGCGAACGCACGACGGCCTCGATGGCGTCCAGCAGGGAGGCCGGGTCGGCTTCCTCAATGGTCCAAGCGGTGTCCAGGTCATGGTGGTGCAACACCACCTGCGCGATCCGGAGCGCCCCGATCGACGTTGCCTGAAGTGGCCTGCCGTCAACCTGGACTTCCGGAGCAACGAGCGTGCCGGTCAGCCGCTCCGCATGCTCGGCGAAGTGTTGGGCGGAGGCCCGCAACTCCCCCAGCAACTCATCCTTGGCATCGCTGCCAGGGCGGAGATGGCATCTTCGCGGGCTTCAGCCGAGGCGTACAGCCGTCGATCCTCTCCGTCAGCGGCCCAGTCGATGAGCTGGACCAGCGCCCGTCCGCTAGCGGCGACGTGGGCGATCACGTGCGCCCTTGACCATCCTTCACACAATGACGGGGCCGCCATTTCATCGCCCGAAAGGGACGCGGCGGTGGCAAGGAACATCTCCGTTTCCCTGCCCAAACGGGACCGGTCCGAGTGCAGGCGTGCGGGATTGATCATACCGCCAGCCTAAGTGCGGGACCGCCCAGGAACCACTGTTCATGCACCGTTCTTCCATACCGGGATTGTCGCGATTGATAAGAGCCTGCGGCGCAGTGGGCGACTTCTTCGGACGCCGCCGGCTGATGCTCCAGGGCATCGCCTGGTTCTCAGTGGGCATGTTCCCCACCGCACTGACCATCACCGTCCCGACCTTCGGTGCCACGCGGTTCGTGACGGGCCTTGGCCTGGGTATAGTCATCGCCAGCGCCGGCGCCACCATGGCCGAATTTGCCCCCGCCGGACGCCGGCAGTTCTACAACGCCGTCGTTTACTCCGGCGTCCCGGCATGCAGCGTAGTTGCCTCCATCATGGGAATCCTGTTCTACGACAGCCTCGGCTGGCGGGGCCTTTTCGTCATCGGGGCCCTGCCCTTGGTCATCCTGCTCCCCATCGCCATGCGCAAACTCCCCGAGTCGCCCCGATGGCTGCTGTCCCGCGGCCGGGAAGCGGAGGCACTGGCCACCGCGAAGCTTACCGGTGTGCCGCTGCTTGAAGAGCGCGTCATCCTCGACACCGGAGCAGCCCCGCAGAAGTCCGGGTTCGCCGCGGTCTCCTCCAGTCAGTTCGCGCTGGCTTCGGTCCTGCTGGGGCTCATGTCTTTCTGCGGCCTCCTCCTCACCTACGGCCTCAACACCTGGCTCCCCGAAATCATGGAGGGCTACGGCTACGGACGGACCTACTCCCTGTTTTTCCCGCTGGCGCTGAACCTCGGTGCGGTGGCGGGCGGCCTGGTTGCATCCCGCCTGGCAGACAAGAGCGGCCCGCAGCGGGTCATCGCCACAACCTTCGTGCTTGCTACCGTCTCGTTGATCCTCATGACCTTCGGTCTCCCCCTGCCGATGCTTTTCGCGTTCATTGCGGTGGCCGGCGTTGGAACGCTGGGCACCCAAGTGTTGATCTATGGGTTCCAGTCCAACTACTTCAACACCAACGCCCGCGCGGCCGGCGTAGCTTGGGGCGCCAGCGTGGGCCGGCTGGGCGGCGTCCTCGGCCCCATCATCGGCGGCTGGCTCGCGGCGGCCGGTATCGGAGGGTCCACCGCCTTCTACCTTTACGGCGGCGTTGCCCTCCTTGGCGCACTGGTCACAGTCCTGGTCCCACGTCAGGGCAAGCTGGAGCAGGCCGAGCAGAAGATCGAGGAGATCGCTGGCCGCCGCACTGAATCCGACCTGGCGGCACAGAACCTGCCGTGGCGAACGGGCAACCCGCTCGCGTCATTGAGTCATAGAAATGCATTAGTAAGCCCTTTTAGGGCTATCCTGTGACTCAATGATGTCGAGCCTGCCCGGTGGCATGGCGTACGGGAGGGCAGCGCAGTGGACATCCGTCAGTTGAATTACTTCATCGCTGTTGCGGAAGAGCGGCACTTCGGCAGGGCGGCAAAGCGCCTCCATATGGCGCAGCCGCCCCTCTCCCAGCAGATCCGCCAGCTCGAAGAGCAGCTTGGCGTGCAGCTGCTCAACCGCACCACCCGCCGGGTGGACCTCACGGCCGCCGGGCAGCTGCTCCTTGACCGGGGGCGGCAGATCGTCAACGACATCGGGACGCTGGAGGCGGACGTGTACCAGGTGGGCAAGGGTGCCACCGGTGTCCTTCGGGTGGGATTTTCCGGGTCTGCAACGTACGGCGTCATGCCCCAGATCGCACGCCTTGCCAAGCAGCTCCTTCCCGGCCTGTCCCTGGCATTGAACGGCGAGATGCTCACCCCCTCCATGGAAGCCGGCCTCCGAGACGGAACTCTGGACGCAGCATTGCTGCGTCCCCCCGTCTCATCCCAGGAGATCGACTACCGCGTCGTCGCCCAGGAGCCGCTCGTCGTCGCGGTTCCATCATTCAGCGCGCTGGCGGAAGATCGGTCCGTGGCGATGCATGAACTGCAGGATCAGAACTTCATCGCCTATGCACCCGAGTCCGTGCTCTACCGCATCACCTCCGACCTGTGCCGCCAGGCCGGCTTTCAACCGCGCATCACCCAAGTCGTTGGCGAGACCTCCACGATGCTCGCATTCGTTGCCGCCGGCAGTGGCGTGGCGGTCATGCCGTCCCGGGTCCGGGCTTTCCAGCTCGACGGCGTCGCTTACCGGGAGATCGAAAACGTCCCGTCCGTGGAACTCGCTGTCGCCTGGTTGCGCGGAAACCACTCCACCCTGCTGCAGAACTTCCTGCACGTCGTCGATGCAGCTATGGCCGCGCAACCGCTGCCCGGCCCGGCCCCCGCGCCCGCCCCGCTTCCCACTGATGAAAGGCTCCCCCTGTCATGAAAATCGCAGCCATCGAGGCGATTCCATACTCGATCCCGTACCGCCACCCGCTGCACTTCGCCTCCGGATCCGTCCACGAGGCTGACCACGTACTGGTCCGCCTCCGCACGGACGACGGCGTGGAGGGCCTCGCGGACACACCTCCGCGCCCGTACACCTATGGTGAGACGCAAAAGTCCATCGTCGCGGTGGTGCAGGACGTATTCGCTCCGCAACTGATCGGCGTCGACATCTTTGACCGGGAGAAGGTCCAGGAGATCCTGTACCGCACCATCCACAACCAGACCGCCAAGGGCGCTGTGGATATCGCCCTGTGGGACGTCATCGGCAAGACTCTGGGGCAGCCCGTGACCAAGCTGCTGGGCGGCTACACGGACTCGCTGCGCGTCTCCCACATGCTCGGCTTCAAGCCCGCCCAGGAACTGCTCGACCTGGCACTGGAGTTCCGCGGGACCTACGGCATCAACACGTTCAAGCTCAAGACCGGCCGGCGCCCGCTCCACCTGGACATCGAAGCCGCCCGCGTGCTGCGCGAGGGCCTCGGCGGCGACGCCGAGCTGTACATGGACGCCAACCGGGGCTGGTCCGCGAATGAGGCCGCGGAGGTGCTGCGCCGCACCGCGGACCTGGGACTGCAGTTCCTCGAGGAGCCGGACGACGCCCGCGAAGTCCTGGGCCGGCGTCGGCTCGCTGCCAACTCCCCCATCCCCATCGCCGCGGACGAATCCGCCCCCAACCTTGGCGAGGCCGCCCGGGAAATCCTCAACGGCGGGGCCAACCTGCTGGCGGTCAAGACGGCCCGCTCAGGATTTACCGAGGCGGCCAAGATCGTGGGGATGGCCGAAGGCATGGGCATCGATGTGTACATCGGAAACCAGATCGACACCCAGGTGGGCACGGTGGCCTCGGTGGTGTTCGGCGCCGCATTCGCCCACACCGCCAAGCGCGCCGCGGAACTGTCCAACTACCTGGACATGGCGGACGACCTGCTGGCCGAGCCCCTGCAGATCATCGAAGGGCGCATCCGCGTCCCCGAAGGCCCCGGCGCGGGCACCGGGGTCAACGCGGAAAAGCTCGAACGCTACCGCAGCGACCGCTAAGCCAACCCTTCCACGAAAGGAACATCAGTGAAGTACTTGATCCATATGGACGTCCAACTGCCCGCAGACCTGCCCGAATCCGAGGCGGCCGGGATCAAGGCCAAGGAGAAGGCCTACTCGCAGGAGCTGCAGCGCTCGGGGAAATGGCCGGAAATCTGGCGCGTGGTGGGTGAATACGCCAATTACTCGATCTTCGACGTGGATTCCAACGACGAACTCCACGACATCCTGCAGAACCTTCCACTGTTCCCGTACATGGAGATCTCGGTGGTGCCGCTGGCCAAGCACCCCTCCGACATTAAGTAGGAACAAGCCAGCCGTTCCGGGTCAGTCCCTGGCCCGGAACGCGGCCGCGAGCTCGCTGCGGGACCGGATGCCCATCTTCCCGTAGAGCCGCGTGAGGTGGTACGGCACCGTCTTCTCGGCGAGAAAAAGGGTGCGGGCCGCCTCCTTGCTGGTCGAACCTCCGGTCACGAGTTCGGCCACCGCCTGCTCCTGCGCCGTGAGCTGGACATGGTGCTCCCGGGCGGCGGTGAGTACCGAATCGGCAGGGTCAGGGAAATTCCCGACGTCGAGACCGCTCGCCTCTAGCTAGGGGTGCTCGGCCATAGCACGGGTTCGGCGCCGCAAGTGCTACTGGCAGTGGGTTTGCGTTTATCGGCTCTTCGTAGTCGGTGCAGGACCGGACTCAGTACTTGCCCTCGTTTCATGCAGCGTCTTTGCACTACCCGGGGGTCGCAACAGGGCCGGACGCGTGGGCTCCTCCTCGCGTAGCGGCTCTGTTTCGGTGAGCTGATCGGCTGAAACATGCGTGAGCCAGTGGTACGTCGCGGTTCCATCAACCTTCCAGGCCAACTCGGCCTGAGTCAGTTCACGAACCACACGTGCGGGACTGCCATGGGCGAGATGCCGAGCTGGGATCTCTGTGTTCGAGGTAACCAAGGATCCAGCGCCCACAAACGCTTGTCTGCCGATGACCGCGCCATCAAGGACAATAGCGCCAATACCGATGAGGACATCATCGCCCACGTGGCAGCCGTGCAGGACGGCGCCATGTCCCACGTGCCCGTTCATGCCTAGCTCCGTTAGCCGCCCTGGAAACGTATGGACGATACACCCGTCTTGTAGATTGGCCCCTTCTTTCATAACGAAACGCCCTAGATCTCCCCGTAATGAGGCGTGTGGGCCGACATAACATCTGGGGCCAACAATGACGTCTCCGATGAGACTCGCGGTCGGGTGGACATATGCCGTGGAGTGCACAACGGGCACAACATCACCAAAAGCGTAAACTGGCGGGGCCATGAAGGACTCCTCTATATAGTGCTGTTCGCCCCTTCTGGACGGGGGCCAGTGATACTGAGAAGTTTAGAGAATCGGGATCGCGCAACCGGATCCGTGTCGGCCCTGGAAAATGCCAAGATTCCCTTGAGCAGTCGTGCAGCTGCCCCCCACTGCAGCTAGAGCTCCTTACTCCTAGTGCCCGCCAGAAGTCATGCCGTTTGCCTTGTTGACTTCGATGGAGAGGAAAAACGTTCCACCGCTGCTCGTCATTCTGATAGGCCCATGGTCGCTGGGCGGGTCCTCCGCGCAACCAGGGCGCTACCGCGCCGACCCCGGACCCGAAAACTTCTCTCCCGCATCGTGGATGCAGTTCTCGGATGAAGTTTTCGGACCCGATGCCGGTCCCCCAAGTTGCACTCCAGCCCCTTGGTCCAGCGGCTGGTCCCCTATCAGAACGACGCCCAGAACCAACAACCGCAGAAAATCACGGCAATACAAAAGGGTGAAGGGAAAAACGGGGTCATGGAAAAGCTCACGATCAAAACACCATCAGATGTCCTCAGCTTCATCGGGCACACCCTGGGTTTCTGGCCCCAGGAGAGCCTGGTCTGCATCACCATGAACGACAACAGCATCGGAGCGACCCTGCGCATCGACCTCCCCCGTCAAACCGGCCAGGAACTCCCTTACGCACGCACTGTCGCCCATTACCTCACCAGCGACAGCACCGCCACATCCATCCTCTTCGCCGTCTACACCAGCGAAGCCGCTCAGCCCGGTCAGGCCAAACCGCATGCCGGCACCATTGCCGCGCTCACGGGGGTCCTCGCCGAACAGGGCATCACCATCCGCGACGGCCTCTTCGTCGGAGACGAAACCTTCTCCCCCTATGACGAACCAGGCACCAGACTCGCCCTGCCCGTCAGCGCCACCCAGACCAGTGCGATCAACGCCGAATTCATCTATCGCGGCAGCTTCATCGAACCCACGGACCGGATCACCGTCCCAACCACGAGCCAGGAAGCAGCCAAAGCAGCCGCCGTCGAAAACCACATGAAATCAATCGCTTCCCAACCTACTGGCACCGCTCTTCAGGAAGGCCGGAAACTCTGGGCCACCATGCTCGACTCCGCAACTTTTCCGACCGACGACGACTGCCACGCACTCATCGCAAACCTCCAATTCCCAGCCATCCGCGATCGGCTCATCGCAGACATCCCCGGCCTCGACGAACCAATGCAGCAGATCCTGTTCGCCCAAACTCAAGAACCACCGCACTGGTCCCGCATCGAATGGGCACAACAACTCCTCCTGCACGCCTACACACGCACCAGTCCCCAACACGCAGCACCCGTCCTCACCGCCATCGGCTACATCAACTGGTGGGAAGGACGAGGCAGCAAAGCACACCAATTCCTCCAACTCGCCCTCGACACCGACCCGGCCTACCGCCTCGCCCGGCTCAGCGACCACATGATCGGCTCCGGCATCGTCGCCGGCTGGAACATGAACAAAGAAACTGCCTACAAGGCGCTGCCCTTTGACTTGCAGTGAGCTGCCTGGTTCTCCAACGCGCAGGAGCACCCGCTCCCACGGCACGCAGGTTCCGGCCAACGAGAATGTTTTCCCCCAGGACCGCCCACCTGAAATGGGAAGCGGCAGTTAAACTCCTTACGGTATCTCCGCCGAAGTCAGCTCTCGGAGTCTCGCCCTGAGGCGCGCGGCCATGTCCAACTGGGTGGGCATCAGAAGCCATTGGACCTGGAGTCCGTCGACGAGCGCGATGATATCCGTTTCCAAGCCTTCCAACTCAACGTGCGGCCGTATGAGCGAGCGGCTGGCCAGATTTCCGAGCGCGGCTTTAGTTCGCTTGAGAGCCCTCTCATAGCGCGCCACAAAATAGTCGTGAGCCGGGTGCCCTGCATCGGAAGCCTCAGTGGACAAGACGGCGAACAGACTCACGATGCCAGGGTTTCTTGCGTTGTGCTCTATGACTCTGATGAGCCGGCTGAAGTACTCAATACCATCAGAGCTTTCCTCCGGCGCATCTGCGAAGAAGAGCTCGTTATCCTTACGGTCTCGTTCTTCGAGTACGGCTTCCAGCAGGGCTTCCTTCGTAGGGAAGTAGTGCAGGAGGGCTGTGCGGCTCACCCCGCAATCGGCGGCCATCTGCAGCATGCTTGCATTTCGGTAGCCCACGGTCGCGAAGGCATCGAAAGCTGCCTGCAGGATTTGGGCACGCCGCCATTCACTTTTTGCGTAAGGCCCACGCGTGCCGCCCTTTTTGGCGGTTGTGTCCAACATTGCACCAACATCCCATCATTCGGACGGCCCCACAACTTGAAGGCCGTTGCCACAGCCACAGTTGCCGTCCCATCCGGCGCCGCGAGCATCAAGCGTACGACTCCTAAGCAACGAAGCGTTTCCAGAAATCTTACTTGAAAATATATACAGCTGTAAGTTTTCGTGTGTATCATCAATCCACGCGGTGATCCACAGGGGTATCACCCACTAATGAAGGACCACTGATGTTCCGATGGAAGACCGCCTCGGCGGCCCTGGCCATTGCCGCCCTCGCGTTGACCGGGTGCTCCAGCCCGGGCTCGGAATCAAGCAGCAACTCCGGAGGCACGCTGACACTGGCCAACACATTGGCCCCTACGACCCTCGACGCCGCCGGCTCTGGTTGGGCCGTCATCTCGCCGTATTACCAGGCGGCTTACGACACCCTCCTGCGCGCTACGACAGACGGAAAAATTGAGCCGTTCCTCGCCGAGAAATGGTCCTACAACGCGGACAATACGGCGCTGACCCTGAACCTGCGGAAAGACGTCACGTTCAGCGACGGAAGCAAGCTGACCTCCGCCGTCGTCAAAACAAACCTTGAGCGTTTCCAGAAGGGAACGTCGCCGGACGCCTCCTTCCTTAAGGCCGTCCAGAGCATCGAATCCCCCGATGACTCGACTGTTGTGCTTCACCTGTCGGCACCCGACCCCGCCATGCTGAACTACCTTGCCCGCGACCCGGGCCTCATCGCCAGCGGCGATGCCATTTCAAAGGACCCCAAGAGTCTGGCGACGAACCCCATCGGTTCCGGGCCGTACATCCTGGATACCAAGGAAACAGTCATTGGCACCAGCTACGTCTACACGAAGAATCCGAAGTACTGGAATGCCGCCGTCCAGCACTACGACAAGCTGGTCATCAAGGTGATGGCAGACGCAACAGCTGCCCTTAACGCCATCAAGTCCGGAGAGGTAAACGGCGTTCGCCTCCTCAACAACAACA
Organism: Arthrobacter sp. JDC6; assembly: GCF_056484025.1. Lineage (NCBI taxonomy): Bacteria > Bacillati > Actinomycetota > Actinomycetes > Micrococcales > Micrococcaceae > Arthrobacter > Arthrobacter sp. JDC6. The sequence goes on from NZ_CM151278.1 coordinate 2,482,825, forward strand.
ACCTCGAGGAGGTCAAGGGCGCAGGTTGGACTGTAAACCAGAACGAGATGAATGTGTTCGGCATGCTGCTTCTTGACCGGGCAGGCACCTCGAACAAAGCCCTCGGCGACGTGCGGGTCAGGCAGGCCATCAACTATGCGTTCGACCGCAAGGCACTCCTCAAGGCTCTGCAGTTCGATAACGGGACAGTCACCGAGCAAGTATTCCCGAAGCGCTCCGCAGCCTTCGACGCTGACCTGGACAACCGCTACGCTTTTGCCCCCCAGAAGGCGAAGCAGCTACTGGCCGAGGCCGGATACCCGGACGGGTTCACCCTGAACATGCCCACGACAGCCAGCGTCGGCGCAACAACCTGGACTCTGCTTGGCCAGCAGCTCGCAGATGTCGGGATCAAGGTCGCGTTCACGGACGCCGCCAGCAACTTTGTCTCAGACATCCTCGCCCCGAAGTACCCTGCAGCATGGATCGGGCTGGAACAGCAATCAGACTGGCAGCTAATCCAATTCATGGTCTCCCCCAGCGCCGTCTGGAACCCATTCAAATATGCGGACCCCAAGGCGGACGAGTTGATAAAGCAGGTCCAGGTGGGCGACGAAAGTGCCCGGCAAACGGCAGCCAAGGATCTGAACAAGTACATCGTGGAGCAGGCTTGGTTTGCTCCCTGGTACCGCCCAAACAACAGCTTCGCCACGGATTCAGCCACTTCCGTGAAAATGCTGCCATCCAACGTTTTCCCGGCCATCTACGACTTCGAACCGAAGAAATAGTGGTACTGCGTCCCCCTGCCAGCAGGGGGACGCACTCCAACTCTCAGGAACAAATAACATGCTTGGATTCATTATTCGCCGCGTGATTTCCGGCGTGATTCTGGTTTTTACGATTTCAATTGTCGCGTTCACACTGCTGTATCTCGGCGGTGGCGACATTGCCCGACGCATTCTGGGTGAAAATGCACCCGCGGAGACCGTGGCCAAGAAGGTCCAGGAACTCGGCATCGACCGCCCACTGGTTGTCCAGTACTGGGACTGGTTGAGTTCAGCGATCGGAGGCAATCTTGGCCGGTCCTGGTTCAACGGAGAGATGGTTTCGGCAAGCGTCTCCAACCGGTTGTCTGTTACGGTCTCGCTCGTCATCGGGGCGATCGTGCTGTCCGCAATCGTCTCCATTCTCCTGGGAGTTCTGGCCGCACGGCGCGGTGGTTGGATCGACGGCCTCGTGCAGTTGGTTTCAGTCATTGGATTTGCCATTCCCAACTTCCTCATTGCGCTCTTCCTGGTCGTGGTATTCGCCATTAATCTGCACTGGTTCAAAGCGACGGGATTTGTTCCCTTGACCAAGTCGGCCAACGGCTGGCTCGCCTCGGTGACTCTGCCGATTGTCGCGCTCTCATTGGCGGCAATTGCCAGCGTGTCCCAGCAGATCCGAAGCGCAGTGGTCGACGCAATGTCCCGGGATTACGTCCGGACCCTGCGCGCCCGGGGCATCGGTATCAACCGGGTCATCTACCAGCATGTCCTCCGCAACGCAGGCGGCCCCGCGCTCGCCGTCCTCGCACTGCAGTTTGTTGGGCTTCTCGGTGGGTCCGTTGTTATTGAGCAGGTATTCGCACTGCCGGGCATCGGCCAACTGACAGTTCAGGCAACGACTCTGGGCGACATTCCCGTAGTCATGGGAGTGGTCATCACGGCGGCCATCATCGTCGTCATCGTCAACCTTGTTATCGATCTGGCCCAGGCCGCACTCAACCCGAAGGTCCGTTTGTCATGACCATCATCAACCTCCCCCAAGCACTGCCGACACCGCAGATCCGCGCTTCGTTGCTGCGGAGGCTGCGGCGCCGTCCCGTCGGACTTGCAGCCCTTATCTTTTTGGCCTTTGTGGGGCTCATCGCCGTGATCGGGCCATGGGTTGCTCCACAAGACCCAAACAGGGCAGCACTTGACCTGGTACTGTCTCCTGCCAGCCCAGCCCATCCGCTTGGCGCGGACAGCGCCGGGCGCGATGTTCTGTCCCGGCTGCTGGCCGCAACCCAGGTAAGCATTGCATCAGCCCTCGTCGCCCTGGTTACTGCACTGCTGATTGGGGTCATCGCCGGGCTTTTGGCAGGCTATTACAGCGGATGGTTCGACGCCGTCTCATCGTGGCTCACCTCGCTCGTCATGGCGTTGCCCGCCATGGTGGTTCTGCTGGCTGCCAGAGCAGTGCTGGGGCCCTCGGTTTGGCTGGCGATGGTCGTCTTCGGCATCCTGCTGTCACCTGCCTACTTCCGCCTCGTCTATGCAGCTGTCACAGCTATCCGGCACGAGCTCTACATCGATGCGGCCCGGGTGTCCGGGCTCAGCGACTTCCGCATTATCAGCCGGCATATTCCGTCTGTCATCCGGGCTCCCATCATCATCCAGTCCGCCATCATCGCAGGCATAGCTATCGCGATTCAGTCCGGTCTAGAATTCCTCGGGCTGGGTGACGCCTCAGTGCCGACGTGGGGCCAGATGCTCAATGATGCATTTACCAACATCTACAAAGCCCCCACGCTCATGCTGTGGCCGTCACTCGCAATTTCCCTTACCTGTATCGCCCTGACTCTGTTGGCCAATGCCATGCGGGATGAACTGGAACGGACCGTCATTACCCGGCGCCGCTCAAGCAAATCCTCAGCGCGACGTTCCAGGACTGCAGCACCGGATCCATCCGGCTCAGACCACGAGACGATCGTCCACCCCGACGATCCGTTCACCGAAACGAAGCCCTCTTCTCCCCTGCTGACCGTTCACAACCTGCGCGTTGGCTACGACCAGCCGGACGGCTCGACACTCGAAGTAGTTCGCGGCGTCAGCCTTGAAGTGCGCAAGGGCGAAATCCACGGCCTCATCGGCGAGTCGGGATCAGGCAAGACGCAGACAGCCTTTTCCGTCCTGGGCCTGCTTCCCGCCGGCGGCCGCGTAACAGGCGGCACCATCGACCATCTGGGTACTTCCCTCCAGGGCGCATCGGAGCGGGTCTACAAGGACATTCGCGGACGCCGGATCGGTTATATCCCGCAGGAACCGATGTCAAACCTCGATCCATCCTTCAAGATCGGTTTTCAGCTCGTCCAACCCCTCCGGCTCAACCTGGGGCTGAGCAAGAAGGAAGCCACGGAGAGGGCGCTGGCACTGCTGGACCGGGTGGGCATTCCAAACCCCAAGCGCACCTTCGACGCGTACCCTTTTGAAGTATCTGGCGGAATGGCCCAGCGGGTACTCATCGCAGGAGCCGTATCTACTGACCCCGACCTCATCATTGCGGATGAGCCAACAACTGCTTTGGACGTCACCGTCCAAGCCGAGGTCCTCGACCTCCTGCGTGACCTCCAGAAAGAGCGCGGCATGGCCATGCTCCTTGTCACGCACAACTTCGGAGTCGTGGCGGACCTCTGCGATCGCGTCACGGTCATGCAAAACGGAGTCTTCGTCGAGCAGGGACCGGTGCGCACCATCCTCAACCATCCCAGCCATCCGTACACCCAGTCACTGCTCAGCGCAATTCTGGACGAAGGTCCGGCACGGCCGCCTCTGGGCGCCTCTCCCATCGGAGGACGATCATGACAAATACGCTCCTTGAGGTTGAAGACCTCGTCGTCGCCTACCCGACCAAACGTCTCAGGACGGCGCCTTTCCGGGCCCTCAACGGCGTCTCGATCGACATCAAACCAGGCGAGACGGTAGGACTGGTTGGGGAATCCGGCTCCGGCAAGACCACCCTTGGCCGGGCCGTACTCGGCCTGGCCCCCGTCACGGAAGGTTCCATACGCTACAGTGGCCGCGATATCAGCAATCTGCACAAACGGGACCGGCGCAAGCTGAGCAGCGAGATACAGGTCGTTTTCCAGGACCCCTACTCCTCGCTCAACCCCTCTTTGACGATCGAGCAGATTCTGGCGGAACCTTTAACCGCGGCAGGGGTCCAGGCCGCTGCCGCAAAAGGTCGGGTCCGGGAACTATTGGGCCGGGTTGGCCTGCCCGCAGATGCGCAGTCAAGGCTGCCGCGCGAGTTCTCCGGCGGCCAGCGCCAGCGGATTGCCATTGCACGCGCCCTGGCTTTGGATCCCAAACTCATTGTTTGCGACGAACCGGTCTCAGCGCTTGACCTCTCCACCCAGGCCCGTGTGCTGGACCTGTTCATCGAGATCCAGGAGCTCACCGGCGTCGCCTACCTGTTTATTTCCCACGACCTTGCGGTAGTAAGGCACATCAGTCACCGCGTGGCTGTCATGTACCGGGGCGAAATAGTTGAGACCGGTGAGGGAGACCAAGTCACCGCCCGCCCCAAGCACCCCTATACGCAGCGCCTGTTCCTCGCGGCGCCCGTTCCCGACCCGGACAAACAGGCGGAACGGCGCACAGCACGCAGGAAACTGCTCGCCGAACAGGCGGACCTGGTCGAAGGAAAGACGGCATGATCGTCGCTACAACCGCTGGCCTGGTGCGCGGAACAACGCGGCAGGACGGCACCATCGCGTTCCTGGGGATCCCTTATGCAGAGCCCCCGTATGGAAAGAACCGCTTTCGGGCTCCTGTCCCCAAAGCCCCATGGAAAGGCATACTGGATGCGACGCGCTTCGGCGCAACGCCCCAGCGCAAGGCTCTGGCGGAGGTTACAACCATTCCGGAACCGTCCATTCCTGGAAATTCAACGCTCAACGTCAACGTGTTCAAGCCTGCCCGTGATGTTGGGGAGGGCCCGTACCCGGTGTTGGTCTGGATCCACGGCGGCGGCTACGTCGCGGGATCGCCGGCAAGCCCTTGGTACGACGGCGCAGCCTTCGCCCGTGACGGGGTCGTATCAGTCACGATTTCCTACCGGCTGGGCTTCGATGGCTTCGGCTGGCTTCCCGACGCCCCGAATAACCGCGGAGTACTGGACTGGATACTGGCCCTTGAATGGGTCCGTGAGAATATCGCCGCCTTTGGGGGCGATCCGGGCAACGTCACTCTCTGCGGTCAATCAGCCGGGGGTGGCGCTGTAATGACGCTGCTGACCGTCCCGCGCGCTCAAGGCCTCTTTCACAAAGCGGCGTCCTTATCGGGCACTCCGGTCGACATTTCACTTGACGGCGCCAAAGATTACACGTTCGATGTCGCGGAACGGCTGGGGCTTGAGGCCGAAAGCCGTGCCTTCGCTTCCGTGCCCGAAGAGGAACTGATCCAAGCGCAAAACTGGTCGCGGGCACCAGTACCCACGCAGGATGCCGTGGCCTGGCTGCGGCAACTCGGGGAAGTCGAAGGGATGCTTCGCCTCGGGCCCGTGATCGATGCTCAGTTGGTGCAGGGGACGGTAGCGGAAGGCCTTGCCGCCGGCCGGGGGAAAGATGTTCCCCTTCTGGTCGGCGCCACCCAAGAGGAATTCAGTCGTCTGCTTGCCGCACATTCGGATACATTCGGCGCAATGTCTGCCCGGGAAGCCTTGAGAATCATGGGTGCGGACGAAGCCGTCGCCGGCGCCTACCCCGCTTGCACTGCCGGGAACACTACGGCGGCTGTCGTGGGCAGGTACGTCAGCGACCTGATGTTCCGTCGCCACATCCCCCGGTGGATCTCCCTTCGGGGCGGCTCCCCTACGTGGGCTTACGACTTTACCTGGAAGTCTGCGGTGAGCGGCGTATCGGAACATTGCCTCGATGTGCCCTTTGTTTTTGACGTCCTGAGCGATCCTGATGTCAGCCGGGTGGCTGGCCCCAACCCGCCGCAGGAAATCGCGGATGCCATGCATGGTGCTTTCGTGCGTTTCGCCTGGACGGGCAACCCCGGTTGGGCGGGCGCCAGCGGCACGGCACCGCACGTCCAAGGTTTCGACATCGACCCGTCCCGAACCGATAAATATGCAAGTGCGCGGATCGTGAGCGAAGCGCACCGAATCGCTCATAGCAGCGATGTCCCCATTCAAACGTAAGGACGGAATCTGCCGCCAGGTGCACACAACCCTTCCTGGGCGCATCACTGGCGTTTAGCGCCGCCCAGCCGGCTCGCGGCAGCCGGCATGCAATAAACCAACACGGGCCTGCACCGAGCGGGCCTCCCTCAACCTGCCCGGAGATCTCAGTGACCCACACATCAGATACGCCCCCTGCACCCGCCCAGGTCGCAGCCATAACGACCGGAGCCGACTACTGGACGACCAACGGACTGCCCGAAGCCGACCTGCGCCAGCTCCGATTGGCCGATGGGCCGCATGGGCTCCGGGTTCAGGACGACGAAAATCCAGACCATCTCGGAATCGGCCGAAGCGAGAAATCGACGTGCTTCCCGCCCGCAGTGACGCTCGCATCTTCCTGGGATCCTGATCTTATTGAGTCGGTGGGCGCGGCCCTGGGCCGGGAGGCCCGCTCCAAGGGCGTAGACATGGTTCTTGGGCCGGGCATGAACATCAAACGAAGCCCGTTGTGCGGGCGAAACTTCGAGTACTTTTCAGAAGACCCGATGTTTACGGGCACGATGGCCGCCGCCATGATCAAAGGAATTCAGGACCAGGGCGTCGGGGCCTGCGTAAAGCACTTTGCAGTCAACAACCAGGAAACGGACCGTTTGCGTGTGAGCGCGGACGTGACACAACGCGCACTAAGGGAGATCTACCTGCGTGGTTTCGAGCTGGCACTGCGTAACGCCAATCCCTGGGGTGTCATGGCCTCCTACAACCGCATCAACGGCGTCTTCGCATCAGAGAACTCCTGGTTGCTGACGGATGTCCTAAGGGAAGAATGGCGCTACGACGGCGTCGTCGTGTCGGACTGGGGTGCGGTGCACGACCCCGTGGCGGCCCTGAAGGCCGGGCTTGACCTCCGCATGCCCGGCAGGCCCGATGACTCCCGCATTGTTGAGGCCGCCAAATCCGGAAAGATCGATGCAGAACTTGACCGGGCCCTGACACGGCTGAAACTGCTGGCGGACCGTACGCAAAAGATCGATCAGGGCGAACAGCCCGATCTGGATGCACACCACCGGCTCACCCGCCGGGCTGCAGCCGAGTCTGCGGTTCTGCTTAAGAACGATCAAGCCGGCTTGCCGCTGGACGCAGCATCGATGGAGCATGTCGTGCTCATCGGGGAGCTGGCCCGAACACCCCGCTATCAAGGGGCGGGAAGCTCGGCAGTCAACCCCGTCCGGGTCGTCTCGACGATCGACGCGATGGTGGACCGGTTCGGGCGGGAGCCTTTGTTTTCCGCAGGCTACAGGTTGGACGGTGTCGACGACGACGGGCTGGTCGAGGAAGCAGTGGCCACCGCGGCAACAGCGGAAACGGTTGTCCTCTTTCTCGGTCTTCCAGCCGCCTTCGAATCCGAGGGCCGGGACCGAGCCGACATTTCGCTGCCCGCAAACCAACTTGCCCTCCTGGACCGTCTCGCCGCGGTCAATGACCGCATCGTTGTCGTTCTCAGCAACGGTTCAGCGGTAACGACGGCCGAATGGCGGCACAAGGCGTCGACAATCATCGAGTTCTGGCTCACCGGGCAGGCTCATGGGGAAACGGTCGTCGACGTCCTCTTGGGTGACGTCAATCCTTCGGGAAAGCTGGCGGAGACCGTTCCTGTCCGCCTTGAGGACACGCCGGCGTTCCTTGATTTTCCGGGAGAGGAAGGACACGTCTCCTACGGCGAGGGTATCTACGTGGGATACAGGTACTACGACGCCCGCAACATCAGTGTCGACTTTCCTTTTGGGCATGGTCTCTCCTACACAACCTTCGAGTACTCCGACCTGCACACGGCCGCTTTCGATGCGGATTCCCCTCTCGCCTTCACTGTTTCACTGACAGTGAGCAACACTGGGACGTATCCCGGCGCCGAGGTCGTCCAGGTATACGTGGGCGGTTCCCAGGGCACTCTTTCCACTCCAGTGCGGGAACTCAGGACCTTCCAAAAGGTGAACCTGCAACCAGGAGAGTCCGTCCACCTGAGCTTCGATCTGACCCGCGAGCAGCTGGGACACTACAGCACCGAACTGCAGCACTGGGTCTACGACGGCGGTCCCTGCACTGTCGAGGTCGGATCATCCTCCCGTGATATCCGCCTTTCTGCCTCATTGGATATACCGGCCAACCCGGTACCCCGTCCCCTGACTGTCTGGTCAACGTTCGGAGAATGGGACAGCGATACCGATGCCGGTCCGCGTCTTGCCCGGCTCATCGAAAGCCGCGGTGGCATCCGCGGCCGCATGGGAGATCTTCTCAAGGACGAAACCGGCAAGGCGAGCGTACTCGCCTTTCCGCTCAGGGCACTTGTGGAGTTTCCCGGATTCCCAGTCAGCCTCGATGACATTGAGCAACTAACCGCGTCTAACTAATTCATCCGACGGGGGAGGTAGAGATGAAGGAAGGCCGTGGGGGTCAGATCATTGTCGGTGCTTCGCAATCACCACCACCTGCGCCAGGAATGCTCGAAGTCAATGTGGCGACGCCTGATGAAGTGGACCCGACCTTGGAAAAAGCGATCCAATCTGTGTCGCCTGCGGCGGCGCACTACGGAATGGGCATCCTGATCACTCGGATTGGGGTGGGCCGGTACGTTGTCCGGGCCCACCCTCATGTTCCCGAGGGGCTTGTCCGCCAACAGTGAACGAGGCCAGTCGAGTCGTCGGCTTAACGGGCGCCCGCTGATTACAGCGACGGCTCCTGAAACATGCCGTCGTAGTAGCGCAGGGTGCTGCGCTTGAATACCTCCGCGTAGACGGAGGACCGAGCGGCTACCACGCCGTCGCGGTTTTGCAGGTCGGCCAGGAGCGGCCCAAGGTCTTCGAGGGCGGTTACGGCTACCTGTGCAACCAGTTGGTCACCGGAGGCAGCGGCCCACCGCGTGACAGGGAAGCCGGCGATGTACTCCCCCATCGTTTTGCTCGATGAGCCTGAACACGTAACGGTGAGCAGGGATTCTACCGGGAAGCCGAAGGCTACGAGGTCCACGACGGCCCTGATGAACACAATTCCTGTACTGGTCATGGAATCCAGGCGCCGGCTGACCGTCGCCTTGGAGACAGAGAGTTCAGAAGCCAGTTCGTCCAAGGTTGCGCGACCATTTCCGTGCAGGAGCATGGCCAGCATCCGGCTGGTCTCGTCAAGCGGCGGCCGGCCGCTCGCCTTGCCGGCGAGGCGGCCATCCTCATCCGCGTGGAGCGCCGCATACTGTTGTTTGGTGAGAACATCCGGCATCCAGCCGGACGGGGTGCGGAAGTAATCGAACAGCGGCATCAGGTTAAACGACTGGATCCCGTCCACCGCCGCGAGCCGTTGGTAGAGCAGTTCTCCTAATCCATCGGGGGCGAGGAACATGCCCGCCACTGCCTCATTCGCCCCCGATAGGGCGCTAACCCACGAAGACTCGTCTTGGTCGGCGAGCCATGAACATACGTTGCGTAGTTCCCTGGGAGTTGCTTGGACGCGGAGCAGGAAGGCAGTGCGGGAACTTACGGCTACAGGGTTAACGAACGCATTGATGCGTACCGCACCGGATTCAAGTAGCTTGTTGCCGCGGCGGGCCACGGTCCGTTCCTGTTGACCGAGGACTTCGGCAATCAGCCGCCAAGGGGCGCGGCCGTTGCGCACTAGTGCGGCCATGATCTGCCGATCAAGGCTGTCCAACTGCTCCACGTCCCGTTCCTTCGTTGATTCTTCGGCCCCTGGATGTGGCCCGGGCACGGCACCTCGGCGCGGGGCGCCAGGGATTCCTGTCGCCCCGCAGATTCTCAGTTCCGGCCCAGAAAGGCTAACACTCCGGAAAGTGCTGCACCTGTTCCCACCACGACGGCGGAACGCGCCTCGGGAGCGAAGAACGGCGAGTGGTTACCCGCCGGTGAAGCGCCGCCGTCGAAAAGTTCCGGTTCGAAGGTACCGAAAGCCCAGTAGACACCCGGAACACCGATTGCGTCGCTGAGCAAACCCGCGTCTTCGGAGGCCATCCCCAGCGGGGCGTCAGTCACTACGTCCGCGCCGAAATCCGTCGTGAAACGTTCGATGACGCGGCGGGTGGCCTCAGGATGGTTGTAGCAACGGGGAAAGGTGTTTATCTCGGTGATGGTGGGCTCCGGGGCAGCGGAGGCGGCCGCCTCGGCTGAAATAATCCGGCGGATTGCTGCCAGTACGGCTGCGCGGGTTTCTTCGTCCGGGGTTCGGACGTTGATCGAAAACTCAGCTGTTGCCGGGATGATGTTTTCCTTCAGCCCAGCGTGGAAAGTTCCTACGGAGATGACCGCCGGCGTGGATGGTGCCAGTTCGCGCGAGACGATGGTCTGCAGCCGAAGCACCATGGCTGAGGCGGCAACGATCGGATCGATGGACTTCTCCGGCTGCGAACCGTGTGCCTGCCGGCCATGGACCCTGACCATCCAGGAATCTGCCAAGGTAGCCATGTGCCCGCTCCGAATGAGGAGCTTGCCTTTGAGCGCGGGCAGTACGTGTTGGGCCAGCACCACCTCGGGTTTTGGCGCCCGGTCCCAAAGTCCATCGCTGATCATTGCCCGGGCGCCATAGGCGGTTTCTTCGCCGGGCTGGAATATCAAAACCAGCGTCCCCCTCCAGAGTTCCCTGCGCTCCACCAGGAGGGCGGCAAGCGCGAGCGCTGCAGCAACATGGGTGTCATGCCCGCAGCCGTGCATCACGGGTACGGTGGTACCGTCCCGTTGCGTACCCGTGGCCACGCTGGAGTAGTTAAGGCCCGTCTCCTCGGCAATAGGGAGGCCGTCCGTGTCGGCCCTGAAGCCGACGACGGGACCGTCGCCATTCTTCAGGACAGCCACTACCCCGGTGGCTCCGCAGCGAAATGAGTCGATCCCCAGGGCGGCCAAGTGGGTTTCGATGTAGGCGGCAGTTTCGAATTCCTGGCCCGACAGTTCCGGATGGGCGTGCAGGTGCTTATAGACGTCTGCGGTTAGCCGCACGCTCGTGGTGATAGTCATTCAGAGTTCTCTTTCAGTGGGTGGTTTCGGAGACGGGAGCGGCGGGGTTGGCCGGTTCCCGGGCGTTGTCGCTTCCGGGTGTCGGGTTGTTGGACCGTGCGTACCACGAGACGACGATGGTGATGATGACGGCCAGCGCGGTGGCGTAGAACGTAAGCGCCGGGGCCAAGGGCACCACCACGAAGACAATGACAGCAGCGACCACCACGGCCACGATGGTCGTACGGCGGCTCTTCATGGCAAGCACGCTTTGCAGGACAACGGCGCCGAAGACCGCGGGGAGGATATAGCCACGCGCGGTGGCAATCAGTGGTGCGGGGAGCATGCCGACCAGCCAGGTTCCCAGGACGCCCACAAGGAGAACCAGGGTGGTGATGTGGATAAGCACGGCACCGACAATGGCGCTTCCGGCAATGAGTTCGGCCCGACGTGTGCCCGGTTTCTCGCCCAGGTTGGCCTGTGCCACGATGGCTGCCGGGAGGAGCTTGTTGGCGATGTTTCCGATCAGGAAAGCCTGGTACATCGCCGAGCGGCCCAGTATCGGGAAATAGGAAATGGGTTCAATGATGGCTATGACGCCGAAGGTGGCCAACACGGCGACGACCGCGGTGACCAGCTCCATCCCTGTGATGCCCGCGCCAGAGCCGAAAGCTGCGTACAGCGCGGCTGCCAGCGAAATGAGCAGACCCAGGCCCAGTGTGATCGGTCCCCAGATGGAGGTGGTGCGGTCAAAAGCTGCAAGTTCAGCGGAAGTTGTCTTTGACATCGGAGTGGCTCCTTTCGTGTGGTTCTCAGGCTGCTGTCATGAAGTAAGCGGCCGCCAGCGCTGAGACTATGGCGAGGCCCAGGCCCCATTCGCGCAGCCAAGGGCGGCGCAGCTTGCGGGCCAACAGGAGGCATGCCCCCATCGAAGCCGCCGACACGATCATGGTGACCAGATGCGTTGGCGACTTGACCACTTCCGTGAAGGCCAGCGTGAAGAACGCGCCAAGTAGCGCCGCTGTCGGCACCACAGCCATGACGGCCGGATTCACCTTGCGCAGCGTCGCGTCGCCCTTGCTTAAAATTGGAGTGAGAATCAAGGCCGAAAGCATCCAGGCGAGGCCACCGATGGTCATGGCGGCGAAAGCCAGGGCGAAGATCTTCTGGGTGTAGGTGGGTCCGCCCAACTGCGCCCCCTGCGTGCCGGCGGAAATGCCTGCGGCGGCGACGTCGAACGCCGCCGAACCAACCAGGCCGATTCGGGCGAGCACTGCGGGTGTCCCGAAAAGCGGGAGAAGCGAAACAGCAATCAGCGCGACGGCAAGCGACGGCCCGATCGCGGCAACAGCACCGGAACGGACAGAGCTGCTGACTTGGGCAGGCGTAAGCCCGACGGCCGGTGCCGCCTTCCGGATGGCCCGGAAATAGATGACTGATTGAAGGATGATGACGACAAAGACCCCTGCTGCCGCAGTCCAAAGGACTGGATGGTAGATGAGGGGGGTGATGTCCGTGGAACGTGGATCGATAGCTGCAACAGGCACGGTATCTCCCTTGCGAGGTGAGTGGGGAATCCCTGGGATGCGTCCAAAGATTAACTAAATACTGGATACGGCGTCGCTATTTCTCATTTGTACCGCACTCAATGACCACAAGTACATAGTTTCTTTGTTTCTTACGTATGTCCGTGGTGACGCATGGGCGTAAATTCCGGTGCCGCACCTGCGTCCGAACCTTAGGACCGGTGGAAATGCCCTTCACACAGCACAAACGGCCGAGCCAGTAGGCTCGGCCGTTTGTGTGTTGCAGAAGCTCTTCAGGACTTATCGGACGGTAAGTTACTCCTGGTGCGTGTTGTCGGCATACTGGGCCGGGCGCCACCTGCGAAGCGGGGTGCGCGACTCGTAAGCCTGCGGAGACGGATAGGTCACGAGTTCGACCGTGCTGCCCCACGGGGTGCGCGCGTAGAGGTACCGGTTGCCCTCGCCTGCGTCACCCCCGGGAAGATCGCCAGGCGCGCTGAGCAGCTGCCCGCCGGCCTTTTCCAACCGGGTCGAAGCCTCCTCGATGTCGTCCACGTATACGCAGAAGTGCTGAAGTCCGTAGTCGCTCGGCACCACGGGCTCCCGCTGGGCAGCCCCGGAGTACGTGAACAACTCCAGGTTGGGTCCATCTCCGAGACGAAGCATACGGATGGCCTCGATCCTCGAGCCTTGCGGGATGCCCAGACCAGCCTCGACCGCGGGACCCGCCAAAGGTTCGTCGAGCATGTCGTAGATCTTTTCGGCTCCGAATGCGTCCACGAAGAAGTCCGTGGCCTGTTCGAGGTCAGGAACTGTGATGCCGATGTGTTCAATTGCGCGGATGACCATTTGTACTCCTCCTAAACCTCAGCTGCGGCCCAGAAACCGGACTGGGTCGCCTCGTACATTCGGCCGCCCCTGAAGCGTGTGCCGATGGTGCGTATGCGTTCGCCGTCGACTGCCGCTGCCAGGAAATCGTTAGGTGTACGGTCCTGAGCCCACACCACCGTCCCTCCCGCAGGGGCCGGCTGGTCCGTAAGAATGTTGACGTTCCGGGAAGCGAGCAGTCCCCTCAGGTGATTGCGCTGCATGTCATTCGTGTCGAGCCCAACGTCCTCGCTGGGAGAGCTGAGCGTAACCTTGCGGCCCTGCTCGGACAGCCACAGGGCCGCGAACATCGCTGTTTCAGTGTTTCCGTGCACGGTTACCTCCTTCGCCTCCGGCGCACTCCGGCCTGCCAGCATTAGCACGGCATCGATCGCCCCCTGGGGCGCACCGGCACTCTCGGTGCCGGTAGCGAGAAAGACTGTGTCGTACCCGCCCATTTCCGCTTCCGTGACCTCGGTTCCGAGCCGCACGTCGACCCCCGTGCGCTCCAGCTCGGCGCGGTAGAACTCAACAAACGTCGTGATCTCTTTGTTCAGGACCTCAGCTGCGGCCCAGGCCCGCAACTGACCGCCGATCTCCTTCTCGCGTTCCACCAGCGTTACTTCATGGCCACGGTCCGCGGCCAGAATGGCTGCCTCGCATCCGGCCGGGCCAGCGCCGACGATCAGGACCCGCTTGGCGGGAACTGCCAGCCGACGGGCTTCGGCTGCCCGCTTCTCCTGGGAGAGCGCCGGGTTGATAACACACTGCGTGTGCTGTCCATTGAACATCCAGCGCGAGATGCACTCATTAACCGCCAGGCACCGACGGATGTTGGACGTTGCCCCACGCCGGGTCTTCTCAACGATCGTGGGATCGGCCAGGCCTGCCCGTCCCATGGCGACGAAGTCCAGTTCACCGGCAGCGACGTCGTCGTTGAGTTCATCCAGCAACCAGACAAGACGCCCGACGCCGATGACCGGCACGGAGACCCGCTTCTTCACCTCTTTGGCGTAGTGCAGGAGGTTGCCCGGCGGGACCATGGGCAGGAGGACGTCCGCCGTGTCGTAGTTGCCGGCCGAAACGTCCAAAGCGTCTACATACTTATCAAGCATTTGGCAGAACGCCAGGCCGTCATCCAAAGAGAGCCCGCCCTCGTACGGCTCCTCGACACTGAGCCGGTACATCACCGGAAAGTCTGGACCGACCTGTTCGCGGACTGCCCGCACCACTTCAAGGGCAAACCGGGCGCGGTTTTCCAGCGGGCCTCCATAACCGTCCGTGCGTTTGTTGGTCTTGGGCGACAAGAACTGCCCCAGCAGATACCCATGGGCGCCGTGGAGTTCCACTGCGTCGAAGCCAACTTCCTTGGCGCGGCGGGCGCCTTGGGCGTACATGTTGATCAGGCCGGGAATTTCTTCGAGCTCAATGGCGCGCGGCGCCGTTCCAAAGGCGCTGGTGATGCCGGCGGTCGGCGCAATCGGGGGCACATTGCCTTCGGTATTGCCCTGTGAATTCTGCCGGCCCGTGTGGTGCAACTGGACCGCAATTTTCGCGCCCTCATTGTGTACTGCCTCCACCAGGTCGGCCAGGCCCGACCGGTAACGGTCATGGTCAATCCGGATCGGGTGCCCGACTGTACGGCCAACCTGCCAGTCGACAGAGGTGTTCTCGGTGATGAGCAGGCCTGCTCCGCCGCGGGCCCGTTGCCGGAAATACTCAATAAGGCGGGGGCCTGCATACCCGTCGACCTCGGCATACTGCGTGAATATGGGCGACTGGACGAAGCGGTTTTTCAGGGACATCGATCCGATTCGTCCGGGCTGGAATAGTGCGGCGTATTTCACGGCACGCTCGCTAAGGGTACTGGTCACTTGGGACTCCTTCGTCACCGGGAGGCATCTCCTCGCCTCCACAAGTATTGAAAACTCGAGCAAGCAAAACCTGCCGCCATGTGCACAGAAGTGTTCCGGAGATGCACAAAGTCGTTCAGATCACATTGAGCGGTGGGCGTTCCGTGCCTCGCGGGGGGAAACACCGTAAGCGGCACGGAAGGCGCGACTAAACGACGACGGGTTGTCGAAACCGCACCGGTGCGCCACTTCGGTGACAGAGACGGGTGCGGGTGACAGCAGGAGTTGGTATGCCGCTTCCCGACGACGCCGCATCAAAAATTCCCGGCAGGTTTCCCCTGTGCCCTCGAACAGCGCATGGAGGTAACGGATCGACACGGCATTTCCGTGGGCAATGTCGTCTACGGTGAGGCTGGAGTCGCCCAGCCGGGACTCGACAAAGGCTTTAACTTCCATAAGGCGGATCGTCTTTGTATCGAGGACGATGTTGGTGGATGCGCCAATAGCGGAGGCTAAAAGATCGACCGCGATCCGTCCCGCCATCGCCGCTGAATCCTCGTCCAGATCCAACGCCCTGGTCGACGTGTGCAACCAGTCAAACAACAGACGAAGGCTGGGCGTGCTATTCAAGGGGCGTCCGACAAGTGATTCAAGGCGCGGCAACGCCTCAAGGCAGAGCTGCCGGGGCATGAAGAGTGTCGTTTTTAGGAGAGGACCTTCGCTGAAGCACTCTCCAGGCAATACTCCGTCCCACATGACCGCACTGCCTGCTCCCACAACTGCCTGTCTGCCCCCCTGTGAAAACACTTCCCGGCCGCGCCTTACCAATAGGACGGCTGCGTAATCTCCGTCAGTATGGCTAATTTCCCGCTGGCCGCGCCGCCCTCTCATTCCGCCCAGTCGGCAGTCCACAGCCCACAACCCACCAAATTCTGCCGCCCGGTGTTTCAACGCCGCGTCCCGAACCACATCCAACTGCCACGGCAGGTGGCTCGTTGAGAATTCGTCGACCATTTCGTCGTTCACTAAAGGCATCGTCGTCACCGACGTCATAGGGTCACTCCGTTTCCCTGCATCGGAGCAACCGCAGCAAAGTCGCCGGGTGGCATAATCCGACCACCCGACGACCGACGCTTGCGGAGGCTCCACCTTCCGACAGTTGGAGTTGTATCAGTTCTCCGGATCGAGGACGAAGTCGTAGGTGACTTCCCGCCCATTGCCATCCGTGCGGTCGGTCGGCGCGAGGATCAGTTCCGGCTTGACGGCCGAAGCGATGTCGTCCGCGACGTGCTCATCACCCTGGAAGTACAACTGTGTGGTGATGAGTTGGTGACCCGGAGCGGAGACCTTCAGGTGCAGGTGTGCCGGACGCCAGGCGTGCCAGCCGGCAGCAGCGATGAGTGCACCGCAAGCGCCGTCTGTCGGAATCTGGTACGGGGCCGGCTGTATGGTGTTGATCTGGAATTTACCATCGGCGTCGGCAATCACGGACCCGCGAAGGTTCCACTCAGGCAGGCCCGGCGCGAACTGGGAGTAGAACCCGAGGTCATCAGCGTGCCACAGTTCGATCAACGCGCCGGCCAGGGGCTGCCCAGCAACGCTCGTGACCTGGCCCTGGAAAAGCAACGGCGTGCCCGGTTCGTCATCGCGCATGGGCAGCGTGGCCGGCGTGTTTTGAGCGGGCGCGTTCGGGATGTAGTAGGGGCCTTCGATGGTTCCTTTGGAGCCGTGCCGGTTGGCGTTGGCAACTTCTTCGACGGAGTGCTCTACCCAGACGTCAAGGAAGAGCGGCCATTCCCCGTCCTCACCGACCTGGATCAGCCAGGCTTTGAGGGCGTTGTACTCGTCATAAGTGACCTTTTCGTCGATCACGGTCTCGTTGATGGCTTTGATGATCTTGCCGGCGAGGGCGCTGACGCGCTCCTTGCTGGTTGCTGCAGCGACGTGCTTGTTTTCCCTGAAACGGGCTGTTGCGCCTGCACCTGAGGCGGCTGCGGTTGCCTGGGTTTCCGTGGTCACGGTGACTCCTTTGTCGTGGTGGTTGATCCTGGCTCGAGCATTGTCCTCGCGGACATCGTGGAGTGCCGGGCATCACACAGTGTGTGGCTGTTCAAGACTAGGCTCCCCCATTGTGCGAATAGAAATACCTTTTCGGAACAGACTGAGAGGTTCCGCGTATCAGTCTGTGGCGTGAAAGGCACGCAGAACAGGGGCCCGGGCTTTGGGGTGCCGATACCGTCCCCAGATCAGCCGCGCGTGATGCGCAGATTGGAGAAGAACGCCTCGGTTCCAATGTCAACCCACAGGCCAATCTTCCCGCTGGCCGGCATGGCCTTGGTTTCATCCACAGCCAGGGCCTCCACCCCATTGATGCCGACGCGAAGGCGCTGGTCCTCCACTTCGATGCGCAGGTGGATCCACTCGTCCGGGCCGATGTCGGCCCGAGCCTCATAGCGGCCGTCGGGGTATTCAACGCGAAGGCGTTCAAAGTCCCATTCGGGATAGGCGAAATACTGCACGCCGCGATTCACACGTGGACCTGGTGGATTGAGCTTCGCGCCATTGAGCGGTCGAACATAGACAGACTCAAAGCGGTCAGCGTCGTCGGAAATTCGGTAGGCGATACCGGCGAAGGCACGCGCATAATCGGGCGCGTCCCCAGTCAGGCGGCTCAATATGTCTACCTCAATGACACCGTTCTCGAACTCAGCCGGCAGCAGGACAAAGGTGGGCTGGTCGATGTAATGGACTCCGGGAACCCCCGCTGCCGCCTCGCCGGTCAGTGCCACCCGGAGGGCCTTGCGGCCCCCGATCTTGCCGGCATATGCCATAACGGATCTCAGCGAAGCTCCCCCTGGCAGTCTGTCCAAGGGCAGAACAGTACTGCCCGCGTTGACGTCAGTCATGAATGTGTCCTTCCACTGTGACCACAAGCTTGCCGGATACGGACCCATCCTCCATGTCCTGGTGCGCTTGGACGATCTCGTCGAACCTGTAAACCTTGCCGATGGGGACTGAGACGCGTCCGGCTTCCACGGCATCCAGGAATTCCTGCAGGACAGGTGCTGGAAGGTCATTTGCCCCGCCGGAGTATGCAGTCAACCGGACACCGTTGGGAATAAAGTCGATCGGGTAAAAGTCCTTCACCGTCCACTCGTCCGAAAGCATTCCGGTGAAGCAGACCGTCCCATGGACAGCCGTGGCCTGCAGTGTGTCCTGAAGTGTGGGCGTCCCGACCAGTTCCACCGCGCCGCCGACCCCGTCCGGGAAGATTCGGCGTACCTGTTCGGCAATCGAACCGGAATCAATCACCACGTGATCCGTGCCTGCGTCCAGGAGCGCCTGCGTTTTGTCTGGATTCCTGGTGGTGGCCACGACGGTGATGCCTTGGCGTTTGGCGAGGACGGCCAGGGCCATCCCTATGGATGAAGTGCCGCCGCGGATCAGCAGGCTGCTGCCAGGGACGGCGTTTACGCCGACTGTCAGGGAGCCGTTTGCGGTTTGCAGCATCTCAGGCACGGCACCCAAAGTGGACCAATCAAGGCTGCTTCTAAACGGGACCACGCTGGAGGCCGGCACGCTCACGTACTCGGCATAGCCTCCGTCGAAAGTTCTGCCCATGCCGCCCATCAGCGCGGCGACCTGAGTGCCTTCGGCGACCTCACCGCCCGGAGCCTCTACTACAACACCGGTTGCTTCAATCCCGGGGATGCGCGGGAAGGATCCGAATGAGCCCAGTCCCCTGCGGAAATGAAGCTCCGAGCGGTTAAGGCCAAAAGCGTGGACTTTGATAAGCACCCAACCAGGCCTGGCAACAGGCCGGGGCACTACCCGGATCTTGAGAGCTTCGGGCGCTCCCGGGCCGTCCAGGACGATTGCGTGCATGTGCTCAGGCATGGTTGTGTGCTTCCTCTGATTCGGTTTGCGAGTCGGCGAGCTCGGGCGAAGTGTCCGTTGGCGGAATTTCAGAATGCTTGCCTGCAGTTTTAGGTCCCCGCCGAATCGCGGGTATCGCGGCAACGCCGACGGCTGCAATCAGTACTCCGGGTACCAGTGGCCACTCGGTGGTTTCAGTCAGCGACTGAACCACGTAAGGCGCGATGCCGCCGAATATGGTGGTGGCAATGGTCCCGCCGATTGCCAGCGCGGTGAGGCGGCCCCTGACGACAAACTGCTCCGGAATTGCTGATGCGCCCACTGCGCTCAGGCTGCCGGCCAGGCACGAAAGACCCACGACGGCGGCAATGGCCAAGGGTGCGGTGGAGTAACCGGCGGCAGCGAACATGGGAACGGGCAGAAGAACGGCCGCCACCGCCAGGACGAGCAGGGTCCGGCGACGCCCGTATCGGTCGGACAACCAGCCGGCGGCCGGCGAGGCAACAACCACGACGGCGGCGGAAAGCGTTGCCAGGGCAATTGCGGAAGATTCGGCCCAGCCCTGAACGGAAACCAGGTATGTGGGCAGGTAGACGATGCCTACGTAGTACGTTGCGGAAACAAGCCCGGAGATGACGAAGGTGCGGATAATGGCCCGCCATTGCCGCCCCACAACCTGTGGAATCGATTCCCGGGTTTCCTCTGCGCGGCTTTGCGCAAAGAGCGGGGTTTCGTGGAGGCCGGTGCGCAGCAAGAGGATCAAGGCAGCGAGTAGACCGCCGACAATGAATGGTATCCGCCAACCCCACGCATCCATCTGTGCCGCAGGAAGGGCAGCGATGGTGGCCGCTGCGACACCGGCAGCGAGCAGCGCTCCGATTTCGCTCGCCGCGGCGGCCAGTGAGGTGACGAGCCCACGCTTTCCCGGGCTGCTGCTTTCCAGGAGATAGGTCATGACGCCCGTGTATTCACCACCCACCGAAAATGACATCAGGCATCTCAGTGCGAGAAGCCAGGCCGCGGCGGATTCACCAATCTGCGCGTAGGTCGGCAGGACAGCAGTGCCCAGTGTGGCCAGCAGCATCAACGCCATGGATGCCAGCAGAACGGGCCGGCGGCCCCAACGGTCCCCCACGTATCCAAAGACGAGGCCGCCTATCGGCCGGAGGAGGTAGGAAACGGCAAACGTTGCAAGTGTCATAAGGACCCCCGTGGGGCTGTCACCGAAGAACACCCGTGAAAGGACGGCGCTGAGGTAAAGGAACAACGTGAAGTCGTACCATTCCACCACGGTGGAGACAACGGCGATAGCGAGCCGGCCCCGGGGAACGGTGGCTTGAGCCGCAAGGGGCATGGGCGAAGACGGCATGGGAGGATCCTTCGACGGCGAAAACGGAGCGATACCTCTAAACGAGGTATGCATTAGGGAACGTTACCTCGTTTCGAGGTATTCCCATCCGCTAGCATTGTTGTCGTGCTCGAACTGATGATCCTGGGCTTCCTCGCCGAAGGCCCCCTCCATGGTTACCAACTCCGGCGCAAGATGAATGAACTCTACGGTTTCGCAAAGGAGATCAGTGACGGGAGCCTGTATCCCGCCATTCAAAGGCTCATCAAAGCGGGTGCCATTGTGCAGCGCATCGAGGACGGGCGCGCGGCCCAGCGCCACACACTAGAACTCACGCCTAAGGGCCGGGAAGACCTTGAGCAACGGCTTCGCAGCGCTTCAGGCGGAGATGTCAGCGACCTGGGACGGTTTATGGTGATCCTTGCCTTCCTGTCCCAACTTCCCGACGTCGAAGACCAGCACGAGGTACTCGAGCGGCGGCTGAAATTCCTCGAGACACCCGCCAGCTTCTTCTACGAAAACGGCAGACCTTTGCGAAGCGCGGATATCCAGGACATCTACCGCCAAGGAATGCTGACAATTGGCAAAGCGGCGAGCCGGGCAGAAATAGCCTGGCTCCGCCACACCCTTGGCGCCTCCGCGAAGTAGGATCCCTCACGATGGGCGTTTCTACTGCTCACTGACTGTCATGTTTATTGCCTCACATGCATCAATAGGGCCAATTTTGGTATTTCCCCTTGGGTAACCTGGCGCAATACCGTGAAGACTCGCGGGATACGCCATCGGATTCACCCACGGCGACCGACATAGAGGTGGGGATTCCGGTGGGCCTCCCTCCTGGTTCCGAGGCCAGCGGCACGACTGTTGCTGCTACTACGGACAAGCCGGGGAAGGACTCCCGCAAGTCACGGACACCCAAACAAAGGAGTTTTGAGCAATGACTGGACGAGTTGACGGCAAACGGATATTGATCACCGGCGCAGGCAGCGGAATGGGCCGGTCGGTTGCCAGGCGCCTGGCGGAAGAGGGTGCCAAGCTGACGATCTTTGACCTCAACGCTGAGGCGGCCGATGACGCAAGGGACGAAATCGTTTCCAAAGGCGGTACAGCAATTTCGACCTCCGGTAACGTAGTCCACCGGACGGACGTTGCAGCCGCAGTAGCAGCGGGCGTGGAGGCTTACGGCGGTCTGGATGTCATGTTCGCTATCGCAGGGATCATCAAACCCCTCCATTTCCTGGATGTGACGGAGGAAAACTGGCGGACTACCCTCGACGTCAACGGCCTCGGCTCACTGATCTGCCAGCAGGAAGCGGCTAAACAAATGATCTCGCAGGGGACTGGGGGCAAGCTCGTCCTCACGTCATCGATCGCAGGCCGCCAGGGATACCCAAACTTCGCCGCTTACTGCGCCAGTAAGTTTGCGGTCAACGCGCTGGTACAGGCAGCAGCCCGCGGACTGGCCGAACACCACATCACGTGCAACGCCTTTGCGCCGGGCGTGGTGGACACGCCCCTGTGGCGCAAGCTCGACCTCGACATCATGGAACTCGGAGACACTTCCGCGCCAGGGCAGGCTTTCGACGAGTTCTCAGGGTCGATACTTGCCGGCCGCGCCGGCACGCCCGAGGACGTCACTGGAACGGCGCTCTACCTGGCATCGGAGGATTCCGATTACATGACAGGCCAGGTCGTCATGATCGACGGCGGCATGGTCCTCGTGTAGTTTCCGGGAGCAAGCCAACGCACTAAAGACAGAGGCATCACCGAGCCACGGTTCGGTGATGCCTCTGTCGTTAAAAGCGGCAATCAATTATTCCCAACAAGACATCAATATAGCCCGGAATAAGTATTGGACCAGAGGTAATTCGTAGTGGGATGGTTGATGCATCGACGAGCATTCAAAGGAGAGCCGTGACGATTCAAACCAGCCCTAACCTCGACTGGCCCGAGATGGCCGGTAGCCATACGTCCCTTGACGAGGTTCCGGCTTCCGACGTCTTCGGCCGTAAGGGGAGCGGCCCTTTGTCCGGTGTACTGGTTGCTGATTTCGGCCGTGTGCTTGCCGGCCCCTACTGCACCATGCTGCTGGCGGACATGGGCGCGACGGTCGTCAAGATCGAAAGCCCTGACGGCGACGAAACCCGGGCGTGGAAGCCTCCCGTCCGGGACGGCGAATCCACGTATTACCTGTCGATCAACCGCAACAAAGGATCCATCGCCCTGGACCTCCGGGACGAGGATGACCGAAGGATTGCCCAGGAAATCGCCCAGCGGGCCGATGTCATGGTCGAAAACTTCAAACCAAACTGCCTGGAACGGTACGGCCTGGACTATGGTTCCGTGGCAAAAGCGAATCCAGAAGTGGTGTACGCATCCATCACCGGCTTCGGTACGGCGGGAGGGGCTTCACTTCCGGGATATGACCTGCTTGTCCAGGCGCTGTCCGGCCTGATGAGCCTTACGGGTGCACCCGATACACCGGCATACCGCTCGGGCGTTGCCGTTTTCGACGTCATCACAGGCCTTCACGCTGCGATAGGAATACTCGCGGCCCTTCATGAGCGGACGCAAACGGGCCGGGGGCAGCACATCGAAGTCAACCTCATGTCATCCGCGCTGTCCGGCATGGTCAATCAGACCGCCGGTTATCTGTTGAGCGGCACCGTCCCGGCAAGGCTGGGAAATGAACATCCAAGCATCTACCCCTACGAGCCGCTGCCCACGGGCGAAGGCGACATTGTCATTGCCATCGGTAACGATCCCCAGTTCCGCAAGCTGTGCCAAACCCTTGACCTCCCGCAGGTGAGCCTCGATCCCCGGTTCGCAACGGCTCCGGCTCGCAGCCTGAACCGCGAAGAACTCCGGCCGGTGCTGCAGGCGGCCCTTGGCAAAGCATCTTCTACCGAGTGGTTCGACGTTCTCACCGGGGCTGGAATTCCCTGCGCTCCGATCAACGACGTTCGCCAGGGGCTCGATTTCGCTGAACGCATTGGACTGGAGCCCGTCGTCACCATCGGTGAAGGCAGGGATGCCATCCCCACCGTCCGGAATCCCATCACTTTCTCGGAGACACCCGTCAGCTACGACCTCGTTCCCCCGTCCCACGACGGGAACCGTGACCAGGTTCTTGCCTGGCTTGAGACGGGAAACCAAACCAAGGCACAGCGGCGGCCTGCATCCGCATCACAACGAAAGGTTCAACGATGACCACCACAGCCGACCGGCAGACGGCAACCTCTGATTACTTCCGTTTGGACGACGATCTCACTGCTGACGAGATCGCTATCCGCGACAAGGTCCGCGCGTTCGCCGAGAACCGTGTACTTCCGGTTATCAACGCCTACTGGGAAAAAGCCGAATTTCCCGAGGAACTGCTCGAACCATTGGCTAGGCTGGGTGTCATAGGAACCACGATCAAGGGCTACGGTTGCCCCGGTATGAGCCGCAAAGCCGCCGGAATGGTGGCACGCGAAATGGCCCGCGCCGATGGGAGCCTCAACACGTTCCTCGGCATCCATTCAAACCTCTGCATGGGCGCCCTTAACCTCTTGGGCAGCGCCGAGCAGCGGGAACGCTGGCTCCCGCCCCTGGCCAGGATTGAAAAGACCGGCGCCTTCGCACTAACCGAACCGGAACACGGCTCGGACTCCGTGGCTCTGGAGACCGCGGCCCGGCGCGACGGAGACTCCTGGGTGCTCACGGGCCGCAAACGCTGGATCGGCAACGGCCACGCCGCTGACGTCATCGTCCTGTTCGCTCGAAACACGGCAGATGGAAACGTCAACGCATTCGTTATCGAAAAGGACGCTGCAGGCCGGTACCCCGAGGGCTACTCCCCCACAGTCATCTCTGGCAAGGTTGGCAAGCGTGCCATCCTTCAGGCCGACGTCGAAATCACGGAAATGCGGATCCCCGACGCCAACAGGCTGGAATTGTGCCATTCCTTCCGCGATGTCTCCCGGGTGCTCCAGGCAACACGGGGCGGCGCGGCATGGGAGGCGGTGGGCCACGCCATGGCAGCCTTCGAGATTGCAGCGGATTACGCGCTCAGCCGCCACCAGTTCGGAAAACCGCTCGCTTCCTACCAACTGGTCCAGCACCGCCTGGCCAACATGCTCAGTGAACTCACCACCATGCAACTGCTCTGTACCCGCATGGCCGAACTCGCCGACCAGGACAAGCTCACCAACGCCATGGCCTCGATGGTGAAGATGGCCACCGCCCAAAAGGGCAAGTGGATCTGCAACGAAGCACGGGACTTGCTGGGCGGTAATGGACTGCTGCTGGAAAACCATGTTGTCCGCCATATGACCGACATGGAAGTCGTCTCAACCTATGAAGGCACCGACTCGATGCAGGCCCTCATCGTAGGCCGCGATATCACTGGAATTTCCGCGTTTAACTAGACCGTCATCCGGCACAAGACAGCACATCACACACATGATTGGAACACCCATGCCTGAGGCCTTCTTGATCGGCGGGGCACGCACCCCCGTCGGCCGCTACGGCGGCACCCTGTCCTCCATCCGCCCGGACGACCTCGCCGCACTCACCCTGCGCGCCGCCGTTGAACGCGCCGGCATTGACCCGGGCGCCGTGGACGAGGTGATTCTCGGCAACGCCAACGGCGCCGGCGAGGAGAACCGCAACGTGGCCCGCATGGCATGGCTCCTCGCGGGGTTCCCGGACACCGCCCCCGGCATCACCGTCAACCGCCTCTGTGCCTCCGGGCTGAGCGCCATCATCATGGCGTCCCACATGGTCAAGGCAGGAGCGGCGGACATCGTGGTGGCCGGCGGCGTCGAATCCATGTCCCGCGCACCGTGGGTGATGGAAAAGCCACACAAGGCGTTCGCCAAGCCAGGCGCCGTCGTCGATACCTCCATCGGCTGGCGCTTCCCCAACCCCGCCTTCGTCGCCGGCGAACTCTCACGCGACGGCAAGGCCACCTACTCAATGCCGGAAACCGCCGAAGAAGTGGCCCGGGTCTACGGCATCTCCCGCGACGATTGCGACGAGTTCGCCGTCCGCTCCCACGAGCGCGCCCTGGACGCCATCACCGCCGGGCACTTCGCCGACGAGATCGTCCCCGTGACGGTCAAGGGCCGCAAGGGCGCCGAAACCATCGTGGACACGGACGAAGGCCCCCGCCCCGGAACCACCCGCGAAGTCCTCGCCGGGCTGCGGCCCGTGGTGAAGGGCGGCATCGTGGTCACCGCCGGCAACGCCTCCACGCTCAACGACGGCGCCTCCGCGATCATCGTCGCGTCCGAGGCCGCCGTCCAGAAGTACGGCCTCATGCCCCGGGCGCGCATCCTCGACGGCGCATCAGCAGGCGTGGGTCAGGAAATCATGGGCATCGGCCCGGTCCCGGCAACCCGCAAGGTCCTGGACCGGACCGGTCTCGCTGTGGGCGACCTGGCCGCCGTCGAACTCAATGAAGCGTTCGCTTCGCAGGCGCTTGCCTGCATGCGCGAATTGAAGCTTGAGCCCGGCATCGTGAACAACGACGGGGGCGCCATCGCCCTGGGACATCCCCTCGGCTCGTCCGGGTCGCGGCTGGTCATCACCCTCCTGGGGCGCCTCGAACGCGAAGTCACCGAGGGCCGGAAGCTGGGCCTCGCCACCATGTGCGTGGGTGTCGGGCAGGGCACGGCGCTGCTGCTGGAGGGGCTGTGATGACGGAATTGACGTACGACGTCGGCACGGAGTTGGGTGCCGCGGGTTTCTCAACGCTGCAGATTGAGGAGCGGGAAGACCGATTAGCGGTGCGGCTCCACCGGCCGGACGTCCGCAATGCCATCGACCAGGCCATGGTGGATGAGCTGCACCTGGTGTGCGCGTACCTGGAGCGAACCCCGAAAATCCTGATCCTTTCAGGCACGCCCGGGAACCCGGACACCGGAGCCAAAGGCATCTTCGCCTCCGGCGCCGACATCGCGCAGCTGCGTGAACGCCGCCGGGACAACGCACTGGCCGGAATCAACTCCGGCATCTTCGACCGGATCGCAAGACTGCCCATGCCCGTCATCGCCGCATTGGACGGGTACGCCCTTGGCGGCGGCGCCGAACTTGCCTACGCGGCCGACTTCCGCATCGGCACGCCAGATTTGAGGATGGGCAATCCCGAGACGAACCTGGGCATCCTTGCAGCCGCGGGCGCCACCTGGCGCCTGAAGGAACTCGTCGGCGAGCCGCTCGCCAAGCACATCCTGCTCGCCGGCAAGGTCCTCACCGGCCAGGAATGCCTTGCCGTTGGACTGGTCACCGAGCTCGTTGATCCGGACACCCTGATGGACGCCGCGCACGCGTTGGCAGACTCCATCGCCGCCCAGGACCCGCTGGCAGTCCGCATCACCAAATCCGTGTTCCACACCCCGCGGGAAGTCCACCCCGTCATCGACACCCTGGCCCAGGGCATGCTCTTCGAATCCCAGGCCAAGTTTGACCGCATGCAGGCATTCCTCGACCGGAAGAAGAAGTAGACATGAGCATCCCTGCAATTCCCGCCGGACTCCCCCCAAAGGTTGGTGTCCTCGGCGGCGGCCGGATGGGCGCCGGAATCGCCCACGCCTTCCTGGTCAAGGGTTCCGACGTCATTGTCGTTGAGCGTGACCAGGAAGCTGCGGACGCGGCCCGCGGGCGCGTCGAGGACGCCGTCGGCAAGTCCCTGGCCCGCGGCCTGGCAGGCAGGGCGGCCGACTACACCTCCCGCTTGTCGGTGACCACGGACTACGCCTCCTTCGGCGACCGGGAACTGGTGGTAGAGGCCGTGCCCGAATTGTGGGACCTCAAAGTCTCATCCCTGCGCGCCGTCGAGGCCGAACTCGGCAACGGTGCCGTGCTGGCCTCCAACACGTCATCCCTGTCCGTGAACGGCCTGGCTGAGGAACTCGACCGTCCGCAGGACTTCCTCGGGCTGCACTTCTTCAACCCGGTCCCGGCCTCCACGCTCATCGAGGTGGTCGTGGGGAACAAGACCTCCGAGCCGCTGGCGGCCGCGGCGCGTGACTGGGTGGAGGCACTCGGCAAGACCGCCGTCGTCGTCAATGATGCCCCAGGGTTCGCCTCATCCCGCCTGGGCGTGGCCATCGCCCTGGAAGCGATGCGGATGGTCGAAGAAGGCGTGGCCTCCGCCGAGGACATCGACAACGCTATGGTGCTGGGCTACAAGCACCCCACCGGGCCGCTGAGGACCACGGACATCGTGGGCCTGGACGTCCGGCTCGGCATCGCCGAATACCTGCATGAGACCCTCGGAGAACGGTTCGCACCCCCGCAGATCCTGCGCGAGAAGGTGGCCCGCGGCGAGCTCGGCCGCAAGACCGGAACGGGGTTCTTCAACTGGAGCTAGAGAACCGTTTCACCGCTCGATTCTTACTTTCCGTCTAACTGGGTAAGCTCGAGTGATACTCTAAACTCAATAATGAGGGAAGGGATGCTGTGGAAATCAACCAGCTAGTCGCCTTTCTTGCCGTGGCGGAAGAACTGCATTTCGGCCGGGCCGCGGAGAGGCTCCACGTCGCGCAGCCGCCCCTGAGCCGGACCATAAAGCAACTCGAAAATGAGCTGAATACGAGGCTGTTGGACCGGACAACCCGATCTGTAAAACTGACGTCCAGCGGTCGGGCGCTTGTGGGTCCGGCTACGGAAGTCCTCGATGCCCTGCGCCGCGCCGAAGACGCGGTCCGATCGGCGGATGGCGGGGAATCCGGGCTCGTTCGCATAGCCTTCGCGGGCGCCTCCACGCATCAATTGGTTGCGCGCTTGGCACGTTTGGTGAGGGCACAACGGCCAGGCATACAGCTGGACCTTTCCAGCCAAAACTTCGCCCAACCCGCCATGACAAAGCTGGTGCAGGGTGAGACCGATGTCGCTTTCGGACGGTGGGATGTGATTCCGGCCGAAATCGCATCGGAAGTTGTGCTGCGGGACTCCCTAGTGATCGCACTCCCCGACACGCATCCGCTGGCGGGAGCGCGCCGGTTAGCGATCGCAAAGTTGGCCGCGGAAGCGTTCATCTCCTTGCCGTCCTACGAAGGCGCGGTGTTGCCCGACCGGCTTCGTCGGCTCGCACGAGACAACGGCTTTGTTCCCAATGTCATCCAGGTGGCACCCGACACCCAGACAGCGCTGGCTCTTGTCAGCGCGGAAGTAGGGTGCCACCTTACGTTGGCATCGGTGGCAGACAGTGCGACCGATCCACACGTAGTCTTCGTTCCCCTGGCGGACGCCACCGCAGACGTCGACCTCAGAGCCGCCTGGCGCCCGAACGATACGAATCCTGCAGTCAAGGCTGTTCTGCACGAAGTCATGAACCTGAGTAAGGTTTCCAGGAACCAGGTCACCGCAGGTGATGCGGACTACTCACATGGTCGCCTCGCCTGAATCGAGACCGAGCTGACGGAGACGGCGGTAAAGCGTCGTCCTGCCCATTCCCAGCAAATCCGCTGCCTCCGACTTGTTACCACCGGTGGCATCAAGGGCCTTAATAATGGCATCGCGCTCAGCAGTCTTCATCAGCGACAGGGGGCGCCGGGGAGGCGCCTGCTGAAGATGCTTTGGCAGATGCCGTCTTTCGATGACCGAAGCATTGACCGATCGAACCAGATCGGTGACCGTCCTTGCCAACTCGGCCACATTGCCGGGCCAGTTCCACTGAACCAAGGACTGCAGCGCAGCCGGGGACATCGTGTGCCGCGACCCAGCGTCGACTTCATTGAGAATCCTTGTCACCATCCCCGGAATGCGTTCCGGAGTTTGAGCCAGTGGCGCCGTCCGCACATTAATCCCCAAGGCGTCTATGAAGGCCTGGACTCCTTGGGGCGCGTCTTCGCGGAACACCGTGACCAAAAGGCTTCCGGAACGATCACCAGCTGTCCATCTCCTCTGCACCGCATCCACGATCCTGGAGAACACACTGAAGTCGTCGCTGCCGGCGTGTTCAAGCCTGCGTAGGAGGACATCTTTGCCTTGCTGTAAAAGTGACTCGACCTGGTCCCAGGGCGTAGGCAATGCAGCCGACATTACGAATACTTCGACTGGGCCCGATTTGCCCCATGTGGCTCGAAGGTCCAGGGCTGCCGTCGCCCGTCCGGTGCCGACTGGCCCCTCGACGACAGCGATCGCTTGCCCTGGGGCGGCCACGAGGGGACCGGACACGGAATGCGCACCGATATTCAACAGGCCGGGCGCAGCTGGTCCGCCGCGCAGTAATGGCTCCATCTCAGAGAAGTGAACAACAAAATGAACCCGCGGCCCGTCACTGACCCTGCGTGCCGTAATTTCGAGCATCGTTCCCTCGAGTTCACGCCTGAGCGTCGGCGAGGAAGACCAGTTATGGGCGTTGAGCACTTCCCAAAGCATGACGTGGGAAGCGACATTCACATACGGCAGGCCCGGGGTATTGGCGAGGATCGATTCGTGGTCCAGCACGACCGTGGGCCGCTGGGAACTGGTAAAGCGCATGAACGACATAGCCAGCGCAAGGTCCTGGGGCCGCGCAGACGTTCGAAGCCTCTCCTCGATCTGCTGGCTGATCTCCCGCGCCAGCGAAAGCATGATCGGATTTGCCGCTTGTATTGGCCCACCTAAGGCGATCGAACCCACCACAAGACCAGCCGGCGTATAGATGGGCGCGGCCGCGCAGGCGTTCGTTGCCAACGCGTCGCTGTAGTGCTGGCTTCCCTTGACGAACACTGGCCGCTTTTCCACCATCGACGTGCCCAGTGCATTTGTACCGATGGCGTCCTCGGAGTAGTCGAACCCCTCTGCGGCATGCATGTTGTCCAAGCGCCGGCGCTCACTGCTGTCGCTCGTCCGCCTGTCGACGATGCTGCCGCCGCGATCGCTCAGGAACAGGGTAGTTCCGGTGTCTTCCAGTTGATGCTGCCACCGGTCAAGTACCGGCACAGCAGCCCTGCCCAGGAGTGTGTCGGTATCTACGTCGCGGTACCGTTGTGCAGGCCCTGAGGCTTCAACTGCGCTGCCGATCGATCGGCGCCAACTGCGGACGATAAGGTCCGGAACCGATTCGTCTGCCTGGTAGACCCCCGTTAGTCCGGCACGAATTAGTTTTTCACGTGCCTCCCGCACTGGATCAGTCATGTTGCACCTTTGCAGTTTCATCCCTCCCGGGCAAGCGAGCGGTGACAATTATTGCTTTCCGGGTATCAAAGCCGGTATTTCGGGCCCCGTCCCAGTGTTTCAAGTTGAAACACTCAGCCCCTCTTCCGCCGCCGCAGACTGGTTACACGAAGTGAATTATCTCACACCGTCCTATTAGCCGGAGGAGCACCATCATGGACAAAGTCGTCCCTAACGAGACCCAGCAGCTCGACGCACTCGTCGTAGGAGCCGGCTTCGGCGGCATCTACATGCTGCACAAGCTCCGCAACGAGCTCGGCCTTAACGCTGTGGCCATTGACCGGGCCGGAGGCGTTGGCGGCACCTGGTACTGGAACAAGTACCCGGGAGCCCTTTCCGATTCTGAAAGTTTTGTCTACCAGTACTCTTTTGACCGTGAGCTGTACCAGCAGACTCCGTGGGACACCAAGTACGTCCCCCAGGCTCAAATTCTCAAATACCTGAACGGGGTCGTCGACCGATACAGCCTCCGCCGCCATATCCAGCTTGAAACCGGAATGACGGAGGCGGAGTTCGACGAGGCTGCAGGAATCTGGACGGTTCGCACGGACCGCGGGGTTACCTTCCGATCGCGATTCCTTGTCACGGGGCTGGGCCTGCTCTCTGCCACCAACCTGCCGAAGTTTCCGGGCATGGAAACCTTCAAAGGCCGCTTGGTACACACGGGCGCTTGGCCCGAGGACCTGGATCTCACCGGCAAGCGGGTAGGTGTCATCGGCAACGGCTCCACAGGCAACCAAGTCATCACGGCCACGGCTCCGATCGCAGCTCATCTGACGTCATTCCAGCGCACGCCGCAGTACAGCGTTCCCGCAGGCAACCGCAAGCTCACGGAACAGGAGCAGAGGGCCCACCGGGACAACTTCGAGGCCAACTGGGATCAGGTCCGCAACTCCTCTGTTGCCATGGGCTTCGAAGAAAGCACGGTCCCGACTTTCAGCGTTTCCCCCGAAGAACGGGAGCGGATTTACCAGCGGGTCTGGGAGGAAGGAGGCGGTTTCCGCTTCATGTTCGAGACCTTCTCGGATATTGCCACGGACCCTGAGGCCAACGAAGAAGCCGCGAAATTCATCCGTCGCAAGATTGCCGAGATCGTCAAGGATCCGGAAACACGCCGTAAGCTGACGCCCACCGATCTCTACGCCCGCAGGCCATTGTGCGATTCCGGATACTACGAAACGTTCAATCGGCCGAACGTATCCCTTGTCAACGTCAAGGAAAACCCCATCGAGCGGGTAACCGAAGAGGGCATCGTCACAGCTGATGGCGTCCTTCACGAACTGGACGTACTCATCTGTGCGACGGGCTTCGACGCCGTGGACGGCAACTACGTGCGCGTCAATATCCGGGGACGTGGGGGCGAAACCCTGAAGGAACATTGGGCTGACGGACCGACCAGCTACCTCGGCATGGCAACCAACGGCTTCCCCAACATGTTCATGATCCTGGGGCCGAACGGCCCCTTCACCAACCTGCCGCCGTCAATCGAGGCGCAGGTCGAGTGGATCAGCGAAACCATCGATCACATCTCGACCTCGGGAACGGGATGGATTGAGGCCAAGGCCCAGACGGAGTCCGACTGGACTGAAACCTGCTCCGACATTGCCCACCAGACGCTCTTCCCCCAGGCGGCATCGTGGATTTTCGGCGCTAACATTCCGGGCAAGAAGCGGGCCGTCATGTTCTACCTCGGCGGGATCAGGCAGTACCGGTCCATCCTCTCCGACGAAGCTTCGAACAAGTACCCGAACTTCGCAACCGATGCGGACATCCTGACTCCTGCCTGAAGAAGGCTCCCGGCCGCCCGGGAAGGACAAGGCCATCTATCCTTCCCGGGCTGCCCCAACATGATGAAAGTCTTTCAATGAAGAAATATGCAACTGTTGATCCCACCAGTGGCAACGTAGTCCAGGAATTTGACACCATGACCGACTCGGAGGTGGCGGCTTCCCTGAAGCGCTCCTACAAGGCCTATCAGTCCTGGCATGCGAAGGACCTCGCCGAACGCTGCGCCCTCCTGCAACGGATAGCGGACCTGCACCGGCAGCACTCCATCGACCTTGCCAAGCTCATGGCGCTGGAGATGGGCAAACCCATCGCCCAGGCCAAGACCGAAGTCGAACTGTCCGCGGCCATCTATGAGTACTACGCCACCTCTGGAGAACAACTCCTCGCAGACGAGGAACTCGATATTGCGGGAGCCGGCCGGGCCCTGGTTCGAACAGCGTCCATTGGGCCGCTCCTTGGCGTCATGCCGTGGAACTTCCCTTACTACCAGGCAGCACGGTTCATCGCCCCTAATTTGCTGCTGGGAAACACGATTCTGCTCAAGCATGCGAGCAACTGCCCGCAGCAGGCATTGCGGATCGAGGACATCATTCGTGCCGCCGGTGCGCCTGACGGGGTCTACCAGAACATATTCGCCACGTCGGGACAGGTGGCGGACCTCATCGCCAGCCCGGAACTGCAGGGCGTATCCCTCACAGGTTCCGAAAAGGCAGGCAGCGCCATCGGCGCACTGGCGGGACAGCACCTGAAGAAATGCGTCCTTGAGCTCGGAGGGTCAGACCCGTTTCTGGTGCTTCCCTCAGCCGATGTGGAAAAGGCTGCCGCCGCGGCGGCCGCAGGCCGGTTCGGGAATGCCGGCCAGGCGTGCACATCCTCGAAAAGGCTGATCGTCGACTCCGCGAATTGGGATTCCTTCCTTGACGCGTTCCTGGCAAAGGCAGCCGAATGGCAAATCGGTGACCCCATGAGCGAGGACACCCGCCTCGGTCCGATGTCGTCCGCCCAAGCAAGGGCAGAACTCGCCGAACAGGTCGACGATGCGGTAGCCAAGGGAGCCGCCGTCCACCTCGGCGGGTATATCCCCGAAGGCCGCGGTTCCTACTACCCGGCGACCGTCCTGTCCGGCGTCACACCGGACATGCGCGCGTACCGGGAAGAACTGTTTGGACCAGTAGCCGTACTCCACCGGGTGAACTCCGTCGATGAAGCGATCACACTGGCCAACGACTCGCCCTACGGCCTCGGCAGCGCCATATTCACGAACGACGAGAAGCAGGCCGCCTACGTCACCGACCGCCTGGAAGTGGGCATGGTGGGAATCAACACCACCATCAAGAGTGCTCCCGACTTGCCCTTCGGTGGCGTCAAAAGCTCGGGCATCGGCCGGGAACTGGGCAAGTACGGCCTGAACGAGTTCGCCAACAAAAAGCTTGTCCGCACC
Source organism: Arthrobacter sp. JDC6 (assembly GCF_056484025.1). NCBI lineage: Bacteria > Bacillati > Actinomycetota > Actinomycetes > Micrococcales > Micrococcaceae > Arthrobacter > Arthrobacter sp. JDC6. Next base: position 2,516,574 of record NZ_CM151278.1, read on the forward strand.
ATCTAAAACTGGACACACATTCGAGGAGGCGCAATGCGCGCAGCGGTGTACTACGGCAAAAACAAAGTCGAAATTGAAGACGTCCCGGAACCCACTCCAGGCGAGGGCCAAGTAAAGATCAAAGTCAGCCGCAACGGCATCTGTGGCACCGACCTCCACGAGTATTACGACGGCCCAATCTTCATCCCGCCCAGCGAGCCGCACCCGCTCACAGGCAAATGCCTGCCCCTGACACTGGGCCACGAATTCTCCGGGTTGGTCACGGAAGTCGGCCGGGGTGTCACCAATGTCCATCAAGGTGACCGCGTTGTCGTGGAGCCCATCTACCGGTGCGGCGAGTGTCGGCCCTGCAGAACGGGCCTCTACAACCTGTGCAACGTGATCGGTTTCCATGGGCTGATGGCAGATGGTGGCATGGCTGAATACACCGTCGTCCCGGTCAACCAAGTCCATAAGCTTCCCGACAATGTCTCGCTGGAAATGGGGGCACTCGTCGAACCGATGTCCGTCGCCTACCACGCAGCCACCCTGGGAGAAGTCAACGACCAAAGCAGGGCACTGATCTACGGAGCCGGCCCCATCGGCATCGGCCTCTGGTTTGCCCTGCGCGGAATGGGACTCACAGAAATTGACGTCGTCGAACCCTCTGAGACCCGCCGCAAGTCCATCGAGGCCCTCGGTGCCCGCACCCTGGACCCAACAAAGGAAGACGTCACGGCCCTCATAGGCGACCGGACCAACGGAGACGGAGTAGACGCCGCCTTTGACGCTGCAGGAGTCGCCCCCGCTGTTCAGTCAGCCCTCGAATGCCTCGGGGAACGCCGCCCCCTCATCAGCGTGGCCATCTACGAAAAGCCGCTGCCAACCCCCCTGATCAACCTTGTCCTCAGGGAACGCCGCATCCAAGGCACCATCTGCTACACCAGCACCGACTACTCCGCCGTCATCGACCTCATGGCAAAGGACCACTACAACACCACAGGATGGGTCGAAGACATTCCCCTCACCGGAGTCATCGAAGACGGCTTCGAGCAACTCCGCGCAGGCAGGAAGATGAAACTGCTCGTGGACCCCACGAGCTGAACCCGGCGCCACGCCTTGCGTTGATACAGGGTTACCAAGGCTGGGCCCGCCACTGCGGCCCAGCTTTTCCTCTGCGCGGGAATAGAATACCTCGAATCGAGGGTTTCAGCTTATGGTGATCCAACCGATCCCCCTAGCCATACGAAACAGGAGACTCCATGGCCAACGTTCCCCTTACTGCCGGCAATACAGCACTACTGCTGGTAGATCTTCAAAATGACAACGCCCATCCGGAGGGCGCTTTCGCCTCCTTCGGGGCAGCCGACCACGCCCGCGAGCAGGGCTTGGTCCCCCATGTGCGGCAGTTGCTCGAGTGGGCGCGAAGCAATTCAATGCCGGTCATCCACAACCGCATTGTGTTCTACCCTGGCGGCAAGTATGGCGGCACCAATGCCCCTATCTTCCAGATGATCGGCCCGGAGTCACTGAAGCTCGGGTCCTGGGGCGCAGATGCCTTGGAAGGTTTGGAGGCGCTTCCGGACGAGCCCGTCTTGATCCGCAACCGAATGAGCAGCTTCAACGGCACCGGCCTGGATGTGCTGCTGCGGAACGCGGGAGTAAATACGGTTGTCGTGGCAGGAGTTTGGACCAACATGGCCGTGGAACACACGGTGCGTGACGCGGCGGACCACGGCTATCGAGCGGTCCTCGCGACGGACGCAACATCAAGCATCAACGCAGACTGGCACGGGGCGGCACTGTCCTACGCCTTGACGAACATCGCCGAGTTCCAGACGACCGCGGAGATTACCGGGGCAATGCTCCACGCATAGGGCCTGGCCCCTCAGCAAGTACAGCGGACTTCCGGGCCACGGCAAGACCTCTGGTGCCGGGCTTACGACCGCATTGCCGCGGAACAAGAAGCGTGGCCAGCCAAGGGCGGGCCACGCTTCTTCGCGCCTCTGGGATTTCGTCACAAAAAGTCACCGACTACAGGCTTGTGGCGAAGCGCACAGTACCGTAATAATGAATAGTCACTATTAGCTATTTAGCTACGGCAAACCTTGCACTTCGCCTCCCGGCGCCCAAATCTCGGAGACATAGATGTCCATCGGAAACCACAACGTCCTTGCCCCCCGCACGAGGGGGCAGCGTCCCACCGGCCTAGCATGCGGAGAAAGGCCTACAGAACCCAAAGGACCGTTGTTCATAGCGGCCCTGGCCCTTGCCCAACTGACCCTGTTCATTGCCCTCCTGGGACCCGTCATGGTCTCGATGGCCTTAAAAGTCTCAACGCTTACCGAAGATCCCACGTCGCGGACAAGCATCGTCGGTTCCGTCCTGGGTATAGGTGCCCTCGCGGCCGTCATCGGCAATGCTGTGTTCGGACGACTCTCCGACCGAACGACTTCCCGCTTCGGCCGCCGCCGGCCGTGGTTGATCGGCGGCACCGTTGTCATGGCTGCAGCGCTGCTGGTGATCAGCCAGGCAACCAGCCCCGAGGTACTCATGATCGGCTGGTTCGTCGCACAGCTCGGAGCCAACGCAGCCATCAGTCCGTTTGTCGCCACCCTGGCAGATCAGTTGCCCGAAAAGCAGTACGCCAGTGTTTCTGCCACTATCGGCGTGATGCAGAACGTCGGCATCCTGGCGGCCACGTGGTTCGCGTCCCTCTTCGCGACCGACATGCTGCTGCTCTTCATGGCACCTGCTGCCGTTGGCGTCGTCGGCATGGTGATCTACGCACTCGTCCTGCCAGACCCCGTTCTGGAAACACGCCCGGCAAAATTCACTGCGAAGGAGCTCGTACAGTCCTTTTGGGTCAACCCGATTAAGCACCGTGATTACGGTTTTGCCTGGTGGTCAAGGTTCCTGATCTTCCTGTCCAGCTTCATGTTCACTTCATTCCGTCTTCCCTTCATCGTGGATCGGCTGCACCTTGAAACAGCCCAGGCAGCCGGCGCAGTGTTCATGGGAGTGCTCGTATATACGGTGGCCCTCGTGCCGGCGAGCTACCTGGCAGGATGGTTGTCCGACCGCACCGGCCACCGAAAGCTCCCGGTCGCTGTGGCGACCGCCCTTTTCGCCCTCGGTACGTATGTCCTCGTCCACGTGGAAAGCGTTGAACAGTTCTACCTCGTCGAGGCTTTGCTGGGTGTCGCCTTCGGCATTTACGCAAGCGTGGACATGGCCTTGGTACTGGAAGTCCTCCCTAACGCCAACAGCACCGCAAAGGATCTGGGCGTCTTCAACATGGCCAATGCAGCGCCGCAGTCCCTGGCGCCTTTTGCAGGCGCATGGCTCCTGACCGTCGGGGCAGCGGCAACACCCAACTATGGCCTGCTGCTGGGTGCTGCTGCAGCAGCAGCGCTCGCTGGAGCTCTCGTCATCCTGCCCATCAAGGGAGTTCGGTAGCACCGCCCTACGCCCCGGCTTCCTTCCGGCCGTAGGCTGTTATGGATTGCACGCGTACCGGACAATCTTTGAGAGCTTTTCCGGCGCCTCGCGTGAGGCAATCCTTACGTCCATTCCAGAGACGGTGGCGGTCCGCTGAAGCAGCGGCCCGCCACCGTTGCGGCACATCCAGGAGACATCATGCAGGCTGCCACCGCTGCCCGTCCGCCACGCCGCCCGAGCGGCCGTCCGAAGGGAGCTGATGGCACCATTCGCCGTGAGGAGATCCTCACGGCGGCCACCCAGTTGTTCTCCGTAGAGGGCTTCAGAGGGCTAACAATGAGCGCAATTGCCCGGGGGTGCGGAATGAGTCTCTCCGGCTTGGTGCACTACTTCCCCACCAAGGATCTCCTTTTGCAGGCCACCATGGACCGCCGCGATGAAGTGGACCAGGCCCGCATTGCGCAACCTGGGCAGGCCCACCCTAGGGGCTGGGCGTATCTGGAATCCCTCGTCGAACTCGTACGGCTCAACCAGCAACAGCAAGGGATTGTCCGGCTGTTCACCACGGTCGCAGCTGAGGCAGTGGACCCCCAGCATCCAGCAAACGCCTGGCTGCGGAGCCACCATCAAAGCTCGGCCCAGCGAATCCGGCAGGCGCTCGGCGAAGCCGCGGAGGACGGGACACTGGCTGAGGACGCGCCCGTCGATTCAATTGCCCGCAGCCTCATCGCAGCCATGGATGGGCTGCAGATCCAGTGGTTGTCTGATCCGGGCTACCCGGATATGGCCGAAGATTTCGAGATGTTGGTGTCCACAATTCGCCACCGCTGGGGACTGCCACACACCCCGGACTCCTAAGCTTTGGCAGCAAACGGAAGTGGGCGACGACGGTCGAAACCGCCGCCGCCCAGCCGGCACGATCCGGATCAGAAGATGATGACCGGTTTGATTGTCTTGCCGCTCTTGGAGTCCTCGAAGCCTTGGTTGATGTCCTCAAGGCTGTAGTCGCCGACGAGCTTTTCGAAGGGAAAGCGTCCCGCCCTCCACAGTTGGATAAGCCGCGGAATGAACGCCTGGGGCACGGAACTGCCCTGGACCACGGTCTTGAAGGTCCAGCCTTTCACCAGCGATGCGCCTACTTCGAAGGCGACTTCGGTGCCGGGCTTCGCCGCGCCGACGAGCGCGACTGTTCCACGGACGCCCAAAGCGTCGGCCGCCTGGCGAAGCAGCGCAGGAATTCCAGTGGTATCCACAACGTAGTCGACACCGGCACCTGCTGTGACCTCACGCAACCGTTCCGCCACGTCCTCGGTCTTCGAGTTGATGACGTGTGTTGCCCCAAGTTCCCGGGCGAGTTCCAAGCGTGAGTCGTGGATATCCACCGCGACGATGGTGGCACAGTCCGCCACTTGCGCTGCCATCACTGCCGCGCAACCCACTGCCCCCGTGCCGAAGACAACGAGCGAGGATCCAATTTCCGGCTTGAGTTCATTCAGGACGGTGCCGGCACCGGTGTTAATCCCGCAACCTAGCGGTCCGAGATGCTCCAGGGGGATGTCCTTGTCTACACGGACAACCGACTCTTCGACGACGTTTGCATAGGTGGCAAAGGACGACTGTCCAAAGAAGTGGGATGAAATAACCTCGTCGTCCTTGCTCAGGGACGTCGCACCGTCCGCACGGCGCCCACCGAAATCCGCGGCCATCAAATTTTCGCAGTAGGCCATCTGGCCATTGCGGCACCGCTTGCAGTGGCCGCAGTACGCAGCCGCCAGGACCACGTGGTCGCCAGGCACCACCGAAAGGACCGAGTCACCGACTGCCTCGACGATCCCCGCACCTTCGTGGCCCAGGACGGCTGGCAGCGGGGTGGGGTAGACGCCGTCTCGGACAAGGGTGTCGGTATGGCATATTCCGGTCGCCACCATGCGGACCCGGACTTCATTGTGGCGCAGATCGTCCAGCTCGAGCTGTTCAATCGTGAATGGAGCGCCGTTCTCACGTGCTACAGCAGCAGTTATCTGCACTGCAATCTCCTTGTCATGGTCACGGGGATGGCAAGCATCCCCGGTTGCGGAACCGCTACATGCGTTTCGCACGGCGCTGCACTCTGGTGCGCCTCGCCCTTCCGAGTTGTGTTTGAAGCAGGAGGAGCCGGGGCACCGCGAAGTACACCGCGATGGGGACCACCACCAGGGTTAGAACGAACGCGCGCAGCACAGGGTGCAGTTGCGGAGCCAGCGCCCCCAGGGCGCACATGCCTGCTGCGGCCATCGGAAATATGGCCAGCCACGTTACGACCGCACGGACATGCACGGATGCAATGCCGGTTGCGTGACGGTGATGCATGTCCGTTTCATCGGCGGCAAGAGCCCTGCCCTCGTGTTCCATCCAGTCTCCAAACGTTCGGTTGGACTAACCGTAGGCCTACCCCCGTGAAATTGCAAACGGTCAGTTGGAGTTACGATTGACGTATGGCATGGGACACGGACGCAACAAAGGCGAAGCTCCTCGACGCAGCTGTATCCGAGTTTTCCGAACGCGGCTTTTCGGGTGCACGTGTGGACGACATAGCCAAAAGGGCGGGATGCAACAAAGAGCGGATCTATTTCTACTTTGGGAACAAGGCAAAACTCTTTGAGGCCGCACTTACACGGGAGCTCGGTTCAGCACTGGGCGATCTACCCATACGTGAGTCTGGACCAGTGGCCGTTGCCGAGTTCGCAGGACGGTACTTCGACTTTGTTACGAGCCATCCATGCCTGGCGCGCCTTGCCGCCTGGGAGGGCCTGGAGCGGGACAATCCGGTCGGTGCAGAGAAACGGGCCATACATGCGGCCGGCAAGGTAACGGAGATCCGCGCCGCACTTTCCGGCATAAGCGAGTCTTACGCAGAGGATCTCCTGCTCACTATTATCACCTTGTGCCACGCGTGGATGACGAGCCAGAACGTTCATGTCGTCATCACGGGCACGCCTGATCAAACCCGGCGGCGCTCAGCGATCATGCGGACCACAGAACTCCTCGCACGTGACGCCTCGGGCGTGAGCTAGGGATCGCATAAGTCCTGCTGGCTGGCAGGGCTGAACACAGAAGAGGTCGACGGCGGGTGGAAAACCGCCGTCGACCTCTCCTGTGCGAGGTGACGAACCTCAGGCAGTAGGACTGCTGATCACTGCTGGAACACAATGACCGGTTTGATGACCGTTCCCTTGGCCGAGTCCTCGAAGCCCTGGTTAATCTCCTCAAGGCCGTAGTTGCGCATGAGCTTGTCCATCGGGAAGCGGCCTTCCTTCCACAGTTCGATGAGCTTGGGAATGAAAACCTGGGGCACGGAGCTGCCTTGAATGATGGTTTTGAACGTCCAGCCCTTCACGAGTGACAGGCCGATCTCGAAAGTAACCTCGGTTCCCGGCTTCGCTGCCCCGACCAGGGCAAGGGTGCCCCGTAAGGCCAGGGCGTCGGCCGCTTTGCGGAGCAACTCCGGCCGCGCCGTGGTGTCAACCACATAATCGGCGCCGCGGCCGTCCGTCAGTCGAAGGATCTCCTCCGTAAGGTCGAGTTCCTTGGTGTTGATCGCGTCCGTCGCACCAAGCTCCTTTGCGAGATCAAGCCGCGAGGTGTGGATGTCCACGGCAATAATGCGGGCGCAGCCTGCTACCCTCCCGGCCATAATGGCGCCGGACCCGACCGCACCAGTACCAATGACAACAAGAGTGCTGTTCAATGCTGGCTTCAACTCGTTGAGGACCGCTCCGGCTCCCGTTTGGATACCGCAACCGAGTGGTGCCACGATCTCCAGCGGGACGTCCGCGCCAATCCGGACGACGCTTTCCTCGACAACATTCGCGTACGTTGCGAAGGACGACTGGCCGAAGAAATGGGAGGAAATGACCTCCCCGTCCTTGCTCAACGCAGTAGTTCCGTCCGCCCGCCGGCCTCCGAAGTCAGCGGCGAAGAGATTTTCGCAGTACGCCATTTGACCGGAACGGCAGCGGTCGCATTTCCCGCAATACGCAGCAGCGAGCAGCACATGGTCTCCCGGCTGAACCGTCGTGACTGAAGCCCCTACTTTTTCGACAATTCCGGCTCCTTCATGCCCAAGAACTGCCGGCAATGGGGTCGGATACACCTGGTCGCGGACAATGGCGTCCGTATGGCACACACCGGTGGCCACCATCTTTACGAGCACTTCACCTGGCCGGAGTTCATCAAGCTCAAGTTCTTCAATCGTGAGCGGCTGCCTGGGCTCGCGTGCCACTGCTGCGGTTACCTGCATGGTCATGACTTCCTTGGATATTGTTCTGATTCGTTGCCAGGGTGATTTGGGCCTAGAAGGGGTACTGCTGATCAGACTGCTCTATGGTGATCCACTTGAGTTCCGTGAATTCGTTGATGACCGCCCGGCCGTCGAACCGGCCGTAGCCGCTGTTTTTCATGCCGCCGTAGGGGGCCTGCGCCTCATTTTGGACGGTGGCCCCGTTGACGTGGACGTGGCCGGCCTGGATCCGCATGGCCACCTGCAGAGCCCGGGTGCTGTCGGCTCCAAAGACTGCGGCCGCCAGACCGTACTCGGTATCGTTGGCCACCTGGACCGCCTCTTCCACGCCGGATACGCGGACTACGGTGGTTATTGGACCGAATGTTTCCTGATCGTAGATCGACATCTCCGGCCGGACCCTGTCCACAATGGTGGCAGGCATGGAGGCACCGTTTGCACGGTCACCGACTACGAGTTCAGCGCCCTTGGCCAGGGCGTCCTCGATGAGCCCGTTGATTCGCGTACCGGACTCTTCCCGGATCATCGGACCCACAATGCAGGCTTCGTCCGTCAAGGGGTCCCCCGCACCCAACTCCGCTGCACGTGCTGCGAACTTTGCAACGAACTCGTCCGCAACCTTGTCATCGACCACGAAGCGTTCGGTGGACATGCAGATTTGGCCCTGGTAGAGGAAAGATCCAAAGACCGCTGCATTGACCGCGCCATCAATGTCAGCGTCGTCAAGGACTACGAAAGGTGCCTTGCCGCCCAGTTCAAGCAGAACCGGCTTGAGATGGCGGGCTGCCTTTTCGGCGATGATGCGGCCGACTGATGTCGACCCGGTGAAGTTGATGCGGCGAACTGACGGGTGGGCGATGATGGCCTCAACCACCGCATCCGAGTCTTCTGCGGTGCTGGTGATGAAGTTGAGGACACCAGCGGGGACTCCGGCCTCATGCAGCACCTCGGCGATGATGGCGTGGGTACGTGGGCTCGTTTCCGACGCGCGGAAAACCACCGTGTTGCCGCAGACAATGGGGTAAGCGATGGCCCGGGCGGCAAGCACGCCTGCTCCGTTCCACGGCGCCATGCTGAGCACCACGCCGGCAGGCTGCCGAACGGTCATTGACAGGGTGCCGGGCTTGTCGGTTGGAAGCGTCTCGCCCTGGATCTGGGTAGCAAGGCCGGCTGCCTCCCGGAACAGTTGGGCCGTGAGGAAGACGTTGAAACCGGCCCAGAGCTGGGCTGCACCAACTTCGGACATCATGGTCTCAATGAATTCCGGGCCGCGACGTTCCATTATTTCGGCGGCCTTGAGCATCACTGCCCGCCGCTCGCTGGGGCCCGAGGTGGACCAGGTGGTGAATGCCTTGGCGGCCGATTCCACCGCGTCGAGTGCGTCGTTCACGTCAGCTGCTGCACTCTCCGTCACGAGAGCACCCGTGACAGGGTGACGACGTTCAAACGTCCTGCCTTCGCGGCCGCTCCGGGGCTCATTGTCAATGATGAGTTGCGTCTGCAAGGTGACTCCTTAATAGATGTAATTCAGCACGAGCGGCGGGGCCGCCTGAATGACGGTGGTCAGTGAGGAATGGTGTTGGATGCGGCAGCCGGAGCGGACGCGTTTTCATCCGCAGTTGCTGAACGGCGCGGCACGGCCAGGATGGCAACGACGCCGATGGCTGCGGCCACTGCCCAGATGGAGAAATTGATGAAGTTGCCCAGGGCGGCCGCCACCAGCACCCCACCACCGGAGATGGCCAGCACGGCGCCGATACGCCCGACGCCCAACGTGATCCCGAGGGCGGTGGCCCGGGTGGCAGCCGAGAAATACGTGGCCACGAAGCCGTTGACGAGGATCTGCGCGCCAACTGAACCGAAGCCCACCACTGCGACCAGGAAGTACATGGCGAACAGGGGCATGATCCCTGTACCCATAAGAACCAAGGCAACACCGGAGCAGGCAAAAGAAATCGCGGTGACGTTGCGGGGGCCGAACTTGTCTGCCATCCGGGAGGACACAAGAACGCCCACCACGGCACCGATGTTGACCGTGAGAAGGAAGGTCAAGGACGAAGCCAGTGAGTACTTGGCGATGACCATGAGCTGCGGAAGCCAGGTGTTCAAGCCGTATACGAGGGTCTGCCCGCAGATACCGGCCAATGAGAAAAGGATCGTTCCGACGAGGAGCTTACCCGTCAAGAGGGTGCGGAACCTGCCCTTCTCAGGTGCGGCTCCCGCAGCCCGGACTGGCGGCAGTGGCTCAAGGCCATAGTCGGAAATGATTTGCTCGGCCCGCGCCCTGTCACCTTTGGCTGCAAGGTAGGCCGGCGACTCCGGGAGTAGCTTGAAAAGCAGGGGAACAACCACGACCAAGGGGATACCGCCGAGGGCCAGCATGCCCTGGAAGCCCAGTGACGACAGGAAAGCAAGAGAAAGCAGGGCAGCCAGGATGCCGCCCACGGCGTACCCCGAGAACATCAGGGCATTATTGAAGTTGCGGCGGTGAGACTGGGAGAACTCGACTGTCAACGCGATTGCGGTGGGAATGACGCCGCCCAGGCCCAGGCCTGCCAGGAAGCGGAAAACGCCGAACAGTTCCGGGGTCGGAGCCCAGGCGGTCAGCAGCATCAGGAGTGAGAAGGCCGCGATTGAAGCCATCATGACCTTGCGGCGGCCAACGATGTCAGTGAGGTAACCGATGAGAATGGCGCCGATGAACATTCCGGCCAGAGCGTAACTGCCGATTGCTCCCGTCTCGACAGGGGTGAGCCCCCAAGGCTTGTAGGCCAGAAGCTTGGGAACGATGGCGCCGTAGACGACCAGGTCGTAGCCGTCGAAAACGATGGCCAGGAAACAAAGGAAAATGACTACAGCCGCAGATTTGCGCGGGCGAACCGAGGATGGGACTGGCGATTGAAAAGCCATGAGAACTCCAGGTGAAATACACGACGTTGTGGTGGTTCCAGAGAATGTGGGGGCCAGCTGTGACCTGACCCACAAATAAATGTAACATTAAACCGTTGGGCGTCAAGACGGAGTTGCATAAATCCTGGTAGGCCCACCAACAGGAAAGGTCGGGATCCTGTGCGGCTGATGCGCCACCATCCCTTCCTATACTTGTTGCACATTGGCTCGAGCCGCCCGAACAGCGCGGCGCTTAGATATGGAGGGTTCCGTGCAGTGGAAACCCAGAGCACTGATCCTGGACCTTTTCGGGGATTACCTACGGTATGCAGGGAGTGAGGTAAAGCTTGCTGACATCACGGCGTTACTGGCAGTTTTCGACATCGAGCCTGCGACCGTGCGGGTCAACCTTTCCCGCCTGCGGAAGGAAGGCTGGTTCACCACCCGGCGCGTAGGCAGGGAGACCGTCTATGCACTCACGCCCCACATGCTCGACATCCTCGATGAGGGGCGCGAGCGGATCTTCCGCCGCCGGGATGACAGCTGGAATGGTCGGTGGACGATGGCCATCTACCAGGTTCCTGAGTCAGACCGCTCAGTCCGGGAGCAACTGCGGAAGCAGCTCGCCTGGCATGGCTTCGGTCAGCTTTCACCTTCCACATGGCTCAGCCCTCACGACCTGATGGCCGAGGTCCGGGAAATTGCCGACGAAAACCCCTCCGCGAAAGTCGACGCCCTCTGGTGCGGAACCGGAGATCCCGCTAAAGACCGCGAGCTTGCCGCGCGCTGCTGGGACTTGGACCAGCTCGGAAGGGACTATGGGCAGTTCCTGAGGACCTACGCGTCCCTCAACGACGAGGCTGGCAATACTGCAAAAGACGGCCGCACGGCCCTTATCGACCGGATGCGCATCATCGGAGATTTTCGCCGCTTCCTCTTCCGGGACCCATACCTGCCCGCCGAGCTCCAACCCGAAAACTGGCCAAGTAGTGATGCTTACCGGCTCTTCGGAGCTGCCCACAAGCAATTGGGACCCGCCGCCACCGAATACGTTTCGCGCATACTCGGGCAGTCAGTCGGCCCCGGTCAGGAAGTCACGGAGATGGCAGCTGCTGACATGTAACAAATACTTGACGGTGCGCGTCGATTAGTTACATACTTGTTGCCGAGACCTCTCTCACCGAATTCCCAATCCTTAGAAGGTGGCATCGATGGCACTTCGCGTAGCCTGCATTGGCGGCGGTCCCGGCGGACTGTTCTTCTCAACCCTGTTCAAGCAGACCGTCCCGGACGCCGAGGTCGTACTCTTTGAACGCAACCAGGCCACCGACGCCTTCGGTTTCGGTGTGGTTTTTTCCGATGCCACGCTGAACCGCATTAACGATGCGGACCCTGTGGTTCGGGACGGACTCCGCGACTACGGCACCCACTGGGACGACATCGAAGTCTGGCTCAAAGGTGAACAGAAATCCTTCGGCGGCAACGGCATGGCCGCCATCTACCGCAAGACGCTGCTGAAGCTGATGCAGGAACGCGCCGCCGAAGTTGGTGTTGACATGCGTTTTGGCCAGTACGTTCCCGACCTGCAGAAACTGACGGACTTCGACCTCATCGTTGGTGCAGATGGCGCCAATTCATCCACTCGCGAACAATTGGGTGAGAGCCTGGGCCACACCACCGAAACAGCAACCGCCAAGTTCATCTGGTTCGGTACCACGTACAAGTTCAAAGGACTTACCTTCGTCCATCGGCAGAGCGAATTTGGCAACTTCGCTGTGCACGGTTACCCAATCAGCGAGGACCTCAGCACTTTCATTGTTGAAACGGACGAAGACACGTGGCGGAAGGCAGGCTTGGACGAATTCGATGCGAGCCAGCCTCCGGGGCCCTCGGACCTGAAGACGCAGCGATTCCTTGAAAAGCTGTTCGCCGAAGACATCGCCGGGGAGCCGCTGGTAGCCAACAACTCCCGGTGGGCCAACTTCCGGACCCGGCGGACGCGGACTTGGCACAAAGACAACGTCGTCCTTCTGGGGGATGCCGTCCACACGGCACACTTCTCCGTGGGCTCCGGCACGAAGATGGCAATGGAAGACGCCATCACCCTGGTCCGCGAAGTGGCCGCCCACCAGGATGACCTTGAGCAGGCCTTCACCAATTACGAGGCAGAACGCCAGCCTCAAGTTGCCAAGATCCAAAACCAGGCCCGCGGTGGCCTCAGCTGGTGGGAACACTTCGCCAGGTACTACAACTCCTTCGACCCCACCCAGTTCACCTTCCATTTCTTCTCCCGCAGCATCGACATCGACAAGATCCGCATGCGGGATCCGGAGCTCGTTGCCTCCGCGGAACAGGACTGGCTGGACAGGCACGGGCATGCGCCCCTTGAAACTCCGCTTCGCGCGGGAACGACGCAGTTTGCCGGCCGCTCGTTGACCCTCTCCACCGAGGGCACGGATATGGCGCTGTCCGGACCGGGCGGAAGCATCGCACTGGTTACTGATCCGGATCAGGCCAACATCAACACTGCCCTGCTGATCACCGCGCCGGAAACGGAATCCGGGCTCAACGCCGCCTTCGCGAAGTTGCCTGCAGAAGCTGCGGCTGTTGTAATCCAGGGCGGCAACGCATTCACCCGGATCCTCCTGTCAGAGGAGGCACGCCTCGGACGCGGCCTGACCAGTATCATCGTTGATGATCGGGGGCCGGTATCCAACCTAACTTTGGTGCTCTCAGGCCGTGCTGACGCCGTTGCTACGGCAAACGTGGGGGCCACCGATGCATAACCTGTCTGCCCTCTTCGCTCCCCGGGGCATCATCGTAGTCGGTGCATCGTCCAGCCCCGAGAAGCTAGGCGCTGTCATGGCGCAATCCCTCTCAAGCTACAGCGCACCCGTTGAGCTGGTGAACAGCAGGGGCGAGAACGGCATGCACACCAGCATCGCCGAGGCTGCTGCGGCGATTCCCGGCGGCCCCGATCTCGCGGTGCTCTGCGTCCCGGCCGGCGTTACGGCCCAGGCATTGCGCGACAGCGCCGCGAATGGCGCCAAAGCTGCCTTGGTGTGCGCAGGCGGTTTTGCTGAAGCAGGCGGTCCGGGTGTCGAATACTCGGTTCAGGTGGAGGACGCCGTTCGTGACACCGGCATCCGGCTGCTCGGCCCGAACACCTCGGGCTTCTTCGTGCCTGGGCGCAACCTGCGGGCCAGCTTCGTTCCAGGTGTTGCTGACCTGGAACCTGGCGCAGTGGCAGTTGTGGCCGCCAGCGGCGGCGTCAATCACGTCCTCGCGTTCCACCTGCAGCGTTCCGGTGCAGGCGTCAGCCTCGCCGTCGGTATCGGGGCGGGAACGGACATCACCGCACCCGACGTACTGGACTACCTCATCAGCGATGAGCAGACGAAGGCGGTTGCCCTTCACTTGGAAACCGTCTCCGATGGGCCTGCCCTCGTAGACGCCGTTTCCCGCCTAACCGCAGTGAAGCCCGTCGTTGCGCTTGTTGTGGGCCGGAACGATGTGTCTGAATTCGCACAGTCGCATACCGGCGCTTTGGCCACATCGTGGCGGACTACACGTTCAGTCCTCAAACAGGCCGGAGCAGTAATTGTCGACGACGAGAACCAGCTGGTCGCCGCCGTCACCGCCCTGGCTGGCAGGCGGCTTGCTCCGGCTGCCGATCCAGGAGTTGGACTCATCACCGGGCAAGCGGGTCCGGGTCTGCTGATTGCAGATGCCCTTCACGGCGCCGGCGTGTCCGTGCCACGGCTTGCCCAGCCGACTCAGGACCTCATCGGCACGCTCTTACCGCCCCTGACCTTCCAGGCCAACCCTGTCGATACGGGCCGGCCCGGGCCTGGCTACGAGAAGATTGTTGCTGCGGTCGCTGCTGACCCCGCAGTCGACGTCGTAGCCCTGTACGGGCTGACCGAACCGGTAGCCGATCTCCCCCTTTCCGTCGTGGAGTCCGGCGCTGCAGGTTCAATGCCGTTTGTAATTGGCGTGGACGGACCTGAAAGCGATCTGGAACGCGCGCGGAAATCAGCCCAGCAGCATGATGTGCCTTTGATCTCCGGACCAACGTCGCTGGCCCACGGCCTCATCGCCTTGGTTAACGATTCACGGGGACAGTTCATCCGGTCTGGAGCCGAAACCAGAAGCTTCACCTGGCCGGATATCCACGGTCCATGGGATGAGAATCGCGCAAAGGATCTGGTCGGCGCGCTTGGCATCAGGACGCCTGCACGGCGGACCTGCGCCAGCCGCGCCGCAGCGCATGAAGCCTTGTTGGAGCTCGGCAGTCCAGTAGCGGTCAAGCTGCTCGACGCCGCAGTCCTGCACAAAACCGAGATTGGCGGCGTGCATCTGGGAGTGAAATCCAGTGAAGACATGGAGCGGGCATTGGATGCCTTGGAGGCCGCCGGTGCACACGAATTCCTGATTGAATCCATGGCCCCATCCGGGATTGATTTAGTCGCAGGCGTCCGTCGGGATCCTGTCTTCGGTCCAATTGTCGTTCTTGGCCTGGGTGGCACTGCGGCCGAAGTCTACGCCGACGTTGCCATCCGTTCCGCTCCCCTGTCAGATCGTGCAGCGGAAGCTATGCCCAACGAATTGCTGGCTCGTGAGCTCCTCTACGGCTTCCGGTCCGGACCCATGCTGAATATAGCCGAACTCGCTGGCGTGTTGGTCAAGATGGGGGATGCACTTGTATCCAACGACGCAATCGCCGAGATCGAAATCAATCCCCTGCGCCTGACACACGAAGGACTCGTGGCGCTGGATGCCGTAGTGATCAATGTCGAGGAGGACATGAAATGACAAGCCATACCAGTGAGGGAACGACCCCCTGGCCGGCAGACCTTGCGGCCGAATTCCGCGCCAAGGGCTACTGGGAGGACCGCGCCCTGGGAAGCTACATTCTCGAAACGGCCGACCGCTTGCCTGACAAGGTCGCGATCGTCGATGGCGACGTCCGGCTCACCTACGCCGACCTGGCCAACCGGATGGATGCCGGCGCGGAGCGGCTTCTGCAGCTCGGCCTTCGGCCGGATGACCGTGTGATGGTCCAGTTGCCCAACGGCTGGCAATTCGCGTTGCTGACCCTGGCGTGTTTCCGTGCCGGCATCATCCCGGTAATGGCACTGCCGGCACACAGGCAGTACGAGCTCTCCTTCCTGTCGGAGCTTTCCGAATCGCGGGCCATCGCCGTCCCGGACAAGATCAAGGACTTTGACCACCAGGCGTTGGCAGAGGATCTGGTGGCTGCAATTCCATCGCTGGAGACGATTCTCGTTTCTGGTGCTGCCAATCCCATGAATGTCCGGCTTGAGGAAATCCTGGCACCTGGCAAAGATCCACAGGCTGCCCGCGCAAGACTTGATAAAAACGCACCCTCGCCTGATTCTCCTGCGTTATTCCTGCTTTCAGGTGGCACAACCGGCCTGCCAAAACTGATTACCAGGACCCACAACGACTATGCCTACAACATCAAGGCGACGTCCGTGCCGACAGGCGTCACTGAAGACACCGTCTACCTGGGGACCCTGCCAGCGAGCCATAACTTCCCGCTTGCCTGCCCCGGCATACTTGGGATCCTTTTCGCCGGCGGCCGCGTTGTTATGCTTCCCAGCCCGGAACCGCGGAAGGCTTTCGCCGCGATCGAACGGGAGAAGGTTACGCTTTCAACGGCTGTTCCGGCGGTGGCCCAACGCTGGATCGAGTATCAGGAGGAAACAGGCGGCGCCCAGCTGGCCAGCCTTGAAGTGATTCAGGTCGGCGGTTCCAGGCTCCCGGATGAGATTGCCCGAAAGGTCAAGCCAGTCCTCGGCGCAACGCTGCAGCAGGTTTTCGGGATGGCTGAAGGGCTGATCAACACAACACGATTGGATGATCCGGAAGACGTTATCTGCACTACGCAGGGCCGCCCCGTGTCCGAAGCCGACGAAATCCGAATCGTGGACGAAGCTGGGAATGACCTTCCCGACGGTGTGGCAGGGTCCATCTTGACCCGCGGTCCTTACACGCCAAGGGGCTATTACAAGGCTCCGGAAGCAAATGCCCGTGCCTTCACCCCGGACGGTTGGTATGCGAGCGGGGACATCGTGGAGCGCCGGCCTGACGGAAACCTCATTGTCCAGGGCCGCGACAAGGACATGATTAACCGCGGCGGGGAAAAGATCTCGGCTGAGGAAATCGAAAGCCTCGTTTATCGAATCGAGGACATCACCATGGCGGCGGCGGTCGCGATGCCCGATCCGGTGCTGGGAGAAAAGCTCTGTCTCTACATCACGGTGAAACCGGGCACGGAGGTAACGCTTGAACAGATCCAGCAGATGCTCCGCGAAACTGGCATCGCTGCGTTTAAGATCCCCGAACGCCTGGTGGTCGTAGACGAACTGCCGGCCACAAAGGTCGGCAAGATCAATAAGAAGGAACTCCGCGCGGATATAGCAGAACGGCTTGCCACCGCCAGCGCCAACTCAAAGTAGAGGATTGCCATGACTGAAAACATCACCCATGATTCAGTTGCTGCCAGCCACGCATTGCCGGAGCCAACTCCCGAGGAGGCTGCCCAGCTTGAGCAGCTGTACCGGGACTTCGATAAAGAGAACCTGATTCCGTTGTGGACGGAGATCGGGGACCTGATGCCGATGGTCCCGTCCCCCAAGGCGGTACCGCACGTATGGCGGTGGGATGACCTGTACCCGCTCGCCGCCCGGGCCGGGGACCTGGTGCCGGTGGGTCGCGGCGGGGAACGCCGCGCCATCGCCCTGGCCAACCCGGGCCTGGCCGGGACCCCGTACGCCACCCCCACGCTGTGGGCAGCGATCCAGTACCTGGGCGGCCGGGAAACCGCTCCTGAGCACCGGCACTCCCAGAACGCGTTCCGCTTCGTCGTCGAAGGCGAAGGCGTCTGGACCGTGGTGAACGGTGACCCCGTCAGGATGTCCCGCGGCGACTTCCTGCTCACCCCGGGCTGGAACTTCCACGGCCACCACAACGACACCGATGAGCCGATGGCGTGGATCGACGGGCTGGACATCCCGTTCGTGCACTACGCCGATGCGGGGTTCTTCGAGTTCGGCACCGAGCGCGTCACCGACGAAGCCACCCCGGACATCTCCCGTTCCGAGCGGTTGTGGGCCCACCCGGGCCTGCGCCCGCTCTCCGGACTGGAGAACACCACCAACTCCCCCATCGCCGCGTACCGGTGGAAGTACACCGACGCCGCCCTGCGCGAGCAACTCCTCCTGGAGGACGAGGGCCATCCCGCCACCGTGTCCCAGGGCCACGCAGCCATCCGGTACACCAACCCCACCACCGGCGGGGATGTCATGCCCACCATCCGCGCGGAGTTCCACCGGCTGCGGGCCGGCGCCTGGACCGAGAGCGTCCGCGAGGTGGGCTCCAGCGTCTGGCAGGTCTTCGAAGGCACCGGCACCGTGACGCTCAACGGCGAAACCAGGGTCCTGGCCAAGGGCGACCTGTTCGTGGTCCCGTCCTGGGCAGCCTGGTCCCTGCAGGCCGAATCCGAGTTTGACCTGTTCCGGTTCAGCGACGCACCCATCTTTGAGCGCCTGAACTTCAACCGCACCTACATCGAAGGACGCACCAAGTAATGAAACTCCTCACCCTCCGCACCGCTGACGGCACCAAGGCGGTCCGCCAGGACGGCGACACCCTCACCGAGATCCCGGGCTTCTCCGACGTCGGGGCCCTGCTGAAGGACCCCAACTGGGAAACCACCGCCAAGGAAGCCAAGGGCGCAACCCACGCCCTGGCCGGCGCCGATCTCGCCGCCGTCGTGCCTTCCCCCGGCAAGATCATCTGCGTGGGCCACAACTACCGCAACCACATCAAGGAAATGGGCCGTGAAGTCCCCGCGCACCCCACCCTGTTCGCCAAGTACGCCGAGTCGCTGATCGGCCCCAACGACGACCTGGCCCTGCCGCAGGAATCGGACACCGTGGACTGGGAAGCCGAACTCGCCGTCGTCATCGGCAAGGCCGGCCGCCGCATCCCCGAATCCGAAGCCGCTGAGCACATCGCCGGGTACTCCGTGCTCAACGACGTCTCCATGCGCGACTACCAGTTCCGCACCATCCAATGGCTGCAGGGCAAGACCTGGGAAAAGTCCACCCCGTTCGGGCCGGCCCTGGTCACCAAGGACGAGTTCACCGCCGGCCCGCTGATGACCTCCGCCGTGGACGGCGAAGTCCAGCAGTCCACCCCCACCTCGGACCTGGTGTTCACCCCCGAGTTCCTGGTCTCCTACATCTCCACCATCATCACCCTGAACCCGGGCGACGTGATCGCCACCGGCACCCCCGGCGGCGTAGGCCACGCCCAGGACCCCAAGCGCTACCTGCAGGAGGGCCAGGTCCTGGTCACCACCATCGAAGGCCTGGGCCAGCTGACCAACCGCGTGGTCAAGGAAGCCTGATGGTCGCCCGCCACGACCAAACCACAGACCCGCGCCTGCAGGAAGACCTCCTGCAGGCGCGGCGTGGCACCGCGTTCTTCGCCCGCAAGCTTAACGAGCTCTCCGATGCAGAGCTCGACGGCGGCACCCGCCTTCCGGGGTGGACGCGCCGGCACGTCGTAGCGCACGTGGGCTACAACGCGCGGGCCATCGCCCGGCTGGTCGAGTGGGCAGCCACCGGGGTGGAAACACCGATGTACCCGTCCGTTGAGGTCCGCAACCACGAGATCGACTTCGGCGCGACGCTGTCCCCGATCGCGCTGCGGCACCTCTTCGACCACTCCGCAGTGCACCTGAACGTCGAATGGCGCGACTTGCCCTCCGACGCCTGGCACCACAAGGTCAAGACCGCCCAGGGCCGAACCGTCCCCGCCGAAGAAACCGTCTGGATGCGCACCCGCGAAGTCTGGATGCACGCCGTGGACCTGGACAACGGAGCCAGCTTCAGCGACATCCCCGCACCGGTCCTGGAACGCCTGATCAAGGACATCACCGGCGCCTGGCACACGCGCGGCACCGACACCGGACTCCTCGTCACGGTGGACGGTACGGACCTGGCGTTTGGCGATGCGGGCACCGCTGACCCAACGATCATCACCGGGCCGCTGCCCGCCGTCGTCGAATGGGCCGCCGGCCGCGGCAACAGCGGCGTCACCGCCACCGGCCCGGGCACCACCGAAGGCACCCCCGCAGCACCGAAATGGATCTAGGACGAGGGGCTTTTGCGATGACGAGAATGCTGATTATTGGACCTCCCGGTTCCGGAAAAGGAACGCAGGCGGAGCGGATTTCAGAACGCCTTGGCGTTGTGGCCATCTCCACCGGCGACATCTTTCGTGCCAACGTGAAGGGCGAGACCCCGCTCGGCATTGAGGCGAAGAAGTACATGGACAACGGTGACTTCGTCCCGGACAGCGTGACCAACAAGATGGTCCGCGGCCGGCTGGGCGAATCCGACGTCGAAAACGGCTTCCTGCTGGACGGCTACCCGCGCACCACCGCGCAGGTGGACTACCTTGACGAGATCCTCGCCGACGGCGACGAGAAGCTCGACGTGGTGCTGCAGCTGACGGCCGACGACGAGGAATTGGTTCACCGGCTCCTGGGCCGTGCCAAGGAAACGGGCCGGAGCGACGACAACGAAGCCGTCATCCGCCACCGCCTGGACCTGTACCACGAGCAGACCGAACCCGTGGTGGCGAAGTACGCCGAGCGCGGCATACTCACCCGGGTCGACGGCGTCGGCGGCATCGACGAGGTCACCAACCGCGTGATGCAGGCCATCAATGCAGTACAGGCCATCTAGCCTTTAAGCGAAATGGCGCCGGCGTCCGCTTATGCGGGTGCCGGCGCCATTCGTCGTTTATGAGTTTTGCTGCCGCTTAGGCCAGGGCTACCAGGGTACGGTTACCGTTACGGCCAAAGAGCAAAGCGTCGACGGAGAAACGGCCTGCCCCGACGATGGCGAGGGCTGCGGCGCCGGCCGCCAGGACGAGTACGAGTTCGTAACCACCTTTGTCAGCGAAGATTCCGGCCGGGGCGTGCACCAGGAAGAGGGCGCCAAGCATGTCCAGTGCAAGGAGGATGGCCACGGGACGAACCAGCACGCCGACAATGATGGCGGCGCCCCCAAGGAGTTCCAGGAAGCCGATCGCCGGAGCAACCAGCTGCGCGGCCGGTACCCCCATCTGTGCGAACGCTGCCTGGGTGCCGGGGATGGTGTAGTCGAAGATCTTCTGCCAGCCATGGGCGAAGAAGATAACGCCCACAACGAGGCGCAGGACTGTGCGGGCGATGTTGGACTGGGTGGCAGCGGGCTGAATCGGAGAAGTCATGGTGCGGTCCTCTTTTCTCGCCTTCTAAAGCCTGCAGTAGCGGTCTTCAAAAGGAATAAGTTGATGTTTCAAGTAATAGCCTATGGCACATTACTTGTCGCGTCAACTATTTTCACGGGGCCCACTTGGGCGCCGCCCCTCCTATAGCCAAACTCACTCAGGTCCGTCATGCCGGCGGTACAGAGGGGCCATCGCCGCGTCAGGGTCGAGCTTCCCCAATAGGGCATCGGCAATCCCCCGCAACTGACCGAGCTGCTCCGGCGTGAGTGCGTCGATGACGTTCCGCCGGACGTTTTCCACATGCCCGGGCGCGGTCTCGGCAATTTTGCGCTGCCCCCCGTCGGTGAGGCGGGCGTTGGTTGCACGCCGATCCTCGGGGCACGGAAAGCGCCCCACCAGGCCGCGTGCTTCAAGACGCTTTACTACGTGGGACAGGCGCGCCAGCGTGGCGCTCGTCTGCGCTGCCAGATCTGTCATCCTCAGCGTCTGCCGCGGAGCTTCCGAAAGCATGGCGAGCACGTAGTACTCGAAGTTCGTCAGATCCGCGTCGCGGCGGAGCTGGGAGTCAAGCGCATTCGGCAGCAGTTCGACCACCGTATACAGCCGCACCCAGGCGGCCAATTCATCCCTTGTAAGCCATTGTGTCTCCATGCCTTCATTCTTCCCCAAATTGGTTGTTGCAACAACTAACTTCGGGCGCTACTATTTAGTTGAAGCCTCAACCAATAGGGGCCTGCACACAAAGGAGACCGTTATGACTGCAGTAAGCATCCTCGGACAAGGCAACATGGGCTCGGCTATCGCCGGCATCGCAGAGAAGGGCGGCAATACCGTCCAGGTCCTCGGCAGCGGGGACACCGACAAGACCATTACCGGAGAGATTGTCGTTCTGGCTGTTCCCTACCCGGCCGTGCAGGAGATCCTGGCCCAGCGTGCCGAGCAGCTCGCCGGCAAGATCATCGTCGACATCACGAATCCGCTGAACTTCGAAACCTTCGACTCCCTGACCGTGCCGGCCGATTCCTCAGCCACCGCCCAGATCCAGGCCGCGCTTCCCAACTCCAGCGTAGTGAAGGCGTTCAACACCACCTTCGCGGCCACCTTGGCCTCGGGCGAAATCGCCGGGCAGCCCACTACAGTGCTGATCGCCGGGGACGATGCGGACGCGAAGACCCGGCTCGCAGGGCTCATCTCCGCCGCCGGGCTGCGCGCCATCGACGCCGGATCGCTGCGCCGGGCACGGGAGCTGGAGGCAACGGGCTTCCTGCAGATCGCCCTTGCCGCCGGTGAAAAGATCGCTTGGACCGGCGGCTTCGCCGTCAAGGCCTAACAGGCAGTCAACCCGACTCCGCACCACCGTACTTTCCGGGAACCGGCCGGCTAATAGGCCGGCTCCCGGACCACGGGCGCGGCTTCCGTACCGAGAAAGAACCACCTTCCGATGCCAGTCTCACCCGTCCGGCTGAACCATGCCGTACTCTTCGTCACCGACCTTGCCAGGGCCGAACGCTTTTATACCCAGCTCTTCGGAATGGAAGTCGTCGCCCGCGAACCGCGCGCCAACGCGTCCTTCCTGAGGCTTCCGCGCTCCGGTAACCACCACGACCTCGGCCTCTTCGGGGTAGGCGATACCGCGCCGCCCAAGGTGCGTGGCGCCGTCGGGCTCTACCACCTTGCCTGGCAGCTGGACACCATCGAAGAGCTGGCGGAAGCCCGAAGGACCTTGGAAGAAGCCGGCGCGTACACAGGTCAATCCAGCCACGGGGCTACGAAAAGCGTCTACGGGGCGGATCCGGACGGCAACGAGTTCGAACTTATGTGGATGCTTCCCCGCCAGCATTGGGGCGAGTACGCGAACACCGCGCCCGTTGAGCCGCTGGAGCTCGACGACGAACTGCGCAGATGGTCCGGTGTACCCACCGCTGGCCGAATCACCGAAACTAATCCTGATGAGGACAACCAATGAATAACGCCTTCGACGAACCCACGGTTGTCTGGCACACCCCTGACACCACCGACCGTCCCCTGGTGGTGCTGCTGCATGGACGCGGCGCGGACGAGACCGGCATCATCGGTTTGGCCGGACACCTGCCAGCGGGCCCGTCGTACGCCGCTGTCCGCGCACCGATTCCGGCCGGAGGCGGCTACGCCTGGTTTGCCAACCGTGGAATCGGCCGTCCGGTGGCGGAGTCCCTCAATCAGACGATGGCTTGGTTCCGCAAGTGGCTCGATAATGTCGCACCTCCGGGTCGCCAGGTAATAGTCGTCGGCTTCAGCGGCGGCGCAGCATTTGCCGGAGGACTGCTCCTGTCCGATCCACAGCGTTTCGCAGGCGCTGCCATCCTCTACGGAACATTACCGTTCGACGCCGGCGTCCCCACTTCACCTGCCCGCCTGGCCGGGGTGCCGGTCTTCGTTGCCCAAGGCGAAGCGGACTGTCATCCCCCGCGAGCTCCTCGACCGAACGTGGACCTACCTGCTCGGTGGTTCCGGCGCACCCAGCTACGCCCGCCGCGATCCCGGCGGCCACGGCCTCACCAATGCCACCGTTGCGGAGCTTGGCGGCTGGATCGCGGAGCGTTTGCACTTCCTCGCCTCCCGCGGCACTCTGCCGTCCGACAATGGCACCTGGAGCGCATTTCCCGACGGCGCGCTCCCGGTTCGTTCCGGCGCTCGCCCCGATGTTTCCTGGTCGATACCGCAGGAGCAGCGCTCCGACAATAGCCCGCGCCACGTCCGGGAGCGGCTCCTGGACCGTGTCCTCGCCTTGCCCGGGGTAACTGCACGCCAGTCAGCCATCTCCGTGCCCGGTGCATCCGGGTTCATGGTCGAACGCGACGCACGGGCGCCGCTTGACGCATTCCTCGTTCCACAGGCCGGAGAGTTTGCGCACCTCCACCCCGAGTACGATGGATCACTGCATACGGCCCTGCCTCCGGCTCTTGCCCGCGATGCCATAGCCAAAGGTTGGGGCGTGGCTCATCCCCTGGCCGGGATCCGGCTTGCCCGGGGAATGGTCATGATCTATGGACCACGGAACGACGCTGAGCTTGATGTCGTCACCGGAATCCTGCAGACAAGCCACGCCTACGCCACGCTCCCCGCAGGCAGCGGGAACGCCTGACATTCCGCGGAGCCATGGCCAGAGACGGCCATGGCTCCCTTGCGCCTAGCTCTGGCGGACAGCAGCCATCACGGTTTGCGAGAGGTGGATCGCCCTCGCATCCGCGCCGCCCGGCAGTTGCATCTGGAGCGGGATATAGCCAAAGCTGATGCCGTACAGCGGGTCAGCGTACCCGAGCGCCCCACCGGCACCATCATGGCCAAACGCCTGGTAGCTGCCAAAATCAGAGCCTGGGTGGGGCTTCATGAAAACAACACCGAACGACGCCGGGAAATTCAGGACCCTGTCCACTCCCCACACCTGCTGCTGCCCCATTGCCGCAACAGTATCGGAGTCTACGAGGGCATCCCCCGTCAGGCCAATGGCTGCTGCGTAAACCTGCGCCAGCCCCCTTGCCGATCCGATACCGCCAACTGCGGCAGGGCCAGCCGCCCGCACTTCGCGGCGATTGGGTGAGTAGGGACCCAGGTTTGGCGGTACAAGGCTGTTGACACCGTTGAACATCAGGGCGCCAAGACCATCCGGCGATATCTGGCTTGCGGACATGATTTCAAGCTGTTCGGCCGTAGGTTGCGCGGGACGTACTGCTTCGAACCGATCCTCTTCTGATTCCGGCAGGCCGAGCCAAAAGTCAATGTCACGGGGTGCGCGGACGGTGTTCTCGTAGAGTTCCTGCAGGGTCAGGCCCGTAATCCGCCGCACCAGTTCCTCGATGAAGGATCCGATGGTCAGACCGTGATAACCGAAGCTTGATCCCGGGCGCCAGTACGGCCGTTGCGCCGCGAGTTTGCGGGCCGCGCGGCGGGAGTCCAGTATGTCCGCGGTTTCCAGTCCCGCGTCCACGTTGATGAGTCCAGCCTGGTGCGACAAGAGCTCGCGGACAAGGACCCGTTCTTTTCCGTTAGCGCCAAATTCCGGCCAATAGTGAACCACCGTTTGATCAAGGTCCAGCTGCCCTGAGCTGACCAGGGTCGCCAGGGCTATTGCGGCGACGCCTTTTGTCGCCGAGAACGTTCCCGTCAACGTGTCGCGTTCCAGGCCGTCTCCTCCGACCAGATCAACCACGAGGTGGTCTTTCCAGTACACGGCCAGCTGGGCGCTGTAGTTGGGGTCCTCGGCGAGATAGGCATCAAACTGGGCCCGTACGTCCTCGAACCCGGGAGCGACGGTGCCTGTGGACTGGCTTTTGGCAGGAGCCGTGACGGCTGACATATGGTTCGGACCTTTCCTTGGAAACTAGTGGGGGGCCGGCGACTGGCTGTCCGGTGCTGCCGTCCCGGCGGCACCGCGGAGCCAGGCGAGCATTTGCTCAACGGAGTGCTGGGCTGGTCCTGTGTGTGGATGGTCCAGGTGTCCGTGCATGCTGTCCGGTTCCATCTCCATGCGGACTGGTACTCCTGCCGCTTCCAGTTGAGCTGCGAAGAGTTCCCCTGAGGCGCGCAGCGTGTCAGATTCGGAATTGATGATGTAGACGGGGGGAAAACCCTTGACGTCGCCCTCCCCGGCGAACGCATGCGGGTCCTTGAACGTGTCCTCACTGCCAGCGAAATTCAGGTTGATGTCCCGGATGAAGTCCGGCCCGAAGGCAAGGTCAGCGGGAACGCCGGCCATCTTCCCGCGAAGGTCCTCGTTGAGCGGGGGAAGCTCGGCGTGGACGAGGGGGTATGCGAGCAGCAAGGAAGCAGGCATCTGCCCGGATTCGTCCCTTAGCCGTCCCGTCAGCGCGGCAGTCAGCGCGGCGCCGGCGCTTGCCCCGCCAAGGTGAAGGTCTCCCACAGTCCGCAACCCCAGAGATTCAAGATTCTCACTTGCCCAGCGCCAACCGGCGAGTATGTCGTTTGACGGGGCCGGATACTTCACGCCGTGAAGGGCCTTGCGATAGTCAAGTGACAGCACTGAAATTCCGTGCGAGGCAAGGTAGAGGCTGACCCAGTGCGCCTCGGGCATGTCCAGGTCGCCGGCAATGAAGGCTCCACCGTGGACCCAGACGAGGCCAGCCAGGGCTTCGCCGGGAGAACGGTACAGGCGTCCGGGGACCCGGCCCTCGGGGGTAGGGACATCAATGTCGACTGTAGATACAGCGGCCAACTCCGGATAGATGGACACAAGTGACTGGTGGTCTGTGTCAGTTCTGGGGTCCGGGAAGGGCCCGTTCAGCTCCAGGCTGCGGATCAGCTGGCCGGCCATTGATGTACTCGGGATTTGCGTGCCTGTATCTGCCATGTCTTTGTCGTTCCTTTTCTTGAGCGGCCCTAGTCCTGGACAAGTTCCAGCGTTGCCTGCAGCGGGAGTTCGTTGACGGAGCTGCCGATGCGGAGGGTGTACATGCCCGGCTCGTAGGTCCAGCCGTTGTCCCAGTAAGCAAGGAGCCGGGTGGGGACGTCCACACTGGCTGTAACGGTTTCGCCGGCTTCTGCCCATACAGGAACGGCGGCGACAAGCCATCGGATAGGGCGGTCGACGGCGGAGTCTGGCCTTTCCGCGTATACCTGCACGACGTTCTTGCCGGCGCGGGCGCCGCTATTCGTAAGTGTGATGGTGACTGGAAGAGCTGTATCCGCCGTGGCTGTGGCCGGGGCATCCACGGAATCCAGGTTCCAGTGCGTGTAGCCAAGTCCGTACCCGAATTCGTATGCCGGCGTCCTTTCGGCCTTGAGCCAGGCACGGTAGCCGATGTGGATTCCTTCGTCGTAGGTGAGGGTCCCGTCGGCCTCGGGCGTGACATTGATGACGGGCACGTCCTCCTGGCGTGCGGGCCATGTGGTGGGCAGTCGGCCGCCGGGTTCGGCTTCCCCCGTCAGGATGTCGGCAAGTGCATGGCCGAACTCTTGACCGCCGAAGTAGCCGATCAAGATCGCCGCTACTTCGTCGCGCCAAGGCATCAGGACAGGCGAACCGGAGTTCACGATGACGACAGTGCGGGGGTTGGCAGCCGCCACGGCGTGGACCAAACGGTCCTGCGTGCCGGGGAGTTCGAGGGAGGAACGGTCGTATCCCTCGGACTCAACGCGGGAATTGGTGCCCACTACGACGACCGCAACGTCGGCAGCGCGCGCAGCTTCCACCGCTGCGGTAATGAGGCCGTCGGGGTCCGCATTGTCGGCTTCGGTACCAATCGTGATTCCGAGCGTGTTCGATAGTGCCCCTGCCGTCTTGCTGGTGAGTTCTACCCGTACGTTGAGTGGGGTGCCCTCGACCACGTCCACCGGAACCGAGGCTGCTGGCGGCGCGAGCAATGCGGCCCCCAGGTCCGTTCCAACAGCTTCAACCGTGGCGTCATGGACAAGTACGCCATTCACGAAAATACGGCCATGCCCCACGCTGGAGAAGCCGAGCCGAATGGTGCCGGTCTCGTGCGGTGTGTAGATGGTGTGGAACTGAACCGTCGATGCTGTCGAGATGGGTGCGTCTCCTCCGAACCAGACCAGCGCTGTAGAGCGTCGGTCCTCGGTGAAGAGCTCGTGACCGTTGGCGTCCAAAAAGCGAACTCTGATGCCGGGGGCTCCGGTGACCGGATTGGTGATTTGTTCCAGGGGGAATTCCGCGATCCCTTCCTGCACTACCGCTCCCACTGTGTAACTGACATTGTCTGGACCGAAAGCAGCGCGGATCCCGTCCAGGGGCGTGACTATTCTTTCGGGAACCACCGTGGCGGAGCCGCCGCCCTGTGTGCGGGCGTAGCGTGCGTTGTGTCCGATGACCGAAACCTTTCGGACCGCGGTTGGATCCAGTGGAAGCAGGCCGTCGTTTTTCACCATCACGGTACCCGCAATAGAGGCTTCCCGGGCGAACGCGACAAGGTCCTCCCGGTCCGCGGGTTCGGGCCGGACGGCCTCGAAGCCTTCCAGGGCACCCACCCGGGCGGCGAGCTGCAGAATCCGCAACACCTTCCGCTCGATCGCGGATTCCGGAATCCGGCCGGCTTTCACCGCCGCGACGAGGGCTTCACCCCAGGGGCCATCCGGCCCCGGCATAACGAGGTCCTGGGAAGC
The DNA here is from genome assembly GCF_056484025.1 of Arthrobacter sp. JDC6. Lineage (NCBI taxonomy): Bacteria > Bacillati > Actinomycetota > Actinomycetes > Micrococcales > Micrococcaceae > Arthrobacter > Arthrobacter sp. JDC6. Next base: position 2,544,592 of record NZ_CM151278.1, read on the forward strand.
GGCGGCACTGTCGATGCTGCGGACTGCAGTCCAGTCGCTGATGACCACGCCGTCGAAACCCCATTCGCTGTTCAAGGGGGTTTCCAGAAGGTCGTTTTCGGTCGCGGTGATGCCGTTAATGGAGTTGTACGCACTCATCACCAGCCACGCTTTCGATTCAACGATGGCCTTTTCGAATGCGAGAAGATAAAGCTCCCGCAGTGGCCGGTCCCCCACCTTGACATCGACGGTGAACCTGTCAGTTTCAGAATCGTTGGCCACGTAGTGCTTGGGGGTGGCGCCCACACCATTGCGCTGCACACCTGACACGTAGGCGGCCGCCAGCTCGGCTGTCAGCACCGGGTCTTCACTGAATGCTTCGAAGTGCCTTCCCCCCAGCGGGGAACGGTGCAGGTTGATCGTCGGCCCCAGGACCACGTCCACTCCCTTGCGCCGGGCTTCAACAGCCGACGCCGCCCCAAGCCGGTCGGCGATGGCCCGATCCCACGAGGAGCTGATGGCGGCAGCTGATGGAAAGTTCATGGACGGCTCACGCTCGTCCCAGACTTCACCGCGGACGCCCGTCGGACCGTCTGAGAAGAGCATGCGCCGCAGCCCGATCTTTTCGAGTGGCCAGGTAGTCCAGAAATCACGTCCCGTCAGCAGTTGGATCTTTTCCGCAAGTGTCAGTTCAGCCATCAGGGACTTCAGTCGTGCGTCGGTGCTGTGGTCGGTTTTTGCTGCGTCGGTGAGGAGTTCCATGGTGGCTTTCTTGGCTGTTCTTGCGTTGATGTTCTTGCTGTTTTTCAGGCTACGCCGGCCTGGAGGTCCTGCTGGTGCTGGAGTTCCAGGAGGCGTACTCTGACGGCCCGGTGTTTGGCCTGCCGGTCGGGATCGGGAATCGGAGCGGCCATGAACAGCCGCTGCGTGTAGGGGTGTTCAGGTGCTCCGGTGACCTGATCGCCGTCGCCCCATTCGACGATCTCGCCGTGGTACATCACGGCAACGCGGTGGCTGAGGTGCCGCACCACGGCGAGGTCGTGGGAGACGAAGAGGTAGGCGACACCGGTGCGTTCCTGGATCTCGATGAAGAGTTCCATGACGCGGGCCTGCGTGGAGAGGTCCAGGGCGGACACGGGCTCGTCGCAGACGATGAGCTTTGGATCCAGGGCGAGGGCCCTGGCGATGGCGACGCGCTGGCGCTGTCCGCCGGAGAATTCCCGCGGCAGCCGGTGCGCGGCGCCGTGCGGCAGCCGGACCTGGTCCAGCAGTTCGGCCACGCGCTGGTTGGCCGCCTTGCGGTCCACTTTGCGGACGGTGAGCGGTTCGGTGAGGATCTGCTCGATGGTCATGGAGGGGTTCAGCGATGTGTACGGGTCCTGGAAAACCACTTGGATTTCGTTGCTGAGTTCCTTGCGCTGGGCGCGGGTGGCCTGGGAGATCTCCTCGCCGCGGTATTTGATGCTGCCGCCGGTGACGGGCGCCAGCCCCAGCACGGCGCGGCCCAAGGTGGTCTTGCCCGAGCCGGACTCCCCTACGAGGCCCACAGTCTCACCCGGCCGGATGTCAAGGGAAACGCCCTTGAGCGCCTTAAACGGTTCCTTCCGGAAGCCCTTGAGCGGATATTCGACGACGACGTCCTTGACGTCGAGCAGGGTGCCGGTCATGACGTCACTCCTTTCAATTCCTGGGGCTTGGCTAACTGCGGTGTGCCGGTGGCCGGGATGTACTGCCCGCGGGGGGCGGTGTCTTCGAGGATCGCGTCTAGCAGCTGGCGGGTGTACGGGTGCTGGGCATCGTTGAAGATTGCCCGGACAGGACCGGTTTCCACGACGCGGCCGGTCTGCATCACGGAGACGCGGTCGCAGAGGTCGGCAACCACCCCGAAGTTGTGGGTCACCAGGATGACGCCCATGTTCAGTTCATCCTGGAGCTCGCGAAGCAGGTTCAGCACTTCGGCCTGCACCGTGACGTCCAGGGCGGTGGTGGGTTCGTCGGCGATCAGCAGGTCCGGATTGCAGGACACGGCGCCGGCGATCAGGACGCGCTGGGCCATGCCGCCGGAGATCTGGTGCGGGTAGGAGTTGAAGGTCCGTTCCGGGTTGGGGATGCCCACCTTCGCCAGCAGCACCAGGGCACGTTTGCGGGCTTCAGCCTTGGAGATGCCCAAGCACACCCGCATGGGTTCCATTAACTGGCTGCCGATGGTGAACGCGCCGTCCAGGTTGGACATGGGTTCCTGCGGGATGTACGCGATGCGCTTCCCGCGGACCTTGGTCATCTCCTTCTCGGAGAGGTGCGCCAGATCCTTGCCCTCAAAGAAAATGGAACCACCTGTGATGCGCCCGTCCTGGGGCAGGAGCCGGAGGATGGAGAACGCAGTCTGTGTCTTGCCGGAACCAGATTCGCCGACCAGGCCGTGCACCTCACCGCGCCGGACTGTCAGGCCCACGTGGTTCACCACGTGGGTGGTGGACCCGTCGGGCTGGTCGTAGCCGACTCCGAGGTCCGTGACTTCCAGCAGCAATTCGCCCGTGTCTGTGCCCGGCTCTTCGGGATGGACGACGGCGGCGTCCCCGCGCTTCCCGGCGGCACCTTCGGCGTCGGCTGCTGCAGCCGCTGCCGCGGCCTTGCGGCCCTTCTTCACCGGACCGCTGCTGCGCTCCAGCTCATCGCGCATGGCGTTGGCCAGCAACGTCAGGGCGATGCAGACAAGACCGATGACCAGGGCCGGCCACAGCACCAGCGCGGGTGCTTTGAAGATGTTGATGAAGCCGTCATTGAGCATGCTGCCCCAAGTGGGGATGCTCCGATCGCCCAGCCCCAGGAATTCCAGTCCGGCCTGGATGGCGATGGCGATGCCGAGAACCATGGCTGACTGGATGATGACCGGTGCCCGGACCACGCTGAGGATGTGGCGGCCGATGATCCTGAAGTCGCTTAAGCCGGAAACCCGTGCCGCATCCACATAAAGTTCGTTGCGGACTGCAGTAACGGACGCATAGACAAGCCGGAAGAAAGCCGGCGACAGCAGCACACCGAAGATCATCATGGACAACCACATGGAGGGGCCAACTACTGCGCGGGCCGCCAGCAGGACCACCATGCCCGGCAGGGCCATCAACAGTCCGGTGAGCCATGAGGAGACCGCATCGAACCAGCCGCCGTAGTATCCGGCGATGAGCCCAGCTGTGACGCCGATGACCAGCGCCACGGCGAGAGCCACCACGGCGCCGGCGAGGCTGAACTGGCCGGCGAAGAGCAGGCGGCTGAAGACATCGCGTCCGGCGCTGTCGGCCCCCAGTAGATGCCCGGATCCGGCCTTGGCCAGCACATCCTTGAGGGTGGCCTCGTTGGGATCGTGCGTTGCCAGCACTGGGGCCAGGAGGGAGGCCAGTGCCACCAGGAACAGGACAAGCAGCGATGCCGCACCTATCGGGTGTGTTACGAGCTTGCGGAAGAGGGAAATCTTGGCTGCCGTGACGGGCAGTGCGGGAGGAGCGTCGATCATGACAGCCGAACTTTCGGATTGAGCCAGCCTTGGGCCAGGTCGATGATGAGGTTGACGATCACCACGATGGCAGCGGTTGCAAGCACGACTCCCATCACGACCGGGATGTCACCCTGGCCGGTGGCGGCGACGGTGATCTGCCCGAGGCCGGGCAGGGCAAAGATCTGTTCCACGATGACGGCGCCCCCCAGCAGTCCAATGAACTGAACGGCAAGTACAGCCAAGGCCGGTCCGCCCGCGTTGCGCAGCACGTGCTTATAGACAACGCGGTTGAAAGACAATCCGCGGGCGCGCAGCGTGCGAACGTAGTCCTTGCGGAGCGCATCAATCAGTGAACCGCGGATCTGCTGCACCACGGCGGCGATGCATCCGATGGAGAGGGCGATGATCGGCAAGGTGACCGTCGCCGCCCAGCCGCCAAACGACGTCGTAATGGGTACATACCCCGTGGCCTTGAACCACTTGAGGTTGAGCGCGAACAGGGAGACCAGACCCAGCGCGATCAGGAACCCGGGGATAGCGAAGCCAAGGACGCCCACGAACTGGACCACGCGGTCGATCCAGCCCCGGCGCACTGCTGCCCAAACAGCCACGACTACCGAGATACCGGCAGCGACGATGGTGGCGCCGAGGACGAGGGAAAGCGTGACCCAAACCCTGCTGCTGACACCGGTGCTCACGAGCTGGCCATTGAACCAGGAGCGGCCGAGGTCGCCCGTGACGGCGCGGGTGATCCAGTCCCAGTACTGGACAACGAGGGGACGATCGAGACCCAGTTGGCTTGCCTTCATGGCAACCTGGGCGTCCGTGGCGGTGGGACCCACGATACGGCGGGCGATGTCTCCGCTGCCTGCGTACAGCAATAGGTAAGCCACAGTGGTGATGACGAACAGCAGGAGAACACCGGCAATTAAGCGCCGAAGCACGAATCGGTACATTTGAAAATCCTTTGAAAAGGTTCCTGAGGTTGCCGGACCGGGCAATGTCGCCGGTCCGGCAACCGTTCGCTACGAAGCGGGCGTAAAGGACCAGATGTAGGGGTAAACGTTGCCCGTCTGAAGCTCGACCTTGGTCTTTGCGTCAGTTACGAAACTGTTCTGTGGGCGGTACCACGGGGCAAACCACGCCTGCTCCACGATGTACTTGTTCAGTTCCTTCGCGGCCGATTTCTGCTCGTCCGCCGCACCCAGGTGGATCTTGTTGATCAAGCCGTCAACCGTCGGGTCCTCATACTTGTAGGGATTCCACGCTGAATTCGGGGCAATCTTCATGTTGATGAGCTGCCAGTCCGACTGTTGCTCCAGGATCATGTAGCTCGCGGCGTACTTTGCTGCCAGGAGATCGGCAATGAAGTTGTTGCCGGCGTCGACCGTCTCCACTGTGACTCCCACTTCCTTGAGCTGCTGGGTGATCAAGGTGAAGATTGAGCTGTTGACGAGCGGTGTGGACGGCATTTGCAGCGTGAAGCCGTTCGCGTAGCCCGCGTCGGCCAGAAGCTTTTTGGCCTTGGCAGGGTCATAGGCATAGCGGGAGTCCAGGGAAGCGTCGTAAGCGTCCGAGGACGGCGGGAAGACCTGGGTCGTGGTTGTTCCGCGGCCTTGGTTGACAGCATCCAGCAGCGCCTTTGTGTCGAAGGCGTAGTTCAACGCCTGCCGGACCCGGACGTCCTTGAGGGCGGCGTTGGTCTTGCCGGCGCGGTCGAACAAGATCAGTCCAGTCCAGTTGCCCTCGAAGGTGTTGTTCTCGTAGCCCGCCGCTTCGGCCTCCTGGATCATCGAAATGTCAATGAGGGAACCGTTGAGCGTTCCGGCCTTGACGGCATTGAGGAGTGACGTCTGTTCCGGGTAGACGTTCAGCACCATGTTGTCGTAATGGACCAGGCCTTTGTTCCAGTAGTCAGGATTGCTCTTGTACGAGTATGAGGTCCCGGTGACTGTGGCTGCGGTATCCAGGATGTAGGGGCCGGATCCGACAGGTTTGGTGGCGATGTCCGCGTTCCCGAATGATGCCGGGCTCTGCATGAACGATGCATCCTTGGACAGGTAGCCGAGGAATGCGGGGTCTGGGGCCGAGAGGGTCAGTTCCAGGGTCGTGCTGTCCACAGCAGTGGCTGTCTTGAGTGCTGCCAGGAACTGGGCGTCTGCCGACGTTCCGGCTTTGAATCGCTCCAGGTTTTGTTTTGCTGCGTCCGCATTGAAGGGGGTGCCGTCGGTGAATTTGACGTCGTCGCGGAGCTTCAGGGTCAGGACGGTTTTGTCGTCGTTGTACTTCCACTCGGTTGCCAGCATGGGTACCAGCTTTCCGCCCGGTTCCATGCGGAGCAGGGTGTCGTACACGGCCTGGTAGAAAGGCGAAACGTTAGCAAAGTCGGAGTCGGCAGCAGCAAAAGATTTCGGCGCCATGAGGGTGCCCAGCGTCAGCGTTTGCGAGGAGTGCTCCGCAGTGCTTTCCCCACCTCCACCGCAGCCGGTGAGGCTCAGGGCAACGGCGGCAGCAAGTGCGGCCATGCGTGTAGGTCGGAACATCACTGGTCCCTTTCGCGGTCAGTGGCGTCCACCATGGACAGCCATTGAAAGAGACCTTAACACGAAAACAGACCATGCGGTATGTTTTCACTGCAGTTTTCCAAATCTTGCTAAATGTGACGCGCCGCACAGACATTGATGCCGCCCCGGCGTGCCTGGTCCAAGGTTGTTAGAGTTTCAAGATGACTGAAACAGCGACCACTGCCGCCGCACGTGAACCGCGGCGCGGCCGGCCGCGCGGAACCTACGCCAAGACGGAAGCACGCCGTCAAGAAATCCTGACGGCTGCCTTCGAGGTCTTTTCGGCTTCCGGCTTTCGGGCAGGGTCGGTCCAGGACATTGCTGACAAAATCGGCCTCACCAAGACCGGTCTCCTCCACCATTTCCACAGCAAAGAGGCCCTGCTTGAGGCTGTCCTCACCCTTCGTGATGAAGATTCGTGGGCGGCTGCCGGAATCGTCACCGACAACGGCATGGAAACGCTGAATGGCATCGTACGGCTGATGCAGTACAACACGTCCGTTCCTGGGTTGGTGTCGCTCTACTGCGTGTTGTCTGCCGAGGCAACAGACCCGGAGCATCCCGCCCACGAATACTTTCAGCGACGTTACAAATGGGCGCTGGGAGTTTGCGGACAGGCATTTTCCGATTTGGACCGGCGGGGTAAGTTGCGGCACGGGCTATCACCCACCGCAGCCGCACGGCAACTGGTGGCACTCATGGACGGGCTGCAGGTGCAGTGGTTGCTGGACAACAACTCTGTGGACATGGCCGGTGAGTTAAAGAACTTCCTGGGTTCCATCACTACCGAAGAGTTTTAGTGCCCCCGGCAGGAACGTATTCCTGCCGGGGAACCACACCGTTTTACAGGGCTGCCCTCAAGAAGGTGAGCAGCTCGCGGTTGAACTCTTCCGGCTCGTTCCAATGGGGGCAGTGGCCGCTGTTTTCGAAAACGGAGAGGGAAGACTTGGGCATGGTATCTGCCAGCCACTGCATGCCTTCAAGCGGGAAAGACGGCGAGAAGCGGCCCGTGGCTACCCAGGACGGAACATTCACGGTCGGTGCAACGTCCCGCCAGTCTGCAGTGAAGTGATCCACCAGGAGCGGAAGTACGGCGCCATCGGGAAATTGCGTGAGGCCGCCTACCTCGGAAAAGAGTTGCGCCACGTGGGGCGGCGCTGGAGGCTCAAGTGCCGGATTGCCCCATTGAAAGCGCCCGTTAACGGAATCCCACACGTTGGACCATTCGACAGATCTGACGCCCCATGCCCAGGACTCGTCGTTGACGATTTTTGGCGACTGATCGATTGCTACGAACGCGCGAACGCGGTCCGTTCCGTACAGGTCGAAATATGCGAGACAGACGGAGACGCCCAAGGAATGCCCAACGAGGGCTACCTCGCCAAGCTCCAGATGCTCGAGCAATTCCCCCACGTCCTTGCCCAGACGGGAGACACGTTGACCGCTGCCCGAGAAGTCTGAGCGGCCGTGGAACCTAAGGTCGAGCGCAATGGTCCTGTAGCCTGCGGCGACCAAAGCCTGGCGCTGGAAGGCCCAGTGTGCGGCCTGGCAGGTGAATCCGTGAACGAGTAACACCGCCGGACCGGAGCCGAAGTCATCGTAAACCAGTTGTGCGCCGTCTGTGGTACGAAAGGACCTTGTTTGACCAGTCATTGCTGCCTCCTTGGGCAATCGGTCGAAATTGATGAGGTTGTAGCTCTAAAAAAGAGACTCCAAAGGCCGGGCTGATTCGCGTGCAGCCCGGCCCCAAGAACATCCGGCGCGTTCAGCCCGGAGGTGGCGTTTCAGCCGAAGACCACGCCGCCGTTGACGTGGAGCACTTGTCCGGTGATTGTGCCGTTGCCCGGCGCCAGGAGGAACGCGATGGCTGACGCAATCTCCTCAGGCTTGGAAAGCCTTCCGAGGAGGGACATCCCGGCGATTCGCTCGCGATCCGCATCGTTTAAAACATCAGTCATCGGTGTTTCAGTCGCCCCGGGAGCAACCATGTTCACGCGCACCTGATGGGGCGCAAGCTCACGGGCGTATCCGCGTACCAAGCCGATGAGCGCGGCCTTCGAGGTGGCGTACGCACCGTTACCCATGAGCCCGCCTCCTGTGAAAGCTGCGGCGCTGCCAAGGACGACCACCGAACCGAGCCGGCCTGCGCGTAGAAGGTGGGGCCCTGCGGCCGAGATCGTGTTCTGGACTCCGATGACATTGATGTCGAGTACCCGCCGGAATTCGGCAGCATCAATGTCCAGCAGCGCCGACCGGCTGACTATCCCGGCAGCGGCCACAACCCCGGTCAGTCCGCCACCTGCCGCGAATTCGTCTGCTGCGCGGCGCATGGCCCCAGCGTCGGTGACATCAGCGGCCACGGCGACATGACCTTCTCCGTCCAACGCCGCCACTGCTTCTGCCGCGGCTGACGGGTTCACGTCGACAATAGCTACGCGTGCGCCCCGGGCCGCAGCCTGGCGGGCACAGGTGAGGCCGATCCCGGACGCACCGCCGGTTATGAGGACAGCTTCAGCTGTTCCGGATTCGTGGTCATTCACGTCAATTACTCCTGAAGATTCATGTTTAGAGGATCGCCATTGCGTTGGCCGGGCTGCCAACTCCGCCCAGCAGGTTCAGCGGCTGGGCCGTGAGGAAGACGTCGTACCGGCGTCGGGCGGCGCAGGCAGCTGCCAGCTCATCGAGCGCCCAAAGCTCGCCAATGCTCAGCCCAAGCAACGGGATCAGGATACGGTGCAGCATCCCCGTGTGGCTGGAGGCAGGCATCGCACCTGATAGTTCAGCTTGGACGGTGAGTTTGGAATCCGTTGCCGGCCAGGCTTCCAGCGCGATGTTGTCGGACGCCGCCACGGCTATTTGATGGTCCCAGAGCCACGCGGCCGATTCTTCGGTTTGGCTTAGGCCCGGGGAGCGGAGGGCACCATCCGAGCGGTTTGCCGCGCGGATGTGTTGGAGCCATCCTGTGCGGATCATGATGATGTCGCCCGGCCGGATGGTGCTCCCCTGCCATTCAAGCGTTGCATCCAGATCAGCCACCGGAATTTGTTCGTTGGTGGCCTGGTCGATCGGGCGGCCGACCGCGTCCCGGTAGGCACCGACGTCGATGAGCAGGCCACGGCCGGCGATCCCCCGTTCGGCCACGGCCTGTATTCCGAGGCCGGGTTTTCCCGCCACCAGCCCGTTGGGATCCGCGTCATTGTAGAAGCCGTGGTCCGGATGCCCGAAGTGTCGCAACCCGTCAATTTGCGTCGACGCTTGAAGGAACAGATTGTCGATCCGGTCGTCGCGGTGGAAATCGTTGAGGCCGAACACAGTGTGTTGAACCGAACCGCGGTGGGCAATGATGGGCGGCTCGAATTCCGTCAACGGCAGGTTGAGCGGTACGACGTCGCCCGTCAAGATACTCTCACGGGCTTCAAGGACACGGGCCGGTGTGAGGTGGTTCAGGGTGCCCAGCTGGTCGGCCGGGCCCCACAGGCCCCAGGCCGTTCCCCGCAGCCGGTCGGGGCGATCAAACAGCTGGTCATACCGGGGAAAGTCCCCGGCCGGGGAACGGCGTGAAGCTTGATGGGTGGTCATCGGGTGATTAGGCTTCGCCGTCCGTCATGACCTGGTGGATCTCGATCATGTTGCCGGCGGGGTCAGTGAGGAAGATCTGGTGCCAGCCTTCGACGGACCAGATGCCCCAGTCATCGAACGGGATATTGTTCTCGGTGAGGCGTGCCTTGATGGCCTCGATGTCATCGGTCCGGAACGCAAAGTGTCCTCCGATGAGCGGGTTGACCGAGTGTCCCTCCTGGGCTGCGAGGTACGGCTGGCGCTGGGTGGCGTGGATCTGCAGTTCGTTGGGGTCACCGGCTTCGTAGAACTTGGCGGCGGTATCCCACTCGGCGTCGCCGTCGATGTCGTTGTCTGCATTCTTGGACGTGGCGATCATCTTGGGCGAGGGGAGCTGGTTCAGTCCCAGCGCCTTTCCGTAAAAGTCCGTCAGGATCGACATGTTGTCTGAAGTGACGTTCACGTGGTGGAGGCGGAGATATGCCATTGACTTTTCCTTTTGATGTGATGGGTTGGTTATTGCGGACAAGAATGACCGGAGTCAGAGGTCGACCCGATAGCGGGCAACTTTCTCCGGGTCGAGCTGGATGCCGAGGCCGGGGCCCTCAGGAACGCGCATGTATCCATTCTCAATAATGAGCGGCTGATCCAAGAGATCATCGGCCATGTCCAGGTAGTTGGACAGTTCAGCTGCCGAACGCGAGGTGATTTCCTGGGAGGCACCGAAGACAAGGGAACAAACGGTTCCGATTTGCGCATCGATCTGGTTGCCGATGACCGCTTCGAGGCCCAGTCCTTCGGCAAGGTGGGAAACGCGCAGCGAACCTGAGAATCCTGTTCGGGCGGTCTTGATGCTCACAGCGGTCGCTGCTCCTGCAAGGATTTCGCGGGTAACGTCAGCCGGTGTAGGTGCGCTTTCGTCCGCGACGAACGGTACAGGACATTGGGAAACAAGCCAGCGCCTGCTCAACACATCGTCGGCGGGGCAGAGCTCTTCCACGCGACTCAGTCCCACATCTTCCAGCTGTCGCAGTGCCCGCGCGGACTCTGCAGCCGTCCAACCCCGATTCCCATCGATGTACAGCTCGGCGTCAGGGCCTAAGGCTTCCCGGACTGCTTTGCACACGTCAACATCCAGGTGGACGGGGCGCCGTCCGACCTTGATCTTGAAACTTGAAATGCCCAACGTCTCCCTTAGCTCGACAGCCTCGGCGGCAACTGTTTCCGGGTCGTCGAACCCGAGCATGTGGCTAACCTGCAAGCCATCGGCGAAGCCTCCAAGAAGGCGATGAACCGACGTGCCGATGGTCTTGCCCCAGGCGTCCCACATTGCCATGTCAATAGCGGCTTTGGCAGTGGGATTTCCGACCGTTCGGGCAATACGCGACCGTACTGCCTCGCGGTCGAGGATGGAAAGCCCGATGATAGCGGGGGCGAAAATCTGCTCGATAACGGCGACGATTGACGCCTGTGTCTCGCCATAGGTGTATGGCCGCGGAGGAGCTTCGGCAAACCCGACCACTCCGTCGCTGGTGACCACTTCTACAAGCACATTGTCCGCCACGTTGATCGAACCGCTCGCAAAACGCAGGGGTTTACGGTAAGGAATGGCGTAAGGGACGGTACGCACTTCGACGATCCGTGGTGCAACTGCACGCTCACCCGCGGGTGTTGTTTGAGTGGCTGGTTGAAGTAACAAGATTTTGCTCATCCTTTGGTGTGGCTATTGGTGAAGGTCATCCCCGGGCGTGTGCCCCGGCAACATCTATTTCGAGACTGGTAGTCCCTCGGAGTCCCCCGGTCTTGCGGTCGGCCCACCCGATGAGGATGTACACGAAAACTGCCGCGAGGCCGAAGAAGCCCGACATCACCAGAAGGCCGGCGGAGCTTGAGCCGGTGAGATCGGTGAGCCATCCCTGAATGTAAGGGCCTACGAGGCCGCTGACGTTTCCGACAGAGTTGACGAGTGCGATGGACACTGCGGCAAGGGCCCCGGCATAGACCTGTGCAACGGTCGCTTGGAAGGTGGAAAGAGTGGCGAAGAAGCCGGCAGCCGCAATGCTGATACCGAGGAGTGACAGGAACGGGTTTCCGGAGACCACTCCAACGAGGAGTCCCAGTGCTGCGGCAACCATGGGCAAAGTAAGGTGCCAACGACGTTCGCCGGTCCGGGAGATGCTGCGGACGATGACAAACATGACGACGGCGGAGAACGCCCACGGGATCGCCGAGACGTAGCCGGACCCGACGACGTCGAGGTGGAACTGCTCTTTGACGATCGTCGGAAGGAAGTACGTAATCGACCAGAAGCCGATCAGGATAAAGAAGTAGGTGATAGCGAAAGCCCACAGCGACGGCCTACGGAGCGCGGCGGGAAGCTGCTTCAGTTCGTGCGCTCCGGAGCCCGAGCGCTGGGTGACATTCTCCGCCAGGTACGCCTTTTCCTCGTCATCGAGCCAGGCCGCCTTCGCCGGGGTCGAGGGCAGGGCAAAGAAGATGACGACCGCAAGGATGATTGCCGGAATGCCTTCAATCAGGAATACCCAACGCCATCCGGCAAGGCCGCCCACGCCGTTCATGAGCATGATCGACGAGGTCACGACGGAGCCCGCTGCCAAGGCGACCGGAACAGCGAGGTTCAGCCAGGACATTGCCTTGGGCAGCAGCCGGGCGGGGCACCAAAGCGCCAGGAAGAGCGCGGTCCCCGGCGAGTAGCCGGCTTCGGCAAGTCCGAGAAGGAACCGCATGACGTGAAGGCTGACTTCGTCCTGCATGAACGCCATACCCATCGTCACCAGGCCCCAGGTGATCATGATCCGGGCCAGCCAAATGCGCGCCCCTACCTTGGCAAGGAACATGTTCGAGGGGACCTCAAACAGCAAGTAACCGATGTAGAAGAACCCGGCGGCGAGGCCGAATGTCGCTGCCGTGAGGCCCAAATCTTTGGACAAGGGCCCTGCGATCACCCCAAGGTTGGCTCGATCGATGTAGGCAATGAACATGCCAAGCATGAGGATTGGAAGGACCTTCAGGGTCACTTTGCGGAAGACCCGAGCTTCAACGCTCAGATCTATCGGGGTGGTGTTTGTTTTCATCATGACCTCTCTTCGTTGAGGGGGCTCTGGGTTTGGTGCCGCCTTCAAAAAGGTTAGTGAGAGATTGTTCCGAAGAGAAATACCAATTCTCTTTCATTTGATAGGTAAACCAGAAAGATCCTCGGGTGCCCTTAGAACCTTGGGCTGACCATACGCAGCCGGCCCCAAGATCAGCTCGCGGTAGATGGCAGGCAGGGTCGAAGATCGCTCCACGAATGTGGGTACCTGGGATGGGCGCCGTCGTCGGTTCCGCAAAACCTGCGCGACGGATCGCGACGGCGCCCGTCAGTCCGTCGTTACTGGCGACGGTCGGGTAGGCCAGGAACCAGCAGTACCTTGCAGGCGTCTTGGGAAAGAAGTTCGATGGCTTCCTCGAAAGCCGACAGGGGAAGACGGTGGGTGATGAATTTGGAAAGGTCTAATTCGCCACTCGCCACGAGCGCAGCGATTCGATCCCAGGTCTGCCAAAGGGCCCGCCCGAAGCTGCCCGTGAGAGTCAGACCCTTCTTGATGAGGTACGCTGCGACATCGATTTCGATTGGCTTACCCGGGATTCCGACGGTCACAACCGTCGCCTCCCGGCGGACCGCTTCAAGCAGCGGCGGCAGTGCGGCCGCTACCCCTGAAGCTTCAAAAGCTACATCGAAGCCGAACTTCTCCCCCGAGAGCTCCCGGCAAACACCGATGACATCATCGTCGGGAGACAAGGCTATTGCTCCCAGTGCCTTTATAAGGCCCTGCCGGTAGGCGTTGGGTTCGACGACGACCACGCAACGGGCACCCATCGCCCGGGTAATCGCAGCAATGAACAGGCCGACTGGACCACCACCGCTTATCACAACGTCAGCCCCGGAAAGCTCAACCCTGGACCGTTGAATGGCGTGCATGGCGACCCCCGCCGGCTCGAGAAGGGCGCCCTGTTCCAACGGAAAGTCCGCCGGCAATTTAAAACATGCCGTGGCCGGCGCAACAAGCCGCTCGGCAAAACCACCATCGAGATGAAGCCCGAGTAGTTCCATGTTAAGGCAATTGTGGGCGTCACCGTTTCGACAGGGATAGCAATCCCAGCAGGCAACATGGGATTCCAGGGCAACCCGGTCCCCCACCTTGAGCGACTCGACAGCTGAACCAACTTCGATGACGGTGCCGGCGCACTCATGGCCCAGAACAACCGGCATTTTGAGATTGAACGCCTGCGCCATGGGTGAGTACTCGTAGAGGGCCCGGTCAGTTCCACAAACCGAGGCTGCGGCGACCTGAATCTTCACTTTGTCCGCGGAAACATGCGGCTCAGCATACGAAGCGTGGAACTTGACTCCCCGCTCAGGACCGGCCTTGACTATCGCACGCATGGTGCGGGGGGCATTAGCGGATTCTCGTTCAGAAGCACTAAGGGAAGTCATTGTGAACCTATCTGTTGCGCCCAAGAGAATCAGCATCTCGTCGATGCCCGTGCGACTGCCGCCCGCAACTCCGCTACGTTGGATCAAGGGCGGAGAGGCTGGACCGGCTTGCGTTGAATTGGCTTGGGCAGGATCGGAAGGCAACTGGTGCGCCTCCAAAGATAGTTTGAGAGTCAGCCCGGCAGAAATACCGATTCACGCTCATCTGATAGCGAAGCCGGAAAGGTCGGGGGTGGGCAATGCGACTTCCGAGACTTGGAGCACCGCAGCAAGTGCAGGAGATGTGTCATCCTTTCGCCACGTCAAAGTGGCAAACATGTGGCTGGGGTGAATGTCGTCCAATTCCCGGTAGACGATTCCGACGGATTGCGACGGAGTTACCGAACTGAGTGTGATGGTGATGCCCGCGCCGGCGGCAACGAGGGCAAGAGCAGTAGAGGAGTCAGGAGCCACTTGGACGATCTTCGGCCTGAATCCGGCAGTAATGCATAACGCATACATGGTGGCCTGGAGAATCGAACCTGTATCAGCGGGCAGGCTGACAAACTCTTCGTCGTGAAGAACCGCCAAGGAAAGACTGGGCTGGGCCGCGCGAGGGTGGCCTTCCGGCAGGGCGCACAAAATTCTTTCGACTTCGACAACGCGGGACTCCAGTTCCTTCTGGGGGGTGGGAAGTCGCGCGAAAGCGAGATCCAGTGATCCCTCAAGAAGCTTGTCCAATGCCGTGTAGACGTAGGTCTGGGACTCCAGCTGCAACTCGATCCCCGGGTGGGACTCGCGCACAGCTCGGGTCAGAATCGGTAGGGCGCGCTGACTCGAGGCGCCGGCGAAAGCGATTCTGACGCGCCCCTGTTCCCCCGCAGCAATTGACTCGGCCAGGTTCTGGACCGCAGACACTTGACTGAGTACCTTTCGCGCCGGGACCAGGAGCCTCGATCCTGCATCCGTCAGTGCAACCGTACGGGTGCTTCGTTCGAAGAGCTGAACGCCCAAACTTTGTTCAAGTTGCTTGATGCGTGCACTTAGCGGCGGTTGCGACATATGCAGCCTCGCGGCCGCCCGGCCGAAATGCAGTTCCTCGGCCACTACGGCAAAGGCCTCAAGATCCTTTACTTCCACTTCGTCATCCTCACGCAGCCGCTCCATTGTTCTGAATTTCAGATCAGTGTACTCGGTATTGGTATCGGATGGACACGTTATCTGTCCTTCTTTCCGGGCATACTGAAAAGAACGTGTTGCACCGCCGCAACCAAGTTCCGCGCATGCCGACGTGCGTGGAGGAAGGAAAATTGTCATGGTAGAACGTCTCCTCGTTACCGGGGGTGCGTCTGGAATCGGTCGTGCCATTGCCTCGCACGGGCTGGCGCAGGGGTGGGAGGTCGTGGTCATAGACAAGCAGCCCACGGACCTCGGCCGTTCAATCACTGCGGATCTCTCCGACGTTGACAGCACAGCGGAAGCCCTCGAGGCTGCCCTATCGGAAGGTCCAATCACTCGGCTGGTCAACAACGTCGGCGCAGTTTTCCCCGCCCCACTCCGTGAGCAATCCCTGACCCAGCTCGATCAATCACATGCGCTGAACCTTCGGTGCGCCATACAGTGCACCCAGGGCGTCCTCGACGGCATGACGGAAGCCGGGTTCGGTCGGATCGTCAATATGTCCTCGCGTGCGGCACTTGGAAAGGAACTGCGCACTGCTTATGCGGCCGCCAAGGCCGGCCTTATCGGGCTGACCCGCACCTGGGCCTTGGAACTAGGCCGAGAGGGAATCACCGTTAACGCAATTGGACCGGGTCCCATCGCCACAGAACTGTTCATGAAGGCGAACCCGGAAGACTCACCGCGGACAAAAGCCATCGTTTCATCTGTTCCCGTGGGAAGGCTCGGCCAGCCGGAGGACATAGCCAACGCTGCAGGCTTCTTCCTGGACGAGCGCTCCGGTTTCATCACCGGCCAGACCCTGTATGTATGCGGCGGGCTCACCGTCGGAACAAATCCTGTCTGACACCGACCTCGCCCAGCCAAGCCACATGCAGCGGGCAGTGCTGCTAACTGGCCGGTGCGTTGCCTGCGTGGCCACGGCCAATTTGTAGCAGGTGCCGCGGTGCCAACACTTGCCCAAGTGGGCAGCTCTGAATGACAGAAATAGATTGAGATGGATAGAACCATGAACCAGGCTTTTGTGTACGACGCCGTGCGCACCCCGTTCGGGAAGTTCGGCTCCGGCCTCGCTGCCGTCCGTCCGGATGACCTTGCCGCGCACGTGATCAAGGAATCCGTCAAGCGGGCGCCGTCCCTCGACGTCGAGCGGATCGACGAAGTGGTGTTCGGCAACGCCAACGGTGCCGGTGAGGAGAACCGCAACATCGCCCGGATGGGCACGCTGCTGGCCGGGCTCCCGGTTTCCATCCCGGGCACCACGGTGAACCGGCTCTGCGGTTCCTCCCTGGACGCCGCGATCATCGCCTCGCGCCAGATCAACGCCGGTGACGCCGACCTGATGCTGGTGGGCGGCGCCGAGTCCATGTCCCGGGCGCCGTGGGTGTTGCCGAAGACGGAGAAGCCGTATCCGGCCGGTGACATGACCCTGGCGTCCACCACGCTGGGCTGGCGTTTGGTGAACAAGGCGATGCCGAAGGAGTGGACCATCTCTCTGGGCGAGGCCACCGAGCGGCTCCGCGAGAAGTACGGTGTGACCCGCGAGGCGCAGGATGAGTTCGCCGCCGCCTCCCATAACCTGTCTGCCGCCGCGTGGGACGAGGGCTTCTACGACAACCTGGTTGCCCCGGTCCCGGGCACGGACCTGGTGCGCGACGAGGGCATCCGGGCGGGTTCTTCGGCGGAGAAGCTCGCCGGGCTCAAGACCGTGTTCCGGGCGGAGAACGGCACGGTCACCGCGGGGAACGCGTCCCCGTTGTCCGACGGCGCCTCCGCGGCCTGGATCGGGTCCGAGGCGGCTGCCGGGCTGCTGGGGCTGGACCCGCTGGCGCGTATCGCCGGGCGTGGCGCGCACGCCAACGATCCCCAGTACTTCGGCTACGCCCCGGTCGAGGCGGCGAACAAGGCCCTCGAAAAGGCGGGCATCGGCTGGGAGCAGGTGGGCGCCGTCGAACTTAACGAAGCGTTCGCCGCGCAGTCCCTGGCCTGCATCAACGCCTGGGGCGTCGACCACTCGATCGTGAACCGGCACGGCGGCGCCATCGCGATGGGCCACCCGCTGGGTGCTTCCGGGACCCGGATCCTGGGCACCCTGGCCCGGTCCCTGCAGGCCTCCGGCGAACGCTGGGGCGTCGCTGCCATCTGCATCGGCGTGGGCCAGGGCCTGGCCGTCGTGCTCGAAAACATGACCGCCGCCGGAACCAACACTGGAAAGGACCAGTAATGCTGAACTTCGTAGATTCGGTCCAGGACGCCGTCGCCGGCATCAAGGACGGCTCCACCGTGATGATCGGCGGGTTCGGCAACGCCGGCCAGCCGTTCGAACTGATCGACGCGCTGCTGGACTGCGGCGCCACGGACCTGACCGTGGTGAACAACAACGCCGGCCAGGGAGACCAGGGCCTGGCCCTGCTGATCAAGGAAGGCCGGGTGAAGAAAATGATCTGCTCCTTCCCCCGGCAGTCCGATTCCTGGCACTTCGACGCCAAGTACAAGGCCGGCGAAATCGAGCTCGAACTCGTCCCGCAGGGCAACCTGGCCGAACGCATCCGCGCCGCAGGGGCCGGGATCGGCGGGTTCTTCACCCCCACCGGATACGGCACCATGCTCGCCGAGGGCAAGGAAACCCGGATCATCGACGGCCGCGGCCACGTGTTCGAAACCCCCATCCACGCCGACGTCGCCCTCATCAAGGCCCTGAAGGCGGACGGCAAGGGCAACCTGGTGTACCGCAAGACCGCCCGGAACTTTGGCCCCATCATGGCAGCGGCCGCGAAGCACACCATCGTCCAGGTCTCCGGGATCGTGCCCACCGGCGGGCTGGACCCGGAGAACGTGGTCACCCCGGGCATCTACGTCAACAGCATCGTCAAGGTTGCCGGCAGCGGCAGCACAGCAGGAAAGGCGGCCTGACATGAGCGTGCAGTCCAACGAAAAGTACCTCCAGACCTCGGCGACGCCCCTGGGCCGGGATGACCTCGCCCGGCTCGTGGCCCGCGACATCGCCCCGGGCTCGTTCGTGAACCTCGGGATCGGCCAGCCCACCCTGGTGTCCAACTACCTCACCGAGGACCAGAACATCACCCTCCACACCGAGAACGGCATGCTGGGCATGGGCCCCGAAGCCAAGGGTGAGGACATTGACGAGGACCTGATCAATGCCGGCAAGATTCCCGTGACCGAACTCCCGGGCGCTTCCTACTTCCATCACGCCGACTCCTTCGCCATCATGCGCGGCGGGCACCTGGACATCTGCGTCCTGGGCGCCTTCCAGGTCTCGGCCACCGGTGACCTGGCCAACTGGCACACCGGCGCACCCGGGGCGATTCCCGCCGTCGGAGGTGCCATGGACCTGGCCACCGGCGCCAAGGACGTCTTCGTCATGATGACCCTCCTGACCCGCGACGGCGCCTCCAAGATCGTCGAGGCCTGCACCTACCCGGTCACCGGCGTCAACTGCGTCACCCGCGTCTACACGGACAAGGCCGTCTTCCTCACCGGTCCCAACGGTGTCACCGTCCGCGAGACTTTTGGCTGCACCCTCGAGGAACTCCAGGAACTCGTCCCCGTCCCACTCAAGGCCCCGTTCTAACGGCCCGGAGCTAGGGAGTCGCATCGGCAGATCTTTCGATTTCCAGTCAGAAGTACACCCCAACTGAGGTCAGGAAACGCTGCAAGTTCGTCAGAATAGGGTGCAAAAGCCATTTTCTGCACATGCCAAGGGCGAAGTCTCAGATTCTGCTCTGACGGCGGTCCCTGTCGCTGAGATTGTGTCCTGCCTGGCAATTGCGCAACAACTTGTTCTCGGTACCGCAGAATCACTGGCAAGTACTGGCTTTTTCCACCGATAAACGACATGCGGCAGCCGTTCCCGGAACTTGTGGCATTCGTCACCTAGCTTGGGTTTATGCCGTTCCGCCGTCAGGCCATCAGGACACCAGGCATGGGTTGCTATTACTGCGTCATCGATGACGACTATGAGCAGCACGAGCTGGCGAGCCTATGGCTGGAATCACGGTTTTTTTCAGGCGCACATTCCGAGTCCACAAGTGCCCAGTACGCGAGTTCGATTTCCCTATTTCTGAGCTGGGCTGAACGGACCCGGCGGACCGCCGTGGAAGCAGCCGCGGATATCCATATTTTCGTAGCGTTCCTTGCCACGACACCCGTCGAGCGATGCGGGCAGCAGCCTCGTGCTGCGTCAAGAATCAACCGCATCCTTGTTGCCGTGAGGGAGTTTTTTCGATGGGCGGTAGCCGAACAAAGACTTCCCACGGCTGTGCTGGGTCATCTGTTTGAAGCAGTCGACCCGGAAGCCCGGCGCTGGGTCAGCCCGAGAGTACGGCACCGGCGTCGCGAGCCGCGGCGGACGGAATCTCCTGATGCCGCAGCGGCCGGCGAAGTAATCTCGCTCATGCGGCAGATGTCGACGGCCAGGGACAGGTTCATGGTCCTTGCGCTTGCCGTTACGGGTTTGCGCATAGGTCAGTTCTTGGGATTGAGACGTCAAGACGTGCATTTGGTTCCGGACGCCTCATTCTTGGGCTTAGCCGACCCCGTCACCAACGTCCTTTGCCGGATTCCTGGAGAGCACCTTCACGTGGTGCGGCGGTCCAATCCGAACGGTGCTTGGTCCAAGAGCCGATTCGACTTCTCCGTGCCGGTCCCGGCCGGACTGCTTCCCCTCTATGACGACTTCGCGGCTGAGCGTGAGGCGTGCCGCGAAGCCGACCGTAACGACATGCTCGTGGTGGCCCTCGTCGGCGACACCCGTGGCAGGGCGATGACTGCCCGCAACGCAAACAAACTCTTTGAGCGAGCATCCGCGCGAGCCGGAATAAGGCACATTCATCCCCACATGCTCCGGCATTTCACGGCCTCGGCTCATCTTGCCCAGGGAACAAGCCGTGATGAACTGCAGGTCCTGCTCGGCTGGAGCACTATGCGGTCAGCGGAACCCTACATCCATGTGTCTAACGAGGCTAAACGCGCAGCCGTGGAACGTGTGGCCGCCAATCTGGCAGAGAGCCAACGATGACGCTTCACCTAGTCCGAGCGGACGGTCAAGAGATTGACGACGGTTTCGCCGCGTCGTTCCTTCGCCAGTGGGATCACGACAGGTGGGACCTGCGGCCCCTCGGTTACCAGGTCCCGACGTGGGCCAGATTCGCCGACCGCCGTGACATGAACGGATTGGGCGCCACGCACATCAGCCAACCATGGCTAGGAGCCATCGCCCGCGAATGGGTCTTCAGAGGTGCGCTCAGACAACTCAGCGGCAGCTATATGGACGATGTCGTCATGGGACTGGCCCTGCTGTCATCGTCCCTGCGGGGCCGGCCGGATCGGGGGGATGATTGCCTCCGGTTGAAACGCGCCGACATGAGCGGATTCATTATCGGCGTCGGACGGCTCCAGAAAGCGGGCAAGATCTCCGACAAAGGCGCAGCGCGAATTATCCGGTTGGTCTCCATGGTGCTCGATGAAGTCCACTCCGGATCCATTCGTCAGGTTCACGGGCTACCGGTGTCATTGCCGTCTGAGTTCGCCCTCAGAAGATCCGATACGCCGAGAGCGCGGCCGGACTCCCCAGACCGCGCGAGCCATGCTCTTCCACACACGGTCGTGCGTCAATTGCTTTCGGACACTTCGCTGAAACAGCTGATCTCCGTCGGCGGGCCTACCGCGGTCAACTACGTCAAGATCGGCCTTGGGACTGGTCGGCGTCCCGGCGAACTGCTGCGACTAAGGGCCTCCAACTGCTTGGACTACAACATGCACCGCGACAGCACAGGGGAACACAGCGAACATGCCGTACTCGTTCACAACATGCCCAAGGTCGGGATTATTGGGTATCGTCTGCCGATCGACGCTCTGACGGCATCGGCCATATCCGAGCAGCAAACTTGGGTGCTGCAGGCATTTCCGCACACCCAGCAGGAACAGCTCCCGCTCTTTCCTTCGATTCATAACAATCCCGACGGGCGGATTCCGATCAACTCGAACCAGCTCGGAGTATGCCTAAGGAAATGGCTTGACCGGTTGCCGGAGCTGGCGGCGCCGGGAATTGATCAGGACGGCCGGGCAAAGCCGGACCAGTCCGCGCAGCCAGGTCACTCGCGCGCTTTCCCAAAGAATCGCATCTATCTTTATGCGTTCCGCCATACCTGGGCCCAAAACCACGCCGACGCAGGAACGCCGCTCGAGGTGCTTCAAGACCTCATGGGCCATGCGAGTCCAAGAACGACGCAGATCTACTACCGGATCACCAGTGCACGGCGCCACGAAGCGGTCTCCCGCCTGGCCCGGATGCGTGTGGACAACCTCGGCGGGCTAGTCGAGGCCGGCACCGCGGCAGGAAGCCGCGAGGAATCCAACCGGGCCATCATCGGCGCCACTGCTGTTCCCTTTGGCCAGTGCGTCGAGCCCAGCAACGTCCAGTCCGGCGGACACAGCTGCCCTTACCGAATGCGATGTCTGGGCTGCTCCCACTTCAGAACGGACCCCTCATACCTCCCGGACCTCCGCGAATACCTCACGCAACTCCTCGTCAGCCGCGAACGGATCAACACCGAAACCGGGATTCTTGAGCCATGGGCAGTCGAAGCTGCGACGCCGCGGCCAGAGGAAATCGAGCGAGTCCGCCATCTCATCCGACGATGCGAAGAATCCCTGGCGACCTTGACCCCTGACGAACGGGAGGAAATCGATGGCTACATCTCCCAACTGCGACGGAGCCGTGGTTCCATGAGCAAGGCAGTGCCATTAATGCTCTCCAAGACCGTTCGCGTCAGCGACCCAGACTTTGCACCTACCGGGCCAGAAGCCAACGCCCTTAGGGCGGGCGGGGTTGCAGGAGTTACAGTCCGATGAACACGAGAACGGCGGCAATGCGCGCCACTCGCCGCGCGACAAGCTCCACCAAACACCAAAGCGTCCGGACAACCATTGAACGATCCCTGGCACGTGCTGAACAGACCTCGGCCGCGGGCATCGCACGGGCAGCTGGAGTCTCGGAAACATTTCTCTATCGCCACGAGAAGCAGGACTGCGACCTCTGCCAAACAGTATTTGGAGGCGGACCCCTGACGTTCTACCGGCGGGCCACAGCACGCACCACCACCGGGAATGAGCAGAGAAACGCTCATGAAGCCATCACGACAACGCTCTCCCTTAAAGCAGACCTCGCCAACAGCACGGCAGCCAACCGGCGACTCCGCGAACAGATCCGCAAACTCGAACGCAAACTATCCACCATCCTCGGTTACCAAGCCGAAGCGAACCTTGGAATCGGCACTCTGACCGGCAACACGATCGACGAATCGGGGATGACCGCGCTCCAGCAAAGGATACGAGAACTCGAAGACACGCTCACTGAACGCGACGAACAACTTGAGGCCGTCAGGCGAGTCAACAGCGACCTTTTCAAACAACTCAACGGAGCGCGCCATGACCAAACCTAAGAACCACTTCATCCTCTCCGACGAAGACCTCATCAGAATAAAAGATGCAGCCCAGGTCCTTGAGGCGCTGGATTCAACCCGCCCCGCGGAGATGACCGAACTCTTTTACGCGGCACACTACTGGGATCTCTTGGAATCCCTCCGCGACTTGCTGGAAATGCTCGACTTCGGAAATACGACTGAGCATCGAGACAACCCCGAGCAAGCCTCAACCGACTGAACCTACCGCCAATCCGTATAGGTTCATCGTTTGTTAGACCACTTGCGCACGTCCCGGGCGCACAATCCCAAGGCTCCGACAGAAACCGGTACCGAGAACAGCCTGTTGCGCAGTTGCCAGAAGCCGTATGGACAACTAAGAATCCTGGCTGCAAGTGGCTGCGCCTGTCCGACCCTTGCCTGTCCTCGAATCTGCGGTAATAGTGCCACAGCCTGTTCTCGGTACCGCAGAATCACTGGCAAGTACTGGCTTTTTCCACCGATAAACGACATGCGGCAGCCGTTCCCGGAACTTGTGGCATTCGTCACCTAGCTTGGGTTTATGCCGTTCCGCCGTCAGGCCATCAGGACACCAGGCATGGGTTGCTATTACTGCGTCATCGATGACGACTATGAGCAGCACGAGCTGGCGAGCCTATGGCTGGAATCACGGTTTTTTTCAGGCGCACATTCCGAGTCCACAAGTGCCCAGTACGCGAGTTCGATTTCCCTATTTCTGAGCTGGGCTGAACGGACCCGGCGGACCGCCGTGGAAGCAGCCGCGGATATCCATATTTTCGTAGCGTTCCTTGCCACGACACCCGTCGAGCGATGCGGGCAGCAGCCTCGTGCTGCGTCAAGAATCAACCGCATCCTTGTTGCCGTGAGGGAGTTTTTTCGATGGGCGGTAGCCGAACAAAGACTTCCCACGGCTGTGCTGGGTCATCTGTTTGAAGCAGTCGACCCGGAAGCCCGGCGCTGGGTCAGCCCGAGAGTACGGCACCGGCGTCGCGAGCCGCGGCGGACGGAATCTCCTGATGCCGCAGCGGCCGGCGAAGTAATCTCGCTCATGCGGCAGATGTCGACGGCCAGGGACAGGTTCATGGTCCTTGCGCTTGCCGTTACGGGTTTGCGCATAGGTCAGTTCTTGGGATTGAGACGTCAAGACGTGCATTTGGTTCCGGACGCCTCATTCTTGGGCTTAGCCGACCCCGTCACCAACGTCCTTTGCCGGATTCCTGGAGAGCACCTTCACGTGGTGCGGCGGTCCAATCCGAACGGTGCTTGGTCCAAGAGCCGATTCGACTTCTCCGTGCCGGTCCCGGCCGGACTGCTTCCCCTCTATGACGACTTCGCGGCTGAGCGTGAGGCGTGCCGCGAAGCCGACCGTAACGACATGCTCGTGGTGGCCCTCGTCGGCGACACCCGTGGCAGGGCGATGACTGCCCGCAACGCAAACAAACTCTTTGAGCGAGCATCCGCGCGAGCCGGAATAAGGCACATTCATCCCCACATGCTCCGGCATTTCACGGCCTCGGCTCATCTTGCCCAGGGAACAAGCCGTGATGAACTGCAGGTCCTGCTCGGCTGGAGCACTATGCGGTCAGCGGAACCCTACATCCATGTGTCTAACGAGGCTAAACGCGCAGCCGTGGAACGTGTGGCCGCCAATCTGGCAGAGAGCCAACGATGACGCTTCACCTAGTCCGAGCGGACGGTCAAGAGATTGACGACGGTTTCGCCGCGTCGTTCCTTCGCCAGTGGGATCACGACAGGTGGGACCTGCGGCCCCTCGGTTACCAGGTCCCGACGTGGGCCAGATTCGCCGACCGCCGTGACATGAACGGATTGGGCGCCACGCACATCAGCCAACCATGGCTAGGAGCCATCGCCCGCGAATGGGTCTTCAGAGGTGCGCTCAGACAACTCAGCGGCAGCTATATGGACGATGTCGTCATGGGACTGGCCCTGCTGTCATCGTCCCTGCGGGGCCGGCCGGATCGGGGGGATGATTGCCTCCGGTTGAAACGCGCCGACATGAGCGGATTCATTATCGGCGTCGGACGGCTCCAGAAAGCGGGCAAGATCTCCGACAAAGGCGCAGCGCGAATTATCCGGTTGGTCTCCATGGTGCTCGATGAAGTCCACTCCGGATCCATTCGTCAGGTTCACGGGCTACCGGTGTCATTGCCGTCTGAGTTCGCCCTCAGAAGATCCGATACGCCGAGAGCGCGGCCGGACTCCCCAGACCGCGCGAGCCATGCTCTTCCACACACGGTCGTGCGTCAATTGCTTTCGGACACTTCGCTGAAACAGCTGATCTCCGTCGGCGGGCCTACCGCGGTCAACTACGTCAAGATCGGCCTTGGGACTGGTCGGCGTCCCGGCGAACTGCTGCGACTAAGGGCCTCCAACTGCTTGGACTACAACATGCACCGCGACAGCACAGGGGAACACAGCGAACATGCCGTACTCGTTCACAACATGCCCAAGGTCGGGATTATTGGGTATCGTCTGCCGATCGACGCTCTGACGGCATCGGCCATATCCGAGCAGCAAACTTGGGTGCTGCAGGCATTTCCGCACACCCAGCAGGAACAGCTCCCGCTCTTTCCTTCGATTCATAACAATCCCGACGGGCGGATTCCGATCAACTCGAACCAGCTCGGAGTATGCCTAAGGAAATGGCTTGACCGGTTGCCGGAGCTGGCGGCGCCGGGAATTGATCAGGACGGCCGGGCAAAGCCGGACCAGTCCGCGCAGCCAGGTCACTCGCGCGCTTTCCCAAAGAATCGCATCTATCTTTATGCGTTCCGCCATACCTGGGCCCAAAACCACGCCGACGCAGGAACGCCGCTCGAGGTGCTTCAAGACCTCATGGGCCATGCGAGTCCAAGAACGACGCAGATCTACTACCGGATCACCAGTGCACGGCGCCACGAAGCGGTCTCCCGCCTGGCCCGGATGCGTGTGGACAACCTCGGCGGGCTAGTCGAGGCCGGCACCGCGGCAGGAAGCCGCGAGGAATCCAACCGGGCCATCATCGGCGCCACTGCTGTTCCCTTTGGCCAGTGCGTCGAGCCCAGCAACGTCCAGTCCGGCGGACACAGCTGCCCTTACCGAATGCGATGTCTGGGCTGCTCCCACTTCAGAACGGACCCCTCATACCTCCCGGACCTCCGCGAATACCTCACGCAACTCCTCGTCAGCCGCGAACGGATCAACACCGAAACCGGGATTCTTGAGCCATGGGCAGTCGAAGCTGCGACGCCGCGGCCAGAGGAAATCGAGCGAGTCCGCCATCTCATCCGACGATGCGAAGAATCCCTGGCGACCTTGACCCCTGACGAACGGGAGGAAATCGATGGCTACATCTCCCAACTGCGACGGAGCCGTGGTTCCATGAGCAAGGCAGTGCCATTAATGCTCTCCAAGACCGTTCGCGTCAGCGACCCAGACTTTGCACCTACCGGGCCAGAAGCCAACGCCCTTAGGGCGGGCGGGGTTGCAGGAGTTACAGTCCGATGAACACGAGAACGGCGGCAATGCGCGCCACTCGCCGCGCGACAAGCTCCACCAAACACCAAAGCGTCCGGACAACCATTGAACGATCCCTGGCACGTGCTGAACAGACCTCGGCCGCGGGCATCGCACGGGCAGCTGGAGTCTCGGAAACATTTCTCTATCGCCACGAGAAGCAGGACTGCGACCTCTGCCAAACAGTATTTGGAGGCGGACCCCTGACGTTCTACCGGCGGGCCACAGCACGCACCACCACCGGGAATGAGCAGAGAAACGCTCATGAAGCCATCACGACAACGCTCTCCCTTAAAGCAGACCTCGCCAACAGCACGGCAGCCAACCGGCGACTCCGCGAACAGATCCGCAAACTCGAACGCAAACTATCCACCATCCTCGGTTACCAAGCCGAAGCGAACCTTGGAATCGGCACTCTGACCGGCAACACGATCGACGAATCGGGGATGACCGCGCTCCAGCAAAGGATACGAGAACTCGAAGACACGCTCACTGAACGCGACGAACAACTTGAGGCCGTCAGGCGAGTCAACAGCGACCTTTTCAAACAACTCAACGGAGCGCGCCATGACCAAACCTAAGAACCACTTCATCCTCTCCGACGAAGACCTCATCAGAATAAAAGATGCAGCCCAGGTCCTTGAGGCGCTGGATTCAACCCGCCCCGCGGAGATGACCGAACTCTTTTACGCGGCACACTACTGGGATCTCTTGGAATCCCTCCGCGACTTGCTGGAAATGCTCGACTTCGGAAATACGACTGAGCATCGAGACAACCCCGAGCAAGCCTCAACCGACTGAACCTACCGCCAATCCGTATAGGTTCATCGTTTGTTAGACCACTTGCGCACGTCCCGGGCGCACAATCCCAAGGCTCCGACAGAAACCGGTACCGAGAACGGGCTGTAGCGCTATTCAGCTGTCCGCCTCATCTTCCACACGCCCAGCCTAGATACCGATGCCACAGTTGTCGCAGGCCGCCTATGTACCCATCCGTCCTTCACACCTCTGGCATCCAAGGCGCCAGCGTTAGATGCTGTCACGGCCAGTCATGTTGCCCCGCTGAGCCTCGCTGATGAATCAACGTGAACCAGAAGAATTGCGAAGAGTGCCGTACCACTTTCGAAGCGACGCGGAGGAGCCACCGGTTCTGCTCCCAACGTTGCGCGAACAGGCACCGGAGTCGTCGCCACCGAGCCACAATTCGACCTTCTACAGTGCCGGCAACAACTTTGAGCTCGCCGCACCTCAAAGCGCAGTTGCAGGCTACGAAGCGTCGTCTGGAGTCCGAGAGGATATCCTGCGAGCGCCAACGCCAAGTGGTTCAGTCCAAGCTCCGCTCTCAAGCCGCAGAGATCGACCGGCTCGAAGCCGAGAGTTCGGAACAGCGGCTGAGCATCAACCTCCTCCAGTCGGAGGTCGCACGCCTTAAACGAGCTCAACGGACTAATGTGCAGGACCTGGCGCACACCGCGGCCTTGCTTGTCTCAATCTCCCGTGCCAAGGGAGTGGCCCTTGACGTCCGAACCTTGGACATCCTCCGCCGGCGGGGTTGGGATCCAAGCAAACAGCAAGCAGGGGCACCCCGACTGTGACCATGTCTATCGCACGTCTGTCTGCCCAGTCGGGTCTGCGCTACCTGTTCAAGACGACGATGATGGATGACTTTTCCGGTTCTCCCCCGGACCCCACCACGTACTACATGAAGGCGGGCACACCCCAGGGGCGTTGGATTGGCGGCGGACTAAACGGCATCGGTAAGACGCTGGGTGACGCCGTTACGGAAACCGACGCAAGAGCGGTATTTGACATGGCGGTGCATCCGCAGACCGGCACTCCCCTGGGCAGGCCGCACGCCCAATCTGCCGCTGTCGAGAACAAGGCCGGCCAATCAGCTCAACGGCGTGCGGTCGTTGGCTTCGACCTGACGTTCAGCGTGCCAAAGTCGGTGTCCGTACTCTGGGCGCTGAGCCCGCACAGCAAGCAGCAGCAGATCCTGCGAACCCACCACGAAGCGGTAGAGGCGACCCTTGCGTGGCTGGAAAAGAACGTCATCCACACAAGGGCCGGCCGTAACGGAGTCGCCCATATCGGCACGCAAGGAGCAGCGAGCTCAACCCCATGAGCATCCACGCCCACGCGGGGACCCTGCCCTTCCCTGGCTGCGGGGATGGCTCGTTGCCGACAGGCGACGGCTGCGGCGGAAACGGCTCCGTTGGTTCGGACATGATTAGAATCCCCACATTCTGATGGCTATACGGGCAGCGCTCTAGTACAGATGCCAGTACAAGTCACTGCGGGTTGAAGCGCACGAGTACCCGGTACTCGATTTCTCCTCGTCGTCCGGAGGTAAGCTGTCGTGCGGCATCGGCAGTCCCACAGCACCACGGATACTGAAGTTCAGCCATCGGCTTACGGGCAGTTGGCATTCCCGTGCTGGTGGATGAGCAGTATTCTGCTTCCAACGGCGGGGGAATCATGGCGGAGACCGAGACGGAGAAGCTTGCGGACGGCGGCTCGATGGAGCTGGTCCGCGTGCCGGCCTGGGAAGTGAAGTACCGGCTGACAGACAACCAGGACGAGTTGGCGCACTTCGTATGCTGCCGCGACCTGGACTGGCGCAAGGCCGCCTGCGGCTACGAGGAACCCGACATGCCGATCATGAAGGAAGCCACGGTCCTCTGCACCATGTGCGTGGAAGTCATCCGCCGCCTGGGCGGCGAGCCGGGAGTACCCACCTGCCCCTACGACCAGCAGCCGTGCCCGGACGATGAGGAACTGGACCGGATCATCGACGAGCGAACCTCACGCTGACAGCGGCCCCATGCCTCAGTGGTTCGCGGTCCAGGTGTCTGAGCGCCTGGCGACGTTGTAGATGACGTCCACCCAGGCTGGCGTGAAGACCTCGCCCCCGCGTGTAACGGCGGCCCATGCCCCTTCCCCGGGCACGAGGAGGGTGGGCAGGTAACTGAGCACGCTGACGGTCGACCATGCCGCCACCAACGGCTGGACCGCCAGGTCCATCCGCGCTGCCCGGGACATGTACTCGGCGGCAAGGCCGGCATCCCGGGACAACGACTCGATCCATGTCTGCCGGTAGCCATCCGCGTAGGCAGTACCGTCTTTGGCCGTGACGGCATAGGTGCTGGTCTTGGTGTTGATGGCATGGATCCTGGTCGGGCCGATGACCAGGTGGTCTATGTCCTTCCGCGGCGACAGCGGGATCGAGTGCAGCACCTTGTAGCCGTCCCGCTCCAAGGCCGCGAGGACACCGGCTGTCCGCTGCTCACCGGCGAGACCGGCCCGGTACGAGGCATCGTCAAGGTTCTCGAGGAGCTTGCCTGGCCGGTTGGCGGCCAAGTCCTGCCAGGGCATCACCGCGCGCTGAGGTCTGGTCAGTTTCTCCGTCTCAGACTGAGGCTCCAGCGAGGGGGCCGGAGCCGAGAACCCGGGCGCCAGACCGGCCAGGGCACGCCTCAGCAGGGCCGCCGTCTCGACCGACTCCGGGACTGCGGCCATTGTGGCCAGGTCCAGGTAGCCGACCTTGGATCCGTCCTGCAGGTTGATGTACAGCCTCCGCAGTTCCTTGAGCTTCCAGGGGTTGTAGACGAAAGTGGGAGCAGGCGCAGGCGTCGGGGGCGGGTCAACGACCGCGGCAGGCGACGCCGCCCGCTCGGCCAGGGCCGCTGGTTTCATCCAGGCAAACGCATCCATGGCATGCTCCCTCATCGTCGTTTACAGGGAGCATGCGTAGGTCTATGCCATGACAGCCAGCCTCAGCGGATGACCTTGCGGATGATGGCCGCTGCCTCCTGGATGGCGTCGTGCTCCATTGTGAGCGGTTCGGGCTCGCCCGCGACCTGGAGGCCCTTCACGTCCCAAAGGCCGATGCTGGCCCAGCGCGGTTCGTAGAAAGACCACCACGACAGGCCCTCGACGGTGCCCGTGTCGTAGATGGCCCTGGCCCACTGCTGGGTGGAATCCCGGTCGCGGGAAACGACACTGCTGGGGCGCAGCGACCAGTCCAGCAGCACCTGCGGGTCATCGAGGTCCAGGATGGCGGGGTCCCCGGTGTACCGCACCAGCGCCTTCCGGGTCCGGTACGGGGTGCCGGGCGGCGGGGCCAGGATGTCCGGGGTCCAGGTCAGGTATCTGCCGAAAGCCTCGGCTACCGCGCCCTCCGGGCTGTCACCGACGTACAGCACCTTGTACTCACGGTCGGGGTCATCGACCCGGCCGGCCCCCTGGCGCGGCCAGATGTAGAGGGGGTGCCCTTGAACGGCACGACCGGGGTCCTCTCCGGCACCCCGACTACAGCAGGGAGGTCGACCTTCACAGTCGCCGCCACCAATGGGGTAAGCCCTGACGCCGTCTCGCCACGCATCACGATCACCGTTTCAAAAGGGCGCTCAAATTCAGGGGGCGTGGAAAAGCAAGAACGGGACCTTGGTAGCCACGGGCTGACCGCAACCTGCCCCAAGGTCTTCCGTTTGCACCCTTGGAGGACGAGATTAGTCAGTCCGGAGTGCCGGCTACCGTCCAGTCAATGTCACGCGCACACAGCTCCAGGTCCCTGGGACCTGATGGGGAAGAACCCTGGACGTGCCGGGCAAGCTATTCGGGAAAGACTCCCCTTCGTCCGTCAGCGGGTCACCGAAGATGTCTGGAGCCTCGCCAAGCTGTTCAAGGCCCTCGATTCGGGCGCTCTTCCTGCATTCGTCGGACACGGTGTAGCACCAGGTGGCGCGGCCTTCGGCGACGAGGCGCAGCAGGTCCATATGGCCGATCTGTGCCAAGTTCACCAGCACGGTGTTGTCGGGCATGAACAGCTGACCGCTCAAGCGTTTGCCGCCAACCCCAATTCGGCTGCCAGATCGTCAAGACGCATGGTCGATGTCACCCTCTCCAACCGGGTGCGGTCATCCGGAGCCAGCGCACCTTGAGCGAGGTCGAAACCATTGACTCACACCTCCGGGACAGATGCCAGCGATCCTTCACCCCCAGACCCATATGGCTTGACTACCTAACTATCAGCCTGCTTACAATAGCTACAGAGGATGGGGATCCGCCGTACGGGGAATCGAAGAGGGTGCGCTCAGCGAACGGGGCGCACCTTCTTCGCGTCCAGGGGCCATGGTCCGACGCAGCCGCTTTTGCCGCTGGTACCGTTCAACGATGGCGACCAAGAACAGGATCGGCAGATCCATCATCATCTTCCTGGCCGGCTTCGTGCCGTGGGCGCTGCTGTGGCAGCCACTCGGAGCTGTGCAGGCCTTCCTCGTCGGCCTGGTGGTGGCTGCCGCCGTCGCCATTTCCTTTGCTCTCATGGCCAGACGTGCCAGACGGCGAGCTTCATGACGCAGACCAAACGCCAAGCGCCGGATCCGGAGTGGGTGCTGATGTACCGGCAGGGTATCCCGGCCGCGAAGATTGCCGCCGGCGCGGGCGTGGCATGGTCCGTGGTGCGGTACCACCTGGCCCTGGCTGTGAAGCAGGACCCAGGCCTGCGTACCGAACATCTGAGGGCCCTGCCGCCTTCTCCCCCGCGGCTGACGGCCGCCGGCCAGCGCACCCTGGAGGAGCTTCTGGCCTTCCACGAGACGGAGGGACGGCTGCCGGTCGCCGGCCGGGACGCGCAAGAGTCGAAGCTTGCCGGGTGGCTGGCCCGGCGCCGCAAGGAGGCGGGCGACGGGGCCCTCTCCCCCGCCTACGCCCACGCGCTGGCGGCCATCCCTGGTTGGCGGGATCAGCCCACGAAACGGGACGTCGACGCGGCCCGCTGGGAGCGGCGCCTCACCGAGCTGGCCGCCTGGCTGGCAGCAGGCCATGAGCTCCCCCGGCACCAGAAGACCGAGGACCAGGAGGAAGGCACGCTGGGCGTGTGGCTGCACACGCAGCGCATCGACCATCGGGCCGGGAAGCTCACCGCGGCCAAGGAGAAGCAGCTGAACGAGGTCATCCCGGGCTGGCGGCAGGGCCGGGTGCGGCCGGGCGGGACAAGCCGGAGAGGCAGAGTCTAAGCGTCGGGCATTTTCCAGACGGGGCGCCTCGGCTCCTTAGCCGCCAGCCCAATGGCTAAAATTTCCCCCGCCCACAGCCCGTTCATCGTCGTCTTTGCCACACCGCAGACAGCGCTTGTACACCCGGCCGTCTTCGGAATGTTCGACGTGCCACTTATGGCTGATATTCAGCTTGCACAACAGCGCCCCAAACATGACAGTCTCCGTTCGGCGCAGACGGCTACTGGCAATCTAATGATGGCCCTGATCCAGCGCGGCCGGAACCGGTAAATACTGGCCCTTTACCCGTGCCAGAACCAGCAAGACTGTGCCTCAGTCAGGAAGGGTGAAGAAGCTGGCCGGATCCTCAGCGCCCAGCAGGTCGTGGTGGAAGGCGATGGCGTCCACCGGCCGCGTGTCCACGAAGAGGACGGCCACATTCCGTGAATGGACCACCGTGTACCGGGTGAGGTCTTCGACCCAGGAGTGGATGCCGGTGTACTCCTCGACAAACAGTCCGTTACCGAGCAGCCCCCGCTGATCGAGCAGGTCGTAGACAAGATTCCAGGCGAGATCCATGAGTTCATGGATGGCCGCCTCCACCGTTGGAGCCGTCATGATTCCATGGTCCTCCGGGGCACCGACAGATTTGCGGACCAGGGCAGGTGTGTCCCTAATGTGCCTGCATCAGAAGGGCCGGGAAACTACTCCGGCCTGCGGCCGCCAACTTCTCGATGCCAGTACCTGGCGTCCTCGCTCCCGGTGCTGAGTATTGCATCGAGCTGCCACGGCGCCGGCCACAGCTGCAGGAGATACTCGTCGACGGCGCCCTCGGCAAACTCCCCGAGGCGCCCCTCATCCCGGCCCTTGGCGCTAACACGCAGCCTGTAGGAACCTGGCGGAAGTCCTACGGGCCCGGTGTGGCCCCACCAGTCACTCCAGACCATCTCATGCCGGTTCGGCAGCGCGATAGATACCTCGACGACGTCCTCCCACTGCCCGTAATCGCTTCCCGGCGGTGAATCCAGGAGGACAATGCGAACGGGTGAGCCGCCCGAGCGCCGTGCAAGGTTAACATGAACCCCTTGCCAGTTGGCTGCGCCCACTAGACCGTTGATCTGTCCCCGGTAGAAGCGGTCAAAGTCTCCGTCAAAGGTGCCCTCCTCACCCCAGGAAAGATCGAACTGGCCGTAATCAGTCTCGATCACCTGGTCAAGGAGTACCTGTTCCACAGCCCCAGCGTAGCGCCACTACTGCCGGTCATCGTTCCAAGCGTCGTTCGGGAACCGTTCCGGGTGTTTGGGGTTCCTCCCCCGTTCCCGCCAGTACTCGTCGCGCTGCCAGAGCGATAACCGCACCGCCGCGGTCCCGTAGACGATGACGAAGACGACCTCGACCGCCAGCATCCCGGCCCGCCACGGCCACGGGACGTTCGGGATCAGGTTCAGCACAGCAAAGACCCCGACGAATGGCAGTAACCAGTACGTCAGGCGGTTGATCCTTCGCCGGGCTTCCTCTTTGGAGGCCGGAGGTTGGCCGCCTTGGGGTTCCTTCGCCGGTGCTGGCATGGATGAACTGAATCACCGGCCAGCGGCAGGGGCAAGGTGCTTGAGCTGATCTTTCGGTGGGCGGCTATGGAGAGGCTGGCTCGACGGCTTCCTGGATCTTCTGGACCGTGTCAGGGCTGGCTGCGATTTCGATGGGACCACCGTCTGAGTCGAAGCTGATGACCTGGAAGCCGTACGGCACTGCCTGCTTGTTATCGTGGCGGTCAGCCTTGCGCAGAGGGGATGGAGCGCCAAGGAGTCCGGTGAGGGCCCTGCTGCGGCCGATGGGGACCAAGTCTTCGTAGACGACCGGCTGGAAGTCGATCCGACCCGGCGCCGGCGTCGCGACGCCCAATTGCCAGACGCCGCTCAAAGATCCCAGCCTGGAGTCCGGATACCGCAGGAACATGAGCGACTGGCCGTGCTCGTCTAGCCTGGCCTTGGTCTTCCGAGTGCGCTTTTGAGCGAAGTAGCTGCTGCCCCAGAAAAACAACATCCAAAACACTGTATTCGCAACAGCGGTATCCAGCTTTCGTCCTAGGAGTATGTCAACGATTAGGACGACGACGCCGGCGAGGATGGCGAAAAGGACGGACGACAGGACTGGATGCTTAGCGGCCCACTTCCTCATGGCCAGAGTCTAAGGGCGAACGCGGTCCGCCACTACGGCTCTTCGTCGCCCGGCCCGGCGTCCTCGAGCCCGCCTGTGGCAATGCGCTGGGAGTCTTGAAAACTCTGCTGGCTGGTGGTTTCTAGGAGAGCAAGCAGGAACCTGAACGGTTCGGGGTCAAATTCGACCTGCCTTCGCCCCGCCCAAGCTTCGGCCGCGTCAACGGCTGCTCGCATGGCTTGCACCCCATACACATATGGGGTGTCCGGCGGATGGACCGGGACGGCTACCTGGACCTTCAGGAGGCGGTCGGTCTTCCGGAACGTTCCGGTGCGAACCCCTTGGAAACCAGGTGCGATGAGGTTCCCGGGCACATGGAACTCGACGTTCAGATTCAAGTTCGAATTGAGTTGATCTCTTACACCCGCAACATCCCTTGATAGCCGGATGAGAGCCTCCCGCCACATCCTGCTTTTAGGTGTGAAACCGCCGACGATGACCCCCACGGAGAGGGGTCTGGGTCGGTCGGATGAATCAGTCACGCCTCCTCGGCCCCCACCCCATCATCCACGAACTCGCCGGCGGCAATCCGCCCAGCGGTGCGCCGGTACGCCTCGGCGATGTAGTCCTCCAGATCCTGACGGCCGATGCGCCACATGCCGCGCGCACCAACCTGAAAAGCCCTCAGGTCACCGGCCTTGATCAGCACGTGGACCTGGTTCGGCTTCACGTTCAGCTCGTCCGCGACCTGGGTGGGCGTCAGTAAGCGCGGCTGGTTCGGTTTGTCAGTCACTCGGCCATCCTATGTGTGGAGGTGTACGGGTTTCTGTGTTTCAGGCGGTCTGTTGATGACGGTCCCCCACGGCAAACCCCTGGAACGTCACCTCGCAGCTGACGATGTCACGATTGGTCGGTGTCGGGGGCAACGACCGGGCCGGCCCACTTACCAAGCAGGTCCTTGTTGGCCTCCCTCAGGACGTCGAAGCCAGTTTCGGGGAAGCCCTCGGGGCGGCCCCACCACGCGGTGGGGGTCCGGGAAACCACCATCCGTTTTCCGTCAGCGAGGGGGAAGCTGTTCCAAGCGCCCACCGGCTTCAGGTCCCCATGCCCGGGACCGAGAACCTGGAATGCGAAAATCCCCGGCACCAGCGCCTTGACGAACGAATGATCTGCTGCGAACTCCCGGTCCTCGGGGCCTGGTACGTGCGTTTGAATCATGACGACGCGGGGCGTGACTCCTCCGAAATCGCGAAGCGTCACCGCGGCGTAGTCGTAGAGGGGTGCCAAGTCCTTGAGCAGTTTCGTCAGGGCGTTGATGCCTTCGGGCGCCCCGTCTTTGTACTCAGTGCCGACGATGACCCATCCTTCCCAGGTGAAGTTGACGTACCAGTCGCCGTGACTGGTGGGGAATATCAGGTCTGCTTTCCCGACGTCCGCGCAGCATTGTGTCAGTACCGCAGCGACCTGCCTGGGTTCGCAGCTGGACATCGTGGCGTGTAGCCCAGCGAGGATTCGGCCTGTGGTGTTGTCCGCAGCCCAGTCCGCCAGCCGGGCTACCAGGGTCCTGAAGGCGGGTGATTCAACCGCCCAGCATGTCTGGTTGTCCTTGACTTCCCGGAAGGCCAGAGGCGCCCCGTCTCTGTCGATGGCGGCGTCGCTGGAGCAGAGCGCGGCGATGTAGGCGAAGCGTCGCCGGGTGCGGGGACGGGGACCGAGTTTGTCCGAGCAGGCGGTGATGATTCCTTTGAATCCGAGTGGTTGTATCGCTTCGGCGATACTCGTGGCAATTTGGATCGCATGACTCGGGGCATTGACCGGAAAAACAAAGACGGCAAACCCCTGGCTGACCTCGACGGCATGGAATCGCTGGTGAGGAGCCCACGTCACGGTAATCCCCGCAATGGCCGCATTGATGTCAGCAGTAGAGAGCTGCACCGAACCCGTGCCAGGAATGCAGAGGAAGCCTTGCGCGAAAACCGCGAACGTATTCACCCGGCGGATTTTGGCGGCCTCGATGGTGACCGCGCCAATTGTCAGTTGCTTGCTTGGCTGAGTCCTCATGAAGCGATCCAAGTCTGCCGTCCCGCATCGCGGCAAGGGATTAATCAAGCCTTGAAGGAAAATTCATGACTAGCCGGTCTGGCCAGTAAGAAGCGCCTGGGGTGGTCATGGGCCGCGAGGGCGCCGTCCGAGTAGTCGATGGCCTTCCGGTCCATGGATTTGAGGGCCGCGAGCCGTGCTTCCACTTCGGTCTGCTCTCCGAGGTCTTCGAGGGAGTCGAACTGGGTGTCCAAGGATGAGGCCGCAAGTTCCTGCTGGCCGCGGACGGTGGCTTCCTTCCGGCGAATGTTCTCCTCGTACCGGCCGATGGCCGACGTAGGATCGCCGGCGTCCAAGGCCTTGAGGGCATCGTTGACCTGGGCGCACTCTGGAGATCCTCTACGTGCCGTGTCACCTGTCTCGTAACTATCAACGAACACCCCGATTCCAGCCCAAGGTTGCAAGACATAGTTACGAGAATGGCACTTGCCGGCGCCCGGCCGGGATTCCACCGAAAATCTGTGACCGTGCAGGTGAAGTGAGTGGTCAGTCGTTAAGACGTCTCCAGTCGCAGAAGTACTGATCAGATCAGAGCTCGACTTCTTCCGGGGCCACTAGGGACTTGCTCTTTTCCTGTCCGCATTGCCTGCGCGCACCACAGCCCGTAAGCCCTCACGAAGACCTAGCACCCAATTGCCGCGTTGCGTCCTGGCAAGCGGGGCCAGGTCCGCATGCAATTGCCTGCGTGCGGAGATCGCCGCGCGTATGTCTTGCGCGATCTTCGCGTCAATCATTTCGAGGTCCCTATC
The DNA here is from genome assembly GCF_056484025.1 of Arthrobacter sp. JDC6. Lineage (NCBI taxonomy): Bacteria > Bacillati > Actinomycetota > Actinomycetes > Micrococcales > Micrococcaceae > Arthrobacter > Arthrobacter sp. JDC6. The sequence goes on from NZ_CM151278.1 coordinate 2,581,826, forward strand.
GATGAGGCCAAGGTCGACCTCAGATCCATGCAGTAGATCTGCCGTTCCCAAGTAGGCACTGGCCAACGTCGCCTGGGCGAATGCTCGGTCCTCATGGCTTGGGGCCATGAGCTGTGTCTTGAAGTTTGCCGCATCCTCACGGAGTTGCGCGCGAACGTAACCTGCCAGGGGAAGCGATGCACGCCATGGCCCTGAAATGCCCGTATCAGCGAGAATCCAGCGTGTGTGGTTTTGGGTCGGCGTTCGTGACCGCGAGACCCGCGCTTCGCCTAAGTAGATGTCATCCGCTCTCAGGACGGGAACGGTTCCGGACAGGCTCACTTTCCGGTCCTCCTGGAGATTTTCCTGGTATAGGATCTGGAGGGTTCGGATGGCATTCACAATCGTCGCTACCCCCGGTAACCACAACATGAGCCGAAGTACCTGGCCTGGCCGCGAAGGCCGTCCCGAGGCATCGACGATTAGATTCATGGTTGGACATATGGTGCAGGACGACCAGGGACCGGCACCATGGCCACAGTCCGGGCGCGGGGGGCGAGGCTCTCGCACCGTACGGACGGGCTCATCGAATGCCCCCCGCTCCTCCTCAGTCAGCTCAAACCCCTCCAGCTCAGGTTGCTGAAGCACGGTGCTGACTAGCAAAACGGTGTGGCGTTGGATCCGTCGCGACGCTTCGAGGGCCTCGGACGTCGAATCCCGTTGCATCAGGTTGACGTCTTCAAAGACGGTCTCTCCTTGTTGGGAGCGGACTCGACGAAGAACAGACGCCGCGACGGGATCGCTCATTAGGCGGTCGTAGATGAGTTGCACTTTAAGCGATCGGACTAATTCGTCATGCGCTTCTTGACGTAAGTCCAATTGATCATTGATGTCGTCGAAGTTGTCAGTTAGCGTGCCAAATGCTGCTGCCAGGCTTCTTTGGGCCGCAAATACCGTGTCGAATTGCGTGGTCACACCCGTGATTCCAGGATCGGATTGAATACCCAGGTTTCCAGTAACCCCTCCATCAACCAGCCAAAGACTGTTTGGCCGTCGCAGCCCCTTTCGGTTGCGGCTCCCCGTGGGATCGACAGGGTGCTTGATACCGATACGGACGGCGGGCAGAAATGGAGGCAAAGCGGTACTTGCCCGAAGGGCGGTGGAAAAGCTAATTGCAGACGCGTTCATGGGCTGGAGCGGCGGTGCCGCGATGAACGACTGATCCGTGTGTGCGATTATCCCGACATAACCCGACAGCCACAGCTCTGAGGCGACAAAAACATGTTCTCGATGCCAGTTACTGTTGCTGAGAAGACCAAGTCTGCCTGAGAAAACTCTATAATCCTGGGCGAGGAAAACGCGCGGAGCCAGCCATAACAGGTTCCCAAGACTAACGACAAACGCAGTGCCGCCGTAGGCCCATATCCAACCACCTAAAACGGGGGCGAGCGCGAAACCAATACCGATGGCTGCTGCCGTGGGCACTATAAACACAGCGGCAGCCATAAGCATGTGTCGCATTGAGCGGTGACGATCCATCAAGAGTTCGTACAGCTCTTCCAAGGCTTTGACGAGCTCGTCATCGGACGTCGGTCGGCGGATCGCGATCCATGCGTTCGCGAGGCCGCCGCCGCTGACGGAAACAATCTTGCGGACATCCTGCCACTGCCCGGCTGTGACGATCGCAAGCAACGCGCCAATGGCCGCAATGGCCGCACGATACCCGCCGCCTGACAGATAAACAACAACCCTCCGTGGCAACGGCGCCCCCTATCCCTGTTGAGACTTTTCATGCGCGGTGTCGGCTTGCGCAGCCTATTTCTACTTAGTAGCCTGCGAGTCATCAAACCACCACTAATGGCACTAGCGGGTAAAGACACCCCGGCTTCACTTCGGTTGGAGGTACGACTAAGTGCAACGCTGCCGCTAAAGAAGGGGCGATTAAGCAGCTGTTTCGTAACCTCCGCGCCTCGAGTCCCAAGAATTCCGAGACAATCTGGAGCATAGTGTTTGGGCACCTTCACCCTGCATTTCATCTTGCGGGGTAAACGTGTCTACGGCGGAAGCAACGGCACTTAGGCAAGAAAGCATGTTCCAGCTGCACGCTCGACCACCGTGGTGTAGGAAAACTGAAGTCGCGGTAGCTGCGCTGGGGGACCAAGCGTCGGCCCGCTTTTGCCTTTCCCAACCCCGGGTGTCCGCGTTTCCTCCTGGGCAGTGGTGTCGCCGAAGACACACCTGCGCCGTTCTTGCTCCGTCCATTCGTATGATGAAGGCTCCGTAGGGCGTTAAATATTCAATCAACGTGGGGAAGTCACTATGACCATTGAATCCAATCTCGTCGACGCACTTCGGGGTCCGTCCTTGAATTCGCCTGACCCGTGGAGGCGGCAGGCTCACATAATTGCGGATGGCATAGACAGATCGGGACTTGGTGCGCTCATTACCCGTGGAATGAGCGCACCATCCGAGAGCCGCAGTTGAGTGCGGATCGTGTGGAACAGGCTGTGATGAGATCAGCCACCATGCTCTCCTCAGATATTTCAGCATTGAGCGCGGCTGTAGCGCGCCAGACTTTAGTCCTCAGAGCATTGGAGGATGCGATTCGCAATCCTCGCGCCACTCAGGCCAGGGAACTGTATGAACGAGGCCTGAAATCAGTGAGGGCGGGCTGGGGACAGGAGGCCGTCCGCGACCTCCAGGAGTCCGTCGGCGCGACGCAGAATCCCTACGATGTGTCGGCCCAATTCGTGCTGGGCCTGGCATTGGCAGTTGAATCATAGCCGGCAGCCAGTGGCGATGCTTTCTCCCTTGCCTTCCGCTACTCATCCGACGACCCGGGCCTAAATTCGCTTGCTGCCGGCGCTGGCTTGCTGGGTTGCCGTGCGTATCTCGATGCCGGGGACGAGACGTCTGCAAAGTCACTCGTGGCCGCTGCCTTGGAACGAATACCAGATTGCGCGGAGCTCTGGTTCATGAGGGCCAGTCTCCACAGGGATTCAGTCGCCCTAGAGACTGCCCTAAGCCTTGCACCTGAGTTGTCCTTGGACGCAGTGGCGCTCGGCCTCCCTGAAGCGCGAGAAGTATCGGAACAGATAGCGGAGCGCGGGCCCATTGCCTCCATGCACGACATCAACGAGCTCTGCCGACGCACCGACCTTCCGGCAATGGACCTGCCTCCAAGGGAGGATGTGGCAGCATCATCCACCGTATACCCGACCTGGGCCGGCATGGTGGTTCCCGGCATACGACAAGCCATCGCCAAACATCACACCGAAATGAGCAGCGTCAGGTCCTCCATTCCATCTGCAGAAGCGATAGCGGACAGCAAGCCTGCAGGCGTCACAGCGAGTCATGCCTGGCTCAAGTGGGTTATCGGCTTCGGTGTACCGACGGCGATTCTCATCGGGGTGAGCAACTGGGTAGGTGCTGGACTTTCTCGTTTTGATTTTGTTCCCGGGATTCTGGGGGCTTTGATAGTCATCGCGACCCCTTGGATCACGATGTCAGCGGTTGGGATAGCCTCCATCGCGACGAAGAACAGCGAGAAAGTGAATCGTGAAACCACGAGGCGGATGGATGCTGCCCGTGAGGCTGAAAGAGATCTTGTCCGACTCCGGCAAGAGCAGTCGAGCCTGCTCAAGACTGAGTCCGCCGTACTCGAGATTGAAAGCCTGCTGAAACGAGCTGTGCCACCCCGCGTCTACCCTCTGACGCAGCCCTAAACCAGGCAGTCCAGATTTCCCAATGATCCGATGTTCACGGGTCTCCGCATGAATCTGCATGAGTGTAAGCGGCCATGAAAAACTGCCCATAGGCGGCCACGAAATTGCCCACTGACGGCCAGTAGAACTGCCCACTGGTGGCCATGAGATCTGCCCACTTCCTCAACTGTTCCTGCCGCGTCTTCAGCGGCGGGGGCCTCTCCCCGGGATTTGATGACGGTGTCTAGTCGCACCAAATGTCGTCCCAGGAAGAGGCCCTGTATGAAGCATGACGGAGAAATCATGGAAATTCTTGCTGCCTATGATCTGACCGGATCGTTGCGCGCCACCGCGGAGCTCACGGGCTGCTCGCACCACACTGTAGCCAGGCACGTCGCCGCGCGGGACGCCGGCCGGCCAATTGCAGAACCGGCGCCCCGGCCCAGGGTCACGGACGCTTACCTGCCTAAGATCGAGGAATGGGTAGAGGCGTCCAAGGGCCGGATCCGCGCCGACAAGGCCCACGAAAAGCTGCTCGCCCTAGGCTATGAGGGGTCCGAGCGGTCTACGCGCCGGGCGATCGCGCAGGTCAAGGCCGCGTGGCGGCTCGGACACACCCGTGTGCACCGGCCGTGGATCACCGAGCCTGGGATGTGGCTGCAGTACGACTTCGGCGACGGGCCACGGATCGGCGGCGTAAAAACCATTCTGTTCGTTGCCTGGCTGGCGTTCTCAAGGTTCCGGATCGTGATCCCGTTGCGGGACCGGACCGCGCCGAGCGTGTTCGCAGCCCTCGACCGGTGCTTCCGGATCCTGGGCGGGGCACCAACGTATGTCCTGACCGATAACGAGAAAACCGTGACAACGGCCCATGTCGCAGGGGTTCCGGTGCGGAACCAGCAGACCCTGGACTTCGCCCGGCACTACGGGGTCACCGTGCTGACCTGCCAGCCCGCGGACCCTGCAACGAAAGGCGGAGTCGAAGCGTCGGTGAAACTGGCCAAAGCCGACCTCGTGCCCACCGACACGAACCTGAGGCCCGGTTACGCTTCCTTTGCCGAGCTGGAGGCCGCCTGCGAGGCGTTCATGGACGAGGTCAACAACCGCGAACACCGGGCCACCCGACGTAAACCCGCAATGGTTTTGGCGGAGGAAGCGGCCCGGCTGCACCGGATCCCGGAGACCGCGCACACGGTCGCGTTCGGGCTGGCCCGTATAGTCCCGGAGAACACCCCGATGGTCTCCTTCGAGAACGCCCAGTACTCGGTGCCGTCGCATTTGCTCGGCGCGAAGGTGTTCGTCCGCTCCCACGGCACCGGCCCTGACGAACAGGTCATCATCGTCCACCACGGCCCGACCGGCCCGGTCGAAGTCGCCCGCCACGGCCGGGCAAGGCCCGGCAGTCCCGCGGTCATCGAGGAGCACTTCCCAGGGACCAGTACCAGAACCCCGGGCGACTACGCCGTGAAGGCACGCACCGCCGGTGAAGCCGAGTTCCTGGCCATCGGCGCCGGCGCCAAGACCTGGCTCGTGGAAGCCGCGGCTGCAGGAACAGGCCGGATGAACATGAAAATGGCCGAGGCCGTGACCCTGGCCAAGATCGCCGGGACCGAGTCCGTGGACCGTGCCCTGGGAGACGCCGCGCTGCACGGCCGGTTCGCCCACGGCGACCTGCCCTCCATCCTGAACGCGAACATCCGCCGCACCACCACCCACGCCGCTAACGAAACCAGGTCCCTCACCCAAGGCACCAGCGCCTGGGCAGGCCTCGGCGCCGAGCCGTCCAGCGCCCCCGCAAAGGAGCAGAGCCGATGAGCCCGGTCACCACCACGAACACCACCGCCCCGGCCCTGCCGGCCGAACTGGAAGCGCTGATGCGGCAACTGAAGATGCCCCACGCCCGGGCACTGGCACCGGAGCTGATCGCGACCGCCCGCGCCCAGCGCTGGGAACCAACCGAGATCATCAAGGCACTGTTCACCGAAGAAGCCGCAGGCCGGGCCCGGTCCATGCTCGCCACCCGGCGCAAAGCAGCAGGCTTCCCGACCGGGAAGACCTTCGACGTCTGGGACCCCGCCGTCTCCTCCATCCCGGCGCCCACCCAGCAAGCCCTGCGCACCCTGGAATGGATCACCCGACGCGAGAACCTGGTCGTCTGCGGGCCCTCCGGCACCGGGAAAACGTTCTTCCTCGAAGCCCTCGGCCAGCAAGCCGTCGAAGCCGGGATGCGCGTTGCCTGGTTCAGACTCGAAGACCTCGGCGCCCTCATCCGCGCACACCGCACCGACGACAGCGTCACCAGGGCCGTGGCTAGAATCCTCCGCGCGGAACTCGTCGTGATCGATGACATCGGCCTTCTCCCGGTGGCCACCGACGCCGCCGAAGGACTCTACCGGGTCGTGGACGCCGCCTACGAGAAACGCTCCGTCGCGATCAGCTCGAACCTGCACCCCGCCGGCTTCGATGAACTGATGCCCAAAACCCTCGCCACGGCAACCGTGGACCGGCTCCTGCACCACGCCCACGTCTGCCAAACCAGCGGCGACTCCATCCGACTCACTCAAGCCCTCGCCGGGAAAGGAGTCACCGAACTGAACTAACAAACCCTCGACGATGGCCAATCCCACCGAAAACCCTCAGTGGGCAGATCTGTTGGCCATCACCGGGCAGATTTACTGGCCACCAGCGGGCCGATTAACTGGCCGCCCGTGGGCAGAAACCAAAGGCCATTGACACATGAGCAGGAACCAGCAGTTCCACGTCCCGGTATGGGCACGGGGGCCATGCCTGTACTGTGCGAAGTGCGGGCCCAGTGGTTCTAAGACCTGCGCCGCACTTGGCTAGCCGTCCCCACGGATCCCTGAACGGCATGAGGCCGAATCGATACTGGGAAAATTGGACGCACGAAAACCAATTAGTTATCGCATAGACGCTGGACTGCTAACGGGGGCCCATCAGATCCCCTTACGGGCACCCGAAGCTATGTGTCGCCGACTCTCCCTATCTCGTAACCCAGCCGTCTCAAATCCTTAGGGATATGAGACGGCGAGAATGTTCGGTCCTAGTAGTCGATGGCCTTGCGGTCCATGGATTTGAGGGCCGCGAGGCGGGCCTCCACTTCGGTCTGCTCGCCGAGGTCTTCGAGGGCCGCGAACTGGGCGTCCAGGGATGAGGCCGCGAGTTCCTGCTGGCCGCGGACCGTGGCTTCCTTCCGGCGAATGTTCTCCTCGTACCGGCCGATCGCGGAGGTGGGGTCCCCGGAGTCCAGGGCTTTCAGGGCGTCGTGGACCTGGGACTGTGCGGCTGCCGTCCGGGACCGGGCCACGAGCTCGTTGCGCTTGGCGGCCAGCTCCCCAAGTTTGCCGCGCATCTGGTCCAGGCCCTGCTTGAGCTTGTCGACGACCTCGTTCTGAGTGGCCAAGGCCGGTTCCTGGGCCTTGGCGGTGGACTCGGCGGTCATCTGCCGGCCGATGGCGACTTTGGCCAGGTTGTCGAACTTGTCGGCGTTCACCGGGTTCCCGGCGGCCCGGAACTCGTCAGCCTTCTTCGAGGCTGCGATGGCCTTGCTGCTCCAGGTGCTGGCCTCGGTCATGGCACGGTTGTGGTCTTCTTCAGCCATCCGGAGGTTGCCGATCGTGGTGGCGACGGCGGCCTCGGCTTCGCGGATGTTCTCCGAGTAGTCCCGGACCATCTGGTCCAGCATCTTCTGCGGGTCTTCCGCGGAGTCCAGGAGGGCGTTCAGGTTGGCCTTTGCCAGCTGGGCGACGCGGGCGAAAATACTCTGCTTCACAGTGGTCTTTCTATCAGGAACGGGTTTCAGGCTTCATGTGTGCGGCAGCGTCAGGGGACAGACACAACGTGCAGCCCCTCCGCCGGCTACTCCGGCTACTGGGTCAGTGCATAGCTGCAGTGATGCGTACCGAGGCGAATGCCCCCGTTCCCCACTCCGACTCATCGACTTCTCCGTTGATGACATCGACCGTTATCCCGCCAGACCTCAGGTCAACAGTCTGGACAGCGGGCGTGCCGCACGTGAAATCGAAGGAGTGGTTGAGTGAGGATCCTCCAGGCTTGCGCTGGTCCAAGACCATCCTGGCTTGCGAAGTACCAATGCAGGCCATTGTGATGTCGTAGCTTCCGTCAGCGGGCACCCGACCGTTCACGACGAAGGAATTCATTCCGCCGCTGATCATCTCGGTCACGGCCATATAGGTGTCCGAAGTCGGGATGCCCAGCACCTCGTTCAGCTTTGCCCGGTTGCCCTGCTCAAGCTCTACAACATGAGATGGCTTTTCATGAGAAACCGTCGGTGGCTGAGCATTGACAGTGGCAGTCGCGTCGCCAGCCGGCTCGTTGGATCCGTCGTGGTATTCGCAGCCGGCGAGTCCTCCGCCACCTAGGACTGCTGCCGCAAAAGCTGCCGTGTACCGCCAATGTCGTACTCCCCCAAGACGTGACATGCCCTTGAGCCTACGCCAACCAGTGATCATGACGGAGCGCTTCAGACTGATTGCCCAGGCTGGCTCTCCTCGCCTGGCGTTATCCCCGCTGCCGGCGGCCGCGCGCCCAGATGACTTCCGCGACGCCGGCCAGGGCCAACGGGAACGCCACTACAGCGGCCACAAACCGCTTCAGGTCGTAGGGGGCCTGCAACCTAGCCAAGCCCACCAGAGCTCCGGGCAGCCCGACGCAGATGGTCACCCAGACGGGGTTGTCACGTGCGCCGGACCAGACAGCAGCCCCGAGCGACAGCGCGCAGCCGGCGTAGATGAAGAGACTGCCGGTCCAGACCTCCTGCTGTTCTGCCGGAGAAGGAAGCCAGATGTGCCAGCCGGCGCGCATATGCCGTAGCCGATCAGGAGTATCGAGGCGAGAATGAGCAGGATCCAAGTGCCCGTCCCCCGCCCGGCGCCTGGCCTTAGCCGACTCGTGCCTGGTCCAAGGCATTGAGCAGCCCGTCGGTGTCCGCAACGTCGTAAAAGGCCACTGTTTGCCCGAGCCCGGCACTGAAGAAGTCCATCCCCGTGTTCTGATACATTCCCATCCCCATCCCGAAGAGTCCTCCCTGAGATCCGAAGGTAACACTGACATGCCGTCCGTCCTTGGACCGGTCAACCTTGGTTGGCATGCCACTCACGGGCGACTCTGAAACGGATCTATCCCCCACGCAGACAATCGCGCGGCGGTCAGTGAGCCCGTAGGCCGTGCGGAGCTTCCGCCGCTTCTTGATGATGAACCGGCCAAAGATGAAGTAGAGGCCGACCAGGACGAAGGGGACGCCCCAAAGTGCGAAGAAGGGCTGTTGCTTGGCGGTGGTGACAGCCATGAACTCCCAGAAGATCGCGAAGCCGCCCCAGAGGATGCTGAACGGCACCAGGAAGGCGTCCGCACCGGTAAATCGGACCTTGGGGTCCGGTTGCCCAATCCATAAAAGGTGTTCACCTTGGCGGAGGAGCGGCAGAATACGGCTTCGCGGGTCGTCCATGCCGGAAGTCTTGCACAGCACCTCCGGCCTGAACAGGGCAAACTCCGCAGATACTCCACATCACTTGGCGGCCACGTCGTTGCGGCGGAAGGTGCCGGCGATGGAGAGTTTGCGGCCGTATTCGATGGACCCGTACCGGAACAGGTGGACGGCGAGGCGGATGATGAGGGCCCCGACGACCAGTAGCTCGACGATGACGATGGTCGCTTCGACCGGGGTTGAGGGTGCCGAAGGCGTTGCGGAGCAGCGCGGTGACCGGGGCGGTGAGCGGGAAGTACGTGAAGACCTGCACGATGAGGGCGCCGGGGTTGGAGATGACGAGGCTGAATGTGTAGAAGGGGATGAACATCATGGCCATCAGCGGCCCGAAGAGGGTGCCGGCTTCCTTGGCGGTGGGCATGATCGCCCCGATGGCGACCAGGACGCCGGTGAAGACGGTGAACCCGCCAACCAGCAGCAGGGCGCCGGTGACCATGGGGCCGGGTTCGAAGACCAGGGACGAGAGGTTCATTTCCGGCAGGGCGAGGGAGTCGCGGAAGAACAGGTAGGCGAGCCCGACCGGGGCCAGGAACACCAGGATCTGGACGAGCCCGACAGCGAACAGGGAGATGATCTTGCCCGTGATCAAGGTGGTCGGGTTCAGGGTGGTCAGGATCATCTCGGTGACCCGGTTCTCCTTCTCCTCCAGGGTGGAGTTCAGCATCTAGTTGGAGAGCAGAATCATCGAGATGTAGAAGACCACGAGGAACAGCATTGGCGGGATCACTCCCCGATGCCGGCGGCGACCTTGCCGTCCTTGAAGGTTTCGGAGTCGAATTTCACGGTCCCGGTCAGGGCTGCCGTCAGCTGGGGCGAGGCGACCTGGTACTGGGCCGACGCTGCCAGCAGCTGCTTGGCCACGGCTTCGTACTTGCCGTTCTCGAACATCCCTTTGTCGGCCCCGTAGACCTTCACTGGTTCCTTGGTCGGGTCCGCCGGGAACTGGAAGTACGCCTCGCTGCTGCCGTCACGCACCGCGGCGATCGCGGCCTCCGGGTTGTCCGTGTACGTCCCGCCGGCGGCCTTGGCGCCCGGGGCCATGATGATGCCGGAGGCGTCGCTGTACGTGAAGGCGAAGCGGGCGCTCTTCTGCGCCTCGGCGCTGTCCTTGGTGCTCTCATTGGAGGCGAACACGAGGGCGAAGACGACGATCAGGAGGACCGGGATCGCCAGGGTCGCGATGGCGAAGCCGCGCTTCTTGATGGTCCGGATGAATTCGAAGGCGACCACGGTGCCAAGGTTGTGCTGTGCCATGTCTAGTCCTCTGCCGTCTGTTCGCCGTAGACCTTGATGAAGATCTCATCCAGGGAGATCCGTGCCGGCGTGAAGGACCGGAGTGCGACGCCGGTCTCCACAAGTTCGCGCAGAACCTTCTCTTCGGAGGCTCCCTGCACGGGGGCCAGCTCGGCCCGGCCGTCGTTGGCCGTGATGATCCCGTACAGCTCCGATTCCGGCAGCACGCCGTCGTAGGCGATCCGGTAGACGGTGCCGCCGAACTCTTCCTGGACCTCTTCCACCGTCCCGTAAGCGTGGGAGACCCCGTCTTTGAGCAGGATTACCCGGTCACACAGCCGTTCGACTTCTTCCATCTGGTGGGTGACCATGATGACGGTGGCGCCGGCCCGCTTGTGCTCTTCGATAATGTCCATCAGCAGCCGCCGGTTCACGGGGTCAAAGCCCTTGGTCGGCTCGTCCAAAATAAGCAGTTCGGGATCGTTCATGATCGTCACGCCCAGCTGGACCTTTTGCTGTTGGCCGCTGGAGAGCTTGTCCAACCGGGACTTTGCCTTGTCGGCCAGACCCACCCGCTCCAAGTAGTGTCCGGACCAGGACCGGGCCGCGGCCTTGGACAGGCCCTTGAGCCGGCCGAAGTAGACCATCACATCCAGGACGTGCTCCTTTTTGTACAGGCCGCGTTCCTCCGGCAGGTACCCGAGCCGGGCGCCGTCCCGGGGTTCGAAGACCTTGACCCCGATATGCAGGGTCCCGGCCGTGGGCTGGTAGATGCCCAGTAACGCCCGCAAAGTGGTGGTCTTCCCCGACCCATTGGAGCCCAGGAAACCGAACGTCTCCCCCGCGTGCACGTCGAAGGACAGATCCCGGATGACCGTGGTGTCCCCGAAGTCCATCCGGAAGTCTTTGATGTGCACAAGCGGCTCCGCCGCGTCCCCCAACGTCATGGTCTCAGCCTATCTATGGCAGGTGGGTCCGTCCCCGACAGGCATGCGTAGAGGGACAGCCGTGGGTGCCAGTCTTGAGCAAACCTTGCGGGGGATCGTGGGCTGGCGTTTAGGAACGGGTCCTACCGTAGTGGCAAGGGCCCGCTTGTTGGGGGCAGGACCTTACACATGGGGACAGGGCCGGCGGCCGGGACACCACTGAGACCGGATGTCACAACGCCGTCGGCCCAACCCCCTCATCCCCGACCCGGACTCCATGGGCTCATCCTCAAAGCCGGCTTTTCACGCGGATGAAGAGGGCGACCAGCGCAGCCACGAAAAACGACAACGTGAGGACGGACAGGACGGCCAGGGCCGGGTTCGTCCACGGCGGCACCAGGTCGTACTCGGCGTTGCACTTAGTGGTCAGCGGGAACAGCTGGAGCTGCTCATGAGGGTGCGCGACGTGGTACTCGTGGTCGTACGGCTGCCCGGCACCCAGTTCGCATGCCTCTGCGACGTCGAGCCCGCCAGCGGCAGCGCCCTGGAAGAAGACGACAAACAGCAGGAACGCCGACAGTATCGTCAACCTCAGCCAAAAACCGGTCGGCTTCATATGCAGCAAGGCTTGCCCCCATCCTTTTGCTGGCAGCCTACCTATGTGTCCCCTAACCGCCGAAACGGGTACCGGTTACTCGGGCGGCCGTCAGGGAGGGTGTCGTAGCGTAATGGGCAGGGCCGGCGGCGATGGTGCCGCCTGAGACCGCGGCACCTCCCCCAGCCGCCGCCGGCCCCAGCACAAACTTAGCCCGTGATGAAGCCCTATACGGCGTCGTACTCCAGGCCGGTATTAAAGCTGTCGTGCTTCGGGTCTGCTCCGGACGAGCTCCACCCGTGGAGGCTGTAGCCCCATCCGGCCGGCCCATGAAGAGGTGTTGATTGCCTCGTCCCAGGCATCCTTTCTTCCTGGTTCCAAATGGGGGAGATGTGGTCGAAACCGTTCATCACCCAGTCGGGGCAGTCCCGCTCGATGCCAGATAGGCGTCAAGCCGGCAGGCAGCAAAGCGGATTTGCTTGCGGTGCGGTCGCCTACCAGCTCAGAATCCGGGATTGGCTGACCGACCGACGGGTCGGGGCCTGCCATGGTCTGACCTGCAATGGGTAAGTACGCTTCCGTCGGCGGGGAGAGTGATTTTCGCTGCGGAGGTAAGGGTGAGGACCTTAGTCAGGAATGAAAGAAAGCCCCAGGTCCTGGACTCGAACCACGGGGGCTTCCATTAGCTACCTCTTGCATAAATGACTACGATTTCCGTCTCGCGACGGAGTCAATGGCGAGCATCGCGTGGGTGAATCTTGATTCAGAGTCATAGAGAGATTTGTTAATTGAGGACGAATCTGCGCATCTTCTGCGCCTCAGAATAGGATAGGTGATGCGATCGTTTAGCGCCGCATATGTTGTTCGACACTGATTTCGTGGCGAGATCCGTAGAGCTGTGAGCTGAATGGCCGACTGGCTACCACCAGCGACTCCGTCGTCGCTGCGAACTCATAGAATCAGCGCACCCATGAAACGCCCGCATGAAGCCCCACTCCTGCAGGTAGCAGTTCGGGGGCCTTAGTCAACTGCTCGCGGTGTTCCTCACGCAGAACGTGCAACACCGCTTCTCCCCTATGTCCGGACATAAGAGGCGCAAGAATCTGCACTGCATCAAGCAGCAGGGTCACATGCGTTGCCGAAGGATTCTGGGTCGTTTGAATCAACGGTTCTCGCCCGTCATCAAATACGAGCGTCCAAGTGCAGTATGGCGGGGCAATGAATGTAGTCAATAGGATGCTGAGCGCGTGGACGGGCGGCACAGCAGGAATGCCTGACAAAGCACGGCGAAGAGGAACTAAGCCGTGGTCGGGAAGCTCGGAAGTAGTCTCAGTTCCGTCGATCCCCGCGTCATCCAGCGCCGACATGGAGGTGGCATATTGCTTCGTTGCATTTTGCCGGACCGCCTCCTCACTCCTCAGAAACTCCTCGGCCTCGACAGTAAGTTTTTCGACTTCCCGATTCAAGGGAGATAGGGTTTTTTCGATTATCGATGGGTCTTCCGCCAAGGCGTGGAGTTCTGCCTTCTTTCGAGCGGCTTTTGCCAGAGCATCTGCCAGCCGGTTGTACACATTATGAGAATGACCTGCAACCCACACGATGTCTGAATCCATAACTCCGCGGAGGCCCCGAATGGATTCAACGACTGGCATGTCACTTTCGTCCTTGCTGCCTGCCGGGCTCTGCAGTGCATGAAGTGCCTGGGTACTGTCAGTGCAGATGAGAAACTTGCGAGTAATAGCCGGCTTTCCCAAGGCACCATTTCGCACGGCGGCAGCAAGTTGCGGGTATATTTTATGCGTTTCCTCGATTGCACACTTAATGGCTAACAGTTCAGCACGTTTAATGGTGCCCTTGTCCTCAGCGAAACAGCTGGAGCCTTTGTGTACATGCAATTGGTCGTCGTGACTGCCCTTTATGGCAACGACCCATCCGACACCCATGAAGTATTTGTTTCCGGTCGCTGGATCCGGGAGACTCACGGAGGCGTCCGCAGCCACAACCGTCAGTCTGCTATTCGGCAGAACAATGGATTCGACTGACCTGATCTTCCTGTGAGCATCAGCCTTCGCGTTCCGAAAAGCCGTTTCCCCAATCTCCAATAGCTCCGGAAAGGGCGCTTCAGGGCTAACCGTGAATCGTTCAGGAAGCTCATAAAGTGAGGGGTTCCGAAGGTCCTTCGCCAGGAAGCTCACAACGACTTGTCCCTCGGCAACCGTATCCACCAACGCCTGGACTGCTGCGGAACACAGCTGCGAATGCGTGTGGCATCCAACGATTAGAAGCTCGCACAGCGGCTGACGACGGTCCGAAAAAGCAACCGTCCATCCATAAAACGGGTTGTTCAACCATGTGGAAATCACAACACAAAGCGGCTCGCCAGACAACGAATCGGTGGTCATCACAAAAACCTCAATGCCGGAACGAGCTCGCCAAAACGAGCGCGGCACCGCCCGCGTCTTGCTCCACACCGCTCGCCATACAGCCAGACCGCCATAGATAGCCTCCTCATAGGAGTGGCACCTTGACCGGAATCATACATCTTCGGGACCACCCAAGACCGCTTACAGCACCGATGTAGGTCAGGTATTGCGGCGGAATTCTGATGCCCGGAACCTGACCCGACGGCACTTACCGCAATCTCCCGTCACAAGGGGCAGCTTCCGGACCTACCTGATCTTTGAAGTCGCTTGCCCAGTGCGGCCAGTTAGGGCCACCATCAGTTGCGCGTCTGAATTGGCTGGGTGACTGGACGGGTCGAGACTAACAACGGCGGGCCGCAAGCAAGCACGCCCTGCATGCCCGCTCCGCGGCCCAGCTTCTGGCGATCGTAAAGTGCCCGGTCGAGCTGTGGTCGTGACCCGTGCGCTCCGGAGACGCCGTGGTGTACGTAAGGGTCATCACGGCGGGCGCCGGCGCCCAACAGGTCCGCCCTCTGCCGGTCGACGGATTGCTGCCGCGTCGAAACTCGCGCGTAGCGCCAGCAGGGAAGTTTCAGATCGTTCCGCGAAACTAGGATTCTTGCGATCGGAGCGAATACTCGTTCGATGAGACGCCTCGTCCCGATGATGCCGGATTCGTTCCCTTGGGATACGAGACAATCTGAAATTGGGGCACCGTCTCTCGGCAGTTTTGCCCGCGGGTGTTATGGGGATCCGCTGACGCCCATACTGAGCATTTCTGGTCCTTTTCGGCTAGCCGGGAAAGGTCATCAGGTGAAACTCCCTAGGGCGCGAGGAGACCCGGAAGCAGGATCTTCGTTCCGGAAATCACCACATCGGCTTGCCTGTTAGCGCAATGCCAGCTCGACTCGTCCGATTACAGAGTTGCTTAGAACCGCCAAGAGGTCAAAGGTCGTCAGCATTGGAATGGCCTCGGCCCAGCACAGCGATCGACTAAGGGCCCCCGACAGGATTAAAGGCAGTTCTTCAGGACGCCGACAATGACGTCATGCTCGGGTTGGGTGACCCAAAGCGCGTACTTGGCCTTGACGTCAGTTTGCCGCTCGACATATTCACACCGAAAAGCTTTGTTCGGGGGAAGCCATGTGGCGGCGTCTTTGTCGCCTTTGGCGCTGTTAGTAGGGCCGTCGGCGACCATGAGGTTCAGTGGGTCGTTCGCGAGCTCTTTGCGCTGATCTGCGCTCAGCTGCTGGGCACCTTTCTGCCACGCGTCGCTAAGCGGGACAATGTGGTCAATTTGGATGTCGGAGCTGGTGTCCTGCCCGCGGACGAAGTTGATCGTGGTGCCCGTGTACTTGTCGGCCAGTGTGCCTGTCGCGACGACGCAGTTGTTGGTACCGGGTTTGAACGTCTCCTCGGTCAGGTCGCGGGCGAGGATGTCATTACGTGTGTCGCAGCCGTTGTGGTCTGTGTCGGCCCAGGCGGGTCCGAACTCATCGCGGGTGTAACCAGTCTTTGGGGCTCGGCCCTTGACCGGGATGGTCTCAAGCTGGACGAGGGCTTGTCCTGCCTCTCGGGCAGCGCCACCGCCCGAAGACTGACCAGCAGAGGTACTTGGAGCGGTTCCGATGCCCTCTATGGCATGGGCGGCAGCGTCACAGCCGGCAAGCGGGCCGACCAGCAAGAGGGCGGCAGCGACTGTCAGGGCTGGGGCAATCGAGCGAATGATTTGAACGGCCCTTCCGTATTGAGGCGAGTTGCTTCACACTAACTTCGGCCACCTTGTGCAAGCGGTAAGAGGACATGTCGTGCCCGCCACACCGGAGCAAGTGTAAGAACTGAACCAGGAAGCCCCTGGCAGGCCGAATCAATTCACCGTGGCCAGGCGGGCCTTGGAACGGGTCCCTATCAGCCGCTGCTTGGTCAGGGGTTGCTCCGTTGATTGCTTGGACTCCGCGCCACCAGGAAGGATCTCGCTCAATCTCGCAATTTCCCGGATGTGCTCTGAGGTAAAGATGATCTTTCCCTTTCCCCAGCAGGCGTGAGGGAACTTTCCGCTGGTCGCGCCGTCACGCAGCCAAGACTCAGTGCAGCGCATCAGCGCTGCTGCTTCGGCAGGCTCAAAAAATTCGATATCCACAGCGTCTCCCAGGAATAGGTGCACGTTTCCCAGTTCATGCACCCGGCAGGACTCGCCAACATGACCGAGACCCGTAGTCGCCGGCGCCGACTCCCTGAAGGCTCGCTACAGCGGCTGGAAAGCCGTCACGGACCGCTCAGTGGCGTCGGCACCCACCTGCAATGCCTCAGGCATCAAGTGCCCGTAAACCTGCTCGGTGGTCTTCGTGGAGGCGTGCCCGAGCCGGCGCGAGATAGTGAACAGGGGGACGCCGTCCTGGATCAGCCAGGACGCGTGCGTGTGCCGCAGGTCGTGGATCCGCGGGCTTTTGGTCAGGCCGATGGCCTGGGCCGTGCGAACGGCAGGCACCCAATAGTCAGCCCAGTAGAGCTTGTGAACTATCCGGCCGCCCGTAGGCGTTGTAAACACCAGTTCTTTTCCTGGCCTGCTTGCCACCAGCGGGATCAGCAGTTCCACCAGCGCAGGGTTCAGCCCGATGGTCCGCTTGCCAGCGCCGGTCTTGGGCGGGCCAACATAAAACTGATTCTGCCCATCCCGCTTCCAAGCCTTGTTGATACGCGCGGTGGGCGGCTTCGAAAGCAAATCGACATCCGCCACGGTCAATGCGGTGGCTTCTCCGAAGCGGGTGCCGGTCATGACCAGGAAGTCCGTGAAGGCCTTGTACCGCTCCCCCATCCCCTCCATGATCAGCCTGTACTCGGCATGAGTCAGGAACATGGCCTCATCTTCAGCCTTCTCAATGTTCGGCAGCTGCACCCCACGACAGGGATTGCGGCTAATGTAGCCGAGCATCTCGGCGGTGTTCATCGCAGCCGAAATCAGGCCGTGAATGTTGTGGATCGTCTTGGGTGCCTTGCTCTTCGCCATCATCGACTTCACCCAGTGCGCGATGACGCGGTAGTCGAGTTTGTCCACGGGAACGTGACCTATGACTGGCCGGATGTGGAGGTCCAGCATGGTCTGGTATGTCTTGACCGTTCCGCTCGATGGGCGGACCAGCAGGTCGATGTGTTCCTGGATGACTTCCGCCACAGTGGGTGGATGTTTCTCATTGCTCAGGATGGCGTGCTGAGCAATTTCAAATGACTGTCCATTGGCGTCCAACAGGCGCTTAAGGGTTTCCGCCTCGGTAAGGGTGGCTACTGTAAGGCCTTGGGCGGTCTTGGTCTTCTTGTCCCGCCAGCGAACCATGTAGGACTTTGAACCGTCCTTTTTGGTGCGAGTACTGATGCTGGCCACACACAAAACGGTACGCTCGTGTACACACTTTGGCGGATTTTGTACACGCACATTCCTTCAACAGGCCCTTGACCTGCGGAAACACTGTGCCCGAGGTGGGACTCGAACCCACACACCTTTCGATACCGCATTTTGAGTGCGGCGCGTCTGCCAATTCCGCCACTCGGGCGCGGATTACGCGGAGCCAAAGTACGCTCACAGCTGACTGTGAGCAACGCGATCGCTTCACGTACGCGGAATTACTCTACATGCAGATAGGCTGAATTCCAGAATCGCGCCGCCGTCGCCGCAAACGAACCCTGCAAACCAAGTACAGCAGCGGTGGCACCTAAGATAGTGATGTCCCGCCGTACCTTTTCAAGGAGATCCCGTGACTGAACAGACGGAGTCCAAGCCCACGTCCCAGCCGGCGCGCCGCGTCATTGTGGCAGAGGATGAAACCCTCATCCGCCTCGACATCATCGAGATCCTGCGCGGCGAAGGTTACGATGTCGTGGGTGAGGCGGACAATGGCGAGAAGGCCGTCCAGCTCGCCGAGGAACTCAAGCCGGACCTGGTCCTCATGGACGTCAAAATGCCCGTCATGGACGGCATTTCTGCGGCCGAAAAGATCGTCAAGGCCCGCATCGCCCCCGTGGTGCTGCTGACCGCCTTCAGCCAGAAGGAACTGGTGGAGCGTGCCCGCGACGCCGGCGCCATGGCCTACGTCGTCAAGCCCTTCACCCCCGCGGACCTCATCCCGGCGCTGGAGATCGCACTCTCCCGGCACGAGGAAATCAAGGCCCTCGAGAGCGAGGTGTCCGACCTGCAGGAGCAGTTCGCCACCCGCAAGCTCGTGGAACGCGCCAAGAGCCTGCTGACCACCAAGATGGGCCTGACCGAACCCGAAGCCTTCCGCTGGATCCAGAAGACCTCGATGGACCGCCGCCTTAGCATGCGCGAGGTTGCAGAGACCATCATCAACCAGGTCAACTAACGCGCCGGCCAGGCCCCGAAGAGTTTCCGACGGCGGCCCGGCCCTACGCGTAAAGTACCCTAACGCGCACAGCACCAAAGCAAAGGACCCCTGCCAACCGGCAGGGGTCCTTCGCTGTGTCTGAAGACCAGGCTAGGCCTTCTTCTTCTTTTCCGGCCACGGGCCGAGCTTTTCCTTGTTGCTGGCGACGTCTCCGGCGCGCGTGGAGTCGGCGAGGTCGCCCACCTTGTGCACCTTCAGCGAGTTGGTGGAACCCGCCTTTCCGGGAGGCGAACCGGCGGCGATGACCACCAGGTCACCGTCTTCCACAAGTCCCATTTCCTCAAGGCTGCGGTCCACCTGGGCCGTCATGGCGTCGGTGTGGTCAACCATCTGGACAAGCACCGGCTGGATGCCCCAGGTCAGCGCCATCTGGTTCCAGACCTGCTCCACCGGGGTGAACGCGAAGACCGGCTTGATGGGCCGCAGACGGGAGAGCCGGCGGGCCGAGTCACCGGACTGGGTGAACGCACAGATGTACTTGGCGTCCAGCTGGTCGGCGATTTCGACGGCGGCACGGGTGATGGCGCCACCACGGGTCCTGGGCTTGGTCCCCAGCGGGGGGACGCGCTCCAGGCCGTGGACCTCGGTGGATTCGATGATCCGGGCCATGGTCTTGACCGTCTCGATCGGGTACTTGCCCACGCTGGTCTCACCGGACAGCATGACAGCGTCAGCACCGTCCAGGACGGCGTTGGCGCAGTCGGAAGCCTCTGCACGGGTGGGGCGCGGGTTGTCGATCATGGACTCAAGGACCTGGGTGGCCACGATGACCGGCTTGGCCCAGCGGCGTGCCAGTTCAATGGCGCGCTTCTGCACGATCGGCACTTCCTCCAGCGGAAGCTCCACGCCCAGGTCGCCACGGGCCACCATGATGGCGTCGAAGGCGTCGATGATCTCGGGCAGCTGCTCAACGGCCTGCGGCTTTTCGATCTTGGCGATGACCGGTACGCGGCGGCCTTCCTCGTCCATGATCTCGTGGACGCGGGCGATGTCCGTAGCGTCACGCACGAACGACAGCGCCACCAGGTCAACGCCGCGGCGCAGCGCCCAGCGGAGATCGTCCTCGTCCTTCTCGCTCAGCGCGGGCACGTTCACGGCCACGCCGGGAAGGTTGATGCCCTTGTTGTTGGACACCATGCCGCCAACGGTCACCTCGGTGACCACCTTGACGTCGTCCACCGCCGTGGCACGCAGGGCCACCTTGCCGTCGTCGATCAGCAGGGCATCGCCCACCTTGACGTCCTCGGTGAGGCTCTTCAGCGTGGTGGAGCAGATCTCCCGGGTACCGGGAACGTCTTCGGTGGTGATGGTGAAGACGTCACCCACGGCCAGGGCGTGCGGACCGTCGACGAAACGGCCCAGGCGGATCTTGGGGCCCTGCAGGTCGGCCATGATGGCCACGGCCTTGCCAAGGTCGGATGCTGCCTTGCGGACGTTCTCGTAGGTGTTGTCATGCACGGAGTAGTCGCCGTGGCTCATGTTCATGCGGGCGACGTCAACGCCGGCTTCCAGCACCGCGAGGGTGTTTTCGTAGCTGGCAATTGCCGGGCCAAACGTAGCCACAATTTTTGCGCGTCTCATATACCTACCCTATTGGTCTCTTGCATTGGTTAAGTTGTCTGCGAGGTGAACCCTCGATGCATCCTGCGGGACTGCGGCCAGAGGACGGCGGCTAGAGGACGGCGATGGCCCGGTCCGTCGGTGCTACGGGAGCGGGAAGGATCGTGCTTCCCATCAGGTACTTGTCAACGGCGGCAGCGGCGGCACGTCCCTCGGCGATGGCCCACACGATCAGGGACTGCCCGCGGCCGGCGTCACCGGCAACAAACACGCCCTCGGTGTTGGTCATGTAGTAGCCGTCGCGGGCCACGTTGCCGCGGCCGTCGAATTCGGCGTGCACCTGTTCGGTGATGCCGGCAGGCTCGGCACCGGTGAAGCCGAGGGACAGGAACACCAGGTCCGCCGGGATGATCCGCTCGGTGCCGGCCTTGGGGAGGCGCTTGCCGTCAACGAACTCGGTCTCCGCCACCTTCACGCCGGTCAGCTTGCCGTTCTCGCCAACGAACTCGACCGTGGACGCGAGGTAGGTGCGTTCGCCGCCTTCCTCGTGCGCGCTGGCCACCTCGAACAGGGTGGGGAACGTCGGCCACGGCTGGTGGCTGGCACGCTCCGACGGCGGCTGCTTGCCAATCGCCAGGGTGGTCACCGAGGCGGCGCCGTGCCGGTGCGCGGTCCCCAGGCAGTCAGCACCGGTGTCGCCGCCACCCAGGATGACAACATGCTTGCCGTGGGCGTTGATCTGGTTCTCGATGGTTTCCCCGGCGACTGCACGGTTGGCCGGCACCAGGTAGTCCATGGCGAAGTGGATGCCGTCCAGGTCGCGGCCCGGGATGGGCAGGTCACGCGGAACGGTGGCGCCGGTGCAGACCACGACGGCGTCGTAGCGCCTGCGCAGCTGCTCCCAGGTGACGTCGGTCCCCACGGAGACGCCGGTACGGAAGCGGGTGCCCTCGGCCTTCATCTGCTCGACGCGGCGGTCCACCTGCTCCTTTTCCATCTTGAAGTCGGGGATGCCGTAGCGGAGCAGGCCGCCGATCTTGTCGTCCCGCTCATAGACGGCAACCGTGTGGCCCACGCGGGTGAGCTGCTGGGCGACGGCGAGTCCTGCCGGGCCGGAGCCAACCACCGCAACGGTCTTGCCGGTCAGGCGTGCGGGCGGCAGCGGGTTGACCCAGCCGTTGTCCCAGGCCTCGTCGATGATCGAGACTTCCACCTGCTTGATGGTGACCGCGGGCTGGTTGATTCCCAGCACGCAGGACGCCTCGCACGGCGCCGGGCAGAGCCGTCCGGTGAACTCGGGGAAGTTGTTCGTGGCGTGCAGGCGCTCGATCGCTTCCTCACCCTTGTCCCGCCACATGAGGTCGTTCCACTCGGGAATGAGGTTGCCCAGCGGGCAGCCCTGGTGGCAGAACGGGACGCCGCAGTCCATGCAGCGTCCGGCCTGGGCCTTCAGCGTGCCTTTTTCCTGCGCCTCATAGACCTCTTTCCAGTCCATGATGCGGACGGGAACAGGACGGCGTGGCTGGGTTTCACGCTGGCGTACTTTCAGAAATCCGCGTGGATCAGCCACCGGTCACCTCCAGGATTCGAGACCATACTTCTTCGCCGTCGGGGTCAAGGCCCTCTTCGATGGCGTCGAGACGGGTTTGCAGCACAGCCGCGTAGTCGCGCGGCAGCACCTTGGTAATGCGGGCAGCGGTGTCATCGAAGTTCTCGAGGAGACGCGCCGCCAGCTGGGAGTCAGTTTCTTCCACATGCTTGACCAGCAGGCCGTGGACGATGTCGCGGTCTTCGGCGTCCAGCTCGCGGAGCTGGAGTTCGCCGGACTGCAGGGCGTCCTTGTTGACCTTGGCAGTGTCCAGGTCCAGGACGTAGGCGGTTCCGCCGGACATGCCGGCACCGAAGTTGCGGCCGGTGCGCCCGATGATCAGCGTCTGGCCGCCGGTCATGTACTCGCAGCCATGGTCGCCAATGCCTTCGACGACGGCGGTGGCACCGGAGTTGCGGACCAGGAAGCGTTCGCCCACCTGGCCGCGCAGGAACATCTCGCCGCTGGTGGCGCCGTAGCCGATGACGTTGCCGGCGATGACGTTGGTCTCCGCCTTGAACACGTTGGTACGGTCCGGGCGGACGACGATCCGGCCGCCGGAGAGGCCCTTGCCCACGTAGTCGTTGGAGTCGCCGTAGAGCCGCAGGGTGATGCCGGCAGGCAGGAAGGCACCCAACGACTGGCCGGCGGTGCCGTTCAGCGTGATGTCGATCGTGTCCGTGGCCAGCACATCCGTGCCGAAGGTCTTGGTGACCACGTGGCCCAGCATGGTGCCCACCGAACGGTCGGTGTTGATGACGTCAACGGTGATCTTCACCGGGCTGCGGTCCGTCAGCGCTTCCGTGGCCATGGTGATCAGCCGCTGGTCGAAGTGCTTGTCCAGCTCATGGTTCTGGCCGGTCATGTTGCGCAGCGGCGCGTCGTCGTCGAACTCCAGGCCGTGCAGGATCGGGTCCAGGTCCAGGCCGTCGGCCTTCCAGTGGTCGATCGCCTCGCGGGCGTCCAGGACCTCTGCGTGGCCAATGGCCTCCTCGAGGCTGCGGAAGCCAAGCTCCGCCAGGATCTCGCGGACTTCCTCGGCAAGGAACTCGAAGAAGTTGACCACGAACTCCGGCTTGCCGCTGAAGCGGGCGCGCAGCTCGGGGTTCTGCGTGGCCACACCCACGGGGCAGGTGTCCAGGTGGCAGACGCGCATCATGATGCAGCCTTCCACCACCAGCGGAGCGGTGGCGAAGCCGAACTCCTCGCCGCCCAGCAGCGCGGCGATCACAACGTCGCGGCCGGTCTTGAGCTGGCCATCCACCTGCACCACCACGCGGTCGCGCAGTCCGTTGAGCATCAGCGTCTGCTGGGTTTCGGCCAGGCCGAGCTCCCACGGGACACCGGCGTGCTTGAGCGAGTTCAGCGGTGAGGCGCCGGTACCGCCGTCGTGCCCGGAAACGAGTACGACGTCGGCCTTGGCCTTGGTCACGCCGGACGCCACGGTGCCGATCCCGACTTCCGAGACCAGCTTCACGTGGACCCTCGCCGAGGGGTTGGCGCGCTTGGCATCGTAGATGAGCTGCGCGAGGTCCTCGATCGAGTAGATGTCGTGGTGCGGAGGCGGGGAGATCAGCCCCACGCCGGGGGTTGAGTGCCGTGTCCGGGCCACCCAGGGGTAGACCTTCTGCGCCATCAGCTGGCCGCCTTCGCCGGGCTTGGCACCCTGGGCCATCTTGATCTGGATGTCGTCCGCGTTGGTCAGGTAGAGGCTGGTCACGCCGAAACGGCCGGACGCGATCTGCTTGACCGCAGAGCGGCGCTTGGGATCGAGCAGGCGATCCACGTCCTCGCCGCCTTCACCGGTGTTGGACTTGCCGCCCAGCTGGTTCATGGCGATGGCCAGCGTCTCGTGGGCCTCCTGCGAGATGGAGCCGTAGCTCATCGCTCCCGTGGAGAACCGCTTGACGATGCTGGAGACCGGCTCCACTTCCTCAAGGGGCACGGACGGGCGGTCGTTCTTGAACTTGAGCAGGCCGCGGAGGGTCATCAGGTTGGTGGACTGGTCGTCCACGCCCTTGGTGTAGGCCTTGAAGATGTCGTAGCGGCGCTCACGCGTGGCGTGCTGCAGCCGGAACACGGTCTCCGGGTTGAACAGGTGCGGTTCGCCGTCACGGCGCCACTGGTACTCGCCGCCGCCCAGCAGGGGGCGGTGCGGCTGCTCGATGCCGCCCTCGGGGTAGGCCATCTGGTGGCGTGCGGACACTTCGGCCGCGATCACGTCCAGGCCCACGCCGCCCAGCTGGGAGTGCGTGCCGGCAAAGAACTCGTCCACCAGGTCCTGGCCCAGGCCAAGGGCTTCGAAGGTCTGGGCGCCGGTGTAGGACGCCACGGTGGAGATGCCCATCTTGGACATGATCTTCAGGACGCCCTTGCCCAGGCCCTTGATCAGGTTGTAGACGCCGTCCTGCGGGGTCACACCGGTGACGTCGCCGGCAGCGATCAGCTGCTCCACGGATTCCATCGCCAGGTACGGGTTGACGGCGGACGCGCCGTAACCAATGAGCACGGCCACGTGGTGCGTTTCGCGGACATCGCCGGCCTCGACCACCAGGGCAGTCTTGGTGCGGTTGGCGCTGCGCAGCAGGTGATGGTGCACGGCGCTGACCAGCAGCAGCGACGGGATGGGTGCCCACTGGGCGTTGGAGTCACGGTCGGACAGCACGATGTACTGCACGCCGCGGTTGATGGCACCGGAGACCTGCTCGCAGATCTCGGTGAGCCGGGCGCGGAGCGCGTTCTCGCCGCCTTCGGGCCGGTACAGGCCGCGGACCTTCATGGCCACGCGATTGCCGTCCGCGTCCTCGATGTTGGCGATCTTGGCGAGCTGGTCGTTGTTGATCACCGGGAAGGGCAGCTGGACCTGGGGCTGGCGGACCTGCTTGGTGTCCAGCAGGTTGCCGTTGGGTCCGATGGCGCAGGTCAGGGACGTGACCAGTTCCTCGCGGATGGCGTCCAGCGGCGGGTTGGTGACCTGCGCGAAGGACTGGACGAAGTAGTCGAAGAGCAGGCGGGGGCGCTTGGACAGCACGGCCACGGGGGTGTCGGAACCCATGGCGCCCAGCGGCTCGGCGCCGGTACGGGCCATCGGGCCGAGCAGGATCTTCAGTTCCTCGGTGGTGTAGCCGAAGGTGCGCTGGCGGATGTTCACGGACGCGGCAGTGTGCACCACGTGCTCACGCTCGGGCAGGTCGTTGAGGTCGATCAGGTTGTCCTTGACCCACTCCGCCCACGGGTTGGCCGCGGCAACTTCGGCTTTGACCTCTTCGTCATCGATGATGCGGCCGGCCTCGGTGTCCACCAGGAACATCTTGCCCGGGGACACCCGGCCCTTCTTGACCACCTTGGAGGGTTCGACGTCGATCACGCCCACCTCGGAGGCGAAGACGATCAGGCCGTCTTCGGTGATCCAGAATCGTCCGGGGCGCAGGCCGTTGCGGTCAAGGGTTGCGCCCACCAGGTTGCCGTCGGTAAAGGACACGGCGGCGGGGCCGTCCCACGGTTCCATCAGCAGGGAGTGGTACTCGTAGAAGGCGCGGCGGGCCGGATCCATGGTGGCGTGGTTTTCCCAGGCCTCGGGGATCATCATCATGATCGAGTGCGTGATGGGCCGGCCGGACAGCCACAGCAGCTCCGCTACCTCGTCGAACGAGGCGGAGTCGGAGGCGCCGGGGGTGCAGATGGGGTACAGCTCTTCCGGCGAGTCGCCCAGCAGCGGGTTGGCGAGCTGGGACTGGCGGGCGCGCATCCAGTTCCGGTTGCCCTTGACGGTGTTGATCTCACCGTTGTGGGCAATGGTCCGGAACGGCTGGGCGAGCGGCCAGGACGGGAAGGTGTTCGTGGAGAAGCGTGAGTGCACGATCGCCAGCTTGGTCTTGAACCGCTTGTCCGAAAGGTCCGGGTAGAACGGCTCCAGCTGGGCGGTGGTGAGCATGCCCTTATAGACGATGGTGCGCGAGGACAGCGAGGGGAAGTACACACCGAACTTGTTCTGGGCACGCTTGCGGATGCGCCAGGCGCGCGAGTCGAGCTCGTTGCGGTCCAGCTCCTCGCCGTTGGCGGATGCCAGGAAGGGCTGGGAGAAGTAGGGCATGCAGGCGCGGGCCATGGCGCCCACGAGGTCGGCGACCACCGGCACTTCACGCCAGCCGAGGACCTTCAGGCCCTCATCGGCGGCCAGGCCCTCGATACCTGCCTTGGCGGCGTCGGCCTCGCGCTGCTCGGCAGGCAGGAACGCGGTACCGGCGACGTACTGGCCCGGTGCGGGCAGCTCGAACTCGGTGACCGCACGGAAGAACTCGTCGGGGATCTGCATGAGCAGGCCCGCGCCGTCGCCCGTGCCCTCGTCAGCACCCACGGCACCGCGGTGCTCCAGGTTGCGCAGGGCGGTCAGGGCGGCGTCGACAATGTCATACCCGGGTTCGCCGCGCAGGGTCGCGATGATCGCGAGTCCGCAGGCGTCCTTCTCCTGTTCCGGGTTGTAGAGCCCGGCGGCCTCCGGCATGGCTGCGAAGCGCTTGAACGGCGACATTGCAGTCTCAGGCTGGTCCGGTTCGGACCAGCTGGGAGTGTGAAGAGTTTGGGTCATGGGAGACGTCCTTCCTCCTGATCGTGCGTATGGAAGGGACACCGTTGGCCCCACTCGTCGGCGCCGCTGCGGTGGGCACAACAAAGTGTTGATTACTGGAAATTGTAGGTCAGCGCAGCCTGCTGAACTAACGGTTACGCAGGCCCCTGCCCGAGGCATCATCAGCCAGCAAATCCATGCTGGGCGGACGGTGCCCCATGCCACGACATTGTGGTTTTCGGGCGCTTCGAGCGGTGGCTCTGCTGCCCTGCCTGGCCGGCGCCCTACTTGCCGGTGCCGGCCTCCGGTGCGGGTCCTGTGGCTGTGCTGCCGGAGTGTCCGGCAGCCGTTGCATCCGTTCCGGGCTTTGAGCCCGCCGGTGCCGCCGCGGCTTCTTCCGTGGGATCGGAAGCATGCCTGGAACCGCTGTGGTTATCAGGGAGATTACCACGCGAATCACTATCTGAGACAACATCGTCCGGATCACGGACTTCATGACTGGCCACGGAATCGGTTCCCGGTTCCACGGTTTCCTCCGCTCCGTGCCCCGGAAGGTACACGGTGTCCGGGGCCGTCCGGCTTTTGAGGCCCAACAGGATGAAGGCGACCAGGGCCGCCAGGAACACGAAGATGCTGGTCCACACGTTGAGCCTGGTGGTGATGCCGAAGATGGTGATCTGTTCGGCGTCGTCGATGCGCATTGCCTCGATCCAGACCCGGCCCAGGGTGTAGTACATGGCGTACAGCCAGAAAAGCCGGCTCCGGCGGAAGTTGAAGCGCCGGTCCAGGGCCAGCAGGATCAGGACGCCGGCCAGGTTCCACAGGGACTCGTAGAGGAACGTGGGGTGGAAGAGGGTGTCCGCGGGCATGCCGGCGGGGAAGTTGGGGTTGTCGGCGTCCACCTGCAGGCCCCACGGCAGCGTGGTGGGACCGCCGAAAAGTTCCTGGTTGAAGTAGTTGCCCCACCGGCCTATGGCCTGGGCCAGGAGCAGGCCCGGGGCCGCTGCGTCGGCGAATGCGCTCAGCTTCACTCCGCTGCGGCGGCAGCCGATCCAGGCGCCAAGGGCCCCAAGGACCACGGCGCCCCAGATTCCCAGCCCGCCGCGCTGGATCTGCGGGATCAGCGAGAGGTCTCCGGTGCCGTCGAACCCCGGGCCGAAGTAAGCGTCCGGTGATGACACCACGTGGTAGAGCCGGCCTCCAATGATGCCGAAGGGGATGGCCCAGATGACGATGTCCCAGACGCTGCCTTCAGGGGCGCCGCGCCTGGCCCAGCGGACGGATGTGAGCCAGAGCCCCGCGACGATCCCCGCGAGGATGCACAGCGCGTAGGCGTGGATCCGGAGGCTGCCCCAAGGCAGGGGAATGTCGAAGCCGGACCAGTCCGGGCTGGGGATGCTGGCCGGCACCATCGTAGGTACCAGCGCGGCTGCCTGAAGGAGTGGCTGCATGTCCTAGGCCCCGGCTTCCTGCGCCAGGCCCGGTTCAGGCGCCAGGCCGGTGCTCAGGTCCTTGGTGAGGGCGGCGACGGCATCCACTCCCCCGTCGCGGAGGGCCGCCACCAGGGCGGTGCCCACGATGACGCCTTCGGCGTAGGCGGCGATTTCGCGGACCTGGTCCGCGGTGGAGACGCCCAGCCCGACGCAGACGCGCTCGGCGCCGGCGCCGTGCGCCGCCGCCACAACGTCCTTGGCTGCGGTGCTGACGGAGGTGCGGGCACCGGTGACGCCCATGATGGAGACGGCGTACACGAATCCACGGCTGGCATCCACGGTCCGCTGCATGCGCTCCGCGGTGGAGGACGGCGCCACGAGGAACACACGGTCCAGGCCGTACTTGTCCGAGGCTTCCATCCACTCGGCGGCCTCGTCCGGAATCAGGTCCGGGGTGATCAGCCCGGCTCCCCCGGCTTCGGCCAGCCGGCGCGAGAACTCATCCACGCCCATCCGGACCACCGGGTTCCAGTACGTCATGACCAGGACGGCGGCGTCGGTCCTGCTGGTGATGCCGGCCACGACGTCGAACACCTGGCTGACGTGGAAGCCCTTGGCCAATGCCTCGGTGGTGGCGGCCTGGATGACCTGGCCATCCATGACGGGGTCCGAGTAGGGAATGCCGATCTCGATCAGGTCCGCGCCGTTTTCCGCCAGGGCAATGCCTGCGGCGATGGTGTCCTCCACACTGGGGTAGCCGGCGGGGAGGTAGCCGATGAGGGCGGAGCGTCCCTGGGAGCGCGCCCTGTCGATGGCTGCTGCCGACTTGCTGGTCATCTCTGCCCGGTTGGCCATTTCTGCACTGCTCACAGCTGCTCCCCCTCTTTGCCGATCTCGGATTCGGCGGAATTCTTGTCCAACAGGTCAAACCATTCGGCGGCGGTGGCCACGTCCTTGTCTCCGCGTCCGGACAGGTTGACGATGACGATCTTTTCGGCCGCGGCCGCCGGGTCTTCGGCAGCAAGCCGCTGTCCCACCTTGATGGCTCCGGCCAGCGCGTGCGAGGACTCGATGGCGGGGATGATGCCCTCGGTGCGGCACAGGAGGCGGAAGGCCTCCATGGCTTCGCTGTCCGTGATGGGCTCGTAGCTGACCCGTCCGATGTCGGCCAGGTAGGAGTGCTCGGGTCCCACGCCGGGGTAGTCCAGGCCGGCGGAGATGGAGTGCGACTCGATCGTCTGGCCGTCGTCGTCCTGCATCAGGTAGGAGCGTGCGCCGTGCAGCACGCCGGGCTTGCCCAGGGTGATGGTGGCGGCGTGCCGGCCGGTTTCGACGCCGTCGCCGCCGGCCTCGAAGCCGTAGATCTTCACGGAGGGATCATCCAGGAACCCGTGGAAGATGCCGATGGCGTTCGAGCCGCCGCCGATGCAGGCGCAGACGGCGTCCGGGAGGCGGCCCTCCTGCTCCAGGATCTGGGCGCGGGCTTCCTCGCCGATGACCTCGTGGAAGTAACGGACCATGGCCGGGAACGGGTGGGCTCCGGCAGCGGTGCCCAACAGGTAGTGGGTGTTGCCAACGTTGGCCACCCAGTCCCGGAGGGCCTCGTTGATGGCGTCCTTGAGGGTCTGGGATCCGCTGGTGACGGGAATCACCTTGGCGCCCAGGAGTTCCATGCGGGCGACGTTAAGCGCCTGGCGGCGGCAGTCCTCGGCGCCCATGTACACCACGCACTCCAGGCCCATCAGGGCGGCAGCGGTAGCGCTTGCCACGCCGTGCTGGCCTGCGCCGGTCTCGGCGATGACGCGCGTCTTGCCCATGCGCTTGGCGAGCAGCGCCTGGCCAAGGACGTTGTTGATCTTGTGCGAACCCGTGTGGTTGAGGTCTTCGCGCTTGAGGAAGATGCGCACTCCCCCGGCGTGCCGGGAGAACCGCTTGGCTTCGGTCAGGAGGGACGGCCGGCCGGAGTAGTTCTTGTTCAGGTCAGCGATCTGCGCACGGAAGTCGGGATCGTCCTTGGCCTTGTTGAAGGTCTCTTCAAGTTCGTCCAAGGCGGCGATGAGGGACTCGGGCATCCATCGCCCGCCGTAGTTTCCGAAGTACGGCCCCGGGGCGTGGCGGAGGGATCCGCCCTGCAGGAATGCTTCCGCGGTGTTGTTGTCAGCGTTTCCTGAGGGTGCGTCAGCCATCAGTCCTGTCCTGTTCGGTGGTGGTTGGTCAAAAAGTTGCTGTTCCGGCGGTGGCGGCCGGACTGGTGTGCTGTCCTGCGGGCCGGCGTGCCACGGGTCCGCAGGACGACGGTTTGGTGCGTTTCGTCAGCCGCGGGCGGCGATGGCGGCGGCACCTGCGGCAGTGAACTCTGCGATGCGTTCCCGGGGCGTGGCGTGGCTTACCAGTGCCTCGCCCACCAGTATGGCGTTGGCGCCGCTGCCGGCGTAGTGCGTGACGTCGGCGGCGTCGCGGACGCCGGATTCGGCAACCACCACGGCCTCGGCCGGAATCAGCCCCGCCAGTGCGGCAAAGACGGAACGGTCGACGTCGAGCGTTTTGAGGTTGCGCACGTTGACGCCGATGATCCGCGCGTTGGCGGCCACGGCCCGCTCGATTTCCTCTTCCGTGTGGGTCTCCACGAGCACGTTCATGCCCAGGTCCCGGCTGAGGGCGCTGAATTCGGCCAGCTGGGCGTCCGAGAGGGCAGCCACGATGAGCAGGATGAGGTCGGCGCCGTGGGCACGGGCCTCCCAGATCTGGTACTCGTCGAGCGTGAAGTCCTTCCGCAGCAGCGGGATGTCGACGGCGGCGCGCACGGCGTCGAGGTCGGCCAGGGACCCGTTGAAGCGGCGCTGTTCGGTGAGGACGCTGATGACGGAGGCACCGCCGTCGGCGTACTGCCGGGCGAGCGACGCCGGATCCCCGATGCTGGCGAGATCGCCCTTGGAGGGGCTGCGGCGTTTGATTTCGGCAATGACTTTCAGCTGTTCCCGGGTTCGGGAGGTGCCGCCGAGGGCTGCCCACGCGTCACGGGCAGGTGCCGCGGCCTGGGCCAGGTCCTTCAGCTCGGCCAGGGAAACGAGCCGTTTCCTGGCCTCCATATCCTCCCTGACACCGGCGTTGATGTCGTCGAGAACAGTCGCCATCAGTGGCCGGAGTTCTTCAGCTTGCTGCCTTCGACGCCGTAGCCTGCCTTGCGCATGACGTATCCGAGGATCAGTCCGACGACCATGACAACGGCGCCGCCGATGAAGATGGGGGTGCTGGCGATGACGAAGGCGATGGCTGCGATGAGCGCGCCGACGAGCATGACGATGACGCAGGTCCACGCGGCCGGGCTGTTGCCGTGGCCCAGTTCCTGGCTGTGGTCAATGGCGCCGGGGGCAACGGTGCGGGTGCCTGACTTGGAAACGGACGCAGGTGCTTTGCTCATGGAAATCTCCTCAGGATGGATACTGCTTACATTCTGCCATTTTTTGGCTGCCGCCCGCGTACCGCAGGGCCTGCCGCCCCTGCCGGCGCCGGCGTCCGCCGGTCTTAGGTGGGGTCCTCGCCCCGGGAAAGCCGGTCCCAGCTGTCGATCTCGTCCACGGGGCCGGCCACCGCCGTGGCGCCGGCGGCCGTGGGTGCTGCCGCTCCGGCCGCGTCATATTTGGTGCGCGTCTTCCAGTAACGGGAGGCGGGCAGGATCAGCAGGGCTGACAGGGCGAGAAGGCAGCCCGCGACGACGGCGAGCAGCGGGAACGGGGTAACGTCCACGTGCGCCTGGCTGCCGGAGACGCCGGTGGCTGCCGCAATGGACCCTTGCGCCGCGGCGAGCGGATCGGCCAGGACGGTGGCCGCCGCCGTCACCACGCCTGCGGAGGCAAGGACGATGATGGCCGTGATCGCCCACCGGGCGATCCTGCCGGCGATGGCCGCTGCGAGCCCGCCTGCCAGGGCCACCAGGGCCAGGGCCGTCACCGTGGTGGCGGCCTTGCTGCCCTGCACCTGGATGGTGCTTTGGGCGGCTCCGGCCTGTCCCACCTGGTTGGGGTCCAGGGTGGCGGTCATCCAGGTCTGGGTGGTGGTGCCGAAGGCGGCCAGCGCCAGGAGGGTAATCAGCATGACCAGGGTGGACTTGCGCGCCCAGACCGGCACGGCCCGGGTCTTGCGGGCTTTGCCGGCCTTGGCCGCCGTATCCGCCTGTCCTGCCTTGGCCGCCTCTTCGGGGCGGCCTGCCGCCATGCCGGAGTCCGGCATCAGGAAACCGACCCGTCGGGAAGGGATTCCGCGGAAATGTTGTGCAGCGATCCGGCCGTGTGCACGGCGCGCAACGGAGCGGCGGCCTTGTTGACCGTTTCCAGGGCCTCGGTGGGGTTCACGGAGTCTGCCACGATGCCACCCCCTGCCTGGACGTAGGCGCGTCCTTCCCGGATCAGGGCGGACCTGATGGCGATAGCCATATCCATGTCGCCGGCGAAGTCGAGGTAGCCCACCACGCCGCCATAGATGCCGCGGCGGTGCGGTTCCAGCTCGTCCAGCAGCCGCAGGGCACGGGGCTTGGGTGCGCCGGAGAGGGTGCCGGCCGGGAAGGTGGCCTTCAGCACGTCATAGGCTTTGGCCTGCGGAGCCAAACGGCCCACCACGGTGGACACCAGGTGCATGATGTGGCTGAAGCGCTCCACCTCCATGAACTGGGTGACGTCCACCGTTCCCGCCACGCAGACCTTGGAGAGGTCGTTGCGGGAGAGGTCCACCAGCATCAGGTGTTCGGCACGTTCCTTTTGGTCGGCGAGCAGTTCCTCGGCCAGGGCCTTGTCCGCCTCGACCGTCTTGCCGCGCGGACGCGAGCCGGCGATGGGGTGGGTGATGACTTCCTCGCCGGTGACCGTGACCAAGGCTTCGGGCGAGGAGCCGACGATCGAGTACTCGCGGCCCTCGGCGTCGGCCAGGCTGAAGATGTACATGTACGGGCTGGGGTTGGTGTTGCGCAGGACCCTGTAGACGTCCAGCGCGGACGCCTTGCACTCCATCTCGAACCGGCGCGAAATCACCACCTGGAAGACCTCGCCGTCCACGATCGCTTCCTTGCCGCGGTCCAGCGCCGCAAGGTATTCAGCCTCGTCCCAGCGTTCCTGGACGCTGGAGGCAAAGTCCAGGGCCGCCGGCGTCAGGACGGAGACCGGCTGCACCACCGGGGTGCTGATTTTGGCCAGGAGTTCCTTGACCCGGCGCACGGCGTCGTGCCAGGCCTCGTCAACGCGTTCGGAGCTGTTGTCGAAGTTGATGGCGTTGGCGATGAGCAGGACCGTACCGTCCACGTTGTCATGCACGGCCATGTCGGTGACCAGGTTCAGGGCCATTTCCGGCAGCTGCAGGTCATCCTCGGGCGGGCTGACCAGCCGTTCCCAGTGCCGGACGGTTTCCCAGCCGAGGAAGCCCACCAGCCCGGAGGTAAAGGGCGGCAGCCCTTCGAAACGGTCGGTGCGCAGCGCCTCCACGGTGTCGCGGATGGCGTCCACCGGACTGCCGCTGACCGGCACGCCCGCGGGCGGCTGGCCCAGCCAGTGCGCCTGGCCGTCCTTGGTGGTCAGGGTGGCACGGGACTTGGCGCCGATGAAGGAGTACCGGGACCAGGCTCCGCCCACCGCTGCCGATTCCATCAGGAAGGTGCCGGGCTGACCCTGCGCCAGCTTCCGGTACAGCCCGATGGGGGTTTCGGCGTCGGCGAGGACCTTGAGCCGGACGGGAATGACGCGGCTGTGGCCGGCAAGTTCCCGGAATTCCTCGAGGCTCGGGCTGATGGTTCCAAGGTCCTGCATGGTTATGCTTGTCCGCCTGTTCTTCGAAAGGGCCGGCATTGCCGGGCGCCTTGGTGTGCTTGCTGGGGTGGCCGGGGTGTGGAGGAAACCCGGCCGGGCAGCGTGTCCGCCTAGCCTGCGTGGCCTGCCACCACGTCGAGGTCCCTGCCGTCGAAGCAGGTGCGGGTGCCCGTGTGGCAGGCCGCGCCCACCTGGTCCACGCGCACCAGCAGTGCGTCGCCGTCGCAGTCCATGGCCACGGATTTGACCCATTGCACATGCCCCGAGGTATCACCCTTGCGCCAGTACTCCTGCCGTGAGCGGGAGTAGAAGGTCACCCGGCCGGTGGTCATGGTGCGGTGCAGCGCCTCGTCGT
Source organism: Arthrobacter sp. JDC6 (assembly GCF_056484025.1). Lineage (NCBI taxonomy): Bacteria > Bacillati > Actinomycetota > Actinomycetes > Micrococcales > Micrococcaceae > Arthrobacter > Arthrobacter sp. JDC6. Next base: position 2,615,881 of record NZ_CM151278.1, read on the forward strand.
CCATCCAGCCAAGCATGAGGACTTCGTTGGTGTCGTACTGCTGCACCACCGCGGCCACCAGGCCGGCGGCGTCGCGCTTGAGTGCCGCGGCTACCTCCATGGGCAGCGGGCTGGCCGGGACGGATTCCCCGGACGACGGCGGCACGGATGCCACAGACTGGGACACGGCGGATCCTGCGGTGGGGACGGGGGTTGGCTGCTCAGACATCGGGTCAAGTCTAGTGCCTTCGCGTGCCCGTCCTCCTGTTGTGAACAACGGCACGCCACCTGCCCCGGCGCTGCTGCCCAACTCCGCGCCTGTCGTGCTAGTTTTCCAAGTGATGCATTTCGTCGAACCGTCCCGAGAAGTCCTGGCCGAAACCCTGCTTGCGGCCGGCCCTGATGCGCCCACACTGTGCAAGGGCTGGCGTACCAGGGACCTTGCCGCGCACCTTTACCTGCGCGAGCGGAAGGCCGCCGTCGGGCTCGGTTTGATCATCAAGCGCCTGGCCAAGGCCTCGGACCAGGCAACCGCCAAGCTGGCAGCCAAGCTGACCACCAACGAGGACTACGCCCGGCTGGTCAACACCTTCCGCGCCGGTCCACCGGCGCTGTCGCCGATGAAGATCAAGGCACTGGACGAAAGTTCCAACCTGATCGAATACTTCGTGCACACCGAGGATGTCCGGCGGGCCGTGGACCGGTGGGCGCCCAGGGCACTTGATGAAGCGTACTCTGACGCACTGTGGGACGAACTGGTCAAGCGTGCCGCCATCCTCTACCGCGGCGTGGACCTGGGCATTGTCCTGGTCCGTCCGTCCGGTCCGCGGCATGTTGCCAAGCGCGCCCCCGTTTCGGTGGCGATCGTCGGCGAGCCGGGCGAACTGCTGATGCACGCCCACGGCCGGACACGCCACGCGCTGGTCACCTTCGAAGGCCAGCCCGACGCCGTCGCCCTCCTCCAGTCAGCCGAAGTAGGCCTCTGACCCAACTGGGTCGCAGTTGTTGTCGTTATGGGCGTTCATAACGACAACAAATGCGAGTCAGTCGGGTCAGCGGACTTCGAAGCCGGCTTCCCGGATCGCTTCCTTGACCTGGGACATCATGTTGTCCGGTCCCCAGTGGAAAATCGAAGCCGCCAGGACGGCGTCCGCGCCGGCTGCGACGGCCGGCGGGAAGTGTGCGGGCTCTCCGGCACCGCCGGACGCGATGATCGGGACCCTGACGGCAGCCCGGACCAGCTTGATGAGTTCGAGGTCGAACCCGTCCTTGGTGCCGTCGGCGTCGATGGAGTTCAGCAGGATCTCCCCCACCCCGCGGTCAGCCGCTTCCCTGGCCCACTCAATGGCGTCGATGCCGGTGCCGGTGCGGCCGCCGTGGGTGGTCACTTCGAATCCCGACGGCGTGGGCTGGGACCCCGGGCGGGTGCGGCGGGCGTCAACGGACAGGACGAGCACCTGGGAACCGAAGTGCCGGGTGATTTCGTCGATGACGTCGGGCCGGGCCACGGCCGCGGTGTTGATGGAGGCCTTGTCGGCGCCGTAGCGCAGGAGCTTGTCCACTTCCGCCACGCCGCGGACGCCGCCGCCCACCGTCAGCGGGATGAATACTTCTTCGGCCGTGCGGCGGACAACGTCGAACGTGGTCTCGCGGTTGCCCGAGGAAGCTGTGACGTCAAGGAAGGTCAGTTCGTCGGCGCCGGCGTTGTCGTAGCGGTGGGCGAGTTCCACGGGGTCGCCGGCATCGCGCAGGCCCTCGAAGTTGACGCCCTTGACGACGCGTCCGGCGTCGACGTCGAGGCAGGGAATGACGCGTACTGCTACTGCCATGGGGTACTCCTGGAGTCTGTGTTGGTTGCTGCGGGGCCGGCTCAGATGCGGCAGGCGTGGATGCTGCTGACCAGGATGGCGCGGGCGCCGAGGTCGTACAGTTCATCCATGATGCGGTTGGTTTCCTTCTTGGGAACCATGGACCGGACGGCCACCCAGTCGGAGTCGCGCAGCGGCGAGACCGTGGGCGATTCGAGGCCAGGCGTCAGGCCGGCCGCCTTCTCCACGAGTTCCTTGCGGATGTCGTAGTCCATCAGCACGTACTGGCGTGCCACCAGGACGCCCTGGAGCCGGCGGATGAGGACGTCGATTTCCTTGGCGGTGCCGTTGGCGGCGCCCCCGTTGCCGGTGCGGCGGATCAGGACGGCCTCGGATTTGAGGATGGGGTCGCCGAAGATTTCCATGCCGGCGGCCTTGAGGGTGTTGCCGGTTTCCACGACGTCGGCGATGGCGTCGGCGACGCCCAGGCGGACCGAGGATTCAACCGCGCCATCCAGCCGGACCACCTTGGCGTTGATGCCGCGTTCGGCCAGGTAGTTGCGCAGCAGTCCGTCGTAGCTGGTGGCCAGGCGCTTGCCCTCGAGTTCCTCCACCTTGCTGAAGTCGCCGACGGGTCCGGCAAAACGGAAGGTGGAGCCGGCGAAACCCAGCGGCAGCAGCTCTTCGGCTTCCACGCCGGCGTCCAGGAGCAGGTCGCGTCCGGTGATGCCGACGTCGAGTGTTCCCTGGCCGACATAGACCGCAATATCGCGGGGGCGGAGGAAGAAGAACTCGATCTCGTTGTCAGGGTCCACCATGACCAGTTCGCGTGTGTCGCGGCGCTGGCGGTATCCGGCTTCGGAGAGCATGGCGGAGGCGGCTTCGGACAGGGAGCCCTTGTTGGGGACGGCTACTCGCAGCATGGGAAATTCTTTCTGGGGTGGAAGGTCTGGGTTTTCAGGCAGTGCAGGCCACGGCGGGCCCGGCGGCAGTGCGCCGGACCGGTGGCTACAGATGCTTGTAGACGTCTTCCAGGGTCAGGCCTTTGGCGAGCATCAGAACCTGCAGGTGGTACAGCAGCTGGGAGATTTCCTCGGCCGCGGCTTCATCGGATTCATATTCGGCAGCCATCCACACTTCGGCTGCTTCCTCAACGACTTTTTTGCCGATGCCGTGAACACCGGACTCCAATTCAGCGACGGTGCGGGAGCCTTCCGGGCGGGTGGCTGCCTTCTCGCTGAGCTCAGCGAACAGCGTCTCGAAATTCTTCACGCCCTCCAGCCTACTTGGTGCAGCCGCAGCGGCGCTTCCCGGGCCGTTGCATGACGGGCGCGATGTGAGCGAATACACACACCGCGCCCGTGCAACAACCTGACGCCGGGTCCGGTGCTGCGCCTAGCTCCGGTACTGCTTGAGGACGACGGCGGTAGCCAGCGCAGCTGTCACGGCCTCATGGCCCTTGTCTTCCTTGGAGCCGGGCAGGCCTGCCCGGTCCAGCCCCTGCTGTTCGTTGTCGCAGGTGAGCACGCCGAAGCCCACCGGCACGCCCGTGGACACGCTGACGTCGGTGAGGCCCGACGTCGCGGCCTGGCAGACGTAGTCAAAGTGCGGGGTTCCGCCGCGGATTACGACGCCGAGGGCAACAACGGCGTCAAAGTGCGGTGCCAGCCGCGCTGCGGCAACCGGGAGCTCGAAGCTGCCGGGAACCCGCAGCACCGTGGGCTCCGCGATGCCGGCGTCCTTGGCGGCCCGGAGTGCGCCGTCCAGGAGCCCGTCCATGATCTGTGTGTGCCAGCTTGCTGCGATGATGGCCAGTTTCAGCTGCGACGTCTCGGCCGGGTTGAGGGTGCTGAGGTCGATGTCGGGGGCGCCGTGTCCACTCATGGGTTCTTGTTCCGTTCAGTCTTGTTCGTGGTCGAAGGGGGTTTCAGGGGCGGGCACGGGCACGGGAGCCACCCCGGTGTCCAGCAGCAGCCGGTGTTCCATGCGGTCCTTCTTGGTGCGCAGGTAGCGGATGTTCTGTTCGCGGGACGGCACCTCCGTAGGCACCATTTCCACGACCTTCACGCCCGCCTTGGCCAGCCTGTTCTGCTTGTCCGGGTTGTTGCTCAGCAGCCGCACCTCATGCAGGCCCATTTCGGCCAGGATCTGGGCTGCGGCCTTGTAGCACCGGGCGTCAACGGGGAGGCCCAGCTGCTCGTTCGCCTCAACGGTGTCGAAGCCGGCCTCCTGCAGGGCGTAGGCCTTGATCTTGTTGGCCAGGCCAATGCCGCGGCCTTCCTGGCCGCGCAGGTAGAGCAGCGTGCCGCCGTTGTCCCGGATCAGTTCCAGCGCGAAGGCAAGTTGTTCGCCGCAGTCGCAGCGGTAGGAACCGAAGACGTCGCCGGTGAGGCACTCGGAGTGCAGCCGCACCAGTGGTGCTTTACCGTCAGTGGGAGCGTTGGGGGAACTGACGGCGAGGTGTTCCACACCCGTCACCAGGTCCGTCCATGCCTGTGCCACGAACTCGCCGAAGGCCGTGGGCAACTGTACAACCGGCCCTCCGCTGACGGGATGGGGCGCTGCGCCGGACACCGTGTGGTGTTTCCGGTGGCCGTTCTGGTGGCTGTCGTCGCTGGCTGCCGCTGCCGTCATCGCTTCTCCTTCTCTTCGCCCGGCGTTACCCGGACATCCTCACGCTGGGTTCCCCCGGCCCCGGCTTCAAGATACGCCACCAGGTCCTCGATGGAGATCAGGGGGCATCCATGTTCAGCTGCGAACGAACGGAGCCCGTCCAGGCGCATCATTTCACCGTCGTCATACACCACTTCCGCGATCACCCCGACAGGCTCCAGGCCTGCAAGGCGGCACAGATCCACCGCGGCCTCGGTGTGGCCCTGGCGTTCCCGCACTCCACCGTCAACCGCGCGGAGCGGGAAAATATGCCCCGGGCGGGTCACGGATGCAGGACCGGCGTGCGGGTCGGCCAGAATCCGGGCGGTCAGGGCCCGGTCCGTGGCGGAGATTCCGGTGCTGACGCCGGTGGCGGCGTCACAGGACACCGTGTAGGCCGTGCCTTTGGCGTCCTCGTTGACCGCCGTCATGGGAGGCAGTGCCAGCGCATCCGCGCGGTCTCCGGTCAGCGGCACGCAAATGACGCCGGAGCTGTACCGGATGGTCCAGCCCATCAGGGCGGGCGTGGCGTGCTGGGCGGCGAAGATGATGTCGCCTTCGTTTTCGCGGTCCTCGTTGTCGACGACGAGCACGGGCCGGCCGGCGGCCATGGCCCGGACTGCGTCCTCAATGGAGTCCAGTCCCACGGCAGGCGCGGACGTCCGTCCGTCGGTCACAGTGACAGCCTCCGCGGATGCGGCGGGTTCCAGGCGTACGGCGGCGTTCACCATGCACCTCCTGCAACCGCGGCGCCACCGGTACCGGTTGCTGCATCCGCGTCGCGGAAGGCCAGCAGCCGCTCGGTGTACTTTGCCAGCACGTCGACCTCCAGGTTCACCCGGCTGCCGGTGGTTTTGGTCCCCAGGCCCGTTTCTGCCAGCGTGGTGGGGATCAGGCCTACCTCGAACCAGGGTTCCTGCTCCGAAGCCGGGCTGACGGCCGTCACGGTGAGGGAGACGCCGTCGATGGCGATGGAGCCTTTCTCGGCAATGTAGCGGGCCAGGTTGGCGGGGACGCCAAAACGCAGCCGCTCCCAGTTGCCCTGGGGTTCGCGTTCCAGCAGGACCCCCACGCCGTCCACGTGGCCCTGGACCACGTGTCCGTCCAGCCGGCCGCCCGCGGGAACACAGCGCTCCAGGTTGACCGAATCGCCGGCTGCGAGTTCGCCGATGGTGCTCCGGACCAGGGTCTCCCCCATGACGTCCACGCTGAACTCCTTGCCGTCGATGGCGGTTGCCGTGAGGCAGACCCCGTTCACGGCAATGGAGCCGCCAAGTGCCAGGCCTTCGGTGGAGCCGGGGGCGTGCAGCCGCACGGTGGCGCTGGTGTTACCGTCACGCTCGACGGACAGCACCTGCCCCTGCTCGGCAATAATTCCGGTGAACATCAGTAGCCTCCCTGGGCTTCTTCCGCGCTGCCGCGGGTTGGTGGGTGGTCGAGTGCAACTTTCCGTTGCGGTCTGAGGTGAAGCCTGAGGTCCCGGCCGAGCTTCCGGACGGCGCCGCCGTCGGCCTCGTCCCATTCCCATTGCTGGGCGTCCGGGAGGCTGGTGATGCCCAGCCCGTTCAGGGCGGGGGTGCCGGATCCCAGCAGGGTGGGGGCAAGGTAGACGATGAGTTCGTCTACCAGGCCGGCAGAGAGGAAGGAGCTGAGGATCCGTGAGCCGCCTTCCACCATCACATGCCGGATCCCGGCTTTGTACAGCAGGGTCAACGCTTCGCGGGGGTTCCGGGTGGGGAGGTGGACAGCCAGGCCGTCATCGCCGTGGATCGCGGCGTCGTCCGGAATTCCGCGCAGTCCCATGACGGCCCGTACCGGCTGTTTGGGTGCGGGGTCTCCGGAGGGTTCCCGGGCGGTCAGGCGGGGGTTGTCCACCAGCACGGTCTGGGTGCCCACCAGGATGGCGTCGATGCGGCCGCGGATTCCGTGGTTGTCTGCCAGCGACTCAGGGCTGGAGATCCATTGGCTGGTGCCGTCTTCGGCTGCTATCCGGGCGTCCAGGGTCTGGGCGATGTGGAGGGTGACGAACGGGCGCTTGGCGGCGACTGCCTCAAACCACTGGCGGTTCAGGTCCAGGGACTCGTCGGCGCCGAGGCCACTGCGGACCCGGACGCCGGCCGCCCGCAGTGTTGCTGCGCCACCGGCCGCCGGGTCATGGGGGTCGTCGACGGCGTACACCACGTCCGTGATGCCGGCGTCGATGATCGCCTGCGTGCACGGCCCGGTGCGGCCCACGTGGTCGCAGGGCTCCAGCGTGACCACCATGGTGCAGCCGGACAGATCAAGGCCGACGGCGGCGGCCTGGGCGATTGCGTCCGCTTCGGCATGCGCGGTGCCGGCGCCGCGGTGGTAGCCGGTGACAAGTTGGCGCCCGTCAGGACCGACGACGACGGCGCCCACCAGGGGATTCGCTCCGCGCGGACCCTGCAGGGCTGCCTGCAGGGCGTGCTCCATGGCGCGGGTTTCGTCGGCGCTGAAGGCGGTGACCACCCCGGCCGCGGGCTTCAGTTCCACCGGGCCCGTCATGCGGCGGCCGGGACGGATGGGGTGCCTGCCTTGGAGGCGGCAGTATTTTCGGCGGTTAAGAGCCATCGCTGGGGGTTCATGCGTGTCGTTCCTTCCCTGTCGAACCGCGATGGCTCCGGGGATACGACAGCAGAACGTTGCGGACCCAACGGGCCCACTGATACAGCTGTACGTGCTTCTCTCATCCAGACTTTAACTGTCGGTACCGGAATTCCACCGGTTCAACCGTCCGCCGGAATCCTCCTGGGAGGAAGCCGGCTCGCGGGTCGCGGACTGTCACCGCCGGTTCGGACTTACACCGACCCCGGAGCACGTATGTGTGTTGTTATTGTGCCACAACCGGCAGGGGCACCCGGTTATTCCGTCGCCCCGCGTAATGTCCGGCTGCCCTTGTGGCGCAGCAGGTCGATGGCTGCGGCGGGGTCATCGGCGCCGTAGACGGCAGAGCCCGCCACAAAGACGTTGGCGCCGGCCTCGGCGGCGCGGGTGATGGTTTCCTCGGTGATCCCGCCGTCCACCTGGATGGCTACTCCCAGCCCGGAGCCTTCCACGGCTTCGCGGGCCCGGCGGATTTTGGGGAGCGTGACGTCCAGGAACGCCTGGCCGCCAAAGCCCGGTTCCACTGTCATGATGAGCAGCATGTCCAGTTCCGGCAGCATGTCGAGGTACGGCTCCACGGGGGTGGCCGGGCGAAGCGCCATGCCCGCTTTGGCCCCCCTGCTGCGCAGTTCCCGCGCCAGCTTGATGGGCGCAATGGATGCCTCGGCGTGGAACGTGACCGATGCCAGGCCTGCGTCGGCGAACCCGGGCGCCCAGCGGTCCGCGTCGGCAATCATCAGGTGGGCGTCGAGTGGAACCGGGCTGACGGCCTGGATCCGCTGCACCACCGGCAGCCCGATGGTCAGGTTGGGGACGAAGTGGTTGTCCATGACGTCCACGTGCACGGCGTCGGCGTTGCTGATCCGCCGCAGTTCGGCCTCAAGGTTGACGAAGTCGGCGGAGAGGATGCTCGGGTTGATGCAGCATTGCGTCACAGGGTTGCCTTTCGGATGAACGTGCGTTGGTCGCAGGGAAGTTCCAGCCCGCTGCAGGGAGCGGGCGGGGCTGGTAGCCGCAGGTCGGGAAGCCGGGAATTCTTCCTGATCAGGTTTCTTTGCCTGTCAGGGTTTCTTCTCCTGTCAGGATTTTTTCTGTATCAGGGCCAGGAACATGGCATCGGTGTGGTGGATGTGGGGCCAGAGCTGCGCGGTCAGTTCATGGCCGGCGCCAAGGCTTCCAGTGAGGCTGACTGCGTCAAGTGCGGCGCCGGCATCGAGGAGTTCCAGGTCGCCGCGCTTCCGGAGCACGTCGGCCACAACAGCTGTGGTCTCTGCCGGGTGCGGTGAACACGTCACGTAGGCCACCACTCCCCCGGGCCGAACCGCGGCCAGGGCAGAGTTCAGCAGCTCGCGCTGCAGTGGGCCCAGGTCTGCAATGTCCTTGGGCGAGCGACGCCACCGGGACTCGGGCCTGCGCCGAAGTGCCCCCAGGCCGGTGCAGGGAACGTCCACCAGGACACGGGAGTATTGCCCCGGCTGTTCGGCGCCTACATCCCGGCCGTCGCCGGTCCGGACCTGCCAGCTGTCCTGCGGTACGGCGGACAGTGCCTGGCTGACAAGCTTTGCGCGGTGCGGGGCGGGCTCGTTCGCAAGAAGCGTGGCCCCCCGCTGGTGCGCAAGGGCACCAAGGAGTGCCGCCTTTCCACCCGGGCCTGCGCAGAGGTCGAGCCACGCTTCACCGGCACCATCGGCCGCCTGGCCGATACTCACCGAGGCCAGGGCCCTGGCCACCAGCTGGGAACCGACATCCTGCACCCGGAGGGTACCGGCGCGTACGGATGCCAACCGCCCCAGGTCACCGCCGCTGGAGAGCGCGGAGCCTTCCACCAGTTCCCCGGGGGTGGCACCGTTTTCCAGCGCTTCGTCGAGGCTGCCCAGCCCCGGCAGGGCCACAAGGTTGACCACAGGGGCGGCGTTGTCCGCTTCGAGCAGGTCGTTGATCTCGGCTGCGGGCCGGCCATGGGCCACGAGCGACTGGCGCATTGCCCGGACAATCCATTCGGGGTGGGCGTACCTGAGCGAGGCAATCTTCGTCTCGTCGGTTTCGCCCTCCACCAGCAGGTCCAGCCATTCCTCAAGGGGGTGGGCAGTGACCTTGCGGAGGACGGCATTGATCAGCGCGGAGGGTCCCGCCCCGATGAGGGCACGGGCAAGTCCAACCGTCTGGTCCAGTGCGGCGTGCGCGGGGACCCGCATGGCCAGCAGCTGGTGGGCGCCGATACGGAGGGCGTCGAGGACGGCGGGGTCAAGCTGGGCCAGGGGCCGGTCCACGCACCGCGCCAGGATGGCGTCGTAGGTGCCTTGGCCGCGCAGGGCTCCGTAGCTTAGTTCCGTGGCGAATCCGGCGTCGCGTTTGTCCAGCCGGTGGTGCCGGATCCGCGCGGGCAGCACGAGGTTGGCGTAGGCGTCCTCCTCAGCCACGGCACGCAGCACTTCGAAGGCCACCAGGCGGGCTGGATCGGCGCGCCTGGTCCGCTGCGACGGCGCCTGCCCGGTGAAGTTCCGCTGCGGCCCGCGGTTGCGTTCCCGCCCTTTGGCATCCCTTCTGCTGGCATCCCGGGGTCCGCCCTTGCCGCGGCCGCCTCCTCCGGCGCTTCCCCCTCCGCCGGTGTTTGGTCCGCCCGTGTTCCGTCCACCTGTATTACCGCCGGACACGCTCATTCGAACACCACACCCTCCAGTGAAGCCATGCCGCGTGCCCAGTCGGCTGCAGCCATCATCTTTTTCCCAGCGGGCTGGACCCGGGTGAGTTCCACGGCGTGTGAACCTGTTCCCACCAACACGGCTTTCCCCTGCAATGCCACTGAGCCAGGGGCAAGTCCTGAAATATCCGGCCGGAGCCGGACAGGTTCGAGCTTGACCCGCTGCCCGTCCAGCAGGGTCCAGGCGCCGGGCTCAGGGGTGACTCCGCGGGCCTGCCTGTTGATGGCAAGGGCCGGGTGGGACCAGTTAAGGTGTCCGTCCTCCAGAGTCAGCTTGGGTGCCAGGGAGACCTCTCCGGCCTGCGGCTGCGGCGACGCTTTTCCGGCCTCGATGGCGGACAGTGTCTGCGCCAGCAGGACGGCACCGCTGTGGGACAGCCGCTCAAGCAGGTCTCCTGCCGTGTCCTGGGGCCTGACCGCCTCGGTGAGGGTGCCAAAAACAGGACCGGTGTCGAGTCCCTCTTCAAGCTGGAAGGTCACGGCACCTGTGACATCGTCTCCGGCAATGACGGACCGCTGGACCGGTGCCGCGCCTCGCCAGGCCGGCAGCAGGGAGAAATGCAGATTGACCCAGCCGTGCGCCGGTATGCCCAGGGCCGCAGGGGGGACCAGTCCGCCATAAGCAACGATGGCCGCGACGTCCGGCTGCGCTGCGGCGATGGCGGCGACGGCGTCGGCGTCGACCCGGGCGGCACGGATGACATCAATGCCCAGTTCCCCGGCCCGTTGTGCCACCGGCGACGGCGTCAGTACGCGTTTGCGGCCTACCGGGGCATCGGGACGGGTCAGGACCGCGACCACGTTGAAGCCGGCATTGACGAGGGCGTCCAGGGATGGCACGGCGACGGCGGGCGTCCCCGCGAAGAGGACCCTCACCCTGCTCCGCCAAAGCTGGAGCCGGGGGTGCTGGTTTGGCCAAAGCCGGCACCGCCGAAACTCGATCCCACGTTCTTGGCGCGCTTGGCTGTGGTCCGCCCGGCGACGGCGTCGTAATTGGCGTTGCGGATGGACCGCAAGGCAGCCTTCCGGTCTTCGCCTTCGAGGCGGTCGGTGTAGAGGATGCCGTCCAGGTGGTCATTTTCGTGCTGGAAGCAGCGTGCCAGCATGCCCTCCCCGTCGATGGACACCGGGTGTCCATGCATGTCCACGCCGGTGACCCGGGTGGCGCGGAAGCGGCGGACAGGGAAACCGAGGCCCGGAATGGAAAGGCAGCCTTCCACCTGGTCCGGCTGGTAGTCCCCGCTGTTCTCCAGGACCGGATTGATGATGTGCCCTTCCACACCGTCGATGCGGTAGGTGAAGACGCGCTTGCTGACGCCGACCTGCGGGGCGGCAAGCCCTGCACCGTCCACGTCCTCCATGGTTTCGGTCATGTCGGCCACCAGTTTGGCAAGCTCGGGTCCGAATTCCGTCACGGGATCGGCAACTGTGCGCAGCACAGGATCACCGATGATGCGGATATTCAGAATAGCCATGCGCTTTTTGTCCTCACGGTTGGCGGCAAAGGGAACCTATCCAGTTTAGGTGCAGTCTCTCCGGGTCCATCCGGCGCTTAGGCGGTACGGGCCTGTGCCAGCGGCGGGGGTGCGATGGGCAGCAGCGCGGTGCCTGCACTGATGGTGTCCGCCGACAGTTCCCAGACCCGGCGCAAGGCGCAGAATTTCCACCAGTGGTGCTTGAGGACTTCGGGGTTGGCACGGACGGGCCGGACCTCCGTCTCCCCGATGGCGACGGCCAGCAGGACCGGGTTTTCGCCGTACTTCCAGGGCTCCCAGGTTCCCGCCTCCGCATCCACCAGGCTTTCCTCCGCCTTCATGCCGGCCACCAGCTGCATCACTACTTTGTCGTCCAGCGGTTTGACCAGGCCGTCGCGCGTTGTGCCCTTGGTCTTGTAGTCGATCAGGCAAATGCGTCCGTTGATCCGGGCCACAAGGTCAAGGGTGCCGGCGTAGCCCACGGTGTTGTTCCAGACCGTGATCTCGGGGGCGATGGGCTCCACCTGGAAGAGCTCCCACCACTCGTCGAAGCGGACCGCGAACGCTTCCTCCCCGTTGGCGGCCAACGCCTCACGGGCCTCCTTCATGGCGTGGGGACGTCCCAGCGCGCGCAACGCCACCTGCTCGCAGTAATTGTGGACGCGGTCCCCGCGCCGGGCGGCATCATCACGATAGGTTTCCGCAGCCTTGGCCGCACGGTTGATGGCCTGCTTGATTTTGGCCGGGCTGCCCAGGCAGTCCGACAGCAGCGGATCATTGGCCAGGCTGCTGGCACCCATGTAACCGAACCAGCCATCAAGGCCATGCGGCTGCTGGCTGATAACCGTGGTGATGGAAGGTACGGAAAACTGCTCAGACGTTGACCGTGCGTACATCCGGCCGTATTCGGTGGCGTGGGCGAGAAGCGGATCAGTCATACAAAAGACTCTTTCACAGGGGGCCGACAAAAGCTCCGGGAGGCAGGCGCTGCACATGAAAAAGGCCCGTCTCCGCTGCTGATGAGCGGAAACGGGCCTCTGCGGTGGGCGATACTGGGTTCGAACCAGTGACCTCTTCGGTGTGAACGAAGCGCGCTACCACTGCGCCAATCGCCCCGATGCATTTGAATGCTAGCCCACCTCTGCCCTATTTCAAAAATCGAACAACACACCCCGCTGACCGGTACCGCGCCGCCGCCTCTGCCTGGCCGGGAATCCTCGAAAGCAGACCGGCGGGACACAGCCTGCCGCCCCCGGGCGCCCCTGCCGCCGTCGGAAATTACACACCTGTAACTCGCAAAATCCGCGTGATTACAGCGATCTGGAGGCACACAATGGGCGCAGGGCCGGAGCGATTTGGAGAATCCCGGAACCTCCGATATTGTTTTTACTCGTTGGAACGCGAGGAAATGCCGGAAACGGCAGGGAATCAACCCTCCAAAATGCGGACGTAGCTCAGCTGGTAGAGCACCACCTTGCCAAGGTGGATGTCGCGAGTTCGAATCTCGTCGTCCGCTCGCAGGACACTGTCACAGCAAAGGTTCTTCGGAATTGACGCTAACACGGTGGGTTGGCCGAGAGGCGAGGCAGCGGCCTGCAAAGCCGTATACACGGGTTCGAATCCCGTACCCACCTCGGTGAAAACCATGGTTTCCGGATCCTTCGGATGCAATGGGCGATTGGCGCAGCGGTAGCGCGCTTCCCTGACACGGAAGAGGTCACTGGTTCGATCCCAGTATCGCCCACTGGCAAGGCAACTTGCCCGCAGTACCACCGGTTTACCGGTCCATCCTGCACACGCGGACGTAGCTCAGCTGGTAGAGCACCACCTTGCCAAGGTGGATGTCGCGAGTTCGAATCTCGTCGTCCGCTCTCTTACATCCCACAGCCGGTCTTCCGGTTCGGGGCGATTGGCGCAGCGGTAGCGCGCTTCCCTGACACGGAAGAGGTCACTGGTTCGATCCCAGTATCGCCCACCATGTAAAGCAGCTCTGCGGAGCTGCTTTTTTCGTATTCCCAATCCGCTGCAGGCGAATTCCCTTGGCACACCTTTCACGCCCGGATAGGATCGAAGGCGCGAGGAGCGACCTGGCTCCGCGACAGAAGGGAGGTGCTCGTGGGTTTGATTGACGATCTAAAGGGCAAGGCTCAGGGTCTCATCCGCGGCAACGAGCAGGCCATCAAGGACGGCATCAGCAAGGCCGGCGATTTCGTCGACACGAAGACCGGCGGCAAGTACGCAGGCCACGTCGACAAGATCCAGGATGGCGCTTCCAAGCTCATTGACAAGAACGGAACCCCGGGCCAGGCACCTGCCCCCGGACAGGTTCCCCCGGCAGCTCCTGAAAATCCGGTTCCGCCGGTGGACAGGGCTCCGTAAAGGATTTGGCCGGGGCCTTGCCCCAGCACGTCAACGGGGCGCGGGTCCCGCCGCGAGGCGGCGCCCGCGCCTTTGGCGTTTAAAGATGCCCTCGGCTGCCCGGCCAGTCTGCCTTTGGCAGCCCCGATTGCCGGTTCCCAAACCCGCGCCGGTAACCTGCCGGGTATGCCCAACTCCCCCGCACCCTCCAGGACAACCAAGGCCGGACTGCCGCGGTTCGACTCCCGGCCCGTTGTCGCCGGGATCGTTACCGCCCTGGTGGGCTTTACCTCGTCCTTTGCCGTAGTCCTCGCCGGCCTCAAGGCGGTGGGCGCCGATTCCACCCAGGCCGCGTCCGGCCTGCTGGCGCTGACCCTCGCCGTCGGGCTGGGCGTCCTGGTCCTCGCCTGGCGCTCCCGGGTTCCGGTGACACTGGCCTGGTCGACGCCGGGTGCGGCGCTGCTGGCTGCAGCGGGAATGCCCGACGGCGGGTGGCCGGCCGCCGTCGGCGCCTTCCTGGCGACAGGCCTGCTGTTGGCGCTGACCGGCATGGTGCCGGCGCTTGGCAGGTTGATGGCGCGGATTCCGTCCCCGCTGGCGCAGGCGATGCTGGCGGGGGTCCTGCTCCAGCTTTGCGTGGCCCCCTTCAAAGCCCTGGGCACGGTTCCCGGTTTTGTGGCGCCGGTGATCCTGTGCTGGCTGGTGATGATGAAGTTCGCTCCGCGGTGGGCGGTGCCCGCGGCTTTGCTCATGGCCCTGGGCGTGATCGGAATTTCCCTGGCGTCCGCCGGGACGCCGGTGGATGCGGGAGGCCTTATGCCCGCACTCGCCTGGACCACGCCGGCGTTCAGCCTGCAGGCCCTGGTGGGCATCGCCGTCCCCTTGTTCGTGGTGACCATGGCGTCGCAGAACGTTCCCGGGGTGGCTGTCCTGCGGTCATTCGGATATGACACTCCGTGGCGGCCGGCGATGCTGGTCACGGGAGCGGGGACTGTTGCGGGGGCTCCCTTCGGCGGCCACGCCATCAATCTTGCAGCGCTCAGCGCGGCGCTGGCCGCGGGCGGGGAAGCAGGCGGGGACCGGAGCAGGCGGTGGGTTGCCGGCTTCACCTCCGGGCTGGCCTACCTGGTGCTTGCCGCTTTTTCCGCTGCCTTGGTGGCGGTGGTGAACCTGGCGCCGGCCGGGATGCTCGAAGCAGTGGCCGGGTTGGCCCTGCTGGGAACCCTTGCGTCGGCGATTTCGGCTGCCCTGGCGGACACGGAAGACCGCATCGCCCCGGCCGTCACGTTCCTGATGGCGGCCTCAGGCCTGGCATTTGCCGGAATCGGTTCCGCGTTCTGGGCGCTCATTGCCGGGCTGGCGGTGCGGTGGGTGCTGCAGCCACGGCGCAGCGGGACCGCCTCTTAGGACGGTTCGTGGTTCTGCCCTTCACGCGCCAGGGCGGTCAGGCGGGACACGGCGCGGAAGTATTTCTTCATGTACCCGCCGGTCATCATTTCCTCGGTGAACAGCTGGTCGAAGGGGACGCCGCTGGCCAGGATGGGAACGTCCTTGTCGTAGAGCCGGTCCGCCAAGACCACGAACCGCAGCGCCACAGCCTGCTCCTTGATGGTTTCCACGTTGCGCCACACCACGCCGTCAATGCCGTCAATCAGTTGGCGGTAGCGGCTGGGGTGGACACCGGCCAGGTGGTGGATGAGGGTGGAGAATTCGTCCTGGGCAACCGTCTTGCCGTCGAACTCCGCCTTCATGTGGGCGTTAAGTTCGCTGTTTCTCAGCGGGGCCGGTGCGGCGGGGAGGCCGCGGTGGCGGAAGTCCTCGCCGTCGATGCGGATGACCTCGAACTGGTCCGCCAGGACCTGGATTTCGCGCTGGAAGTCTACTGCGGCAAAGCGGCCGTCACCCAGGGAACCCGGCAAAGTGTTGGACGTGGCGGCGAGCTTGACGCCGGCGTCGGCCAGTTCCCGCATGAGCCGGGACATCAGGACGGTGTCGCCGGGATCGTCGAGTTCGAATTCGTCGATGCAGACCAGCTTGTAGCTGCTCAGGGCGTCAACGGTCTTGCGGAAGGACAGGGCGCCCACGAGGTTGGTGTACTCCACGAACGTGCCGAAAGCCTTGGGGCCCGGCGAGGCATGCCACAGCGAAGCGAGCAGGTGGGTCTTGCCCACGCCAAACCCGCCGTCAAGGTAGATGCCGGCACGGGAATCGTCCTTTTTGCCGAACAGCTTCTTGAACAGCCCGCCTCCGTTGCCCGACCCCACGCCGTCGGCAAACCCTTCCAGTTCGCGCACGGCGGCGGCCTGGCTGGGCTGCTTGGGGTCCGGGCGGTAGCTCGCAAAGGAGACCTCCCCGAACCGCGGCGATGGGTAGAAGCCCTTGAGGAGTTCGTCCACCGAAACTGCCGGAGTGCGGGCGGCAAGCTGTTCGATCTGTACCAAGGTGGTCCGTTCTGCTGGTGGTTGGTCCCCAGAAAGGATACCGGCAATGCGGACCGGACCCGGGCTGGTTGCCTCCCTCCCGACCGAGGGCGTGACGAAGGCAACATTTCGTCCTATTAACGGAATACGGACAACGTCATGGGCGCTGGCTAGGGTGGGAACAGGTTCCAATGCATGTTCCACGGTTTCCCGTGCTCTTACTGAAAGGCCAAGCCATGCCCTACCCGGTTGAACAGAATGAGAAGTTCGCAGCCTACGCCCACCCGGAGCGGCTCGTTTCCACGGAGTGGCTCGAGGCTGCCATCAAGGACGGCGCGGTGGCCAATGGTGGGCTGGTGGTGGTGGAGTCCGACGAGGACGTGCTGCTGTACGAGACCGGCCATATCCCCGGTGCCGTCAAGATCGACTGGCACACCGACCTGAACGACGAAGTGTCCCGCGACTACATTGACGGCGCGGCCTTCGCTGAGCTGGCGGCGTCCAAGGGCATCTCCCGGGACAGCACCGTGGTCATCTATGGCGACAAGTCCAACTGGTGGGCCGCATAC
The DNA here is from genome assembly GCF_056484025.1 of Arthrobacter sp. JDC6. NCBI lineage: Bacteria > Bacillati > Actinomycetota > Actinomycetes > Micrococcales > Micrococcaceae > Arthrobacter > Arthrobacter sp. JDC6. The sequence continues at coordinate 2,632,468 of NZ_CM151278.1, forward strand.
GCGCTCTGGGTCTTCACGCTCTTTGGCCACCAGGATGTCCGGCTGCTTGACGGCGGCCGGGACAAATGGATCGCCGAAGGCCGCGAGCTGACCAAGGACCGGCCTGCCCCCGCCCGGGGCAGCTACCCGGTAGTTGAGCGCGACGACGCCCCGATCCGCGCCTTCAAGGACGACGTCCTGGCTCACCTGGGCAAGCCCCTCATCGACGTCCGCTCCCCCGAGGAATACACCGGCCAGCGCACCCACATGCCTGCCTACCCGGAGGAGGGCGCCCTCCGCGGCGGCCACATCCCCACTGCGGCATCCATTCCCTGGGCCCGTGCCGCCGCAGCTGACGGCACCTTCCGCAGCAGGGAGGAACTGGAGGCCATCTACCTGGGCGAAGCCGGGCTGTCCGAGGGTGACGACGTCGTGGCGTACTGCCGCATCGGCGAGCGGTCCAGCCACACCTGGTTCGCCCTGAAGTACCTCCTGGGCTTTGATTCCGTCCGCAACTACGACGGATCGTGGACCGAGTGGGGTAACGCCGTGCGGGTGCCGATCGTCAAGGGCGCCGAGCGTGGTTCCGTTCCCGTCGCCGTCGGAGCCTGACGCAGGACCACCCGCGTAGACTTGGAACGATGACTACTCAAGCTTTGCCTTCCGCCCTGGCGGCGATCGTGGACGACTTCCAGGCCCTGTCCGAACCCGAGAGGCTGCAGCTGCTGCTGGAGTTCTCCGAAGGACTGCCGGAGCTCCCCGACCGGCTCAAGGACCACCCCGAACTCCTGGAGCAGGTGGTGGAGTGCCAGTCGCCGCTGTTCCTCACCATCGAGACAGAGAAGAACGACGCCGGTCCCGCCGGCGCCGTGCGGCTGTACTTCAAGGCCCCGGCTGAGGCTCCCACCACCCGGGGTTTTGCCGGCGTCCTGCACGAGGGACTGGACGGCCTGTCCGCGGAGGAGATCCTGTCCGTGCCGGACGACATGCCGGAGCTGCTGGGGCTCACCCGGGCCATCACCCCGCTGCGCATGAGGGGCATGACCGCCATGCTGGGAAGGATCAAGCGCAAGGTGGCCGCCGCCGCCAAGGTCGCCTGACCCCGCCTCCATGGCACGCAGGAACGGCTCCCAGGGAACCCCGGCCACAGCGGCTTTGACCGCGGCCGGGGTTCCCTTTGTGCTCCGCCCCTACACCCACGATCCGGCGGCCGCGAGCTATGGCACCGAGGCCGCCGAGGCCCTCGGCATTGATCCGTCCCGCGTCTTCAAGACGTTGATGGTGGACGTGGAGGGCCGGCTGGCCGTGGGCATCGTACCTGTCAGCGGAACCCTCGACCTGAAGGCAATGGCTGCCGCGCTCGGAGCCAAGAAGGCTGCCATGGCTGATCCCGCAGCGGCCCAGCGGCGCACAGGCTATGTGCTGGGCGGCATCTCCCCGATCGGCCAGCGCCAGCCCTCCCCCACGGTCCTGGACTCCTCCGCGTTGCGGCTGGAGACGATGCTGGTGTCTGGGGGGCGCCGCGGCCTGGACATCGAGCTAGCTCCGGCCGACCTCATCCGGCTGACGGAAGCTGTTGCGGCGCCCATCGGTTCGCCGGCTGCGGGCAACTCCCGTCCATAGCAGTGCAGGGGCTGGGAGCCCCTGGCTACTCGATGACGTACCGCTGCATCATGTCGTTGTCCTCGTGCTCCAGGATGTGGCAGTGCCAGACGTATTCACCCGTGAAGGATGAGCCGATGGCCAATGGGGCTCCCCCTGCCGCGGCCGCACCGAAGGGGACGCGGATCCGCGTCACTTCGCCAGGCATCGCCACCACGGTGTCCTTCCATCCCTGTTCATTGGCCGGCGCGGCCTTGGGACGGCCGATCAGGAAGGGCTTGACCGGTACAGCGCACCCCCTTCCGGGCGTGACGAGTCCGGTTTTGGGGTCTACGTAGTCCGTGGCCTCAAGGTAGGAGTCGGCATCGAACTTTTGCCGGTTGAGCACCTGGAACTGGGTGAAGTGAAGGTGGATCGGGTGGGCGTCCACGGTGGTGTTGATGAGTTCCCACTGTTCCAGTGTGTCTTGCTTCACCACCGTAATGTCGGGGCTGTCGAACATCCTGTTGTTCAGCAGCGCCATGATGGGAACGTCATCGGCGTTCGCCACTTCCACCAATGCCATGGACCTGGTGGCCACGGTGGGCAGTTCCACGAGCCGGGTGAGAGGCTCGGACCGCAGCTGGGCCGGCAGCGGCACCGTATAGCCGGGCTCGGAGAGGACAGTGAACTGCATGATTTGTGGGAGCGGGATGGCGCCGCGCTGGACAGATTCCGGCCCGTTCGGGAAGGGCACCCGGGCACTGTTGGCCAGGACCACCTTCGAACCTGCCTTCAGCCCGGCGAAGTCCACCACAATGTCTGCCCGCTCACCGGGTCCCATGACCAGCCTGTTGAGCCTGACCGGGGCGTCCAGCAGGCCGCCGTCGGACCCTATCTGGTGGAAAGTGACTGCGGTGCCGTCCGCGATGAACTTGAAGTCGTAGAACCGCGCGTTGGAGCCGTTGAACATCCGGAAGCGGTACTTGCCGCGGGCCACGTCCAGGTTGGGCCGGCATTTTCCGTTGACCGTGGCAACATCGCCGAAGAACTCAGGGGCCCAGGGCCGGGCTGCGCCGTCTGCGTCCACTAGTTCAGGGTTGGGCGGGTAGGCAAACGAGCCGTCCGGGTTGAACATGCGGTCCTGGATGACCAGCGGCAATTCATATGGCGGCGGTGGAAGATGTGTCCCGTCGCCGGTGTCGATGCCCGTACTGCGGGTGTCCCGGAGCAGGTAGCCACCGGCCAGCCCGGCGTAGACATTCAGGCGGGTGAGGCCCAGCGCGTGGTCGTGGTACCAGAGGCCGGCCGCATCCTGGTTGTTGCCATAGTGGTAGGTGTACGAGGCGCCGGGCCGGAAAGTCTGTCCAGGGCCGCCGTCGGACGTTGGTGCAGTGTTGCCGCCGTGGAGGTGGACAGCCGTCCTGGGAGATCGGGCGTCGTTGCTGCCAGGCGGGACCAGTTCCGGGTCGATGGCGAAGGCAAGGGGATGCCGCCCAATATCGTTGTGGACTGTGAGGCTCAGGGGTGTACCCTTCCGGGCGATGATGACCGGCCCCAGGTAACTCCTGGTTGATGCAGCGTCCTGGTACGTCAGCGTGTCGGTCAGGCCCATTTCGGCCTGGAAGCGGTGGCGGGAGTTGCGGGCCCACAACTCAAGGTTGCCGCCGGACCGCATGTCGATAACCCCCAGGTCGGCGAGCGCGGGAAGCTGCTCCGTAAAGGTGCCGGGCGGGGAAACAGGGGCCGCCAGTCCCGGGCTGGCCCCGGATCCATAAGCCTGGGTCAGAACACCTGCACCGGCCACAGCGCCGGCCTGCAGCAGTTGTCGTCTTGTAATGCGCATTTTGGGGCCCCATTTCTTCGCAGCGGTATCCCCCCTTGGGCAGCAGGATAAACCTGTGCTTTAGTCCGTCATAGGGTCACGGGTCCCCTCTGTAAGGGGGTGGGCCACCCCGGTATGCCCTCCAGTCCGCCCCGCGGCCCGGCCGGTGAAATGGTCCATGGTTTGGTTGACCCCCAGCACATCCATGACCCGGTCGAAGACGCCAACCGGAAGGACCCGCAGGGCCGGCAGCAGGTTCACGATGGGCGGCAGGACCAGCTTTCGGCGCCCGGCTTCGATGGCATCCAGGACCTTGGTTGCCACCTGCTCTTCCTGGAGGATGGGAAGAAGCAGGGGCCAGCGCGTCCGGACGCCGTCGAACATCCCCGTGTCGATGTAATAAGGGCACACCGCCAGCGTATTGACACCAATTTTTCCAGCGCGGAGCTCGGCACGGAGTGATTCGTTGAAACCGAAGGCGGCAAACTTGCTGGCGGAATAGTCTGTCTGGCGGGCGACGCCCACCAGGGCTGCAGCACTGGCAATGGTGACCACGGTTCCCCGCCGGCGGTCTACCATTCCGCCCAGGAAGCCGCGGGTGACCCAGTACAGGGCCATGACGTTGACCTTCATGGTCCTTTCGATGGCTTCTTCCGTGGCGTCGAGGAGTGCCAGGCCGCTGACCACTCCGGCGTTGTTGACCAGGATATCCACGGGTCCGGCAACAGCCGCCGCGGCCTTCACGCCCCCACGGTCCGTGACGTCCACGGCATGGGCTTCGGCCAAACCGCCGGCAGCCCGGATCTCGTCGCGCACCGCCGTGCCGCGTTGGACGTCCACATCCCAGATCACCACCCGGCTTCCGCGCCGGGCTGCTCCAAGCGCCAGGCGGCGGCCCAGCCCGCTGCCGCCTCCCGTGATCAGCACAGTTGCGCCGGAAAGCCTGGTTCCCTGGGGCATATCAGTCCTCCTGCGATGTTGGCGGCGCGTGTCCCGGCGCCACGGGCAGTGTCCTTTGACGGCTTCGGGGTACGCGGCCCATCACCCTGATGGCCCCTTTCATGATCCGTGCGTAGGTCCGGTTGGACATGCCGGGAAGGGGTGCAACACGGAGCAGCCGCTGCACGGCGATGGTCTGCGGCTCGGTGTACTTGAGGATGCCTTCCCGGCCGTGGCGGCGGCCTGCGCCGGACTCCTTCATGCCCCCGATCGGTGCATCATGGGATGCCCAGGTGGCTGCGTAGCCTTCATTGACATTGACCGTTCCCGTCAGAAGCCTGCGGGCCACTGCCTCGCCCCGCCGGGCCGACCAGACGCTGGCATTCAGTCCGAAGTCGGAATCGTTGGCCAGGGCAACGGCTTCGTCGTCGTCCGTTGTGCGGTAGACGGCCACCACCGGCCCAAAGGTCTCTTCCCTGGCAAGGAGCATCTCCTGCGTGACTCCCGTCAGGACCGTTGGCTCGTAGAACAGCGGCCCCAGATCCGGCCGGTGCCGTCCGCCGGTGACCAGTTGGGCGCCTTTGGCGAGCGCATCCTGGACGTGGCGGTCAACCCGTTCCAGCTGCGCCGGGCTGATGAGGGATCCCATGCCAATGTCCCAGTCCGGTCCGGGAGCCATGCGGATGCCTTTCACCGCGGCCGCGAAGGCGGCCAGGAAGCTGTCATGGACGTCAGTGTGCACGTAGATCCGTTCGATGCTGACGCACAGCTGTCCGGAGTTGGAAAAACAGGCGTGTACCGCGCCGGCGGCGGCTTTGCCCACATCCGCATCGGCCAGGACCAGCATGGGGTTCTTGCCGCCGAGTTCGGCCGAGAAGCCGATCAGCCGCTCACTGCACTGCCGCGCCACGGTCTTGCCGGTCTGCGAGGATCCGGTGAACATCAGAAAGTCGACCCGCGCGATCAAGGCAGGGCCAATTGCAGTGCCGGGCCCTGTGACCACTTGGAACAGGCCTGCGGGAAGCCCCGCCTGCCGGAGCAGTTTGAGCATCAGCAGGGCGGTGAAGGGCGTCTGCGAATCCGGCTTCAGGACGATGCCGTTCCCGGCCAGCAGGGCCGGGACGGCGTCCGAGACCGCAAGGGTCAGCGGGTAGTTCCAGGGGCTGATGACCCCCACCACTCCCTTCGGAAGACGGTGTTCGGTGGTGCGGGTCAGGACCGGGGCGGCGCCCTTCCGGCGGCGCGGCCCAAGGTGCCGTTCTGCGGTGCGCGCGTAGTAGTCCGCCGTCAGGACCACGTCCGCAAGTTCCTCAAAGGCGCTCAGCCGGGACTTGCCGCTCTCTGCCTGCACCAGGTCCAGGATGTCCTGCTCCCGGTCCAGCACCAGCCGGCGGAAGCGCCGGATCACCCGGCAACGGTCTTCGACGGAAACGCCTGCCCAGTACCGCTGCGCCACGCGGGCAGTTCCGACGGCGGCATCAACGTCGGGTGCGCTGCACAGGGGCACTTCGCCCACAAGCGTGCCGTCAAAGGGTGCGTGCGAAGCCTGCGTCGGGGCGCCCGGTGCTGCCGCAACCAGCCTTGACAGTCCCGCGGCGAGATCCCGGCCCCGCGCGCTCAAGGCCGCCGTCCCGGGCTGTTGTTCGTGGAGTTGGTCCGCCATGTCACGCCCCCGCAGCGGTGTGCCCGGCCAGCGTTCCAGGGGTGAGCCCCGTGCCGGGGTTGAGGCGCGGAGCGAGCTGCTGCCGGAGCCAGGCCTTAACCAGCCGTTCCCAGCGCTCGGGGTCCACATTCCATTCCTTGGTGTGCCGTGCGTGGTTGAACGTCTCGAACGTGACCATCTCCGGGTTCCGTTCGGCCAGGAGCGCGGACGGTCCGTAGGGCACGTACTCGTCGTCAACGCTGTGGATGATCAGCGTGGGTGTCCGCAGCTCCACGGCCCGGGACACCCAGTCCATGACCTTCAGGTCCACCGGTGCCGACAGGCCGGTCAGGCGGCGCCCCAGCGGGTGGCCCAGCATCAGCTGCCCGTAGCGGCCCACCAGCGACGGAATCCGGTTCAGCTGTGCATGGTGCGCCAACACGGTGACCCAGTCGATCACGGGTGCGTCAAGCACCATGGCCCGGATCAGGTGCCGGTACCGGGAAAGGTCCGCGGTCTGCAGGCAGATGGCCCCTCCCATGGACCAGCCGAACAGGACAATTTCCTCGGCCCCCTCGGCCAGCGCATACTCAATGGCGGCTTCGATGTCCTGCCACTCCGTGGAGCCCAGGCCGTACCGTCCGTCATCGGCCGACGGCGCCAGCCCGTCGTTGCGGTAGGACACCAGCAGGCTGGTCAGGCCCAACTCCAGTGCCGGTCCCACCGCCCGCAGCGCTTCCTGCCGGGTGGCTCCGCGGCCGTGCACCATGATGGCCCAGGTGCGGGCTGTCCCCTTGGCCCGGACCAGCCAGGCCGGCGCTTCCCCGCGCTCCACGGGTATCAGCACGTCCTCGGCAGGAATTCCGACGGCGGCCGGGTCAGGGTAGGTGGCGCCGCTCCACCATCCCCAGCGGGCCGTGGACAGGTCGCCGCTGTAGACGGCTTCGACCTCGCGCAGGACCGTGCGTTCGGCCGGCGAGTAGGAGATGATGCGGCCGATCCGCGCGTGGCCCTTGCCGCCGTCGAAAAAGAATCCGTAAACCCCATCCACGGTGGTGTCGTCATTGGCGGCCAGGATCACCTGCTGCTTCTGCCCGTCCCGGATTACGGCCAGCAGTTCCTTGTCCGCTGCCCGTTGCCGGGCCGGGGTAATGACGCGGCGGGCAAAGTACACGGCGAGCGCGGACGAACCGGCGCCCAGCAGGCTGGCCACGGAGCCGCCGGCGACGGCTCCGCCGATGGCCCACTTCGCCCCCGGCGACATTCCGCCGGAATCCCTGGTGGTTGCAGTCATTGCAGGGCGCGCTCGCCGGAAAGGTGCCATGGGACTATTCTTACCGGCGTTACCGCCGATACCCGCATTCCCGGGCAGGAACGGCACGGCGGCGCACGGCTCTCCGGTCGTGTTCCGGCACTTTCTCCAAGTGCGGTGCGGGCGCCCCCGAGCGGCGCTAGGCTAAGGCCATGAGTGATCCGATCATCATCCTGACCGAAGAACCCCTGGGCGCGGACGACCGCGTGAACATTGAACGGCTGGTGGATGGGTCGGACAGCCGGCTGCTGGTCCTGGTCCCTGCGAACACCGAGCGCCACCTGCTCGTGGACTTCCTCGAAAACCTCTCCATGCTGGACGTTGCCAAGGCATTCCGGGAACTCGCCGGCCGCAACCCGGACGCCGCCGCCGAGCGGGCGCACGCGGATGAAACACTCGCCACCTCGCTTGCCGCGCTGGAGGGCCTGGGCTCGGGTGTGACCGGCCAGGTGGTGGAGGGGAAGGCGGTGGACGGCCTTGTGGCGAAGGTCCGGGAAACCGGCGCCGCGCAGGCCGTGGTGATCACCAGGCCGCATGCCGTGGCCGATACCTTCCACACCGACTGGGCCAACAAGGCGCAGGACCAGCTCGGTGTCCCTGTGCTCCACCTGTACGCGGGCTCGGGATTTATCGGCGACTCCTGAGCGTTGGGAATGCTATGAGCATCTTTGGAAACAGCATCTTCGGTAACAAGTCGGCAGGCGTTGTTGGCGGGGCACCGGCCAATGCCACGCAGGACCCGGCCCGGCATGACACTGCCAGGCAGGACACCCCTCAGCAGGACACCGGCATCCCGGAAACTGCCGTCAGGAAGAGCGATGAACAGTGGCGGGAGGAACTGACGCCGGAGGAGTACCACGTGCTGCGGCAGGCCGGAACCGAGCGCCCTTACACCGGTGAGTACTGGGATACCCACACAGAGGGTGTGTATCAGTGCCGGGCGTGTGGCGCCGAACTGTTCACCAGCAACGAAAAGTTTGACTCGCACTGCGGCTGGCCTTCCTTCTGGGCTCCGCTGGCTGAGGGGAATGTGCGCTACATCCACGACAGGACCCTGGGCATGGAAAGGATTGAGGTGCGGTGCGCGTCGTGCGACTCGCACCTGGGCCACGTCTTTGAGGGCGAGGGGTATGGAACGCCCACCGACCAGCGCTACTGCATCAATTCGGTGTCACTCCGGCTGGTGGCCAGGGATGATGCCGGGGACAGTACGCCGGAAAGCTGAACCGGAGAGGGCAGCGTTCCGGGACTGATCCCACAGCGGAGGGACAGTCTCGATCCTTCCCGGAAACCATCGAGGCTAAGCATTTCTTACTAATGAGTTGTTTTGGCATAAGTCCTGCTGGTTGCTTGTTACGCTCACCGGAGAAGCAAGCAACCAGAAAGGCAGCCGACGATGACAGAGACCCTGACCACCGCCGTCACCGGGATTTCCGCACAGGACCACGACTGGCTCCGGCTCAAGGCCGCCGCCACCGCACTGCAGGCGCTCCAGGTCCAGGACGGGTCCGTCCCCAACCCCGCGGACCACGGGGAGGCAGCGCAGTACGTGGATGCCATTGTGGCCGCCATCCGGGCCCTGGCCCCCGCCTTTCCGCACGACGCCGACTACCTGGACGCCGCCTGCAAAGACTTCGAGGCATGGGCCGCCGGCGGCTTTCCTGTCCCCGACTTCCTCTCCTCGCTCCTGGCCTTCCAGCCGCAGGAGCACCGCCGCGACGGGCTGCAGCACCTTGTGGTGTTCCCTATGTACACCCAGAACGGCAGCAGCAACAGGCTGGTGGAGGCTGTGCTGGTGGAGGTCATCTGGCCCGAATTCATCGCCGGACTGGAGGCCGGGGACTACTCGAACAAGCTGTTCGTCCCCATCCGGTTCGTCGACTTCACTCCCGGCTACGACACGAACTCGGCCGTTCTCTTCCCCGAGACTGTGGCCGTCAGCCAGACCCCCACGTTCACATGGGGCGCCATCTTTGCCGACCGTGAAGCCGCCCGGTTCCGCCGCGTGCTGAAGGCCGCCGCGGAGATCACGGCCCTGGAGCTGCCGGAGGCCGCCGCGGAACTGCTCGCGGACCAGGACCTCACCGAGGCCACCTTCGTGATGTGGGACCTGATCCACGACCGGACGCATATGCGCGGGGACCTGCCGTTCGATCCGTTCATGATCAAGCAGCGGATGCCCTACTTCCTGTATTCGCTGGAAGAACTGCGCTGCGACCTCACGGCCTTCCGCGAATCGGTGCGGATCGAAAGGGACGACGACGCCGACCCCGACGCACGGCGGCACGCGAAGCTCGTACAGTACGCAATCATCTTCGACCGCATTTTCCGCTTCGCCATCACCGGCAGCCGGGTCCGCAACTACGATGGCCTGGGCGGCCAGCTCCTCTTTGCCTGGCTGCACCAGCACCACGTGCTGCACTGGACGGATACCCGGCTTACCATCGACTGGGATGAGGTGGCGGACGCCGTGATCGCCCTGGGTGCCAGCATCGACGAACTCTACTGGCGGTCCATTGACCGTCCCAAGACCGCCCACTGGCTGGCGGCCTACCAGCTGGTTTCGGCCACCGTCACGCCCAACCCCGCCTCCGTCTGGGCCAAGGGCCCGGACGCGCTGCCGTTGGCGGGGACGCCCCGCGGACTCACTGACCAGGTGCTGGACGACGAGTTCCCGCTGTCCATGTTCTACGAGGCACTGGAGAAGAAGATGCGCCCCGTCATTGAGTCCACCGCCGGGATCACCGGCCGCTCCGCGCTGTGAGCAGCGCCGGTCCGGCCGGGGGTGCGCCCTCCGCCCGGCCGCTCACTGTCCTGGTGGCCGGCGGCAGCGGCGCGTCGGGAATCGCCGTGGCGCGGGCACTGGCTGCCGCGGGGCACCGGGTGGCCACGGCGGGCTCCGACCAGGCCCGGATCACGGAGGCAGCGCGGAAAGCGGGCGACGGCGTCAGTCCATTTGCGTGCGACCTGGCGGTTTTGGCGGACGTCCGGCGGCTTCGCGACGACGTCACCGGCGCCTTGGGGGCGGTGGACGGCGTGATCCACCTGGTGGGCGGCTGGCGCGGGGCCAAGGGCATCGCGGACCAGTCCGACGACGACTGGGACTTCCTGGAACGCGGCGCCATCACCACGCTGCGCAACGTGTCACGCGTCTTTTTCGACGACATCGCCGCCTCCACGTCGGGAAGGTTTGCGATGGTTTCATCCACTGCCCTGGATCAGCCCGCCGCAGCGGTCGCCAGCTACGTGGCGGCGAAGGCCGCCGCGGAAACCTGGACCATGGCCATGGCCGATGGCTTCCGCCAGGCCTCAGGGAGCAGCGGGAGCCCGGCGGCCGCCACCATCCTGGTGGTCAAGGCGCTGGTGGACGATGACCTGCGCCGCGCCCATCCCGAGCGGAAATTCCCGGGGGCAACGGACGTAACTGACCTGGCTGCCGCCGTCGTCCGGCTTTTCACCACTCCGTCCGCCGAACTCAACGGCGCCCGGCTCCGGCTGGCGGACTGACCGCCTGTCTGGCTTTGCCTGGCGTGGCAGTACCTAAACTGAAAGCGTGAGCAACCCTATGACCACCACAGCAGAAACCCGTGCGGCGCTGCGGCTGCATGATCCCAACGTGCGCGGATTTGCCTCCGACAACTACTCCGGGGTCCACCCGGAAGTCCTGGCGGCCCTTGCCGCAGCCAATGGCGGACACCAGGTCTCCTACGGCGAAGACGACTACACCGCGCGGCTGCAGGAACTGATGGTTGACCACTTCGGCCCAGGCATCGAATGCTTCCCCGTCTTCAACGGCACCGGCGCCAACGTCCTGTCGCTGCAGTCCCTGCTCCCCCGCTGGGGTGCCGTGGTATGCGCCTCCACCGCCCACATCAACATGGACGAGAACGGGGCACCGGAACGCATCGGCGGCCTCAAACTCCTGCACGTGCCCACGCCGGACGGGAAACTGACTCCTGAACTGATCGACCGGGAGGCCTGGGGCTGGGGTGACGAGCACCGAGCCCAGCCGCTCGCCGTCTCCATCACCCAGACCACGGAACTGGGCACCTGCTACACGCCGGAAGAAGTCCGTGCCATCGCCGACCACGCGCACGCCAGGGGCATGAAGCTGCACATGGACGGGGCGCGGCTGGCCAACGCGGCAGCCCACCTGGGCGTGCCCCTGCGCGCCTTCACCCGGGACGCCGGCGTCGATATCCTCTCCTTCGGCGGCACCAAGAACGGGCTGCTCTTCGGCGAAGTAGTGGTGGCACTGAACCCGGAAGCCGCCCACGGCCTGGTCTACCTGCGCAAGATGGACATGCAGCTGGCCTCCAAGATGCGTTTCATGTCCGCCCAGTTCATCGCCCTGCTGGAAGGCGACCTGTGGCTGCGCTCGGCCGCACACGCCAACGCCATGGCCACCCGGCTGCGTGCCGCCGTCGACACCATTGAGGGCGTCCGGCCCACCCAGGAAACCGAATCCAACGGAGTCTTCGCCATCCTTCCCCCCGGCACGGCGGACCGTCTGCGGAAGTCCTTCCGGTTCTACGACTGGGATGAGGCGAAAGGGGAAGTCCGGTGGATGTGTTCCTTTGACACCACGGAAGAGGACGTCGATACCTTTGCTGCCGCGATCCGCCATGAGCTCCGGGAATACCGCGCCGGCCAGGCCGGGTGAGCGGCCGCCGACGGCGAGCCTTCCTGCCCCGGCCCGTCCCGCCCCGTAATCTGCCAAGGTGAACGCACTGGACCAGGTTCCCCCGGATTTTCTCCACGCCTTGGGAACCCTCAGGAAAGCCCGCTGCCGGAAGGAACTTCGCCTCGCGGAGATCCCAGCCCCCGCGCGGCTGGCACCCTTCGCCGTCGCGCTGGGCGCAGAGGTGATGGCACCGGGCGCCGCAACCCCGGCCACGCCGGTCCACGGACCTGCGGCCATTGCGTTTGCCGCCGCATCCGGAACGGCCGCCCCGGGACCGGCGGACGAGGACGAAACGGAGCTGGCCACCGGACGCTTCATCCTGCTGCACGATCCGGATGGCTCGGCGGTCTGGGACGGCGAGTTCCGGATTGTCACCTACATCCGGGCAGAGCTGGAACCGGAAATGGGCAACGACCAGATGCTGGGAACCGTGGCGTGGACCTGGCTGGTGGAGGCGTTGGAAAACCACAAGGCGGCATACCGGGCCGCCGGCGGCACCGCCACCCGCGTCCTCTCCGAAAGCTTCGGGACACTGGCCGGGCGGCCCGGGTCCATCGACATCGAACTCCGCGCCTCCTGGACGCCCGCTTCCTCCGATGTCCAGGCCCACCTTGAGGCCTGGTCCGACATGGTGTGCACGTTCGCCGGCCTGCCGCCGCTCCCCGACGGCGTCACCGCACTCCCACCCCGTCGGCGAAGCCAGCAGAACGGTTATGGGGCAGCCCGGTAAACTGGGGGCATCATGACCCCAAACATCCCGGAAAACACCACGGCCGGCGTCCCGGCTGCTGCTGCCGCATCCCACATCACGGTGGAGGGCTTTGACAGCCCCATCCCCGAAATCATCGACCTTGACTCCCCCCGGGACGGCGTTCCGCTGGTCATCGAAACTGCGTCCGGCCTGGAGCGGTGTGCCGCGGCCATTGCCGCCGGCACCGGACCCGCCGGCGTGGACGCCGAGCGCGCATCAGGTTTCCGCTACGGACAGCGCGCCTTCCTGGTCCAGATCCGCCGCGAGGGCGCCGGAACCTGGCTGATCGATCCCGAACCGTTCGAGAACCTGGACATCATCAACGACGCCCTGCGGGGCGTCGAATGGATCCTGCACGCCGCCACCCAGGACCTGCCCTGCCTTTCCGAGCTCGGGATGTGGCCGGACAAGCTCTTTGACACCGAACTCGCCGCGCGCCTGGCCGGGCTGCCCCGGGTAGGCCTGGCCGCCGTCATCGAGCAGCTGCTGGGATTCGGGCTTGCCAAGGAACACTCCGCGGCCGACTGGTCCACCCGGCCCCTGCCGGAGCCCTGGCTGCGCTATGCCGCCCTGGACGTGGAAGTCCTGACCGAACTGCGTGAGGAACTTATCGAGCTGCTGGAGGCGGACGGGAAACTGGAGTACGCCCAGCAGGAATTTGCGGCAATCCTCGCAGCGGGCATCGCTCCCCCGCGCGTTGACCCGTGGCGGAAGACCTCGGGCCTGCACCAGATCCGGGACCGCCGCCAGCTGGCCGCAGTCCGCGAACTGTGGCTGGAACGCGACTCGCTGGCGCAAAAACGCGATGTGGCACCGGGCCGGCTGCTCCCCGACTCGGCCCTCGTCGCCGCGGCGAAGGCCATGCCCGCCACCGTCCCACAGCTGCTCACCACCAAGGGGTTCCACGGGCGCGCTGCCCAGCGCGAAGCGCCGCGGTGGCTGCGCTGCATCGCGGCCGCCCGGGACCTGGAGGACCTGCCACCCCTGCACCTGGCCACCAACGCCCCGCCGCCGCCGCGGGTCTGGGCCGACCGCGATCCGGAAGCCGCTGCCCGCCTGGCCACGGCCCGGCCCCTGCTCCAGGCGAAAGCCGAGGAATTGAACCTCCCGCTGGAGAACCTCCTGACGCCCGACTACCTCCGGCGCGTGGCCTGGCGGCCGCCCGCGGACGTCACTGAAGACTCGATTTCCGCGGAATTGCGGACCCTGGGCGCCCGCCCGTGGCAGGTGGAACTCACGGCTCCGCTGATCTCCGCCGCCTTCCTGGACCCGCAGCCGCTTCCACCCAAGGAACCCAAACAGGCCGCTGCGGCGGCCGGCCAATAACCTTTTCGCGTTAGCCCTTGCAGGCTAAGTTACTCGCGAGTAACATCGGTGTGACCGACGCCAGGTGAGTGCCGCACTCCGGCATGCGCCCGGCGCTACGTCTCGATGAGGAGTTACACGTGAGCCAGCACGGAAGCGGCGCATCCCCGCGCACTGTCCGCGACGTCGTCTTTGTGGACGGCATCCGCACACCCTTCGGCAGGGCCGGCGAGAAAGGAATTTACGCCGGAACCCGGGCCGACGACCTGATCGTGAAGTGCATCCGCGGCCTCCTTCGCCGCAACCCGTCCCTGCCTTCGGAGCGGATCGATGAGGTGGCCATTGCCGCCACCACCCAGACCGGCGACCAGGGCCTCACCCTGGGCCGGACCGCCGCGCTGCTGGCCGGTCTCCCCCGGACGGTCCCCGGCTTCGCCATCGACCGGATGTGCGCCGGTGCCATGACGGCCGTCACCACCACGGCCGGCGGCATCGGATTCGGCGCCTACGACGTGGTGGTTGCCGGCGGAGTGGAACACATGGGCCACCACCCCATGGGCTCCGGCGCCGACCCCAACCCCCGGTTCATGTCCGAGCGGCTGGTGGACCCGGCAGCCCTGAACATGGGAAACACGGCCGAGAACCTGCACGACCGCTTCCCCGCCATCACCAAGCAGCGCACCGATGCCTACGCGGTGGCCTCGCAGGACAAGCTGGCAGCCGCCTACCGGGACGGCAGGATCCAGCCGGACCTGGTTCCCGTTGCCGCCCGGAAGCCGGGCGAGGGCTGGACCGTCCACAGCAAGGACGAACCGCCGCGCCCGGGCACCACCATGGACGACCTGGCCGCCCTGCGCACGCCGTTCCGGGCCCACGGCCGGGTTACTGCCGGAAACGCCGCCGGCCTGAACGACGGCGCAACCGCCGCTGTCCTTGCCTCCTCCGAGGCCGCCGCAGAGCTGGGGCTGCCCGTGAAGATGCGGCTGGTGAGCTACGCCTATGCGGGGGTGGAGCCCGAGGTGATGGGCATCGGCCCCGTCCCGGCCACCGAGAAAGCACTGAAGAACGCCGGGCTGACCATCGGGGACATCGGCCTGTTCGAGATCAACGAGGCGTTCGCCGTCCAGGTCCTGAGCTTCCTTGACCACTACGGCATCGCCGACGACGACCCCCGGGTCAACCGGTACGGCGGCGCCATCGCCGTGGGGCACCCCCTTGCCTCCTCCGGTGTCCGGCTGATGATCCAGCTGGCCCGCCAGTTCGAAGAGGACCCCTCCGTGCGGTACGGGATCACCACCATGTGCGTGGGCCTTGGCATGGGCGGCACCGTGATCTGGGAGAACCCGCACCACCCCGACTACAGCGGAACCCCCTCCGGGAAGACCGCCGCCGTTTCCGAAGGAGCCATGGCATGAGCGCCGCAGATTACCGCAAGTTGGCGGACCTTTTCCCCAACGAAACCGTGACCCACTCCTATGTGCAGGACATCGCCCTGCCAGGCACGGCGGGCAGGCCCAGCCCGGGCACCTTTGCCCTCGTCACCCTGGACAACGACCTGGACCACACCAAACCCACCACCCTGGGCCCCAACACCCTGGTGGAGCTCGGCACCGTCCTGGAGGGCCTGCGCGACCGTGCGGCCCGTGGCGGGATTGTGGGCGTCGGGGTGACCGGCAAGCCGCATTACCTGGTGGCGGGCGCGGACCTCTCCGCCGTGAAGTCGCTGGAAAAGCGTGAGCACGGGCTGTGGATGGCACAGCTGGGCCACGACGTCTATGCAACCCTGGCAAACCTTGGCGTCCCCAGCTTCGCCTTCATCAACGGCGCCGCGCTGGGCGGCGGCCTGGAAATCGCCCTGCAGTCCACCTACCGCACGGTGTCCACGGGGGCGGCTGCCCTGGCGCTTCCGGAAGCCTTCCTTGGCCTGGTGCCCGGCTGGGGCGGCGTCTACATCCTTCCCCGCCTGGTGGGCCCGGAAAATGCCGTAAAGGTCATGATCGAAAACCCGCTCAGCAACAACCGCCCCCTCACCGGTGCGCAGGCATTCGGCATGGGCATCGCCGACGCCCTCTTCGAGCCTGCCGACTTCCTGGAACAGTCGCTGGCCTGGGCGGCCGGTGTCATCTCCGGTGAGGTGGTCCCGGAGCGGGCCAACGCCGTCGACCCTTCCTCCCCTGACGCGGCAACCCGCTGGGCCGCCGCGGTGGACGCGGGGCGGGCCTTCGTCGAGGCCAAGACCTCCAACGCCTCCCCAGCCCCAGCCAAGGTCCTGGACATCCTCGAGGCAAACCGCACCATGACAGCGGCGGAGTCCGCCGCGCTGGAATGCGACACACTGGCCGGGCTGATGCAGACGGATGAGTTCCGCTCCACCGTCTACGCCTTCCTCGACCTGGTGCAGAAGCGTGCCAAACGCCCGGCCGGCGCCCCTGACCGCAAGCTGGCCCGGCCCGTCACCAAGGTGGGCGTGGTGGGCGCCGGACTGATGGCCGGCCAACTGGCCCTGCTTTTTGCCCGCCAGCTGAAGGTGCCCGTGGTCCTGACCGACATCGACCAGGCGCGCGTGGACAAAGGCGTTGCGTACGTCCACGCCGAGGTGGACAAGCTGCTGGCCAAGCAGCGCCTAAGCCAGGACGCGGCCAACCGGACCAAGGCGCTGGTGACGGGCTCGGTGTCAAAGGACGCCTTCGCTGACGCCGACTTCGTGATCGAGGCCGTCTTCGAGAAACTGCACATCAAGAAGCAGGTCTTCGCCGAGCTGGAAGGCATCGTGGCGCCGGAGTGCATCCTGGCCACGAACACGTCCTCGCTCTCCGTGACGGAAATGGCCGCGGACCTGCAGCATCCCGAACGGCTGGTGGGCTTCCACTTCTTCAATCCCGTGGCTGTGATGCCGCTGCTGGAAATCGTGCGCGCCCCGCGCACGGACGATGCCGTGCTGGCCACCGCCTTCGAACTGGCCAAGGCGCTGAAGAAGAACGGCGTGCTGGTCAAGGATGCGGCCGCGTTCGTGGTCAACCGCATCCTGCTGAGGCTCATGGGGGAAGTCACGGCGGCCTTCGACGAGGGCACCCCGGCGGAGGTGGCGGACGCCGCGCTGCGGCCCATGGGGCTGCCCATGACGCCGTTCACGCTGCTGGCCATGGTGGGCCTGCCCGTTGCGCAGCATGTCCAGGAGTCCCTGAACGCCGCCTTCGGCGACCGCTTCCCGGTCTCCGATAACCTCAAGAAGCTCATCGACAACAACGTCAAAGCACTGTGGGAGACCGCCCCGGACGGTTCGCGGACCATCCCCCAGTCCACGCTTGAGCTGCTGTCCTTTGGCTCCAGCCCGTCCACGGCGGAGCAGGTGCTGCACCGCGTCCAGGATGCCCTGGCTGAGGAAATCGGCCTCATGCTGGACGAGGGCGTCGTCGCCGGACCCGAGGACATCGACCTGTGCATGATCCTGGGCGCGGGCTGGCCCATGTTCCTGGGTGGCATCACGCCGTACCTGGACCGGGTGGGGGCCGCGGAGCGGGTCAACGGCAGGCGTTTCCTGGCACCGGGCGTCGCGTCCCCCGCCGCAGGGTAACCGGCACCAGGCCGGCAGCCAGGACGGTGGGTGCTGCCTGTCAGGCCGGGGTCAGCCGGCCGCCGTCGAGCGTCAGGAGCCGGTGCGCCGCCGTCCGTGCGTAGCCCAGGTCATGGGTGACCAGCACGACGGCGGCGCCCGCCGCTGCTGCCGATCCGACGGCGGCGTCCAGCAGGGCCAGCCCGTCCCCGTCCAGTGCCACGGTGGGTTCGTCCAGCGCCAGGACGGCGGGCCTGCGCGCCAGGACGGTGGCCAGCGCCAGGAGGCGCTGGTCGGATGCCGGCAGCTCGGCGGGGTGCTCGTCGGCGGCCTCCGCCAGCCCGACGGCCTGAAGCGCCGCGGCGGCGCGGCCGGCAACCATGTCCCGGCCCACCAATCGCTCCAGCCCGAAGCTGACCTCCCGCAGTACGGTCCGTTCAAACAGCTGGTCGCGCGGCTGCTGGAACAACAGGCCCACGGATGCAGCGGTCCGTCCGACGGGGTCGCTTGAGATGTCGCTGCCGCTGACCAGGACAGTTCCCGCGGTGGGTCGCAGCAGCCCGTTGAAGTGCCGCAGGAGCGTCGATTTTCCGGCGCCGTTGGGCCCGGTGACCGCCACGATCTCCCCCGGGTGGACCTGCAGGCTGATGTCCTGCAGCACTGGGGTGCCTGTGTTCAGGCCGCCCGCCGGTGCCGCCCTGCCCCATCTTCTGCGGCTTTCTTTTCCGCGAACCTGCGGGTCCGGGTACGCGAAGGAGACGCCGCGGAGCTGCAGGGCAGCCGGCCCCGTCTGCCGGGCTGCAGGCCGCCTTGGCGGTACCGCGGACTCCGGCACGGCAGGACGCCTGATTGCCCGGGGCAGCACTGGCGGGACACCGCCATCTCCGGAATGCCCCGCTCCCATACCGGCGGGATGCCCCGCTGCCGTGACCATGCCCCCAGCGAGTACCACCCATGTGTCTGCGTCCAGGAGCAGGGGGTCGACCACCTGGCTGAGGATTACGACGGCGGTACCCCGCTTCAGCAGGTCCAGGACCAGGGTGGCAAGATCCTCCGCCCCTGCCGCGTCCAGGGAGGCGAAGGGCTCGTCCATGACCAGCACAGGAGGTCCGGCGATGATGGCGCAGCCGATGGCCAGCCGGCGGAGCTGGCCACCGGAAAGCGTCCCGGGGTCCTGGTCCAGCAGGCCCTGAAGTCCCAGCAGCCCGGCCGTGCGCTGCACCGCCGCCTGCATGTCACCACGCCCCGTACCGGCATTCTCCAGTCCAAACGCGAGTTCCTCCGCCACCGTGGCGCGGACGGTGGACAGCACGGCGCCGGGGTCCTGGGGGACAAAGCCCACGTGGCGGCCCCACTGGGCGGGATCGATCCGCGGGTCCCCCGCGCCGCCGGCAAACTCAAGGCGCGTGCCGGACAACTCAAGGAACCCTGCCAGCGATCCGTGGCCGCCCGGAGGCAGCCAACCGGCCAGCAGGCGGCCCAGGGTGGACTTCCCGCTTCCGGAGGCGCCCAGGATGGCCGTGAAGGAGCCCGGTGCAAGAGATATGGCGACATCCTGCAGGGCCGGGACCTGCCCGTCGTGGAAGGTGAAGTGCCGGATCCCGGCGGCCAGCACCGGCTTGCCTGACGTGGCCGCATCACCGGCATGGCTGTCATTGCCCGCATTACTGTCATTGCCTGCATTACTGGCATTGCTGGCATTGCCCGCATCACTGGCATTGCGTTGGCCGCGGGACACCATGGGCTCAGCCACGTGCGCCCGCCTGCACTACCCGGAGAACCACTGCCGCCAGGGCAGCGAGCACCAGCACGATGCGTACTGTCCGCTGCCGGCCGGAATCAGCCACCTCGCGGTAGCTGGTCCGCGGCCCGGTGTTGCTGAGTCCCCGGGCTTCCAGGGCGGCAGCACGGGTGCCGGCATCATCGATCAGGGAGAGGACCAGCGGAACGGCCTGCAGCCGGAACGCGCCCAGCCTGGACACCATGCTGCGGGAGACCACAAGGCCGCGTGATTCCTGGGCCTGCCGGATCCGCTGCGCCCGGGCGGCGATGGCCGGCAGCAGGGTCAGGGTGGACGCCAGGACGAAGGCGAACCGGCCCTGTACGCCGCGGGCGGACAAGGCCGCCACGAGGTCGGGCACGCGGACGCTGAAGGAGAACAGCAGGAGGGCCAGGACCACGGCCGCCAGCTGCAGGAACCGCTGCCCGGCGAAGGCCAGGCCCTCCTGGGTGATACGGGCAGGTCCCCACTCTGCCAGGACGGTCCTGCCCTCCGGGAAGAACAGTCCGTGCAGCCACAGCAGCGACAGGCCAAGCGGGACCAGGACTGCCGCAGCCGCCGGGAGCACCCGCCGGGCCGTGCCGCCCGCCACGGACAGGCCAAGGCAGGCGGCAACCACGGCGAGGGACAGCGGCCAGGTGCCGGCCGCCGTCGTAATGGCCGCCGTGGCCGCGGCAGCCGTCAGCGACGTCAGCGGGTTAAGGCGTTCCCGCCTGGCCGGCGCTGCCGTCCTGCCTGCCGATGGTGCCGTCACAGCGTTGCGGTCAGCCCTTCCGTGCAGAATCCGGGGAGGTGCCCTGCGCGGGACCGTGCCCGGGCCCCTGTGCGGGAGCGTCAGCCGCGGCCTCCACGGGGGTGTTGCCGGCCAGGACCCGGTGGCGCCGCACGAAAGGGAACTGCAGGCGTGCCCTGCGGGGCAGCGCATAGACCAGGATGGCCACGACTGTGAACACGATGGCCTTGTCCATAGGGTCGGAGATCAGTGCCTGCTTGGTGATCGCGGCCAGGAGGGTGTCCCCCATGGCCCGGAAGGCGCTGACGATGGCCCCCGTGGCCACGCCGGAGGTGCCCCCGAAGACGAAGGCGGCCACCGGGGCGGACACCACGCCGGCGATGATTCCGGTGGCGAAACCGGCCACGGGAGCCAGGTAGAAGCGGCGGAAGAGGCCGTAGCGTGCTGCCAGCCCGGCGAGGCAGCCAATGAGCGCGGCGCCGGCTGCGAACGGAAGCACCGTGGGGTTGAAGAAGGACCAGACGATGCTGCTGAGCGCTCCGGTGGCGGCACCGGCGGCCGGGCCGGCCAGGACCGCGATCAACACCGTGCCGATGGCGTCGAGGTAGAAGGGAACCAGGGTGCTGCCAACGAACTGGCCGAGCACGATGTTCAGGACCAGGGCCACCGGAATGAGCACCAGGGTGGACGCGGGCAGCGTGGGCAGGACGGCGACGATCAGCAGGACTGCGCCTGCCAGGAAGCCGGTGAGGGCGATCAGGGCCGATGCGCTGCCCGGACCTCCGGTGATGTCTGCCGGCTGGTTGAGCACCAGGTAGACATAGGTGGCCGCGATGGCCAGGGCGCCGAGGATCTCCAGCAGCCGGCGGCGGGCCGCCGGGCGTTCCTGGGACGGAAGCGTCAAAGAGGGCGATGACATGGGGAATGTTCCTTTGGGTGCAGGCAGTGGCCCGGCAGTGCCGGGCCGGAGTGTGGCTGCCTATGTCACCTCGGCAGCAGCCGGCGGCAACTGCGCCGGGCCGGTCCGTGGCCCATTCTACCGGCCATCGTCCGGCAGCGTCCCGTGCCGGGTGGCCCGGTCATGACGGGTCCGTCCCTGCCCTGTCAGCCAACCCGGCGGGCCAGGCTTCCGATGGCGGACACGAGTTCGCGGAACGCCTGCTCCGGGTTGTTGCTGTCGACAATCCTGGCGTTTGGGGGTGTGCCCCAGAGCCCGCGGAAGTCGGCCACAGTGGTTCCCGCCAGGAGCGGCGAATCCGTTTCGACGTCCACGGTGGCGGTCCGCGCCGTGTACTCGAGCGTGCCTGCCGCGACTCCTGCGGCGAAGAAGTCGTGGACGTGGGCCAGGTATCCCTGGTCGTAGAGCCGGTGGAATTCAAAGTAGAACCGCAGGGCATCTGAAAGGTGCCTGATGAGGGTGTTGTCGGAGGTGCTGCGCCGCCCTTCCGGCTGTTCCGGGAGCAGCAGTTCGGGAACGCCGGCACCCGCGGCCCGGGCCAGCGCCGTGACGTGGGCCGGGTGCAGTTCCATGCGTTCGGTGGTGTCAAGGGAGCAGACGATGGGGAGTTTCTCCAGCGGCCTTCCCCGGTACGCGGCGTAGACCTCCTTGGCGGCGTGCGGATCCACGTGCGTGTTCCACTCGGCGGTGGGGGTGGTGTTGCCCTGGTGGTAGAAGGCGCCGCCCATGATTACTGCCTTGGCCAGGAGGTTGGGCAGTTCCGGTTCCTTGCGCAGGGCCAGGGCGAAGTTGGTCAGCGGTGCGGTGATGAGCGCGGTGAGCTCGCCTGGCCTGGCCCTGGCATGTTCGATCCAGAGGTCCACGGCGTCCCGGTCGCAGAGCCGCCCGGCGGGTTCGGGCAGCACGGCGTACCCGATCCCTTGCGGTCCGTGGGTCTCAGGGGTGGTGAGCAGCGGGATGGACAGGGGCTGGCGGGCACCAACCGCCACCTGGACCCCGGACCTGCCGCACAGTTCCAGCAGGGCCAGGGTGTTGCGGGCAACCTGGTCCGCGTCCACGTTGCCGGGAGAGGCCGTGACCGCCACGATCTCCGTGTCCGGGAGGGCGGCCAGGTAGGCAAGGGCCAGGGCGTCGTCGATCCCGGTGTCAACATCCAGGAGGTAGGCGGGCACGGCGGCCTAGAAGAGCGCGACTTTGGGCACTGCCGGGAAGATCCAGTCCAGGTCAGCCAGGTCTTCGGGCGTGGGGACCCAGTTCGCCGCTTCCGCGTTCTGCCTGACCTGCTCCGCCCTGGTGGCCCCGGCGATGACGCTGGCCACCGAGGGCTGGGCGGCAAGCCAGGAGAAGGCCACCTCGATTTCGGTCAGCCCGCGTTCCTTCGCGAAGGCGCTGAACCGGCCCAACTGGTCCCAGTCGGCGTCGTCCACCATGTTGGTGCGGGTGTGGCTGAGCCGGGACCCCTCCGGGGCATGGCCCGGTGAGTACTTGCCGGTGAGGAGTCCGTTGGCCAGCGGGAAATACGGCAGGACACCGAGCCCGAACTCCTCCGCGGCGGGCGTCACCTCAAGCTCGGCACGGCGGTCCAGGAGGTTGTAGTGGTTCTGGGTGGAGATGAAGCGGGCCGTGCCCAGTTCGCGGGCCACGTACTCCGCCTGGGCGATCTGCCAGCCGGAACGGTTGGAGTGGCCGATGTAGCGGACCTTGCCGCTGCGGACCAGGGTGTCCAGCGCCGCGAGGGTCTCATCGATGGGGGTCAGCGGATCCGGGGTGTGGAACTGATAGAGGTCGATCCAGTCCGTGCCGAGGCGCCGCAGCGAGGCCTCCACCGCCTGGATGATGTAGCGCCGCGACCCGCGGGCGCCGAAGTCCGGCCCGCTGCCGCCCTTCATGTCCATGCCGAACTTGGTGGCCAGGACGACGCCGGAGCGCTTGTTTCCGAGGGCCTTGCCGAGCATGGTTTCGCTCAATCCGGGCTCCCGCCCATAGGTGTCGGCAACGTCGAAGAGGGTGATGCCGGCATCCACCGCTGCGTGGACGACGGCGTCCGTGGCGTCCTGCGTCTCGGTGGCGGTATTGGCGCGGCCAAGGTTGTTGCAGCCAAGGCCCACGGTGGAGACGGTCAGGCCGGATTTTCCAACGCGGCGGTAACTGGTCAAGGACGCCTCCTAGAGGGTGAAGTTGCTGGCAGGCTTGGCTGAGTGCTTGAGCTTGAAGTGGTCAGGGTCGCCGTAGGGGGCGGCGCCGATGCTGAGCTTGGTGAAGTCAAGGTCCTCGCCGCGGGCGCAGACTTTGATGGCGTTGACGGCCTTGTTCACGTCCGGGCAGAGGCAGAAGATGTTGAGCTTGTAGTCAGTGAATTCGGACCGCTCCACCGTGCCCAGGCCGCGCCAGGCGAGGTGGCTGATCAGGGCGTCCGTGGCCTTCTGCTCCAGGTAGCGGTCCCGGTCGGTGCCCTCCCTGGTCTTGAGCGCGAACTGCGCCACCACCCAGAACTGTTCCTCGGTGGGGATCTCGGCGTAGCCGTCCTCCGCGCACTGGGCTGCGAAGGCGTCGAGGAGGCCCTCCGCGGCAGCAGCATCCGGGACGTCGGTTTCCTCGGTTTTGCTCTGGTGCCCCACGGCGCCGAAGTTCATGACGAACTGGGAGTACTCATCGTCGAACCAGGCCTCCCGGAAGTGGAGGGTGCCCTCGTCGTCGCGCTTGTAGACCCTGACAATGCCGCTCATTTACGTCCTTCTGTAAACCATTCGACGTCGGTGCCGTCGAATGGCGCCTGCTGTGCCTTCACGGCGTGGTAAAGCCCGTCCGCTGCGGCCTGGATGTCTTCAATCAGTTGCTGCGGGTAGCGCATGGAGACGCTGTGTTCGGCGAACTCGTCCTGGTCGTCGATGAAGACGCCGCGGTCAGCCGTCCGGATGACGTCCAGGTCCATGTCGATCACGTGGAACTCGGTCACCGCCGGCCGGATGTGTGTCCATTCGTGGCCCACCGCCAGGTCGATGTAGACCCGTACTCCCGCCGGATGCGCGGAGTCGTAGAACGTGGCCACCCAGTCACCCTCGCGCGGCACCAGCAGGACGGCGTCGGAGCGCGTGTAGAACGCGGCGCCGGGGCGGGAACAGAACTCGTTGGTGCCCTGGAAAATCCACCACCCGTGCCGGTCTTCGCCCAGGTACCGGCCCGGCACCACCCAGTGGGCCTTGCCGTTCCACTTCCGGTTCCGGGAGACCACCAGCTGTCCCGGCTTTAGGCCGTTGGGAACGCGCGTGGTGGTGGTGTGCAGGACCGGTCCGGACTCCCCGGCGGGGCCGGGATACTTCAGCTCGTCCTCGTCCCTCACAGGATCGGGAGGCTGCCGGTGGTGGGGTGCTGCTGCCCGGGCAGGGGCCGCGCAAACGGAACCTTGGTTCCCAGGACCTGCGCAACGACGTCGTGAGTGATCTGCTGGGCGGTCAGCCCAACGCGCTCCAGCACCTGGTTGCGGGTGCCATGCTCCAGGAATTCGACGGGCAGGCCAACCTCGTTCAGGGCGGTGTCCACGCCTGCCGCCCGCATCTCCTGCCGGATGCGCGATCCCACGCCACCGGCGCGGACGCCGTCTTCGATGCAGATCACCAGCCGGTGGTGCGAGGCCAGCGCGATGATGGAACGGCGGACCGGGAGGACCCAGCGCGGATCCACTACGGTGGTGCTGATGCCCTGCGCCCCGAGCCGGTTGGAAACGTCGAGGGCCAGCTCGGACATCGCGCCGACGCTGACGATCAGGACGTCGTTCTCGGTGGAGCCGGAGGGGCGGCGGGCAAGGATGTCCACGCCGTCGCTCAACCGCTCCAGCGCCTCGACCGCCGGACCAACAGAGCCCTTGGAGAAGCGGACCACGCTGGGGGCGTCGCTGATGGCCACCGCTTCGCGCAGTTCCTCCCGGAGCCGGGTGGCGTCGCGGGGCGCTGCCAGGTGGAGGCCGGGGACGATCTGGACCATGGCCATGTCCCACATGCCGTGGTGGCTGGCGCCGTCCGGGCCGGTGACCCCTGCACGGTCCAGGACAATGGTGACGCCTGCCTTGTGCAGGGCCACGTCCATCAGCAGTTGGTCGAAGGCACGGTTCAGGAAAGTGGCATAGACGGCAACCACCGGATGCAGCCCGCCAAAGGCCATGCCGGCGGCCGCGGTGAGCGCATGCTGTTCGGCGATCCCGACGTCGATGACGCGCTCGGGGTGCTTGGCCGCAAATTTGTGCAGGCCCACCGGGATCAGCATGGCGCCGGTGATGCCGACAATGTCCTCGCGCTCGTCGGCGATGGCGGCGATCTCATCGGCGAAGACGGAGGTCCAGGACTGGGCGCCCCCACTGCCGGTTGGTTCGCCGGTCTCGGGGTCGATGATGCCGACGGCGTGGAACTGGTCTGCTTCATGGGCCCGGGCAGGAGCGTAGCCGTGGCCCTTCTCCGTCATGGCGTGGACGATGACGGGGCCGCCGTAGTTCCTGGCGGTGGAGAGCGCGTGTTCCATGGCCTGGAGGTTGTGCCCGTCCACCGGACCGATGTATTTCATGCCCAGGTCCTCGAACATGCCCTGCGGGGCCCACCAGTCCTTGATGCCCTTCTTCATGGCATGCAGGCTCTTGTAGGTGAACTGGCCCACCGGGCCACCGTTCTGGAGCTTCTTCTTCCACCAGTCCAGTGCGCCCTCATACGCCGGCGCGGCGCGGAAGGAGTCGATGGTGGGGCGCAGGGAGGCAAGATAGTCGGCGAATCCGCCGACGGTGGGTGCGTAGGAGCGGCCGTTGTCGTTGACCACGATGACGACGCGGCGCTTCTTGTCCGCGGCGATGTTGTTGATGGCTTCCCAGGCCATCCCTCCGGTGAGGGCGCCGTCGCCCACGATGGCGACGACGTGCCTGTCGCCTTCTCCCGTGAGCTGGCGGGCGCGGGAGATGCCGTCGGCCCAGGACAGGGAGGAGGATGCGTGGGAGCTTTCGACGATGTCGTGCTCCGATTCGGCCCGCGCGGGGTAGCCGGAGAGTCCGCCTTCCTGGCGAAGGGTGCTGAAGTCCTGGCGTCCGGTCAGCAGCTTATGGACGTAGGACTGGTGGCCCGTGTCGAAGACGATGCTGTCGCGGGGCGATTCGAAAATGCGGTGCACGGCCAGCGTCAGCTCCACGACGCCGAGGTTGGGTCCGAGGTGGCCGCCCGTCTGGGAAACGTTAGTGATCAGGAATTCCCTGATCTCCGAGGCCAGCTGTTCCAGCTGTTTCTCGGTCAACTCGTTCAGGTCCTGCGGATTCCGGATGGTGTCCAAGATTCCCAATGACCCCTCCTTCGGGTGGTAGACGTGCCGTTTAACTCTAACGCCTTGGCTTGGCTGCAAAGCCGAAGCCCCGGCTGGTCGGTGACCGGCCGGGGCTTCGGGAGGATGGTGCCTGCTGGCAGTTACCGCTAGTTGGCGGAGATCTGGCGCAGCACGTACTGCAGGATGCCGCCGTTGCGGTAGTAGTCCGCTTCACCCGGCGTATCGATGCGCAGGACGGCGTCGAACGACTTCGAGGAGCCGTCCTCGGCGGTGGCGGTGACCTTCAGGGTCTTGGGCGTGGTGCCCTCGTTCAGGGCAGTGACGCCCTCCACCGAGAAGGTTTCCGTGCCGGTCAGGCCCAGGCTGGCAGCGTTCTCCCCGGCCGGGAACTGCAGCGGCAGGACGCCCATGCCGATCAGGTTGGAGCGGTGGATGCGCTCGTAGCTTTCGGCGATGACAGCCTTGACACCCAGCAGGGCGGTACCCTTGGCGGCCCAGTCACGGGACGAACCGGAGCCGTACTCCTTGCCGGCCAGGACCACCAGCGGGGTGCCGGCTGCCTGGTAGTTCTGCGCGGCGTCGTAGACGTAGGCCTGCGGGCCGTCAGCCTGGGTGAAGTCGCGGGTGAAGCCACCCTCAACACCGTCCAGGAGCTGGTTCTTGATGCGGATGTTCGCGAACGTACCGCGGATCATCACCTCG
Organism: Arthrobacter sp. JDC6; assembly: GCF_056484025.1. NCBI lineage: Bacteria > Bacillati > Actinomycetota > Actinomycetes > Micrococcales > Micrococcaceae > Arthrobacter > Arthrobacter sp. JDC6. Next base: position 2,659,504 of record NZ_CM151278.1, read on the forward strand.
TGGTTGCCACGGCGCGAGCCGTAGGAGTTGAAGTCCTTGCGCTCCACGCCGTTGGCCAGCAGGTACTGGCCGGCGGGGGTGTCGGACTTGAACGAACCGGCCGGTGAGATGTGGTCGGTGGTGACGGAGTCGCCGAGCTTCAGCAGCACGCGGGCGCCGGTGATGTCCTTGACCGGTTCCGGCGTCGCCTGCATGCCCTCGAAGTACGGGGGCTTCCGGACGTAGGTGGAGTTCGGATCCCAGGCGAAGGTGTCGCCAGCCGGGGTGTCCAGTGCCTTCCAGCGGTCGTCGCCGTCGAAGACGCCCTCGTAGCCCTTGGCGAACATTTCCTTGTCGATCGAGGAATCGATGACCTGCTGGACCTCAACGGGGTTGGGCCAGATGTCCTTCAGGAAGACGTCGTTGCCGGCCTCGTCCTTGCCGAGCGCGTCGGTCTCGAAGTCGAAGTCCATGGAACCGGCCAGGGCGTAGGCGATGACCAGCGGCGGGGACGCCAGGTAGTTCATCTTGACGTCCGGGTTGATCCGGCCTTCGAAGTTGCGGTTGCCCGACAGGACGGCGCTGACGGCGAGGTCGTTGGCCTGGATGGCCTCGGAGATCTCGGGTTCCAGCGGGCCGGAGTTGCCGATGCAGGTGGCGCAGCCGTAGCCCACGATGTAGAAGCCGAGCTTCTCCAGGTAGGGGGTCAGGCCGGACTTTTCGTAGTAGTCGGTGACAACCTTCGAACCCGGGGCGACTGAGGTCTTGACCCACGGCTTGGCGGTGAGGCCCTTTTCGACGGCGTTGCGCGCCAGGACGGCGGCGGCCAGCATGACCGAGGGGTTGGACGTGTTGGTGCAGGACGTGATGGACGCGATGGTGACCGCGCCGTGGTCCAGCTCGAACTCGCGTCCGTCAGCCATCTTCACGGGAACCGGGCTGGTGATCCGCCCGGCGCCGCCGTGGGCCGCCGAATACTTCGGCGGTTCGCGGTCGGTGTCGGAGACGTGGGTTCCGCCGGAGGTGAAGGACGGGGCGTCGGAGGCCGGGAAGCTCTCTTCGAGGGACTCGTCCAGGGTGCCCGCGTTGGCGTCATGGGACACGTAGTTCTTGAGGTCGTGGCGGAACTCGTCCTTGGCCTCGGTCAACTCGATGCGGTCCTGCGGGCGCTTGGGGCCTGCAATGGACGGGACAACGGTGGACAGGTCCAGTTCCAGGTACTCGGAGAACTTGATGTCGCGCGACGCGTCGTGCCACAGGCCCTGTTCCTTCGCGTACGCCTCCACGAGGGCGACGTTCTGCTCGGAGCGGCCGGTGAGGCGCAGGTAGTCCAGGGTGACGTCGTCGATCGGGAACATGGCAGCCGTGGAGCCGAATTCCGGGCTCATGTTGCCGATGGTGGCGCGGTTGGCCAGCGGCACCGCTGCGACACCCTCGCCGTAGAACTCCACGAACTTGCCCACCACGCCGTGCTTGCGGAGCATCTCGGTGATGGTCAGCACTACGTCGGTTGCGGTGGCGCCGGCGGGGATGCTGCCGCTGAGCTTGAAACCCACAACGCGCGGGATCAGCATGGAGACGGGCTGGCCGAGCATGGCGGCCTCGGCTTCGATGCCGCCCACGCCCCAGCCCAGCACGCCCAGGCCGTTGACCATGGTGGTGTGGGAGTCGGTGCCTACGCAGGTGTCAGGGTAGGCGCGCAGGACGCCGCCCACTTCGCGGGTCATGACGGTGCGGGCCAGGTACTCGATGTTGACCTGGTGCACAATGCCGGTTCCCGGGGGAACCACCTTGAAGTCGTCGAATGCGGTCTGGCCCCAGCGCAGGAACTGGTAGCGCTCACCGTTGCGCTGGTATTCGATCTCCATGTTGCGCTCCAGCGCGCCGGAGTTGCCGAAGGCATCGATCTGGACCGAGTGGTCGATGACCATCTCGGCCGGCGCCAGCGGGTTGACCCGCTTGGGGTCGCCGCCCAGTTCCTTGACGGCTTCACGCATCGTCGCCAGGTCAACCACGCAGGGAACGCCGGTGAAGTCCTGCATGATCACGCGTGCCGGCGTGAACTGGATTTCTGTATCGGGCTCCGCATTCGGATCCCAGCCTGCCAAAGCGCGAACGTGATCGGCAGTGATGTTCGCGCCGTCCTCGGTCCTCAGCAGGTTTTCAAGCAATACCTTGAGGCTGAACGGAAGGGCTTCTGCACCTTCAACGGAGTTCAACCGGAAAATTTCGTATTCGGTTCCGGCTACATTAAGTTTGCCTTTTGAACCGAAGCTGTCCACAGTGCTCATCGCAGGACTCCTCTCGCAACAGTTTCATCTTTGTCGCGCGGTTGACCGCCTGCTAGTTAGGACGCCCTAAGTAGTTACAGGGCCCGAAAATTGCACACGGCCGGCCGAGAATTCGGGCGCGACGTGGGACTACTACGGTCATCGTAGTCCAAAACCGCGGCCGCATCACGGAGCCGGAGCCAGCAGTGCCACGGTCTCAAGGTGGTGGGTGTGGGGGTACAGGTCGAAGGCCCGGAGGCCGGCGAGGTCCCACCCTGAGCGGCGGAAGTAACCCAGGTCACGGGCGAACGACGCCGGGTCGCAGGACACGTAGGCAATGGCCCGGGGCTGCGAGGCAACGAGTTGGCCGACGACGGCTTTCCCGGCTCCGGCCCTGGGCGGGTCAAGGACCAGGGCGTCGAAATTCCGCGGCTTCTGGCGCAGGACCCGTTCCACGCGGCCCTGGACCACCTCCACCTGCGGCGCGGAGTGCAGGTTTTTCCGGGCGTCGCGGCTGGCGCCGGGCGCCCCTTCGACCGAGAGCACGGACCCGGTCTCCCCCACGGCGTCGGCCAGGACAGCGGTGAAGAGCCCGGCTCCTGCGTAGAGGTCGGCCACCACGGCTCCGGGGTGGAGGAAGTCTCCATGCCGGAGGAATTCTGTGACAGCCCCCACAAGTGTCCCGGGCGCGTCGCGGTGGATCTGCCAGAAGCCCTCTCCGGTAACGCGGAAATCGTGTCCCTCGGCGGACTCCTGCACCCAGGTCCGGCCGCGGAGCTGTGTCACGTCACCGGTCAGCGCATCAAAGGCCGCCACGGAAACGTCCCCCGGCACTTCCGCAGCAATTGCCCTCAGCCGTTTGTCCTTTGTCCCGGGCGCGGGCGCAAGGAGCACCAGGGGCCGGGAAGCGTTGGCCGGAGCGGCCACCTCAACCCGCTCGATGCCCTGGAGGTCCAAGTCCCACAAGCGCAGCGCGTTGATGGCGCCGCTGGCCAGGGGCATCTCCCGCACCGGGATGATCTGGCTGGAACGGTGAGCGTGCATTCCCAGCCTGCCGCCGGGGGTGACCGAAAAGCTGGCCCGTGTGCGCCACCCAAGGCCGGTGCCGCCGTCGTACTTTTCCCCTACCGCCTCCACGCTGCCCGCCCAGGCGGCGGGCAGTTGCTCAAAGCCGGCCAGCCGGGTGAGCTGTTCGGCCAGGACATCCGCCTTGAGGCTGCGCTGCCGGGCCAGTGTCATGTGCCCGAACTCCGCACCCCCCACAGGCGGGTGGCCGTGGCCCCATGCCCGGCGGGAATCCGCAGGATGCCAAAAGTGCTCCACCCGGTCGGGGGAAGCCTCGAGCACCTCGATGACGTCCGCCCGCCAAAACTTGGCGTCGTCCGCTGCATCGGTCAGCCGGACCCGGACTTTCTCTCCCGGGATGGCGTGCCGGACAAAGATGACCCTGCCCTCATGCCGCGCAACACAGTGCCCGCCATGGGCCACGGGCCCGACGTCGAGGACCGCCTCTTCGCCTGCATGCCCGGCAGCGTCCGGTGCCTGCGGCGCGGCTGTTGAAGTTCTTGCGGTCACTGGACGTCCTGGAGGTTCTTTGCTTCTTCGGATGATTTGAGCTGCCACGGAACACTGGCCACCATGACTCCGGGTTCGAAGTGCAGGCGGGTCTTGATGCGCAGGGCGGTCTGGTTATGCACCAGCTGCTCCCACCACTTGCCCACCACGTATTCCGGGATGTAGACCACGATCAGGTCCCGCGGGGAGTCCAGGCGCATTTGCTTGATGTACTCCATGATGGGCGTGACCGTCTCGCGGTAGGGGCTGGCCAGGACGGTCAGCGGGACCGGGATTTCGAGCTTTTCCCAGTCGGCGATGGTGTGGGCCGTTTCCTCCGCGTCGATGTCCACCGTTATGGCGTCCAGCCGGGAGGGCCGGGACGCACGGGCGTAGGCCAGCGCACGCAGGACGGGTTTGCGGACGTGGGACACCAGCAGGACGGCGTGCACCCTGGTGGGCAGGGCCCGGGGTGAGGAGTCCTCATCCACCGCGAGTTCCTTGGCCACGTTGTCGTAATGCGCCCGGATGCTCCACATGATCAGGAAGAGGACGAACATGGCCAGGAGGGCGATCCAGGCGCCCTGTTCGAACTTGGTGATGAGGACGATGACCAGCACCAGCCCGGTCATGCCGAAGCCGATGCTGTTGATGGTGCGGGACTTCATCATCCGGCGCCGGACGGCTTTGTCCTTGGCAAGCTTCAGCTCGCGCCCCCAGTGCCGGATCATGCCGAGCTGGCTGAGGGTGAAGGAGATGAAGACGCCCACGATGTAGAGCTGGATGAGCTTGGTGACGTCCGCGTCGAACGAAATGATGAGCACCAGGGCGCCTGCCGCGAGGGCAAGGACACCGTTGCTGAACGCAAGCCTGTCGCCCCTGGTCCGGAGCTGGCGGGGAAGGTAGCCGTCCTGGGCCAGGATGGAGCCGAGGACCGGGAAGCCGTTGAAGGCCGTGTTGGACGCGAACACCAGGATGACGCCGGTGGCCGCCACCACGATGTAGAACGGGATGCTGCCCGGGCCGAAGATGGTCTGGGCAATCTGGCTGATGGCCGGGTTCTGGACGTATCCCTCCGGCAGCGGGTTCCCGTCGAGCAGGAATTCCGTGGCCGGATCCAGCACGATGTGGACCTTGGTAGCGTTGGCCAGGTAGATGATGCCGGCCAGCATCGCGGCGCCGATCACCCCCAGGAGCAGGAGGGTGGTGGCCGCATTCTTGCTCTTTGGGTGCCTGAAGTTCGGCACGCCGTTGCTGATCGCTTCCACGCCCGTAAGCGCTGCGGCGCCGGAGGAGAAGGCCCGGAGCAGCAGGAACGCGCCGGCCAGGCCCACCAGGCCCTGGTCGAAGCCTTCCGTGGGGACGATGGTGAAGGCCGCCGACGGCGCCTCCCCCAGCTGCCCCGTTGCGGCCTGGAACACGCCCACCGCGGTCATGCCCAGGATCGATGCCATGAAGATGTAGGTGGGGACGGCGAATACGCTGCCCGCTTCCTTGATGCCGCGCAGGTTGACCAGGGCAAGGATGACGACGCCGATGGTGGCGATGACGGCCTGCTCACCGTGCAGTGACGGTACAGCAGTGGTGAGGTACGCCGCTGCCGAGGACATGGACACGGCAACGGTCAGGACATAGTCCACCAGGAGGGCCGAGGCTACCGTCAGCCCGGCGTACTTGCCGAGGTTTACGTTGGCGATCTCGTAGTCGCCGCCGCCCGACGGGTACGCGTGGACGTTTTGCCGGTAGGAAGCGACAACGGTCAGCAGGACCACCATGACCGCCAGTCCCACCAGGGGCGAGATCGCCACGGCGCTCACACCTGCCAGGGCAAGGGTCAGGAGGATCTCGTCCGGCGCGTAGGCTACGGAGGAAAGGGCGTCGGAGGCGAAGATCGGCAGTGCGATCTTCTTGGGAAGCAGGGTATGGGCCAGCCGGTCGTTCCGGAACGGCCTGCCCACCAGCACGCGTTTGACGGCGTTCAGTATTGTCAACACCCCACAAAGCTAGTCTGAATCGCGGACGATGTCATGACGGGCCCCGGCCGGGCCTAACCAGGGCCGTGCCGGTAGAGTTCTAGCTGCACGATCCTGACTTACATATGGAGGAGATACGGTGGCGCATTTCGTGATCATGGGATGTGGCCGGGTGGGGGCAACGCTGGCGCACACGCTGGAGGATGCCGGACATTCCGTGGCCATCATCGACCAGGACGACCGCGCCTTCCGCCGGCTCCGCCAGGGCTTTACCGGACGGAAAGTCACGGGCATTGGCTTTGACCGGGACACCCTCAAGCAGGCCGGGGTGGGCGAGGCCTATGCCTTCGCCGCGGTCTCCAGCGGGGACAACTCCAACATCCTGGCCACCCGGGTGGCCCGTGAGACCTTCCACGTCCCGCACGTCGTCGCAAGGATCTATGACCCGGGACGCGCCGAGATTTACCAGCGCCTTGGCATTCCCACCGTGGCGGCCGTCCGCTGGAGCGCCGACCAGGTGCTGCGCCGCATCCTTCCCGAACAGCACCTCGCGGGCGACTTCCGGGAGCCCTCAGGACGCCTGGTCCTGGCCGAACTGGACCTCGACGCCGGCTGGACCGGGCACCGCATCAGCAGCATTGAGAAGGCTGCCGATGTGCGCGTGGCGTACCTGACCCGCTTCGGCGAGGGCCTGCTGCCCGACGCCGGAACCGCCTACCAGGATGGCGACACCGTGCACGCCATGCTGCAGGTGGACCGCAGCGCCCAGATCGCCCAGATCCTCGCCAAAGCCCCCGCCAAGGAGTATCAGTGAAAGTCGTTATTGTCGGCGCCGGCAGCGTCGGATCGTCCATTGCCCGCGAACTGCTGGCGCACAAGCACGAAATCCTCCTTATCGACCTCAAACCGGAAGTGATCGGGCGCAGCGGCCTGCGGGGCGCCCACTGGCTGGTGGGTGACGCCTGCGAGCTCTCCACGCTGCAGGGCGCGAAGGTGGAAGACGCCGACGTGGTGGTTTCCGCCACGGGCGATGACAAGGTGAACCTGGTGGTGTCCCTGCTGGCCAAGACCGAGTTCGGGGTTGGCCGGACGGTGGGCCGGGTGAACAACCCCAAGAACGACTGGATGTTCAACGATTCATGGGGTGTCGACGTCGCCGTGAACACCCCGCAGCTGATGACGGCCCTGGTGGAAGAGGCAGTGGAGATCGGCGACCTGGTCCGGCTGCTGACGCTTCAGACGGGCGTGGCGTCGCTGGTGGAATTCACCGTCCCGCATGATTCGCACGTGATCGGCATGACCGTGGGCGACATCCACTGGCCGGAGGACGCCACCCTGGTGGCGATCCTGCGGGACCAGGCACCCATTACCCCCAGCCGCGACGACGTGATCGACGGCGGCGATGAACTCTTCTTCGTCACCACCATCGCCGCCGAGGACCGGCTGCGGGAGCTGCTTTCCTCCGCACCCGGCAGCATCGACACCGCCGGCATCAACGGTGGAGAGCAGGCGGGCGGCAGCGCCCAGCCGGCCACCGCCAGCGGATACGGCCCGGTCCCGGAGGACGACGGCTTCGACGGCTAGGTCCGCCGCTGCCCGGGGAGAGGCGGGGCGGCCTGGCCGTCAGGCGGGCTGGTCTGTCAGGCGGGCTGGTCTGTGCCGGCTTCAGGCTCCGCCGGGGCAGGCCGGGTCACCAGCCAGGCCACCCAGACGCCCAGGATGTACAGGGGGGCGCCCATAATGAGCCGTGTGGTGGCGAGGGCGGCCAGGCCGTCGGTGCCCATCAGGTAGAGGGGCACCTGCACAATGAGCCGGAGCGCCAGGACGCCCACGATGATCCAGGTGCCCAGGCGGTACGCCTTGACCCGGTCAGGTTCCTTACGCCATTCCACGCCCTCGTTGCGGATGAAGCCAAAGAGGAGCCCGGCCACGGGCCACTTCACGGCAATAGAGATGACCATCGCCAGGATGTAGGCGGCGTTGGTGAAGAAGCCGGGGAGGTAGAAGTCTTCGGCCTTGCCGGTGGTGTTGGCCAGCCAGGCGGAGATGCCGACGCCGACAATCCCCGCCAGGGCCTGGGTCAGAGGCCGCCGCTGTATCAGGCGGACAACGGTGAACACGGCTGCCGATGCCAGGGCGGCCACCAGTGACAGCGTGAGCTCGCGGGTGATGGTGAACGCCACCAGGAACACCAGGCCGGGAACGATGCTCTCGGCAATTCCCTGCACTCCCCCGGCGCTGCGCAGCACGTCCACCTGCCCGTCGTGGGTGCGGTGGAGTCCCGCTTTGGCGGCGTACCCGGCGGCGAGGCCGGCAACGGGTGATGGACCGGGAGCCTGCGGCCTGCCCTGCTGTTCTCTGCCCGGATGTGCAGGGCCGGATGGCTGTTCGGGCTCTTGCGCGGTCATTCGTTCTCCTGGCGGGACAGTATCTCGTAGCGGGGATTGAATATGGTGGGCATGTCTTCGCCCCGGGCCAGCATCCCCTCAACCCGGATCCGCGCGCCCGCTTCGATGCCCGGCACGCGGCGGCGGCCCACCCAGACGACACGGAGCCGGGGCGGCCTGCCCCGCTTCGGACCAGGGCCCGGACGTTCGGCGTCATCCTCGGACAGAATGGCACTGAATTCCGGGGTCCGGTCGGCAGGGACAAAGGTCACCGATTCAATGTGCCCCTGGCACATGACGCGTCCCTTGTCAGGAAGTTGCTCCAGTGGGGTGATCCGGCCGGACGCATGGACCGGGTTGTTGTAGGGAGACTCAGCCGATCTGGGTAATTTCGGGACCACGTTCGGGCTCCTCCAGGGTGGGCGCGGCGGGCGGAGGAGTGGCGGAGGCGTCCTTCGGCAGCCTCAGCTGCAGGAGGTCCCGCGGGGGCATGGGGCTGTCGCCACGGACCACTACGACCTGCCGGAACAGTGCTTCGAGCGGTTCCGCGGCGGGGCGTTCCAGCGCCGCAGGTCCGCCCAGGACGCCGCGCAGGAACCAGCGGGGACCATCGACGCCGATGAACCGGGCCACGCGGTAGCCCTGGCTCCCGTCCGGGAGCCCGGCAGGCAGCTTGGCCACCAGCTCGGTACCGAAAGCCCCTTCCACCTCTTCAACCTGGCCGCCCTGCGCACCGACCGACTGGCCGATCTGTTCGCGGATCTCATCCCACAAGGTCTCGGTTTTGGGCGCTGCAAAGGCCTGCAGCTGGAGGCTGGAGCCGTCCAGGTCGAGCGTCACCGCCACCACGCGCTGTGTTGCCTCCTCGACTTCGAGGCGGAGCTGAAGGCCCTCGCTGGGCGTGATCAGCAAGGCACCAAGATCCACATAGCCGTCGCGGCTGCTGATCTCGGCCTCATCGAAGGGGCCGTCCTGGCGGCGGGCGGCGGTGGCGGATCCGCTTTCTTCGCCGTCCGCAACCGTGAGCTCGTCGGCCGGCTCTGCCGGCTCTTCACTCTTTGCTTTCCTGCCGAACCCAAAGACCATGGGTGACTCCTTAATTCTGGAAAAGTGCCAGTCCTGAAACCTGCCGGCGAAACTTTGGAGGTTCCGCCGTCGTGCATGCCGGCGTGGCTGCGGGTGCAGCCTAAAGGTCAGGCTCCGGGGACGCTGAACCCGCCGGTGGAACCGAAGCCTCCGGTGCCCCGCACGGATCCGCTCAGTTCGCTGACAGGAATGAATTGGGCGTGCTCCACCCGCTGGATAACCATTTGGGCAATTCTATCGCCGCGCCGGAGCTCAATGGGCTGGGACGAGTCGGTGTTCAGCAGTGTTACCGAAATCTCGCCCCGGTAGCCCGCGTCAACGGTGCCGGGGGCGTTCACGATCGTCAGGCCATGCTTGCTGGCCAGGCCGGAGCGGGGGTGGATCAGCGCCACGAACCCATAAGGAAGGGCAATGGCCACGCCGGTGGGGACCAATTTGCGCTCACCGGGCATCAGGACCACGTCCTCGCGGGCGCGGAGGTCTGCGCCGGCGTCGCCCGGATGTGCGTAGGACGGTGCTTCCAGCTCAGGATCCAGCATCTTCAACTGGACCTGCAGGGTGGGAGCGGCGGTGGCGGGCAAGGCTGCGTCCGGGACAAGGTCTACCGTGGCGGGATGATCAGTCACAGTCACTCACTCTAACCCGCGCCCCCAAATCACTCCTAGGGAGACTCCCGGGGGGCCGGGCCGCGGAGCCTGTCCCAAGGTGAAATAGCCGGCCAAAGGTGGAAAGCTTGGGCTATGCCCGATTCAAGCTCGCCTGCGTCCGTTCCCAGCACACCCTCTGCCGGGACACCTGTTGTCTACAGGGAGAAGCTGTGGCCCAACGCCTGGATCTGGATCATCGCGGCCGGCGTCTCCGCAGCGGGCATCCTGGTTTTCGCCCCCATCAGCATGGCGGCAGGCTACACCGCGGCATTGGTGCTTTTCGCCATCATCGCGGTCCTCCTGGTTGTTTCCACCCCCGTCATTTCGGTCACGGCTGACACCCTCACCGTTGGAAGGGCCACCATCGAACGCCGTTTCGTCGGCGCTGTGCAGCAGTTCAAGGCCGGGGAGGCGACCGCGGAACGGGGCACCCGGCTCAACGGGCTCGCCTACCTGTGCATTCGCGGCTGGATCGATCCCGTCGTAAAAATCGAGATCACGGACCCCGCCGACCGGACCCCCTACTGGCTCGCCTCGACCCGCCATCCGGACCAGCTGACGGCAGCCCTGACGCGGCACTGACGCCGCCGGGGCCGCCGGTCCTTGCGCCCGCACGCACCTTTCGGGCCTGCTTCCAGCGGAAAATGACGGCGCGCCCTGCTCCTTGAGCCAATTCCCCGCCGCCGGGTGGCAGAGTTTCGATTGATAGTAATGCCAGGGTGGAGGATTTGTATGCAGGATCTACGGCTTGTAGGCGTGCACGACGACGGGACGCATCTCCTGTTAAGCGGGCCCGGCGGCGAGATGTTCCAGCTGCCGATCGATGAGGCCCTCAGGACGGCCAGCCGGTCCACGGCCAGGCCGCGGACGGAGAGGCCGGCCGTTCCCATGTCCCCCCGGGACATCCAGGCACGGATCCGTGCCGGTGCCACGGCTGCCGACGTCGCCGAGCTGTCCGGGATGCCGCTGGCCAAGGTGGAGCGTTACGAGGGCCCTGTCTTGGCGGAGCGCGAATATGTTGCCCAGCAGGCGCGGAAAGTTGAAGTCGCGGCGCCTTCCCCCGGCCACGACGTCTACCGGTCCGCCTTCGGCGACAACCCGGCAACGCTGGAGGACATGGTGGCCCACCGCCTGTCCGCCCACGGCATCGACCCCTCAACCGTGGAGTGGGACTCCTGGCGGCGCCAGGACGGTACCTGGACTGTCTCAGCAAGCTTCGAAGCCAAGCCCGGGGGTACCTCGGGAATCGGCGAAGAACCTCCTGCACTGTGGACCTTCAGCCCGGCACGGAAGTCCCTGCAGAACACCAACCGCTGGGCGCAGCAGCTGAGCGAACTTGAACCGCTGGACGGGCCCGTTCCTGCCCGCCGCCTCACCGCGGTTTCCGACCGCCCCTTTGATTTCGAGACGGACGCGGATGCGTCCAGGACGTCGCCGGCCGGCCAGGGAGTGCCCGTGCAGGATTCCGGCAAGGAATCCGACGGCCTCCTTGACATGCTCCGCTCCCGCCGCGGCCAGCGCCTGGGCGTAGATGAGGATTCCGACGACGCACTGGCGCTGCTGCTGACCCATGGCGTGCCCGCTGCCCACCCGCGCCCTTCCGAAGTGGCGGCTGAACCGGAGGCCGGGGAGACGGAACCGCAGGATGACCAGCGGGATGCGCCGGCAGCCCAGGGCGACTCCTTCATCAGGCGCAGGGACACCAGGCCTTCAATGCTGTCGAGGCTCAGCATCCTTCCGCCGCACCGTGACAGCCACGATGATGCGCTGCGGCTTCACGACGGCGTCAGCACCGACACGAGGGAAATCACCATTGCGGCGTCCCCGCAGAAGCCCGCCGGTCCGACTCCCGGGGCTGGTTCCGGAACTTCCGGCGGCGCCGGGCTGGACGAGCTGCTGGGCAGCAATCCCCGCCGCCCGGCGGCGAAGCAGGAAGACGCTTCCCCCTCCACCGGACAGCTGCCGGAGACTGAGGCGCCGGACCGGCCCGCACGGCCCAAGCGGTCCAGCGTGCCGTCCTGGGACGAAATCGTTTTTGGCACGCGGAGCGACTAGAAGCTCCCTCCCCGCACCGATGATGGCATTGGCCGCGTTACGCACGGGCGCGTGCTAAGCTCCCCACCACACGGCCGCTTCACATAGCGCAATCACCAGGAGGTCTGCGGTGCCGGACACAACCTGCCACATGTCCATCTCCCTGGACGGTTTCGTCGCCGGGCCGGACCAAAGCCGCGACAACCCCTTGGGTAGACGGGGCATGGAACTGCATGCGTGGCACCTGGGCGACCCCCGGGCCAACGACGCCGACAAGGTGGCCAGCGAATGGCTTATGCGCCCGCGCGGCGCTTATGTGATGGGGCGGAACATGTTCGGCCCTATCCGCGGAGACTGGGACGGGGAATGGAGCGGTTGGTGGGGACCCGAACCGCCCTACCACGCGCCAGTGTTCGTCCTCACGCATCATGCCCGCGACTCCCTCCAGATGGAGGGCGGGACGACCTTCCATTTCATCACCGACGGCTTCGATGCCGCCTACGCTGCCGCCCGTGACACCGCCGGGGACAAAGGCGTGGACATCGCCGGCGGGGCATCTACCGTCCGGCAGGCGCTGATCGCGGGAGTAATCGACGAACTCACCCTCGACATCGCGCCGGTGCTGCTCGGGTCAGGGGAACGGATTTTCGACGGCGTTGAATCCTTCGGCTTTGAACCCACCGAAGTGCTCCACTCGCCGCTGGCAACGCACATCCGCTATCGCCGCGTGCACTGACGGCCTCAACGTCTCCGTACGGCGACATGCTCCAAAGGCTCAAGCGCTGAGGTACTCCTGAAGTGCCTCTTCGAGGAGGCTTCGTTCGCCGGGCAGGAATCCTGGTGGCCACTTTGGTGGTTCCCAGTCCTGGTGTTCGCTTGTGTAGTGGCGGCCGGTGGTGAGGTCCAGCCGGGTGGTTCGTTCGTGCTGGCCGGGGTGGGTTTCCAGCCGGTGGTGTGCCGGAGCCGGTGGTGCTTCGGGCAGGGCTGTCCCAGGTTGCTGATTCCGGTGGTGCCGCCGTGGTGCCAGGCGAGGAGATGGTCGGCCTCCGTGTCCAGGGAGGTGTTGCTGCAGCCCGGGAACGGGCATTTCCCGTCCCGCATCCGCAGCCAGGCCCGCATCGCCCTGGGAACCCGGTAACTCTTCCGGCCGATCTCCAACGGCGCCCCGTCCCGCGGGTCCACCAACACCCGGTAAAACGAGCCCGCCCCGTCCGCGACCAGTCGCCGCGCCATCGACGCCGGCACCGGACCATACCCGTCCAGCATCGCCGGCTCATCGGTCAGGCCCATCAGCGCGAACACCGGAACCGTAACCAGCACCTCAGCGCGGACCGGCGACGGCTGGTGGCCAGTTCCGGATGCGGCGCTATCAGTGCCACCGGCACCGGCGCCCGGCCCCACAGCAGCCAAGACGCCGGCAGTGGCACTGGCACTGATGAGACTGGTGCTGCCGCCCCGGATGTTGCCGCTGCCGAGGATCGCTGCGGCGAAACTGTCGGCCCGCAGCTGGGGCATGGTCCTGTCCTCGCCCGGCCCCTGCAGGCCCCGTGCGGCAGCGGTGAGCCGGTTCCACCCAGCCTGGGCCTGGTCCGCGGGCAGGTACGCGCCCAGCCACGCCATCCCGTCCCGGTCCGCCCGGAACTCCACCCGCCGCTCCGCCACACCCCTGGCATGCCGCTTCTCCATCGACTCGGCGTGGTGGCGCTCCCGCCAGGTCCGGGCCTTGACCCGGAACCGGTGCGCCGGCAGCTCCCCAACCGGGCAGCCCCGGGCGGCATCCTGTGCTTCAGGGTCCAGGAAATGCGCCTCCAACGCCGCCGCTCCCACCGCATCAAGGGACGCCGTCTCATCTGCCAGCACTATCGCGTGCTGCCACGACAGGGTCCCGGACTGCAACGCCTCCAAAGTCCGCGGCAAGCTGCTGGTCAGGGCATGGGAGGTGGCCAGGAACGACGCCGCCGCCCGCGGACCCAACGCCAGCACGCACCCGATCTCCGCCGCGACCGCCATCTCCTGCGCCACCACCGGCACCCCCGGGCCCGCCACAGCATGCGCAGCCTCCGCGTACCCCACCGCAGCCTTCGCCTTCACCCCCGCAACCCGCGCCTCCACCTCCCGGGCCCCGGCAAGAATATCCAGGCAGCCATCGGCCAGACCGGCCAGCGGATCAATATCCGAGAACGGCAACGAACCCGCCCCATCCACCTCAGCCTGAAGCACCGCAAGGGCAGTACGGATCTCCTCGAACGCCCTCACCACCGCCGACTTCCCCATAAACCCGTCATGGCAAGGGGGTCCGACAATCAGAGCTGGCCACCTCAGTTTCAAGGGCAGCCCCGCTTCAGGGGTTTCTTTGACGAAGAGGGTGGGGCTAAGCCCCTCGGCTCCCGCCGGGTCCGCCGGAACCGCGCCAGAGGCAGGCGTCGACGTCGAACGGCAGCAACTGGTCCTGCTGGGCCATCAGGTTGGCGCCGTGGGCCGTCACCCGCCGCATGAAGTGGCGCCGGCACAGCGTTTCGTAGCCCACTACGGGTACATGCCCGGCGTCCGGGGCGGCGGCAGCCTCAACCACCATGTCCACGTCACCCACCACCACCTGCGCGCCCTCGGTGACCATGACGCCGTCGACCGTCCTGGCGTTGTGCGTTGCACGCCGCCCGCACCAGCACAGCGCCTCCACCTGCAGCACCTGAACCCGGTCGGCAAGCTCGATGAGCCGCTGCGAACCCGGGAACAGCCTGGTGCGGAAGTCGGCCGTGATGCCGAAGGCAAAGACGTCGACGTCGATTTCGTCCACCACCTTGGCCAGCTGCTCCACCTGCTCCGGGGAGTAGAACTGGGCCTCGTCGCAGATCAGGTAATCCACACGCTGGCCCTGGGTGCGGCGAAGCATGACTTCTTCCCAGAAGTCGGTGCTGTCCAGCACCTCCACGGCGTCCGTCTCCAGGCCCAGGCGGCTGGAGATCCGGGACTCTCCGGCGCGGTCGTTGCGGCTGAAGCGGACGCCGCCGCGGCCGCGGGCCCGGTGGTTGTAGTCCATCTGCAGCGCCAGCGTCGATTTGCCGCAGTCCATGGTGCCGGAGAAGAAGATGAGTTCAGCCACGCCGGCGGTTCCTTCCTTCGGCGGTGAAGCAGAGCAGCGGGACCTCCCGCTCCGCCTTCGTCAGCGAGCCGTGTTGGCCCACCACTTCCATGGCGGTGGGTCGCATCCGCCGGCCGTCATAAAGTGCGACGGCGTCACGCGCCGCGATCATCACGTCACCGATCCTGCCCGCAACAGCGGGACGGACGTCACCAAATAGTCCCCCGGCAACGGCTTCCTGGCGCGTAAAGGCCCATACCCGGTCGCCGAACCGCGCCTTCCAGGCGGCAAGCAGCCGTTCCGCTGCCCCCGCACCGGCTTCCAGGTCCGCCTCCTCCAGGTACAGGTGCACCATCCGCGGTTCACCGGCCGTATGGCGCACCCCGTCCACCAACCCGGGGTCGGTGGAGAAATCAATCCGCTGGGATTCCGGGACGTCCAGCATGCCGTGGTCTGCGGTGAGCACAATGGTGGTGCCGGCGGGAAGGGTGGAGTTGAGCCGTTTGACGGTGGAATCGAGCTCCTCCAACTGGTGTTCCCACTGCTCGGAACGGCAGCCGTGGCGGTGGCCCGCCTTGTCCAGTTCGTTGACGTAGAAGTACATGAGGGACGGGCCGGAGGTCGCCATGGCCTCGGCCGCGGCCGCGGTCCGCGCATGCGCGGTTATCCCGGAGATGAACCTGCCGCCCCGCAGCGCGGCGCGGGTCATGGGCGAGCCGTCGAACTGGGAGAGGCTGACGGTGCTGACGTCCACCTGTTCGGCGATCTGTTCAAACACCGTGGGGAAAGGCTGCCAGGTGGACGGGTCGACGCCCGGATCCCAGTTCCCCAGCAGATTGACCACCTTGTCCTGGTCAGGGTCCAGGACGTCGTAGCCCACCATGCCGTGCTGGCCCGGGGCAAGTCCGGTTCCAAAGCTGGACAGCGCCGCCGCCGTGGTGGAAGGGAAGGCGGAATCCAGCCACACGGGGACCTCGCCCTGCCCCGCCTGGATCACGGACCGCAGGAAGGGCGTGTGGGCCGCCTTTTGCTTCAGCAGGTTCCTGCCCAGGCCATCAGCCAGTACAACGCAGACCCGGGACGCGTCCGGTAGCCCAAGGGTATTGGTAAAGCCCACCACGCCGAGGCTTGCCGCGGCGCTGGTGAGGACTTCAGCCACGGAACGCTGTCCGTAGGCGGGAGGGGCTGGAAGGTCGGGCGTGCGGCCGATGGTTGGGGTTTCCTGGATGGCGCGGTGGCGGTCTTCCGGCATCTCAGCGCTGCTGGTGCCCGCGGCTGAGCCGGTTTCCGAACACCCCGGACCGCGTCCGCGGACCCATGGACTGGGCATGGGTTACGGGAGCCGCGGAACCGGTGTTGACCGCCCGCAGGGCCCTGGCGAAGAGCTTGGCGTCCTGCACTGCCTGCAGCCCGTCTGCCTCCGCGCTGATGCGGAGCACGATGTCTTCCTGGGCGATGGTTCCGGTGTAGCCGTGGTCAGCTTCGCACTGCGGATCGCCGCAGCTGGCCGGACCCATGTCCAGTCGCTGGCCACCGGACCATGCAATGGACAACGTGAGTTCCCGGACGGGGTCGGAGGGCTTGTAGTTCTGCGGCTGGGCGTACATGTAGCTCAGGACCACGGACCGGATCTGGGCCACGGGAACGGACTCGGTGGAGATCTGGGCGACGATTTGCTCCCCCGCCTCGTCCAGTTGCTGGTCATCCACGTGGGTGATCACCAGCATGTCCGCGGTGAGGACCAGCACGGTGATGTGGCGGCGCACCTCTGCCCGGTCGAAGTGGGTTTCCAGGTGCACCAGGTGGGCCACGCAGTCCCGGCCGTCCAGTGCGTCGTCGACGACGTCGGAGACCAGGCGGGGGTAGAAGCCGGCCTTCTGCAGCGCGTCTTCCAGGCTCTGGCCCTGTGTTCCGTGGTTGTGTGAGCTGTGCTGGCGGAGTGCCTGGTTTTCATTGCCGGGCGTTTCGGGCGCCGAAGCGGGAGGCTGGAAGCTCATGCCCCCATTTTCACAGATCGTCCGGTCACTTGCTAACCGCGTCAGCCCAGCATGGCGCGGCGGGCACTGTCCGTGCGCTGCGCGGCGTTGCCGATGCGTACATCAGCGGCGAGGATGGTGGCCCCGGCGGTGCCGCACAAAACCGGGTTGAATTCCACCAGCGCGATCTCCGGGTGGTTGTCCTTCATCCAGGCCAGCCTGGCGGCCAGGTCCTCCAGCGCAGGGACGTCGACAGCCGGCAGGCCCTGGTAGCCGAAGAGCTTCCGGGACGCCCGCGGAGCTCGGATGAAGTCGTGCACATCCGCCGCGGAGAGCGGCGGAACCCGGTGTGACCAGTCGTCCAGGAGGTTGACGGCGTCGCCGGCGAGGCCGAAGGAAATGACCGGGCCCAGCAACGGATCCTCGATGGCACGGAAGGTGCAGGCCTGTCCCACCGGCGCCATCGCCTGTACTTCCAGGGCGGGATCACCGTAGGCCGCGAGCGCGCGCCGCATCTGCACCACGTTTTGGCGCAGTGATTCGGCGTCCTCAATGCCAAGCCTGACCCCGCCAAGGTCAAGCCGGTGCCGCAGCGCGGGGTCGGTGGTTTTCAGCACCACCGGCCAGCCCAGCGCATCTGCCGCTGCCACGGCCTCGTCCGGTGTGGTGAATCCTGCAGAGGGCAGGACCGGGATGCCGTAATGCTTCAGCAGCGAAGCAGCCGCGGCCGGGTCCAGCTGATTGAGCTGGTCGCCCGTGACGTCCCCGAGCAGGGCGTCCAGCTCGGCCTCCGCCTTGCGGGGGTCGCAGCCGGCGGGTTCGACGAAATGCCCCTGGTCACGGCCGGCCCACTCCGCATAACGGACCACGGCCGCGAGCGCGGCCACGGCAGCCCCGGGGTTGGAAAAGCAGGGGACGGTACAGCCCTCCGCTCCCACCAGGCCCTCCACGTTGATGGCGGGGTCCAGGATGCCGGTGAAGGCGGCCACCACCGGCTTCCCGGCAGTAGCTGAACATTCGGCCAGGACCTGCGCCACCGCGTCGGCGGTCAGCCCTCGGGCAGGCAGCAGCGCGGCGACGGCGGCGTGCACGGCATCGGAGGCCAGGGCGTCAAGGAGGGCGGTCCGCAGTGCGGGCAGGGCCACCGACTGGCCGGCATCAAGGTCCAGTCCCGAAACCACCCGGGCAACGCCCAGCCCGTGCGCGGCGGCACTGTCCGCCACCACGTTGCCCAGCGCCTGGGAATTGCTGAAGATGGCGACGTCGGCTCCGGCGGGCAGTGGCTGCCCGGACACCACCTGCGCCACATCCACCAGCTGTTCCACGGTTTCCACGCGGATCACGCCCGACTGGCGCAGCATGGCATCCAGCGCCCCGGCCGGCGCCTGGGTGGTCCGGACGGCATGTCCGGGCGGCAGACGGAGCCCCATGGTGTCCGACTTGGCCACGATGACCGGCTTGGTGCGGGCCAGGCGCCGTGCGATCCGGGAGAACTTGCGCGGGTTGCCGATTGACTCCAGGTAGAGGCCTACGGCGGAGGTGTCGGCATCGTCTTCCCAGTACTGCATCATGTCGTTGCCGGAGACATCCGCCCTGTTGCCTGCCGAGAGCAGGCTGGACAGTCCCAGCCGACGCCGGGCCGAGGCGGCGTAGAGCGAGACGCCGATGGCGGCCGACTGGCTGAACAGGCCCAGGCCGCCGCGCAGCGGCATGGTGGGCGCCATCGACGCGTTCAGCGACACGTCCGGGTGAGTGTTGGCGATGCCCAGCGACGCCGGGCCGATCACCCGCATCCCGCTGGCCCGGGCCTGGCGCACCAGGGCGCGCTGCCGCAGCAGGCCCCGCTCGCCGTCGTCGGCAAAACCTGCCGAGGCGATCACAACGCCCTTGACGCCCGCTGCCGCGCACTCCGCCACGACGCCGGCCACTTCCTCGTAGGGAACGGCGATGATTGCCAGCTGGACGGGCTCGGGGACTTCGGAGAGCTTGCCGTAGGACATCATCCCGGCCAGTTCCAGCGCCTCCGGGTTGATGGCGTACACGGACCCGTGGAAGCCGCCCTCGATGATGTGCTCCAGCAGTTGGTACCCCACGGTGCCCCATTTGCGGCTGGCACCGATGACCGCAACGGACGACGGCGCCAGCAGGTCCCGGACGCTCCTCGCCTCGGCGCGGTGCTCGCGGGATTCCATGACGGCGCGCGATTTTTCGGTGGGGTCGATATTGAACTCGAGGCTGACGACGCCGTCGTCGAAATGGCGCTTGACGTCGTAGCCGGCGTCGGAGAAGACCATCAGCATCTTGCGGTTTTCCGGCAGCACCTCGGCGCTGAAGCGGCGGATCCCGTTTTCATGCGCGGCGGCGGCAAGGTGCTCCAGCAGGATGGAGCCGATTCCCCGGCCCTGGTGGGCGTCGGAGATGTTGAAAGCAACTTCGGCCTCCGTGGGATCGGCAAGCCGGTCGTAGCGGCCGATGCCGACGATTTCGCCGCGGATGGTGATGACGAACGCCACCCGGTCCTTGTAGTCCACTTCGGTGAAGCGCTTGAGCTCCTTGGCCGACAACCTGGCCTTGAACGCAAAGAAGCGCATGTAGATTGAATTCTGCGACTGTCCGGTGTGGAAGGCCTGCACGGCGTCCGCGTCCGACGGATGGATGGGCCGGAGATGCGCTGTCCCGCCGTCACGCAGGACGACATCGGCTTCCCAATGTTCCGGATATTCGCCGTCCCCGGGCTGATCCACCATAGGCTTAGCCTAGCCAAAAACTATCGCAGCACACCCCCAAGGCTGCACAGTAACCCCAGAAGGATTCACCAAACCCCATGGCCCGCCGCCAAAGTTCCAAGCCCATCGTGGAGAGCGACTACACGGAAAACATCGTCGATATCGATGTCACGTCCGAAATGCAGGGCTCCTTCCTGGAGTACGCGTACTCGGTGATCTACTCCCGGGCCCTCCCGGATGCCCGCGACGGGCTGAAGCCGGTACAGCGCCGCATCCTGTACATGATGAGCGACATGGGGCTGCGCCCGGACCGGGGCCACGTCAAGAGCGCCCGCGTGGTGGGCGAAGTCATGGGAAAGCTGCACCCCCACGGCGACGCCGCCATCTACGACGCCATGGTGCGCATGGCGCAGGATTTCTCGCTGCGACTGCCGCTGATCGACGGGCACGGCAACTTCGGATCGCTCGACGACGGCCCGGCAGCACCCCGCTATACGGAAGCCAGGCTGGCTGCGGCCGCCCTCACCCTCACCAACCACCTCGACGAAGACGTGGTGGACTTCGTCCCCAACTATGACAACCAGCTGACCCAGCCGGACGTCCTTCCCGCCGCCTTCCCCAACCTGCTGGTTAACGGCGCCACCGGCATCGCCGTCGGCATGGCCACCAACATGGCCCCGCACAACCTGGTCGAGGTCATCTCCGCCGCCCGGCACCTCATTGCGCACCCTGACGCAACCCTGGATGACCTCATGCGGTTCGTCCCGGGCCCGGACCTGCCCAGCGGCGGCCGGATCGTCGGCCTGGACGGCATCCGCGACGCCTATGCCACCGGCCGCGGCTCGTTCAAGACCCGGGCCAAGGTGGAGGTGGAACAGCTCTCCGCGCGCCGCACCGGCCTGGTGGTCACCGAACTGCCGTACATGGTGGGCCCGGAAAAGGTGATCGAAAAGATCAAGGATGCCGTCAACGCCAAGAAGCTGACCGGCATCAGCGACATCGTGGACCTGACGGACCGCAAGCACGGCCTGCGGCTGGTCATCGAGCTCAAGAACGGCTTCAACCCGAACGCGGTGCTGCAGCAGCTGTACCGCTACACGCCGATGGAGGACTCCTTCGGCATCAACAACGTCACCCTGGTGGACGGCCAGCCGCAGACGCTGGGCCTGGTGGACCTGTTGCGTGTCTACGTCGACCACCGCATCAACGTCGTCCGGCGCCGGACCGCCTTCCGGCTCGGGAAGAAGAAGGACCGCCTGCACCTGGTGGAGGGCCTCCTCATCGCCATCGTGGACATTGACGAGGTCATCCAGATCATCCGGTCCTCGGACGAGGCCGCCGCGGCCCGCGAGCGGCTGATGTCCATCTACGACCTCACCGAAATCCAGGCCAACTACATCCTGGAACTGCGCCTCCGGCAGCTGACCAAGTATTCCCGGATCGAGCTGGAGAAGGAGCAGGACGAGCTTCGCCGCGAGATCGCCGAGCTGGAGGCGATCCTGGGCTCGGAGGAACTGCTGCGCACCGTGGTTTCCGACGAACTGGGTGCCATTGCCGAAGACCACGGCACCCCGCGCCGCACCGTGCTGCTGGAGTCCGAGGCCGTGTCCCCCACCGTTGCGTCCGCCGAACTTGCCGGGGCCAACGGGAAGAAGGGCAAGGCCGTGCCGCTGGCACTGGAGATCGCGGACGACCCCTGCTGGGCCATCCTCACCGCGTCCGGCCAGATAGCCCGCACCGGCAACCAGGAGCCGCTGGCCGAGGCAGGGCCACGGAGCAAGCATGATGTGTACACCTCAGTGGTTAAGACGTCGGCCCGCGGCGAAATCGCCGCCGTCACGTCGCTGGGCCGCATGCTCCGGCTGCAGGTCATGGACATGCCGGTCCTGGCGCCGGTGGCCGGACTGCCCAACCTGGCGGGCGGCGTCCCCGCAAAGGATTTCCTCACGCTGGTGAAGGGCGAAACCCTGGTGGCGTTCGTGCGCCTGGATGAGGTCCTGGCCATCGGCACCGCCCAGGGCGTGGTGAAACGCGTCCAGCCGGACTACCCGCTGAACCGGGAAGACTGGGAAGTCATCACCCTCAAGGACAAGGACACCGTGGTGGGCGTGGCTCCTGCCGGTGACGATGCCACCGAACTGGTGTTCCTCACCAGGGAGGCCCAGCTGCTGAAGTTCCCCGCCGCCGCCGTCCGCCCGCAGGGGCGTACCGCCGGCGGGATGGCGGGCATCAAGCTCGCCGCAGGTGACCAGGTGATCTTCTTCGGCGCCGTCCAGCCCAAGGACGAGGCCGCCGTCGTGGTCACCATCGCCGGGACCAACGGCGCCCTGCCGGGCACGGCCCCTGGCACCGCCAAGGTCACAGCCGTCTCCGAGTATCCGGCCAAGGGCCGTGCCACCGCCGGAGTCCGGTCGCACCGGTTCCTGAAGGGTGAGGACATGCTGCTGCTGGCCTGGGCAGGGCACGGCCCGGCCAAGGCTTCATCCGCTGCCGGGGTGGCCCGGTCGCTGCCGCAGGAGCATGGCCGCCGCGACGGCTCCGGCGTCCCGCTCTCACAGGTCGTCGAAGCAGTGGGCCCGGCCATGGCATGGACGGACGGACCGGCAGCCGGGGAATAGCCCGGGCGCCACGGGCGATGCCGCGCGTCCGGCGCTCAGCCCGCTATGTCCCTGCGCCGGAAGCCGGCGACGGCAAGCCCCAGCAGCACGGCAACGGTGGCAGCGGACACCAGCACGCTGTCCCAGGCCACGCCCTGCCGCAGGGGGTCGTGGGCAACGTACTGGAAGAACGGCGACACCTTCTGGATGCGGTCGAAGGCATCCACCAGCGGCGCGAGGGCGTTGACGATGTAGGCGAGGACGGCCAGCACGGCCGGAACACCCCGGCTGAGGCCGGTCCGTCCGGTCCCTGCTGAAAGGGCAAGGGCAACGGTACCGAAAACGACGCCCAGCAGCGCTAAATGCAGCATGGCGGCAGCCACCTTGCCGGCCGGAAGGACCAGGTCCACCATGCTGCCCTCCAGCACCAGCGATATTCCCAGCACGGCGGCCAGCAGGAAGGTGCCCAGCACCATGGCCAGGAACTTGTCCACCACCACCCGGCCCCGCCCCACGGGGTTGGAAAGCAGCAGGTCCATCGTGTGCCGGTCCTCTTCCCCGCCGATGGCGCCCGCGCCGGAACTGATGGCATAGATCAGCACCGCAATCGGCCCCATGAAGGACAGCAGCTCCACCTGGATGTATCCGGTGGGAGTGGACATGTCGGCGCTGGAGGTGGCGAAAAGCGAGCGGAACGCCTCCGGCATCTGCTCGATGAAGCTGCTGATGGAGGGCTGTGACTTCACCGCGGGCCAAACGGCCGCGTACGTTGCCACGATGAGTGCCAGGGAGACGGCCCACGCCACCAGCAGCCTGCCCTGGTCCCGGAGCGTCTTCAGCAGGACGTTAGCCAGCATGGCGCGCCGCCGTTCCCGCGCCGGCGAGGCTGGCGCTGCCGGGTCCGTCCATTCCGTAGTAGCTCAGGAACGTCTCTTCCAGCGGCGCTTCAGAGCATTCGAAGTCCACCACCTCCCGGGCGCTGACCAGCTTCAGCAGCGCATCCAGGGCCGCCTGCGGCGCATTGCAGCTCAACGTGGTCCCATCCGCCAGCAGGTCCCGCACGCCGGGCACGCCGGCGAACTCCGCCGCGGACACCTCCGCCGCGAAGCGGGCCCGGACCCGGTGCAGTGAACGTGCGGCGAGGTCCTGCAGCCGCTCCACCGCCACCAGCTGTCCCTGGCGCACCACCCCGATGCGGTCTGCCACGCGCTCCACCTCGCCCAGCACGTGGGAGGAAAACAAGGCGGAGCCGCCCTCGGCAGTATGTTCACGCAGGATGGAATGGAAAACCTGCTGCACCAGCGGGTCGATTCCGCTGGTCGGCTCGTCCAGCACCAGTAGCCGCGGCCGCGACATCACCGCCAGGACCACGGCGAGCTTCTGGCGGTTGCCGCGGGACAAAGTGCGTGCGGGCCGGCCCAGGTCCAGCTCCAGCCGGGCCGCCACCTCGGCCGCCCGTTTGCCGTCGTCCCGGTGCCGGAGGTGGGCGCAGTAGGCCACGTGCTGGCTGCCGGTGAGGCGGTCGTAAAGCGCCGGCTCACCTGGCACGTAGCCCACCAGGCGGTGGACGTCCCGGGACTGCCGCCAGGCGTCCAGTCCCAGCACCGACGCTGTACCGGAGGTAGGCCGCAGCAGCCCCATCAGGAGCCGGATGGTGGTGGTCTTGCCTGCCCCGTTGGGGCCCAGGTAGCCGAACACCTCGCCCGGCCCAATGGTGAGTGTCACGCCGTCGAGCGCAGTGTTGCGGCCGAACCGCTTGGTCAGGCCCGCCAGCCGCACCATGCTTTCGGCACCGCTTTCCGCACCCCCGCGCTCTTCCGGGCTCATGCGGCAAGGCTATGCCGGGCGCTGCACGGGTCCCAGAGTCTTTCGGCCCACCGCTTAGACTGCTCCCATGCCTATCGTTCCTGATGAAAAGGACTGGACCTGGGTCCTGTCCCGTCCCTGCCCGGAATGCCATTTCGACGCTTCCAGCGCCACCCCGGCAACGGTACCGGGAAGCATCGAAAGCCTGATCCCCCGGTGGCTCGCCGTCCTGCGCCGGCCGGACGCGGCGCAGCGCCCCGATGACCACACCTGGTCCGCGCTGGAGTACGCGTGCCATGTGCGGGACGTTTTCGCGCTGTTCGACCAGCGGCTGAACCTGATGCTGGCAGAGGATGACGCCCGCTTCGAGGATTGGGACCAGGACCGGACCGCCATCGAGAAGGACTACGCCAACGCCGATCCGGCCGAGGTGGGCCGCGAACTGGCGGCGGAAGGACATCAGGCCGCCGAGTCCTTCGCCGGAGTCCATGAGGACGACTGGGGACGCAAGGGGCTGCGCAGCAATGGCTCGCAGTTCACCGTCCTCACGCTGTCCCAGTACTTCCTGCACGACGTCGTCCACCACCTTCACGACGTCAGCGGCTAAAGGCGCAGGCACGCCGGGGACCGTCCCGCCCTAGCGGGAAGCGGCCAACGATTCCCGGGGTTGTCCGGCGAAGGCCGAAAGATCCAGCCTGGCGTCGCCGGCCCTGATGTCAGCGGGATTGTGGGTAACCAGCACCACGGTGCGGTCCCGGAGTCCCGTGCGAAGGTCCGCCAGCATGGCTGCCGCCGATTCGGCGTCCAGGTGGGCAGTGGGCTCATCCAGCAGGATCACCTCCGCACCGGTCAGCAGGGTCCGCGCCACGGCCAGCCGCTGGCGCTCGCCGCCGCTCAGGAAGGCACCGCCGGGACCGATCCGGGTGTCCAGGCCCGCCGGCAGCCGGGCCACCAGGCCGGCAAGTCCGACGGCGGCCAGGACAGACTCCAGCTCGTCGTCCGCCAGGGTTGGTGCACCGTTCCCGGACGGCCGGCCCAGCATGAGGTTGCCGCGGATGGTGGAGTCGAACAGGTGTGCCTCCTGCGGACACCACGCCGCCCGGCCGGTGACCAGCGCCCGTCCCGCGGCCGGCGGCAGGAAGCCAAGCAGCACCGAGAGCAGGGTGGACTTTCCCGACCCCGATGGTCCGGTGACCGCCAGCCAGCGCCCGGGACCTGCCACCGCGAACACGCCGGAGAAGACCGGGACGTCTCCGGGCCAGGCCGCGGCCAGGTCCACCAGTTCAAGGCCCGGAGTGCCGCCGGCGCGGCCGGGAACGGACTGCAGCCCAGCAGACACGTCGAGGCGGCCGTCAAGGGCGCCCGACTCCCCCACCCGGCGCATCACGGCACGGAGCGCGGGGAACTGGCGGACCGCCGTCGTCATCGCTGCGTAGGGTTCCACCAGTGCCAGCAGCAGGAGGACCACCACGGCTGCCGTGGCCGGGGCAACCTGGGCCGCAAGGACCCCGGGAGCCGCCAGCCATGCGGCGGCCAGTGCGGCGGTGCCGCAGGCGGCGGTGGCAACAGCGTGTCCCAGCCCGTCGGCCCAGGCTGAGCGCTGGGATGCGCGCGTGGCGTCGCGGTCCTCCGCCAGCAGCGCCTCAAGCACACGGGCTGCCACGCCGTTTGCGTGCAGTTCCGCCCTGGCGTCCAGGGCTGCCGTCACGCGGCGCAGGACCCCGGAGCGCAGGGACTGCTCGGCGTTGGCGGATTTGCGGTCTCCCCACAGGGCGGCCGCGGGTGCCAGCAGCAGGCCGCTGATGGCCGCGCCGGCCACTGCGGGAAGGGCCGCCGGCACCAGCACGCCGGTGGCAGCCACGGCCAGGACGGAAACCGCGAGCGCCGTGAGGGGTGGCAGGACAACGCGTGGAAGGAGGTCGCGGACCGTGTCCACATCGTCGATGACCGTCCCCAGCACGTTGCCGCCCTGCAGGAGCCGGCGCAGCGACAGCGCCCTGCGGCTCAGAGATTCCCAGAGCCGGCCGCGCAGGCGGGTGAGCGCGGCGAAGACGGCATCATGCAGCAGCAGCCGCTCCCAGTAGCGGAAAACGGCCCGGCCGATGCCGAAGAACCGGACGCCGACGATCGCTGTCAGCAGGTAGAGAATGGGCGGCTGCTCGCTGGCCCGGATGATGAGCCAGCCGGAAAGGCCGGAAAGCGCGACGGCGAAGACGGCCGCCAGGGTGCCCACGACAGCAGCGGCGGCGAACCTGCCCCGCACCGGCGCCAGGAGGGCCGCCAGGAGGCGGGCCGCGCCTGGGGTAGCGCGAACGCTTGGGCTGACGGACCCGCTGGTGCCCGCTTCCGCCGCGTCGTCAACGCGTGCGCTGTCATTGCCGGCGGAAGCGGCGTCGGCAGAGCCGGGTTGGGTGGAGCCGCTTCCGCCGGGGCCGGGCAGGATGCCGGTCGCGCCGCCGCCGTGGTGCGGTGCTGCGGCAGCCCGGACCGCCGGCACGACGGGCACCAGCAGGTCTGCGAGCCGGCGGGTGCGCTGGTTGTGGGCCACCAGGATCACGGTGGCCTGGCCGCGGAGCCGCCGGATGGCCTCCTCCACAATGAGTGCGGAGGCGTCATCCAGGTGTGCCGTGGGCTCGTCCAGCAGCAGGAGGGTGGCACCGGCCTCGATCCTGGCCAGTCCGCGGGCCAGTGCCACGCGGCGCAGCTCGCCCGGGCTTAGCTCCGCCTGGTGCTTCGCTGCAAGGTGGGCGGCTCCGGCCCTCTCCAGGCAGCGGCGGGCAGTCTCTTCGCCGGTAAAGCGGTCGGGGGCATGGGTGGGGTCCGGCGAGAGGTACAGCAGCACCTCCTCCAGCACGGTTCCGGCCACCATGACGGGATGCTGCGGCACCCAGGCTACGGAACTGCGGTCCAGGCCGCTGATGGATCCGGTGATGCCCGTCCCGTCACCGGCGCCGATGGTTCCGGCCAGTACGCCCAGGACAGTGCTCTTGCCGGCACCGCTGGGTCCGTCCAGGGCGGTGATCCGATCCTGGGGGGCGGTGAAGGTGAGGGGGCCGACGGCGGCTCCGGACCGGCCGGCGTAGGTCACCGTGAGTCCGGTGACCTCGAGTGGGGCACCGGGCCTGCCGGCCCTGGCCGCCGGCAGGGGTATCGCTTCGGCCGCGCCGGTCACGGCGGCTGTTTCCGCGAGTGCCACCCGGCCGTCGTCGCTGGCGTGGTGGGCGGTGCCCAGTTCCCGCAGCGGAAGGTAGCAGTCCGGTGCCAGGAGCAGCGCCAGCAGGCCGGCCTCCAGCGGCATGCCGCCGTGGACCAGCCGGACGCCGATGAAGACCGCCACCACGGCGACTGAGATGGTGGCAATGAGCTCCAGGGCCAGGGCGGACAGGAACGCGGTCCGCAGGGTGCCCATGGTGCGGGAGCGGTACTCTTCGGAGATTTCTTCGAGGGCCTTGCGCTGGGCGGTTGCCCTGCCCAGTCCCACCAGGACCGGCAGGCCCTTGGCGAGCTCCAGCATGTGTGCGGACAGCCGGGCCAGCGACGCCTGGGCCTGGCGGACGCTGTCCTCGGTGTACCGGCCGATCAGCACCATGAACAGCGGGATCAGGGGCACCGTGAGCACAATGACCAGCGCGCTCACCCAGTCCGCGAAGAGGATCCGTGCCCCCAGCAGCAGCGGCACGGCGGCGCAGTTGACCAGCGCGGGAAGGAACTGGGTGTAGTAGCTGTCCAGGGCGTCCAGGCCGCGGGTGGCCAGCACCGCCAGGCCGCCGTCACCCGGCCCGGAGGACCGGACGCCCGTGCGCAGGGCACGCCCCAGCAGTTCTGCCCGGAGTTCTTCCTTGACCCCCAGCGCCGCCCGGCGGCCCGCGACGGCCTGGCCCCAGACGCTCAGGGAGCGGAGGACGACGCCGGCGAGCCCGGCGGCGAGCTGGGTTGCCCAGTCCGGGTTTCCGGCCACGAGTCCGGCCAGGACGGAGGCCACGGCCTGGCCGATCAGCACCAGGGAAAGCGCCTTGAGCGCGGCCAGGACGCCCAGCCAGTAGATTGCTGAACGGGTGGCCGGACCGGCGGGAAAGGTTGGCCGCACGTCAGCCCTTGGTGGTGAACGCCCTGGCGGCCACCGCCGGGAGGAAGCTGTGGGCTTCCGGGATGTGGGCGGCGCTGACGCGGCGGCGGAAGACCCAGTAGGTCCAGGCCTGGTAGGCGATCACCAGGGGAAGGCCAAAGGCTGCCACAATGCTCATCAGTCCCAGGGTGTAGTCCGAGGAGGAGGCGTTGGAGATGGTGAGGTCAAACGCGCTGTCCAGCGTGGAGGGCAGCACCACCGGGAACACGGCCCCGAAAATGGACGCCGTGCCCAGAACCAGGAAGGCGCCCAGGGCCAGGAAGGACCGGCCTTCGGAGCCCTTCCGGGCCAGCAGCCAGGCAGTAACGGCCGCAGCAACGGCCAGGACGACGGCGGCCCAGGTCCAGGGTTTGCCGTCCATGAACTGGATGGCCAGGGCCCACGCCGCGATGGGCAGGAGCAGGGCCGGCAGGAGCCGAACGAACCACTGGCGGGCGCGGTGCCGTACCTCCCCGTCGGTCTTGAGGGCGAGGAACGCCAGCGCGTGGAGCAGCGCGAACCCCACCACGGCGATACCGCCCAGCAGGGCGTAGCCGCTGAACCAGGCCATGGGGCCGCCTTCGCGGTCGCCGTTGGCGTTCAGCGGAAGGCCGGTGGTGGTGAGGGCCAGTGCGGCGCCCACGCCGAAGGCGGCAAAGAAGGAACCCAGCGCGATGGCCCAGTCCCACCGGTTCCGCCAGCTGTCCGTGTCCACCTTGCCGCGGTATTCGAACGCCACCGCCCGGAAGATCAGTGCCAGCAGGACGACCAGCAGCGGGAGATAGAGCGCGGAGAACAGCGACGCGTACCAGAGCGGGAAGGCTGCGAAGGTGGCGCCGCCGGCGGTCAGCAGCCATACCTCATTGCCGTCCCAGACGGGTCCGATCGTGTTCAGCAGCACCCTGCGCTCGGTGTTGTCGCGGGCGAAGAGCTTCATCAGCATCCCCACGCCCAGGTCGAAGCCCTCCAGGAAGAGGTAGCCGGTCCACAGCACCGCGATGGCGATGAACCACATGGTGGGAAGCAGTTCCATTGTTTGTTTCCTCTGCTTGGTTTCGGGCTAGTAGGCGAAGGCCAGGACGTCGTCTGCGTGTTTCGCGTCCCCGGGGCCGCCGGGTCCCGGGGTGGCGTCCTCGTTCTCGTCCACCGGCGCGTGGACCAGTTCGGGCATCGCGGAGACCACGCCGCCGCGGATGTACTTGACCAGCAGCTTCACCTCCACCACCAGCAGGACTGCGTAGACGGCCGTCAGGGCCACCAGCGAGGCGATCAGTTCCCCTGCGGAGACACCCGGCGATACGGCGGCGGCGGTAAACATGAACACCTGGTCGATGCCGCTGGGATCCGGGTTGGGCGCCACGACGAACGGCTGGCGGCCCATCTCGGTGAAGATCCAGCCGGCGGCATTGGCGCCGAAGGGGGCCAGGATGCCAAAGACTGCCAGCCGCATCATCCAGTGCGACTCCGGCACGGTCCCCTTGCGGGTGAACCACAGCGCCACCAATGCTGCCAGGGCGGCGAGTCCGCCAAATCCGATCATCATCCGGAATCCCCAGTAGGTGACTTCCATGACGGGCACGTATTCGATTTCCTGGCCGGCCCGCTCACCGTAGATGGGGTTGTCCGGCAGGTTGGTCCCGTAGTTGGCCTTGTACTCGGGCAGCAGGCTGTTGACGCCCTTGACCTCGGTGGTGAAGTCGCCCTTGGCAAGGAAGGACAGGATGCCCGGAACCTCGATGACGGCCACGACGTCGTCGCAGTTCCTGGACCCCACGTTTCCGACGCTCAGGACGGAGAAACCGGTGCCGTCGTGGCAGGCCGCCTCCGCGGCGGCCATCTTCATGGGCTGCTGCTGGAACATCAGCTTGCCCTGCAGGTCGCCGGTGACCGCGGTGCCGGCGAAGGAGATCATGGCCACCACGGCGCCGATCCGCAGGGACCGGATCCATACGCTGTGGTCTGTACGGTCACGGCCGGGGATGCGGACGTCTTCACCGGGGATGACCTTGCCGTCGGCACCCACCGTGTCAACGCCGTCGTGCCGCCTCCGCCACAGGTGGTACCAGGCGATGCCCAGGAGGAAGCCGCCGGCCACGGCCAGGGCGCCGAACAGGGTGTGCGGGACGGCCACGAGCGCGGTGTTGTTGGTGAAGACGGCCCACGCGTCGGTCATGACGGGCCGGCCGTTGATCATTTCCACCCCTACTGGGTGCTGCATCCAGCTGTTGGCCACGATGATGAAGTAGGCGGAGAGGGCCGATCCAATAACGGCCACCCAGAGGCAGGCAAGGTGGATGGCGGGCTTTAGCTGCTTCCAGCCAAAGATCCACAGTCCCAGGAAGGTGGACTCGACGAAGAAGGCAAGGAGGGCCTCGAGGGCCAGCGGGGCTCCGAAGACGTCACCCACGAACCGGCTGTACTCGCTCCAGGCCATGCCGAACTGGAATTCCTGCACGATTCCGGTGGCCACGCCCATGATGAAGTTGATGAGGAACAGCTTTCCCCAGAACTTGGTCATGCGCAGGTACTCGGGTTTGCCGGTGCGGTACCAGGCGGTCTGGATGACGGCCACCACCAGGCCCAGGCCAATGGTCAGCGGCACCATCATGAAGTGGTAGACGGTGGTGATGCCGAATTGCCAGCGTGCGATTTCCAAGGCGTCCATGGCAGTCCCTACTGTTTAGCCAATGTAGTTTTCTACGCTTTGTAGAACTGTAACTTCTACAAAGTGTAGAACATTGGCAGTGGCGGGCGAAAACCAATCGCCCTCCCCTAGCATGGCGCGGCAGGGGCCGGCGCGCCACATGTTCTACCCGATGTAGAACCCGGGCGGTTTTCGGGGTAGATTTGGTTATGTAGTTGAACAACCGCGCGACGTCACCGGGCGCCTTAGAATGCGCGGTGCGGGGAAACAAAAGGAAAAGTGAAATGGCTAGTCTTGGTGAACTGGAACGGGCAGTCATGGACCTGCTCTGGGCGGGCCAGGAAGCGGCTACGGCCAATACCCTGAGGGATCAGCTGGCGCGCACGTCCGCGGCGCAGGGCGGACCGGGCCACGAAGGCAAGGAACTGGCCGTCACCACGGTGCTCACCGTACTCTCCCGCCTGGAAAAGAAGGGGCTGGTGGAACGCGAACGCGGAACCCGCCCGCACCGGTACCAGGCCGTGTCCAGCCGTGCGGACCACACCGCCGAACTCATGCATGAGGTCCTCGGATCAGCCCCGGACCGCGAGGCCGTCCTGGCCCGCTTCATCGGGTCCGTTTCCGAAGGTGAAGCCGAGACGCTGCGTAAACTGCTGGGCCACCTCTAGCACACCATGTTCTGGGCCTCATACCTGCTGGCGGTCCTGGCGATAATCCTGGCCTGGCCGGTGCCAATTCTCCTGTCACGGGCCCAATGGCCGGCAAGGTCGCCGTTCACGGCCATGCTGCTGTGGCAGGCGATCGCGCTCGCGGGTGGACTCTCCATGATCGGCGCCATGCTGGTCTATGGCCTGGAACCAATCGGTGACAACCTCATCGCAGGGCTTCGCGCGCTGGCGGGAATGGTGCTGTTCAATGCCCCCACCACGGCGTTGGGCTTTTGGCATATCTTCGCACTGTCCACTGCTGCCCTGCTGACGGCCCACCTGGTGTTCACGCTGCTGCTGACGTACTACAAGATCCAGCGGCAGCGGCGCCGGCACCGTGAACTGCTCGCACTGTTGGCCTCCCCATCGGCCCAGGATGCCGGGACGCTGGTGATCAGCCACGACTCCCCCGTCGCGTACTGCCTCCCGGGGGGCGCCCGCTCCGTGACCGTGCTGTCGGACGGCCTGATGGCCGCCCTCGAACCGGACGAGCTGCGGGCCGTCCTGATTCACGAGAACGCGCACCTCAGCCAGCGGCACCACCTGCTGCTCTGGGCCTTTGCCGCCTGGCGGCAGGCCCTCCCGTGGCTGCCCACCACCCGGCTTGCACAGGAATCGGTCAACTCCCTGATCGAGATGCTGGCCGACGACGTCGCACTGCGGACGGAGAGCAAGGCCACCCTCATCAAGGCGATAGCCATCGTTGCCAGCGGGTCGACCGGAAACGCGGGCGCCGGCGACATCCGCCCGTCCTCGCCCTCGTTGGCCCTGTCCGGGCTGGAGTCGGCGTCGGGCGGACCGGGCTCGGACGCGGTCAGGACCGCGGCCTCCCGGGTCAGCCGCCTCCTGACCCCCCAGCCCCAGCTTCCTGCGGCCGTCCGCAGCGCCGTGTTGGCCGGGTCCGTCCTGCTGCTGGCGCTGCCTACGGCACTGCTGGTGGTTCCGGGGCTGCTGGGCTGACGCCGCCGTCGCGCTTCAACCCGGCGGGTGGGCTTGTCAAAGCCCCGGGATCGCCGAACCCATCCCAGCGCCCGGCGACCCTGCGCCCGGTCAGGCGTCGATGCGCTCCCGGTCCAGGCTGGACGCGCCGGCGATGATGAAGTCCTTGCGCGGGGAGACGTCGGAGCCCATCAGCAGGTCGAAGATCTCCTCTGCCTGCTGCGCGTTTTCGATCCCCACCTTGCGCAGGGTGCGGTGCCGCGGGTCCATAGTGGTCTCCGCCAGCTGCTCGGCGTCCATCTCCCCAAGGCCCTTGTACCGCTGGATCGGCTCCTTGTACCGCTTGCCCTCCTTGGCCAGGCGGGCCAGCAGGACGTGCAGTTCGGCCTCGGAGTAGGTGTAGATCATCTCGTTGGCCTTCTGGCCGGCGTTGATGACCTCCACCCGGTGCAGCGGCGGAACCGCGGCAAACACCCTTCCCTCCACGATCATGGGCCGCATGTAGCGGAAGAACAGGGTCAGCAGCAGGGTCCGGATGTGGGCGCCGTCAACGTCGGCGTCAGTCATGAGGATCACCTTGCCGTACCGGGCGGCATTGATGTCGAAGCTGCGGCCGGACCCCGCGCCCACCACCTGGATGAGCGCTGCACATTCGGCATTGGAGAGCATGTCCCCCACCGATGCCTTCTGCACGTTGAGGATCTTGCCGCGGATGGGCAGCAGGGCCTGGAAGTCGGAGGACCGGGCCAGCTTGGCGGTGCCCAGCGCGGAGTCGCCTTCCACGATGAACAGTTCGGAACGTTCGACGTCGTCCGTCCGGCAGTCAGCGAGCTTGGTGGGCATCGAGGACGTTTCCAGCGCGTTCTTGCGCCGTTGGGTCTCCTTGTGCACGCGGGCCGAGATGCGGGACTTCATCTCGTTGACGATTTTTTCCAGCAGCAGGGCCGACTGGGCCTTGTCGTTCCGGTTGCTGGAGGACAGTTTGGCGGAGATCTCCCGCTCCACCACCCGGGCCACGATGGCGCGCACGGCGCTGGTGCCCAGGATCTCCTTGGTTTGGCCCTCGAACTGTGGTTCGGCGAGCCGTACGGTCAGGACCGCGGTCAAGCCGGCGAAGATGTCGTCCTTTTCGATCTTGTCGTTGCCGGCCTTGAGTTTGCGGGCATTGGTTTCCACGGCTTTCCGGAAAGTCTTGACCAGCGCCTGCTCAAACCCTGACTGGTGCGTGCCGCCCTTGGGGGTCGCGATGATGTTGACGAAGCTTCGCACGGTGCTGTCGTAGCCGATGCCCCAGCGCAGTGCCACGTCCACTTCGCAGTCACGTTCGACCTCGGCCAGCTGGCTGTGCCCCCGTTCGTCAAGGACCGGGACGGTCTCCTTGAACTTCCCGGATCCATGCAGCCGCCACACGTCGGTCACCGCCGGGTCCGCGGCCAGGAACTCGGCGAATTCGGAGATGCCGCCGTCGTGGTGGAAGACCTCCTCGTGCGGGCCGGCTTCCCCCGGGGTTCCGGGGAGCTTGCGCTCATCCCGCACGGTGAGCTTGAGGCCGGGCACCAGGAAGGAGGTCTGGCGTGCGCGGGCAGCAAGGTCCTCGTAGGAGAACTTGGCATCCGGGGTAAAGATCTGCCGGTCCGCCCAGTAGCGGATCCGGGTCCCGGTGACTCCGCGCTTGGCCTTGCCCACAATGTCCAGTACCGAGTCATCGACGAACGGAGTGAACGGCGCTGCGGGGTCCGGGCGGGACCCGGTGTCCTTAAAGCGTCCGGGCTCGCCGCGCCGGAAGGACATCCGGTAGGTCTTGCCGCCGCGGTCCACCTCGACGTCCAGGCGCGACGAGAGAGCGTTGACCACTGACGCTCCAACGCCGTGCAGGCCGCCGGAGGCGGTATAGGAGCCGCCGCCGAACTTGCCGCCGGCGTGCAGCTTGGTGAACACCACTTCGACGCCGGTGAGCCCCGTCTTGGGTTCCTTGTCGATGGGGATGCCGCGGCCGTCGTCGTGGATCTCCACAGAGTTGTCCGCGTGGAGGATGATGCGGATGTCGTGGCCGAACCCGGCAAGCGCCTCATCCACGGAGTTGTCGATGATCTCCCAGAGGCAGTGCATGAGGCCGCGCGAGTCCGTTGAGCCGATGTACATGCCCGGACGCTTGCGGACGGCTTCGAGGCCCTCCAGTACGGAAAGGTGCCGGGCGGTGTACTCAGAGCTTGGTGCCACTGGTGATGAACTCCTTCAGGGACGTGGAAGCGGCGCTGGGACCGCACCTTCTAGGGTAGTCGGCGGCAGCGGCGACAGCCGTCTGCCACACCCGCAGCGCCTTGTGCGCCGCGCCACCAGCCTCCGTGATCCGCGGAACTGGGCAATTCTTGACCTAACCTTGCGGATACGCGGACAGCGAACTTGCCCCATCCTTGCGATGGATCGGATACGAATACTGGTTATATAGATGTACTGATCTACTAAGGAGGCCGACATGACAACAGCAGTGGCAGACCGCACACTAAACGCACTCGACCGGTGCGACCGTTGCGGAGCTCAGGCATATGTCCGGGTTGTACTCGAGTCCTCCGGCGGTGAGCTGTTGTTCTGCGGCCACCACGCCCGTGCAGTGGAGGCGACGCTCAAACCGTTGAGCTCCGGCTGGCACGACGAGACGGGAAAGCTTCACGAGAAAGCTGCCGTGGAAATCGACTAGATGAGGCATCGGTAACAACGAACCCTGCGGGGCCTTTCCACCACGGAAAGGCCCCGCAGGCGTTTAACGGGCCCCGCAGGCCTTTAGCCGCACGGAGGGAGCTCCTAAACAAACAGGGGCCGTTCGGGAACCCACCGTGCAGTGGGTTCCCGAACGGCCCCTGTTTTGTCGTGCGGAAGAGGTTAGTCCAGGTAGTCCCGCAGCACCTGCGACCGGGAGGGGTGCCGGAGCTTGGACATGGTCTTCGACTCGATCTGGCGGATCCGCTCGCGGGTGACGCCGTAGACCTTTCCGATTTCGTCTAAAGTCTTCGGCTGTCCGTCAGTCAGGCCAAAGCGCATGGCAACCACGCCGGCCTCGCGTTCGGAAAGGGTGTCCAGGACGGAGTGCAGCTGTTCCTGCAGGAGGGTGAAGCTCACAGCGTCAGCCGGAACAACGGCTTCCGAGTCCTCGATCAGGTCGCCGAATTCGGAATCGCCGTCCTCACCCAGGGGGGTGTGCAGCGAAATCGGCTCGCGGCCGTACTTCTGGACCTCGACCACCTTTTCCGGCGTCATGTCCAGTTCCAGTGCCAGTTCTTCGGGCGTGGGTTCGCGGCCCAGGTCCTGCAGCATCTGGCGCTGTACACGTGCCAGCTTGTTGATGACCTCGACCATGTGCACCGGGATACGGATGGTGCGGGCCTGGTCGGCCATGGCGCGGGTGATGGCCTGGCGGATCCACCAGGTGGCGTAGGTGGAGAACTTGAAGCCCTTGGTGTAGTCGAACTTCTCCACGGCGCGGATCAGGCCAAGGTTGCCTTCCTGGATCAGGTCCAGGAACAGCATGCCGCGGCCGGTGTAGCGCTTGGCCAGCGAGACCACCAGGCGGAGGTTGGCTTCCAGCAGGTGGTTCTTGGCGCGCTTGCCGTCGTGGATGATGAATTCGAGTTCACGCTTGTACTTCGGATCCATGGAGCCGTCGTCCGCGGCGATCTTTTCCTCGGCGAACAGCCCGGCCTCGATCCGCAGCGCAAGGTCGACTTCCTGCTCCGCATTGAGCAGCGCCACCTTACCGATCTGCTTCAGGTAGTCCTTGACGGGGTCGGCCGTGGCGCCGGCAGACATAACCTGCTGCACGGGCGCGTCGTCGTCGTCTGCATCGGAGTAGACGAAGCCCTTGCCGCTGCCGGCGGCACCCTTGACGGGGTCGGCGTCGACGTCCTCTGCTGCGTCCGGACCTTCGAGGACGATGTCGTCGAGGTCTTCCTCGACGTCTTCGACCTCGTCCGGGTCAACGTCACCGGCGGCGGACTTTCCCGCAGCCTCGGCTGCGGCCTTGGCGCCGGGCTTGGGCCCACGCTTCTTGGGCTCGCGCTTGCTGTCGCCTGCAGCCTCGCCGGCCGAAGCCTTGTTGGCTGCCCGCGTAGCTGCCCGCTTGGCATTGGTCGCGGCCTGCTTCTCCTCAGGGGACAAGACATCCTGGGCGGCGGAATCCTTCTTCGTGGAAGACGGGGTCACAGAAAACCTTTCTAGCGGTGGTCTGTGGAATCACCATACGGGCAAC
Source organism: Arthrobacter sp. JDC6 (assembly GCF_056484025.1). NCBI lineage: Bacteria > Bacillati > Actinomycetota > Actinomycetes > Micrococcales > Micrococcaceae > Arthrobacter > Arthrobacter sp. JDC6. Next base: position 2,696,259 of record NZ_CM151278.1, read on the forward strand.
ACCACTATGACCCTGTCAAGTCCGTGGTGGAAACCAAGCACCACCACGGCCGGCAGAGTCACTTAAGACAACTCCCGGAGTGGCTGTAATGTTCCCTTGCGGGGACGCTTACAAGCACTCGATACACGGACCCAACCGGGTCTCGGCATCCATTGTCTCACGATTTGCCCGGATCCAACCTCCCCTGCCGCCATCCGTTACGGCTGCCCCGGCGGGCCCGGCCCGGCCGGGGCATGTCCGGCCGGCTTCACGACGCTCGGGTCCGGCTCACAGCGTCTCCTTCTCCCCAGCAGGATCCTTCGGGAACTTTTGCCAGGCCGCCTCCTTCCGGGCGGCCCAGCCACAAAGCGTCCCCCTGCCCACGATATCCAGCAGGAGCTGGGCAAGCCGGTACTCCGGTTCAAGCTCAAGCGCCCGGCCCAAGTGGGCAGCCGCGTAGGAGCCGCGTCCCCGGGACCAGGCCACCCATCCTCGGAGCGTGAGCGCTGCGGCGGCCGGGTGTCCGCCCAACACTGCCAGGTGCCCCAGAATCCGGTCCAGCGCGTCCAGTCCGGCCCAGTCCGGCGCGGCCGGCGCCAGGCCCATGAGGACCTCGCCATAGCCGGCAGGAACAGCGCCGGAAGCGGCACCGCCCGCCCGGCGCTGCTGCCGGCCGGCGAATCCCGGCGGAGGCAGCAACGGCAGCGCCACTGCGGAAACGTCGCCCCCGTCCTCGGAAAGGACGCCGAACTGTTCTGCGCCTGCCTCCGCGGCGGCCCGTCCCGCCGCAGCCATCACGAGCAGGGCGTCGCGCCAGGTGGGAACGAGCAGCGTGGCGCGCAGGAAGGCGTCCCGTTCAACGTCCGGAATCCACTGCCCGTCATGGCTCCGCTCCAGCAGCAACTCCCAGAAGTCAAGCACCGCGTTGAACTGTGCCCTGCTGCGGGACTGCCCGCCGAGCTCGTCCTCCCAGCCGGCCTGTGCCTCAAGGACGGCCGCCAGGTGCATGGCAGGGACCGGGGCTTCCGGCTGGCTCCCCGCTCGTGGCGCGGGTCCAATGCTGCTGCCCCGGTACACCATCTCCGTATTCAGCATGCTGTCCCTGATCTCCTGCACGGGACGTCCCGGAAGCGGGCAGCAGGAGGCGTCGCTGCACAGGGCGTCCCGCCAGTACTCATCGCCCACCAACCAGGCATCGCGGACAGGCATCCCGGCCTGGTCCAGCGCACGTCGCACCGTGTCGACCAGGAGCTCGTAGGCGGATGGCGGTCCCATTCCGGCGTCGCTGGTGAAGACAGCCAGCAAAGAGCCGTCAGCGTCCTGGTCTGATTCAAGGTAGCGCCGGACGGCACGGGCAAACGCGGCGGGGTCGGCCTGGTTCGCCGGGCCCGGAAGGTCAAGCCGGAGTGTGGCTCCGAGCGTGGTGCCGTGCAGCGTCATGGCCACCAGGCTGGCAGCTGGCCAGTACCCGAGCGAATGCGGAATGAAGCCAAGGATGTCTTCCGGGCCGCGCACTATTAATCGTTCTGAACCTGTCATGGCTCCAGCATTCGCCGCCGGCGGGGGCGCGGGCAGTGGCCCGTCCGGCTATGTGGGTAACCGGTGCCGTGGAGGAAGAGTGCGGGGACCCCGCGAACGGGAGTGGCTCAGTCGTCCGTGGGCGTCGGCTGGCGGCGGCGGGCCAGGCTTTCACGGCGCTGCCGGGCGATGGCGCTGCGCAGCGGCGGAACCACGATGCCCTGGGCGGCCATTTGCCGGCGGACCTTCCGGCGGGAGGCCAGGATGGCTGCGGCACCAATCCCCAGGAGCAGGAACTGGACGCTCAAAGCCAGCCGGAAGGGTGCCAGGCCGTAGAGCACCCCCTGTGAAAACCCGGTGGCGTTCAGGACGTCGAGCACAAGGCCAATCAGGAAGATGGAGACCAGGGCAGCGATGAAGCCACCAACGTTGACAATGCCGGTGGCAGTGCCGATCCGGTGCGCGGGGTTGAAGGTCCGCGCGAAGTCGAAGCCGATCATGGAACCGGGGCCGCCGATTGCGAGCACCACCACCAGGCCTGCCAGCAGCCACAGCGGAGCGCGCCCGGGCAGCAGCAGCACCGCGGCCCATGCCGTGGCGGTGGCGCCGGCGATCAGCAGCACCATGGTGGAACGGCGCAGTGGATGGCGCGAAACGAAGCGCCCGATGAACGGGCCCACTGCCATGGCTGCGGCAACGTACAGGGCCATCAGCGCTGCGACGGTGGCTGCGTCCAGGCCCTGGCCCGAGATCAGGAACGGGTAGCCCCACGTCATGGCAAAGACGGTGCCACTGAACTGGATGGTGAAGTGGCTCCACATTCCCAGCCGGGTTCCGGGCTGGCTCCAGGCACGGGCCAGTGAGGCGCCGGTGGCCTTGAGTCCCTGCCGGGCGTGCGGCCGTTCGGTCCCCGGTGGGACATCCTGCAGGAGCAGGAGTACCAGCACGACGGCGAGTGCGGACATTCCTGCCAGCATCAGGAAAGCGGGGGTCCAGCCGGACAGGTGCAGGACCAGCGCGAAGGGCAGGACACTGAACAGCTGACCCAACTGGCCGGACATGCCGGTCAACTGCGTGACCAGGGGGACGCGGGCGGGGGCGAACCACAGCGGGATGAGCCTGATCACCGAGATAAAGGTCATGGCGTCGCCGGCGCCCACCAGGACACGGCCAAGGACTCCCCCGGGGATGCTCTCGGCGAAGGCCAGCTGCACCTGTCCGAGTCCCATCAGGACAGCGCCGCCTGCGATCATGGCACGGGAGCCGAACCTGTCCACCAGCAGGCCCACCGGGATCTGGAGCCCGGCGTACACCAGCAGCTGCAGGACGGTGAAGAAGGAGATGGCGGACGCGGTGGCGTGGAACCGCTCCGTGGCCTCGAGCCCCACCACGCCGAAGGAGGTCCGCTGCGCCACGGCCACCAGGTACCCGAAAATTCCAATGGTCCAGATAAGCCAGGCGCGGGGAGCAGTCACCAGTTCATTATGCCCGGCGCGCGCCCGCAGCCCGGAAGCCGTGACGTCCCGCTACTGCCCCGGGTTCTCCCTGGCCAGGTAGGCCTCCACGGCGGCACCCAGGTCGTCGGCGTCGGGAAGCTCGTCGTTCTCGTTGGCCAGGAGCGACCGGCGGACGATGCCGTCGGCCTTCTCGTCGTAGCGTGTCTCGAGGCGGGAGACCACCTGCTGGACCTCCTCGGACGCCTCGATCTGCTGGGCAATCTGCCGGCTGACCTCGCGCCCGGACTCACGGAGCCGGTCGGTGGGCAGCATCAGGGACGTTGCGGCGCCAAGGTATTCCAGGCCGGCGACGGCGGCGGTGGGGTACTCGGCCTCGGCGAGGTAGTGCGGGACGTGGATGACGTAGCCGGCAACATTGCGGCCCGCCTCCACGAGGCGCAGCTCCAGGATGTGGCCAACAGCGGCGGGAACTTCAACGGTGGGCTTCCACACGGAGATGCCCTCGATCAGCTCAGGCCGGTTCCCGTGTACCGTCACGCCCACGGGCCGGGTGTGCGGCACGGGCATGGGGATGGAGTGGATCCATGTGACCAGGTTGACGTCCAGCTTTTCCACGATGTTCACCACGGCACGGGCAAACCGTTCCCATTGCAGGTCAGGTTCGAAGCCGGCCAGGAGGAGGAATGGCTTCCCCAGCCCGTCCACCAGTCGGTAGAGGGCCAGCCGGGGCTCCTGGTAGTCCTGGATGTGGTCTTCCACGAAACTCAGGTGCGGCCGGCGGGACCTGTAGTCAATCAACTGGTCCGCATCGAAGACCGCCACGGGCTGGGCGTCGAGGGTGTCCAGCAGTTCGGCGTTGATCTGCTTCACCACATGGCCGGCGTCGGCGAACCCGGTGAAACCCATGACCAGGTTCAGCCCCTGCAGCTCCGGGCTGTGGAACAGCTCGATGTTGCTGGCATAGAGCGCGTCGGGGTCCAGCAGGGAGCCGGAAATCCGTTCAAGCACGGCGTGTTCCTTTCAGGGGTACGGGTGGACATCATTCATAACGCCGCAGGGGCACCCGGCATTCCGGGCCGCGGTGTGGCGCACATCTCAGGAAATTCTGTCGCTCCGCAGGGGAACGGCTACGATCGGAACTGGCCTGCCAGGCGGGCTTGCAACCACCCGGGCACCGTCCAGAACGGCCGGATCCGGGCCACCATGGCAGAGCGCCCAACATGCATCCCTGCCCGATCGTTTCGAGAATTGAGGACTCATCCCTGTGGTCAAGAATACTGAAGTCAACCTTAGTACCGTCTCGCGGGACCTTAAGAGGAACCCCAGCGATGCCGTGGTGATCGGGGTGGGGCAGGGAAGCGACGGGCCCGTCCTGCTGGACAACCCGCTGACGGCGAAGTCCGCGGAGGCCCTGGCTGACTCCCTCAAGGCACTCGGAGTTACCGGCGCGGCGGACCAGCTGGTCCGCCTCCCGGGACTGCCCGAAACCGGCGCCGGCATCCTGGTCCTCGCCGGAGTGGGAAAGGTGCCGGAAGGCACACCGCTCACCGGTGAGGCACTCCGCCGGGCAGCGGGATCCGCGGTCCGGCAGCTGGCCGGCCTCGCCACCGTAACCCTGGCGTTCCCGACGGCGACGGTGCAGGATGTCTCGGCCGTCGCCGAGGGGGCCGCGCTGGGCGCCTACGCCTTCACCGAGTTCCGGTCTTCCACGGACGGGCTCAAGGATCCCGTCCGCAATGCCGTCATCTTCACGGAACTGGCAGGCAGCACGGACCTGGGCGCCGCACTGAAGCGGGCAGGACTGGTGGCCAAAGCCGTCAACGCGACCCGCTCACTGGTCAACACGCCGCCGAGCCACCTTTACCCGGAGTCCTTCGCCGAGGCCGCCAAGGACCTTGCCAAGGGCCTCCCCGTCAAGGTCACCGTCTGGGACGAGAAGCGGCTTGAGAAGGAAGGCTTCGGCGGCATCATGGGCGTGGGCAAGGGCTCCACCCGCCAGCCCCGGCTGGTTAAGGTGGAGTACTCCCCCGCCAAGGCCACCACCAAGGTTGCGCTGGTCGGCAAGGGGATCACGTTCGACACCGGCGGCATCTCCCTCAAGCCGGCCCTGAACATGGGCGACATGAAGAGCGACATGGCGGGCGCCGCCGTCGTACTTAATACTGTTTTGGCCCTTGCCGGCCTGGGCCTGCCCGTGAAGGCGACCGCCTGGCTGTGCATCGCGGAGAACATGCCGGGCGGCGGCGCGTCGCGCCCGGCCGATGTGCTGACCATGTTCGGCGGCAAGACGGTTGAAGTCCTCAACACCGACGCCGAAGGCCGCCTGGTCATGGCGGACGGCATCGTTGCAGCCAGCCGCGAATACCCGGACGCCATCATCGACGTGGCCACGCTGACCGGCGCGCAGCTCATCGCCCTCGGCAACCGCACTGCCGGTGTCATGGGCTCGGAAAGCGTCACGGGCGCCCTCAAGGCGGCGGCCGACCGTGCCGGCGAACTGGTCTGGCCCATGCCCCTGCCGGAGGAGCTGCGCCCCAGCCTGGATTCCCAGGTGGCGGACCTGGCCAACATTGGCGAACGCCACGGCGGCATGATGACCGCTGCTGTGTTCCTTCGCGAATTCGTGGGTAAGGACAAAGCGGGCGAACAGATCCCCTGGGCGCACATCGATATTGCGGGGCCGTCCTTTAATAACGGCAGCCCCTACGGCTACACCCACAAGCAGGGCACCGGATGCACTGTCCGTACCCTGGTTGCCTACGTGGAGGACATCCTGGCCGCGGCCTGAGCAAACTGCCTGGGTCACGGGCTCCAGGCCCCGTGCCGCGCGGCCCTGCGGTGCAGTGATTGCTGTGCCACAGGGCCGCGTGACACTGGACACAAGCGCTCCACAAACGCAGCGCCAAGGTGGAGCATGGATAGGTGGTTCGCTAAGGTGAACCACGGTAGTCACAAATGCAAGAGAGTTGCCCTGCTGACATAATCACGGCAGTGCAAGTTCCAAGACCAGATGATGCGCGCAGAACGCGTCATCGTTCACGCGAGGGAGCGTTTTAGTGGCCGATCAGGCAACTGCGCAAGAATTCGACATCCTGGTACTCGGTGGCGGCAGCGGCGGATACGCTGCGGCGCTGCGTGCGGTACAGCTCGGCCTCACCGTCGGCCTCGTGGAGAAGGGCAAGCTGGGCGGCACCTGCCTCCACAACGGCTGCATTCCCACCAAGGCCCTGCTGCACTCCGCAGAGCTGGCCGACCACGCCCGTGACTCCGCCAAGTACGGCGTGAACGTCACCCTGGACGGCATCGACATCAACGCCGTCAACGCGTACAAGGACGGCATCATCGCCGGCAAGTTCAAGGGACTGCAGGGACTCATCAAGTCCAAGGGCATCACCGTCATCGAGGGTGAAGGCAAGCTGCAGGGCACCGACACCGTCGTGGTGAACGGCACCGCGTACAAGGGCAAGAACATCGTCCTGGCCACCGGTTCCTACTCGCGCACCCTTCCCGGCCTGGAAATCGGCGGCAAGGTCATCACCTCCGACCAGGCCTTGACCATGGACTTCATCCCCAAGAGCGCCATCATCCTGGGCGGCGGCGTCATCGGCGTCGAGTTCGCCTCGGTCTGGAAGTCGTTCGGCGTGGACGTCACCATCGTCGAAGGCCTGCCCTCCCTCGTTCCCAACGAGGACGCAACGATCGTCAAGAACTTCGAGCGCGCCTTCAAGAAGCGCGGCATCAAGTTCTCCACCGGCGTCTTCTTCCAGGGCGTTGAGCAGAATGACGACGGCGTCAAGGTCACCCTGGTGGACGGCAAGACCTTCGAAGCCGACCTGCTGCTGGTCGCCGTCGGCCGCGGCCCCGTCACCGCCAACCTGGGCTACGAGGAGGCCGGCGTCACCATCGACCGCGGCTTCGTCATCACCAACGAGCGCCTGCACACCGGCGTGGGCAACATCTACGCCGTAGGCGACATCGTCCCCGGCGTGCAGCTGGCCCACCGCGGCTACCAGCAGGGCATTTTCGTGGCCGAGGAAATTGCCGGCCTGAAGCCCGTGGTGGTCGAGGACATCAACATCCCCAAGGTCACCTACTCCGACCCCGAAATCGCCACCGTTGGTTACACCGAAAAGGCTGCCAAGGAAAAGTTCGGCGAAGACCAGGTGCAGACCCAGGAATACAACCTGGCCGGCAACGGCAAGAGCTCCATCCTGGGTACCTCCGGCCTGGTCAAGCTGGTCCGCCAGAAGGACGGCCCCGTGGTGGGCGTCCACATGATCGGCGCACGCATGGGCGAGCAGGTTGGCGAGGCCCAGCTGATCGTGAACTGGGAAGCCTACCCGGAGGACGTGGCCCAGCTGGTGCACGCCCACCCCACCCAGAACGAAGCCCTCGGCGAAGCGCACCTGGCACTGGCCGGCAAGCCGCTGCACGGCTAGTTTTCCGCAGCATTACCAGGCCCGGTGCACCCGGTCGTCCAGACCGGGTGCACTAGGCTTCCAACAAGGCAGCAATCATTCGCACTAAAGATCAATAAGGAGAACGGGGACGACATGTCTGAATCCGTTAACTTGCCCGCCCTCGGTGAGAGTGTCACCGAAGGAACCGTCACCCGCTGGCTCAAGCAGGTAGGTGACCGGGTAGAGGTGGACGAGCCGCTGCTCGAAGTCTCCACCGACAAAGTAGACACTGAAATCCCCTCTCCTGTAGCTGGCGTGATTGAAGAAATCCTGGTCGCTGAAGACGAGACCGCCGAGGTGGGCGCACCCCTGGTACGCATTGGTGACGGCTCCGGCGGCGGTTCCGCCCCAGCCGGGGAAGCTCCCGCTGCGACACCGGCCCAGGAAGCTCCCGCTCCTGCGGAGGCGCCTTCCACCGAGGCACCCGCTCCTGAAGCCCCGGCCCAGGCACCTTCCGCACCGGAGGCACCGGCCGCAGGCGGCGGCGAAAGCCATGAAGTAACCCTCCCCGCACTGGGCGAAAGCGTCACCGAAGGCACTGTCACCCGATGGCTCAAGGCCGTTGGCGACCAGGTGGAGGTCGACGAGCCCCTGCTGGAAGTCTCCACGGACAAGGTGGACACCGAGATCCCGTCCCCGGTTGCCGGCACGCTGCAGGAAATCCGGGTCAATGAGGACGAGACCGCTGAAGTCGGTTCCGTGCTGGCCGTCATCGGCTCCGGCGCTGCCGCTGCTCCGGCTCCCCAAGCTGCACCGGCCCCCGCCGAGGCTCCCCGGCAGGAAGCCCCCCAGCAGGAAGCTCCGGCTGCCGCCCCGGCCCCCGCTGCTCCGGCACCCGCCCAGGAAGCGCCCAAGGCAGCCCCCGCTCCCGCTGCAGTCCCTGCAGCCCAGGAGGCCGCACCGGCCAACGGGTCCGAATCCGGCTACGTCACTCCCCTGGTCCGCAAGCTGGCCAACCAGCACGGGGTGGACATCACTTCACTGTCCGGCACCGGCGTCGGCGGCCGCATCCGCAAGCAGGATGTCATCGCCGCCGCTGAAGCCAAGGCGGCTCCCGCTGCCGCACCGGCCGCAACCCCTGCCGCATCCGCACCGGCCGCATCGGCTGGAGCTGCCTCCTCGCTTCGCGGCACCACCCAGAAGGCTCCCCGCATCCGCCAGGTCATTGCCCGGCGCATGCGCGAGTCCCTGGAGATCTCCACCCAGCTCACCCAGGTCCACGAGGTGGACATGACCAAGGTCGCCAAGCTGCGCGCCAGGGCCAAGAACTCTTTCCAGGCCCAGAACGGCACCAAGCTGACGTTCCTGCCCTTCATCGCCAAGGCCGTGGCCGAGGCCCTCAAGCAGCACCCCAAGCTCAACGCTGCCTACGACGAGGACAAGCAGGAAATCACCTACCACAACGCCGAACACCTGGCGATCGCCGTCGACACTGACAAGGGCCTGCTGGTTCCGGTCATCGCAGACGCCGGCAACCTGAACCTTGCCGGCCTCGCCGGCAAGATCGCCGACGTTGCCTCCCGCACCCGCGACGGCAAGATCGGCCCGGACGAACTGTCCGGCGGCACGTTCAGCATCACCAACATCGGCTCGGTGGGCGCGCTGTTCGACACCCCGATCATCAACCAGCCGCAGGTGGGCATCCTGGGCACCGGCGCCATCGTCAAGCGGCCCGTCGTGGTTGCTGACGAAAACGGCGACGACTCGATCGCCATCCGCTCCATGATGTACCTGTCCCTTACGTACGACCACCGCCTGGTGGACGGTGCCGACGCCGGCCGGTTCCTCCAGACCCTGAAGGCACGCCTCGAAGAAGGCGCTTTCGAAGCGGACCTGGGGCTCTAGCCTCCGCAGCAATACGACAACGGCGGTGCCGGCATGGGTGGGAAACCTCCCGCAGCCGGCACCGCCGTCGCGGTTTAACCAACGCAGCCGCCTGCGCCCGGAGCCCCCGTGCGCGTGGCTTTGCTACGGGCCGTAGAACTGACTGGCTAAGCTGGAGCCATGAATATTCTCTTCAACATCCTGGTTTTCCTGCACGTGGTGGGAGCCGCCATGATCGTGGGCTACTGGATCGCCACGATGCGGACGCCCACCGTGCACCCCCGCCAGCGTGACGGCGCCTTCCTGCAACTGCTGACCGGCATCGCCATGATGGGCATCCTGCCGTTCCTGCCGGACAAGGATCCCAACTACGCCAAGCTGGGCATCAAGTTCGTCATCGCCGTCGTGGTCGCCGTCCTGGCAGTCATTGGGACACGCAAGGCCAAGAACGGCCAGCCCGTCTCCACCGGTCTCGCCCATGGCGTGGGCGGGCTGGCCCTGGTCAACATCGCCATCGCCACCATCTGGCAGTAACCGCTCCACCCCGGGGGCCCCGGTCATAATCCTCTGAGAGCGGACAATCCGTGCACAGGAGGTGCCTGGTCCCTAGGATGGAAAACGGTGGGTCCGGCCGCGGGTGCCGGGCCCGGATCGAATCGACGCTGAGGAGAGACATGGCTACAACACGCAACGCCCACACGGTATGGACCGGAAGCCTGACCGAGGGCTCTGGCAACACCACCCTGGACAGCTCCGGCCTGGGCACCTTCGATGTCACCTGGAAGGCGCGCACGGAGGCTGCCGGCGGAAAGACCAGCCCCGAAGAGCTGATCGCTGCAGCCCACTCCGCCTGCTTCTCCATGGCCTTCAGCCACGAACTCAGCCAGGCGGGATTCACGCCGGAGGAGGTCAACACCAGGTCCGAGGTTGGCTTCCAGCCCGGCACCGGCATCACCGGCAGCCACCTGACCCTGGAGGCCCGCATCCCCGGCATCTCGCAGGAAGACTTCCAGCGCATTGCCGAAGCCGCCAAGAAGGGTTGCCCCGTGTCCCAGGCCCTGGCCGGCATCGAGATCACCCTGGACGCCACCCTGCAGTCCTAGGCCACGCCGGCCTTGAGCGCATGATCTGAGCGCCACCGTCTGCACAACGCAAAGGCCCTGCCTTCCGGGCAATCCCGGAAAGGCAGGGCCTTTGCTGTTGCCGGTGAAGGCTAGCTCTCCTGCCGGCGGGCGGGCAGCGGAGCGGGCTTCAACCGGCGGTAGCCGGAACGCGCCGGCGGCCGGTCGGTCGGCAGTTCCTGGATCATTTCCTTCAGCGCCCCAATGCCGTACTCCAATTGGGGATCGCGCCCCGCGGCGTAGGCGTGCGGCGGGAAGGTCACTTCGATGTCCGGATCAACGCCGTAGTTCTCCACGCTCCACCCCACGCCGCCGCTGAACCAGTTGGCATAGCGGGGCTGGGTGACGCCGGTGCCGTCCGCCAGCGCGAACCGGTTGTCGATGCCCACCACACCGCCCCACGTACGTGTTCCGATGACCGGGCCGATGCCACGCAGCTTCGAGACCTGGGTGATGATGTCGCCGTCGGACCCGGCAAACTCGTCCGCGAGGATGATCACGGGCCCCCTGGGTGCGTGGTGGGGGTAGGTCCGCGGCTTTTCCCCGCGCGGCATACTCCATCCGGTGACCTTGCGGCCTATCAGTTCCGCGACGAGCTGCGATGTGTGTCCCCCACGGTTGCGGCGGACATCGACGATCAGGCCGTCAAGAGCTGTTTCCGTATCGAGGTCGCGGTGCAGCTGCGCCCAGCCGTTGGCCATCATGTCCGGGATATGCAGGTAGCCAAAGGTTCCGTTGGACGCTTCCCGGACGGTGCGCCGGTTGCCGGCAACCCATTCCTGGTAACGCAGCCGCTCCTCATCCTTGATGGGCACGACGGCGACCCGGCGCTGGGTGCCTTGGGCACCGCCGTGCCCCGGGCCGTTGAGGAGGGTCAGCTCCACGGCACGGCCGGCCGCTCCCACCAACTGCATGGCCGGGGTGACGGCTCCGGACAACGGGACGCCGTCAATGGCCAGCAGGATGTCTCCCGCCTTGGCCCCAACCCCGGGCCTGGTCAGCGGGGAGATGGCAAGCGGGTCGGAGGACTCGCCGGCCAGGATGCGGCTGATTTCCCAGCCGTGGGCGGTGTGCGCCAGGTCTGCGCCCAGCCTGCCCTGTCCCCGGCTGCCGCGTTCGGTAACCGGAGCGGGGCGCACGTACGCGTGCGATGTCCCCAGCTCGCCGTGCAGTTCCCACAGCAGGTCCACCAGGTCATCGTGGGAGCCCAGCCGCCCGACCAGGGGCCGGTAGCGGGCGTGGATGGATTCCCAGTCCTGCCCCGCCATGTCCTCGGTCCAGAAAAAGTCCCGCTGCAGGCGCCAGGCTTCATCGAACGCCTGTCCCCAGACGCTGAGCGGGTCCATCAGGACGCGGATGCGGCCCAGGTCCACTTTGACTGCCTTGCCGGAGTCCTCGTCCGCCTTGGCGTCAGAAGGCACCACGGTGACCTGTTTGTCGGAAACCAGTACCACCTTGCTGCGGTCGCCGGAGAGCCGGTAGCTGTCCACGGCGTCCACCAGGGTGGTCTGCCTGCGCCGTCCGATGTCGTACCGGACCAGGCTGGGGCTGGCGTCCTTGTCCTCCTGGCTGGCCTTTCCGTCGCCGGTCACGCCGGCCAGGGCTGAGTCGAGCCAGAGGAGGGCGCCGTCAACGGCCTTCAGCGAGCTGTAGTTGCCCTGCGGCACGGGAACGCTGATGACGCGGTGCGCCAGGCCCTCCGCGTCCACGTGCACGGCAGGCACGGCATCATCCCGTGCTTCGGCGCCGGCTGTGGCATCCGCGTCCGTTGTGGTTTCCGGCCCGGCGCCCGCGGGATCAACGGAAGGGCCAAAGGGCGACGGCGTCTCCGCGGCGAGTGCCACGAGGTACGGCTTGATGGGGCTGGGGAAGGAGAGGTCGAACGAATGTCCGTCGTACACGGGATCGAAGCTGCGGTTGGACAGGAAGGCGAGGAACTTTCCGTCCGGGGTGAAGGCGGGCGAGGCGTCGCGGAAGCGTCCGTCGGTCACGTCCACCGGTTCGGCATCGAGCTGGTCAACGGTGGCCAGGCGCAGCCGGCTGCGCGAGCCAAAGGACGTGACCGGTTCAGACCAGGCCAGCCAGCGGGAGTCCGCCGACCATGCCAGCTCGGAGATGCTGCCTTCGCCAATGCTGGCCACCCGCGAGAGATCTCCGCTGCGGGTGTCCAGGACGTGCACGTCGCCAAACGAGGTACCCAGGGCAACCCAGCGGCCGTCGGGGCTTGCTTCCAGCGAACTGGCGCGTGACGGCGTGGGGACGGTGATGCCTGGTTCTGCCGCGGGTTCCTGGGCGTCGGCCGCGGGGGCCGGGGCCTGCGGTGCAACATCTGCCTGCTGTTCGTCGTCCGCGGGCACGTGGACGGCCCCTCCGGACAGCACTGCCGCGCCGGACGCGGGAACAGGCTGCGGCAGGCTGACCGTTTCCGGCCCTGCCGCGCCGTCCTGTGCCGTATCGGCGGGAGCGGGATTTTCGGAATCGGGAGTTTCAGAAATTGCGCCGGCCTTGCCGCCGCTTGCCGGCGCGTGCCCGGCGCCGTGCGGTACTGGAGCGGCAATGTCCTTGATATGCAGTGCCTCCACGCCGTCGTGGTCCGCGATGTAGGCGATGCGGCCATCCCCCAAGGGCCGGGGAAGCCGGGCCCGCACTCCCGGGGTGGCCTCGATGATGCGGGACGGCCCGTCCTTGTGCCGCAGCCAGTGGATGGTTCCGTGCGACTCCACCGCGCTGGCGGCCCCCGCCGCATCCGGCGCCACCGCGCCCAGGTGCTTGACGGCATCAAGGAGGGCGGGACGCCTGGTCTGCGATGCCGAGCCAAGGGTGATGTCCAGCTTTACAGCCTCCGAGCCAAGATCATTCAGGACCCAGAGTTCGCCGGCTGATTCGAAAATGACGCGCTTGCCGTCCGAGGCGGCGTGCCGGACGTAAAAGTCCTGGTGGTCGGTGTGGCGCCGCAGGTCCTGTCCGTTGGGAAGGACCGAGTACAGGTTGCCGTAGCCTTCGTGGTCGGACAGGAAGGCGATCCGGCCGTCCACCCACAGGGGATCGGTGAGGTTGCCGTCAACGTCCGGCAGCAGCCGCTCGAACTCCCCGTTGCCGTCGCGGTCGATCCACAGTTTTCCCGCCGTCCCGCCACGGTACCGCTTCCACCAGGCCGGTTCGCGGGACAGCACGCTGGCCAGCACCACGGGACGTTCGTCGCCCACCTCGGGGCCAAATGCAACGGATTCCACCGGCCCGTAGGGGAGCTCCTGCGCCCAGCCGCCCTCCAAAGGGACACTGTATGCGTGGGTGTGCCGGCTTTCGGCCTGGCGGAAGGCGCTGGTGACCACCACCGAACCGCCGGCAGTGAATCCCTTGACCTTCGTGGTGCTGTGGCCAAAGTAGGTGAGCTGGCGGTACCCGCCGCCGTCGACCCGTGCCGACACAACTTCCGGCGCCGTTCCCTGCACAACCGTCCAGACCAGGCGCTTGCCGTCCGGGGTGAAACGCGGGTTGCGGGCAGGAAGCTGGAGCGACGAGACGCGCCACGCGCGGCCGCCGTCCAGGGGCGCAATCCACACGTCGTCCTCGGCCACGAAAGTGACCAGATCGCCGTGCAAATGCGGGAAACGGAAGTAGCTCGAAGAGGTCATCGTTCGATCATAGTCAACCCCTCCCCTGCGCCGCGGGAGGTACACAGCCCTTGCTGCCGTGGTGAGATGGACCATGCATATCGTCATGGCCGGCGCCTCCGGGCTCATCGGCAGCTCCATGTCCGCAGCCTTCCGCAGTGCCGGCCATTCGGTGGTGTCCCTGGTCCGCCGGCCGCCTGCCGGTGCCACCGAAATCCGCTGGGATCCGGCGGCCGGTGTCCTGGACCCCGGCGTCCTTGCCGGGGCAGACGCCGTCGTCAACCTCGCAGGTGCCGGAATTGGCGACAGACCCTGGACGCGGAAGCGGGTGGCGGAGCTGTTCAGTTCCCGGCTGGGGCCCACCAGGACACTGGTGCAGGCCATGGCACAGCTGGATGCCCCGCCGGCAACCTTCATCAGCCAGTCGGCGTCCGGCTTCTACGGCGACGCCGGCAATACTGTCCTGCGTGAAGACGCACCCGCCGGTTCCGGGACTTTGGCGCAGATCTGCGTTGAGTGGGAGCAGGCTGCGCTGATGGCGCCGGCAGGGGTACGCGTGGTGACGCCCCGCACCGGGGTGGTGTTCAGCCGTTCCGGTGGCGCGCTGGGAAAGCTGCTTCCACTGCTGCGCCTGGGAGTTGGTGGTCCGTTCGGCAACGGCCGCCAGTTCTGGCCCTGGGTAACGCTTCCGGACGTTACGGCCGCCTTCCTCTTCCTCCTCGAAACACCGGTCTCCGGCGCGGTGAATGTGAACGCGCCGGAGCAGGCGAACGTCAACACGATCGTCGCGGCGCTGGCCCACGCCCTGCACCGGCCCGCCATACTCAGGGTCCCGGCCCCCGTGCTGCGCACGGTGATGCCGGGCCTCGGCGAGGAATTGCTGCTGCACAGCCAGCGGATGGAACCGGCAGTCCTGTCCTCGGCCGGATTCCAATGGCAGCACGGGCGCCTGGAAGACGCCGCCCGCTGGGTGGCCGGCCAGGACCCCGCCGCCTAGCCCGGCCCTTCCCCGGACGCGCGGACCGCCAGAATGTCGCTGACCCGCCATTGGCCGTCCACGAACACCAGGACCAGCCGAAGCCGCCGTTCCGGGCTGGGAGCCCCCGCTGCCAGCACAGCACCCGCCGCATCGAGTGTTTGGTACCCGGAGGTGGCCGATGTCACCGCCAGCACCGCCCGGTCCGGGGTCCCGCCGTCTTCGGCCGCCACCCCGGACAGCGCGCTGGTATCCGGCGAGGCGGTGCCCGGAAGGGTGGAGTTGGCCGGCGATGCGCTCGTCGGCGGCAGCTGCAGGTGACCCGGCGGCGTTCACGTCCCCCAGCAGCTCCAACCTGCCTGCTCTGAAGGCATAATCCCGCAGTGCCGCCAGCCCCTGCACGGCAACCACGGGATCAGTAGCCCTTGCCCGCTGCCGGGCCTCGTCAACGGAACCAACCGCTTCCGTCCCGCCGGCAACAGTCCCGGATGCGGCTGCGGACACCGGCGGCCGACCGGCTGCGGGACCATCCGGCCCCGCCCCTTGGCCCGCCCCCTGGCCGGCGGCCGCGGACAACCACCATATTCCGGCTGCCAACGCAGCAACTACCGGCATGACTGCACTCACCACCACCCGAGTGCCCCGGCCGGCAACAGTCCCATCCGCGTGCCTTCCGCGCGGCGCAGGCGCCGCGTTTGACGGCGGCAGGGCGCTTGACTTCGGCAGGGCGGTGTTCGGCGCCGGCACCGGCCGCGCTGGCCAGCGCCAGGTTTCCATCCGGCGGCGCATGCCCTGGAGTTTCATGCGAAGGCTGCCGCCCTTGGACGGACCGGGAACGTGCCGCCGTGTCAGCAGCTCTGGCAGGACGGTGGGATGGACGGCATCGGAGAGGTCCACCGGCTGGGGTTCGGCGCTGCGGTAAACGGCCGCGGCCAGCGACACCGCGTCAGGGCGCAGCCTCCGGTCCTCGTTCAGTCCTGCTTCCAGGGCAGCCGCCAGATCCTTGGGGACACCTGGAACCAGGAGGGACAACGGCGGACGATCGGCAGTGCGGCCGGGCGCCTCACCCGTGAGGCAGAACCAGCCCAGGGCCGCCGCGGAGAACACATCGCGTCCTGGCTGGAGGCCGGCGCGGACGGCGTCCACGGGGGAAGGATCCAGGAATCCGCCAGTTCCAAAGGTCGCCGCGCTGCCCGGGTCGCCGAGCATCCTGGCGACGCCGAGGTCAGAGAGCATGGGCTTGCCCTGCCCGGTGAACAGCACGTTCCCGGGCGAGACATCCGAGTGCGTGAAGCCTTTTCCATGCAGGTAGCCCAGGGCCTGGAAGATGGGAGTCAGGACGGTAACCGTCTCGCCTACGGTGAGCCTGCCACGGGCAGACACCAACTGGGCCAGCGAGCCGCCGGCGGCATAATCCATGGTCAAGGCCGTACCGCCGCCGGGCCCTGCCACCCGGACCACGTCGTGCGCCGTGATGAGGTGCTGGTGTTCCAGGACCGACAGGATCCGGATCTCCCGCCGCACATCCTCTTCGCTGACGGCCGCGCTGCCCAGGGACCGGCGGCCTGCGCCGCGGAAGCATTTGAGCGCGCAATCCCTGCCGGTCCTTTGTTCCCTGGCCAGCCACACGTCGGCACTGCCTCCCCGGCCCAGCAACCTGCCGACGTCATAACCGGGAACCTCCGGCGCCTGTGCATCGTCCATACTGCATGTCTAGTCGAGTTTCGGCCCTGCTGCAGAAGTTATCCACAGGCGTGGCCGCCGCGGTCACAAAGCGGGGCGCCGGTGAGCTTGGACACTAAACCGGGCCGGTGCGGCTGCGGGGTCTAAGCTGGATGCCATGACTCTTGAGTTTTCACAGCTGGGTCTTGCCCCTGACTTCGTTGACTACATGGAAGGCTGGGACGCCCAGCGCGAACTCCATGACAAGGTTGTCGCCGGAGCTGCACCCAGCACAGTCCTGCTTCTGGAGCACGCCGCCGTCTACACGGCCGGCAAGCTGACCGAGGACCATGAGCGGCCGTTTGACGGTACGCCGGTGGTTGCGGTGGACCGTGGCGGCAAAC
The DNA here is from genome assembly GCF_056484025.1 of Arthrobacter sp. JDC6. NCBI lineage: Bacteria > Bacillati > Actinomycetota > Actinomycetes > Micrococcales > Micrococcaceae > Arthrobacter > Arthrobacter sp. JDC6. The sequence goes on from NZ_CM151278.1 coordinate 2,713,274, forward strand.
TCACCTGGCACGGGCCGGGCCAGCTGATTGCCTACCCCATCCTGAAGCTTAGGAACCGCGCAGGCATCCGGGATTACGTGGAGCGGCTGGAAGACATCATGATCACGGTCATGGCGGACTATGCCATCAAGGCCGAACGCATCAAGGGCCGGGCCGGCGTGTGGATCAAGGCTGACGCCAAGGGCCCCGACCGCAAGATCGCCGCGATCGGCATCCGGGTCCTGAACGGCGTCACCATGCACGGCATTGCCATCAACTGCAGCAACGACCTGGCACCCTACGGCCAGATCATCGCCTGCGGCATCACCGACGCCGGCGTGACCACCATGTCCCTGGAAACAGGCCGGGACATTCGGCCCGCGGATATCGTGGACCGTTTCGTGGAGGAATTCCACAAGCATGAAGAAGCATTGGTTTCGAGCCCTGAAGGAGCTCTACTGTGACATTGGCACCTGAAGGCCGGAAGATGCTGCGGATTGAGCAGCGCAACGCTGCGGTCCCGGTGGAACGCAAACCGGAGTGGATCAAGGCCAAGGTCCAGATGGGCCCGGAATTCGTCCAACTCAAGAACCTGGTGAAAAAGGAAGGCCTGCACACCGTCTGCGAAGAGGCCGGCTGCCCCAACATCTTCGAATGCTGGGAAGACAAGGAAGCCACCTTCCTGATCGGCGGCTCCGAATGCACCCGCCGCTGCGACTTCTGCCAGATCGACACCGGCAAACCCTCACCCCTGGACCGGTTCGAACCCACCAAGGTGGCCCGCTCCGTCCAATCCATGCAGCTGCGCTACGCCACCGTCACCGGCGTCGCCCGCGACGACCTGGAAGACGAAGGCGTCTGGCTCTACGCCGAAACCGTCCGCAAAATCCACGAACTGAACCCCGGCACCGGCGTGGAACTGCTCATCCCGGACTTCTCCGGCAAACCCGAGCACATCAAGGCCATCTGCGACTCCGCCCCCGAGGTCTTCGCGCACAACGTCGAAACCGTGCCCCGGATCTTCAAGCGGATCCGCCCCGCGTTCCGCTACGACCGCTCCCTGGACGTCATCACCCAGGGCCGGAACCTGGGCATGGTCACCAAGTCCAACCTCATCCTGGGCATGGGCGAAACCCGCGAAGAAATCAGCGAAGCACTCCGCGACCTCCACGCCGCCGGCTGCGACCTGATCACCATCACCCAGTACCTGCGCCCCTCCGAACGGCACCTGCCCGTGGACCGCTGGGTCAAACCCCAGGAATTCGTGGACCTCCAGCACGAAGCCCAGGAAATCGGCTTCCTCGGCGTCATGTCCGGCCCCCTGGTCCGCTCCTCCTACCGCGCCGGGCGGCTCTGGGCCACCGCCATGCGCAAAAAAGGCCGCGACATCCCCGCCGAACTCGCCCACATCGCCGACGGCATCCAGGACTCCGGCACCACCCGCCAGGAAGCCGCCACCCTCCTGGCAGCACATTCCTGACCTCCTGCCATGAACTGGCCAAGGGCCGGACGCCGGACGATTCCAGCGTCCGGCCCTTGGCTTTTGTCACGTAGAATTGAGGCACTATGGCGAAATCCCCTGACTCCAGCAACTCCACCCCGTCTGGCTCAAGCGCGGTGAAGCGCGGCCTCTTCACGCGCAAGCCGAAGGAAGCAAAGGCCAAGAAGCCCAGCAGGCTTAAGCAGATCGGCGAGGTCTTCACCATGACCCGCCGCCACGACCCCATGGTTCCGTGGCTGATGCTGCTGGCGTTCCTGGGCGTTGTGGCGGTGAGCTTCCTGGTGGGCTTCTGGCTGGACAACTGGATTACCGGCCTGATCATCGGCATTCCGCTGGGCCTGCTGGCGGCCACCTTCATCCTGTCCCGCCGGGCCGAACGCGCCGCCTTTGCACAGATCGAAAACCAGCCCGGCGCCTCCGGCGCTGCCCTGGGCACGCTCCGCCGTGGCTGGATCACCGAGGAACAGCCCGTGGCGGTCAATCCGCGCACGCAGGATGCCGTGTTCCGCGCCGTGGGCCGGCCCGGCGTCGTCCTTGTCAGTGAAGGCCCCGCCCACCGCGTGAAGCCGCTGCTCGATGCTGAGCGCAAGCGCCTGGCGCGCATCCTGCCCAACGTTCCTGTGCACACCATCCAGACCGGGCACGGCGAAGGCCAGGTGCCGCTGAGCCAGGTGGCCAAGCACATGGGCAAGATGAAGAATGAACTGACCAAGCTGGAAGTCAGCACCGTGTCCAAGCGCATCGCCTCGATGGGTACCCGGCTTCCCATTCCCAAGGGCATCGATCCCTACAAGGCCCGTCCCAACCGCGGACGCTAGCTGGTGGGAACGCCCCGGTACCGGCACAGCCGGCCGGGGCGTTTTTTCTTGCGCCCCAACCGCTTGCCTGAACCGCTAGCCTAAACCGCCTGCGCGCCTTAACGGCGCACGCCTTCCCCCACTGCCGGACCCAGACATCCACCCATGACAGGACGTGACCATGAACCCCAGGACAACCGTGATCCGCGCCTTCCGTATCCTCGCAGTGGCCGAGGCCTGCAGTTGGGCCGCGCTCCTGGCCGGGATGTACTTCAAATGGATCGCCGGAACCACTGAGCTTGGCGTCCAGGTGGCGGGACCTGTGCACGGCGCGCTGTTTGTCGGCTATGGGGTTGCCGCGCTGATGCTGTGGCGGGTGCAGCGCTGGCCCTTCATGGTGGCTCTGCTGGCGGGCGTCTCCGCCGTCTTCCCCTTCGCCACCCTCCTTTTTGAGCGCTGGGCCGGACGGCGCGGTTTCCTCAGCGCCCCGGGGGCAGAAGCGCCTGCCGCTGAACTTGCGTCCAGCCGGGCGTAGGCGGACGCATCACTGACCGTGGACTCCTCTGATGCAGGACTGCAGGCACAGCCGTCAGCCAAGGGAGGGCCGTCCTCCCCACGCGCCCAGGGCCGTAAGCGAATGGTCGCGGTCCTCTCCCTCCTGGGGGCGACGCTGTTCTGGGCCGGCAACTATGTGGTGGGTGCGGGCGCCGTCCAAAGCATTGAACCCCTGAGCCTGGTTCTCCTGCGCTGGGCCATCGCACTGGTGCCGCTACTGGTGATAGCCCGGCTTGTGGAGCGGCCAGACTGGCGGTCGGTCCTGGCCGCCTGGCCGTGGCTTCTCGCGCTCAGCGTGTGCGGGCTGCTCGGCTACAACCTCCTGCTGTATGTCGCCCTGCAGCACACCGATGCGTTCAACGCCTCGCTGATCAACGCCTTCAATCCCGCTCTCATCACGCTGGCTGCCGCCGTTTTCCTGCGCGAACGGCTGACACCGTTGTCGGTCGCCGGCGTCCTGTTGGCCCTGGCCGGCGTCCTGATCGTGATCAGCGGAGGGGATGCCGGCAGGCTGCTCTCCGCCGGTTTCGGAACCGGCGAAGTCCTGATGGTGGGCGCCGTGGTTGTCTGGACGGCGTACACAGTCATCGGCCGCCTGGCCCCCAAAATCCCGCCGATCACGGCCACAGCTGTCCAGGCAGCGGCAGCGGTGGCCCTGCTGGCCCCGGTCCGCTTCCTGACAGGCGGACTGGCCCTCCCCTCAACCGGCAGCGCGCTGGCGTCCCTGCTGTTTATCGCCGTCTTCCCGTCGGTGCTGTCCTACCTGCTCTGGAACCGCGCCCTGACGGTCCTGCCCACCGGTGGCGCAGGGGTGTTCCTCAACCTCATCACGGTCTTCACAGCAGTCCTCACCATCCTCGCCGGGCACGTCCATACAGCGGCGCAACTGGTGGGCGGCGCCATCGTGATCGGCGGCGTGGTCATCACCAACGCGCCGGCCCTCCGCCGGCAGCGCGCAAGGACCGGAAAGTGAACGGCTAAGGGAATCGGCGGACGCGCAGAAGGGGCACGCGGTGCTCAGCGGCGGATGAGGAGCGTGTTCATTGCCTTGTCGTGAAGGCCGCGCTGATCCGGATCGAAGATCACGGCGGGGATGACCAGGCAGAGCAGCGCGGCCCTCACCAGGGCCGCGAGGGGTCCGGGGGTGCCGCCTCCCGGCTTCACCACGGCGATGCCCATGACCCGGTGCCCGATGCTGTATCCGAGTGTTCCCACCAGCAGGATCTGCTCAATCGCGAAGACCGCCAGGGTGGCCCAGGAGTCACCGGCAAAGGCAAAGTTGCTGATCAGCAGGGCGATCCCCCAGTCGATGCAGATTGCTGCGATCCTGCGGCCCGCCCGGGCAATGGAGCCCGGACCGGACTCCGGAAGGCCCAGCCGCTCCCCCGGATATTTGGAAATACCGGAGGTGTCCGGTCCGCTGAGCCAGGACCCAATGTCTTTGCGATCTACCACCGTCCAAGCTTACCGATCCCCGGCACGGCGGCGCGCCCACAGTGTGGATAGGACTCGACCACAGTGTGGACGGAAGATAGCGTGGTCATAGCAGGGCATTCTGTAACCTGCCCGAAACAAAGCGGACACGGACGGGAAATGCCGCATCCATAGTCTGTTAGCAGTTTCAAGCAATCCCCCGGCAGGTACGCAGCAGGGAAAACCCCGCGTTCTCCCTGCTTTTGGATTGCGCTGGATCATGTGGCTTGCATGCCAGATATTTACATATGCGTTAGGAGCATAGATGTTCAAGACTGCGGACGAAGTCCTCAAGTTCATCAAGGACGAAGATGTAAAGTTCGTCGATATCCGCTTCACCGATCTTCCGGGCGTCCAGCAGCACTTCAACGTCCCCGCTAAGAGTGTTGACGCTGATTTCTTCGTCAACGGCCAGCTCTTCGACGGTTCCTCCATCCGTGGCTTCCAGGGCATCGCCGAATCTGACATGCAGCTGATCCCGGACGTCACCACCGCGTTCCTGGACACCTTCCGCATGGAGAAGACCCTCGCGCTGAACTTCTCGATCGTCAACCCGCGCACCGGAGACCCGTACCACCGCGATCCCCGCGGCGTGGCCGAGAAGGCTGAGGCCTACCTGGCTTCCACCGGCATCGCCGACACCGCGTTCTTCGCCCCCGAAGCCGAGTTCTTCGTGTTCGACAACGTCCAGTACCAGTCCTCCCCGCAGGGCAGCTTCTACAAGATCGATTCCGAGGAAGCCCACTGGAACACCGGCCGCGAGGAAGAAGGCGGAAACCTCGGCTACAAGACCCCCGTCAAGGGCGGTTACTTCCCGGTCTCCCCCACCGACAAGCAGGCTGACCTTCGCGACGCCATGTGTGTTGCACTGGACGAAGCCGGCCTCGAGGTCGAGCGCAGCCACCACGAAGTTGGCTCCGCCGGCCAGGCTGAGATCAACTACAAGTTCACCACCCTGACCCACGCTGCTGATGACCTGCAGAAGTTCAAGTACGTCATCAAGAACACCGCAGACGCCTGGGGCAAGTCCGTAACCTTCATGCCCAAGCCGGTCTTCGGCGACAACGGATCCGGCATGCACTGCCACCAGTCGCTCTGGAACGGTGGCGAGCCGCTGTTCTACGACGAGAAGGGCTACGCCGGCCTGTCCGACACCGCCCGCTGGTACATCGGTGGCCTGCTCAAGCACGCCTCCGCCGTCCTGGCCTTCACCAACCCCACGGTGAACTCCTACCGCCGCCTGGTCAAGGGCTTCGAGGCTCCGGTCAACATGGTGTACTCCCAGGGCAACCGCTCTGCCGGTATCCGTATCCCCATCACCGGTTCCAACCCGAAGGCCAAGCGCATCGAGTTCCGCGCTCCGGACCCCTCCTCCAACCCGTACCTGGCGTTCGCTGCGCAGCTGATGGCCGGCATTGACGGCATCCGCAACCGCATCGAGCCGCCGGCTCCGATCGACAAGGACCTCTACGAGCTCCCTGCCGAGGAAGCCAAGGACATCCCCAAGGCTCCGGGCACCCTGGAGGAAGCACTGGAGGCCCTGCGCGAGGACAACGAGTTCCTGCAGGCCGGTGGCGTCTTCACCCAGGACCTGATTGACACCTGGATCGAGTACAAGTACGAAAACGAGATCCGCCCGCTGTCCCTGCGCCCGAACCCCTACGAGTTCGAGCTCTACTACGGCGTCTAGTTCCAGCCCTGCCCAGCAGGAATCCTGAACAGTAAAAGGCGGCCACCGGTGATGAACCGGTGGCCGCCTTTTGCGTTGCCCGTTCCTTCAGTGGCACGGGCGGCAGCTGTTGGGTGGGGGCCCGGCTCCAGACGTGCTGAGACCGGGAGCCGGGCCCCCTGACGAATGCCCCCCGGAACGAAGACTGTCCAGCCTTCCCCCCAACAAGGTTGGAGAACACCGCCAATCCACATGATCGGGCAAACGCTTGCTAAGCGCAATGCCGGTACGGAGAGTTACGCCGGTACCGTTGCCGAAAAGCTGCGGAACATGGTTCGTTGGGGCCCTGCCGGCCCGCCGGTATACGGTCCCGAGTCGACGAAGCCGGCGCGGCGGTAGGCGGACAGGCCCGCAGGGTTTTCCTGGTTGACGGACAGTACGACGCCGGACTCGCCAGTTTGGTGCCGCGCGGTGAGCTTGCGTCCGGCCTCCACAGCGGCGGCGGCAGCGAGCGTGCCCATGCCCCTGCCCTGGTGGGGCCGGTCGATGAGGAACCCGCGCAGCAGCCATGCTGAGTGGTCGTCAGGCCAGCCTGCAAGCGTTGCCGCCCCGGACTGCAGGGTCAACAGGCCGACGGCGCTGCCTCCGGCCTCGACCACGTACGGCCGTCGTGATTCTTCCGCCAGTCCCGCAAGGGCCATCCGCAGCGGGTCGCCGACGAAGCGGTCCTGGCCCGGCACCAGCGACATTTCCGCGATGGCGCCCAACTGGATGGCGCGGGCGTCCGAATCAAGGTCCCGCAGCGGGACCAGCCAGACCCACGGCGCTGGTTCAGTGCCCATAGAAGAGGCGTTCAAAGACTGCCCTGGCCCGGCGGCTCACCCTCAGGTAGTCCTCCTCCAGCGCGGCGGCGCGGCCCGGTTCATAGCCGCACCAGCGGGCCACAGCCTCGAGATCGCGGCGCGAGGAGGGCAGGACGTCCGAGGCCTTGCCGCTCCAGATGACATTGGCTGACCGGATACGGCTGGCAAGCCGCCAGGCCTCGGCGAGGAGCCGGGCATCGGCGCCGTCCAACAGGCCCAGTTCCGCCGCGGCTGCCAGGGCCTCCAGGGTGGAGGTGGTCCGGAGCTCCGGATGCTTACCGGCGTGCTGGAGCTGCAGCAGCTGCACCAGCCACTCGACGTCGCTGAGGCCGCCGCGGCCCAGTTTGAGGTGGCGTGCGGGGTCGGCGCCGCGCGGCAGCCGTTCGGACTCCACCCGCGCCTTGACGCGCCTGATTTCGCGCACGTCCTGCTCCGAGACGGACTCCGGGTACCGGATGGGATCGATGAGCCTGATGAAGTCAGCGGCCAGGGCGTCGTCGCCGGCCATGGGGCGTGCCCGCAGCAGGGCCTGCGCTTCCCAGATCAGGGACCAGCGGCGGTAGTACTCGGCGAACGAGTCCAGGGAGCGCACCATGGCCCCGTTCTTGCCCTCGGGCCTGAGGTCGGCGTCCATCTGCAGGACACGTTCCGCCATGATGGCAGGCTTCAGCGGCTGCGTGAGCAGGCTGGATACCTTGGCAACGATGCGGGCGGCCTGTTCCTGCGCCTCCGCTTCGGAGAAGCCCGGCAGTGCGCGGTGGACGTACATGACGTCGGCGTCGGACCCGTAGCCGATCTCGCGGCCGCCCTGGCGGCCCATGGCCACCACCAGCACCGTGGTCTTGAGCGGGCCGCCGGCGGAGACAATGCCTTCTGCCACCCGCAGGGCACCCAGGACGGCGGCGCGGTCCGTGTCGGCCAGCGCCCCGCCTACCCGTTCCTGGTCCAGGAGGCCGGCGGAATCAGCGATGGCGATGCGCAGGATTTCGCGCCGCCGGATCAGGCGGATCAGGCGCATGGCGCTTTCCGGGTCCGCGTGCCGTGCCATCTTCGCGGTGATTTCCTGCCACTGTGCCTCGAAGCCCAGCGGCACCAGGTCCTTGTCCTGTCCCAGCCAGGCGACGGATTCCGGCGAAACTTCCAGGAGGTCTGCGATCAGCCGCGAATTGGAGAGCATGTGGCACAGGCGCTCGGCCGCGGCGTTGGAGTCCCGGAGCATGCCCAGGTACCAGTGCGTGGTGCCCAGGGCCTCGCTGACGCGGCGGAAGGCAAGAAGGCCGGCATCCGGGTCCACGCCTTCCGCGAGCCAGTCCAGCAGGATGGGCAGGAGCTGGCGCTGCAGGGCGGCCCGGCGGCTTACCCCGGCCGTCAACGCCTCAATGTGGCGCATTGCCCCCTGGGGGTCCCGGTAGCCGAGGGCAGCCAGCCGTCCCTGCGCTGCCTCGGGCGTGAGCCTGGCGTCCTCGCTGCTGAGCTTGGCCGCGGTGTTCAGCAGCGGCCGGTAGAAGATGCGCTCGTGCAGTTCACGGACGGAACGCTTGGTGCGCTGCCATGCGGACAGCAGGGAGTCCGGGCTGGGCCGCTCGTTGGAGAAGGGGCCCAGCACGGCTTTGGCCAGTGAGCGCAGCGCAGGCTCCGCCACGGGCATCAGGTGGGTGCGGCGCAGCTGGAACAGCTGGATCCGGTGTTCCAGCAGCCGGAGGTAGCGGTAGGCGTTGTCGAAGGCGGCAGCGTCGGAACGGCCGATGTACCCTCCGGCTGACAGCGCGGCGATCGCGGAGGTGGTGTCCCGCCGTCGTAATGTCTCATCCGCCTTGCCGTGCACCAGCTGGAGCAGCTGGACAGTGAATTCGACGTCACGCAGGCCGCCCCGCCCCAGCTTGATCTGGCGCTGCTCCTCGGCGGCCGGGATGTGCTCGGTGACCCGGCGGCGCATCGCCTGGACGGACTCGACAAAGCCCTCGCGGCCGGCCGAGCTCCAGATCAGCGGCGCCACGGCGTCCTCGTAGGCGCGGCCCAGGGCGGCATCACCGGCGATGGCACGGGCTTTGAGGAGCGCCTGGAATTCCCAGCTTTCCGCCCACCTGGCGTAGTAAGTCTCGTGGGAGGCGAGGGTGCGGACCAGCGGCCCCGATTTGCCTTCGGGCCGCAGGTTCGCGTCCACCTCCCAAAGTCCCGGCTCCCTGGCCACTGATGAAATGGCCCGCGAGATCCCGCTCGCCAGTGCCGTGCCGATGGTGTTGGCGTGGGCGTCCTCCAGGCTGCCGGCGTCCACCACGTAGATGACGTCGACGTCGGAGATGTAGTTCAGCTCCCGGGCGCCGCATTTGCCCATGCCGATCACCGCAAGGCCGACGTCGGCCACATCGGCAGCGCTGTGCTGGTCCGCGGCCTCGGCCCGGGAGACGGCGAGGGCAGCCTCGATGGCGGCAGCAGCAAGGTCCGCCAGTTCACCGCCCACCGATGGCAGGAAGTCCAGCGGATCCGCGGCGCACAGGTCCTTGACGGCGAGATCGACAAGTCCCCGCCGGTAGGCGGTGCGCAGGGCGGCATAGGCGTCCACGCCGGTAACGGCGGCCACGGGACGGGCCGCCCGGGGGTCGGCCCCCACGGATTGCAGGAGCGTGGCGCGCAACAGCCCCGGGTTGGCCGGCAGTGGCTCGGGACTGGCGCGGACCTCGAAGGCCTCCAGGTGCTCGGGGTGCCGGATGAGGAACTCCCCCAAAGCCTCCGAGGCCCCCAGGACCCGGTACATCGGTTCGCTGGCCTCCGGCTCGGCGTCCGCCAGCTCCCGCAGCTGCGGGTGCTTTTCGATCAGCCGGACCAGGGACTGCAGCGCGGTATCCGGACTGGCCGCAAGGTGCAGCCCGGCAAAGAGCCTGTCCTGGTCCAGGCCCTCGAGTTCGCGCGCGGAAAGGAACCGTTCGCCCTTCTCCAGGTCGCTGAATCCGGCCGCGATCAGGCGGCGTGCCAGGCTCACGCCTGGCACCTAGAGGATGCCGAGGTTGCGCTGCAGCTCGTAGGGCGTCACCTGCAGCCGGTAGTCCTGCCATTCGGCGCGCTTGTTGCGCAGGAAGTGCTCGTAGACCTGCTCGCCCAGGATCTGCGGCATCAGCTCCGAGTCCTCCATGGAGCGGATGGCGTCGTGCAGGCTTGCCGGCAGCGGATCGTGGCCCATGGCGCGGCGCTCGGCCGAGCTGAGCGACCAGACGTCGTCCTCAGCGGCTGCCGGCAGCTCGTAGCCTTCCTCAATGCCCTTCAGCCCTGCACCGAGCAGGACGGCATAGGCAAGGTAGGGGTTGGCCGCGGAATCGATGCCGCGGTACTCGATGCGGGCGGACTGGCCCTTGCCCGGCTTGTACAGCGGCACGCGGACCAGGGCGGAACGGTTGTTATGCCCCCAGCTCAGGTAGCTGGGAGCCTCGCCGCCGCCCCACAGGCGCTTGTAGGAGTTGACGAACTGGTTGGTGACTGCCGTGAACTCGGGGGCGTGCTTGAGGATGCCGGCAATGAACTGGCGGGCCGTCTTGGACAGCTGGAACTCGGCACCTGCCTCGAAGAACGCATTGCTGTCCCCCTCGAACAGCGAGAAGTGCGTATGCATTCCGGAACCGGGGTGGTCGGTGAACGGCTTGGGCATGAAGGTGGCGTAGGTTCCCTGCTGCAGGGCCACCTCCTTGATGACCGTGCGGAACGTCATGATGTTGTCCGCGGTCTGCAGTGCGTCGGCGTAGCGAAGGTCGATCTCGTTCTGGCCGGGACCGCCTTCGTGATGGCTGAACTCCACCGAGATTCCCACCGATTCCAGCATGGTGACGGCGGTGCGGCGGAAGTCCTGGGCCACGCCGCCGGGAACGTGGTCGAAGTAGCCGCCCTCATCCACTGGCACGGGTGCGCCGTCCGGACCCGGCTCCTGGGACTTGAGCAGGTAGAACTCGATCTCGGGATGCGTGTAGCAGGTGAAGCCCATGTCCGCGGCCTTGGCAAGGGTCCGCTTGAGGACGTTGCGTGGATCAGCGGTGGAGGGCTCGCCGTCGGGAGTCAGGATGTCGCAGAACATGCGTGAGGTCTGCTCCGTCTCGCCGCGCCACGGCAGGATCTGGAAGGTTGCCGGGTCCGGCTGCAGCAGCATGTCCGATTCGAAGACGCGGGCCAGGCCCTCAATGGAGGAACCGTCGAAGCCGAGGCCTTCCTCGAACGCTCCCTCGACTTCCGCCGGCGCCAGCGCCACGGACTTCAGCGAACCCACGACGTCGGTGAACCACAGCCGCACGAAACGTACGTCGCGCTCTTCGATCGTGCGCAGGACAAATTCTTGCTGGCGGTCCATGATGGCCTCTTCTCCGGTCAACGTTCATGCTCCGGGGCCCGCGCAAAGGGGAAAGCCGGCAGCAGTTCATCATCACTGTACTAATCATTCGGCGCCGATGCTTGAGCCTGCGCCGTGCGTAACACAGCATTAACCTGTTCGGCCGCCCAGGCCGCCCCCCGCCCGGGTCTCCAGCGCCCTTTGGCACCCGTCCAAAGCGCCGCTATGACGCTAATCACCTTTGACCGGCGCCGCCCGCGGTAGCTAGGACGCCGGGTACCGCACTACGCTCATCCCATGGCCTCCAGCAACAGCTCCGACTCCAGCGCGTCCGCAGAAGTACCCGCACCTTACGGAAGCGGCCCGGGCACACCGGCCGCGGCTGCGGCCCCGGCCCCGGCGGAACGGAAGCCGGCAAAGGTCCGCATCCACCACCTGCAGCAGGCCAAGAACGACGGCACCAAGTTCGCCATGCTTACCGCGTACGAGCAATACACGGCCGAGATCTTTGACGCAGCCGGCATCGAGGTGCTCCTGGTTGGCGATTCGGCGTCGAACAACGTGTTCGGCAACGAGACCAGCCTTCCGGTGACCGTGGACGAGCTGCTCCCCCTGTGCCGGGCCGTCGCCAGGACCGCCAAACGCGCCCTGGTGGTGGCGGACCTTCCGTTCGGCAGCTACGAGGTCAGCGCCGAACAGGCCGTGGCCGCCGGTGTCCGTTTCCTGAAGGAAGGGCTGGCCCACGCCGTGAAGATCGAGGGCGGGAAGTACTACGCTCCAACGGTCCGGGCCATGGTGCAGGCAGGCATTCCGGTCATGGCCCATATCGGCTTCACCCCCCAAAGCGAACACGCCCTGGGCGGGTACCGTGTCCAGGGCCGCGGCGACGATGCCCGGCGCCTGATTGACGACGCCGTCGCGCTGGCGGACGCCGGGGCATTCTGCGTGCTGATGGAGATGGTCCCTGCCGAAACAGCGGCGGCGGTCGACGCGGCAGTGAGCGTTCCCACGGTTGGTATCGGTGCCGGCAAGGCGACGACCGGCCAGGTGCTCGTGTGGCAGGACATGGCCGGCCTGCGGGGCGGCCGGATGGCCAAGTTCGTCAAGCAGTACGCGGACCTGCGCAGCACATTGCTCGACGCCGCCACCGCCTATGGCGAGGACGTCCGGTCAGGCCAGTTCCCCGGCCCGGAGCACTCGTTCTAAACCCGCCCGGGTAAGCCGGCTGCAGCGCGGCCGGACGCACCCAACGGGTCAGTCGTCGTCGCCCTTTTCCCAGGCCTCGTTGCGCGCTTTGACCTTTTCCAGGGCGTGTTCGGCTTCCGCCCGGGTCTGGTAGGGCCCAATGAGCTGGCTCCAGTCCGACATCCGGTCCTCTTCCACCTCGTGGGTCTTGATGTTGAACCAGTACTCAGTCATCGTTGCTCCTCGTTCCGGCGACAGGGAAAGCCGGGGGTGATCCACGTAACACAAACACTTACGCGTGCCCTCCGCCGCTTGTCGGTTGTTAGGCGTTCTGTGGTGCCTTATATGATCAATCTATGCCTTCCCTTGCCTCGACTGCACCCATTGGCACCCTGACCCCGGGTACCGTGAGTCCGCAGCGTCCCGTCCCGGCGTCCATCCCCCGTCCGGAGTATGTCGGCAAGCCCGCCCCGGCCAAGTTCACCGGTTCCGAGGTCAAATCCGCGGAGACCATCGAGAAGATCCGGATTGCCAGCAGGATCGCGGCCCAGGCCATCGTTGAAGTGGGCAGGCACATCCAGCCGGGCGTCACCACGGACGAGCTGGACAAGGTGGGCCACGAGTTCCTGCTGGACCACAACGCCTACCCGTCCACGCTCGGTTACCGCGGATTCCCCAAATCGCTCTGCTCGTCCTTGAACGAGGTCATTTGCCATGGCATTCCGGACAGCACGGTGGTCCAGGACGGCGACATCCTGAACATCGACATCACTGCCTACATCAACGGCGTCCACGGCGACACCAACTTCACCTTCCTGGTGGGGAACGTTGACGAGGAATCACGGCTGCTGGTGGAGCGCACCAGGGAGTCGCTGAACCGCGCCATCAAGGCCGTGGCGCCCGGACGCGAGATCAACGTCATTGGCCGTGCCATCCAGTCCTACGCCAAGCGGTTCGGCTACGGCGTGGTGCGCGACTTCACCGGCCACGGGGTTGGCGAGGCATTCCACACCGGGCTGATCATTCCGCACTATGATGCCGCGCCTGCGTACAACACGGTGATCGAGGCCGGCATGGTGTTCACCATCGAACCGATGCTCACCCTGGGCACCGTGGAGTGGGACATGTGGAGCGACGACTGGACCGTGGTCACCCGGGACCGTCGGCGCACCGCACAGTTCGAGCACACCCTGCTGGTCACCGAGACCGGCGCCGTAATCCTCACCCTCCCGTAACCCGGCCATGCCCGCACGGGCATGCTGCCGGCGCAGACCGGACACCTGTTACCGGCCGCGCAAGCGGCCCCTTTTCCTGCCCGCCCCTGTCACACGAACGGAATCCCATTGGCCAAGAAGGACGAAAAACCGCACAAGAACGCACCGCTGATCGGCATCGACATCGGTGGCACGGGCATCAAGGGCGGCATTGTCGACCTGAAGAAGGGCAAGCTCCTGGGTGAGCGCTTCCGTGTGCCCACGCCCCAGCCCGCCACCCCGGAGGCTGTGGCCGAGGCCGTGGCCCTGGTGGTGGCCGAGCTTTCTGCGCGCCCCGAGGCTCCTGAAGCCGGCTCTCCCGTGGGCGTGACGTTCCCGGGGATCATCCAGCACGGCGTGGTCCATTCGGCCGCCAACGTGGACAAGAGCTGGCTGGACACCGACATCGATGCCCTCCTTACCGCGCGGCTGGGCCGTCCCGTGGAGGTCATCAACGACGCCGACGCCGCCGGCCTGGCCGAAGCACGCTACGGTGCCGGCGCCGGCGTGTCCGGCACGGTCCTGGTCATCACCCTCGGTACAGGCATCGGTTCGGCCTTCATCTTCGACGGCAAACTGGTCCCCAACGCCGAGCTGGGCCACCTTGAAATTGACGGCTTCGACGCCGAATCCAAGGCATCCGCTGTGGCCCGGGAACGGGACGGGCTGTCATGGGACGAGTACAGCGTGCTGCTTCAGCGCTACTTCTCCCACGTGGAGTTCCTGTTCTCGCCGGAACTGTTCATCGTGGGCGGCGGAATCTCGAAGCGCGCGGACGAGTACCTTCCCAACCTCAAGCTCCGCACCCCGATTGTCCCGGCTGTCCTGCGCAACGAGGCAGGCATTGTGGGCGCCGCCCTGGAAATCGCCCTGAAGCACAGGCTGGCCAAGTAGGAGTGGTGCCGGTGGCGGCTGCGGCTTCCCCTCCGCTGCCGCCACCGGAGTCTAGAGGGGGCTCTTCTCGGAGCTCTTGGCGTTGCCGGCCGGGCCTTTTGCGTCCTCTTCGGCCTCGTGGCGGAGCAGGGCGATAGCAGTTTCGAAATCCTCAAGGGACTCGAACGCCTGGTACACGCTGGCAAAGCGCAGGTACGCCACCTTGTCGAGTTTCTGCAGTGGTCCAAGGATCACCAGGCCCACCTCGTGGGCATCGATTTCGGCTGCACCGGACGCCCGGATTTGTTCTTCGACTTCCTGGGCCAGCATGGCGAGGTCATCCTCGCTCACGGGGCGGCCCTGGCAGGCCTTGCGGACTCCGTTGATGACCTTGCTGCGGCTGAAGGGTTCGCCCACGCCGGACCGCTTGATCACGGAGAGGCTGGTTGTTTCCACGGTGGTGAACCGGCGGCCGCATTCGGGGCACTGCCGGCGCCGGCGGATGGCTGAACCGTCATCCGCCATCCGGCTGTCCACCACGCGGGAATCGGGGTTGCGGCAGAACGGGCAGTACATGTCGTTCCCCCTTTTTCGCTTGTGGTGTGCAAGATTCCTAGGAAGCCATCAGCACCGCCGGGGGGCAATGCTGTGGCGCCTCCCAGTTTACGGGCACATGTGGGGTAATAACAATCCTGTAATTACTACATGTAGTGGTGTCACCCCTGGTCGGGGAACCGCACCGTGACGGCGTCGCCGTGGGCCGGAAGGTCCTCGGCCCGGGACAGGCTCACGATGTGCCCGCTGACCTCTGCCAGGGCTTCCCGGCTGTAGTTGACCACCTGGATGGCGCGCAGGAAGGTGGTGACGTTCAGGCCCGAGGAAAAGGCGGCGGTGCCACTGGTAGGCAGCACGTGGTTGGAGCCTGCGCAGTAGTCGCCCAGGCTCACCGGGCTGTAGTCGCCGACGAAGATTGCCCCCGCATTGCGGATCCGTGCAGCCACGGCTGCGGCATCGCGGGTCATGATTTCCAGGTGCTCGGCCGCGTAGGCGTCGCAGGCAGCGATCCCCTGCTCCAGTCCGTCCACCAGCACGACGCCGGACTGCGGGCCGGACAGCGCCTCCCGGACCCTCGCCGAGTGTTTGGTTGCAGCGGCCTGAAGCTCCAGTTCAGCGCGCACGGCCGCGGCCAGCTCTTCCGAATCGGTGATCAGGACCGATGCGGCCTTGGGATCGTGCTCGGCCTGGCTGAGCAGGTCTGCGGCAACCAGCGCCGGCTGGGCGGAGTCGTCGGCCAGGATGGCGATTTCCGTGGTTCCCGCCTCGGAGTCGATTCCAACAACGCCCTTGACCAGCCGTTTGGCCGTGGCGACGAAGATGTTCCCGGGCCCTGTCACCACATCGACGGGCTCCAGCGCGGGACCGGCCGGTGAGGCTTCGACGCCGTACGCGAAGGCGGCGATGGCCTGCGCACCGCCGATGGCATAGACCTCGGTGACGCCCAGCAGCGCCGCTGCGGCCAGGATGGTGGGGTGCGGCAGGCCGCCGAACTCCTTCTGCGGCGGTGAGGCCAGGGCAACGGATTCCACGCCTGCCGCGAGTGCGGGCACGACGTTCATGATCACCGATGAGGGGTACACGGCAAGGCCGCCGGGAACGTACAGCCCCACCCGCGCCACGGGGACCCAGTTCTGGCTGACGACGGCGCCGTCGCCAAGTTCGACGTCCACGTTGCGGGGGCGCTGGGCGTCAGCGAATTTCCGTGCCCGGCTGATCGATTCCTCCAGCGCGGCCCGCACCTCCGGTTCCAACTGGGCCAGCGCTGCGTCAATCGCCTCCCTGGGGACCAGCGGGTGGTCCTGGGCCACGCCGTCGAACCTTTCCGCCAAGTCCGCCAGCGCCGCAAAGCCGCGCTGCCGGACGGCGGAGATGATCTCCAGGACCTTTTCTTCGGCATCCGCCACGGTCTGGCCCTTGGCCCGGGGAACGGCGGCGCGCAGGGCTGCGAGCGTCAGGTTGCGGCCGCGAAGGTCGACGGTGCGGAAATCGACGGCGGCTGCCGCGGGGGCGGGAAACTCCGGGAAAGTGGTCACCGGACTATTTTACGGGGCCGTTCGCGCCTGCCTGTTCCGTCCCCTTCTCCCGGGGCTTCCTGCCCGCCCCGCCGAACAGTTCCAGCACGAAGACCGACATTGCCGTGGCGGCAGGCCACAGCAGCAGCACCGGCCACGCCCGGAGGGAAAAGGCGATGCTGGCGTTCGCCGACGCATCAACAGCAGGTCCCAAGAGCCGGCCTGCAAAAACCCCGGTCCCCCAGGCGAGTACACTGCCTGCCAGCGCTCCGGCAAGGCCGGTCAGCAGGGCCGCCTGCGGGTCCGCACGCCTGCCATCCGCCAGGAACACGGCCAGGAGGCAACCGGCCAGCACCAGGATCCCTGCCAGGGTGAGGTCGCGCGGAAGCCACACCAGGGGAACCGTGCCCGACGCCAGGGCGGGATCCCGTGTAACCAGGTTCAATCCGCCCGGCGCCAGGAGCCACCACAGGATGCCTGCCGGAATTCCGACCGCCGCCGGAACCAGCAGCAGGGACCAGGGCAGCCGCCGTGCGGAGTTTGTCATGCATCACACCTTAACAAAGGTTCCTGCCAGGTGATCCGGCCACGCAGTGCGTGCGGCTGTTCTCCGCCCCGGCCGCGGGCCAATAGGCTTGGAGGAAGAGTTACACCACTTAGTGCAGGAGTTCCGGTGACCGACAGCAGCGAGCCGTTCGAGCAGACGTTCAGGGAGATGTTCCGCCGCCACGCCGCGGGCGTTGCCATCATCACCGTGAACTACCAGGACGAGCCCTACGGCTTCACCGCCACCTCGGTGGCGTCGCTGTCCGCCAAGCCGCCCCGGTTCACGTTCAACATGGCACGCAGTTCAAGGTCCTGGCCGGCCGTGGCCAACACCCAGTACCTGGGTGTGCACATGCTGGGGCTGGAGAACCAGGAACTGGCCGCCCGCTTTGCCCGCCCGGGCAACCGCTTCGAAGGCAACCACTGGGAGATCGGTCCGCACGGTGTGCCCATTCTGAAGGACGTCGCAGGGTGGCTGATCGGCGAGGTGCAGATGCGGCTCTCCTTCGAGAACAACGCGGTGGTGGTGGTCCAGGTGGTGGACGGCCAGGTGGGCGGCGAGGGATCACCCCTGCTGTACCACGGCGGCGCCTACGGGCAGCCCATGCCGCTGGATTACGAAATCTAGGCGCGGCACGCAGCCCCACCCCCGCCCCCAGCCACGAACCCGGGCAGGGCACGACGGCGGCAGGTGCCGGCCGCCGTCGGCTGTTCCTTTGTCAGGCGTCCAGGCAGGCGGGGCCCAGCAGGACCTTCAGGTCGCCGAACAGCGACGGGCTGGGGTTGACGCGGAGGTGGACCGGCAGGCCCATGATTTCCGTGCGGGTGTCTCCCTGCAGGTGCAGCCGCACCTCCGAATTGCCCCGGTGGGTGCGCAGCACATCGCCCAGCTCGGTGACCACGGCCTCGGTGGCCTTGTGGGTGGGCATGGTGATCACCAGGGGCCCGTTCAGCCCTTCGCTGAGGTCCGGGACGGACAACTCCATGCAGTTCAGGGTGATGG
Organism: Arthrobacter sp. JDC6; assembly: GCF_056484025.1. Lineage (NCBI taxonomy): Bacteria > Bacillati > Actinomycetota > Actinomycetes > Micrococcales > Micrococcaceae > Arthrobacter > Arthrobacter sp. JDC6. The sequence goes on from NZ_CM151278.1 coordinate 2,731,349, forward strand.
CGCCGTCGTCGCGCTTCTGCAGCCGGCCCTTGACCACCACGATCAAGTCCTCGGCGAGGACGGAGGCGATGGGCCCGTAAACCTGCCCGAAGAACATGACCTCGATCGAGCCGCCCAGGTCTTCGACCTCCGCCCGGGCGTAAGCGTTGCCGCTGGCTTTGGCGATGCGCCGGCTCAGCGACGTGATCATGCCCGCGATGGTGATGATGGCGCCGTCCTGCGGACCGTCCTCGCCCAGGATAGTGGTGATGCTCATCTCGGCGTGCTGGGCCAGAAGTCCCTCGAGGCCCTGCAGCGGATGGTCCGACACGTAGAGTCCCAGCATGTCCCGCTCGAAGGAGAGCTTGTCCTTCTTCTCCCACTCGGGCAGGTCCGGAATCTCGATGCTCAGGGAGGACGACTCCGAACCGGCTTCCTCGAATCCGGCGAAAAGGTCGAACTGGCCAATGGCCTCGTTGCGCTTGAGGGTGATGACGGAGTCGATCGCCTCTTCATGGATCATTGCCAGGGCACGGCGGTGGTGGCCCAGTGAGTCGAACGCCCCCGACTTGATGAGGGATTCGATGGTCCGCTTGTTGCAGACCACGGCCGGCACCTTCATCAGGTAGTCCTTGAACGAGGTGAAGGCGCCCTCGCTTTCGCGGGCGGCCACCATGGCCTCGACGGCGTTGACGCCCACATTGCGGATGGCACCCATGCCAAAGCGGATGTCGTTCCCCACCGGAGTGAAGTTCAGGGCGGACTCGTTGACGTCCGGCGGAAGGACCGTGATGCCCATGCGCCGGCACTCGTTGAGGTAGATTGCCGATTTGTCCTTGTCATCGCCCACCGAGGTCAGCAGGGCCGCCATGTATTCCGGCGCATAGTGCGCCTTGAGGTACGCGGTCCAGTAGGAGATCACGCCGTACGCGGCGGAGTGCGCCTTGTTGAAGGCGTAGTCGGAGAAGGGCAGCAGGATGTCCCAGAGGGTCTTGACGGCCTCCATGGAGTAGCCGTTGTCCTGCATGCCCTGGGAGAAGCCCGCAAACTGCTTGTCCAGCTCGGACTTCTTCTTCTTGCCCATGGCGCGGCGGAGGATGTCTGCCTGGCCCAGGGAGTAGCCTGCCAGCTTCTGGGCCACGGCCATGACCTGCTCCTGGTACACAATCAGGCCATAGGTGCCGCCGAGGATTTCCTTGAGGGGTTCCTCGAGTTCCGGATGGATGGGGATCACTTCCTGGATCCCGTTCTTGCGCAGCGCGTAGTCGGTGTGCGCGTTGGCGCCCATGGGGCCCGGACGGTAGAGCGCCAGGACGGCGGAAATGTCTTCGAAGTTGTCAGGCTTCATGAGCTTGAGCAGCGACCGCATGGGACCGCCATCGAGCTGGAAGACACCCAGGGTGTCGCCGCGGGCCAGGAGTTCATAGGACTCGGCATCGTCCAGCTCGAGGTTTTCCAGGTCCAGCTCGATGCCCCGGTTCATCTTGATGTTCTCAAGGGCATCGGAAATGATCGTCAGGTTCCGCAGGCCCAGGAAGTCCATCTTGATCAGGCCAAGGCCCTCGGACGTGGGATAGTCGAACTGGGTGATCACCTGGCCGTCCTGGAAACGGCGCATGATGGGGATGACGTCGATGATCGGGTCGGAGGACATGATCACGCCGGCCGCGTGCACGCCCCACTGCCGCTTCAGGCCTTCAATGCCCAGGGCCGTCTCGAAAACTTTGGCGGCTTCGGGGTCGGTGGCAATGAGCTGCCGGAAGTCCCCCGCCTCGCTGTAACGCTTGGCTTCCGGGTTCTGGATGTCCGCCAGCGGGATGTCCTTTGCCATCACGGCCGGCGGCAGTGCCTTGGTCAGCTGCTCGCCCATGCTGAAGGGGTAGCCAAGGACACGGGAGGAGTCCTTGAGGGCCTGCTTGGTCTTGATGGTGCCGTACGTGACGATCATGGCCACGCGCTCGTCGCCGTACTTCCGGGTCACATAGTCGATGACCTCGGAACGGCGCCGGTCATCGAAGTCGACGTCGAAGTCGGGCATGGAGACGCGGTCCGGGTTGAGGAACCGTTCGAAGATCAGTCCGTGGCGCAGGGGGTCAAGGTCGGTGATGCGCATGGCGTAGGCCACCATCGAGCCTGCACCCGAACCACGCCCGGGGCCCACCCGGATGCCGTTGTTCTTGGCCCAGTTGATGAAGTCGGCAACCACCAGGAAGTAGCCCGGGAAGCCCATGGAGGTGATGACGCCGAGCTCGTAGTCGGCCTGCTTGCGCACCTCGTCCGGTATGCCGCCCGGGTAACGGTACTTCAGGCCCTTGTCCACTTCCTTGACCAGCCAGGAGGTTTCGTCCTCGCCGGGCGGGCAGGGGAACCGCGGCATGTAGTTGGCATCCGTGTTGAAGGACACCTCGCAGCGCTCGGCGATGAGCAGGGTGTTGTCGCATGCCTCCGGGTGGTCGCGGAAGAGCTCCCGCATCTCCTTGGGGGATTTGAGGTAGTAGCCGCTCCCCGAGAACGCGAACCGCGAACCGCCGTTGTCATAGGTAGGTTCCAGCAGCGTGGAGCCGGACTGGATGGCCAGCAGCGCCTCGTGTGCCTTGGCGTCGTGCTCGTGGGTGTAGTGGAGGTCATTGGTGGCCACCAGCGGCAGGTTCAGGTCCTTGGCCAGCCGCAGCAGGTCACCGGTGACGCGCCGTTCAATGTCCAGCCCGTGGTCCATCAGTTCGCAGAAGTAGTTGTCCGCGCCGAAGATGTCCCGGAATTCGGCCGCTGCTTCCAAGGCTTCGCGGTACTGGCCGAGCCGGAGCCGGGTCTGGACCTCACCGGAGGGGCATCCGGTGGTGGCGATCAGCCCTTCCGAGTAGGTGTTCAGCAGTTCGCGGTCCAGCCGGGGCCACTTGCCGAACACCGAGTCAAGCGAGGCGATGGACGAGGCCCGGAACAGGTTCCGCATGCCCACGTTGTTGTAGCTCAGCAGCGTCATGTGGGTGTAGGACCCACCGCCGGAGACGTCGTCCTTGCGCTGGGATTCGTCGCCCCACCGGACGCGTTCCTTGTCCGTCCGGGCGGTGCCGGGGGTTACGTACGCCTCGACGCCGATGATCGGCTTGATGCCCTTGTCCGTGGCCTTTCGCCAGAAATCGAAGGCACCGAACAGGTAGCCGTGGTCCGTCGTGGCGAGGGCAGGCATGCCCAGGCGCTCGGTTTCGTCGAACAGCTCCCCCAGCCGGGCAGCTCCATCCAGCATGGAATATTCGGTGTGGGTGTGCAGGTGGACAAACGAATCTTTGCTGGAACTCACCGCACCATTCTAAGCGCTGCCGCTTTGCTGCTCCGCCAGGAGGCCCGTGTCAGGCCTGTCCCGATTCGAGTACTTCCAGTGCGTAAGCCAGGTCCTGGGGGTAGTCGCTGGTGACCGTGACACGCTCCCCCGTCACGGGGTGGTCGAATGACAGTGCGCGGGCGTGCAGCCACTGGCGGGTAAGCCCAAGGGTGGCGGCAAGGCGGGGGTCGGCGCCGTACGTGAGGTCGCCGGCGCAGGGGTGGCGGAGTGCGGAGAAGTGGACCCGGATCTGGTGGGTCCGCCCGGTTTCAAGGTGGACCTCCACCAGGCTGGCCTTGCCGAATGCCTCCAGGACCTCGTAATGGGTCACCGAGGGGCGGCCATCCTCGATTACTGCAAAACGCCAGTCATGCCCGGGGTGGCGTCCGATGGGGGCGTCGATGGTCCCGGTCAGGGGATCGGGAAGGCCCTGCACCACCGCGTGGTAGACCTTGTCCACCGTGCGCTCCTTGAAGGCGCGTTTCAGGGCTGTGTAGGCCCGCTCGGACTTGGCCACGACCATCACGCCGGAGGTCCCGACGTCGAGGCGGTGGACGATTCCTGCCCGCTCCGGGGCACCCGACGTGGAGATGCGGTACCCGGCGGCGGCCAGGCCGCCTACCACTGTGGGCCCCACCCAGCCGGGCGAGGGATGGGCGGCCACGCCCACGGGTTTGTCGACGACGACGAAATCGTCGTCGTCGAGCAGGATGTTCAGGCCTTCCACAATCTCCTCCACGACTTCCAGCGGGTCACGCCGCTCCGGGACGGTGACGTCCAGGACGTCCCCGGCCACGAGTTTTGCCGACTTTCCCAGTGCCTTGCCCCGGTTCAGGACGTGGCCCTCCGCCAGCAGGAACGCGGCCACGGAACGGGATACCCCCAAAAGCCCGGCCAGCCCGGCGTCAGCCCGCGTCCCGCCGTATTCGTCAGCCACCACAACGCGCTCAGTCATGGGCGGTCTTTTCCTTATGCGCGTTCCCCAGCCGGGTTCCGTCCAGCGCGATTCCGCGGATGGTCAGGAGGCAGATGATGGCGACGGCGGAGACGACGGCCGAGTCGGCGATGTTGAAGATGGCGAAATTGGGCAGCTGGATGAAGTCCACCACGTGGCCCATGCCGAAGGACGGTTCGCGGAAGAGCCGGTCGGTGAGGTTGCCCAGGGCCCCGCCGAGCAGCAAACCCAAGGCAAGGGACCACCAGGCAGAACCCAGCCTGCGCACCTGGAAAAGGATGGCGACGGCCACGGCGGCCATGATGATGGAAAACACCCACGTGACATTCTCACCAATGGAAAACGCGGCACCCGAATTCCGGATGAAGTACCAGTGCAGGAGGGGCGGCAGGACGGGAATCCGCTCCCCTTCCACCATGGTGGAAGTGACCCAGAGTTTGGTCAGCTGGTCCAGGACGTAGGCGAAAACCGCGAACCCGGCGAACAGGGACAGCAGCACTGCCCGGCGCGGGCGTGGTGAGGGTGGGACAGGGCGTGCCGCATCCGCAGCGAGTTCGTCAGTCATGGTGCTTTCAATTCGTGGTGCTGGGTCTCAATGCTGAAAGCCGGTGGCCGAGGAATCCTCAGCCACCGGCTTTCAGAATACGTGCTGCCAGACTTAGTTGGCTTCGCTGACTTCCGGGGTCGCTACTGAGCCGCGGGCATCCAGGTCGCGGAGCTGGCCCTCGATGTAGGCCTTCAGGCGTGAACGGTAGTCGCGTTCGAAGCCACGGAGCTGCTCCACCTTGCGTTCCAGGACGGAGCGCTGCTGCTCCAGCGCGCCGAGGATCTTGCGGGACTTCTCCTGGGCGTCGTTGACGAGGCTGCTGGCTTCGATCTGCGCTTCGGCGATGATCTTGTCCTTCTGGGCCTGGCCGTCGGCGACGTGGCGGTCGTGCATCTGCTGCGCCATGGCCAGCAGGCCGGCAGCGGATTCAGCGGAAGGAGTGGCCACGCCTGCAGAGGCGGCCGGTGCGGCGGCAGCCGGGGCAGCCGGCTGGATGTCCTTCTTCTTGGCTTCGGCAGCCTTCGCCTCGGCCTCAGCCTTTTCACGGGCCTCGTCCTTGTCGGCCTTGACCGGCGCGGGGACCTTCTCCACCACGGGGGCGGCAGCTGAGCTGGCCGGAACACTCGAACCTGCTTCGGCGAGCTTCTTGCGGAGCTCGTCGTTTTCCTGGTTCAGGCGGCGGAGTTCAACGACGATTTCGTCCAGGAAGTCGTCAACCTCGTCCTGGTCATAGCCCTCGCGGAACTTGGTGGGCTGAAAGCGCTTGTTGACAACGTCTTCTGGCGTCAAAGCCATCTGGTCACCTCACTGGTCTGGTTAGTCAGTAGGCCTTCCGGCCGTCAAAACTACGGTACCTAAATTTGGTCTGCTTACTCTAATTCAACACTGCGGTGTCAAACGCGAGGTTTCTTCGCTTTACACTAGCTGTTCCCGGGGGGAACACCTTGCATTGCCCGGCCCTGGTGGGTAAATCAGGCCAGTCCCCTGGTGACGCTCATCGCAATGCTGACGCCGATGAACAGGATCAGGAAGCCCAGGTCCAGGGAGACGCCGCCGAGCCGGAGCGGCGGGATCATGCGCCGCAGGCCCTTCAGCGGCGGGTCGGTAATGGAATACACGGCGTGCGCCACCACCAGAGCCGCGCCCCGGGGCCGCCAGTCCCTGGCAAACATCTGCACCCAGTCGAACACCAGGCGGATGATGAGGGCGACAAAGAACAGCAGCAGGGCGAGATAGAGAAGTCCGAAAACAATTCCCATGACTTATTTCATATCTCCATGTTCGTGCGGCCCATCCATCGTGGCGGCCGGGATCGTACTGCCGGTGTCTTGTCTATTTCAGCACAGATGCCAGACAGGTGTCCCTGCCTGGCATCTGTGTGCAGCCTCTGCGCTCAGCTTTGGTTGAAAAAACTGGCCTGCGTATCGCTGGCCTTCTTGTCGTCACCGATCACTTCAACGTAGGACGGTGAGAGCAGGAACACCTTGTTGGTCACCCGCTCAATGCTTCCCCTCAGGCCAAAGACAAGTCCGGCCGAGAAGTCCACCAGGCGCTTGGCATCGGCCTCACCCATGTCCGTGACGTTCATGATCACCGGAATCCCGTCCCGGAAACTCTCACCGATGAGCTTGGCATCGTTGTAGGAGCGCGGGTGGATGGTAGTGATCTGGCGAAGTCCAGTGTTCTCTTCGCGGCTGGAAGCCGCACGCTTAATGGGGGTCACAGGGGCGCGGTATTCCTCTTCAGGGGCGTAGGACGCCTCGCGGCTGACTTCGCGGACCGGCGCCGGAGCGCGGCGTTCCTCGCGGTCAACTTCCATCGGTTCGTCCTCATCCTTACGTGTGGTCGTTTGCTCGGGCTCGTAATGCTCATCGCCGTCGGCGAGCCCAAGATAGATCATTGTCTTGCGCAGAGCGCCGGCCATGGTCGACTCCTAATCGTGTCCCGTAAGCGGGCCGCCCAATGATTTGACAGCACTGGAGTCCCCCGCCCATCACTTCCAATAGCTCCGACGCTACCCCACGGCGGGACGGGAACCGAGAACATCCGAACCGATTCGCAGGTGTGTCGCCCCGAACTTAATGGCCGCCTCCAGGTCCTGGCTCATGCCTGCCGATATGGCAGTGGCGGAGGGGTAGTCCGCAGCCAGCCGGGCGGAAATTCCCGCGAGCTGTTCGAACGCCGGCTCAGGTGGCGCGCCCAGCGGGGCAACTGCCATCACGCCGGCCAGGTTCAGGCCTTCCGACCCGGCGATCCGTTCTGCCAGGTGTGGCACGTCGGTGGGGTCCGCACCGCCGCGGTGCGTGCCGCCGTCGTGCTCAAGGCTGACCTGGATGAAGCAGTCCAGGGGTGCCCGCCCGGTGGCGTCCATTTCGTGGCGAACCGCCTTGGCCAGCGCCTCCACAAGCTGGGGCCGGTCTACGGAATGGACGGCGGAGGCGTAGCGGGCCACGGACTTGGCCTTCTTGGTCTGCAGTTGGCCAACGAAATGCCACGCCAGGTCCAGGTCTGCCAGCTCGAGGGCTTTGGCGGCAGCCTCCTGGTCCCGGTTCTCGCCCACATCCGTAACTCCAAGGGCGGCCAGGCGCCGGATATCGTCCGCGGGGTGGAACTTCGTGACCACGATCAGGGAGGGCAGCCTGTCCCCGCGGCCGGCGCCCGCAGCCGCGGCTGCGATGCGCTTCCAGACGGCGGCAAGCCGTTCCGCAAGTTCGGCACTGCGCGAGTCATCCGCACTGCCGTGCCCGGTACCTGCAACCTCAGTCATGGCACCAGACCAACCCGGCAAAACGGCCGGTATTGCGGTCGCGGCGGTACGAATAGAGCGTTTCCGTCTCAAGGGTGCAGCCCCCTGCGTATTCCACGCCCACGCCCGCACCCTCGAGCTGGCTGCGCGCACCGGCAGGAAGGTCCAGGGCAGGTGTCCCCCAGGACGTGGTGCTCCGGGCGGCGGGGACCACGGCAGCCACCTCATCCCGCAGTGCTGCAGGAACCTCGTAGCAGGACCCGCAGATTGAGGGCCCCAGCCAGGCCCGGATCCGTGACGCACCAAGGGACTGCATGCTGTCTACGGCGGCAGGAAGGACACCGTTTGCGATGCCCGGGCGGCCGGCGTGCACCGCGGCAATCACAGGCCCGGCCGCGGACTCCCCGGCGAGCAGCACGGGAATGCAGTCCGCAACCATGACGGCCAGCGGAAGTCCGCGGGACACCATGGCGTCGGCTTCAGGGCCGGGAGACTCCGCTTCCATCAGCGCCACACTGGTCCCGTGGACCTGGTTCATGAAGCGGAGCGCCCGGGGCGCGACTCCGATGGACCGCTCCAGGCGTGCCCTGCGCTCCAGGACGGCAGCGGGATCGTCTCCTACATGCAGGGCAAGGTTTCCCGCATGCACGTCGGTGAATGCGGCCGACACCCCGGGGAGGATGTCGGCGCGCCAGTGGAACAAACCGGTGCCTACTTCAGGAAGTCGGGGACATCCAGGTCATCCGGGTGGGTGCCGGTCAGGTCCGGCTCCACGACGGAGGGCAGGTCGACGTCGAAGCCCGAGTCAGCGGGGACGGCAGAGGGGCGCTGCTGCCCCCAATTGCTGAGTCCCGCGGCACCAACACCGGCATGGATCGGCTGGACGTTCTGCTGGTGGTTTCCGTTGCCCTGGTGGTTTCCGTTTTGGGGGTGGGCAGAGGCGGGCGCCGCGGCAGGGGCAGCGGGCCGCTGCGGGGCGGTCTGCGGCTGGGACTGGTCCATGGAGGGCGAGGTGGCCTTGACGTCGTCGAATCCGGCAGCGATGACCGTGACGCGTGCTTCATCGCCCAGGGCATCGTCGATGACGGCACCGAAGATGATATTGGCCTCGGGGTGGGCCACTTCCTGGACCAGCCGCGCAGCCTCGTTGATTTCGAACAGGCCAAGGTCCGAGCCGCCCTGGATGGACAGCAGGACGCCGTGGGCGCCGTCGATGGACGCTTCCAGCAGCGGCGAGGCGATGGCCAGTTCGGCCGCCTTGACGGCGCGGTCTTCGCCACGGGCGGAACCGATGCCCATGAGGGCCGAGCCGGCACCCTGCATGACGGACTTGACGTCGGCGAAGTCCAGGTTGATCAGGCCGGGCGTGGTGATGAGGTCGGTGATGCCCTGGACACCGGACAGCAGGACCTGGTCCGCGGAGCGGAAGGCGTCGAGCACGGACACGTTGCGGTCGCTGATGGACAGCAAACGGTCGTTGGGGATCACGATCAGGGTATCCACCTCGTCGCGCAGGGCGTCGATGCCGGCCTCGGCGGAACCGGCACGGCGGCGGCCCTCGAAGGTGAACGGGCGGGTGACCACGCCGATGGTCAGGGCGCCGAGCGAGCGGGCAATGCGGGCGACGACGGGCGCGCCGCCGGTACCGGTGCCGCCGCCTTCACCGGCGGTGACGAAGACCATGTCGGCGCCGCGCAGGACTTCCTCGATCTCGTCCGCGTGGTCCTCGGCGGCCTGCTTGCCCACCTCGGGATTGGCGCCGGCGCCCAGGCCCCGGGTCAGTTCCCGTCCGACGTCGAGCTTCACGTCGGCGTCGCTCATGAGCAGGGCCTGGGCGTCGGTGTTGATGGCGATGAATTCAACACCCCTGAGGCCGACCTCGATCATGCGGTTGACTGCGTTCACGCCACCGCCGCCGATGCCGACGACTTTGATGACGGCCAAGTAATTCTGCGGAGCTGCCACGTTACGTGTCCCTTGTTCGTGTCTTATTGCGAAAACTGATGGAGAGCTTGAAGCCTGCAACCTTAACCTTCGAGTTGAAGGTTATAGTTATGTCAAGTAACTCTTGTCTGTGACGGTATTTCCTCTGGTTCCCACATTCAATAACCGGGTCCGCGTGTCGGATTAATACCGGGAAAGAAAGCGCTCAGCGCGTCACGGGGTGCCGGGGCACACTGACATCGTAGACCCTGACCGGATTCTTGGGATCGGCCGGAGCCTTGAGGAGGGCGGCCAGGACCTTGGCCTTGAGTTCCTTCTCGGAGGCGTTGCCCCACACGATGGTCTGGCCGTCCACCAGCTTGAGTTCAACGGCGTCCACGGACTGCGCGGACGCGTTCGAGAGCTTCGCCAGCACGTCGGCCGGCAGGGCCCCCAGGACGGCGGCGGTGGCGCGGAACAGGTCCTGGCCGATCGCGCCGGCGCCGCCGTCGATCACCGGCAGCGACGCCGACGCCGGATCGTCCGTGGTAGCCAGCTGGACGCCGTCGACGTCCACCAGCTGGTACTGCTCCCCCTGCTTGACCAGCGCCACGGGCACCCGCTCGTGCACTGCGACGGCGAGGGTGGACGGCGGCCGTGCCTCGACGGACACGGACTTGACCTGGATCAGGTTGTCCAGCAGCCTGCGGACGTCGTCGTCACTGATCTGCGGCAGCGGCTTGCCGCGCAGGGGCTCCAGCGCAGTCTGCACCTGGGCCGGGGTGAGAAGCCGCGTGCCTGTCACCGAGACGTTCTGCAGGGCAAGGACCGGCGAGTAGACGGCTCCGGCCAGCAGCCCGGCCACCAGAACCAGCACCGTTCCCACGGCGAGGAGGATCTTTTTCCGGCGGCGCCGGCCTTTGGGCTCAGGGAACGCAAGGACTGTCGCGCCGGCGGCCTGCTGTTCCTTGGCCGGATTGGAGGGCGCCTGGTCCGGGACGCTGCGGGATGCGGTAATCACGTCGCCGCTGCCACCGGCTGCGGCGGTCGGGGAAGATGCGGCCCCCTTGGGGGCATTGTCACCTGCGTTGTTCGCGGCGGTTTTCCCGGAGCCGGGATCGGCCCGCCTGTTCCGGCCGGCCGGGGCGTAGGTGGGGCGTCGGGAACTAGGCACTCAGTGCCTCCACAATTTTCGGGCCGTAGGCTGTGACGTCGCCGGCGCCCACGGTAAGGACAACGTCCCCGTCCGCAGCGGCCCGTGCCAGGGTGCCTACGGCGTCGTCGGCCGAGACCAGCCGACCGCCCTCCGTGAGGTGGTCCGCGATGAGCTGGCTCGTGACGCCCGGGATCGGGTCTTCCCTCGCCGGGTAGATGTCCAGGACCAGGGCGGTATCGGCCAGGTTCAGGGCATCGGCGAACTCTGCCGCGAATTCACGGGTCCGGGAAAACAGGTGCGGCTGGAACAGGACATGGACCTTGTGGCCGCCTGCCACCGAGCGGGCTGCGGTGAGGGCGGCGCGGACCTCCGTGGGGTGGTGCGCGTAGTCGTCGAATACCCGCACGCCCCGTGCCCCACCTTTGAGCTCAAACCGGCGGGATGCGCCGGAGAAGCGGGCCAGGCCGGCGGCCGCGGCTGCCGCGTCCACCCCGAGCTCGAGGGCCACCGCAAAGGCAGCTGCGGCGTTCAGCGCGTTGTGCCGTCCGGGCACCTGCAATGACAAAGGGAACCGCGCACCGCCGGCGGATATGGCAACCTGCCCCGGGCCGCCGTCGTCCAGCCTGACGTCCGCCGCATCACCGGTGCCGTACAGGACCACCCGTGTGTTGCCCCGCGCCCGGGTCCGCTCCGCCAGGGCCAGGGCTCCGGCGTCGTCGGCGCAGGCCACCAGGAGGCCGTCAGCGGGCAACAGGGCCGTGAAGCGGTCGAACGACTCGTAGACGGCTTCAGCGGTGCCGTAGTAATCAAGGTGGTCAGGTTCCACGTTGGTGACGACGGCGATGCGGGGCCGGTAGTTCAGGAAGGAGCCGTCGGATTCATCAGCCTCGGCAACGAAGATGCCGGACGTACCATGCGCAGCGTTCACGCCGAGTGCGGGGATGTTGGCGCCGACGGCAAAGGACGGATCCAGGCCCGCCGCGCGGAGCAGCACCGTCACCATCGAGGTGGTGGTGGACTTGCCGTGTGTTCCAGCCACCGTTACCACGGTGTCGTCGCCCATGGTGGCTGCCAGGGCCTGGGACCGGTGCAGCACCGGCAGTCCCGCCTTCCGCGCCGCGGCGAGCTCGGGGTTGTCCCCGCGGATGGCCGAGCCCGCAACCACGGTCTGCGCGTCGGCCAGGTTTCCGGCGGAGTAGCCGACGGCGATGCGCGCCCCGGCCGCGGCGAGGTCGGCCATGACGGGCAGGTCCTTCGCATCGGATCCGCTGACCGGGACTCCGCGCGCCACCATGATGCGGGCCACGGCGGACATGCCGACTCCCCCGATGCCGATGAAGTGCACCTTTCCCAGGGATTCCAGCCGGGGGGTGTTGTGGGGGCTCATGCAGATACCGCTTCCAGGACAAGACCAGCCATGCGCTGGTCGGCATTTCGGATTCCGAGCCGGTAGGACTTGGCTTCCATTTCGGCCAGCCGTGCTTTATCGGTGACCAGCGGGATCAGCTCCCGGGCAACCCATTCCGGAGTGAAGTCACGGTCGGCCACCAGCACTGCTCCGCCTGCGGCGACCAGGCCGGCCGCGTTCAGCGCCTGTTCCCCGTTTCCGATGGGCAGCGGCACCAGGACTGCCGGGACGCCAACTGCGGCCACTTCGCTCACCGTTGCCGCTCCCGACCGGGCCAGGAGAAGGTCGGCCGCGGCATAGGCAAGCTCCATGCCGTCGATGTACTCCACCTGCCGGTAGCCATCCGCAGCGAGGGGTTGGCCCGTTTGGTCCAGGACTGTCTTGCCGCGGCCGGTGATGTGGAGGGTCTGGATACCGGCGTCCGCAAGGTGGCCAACGGCGGCGGCGATTGTCCGGTTGATGCTCTGGGCGCCGGAGGAACCGCCGGTGACGATCAGGGTTGGCTGCTGGGGATCGAGCCCCAGCGCCTCGCGTGCGGCGGTGCGGGCGCTCTTCCGGTCCAGGCCGGAAATCTCCTTCCGCATGGGCATGCCCACGTGCACGGCATTGGGCAGCGGGGTGCCCTCGAAGGCCACGGCAACCCGGCCCTTCAGGAAGGCCCCCACACGGTTGGCCAGTCCCGGACGGGCGTTGGCTTCATGGATCACCACGGGGATCCGGCGCTTCCGCGCCGCCAGGTACATCGGCGTGCACACGTAACCGCCTACGCCCACCAGGACATCGGCCTGCGCCCGGTCCAGGATGGCGCCGGCCTGGCGGACTGCGCCGGCCAGCCTGGCCGGCAGGCGGAGCAGGTCTGCGGAGGGCTTGCGCGGAAGCGGCACGCGGTCGATCGTGGCCAGCTGCACGCCGGCGGCCGGAACCAGCCGGGTTTCCATGCCTGAGGGCGTACCAACCGCCAGGATGGCGGCATCCGGGGCTTCGCTCCGGAGGGCGGCGGCGATGGCGAGCAGCGGGCTGATATGGCCCGCCGTTCCGCCGCCGGCCAGGACAATGGAAGGGTGTGTCGCAGTCATTTGGGGTCAGGCACGCTTTCTGGAATTCTTTGGTTGGTTCTGTTTCCGCCCTGGCCGGGCCTTGAACTTCAGCATCCGTTTGGGCCGCATGGCCGGAGCCATCTGCTCCCGCGCCAGCGAGAGGACAACGCCCACGGCGCACAGTGACATCAGCAGCGCCGAGCCACCGTAGGAAATGAACGGCAGCGGCACGCCGATGACGGGCATCAAACCCGTGACCACGGACATGTTCACGGTTGCCTGGCCCAGCAGCCAGACCATGATGGTGCCGGCCAGGACCCGGTGGAACATGTCCTCCTGTGCCACCACCACGCGGTAGATGGCGGCACCCAGGATGGCAAAAAGGACCAGGACGACGACGGTCCCCACCAGGCCGAGTTCCTCGCCGATGATGGCGAAGATGAAGTCGTTGTGGGCTTCGGGGATCCAGCTGTACTTTTGCCGGCTCTGCCCCAGGCCCACACCCAGCCAGCCGCCGGAGGCAAGGCCGTACATGCCGTTGGTGGCCTGGTAGTTGGCGTCGATGCCGTCGGCGCAGGACTGGCCGGTCCACCACGAGGTGATGCGGCACATGCGGTTGGAGCTGGTGATGGCCATGACAGCGGTGCCGGCAGCAGCGATGATGCCGGCGATGCCGAAGAGGTAAAGCGGAACACCTGCGAAGAACAGTGCGGCGGCCATGATCATCATGATGATCATGGCGGTGCCGAGGTCGTTGCCCACCAGGATCAGCACGATGACGATGGCTGCCATGGGCACTGCGGGGACCAGCACGTGCTGCCACCGGCTGAGCAGTTTGCCCTTCCGGGCCAGCACCGTTGCCAGCCACAGGGCAAGGGCGAGTTTGGCCGCTTCGGAAGGCTGGAAGGTGATCCCGCCCAGGTCGATCCAGTTCCGGTTGCCGTTGACCTCGTCTCCCACCACCTGCACCAGGCCCAGGAGCAGCACGGCAACACCCACGGCGGGCCATGCGAGGCGTTTCAGCCAGACGACGTTGATCCGCGAGAGCACGAACATGGTGAAGATGCCGATCGCTGCGAAGATCCCCTGTTTCAGGGCGTCCCCGTAGGGGGACTTGCCGGCAGCGATGGACTCAACGCTGGAGGCGGAGAGGACCATCATGATCCCGATAGCCGTCAACGCAAGCGTGGCGCCGAGGATGAGGTAGTACGTGGAGCCGTTCCGGGACGTGCCTGTCCCCTCCAGCGCCGACCAGAACCGGCGGTAGAGGGTCCGCAGCTTCGCGCCCGCCGCAGCAGGCTGCCGGGTGGCCGTGGAGCCGGGGCGTGGCTTGCCACCCTGCGGCTTGCCACCCTTCGGCCGGGTGGGCGTGCTGACCATCGTTACTCCTCGCCGGTCTGGGCCTTCCCTTCCACCAGCTCGCGGACAGCGTCGATGAAAGTACCACCACGGTGAGCGTAGGAAGAGAACTGATCCATGGAAGCAGCTGCCGGCGCCATCAGCACGGTGTCGCCGGATTCGGCGAGCCGTGCCGCTGACGCAACGGCCCGGGACATCACCTGTTCTCCGTTGCCGGTGGAACCGGCGGAAGTGCCACCGGGCGCCGGAGCAGTCTGCACTCCTTCAGTCTCGCCTGCCCCCGGCTCGATCACCGGGACATCGGGCGCGTGTCGCCGGAGGGCCTCCCGGAGCTGGGAGGAGTCCGTTCCGATCAGTACCACGGCCTTGAGCCGGGCTGCGTGGTCCCTCACCAGGTCGTCGTAGCTCACGCCCTTGGAGAGGCCGCCGGCGATCCAGACCACGTTGCTGAAGGCCGACAGGGATGCGGACGCCGCATGCGGGTTGGTGGCTTTGGAGTCGTTGACCCAAAGGACGCCGTTCAGGCGGGCTACAGGCTGGATCCGGTGGTCGCCCGGGACATAGTCCAGGATGCCTTGGCGGACAGCCTTGGCGTCCACACCGTACGCGCGCACGAGGCCGGCGGCGGCCAGGGCATTGGCAACCATGTGGCGCGGAGCCAGCGGACCAAGGTCGGTCATTGAGGCCAGCTCGGCAGCGCTGTTCCTGCGTTCCTCAATGAACGCCCGGTCCACCAGTAGTCCTTCCACCACTCCGAGCATGCTGACCGCGGGAGTGACCGTCGTGAAGCCCACAGCGCGGCAACCCTCCACCACATCCGCGTTTTCCACCATGCGTTCGGTTTCCACCTGCTCCGCGTTATAGATGCAGGCCTTTTGGGTTCGCTCGTAGACCTTCGCCTTGTCGGCGAGATACGAGTCGTAGGAACCGTGCCAGTCCACGTGGTCTTCGGCCACATTGAGGCAGACGCTGGCTACCGGCGACACGGATTCCGCCCAGTGCAGCTGGAAACTGGAGAGTTCGACGGCGAAGACGTCGTACTCCACGGGGTCCCGCAGGGCATCGAGGATAGGGGTGCCGACGTTTCCCACCGCGATCGCCTTGAGCCCGGCGGCACGCAGCATCGATTCGGTGAGTCCAACCGTGGTGGTCTTGCCGTTGGTGCCCGTGATGGCAAGCCAGTCGGCCGTCTTCCGGCCTTCCCGGGTGCGCACCCGCCAGGCTAGTTCGACGTCGCCCCAGACGGGAATGTGTGCCCGGGCCGCGGCAGCCAGCAGGGCCTGGTCCGGGCGCCATCCGGGTGACGTCACGATCAGTTCGGGTAGTTCGCCGTCGATGCGGGGTATGTGGGTGACGGCGTCCGGTCCCAGCAGCACGTCGGCGGCGCCCACGATCTTCAGGGTGTCGGCATGGGCCCGGGCCGTGTCGCTGGTGGCAGCATCGACCACCACCACGCGTGCACCGAGTTCGATCAGGGTGTCTGCGGCGGCGAAGCCGGATACTCCGATGCCGGTCACGACCACGCGGAGGCCGGCCCAGTCGGAGTCCCAGGAGACAAGGTTTGCCAGGCGGGGGGAAACGGTCACAGCAGTACAACCCATTCAGCGTAGAAGATGCCAAGCCCGACAGCGACGAAGAGGCCGCCCAGGATCCAGAACCGGACCACGACGGTGACTTCGGCCCACCCCTTCAGCTCGAAGTGGTGCTGCAGCGGCGCCATCTTGAACACGCGTTTACCGCCGGTGGCTTTGAAGTAGCCCACCTGGATGATGACGGACAGGGTGATCAGCACGAAGAGGCCGCCCACAATGCCGAGCAGGAGCTCGGTCCGGGAAAGGATGGCAAAGCCGGCCACCGCTCCGCCAATAGCCAATGACCCGGTGTCGCCCATGAAGATCTTGGCCGGCGAGGTGTTCCACCACAGGAAGCCCACCAGGGCGGCGCTCAGGATCGCCGCCAGCAGGGCCAAATCAAGGGGATCCCGGACCAGGTAGCAGCCGCTGCCGGCTTCCCGGGGCGAGCCGCAGGCCTGGTTGCTCTGCCATATGCCCATGAGGGTATATGCACCGAACACCATGATCGAGGCTCCCGCGGCAAGGCCATCCAGGCCGTCCGTGAGGTTCACGCCATTGGTGGCGGCGGTGACGATCAGGTTGGACCAGATGACGAACAGGATGGCGCCGAGGACGGTTCCGCCGAAGGCGAGGTCGAGCCATGGCAGGTCGCGGACCAGCGAAATCTTCGTTGACGCCGGCGTCAGGCCCGCGCTGTTGGGGAAGTTCAACGCCAGGATGGCGAAGATGATGCCGACGGCTCCCTGGAGGATGAGCTTCGCCTTGGCGTTGAGGCCCAGGCTCCGCTGCCGCGAGATCTTGATGAAGTCGTCCAGGAATCCCACCAGGCCCATTCCGACCATGAGGAACAGCAGGATCAGTGCCGAAGCGGACGGCCCGGGCGAATCCGGGTTCATCATCAGCATGATGAGGTGCGTTAGCCCGTAGCTCAGCAGTACCGCGGCTACGACGACGGTTCCGCCCATGGTGGGCGTTCCACGCTTGGTGTGGTGCGACGTCGGGCCGTCGTCGCGGATGAACTGGCCGTAGCCGCGGTGCACCAGGAGGCGGATGAAAAGGGGGGTGCCCACCAGGGCGAAGAGCAGGGCCAGGCCTGCGCCGATCAGCAGAGCAATCACAGCAGAGTGCTCCTTTCGTCGGCAGGGGTCGGGGTTGGGGGTAATGCTATCCGATCGCCCAAATGGCGAAGCCCCACACTGTTGGAGGACTTGAACAGCACCAGGTCACCCGGCTGGAGTTCGGTGTCCAGGATGTCGTGGGCCTCCTCCACGGTTTCGGCAAAGAGGCATTCGTCGCCCCAGGACCCTTCCTGCACGGCGGAGACGTAGAGCGCCCGCGCCTCCCGGCCCACCACCAGCAGCCTGGAAATGTTGAGGCGCACCACTTGGGTGCCCACGGCGGTGTGCTCGCGGATGGAGTCATCCCCCAGTTCCAGCATGGCTCCGAGGACCGCCCAGGTGCGGCGGCCGCGGCCAAGGTCGGCCAGCGTGCGGAGGGCTGCGCGCATCGATTCGGGGTTGGCGTTGTAGGCGTCGTTGATCACGGTGACGCCGTCCGGCCGCTCCGTGCGTTCCATGCGCCAGCGGCTGGCGGCGGCCTGGCTGCTCAGCGAAGCTGCGATGTGGTCTGCCGGTACTCCGGCGGCCCATGCGGCAGCCGCGGCTGCCAGCAGGTTTCCAGTGTGGTGCGCTCCGATAAGCCGGCTGGCCACGTGGCGGGGAGCACCGCCGTCGGGCAGCTGCAGGTCGAATTCTGGGCTGCCGCCGGCGTCGGTGTCGGCATTCAGGGCCTGCACCTGGGCGTCCCGGTGTCCGTCGGCGGAGAAGCCGAGGACCTTGGCCGGGGTACGGCTGCGCATGGCGGCGACGCGTTCATCGTCGAGATTGATGATGGCGGTGCCGGCGGCGGAAAGGCCCTCAACCATCTCGCCCTTCGCCTGCGCTATGTTTTCCACGCCCCCGAACTCGCCGGCATGTGCTGTTCCGACTGCCAGGACCACTCCGATGTCCGGCTTGACCATCTCCGCGAGGTAGCGGATGTGGCCGATGCCCGTGGCTCCCATCTCGATGACAAGGTAGCGGGTGTCGGTGTCCGCCCGGAAGACGGTCAGCGGAACGCCCACCTCACCGTTGTAGGAGCCCTGCGGCGCCACGGTGTTGCCCTGTCCGGCCAGGATGCCGGCCAGCAGGTCCTTGGTGGTGGTCTTGCCGGCCGAACCGGTGATCCCCACGACGGTAAGCTGCTCCCCCCCTTCTGAGCGGGCGGAGCGGATCCGCCGGACGGCTTCGGCGGCAAGGGCGCCCATTGCCAGGACTGCATCCTCAACCACGACGGCCGGGTAGGCAGTGCCTTCCGGCGCCTCGACGGTGCGCTCGACGAGTGCCAGGACGGCGCCCGCTGCAAAGGCTGCGTCGATGAAGTCGTGGCCGTCGGCGTTCTCGCCCGGCTTTGCGACGTACAGCGAACCGGGGGTGGCTTCGCGTGAATCCGTCACCACCGAGAGGGGCGTAATTCCGGGATCGGCGTCCAGGCGCCCGCTGGTGATTTCGGCGATTTCCGCCGCAGTAAATGCAATCATCTCGGTCTAGGACTCTATCCGGTCGTCGTGGAGAACGTTGAATCCCCTGGCTGTCAAGGCGCTGCGCAGCTCCACCCTGTCGTCCAGGGCGAGGTTCACACCCTTCACTTCCTGCCAGACCTCGTGGCCGCGGCCTGCCACCAGGATGGTGTCCTGCGGCCGCGCCAACGCTGCGGCGTGCCGGATGGCCTCGTCCCGCGGAAAGACCTCAAGGATGTCAGCCTGCAGGGATTCCTTTTCCACGGCCTCCCGGGCACCGCCGAGCACGTCAGCCCGGATGGCTGCTGCGTCTTCGTCGTGCGGGTCGTCATCGGTGATGATCACGGTGTCAGCAAGCCGGGCGGCAATGGCTCCCATGGCCGGCCGCTTGCCCTGGTCCCGCTGGCCTGTGGCGCCGAAGACAACGATCAGGCGGGAGTCCGGTTCCGGCGAGCGGACTGCCTCCAGGGCCCGCGCCAGGGCGTCGGTGTTGTGCGCGAAGTCCACCACGGCGGCGGGCTGCTCGGCGACCAGCTGCATCCGTCCCGGCACGGCCACGGTGAACGGGTCGCTGCTGTCCAGGGCGGCCTGGAGGTCGGGGACTTCCACCCCGGACGTGAGCACCATGAGCGTCGCCAGGGCCGCGTTGGCAACGTTGAAACTGCCGGGCAAACCGGTGTGGATGTTCAGGACGGCGCCGGCCGGCCCGGTCAGGGTGAAGTCGGTACCGAGCCCGCGCGGCGAGGCAGCGCTGACCGTCCAGTCCGCGGCGGCCTGGCCGCTGGTGCTGAGCGTGGTGACGGGCACCTGGGTGGTGGCGGCCAGGCGCCGTCCCCACTCGTCGTCGACCGTCACCACGGCAGCCCTGGCGCGCCCCGGTGTGAAGAGTTCGGCTTTGGTGGCGAAGTAGCCGTCCATGGTGTGGTGCAGGTCCAGGTGGTCCTGGGTGAGGTTGGTGAATCCGGCGACGTCGAAGAGCAGGCCATCCACCCGCTGGTACGAGATGGCGTGGGAGGACACCTCCATGGCTGCGGTGTCGAGCCCGCGTTCGTGCATGAGGGCGAGGAGCCCGTGGACTTCGGGCGATTCCGGCGTGGTGAGGAGGCTGGGGATCGGCTCTGCGCCGGCCAGGATCTCGATGGTGCCGATCAGGCCCGGCTGGCGGCCCAGTGCACGCAGCAGGGAGGTGATGAAGTAGGTGGTGGTGGTCTTCCCGTTGGTCCCGGTGACGCCGAAAAGCTGCAGCGGGCGGCCGTCGCCGGACTGGCTCCGGTAAATCATGGCGGAGAGGGGGCCCACCTCGTTGCGCGGATTGTCGAGGACGAGCACGGGCACGGGCGTGTCCGCGGACAGGGCAAGCAGGCGCGCCCCGGCCTCGTCCGTGAGGACGGCGGCAGCTCCGGCCCCGATGGCATCCGTGGCGAAGTCAGCCCCGTGCCTGCTTGCCCCGGGGAGGGCCACATACAGGTCGCCGGGCTCCACGGTGCGTGAGTTGATCGAGATGCCAGTGATTTCCACGTCGGCGGCGGGGGCGGGGACGGCTACGCCAACGGCCTGTCCGACGGCGGCCAGCGGCACGGCCGCTACGGCTGCAGGCCGGAAGCGGCCCGGCGTGTCGTCCCGGGCCGTGTCGTTGCCGGGCGTGGTGAACTCTGACAAGGGGATCTCCGATGGTGCTAGTGCGTGCCCGGCATGGTTCGCGCCGGGCACTGTGATGCGCTGGATGCTGCTGGTACTTCCGGCGTGGCGCAGCTGCTACTTGGCGTACTGCGGCATTCTGGCCGGCTGGCCGGTGGAAGGCTGGACGTTGTAGGTCCGCAGCGTCTGGCTCATGACGGACCGGAACACCGGTCCGTTGGTGATGCCGTAGATGCTGCCCTTCGGCCGCTGGAGCACCACCTCCACAATAAACCGCGGATCATCCATCGGCGCCATTCCCACGATGGAGGCCGTGTACCCGCAGTAGCCGGACTTGCCGTCGTCGCACGGTGATTCGGACGTGCCGGTCTTGGCCCCAACGCGGTAGCCGTCGATCCCGGCGTCCTTGATTTCGCCTTCGGTGACAGCGCTTTCAAGGATGTCCTGGACCTGTTGGGCCGTGCTTTCGGAGACAATCTGCCGCGACGGCTGGGCCGGCACTTTCTCCTCGGCGCCGTCGGGGGAAATGTAGGAATCGATCAGCCGCGGCTGCAGCATGACGCCGTTGTTCGCGATGCTCTGGTAGGCACGGACTGTCTGGAGGGTGGACTGCGAAACGCCCTGCCCGAACAGGACGGTGTACTGCTGGCGTCCGTCCCATTGGTCCGCCGGCGTGAGGATGCCCGATGCCGTGGCGGGAAGTCCGATGTCCGGTGCCTCGCCGATGCCGAACTTCTTCAGCCAGTCGTAGCGTTGTTCCTTGCTGAGCCGCTGTCCGGCCATAACCGTTCCGGTGTTCATGGAGTAACCGATGATGCCGGCCAGTGTCCGTTCCTCGGTGCCATGGGCAAACGCGTCGCTGAAGGTCTGGCCGTCCACGGTGTAGGTGGGTGGAATAGTGAAATGGTCCAGGGGGCTGGCGAGTCCCTCGTCGATGACGGCTGCAGCCGTCATCATCTTCTCCACCGAGCCGGGCTCATAGGCGGCCGTCACGGAACGGACGCCGCGGTCCTTGGCCGCCACCAGCCCCGGGTTGTTGGGGTCCGGGGAGTTGGTATCAGCCAGGGCCAGGAGGTTCCCGGTCTTGGCGTCCATCACAATGATGACGCCCCATTCGGCACTGAGTTTGTCCGCCTGGCTCTGGATGGCCTGCTGGGCAAAGTACTGAAGATCGGAATTGAGCGTGAGTTTGACGTCCTTGCCGTTTTGCGGTGGGGTCAGCTCGTCAAGACCCACCGGGATGCGGAGCCCGTCGGCACCGATCTCGAACAGGCGCTTGCCGTCTTTGCCCTTGAGCTGGTCGTCCTGCGTCTGCTCGATGCCTGCCTGGCCCGTGGTGCCGTCCTGGAGGAAGCCCACAACTCCCCCGGCCACGGCGCCGTTGGGGTAGACGCGTTTGCTGACGCCCTCGGCCACGATGCCGGGCACCTGGAGCTTGGAGATGCGGTCCTCGACGTCGGGCTTTACGTCCTTGGCCACAATGTAATAGGGCTGTTCCCCTGTCACTGCGTCACGGACCGCGTTTGAGTCCATGCCCAATGCCGCGGCAAGTTCTGAGATCGCCTGGTCGCGGCTGACGTCCACCAGTTTGTCGTGGCCGTCGGCCTGGGGCTCGAGGCGTTTGTAGGCGTCCGTTTTGGTGTTGACGCGCTGGTCCACCACGATGTTGTACCGGATCACGCTGTTGGCAAGAACAGTGCCGCGTGAGTCCAGGATGCTGCCGCGCTCGGCCGGAAGGATCGCCGAGGTCATCCGGCTGTTCAGTGCCGCTTCGGCCATGCCGCCGACGTCAAGCCCCTGGACCAGGAAGAGCTTCCCGCCCACCACCAGCAGGAGCGTGAGCATGACGCCCAGTCCCAGTCGCAAGCGCTTGGTGGCGTTGGGTTCCTTGCTTTTTCCTGCTTTGCCGGTCGTCTCCGCCACCGTGATATTCCTTGCTGCTCGACGCTGCTGCCTGACCTGCCTGCTGGCCTACTGTCCGGGGACCTTCTGCTGGGGCGCCGGAACAGAGCCGCCGTGAAGCTCGGGCGCCGGAGTTGCCGCGGCAGCCGCAGCCGCAGCGGCAGCCTGCGCGGCAGCGGCAGCCTGCGCGGCAGCGGCCTGGGCAGCAGGGGCCTGGGCAGCGCCGGCGGAGGGAGCGGCGGCAGGAGCCTTGCCGGTTTCTGCCGTCCTGGCCTTGTCCGCCGTGTCACCCTTGGACGCAGGCGGCACAATAAGCTGTCCGGCCACCGCCGGCGATGGGATAACGGCTCCCGCTGCTGCGCCCTTGACCGCAGGCGTGGCCTTTCCTGTCACTGACAGCGTGGACAGGTCGATCTGGCCTTTGACGGTGGAGGCCACCATTCCCAGTTCGGTGGCCTTGGCCGCCAGGTTCTGCGGGGCCTCGAAGTTCTGCACCTGCTGGGTGAGGTCCTGGTTCGTCTTGGTCAGCGTGCTCTGCTTGGCACGCAGTTCCACCAGCTGGTACTGGGCGGTGGACACCGAGATATTCAGGACCAGCACCGCCATCAACGCCACTGCGAGCATGGCAAAGCAAAGGACGACGAACGGCGCCCGGCGTTTCCGCGGCGCAGTGCGGACCACGGAAAGCGGGGTGCGGCCCTTCCGTCCACCGGCGGGGTCGGCCGCGCGCCGGGTGTCGGCCGCCGAACTGCCTGAGACAACGGGAAAGTTCTTGACGGCGGCGGTGCTCATGCAGCTCTCCTGGCTCTGATTCGTTCTGCCGCGCGGAGCCTGGCGGAGGCAGCGCGCGGATTTTCGGCGATTTCGACGGCGGTGGGCACCTCGGTGCCTTTGGTCAGGGTCTTGAGTTCGGGCTTGTGTTCTTCCAGCTCAACGGGGAAGCCAAGGGGAGCGGAAGACTTGGAGCGGGCCTGGAGAACGCCTTTGACGATTTTGTCCTCCAGGGAGTGGTAGGACATGACCACGATGCGGCCCCCGATAGCCAGGGAGGCCACGGCGGCGGGGACGGCACGCTCCAGGACGTCGAGTTCCTCGTTGACCTCGATCCTGAGGGCCTGAAAGGTCCGCTTGGCAGGATGTCCACCGGACTTCGCTGCAGAAGCGGGAACCACGGAACGGATCTGCTCCACCAGTTCGCCGGTGGTGGTGAACGGTTTGATGGCCCGTGCCGCGACGATCCTGTTGGCAATCCGTCCGGCGAACTTTTCCTCGCCCCATTTGCGGATAATCCGGACCAGGTCCTCTTCGCTGTAGGTATTGACCACGTCCGCCGCGGTCTGGCCCCGGCTGGTGTCCATGCGCATGTCCAGGGGCGCGTCAAATGAGTAGGCGAAACCGCGTTCACGCTCATCCAGCTGCAGGGAGGAAACACCCAGGTCCATCAGGATCCCGTGCACTTCAGCCACACCGAGGTCCTCCAGGACGTCCTGGATCTCGTCGTACACCGCGTGGACCAGGTCGATCCGGGCGGCGAACGGAGCCAGCCGCTCCCCCGCCAGGGAGAGTGCTTCCTCGTCACGGTCAATGCCGATGAGGTGGAGGTCGGGAAACCGCTGGAGCATCGCCTCGGAATGACCGCCCATGCCAAGGGTGGCGTCCACCGCGATGGGGGTCTCGCCGCGGAGCCTTGCTGCTTCGAATCCCGGTGCCAACAAATTGATGCACCGGTCGCGAAGGACCGGCACATGGCGTTCGGACGTGGGCTTGGGTTGATCGGTCATGCCTGGTCCTTTCCCGCCGTCGTTGTCACCTGCTGCTTCTGGGACCAGATCCCCATCCGTGCCTACCGTTCCGCCCGCCTGGCTCCGGGGAAGGTGAGCCAGGTTGGCAGCCGGTGGGCCGGCTGGAGATCTCATCCAAGAAGCCACCTGCCGCCCCGCTCCGGAATTCAGAGAATGCCCGGAATGGGATCGTCAGTTTCGGAAAAGGCTGTTTCCTTCTCCGCAAGGTATTCATTCCAAGCCTGGGCGTCCCAGATCTCGGCGCGGGTACCGGCGCCGATGACGGCAAGTTCCCTCCCGAGTCCTGCATACTCCCGGAGCGCCGGTGGAATGGTCACGCGCCCCTGCTTGTCAGGTACCTCGTCAGAGGCTCCAGAGAGAAATACGCGGATATAGTCACGTGCCTGCTTGGAGGAGATTGGCGCCTCCCGCATTTGCTCGTGGACCCGTGCAAATTCCTTCTCGCTGAAGACGTAGATGCAACGTTCCTGGCCCCTCGTGAGCACCAGGCCGCTGGCAAGCTCCTCGCGGAACTTGGCGGGGAGAATGATCCGTCCCTTTTCATCCAGACGCGGCGAGTGTGTGCCCAGAAACACTGGCCCACCGCCTGTCCGTAGTCAGGAACTGCACATCCCCTAATGTTGCAACCACCCTCTTATGTCCTCCACATTACTCCACTTTCCACCACAGTCAACGCGAAACTGCCATGTGAGCAGGTAATTTATGGGAAATGGTCCTTGAAATGGCGCGGAATCCAGGCCGTGGTGGAAAGTGGAGGACTTTTTGCTCCGGGCGGGGCGAACCGGAGTCCCAGGGCCGCCCGGACGGCGGAATTGCCGTTAAACACGAAAAGACCCGCCGCAGCGGGTCTTTTCGTGCAGTCCCCCTCCTCGAGGGGGAGAGAAATGGAGGAGCCTGGTACCCGGAGGTCCCGGCTGTTTAGGGTTCACCCCTGCGGCGCTCGTCCCAGCGCTCTTCGAGGTTGCTCATGAAAGAACTGCGCTGCTTGCCCGGTTTTCCGCCGCCGGCCTTTGACGCGGCCGTCCCGCGGGAACTGCGCATGGTGGCGAAGTACACCCCACCGCCCATCACCACGAAGCCCAGGACGCCGACAAAGATGTTCTGGAGGGTGACCCCCACCAGTAGCAGGAAGACGCCGGCAAGTGCGCAAAGGACCCCAATAACCACATGCCTCGTGGACCAGGAACGTCCCGGGTCCGAACCCATTGAGTTCGCGAACTTCGGGTCGTCCTCGTGAAGCTGCTTCTCAAGCTGCTCAAGCAGCTTCTGTTCGTGCTCCGACAGCGGCATCACGACCTCCTTTTGTAGGCCAACGTCCGGGCTGATCCCAGCCACTACTTCTACTTCCCTTGAAACGCCTGCTGTTGCTGGAAAGTTCCCGCCTGGCCGACAGTGGCCAGAACAGGAACGCAGCACGCGTACGCGGGAGCGGGAGCATGTCCAAGAGGGTCCGGCAGTAAGTCCATTCACTCGAAAACTATGTATCTATAAGGATAGATTGTTGAGGGCTGATCTGAAAGACGGCAATGACTTTGCCGGACCCCTCCGGCGGGCACTCAGGCGGGCCGCTGGGAACTGTCTCCCGGCCGGCTTTCGTGCTCCATCAGGCGGGCGGGCAGGACGGATTTGCTGCCGAATTTGCGCGTCACCTCGTCCAGTGCCTGCTCGGCTGCCCGCCAGTTGTCATCCCTGCGGTCGATGCTCAGCTGGAGCGAGGTCCTTGCAGCTTCCTCCAGCTGCTCAGCCCTTACTCCCACCAGCCGCACAGCCATGGCCCGGGTCCCGAGCGACTCCAGGAGCTGGATGACCACTGCGTAGATCAGCTGGGCACTGTCCACTGGAGTCTGGACTGTCCTGCTGCGCGTGATGGTGGAAAAGTCGGCGAAGCGCAGCTTCAGCGCCACGGTCCGGGCAACCATTCCGGAGCTCCGCAGGCGCGCGGCGGTGCGGTGGGAGAGCCGCAGCAGTTCCCGGCGAAGGAGGGCGTCATCGGCGGTGTCCACGGCGAAGGTCTCTTCGGCGCCGATACTCTTTTCCAGCCGTACCGGGGTAACGGGACGGCGATCGATGCCCCAGGCAAGCTGGTGCACGTGCTCCCCCGTTGCCCCCAGTACCTTCTTCAAGGACGACACCGGCGTCGCCGCCACGTCCGCCACCGTCCTGATTCCCATCTTGGCAAGCACCTCTCCGGTCTTGGCGCCGACGCCCCAAAGGGCGCCTACCGGAAGGCTGTGAAGATAGGGCACGGTTTCGTCCGGCCCGATGAGCAGCAGGCCGTCGGGCTTGCAGCGGGTTGAAGCGATCTTCGCCACGAACTTGGTTTCCGCAATTCCCACGGATGCAGTAATGCCCAGTTCCGCTGCCACGCGCCGCCGGATGAGCTCGCCGATTCCCCTGGGCGGGCCCAGCCGCCGCAGCGCCCCCGTGACGTCCAGGAAGGCCTCGTCAACGCTGAGCGGCTCCACAAGCCCGGTGATGGATTCGAAGATGGCCATCAGTTGCCCGGACACCTCGTAGTACAGCTTGTGCCGGGGTTCAATGACCACCGCCTGCGGACACATGCGCATGGCCACGGCCATGGGCATCGCCGACTTCACACCGAAGGCGCGGGCCTCGTATGACCCTGAGAGGACCACCGAGCGTTCCCCGGGGAAGCCAACAATGACGGGCTTGCCCCGGAGCTCGGGGCGCGTCCGGAGTTCCACTGAAACAAAGAAAGCGTCCATGTCCACGTGCATCATGCACGAGGGCCGGCGGCCCGGAGGGCGCGCGGCGGTTGGCTGGTTCGTACCTGCGGGCCCCACGGATCCCATCCTATCGGTTCACCGGAGACTGCAGGTTTGTCAGGGCGGCAGGGGAGGCTGGCTAAACTGGAGGCTGGTTCCGCCAACAACACCAGGAGGAAAGTCTCTGTGACGGCTATTGGAAACTTCAAGCCAGCTGGCCTGGCCGCGCTTGCCGCCATCGGGGCACTTACCCTGGCGGCATGCCAGACCCCGTCCGGCCAGGCAGAGCCGTCCCGGTCCGCATCCGTCGCCGCGACCCAATCCACTGTGACCGCCTCCCCCAGCCCCTCGGCGTCGCCCAACACGTCCGCAACCGTGGGCGCCGTCGTGGCGGGCTTCCCCCAGCAACTCCTGCCCCTGATGCCGGGGGCAACAGTGGTGTCCAGCAGCTTTGACAAGGCCTCAGCGCCCGCCACTGCAGCCCTCGTGGGTACTGTCACGGCGCCCACTGCCTCCGTGATGGACTTTTATTCCAAGGCTTTGGAAGGCCAGGGCTTCAAGGCCGTTCCCGGGGACAAGGTGGGCGCGGTGGCTTCCAAGGATTTCGTCCGCGGTGACAACGAGACCGTGAACCTCTCCGTGGTGGAAGCCGCCGGTGTTTCCACTTTCACCATCGGGGCCAACGTGGCAGCTGAGTCAGCCAAGTGACGGCCGCGGAGCAGTTGAGGAATGAACAGGCTGATTTTGTGGCAGGAGTTGCCGGCGAGCTGACCAGCTTCCTGACCGCACGCCAGTCGGTGATGTCCGGCATTTCCCCGGACATCGAGCCCATCATGGGTTCCATCTCGAATTTGGTGACCGGCGGAAAACGCCTCCGCGCCCTGATGTGCTACTGGGGATGGCGGGGTGCAGGCGGCGAGGCCGGATCAGGCCAGGTGGTCACGGCCGGCGCAGCCCTCGAGCTGTTCCAGGCTGCCGCCCTGATCCACGACGACATCATCGACCGTTCGGACACCCGGCGGGGCGGTCCCAGCGTGCACCGCCGCTTCAGCCAGCTGCACACATCGCAGGGCTGGGCGCTGGACAGCGAACGGTTTGGGCAGGCCGCAGCGATCCTTGCCGGCGACCTTTGCCTGTCCTTCAGCGAGGAGGCGTTCACCGACATCGGCGAGCCGGCCGCGTCGGGCAGCAGGGCCAGGCTCATCTTCAACCTCATGCGCGCCGAGGTCATGGCCGGACAGTACCTGGACATCCTGGAGGAAGTGGCCGGACCGGTCCGGGACCGCGCCGGTGCCGTTGGCAGGGCGCAATCGATCATCCGGTTCAAGAGTGCCAAGTACTCCACCGAGCACCCCTTGGCGTTGGGCGGAGCTTTGGCCGGAGCGTCCAATGACCTGCTCCGCGGCTATTCAGCGTTCGCCCTCCCGCTGGGCGAGGCCTTCCAGCTCCGCGATGACGTCCTGGGCGTGTTCGGGGATCCGCTGACCACAGGCAAGCCGGCCGGCGATGATTTGCGTGAAGGGAAGCGGACCGTTCTGGTGGCCCTCGCCCTGGACCAGGCTTCGCCGGAAGAGTCCGCGTTCATCGATGCCAGCCTGGGCAGGCCCGATCTGTCCGAATCCGACATCGTCGAAATTCGACGGATTATCGAGGATTCCGGCGCGCTGCAGGCCACGGAAGTCCTTATCAATGAATTCGGCGCGGCAGCATTCGATGCCCTTGACGGGCTTCCGTTGGACGAGCTGCCCAAGACCGCCCTTCGGAAGCTGGCTGAAGCTACCGTCAGCCGAGCCTCCTGAAAGCGGCAGCTACCAGGCCAGAGTCTGGGCCCTGCGCCTGATTTCGGTCTTGCGCCCTTCCCGAAGGGCATCGATGGGGCGGCCGCGCAGGGATTCGTCGGCGGTGAACAGCCAGCCAATAAGGTCCTCGTCCGAATAGCCGGCATCTGCCAGCACCACGATGGTCCCCTTTAGGCTGTCCACTACCTGGCCGTCCTGGATGAATTCCGCTGGAACCGACCGGATCTTCCGTTCCCCAACGCGCAATGCAGCGAGGGCATGTTCGTCAATCAGGCTGTGGACCTTGGTGATGGAGACATCCAATAAACGGGCGACGTCGGGCAGTGGCAGCCACTCGCCCACCAGGTTTTCTACGTTATTCACGGATCAAGGTTGCCACGCTGCGCACCCCCGCGCCTAGTCGGAGCATTCCATTCCGCTCCTGGCCTGCGGACACTCCCGAAAAGAGGGCATTACGGGGAATCCCAAAATTCTTGTGCTATCCGCTAATTCATGAGAGATTCACACTCATAACATTTGTAACACTAATAACTTGAGTCACAGTAGTATCAAGATTGACAGCGGCATCCCCGTCCGCGTCCGCACCCGCAGTTGAGAAGAGGATTCCTTCCGATGACGACGTCCCGCTCGCCAAAGCAGCCCCCCAAGCCGAGTCTGCCGATGATTGCCGCCACCACAGCGGCGCTGCCAGCGGTCGTATTGTCATCCTTGGCCCTCGCTCAACCTGCCGCAGCACAGCAGCCCGCACGGAACATCCCCAGCAGCCTCGCAGCAGCCATGAAGGCCCAGGCTGCAGCGAAGGCAGCCGGAACGGTGATTCCCGCCGCCGTGGTATCCACCACCATCCCGGCCGCCTTCCAGCCCGCACAGCCGGCGGCACCTGCGGAGTACACGATTGCCCGCGGCGACACCGTCAGCGCGATTGCCGGCCGCTTCGGTTTGGATACCGGCGAAATCCTCAAGCTGAACAACCTGCAGGCCAACACCATCATTTACCCGGGGCAGAAACTAAAGCTGTCCGGTTCGGCTGCACCTGCGGCCCCCGCACCTGCGGCTGCCCCGGCTGCTCCGGCCCCTGCTGGTGGAGCAACGTACACGGTGAAGCCGGGCGACACCCTCGGTGCGATCGCAGCAAAGCACAACGTGGCCCTTTCCGACGTCTTCACCTGGAACAATCTCTCCATGCGCTCCATCATCTACCCGGGGCAGAAGATCAAGGTGGGTGGCGGCGATTCCACGCCTGCTCCCGCAGCGGCCCCGGCCCCCGCCCCGGCCGCACCTGCGCTGGCCGCCACCTCAGCACCGGCAACCGGCTCCTACACGATCAAAGCCGGAGACACGCTGTCGGCGATTGCATCCCGGCACGGGGTAAAGCTGTCTGACCTGCTCTCGGCGAACAAGCTGGGCATGACCAGCATCATCTACCCTGGCAGCAAGCTGGCCATTCCCGGCGGCTCCGGCCAGTCGGATCCGCAGCCGGCTGCTGCGGCCCCGCAGCCTGCTGCCGCGCCCCTGGTGCCCAGCTCCTTCCTGGGCTTCAGCTACCCGGCTGCCGTGGTCAGCTCGGCCAATGAAAACAAGGCCCTGCTGAACGCCTCCCCCGTTCCCTCGCGGGATGAAATGAAGAACATCGTTGCCGATACGGCACGCCGGATGGGAGTGGATCCTTCCCTGGCCCTCGCCTTCGCCTTCCAGGAATCCGGTTTCAACCAGCGCGCCGTGTCACCGGCCAACGCCATCGGCACCATGCAGGTCATTCCCAGTTCCGGGCAGTGGGCCTCAGACCTGGTGGGCCGGAAGCTGAACCTGTTGGACCCCTACGACAATGCCACAGCCGGCATCGCCATCATCCGGCAGTTGCTGGCCACCAGCAAGGACCAGGACACCGCCATTGCCGGGTACTACCAGGGCCAGTACTCGGTGAGCAAGTACGGCATGTACGACGACACCAAGGCCTACCTCGCTGCCATCAAGGCGCACCAGAAGAACTTCGGCTGAGCCGGCCGCCGGCCAGTTCCTGAGTGCGGGTCCGAACCGTTACCGGTTCGGACCCGTTTTCGTGTCGGACGCGTTTTGCTGCGGGATTAGGATCGTATGGTGCAGGAACACGTGTCAGACCCAGTTGCAGGGACCCTGGTGGACAACCGTTATGCAGTCACCTCCAGGCTTGCCCGTGGCGGAATGTCCACCGTCTACCTGGCCATAGACCAAAGGCTGGACCGTGAGGTGGCGCTGAAGGTGCTGCACCCCCACCTCGCTGCTGACGGGAACTTCCTGGACCGGCTGGGCCGGGAGGCAAAGGCGGCCGCCCGGCTGTCGCATCCGCACGTGGTGGGTGTCCTTGACCAGGGCAATGACGGCAACACGGCCTACCTCGTAATGGAGTACATCAAGGGCCACACGCTGAGGGACGTTCTCAGGGAAAGGGGTGCCCTGCCTCCCCGGCTGGCGCTGGCACTGATCGATCCGGTGGTGGAGGGCCTGGGCGCGGCACACGCTGCCGGCTTTATCCACCGTGACGTCAAGCCCGAGAACGTCCTGATCGCCGATGACGGCAGGATCAAAATAGGCGACTTTGGACTTGCCCGTGCCGTTACCAGTTCAACCAGCACCGGGGCCCTGCTCGGAACGGTGGCCTATATCTCCCCGGAACTGGTCCTGGGCAAGCCGGCAGACGCCCGCAGCGACGTCTACTCCGTGGGCATCATGCTGTATGAGATGTTGACCGGCAGGCAGCCGTTCGAGGGCGAAGTCCCCATCCAGGTGGCCTACCAGCACGTCAACGGAACCGTGGGCCCGCCATCGGACCTGGTGCCGGGGCTGGCCGGGGAAGTGGACGAACTGGTGCAGTGGTGTACTGCCAATGATCCGGAAAACCGGCCGGTGGACGGCAATGCCCTGCTGCAGGAACTGCGCCACATCCGGACCAACCTCACTGATGCCGAACTGGACCTGCTGCCTCCTGCAGCCGCTGCCGCCGCGTCCCAGCACCAGACCGAGGTCCTGGCACGGCGCAGCAACCCCACAACGCTGATGCCTCCCGCCCGGCCCGCCGCCCCTGCCTACCCGCCCGGCCGGCAGGAGGCACCGGCCCCGTCGGCATCGGCGGGCCCTGC
Organism: Arthrobacter sp. JDC6; assembly: GCF_056484025.1. Taxonomy (NCBI): domain Bacteria; kingdom Bacillati; phylum Actinomycetota; class Actinomycetes; order Micrococcales; family Micrococcaceae; genus Arthrobacter; species Arthrobacter sp. JDC6. Next base: position 2,762,892 of record NZ_CM151278.1, read on the forward strand.
CGCCCAGGTGCCATACCACCAACGGCCCGGATTAGCATTGCCCGACGACGACGATGCGGACAACGGGTGGTCTCCCCCGCCGCGGCTGGGCAAGCGGGCCCAGCGCCGGGCGGACAAGGAAAGCGGGAAACTCCGCGCCCTTGCCGCTGCCACGCCGGTGCGCACGCTTCGGGAGGGAAATCCCCGCCGCCGCGGCATCCTTTGGGTCCTGGTCCTCATCATCGCCGCACTCCTGGCGACGGGCGCCGGCTGGTTTTTCGGAATGGGTCCGGGCGCCGCGGCCGCCGTACCGGCGGTCGCCAACAAGACTGTGGCGCAGGCCCAGCAGTTGCTGGGCGGAGCGGGCTTCCGCTCCACTACGAGCGATGTCTTCGACGACGAGGTGCCCACCGGGCTGATAGTGGGCACGGACCCCGCCGCGGGGACGGAGATCCGGAAGTTCCAGCCGGTTTCCCTGCTGGTTTCAAAAGGTCCCCAGCTTTTCCCCTTGCCGAAACTCACGGGCGGAACCTTGTCTGAGGCGAAGACCTCCCTCAACTCCGATGGCATGGCCCTGGGCACTGTCACTGAACAGTTCGATGAACAGGCGGCTGCTGGAACCGTCATGTCGCAGGACCCTGCCGCGGGCACGCCTGCCCGCCACGGCACCCCCGTTGCGATCGTGGTTTCCAAGGGCCCGCAGCCCATCGCCGTCCCTTCGGTGGTCGGGAAATCCGGGGACGACGCCGTGGCGGCACTGAAGGCAGCAGGCCTCACTGCCAAAGTAGCCCCGGAGGCGGTGTTTGACCGGAACATCCCGGAGGGCGCCGTCGTCAGCCAGTCCCCCGCCAACGGGACACTGACCCGGGGTGGCACTGTTACCCTGACCATTTCCAAGGGCCCCAGGATGGTGGCGGTGCCGAGCTACATCGGCAAGCAGGCAACTGAAGCGCGCAAGGCGCTGGAAGCACTCGGCTTCCAGGTCCGGGTGAACAACATTTTGGGCGGCTTCTTCGGCACGGTGAGGGACCAGTCGCCGGTGAACCGGGAAGTTCCGGAGGGCTCAGTCATCACCATCACCGTGGTGTAGCCCCCTGTCTTTCAATGAAAAAGGGTGGGCCGGCAGTGCCGGCCCACCCTTTTACTGCCCTGGTCCTAGTGCTTGGCGAGGGCGCCGGCCACCAGGAACGCCATCTCAAGGGACTGCATGTGGTTCAGGCGGGGATCGCAGACGGACTCGTAGCGGTCCAGGAAGGCCTCCTGGTCGATCGGGTCCGCGCCACCCAGGCACTCCGCGACGTCATCGCCGGTCATCTCGACGTGCAGGCCGCCCGGTACCGTCCCCAGCCCGTGGTGCACCTCGAAGAAACCGCGCACCTCGTCAATGACGTCGTCGAAATTGCGCGTCTTGTAACCGTTGGGCGACGTGACGGTGTTGCCATGCATGGGGTCCGTCACCCACAGGACCTGCGCGCCGGAGGCGGTGACCTTTTCGACGACGGCCGGCAGTTTTTCGCGGATGTTGCCGGCGCCCATACGGGTAATGAAGGTGAGCCGGCCGGGTTCGCGGTCCGGATCCAGCTTGTCGATCAGGCGGAGGGCGTCATCACCGGTGGTGGACGGCCCGAGCTTGACGCCGATCGGGTTGCGCACCCGTGAAAGGAAGTCGACGTGGGCGTGGTCCAGCTCGCGGGTGCGCTCCCCGATCCAGAGGAAGTGGGCCGAAGTGTCGTACGGGAAGCCGGTGCGGGAGTCGATGCGGGTGAGGGCGCGTTCGTAGTCGAGCAGCAGGGCCTCGTGGCTTGCGAAGAACTCAACCCGCTTAAGTGCTTCGAAATCGGCGCCGCAGGACGCCATGAACTTGATGGCCCGGTCGATGTCGCGGGCCAGCGACTCATAGCGGGCGTGGGCCGGGTTCTCGGTGAAGCCCTTGTTCCACTGGTGCACGGAGCGCAGGTCCGCGAAACCGCCCTGGGTGAAGGCCCGGATGAGGTTCAGCGTGGATGCGGAAGTGTGGTAGGCACGCAGCATCCTCGACGCATCGTGGCCGCGTGACTCGGCGGTGAAGTCGTAGCCGTTGACGATGTCGCCGCGGTAGGCGGGCAGGGTCACTCCGTTACGGGTTTCGTCATTGGAGGAGCGGGGCTTGGCGAACTGGCCGGCCATCCGGCCCATCTTGATAACCGGCATTGCTGCGCCGTAGGTAAGCACCACGGCCATCTGGAGGATGGTTTTGACCCGGGCGCTGATCTTGTCAGCCGTGGCGGCCTCGAATGTTTCGGCGCAATCACCGCCCTGCAGCAGGAACGCCTTGCCTTGGGCGGCAGCAGCCAGGCGCTCGCGCAGCACGTCCACTTCGCCGGCGAACACCAGCGGCGGCAGGACGGAGAGTTCTTTCACCGAAGCCTCAAATACATCCCGGTCCTGCCAACTGGGCTGCTGGGAAATGGGAAGGTCCCGCCAGTGGTCCAGTCCGGGATAGTTTGCCGCTCCGCTCTGGGCGGTGCTGGACAGCGAAAAGGCGGGTTTTGCAGATAGCTCAGTCACCCTCTAAGACTAACGGCAGGGCGGCACCACCGGGCACCTGGCCGTCACGCTGACCGTCGCCGCCGTCACAACTGCGGCGCGCCCCGAGGAAGGTCCGGCTACCCCGTCGCCGATGTTCCGGCGTCGTCCCCGGCGTCATCGCGGGCACCGGGCTGCGGTACGGACGGTCCTCCGGCGCCTGGCTCCGGGACAAAACCATTGTCGGCGGCCACCGGAGCGGCAAGCGGTTCGGCTGCAGCCACGGGTTCTCCGGGCTTGCCGGCGAGCCGAAGCTTCACCACGGCGGCGTACTCGTCCACGTACTCCTGCCCGGAAAGCCTCATCAGCTGGGACATAATCTCATCCGTGACCTTGCGCTGGACCGTCCTGTCCTCTGCCTGCTCACGGTACTGGCTGAAGTCCAGCGGTTCGCCGAAGATCATCCCGATCCGGCGGATATTGGGCAGCCGTTTGCCGATGGGCTGGACCTTGTCAGTGCCGATCATGGCAACCGGAATCACCGGGACGCCGGCCTGCAGGGCCAGCCTGGCCACGCCCACCTTGCCGCGGTACAACCGCCCGTCGGGGCTGCGCGTGCCCTCGGGGTAAATGCCCAGCAGGCCGCCTGCGTTAAGTACTTCCATCCCGGCATTCAGGGATGCGGCAGAGGCAGCGCCTCCGGACCGGTCCATGGGCAACTGGTTGGTGAGGCGGAAGAACGCGGCAGTCAGCCTGCCCTTGATTCCGGTGCCCGTGAAGTACTCGGACTTGGCCAGGAAGACCACGGGCCGCCGCACCATGAGTGGCATGAAGATGGAATCGGAGAATGAAAGGTGGTTGGAGGCGATGATGGCGGCCCCCTGCGCGGGAATATTGTCCAGGCCCTTGACCCAAGGCCGGAACAGCAGCTTGATCACCGGACCGAGGAAGATCCTTTTCATAACCCAATAGAACACGTGGTGAACCTCTCCGGAAGGCAGCCCCCGGGCCCTGCGTCGGGCCTGGCCAGCGAGTCAATGCAACCCTACTCTAGTGAGATTTGGCGGGAACAGTGACACGATGGAGTCATGACTGAAAGCAGCATCCCGACCCGGCCGGCCGCTTTCAGTTATCCAGGCCACGGGGCCAATGCCCGCATCGGGGTAGCCATATGCCACGGCTTCACGGGCAGTCCGCTGAGCATCATGCCGTGGGCGCAGCACCTGGCGGAGCTGGGGTACGCCGTATCCGTCCCCCTGCTGCCGGGGCACGGCACGGACTGGCGCCAGCTTGCGCGGACAAGCTGGAAAGACTGGTACCGCAGCTACGAAACGGCCCTCCTGGATCTCTCGGGGCGCACCGATGCCTGCTTCGCCGCGGGTCTGTCCATGGGCGGTGCCATTGCACTGCTTGCGGCGTCCCGCCACCACGTGGCCGGTGTCAGTGTGGTCAACCCCGGGCTGAGCTTCTACGACCGGCGGGTGCGGATCATAGGACTCCTCAAATACTTCCAGCGGACCACGGTTCCCATTCAGGAGGACCAACCCACGGCACCCGCGACGGACGACGGCGACTATTCGCTGACTCCGCTGGCTGCCGTGCATGAGCTGAAGAAACTGTTCGGGGCGGCAGTGCGCGGCCTGCCCCGGGTGGACGCCCCGGTCCAGGTCTTCAAGTCGCGCACTGACGCCGTTGTTCCGCCAACATCGCTGGCGCTGCTGCGCAAAGGGCTGGCCGGACACCTCGCGGAAGTGACGGACCTTGCCAGCAGCGGACATGTGGCTACTCTTGACGTTGACGCGCCCGTAATTTTCGCCCGGTCGGCAGAATTCGTCGCCGCCCACGCCCGCCGCACCAGCACCTTGGAGACGACATGACGTCCGGTCCGGACCACAGCCCCTTCAGCAGTGCCTTCAGCGGCGAAGGGCCCCGCACGGGAGTCGTCCTGTCCCACGGCTTCACGGGGAGCCCCCATGGCCTGCGCGCCTGGGCCATGGCCTTCGCCGCGGCCGGTTTCGCCGTCCGGATGCCGCTGCTGCCGGGCCACGGGACCAGTTGGCAGGACCTTGCCCGAACCCGCTGGCAGCAATGGCACGGCGCCCTGGATGACGCCTTCCTGGAACTGGACGCCGAGTGTGACCAGGTCTTCGCGGCGGGCCTTAGCATGGGCGGGGCCCTGGCCCTGCGCATCGCGGCCACCCGGCCGGTCGCCGGAGTCCTCCTGGTGAACCCCGGCCTGGTGATTGACGATCCCCGGGCGTCGCTGGCCGGGCTCCTCAAACTGGTGCTGAAAAGCACCCCGTCCATCGGCAATGACATCCTCAAGGCAGGTGTGGACGAGGGCGCGTATGCCCGCACCCCTGTGGCCGCGGCCCATGAGCTCAACAAAATGTTCAAGGACACTGTCCGGCTCCTCCCACGGGTCACGGCACCTGTCCAGGTGTACCGTTCCGCTGTGGACCACGTGGTGTCCGATGCCAGCATGGATGTCCTCCGGCGGGGCCTGGCACACGCGCCCCTGGAAGTGGTCCGGCTGGAGAACAGCTACCACGTGGCCACGCTGGACAACGACGCCGACCGCATCTTCGAGGGGTCGGTGGACTTTATCCGCCGGGTGCTGGCATCCGGGCCCGCCAGCCCGGCCGGACCGGGACAGGAGGTCCGCAGTGAACAGGCCTGATTCGGAGCAGCCGGACCAGGGTGCCAACCAGGACGACGCCGTATGGCTTGACTTGGTGGCGCGGCTCGAATCGGACACCGTGGCCATTCGGCCCGACACTCCTGTATCCGGGGAGCAACCGCCCACCGGGATTGTGCCCAATGGAACTGTGCCCCATGGAACCGGGCACAATGAAACTGCGCCCACCGGAAGTGGACCTACCGCGCCCGAAACGCCTGGCCCGTCCTCCTTCCGGGACTTCGATCCCTTGGGCCTGGCCGGGAGGCCGCCGGCCGAACCGTCTGCGGCGCAGCGCCAGGCGTCAGGTGGGCCGGACGGTCCTACGGCAAGCGGGTCCCCGGAGGGACCGCGGGACTATGAGGTGGACGACGACGGCGAGGAGTTCGTGCCGGAGGAACCGCCCAGCCTGGCCGGCACCGATCCCCTGACCATGCTGGCCTGGCTCGGCGCCGTAGGTGGACCGGTGGCGCTGCTGCTGTCGGCAATGTTCTGGCGCACGGCGCCCCTGCTGGCCATCGTCGGCATTGTTGCCGTGTTCGTGCTGGGGACGGTGTACCTGATCATGAAGCTGCCCGAAGAAAAGAACGGCGACGACGACGGCGCGAGGGTCTAGCGCAGCTCCTCCTGGGCCACCGCCGGACCAGCCGCCGTCGTCAATTGCGGACGCGGCTGCTGACGCGCGAAAGGTCGGCCGCGCCGATGAGGCCCGCGTTGGGGCCCAGGGCCGCCAACTCGATCCCTGCGGCCGGGCGGAATCCGCGGCCCGTCAGGTTCCGCGCGAACGCTTTGCGGGCCGGCTCCACCAGCAGGTCGCCCGCCGAGCAGAGCCCGCCGCCGATAACGAAGAGGCCCGGGTCCAGCGCCGCCGCCAGGTTGGCCAGCCCCAGGCCGAGCCATTCGCCAACTTCCTCGATCAGCTCCCGTGAGGCGGGATCGCCGGCCAGGGCCAGTTCGGTCACGATGGCTCCGGTGATGGCCTCGGGATGTCCGCCCACGGCTGCCAGCAGGTCGTGGGCCACCGGCGAGTTCGACCGGGCCAGGAGCCTGGCTTCGCGGCCCAGGGCGTTGCCGGAGGCGTATTGTTCCCAGCATCCGCGGTTGCCGCATTCGCAGCGGTGGCCTCCGGGCATGATGATCTGGTGGCCGAACTCCCCTGCCACGCCGAACCGGCCACGTTCCACCCTGCCGTCCATCACCATGGCGCCCCCGATGCCGGTGCCCAGCGTGATGCAGACCAGCCGGTCCTCTCCCTGCCCGGCGCCAAAGCGCCATTCGGCCCAGGCCGCGGCGTCGGCGTCGTTGGTCAGCAACACCGGACGGCGGAGGAGCCGCTGGAGGTTCTCACGCAGCGGTTCGTTGCGCCAGGCCAGGTGCGGGCTGAAGAGCACGGTTCCACCGGCCAGGTCCATCCACCCCGCAGCACCGATGCCCACGGACCAGATGCGGTGCCCCCGGCCGAGTTCCTCCACCAGTTCCACGATGACCTGCTCCACTGCCCGTGGGTCGGTGCCCGGGGTGGACCGGCGCGCTTCACTGAGGATCCTGCCTTCCGCGTCCACCACCCCGGCGGCCACCTTGGTCCCCCCGATGTCTATGCCGATGGCCAGCCCCTTGCGGCCAAGGCGAAGGTGCCCGCCCACACTTCCGTGCAACTGTCCGGCGCGGTACGTGGCGGGACGGCGGCGCCAGGGCGCTGGTCTTTTGAGGGGGCCGGCCTGATCGCCGGACGACGGTCCGTACATAGTGCACCATTCTAGGCGGGCGGAAGGATTGTCTTGACATACAGTCCCCCATCCAGCGCCCATTGACGGCTAAGTTACTCGCCAGTAGGTTTGTGTACTGCACAGTTCCGGCAGGGGTACTAGTCTTTAGGCAAACCCCTGCGCGGGACTTCAGATATCAAAGGAGCTATAGTGCGCGAATTCAGTGTTCCGCCCCTGGTTGTTGTCCCTCCGGAAACCAACATCACCGACCTGGTGCTGCGGCAGGCAGCCAAGCCCAGCAACCCGGCACTGTTTTCCCGCCTGGACTCCGCAGGCTCGTGGCGCGACGTGTCCGCCACCGAGTTCCTCGCCGACGTGAAGGCGCTGGCCAAGGGGCTCATCGCCAGTGGGGTGGGGGCGGGCGACCGCGTTGGCATCATGTCCCGCACCCGTTACGAGTGGGCACTCGTGGACTTCTCCATCTGGTTCGCCGGGGCTGTGTCGGTGCCCATCTATGAAACCTCGTCCCCTTCCCAGGTTGCCTGGAACCTGGGCGATTCCGGCGCTGTGGCGGCATTCGGCGAGTCCGCCCATCACGAAAACGTCATCCGGCAGGCCGTCACCGCCGAAGGACTCACGGCAGTGCAGCATGTGTGGCAACTCGAGGGCCAAGGCCTCGACAGCCTTCGCGAGGCAGGCCGCGACGTCAGCGATGAAGAGCTGGAGTCACGACGCAGTGCAGCCGGCCTCCACGACATTGCCACGATCATTTACACGTCGGGCACCACAGGGCGTCCCAAAGGCTGCGAACTCACGCATGGCAACTTTGTGGAGCTGTCCGACAACGCACTGGCCATCATCGGTGAAATCGTCCACGAGAACGCCAAGACCATCATGTTCCTCCCGCTGGCCCATGTGTTTGCCCGCTTCATTTCGGTGCTGGCCATGGCGGCCGGTACCACCGTGGCCCACACTCCGGACATCAAGAACCTCCTGGCCGACCTGCAAAGCTACGAGCCGACATTCATCCTTGCGGTGCCCAGGGTCTTTGAAAAGGTCTACAACTCCGCGCTGACCAAGGCGGAGGACGGCGGCAAGGGCGCCATCTTCCACCGCGCCGCCGAAACTGCCATCGCGTTTTCCAAAGCCCGCCAGGACGGACACGTGGGGCTGGGCCTGAAGCTGCGGCACGCACTGTTCGACAAACTGGTGTACGGCAAGCTGCGGGCGGCGATGGGCGGACACGTTGCCCACGCGGTGTCCGGCGGCGGCCCGCTTGGCGAGCGGCTGGGACACTTCTTCCAGGGCATCGGGATGCAGGTGCTGGAGGGCTATGGCCTCACCGAGACCACCGCCCCCATCACGGTCAACACCCCGTCCCGGATCAAGATCGGTTCGGTGGGCAAGCCCCTCCCGGGAAACGCCGTGAAGATTGCCGACGACGGCGAGATCCTGGCCAAGGGGGTCTGCGTGATGCGGGGCTACTACCGGCGGGACGACCTCACAGCAGAGGCGTTCACCGATGGCTGGTTCCACACCGGTGACATCGGCCGGCTGGACGATGAAGGCTTCGTCTGGATCACCGGCCGCAAGAAGGAGATCATCGTCACCGCGGGCGGCAAGAACGTCATCCCCGCGTTGCTCGAAGACCAGATCCGTGCCGACGCCCTGGTGTCGCAGGTCCTGGTGGTGGGTGACAACAGGCCGTTCATCGGGGCCCTGGTGACCCTCGACCAGGAAGCGCTTCCAGGGTGGCTCCAGCGCCACGGCCTTCCGGCGGACACCACCCTTGAGCAGGCGGCGGGCAACCCGGTAGTGAAGGCAGCAGTGCAGGACCTGATTACCGCGGCAAACACCTCGGTTTCCCAGGCCGAGGCCATCAAGTCCTTCCGCATCGTCCCGGCAGACTTCACCGAAGCCTCCGGGCACCTGACCCCCTCCATGAAGGTGAAGCGGGCGCAGGTGATGAAGGACTTCGAAACCGTCATCGAGGAGATGTACTCCGCGCCGCATTCCTGACGTCCCACAACAAAGGAAGGGTCCTTCACCTTGTGAAGGACCCTTCCTTTGTTGTGCAGCCTTACCCTACTGTTCGATGACCAGCAGCAGGTCCCCGCCCTGGACTTGCTCCACCGCTGAGATGGCCAGGCGGGAAACCTTGCCGCCCACCGGCGTCGTGATGGACGCCTCCATCTTCATGGCCTCGATGGTTGCCACCGTGTCACCCGCGTTGACGGAATCGCCGGGTTTGACAGTGACGGTAACGGCACCTGCGAACGGTGCGGCCACCTGCCCGGGCTGCGCGGGATCGGCCTTCTCGGCGGCCTTGACGTTGCTGACCACCGACCGGTCGCGCACCATGACCGGGCGGGACTGGCCGTTGAGGGTGCACATGACGGTGCGCATGCCCTTCTCGTCCGGCTCCGAGACCGCCTCCAGGGAAGCAATCAGCCGGACACCGCGCTCCAGCTGGATCTCGTGCTCGGTGCCGCGCTGCAGCCCGTAAAGGTAGTCGCGGGTATCCAGCACGGAGATGTTGCCGTAAGTCTCCACGCTCTTCAGGTAGTCCTTGGTGGGACCGTCGAAGAGCAGCCGGTTCAGCGTGCGCTGGCGGGTCTTGGAATCGGACTTCAGTGCGGCGCTGTCCTCGGCGCTGAGTTCCACGTCGCGGACCTTCACGCTGCGGCCCTGGAGGGCCTTGGTGCGGAAGGGCTCCGGCCAGCCTCCGGGAGGATCACCGAGCTCGCCGGACAGGAAGCCGATCACGGAGTCCGGAATGTCGTAGTTCTGCGGATTCGCCTCAAAGTCAGCGGGATCGGCGTTCAGGCCCACCAGGTGCAGGGCGAGGTCGCCCACTACCTTAGACGACGGCGTCACCTTGACCAGGTGCCCCAGGATGCGGTCCGCAGCGGTGTACATGTCCTCGATGGCTTCGAACCGCTCCCCCAACCCCAGCGCCATGGCCTGCTGGCGCAGGTTGGACAGCTGGCCGCCCGGGATCTCGTGCTTGTACACGCGGCCGGTGGGGCCGGGCAGGCCCGACTCGAACGGTGCGTACACGCGGCGGACGGCCTCCCAGTACGGCTCGAGCGAGCTGACGGCGTCCAGGCTGATGCCGGTGTCCCGTGGAGTGTGGGCAAGGGCGGCGACAAGGGCCGACGCCGAGGGCTGGCTGGTGGTGCCGGCCAGGGATGCGGAAGCAACGTCCACGGCATCCACACCCGCGTCGACGGCGGCCAGCAGCGTGGCCAGCTGGCCACCGGCGGTGTCGTGCGTGTGCAGGTGGACCGGCAGGTCGAACCGTTCGCGGAGGGCAGCCACGAGCCTGGCGGCAGCTGCGGGACGGAGCAGGCCGGCCATATCCTTGATCGCCAGGATGTGGGCTCCGGCGTCGACGATCTTCTGTGCCAGCTGGAGGTAGTAGTCCAGCGTGTAGAGCTTCTCCTCCGGGTCCAGCATGTCGCCCGTGTAGCAGAGGGCCACCTCGGCGACGGCGGTGCCGGTGGCGCGCACGGCACGGATGGCGGGTGCCATCTGGCTGACGTCGTTCAGGGCGTCGAAGATGCGGAAAATGTCGATGCCGGTGGCGGCCGCCTCGTTGACGAACGCCTCGGTGACCTCCTCCGGGTACGGTGTGTAGCCAACGGTGTTCCGGCCGCGCAGCAGCATTTGGATGCAGACGTTCGGCATGGCGGCGCGCAGGGCAGCGAGCCGGTCCCAGGGGTCCTCCCCCAGGAAGCGCAGCGCGACGTCATAGGTTGCTCCACCCCAGGCTTCCACGGACAGCAGCTGTGGAAGGAGCGCCGTGACGGCCGGACCGGCGGCAACGAGGTCCCGGGTGCGGACGCGGGTGGCCAGCAGGGACTGGTGCGCATCGCGGAAGGTGGTGTCCGTGACGGCCACGGCGTTCTGCTCCCGCAGCGCCTTCGCGAAGCCTTCCGGCCCCAGCTCGAGGAGTTTCTGGCGCGAACCCGGTGCTGCCGTTATGCCTTTGACATCAGGCAGCTTCTGGGCGGGATTGGAGTGCACGGTCAATTCACCGTTGGGCTTGTTGACGGTGACGTCGGCCAGCCAGGTGAGGAGCTTCGTGCCGCGGTCTGCCGAAACGCGGGCCTTGAGCAATTCCGGGCGCTGGTCAATGAAGTTCGTGGCCACATCCCCGGCGATGAAGTCGGGATCGTCCAGCACTGCCTGGAGGAAGGGGATGTTCGTGGAGACACCGCGGATGCGGAATTCGGCCAGGGCACGGCGGGCCCGGGCCACTGCTGCCGGGTAGTCCCGGCCGCGGCAGGTGAGCTTGACCAGCATGGAATCAAAGTGGGGGCTGATTTCGGCGCCGGAGTAGACCGTGCCGCCGTCCAGCCGCACGCCGGCACCGCCGGCCGAACGGTAACCGGTGATCTTTCCGACGTCGGGCCGGAAACCGTTTGCGGGATCTTCCGTGGTGATGCGGCTCTGCAGTGCTGCGCCGCGCAGCTTGACGGAGTCCTGTGACAGGCCAAGGTCGGCGAGGGTCTCGCCGGAGGCGATCCGCATCTGGGCCTGGACCAGGTCCACGTCCGTGACTTCCTCGGTGACCGTGTGCTCCACCTGGATGCGCGGGTTCATTTCGATGAAGACGTGCTGGCCTGCCCGCTCGCCCTCGGTGTCCACCAGGAACTCGACGGTACCGGCGTTGACGTAGTTCAAGGCCTTGGCGAACTTCACCGCATCGCGGTAGAGGGCCTGGCGGATGCCTTCATCCAGGTTGGGGGCCGGAGCGATCTCGATGACCTTCTGGTGCCGCCGCTGGATGGAACAGTCGCGCTCGAAAAGGTGCATGACGTTGCCTTCGGCGTCCGCGAGGATCTGCACCTCGATGTGCCGCGGGCGCAGGACAGCCTGCTCCAGGAACATGGTGGGGTCACCGAACGCCGCGTCCGCTTCGCGCATTGCCGATTTCAAGGCCTCGGGCAGGGCCTCGCGGGTATCCACCCGGCGCATGCCGCGGCCGCCGCCGCCTGCCACAGCCTTGGCGAAGATGGGGAATCCGATCTCATCGGCCGCGGCCAGGAGCTCGTCCAGGTCCTTGGACGGCTCGCTGGACTTCAGGACCGGCACGCCCGCCTCGCGGGCCGCCTTCAGTGCGGCAACCTTGTTGCCCGCAAGCTCCAGCACCTCGGCGGGCGGACCCACGAAGGTGATGCCGGCTTCCTTGGCCGCACGCGCCAGGTCCGGGTTTTCCGACAGGAAGCCGTAGCCCGGGTAGATGGCGTCCGCGCCGGACTCCTTGGCCACCCGTACCACTTCTGCGACGTCGAGGTATGCCCGGACGGGGTGGCCTTCCTCGCCAATCAGGTACGCCTCGTCCGCTTTCTGGCGGTGGATCGAGTTTCGGTCCTCTTGGGGAAAAACGGCAACGGTCTTGGCGCCCAGCTCGTAGCCGGCGCGGAAGGCCCTGATCGCGATTTCACCGCGGTTGGCCACCAGAATTTTGGAAAACATGCTTCTCCTGCATCATTGCGGGGTGGATCGATGAGTGGTCACAGTGTCTAGGACCTACAAGGACAAACACAAATCTTTGTGGCAACAGTCACAGATTTTCCCGTCATGTCCCGATCGCTTTCAGCCTGGCTGGCGGAAACCGCCCCGGCAGCACAGTCGGTGCCATGCCGACGCCCGGTAAAGCAGGATTCGCCGACGCATCAACATATGATGAGTAGGGCGGCAGGACCGTCCGGCTTCGGCTCTGCCGAGGCAAACATTACCCCCAACACGGCATCCGGCGTTAGGTTTTGGTCTCTCAAGTGCAAGTAGTCAGCATCAGCAGCCTCAAGGGTGGAGTCGGCAAGACTTCCGTCACCACAGGATTGGCGTCTGCGGCGCTTGCCGCCGGAGTCCGCACGCTGGTGGTGGACCTGGATCCGCACGCCGACGCCACCACGGCCCTCGGCGTACAGCCGGGCGACCAGTTGGATATCGGCCGGATGCTGAAGAGCCCACGAAGGGCGAAACTGGCCGGGAACGTGGTGCGCAGCAGCTGGGCTGACCGCACCCCCTCCAACGGCGCCGGGCCCGCTGTCCTGGATGTCGCCGTCGGCTCTGCCTACACCGGAATCTACGACCGGCCGGACCTTGGCCGCCGGGACCTCCGCAGGCTTTCCGCCGTGCTCGCCGGCGCGGAAGAGTACCAGCTTGTCCTCATCGATTGCCCGCCGTCGCTCAACGGCCTGACGCGCATGGCGTGGGCTGCCAGCGACAAGGTCGCCCTGGTTGCCGAACCTGGCCTGTTCTCGGTTGCCGGTACGGAACGCACCATGCGGGCCATCCAGCTGTTCAAGCAGGAGTTTGCGCCCAATCTGTCACCGGCGGGCATCGTGGCCAACCGCGTCCGCAGCGGCTCTTCCGAGCACACCTACCGCCTGGCGGAGATGGAGTCCATGTTCGGCGAACTCCTGCTGAGCCCGCGGATTCCCGAACAGGCCAACTGGCAGCAGATCCAGGGCGCGGCGCACCCCGTCCACCACTGGCCCGGGGATTCAGCCAAGTCCGCGGCCGGTTTGTTCGACGAACTGCTGTCCACCCTGATGGCGTCCGGCAAGGGTCTGCGCAGCCGCGCCCGCTAGGACCTCACGTCTTAAACAATCAGGGCGGCCCTCCAACTGGAGGGCCGCCCTGATTGTTTACGTGTAAGAACCGGTCAGCTGATCTTCCGGGCGGCGCGCCGCTTGCTCAGTTCATCGTCCGGAAAGGACTGCTCGGCGGCATGCTCGCTGGGCAGGGACGCGAGGCTGCCTTCCACCTCGCGCCAGACGCGTCCCACGGCAATGCCGAAAACGCCTTGGCCGCCCTGCACCAAATCAATGACTTCGTCCGCGGACGTGCACTCGTAGACACTGGCGCCGTCGCTCATGAGCGTGATCTGGGCCAGGTCCTCGACGCCGCGTTCCCGGAGGTGTTCAACGGCGGTGCGGATCTGCTGAAGGGAAACGCCGGTGTCGAGGAGCCGCTTGACCACCTTGAGCACCAGGATGTCCCTGAATCCGTACAACCGCTGGGAGCCGGATCCTGCCGCGCCGCGGACGGCCGGCTCAACCAGGCCCGTCCGGGCCCAGTAATCGAGCTGGCGGTAAGTAATGCCGGCTGCCTTGCAGGCAGTAGGACCGCGGTAGCCGGCGTCCTCGTCCAGTACGGGAAGGTCCTCGGTGAACAGGAGGCCCTGGGCACCGCTCACGGGCACAGCAACACCAGCCGTGGGCTGTTTTAGCCCGCCTGCTTCGCCTTTGGGACTCACCTGGATCCTCCTTGTCGTACGCTCCCGGGAACTTGTAACGGCAAGCCTTGGCATGAAGACCATGCGTGTAATTATTCCGCGGGGCGCACTTTCCAGTGTGACTTGCGCGGCTGCCGTAAGCAAGGGAACTTGATACTTCGACGTTAGGCCCGGCAGGTCCCGAGGTCAAAGACCTTCGGGGGTTGGAAGAGGCGTGTCGAAACTTTCAGGCTTAACTTTAACCTTAACGTGACCTTAGCCGTCGAAATCCTCAGGTTCCACATCGTCAAGGAACTCGCGGAAGCGGCGCAGTTCGCGCTCCTCATCCACGGTGGGACCGGGCTCTGTATCCTCGCCTTCGTCGTGCTCAGTGATGCGGACGCCGGCCTCATCCATCACGGAGTCGGCGCACCAGATCCGGCACTTGGCGCGGAGCGCCACCGCAAGGGCATCAGACGCCCGCGAGCTCACCGTGGTCCCATTTTCGAACTGCAGCTGCCCGTAGAAGATGTTGTCCTCCACCGCGACGATGTTGACACTGACCACTGAGTGGCCCAGGGACTCCACGACGTCCACCAGGAGATCATGGGTCATGGGCCGGGGCGGGACCACACCCTGCTGGGCAAGGGCGATGGCGCTGGCTTCCGGGGTGCCGATCCAAATGGGGACGTGGCGTTCGCCGTGCATCTCCTTGAGCAGGACCAGCGGCTGGTTTGAAGGCAGTTCGATGCGAACGCCTACAATCTCGACTTCAATCATCAGATGTCCATGCGTGAGATGTGGTCCTGCACCAGGGCCCGGTGCAGGGTGAGGCAAAGATCGCTGATCTCGCGGGCCGCCTCTGCCGCGCGCGCCTGTGATGCAGAGTCCTTGCGCGAGGCAAGCGGCGCCACAGCGCGTTCCACCAGGCCGAATTCCCGTTCGGCCGCGGCCTGGAAAGGCCGCAGGTGCCTTGGTTCCAGCCCGTGGCTTTCCAGCTGGACGCACGCGCGGGCCACCTGGAGGGCATGTTCGTCGAACTGGCCGCTGCTGTGGCTGATGAGGCCGAAGCTCAGGAGCGACTGCAGCAGGGGCACGCTGGCGCCGGATTCGGTGCGGAGCTGTTCCTCGCTCAGTTTCCGGCCGCGGTTCTGAAGTTCGGCGGCCAGCTCGTCGGAGACTATGCGCGGGGAAACCACGACGCCGGGAGGCAGGTTCTCCGGCCGTTCCCCCCTGTCAATGGCGTCAAGGTAGTCCTTGATGACTTTCAGGGGCAGGTACTGGTCCCGCTGCAGGGCCAGTACGAAGCGCAGCCGCTCCACGTCACCGTCGGAATACTGGCGGTAGCCGGCAGGGGTGCGGCGTGGGTTGATCAGTCCCTTTTCCTCAAGGAACCGGATCTTCGACGCGGTCATGCCAGGGAAGTCGGCGCTCAGCTGGGCGAGAACTTCGCCAATGTTCAGGACCTGGGGGCCCCGGCGTTCCGGTTGTGCCATTGCCACAGGCAGCGGTCCCCGGGTCAGCTGCGGCCTGCAGCCGTGGCAGGGCTCAGGTAGAAGGTGAGGCGGAATTTGCCGATCTGGACTTCGCTGCCGGACCTCAGCTCAACGCGGTCCACGCGGTCGTGGTTGACGTAGGTGCCGTTGAGGCTGTTCATGTCCACGACTTCGAAGCTGCGTGCCGTGCGCCGGAATTCGACATGGCGGCGCGAAACCGTGACATCGTCCAGGAAGATGTCCGCGTCCGGGTGGCGCCCCGCGGTGGTCACGTCCGAATCCAGCAGGAACCGGGCGCCGGCATTCGGCCCGCTGTGGGCCACGAGGAGCGCGGAACCGGCGGGCAGGGCTTCCACCGAGTTGCGCTCTTCCGAGGACAGCCTGGGCGCGATGGTGGGTTCATCGGTGATGGGGGTCAGATGGATCGAGGTGGTCTCCGACGCCTTAGCCGCACCCGTGCCGTAATCCCCATCGGCAGGGTTGTGTCTGTGGCCAGCCATGGATTCCTCCTCTGTGACGCTGCAGGCGCAAACCTGCAGCCAACGTTTGCTCTCCGGCCCTGCCAGCAGGTCCGGCGCCGGCTCCCGATCCGGGGGCTGACGTGCGAAGACGCTTTGCCTGCGGCGCGGGGCCGGACCGGAATTACCGGTTAGCTTTAGCCTACCTGTTGTTCGTACTCGGATGCACTGAGCAGGGACTCAACTGCATCCGGTTCGGCGAGTTTGACCTCGATGAGCCAGCCGTCACCGTAGGGATCGGTGTTGATCAGGGCCGAATCGCTGTCCAGGGAGTCGTTCCGGGCCACCACTTCGCCGGAAACGGGTGCGTAGATGTCGCTCACGCTCTTGGTGGACTCGACCTCGCCCACCACTTCGTTCGCCGTAATCTTCGTGCCGACTTCGGGCATCTGGGCGTAGACGACATCTCCAAGGGCGTCCTGGGCAAAGTCGGTGATTCCCACGCGGACCACGCCGTCGGCATTCGGGGCCGTGACCCACTCGTGTTCGGCGGTGTAGGACAGGTCTTCGGGAATGTTGCTCATGGGTGGCCTTTCATCGGGGTACGCGCCAATGTCAAAAGGGGCCCGTAAAACGGGCCGCCGCTGAAAGTATAGGCATAACTGCCGGGGCCGGCGCGGGCGTTTCTGACAAGATGGGACCCATGAGTGCAAGCACCGGTTCAGCATGCCGGGGACAGGAAAGGTAGGCCATGCCGGAACTGCCTGAAGTCGCCGGTCTGGCCGCGTTCCTTGATGAACAGCTGCGGGGCTGCGTTGTAGCGAAACTCCAGATTGTCTCGTTTGCCGTGCTCAAGACGGCCGATCCGCCGTTCAACGCCATCGAGGGCCGCACCGTGTCCGGCGTCCGCCGGTTCGGAAAGTTCATCAGCATTGACACGGACGGCATTTCCCTGGTGTTCCATTTGGCGCGCGCGGGCTGGGTGCGCTTCACGGACTCCCCCGCCGACAGCCAGCTCAGGATGGGCAAGGGCCTCATCGCAGTGCGGGCTGCTTTCTCCGGTCCCGACGGGCCGCGCGGGCTGGACCTGACGGAAGCGGGCACCAAGAAAAGCCTGGCCGTCTACGTCGTGCGGGATCCGCAGGACGTGCCGGGCATCGCCACGTTGGGCCCGGATCCGTTTACCGAGGCGTTCGACGCCGACATGCTGGCTGCGATCCTGGCCGGCAGTTCGCAGCAGATCAAGGGACTGCTGCGCAGCCAAAGCGTGATCGCCGGCATCGGCAACGCTTACAGCGACGAGATCCTCCATGCCGCCCGGGTCTCTCCGTTCGCCATCGCCAAATCCCTGGACCGGGAGACGGTGCAGGTGCTGTACGACGCCATCCACAGCGTGCTGGGCGAGGCACTGGCCGAAGCAGCCGGCAAGCCGCCCAAGGACCTCAAGGACGTCAAACGCAGCCACATGCGGGTTCACGCCCGGACCGGACAGCCCTGCCCCGTCTGCGGCGACACGGTACGGGAAGTCTCATTCGCGGACACTGCCCTTCAGTACTGCCCCACCTGCCAGACCAAAGGCAAGATCCTGGCCGACCGCAGGACTTCGAAGTTCCTGAAGTAGGAAGATCCGGCACCCAAGGCATCCCGCGGCTGCGGACGGTGTCGCGGGTGACCGGATTGCGGTTCGGGACCTCTGGCCCTGCCCCGGCACACCCCTGGGGCGTAGCGTCTTGACCAAGGCTCGCATGTCTCGGTCACCACGAAGGGGTCACAATGCGCAGGTCCCGCCCCACAGTCATCGGAATGGCCTTGGCCCTCGCCCTCGGCGGTGGTCTCGGGGGCACGG
Source organism: Arthrobacter sp. JDC6 (assembly GCF_056484025.1). Classification (NCBI taxonomy): domain Bacteria; kingdom Bacillati; phylum Actinomycetota; class Actinomycetes; order Micrococcales; family Micrococcaceae; genus Arthrobacter; species Arthrobacter sp. JDC6. Next base: position 2,780,790 of record NZ_CM151278.1, read on the forward strand.
CCCTGGTGCCCGCCGCGGCCGCCGTACCAGCGGTGGCGGTGCAGCGGAGCGGTCCGGCGTCGATGGCGGTCCAGCAGGCCGGTGACGACGCGATTGTCCAGCATTACGAGCAGCTCGGCGGCAGCGCATCGTTCCTCGGCACGCCAGTCGGGAGCACGTACGACATCGCTGGGGGCCGCGCGCAGGATTACACGGCCGGCACCATCTACTGGAGCCCCGGCACCGGAGCCCACGAGGTCCATGGGGCAATCAGCGGACGCTATCTCGCCTTCGGCGGACCTGCAGGCCTCCTGGGCTTCCCACTCACCGACGAGACCGCCACTCCGGGCGCCGCCGGCCGATACAACGACTTCGCCGCAGGATCCATCTACTGGAGCCCCGCCACCGGAGCCCACGAGGTCCATGGGGCAATCCGCGGACGCTATCTCGCCTTCGGCGGACCCGCAGGCCTCCTGGGCTTCCCACTCACCGACGAGACCGCCACCCCGGGCGCCGCCGGCCGATACAACGACTTCGCCGCAGGATCCATCTACTGGAGCCCCGCCACCGGAGCACACGAGGTGCACGGGGCAATCCGCGGACGCTATCTCGCCTTCGGCGGACCCGCAGGCCTCCTGGGCTTCCCACTCACCGACGAGACCGCCGCCCCGGGCGCCGCCGGCCGATACAACGACTTCGCCGCAGGATCCATCTACTGGAGCCCCGCCACCGGAGCACACGAGGTGCACGGGGCAATCCGCGGACGCTATCTCGCCTTCGGCGGACCCGCAGGCCTCCTGGGCTTCCCACTCACCGACGAGACCGCCGCCCCGGGCGCCCCCGGCCGATACAACGACTTCGCCGCAGGATCCATCTACTGGAGCCCCGCCACCGGAGCGCACGAGGTGCACGGGGCAATCCGCGGACGCTATCTGGAGCTCGGCGGGCCGGCAGGCGTGCTCGGATTCCCGCTGACGGACGAGACAGGCACCCCCGACGGGGTCGGCCGGTACAACCACTTCAGCGGCTCGAATGCCGGCTCGTCGATCTACTGGTCGCCCGCCACCGGAGCCCACGAGGTGTACGGCGCAATCCGGGCCCAGTGGGCGGCCCTCGGCTGGGAGCGCAGCCGGCTCGGCTACCCAACCAGCGGCGAGTACGGCATCACGGGCGGCCGCCGCAATGACTTCCAGCACGGTTCGCTCCTGTGGCACTCGGCCAGCGGCAGGATCGAGGTCATCTACACCAGCATCCCGCCGGCGCTCCTGGGCGTGGATCTTGAGCGCATTCCGACTGCGCAGAAGGTTGTCGCGCTCACGTTCGACGCCGGCGCCAACGACGCCGGCCTCCGATCGATCCTCGCCACCCTCGCAGCCAACGGCGTCCCGGGCACGTTTTTCCTCACCGGAGACTGGGTCAACCAGTTCCCCTCCGACCCGGCGCTGATCTACAACGCGGGGCATCGGATCGGCAATCACTCCATGACCCACCCGGACTTTACCGCCCTGACGGACGCCCAGATCACGGCTGAGATCAGCAGCGCGCAGAGGACCATCGAGGCCGCTGGAGGCGACCCGCTCCCGTTCTTCCGCTTCCCGTTCGGCGCCCGCGATTCCCGCACGATTGCAGACGCCAACGCCGCCGGGTACGCGGCGATCCGGTGGACCGTCGACACCTTGGGTTGGCAAGGCACCATGAACGGAACGCGCGGCCCGGGCTTTGTCGTCCAGCGCATCATGGCTTCCGCACAGCCTGGGGAGATTGTCCTGATGCACCTCGGCTCGAACCCCGACGACGGTTCAACGCTCGACGCCGCGGCCCTCCCGCAGGTGATCTCCCAGCTCCGGGCGGCAGGCTACGGCTTCGTCACCCTCGACGCCGCCCTCGGCTAGCTGGGCCACCGACGGGCTGGTCCATATCCCACCAACGCAAAAGCCGCGGAAACCCTAAGGTTTCCGCGGCTTTCTGGTCGGGCTGACAGGATTTGAACCTGCGACCCCTTGACCCCCAGTCAAGTGCGCTACCAAGCTGCGCTACAGCCCGCTGGTTCCGCCGCTCTCCGCTGAACTCAACCCGAGGGTTTTCATCAGCAGTCCGGCCGAACCACCTAGAAGAGCTTACACGATCCGGAGGGGTGCCTGTGACACTTTCCGGTGATCAGCCCCAAGGTGTGTCGCAATTAACGCTTCCGGCCACGCTTCTCGCGCACGCGCATGCTGACCTCAATCGGGGTTCCCTCGAATCCGAAGGTCTCCCGCAGGCGGCGCGTGATGAAACGGCGGTACCCGGGGTCCAGGAATCCCGTGGTGAACAGCACGAATTTGGGCGGGCGGCTGGAGGCCTGGGTGCCAAAGAGGATGCGGGGCTGCTTGCCGCCGCGGACCGGGTGGGGGTGGGCGGCCACGAGCTCACCCAGGAAGGCGTTGAGGCGCCCGGTGGCGATCCGCTTGTCCCAGTTCTCCAGGGCAAGGTCCAGGGCCGGGACCAGGCGGTCCTTGTGCCAGCCGGTCTTTGCCGAAATGTTGACCCGCGGCGCCCATTCCACATGGGCCAGGTCCTGCTCGATCTCGCGCTCCAGGTAACGGCGGCGTTCATCGTCGAGCAGGTCCCACTTGTTGAATGCCAGGACCAGCGCGCGGCCGGACTCGATGGCCAGCTGCAGGATGCGCACGTCCTGTTCGCTGAGGACCTCGTCCACGGCGAGGAGCACGACGGCGACCTCCGCCTTCTCGAGCGCGGCCTGCGTCCGAAGTGAGGCGTAGTAGTCAGCGCCCTGCGCCATGTGCTGGCGGCGGCGGATGCCGGCGGTGTCCACAAAGCGCCAGGTGCGGCCGCCGAGTTCGATGAATTCGTCAACGGGGTCACGCGTGGTTCCTGCGGTGTTGTCCACCACTACGCGCTCGGATCCTGCAAGCTTGTTCAGCAGCGAGGACTTGCCCACGTTGGGGCGGCCGATCAGGGCGATACGGCGCGGGCCGCCTGAGCGGTCCGTTCCCTCGATCGTTGAGTATTCAGGGAGCACGTCCATGACGTGGTCCAGGAGGTCCGCGACACCTCGGCCGTGAAGGGCAGAGACCGGGTAGGGCTCGCCGAAACCGAGGCCCCACAATGCGGCGCTGTCCGCTTCCTGGGCGAAGTCGTCCACCTTGTTGGCCACCATGATGACCGGCTTCTTGCTGCGGCGCAGCATCTTCATGACGCCTTCGTCCGTGGCGGTGGCGCCCACTGCGGAGTCCACCACGAAAAGCACGGCGTCGGCGAGTTTCACGGCCATCTCGGCCTGCTCGGCGACGCGGGCGTGGATGCCGCGGGCGTCGTGCTCCCAGCCGCCGGTGTCCACCAGCGTGAAGTTGCGGCCGTTCCAGTTCGCGGAGTACATGACCCGGTCACGGGTGACGCCCGGGGTGTCCTCCACCACTGCTTCGCGGCGGCCCAGGATGCGGTTCACCAGCGTGGACTTCCCCACGTTTGGCCGGCCGATGATTGCCAGGACGGGATCCAGCTTGACGGGACCGTCAAAGTCCTCGTCGCCGTACTCCCCGCTCAGCAGGGCGGCATCGTCCTCGTCAAGCTCGTAATCCTCCAGGCCGGCCCGGAGGGAGGCGGCACGCAGCTCCGCTTCGTCGTCGCCAATCGCTGCCAGCCGTTCGGCAACCTGGTCGGTGCCGGTGGGAGTGTATTCGTCGTCGGTGCCGGAAGGCCCGGAAGTCTGGGTGGTATCGCTCATTGCACTGTCCTTAGTGGTCATCTGCCGGCGTCCCCGGCTACTGCTGTCAAGTCGTTGTGGTCAGCGGAAGGCAAAGGCTGCCCGCTGAGTTGGATAGCGTCCTGGACGTGCCCGGCCAGCGCTGCACGGATGTCCTGCGCCGCCCTGTCCATTGAAGCACGCCCGCTTTCACCGGCCCGGCGGGCCAGGGTAAGGGCTGATCCGAAGCTCACGTGGAATCGCCGCCCCGGCCGCGGGACGAAGTCCAGGTGCTCGTCGCCCTGCCGGGTGCCCAGGATGGCCACCGGAACAACCGGTGCCCCGGAGTTCAGCGCCAGCCAGGCCACGCCCCCGTTGATGTCCGCGGCTGCCCCGCTCCCCCGCGTCCCTTCCGGAAGAATCCCAACGCAACGTCCGGCGTCGAGCACGTCCTTGCAGCGCTGCAGCGCCGCCCGGTCACCCTGCCGGTCCACCGGAAGCTGCCCGGAGGCGGTGAGTACCCGGCCCAGGAAGCCCTGGAACATCTCCTGTTTTACCAGGATGTGCATGGGGCGCGGCGCCGCGCCGAACATGACCGGCCCGTCGAGGAAGCTGATGTGGTTGGCTGCGAAGATCACCGGACCGCCGGTGGGGACGTTGCTCCTGCCCGTCACCGTGGTCCGGTAGACCACGTGGTCCAGGATCCATCCCACCGGCCTGCTCCACGCCATGGTCAGTCGGGTTGGCACACCCGCCCGGGCCTCAGTCACGGTTGAGGACCTTTGTAACGATCACGAGGGCGGCATTGACGGTCTGCTCGAAGTCCAGGTCCGAGGAGTCCAGCGTGACCACGCCGTCTGCCGCCTGGGTGAAGTTCACCACGGTTGAGTCCCTGGCATCCCGGTGGGTCACCTGGGCTGCCAGCTGTTCGGCGTTCTGGGTACCGCCCAGCTGGATGCCGCGCCGGCGGAGGCGGGCTTCCTCGCTTGCGGTGAGGAGCATGCGCACCTCGGCTCCGGGCGCGACGACGGTGGTGATGTCCCGGCCTTCCACCACCATTCGGCGGTGGTGCTTTTCAATCAGGTCCCGCTGCCTGCGGATCAGTTCGGTCCGGGCACCAAGCGTGGTGGCCACGGAGCTGACCGCGGCGGAAATTGCCGGTTCGCGGATGGCATCGGTGACGTCCACGCCGCCTACCCGCACGTATTCCTCCTGGGGGCTGGTGCTCAGTTCCAGCGCAAAGTCCCGGGAGGCCTGTTCCACGGCCGGCGTGTCATCAAGGTCAATCCCCTGGTTTACGCAGTACCAGGTCAGTGCGCGGTACATCGCTCCGGTGTCCAGGTAGGCCAGCCGCAGCCTGCGGGCAACCTCCTTGCTCACGCTGGATTTACCGGAGCCGGACGGTCCGTCGATGGCAACCACCAGCGGCCGGCCGATGCGCAGGGCGCGCATGGTCTCGAGGAGTTCCTGTGTCATTACTGAAGTACCCGCCATCCGCGGTCGTTGAGAGCTTCGATCAGGTGGTCGTGCTTGTTCGGCAACACAGACAATTCCACCATGCCAACGTTCTGTCCGGAGGAATGGTCCAGCCGAAGATCCTCGACGTTCACACCGATTTCACCGATCTCGGTGAGCAGCTGCGCGATCTGGCCGGGCTTGTCATCCACCAGGACGGTGAGCCAGGAGTATGCCTGCGGCGGGCCGCCGTGCTTGCCGGGAATCCGGGCCTGGCCGGCGTTGCCCTCACTGATCAGCTGTGCCAGGTCCAGCCGGGCTCCCGGTGCCGTGGGCTGTTCCAGGGTTCCGATGAGGCGGTTCAGGTCCTCGCGGACGCCGTAGAGGATCTCCACGACCTTGGCTGCATTCCCGCCGAGGATCTGCACCCAGAGGGTGGGATCGCTCGCGGCAATCCTGGTGACGTCGCGGAGGCCGTTGCCGGCCAGCGACAGGGCGTGCAGTGGCGTTCCCTGGAGGCGGCTGGCCAGCAGGGATGACATGACCTGGGGCAGGTGCGACACCAGGGCCACTGCTTCATCATGTTCGTCCGCCGTGAACTGCGAGACAACCGCTCCAAGATCCGAGGCAAGCGACCGTGCCACTTGCAGGGCAGCGCCGGAGGTCTCCCCGGAGGGGCACAGCACCCAAGGCATGGAGGTGAACAGCTCGCCGCGGGCGGCCACCGGTCCCGATTTTTCCCGCCCGGCCATGGGGTGGGTGCCCACGTACCGGGTGAGGTCGGCACCGAGGCTGCGCAGACGGGCCAGGATGTCAGCCTTGACGCTGGCTATGTCCACCACGACGGCGTCGGGGTAGTCAGCCAGCGCCTGGCACACGACGCCGGCCGTCACGTCCGGCGGGGCGGCAACCACAACCAGTTGCGGTTTGCGGTTGCCCAGCTCGGACAGGGGACGCCCGGCACCGATGTCCACCGCAACCGCCTGGTTGGTGGGTGACGGGTCGGAAAGGAACACAGGTACGCCACGCCCCCGCAGGCCCAGCCCAATGCTGGTGCCCAGCAGTCCGGTACCAATCACCACCACCGGGCCATCCAGGTGGCCGCGGCCCTGGCTTTTGAACGCGGACATGCGTCAGAGTCCTACGGATGCCAGCAGGTGGCCGACTTCCTGCTTGCCCAGGTTGCGGATGCTGCCCTGGCGCTGGTCCCCGAGTCCGATGGGGCCCACCTTGACGCGGACCAGCCGCTGGACCGGGAAGCCGACAGCATCAAAGAGGCGGCGGACAATCCGGTTCTTACCCGAGTGGAGCACAACCTCGATCAGCACGTGGCCCGGGGTGGAGTCCACCAGGCGGAAGGAGTCAACGGACGCGAACCCGTCCTCCAGTTCCACGCCGGCTTTCAGCTGGGCGCCTACGCCCTGCGGGAACGGCCCGCGCACCTGCACCAGGTAGGTCTTGGGAACCTCGTAGGACGGGTGGGTCAGCCTGTTGGCGAGTTCGCCGTCGTTGGTCAGCAGCAGCAGGCCTTCGGTGGCGACGTCGAGCCTTCCCACATGGAAGAGGCGTTCGCCGGTGTTCTTGTTGCTCTTCAGGAAGTCGCTGATGCACGGCCGGCCCTCGGGATCCTCCATGGTGGACACCACGCCCTTGGGCTTGTTGAACACCATGTAGACCAGGTTCTCGTCCAACTGGATCCGCAAGCCGTCAACATGGATGACGGCGGTCTTGGGATCGACGCGCATGCCGAGTTCCGTAACCACCTGGCCGTCCACCTCAACGCGGCCCTCGGCGATCATTTCTTCGCAGACGCGCCGGGATGCGACTCCGGCGGACGCCATTACTTTCTGGAGGCGCACGCCGTCTGCATCATGGAGTTCGGACTGCGGAACGTTACCGCGGGGGCCCTTCTTCCGGCCGGGCTTGCGGACCGGACCCAGGTTCTGGCCGAAGCGTTCGCTGCCGAATGCACGGGAAGCGGCTGTCCCGGGTGCACCGGTACGCGGCTTGGGCTTGAGGGCACCGGGAGTTCCGGGAGCCTTCTTGGCGCCGGGCTTGCGTGCCGCGGGCTTGCGCGACGACGGCTTGGCGCCACGGGCGCCCTCCGATGTCCGTGCCTGCTGGTCCCCCGCCAGATCGGGGTCGATGAAGCGTTCCTCGCGCGGCTTGGGGGCGCGGTGGGGCCGGTCCCCGCCGAATCCTGCTGCCCGCTTGGCTGTTCCGCCGCGGGAACCGCCGCTGAAGCCGCCGCCCTGTGCGCTGCGCTGCTGGGAGTTGTTGCGCTCGTTGCCGCCGCGTCCCGAACTGTTACGTGGTGAACCCTGGCGTCCCGCCTGTGTCATGACCCGTCCTTCAATGTGTTTTGGCCGGCAGAGATGTCCAAGGACAACCCTAGCCAGCCGCGCAGACTTCGTCTGCCCTGATAGAAAACCTGATAAACAAACTGCTCATGAGACCGCTGCCGGCAGAAGGGTCCTGCCTACATTGTCCCGGCGTCGTAGAACTCTGCGATCCCGTCGAGTCCCGGAAGGTGCGGCGACAGCTGGGGCAGGTCCTCCACTGAACTGATTCCCATCCGTTCAAGGAAATAGGAGGTGGTCCGGTAGAGGATTGCGCCGGACTCGGGATCCGTTCCCGCGTCCTCGATCAGCCCGCGCTGGGCAAGCGTCCGTACGACGGAATCAACATTGACACCGCGAATTGCAGACACCCGGGCCCGGGAAACGGGCTGGCGGTACGCGATGACTGCCAGCGTTTCCAACGCCGCCTGGGTAAGCCTGGCGGTCTGCCCCTCAAGCACATATTTGCCGACAATGTCGGCAAACTCCGTGCGCGAGTAGATCCGCCAGCCACCGGCGATGTTCCGCAATTCAAAACCCCGGGGGCTGGAACCAATGCCAGTGTGGCTGGCATCCTCCATCTCCGGGGCTTTAACAGTATAGCCGTTATACTCACGCTGCAGTTCTGCCAGCAGGGAGCGGACCGCTGTGACCGTCAGGCCTACCCCGGCTGCCAGCTCTTCCTCCGTGGCGGGTTGGTCCAGGACCATGAGCACCGCTTCGAGGGCAGCCTTGGCACCGCCGGGGAGGTCGTCGAAGTCCGGGCCGTGGTCCGCGTCCTCCCGTGGCGCCGTGTCCTCCGGCTTCCCTGCGCCCGCCGGCTTCCATGTGTCCTCAAGCATTGCCCCGCCTTCCACGGCCAGGTCCTGCGGCTTGGAATTCACGCCTGCTCCTCATACTCTTCGCTCAGGTTTTCCGCCGACCAGTCGCGGCCTTCGGCTGTCCAGTGGATGGCAAGCTCGGACAGCGGGGACAGCTGATCGAACGACACGGCCCGGTCCCGGAACAGTTCCAGGAGCGCCAGGAAGCGGGCCACCACCACCAGGGTGGAATCGGCGTCGGCAATCAGGGAACGGAAGGTCTGGGGCGACTCCTGTTGCAGGCGAAGCCCCATCATCCGGGCCTGTTCCTTGACGCTGACGTTGCTCCCATGCAGGTGGCCGAGTGCCACTTGCGGCGGCTGGGCGGGCGCTTTGGGCCGGAGCGCGGCCTCGGCCAGCGCGGCGAACTGTTGCGGCGTGTGTTTCCACACCAGTTCAGGGAGCATCGACGCGAAGTGCTCCTCCAGGGCCACCTGGCGTGGAAAGCGCCGGCCTTCCTGGTGCAGGGTTTCGCCCAGGATTCCTGCCACCTGCTTGAAAGCCTTGTATTGCAGCAGCCGGGCAAAGAGGAGGTCCCGCGCCTCCAGAAGGGCGATGTCCTCGTCGTCCTCCACCTCACCCGCGGGAAGGAGCCGTGCCGCCTTGAGGTCAAGCAGCGTGGCGGCGATCACCAGGAATTCGCTCGCCTCGTCCAGGGCCCACTCTTCACCGAGCCGCTGCAGTTTACGGATGTACTTGATGAACTCATCCGTGACGGTGGCAATGGCCACTTCTGTAATGTCCAGCTGGTGTTTGGCGATCAGCCCCAGAAGGAGGTCGAAGGGACCCGTGAAGTTGGCCAGCCGCACCTCGAAGCCGGGTTTGGATTCGGCCACGGCGTGGTTAGGGTGCGCCGCCGCGGGAGATCAGCTCCTTTGCCAGCCGGCGGTAGGCGTCGGCGCCCACGTGGTTTCCGGCGTAGCTGGTGATGGGCTCCGCGGCCACGGTAGCGTCTGCGAACTTGATGGAGCGCTTGATGACAGTTTCGAAGACCTTGTCGCCGAACGCCTCCACCAGACGGGTGATCACTTCGCGGCTGTGCAGTGTCCTTGCGTCGTACATGGTGGCCAGTACGCCGTCCACCTGAAGGCGAGGGTTCAGCCGGTCCTGGACCTTGTCGATGGTTTCGACCAGCAGCGCCACGGCGCGAAGGGCGAAGAACTCGCAAATGAGCGGGATGATGACGCCGTGGGCTGCCGTGAGGGCGTTGACGGTCAGGAGGCCCAGGGAGGGCTGGCAGTCGATGAGGACGACGTCGTAATCGTCTTCGACTTTCTTGAGCGCACGGTCCAGGACCTGTTCGCGCGCCACCTCGTTGACCAGCTGGACTTCCGCGGCGGAGAGGTCGATGTTGGCGGGCAGCAGGTCGACGTTCTCGACGCCCGTGTGGTGGATGGCGTCACGGATATCCACCTTGCGGTCCATCAGGACGTTGTACACCGTGAGGTCCAGCTCATGCGGGTTGACACCAAGGCCGGCGGAGAGCGCGCCCTGGGGGTCGAAGTCCACCAGGAGGACGCGGCGGCCGTACTCGGCGAGCGCCGCGGCGAGGTTGATGGTGGAGGTGGTCTTCCCCACGCCGCCCTTTTGGTTGACCATGGCGATGACGCGGGCCGGACCGTGGGAGGACAGCGGCGCGGGTTCCGGGAACTCCCGGTATGGGCGCCCGGTGGGCCCCATCACCGCGTTTTCCAGGTCGAATTCCGTGCCCTCCAGAGTTGCTGAACCCTGTTCGCTGCTCACGTATCTGTCCACACTTTCGATGACGGTGATTTCCTGCCGCTGGCTCACCAGCGCCGTTCGTTCTGCTCCCTAGGTTACAGCGCCCGACACGGCATTCGACGGAACTTGACTTTCCGCGAATGTTGAGCCTTGACCCTCTAGCTGAGGTCGAAGGTTGCTCTGCCGGGGAACGCAGGACCGCCCCCGCAGCATGGCTGCGGGGGCGGTCCCGTGGGGTGTCCTGGCGGTGGCTAGGCCTTGGCAGCCTCGCGGGCGCCCTCTTCCTTGGGTGCCATTTCGCCGTGATGGTGGACCATCATGGTTGCCTCGTCGAAAGGTTCTTCGCCGGACAGCACCCGGCCAACCTGGCCGCCGTCGATCTCCTTGACCCAGGTGCCGATCAGGACGGTGGCCACCGCGTTGCCCGTGAAGTTGGTCAGGGCGCGGGCCTCGGACATGAACCGGTCGATGCCGACGATCATGCCCACGCCGCCGAGCAGTTCGGGCTTGTGTGCCTGCAGGCCGGCCGCGAGGGTTGCAAGGCCGGCACCGGTCACACCGGCGGCACCCTTGGAGGCGATGATCATGAACACCAGCAGGGAGATCTGGGCGCCGAGGTCCAGCGGGGTGCCCATGGCGTTGGCCACGAACAGGGACGCCATGGTCAGGTAGATGGCGGTTCCGTCCAGGTTGAAGGAGTAGCCGGTGGGAACGGTGACGCCGACGACCGGCTTGGAGACGCCGAGGTGTTCCATCTTGGCGATCAGCCGCGGCAGTGCCGCTTCCGAGGACGACGTGGAGAAGATGATGAGGTACTCACGGGCCAGGTACTTCATCAGCTTGAAGATGTTGACGCCGGCAACCACCTGGAGCAGGCCGCCCAGGATCACCACGATGAACAGTGCGCAGGTGATGTAGAAGGCGATCATCAGGGTGAACATGCTGACGATGGCCTGCACGCCGGTTGCGCCCACGACGGCGGCGATGGCACCGAAGGCACCTACCGGAGCGAGCCACATGATCATGATGAGGATGCGGAACACCAGTGCCTGGCCGTAGCCGACAGCCTTGAGGATCGGGGCACCCTGGGCGCCCATCTTCTGCAGCGCGAAGCCAACCAGGATGGCTGCCAGCAGAGTGGGCAGCACGGGGACGTCACTGGGGATGATGCCCAGCAGGAAGTCCACGGTGCTGTCGGTCGCCGCCTTCTTGTTGGGGTCGTACGGCGTCAGCTTCAGGCCCTCGCCGGGGTGGATGATGTTGCCTACCACCAGGCCGATGGCCAGGGCGAAGGTTGACATGATGATGAAGTAGCCCAGTGCCAGGCCGCCGACCTTGCCGACGGTGGCTGCCTTGGCGATGGAGCCGATGCCCAGGACGATGGTGCAGAAAATGACCGGTGCGATCATCATCTTGATGAGCTTGACGAAGCCGTCGCCCAGGGGCTTGAGGGACTTGCCCACCTCCGGGAACAGCAGGCCCACCACCGCGCCGAGGACGACGGCGGCGATAACTGCGATGTAGAGGTAGTGGGACTTGTCCAGTCCCTTGCGCCGCGGGGTCGCGGTCTCGAGCGACTCTCCTCGTTGAGAAGCCATGATGTGTCTCCTTGTGGATATTCTGATAGACGTTGCGGCGCAGTCTCTGGGCTCAACACGTCCGTCCAATGTGATATCCATCATTGGGCACCCCGTGATCCAGCTCACCGTTGCGTTCATATTGGTCACGGTATCGGCAGGGTCCAAGGGAGGCAGGCATGATCCACCGCTGGAGTATCGCCCGCCGGCTCTTCCTGGCGAACCTGCTGATCGTCGTGTCGTTTATCGCCATCGTGGGAACGGCCGCCTACGTGGACGCGCGGGACCGGACGTATGACGAAGCGGGCCGCCGGATGGAAGGCGTGGCTGCCTCCATCGCCGCCAATCCCCTGGTGCTCCAGGCTGCTGCCACGCCGGACCCGTCCGCCGTCCTGCAGCCGTATGCCAAAGACGTCACCACCGCGGCCCACGTGGACTTCATCACGATCATGGCGCCGGACCGTACCCGCTGGACCCACCCGCGGGACGAGGAGCTGGGCCGGCCCTACATCGGCTCCATCGATGAAGCACTCCGCGGCCACACCTACACCGAAGTGACGGCAGGTACGCTGGGCCCGTCGGTGCGGACCATTGTTCCGGTCAAGGATTCTGCGGGGACAGTCAAGGCCCTCGTAGCGGTGGGTGTTACCGTCCGCAGCGTCGATATCGCCTTTGCCGGGCGCCTTCCCGTCCTGCTGGCCGTCGGCATGGCCCTCCTGGTGGGCGGTTCACTGGCGTCGTGGCTGCTGGGCAGGTACCTGCGGCGGGTTACCCGGGGCTGGGGTCCCGAACAGCTGGCACAGCTGTTCGCCTACTACGAGTCGGTGCTGCACTCGGTCCGGGAAGGGCTGATCCTGATCGATGCCCGGAAGCGCGTGGTGATGTACAACGACCAGGCTGCCGAGCTGCTGGGCCTGGCCGACACCGGCAACAATGACCCCACCCGGCCCCCATCGCTGGCAGACCTTCCCCTGGACGACGAACTGCGCAGCCTGTTCGAGTCCGGGCGGACCACCAAGGACGAGATGGTCCTGACCGGCTCCCGCGTGCTGGTGGTCAACCAGGGGCCGGCCCGGGGTCCCGAGGCCCGGGGCACCCGCGGGAAGGTCCCCGTCTACGGGACCGTGGCCACCCTCAGGGACCGGACAGAAATCGAAGCGCTGGGCAACGAACTGCAGACCATGCGCACCCTTTCCGACGCGCTGCGCGCCCAGACCCACGAGCACGCCAACCGGCTGCACACCTTGGTTTCGCTCCTGGAACTCGGCCGGACCAGGGAAGCCCTGGACTTTGCAACCCAGGACCTGGCCCTGAGCCAGCAGCTGACAGATGACATGGTGAGTTCGATCGATGAACCGGTGGTGGGCGCCCTGCTCATGGGAAAGGTGGCCGAGGCCCACGAACGCGGCGTCCAGCTGGATCTCTCCACCCTGGGCTCCGGCACGGCACCCGGGGTGGCCGTCCAGGACCTGGTGACGATCCTGGGCAACCTGCTGGACAATGCCATCGATGCCGCCGCCGATGCACCCCCTCCGCGGAGGGTGGTGCTGACGCTGGAGGCCGATGAAGAAGGCCTGGACATCGCCGTCAACGATTCCGGAACGCCCATCGACCCCACCGATGCGGAAAAGATCTTCAGGCACGGATTCAGCACCAAGCCTGCGGGGGCCGGGGGCCGGGGCATCGGCCTGGCCCTGGTGCGGCAGGCGGTGCAGCGTTTGGGCGGTACGCTGGCCATCAACGGCCGGCGCGGCGCCAAGTTCGAAGTATTCCTGCCTGCAGCGGTGTCCGCGGAGAAGGAGCACAGACAGTGAGCAACATCCGGGTCCTCGTCGTCGAAGATGAGGCCATCGCTTCGGCAGCGCACGCGGCCTACGTGGGGAGGCTGGAAGGATTCGAGCTCGCCGGGACAGCCCCCGACGGCCAGTCGGCCCTGCGGCTGCTGAACGAATTCGTGGCCGCGGGAGAGCCCGTTGAACTGGTCCTGCTGGACATGAACCTACCCGACCTGCATGGCCTGGACATCGCCCGCCGGATGCGTTCGGCGGGGATCCTGGCGGACATCATTGCGATCACCGCCGTGCGCGAACTGGCGATCGTCCGCAGCGCCGTGGCAATCGGCGTGGTCCAGTACCTGATCAAGCCCTTCACGTTCGCCACGTTCTCCGACAAGCTGGAAAATTACCGCCAGTTCCGGCAGCAGTTGGCCGGTTCCGGCGGTGGCCCCGGCAAGGGGGGCGCCTCGCAAAGCGAAGTGGACCAGGCCTTTGCCAGCCTCCGGGCGCCATCCGAACTCCCGCTGCCCAAGGGACTCTCAACCTCGACGCTCGGATCCGTCCAGGAGTTCCTCCGGGGGCAGCCCGAAGCAGTGTCCGCCACGGAGGTCATGGACGCCCTGGGGATGTCGCGCGTGACGGCTCGGCGCTACCTTGAGTACCTGGCCGATGCGGGAACAGTTTCCCGGACCGCCCGCTACGGCACCCCCGGCAGGCCGGAGAACGAATACCGCTGGAACACCCGCTGAGCCGCTCGGGGTTGGACGTGCGCGCCCCGGCCATGCGCCTCAGCCAGCCTCCGCCTCCCCCGCCCGGAGTGCTCCGATCAATTGATCGATGACGCCTGGATCCTCGATGGTGGACGGAACGGTGTACTCCTCGCCGTCCGCTATCTGGCGCATGGTCTTGCGGAGGATCTTCCCCGAACGGGTCTTGGGCAGTGCATCCACCACTGTCACCTGTTTGAAGTCCGCAACCGCACCAATGTCCCGCCGGACCAGTGCCACTAGATCCTTGGCCAGGACGTCTTCGGCGATGTCCACCCCGGTTTTGAGCACCACGTAGCCGCTGGGACGCTGGCCCTTCACGGGGTCGGCGAGGCCGATCACGGCGCACTCCGCAACGGCCGGATGCTGGCCGATCACCTGTTCCATGGCGCCGGTTGAGAGCCTGTGGCCGGCAACATTGATGATGTCGTCCGTACGGCCCATGACAAAGATGTACCCGTCCCGGTCCTGGTAACCCGAATCGCCGGTGGCGTAGCAGCCCTCGAAAGCCTGAAGGTAGGAAGAGATGTAGCGCTCATCATTCCGCCACAGCGTTGTGAGGGTGCCCGGCGGCAGCGGCAGTCCAAGCACGATGTTGCCCTCGGTGCCGGGTTCCACCTCTCCGCCTGCGCCGTCGAGGATCTGCAGCCGGAACCCGGGCATGGGCACGCTCGGGGAGCCGGCCTTGATGGGCAACTGCTCCAGGCCACGCGGGTTGGCGCAAATGGCCCACCCGGTCTCGGTCTGCCACCAGTGGTCCACCACCGGCACGCCGAGGGCCCGTGATGCCCAATGGAAGGTGTCCGTGTCCAGCCTCTCGCCGGCAGTGAACAGGGTCCGCAGGCTGGAGATGTCGTACTTCCGCAGCAGCGACGCCGCCGGATCCGCCTTGCGGATGGCCCGGAGTGCCGTGGGCGCAGTGAAGAGCACATTGACCCTGTGGTCCCGGACCACGCGCCAGAATGCGCCGGCATCCGGGGTGCCTACGGGCTTGCCCTCGTACATCACCGTGGTGGCGCCGGCCAGCAGCGGGCCATAGACAATGTAGGAGTGCCCCACTACCCAGCCGACGTCTGACGCGGTCCACATCACGTCGCCCGGACCGACGTCGTAAATGTTCTCCAGGGTCCAGCGCAGGGCGACGGCGTGGCCGCCGTTGTCCCGCACCACTCCCTTTGGCGTGCCGGTGGTTCCGGATGTGTAGAGGATGTAGAGCGGATCGGTGGCCTTCACCTCAACGGGAGCGGCAGGCTCTGCGGAAGCCATTTCCGTGTCCCAGTCCAGCCAGCCCGCATGGTCCGCAGCCTTGGACGCGAATCCGTCGCGCTCCTTGACCAATACGGGAAGGTCCGGCATGCCCGCCAGTTCCAGCGCCTCCGCGACGGCCGGCAGATACTCGATGCGGCGGGCGGGTTCGATCCCGCCCGAAGCGGTCACCACCGCCGTGGGTGCGGCGTCCCGGATCCGGGCCGCGAGCTCCTTGGGCGCAAAGCCGCCGAACACCACGGAATGGACCGCGCCCAGCCGGGCCGACGCCAGCATGGCGATAGCGGCTTCCGGGATCATTGGCATGTAAATCACCACGCGGTGCCCCTTTCCCACGCCATGGCCGCGCAGCACACCGGCAAAGCGCGCCACGGCGTCCGTGAGCTGGGCATACGTGTAGCGGTGCCGGGTTCCCAGCATGGCCGAGTCATGGATCAGGGCCACCTGCTCCCCGCGGCCTTCGGCGATATGCCGGTCAAGGGCGTTGTAGCAGGTATTCAGTGTGCCGTCGGGAAACCAGCTGTAGAGCGGTGCCCGCGTGGAGTCCAGCGCCTGCGCCGGAGGAGAGCTCCAGGCGATGTTTCCCGCGGCCTCCAGCCAAAAGTCGTCGGGCTCTTCGATGCTGCGCCGGTAACTGTCCCGATAGCCGGTGGTGACCATAACGTAATCCCGTCCACGACGTTGTGATGCAGCTCATGCTAGCTGGCGGAGTTAACCACCACAAGGGTCGCTGTATACAAGGAAGTCAATTTCTGGCATATTTTCTCAAAGGTCCATTCTTTTGAGCCCAGTTGTGTATACACTGATGCAGTCAGCCGAGGAAGGAGACGAGCATGCGCGCCAGCGACAAGGCCTATGCCGCCCTGCGCGATGACATCATCGAATGGCGTCTGGCGCCGGGTACGGTCCTTGCCGAGGTGGAACAGTCCGAGCGTCTGGGCGTCTCGCGCACACCGCTGCGGGAAGCCTTGGGGCGCCTTACGGCGGAAGGCCTCACGACGGCAGGCGGCCGCGGCGTCGTCGTCACCGACATCTCGCTTGAGGACATTGACGAACTGTTCGAACTCCGCGAAACCCTTGAGGGCAGGGCGGCGGCACTGGCTGCGCGGCGCGGCGAGGCTGCGACGTTCGAGCGCCTGCAGCGCGAACTGCTCGAGGCTCCCGCATTGATTGGCGGTGACGAGCCGGCCCTGCATGACTACTACGAACTGGTGGGCCGGCTGGACACAGCAATCGACGCCGCCATCTCCAACTCCTACCTGGCCCAGGCCATGCGCAGCCTGCGCGTTCACCTGGTCCGGATCCGCCGGCTTGCCGCCGACGATGCCTGCCGGCTCACTGCCGCAGCCGCCGAGCATGCCGCCATCGCGGAGGCGATCGCGGCCGGCAACCCCAGGCTCGCCGAGGCGGCCACCATCGTCCACCTGCACCGAAGCCTCTCCCACGTCAAAGCAACCCACGCATCCCACCCGAAGGAGCACCATGGTTAAGGAACACCACGTCCGCGTCTATAAAAGCGAAGAAAACCTGCCCCGCGAGGACCAGCTGGCCTACAAAATCGCCCAGGTCGCCGCGGACCCGGTGGCTGTGTCTGACGACGTGACCGCTATGGTGATCAACCGCGTCATCGACAACGCCTCGGTGGCGATCGCTTCCCTGAACCGCGCGCCGATCGTCGCCGCCCGTGCCCAGGCGCTCACCCACGGCCCCAGCACCGGCGGCAAGGGGTCCAAGGTCTTCGGCATCGAGGACCGCGTGTCCCCGGAGTGGGCAGCCTGGGCCAATGGGGTGGCTGTCCGGGAACTGGACTACCACGACACCTTCCTCGCGGCCGACTACTCCCACCCCGGGGACAACATCCCGCCGATCCTCGCCGTCGCCCAGCACGTTGGCGCCACCGGCCACGACCTGATCCGGGGCATCGCCACCGGGTACGAGATTCAGGTCAACCTGGTCAAGGCCATCTGCCTGCACAAGCACAAGATCGACCACGTGGCCCACCTCGGCCCCTCGGCCGCGGCCGGGATCGGCACCCTGCTTGGCCTCGATGTGGAGACCATCTTCCAGTCAGTGGGCCAGGCGCTGCACACCACCACCGCCACCCGGCAGTCCCGCAAGGGCGAGATCTCCACCTGGAAGGCCCACGCCCCGGCCTTTGCCGGCAAGATGGCCATCGAATCAGCGGACCGGGCCATGCGCGGCCAGACCTCCCCCGTGCCCATCTACGAAGGCGAAGACGGCGTCATCGCCTGGATGCTCGATGGCCCGGACGCCTCCTACATGGTCCCGCTTCCCACCCCGGGTGAAGTCAAGCGTGCCATCCTGGACACCTACACCAAGGAACATTCCGCGGAGTACCAGGCCCAGGCGTGGATCGACCTTGCCCGCAAGCTGCACGGGGAACACCCCGAGGTCACCGATCCGGCCAACGTCGAGTCAGTGCTGATCAAGACCAGCCACCACACGCACTACGTGATCGGCTCCGGCGCCAACGACCCCCAGAAATACAGCCCCACCGCGTCCAGGGAAACCCTGGACCACTCCATCCCGTACATCTTCACCGTGGCCCTGCAGGACGGGGCCTGGCACCACGTGGACTCCTACGCACCGCAGCGCGCCGCCCGTCCGGACACCGTGGAACTGTGGCACAAAGTCAGCACGGTGGAAGATCCCGAATGGACCCGCCGCTACCACTCCCTGGACATCGCAGAGAAGGCTTTCGGCGGCTCGGTGGAGATCACGCTCAAGGACGGCACCGTCATCACCGACCAGATCGCCGTTGCCGACGCCCACCCGCTCGGCGCCCGCCCCTTCGCCCGGGAACAGTACATCAACAAGTTCCGCACCCTCGCCGCCGGGCTCGTGGAGGAGGCTGAGATCGAAAGGTTCCTCACCGCCGTCGAACGCCTCCCACAGCTCGCCGCCGGTGAGCTGGACCAGCTGAACATCACCGCCGCTCCCGGCGTCATCGACCTCGCGGCGGCACCGAAGGGACTGTTCTAGATGCTGTACTCAAAGACCACCCCGGAACAGAAGCGGGTCCGCTTCCGGGAACTGCTGGCCTCCGGGACCATCCAGCAGTTCCCCGGCGCGTTCAACCCGCTCTCCGCCCGGCTGATCGAGGAAAAGGGCTTCGCCGGGGTGTACATCTCCGGCGCCGTCCTCGCCAACGACCTCGGCCTGCCGGACATCGGCCTGACCACCCTGACCGAGGTAGCCGCCCGTGCCGGGCAGATCGCCCGCATGACGGACCTGCCCTCGATCGTTGACGCGGACACCGGCTTCGGGGAGCCCATGAACGTGGCACGCACCGTCCAGGAACTCGAGAACGCAGGCCTGGCCGGCTGCCATATCGAGGACCAGTTCAACCCCAAGCGCTGCGGCCACCTCGACGGCAAGAACGTGGTGGACCAGGACACCGCCACCAAACGCATCAGGGCCGCGGCCGACGCCCGGCGGGACCCGAACTTCCTGATCATGGCCCGCACCGACATCCGCGCCACCGAGGGGCTGGAAGCCGCACAGCAGCGCGCCAAAGCCCTCGTCGAAGCCGGCGCCGACGCAATTTTCCCCGAAGCCATGAAGGACCTGGGCGAGTTCAAGGCCATCCGCGACGCGGTGGACGTGCCGATCCTGGCCAACATGACCGAGTTCGGCAAGAGCGACCTCTTCACCGTGGATGAACTGGCCGGCGTCGGCGTCAACATGGTGATCTATCCGGTGACGCTGCTCCGTAGTGCCATGGGGGCTGCTGAGCGTACTCTGGAATCGATCAAATCCGACGGCACCCAGGAGGCGCAGGTTCCAAACATGCTGACCCGTGCCCGGCTCTACGACCTCGTTGACTACGAGGCCTACAACCGCTTCGACACCGGCGTGTTCAATTTCCAGGTTCCCGGAACATGACACCCGGCACCTGACACCCAATCGGAAGGCCGGCCTCCGCCGGACGAACAGGCTTTAGGAACAAAGGAGTTTCAGCATGGCTGAAAATGAGATCAAAAAAGGCCTTGCCGGCGTGGTGGTGGACTACACCGCCGTTTCCAAGGTCAATCCGGACACCAACTCCCTGCTCTACCGCGGCTACCCTGTCCAGGAACTGGCAGCGCGGTGCAGCTTCGAGGAAGTGGCGTACCTGCTGTGGAACGGTGAACTGCCCACCAAGGACCAGCTTGCCGAGTTCAGCGCGAAGGAACGCGCCGGCCGCGCCCTCGATCCGGTGGTGAAGCAGGTGATCGATACCCTTCCGGTCACTTCGCACCCGATGGACGTCTGCAGGACTGCTGCTTCCGTTATGGGGGCACGGCATCCCCTGACCGGGGATTCCTCCCGGGAAGCCAACATGGCCAAGGCCGTGGACCTGTTCGCCGCCATGCCCGCGGTGGTGGCCTACGACCAGCGCCGCCGCCACGGGCAGGATGTGGTGGAGCCCCGCGAAGACCTTGGCTACTCGGCCAACTTCCTGTGGATGGCCTTCGGCGAGGAGCAGGTGCCGGAGGTGGTGGATGCCTTCAACGTCTCGATGATTCTTTACGCCGAGCACTCCTTCAACGCCTCCACATTCACCGCCCGTGTGATCACCTCGACGCTCTCGGACCTGCATTCAGCCGTGACCGGTGCCATCGGCGCCCTCAAGGGTCCGCTGCACGGCGGCGCCAACGAAGCCGTCATGCACACCTTCGACGAGATCGGCATCCGGCAGGAGGAGTCCCTGGAGGAAGCAGCGGCCCGGGCCAAGGCATGGATGGAAGACGCCCTGGCGCAGAAGAAGAAGGTGATGGGCTTCGGCCACCGTGTCTACAAGCACGGCGACTCCCGGGTCCCCACCATGAAAGCCGCACTGGACAAGATGATCGCCCACTACGGCCGGCCGGAACTGCTGGGGCTGTACAACGGGCTCGAGCAGGCCATGGACGAAGCCAAGGCCATCAAGCCGAACCTCGACTACCCGGCCGGGCCCACGTACCACCTGATGGGCTTTGATACGCCCACATTCACTCCCCTGTTCGTGGCCAGCCGGATCACAGGCTGGACCGCCCACATCATGGAGCAACTGGACGCGAACTCCCTGATCAGGCCGCTGAGCGAGTACATCGGTCCGGAGGAGCGGCACCTCCCCTGACTCCTGGCAGGAACGTCCGACGGCGGCCCGGCACCCAGGTGCCCGGGCCGCCGTCGGCCGTTAATTGCCTGCTCAGTCCAGCAGGCTCTCGGATGAGGCGACTGATTCGTTGTCTGTGTGCATAGTGACCACCACGTTGATCCTTCGGCCTTCCAGAACCACCGGGAGCCAGTGGTCGGCGTCCTGCCACATGCGGTCCACGGGCAGCGTATCCACCCGGAACCACTCGGGCAGGATCTCGTCGCTGGGTGCCGGCTCGCCCTGCCAGGTCCGGGCGGTAAAGAGGGTGGTCCGCATATTCCATTCCGGGCGGGCCGGAAAGACGAATTGGACCGATCCGGCGTCCGCCAGGTCCTCAACCCGCAGCACCACACCGGTCTCTTCCAGGACCTCCCGGATGACGGCCTGCGCGTCCGACTCCCCCGGTTCCACGTGGCCGCCGATGCCCACGATCTTGCCCCTGCCGAACCCGGTCTGTTTCAGCCCGAGGAGTACCTCGGGGCCGCCCGGCCCGTCACGGAGCAGGAAGCAAAGGGTCACAGAGGCTGTGGTCATGCCTTCAAGCCTATGGGGTCCGGGAGTTGTCATCGGGGAAGCGCCAAGGGACGCCGGATATGCCAAGCTCTAGGTGTGACTCCCGAAACAGGACACGGAATACGGCCCGCCAGGATTTCGGCCATTGACACCCGCCTGCCGGGGTGGCTGGTGCGCAACCCATTGTATTGGGGCTGGGCCTGGGCCTGTGTCTGGACAGCGCTCATCCTTGCAGATGAGTTCGTGAACCTGGCTGGTTGGACGTGGTACCTGCTGGTGGCAGCAGCGGCCCTGCCCACGCTGCTCAGCACCCTGGCCGTTCTCCACGTGACTCCCCGGCAGCAGGTGAAAGCCGCCCGGGAGTCGGTTTTGGGCCTGTTCTTCGTGCGGTTCCTGGCACTTGTTGCGGCCTTCATGGTCTGGGCCATCTCGGTGGTGTTGAGTGCGTCCATCTCAACCACTGTCCAAGCGGTGGCGGGAGACTCAGAGCGCGAGGTGACGGCTCTGGGATTCACCCTGATGGCGGCCCTGGTGCCGCTGGTGGTAGCCGTCCTATGGTTGGCGTTTGTCGCCCGGTGCGCCTGGTTCCTTCGGAGGCTTCGCGGCTGGCGGCAGGTGCCCGCGCTCTCCCGCGTACCGAAATCCTTCCTCCGCGGCCGGCCACGGCTGCGGAGGGTGGTGATCGGCCTGGCACATCCCGGGCTGATGTTGGTCGCCTGCATGGGAACTTCTGTGCTGGCTTTCCTGCTGGGGCCCGTGGAACTGACCATCGAGGCCATGTTCTAGCTGTCCGCGCGACCCTGGCGGCCGGACGTGCCCTGCCTGGCGGAACGTCAGCCCAGCGCGCGGGGATGAGCGGCCGCGTAGATTTCCCGGAGCGTATCAGCCGTGACCAGCGTGTACACCTGGGTTGTGGTTACCGATGCGTGGCCCAAAAGTTCCTGCACCACCCTGACGTCCGCGCCGCCTTCAAGCAGGTGGGTGGCGAAGGAGTGCCGCAGCGTGTGCGGTGAGACGTCCCGGGTGATGTTGGCCTTCTCCGCCGCCGCCTTGAGGATGGTCCAGGCGCTCTGCCGGCTGATCCGGCCGCCGCGGGCATTCAGGAACAGCGCAGGCGTGCCCTTGCCCTTGGCAGCAAGCAGCGGCCGGCCGCGGACCAGATAGGCATCCAGCGCCCGGGCCCCGTAGGAGCCCAGCGGCACCAGCCGCTCCTTCGACCCCTTGCCGAACAGCCGGACAATGGCAGGCCCGGATTCCGGCCCGGCAAGGGAGATGTCATCAACGTCCAGTCCCACCGCTTCGCTGATCCTGGCTCCCGTGGAGTAAAGGAATTCAAGCAGGGCGCGGTCCCGCAGTCCGGCGGCCGTATCCGTTCCTGCCGCCTCCAGGATGCGGGTCACTTCGTCAACGCTGATGGCCTTGGGCAGCCGTTTACCTGCCATGGGTGGGTGGACGTCGCGGGCTGGATCGGCCGGCGTATAACCTTCGAGAGCCCAGAACTTGTGCAGGCCACGGACCGCCACCACCGTCCGGGCCGCGGACCGGACCCCCAGGGTGGAACCGCCGTCGGAACCGTCCGACAGGGCGCGGACGTAACCCGTGACGTGGTGCCGGGTGATGTCCTCCGGCCGGCCGCAGCCGGCTGCGGCAACATACCGGGCGTAGCGGGCCAGGTCCCGGCGGTAGGCTGCCAAGGTATTCGCTGCCAGTCCCCGTTCCACACCCATGTGCTGGAGGTAGTCGGTAATTGCACGGTCGATGGCGGAAGGTACAGGTGCCGGGGCAGCGGCAGCCTCCGCCGGGCCCGGTTCGACCGCCGGCGCTGCTTCAGCCGAAGGAGGCGCCATCAGCGCTGGCTGGGGTGGGCGGGCCAGGGGGCGTCGGCGGGGCGGAGGCCTTCATAGTCGTTGGCGCGGGCGGCAGCGGCAGCCAGGATCCCGACGACGGCGGACGGGTTGTGCAGGCGTCCGGCCAGGACGGACGCCACGGCATCATCCAGGCCGATCCAGTGGAACTCGATCTCCGCCTCCTCGTCCGTCCGTTCGTGGCGTTCGTGGTGCGGCACTTCGGTGAGGTCACGGGCCAGGTAGATACGGATGGCCTCGCTGGAGGATCCCGGGGAATTGAAGACATCCGCCAGGACGTTCCAGGTCCCGGCAGCAAGGTCCGCTTCCTCGGCCAGTTCGCGCGCCGCCCCCACCACGAAGTCTTCGCCTTCAACATCCAGCAGGCCCGCCGGAACCTCCCAGAGGTCCATGCCCACGGGGTGCCGGTACTGCTTCAACAGCAGGACCTGGCCCTCGGCGTTCATGGGCAGGACGGCTACGGCGCCGGGATGGTCGATGTAATCGCGGGTGAGGGCGTCCCCGGAGTCCGAGAGCTGGAAGGTGTCGCTGACGACATCCCAGATCCTGCCCTGGTAGACCTTCTCCGTAGACAAAAGACGGCGCGGGCTTGGTGCATCCGAAACCTGTTTGGCAGGGGTGGCTTCAGGTGTACCAGGCATCGCGCCGTCCTTTGTGTGTTCTATCGACTACTTAGCGGTAACGGTACCCGATGCCGCATGTTCGCCGGCCGGGGGCACAGCCGTGTCGGCAACGCCCTCCTGGCCTGCACCCTGGCCGCCCGCGTTCCGGTGGCCTGCGTTCTGGTGGTCAAGTGCAGCCTTGACCAGGCCGGCGAACAGCGGGTGCGGGCGGGTGGGCCGCGAGCTCAGCTCGGGGTGGGCCTGCGTGGCCACGTAGTACGGGTGCACGTCGGCGGGCAGCTCAACGAATTCCACCAGCTTGCCGTCCGGGGAAGTGCCGGAGAAGACCAGGCCCTTGTCCGCGATCTGCTGGCGGTACTTGTTGTTCACCTCGTAGCGGTGCCGGTGGCGTTCGCTCACGGTGGTCTTGCCGTAGGTTCCGGCGATGACCGAGCCTTCATCCAGTTTGGCTTCGTACAGTCCAAGGCGCATGGTGCCGCCCAGGTCGCCGCGGCCTTCCACGTACTCCAGCTGCTCCTCCATGGTGGCGATCACCGGGTACTTGGAGTCCGGCTCGAATTCGCTGGAGGAGGCACCCTCCAGGCCCACCACGTTGCGGGCGTACTCGATCACCATGCACTGCAGGCCGAGGCACAGGCCCAGCACGGGCAGCTTGGTTTCGCGGGCAAACTTCAGGGCGCCGAGCTTGCCTTCGAGTCCACGGATGCCGAAGCCGCCGGGAACGCAGATGGCGTCCACGCCGTCGAGGGCCTTGATGGCGCCTTCGCGGGTCTCGCATTCGTCCGACGGGACCCAGCGGATCTTGACCTTGGCCTCGTTGGCGAAGCCGCCGGCACGCAGCGCTTCGGTGACCGAGAGGTAGGCGTCAGGCAGGTCGATGTACTTGCCCACCAGGGCAATCTCGACGTGGTGCTTGGGGTTGTGGACGGCTTCAAGCAGCTTGTCCCAGCTGGTCCAGTCAACGTCCTTGAAGGGCAGGTCAAGGGCCCGGACGATGTAGGAGTCAAGGCCCTGTCCGTGCAGGGTCTTGGGGATGTCGTAGATGCTGGGGGCGTCCGCGGCGTTCACCACGGCGTCGATGTCGACGTCGCACATGCGGCCGATCTTCTCCCGCATGGCCTCCGGCACTTCACGGTCCGAACGGATCACGATCGCCTCGGGCTGGATGCCGATGGACCGCAGCGCGGCCACGGAGTGCTGGGTGGGCTTGGTCTTCAGCTCCTGCGAGGGGCCAATGTACGGCACCAGGGAGACGTGCAGGAAGAACACGTTTCCGCGGCCGATGTCCTGGCGGACCTGGCGGGCCGATTCGAGGAACGGCTGGGATTCGATGTCGCCAACGGTGCCGCCGATTTCGGTGATGATGACGTCCGGGGCGTTCTTGCCCTCGGCGGGCAAACGCATGCGGCGCTTGATCTCATCCGTGATGTGCGGGATGACCTGGACGGTGTCCCCCAGGTACTCGCCGCGGCGTTCCTTGGCAATCACCGTGGAGTACACCTGGCCGGTGGTGACGTTCGCGGACCCCTCGAGGTTTTCATCAAGGAAGCGCTCGTAGTGCCCGATGTCCAGGTCCGTTTCGGCGCCGTCGTCTGTGACGAAGACCTCGCCGTGCTGGAAGGGGTTCATTGTGCCCGGATCCACGTTCAGGTAGGGATCGAGCTTCTGCATTGTCACGGACAGGCCGCGTGCCCGGAGCAGGTGACCAAGGCTGGACGCCGTCAGTCCCTTACCAAGCGAGGACGCCACACCGCCGGTGACAAAGATGTGCTTCGTCGTCTTGGAGGAGCCCGGGAACCGGGAATTTACACGGGAATTTGATCGCTGCACCACGGAATTCGAGCCTATCATCAATTCGTCCGTCCCGTGGTTGTCCCTGTCAGGCCCGCTGGGGCAGGAGCTTGGCGTCATCCAGCAGTTCCTGGGCGTGGGCCTGCGCGGTTTCGGAGTCTTCCTGGCCGGCCAGCATCCGGGCGAGCTCACGGACCCGCTCCGGACCGTCGAGGAGGCGGACGTCACTGGAGGTGAACCCGGTGGCGGTGCCGCCGTCGGCTCCCCTGACGGAAGTCTTGGTGACGGTGATGTGCTGGTCCGCGAACGCTGCCACCTGCGGCAGGTGCGTGACCACCAGCACCTGCACGTGGCGTGCCAGCATGGCCAGGCGGCGGCCGATCTCGACGGCGGCGCGGCCGCCCACGCCGGCGTCCACCTCGTCGAAGACGAAGGTGGGGACGGGATCGACGGCGGCAAGCACCACTTCGATGGCCAGCATGACGCGGGACAGCTCACCGCCGGACGCCCCCTTGCCCAGCGGCCGGGCCGGGGCGCCCGAATGCGGCCGCAGCAGGAAGCTGATGTCGTCCGCGCCGTGCGGGCCCAGCTGACCGGTCGGCTCGAGGTTGATCACCAGCGTGGCATCGGCCATGGCCAGGGCCTTGAGCTCCGCACTGACGCGGCCGGACAGGTCCTTTGCGGCCTTGGCGCGGATCTTGCTGATGCCCGCTGCCTGCTTCTTCAGCTCCGCCTCGGCGCGGACCACCTCAGCGTCCAGGGCCTCGATGCGGGACGAGTCGTCCTGGAGCTCGTCGAAGCGGACGCGCGCCTGCTCCGCCCACTCCAGCACCTCGTCGATGGTGGGGGCGTATTTCCGGACCAGTTTGGCCAGCGCAGCGCGCCGGTCCTCGATCTCGGCCAGCCGCTCCGGGCCCTCGGAGTCCAGGCTGGCCTGGTAGCTGGCCAGCTCGGCGGCGATGTCAGTAAGCAGGAAGCCCACCTCGGCCAGCCGGGCGGCTGCGGAGCCCAGCTGCGCATCGTGCTCGGACACGTGCTCCAGGGTCCGCTTGGCGGAGTCCACCAATGTGGTGGCGTCACCGGCTTCACCAAAGTCCTCGGCAATGAGTGCCTGGTGGGCGGTGCTCGCGGCGATCCGCAGTTCCTCCACGTTGGCAAGCTTCACGGCCTCGGCCTTCAGGAGCTCATCCTCCCCCGGCTGCGGATCCACCTCGTCAATCTCGGCAAGGGCAGCCTCCAGGGATTCAGCTTCGCGGAGCCTGTCGCGGGCGGCGCTGCGGAGGTTGTCCAGCTCGGCCTGGCTGGACTTCCACCGGCCATACAGCTCCTGGTAGGCGGCCAGTGGACCGGCCAGGTTGTCGCCGGCGAACTTGTCCAGGGCTTCACGCTGCGCCGTGGCGCTCTTGAGCCGGATCTGGTCCGACTGTCCGTGCACCACCACCAGGGTCTCGCCGATCTCAGCCAGTACGCCCACAGGTGCAGCACGGCCGCCCAGGAAGGCACGGCTGCGTCCATCCGCACCAAGGCGCCGGGCCAGGATCAGCTCTGCGCCGCCGTCGAACTCTTCCGCCTCGGCACCGGCGTCCAGGGCACGCGCAATGGCCGGGTGGCCGGCGTCGAGCTTCAGGACTGCTTCAGCGGTAGCACTCTTGGCGCCGCTGCGGACGGCCCCGGCATCCGAACGGGCGCCCAGCAGCAGGCCAACGGCGGTGACCACCATGGTCTTGCCGGCGCCGGTTTCGCCGGTTACGACGCTCAGTCCAGGGCCGAGCGGAAGCGTTGCGTCGGTGATGACGCCCAGATCGCGGATTCTCAGTTCTTCAAGCATGGATTCACTTTGCAGTCGACGGATCGGGATCGCTGTCGGAGTTCTCCACATGCGGCACGGGCAGCGGCGGCATGGGCCGCGGCGTCCGCACAATGGGGATGGGGCCGGTGTGCACGGCGTCGGACTTGGGTACCGGCCCGCGCCAGCCGTGGATAGGCAGCTCGAACTTGCGGACCAGCCGGGCGGAGAACGGCGTCTGGTGGGTGCGGGCCAGCCGGACAGGAGTGGCGGACTTGGTCACTTCCACGCGGGCTCCCGGCGGCAGGTCCACCGAGCGCCGTCCGTCGCACCACAACACGCCCTGGGCGTCGGTCCGGCCCAGCACCTCCACTGCAAGCTTCGACCTGGGCGACACCACCAGGGGCTTGGCGAAGAGTGCATGGGCGCTGATGGGCACAATGACCAGGGCCTCCACCTCCGGCCAGACCACCGGACCGCCCGCCGAGAACGCGTAGGCCGTGGATCCGGTGGGGGTGGCCAGCACGATGCCGTCTGAGCCGAAGGACGTCAGCGGGCGCTCGTCCACCTCGGTCACGACTTCGAGCATGCGTTCGCGGTTGGCCTTCTCGATGGCGGCCTCGTTTAAAGCCCAGGTGTGCCAAATCTTCTGGCCGCGGACCCAGACCTGGACATCGATGGTCATCCGCTCTTCAACCGTGTACTCGCGGCTGGCAACCCACTCCACGGTCTGGGCAAGGTCCGCCCGCTCGCTTTCGGCCAGGAAGCCCACGTGGCCCAGGTTGACGCCCAGCAGCGGCACATCCACCTCACGGACCAGTTCGGCGGCCCGCAGG
Source organism: Arthrobacter sp. JDC6 (assembly GCF_056484025.1). Lineage (NCBI taxonomy): Bacteria > Bacillati > Actinomycetota > Actinomycetes > Micrococcales > Micrococcaceae > Arthrobacter > Arthrobacter sp. JDC6. Next base: position 2,808,772 of record NZ_CM151278.1, read on the forward strand.
ATGGTGCCGTCACCGCCAAGGACCATGACGAGTTCCACATCGGGCAGCTGGACGTGGTCGTGGAGGACCTCCACCGGCTGGGCCAGGTGCCCAAAGAACCTTTCCATGTCCCCCAGTTCGGACTCCTGCATCACGGGGACCATGCCGGAGGCGTGCAGCAGGGCGCAGGCTTCCCAGGCGGCTTTCAGTGATTCCTCGCGGCCGGTGTGGGCAAGGACCAGTACACGCCTGCTCATCAGGTTCCGCTCTCTAGTGGTTAGGCCAGATTTGTCCGAGCAACGCAGCGGCTGCTGCCTCTCGCTCTTCGATCTTAGGCAAGTCTTTGCTGATCCTGCGTTTTATCCACAGGAAGTATTCGACGTTTCCGTCCTGCCCCGGCAGCGGACTGGCCGCCAGCCCGCAAAGGTCCAGGCCGGCGTCGAGCGCTGCCCCGGCCACCTTCTCCACGGCCATCCGCCGCTCACGCTCCGAGTTGACCACGCCGGTGCGGCCCAGGCGGTCCTTGCCGATCTCGAACTGGGGCTTGACCATCAGCACCAGGTCGCCGCCGGGTTCGGTGCAGCCGGCCAGTGGCTGGACCACGAGGGTGAGGGAAATAAAGGACAGGTCGGCGACGGTCAGCGCTGCCGGGCCGCCAATGTCTTCCGGAGCCATGTACCTGACGTTCATGCCTTCATGGACGTCCACGCGGGGGTCGTCGCGGAGGTGCGGCACCAGCTGGCCGTGTCCGACGTCGACAGCCACCACGTGCGCGGCACCCCGCCGAAGCAGGACATCGGTAAAGCCCCCGGTGGAGGCGCCGGCGTCCAGGCACCTCTTGCCCGCCACCGAAACTTGGGGGAAGGCGTCGAGGGCCCCGGCCAGCTTATGGCCCGCGCGGCTGGCGTAGCTGTCCTGGTCATCGTGTTCGACGGCGAGGTCCCGGCTGTCATCAACCTGGAGGGAGGCCTTGGCGAGGACCTGGCCACCGGAGCTGACCTTGCCTTCGGCGATGAGCGTCGCGGCATGGGTGCGCGACCTCGCCAGCCCGCGTGCCACCAGTGCCTGGTCGAGGCGAACCGGCATCAGGCTGCACCCCCGGCGGGACCGGGCAGTGTGGAGCCGGTCCCGGTGGGGGCGGTCTCTGCGGGATCAGCACTTGCGGGATCGGCGTCTGCGGGATCGGTGCCTGCGGGATCGGCGTTGAGGGCGGCCAGCAGTTCATCGTGGAGGTCGTCGTAGACGGTCCCGTGGTCCGGGACAGGGAGCCCGGGCATGTCGAAAAGCCTGGCTACGGCCTGCGCAACCTGCGGATCGGTGAGGTCCATCCCACCTGGCTGCGGCCACTCCGGGGCCGGCTGGGCTGTCGCGTCGTCCGGTTCGGTCAGCTCAGTCATTCAACCAGTCTAGTGATCCAGCCACACCAGCTTGGGCGCCTTCGGGGCTGCGGCGTCCGGCGTCGCCGCCCACCAGGCCGCACATGCGGCCCGCCAGGAGTCGAGCTGGTCCTGGCTGCCAATGATGCCCACGGCTCCGTTGGCCACGCGCGCGGTTGACTGGCCGCACGTATACGTGCCGTCGTCGTGCGTCACTTCGGGGTACGGGCGGTGCAGGCCGGCCAGGTTTTCGATGATGTAGTTGGGCCGTTCCGCAGACCTCGCGGCCAGAATGGTTTCGCGCGTGTCGACGCCGGTCAGGACAGCAACGGTGGCAAAGCCGGCGTTGTTGCCGCCCAGGATGTCCGTGTCCAGCCGGTCGCCGACCACCAGGGGACGCTCGGCCCCGAGGCGCTTGGCTGCCGAATGGAACAGCGGAGCTTCGGGCTTTCCAGCAACCTTGGGCTGCTGCCCCGTGGCAGCAGTGACAGCGGCAACCAAGGTGCCATTTCCCGGGGCGATGCCACGCGCCTGGGGAATGGACATGTCCGTGTTGGTGGCCACCCAAAGCGCCCCGGCGGACACCACGTAGGTGGCCTCTGCCAGGTCCTTCCAGCCGATGGTTGGGCTGAAACCCTGGACGACCGCGACCGGATCCTCCGCCTGGCTGCCCACCGGCACCAGGCCCACCAGTTCAATTTCGCGGGCAAGCGCCGTGCTGCCCGTGATGAGGATCCTGGACCCTGGTGGAAGCAGCGAGGCCAGGAGCTCGGCTGCCGCCTGCGAGGAACTGACCACCTGGTTGTCCTCGGCGGGGGCACCAAGCTCACGGAGATGCGCGGCCACCTCCGCCGGCGAGCGGGAGGCGTTGTTCGTCACATAGCCCAGGCCGATACCCAGGCCGGAGAGCTGCTGCAGTGAATCCACAGCTCCGGGAATGGCGTGGGGCCCGGCATAGACCACGCCGTCCAGGTCGGCGAGCAGTGCATCGAAGCGGGAAACCAGTGAAATGTCACTCATGCTTGTCAGTCTTCCCGGCGTTCTTCATCATGCTGGGTGGCACCGCTGTCCTCCGCTTCGGCATCACCGGCAGCTTCGGAATCCAGCTCGTCCCGTTCCACCGAGTCCTGGTCCGATTCGGCGTCGTCGGAGACGAAGTAGTCGGCGTCCTGGTCGTCCAGGTTGCTGTCCTGGGCTGCTTCCGCTTCGGTAGCGCGGGTGCTTTCAGCTTCGGCGTCTGCGTCACCGGCGGTGGGGGTTTCAGCGGGAGCTTCGGTTTCGGCGGCGCCGGAGGCACGCTCCAGCAGCCGGCGTCGCTCAGCCTCTTCCCGTGCCTCTTCTTCCTCGTCCCAGCCGAGGTCGATGATTTCGGGTTCCTGGTCCGCACCCTGGCCCAGCGCGTTTTCTGCCACGACCGCCTGGCGGTTCCACTTTTCCGACTCTTCCTGGCGTCCCACCGCTGCAAGTGCATCGGCGTAGGCACGGAAGAGTCGCGGGCTGTAGGAGAAGGCACGGTTGATGTCCAGTTGCGGGATCTCCAGTTCCGCTACTGCCGCGTCCAGCTGGCCCAGATCGGTCCGTGCACCGGCTGCCACGATTGCCAGTTCCACCTTGCCGGGCGCGTCAAGGTCCCGTGCTTCCTCCGAGCGGGCAACATCGAGGGCACGGTCGGGGCGCCCCAGGCCACGCTCGCAGTCGGCCATCACGGGGAGGTGCACGTTGGAACCACTGATCCGGCGAAAGGTGCGGAACTCGCGGAGTGCCTCACCATAATGGCCGGCAGCATAGGCCGTCAGGCCAACGGCCTCGCGGACGGCTGCGAGCCGTCCGCCACGACGACTGGCGGCGAGGGCGTGCTGGAAGGCAAGCTCGGGCTCGTCGTCGATAAGGCGGCCGGCCATCACCAAGTGACGGGCAACCCACTCCGCGCTCTTGGGCTCAAGGGTCTTGATCTGGTGGTGCGTGGCGCGGTCCAGTTCCTTGCCCGTGACGTCCTCATCGATCTCGGGTGAGCGTTCCCGGTCAGGGCGGTTGGCGCTGCGAAGGTCTGCGGCGTTGGGCACGCGGACAGGGCGCTCCTCCTGGCGGTCGCGGCCAAAGCCGCGGGGGCCGGAGCCGCCACGACCTGATTCGGCCCGGGAGTCGCCGCGGTCGAAGCTGCGCGGTGCGCGATCCTGCCTGTCACCAAACGGCTTGCGGTTCTCGCCACCGAAGCCGCGGCGGTCGCCTTCGCCTTCGCGGCGCGGACGGTCACCGAAAGGCTTCCGGTCACGGTCACCACCGCCAAAGCTGCGGCGGTCGCCCTCACCGTCACGGCGCGGACGGTCACCAAAGGGCTTACGATCACGGTCGCCGAAAGGCTTCCGGTCACGGTCCCCGAAAGGCTTCCGGTCACGGTCCCCGAAAGGCTTCCGGTCACCGCCACCAGTACCACCGGTGAAACCACGACGGTCACCCTCACCGTCACGGCGCGGACGGTCACCAAACGGCTTACGATCACGGTCGCCGAAAGGCTTCCGGTCGCGGTCACCCTCACCGTCACGGCGCGGACGGTCACCAAACGGCTTACGATCACGGTCACCAAACGGCTTACGATCACGATCACCGAAAGGCTTCCGCTCACCGCCACCAGTACCACCGGTGAAACCGCGACGGTCACCCTCGCCGTCGCGGCGGGGACGGTCACCAAACGGCTTACGATCACGATCACCGAAAGGCTTCCGCTCACCGCCGGCCCCGGAACCGCCGCGGGAGGGGCTGTTGCCGTCGCGGTCGGAGCGGGACCGGAATCCGCGGGGATCCCCGCCGGAGTTGTTGTTGCCGCGGAACGCGCCGCGGTCGTTGCCGCGGTTGCCCCCGTTGTGCTCGGCCATATGGATTCCTCCTGTTGTGAGCCGACCACTGGCGCAACTGCAGCCGCTCGTTTCGTTTCCTACGCAACCCGAAATCAAGCGCTTCGAAGTCCGTACATCTTCATCAATTCTAGTGGAGCCGCAAAATCCCAAGGGACAGCGGGCTCCTTGGGAGCGGTATCGTGGCCATCTTCACAGGCGACGCCCCATCACATCCTGCCCGTTTCCGCGGGATGCGCCATCACATCCTGTGGGTTTTCGAGGGATGCGCCATCATATCCGGCCCGTTCGCCGGCCACGTCTCATCACTTCGTGAGAGTCTTCTGTCGTGGCACGGGGCCTGGTGTCGCGTTACCGGTGGGGGAGGAAAGCTGATGTCGCGTCACCCATAACCGCACAGGACGTGGTGTCGCGTCTGCGGTGAGGGGACGAAAGCTGATGGCGCGTCACGGGGCCTAGGTGCGGGATCGCGTTGTGGTGTTGGTGGGTTAAATACTTTGGTGTTGGTGGGTTAAATGTGGGAGGCCCCAACCTGGTGGTTGGGGCCTCGACCAATGTGTGTCCGGCGGTGACCTACTCTCCCACACCCTCCCGGGTGCAGTACCATCGGCGCTGTGGGTCTTAGCTTCCGGGTTCGGAATGGGACCGGGCGTTTCCCCCACGCTATGACCGCCGTAACCCTTGTACCCGCCCGCCCGTGTTTTTTCGGGGGTGGGAAGTCTGGTGGTTACAACATTGTGGTGTTGTTCTTCAGTTGTGTTGGTTCCGTGCCGTGACAACCCCGCGTGTTGGGGGGTTGTTGGTTGGGAACCACATAGTGGACGCAAGCAGAGTTTTGTATGTATCTGTGTGGTGTAAGTTGTTGGCCTATTAGTACCGGTCAGCTTCACGAGTCGTTAGTCCTCGCTTCCACATCCGGCCTATCAACCCAGTGGTCTGGCTGGGGGCCTCTCACACCCGAGGGTGTATGGAAATCTCATCTCGAAGCGAGCTTCCCGCTTAGATGCTTTCAGCGGTTATCCCATCCGAACGTAGCTAATCAGCGGTGCACTTGGCAGTACAACTGACACACCAGAGGTTCGTCCGTCCCGGTCCTCTCGTACTAAGGACAGCCCTTCTCAAATTTCCTGCGCGCGCAGCGGATAGGGACCGAACTGTCTCACGACGTTCTAAACCCAGCTCGCGTACCGCTTTAATGGGCGAACAGCCCAACCCTTGGGACCTACTCCAGCCCCAGGATGCGACGAGCCGACATCGAGGTGCCAAACCATGCCGTCGATATGGACTCTTGGGCAAGATCAGCCTGTTATCCCCGAGGTACCTTTTATCCGTTGAGCGACGGCCATTCCACAATGTACCGCCGGATCACTAGTCCCGACTTTCGTCCCTGCTCGAGATGTCTCTCTCACAGTCAAGCTCCCTTGTGCACTTACACTCGACACCTGATTGCCAACCAGGCTGAGGGAACCTTTGGGCGCCTCCGTTACTTTTTAGGAGGCAACCGCCCCAGTTAAACTACCCATCAGGCACTGTCCCTGACCCGGATTACGGGCCGAAGTTAGATGTCCAAAGTGACCAGAGTGGTATTTCAACGATGACTCCACCCGAACTGGCGTCCGGGCTTCAACGTCTCCCACCTATCCTACACAAGCCACTCCGAACACCAATACCAAACTATAGTAAAGGTCTCGGGGTCTTTCCGTCCTGCTGCGCGTAACGAGCATCTTTACTCGTACTGCAATTTCGCCGAGTTTATGGTTGAGACAGCGGGGAAGTCGTTACTCCATTCGTGCAGGTCGGAACTTACCCGACAAGGAATTTCGCTACCTTAGGATGGTTATAGTTACCACCGCCGTTTACTGGGGCTTAAATTCTCAGCTTCGCCTTGCGGCTAACCGGTCCTCTTAACCTTCCAGCACCGGGCAGGAGTCAGTCCGTATACATCGTCTTGCGACTTCGCACGGACCTGTGTTTTTAGTAAACAGTCGCTTCCCCCTGGTCTCTGCGGCCCCGATCCCCTCCACACCGCAAAGGGTGTATCAAGGTTGGGGCCCCCCTTCTCCCGAAGTTACGGGGGCATTTTGCCGAGTTCCTTAACCATAATTCTCTCGATCGCCTTGGTATTCTCTACCTGATCACCTGTGTCGGTTTGGGGTACGGGCGGCTAAAACCTCGCGTCGATGCTTTTCTCGGCAGCATAGGATCACCAAATCCCCCCAAACGGGGGTCCCATCAGATCTCAGGCACCATGAGTGGCGGATTTGCCTACCACTCGCCCTACATCCTTAGACCGGGACAACCATCGCCCGGCTCGGCTACCTTCCTGCGTCACACCTGTTAATACGCTTGCCTCCCGGGATCAGGTCCTGCGCTCCACCAAAACCCTCACACCACAAGGGCGCTCGGGCAGGCTTCGGGCAGTTAGTATCCCCCGCTCAGCATGGGCGGTTTTTCGCCGGTACGGGAATATCAACCCGTTGTCCATCGACTACGCCTGTCGGCCTCGCCTTAGGTCCCGACTTACCCAGGGCAGATTAGCTTGACCCTGGAACCCTTGATCATTCGGCGGACGGGTTTCTCACCCGTCTTTCGCTACTCATGCCTGCATTCTCACTCGTGTAGGCTCCACCGCTGGTTTACACCGCGACTTCACCGCCCACACGACGCTCCCCTACCCATCCACACGCCTGAACCACAAGGGCTTAGCTAAAATGTGAATGCCACAACTTCGGCGGTGTACTTGAGCCCCGCTACATTGTCGGCGCGGAATCACTTGACCAGTGAGCTATTACGCACTCTTTTAAGGGTGGCTGCTTCTAAGCCAACCTCCTGGTTGTCTGGGCAACTCCACATCCTTTCCCACTTAGCACACGCTTAGGGGCCTTAGTTGGTGGTCTGGGCTGTTTCCCTCTCGACTATGAAGCTTATCCCCCACAGTCTCACTGCTGCGCTCTCACTTACCGGCATTCGGAGTTTGGCTGACGTCAGTAACCTTGTAGGGCCCATTAGCCATCCAGTAGCTCTACCTCCAGCAAGAAACACGCAACGCTGCACCTAAATGCATTTCGGGGAGAACCAGCTATCACGAAGTTTGATTGGCCTTTCACCCCTACCCACAGCTCATCCCCTCCATTTTCAACTGAAGTGGGTTCGGTCCTCCACGACGTCTTACCGTCGCTTCAACCTGGCCATGGGTAGATCACTTCGCTTCGGGTCTAGATCACGCCACTCACACGCCCTATTCAGACTCGCTTTCGCTACGGCTGCCCCACACGGGTTAACCTCGCGACGTAACACTAACTCGCAGGCTCATTCTTCAAAAGGCACGCCGTCACCAGAATCAGACTGGCTCCGACGGATTGTAAGCACACGGTTTCAGGTACTGTTTCACTCCCCTCCCGGGGTACTTTTCACCTTTCCCTCACGGTACTGGTCCGCTATCGGTCATTAGGGAGTATTTAGGCTTATCAGGTGGTCCTGACAGATTCGCACGGGATTTCTCGGGCCCCGTACTACTTGGGATACTCTCACAGGCGGTACAAACACATTACGGTTACGGGACTAACACCCTCTCTGGCCGGCCTTTCAAAACCGTTCACCTATGCGCGCACATCACACCCCACCAGCCCGGCAGAACTGGTATGGAAAGTCCCACAACCCCGACCATGCAACGCCCGCCGGCTATCACACATGGAACGGTTTAGCCTGATCCGCGTTCGCTCGCCACTACTAACGGAATCACTATTGTTTTCTCTTCCTGCGGGTACTGAGATGTTTCACTTCCCCGCGTTCCCCCCACGCACCCTATGTGTTCAGGTACGGGTCACCGAGTCACTCGCGCGCTCGGCGGGGTTTCCCCATTCGGACACCCTGGGATCACAGTCCGGTTATCGACTCCCCCAGGCTTATCGCAGATTCCTACGTCCTTCTTCGGCTCCTAATGCCAAGGCATCCACCGTGTGCTCTTAAAAACTTGACCACAAAGATCAAAAACATTTCTCGAGAGAACCACAGAAACCAACCACACCCCAACACCCAAAGGGCATCAACAGCGCAGCCAGATCCAGGTTCATTAATCTTGGAAATTGCTTCTTATACAAGATGCTCGCGTCCACTATGTAGTTCTCAAACAACAACCCCACACCACACACCCCACACACCCAAACAGGCGCACAGAACGTCACGGCAGGGAAACCAGAAACAAACAAACCCGACAAGGAACCACCACGACCAAAGCCGCAGCAACCCCTCCCCGGCCCTGTTGCCTCAGGACCCAACAGTGTGCCAAACACTACCCAGCAACCCAAACCAGCCGCGTTCCAGAACACCCGCCCTCCCCCGAAGAGAAGAACAAAACATTCGTACTAACCACACCGGTCCGTGCCACCAGGCACCTATTTGTTGATATTCCACCCATGAGCACCCGCCACGGAACAATCGTCCATGCTGCGGGCTTGCTTCCTGACAACCCCCCACACCGGCATTCACCAGCACAGAAGAGTTGGAGGTGCTCCTTAGAAAGGAGGTGATCCAGCCGCACCTTCCGGTACGGCTACCTTGTTACGACTTAGTCCCAATCGCCAGTCCCACCTTCGACAGCTCCCTCCCACAAGGGGTTAGGCCACCGGCTTCGGGTGTTACCAACTTTCGTGACTTGACGGGCGGTGTGTACAAGGCCCGGGAACGTATTCACCGCAGCGTTGCTGATCTGCGATTACTAGCGACTCCGACTTCATGGGGTCGAGTTGCAGACCCCAATCCGAACTGAGACCGGCTTTTTGGGATTAGCTCCACCTCACAGTATCGCAACCCTTTGTACCGGCCATTGTAGCATGCGTGAAGCCCAAGACATAAGGGGCATGATGATTTGACGTCGTCCCCACCTTCCTCCGAGTTGACCCCGGCAGTCTCCTATGAGTCCCCACCATCACGTGCTGGCAACATAGAACGAGGGTTGCGCTCGTTGCGGGACTTAACCCAACATCTCACGACACGAGCTGACGACAACCATGCACCACCTGTAAACCAGCCCCAAAGGGGAAACCACATTTCTGCAGCGGTCCGGTTCATGTCAAGCCTTGGTAAGGTTCTTCGCGTTGCATCGAATTAATCCGCATGCTCCGCCGCTTGTGCGGGCCCCCGTCAATTCCTTTGAGTTTTAGCCTTGCGGCCGTACTCCCCAGGCGGGGCACTTAATGCGTTAGCTACGGCGCGGAAAACGTGGAATGTCCCCCACACCTAGTGCCCAACGTTTACGGCATGGACTACCAGGGTATCTAATCCTGTTCGCTCCCCATGCTTTCGCTCCTCAGCGTCAGTTAATGCCCAGAGACCTGCCTTCGCCATCGGTGTTCCTCCTGATATCTGCGCATTTCACCGCTACACCAGGAATTCCAGTCTCCCCTACATCACTCTAGTCTGCCCGTACCCACCGCAGATCCGGAGTTGAGCCCCGGACTTTCACGGCAGACGCGACAAACCGCCTACGAGCTCTTTACGCCCAATAATTCCGGATAACGCTTGCGCCCTACGTATTACCGCGGCTGCTGGCACGTAGTTAGCCGGCGCTTCTTCTGCAGGTACCGTCACTTACGCTTCTTCCCTACTGAAAGAGGTTTACAACCCGAAGGCCGTCATCCCTCACGCGGCGTCGCTGCATCAGGCTTTCGCCCATTGTGCAATATTCCCCACTGCTGCCTCCCGTAGGAGTCTGGGCCGTGTCTCAGTCCCAGTGTGGCCGGTCACCCTCTCAGGCCGGCTACCCGTCGTCGCCTTGGTAGGCCATTACCCCACCAACAAGCTGATAGGCCGCGAGTCCATCCAAAACCACAAAAGCTTTCCACCAACCACCATGCGATGGAAGGTCATATCCGGTATTAGACCCAGTTTCCCAGGCTTATCCCAGAGTCAAGGGCAGGTTACTCACGTGTTACTCACCCGTTCGCCACTAATCCACCAGCAAGCTGGCATCATCGTTCGACTTGCATGTGTTAAGCACGCCGCCAGCGTTCATCCTGAGCCAGGATCAAACTCTCCGTTGAAGTAAAACAAAAACAGACACAACCACAACCACCGGAAATAACGGCAGAAACAGCTGCACAAAATTTGAAACCAGCCAAAAACACCATGCACACCACGGGGTGGCGGCACAGCACAATCAACCAATTACATACATAATCGGTATCAACAAACTTGGCACACTATTGAGTTCTCAAACAACAGACACATTCGAATATTCCCGGAAACAATTCAAAAGAATTTCTTTTCCGTATTTCTTCGCTGCGATGTTTCCATCTTATTTCATTCATATTCACTTTCGCAAATCCGGATTTTCTTCCGGAATTCACTCGGTGGAATGAATCCGCCCAGCACAACGAGAAGCAATTTCTCCAATTCCACGCGGTGCGCGGCAAGAATTGCTTCTCATAAGTTGGGGGTTTGTCACCACTCAGCGGCGGCGACTCAGAAAACAATACACGCCCCCCAGCGGCCGTGCAAATCGGCCGCCGAAGGGCGTGCATACGGACCGTGAAGGTGCTAGGGAACCAGCACCTCAACAGTGGCCAGGTTCTTCTTGCCCCGGCGCAGGAGCAGGTACTGGCCGTGCAACAGTTCAGACTCGGAGATCACGGCCTCCGGATCGGACACCTTCTCGTTGTTCACGTAGGCACCTCCTTCACCAACGGTGCGCCGGGCGGCGGACTTGCTTTCCGATAGACCGGACGCCACCAGCAGGTCGACGATCCCCATCCCGTCCACCTGCACCGTGGCCGAAGGAAGTTCGGAGGTAGCCGCCTGGAGCGTTGCCTTGTCCAGGGCCGCCAGGTCGCCGTTGCCGAAAAGCGCCGCTGAAGCGGCGATGACTTTTTCGGTGGCGTCCACGCCGTGCACCAGTGAGGTCACTTCGAAGGCCAGCTTCCGCTGTCCTTCCCTGGCAAAGGGACGCTCGGCCACGGAAACCGCGATCTCTTCGATCTCGGCCCGGGTGAGGAACGTGAACACCTTGAGCCGGTCCACAACGTCGGCGTCGGCCGTGTTGAGCCAGAACTGGTAGAAGGCGTACGGGCTGCACATGCCCGCGTCCAGCCAGATGGCGTTGCCCTCGCTCTTGCCGAACTTGGTTCCGTCGGAGTTGGTGATGAGGGGAGTTCCCAGGGCGTGGACGCTCTTGCCCTCCACCTTGCGGATCAGGTCCGTACCGCTGGTGAGGTTGCCCCACTGGTCCGAACCACCGGTCTGCAGCACACAGCCGTAGTCGCGGTAGAGCTGCAGGTAGTCCATGCCCTGCAGGATCTGGTAACTGAACTCGGTGTAACTGATGCCCTCGTCGGAGTTCAGGCGGGATGCCACGGCGTCCTTGCGCAGCATCGTTCCAACCCTGAAGTGCTTGCCCACTTCACGCAGGAAGTCGATGGCGCTCAAGGGCGCCGTCCAGTCCAGGTTGTTTACGATCCTGGCAGCGTTCTCACCCTCGAAGCTGAGGAAGCGGCTGACCTGGGCCTGCAGGTAGCCCACCCACTCCGCCACCGTGTCCTTGGTGTTCAGGGTTCGTTCAGCGGTGGGGCGGGGATCGCCGATCATACCCGTGGAGCCGCCAACGAGTCCCAGTGGCTTGTGCCCGGCCAGCTGCAGCCGCCGCATGACCAGGAGCTGGACGAGGTTTCCCAGGTGCAGGCTCGGGGCGGTGGGGTCGAAGCCGCAATAGTATGTGACCGGCCCGTCGGCGAGGAGCTTCTCAAGCTCTGCTTCGTCGGTGGACACATGGACCAGCCCACGCCACTTCAGTTCCTGCCAAATGTTGGCGAAAGTGGGGTCGTTGCGCTGCGGTTCGAGGTTGTTCAGTTCTGGCACGCTTCCTAAGTTAGCAGTAACGCCCGGCGCCGGCTCAGCCGGCAATGCCGGCAGGCACGGGTTGCGAGGCAATCAGCCGCAGGCGCTGTGTTGCACGTGTCATGGCTACGTACAGGTCCCCCACCTTGCCGTGCTCATGGTTGAGCATGACGGATGGTTCCAGGACCACCACGCCGTCGAACTCCAGGCCCTTGGCCTCGCGCGGGCTGATCACCACGATGTCCTGCTCGTAGCTGCCGGCGCCAGTGCCGATCCGTCGCCCATACACGGCACGCAGTGCTGCTGTGGCCTGGGGCAGGAGGTCACCATCAGCGATCACGGCGAGCAGGCCGCCGTCGAGCGCGTCAAGTTCTTCCGGGAGGACCTCCACGAGCCGGCCGACCACCGCGCCGTTCCCTACTTCGTCGATGATGGGCGCCCAGCGCCCCTCACGAACGGCCTTCGGCGCGGAAACCACCAGGCCAGCCGCGTTGGCCATCCTGACGGCGGCTTCGGCGATCTGCGAGGGCGTGCGGTAGTTGACGGTCAGCTCCTCCAGCTGCCAGCGGTCACCGAACAGCGGAGCAAGCGCCCCCTGCCACGAGTTGGCTCCGGCCACAGAGCTGGTCTGCGCGATGTCGCCCACGATGGTGAAGGACTTCAGCGGGCAGCGCCGGACCAGGAGCCGCCACTGCATGGGTGAGAGTTCCTGTGCCTCATCCACCACGATGTGCCCGAAGGCCCAGGTGCGGTCGCTCGTTGCGCGTTCGGCAGCGGTTTGCCGCCCTTCCTGTTCCTGGTTCTGCTCGGCCAGTTCCTCCGCGGACATCAGGGGGTCCACGCCGGCGGCCTGCATGTTGACCAGGGTCTGCTTGGCGTTGGCAAGGTCGCGGGCACGGTCATGCTCCTGCTGGGCCAGTCCGCGCCCGGCGGCCGGGTCCAGCTCGCCGAGCAGTTCGGCGGCCTCGTCCAGCAGCGGCACGTCCGATTCCGTCCACGGGGCATCCGCGGGACGCTGCAGCAGCGCCCGCTGGGCCGGGGTCAGGTTGGGGGTGCAGAATTCCAGCACCTCCGGCTTGCTGAACAGATCCGAGATCAGCTTCTCCGGCGTCATGGGCATCCAGCACAGGTTCAGCGCAATCCGCACATCGCGGGCCGTCCGGACATCTTCGGCAAGGTACGAGCGGTCCGCGTTGTTGCCGAGGTTGCCGGCTTCGACGAGCTCGGTCATCTGTTCGGTCAGCTCGCGCAGCAGGATCTTCACGAACGTCACGCGTGCCTCGTTGTACGGCTTTCCGGTGGCGCGGGCACGTTCCCTTGCACGCCGGACCTGCCGGGGCGTGAGGGTGAGCTTGCGGCCGTCCACTTCAAGGATCCGGTTCTGCGCGGGGACGCGCATGCGGTTGGACACGGCGTTGGCCACGATCGCGGCCATGTCCAGGCGGCCCTTCAGGGCTGCCACGTCCGCATCAGTTTCGGGCACGGCATTGATGCCGGGCATCAGGCGGCCCACGCTGGCCATGACGACACCGGTTTCACCGAGCGAGGGCAGCACCCGTTCGATGTACTTCATGAACGACGACGACGGCCCCACCAGGAGCACGCCGGCACTTTTGAGGCGGTCACGGTGGGTGTACAGCAGGTAGGCGGCCCGGTGCAGGGCCACGGCGGTTTTGCCGGTGCCCGGCCCGCCCTGGACCACGACGGCGCCGGAAATGGAGGACCGGATGATGCGGTCCTGTTCCGACTGGATGGTGCTGACGATGTCCGACATGCGGCCGGTCCGCTTGGAGTTCAGGGCCGCGAGCAGGGCCCCTTCGCCCTGCAGCGATTCGTCGTCGGTAAGCATCCCAGCGTCCAGGACGTCGTCCTCGATCGCCTTGACGTCCCGCCCCTGCAGGATCAGGTGCCGGCGGCGGCGGACGCCCTGCCGGTCGAAGGCCGTGGCCTGGTAGAAGTGCCCGGCCTCGGGCGCACGCCAGTCCACCATCAGCCGCTGCAGGTCCTCGGTGGTAAGCCCGATGCGGCCAATGTACTGGGCTTCACCGGAGTCCAGGTCCAGGCGGCCGAACACCAGCCGGTCATCGACGGCGTCCAGCTGGGCCAGGCGGTCCTCATACAGTGCAGCGAACGCATCACGTTCCGAAACGTTCTGCATGGTGCCCACGGCTCCGGCGCGCCGGACCTGCGCCAGCTGGCGGCGCTTTTCCTCCCGGAGTTCCTCCAGCCGGGCATACAGGCCGGCTACATACTCCCGTTCGTGGGCCAATTCGGCGTCGTGCATTAACGTTCCCCTATCGCGAAAGACAGACCGTCCATTCTACAACCATTTCCGTTAACGCTTGTGAAACGTTGCAGCCGGCAGTCAACGTGCCGGCTGCTTCCGGATCCGGGGCTTGGCAGCCTTGTATTTGGAGACGGTGGGGTCGCCGGTGAGCCAGAACCGCCAGGCGTATTCCGCCGATCCCCCGGCGCCGGCCACGCCCACCCGCGGGCCCGTACTTACCGGACCGCCGGTGCAGGAGGGAAGCTCCAGGCCGAAAGGTGGAGCCAGCGCGTCCCGGCCACTGTCCGCCGTCGTCAATCCAAGCGCTTTGGCCAGGCGGGCCGGACCGCTGGCCAGGTCGGCGGGCGTTCTCGACGTGGGACGGCGCCGTTGCGCCAGTTCAAGTCCGTCCACCACCTCCCCTGCCCGCAGCAGCAGGGCGGACGCAACGCCTGCCGGGCCGCAGACAATGTTGGTGCAGTGGTGCATGCCGTAGGTGAAGTAGACGTAGAGGTGCCCGGCGGGGCCGAACATTGGCGCATTGCGGGGTGTCGGGCCCCGGTAGGTATGCGAGCCCGGGTCCGGATGGAGCGAATCCTCGGGCCCAAGGTAGGCCTCCACCTCGGTGAGCCGGATGGACACCGCGCCGTCCCGGGACTGGTGCGTCAGTACGGCGCCAAGAAGCTGCGGGGCGAGCTCGCGGGCATCTCCGGACAGGAAACTCCGGAGCGTCCCGGCGTCCGGAGCACTTTCGTTCATTGCTCGACTTTACCCGGATGCCGCCCGTTTCATCCGCCCGGCAGCCGCCCCGGCGCCGGATTCCCGCCCTCCACGGCCATGTCCGATTTCCGCTAGTACCGGCCGGGGTGGGCTGGCAGGATGGAGGAATGGACTTCTGGCAGCGCTACCGGGCAATCGATGCCCGCGACCCCCGGTTCGACGGCCAGTTCTATACCGCCGTCCGCACAACCGGGATCTACTGCCGCCCCTCCTGCCCGGCCCGCACCCCCAAGGCGTCCAACGTGACGTTTTACGAGACGTCCGCCGCGGCACACGAGGCGGGCTACCGGGCCTGCAAGCGCTGCCTGCCGGAGGCGGTGCCGGGAACCCCTGCCTGGAACGTGCGGCAGGACGTTGCGGGCCGGGCCATGCGGCTGATCAACGACGGCGTGATCAACCGGGACGGGGTGGCAGGCCTTGCGTCCCGCCTGGGGTATTCGCCGCGCCAGCTTAACCGGATCCTGGGGCAGGAACTGGGTGCCGGTCCCCTGTCGCTGGCCCGCGCTGCGAGGGCGCAGACCGCACGTACGCTGCTGGTGTCCACCTCCATGAAGCTGGCCGACATCGCCTTCGCGGCCGGCTTCAGCAGCGTGCGGCAGTTCAACGAGACCATCGCCGAGGTGTTCGACATGACCCCCACCGCACTTCGCAGGACGGTCCGGCACCCGGCCCCCGGTGGCGGCACGACGGCGCTGACCCTTGGCCTGCCCTACCGTCCGCCGTTCGATCCAAGCATCTTCTCCTTCCTTGCGGTCCGTGCCATCCCCGGCATCGAGGAGGGCACGGCCACCTCCTACGTACGGACCCTGCGGCTCCCCCATGGCGATGCGCGCTTCCAGGTGGCGTACGACGGCGGCACGCGGGCACGGCAGCTCACCCTCACCGTGGGTGCGGTGGACCTGCGGGACCTTCCGGCACTCCTGAGCCGCGTGCGGAGGCTGTTCGACCTGGACGCAGACCCCGAAGCGATCGACGGTGCCCTCACGGCCGACCCCAGGCTTGCCGCCTCCGTTGCCGGCGCTCCCGGAATGAGGATGCCGGGGGCGCTGGACCCGCAGGAACTGCTGGTGCGGGCCATGGTGGGCCAGCAGATCACGGTGGCGGCGGCCCGGACCGCACTGACCCAACTGTCCGCCGCCGGCAGTCCCAGCAGCACGGCCGGCGACGGCCTGGACAGGCTCTTCCCGACGCCGGCCCAAATAGCCGCGGCGGGCCACCTGCTGCGCGGGCCCAGGAGACGGACCGAATCGCTCCTCCAGGCGGCCTCGGCCATGGCCGCCGGAGAACTGGAGTTCGGCTATGGGGACGACCTAACCGGCCTGGGCGCCAAACTGCTGCCCTTGCCGGGGGTGGGACCATGGACCGTGGGGTACGTGGCCATGCGGGTCCTGGGCGCCCCGGACGTCTTCCTCGCCAACGACGCCGCCGTTCGGAACGGAATCCGCGCCATCGATAATGGTGACAGCGCCCTGAGCCCGGACTTCCGGGAGACCAGCCCGTGGCGCTCCTACGCCACCATGCACCTGTGGCGCGCCGCAGCACGGCCCGCACCGACAACAACCGTTCCCGCGAAAGGGATGCCATGAAAGCGCAACTGATGCAGCTGTCCACGCCTGACGGGCCCTTCACCATCCTTGCCCGGGACGGTGTGGTCCTCGCTTCGGGCTGGACGGCAGGCCTTGCAGAACTCACCGGACAGGTCCATCCCACGCTGCGGCCCGACGCCGTGGAAGAGGTGGCAAGCCTTGGCGGGATCTCGTCCGCCGTTGAAGCCTTCTACGACGGCGACCCCGCTCCCGCCATGTCAGTCCGGGTCCTGCAGCAGTCGGGCCCGTTCCGTGCCCACGCCTGGGACGTGCTGCGCCAGGTCAAACCCGGCTCACCCGTTACGTACACCGAGTATGCGGCCCTCGCGGGCAACCCGCGTGCGGTCAGGGCGGCGGCCAGCGCCTGTGCCTTCAATGCAGCGGCGTTGTTCGTTCCCTGCCACCGGGTGATCCGGACCGATGGCTCGCTGGGCGGCTTCCGCTGGGGCCTGCCCATCAAGGAAAGCCTGCTGGCCCGCGAGGCTGGCCAGGACTGCTTCAGTTGAGGACGATTACTTTGGGTCGGGCATCGCCGAAGGCCAGGGCAGCAGGGCGGGAAGGTCGGTGCCGTCCCCGGCGGCGGTGGCCCGCAGGCTGTCCAGCGACGGCTTGCGCCCAGCGAGCCAGGCGGCGATATCCGTGACCATGCCGCTGACGACGACGGTGCTGCCGCCGGCGCCAAGGGCCAGCGGCGGAAGTGCCACCGGCTGCAGGACAAGCCGGGTACCGGCCGGGACGCGGGCGGCCAGGAAATCGAAGAGGTGGGAGCAGAATTCCCTGTTCCAGGTTTCGGGTCCCGTGCCGGCATCCAGGTCCGCGGTGTGGATGACGAGCTCGCGCCATAGCGCCAGCCCCGCATCGAAGATGACGCCGTCGCGGAACGCGATGGGCGTCTGCCACTCATCCCCGTCCAGTGCGTCAAAAGCCGCCAGTGCGCGGCGCAGCGCGGCATCGACGTCCTCCCGGTGCTGCCCAAGGCTGTGCCCCGCGGCCAGATCGATGGCGCGGTTGCGGCCTTCCACGCCGCCGTCGTAAAGCTCCACCGTTTCACCGCGGCGGCCGTACTCCACCTGACGGGCCAGGGCGTCGCAGATTCCGGCGAGGTGGGCCAAAAGGTGCCCGCGGCTCCAGCCGGGAAGGGTGGACGGAGCACGTTCGCCGCCCTCGGGAATCCGGTCCAGCCCGGCAGTCAGCGCGGCGCCGGCCGTGTGCAGTTCGGCCAGGAGGCCGGCAGGAGAAGGAGAGGTCATGCGGCCAGCCTAGCCGAGCACCCAGGCGCGCCAGCTACTTATTCCAGCGGCGATCCGTCCGGCCCGACACGGTGCCGGACATGGCTGCCGTCGTTGCTGGCCTGCCAGAACTCGATCTCGACGGGCTGGAGGGCGTAGAGCTGCCACTGGGGATTGTCGCTTCCGTCGGCCCGGGGCCGCTCGTGCCAGTCCACCGCGGAAGCCTCGGCAGAAAGCTCGGCCACAGCGCCGGCCACCCGGACCTGACGGCCCAGGCCCGGCCAGTAGAAGTTCATGGCGGCACGTGGTTCAGCGGCCAGCTCCCGGCCCTTGCGGGAGGTGCGTGACGTGGCGAAGTGCCAGCCGTCGTCGTCAATGTTCTTCAGGATCAGCATCCGCGAGGACGGCTGCTGCCCACCGCCGGATGCCGCGCCACCGTGGCCAGGCTGAACGCGTGCGGCTGCTGCTCCCCCGCGTCCAGCGCCTCATCCAGCCACTGCTTGAACAGCAGCGCCGGGTCCTGCGGGGCGTTGTCCGGGTCGAAACCGGGCAGGCCGGAGGGGAAATCGGGAAGGGTGCGAAGGAACTTGCGGAAGGTTTCGCTCATGGCTCCACCCTAGCCACAATCAGCAAGGGGCCCCGCGGAAAAACCACGGCGCCCCTTGCAGATCCGGTATTTAGCCTGCGTACGCCCGGACGTCGGCGAGCTCGGCTTCCAGTGCGGCGAGCTGGCGTTCGACGGCGGCCGGCGCCGTTCCGCCCTGGGAGTTGCGGCTGTTCAGGGAGCCTTCCGTGGACAGGACCGTGCGGACCTCGGGGGTGAGATGCTCCGAGATGGCAGCGTACTCCCCGTCCGTAAGGTCCCACAGTTCCACACCACGGGATTCCGCCTGCTTGACCGCCGCGCCGGAGAGTTCGTGCGCCTCGCGGAACGGCACGCCCTGGCGGACCAGCCATTCGGCGATGTCCGTGGCCAACGCGAAGCCCTGCGGGGCCAGCGACTGCATCCGTTCAGTGTTGAACTTGAGGGTGGCGATCATGCCGGAGACGGCCGGAAGCAGCAGCTCCAGGGTGTCGGCGGCGTCGAATACCGGTTCCTTGTCCTCCTGCAGGTCGCGGTTGTACGCAAGCGGAAGGCCCTTGAGCGTGGCCAGCAGCCCGGTGAGGTTGCCGATCAGGCGCCCTGCCTTGCCGCGGGCCAGCTCTGCCACATCCGGGTTCTTCTTTTGCGGCATGATCGAGGACCCCGTGGAGTACGAATCATGCAGCGTGACGAAGGAGAACTCCTTGGTGGCCCAGAAGATGACTTCCTCTGAGATCCGGGAGAGGTCCACGCCGATCATCGAGCAGACCCAGGCGAACTCGGCGAAGACGTCGCGGGACGCGGTGCCGTCGATCGAGTTATGAGTGGCGGAGTAGAAGCCCAGCTCAGCGGCCACTGCTTCCGGGTCGAGCCCCAGCGAGGAGCCGGCCAGGGCACCCGAACCGTACGGCGAGACGCCGGCCCGCTTGTCCCAGTCCTGCAGCCGCTGCACGTCGCGCAGCAGCGCCCAGGCGTGGGCCAGCAGGTGGTGGCTAAGCAGGACCGGCTGGGCGTGCTGCAGGTGGGTGCGGCCCGGCATGGCAACACCGTGGTGTGCCTTTGCCTGCTCCACCAGGGCATCCACCGTGGCAAGGACGCCGCGCGCGATGATCCTGGCGTGGTCGCGCAGGAACATCCGGCCCAGGGTGGCCACCTGGTCGTTGCGGGACCGGCCGGCGCGGAGCTTGCCGCCCAGTTGGGTTCCGGCCCGCTCGATCAGTCCGCGTTCCAGGGAACCATGCACGTCCTCGTCGGATTCCGCCGGCAGGTACGCCCCGGACGCCACGTCCTCGTCCAGCTGCGTGAGGGCGGCCAGCATGCCTTCGAGCTCGGCATCGTCCAGCAGTCCTGCTTTGTGCAGGACGCGGGCGTGCGCCTTGGAGCCGGCGATGTCGTAACGGGCCAGGCGCCAGTCGAAGTGCGTCGATTTGCTTAGCGCCGCGAGGGCGTCCGCGGGGCCACCGGCGAACCGGCCGCCCCACAGCGCGCCTGTATTGGTGGCTTCCAGTTTTTGCCCAGCCACAGGGGCTACTTCCCTGCGACCCGGATGTCGCGGCCGGAGGCAACCTTGGCGGACATGCCCCACAGCTCGATGAAGCCCTTGGCCTGGGACTGGTCGAAGGTGTCGCCGGTGTCGTAGGTGGCCAGCGAGAAGTCGTACAGCGAGGTGTCCGAGCGGCGGCCGTTGACGATGGCCTGGCCGCCGTGCAGGGTCATGCGGATGTCGCCGGAGACGTACTTCTGGGTGTCCTCGATGAAGGCGTCCAGGGAGCGCTTCAGCGGGGAGAACCACTGGCCGTCATAGACCAGCTCGGCCCAGCGCTGGCCAACGGTGGCCTTGAAGCGGGCCTGCTCGCGCTCCACGGTGATGTCCTCGAGGTGCTTGTGCGCGGTGATCAGGGCCATGGCACCGGGGGCTTCGTAGATTTCGCGCGACTTGATGCCCACCAGGCGGTCCTCGACGACGTCGATGCGGCCCACGCCCTGGGCGCCGGCGCGGCGGTTGAGTTCCTTGATGGCCTGCAGCGGAGTGACCTTGACGCCGTCGATCGCTACCGGGACGCCGGCTTCGAAGGAGATGATGACCTCATCCGGGGCCGGCGGGAACTCCGGGGTGGCGGTGTAGTCGTAGATGTCCTTGGTGGGGGCGTTCCAAATGTCCTCGAGGTAGCCGGTTTCCACGGCGCGTCCCCAGACGTTCTGGTCGATGGAGTACGGGTTCTTCTTGGTGGTCTCGATGGGCAGTCCCTTTTCCTCGGCGAAGGCGATGGCCTTGTCGCGGGTCAGGGCGAGGTCGCGGACCGGTGCGATGCACTTCAGGTCCGGGCCCAGGGTCTGGATGCCAACCTCGAAGCGGACCTGGTCGTTGCCCTTGCCGGTGCAGCCGTGGGCCACGGTGGTGGCGCCAAATTCGCGGGCTGCCTTCACCAGGTGCTTGACGATGACCGGGCGGGAGATGGCGGACACCAGCGGGTAGTGGCCCTGGTAGAGGGCGTTGGCCTTCAGGGTGGGCACGCAGTATTCGTTGGCGAACTCGTCCGATGCGTCGGCCACGTAGGCCTCGACGGCGCCGCAGCCCAGGGCGCGCTGGCGGATGGTTTCCAGCGATTCGCCGCCCTGTCCGACGTCCACCGCCACGGCGATGACCTCGGCACCGGTGGCTTCACCGATCCAGCCGATGGCGACGGACGTGTCCAGGCCGCCGGAGTAGGCCAGCACAATGCGTTCAGTCACTTTAGATGCTCCTTGTTGGGGTTGGTTGGTTCGTTGTCTTCAAGCTTATTGCCCGGCTTCTTCTGCCATTTGCAGGAAGCGGGCTGCCAGGTCCGGTCCGCCCAGCGGGTCGCGGGAGACCAACAGGACGGTGTCGTCCCCGGCGATGGTGCCCAGGATGGACGGCATCACCGAGTGGTCGATGGCCAGGGCCAGGAAGTTCGCGGCGCCGGGCGGAGTGCGCAGGACCGCGATGTTGGCCGAAGCTTCGGCGGCGACCAGCAGTTCGCTGCACAGCCGGGCCAGCCGGGCATCCAGGATCTCCTGCGTCACGCCGCTTTTTGCGGCCCGCTCGCCGCCTTCGCCGGGAACGGCGTAGACCAGGACGCCTTCCTTGCCGCGGACGCGGACGGCGCCCAGTTCCACCAGGTCGCGGGACAGCGTGGCCTGGGTGACCTGCACGCCGTCGTCGGCCAGCAGCGCCGCAAGCTCGGCCTGGGAACGCACGGACTGCCCGGTGAGGATGGCGGTGATGCGCGCCTGCCGGGCGGTCTTGGTGGCCGGGCTGGTGCCCGGGGAGGACGGCTGGGCGGACACTAGAACGTGCTCTCTCCGGTGCCCTCGACGGGGGAAAGGCCGTCAACGAAGGCCAGGCCCGAGCGGTGCATCAGCCAGGCCATCAGCGCCTTCTGGGCGTGCAGCCGGTTTTCCGCCTCGTCCCAGACGATGGACTGCGGGCCGTCGATGACGTCGGCGGAGATTTCGTAGCCCCGGTAGGCCGGGAGGCAGTGCAGCACGACGGCGTCATCCGCGGCGAGTGCCATGGCGTCCGAATCGACGGAGTAGTCCCGGAACAGCTGGAGCCGGGCCTCCTTCTCGGCTTCCTGCCCCATGGAGACCCACGTGTCGGTGGCCACGACGTCGGCACCCTTCAGTGCTTCCTTGGCATCGGTGGTGATGAGCACGGAACCGCCGGTCTCAGCCGCGCGCTCCTCAGCCGCGGCCACGATGTCCGCGGCCGGCAGGTAGCCCTCCGGGCCGGCGATGCGGACGTGCATGCCGGCGGTGACTCCGGCCAGCAGGTAGGAGTTGGCCATGTTGTTGGCGGCGTCGCCGAGGTAGCTCATGGTGAGTCCCTTGAGGTCGCCCTTGTGTTCCTTGACGGCCAGCAGGTCCGCCAGGAGCTGGCACGGGTGGTAGTCATCGCACAGGGCGTTGATGACGGGAACCCTTGAGTTCTCCGCCATGGCCACCAGGCCGGCGTGGGCGCCGGTGCGCCACACAATGGTGGAGACCATCCGTTCGAGCACCTTGGCGGTGTCCTCCACGGATTCCTTGTGCCCGATCTGCGCCTCGCCGGGGTTGATGACCAGGGCATTGCCGCCCATGTCCGCGATGCCGGTGGCGAATGAGACCCGGGTCCGGGTGGAGGTCTTGTCGAAGATCACGGCCACGGTCTTGCGGCCGCTGCCTTCAGCGGCGAACGGCTGGACGCTGTAGGGGGCCGCCTTCATGCGGGCGGCGAGCTCCAGGACTTCCGCCTGTTCGGCGGGGCTGAGGTCGGTGTCCTTGAGGAAGTGCCGGGTTGCGGTGGTCACTGGGCGTCCTTAGCTGTCTGGAGGATTGCCGGGAATGCGGCGAGGAACGTGTCGGCCTGTGCCGTGGTGAGGATCAGCGGCGGGGCCAGGCGGATGGTCCGCGGGCCCGGGCTGTTGACGATGAAGCCTGCGTCGAGGGCCGCCTGCACGACGGCCGGTGCTACGTCGGCGTCGAGGTCGAAGCCGATCAGCAGCCCTTCACCCCGGACCTCGGTGACGCCGGGGATCGCGGCCAGTGCGGAGCGCAGGTGTTCGCCCACGGCCGTGGCGTTGGCCAGGACGTTCTGGCTTTCGAGGGCGTGGAGGGTGGCGAGGGCGGCTGCCGTGGCCACCGGGTTTCCGCCGAAGGTGGTGCCGTGCTGGCCGGCGGACAACAACGACGACGTCTGCCCACCCATGGTGATCAGGGCACCGATGGGGAATCCGCCGCCCAGCCCTTTGGCCAGGGTGATGGCGTCAGGGACAATCCCCGCATCCTCGCTGGCGAGCCACTTGCCGGTGCGGCCGATGCCGGTCTGGACCTCGTCCAGGATCAGCAGGGCGCCGGCTTTGCTGGTGGCCTCCCGCGCGGCCTTCAGGTAGCCCGGCGGCAGGGGGCGCACACCTGCCTCACCCTGGATGGGCTCCAGGAACACGGCGGCCACGGTTTCGTCCACTGCTGCCTCCAGCGCAGAAATATCGCCGAACGGGATGTGCACCACGCCACCGGGCAGCGGCTCGAAGGGCGCCCGGTAGGCCTCCTTGGCGGTCAGGGCCAGGGCGCCCATGGTCCGGCCGTGGAACGCGCCCTCGAGGGCGATGATGGTGGTCCGCTTGACCGTACCGTCGCCGGTATTGCGGCGGGCAAGTTTGAAGGCGGCCTCGTTGGCTTCGGTGCCCGAGTTGCTGAAGAACACCTTGGAGCCGGCAGGAGCGTGCGCCAGTTCCAGCAGTTTTTCGGCCAGCGCCACCTGGGTGGGGCTGGTAAAGAAGTTGGAGACATGGCCCAGTGTGGCCAGCTGGCTGGCGATGACTGACGTCACGAAGGGGTGGGCGTGGCCCAGGGCGTTAACGGCGATCCCGCCCAGCAGGTCCAGGTATTCCTTGCCGTCGGCGTCCCACACCAGGCAGCCGGCACCGCGGACAAGGACCCGCTGCGGCGTGCCGAACACGTTCATCAGCGAACTGGAGTAGCGCGAGAGCCACTCGGAGCCTGCGTGGCCCGTGGTTTCCACCAACTCGGTGACTGAAGGCTTTTCAACCGTGTTCATCCGTTGATCTCCTCGTCCGGGACTACCTGGGTGCCGATGCCCGCCGTCGTAAATGTTTCCAGAAGCATGGAGTGGGCCAGGCGCCCGTCCACGATGTGTGCCCGTTCCACGCCCTCGTCAACGGCCTTGAGGCAGGCCGCCATCTTGGGGATCATCCCGGACTCGAGCCTGGGCAGCATCTCCCGCAGCTCCGACGCCGTGAGGGAGGAGATCAGGGAAGTCTTGTCCGGCCAGTTGGCGTAGAGGCCTTCAACGTCGGTGAGGATCACCAGCTTCGAAGCGCCCAGCGCCGAGGCGACGGCGGCCGCTGCGGTGTCCGCGTTGACGTTCAGGACCTGGCCCGTGGGCTGGAACCGCGCGGTCCCCGCCACGCTTTCTCCGCCGTCGACAATTTCCGGGGCCACCGTGGAGATCACGGGGATGCGGCCGGCGTCGAGGATGTCCACGATGCCGGCGGGGTCGACGCCCACCACCTCGCCCACCAGCCCGAGGTCCACCTCTTCGCCGTCCACCACGGTGCCGGTGCGGACAGCGCGCAGCAGCCCGCCGTCTTCACCTGACATGCCCACGGCGTAGGGCCCGTGGGAGTTGATCAGGCCCACCAGTTCGCGTCCCACCTGGCCGGTGAGGACCATGCGGACCACATCCATGGCCTCGGGCGTGGTGACCCGGAGGCCGCCCTTGAACTCGGATTCGATGCCCAGCCGGCCCAGCATGGAGTTGATCTGCGGGCCGCCGCCGTGGACCACCACGGGGTGGATGCCCACATGGTGGAGGAAGACGATGTCTTCGGCGAAGGCGCGGCGGAGTTCGTCGTTCACCATGGCATTGCCGCCGTACTTGATCACCATGGTGGTGCCGGCAAACCGCTGGATCCAGGGCAGCGCCTCGATCAGGGTTGCCGCCTTGTCCTGGGCAGCGGACATGCTGGTGGTTTCACGCGTTTGGGTGTTCATGTTGTCACTTTCCGCAGCGGTTTATGCCTTGGCGGGCAATGGCTGGAGGGGCCCTAGCTGGAGTAGGCGCTGTTCTCGTGCACGTAGTCATGGGTGAGGTCGTTGGTCCAGATGGTGGCCTCGGCATCGCCTGCCTGCAGGTCGATTTCCACCAGGACTTCGCGCGGCTCCAGGTCCACCAGGCTGCGGTCGTCGCCGATGCTGCCGTTGCGGCAGATCTGGACGCCGTTCATGGCCACGTTGAGCTGGTCTGGCTCAAAGGCGGCGTCCGTGGTGCCCACCGCGGAGAGCACGCGGCCCCAGTTGGGATCCTTGCCGAAAATGGCCGCTTTGAACAGGTTGGAGCGGGCCACGGAGCGGCTGACGGTTTCGGCGTCCGCTTCGCTGGCAGCGTTGAACGTGCGGATGGCGATGTCGTGGCTGGCGCCCTCGGCATCGGCGATCAGTTTGCGGGCCAGCTCGGCGCAGACCTTGGTCAGCCCGGCACCGAAATCCTCGGCCGAGGGCACAGCCGCGGAAGCGCCGGAAGCCAGCAGGACAACCGTGTCGTTGGTGGACATGCAGCCGTCGGAGTCGGCGCGGTCGAACGTAACCCGCGTGGCGTCGCGGAGGACGACGTCGAGCATTTCGGGCTGCACCACGGCATCCGTGGTGAGGACCACCAGCATGGTGGCCAGGCCGGGGGCCAGCATGCCGGCGCCCTTGGCGATGCCGCCGATGCTGAATTCCTGGCCGTCGGCGTCGGTGCCGATGAAGAGGGCCGACTTGGGCACGCTGTCGGTGGTCATGATGGCCGTGCCGGCGTCCGGTCCCCCGTCGGTGCTGAGTGCTGCTGCAGCGGCCTCGACGCCCGGCAGGATCTTGTCCATGGGCAGCTGCTCGCCAATCAGGCCGGTGGAGCAGACGAACACGTCGGTGGCTGAGATGCCCAGGACCTCGGCCACTTTCTCCGCGGTGCTGTGGGTGTTCTGGAAGCCCGTGGGACCGGTGCAGGCGTTGGCCCCGCCGGAGTTGAGGATGACGGCATCCACGCGGCCGTCCGAGACCACCTGGCGTGACCAGTGCACGGGGGCTGCGGCCACGCGGTTGCTGGTGAACACGGCGGCGGCGGCTTTGGATGGTCCGTCGTTGACGACCAGGGCGAGGTCCGGGTTGCCGGAGGCCTTGAGTCCGGCGGTGACGCCTGCTGCCCGGAATCCCTGGGGGGTGGTGATGGTCACGGAGCTACTCCCTGCAGGTTGAGGCCGGCGGTTTCGGGCAGGCCGAGTGCGATGTTCATGGACTGCACGGCTCCGCCGGCAGTGCCCTTGGTCAGGTTGTCGATCACGCAGGTGACGACCACCCGTCCCGTGTGGGCGTCGAAGGCCAGCTGCATGGCTGCGTGGTTGGAACCCTGGACCGATTTGGTCCCGGGCCACTGCCCCTCGGACAGCACGTGGACGAACGGCTCGTCGTCGTACGCTTCGGTCCATGCCTGCCGCAGCTGCGCTGCGGTGGTGCCCGCCTTGACCTTGGCAGTGGCGGTGGTCAGGATGCCGCGGCTCATGGGAGCAAGGGTGGGCGTGAAGGAAACGCTGACTTTTTCCCCTGCCGCGTTGGAGAGGCCCTGCTCGATCTCGGGGGTGTGCCGGTGTCCACCGCCCACGCCGTAGGGACTCATGGAGCCCATGACTTCAGCGCCGATCAGGTTGACCTTGGCGGCCTTGCCCGCGCCCGAGGTGCCGGAGGCGGAAACGATCACGACGTCGTCGGGCTCCAGCAGGTGCGCAGCGAAGCCGGGGGTCAGCGCCAGGAGGGCGGACGTTGGGTAGCAGCCGGGAACGGCGATGCGCTTGGCGCCCTTGAGGGCTTCCCGCTGGCCGGGCAGCTCCGGGAGTCCGTAGGGCCAGGTGCCGGCATGGGGCGAGCCGTAGAACTTCTCCCACGCGGCGGGGTCTTCAAGGCGATGGTCGGCGCCGGCGTCGATGACAACTGTCCCTTCGGGAAGCTGGGCGGCGATCTCGGCGGAAGCACCGTGCGGCAGCGCCAGGAAGACGACATCGTGGCCGGAGAGGTTCTCCACCGTGGTGTCTTCAAGGATGCGGCTGGCCAGTTCATGCAGGTGCGGCTGCAGTTCGCCGAGGCGGGACCCGGCATTGCTGTGCGCTGTGATGGCACCGATGGTCACACCGGGGTGCCCCGCCAGAAGGCGAAGGACCTCTCCCCCGGCGTAGCCGCTGGCACCCGAAACCGCAACAGAAATAGTCATGCTTCGACTATACAGCAATAGTTATGCATTGATGCCGATATTTATGCATGGCCGTCCTTGAGGCCTGCGGTGACGCCGGGACTTGCCGTGCCGGTCTGCGGTGTCCCTAGGATGGTCTCGGCAGCCGGGGCCGGAAACGCCGGGACCCGCGAAAGGAGAGCCATGACGCATGCAATCGTCGCACGGCAGGCAGGCGGACCGGAAGTCCTTGACTACGCCGAGGTTCAAACACCCGCTCCGGGGCCGGGCCAGGTGCTCTTCAAAGTCGGGGCGGCCGGCGTCAACTTCATCGACACCTACAAGCGCAGCGGGACCTACAAAGTCCAGTACCCCTTCACCCCCGGCACGGAAGCCGCAGGGACGGTGGAAGCCGTGGGCGAAGGCGTCACCGGCTTCTCCGTGGGCGACCGGATAGCCACGGCCGAGGGCCTCAACTGCTACGCGGACTACGCCCTGGTGGATGAGGACGCCGCACTGCCGGTACCGAAAGGCCTGGATGTCTTCACCGCCGCCGCCCTTCCCCTCCAGGGCATCACCGCGCATTACCTGGTCAATTCCACCTTCAAGGTGGAATCCGGGCACACCGTGCTGCTGCACGCCGGGGCCGGCGGGGTTGGACTGCTGCTCATCCAGCTGCTCAAGGCAAAGGGCGCCCGGGTCATCACTACCGTGTCCAATGACGGGAAAAAGGCCCTCGCCCTTGAGGCCGGCGCGGACCATGTGCTGCGCTACGAAGGTTTTCCGCACCACGTGCGCGAGCTCACCGGCGGCAAGGGCGTGGACGTGGTGTACGACGGCGTGGGTAAGGATACGTTCGACGGCTCCCTTAACGCCCTTGGTGTCCGGGGAATGCTGGTGCTGTTCGGCGCAGCCTCCGGCCCGGTCCCGCCATTTGACCCGCAGCGCCTCAACGCCGGGGGTTCCCTGTTCCTCACCCGGCCCACCATGGGCCACTACCTGCGGGATGCCGCGGAGCGGCGCTGGCGCTCCGACGAGGTCTTTGCAGCGGCCGCCGGCGGGAGCCTGAAGGTCCGCATCGGGGCCCGCTACCCGTTGAGCCAGGCCGGGCAGGCACACCGTGACCTTGAGGGCCGGAAAACCACCGGAAAGGTTCTCCTGGTGCCGTAGGGAAACCCCGCTTCGCCGGATAATGAAGAAGTCCCCGCGCCCATTCAAGGGTGCGGGGACTTCCGTGGTTCAGGAGTTTGTCCTGCTTAGCGCTGGACGGCTCCGAACCGTTCCGCGGCCAGGGCAACTGCCTGCTCACGCGCGGCCGAGGCTTCGTCAGCGGTGAGGGTGCGGTCAGCGGCGCGGAAGCGGAGGCCGAAGGCCAGCGACTTCTTGCCCTCCTCGATGCCCTTGCCTGCGTAGACATCGAACAGCGCGACGTCCTCCAGCAGCTCACCGGCGCCTTCACGCAGCGCACCAAGGACCTCGTCCGCGGGCACGTCGGCGGGAACAACGAGTGCAACGTCCTGCGTCGCCACCGGGAACGTGGAGATGTGGCGGGCCACGATCACATCCGGTGCCGCCTCAAACAGGGCGTCGGCATTGAGTTCAAGTGCCACCGAACGGGCCGGCATGTCCGAGGCCGCCAGCAGCTTGGGGTGCAGTTCGCCCGCGTACCCCACGGTCTCTCCCGTCCGCAGTGCGAGCCGGGCGGTGCGGCCGGGATGGAACGCCTGGTGGCTGCCCTGCGTGACCACAAGGTCGACGCCGAGGACGTCGCCCGCAAGGCGGGCAACATCCAGCGCGTCGGCCCAGTCCCACGTCCGCGGAGTATGGCCGGCAGCAGCCGGGGAATCGTGGCCGGTGAGGATGGCGGCCACATGGAACGGCTGGTCCGGGACGCCGTCGTACAGTGCGTCGAGCACCTCGTCGGCGGGCTTGGCGCCCAGCGGCGGGATGGAGGCAGTGCCCACGGTCCCGGCGGGAAGGAACACCAGGCCCGATTCGAACAGGGCGAGGTCGCGGAAGCCGCGCGAGTGGTTGCGCTTGGCCACCTCGATCAGCCCCGGCAGGATGGACGTGCGCAGGTAGCCCTGCTCCTCGCTGATGGGGTTGGCCAGCTTGACCGCGCTCCGCTGGGCACCCTGCTCGGCGACGCCAAAGGTGTCGTTGGCGGCCTTGGACACGAACGGGTAGGACAGCACCTCGGTCAGGCCGGCGTCGGCCAGCGACTGGATCAGGCGCCGGCGCTGCTGCTGGATCCGGGTGAGTCCGCGCCCCGGAGGGGCCACCGGCAGGGTGGCCGGGATCTTGTCGTAGCCCACCAGCCGTGCGATTTCCTCGGTCAGGTCTTCCTTGGTCTCCAGGTCGCTGCGCCACGTGGGCGGCGTAACGCTCCAGCCGCCGTCGTTCTTCTCCACGACGGCGCCCAGGTCCTCCAGGGAGGTGACGATCTGCTCTTCGGTGAAGTCGACGCCGATGCGGGCAGCGGCGAAGCCGGCGGGCAGCCCGATGGTGATGGTTTCCGGAGCCGTGCCCACGTCGGTTCCGGGTTCGTCGGCGGTGCCGCCGGCCAGTTCCACCAGGAGGTCCACCACGCGCTGGGCGGCGACGCCCGCCACCTGCCAGTCAACCCCGCGCTCGAAGCGCTTGGACGCCTCGGAGGGCAGCTTGTGCCGGCGACGCGACCGCCCAATGGACACCTCGTCGAAGTGCGCTGCTTCCACCAGGACGTTCGACGTCGAGTCACTCACCTCAGTGGTGGCGCCGCCCATGACGCCCGCAATGCCGATGGCGCCCGAATTGTCGGTGATCAGCAGGTCCTCGGCGTCAAGGGTGCGCTCCTTGCCGTCCAGGGTGGTGATCTTCTCGCCTGCGGAGGCACGCCGCACCACGATGTCGCCGGACAGCTTGTCCAGGTCGTAGCAGTGCGTGGGCTGGCCCAGCTCGAGCATGACGTAATTGGAGATGTCCACCGGCAGGGAGATGGAGCGGATGCCTGCCAGCCGGAGCCGGGACACCATCCACGGCGGGGTGGGGCGGGTAGCGTCAACGCCGCGCACGGTGCGTGCCACGAAGCGGTCGCAGCCGGGCTTGCCGTAAATGGGGGCGTCGTCGTTGAGTTTGACGCCGTAACCCCCGGACAGCTCTGCCGGGGCGTCGACCTTCGCGGCAGGGTCCGTGAAGGCGGTGCCGGTGGCGTGGGCGTACTCGCGGGCAACCCCGCGGATGGAGAAGGCGTACCCGCGGTCCGGGGTGACGTTGATTTCCGCGGCCTGGTCATAGAGGCCCAGCAGTTCCATGGCGTCGGTGCCCACTTCCGGGTCCAGCCCGATGCGGGACAGCACCAGGATGCCGTCGTGGTCCTCGCCGATGCCCAGTTCGCGGACTGAGGCGATCATGCCGGCGGACAGGTGGCCGTAGGTCTTGCGGGCCGAAATGTGGAAGTCGCCGGGCAGCACGGCACCCGGAAGCGTGACCACCACTTTGTCGCCCTCAACGAAGTTGTGGGCGCCGCAGATGATGCCCTGGACGCCGGAGGGGTCAATGCCGTCCCCGGTGAGGGTCTGCTCCTGCCCTTCGGGGACAACGCGGACCTGGCACCAGTTGATGGTCTTGCCGTTGGTCTGGGGTTCCTTGACCAGGCTCAGGACCTGGCCCACCACGACAGGGCCCCTCAGCGTGTCCGTGGGGCGGTGGACCGCTTCTTCCTCGAAGCCCACCTTGACCAGTTCGGCCATGACGTCTTCGGCCGTTGCATCGGCCGGTACGGCCGCGAATTCACGCAGCCAGGAAAGTGGGATACGCACTGTTAGATCTCCATCCCGAAGTGCTCGCTGAACCGTACATCGCCTTCGATCATGTCGCGCATGTCCCCCACCTCGTTACGGAACATGAGGGTGCGCTCGATGCCCATGCCGAAGGCAAAACCTGAATAGACGTCCGGGTCGATGCCGGCGGCGCGCAGGACGTTGGGGTTGACCATGCCGCAGCCGCCCCACTCGATCCACGCCGGGCCCCCCTTGGCCCCGGGATGGAAGATGTCCAGTTCGGCGGACGGCTCCGTGAACGGGAAGTAGTTGGGGCGCAGCCGGATCTGGGCTTCATCGCCGAACATCTGCCGGGCGAAGTGCTCAAGGGTGCCGCGCAGGTCCGCCATGCTGAGGTTCCTGTCGATGGCCAGGCCCTCGAACTGGTGGAACACCGGGGTGTGGGTCGCGTCCAGTTCATCCGTGCGGAACACTTTTCCCGGGCACAGCACGTAGATGGGAACCTCGCGTTCCAGCATGGACCGGACCTGCACCGGGGAGGTGTGGGTCCGCATCAGCAGGTGGGCTTCAGGCGGTTCCACGAAGAAGGTGTCCTGCATTTCGCGGGCAGGGTGGTCCGGCTTGAAGTTCAGGGCGTCGAAGTTGAACCACTCGGATTCCACCTCGGGGCCTTCGGCGATTTCCCAGCCCATGCCCACGAAGATGTCCGCCACGCGGTCCTGCAGCGTGGAGAGCGGGTGGCGGGCACCTGCACGACGGCGGCGCGGAGCGGCGGTGACATCCACAGTTTCCTCGACCAGGATCCTGGCGTCGTTCTCGGCTTCCAGTACCGCCGTGCGGTCGGCGAGCGCCTTGTTGACCCGGCCGCGGGAGGCGCCCATCAGCTTCCCGGCGAGCGCCTTCTGGTCCTTGGGCAGGCGGCCAATCTCACGGTTGGCAAGGCTCAGCGGGGACTTCTCGCCGCTGTGGGCAAGGCGCACCGCCTTCAGCTCGTCAAGGGTGGCCGCACCGGCGATGGCGGTGATGGCCTGATCTACAGCGGCGTTGATGGCGGCCTCATCCGTGGGGTTCGGGATGGCGGCGCCCGGCAAAGTTTCAGTCATCTACTGTTCTTAGCTACGAGTCGTGGCTGCCGGCGGCCGGGGCAGCCGTTGGCGGTTTCCCGCCCGGCGCGTCCGTCGCTGGCAGGTCATGGATGAATGCGCTGAACGTCAGTGTCATTCAATGACCAGGTCAGGGCTCGCCGGCAGGACCGGCGGCCACTGCCCTCCAGTCTAGTTGAACCCTCCGGCTACCATGGCCTCATGACTTTGCGGCAGCGCGCGGGTACCTTTCACGGCCCGACGACGGCCCAGCGGCTCAGGCGGGCAGCGAACCTCCTGAACGGGAGCACCCTGGCCGGGCTCGCCGTCGCGCTCGCCGCCAGGACGCAGATCAGCCGGGGCCCCCGCGGCCTGATCATAGCCGCAGGCTACCGCTGGCGGTTGCCGTTCGCGCACGCCTACACCCTTGGGAACGTCGTGCTGTGCCGGAGCACGGCCGGTGAGCTGCTGTCCCGGCCCGCACTCCTGGGACACGAGGAAGGGCACTGCACCCAGTACGCGTGGTGCCTCGGATTGCCCTTCATCCCCCTGTACCTGGCAGCCGCCGGCTGGTCGGTGCTGCGCACCGGAAATCCGGGAACGGGCAACATCTTTGAGCGCCGGGCCGGGCTGGCGGCCGGCGGCTACCCGCCCACTGCGTCGAGGCGCGCGTGATGGGCCCGGAAGCCCCCGCGCACGGGAATGCGCGAACAGTCACCGCCACGGGCACGGGATGGGCGGAGGCACCCCCTGACCTGATGCTGGTTTCGGTGGGCGTCGAGTGCCGTGCCGGATCGGCGGAGGAGGCGTATGCGGCGGCCGCGGAAGGCCTGGCCATGATGGGCTCGGTCCTCCGCGGCCACGGTGTTGCACCGGCCGATATCCGCTCAGCGGGGATGAGCGTCCGCGCCGACCTCGCCTGGCGGGACGGCGAGGGCCAAAAGCTCGTGGGGTACGTAGCGGCCAGCAGCGTCACGGTCCGGCTCAGGGACATCGCCACCGCGTCCGCCACCATTGCCGCGGCCGTCGACGCGGCCGGGGATTCCGCCCGGCTGAACAACCTGCAATTGGTCCTTTCCGACGACACCGCCGTCCGGGCTGAGGCCCGGGAAGCCGCCTGGCACGACGCACTCCGCACTGCCGGGCAGTACGCAGCGTTGGCCTCCGCCCGCCTGGGACCGGTGTTGTCAGTGACGGACCAGCGCCCGGCGCCGGGTCCGGTTCCACTTGCGGGCATGCAGCGGGCCTCGGCCCCGGAGGGCATGACGGTGGAACCGGGCGCAAACCGGGTGGAGGCGACCGTGACCGCCACGTGGGCCCTGGAGCAGTAGGCCGCCCCCTTCCACCGGCCGGTACCTTTGGGCGACCGGCTGGTATCCGCGCGCGGCGCCTTGACTTCCATTCGAACATGTTTTCGAATGGAACCATGAGATGGGAAGCGCAGGCACTGGTACCCGATACGCCTGACACCGCGGGTGCCGCTGCTCCGGCGCTGCTTCCGCTGGCAGGACTGGTGCGTTCCGTCACCACCCCCGAGTTCGCCGGCATCACGTTCCACGAGGTCACCGCCAAATCGGTGCTCAACAGGGTCCCGGCAGGGTCAAAGATGCCTTTCGAATGGACCGTCAATCCCTACCGCGGCTGCAGCCATGCCTGTGTCTACTGCTTCGCCCGCAAGTCCCACACCTACCTGGATTTCGACGCCGGGATGGACTTTGACAGCCAGGTGGTGGTGAAGGTGAATGCCGCGGAGGTCCTCCGCAAGGAACTGAACAAGGCATCCTGGACACGCCAGCAGGTGGCGCTGGGTACCAATACAGACCCCTACCAGCGGGCCGAGGGCCGGTACCGGCTCATGCCCGGCATCATTGCCGCCTTGGCGGAATCCGGCACTCCCCTGTCCATCCTCACCAAGGGAACGCTGTTGGCGCGGGACATCCCGTTGCTCAAAAGGGCTGCCACGCAGGTGCCCGTGGGGCTGGGCATTTCCCTGGCCATGACGGACGAGGCCCTCTCGGAGGCCATCGAACCCGGTACCCCAGGACCCAGGGCCCGGCTGAAACTCGTCTCCCGCTTACGTGAGGCCGGACTGCCATGCGGCGTCATGGCCATGCCCATCCTGCCGTGGTTGTCGGACAGCGACGAAGCACTTGATTCCCTCTTCGCTTCCCTGGCCACTACCGGGGCCACCGGCGTTACGGCCGGCGCCCTCTACCTGAAACCTGGCACCCGGGAGTGGTTCATGCAGTGGATTGCCAAACACCACCCCGAATTGGCCGGCCGCTACCGGCGCCTGTACGGGACGGGTTCCTACGCCTCCAAGGAGTACCGCACCTGGCTGGCCGGCAGGGTCCGCTATTTCAAGGCACGCCATGGGTTTTCGCATTCGTCCGGCTTCAGCCACCGGGACCTGGACGATCCCCGTGCCGAGGAAGCGCAGTACCCGGCAGGAAGCATTCCGGCCGGCACGAATGCCGGGCCCCCCGGCGTCCCTTCTTCGTCCCGGCCCTCGCAGCAGGACGCGCTTTTCTAGCGGCTCCGGCCCAGCGACGATCCCACGGATTCCAGCAGCGCATGGACAATCGGATAGTCGGCGGGGATCCACGGCAAGGTGAGGACAGCTTCCCGGTCCCGCAGGTCCACCCAGCGCAGTTCGTCATGGTCTTCAAGGGGCAATGGTTCGCCGTGGGTCACCTCAGCGAACCACACCCTCATACTGGCCCGGTCATTGAGGGGCCAGCCAGCCGGTGTTTCCGCATGAAGTTCCAGTCCCAGGCGCACGCCGATTCCCAGTTCCTCAGCCAGCTCCCTCACCAGCGCCGTTTCGGGTTCCTCCCCGGGCTCCACCTTGCCGCCGGGGAACTCCCACAGCCCCGCCAGGTGCTCCGGCGCGCTTCGCCGTGCCACCAACAGGGCCGCCGGATTGGCCAGCCGGTCCACCACAGCTCCGCCCACAACCTGAATCAGTCCAGTCACCGGGTCATTCTATGGGCCACAATGGAGTGTCCGGGAACAGCATTCCCGCCTTAGGAACAGTTCCTGCCGGGAATACGTCCTGCCCAGCCGGGGTTTGCCACACTGTCCGGACCGTCCTGCCCCACTGCCGTGGCATCCGTCCCTTGCGAGTCCCACGTTTCAAGAAGCAGGAATATGAGCAGCGTTCTTTCCCCGTCCACGGCAACCCGCAGCACGACCCCCAACATCGGCATGGCGATTTTCGCCCTGGCCATGGGCGGCGTAGGCATCGGCGTCACCGAGTTCACCATGATGGGCCTGCTCAAGGAAGTGGAGCAGGGCCTGGCAATTACCACTCCGCAGGCCGGCAACCTGATCTCCGCCTATGCGCTGGGGGTAGTGGTAGGCGCTCCGCTGCTGGCCGCCGTCGGCGCCAGGCTCCCCCGCAAGAAACTGGCGCTGGGGCTGCTGCTGTTCTTTACCGTGGCCAACCTGGCGTCATTCGTTGCCCCCGACTATGGCTGGATGCTGGTGTCCCGCTTTGCCGCCGGCCTGCCGCACGGAGCGTTCTTCGGCGTTGCAGCCGTCATCGCGGCTTCCCTCGTTCCGCCCACACGGCGCGGTTGGGCCATCTCCATGGTCATGGCCGGGCTCAGCGTCTCCAACGTCGTGGGAGTACCGTTCGCCACCTGGCTGGGACAGACCTTCGGCTGGCGCCTGCTGTTTGTCCTGGTCGGTGCCATCGGCCTGCTGGCACTGGCCATGGTGTGGAAATTCGTCCCCTTCCAGCACGCCCACCCCGACGCGAGCATCCGGCGCGAGCTCGGGGCCCTCAAACGGCTCCAGGTATGGCTGGCACTCCTGGTGGGCATCGTGGGTTTCGGCGGCTTCTTCGCCACCTATACCTACATCGCCCACACCATGACCTCCGTGGCCGGCATCCCCTCCACCCTGATCCCCCTTGTGGTGGCGCTCTACGGTCTTGGCATGGTGGCCGGGAACGTCGTCGGCGGCAGGCTCGCTGACAAATCCGTCATGGGCACCCTGTACCGGGTTCTCCCTGCCATCGCCGTGGCTCTGGTGGTCTATGGGGTGGCGGCGCACTGGCAGTGGAGCGCCATGGTCATGGTGTTTGTGGTGGGAGCTTCCGGTTCCATGCTCATCCCCGCTCTGCAGACCCGGCTGCTGGACGCCTCGCCGGATGCCCCATCGCTGGCATCCTCCCTCAACCATGCCGCGCTGAACGTCGCCAACGCGCTGGGAGCCTTCCTCGGCGGCCTTGTCATCGCCCTCGGGTGGGGCTTTGTTGCCCCGGCGCTGGTCGGCGCCGGCCTCGCCGTCCTTGGTTTCGGCGTCGCGCTCCTCAGCGGCCTGCTCGAACGCAAGAGGCCGCTGGCTGCCTGAGGTTATGCGCACGGAGCCCCGAAAACGGGGGCCCGCGCTGTCCTAACGATGCAGCAACGCCGTCACCCGAGCTACTGACTTTGCAGGGGGCTTATGTTAGCTTGAGCCTCATCGGGACTATTAATCCCGGTCACAATAAGGAGGAGACATGGGTTTTCTTGCTTGGATTATTTTGGGCCTCATAGTCGGGGCCATCGTTAAGGCCGTTATGCCCGGACGGGTCGGCGGCGGCTGGGTCACCAGCCTCATCCTCGGTGTCGTCGGTGCCATTGTTGGCGGCTGGATTGGCAGCCTCCTGTTCAACAAGGGCGATCTTGCCTTCTTCGACCTCGGCACCTGGATTCTCGCTATCGTCGGCGGCCTGCTTGTCGCCGGCATCTACGGAGCAGTCACCGGACGCGGAAAAGCAACCCGCGCACCCTGATCACTCTGTCTACCAACACCCCATCGGCCCCGGACTTCCGGGGCCTTTCTTTTTTTAGAAGGTCCCTGGCCTTTCCCCGAAGTTCCCGGCCGTGGCGCGTCCCTATCCGGCCTGTTCCTGCCCCACTGCAGCTGCCGCACGGCGCTGGGAGCGGGCGCTGGCGTAGAGGCATACCGTGGCCGCCGTCCCAAGGTTGAGGCTCTCGGCGGCGCCGTAGACAGGAACGGCCACCCGGTGGTCGGCCAGTTCCAGCTCCTCCGCGGAGAGTCCCTGCGCCTCGTTCCCAAAGAACCAGGCCGTGGGACCGGCGAGGTCGTACACAGACTCCGGCCCTGTTCCGGTGAGCCGGCGCCGGGCGTTCTCGTCCTGCAGGACATCAAGGTCCAGCTGCCCGTAGCCGTCGGCGGCCAGGATGCCGATGCCGCGGGCCTTGCAGGCTGCAGCCAGTTCCGCGGGATCGGCGGCCAGCACCACCGGAAGGTGGAACAGCGAACCTGCGGTGGACCGGACGGCCTTGGGGTTGTAGATGTCCACGCTGGACGTCGTGAACACCACGGCGTCGGCACCAGCGGAATCGGCCGCACGCAGGACCGTTCCCGCGTTCCCCGGGTCCCGCACCTGGCAGAGCACGGCAATCAGGCGGGGCCCGGCGTCGAGCACGTCCGCCAGAGCCACGTCCACAAACCTGCAGACCGCCACTATCCCCTGCGGGTTGACGGTGTCCGCCATGGCTGCCAGGACCTCATCCGTGGCCAGCCGTGCGCTGGTGCCCTCGGAGAGCTCTTCAAATTCGGGAAAACGGTCAAGGCAGCTTTCGCTGGCGAAGACCTCAGTCACTACTCCGGGACCTCCCGCCGCAAGGCGCTGCTGGTGGAGCTTGAGTGCTTCACGGACGGCCTGCGGGCCCTCGGCCAGGAACTGCCCGCGCTTTAAACGGGCCGGGCGCCCTGCAAGCTTTGCCACATCCCTGACCCGATCAGCTCGGGGGTTGGAAAGTGGAAGGTCTTGCGGGCGCCCGGTTTCGTTCATACAGAAAACTGTAGTAGCTGCTGCCACCAGTTCCTGAACGGGCCCCTCAGGCGAGGGGCGGAAGCTGCTTGCCTAGGCTGCGGCTGCCTTCTTGGCGGAGGTGTCTGCCGGAAGGGAGTCCTTGGCCACCTGGACCAGCGCGGCGAAGGCGTTGGCGTCAGAGACGGCAAGCTCGGCCAGCATACGGCGGTCAACCTCGACCTCGGCGGCCTTCAGGCCCTGGATGAGGCGGTTGTAGGTGAGGCCGTTGGCGCGGGACGCAGCGTTGATGCGCTGGATCCACAGGCGGCGGAAGTCACCCTTCTTCTTCTTGCGGTCGCCGTAGCTGTACACAAACGAGTGCAGCAGCTGCTCCTTGGCCTTGCGGTACAGGCGCGAACGCTGTCCGCGGTAACCCTTTGCGCGTTCAAGAACAACCCGGCGCTTCTTGTGGGCGTTGACCGCCCTCTTCACACGTGCCACGTGCGTACTCCTTCGAAAATCTGATCCCAAGCATCTACTGCCGGTGAACCGGCGGCCTGAGAATGCTGTTTGGCAGGTGACGGACCGCCAGGCGGCGGCCCCTCATAGAACTTGGAAATTAGATGCCGAGCATCTTCCGGATGACCTTGGCGTCGCCCTTGAAGACGATCCGGTCGCCGGCAAGGCGGCGGGTCAGGCGGGAGGACTTGTGCTCCAGGTAGTGGCGGCGGTTGGCCTGCTGGCGGCGCAGCTTGCCGCTGCCGGTCAGCTTGAAGCGCTTCTTAGCACCACTGTGGGTCTTCATCTTCGGCATGGGAACCGATCTCCTTACGTTTCTGCAGGCCCGGGGGCCGCAGTTCTATCGCGCAGCCACCCCTGCGGGCAGCATGCTGGTTGCTGACTGCCGGAGGCGTACCCCGGCAGCTGTGAACTAGTTGGTCTTCTTGCCGGCCGGCTTCGGCGCTGCCTTGGGGGCAGGGCGCGCAGCAGGCTTCGGCGCAGCAGGCCTGGCCACCGGCTTGGGTGGTGCAGGCACAGCGGCCGGTTTCGGTGCCGCCGGCGCGGCGGCTTCCGGCTTGGCGGCAGCTGCAGGCCTGGGAGCCGGAGCGGCCTTCGGCGCAGCAGCCTTGGGGGCTTCCTGCTTCGGAGCTTCCTGCTTCGGCGCAGCAGCCTTGGGGGCTTCCTGCTTCGGAGCTTCCTGCTTCGGCGCAGCAGCCTTGGGGGCTTCCTGCCTCGGAGCTTCCTGCTCAGGTGCCTCAACAGCGGGTGCCTCAACAGCGGGCGCCTCGGCGGGGGCGTTGTCCTCGGCTACAACCTCCGGCTCCGTGGAGACGGTGAAACCTTCGGGCAGCAGGTCCGCCAGTGACTGCGTCAAGGGGGCCTGGTCCTCGCCGGACGTGTCAACGCGTCCGGAAGCCTTGGCTTCGTTCTGGGCCTTGGCCTCGGCCCGCTGCGTGGCGCGCCGTGCCTCAGCCTTGGCTTCAGCCTTGTTCTTCAGCGGCCCAACCACCATGACCATGTTGCGGCCGTCAATGCGGGGGCTGGACTCCACCACGCCAACTTCGGCGACGTCGTCCGCGAAGCGCTGGAGCAGGCGGATGCCCATCTCCGGACGCTGCTGCTCACGGCCACGGAACTGGATCATGGCCTTGACCTTGTCCCCGGCACCGAGGAAGCGCAGGGCGTGGCCGCGCTTGGTCTCGTAGTCGTGGGTGTCGATCTTCAACCGGAAACGAATTTCCTTCAGAACAGTGTTCGTCTGGTTCTTCCGGGCCTCACGTGCCTTGACCGCGGCCTCGTACTTGTACTTGCCGAAGTCCATCAGCTTGCACACCGGAGGCTTCGCCTGAGGTGCAACTTCAACGAGATCAAGGTCGGACTCGGCAGCCAGTCGCAGGGCATCCTCAATACGGACGATTCCTACCTGTTCACCTGCAGGGCCGACCAGCCGCACCTCGGGGACGCGGATACGCTCATTGATTCTTGGCTCGCTAATGTTAAAGCTCCTGTGTTTGTTGTTGAGTCCGGCAAATAGAGAAGGCCCCCAATTGCCGGAGCAATCGAAGGCCTCAGATAGGTTGGCTCGGCAACCCCGTCAGGGCTGCACGCACACAGTCCCGGCGTGTGCCGGTCCATGCCCAACCAGATACCCGGCAACCTTACGTCCCCTGCAGGTTCCAAATGAACGCCTGGGACAGCGGCTGACGCGGGTGGGAGAGAACTCCGCTTGCAAACTGGAAGCCATTCTACAGAAAAAATTCCCGTCAACGCCGCAAAAGCGCTGTTGGGAACCTGATCGTTTGGGACAATCCCTGAAATAACGACATCCAGTCGGTCTGTGTCAAGCTTACCAGTATGAGCACCTCAGACAGTAATTCGTACGTCTTCGAGCCCGGTGACGCAGGCGCAGACGTTTCACAACAGATCCGGGACATCTCGGAAGTCCCCGCCATCGAGGTCATCACCACGGCCGCCGTGCACCTCATGAGCGCAGCCGCGGTAAAGCTTGGCCTGGCCGCAGAAGACAACGCGGCCGAGCTGAAGGACCTGGACGAGGCCCGGAAGCTGATCACCGCCCTGGCCGGCCTGGTGACGGCAGCTGCCCCCGAAATCGGCTCGCAGCACGCCGGACCGTTGCGCGATGGGCTGCGGTCCCTCCAGCTGGCGTTCCGTGAAGAGTCGCTGATTCCGGATGCACCGGGCAAGGGCCCCGGCGAAAAGTACACCGGCGCAGTGAACTAAGGAAGAACCCACCCAAGCAGCGTCCGACGGCGGGACGGCCTTTCAAGGTCGTCCCGCCGTCGTCGTTTCCAGGCAAAGCACCCGGGGCTTGACCGGCCACTCCGTACCTGCCGTTCAGCGCGGCGGACGGAAATATCAGGCGGCGGCTTTTCGGCGGCGCTGCTGGAGGGCCAGGCCCACCAGGCACAGCACGACGCCGGCGGCGCCAACCGAAACGAAACCCCCGGACGGTCCCATGAGGTCGATGAAGATGCCGGCCAGCGGCGAGCCGAGGGCAACACCGGCGGTCAGGGCTGAGCCGTACCAGCCCATCGCCTCCCCGCGCCGTTCCTCCGACACCAGGTCCGCGACCTTTTCGGAGGCTGCGGAGAGGACGGGAGCGCAGAGCATGCCGGGCAGGATGGAAACCAGTGCCAGCGTCCAGGTGTCGTGGGCGAAGGCCATGGGCAGCGTCAGCGCCGCCATTCCCAGCAGCAGGATGACAGGCGGGATGGGCCGGTGCATGGCGCCGTAGATGAGTCCGCCCACCACCGAGGCGGCGCACCAGAAGACGAACACGATGCCGATCTCGCTCTGGCGGCCTCCGGTTTCCAGCGCCGCAACGATGCCAACGTCGGTACCGCTCAGGACCATGCCGGCGCCGGCGGCAACGGCAAAGAGTGCCGCGACCGTTGCGGTGAACCATGCGAAGCCGCCCGCCAGCCTTCCGCGCAGTCCCTCTGCCGCACGGCCGGCCGTCCCGGCCGGTGACAGTTCCGCGGCGGCTTCCTGGACGTGGGCCGGAGCGGTGGCGACCACGGCAGCTTCCGCGGCATGTTGCTCATCCCCGGCGCATTCGGCGGTTTGCGCCGGACTGCGGGTGGGCGGGTTGAACCACATGAGGGACAGCCCTGCCAGGGACGTGGCCACGCCCACCACGGTCAACCCGGCAACGGTAAATCCACTGGTGGCCACCACGGCGCCGGCGGCCGGCCCGATCATGAACACCATTTCGGTGGTGATGGCGTCTAGGGCGAACGCGGTGCGGCGCTGGTCGCCCTCCGCCAGGACGCCCAGGGACTGCCGGACCACGCTGAAAATTGGCAGCGTGAGCAGGCCGCCCACGAAGACCAGTGGGAGGAGCCACTGGTAGGACACATGCGGCACCACAGACCAGATCAGCGTCTCCGAGATCACGGACGGGATGAGTGCGGTCCGCAACCCTACGGTGTCAACGCGCCTGCCGCGCCACGGGGCGCCCAGGGCAATACCGATGGTCATGACCGCTGCGGCGGCACCGGCCGCGGCATAGCCCTGGCCAAGGGTGAGGACGATGTGCAGGGTCAGGAGCACCCCGGCCGCTGAGTGCGGGATGCGGGCGATCATGCCAACCAGCAGCAGCCGGCGGATTGGCCGGACGGCGAGCAACTCCCGGTAGAGAGCGAAATTCACGAAACGGTCCTTCAGGGTATGCCGCAGCACTGGCGGGGATCACCCATCCGGCTGCGTCTAGTCGGGAGCGCGCCTCAGTTTGATTTCCAAGGAGTCGACGCGCTCCCCAAACAATACATTCCGCGACCACTCCGCCTGGAGGTTGGCCACCAGTTCCTGGACACCGGCGGCGTCCAGGCCGTCCTCAAGGTACAGCACCACCTGAAGTTCCGGCCCGGCACCCCCGCCAGGGACTACCGCGCCATCGGCAGCACGGGAAGCCACTCCCCTGCCCCGCATAAGCCCAATGCTGCGGATGGCGGCGAACCCGGAGGCCGCGCGCGCCATTTCATCGGCCAGCTGGGGGTCGTTGTAGGAGGGGGTCCAGTCGTGCTGCTTTGCCAATGCCCAGACCCCCGGACGGCGCACCACGAACGTCACGTCGGCGCCCGGGTCCAGGACCAGGAGCTCGGCGCCTTCGGCGACTGCCGAGAGGGCAGCCCGCGCGGCGTACACGGCGACGGGCCGGGCCTCGGGATGCCAGGCGGCCAGCGCGGCGGCCGAGGTGAAGGCGGGGAGGGCAGTCCTGCCGTCAGCCGCCTTCAGCGTTACCAGCGCCATGTCCGCCTGCTTGTCAGCGTGCAGTCCGTGGGCTGTTTCCGACTCTTCAGCCAGCTGCGCCACAATCGGAATGAAGACCCGGGCCGTTGCCAGGGCGGCCACGACGCCCGCTTCATCGCCTGCCCCTTGCCGGAGCGCGTCCAGGGCGGCGAGGTAACCGGCGTCGGCCGTTCCGTCGTCGTCCTCGAAGTTGTGGATCCTGCCGTCGTCACCGGCCAGGCTGCGTCCTGCCCATGGCTGGCCCGCCGAATCCGTGGCGCCACCAGCGCCGGACAGGGCTGCCGCGATATGTCCGGGCAGCTGGCGTGCTGGCTGCCGCCCTGGCTCCTCGACGTTAGGCATGGGGTCGATGTCCGCCGGGTCAGCGCCGGCCGGCGACGTCGAGGGCTTCGGGCAGCGTGAAGGCTCCGGCGTACAGGGCCTTGCCCACAATCGCGCCTTCCACGCCCAGCGGGACCAGGGACCGGAGGACCTTCAGGTCGTCCAGGCTGGAGATGCCGCCGGAAGCCACAACCGGCTTGCCGGTCTTTTCCACCATCTGGCGGAGGAGTTCGACGTTGGGGCCCTGCAGAGTGCCGTCCTTGGTCACGTCGGTCACGACGTAGCGGGAGCAGCCGGCCTCTTCGAGACGGCCAAGGACCTCCCAGAGGTCCCCGCCTTCCTTGGTCCAGCCGCGGCCGGCGAGGGTTGTTCCGCGGACGTCGAGGCCCACGGCGATTTTGTCGCCAAAGCGTTCGATGGCCCGGCGGGTCCACTCCGGGTTCTCCAGTGCTGCCGTTCCCAGGTTGACCCGGGCCACGCCCAGGTCAAGGGCGGCTTCCAGTGTTTCGTCGTCGCGGAGGCCTCCGGAGAGCTCCACCTTGATGTCCAGCCGGCCCACGACTTCCCGGAGCAGGTCTGCGTTGGAGCCGCGGCCGAAGGCGGCGTCCAGGTCCACCAGGTGCACCCATTCGGCGCCTTGCTGCTGCCAGTTCAGCGCAGCTTCAAGGGGGGTGCCGTAGCTGGTTTCACTGCCCGCCTCGCCCTGGACCAGCCGGACGGCCTGGCCGTCGACGACGTCGACGGCTGGCAGCAGTTCAAGTACCGGCAGGTCATGTGCGGTGGTCATACTCATCCTCGGTGTCGATTTCGGTGCGGAAAGCAGGTCGCTGGGTCCGCGATGCTGTTGGGGTGAAGTTGGCGGCCCTCGCGCTGTGGGCTGTGGTCAGTTTGCCGGCAGGGTCAGCAGGTAGGCCGCCACCAGTGACATGGCGGCCAGGACGTAGAACGCCACCTGTGTCCAGAGTGGCTTGCGCTGCTGCCGGAATGAGATGCCGCCACCGATGAGGATGCCGGCGAGGCCCATCAGGAGTACCGACCACATCTA
Source organism: Arthrobacter sp. JDC6 (assembly GCF_056484025.1). Lineage (NCBI taxonomy): Bacteria > Bacillati > Actinomycetota > Actinomycetes > Micrococcales > Micrococcaceae > Arthrobacter > Arthrobacter sp. JDC6. Next base: position 2,852,730 of record NZ_CM151278.1, read on the forward strand.
GGCGTCACTGCCGGCGTCCGCCGGTGCTGCAGCGGATTGACCGCCGGCCGGTTTCCGCAGGCCTTCCACCCAGTTGCGCAGGAGCCGCGCACCGGCGTCGCCGGACTTTTCGGGGTGGAACTGGGTGGCGCAGAGGGGGCCGTTCTCGACGGCGGCGATGAAGGGGCCGCCGTGTTCGGACCAGGTGACCAGGGGCGGCGCCATCCGTGGCTGGATGACGTCGAAGTTCCATTCCTGCACGCCGTATGAGTGCACGAAGTAGAAGCGTTCGTTTTCGACCCCGGCAAAGAGTTTGGAGCCTTCCGGCACCTTGACCGTGTTCCAGCCCATGTGCGGAACCACCTCCGCGGGGAGGGCCTCTACCTTGCCGGGCCATTCGCCAATGCCTTCGGCTTCGGTGCCGTGTTCCACGCCGGCTTCAAAAAGGACCTGGAGGCCCACGCAGATTCCAAGCACGGGGCGTCCGCCTGCCACCCGCCTGCCGATCAGCCTGATGCCGTCCACGGCCTTGAGTTCGCGCATGACGGTCTCGAACGCACCTACGCCCGGAACCACCAGGCCGTCCGCGTTCAGTACATCCTCGGGCTTGGCGCTCAGGACTACTTCCGCGCCGGCACGTTCCAGTGCCCGGACTGCGGACCTGACGTTCCCGGAACCGTAATCGAGCACGGTGACCGTGGGTTTGCCCTCAGGTGAAGGCAGCTTGCCTGATGCTGACGGATCGATGATCGCCCCGTCTTTGAGGACCTGGCCGCTCACAGCGCCCCCTTGGTGGAGGGGATGCCTTCAACCCGGGGATCGGGTTCGACGGCGGCGCGGAGGGCGCGGGCGAAGGCTTTGAACTGTGCCTCGACGATGTGGTGCGGGTCCCGTCCGGCCAGCACGTTCATGTGCAGGCAGATGCCGGCGTGCAGTGTGATGGCTTCGAAGACGTGGCGGGTCAGGGAACCGGTGAAGTGACCGCCGATCAGATGGTACTCCTGCCCGGCCGGCTCGCCCCCGTGCACCAGGTACGGGCGTCCGGACACGTCCACCACAGCGTTCGCAAGCGCTTCGTCCAGCGGAACGGTGGCCTCACCGAACCGGCGGATCCCCGCCTTGTTCCCGAGGGCGGTCCGCAGGACCTCGCCGAAGGTGATGGCCACGTCCTCAACAGTGTGGTGGACATCGATGTGGGTGTCACCCGTGGCCTTGACCGTCATGTCGATCAGGGAGTGCTTGCACAGGGCCGTGAGCATGTGGTCGTAGAACGGCACGGAGGTATCGATGTCCGATACGCCGGTTCCATCGAGGTTGATCTCCACGAGCACGGAGGACTCGCTGGTGGCACGCTCCATGCGGGCGGTCCGGGCCGCAGCCGTATTCGATCCGGTGGGACTCATGGTGAAGGATCCTTTGTGGGAGAAGAAGTAGTTCAAGGCGCCCAGCGCCGCAGTATCAAGTCTAGGCGGGAAGCGCGGCCTGGCCCGCAAGGATGCGTTCCAGGGAGGTAAGGAAGGCTGTGGTTTCCGCCTCAGTGCCTGCGGTGACCCGAAGGTGGCCGGGGATGCCCACGTCGCGGATGAGCACTCCGGCGTCCAGCAGCTCCTGCCATACCTGGTGCGGATTTTCCAGGCCCCCGAAGAACACGTAGTTGGAGTCCGAGGCGGCAGGCTTGAGGCCCATCCTGGTCAGTTCGGCCACAATGCGGTCCCGCTGCGCCTTGATGTCCTGGACATCGGCCATCAGTGCCTCGCGGTGTTGGAGCGCGGCCAGTGCGGTTGCCTGGGTAATCGCGGACAGGTGGTACGGAAGGCGCACCAGCCGCAGGGCATCGGTGACCTCCGGGGCCGCGGCCATGTAGCCGAGGCGGGCGCCGGCGAGTGCGAAGGCCTTGCTCATGGTGCGGGAAACTATCAGCCGCTCCCGGCCGGGCAGCAGGGTCAGGGCGCTGGGCGTGCCGTCATGCGCGAACTCGTGGTAGGCCTCGTCGACGATCACCACGGTCTGGCTGTCCTCGCCGGCGTCATAGACAGCCTCCACAACGTCAAGCCCCAGGCCGGTCCCCGTGGGGTTGTTGGGCGAGCAGAGGAAGACGATGTTGGGCCGCAGCTCCTCGACCTGCCGGGCGGCGGATTCGGCGCTCAGGTCGTAGCCTTCCGAGCGCACTCCCGTGATGTATTGGGTGTCGGTTCCGCTGGCGAGCAGGGGGTACATGGAGTACGTGGGTGGAAAGCCCAGGGCGGTGCGGCCGGGGCCGCCGAAGGCCTGGAGGATCTGCTGCAGGACCTCGTTGGAGCCGTTGGCTGCCCAGAGGTTTGATTCGTCGAGCCCGTGCCCCAGGTATTCCGCGAGAGCTTTCCGCAGGTCGGTGAATTCCCTGTCCGGGTACCGGTTGAGGCCTGCAGCTGCTTCCGTGACCGCCGCGCTGATGGCGGCGCGCACGTCCGCCGGAACACCATGGGTGTTCTCATTGACGTTCAGCAAAATGGGAACGTCCAGTTGGGGTGCCCCGTAGGGGGTCAGCCCGCGAAGATTGCTGCGGAGGGGAAGTCGGTTCAGACGCTCTAGCTGGTCGTTCACCTGAACAGTTTAGTTGCCGCGGCAACTACCGGAAAATGTGACGGATTCTGTTCGCCACCGGCGTTGCTGTCCCGGTCATCTTTCTCAAAGGCCAACACCAGGTGCCGCTCAGTGCGTGGGGACGAACAGCTGCTGCCCCGGCAGCACAGCGGCGGCCGGAAGGTTGTTGAGCTGGACGATGTCCGCCACCACGTCCCGGGCATCGCGGTCCGGAGCAACAGCGCCTGCGATGCTCCACAACGACTGACCCGCCTGCACCGTCACGGTGACCGTCGGCGTCACGGCCAAATCCGCAGCTGAATCGGATGCCTTGGCCGGTGCGTTGAAAAGTCCGGACAGGGACAGCAGGAGTACCGCAAGGAGCACAAGCGGAACTCCGATCAGGACGATCCGCCCCCGGCGGGTCAGCCGCAGGGGCGCTGCTGACGGCGTCCGGCGCTGCGAGGGCTTCCGGGTCTGCAGGGAAACGCGGTGCGTAGGTGAAACCTGGTGAAGAGATAAAGCTGACATGAACTAAGCCCTCCTGGACCTGCCGTGCTGCCCGGGTGTCCGCCCGCTGCCGCCCTGCCGTTCACACCGTATCCGGAGCTTCTCCGGCCATGTTTTCGAACGGGGCAATCGCTGGTTAGAACACATGTTCGAACTTTGCTTGTTAAGTTTTAGCACCTATCAACGAACAATGTCGAGACTCGCTAGAACAAATGTTTGAAAAAGCAATGTGGCTGGCCTAGCTTTGAACCAAAGAACAACCACCACTGAAGTTGAACAGCAGGGTCTGACAATGACAGTGGGAGTCCTTCCGGCGGCGCTGTGGAACAGGCCGCAACGGAAGATCCGGCGGCAAGCGAAAGGCATTGGCGAATATGGCAGCAGCAGCCGCCGGGGGCAGGACCGCCCCGCAACCCAGGAAGACCGCCAAGGGCTTGACCCCCCGGCAGAAGAAGATCCTCGAGACCATCCAGCGCTCGGTCAATGACAACGGCTACCCGCCCTCCATGCGGGAGATCGGCGACACGGTTGGCCTGGCCAGCCTGTCCAGCGTGACCCACCAGCTCTCGCAGCTGGAGAAGCTGGGTTACCTGCGGCGCGACCCCAAACGGCCGCGGGCCATGGAGGTGCTGATGCCCCTCACGCTGGACAGCGGAAGCAATGCCGCCGGCGCCTCCCCCGCGCCGCAGGCCACGGGCGGCGGTGCCACGGTAACGGAGCTGCCCACCGCGCTGGATACGGCCATGGTTCCGCTGGTTGGCCGGATTGCTGCCGGCGGTCCCATCCTCGCTGAGCAGCTCGTGGAGGATGTCATGCCGCTCCCCCGCCAGCTGGTCGGCCAGGGCGAGCTCTTCATGCTTAGGGTGGCCGGCGACTCCATGGTGGATGCCGCCATCTGTGACGGTGACTGGGTGGTGGTGCGGCGCCAGGCGGACGCAGCCAACGGGGACATCGTTGCTGCCCTGCTGGATGACGAGGCAACCGTCAAGACATTCCGCCAGCGCGACGGCCACACCTGGCTGCTGCCCCAAAACACGCAGTACGAACCCATTCTGGGCGACCATGCCACCATCATGGGCAAGGTTGTCTCGGTCCTGCGTTCCCTCTGACCGGGTCTCCCGCGAAGGGACGGCCTGCCGGAAATTGCACGGCGGCTGCCCCCGCTGGCGTCGTTCGCCGGCCGGGCCCTACGTGGCCGCGTCCGCGCCCAGCCTGGCCAATGCCGCCAGCGCCTTGCTGCGGTCCGTGGTAGCCCAGAACGGCGGCAGAGCGCCGCGGAGGAATCCGGCGTAGCGCTCTGTTGCCAGCCGGGAATCCAGAACGGCCACCACTCCCTTGTCTCCCGTGGACCGGATCAGGCGGCCGGCACCCTGGGCCAGCCTGATGGCGGCATGCGTGGCCGAGACGGACATGAAGCCGTTTCCGCCGGCCTGGGCCACGGCACGCGAACGCGCGGTCATCAGCGGATCATCCGGCCTGGGGAACGGGATGCGGTCGATCACCACGAGGCGGCAGGAGCCTCCCGGAACGTCAACCCCCTGCCACAGGGACATAGTCCCGAAGAGGCAGGTGTCCGGTTCGTCGGCGAACTGCTTCACCAAAGCGGTCATGGTCGACTCGCCCTGGCAGAGGACAGTCACATCGAGCTTCGGCCGCAGGGCGTCGGCAGCCTCTTCGGCAGCCCGTCGGGATGAAAACAGGCAGAGGGCACCCCCGCCGGACGCTTTGATGAGCGCTTCCAGTTCCTCCAGCGCCTCCGGCGAAACGCCGCGGCCCGGCTTTGGCAGGTGGCCGGCCACGTAGAGGATGCCCTGTTTCGGGTAGTCGAAGGGCGAGCCGACATCCACACCCGTCCAGCTGGGTGCGCCGTCGCCGATAAGGCCCAGTCCCCCGGCCGCGGGTTCAAATGCCGAGCCAATGGCGAGGGTTGCGGACGTCAGCACGACGGTGTGCCCGGCGAAGAGTCCTTCCCGGAGCCTGCCTGCCACGGACAGCGGCGCGATGTTGACCAGGACCGGGGCATTGTCATCGGGCTGGGAATATCCCTGGCCGGGATCGAACGTGCCGGCCCGGGAAAACCACACGACCTCGCGGTTTTCACGGGCAGCAATAAGCCGCTCACACAATTCCAGGATGAGCATGAGGCGGGACCGGGCCAGCTGCCGGCCGCCGTCGGCCGTGGCGTTGCTGTCCCCCTTGGAATCGGACAACGCGGCCCGGCACGCCTCCCGCAACTGGTCCATGCAGTCCAGCTGTTCGTCGTTCAGCCCGTTGGGAAGCAGGCCGCTGGGCGCACCGGCGAGGGCCAGTTCAAGGTTTGCGGCTGCGGCGTTCAGCGCGTCCACCGTGATGGCGGTATGTTTGCGGGCGCCGGAAGCGGCAGCGTGGACCATGGCCACCGACAGCTGACCGGACACGGCTCCGGTGACCCGGTCCTGCAACTCGTGCGCTTCATCCACCACCACGACGTCGTACTCGGGCAGGACTGCAAGTCCTTCGAAGGCGCTGACGGCCAGCATGGCGTGATTCGTCACCACCACATCTGCCTCGGCTGCGTCCTGCCGGGCCAGCTCGCTGAAGCACTCGGCGGCCATGGGGCACTTTTGGGCCCCCAGGCACTCCATGGAAGTGACGGAGACCTGGCGCCAGGCACGGTCCGTCACACCAGGCAGGAGCTCATCCCGGTCGCCGGTGGCCGTCTTCTCCGCCCACTCGCGGAGCCGCACCACCTCCTTGCCAAGCTGGGACGAGGGTCCGCCCACGGAGGCGGCAAAGTGCGGGACGCTGGTGTCTTCGCCCAAGGAGAAAAGCTGACCCTCGGAAGGCTCCTCGGAGGGGAACCCGCCTTCCAGTTTGTGCCGGCAGACATAGTTTGACCGGCCTTTCACCAAGGCAACCTTGACCGGCCGTTCCAGGGCCGGGGTGATGTTCTTCAGCAACCGCGGCAGGTCCCTGCCAACAATCTGGGTTTGCAGGGCCAGCGTGGCCGTGGACACCAGAGCGGGCTTGTTGCTCTCCAGGGCGTGGGCGATGAGCGGCACCAGGTAGGCCAGCGACTTGCCCGTGCCCGTGCCCGCCTGGACCAGCAAGTGGTTGCCGGTTTTGATGGCCCGGGCCACCTGCCGGGCCATCTCGTGTTGTCCGGTGCGGCTTTGTCCGCCCATGCCGGCGACGGCGCGGTCGAGCAATTCGATGACGAACTGCTCGCCGGCCGTCTGCGCGGTTTCGCCGGCGGCGGGGTCACTCATTGACGATGAATGGTTCCAGTTCGGACGCCAGGCCCTCGCGGACCTTCACCGCAGCCCTGGTACCTGCCTCAACGTGGTCAACGCTGAGGATTTCAGCGTCGGACTCATGGAGCTTGCTGACCAGGTCTCCGCGGTCATACGGGATGAGGAGTTCCATCTTGACCGAAGGCCGGGGAATGGCTTCGCTGATGGCCTTCAGCAGTTCCGGGATGCCCTCACCCGTCCGGGCCGAGACCACCACATGCCGCGGTTCGCGCTGCTTCAGGCGCTCCACCACGAACGGGTCAGCTGCATCAGCCTTGTTCAGCACGATGATCTCCGGCACCTTGCGGGCATCAACTTCGCTGAAGACCTTCCGGACGGCGGCGATCTGCCCTTCGGGGTCCGGATGCGACACGTCCACCACGTGCAGGATCAGATCCGAGTCCGCCACTTCCTCGAGGGTCGAACGGAAGGCCTCCACCAGCTGGGTGGGCAGCGAACGGACGAATCCGACGGTGTCGGCCAGGGTGTATCCCAGGCCGTCCGCGGTTTCCGCCTTGCGGACGGTGGGATCCAGGGTGGCGAACAGTGCGTTCTCCACGAGGACTCCGGCGTCCGTAAGCCGGTTCAGCAGTGAGGACTTGCCGGCGTTGGTATACCCGGCAATCGCCACGGAGGGCACTTCATTACGACGGCGGTTGGCCCGCTTGGTCTCGCGTGCCGGCTTCATTGCGGCGATTTCACGCCGCAGCTTCGCCATGCGGGTACGGATCCGGCGCCGGTCCAACTCGATCTTGGTTTCACCAGGACCGCGGGAGCCCATGCCGGCGGCAGCGCCACCCACCTGGCCACCGGCCTGGCGGGACATCGACTCACCCCAGCCGCGGAGGCGCGGAAGCAGGTACTCGAGCTGCGCGAGCTCCACCTGCGCTTTGCCTTCACGGCTCTTGGCATGCTGGGCGAAGATGTCAAGGATCAGCGCCGTGCGGTCGATGACCTTGACCTTGACGATGTCCTCAAGTCCGCGGCGCTGGGAAGGCGCAAGTTCAGCGTCCACCACCACCGTGTCCGCGCCCGTGGACATGACGATGTCTTTGAGCTCCAGTGCCTTGCCTGACCCCAGGAAGGTTCCCGGGTCCTGCTTGTCACGGCGCTGCACCATGCCATCCAGTACCTCCGAACCGGCGGTCTCGGCGAGGGCTGCCAGCTCACGCAGCGAGTTTTCGGCGTCGGCAAGCGTTCCCTCGGACCAAATCCCGGCCAGGACCACGCGCTCCAGGCGCAGCTGGCGGTATTCAACTTCGGTGACGTCTTCGAGCTCGGTGGACAGGCCTGCCCTTCGGCGCAGCGCGCGCCGTTCCTCGAGGTCCTGCTGGTCGCCGTCGTATGTTGAGTGTTCTTCGTCGAGGCGGGAAATGGCCTGCGCCTTGCCGAGCACCGCTTTTCCATTGCCGCTGCTCTCACCGCCGGGCGTGCTGACAGTCTTGGCCGGGACGTCCTTGGCGAGGATCCGGTCGATAACAGCCTGGATTTCCTGTGGACTCATGTCCTGGGCGGCTGGATCGGAACCGGTGTTGGGCTGGCTGGTCATGGTCTCCTTTGAAGATTCGGCAATTCCAGAATAGTGCTGATTGCTTGGAAGTTGGAACGTATTCGCGCTGGGCTGACGGCCTGCGGTCATGCAATTCTCCTGGTTGTCTCGCGGCCGGCTGCGATGCCGGGGCCGGGATGCCGCGTCAGAAGAGCGGCAGGGCTAAAAAGGCCGGAAAAATAGCGGGAAGTGCAGCAGGAGGCTGACTTTCGAGTATCGTCCGGCGGCCGGGCAGAACAGATGCGTCTGGCCGGTGCACAAGCGGAAGGCTGAAAAACCTGCATCGCTGCGGGACGGGCTGTCGCTGGAGGACAGGCTGCGGGGACGGGCGTGGCCCGTGCCGGCTACTCGAAGATCAGGAACATGCCATCCAGCGTAGCAGAGGGGGTTCTGCACGGTTTCCCATTACGCTGCAAGGGGAACTACTCTGGCCAGTTATGGAGTCCGCACACTATTTCAGCACGTCCCCCGCCGGCCCCTTTACCCGTAAGCCACTCACGGTGGAGCTGGCCGGCGAGACCCGCAGGCTCCACACCTCCGCGGGAATCTTCAGCCCGGACGGGATCGACAAGGGCACCGCAGTGCTCCTCGCCGATGTTCCGGCGCCGCACCCCCAGGGGAACCTGCTGGATATCGGATGCGGCTGGGGGCCCATCGCACTCACCATGGCGCTGCTGGCGCCCGGGTCGACGGTCTACGCCGTAGACGTCAACGAACGCTGCGTCGCCCTGACCAACGAAAACGCGGCCGCGCTGGGGCTGTCCAACGTCGTCGCCAGTACACCCCAGGAGGTGGACGCCGGCGTCAGGTTCGACACCATCTGGTCCAACCCGCCCATCCGGATTGGCAAGGACGAACTGCACGCCCTGCTGAAGCTGTGGCTTCCGCGCCTCGCGGACGGCGGCACGGCATGGCTGGTGGTGCAGAAGAACCTGGGCTCGGATTCGCTCCAGCGCTGGCTGGCCGCCGAACTGGACAGTTCCTTTACCGTGACCCGCGAGTCAACGTCCAAGTCCTTCCGGATCCTGAAGGTTACGAAAGCGTCCCGCTCGCCACAATGACGGCGGGGCCGCTGAGTTCCACGTGCTCGTGGCCGGCGGTGCCGGCGAAGAACTTCACGCCCACCACACCTCCGGGAACGTTGACCCGCCAGGCATCAGGGGCTTCCGCGCCGGCCCAGTGCCGGATGGCGACGGCGGCAGCACAGGCCCCCGTTCCGCAGGACTGGGTCTCCCCCACGCCTCGCTCATGCACCCGCATGGTCACGGATCCGACGCCGTCATGGACCAGAGGCTCCGCAGGGACGACGAACTCCACATTGGTCCCATTCACAGGGACCGGATCGACCTTGGGAGCAGTGAAGAGGCGGGTGCCTTCGAGCTCGCTGAGTTCCGCGAGGGCCACTACGGTGTGTGGGTTGCCCATGCTCACGGAGAGGGCCGGCCGGGGAACTTCCAGGCCGTCGGCAGTGACCAGGGAATCCATCGCCTTGGCGCTGGCCTCCCCGGGGAATATGAACTCCCACGGGCCCATGTCCACCGCGTAACCGTTCCCTGTCCGGACCACGGTCTTGACCCCTCCGCGGGTGCCGATGGTGAGTGATCCGCCGTCGGGCAGGTCGATCAGGCCCTCGGACCGCAGGAAGTGGACGAAGACCCGCACGCCGTTGCCGCACATTTCAGACAGTGAGCCGTCGGCATTGCGGTAATCCATGAACCATTCGGCGTCCGGGGCATCGGTGAGCAGTTCCCGGCCTTCCGGCAGGAAACGGGACGGGACAGCCCTGATCAGGCCGTCGGCGCCGATTCCCCGGTGCCGGTCGCAGAGCGCTGCGGCCTGGTCTGCGCCGATGGCGTGCACCCCCTCGGGATCGGCCACCAGGACGAAGTCGTTGCCGGTGCCATGCCCCTTGGAAAAGCGGAGCCCGCTCAGTGCGTGCAAGGCGGTCCCAGTGGCTTCTGCGGGGGTTGCATTCATGGTCACAAGCGTAACGGCGGATGCCGCCGGTGCTGAAACTGCGGCTACCGGCCCGGATCCTGGACGCACACCTCGGCCGCCTTACCCGTCAGCTCCGGGTCCTGCCAGTCCAGCCAGGTGATGCGGGGGTCGGCGCGGAACCACGTCAACTGGCGGCGGGCGAACTGCCGGGTGGCCACGATTGTTTCCTCTGCGGCCTGCTCAACTGTTGACGTGCCGTCGATGACCCGCAGGAACTGTGAATAGCCCAGTGCACGGGATGCTGTTTTGCCCTGCCGAAGGCCCCGCGCGTCCAGCATCCGGACCTCCTCCAGCAGGCCGGACTCCACCATCCGGTGAACCCGTACCGCCAAGCGCTCCCGCAGGACCTCCCGGTCCACGCTCAGGCCCACCTGAACCGCAGGCTGGTAGTACTCGCGGCGCGGCATGAAGGAACTGAAGGGCCGTCCGGTAAGTTCATGGACTTCCAGTGCGCGGATAATCCGCCGGGCGTCCGAGACCCTGTCCGCGGATACGGGGTCCAGGGCCCTCAGCCTGTCCAGCAGCGCCGGGGTCCCCAGCCGTATGTGGTCCGCCTCCAGTCGTGCACGGAGCTTGGGGTCGGTCCCCGGGAACTCCAGGACGTCCAGGGCGGCCCGCACGTACAGTCCGGAGCCGCCCGCCAGGATTGCGCGCTTGCCGCGGGCATGGATATCCCCGATGAGGCTGCGGGCCTGTTGCTGGAAGTCGGAGACGCTGGCTTCCTGGGTCACGTCCAGGATGTCCAGGAGGTGGTGCGGCACTCCCCTGCGCTCGGCCGTCGTGATTTTGGCAGTGCCAATGTCCATGCCGCGGTAGAACTGCATGGCGTCAGCGTTGATGACCTCGCCGTCCAGTTCGAGGGCAAGGTTGACGGCCAGGTCGGATTTGCCGGAGCCGGTGGGACCGACGACGGCGATGACAGGCGGGGCAGTCACCTTCAGCGGGTGCGCAGCGGCAGCGAGGGCATGCCAAGGGAGACAGCCTTGGGTCCTGCGCTGGAGCCGGGGGCAGGCGCACCACAGGAGTCGGCCTGGGACCTGTCCCAGGCGTCCCCCGCCCTGGACCGGCGCAGGCTGTAGTCCTCCGGCGTGGGATCGGCCACCAGGTGGAAGGCCGCCGCCTCCGTAATGGTGACGGTGACGAGGTCTCCGGGCCTGGGTGCCGGGGCCCCTTCGGGGACTGAGAAGTGGACCAGCCGCTGGTCCTGGGAGCGGCCGGACAACCGGTGGGTTTCCTCCGACTTCCGTCCGGACTGGGCGGTGACCATGACTTCCAGCCTCCGGCCCAACTGCTTCCGGTTTTCCTCGGCGGCGATCCTGTCCTGCAGGGCGGTGAGGCGTTCGAAGCGTTCCTGGACCACGGCCTTCGGCAGCTGGTCCGGCAGATCGGCAGCGAGCGTGCCGGGGCGCTTTGAATACTGGAAGGTGAAGGCGGTGGCAAAGCGTGACTTTTCCACCACGTCCAGCGTCGCCTGGAAGTCCTCTTCGGTTTCGCCCGGGAAGCCGACGATGATGTCGGTGGAGATGGCGGCGTGCGGAATCCTGTCCCGGACCTTGTCCAGGATGCCCAGGAACTTCGTGGAACGGTAGGAACGCTTCATGGCGCGGAGGATGCGGTCCGAACCGGACTGCAGGGGCATGTGCAGCTGCGGCATCACGTTGGGCGTCTCGGCCATGGCATCAATGACGTCATCGGTGAAGGCGGCCGGGTGCGGGCTGGTGAAGCGGACGCGTTCAAGGCCCTCGATTTCGCCGCAGGCGCGAAGGAGTTTGGAGAAGGCCTGGCGGTCGCCGAACTCGACACCGTAGGAGTTGACGTTCTGGCCCAGGAGGGTCACTTCGATGGCGCCGTCGTCCACGAGGGCCTGGATTTCGGCGAGGATGTCTCCGGGCCGGCGGTCCTTTTCCTTGCCGCGGAGGGCCGGCACGATGCAGAACGTGCACGTGTTGTTGCAGCCAACGGAGATGGATACCCAGCCGGAGTAGACGGAGTCGCGTTTGGTGGGGAGCGTGGAGGGGAAGACGTCCAGGGACTCCAGGATTTCCAGCTGGGCCTCATTGTTGTGCCGTGCACGGTCCAAAAGTGCGGGCAGGGCGCCGACGTTGTGGGTGCCGAAGACAGCATCCACCCATGGTGCCTTCTTGAGGATGGTTTCGCGGTCCTTTTGGGCCAGGCACCCGCCCACGGCGATCTGCATGCCGGGGTTGGCGGCCTTCACGGGCGCCAGGATGCCGAGGTTGCCGTAGAGCTTGTTGTCCGCGTTCTCCCGGACTGCGCAGGTATTGAACACGACCACGTCAGCATGGTCGCCGGCTGCCGGTACGTAGCCCGCATCCTCCAGCATGCCGGCCATGCGTTCGGAGTCGTGCACGTTCATCTGGCAACCGAACGTGCGGACCTGGTAAGTACGCGGCTGCACTGCCCCGGATTGCGGAACAGCACCGGCTTGCGCATCAGCAGCAGGCTCAACGGACGCGGCAGCGCCGGAATGGGGGGAAGGAATGGTCAAACTCACCAGTTAAGGGTACCGGCTTTGGAGCATCCCGCTGTCGGGATCCTGCCGGGAATCCAGGACGTCGTTGACGATCCTGAACGCCTGGGACGGCTGGTAGCCCTTCCTGGCCAGCATGGAGGCGAGCCGCCGGACGGCTTTGTCCCGTTCCGACTGGTCAGGCAAAACCGTCCCGGGCCGGAGCTTGCGCTCCACCAGTGCGCGTGCCGCCCCTTCCTCGTCGGCGTCCGTCAGCTGCTCCAGGGCAGAAGCCGCCGTTTCCTGGTCGATGCCCTTCTCGGCAAGTTCGCGCCGGAGAGCGCCCTTGGCAAGCTTGCGGGACTGGGACCGGCTCCTGACCCACATATCGGCAAACTCGGCGTCATTGATCAGGCGCGCCTCCTGGAACTTGTCCAGCACCGCCTCGGCGACGTGTTCGGGGATATTCCGTTCCGCCAGTTTCCGGGCAAGCTGCAGCCTGCTCTTGGGAGCTGCCGTGAGCTGGCGGTACACGATGGCCTGCGCCACCGAGAACGGATCCGGTTCGGCGTCAACAGCCTGCGGATCCTCAGGGATGGAAAAGCCGTCCGGCGGCCCTGAAGAGGGGCCGCCGGACCGGGTCCGCCGTGAACGTGGTCCGGTCAAGGGCTAGAACCCGTCGACGGCTTTCAGCTTTGGCGCGTCCTTGGACTCGTCCTCGGCGGGCTTGACCCCTACGCCGAGCTTTTCCTTGATCAGGCGTTCCAGTTCAGCCGCGAGCTCGGGGTTGTCGCGCAGGAAGCGGCGCGAGTTCTCCATGCCCTGGCCCAGCTGGTCGCCGTCGTACGTGAACCAGGAACCGGACTTCTTGATGATGCCGTGCTCCACGCCCATGTCGATGATCCCGCCTTCGCGGGAGATGCCCTGGCCGTAGATGATGTCGAACTCAGCAACTTTGAAGGGCGGAGCCATCTTGTTCTTGACGATCTTGGCCTTGGTCCGGTTACCGACGGAATCGGCACCTTCCTTGAGGGTCTGGATCCGCCGGACATCGATGCGGACCGACGCGTAGAACTTCAGGGCCTTACCACCGGTGGTGGTTTCGGGGGAGCCGAAGAAGACACCGATCTTTTCGCGGAGCTGGTTGATGAAGATGGCGGTGGTCTTGGTCTGGCTCAAGCGTCCGGTGATCTTACGCAGGGCCTGGCTCATGAGCCGTGCCTGGAGGCCGACGTGGCTGTCGCCCATGTCACCTTCGATTTCGGCGCGCGGCACCAGGGCGGCGACGGAGTCGATGACGACAACGTCCAGCGATCCCGAGCCGACCAGCATGTCCATGATCTCGAGCGCCTGCTCACCTGTGTCCGGCTGCGACACGAGGAGGGCGTCGGTGTCCACACCCAGCTTGGCGGCGTAGTCGGGGTCCAGGGCGTGTTCTGCGTCGATGAAGGCTGCGATGCCGCCGGCGCGCTGGGCATTGGCCACGGCGTGCAGGGCAACGGTGGTCTTACCCGAGGATTCAGGACCATAGATCTCGATGACGCGGCCCCGCGGAAGGCCGCCAATCCCCAGAGCGACGTCCAGTGCGATGGAACCGGTGGGGATGACTTCGATCGGGGCGCGTACTTCGTCGCCCAGGCGCATGACCGACCCCTTGCCGAACTGCTTGTCAATCTGGGCAAGCGCTGCTTCCAGCGCTTTTGCACGATCCGGGGCTGCCGCCATGGTTGACACCTCTAATGCTTTCTCGATGGTGGCCTTCGCGGCCGTTTTATTGGTCATCTCTGACGCTACTGGGACCCACTGACATTCCGGCCTGAGGACAACGGCTATGTGGATAAGCCCAATAGAAAAAGCATAGCGTTATCCGAACAGGTATTCGAAGAGTGCCGGTCCTGCGGCGTGTCCGTCCAAGGGCGCTTCGGCTGCGGCAGGCTCACGAAGGACCACCCGGGAAGCCGTTGTTAGGCGCTGCTAGTCGCGGCGAGGGGCGATGTCCCGGCCCAGCCGCCGTTCGGCCGGGACGTCCTGGACATCGCAGACTGCCAGCCAGACTTTGCGCGGTTCGATGCCTGCAGCCAGCGCCTGGTCCGCAGTGCGCCCGCCGACGCCGGTCAGGACCAGGGTACTGCTCAGCACGCGGGAGTACCCCGCACCGAACTCGTCATCCATCAGACGCCAGTACTCGCTGATTCGCATCGGTAAATCCTCTCATGATTGCGGACCCTAGAATTGTTGCCATGAGCAACTCCCCGGATCTCCCGCCGCCGCCGGACGCAGGCGCTGATGCCGCCGATACCGCGCTGCAGAATGTTGAACACCAGATCAGCCTTTTCTGGCGGCGGGCCAGGGCCATCTCCAACCAGCTCTCGCGCGAAGTCCACCCGGACATGGAGCCTGCCGCGTACGGGCTGTTAACGGTTATCCGCCGGGAAGGGCCCATCCGCCTGACGGAGCTTGCCATGAACATCGGGGTGGGCAAGCCGTCGGTCAGCCGGCAGATTGCCTTCCTGGAGAGCCTCGGACTGGTATCCAAGGAAGCCGATCCCCTGGACCGCCGGGCACAGTCCATCCGGCTGACGCCCAAGGGCGAAGAGAAGATGCACCAGGTCCAGGACGCCAGGCGCCAGGTTTTCCAGGAACGGCTGCGCGAGTGGCCCGTGCAGGACCTGCAGGAGCTGGCCCGCTACATGGCCAAGCTGAACTCCACCTACGAGCGTGACGGATTCCCCAGGGAAGGCGGAGGCGGCTCCCCCGCAGAAGAGGAATAGCCCGCAGCGACGAACAGCCGGCAGGAGTACCACCAGCCGGGCACATCAATTGGGCGCCAACGCAGGAAGCCCCCGGCGCGGCCGGGGGCTTCCTGCGTTCCAAGGCCCACCTGCGGTGGGGCTGGCTTTACCGGGCGCCGGAGAGAAGGCCCGTGGAGAGTTCGTCGTTCAGTTCAGTGTTGAGGTCGCGCTCGAGGTCACGGCCGTAACGCTGGGAGAATTCCTGCGGAACTGTGTCCGGAACTGCGACGCCTTCGGCTACTGCCACACGGTCGCTGACTTCACGGAGCATGCTTGACAACGGAACATCCAGTGCCGAGCAGATCGAGGACAGAAGCTCTGACGAGGCTTCCTTCTGGCCGCGCTCCACTTCGCTGAGATACCCCAGGGAGACGCGGGCGCTGTGCGAAACTTCACGGAGCGTGCGTCCCTGACGCTGGCGGACATCGCGCAGCACATCACCGATTTCGTGACGAAGTACTACCATCTTGCGCTCCTTCTGTTCGCTCTTAGCCTGTTCGGCGAGGCCCACATCCTTCCAGCGGACAACGCCGTTTACGGATACGGGCTGCTTTACCATCTGTATCGCCTTGCTCCCTCATTGGTCAGGTTCACCGTGGGGCGAACCGTCGTGGTCATTTCATCCTAGGCGCCTCCACTATCCGGAAGCGACACAATGTAATAACTAATCGGTACCGGCTTTTGTTCCCGGCAACTTTACGCCCGGTAACTTGGGGTCCGGCAGGCGTCAGGCGGGCAGTGCCTCGAGGAGCCGTTCCAGGGCGGCGGCGCAGGCTGCGGCCCTGATGTCGGGCCTGCTGCCGGTGAAGGAGTATTCGAAAGCCGCCGTTCCGGCCGCTGTGGCAATTCCAATGTAGACGCGCCCCACGGGCTTGCCGTCATGGGCATCGGGACCTGCCACCCCCGTTGTGGAAATCCCGACGTCGGCGCCCAGGACCGTGCGTGCCCCGGCTGCCATGGCACGGGCAACGTCGGGGTCCACGGAGCCGGCACGGGCCAGGAGGTCGGCAGGAACGTGCAGCACCGCGTCCTTCACTGAGTTCTGGTAGGCGACCACACCGCCCTGCAGCATGCCGGAGGCCCCGGGAGTGTCGGCAAGGACAGCGGACACCATCCCCGCCGTCAACGACTCGGCGGTGGCGACGGTCTGCCCGGAGTCGAGCGCCTGCTGGACGGCCTGCCCGGCCAAACGGTGGAGGTTGCTCATGCCTGGTCCTGGCCCGTCGCTGATTCCTGCCCGCTGGCTGTGTCCTGCCCCGTCACTGTGCCCTGCCCTGTGACAGTCCCTGCCTGCCGTTTCCCCTTCGCGCGCAGTCGCAGGGCCTCGATGACGTATTCGACGCCGGTCCACAGCGTGATCGCCACGGCAGCCATCATGACGGCAAACGCAACCCAGGACATCCAGGGCGCGAATGCCCCGAACGGCAGGAGATAGAGGAAGATCGCCGCGGTCTGCACCACGGTCTTGAGCTTGCCGCCCCGCGAGGCGGGGATGACCCCGTACCGGATCACGAAGAAGCGCAGGGCGGTGATGCCCCATTCCCGCACCAGGATCACCAGCGTGGCCCACCAGGGCAGCTCACCCAGCAAGGAGAGCATCACCAGCGCGGAGCCGATCAGGAGCTTGTCTGCGATGGGGTCCGCGATCTTGCCGAAGTCCGTGACCAGGTTCCGGCTCCTGGCGATGTCGCCGTCGAGCTTGTCCGTGTAGATGGCGACGGCGAAGGCCGCCACTGCCGCCCAGCGCCATGGTCCGGAAACACTGTGCAGGCCGGGCGCGTCCGCCACGAGGAACCACACAAAAAACGGGACCAGCGCGATGCGGATCATGGTCAGGACGTTGGGAAGGTTCCAGACCCCGGCACGGCCCTGGCCGGCGGCGGTTGCATCGGTGCTAGTCACGTTCCTAGGCTACCGGCCTAGCGCCCGGTGAGGGACCATGCGTCTTCGGAGCCGTCGTCGTCATCGCCGTACCCGCCGGGGGCGGAATCCGAGCCGTCGTAATATTCGACGTTCTGCTTCCGCTGGTCCAGGTCCGCCGCCACCAGGTCTTCGGCGTAGCCGCCCTGGGCGATGTTGGCGTTGGCATTGTCGCTGAGGGCAGCGGTCTGGGAATCGGCGGCGGCCGGCGCCTCCTGGCCCTTCATGGCGGCCAGGACGGCGGCGAGGTCATCAGGTTTGACCAGCACATCGCGCGCCTTGGAGCCCTCGGATGGTCCCACGACGCCGCGGGATTCGAGCAGGTCCATGAGCCGTCCGGCCTTGGCGAACCCGACGCGGAGCTTGCGCTGCAGCATGGAGGTGGAGCCGAACTGCGTGGTGACCACCAGCTCCGTCGCCTGCAGCAGGACCTCGAGGTCATCCCCGATGTCGTCGTCGATCTGCTTCTTGGGCGCTTCGGCAGCAACGTCGTCACGGTAGGAAGCCTGCAGTTGCCCCTTGACGTGTTCCACCACCTTGTGGATCTCCGACTCGGTAACCCAGGCGCCCTGGACGCGCATGGCCTTGGAGGCGCCCATGGGCAGGAAGAGCGCGTCACCCTGGCCAATGAGCTTCTCGGCGCCGGGCTGGTCCAGGACCACGCGGGAGTCGGTGACGGAGGACGTGGCGAAGGCCATGCGCGAGGGCACGTTGGCCTTGATGAGGCCGGTGACAACGTCCACGGACGGCCTCTGGGTGGCCAGCACCAGGTGGATGCCGGCGGCACGGGCAAGCTGGGTGATGCGGACGATCGAGTCCTCCACGTCGCGTGGTGCCACCATCATCAGGTCGGCAAGCTCGTCGACGATCACCAGCAGATACGGGTAGGGCCTGATGACGCGCTTGGAGTCCACCGGCGGCTGGACCTTTCCGGCCCGCACCGCCTTGTTGAAATCGTCGATGTGCTTGAAGCCGTAATTTGCGAGGTCGTCGTAGCGGGCGTCCATTTCACGGACCACCCACTGCAGCGCCTCGGCGGCTTTTTTGGGGTTGGTGATGATGGGCGTGATCAGGTGCGGGACGCCCTCGTAGGCCGTCAGCTCCACGCGCTTGGGGTCCACCATGACCATGCGCACCTCGTCGGGGGTGGCCCGCATCAGGATGGAGGTGATCATGGAGTTCACGAAGGACGACTTACCGGCGCCGGTGGCGCCGGCCACCAGGAGGTGCGGCATCTTGGCCAGGTTGGCCACCACGTAGCCTCCCTCCACGTCCTTGCCCACACCCATGACCATGGGGTGGTCGGTGCGCCGCGCATTCTGGCTGCGCAGCACGTCGCCCAGTGACACGGTCTCGCGGTCGGTGTTGGGGATTTCGATGCCGATGGCGGACTTGCCGGGGATGGGGCTCAGGATGCGCACGTCGCTGGAGGCCACAGCGTAGGAGATGTTCTTGGACAGCGCGGTGACGCGCTCAACCTTGGTTCCGGGAGCAAGTTCGATTTCGTACCGGGTGACGGTGGGACCACGGCTGAAGCCGGTGACGGTGGCGTCGACGTTGAACTGCTGCAGGGTATCCGTCAGGGCAGCGACGACGGCGTCATTGGCTTCGGTGCGCTCCTTCGGGATCGAGCCGGGTGTCAGGTAGTCCGAGGCAGGGAGGGTGTACGTGACGTCCCCGGCGAGCGAGAGCTGTTCGGTCCGCTGCGGGATGGGAACGGGCGGCGGCGCGGGGGCCACCGGGTTGGAGGGCACGGTGGGCGCGGCGGCGGCTTTGGCGGGAGCGGCGGCACCGGGGATGACCAGGGGGATGGCCTCGGTGGCGTTTTCCGCCGGAGGTGCCTGGGCACCGGCACCCAATCCCTGGGCTGCCTTGATCTTTTCGACGGCGATCTCCGCCTGGGTGGGGCGCCGCACTCCGGGCGCGGGCCGCTCGGGTTCGGGCTCGTCGTCGTCAATGACGGCGTGCTCGAAGGCTTCGTCGCCCACGTAGCCCTCAAGGCCGGCGTCGGACTCCTGGTCCTTGCCGAAAAGCTTCCGCTTCCTCTTCTTGGGCGCAGCGGCAGCCGTGCGTTCGAGGTAGCTGCGGTCGTGGGTGTCCTGGTGTTCCTGGTCCATCAGGTCGATGCCCATGAGGTGTTCATAGGCGCCGCGGATGCGGCGCGGGATCGCCGTGAACGGGGTGGCGGTGATGATCAGTACCGACACAAAGGCCAGCAGGGCATACAGGGCCACAGGCACAGCCGGATGGATGGCCGCCAGCGGCGTGGCGGCCAGGAAGCCGAGCATCCCGCCGGCTTTGCGGAGGCCGTCGAAGCCGTCGGCCACGGTGGGCTGGCCGCCAAGGATATGAGCCAACCCGCACCCGGCGAAGGTCATGATCAGGAAACCGATGCCCACCCGGTTATTGCCCCGGCCGTCCGAGGGCCGGCGGAACAGCCGGAAGGCGCACACGAACAGCATGAGCGGGAGCAGCAGGGAGATCCAGCCGAAGGTGCCGTTCGCCACGGCGTAGACGGCGTCCGGGAACCAGCCCGTCAGTCCCCACCATGCGAAGGTGGCGATGAAAATACCAAGGGCCAGGTTGAAGAGGGCGGCACCGTCGCGGCGTTCCTCCGCGGGGAGGTCGCTGACGTCGTGGCCGATGCGGCGCACTCCCCCGCCCACCAGGTGGCCCACTCCAAGCCACGCTCCGCCCACCACGCGCAGCAGCCAGGGCTGGTGGTGCTCGACGGCGGGAAGCTGGCGGGTGCGTGCAGTGCTGGTTGAGCCGCCGCGCCCTGTCCTGCTGGCGGTGGAGCCGGTTCCGCGGCCTGTAGAACTGCCCGCTTTGCTGCCGGAGCTCCCCCTGCCGGTACCTTTGGGCGCGGAAGTAGTACGTGTGGCCATAATAGCCACGGTACCGGAAGCATGCTGTGATTCCGGGGATATCGGGGCCGCCGGGCCACCCGCCGGGCGCCAGGTGCGGACCTGCCCGGACGCGCCCGGGGACCGTCCGGATGCGCCGAAGGGCCCGGTCCATGAAGAACCGGGCCCTTCCGGGTGTGCACCAGCGCGACGCCAGCCTGGTGTCAGGCCTCGAGCACCACGGGAATGATCATGGGCTTGCGGCGCAGCTTGCGGTTGACCCAGGTTCCCACGACGCGGCGTACCACCTGCTGGAGCTGGTGGCTGGTGTGGTCGGCGTGGTTCTGGACCGCTTCCTCCAGGGCTGCGTTGATCTTGGGGATGATGTCGTCGAAGACCGAATCGTCCTCGGCAACGCCGCGGGCGTGGATCTCGGGCCCGGACACCACCTTGCCGGTGGCGCGGTGGACAACGGTGATGATGGAGATGAAGCCTTCATCGCCCAGGATGCGGCGGTCCTTGAGGTCGGCGTCGGTGATCTCGCCCACGCTGGAGCCGTCCACGTAGACGAAGCCCACCTCGACCTGGCCGACGATGTCTGCCTGGTGGTCGCGGAGGTCGATGACCGTGCCGTTGTCAGCAAGGATCACGCTGGCATCCGGGACGCCGGATTCGATGGCGATCTTGCCGTTGGCGATCAGGTGCCGGGTTTCGCCGTGCACGGGCATGGCGTTGAGCGGCTCAAGGATGTTGTAGCAGTAGAGCAGCTCACCGGCGGCGGCGTGGCCGGAGACGTGGACCTTGGCGTTGCCCTTGTGGATCACGTCGGCGCCGAGCTTCAGGAGGCCGTTGATGATGCGGAACACCGCGTTCTCGTTGCCCGGGATGAGGCTGGAGGCCAGGATGACGGTGTCGCCGTCCCCCACCACCACGCGGTGGTCGCCGTTGGCCATCCGGGACAGGGCCGCCATGGGCTCGCCCTGGGAGCCGGTGGACATGAGCACCACGCGGTTGTCCGGAAGGTTGTCGATGTTCTTGATGTCCACGATCAGTCCGGCGGGGACGTCAAGGTAGCCCAGCTTTTCGGCGATGGCCATATTGCGGACCATGGAGCGGCCCACGAAGGCCACCTTGCGGTTGTGCTTGGCCGCTGCATCCAGCACCTGCTGCACGCGGTGGACGTGGGAGGAGAAGGAGGCCACGATGATGCGCTTGGTGGCCTGGCCGAAAAGCCGCTCCAACGTGGGGCCGATTTCCTTCTCGGCCGTGGTGAATCCGGGGACGTCGGCGTTGGTGGAGTCGGACATGAAGAGGTCCACGCCTTCTTCACCCAGTTTGGCGAAGTGCCGGAGGTCGGTGATGCGTCCGTCCAGCGGCAGCTGGTCCATCTTGAAGTCGCCGGTATGCAGGACAGTGCCGCCCGCCGTGCGGATGAACACCGCCAGGGCATCCGGAATGGAGTGGTTCACAGCCACGAACTCGCATTCGAACGGCCCGAACTTCTCAACCTGACCCTCTTCCACTGTCAGCGTGTAGGGCCGGATGCGGTGCTCCTGCAGCTTCGCCTCGATCAGCGCGAGGGTCAGCTGAGATCCCACCAGGGGAATGTCGTTGCGCAGGCGCAGCAGGTACGGCACGGCGCCGATGTGGTCCTCGTGGCCGTGCGTGAGGATCACGGCCACGACGTCGTCCAGCCGGTCTTCGATGTAGGAGAAATCCGGCAGGATCAGGTCAACGCCGGGCTGGGTTTCCTCGGGAAAGAGGACGCCGCAGTCCACGATCAGCAGCTTGCCGTCGATTTCGAACACGGCCATATTCCGGCCGATCTCCCCGAGTCCGCCAAGCGGAACGATCCTGAGCGTGCCCTGGGGCAGGCGCGGAGGGGTGACAAGGCCGGTAAGGGCAGTTTGGGTCATAGTGCACTACTTTCCAGGCGGAAGGGTGCCGGTCTTAGCCTCAGGAGAAGACCAGCCCCGCTTCCGCCAAATCCCCGCGGATGGTTTCGATCTCGGTTTCGTCCGGCTCCACGAGGGGCAAACGGACGATCGAGTTGGGCAGGACTCCCTGCCATTTAAGAATCTGTTTGGCCGCCACGGCGCCCTGGACCCGGGTCATGGTGGCGCGTACCACCGGCTGCAGCTCGAAGTTGATCTTGCGCGCGGTGCCGAGGTCGTTGGCGTTGATGGCGTCGATGAGTTCGCGGAAGCGGCGGGTGGCGACGTGGGTGGTAACGCCCACCAGGCCGACGGCGCCCAGCGCCATCCAGGGAAGGGTCAGTCCGTCGTCGCCCGAGTAGAACAGGAGGTCCGTTTCCGCCATGACACGGGTGGCTGCCATGAAGTCGGCCTTCGCGTCCTTGACGGCCACGATGTTGGGGTGCTGCGCCAGCCGGATCATGGTGTCTGGCTCGATGGCGATGGAGGACCGGCCGGGAATGTCGTACAGCATGACGGGTACGTCCACGGCCGAGGCGATGGTCTCGAAGTGGGCGCGGACACCGGCCTGGCTGGGCTTGTTGTAGTAAGGAGTCACCAGGAGGACGCCGTCGACGCCGAGGGCAGCAGCCTGCTGGGAAAGGTGGACCGAGTGCGCGGTGTCGTTGGTGCCGGTGCCGGCGATGATGGCCGCCCGGCCGCCGACGGCCTCCTTCACGGCGCGGAACATGCCGAGGTTCTCTTCGTCCGTCAGCGTGGAGGTTTCACCGGTGGTGCCGGTGACCACCAGGCCGTCACAGCCGTCGTCGACAAGCTTGCTGGCCAGCGCTGCCGCCTGGTCGTAGTCCACTGCGCCGTCCTTGGTGAACGGCGTGACCATGGCGGTCAGGAGGGTACCGAGGGCAGGGATGTGCGCGGAAGAGTCAGCCATGGAAAAAACGTTACCCTGTCCCCGGCTGGTTAGGACAATGCCACGGGCGTGACAAGCGTCAAATACGGCTCCGCCCGGACTTCGGAGTATCTGCTCCGGCGTGGCAATAGCGGCCGACGGCGGCCTGCCGGAGGTCCTCAGCCCAGCTGGCGAGCCGCTGCGCCGCCCGAACGTAGTGGAACAGTTCCGTGGGCGTCAGGGCGTCGATGTCCGTTTCCGCGAGTCGGCGGGCGAGCTCCGCTCCTTCCGGCTGGGCGGACAGGCTGATGCCTTCCCGTTCCCACTGGACGTCCTCGGCCGGACGCCCGGAGACAAGTTGGCGGAACAGGTAGTCCACCACGCCCGGGCTCATCGCCTTCAGCACTCCTGAACCCTGGCTTTCCTGCGGGGCGGGCTTAAATCCCTGCGGGGCAGGCTTAAATCCCTGCGGGGAAGCGGCTCCCAATGATGGCATCTCCATGGCCCCATGCTATTCGAACATATATTCGAACACAAGAGCCCACACCTCCGCGTCTCCCCCTGCGGCAGCCAGCCCACGGACGCATGTGAGACGATCTGGTCATGACGTCCCGCACCCCGGCCACCCGGCCCCGGAAGACCGCAGACCGTCAACAACCGGGGCGTCTTAGGGGCATCGATGCGGCCCGGGGCCTGGCTTTGCTGGGCATGATGGCCACTCACCTGCTGCCGACGTTCGAATCGAACTCAAGCCTCACACCAACCTGGATCGGCCTCACGTTCTCGGGACGGGCCGCCGCCCTCTTCGCAGTGCTGGCGGGCGTCGGGCTTGCCCTGTCCACGGGAAAGAACAGGCCGTTGGAGGGCGCCGAACTCTCCGCGGCCCGCCGCGGGGTGGGGCTGCGCGCCCTGGTGATTGCCGCCGTCGGACTGACCCTCGGCGGCCTGGACGTGAACGTGGCCATCATCCTGGTCCACTACGCCGTGCTGTTCCTGTGCGTCCTGCCCTTCCTGGGGCTGGGCGTGAAGCGCCTGTGTGCGTGGGCCGCCGGCTGGATCCTGGGCTCCCCGGTGCTGGCCTACCTGCTGCGGCCCTGGCTCCTTGCCCCGGAGCCGCCATTGAGGCTGGGCCACAACCCGGCATGGGAGGACCTCGGAACGCCGTCCCGGCTGCTCGCGGACCTGTTCCTCACGGGCTACTACCCGGTGCTGCAGTGGCTGTCCTACCTGCTGGTGGGGCTGGCCATCGGCCGCCTGGTGCTGACCAAGGCGCTGGTACCCGCGCTGCTGCTGGTGGGCGGAACGGTAGTGGCCGTGGCGGCCAAGAGCCTGGGTGTCGCGGCCATGGAGGACTGGGGCGGCCGCGCAGCGCTGGAGAAGGTCCTCAACTCACCGGGCTACCCGCTGGGCAGCGTACTCCAGGTGAACCTGGCCGGACTCCCCCAGGAAGGTTCATGGTGGTGGCTGGCATCGGCCGCACCGCATTCGGGTACGCCGCTCGATTTGCTGCATACCTCGGCAGTTGCGGCGGCCGTCATCGGTGCCTGCCTGCTTCTGGGGCGGCTGGCCGAATGGGTGGACCTGGACCTGCTGCTGCCGCTGCGGGGACCCGGCGCCATGACGCTGACGCTGTACACCGTCCATGTCTGGGTGGTCTCCAGCTTCTACCTCAAACCGCTGCCCGCAGGCTGGACCGAGGACGGAATGTACTTTGCCCATGCCGCGGCTGCCATCGCCGTGGGCATCGTGTTTGCGCGGATGTCGTGGCGCGGCCCCCTGGAATGGGTGGGCCATACTGCAAGCCTGGTGGGGCGCGGCGGCTTCAAGGCCCTGTCCTGAACCCCTGCGGCAGCAGGGGCTAGGATGCCGTGGTGAAGAGCTTCACAGCGTCGCGCATGGAAGCCCGCGCGCGTTTGCGGTCCCCGGCGGCGTCATAGGCACAGCTGAGCCGGAACCAGGAACGCCAGTCATCAGGAGCGGCCTCGGCTTCGGCCCGGTACTTTTCGAACTCCGCGTCGGCTGCGGCGCGGACAATCCGGCCACCGGGCGTGCGGGGAAGCTCGTCCACCGGCAGCCCGCCTTCGGCTTCCAGGACCTTGGCCATCTGCTCGGTGCGGGCGCCAAACATCAGTTCGCGGATCAGGGCCCACGCGCCAACAATGGGCAGCACCAGGTAGGCGGCCCCGATGGCCTTGGCGGTGAGGTTGCTGTCTGCAAGGAGCAGGAGCGAGCGCTGGAAGGACACCACCAGGTAGAAGACCAGCAACAGCGTCACCGCTCCCACCCAGATCTTGGTGCGGTTCTTAAGGAAACCGGCTGCGAACCCGTTCACCGCCTAGAGTCCCAGGTCCAGGTAACCGTCCAGGCCCACGGTCAGCCCGGGGTGGGCAGCAACGTTACGCACGCCCAGAAGCACGCCGGGCATGAACGACGCGCGGTCGAAGGAATCGTGGCGGAAGGTCAGCTGCTCGCCGGGACCGCCCAGCAGGACTTCCTGGTGGGCCACGAGGCCACGGAGCCGGACGCTGTGGACGCGGACGCCGTCCACGTCGCAGCCGCGTGCGCCCGCGCGTTCTGAAGTGGTGGCATCCGGGCTGGGCGGCACCTGGGCAGCCTTGCGTTCAGCGGCGATGAGCTCTGCGGTGCGGACGGCGGTGCCGGAAGGGGCGTCCACCTTGTCCGGATGGTGGAGCTCGATGATTTCCACGGACTCGAAGTACTTTGACGCCTTCGCGGCGAACGCCGAAGCCAGCACAGAGCCCAAGGCAAAGTTGGGCGCGATGAGTACGCCCGTTTCCGGGTGCTCCGCCAAAAGGGATTCAAGCGCGGACAGGCGTCCCGCGTCCCAGCCGGTGGTGCCCACCACGGCGTGGATCCCATGCTCGACGGCGAAGCGGACGTTGGCTTCGGTGCTTTCGGGGACTGTGAGGTCCACCAGGTACTGGGCACCGGAGGCCGTCAGCTGCTCCAGCGAGTCACCCCGTCCCAGGGCTGCGACGAGCTTCAGGTCGGGCGCGGCATCAATGGCCTTAACGGCCTCGGCGCCCATGCGTCCACTGGCGCCAAGGACGGCCACCAGTTTGGGGGCGGGGTGTTGTTCGGTCATGGGATTAACCCTACCGGCGGGACAGGTTGGGGCAGGAACCGGACGGCGTGCGTTACCTCGCAGTTTGCGGAGCAACGCCGGCCGGCCCGGGCAGCGTGGAGGCGCGGCCCGGCGTGCCCCGGCGCGGCATCAGCTGCCGGCGCCGACCCATTCCACGGTGCCGTCCGAAAAGAACTGTTCCTTCCAGATGGGCACCTGGTCCTTGATCCGGTCCACCAGCTCGGAGCAGACGGCAAACGCCTGTCCGCGGTGCGCGGCGGATACCGCGCACACCAGCGCCGGGTCCCCGATCTCCAGCATCCCGATCCGGTGTGCGGCCCAGATCCTGACGGGTTGGGCTGCCTTTCCCGCGGGGGTCTCCCCGGCCGCGTCACCGGCCTCGGCGTCCTGCTCGGCAACCAGGCGCGCGACGACGTCGGCCATCACCTGGTGCGCCGTGGGGTGCGCACTGTAGCTGAGGCGCTCGACGGCCTTGCCGCCGTCGTGGTTGCGCACTACACCGCTGAAGCTGACCACCGCACCCGCAGTGTCGCTTTCCACCGCGGCAATCGCCTGGTCCACGGAGATGGGCTCCGCGCTCAGGACTGCCCGCACTACCTCGAATGCTGCTTCAGTGCCCATGTCCGCCTTCCAACTGGTCGCAAAGATGTCCGATCACCGGGTCCAGGACGCTCAGCCCATCCATGACACCCTTCGGTGACCCGGGCAGGTTCACAATGAACGTCTGCCCGGCAGCGCCCGCATAGCCCCTGCTCAGGGCCGCCAGCGGAGTCTTGGCAGCGCCGGCACGCCTTATCGCCTCCATGATGCCCGGGATTTCCCGGTCCAGCAGGGGCAGGGTGACGTCGGGTGTCCGGTCGTCCGGGCTGAGGCCGGTTCCGCCGCTGGTGATGACGACGGCGGGACGCTGGGTGAGGAGCGCCCGGATGGCAGCGCCCACGGGCTCGCCGTCGGGAACCACCATGGCCGGGAAGACGTCAAAGCCGTGTTCAGTGAGCCAGTCGGTGATCACGGGGCCGGTTTCGTCGTCGTAGATGCCCGCTGCGGCACGGGTGGACGCGATAACGACGCCGGCCTTCCGCCCCTGCACGTCGCCGTGGCGGTGGGGTTCGGAGACGTCCAGGATGTTGGGGTCGGTCACAGTGCCCAGTCTCCGCTCTTGCCGCCGCTCTTGGCCAGCACCTTGATGTCCGTCAGGACGGCATGCTTGTCCACGGCCTTGATCATGTCGTAAACGCTGAGGGCTGCCACGGAGGCAGCCGTCAGGGCCTCCATTTCAACTCCCGTGACGCCCCTGGTCTTCACGGTGGAGCTGATGGTGACGGCGGCCGCGCCGAGGTCGAAGTCAACGGTGACTTTCGAGAGGGGCAACGGATGGCACAGCGGAATCAGGTCCGGCGTCTTCTTGGCCGCCATGATGCCGGCCACCCGGGCAACGGCCAGGGCGTCGCCCTTGGGGAGCCCGCCGGAGCCCAGGAGCTGCATCACCTCGGGGGTGGTCCGGACGGTGGCGGTGGCGGTGGCCTCCCGCGTGGTCTCGACCTTGGCGGAGACATCAACCATCTGGGCGCTGCCGTCCTGGCGCAGGTGCGTCAGTGCGGGGGTATGTTCTGCGTTCACAGCATCCATACTTCCACCTCGTCGCCGTCAGCGAGTTCCGTTACACCCACAGGGACATGGACCAGGACGTTCGACCCCGCGAGTGCGTGCATCAGGTGCGAACTCTCGCCGCCCTCCAGCTTCACGGTCCCGTCCGGCTGCAGGCTGCCGCGGCGGACCTGGTGCTTGTGCCCGGGAGAGGTGAGCGGACGGCCCGGGCCCCCAAGATCAAGGCGGGCGCGCAACGGCAGCCTCCGGCCCGGTGCCCCCAGCAAGGCTGACAAAGCGGGACGGAGGAACATCTCGAAGGACACCAGGCAGCTGACCGGATTGCCGGGAAACCCAAGGAATGGCACGCCGTCGAACGTTCCCAGTCCTTGGGGGCCGCCCGGCTGCATGGCCACGTGCACGAAGCGGACCGGCTGGTCCGCCATTGCCTGCCGCACTACCTCGTAGGCTCCCTTGCTGACCCCGCCGGTGGTGACGATCAGGTCAGCCCCCGGGCTTTCGGTCCGCAGCAGCGCCTGCAGTTCCGCCGGAGTGTCGGTGGAGATGCCGGTGCGGCGGACTGTGAGTCCCGCCTGCTTCATGGCGGCCTCAAGGAGCGTTCCGTTGGAGTCGTAGATTTTGCCGGGAGGAAGCGGCAGGCCGGGTTCCACCACTTCGTCGCCCGTGGTGACGAGCAGGACGGTCACCGCCTTGTACACCGCCACCTCTGGGAGGCCCAAGGCAGCGAGCAGCCCCAACTGGGCCGGCCCCAGGCAGGTCCCGGAGGCCAGCGCCCGCTCCCCCGCCGCGATGTCGCTGCCCGGGAAGCGCACGAACGTTCCCGGCGCGGTGCCGGGCAGCCGCACGGTGGCGCCGCTGCCGTCCCCCGCTGTGTTTCCGGGGTCCAGGAAGTGATCGGGCACCGCCTTTTCAATGGGTACGACGGCGTCGGCCCCCGCCGGGATCATGGCACCGGTCATGATGGGTGCCGCGGTTCCTGGTTCGAGTGGCTCCGGGCTTGACCCGGCCGGAACCGGGGGCATGATGCGGAGGTCCCCGCCGCCGTCGGGAAGGTCGCCGGAACGGACGGCGTATCCGTCCATTTGGGAATTGGCGAAAGGAGGAAGGCTGAGTGGCGCGGCCACATCGTCCACCAGGGCCCGGCCCAGCGCCTGGCTAAGCGGGAGGGTTTCCATCCGGTCCATTGACAGGAGCGGCCGCAGGAGTTCCACGACTGCGGCGGCATGGCCAGCGACCGGCCGGGAACCCTCCGCTGCATGGTGGACGTGGCCTTCCGGGGTGTGGTCTGCCAGGGCGTGCGGGGTGTGGCTGGTCATGGATACGCCTTTGGTCTGGGCCGTCAGGGTTTGGGCCGTCAGGGTTTGGGCCGTCAGGGTTTGGGCCGTCAGGGTTTGAGCCGTCAGGATTTCACGTCAACTCTAACCGTGTGGAATCCCGTGGCGCCGTCCGGTGCCGGCGGCCGCGCGGTTTCGTCCTGGGGTTCGCCCGCCAGGTTGGTGGCCCGGACCTGGACCTCGTACTGCCCCGGGGCAAGGTCCATGGCCAGCTTCCACTGGTACCAGGTGTCGGCGGAGATTCCCGTGGCCAGTTCCGCTTCCCGCCACGGTCCCCGGTTGATCCGCAGTTCCACGTTCCGGATGCCGGTGTGCTGGGCCCAGGCAACGCCGGCGAAGACAACTGTTCCCGCGTTGACCGGGCGGCCGCTGCGGGGGACGTCAATGCGGGACGAGGTCTTGATGGGGCCGCGCGCGGACCAGCCGCGAGGGGTCCAATATCCGGCGTCATCGGCGAACCGGGTGACCCTGAGCTCGGTGACCCATTTGGTGGCCGAGACATAGCCGTAGAGGCCGGGAACCACCAACCGGACCGGGAAGCCGTGCTCCAGCGGGAGCGGTTCACCGTTCATGCCCACGGCAAGCAGGGCGTCCCAGTTGTCGGTGAGGACATCCAGGGGCGTACCGGCGGTCCAGCCGTCGGCACTGCGGGAGAGGACCATGTCTGCGCCCGGCTGGGGAACGGCCAGGGCCAGCAGTTCCCGGACCGGCCAGCCGAGCCAGCGGGCGTTGCCGATCAGGTCGCCGCCCACTCCGTTGGAGACGCAGGCAATGGTGATGTGCCGCTCGGTGAGGGGCTTCGCCATTAGGTCGGCGAAGGAGAGCAGGACTTCCCGGGCCACCATGCCGGTTACCTTGAGGACCCAGGTATCCGGGCTGACCGCCGGGACGGACAGCGCGGTGTCGATCCGGTAGAAATCCCGGTTCGGGGTCACCAGCGGCGGCATTCCGGCAACACCGGCTTCCGCAGCCGGGGGCACAGGTATTGCCGGCGATGCCGCTGCGGGCAGGGTGATGCGTGCCCTGGCCTCATTGACAGCCATGGTGGCCCCGCGCCAGATTCCCGCCAGTACTCCCCCTGCCGCAGCGGCCGCTGCGGTGATGCCCAGGGCCTGGAAGAAACTGCGGCGCGATTGGGTGGCCGCGGAGTCCGGTGTGGCCTCACCGGGGGCAGCGGGAAGGCTGTCCTCGGGATGATCTGCGGCTGCTTGGTGGGAGGCCGCTTGGTGGGAGGCTGCTTGGCCGGCAATCGCGGCATCCCATGCCTGCAGCCTGCGCAGCAGGAACCGCAACAGCACGACGGCGGCCACCGCGGCCAGGAGCGGCGGCACGAGCGACAGGGGGGTCATCTGGGAACGCGTCAGGGCGGCGGCCGCTCCGGCAAGTCCAAAGATTCCGATCACGGCAGCACCAGTGAACCGGCGGCGGCGCTCGAGCGCTCCGGCCAGTGCGGCCAGGGCGGCGATGACCAACGCCATTCCCACCAGGAGCGCTGCCTTGTCGGCCGTGCCGAAGACAGAGATCGCCCAGTCCTTGATGCCCGGAGGCACGGCATCGATCACGGCACCGCCAACCGCCGTCAACGGCGAAAGGGAGGGGCTGAGAACCCCCGCAGCCAACTCCCCTGCTGCAATACCGCCGCCTGCCGCGGCTATCCCGGCAGCCGCGGCCCAACCACCTCCGGCGCGCGGGACTGCCGGTAGTGGGAAGGGACTGTCCGCCCGCTCCCCAAGGCCGGCGCCGCCGTCGTACGCCGCATGCCCGCGCTGGGAACTCCTCACAACACCAGCATAGGTTTGCCGGTGGTCCCCGGCGCCGGTGCCGCCGGGATTCCTGCCCCGCGTCTCACAGCGGGGTCACGGGTGTGATGGGCGGCTCAACGTGGCGTAGCCTGATTTCATGACTGTCCAGCTAGGCATGCCGCAGCCGCGGGAGGAAGCAGCATCGGCGCTGCCGGGCGTTCCCGCGCGCCGGCCAGCGGATGCACCGGCCGGGCTGGCGGACCGCTACGGCCGCCGCGCCACCGACATGAGGCTGTCCCTGACGGACAAGTGCAACCTCCGCTGCACCTACTGCATGCCGGCGGAGGGCCTGGAATGGCTGGCAAAGCAGGCCGTCATGTCCGCCGAGGAGATCGTGCGGATCGTCAAGGTAGGCGTGGAGCAGCTGGGAGTGCGCGAACTGCGCCTCACGGGCGGTGAGCCGCTGGTGCGGCACGATCTGGTCCAGATCATCTCGGCACTGCGGGCCAACCACCCGGACCTGCCGATCTCCATGACCACCAACGGCGTTGGCCTGGCGAAGAAGGCAGCGGCCCTCAAGGACGCCGGCCTGACGCGCATCAATGTGTCGCTGGATTCCCTGCATGAGGAAACGTTCACCAAGCTGACCCGGCGTCCGTTCCTGGACCAGGTCCTGGCGGGTGTGGACGCGGCCTGGGCTGCCGGCCTGGGCCCTGTGAAACTGAACGCCGTCCTGATGCGCGGCATCAATGACCTCGAGTCGCCGCAGCTGCTCGCGTGGGCCTTGGAGCGCGGGTACGAACTGCGGTTCATCGAACAGATGCCGCTCGATGCGGACCACGGCTGGACGCGCCGCAACATGATCACGGCGGCCGAGATCCGCGGGCTGTTGTCCCGGGACTTTGCCCTCAGTCCGGATCCCCGGGCACGTGACGGCGCTCCTGCGGAGCGGTTTGAAGTACGACGGCGGGCGGCAGGTTCCGCGGACGCGGACGGACCGGTGCTGGGAACCGTGGGAATTATCGCCTCCGTCACCGAGCCGTTTTGCTCCGACTGCCGGCGCACCAGGATCACCGCCGAGGGCAAGATCATGAGCTGCCTGTTCTCCCGCGAGGAGTTCGACCTGCTGGGCCTGCTGCGGGCGGGCGCCACCGATGATGATCTGGCGCAGCGGTGGCAGGACGCCATGTGGATCAAACCCAAAGCCCACGGCATGGACCACGTGGGACTGGATGCTCCGGACTTCGTCCAGCCGGACCGCAGCATGAGTGCTATCGGGGGCTGACCGGGATGCTTGTACGTTATTTTGCTGCCGCACGCGCTGCGGCAGGTTTCGAGGAAGAAAAGTTCCACCTTCCCCAGGGCGCCACCGTGGCGGACCTGCTCGAGGCCGTGCTGGCCGTGGACCGCCCTGAACCCCCTGCCGGGACCCCGCCCCTTTCCCGGCTTCTTTCCCGCAGCAGCTTCCTGCTCAATGAGGTGGCCGTACGGGACCAGGCGGCGGTCCTTGGTCCGGACGACGTGGTGGACGTACTGCCTCCGTTCGCCGGCGGGTAAGTATTCGCGCACGTCCAGGCGAATGGGCAGCAGCCGCCCTGGCCTTGCCAAAGCTGCCGTGGCTTTGAATGTCGGTGCCTCGCTGGATGATGTGGGTATGGGAATCGGCACGGATGTTGGGGTGGTTTTGGAGGGTGTTTCTGCCTCTGTTGCTGCCCTCGATGCTCTTACCCGTGAGGATCATTTCCTTGCTGCCGGGTCCGGTGTTGGTGCTGACGTGGATGTGCTGCAGCGGCGGTATGAGCTCCGGCTGGAACGGCTGGAGGCAGTCTCCCGGGTCGAGGCTCAGCTCGCCGCGGTGAAAGCCCTGGACGCGGTGGAAGCGGTCGAGATCCAGCAGGCACTCCTTGCCCCCGACGCCCCGGTGGATGAGCGCATGTTTTCGGAGATGTCAACGGTGGAGGAGATCGCCGGTGTCCTGAGCATCAGTTCCGCGGCCGCAGGCGGGTTGGTGGAACAATCCCGCCGGGTGTGTTCCCTGCCGCCGCTCCTGGGCGCCCTGTCAGCCGGTGACCTGTCGTGGCAGCATGCCAGGATTGTCGCCGACGAAACCGAAGGGCTCACCCCGGACGGGGCTGCTGCCTTGGTGGCGCACTTCTTCGACCCCGACGCCCCCAACCCCGCCCGCGGCGCCGCGCCCGGTGAACTTGTCCCTGCCCGGTTCCGCGCCAAGGTCCGCGCCTGGCGGGAACGCCACCACCCCGAAACCCTCGAAAAACGCCACGCCAAAGGCGTCGCGGACCGGCGGATGGAATACACCCCGGACCGCGACGGCATGGCCTGGCTCTCGCTCTACCTCCCCGGCGACACCGCCTGCGCCATCTGGAACCGCACCACCGCCACCGCCCGCGGCCTCCAAGGCCCCAACGAGCCCCGCACCCTCACCCAACTCCGCCCCGACATCGCAGCAGCACTCCTCCTCGGCGCAGGAACCACCACGGCCACGGCCGAGGCTGCTCCGGGTGGGGCTGCACGGGCTACAGGTGATACGGCGGCCGCAGGCAGCGTTTCCGGCACAGGGAGCACTGGTGATGTTGGCAAGGTCCCCACCCCGCGGGCCGATGTCCTGGTCACCGTCCCGGTCTTCGCCCTGCTCGGACTCACCGATGAGCCGGCCGTGCTGGACGGCCTGGGCCCCATCCCGGCGTCGATGGCGCGGAGGCTCGTCGCGGACGGGGCGGAGTCGTTCTACCGCGTCCTGGTCGACCCCCGCGACGGGGCACCCCTGGAGATCGGACGCACCCGCTACCGGCTCCCCGAAACCATCAAACAATGGATCCGCATGCGGGACCGGAAATGCACCTTCCCCGGCTGCACCAACCACACCCCCGACAACCACACCGACCACCTCACCGCCTGGGAACACGGCGGCAGAACAGCCGTCCGGAACCTGGCCCAGCTATGCCCCAAACATCACCGCTTGAAGCACGCCCGCGCCTGGACCCCCGACCCCGCCACCAACAACGGACCGCCCGGCTGGACCTCACCCACCGGCCGCCACTACAACCCCGAACACCACGACCCCCAACCAACCCACCGGCCGCCAGGGCTTCTGCGGAGGAACAGCACCGTGTCCGGGCAATCCGCACCGGCAGTCTTGAACCCACCGGGAGGGTTGGGCACACCCCGGAAAGCGGACGAAGCGGGGCTACGGGAACCACCACCGCCTGAATTGCGGCGCGATCTGCCGTTTGGGCTGCCGCAATGGTGCCAGTTGCTGGCTGACATGCCGGAGTGGCTGGAGGTGCCAAGCGAGGAGCCGCCTGGCGGGAACTTGCTTGAGCCGGATCAACTCCCGCCAACAGATCCTTTGTGGGACGATTTCTACGCCATGCCGTTCTTCCTGCCGCCAGACCCGGCGGGGAATTGGGACGTGCTCTTGTCGTAGGACTTCCCCAGGGGCATGTGCGTCAACGCGTGGCTCCAGGAGACGACGGCCCACCGCTAGACCCGGGCCCCCGTTCCCAGGGCAATGGCCAGCAGTGACGCCCGGCTGTGGACTCCGCAAGCCTGGAAGAGTTGCTTGAATTGGTCCTGGACCGTGTACGGTGTCACGCCCTGGGCATCCGCCATGGCTGCCGTATCGGCCCCTGTTGCAGTGAGCCACAGCAGTTCCCCCTGCCGGGGTGTCAGGCCAAACGCCCGGGCAAACATGTCAAGCCGCGCGGCAGGCGTGCTGGCCTGAATCGTCACGGCCACCGGTGGAGTGGGTCCGGACACTCCCGACTCCATGCGGTTGGCCCGCAGGGAGGCCCAGCGGCCCGCCCCGACGTACACCCTGCATTCCGCGGCGTGGGTGTCCACCAGTGCTTCCCTTGCCGCCAGCTGGGCAGCAACGTTCAACACCTCAGCAGGCACATGATCGTGAGGGACCGGACCAGGCTGAAGCAGCTGCAGCCAGTCGTCCACGGACGCCGTTCGGCCAGCTATCGCCAGATCGTCGTCCAGGGTGAGGACAGCCTGCTCCGGCAATCCGGGCTGCCCGGCTCCTGTCCCGGCGGCCGGGTCCGGGCCAGGTTCCGGTTCCAGTCGAGTCCGAAACTGCCTGGCCACGGACCTCCGCAGGCCGGCGGTCACTGCCGCTGCGGGCTCGCCCAGGTACGCAGTTTCCTCATCCGTGAAGGGGACCGAATCGCCCGTCCGCCACAAATCGAGCCAGGCCCAGCACCCATACTTGTCGGCAAACACGACGGACAGTACATCGCGGACCCCATAGCGTTGCAACACGCCACTCCACACCGGGCTGCGGGAGGGCTCTCCCTGCGTTGCCTTCAGGAGGGATGCCGCCGGCACCGGCGAATGCATCAGCTCGGTCCAGCGGCCGGCCCCGGAGAGGTACTTGAGGCGGATAAGTGTGGGCAATTCCTGAGGGCAGGGAATCCTGGCCCTCGGCGCCATCCCTACCGTCGTGACGGGATCACACAGCGGCCAAACGAATGCATCGAAAGGCACCATGGTGGCCACTTCTGCCAGAATCGCTGTCCGGAGAGCTTGGTGATCCAGGTCCGAGCCTGCCAGGAGTCGGATGCGCTCCTGGCTCCGGTTTCCAGCCCAGCCCTTGGTCATGTTCCAAGTATGCTCCGGCCATCCCGGGCAACCCGGAGGCGCTGCCACCCAGAATTCTGGGATACCCGCCGCAGCCCGGACCGTCTAGCTTTAGCAGCGTGGAGCGTCCTCCAACCTGGCGGGACGAGTAAGGAGACTGGGATGTTCACCCTGCAGATCGAACACAGCATCACCGATTTCAGCACGTGGAAGGCGGCATTCGACCGGGATCCGGTGGGCCGGTCCGCGTCAGGGGTTCTCGCGCACCGGATAGGCCGGCCCGTGGGCGAACCGCAATACATTGTTGTGGAACTCGACTTCGCGGACCTGGCCCAGGCAGAGCAGCTGCTCACGAACCTTCGAACACAGGTATGGCGTTCGCCCGCCAACGCCCCTGCCCTCGCCGGTGCGCCGAAAACGCGCATTATTGAGGCGGCGTCCTAGCCATGCCTCAGGCGCGGTGGAATTCCGAGCGCATGAATGGCCTGTAGGACAAAGCCTCGCCGT
The DNA here is from genome assembly GCF_056484025.1 of Arthrobacter sp. JDC6. Lineage (NCBI taxonomy): Bacteria > Bacillati > Actinomycetota > Actinomycetes > Micrococcales > Micrococcaceae > Arthrobacter > Arthrobacter sp. JDC6. The sequence continues at coordinate 2,888,350 of NZ_CM151278.1, forward strand.
CCACACCGGCCTCCGGGGCGTCGCCGCCGTCGTCCCGCCCGGGCGAACGCAATTCGGTGACGTGTGTCAGGACACCGTTCGCCACCTTGATGGAGTGGCGCGTCCAGCCTCCGGCATTGCGGCGTTCAACACGGAGGACGCCGTCGCGCCAGGTGCAGCGGGCGGCGTTGCCGGGCGGCACGCCGGTGCTGTCAACGTAGTACCACAGCACGTCGTTGTGGACCGGATCGATCGTGAAGATGCCGTGGCCTTCGAAGTGGCTGCCGTCCGGTTCAATGTGCCGGTAGCTCTGCACCACGCCGAGGCCCCCGGCAACCTGCGTGTAGGACACCTGGGCGCTCACGCGGTGTTCCGGCCCCCAGGGACCGGCAGCCACGTGTGTGTAGCCCTGCCAGTGACCCAGCAGGTTCGTTAACGCCGGATGTCCGTGCTCCGCTCCTGGCCCGTTCACCGTTCCGCCTTCCCCTGCCGAAGAATCACTCCCCACTCAGGATGGACTCTGCAGAGCCGGGCCGCCAGCGTCTTCGCGGCATCTCCGCGGCGCGGGGTGTTACAGGCCGAAGGTTTCGGTCTCGTCGAACGGGCCAACCACGGTGACGGTCCGGGGCGCGGCGGCGAGTTCGGCGGCAAGCTCCTGGACCTGTTCCGTGGTGACGGCTTTGATCAGCCGCAGTGTTTCGTCAATGTCCTGGTACTCGCCGGACACCAGTTCGGCGCGGCCCAGCCGGGACATCCGGGAGCCGGTGTCCTCCAGTGCCAGGACGATTCCGCCGCCCAGTTGTCCCACGGCCTTGCGCAGTTCGTCGTCTGAAATCCCGTGTTCCGCGAGCTTGTCGAGCTCCACAGCCAGCAGGTCCAGCACCTGCCGGACCTTGGACGGCGTGCAGCCCGCGTACATCCCAAAGTAGCCGGCGTCGGCGTAGGACGAGGCAAAGGAGTAAGTGGAGTACACCAGCCCGCGCTTCTCACGGACTTCCTGGAACAGCCGCGAGGACATGCCGCCGCCCAGGACCGCGTTCAGGACACTCATGACGTAGCGGCGTTCATCGGTGGCAACGATCGTGGGGCAGCCCATGATGATGTTCGCCTGCTCCACGGCCCGCTTGACCACATGCAGGCCCGCCGTTCCCGTGATCAGGGCACGTTCGGTGGAACGCCGCTGCACCGGCGCGGCGTCCGGCTTAAGCGACCAGCCCGCGGTCTGGAGGGCATCCACCACGAGTCCGCATACGACGTCGTGGTCCAGGCCGCCGGCGGCGGTAATGACCAGCTCTTCAGGCTTGTAGTACCTGCGGTAGTGCTCCCACACGGAATCGCGGGCTACGGCCTTGATGGCGGCGGGAGTGCCGCCGATGGGCCGTCCCAGCGGATGGCTGCCGAGGACCGCGGCGACGAAGTGCTCGTGCGCCACATCAGTGGGGTCATCACTGTCCATGGCAATTTCTTCCAGGATGACGTCCCGTTCCTGCTCCATCTCGTCAGGATCCAGCACGGCGCCGGTGATCATGTCAGCGATGACGTCGATGGCCATGGGAAGGTCCGAGTCCAGCACCCGCGCAAAGTAGCAGGTGCTTTCCTTGGCCGTTGCCGCGTTCGATTCGCCGCCCACCTCGTCAAACGCGGAAGCAATCTCCAAGGCCGTGCGGCGCTTGGTGCCCTTGAACAGCAGGTGTTCAAGGAAGTGGGTGGACCCGTGCTGGCCGGGTGCCTCGTCACGGGATCCGACGCCCACCCAGAAGCCGATGGTGGCAGACCGCTGTCCCGGCATCGCCTCGGTCAGTACCCGCACTCCCCCTGGCAGCACTGAACGCCGGACCTCGGACCCGCCGTCGGAGCCGTGGACCAGGGTGTCGCCGGCGTGGTTCTGCTCAAGCGGCAGGGGTACAACAGTCATTGATGCCTTTCAGGACGGGCAGCCGGATCTGGCTGCCATCGTAACAGCGGCGGGACCGGTGGATCATCCACCGGTCCCGCCGATTCATGCTTATGCCGGGAAGCCCCTGCTGTTAGACCTCAGCGCCTTCAGCAGGCTCCGTGGCGTGAACGCGCTCGGTGTCGTCGGCGCCTTCCTCTTCAGCCACGACCGGAGACAGGGACAGCTTTCCGCGGTCATCGATCTTGGTGATTTCCACCTGGATCTTCTGGCCCACGGAAACAACGTCGTCAACGTTGTCCACCCGCTTGCCGCCGGCGATCTTGCGCAGCTCGGAGATGTGCAGCAGGCCGTCCTTGCCCGGGGTCAGCGACACGAAGGCACCGAAGGTGGTGGTCTTGACCACCGTGCCCAGGTAACGCTCGCCGATCTCCGGGACCTGCGGGTTGGCGATGGCGTTGATGGCGGAGCGTGCTGCATCTGCAGACGGACCGTTCGTGGCGCCAATGTAGACCGTGCCGTCGTCCTCGATGGAGATGTCGGCGCCGGTGTCTTCCTGGATCTGGTTGATCATCTTGCCCTTGGGGCCGATGACCTCGCCGATCTTGTCCACGGGGATCTTGACGGCGATGACGCGCGGTGCGAACTCGGAGAGCTCGTCCGGGGTGTCGATGGCCGAGTTGATGACCTCGAGGATGTGCAGGCGCGCCTCGCGGGCCTGCTTCAGGGCTGCCGCGAGCACGGAAGCGGGGATGCCGTCGAGCTTGGTGTCCAGCTGGATGGCCGTGACGAACTCGGCGGTACCGGCAACCTTGAAGTCCATGTCACCGAAGGCGTCTTCGGCGCCGAGGATGTCGGTCAGTGCCGCGTAGCGGGTCTGGCCGTCAACCTGGTCGGACACCAGGCCCATGGCGATGCCGGCGACGGCGGCCTTCAGGGGCACGCCGGCGTTCAGCAGGGACAGGGTGGAGGCGCAGACGGAACCCATCGACGTGGAGCCGTTGGAGCCGAGGGCCTCGGATACCTGGCGGATGGCGTACGGGAATTCCTCGCGGGACGGCAGCACGGGCACGATGGCGCGCTCTGCCAGGGCACCGTGGCCGATTTCGCGGCGCTTGGGCGAGCCCACGCGGCCGGTCTCACCGGTGGAGTACGGCGGGAAGTTGTAGTTGTGCATGTAGCGCTTGCGGGTGACGGGAGACAGCGAGTCGATCTGCTGTTCCATCTTGAGCATGTTCAGCGTGGTGACACCCATGATCTGGGTCTCGCCGCGTTCGAAGATGGCCGAACCGTGAACACGGGGCAGAACCTCGACCTCTGCGGTGAGCTGGCGGATGTCCGTCAGGCCGCGGCCGTCAATGCGGATCTGGTCCTTGAGGATGCGCTGGCGCACAACGTGCTTGGTGACGGAGCGGAAAGCAGCGGACAGCTCCTTTTCGCGACCTTCGAACTGGCCTGCCAGGCCGGCGAGGACCTCGTCCTTGAGCGCGTCGGAGGCGTTGTCGCGTTCCTGCTTGTCGGCGATCTGGAAGACAGCGGCGAGCTTTTCGGCGGCAGCGGATTCGACGGCGGCGTAAGCGTCGTCTTCGTAGTCCAGGAAGACCGGGAACTCGACCGTGGGCTTTGCAGCGCGTGCGGCGAGGTCGGCCTGGGCGTCGCAGAGTGCCTTGATGAACGGCTTGGCAGCCTCCAGGCCCTCGGCCACAACCTCTTCGGTGGGGGCGGTGGCGCCCTGTTCCTTGATGAGGTTCCAGGAGTTGTCGGTTGCTTCGGCCTCGACCATCATGATGGCGACGTCGTCACCGGCAACGCGGCCGGCAACCACCATGTTGAACACGGAGTTTTCCAGCTGCGAGTGCTTGGGGAAGGCAACCCACTGCGATCCGTTTTCGTCGTTGACCAGGGCAACGCGGACGCCGCCGATGGGGCCGGAGAACGGGAGGCCGGACAGCTGGGTGGACATCGAGGAAGCGTTGATGGCAACGACGTCGTACAGCTCATCGGGGTTGATGGCCAGGACGGTGACCACGATCTGGACCTCGTTGCGCAGGCCCTTGATGAAGGCGGGGCGCAGCGGGCGGTCCATCAGGCGGCAGGCCAGGATGGCTTCGGTGGACGGGCGGCCTTCGCGGCGGAAGAACGAGCCCGGGATACGGCCGGCAGCGTACATGCGCTCTTCGACGTCGACCGTGAGCGGGAAGAAGTCGAAGCCTTCACGCGGGTGCTTGCCGGCGGTGGTTGCGGACAGCAGGGCGGTGTCATCGTCGATGTACACCATTGCTGCGCCGGCTGCCTGCTTGGCGAGGCGGCCGGTTTCAAAGCGGATTACGCGCTTGCCGAAACGGCCATTGTCAATGACTGCTTCCGAGAACTGGATTTCGGGACCCTCCAAGAGAGTCACCTCCGTTTCTATTTACGGAAGTCCAGCCGCATCAACCCAGCCAGCATCTGTCTACTGGCCCTGCACCCGGTCATCGATCGAGACCCACGGGCCGCCGGCTTCAGTCAACGAAGCCGTTCCCGGGGATCACTACCGAGGACCGCGAATGCGTGATGCGGTTGATCCTCCTGTTTAGTTTTTATTTGAAGAAGGCGGCCCGTTCCGGAGGGAAAGGGCCGCCCCAAAGTGTGACTAGCGGCGCAGGCCGAGACGCTCGATGAGCGAACGGTAGCGGGCGATGTCAGTCTTCTTGAGGTAGCTCAGCATGCGCTTGCGACGACCAACCATGGCCAGCAGACCGCGCTGGGTGTGGTAGTCGTGCTTGTGCTCCTTCATGTGCTCAGTCAGATCCTTGATCCGCTGGGTCAGGACAGCAACCTGGACCTCGGGTGAACCGGTGTCACCTTCGCCAGTTGCGTATTCCTTGATGATGGACTGCTTTACAGCGGCGTCAAGTGCCACAATATCTCCTTGGGATGTGCCGTGAGGGCCCAGGTCAGTAATTCACTGCCGGGTCTGCCGTGCTGGTCCTGATCCGGATAACCGGAGAAGGCCGACCACAACAGGAACCAGCCGCCACGGACTGCAGCCGGATCCATCGTCCAGTTTACCGGGCGCGGCCTAACCTTGTCGAAACAGTGCGCCGTCAGCCCTGCAGCCGGGCCCGGATCGCTGCCATGCCCTGGAGCACTTCCGCAAAACTGGTGCTCAACGGCGACAACCCCACCCGGATGCCATGGGGAGAGCGGAAGTCAGGGATCACGTCCCCTTCCCAGAGCGCTTCCACGGTGGCCTTGGTGAAGTTGGGATGGTCCACCGTGATATGCCCGCCCCGCTCCCCCGGGTTCCGCGGCGACGCCAGTTCGGCTCCCAGCGGGGCCAGCCAGGCATCGAAGACCTCCACGGCGAATGCGGTCAGGGCCAGGGACTTCTCCCGGATGGCAGCCATGGTGGCTTCCTCGATGAGGTCCAGGGTTCCCCGCATGGCGATCATGCCGAAAATGGCGGGGGTGCCGCTGAGGAAGCCCCGGATGCCGGCGGCAGGTTCATAGCCGGCGGCCATCTCGAAGGCGTCCTTCCGCCCCATCCAGCCCCAGATGGGCTGGTTCAACGAGGGCAGGTGCCGGGCATTGACGTAGGCGAAAGCAGGCGAGCCCGGGCCCCCGTTGAGGTACTTGTAGGTGCAGCCGGCCGCGAAGTCCACGTCGGCACCGTCCAGGTCGATCTCCACCGACCCCGCGGAATGGCACAGGTCCCACACCACCAGCGCGCCGGCGTCGTGCACTGCCGCGGTGATCCCCGGCAGGTCCGCGAGGTGGCCTGAGCGGTAGGCGATCTGGCTGAGGAGGACGACGGCGGTCCTCGGCCCGGTGGCCTGGCGCACCTGGTCAAGGGTCACCCCGGCGGCCGGGTCGGGCTCGATCCAGCGCAGGGTGAGGCCTTCCTCGAGGGCGATGCCCTCCACCAGGTAGCGGTCCGTGGGGAAGTTTTCCGTGTCCAGCACCAGCTCGTTGCGGTCTGGATCCTGTACGGCGGCCAGGGCCGCGCGGATCAGCTTGTAGAGGACCACGGTGGTGGAATCGGCGATGATGGTCTGCCCCGGAGCAGCTCCGAGGACGGCGCGTCCGAGCTGGTCCCCGATGGCCTGCGGCATGCTGAGCCACTGTTCGTCCCAGCCACGGATGAGGCGTCCGCCCCACTCGTCCCGGATGAAGGCGGCGACGTCGTCGGCAGTGCGCGTCAGGGGCCGGCCCAGGGAGTTGCCGTCCAGGTAGGACAGCGGTGTGTCCGTGCCAATGAAAAGGTCCCGGTAGTGTGCCAGGGCGTCCCGGCGGTCCAGCTCTTCGGCGCGCCCGCGGAGCGCTTCGGCAGACACATCGAGGTGGTTTTCCTGATGGATGCTCATTGTCCGATCTCCGTCCTGACAGCGAATAATTCCGGGAAGAACGTCAGTTCAAGGGCCTTCTGCAGGAAGGTCACCCCGCTGGATCCCCCGGTGCCGGTCTTCATGCCGATGGTCCGCTGCACGGTGCGCAGGTGGCGGAACCGCCAGAGCTGGAAGTTGTCCTCCAGGTCCACCAGTTCCTCGCACGCCTCGTAGGCAGCCCAGTTGTCCGCCGCGTTTTCATAGATGTGCTTGAAAAGCGGGACCAGTTCCGGGGTGAACTCATGGGCCTGGGTCACATCCCGGTCCAGGACCGATCCCGGCACATCGAAGCCCTGCCGCGCGAGGTAGGCCAGGAACTCGTCGTAGATGCTGGGGGCGGCAAGCAGTTCGGCCAGCATGGCGTGGGCTTGCGGATCGGATTCGAAGACGGGCAGCATCTTGCTGTTCTTGTTCCCCAGGACGAATTCCACCGCCCGGTACTGGGCCGACTGGAACCCTGACGAGTTGCCCAGGAAGCCCCGGAACTGCGAGTACTCGGTGGGTGTCAGGGTGGCCAGGACAGACCATTGTTCGGTAAGGGTCTTCTGGATGTGCTTGACCCGGGCAATGCCCTTGAGCGCGGAACCGAGGTCGTCCCCGCGGAGCCACGCGGCCGCGCTGCGCAGCTCGTGCAGGACCAGCTTCAGCCACAGCTCCGTGGTCTGGTGCTGGATGATGAACAGCAGTTCATCGTGGTGCTCGGGCTGGCTGACCGGCTGCTGCGCGCTGAGCAGCGTGGGAAGCTGCAGGTAGGAGGCGTAGCTCATCCGCGAGCTGAAGTCGCGGACAATCCCCTCATCCAGCTTGCGGGTGTTCTTTTCGACGGACACGTGCTGCCTTTCGTTGTTGTCACCCCGTTGTTGCAGCCACGTGTTGCAACCGGCGGATGCTGCAGTCAGTGGTGGCTGAGGAGCTGGTGGGCCTGGGCCACATCCAGCCGCATTTGTTCCACCAGTGCCTCAGGGCCACGGTAGGCCACCATGCCGCGAAGCCGCGCCACGAATTCAACAATCACTGTCTGGCCGTACAGATCGAAGTCCTCCACGGCCTCCTTGGGCCTGTCGATGACGTGCGCCTCCACCTGGCGGCTCACGCCCTCGAACGTGGGATTGGACCCCACCGAGATCGCAGCAGGCCAGCGCGTGCCCGCCTGGTCCACCAGCCAGCCCGCATAGATGCCGTCCGCGGGGATCAGCCCCGTGGCGTTCGAGGAAAGGTTTGCCGTGGGGAAGCCGAGGGCGCGGCCGCGGGCTGCCCCGTGAACCACTTCGCCGCGCATTCTGTGCGGGCGGCCCAGGACCGAGGCGGCGGTGGCAACATCGCCTTCCTGCAAGGCTTCGCGCACCCAGGTGGAGGAGCAGCGCCGGTCCGTGCCGTCGTCGTCATGCAGGGGGTAGCCCTCGGCGCCGAACTCGCTGATGACCTGGACATCGAAGCCGAACTTGTCGCCCAGCGCCTTCATGGTGTCCAGGTCTCCGGAGTTGCCCCGTCCAAAGCGGGCGTCGTGGCCGATCACCACGTGGCTGGCGTGGAGGCAGTCCACCAGGTACTGCTCCACGAATTCCTCAGCCGTGAGGCTGGCCAGATCCAGTGAGTACTTGATCACCAAAATGGCGTCCAGTCCGAGTCCGCCCAGCGCGTCCAGTTTGTCGTCCAGGCCCATGATGAGCTCGGGCGCGGCCTCGGGCCGGTGGATTACCGCCGGGTGGGGGTCGAAGGTCACGGCCACAGCCTTGGCGTGGGAAAGGCGGGCCGAGCGGATCAGCTGGGACAGCACCTGCTGGTGGCCGCGGTGAACACCGTCGAAGTTGCCGAAAGTGACAACAGATGGGCCGAAATCCGCCGGGACATCGGACGGATCGTTCCAGATGTAAACCATCACCCTCGCCTTAAGCTGCCTGCAAGCCACGTTCCGGAACCATGCCGGCCGCGGAACTCTTCAAGGTTACCCGGATTCACTGTGCTGCCTTTGACATCACTGCGCGGCTTTGGAACGCGATTCAGCCGCCACCGAAGGCCGGCGCCGGTAGAGCCACACCAGTCCCAGGATGGGCAGCAGCAGCGGAATGAAGCCATAGCCGCGGCCAAACAGGGACCACACGGTCTCGTGCGGGAACTGCACGGAGTCCAGGATGCTCAGGGTACCCACCACCAGGACGCCCACGAGTTCAACGAGCACCGCGGCAACGGAGACCTTGAACCAGGTGGTTCCGGCTCTGGCCAGCGACACCGTGGCCACCACGTACACCAGCGCGGCCAAGGCGGAGAGCAGATAGGCCAGCGGAGCCTCGGAGAACTTGGTGAGGATCTGGTATCCGGCCCGGGCCGTGGCCGAGATCGCGAAAACGCCGTACACGGCAATCAGCAGGCGGCCTGGCCCGGTATTGCGGGTATTGCGGGTGGGTGCCTCGCCGGGAGCCGCCGGGGCTTGCTTGTCGTTCATTCCTGCTGCTTCTTCCACTTCAGTACCAGATCTGGTTCATTCGGGCGGCCATGACGAGTGCCGTGACGCCGACCGCGGCCAGGACAAAGTTGCTCCACCGGGTGCGCTCCAAAATGGACCAGTAGATTGCCGCCGGCGGCAGGAGCACGGCGGTGGCCATGTAGCCCCAAAACTCCCACGCCTCCCCGGCAATCGGTTCGCCGGCGATCACGCGGACGATGGACCCCACCAGGTACACCACCAGGGCCGCTTCCACGGCTGCGACGGAGAGGATGGTGACGTCGTTCGGCGCCTTCTTGAGGATGCCCGCACCCAGGCACACCAGCGTGGACCCCAGGCCGACCACGAGGATGATCCAAAAATATGCGTCCACGTGTCAGGCCTCCGCGGCGGCGGTTGCGGCCGTCCCGGCGCCGGGGGCGAAGACGAGCACCGGCTTGGCGTAACTGCCTGCGTCGGCAAGAAGGGCCACGAGGCTGCCGTCGGGAGCGAAGGCGGCGGCCGGATGCTCCACAGTGGCGGCGCCGGGAGCGCCGGGGGCCGCGCCGGCAGCGATCCGCCGCCCGAAGGATATCTCCGTGGTTTCCTCGGCGCTGAGTTCGCGGTTGGGCATCAGTGCCCGGGCAGCCTGCGACATTTCCAGGACGTTGAGCTCTTCGGCGAGCTGTTCGAGCGTGCGCGCCTGGTCCAGCGAATAGGGGCCCACATGGGTCCTGCGGAGGGCAGTGAGATGCCCTCCAACACCCAGCGCATTGCCAAGGTCCCGGGCCAGGGCACGGATGTATGTGCCCGAGGAGCATTCAACGGTGACGTCGAGGTCAATCACACCCGCCGCCGGATCCCGCCGGACGGCGTGCACCTCGAACCGGTGGATGGTGACAGGGCGTGCGGCCAGCTTCACATCCTCGCCGGACCGGACGCGCGCGTAGGCGCGTTCGCCGTTCACTTTGATGGCGCTGACGCTGCTTGGCACCTGCTCGATGTCGCCTGTGAGTGCCGCGACGCCGTCGTGAATTGCCTGCTCAGTGACACCGGAAGTGCCGGCCGTGGCCGTGACCTCCCCTTCCGCGTCGTCCGTGACGGTGGCCTGGCCCAGCCGGATGGTGGCGGTGTAGGTCTTTGAGGTGCCCACGATGTAGGTCAGCAGGCGCGTGGCCTTGTTGATGCCGACCACCAGGACGCCCGTGGCCATGGGATCCAGGGTTCCGGCGTGCCCTACTTTCCGGGTACCTGCGAGGCGCCGCATCCGGCCAACCACATCATGGCTGGTCCATCCCTGCGGCTTGTCCACTATCACCAGTCCAGAAAGCACGCCTCCCAGTATATCGGCGCTGGTTGGCCCGCCGGCCCACGCCACCACCCCGGTCCCGGACGCACCGCGGCAGCCCGACGGGGACGGCTAGGATGGCTGCCATGCCTGAGCTTGCCGCCCATGTCCGCGACGTGCCCGTCAACCAGATCCGCGAGATCACCGAGGCCGCGTGGCGTACTCCCGGCGCCATTGTGTTGAGTATCGGGGAGCCGGGTTTCCCGCTCCCCCGCCATGTCCTGGACGCAGGCATCGCCTGCCTGGACCGCGATGAAACCAACTACACACCCAACGCCGGGATCCCCGCCCTTCGGGAAGCGTTCGCTGCCAGGTTCCGGGAAGAACAAGGGGTGGACGTCGGTGCTGACCGCGTCTACGTGGTGTCCGGGGCGCAGCAGGGCCTGCATTTCGCCATGAGCCTGCTGCTGTCCCCCGGCGACGAAATCCTGATCCCCAACCCGGGCTACCCCACCTTTGCGATGACCAGCCGGTTGCTCGGTGCCGTGCCGGTGGGCTATCCGCTGCGCCCCGAACACAGCTTCCAGCCACAGGTTGCCGACGTGGAGGCCCTCATCACCAGCCGCACCCGGGCGCTGGTGCTCAATTCCCCGTCCAACCCCCTCGGAGCAGTGCTGGGTGAAGAAGTGGTCCGGGAACTGATGGACCTGGCCCGCCGGCATGACATTTGGGTGGTTTCGGACGAGTGCTACGAGGCGTTCACTTACGATGTTCCCCACGTCAGCCCGGCAAGGTTCGACGGCGGCACCCCGGCGGATGCACGCGTGTTCACTTCGCTGACACTGTCCAAGACGTACGGCCTGACGGGTCTGCGAATCGGCGCGCTCATCTGCCCGCCCGGCCTCAAACAGCAGATGGACAACGTGATGGAATCCATCGTGTCGTGCGTGGCGTCAGCGCCGCAGTACGCGGCGCTGGCTGCCCTGACCGGGCCGCAGGACTACGTCCGGCACGCCCACCAGCACTACCGGGAGAACCGGGATGCCGCCTCGGCAGTCCTCACCGCAAAAGGGATCCGCTATCTGCCGGCGCAGGGGGCGTTCTACCTTTGGGCCGATATGTCCCATGTGACCGGCGGGGACGTGCGGGCCTGGGTTCGGCGTTTCCTGGCGGATTCCGGTGTGGCGCTGGCCCCAGGGACCGCCTTCGGCTCCATCGGCGAAGGGTGGGTCCGGATCGCGCTGTGCGGCCGGAAGCAGGATCTGCTGGACGGGCTGTCCCGGCTTCCGGACGGCCGGCCCTGACGTCCTGGGTTGATACCTGGCTTGGCCGGCCGGCGAAGCTGCCTGCCCTGTTAGCTGCGGGCGCCGGCGAGGGCCTTGTCCAGCCAGGAACGGAGGACGCCCGCCGGTGCGGCGCCGGCCTGGCGGGCTGCGACCTTTCCGTCGACCAGAACCATGAGGGTTGGAATGGCCTGGACGTCGAACCGCCGCGACAGGCCCGGAGACGCGTCCACATCCACCTTCACCAGCTTGATCTTCCCGGGCCGCTCCCGGGCCAGCTGGTCCAGGACGGGGCTTACCATGCGGCAGGGCCCGCACCAGGCGGCCCAGAAATCCACCAGCACCGGAACCGGCGACTGCTCCGCCACGGCGGCGAAGTCGCTGTCGCCCGCGGACACGATCCAGGGCAGGTCCGCCTTGCAGTTGCCGCAGCGGGGATGTCCGGAGGCCTGGGCCGGCACCCGGTTGGTCTTACCGCAGGCGGGGCAGCGGAGTAGGGCGGATTCCATGGCTAGTATTCCTTCCTGCTGTCAAAGGCGCGCCACGCCTGGAAGGGGACGTCCGACGTCGGGATGTCACTCCTGGTGACGGGCATCAGCTCCGGGGCCGCGCCGCTGAAGTAGTCGTAGAAGAGGGCGTCGTCGAAGCCTGCCGCAGCGGCGCCGTGGCGGTCCGCGGCGAAGTAGACGTGGCCGATCCTGGCCCACAAGGCAGACGCCAGGCACATGGGGCACGGCTCGCAGCTTGCGTAAAGGACAGAGCCGGTGAGGTCGAAGTCCGCCGCAGCCGCGGCCGCTGCCCGGATGGCCACCACTTCCGCGTGGGCAGTGGGATCGTTGTCCCGGGTCACCCTGTTGACCCCGGCATGCACGCGCCCGTCGGGTGTTACCACAACAGCTCCGAAGGGGCCGCCGCCTTCACCAACATTTTGTGTGGCCAACTCCACGGCCTGTTCAAGGTACTGGGCAAATGCAGGGTGCCGTAAGCCCCGGTTGCCGTGTTCTGCGGAGGTCATAGCACGATCCTAGCCATGTGCACCCCATAGGGGGACGGAAAGGGGGCCAGGAAGGGGGCAGGCCCCCAACGCCTACCCGCTGGTAGGAGCCTACGCTGACGCCCGGGGGATATATTCGCCTCTACGGAGGCGCCACATCCAGCCCGTAAGGGCCTCGCACCCCGGAGAATCCAATGAAGAAAAGACTCACACTTATAGCCTGTGTAGCGGCCTCGGCCGCTGCCATAGCGTCCGCAGGCCCCGCCGCTGCTTCCACCGGTACGGACGGGTACGACGTCCTCGCAGGGGGCCTCGTCTCACCGCTGCACGTCACCGCCGGAACGGGAAGAACGGTCCTGGTGTCGCAGGACTTTGCCGGGAAACTCACCCGGATCAGCCGGGACGGGTCCACCGAAGACCTGGCCACAAAGACTCCCAAGGGCTGGGAAGTGGCCGGGGCAGATACCCGCGGCAGCACAACCTATTTCCTTGAAAGTGTGGGCGCCGGCGAGGGAGACCCGGCCGCACTGGACGGACACCTGAAGTCAATCGATTCCAGGGGCGACGTGGACACGATCGCCAACTTTGCCGACTACGAGCGGCGCCACAACCCCGATGGCGACCAGCGCTATGGTTTCGGCAACGACGTGGGCGCCCAGTGCCTTGCGGGCTGGCCGGCTTTCCCGCCTACCAAGTACAAGGGCCTGGTGGATTCCCATCCGTACGCGCTGGCAGTGAAGGATGACACCGCATATGTGGCTGACGCCGGCATGAATGCTGTCCTCAAGGTCAACCTGAAGAATGGTGACATAGATACGGTCGCTGTCCTGCCTCCACGCCCGGCGGTCATCCCCAAGGGTTTGGTGGTTCCCACCGACATGCAGGGTGGCACTATGACGGTGCCGGACTGCGTGGCTGGTCATAAGTATGCCTTCGAACCGGTACCCACCGACGTGGCGATCGGTTCTGACGGCATGCTGTACGTGACGTCGCTGCCCGGCGGCCCCGAGGGACCGGAACTGGGTGCACGCGGTGCCATCTTCAAGATCAACCCATGGAACGGCGACACGGATCTCTGGGTCGATCACATCATGAGCCCCACGGGCCTGGCCGTGACAGACAACGGTGATGTGTACGTCGCTTCACTGTTTGGCGGTGAGATCATCAAGTTCAACTGCGAAGGCCACCGCTCACAGTTCCTGGCGGTGAACCTGCCGGCGGATGTCGACATCAGCGGGCACACCCTCTACGCCACGATCGACGCACTTGGCGACCCGTCCAAGCCACCTGCAGGCAGGGTCATCAAGGCGGATCTCAGGTAAGCAGGTTCACTAACGCAGCAGGACCCGGAGGTGCCTCCGGGTCCTGCTGCTGTGTTTGCGGAAGTCCGCTGCCTACTTGTTGGCGTCCTCGTCGAGGTCTTCGTCGTCGCTGAGGTCCAGGTCCTCTTCGTCGAAGTCGTCCTCGTCGATGTCAACGTCGGCGACCGCGTCGGACTTGTACGGATCCGCGTCGCCGGCGTGCCGGGCGTTGGCGGCAAGGGCGGCAACCTCGGCATCCCGCTTCTTGGCCTCCCGGAGCAGTTCCTCCAGGTTGGAGGCGTTGACCGGAATCTGGTCGGCCACGAACTCGAGGGTGGGGGTCAGCCGGACGGTGATGTTCCGGCCCACCTCCTGCCGGAGCACACCCTTGGCCTTCTCAAGGCCCTTGGCAGCGTCGGCCTGGACAGCCTGGTCCCCGAAGACGGTGTAGTAGACGGTGGCATGCTGCAGATCATTGGTCACGCGGGCATCGGTAACGGTAATGCCCTCAAGCCGGGGATCCTTGACCTTCCGGCCCAGGGCCTCAGCAACAACAACCTTAATCCGCTGCGCCAATTTGGCAGCACGTGCCGGATCAGCCATGAACAACTCCTAAAAGAAGAAAAATTTGGGACGTACGACGGCGGCGCAAACGTCAGCCAACGCGCCCAGGGTCTGGATGCCACGCACCCAAGCGAGCCGATGACGCACCCGTTGGATTTTTTCCGGCGGCCCGGGAGTGGCTTCTAAGGAAATAGCCGAGGGTCCCGACGCGAGCTTGCGAGTGTTGGGAAGGCCATTTCCGCTGCCGAAGCTGGGCGGCGCGGGATCGAAGATCCCAAGCCGCCCAGCGAAGGGGCGGGGCCGCCGGAAAAATCCAACGGCCCCGGCCACGGACTAACAAGAGTTAGACGCGCGGCTTCTCGCGCATCTCGAAGGTCTCGATGATGTCGCCTTCGGTGATGTCGTTGTACGACCCAAGGCCGATACCACATTCGAAGTCCGTGCGGACCTCGGTGGCGTCGTCCTTGAAGCGCTTGAGCGACTCAACGGTGAGGTTGTCACCGATGATCTTGCCGTCGCGGCTGACGCGTGCCTTGGCGTTGCGTCGGATGATGCCCGAGCGGACGATCGAGCCGGCGATGTTTCCGAACTTGGAGGAGCGGAAGACTTCGCGGACCTCGGCGGTGCCGAGCTGGACTTCTTCGTATTCCGGCTTGAGCATGCCCTTGAGCGCTGCCTCGATGTCATCGATTGCTGCGTAGATGACGGAGTAGAAGCGCATGTCCACGCCTTCGCGGTCTGCCAGTTCGGCAACCCGCTCGGCGGGCTTGACGTTGAAGCCGATGATGACGGCGGAGTCGACCGTTGCCAGGTTGACGTCGTTCTGGGTGATGGCACCCACACCGCGGTGGATGACGCGCAGCTGCACGCCTTCGCCGACATCGATCTTGAGCAGCGCGTCTTCGAGGGCTTCCACGGCACCGGACACGTCACCCTTGAGGATGAGGTTGAGGGTGTCGATCTTGCCTTCGGCGACGGCCTGGTCGAAGTCTTCCAGGCTGATGCGCTTGCGGCGCTTGGCCAGGGCGGCGTTGCGGTCGGCTGCTTCACGCTTCTCGGCGATCTGGCGGGCGGTGCGCTCGTCAGCAGTCACGAAGAAGGTGTCGCCGGCGCGCGGCACGTTGGACAGACCCAGCACCTGGACGGGGCGGGACGGACCGGCCTCGGTCAGGGCGCTGCCGTCGTCGTCGAACATCGCACGGACGCGGCCGTGGGCCGTACCTGCCACGATGGTGTCGCCGACGCGCAAGGTACCGGACTGGACCAGGACGGTTGCAACAGCACCGCGGCCCTTATCCAGGTTGGCTTCGATCGCGATGCCGCGGGCGTCCTTGTTCGGGTTGGCGCGCATGTCCAGGGCAGCGTCCGCGGTGAGCAGGACCGCCTCGAGCAGCTCGTCGATGTTGAGGTTCTGGCGGGCAGAGACCTCCACGAACATGGTGTCGCCACCGTATTCCTCGGGAACCAGGCCGTACTCGGTCAGCTGGCCGCGGACCTTCTCCGGGTTGGCGCCTTCCTTGTCGATCTTGTTCACTGCCACGACGATCGGCACGTTGGCCGCCTGGGCGTGGTTGAGGGCTTCAACGGTCTGCGGCATCACGCCGTCGTCCGCTGCGACCACCAGGATGGCGATGTCGGTGACCTTCGCACCACGGGCACGCATGGCGGTGAACGCCTCGTGGCCCGGGGTATCGATGAACGTGATCTTGCGGTCGTTGCCGTCGTGGTTGTGCGTGACCTGGTAGGCACCGATGTGCTGGGTGATGCCGCCGTGCTCGCCCGCCATGACGTCGGACTTGCGGATGGCGTCGAGCAGCCGGGTCTTACCGTGGTCGACGTGGCCCATGACGGTGACAACCGGGGGACGTGCTTCCAGTTCCTCGTCGCCTTCGGCTTCGAGTTCGGCATCAAAGTCGATGTCGAAGCTGGAGAGCAGCTCGCGCTCCTCGTCCTCAGGGGAAACGACCTGGAGCTTGTAGCCCAGTTCCTCGCCGAGCAGGGCGAAGGTGTCCTCGTCCAGCGACTGGGTGGCGGTGGCCATTTCACCAAGGTGGAACAGCACCGTCACCAGTGCGGCGGGGTTTGCCTCGATCTTGTCGGCAAAGTCCGTGATGGACGAGCCACGGCGGAGCCGGATGACGGTGTTGCCGTCGCCGCGGGGTACGCTCACGCCACCCAGCGACGGGGCACTCATCTGCTCAAGTTCCTGGCGCTTTGCACGCTTCGACTTGCGCTGCTTGCCACGGCCTGCGCCGCCCTTGCCGAAGGCACCCTGGGTGCCGCCGCGGCCGCGGCCGCCCTTGCCGAAGCCACCGCCGGCGGGAGCACCGCCGCCGGCACCGGGACCACCGGTACCGGGAGCGCCACCAGGGCGTCCGGGACCGCGGCCGCCGCCGCCCGGACGGCCGGCACCTGCGGGTGCGGGACGCTCAGTGCGGTTGGGCATCATGCCGGGAGTAGGACGGGGACCGCCGGGACGGGGAGCGCCCGGACGGGGTCCGCCTGCGCCTGCTGCAGGACGGGGGCCACCGGCACCCGCTGCGGGACGCGGCCCACCCGGACGAGGTCCGCCTGCACCTGCTGCGGGACGGGGACCACCGGGGCGGTCGCCGTCGGTACGGCTGCCACCGGGGCGGGGCATACCCTGCGAAGTGGCGAAGGGGTTGTTGCCCGGACGGGGGGCGCGTTCACCGTCTCCGCCGCGGCCGCGGGGCATGCCCTGCGAGGTGGCGAAGGGGTTGTTGCCCGGACGGGGACCGCCGGGACGCGGGCCGGACCCGCCCGGCGTGGATCCACCCGGACGGGTGGAGGGAGCCGGGGTTTCGGCCTTGGGTGCCGGGCGTGCACCGGGCTTGGCGCCGGTGGAGGGAGCACCCGCGGACGGAGCCGCGGGGGCGGCAGGCGTGGCGGCCGGCGCAGCCGGTGCTTCTGCCTGTGCAGGTGCGGTGGGGGCAGCGGGAGCCGGTGCCTGTGCCTTGGGGGCCGGAGCCTTGGGCGCAGCGGGGCCGGGAGCCGGTGCTGAAGGGCGTGATTCTGCCACGGGGGCAGGTGCCTTGGGTGCAGCGGCGGGCGCTGCGGCCGGGGCCGCTGACTTGGCAGCGGCGTCGGGGAAGGCGTTGCGCAGTTTCCGCACAACGGGGGCCTCAATGGTTGACGAGGCGGAGCGAACGAATTCGCCCAGTTCCTGCAGTTTTGTCACTGCATCTTTGGAAGTTATACCGAGCTCTTTGGCGAGCTCATGTACGCGGACCTTGGCCACATTTCTCCTGTCTCGGTCCGCACCGAGCCAGGCACGAACCGTCTACTTCTTACTGCGGACCCCAGCCGCTGTTGATGCGAAGGGGCCCATTGCAGAGCGCAACAAAGTTGTCATCGTTACGCACTCATCGCTGGGAACTCATCGGGTTTCCATCAGATTTCTGACCCGCTTTCAGGTTGGACGGTTGGTGTTGCAGCCACCGGGGCGGCGTCAACGTTCGGACCTGACATGATCCAGTGTTCGACGGCGACTGTTCCGGTTGCGCCCGGAAGGGCACGTCCGAATGCTCGCCGCTTGATCGCCAGAGCCAGGCACGATTGGCTGGGGTGCAGCCATGCACCCCGGCCAGACATCCGGCGTCGTTCATCCACCAGGACAGCGGTTGACCCGCTGCCTTCGGCGACGAGCCGGAGCAACTGCGACCGCGGGCCTTTCTTCCGGCATCCGATGCAGGTACGTTCAGGTTGACTTCCGGTGGAAAGCACTTCTGCCACGGTCATCGTCCTGACGTTCATTCTGCTGGCCGAAGGTTTACCGCTTCCGCAGTTACGGAAACGAGCACGCCCAAGGCACACGGCTACCGGCCGTTAGGCGCGGTCCTGTCTATTCTAGCCCCTTTGGGCCGTTCTGCCAGAAACCGGGTGGCCGCCGCGTCGCGCCAGCCACCGGTGCCTGGACGTTACTTGTCGCGGGAAACCGCGGCGTCGGAGACGATGTCGATGCGCCAGCCGGTCAGCTTCGCCGCCAGCCGGGCGTTCTGGCCTTCCTTGCCGATGGCCAGCGACAGCTGGTAGTCGGGAACGACAACCCGGGCGGAGCGCGTGGCTTCGTCCGTGATGGTGACGGAATTCACGCGCGACGGCGAGAGTGCGCTGGCGATGAAGGTGGCCGGGTTCTCGCTGAAGTCAACGATGTCGATCTTTTCATCGTTCAACTCGGTCATGACCGCGCGCACGCGTGAGCCCATCTCGCCGATGCAGGCACCCTTGGCGTTGATCCCCGGGGTGTTCGCCTTGACGGCGATCTTGGTGCGGTGGCCGGCTTCGCGGGCCAGGGCAACGATTTCCACGGAGTGGTCGGCGATCTCGGGTACTTCGAGTTCGAAGAGCTTGCGGACCAGGCCCGGGTGGGACCGGGACAGCGTGACGGACGGACCCTTGGTCCCGCGGTGCACGTCGATGACCAACGCGCGGAGGCGGTTGCCGTGGATGTACTTCTCACCGGGAACCTGCTCGGGCGGCGGCAGCAGGGCTTCGATGGAGCCGAGGTTTACCTGGATCATGTGCGGGTTGTTGCCCTGCTGGATGGTACCGGACACCAGTTCGCCTTCGCGGCCCTTGAATTCGCCCAGGACGTTATCGTCCTCGACATCGCGGAGCCGCTGCAGGATGATCTGGCGAGCAGTGCTGGCGGCGATCCGGCCGAACCCTTCCGGGGTGTGCTCGAATTCACCGATGGGGGCGCCGTCGTCGTCAATCTCCACGGCCCAAATAGTGACGTGGCCGCTCTTGCGGTCCAGCTCGGCGCGCGCTTTCTCGAAGGCGCCGGGTGACTTGTGGTAGGCCACCAGGAGCGCCTGCTCGATGGTGGGGATCAGGAGGTCCAGCGGGATTTCACGCTCACGCTCCAAAAGTCTCAGTGCGCTCATGTCAATATCCATCAGGCCTCCTCAGAAGGTCCATTGTGTTCAGGTTCCAGACCGTCCTCGGGGAGGTGGCTGAATTCGATCTCGACTTTTCCGTTGCGGATCCTGTCGAAAGGAAGTTTTACGGGTTCGCCCTGCCGGGGCTTCATGCCCTTCTTGACGGCGACCTCCGGGACCAGGGTGACTCCCCCATCGTCCACGGACTGGATGCGGCCGGTGATGTTGTCGCCCTGGATCACGTTCACCTTGACCATCCGGCCACGGGCCCGGTGCCAGTGGCGGGGTTCCGTCAGGGGGCGCCCCACGCCGGGCGAGGACACTTCGAGGTCATACGGACGGCCGTCGTCGTTGGGATCGTTGTCCAGTACATCCGAGAGCACTTTGGAGATGTCCGCAATGACGTCAAGGCTGACGCCACCGCTTTCCTCCTGCGGCAGGTCCACCACGACGTGGACCACCCGGTGCGAGCCGGGGATGATGGCCACATCCTCCAGGTACAGGCGGTTGGCCTGTACTGCGGGTTCCAGGAGGGCCCGGAGCCGGGCAGCTTCGGGGTTGTGGGCCGGCGCGGATCCGCTTCCCGTACCGGTGTGGTCTGGTGAAGCCGTGGCTTCTGCATTGCTCACGATGCCGGCCGCCTCCCTATAGATGATGTGGTTTTACTAGCGTAGCTATTTTACCGGCCATTGGTGCACCCGGGTTCCCCTTCAGCGTGACACCATGGTCTGTTGTGAAAGACCGCCCCCAGGACCCCAGCCCCCGCATGCGCCCGCTCCGTTTTGCCGTCTTCGCCCTTGCCGCGCTGGTTGTCCTGAGCCTCGGTTTTGCCCTGGTTCCCGCGGAAAAGCCCGCACCTGCCCAGCCTTCCTTCTCGGAGCGGGCCCGGGCGGCGGCGTTCAGCAAGGCAGTGGACCTGCGTACTGCGGGAATGCAGCTCGCCTCCGCCGGTGCCGCGGACGCCACCGTGCTGGAGCCGGTTGTGACCTTGCTGACCATCCAGGCAAGGGCACTGCTGGGCCCTGCCCCGGAGTCAGCGCCGGCGTCGCCCCCACCACCTTCCACTTCCGGCCTCCCCAGTGCCAATCTTCCCAGCGCAAATCTTCCCAGTGCCAATCTTCCCAGTGCCGGCCTCCCAACTGCCGCCGAATTTGTCCAGGCCCTGGCTGACAGCGGCGCCGCGCGCGTCAAGGACGCGGAAACGGCCGACGGCGGCATGGCGCGGCTTCTGGCGGGCACCGGCACGGCACAGCTCCTCGCAGCCGGGCGTCTTGCTGCCGCAACGGGGATGCCCGCGCCGCAGGGACACGCAGGAACGCAGGGACAGTCAGGAACGGAGGGTACGGGAGTAACTGAGGGACAGACTTCCGGGGCAGCGAGAACCCCAGCGCCCTGCCCCTCGCCTTCGGCGCCGGCCACCGTCCCGGAGACCACCGGGCCCGGCACTGCTGCGGGGATACGCCAGGCACTGGCCGCTGCCATCACCGCGGAGCACCAGGCCACCTACGGCTACCAGGCGGCACTCCCCCGGCTGGCGCCCGCGGAGGAGGGACCGGCGTCGGAATTCCTGGTCCGGCATAAGGAACAGGCCGCGGCCGCGGAGGAACGCCTGCTGTCTGCCTGCGGCGCGCCCGTGCCGCAACAGCCCGGGTACGTCCTTGATCCTGGCTTCCTGGCAGCACCGGCCGCCGGTTTGGGCAAGCTTGAGACGGCCACGCTGGCGGCCTACGGCGACGTCGTGGCGGTATCCCAGGGCCAGAACCGGCAGTGGGCAATGTCAGCGCTGCAGTCTGCCGCCGGACGGGCCATGCGGTGGGGCGCAGACCCCGGACCTGTTCCCGGCCTGGCCCTGGACGTCGACCAACTGCCCGCCCTCCCTGCCGGTGCCAGGCTTCCTGCCAGCGCCGGCCCCACGACGTCGCCAACCGCATCCTGAACCCGTGCGGTCTCAGCGTGCCCGTTTCGTTCTGTCGCGTGCCCGAAGAAAGCCGCCTACAGGGTGGCGATGGGCGGGCATGGGTGGTTTGCTGATGGGATGAACGCGGACCAACCGGCCGACGACCCGGGAGGGACGGCAGCGAGCCCCGGGCTCAACAGCCACCTCGAGACCGAACCACACGGCAACGATATTGCGCACCGGCTGAACTGGCTCAGGGCTGGCGTCCTGGGCGCCAATGACGGCATTGTCTCCGTCGCTGCCATTGTGGTGGGCGTGGCCGGGGCCACCGCCGAGATAGGACCCATCCTCACGGCAGGCGTCGCCGGAGTGGTGGGCGGTGCAGTGTCGATGGCCTTGGGCGAATATGTGTCGGTCAGCAGCCAAAGCGACAGCCAGCGGGCCCTGATCGAGAAGGAACGCCGCGAGCTGGCGGAAGAACCGGAAGCGGAACTGGCCGAGCTGACCGCCATCTACCAGGCCAAGGGTCTCACCCCTGAAACAGCGGCCAAGGTTGCCCGGGAGCTTACCGCCCACGATGTGCTGGCCGCGCACCTGTCCGCCGAGCTCAACATTGATGAGGCGGACATCGTCAGCCCCTGGCATGCGGCTTTCGCTTCCGCCATCGCGTTCACCGTCGGGGCCATCCTGCCCATGCTGGCCATCCTGCTTCCGCCGCCGGAGATCCGGGTCCTGCTGACTTTTATTTCGGTCCTGCTGGCTTTGGCCTTGACGGGGGCAGTTGGCGCCTGGATCGGCGGCGGTTCAAAAACACGCGCCGCCGTCCGCGTGGTGGTGGGCGGTGCCTTGGCGCTCGCTGCAACATTCCTGATCGGCAACCTGCTCGGGGCCTCCGGTGTTGTCTGACCCCGCGGTGCCTGACGCTGTGATTCCTGACGCCGTGATTCCCGATCCCATGATTCCTGACAACGGGATGACCAACCCCATGGTGAGCGGCTCCGCGGCGGCGGTCCCCATTCCGCCCGGCCTTTCGGCCCGCTACGCCCGCAGCAGCGAGGGAAGGGCATGGCTTGTCAGCCTTCCGGTCCTGCTGCGGGACCGCTTGGAGCAGTGGCAACTGGCGGTTGACCTGCCGCCTGCGACCCTGCCGTGGAACGGCCACGGCGGCTTGGTGGTGCCGGTGCGCCGGCACGATGGCTCCCCGGCAGCGCTCAAGATCGCTTTTCCCCACGACGAGGCAACGGTGGAGCGGCATGCCCTTGCGCTTTGGGACGGCCGGGGCGCAGTTGCGCTGCTGGCCTCTGATGCAGGGTCTTGCGCCATGCTCCTGGAACGCCTCGACGCCGGCAGGACGCTGGCGGACCTGGCGATGGAGGACGCCGCGCAGGTGTGGGGCGGGCTGGTGCGGCAGCTGGGGATTGTCCCTGACCACCGCCCTGAGTGGCGGGAATTCGGTCACATCGCGGCCAGGGCGGAACAGTGGAGTGACGACCTTCCAGCGGACTGGGAGCAGCTGGGCCGGCCGTTTCCCAGGTGGCTGTTGGAGGCAGCCCTGGAGGTGTGCCAGACGCGCGGCGCGGTGGGACGCCGGTCCGCGCATGATCTGCTGGTCCACACCGACCTCCATTTCCTGAACATCCTCGCGCGCCCGGGCACGGACGGGCCGCCGGCACCGGCAGGTTACGCGGCGATCGACCCCCAGCCGATGATCGGCGAGCCGGAGTTCGCGGTGGCGCCGCTGCTGTGGAACCGCCTTGGAGACCTGCCGGCAGTCCAAGCCGGGCCGTCGCTGCTCAGCCGCTGCAACGACTTCAGCACGGCCGCCGGACTTGACTCCGATGTAGCCCGGCAATGGGGTATCGCCAGGGAGGTGGACAATGCCCTGTGGTACGCGTCGCACCGCCATCCTGGCGACCTGGCCCGGTCCCTCTGGGTTGCCAGCACCCTTGCCGGAAACACCTTGGAAGGCCTCCCGCATCCCCATGCGCTGCCGGAACCCGGCCAGGGCGGCTAAGGGCACTCCGCACCCCGAGAGGGCCGCACCGTCCGGTGAAGAACGATCGAAAAACCGTCAGGAGTTCCGAACAGCAGCCAGGGCTGAGCGGACAGCATCCACGGCTATGGCCACCTCGTCGTCCGAGGTATGCCAGTTGCTCACCGAAACCCGAAGGATGTCGCGGTCCCGCCACCGTGAGCCGGACATCCACACCCTTCCCTCCTCGATGATGCGGGCTGTGACTGCGCGGGTGGTGTCGTCGTCGCCAAAAGCCAGGCACACCTGGGTGTAGCCGACGTCGTTGAGCACCTCCACGCCGTCCAAAGCCGCCATGCCTTGGGCGATTGCGGTGGCAGCAGAGGCCAGTCCGCCCACCTGGGCTGCCACGCCGTCCCGGCCCAGGCTTTTCAGGGCCGCCCATACCGGCACTCCGCGGGCCCGCCGGGACAGTTCCGGGACCTTCTCGAACGGGTCGCCCGGGCCTTCCGCATCGTGGACGAGATAGCTGGCGTGCAGGCCCATGGCGGCCCGCAGGGCTGACGGGTCCCTGACGATGGCAATGCCGCAGTCGTACGGCACATTCAGGGTTTTGTGGGCATCCGTCCCCCACGAGTCCGCTTCCTCACAGCCGCGCATGAGGTGCCGCAGTTCCGGCGCGGCCGCGGCCCACAGCCCGAAGGCGCCATCAACGTGCACCCAGGCGCCATGTTTGCGGGCAACGGCGATGGCCTCGGTGAAGGGGTCGAAGGCGCCGGAGTGCAGGTTGCCTGCCTGGAGGCACACCAGGGCGGGGCCGGTGCCGGCGGCAAGGGCGGCGTCCAGTGCTGCGGGGACCAGGCGGCCCTGCCCGTCGGCGGGGACCTGCGTGGGCTGTCCCAGGCCCAGGTAGCGCAGGCCAAGGTCCACGGTGTCGTGCCGTTCCCGTCCCACGAAGCAGCGGATCCGGGGTGCGCCGAAGAGTCCGTCCCGGTCCAGGTCCCAGCCCGCATCGGCGAGCAACCGCCAGCGGGCGGCCGCCATCCCGGTGAAATTTGCCATGGTGGCGCCCGTGACGAATCCGACGTCGGCAGTCGAAGGCAGGCCCAGCAACTCCAGGACCCACTGTCCGGCGGCTTCCTCAATCGCCGCGGTGGCCGGGGTTGCATAGCGGAGCCCGGCGTTCTGGTCCCAGGCGCTGACCAGCCAGTCCGACGCCAGGGCCGCGGGCAGTGTCCCGCCGATAACCCAGCCGAAGAACCGGCCCGAGGGCATGGCCATGAGCCCCGGCCCCGCTGCGTTGGCCAGGAAATTGACTACCTCATCGGCGGGCATGCCCGCCGGCGGCAGGGGCCCGCCAAACACTGCGGCGAGCTCGGAGGCGTGCAGGCTGGGTCCCACGGGGCGGTGGGAAAGGCTGTCCAGCCAGGCCTGCGCATGCCCCGCTGCGGCCGCCAGTGCCGGGGTGTACCCGTCATCGCCGTGTGCCATACCTGCATGCTACGCCGGGCCGGTCCACGCCACGAGGAGCAGTTTTTAGGGACCGGTCAGGCGAAGTTTTCCTGCCAGACGTCGTAGCCGAGCTTGATGATCAGGGCCGCAACAACCACCAGGAAGACAATGCGGACAAACTTGCTCCCCTGCTGCACTGCCGTGCGGGCGCCAAGGTAGCCGCCGGCCATGTTGGCTCCGCCGAGCAGCAGGCCGATGCCCCACAGGATGGATCCGTGCGGCAGGAAGAACAGCAGTGCGCCGGCGTTGGTGGCCATGTTCACGATCTTGGCCTTGGCGCTGGCCTCGAGGAACGCGTAACCCATGGCGGACACCAGGGCGATGACCAGGAAGGATCCCGTCCCCGGGCCAATGAGGCCGTCGTAAAAGCCGATCACTGCCCCGATGAGGCAGGCAACGACGTAATGCTTGTGGCCGTCGTGGCGCAGCGCTGTCAGCTCACCGACCCCGGGTTTCAGGGCGGTAAACAGCGCGACGGCGACCAGCGCCACCACGATGATGGGCTTGAATACCCCGGCCGGCAGGGTGGCAGCAAGGCTCGCCCCGCCGAAACTGCCCGCCAGGGCTATCACTGCCATGGGGATGGCGGTCCGGAGGTCCGGGCCCACCCGCCGGTAGTAGGTGGCGGCGCTGGTGGCGGTTCCGAAGATGGAGCCCATCTTGTTGGTGGCCAGCGCCTGGACGGGTGCGATCCCGGGTACCAGGAGCAGCGCGGGAAGCTGGATAAGCCCCCCGCCGCCCACCACCGCGTCAACCCACCCGGCTGCGAATCCAGCCACCACGATCAGGATGATGGTGGCGGGCTGGATCGATTCGAAGCCGGAAATCACTGGTTTCGAACGGCGTTAACCACGTAGTCCACGGCCTTGTCCACCTCGATGTTCTCGGCTTCCCCGCTGCGGCGGTCCTTGATTTCCACCACGCCGTCCACCAGGCCGCGGCCCACGGCCAGGATGGTGGGCACACCAACCAGCTCAGCGTCGCCAAACTTCACGCCCGGCGAAACCTTGGGGCGGTCGTCGTAGATGACGGACAGGCCGGCGTCCTCGAGCTCAGCCGAAAGCTTTTCGGCAGCCTGGAAGACCTCCTCGCCACGACCCACTGCCACCACATGCACGTCGGCCGGGGCTACGGTGCGGGGCCAGACGAGTCCGCGGTCATCGTGGTTGGCCTCGGCCAAAGCGGCAACGGCGCGGGTCACGCCAACGCCGTAGGAGCCCATGGTGACCACCACCTGCTTGCCGTTCTGGTCCAGCACCTTGAGGTCCAGGGCTTCGGCGTACTTGCGGCCGAGCTGGAAGATGTGGCCCATCTCAATGCCGCGGGCGGTCTCCAGGGGGCCCGAGCCATCGGGTGAGGGGTCGCCCGCGCGTACTTCGGTGCACTCAATGACGCCGTCCCAGCCGAAGTCGCGTCCGGCCACCAGGCCGAAGACGTGCTTGCCCGCCTCGTTGGCGCCGGTAATCCACGTTGTTCCGCTGACCACGCGCGGGTCCACCAGGTACAGCAGCTTGGTGGCACTGTCGGATCCGAGGAGCGGCTGGTCCAGCGAAAGCCCCGGGCCCAGGTAGCCCTTGACGATCAGCGGCTGCTTCTTGAGGTCGTCCTCGCCGGCCTGCTCGAGTCCGATCTCGCCCGCGATCGGCAGGAAGGCGCCAATGTTCGCCTCCACGCGCTTGAGGTCCACGGCGCGGTCGCCGGGGACGCCGATGACCACCAGCTGCCGCTCACCGGTGGGCAGCGTGACGGCGAGGACCACGTTCTTGAGCGTGTCCGCCGCAGTCCAGGCGCCGCCGTCGGCCTCTTCGCGCGGGGCAATCTGGTTCGCCGCGGCGACCAGCGTCTCGATGGTGGGGGTGTCCGGGGTGTCCAGGACCTCTGCGGCCGGGGCGTTGCTGAAGTCGATATCGTCGGGGACCACGGTGGTGACGGCTTCGACGTTGGCTGCATAACCGCCGGCCGAGCGGACGAAGGTGTCCTCGCCGATCTCGGTGGGGAACAGGAATTCCTCGCTCTTGGACCCGCCCATGGCACCCGCGGTGGCTGCCACCGGAACCACCTCGAGGCCCAGGCGCTCGAAGATCTTCAGGTAGGCGCCCCGGTGGGCTGCGTAGCTGGCGTCCAGGCCGGCGTCGTCGACGTCGAAGGAGTAGGAGTCCTTCATGATGAACTCACGGCCGCGGAGGAGCCCTGCCCGCGGGCGTGCCTCGTCACGGTACTTGTTCTGGATCTGGTACAGGCTCAACGGGAGGTCCTTGTACGACGAGTACAGGTCCTTGACCAGGAGCGTGAACATCTCCTCATGGGTGGGGGCCAACAGGTAGTCCGCACCCTTGCGGTCCTGGAGCCGGAACAGGCCTTCACCGTATTCGGTCCAGCGGTTGGTGGCCTCGTACGGCTCGCGGGGCAGCAGGGCCGGGAAGTGGACTTCCTGGGCGCCGATGGCAGCCATTTCCTCACGGATGATTTCCTCGACCTTGCGCAGCACGCTCAGCCCCAGCGGAAGCCAGGTGTAGATGCCGGGGGCCGCCCGGCGGATGTAGCCGGCGCGGACCAGGAGTTTGTGGCTGGCAACCTCGGCATCGACGGGGTCTTCGCGCAGCGTGCGCAGGAAAAGCTGGGACAGTCGTATGACCACGGGTGGTATCCGTTTCTGGGGAAGTGCTGGGTCAGCAGGGCCGGACAATTCGTCTGGGTACTAATCTACCGGCACTCAACAAGCGGCACGGACTGCGGACCCCGGACACAGTAGGGCCACGCCCGGCAATACAAAGCCCCTGGCCCCCCAATGAGGCTGGTCATCGCATCCGGGCGTGGCCCAACGCCGTTATCGCCTAAGTACTGGTGAGGACTGGTGAGACCGCCCACCCCACTTCCAGCGCAGCTAGGTTGAACCTATGTGATCGCGCACACGTTTGACAAGTGTTTTTACTTTATGAACCTGTTGACGGCTGTCAGGGCCAGGCCTAGCTTTAATTCATCAGGTGATGAATTAGCCGTTGTGCGGCGCCACCTGCGGACGCGCCCGGAGGCAACAATGTCCCATGCAGCATCCACTACGTTGGACCGCGGTGGCGCGGCCGGTGCGGTCGTGGCCGCGTCGCTCTCTGTCAAACTGCGGCGGCAAGCCGTGCTCCACAGTGTGGACTTCACCATCCCGGCGGGACGGATCACCGGCCTGCTGGGGCCCTCCGGGAGCGGCAAGACCACCCTGATGCGGACCATCGTGGGAGCGCAGCGCATTGCCGCCGGAACCCTCGAGGTGCTGGGGCTGCCCGCCGGAAGCCCGTCCCTGCGGCGGCAGGTGGGCTACGTTACCCAGTCACCCAGCATCTACCCCGACCTCACGGTCGAAGCGAACGTGCGCTATTTCGGCGCCATGCACCGGAAAGGCAAAGCCGACGTGGCGGAGGCGATTGACGCCGTCGGACTTGGCGCCCTGTCCCGCCGCAAGACGGCCGACCTGTCCGGCGGCCAGGTCAACCGGGTATCCCTGGCCTGCGCCCTGGTGGCGAAGCCACGGCTGCTGGTACTGGATGAGCCCACGGTGGGCCTGGATCCCGTGCTGCGCGCGGACCTTTGGGACCGTTTCCGGGCCATGGCGGAGTCAGGAACAACACTCCTCATATCCAGCCACGTCATGGAGGAGGCAAGCCGCTGCGAAACGCTGCTGCTGTTGCGCGAGGGGCGGCTTTTGGCCCAGCTCACGCCGGAAGAGCTGGGCAGGCAGGGGCACAGCGCCAACCTGGAGCAGGCCTTCCTGGCCATCATCAGGGAGCAGGAAAATTACGACGCCGGGATCCCGCCGAAGCGCCATGCCGGCAGGAGCGGCGAAGGGGCAAGGATGCAACAGGGCAGGAGCGTGCGGTGATGGACGTCCGGATGATGCTCGCGACGGCACGCAGGGTGCTCAGCCAGCTCCGCCATGACCACCGCAGCATCGCCATGATCCTGGTGGTCCCGGCACTGCTGCTCACGGCGGTGTACTTCCTCTACGAAAATGAGTCAGTCCCGCCAGGCGCGCCACGCACGTTCGACCGCGTTGGCCTGATGATGCTGGCCATTTTTCCGTTCGTGGTGATGTTCCTGGTCACCTCGATCACCATGCTTCGGGAGCGCACCTCCGGAACCCTGGAGCGGCTGCTGACGACGCCCGTCCACAAGGCCGACCTGCTGTTCGGCTACGGTGTGGCCTTTTCCCTGATGGCCGCCCTGCAGTCCCTGGTGGCCACGGCTGTGGCGTACTGGATTTTCGGGCTCGACATCGCGGGGGCACCGGGTTACGTGGTGCTGATCGCTGTGATCAACGCCGTCCTGGGGGTGGCCCTTGGCCTGTTCTGTTCGGCGTTCGCCAGGACCGAGTTCCAGGCGGTCCAGTTCATGCCAGTGGTGGTGGTGCCGCAGATCCTGTTGTGTGGGCTGTTCGTGGCGCGCGACCGGATGAATGATGTGCTGGAAGCGATCTCCAATGTGCTGCCCCTGACTTTTTCCGTGGATGCCCTCCAGGAGGTGGCGTCCCACGCGGAGGCGACCGGGCGGCTGTGGCAGGACGCGGGCACCATGGCGGCCATCTCCTTTGGTGTCCTGGTCCTCGCCGCCTTCACGCTGCGGCGGCGGACTCCGTGAAGCTGTCCCGTCCTTCAACCGGCCCGGAGGGCCCTGATGCGTTTCCGGTCCGCAGGGGCCGCCGGGGCGGCGCCACGGAGTCCCGGGAGCACATCCTCGACGCCGCCCGGAAGCTCTTCGCCGAGCACGGCTTCGAGGGAACCAGCCTGCGGCAGGTGGCCCGCGCCGCAGGGGTGGATCCGGGAATGGTCCACCACTTCTTCAAGGGCAAGGATGAACTCTTTGCCCTCAGCGTGGAGCTGCCGGCCGACCCGGAACAGGTGCTGGCGGGCGTGGCGGACTCGGACCCCGCCCAGCGGGCGGAACTGATCGTCCGCACGGTGCTCCGCCTGTGGGAGAGCCCCGCGCAGGCCGGCCTGCTGGCCTTCCTTCGCGGGACGA
Source organism: Arthrobacter sp. JDC6 (assembly GCF_056484025.1). Lineage (NCBI taxonomy): Bacteria > Bacillati > Actinomycetota > Actinomycetes > Micrococcales > Micrococcaceae > Arthrobacter > Arthrobacter sp. JDC6. The sequence continues at coordinate 2,917,731 of NZ_CM151278.1, forward strand.
TCGGGTCCAAGGCCAAAACGGCACTCCTGCGGGAAACGGTGACCCGCAGGGTGATCACCAGGATCATGGCAGCTGTTCCCGGGACGCCTGAAGAGGTGGCGCTGCGCGGAAGCCTGGTGGCCACCCAGGTGGTGGGCCTGATGATGGTGCGCTACGTGGTCCGGCTGGAGCCGCTCGCGTCCGCAGCCCCCGAGGACGTGGTGCGGCTGGTCGCGCCGGCTGTCCAGCGGTACCTCACCGGGCCCCTGTCCTGAGGAGGTCGACGGACGTGTCCCGGAAGCCGGGTTCTACTTGACCAGGGCGGCAGCCGAGTCCAGGAGCGCACCTGCCCGACGGACCGCGTCGGTTTCGCTTTCGCCGCCGGACGCCACCGAGGCGATCAGTACGCCGCGGTGGACCACCTGCGCCCTGACCATGGACTGCGTGCGGCCATCTGGCAACGCACTGTCCGTGCGGTAGGCGACGGCGCCCGGCAGCCCGGTGACACCCGTTACCGGAGTAATGGTGACGGCAACGTCCATGCCTGACACCGTCATGGTCATGGAGGAGCACTTCGCCAGCTGCTCGGACGGGTCCGTAACCTGGGCCAGGACGCCTTTATCCAGGCCGGCCACCAGCGACAGGGCCGTGACCGCGCCGGTGGCGGTGTCAGTACTCATGCCTATCGCCATGGTTGCATCCTCCACGGACGGCACCGTGCCCGCCGCAGCGAGTTCCTTGCACTCCGCCGGCTGGACGTCGACGGAGGAGATCATGGCCTTGGTTTGCTCGATCGCCGCAGCGATGTCGGCCTTCGGCAGGACGGAAAGCCTGCGGTCGGCAGCATCCCGGACCTGCCCCACGATGGCAGCCAACTGGTCACTGGTGTAACCCGTGGCTGTTGGCGTGGGCGTTGGTGTCGGGGTGGGCGTCGGCGTCGGGGTTGGCGACGCGGTCGGTGTTTGAGGGGCTGCAACCGTGGCCGGTGAAGAGTCCGCTGACTGCGGGGCGGCCGGACCGCCACATGCCGAAACCGCTATGGCCAGAAGGGCCGATGCCCCGAAAGTTCCCAGCACGGACGTCTTCAATTTTTCCCCCAATATTCAAATGAACGCGGACCGCTGCCCGGTTAGAAAAGAACTGTAGCGAACGTCCCCACCTGGCGGAACCCCACACGTTCGTAGGTGGACCGCGCCCGGGTGTTGAAGCCGTTCACGTAGAGGCTGGTCACGGGGGCGATCTGCCGGGCCTTTTCCACCACTGCCGACATGTAGCCCGCGCTCAGCCCCCGGCCGCGGAAGATCGGGTTCATCCAGACGCCCTGGACCTGGGTGACGTCGTCGGTGACTGCCCCGAGCTCGGCTTTGAACACCACCTCGCGGGCGTTGTTGAGGTGGACCAGGGAATGTCCCTGCCTGATGAGGCCCTCCACGCGGCGGCTGTAGAATTCCCTGCCGCCGAGGTAGGGCGAGTACCCCACCTCTTCCTCGAACATGGCGGCGCAGGCGGGAAGGATGCGGTCGAAGTCGGCGAGGTTCCCTTGGTCCAGGCCGCGGTTGGGCTGGACAAGGGGCGGTCCGTCGATGATCATCAGCGGCTGGTCAGCCCTGACCTCGTGTGCACGGTGGCCCAGCACAGCGAGCTCGGCGTTGAGTGCCAGCACTGCGGGGGCCGGCCCAAAGGCAGACGCATACCGGCGGCACGAACTGTTTGCGGCGTCCGCTACAAGGGGCGCCAGGGCGGGATCAAGCTGGACCGGAACCAGGTTGGCTCCGGCCCAGCAGGCACCCGTCAGGATGCCGTCGTCGAAAACCCCGATCACACCGGCGCCCCCGCTGGTGGGCGCCGCAGTCCCCGTGGCCCGCAGGTGGGCCAGGATGAACACGTTGGCCACAGGGTCCTGCTGGGCCAGCAGTTTCAGCGCGGGAGTGTCCTGGCCATCAAGCGTGCGGACAGAAAGCCCCGCAGGGTCTGGAGTCTCCCTACGAGACGCTAACCACGGGGCTACCCTTGACAGCATCTTCGCCATCGGCCTCCCCCATCTCTTCCGCGATACGCATAGCCTCTTCGATCAGTGTCTCAACAATTGCGCTCTCGGGAACAGTCTTGATGACCTCGCCCTTAACGAAGATCTGGCCCTTGCCGTTGCCCGAAGCCACGCCAAGGTCAGCCTCGCGCGCTTCGCCGGGGCCGTTCACGACGCAGCCCATGACCGCCACGCGGAGGGGAATTTCCATCCCTTCGAGCCCGGCGGTGACCTGTTCAGCCAGAGTGTACACGTCAACCTGGGCACGGCCGCAGGAAGGACAGGACACGATTTCCAGCTTGCGGGGCCGCAGGTTCAGCGATTGGAGGATCTGGTTGCCCACCTTGATTTCCTCCACCGGGGGCGCGGAGAGGGACACGCGGATGGTGTCACCGATCCCCCGGGAAAGGAGCGCGCCGAAGGCCGTTGCGGACTTGATGGTGCCCTGGAACGCTGGACCAGCCTCCGTGACGCCAAGGTGCAGGGGCCAGTCACCCTTTTCGGCGAGCATTTCGTAGGCTGCCACCATGATCACGGGGTCGTTGTGCTTCACGGAAATCTTGAAGTCGTGGAAGCCGTGCTCCTCGAAAAGGGAGGCTTCCCAGACGGCTGATTCAACCAGCGCTTCGGGGGTGGCCTTGCCGTACTTCTTCAGGATGCCCGGCTCCAGGGACCCGGCATTGACGCCGATGCGGATGGAGGTGCCGTGGTCCTTGGCGGCGGCGGCAATCTCCTTGACCTGGTCATCGAACTTGCGGATGTTTCCAGGATTCACGCGCACGGCTGCGCAGCCTGCTTCGATGGCCGCAAAGACGTACTTGGGCTGGAAGTGGATGTCCGCGATGACCGGGATCTGGGACTTCCGGGCGATGATGGGCAGCGCCTCGGCATCGTCGGCGGACGGGCAGGCGACGCGGACAATGTCGCAGCCGGACGCCGTGAGTTCGGCGATCTGCTGCAGCGTGGCGTTGATGTCCGTGGTGGGCGTGGTGGTCATCGACTGCACGCTGATGGGGAAATCAGATCCCACGCCTACCGAGCCGACTTTGATCTGGCGCGTCTTGCGGCGGGGGGCAAGGACGGGCGGTGGTGCTGACGGCATTCCCAGGCTGACCGAGGTCACGTGGACTCCTTGAGTTGAAAGGGGTGAAAAGGCGGCTACGCGGCGATCCCGGCCAGCATGCCGGTTACCGGAGACCATTCGGTGATGCGGGTTCCGGCGACCACTCCGGCCGCGGCGAAAGGATCCTGCTTGAGGATCGAGTTGAGGGCGCCTTCATCGGTTGCCTTGAAGATCAGCAGGGCGCCCGCGCCGTCACCGTAGGGGCCGCTGGCCACGATGACGCCGTCCTGCGCCAGGCCGCCGGTCCATTCCCGGTGTGCGGGCCGGACTTCGTTGCGGGTGTCGGTGGAGTTGGCGGCATAAACGTACTCAACGGCAAAAACTGTCATACCGCTACCCTATCGCCATGGCCGGCTTGGTACCGTACCGTTCCCCCTGGAGCAAAAGTGCCCCGCACCGGAGCAGGCCCGCCGGAGCAGGAGTTTCACTGCCAGTGCAGGAGTTTCACTGCCATGGCGGGAGTTTCACTGCCGGTGCGGGAGTTTCACTGCAGGAAGAGGACCTTCACCGCGGCCGCGGTCCCGGCCGCCCAGAGCATGGAGGTGAGGGTCCCGATGATGAAGCGCTCGGCGGCCACCGGCGTCTCCTTCAGTTCGGCGAACCTGCCCAGGCCCTTGATGGCGACGATGTAGGCGATGGCCACGGGTTGGCCGGTGAGGATGGCGAGGCACACCCCCAGCCGCTCCAGCACGCCGATGATGGCGCCGCCGCGCAGGATGCGTTGGCTGGGCAGCGCGGGTCCGGCAGCCGGCCCGGCCGACGCCGGCCCGGCGGCAGGGGCGGTCAGCTCACCGTCCACTGCCTGGCCGGCCGGCCTGCCGGCAGCATCAACCGGCCCATCAGGGGCCGTGACCGCGTCCGGAGCAGTGACCGCGTCCGGAGCAGTGACCGCGTCCGGGTCCGGGGATGTGGCCCTGCCCGGTTCCCCGCGGCCGGCGATGGGGGAAGGATCGTCCACGGTGACGTCGGCAGAGGGGTCCTGTTCCGTCCTGCGGGCTTCCTCCGCGGCCTTGGCAGCATCGGCTTTGTCGTCGATGGTCCGGGCCAGCTTGAACACCAGCGCAGTGACCGGCCAGCCGGCAAAGCCAGCCACCACCAGCGCCACTGCCACCCAAAGTGCGGTCACCTGTCTCCTTCATTGGGGTTGTCTTCGATCCGGCCGTCCGGCTCCTTCAGATGCTGGACACTCCTATGCCTGGCCGTCGTTGAGTGCCTGGGTAATCTGCGAGTCGGCGTAACCAAGAAGCATGGAGGCTGCCGGCCTGGCTGCCCATTCTTCCTGCCAGCCGGACCGAAGCACGGTTCGGCTCACCGATTGCTCCGAGATTCCAAGTTTACGGGCCACCTGCTTCTGGCTTCCATGCCGGCCCGGGCCCTGGCCACCAGCACCCAGGCGGCGCAGGGCATCCACCACCCGCCACTGGGCTTCCGTGCGGTCCTGGACAAGCCGGCCGAGCAACCGGAGCACTGCTTCCGCGTTGGCACACGCCCGGACCCCCTCCTCCGCAGGAACGCCCCTGCCGGCCTCCCCCGCCATGATGCCGGGCACCACCGACAACGGCACCTGGGAACCGGCGCTTTTGGCGTGTTCAACCGCCCTGCGGGCGGCAACAAAAGCAGTCCCGGTCCCTTCCCGCGGACTGGCATCCGGCGGCAGCGAAACGCTGCCGACGCCGATGCCCACGTACCACCGCCCTTCGCGGAGCGCGTGCAGTGCTATCTCCACCACGGCGGAAGCCTCCCGCACCACCCCCTGCACCTCGTCCCCGACGGAACGTTCGAACACCGGGTGCGCCGGCCCCGGGAGTTCGAGGCGGGCAACCTGTGCAAGGAAGGACGGAACCCGGTCCTGGTCGCCGGTGCTTCCGCGTTGGTCAATGGTCATGACGAACATTCATCAACCATAGGCGGTTGATCCCGTATGATCAATCGCATTTGGCTGATTTTTCGGAGTCAGCCGAAATTGAATGACTATCCGAAGAGATTGACGGGCTTGACGATGTCTGCGTAGATCAGCAGCGCGCTCATCCCCATCAGCAGCGCTGCAACCACGTACGTGACGGGAAGCAGCTTGGCGATGTCGAACGCTCCGGGATCCGGCCGTCCGCGGAGCTTTGCCACCCGGCGCCGAATGCCCTCATACAGGGCCCCGGCAACATGGCCGCCGTCGAGCGGCAGGAGCGGAATCAGGTTGAACACGGCAAGCGCAAAGTTCAGTCCGGCCAGCAGGCCAACAAGCGTAGCCACCCGGGACTGCAGCGGTACGGCCTCCATGGCCGCCACCTCGCCCGCCACCCTGCCGACGCCCACCACGCTGATGGGGCCGTTGGGGTCGCGGGGCTCTTCGCTGAAGGCTGCCTTCGCCACTCCCACCACACGGGCCGGCAGATTGAAGACAACGCCGGCCACCTGGCGGATGTTCTCCCCCGCCATGGGCAGGACGGACGACGCCGGCTGGGCCACCAACGCCGTTTGCGCACCGATGCCGAGGAATCCGACGTCCTGGTACTGGAGGTTGCCGGCAGCATCGGTGGCCTGCCGTCCGTCGCTTCCCATCACGGGCCGCGCCGACAGGACGGGGGTCACTGTGGTGGACACGGGATTGCCGTCCCGCTGCACGGTGATGGCTACTTCCCTGCCGGCAGAGGCGCGGATCCACTCCGTCAACTGCTCCCAGCTGGTGACGGGTTTGCCGTCGAAGGAAGTAATCGTGTCGTTTGGCTTCAACCCGGCCGCCGCGGCGGGCGTCAGCCGGCAGTCCGCAGAGTCGGGATCGACGGTTTGGCCCGCGGCCACCTGGCATTTGGAGACGTCCGAAATGGTCGTGGTGGCGGTGGCAATGCCGAAGCCCATCAGCAGCACGGCGGTGAGCAGCACGCCAAGGATCATGTTCATGGCCGGGCCGCCCAGCATCACAATCACTTTTTTCCAGACCGGCAGGCGGTAGAAGACCCGGTGTTCGTCGCCCGGCCCCACTTCCTCGTGGGCCATGGAGCGGGCCTCGGTGGCAAGTGTCTGGAACATGCCCGTGCTGGAGGGGCGGACCGAGCCGTCGTCCTTGTTCGGCGGGTACATGCCGATCATGGAGACGTAGCCGCCCAGCGGAACGGCCTTCACGCCGTACTCGGTTTCGCCCCTCCGGCGGGACCACAGCGTTGGCCCGAAGCCGATCATGTACTTGGTCACGCGGACTTTGAAGAGCTTGGCCGGCACCAGGTGCCCCACCTCGTGGAGCGCGATGGACACGGCAATACCCAGGGCGACGAAGACGACGCCGAGGATGAAAAGTAGGACAGGGGTCATGGAGGTGGTGCTGCTTCCTAGAGACTTCTGACTGCTAAACGTTCGTGGGCCCGGGCACGTGCCCAGCTTTCAGCATCCAGCACTGAATCCACCGTCAGCCCGGAGGAACCTGAGTGTTCGCTGAGCACACTGTCCACGGTATCGACGATGTCGGTAAAACGGATCCGGCCGTCGTGGAACGCCGTCACTGCCTCTTCATTGGCCGCATTGAACACGGCAGGGAAGGTGCTTCCCTGCCGGGCGGCGTCCTTGGCAAGGCCGACGGCGGGGAAGGCCTCGGCGTCCAGCGGCTCGAAGGTCCAGGTAGCGGCCTGGGTCCAGTCGCACGGGCTGGCGGCCTTGGGCACGCGCGCAGGCCAGCCAAGCCCCAGGGCGATGGGCAGCCGCATGTCAGGCGGCGAGGCCTGGGCGATGGTGGAGCCGTCGACGAACTGGACCATTGAGTGGACGATGGATTGGGGGTGGACTACCACGTCGATCCGGTCCAACGGGATATCGAACAACAGGTGGGCCTCGATGACCTCCAGGCCCTTGTTGACCAGCGTGGCGGAGTTGGTGGTGACCATCATGCCCATGTCCCAGGTGGGGTGGGCCAGTGCCTGCTGCGGGGTGACGTCGTGGAGCTCGTCCCGGCTCCTGCCCCGGAACGGTCCGCCGGAGGCGGTGAGGATGAGCTTGTCCACTTCGCCGGCGGTGCCTGAACGCAGGCATTGGGCAATCGCGGAATGTTCCGAGTCCACCGGCACGATCTGGCCGTCCCTTGCCGCGGCCTTGACCAGGCTGCCGCCCACGATCAGCGACTCCTTGTTGGCAAGGGCCAGGGTGGCTCCGGACTTAAGGGCCGCCAGGGTGGGTGCCAGGCCGATGGAACCGGTGATTCCGTTGAGCACCACGTCAGCCTCGACGGCGGCGATCCGGGCGGAGGCGTCGGGGCCGGCCACGATCTCCGGGCGGTATTCCGGTCGGCCTGCCGCTGCGGCGGCGTCGCGGATCAGGCCTTCCAGCCGTCCGGGGTTTCCGGAGGCGATCCCCACGGCCGCGGCCCCGGTGTGGACAGCCTGCCGGGCCAGGAGTTCCAGGTTGCCGCCCCCGGCACTGAGTGCCACCACCTCGAACAGGTGCGGGGCGCCGTCGACGACGTCAATCGCCTGGGTGCCGATGGAACCGGTGGATCCTAGGAGGACGACTCTGCGTGGCTGCATTGCTTAAGTATCCCGCACCCTTCCCGGCCTGCCTGCGCCCCTGGCCTGCAGACGGGCCTTAATCGCCTTGACCCGCGGACGGCCGGGCGTAACGTGGATTGCGTGGACTGGCTCACGTGGTTTGATGCGCCGGAGTACGAATTTGCCCGGCAGGTGCTGCAGCGGGGTGTCGCCGCATTGTATTTCGTTGCCTTCCTCTCCACGCTGAACCAGTTTCCCGCCCTGCTCGGCGAGCGCGGGCTCCTCCCGGTGCCGGAGTTCCTGGCGGCATTCACCCGCCTGCGCCGGCCAACGCTGTTCCGCTGGCGGTACTCGGACAGGCTGCTTCGCGGTGTCTGTGCCGGCGGCCTGGTGATGTCGGCGCTGCTCGTGGCGGGGATACCGCAGGCCGGGCCGCCGTGGGTCCCGATGATCGCCTTCCTGGCCCTGTGGCTGCTGTACATGTCGATCGTGAACGTGGGCCAGACGTTCTATGGGTTCGGCTGGGAAATGCTGCTCCTGGAAGCGGGCTTCACCGTGGCGTTCCTGGGCTCCAACCAGACGGAGCCGCCCCGGACCATCCTGATCCTGATTGTGTGGCTGGTGTTCCGGCTGGAGTTCGGGGCGGGAATGATCAAGATCCGCGGTGGCCGGGAATGGCGGGACCTGACGGCCCTGTACTACCACCACGAGACCCAGCCCATGCCCGGGCCATTGAGCCGGCAGGCGCATCTCCTGCCCAAGCCGCTGCACCGTATCGAAGTGGTGGGCAACCACATCGCCCAGCTGGTGGTGCCGTTCCTGCTGTTCGCCCCGCAGCCGGTGGCCGGCGTGGCGGCGGGGGTCGTCGTCGTGACCCAGCTGTGGCTGGTGGCAAGCGGCAACTTCGCCTGGCTGAACTGGATGGCAATCGTGCTGGCGTTTGCAGCCGTCAGCGATCCCGTGGCGCACGCCGTCATACCGGCAATCCCGGCAGACTGGGACGCCGCCACGGGAGGCCGGCAGGAGACCCCGCTGTGGTGGCTGGCCATCACCCTGGCAGCATCCGCCCTGCTGCTGGCCCTGAGCTACTGGCCGCTGCGGAACCTCTTCTCCCGCCGGCAGCTGATGAATGCCAGCTTCAACCGGTGGCAGCTGGTCAACGCCTACGGCGCGTTCGGCACCGTGACCAGGCAGCGCATCGAGATTGTGGTGGAAGGCACGCTGGACGACGATCCCGACGACAACCCGGAATGGCGCGAGTACGGTTTCAAGGGCAAGCCCGGGGATGTCCGCCGGATTCCGCGGCAGTGGGCCCCGTACCACCTGCGGCTGGACTGGCTGATGTGGTTCCTGCCGCTGCGCAGCGTGCACGAGGAATGGTTCTACGCGTTCCTGGCCAAGCTGCTGGCGGCGGACCGGCAGATGCTGCGGCTGCTGCGGCATGACCCGTTCGACGGCGCCGCGCCGCACTGGGTGCGCGTGCGCAGTTACCATTACCGCTTCGCCACGCGGAAGGAGTTCCGGGAGACGGGGAACCGGTGGGTGCGGACGCTGCTCTACGAGCCCATCCCGCCAACGTCCCTGCGCCGGTCCCCGGGACGCCAACGCTAGCCGAACGTCCCGCTATGCCTCCACGGCGGCCCGGCGCACGATCTCCTGGGCGTGCTTGAGGATGGGCCCGTCGATCATTTTCCCCTGGTACTGGAACACTCCCGATCCGGCTGATGCTGCCGCATCCAAGAGGGCAACCGCGGCGGCCACCTCGTCTTCCGAAGGTGCGTAGGCCTTGCGGACAACGGCGGCCTGGCTGGGGTGGATGCAGGCCTTCGAACTGAAGCCCGAGGCCACGGCGTCGGCAGCCTCGGCTGCCAGTCCGTCAAGGTCGGGGATGTTGGTGTAGACCGCATCCACCGCTTCCTTGCCGTAGGCGCGGGCTGCCAGCAGGACGGCGGAGCGGGCGTGCAGCGCAACCGCCCGGTAAGCGCCGTCGTCCTTCCGGCTGGACGTTCCACCCAGGGTGGCCAGCAGGTCCTCGGCGCCCCACATCAGGCCCACCACGTTAGGGGCGGCGGCGATGGCAGGCGCATTGAGCACGCCAAGCGCCGTTTCGCACAGGGCAATCACCTGGTAGCCCTCCAGCGCTTTGAGCTGTTCGGCGGATTCGGCCTTGGCCAGCATCACCGTGCGGTAGGGGGTGTGGGCCAGGCAGTGCAGGTCCTTTTCGAAGTCCTCAGTCCCCACGGGATTCACCCTGACAATGGTGCAGCTGGGTTCGAGCTCAGGTTCCACACCGGTGGTTCCCAGCTGGGCCAGGATGGCGCCTCGGGCGCGCTGCTTGTCAGCCGGCGCCACCGCGTCTTCAAGGTCCAGGATCACGGCGTCTGCCCGGGCGGCGGCTTTCTGGTAGCGCTCCGGCCTGTCGGCGGGGCAGAAAAGCAGTGCGGGGCCCATTACGAAAGTCATACCGGCATTGTCCCCTGTCCGGCGTCCTGCGTCTTGGCGTGGGCGTCGCGCGTCCACATGAGGCAGCTGCGGGTGGCCCGGGCCACGACTGTTCCGTCCTGGTTGCGCCCGGTGTGCTCCATGGTCACGATGCCCTGGCCGGGCCGTGAGGAGGAAAGCCGCTTTCCGGTGACGGCTGTCTCCGTGTAGAGCGTGTCTCCGTGGTAGAGCGGGTGCGGGAAGGAGACGTCGGTCAGGCCCAGCTGGGCGATGATGGTTCCCTGCGTGAGCTGGGTGACGGACTGGCCCACCATGGTGGCCAGGGTGAACATCGAGTTCATGAGCCGCTGGCCGAAGGGCTGCCCGGCGCTCCAGGCAGCGTCCAGGTGCAGGGCCTGGGTGTTCATGGTCAGCGTGGTGAAGAGGACGTTGTCGGCTTCGGTCACGGTGCGTCCGGGCCGGTGGGCGTACAGCACGCCCTCCTCCAGCTCGTCGAAGTACAGCCCGCGCTGCTCGATGACCCGCCGGCCGCCGTCGTCCTTTTGCCTGGAAACCGGACCGTTGCCATCCGTCATACGGTCAGTTCCTGGTCTTCCTCGAACAGGTCGGCGCCGGTGGCGGCCACCACGTCCTCGAGCGATACGTTGGGGGCCAGTTCGCGCAGCACCAGGCGTGAAGGGCCGCCGTCCTTCACGATGTCAATGACGGCGAGGTCCGTGATGATCCGGTCCACACAGCCCTTGCCGGTGAGGGGCAGGGTGCATTGTTTGACGATTTTCGGATTCCCGTTCCGGTCCACATGCTCCATCATCACGATCACCCTCTTGGCCCCGAACACCAGGTCCATGGCACCGCCCATGCCCTTGACCATCTTGCCGGGGATCATCCAGTTGGCGAGGTCGCCGTTCTCCGCCACTTCCATGGCGCCGAGGACGGCGAGGTCCACGTGGCCGCCGCGGATCATGCCAAAGGATGTCGCGGAGTCGAAGAACGCCGCTCCCCTGTTGACCGTCACGGTTTCCTTGCCGGCGTTGATCAGGTCCGGATCCACCGCGTCGTCCGCAGGGTAGGGGCCGACGCCGAGGATGCCGTTCTCCGAGTGCAGCACCACCTCCACCCCGGCGGGAATGTAGTTCGGGATCAGGGTGGGCATCCCGATGCCCAGGTTCACGTACTGGCCGTTGCGAAGCTCCCTGGCCACCCGCGCGGCGAGTTCGTTGCGCGTCCAGCCCTTCGTTTCGGCGGGGGACGTGGAGTCGCCGGGCCCTGCATGCTGCTGGGAACCGGCCCGCCGGTATTCCGCGCGGACGGCTTCGGGGCGCGGCGCTTCAGGGCTGTTCGGATCCATGGTCATGCTCCTGCCTGCTGGTGGCTGCCGGGTGTTCTTCCTCCTGGGCCCGGCGCCGTCAGGGCAACGGTCCGCTTTTCGATCCGCTTCTCCCCGTCCCGGGCCAGGACCACGCGCTGGACGAAGATGCCAGGAGTGTGGATGTGTTCGGGGTCCAGTTCGCCGGGCTCCACGAGTTCCTCCACCTCGGCGATGGTGATCCGGCCGGCCATGGCGCACAGGGGGTTGAAGTTCATGGCGGTGGCATGGAACACCAGGTTGCCGTGACGGTCGCCCTTCCAGGCGTGCACCAGCCCGAAGTCCGGCGTGAGGGACTCTTCCAGGACGTAGTCCACGCCGCCGAATGACCGCAATTCCTTGGGCGCGGAGGCAACCGCGATGCCGCCGTTGGCGTCGTACTTCTGCGGCAGGCCGCCGTCGGACACCTGCGTGCCCACCCCCGCCTTGGTGTAGAAGGCCGGAATGCCCGCACCACCGGCCCGCAGCTTTTCAGCAAGCGTGCCCTGGGGTGTGAGCACTACCTCGAGCTCACCGGCCAGGTATTGGCGCGCAAATTCCTTGTTCTCGCCCACATAGGAGCTGATGGTGCGGCGGATACGCCCGTCCCGGAGCAGGATGCCCAGGCCCCAGTCGTCCACCCCACAGTTGTTGCTGACGGTCTCCAGACCGGAGGTGCCCGCCCGGTGCAGGGCGTCGATCAGGGCAACCGGAATTCCGCAAAGGCCGAACCCGCCCACCGCCAGCGAGGCGCCGTCCGGGATATCCGCAACCGCCGCGTCGGCGCTGGCAACAACCTTGTCAATCATCAGTGATCCTCTCAGGCCGGCTACGGTCCCAGGTCCTACAGACCCAGTTCGCGGGCGATCAGCATCAACTGGACCTCCGTGGTGCCCTCCCCGACTTCAAGGATCTTGGAATCGCGGTAGTGGCGCGCCACGGTGAACTCGTTGATGAAGCCATAGCCGCCGAATACCTGGGTGGCATCCCGCGCGTTGTCCATGGCCGCCTCGCCTGCGACCATCTTAGCGATGGCCGCCTGGGTCTTGAACGGCTTGCCGGCAAGCATCCGGAAGGCCGCGTCGTAGTACGCCAGGCGGGCGGTGTGGGCCCGGGCTTCCATGCGGGCGATCTTGAACGAAATGGCCTGGTACTTGCCGATGTTCTGCCCGAAGGCGCTGCGTTCCCTCGCGTATTTGACCGAGAGGTCCACACAACCCTGGGCTGCGCCGGTGGCCAGCGCCGCAATGGCGATCCGGCCCTCGTCCAGGATGGACAGGAAGTTGGCGTAGCCGCGGCCTTCCACGCCCAGCAGGTTCGCTTCCGGGACGCGGACATCCTTCAGCGTCAGGGGGTGCGTGTCCGATGCGTTCCAGCCCACCTTGTTGTACGGCTTTTCCGCCTTGAAGCCGGGAGTGTCGGTGGGCACCAGGATGGTGGAGATGTCTTTTTTGACGGTCCCGTCCCCGCGTTCCTGCTGCCCGGTTACGGCAGTGACAGTGACCAGCCGGGTGATGTCCGTTCCGGAGTTGGTGATGAACTCCTTGGTGCCGTTGATGACCCAGTTGCCGTCTTCGCGCCGGGCATGGGTCTTGGTCCCGCCCGCGTCCGACCCGGCCTCGGGCTCGGTAAGTCCAAAGCCTGCGAGCGCCTGGCCGGACGCCAGCATGGGCAGCCACTGCTGTTTCTGCGCGTCCGTGCCGAAGCGGTAGACGGGCATGGCCCCGAGGGACACCCCGGCCTCCAGCGTGATGGCGACGGACTGGTCCACCCGGCCGAGCTGTTCCAGGGCGAGGGCCAGTGCGAAGTAGTCCCCGCCCATGCCGCCGTATTCCTCGGGGAACGGCAGCCCGAACAGGCCCATCTCGGCCATCTGCTTCACCACTTCGTACGGGAAGCTGTGCTCTTCGTCGTGCTTGGCGGAGACCGGGGCCACCACGTTGTCCGCGAAATCGCGCACGGTGTCGCTGAGGTCCCGGTATTCCTCGGTCAGTTCAAAACCGGTCATGGTCAGGCTCCTTCGCCTTGGATTGCAGCTGCGTCTGTTGCTGTTTCTGTGCTGTCTGTTTTTACGCCGGTGGCAGCGGGATGGATGGTGGCCAGCACCTGGTCGGCCTTCACCAGGTCACCGGTACGGGTGGCCAGGTGGACCGTCCCGGCCAGCGGGGCCACCAGGTGGTGCTCCATCTTCATGGCCTCCACGGAAACCAGGACTTCCCCGGCCTGGACGGCGTCCCCGTCGGCCACCGGGACGGCCACGACCGTCCCGGGCATCGGCGAGCGCACCTCCGGGTCGGCTGCCCCTTCCTGCCGCTGGATGGCGGCCAGCACGCGTTCCAGCCGCGCCTCCCGGGTCAGTACGTCCAGGCGGCAGGACCAGCCGTCGTTGCCGAGGTAGAGCTGTGTGGGGCCGTCGGGCACCGCGTTATCCCACGGTTGGACGGCAGCCCCTGTGGAGTCCGCAGCCAGCCGGTAGCCGTGGTGCTGGCCATCGAGGTCAAGTTCGAGGCCTTGCCGGCTGGACCACTGCAGGGCGGCCGGATGCTGCGGACCGCCGCTGACGGCGACCACGGCTCCGGCTCCCCCATTGGGACTGCCGCCGACCTGCACGGTGGCCACGCCGCCGTCGGGCGTTCCCAGGCTGATCCGGCGTGGTGCCGCTGCGCCGAGCCGCCAGCCGTTCCTGCCCTGCCACGGCCCGCGCCCGGGGCCGGGGCCGGGGGTGTTCTGTGCTTCCAGCGACAGGACGAACAGCGCGGCGGCCACCAGTTCGGGGTTCCCGATGCGCCGGAATTCCAGTCCGGGCAGCTTCCGTTCGATCAGCCCGGTGTCCAGGTGCCCTGCCTTGACGTCGGAGTCGTTGACCAGGAGCCGCAGGTACTCGACGTTGGTCTCGATGCCCAGTGCCGTGTAGCCGGCCAGGGCACCATCCAGGGCGGCCAGGGCGGCGGCACGGTCCACGGCCCAGGCGATCACCTTGGACACCATGGGGTCGTAGTGCGCCGACAGTTCCAGGCCTTCCACCAGCGAGGAGTCCACACGTACCCGCCCCTGGGTGCCGGCGGGCAGTTCGTCGAGCATCAGCACGGTCCCGGTGGACGGGAGGAAGTTCTTTTCGGGCACCTCAGCGTAGACCCTTGCCTCCACGGCGTGGCCGGAAAGCTCCACGTCCGCCTGGCGGACGGTCAGCTCCCCGCCCGCTGCGATCCGCACCTGCCATTCCACCAAGTCGATGCCCGTGACCATTTCGGTGACGGGGTGTTCCACCTGCAGCCTGGTGTTCATCTCCATGAAGAAGAACTCGTCCGGCGCGTCATCGGAGACCAGGAACTCCACGGTCCCGGCGCCCACGTAGTTCACGCTGCGGGCCGCGTTGCAGGCGGCCTCGCCAATCCGGTCGCGCACTTCGGGGCCGTTGGGCAGGCCCTCGAGCAGGGGCGACGGGGCTTCCTCGATGACTTTCTGGTGCCGCCGCTGGAGGGAGCATTCGCGCTCGCCGAGGTGGATGACGTTGCCGTGGCTGTCCGCCAGCACCTGCACCTCGATGTGCCTCGGGGTGGTCACCAGGCGCTCCAGGAACAGGGTGTCGTCGCCGAATGCGGCGGCGGCGACGCGCCGGGCCGTGGCCAGGGCGGCGGGCAGGTCCGCCTGGTTTTCGACGGCGTGCATCCCCTTGCCGCCGCCGCCCGCGGACGGCTTGATGAGGAGCGGAAAGCCGACGGCGGCAGCAGCCTCCATCAGTTCGCTGTCCGTCATGCCGGGCTTGGCAATGCCGGGGACGACGGGCACGCCGTACCCCGCCACGTGGTTCTTGGCGCGGATCTTGTCACCCATGACGTTCAGCGCTTCAACGCCCGGGCCAATGAACGTGATGCCGGCCTTTTCCAGGGCCCTGGCGAAGTCCACGTTCTCGCTCAGGAAGCCGTAGCCGGGGTGTACCGCTTCCGCCCCGGACTGCCGGCACGCGTCCACGATGGCGTCCGCGTTCAGGTAGCTTTCGGTTGCAACGGCGGGGCCGATCCGCACGGAGGCATCGGCTTCGCGCACGTGCCGGGCGCCGGCGTCGGCATCGCTGTAGACGGCGACCGAACGGATGCCCAGCTGCCGCAGCGTCCGAATGACGCGGCAGGCGATTTCGCCGCGGTTGGCCACCAGCACGGTGCCGAAGAGGGGCTTGCCGTCGGCCGTTGCGGTGGGGACTTCCCCGGTAGTGGCTGTGTTGGTTTGCATGGTCATTGCTGGCTCACATCCGGAAGAGGCCGAAGGAGGTCTCCGGCAGGGGGGTGCGGGAGACGACGTCGAGCGCCAGGCCCAGGACGGTTCGGGTATCGGCGGGATCGATGACGGCGTCGTCCCACAACCGTGCAGTGGAGTAGTAGGGGCTGCCCTGGTCCTCGTACTGCTGCCGGATGGGCGCTTTGAACGCTTCCTCGTCATCGGCCGGCCAGTCCTCCCCCGCCGCTTCATACTGGTCCCGCTTAACGGTGGCCAGCACGCTGGCGGCCTGGTTGCCGCCCATCACCGAGATCCGGGCAGCAGGCCACATCCACAGGAACCTCGGCGAGTAGGCACGGCCGCACATGGAGTAGTTGCCGGCACCAAAGGAGCCGCCGATCACCACGGTCAGCTTGGGGACCCGCGCGGTGGCAACGGCCGTCACCATCTTGGCGCCGTTCTTGGCGATGCCGCCCTGCTCGGCGTCCCTGCCCACCATGAAGCCGGAGATGTTCTGCAGGAACAGCAGGGGGATACCGCGCTGGTCGCACAGTTCAATGAAGTGCGCGCCCTTGAGCGACGACTCGCTGAACAGGACGCCGTTGTTGGCCACGATTCCCACCGGGTGCCCGTGGATCCGGGCGAAACCTGTGACCAGGGTGGTGCCGTAGTCCTTCTTGAACTCATGGAACCTGCTGCCATCCACCAGCCGGGCAATCACCTCGTGGACGTCGTAGGGCGCATTGACGTCCGTGGGCACCGCACCATAGAGCCCGTCCGGGTCCACGGCGGGTTCGACGGCGGCCTCCACCTGCCAGGCGGGCGCGGCGGGAGGCGGCAGGGTGGAGACGATGTCCCTGACGATCTGCAGGGCGTGCTCGTCATTTTCGGCCAGGTGGTCCGTCACGCCTGAGACCCGGGAGTGCACCTCGCCCCCACCGAGTTCCTCGGCCGTCACGATTTCCCCGATGGCCGCCTTCACCAGCGGCGGTCCGCCCAGGAAGATGGTGCCCTGGTTCCGGACGATGACGGTTTCGTCGCTCATGGCGGGGACATAGGCGCCGCCGGCCGTGCAGGACCCCATCACGGCGGCGATCTGTGGAATTTTGGCGGCTGAGAGGCGCGCCTGGTTGTAGAAGATCCGGCCAAAGTGGTCCCTGTCCGGGAAGACCTCGTCCTGCTTGGGCAGGAAGGCCCCGCCCGAATCCACCAGGTAGATGCAGGGCAGGCCGTTCTCCAGCGCGACCTCCTGGGCGCGGAGGTGCTTCTTCACGGTCATGGGGTAGTACGTGCCGCCCTTGACGGTGGCGTCGTTGGAGATGACCAGGACCTGCCGGCCGTGCACCAGGCCGATGCCGGCGATGACTCCGGCACCGGGTGCGTCATCGCCGTACATGCCGTTGGCGGCCAGCGGTGCGATCTCCAGGAACGGGCTGCCCTCGTCCAGCAACTGGTCGATGCGGTCCCGCGGCAGGAGCTTGCCGCGGGCCACGTGCCGCTCGCGCGACTTCCGGGGCCCGCCCAACGCTGCATCCGCCAGCCTCTTCCGCAGTTCGCCGGCGAGCGACAACTGCGCTTCCCGGTTGGCGCGGAAGGACTCGCTTGCGGGGTCAAGCCGGGTGGCCAGGGTCTCCATCGACGGTCCGTCCTAAGGGTGGGCCAAGCCGGCCCAAGCCAACTCGGTTAGTGACTAATAACTGAAATTCAGGTTAGTCTCGATTAACTGTGATGTCCAACACACTGCTGCTTTGCTAGAATCTGCGGGGTCCAAGGAGGAAAAGTGCGCAGCAATACAGTGCAGCCGGCCCCTGCCACCCAGCCCGTTCCCACAACCCAGTCCGCTCCCACAACCCAGCGCGGCAAGGCCAAGGAGAACCGGCGGCAGGCTTTGCTGTCCGCCGCGGCCTCGTTGTTCGCGCTGAATGGCTTCAACCGCGTTTCGCTGGAGGACCTCGGCGCGGCGGCAGGCGTCAGCGGCCCTGCGGTCTACCGCCACTTTCCCGGCAAGCAGGCCGTCCTGGCCGACCTCCTGGTCACCGTGAGCCAGGAATTGCTGGACGGCGGGCGGCGGGTGGCGCAGAGCACGCCCAATCCCCTGGCTGCCCTGCGGCAACTGGTGGAATTCCAGGTGGATTTCGCGCTCGGAAAACCGGACGTAATCCGGGTGCAGGACCGTGACTTCAGCAACTTGTCGGAGCAGGACCAGTCCGCGGTGCGTACCCTGCAGCGCAGCTACGTGGAGGTCTGGGTGGACATCCTGGGCAAGGTGCACCCCGGCATCGGTGCGGCTGAACTGCGCATGCGGGCCCACGCGACATTCGGCCTGATCAACTCCACGCCGCACTCCGTCCGGCGCCACGGCACCGGATTGACGGCCGGGGTTGCCCGCCCCCTGCTTGAACGGATGGCACTGGCAGCCCTGATGGTGGACAGCGCACCTACAGCCGAACGGGGCGCCTAGTCCCCCGGTCAGACCATCGTGAGGACCATTCCCGGCTCGGCAAGGATCGCTCCGACGTCGGCCAGGAACCGGGACCCCTGTTCGCCGTCCACCAGGCGGTGGTCAAAGGACAGGCTCAGCGTGAGCACCTGCCGCAGTGCCACCTCGCCCTTGTACTCCCACGGCATGGTCCGCACCGCACCCAGGCCTAGGATCGCCGCCTCCCCCGGGTTGAGGATGGGGGTACCCGCGTCGATGCCAAATACGCCGATGTTGGTAATGGAGATGGTACCGCCGGACAGGTCAGCGGGCTGGGTCTTGCCAGCCCTGGCGGTTTCCGCGAGCGCTGTCAGCGCCTGGGCAAGCTGCGGGAGCGCCATGGCGTCAGCGTCCTTGATGTTGGGGACCATCAGTCCGCGGGGTGTGGCGGCGGCAATGCCCAGGTTCACGTAGTTGAAGGTGACGATCTCCTGGTTGTCCTGGTCCCAGCGGGAATTCAGCGCCGGGTTCCGCCGCACCGCCACCAGGACGGCCTTGGCAGCGAGCGTCAACGGGGTGAGCCTGATTCCGGAGAACTCCCTGCTGTTCTTGAGTTTCGCCAGCAACTCAAGGCTGGGCGTGACATCCACGGTGAGGAATTCGGTGGCGTGCGGAGCGGTGAAGGCGCTCTGCACCATCGCCGCCGCGGTGAACTTGCGCACGCCCTTGATGGGAGTCCGGGTCTCCCGCTCCCCCGGCCGGGTTCCACCGGCTACCGGCACGGGTCCGGCCGGCGGCGCAGCAGGCTCGCCCTCGTGCCCTGCAAAGTCCTGGACGTCCTCCCGCGTGATCAGCCCGCCGGGACCTGTGCCGTGCACCTGCGCGAGGTCAACTCCCAGGTCTTTGGCCAGTTTGCGGACGGGAGGCGTGGACCGGGGTCGCTCGGCAGGCTGGACATGGCCAACCTGGACATCGGCAACCTGGACATCGGCAGGCCGGGCGGGTTCAACCACCGGCGCCAGGTTCCCGGAAGCCTCCACCGGGGCGAAGTTCCGCGGCCGCCGCGTTGGCCGGCCGGAACCTTCGACGACGGCGCCGTACCCCACCAGGTTGGGTTCCCGTTTCGGCGTCTCCGCTGGGTTGGGAGTTTGCACGGAAGCCTCCCCCATCCCCGGCGAAAAGGCGCCGGTCACCTGCGCTGGTGACGCACCGGCGTCGTCCGGCACCTCGAAGGAGACAATCGGCTTGCCCACCTCCACCACGGAACCCGGCTGTTCGTGGAGTTCCTTGATGACGCCGGCAAACGGCGACGGGAGCTCCACCACGGCCTTGGCGGTTTCCACTTCGGCGATGACCTGGTTCAGGCTGACGGTGTCGCCAACGGCCACTTTCCAGCTGAGGATTTCGGACTCCGTGAGTCCTTCACCCAGGTCGGGGAGCCGGAATTCCTTGATCATGGTGGCGCTCATCCTTCCAGCCCGCTCAGGGAATTGGGGCGGCCCAGGGCGCGGTCCACGCCATCGAGGATGCGGTCCAGGCCCGGCAGGTGGTGCATTTCCAGCTTGGAGTACGGGTAGGGAATGTCGAACCCGGTCACCCTCACCGGAGCGGCCTCCAGATGGTAGAAGCAGCGCTCCGTAATGCTGGCCGCCACTTCCGCGCCCAGCCCGCCGGATTGTGCGGCCTCGTGCGTCACCACCAGGCGCCCGGTCTTCCGCACGGACGCCACCACGGGCTCATAGTCCACGGGCGCCAGCGAGCGCAGGTCGATGACTTCAATGGAGATGCCTTCGTCCGCCGCGGCGGAGGCGGCATCCAGGGCTGTCTTGACCAGGGGCCCGTAGGCCACCAGCGTGACGTCGCTGCCGTCGGTCAGCACGCGTGCCTTGTCCATGGGCAGGGCGGAACTCGGGTCCACGGACTCGTCAACTTCGCCTTTGTCGTGGTAGCGGCGCTTGGGTTCGAAGTACAGCACGGGGTCGTCGCAGGCGATGGCCTGCTGGATCACGGTGTATGCGTCCTGCGGGTTGGCCACGGTCACCACCCGAAGCCCTGAGGTGTGGGTGAAGTAGGCTTCCGGGGATTCGGAGTGGTGTTCCGGCGAGCCGATGCCGCCGCCGAACGGCACCCTGATGGTGATGGGCATCCTGACCGCCCCGCGGGTGCGGTAGTGGAGTTTTGCCACCTGGCTGACGATTTGGTCGAACGCCGGGTAGATGAAGCCGTCGAACTGGATCTCCACCACGGGCCGGTAACCGCGGTAGGCCAGGCCTACGGCGGTGCCCACGATGGCGGACTCCGCGAGCGGGGTGTCCACCACCCGGTGCTTGCCGAAGTCTTTTTGCAGGCCGTCCGTCACCCGGAAGACGCCGCCCAGGGCGCCGATGTCCTCGCCGAGGAGGACCACCTTGGAGTCGTTTTCCAGCGACTTGCGCAGCCCGGCATTGATGGCACGGGCAAAGGTCAACTGGGTCATCAGCGTGCACCTTCCTTGGAAACGGCTCCGTCGGGGTCACCGAAGGACGCCAGGTAACGGGCGTAATGGTCCTGCTGGCGTTCCAGCCAGGAATTGGGCGTGCTGTAGACGTGCTTGAAGATGTCCATGGGCTGGGGGTCCGGCATGGTGGTGCATCCGCGGCGCATCTCCGATGCAACGGCATCGGCTTTGTCCTTGACCTGCTGCTGCAGCTCCGCGGTCAGGATCCCCTTCCGGTCCAGGAGGCCGGCCAGCCGGGAGATGGGGTCCTTGGCGGCCCAGTCCTCCAGTTCATTGGCGTCCCGGTAACGGGTGGGATCGTCGGCGGTGGTGTGCGGGCCCATGCGGTAGCTGACGGCCTCGATGAAGGTGGGGCCGCCGCCGCGACGGGCCCGGTCCAGTGCCAGCCGGGTGGCAGCCATGACCGCCAGGACATCGTTTCCGTCCACCCGCAGGCTGGGGATGCCGAAACCCGTGGCCCGGTCCGCGAGCTGGATGTGGGACTGCAGCCGTACGGGCTCGGAGATGGCCCAATGGTTGTTGGTGCAGAAAAATACCACCGGGGCCTGGAAGCTGGCGGCGAACACCATGGCCTCGTTCAGGTCGCCCTCACTGGTGGCACCGTCCCCGAAGTAGGTGACGGCCACGGCGTCGGCGCCGTCATTCTGGATCCCCATGGCGTAGCCCGTGGCGTGCAGGGTCTGGGCGCCGATGATGATCTGCGGCGTTGCCATGTTGATGCTGTACGGGTCCCAGCCGCCGGAGGCGTTCCCCCGCCACACCCGGAGGAGGTCGGTCAGGTCAACACCGCGGCAGTACGCCACTCCGTTCTCGCGGTAGCTGGAGAACACGAAGTCGTCCGCCCGCAACGCCCTTCCGGACCCTATCTGGGCTGCCTCCTGGCCCAGGAGCGGGGGCCACAGGGCCAGTTCACCCTGCCGCTGCAGGGCCGTGGCCTCCACATCGATCCGGCGGATGACGGTCATGTCCTCGAAGAGGGAGCACAACTGATCGTCGGTAATGTCCCGGACCCAGAAATCAAACTCCGGGTGGCTGATGCGCTCACCTGACGGGGTGATCAGCTGGAGGAGATCCGGTCCGGCTTCGCCGGGGGTTTTCGCGCTTTCGGGGGTTTTTGCGCCGCCAGGGCCCGTTTCGTCTGTAGACACGATTGCCGCAACCTTCGTACGTCGTTGACCCGTGGTTTGCGGACTTTTGGCCCTGCCGCCACCGGCCTTCCGGGCGTCATTGCCCCAGATACTGTGACCCTACTCACAATGCCCAACGGGTACAACCACTGCGGCGCTTATTGAGCAGGATGCCCTGTCTGGAGGGCTGGCACCGTGCTAGCGTTGCGCATTATGCGAGCTTTGGATGGCACTGACACCCGCCTGTTGTCGGCACTCGCGCAGGATCCCCGCCGCACCGTGGTGGCCCTCGCGCAGAAGCTGGGCCTGTCCCGCAATACCGTCCAGGCGCGCATGGCCCAGCTGGAAAAGAAGCACGTCTTCCTGTCCTTTGAACGGCGCATCAATCCCGTGGCCCTGGGGTATCCGCTCATGGCTTTCATCTCCGTCCACGTGCAACAGCAGAGGCTCGGGCAGCTGGCGGAGGACATTGCCGCCATCCCCGAGGTGCTGGAAGGTTACGGGCTGACAGGATCAGCGGACCTGCTGCTGCGCGTAGTGGCCAGGGACGCAGAGGATCTCTTCCGTATCAACGGCAAGATCCTGGCCTGTGATGGCGTGGAGCGGGCTGACACCGCCCTGGCGATGGGTGAGTTGATCCCCTTCCGGGTGCAGCCCCTGCTGGACCGCGGCTCGGAGGGCGCATAGCGCAGGCACCGGACCTTCCGCGCGGCGCTGCACGCACGACGGCGGCGGGCAGGGTTATAGGCTGGTTTCCGTCATATGCCGGGCCGGGAGAGGCCCGGGCCAGTTCGCCGGCGCCACAGCGCCTGTCAGACGAGAGGCTTCCCTTTTGAGCAGTCCCCAGGATCCGTACCGGCAGGGCCGGGCGGGCTACACGCCACAGCAGTTTCCAGCACTGCCGGAGCAGCCCGCCCCGTTCGGCCTCCCGGGGGAACCGCCCCGGCAGCGGAGCCGGCGGAGGCTGTGGATCATCCTTGGCAGCATCGGCGGGGTGCTGCTCCTGGTGATCCTCGGCGTCGTCATCCTGGTGAACGTCGTGGGAAGCGCCACCAACCAGGCCAGGGGCCTGGCGGACGGCTTCACCAGGAAAGTCATCGCCGGCGACACCTCCCGCGCCTATGACGAATACCTTGACCCGGCCCTGCAGAAGCAGCTTTCCAAGGAGGCCTTCATCTCAGGGGTGAAGAGCCTGGAGATGGACAGTTCCTGCCAGCCCGCCTACAACGAGCTCAAGGTGGCCACCGACAACGGGATGAAGTCGGCCGAGGTAGTGGGCCAGATCAGCTGCACCGGCAAGAAGGTGGACCTCGCCTACCGCTTCGAAGGCACGGACCGGCTGCTGATGACCAACATCAAACTGCGGCCGGCAGCCTAGCCGGACGGCCGGCGCCCCGGGCAGCGGGGCACCGATCGGGAAAGTGGAAAGGGTACTGATCTTTTTACCCATCCATGCGCGGCCATGATCCGAATCGCTTCCGAGGGTCCCGACCAGGGGCCTGTTTATCCGGCGGGAACTGCTGCCCGCCCTATCGGAAGGAACCGGCCATGCGCAACTCACCCAACCGCCTCGTCGCCACCGTTTTCGGAGCCGTCTACCTGCTGGTGGGCCTCCTGGGCTTCGCTGTCACGTCCGGCGTCGGTTTCGCCGCCACCGAAGGCGCGAACCTCATCATCTTCGAAGTCAATCCGCTGCACAACGTCATCCACCTGGCCATCGGCGCCGCGCTGCTCTTCGCCGGGCTTCGCGGAACGGCCACCGCCCGAACCGTGAACGCCACGGTAGGCGCCGTCTACCTCCTGGTGGGCATCGTGGGTCTGTTCCTGCTCAACTCGCCGCTGAACATCATCGCCCTGAACGGCGCCGACAACGTCCTGCACCTCGCCAGCGCCGTACTCCTCCTCGGCGTGGGCCTGTCGCTGGACAAGTCCCCGGCCACCGCAAGGGCTTAGCCGTGGCGGTCCCGGTACCGGTCCGGCCGATGGCGCCGGACCAGCCAGGCCTGCAGGCGGGCAGTGCTGTTCGACTCGTCACCGGGTTTGCGGGCTTTGGTGCGGGATCGGTCAACCTCGCCATTTCGTCCAGTATCTTTTCGGCAGCAGCGGGACCTGCGGCCACCCCAGCGGTTGCCGCAGGTGTTGCGGCCGGGGCCTGGGGGCTGATGCTGCTCGCCGCTGCCGTGGTGTTCCTGGCAAGGGACCGGCTGCCGGGCGGCCGGAAGTCGCGGTATGTGCTGGCCGGTGCAGCCGCCGTCCACCTGGCCGCGATGGCATCACCTCCCGTTGCCGGCCCGGCCTCGGGCCTCAGCCTGACCCACCTTTCGGCGTTGCTGCTCACGCTGATGATCCTCGCGTCGCTCGGGTGGCTCCAGCGCGAACGGCAGCACCGCGAACCGCGGGTTCCGGCCGCAGGGGCCGGAGGGCGGCCGGGCCGGCTGTTGCTGGGAGCTTTCGCCGGCGCCGTCCTGGTGGCAGGGATTGCGACGCCGGGCCTCGCCGCCTCGACGGCCGGCCAGTACGCCGTCCCGCACGGCGGGCACGGGAACCCGGCGCCGGGCGGCCACCACCAGCACTGAATCCCCCCTTCCGGTAAACCGCGCGGGGGGCGGCAAACGCAAAGAGCCTCCAGGCCGCGGTATGCGGCTGGAGGCTCTTCGCTGTCATGCCGACGCTGCCGGCATATCCACCAGTGGCCAGCCAGTTAGTGGTCCATTGATCAGTGGTCCCGCTGTCAGTGGTCCGGCTGTCAGTGGTCCACGGCCTTTTCGGCTCCGATGCCCGTGAGCGAGCGGACTTCCATTTCCGCCTGCTTCGCGGGGTCTTCCGTCCTCTTGTCCAGGGTGGTGCCCAGCCAGCCCAGGAAGAAGGCCAGCGGAATGGACACAATGCCCGGGTTGCTGAGCGGGAAGAGGGCGAAGTTGGCCCCGGGGATCATTGAGGTCTTCGCACCGGAAACCACCGGGGAGAACACGATGAGCAGGATCGCCGCGGCCAGGCCGCCGTACATGCTCCACACGGCACCCTGGGTGGTGAACTTCCGCCAGAACAGCGAGTAGATGATGGTGGGCAGGTTGGCTGAAGCGGCGACGGCGAAGGCCAGCGCCACCAGGAAGGCAACGTTCTGGCCGTTGGCGAAGATACCGCCCAGGATGGCCAGGATGCCGATTACCACCACGGTGCGCCGGGCCACCCGGACTTCAGTCGCCGCGTCGGCCTTGCCCTTGGCGATGACGTTGGCGTAGATGTCATGCGCGAAGGATGCGGCAGCCGTGATGGTCAGGCCTGCCACCACCGCCAGGATGGTGGCGAAGGCGACAGCGGAGATGAAGCCGAGCAGCAGCGGCCCGCCCAGGTGGAAGGCCAGCAGCGGGGCGGCAGCGTTGACGCCGCCCGGGGCGCCCTTGATGGTGTCCGGACCCACCAGGGCCGCAGCACCGTAGCCCAGCACCAGGGTGAACAGGTAGAACAGGCCGATCAGCCAGATGGACCAGACCACGGACTTGCGCGCTTCCTTGGCCGTGGGCACCGTGTAGAAGCGCATCAGGACGTGCGGCAGGGCTGCCGTGCCCAGGACCAGCGCCAGGCCCAGGGACATGAAGTCCAGCTTGGAGGTCTCGGTCTTGCCGTACTGCAGGCCCGGGTTGAGCACGGCCGGGTTGTTGGCCGTCTCCACCGCGCCGCCCAGCAGGGCGGAAAGGTTGAAGCCGTAAATGGCCAGGACCCACAGGGTCATGACTGCGGCGCCTGCGATCAGCAGCATGGCTTTGATGATCTGGACCCAGGTGGTGCCCTTCATGCCGCCGATCAGGACGTACATGATCATGAGGGCGCCGACGACGACGATCACCAGGGCCTGGCCGCCCCAGTCGCTGATGCCCAGCAGGAGCGAAATCAGGCTTCCCGCACCGGCCATCTGGGCCAGCAGGTAGAAGAAGCAGACGGCCAGGGTGGAGATGGCGGCCGCGATCCGCACCGGGCGCTGCTTCAGTCGGAAGGAGAGCACATCGGCCATGGTGAACTTGCCGGTGTTGCGCAGCAGTTCGGCCACCAGCAGCAGCGCCACCAGCCAGGCCACCAGGAAGCCGATGGAGTACATGAAGCCGTCATAGCCGTTGATGGCGATGGCACCGGTGATGCCCAGGAAGGATGCTGCCGACAGGTAGTCGCCGGCGATGGCGGTGCCGTTCTGCGAGCCCGTGAACGAACGCCCGGCGGCGTAGTAGTCGGCGGCAGTTTTGTTGTTGCGGCTGGCGCGGAACACGATCACCATGGTCACGGCCACGAACAGGCCGAAGATGCCCATGTTCAAAAGGGTGGTTTCCTTGAGGGCGGCAACGTCCACCGCGGCTGGGATTGCGATCATTTGTTGGCTCCGCCCACTCGGTTTCCATTCTTATCGAATTCGTGGCCCTCGATCTCATGCCTGATTTCCGAGGCGATAGGGTCCAGTTTCCGGTTCGAGTAGTGGACGTACCAGCCGGTGATGGCAAAGGTCGAGATGAACTGGAGCAGGCCCAGGATCAGGCCCACGTTGATGTTGCCCCAGACCTTGGTGGACATGAACCCCACCGCGTAGTCGGCGAGCAGGACATAGGCGAAGTACCACAGCAGGAAGGCCACTGCCATGGGGAAGACAAAGCTGCGGTGACGCTTGCGCAATTCCTGGAACTGCCCGGTCGACTGGACCTGCTCGAAGTCCACGGACGCCGCTGCGTCCGGAGTATGGGCATCATTACCCATGATTCCTCCTCATTGAGTTGCCGGTACACACCGGGCGGCAGGCCCTGGGACGAAGGCCCCGGACTGGGGCTTCGGACAGGGACACTGCGCAGAGGCACTGCACAGGAACACCGCAGATGTGACACCAATCACTCTGCCGCTGCCGGCCTGCCCGTTCCAGAACTTCGCCGCCCACGGTCGCTCAACGGTTGCGATGCTGCGGCAAACGGCACCCGCCGCTACGCTGGGCACCATGCCGGACTCCCCCCTCCTCACCGCTGCGGCCGTTGCGGTGATCGCCATGGCCATTGCCGTCGTCGTCGGCGTGGGCCTGAAGGTGCTCCGCTCCTTCAGGGACCTTGGCACTGACGCCGAGCGCGCCACCTACCACACGCTCCACGCGGCATCCCAGGCCGGGCAGCACCTGCGCCGCGGCCTGAACCCGGCCGGCGCTGCCAAAGCCAGCCGCCAGCTGCGCACCCTCCTGGGCTGCGACGCCCTGGCGATCACGGACACGTCCGGCGTGCTGGCCTGGGACGGCGGCGCCGAGGACATCCGGCCGCACCTGATGGAACTCGCCGCAGGGGTCCTTTCGTCGGGCCGGACCGCTGTCCTCTCCGCAGGCGTGGACGGAACCGGCGGCCGCCTTGCCGGCGTCATCGCCCCGGTGCGGGCCGGCACCCGTATAGTCGGCGCCGTGGCCGCCTTCGCTCCTTCCGCCGGGGCGGGCCTGGTCAGGGCGACGGGGGAAGTGGCCGACTGGGTGGCGGTGCAGGTGGAGCTCGCGGAATTGGACGCGTCCCGCACCCTGCTGATGGAGGCGGAAGTGCGGGCGCTGCGTGCCCAGATCAGCCCGCACTTCATCTACAACTCACTGAACGCCATCGCGTCGTTCATCAATACGGACCCTGAACGGGCCAGGGAGCTGGTGGTGGAGTTCGCGGACTTCACCCGCTACTCCTTCCGCCGGCACGGCGACTTCACCACCCTCGCAGAGGAGCTTCGCTGCATCGACCGCTACCTGCTGCTGGAACGGGCCCGGTTTGGTGAGCGCGTGCAGGTCAGCCTGCGCATCGCCCCCGAAGTGCTCAGCACCGTCATCCCCTTCCTCAGCCTCCAACCACTGGTCGAGAACGCCGTCCGGCACGGGCTCGAGGCCAAGGCGGGGCCCGGTCATATCAGCATCACCGCCGAGGACGCCGGCGCATTCGCGGAAGTCACCATTGAGGACGATGGCGTGGGAATGGACCCGGAGCAGCTCCGGTCGGTGCTGGCGGGGCATGCGGACGGGGACCACGTGGGGCTGCGGAACGTCGATGCCCGCCTCCGGCAGGTGTACGGCAACGACCATGGACTGGTGGTGGAAACCGCGCCCGGTGAGGGAACGCTGATCACCATGCGGGTGCCAAAGTCCCAGCCCGGGCACGATGCGTGAGGCGGCCGCTGCAGCTGGAAGTACCCTAGGAGAATGATTAACGTCCTCGTCGTTGATGATGAGCTGCCCGCCGTTGAGGAACTGGCGTTCCTGCTGGGCAGGGACGAACGCATCGGCAAGGTGCTGCGGGCGACGTCCGGCGCTGAAGCACTCACGGCCCTGTCCGCCGGGAGCATCGACGCCGTCTTCCTGGACATCCATATGCCCGCCGTGTCCGGCCTGGACATCGCCGGCGCCATCGCCCGGAGCAGCAATCCCCCGGCCGTTGTCTTTGTCACCGCCGACGAGGAGCACGCCCTGGCGGCGTTCGAACTTGCCGCCGTGGACTACCTGCTCAAGCCGGTGCGTGCCGAGCGCCTGGCCCGCTCCGTGGGGCGGATCAGTGAACTGCGCGACGGCGGCGCGGCACCGGAGATGATCACGGTTGACCAGGGCGGGACCACCAGGATGATCCGCCGCGACGACGTCACCTACGTCCAGGCGCAGGGGGACTACGCGCGGCTGCACACCGCCGATGCCAGCTACCTCATCCGGGTGCCGCTGGCCGACCTTGAACAGCAATGGGCGGACGCCGGCTTCATCCGCACCCACCGCTCCTACCTGGTGGCACTGAAGCATGTGTCCTCAATGAAGCTGGCGGCCGACGGGCCGCGCGTCACGGTGGCCGGCGCGGGCCTCCCCATCAGCAGGCGGCACCTGCCCACCGTGCGGGAAAGGCTGGAGGCCACCAGGATCAGGCCGCACGCATGAGCCGCGTCCGGGTCACCGCACCGCACGCTTTCCCCAGGTCCCCGGCGCAGGGCGGGCGGCGTTCGCTCGAATCGCGTGAAGCCGCACAGGATTCCGAGGTGGGTCAGGTCTTCGTCCGCTCCCTCATCAGGTCCCAGCTGCGGCTGGCCCTGGTGGTGGCGGGCGGCTTCCTGCTGATCCTTGCCGCTTTCCCGTTGATCCTTGTGGTGGTTCCCGGCCTGGCCGAAACCCGGATCGGCGGCCTCCCGTTCGGCTGGCTCCTGCTGGGGGTTGGGATCTACCCGGTGATCGGGTTGAGCGCCTGGCTGTACGTCAGGACTGCGGCGCGCAACGAGGCCCGCTACCGGGACCTGGCCGGCGAACCATGAACACGCGTTCGCACCACAACCCGGTGAGGTACGGGTGAATGCCGGCGTCGCCATGGCAGCCGTGGCGGTGGTGTCCCTTGCCACGGCCATTATTGGTTTCTACGGGCTGCGGATCTCACGCACCACGGGGGACTTCTACGTTGCCTCGCGCACCGTGCGGCCGTGGTGGAACGCGTCGGCGATCGGCGGCGAGTACCTGTCCGCCGCCAGCTTCCTGGGCGTGGCCGGGCTCATCCTGCTGTCCGGGACCGACGCGCTTTGGTTCCCGGTGGGATACACCGCCGGCTACCTGATGCTGCTGCTCTTCGTCGCCGCGCCGCTGCGGCGTTCGGGCGCCTACACCATCCCGGACTTTACCGAATCACGGCTCTCTTCCAGGACGGTGCGGAGGGTTACCAGCCTGGTGGTGGTCGTGGTGGGCTGGCTGTATATCGTCCCGCAGCTCCACGGAGCGGCCCTGACAATCCACATCGCCACGGGCCTGCCGTCCTGGGTGGGTTCCGTGGCCGTCGTGGTGGTGGTTTGCCTGACGGTGGTGGCGGGCGGAATGCGGTCCATAACCTTTGTCCAGGCGTTCCAGTACTGGCTCAAGCTGACAGCCCTGGCCGTGCCCATCCTGTTCATCATCTTCGTGCTGGCGGGCCACGGGGCCCAGCCGCAGTCCGCGCCGGCGGTCAACCCCACGGACCTGGCACCCGCCGGGCTGTACCAGAACGTGTCCCTGCTGGTGGCCCTGCTGTTCGGCACCCTGGGGCTGCCGCACGTGCTGGTGCGTTTCTACACCAATCCGGACGGGCACTCGGCGCGGCGCACCACCCTGATCGTCCTGGGCCTGCTGTCCGTGTTCTACCTCTTCCCCACGGCCTACGGCCTGGTGGCCCGCATGTACGCACCCGGCCTGGCCCGTTCCGGACAGCCTGACGCCATGGTCCTGCGGCTGCCGGGTGAACTCGTCGGCGGGATGCCCGGGGACCTGCTCTCTGCCCTGGTGGTGGCGGGCGCCTTCGCCGCGTTCCTGTCCACCACGTCGGGCCTGGTGGTGTCGCTTGCCGGCGTCATCAGCCAGGACGTCCTGGGCGGCAGCGTCCGCGGTTTCCGCCTCGCCGCCGTCGTGTCCGCCGTCGTCCCCCTTGGCTTTGCCTTCATGACGGGATCCCTGGCACTGGCCGGCAGCGTGGGCCTGGTCTTCGCCTTCACCGCCTCCACCGTGTGCCCGGTCCTGCTGCTGGGCATCTGGTGGCGCGGCCTGACCGACGCCGGGGCCATCGCCGGCATGCTGACCGGCGGGGTGCTGTGCGGCGGGGCAATGATTGCGGGCTCCGTGACCGGTTCGGTGCAGACACCCGCGTGGCTCGCGCAGCCTGCGGCGTGGAGCGTGCCTGCCGCCTTCGCCGTCATGGTCATCGTGTCCCGGGCCACCTCCCACCGGGTTCCCGCCACGATGCCGCGGATCATGACCCGCCTCCATACCCCGGAGCGGCCGCTGGCCACCGAACGGGGGCCGGGAGGACAATAACGCCATGTCCACCCAGGACGGCGGTACGTCCGACCAGCATGGTGCAGTTCCGGCCTCCGTGCGTGCGCAGCTGCTCGCCACGGAACACTGGGGCCTGCTGGCATCCCGCAGCACGGCCCAAGGCGAGGTACTGACCCGCATCAGCATGTTCCTCACCTTTACGTCGGCAAGCCTGGTCAGCGTGGCGCTGGTGGGGCAGGCCACAGGGTTTTCGGATGTTTTTGTCCTGCTGGCCGTGGTTATTCTCTTCATCGACGTGGCGATCGGGCTCCTGACCCAGCTCCGGGTCATGAACGTGGCGCACGAGGACCTCATGTACGTCACGGCCATGAACAGGTTGCGGGCTGCCTACGTGGACCTTGATCCGGGAGTGGCACCGTACCTGATGGCTGCGCACCACGACGACGAGGCAGGCTCCCGGCAGACGTACTACTTCTTTGGGGGCAGGGGCAGCTTCAGCCATGTGGCGGGCAGCAGCATGATCTTCATGGCGACGGCGAACGCCGCCTTGATTGCCATCCTTTCGGGCCTGCTGGTGACTCTGGCCGGAGCGGGTATGGCGGCAGCCATTGTGGCGGGCGCCGCATGCGGTGCAGGGTTCCTCGGCGTGGCCGCCGTGAAGGGGTACAGGGGCTATCGCGATGTATGGCGTCGTTTTGCGCCGCTCTCCCCCACTCCGCCGCGGGACCGGGAATAGCGGCTGCGGGGCGTGGCCCGTCAGTCGATGGCAGCCATCAGTTCGACGACGCGGTCCAGGAAGGCATCCACCTGGGATTCCTCGTAGCCATCCTGGCCAACCGCCGGGCGGAAGACTGCGCGGCGCACGCTGTCCACGCTCAACGGCTTGTCCTGTTCGAGGTAGGCGACAAGTTCGTGGCACAGCCGGTCGACGTCGGCCGTGTTGTAACTGCGGGCCTTCTTCTTGGTGGGCCGGCGGAAGCGGTCACCGTCCGGCCGGTGCAGCCGTCCCCGGAGGATGCCGGAGAGGCTTCCGATCTCGCGCAGCCAGGCTTCCTCGCCCTGGGCCGCGATGAGCTCATCCCGTTCCCGGCGGGCGAAGGCGTCCTCCAGCCGGTCCAGTGCGGCGTCCACGACGGCCGCGGAGTAGCCGCCCTTGACGGGGTCGAAGGACACGGCCCTGACATCGGCGCTGTTGACGGGGTCGGTGGCGGCATGGGGTGTTTCCAGCGAGACCCGCGCCCGCTGCAGGAACTCGTCCACCTGCTTGGCGTTGTACCCGTACTCACTGCGCTGCACGCGCTCAAAGGACGCAGGGATCTGCCGATGAATGTCCAATGCCACTTCGATTCCTTCAATGCTCTTCAGCCGTAGTGCTTCCGCACCAGTCTAGGATGCCGGGGTTGCTTCAGCCGCCCGGGCCCTTTTTATGTCGGACGCCCGGTTGTGCCGGGACTGATGGGTTATGCGCCGGCCACGAGCCCGTACAGGATGAAGGCCACGGGCGAGGCGAAGACGATGGAGTCCAGCCTGTCCATGACTCCCCCGTGTCCGGGCAGGATGCTGCTCATGTCCTTGACGCCCAGTTCACGCTTGACCATGGATTCGCCAAGGTCACCGGCGGTGGCCGCGGCAACGGTTCCCACCGCCAGCACCACCCCTACCCACCAGGGCTTGTCCAGCACGAAGATGGCCGCCAGCACGCCGATCAGCATGGCGCCCGCCGCGGACCCTGCGAATCCCTCCCAGGATTTCTTGGGGCTGATCTTCGGCGCCATGGGGTGCTTGCCGATGGACGCGCCCACCAGGTAGCCGAACGTGTCGTTGGAGACCACCAGCAGCAGCATGACGGCAATCTCCCACGCACCGATGGGGGCGGCGCCGCCGGGCCAAAGCCCCAGCGGCGTGGTACCGGCCGCATGCAGCGGCAGTGCCGCGAAGCTGATGAAGAACGGTACCCAGCCCAGCGTGAAGACACCGGCGAAAATGCTGTTGGCCGATCCGGCGGCGCTTTCGATCGACCGCCACAGCAGGACTGCCACGGCGCTGAGGAGCAGGGCAAACAGTTGGCTCTCGATGCCGCCGAAGTAGGCGGCGAAAGGCAAGGCCACCGTGCCGGTCATGACCGGCACGATGGGCATCCTGGTCCCGTTGTGCTCCAACGCCCGGTAGATCTCCCACACGCCAAAAACGGCGAAGGCCGCGACGATGGCTACGAAAGCCAGCGGGATGAACAGCAGGCCGCCCAGGACGGCCAGCAGCATCGCCAGGCCCACCACGACGGCGGCAGGCAGGTTCCGCCCGGCCTTTGGCGTCGGGTTGCTCCTGGGCTGCTTCCCCCGTGTGCGCGCCCTGGGTGCGGGGGCCTGATCTGCCTGGCCCATCAGACTTCGAGCAGCTCTGCTTCCTTGCGCTTGAGCAGCTCGTCGATGCCGTCCACGTGTGCCTTGGTGAGGCTGTCCAGTTCCTTTTCGGCGCGGGTGCCTTCGTCTTCGCCGGCCTCGCCGTCCTTCACCAGGCGGTCAAGGGTCTCCTTTGCCTTGCGGCGGATGTTGCGGATGGAGATCTTGGCGTCTTCGCCCTTGGTCTTGACGATCTTGACGTATTCCTTGCGGCGTTCCTTGGTCAGCTCCGGGATGGTGATCCGGATGACGTTGCCGTCGTTGGACGGGTTGGCGCCGACCTCGGAATCGCTCAGTGCGCGTTCGATGTCGCGCATGGCGGACTTGTCGAACGGGGTGATCAGGATGGTCCGGGCGTCCGGGATGGCGAAGGAGGCCAGCTGCTGCAGCGGGGTGGGCGAGCCGTAGTAGTCCACCAGGACCTTGTTGTAGAGGCCGGGATTGGCGCGACCGGTACGGATGGAGGCGAAGTCTTCCTTGGCTACCTCAACCGCCTTGTCCATCTTCTCTTCGGCCTCAAGCAAGGTATCTTCGATCACGGTCTCTCCTGACGGTTCTGGTGCAGTCCGGGGCGCCGGTTCCCTGCACTCACGTGGTTCTTTGTTGCCGTTTCCGTCCCCGCCGGGAGGGGCGGGGACGGAACTGTCCTGGAATCATCCTAGCCGGAGCTAGGCAGTGACCAGCGTGCCCAGCTTTTCGCCGAGGATGGCGCGGGTGACGTTGCCTTCACCCTCCATGCCGAAGACCACCATGGAGAGGTTGTTGTCCTTGCACATGGTCATGGCCGTCTGGTCCATGACGCGGATGTCGCGGCGCAGCGCATCGTCGTAGCTCAGGGTCTCCAGGCGTTCCGCGGTGGGGTCCTTCTTGGGGTCTGCGGTGTACACGGCGTCCACCCCGCTCTTGGCCATGAGGACCACGTCGGCATGCACCTCCAGGGCCCGCTGGGCTGCCACGGTGTCGGTGGAGAAGTAGGGCAGGCCGGCGCCGGCGCCGAAGATGACCACGCGGCCCTTCTCCATGTGGCGGATGGCACGGCGCGGAATGTAGGCCTCGGCCACCTGGCCCATGGTGATGGCACTCTGGACGCGGGTTTCCACGCCCGCCTGCTCCAGGAAATCCTGCAGTGCAAGGCAATTCATGACCGTGCCCAGCATGCCCATGTAGTCGGCGCGGGATCGGTCCATGCCGCTCTGGGACAGTTCGGCGCCGCGGAAGAAGTTACCGCCGCCCACCACGATGGCCACTTCCACCTGCGGGACGGCCGCCGCAATCTGCTTGGCGACGTCGCGGACGGTCTCGGGGTCGACACCGAGTTTCCCGCCGCCGAAGACCTCGCCGGAAAGCTTCAGGAGGACCCGCCGCTTGTTCTTCTCGGAATGGATGACAGTGTTGACGGCTTCCATGATGCCTTCCCGTTGATGACTCTGAAAAAAGGGTATCCTGCCGGATCCTGTGGTCGGAACCGGCCGCGCTCCATGTGGACTGCGCGCATGCAAAAGGGGCGGCCACCGAAGTGGCCACCCCCTTGCGGAATCGACTAGGAGCCGACGCGGAAACGCGTGAACGCGGTTCCCTTGACACCGGCCTCTTCGAGGATCTGTGCCACGGACTTCTTTGCGTCCTTCGCGAATGCCTGGTCAACCAGGACCTCGCCCTTGTAGAAGCCCGTCACGCGGCCTTCCACAATCTTGGTGAGGGCAGCTTCGGGCTTGCCTTCGGCCTTGGCGGTCTCCTCGGCAATGCGGCGCTCGGACTCAACGAGTTCGGCAGGAACGTCCTCACGGGTGAGGTAGTTCGGAGCCATGGCGGCGATGTGCACGGCGACGTCGTGGGCGGCGGTGGCGGCGGCTTCGCCTTCACCGTCGACAGCGAACAGGACGCCAACCTGGGCCGGGAGGTCCTTGGAGGTCTTGTGCAGGTAAGCGTCAACCGTTGCACCCTCGATGCGGGAGATGCGGCGGACAACAACCTTCTCGCCCAGGACTGCGCCCTCTTCGATGACGACCTCGGACAGCGGCTTGCCGTCGACCTCGGTGGCCAGCAGGGTTTCGAGGTCGGCGGCGCCGGACTCGACGGCGACGGCCAGGACCTTGTCGGCCAGCTGGATGAACTTGTCAGCCTTGGCAACGAAGTCGGTCTCGCAGTTGACCTCGATCATGACGCCGACGCCATTGCTGACCTTGGCGGCCACGAGGCCTTCAGCGGTGGAGCGGCCTTCGCGCTTGGTAGCGCCCTTGAGGCCCTTGATGCGGATGATCTCGATGGCCTTCTCGGCGTCACCGTTCGCTTCGTCAAGAGCCTTCTTGACGTCCATCATGCCGGCGCCGGTGCGCTCGCGCAGGGCCTTGATGTCCGCGGCAGTGTAGTTCGCCATGTGAACCCCTCTGTCTAGAAAATGTGTGGTGGTGTACGGACCGACAGGACGGCGGCCCACAAGGTGGGCTGCCATCCTGTCAGCAGTTCCGGCTGCGGACAGCGCGGAAAATCCGGATTTAAGTTGTGTTACTTGGCGTCTTCGGCGGGAGCCTCGGCGGCGGCCGGAGCTTCGGCTTCTTCAGCCGGAGCAGCGGGGGCTGCAGCAGCTTCCTCGGCCTTGCTGCCTTCGAGGAGCTCGCGCTCCCACTCAGCCAGCGGCTCTTCCGGAGCTTCGGTGGCGCCCGTGCCGCGGTTGTTGCGGGCGATCAGGCCCTCGGCAACGGCGTCGGCGACAACGCGGGTCAGGAGGTTCACGGAGCGGATGGCGTCGTCGTTGCCCGGGATCGGGAAGTCGACTTCGTCCGGATCGCAGTTGGTGTCCAGGATGGCCACAACCGGGATGTTCAGCTTCTTGGCCTCGTCAACGGCGAGGTGTTCCTTCTTGGTGTCCACGACCCAGAGCAGGGACGGAGCCTTGGTCAGGTTGCGGATACCGCCCAGGTTGGACTCCAGCTTGGTGAGCTCGCGCTTGAGGAGCAGCAGCTCCTTCTTGGTGTACGCGGAGCCGGCGACGTCGTCGAAGTCGATCTCTTCGAGTTCCTTCATGCGCTGGATGCGCTTGGCGACGGTCTGGAAGTTGGTCAGCATACCGCCGAGCCAACGCTGGTTGACGTAGGGCTGGCCCACGCGGGTGGCCTGCTCGGCAATTGCTTCCTGGGCCTGCTTCTTGGTGCCGACGAAGAGCACGGTGCCGCCGTGGGCAACAGTGGCCTTGACGAACTCGTAGGCACGGTCGATGTAGGACAGCGACTGCTGAAGGTCGATGATGTAGATGCCGTTGCGCTCGGTGAAGATGAAGCGCTTCATCTTCGGGTTCCAACGGCGGGTCTGGTGTCCAAAGTGGACGCCGCTGTCAAGCAGCTGGCGCATGGTTACGACGGGCATTCCGACGCTCCTTATTTTCCGGCAGGTCATTCATGAGAAAACCCGGAGGCTTCTTACCCTGCCAATAGTTGACGGTTGATTAGCGTGGCCCGGGCGGGCCGTGCTCCTGGCATCCACCGCCCTTCCCATCAGGACCAAAGCCTGACCGCAGGAAGCGCAGTCCTCCGTGCACGACACCGGGGCGTCGGCAGCCGGAGGGCTGGATGCGCGTAGTCAGCCGCCGCTCCCCCACACTTCTGAATGAGATGTGCCGACGCAATCCGGACAGGGGCATGTACCGCGGGGGTAAACCACTGGGACGGGAAGCGTTGAGGGCGCAGCAAACTGCTCCATCAAGTGTACTACAGGCGTCCCCTTCCACCGGACACCCGGCGCTGCCGGCGCACGCCGCCAGGTGGTTGTCCACATAGGCGGAAAATGCCCTGCCGGTACCACGCGCGGCCGGGCAGGCTGGTCCCATGAAACCACCGGTGCTCCTGGCCGCACTCCTGCTGTTGCCTGCGTCCGTGGCCTCGCCCGGCCCGGCCCTGCCGTCCGGCGCTGGCACACTCCAGGCAGCCACACTCCAGGCATCCACACTCCAGGCATCCACCCGCGCGGCAACCATCCACAGGGACAGAACGACGGCGGCTGCCGCGGCGGGTGCAGCACCTTCCTGGCAGTGGCCGCTGGCACCGCGCCCGCCTGTGCTGCGCGGTTTCAATCCCCCGCCAAAGCCCTGGCTCAGCGGCCACCGGGGCGTTGACCTGGGTTTCGCCGTGGCCGGGGCTCCCGTCACGTCCCCCGCGGCGGGAACGGTGGGCTTCGTGGGGGTCGTGGTGGACCGGCCCGTGATCACCATCGACCATGGCGGTGGACTGCGGAGCAGTTTCGAACCCGTGGAGAGCACCCTGGCAGTCGGGGCCACCGTAACTGCGGGCCAGGTGGTGGGGGCCGTGCTGCCGGGACACTGCCCGGCGGCGCAGTGCCTTCACTGGGGAGTCCGGGACGGAGAGGACTACGTCAATCCGCTGCAGTTCGTCCTGGACCTTCGCCCGTCCATCCTGCTTCCGCTGCCAGGCCCGCCGTGACCTGCAGTCCCGTCGGGGGCGGCGGGTCGGTGGCGGCCAGGCGGTGGGGTCGCACCTTGGGAATGCCGGCTAGACGATGGCCGAGATGCCCGTGATGGCCCGCCCGGTGACCAGCGTGTTGATCTCGGCTGTGCCCTCGTAGGAGTAGATGGCCTCGGCGTCGGCGAAGATCTTGGCCATCTCGAAGTCGGTCACGATTCCGTTGCCGCCAAGGATGCTGCGGCCCAGCGCCACGCTGTCCCGCATGCGCGCCGTGGCGAAAGCCTTGGCCAGCGCCGACTGTTCGTCCCTTGCCGCGCCCTCGTCCTCCAGCTGTGACAACCGGACCATCATCCCTGTCGAACTGACGGTGTTGCCCAGGATCCGGACCAGCTGGTCCTGGATGAGCTGGAAGGAAGCCAGGGGGCGGCCGAACTGGTGGCGCTCCACGGCATAGCGGCGGGCAACGTCGAACGCGGCCAGCTGGAGACCAACGGCCTGCCAGGCGACTGACAGGCGGGTGGCCTTGAGTACTTTGTTGACGTCCCGGAAACTGTTGGCGTTGGCCAGTTTGAAGCGTTCCGGGACCACCACGTCCGCCAGGACAATGTCGGCGTTTTGGACGGTGCGCTGGGAGATCTTGTTCTCGATCTTCGTCGCGCTGAACCCGTCAAGCGTGGTGTCCACCATGAAGCCCTTGACCTGGTTGTCCGCCACGTCCCGGGCGTACACCACCACCCAGTCGGAAAAGGTGGCGTTGCCGATCCACCGTTTTGCCCCGTTGAGGATCCAGTTGCCTCCGTCTTTCCGCGCCGTGGTGCGCGTTCCGCCGGCAACATCGCTGCCGCCCAGCGGCTCGGTCAGGCCGAAGGCACCGATCTTCTTCAGCGAGTAGATGTCGGGAAGCCACGCGTCCTTCTGCTCCTGGGACGCCAGCAGCTCGATGGAACCGGTGAACAGCCCGTCGTGCACGCCCAGGAATGTGGCGATGGAGGCGTCGGCACGGGTGACCTCGGCGTGCAGCATGCCGGCGAAGAGGTTGGAGTACCCCTGCCGGCGGACGGGGCTGACCAGGTCCAGGCCGGCAAGCTTCGGCACCAGGTCCGCGGGGAACTCACCGCGGTTCCAGCAGTCCACCGCGATGGGCCTGACCTCACGTGCCAGGAAGTCGCGGACCTCGGCGAGGCGGTCCTGTTCCTTGCCGGAGAGAAGCTGTTCGAAGGCAAAGAAATCCCCGTCGGCGTAGGGAAGTTCGTGGGGATCGGCTGCGGAGGTGGCCATGGGTACCTTCTTTGGTGATCAGCGCTGACCATGCCGCGGAGCGGAGCACGGTATGTTACTGGTCAGTAACATACCGCAGGAGGCGGGGTTAACCAAGAAAACCGCGGCCAACGAAGATCGTCGGCCGCGGTTGTCGATTGGCGGTAGGGCTACTCGGACTTGAACCGAGGACCTTAGGATTATGAGTCCCGCGCTCTAACCAGCTGAGCTATAGCCCCAAACCCCCGCAGACACGTGGTCAAACGCCACGCTCCGGCAGGGCAGAAACACTCTAGCAAACCCGGGAAAGGGTTCAGACCACTTTGTCCTCGTAGGTGGCGCCGCGGTAGAGGTCCTCGAAGGTCTGCAGCGTCGTCTGGATACTGTGCGGCTCCACCATGTGGCGGCTGGCACGGCCCATGGCGCGCTGTTCTTCCTTGGGCAGCTCCAGGACCTGGGTGATCTTCTTGGCGAGGTCGTCACTGTCGTTGGGCGTGAACAGATACCCGTTCTCGCCGTCACGCACCAGGTGCGGCAGCGCCATGGCGTTCGCAAGGACCACCGGGGTGGAGGCGGACATCGCTTCCAGGGTCACCAGCGACTGCAGTTCCGCCGTTCCGGGCATGCAGAACAGGTCCGCCCGGATGTAGGCCTTACGCAGGTCCTCGTCGCTGGCAAGGCCCAGGAACTTCACCCGGTTTCCCAGCCCCAGACGCCGCACCAGGTCCTCCAGGGCGGAGCGCACTTCGCCGCCGCCCACGATCTCCAGATGGACGTTCAGCTCCGGCGGGGTCTTGCCGATGGCCTCGATGAGCACGTCCACATGCTTTTCCTCCGCAAGGCGTCCGGCAAACATGACGGTGGGGTTGGCATGGGGCTCGATGTGTTCGCCCGGCTTGAGTTCGTAGGCCGCGGAGTCGATGCCGTTGGACAGCGGGAGGACTTTCCGCAGGAAGGCGTGGTCGTGCATGGCCCGGGCGGCCAGGGGCGTGGGGGTGGTCACCACGTCTGCCTGTCCCATGACCTTGCCCATGTCCTTCCAGGAGACGCGCCCGATGATGTCCTTGAACCACTGCGGGAAGGGCAGGAAGGGGTTGAGGTTTTCGGGCATGAAGTGGTTAGTGGCGATGATCCTGACGCCGCGTTTCACGGCCTCATAGAGCACGTGCTCGCCGATCATGTAGTGGCTCTGGATGTGCACCACGTCCGGCTTGACCCGGTCGAAGAGCAGGCTGATGTCCTTCTTGATTTCCCAGGGGAAGCAGAGGCGGAAGGTCTCGTGGGTGAAAGCCCTGTGCGAGCGCAGCCGGTGCACGGTTGCTTCCTCGCGGAACTCGGTGAAGCTCTTTCCCTTGCTGTCGCGGGACGCCAGAACATGGACGTCGTGTCCCCGTGCAGTCATGCCCTTGGCCAGCCGGTATCCAAACTGTGCCGCGCCGTTCACGTCCGGCGGATAGGTGTCCGCCGCGATCAGGATGGTCAGGGGGCGCTGGTCGGCTGGCGTGGTCATATGGAGTACTCCTGATGGTCACGGTGCGGGCAGCGTGGAACTGACAGCACGGTTGGCCGGCGGCGCAGTTGGCCCGCGGCCTCGTGGGATTGCTTGGAATTGCTGGAATGGGCTAGTGGGACGGCCTGCCGGCGGCCTTCCGAGCGTCCTTCTTGCGCTTGGTGACCTCCGGGTGGTGCCGGGAAAGGGCGATAACCCCAACGATAGCAAGGCAGGCGGCCGTTCCCATCGCAATCGCCATGACGGCATGGACGTCGGGACGCAGCTCACCCAGGATGATGATGCCGATCGCGATGCCCACCATGGGGTCGACAACCGTGAGGCCGGCTATCACCAGGTCCGGCGGACCGGTGGAGTAAGCGCTCTGGACGAACCAGGACCCCAGGCCGCCGGCCGCGACGATGGCCACCACCGAGTACCACTGCACGTTCAGCAGGAACAGGCCGTTGGGGTCCAGGAGGTGCTTGCCGATGATCCTGGTCAGGACCGCGACGAAGCCGAACAGGATACCGGCGCCGAGGATGTAGACGAATGCGTTCATGCGGTGCTTGAACATCACGGCCAGCGTGCCGAACAGGCCCACTGCCAGGGCGAGCAGCAGCACGATGGTGAGTTCGTCCGCCAGGCTGACGTGGTGGCTCTCCTGGGTGACGTTGACCGCCAGGAGGACAAAGAGCGCCGAGCCGGTGACGCATGCGGCGATGGACACGGTGGTGGCACGGTTGATGGTCAGGTCCTGGTCCCGGGCGTTGACCACGGTGGTGATCACCAGGGCGATGGCGCCGATGGGCTGGACCACGGTGAGCGGCGCGGAGACCAGGGCCACCGCGTTCATGGCCATTCCGGTGCAGAGCAGCA
This sequence comes from Arthrobacter sp. JDC6, assembly GCF_056484025.1. Taxonomy (NCBI): domain Bacteria; kingdom Bacillati; phylum Actinomycetota; class Actinomycetes; order Micrococcales; family Micrococcaceae; genus Arthrobacter; species Arthrobacter sp. JDC6. Next base: position 2,958,558 of record NZ_CM151278.1, read on the forward strand.
GGAGCCCGAACATCCACCGGGGGTTGCGCAGGAGGCGCAGGAACCCGTTGGAACTCAGGGCGAGGCCGCCGGTGTCGGCTTTGACAGCGCTGCCCTGGCGCTGGGCGCCCAAGGCCAGGCAGAAGGCGCCCAGCACCGCCAGGCCGACGGCAACCCACACCATCAGCCGTTCCCGCCGTCGTGCTGTTTCAGTTCCCTGCCCTTTCGCAGGATGGCCCAGAAGTAGTTGTAGGCGGCCACCCAGTGGCCAACCAGGCCAAGGCCCAGCACCACCCAGGCGGCGATGAAGAGTTGGCCGGCGAAGCCGGTGTCCAGGCGGGAGAGGACCAGCAGCGGCGTTCCCAGGAGCAGCAGCCCGGTCCGAACCTTGCCCACCACGCTGACAGGAAGATCCGGGTGCCCGCGGAAAAGGGAGAGCGTCAGGACCAGCAGGACGGCGTCGGGGACTACCAGCGCGGCCAGGTACAGCCAATGCACGACGCCGGCAATCACCAGGGTGAACGCTACGGCGAGCAGGGCCAGCCGGTCGGCGATCGGGTCAAGGACCCTGCCGAGCTTGGAGGCCTGGTCGAAGCGGCGGGCAATGTAGCCGTCGATCCAGTCCGTTCCGGCCATGATTGCCAGGACGACCACGCCGGCTCCATATTCCTTTTGGGCCAGGACGAGCCACATGAAGAGCGGAACGCCCATGAACCGCACCACGGTGAGCAGGTTGGGGATGGTGAGTACGAGGTCATGGTCCACCTGCGGACGGCCGGGGCGGGCACCTGCACCAATGAACTTCACCCGTCCCCCTCTCCTTCCTGCGCCGCGTGGCGGTCTTTCGGTCATGAGTTGTTGAGCGGAAACGGCCTAGTTAGAGCGGAGCAGCTTTCGGAGGAGGACCACCAGGACGGTTCCGGCTGCCACGAAAGCTGCCAGGGGCTTCCACCGCGTGGACAGGTCCGCGGATCCGGACAACGCCGCGAACCTCTGCCCCGCGGCCTCCACACCGCGCTGCGCCAGCACCTGGCTCTCGCGGGCTTTGACCTGGGCGGCGGCCAGCACGTAGCGGGCCTGCGTCTTAAGGTCCAGCTCCACGCCAAGTTCGTCACGCACCTCGGTGATGTGGTGGCGCCGCTGGCTGAGCCGGCGGACAAGCTCGGGCTCGGATGCGTGCGGGAATTCCTTGTCGTGCTCGGCGGCCTTTGCCGCCTTCTCGGCCTTGGCCTTGGCAGCTGCTTCAGCCTTGGCGGCCTTCGCAGCCTTGCCCTCCGGGCTTTCAGGATCCAGCACAGCCGGGTTGAAGGCGGACCCTTCGCGGGCCACGCCGATATCGTGCCTGATGCCGCGGATGGTTTCCTCCGGCATCAGCGGCATGGCCTTCTTGAACCTCGCGAGGCCAACCAGCCCGCCAATGAGGGCCACCAGCAGGAAAGCGGCGGACACCAGGAGGGCTGCCAACCAGGCGGGCATGATGGTGGCCAGTCCCATGATGGCTGCGACAATCAGGCCCACCACCAGGAAGGCAAGGAACAGGAGCGCCACGGCGAAGAAGGCCGCAGCCACGCCGACCTGGATTCCCTTGCGCTTGAGTTCGATCTTGGCGAATGCGATCTCGTCATTGAGCTGGCGGGGCGCCAACCGGAATAGGAGTCTTGCCGTCCCGGGCAGCGCAGTGATACGCAATCCGGGGCTGGTACGCCCGCTGTGACGTCCGCTCATCGGTTCCGCCTTACTGGTCTCATGGGTCACATACTGCTTCCGTCTACTGCGGAAATGTGCAGCCGCACAGTCCACGCCACCCAAACTACCATTCAGGTTCAGGGCGAACTTGGGGGCTTGCCGGGCGGCGCGGCCTACAACGCTGCAAAAACTGCCGTGGCCGGGCCTAGGATTGTTCTCCGTGACCAATCCCCCCAATCCGGGCGACCTGCTGAGCCGCCGCCGCAAGCTCCTGTACATCCTCCTCCTGGGCGCCCTCACGGCCCTCGGCCCGTTCACCATCGACCTGTACCTGCCGGCCTTTCCCGCGCTGGAGGCAAGCCTGGGGGTGACCGAGGCGCAGGTCCAGCTCACCCTGGCCGGGACAACGGTCGGGTTTGCGTTTGGTCAGCTGGTGGTGGGTCCCTTCAGTGACAGGTTCGGCCGGCGGACCCCGCTGATCCTGGCCACGGCAGTGCACATTGCGGCCTCCCTGGGTGCTGCCCTGTCCACGGACATCGCCACCTTGGGAGTCTTCCGTGTGCTCATGGGGGTCGGCGCGGCCGGGGGCGGCGTGGTGGCCATGGCCATGGTGCGTGACCTGTTCTCCGGCTATGCCATGGTGCGGATGTTCTCCCGGATGTCCCTGGTCAACGGGCTGGCACCCATCCTGGCCCCCGTCATCGGCTCACAGCTGCTCCTGGTGATGCCGTGGCCCGGCATCTTTGTGTTCCTGGCGGTATACGGGACGTTGGTGATCGTGGCCGCCCTCCTCCTGGTGCGCGAGACCCTTCCGCCGGAGAAGCGGGGCCAGAGCGGCATGACGGCCCGGCAGCGCTACAAGGCACTCTTCAGCGACCGGATCTTCGTGGGGCTGCTGATGGTGGCCGGCTTCAACTTCGGCGGCCTCTTCACCTACCTCTCCGCCTCCCCCTTCCTGTTCCAGGAAGTGTTCGGATTCTCTGCCCAGCAGTACGGGCTGCTGTTCGGCATCAATTCCCTGGGCATCGTGGCCGGCGTGCAGACCAGTGCCCGGCTGATCAGGATCGTCCCGCCGCAATGGATCCTGGCAGGGGCCACCGCCTGGATGTTCCTGATGGGCCTGCTGATCGTGGTGTTCGACCGGGCGGGCCTTGGGCTGTGGAGCGTGATGGTCCCGCTGTGGTTCTACATCCTGGGCACGGGCTTCATGTTCCCCTGCGTGCAGGTGCTGGCGCTGGCGGGCCATGCGGCCCAGGCCGGGACTGCGGCATCGCTGCTGGGTGCGGCCACGTTCCTCATGGCAGGACTGATTTCGCCCGTGGTGGGCTGGCTGGGCATCACCAGCGCCGCGCCGATGGGTGCGGTGCAGGCCTCCTGCATCCTGCTGGCCATCGCCGCCCTTTGGCTGGTGGTCCGGCCGCGTACCGTACCTTCAATCCACTGAGTACCTTCAATCCACTGAGCCCCTTCGATCCACTGAGCCCCGTCAATCCACTCCACGTTCCAGCCGTCCTGTGAAAGGCAGCCCATGAGCAGCAAACCGCACCGCAACGGCAGGGGACTTTTCCTCGGGGCGGTGCTTGGCGCCGTCGTGGGCTATTTCGCCGGCCGCGCCCTTGGCAACCCTGCCACCGGCATCGTCCTGGGGATGCTGGCAGGCGCCGCTCTCCTCTACCGCGTGAACCCTGGACCGGGGAAGGGTGGACCGGGGAAGGACGGACCAGAGAAGCGCGGGCGCAGGAACCGCCGCTGACCGACATGCCGCACCGGGGCGGCTTTCCCTGCCCCTGCGGCTGCCTGCAGGGATAAAATAATCCCGTGTCCAGCTGGCAGAACCAACCGCCACTTCCGGCCACATGGCAACGGTGCGACGCCCGAATCCTGCCACTGTGGTGGGAGCGGCTGTGCGCGCAGGCGGGCCAGCAGTCGGCGGCACTGTACGCGGCCGGGCTGTTCACCGAAGACCGGCGCCGGCCCATCGCCCAATGGTTCAACCCCGCCTTCAATGCAGCCCTGCTGGTGGCGCCGGAGACCTCGCCGGAATGGCCCGTGCAGCGGTTCGGCATCTTCTACGCCCCGCCGGACGCCGGTTTTGTCAGGATCCACTCCGCTCCGCACGAATGGAACCCCCGCGAGCCCCGGAAGTCACCTACCGAGAAGGAGGCCTTCGAGGCAGCAATTGCCGAGGCCGAAAGATTCCTGCAAGTGGAAATGGACTTCGTCTAGCCCGGCTTCCCGCCCCGCGGAAAGAAAAAATCCCCGTTCCTCCGAGTGGAGGAACGGGGATTTTTCGTAGCGCTCCTCCTGCTGGACTTGAACCAGCAACCCTTCGATTAACAGTCGAATGCTCTGCCAATTGAGCTAAGGAGGAATGAAGCAGGTACGACATTAGCAAAGGATTCCGGCCCAAGGGAAATCGGCGGTTTCACGGGCCCACACGCCCCATATGGGAGACAAAAAATCCCCGTTCCGGAGGCCGGAACGGGGATTGGAAGCTCCTCCTGCTGGACTTGAACCAGCAACCCTTCGATTAACAGTCGAATGCTCTGCCAATTGAGCTAAGGAGGAATGAAGCGGGTATTAGCCTAGCAAACACCTGCGGCGGAAACGAAATCGGGCGGCCGGTGACCTCTGCCACGCCCGCCCGCTCCAGGCTCCCGCCTACGTCTCCGCGCGCAGTGCCCTGCGTTCCATCTCCAGCATCATCAGTTCACGGTTGAGCCGCTGGTAGGTTTCCGGATCCGTTGCGGCGTCCAGGCGCTGCAGCTGGCCCATCTTGTCCGCCTTGACGCGGGTGATCTGGAGTTCGAAAAGCCGGGACAGGATGTCGCGGCAGTACTTCAGCACGGCTTCCTCCGTGTGGGCAGGCAGCGGCACCACGGCAAGCTCCGAGACGAGCGGGCGGAGGGGCTCGGGAACCTCGTGCATGACGTGCTCCACCCAGCGCACGGGATCGCCCACAAGCCCGGGGCCGGTGGCGCGCATGGCGTCATGGACGGCCTGGAAGGCGGGGGTGGCAAACCTGGCGGCGGCGAACCGCTCCCAAACCCCACCGGCCAGCAGCGACGGCTGCTGCAGCGCCACTTCCAGCGCCTGCCGTTCCATGGACGCCACGGGGTCCCGCGGGTCGGGGCGGTGGTAGGAGGGCACAGCGCCCGACGACGGCCCGGCAGCCACGCCGGGCCCGCCGGCCTGGGCGGTGGCGGAGTTGGCAGTGGCCGGGTGGGCAGCCCCTCCCCCCTGCTGTTGGCCGGGTGCGGCGGGGCGCCCCGTGTCTCCGCGCTTTACGGCCGCATTGACCAGGCGCAGGACCTCGTTGGGGTCCGGCATGCCCAGCCAGCCGGTCAGCGCCTGGCAGTAGCCGGTGCGGGTGGAGGCGTCGCGGATGGCCGCCACCACGGGCACGGATGCCTTCAGGCCCTGCACCCGGCCCTCGACGGTGTCCAGGTTGAACTGCTTCAGCGTGGTGCGGATGGCGAACTCGAACAGCGGCCGCCGGGACTGGATCAAGGCGTGCACGGCTTCATCGCCCCGGCTGAGCCGGAGGTCGCAGGGGTCGGCACCCGTGGGTTCCACGGCCACGTAGGTCTGCGCGGTGAACCGCTGGTCCTCCTCGAAGGCCCGGAGGGCCGCCTTCTGGCCGGCGGCGTCGCCGTCGAAGGTGAACACCACCTCTCCCCCGGTGCCGTCGTCTGACAACAGCCGGCGGGCTATCTTGATGTGCTCGGTGCCGAACGCGGTGCCACACGTGGCCACCGCCGTCGTAATTCCCGCCAGGTGGCAGGCCATCACGTCGGTGTAGCCCTCCACCACCACCAGCTGGCGGTCCTTGGCGATGCTGCGCTTGGCGAGGTCGATGCCGTACAGGACCTGTGACTTCTTGTAGAGGGTGGTTTCCGGGGTGTTCAGGTACTTGGGGCCCTGATCGTCCTCGTAGAGCTTGCGCGCGCCGAAGCCGATGGTGTCGCCGGCCATGTCCTTGATGGGCCAGATGAGGCGGCCACGGAAACGGTCGTAAATTCCCCGGTTGCCCTCGCTGAACATCCCGGTGAGCTTGAGCTCGGCATCGGTGAAACCGCGGCCGCGGAGATGCTTCAGGAGGGCATCCCACCCTTGCGGGGCGTACCCGCAGCCAAAGTGTTCCGCCGCTGCCCTGTCAAAGCCCCGGCCAAACAGGAAATTCCTGGCCTCGGCGGCGCCGGGGGTGAGCAGCTGGGCGCGGAAGAACTCGTCCGCGATCTTGTGCGCGTCCAGGAGCCGCTGGCGGCGGCCCACCTCCTCGCGGTTGGGCCCGGTCCCGCCGTCCTCGTAGCGGAGCTCGTAGCCGATCCGGGCGGCAAGCTTTTCCACGGCTTCCTGGAAGGAACTGTGGTCCTGCTTTTGCACGAAGGCAATGACGTCACCGTCCTCGCCGCAGCCGAAGCAGTGGTAGCGGCCTACCTGGGGACGGACGGTGAAGGACGGCGAGCGCTCGTCGTGGAAGGGGCACAGACCCTTGAAGGTTCCCAGCCCGGCACCCTTGAGCGTGACGTAGCCGTCCACCACTTCCTTGATGTCCGTGCGCTGGCGTACTTCGTCGATATCTTCACGTTTGATCAGCCCAGCCACACAGCAATCTTAGTGTCAGGCCTGGCCCCTACCGGCCAGGCACCCTCTGGTCCGGTTGCTGCGGCGTCCGCCCGTGCAGGCTCAGTGCCAGTTTGGGGCAGAGGAAGACGGCCTCCTGGGAGGCTTCCCGGTCGGCTTCCCGCAGGGGCACGTCCGTGCGTTCGCGGCCCGCCTTGCCGCGGGCCACGGGATACCCCCAGTCGTCCCGGTCCAGCACGCCGGGAAGAAGTTCGGTGCACAGGCCCCGGCCGTCACAGCTGGTCCAGTCGATGTGCAGGTACGTCGTCATGCCGCTGCGCCTCCCGGACCCGTGCAGTATCCGGAAAGGTGGGCCCGGAAGTCCGGGGCAAACACCTCAAGGGCGCTGCTGACCAGTCCGGTGGTTCCCTCCGGATGCCGGCATGCGCCGCGGCCGGAAACCAGCCGCCCCAGGCGGTCCAGCTCGGAGGCCAAGCGGGGATTGCGTTCCCCTCCGCCAATCCTGTTCAGGACGGATGCCATGGCCGGCAGGCCGAACATGCATGGCCCGCATTGCCGGGCGGACTGGTTGGCCAGGTAGCTGACAATCCGGGCCGTCGCCTGGATGCCGCAGTCCTGCAGGTCCAGGGCATGGATCACTCCTGCACCCGGCCGGGCGGTCCGGTCCGGCGGTCCCGCGGGCGAGATGGCGTGTGCCCCGGGACGTACCCACCGGCCGTGGTAGCCGCCCACCAGGACGGCGGACAAGGAGGCAGGATCCATCCCCGCTTCCTTCAGGACCGCGGAAAGTTGCACGCCGCCGGGCACCTCCAGCACCACATCCCGGACCGGGGCGGGGCCGGACACGGACACCAGCCGGGTGCCGGGATCCGTTGCGGTGCCGGCCTGGCGGAACCACTGCGCCCCGTAGCGTGCGATCAGGGCAACCTGGGCCAGGGTTTCGACATTGGCCACCAGGGTGGGGCGGCCGTTGAGTCCCGACTCGCTGAGGCGCCCGCGCTGGTCCGTGGGCATGGCGGCACCGTTGGCAATCATGTTGACCACCGCGCTCGACTCCCCGGAGATGAACGTTTCGGGCGACTCCACCAGGCGGATGTTCGCGGCCCCCGGGCGCTCTTTGAGCGCCTGCCGCATGCGGGGCAGGCTGGCCGCCGGCGCGTAGACGTACATGCCGGCGCCGCCCAGGGCAGCGGCCAGGACCAACAGTCCGTCGATGACGAGATGGGGCGCATGGGCCAGGAGCGTCCGATCCTTGAAGCTGAGCGGTTCGCCTTCGGCGCCGTTGGCGATCACCACAGGTTTGGCGGAAAACAAACCCTTCCTGCCCTGGCCGGCGGCCGCCGTGGCCTTGCGCCAGGTTTCGAAGGCGGCCCCACCCCGGCCAGTCAGTCCGGCCACCGCCAGCGCCTTCAGCAGGCCGCCCGCGGCAGGCTGCGGCTCCCAGGGCCCGAAGGTTTCCAGGTGCTGGGCCCACCCTGCGTCGGGGCCTGCGGCCAGGAGGCGCGGCTCCTGGTGGCTGCTGTCCCGGGATGCCGGCCGGTGACCGCTGTTGTGGGGGTCATCGTGGCCCTTCCGGGACACCGTCGGCTGGATCCCGGAGGCCACCTGGGGGTGCATGTCACGGCTCACGGGAGGTTTCCTTGCCTGGCATGCGAGGTCTCGAGGAAGGACGGGCTCAGCCGCCACAGCAGGGCCGCGGCAACAGCCACCGCGGACGCCACAGCCAGCAGGAGGAACCAGCCGCTTGAGGCGTCGGTGCCGTTGCCGAGGGCGTGCGCCATTGCCACCGGCCACACGCCGTAGCTGAGCCAGTGGACGGCCTTGAAGCTGCGCAGCCCGATCCGGTGGCGCAGCAGCCCCGTCACCACCACAGCCAGGACAAGGTCCAGGGCCACCGTCCCCAGCCCCTGCCAGAACGGCTGGAAAGAACCAAGGAACGGCACCACGATGTCCACCGGGTTCAATTTTGCGTAGGAGTCAAGAAGCAGGGAGCCCACGTGCAGCCCCAGGAAGACCGTGGCGAGCAGGGAGATGTTCCGGTGCAGGAGGCTGATGGAAAACCGGGGCAGCACCATGAACGGCCGGCCGGACCGGTTCAGGATCCCCAGCAGTACGGATCCGGTGAACAGGGCAAGGGACACAAACCCACTGACGCGGCCAAAGGCCCACATCGCTTCATCCATGGCGGACACCCCCACCGGCCGTGAAGCTTCCAGCGCTGGTGCCTGCAGCGTTTGCGGCAGGGCGGCAGCCACCGGCCGGCCAGCCACCGGTGGTTGTCACCCTGCCTCTGCTGTCCACGAGCCGGGCCGGGATCCCTTCGGCCCGGAACCATTCCAGGGCCGCGAAGCCGCGGACTATGGCAGCAGTACTGAACGCGTTGGCTTGCAGGCAGGTAAGGGCCGCCACGGTCACCGAACGCCAAACTGTTTCGGCCGGGAGGCCAAAGCGGGGGTCAAGGATGTGGTGGACGGTCGTCCCTTCGTGCGTCCAGCGGCGCTTTTGGGTACTGGACGTAGCCAGGGCATATCCCGGCGCCAAAGAGATTTGTTGGGCTGGGTCTGCGGGAAGGTCCTGAACCAGGATCTGCCACTGGCCCGGCTTCCCTTCCACCGTGGGTCCCGGCCCTGCGGACGCAAGGTCGCCGCCCAGGCCCACGAGGACCCCGCAGCCCAGCTTCCGGTGCACCTCGGCGGCGGCAAGATCCGCGGCGACAGCCTTGGCTGACGCGCCCAGGTCGAGGCGCAGGTCAGCCGGTACGGTCAGCTTGGCCGAATCGAGTGTTACCCGGGACCATCCCGGGAGCCTGGGAGCAGGGTCGGGCGGCAACGGGACGTGCGGCGACGGCGCGGGCAGCGCCGGCACCGGCACGCTGTGCAGCCCGGGCCAGCCCTGCATCTCCGGGCCGTGGCCCAGGGCTGCCAGGTCTGCCCCGAGCGTGGGATCCACATCGCCGCCGGTCATCTCCGCCACGTCCAGGGCGCGTTCCAGGAGCAGCCGGAACAGTGGGCTTACGCTGACGCCCGACGCCATTCGCGGCTGGAGCCGCACCAGTTCAGAATCGCCGCGGAAACGGCTGCAGGCGAGGTCGACGGCGGCCACCACGCCGCGGACAATGGCTTCCGCCGCGGCAAGCCTGCCGGGATCGGTAACGGTCACGGATGCGTCCAACTGCCAGACTGTCCAGCTGGATTGCGCTGTGCTTTCCGGAGTTGCTGTGGCTTCCGGAGTTGCAGTGGCTTCCGGAGTTATGGTGTCGACGGAGGCTGCTGCGCCGCCGGTGGTGGTGGAACCAGCAACCCCGGTACCGGAAACATCTACGCTGTCCACGTCAGGACCCCGAGGACCTGCCATGGACGGTGGCGCCGTTCCCGGGCTGGACCGGACTGGTGCTGCCGTTATTGCCATAGCTCTTGGAGCGGCGCGTGCTGTTGTCTTTGCGGGTTCCGTAGTCGTCGCCGTCAGAGCGGGAAGAACCGGATTTGGGCGTGCTCCCCTGGGTGCTCTTGTCCTGCGTGCTCTTGTCCTGGGTGGTCTTGTCCTGGGTGCTGCTGTCCTGGGTGTGGGTGGTCCTGGCTATCACGGACGGCGTTGCAGCATAGACGGCAGCCGCCGCCACGCCGGCAGCGGCGAAACTGCCAACGCCCACGGCCGCGGTAATCCCGGTGGCGAGGCGCTTGCCCCTGCTGCGAGTACTCATGACCTGCTCCCGATCCTAGCGGCCCGTCTTTCCTCCCATGGTGCGCTTCATTCCTGTGTAGATCCTTTAAGGAAGCTGTTGATCCGGCCGATGTCCAGGGGCGGTCTTCACGGGCGGTTCACCAGAGCGAGGGCAGGCTCCCCACCAAACGCTCGTACATGGCCAGGGCGGACCCGTCGGTGAGGGACGCCACCTGGTCGATGATCACGCGAAGGCGGGCGCCGTCGTCGTCCGCCGCCCGCCAGTCCGCCGCGAACATCGGCTCCAGATGCCGGTCCCCCGTGGCGCTGAGGGCTGTCACCAGGGCGTGCAGCACCTCGCGCTGGCGCTCATAGATGGGCTGCCGGTGTTCGGTGGTCATCACGAAGGTGGTGGCAAGGCCCTTCATCACCGCGATTTCCATGACGGTCTCGTCCGGGACCATGAGTTCGGCGTTGTAGCGCGTGAGGTTCTCCGGCCCGTAAACGGCCCGGGTGGTTTCCAGGGCGCTCTGGCAGAACCTGCCGATCAGCTGGCTGGTCATGTTCTTCAGGGCAGCCATGGACTTGCGGCTTCCATCCGCCTCGCGGACCCAGACGTCGGTGGCTTCGAGCCGTCCCAGGGCGGCGTCGATGGCGGCGGGGTCGTTGTGCGGGAGATACCACTGCTTGGCGTACCCCACCACCCGGGCGCGGTGGTCCGGGTTGTCCATCCAGCGCAGCTGGAAGTGGCCGGCAACGATCGCGTCCTCCACGTCGTGCACCGAGTAGGAGATGTCGTCGGCCAGGTCCATCACCTGGGCTTCCAGGCAGGTCCGGCGTTCCGGGGCGCCCTCGCGGATCCAGTTGAAGATGGGCAGGTCGTCCTCGTACGCGCCGAACTTGCTGGTGCGCTGGCCGTGGATCACCGGCGCTTCCAGCGCGGACCACGGGTATTTCGACGCCGCGTCAAGGCTGGCGCGGGTGAGGTTCAGTCCGGCAGGCCGGCCGTCAGCAGTGAGCACCTTGGGTTCGAGCCGGGTGAGCAGGCGGAGGGTCTGGGCGTTGCCCTCGAAACCGCCGATGGCATGGGCCACCTCGTTCAGCGCCGATTCGCCGTTGTGGCCGAAGGGCGGGTGGCCCAGGTCGTGGCTGAGGCAGGCGGTGTCCACCACGTCCGGATCGCAGCCCAGGGCACGGCCCAGTTCGCGGCCTACCTGCGCCACTTCCAGGCTGTGCGTGAGGCGGGTGCGGACAAAGTCGTCGGTGTCCGGTGCCACCACCTGGGTTTTGGCGCCCAGCCTGCGCAGGGCCGAGGAATGCAGCACCCGGGCGCGGTCCCGCTCAAAGTCGGACCGGTAGGTGCTCTTCGGCGGCTCCTCAAACCAGCGGGCAGAATCGTGCGTGTCGTACCCGGGGAGCGCCAGGGCGGCGGTGGGGGTTCCTGCCGTCGGTGTTTCAGCCACCGGAAACATCCAGTTCTGCGGCGGAAATATCCCGGGACTGATCATCGTTCAGGGCCCGGGAGTCCAGCCAGTCCTTGGGCAGGGCAGGCCTCTTGGGTGAGCCGGCGCGGCCGCGCGGGCCCTCGGCGTCCACCCCCGGATAGGGCGAATCCAGGTCCAGCTCGGCCAGGGTGTCCCGGAGTACCTCCAGGCTGGTGACCAGGGCCAGCCGGGTGCGCAGTTCCCCGCCCACCACGTAGCCCTTGAAGTACCAGGCGATGTGCTTGCGGATCTCGCGCAGCGCCTTCCCTTCATCGCCGAAGGTTTCCACCATCAGTTCTGCATGGCGGTAGACGCCCTCTGCCACCTGCCGCAGGTTGGGCCGGTGGCGGACGTCGCTGCCTTCGAAAGCGGCCTGCAGGTCGCCGAAGAGCCACGGCCGGCCCTGGCAGCCGCGGCCCACGACTACGCCGTCCACGCCGGTTTCGCGGACCATCCGGACGGCGTCCTCCGCGGACCAGATATCGCCGTTGCCCAGCACCGGGATGTCGGGCAGGGCCTCACGGAGCCGGGCGATGGCGGACCAGTCGGCCTTGCCTGAGTAGAACTGGGCGGCGGTGCGCCCGTGGAGGGCGACGGCGGCAACGCCGGAATCGCGGGCGATGCGGCCGGCGTCGAGGTACGTCAGGTGGTCATCGTCGATGCCCTTGCGCATCTTGATGGTCAGTGGAACGTTGCCTTTGGAGGCTTCCCTGACGGCGGTCTGCACGATCGAGGTGAAAAGGTCGGTCTTCCAGGGCAGGGCGGAGCCGCCGCCGCGCCGGGTCACCTTGGGAACGGGGCAGCCAAAGTTGAGGTCGATGTGGTCCGCCCTGTCTTCCTCCACCAGCATCCGGACGGCGGCGCCGACGGTGACGGGGTCCACGCCGTACAGCTGGACGGACCGGACCTTTTCGTCCTCGTCATGCGAGATGATGCGGAGGGATTCGGGTGTCCGCTCCACCAGCGCGCGGGAGGTGACCATCTCCGCCACGTACATGCCGCCGCCGTACTCACGGCAGAGCCTGCGGAAGGCGGAGTTGGTGATGCCGGCCATCGGGGCCAGGATCACCGGGGTGTCAACCGTGATGGGTCCCAGCTTCAGGGGCGGGAGTTCCAGCTTGGGGGCGGGGGGAGTTGCTGCAACAGTCACCTGTCCATTGTTGCAAAGCCGGGCAAATCGGCCATTCCCGCCAGTGCCAGTGGCCCGTCGCAGGTTTTGGGCAACCGGATTTCCAGGCTGGCCGACGCCCAGCAGCACGCGGCAGCAAAGCAGCCCGCTGAAAGGCCGTCCGTCGTAAGGCTGTTCAGCCGCGGTCGGCCCGGCGGCCCCGCCGGGTGGCGGGTTCGTGCACTTGTTCGTTCACTTGTTCGTGCGGGGGTTCGACGGCGGCGCGCCGGCTGCGCTGCTCGAGCGCGGCAGCGGCGAGCGCCCCGGTGTCCGCAACGCCGTCCGCGGGGCTGTGCCCGCCGTCGTTCTTTCCGTCTCCTGCTGCAATGTCCTGCGCCTCAGTGTCCTGTGACCCGGCAACCGCAGGAGCGGCGTCCGCGGCCCTGATGCCGGTTGCCTTGACTACGAGCACGGCGATCAGGGTGGTGACGGGGATGGCCAGGACCAGCCCGATCGATCCCACAAGGGTCCGGATGACTTCCTCGGACAGTTCGGCGCTGGTGAGGGTGTCCAGCAGCGGCCGGTCGTAGAGCATGACGATGATGAGGATGGGCAGTGCGGCGCCGGCGTAGGCGAAGGCGATGGTGTACACGGTGGAGGCGATGTGGTCGCGGCCGATCCGCATGGCGGAGGTGAACAGCTTCCGCGCACTGCTGGCCGGTGCCAGTTCGTAGAGCTCCCACACCGCGGAGGACTGGGTGATGGTGACGTCGTTGAGGACACCCAGGCCGGAGATGATGAGTCCGCAAAGGATCACCCCCGAGATGGAGATGTTGGCCGAGGTGTTCACCAGAGTGGCGGCGTCGTGGCTGCCCACTCCGGCAAGGTTGGCGGCGTCGGTGGCCCAGGCTGCCAGCAGCGCGGTGATGGCCAGGCCGAAGATGGTGCCCAGGAGTGCGGTGGATGTGCGCGCGGAGAATCCGTGCGCGAAATACAGCACCCCGATCATGATCACGGTGGAACCCACCAGGGCCAGCAGCAGCGGCGGTTTGCCTTCCACCAGGCCTGGAAGCAGGAAGTTGGCCAGCACGAAATAGGCGCCCACCAGCCCGATCAGGGCCCGGAGGCCGCGCCACCTGGCGACCGCGATGACCACCGCGGCGTAGAGCACGGCGAGCAGGACAATCGGCAGCGTGCGGACGAAGTCCACGAAGATGTAGGCCGGTGAGCCCTGCGAGCCCGTGGCGCCCTGGACCTTGGAGAGATTCAGGTACCGGATCTGGTCCCCGGGCTTGACCCCGTGCGAGGAGGCCACATCCGGGTTGATGACCACCTTCACCGGGCTGCCGCCCTTGTCCGGCTCCGTGAAGGCGAAGGTGCAGTCCGAGCCCTGTCCCGGCGGCTGCTGTGTGGTGCCCTGTTGGCCCGTGCCCTGTTGACCTGTCCCCTGTTGGCTGGTGCCCTGTTGACCCGTCCCCTGCTGGCTGGTGCCCTGCATGCAGTTTTCGGTCACCACGTTCTGGATGGTGCCCGTATCGAAGGTCACCCCGGGGGCTGTGGAGTACGGGTTGGCGAGCGAGACACCTTCCCTGCTGCCCGACGGCCACAATGCGGCCATCCCGGCCAGGGTCAGCAGCGCCAGCGGAATGAGCACCGCGGCAAGGATACGGTTCGCCTTGCTGCGGGCAGCCATCGCCTGGGGCGTCGGCTCCGAATGATCCAAGGAAGCATGGGAGTGACCGGCGCCCATCAGAAGTACAACCTCATGGTTGAACTCTACGTGGGCCGCCTTAGGGTTTATAAATGGACCATCGGGATGGGGAGGAACCAGGCATGGGCAACCGTGGTACGCATGGGCCAGGCGTTCAAGGGGCAGGAGTTCAAGGCGAAGGTGACGCCGGCGGGGTGCAGGCCGGGCAGGCGCCGGTGGTTCCCGGCCACCAGCCTGTACTGAGCGTCCTTGAAGCATCCGGCGACACCAAGGGCGTGGTCCTGGTCCTGCACGGCGGCAAGGCCCACAGCCGCGATCCGGTGGAGGCCCGGCACCTGAGCCCGGCCAGGATGGTCCCCTTCGCCAGGCACCTGCACCGCGCCGGCCGGAAACACGGGCTGGCCGTCTGGTCACTGCGCAACAGCGTCCGCGGCTGGAACGGGCCTGACATGTCGCCGTTGCAGGATGCCCGCTGGGCGCTGGGGAAGATTTCCGAACGCCACCCCGACGTTCCGGTCTTCCTGCTGGGCCACTCCATGGGCGGCCTGACAGCCGTGTGCGCAGCGGACCACGCCCAGGTTGAGGCCGTTGTGGCGCTTGCCCCGTGGCTGAGCCCGCAGACTCCCGCAGCCAGTGTCGCCGGAAGGAAAGTCCTGATCATCCACGGCACCACCGACCACATGACCAGCCCCTCCCAGTCCCTTGCCTTCGCCCGCCGGGCCTCGGCCGACGCCGCGAGCATGCAGTACGTGGCCCTCAAAGGCGTGGGGCACTTCATGCTCCGTAAGATCCGGGTGTGGCAGACACTCGCCACCGGGTTCGTCATCAAGTCCTTTGCCGAGAGCACGGGCGCCGCAGTCCGGCCGTCGCCTGCCTTCACCCGGCTGCTGCCGGACTCATCCGCCCAGGTCACCCTCTAGGCAGTTTCCCATGCCCTGGCGTCCACCAACCAACGACCGCTTCTACCGGCTGATCGTCCGGACCGGGCAGTTCCTGCGCTGGGCGCTGCGGCTGGACATCCACGCAACCGGCCTGGAACACCTGCCCGAAAAGGGACCCACCAGGGGGCCCTCGCGGCTGGTGGCCCCCGGCAAGGGGGCGGTGTTCGCCGTCACGCATTTCGGCTACCTGGATTTTGCCGTGCTGGAGCTGCTCCTGTGGCGGCACGCCCGTGCCCAGCTGCGGTTCCTGGTCCACCAGGGCGCGGCAGACCATTGGCTTGCCGGCCCCGCCATCAGCGCCAGCGGCCACGTGGTGGTGGGATATACGGACCGTTCGGACGCCTATGACGCCGCGGTGGCCAAGCTGCGCGACGGCGAGTACCTTGCCGTGTTCCCGGAAGCGGGGGTCAGCCGCAGTTTTACCGTACGCGAGTGCCGCACTGGGGCTGTCCGGATGGCTGCGGAGGCCGGCGTCCCGGTGATTCCGGTGTCCGTCTGGGGCGCCCACCGGGTGTTGACCCGCGGCCACGGCTTTTCCCTGCGCCGCAGCTGGCGGGCGCCGGTACGGGTGCACGTGGCCGAACCGGTGGTCTATCCGCCTGACGTTGACGTTGAAGCGGCCACGGAAGCACTGCGCCGGACACTGCAGTCAGGGATCGACCAGTGCATCGCCGGGTTTCCCCTCCGACCGGAATCCGGCGCGTGGTGGATGCCGGCGCATTTGGGCGGCGGCGCGCCGACCGACGCCGAGCGGCAGCTGCTGGACGCGGCAGACGCAGCCGCGGGCCGCCGTCGGGCTCCCCGCCGAAGGCAGGCCCCGCAACGGACAGCCCGCTCCCCCAAGTGACCCGCACGCAGCGTTGAGGGCCTGTGTGGGCGTCCAACGGGGGCCGCCTGGGGGCAGGCAGGCAGTTCCTTAGTCCGAGACCACCAGGGTTTCAGACCCCGCCAACCGTGCCTTGCCGCTTTCCAGCAGGGGCTCGACGGCGGCGCGCAGGGCGGCCATGGAGTCGTCCAGTTCCAGCATGACCGGGTGCTGGTACGCGATCAGGGCAAGCATGTCCCGGACCGCCTCCGCGGCATCGTTGGCGTCCAGCGAAGGCTCGTGCCCCACGAACACGTCGGTGGGCGTATCCGAACCTGAGCCCGCAGCCGCGTCAGCATGGGGTGCGGCGTCCGGGTCTGCCGGGGCCGCGTAGCTCACCGCGAAGGCACGGATGCGGCCCTTTTTGGTCGGCGCCACGCCTGAGCCGAACGCGGACTCCGGCTGCGCCCGCAGGACGATGGCGCCGTGGGCCCCGGTGAGCTCGTCCAGGAACAGCTTCTGCACCTGCCCCCGGGACAGGACGCCGGGCGAGTCCCACCCGTGGATGGAGGTGTAGTACCGGCCCACCACGTCGGTCAGCTCCACGGAGCCGGTGGCAAGGTCCATCACCACGTCCGAGCCGGCGTTCTCGCCGCTGGCCGCGCCGCCGTCGTCCTTGGCGGGGAACACCGGAAGCCGCAGGGCGCCCGGCTCCACCACCACAAGGCGGGAACGCTGGATGGGTGCCAGCCCAAACGCCTCGGCAAAGGCCGCCCCCGCGGTGCCGGGCTCCACCTTGGCGCGCAGCCTGGTGACCCCCGACGGCGCGTGTTCGGCCTCGCGCCGCAGCATGGTCAGGAGGCTCGCCCCGATGCCCGCGCGGCGGTGGTCGCGGGCCACCTCGATGTAGCACCAGAGGCGTTCCGGGTGCAGGGAGGCCTCATAGACGACGCCGGCCGCCACCGGAATGCCCACGCCGTCAATGACGTCCTCGGCCACGACGCAGCGGCGCCACGGGGAGCCGTCCCTCCCGTTGGAGGACACGGCCAGGGCCCCGCGGAACTGGCGGGCCTGGGCGGTGTCCGGGTCGCCCCAGATTTCCAGGAGCGCCAGGTCGTCGCCGTCCCGCCATTCGCGGTATTCGATGGCCATGCTCAGGCCCCGATCAGCCGTGCCGCCAGGTAGCCCTCCACCTTGTCCAGGGAGACCCGCTCCTGGCTCATGGTGTCCCGCTCGCGGATGGTGACGGCCTGGTCCTCCAGCGTGTCGAAGTCCACGGTGATGCAGAACGGGGTGCCGATCTCGTCCTGGCGGCGGTAGCGGCGGCCGATGGCACCGGCGTCGTCGAAGTCGATGTTCCAGTTCTTCCGCAGCTGCGCGCCGAGGTCCTTGGCCTTCGGGGACAGGTCCTCGTTGCGGCTCAGCGGCAGCACGGCGGCCTTGACCGGGGCCAGGCGCGGGTCCAGCTTCAGGACGGTGCGCACGTCCACGCCGCCCTTGGCGTTGGGGGCCTCGTCCTCGGTGTAGGCGTCCACCAGGAAGGCCATGAAGGAGCGCGTGAGCCCGGCCGCAGGCTCGATCACGTACGGGGTGTAGCGCTCGTTGGTGGCCTGGTTGAAGTAGCTCAGGTCCTGGCCGGAGGCCTTCGAGTGCGTGGTGAGGTCGAAGTCGGTGCGGTTGGCGATGCCTTCGAGTTCGCCCCACTCCGAGCCCTGGAAGCCAAAGCGGTATTCGATGTCCGTGGTGCCCTTGGAGTAGTGGCTCAGCTTCTCTTTCGGGTGCTCAAAGAAGCGCAGGTTTTCCTCGCGGATGCCCAGGCCGGTGTACCAGGCCATGCGCTCCTTCATCCAGTACTGGTGCCATTCCTCATCGGTGCCGGGCTCGACGAAGAACTCCATTTCCATCTGTTCGAATTCACGGGTGCGGAAGATGAAGTTGCCGGGCGTGATCTCGTTGCGGAAGGACTTGCCGATCTGGCCGATGCCGAACGGGGGCTTCTTCCGGGAGGTGGTGAGGACGTTGTTGAAGTTCACGAAGATGCCCTGGGCGGTTTCCGGGCGGAGGTAGTGCAGGCCTTCCTCGCTGGCCACCGGGCCCAGGTAGGTCTTGAGCAGGCCGGAGAACTCCTGCGGTTCGGTCCACTGGCCGCGGGTGCCGCAGTTGGCGCAGGCAATGTCCTTCAGGCCGTTCTCGGCCGGCCGGCCCTTCTTTTCCTCGTATTCTTCCTCGAGGTGGTCGGCGCGGTAGCGCTTGTGGCAGGAGAGGCATTCCACCAGGGGGTCGGAGAAGACCTCTACGTGGCCGGAGGCTTCCCATACCTGGCGGGGCAGGATGACGGATGAGTCCAGACCCACCACGTCTTCGCGGCCGCGGACCATGGACTGCCACCACTGGCGCTTGATGTTTTCCTTCAGCTCCGCGCCCAGGGGGCCGTAGTCCCAGGCCGAGCGCGAGCCGCCGTAGATCTCACCGGCCTGGAACACGAAGCCCCTCCGCTTGGAGAGGGAAATGACCTGGTCGAGGACGGACTTTGCTGCCATGGGGTAACTCCAATTTCTACAGGGCCGCTGGGTGCGGTCCGCGGGTTGTCAGGCCCCGGCCGCCGTATGCCTGGAGGCACAGTGGGCAGGGTGCCGGGGCGAATGAAGGAAGATCGTTGAAAAGCTCGTGTCCTAGCGTACCGGCCGCTGCCTGCGGAGCGCGCCCCGCGGCCACGGCAGAGTTGCCAGGATGATCGCGGCGAGGGTCAGCAGGGTCCCGAGGACGGTGGCCGGGGCGACGACGGTGCCCGGGGCGGGCAGCGCCAGGTCCAGGGCCAGCGAGCCGAGCAGCTGGCCGGCAATCATGCCCAGCCCGGTGACCAGTACGCCAAGGCTGCGGACCAGGAGGGCGCCGAGCCCAATGAAGACGCAGCCCATGGGACCGCCCAGGTAGTACCACCATTCGGACGGCAGCGGGTTGGCTGGGCCGGCCACCGCCAGCTTCACCGCCAGCGCTGTCCAGAGCACGATGCAGCCGGCCACGAAGTTGACCAGGGTGGCCGCGATCGGTGTGCCGTAGTGGACGGTGGCGGTGCCGTTCATGGCCTGCTGGAAGCTCATCAGGAAGCCAGCCGCCACGGGCAGCAGGATGGGAAGCAGCAGGGAGGACGGACCACCGTCGGTTCCGCCGGCCCCCGCGCCGCTGAACCGGGGCGAAACCGCCCAGGCGACGGCGGCGATAGTGAGGACGCAGCCAATGATGCGGATGCCGGTGACGGATTTCTTCCCGGCCGGCCCGATTCCCAGGCGGTCCACCAGCAGGCCGCTCACGGTCTGCCCGGTGACCGTGGCCACGGTGAAGAGTGCCACGCCCAGGATGCCCACCGTGAACGACTGGGCAAAAACGAACAGCGCGCCGATGGCACCGGCCACCACGTAGATACGTGGAAAGGCGCGTTTGCGGACCGCGGGAAGGATGCCGGCCAGCCCCGCCCGCCCGCGCGGCAGGACCAGCGAAATCACGATCATGACCAGCAGGCCTGTGCTGAAACTCACGGCCGCCGCGGCGATGCCGTCACCGAGGCGGGCGCCCAGGGCCCCGTTGATGCGCCCCTGGACTGGGATGGCAAGGCCGGAACCCACGGCCAGGGGCAGGCCTGCGAGCACCGGCAGGCGGGAAGGGGAGGTCATTGAATCCACCTTAGTTCAGGCATTATTGCTCTATGAGCAACCCCATTGACGACGTCCCCATCCGCGACAGCATGATCCGGCTGGGCCAGCTGCTGAAGCTCGCCAACCTCGTGGAGGACGGCGTGGAGGCGGCGGAGCTCATCAAGAACGGGCTGGTCAAGGTCAACGGCGAAATCGACGACCGCCGCGGCCGCCAGCTGCACAACGGCGACGTTGTCACGGTGAACGGACAGAGCGTCCGGGTAGTGGCGCCCGAAACGGACTGACGCAACGCAGGCGCACTGCCCGGCGGAGGACGTGCAGGCCGCGTGACGTGACGTCCGCCGGGACTGCCGGCCGCCGTCGTACGCCTACTTGTTCAGCACCTCGTGAGTGAGGAACTCCCCCACGTGCCCGATCTCCTGCTGGTTGATCCCGTGCCACATGCCGGTGTAGAGCACCTTGGTGAGCTTGACGTGCTTGCGGACCCAGCCCATGGTGTACTCGATCTTGTCCTGGGTGATCACCGGATCCTGCTGGTCCCGGCCCCAGAACATGGGCACGGTGCCGTCCAGCTCATCGTCCCTGAACGAAGGGTCGCCGGCTGCGTCCACCACGAAACCGGACAGTCCGACGACGGCAGCGAAGTCCGTGGGCCGCTGCCGCAGGAGCGTGGTTGCCATGGCCATGCCCATAGAGAAGCCGAGCAGGGTCACCGACGGATGCCCCACCCGGATGGTGTCGATCCACTCCATTACGTATGCCGAGGCCTTCTTGACCCGCTCCAGCGAGTACTCGATGGAGGCCGTGAGCGGGAACCAGGTGTAGCCGGGGCCCGTGGCGATCGGCGCACGCACGGACGCGACGGCGAAGTCCCCGGGCAGCAGGTCGGCCAGGCTGAGCAGGTCCCGCTCATTGGCGCCGTAGCCGTGGAGGAGCACCAGCAGCGGCTTGCCGTCGCGCTGGTCCTCCGGATGGGACCACAGGACAACGGGGGCAGGAAATACTTCGGCGTCAGTCATGGTTTCCATTCATATCAGTTACCCACAAGTAACAACCTACGTTCGCGTAGGCAGTGAAACGGAAGGCAGGATAGGACCGTGACTGACGCAAGTGACATCAAGGCCCCGTCCGCGCACCCGGGATCCCACCCGTGGACCCGTTACGTGGCGATGGGCGATTCCTTCACCGAGGGCATCGGCGACCCCGAACCCGCGAGCCCCGGCGGCCACCGCGGCTGGGCCGACAGGGTGGCCGAGGAGCTGGGCAGGACCCAGCCTGACTTCGCCTACGCCAACCTGGCCGTCCGCGGCCGCCTGCTGCAGCAGATCGTTGACCAGCAGCTGGCGCCTGCCCTGGAGCTGAAGCCGGACCTGGTCACCCTGTCGGCGGGCGGCAACGACCTCATCCGCCCGGGCGGCGACCCGGACGTGCTGGCCGAAAAGCTCGATTCCGTGGTCCAGATCCTGTCCCTGGGCGGTGCCACGGTGGTCCTGTTCAACGGACCTGACACCGGCTCGTCAGTGCTCGGCAGGATCCGCAGCAAGGTGGCCATCTACAACGAGAACCTGCGGACGGTGGCAACGCGGCACGACGCCATCATCGCGGACATGTGGTCGCTGCGGCAGTTGAGCGATCCGCAGATGTGGGACCAGGACCGGCTGCACTTCTCCCCGCTGGGGCACCACACCATAGCGGCCATGGTGCTGGACGCGCTCAACGTTGAGCATTCCCTGGAGCCGCTGCAGCCCAAGCCCCTGCCGCCCCGGACCTGGCGCGAGGCCAGGAGCGGGGACCTGGTGTGGGCGCGCGAATACTTCGTGCCGTGGGTGCTGCGGCGGTTGCGCCGCCAGTCCTCCGGGGACGGCATCACGGCAAAGCGGCCGACGCCGGGCCCCGTCTTCGGTCCGGGCGTTCCCTTGGGTGCCGGTGAGGGCCCGTTGGGAACGTCGGAGCCCAGCCGCCGGTAAGGCCGCCCGGGGTTAGGCTGGAAGGACAACACTCGAGAGGCGCGGCACCGTGAGCAGCTTGTTTTTCTGGATTATCGTCCTGTCCTTCGTCGTCCCCATGGCCATGCGGATGTACCGGCGGTCCGTGGCACGGCGGGACCGGGACCAGTCGTTGCCCGGGCGCTTCCCTGAACAGTTCCCGGGGCAATACGGACAAGACGGGTATCCCGGCCCCGGCCAGTACCCGGGACCGGGCCAGTATCCAGGCTCGGCCGGGCCGCAGAGCAACCAGCCCCGCGACGGCTATACCCAGCAGGACTACTTCTCCGGCGGCTTCCGCAGTATCCAGCGGCCGCAGCCCCTGGGCGACCCGCAGCCGTTGCCCCACCAGTACGGCCAGCAGCCTCTGCCGGACCCCGGCTACGGTCCCCCGCAGGGACAGGGGTTTGGTCAGCCAGGCTTTGGCCGGCCCGGCTTTGATCAGCAGGGGTCTCAGCAGCCGCGTCCCGGAGAGCCGACGCCGGGACAGTCCCCAGCGCCGGCCACTCCCCCGCCGCCGGCGGCACCGCAAGGGTACCGCGCCCGCAAGCTCGCGGAACTGGACCAGCAGTACACCAACGGTGAGCTGTCCATGGAGGACTACATGAAGCGGCGCAGCGACATCATGAACGGCTAGTAACAGGAGCGCCACCGGGCCTGCCCGGTGGCGCTCCTTTATGCGTTCAGTGCTCCTGTCAAGCTCAGTGGACCTGCGGGAAGCCCAGGTCAATCACCGAGGTGGAGGGATCCGGCCAGCGCGTGGTCACCACCTTGCCCCGGGTGTAGAACCGGATGCTGTCCGGGCCGTACATGTGGGTGTCGCCGAACAGCGAGTTCTTCCAGCCGCCGAACGAGAACGTGCCTACCGGCACCGGAATTGGCACGTTGACGCCCACCATGCCTGCCTCGACGTCGAACTCGAACTGCCGGGCCGCCCCGCCGTCACGGGTGAAGATGGCCGTGCCGTTGCCGAACTCGTTGTCGTTGACCAGCTTCACGGCGTCGCCGTAGGTATCGACGCGGACCACGGACAGGACCGGGCCGAAGATCTCGTCGTCGTACACCTTCATGCCCGGCTTGACGTGGTCCACCAGGCTGACGCCGATGAAGAATCCGTTTGAATCGAACTGCTGCGAGCGCCCGTCCACAACCACGGATGCGCCTTCATTTTCGGCCCCCGCCACATAGGAGGCCACGCGGTCCCGGTGCTCCGCGGTGATCAAGGGGCCCATCTGGGACGCGGGGTCCGTTCCCGGGCCGATCTTCAAACCCGCCATGCGGCTGGAGATTGCCTTCACCAGGTCGTCCGCGATGTTGCCCACGGCCACCAGGACGCTGACGGCCATGCAGCGTTCGCCGGCTGACCCGTAGGCGGCCGAAACCGCAGCGTCGGCAGCCATGTCCAGGTCGGCGTCGGGAAGCACCACCATGTGGTTCTTGGCACCGCCCAGTGCCTGCACCCGCTTGCCGTGTTCTGCCGCCCGCTTGTAGATCGACTGGGCAACGGGAGTGGAGCCGACAAAACTCACGGCTTTGACGTCCGGGTGCTCCAGCAGGACATCCACGGCTTCCTTGTCACCGTGGACCACGTTCAGCACCCCGGCCGGCAGGCCCGCTTCGGCGAAGGCCTCCGCGATGAAGACGGCGGCCGACGGGTCCTTCTCGCTGGGCTTCAGCAGCACGGTGTTGCCGCAGGCCAGGGCACTGCCGATCATCCACAGCGGCACCATGGCCGGAAAGTTGAACGGCGTAATGCAGGCTACGACGCCCACCGGCTGGCGGACGGAGTGCACGTCCACCCCGGTGGAGACCTGCTCGGACCGCTCGCCCTTGAGCATGTGGGACAGGCCGGTGGCGAAATCGATGTTCTCCAGGCCGCGGGCGATTTCGCCCTCTGCGTCGGAGAGGACCTTCCCGTGCTCGCTGGTGAGGATGGCTGCGAGCTCTGGCTTCCGCTGGGTCAGGATTTCGCGGACCCGGAAGAAGATGCCGGTCCGCCGGGCCAGGCTGGTGGCCCGCCAGGCCGGCAGCGCGGAACGGGCAGCCGCGATGGCTTCCTCTGTCCGTGCCGCCGAGGCAAGCGCCACCTGCTTCTCCTGTTCACCGGTGGCGGGATTGAACACTGGGCCGAAGCGGTCTGCGTCGCTGACGCGGGTGCCGTTGATGTAGTGCGGGATGGTTTCCACGGGGAGTCTCTTTTCCTGCGTTGCGTGGTGCGGGCTAGTTGGCGGACGGCGCCGGGTTGGCGGGTTCGAGTGAGCCGTCCACGAGCTTGATGATCATGGAGCAGTCCTTGCCGGCGTCACCGGCGTCAATAAGCCGCTGGAACAGCTGCTGGACGTGCCTGCCGATCTCCAGGGGCGTGCCGGTATCCTCGGCTGCGCTGATGGCCAGCCCAATGTCCTTGTTCGCCAGCTCTGTGGTGAAGGTGGGCGCGAAGCCGTTGTTCGAGGCTGCGGTAGGAACCACGCCGGGCACCGGGTACCAGGTCCGCAGTGCCCACGAGTCGCCCGAGGAGACAGAGGCAATGTTCCAGAAGACCTGCTTGTCCAGGCCCAGCCGGTCGGCGAGCACAGCGCCCTCCGCGGTGGAGGCCAGGTTGATGAAAAGCATCAGGTTGTTGCAGATCTTGGCCGCCTGCCCCGTGGTGGGGCCGCCCGTGGGGATGATGTTGGCGGCCATGGGGCCGATGTAGCCCGTGGCGTCCGCCACGGCCCCCTCTTCGCCGCCAACCATGAAAGTAAGCGTTCCCGCTTCCGCCCCGCTCATTCCACCCGACACTGGCGCGTCCACGAAGCGGAAGCCAGCGGCAGCAGCGGCGTCGTGCAGTTCCTGGGCGGAGGCGACGTCGATAGTCGAGGAGTCAATCAGCAGCGTCCGGGTGTCCGCGTGCGCCAGCACGCCGTCCCCGCCGAGATACACCGCACGGGCATGTTCGCCCTTGGGCAGCATGGTGAACACGGCGTCCGCACCATCCACCGCTTCGGCGATGCTGGCGGTCCGCTTGACGCCGCCTGCTTCAGCGGCTGCCAGGGCTGCCGGGTTGAGGTCGAAACCGCGCACATCATGCCCGGCTTTCGCCAGGTTTACGGACATGTGGCCGCCCATGTTGCCCAGGCCAATCCAACCGATAACTGCCAC
The DNA here is from genome assembly GCF_056484025.1 of Arthrobacter sp. JDC6. Lineage (NCBI taxonomy): Bacteria > Bacillati > Actinomycetota > Actinomycetes > Micrococcales > Micrococcaceae > Arthrobacter > Arthrobacter sp. JDC6. Next base: position 2,983,298 of record NZ_CM151278.1, read on the forward strand.
GAGTAAGCTCCTTTGCTTCCATTCCAGCCGTACTGCCGGCATGTCTGTGTCAACGATCACACCCTGCTAGAGTGCAATCAAGGGGAAAAATCACAGAGGCCATGTGCATTGCTGCACATCGAAGGAAGGACCGGAGTGGACCTGAGACGGTTGCCAAGCCCCGACGACCTGCTCATCCTGCTCACCGTTGCCCGCCTGGGCCGGTTCAACGCGGTAGCCGAGACGCTGGGAACAACCCACACCACCATCTCCCGCCGCATCCTCGCCCTGGACAGGCAACTGGGCGGCCGGACTTTGGAACGCAGCCCGCAGGGTTGGGAGCTGACGCAGCTCGGTGCCGCGGCCGTGGAAGCGGCAGAGGCGATCGAAGGTACCCTTGGCTCGCTGTCCGGCCTGATCAGCCAGGACCAAAGCACCCTCGCCGGCCTGGTCCGCGTCGCCACGACGGACGGCGTGGGGGCAGTGTTCGTCACCCCGTCGCTGGTGCGGCTCCAGCAGCAAAACCCGCAGCTGAACATCGAAATGCTCAGCGCCACCCGGAAAGTCAGCCAGAACCGGTCGGGCGTGGACCTGGAGATCGTGGTGGGCCGGGCGGACGTCACCACCGCGCAGACAATCTTCCTGAGCAACTACTACCTGCGCCTCTACGCAAGCTCAGCGTATGCCGCCCGGCATGGCCTGCCGGAAACGCTCGACGACGTGGGGCAGCACGGGTTTGTGTCCTACGTCGAGTCCGCACTCCAGGTGGCGGAGCTGGGGCCGCGCTGGTCCTCGCAGCTTCCGCTGCCCAGGACGAGCTTCCAGGCCACCAGCGTGTTCGCCCAGGTGGAGGCGGTACGGCAGGGTGCAGGCATTGGGCTGCTGCCCAACTTCATGGTGGCGGGCTGCGGGGACTTCGTGCCCGTCCTGGCGGCCGACTTTGAGCGCCAGCTCCCCATCTGGGCCGTTGCCCGCCCGGAGTCGCTCCGGTCCGCACCGGTCCAGGCAGTGATTGCGGCACTCAAGGCGGAAATGAAGGAGCGCTCCGGGGTGCTGGCGGGGTAAGCGCTGTTCTTGCGGACCCAGGCCCCCGCACAAGTCAGGCCTGGAACAGCCGCCTTACCACCTGCCCGGATGCCAGCGCATCCAGGCCCTCATTGATCTCGCTGAGCGGCCGGGTGTCAGTATGCAGCAGCTCAACCGGCAGCCTGCCTTCGCGCCAGAACGCCAGGTACTGCGGAATGTCGCGCGCCGGCACGGCATCCCCCATGTAGGAGCCCAGCAGCCGTTTTCCCGCCCCGGCAAACTGCAGGGCCGGCACCGTCAACTGGGCGGACGGATGGGGCAGGCCCACCGACACCACGGCGCCTCCCCGCGTCACCTGCTCCAGGCAGGAGGCGATAACGCCTGCTGATCCCACCGCTTCAATGGCAACGTCCACACCGTCCCCGGACGCTTCCGCGATCAGCCGTGCCGCGTCCTCCGGCGTTCCCACCGATGTGGCGCCGGCGTCGCGGGCCAGCTGGTGCTTGCCTTGGTTTGGATCGATGGCAATGACGTCGGCGGCTCCAGCGAGGCGCGCTGCCATGACGGCTGACAGGCCCACGGCTCCGAGGCCGAACACCGCTACGGACTGCCCCGGACTGACAGCCGCGGTATTCAACACTGCACCCATTCCGGTGAGCACGGCGCAACCAAACATCGCGGCAACCGTGTCCGGGACGTCGTCGTCGATCACCACCACCGATTCCCTTGCCACCACTGCGTAATCGGCGAAGGCCGAGACGCCAAGGTGGTGGTTGATCCGTTCCCCTGCCGGAGTCCGCAGCAGTGCCGGCCCGCGCAGCAGGTCGCCGGAGCCATTGACCTCTGCTGCACGGTGGCAGAGGGCCGGCCGGCCGGCCAGGCACGCACGGCACCCGCCACAGCTCGGCACGAAGACCAGCACCACATGGTCGCCGACGGACACGTCGGACACGCCGGCCCCCACGGACACCACCCGACCCACCGCCTCGTGGCCCAAGGCCATGGGCAGCGGCCGGACGCGGGAACCGTCCACCACCGAGAGGTCCGAGTGGCAGAGGCTGGAGTACGTGATGGCAACACCAAGCTCACCGGCGCGGGGCTCCGGCTGCTCCAGTTCCTGCACCAGCAGCGGAGCGGCCTCGGAGTAGGTCTGCTTCCCGTTGCCGGCCCCCGTGGTGGGGGCGGCGGGAACGGTGGAGTACAGGACGGCGGCTTTCACGGATCCTGCTACTTCTTGCGGGCGGCAAGGAGGTCGGCGGTGCCCTGGGCGTCGGCGGCGTCCACGTCGTGCAGCGAGATGCCGCGGGTTTCCTTCAGGAAGTAGACCGCGACGGCGGTAATGGCGCAGGCGATCAGCAGGTAGACCGCCACGGGGACGGAGGATTTGTAGGCGCCCAGGAGCGAGGCGGCGATGATCGGGGCCAGGGATCCTGCAACGATCGACGTCACCTGGTAGCCCAGGGAAACCCCGGAGTAGCGCATCCGGGTGGGGAACATTTCCGCCATGATGGCAGGCTGCCCGGCGTACATGAAGGCGTGGAACACCAGGCCGATCATGATGGCCGCCAGGATGATGGCATCGTTCTTGGTGTCCATCATGGGGAAGGCGAAGAAGCCCCAGGTGGCCCCCATGATGGCGCCGGCCATGTAGACGGGCCTGCGGCCAAACCGGTCCGACAGCTTGCCCACCATGGGCACGACGGCGAAGTGCAGGGCGTGGGCAAGGAGCAGCAGGAGGAGGATGCGGGTGGTGTCGGCCTGGACCACGGTTTTCAGGTAGGTGATGGAGAACGTGACCACGAGGTAGTACAGGATGTTTTCCGCCAGGCGCAGGCCCATGGCGGTGAAGACGCCGCGGGGGTAGCGCCGGAATACCTCAGCGACGCCGTAGCCCTTGTGGCCGGCTTCGACCTCTTTGCGGGCTTCGAGGAAGATCGGTGCGTCATTGACCTTGGTGCGGATGTAGTAACCGATCAGGACGATCACCGCGGACAGCCAGAACGCTACGCGCCAGCCCCACCCCAGGAAGGCGTCCTGGGTCAACGTGGAGGACAGGGTGAACAAGACGGCGGTGGCAAGCAGGTTTCCCAGCGGCACTGCCGACTGTGGCCAGCTGGCCCAGAAACCGCGGGATTTGCTGGGGCTGTGTTCGGCCACGAGGAGGACGGCGCCGCCCCACTCGCCGCCAACGGCAAAGCCCTGGGCGAACCGGAGGACCACCAGCAGTGCGGGAGCCCAGTAGCCGATCTGCTGGAACGTGGGCAGGCAGCCCATGAGGAAGGTGGAGACGCCTACCAGGATGATGCTCAGCTGCAGCAGCTTCTTGCGTCCGAACTTGTCGCCGAAGTGGCCAAAGACGATGCCGCCGATGGGGCGCGCCACGAAACCGACGGCATAAGTGAGGAAGGCGGCGATGATGCCATCCAGTTCTGTGCCGGCGTTGGGGAAGAAGGCCTTTCCGAACACCAGGGTGGCAGCCGAGGCGTAGAGGAAGAACTCGTACCACTCAACAACGGTTCCGGCCATGGAGGCCGTAACCACTTTCTTAAGGCCTGAAGCCTTGACGTCGGTTTCCTCTGTGCGCCTTGCGGCGGAGCTTTCCGTACTCATGCGAACTCCTTCGGCGTCGTCGTCGACACCACGGGGACCAATCAATGGCGGCCGGGTGTGATGCACACCACGAACGCACCGGATTCGATTGAGTATGGTCTGCCTGCGGTGCAACCTCAACGCCGATTAGTGCAGAAGGCATCTGCAGGAATGCACATGCGGGGCGCTAGGCCAGGAAGCTGCTCCGGAGCTGGCTGCCCAGCTGCCCGATCTCTGTCAGGAACCCGTCGTGCCCGATCGGCGCCTGGATGACGTGCACGTCCACGTCCCCCGGCAGGGCCTGGGCCAGCTCACGGGACTGCGACGGGAAATACAGCCGGTCCGAATCCACGGCGGCCACGAAGAACCTGGCGGTGGACCTGGCCAGGGTTTCGGCCAGGGTTCCGCGGCCCCGGCAGATGTCATGGCTCATCAGCGCCTCGGTGAGGGCGATATAGCTGTTGGCGTCGAAGCGCTTCACGAGCTTGCTGCCCTGGTGGTCCAGGTAGCTTTCCACCTGGTAGCGGCCGCGGGCGGCCAGAGCCTCACCCTTCAGGGGCGACTCCGGCGCCTGGGGTTCCCGGCCGAAGCGGCCTTCCAGTTCAGCCGCGGACCGGTAGGTGATGTGGGCAATGCGCCGGGCAAGTGCCAGCCCGGCTTCCGGGCAGGGGCCGCCATAGTAGTCGCCGCCGTTGAAATGTGGGTCCTGCCGGATGGCCAGGGTCTGGGCCTGCGCGAAGGCGATCTGTTCCGCCGTGCTCGCGGCACCCACGGAGATGACGGCGCAGCGCTGCACCCTCTCCGGGTAGGTCACTGCCCATTCAAGGGCGCGGGCGCCGCCCATGGATCCGCCCAGGACAGCGAACCAGCTGCTGATGCCCAGCTGGTCAGCCAGCCGGGCCTCTGCCACCGTGCTGTCCCGCAGGGTGACCAGGGGGAAGCGGGAGCCCCAGGGGGCTCCGTCCGGGGCGGCCGAGGACGGGCCCGTGGACCCGTAGCAGCCGCCCACGATGTTGACGGACACCACGAAGAACTTGTCCGTGTCCACGGGAGCGCCGGGACCGGCCAATTGTTCCCACCAGCCTTCTTCGTCCGTGTCACCGCGGGTCACGTGGGTGCTGCCGGTCAGGGCGTGCTCGATCAGGATGGCGTTGCTGGCGTCGGCGTTGAGCGTGCCCCAGGTTTCGTAGGCCAGCGTGACGTCCGGGAGGTATCCCCCGGCTTCAAGTTCCAGCCCTCCGATGGAGGCGTAGCGGACAATTCCGTGTTCGGGGATGGTGGTTCGGGCGACGGTAACCGTCATGGCAAGACCTCTTCTACGCGCTTGCCTGCCGTCGTCTGACCGGCAGGCCAGGTCCTCACCCGGGGCACCCCACCGCGGATGGAGGGTTGCCGGCCAGCAAGCCGGGGCTGTCACTGGCACTCATGACCTGGTTCGAGTGTACGAAACACCCCCCGCTCCAGGCCAAGAGTGTGACTGGTTGTGACTTCCCCGCTTGCCGGCCCTCCCGGCGTCAGCCCTGGCGCGCTTTTAGCTCTGGGCGCCTTTGGCAGCGCGGAAACCCGCTTCCAGGTCGGCCAGGATGTCATCGATGTGCTCCAGGCCAACAGAGAGCCGGACCAGTCCCGGATTCACCCCGGCCACCGCTTGCTGCTCCGGCGAGAGCTGGCTGTGGGTGGTCGACGCCGGGTGGATGACCAGGGAGCGGACGTCGCCGATGTTGGCCACGTGGGAGTGCAGCTCCAGGGCGTCGACGAAGCGCTTGCCCGCCTCCGCTCCGCCGGCAAGGTTGAAGGCCACGACGGCGCCCGTTCCCTTGGGCCCGTACTTGCGGCCACGCTCGTACCAGGGGCTGGAGGGCAGCCCGGCGTAGGCGACGGATTCGACGTCGTCCCTTCCTTCCAGCCAGCGCGCCACTTCCGTGGCGTTGGCAATGTGGCGTTCCACCCGCAGGCTCAGCGTCTCCAGGCCCTGGGAGATCAGGAAGGCGTTGAAGGGGGAAACCGCCGAGCCAAGGTCGCGCAGCAGCTGGACGCGGGCCTTGAGGATGTAGGAGAGGTTGGCCCCCAGTGTACCGTCGGCGCCTAGGTCGCGGGCGTAGACCAGGCCGTTGTAGGTGGGGTCCGGGGTGTTGAAGCCGGGGAACCGTTCAGGGTCATTGCCGAAGTCGAATTTGCCGGAGTCCACGATCACGCCGGCAATTGCGGAGCCGTGGCCGCCCAGGTATTTGGTGGCGGAGTGGATCACGATGTCCGCACCCCACTCCAGTGGGCGGATCAGGTAGGGCGTGGACAGGGTGTTGTCCACGATCAGTGGCACGCCTGCCTGGTGGGCCACCTCCGAGATGCCTTCGATGTCCAGGACGTCCTGGCGGGGATTGGACACCACTTCACCGAAAAAGAGCTTGGTGTTCGGCTGGACGGCGTCGCGCCACTGGTCCAGGTTGTCGGGATCCTGGACGAAGGTGACCGAGATGCCGAACTTCTTCAGGGTGTGGGCGAACAGGTTGTACGTTCCGCCGTAAAGACTGGGGCTCGCCACAATATGGTCCCCCGCCTCCGCAATGTTCAGCACCGCGAACGTCTCGGCGGCCTGGCCAGAGCTCAGCAGCAAAGCGGCCAGGCCTCCCTCAAGGCTGGCGATCCGCTGTTCGACGGCATCCTGGGTGGGGTTGCCGATCCGGGTGTAGATGGGTGCAAGTTCGGCGAGGGCAAAGCGGTTGGCTGCGCTTTCGGCGCTGGGGAACACGAAGGACGTGGTCTGGTAAATGGGGAGCGCGCGGGCTCCTGTGGCACTGTCGGGCTCCTGGCCGGCATGGATCTGGCGGGTTTCGAAAGACCATCCGTTGGACATCCAAATCTCCTTTGACGTGGGCCCGGAATGCGTGGGGCAGTACGGGCCGCGCTTGCTTCCGGCTCTTGCCGGACAGCCAGGTCCTCACCCGGGGCACCCCACCGCGGGTGGAGGGTTGCCGGCCAGCGAGCCGGGGCTTGGCGCTGGCGCTCATGACCTGCGCCCAGTCTAGGAACGGGGTAGTCGCCGTGGACAGCATTGTGACGAACAAGGTCGCCCTGCATGGCTTTCGAGCCGCCACAGGTGGGCCGCCCCGCACCCGGCCGGGGACGCCGCCGTCGTCCTTCTTGCCCATGTTCCCGGCCCTTTTCCCGGCCGCCTTTCCAGTAAGGGTACCCTTAGCTGAGAGCCGGATCACAAAGTGCCAAGATGTTGCCATGCGCATGGATCACGTCTCTTACGCCTGTGAACAAGATGGCCTCGCGGCCACTACCGAACGTATTTCATCTGCCCTCGGCGTTGAGGCAGTGAAGGGCGGGGTGCACCCCCGGTTCGGAACCCGGAATATGATCATCCCGCTCGCCGGGCACAAGTACCTGGAAGTCGTAGAGGTCCTGGACCACCCGGCTTCGGACAAGGCACCGTTCGGACAGGCAGTGCGTGCCCGTTCCGCGGCCGGTGGTGGCTGGATGGGCTGGTGCGTCGAAGTGGACGACCTCGCCCCGTTCGAGGCACGCCTTGGCCGCGCCGCGGTGAACGGCAACCGCAAGTTCCCGGACGGCCGGGAGCTGGTCTGGAAACAGATTGGCATCCTTGGCCTTATCGCCGATCCCCAGGTGCCGTACATGCTCAAGTGGGAAGGCGACCCGGCACTGCACCCGTCCAACGCCTACCCCAGCAACCTTAAGATGAGCTGCCTGACCATCGCCGGCTCCGCGTCCCGCGTGACCGAGTGGCTGGGTGAACCGGTGGAGAAGCCGCTTGAGGACGTTGCGGTGGAGTGGGTCGCCCCGCACGGAACTCCGGGCATCCTGTCGGTCACGTTTGAAACCGCCAACGGAGCCGTCACCATCTGACGCTCCACCCCAGCCTCCCGGAATGTCCGGGAGGGGGTTCGCCGGGCCAGTACCCGGATCAGCTTCGGCCGCCATCAGGTGGTGACAACGGCGTCACTACCCGATGGCGGCCGAATTCATTTAAGTGGCTGCTTCCTACATCGCTGCGATCCAGGTCTGAATGTCGGTGCCTCGCTGGATGATGTGGGTATGGGAATCGGCACGGATGTTGGGGTGGTGTTGGAGGGTGTTTCTGCCTCTGTTGCTGCCCTCGATGCGCTGGACCGTGAGGATCATTTCCTTGCCGCCGGGTCCGGTGTTGGCGCTGACGTGGATGTGCTGCAGCGGCGGTATGAGCTCCGGCTGGAACGGCTGGAGGCAGTCTCCCGGGTCGAGGCTCAGCTCGCGGCGGTCAAAGCTCGTGATGCCGTGGAGTGCGTCGGTTTCCAGCAGGCACTGCTTGCCCCCGACGCCCCGGTGAATGAGCGCATGTTTTCGGAGACGTCAACGGTGGAGGAGATCGCCGGTGTCCTGACTGTCAGTTCGGCGGCCGCGGGTGCTTTGGTGGAACAGTCCCGGCTCGTGTGTTCCCTGCCGCCGCTCCTGGGCGCCCTGTCAGCCGGTGACCTGTCGTGGCAGCATGCCAGGATTGTCGCCGACGAAACCGAGGGGCTCACCCCTGACGGGGCTGCTGCCTTGGTGGCGCACTTCTTCGACCCCGCCGCCCCCAACCCCGCCCGCGGCGCCGCCCCCGGCGAACTCGTCCCCGCCCGGTTCCGCGCCAAGATCCGCGCCTGGCGGGAACGCCACCACCCCGAAACCCTCGAAAAACGCCACGCCAAAGGCGTCGCGGACCGGCGGATGGAATACACCCCCGACCGCGACGGCATGGCCTGGCTCTCGCTCTACCTCCCCGGCGACACCGCCTGCGCCATCTGGAACCGCACCACCGCCACCGCCCGCGGCCTCCAAGGCCCTAACGAGCCCCGCACCCTCACCCAACTCCGCCCCGACATCGCAGCATCACTCCTCCTCGGCGCCGGAACCACCACGGCCACCGGTGAGGCTGCTCCGGGTGGGGCTGCACGGGCTACAGGTGATACGGCGGCCGCAGGCAGCGTTTCCGGCACAGGGAGCACTGGTGATGTTGGCAAGGTCCCCACCCCTCGGGCCGATGTCCTGGTCACCGTCCCGGTCTTCGCCCTGCTCGGACTCACCGATGAGCCGGCGGTGCTGGACGGCATGGGCCCCATCCCTGCCTCAATGGCACGGAGGCTTGTCGCGGACGGGGCGGAGTCGTTCTACCGCGTCCTGGTCGACCCCCGCGACGGGGCACCACTGGAGATCGGACGCACCCGCTACCGGCTCCCCGAAACCATCAAACAATGGATCCGCATGCGGGACCGGAAATGCACCTTCCCCGGCTGCACCAACCACACCCCCGACAACCACACCGACCACCTCACAGCCTGGGAACACGGCGGCAGAACAGCCGTCCGGAACCTGGCGCAGCTATGCCCCAAACATCACCGCTTGAAGCACGCCCGCACCTGGAACCCGGATCCCGCGACGGAACACGGACCACCCGGCTGGACCTCACCCACAGGCCGCCACTACAACCCCGAACACCAAGACCCCGAACCAACCCACTGGCCGCCAGGAATAGTGCCGCTTGCCGCCGTTCCAGCCTGGCCGGAACCGGAAGTGGAGGAGCTTGAAATGGAGGAACCCGACGGCGACAACCTGCTGGACCCGGAGGACCTTTTCGCTGCTGATGCCCTCTGGGACGACTTCTACGCGAAACCCTTCGTGTTGCCACCAGACCCACAAGCAGACTGGCCGTTGCTGCTGACGCTGATGTGACAGCAACAAGCATGGCTGGAGCCGCGCAGGCTGGTGTCCAGGGTCCTACCCCAACCCCACGGCTTTGCCGAACAGGCTGAAGCCAACGAAGGCCACGATATCCAGCAGGGCGTGGGCGATGACCAGTGGCATGACCCGGCGGGTCCGGGTGTACAGCCAGGCAAAGACCACGCCCATCACGGCGTTGCCAATGAAGGGACCAAAGCCTTGGTAAAGGTGGTAGCTGCCGCGCAGCACGGAGCTCGCCGCAATGGCCAGCGGCATGCTCCAGCCGAACTTGCCAAAGCGGTCCAGGAGGTAGCCCACCACAATGACTTCCTCAAGCACGGCGTGCCGCATGGCGGACAGGATGAGCACAGGCACGGTCCACCAATAGGCATCCAGGGCGCTGGGGATGATGGCGGTGGTAATTCCGAGCGCCCGGCCGGCCGCATAGAGACCCAGCGAGGGTATGCCGATCAGTCCAGCCAGTCCGAGGCCCTGGAGCAGATCCCTGCCGGGCCGGGCAAAATTGAACCCCAGTTTCTGAAAGGCAGAGCGGGAGTTGTCCGCCTCGCCCGGCACTGCCTGGCGCTGGTCCGTCAGGAAGTAGAAGACCAGCAGCACGGGCACCAGCGCAAAGATGATGTCCAGCAGCTGATATGTGAGGTCGAAGTATTCGCGGGTGCTCTGGGAGCGGTTCAGGGTGGACGTGCCCTCGGCAAGCGGGGCGCGTGTCATCTTGTCCAGCAGCTGCACCACGGAGTAGACAGCCGACTGGCCCAGGGACAGGCCCAGGACGATCCATACTTCGAGCCGAAGGCGACGGCGGGAGGGAACCAGCATGTTCCCATCTTGCCTTCAGTTTCTGGATCCGGCCTGATGGAGCGGCTGGTGTCCGCAGTCGCAAGCGGGCAGCGGTGCGCCGCCGGAGGAGCCCGGTGCCGGCAGTTCGGGTCAGGCGGGCGCGACAATCACTTCCGTGCCGTTGGCTTCAAAGGCAGCCTTGTCGCGGGGCGAGATGCCGGCATCGGTGATCAGCCGGGTGAAGTTGTAGCCGTCCATGGTGGCGAAGGCCCGCACGCCCACTTTGGAGGAATCGGCCAGGACGTAGGACACCCTGGCCCTGCTGGCCAGCAGCGCATTGACGGAGGCCTCCCCCTCCCCCGTGTTGGTGGGCCCGACTTCGGGATCGATGCCGTTGACGCCGATGAAGGCGATGTCCAGCACCACCTTCTGCATGATGATGTCCGTATAGGGTCCCACCAGTTCATAGGACCGCGGGTTGAGGATTCCACCGGTCACCATCACCTTGATGTTGGGCCGTACGGCCAACTGGCCCGCGATGTTGATGGCGTTGGTAACCACGGTGAGGGTGGGCTGGTTGGAGGGGGCGTTCAGGTCTTCCCGGGTGGCCAGGATCTGCGCGAGCGCTGTGCTGGTGGTCCCTCCGCACAGGCCGATCACAGCGCCGGGCCGGATCAGCGCCGAGGCGCACTGCGCGATTTGTTCCTTGGCTTCGGCGTGGTCGTCGCGGTTGTAGCGGCCGGGGAGGTCGTAGGCCAGGGCACCGGTGGTGGCGCCGCCGCGGGTACGCGTCAGCAGCCGGCGTTTGGCGAGGCTGTCCAGGTCACGCCGAGCGGTGGCCGGGGATACGTTGAGGGTGCTGACAATCTCGTCGACCTCCACCTGGCCGGTTCTGGCCAGCAGGTCAAGAATCGCGGTCAGCCGGTCAGTGCGCGTCATGCAAGCGGGGCCTTTCCGTACATCAGCCACCACGATCGATGACGTTTCCTGATTATAACTCAAGGAAAACAGTCAGGAACAATCAAAAAAAACGGTATGGACCTACCGCTCCCTGGCTCCGGCCCGCCACACAGCGTACGTCAATGGCATGCCGGGACGGTAAGCGAGATGCGTTGCGGACGGGGCGTTGAGCAGGTGCAGGTCGGCGCGGTGCCCGACGGCGATGGACCCCACGGCGCGTTCACCGTCCGCATCGCGCCCGCTTTCCTTGTGCAACGCCAGTGCGCCGCCATGGGTGGCGGCGCGGACGGCCTCATGCACGCTCAGGTGCATCTGGAGGACGGCGGTGGTGACGCAGAATGCCATGGAACTTGTATACGACGTTCCGGGATTGCAGTTGGAAGCGAGCGCCACCTGCACACCGGCGTCGAGAAGCGTGCGGGCCGGGGCCAGCGGCTGGCGGGTTGAGAGGTCGCAGGCCGGGAGGCAGGTGGCCACAGTGCCCCGCTCGCCTGTGCCGGTGGCGGGGTCCCACCCGGACCAGGAAGCCGCAAGGGACTTCACATCCTGCCCGGCCAGGTAGTTGACGTGGTCCACGCTGGCGGCACGCATCTCCACGGCAAGCTGCACCCCGGGGCCCTCACCCAACTGGTTGCCGTGCACGCGCAGGCCCAGTCCGGCGTCGCGGCAGGCCGTCAGCACGCGGCGGGACTGTTCGGCAGTAAACGCGCCCTCCTCGCAGAAAACGTCGGCCCACTGGACGTAGGGGCGGACGGCATCAAGCATCGGTCCGCAGACCAGGTCTGTGTACTCCTCCGGGTCCTGTCCGGCAGGAACCAGGTGGGCGCCCAGGTAGGTCACCTGGTCCGCCACGCCGGCGGCGATACGCGCGCTGCGGGCCTCGTTCCCGATATCCAGGCCGTAGCCGGTCTTCGTTTCCAGGTAAGTGGTCCCCTGCGAGACTGCCTCGGCAACCCGGCCCATGGCCAGGCGGGTGAGGTCAAAGTCCGACGTGGCACGCGTGGCGTTCATGGTGACGGCGATGCCTCCGGCAGCGTACGCCTCCCCCGCCATCCGTGCTTCGAATTCCGCGGTACGGTCCCCGGCGAACAACAGGTGGCTGTGGGAGTCCACCCATCCGGGGAGCATGGCGCGGCCGCCGGCGTCGATGGCTTCGTCCGCCGCCGGGGCCTCGGCCGCGGCGCCGATCCACGAGATCCGTTCGCCCTCGACCACTACCGCCGCGTCCTTCAGGACCCGGTGTTCAAGGTCCTGGGTCATCAGCTCGGCAATATTGGTGATCAGGGTGCTCATTGAACCATTCTTCAGCGTCGGATGGACCAGCGGCTGGCAGCAAGGGCCCGCGCTGTCCGGGATTCCGGACCGTCGGCGGCGGCACCTCCGGACGCTCCCTGGCCGGCGAGGATCTGGTCAGCCGCCAGCTCGGCCATCGCAGCGGAGGTCTGGAAGCCGTAGCCGCCCTGCCCCACGAGCCAGTAGAAGCCGGGGGCTTCGGCATCGAAGCCCGCCACCGGAACCCCGTCGGCGGCCTCAGTGCGCAGGCCGGTCCAGGCGCGGCGGATTCCCGTGATCCCCAGGCTGGTGATGGAGTTCAGCTTTTCCACCAGGCGTTCCACGTCGCCTGGCCGGGGCCGCGCGTCCTCGGGGCCACTGGGCACGGTTTCGGACGGCGAAACCAGGACGTCGTCACCGTCAGGGCGGAAGTAGAAGGTATTGTCCGCTGCCGCCACCATCGGGGTGGCGGCAGGCAGGGGGCGTTCGACGGCGGCAATCGCCGCAGTGCGCCGGTACGGCTGCAGCCCCAGCTTCTCGACGCCGCTGATCACTGCGAGCTCATCAGCCCATGCCCCGGCTGCATTGACCAGGACGCCGGCTTCAAAGCCCTCGGCCCCGGCACCTACCTGCCATCCGGAACCCAGCCGTTGCGCCGAATGCACCCGTGCGCCGGTGATGATATCGGCTCCGGCCTCGAGTGCCTGTTTGCGGTGCGTGTCCAGGAGCAGGGGCGCGTTGCAGCCAAACGAGCCAGTATCCAGTCCGGCGGCGGCGAAGGTTCCCGGGAGCAGGGCCGGGCACAGCTCAAGCGCGCGGTCAACGGCGATGGGCTGCATGTGCCCGCTGGATTCCGCGGCAACATCGGCCTCGGAGCCGATCAGCATGAAGCTGCGCGGCGTCAGGACCGGTTCCGGCAGTTCCGCGTCCCGCGCCGCGATCAGTTCCAGCGTCCGGAGCGTGAGTTCCTGCACCACGGGAGGGCCGTAGCTCGGGATCAGCTGCCGGGCGGAGCGGGAGGACGTGTGGTACGCCAGCTCCTGCTCCGCCTCCACCAGTGCCACGCTGCAGCGACCGGCCAGCGCGGAGGCCAGGGACAGGCCGGCAATGCCGCCGCCCACGATCAGGACATCGTAATGTGCTGCCATCCGTCCATCCTTGCAGAGTTCGTGGCCGGTGGAACTTTCGTCAGGCTGCTGCCTCGGCACGGCTGGCGACGAAGGCACGAACGCACGCTTCGACGTCGTCCGCTGAATGGGCGGCGGACAGCTGCACCCGGATCCTCGCGGCACCGCGCGGAACCACGGGGAAGCTGAAGGCGGTGACGAAGACGCCGTGCTGCAGCATCCGGTCGGCAACCTTGGCGGCCATCACGGCATCGCCGAACATCACCGGCACGATGGCGTGTTCGCCGGGCAGCAGGTCGAAGCCCTCCCCGGTCATGCGGCGGCGGAACAGTTCGGCGTTTTCGAAGAGCCGGCGGCGCAGGTCGGCCGAGTTTTCCACCAGGTCCAGAGCCTTGAGGGTGGCGGCCACAATGGCGGGAGCCACCGAGTTGGAGAACAGGTAGGGGCGCGCCTTCTGCCGCAGCATGGCAATGATCTCCCTGCGGCCGGACACGTAGCCGCCTGACGCCCCGCCCAGGGCCTTGCCGAAGGTGCCGGTGTAGATGTCCACGCGGGAGGACACGCCGGCGTGTTCGGGGGTGCCCGCGCCGGTGGCGCCCATGAAGCCCACGGCGTGGGAGTCGTCCACCATCACCAGGGCGCCGTACTTTTCGGCGAGGTCGCAGATGGCCTCGAGCGGAGCCAGGTAGCCGTCCATTGAAAACACGCCGTCGGTGACGATGATCTTCCGGCGGGCGTCCTGCGCCTCCTGCAGGCGGGCCTCGAGCTCGGCCATGTCCTGGTTGGCGTAGCGGTAGCGGCGCGCCTTGCACAGCCGGATGCCGTCGATGATGGAAGCGTGGTTAAGAGCGTCCGAAATGACCGCATCCTCGGACCCGAAGAGGGATTCGAAGACGCCGCCATTGGCGTCGAAGCAGCTTGAGAACAGGATGGTGTCCTCGGTACCCAGGAAAGCGGAAACCCTGGCCTCGAGTTTGAGGTGCAGGTCCTGGGTTCCGCAGATGAAACGGACGCTGGCCATGCCGAAGCCGCGCTCGTCCATGGCGGCCTTGGCGGCATTGATGATGTCCGGGTGGTCGGCCAGGCCCAGGTAGTTGTTGGCGCAGAAGTTCAGCACGTCGGCACCCGGCGCGCCGATCTGTCCGGCGGTGATGTGGCTGGACTGCGGCGAGCTGATGCTGCGTTCGGTCTTGTAGAGCCCGGCGGTGCGGATTTCCTCCAGCTCGCCGCGAAGCTGGTCCTTGATGGAGGTGTACATGGGTTTCCTTACAGTCGGGTCCAGTCGAGGACTACTTTGCCGCCCACGCCGCTGCGGGCAATGTCGAAGCCCTTCTCCCAGTCCGTGGCGGGAAGCGTGTCCGTGACCACGGCGGAGATGCCCGCATGGAGCACGGGGTTGGATGAGAGCATGGCGCTCATGGCGTACCAGGTTTCGTACATCTCCCGGCCATAGATGCCCTTCAGGGTCAGCATGTGGGTGACCACCTTGCCCCAGTCGATGATGATTTCCTGGCTGGGCAGCCCCAGCATGGCGATCCGGCCGCCGTGGTTCATGTTGTCGATCATCTCAGGCAGGGCGGAGGGGTGGCCGGACATTTCCATTCCGACGTCGAAGCCTTCGCGCATGCCGAGCTCGCGCTGGGCGTCGCGGACCCGCGTGGTGGAGACGTCGATGGCGAGGTCGGCCCCGAGCTGCCGGGCCAGGTCCAGCCGGGGCCGGGAGACGTCGGTGATGGCGATCTTGCGGGCTCCGGCGTGGCGGGCGACGGCGACTGCCATCAGGCCAATGGGGCCGGCCCCGGTGATGAGGACGTCCTCCCCCACCAGCGGGAAGCTCAGTGCGGTGTGCACGGCGTTGCCGAAGGGGTCGAAGATGGCGCCAAGTTCGGGCGTGACGGAGGGGTCGTGGTGGACCCACGCGTTGGTCTCGGGGATCACCACGTACTCGGCGAAAGCCCCGTCGCGCTGGACCCCCACGCTGACCGTGTGGATGCACATCTGGCGGCGTCCTGCGCGGCAGTTCCGGCAAATGCCGCACACCACGTGGCCTTCCCCGGAGACCCTGTCGCCAACCTTGACTTCGCGGACGTCTTCGCCCACCTCCACCACTTCGCCGTAGAACTCGTGGCCGGCGATGAGGGGCGCTTCGATGATCCCCTGGGCCCAGGAGTCCCAGGACTGGATGTGCAGGTCCGTGCCGCAGATCCCGGTGGTCATGACCCGGATCTTCACGTCCGCCGGACCGGCCTCCGGCTCGGGCCTGTCGACGAGTTCGAATCCGGCCTGCGGGCCGGGCTTGTACAGGGCCTTCATTGGCGTCCTTACTTCTTGGCATTCAGATCTGGAGGTCTTGTCCTCCTCATTGAAGCCTCGGCAAAGCGTTAGCACAACAGGAATTTTCTCAATCAACGATTTAGGAATTGCTAATGATTAGACTGGCGGGGTGGAGATACATCAGCTGGAGATCCTGCGTGAACTGGGCGCCCTGGGGAGCGTGAAGGCCGTAGCAGACACCCTCATGGTGACCCCGTCTGCGGTCTCGCAGCAACTGGCCCACCTGCAGCGCACAGTCGAGGTGCCGCTGACACGCAAGGAGGGCCGGAACCTGGTGCTTACGGAAGCCGGCCAAGTGCTCGCCGACGCAGGCGCCGCCGTCGTCAGCGCCATGGCCGACGCCCGCGGAGCCCTGGGCACCTACCACCACTCGCCGGCTGGCCGGGTGACGCTCAGCGGCTTCCACAGTGCCGGGCAGGCGCTGTTCGCGCCGCTGGCACGCATGCTGGACCGGCCGGAACACCCCCGGATCGAACTGTCCGATGAGGATGTTGCCCAGCAGGACTTCCCTGCCCTCACCGCCCGGTACGACCTGGTCCTGGCGCACCGCATGGACCACAGTCCCCGCTGGCCCGCGGAACGCGTGGCCGTGATCCCGCTGGCGCACGAGCCCCTGGACGTGGCACTGCCCGCCGGCCACCCGTTGGCCCAAAAAAGTACGGTCACGGCGGACGACGTCGGCGCCGAGGCCTGGGTGACCAGCCACCCCGGCTACTCCCCCGCCGATGTCCTGTCTGCCGTCGCTGCCGTGTCCAGCCGGGAGCCAAACATCGTCCACCGCATCAACGACTACTTCACGGTGGCGGCGCTCGTGGCCGCGGGCGGCGTGGTGGGGCTGCTGCCCAGGTATACGGCAGGGCCGGTCCTGAATCCGGGCATTGTGCTGCGGCCCCTGGAAGGCATCAGCACGCGCCGCAGGATAGACCTGCTGGCCAGGCCGGAAAACCTGAAACGGCGGGCGGTGGTGATGGTCTGCGAGGCGCTGGAGGACATCATGGCCGGGCTGGTGCGGCAGGGCTGACCTGGGCTCAACCCGCGCTGGAGGGGCAGTTCAAGGGGCAACCGGACGCTATGCCCCTTCGTCGTCCTGGTGGTTCCCCTTGCCCATCTTGTGTCCAAGGCCGTGGCCGCGTCCCAATCCAAGGCCAGGCCCGTCACCGGCACCCTTCACGATCCGTTTGGCTGCTGCCTTGTCCCCGTCCTTGGTGCCGGAGATGCGTACTGTGTCCCCGGCGGCGATGTCTGCGGTGGTTCCGTCCGTCGGCTTAAGCCGCTTGCCGTCGTCGCCTGTTGGAAACATGGTGATCCTGGTATCGGCGTTGACGGTGTAGGTCTGGGAGTAGCCGTCCTCGCTCTTGACGGTGATGGCCGAGTCGCTGACCGATTCCACCGTCCCACGCTGTTCCAGGACGGTCTGGAAGGTGCCGTCGGCGTTCTTGACCACGCCCTCGCCGTGGAGTGCCTGCGGACGCTGGGCCTTCTTCTCCTGCTTGTCCTGTTGGTCCTTCCTGTCCTGCTGGCCGGGCGCAGAGTCTTTGCCGGGCGCGGTGTCTTTGCCTGGTGCCGTTTGCGAGGGCGACGGCGTCGGCGTGCCCGTGGCGGACCACGCCAGGGCCGTCCCTGTACCCGTCAACGCCAGTGCCACTGCCCCGGCAAGCAATGCCTTGCGCGCCCTCATCGGTTCCCTTGCCACCATGGTTGTTCCTCCCGCACGCCGCCGGGGCACCAGCGCCCCGTGGGCTCAAGTGTAAGTCCGCCGCGGACGCGCAGCCACGGGTACTTTCAGCCGGCGGCACCTGAGTACTTAAAGCCCAACTGGGCCGCAGTTAATGTCGTTATCAGCGCTCAAAACGACATCTGCTGCGACCCAGTTGGGTATGGGAGTGCTAGACGGTGACGCCCAGCTTCTCCAGGATCAGTTCCCGGACTCGGGCGGCGTCGGCCTGTCCGCGGGTGGCCTTCATGACCCCGCCCACGATGGCGCCGATGGCCTGGACCTTACCGCCGCGGATCTTGTCCGCGACGTCGGGCTGGGCAGCGAGTGCGGCATCGATGGCTTCCAGGAGGGGGCCGTCGTCGGAAACCACGGCGAGTCCGCGCTTCTCGACGATTTCTTCGGGGGTGCCTTCGCCGGCGAGCACGCCGTCCAGCACTTCCGTTGCCATCTTGTTGTTGATCTTGCCGGCCTCCACCATGCGGTTGAGCTCCACGATGGTTGCGGGCTGGACGCCCAGCTGGCCGGGGTCGACGTCGGCGGCCTTGGCGCGGCCCACGATCTCGCCCATCCACCACTTGCGGGCCACGGACGCGGACGCGCCGGCCGCGATGGTTTCCTCGATCTCGTCCAGGACGCCGGCGTTCACCACGTCGCGGAATTCCAGGTCAGAATAGCCCCAGTCGGCCTTGAGCCGCTTGCGGCGCTCGGCCGGCGGTTCTGGCAGCGTGGCGCGCAGTTCCTCCACCCATTCACGGGACGCCACCACGGGGACCAGGTCCGGTTCCGGGAAGTAGCGGTAGTCGTCCGCGTCCGACTTGGGCCGGCCCGACGTGGTGGTGCGGGTGTCCTCGTGCCAGTGCCGGGTCTCCTGGACCACGGGATTGCCGGAGTCCAGGACGGCGGCGTGGCGCTGGATCTCGTAGCGGACGGCGTGCTCGACAGCGCGCAGCGAGTTCACGTTCTTGGTTTCGGACCGGATACCGAACCGTTCCCGGCCGTGCGGGCGGAGCGAGACGTTGGCGTCGCACCGCACGTTGCCGCGTTCCATGCGGGCATCGGAGACGCCAAGGTTCTTGACGATCTCGCGGATGGCGGCCACGTAGGCCTTGGCCAGTTCCGGGGCGCGGGAGCCGGCGCCCTCGATGGGCTTGGTGACGATTTCCACCAGCGGGACGCCGGCGCGGTTGTAGTCCACCAGCGAAAAGTCGGCGCCGTGGATGCGGCCGGTGGCACCGCCCATATGGGTCAGCTTTCCGGCGTCCTCCTCCATGTGAGCGCGCTCGATCTCCACGCGGAACACGGTGCCGTCCTCCAGTTCCACGTCCAGGTAGCCGTCGTACGCGATGGGCTCGTCGTACTGGGAGGTCTGGAAGTTCTTGGGGGTGTCCGGGTAGAAGTAGTTCTTCCGGGCAAAGCGGCAGGATTCGGCGATCTTGCAGTTCAGCGCCAGGCCGATCTTGATGGAGGACTCCACCGCCGTCTTGTTGACCACGGGCAGCACGCCGGGCATGCCCAGGTCCACCTCGTTGACGTTGGTGTTGGGCTCGTCGCCGAAAACGTTGGGTGCGGAGGAGAACATCTTGGTCTTGGTGTTGAGCTCCACGTGGACCTCAAAGCCCAGGACGGGGTCGTACTTCTCCATGGCCTCTTCGAAGCTCAGGATTGCCTCGGTGTTCATTATTTTGCCTCCTGGGCTTCGAGGGTACCGGCTGCGGCAAGGTCGGGAGCCTGGGCCAGCAGCGGGCCGCCCCACTTGGCTTCGAGCAGCGATTCCAGGACCGCGCCAACCCGGTAGAGGCGGGCGTCCTCGCGGGCCGGGGCCAGCAGCTGGATGCCGACGGGAAGTCCGTCCTCGTCGGCCAGGCCGCCGGGCAGTGACAGGCCGGGAACACCTGCCAGGTTGGCGGGGATGGTGGCGACGTCGTTCAGGTACATGGCCAGCGGATCGTCCAGCTTTTCCCCGAGCGGGAAGGCCGTGGTGGGGGCGGTGGGTGAAATCAGGACGTCGGCCTGTTCAAAGGCGGCGTCAAAGTCCCGCTGCACCAGGGTGCGGACCTTCTGGGCCGAGCCGTAGTAGGCGTCGTAGTAGCCGGCGGACAGGGCGTAGGTGCCCAGGATGATGCGGCGCTTGACCTCGTCGCCGAACCCGGCGGCGCGGGTGGCACCCATGACGCGTTCAATGGTCATGGGCCCGTCCTCGGGGAGGACGCGCAGGCCGTACCGGACGCCGTCGAACTTGGCCAGGTTGGAAGAGGCCTCGGACGGCATGATCAGGTAGTAGGCGCCCAGGGCGTACTGGAAGTTGGGGCAGGAGACCTCCACGATCTCCGCGCCGGCTTCCTTGAGTAGCTCCAAGGCGTCGTTGAAGCGGTTTTCGACGCCGGCCTGGTAGCCCTCGCCGTGAAGTTCCTTGATGATGCCGATCCGCAGGCCATCGACGTTGCCGGTCTTCGCGGCAGCCACGAGGTCTGCCAAGGGGTCCGGCAGCGACGTGGAGTCGCGGGGATCGTGGCCGCCGATGACCTGGTGCAGCAGGGCGGAGTCCAGCACGGTGCGGGTGACCGGGCCGATCTGGTCCAGCGAGGAGGCCATGGCGATGGCACCGTAGCGGGAGACGCTGCCGTAGGTGGGCTTCACCCCAACGGTTCCCGTGACGGCACCGGGCTGGCGGATGGAGCCACCGGTGTCCGTTCCCAGGGCGAGAGGCGCTTCGAAGGCGGCAACCGCCGCAGCCGAGCCACCGCCGGAGCCGCCGGGGATCCGGTCCAGGTCCCAGGGGTTGCGGGTGGGGCCGTAGGCCGAGTGCTCGGTGGAGGAGCCCATGGCGAATTCGTCCAGGTTGGTCTTGCCAAGGATGGGCATCTTCGCGGCGCGCAGGCGCTCCACCACGGTGGCGTCGTACGGGCTGTGCCAGCCTTCGAGGATTTTGGACCCTGCAGTGGTGGGCTGGCCGATGGTGACGATGAGGTCCTTGACGGCGATGGGGACGCCGGCCAGGACGTGCAGGGCCTGGGCCTCAGCACCGCCGGCGGCGCGGATGGCGTCCACCTCGGCGGCGACGGCGAGCGCTTCCTCGGCGTTGACGTGCAGGAAGGCGTTGACCTTGCCGTCGACGGCGGCGATGCGGTCCAGGTAGGCCTGGGTAACTTCGACGGCGGTGACCTCGCCGGCGTGGAGCTTTTCGGCCAGCTGCGCGGCGGACAGCCGGATCAGGGTGTCGGCGCTGGTGCCGGCGGTGTTGTGTTCAGTCATGGTTATGCCTCATCCAGGATGGCCGGGACCTTGAAACGGTTGTCATCGGAATCCGGGGCGCCGGAGAGTGCCTGTTCCGCCGTGAAGGTGTGTCCAACAACGTCGTCGCGGAACACGTTGGTGAGCGGAATGGGGTGGGACGTGGCCGGGACGTCATCCCCGGCGGCCTCACTGACGGACTTGACCGAATCGACGATGACGGCGAGCTCGCCGGCCATCCTGTCCAGCTCTTCGGCACTCATCTCGATGTGAGCGAGCCGCGCGAGATGCGCGACGTCGTCACGGTTGATCGCAGCCATGGATCTCCCCTGCAAAGTTCGGATTGTTTTCCGATCCAGTCTAGTGCGGAAACGCAGATGCCCGTCTGACGGCCCCCAGCGGGCGTCAGACGGGCACCTTACCTACCCGGTCCTGCCTCGGGGACAGGAGCGCGGGCAGCTAAAGACTAACCGATACCAATGGCTCCAGTCAGCAGCCCGACGCCGAGCATTACCAGGGAGATGACGGCAGTGCGCCACAGGACCTTCTTGTGGTGGTCACCGAGGTCCACCTTGGCCAGCGAAACCAGCAGCAGGATGGCAGGGACCAGCGGGCTCTGCAGGTGGAACGGCTGGCCGGTGATGGAGGCACGGGCCATGTCAGCGGCGCCAACGCCGTAGTGGGCGGCGGTCTCGCTCAGCACCGGCAGGACGCCGAAGTAGAAGGCGTCGTTGCTCATGAAGAACGTCATGGGGATGCTCAGGATGCCGGTGATGACCGCCATGAACGGGCCCATGGAGGACGGGATGATCTGGACGAGCCATGCGGACATCGCTTCCACCATGCCGGTGCCCTTGAGGACGCCGGTGAGGACGGCTGCGGCCATGACCATGCTGACGACGGCAACGATGGAGGGGGCGTGGGCGATCAACTGGGCGCCCTGGTCCTTGACCTTGGGGAAGTTGACCAGCAGGGCGACCGCGGCGCCCACCATGAAGACGAACGGCAGCGGGATGATGTTGGCTACGAGCACCACCATGACGGCGACGGTCAGGGCCAGGTTGAACCAGAACAGCTTGGGGCGAAGGGTGGAGCGGTTCGGGTCAAGGGCGGTGTCGGTGAGTCCGGCGCCGCTGTCCTCAATGAGGGTGTCGGCGCGGTCCAGTACGGCCACGGACGATCCTGCCGGGGAGCCGTCGACGGCGGGGGCTGCTCCGCCGGGGTTGCCCTGGCGTCCGCGGCCGGTTCCGGCACCCGTGCCGCCGGTTCCGCCGGCGGAGGCACCGCCGTCGGACATTCCGTCAAACCCTGCCGCCGTCTCCGGGACGCCCCAGATTTCCGGAGCGGTGGCACGGAGGCGGTTGCGCTCCTGCAGGCCCAGCAGCCAGGCGAAGGCGAACACGACCACCAGGCCGGCCACCAGGGACGGGATCATGGGGACGAAGACGTCATTGACGTCGATCTTCAGGGCGGTGGCGGCGCGGGCGGTGGGGCCGCCCCACGGCAGGATGTTCATGGTGCCGTTGGCCAG
The DNA here is from genome assembly GCF_056484025.1 of Arthrobacter sp. JDC6. Classification (NCBI taxonomy): domain Bacteria; kingdom Bacillati; phylum Actinomycetota; class Actinomycetes; order Micrococcales; family Micrococcaceae; genus Arthrobacter; species Arthrobacter sp. JDC6. The sequence continues at coordinate 3,005,562 of NZ_CM151278.1, forward strand.
GCCGGCCACGCAGGTGAGGACCACGGGGCTCATCTTGAGGCGCAGGTAGACCGGCAGCATGGCGGCCGTGGTGAGGATGAACGTGGTGGACCCGTCGCCATCCAGCGACACGGCGGCCGCCAGGATGGCGGTGCCCAGGACAACCTTGGCGGGGTCGTTGCCCAGCTTGCGGAGGATGAACTTCACCAGCGGGTCAAAGAGCCCGACGTCGATCATCAGGCCGAAGTAGATGATGGCGAACATCAGCAGCGCCGCGGTGGAGGTCATGGACTTCATGGAGTCCATCACCATGTCGCCGATGCCGAGGCCGGCACCGGCAAAAAGGCCAAAAACAGTAGGGACAATGATCAACGCCAGCACTGGCGTCAACTTCTTCGTCATGATCAGCACCATGAATACCGCGATCATGGCGAATCCAAGTATTACCAGCACAGCCGGCTCCTTCTTGTGAACAGCACCACAGCGTTGTGATGCGTGCTACAGACTGTAGGGTGGCGTCCGTCACGGCAGTGCCTTTGGCTCAATTGATTGGCATACTGCTTATTGGGAGCATTTTGCTCATTGTGCTCACGGGCCTGATGCGCTGAAACCACCGGCTCGGCCGCACCCGCATCCTACGCAAATACACCCCTGCCAATACACCGTCAAGGAGGATGAATGCAGCGTTCCGCACCCCGGCCGCCGCTGCGGTTTTCCACCCAGACGCTGCTGCTGCAGCTGGCGGTGGTACTGCTGGTGGTGCTGCTCAGCGCCACCGTGCATGCCTGGCTGACGTACGACCGGGTTGGCAGCGACGCCGAAAACCAGGCCCTGACGCTGGCGCGCACCGTTGCATCGGATCCGCAGGTCAGGGCCGACGTGCTGGCCATCAGTGAACAGCCCGGCACTCCCCCGCCCGGCGAGCTTCTGGCCGGGCCGCTCCAGTCAGCAGCCGAGGCAGCACGGACCCGGACCGGAGCGCTGTTCGTGGTGATCACCGACGAAACCGGGATCAGGCTGGCCCATCCCGATCCCCAGCGGCTGGGTGAGAAAGTCAGCACGGACCCGTCCGAGGCGCTGTCCGGCCAGGAAATCACCACCCGGAACACCGGAACCCTGGGCCCCTCCGCGGGCGCCAAGGTTCCCGTGTATGCGCCCGGCAGCACCACGGTGGTGGGTGAGGTGAGCGTGGGCTACTCCATGGAGACGGTGGCCCAGAGCGTGGCCCGCGACATCGGGCCGGTGGCGCTGACGGCCGCGGGTGCCCTGCTGGCCGGGATCCTGGGGTCCTTCCTGCTGCGCCGCCGCCTGCAGCGGCTCACCCTTGGCCTGGAGCCGGAAGAGATCAGCACGCTGGTCCACGACCAGGTGGCGGTGCTGCAGGGCGTGGACGACGGCGTCATCGGCGTCAGTGCCGACGGCCGGGTGAGCGTCTTCAACGCCGCGGCGCAGCGCCTGCTGGAGTTGCCGGATCTGTCCGGCACCCGCTGGGAGGATGCCCCGGTTCCGGAGCAGCTGAAGTCCCTTACGCGGACCGCGGCCGGCGCTGTGGCAGTTCCAGGCGCTGTGGCAGTTCCAGGCACTGTGGCAGTTCCAGGCGCTGTGGCAGTTCCAGGCGCCGTGACTGCTGCAAACTCCGCCGGTCCGGCCGTGGATGCGCTGGAACTGGTGGCCGGTGGCCGGGTCCTGGTGGCGAACGCCCGCAAGGCGCTGCACCGCCGGGAGGACCTGGGCTGGGTGATCATGCTGCGGGACCGCACCGAGCTGCAGCAGCTGACCCGCCAGTTGGACGCCGTGGGAACCATGTCCACCGCACTGCGTGCCCAGCGGCACGAGTTCGCCAACCAGCTGCACACCCTGGCCGGCTTCCTGGGCATCGGGCAGCACCAGGAGGCACGGGACTACCTTGCCCGGTTGGCCGCTACCGGTCCGCTGAAGTTCCCGGTGGACCAGGCGGAACTGTTACAGGACCCGTATCTCCAGGCCTTCGTCGGCGCCAAGGGCGTGGAGGCGGACGAGCGCGGCGTTGCGCTCCGCATCGGCCCGGAGACCCTGGTCAGGGGGCAGGTCACCGAAGCCCAGGACGTGACCACGGTGCTGGGCAACCTGATCGACAACGCCGTCAACGCCGCCGTTGCCGGGTCATCAACGGAGCGCTGGGTTGAGCTTGAGGTCCTGGATGAGCCGGCCGACGACGGCGGAACGCTGCATATCGTGGTGGCGGACTCGGGTGACGGGCTGGCAGAAGGCACAGACGCGGAGGGCGTGTTTGCCGAGGGTTTCACCACGGCCTCCGGCCCTGTCCGGGCAGGTGGCGGACAGGGCTTCGGACTGGCTCTCGCGCGCCAGCTGGCACGGCGCCGCGGCGGCGACGTGAAAGTGCTGGAGCGCGGAACCAAGGGCGGGCCGGGCGCCGTGTTCATGGCGACCCTTCCGCAGACGACGGCGGGAAAGCCCGCCGCCGCAACCCCGGGGGCAGCCGGAAAGGATGAGAATGGCTGACGATTTTCGGGTCCTGATCGTGGACGACGACTTCCATGTGGCCAAGCTCCACGCAACGTATGTCGACTCGGTGGCAGGGTTCCTGGCGCTGGCGCCCGTGGGCACTGCCTCCCTGGCACTGCAGGCCATCCACAGCCTGCGGCCGGACCTGGTGCTGCTGGACGTGTACCTGCCGGATGCATCGGGCCTGGACCTGCTGCAGCAACTGGATGTGGACACCATCATCCTCAGCGCCGCCTCCGATGCCTCGTCCCTCCGGGTGGCGTTCCGCCGGGGAGCGCTGGGATACCTGCTCAAACCCTTCACTGCGGAGTCGCTGTCCCAGCAGCTGCGCTCCTATGCCCGGTACCGGCGCCTCCTGGGCCAGCCGGGGGCACTGGACCAGGAGGCGGTGGAACGTGCAAAACGTTCCCTGATTCCGGGTGATGTCACGCCGTCGTCGAAACCCCGCTCCGCCACCGAAGCGGCAGTGCTGGAGTCCCTGGCCCCCGGTGAGCAGTACTCGGCCGCGGAAGTGGCCTCCCGGGTGGGCGTCTCCCGGGCCACCGCCCAGCGGTACCTGTCCTCCCTGGCCGACGACGGCGCGGTGGACATCCAGCTCCGCTACGGCACCACCGGCAGGCCGGAACACCGGTACGGCCTGCCGGCGCGGTAGTCCAGGGAGAGCGTCAGGCAGCTTTCTGGGCGACGAGTTCGATCTCGACAAGCATCTTCGGATCCAGGAACGGCAGCACGTGGACCAGGGAGAGGGTGGGGCGGATGTCACCGAACACCTCGCCGTGCGCCCGGCCGGCCTCTTCCCATTTGCTGATGTCCGTCAGGTACAGCTTGGACTGCACCACGTCCTCGTAGCCGAAGCCGGCGTCGGCCAGGACCTTGCCGAGTTTCTGCAGGATGTACTGGGTCTGGGTGTAGAAGTCGTCCCCCACGATCCCGTCGTCACCGCTTGCCGCGGTTGCGGAAATGTAGAGGGTGTTGTCCACCTGGACGGCACGGGAGTAGCCGAGGGTCTGTTCCCAGACGGATCCGCTGCCGAAGGTTTTGCGCATGGGTGGCCTTTCAAAGCTGGAATGGGTCGCCACCACTGTAGGGCTGCTACAGGTCGCGCCGGTAAACCAGCAGTTTTGTGTCGGTTCCGGGAACGAACCAGTCCCGTTCAGCCACCCGGTGGAAGCCGGTCCTGCGGTACAGGCCGTGCGCGCTTTCCCAGTCTTTCCCCGTGGTCAGGGCCACCGCGCGGATGCCCGGAAGGGTACGGGCATAATCGATGATTGCCCCCACCATGGCCCGGCCGGCGCCGCTGCGCTGGACGGCAGGGTCCACCACCAGCATGCGGAATTCCAGCTCGTCCGGCAGGGCAATGTCCGCGTAGGGTTCCCCGGCGAGCGCCAGCGTGACGGAGCCGATGACGGTTCCCTCCCGTTCGGCTACCCAGATGGTGGCCTGTTGGGCCCGTTCAGCAACGTCCATGATCTTGACCATATACGGATGGGCGGGGTCGTCGAAGTAGCCTGCGGAGAGATAGGAGTCGCCGGTGATCCGGGCGATGGCCGGGAAGTCGGCTTCGACGGCGGGACGGATGGTTGGCTGCTGCTGCACCCGTCAATGGTAGTGGCGGCCCGGCCCCGGTTCCGGCGGAAACGCGCTTTCCGTGATCGAACTATCAGAACCGGTGAGCAGCACCAGTGCAGTACCAGTGGGCAGTGCCGGTGTTGCAGAGCCAGTGTTGCAGAGCCGGCCCGGCTTCCCGCGCCGCCTAGAGCGGAAACTTGCCGCTCAGCTCCAGGCTGGCCGCGCACGTCCAGGCGTCGAGCCGCTCCTCATCGGTGGGACCGCCGTCGAGCGGGCTGGTCAGGCGTGGCCTGCGCACCCAGCAGCCGGCTTCCTCTGCGATCAGCGCCCCGGCCGAGAAATCGTGCTCGTTCAGGCCCCTCTCGCCGTAGGCGTCATGCGTTCCGTCCGCCACCATGCACAGGTCCAGGGCCGCGGAACCAAGCCGGCGGACATCGGCAAACCCATCCATCAGGGTGGCGAAGGCGGCAGCCTGCTGGGAGCGGATGCCGGGTTCGTAACTGAATCCGGTGGCCAGGATCTGCCCGGTCCGGCCCGGGACCGGGCCCTCAAGCCTGGTGGTGGTTCCGCGCTCCTCCAGCCAGGCACCCCGGCCGCGGGCGGCGTAGTAGATCCGGCCCAGCGCCGGGGCGTTGACCACGCCGGCCAGCCAGGCGCCGTCGGAGTCGGCAACAGCCACGGAGGTGGCGTAGTAGACGATGTTGCGGATGAAGTTGGTGGTGCCGTCCAGCGGGTCGATGGACCAGCGGTAGCCGGTGGGATCGGCGGGGCGGGTGGTGCCCTGTTCCTCGCCGGTGATGCTGTCCCCCGGGCGGGCCGCGGCAATGACGTCCCGCACCGCGTTTTCGGCGGCGACGTCGAAGGCCGTCACCCAGTCCCCGGCCGCCCCCTTGTTGCTGGCGTCCAGCGCGGTGCCGTCCCGGCCGGAAAGGACCCTGGCACCGGCAGCGGCTGCCTGTTTGGCGACCTCCAGCAGTTCCGATGCGGACGTCATGCGTTCTCCTCCACTGCGGCCGGTACGGCCGCTTCCCCGTTGGCGTCCCCGTCCGCTCCCGGCGCTGCCGCATCCCCCAGGGCTGTCGCATCCCCCAGGGCTGCCGGGCCGCCGTCGAGCAATTGCCGGAACCCGTCCTCGTCCAGCACTGGAATCCCCAGCTGCTCTGCTTTGTCCAGCTTGCTGCCGGCACTTTCGCCGGCCACCACGTAACTGGTGTTTTTCGAAACGGAACCGGCCGCCTTTCCGCCGCGGAGCAGGATGGCCTCCTTGGCCTCGTCGCGGCTGAAGTTGGGCAGCGAGCCGGTGACCACCACCGTCAGCCCTTCGAGCGTGCGCGGCATGGATTCGTCCCGTTCGTCCTCCATGCGCACCCCGGCGGCGGCCCAGCGGTCGATGATTTCAAGATGCCAGTCCTCCGCGAACCATTCCTTCAGCGCGGCGGCGATGGTGGGACCCACGCCGTCCACATGGGCCAGCTCCTGCTCCGACGCTGCCCGGATGCGGTCCATGGAGCCGAACGCCTGGGCCAGGGCCCGGGACGCCCGCGGGCCCACGTGTCGGATGGACAGGGCAACCAGCACCCGCCACAGGGGCTGGGTCTTGGCCTTTTCGAGTTCCTTGAACAGCTTCTGCGTGGTGGCGGTGGGCCTGGACGGCGACTTGGCCGTGCCCTTGCTGAAGAAGTACGGCACCAGCTCGTACTCGCCGGTGGGAACGCCCTTGGTTTTCTTCTCCCTCCGGATCCGGACGCCGGCCAGGTCCTCGGGGGTGAGGTCGAACAGTCCGGCTTCGGAGGCCAGGGGCGGAACATCGGGTTCGGCCGGCTGGGTCAGCGCAATGGCCGCTTCCCAGCCCAGGGCCTCGATGTCGAAGGCGCCACGGCCCGCTACGTGGAACACCCGCTCACGAAGCTGCGACGGGCAGGACCTGGCGTTGGGGCAGCGGACATCCACGTCCCCCTCCTTGGCCGGGGCCAGCGGAGTACCGCAGGATGGACATTCGGTGGGCATCACGAAATCCCGCACGGGCGGGTCCTGCTGGTCCCGGAGGGCCAGCACCGGGCCCACGATTTCGGGGATGACGTCGCCCGCCTTCCGCAGGACCACGATGTCGCCGATCTTGACGCCTTTGGCCTTGACCACGTCCTGGTTGTGCAGGGTGGCCATTTCCACCGTGGAGCCGGCCACCTTGACCGGCTCCATGACCCCGTAGGGGGTGACGCGGCCGGTTCGGCCCACGTTGACCTGGATGTCCAGCAGCTTGGTGTGGACTTCCTCCGGCGGGTACTTGTAGGCCACGGCCCAGCGCGGAACGCGGGTGGTGTTGCCCAGGGCCCGCTGGGTGGCAAAGTCGTCCACCTTGATCACGATGCCGTCGATTTCGTGGAGCAGCTTGTGGCGCTGGTCCCCGTAGCGCTTGATGAAGCCAAGGACGTCTTCCCTGGTCTCCAGCACCTCGAAGTACGGGCTGACCGGCAGGCCCCACTCCTTGAGCAGCCCGTATGTTTCCGACTGGCTGCCGGCCGCGAGCCCCTCGCGGGCGCCGATGCCGTGGACGAACATCTTCAGCGGCCGCTTGGCCGTCTCCGCGGGGTCCTTCTGCCGCAGGGAGCCGGCGGCCGCGTTGCGGGGATTGGCCAGCGGTGCCTTGCCGGCTTCGATCAGGGCCTCGTTGAACTCCGCGAACGCCTTGGAGGGGATGAAGACCTCCCCGCGCACCTCCATTTCGGCGGGGAAACCGCTGCCGCGCAGTTCCTGCGGGATTTCCTTGATGGTGAGCAGGTTGTGGGTGATGTCCTCGCCCGTGGTTCCATCGCCGCGGGTGGCAGCCCGCACCAGTCTGCCGTCGCGGTACAGGAGGTTGACAGCAAGGCCATCGATCTTGAGTTCGGTAAGCCAGGCTGCCTTGGTGCCGCCGTCCCCGATTTTTTCGATGCTGGCCTCGGCCCGGTTGAGCCAGGCCTCAAGCTCGTCCAGCGAGAAGACGTCTTCCAGGCTGTACATCCGCTGCAGGTGCTCCACGGGCGCGAAGGCGGCGGATACTTCGCCGCCCACTTCCTGCGTTGGCGAGTCGTTGGCCACCAGTTCCGGGTGCAGCGCCTCGATCTCCTCGAGGCGGCGGAAGAGGGTGTCGAACTCGGCGTCCGAAACCAGGGGTGCGTCCTCCTGGTAGTACGCGAACCGGTACTTCCGCACCAGGTCCGCGAGGTTTTCGTATTCCTCGCGGATGGCTTCGGTGGGAACGGCTTCGGGCTCGTGTGGTTCCGCGGTTCGGGTGGCGGTCTGTTCTGCGGGTCCTGGTCCTGTGCTCACAGACCTATCTTGCCTTACACCTGCGACAGCCAGCGGGCAGGGCGGCGTGAACGCTGTCAGTGCGAGCGCAGCCGGTTCCGGTTTCGGTTCCACCAGGCGAAGGCGCGAGCGGAAACGCCCACCAGCAGCGCTCCAAGGGCGATGGGCAGGAGCGCAGGTCCGCCGGGGCCCTCGTCACGGGCAGGGGCAGCAGCGGCAGCCATCCGGGCAGGCCCGGCAGTCCGGTTGACCGGGCTGTTCCAGTCCACCCCGCTGGAGGGGCCGGTCGGCGGCCGGTAGCCGGCAGCGGGTGACGTGGTTCCGGTGGCGGACCCATCCGGGAGTTCCGCTGCCGTGGCGGGAGGCCCGGCCGGTTCGGGAGTGCCTGCCTGCGGCTGCGCGGCTGGCTCCGTTGGCTGCGGCTGGAGTGGCTGGGCGGGAGGCTCGGCGGGTGGCGCCGGTTGGGCCGGCGGCTGGGCAGCCTCCTTGGATTTGCGGGGCCGGCCGGGGTCGGGGTTGTCGGCAAGGATGGGCACGCAGACAAGACCGCAGTCTGGTGGGGCCTGGGTGCCTGCCGTCGGAGAGGGGTCCGCGGTTGCAGCCAGCGCGGGACCGGAGGGGAACAAGCCGAGGGCCAGGGCAAGGACAGCTGCTGATGCCGTCGTCGAAACAGTGCGGAGGATCGGGGCGGACGGGGTCATTGCTACCTTTCGATGCGCGCAGTCCCCCCACCGCGGCTTTCTGGTGTCCCCGGTAGTCTTCTACAACGTCCTGCGGGGCCGCAAATCCCGACGGATCGCGGCCCCCGCATTCATCGGCGCTGTTCAGTCCCGGTTTTCGGGCGGGAGCGCCACCTGGATTTTCCGTGCCTTGCCCCGCCCCACCACGTACCCGCGGCCCGGAATGAAGTCCGGGCTGACCCGGCCCAGGGACGTGTTGAGCAGGCTGTCGCCCTCAATATCCCCCGGGCTCAGCAGCAGGCCGCGGCGGCCCGATTTGAAGGGCTGGGCAAGCTGCCAGGCGGAGGACCAGGTGGAGGATTCGGACTCGCCGATGACCCATTGGTCTGCTTTGAGGGACGCCGTCACCAGCTGCGCCATTCCTGACTCGGCGATGGTGTCGGTGAACTCGGTGAGGCCCTCGATGAAGAAGGCCACGGTGCCAGGGTTTCCGGTGGAGTGCTCCACCAGGTCCTCCACCACTTCGGCGACGTCGTCCGGGCCCACCACGGCGCGGTTCCAGATGGGAAGGGACGCGACGGCGGACCGGCGGGACCCGAGGTAGACCAGTTCCGTGGCGGGATTGGACCGGCGCAGCGCGTAGGCCAGGGTGACCAGCGCCACGGTGCGCCCCGAGCCCGGCGGCCCGGCCAGGAGCAACGGTCCGCGCGCCATGAGTTCGGCCGGTTGCAGGGACTCGTCGTCCACTCCAATAACGGGCAGGTCGGGGCTGCCTGCCGGCAGGACATCCAGGTCCACCTGCTCGGGGAGCCGCTCAATGCCCGGGGCGGTTTCCAGGCCCTGACGCTGCATGGCTTCGCTGAGCTTATGGACCTCGCGGGCCTGCAGGGCCAGGTTCGAATTGCCGCCCAGGACGGCCAGCTGGACTTCAAGCCCGTCCAGCAGCCCACGGCCCGGGGGCGACGTGGCCGTGAGGACATCCCTGGGAACATCCATGGAAATGTAGTCGTCCTCAGAGGACAGGCGCAGGACCAGGCGGCGCTGGATGGAGGCGAGCAGGGACGCGGGGACGGCGTTGGGCCGGTCCCCGGTCACCACCAGGTGGATGCCCAGGGTCCGGCCGTCCGTGGCCAGCTGCAGGAAGATGTCCCAGAGCCCGGAAAGCTTGCTGTGCTCGTACGCCTCGCGGAAGGCTGACATGCCGTCCACCAGCACGAAGATCCGCTTCTCGTCCGGCCGGTTGGCCAGCCTCCGGTACTCCACGATGGTGGAGGCGCGCACCTCGGCGAACTGCGCGGAACGCAGCTCGGCGATGTCCCGGAGGAGGCGCAGCAACCGCCCGACGCGTTCGACGTCGTCGCCATTGATGATCTCCCCCACGTGCGGAAGCTCCTCAAGCATCCGCAGCCCGGAAGAGCCGCAGTCGATGCCGTAGACGTGGACGGGGCCGCCGCGCGGGGTGACGGCCGCGGCAATCGCGATGCCGCGCAGGGCGGCGGACTTGCCGGAACCACCGGTGCCGTAGATGGCCATGTTGCCGTCGCGGTCAGGCTCGTAGAAGACGGTGGGCTGGTCCTGGTGGACGGGGTCGTCCGCGACGCCCAGCAGCAGCTGTTCGTCGGTGCGGGGGTTGGGCAACTTGGAGAAGTCGTAGGTCTTGGCCAGCTCGTCCAGCCATGGTTTCCGCGGCGGCCGGATGGCCAGGGTGTCCGCCGCGTGCACGATGGTGGAGGTCATCCTGGCGATGTCATTGGGACCGGCCGGTTCCGGGGCCGCAGGCTTTTCGGGTGCCGGCGCTTCCCAGCTGGGACCGGAGCCGAAGGCCATCTCCACGATGTCGATCTGGGGGCGCTGCGGTTTATCCGTGGTCCAGCCGCCGGCGTAGCCGGTCTGGAATCCCTGGATCCGTCCGGGCCCGGTCTTGGCGGCACCGCGGCCCGGGATGGCGGGGTCGAAGTAGGCAGCATCCGGCACCCCCAGGATGTCGGTGGCGTCGTCCTCGTCGGCCATGCGCAGCGCCACCCGCAGGTTGGTGTTGGCGCGCAGGTTGTCCTTGATGACGCCCGCCGGCCGCTGGGTGGCCAGGATGAGGTGCAGGCCCAGGGAACGGCCGCGGGCGGCGACGTCCACCACCCCGTCCACGAATTCGGGCACGTCGTTGGCCAGCGCGGCGAACTCGTCCACGATGATCACCAGGTACGGCGGGGCCTCCGGATCCGCCTCCCGCTGCAGGGCCAGCAGGTCCTTGGCCTTCTTCCGGTTCAACAGCTGCTCGCGGTAGTGCAGCTCCGCGCGCAGGGATGTGAGGGCCCGCCGCACCAGGTGCGGGGAAAGGTCCGTGACCAGGCCCACCGTGTGTGGAAGGTTGATGCAGTCGGCAAACGCCGCTCCGCCCTTGTAGTCCACGAAAAGGAAGCTGACCCGGTCCGGGCTGTAGGCCGCAGCCATGCCCATGACCCACGACTGCAGGAACTCGGACTTGCCGGCACCGGTGGTGCCGCCCACCAGGGCGTGCGGTCCTTCGTTCTTCAGGTCCAGGTACAGCGGCTCGATACCCTTGGATCCCACCAGCGCCCTGAGGGTTCCGTTGTCCTTGCGGTTGGCCACGGCGGTGGCGTGCAGGGAGTTGTTTTCCGTCCAGCGCTCCACCACGGCCTGCGGATTGTCCAGGAAGTCCTTGCCGATCAGGGCCGCATAGGACACCGCGCGGGGCAGGTCGGAATCGTCATTGACCGGCTTGCCCACGTCAACCACGGGCGCCAGCATCCGGGCCAGCTGTGCTGCGAGCTCCGCGTCCACGCTCTCGCAGCTGACCGGGTAGGTGTGGCGGCCCAGCCGGACCTGGCCGGTGGTGGTGCCATGGTCGCCGTCCACCACCATGAAGTCACGGCAGGCAGCCGGGAGTGACTGGATGTCAGTGGCCACCCACAGGATGTGCACGCCGGAGTCGGGACCGCGTTCGGCCAGCCGGGTCAGGCGGCCGCGGTCCACGGGGGCGTCGTCCTCCACGATGACCAGCACGGAGGGAAGGACCGGCTCTTCGGGCTCATGCTTCACGGGGTCGATGCCGGGGCGCAGGTCCGGGCCTGACCGTTTGGCCGCCGCCTCCCGGGCGTCGACCAGGTCCTCGAGGCGGGCCAGCAGTGAGGAGCCGCCGGCCGACCCCGCGGCAAGGTGGTCCCCGCCCAGCGGGCTGTGGCCCGAGACTACGTGCGGCAGCCACTGCAGCCAGTTCCAGCGCTCCCGCGACTGGGCGGACGTGATGGCGGTGAGGACCACCTCGGCCGGGGAATGCAGTCCCACCAGCTGCAGCACCATGCCACGGGCCACGTCGTCCACCAGGCCGCGGGCGCCGGCGATCCCCAGCGCGCCGGAGGTGCGCAGCTGGGACACCACGGGGACGCCTTCGATCCCGCTGAACTGCTTGATGCAGTCCTGGATTTCGCGGCTGTACTGGACCTCGGTGTCGTTGCTGGAGGGCTCTTCCAACGGGATGCGGGACGGGGCGGTCCCCAGCCCGAACCGCAGGCCGAGGAACGACGGGTGTTCCGGCCGGTGCGTCCACAGCAGCGGCCCCAGCTTGTAAATCGCGTCCACCGTGTCGCTTACGGACGGCGCTTCCTGCAGCCGGACCGCCCGTTCCACCTGCTGCAGCTCCGTAAGGTCCTGCCGGAATGCGGCCATGGCGGCGCGGAACTGCTTGAGCTGCTCCTTCTGCTGCTTCCGGGTCCGCATTGTCTGGTCCACGTGGTGGCCCACGATGAACAGGGGCATCATCAGCATGAACACCATGGAGAGCACGTTCTGCGTGACCGCGAAAATGACCGCGCCCATCATCAGCGGTGCCACCAGCATGATGTAGGGGAAGGGATGGTCCTCGGGGCGCTTGGGCCCGGCAGGAAGAACCCGCTTGGGGACGTCGAAGCGGGGCACCACCCGCGGGGAGCGGTTGAAGTCCACCAGGGGCGACGTCGGCGCTGCCGCATGGTTGTGGCCCAGCGGCACCACGGTGACGGTGGTGTCACCCAGGGTCACCGTGTCGGAGGAGTTCAGCGTGGCCCTAGTGACGGGCAGCCCGTCCATCAGGAGGCCGTTGGCGGAGTTGGTGTCAACGATCTCGATGCCTTCGCCTACCGTGATCCGGGCGTGCCGTTTGGAGGTCAGCGGATCCGTCAGGCGGATGTCCACGTCCCGGTCCCGGCCAATGTAGCTGGTGCCGGTGGGCAGCGAGAATTCGCGCCCGGCGTCGGGCCCTGACAACACGCGCAGGGTTGCGGCGGCCGGTCCCCGGTTGGCCCCGGGTTCGTGGAACTGCCCACTGACCTGGGCCAGCGATACCACCGAGCCGGGGCGCAGGCCTGATTCGAGGAGGTTGTCCTCCCGGGCCAGGATGTTCCCGCTGATGCCGGCACCCACGAACGCTTCATCGATCCGCAGCGAAAGGTTGTCCGGCGCCGGGGTGCCTTTGCGGGCGGGGTCCGCCGTCCACAGCACGGTGGCGATGTCGGCCACGGTGGCCATGCCGTCCACCGTGACGGCCAGGTCCTTGGCGTCGGCGGGTTCGCGGCGGAGTGTCAGCCGGATCCTCATCCTTCGTCCACGCCCCTCATCTTCTCCAGCAGGTACAGGTCATCGGGTGTCACCAGGTGGGTGGTGACGGCGTGTTCAACCAGGCGTGCCCGGCGGTTGGTTGCCAGCTTGCCGCCGCCGCCGCGCAGTCCCGCCACGCCCACCCGGTCCAGCTTGTCGCAGACGTTGTCCAGCTTGCGGTTGAAGCGCGTCAGTGCCCATCCCAGGGTCTTGGCGGCCGCCGCGGAGGACGGGATGGTGCTGAAACCGGTGCCCTCACGCCGGAGCACAGGCTCGGCGAGCGCCACGATCAGCGCCTTCTGCGCGTCCGTGAAGACCACGGGGCCGATGGTGGTGTCCCCGTTGCCGGCTTCTTCGCGGGCTTCCTGCCGGAAGGACGGCGTCTTCACGTGCACGGCGAACTCGTAGGTGGTGGGCCCCGCCGTGAAGATGACATTGGTGTGGCTGAACACCAGCGGAATCCGCGCTCCGGGTGACAGCCAGGCCTGCATGCCGCCGGAGGCGTCAGCCACGGTGGCGGAGAGCATGCTGCCCACGTTGCTCAGCCACCAGATGCCGTCGTAGCGGGCGACCTGCAGGAACTGCCGGTGCAGGTACGGGTTGTCGTCCACCTCAAGGTCGCCTTCACGGCCGATGTTGAAGATGTCCTCATCCGATGGCTCGTACCATTCGCCACAGAAATCTATTGCTAGATCCCCCATGATCTGTGCCTCCTCAAGGCAGAACTGTTGCGGTAGTCGGAGTGGTGGTGTTGCCGTGAAACCGGCAGTGCGGGACGTTCATTGGCCGGTGCAGGCGATGGAACCGGACCCCAGCGGTGAGAACGCACCGTCCGAGCGGACGATCATGACCTGGATGCAGGTTTGCCCCGACGGGTTGGGCCTGAGCCGGACGGGCGCCTGCGCGATGGATTGGTAGTCGCCGCCCCCACCGATGGTATAGACCCTCCATTTGTAGGTATCGCCCGGCTTGGGGTCGGGGTTGTTCCAGTAGAAGGATGCCTCGCCGTTGGTGTCGACCGTTCCGGCCAGGCCTTCGACATCGGGCACGGTGCCACTGTCCAGGGCGTCCGCAGGGGGTTTGCTGGCCTGCTGGGTTTCCACCGCCTTGGGGGTGCCTATCGCCGTGTTGGCCACCACGATGCCCACCACAGCCGCCAATACCAGGAGGGTGCCGCCGGCGATTGCGAGCCAGAGGTTGCGTTTGCCGTGGTCGGCCTTCGGAGCCGCTTGCGGCTCGTCCGCCTTCACCGCCCGCTGGACTGTTGCGTCCACGGTGTAGCCCGTGTCCTGTGTTCCTCCTGTGCCCGTGACGGGTGCACCGTAGTTGGCCGTCCCTGTGCTGCCACGCAGGACGGTGGACTGCGCCCACTCCCCCTGGCCGGCGCCGTCGTCCGTGGCTGCCGCCGGAGCAGCCGCCCCGGTGGCCGCCGCCCACGTGGTGCGGGCCGGAATCTGCGGCACTGCCGGGGCAGGCTGCCATTGGCTGGGGCTGGCGGGAGCAAAGTGCGACGGCGGGAGGGCGCCGCCCCCGGGCCCCGTCGCGTCAGTCCCGGTGCCGGTCGGGTTGGGGCGGGTGCGGGCAGGGAACGTGGGTGCGCTGCCGGTCCGCTCCGGATCGATGGCAGCAATGCTGCGGACGCGCGTCTCCTCGGTGCCGTCGTCCGGGTGGCCCTCCTCCTGCTGCGGCTCCTCCAGGACCTCGAAGGGCGTGACGGAAAGGTTGAGCTCGGCCTGGATGCGCTGCAGGGCCAGGGCGAAGGCGTGGGCCGAGGAGTACCGGGACTGGGGCGATTTGGCCATGGCGGTTGCCAGGGCCAGTTCCAGTGATTCCGGCACATCGGCACGGCCCAGCCGCGGCAGCGCCATGTTGCTGATCCGGTTGATCAGTTCGCGCTGCGAGTTGTCCGCGCCCGGCATCACGAAGGGTGAACGTCCGGCCAGCAGGGTGTACAGCGTGGCGCCGAGGGCCCACACGTCCACCATGACGCCGTCAACGCCGCCGTCCCGGAACTGTTCGGGCGGGGACCAGGGAATGGACATGCCCGAATCGTCATCAGAATCCCCGGCCAGGGTGCCGGAGATGCCGAAGTCGGTGAGGGCCGGACGGTTGTAGTCCGTTACCAGGATGTTGGCGGGCTTGATGTCGCGGTGGGCGATGCCGGCGCGGTGGGCGGTTTCGACGGCGGAGGCCACCTGGATGCCGACCGCCAGGACCTCGTCAACGCTGAAGCGCTGCCGCCGGTAACGCACGTCCAGGCTGGGCCGGGAGCAGTACTCCATGGCCAGGTAGGAGTGCCCGTCATCGGTGACTTCCGCTTCGAAAATGGTGACGATGTATGGGTGCGAGGACAGCTGGGCCATGAGGTTGGCCTCGGACTCGAACCGCCGCCGCGCGCCCTCGGTCTTGAGGTCCGAGAGCAGCACCTTGACGGCGACTTTCCGGCGCGGCCTGTCCTGTTCGTACAGGTAGACGTCGGAGAACCCGCCGGAGCCGAGCAGGCTGATGTAGGTGAAGCCCTGGATGCGGGGCGGCGGCGCAACGGGCCGTTTGGAACTCAAGGAATCTCCTCAAAACGCAGTGAGATATTGTCGCCCAGCTCCGCGATGTCGCCGTCGAGCAGGATGGCCATCTCGTTCTGGGCCAGGCGGCGCGGCGGTTGGCCTTCGCGGACCAAGACAGTGCCGTTGGTGGCCTTGAGGTCGCAGAGCATCACGTGCCAGCCCTCAAGCCGCACCTCGACGTGGGACCGGGAAATGTCGCCGCCGGGGCTTGCCACCTGGACGAGCCGCGGCATCACGCCGCCCTGCACCCGGGACACTGACGGCTGCCTGCCGATGACCATCGACTGGTCGAGGTCCAGCAGTTCGCCGGTGGACAGGCGCATGCGGCCCAGCCTGGGACGGGCCACCTGCACGGCATCCGGCAGCAGGGCAGCCCCGCAGGCGCTGCAGAGGGCACGTGTGGGTGGGTTGGCGTGGCCCTGGGCGCAGACGCGGGCCAGCACCATTGGTCCATTGGCGGGGTCCTGCTGGACGGCCGGCGCGTTTGTTGCCGGACCGGACGCGGTTCCCGGCAGGCTGCTTTTCATCACCGTCTGGCCATCGTGGTCGGGGTCGAAACCGGTGCCGGTGCCGGTGCCGGATACAGCAGGCGCCGGTACGACGGGCGCAGGTGCCCCGGATGCCGGTGGAGCCAGTGGCGTGCCGTGGTTTGGCGGCGGGGTGAAGCCAGGGGCGTCGTGGGCCGGCGTAGCTCCCCCCGTGCGCCACGGGACGGAGTCGATGAGGACGCCGGCGGAGGCAGGACGGGGCCGGCCTGACGGCTCCCCAGTTGTACCGGCACTGGATCCCACTTCAAGTCCGGCGCCAGGTGTGGGCTGATGCCGGCCGTCAGTCTCTGTCGCAGTCCCGGAACCGGCTGCCGGCACATCCGGGGCCGGGGCCTCCGGGCTGCGGAGGGCGGGCAGGGGTTCGGCTGCCGGCAGGGCCGGGCGTTGCTGCGGGGACACCTGGCCGGAATCGTCGTCAGGGTCCTCACGCACGGCAGCGTCTTCGATGTGCCGCATGACGGTGCGGTCCCAGAGATGGTCATAGGACGTCGTCATCTCCGCTGCGGGACCGGCGCCGGCTCCGGTGGGGGCAACGCCGGCGAAGCCTGTCTCCGGCACCTCAATTGGGGCGGGCTCACCTGAAGCATTCCCCACAGCTTCTCCCTCAGCGCCGCGATCCCCGCCGGCACCAATCTCACCGTCGACACCACGCTCCCCGTCGACACCAATAATGAAATCCGGGGCAATAGTGGCATCGGGGTCATGGGCATCCCGGGCGTGGGCGTGTGCGGCTTCCGCTGGATCGACCACCCCGTCGGCCGGGCGTTCATCAACGTCCTCTTCGATGACCCCCAGCACCGTTTCGGCCGAGGCTGCATGCCCGGGCAGGAGCGTGGTTTCGGGCAGGTCTTCCGCCTCGTCCGGAACGTCCGGCTCCCGCAGGTCAGCCGGGGCGTGGCCGGCGGGAGCAGCAGAAGCCTCGTCGCTGCCGGAAGTTTCCGCCGGTGCAACAGCATCCGCTGCGGCCGGAGCATCGACCGCAGCCGGGCCGGAGCGTGCGCCCAGGGTCAGGGACTGCAGCAGCACCACGCCCTCACCGAGCGGCAGCTCGGGTTGTTCGGTGGCGAGCCCGGCGGTACCGGTGGTCCCAGCCGCAATCGCCACCCGGCACGTGCCGGGGACCACGAATTTGCGTTCGTTCCAGGTGGTCACGTCCCGGCCGTCGAGGTCCACGGCTCCCCCGGGCTGTTCGACGGTGAGGTCGATGTCGCCCCGCAGGAAAACCCGCAGGGATCCGTTGAAATCCAGGATGCCGAAGGATGGGATGCGGGTGAGGGATCCGCCGGAAGTGCTGGTCACGGCGGCGAGGATCTCGTGCGGCTCAGGCCGGCCGGCCAGGAGTTCCCACAATGCGCCTGCGAGTTCCGCGGGCGACCCGGGGCCCAGGAGGACTGCGGTGCGGGACCTGACAATGCCCAGCCAGG
This sequence comes from Arthrobacter sp. JDC6, assembly GCF_056484025.1. Classification (NCBI taxonomy): domain Bacteria; kingdom Bacillati; phylum Actinomycetota; class Actinomycetes; order Micrococcales; family Micrococcaceae; genus Arthrobacter; species Arthrobacter sp. JDC6. The sequence goes on from NZ_CM151278.1 coordinate 3,022,709, forward strand.
TGCCGGGGATGTAGCTAGCGGCGGTCATCGTCCGGCTCCCCGTTGTGGTCCGCGGTCTCCTCCACCGGTGCGGGCAGGGGCTGCGTCACGGCTTCGGATGCCTGCGGCCGCGGCAGGGTCACTTCGTCCCCGTCAGCGGAGGTGAGGCGGGGCGCGGTGGTGCCAGCGCCGTCGTCGTTCGAAACGTTCCTGGCGTCCACCACGATGGCCGTGACGTTGTCCCGGCCGCCGCTGCGCAGGGCGGCCTGGATCAGGGCGTCCACCGCCTCCTGCGGATCCGCCACGCTGCTGAGGATCCGCAGGATGTCATCGTCTGCCAGTTCCCCCGTCAGGCCGTCGGAGCAGACCAGGACGCGGTCGCCTTCCTCCACGGGAAGGAGCCAGTAGTCCGCTTCCGTCTCGTCGCCCGTGCCCAGGGCCCGGGTGACCACGTGCCGCCGCGGGTGGACGGTGGCCTCCTGGGCGGTGATTTCGCCCGCGTCCACGAGTTCCTGGACCTCCGAGTGGTCGACGCTGATCTGCTCGAACCGTCCCTGGCTGAGCCGGTACGTGCGGGAATCGCCGATGTTCACCACCAGCCAGTACGGCATGCCCATCTGTTCCACCACGACAGCACCGGTAAGGGTGGTGCCGGCACGGGCTCCGGTGGCCTCACGGATCGAGTTGTCCGCACGCACCAGGTACTGCTGGAGGACGGCAGCGGTGATGCTCCGCTCCCCCGTGGCCACCTGGGGAATCCCGGCCAGGGCCCGCACGCACAGGCCGCTGGCGATTTCGCCGGCTTCATGGCCGCCCATGCCGTCAGCGACGGCGAAGACGGGATCGGCGGCGATATACGAATCCTCGTTCAACTCCCGGCGGAGTCCCCTGTCCGTTCCGTAGCCGTAGCCGAGGCTGAGTCCCGGCCCCGGCTGGATGGTGGAAACACTGGCGGGGTGCTGGTTCATGCCTGTCCTAGGTAAAAGGTACGGTCTCCAAAGTGCACGCTGGATCCCGGGGTAACAAACGTGGGGACGCCCGGCACCAAGGGGGTGCGCAGGCCGTCCGGGGTGGTGACGGCGCTTCCATTGGTTGACTGGCGGTCCGTCACCCAGATGCCCGCGCCGTCGGTGAGCAGGTGCAGGTGCGTCTTGGAGATCGAACGGCCGGGGTCATCCACAGCCAACAGCTGGGCCTGCTGTTCCCCGGCCTGCCCCACCGGGTTCCGGCCCACCAGGACGCTGCGGTCCAGCTGGAAGTCGCGGCCGTCGTCCAGGCGGATACGGAGGACGGCCACAGGGGCGGGGCCGCCGGTTCCGGGCCGCACCTGGGTGCGTTCGACGTCGTCGTCCACATGCGGCGGGGGCATCCGGTGGCCGGCGGCGGGCGGCGGCGCGAAGGAGGCAGGTGGGCTGTAGGGCAAGGTCTGCGACGGCAGGGCGGCCGACGGCGAAGGTGCCTGGGGTGCCGGAGCCGGAGCTGCCGGAGGTTGCGCCGCAGGAGTTTGCAGAGGGGCATGGGGGGCTGCGTGTACGGGGGCTTGGTGTGCGGGGGCTGGGTGTCCGGGGGCTGCGTGTCCGGGAGTTTGGGCCACGTTGGCGCCGGCCACCGGCGACAGGACCTGCTGCACGGGCGGCAGGTCCAGGGGCGCGAAGCTGTAAGGCCCTTGGATGCCACCGGTGGTGATGGGATCGCGGCCCGCCTTGACATCGAACACCAGGGTCTTGGCGGCGGTGTCATTCCAGCCCCGCAGCCCGCCGTCCCTGTCCCACCGGCTGGAAACCACCACCAGCACGGCCCACGCGCCACCCACCAGGAGCAGCGGGCCAAGGATGGGCAGGGCGGCGTCAAACCACTTGAAGACCACCACCAGCACCGCGGCCAGCACGGCCAACAGGATGCCTGCTCCGGTGATGAGGCCACGCAGGAACACGGCGCCGGCGCCGGGAGCGTAACCGTCCTGGTCCGCGCTGCGGATGCCCATCAGAAGGTTCCCGGGCGTTTTGCCGGTGCGTGCTTCCAGCCCGAGCACCACGAAGAGGTAACCCAGGGTCAGGCCAAGGCCGATGCCGCCAAAGAGCACCAGAGAGGACGTGTCATAGACAATGAAGCCACCGCTTCTGGTGCGGGTAATCCCGGCGAATCCGATGGCAAACGTCACCACCAGCACCGCCACCCCAGGCAGCCAATCAATGACGGCAGCGCCAAGCCGCTTGCCTGCCGCAGCCGGAACAAGCTGAAGGTTCACTGCCATTCCCGTTCCTCCCCCTGGAGCGGCCCCCACCCTTGTGGAACCGCCGGTCCTGCCCGGCACGGTACCCGTATGCAAGGTGCCCGCTTGCGCGGTGCCCGTCAATGCGGTGCCCGCCGGCTGCGCCGGGGGCCTTTCTACTACCGGGATAGTACCGGGAATCCCGGACGAGTGCGCGGGGCACGCTTCCCCGGGATCGCTCCTTGCTTGGTCCGCCGGCAGGTCCGGGGTGCGGGGGCGGCGCGCCGCCCTGTTGGGCAGCGGCGCGCCGCAGGCAGTGCAGAACGTGGCACCCGCGGGGACGGGCTGCCGGCAGCGCGGGCAGCGTTCGGGATCGAAGGTCACTGCTGGCCGGGTCCTTGCTGGTTGGGTCCTTGCTGGTTGGGTCCTTGCTGGTTGGGTCCTTGCTGGTTGGGTCCTTGCTGAACAGGCCCTTGCTGAACAGGCGGTGCGCCGGCACTGCCGGAGGCACGACGGCGGCGGGCAGCGATGAACCCGGATACCGCCGGCAGCGACACCCGGCCGCCGCGCAGGCTGGCGCCCTTGCCTGCGTTCATCGCGGCCCGGGCGTCGCCAAGCAGCGAACGCGGCGAGAACCGTGCCTGCTGTCGCCGCCAGAACCCCATCCCGGAGGTCATCTCCTTGAGGGAACCATCAACGATGGTCCAGTACTCGCGGACATCCTCTTCGGTTGGTTCCCCGGCGCCGAAGATCGAGGCGTCGGCCCGGCGCGCCAGCATGGTGGTGGTCCCCTGGGTCGCCGGGAAGGCATCGGCCAGGACCGCAGCGCTTTCCCGCCGTGTCGAACGGGTGTCGACGGCGGCACCCAGGTCGGTTGCCAGGCTCACCACCTCGTTCCAGCCCCCGCCCACGCGCTGGGCGGGATGGCCGTCCCGGAAACGGGACTTCCGCCGTCGTGCCTTCAACAAGGCGATCAGCAACAGCGGCAGACCCAGGATCACCAGCGGGATGGCGGCGACGCCCAGCGCGCCCAGGAGGGCGCCCCAGAACAGCCAGGGATTGTTCTTTTTCTGGTCCGCGTCCAAGGCGTCGGGTGAGGAGTCCGGCGGCAGGTCCGCGGGCTCCTGCGGCGGGGGCGGCGGCTGCAGCACCTGCGGCTTGGGCTTGGACTTGTTCTCGGGGTCCGGCGGAATGGGGATGTTGTCCTTTGGCGGGGTGGGGTCGAAGCTGACCCAGCCCACGCGTTCAAACGCGACCTCCACCCAGGCGTGGACGTCCTTTCCGGTGATCTTCACCTCACCCGCACCGTTCTCCGGGCTGGTTGGCTCAGGGTAGAAACCCATCACCACGCGGGACGGGATGCCCAGGTGCCGGAGCATCAGGGACATGGCCACCGCGTACTGTTCATCGTCGCCGAGCATCTGCTTGGCGGTCAGCAGGTTGCGGATCCGGGCTGAACCGTGGCCGGAGACGCTGGGGAGCTGCCCCTCGCTGACCAAACCGTTGCTGAAGGCCCCCGTCTTCTGGAAGTGCGCCTCGATCTGGCGCACCCGGTCGATGGCCGTGGGCGCGTCGGCGGACAGGTCGTTGGCCTGGGAGCCCACCACCGGCGGAACTTCCAGGGGGTCGGGAAGGGAGACCTTCGCGAAGTCGTACTGTGTCAGCTGCCCGTGCTCGAGTTTGGCGGGGTCGGACACCTGGACGGTGTAGGAGTCGCCGCGGGACAATCCGCTGGTGGTGACGGCGGTGTCCGTTCCGGGGTTGAAGTAGAGGCCGGCAGCCGCAGCCGAGCCGGACTGGTCAAAGCTGATGCCCGTGGTCTTCCGCCCGCCGGGGACGAAGAAGCCCTGGTAGTCCTCCACGTTGATGCTGATCGAGTAGTCGTTGGTGGGCACTACCCCGGATGCGTCGGCCAGGGTGTTGATCGACTTGGCGTCGCCCACCTTGCTGAAGTTGCCCGAACCGTTGGGGTCCATGTTGTAGTTGGTGCCGTTGAAGGCATCCAGGGCGCCAAGGCGCACCCGGCCGTCCCGCGGGAGGCCTTTGACGACGAACAGGGTGTCGTCCTTCTTGTCCTTGACGTAGCTCCGGAAACTGGCCAGGGGGGTGATGTAGTCCTTGGGATCGAACGGCGGTACCACCACGTTGCGGAGGACCTTCCGGTCATCGCCGGCGCTGACCATTGGCGCGGCCACCGCGGTGATTCCCACGCTGGCGGCAATCACCCCCGCGGCCATGCCCAGCCGGCGGATCCTGGCGCGGCGTGCGGTGGCACTGTCCGCCTGGGGGCTGTTCACCGCTACCCGGCGGGTGCTGTTCCGGCGCAGGGCGTCCCGGCGGAAGGTTGCCCAGGCGATGCCGAGGACGGTCAGGCCGATGCCGCGTTCCAGGGTCAGGAACGCGGCGTTGGTGCTGAATGCGATGCCCGTGACGAACAGGACCAGTACCGGCAGGAGCGGTAGGTAGGGGCTCCTTGCCCGCCAGGTAAGGAGCGCTGCCACGAGTGCCAGGACCAGCGAACTTAGGAAGGGGACGATGAGCACGCCGCCGGCGGTTCCCACCGGCACCCCCACCGTCAGCATGTCCTTCCAGGCGAAGACGACGCCCAGGAGCAGGGTCCGCAGCGAATCCAGGGTGGGGACGAATCCGGCGACGGCGGCGTCCGGCACCGCCAGCAAGGTTCCGAACACCAGGTAGACGGCCAGGGCCAGGGCGGTGGTGATCAGCAGCCCCAGTCGCAGGTGGGCGTTCGCCGCGCCGATGCCCAGGCCAAGGATGATGCCGCCGAACCCGGACAGGAGGTAGTACGGGTCGCCGCCGAAGCTCAAACCGAATCCGAGCAGGCCCAGGCCCAGCAGGACCACCAAGGCTCCGGCATCGATCAGGAAATGCCAGGCCGGCTGGCCGTCCGCAAAGGCCGAATCCGGGGTGGCGGCCTTGCGGCGGGTACGGGTTTGCGGGGAACCGCTTTGTGGCGAATGGCCGGGTGCGGTGCTCATGCGGCAGCCTTTCTCAGCACGATGGCAAGGTCGGCCAGGTCGCCGAGCGTCAGGACAGTGAGGTCTGCGATGTTGGCCCTGGAGGGGGCGGCGCCGGTTTCCACCCGGACCGCCAGGCTTCGGACGCCGGGCGGGACGGAGGCTGCAGCGGAACGGAGCTGGCTTGCCGTCACATTGCTGCCCACCACGAAGAACACGACGGAGGCGTTGGGCACCGTGTCGGCCAGGGTCCTGGCAAGGTCGACGGCGGTGCGGCGCATCGGGGTGCCGACGATCCGGGTCATGTCATCAAGCATGTTGCGGCCGGTTTCGCAGCGCAGGGGTCCTTTTTGCGTGAGCACATCCAGTTCCCGCTGTTCGCGGATTGCCTGCCGGCCGATGGAGGCGGCCACCGAGATGGCCATCTCGAACTCGTTGTCGGAAGCGTATTCGTCCGTGTTAATGGACAGCGAGATGGCCAGGTGGGCGCGGCGGGTTTCCTCGAACTGGCGCACCATCAGCTTGTTGGTCCGGGCCGTGGTCTTCCAGTGGATGTGCCTGCGGTCATCCCCGGGCACGTAGTCGCGCAGGGCGTGGAAGGAGACGTCGGCGCTGGACAGGTCCGTGGTGGGCATGCCCTCGAGGTCGCGGATGAAGCCTGCGGCGGAACCGGCCAGGGCAACGGTGCGCGGGTGGACGAAGAGGTCCTCCGGCTCGGTCCAGAGGACCTGGCGGCGCAGCAGGTGCAGGGGGTCGGCCCGGACGGAGCGGACCGGTCCCACCACGATGACGGCGCGCCGGGCGGTGGGGATGGTGAACAGGTCCTCATGGACCTGTCCGGGCTTCATCCGGGGCAGGTGGAAGACCGCCGTGGTGCTGCCCACCGGCAGTTCCAGCGCGGCCGGCAGCAGCGGCCGGGCCGACGTGTTGGAGACGGCAATGCTGCCGACGGCGCTGTCCCCCACCGCCACCCTCGTGCGGGCAAGGTCCAGCACCACGCCGTAGGAGGACCTGCCGAGGATGAAGGCCACCGCGATCACGAACATGGCGAAGGCGGCAATGGACGCTGCCGTGGCTTCCTGCCAACCGAAGGCCTGGCCTGTGGCCCACAGCAGGATGGCAGCGGCCAGGACGGACCACCCCAGGATGCTGACCACGGACAGCACCGGCCAGGCGTACCTCAGCCAGGTGTCCCGGACAGCCCGCCCGGCGGGTGCCAGGGCGAGGAGGGCGGTGCTGCTGGCTTCGGACCATACGGCCGCGGGGTGCAGCCGGGTGGGGCGGCCGTTCCGGTGGAAGGGTTGCCGGAGACGCTCCGCGAGCCGGGTCAGCGGGGCGCCGCTGGACGTGCGGTCAGACATAGGGGTGTGCCTTCGTTGTTGCGCTGGAATGTCAGTGGTGGTGGCTGCGGCTTGAAGCCGCGGGCCCGGCGCCTCAGGCGTTGGTGCGCTGCTGCGGGGCGGCGACGTCGGCGAGGATCCTGGTCAGCACGGCCTCAGCGGTGGCGCCCGAGAATTCGGCTTCGGGGTCCATCACGAACCGGTGGGTCCACACCACGGGTGCCAGTTCCTTGATGTCATCCGGCAGCACAAAGTTCCGTCCCTGCGAGGCAGCCCAGACCTTGGCGGCCCGGACCATGGCCAGGGCGCCGCGGACGGAGACGCCGAGGCGCGTCTCCGGGGCACTGCGGGTTTCCTCGCAGAGCCGGGAGATGTACTCAAGCACGGCGGTGTCCACGTGCGCCGTGGCGGCGAGGTCGGCCATGTCCGCCACCGCCTGGGTGGTGATGACGGCAGACAGGTCCTTGGACCGGTCCTTCAGGTTGTTTCCGCCCAGCAGCCGGACGGTGGAGGCGTGGTCAGGGTAGCCGATGGAGGTCTTGATCAGGAAGCGGTCCAGCTGGGCCTCGGGCAGGCGGTAGGTGCCTGCCTGCTCGATGGGGTTCTGGGTGGCCATCACCATGAACGGCCGCCCGGCCGAGTACGTCACGCCGTCCACGGTGACCCGGGATTCCTCCATGACCTCAAGCAGCGCGGACTGGGTCTTGGGCGAGGCACGGTTGATTTCGTCGGCCAGGACGATGTTGTTAAAGATCGGGCCCTTGTGGAACTCGAACTTCTGCGTCTTCTGGTCGTAGATCGTCACGCCGGTGACGTCGGAGGGCAGCAGGTCGGGGGTGAACTGGATGCGGTTGTTGGACCCCTGTACGGTGGCGGCCAGCGCCCGTGCAAGAGAGGTCTTGCCCGTACCCGGGGCGTCCTCAAACAGGACGTGGCCCTCGGCCAGCATGGCTGTGAAGGTAAGCCGGATGACGTGTTCCTTGCCCAGCACCGCCTGCCCCACGTTGGCAACCAGCTTTTCGAATGTGCCTGCAAACCACTCGGCCTGCTCAATGGTCATGGTCATGAAAGTTGTTCTTCCTCTGGTTGTGGCTGGTTGAAGTGCTTGTTGGCAGAGCAGGTTGCGCCTGCCCTAGTAACTGGCCGGGCAGGATCCCATTCCGGCGGTTGACCCGGTGATGGTGTCAGCCCTGATGAACCGGTACTGGTTGGTCCACCGGGTACCGTTCCGTTCGTAGATGTAGTACCAGCGGCTGGAGCCCCAGCCATCGCGGTAGCACTCGAGCCCAAGGTTGGACCCCTGCGGCATCATGTAGGACGTGCAGTTTCCGGAGCCCCAGTGGTCGCCGGTGCCCTTGGCTTCTTCAAGGCAGCTGTTGACCCGGACGACGACGTTCCACAGCTTGGGTCCCGGCGGCGGCGGGGCGGCGCCGCTGCTGGATGTATCGCTGCCGATGCGGCCGGCCTGTCCGGCGCTGATGGCCCGGACACGGAGCGTGACTGTCTGGCTGTAACCAACGGTTTTCGAGAATGACCGTTGGTTGGTGTCCTGCCACGCTCCGCCGTCGACACTGTACTGGTAACCGGTCACTGCCCGGCCGTTGCCGTCCGGCTGGTTCCAGGTCCAGGAGACCGTATTGTCGCCCACGCCGCCGCTCTTGCTTCCCGTGACATTCGGGGCAAAGGCCAGACCATACGGGTTGACGGCGTTGGACGGGGCGCTGGCATCACCGGCGGAGGTACTCCGGGAGGAAACAGCCCACACCACCACTGAGGTCTGGGTGCCGTTGGCGGCGGCAACCACGCCTCCGCCGGCAGGGATAGTGCCGGAGCCCCCTCCGGAGGTCAGGCTGTAGCGGTAGGAAATTTCGCTGAGCGCCGAGCCGTTCCGCTGGGCGTCCGTCAGCGGCGTAAACCGGACATCGATCTTGCCGCCGTTGCCGTTGGTGTCCACCAAAGTAGCTGAGGGAGCCGCCACCGTTCCGGGTTTGCCTACGGCACGCGTGGCGGCCGACGGCGCACTGGTGTTGCTGGTGCCGGCTTTGTTCGTGGCCGAAACGGTGAAGGTGTAACTGGACTCCGAGTTGTCCACCGTGACGTTCTGCGACGTACCGGACACCTGCTGGCTGGCAATGGCGGCTCCGCCCCGAAGCGTAGTCAGCGTGTAGGCGGAAACGGCGTCACCGTTGTTATTGGGTGCCGACCAAACCACCCGCAACTGGCTCTGCGAGCCCACCGGCGTCGCCTGTGCCACGCTGGGCGCTGCAGGGGTTGCCGGGACACCGGCAGGGACTTCCGCCGCCGAATATGGGCTCCATTCGGAGGGGTCCTTGGCGTCGTTGCGGGCCAAGACCCGGACTTTGTAGGAGGCGCCGTTCTGCAGGCCCTTCCAGACGTAGTTGACGGATGTCAGTCCCTGGACCTGGGCATTCTGGCCGGCAGGAGCCGGGGATATCTCCAGGTCGTAGGACTTCACCGGCGAGCCCTTGCTGGCCGGAGCCGTCCAGGTGACCGTCAACTGCTTGTCGCCGAACTTCAGCGACGGCGCCAGCGGGGTGTCGGGCTTCACGTCAGGACGGACGTCGGCCGAGGCCGGGGACCGGTCGGATTCACCGAACTCGTTGGTGGCCGTCACCTGGAAGTGGTAGGTGGTGTTGTTGGTCAGTCCATTCAGGGTGCAGGTGTTGGCCGGGCAGTCCTGCCGGAAGCCGCCTTCCCCATACACCGTGTACTTCGTGATGGGCGAGCCGCGGTCCGCCGGCGCGGACCAGTTCAGCAATGCGGTCTGGTCCCCCACGCTCTGGGCCTGGGGCGTGGTGGGAGCTGCAGGCTTGTCCTTGACAGTCAGCCGGACCCGGGCCGTGGCATGCCGGGAGCTGTCCTGCGTTTTGTCCTCCACCGTGTAGGCAACCACAAGAGTCCCGGTGAAGCCCGGGGCAGGGGTAACGGTGATGGAGTCACCATTGACGCCCACGTTGCCGCTGCCGGTCTCGGTGTTGGCGGCGATTATCTTGAGCGGTGTTTCGGGGAACGGGTTGGCATCGTTTGCCAGGACGTTGATCGTCACCGGCTTGCCGGCGGCCGCGTTGTCCTGCACGTCGTCGTTGGCCACCGGCTTGGGCCGGTTGGAGGCGGTCACGGCAAGCTGGTACGTGGCCGTGGCTTCAAGCCCGCGGGGGTCGGTCGCCTTGACCTGGACGGCAGCCCTGGTACCGGTGGCCGTGGAATCCGCCGCCGAAACCTTCAGCGTCTGGCCTTCGATACGTGCACCGAAACCGCCGGGCGGGTCGCCCACCAGCTGGTACTTCATCTTTTCGACGTCGTCCCGGTCGGGATCGGAGGTCAGCTTTCCCAGGTCCGTGCTGGCCGTGTCACCCTTCGGGACATCAACGTCCGCGCCGAGCAGTTCCGGCGGGTTGTTCTTATCGGGGTCCGGGAGCACCTTTGTACGGATGCTGAGGGTGGACTTCAGGCCGGCAGGATCGTCTGGGCCCGAGCCGTCGGTTACTTCGAACGTGAGCGATCCGGGGCCAACGTAGTCAGCTCCTGCAGAGTATTTCAGGCCAGCACCGTCCCGGATGATGGGGTCGCCGCCGTCCGCGCCGATGAGTTTGATGCGGTCGGCCTGGGTCAGGCGGGGCGACCGTCCTTCCCGGACCTTGACCCATTCCTTGAGGTCCACGTCGACGGACTGTCCGGCGACCACCTCGATGACCTCATCCTTGGCCAGGGTGGGAACCTGCTGGCCCAGCCCGGGCACCCAAATGATTGCCGTGGACTGCTGCCCGTCCACGTCTTCCACGGTGTACGGGATGAGCTGGGGCTGCTCGGTGAGGTCCACCAGAACGTTGCCATTGCCGCCGGGGCGGGCAGTCGCGGCCTCGGTGCTGATCTTCAGGTTCTCGCCCACACCGTCCGGGTCCTCGTCATTCTTGAGGACGGGAACGTCCACGGCGGTCTTGCCCATGGCCTGCGCGGCAGTCACCCTGTCGTCCCTGGCGATCGGGGCCTTCAACGGCACGTCGTTGTCAACCACCAGCCGGATGGTTGCCTGAGCCGCAGCGTCCCTGTCATCAGCCACGGTGTACCGAACATTGACGGTCCCGGCTTCCTTCGGTGCAAGCAGGATGACGCGTCCGCTGTTCTTGCTCACTCTCGCCTGCAGCGCGGGATCCGCCTCGATGCCGTCGGTGAGGATGCGGATGCGGTCACCGTCGGGATCGGTATCGTTGGCTGTCGCGTCGACGGCGATCTGCCGGCCCGGGCGTACCCGGACCTCGTCATCCACCGGGGTGGGCTTCTGGTTGGACTCGCCGCGGGGTGCGATGCCCACCGTCACCGTGCCCGTGTTGATGGCGCCCTGGCGGTCCACCACTTTGTAGCGGAAGGTGTCTGTACCGGCGCCGTCACCTGCGGCGGTGAAGTCGATGAAGTTACTGCCCACCGTGGCGGTTCCCATGGCAGGGGTGCTGTCGATGCCGGTCAGCTGCACCGAGTCGCCGTCGGGGTCAATGCCGTCAAGGGGAACCGGAATCCGGACGGTGCCGGCCGCCACCACGCGGGCGGTCAGGTTGCGCGGCTGGGGGCGGGAGTTCTCCGCGCCCTCGAGCGGCAGGATGTGGATGGTGACGGCGGCTGCGCTCTTCTGGCTCTGCGGATCCACCGCGTTGTAGATGGCGCGCACGGTCTTGGGCTGGCTGCCGGCAATGAAGCGGAGCGTGTTCTCGGAGACGAAGCTCTTGCCGTCGGCGGGATCCACGGCCTGCGGCAGGACGGGGTCCACAGACAGTTCCTGGCCCTGCGGATGGGTGTCGTTGTCCAGGACCGGGATGGTGACGACGTCGTTGACGCGGACGTTCACCTCGTCCGGTTTGGGTTGCGGCGCCTCCAACACAGCGGGGGCCGGAACGGGCACCACGGACACGCTGCCCGTGGCGGACTTCCTGCCGTTGGACATGGTGTATTCGAAGAGGATGGGGTCCTTGGTGCCGAGGATGTCCGTGATCCTCAGGACGCTGTGGTTGATTACGCTGACGGAGACGGTGGCGTTGTCCGGAAGTTTGACGGACTGCAGCACCAGGACGCCGCCGGATGGGTCGGAGTCATTCGCCAGCGGGTCCAGGAGCACACTGCCGCCGGTAGGCATGAGGGCCACGTCGTGGACCGCCACGGGGTCGCCGCCGTCGTTGCCGGATTCCACGTCGACGCGGATGAGGCCCTGGCTGCTTTGCGGGCCGTTGCTGGCAATGTAGGTGAGGTAGACCGGACCGGGGGTGGTGCTGCGGAAGGTGAAGGTGCCGCCGTCGGTGACGGGGCCGAGTTCGGCAGGGCCGTTGGCTTCCACCTGGGCCAGCCGGAGGGCACCACCGTTGGGATCGACGTCGTTCTTCAACGGGGAGATGACCAGGTCCTGGCCCACGACGGCGGTGACGTGGTCGGCGTTGACCACGGGTGCCAGGGCGCCGGGCGGCTGGACATTGACCACCACCTTGCCGGTGACAGTGGCGCGGCCGTCCCAGATGGTGACCTGGACGTTCTTCTTGCCGGCCGTGGCCCCGGAATCCTGGAAGGTGAGCAGGCCGTCGCGCCGTACCTTGACCTGGTCCTGGTCGTTGTCGGCCTTGGCGTCCAGCAGGACCAGGTCATCGCCGTCGGGATCGATCCAGTCAGTGAGGATGTTCTGGCTGACGGTCTTGCCCTGTTCCACCAGCATGGTGGTGTCTTCGCCGCGCTTGAACTTCGGCTGCTTGTTCTCATCGGGTCCTACGACGCTGAGCGTGACCTGGCCCGTGGCGGACAGGCCGCGGCCGTCGGAGGCGCTGTAGTTGAAAGTCTCCGTGCCGGGTTTGGCGTCCGCGGGCACGGTGATCTGGAACGCCGTGCCGCCGTAGATGCTTTCCAGGGTGCCGGACTTGGGCCCGGCCTCCCCGACCGCTGCGGTGAGCACGTCGCCGTCGGGGTCGGAGTCGTTGTCCAGGACGCTGAGGATGGTGGTGCGGCCCGGGCGGACGCCGACGGCGTCGGGCTTGGTTTCCGGCGGCCGGTTGGGTTTGGTGCGGTCCGGCAGGATGTTGATGGTGTTGTTGTCCGCCGACTCCTGGTCCTGGTCGTCGGACTGGTTCTTTGGTGGGATGACGTCGTCCCAGTTGTTGACCAGCTGCATGTTCTGGTTCACCAGCCACACGTTCCCGGAGTTCACATCATTCAGGACCACCAGGTCCCGGTTCACCCGGAAAACATACGACGGCGACGCACTCGCCCTGGGCACGTCAACCTTCTTATCGTCACCATCATTGACGCAATCCCGGACATACTTGTTCGCACCCGACCACGCCGCATGCACACACCCGCCCAACTGCACCGGAGCAGCAGGGACACCCTCGCCGTCGAACGCCACCGTCTTGGCCGTCCCCCCGTCAAGAGGCTGCTTCAACAACGCCTTCCGCGTCGCCACCGCCACAACATCGCTGTCCGGCCCGGCCTGCTGCAACTTCGCATCCCGGGCATTCTCCAACGCCAACCGCTTACCACCAGGCAGGAACAGGTTCCCCGCCGCAGCATCCAACACCACGGGCTGGTCCCCCACCACGGTCATCTGCAGATCCCCGGCCCCCTTGAGCCCATCCCAGGTACTGGACTCCGACGACGTCACCGCACCATTGGCATCAACACCCGTCACCGTCACAACCCCGGTCTTCGGATCCGCCGAGTAGATCCGGTCATCAGAACCAACCGCCGACACAATCCCCTCAGAACCCACCATCACCGGCTCCGACGCCTCCTGGTCAAAACCATTCACCGTCGACGGCGACACCGCCCACACCTTGCCCGACGCAGCATCCGTCACTGAAATGGTCCGCGCCCCGAAACTCACATCAGCCGAGCCCGGCAACTGCTTATCCCCACCCAAGCGCATATTCGCCGGCGACACCTGGTTCAACGTCGACCCAGTCTCGTCATCAACGAACACCTCGCCCGCATGCTGAAGGACATCAAAGGTGGTAGACGCAGGCGTCACGGCACCATCAAGCACCCTGGAAGGATAATTCAACCGACCCACAGCGTTCTTGGTCTTGGACACCACCCACACACCGCCATCGTTCAACTCCACCTCAGTGGTCTTGAACCCCGGATACAACACCGCGCCCGTCACCACCACAGCCAGCACCACACCAAACGCAGTACCGGCTGCGGCCTTCTTATGTCGCTTCTTCAGCCCAAGCTTCCCCAGCAGAGTTGTCACAGCGTGTTTTTCCTCAGATTGTGCGGCCGAACGGCATCCTCGTCAGAGACCGGTACGAGGCTCTCTTTTCCCGGGCGTAAGACTACCGAATTGCCGAATTCGGCGCGATGGGGAGATCTGCCCCGGACGTCCCGGATTGACCCCCTCAGCAATGCGGGGCTCCCAGGGCTGCGGGATCCGCAAGCGTGGTGTGGCCGGCGATGACGTACCGGCCAACGTTGCGCGCGGAACCGGATTCAACCCGCCACCAGCGGACGATGCCGTTGCCGGACCAGTTGTCGCTCTGGTCGATGTAGCACGCCACCATGATGCGGTCCTGGTCCGCCTTGTAGAACCAGGGTGGGCTGTCCGCGTTGACGCCGTCACAGTCGAAGTATGGACTTGGCCGGTAGTTTGATCCGCCCAGGGTGAAGGTACAACTCCTGACGAAGTTGGGGTCCGAGGTCTTGATCCGGGTTTCCCAGAGTCCCTGCTTGCCGGCAGAGGCGCTGGCCGTGACCACCGCGCTGCCGGTGCCTACGGAGTTGAAGGTCTGGACCGCGATGGTCACGGTGTCACCGAAGTTTGCCGTGTTGACCGTCCTGCTGCCGGAGGGGGCAACGTTCTCCCATCCTCCGTTGTTGATGCTGATCCTGGTTTGCGCCACGTCATTGGTGCTGGTGGACGGTGAGGACCAGTTCAGGGTGGCCGACTTTTGGTTCACGCCGCCGTTTTGACCTGACGCCGAGGGGGTGCCCGGGGATCCGTATGGTGTGGTGGTGGCAGGGGTGCTGGCGTCAGAGCTCGGGGCCACTGTCGAGTTGGCGATGACGGTAATGCTGACGGCGGTGCCGTTGCTGAAGCCACTAATTGTCTGCCCGGGCGTGATGGGTCCGCGGGCGCCGTTGCTGGCGTTGTAGCTGTAGCTGACTTCATTCTCGGCAGAACCGTTGCGTTCGGCCGCGGTCAGCCTGCGGAAGTCCACGGTCACGGAGCGTCCTGCTCCGCCGGTGTTGGCCGGTGTGGCCGTCACGCCGGAGACCGGGGACAGCTTGCCGGTGGCGCGGCGGGGCGCGGAGGGCGGGCTGACCGCTCCCTTGCCGGCCTTGTTCTCAGCCTGCACCGTGAACGTGTAGGCGGCCTCGGAGTTGTTGGCAGTGAAGTTCGCCGTGCGGACGTTGCCGGGGACGGTCTGGGTCTGGGCGGGGGCGTTGCCACCGCTCATGGTGACGTAATAGGTGCTGATCGGATCGCCGTTGGTGTTGGGGTCGGCCCACGTGACCCGAAGCTGGTTCTGGGTCCCCACGGATGATGCGACGGCGGACGAAGGTGCTGCAGGCGCTGCCGGGACACCGGCGGGATTGTCCTCCGCAGAATACGTTCCCCAGTCGGAGGCGCCAAGCTCGTTGACGGCCTGCGCACGCACCTTGTACTTCACGCCGTTGGTGAGGCCGGTCCAGGTGTAGTTCAGCCCGGCGACCTCGTTCTTGACGGCCACCCCACTGGCTGGCGGCGGCGAAATTTCCAGGTTGTAGTGTTTCACCGGTGAGCCCTCGGTCTTCGCCGCGGGCCAGGTGACCGCCATCGTCTTGTCCCCGGCCTTCACCGTGGGGGCTTCCGGCGGTGACGGCTTTTCGTCAGGGCGGATTTCGTTGGACTGCGGCGAAGCCTGCGAGTCCCCCACCTCGTTGGTGGCGAGCACCGTGAAAACGTACTTCACGTTGTTCGTGAGCCCGCTCAGCGTGCAGGTGGTGGTGGGGCACTTCTGTTCGAAGCCGTTGTTCGAGCGGACGGTGTACCCCGTGATGGGAGCGCCGTTGTCCGACGGCGGCGCCCACTTGAGCACGGCGGTGCGGCTGCGGACGTCGGTGGCGCTGGGGGCAGAGGGTGCGTCGGGTTTGCCGCGGACGGTGAGCCGCAGCCGGCCGTCCACCTGGCGGGACAGGTCGCCCGTCTTGTCGGCCATGGTGTAGCGGACCACCATGACGCCCTTGTACCCGTCAGCCGGGGTAACGGTGACGCTGTCCCCCGACACGGACGGCTGGCCTGCTGCGGCGCCCGTCTCCACGGTGGCGCCAACGATCCGCAGGGGCGTATCCGGGAAGGGGTTGAAGTCGTTGGCCAGGACGTTGACCTGTTCCGTCTTTCCTGCGTTGGCCTTGTCCACCGCATCGTCGTTGGCCACCGGCAGGGGCCGGTTGGAGGCCACATGGCGTGCGCTGATGGTGGCGCCGACGGCGGGTGACCTGCCGTCGGTGACCTTCACCTGGATGTTTCCGGTGACGCCGATGCCAAGGGAACCATCGGCAGTGATGGCGAGGGTGGCGCCGTCGACCTTTGCGCTGAAGCCGGCGGGAAGCGTCCCGTCCAGTTCGAAGCGGAGGTTGTCCTTGTCCCGTTCGTCGACGTCCTTGGCCAGTCCGGCGAGGTCCACCGTTGCCGTTTCGGCCCTGGGGACGTCCACGGAGGTGCCGCTGAACGTGGGCGGGTGGTTGGCGTTGGGGTCCGGGATCACCTTGGTCATGATGACCAGGGTGGATTTCAGGCCGTCGGCGTCGTCGGGTCCGGAGCCGTCCGTTACTTCGAAGGTGATGGAGCCCGGGCCCACATAGTCCGGTTTGGCGGTGTAGCGCAGGGCTTTGCCGTCGGGCAGGATAATGCCCTCCGGGGAGCCGCCCTGGACCTGGACGGAGTCGGCCACAGTGATCCGGGCGCTGCGGCCACTGCGGACCCGGACGTATTCGGACAGGTCCAGGGTGGCGTCCTTGCCGGACATGACCTCAACGGTGTCGGTCTTGGCGAGGGTAGGGTACTGCGCGCCCTGGCCCGGGATCCACATCAGGGCAGTGGAGGTGAGGCCGTCGACGTCCGTGACCGTGTAGGGGATCAGCTGGTCTTCCGGGGTGAGGGTCACCACCACGTTGCCCGACCCGCCCGGGCGGGCGTTGGGATTTCCGTCGGGCAGGCTGACCTTCAGGTCTGTGGCCACGCCGTCGGCGTCGGTGTCGTTTTTCAGGACGGGCACATCGACGGCGGTCTTGCCAAGGGTTTCTGCCACCGTTACCCGGTCATCCTTGGCCACGGGACGCTTGAGCTCGGCGTCCGGGCTGATCCGGATCCGGATGACGGCGCCGGAGGAAGCTTTCTTATCATCCTGGATGCGGTAGCTGATGCTTTCGTTGCCGGCAGCCCCGGGCGCCGTGAAGAGGACTCTGGCACCGTCTGTGGCCTCCACCTGCAACCCGGAACCGGCTTCGAAGCCATCGGAGACCAGGCTGAGCGGGTCGCCGTCGGGGTCGGAGTCGTTCGCCAGGGCCTCCACCGCCACTTTGCGGCCCGGCCGGACATCCACGGGGTCGTCCACCGCAATGGGCTTCTGGTTGTTCGCCTCCGGCGGGGCGATGCCCACGATCACCGTGCCGGTGTTCTCTGCGCCGATCCGGTCCCGCACCCGGTAGGTGAAGCTATCGGTGCCGGCAGCGTCGCCCGCCGCCGTGAATTCCAGGTAGCCGTCCCGTACTACTGCGGTGCCCATGGCAGGTGCCTTGTCGATGCCGATGAGCTGGACGGAGTCGCCGTCGGCGTCGATGCCGTCCAGGGGCACGGGTACCTTGACGGTCATACCTGCCACCACGCGCGCGGTCAGGTTGCGCGGCTCGGGGCGGGAGTTCCGGTCATCGTCACGGGCGCGGATGCGGATGGTCACTTGCTGGGAATCCACTTGCCCGGATTCGTTCTGCACCTTGTAGATGGCGTATACGGTTTTCGCCTCGGGGCCGGCAACGAACCGCAGCTGGTCACCGGCCACGAACATGCGTCCATCGGCGGCATCCGGCTGCTGGGCGAGGTCGGGCAGGAGTGCGAGCCTGGAGCCGTTGGGGTCGGCGTCGTTGGCCAGGACGGGGATGGTGACGGCGTCGTTGACCCGGACGGTGGCTTCGTCCGGCTTTGCCTGTGGTGCCTGGAGCTTCGCCGGGGCGGGGACCATCAGTACGGCGATCTCGCCGGTCGCGGACGAGCGGCCGTTGGAGACGGTGTACCGGACGGTCAGCTGACCTTCGGCGCGGATGTCGGTAATCCGGACCACCGAGTGGTCAAGTACCGCAACGCTCACCGGCAGGCCGGCGTCGGCGGCGACGGACTGCACCACCAGTACGCC
Organism: Arthrobacter sp. JDC6; assembly: GCF_056484025.1. Taxonomy (NCBI): domain Bacteria; kingdom Bacillati; phylum Actinomycetota; class Actinomycetes; order Micrococcales; family Micrococcaceae; genus Arthrobacter; species Arthrobacter sp. JDC6. The sequence continues at coordinate 3,040,599 of NZ_CM151278.1, forward strand.
ACCCGAGGGATCCGAGTCATTGCCCAGGACATCCACCAGTACGTCGCCGCCGGTGGGGAGCAGTGCGGTATCGCGGACGGCGACGGGAGCACCCTCGTCAGTGCCCGGCACCACATCCACGCGCACCAGCTGTTGGGCGCTGGCCGGGCCGTTGGTCACAAGGTAGCTGACGTAGTGGGCGCCGAGGGTGCGGGAGTTGAAGGTGAAAGTCTGCTGGTCCGGGTTGAGGGTGGCTGTGGACTCGGCATCGGGCGTGGCCTGCGCCAGGCGCAACGTGCCGCCTTGCGGGTCAGAATCGTTCTTCAACGGGGTGACGACGGTGTCGGTGCCGGCAACGGCCACCACGTGATCGGCGTTGGCGATCGGCGGCAGGGAGCCGGGGCTCCTGACATCCACGGTGACTTTGCCTTCGGCCGTGGCTTGTCCGTCCGACATTGTTACGGTCAGGTTTTTACGGCCGGGGGCGGCGCCGGAGTCCTGGAAGGTGAGCTGGCCGTCTGGGCGGATCCGGGCCTGGTCCAGCGGGTCGGTGCTGGACACGGAGACGGCGAACAAGTCGTCGCCGTCGGGGTCGATCCAGTCGGGAAGGATGTTCTGCGTGACGGCCTTGCCTGTTTGGACCACCAGGGTGGTGTTCCGGTTGGGCTTTTGTCGCGGCGGTGTGTTGCTGCCGGCCGGAATGACATTGAGGGTGATGTCGGCCGATGCAGAGAGTCCGCGGCCGTCATCCACTGTGTACTTGAAGGTTTCGCTGCCCGTCTTGTCCGCGGGCACCGCAATCTGCAGCCCGGTGGAGCCGTAGATGGGCGAAACGGAGCCCGTCTTGACGCCTTCCGGAGTGCGGACGGTCAGCACGTCGCCGTCGGGGTCAGAGTCATTGTCCAGGACAGGCAGGATGGTTGTTTTCCCTGCCCGGATGCCGAACTGGTCCGGTTTGGCCACGGGGGCGCTGTTGGGTTTGGTGCGGTCCGGCAAAACCGTCTGCTGCACCTCGTCCGCGGAGTCCTTGTCGGCGTCGTCGGACTGGTTCTTTGGTGGGATGACGTCGTCCCAGTTGTTGACCAGCTGCATGTTCTGGTTCACCAGCCACACGTTCCCGGAGTTCACATCATTCAGGACCACCAGGTCCCGGTTCACCCGGAAAACATACGACGGCGACGCACTCGCCCTGGGCACGTCAACCTTCTTATCGTCACCATCATTGACGCAATCCCGGACATACTTGTTCGCACCCGACCACGCCGCATGCACACACCCGCCCAACTGCACCGGAGCAGCAGGGACACCCTCGCCGTCGAACGCCACCACCTTCGCCGCTCCCCCGTCAAGCGGCTGCTTCAGCAACGCCTTCCGCGTGGCCAGCGCCACAACATCACTGCCCGGCCCCGCCTGCTGCAACTTCGCATCCCTGGCATTCTCCAGCGCCAGCCGCTTGCCACCAGGCAGGAACAGGTTCCCCGCCGCGGCATCCAGCACCACCGGCCGGTCCCCCACCACCGTCACTTGCAGATCCCCGGCACCCTTAAGCCCATCCCACGTGCTGGACTCCGACGACGTCACCTCACCGTTGGCGTCAACACCCGTCACCGTCACAACACCGGTCTTAGGGTCCGCCGAATACACCCGGTCATCAGAGCCCACCGCAGAGACGATGCCCGCCGAACCGACCATCACCGGCTCCGACGCTTCCTTATCAAAACCATTCACGGTGGACGGCGACACCGCCCACACCTTCCCCGACGCAGCATCCGTCACCGAAATCGTCCGCGTCCCAAAACTCACATCAGCAGCCCCCGGCAACTGCTTATCCCCACCCAGGCGCATATTCGCCGGCGACACCTGATTCAACGTCGAACCAGTCTCGTCATCGACGAACACCTCACCTGCATGCTGCAACACATCGAAAGTCGTCGACGCCGGCGTCACCGCACCGTCCAACACCCGCGACGGATAATTCAACCGCCCCACAGCATTCTTCGACTTCGACACCACCCACACGCCGCCGTCATTCAACTCCACCTCAGTGGTCTTAAACCCCGGATACAACACAGCACCCGTCACCACAACAGCAACCACAGCACCAAACGCAGTGCCGGTGAACCACCGCGATCGCGGCAGGCGGGGCCGTCGGGGCGCGCTGGCAGCAGGGCTCTGGGCGCGCGTTTGTCCGCGACGTGTCATGAGTGGAAATCCCCCGGTAAATCTAGGCTCTGTGCCTGCAGCCGGCGTCACAGGACCCCGGGCACCACAACGATACCGCTATACGCCAGCAAATGGACAAATTCTTCCGGGCGGCTTCGACGGCTGCCGGTTTCCTAGTCCAGGACCAGGCCCTTGCCCCGGCCGCGGGTGAGGCGGACGGGATTGATCTCACCGAAGCCGCGGACATTTTCCGGGGCCTGGGGAATCATGATGAACCGCTCGTCGTGCTCCAGGGCGGAGGCCGTCATGGAGTCGACCAGAACCGTTCCGGGATCGGCAAGGGTGGTCAGCCGGGCGGCCAGGTTGACCGTGGGACCGTAGATGTCGCCCAGGCGGGACAGGATCCTGCCCCACACCATGGCCACCCGGGCTTCGGGAAGGATCTCGTCCTCGGTGAAGGCCTCGGCCAGCGCCAGGGAGATCTCGGCACCGGCCGCCGGGGTTTCGGCGATGTACAGGACTTCGTCGCCCACGGTCTTGACCAGCCGGCCGCCGCCCACGGAGATGATTTCGGCGCACTTGTTTTCGAAGCGCTGGACCAGCCGGGCGAGGGTCTTTTCGTTCATCCGGCGGGACAGGCTGGTGTAGGAGACAAGGTCCGCGAAGCCAACCGCGCGGGCCAGGGGCAGCGGCGCGTCGTCCTCATCGCCTTCACGGCCTTCCTCGCTGGCCTGCAGCCCGGCCTCGGCACGGACGGCGAGGCGCTGGACGCCGGCGTTGAGTTGGCGCCGCCATGAGTACACCAGGACCTCTTCCAGCGCTTCCACCAGCGCGGGAAGTTCGTTGACCAGGCGCTTGCGGGCCACAGCATCGGTGACGCCCTGCTCGTGGACCATGTCCTCCACCAGGGCTTCGATCTGCCAGACCACCATGCGGTCCGTCATCTGCCCGATGGAGCGGGTCACCGAAATGGCTGCTTCTTCGGTGAGCTTGCCGGCGCGGACCAGGTCCACCACGGTGGACAGGGCGGCCTGGTCGCGTTCGGTGAAGGCAACGTCCTCGTCGCCGAAATTCGGAAACCCCAGTGCACGCCAGAGCTTGCGGGCAGAGAGCAGGGAGAGTCCGGCGCCGGCGGCAACTTCACGACGGCGGAGCTTCCGTTCCCCGCCCAGGAGGCGGGCTTCGAGGGCCTTCATGGCCAGGCGTTCGGCGGACATGGCGCCGGTGGGCGGGTGCCGGTCTGCATCCGGCATGGCCGCGGCCGGCGTGGAACCGGGTTCCGGCGCGGATCCGGGTTCCGGTGCGGCGTCGCCGGAAGGGGCCACCTGCACGGGCGCAGCGTCAGGATCAAGGGCGGCGGTGGCAGGGGCGGTGCTGTCGACGCGTTCCTGCTGGTCCTCATCGGTCATCCCGTCCACCTTCTCTCATGTCCTCCGGAAAAGCACCGGCAGGGTAATGCGTCGCGCCATCCGGCTGGGCGCTGTCGTCCGGCAGTTCCCCGATGGCGTCGAGGATAAAGTCGCGGAATTTGGCAACCTCAGGCACGTCGCGGAAAGTCACCACGCCCTGGTACCCGGTTTCCAAGGATATATTCCCCGAGCGCACCAATCGCTGAAGCAGCGATTCGTGGACCGTCAGGTTACGCACCGACGCCAGGTTCACCTGCTGGTCCCGCCGGTTAAGCAGCCCGTACCGCGCCACCATCCGTTGGCTGGTAAGCGTGTAGCGGGTGCCCTGCCAGCGGAGCAGGCGCGGCAGGCAGTAGCCCAGCCAGACAGCCGCAGCAGCGAGGACGCAGGCAGTGACAAGCCACGGCGTCCACTGGCGGCCAAGGGCAGGAGCCATGCGGGCTGCCCCGCCGCGGACGATCCAGGCACTGGCGTACGCCGCCAACGCCGGCGCCAGCACGAAGGCCACGGCTGCCCCGGCCAGCTTCCGGGGCTGCGGGCGGGTAGTGACGATGACCTGCTCCCCGGGAACCAGGATTCTACGCATAACCACCTTGGCCTGGCGCGTCCGGCGCCGTCCAGGGCCGCAGGTGCACCACGTCGCCGGCGGTCACCACGTGCTCCCGCGAGTCGCGGTCCACCACCAGCAGGGAGCCGTAATCGTCCAGGCGGGACGCGTGTCCAATGATCTCGTGGTCGCCGGGCAGCTGTGCGCGCACTTGCTTGCCCAGGGTGACCATCACGGCTTCCACCCTCTTGTGCAGCGACGGGCCACCGGCCATCCCGGCCGCAGGGTCGCCGTCGGCGTTGCAGAAACTGCGGTACAGGACCGCAAAGTGGGACAGGTAGCTTTTCAGCAGCGCGGTCCGGTCCGTGGTGCGGGCACCTTCCAGGGCCACGGAGGTGGCGGTGGGCACCGGAAGTTCGCTTTCGGTCAGGGTGACGTTCAGGCCGGTCCCCAGGATCACCGGGGGCACGTTGCCATCAACCATCGGCCCCAGCTGGGCGAGGATGCCGGCGATTTTCCTGCCCCGCACCAGGACGTCGTTGGGCCACTTGAGCTCGGCCGGAATCCCGGCCGTTTCCAGGAGCGTCTCACGCAGCGCCAGCGCTGCGATCAGGGACAACCAGGAGTAGCTCTGGGTGGGCAGGGGCCTGCCGTCCGCGTTGACCGGACGCAGCACCACGGACACGGACACGGAGCTCAGTGGCGGCGCTTCCCAGCGCCTGTCCAGGCGTCCCCTGGCGGCGGTCTGGTACTCGGCGGTCAGCACGGAGAGGTCAGGCCAGGCCGAAGGTTCCACCGTGACACCGCGCAGGAGGTCCGCGTTGGTGGAGCCCGTGGAGTCCACCACGTCGATCCGCGGTATTCCGGTGGCAGAGAGGAAACGCTGGTCGGCCAGGTCCCCTCGGTTCAGGGGGGTGCCCGGTGCGTGTGCGTCGTCCATACCCAAATCCTACCGAGCCTGGCCCGGTCCCACCGAGCCGTCTGCCGCCCCGGGAAGGACAACCCGGCCACGCCCGTACGGCCGCCTAGAGGAAGATGTCCGGAACCAGACGGTCTTCGGGTGCTCCCAGGCTGTAAGGACGGAAATCGGTCACCCCCGCTGCCGCCAGGACCTGCTCGTCCGTGTAGAAGTTGCCCGACGGCGGGCCGCCGGCGGCGAGGTTGCTGCCGGTCAGGATGGCGTGGGCGGCGTCCGCCATGATCTGCGGTCCACGCGCCGCCAGCACCATGGTTTCGCCGTGGGGCATGTTCCGGATGGCGGCGGTATCGATGAGGGTGCAGGGCCACAGGGAGTTGACCCTGATGCCGTCAGCCTTCAGTTCCTCCGCCAGCCCCAACGTGGTCAGGCTCATCCCGTATTTGGCCATGGTGTACGCAAGGTGCTTCCCCGCCCAGGAGGGGTGGAGGTTCAGCGGCGGCGAGAGCGTGAGGATGTGCCCCTGTTCCGACTTCCGGAGCGCCGGGAGCGCCAGCTTGGACAACAGGAAGGTGCCGCGGACGTTGATGTCCTGCATCAGGTCGTACTTTTTCATGTCCACTGCATCAGTGGTGGAAAGGTCGATGGCGGAGGCATTGTTGATGACGACGTCGATGCCGCCGAACCGCTCAACGGCTGCGGCCACGGCGCCGGCCACGTCTTCGTCCCTGCGCACATCGCCCACCAGCGGCAGCGCCTGGCCGCCGGCCTCCTCGAGCTGCGCAGCCGCCGTATACACGGTGCCCGCCAGCTTGGGGTGCGGCTCCCCCGTTTTGGCCAGCAGCACTATATTGGCGCCGTCCCGCGCCGCCCTTGTGGCAATGGCCAGTCCGATTCCCCGGCTGCCGCCGGAGATGAGGATGGTCCTGCCCGCCAGGGAACCGGTGGCCCGGTAGGGGCTTTCGGGAGCATGCAAAGCATCATCGCTTGAAGTCATGGCAACACTGTAACCCAACTAAGTTACCGGCGAGTAACATTGAGGGGACGTGGCAGGAACGGCAGAAAATTGTAGGTTCCCTACAGCTGCGGGCGTCCAAAGCGTCACTAGACTTGCCAGCAGGGTTCGTCTTTTGTGTGGATGCTACTTAAAGCTCCAGACAGTACGGGCCCGCCAGCCAACAGAATTGACCTGCTACAGAGCCGGAGACACTTGATGAGCCACGATCTGACAACGACTGCGGGAAAGATTGCCGATTTCCGCGACCGCCAGGCGCGCGCCGAACAGCCCTCCGGCCCCGAAGCCATCGAAAAGCAGCATGCGCGCGGCAAGAACACGGCCCGCGAGCGCATCGCCCTGCTGCTGGACGAAGACTCGTTTGTAGAATTCGACGCCCTGGCCGTGCACCGCTCCACCGCCTTCGGCATGGAGAAGAAGAAACCCCTGGGCGATGGCCTGGTCTCCGGCTACGGCACCGTCGACGGCCGGCTGGTGGCGGTGTACAGCCAGGACTTCACTGTCTACGGCGGATCGCTGAGCCAGGTCAACGGCGAAAAAATCGTCAAGGTGCAGGAGTTCGCGCTCCGCAACGGCTGCCCCGTCGTCGGCATCCTGGACGGCGGCGGCGCCCGCATCCAGGAAGGCGTGGCCTCGCTGGCCATGTTCGCGGACATCTTCCGCAACAACGTCCACGCCAGCGGCGTGGTGCCGCAGATCTCCCTGATCATGGGGCCTTCCGCCGGCGGCGCCGCCTACTCCCCGGCCCTCACCGACTACGTGGTGATGGTGGACAAGACCTCGCACATGTTCATTACCGGCCCCGACGTCATCAAGACCGTCACCGGCGAGGATGTGGACATGGAAACCCTGGGCGGCGCCCGGCAGCACAATGCCACCACCGGAACGTCCGCCTACCTGGCCTCGGATGAGACCGACGCCATCGAGTTCGTGCGCGAACTGCTGGACTTCCTGCCTTCCAACAACCTCTCCGAGGCACCGGTGCTGGGGCACCAGCAGGAGTTGGAGGTCGACGACGACGACCTCGCCCTGGACACGCTGGTTCCGGATTCCGCCAACCAGCCCTACGACATGCGCGCCGTCGTCGAACAGATCGTGGACGACGGGCACTTCCTGGAGATGCAGGCCCTGTACGCCCCCAACGTGATGATCGGCTACGGCCGGGTGGAGGGCCACACCGTGGGCATCGTGGCCAACCAGCCGCTGCAGTTCGCCGGCACCCTGGACATCGCGGCGTCAGAGAAGGCCGCCCGGTTCGTGCGGCACTGCGACGCCTTCAACATCCCCATCATCACCCTGGTGGACGTCCCCGGGTTCCTCCCCGGCAAGGACCAGGAATTCCAGGGCATCATCCGCCGCGGCGCCAAACTCCTCTACGCCTACGCCGAGGCCACTGTTCCCAAGCTCACCGTCATCACCCGCAAGGCCTACGGCGGCGCCTACATCGTGATGGGCTCCAAGAAGCTCGGCGCCGACCTGAACCTGGCATGGCCCACGGCCCAGATCGGTGTGATGGGCGCGCAGGGCGCGGTGAACATCCTCTACCGGCGCGACCTCGCCGCGGTCGCCCAGGACGGCGGCGACGTTGAGGCCCGCCGCGCCGAGGTGATCCGCCAGTACGAGGAAGAACTCCTCAACCCGTACCAGGCAGCCGAACTGGGTTACGTGGACGCCGTCATCGCCCCCTCCGATACCCGGATCCAAATCATCAAGGGACTGCGTGCCCTGCGCGACAAGCGCGCCAGCCTCCCCGCCAAGAAGCATGGGAACATCCCGCTGTGATGGCCACCGAAAATACCGGGACCGGGCCGGCCGCCGACGCCGCCGAAGCGCTTGCCGCCCCGCTGCTCTCTGTGGTCAAAGGACAGCCGAACGCCGAGGAATTGGCCGCACTGACCGCCGTCGTCCTCTCCCTTGGCGGCGCCGAACCTGCACGTGCGGACAAACCGACCGTTCGGCACTGGGTGCGCCGGCAGCAGCTCAAGCTCGAACCCACGCCCGGTCCCGGCGCCTGGAAACGAAGCCGCGGCTGAGTCCCGGGCGTGGATCCCCGGCGGCGTGGGCCCAGGCCCCGGCGCAGTCCGGGCGATAGTCTCGTCATGTGACTACAGACACTGCACCCGCCGCGCGCCCGCACACCCGGATCGACGCCGTCGCGGACAACTACACGGACACCCTCATCAGGCTCAACCCGACCTTCGCCACCACCCTTGGCCTGCCGGGCCATGAAACGGAGTACCAGGATTTCTCCCCCGCCGGCATTGCCGGATTCGCGGAGGCGGCGCGGGAGGCCCTGGTTGCCCTGGAGGGCCTGGAACCGGAAGACGACGTGGACGCCGTCACCCTGGACGCCATGCGGGAACGGCTCGGCCTGCAACTGCTGATCCACGCCTCCGGCTGGGAATACGCGGACCTGAACAACATCGCCTCCCCGGCCCAGGACATCAGGGCCATCTTCGACCTCATGCCCACCGGCACCGAACAGGACTGGGAGCACATCGCCGGGCGCGCCCACAACGTGCCGGCCGCCATCAGCGGCTACACCGAATCCCTGCGCATGGCCAGGGACTCCGGCCGGGTGGCCGCTGCCCGCCAGGTGCGGACCGTCATCGAACAGGTGACCAAGTACGCCGCCCCGGACGGCTTCTTCGCCAAACTGGCCGCAGAGGCCACCACGGCTGACGGGCCACTGCCCGCTGCGCTGCAAACTACGCTCGACGCCGGTGCTGACGCCGCCCGGGGTGCCTACGCCCGGCTGGCAGAATTCCTGCGCACCGAACTGCTCCCCGCCGCGCCTGAGAAGGACGCCGTGGGCAGGGCCCGCTACGCCCTGGCCTCCCGCTCCTTCCTGGGGGCGGAAGTGGACCTGGAAGAAACGTACGCCTGGGGCGTCGAGGAACTGGACCGCCTCATCGCGGAACAGGAGCGCGTTGCGGACACCATCAAGGCAGGCGCCACCATCGCCGAAGCCAAGGACATCCTCAACAACGACCCCTCCCGGCAACTGAAAGGCACCGAGGCGCTCCGGGAATGGATGCAGGGCCTCTCCGACAAAGCCGTTGCCGAACTCGCCGGAGTGCACTTCGACATCCCCGACGTCATGAAGAAACTCGAGTGCCGGATCGCTCCCACCGACGAGGGCGGCATCTACTACACCGGCCCGTCCGACGACTTCAGCCGCCCCGGCCGCATGTGGTGGTCCGTCCCCGCCGGCGAGGACACGTTCACCACCTGGGCTGAAACCACCACCGTCTACCACGAGGGCGTCCCGGGCCACCACCTCCAGGTGGCCACCGCAACCTACCGCCGCGAGCTGCTGAACAAATGGCGCCGGAACGTCTGCTGGACCTCCGGCCACGGCGAAGGCTGGGCACTCTACGCGGAAAAGCTCATGCAGGAACTGGGCTACCTCAACGATCCCGGCGACCACATGGGCATGCTGGACATGCAGCGCATGCGCGCCGCCCGCGTGGTCTTCGACATCGGCGTGCACCTCGAACTCGAGATGCCCCAACGCTGGGGATCCGGCACCTGGACCGCGGACAAGGGCTACGGCTTCCTCAAGGAAAACCTCCCCATCAGCGAAGGCCAACTCAACTTCGAGTTCACCCGCTACCTCGGCTGGCCAGGCCAGGCCCCCTCCTACAAAGTAGGCCAGCGCCTCTGGGAACAGATCCGCGCCGAACTTGAGGCCCGGCCCGGGTTCGACCTCAAGGAGTTCCACACCAAGGCCCTCAACATCGGCTCCGTTGGACTCGACACGCTCCGCCGGGCGCTGCTCTCGTAGTCTCCCCCCTTCGGGGAGGGAGGGCAACAGGAGACATTAAGCACACCCGGGGCGGGAATAAGTAACATAGGCCGCCGTCTGCCTTGTGTTTGCTCGGTTTGCCGGCTTCCTGCGTGAGCGTGGGCGCGTAATATTTCTCAATGTTCGTTCGTCGTGGTATGCGGGGTGGCTCTAGCGTAGTCGGGTGAGCACTCAGACAAGCACCCCGTCCCCCGCAGGGAAGACCGGATTCCAGCTGCCCAGGTGGGCGGGCTCGTTCGGCTTCCAGATCATCGCCGCCCTCATCGTGGGCCTTGGCCTCGGCCTGCTGGCCAAGTACACCGGCAGTACCAAGGCCAACCCCAACGCCCTCGGCGCCACCCTGCAGACCATCGGCTCAAGCTATGTGTCCCTGCTGCAGACCGCCGTGGTCCCGCTGATCTTTACCGCCGTCGTCAGCTCCATCTCCAACCTGCGCCAGGTGTCCAACGCCGCCAGGCTGGCCTGGAACACGCTCCTGTGGTTCGCCATTACGTCCCTGATCGCCGTGCTGATCGGCATCGGCCTGGGCGTGCTGCTGCAGCCCGGCGCCAACACCGGCATCAGCGGGGAAGCCAAGTACACCGGCAAGTCCGGTGACTGGTGGGCCTTCCTGGTGGGCCTCTTCCCCAAGAACTTCCTGGGCCTGGGTGCCAGCTCCACGGTCGGCGATTCCGGCGCCGTCACCACCTCGGTCAGCTTCAACGTCCTTCAGATCCTCGTGATCGCCATCGCCGTGGGCGTCGCCGCGCTCAAGGTGGGCACGGCTGCGGAGCCGTTCCTCAACCTCAACGCCTCAGCCCTTGCCGTGATCCAGAAGGTCCTGTGGTGGATCATCCGCATCGCGCCGCTGGGCACCGTTGGCCTCATCGGCAACGCCGTGGCCGTCTACGGCTGGGACACCATCGGCTCGCTTGGCAAGTTCACCGTGGCCATCTACGCCGGCCTGGTCCTGGTGCTGTTCGTCGTCTACCCCGTCCTGGTCCGCAGCCACGGACTGTCCATCAAGCAGTACTTCTCCGGCGTGTGGCCCGCCGTCCAGCTGGCCTTCGTGTCCCGCTCGTCCGTGGGAACCCTGCCGCTGACGCAGCGCGTCACCGAACGCAGCCTGGGCGTCCCCCGCGCCTACGCCTCCTTCGCCGTGCCGCTGGGCGCCACCACCAAGATGGACGGCTGCGCTGCCATCTACCCCGCGATCTCGGCAATCTTCGTGGCCCAGTTCTTCGGCATCCAGCTGGACTTCAGCCAGTACCTGCTGATCGCACTGGTTTCCGTCCTCGGTTCCGCCGCAACCGCCGGCACCACCGGCGCCGTGGTGATGCTCACCCTGACGCTCTCCACGCTGGGACTGCCGCTGGCCGGCGTCGGACTCCTCCTGGCCATTGATCCCATCCTGGACATGGGGCGCACCGCTGTGAACGTGGCCGGCCAGGCCCTGGTTCCCACCATCGTGGCCAAGCGCCAGGGCATCCTGGACGAATCGCTGTACAACGCACCCCGCAACGGGACCCCGTTCGTGGATGACAGCGACGCCGATGCTGCCGCCGGCGAAACCGCTACCGACGGCACCAGCGCCGACACCGCACCCCGCGAACTGCAGGATGCAAAGGCGTAAGGCACAGCAGCAAGGAAAGGCGTCCCCGGGAGATTCTCCCGGGGACGCCTTTCTGCAATCAGGGCTGCGCGTATCGCTCAACAACTGTGATGGTCAGTGCCAGCCACCTCCGATTACCCCGTTCTGGATGGCTTTCGTCACGGCGTCGGCTTCAGCCTGGGTCAGCTTTCCATCCGCTACAGCCTTGTCCAGGCGGGACTTGAGTCCGGCTGCATGTTCGGCCTCTTCCTCGCTGCGGATCTCCTGCAGCGCTGCGGTCACCTTCGCTTCATCGATGCCCAGCGATGCAGCAAGGGACTTGGCGAGTGCAGCCTCGCGGGCGGCAGGATCCGGCTTCTGGCCCTCGGCCGGCGGCGTGGTGGGCTTGTTGGCTTCGCGGAAGGCCTTCAAGGCGTCGGCCACCTTGGCTTCATCAACGCCCAGCTTCGCTGCCAGCGCCGAGGCCTGCTCCATCCCATGGCCGCCGCGGCCGCCGTGCCTGCCCATGCCATCGGGGGCGCTGCCGGTAGTTCCGTCAGCGGCAGCACTGGAACCCGCGCTGGGTGTGGGAGTGGGCGTCGTGGTGGCGGATGCCATGCCGGCCACGCCGATTCCGGCACCAAGCGCCAGCGCTGCGGCCGTCAGGCCCACGGTCATCTTCTTCGTGCGTCTCATGTCGTGTCTCCTGATTCGCCGTCAACTGACGGCTCCTGGTGATTCGCCTCGGGCGAGGCATACCAAGCATCCGGTGCAAGGATCAGGAAGGGCTGTCGGGAAGCTATGGCTCTCCTGTGAATTTAAGTTGCATTGAGTGCAAACTTGCACGTAGTGTAAGCGCGTGACATCACCCGTTGCCCCGCCGGACGAACCCGCCGCACCTTCCCGGCGCGAGCTGAACAAGGCCGCCACCCGCCAGGCGATCACCGACGCCGCACTGGAACTCCTGCGCTCCAAAGGCCCCGGAAACTTCACGGTGGAAGACATCGCCGACGCCGCGGGGATCTCGCGCCGCACCTTCTTCAACTACTTCAGCAGCACCGACGCCGCCCTGGCCTCCATCGTCCATGGCTTCCTGGACAACGCGATTCAGCAGTTGCGCCTCCGCCCGGCGGACGAGCCCATGCTGGAATCCGCCCAGGCCGCGCTGATGGCCCTTGCCGACCCCAAGGCCGTGGCGCCGCTGGCGGAACTGTTCACGCTGACCCAGCAGAGCCCGCTGATGTCGCACCCGGAACTCGAGGCGTGGGACCACTGCCGGGCGCAGGTCTTCACCGTCGCCCGCGAACGCCTCGCCGGCACCCCCGGCGCCCAGGACGAGCTTTATGTCCACGCCCTGGCCGGCTCGATCATCTCCTGCGGAAAGGCAGCCATGGAGGTGTGGTTCAGCCGCCGCGGTCCGGACCTGACACCCGCATCCCTGGCCGAGCTCCGGCAGTTGCTCATCGATGCCATGGCCCTGCTGGCCACCGGCTTCAACACCCCCGCTCCACCATCCGCCACCCGTTCCTCCTGATCAGATCGGTTCACCCGCATGGCATTGCTCCTCTACCGCCTCGGCAAGTTCTCCTACCGCCGGCGCTGGCTGGTCATCTCCCTGTGGCTCGCCGTGCTGGTGGCCGTGGGCGGCTCGGCCGCGGCATTCCACGGCACCCTGTCCAACAACTTCCAGATTCCCGGGACCGAAACCCAGCGGATTGCGGACAAGCTCAAGCAGGAGCTGCCCTCGGCCTCCGGCGGCAGCGCCACGATCGTTTTCGAAGCCCCGGACGGCGGCTTCACGGCCCAAAGCCGGACGGCCGTGACGGAGGCGCTGAAGAAGCTCCAGACCCTCCCCGAGGTGCGTGGCACGGTGGACCCGTTCGCCACCCAGGCACAGGTGGACCAGGCCGGCAAGGCCATCACCGACGGCGAACAGCAGCTGGCGGCCGGGCAGGCACAGCTGGACGCCTCCCGGGCCCAGCTTGAAGCCAGCAAGGCGCAGTTGGCGGCAGCCGAGCAGCAGCTCACCACCGCCGGGGCGCCGGCAGCACTGATTGAAGCCCAGCTTGGCCAGCAGAAGGCAGCGCTGGCCCAGGGCCAGGCCCAGCTGGACGCCGGCGCCCAGGAACTGGCGGCCAACAAGGCCAAGCTGGAACAGGGCAAACGGCAGGCCCAGGCAGCATCAGCCATCCGCTTCGTGTCCGGGGACAACAAGGCCGCCGTGGCACAGGTGCAGTTCAAGACCTCCATCAACGGGCTGGCCCCGGCCGTGCGCAAGCAGGTGCAGGAGATCGCCCACGAGACCTCCACGGCAGGCGTCACGGCGCTGGCCAGCAAGGAAATCACCGAGGACATTTCGGCACTGTTCGGCACTGCGGAAATCGTCGGCATCGCCGTTGCGGCGCTGGTCCTCATCCTCATGCTGGGTACGCTGATCGCCGCCGGGCTGCCACTGCTGATGGCCATCATCGGCGTCGGCGTGGGCGTCGGCATCACGTTCGCCCTTTCCGGCCTGTTCGACATGAGCTCCATCTCGCCCATGCTGGCCCTGATGCTTGGCCTCGCCGTCGGCATCGACTACTCGCTGTTCATCGTCAACCGGCACCGCACCCAGCTCCTTGCCGGCATGGATGCGGAGGAGTCTGTTGCCCGGGCCAACGGCACGTCCGGCAACGCCGTGGTCTTCGCCGGCCTGACCGTGATCATCGCCCTTGCCGCCCTGGTGGTCCCCGGGCTGCCCTTCCTCGCCGTCATGGGCCTTGCGGCAGCGGGAACCGTGGCCGTTGCGGTGCTCGTGGCCATCACCCTGACCCCTGCCATGCTGTCCCTGATTGGACGGCGCATCATCTCCCGGCGGGCCTGGGCCAAAGCCGAAGCCCACAACGCCGAACCGGACCACGAAACGGCCGACCTCGCCGCCGATAAGGAACGCAGCACCCGCGGGTGGGGCGGCCTGGTCACCCGGCACCCGTGGGTGGCACTGATCGCGGGCATCCTCCTGCTGGGCACCCTTGCGCTGCCCGCCACCCAGCTGCAGCTGGCCCTGCCGGACGGAGGCTCCGAACCCGTGGAGTCAGAGGCCTACCAGGCCTACGACCTCACGGCCCGCAGCTTCGGCGAAGGTGTCACCGGACCCATCGTGGCCGTCGGCGAGTTCCCCGCGGACCTGGACGAAGCCCAGGCCCGGAAGCTGCAGTACGACATCGCGGACAAGCTCCGTGCCGTGGACAATGTGGTGGCAGCCGTGCCCGTCGCCCTCAGCGAGGACCGCCGGACCGCCGTGTTCCAGGTCATCCCCAAGGAGGGCCCGGCCAGCGCCACCACCGTCAAGGTGGTCTCCGAGCTCCGCGGCCTCAACGGGGAGATCCAGTCCGACTACGGCGTGGCCATGGGACTGACCGGGCAGACCGCCGGCAACGTGGACGTCTCCACCAAGCTTGGTGACGCCCTGCCGCCCTACCTGGCCATCGTCGTCGGACTTTCCCTGATCCTGCTGCTGCTGGTGTTCCGGTCCATCGTGGTCCCGCTGCTGGCCACGGGCGGCTTCCTGCTGTCCCTGTCCGCCGCCTTCGGTGCCGTGGTGGCGGTATACCAGTGGGGCTGGCTGGGGAACATCTTCGACGTGGCCAACCCCGGCGCCGTGCTCAGCTTCCTGCCCATTATCCTGATCGGCGTGCTGTTCGGCCTGGCCATGGACTACCAGGTGTTCATCGCCTCCGGCATGCGCGAGGCATACATGCACGGATCGTCCGCCAAGGAAGCGGTCAGGGTGGGCTTCCGGCACGCGGCCGCCGTAGTCACCGCGGCCGCGATCATCATGGTCAGCGTGTTCTCCGGCTTCATCTTCAGCCACCTCACCATGGTCCGGCCGCTGGGCTTTGCCATGGCCTTCGGCGTACTGTTCGACGCCTTCGTGGTCCGCATGACCATCGTCCCGGCCGTGATGTACCTGCTGGGCGCCAGGTCCTGGTGGCTGCCGCGGTGGCTGGACAGGATCCTGCCGGACGTGGACGTGGAGGGCGCCAAGCTCAACAGGGGCCAGGCAGCACCCGCCTCCGGCGAGCTGGTCCACTAGGCTGAAGCCGTGCTCCATCTGATTCTCGCCTCCCAGTCCCCCGCCCGCACCAAGCTCCTGGCCGAGGCCGGCATCCGGCACACCGTGCTGGTCTCCGACGTCGACGAGGCCGCCGTGCAGGCGCGGTACGGCGTCACGGACCCGCACGACACCGCGCTGCTGCTGGCCCGCGCCAAGGCCGAGGCCGTGGCGGCGCTGCCGGAAGCGGACGGCGCCCTGGTGCTGGGCTGCGACTCGGTCTTTGAATTCGACGGCGAGGCGCACGGCAAGCCCTACACCGCCGACGTCGCCCGCGAGCGGATGCTCCGGATGAGCGGCAGCGCGGGAGTGCTGCACACGGGCCACTGGCTGGTGGACTGCAGGGACACGGACGACGACGGCGGCAGCGGCCGCGGCTCGGGCGCCACGGTGGGGGCGGTCGCCTCAGCCGAGGTTTCCTTCCTGGAGATGGATCCGGCAGAGATCGACGCCTACATCGCCACCGGAGAGCCGCTTCACTGCGCGGGCTCCTTCACCATCGACGGCCTGGGCGGCGCCTTCATCCGGAAGGTCGACGGCGACCCGCACGCCGTCGTCGGCCTTTCCGTCTCCACCCTGCGCGGGCTGCTCGCGTCCGCCAACGTGCGCATTACGGACCTCTGGCCCCGGCGGTAAATCGCCCGGTTTCCACACTCCTTGTAGCTTCCCTACAAAGGACGGCCGGTTTACACGCGGATTCCGCAAGTAATATCGGCGGAACCTCCAAAAGCGCGCTAGGCTCCCTGAAGGAAAGAAGGAGACGCCTTGTCAGCAAATTTGGAGCAGTCCGCAGGTACTACACAGCCGAGCCTCACAAAGGTGCTGATCGCCAACCGCGGCGAAATCGCCGTGCGCATCATCCGGGCGGCCCGGGACGAGGGCATTGCCTCCGTGGCCGTCTACGCAGATCCGGACCGGGACGCGCTGCACGTCCGGCTGGCTGACGAGGCGTACGCCCTGGGTGGCACCACCGCGGCGGAGTCCTACCTGGTGATGGACAAGATCATTGACGCCGCCCGCCAGTCCGGCGCCGACGCCATCCACCCCGGCTACGGCTTCCTGGCCGAAAATGCCCAGTTCGCTGCACGGGTGATCGAGGCCGGCATCACCTGGATCGGCCCCTCCCCGGAGGCAATCTCCGCCTTGGGCGACAAGGTCCAGGCCCGGCACATCGCCGAAAAGGTGGGCGCCCCGCTGGTTCCGGGCACCGCCGACCCCGTTGAGTCCGCGGACGAAGTCCTGGACTTCGTGGACCGCCACGGCCTGCCCGTGGCCATCAAGGCTGCCTTCGGCGGCGGCGGACGCGGCATCAAGGTGGCCCGCACCCGGGAAGAAATCCCGGAGCTGTACGAATCCGCCGTCCGTGAGGCCACCGCAGCCTTCGGCCGCGGCGAATGCTTCATCGAGCGCTTCCTGGACGCCCCACGGCACGTGGAAACCCAGTGCCTGGCCGACGCCTACGGCAACGTGGTGGTGGTGTCCACCCGCGACTGCTCCCTGCAGCGGCGCAACCAGAAGCTCGTGGAGGAAGCCCCGGCACCGTTCCTCACCGAGGACCAGAACCGGCGCCTCTACGAATCCTCCAAGGCCATCCTGAAGGAGGCCGGCTACCTCGGCGCCGGAACCTGCGAATTCCTGGTGGGCCAGGACGGCACCATCTCCTTCCTCGAAGTCAACACCCGCCTCCAGGTGGAGCACTGCGTCTCCGAGGAAGTCACCGGCATCGACCTGGTGCGCGAACAGTTCCGGCTGGCCAGGGGCGAGGAACTGGGCTACGGCGATCCCGAGGTCCGCGGACACTCCATCGAATTCCGCATCACCGGCGAGGATCCGGGCCGCAACTTCCTGCCGGCCCCCGGCACGGTCCGCGTCCTGAAGAACCCCACCGGTCCCGGCGTGCGCGTGGACTCGGGCGTGGAACAGGGCGACGTGATCAGCGGGAACTTCGACTCCATGCTGTCAAAGCTGATCATCACCGGCGCCACCCGGACGCAGGCCCTCCAGCGTGCCCGCCGCGCCCTGGAGGAGATGGTGGTGGAGGGCATCCCCACCGTCATCCCGTTCGACCTCGCAGTTGTGTCGGACCCCGCTTTCGCCCCGGCCGAGGGCCCGTTCAAGGTCCACACCCGGTGGATCGAAACCGAATTCAGCAACAACCTTCCCGCCTGGACGCCGGATGCCCCAACCGATGCAGACGGCTCCGCAGAAGA
This sequence comes from Arthrobacter sp. JDC6, assembly GCF_056484025.1. NCBI lineage: Bacteria > Bacillati > Actinomycetota > Actinomycetes > Micrococcales > Micrococcaceae > Arthrobacter > Arthrobacter sp. JDC6. The sequence continues at coordinate 3,058,309 of NZ_CM151278.1, forward strand.
CCGCCAGCGCGTCGTGGTCGAGGTGGGCGGCAAGCGGCTGGAGGTGGTCCTCCCCGCGTCCCTGGGCACGCCGGGCACTGCAGCAGGCGCCGCCGCCAAGCCGGGCAAGTCCAAGAAGCGGTCCCGCTCCGCCGGTCCCGCGGCTGCCACCGGCAACGCCCTGACCTCCCCCATGCAGGGCACCATCGTGAAGGTGGCCGTGGCGCACGGGGACGTTGTGTCCGAAGGTGACCTGGTGGTGGTCCTCGAGGCCATGAAGATGGAGCAGCCCCTCACCGCACACCGGTCCGGGACCATCACCGGCCTGACGGCAACGGCGGGCGAAACGGTGTCCGCGGGCGCCATCATCGCCACCATCGAAGACTAGAAAGCAGTCCCGGCAGCCATGCTCGCACCCAGCTTCCAGGAAGAAGTGGACCGCTACCACCAGGCGGTTCCCGAAATCACCCGGGGCAATCCGGCCCCCATCAAGGAGCTCTACTCCCGCCTCGACGACGTCACCCTGGCCAATCCCTTTGGCGGCATAGCGCGCGGCTGGGCCCAGGTGGAGGCCCGGCTTGACCAGGCGGCGCGGCAGTTCCGCGACGGCGAGATGCTGGGCTTCGACACCGTCACCTCCTACACCGCCCGCGACACCGCCTACCTGGTGGAGACCGAGCACTTCCGGGCACGGCTGGACGCGGCGGCCGCCACCGAGGAATTCGCGCTTCGCGTGACCAGTATCTTCCGGCGCGAGGAAGGCTACTGGAAGCTGGTGCACCGCCACGCCGACCCCGCAGCCCGGCCACAGTCCCGCCGGTCGCTGACCCAGCCCGCCGGCTGAGCCGGTGCTGGCAGGGGGCGCCGCCAGGATGCAGACTTAGCTCATGCTGCCTTTCCTGCTCCTCGCCTCCCGCCCGGAAGACGCTGCCGCGGAGGAGGAATATGCCGCCTATTTGAGGTACGGCGGGCTTGAGGAACGGGAACTGCGCCGGGTCAGGCTTGAGGCCGCTCCTTTGCCCGCGCTGGATCTTGCGGATTATTCCGGCGTCATCGTGGGCGGCAGCCCGTTCACGTCCAGCGATCCGCCGGAGCAGAAGAGCCCGGTCCAGCACCGGGTGGAGCGGGAGTTGTCCGGCCTCCTGGACCAGCTGGTAGCCCTCGACTTTCCCTTCCTGGGCGCCTGCTACGGGGTGGGGACGCTGGGCCGCCACCAGGGCGCGGTCATCGACAGGACCTACGGCGAGCCGCTGGGCGCCGTGGAAATCGAGCTGACGGATGCCGGGCTGCAGGATCCCCTGCTGCAGGGCATGGCCCGGACCTTCACGGCCCTGACCGGCCATAAGGAAGCGGTCAGTTCCCTGCCACCGCACGCGGTGCTGCTGGCGAGCTCAGCCACCTGCCCCGTGCACATGTTCCGGGTCAAGACCAACCTTTATGCCACCCAGTTCCATCCCGAACTGGACACCGACGGGCTGGTGACCCGGATCGATATCTACCGGCACGCCGGCTACTTTCCGCCCGAATCCGCCGAGGAGCTGATGGCCGCCGCACGCCAATTCACGGTCACCGAGCCCATGGCCGTGCTGAAGAACTTCGTGGCGCGCTACGCACGGTGAGCATGAAAATGCCCGGCGGGCCGGATGGCCGCGCCGGGCATTTTCGGCACCCGAAGCGTCAGGCCACGTTGTTCTCGTAGTCCAGGTCGCGGGTTTCGCGGGTAAGGAACAGCGCAATCAGGGTGAGCACGGCCATGGCCGTCAGGTAGACACCCACCAGGACAGGGCTGCCCTTGGCCACTTCCCACAGGGCCACGGCGATGAACGGTGCCACCGCAGCGCCCAGGATGCTGGAGAAGTTGTAGCTGATCGCCGAGCCGGTGTAGCGGACGTTCGTGGGGAACAGCTCCGGCAGCAGCGCTCCCATGGGCCCGAAGGTGAGGCCCATGAGGGAGAACCCGAGGATCAGCAGGCCCATGGTGCCCACAAAGCCACCGCTGAACAGCGGAACAAACAGCAGGCCGAACACGAAGATGCCCGCGGTGACGGCGAGGAGCATCTTGCGCCGGCCGTACTTTTCGGCCAGGGGTCCGGAGACCAGGGTGAAGATGCCGAAGAAGACGACGCCGGCAATCAGCATCCAGAGGAAGTCGTTGCGGGTGTAGCCGAGGCCTGGAACGAACGCGGCAGCAGCGGCGTCAGACATGGGCTTTCCGGCCTTTTCGGCCGCGGCCTTGGCACCTTCGAGGGTTGGCTTGGTGCCGTAGGTAAGGGTGAACGTGGTCATCAGGTAGAAGAGCACGTACGTGGCCAGCATGATGAAGGTGCCCAGGATCAGCTGGCGCCAGCTGGTCTTGAAGACGCGGCCAAGCGGCAGCTTGGCCACCTCCTTGGATTCCAGCACCTTGGTGAAGGCGGGGGTTTCGATCAGCTTGAGCCGTACGTACAGGCCCAGGATCACCATGACGGCGCTGAGCAGGAACGGGACGCGCCAGCCCCACGCCTGGAAAGCTTCCGGCGTCAGGGTGTAGCTCGCAACCAGGAAGATGACGTTGGCGATGATGAAGCCGATTGGGGCGCCCAGCTGCGGGAAGGTGCCGTAGATGGCCCGCTTGTTGGCAGGGGCGTTCTCGGTGGCCAGCAGCGCGGCCCCGCTCCACTCCCCGCCGAGCGCAAGGCCCTGGGCGAAGCGCATGACCACCAGCAGGGCCGGTGCCCAGAATTCCCAGCCCGGAACCAGCGCGGTGGGGAGGCAGCCGATGAGGAAGGTGGCAATACCCATGGTCAACAGCGACGCCACCAGCGTGCCCTTGCGGCCGAACTTGTCGCCGAAGTGCCCGAAGACGATGGAGCCGAGCGGCCGGGCGATGAATGCCACGCCAAAAACGGCGAAGGAGCTCAGCAGCTGGGTGGTTTCGTTCGCGCCCGGGAAGAAGAGCTTCGGGAAAACGAGCACGGCGGCAGTGGCATAGACGTAGAAGTCGTAGAACTCCACTGTGGTGCCGATCAGGCTGGCCACGATGACGCGGCCGCGGGAGTTCACCGGCTGGTGCGAACCAGGCACCGTGGTGGTATCGGTGGATGACATATAAACGCTTTCGTGAGACCGGCCGGGCACAGGCAGGGCTGCCTCCCGGCTCGAATAGTTAGAGTTCGATCTTACTTCGCCGCGTCCAGTCAATGGACGAAACGTCCACCATTCGGACGTGTGTTGCATGTCTCACCATGCGGTCCGGCAGGCCGCCTCACGCCGCCGGGCCGGACCGGATAGGCAAAAGTCACAGCGCGTTAACAAACATCGACCGTCCGTGAAACGCGCCGTCCCTACCTTTGAGGAACAACATCCCCCTGAAGGAGGTAACCCGTGACTGTTGACCGCACCGTCGATGCCGGCGTACAGCCCGGCTCTACCCGCACCACAGACACCCCTGCCCTTGAATTCCGCCCCGGCCGCTGGATCGCCAACTGGGATGCCGAGAACAAGGAGCAGTGGGAAACCGCCGGCCGCGCCATCGCCCGCCGCAACCTGAACTGGTCCATCTTCGCCGAGTTCCTCGGCTTCGTTGTCTGGCAGCTGTGGTCCATTGTGGTGGTCCAGCTGCCGGCCGCCGGCTTCACATTCTCCACCTCGGAGATCTTCTGGCTCATCTCCATGCCCAGCCTCGTGGGCGCCACCCTCCGCATCCCGTACACCTTCATGGTTCCCCGGTTCGGCGGACGCAACTGGACCATCGTGTCCGCCCTGCTGCTCCTGATCCCCTCCACCGGCCTGGCGCTGTGTGTCTCCAACCCGGAGACGCCCTTCGGCGTCATGCTGCTCGTGGCCGCCCTGGCCGGCTTCGGCGGCGGCAACTTCGCCAGCTCCATGGCGAACATCACTTTCTTCTACCCGGCCAGGGAAAAGGGCTGGGCGCTGGGCCTGAACGCCGCAGGCGGGAACCTGGGCGCCGCCGTCGCACAGCTTGCCGTTCCCATCGTGATCACCCTGCTGGCCGCCGGCACCGTCAACCTTCCCATGGCCGGCTGGATGTGGGTTCCCTTCATCCTTCTCGCAGCGTTCGGCGCCTTCAAGTACATGAACAACCTCACCAGCGCCAAGGGTGACGTGGCCGGCTCGGTCGCTGCGCTCAAGGAACCGCACCTGTGGATCATGGCGCTGCTGTACATCGGCACCTTCGGCTCATTCATCGGCTTCGCCGGTGTGTTCCCCAAGCTGATCAAGGACTACTTCCCCGCGTTCTCCTCCATCGGAGTAGGCACCGTGGCCCTGTCCCTTGCATTCCTGGGCCCCCTGGTGGGCTCGCTGGCCCGCCCGTACGGCGGACGCATGGCGGACCGCATGGGCGGGGCCCGGATGACGGTCACAGCCTTCGCTTCCATGGCCGTCATCACCCTCACCATGATCTGGACCCTGCCGCTGAAGAACTTCTGGCTCTTCCTGGTCCTCTTCCTGATGCTGTTCACCGCCAGCGGCTTTGGAAACGGTGCCACCTACCGGATGATCCCCGTCATCTTCGCCACCTCCAGCCGGGCCGCACGCAACGGCGCCAGCTCCGTGGCAACCCAGCGCCTGGCGTCCTCGGCACTCGGGCTGATCTCAGCGATCGGCGCCTACGGCGGCTTCGTCATCCCCCAGGTCCTGAACGCTTCCAGCACCGCCAGTGGCTCCTACACCCCGGCCTTCTACGGATTCGTTGCCGCCTACGTGGTGATGCTGCTGGTCTGCTGGACCTGCTACATCCGCAACGCCGGCCGGAACGCGATGGGACACGTCTAACATGACCAAAAGCGCCGACACGCACTGCCCCTACTGCGCCCTGCAGTGCGCCATGACGCTCACGTCCCCTGCGGACCTGGCCCCGGCTGCCCAGCCGGGGCCAGGCCCCGTGCCTGCACCGAATCCCGCGCCCGCACTGGAGGTTGCAGGCCGGGACTTCCCCACCAACCGCGGCGGCCTCTGCCGCAAAGGGTGGACCTCCCCCACGCTCCTGAACCACGCGGGCCGGATCACCGAGCCGCTGCTGAAGGGACCCGACGGCGTCCACCGGCCCATCGGCTGGGACCAGGCCCTGGACCTCGCCGCCCAGGCAGTGAAGGACGCCCGCGCACGCCACGGCGCGGACGCCGTCGGCGTCTTCGGCGGCGGCGGACTCACCAATGAGAAGGCCTACCAGCTGGGCAAGTTCGCCCGGCTGGCCCTGGGCACCTCACGCATCGACTACAACGGCAGGTTCTGCATGTCATCCGCCGCGGCCGCCGGAATGCGGGCGTTCGGCGTGGACCGCGGCCTGCCCTTCCCGCTCGAAGCCCTGGACACCGCCAGCACCATCCTGATGCTGGGGTCAAACGTTGCCGAGACCATGCCCCCGTTCGTACAGCACCTGCGCGGAGCCCGCGACGCCGGCGGGCTGGTGGTGGTTGACCCCCGCCGCTCCGCCACGGCAGCCTTTACGGCCGACGGCGGCGGCCTGCACCTCCAGCCGCTGCCGGGCACCGACCTTACCCTGCTGCTGGGCCTCTCCCACGTGGTCATCCACGAGAACCTGGTGGACACCGCCTACATCGAAGAGCGCACCTCGGGCTACAGCGCCGTAGTCCGCAGCGTCAACGCCTTCTGGCCCGAACGCGTCCAGTCGCTGACCGGCGTCCCCGCGGAACTGATCCGGCAAACCGCCCGCATGCTCGCTGCCGGGGCGCAGGAAGGCGGAAGCTACATCCTCACCGGACGCGGCGTGGAACAGCACGTGGACGGCACCGACACCGCAACCGCGGCCATCAACCTCAGCCTCCTCCTGGGCCTGCCGGGCTCCGCCCGCAGCGGGTACGGGACCCTTACCGGCCAGGGCAATGGCCAGGGCGGCCGCGAGCACGGCCAGAAGGCGGACCAGCTCCCGGGCTACCGCAAGATCACCGACCCGGCTGCCCGCGCACACGTCGCGGCCGTCTGGGGCGTTCCGGAGGAGACCATCCCCGGACCCGGCCTGCCCGCCGTGCAGCTGCTGAAGTCACTGGGAAAGCCCGACGGCGTCCGGTGCCTTTTTGTGCATGCCTCCAACATCGCGGTGGCAGCTCCCGACGCCAACGCCGTCATCGAAGGGCTGCGGAGCCTGGACTTCCTGGTGGTCTGCGACTTCTTCATGTCCGAAACCGCCGCGGAGGCGGACCTTATCCTTCCCGTGCTGCAGTGGGCGGAGGAGGAGGGGACATTGACCAACCTGGAGGGCCGCGTCCTGCGCCGCCGCCGTGCCATCTCACCTCCGGCTGGTGCCCGGAGCGAGCTGTGGATCATGGCCCGCCTCGCCGAGCGGCTGGACGCCCCGTCCACCTACAGCGAGGATCCGGAGACGGTCTTCGAGGAACTGCGGCGTGCCTCCGCCGGGGGCCTGGCAGACTACTCGGGCATTGACTACGCCATGCTGGACCGCGGGGAGGCCGCCTACTGGCCCTACCCGGCCGGCAGCAGCGGAACGCCGCGGCTGTTCGCCAGCCGCTTCGCCCACTCCGACGGCAAGGCCGTGATGGTCCCGGTGGTGCCGCGCCGCCGTCGTATTTCTGCCGGCGATGGCGGGACCTCCGGAGACCCCGCCGGCAAAGCCATGACCCTCATCACCGGCCGGCTCCTGGAGCATTACCAGTCAGGGGCCCAGACGCGGCGGGTGGCCGAACTCGTCGCCGCACAGCCCGAGGCGAGGGTGCAGATCCACCCCTCGGCGGCAGCCGCCATGGGCATCGCCGCCGGTTCGCTGGTCTCCGTGGCGAACGTGCGCGGCGAGGTGGTGTGCCATGCGGAGCTGAGCACAGCCATCCGCCCGGAGACAGTGTTCCTGCCCTTCCACTTCCCCGGCTCCGAAAGCGCCAACCGCCTCACCGAAGCCGCCACTGATCCCATCTCCGGGATGCCCGAATTCAAATTCAACACCGTATGGGTCCGGCCCGTGGCCGCACCCGATTCCGCCCGCATGCTGCAAACGACGGAGGCCTCATGAGCGAGCAGATTGTCATCGTGGGATTCGGCCCCGTGGCCGCCAGGCTGGTGGACGAGCTCCTACCCGCCGTGCGCGCAGGGCAGGTCCAGGTCACCGTGCTCGGTGAGGAACCCGAGGCAGCCTACAACCGCGTCCTGGTGGCCGACCTCGGCGTCGGCCGGACCACCGCTGACGCACTGGCCCTTGCCGATGCCGCCGAGCTGGCCGCGGACGGCGTGGACGTCCGCCTGGGCGTGCGGGTCAAGCGCGTGGACAGGCCACGGCAGCAGGTCCTGCTTGCTGAAGGACCACCCGTGCACTACGACCGGCTGGTGTTCGCCACCGGATCCCGGCCTGTCATTCCCAACCTCACCGGCATCAACCCGGATCCTTCCTCCCCCGTGCTTCCCGCCGGCGTCACCGCGCTGCGGGACCTTCGCGACGCCGCTGTCCTCCGGCAGGCGGTGGACGGCGGCAAGCGCGTAGTGGTCCTGGGCGGCGGCGTCCTGGGCCTGGAAACGGCGCTGGCCGCAGCGGAGGAAGGCGCCACCGTCACGGTGGTCCACAACGGCCCGCACCCCCTGGGGCGCAGCATCGACCGTGCCGGCGGGGCCGTCCTCGCTGCAGGGCTGCGGCGCTGCGGGGTCCGGGTGGCAGGCAACGCCCGTTCCACCGGCGTTGAGCACAACGCGCCCGACGGCGGTTTCTCGGCTTTGCTGCTGGACGACGGGCAGGCGATTGACGGGGACCTCCTGGTCATTTCATGCGGGGTGCGTCCCCGGACGGAGCTGGCCGACGGCTGCGGGCTGGCCACCGGCACCGGGATCCTGGTGGACCACACGCTGCGGGCGCACCACGAACCGCATATCTTTGCCATCGGCGACTGCGCGGAGGTCCACTGCCCCGACCCGGGCTGCGCCGCATGCCGGAACGCCACGGGGCCCTCCGGCCTGGTGGGCCCTGGCTGGCGGCAGGCCGAGTGGCTGGCGGGCTACCTCACCCTGCTGTCCTCCGGTGGGGTGGAGGAGGCGGAACTGCTGTCCGCGCTCCCGCCGGAACAGCCCGGCGTCGTGGTGCTGAAGGCCCGCGGCCTGAACATGGCTGTGGCCGGGAACAACGACGCGGATCCGTGGGACGAGGAAGCGCTCACGGCGGGCGCGGCCAACGGCAGGGCCCGCCTGCAGGTGGCCCAGTGGGCTGATCCTGAGCACGGCCGGTACGTCAAGATGACCACCCGAGGCGGAGTGCTCGAAGGCCTGGTGGCGGTGGGCATGCCCCGCACGGCGGCCGAGCTGGTGGGACTCTTCGAACGCGGCGCCGAACTGCCTGCGGACCGGTCGCTCCTCCTCCGCCTGGACGGGCCGGACCAGCTGCCGGGCGCAGCCGCGGACCCGGCCGGGACCGTGTGCCGGTGCGCCGGAGTCAGCGGGAACACCATCACGGGCGCCGTGGCCGACGGCTGCTCCACGGTGGCGGACGTTTCCAAGGCCACCCGGGCGGGCACAGGATGCGGTGGCTGCCATGAGGACATCAAGGGCCTCATTGAACGGCATTTCCGGGCGGTGCCGGCAGCCTGAGTGGCGTGTTGTGGTTGCTTTTCACACCCCGAACAATCGTCCCGTGACCAGGTAGATCCCGTAGATGCCCGCGGCCAGGAGGACACCCAGATAGGACAGCACGAGCCTCGTGTCGCGCAGGTAGCACTTGGATTTCATCAGGCCGCGCCGCCGCGCTTTCCAGTATCCGATGAACCCGATGGCTGCAAACACGGACAGCGCCACGGGCCCTGCCAGCCACCCCAGCAGGGCAACCGTGGCGAAGATGCACAGGCGCAACGGGTCAAAAGGTGGTGCTTCGGCGTTGTCAGGGCCGGAACCCGGAGGGGCAGAGGGCACTGCAGGCATGACGCCGTGCTTGGCGCCCAGAAGCTCTGAGGGCAACGGGCCGGCGGCGATCCGCCGGGCGTGTGACGCGGAGTCCATCATTCCTCCCTAGACGTGACGCATCGGAATCAGCCGTGCACCAGTGGCCGTGCTCATGCGTTGCCTCGCCAGCGAGGGCCAGGCCTGCACTGCGCAGAACGGCGCGCATTGATGCGCGCCGGCGTCGCTCTTGGTTCCCACGTGCACGCAGCATTGGGTGAGCCGTTCCTCGATCATCGTGGAGATGTCCATGAAAGGTTTGACCATGATGCGCGTTACCCGTTCCGCGAGGAGCCTGCGGAGGCGTTGCTGCTGCCCCGGGAGTTTGCCCGCCGCCAGGGTGGTAAGCGTGCCGATGCCAAGATCGCACTGGGTGCAGACGTTCTTCCAAAGGTCCATCGTGCGGGGGTGGGACAGGGACGCCTGTTCGCTCAACAGGTCAAGCAGCGAGGTTTTCATCAGGTTCCGCAGCTCCAGCGGGATGGCGCTGTCGGCGATCCGGTTCGCAAGGCTGTCCGGGTTAAGCTCGAGCCAAGTGAGCAGCTGATCATGCCCAATCAATGCTGCCAGGGACCTCCAGACGCCGGCGTCGTCCTTCAGCATGTAGCCCACTGAGGCGCAGTGCGGGTGGGAGCAGGGCAACGCTGTCAGGTCGTGCCAGGACACCACGCCGTTGGTCTGCCCGGCCAATCTTTCAAGGACGCCTGTGTGGGTGAGCCGGTCCATGGCATCGATGCCGTGTCCGCGTCCGGAACCGAAGACGGGCTGCAGCGCCACCCCTCCGATAAAGGGAGTCTCCAGGGCACGCATCACCACGGCACCGACTTCACCGTCGTTGACGCCCAGGGATGCTGTCATGGTCAGCGTGGTGAAAACGCCTGCATCCGACAAGCGCGAAATTGCCGCGTCCTTGAAGCGGGTAAGGTCTCCGCCGCGGTGGTGGATCGACGATTCCCTGGATGGACCGTCGTACTGGAGGTACACCTCCACCCTGTCCCGGTGCTGTTCCAGCAGGGCAAGCAGGTGGTCATCGGTGGCAATGAGCATGCCGTTGCTGTTCACCATGATCCTGACGATTGGCCGGGAAACGAGTTCATCCAGCAGTTCGGCAAGATATGGGTACAGCGTTGGTTCACCGCCGGAGAGCATCAGCACATCAAGGCGGTTGTTTTCCCGGGCCAGGCGGGTGTCAACATTGTCAAGCACCTCCCTCAATGGTGCGACTCCCTGCAGTTGTGGGCCGGATGCGGTGAAGCAGGTGGGGCAGCGCAGGTTGCAGTGCTCAATAATGTCCTGCAGCAGGATGCAGGTGTGTTGCGTTTGCATGGCTGGAAGCCCAAAGGCATATGCCTCAGGGACAGGGCGGAAATTGTCGGTCTGGTCAGGGATGTGCTGCTTGGTGGGCGCCTGCCACTTCTCCAGGTAGAGGAGGATTTCCGGAGACTCGTCGTACAGGGTGCGGACCAGCCCATGGTCCGGGCAGCCCCGTTCGAGCCACACGCGGCCGTCACGAATGAGCAGCGCCCCTGCCAGCCGGCGGACCTGGCTCAGTGGAGGGTTGGTTTCGTGGCATTTGGGGCAGAAAGCGGTCACATAGCGGTGGATCCTGTCACCGCGCAGCGGCTGTCCCTGACCGGGCAACTGTTGAGACTTCATGAATCGGCGCCCCTTCTCAAACTCCGGATTGCACCAGGGCACCCACGCAAAGTCCCCCGCCGAGTAACGTAAATATGCCGAGCCCGATCAGCAGCCCGGCCCCGGTGCGCGCGGTGCGGGGACTGACGGCAAGAACAACAGCCAGCCCCAGATAGACGGCGATCGGGACGAAGGCTGCCGGCCCGGCGAAGATGCTGGTTGCCCATGCATTCGGTGGTGCGATGTTCGGTGCTCCAATGCCTACTGTTGCCCAAAGGTAGAGGATGTACAGCGCCACAGCCCCGTAGACGACTCCAGACCCCAGGTAGCCGCCCCGCGGTTCCGGCTGCTGCCCACGCCGTTGCTCCTCCGGCGGAACCCCTTGACCGTCATTCATGTCAGGCCCGGACCTGGGCAAGGAACGCGACGCAAAGGCCGCCACCCAGCAGGGTGAAGACTCCCAAACCGATAAGCAGCCCTGCACCCAACCGGGCCGTCGAGCGCCTGATGGCCAGAGCGATGGATACCGCCAAATAAACGGCAATGGGGATAAACGGGGCTGGCACGGCCAGGAAGGTGGCTGACCAGGCATACGGTCCCCGAGCCATCGTCCCCAGTACATAGACGGCGTAAAGGGCCAGCGCCCCAAAGACGATGCCGGCCGCCAGGGAACCGCCGGCAGGTGATTGCGGCGGCAGGTTGCCCTGGTCCGGGGGCTGCGGCGGTATGTCCGGAGCGTCACTCATGCTGCGGTTCCTTCCATCTCGCGGCGGAGCGGCGAGCCGAAAACACGCCGGACCCGCCACACCAGGAGGGGCAAAACCGCCAGCAGGAACCATTGGGGCCGGCTCATCCCCAGCCACAGCACCTCGTTGCCCCGGACAAACTCGACCAGGAACCTGAACACGGCGTAGGCGCTGACGAAACAGATAAAGAGGTCGCCGGGGTGGGGCAGGCGGTCCCGGAAACGCCACATCACGGCGAAAGCGGCCGCGTGAAAGAAGATCTCGTAGACGAAAGACGGATGAAGCCCCACCCCGGCCGGCGCCCCGATCAGCGCGGCCTGGGCCGGGGTGAGAAGGATTCCCCACGCTCCCCCGGTTGGCGTGCCGGGGAGCTCTGTCAGAAGGCAGCCGATGCGCCCGATGATGAGGGCCAGGGCTACAGCAGGGGCCAGCAGATCCCCCGTCGGCTGCCGGTAACCGGTCAACCGTTTGGCCAGGAGCACGCCGCCCCAGGCCCCCACAAGCCCGGCCAGGATGCTGCGGTCGCCGTTGCCCCACCAGTCAGAAAGTGAAACCTGGCGTGAGATATCCCAGGTAAGCAACCTGGAACCGATGGCCCCGAAGGCAACGGCAAAACCGGCTATCGGCCACAACCGCGGATCCGTCAGCCCGCGGCGGCACTTCTCATATGCGTAGAAGAGCAGGGCTGCGAGAATTCCCAGCCCGACGAACCCGGCATGCACCAGCCCGTTTCCCGCGAAGGGAAGCCCAATCATGAGCAGAGTGTAACAACGGGTTGCCCAGCGAATGCGGGCCCTTCGGCCCTTACATGTGGACGTGCAGGCGGCGGGCGGCTTCGGAGATGGATCCGGTCAGCGACGGGTACACCGTGAAGGTGCTGGCGACGTCGTCAACGTGCAGCTTCTGCTTGACCGCGATGGAGATCGGGAAGATCAGCTCCGAGGCGTTCGGCCCCACCACCACGCCACCGATCACCGTGCCGGAACCCTTCCGCGCAAAGATCTTGACGAACCCGTCCTTGGCGTTGCGCATCTTGGCGCGGGCGTTGCTGCGCAGGGAGAGCTTGACGACGTCGGCCTGGTACTTGCCGGACTCGATCTCGGCTTCGGATACGCCAACGTTGGCGATTTCGGGCGAGGTGAAGATGTTGGATGCCACCTGGTGGAGCTTGAGCGGGGTCACGCCGTCGCCCATGAAGTGCGCCACCGCGATGCGGCCCTGCATGGCGGCCACGGAGGCCAGCGGCAGGACGCCCGTGCAGTCACCGGCGGCGTAGATGTTCGGGGCCGTCGTGCGGGAGACGCCGTCCACCTTGATGTGGCCGCTCTCGCTGACGGCGACGCCGGCCTCCTCGAGGCCCAGGCCTGCCGTATTGGGGATGGACCCCAGGCAGAGCAGGCAGTGGCTGCCGGTCACCGTGGAGCCGTCGGAAAGGGTCACCACCACGCCCTTGTCGGTGCGTTCCACAGTCTGGGCACGGGAACGGGACAAAACCCGGACCCCGCGGCGTTCGAAGACTTCCTCCAGGACCACGGCGGCGTCAACGTCGGAGCCGGGCAGCACGCGGTCGCGGCTGGACACCAGGGTGACCTTGGAACCAAGGCCGTTGTAGGCGGAGGCAAACTCCGCGCCGGTAACACCGGACCCCACCACGATGAGCTCCTCGGGCAGCTCGTCCAGGTTGTAGATCTGCGTCCAGTTCAGGATCCGCTCACCGTCGGGGCGGGCGGTCTCCAGCTCGCGCGGGTGTGCGCCCACGGCCAGCAGGATGGTGTCCGCCTCTACAGTCTCGGTGCCGTCCACCGTCATGACCTCGATGGTGTGGGTGTCGAGCAGCCGGCCGGAACCCGCAATAATCCGCACGCCCAGCTTTTCCAGGCCGTCCCGGATGTCCTGGGACTGGTTGCGGGCAAGGTTGAGGAGGCGGTCGTTGATGTGCTTGAGGTCTGCTCGCATCACCGGCACGAAGTCGCCGCCGTCGACGTCGAACTTCACTCCCAGCTCGCCGGCCTCTGCCACGCGGGTCATCAGGTCGGCCGTGGCAATGAGGGTCTTGGAGGGAACCACATCGGTCAGCACGGCGGATCCACCCAGGCCCGCGCGTTCGATGATGGTGACCGTCGCCCCGAGCGAGGCGGCCACCATGGCGGCTTCGTATCCGCCGGGACCACCTCCCAGGATTGCGATCCGGGGGGAGCTGAAATCTGGATGCGTAGTCACAGTCATCCATTCTCGCCCATTTGCCGCTGACCACCAAGAAAACAGGGCACTCTCCGGGCCGGCCGTGACGGGGGCAACACGGGCGGCACGATAACTTGTACTGGTGAGTACAACAGACTTCCTGAACACGGACCCGTTTGCCGCCGCACGCGCCGCAGCGGACTACATCGCCGAAGAGACAGGCGTGGACCGGCACGACACTGCCCTGGTCCTCGGCTCCGGGTGGGGCGAGGCCGCCGACCTCATCGGCGAAACCACCGCCACCCTGTCGGCCGAAGAAGTCCCCGGCTTCCATGCCCCCGCCGTGGAAGGCCACGTGGGCACCATCCGCTCCATACTGACGCCCTCGGGAAAGCGCGCCCTGGTCCTGGGCGCCCGCACGCACTACTACGAGGGCAAGGGCGTCAGGGCAGTGGTCCACGGAATCCGGACCGCGGCGGCCGCCGGGTGCAGCACCCTGGTCCTCACCAACGGCTGCGGCGGACTCAACGAGGACTGGGCCCCCGGCACCCCGGTGCTGATCAAGGACCACATCAACCTCACCGCGTCCTCACCGCTGGAAGGCGCCACCTTCGTGGACCTTACCGACCTGTACTCGCCGCGCATCCGCGGGCTGGCCCGCGAGGTGGACCCCACCCTGGACGAGGGCGTGTATGCACAGTTCCCCGGCCCGCACTACGAAACACCGGCCGAGGTGCAGTACGCCAAGCGGATCGGTGCCGACCTGATCGGCATGTCCACGGCGCTGGAAGCCATCGCCGGGCGGCACTCCGGGATGGAAGTGTTCGGAATTTCGCTGGTCACCAACCTCGCGGCCGGGATCAGCCCCCAGCCGCTCAGCCACCAGGAAGTCATCGAATCCGGCCGGGCAGCCGGCCCGCGCATCTCCAGGCTGCTGGCCGATATCATCGCCCGGCTCTAACGGATCAGGCGCCCCGGGTGCGTCACGGGCACGGGCAATGACGATAGCGTTAGGCCCATGACGTCTTCCGATGCCGAACTTCGCCTGCTCACCGAAGCCCGCGAATGGGCTGCCCAAGACCCGGATCCCGCAACGAAGGCGCTGCTCCTTGAGCTTGTCCGCCTTGTTGAGGACGGCGATCCCGCGGCCCGGCAGGAACTGGAAGACAGCTTCCGCGGCACGCTCCAGTTCGGCACGGCAGGGCTGCGCGCCGCCCTTGGCCCGGGGCCGAACCGGATGAACCGGGTGGTGGTGCGCCGCGCCGCAGCGGGACTCGCGGCCTTCCTGGGGGACGCCGCAGCCAAGGCCGCCCCGGGCACCCGCCCGCGCGCCGTCGTCGGGTATGACGCCCGGCATAACTCGGATGTCTTCGCGGCCGAAACCGCGGCAATCTTCACCGCGGCCGGCATCGAAGCCTTCCTGCTCCCGGCGCCCCTCCCCACTCCCCTGCTGGCGTACGCCGTCCGCGCCCTGGACTGCGACGGCGGCGTCATGGTCACCGCCAGCCACAACCCGCCCCAGGACAACGGGTACAAGGTGTACCTGGGACGGCATGCCGTGCCGGCAGACGGCGACGGCGCCCAGATCGTGGCGCCCTACGACGCGGAAATCGCTGGCCGGATCAGCGCCGTGGGGCCGCTGGAATCCATCACGCTGGCAGAGGGCGGCTGGACCGTCCTGGACGGTTCGCTGGCAGCCGGGTATGAGCGGGCGACGGCGGCACTGGCCATGGCGGACCGCTTCCCTGCCCGGGACCTGCGGATAGTCCTCACCCCGCTGCACGGCGTCGGCGGCGGGACTGCGCTGGACGTCCTGGAAGCGGCAGGTTTCAAAGATGTCACCGTGGTGGCTGAACAGGCCGAACCGGACCCGGATTTTCCCACCGTAAGTTTCCCCAACCCGGAGGAACCCGGCGCCCTGGACCTGGCCCTCGAGGCGGCCGCGCAGCTGGACGCCGACCTCGTGATCGCCAATGATCCCGACGCCGACAGGGCAGCCGTGGCGGCAAAGGATCCCGATACGGGCGCCTGGCGGATGCTCCGGGGCGACGAAGTGGGTTCCCTGCTGGGCGCCCACATGGTGGCCCGGCTCGCGGACGGCACCGCCGGCGCGGACGCTGACGGCCGGGGCGTCTTCGCCAATTCGATCGTTTCCTCACGGCTGCTGGCCCGCATCGCCGCCGCGGCCGGCTTCGCCCATGAGGAAACACTGACCGGGTTCAAGTGGATCTCCCGGGTTCCCGGGCTTGTCTACGGCTACGAGGAGGCGCTGGGGTACTGCGTTGCCCCGGAGCTGGTGAAGGACAAGGACGGCATTTCCGCCGCCGTCCTGATCGCCGAACTCGCGGCAGCGGCCAAGGCCGCAGGCAAGACGGTCTTCGACACCCTGGATGAGCTGTACCTCCAGCACGGCCTGCACGCCAGCGACCAGCTAAGCATCAGGGTTGCGGACCTGGGACTCCTGGACGCCATGATGAACCGCCTGCGGGTTTCGCCGCCGGAATCGTTCGGACAGTCCGCTGTGGAGGTCTTCACGGACCTGGCTGAAGGCAGCGCGCACCTGCCGCCCACCGAAGGGCTGCTCTACATCACCCGAAACCTGACCCGTGTCATCATCCGGCCCAGCGGCACCGAGCCCAAGCTCAAGTGCTACCTCGAGGTGATCCACCAGGTGGGGTCCGCCGCGGAACTGCCGGCAGCGCGCCAGGCCGCGCGTGCCTCGCTGGACGAGGTCCTGCACGACGTCAGCGAAGCGCTGGGCCTTTAGGAACTGCCGGTTAAACACCAAAGGGCGCCTGGGCCACTCAAGGCCCGGCGCCCCTTAAGGGGTGCGGGTGTTACAGCTGCACCTCGACGATGCCGTCGGTGACCCGGGTGCTGAATGCTGCCAGGCGCAGGCCCGGTGTGGTGAAGCATTCGCCGGTCTCAAGGTCGTAGACCTCCTTGTGCAGGGGGGAGGCGATGGTGGGCCGCGTCCCCTTTGAGCCCAGGATGCCGCGCGCCATGACGTGGGCTCCGGTGGCCGGGTCCTCGTGTGCCACGGCGAAGACTTCACTGGGGCCGGTGCGGAACAGCGCCACCTGCCGGCCTGCCACCAGTGCGGCCTCGCCCCAGGCTGGTTCGAGGTCCTCCACCGCGCAGACACGGTGCCAGCCGGTGTGGAATCCAGCGATGTCAGATTCGGCGGCGAGCGCCCCAAGTTCCAGTGTTGCCGTCATGTCCGGCTCCTTTCCCTGTGCCTGTTGTCCTTGCACGGCTGCTTTTGCGGCCGTTTCCAACGCTAGGGTCCGGGTGTTTCAACGGGGTGCGGTGAATGTGTCCGGCGCGTAAAAGAGACCTAACCCGCCCGGAAATGCGCTCGTGATGCAGAAGTTAAGTTGGCGAAACAAATGGGAAACTGAAGCGAAACTGCGTCTCCCTAGTCTGGATGGACAGCTCGTCAGAGAAGGCTGCAGGAAAACTGCCTGCGGCCCATGCGAAAGGCCCATCAGTGACCGAACAGACTTCAAGCACAGAGACTCCGCGCCGCATCGTCGTCGCCGGCGGCGGCCCCGCGGCCCACCGTTTTGCGGACGCAATGCATGCCCGCGGCCTCGATGGCTGGCATGTCACGGTCCTCACCGAGGAAGTCCACCTCCCCTATGACCGGGTGGCGCTGTCCAAAGCCCTCACCGACAACGACGTCGACCTGACGCTCGGCACGGCGTCCATGTGGGACCACGCCGGCCTGGACCTGAAGACCGGCGAGCGCGTCGTAAAGATCAACGCCGAAGCGAAGACGGTGGAAACCGCCGCCGGCAACAGCTACCCCTACGACGAACTCGTGGTCGCCACCGGCTCGAATGCGGCCCGCCTGCCCATCCCCGGCGCGGAGCACACGCACGTCTACCGCACGCTTGAAGACGTCTGGGCCATCAACAAGGCCATCGCGGAGCTCACGGAGAAGCTCGGCCGCAAGGTCAACGCCGTCACTATCGGCGGCGGGCTCCTGGGCCTCGAGTCAGCTGCCGGCACCGAGCAGCTCGGCGCCAACCCGATCGTCATCGACGGTTCCCAGTGGCTGATGGCCACCCAGCTCGACGAGGGCGCGGGCCAGGCCATGGGCAGGCTCATCAAATCCAAGGGTTTCGAAGTCCACGGCGGGGTCTTTCCCTCGGAGGTACTTTCCGACGACGACGGCCAGGTCACCGGGGTGCTGATGGCCGACGGCCGCGTCATCGACGCCGACATCGTGATCGTCGCCATCGGCGTCCGTCCCCGCGATGAACTCTTCCGCGCCGCCGAGGGCGAGGAACAGGTATTCAGCCTGGGTCCCCGCGGCGGCGTGGTCATCAACGACTACTGCGAAACCGAAGTGCCCGGCATCTGGGCCATCGGT
Organism: Arthrobacter sp. JDC6; assembly: GCF_056484025.1. NCBI lineage: Bacteria > Bacillati > Actinomycetota > Actinomycetes > Micrococcales > Micrococcaceae > Arthrobacter > Arthrobacter sp. JDC6. Next base: position 3,076,114 of record NZ_CM151278.1, read on the forward strand.
GAAGTGGCCAACTACGGCGGCATGTGCCTGGGCCTGGTGGCGCCGGCCAACACCATGGCGGAGATCGTGGCCGACCGGCTGCACGGTGGGGATGCCACCTTCCCGGGCTTCGACACCGCCACCAAGCTCAAGCTGTCCGGTGTGGACGTGGCCAGCTTCGGTGACGCGTTCGCCAAGACCGAGCACGCCCTGGAAATCGTCTATGCCGACCCGGCCCGCGGCGTCTACCAGAAGATCGTGACCACGGATGACGCCAAGACCCTCCTGGGCGGCATCTTCGTCGGCGATGCCTCCCCTTACATGAGCCTGCGCCCGCTCCTGGGCCGCGAGCTCCCGGCCGAACCGGGCGCCTTCCTGAGCGCGGCCGGCGGTGGCGAGGCGCCGGAGACCGAACTGCCGGATGACGCCACGCTGTGCTCCTGCAACAACGTCACGGCCGGAACCATCCGTGACACCATCAACGCCTGCGGCGCCTGCGAGGGCAACGCCCCGGTCCAGGAACTGGGCGAGTTGAAGGGCTGCACCCGGGCCGGCACCCAGTGCGGCTCCTGCGTCCCCATGCTGAAGAAGCTGCTGGAAACCGAGCTGACCAAGTCCGGTGTGGAGGTCTCCAAGGCCCTCTGCGAGCATATCGAACTGTCCCGCCAGGAACTGTTCGACGCCATCCGCGTCCTGGGGCTGACCTCCTTCGAAGAGATCATGGCCAAGTACGGCACCGGCGCCGGCTGCGACATCTGCAAGCCGACGATCGCCAACATCCTGGCCAGCCAGAACAGCGCCTACGTCCTGGACGCCGGCCGCGGCACCCTGCAGGACACCAACGACCGCGCCCTGGCCAACATGCAGAAGGACGGCACCTACTCGGTGGTCCCCCGCATCGCCGGCGGTGAGATCACCCCCAAGAAGCTGGGCGTCATTGCGGCCGTGGCCGAGAAGTACGGCCTGTACACCAAGATCACCGGCGGCCAGCGCATCGACATGTTCGGCGCCCGGCTGGAGCAGCTGCCGGAGATCTGGAAGGAACTGGTGGACGCCGGCTTCGAGTCCGGCCAGGCCTACGGCAAGAGCCTGCGGACCGTGAAGTCCTGCGTCGGTTCCACCTGGTGCCGCTTCGGCGTCCAGGATTCGGTGGCCATGGCCATCAAGCTGGAACTGCGCTACCGCGGCCTGCGCAGCCCGCACAAGCTCAAGATGGGTGTTTCCGGCTGTGCCCGCGAATGCGCAGAGGCGCGCGGCAAGGACGTGGGCGTGATCGCCACGGCCGACGGCTGGAACCTGTACGTGGGCGGCAACGGCGGAGCCACCCCGGCCCACGCCCAGCTCCTGGCCAAGGACCTGGACGACGAAACCCTGATCAAGTACATCGACCGCTACTTCATGTACTACATCCGCACCGCGGACCGCCTGCAGCGCACGGCCCGCTGGCAGGAGGAGCTCGACGGCGGCATCAAGCACGTTGAGGACGTGGTGGTGAAGGACACCCTGGGCATCGCCGAGGACCTTGAGGCCGCCATGGCCAAGCACGTGGACACGTACGTGGATGAATGGGCAGACACCCTCAAGGACCCCGAACGCCTGCGCCGGTTCCGCTCCTTCGTCAATGCCCCCGACCAGAAGGACGACTCCATCACCTTCGTCCCGGACGAGCGCGGCCAGATGCGCCCCGCCACTCCGGAGGAAAAAGGCAAGGTCCTGATCGGGGCTTCCATCCCGGTCCGCTCCGCCACCACGGAAACCCCTGGAAACGAGGCATAGCCATGCAGCTCAGTATCGACCTCACCGGCCGGAACGTCCTGGTGGCCGGCGCCCCCGACGCCGCGCGGCAGGCGGTGCGGCGGTACCAAGCCGCGGGCGCCGTCGTGCACCGCCTTGGCAGCCCCGAAGAGGCGCGGCTCGTCCACCTGCCGGAGCGGCTGTTCCTGGTCGCCGCCGTCGAGGACGGACAGCCCGGCTGGGACGCCTTCCTGGACCGCTGCCGGAAGACCGGCATCCCGGTCGCGGCCGAGCCTGCTGCGGGACCCGCCGGACACGTCACCCTGGTGGGCGGCGGCCCCGGCACGAGCGACCTGCTCACCGTGGCGGCGGTCAAGGCACTCCGCGATGCCGACGTCGTGTTCTACGACCGACTGGCGCCGTACCAGGAACTGCCGCGGCTGACCTCCGCGGAACTCGTGGACGTCGGAAAGAAGCCTGGCCACCACAAGGTCAGCCAGTCTGACATCGAAAAGCTGATGGTGGAAAGTGCCCTTGCCGGCAACAACGTGGTCCGCCTCAAGGGCGGGGACCCCTACGTCTTTGGCCGCGGCGGCGAGGAAGTTGCCGCCTGCGTGGCAGCCGGCGTCAAAGTGCACGTCATCTCCGGCGTCACCAGCGCCATCTCGGTCCCGGCCGCAGCAGGCATCCCGGTGACCCACCGCGAAGTCAGCCACATGTTCACCGTGGTCTCCGGGCACGCCCCGCTGACAGAGAAGGAGCACCACCACCTGGCCGGTCTGGGCGGCACCATTGTGGTGCTCATGGGCATCGGCACCCTCCACCAGCTGGCGGCAGGCCTGCGCCGCGCCGGGATGCGCCCGGACATGCCCATGGCCGTGGTGGAGCGGGGCTACCGGCCCGGCCAGCGCACCACCATCGCTGACCTCGGCACCATCACCTCCGCCGCTGCCGGCTGCAGCAACCCGGCAGTGCTGGTCATCGGCGAGGTGGTGCGGGTGGCTGAAGCGAACCGTGACCACGCCGGTGCCGCCGCAGACCTGGACAGGCTGGCGGCCTCGCTGCTGGGATCATGAAAGGATTGACCCCCATGACTGCACTTGCACCGGCTGAACCAGCCCAGGCCGCACCGACGACGCAGGCCGAAGAAGCCACCGATGCCGCGGAGTCGCCCTTGGAAGGGTTCCGCATCGGCGTCACCTCGGACCGGCGGTCGCGCGACCTGATCGAGGCCCTGGAGCGCCGGGGTGCCGAAGTGCTGCATGCGCCGGCGCTGAAGATCGCCCCCGTCCAGGAGGACATGCGCCTCATCGAGGACACGCGGGCCATCATCGCCGCCAAGCCGGACCTGTGCATCGCCACCACCGCCTACGGCATGCGCCGGTGGTGCGAGGCCGCTGACTCCTTCGGGATCGGCGACGAACTGCTGGAAACGCTGGGAAACTGCCGCATGTTCGTCCGGGGGCCCAAAGCCCGCGGTGCCGTGCGCGCGGCCGGCCTTGCCGACGTCGGCATCAGCAGCGACGAAACCACCGCCACGCTGGTGGACATGCTGCTCACCGAAGGCGTCCGGGGCAAGACCGTCGCCATGCAGCTGCACGGCTACACCGACGTCCGCCAGATTGAACGCCTGCGGATGTCCGGCGCCACGGTCCTCACCGTCACGCCCTACCGGTGGGTCAAGCCCGACGGCGAGGACAGGCTGCCGCGCCTGATCGAGGCCGCCTGCAGCGGGAACCTGGACGTCCTGACCTTCACCAGCGCCCCAGCCGTGGACGCGATGTGGAGCACCGCCCACGAAATGGGCCTGTACAAGCAGCTGGTGGAAAGCCTGAAACTGAACGTCACCACCGCCGTGGTGGGTCCCGTGACGGCACAGCCACTCCTGGACGCGGGCGTGACGCCGCTCATCCCGGAACGTTTCCGCATGGGGGCCCTCATCCGGCTGGTGTGCGAGCACCTGGCCCTGAACCATGTCCGGCGGCTGGACACCCGCTCCGGGAACATCGAGCTTCGCGGCCGCAGCCTGCGGATCGACGGCCAGGCGGTGGAACTGGCACCCGCTCCCCTGCTGCTCCTGCGCGCCCTGCTGGGTGCCGGCGGCGCTGTCCTGTCCCGTGAATCCCTCTCCGACCTGCTGGAACTCCGGGGTTCCGTGCACGCACTGGACATGACGGTCAGCAGGCTGCGTTCGTCACTGCCGGACGGAAAGCTCATTGAAACGGTAGTCAAGCGCGGGTACCGGATCCGCGTCTAAGGAACGCCTGTGCCGGCCACTTGTGCGCCGGGAATGGCGGATTGTGTCCGCCGGCCGGTGAATGAGAGGTGGGTCACGGGTTCTGTTACCGGCCGGTAAATACTGGCGAACACGGGCCCGGTAAACAGCAATGGGTGGGTAACACAACCGAAAAAGCAGGCCCCTACGCTGGGTTCCATCATGAAGTTCCGGCCGGTTCCCGGCCGCCAGCGAAAGGGCCAGCACATGTCCGCTCCGGCACCCTCAACGTCCACCTCCGCCGCAACCCGCATCGTCATCGCCGGCGCCGGTCCCGCCGCCCAGGCCCTGGTGGCCCAACTGGACCGGGCACGGTTCGCCGGCACCATCACCGTGCTGAGCAACCGCGATGACACCCCGGCGGAACTGCTGGAGCTGGCCATGCTCCCCCAGGTCTCCGTCCGCTTTGGCCAGCCGGCCAGCCACATCGATGCTGCCAAGCGCACGGTGGCAACCGCCGACGGCATGGAATTCGCCTACGACCAGCTGGTCATCGCCACCGGTTCGGCTCCCGTGGCCAACCCGGTGGACGGCGCCGCGCAGTGCCTGAGCTACTCCACCATCGATGACGCCCCGCGCATTGCGGACGGAGTGCAGGAAGTCACCCGCGAGCTGGGCCGCCGCCCCGTGGGGATCCTGGTGGGCACCGGGGCAGCGGCAGGGCAGGCCGAAGCGGTACTCCGGGCCAAGGGGGTGCGGCCAATCCGCACCACCGCCCGGCCCGCGGCCATCATCCCCGCCGTCGTTTCCGGAGGGGCCGGTTCCCCCCTCGCCGCCTCCGCCGTGGTCTTTGAAGACGGCAGCAGCATGACCGGCGACCTGGTGGTCCTGGCCGAGGAGCGGGTATCCCGGGACGGCCTCGCCGCCAGCGCGGGCCTGCGGACGGCCGCCGGCGGCGGCATCGAGATCAGCAGGGACTTCCGGACGTCCGTGCCGGGGATCTGGGCGATCGGCGACGCAGCAGCGTTCGACGGCGTGCGCCTGGGGCTGCTGGTGGCCGCCGCGTCGGCGGCAGGTGCCTGTGCCACCCAGTTGCTGACTGCCGCGGCTGCAGCGCCGGTCCTTCAGGCTGCCGCCTGAGCGGCCGCCACCGGCGCCGTGCGCTGTGACAAGATGGTTCCCGAAACCGAGTCAACGCCGGGCCCACAAGGCCCTTCGAGAGGACCATCATGAGCAACGAAGCCACCGTTCACGCAGGAACCGCTGATCCGGCCGGGACCGCGAACATCGCCTCCTACATCGACCACACGCTGCTCAAGCCCGAAGCCTCGGAAGCTGACGTGCTGAAGGTCTGCGCGGAGGCAGCCGAGTACCGGTTCAAGTCGGTCTGCGTCAACCCCATCTGGGTCAAGACCGTCACCAAGGCGCTCAAGGGCTCCGGCGTCCTCACCTGTTCCGTGGTGGGCTTTCCGCTGGGGGCCACCCCTACAGACGTGAAGTCGTTCGAGGCCCGCGGCGCCGTGCTGGACGGCGCGGACGAGGTGGACATGGTGATCAACATTGCCGCCGCGAGGGCCGGTGACCAGGGCGCCTTGACCGAGGACATCGCCGCGGTGGCCGAGACGGTGCACGCCGGCGGCGCCATCCTGAAAGTCATCATCGAAACAGCCCTGCTCACGGATGAGCAGAAGGTGCTGGCATGCCGGGCGGCCGTTGAGGCCGGGGCGGACTTCGTGAAAACCTCCACGGGCTTCAACGGTGGCGGCGCCACCGTTGAAGACGTGGCCCTGATGCGCCGCGCGGTGGGCCCTGACCTGGGGGTCAAGGCCTCCGGCGGCGTACGGTCCCTGGCCGACGCGCAGGCTATGATTGCAGCAGGTGCAACACGAATTGGTGCCAGCTCCGGGATTGCCATCGTCAAGGGTGAACAGGGTTCAACCGCTTACTGACCGGACCCGGAAGCGGCCGCAGACCAAGCCCCGCGGGGCCGAGGAGGAACATATGTCCAGCCAGATCAACGCGTCCAGCCGGGACTCGGCGTCGAACCAGGACTCCGTCCGGACCCCGCAGAACGAGAACAACCTCGCCACCAGCGTCATCCTGTTCGCGGTCTGCTTCGTGCTGTTCCTGGGCGCCATCTACTCGCTGTCCTTCCTCAGCCTGGGCAACCCGTGGCCCATGGCCGCCTGCCTGGCCCTGTTTGCGCTGGCCTTCTGGATCCCGCAGACCATCCTGGGCCGGTCCGACTCTGCGGGCGAGCACTAACACCCACTCCATACAGCAAACAACGGACCGGCGGACTTTTCCGCCGGTCCGTTGCTGTTTCCCGCTGAAGGGTGTTGCCTGCTAGAACCAGAGCCTGATCCAGGCGCCCGCGGCAGCCGCCGCACGGCCCCAGTGCTGTTGGGCGATGGCCCAGCCGGCCATCGACATGCCCACCATGGCGTACGCGCTGACCGGGATCAGCACCAGCCACTCCCGCTTGGAACCGGCACGCCCCAGCAGGGGAAGGGACAGGGCGCCGTTGGCCCGCCAGACGTTCCGCAGCAGGGGCAGCCGGCGCAGTATTTTCGGCGGCCGGACCACCAGCGGCCACAGCAGCGGCACTCCTCCGGTGGTGATGAGGTCGCCCACGATGTGCACCACCACCCCGATCAGCATCGAGGTGGGCAGCCAGGTCCACTGCCCCGGCGCGTATACGGTGACCAGGCCCGCCATGACCAGCGCGAAGATCCAGTTGGAGATAAAGCCGCTTTTGGGAAAGAGCTTCAGCGCCTTCGCCGCAATGTTGATCAGGAACATGCACAGCAGCCCGGCCCCCACGGACAGGCGGCCCCAGCCGGTGTCCAGGTGCACCTGCGATGCCAGGCCGGCGAGGAAGACAAAAACCGCGGCACCAAGGATGGAGTGCGTTCCCTGCCGGTGGCCCCCGCTGGCGTTCTCGATGCCGCGCGCAATCACGTTGGACAGCGGCGGCAGCGAGTGGGCCACCGTGCTTGCCCGGTGGTCCCAGTCGCACACCAGTGCCGTGCCCGCGGTGGCCATGCCGCCGATGAGGATGCCCGTGGGATCCAGCGGGTACCAACCCAGGGTGTAGGGGCCGGTGGACGCAACAGCTACCCACGCCGCGGCTCCAGACGCGGCGTGGTGTCCTCCCATCACGTACTAGCCGCTGACTGCCGGGGCGGCGAGCGGGGCGTCGGAGAAGATATTCCGGATCACGCCGTTGGCCCATTCCAGGATCTCGGCGTCCTGCAGATCCCGTCCGCCGATCCGTGCCGTCTTGGGCTTGGGGATGAGGACGGCGTCGAGTGCGGGTTTGGACTGCGATCCGGGGTACATCCGGTTCAGGCGCATGATCTTGGATTCCGGGAGCGAGGCCGGGGAGAACTTGATGAAGTTGCCCTGCAGAGCGACGTCGGACAGGCCGGCTTCGCGCGCACCAACACGGAAGCGTGCCACCGCCACCAGGTTCTGGGCGGGCAGCGGAAGTTCACCGTAGCGGTCAACGAGCTCGGCCTGGACCTCGTCGATGGCCTCATTGGTGATGGCCGCCGCGAGCTTCCGGTAGGCCTCCAGGCGCAGCCGTTCGCCGGGGACATAGTCGTGCGGCAGGTGGGCGTTGACGGGCAGCTCGATCTTCATCTCCGCGGCCTTTTCTTCGGCCTCGCCCCGGTAGTCCGCCACGGCCTCGCCCACCAGCCGGATGTACAGGTCAAAGCCCACTCCCTGGATGTGGCCGGACTGTTCGCCGCCCAGCAGGTTGCCGGCACCGCGGATTTCCAGGTCCTTCATGGCCAACTGCATGCCGGCGCCCAGTTCGTTGTGCGCGGCCACGGCCTTGAGCCGTTCCAGCGCCACCTCGCCCAGCGGCTTCTCTGACGGATACAGGAAGTAGGCGTAGGCGCGTTCACGGCCACGGCCCACGCGGCCGCGGAGCTGGTGCAGCTGGGACAGGCCGTACTTGTCCGCGCCGTCCACGATCAACGTGTTGGCGTTGGAGATGTCCAGGCCGGTCTCGATGATGGTGGTGCACACCAGCACGTCGAAGCGCCGCTCCCAGAAGTCAACGATGATCTGCTCCAGGCGGCTCTCCGACATCTTGCCGTGCGCCACCTCGACCCGTGCCTCGGGCACCAGCTCGCGGATCCTGGCGGCCGTCCGCTCGATAGTGGACACCCGGTTGTGGACCAGGAACACCTGGCCTTCACGCATCAGCTCGCGGCGGATGGCGGCCGAGGTCTGCTTGTCCGTGTACGGGCCCACGTAGGTCAGCACGGGGTGCCGTTCCTCCGGCGGGGTGGCCAGGGTGGAGGTTTCCCGGATGCCGGTGAGGGACATCTCCAGGGTGCGGGGAATCGGGGTGGCACTCATGGCCAGGACGTCCACGTTGGTGCGCATCTTCTTCAGCGCTTCCTTGTGCTCCACGCCGAACCGCTGTTCCTCGTCCACGATCACCAGGCCCAGGTCCTTGAACTCAAAGTCCTTGGCCAACAGCCGGTGCGTGCCGATCACCACGTCCACGGCACCGCTCTTCACACCCTCCGCCGTCTCCTTCGCTTCCTTGGCGCTCTGGAACCGGGACAACGGCTTCACCCGCAGCGGGAAGCCGGAGAAGCGTTCGGTGAAGGTCTCGTAGTGCTGCTGGGCCAGCAGGGTGGTGGGCACCAGCACCGCCACCTGTTTGCCGTCCTGCACCGCCTTGAAGGCAGCGCGCACCGCGATCTCGGTCTTGCCGTAGCCCACGTCGCCGGACACCAGCCGGTCCATGGGAATCTCCCGCTCCATGTCCGCCTTAACCTCGTTGATGGTGGTCAGCTGGTCCGGCGTCTCCACATACGGGAACGCCTCCTCCAGTTCCCGCTGCCAGGGCGTGTCGGGTCCAAACGCGTGGCCACGGGAGGCCATGCGGGCAGAGTACAGCCGGATCAGTTCGCCGGCGATCTCCTTGACGGCTTTGCGGGCCTTGGACTTGGTACTGGCCCAGTCCGCGCCGCCCATCTTGCTCAGCACGGGGGTGTCGCCGCCCACGTAGCGGGTCACCTGGTCCAGCTGGTCCGTGGGGACGAACAGCCGGTCGCCGGGTGCGCCGCGCTTGGCCGGCGCGTACTCCAGCACCAGGTATTCCCGGACGCCGTCGCCGCCGCCGGCCACCTTGCGCTGGATGAGTTCCACGAACCGGCCAATGCCGTGCTGTTCATGGACCACGTGGTCCCCCGCCACCAGTTGCAGGGGATCGACGGCGTTGCGCCGTTTGGAGGGCATCCTCCGCATGTCCTTGGTGGACCCGGCGGAGGTCCGTCCCAGCAGGTCGGCTTCGGTGAGCAGGCCCAGTTTGAGGCCGTCCAGGACAAAACCACGGCCGACGGCGGCAGTGGTCACCTCGATGATGCCCGGCTGGGGTTCGTGGTCCAGGCTGTCCACCCGGGCACAGGGAATGTCGTTCTCATGGAACAACTCGGCCAGGCGCTGGGCCGGCCCGGGCCCTTCCGTGGCCACCACGATCCGCCACTGGTCGCGGACGTGCGAACCGATGAACTCCATCATTTCCGCCACGTCGCCCTGGTAGCCCCGCGGCTCCCGGGCATGCAGGTTCAGCACGTCGATCTCGGGCAGCAGCTCCGCGTCCTGCGCCAGTGACGTAATCGACCACCAGGACACGCCGTGCTCCAGCGAGGAGGTGCGCGTTTCCGCCAGGGACCGGAAGCTGGCAGAGTGCAGCGCCGCACTCGCCTGCGAGCTGAGGTCCAAAGGTGCCGCACCGCCGTCGGACGCGGTGGACCATGCCGCTTCGAGGAACTCCTCGTTGGTGGCGGCAAGGTCGTGGGCGCGGGTGCGCACCTTCTCCGGCTCGATCAGCACGGCGATGGAGTCGGCAGGCAGCTGGTCAACGAACGGAACCATCGCATCCACCAGCACCGGCGCCAGGGATTCCATGCCCTCCACGGCGATTCCGCCGGCGATCTTCTCCAGCATGTCCGCGGCGGCCGGAAGCTGGGACTTCAGCGTGGCGGCGCGGGACATGACGGACGGGGTGATGAGGATTTCCCGGCACGGCGGGGCATGCAGTTCGGCGGGGTGGTGGACGCCCGGGGCGGACAGCGAGCGCTGGTCGGCCACGGCAAACCAGCGCATCTGGTCCACTTCGTCCCCGAAGAACTCCACCCTGATGGGGTGGTCCTCGGTGGGCGGGAAAACGTCGATGATGCCGCCGCGGACGGCGAACTCACCGCGGTGCGTCACCATGTCCACACGGGCGTACGCGGCGTCGGCAAGGCTCTTCACGACGTCGGAGAACGGCACCTCCTGGCCCACCTTCAGCGTGACGGGAACCAGGTCGCCCAGGCCCGCTACCACCGGCTGGACCACGGCGCGGACCGGCGCGACGACGACGCGGAGCCGGCCCGCCGTCGAGCTTTCCGGATGGGCTGGATTTTCCGGATGGGCCAGGCGGCGCAGCACGGACAAGCGGCGGCCTACGGTGTCCGAGCGCGGCGACAGCCGCTCGTGCGGGAGGGTCTCCCAGCTGGGGAACTCGGCCACCGAATCCGCGGGCAGGTAGGCGCGCAGGGCCGCAGTGAGGTCCTCCGCCTCCCGGCCGGTGGCAGTGACGGCCAGCACCACGCCCGGCTCCATACCGCCCGCCTGTTCCGCCTTGGCCGCCAGCCCGTCAGCCATCTCCGCGAGCAGCACCGGCCGGAGTCCCGGAGGAGCGCTGATCTGGTAGTCCTGTCCGCGGACGGCGAATCCCCGGGCAGCCTCGGCGCGGACCCGGGCGAACGTCTGGTCCGGCGCCAGGGCACGGCGCAGCCCGTCCAGCGACGGGGCGGCACTGGTCTTGGCGGGCCGGTCCGTGCCTGTCCTGGACGTGCCCGTGCTGGATGTGCCTGTGCTGGATGTGCCGGCGGCGGACTGGCCGGGAAGACTCATGGCAGAAGCTCCTGTGGTGTTCATCGAGGGTCGCAGGCAACGCGAAAACCCGAAATTCGCTGCGAATCCCGGGTACTCCCAGCCTACAGCGCAGGAACGACATGGCAGCGCGGCGCCCACAGGCCTAGGCTGGCAGGGCCGGACAGTTGCCCGTTCGGAGCCCCTTAGTTCGGAGCCATTTTGTTGGGAGCCATTTTGTTGGGAGCCCTGTTGTTCGGAGCCGCGGCCCGTCCGGACGGGCCGCGGCTCCGAACTACAAAGGACGAAGCCAGGCCGGGACGAACAGGGGCCAGGACCATACAGGAGCCAGCATGACTGCAATGAGCGCCCAGCCAGCACCAAAGACTGTCCTTGTCACCGGGGCCACCGGTTACATCGGCGGCCGCCTGGTGCCCCGGCTTTTGGAAGCAGGCCACACCGTCAAGGTGCTGGTCCGCTCGCCGGACAAGATCGCCGGCGTGCCCTGGCGGGACAAAGTGGACGTGGTGGAAAGCGGCCTGGACGACGGCGACGCCCTCCGCGACGCCCTGGCCGGCGTCGAGGTCTTCTACTACCTGGTGCATTCGATGGCCGCCGGCGCGGGATTCGAAGCCAAGGAAAAGGCCATGGCCAGGACGGCCGCGGATGCTGCAGCGGCCGCGGGGGTCCGCCGGATCGTCTACCTTGGCGGCCTGCACCCCCAGGGGGTGGAGCTGTCCACCCACATGCGGTCACGGGAGGCGGTGGGCAAGGTCTTCCTGGAGAGCCCGGTGGACGCCGTAGTGTTCCAGGCAGGCGTGGTGATCGGCTCCGGCTCCGCCTCCTTCGAGATGATCCGGCACCTCTCCGAAACGCTGCCCCTGATGCCGGCGCCCAGCTGGGTGCGCAACAGGATCGAAGCCATCGCCGTGCGTGATGTCCTCTACTACCTGGTGTCCGCAGCGTCGCTGGAGGGCCCCATCAACCGCACCTTCGACATCGGCTGCCGGCAGGTGCTGACCTACGCGGGGATGATGCAGGAGTACGCCGCCGAAGCGGGCCTGCCCTACCGGGTGGTGCTGGCGCTGCCGGTACCGGCACCCAAGCTGGCAGGCATGTGGGTGGCCCTGACAACACCCATCCCGCTCTCCATGGCCGTGCCGCTGGTCCAGTCCCTGCAGCATGACGCGGTGGCCAACGAACACGACATCGACCAGTACATTCCCCAGCCCGACGGCGGCCTGACCCCCTACCGCACGGCGGTGGCCCTGGCGCTGGGAAAGGAGCGGGACGGCCAGGTGGAGACCACCTGGGCCAACGCCGGTGCCGACTCCGATCCGCTTCCCAGCGACCCCGATTGGTCGGGGCACAAGGTGTACATCGACGAGCGGACCTTCCACGGCGATGTGGACCCGGCCCACGTCTGGACGATCATCGAGGGCATCGGCGGGCGCAACGGCTGGTATTCCCTGCCCCTGGCCTGGCAGGTCCGCGGCTGGCTGGACAAACTGACCGGCGGCGCAGGCCTGCTGCGTGGCCGGCGGCACCCGCACACCCTGGCCATCGGCGAAGTGGTGGACTGGTGGCGGGTGGAGCAGATCGACCGGGGCAGGCTCCTGCGGCTGCGGGCCGAGATGCGGGCGCCGGGACGGGCCTGGCTGGAGCTTTCCGTGGAGCCCGACGGCGCGGGCAGCCGCTACCGGCAGCGCGCCATCTTCTTCCCCAAGGGATTGAGCGGACGGCTCTATTGGCTCGCCGTGCTTCCGTTCCACAGCCTGATCTTCCCGGCCATGGCCCGGAACATCACCGCTGCCGCCCAGAAACTTGCCGATGCGGAGCCCTCGCCGGTCACCCCGTAGGATGTTGGAGGCGTAAATCCTTTCCCCAAATCCCAGGAGGACCCATGGCGCTGAGCGCAACCACAACCCTTCCGCACTCCGTTGACAGCGTTGCTGCTGTGCTGGTGAACGAAGATTTCCAGCGCCACGTCAGCCAACTGGTAGGCGGCACCCTGGAGTCCTTCAGCGTGGACGGTGACATCGCAGGGGCCTTCAACGCCACCTCGGTGCGTACCCTCCCCACCACGCGCCTGCCCGAGATTGCCCGCAAGTTCGTGGGTGAGCACCTGAAGGTGACGCAGGTTGAAAACTGGGAGGCCCCGGCCGCCGACGGCTCCCGCCAGAGCAACATTTCGCTGAAGATCGCCGGCGCCCCGGTGGATGTCACGGCCGTCCAGCGCCTGGTGGCCGATGCCGGTGGAACCCGGGTGGAGCTCGAGGGCGCCGTTAAGTCCTCTGTTCCGTTCCTGGGCGGCAAGATCGCCGACGCCGCCGAACCCATGGTGGCCAAAGCCCTGAACCTGCAGGCCGCACAGGCTCAGGCCTGGCTGGAAAGCCACTAACCCATGCAGCTTCCCGTCCTCGCAGCGCTGGTCCTCATCGTCGCCGGCGTCTGGTCCCTGGTGGTCTGGCCGCAGTTCCTGCGCCGCGTGATGAAGGATCCCCGCGCCCGCGATGCGGCAGGAAAGGCCACCAAATTCCTGACCGTGCACGTGGTGCTGGTGAGCATCTCCATGGTGCTGGGACTCGCCACAGCGGTGATCGGTGTTCTCGGCCTGCTGGGCTGAACCAGCCGTTCCACGGCGCGAAAACAGCCCGGACCTTACTCCTGTTGGAGCAAGGTCCGGGCTGTTTCCGTCTGGCCTGGGTTGCCTGGCCTAGGCTGCCTGGTTAAGCGCGTCCTCCGCAGCAACCCAGGAGATCATGGCGCACTTGACCCGGGCTGCGTAGCGTGCCACTCCTTCGAACGCTGCCGCATCCCCAAGCAGCTCAGGATCAGCATGGACCTTCCCACGGGACCTCAGCACCTCCCGGAAGCTGTCGATAATTTCGTGCAGTTCAGCCACGGTCATGCCTTCGGCGAGGTCGCTGAGGACGGACGCCGAGGCCATGGAAATGGAGCAGCCGGCGCCGTCCCACGCCACCTGTGCCACTTTCCCGTCCTGGACGGCGAGCCGGAGTGTAACTTCGTCGCCGCACACGGGGTTGAGCTGGTGCGACTGCCCGGTGGAGGTGCCTTGGGGCGCTTCGGTCGCGGCGAGCCCGCTGCCGTGGCGGGCCTTCGAATGGTCCAGGATGATCTGCTGGTACAGCTGGTCAAGGCTCATGGTGTCACCTTTCGTCTTCTCCGCTATGCGCGGAAGTAGGCCCGGACGCCGGCAACGGCTTCAAGGAAGCGGTCCACGTCGTCCGTGGTGTTGTAGAGGTAGGCGCTGGCCCGGGTCGTGGCGGTCAGTCCAAGCCTGCGGTGCAGCGGCTGGGCGCAGTGGTGTCCCACGCGGACAGCGATTCCCCGGGAGTCCAGGAACTGTCCCACGTCATGGGCGTGGACGCCTTCGACGTCGAACGCGGCAAGGCCGATCCGTTCCTTTCCGGCTGCCGGGCCCAGGACCCGGACGCCGGGAATGGATTCCAGCCCCGCCACCATGCGCTGGCCCAGTGCGGCCTCCCACGCATGGATCCGGGCCAGCCCGGTTTCCGTCAGGTAGTTCGCTGCGGCCGCCATGGCTACCGCCTGGGAGATGCGCTGGGTGCCCGCTTCGAAGCGCTGGGGCGCCGGGAGGTACTCGGCCCGCTCCATGGTGACGGTAGTGATCATTGACCCGCCGGTCAGGAACGGCGGGAGGATGTCCAGCAGCTCCTGCCGCCCGTACAGCACGCCAATCCCCGTGGGGGCGAGCATCTTGTGGCCGGAGAAGACCGCGAAGTCCACGCCGAGTTCCTTGACGTTCAAGGGCAGGTGGGGAGCCGACTGGCAGGCGTCCAGGACAACCAAGGCGCCGGCCGCATGCCCGAGGGCCGTCAGTTCCGCTACCGGGTTGATGATTCCCAGGACGTTGGAAGCGTGGGTGAAGGCCAGGACTTTGGTACGCGGGCCGATAATCCCGGCGGCCTGGTCCATGCGAAGGCTGCCGTCATCTCCGATGGGGATGTACCGGAGGGTGGCTCCTGTGCGGAATGCCAGCTCCTGCCATGGAATCAGGTTGGCATGGTGTTCCATCTCGGTCACCACGATGTCGTCCCCGGGCCCCAGGGACAGCTCCCCGAGCCGCTGGTCGCCGCGGCCCTGGGCAGCCCACAGTCCGGCATTGGACAGCGCATAGGAGAGGAGGTTCAGTCCCTCCGTCGCGTTCGAGGTCCAGATGGTTTCCTCGTAGTCCGCACCGATGAAGTCGGCGATGGTTTGGCGGGCGTCCTCGAAGACTTCGGTGGCCTCAACCGCAAGATGGTGGGCGCCCCGGTGCACGGCAGCGTTGCGCTGCTCATAGAATTCCTGCTCGGCTTCGATGACGCTCACGGGGTTCTGGGATGTGGCCCCGGAGTCGAGGTAGACCAGCGGCTGTCCGTTCACCAGTTGGTTGAGGACCGGGAAGTCATTGCGGATGCGCAGCACCTCGGCGTTGTCCATGACAGGTACGGCACGTTCCAGTGTGGCTGGCGTTGATACTACGGCCAAAACGAACTCCTTGGGCTGCCCATGTCTGACAACCCAATTGTCCCACACACGGCTGTGGCGGCCGCCCGGAAGGGGCGGCCGCCACCGCTGCCCCGGGCTTCGGCCGAGGGAGTAAAGGGCCGGCGACGGCTGGGGGGAGAGTCTCGGTCTCAGAAGACTCTGACGTCGCCGGCCCCGTCTTGACCCGGTCCCTGGGGACCGGAAGTTGAGAGGGCCTCACTGTCCTGATTGGCTGCTCTGCGGCTTCCGGCCTGCCGCTTTGCTTTGCCTCCTTAAGTAAATCCCGTGGGGCCCTTA
This sequence comes from Arthrobacter sp. JDC6, assembly GCF_056484025.1. Classification (NCBI taxonomy): domain Bacteria; kingdom Bacillati; phylum Actinomycetota; class Actinomycetes; order Micrococcales; family Micrococcaceae; genus Arthrobacter; species Arthrobacter sp. JDC6. Next base: position 3,091,742 of record NZ_CM151278.1, read on the forward strand.
CGTACACGAGTAGGGTGTACTCGAATCCAGGCGGGTGCACTACCGGGTTGGCGCTCCTGCGCACCCTCCGGGCGGGATGATTGGCGGGCTTGGGTACGACGGCGGCCCGGCGGTGCTTCCCGGGTGGAAACACCGTGGGCAGCGGGTGGCCGGGGGCAGGGATTTCGACGTCGGGCGGTCAGCAGGGATTCCGATGCCCGACTGGCAGCACGGAGGCACGGCAGGGCCGGATTGGGAGGCCAGGCCTACTTTGGCAGGGCCGCTTCCAGCTCATCGCGGCTGCGGACGCCGAGCTTGACGTAGGTGCGGTAGAGGTGGCCCTCCACGGTCCGGACGGAGACCATGAGCCGCTGTGCGATCTCGCGGTCGGTCAGGCCCTGCACGGCCAGCTCCACGATGTCCTGTTCGCGCCTGGTGAGGCGAACGGTGGGCGCCGCGGCGATGAAGCGTCCTTCACGGAACCGCTCGCCCAGTTCGTGGTCGCACTTTTCGCGCTGGGCCACGGCCTGGCGTGAGCGCCGGCGTTCACCGGCCTGCTCCAGCACCGTGCTGGCACGGGCATAGGCTTCGCGGGCCAGGTTGACAAAGCCTGCCTCCTCCAGCGAGGCAGCTGTTGCCATGAGGGTGTCGCCGTCGGCATTTTCCCAGGCGGTGGCCAGCGTCAGAAGAGCTTCTGCCCACCGGCCTTCCACGTCCCGGGCCGCCGCCTGCACCATGGGCACCACCGAGGGGTCGCCCAGGTCCCAGCACATGGCCAGGACCTGGAGCAGGTTTCCCTTCCGTGCGGAGGCCTGGGTGGTGGTCATCAACGTCTGCAGTGCGGCCAATCCCTTGCCGTCGCGGGCCAGGTATTCGGCGGCAGCGGCCATGTAGGCCTCTGCCAAAAGATCATGCGCCGGCCAGCCGGCGTCGGCGTCCTTGTGATCCTGTTCAAGGCGCTGTGCCTGTTCCGTGTCGCCCAGCCGGGCCGCGGCGTAGAAGCCGAGGGCCGTGCCGAACCGGTACAGCTGCAGCGGGTCGTTGAGCCTCAGCGCCTCAACAGCGGGCAGCAGGACCTGATAAGCGCGTTCCATCCTCCCCTGCCGCAGCAGCGAATACCCCCGCAGCAGCTGGAGGCTTCCGTTGAAGGTGGCCGCGCCAAGCGTGTGTCCGGCCGCGTAATGGTCGATCTCGCGCTCCGCCGGCTCCCATTCACCCATGGCCAGGTAGTCGGAGACGAGCCTTCCCAGCACGAACTCAGGGAAGAAGAACAGGCTGCCTTCGAGCGGGGGAAGTTCCGAGGCTGCCAGCAGTGCGGCCTCCAGCCCCTGCACGGGGCGTCCCGCCGAGCCGAGGGCGTGGGAGAGAAGGCCCTCAGCCAAGGCGCGGAGCGGTTCTCCGGCTTCTGCCGGGGGGCGCTTCCGCATCGTGTCCACTTCGTCGTTCAGCGCCGGGAAGTTCACCTCGGCACCGAGGTGGAGCAGGTGCAGGAGCCCTTCCTGCCAGCTCCTTTCGCCGTCGCTGGAGAGCGGGACGTTCTTTTCGACGTCGTCCGCGATCATCCCCAGGGGATGGCCGATGGCCAGGTGGGCCGAAACCCGGAGCAGCAGGACGGCCGGTCCCTGGGGATCATCGGCCAGCCGGAGCCAGCACTCGTCAAGGAGTGCCGCGGCCCCGGTATAGGCGCCCTCGTTATACAGGGCCCGCGCCTGGATGGCCTGGGCCAGCGGGACCATGGCGGGGTCCTGGATACGGGACGCAATGGACCGTGCACTGTCGTTGCGGAACCGCAGCAAGGCTTCCTTGGCCGCGGCCAGCATCTCGTCGTCGCTGACCCTGACGCCGCACTCCAGGGCCCACTCCACTGCCCGCAACCGGCCCTCGCCGCGCAACTGGGTGGGATCCTGGTGGGCCCTGACCTTCTCCAGCAGCTGGAGGCTGCGGGAGACCGACACGGTGTTCCGGATGGCGCCGGCGAAGAGTCCGTTCCAGATGGAAAGCTCCCCCGGGATGCCGGGGGCTTCGACGATGATCTGCTGGTCCAGCAGGGACCGGACCACGGCTGCCCCGCTGATGTCTTCGATGACCTTCCTGCCCACCGGCCCGGCAAGGGCAATGAGCTTCAGTGCTTCCTGCTCTTCGGTCCGGCGCCGGAGATGGTCTTTGGCCACCACGCCTGCGAGGCGGTCCCCATCCGCGGGCAGCGGGCCCAGCAGCATCCAAATTCCGTTGCGCTTGGCGAGGACGCCGGCCTCGGCGGAGTCGTGCAGCAGGGCGTCGAGGATCCGGGGATTGCCGCTTGATGCGTTCCAGATGGAGTCCACCGTTGCAGCCGGCACGGTCCCGTCGAGGACGTGGTCCAGGACTTCTTCAATCTGTTCACGGTTGAGGGGCCGGAGGTCCACGCGTTCGGCCAGGCCGTCGTACCAGAGCTGGTCGAGCGGCTGTGGGAGACCCGGCCGTGGCCGGGCGGCAGCGAGCACCGTTGCCCATCCGGCTGAAATCACCTCGGCCAGCACCCCCGCGGAAGCATCATCGAGGTGGTGGGCATCGTCCACCGCCAGCAGGACCGCTCCCCCGCTGCCGGCCTTGAGCTTCTCAAAGTAGGACCACATGGAACGCAGCACCGCGACCGGCGAGACGGACTCCTCGGCGGTGAGTTCCCCCGTATAGGGTGTCAGGACTCCGAATGGCACTCCGGCCAGGGCCGAACTGGCGTGGATGCGCAGGATTTTCATGTTTCCGGCCAGGCGCTCGGTCACGGCGTCAGTGACGGCCGACTTTCCGATGCCCGGGCCGGCCATGATGAAGACGGCCCGGTGGGTTCCGTTCCGGACCATGGTGCAGATGCGGTCCACCGGCTCGCGGCGGCCGGTCAGGAGCCGGTGTGCAGTCGCCGGCTTGTGGCCATTAGACGAGTCCAGTCAGATCACCCCTTGAAGTTACGCCAAGCTTGGTGAAGACCTGGTACAGGTGGCCTTCCACGGTGCGCACGGAAACACCCATTTCCATGGCGATGTCACGGTTCGAGACGCCGCGGCCGGCCATGCGGGCAATCTGCCGTTCCCGGCTGGTCAGCAGCGGGCTTCCGCTGCTGGGAACAATGGGAAGGTTGGCCACGGTGGCAGCCAGGATGTCCAGCCGGGCCTGCGCAGTCCTCGCCGAAAGGGCATCCCCGTCCTGCCGGGCAAAGTCCACTGCCAGCGCCATGCACCTGGCCTCGACCGCATCGAGTTCGAGCGTGGCTGCAATTTCACCGCCGGCAAGGAGGGTTTTGGCATCCTTTGTCCTGCTGCCGACTGCGATCAGCCGCGAGACATCGGCCAGCGGTCCCTGCCGGCGGCCTGCGATCTCCTCCAGGAGGCGGAAGTCGGCGTCGCTGCCGTTCACCGTTGCTGCCAGCAGGTAGATGCCGGCCACTGTGTGCCTGCCCGCCTCCAGGTTCCGGCGGGCCCCTTGTTTCAGCGCTGCCACTGCCTCGGAGTCGCCCAGCCAGCGCCCCGCCACGAGCGAACAAAAATCGATTATGCTCTCCGTGGCAAATCCTGCCTTGCCCGGCGCCCTTTGCAGTTTGGTGAGGTACTTGCGGGCGAACGCGGCGTTGCCGGTCTGGGCGTACGCCAAAGCCGTGGCTGCGTAGGCGGTACGCAGTGCGGCCTGGACAGGCTGCAACTCCAGCTGGGCGGCGGCCGAGATCAAAGGCTCCAGGGCGGTCTCGCCGCGCCCGGAAAAGACAAAGGCCACGCCGGCTGCGAGTTCGGTGGCGGCGCTGCGGTATGGAAGCCGGTGGGGCTGGCCCGTGCTGAATGGGCTGAGGAGGTCGATGCAGCGGCGCCACTGGCCAGCCATCAGTGCGACGAAGTAGGCCTCCCTGGCGTAGCGCTCGCGCAGGCCCACGACGTGCGAGGCGTCCGTGAGCTGGCCGCCGAGCTTTCGCATGAGGCCCAGCGCGTCCATCTCGCGCCCGGTCATGGCCAGCGCGCCCATCAGGATGATCGCGCACTGGAGCCGGAACCCGGTGTCCGGATTGCCTGCGGGATCGGCAGCCCGCTCGAGCGCCGGGATCATGGCGGCGTAATCGCCGGCATGGGCCTGGTATTCGAATTCACTCAACGAGATACGGTTTGCCGCCACCGCTGCCGCTGCCGGCCAGGAGGAGTTGTTGTCCGCTTTCCCGAGCCGTTCCCGCGCCGCGGCGAGCAGTTCCCGGACTTTGCCCGCACGCTCCGGAATGCAGAGCATGACCCGCGCTTTGGCGGCCACCACTTCGGCGTACTCCAGGGGATCCAAAGCCTCGAGTTCAGGCTGGGAGATGCCATCCAGGGCGGAAAGCGCCTGGACCGGCATGTCCAGCTGCAGGTACGCCGCAGCCTTTTGCCGCTGCGCCGATGCCCACCCGGCGTCGGTCCTCTGCACCATCTCCGCGTACGTCAGGGCAAAACGGGGGTCGAAGAGCTGGACTGCGGCCTGGGCGGCCGCGAGTGCCAACTGCGGGCTCAGCTCGGCCTCGCACTCATGGGTCCACGCGGCGAAAGACATCAATTCTTCCACCGTCATGGCTGCCGGGTCCGGCTCCTGGCCGCCCAGCAGGACGCTGCGCAGCTCCCGCCGGCGGGAAATGCTCAGCCAGGTCCGGACTACGTCACCGATGTACTTCTCCCGCAGCGACACCCAGCGGTGCTCGGAGTCGTCGATCTCCAGCAGGCCGCCGTCTTCCATGTCCGCAACCACGTCCGCGCCATAGATGGCGGTAAGGGCGGCCAGTTCCACCCGCCGGGCACAGGAAAGCATTTCGATGACGTCCCGGGTTTCGGGTGTCTCCCGCGACCAGCGGGACCGGACGATGTCGTCAAGGCTGGCGGCGCCGTCGAGCACCACTTTGTCCCGCAGCGTCCAGACCGAATCGGACAGGACCAGGTTTCCGGAGAGCTGCTGTTCGGTGACCAGCGCTTTGAGCAGCAAGGGATTTCCACCCACCATCTGGTGGTAGGTGGTCACCAGGGAAGAGGCGACGCGGTGGCCCAGCAGGGAAAGGAGCACCTGCCGGGTTTGGAGTTCGTTGAGGTTGTTGAGCCGCACTTCCGTGAGCTTCCGCTCCGTCAGCAGCCAGTGGAAGTCTGCCGGCAGGTCGCTGGCGTTGGGGGCCACAGCGATGATCTTTGCCGTGCCGGTCAGCAGGACATTCAACAGCACCCCCGCACTCATGTCGTCGATGCAGGCCGACGTGTCCAAAGTGATGACGCAGGGCCTGCCGGCGGCGTCGCTGCGGATCAGGGAGGTTATGCCACGGAGGATGGCGGTGGGCGAGCCCATGTAGGCCTGCGGGAGCCGGGCCAGCAGGAAGGAGAGGCAGCCGTACGGGGTGCTGGGACCGGAGGGGCCGCTCCGGAGTTGCAGCGACCAGACATCGGGACCCAGGTCCGCAACGGCAGCGCGCGCCAGGGAGGACTTGCCCACGCCTCTGGCTCCGGTGATGACAACGCCCAGGGAGTTTTCGCTGGTCAGTGCGGTGCGGACAGCATCCAGGTTGGCGCTTCGTGCAGGCATGGACCATTGCTGGCCCTCCGGCGCCGCGGAGGTTGGTGTGGGCAGCCTGTCACCCTGAGGTGTTGACCCACGTCCCCAGCTGAGTGGCTCGATTGACATGAACTTTTCCCCTACATCCTGCAATAGCGGGATGTAGCCCCATTGCTCCCCCGCATAGGAAGAAGAGTACCCCCTGCCGCAGACAAGGAAACAGGGTCAAAAGGAACTTTTACGATTCCAGCTGTTGTGATCCCGATTTGGCCGGGTGGAACCTCTGCTGGGCAGCCGTCAATCCATCGCGCAACAGGGACTCGACGGCGTCGGCGGCATCGTCCAGCAGGAAGGGCAGTTCCTTGTGTTCCGCGGTGCCGAAATCACGCAGCACGTAATCGGCTGTGTCCATCCTGCCAGGCGGCCTTCCCACCCCCACGCGGACCCTGAGGTAGTCCTTGGTACCCAGGGCCTTGGAGATGTCCCGCAACCCGTTATGGCCGCCCTCGCCGCCGCCGAGCTTGAGCTTGACGGTGTTGAACGGAATATCGATCTCGTCATGGACAGCCACCACGTGGTCTGCGGGGATCCCGTAGAAATTGGCCAGGGCGGAGACCGGGCCGCCTGAAACATTCATGTAGCTCATCGGTTTCGCAAGGACCACGCGCGGGCCGCCGATCCCCAACCGGCCTTCAAGGACCTGCGCGCGGGCTTTGTGGGTCTTGAATCCGGCGCCGATGCGGCCGGCCAGTTCATCGAGCACCATCTGGCCTACGTTGTGCCTGTTGCCTTGGTACTGGGCGCCTGGGTTGCCGAGGCCAACGATCAGCCAGGTATCTGTCATGGAGTCAATCCTATTGGGGGCGGTTACGCGGAAATGGAACGGCGGTGTGCGGACATGACAGTGGCCGGACCCATGGGGGTCCGGCCACTGTCGTGAATTGCGGAGAAATTACTCTGCTGCGGCTTCTTCTGCTGCGGGAGCTTCTGCTGCTTCGCCGGCAGCTTCGGTTTCTGCTTCCTCGGCGATTTCGATGGCTTCGGAGATGTTCACCACGAGGGCTTCGGGGTCGGTCAGCAGGGCGGAACCCTTGGGCAGGACCAGGTCGGAAGCGTGGATGTGCTCGCCGGCGGCGCGGCCTTCGATGCTGACGACGACGGACTCGGGCAGGTGGGTTGCCTCGGCCTCGAGGGACACAACCGTCAGTTCCAGGTTGTGGACGGTGCCGGGAGCGGTTTCGCCTTCGACGTGGACCGGAACGTCAACCGTGACCTTCTCGCCCTGGCGGACGGTCAGGAGGTCGATGTGCTCGATGATCTGCTTTACGGGATCGCGCTGGACGTCCTTGACCAGGGCCAGGTGGCCCTCGCCGTTGATGTCCAGGGACAGCAGGGCGTTGGCGGTGCGGACGGCCAGGGTGGTGGCCTTTGCCGGCAGGGTGACGTGGATGGGCTCTGCGCCGTGGCCGTAGATGACGGCGGGGATCAGGTTGTTCATCCGGGCGCGGCGGGCGTAGCCCTTGCCGAATTCGGTGCGCAGTTCTGCTGCGAGCTTCTGCTCAGACATGGATATCTCCTTGAAGACTAAACGGTGTTCAGCAAGGGCGGAGGTCTGGTGTGACCTTCAACGCCGGGCGCCGGAGGGCGGCCCTTCAAGAAGGCAGTCCTTCAACCGAAGGACTGATCAGACCCAGTCGATAACGGAGGCTATGCCCTCCCTCGCCAAGGTATCGCTGACCAGCTTACCAGCGCCGGGGCCGTTTCCTGAAAACGTCCCCGGCCTGGTGCGGGGCTATGCCTTGCCGTCGAAGAGGCTGGTGACCGAGCCGTCGTCGAACACTTCGCGGATGGCCCTGGCGATCAGCGGTGCGATGGAGAGCACTGTCAGCTGCGGGAAGCGCTGGGAGGACGTCAGCGGGAGGGTGTTGGTGACCACCACTTCGCGTGCGCCGGACTCGGAGAGACGGCGTGCGGCCGGATCCGAGAAGACGGCGTGCGTGGCGGCGATGATGACATCCTTGGCTCCGGCGTTCTTCAGGACCGTGACGGCGCCGGAGATGGTTCCGCCGGTGTCGATCATGTCGTCGATCAGGACGCAGGTGCGTCCCTCGATCTGGCCCACCACGGTCTTGGAGACAGCCTGGTTGGGGACGGTGAGGTCACGGCTCTTGTGGACAAAGGCCAGGGGCGCGCCACCCAGGCGCTCAGCCCACTGTTCCGCGACCCGGACCCGTCCGGTGTCCGGGGAGACAACGGTGATGTTGTCGGCAGCGACACGGGTGCGGATGTAGTCGGCCAGGAGCGGAATGGCCATCAGGTGGTCAACCGGCCCGTCGAAGAAGCCCTGGATCTGGGAAGTGTGCAGGTCCACACTCATGATGCGGTCCGCGCCGGCGGTCTTGTAGAGGTCGGCAACGAGGCGGGCGGAGATGGGCTCGCGGCCACGGCCCTTCTTGTCCTGCCGGGCATAGGGGTAGAACGGCGAAACCACGGTGATCCGCTTGGCGGAGGCCCGCTTCAGCGAATCGATCATGATCAGCTGTTCCATGAGGTGGTTGTTCAGCGGTGCGGGGTGCGCCTGGATCACGAACGCGTCGGTGCCGCGTACGCTCTCGCCGGCCCGGACATAGATCTCGCCGTTGGCGAAATCGTAGGCATCAACGGGAAGGAGGTCAGTGCCGAGTTCCTTGGCGATCTCCCGGGCAAGCTCCGGATGGGCCCGCCCAGTGGCGAGCACCAGCTTCTTCTCGCCGTGCGCCGTAATTTCACTCATGGTTACTTGCCCTCTTCTGTAGATGCCGGGGTACTTGAGGAGTCATTGATGGCCGCCTGGGCCAGTTCAGCGGAGCGGGTTCCCGGGCGGTGCGCGGGGACCCAGCCTTCGGCGTTGCGCTGGGCGGCAACGCTGAGCGCCAGCGCGCCCGCCGGCACGTCCTTGCGGATCACCGCGCCGGCGCCGCTGTAGGCGCCGTCCCCCACGGTGACCGGGGCAACAAAGACGGTGTTGGAGCCTGTACGGACGCCCGAGCCGATGACCGTGCGGTGCTTCTTCTCGCCGTCGTAATTGGCCGTGATGTTTCCACAGCCGATGTTGGTGTCCTCGCCGATTTCGGCGTCGCCTGCATAGCCCAGGTGGGACAGCTTGGAGCCGCGGCCGATGGTGACGTTCTTGGTTTCGTAGAAGGCACCGATCTTGCCCTTTTCACCAAGCACGGTGCCGGGGCGAAGGTACGTGAAGGGGCCGACGGCGGCGCGCGGGCCGATCACGGAGCCGGAACCGTGGGTGCGGATCACCGTGGCACCCTCGCCGACGGTGACGTCGGTCAGGGTGGTGTCAGGGCCGACGACGGCGTCCCGCGCCACGGAGGTGGCGCCGTGCAGCTGGGTGTTGGGCAGGAGGCGGACATCCTCGTCCAGGGTGACGGAGGAATCGATCCAGGTGGTGGCCGGGTCGACGACGGTGACGCCGGCCCGCATCCAGGCTTCCACCGTGCGCCGGTTCAGCTCGGCGCCGAGCGCGGCAAGCTGGACGCGGTCGTTGGCGCCCTCCACCTGCCACCGGTCCGCAGTCACGACGGCCGCGACCCGGCCGCCTGATTCGCGGGCCAGCCCCAGTACGTCGGTGAGGTATTTCTCCCCCTGCACGTTGTCAGTGGTGACCTTCCCCAGTGCCCCGCGGAGCACCGCGGCGTCAAAGGCGTAGATCCCGGAGTTGACCTCCCGGATCAGCCGCTCTGCCTCGGTGGCGTCCTTGTGTTCGCGGATGCCGGTAACGGAGCCGTCTTCGCCGCGGAGGATGCGGCCGTAGCCGGTGGCGTCGTCAAGGACTGCCGTGAGGACGGTGACGGCGTTGCCGTCGCGTTCGTGGGTGGCGACGAGTTCGGTGAGCAGTTCCCCGGACAGGAGGGGCACGTCACCGTAGGTGACCACGACGGTGCCTGACAGTTCCTGTTCGGCGTCCAGCGCCTGCAGCGCGGCCTCCACGGCGCGGCCGGTGCCGGGGATGTCGTCCTGGTCCACGATGACGGCCTGCGGATCCAGTGCTGCGACGTGTCCCTCCACCAGGTCCCGTTCGTGGCGCACCACAATGGCGAGCCGTTGCGGGTTGATGCTGCGGGCGGCGCGGAGGGCGTGGCCCACCATGGACAGGCCGCCGATCTCGTGGAGGATCTTCGGTGTACGCGACTTCATCCGGGTACCGGCGCCTGCTGCCAGGACGATTACAGCGGCCGGGCCGGTATTCTCGGGGATCACGTAACGGGTTCTCCTTGCTTGGTTGTGCTTGCGCTTTGCGGCAGCCGGCGGGCCAGCCCGCCGGGCACCGGGTGCCATCCTCATGATCGCTCCTTGCGCAGCAGTTCCGCCCATAGGATTCGAACCTATACTCCACGGCTCCAAAGGCCGGGGTGCTGCCGTTACACCAGAGCGGACCGTGCCGAAAGACTCGAGGCCCGGGCACAAGTCCCTATTTTGCCATGGGTTCAGGCCACCGCGCGACACGGGGCGTTGGGTCCTGCCGGTCCCGCGGAATCCCGTCCCCGGCGGTGAGGCATGATGGGAAGGTGAGCAACAACCTTCCGCGGACGCGGATGACTGGCCTGCAGCGCCGGAGCCAGCTGATCGACGTCGGGCGCGGCCTTTTCGCCGTCCGCGGCCTGGACGGGACCACCATCGAGGAAATCGCCGCCTGCGCAGGAGTGTCCAAGCCGGTCATCTACGAACACTTCGGGTCCAAGGAAGGCCTGTACACCGAGGTGGTGGACGGTGAATTCCACATTCTCCTGGACTCGATCAACGCGGCCCTCACCGAGGAAGCCAAACCCCGCGTCCTCGTCGAACGCGCCGCGCTGGCACTGCTCACCTACATCGAGGAGCGCACCGAAGGGTTCAGGATCCTCATGCGCGATGCTCCCCCGTCCCAGCCGGAGGGCGCCTTCTCCACCCTCCTCTCGCACGTGACCGCGCGCGTGGAACACATCCTCTCCGACGAATTCTCCCGCCGCGGCTTCAGCGGCGAGGACGGTGCCATGTACGCCCAGATGCTTGTGGGCATGGTGGCCATGACCGGCCAGTGGTGGCAGGACAGCCGCCAGCCGGACAAGCACACGGTCGCCGCGCACCTGGTCAACCTGGCCTGGAACGGCCTGACCGGACTCAAGAAGGAGCCGGAGCTGCAGTCTGAACTCTAGGCCTCGCCGTGGTTCCGTCCGCGGCGAAGGGGGTCATCCTCTGCATGCTGGCTCGTTCCTCGCCTCTGACGCATGCTGCCGGATAACCCCCTTCCCCGCTTGTGAGGGTCAGTCGCCCAGGAGTTCCGAGGCCTCGAGCCACTCCATTTCCAGGGCGTCTTTTTCGTCGGCCAGGTCCTTGAGCTGCTTGTTCTGTTCGGCCAGGGCGTCGAAATCGGACTTCTCCGTGCTTTTGACCATGTCGTCGTGAAGCTTCTTTTCCTGCTGGTCCAGCTTCTTGATCTGCCGCTCGATCCTGTTGAGGGCCTTGCGGGCGTCGCGCTTCTCTGCCTCGGACGGGCCGGTCCCGGTGGCCGGCGCCTGGCCCGCGCTGGTGACCGGGTTTCCACCGCCGGTGACGGTGGAACCGGCGAGGGCGGCTTCGCGCAACTCGAGGTACTGGTCCACGCCGCCGGGGAGGCCGCGGAGCTTGCCGTCGCCCAGCAGCGCCATCTGGTGGTCGGTGACGCGTTCGAGCAGGTAGCGGTCGTGGCTGACCACCACCAGCGTGCCGGGCCAGCCGTCCAGGACGTCCTCGACGGCGGCGAGGGTGTCGGTGTCAAGGTCGTTGGTGGGCTCATCGAGCATCAGCACGTTGGGTTCACCCACCAGCAGCCGGAGCAGCTGCAGGCGGCGCCGCTCACCGCCGGACAGGTCCCTGACCGGTGTCCACTGCTTCTCGTTGGTGAAGCCGAGCTGCTCCACGAGCTGCCCTGCGCTGAATTCCTTGCCGCCGACGTTGAAGGAACGCTTCTCCCGCTCGATGACCTCGATCACCCGCAGGTCCGAGACGTCGTCGAGCTCCTTGACCTCCTGGGTGAGAACGGCGGTGACCACCGTTTTGCCCCGCTTCAGCTTGCCCGCATCGGGTGTGATCTCGCCGTTGAGCAGCTTCAGGAGGGTGGTTTTCCCGGCACCGTTGACGCCCACCAGGCCCAGGCGCTCCCCCGGAGCCAGGCGAAGGGTGATGTTGTCGAAAAGCTTCCGGCCGTCGTCGGCGCCCTGGAAGTTGAGGGACACGTTCTCCAGGTCCAGCACGTCCTTGCCCTGGCGCGCCGTGGCCATCTTGCTCAACGCCATGGAGTCGCGCGGGGCGGGAACGTCCTCGATGAGCGCGTTGGCGGCCTCGATCCGGAACTTCGGCTTGGCCGTGCGGGCCGGGGCGCCCCGGCGCAGCCAGGCGAGCTCTTTCTTGACCAGCTGCTGGCGTTTGCCCTCCACCACGGACGCCATGCGGTCGCGCTCCGCGCGGGCCAGGACGTAGGCCGCGTAGCCGCCTTCGAAGGGGTCCACGATCCCGTCGTGCACCTCCCAGGTCTTGGTGCAGACTTCGTCCAGGAACCAGCGGTCGTGGGTCACCACCAGGAAGGCGCCCTGGTTGGGCCGCCAGCGCGTCTTCAGGTGCCGGGAAAGCCAGGCCACGCCCTCGACGTCGAGGTGGTTGGTGGGCTCATCCAGCATGATGACGTCGTGGTCCTCGATGAGCAGTTTGGCGAGGGCCACCCGCCGTTTCTGGCCGCCGGAGAGGGCGTGGACGTTGGCATGCCAGTCGACGTCGGACACGAGGCCGCCCATGATCTCGCGGATCTGCGGGTTGCGGGCCCATTCGTAGTCGGCCTGGTCACCCACGATGGCGGCACCCACCGTCAGGTCGCCGTCGAGCACGTCGCTCTGGTCCAGGTACCCCACATTGACGTCGCCGCGTTTGGTGACGCGGCCGGAGTCCGGGGTGGAGCGCAGCGCCAGCAGACGCATGAGCGTGGACTTGCCATCACCGTTGCGGCCCACCATGCCGATCCGGTCCCCCTCCTCCAGTCCCAGGGTGATGCCGTCCAGGACGGTGCGGGTTGCGTAGGAAACCGTGAGGTTCTCGCCGCCAAGAAGGTGTGCCAAAGGGAACTGCTTTCTGCTGCCGGACTGGAAGTCTTAATTAAAGGAGGATGTCGGAGATGATGCGCGCGCCGGGGACCGGGCCGTGGACGGGAAGGGCTGTCAGGCCGTAGCGCCGCAGGTCCTCCGCCAGCGCCTCCGCAGCAACGGAATCATCAGCCAGCAAAGCCACGGTGGGGCCGGAACCCGAAACGATTCCGGCAATGGCCCCATGGGATTCGCCGATTCCCAGCGTATCGCGCAGCGCCGGCGACAACTCAATGGAAGCCCGTTGCAGATCGTTGACCAGCACCCGGCTCAAGGATTCGGCATCCCCGCCCCGCAGCGCCGTCAGGATTTGTGGATCCACTCCGGTGGGCTCACTGGCCTCCACCCCTTCGGCCTCACGCAGCCGGTCCAGCGTCCGGTACACCTCGGGGGTGGACAGGCCGTAGTCGGCCACCACCAGCACCCAGTGGGTCTGCGCCTTGGCCAGCGCCGGAGAGAGTTCATCGCCCAGGCCAAGGCCGACGGCGGTCCCGCCCAGGAGCGAGAAGGGGACGTCGGCGCCGAGTTCGGACGCCAGGTGCGCCAGTTCCTCCCGTGACAGCCCGCTGTTCCAGAGTGCGTCACAGGCCAGGAGCGTGGCGGCGGCATCGGCGGATCCGCCGCCCATCCCGCCGGCCACCGGGACCCGCTTGGTGATCTCCAGGTGCACCCCCGTGGCGTGTTCGGAGACGTCAGCCATGATGGCAGCCGCCTTATGGGCAAGGTTGTTGCTGTCCAGGGGAATATCGACCGCGTCGAGGTCCAGGGTGCTTTCGGGGCTGAGGCTGATGGTAATCCCGGGCTCGGCGGTGCTGGTCGCCGCCACTTCCTCGTAGAGGGACACCGCGAGGTAGACGCTGGCCACGGAATGGTAGCCGTCCGGCCGGAGCGGACCGACGGCCAGGGAAACATTGACTTTACCGGGCGCCTTGACGCGGACCGTCCGGGCGGCGAACCGCCCCCTGCCTGCCTTGTCCAGTCCCGCGCTCACGGCCGTTTTTCCCGGGCTTCGGCGATCCTGGCGAACGCGGCGATGTCGATGACCTCGCCGCGTGCGGTGGGGTCGACGCCGGCTGCGAGCAGGCAGCGCTCGGCCTCCGGGGCTCCCCCGGCCCAGCCCGCCAGGGCGGCCCGGAGCGTCTTGCGGCGCTGCGCGAACGCGGCATCCACCACGGCAAACACCTGCTCGCGGGTGGCGGTGGTGGCGGGCGGTTCGCGGCGGGTAAAGGCCACCAGCCCGGAATGGATCTTCGGTGCCGGCCAGAAAACGTTCATGCCGATCACGCCGGCCTTGCGCATCTGGCTGTACCAGGCGGCCTTAACGGACGGCACCCCGTAGGTCTTGGATCCCGGGCCGGCTGCCAGCCGGTCAGCCACCTCGTCCTGCACCATCACCAGGCCGTGCCGCAGGCTGGGGAAATACTGCAGGAGGTGCAGCACCACCGGAACCGCCACGTTGTAGGGCAGGTTGGCCACCAGTGCTGTCGGCTCGACAGGCAGCTCGGTGACCTTCATCGCATCGGCATGCACCAGGTGGAAGGAGTTGGCGGCGGCCGGCCGCCATTCCTGCACGGTTTCGGGCAGCTTCGCGGCAAGGACAGGATCAATTTCGACGGCGACAACTGCCGCCGCGGCGTCGAGCAGGCCCAGCGTGAGGGACCCCAGCCCCGGGCCCACCTCAAGCACCGTTTCATCCGGTCCCACGCCCGCCGCGGCGACAATGCGCCGGATGGTGTTGCCATCGATGACAAAGTTCTGCCCCAGGGTCTTGGTGGGCCTGATCCCGATTTCCTCTGCCAGCCGGCGTATGTCGGAGGCACCGAACAACGGTGCGGGCACGGCGGGGATCGGTTCAGTCACCTAGGTATCCTATCCCGCGCGGCACGTCCGCCCTGCCGGGTTAACGGCCGTGGCCGGGCCCGGGTACCCCGGGCCCGGCCACGGCCATTGACTCTGCGCTTATGTCCGGTGGATCAGCTGGTTGCTGCCCAGCCGCAGCCCCAGGGCGACAGGCCGCGCTGCGCGTAGACGCGGTTGGCGATGTCGATCTGCTGCGCCTTGGTGGCGAGGCTGGCGTTAGGGGCGTAGGCGCCGCCGCCGGCTCCGATCCAGGTGCGGATGTCGAACTGGAGGCCGCCGTAGTAGCCGTTGCCGCTGTTGATGCTCCAGTTTCCACTGGATTCGCACTGCGCAATCTTGTCCCACATGGCCTCGTTCATCATGGCCGGTGCAGCTGCGCCGGTGTTGGCGCCGGCAGCGGCCGCAGGTGCGGCCTGGGGTGCAGGCTTGGCCTTGGTGCCAACGGTGACTTTCTCGGTGACCGGCTGCACGGCCACCTTCTCGGACACCAGCGTGCGGGACGCTTCCCGTCCGTCCACGAGTACCAGCTTGAAAGTGCGTTCCAGCTTTCCGGCGGCGCCCGCCTGGGTCACTTCCTTTTCGCCCTTGAGCATGTCTGCGCTTTCGGCGGTAACGGTCTCGAAGGGCACGTCTTCACTGGTGACCGTGGTCTGGCTGGTGTCCACCCGGGACACCTTGATGACCATGTTGTTCACTACGTTGGCGTTGGCCGGCTGCGAGGTGCGGTCGTTGGCGGCGAGGGTCACGCCGGAATCCTCCAGCACCTTGCCAACGGTGGGGGCCGTGGTGGTGGCGGTGTTCACTTTGCCGTCAGCCACAATGCTGACGGTCTTGGGCGTGGAGATCGAGACGTAGGAACCTGCCAGCGAAAGGGTGGCATCCTTGGGCGCTGAAACGGACGAGGCACTGGCGACGCCGAGTTCTGTCACCAGGTCTTCGACGTCCTGGGCGGTGGTGTTCACCGTCTTTTCAGCCCCGTCAAGGCTGACTTTGACTTCCTTGGCCTGGTTGATGTTGATGACGGTGCCGTTCTGGACCGTCGCGTCGAGGGAAGGCGACACGCGGTCGCCGGGCTTCAGTTCCAGGTTGGCACTCTTGACCACCTGTTCCACTGTTCCGCCAAAGGACTGCACGGACGACGCTTTGCCGTCCACGTTGAGCGTGACTGTTTTGTTATTGCCCACGAAGGCTACGAGGCCTGCGACCAGGCCGCAAAGCACCAGCAGCTGGGCGCCAACTTTGATATAGCTGAACTTGCCGTCCGATGTGAAGAACTTGATCACGATTGCCCGTAACTCTCGGTCCATCCGGGCACGGGGAAACGCGCAATAAAATGCCCGGAGCAACCTTGAAAAGGACAGTCCGGGCACCGGTGCGCCGCCACACTCCGCGCAGCGGCATGGCCGGATACTGGACAAGCCGGGCCGGCTGCGAATGAAGTGAAATTACCCGTTGGCCTTCCCCGACCCCGGCTAATAGTTTCCCACTGTAACCGTAGCGTTATAAAGTGGCCAACATTTTTGCATACCAGATATGCATTTAGCAGCCGGCAGGGGAAGGAGTGTCAGGCCCAGGATCCGTATGCCCGTACGGTATTTTCGCTGATTGCGCTGCACAGGCCGGCCAGGTCGGAGCCTGTCAATTCTGCCATGGCCCGCACGGTGTACGGGACCGTGTAGCTCGCGTTGGGACGCCCCCTGTGCGGGTGCGGGGTCAGGAATGGAGCGTCCGTTTCCACCATGATGAGCTGCCGGTCCGCGACGGCGAGCGCGGCGCGCAGATTCGTGGCGTTCCTGAACGTCAGCGTGCCGGCAAAGGACATCCACCAGCCCTGGTCGTTACAGGTTTTGGCCAGGTCCTCGCCACCGGAGAAGCAATGGAACACCACCCTGTCCGGCGCGCCCTCTTCCTGAAGGACGCGCACCACGTCGCTGTGCGCGTCCCGGTCATGGATCTGGAGGGTGAGGTCCAGGCGTTTGGCAATGTCGATATGCCGCCGGAACGAGTACTCCTGGTGCCGCAGCCCCTCTCCCTCGGTGCGGTAGAAGTCCAGTCCGGTTTCGCCGATGGCCCGGATCCGGGGATGCGCCGCCAGGCGTTCGATTTCGGCAAGGGCCGCTTCCAGTTCACCGCGGGCAGCATAATGCGGCGC
Source organism: Arthrobacter sp. JDC6 (assembly GCF_056484025.1). Taxonomy (NCBI): domain Bacteria; kingdom Bacillati; phylum Actinomycetota; class Actinomycetes; order Micrococcales; family Micrococcaceae; genus Arthrobacter; species Arthrobacter sp. JDC6. The sequence goes on from NZ_CM151278.1 coordinate 3,108,395, forward strand.
GTCGTTGGGGTGCAGGGCCACGGCGCCCAGGAGCCGTTCGTCCCGGTCCACCGCCTCCACCGTGAACCGTGAGGATTCGAGGTCGCAGCCCACCTGCACGGCGCCCTGGACTCCCACGGCCGCCGCTGCATCCAGCGCAGCCTTGATCCCCACCGGCCCCTTTCCGTCCGGGAAGTCCAGGTGGGTGTGGTTGTCCATGACTGGTACCGGCAGGGGCTCCGGTGCGGGCGGAAAATCCTTCCGGCGGCCGGCGGCCTGGTCCGGAGTCTCCTCGTCTGCAGGTACCCGGTAAGCGGCGGGAATTGACGAATTGCACATCCACCCAGACTATCGGCCGAAAGGTACCCCCATATTTGCCGGAACTCTCTGTCAGGCACGGCAGTTGTGTTAGTAGTCTGGAACGAACACACGCGCACGCCCACCAAGGGGCGAAGGCAGGCTTGCTGTCCCGTCCAGGTGAAACCCGGGCTGAAAGGTTGCCGATGGAACCCCACCGACGCACTGCCAACAATGGAAGCGCACCGAACCTTAACCTGGCCGGCGTCGCTGATTCCGTCAGCCACCTGAACGGGCACCGGCCTGCGGCCATGGACCCGGTGTCCTTCCACGCCGCGGCGCAGCGCATCCTCACCACGGTCAATACCGTCATCGACGGCAAGTCCGATGCCGCCAAGCTGGCGCTCACCGTACTCCTCGCACAAGGCCACCTGCTGCTCGAGGACGTGCCCGGCGTCGGGAAAACCCTGCTCGCAAAGACCCTCGCCCGGACCATCGACTGCACGGTCAACCGCATCCAGTTCACCCCGGACCTGCTGCCCTCGGATGTCACCGGGGTGTCCATCTACAACCAGGCCTCAAGGCTGTTCGAGTTCCGGCCGGGTGCGGTCTTCGCCAACATCGTTATCGGTGATGAAATCAACCGCGCATCCGCCAAGACCCAGTCCGCCCTGCTGGAGTGCATGGAGGAGCATCAGGTCACCGTGGACGGCACGTCCTACAAGCTCGATGAGCCGTTCATGGTGGTCGCAACCCAGAACCCCATTGAAATGGAAGGCACCTATCCGCTGCCGGAGGCCCAGCGGGACCGGTTCATGGCCCGGATTTCCATGGGCTACCCGGACAAGGCCGCAGAGATCGAGATGCTCGAAACCCACCAGGCGGTCTCGCCGCTGGCCAATGTCTCCCCCGTGGTCACCGCGTCCGACGTCGCGGCCATGACCGCCACTGTCCAGCAGGTCTATGTCTCAGACGCCGTGAAGGAATATACGGTGGCAGTGGGCAGGGCCACCAGGGAAAGCCCGCTGCTGCGGCTCGGCGCCAGTCCCCGTTCCATGCTGCAGCTGCTGCGTGCCGCCAAGGCCACAGCCGCCCTGGAGGGCCGCGACTTCGTCCTGCCGGACGACGTGCGGGACGTGGCCGAGGCCGTCCTGGCGCACCGCATCATCCTGGACCGGAAGGCGGCGGGCGCAGGCGAGACACCCCACAGCGTCCTGCGGGGCATCCTGTCCAGGCTGCCCGTGCCACAGGCCCAGCCGGGGCAGCCCAACCGGGCCGCGGCCGCCGCCGGCAGCAGGAACCGCTAGGCACGGACCATGGCCCTGCTGGATAAGCTTCCGCGGCACCTGTTCACCAGGCGCGGCTGGGGCATGCTCGCAGCCGGGGCCTTCACGCTGGCCGCGGCCCAGGTCATGGGGCGCCGGGACCTCCTGACACTTGCCATCTTGCTGCTGGTCCTGCCGCTCGTCTCCCTTGCCGGCGTCAGGCTGGTCAAGCCGCGCTTCCGCGTCTACCGCGAATTCAATCCCTCCCCTGTGGAAACCTCCGCCCCGGCGACGGTCCACCTTGCCGTGGCCAGGACGGGCCCGGGCAGCGGACGGGTTGCCATGGAGGAGCGGCTGCCGGCGCACTTCGCCCACGCGCCGTCCTTCCGGTTCCCGTCCCGTTCGGCCACCGGCGGCACAAGCCGCTACGAATACCACCTCACGTCCAGGTACCGGGGGCAGTTCAGGATCGGCCCGGTCACGGCCGAGTTCACCGACCCTTTCGGCCTCTCCCTGCACCGGCAGGCGATTGACGACGGCGACATCCTCACCGTGACGCCGGCAGCCGTCGTCCTGCCTGCCGCCGGGCTGGCGGGAGCGCGGGGGAACGACGGCGTCACCGCCACCCGTGTCCGGGCAAACCCGAGCGACGACGACATCATGACCCGGGAATACCGCCACGGTGACCCGATGCGACGGGTCCATTGGCCTGCCACGGCACGGCATGGGTCCTTGATGGTCAGGCAGGAGGAGTCCGTGACCACGCCGGAAGCCACCATCATCCTGGACCATCGGGCCAGTGCGTTCGGCGGGGGCTCCGGCACGTCGATGCCGGGCCTGCCCGTGCCGGAGGGGCATGCGCCGGCCACCAGCGACACCTTCGAGTGGGCTGTTGTTGCCACCATGTCCGTCAGCGCACACCTTGCCGAGCGCAACTACAGCCTTCGGGCGCTGGACACGGGCGGGGAACCGGCGTTCCTCCACTCCCCCTCGTCCCCGGAACCGGCGGTGGAAGAATTCAGCGGATCATCCGGCCTGCAGTCCATTGCCGAAAGCCTTGCCGCCATCCACCTGTCCGGGGCGCCCCACCCCCGCCGGGAAAGCACTCACCGGGACAGCACTCGCGGGGACGATGTGCAGCGGGGTGTCATGCAGCGGGGTGTCATGGCCAGGAACGCGCCGCGCCCGGGCGCCCCGAAAGTGCGGACACAGGGAAGCCCGGAGCAGGGACTGCCGGCCTTTGACGACCACTTGATGGACAAGCTGTCCGCCCATCGGATGCGCGGGCCACTGATCGCTGTCCTGGGTCGCATCACCAGGGAGGAAGCCGCAGCATTGGCCCCTGCCGCTTCGTACGGCACCAACGCGTTCGCCATCCTGGCCGTGGAACGTCCCATGGAGTCCCAGGATGTCCTGGAAGTGCTGCGGCAGGGCGGCTGGCGGGCGGTGGCCGTGGCGCCCGCGACGCAGCTTGCCGCCGCGTGGCGCCAGTTCGACCAGGACCCGGCCCTGCCGGTGGTTACGGCGGCAGAGGTCCGGCGGGGAGCAGGGGTGGCCACATGACCATGGCGCCGGCCCGGCCAACGGGTGCTGGCCACGAGGCACAGGCACAGCATGAAGTGCCTGCGGGACGCCTGCGCGCCGGCGCCTACCCGTGGGCCATGGGGGGATCCATCACCGTGGCCGTCTGCGGCGCTGCCCTGTCCTTGAACGGTGTCCTGCGGGGGTGGAACTGGTACTGGCCGGTGATGACCACCGTGCTGGTGGTGGCATTCACGCTTGCCGCGCTGCGTTCCGTCCGGGCCCAGCCCCTGCTGGTCACCGCAGGCGGATTCGTGGCACTGGGCGCCGTCCTGACGTTGACGTTCTTCCGCGGCTCCAGTTTCCTGTGGGTTGTCCCTACAGGTGCCACGCTCCCGGACCTGGACCGGCTGATCCGGCGGGCCAGCGAGACTGTCCTGGCAGAGACTGCCCCAGTGGCGCCCAACGCCGGGATCGTCATGGTGGTCTGTGCCGTGCTTGGCCTGGCGGTCATCCTGGTCGATGCACTCGCGGTTCCGCTCGGGATGCCGGCCGCCTCCGGCACAGGCCTGCTTGCGCTGCTGGTGGTTCCGGCCATGATCAAACCGCAGAGCGTGGGGGTATGGAGTTTCGTTGCCACCGTGGCGGGCTACCTGCTGATCCTCGCCTGCAGCCAATGGTTTGCCCCGGACGGGAGGTTGCAGGGCGGCTCGGCCCGAAGCCCCGGCCTGGTGCGCAGGGCCGTGCTGACGGGCTCCGTGGCGCTGGCAGCCACCCTGGTGCTGCCCCTGGCGATTCCCGGCTTCGACACAGGCACGTTCCCGCAGGGTTCACGGCTGAATCCGTGGGGTGCCGCCACGGGCCTGAATCCGATGATCACCCTGGGCAACAGCCTTCGCACACCGGACGGAAGCGGCAGGATCACCTACGCCACCACGTCACCCAACCCCCTCTACCTGCGATCGGTCACCGTGGACAATTTCGACGGCGATTCGTGGGGACCGGACGACCGCACCGCCTCCAGGGTGCCCCTTGACGGCCGGATCGACCCCGGGTATCCGGTCCTGACCGATGAGCAGGTGCGGCTGGTGACAGCCATCGACACCGGGTCCTTCACCAGTCCCTACCTGCCGGCGCCCTATGCGCCCGAGACCGTCCGCGGACTGGGCGGACAGTGGACCTGGGATCCGGCCACGCTGAGCATCAAGGGCACTGACACCACCACCCGGCGGCAGGAGTACGTGGTGACCTCCGCGGTGCCCAAGCTTTCCGCGGCGCTCCTGGCCCAGTCCTCAGGGCCCGCACGGGGCATCCCCGACATTTTCACCCGCATCCCGGGCAACGTCCCGGACATCGTCAAAACCACGGCACAGACCGTTGCCGGGGGTGCGGGGACGCCGTACCAGAAGGCCCTGGCCATCCAGAAGTACCTGCGCTCGTCCGAGTTCACATATTCACTGCAGTCCCCGGTGCAGGGCGGCTATGACGGTAACGGCCTTTCCGTCCTTGCTGACTTCCTGCAGCAGAAGAGCGGTTACTGCATCCATTACGCATCGGCGATGGCGGTGATGGCCCGCCTGGACGGAATCCCCAGCAGGATCGCCGTGGGCTATGCCCCCGGCAGGCTGACCGGGGCGACGGTCTCTGTGTCCGGCCAAGGCGCCCTCCCGGAGTATGAGGCAGATGCGCGCGACGCCCACGCCTGGCCGGAATTGTACTTCCAGGGCCTGGGCTGGGTACCGTTCGAGCCGACGCCGTCGCGGGGGGTGGTCCCGGACTACGCAACCGAGGCCTCAGCGCCTTCGGTCGCGGATTCCCTGGGCAACAACGACGGCCTCATCCCCGACACGGCCCCGGTTCCCGCCCCATCCCCCAGCACCACTGCCCAGGCCGTCCCCGGCGCCGGCAGCAGCACAGGCGACTCCGCGCAATTGACCCCCTGGTTCCTTGGTGCAGCCGCATTGGTGGGCTTGCTTCTCCTGGTGGCCGCCCCCCACCTGGTTCGGAGGGGTATCAGGTCACGGCGGCTGCGTCCAAGGCGACCGGACCTGGCCGTACCGTCGGCATGGAATGAGATCAAGGATCTTGGCGCCGACTACGGCCTGCCCCCCGCGGACAGCGAGACGCCCAGGGCATATTCATCCCGGTTCCGGGCTGAACTGCTGGGTGAGCCCGGAGGCATGGACCAGGAGGCGCACGGGGCAGTGTCGCGCTTTACCTCGGCGTTCGAACATTACCGGTACGGCCGCCCGGGCGGCACTGGTTCCCCAGGCTCCGGCCCCGACCCGACCGAAGGCGACATTGCAGCCGGGGTTGCGGCCGTGGAAGCGTCCCTTCGGGCAAACGCCACCCTGCCCAGGCGTTTGACGGCGGCATGGCTTCCGCCGTCGGTCACCCGCCGGCTGGGCCAGCTGCTCAGGATGCCGTTCATTGCGGCCGGCAGGATCATCCGCACAGCACTTCACGCTGCAGCGCGCCTACGCCCCGGGGCGCCCGGGCATCCGTCGGCAGGACGGCGTTCCAAGGCGGGGGCGGCCGACGGCCGCCGCGGGGCCGGGCAGGGCTGAACGGCAGGTGCCGGCCGGGGAAACCCCGGCCGGCACTTGTACGCTGCGAAACTTCCGGAACTAGCCGGCGTAGGGGTCGGCGATGCCGATGTACTGGGTGTAAAGGTATTCCTCGATGCCTTCGAGGCCGCCTTCGCGTCCCAGGCCCGACTGCTTCACGCCGCCGAAGGGCGCCGCGGCGTTGGAGATGACGCCGGCGTTCAGGCCGAGCATGCCGGTTTCGAGTTTCTCGCCCATCCGGATGCCGCGGTTGAGGTCCTTGGTGAAGACGTAGGCCACCAGCCCATATTCGGTGTTGTTGGCCAGGCGGACGGCTTCGTCCTCGGTGGAGAAGGTGATGATCGGAGCGACGGGGCCAAAGATTTCCTCGGAGAGGATCCGGGTGCCTTCGGTGACGCCGGAGAGGATGGTGGGCTGGTAGAAGTAGCCCGGTCCCTCTACCGGTGCGCCGCCCAGGACGGCCTTCGCGCCGGAGGCGACGGCGTCGGAGACCAGTTCGTGGACTTTGTCCCGGCTCTTGGCGTCGATCAGCGGCCCCACCTTGGACTCGGGCTCGGTGCCGCGGGCGGTGGTCATGTCCTTCATCTTCGCGGCGAACTTCTCCGCGAACTCCCCGGCTACGGACTCGTGCACGATGAAGCGGTTGGCTGCGGTGCACGCCTCGCCCATGTTCCGCAGCTTGGCCAGCATGGCGCCGGTAACGGCCGCGTCCAGGTCAGCGTCCTCAAAGACCAGGAACGGGGCGTTGCCGCCCAGTTCCATGGAGGTCCGCAGCACGGTTTCGGACGCATCGGCCAGCAGCCGGCGTCCCACCTCGGTGGAACCGGTGAACGACAGCTTGCGCAGGCGCGAATCCTTGATCAGCGGCCCGGTGGTGGCACCGGCCGTTGAGGTGGGGATGACGTTCAGGACACCGGCAGGCAGCCCGGCCTCCTGCATCACGGCAGCGAACAGCTGGGAGGTCAGGGGCGTCAGGTTGGCCGACTTCAATACCATGGTGCAGCCGGCGGCGACGGCCGGGGCGATCTTGCGGGTGGCCATGGCCAGCGGGAAGTTCCACGGGGTGATCAGCAGGCAGGGGCCCACCGGCTTCTTGGTGACCAGGAGCCGGGACTTGCCGTCCGGCGAGACCGAGTACCGGCCGAAGGCCCGGACTGCTTCCTCGGAAAACCAGCGCAGGAACTCGGCGCCATAGGTTACTTCGCCGCGGGCCTCGGCCAGCGGCTTGCCCATTTCCAGGGTCATCAGGAGGGCGAAGTCTTCTGCACGTTCGGTGACCAGGTCGAAGGCCCGGCGCAGGATCTCCCCGCGTTCGCGCGGCGGCACCTTTGCCCAGGATTCCTGGGCAGCCGCGGCAGCATCGAGGGCTGCCGCACCATCCTCGGGGCCGGCGTCGGCAATGCTCAGCAGCACCTTCCCGGTGGCGGGATCCTCGACGTCGAACGTCTTGCCTGAGGCGGCGTCGCGCCACTCACCATTGATGAGCAGCCCGGTGGGAACGGAGGCCAAAAGCCGGGTTTCGCGCTCGGCGGAAACGGCCGGCTGTGCAGTGACAGTCACGATGACTCCCTCGTCAGTAGGGTTGTGGCAGCCCATCGCCGCGGCCGGAGTGACCGGGATCATGGGGCTGATTAACAGCCAGACTACTGCGGGGCATGGCTATGGTCTACGCCGATGCGCACTGCGGAATCGCGGCTTCGCTGTGCACCTGCACAGGCGCCGAAAGCGGACCGTGGCCCGGCTAGCGGGCCGCCAGGACGGCCGAGTAGAGCTCCCTCTTGCTGACCCGGGCGTCTTCGGCGACGGCGGCGACGGCCTCCTTGAGCCGGATGCCCTGGGACACCAGCTCATTGACGGCAGCCACATGGTCCTCCGGGGTGCCGGCCGCCTGCTCAGGAGCCCCGCCGAGCACCACGGCGATCTCGCCGCGGACCTCCGTGTCCTCGGCCCACTGGAGCAGTTCGCCAACAGTGCCGCGGATGACTTCCTCGTACGTTTTCGTCAGTTCCCTGCAGACTGCGATGGGCCGGTCCGGCCCGAACCTCTCGCGCAGCGCACGCAGCATGGCTTCGAGCCGGTGCGGCGCCTCGAAGAACACCATGGTGCGCCGCTCCCCGGCAAGGTCCGCCAGGCGGGAGGCCCGTTCGCCGGCCTTGCGGGGAAGGAATCCCTCAAAACAGAACCGGTCCGTGGGCAGGCCCGACAACGCAAGGGCCGTGAGGACCGCGGACGGTCCGGGAACCGCGGTGACGGGAAGTCCCGCCGCAATGGCGCCTTCCACCAGCCGGAAGCCGGGGTCGGATACCGACGGCATCCCGGCGTCAGTGACCATCAGGAGCGTGCTGCCGGAGCGCACGTGGTCAAGGAGCTCAGCGGTCCTGGTGGCCTCATTGTGCTCGTGGTAGCTGATGACGCGGCCCGCCACGTCAATGCCCAGGCTTTGGACCAGACGGTGGAGGCGCCGCGTGTCCTCAGCGGCCACAATGTCTGCAGTGCCCAGCAGTTCCACGAGGCGGGCCGAGGCGTCTCCGGTGTTCCCGATGGGAGTGGCGGCAAGGACGATTCGTCCCGCGGTCGCAGGGCCGGGTTCGGAAAGGGGGCTGGGGTTCGGGTCCACCCACCAAGCCTACTGCCGCCGGGTCTCCGCAGCCGCAAAAGGTAGCATGGGGCTCGTGACGCAGACCTCGACGCGGCCCACGGGGCCCGGGAAACCCAACGCCGCGGGATCCCCGGCCGAAGCCGGGGCAACCGGGACGGCACCCGGCGGCAAGGCCGCCCGCCCCTGGATCAGCCGGCCTGATGAGGCGTTCACGGTGGAGGCACTGCGGGCAAGGCTCATTGGTACCGGCATGTCCTGGCGGGATTATCCGCCGTCGCTCCGGCTGTGGTTCGTCCTGGTCCCGGTCCTGACGGCGGTGGCCGGCGGCCTCCTCCGGTTCATCCGCCTGGAAGTGCCGCACAAGCTGGTGTTCGACGAGACGTACTACGTCAAGGACGCCTACTCCTACCTCATGAGCGGCTATGAGCGCAGTTGGCCGGACAAGGCAAATGATTCCTTTAATGCCGGCAATCCGGACGTCCTGCTGAACACTCCCGAATACGTCGTCCATCCACCGGTGGGCAAGTGGATGATCGCGGCCGGGATGTGGCTGTTCGGGCCGGAGAATCCCTTTGGCTGGCGCTTCACCGCAGCCCTCACCGGCACCCTCACGGTGCTGCTGGTGTCCTTGATCGCCCTGAAACTGTTCCACTCGCTTCCGCTCGCGGGTGCCGCGGGGCTGCTCCTCGCCGTCGACGGCCACCACCTGGTGATGTCCAGGACGTCCTTGCTGGACATTTTCCTCACGTTCTGGATCCTTGCCGCGTTCGGCGCCCTGCTGATGGACCGCGACGACGGGCGCCGTCGCCTGGCGGCCCGGCTTGCCCATGCCGCCGCCACGAACGGCGGACAGCCCCCGGCCCGGGCGCTGCTGGCCGGACCGTGGCTGGGCGTGCGCTGGTGGCGGGTGGCCGCGGGGGTCTGCCTGGGCCTGGCCGTGGGCACCAAGTGGTCCGGCCTGTTCTTCCTGGCGGGCTTTGGCCTCCTGACCGTGCTGTGGGACCTCAACGCCCGGCGGGTGGCGGGCATCCGCGGCTGGATCAGCGGCGGCGTGATCCGGGACGGAATTCCCGCCTTCGCGGCCACCGTGCCCGTCGCAGCCATTGTCTACTCGGCCACCTGGACCGGCTGGTTCCTTTCGGCCAATGCCTACTACCGTCACTGGGCGGAGAGCAACCCGTCAGCGGAATGGGGCTGGCTGCCCGACTCCGTCCGGTCCCTTGTCCACTACCACCTGGAAGCGTACAAGTTCCACCAGGGCCTGAGCTCCGAGCACCCCTACCAGGCCAGCGCCTGGAGCTGGCTGGTGATGGGACGGCCGACGTCGTTCTTCTATGAATCCCCGCCCCAGGGCACCCCGGGCTGTGACGTGGAAAAGTGCACCTCCGCCATCCTGTCCGTCGGTAACCCGCTGATCTGGTGGGCAGCAGCCATCTCGCTGGTGGTCCTGCTGTTCTGGTGGGTGGGACGCCGGGACTGGCGCGCCGGGGCAGTGCTGGCCGGGGTGGGCGCGGGCTACCTGCCATGGTTCATGTATCCGGAGCGGACCATGTTCTACTTCTACGCGGTGTCCTTTGAGCCGTTCCTGGTCCTGGCCCTGGTGTACTGCCTGGGGCTGGTCCTGGGCCGGGCCACGGATCCGCCGTGGCGCCGTCGCTCCGGCATGTATCTGGTGGTCCTGTTCCTGGCGGCGGCGCTCCTGCTGTCGGCGTTTTTCTACCCGATCTGGACCGGCGAGGTCATCCCGTACGTCGACTGGAAGGTCCGGATGTGGATGCCATCCTGGATCTAGGGCAGGATGGCAACAGAGACCTGAAGGAGCCGCTGCCGCGGCATGGCAGCGGAAACGGAGACCTGCTGTGAGAGAAGCGAGCACGGAACTGCTGGTTGAGCTTGAGGCCAACAGCAACGTGACTGACCTGCTGCTGGAGCAGCACGCCGCCAACCCGGCCCACGCCCTGTACCGGCGGAAGGGCCCCAACGGCTGGGTGGATATCCCCGCGCAAAAATTCCTCCAGGACGTCAGCGCCCTGGCCAAGGGGCTCATCGCCGGGGGCCTGGAGCCCGGCGACACGGTGGCCGTGATGTCGCCCACCTCGTACGAATGGACCCTGGTGGACTTCGCCATCTGGTTCGCCGGCGGTGTGACGGTGCCCATCTACGAAACGTCCTCGGCCAGCCAGGTGGAGTGGATCATCCAGGACGCAGGGGTCCGCCGCGTCTTCGCCGGTGACCGGGCCACGGTGCAGCTGGTCAGCGGAGTGGTGGCCGGTTGCGCCGAGCTCAGCGACCGCCTGGTCAACGTGGTGCGGATGGATTACGACGGCGAGGCCCCGGACCTTGCCAGCCTCGCCGCTGCGGGCACCGGAGTCAGTGATGCTGAACTGGAGCGGCACCGCAGCCGCGCGGGGTTGGCCGACCTCGCCTCCCTGGTGTACACATCGGGCACCACGGGCAAGCCCAAAGGGTGCGAGATCACGCACGGGAATTTTGCCCTGGTGGCCAAGAACATCGTTGCGTTCCTGCCCGAGATCCTGCAGGAGGACCAGGCCCGCACCCTGATGTTCCTGCCGCTGGCCCACGTGCTGGCCCGCGCCGTCCAGGTGGTGTGCCTTGCCGCAGGGGCAACGCTGGGGCATACCCCCGGGGCCGCCCAGCTCCTCGAAGACCTCGGCACGTTCCGCCCCACCTTCCTGCTGGTGGTGCCGCGCATCTTCGAAAAGGTCAGGGCCACGGCCGCCCACAAGGCCGCTGTGGCAGGCAAGGGCAGGCTCTTCGACGCCGCAGCGGCTGCCGCCATCGAGTACTCACGCGAACAGGACCGGCACAGCCGCGGCGAGGGGCCTGGCCCGGGCCTGTTGAGCCGGATCAGGCACGGGATCTATGACCGGCTGTTCTACCCGCGGCTGCGCCAGGCGATGGGTGGCGAGGTGGGATACACCGTGTCCGGGGCCAGTCCCCTGGCTTCCGAGGACGCCCATTTCTTCCGTGGCGTAGGCATTCCCGTCCTGGAGGGGTATGGGCTGACCGAGACCACGGCGCCATGCACCGCGAATACGCCTTCCCGCACCAAAGTGGGAACGGTGGGCATTCCCATCCCGGGCACCACCATCCGGGTGGCCGAAGACGGCGAAATCCTGGTCAAGGGAATCGGTGTTTTCCGGGGCTACCATTCCAATCCGGAGGCTAACGCCGAGGCGTTCGTGGACGGATTCTTCCGTACCGGAGACCTCGGTGAACTCGACAAGGACGGTTTCCTTACCGTCACGGGACGCAAAAAGGACCTCCTGGTCACGGCCGGCGGCAAGAACGTGGCGCCCGGGCCGCTGGAGGAGAAGATCCGCAGCCACCAACTGGTGGCCCACGCCGTGGTGGTGGGCGACGGCAAACCGTTCGTGTCAGCCCTGCTGACCCTGGACCCGGAGGGCGTTGCCAACTGGCGGTCCGAACGGGGCCTTCCTCCCCTCCCCCTCAGCGAAGCCGCGAACGATCCGGCCGTCCTGGCTGCGGTGCAGGAGGCAGTGGACCTGGCCAACCGGATGGTGTCCAAAGCCGAATCGGTGCGCACGTTCAGGCTTCTGGACGCCGAGTTCAGCGTCGAGTCCGGGCACCTCACGCCGTCCCTGAAGCTGAAGCGTTCCGCAGTGGTCCAGGAGTTTCAGGCGGAGATTGCCGGAATCTACGGCTGATCCGCCGTGGCCGGCCCCGCCTTGTCCCGGTCCGCCTCGTCCTGATCCGCCCTGGCCGGCTTTGCCTGCTGCGCAATACCGCGGCGGCGTCGCGTGGGCCAGGTGAGGACCATCGTCACAATGGATGCCAGGAGCACCAGGCCCGCGATGGCGATGCCGGCGTCGATCCAGAACTGGCTGGGGAACAGCCGGATCAGGGTGTCATCCAGGCTGAAGGTCCAGGATCCGGCGGCGAAGAAGACCCGGTGGAATTCGGTGAAGAACTGCTGCCAGCCCAGGGCCGCCAGCGTGCCGAGGCCCAGGATCAGTGCCAGCGTGATGATGGAACCGGCGAAGAGGCCGCGCCGGGTCCCGCCGGTGCTGCGTTTGCGCAGGTACAGGATGGCGGTCAGCGCCAGGAGGAGCAGCAGTGCACCGGCACCAAAGGTGGACAGGATGACAACCTTGACGTCGGCCATGTGGCTGACTTCGCCGTCCTTGAAGAGCTTTTCGCCGCCGCGGTGCACCAGATCGCCCAGGTACCTGGGGCCCGCCCAGTTGCTCAGGTAGTCCACCGCATAGGAGCCGTACGTCATTCTGTCGTCGGTGTTGAAGCCGTATCCGTCACCGGGGAACCCGGGACGGTTGTACTCCACCCAGAGAAAAAGCGGGCTGGTCACGGCCCGGACGGCCAGGATCAGCAGGATTACCGGGTAGATGATGGCCAGCAAAACCTGCATGACACGCGGTGCCACGGGTTTGGCGTTCGCGGCGCTTTCGCGCTGGGCGTTGCGGCGCTCCACTTCCTCCTCGGGGGGACGGACGTGCAGTGCTGACGTGGGAAGGGGTTCCTTGAAGACCGGCGAACCGGTGCCGGGCCCGGCCGCGGCGGAGCCCGCAGTGGAAGTGTGCTCCGCGGGCATGCGGGAGGCGGCAGCTGGGGCTCCGGCGGTGGAGGAGCCGTTGGCGGAGGATCCGACGGCGGCTTCCGCGGCCTTGCGGTCGGCCCGGCTTCCTGGCTGGGCGGCCTTGCTTCCTGCCGCTGCCTGGTTCCGGCCGGCGTGAACGCCGGGCTCGTCGGGGCCGGCCCTATTGATGCCGGGCTTGTCGCCGGCAGGCTTTTCTCCGCCTGGCTTGCCAGCGGCAGGTTTGTCCCCGGCCGGTTCGTTCCCGGCCGGTTTGTCCCCGGCAGCGGGCGTCAGCCAGGAAAATGCGGGCTCGTCGGAGTCCCCGGACGTGTCCAGGAACGGCTCCGGCTGCGGCGTGGCGCTTTTGGCGCGGGCCGGTGTCTCGTCATTCACAGCAGCGTCACTTCCGTTGGGTTCCGCACCGGTCCCAGTCAGCCGGTGCGATTCATTCTGCAGTCGAGCCTACCGTCCGGAAGTTCCGCCGGGCGAGGAACCACCCCGGCAGGATTACAACGATTCAGGCAGCGATTTCCGTGTAGCCGGCATCCTCGCGGCGGAGGTCGCCGCGCTCCCCTGCAAGGCAGGCGCGCCTGCCCCACACCAGGACGTAGACCCAATACGCGCTGAGAACCGCCACCCCGATTCCGATCCTGGCCCAGGCCGGCAGCGGACTGGGGGTGACGAACCCTTCCACCAGGCCTGAGACGAACAGCACCACCACGAGCCCCAGGGCCACCGTAATCAGTGACCTGCCCTCTTCCGCGACGGCGCGGCCCCTGGTCCGTGGTCCGGGTGCGACCATTGCCCAGAAGACCCGAAGGCCCGCTGCGGAGGCAACGAAGACGGCGGTGAGCTCCATGAGCCCGTGCGGCAGGATGTAGCTGAAGAAGACGTCGGACTTGCCGGCAGACGCGAAGATGCCCGCTGCAATGCCCACTCCCTGGGCATTGCTGAACAGGATCATTGGCACCCACACACCGGTGATCCCCAGGGCCACGGCCTGTGCGCTGATCCAGGCATTGTTGGTCCAGACGGCACCGGCAAAGGACGCTGCCGGGTTCTCCGAGTAGTACTTGACGAAGTCCTCGTTCACGTACTGGGCGGCAGCGGCTTCCGAGGCCACGGCCCGGAGGGCTTCGGGGGACGTCCCGATCCAGATGGCGTACGCGGCAGCGATGAGCACGAAAGCGGTGCCGCAGGCCAGGGTCAGCCAGGTCAGCCGGTACAGGGCCGCCGGCAGGGCCACGACGAAGAACCGTGCAAGGTCAGCCAAGGCATTCGAGCGGGCGCCGGTGAAGCGGGTCCGTGCCTGGGCCAGCGTGGCCGAGAGGGACGCGGAGAGTCCGCTTTCCGGCGCCATGGAACGGACCAGCGACAGGTGGCCGGACGTGGACTGGTACAGCGCCAGCAATTCGTCGGCTTCGGCTCCGGTGAGCCTGCCCTTGCCGGCAAGCTTACGCAGGCGCGCCCACTTGTCCGCATTGACGGCGGCGAAGGCATCCATGTCCACGGCTACAGCCTAGCGCCCGGCATTAGAATTTGACCGTCTGCACCATGTGATCGTTCGAACCACCAGATGCGAAGGGCGGGGATGCAGTGTGAGCCCGATAATCACCGGCGAGGCAGTGATGCTGGAGCTCCGGCCGGCGAGCTTCGCCGCCCGGGCCCTGGGCCTGTTTATCGACGCAATCGTCCACGTAGTCCTGCTGGTGCTGGTCATGATTGGCCTGTCGGCCGCAGGCGCGGACCTCGACGGGGCAGCCGCGCGGGCCCTGGGCCTGGCCGCCGTCGTGTTCTGCCTGGTGGTGGTGCCCGTGGCCGTCGAGACCCTGAGCCGGGGCCGGTCGCTGGGGAAGCTGGCCACGGGCCTGCGGGTGGTCCGTGAGGACGGCGGCGCCATCCGGTTCCGGCATGCGGTGATCCGCGGCCTGACCGGGTTCCTTGAGATCTATCTGACGTTCGGCGGCCTTGCCCTCGCCGTGGCGCTCTTCAACGACAAGTCCAGGCGGCTCGGCGACCTGCTCGCAGGCACCTATGCTGTCCGCAGCCGGGTACCTGCGGACCAGGCCCTCCGGGTCTTTGTTCCACCCCATCTGCAGTCGTGGGCTGCAGCGGCGGATATTGGCCGTATTCCGGATGCCACAGCCCGCAGGGCCGCCCAGTTCATCCGCCAGGCAGGCCGGATGGCACCGCTGTCCCGGGCGGGCATGGCGCAGGCCATCGCCGCTGAACTGTCCGCACACGTCGCTCCGCCCCCGCCTCCGGGCACGGGCGCCGATGACTATCTGGCCGCCGTCGTGGCTGAACGGCGGCAGAGGGAGTTCACCAGGCTGTCGCTGTCACACCGGCGGAACACGGAGATCGGGGAACGGCTGCAGCGTCTGCCGTTCTCCACCTGACCTAGTTGTCGTATTCGCTCCACGGGATATTCCAGTCGCCGAACCCGTCGGTATTCGCCGCGTAGTCACCCTCGGTGTTGATGATCTGGACCACGTCGCCGGTTCCCATGTTGTCGAACACCCACGCCGCTCCGTCGGGCAGGAAGCCGATGCACCCGTGGGACACGTTGGCGTTCCCGATGTATGGAAAGGCCGATTCAAGGGCCTGGTGGATGTAGGCGCCGCTCAGGGTGAGGCGGATGGTGTATTCGACGTCGGCCTCACCGTAGTAGGCAGGATCGTCGGGCTTCAGCCCGATGCTTGCCGCCCTGAAGTGGTCAAAGCGGTTCTTCTCCATGAGCACTGCATATCCCTTTGCCGAGGGGAAGCGCTTATCCCCCATGCTGACGGGCAGGGTCTTGACGGGCTGGTCGTTGACGCTGAGCGTGAAGGTATGCGCGGTGGCATCGGCGACGGCCACCTTCTTGTCTCCGATCGAGACATTCACCTTTTTGTTGAAGTTCGCGATTTGGCCGTTGCCCAGGTCAACCCCGAAGAGCTGCATGTCCATGGTGACGGTGGAGTTCGCTGCCCAGAAGTTCTCCGGGCGGTACCGGACCATGGTGTCGCTGTACCAATGGAATGCTCCGGCCTGTCCCGCCGTCGTGGTGATCTTGATGGCCTTTTCCACGGCGGCGCGGTTGGTCACGGGTTCGCTGAAGATGATCTGCAGGGGCTGCCCCACGCCCACCTTCATGCCGTTCAGCGGGTAGACGGCGGCGTCGGCCTCGTGGGAGCTTGTCACCGTGTTGAAGGACTGCGTGGTGCTGGTCTCGCGTCCGGCGGCGTCCTTGACCACGTAGGTGTAGCTGTACTCGGTGTTGAATTCCAGGGGCCCGGTGGCGGACCACGCCGTCCCACTGGCATCGATGCTGCCATCAATGGTCTTCCCCGCCGTACTGGCGAGCGTGACGCGCTGGATGGTCCCGTTGCCCACTTTCAGGGACACCGGGGCCGCAGGGTTCACCTGCTTTGCACCGTTGGCCGGCGCCGCGTCGAAAGTCACGGGCGGAACAACGGGGGAAGCGATGCCCGGCGATGTCCGCAGTGCGGAGCCTGCTTCGGATTCAAGCGGGCCGCCGGCAAGGCCCGGGGCGACGGCGGCGAAAACCCCGCCCAGGGCAGCCAGGACACACACGGCTGCCACGGCAAGGATTTTCTTGGCAGTCCCCCGCCGGCGGGGCTTTACATCAGGCTCCATGTTTCGATCCTAGGTGCAGAAAATAACGGCCCGGGCGCTCGATGGCGCCCGGGCCCTTACGTCTCAGTAACGATAGTGCTCGGGCTTGTACGGACCGGCGACGTCGATGTCCAGGTATTCCGCCTGGTCCTTGGTCAGTTCCGTAAGTTCAACGCCCAGGGCGTCCAGGTGCAGCCGGGCCACCTTTTCGTCCAGGACCTTGGGCAGCACGTAGACCTTGTTCTCATACTCGTGCTGGTCCCGCTTGGTCCACAGCTCGATCTGCGCAATGGTTTGGTTTGCGAACGAGTTGCTCATCACGAAAGACGGATGGCCGGTTGCGTTGCCAAGGTTGAGCAGGCGGCCCTCGGACAGGACGATAATGGAGCGCTCCGCCGCCGTGCCTTCCTCAAAGACCCATTCGTGGACCTGGGGCTTGATTTCGACCTTTTTGACGCCGGGGATGCGGGCCAGACCGGCGATGTCGATTTCGTTGTCGAAGTGGCCGATGTTGCCCACAATGGCCTTGTTCTTCATGCCGGTCATGTGCTCGGCCATGATGACATCTTTGTTGCCCGTGGTGGTAATGAAGATGTCGCCCTGGGCCAGGACGGATTCCAGCTTGGCCACCTGGTAGCCGTCCATGGCCGCCTGCAGCGCGCAGATGGGGTCGATCTCGGTGACAATGACGCGTGAACCCTGGCCGCGCAGCGCCTCGGCCGCGCCCTTGCCCACGTCGCCGTAACCGCAGACGACAGCGACCTTTCCGCCCATGAGCACATCCGTGGCCCGGTTGATGCCGTCGGGCAGCGAGTGGCGGATGCCGTACTTGTTGTCGAACTTGCTCTTGGTGACGGAGTCGTTGACGTTGATGGCCGGGAAGAGCAGCTTGCCCTGGTCAGCCAGTTGGTAGAGGCGGTGGACACCGGTAGTGGTCTCCTCGCTGACGCCCCTGATCGTGGCTGCCGTTCGGGTCCACTTCTGCGGGTCCGCGGCAAGCGAGCGGCGCAGCACGTCCAGGAAGATGCCGTATTCCTCGGAATCCTCGGCATCGGCGGACGGCACGTTGCCGATGGCCTCGAACTCGACACCCTTGTGGACCAGCATGGTGGCGTCGCCGCCGTCGTCCAGGATCATGTTCGGACCCAGCTCGGGGTTGGAGTCGGCGCCGGGCCAGGTGAGGATCTGCTCGGCGGTCCACCAGTATTCCTCAAGGGTCTCGCCCTTCCAGGCGAACACGGGTACTCCCTTGGGGTCCTCAACGGTACCCTTGCCCACCACCACGGCCGCGGCGGCCTCGTCCTGGGTGGAGAAGATGTTGCAGGAGGCCCAGCGGACCTCGGCGCCCAGCGCGGTAAGGGTCTCGATCAGCACCGCGGTCTGCACCGTCATGTGCAGGGAACCGGCGATCCGGGCACCCTTGAGCGGCTGGGTGGGGCCGAACTCCTCGCGGAGGGACATCAGGCCGGGCATTTCGTGCTCCGCCAGGCGGATCTGGTGGCGGCCGGCTTCCGCCAGGGAGATGTCGGCAACTTTGTAGTCAAAAGTCATGGGTGGTCCTTTGCTTGGTCCGGGTCCTGGTCCAGTCCCCGTTCTGCTGTTTCTGTGCGGGCGGATACAGGTGAACTAGAGCCCTGCCGCGGCGTGATCGTGCTGGTCCGAACCTGCCGATGCTGCTGCAGCCAGCAGTTCCGGAGGCAACAGCAGCGGGATCCCGTCTTCGATGGCGTACCGGTTCCTGATCCCCGTATCCCCGGCGGCAGTGGCCACCAGTTCTTCGCCCTCCTGGACCAGCGGCGAGCCGGTCACGGGGCAACGCAGGACGGACAACAGCTCGGGACTGATCTTAGGCATTTGTTCATGCTCCCTGGCGGGCGCGCTCGCGCCGGTAGCGGAAAGATGTGCAGCTTCCAGCGTACCGCCAGATGGAGGTCAGGAAGGTTCCCGGAGGACGCGCAGGTGCCCCCGGCGTACCCCTTCGGCGCCCGCAGGAGCTTCAAGGGCGGAATGGTGGCCGCGCTGGGCGCTTGGCTGGGGTTCCGGGGGGAGGGCAGCGGCGTCCCGTACGGCGTTGGCGAGCGCCAAAAGGTCATCCGGCCCTGGCTGCTGGGGGGTCGACGGCATGGCCAGGCGCAGCACTTCCCAGCCGCGGGGAACGGTCAACGAGTCAGCGTGTTGCTCGCAGAGGTCGTAGCAGTGCGGCTCCGCATACGTGGCCAGCGGACCCAGGACTGCGGTGGAGTCTGCATACACGTACGTCAGGGTGGCTACCGCCGACTGGCGGCAGGCTGACCTTGAACACTGACGGATAGCTCCCACGACATCACAGACTACCCCTTGGCTGCGCAAAAACCGCGCATTGGCGCACGGGCCGACGCGTCTCCGCAACCACAGGGATGTATCGCGTAAATCCTCCCCCGGGTTTAGAGTCGATGTATGCAGTCATCGAACCATGAATCAGGCTTTTCGGTCCGGTTGGCTGACCCGGATGCCAGCACGGCAACGGGCGTGGAGACTGCCGGCAGGAGCTTCATCAGGCGGCGCCGGAACCGCCACGGGCGTGGCCTTCGCGGTGAGGTGATGCTGCCCACGCACCCCGGATACCGGACGCGTGCCGACCGCTTTGACGACATGGTGCTGGATTCAGCCCAGCGGCTGCACGATATTTGGGGCAAAACACTGGACGGCGTGCGCTTTGGTGTGGACGAGATCCCGCCGGACCTTGAGCAGCTGGCCGCCCATGCCGCCACGCCGCCGATGGGTTCCTACACACCCGCTTCCGGTGATGACGGGCCCATGATTACGGTGTACCGGCGGGTTGTGGAGCAGGCCTGCTCCAGCGTGGAAGAGCTCCAGGACCTGGTCCACGATGTGGTGGTGGAACACACGGCCGAGATGCTCGGCGTGGCTCCGGAGACCTTGGATCCCGTGTACCGCCGCCGCTATTGATAACGGCAGCCGGGAACCTTTAGTAGCCCAGCGTGACCGGGACTGTTTCCCGCCCGGCCGCAGCAGCCAGGAAAGCCAGGGAGGAAACATCGTTCCGGCCGTCCTGTCCCACGAGCACCGCTCCATAGGCTGCGCCGCCTGACGCGGACACGACATAGCCCACGACGTCGGCCCCGTCGGCCTGTGCCGGAATGCTGATGGAGGCGGTTGTCCCCCCGGCAATGTCCGCCGTGGCCGCCGGCCGCACCTTTCCATCAGCCGTGATGGGTGCGTAAGTGATGGTGGCCCGGGCGTCCAGGGCGCCGAAAACCAGCTGGCGAAGTCCTCCCTTGGGAACGGGAACCACGTGCTGGCTGCCGAGCCGCACGGCGGACGCCGCCCATGCCACGTCCAGGGGCTGCCCCGCCTGGAGGCCGCGGCCCATGCGTGCTGCCGCAACGAAGGACACGTCGGATGAGGCCGCGACGGTGTACTGGCCGGCAGGAACCCCGGCCAGGGATACTTCCGTGGTTGACCCGGCTTTCGCGGTGATAACACCGCCGGAGGGAAGCGCATGTTGGCCGTCCCGACCGTACAGCTTGATCTCCACCACGGCGTCGGAAGCGCCGGGAACGGTCAGCTCCAGGGCGGGGCCCGCGTCCCGGTACCCCGGCTGCCCGGTCAGTGCAGCGACACCGGCCGGATCCTGGATGTCCACCCCCGTCATTACCTGGCGGACTGCGGGCGCAGCCCCCGGGCTAATGAAATCCACGCCGCCCGGGGTAAGGCCGCGCAGGACACTTTGCTGGATTGACGCGGCAACCGGGCCACCGGCGCTGCGGACATGCACGCTGAGCTGGGACTCGTTGGGCGCCAGCCCTGCGAGGACTACGCTGCGCGTGGTGCCGGGGGCAACCAGCAGTCCGCGGCTGCCCGGAGCCTGGATCTGACCGCCCGCCCCGAACAGCTCCAGGCTCACAGTGGCAGGAGTGCTGGAGGCGTTGGTCAGCGCCAGCACGGAGGTGCGGCCAAGCGTGGTGGCGGCACCTGCAAGCCACTGGTCGTTGGAGGGTTGCGCGCACGTCGCCGCGGCACTGCCCTGGAGGTCGCCGTCGCTGGCGGTGTACTTCATGGCACCCGCAGCCGATGCGTTCTGGTTTGCCAGGGCGTTGGCACTGAGGACATTGACCTGGTCCACCGCGTGGTCGGCAACTACTCCGGCAAGGAGCTCCTGGGGGGTGCCGGCAGTGGGTGCCGCGCCGGGGTCCTTGGCGATTTCGACGGCGGCCGTTCCGTCCAGTCCTGACAGCCGGCTCCCCGGCAGCACGCCGCCCGTGCCAAGCACAGCGGCGCTGACCCTGGTTGCGGCCGTGGCTGACTCGGGCCGGAACTGGGCGTCAGTGCCCGCGTCGGTGCCTTCCAGCAGCCGCGCAGGCCCGGGGCAGACTCCGACGCTGGCTCCTGCGGGAACAGCGGCTTCCGCGGCCGGCACAGTCCGGCTGGTTTCCGGATGCGGCGTCAATGACCCCGCGGCCACCACGGCACCGGTGCCGGCAAGGATGAGGACGCCTGCCGCCACTCCGGCCGCGGATGCTGCGCGGCCCTTGGCGCCGGGTAGCCGGGTAGCGCCGCGGCCGGATGCCTTCCTGCCTGTCCCGGTCCCGGTCCGTTCCGGGGCCGGCTTTTCGCCTGCGGCCGGCTGCTTGGTTGCGGGCTGCGTTCCGGCATCGGACTGCGCCGTGGCCGGTGGGGTGTGGTCATGCATGTTGGTGTTCCTTACGCAAGGAGCCCTCGTCACGGGAGAGGCCGGTCCGCGGCCGTCGGGCCGGCATGGGGATGGCAAGGATGACTGTCAGTCCGATCACCGTGATCTGGGCGGCGGCAGTCCAGAAGGACCACGGGTTTTCGTACCGGACGGTAAGCCGGCCTCCCGATGCCGGAAGGGTAAACGCCTGGGACCAGCCTGAGGTGGTGGAGGTCAGCTTCCGCCCATCGAGCCAGGCAGTCCACCCGGGATCAGCGCGTTCGGCAAGCACCACCAAACGGCCTTCGGCACCTGCCGGGACTGCAGCGTCGACCTCATCAGTTCCGGATGCCACCAGCGCCGTGGCCGCGCCGCGGGGATCAACAATGCGGACACGGTGGGCAACATCGGCGGCCTGGATGACCGGCTGGTTCAGCGGGCTGATGCGCCACAGCCAGCCAACGTCGGTCTGTCCCACGGCCACGAGGCCGGGAACTGCATCCATCCGGCTGGCGGTCAGCTGGGCTGCGGTGTCCGCGGAGCGGAGCACCACGAATCCGACACCGAGTTGTTCCAGGTCCGTCCGCGGGTCCACGCCCTGCCCGGCAACCAGGGTGGCTGCAACGCGTCGAAGCGCAGCGGTGACGTCGTCGTCGCCACGTACCTCTTCCGCGCCGGGAGCGCCAACAATGTTCCGTGCTGAGGCGATGGCAGACAAGCTGTCCAGGGTGGTGCCGCTCCCGCGCATCAGGGATGCATTGAAGGTACCGTCGTCGCCGGTACGGAGCAGGAGGGTTCGTGTCTGCTCGGGTCCGATCCCCCTGTCAATGGCGGTGGCGGGAAGGGACCGTCCGGCAGTGGCTTCCACCAGCCGCGGCGCGCCCAGGGCTCCCCCGGCCCCGGAAGGGGCTGGGCTGGTGGCATCTCCCAGCGTGGCCACTGAAGGCGCGGCCGTTGCTCCGGCCGGGCGCAGCAGGTTTTGCGCGGACCAGGCGGCCATTCCGGCCAGCGGTCCTGCCAGCAGTACCACCAGGCCCAGCGCCAGGCCGGCGCGTGCCGCAGTCCGGGTCTTGGCCCCGGTACCGGAAGCCCGTGCCGCAGCGGACAGCAACTGCTCGGCTCCGAGGAGGGCTGCCGCGAGGAGGGCAAAGGACGCGGCAGACACTGCCGGCCCGGTGAAGGGCGTTACTAGGACGTCCTCGTTCAGGCCCGTGGCAACGTGGCTGGCCAGCCATCCACCGGCAAGGAAGATCACCGCGGCAACCCAGAACCATCTGGCAGTGCCGGCACGCCCCCACGGGCCCAGGAGACCCACCATGGCAAGGACCAGCACGGGCACGGCGACCAGCAGTGCCAGCAGCAGGGCCCACGGCATCGGTCCGCCCGTGAAGGCCGCCAGCCCCTGTATGCCGCCAGCAGGGTCGAATGACAGGGGCTGGCCCAGGATCTGCTGCCAGAGTGGGGCGGCGTCGAATCCCAGCGGGAGTCCGGGGTCGGCCAGGAGTGCCCTCGGCCGGTCAAGCGTCGACAACGCGAAGGGGACAAACAAGGCCGCACTGGGCAACAGCGCCCACCACACTGTCCGCCCGCGCCTTCCCAACAGGACCCCGCAGAGCACGATGACCGCGGCCGCAGGGACAAGCAAAGAGGGCGCCGACGCCGTTGTGACCGCCAGCGCAAGGCCGGCAGCTGCGGCTGCCGTCCATGATGGCACCCCGTTGATGCCCGCCTTGGCCGGCGGCAGTTCGGCCGGCCGGTCGTCAAGGGCTGACGCGGGGTTGAAACGGCCGTGGCCTACCGCCGAGCCCGTAGCGCGCAGCAGGCCCAGGACCACCAGCGGCAGCATGATGTGCGCGATCAACGCACCGGCGCGGCCCTGGTTCAGTGCCACCTGGAGTGCTGGAGCAGCAGCCCAAAAAATCGCCGCCACGAACCTGAGCCGGCGGCGCACTGTGACCCCGCCCGCGGCGAACCACGCGGTGAGTCCGGACAGCGGGGCCCCGAGCAGGAGCAGCCACGCCATGGCGGGGTTGGCGTCACCTCCGCCGAGGACGCCGATGATCCAGAGCACGTAGTCAAAGGGATCGCCGTGCCCCGGGAGTCCCGCCCCCAGGCTGATCCACCAGCTCGAGGCATGGTGCCAGATATCGCCCAATTGGGCGGAGACAGGAATCAGGGCGCCCCCGGTTACGGCCCCAGCGCGGAACAGCCCCGCCAGGGCCAGGAGCGAGGCGACCGCCGCAATAATGACGGCAGCCAGGGCGCCGTTACCCACCCATCCGCGTTTGCTGGTGGCCAGGGCGGCGAAATCGTCCGCGGCATCGCCGGTGGGCTGGTGCGCGAGCGGATCCTGCACGAGGTGGTCTGCGCCAGACCCGTCGGATCCCAGGGCCTCCATCAACGACCTGCGGTGGCTCCAGACCTCGCGTCGGGGCGTTTGGAGCTTGCGGATCACGGACCGGCGGATGCGCCGGGTGCGTTTGGCTGTCCGCCGGGCCCTCGCCACGGCCCCGGGCCGGCCAAGGGCAGCGCAAGTGGCAAGGAGTTGGGAAATGCCGTGGCCGGGATCCTTGACCACAACGCTCAGGACAAGTTTGAAGAGGCTGCCCAGCAGTGCACCGATGCCGTGGAGGGGCACCATCCAGAGCGGGCTGTGCTTCAGGCGCAGGTGGACCTGCGCTTTCCGGGCTGCGGACGGGTTTCCAAGGGCGTGCGGGCGGTGCGCCACATGGAACATACGGGCTGCGGGGACCACCACGACGCGGTGGCCTGCCAGCCGGTTACGCCAGCAGAAGTCGACGTCATCGCCGCTGCCGGGCAGGGCGGGGTCGAAACCGCCCAGGTGTTCCCAGATGTCCCGCCGGACAAGCATGCCTGCGGAGTTGACGGCGAAGGTATCAGTGCGGCCGTCGTACTGGCCCTGGTCCATTTCGTCAGCGTCGATCAGGGTAAGCCGCTCCGCCCACCGGCTGGTGGACAAACCCACATCCATCAACTTCCGCGGCGAATGCCAGTCCAGCTGTTTGCAGCCGGCAACAGTCACTGAAGGCGCACGCTCCACGGCGCCCAGGAGTTCAGCCAAGGCCTCAGGGGCGGGCGCGGCGTCGTCGTGCAACAGCCAGACCCACTCCGTACCCGGACCGTCGACAGTTGCCTCGAAGGGCGCCAGCGCGCCAAGCGCGGCGGAGACGGCGGCGCCCATACCGCCCTTGCCCCGGGGGTGGCTGACAGTGGCGGCCTCCCCCAAGGCTTCCTGAAGGAGGCTGTGCGAGTCGTCGCGGGATCCGGTGTCCACGCCAATGGCGCGGTCCACGGGCCTGGTTTGGGCCGCCAGGGCCGAAAGGGTTCTGGGCAGATAGGCACTGCCGTTGTGGGCGACCACAACGGCAGTGACATGGACATCCTGAAGAATTAGATTGCTCGCTTCCTTAGCCGCCGGCGCTCACGCTCGGAAAGGCCTCCCCAGATGCCGAACCGTTCGTCATTGGCCAGCGCATACTCCAGGCACTGGGACCTGACGTTGCAGGCACCACAGACCTTCTTGGCATCGCGGGTGGAGCCGCCCTTTTCCGGGAAGAACGCTTCCGGATCCGTCTGCGCGCACAATGCGTCCGTCTGCCAGCCAAGTTCGCCCTCGTCGTCGAAGTCCTGCTGGAGCGGAAGTCCAATCCATACCGGCTGGGCGGTACCGGGCGCTGCCAGCTCCATGGGCGGATCCAGGTCGTCTTCCGGCTCGGCGCCGCCGTCAAGGAGGGCCTCGTGTGCCGCAAGGAACGCGGTGGCCTGGTCCTCGAGGATGCTGCCGGAATTCCTGTTGTACCGCTCTGCGGCATCAGGATCGGCGGGGTCAACATACCAATCACTCGGCACCCCCCGCGCACGGTATTTTGCCGTTGCCTGACCGGCCACGACGGCATCTTCCTGGATACGCTCTGCTTGCCCCACGGCGACCCTCCTGATGTTTCAGCCACTGCCTGGATACGTGGACACTCGGTTGTGTGCCGGTATTTACGCAATTGCTTTAGTTACCTAATTACACGTGTGTAACTAGGGCGAGTCAAGCCGTTGCCGGGATAATAGACAGTCCAACCTGGGAAGTTTGCGCACGCCACGCCCGGGATTTTCATTCACCCGGGCGTGGCGGATGCCGCGGGGTACCGGTAAAGGCCAAACAGACCGCAAATTCTCCGGATCCGCGGGGAAATACCCGGTCCCCGCCGAAATAGCAAGCACGCTTAGCAGTGTGTGTGATTATTATCACCCTGGGAGCCGGCGGGAAACTGCCGCCAGGAAATGGGCACCGCCGGGAGACCCGGGAAGGTGGCAGGATGAAGCCATGACGACAATCCCCGCCATAGACCTGATGGGTACCCTTCGCTCCGGAAATTCCACGGCACCCCGCCTGACCTGGTACGGGCCCGACTCGGAACGGGTGGAACTGTCGGGACGGGTCCTGGATAACTGGGTGGCCAAGACCAGCAACCTGTTGCAGGACGAGCTGGATGCGGAGCCGGGCATGCGCCTGCGGCTCGCGCTGCCGGCCCATTGGAAGGCTTTGGTCTGGGCCCTGGCCGGGTGGCAGCTTGGACTGGAAACCGTGCTCGACGGCGGCCCGGCAGATTTCCTGGCCACGGACGATCCCGCCGGCGCCGGGGAACAGGACGACGCCGTTATTGCAGTTGCGCTGCCCGCCCTGGCCATGCGCTGGACCGGTGAGCTTCCCGCCGGCTGCCTTGACTACGCCGCGGAGGTGCGGTCCCACGGGGATGTGTTCATGCCGCACGCCGACCCGGATCCCTCAGCCTGCGCGCTGCGGACGCACGATGGGCGCACCATCCTGCACAGCGAACTGACCAGCAGTTTCGCCCTGCCGCACTCGGAAGGAGCCAGGGTGCATGTTGCTGCAGACCAGGGACTGGAATCCGCGTTGGCCAACGCGCTGGGGGCCTGGCAGCAGGGCGGCTCCGTGGTGCTGACCCATCCTGACGTGGCGCTTACCGACAAACTGCTCGCTGACGAACGGATCCACGGCAGTTAATCAGGTTGCACAGCCTAGGCCTGCGGACCGCCGTCGGCCGGGGTGGGAGCCGGGCGTTCAGCGGCATGTGCGTGCTCCCTGTGCGGGTGGGCTTCGATGATCTCGTGGTCGTGGGAGAACTCCGGCTCCTGGTCCAGTTCCTCGTTGAACACCAGGAAGCGGTACGCGAAGAAGCGGACCACCGTGGCGACCAGGATGCCGGCCACACCCGCCAGGAACAGCAGGTTCTTGTCGTCGATGCCCATCCAGTATTTGGCCAGTGCCGTGAATCCGGTGGAGATACCGATGCCAATGCCATTGATGATGGCGAACATGACAAATTCGCGGAGGATGTTGGCCTGGCGGCGGTGACGGAACGTCCAGAAACGGTTCGCCACCCATGAGAAGACGGTAGCGACAGTGGCACCCACAAAGCGGGCCTTCGCCTCGCTGTCCGACATGGGACCGTGCATCAGGTAATACGTCAGTCCGTTGTCGATGACGAACGCCACACCGCCCACCGCACCAAATTTGGCCACCTCGCGCCAGAAGAGTGAGGCGAGTCCCCGGATACGATCTGAAAGTGCGCTAAACATGACCCTCCATGGCCGTCCGAACTGTGGGCCACACGGCCAAATGCCCATTTTAGCCCCCAAAGCCTTGAGCATGTGTTGCCGGCCAGCAGACCGGGTAGCCCAGCGGCGTAAAATCTGCGTCCCCCGCCGGGCGGGAAAAGCGGGATCGGGCCCCTCTTCGGTAGGCTGGCAGATGTGACTTTCCCAGTGATAGGCGTGGTTGGCGGCGGCCAGCTCGCGCGAATGATGGCCCCTGCCGCTACCGCACTCGGCTTTGAACTCCGCGTCCTGGCCGAGGGCGACGACGTTTCCGCAGTGTCGGCCGTACCGGCCACGCCGGTGGGCGATTACAAGGACCTGCAGACGCTCCTGGAATTTTCCAAGGGCCTGGACGTGATGACGTTCGACCACGAGCACGTGCCGACGGACCACCTTCGAGCCCTCCTGGAGGCCGGAGTCAACGTCCAGCCCGGACCGGACGCCCTGGTCCATGCCCAGGACAAACTGGTCATGCGTGCCGCCATCGACCGGCTGGAACTGCCTAACCCGGCTTGGGCGTCGGTCGCGGACGTGGACGCGCTGGTCCGCTTCGGCGACCAAACCGGTTGGCCTGTCGTGTTGAAGACCCCACGGGGCGGCTACGACGGCAAGGGGGTCCGGATCGTGGGCTCAGCAGACGAGGCCGCTGAAGCCGCGGACTGGTTTGCCGCCATGAGTCCCCTGCTGGCAGAGGCGAAAGTCGAGTTCACCCGCGAGCTCTCCGCCCTCGTGGCACGCACGCCCGACGGCGAGGCACGGGCCTGGCCGGTGGTCCACACCATCCAGGTGGACGGTGTCTGCGACGAGGTGATTGCTCCCGCGCTGGACATTCCGCTGGAGGTTGCTGCCGCCGCGGAGGACGCCGCCCTGCGCATCGCCGCCGAGTTGGATGTGACCGGCGTCCTTGCCGTGGAACTCTTCGAAACACCGGGCAGCGGCGCCGGATTCCTTATCAACGAGCTGGCCATGCGTCCGCACAACACCGGCCACTGGACCCAGGACGGTTCAATTACCAGCCAGTTCGAACAACATCTTCGCGCCGTCCTGAACCTGCCCCTGGGCGCCACCGATGCGCTGGCGCCCATCGCGGTCATGAAGAACTTCCTGGGCGGGGACAACCAGGACCTGTACTCCGCCTACCCCATGGCTCTTGCCGCCGAGCCGGCCGCCAAAATCCACTGCTACGGCAAATCAGTGCGGCCCGGACGTAAGATCGGCCACGTCAACCTGCTGGGATCGTCAACCGCGGAAGTCGACGCGGTGCGCCGGCGGGCCACGGCCGTGGCAGGCATCATCCGTGATGGACGGGTTGGCACCGAAGAACCTTCCGCAATATTCGAGGAGAATGCATGAGCGCCGAAGCAACCACAGCCGCCGGTTCCGGCGCTGGTCCCCTGGTGGGGCTGGTCATGGGCTCCGACTCGGACTGGCCCGTCATGGAGGCTGCGGCCGACGCCCTGGCCGAGTTCGGCATCCCCTTTGAAGCGGACGTCGTATCGGCCCACCGGATGCCCACCGAGATGATCCGGTACGGCCAGACCGCCCACGAACGCGGCCTGCGGGTCATCATTGCCGGCGCAGGCGGCGCCGCCCACCTGCCGGGCATGCTCGCCAGCGTCACGCCGCTGCCCGTGATCGGCGTTCCCGTTCCCCTGAAGACCCTTGACGGAATGGACTCCCTGCTGTCCATCGTCCAGATGCCGGCCGGCGTGCCGGTTGCCACGGTATCCATCGCAGGGGCGCGGAACGCCGGGCTCCTGGCCGTACGGATGCTGGCCTCCGGCACAGATGAGCTTGCCTCTTCATTGCGGGCGGACCTCCTGGATTTCGCCGCCGACCTCAACGCCGTCGCCTCCCGCAAGGGGGCCAGCCTGCGGCAAAAAGTCAGCGAAGTCTTCCCCGGCGGCTCAAGCGCTCTCCGGGGCAGCCGTTAGGGCGGCGGGCATGGCCAGCAGCAGCAGCGTGCTCCACACCGGCTCCGGCGCCTCCATGACGGACCCGGTACGCTATCCGGTCAGTGCTTCCCCCGCGGTCCGTACCAAGCGTGCGTTCGTGCTGGTCCTGTTGACGCTCCTGGTACCGGGCAGCGCGCAACTCGTCGCCGGGGACCGGAAGCTGGGGCGGACTGCCCTGCGCGTAACGCTCTGCGTGTGGGCGCTCCTGGTACTGACAGTGGCCATGCTGCTGCTCAACCGGAGCCTGGTCATCAATATCCTCACCAACCCGATCACGTCGATGGCGCTGGTGGTCCTGCTGGCGGCGCTGGCGCTCGGCTGGGCCTTCCTCTTCCTGAACACCCTCCGGCTCATCCGGCCTGTCCTGCTGGCTCCGCGGGCGCGTCCCGCCGTCGGCATCGCCCTGGTGCTCGCGCTGGTGATGGGAAGCGGCTCTCTGGGCTACGCCGCCTACCTGCTGAACGTGGGCCGCAACGCCATCGGCAACATCTTTTCCTCCGGCCCGGCCATGGAGCCCGTGGACGGACGCTACAACTTCCTCATGATGGGCGGCGACGCCGGCGACGACCGCACCGGACGCCGGCCGGACAGCCTCTCCATCCTGAGCGTGGACGCCCAGACGGGGCAGACCGCCATCATTTCGGTCCCCCGGAATTTCCAGAATGCACAGTTCAGCGCCGGCTCCCCCATGCGCGCCCTCTACCCTGACGGGTACAACTGCGGCGACGAATGCCTGATCAACGCCATCAATACCGAGGTCACCAACGAACACGCCGACCTCTACCCCGGCGTGGCAGACCCCGGCGCCCAGGCCACCATGGAGGCCGTTTCCGGCACCCTGGGCATGCAGATCCAGGCCTACGTCTTGGTTGACATGGAGGGCTTCTCGACGCTCATCGACGCCATGGGGGGTATCCGGATCAAAGCCGGGGGCTGGGTTCCCATGAGCGGCTATTTCGACGAGGCCACCAAGACCCACGGCATGCCGCTGGGATGGATCCCCGCCGGAGACCAGACGCTCAACGGCGCCCAGGCACTCTGGTACGGGCGCTCCCGCGAGTACGTGGACGACTATTCCCGCATCCAGCGCCAGCAGTGCGTACAGCAGGCCATGTTGAAGCAGCTGGATCCGGCCACCCTGCTGTCCAAGTTCGAGGACATCGCCCGGGCCGGAACAAAGGTGGTGGAGTCCAACATCTCCTCCGCCCAGCTGGGCAGTTTCCTGGACCTCGCCATCAAGGCGAAGGGCAAGGACGTCAAGCGGCTCACCATCGGACCGCCCGACTTCGACCCCTCGTTCTCCACCAACCCTGACTTCGACCAGATCCATGAGCGCGTGGACCAGCTGCTGGCATCAGCATCCGCCAAGGGTGCCCAGTCGGCCGGAATTCCCGACGACGGGATCACGGTTCCCCAGGCCGGCGCCGGCCACGTCCAGGCGGGCGGGGCCGTCCCCGCCAGTCTGCCCGCCGCGGGCAATGCCGCCCAGCAGCCCTCGCCGTCGGACTTCACCCCCGTGACCACGACGCCCGACGGGGAGCCGATCACCGAGGAGATGCTGACCCAGCTCAAGCTCGCGGGCGACGAAGAGGCCATCCGCCAACTCGTGGCGACCAACGGACAGTGCGCCCCGCTGTAACCTTCAGCCCCATCGGGTCAAACACCCAGTGCCCAGCCATCAGGGCCACACATCTGCCCACCCATAAGGAACGGAACGGTTTTGTACGAGATTGAGAACGTCCTCCGGGACTACGCCTGGGGTTCGACGACGGCCATCGCCTCGCTGCTGGGCCGTCCCGAGTCAGGGCGCCCGGAGGCCGAGCTGTGGATCGGGGCACACCCTGACTCTCCCTCGGTGGCCCACCTGCCCGAGGACGGGTCCCGGAGCCCGCTCGATGCCCTCATCTCCTCTGACCCGGAGCATTTCCTGGGCGCGGAATCCGTCTCCGCGTTCGGCCCCCGGCTGCCGTTCCTGGCCAAGATCCTGGCGGCAGCCCAGCCGCTCTCGCTCCAGGTCCACCCGAGCCTGGAACAGGCGCGGGAGGGGTTTGCGCGCGAAAATGAGGCCGGGATCGATCCCCATGCCGCCCACCGGAACTACAGGGATGACAACCACAAGCCGGAGATGATCCTGGCACTCACGCCTTTCGAGGCGCTGTGCGGGTTCCGGCCGGCTGCGGAGACCCGGAAGATTTTGCAGCACGTTGCGGCTGCCTTCCATGGCGGCGGACAGGCGCCGGAGCTGCTCCGGGCCCTTCTTGACGACCTTGATGGTCCGGATGAGGGTGCGGCGCTCCGCCGGGCCTTCGAACGGCTGATCACGGGCGGCACGGACGTGGCAGAGGAAACGGCCCTGGTGGTGGCAGCCCTGGTGTCCGGGGCTCCGCTTGAGCCATACCAGGCAGAGCTGGGTACCGCCATCAGCCTCAACGAAAAGTACCCCGGCGATCCCGGCGTCCTGATTTCGCTGCTGCTGAACAGGATCTCACTGAAGCCGGGCCAGGCGGTCTACCTTCCTGCCGGGAACGTGCACGCGTACCTGCACGGGCTGGGCGTGGAGGTCATGGCTTCCTCGGACAACGTCCTGCGCGGCGGCCTGACGCCCAAGCACGTGGATGTGCCCGAACTCCTGCGCACCATCGACTTCCATCCCGTGGCCGTGCCGATGCTGGGCGCCGAAAAGACGGTGCTGGACCAGGACATCTTCCGCCCGCCGTTCCGGGAATTCCAGCTGCAGCGCATCGAACTGGGCCCTGACGCCGGTCCCGTTCCACTGGCCCAGGCCGGACCGGCCGTGATCATCGTGGTGGCAGGTGACGTGTACCTCGACTCCCCCAAGGGGGACCTGCAGCTGTCGCGCGGCGGCAGCGCATTCATCGCCGCTGCGGAAGCTCCGGTCAACGTCCACCGGGCGGCAGGCAGCGACGGCACGGCGCTGGCATTCGCGGTGACCACCGGTCTTTAGCAGGGCCGCGCCGGCAACAACAAAGGGCGACGGCGGCACCCACCCGGGTGCCGCCGTCGCCCTTTGTCATAGTGCGGTCAGCTGGCCGGCCGCAGCTTCCGGACCAGGGGCACGACGCGGCCTGCTGCGGTCTTCACCAGCCGGCGCCCCTGCTGGAGGCCCTTGCGGGCCAGCGGCATGGCTGTGGCGTATGCGGGGTAGAACGGCGACAGCGGCCTGTCCCAGGTGCCCAGCAGCATGTTTTCGTGTTTGGCGAACTGCTTCTTGAAGTCGGAAATGCCGTCGTTGAGCAGGCCGTTGAAGTCGTACCGGCTGCAGCCGTCCTCGCGCATGGACTGCAGGGCCGCCCACTTCACGCCGTAGTTCACGCGCTGCTTCTGCCCCTCGGCAGAGACCCCGCCGTAGAGCTCGAACGCGGTGGCACCGCTGCGGGACAACCACGTGAAGGCAAGCATCTGCTCGCCGTCGAACGCGGCGATGATCGGTGAGGCGTCGCCGAGGTTGCGGAAGATGTCGCGGTAGTACTGGTCTTCGTGGATCCCGAAGCCCGCCCGTGCCGCAGTGTCGTGGTAAATGGCCAGCACCTGTTCCAGCTCGGAGTCGTTCTTGACCTTGCGGAATTCCACGTCGCTTCGCATGGCCTTGCGGATGTTCGCCCGTGTGGACTTGGACATCTCCGCCATCAGTTCGTCGTCGGAACGGGTGAGGTCCAGGATGAGCGTGCGCGGGATGAGCACGGTGTTGGCGGACTCGCGGAAGCCGGCAGCCGCGACGGCGCCGGCAAAACCTGAGTCGCGGTCCCAGTCGGGTTCGATGCTGAGGGCCACGCCGCGGTGGCGGAGGGCAGCGTGCTCGGCCAGCCGGTTCAGGACCACCTGGGCGTTCTCCACGGAGCACATGGGGCCGCGCGGAATGTAGACCAGCGCCCGGAAGGGGACGGGAAGCCTGCGGACCAGCAACTGGGCGCAGCCAATGATTTCCTCGCCGGCCTTGACCAGGACCCTGTCCACGGACCAGCCGTGCGTTGCCTTGGTCTCGCCCCAGCCCCACAGCTGTTGCGGATGCCCCTGGAACCGGTCGACGTATTCGTCCCAAAGGGCGCGGTCAGTACAGGGCACAACAGCAGGAATCATGGCTTAAACCCTATACCAAGGCATTAACGGCAAAGCCCCGGTGCGCACGCGGCGCCCCGGGGCCCTGACATCCTGCAGTGGCTGCGGATCAGCTCTTGCGGGCGTAGCCTTCCCACTTGTCGGCGCGGTGCTCGCCATCGACGAAACGGATGGTGCCGGACTTGGACCGCATGACGATGGACTGGGTGAGGACCTTGTCCTTGGAGTAGCGGACGCCCTTCAGAAGGTCACCGTCGGTAATGCCGGTGGCGGCGAAGTAGCAGTTGTCGCTGGAGACCAGGTCGTTGGTGGAAAGCACGCGGTCGAGGTCGTGGCCGGCGTCGATTGCCTTCTGCTTTTCCTCGTCGCTGGTGGGCCACAGCCGGCCCTGGATGACGCCGCCCAGGGACTTGATGGCGCAGGCGGCCACGATGCCTTCCGGGGTGCCGCCGATGCCCATCAGCGCATCCACGCCGGTGCCGGAGCGGGCCGCGGCAATGGCGCCGGCGACGTCGCCGTCCATGATGAACTTGGTGCGTGCACCGGCCTCGCGGATTTCCTCCACCAACGGCTTGTGGCGGTCGCGGTCAAGGATCATCACGTTGAGCTGGTTAACCTTCACGCCCTTGGCCTTGGCGATCAGGTGCAGGTTCTGCTTGACCGGCAGGCGCAGGTCCACCATGTCCGCGGCCTCGGGACCGGTGACGAGCTTTTCCATGTAGAACACGGCAGAGGGATCGAACATGGAGCCACGCTCGGCAACGGCAAGGACGGCCAGGGCGTTGTTGATGCCCAGTGCAGTCAGCCGCGTTCCGTCGATGGGATCAACGGCCACGTCGCATTCGGGGCCGGTGCCGTCGCCGACGCGTTCACCGTTGAACAGCATGGGGGCTTCGTCTTTTTCGCCCTCGCCGATCACCACAACACCGTTGAAGTGGACGGTCTGCAGGAAGGAACGCATGGCGTCGACAGCTGCGCCGTCGGCGGTGTTCTTGTCGCCGAAACCCACCCAGTGGCCGCCGGCAATGGCCGCGGCCTCGGTGACGCGGACAAGCTCAAGGGCGAGGTTGCGGTCCGGCTCGTCGTGGCCCACCGCAAGGGACGATGAAATCGTGGAGTACTTCTGGGTCATGGACGCTGGTGACACGTGAACCTCTTCTTCGAGTGGCGATCATTGAACCCGCCCGCCGGTGCAGCAGGACGGTGATTCCTCTGCTATCGATCATAGTCGCGGCACCGCGCCGAGGGCGGCCCATGACGCAACCGCGCAATGTGCACCGCAGCCCCCCTCGCGCCCGGGGCATGGCCGAATGGAAGTCCGGCTCCGGGATGGGCGACTATAGAGGGGTGAATGACATGCAGGAAGCCACCAGTCCCAGCTCCGGCCAGGCACAGCCCGAGGGCCGTTCCGGCCCCGCCGGCAGCAGTGCGGACACCCCGGTCAAGCCCGTCATTCCGGCGGCGGCCGCCAAGCGCGCCAACGCCTCCGTGATCGGCATGATCATTGCCCTGGTGCTCAGCATCGCGGCGTTCCTGCCCGTTGTCCTCATGAATCCCCAGCCCAAGGGCGATGGCTACCGGCCGGACATCGATGTTGCCTCGGTGGCACGCAACGCGGCGGATGTGGCGGGATTCACACCCATTGCCCCTGATACCGGCAATGCCTTCCGCCCCAACTACGCCCGGTGGGAAGCCGGCACGGGCAGCGGCGTGCCCACCTGGGAGGTTGGCTATGTGACCCCCAAGACGTCCTTCATCAGTTTGGTGCAGACCAGGAGCGCCAACCCCACCTGGCTCCTCCAGCAGACCAAAAACGCCCCCGTCACCGGCTCACGGAACGCCGGCGGCAAGGAGTGGGAACTGCGCGACACCGGCAAGGGTGAAAAGTCGATGGTGCTCAACTACAGGGGCAGTACCATCGTCCTCTCCGGCGCCGCGCAACTGGACGAATTCGCAACGCTCGCCGCCGCCGTCGTCAACTCCCTTGAAGGCAGCCCCGCCGTCACAGTTTCACCGTCGGGTGCGCCTACGCCGTAAGGTGGGGCCGTGACGACTAACCTGACTCCTGCACTGGCCTGGCGCCGCCTGCGCGAAGGCAACGAACGTTTCGTACAAGGCCAGTCCTCCCATCCGAACCAGAATGCCTCCCACCGCTCATCGTTGGTGGAGACACAGAACCCCTTCGCGGTGATCTTCGGCTGCTCCGATTCACGGCTCGCCGCAGAGATCATTTTCGACGTCGGCCTCGGCGACGTTTTCGTGGTCCGCACCGCCGGCCAGGTGATCGACGACGCCGTCCTGGGCTCCCTGGAGTACAGCGTCGGCGTGCTGGGTGTACCGCTGATCGTGGTGCTTGGGCACGACAGCTGCGGTGCCGTGACGGCCACCAAGGATGCCGTTGAGACCGGCGACATGCCTGCGGGGTTCATCCGCGACCTCGTGGAGCGCATCACACCCTCGGTCCTGACGTCCCTGCGGAATGACCAGCCTGAGGTCAACGACATGGTGGTGGAGCACGTCAAGCAGACATCGCAGCGGCTGGCGGACAGCTCGCGTGTGATTTCCGACGCAATCGAGGGCGGCCGCACCGCGGTCATCGGGCTCTCCTACCGGTTGGCAGAGGGCCGCGCCGACCTTGTTTCCGGAATCGGCGAGCTCTAGGACCCACGTGCCGGCGGTCCACTGGACCGCCGGCAAAGCTCCCTTAACGGTTTTCGATGGGGCGCCGGATCGCCATAAGCTAGCCCCATGACTTCCACTGAAGAGTTCCGCATTGAACATGACACGATGGGCGAAGTCCGCGTCCCCGTGAACGCACTGTACCGCGCGCAGACGCAGCGGGCAGTGGAGAACTTCCCCATTTCCGGCAAGACCCTTGAGCGCACCCACATCGAGGCGCTGGCGCGGGTCAAGAAGGCTGCCGCCCAGGCCAACGCAGAACTGGGCGTGCTCGACGGCGAGCTGGCCAAGGCGATTGCAGACGCTGCCGATGAGGTGGCCGCCGGCAAGTACGACGGCGACTTCCCCATCGACGTTTTCCAGACCGGCTCCGGCACCTCCTCGAACATGAACACCAACGAGGTACTGGCCGAACTGGCTACCCGCGCCCTGAAGGCCGCCGGCAGCGACAAGGTGGTCCACCCGAACGACCACGTCAACGCCTCGCAGTCCTCAAACGACGTGTTCCCCACCTCGGTCCACGTAGCTGCCACCTCGGCCCTGATCAACGACCTCATTCCCGCCCTGGGCTACCTTGCCGAGTCGCTGGAGCGCAAGGCTGTTGAGTTCAAGGACGTCGTCAAGTCCGGCCGCACCCACCTCATGGACGCCACCCCGGTGACCCTGGGCCAGGAGTTCGGCGGCTACGCCGCGCAGGTCCGCTACGGCATCGAGCGCATCAACGCTTCGCTCCCCCGTGTTGCCGAGGTTCCGCTGGGCGGGACCGCCGTGGGCACCGGCATCAACACCCCTGCCGGTTTCCCTGAGCGCGTCATCGAGCTGCTGGCAACGGACACCGGCCTGCCGCTGACCGAAGCCCGCGACCACTTTGAGGCGCAGGCCAACCGCGACGGCCTGATCGAGGCGTCCAGCCAGCTGCGCAACATCGCCATCTCGTTCATGAAGATCAACAACGATCTCCGCTGGATGGGTTCCGGCCCCAACACCGGCCTTGGCGAAATTGCCATCCCCGACCTCCAGCCGGGCTCGTCCATCATGCCCGGCAAGGTCAACCCGGTCATCTGCGAAGCGTCCATCATGGTCGCTGCCCAGGTCATCGGCAACGACACCGCCATCGCCTGGTCCGGCACCAACGGCGCCTTCGAGCTCAACGTGGGCATCCCGGTCATGGCCGCGAACCTGCTGGAGTCCATCCGCCTGCTGGCCAACACCAGCCGGGTCATGGCCGACAAGATGATCGACGGCATCACGGCCAATGTGGAGCGCGCCCGCTTCCTGGCCGAGGCCTCCCCGTCCATCGTCACCCCGCTGAACAAGTACATCGGGTACGAGAACGCCGCCAAGATCGCCAAGACCGCCGTCAAGGAGGGCCTGACCATCCGCCAGGCCACCGAGAAGCTCGGCTTCGTCGGCGACGGCGACGGCAAGGTTTCCGAGGCCGACCTCGAGAAGGCACTGGACGTCACCACCATGACGTCCCCCGCCCACAAGGCCTGACGAACCACCGCCCAAAAGTACGACGACGGCCGGTACCTTTCCTGCGAAAGGTGCCGGCCGTCGTCGTACTGCTTTTAAGGCCTCTTTCATAAGTTGCACGAATAACTGAATAGTGCAAAACTTTACTCCATGAGTTTGAGTGCAAGTTCGGAGACGGGCCTCAGGGAGCGGAAGCGCGCAGCCACCCGCAGCGCCATCACGTCAACCGCCCGCGCCATGACCGCCGAGCGGGGCCTCAACGGCTACACCGTGGAGGAAGTATGCGACGCCGCCGGAATATCGCGCCGCACCTTCTTCAACTACTTCCCCACAAAGGAAGACGCCATCATCGGGCACGCCGAAGACGACATCCCGGCCGAAGCAATCGACGAGTTCGTTGCCGGCGGAGCAGACTCTCCCGCCGGCGAAATCTCCCCCACACTCTTTCGCGACCTCATCCGGCTCTCGCTCCGCCTGGCCGAGGGCATGTCAGCCTCCGAAGAGGAAACCCGGCAGCTGATTGGCGTCGTCCACAAGGAGCCCCAGCTCATCCTCCGCATCATTGGCGTCACGGAGCAGCGCGAAGCCCAGTTCGCCAGGGACGTGGCCCGCCGCGAAGGAGTGGCCCCCGACCACCCCGTGGTGCAGATGGCCGTAGTGCTGCTCAGTACCATCGCCCGCAAGAGCAGCATGGCCTACTTCTCCGACGGCAACACCCGCAGTTACCCGGACCTGCTGCTGGAGAACATCTCCGCAGCCAGCGTCCTGTTTTCCCAACCCTTCGATATCCCGGACACTGCCGCAAAAGGACAACCATGAGCACCGCCACCACCAAGGCACCGGCAGGACCCCTGCTGCTGACGCAAAAACGCATCTGGATTATCTTCTCCGCACTGATCGCGGGCATGCTCCTCTCCAGCCTGGACCAGACCATCGTTTCCACCGCCATGCCCACCATCGTGGGCAAGCTGGGCGGCGTGGAGCACCAGGCGTGGATCACCACCGCCTACCTGCTGGCCACCACCATCGTGATGCCCATCTACGGCAAGTTCGGCGACATCCTGGGCCGGCGCAACCTCTTCCTGGTGGCCATCGCGCTCTTCACCCTGGCATCTGTTGGATGCGCTCTGGCCACCGACTTCTGGGGCTTCGTCATCTTCCGCGCCATCCAGGGCCTGGGCGGCGGCGGCCTCATGATCCTGTCCCAGGCGATCATCGCCGACATCGTTCCCGCCAAGGAGCGCGGCAAATACATGGGCCCGCTCGGCGCCATCTTCGGGCTCTCCGCCGTAGCCGGACCGCTGCTGGGCGGCTTCTTCGTGGACCACCTCACCTGGGAATGGGCCTTCTATATCAACATCCCGGTGGGCCTTGCGGCCTTCGCCATTGCCTGGTTCGCCCTGACCCTTCCCAACAAGAAGGCAGAAAAGCGGATTGACGTGCTGGGCGTTGTGCTGCTGTCCGCGGCCACCACCTGCCTGATCTTCTTCACCGACTTTGGCGGCAAGAAGGACGAGGGCTGGGATTCACCCCTCACCTGGGCCTTTGGTGCCGGCCTGCTGGTTTCCGCCGCCGCTTTCGTGATGGTGGAGCGGCGGGCTGAGGACCCCATCATTCCGCTGAGCCTGTTCCGGAACCGGATCTTCATCAATGCCACGGCCATTGGCTTCACCCTTGGCCTGGGCATGTTCTCCGCCATCGCGTTCGTCCCCACCTTCCTGCAGATGTCGTCCGGCACGTCGGCAGCCGAATCCGGTTTGCTGATGCTGCCGATGATGGCAGGCCTGATGGGCACGTCCATCTACTCCGGTATCCGGATCTCCAGGACCGGAAAGTACAGGATGTTCCCCATCCTCGGTGCCGTGCTCACCATGGCCGCCATGCTGTGGATGACCACGCTTGCCGCCAGCACCCCCATCTGGGTGATCTGCGTCCAGCTGTTCCTGTTCGGGGCCGGCCTCGGCCTGATCATGCAGGTGGTGGTCCTGGTGGTCCAGAACTCCGTTCCGGCCGACCAGATCGGCACCGCCACCAGCACCAACAACTACTTCCGCGAGGTGGGCGCAGCCATGGGCGTGGCGGTGTTCGGCTCGATCTTCACCACCCGCCTTTCGGAGGCCTTGACCAACGCTTTCACGGGGGCAGGTGCTTCAGCTGAGCAGGCCGGGCAGTCCACCCGGACCTTGGACCCGCAGGCACTGAACCAGCTCCCGGAGCAGCTGCGTGACGCTATCGTAAATGCCTACGCCGACTCGCTGGCACCGGTGTTCTGGTACCTGCTCCCGTTCATCGCCGCGGCACTGCTCCTGGCCCTCACGCTGAAGCAAATTCCGCTCTCGGACACGGCCGGAATGGTGGCCCGCGGCGAGGCAGTGGGCGGCGAAGAAGCCGAGCGGCTCGCCGCCGGCCTCGCCGGAGCTCCCGCAGGCGCCGCCGGCACTAAGGCGGACACTGGACGGGACACTGATTATGACGCAGGTGGGCGCGGGGACCACGTGAAGGACGACGACGGCGAGCTGGTTTCGCCGGGCCGCTGACCGCCGTCGGATACCCGGTTTTTCAGGGCTCGAAGTGGACGGCTCCGGAGGGCGCCAGTGCCTGGCGGATGCTGGTGAGGTGGCCGGGCATGAGTTCGGGAAGGTCGTCCATGCTGAACCAGCCAACAGCCAGGGATTCGTCGTCATTGACCTTGGCTTCGCCGGAGACGTAACGGCACAGGAACACCACGTCCAGGAACTCGCAGATGTCACCGTTGGGATAGGTAACCGGCCCCACCGCGCCCACGGACACCACACGTTCCGCTTCGGCCACCACAGCTGTTTCCTCGAAGATCTCCCGGATGAGCCCCCGTGCAGGCTGCTCCCCCGGGTCCAGCATGCCGCTCACCAGCGCCCACTGCCCGTTGTCTGCCCGCTGGGCCAGCAGGATACGGCCCGCATCATCCACCACGACACCCCGCACCCCGGGGACCCAGATGGGGTCGTTGCCGATCTTCTCGCGCAGCTTCAGGACGTATTCAGGTGCAGGCATACCGCCAGCCTATCGAACAGCCCGGGCAACATCGCAGGCAGCTCACGCGGGCAGCAGCATCGCGGCGGCGGCGCCGGCGAGCATGAACGGGCCGAACGGGATGGCGGACTTCAGGGTGCCCCGCCGGGCCGCCAGCAGGGCCAGTGACCACAACCCGCCCAGCAGGAACGCCAGGAACGTGCCCGCGAACAGATGGCCCCAGCTGAGGTAGCCAAGGTACATTCCCAGCACTCCCGCCAGCTTGACGTCGCCAAACCCCATCCCCGGCGGATAGATGAACCGGAGGACAAAATAGAACAGCCACAGGATCGCGGCGCCGGCCACAACGCGGAGGGCAGGGATGGCCAGGATCCCGCCGGTGTTCCCTGCAGTCGGCACGGGACCGGCCCAGGCAACCGCGGCCGCCGCCAGGAGGAGCGCACCGGCCACCGCATAGGACGGGAAGACGATCCTGTTGGGCAGGAGGTGGTGCCGGACGTCGATAATGGTGAGCCGGACCGCCATCACCGCAAAGTAAAGGCAGGCCGCCAGTACCAGCCAGAAGGCCAGCGGGGTGTGCTGCCAGAGTTCGCCGAGTCGTCCGATCACCCCTCGGATGCTACTGGATCCACCATTCCGCCCGTAGCACCCCCGCGTAAAATGTGGATATGTCGACCTGGGACTCCCGGCGCCGGGCGGTTCCGGGCCCTCCTTCCGTCCCCGCGGATCTGGCCGCGATGTTCCGGAACCTTTGCCGGTCTTCCCCCTGGAAGTGGCAGGCGCTGCGTTTTGAGTACTGGGACCAGGCCTTTGCGTCAGCTCCCACGCCCGGTGCACCCTTCGTCCGTGCGTGGCTCCGCCGGCCGGGGGCGCTCCGCCTTGAAAGCCCTGAGGGCCTGGTCCTTCACAGCACCACAGGCATCAATGACTCCCGCGACGGCATCTACGTCAGCGCCACCCGTAAGTCCTGGCTGCTCCCTCCGCACCTGGTCACACCCGTGTACGACGACGCCGGACTGGTCCGCCGCCGGCCGGAAGCCGCCTACGGCGAGCCCGGGTTCGGAAATGGACGCTTTTCAGCCGCCCTGGACCCCGTGGAATTGGCCGGGAACGCCCCCGTGCCCATCGAGTTCCCGGGCAGCAACGCCCTGGACATCCGGGACACCCGCTTCGCCGAGCACGAAGGCCGGCCGGTTTTGGAGGCGGTGGTGGCCCCCAGCGCCGCCTACCGCCCGGGCGATCCTGCCGCCCCCCTCTGCCTTCCCGGAAGTTCGCTCCTGCGGGTGGACATGGGTACCGGCGTCTGCGTATCCAGCCAGTCACTGGAGCAGGAAACCGGGGAGTATGGCCACTGGATCCGGATCCTCGCCGTGGATGAGTACATGCTCGATGACCTCTTCCTGGCACAGTCCATGAATCTCACCGACGTCCGCCGGCACATCAGCTGGGACATCGCCGCCAAGGCATGACAACCCCGCATGCCACCGATCGGCTAGGCTTCGCGGATGACTACCCTGGGCTCCATCTGGCCGCTGTTCGACCTCACGCTGTCCACGCCGCGGCTGGAGCTGCGCCCCATCACCGACCAGGACATCCCCGCGGCCGTGGCGGCGGCCCGGGGCGGAATCCATGACGCCGGCAGGAACCCCTTCAGCACTCCCTGGACCGAGCTGCCCGACGAGGAGCTGGGCCCCGACATGGCCCGCTGGTACTGGCGCTGCCGGGCCGAATGCACGCCCGAAAGCTGGACGCTGCTCCTCGGCATCTGGCACGAAGGCCAGTTCGCCGGCTGCCAGGACGTTGGAGCCAAGGACTTCGCGGCCCTCAGGACAGTCACCACCGGATCCTGGCTCAAGCAGTCCGTTCAAGGCCGCGGCCTGGGCAAGGAGATGCGTGCCGCCGTCGTCCTTTGGGCCTTTGACTGGCTGGGGGCAGAAGTCGCCGAATCCGAGGCAGCCATCTGGAACAGCGCCTCCCTTGGCGTGTCCCGCTCCCTCGGCTACGAACTCAACGGCACCACCCGCAAAGCCTGGGGCCCCAAAATCGAAACACTCCAGCACATCCGCGTCACCCCGGAGACCTTCAAGCGCCCCGACTGGGAGCTGAAGGTAGAGGGCCACGAGGCTGTGGCCAAGTTCCTCAAGGTCACCTGATTGCCTTACCGTGGCAGGGTTCGTCCGCCCCGAGTCCTTCGCCGTCGCTTAGACACCTCCCGACGCATTGCTCCGTTCGGCGATGCGCTCCTCCACGAAGGACTCGAACCGGACGTGTGCCAGGGCGCGCCTTCTGAACACTTCCGGTAGGGATCCCGCTCGAGCGGGGCTGCGGTCCTTCTCGTAGGAGCGCATCGCGACGCATCGGCCGCCGGAGGTCGCCCAGCGACCGGAGACGGCCCTATGCGTTGTGTCTAAGCGACGGAGAAGGGCCGTGGCCCGGCGAACCGGCCACGGCCACGCACGAAAAGGGCCGTGGCGGGACGAACCCGGCCACGGCCCTCAGCGAGGTGTCGCTAACCTTCCAGAAGTTCGGTGACCAGGGCGGCGATGGGCGAGCGTTCGGAGCGGGTCAGGGTGACGTGGCCGAAGAGGGGGTGTCCTTTCAGGGTTTCGACGACGGCGGCGATTCCGTCGTGGCGGCCGACCCGCAGGTTGTCCCGCTGGGCGACGTCGTGGGTCAGGACGATCTTGGAGTTCTGGCCGATGCGGCTCATGACCGTCAGGAGCACGTTCTTTTCGAGGGACTGTGCTTCGTCGACGATCACGAAGGCGTCATGCAGGGAACGTCCGCGGATGTGGGTGAGGGGCATGACCTCGAGCATGCCGCGGTCCATGACCTCCTCCACTACTTCCTGGCTGACCAAGGCCCCGAGGGTGTCGAACACGGCCTGCGCCCAGGGGTTCATTTTCTCGGACTCCGAACCTGGCAGGTAGCCCAGTTCCTGTCCGCCAACCGCGTAAAGGGGCCGGAAGACGATCACTTTGCGGTGTTCGCGGCGTTCCAGCACCGCCTCGAGGCCGGCGCATAGGGCAAGGGCAGACTTGCCGGTGCCGGCGCGGCCACCAATGGAAACGATGCCGACGGCGGGATCCATCAGCATGTCGATGGCCAGCCTCTGCTCGGCGGACCGGCCGTGGAGGCCGAACACGTCGCGGTCGCCCTTGACCAGGCGCACCTGCTTGTCGGCGCCCACCCGGCCGAGCGCGGAGCCGCGGTTGGACAGCAGGACCAGCCCGGTGTTGACGGGCAGCTCGGCGGCCGCGGGGATGAAGACGGGCTCGTGGCCGTACAGGGTGGAAATCTCCTGTTCGTCCGCTTCGATTTCGGCAACACCCGTCCAACCGGAGTCCTTGACCAGTTCGTTGCGGTACTCGTCGGCGGTGAGTCCCATGGCGGACGCCTTGACCCGCATGGGCAGGTCTTTGGACACGACGGTAACGTTGCGTCCTTCGTTGGCAAGGTTTTTGGCGACGGCGAGGATGCGGCTGTCGTTGTCCCCGCTGCGGAAGCCCAACGGCAGCACCTCGGACGAGATGTGGTTGAGTTCCACCATCAGGGTCCCGCCCTCGTCGCCGATGGGAAGGGGCTGGTTCAGGCCGCCGTGCTTGACCCGGAGGTCGTCCAGGAGCCGCAGGGCTTTCCGTGCGAAGTAGCCGAGTTCGGGGTCATGCCGTTTGGCCTCGAGTTCGGTGATGACCACGACGGGAACCACTACCTCATGCTCGGCAAACCGCAGGAGTGCGCGCGGATCCGAGAGGAGGACGGAGGTGTCGATGACGAAGGTGTGGATGTCGGCTTCCCTTCCGGAGACAGCAAAACCGGCCGCAGCATCAGTTGCTGCGCCGGT
The DNA here is from genome assembly GCF_056484025.1 of Arthrobacter sp. JDC6. Taxonomy (NCBI): domain Bacteria; kingdom Bacillati; phylum Actinomycetota; class Actinomycetes; order Micrococcales; family Micrococcaceae; genus Arthrobacter; species Arthrobacter sp. JDC6. The sequence continues at coordinate 3,152,160 of NZ_CM151278.1, forward strand.
TTCAGAGGTAGCTCGCTCGGCGCGAGAGGTAGCTTTTCCACCCAGTCCGAAAAGGACCTCGGGCAGTTGTTCAGAAGTAGCCACATCGACTCCAGCCCCGGGCGCCAGCCCGGAATTGTTATTGGTGAGGCGGCTCGGCCAAGAGGCCGGGTCCGGCCTCCCATACAACCGGTGCGATGTTTCGCTCCATGTACTGGCCTCCCCGATCAGCCGGCGGTTTTGCCTGCTGATGGATATAACGTAAATCCACCCGGGGTAATTTCCGCAACCATTACGCGGCGATTTCTCTTGCAGGTGTGTGAACTTGTTATGAACCGGGGGTTTCAGGTGCCAAAGCGCCGCTGGCGGCCGGCGTAGTCGCGCAGGGCGCGCAGGAAATCCACCTTGCGGAAAGCAGGCCAGAGGGCCTCGCAAAAGTAGAACTCGCTGTAGGCGCTCTGCCACATGAGGAAGCCGGATAGCCGCTGCTCCCCCGACGTCCTGATCACCAGGTCCGGATCCGGCTGTCCGCGCGTGTACAGGAAGCGTGAGATGTCATCAACGCACAGGTCATCGGCAAGCTTGGAGATGTCCATGCCCTTGGCGACGGCGTCGTGCAGGAGTTCCCTGACGGCGTCGACGATTTCACGCCGGCCCCCGTAGCCCACCGCCACGTTGACATGGATTTTTTCCCGGACGGGTGTCCTGGCGGTGAGCTTGTTAAGGCGCTCGGCCAGGTAGTCCGGGAGCAGCTCAGGTGCGCCCATGGCGTGTACCGAGATGTTGGCGTCCTCGTCCAGCCGGTCCAGGGTGTTGGCGATAATGCCCATCAGGAGGTCCAGTTCCTCGCTGGAGCGGTTCATGTTGTCCGTGGACAGCATGTAGAGCGTCACCACTTTTACGCCGAGTTCCTGGCACCAGCCGAGGAATTCGTGGATTTTGTCCGCCCCGGCCTGGTGGCCCTGGCTGGTGGGTGCGTTGAACTGCTTGGCCCAGCGGCGGTTGCCGTCCACCATGACGCCGATATGGCGGGGGATCCGGTCGCGGGGAAGGTCCCTAAGCAGCCGGCGTTCGTAATAGCCATAGAGGAACCCGGGCAACTCCACGCGTCCACTCACCTGACTTTCCTGCCGTACGTACATCCACATCCTAGGCTACCGCCCGTGGCCGGCTGGCACGGCCAGTACCCCGGGAACATCAAAGCAGGGATGTTACCCGCGGGTAACTTACCGGCCCGTAAGTTATTCTGTTGGCATGAACAGCGACTCTCCGCACGCCTCCCGGGACCCCCAGCCGGAGGAGCGGAACACCGCCGCGGAACCAGGGCCCAGCGCCATGGATGACGCCGCCGTCCGCCTCGCGGAACTACTGATGATCAAGCCCAAGTGGCGGGGGTGGATCCACACGGTCACGGCCCCGCTCGCCCTTGCCGCCGGGATTATCCTGGTTGTCATTGCCCCCACCACGGACCGCCGGATCACGTCCGCCATCTACGCCGCCACAGGTGTTTTGCTCTTCGGCGTCAGCGCCGTCTACCACCGCGGCAACTGGTCCCCGCGCGTCAAGCTCGTTTTGAAGCGGCTGGACCACACCAACATCATGCTGGTGATCGCCGGCACCTATACGCCGCTGGCATGGACTCTCCTGGAACGCCAGCAGGCGGTGATCCTCCTGTGGGTCATCTGGTCCGGAGCCATCCTCGGCGTGCTGTTCCGGTTGCTGTGGACTGAAGCCCCCCGCTGGCTCTACGTGCCCATCTACATCGCACTGGGCTGCGGCGCGCTGTTCTACCTGCCGCAGTTCTTCCAGGCAAGCATCCCGGCGGCCGTGCTGATCTGCGTGGGCGGCGTCCTCTATATCGCGGGCGCAATTTTCTACGCGCTGAAGAAGCCCAATTTCAGCTACCACCACTTCGGCTTCCACGAACTATTCCATGCGTTCACCGTGCTCGCCTTCGCGGCACACTTCGCGGCGATCGCCATGGCAGTCCTCGACTAGAACCCCTTCACTCCGGAGCCGGCCCGGCCGAAGGGGCAGCCCTATTCGCGCGGCTGCGGATGTCCCCCGGCACTGCCGTTTCCGTTGGCATCGGTAGCTTCCGGAGGCGTCCCGCCGTCGCGCCCGTCCTGGACGTCCGCGGCGTCAACATCTGCGGCAGCTGCAGCGGCCAGGCGCTCTTCCTCCACCTGGGCCCGGTAGCGCACCCTGCGGATCCGACGCACCATATCCACAATGAGCAGGGCAGTCGCGACGACGAAGAACGCCGTCATGATGAACCCCAGCAGGCCCGGCGTCACCTGGTCCTCGGAAATCCCCTCCCGCAGTGTCGGAGTAGGCAGCGGGGTCGGCGTAGTGGCGAGGCTGAGGAGCAGAGATTGCACGGTTAATACCTTCTGGTGGAGCGGATGCAGCAGGAAGCGGACGGGACCGGCCGTCGCCGCGCCTGTCTTCTACGCAAGATAGAAATAGCCTGCCGTGTCTATCTTAGCCCGGCGAACAGGTCCTTCTCGGGGAGCTCGGAGGGCACCCTGGAATGGATCAGCGAATAGTCCTCCCACGGCCAAACCCGGCGCTGCATGTCGGGCGAAACGGCGAAGAAGAACCCCAGCGGGTCCACCTGCGTCCGGTGCGCGCGCAGCGCATCGTCGCGGACTTCGAAAAAGTCCCCGCAGTCAATCTGGGTGGTGGTGGGGTGCGCGGCCGGCGGCGGGGTGTGCCCCTCGGCGTCGGACTCCAGCCAGGCGGCCAGGCGCTCGGCGTACGGTGACTGCAGCCCTGCCTCCTCCAGCGCAAAGTGCAGTGCCCGGAACCGCTCAGGGCTGAAGGCGCGGTCGTAATAGAGCTTGCCTGGCTCCCATGGCTCCCCCGCCTCCGGATAGCGTTCGGGATCGCCTGCGGCCTCGAAGGCTTCCACGGCCACCCTGTGCGCCATGATGTGGTCCGGGTGCGGGTAGCCGCCGTTCTCGTCATAGCTGAGGATGACGTGCGGCTTGAAGGAACGCACCAGCCGCACCAGGGGCGCCGCGGCCTGGTGCAGGGGCAGGGTGGCGAACGATCCGGTGGGGAGCGGCGGCAGCGGGTCGCCTTCGGGAAGGCCCGAGTCCACAAATCCAAGCCACCGCTGGCGGATCCCGAGGATGGCGGCAGCCTGCTGCATCTCCAGCCTCCGGGCACCGGCCATATCCCGCTTGGGGTGGGGTTCGTCTTCCACCGCAGGATTTTGGATGTCGCCGCGGGAACCGTCGGTGCAGGTTGCCACCAGCACGTCCACACCGGCAGCCGCATACATGGCCATGGTCGCAGCACCCTTGCTTGATTCGTCATCCGGGTGGGCGTGGACCGCGAGCAGCCGCAGCGGCACCTGGGAGTTGCTGGACGCTGTCATGGAGGGGACGGCTCCTAATTCTTCTTTTGCGGCTCGTGGCAGCTTTCGGATGGTGTCGCGGGTGCGCTGCCTCGCCGGCAGCTGCAGCCACCGCAAAGCGCCGGCGGAAAGGGAACTAAACTGGTCTGGTGACTTCCCCGGACCAGCCGGCCCGCCCCGCGCCCGCAGACACTAGCCTAGCCAATCGGTATGGTGCTAAAAAGCGCCGGCTCTCCCCTAAGGCCACCCGGGCCGCGATCGGCCTGGCGCTTGCCGCGGGAATCGGGTTCCTGGCGTGGGTGACCACATCGAATTCGCTCTCCGGAGTGACGTTCAAGGACGTGGGTTACAGCACCACCGATGCCACGCTCGCCGAGGTGGACTTCCAGGTGACGCGGGAACCGGGCAAGCCCGTGAAATGTGCCGTGAAGGCGCTGGATTCCAAGTTCGCTGTGGTGGGCTGGAAAGTGGTGGACATCCCGCCTTCGGTGGCGGATGGAACGGCCGACGGCGGCAGGACGGTGGCCCAGCGCGTCACGTTGCGCACGGAGTCGGAGTCGGTATCGGGCGTGGTGGACAGCTGCTGGATTCCAGCCGGGGCGTCCTGAGCAGTGTGACGTGGAACGCTTCCCTGTTGGGTTATCTCCAGAGGATTGACTACAATGGGGAGATACCTTTACCCCGCTGAGCTGGTTGCTGTTCCACAAGTGGCCACCGTGGCGGGGTCTTTTGCATTGTAGGACCACTAGAGGAGAAGTCCGTGTCTACCACCAACAGCGCATCTGCAGCCTGGCTCACCCAGGAAGCTTTTGACCGCCTGAAGGCAGAGCTGGACCACCTTTCCGGCGCTGGCCGGGCGGAGATCGTCCAGAAGATTGAAGCAGCGCGGCAAGAGGGGGACCTCAAAGAAAACGGGGGCTACCACGCGGCCAAGGAGGAGCAGGGCAAGATTGAGGCCCGCATCCGCCAGCTGACGGCACTGCTCCGGGATGCCCATGTGGGTGAATCGCCTGCCGATGACGGCATCGTGGAGCCCGGCATGATCGTGGTGGCCAGGATCGCGGGCGACGAGGAGACCTTCCTGCTGGGTTCACGTGAGATCGCGGGCGACTCAGACCTGGATGTCTTCAGTGAAAAGTCGCCGCTTGGCGCTGCCATCCTGGGCCACAAGGAGGGCGAGACCCTCAGCTACGTGGCGCCCAACGGCAAGGACATCAAGGTGGAGATCCTCTCCGCCAAGCCCTACGCCGGCTAGCTCCGCGCATAGCTTTGTACGCGCAGTGCTCCGTAACAGGACAGCGCGAAACCGGGAAGCGGTGGCCCTCCCCCCAGGGGACGGCCACCGCTTCCCGTTAAGGCCTTGTGCCGGGCCTACTTCAGGCCGGCTGCTATAACTTCGCCGGCATCCCAGACGCGCGCGGACGAAGCAGCAGCGCCGCCACCACGCCGCCGGCGGCCCCGCCAAGGTGCGCCTGCCAGCTCACGTATCCGGACACGAACGGCAGGGCGCCCAGGAGAATGCTGCCGTAGCCCATGAAAAGGACCACTGCGAGCAGGACCTGGCGCCAACTGCGGTTGAAGAAGCCCCTGACCAGCAGGAACGCAAAGAGCCCGAACACCAGGCCTGAAGCGCCCACGGTGATGCCGTTCCCGATCAGCCACACCGTCAGCCCGCTGCCGAGCCAGCTGAAGGCAAGGGCGGTGAGGAACACGCGCAACCCGGAGAGGAACACCAGGAAGCCGAAGACGACCAGGGGCAGGCTGTTGGAAAGCAGGTGGTTCAGGTTGGCATGCAGGAGCGGGAAGGTGAAGATGTCCAGCAGCCCGTCGGCACTCCTGGGCCGCAGGCCGAAGGTCCGGGTGAGGGCCCCCATCATCAGTGTGTTGACCACTTCGATGGCGAACAGCACAGCCACAAAGCCGCCCAGCACCACCAACCCGCCCTTCGCGCGGGACGCGATGGCCTGCCGCCCGGGGAGGCGTCCGTTGCCCGTCAGTCCTGCCAAGGCCCGTTCCTAGTGCACGACGATCGGCTGGAAACCCTCGGCACGGAGTGCGCTGAGGACCTGCTCACCGTGCTGGTGGCCCTTGGTTTCCAGGTTCACGGTGATGGAGACGTCGCCCATGCTGATGGAGCCTCCCACCCGCGTGTGGTCCAGGCCGGTGACGTTGGCATCGTTTTCGGCAATGATGCGGGCAATGGTTGCCAGTGAGCCGGGGCGGTCATCAAGCATCATCCGCACCGTCATGTAGCGGCCTGCGGCGGAGAGGCCGCGCTGGATCACCTTGAGCATCAGCATGGGGTCGATGTTTCCGCCGGAGAGCACGGCCACGGTGGTTCCCGGGTTCTCGATCTTGCCGTCCATGAGGGCTGCAACGCCCACCGCCCCTGCAGGTTCAACCACCATCTTGGCCCGTTCCAGCAGGAAGATCAGGGCGCGGGCCAGGGAGTCTTCACTGACGGTGACCACATCATCCACCAGCTCGCGGATGATGCTGAAGGGCAGCTGCCCCGGACGCCCCACGGCGATGCCGTCCGCCATGGTGGAAACCTTCTTCAGCGGCACCAGCGCGTCGGCGGCCAGCGAGGGCGGGTAGGCGGCGGCGTTTTCCGCCTGGACGCCAATGATGCGGATCTCCCGGCCCAGTTCCCTGGCGCGGGCCTTGATGGCAACGGCGACCCCTGCCAGGAGCCCACCGCCGCCCACACCCATGAGGATTGTGTCAACGTTGGGGACCTGCTCGAGGATTTCCAGGCCCACGGTGCCCTGGCCGGCCACCACGTCCACATTGTCGAACGGGTGGACGAAGACCATGCCCGTTTCGTTGCTGTAGCGCTGGGCTTCAGCGAGCGCCTCGTCCACGTTGTGCCCGTGCAGGACCACTTCGGCGCCATGGCTGCGGGTGGCGGCGAGCTTGGGCAGTGCCACGCCCAGCGGCATGTAGATCCGGGCCTTGATGCCCAGGCTCTTGGCGGCGACGGCAACGCCCTGGGCGTGGTTGCCGGCGGAGGCTGCCACCACTCCCCGCTTTTTCTCGTCCGGGGAGAGCCGCGCCATCCGGACGTAGGCCCCGCGGACCTTGAACGAGCCGGCGCGCTGCAGGTTTTCGCATTTGAAATAGACGTCGCCGCCTACCATGGTCCCCAGCGCCCGCGACGATTCCACGGGAGTGCGCGCGATAATCCCGTCAAGCAGCTTCTGCGCCTCAAGGACATCGTCCAGTGTGACGGGAAGGGTTTCAAGGATCTTCACGGACTACTCTCCTCTGGGTTCTGCCCCGGTGCCTTCCGGGGAGGAATCACGGGCATCGCGGTGTTCGGCTGGAGTGCCGGACGCCGCGTCCTTCCCCGCGCCAGGTACAGACGGCGGTTCAACGTCCTTGATGGTGTTGTCCCCGCCTGCTCCGGCCGTGATGGGCTTCCCGGCAATTACCGGCACCTGTTCATGTTCCCACGTTCTTGCGGCGATGTAGCGAACAGCCGAATTTGCTACGGCCAGGATGGGTACCGAGAACAGCGCTCCGGGGATGCCGGCAAGGTAGGAACCGGCCGCAACGCTGAGGATCACAGCCACCGGGTGCAGCGAGACTGCCTTGCCCATGACCAGGGGCTGCAGGATGTGGCCTTCAAGCTGCTGGACCAGCAGGACGATGGCCAGCATGATCAGGGCGTTGATGGGGCCGTTGGCCACCAGCGCCAGCAGGATGGCCACGATACCGGTCAACAGGGCGCCCACCACCGGGATGAAGGAGCCGAGGAAGACCAGCACGCCCAGTGGAAGCGCAAGCGGGACTCCGATAATGGCGGCGCCCACGCCAATGCCGAGCGCGTCCACTGCCGCGACGAACATCTGGATGCGCGCGTAGCTGACCATGGACGCCCAGCCCCTGCGGCCGGCGCCGAAGGTGGCGGCCCGGGCTTTGCGCGGAAGCATCTTCACCAGGAACGCCCAGATCCGGTCACCTTCCAGGAGGAAGAAGATCAGGATGAACAGCGACAGCAGCATGCCGGCAGCGAAGTGCCCCGCGGTGCTGCCGAAGGACAGGGCGCCGCTGAGGATGCTGCTGCTGTTGTTCTGCAGCGCGTCGGTGGCTTCCCTGATGTACTGGTCGATCTGGGCGGCCGTGAGGTGCAGGGGGCCGGCAGAGAGCCAGTCCTGGACCTGCCGGACGCCTTCAAGGGCCTGGGAATAGAGCTCGCCGAATCCCACCGCCAATTGCCTGCCCACCAGGGCCAGGGCACCGACAATGACACCGATGAACCCGAGGACCGTCACGGCGACGGCTAGCCCAGCAGGCAGCCCGTGCCGCTTCAGCCACACCGTGACCGGGCTCAGGAGACCGGCGAGGAGGGCGGCCACCATAATCGGGATGATCAGGAGGGTGATGTGGCTGAGCAGCCAGACCAGCGTCCCCACCATCAGGAGAATCAGGCCCAGCCGCCACGACCAGGACGCCGCTATGCGGATGCCGTAGGGTATGTCCTTGTCCAGCTCACGGTCCGTCAGGACCCGCAGCGGCGCAGCGGAGGCGGGCGCCGGCGCTGAAACCGGGCGGGCCAGGGTAACGTCGTCCTCGTTAGGCGTCATATGCCAATACTTCCCCAGCTGCGGCCCGATGGGAAACTACTCCCCCGCCGCGCCGGGCTTGTGGTCGATGCCCCATTGCATGCTGAAGGACTCCCCCGGAGGCAGCCACCGGAGACCGTCGCCGGAGTTGAACGCGTTGGCCGGTCCCGTCATCGGCTCCACCGCCACTGCACGGCTACGGCCCGGGTACACCGTGCTCACGAAGATGTGGACGTAGCGGCAGGCCTCGTCCTGCCACAGCGACACCTCCCCGCCGTCGGACGCCGCGAGGGTGTGCCGCGCCCTGCCCCCTTCGAAGCTGAGGTCCGTCAGGGCCACGTCCACCGCCAGGTCCGCGATGTGCCGCCCGGACCGAAAATCCACATCCCCGGCTACAGGGGCCGAACTGCGGGGAATCAATCGCTCATCGGTCACCAGTTGGGTGCCGGCGGCAACGGTCAGCTGCAGTTCCTCAACCGGGGTGTCACCAAGCCGCAGGTAGGGGTGGGCGCCCAGAACGAATGGGGCGGCCGCCCCCGAGTCGTTCGTGAGGGTCTGCCTGACCTGCAGCCCCAGGTCTTCCGAAAGCCGGTACTCCACCCTGTGGCGCACCAGGAACGGATAGCCGTGCTGCGGGAACACTGTGGCCTCCAGTGCCACGGCGTCCTGCGACTCCGCAACCGCCGCGTAGCCGGTATTCCGAAGCAGGCCATGGCTGGCGTTGTTGCGGGACACTTCGGTGATGTCCAGCTGCTGCTTCCGGCCGTCGAGGAACCAGACCCCGTCCTCCACCCTGTTGGCCCAGGGCGCCAGGGTGATGCCTGCCCCACCGGGGGCGATCTGGTCATCGCCGTAGGTTTCGGTCAGCAGGACCCCGCCCCGGCTGAAGGAGCGGAGCCCGGCAGCGAGCTCCGTGACCACGGCGACGGCGTCGCCCCGGCGAAGCTCGTATTGCCGGCCGGTGGCGCAGGACAGGGGGGATGAGCGGGTGGAGGTTCCGTGTTCGGAAGAGGCTGTCATGGGCATTACCGTACATGGCACGAATGGCCCTTCCACCCCCCCTTGTTACTTTTTGTTCTTAACTATTCATTCTTGATCGTTTGTGCAAGACTTTTTGTATGACAGGGATTACCAGTACCAGACTCTCCGATGGGCGGGAGCTGATCTACTTCGACGATGACAGCACCAGCACGTCACGCGCCGGGCACCTCACCACCGACCACCGCGGCCTGCCCCCTCGCGGGGAGCCGGGCGAGGTGCGCTTCGATGCCCTGACGGACGAATGGGTGGCCGTCGCCGCGCACCGCCAGGCCCGCACCCACCTGCCGCCGGCAGACCAGTGCCCCATCTGCCCCACCACGCCCGCCAACGCTTCCGAGATCCCTTCCCCGGATTACGACGTTGTGGTCTTCGAAAACCGGTTCCCCTCGCTGGGACCGGCCCTGGGGCCCGTGCCTGACAACGCCGCATGGGGAACGAAAGGCCCGGCGTACGGCCGCTGCGAAGTAGTGTCGTTCACCCCCGACCACACCGGGTCCTTCAGCGGCCTCAGCGGGGAGCGGTCCCGCACGGTGATCGAGGCCTGGGCGCAGCGAACCGCTGCCTTGAGCGCCATGGCCGGCGTCAAGCAGGTGTTCCCGTTCGAAAACCGCGGCGCGGACATCGGCGTGACACTGCATCACCCACACGGTCAGATCTACGCCTACCCCTACATCACCCCGCGGGCCGGCACCCTGGGGGCGGCCGCCCGGAAGTACTACGACGCGCAGGACGGCAGGGACACCCTGACCGGTTCCCTGCTGCGGGCCGAACGGGAAGACGGCAGCAGAATGGTCCTCGAAGGCACGCATTTCAGCGCCTATGTGCCCTTCGCGGCCCGTTGGCCGCTGGAGATCCACCTCGTCCCCCACCGCCGGGTGCCGGACCTGGCTGCACTGGGCGGAGAGGAAAAGGACGAGCTGGCACACGTCTACCTCGACCTGCTCAAGCGGGTGGATGCCCTGTACCCCACGCCCACCCCCTACATCTCCGCCTGGCACCAGGCGCCGCTGGATGACTTCCTCCAGCCGGCGGGCTACCTCCATCTTCAGCTCACCTCCCCGCGCAGGGCGGCCGATAAGCTGAAGTACCTGGCCGGCTCCGAAGCGGCCATGGGCGCTTTCATCAACGACACCACCCCCGAAATTGTGGCGGAACGGCTGCGCAGTGTTGCGGTCCCGCCGTCGTCCGTGCCTGCCGCCGCCAGGGCGGCCACCCCGGAAGGAGCTTCTGCGTGAGCACCCAGGATCCGGCCAAGGCCGCGCCCGCATCCGCACCCGCCGCCCAAAGTCTCGGCGCCCGCTTTGAACTCGAGTTCGGAGGCGCTCCCGACGGCATCTGGCAGGCACCGGGCCGGGTTAACCTCATCGGCGAACATACCGACTACAACGAGGGCTTCGTCCTCCCCTTCGCCATCGACCGCACCGCCCGGGTGGCCATCGCGGCCCGCCCGGATTCAACCGTGCGGCTCCTGTCCACGTACGGCGACCAGGGCGTGGTCACCACCACCCTCGGCACCCTGCGGCCGGGAACAGCGAAGGGCTGGACCAAATACCCCCTCGGCGTCATGTGGGCCCTCCGGGAGCGGGGCATCACCGTTCCCGGGCTGGACCTGCTCCTGGACTCGAACGTCCCGCTCGGTGCCGGCCTGTCGTCGTCGCACGCCATCGAATGCGCCGTCGTCACGGCGCTCAACGACCTCACGGGTGCCGGGCTGTCGGCCCAGGACATGGTGCTGGCAACCCAGCGTGCGGAGAACGACTTCGTGGGTGCGCCCACGGGGATCATGGACCAGTCAGCTTCCCTTCGCGGCTCGAAGGGCCACGCCGTCTTCCTGGACTGCCGGGACCAGAAGGCAAGCCTGGTTCCTTTCGAGACCGAACCCGCAGGCCTGGTGCTCCTGGTGATTGACACCAAGGTGTCGCACTCCCACGCCGACGGGGGCTATGCGTCACGCCGGGAATCCTGCGAGCTTGGGGCGGAAGTGCTGGGGGTTAAGGCACTGCGGGACGTCGAGGTGGCTGACCTTGAGGAGGCAAGCGGCCTGCTGGATGAGGTGACGTTCCGCCGGGTGCGGCACGTTGTCACCGAAAATGACCGCGTGCTCCAGGCCGTGGAGCTTCTGGGCGGCCCCGGTCCCAGCGCCATCGGTCCCCTGCTGGACGCCAGCCATGCCTCCATGCGCGATGATTTTGAAATTTCCTGCCCGGAATTGGACTTGGCCGTGGACACCTCGCGGGCCCATGGGGCCATTGGTGCCCGCATGACCGGGGGCGGCTTTGGCGGAGCTGCGATTGCGCTGACCCCGGTGGACGCCGAGCAGAAGGTGCGCGCCGCCGTCACCCAGGCTTTTGCCGACGCCGGCTTCAAGGCGCCGGACATCTTTACCGTTTCCCCTGCCGCCGGCGCCCTGCGCCTTGCCTAGGGACGCCGCGGCAGCCTGATGCCGTCAGCCCTTAACGGCCGTGGGCCCCACCAGTCTGGTGGAGCCCACGGTTTTTGGTTTACGACGGCGGAAGCTGGCCGGGTGCCTAGTCGTCGCCGCGCAGGATGGCCAGCAGGCGGATGATCTCCACATACAGCCAGACGAGGGTGACGGTCAGCCCGAATGCAGCCGTCCAGGAGAAGCGCTGCGGGGCTCCGCTGCGGACCCCTTCCTCGATGCTGGTGAAGTCCATGATCAGCGAGAAGGCGGCGAGGCCGATGGCGAGCAGGCCGATGAAGACGCCCAGCGGGATCCCGAAGATCTCGACGCTGCGCAGGCCGAAGGGCTGCTGCAGGGCGCCGGTCCACATCAGCACCATGTTGACCAGGGCAAACACGGCGTAGCCGATGATGGCGATCATGAAGAACCGCATGGCCTTGGGGGTGGCCCGGACCTTGCCGCTCTTGAAGAGCACCAGGGTCACGGCAAATACGGACAGGGTACCGATGACCGCCTGCAGCCCCACACCGGGGAATTGGGTGTCGAGGATCCTGGTGAGTCCGCCGAGGAAGAGGCCCTCCAGCGCCGCGTACGCAAGGATCAGTGCCGGCGAAGGCTGCTTCTTGAAGGTGTTGACCAGGGCCAGCACGAACCCGCCCAGGGCGCCGACAATCATCAGCATTGACGCCAGCGGCAGGCCCACCGTGAGGGTGATGGCTGCGCCCACCAGCACGGCGCCGAGGCAGGCCGCGGTCTTCATGATGACGTCGTCGAACGTCATCCTGCCGGTGTCTGCGGGGCCGGCCGAGGGCTGGCTGTACATCTGCCGCAACTGCTCGTCGGTCATGCTCTGGGGTTGCGTGCCCCAGCCCTGCTGGCCGTAGGGCTGGCGGCCGTACGGTGCCTGGCCGCCATAGGGCTGCTGGCCGTAGGGAGCGCCGTAGGGAGCCTGCGGGACAGGCGGTGCCTGGGTGGCTCCACGGAAATTCTTTCCGTTGAAGATCGGGTTGCCGCCAAGTGCCATTGCGGGATTCCTCCATGTGGATGTGGGTGATGAGCTTTTTGTTACGCTACCAATTCCCACGCGGAGGCAGCCGGGAAAGTTCCCTTGGGGCCCGGTTGCAACCGAACCGTGACCGTTGCACCTTTCCAGGCACCGGGCCCCGTGCGGCGAACTACCCCACCCCCAGGTAGGCCTCCTTGATGGACGGGTCGTCCAGCAACTGCTTTCCTGTTCCGCTGTGGGTGATCTCCCCGGTCTCCAGCACGAAGGCGCGGTGTGCCCCGGCCAGGGCCTGGTTGGCGTTCTGTTCCACCATCAGGACGGTGGTGCCCTGGTTGTTGATTTCCTTGATGATCTTGAAAATCTGGCGGATGAACTGTGGTGCCAGGCCCATGGAGGGCTCGTCCAGGAGCAGCAGCTTCGGGTTGGACATCAGGGCCCGCCCAATGGCCAGCATCTGCTGCTCGCCGCCGGACATGGTGCCCCCGTACTGCTTTTCCCGCTCCTTCAGGCGGGGAAACAGGTCGAACACGCGGTCCAGGTCCTTCCCCACCCCGCTTCTGTCCTTGCGTCCGAAAGTGCCCATATCGAGGTTTTCCATGACGGTCATGCCCGGGAAGATACCGCGGCCTTCGGGGGCCTGGGAGATTCCGTGGACCACCCGGATATGGGCCTTCATCTTGGTGATGTCCTGGCCGGCGAACATGATCCGGCCTTCCGAGCAGTTCAGCAACCCGGAAATTGTCCGCATCGTGGTGGTTTTGCCGGCACCGTTGGCGCCGATCAACGCCACGACTTCACCTTCATCCACGGTGAAGGAGATGTTCCGCAGGGCCTGGATGCGGCCGTAGTGCACGGAAACGTCCTTAAGTTCAAGCAACGTCATCTTCGGGCTCTCCTAGGTAGGCGGCAATAACGCGCGGGTCCTCGCGGATCTCGCGCGGCAGTCCATCCGCAATCTTCTTCCCGAATTCCAGCACGACGATCCGGTCCGTGACGCCCATCACGAGCTTCATGTCGTGCTCGATCAGCAGCACGGTGTAGCCCTCATCCCTGATGGTGCGGATGAGCGCCATCAGTTCTTCCTTTTCGGCAGGATTGAATCCGGCCGCAGGCTCGTCGAGGCACAGGACCTTGGGATCGGTTGCCAGGGCCCGGGCAATCTCCAGGCGGCGCTGGTAGCCGTACGGCAGTTGCCGGGACAGGACATGCGCGTGGCTGCCGATGCCAACGAAGTCCAGCAGGGCCATGCCCCGTTCGATGGCGGACTTCTCCTCCCTGATGTGGGTGGGCAGGCGCAGCAGCGCCCCGCCGACGCTGGTCCGGTGCCGGGCGTCCAGGCCCACCACCACGTTTTCGAGGGCGGTCATCTCACCGAACAGGCGGATGTTCTGGAAGGTGCGGGACAGGCCCAGGCGGGTGATCTTGTGCTGCTTGATGCCGTTCAGGACCTGGCCTTCCAGCACCACCTTCCCGCTGGTGGGCTTGTAAACGCCCGTCATCGCGTTGAAGCAGGTGGTCTTGCCGGCGCCGTTGGGCCCGATGAGGCCCAGGATCTCGCCCCGCTTGATGTTGAAGCTGATGTTGTCCAGCGCCACGAGGCCGCCGAACTTGATGGTCAGGTTCTGGACTTCCACGATGTTGTCGCCCACCTTGACCGCGATGTCGCGGTCCGGGGCCACCTTCTCGGCAAGTTCCGGGTCCACGCCGGCCTCTGCCAGGGCTTCGATGTCGATCTCGGGCGCAACAGCCGCGGAGCCATCACTTGCCGGCTGTTCCTCCACGCTGCTGGAGCCGCCGTGCCTTTCCTCGGAGCTCATGCCTCCGCTCCTCTCTGTCCGGCCGCCCGGGTGTCGGGACCGGCTGGTGGATTGTCCGTGTCCTTGGGCTGGGTGACCTCGCGGGTGACCACCTTGTTCAGAGCAGTCCGTCCGTAGGCGAGCAACCGCTGCCGTGCCGGGAGCAGTCCCTGGGAACGGAAGATCATGATCAGCACCAGGGCAATGCCGAAGATCAGGTACTTGTATTCGGCAATGGCCGTGAACCTCAGCGGGATGTAGCTGACCAGGGCGCCGCCAAGGATGGCACCAACCTTGTTGCCCGCTCCGCCAAGCACGACGGCGGCGAGGAACAGGATGGACGTGGTGACGTCGAATTTCTGATTGTTGACGAACCCCACCTGCCCGGCGAAGAGGGCGCCGGATAGTCCGCCGATCGCTGCGCCGATGGCGAAGGCCCACACCTTGTATTTGAAGGTGGGAACGCCCATGATTTCGGCGGCGTCCTCGTCTTCACGGATGGCGATCCAGGCGCGGCCAACCCGGCTGCGTTCCAGGTTGCCTACCAGGAGGGTGACGATGATGATGATGGTCAACGTCAGCCAGTACCAGGGCACGCCGTTCGAGTTGGAGAAGATGGGCGTTCCGTCAGCCTCGGTACCCGGCGGGTGGCCAACGTTCTGGAAGCCCACCTGGCCCTTCATTGCCGGGATGATCGTGGCCAGGATGCGGACGATTTCGCCGAATCCGAGCGTCACGATGGCCAGGTAGTCGCCTCGAAGGCGCAGGGTGGGCACGCCCAGCACTACGCCGAAGAACATGGTGACGGCCATAGCGATCGGAATGGTCCACAGGTATGGGATATGCAGGAAGGGCGAGTCCGGACTGGTCAGCATTGCTGCGCAGTAGGAGCCCACGGCAAAGAAGGCGACATATCCCAGGTCCAGGAGGCCGGCGTATCCCACCACCACGTTGAGGCCGACGGCGATCAGTGCGAACCGGGCCATGTCGAAGCAGGCCAGGGCGAAGTTGTTGCCGGGCTCGGTGGTGATGATGGGCGGGTTCATCAGCGGGAGCAGGTAGGCCAGGACGACGACGATAATCAGGAACGCCCACTGCTGTTGCCGGGACAGTGCGTGCCACCGGTCGGAGAAGTACCCGGACTTGCGTCTGCCCCGCTGGCGGAGGTCGCTCTTTCCTGCGGCCTTCGAGGAAGCTTCGCGGTCCTCTGCTGCCTGTTGGGCCGCCGCTGTCTGCAGCGGTGTGGGGCCGTCCGTCATGCTCATGCTTTGCTCCTTCCAAGGGAGGTTCCCAGGATGCCTTCGGGCCGCAGCAGCAGCACGAGCACCAGCACCACGAAGGCCACGACGTCGGTCCACTGCGAGTTGCCCAGCAGGATCTGGCCGTAGTTGCCGATCAGGCCGAGCAGCAGGCCGCCCAGCAGGGCGCCGCGGACGTTGCCGATGCCGCCGAGCACAGCGGCCGCGAAGGCCTTGATGCCCAGGACGAATCCGCCGCTGTACTGGACACCGGACGGGATTTTCATGACATAGAACAAGGCGGCGGCTCCTGCGAGCAGGCCTCCGATGACGAAGGTGGTAATAATGATGCGCTCTTTGTTGACGCCCATCAATGTTGCGGTATCAGGATCCTGGGCAACGGCCCGGATGCCGCGGCCGGTGCGGGACTTGCTGATGAACCTGTCGATGCCCACCATCATGATCACCGCGGCGATGATGATCACCAGCTGCTGGGAATCGATGATGGTGCCGAAGACGTCGAAGATGGGGGTGGGCCGGAACATGGTCAGGGCAAGCTCGGGGCTGGGACCACGCCACAGGTAGATCAGGTACTGGATGGTGAAGGAAGCACCAATGGCCGTGATCAGGAAGACCAGGCGGGGGGCGTTGCGTCGCCGAAGGGGTTTGTATGCGATGCGTTCCAGCAGGAAGGCTGTGACGGCCGAGGCAACCATGGCCAAAACCAGCGCCAGCAACAGGTTCAGGATGATCGCCCAGATGTCGAGCCGGGGAACCGAGGGGCCGAAGCCCAGGCTGCTGAGGGTGAAGAAGACTGCGTAGCAGCCGACGATGAACACTTCCGAGTGGGCGAAGTTGATCAGGTTCAGCACGCCGTAGACCAGGGTGTAGCCCAGCGCTACGAGCGCGTAGATGGCCCCGAAGGTGAGGCCGTCAAAGGTGGCACTCCAGAAGTTCTGGGCCAGGGACGGTATGTCGAAGGTGATCCAGTCGTTTTCAGTCGGGAGTAGTGGGACAAGAGAGGGAAGCATGGGAACATCCTGATCCAGTTGCACGCGGCCTTGTGGGCCCGGCCGTGGGACTTGTGTCTATTGACGTAGTTTGGTCCTGGGCTGCTGCCAAGCGAAGAAAAGGCTGTGGGGGCCTGCTGATGCTGGCCCCCACAGCCATTGTCTTGCGCCGGGCTGCTACTCCCCGATGGGGCCGATGGGAACGATCTTCCCGTTTTCCACCTTGTAGCCGTACACGGTCGGGGCCTGGAGCTCGCCCTTCGCATCCCACTTGTAGTGCTTGCTCAGGCCGTCCTTGTCGTAGGCCTTGACCCAGGCAAGCAGGTCGGCGCGGTTCTGCTTGCCGGCGTCGATCCCGGACAGGAGCACGGTTGCGGCGTCGTAGCCCTCGATGGAGTACGTACCGGGTTCTGCACCCTTGGCGATGTCCTTGTAAGCCGATGCAAAATCAGGAATCAGCTCACCGGGGATGCAGGGGCAGGTGAAGTAGGCGTTGTTGGAAGCGTCGCCTGCCTGCTTGATGAACTGGTCATCCTTGACGCCATCCGGTGCCACGAACGTCCCCGTGAACCCCTTGCCGACCAGCTGCTGGTCGAACGGGGCGCCCTCTGCGTAGTAGCCGGCGTAGAAGACGGCGTCCGCCTTGGCGTTCATGATCTTGGAAATGACTGCCGAGAAGTCCTTCTGCCCGGTGGTCACCTTTTCCGTCCCGGCCAGTGCGCTGCCCAGGCCGGCAGAGGTGGAGGTTCCCAGGCCGATGCCGTAGTCGGAATCATCCTGGACCAGGTAGACCTTCTTGGCGCCAAGCTTCCCGGTGAGGAACTTGGCGGCCGCCGGACCCTGGACGGCGTCATTGCCGAGGCCCCGGAAGAAGGTGGTCCAGCCGTTGTTGGTCAGGCCCGGGTTGGTGGCCGACGGCGTGATGTGCACCAGGCCCTTCTGCTCGAAGATGTTGCCCGTGGCTTTGGACTCACCCGAGAACGGGAGGCCGACCACACCCAGGATGTCCGGCTCGCTCACCAGCTGGGTGACGGGGCCGGTGGCCTTGTTGGGGTCGCCTTCGGTATCGAACTTCTTGAACTGCACCTGGCAGCCCGGGTTGGCCTTGTTGTGCTGGTCGATGGCCAGCTGGATGCCGTTGAAAATGTTGACGCCGAGCTGCGCGTTGGGGCCGGTCTGGGCGCCGGCGTAGGCCAGCGTGGTGGTGGACGGGCAGGTCGCCTTGCCGTCGCCGGCGGGCTTGACCGCGCCGGAGGGAACGTCCACTTTCGAAATGGCGGGGATGTTCACTTTGTTGGACGAGCCGGAGCTCTCGGTGTTGCTGGGGCCTGCTTGGTTGGCGCAGGCCGACAGCAGCATGCTGAACGTGGCTGCCGCTGCCAACGAAGTGAGGACTTTCTTTCGGTACATTAATCTGCCTTCCGAAACAGGACCGTGCGATGCGGGTGCGGAACGGGCGCTGTGGCGCCCGGAGCGGGACCAGGTATTCCTGATTTAGCTTCAAGCTAGTGCATAGACGCCAGCGAACCTAAGTGACTGAGGTCACAGCCTTATAACAGTAGTTTCCTGTGGGGCATTAAACGCCGAAAGCCGCCTGCTGGGCAGGCGGCTTTCGGAACGCCGGGACGGCAGCGCCGTGCCGGGACAGTCTGTACCCCAGGTGGGACTCGAACCCACAACACGCGGATTTTAAGTCCGCTGCCTCTGCCAATTGGGCTACTGGGGCGCCGGGGTCAATGGTACCTGTGAATGGCACGTTGGCTGGAAACGCCGACGGCGGCCGGCCCCGCAAAGGGGACGGCCGCCGTCGGACGCTGTAAAGCGGGAGCAGACGCACTACTTGGCGTTGGCCGCCACCGTTTCCTTGGCAGCGGTGGTGGCGGTTGAACCAGAGCCGCCGGCCGGAACTGCCGCTGGTGCGGCTGCCGGCTTCGGGGCGGGGGTAGCTGCCGCGACGAAGGCGCCGCGGGGGTTGTCCAGGTCCATGAGCTGGGTGGTGTCCCGGCCGGCGAAGAAGCCGATGATCCAGTTGAAGATCACGCGGAACTTGCGCTCGAACGTGGGCATGGCCATGCCGTGGTAGCCGCGGTGGGCCAGCCACGCCAGCGGGCCCTTGAGGCCGATCCGGCCCAGGAGGTTGATGTTGGCAACGCCCTTCCATTCGCCGAAGCCGGCCACCGCACCAAGGTTCTTGTGCTTGTAGTCAGCCAGCGGCTTGTCCCAGCGCGAAGCCCACAGGTTCTTGGCAAGGCGCTTGGCCTGGCGCAGGGCGTGCTGGGCGTTGGGGACGCAGGTGCCGTCAGGCAGGCCCTTGCCGGTGAGGTCCGGAACGGCGGCGATGTCGCCTGCGGCCCACGCGTTCTCCACGATGCCTTCGTCCCCGGCAATGCGCAGGTCCGGCAGGACGCGGACGCGGCCGCGGGGCTCGAGCGGGAAGTCGGTGGAGCGGACCATCGGGTTGGCCTGCACGCCGGCCGTCCACACCAGGGTGTCGGCTTCGAATTCCTGGGCGGGGGTTTTGTCCGGAAGGTTGATGAGCTTCAGGGTGCCTTCGGCGCTGTCCAGCGAGGTGTTCAGGAGGACCTCGATGCCGCGGCTGCGCAGGTGGTCCACAACCCACTCGGCCTGCTTGGCGGTGACCTCGGGCATGATGCGGCCCATGGCTTCGACCAGGACGAAGCGGACTTCCTCCTGCTTGATGCGGGGGTTGTTGCGCACGGCTGCGCGGGCGAGGTCTTCCATCTCGGTGATGCACTCGATGCCGGCAAAGCCGCCGCCGACCACCACGAAGGTGAGGGCGCGGGCGCGTGCGGCGGGGTCCGTCATGGTGGAGGCAACCTCGATGCGCTCCAGCAGCTTGTTGCGCAGCGCAACGGCTTCCTCGATGGTCTTCAGGCCAATGCCCTTGTCCGCGAGGCCCTTGATGGGGAACGTGCGGGTGATGGCGCCGGCTGCGAGCACGACGTCGAAGTACGGAATTTCAAAGTTTTCGCCGCCGTCGGCGGGAGCCACCACAGCTGTGCGGTTTTCGTGGTCGATCGAGGTAACGCGGCCCTGGATCAGTTCCGTCTGCTTGAGGTGCTGGCGGTGGGACACCACCGCGTGGCGGGCCTCGATGTTGCCGCCGGCCACCTCGGGGAGGAACGGCTGGTAGGTCATGTAGGGCAGCGGATCGACGACGGTGACGATGCCACCGGCATTCGCGATCTTCTTCTGCAGTTTCAGTGCTACGTACAGGCCGACGTACCCGCCGCCGACGACGAGTACCCTGGGACGGTCCTGGAGCTGTGGGGTGGTTGCCATAGTTTAAGGATAGCGCAGTTTGTGAAAATCTTCACTAACTTGCCCCCCGGTCCGTAACGTGCGGATTACTGCGCGATTGCACCTGTTCCACTACCCCTGTCTCCGGCTCCTCCCGGGCAAGGGCCGGGTTCCGGGCAGCCCTCCGGAGAGAGATGCCGGCAGCAGCGATGATCGCCACGAACAGGACGGCAAAACCGATCACGACGGCGGCACCGATGGCAGTGTCGCGCTGAGAGGGTGCCTTGGCGGCCGGGACGGTGGCGTCCGGCAGCGTGGGTGCCGCGATGGGCGCTGAGGTGGCGGTGGGCTGGGGAGTTGCAGGCGCGGCGTTGCCGCGCCGGTGCACGCGGATCCATTCGGCTACGGTGCCCAACGGGTTCACCGACACCTGGGGGACGTCGGCCTTGAGCGCGGCCTCGGCGTTCAGGATGCCATAGCCGTACAGCGGGTCCTTGCCCGGAGGGCCGGCATCCTTTGCCGTGGAGACGATCCTGTTGATCACCTGTTCGGCGCTCATGTCCGGCCACTTGGACCGGATCAGGGCGGCGACGCCGGAAACGATGGGCGTGGACCCGGAGGTCCCGGCCCACTCCGCGTAGCTCCCGCCGGGGAGGCCGCCCAGGAGGTTCTCTGCGGGGGCAGCCACCCCGATGCTGATCCCCTGCGATGAGGCGTCCACGCTGGCCACGTTCTTCCGGTCCAGGCCCGCCACGGTGAGTACGCCGGGGATGGTGGCGGGGGCGCCCACCTGGGTGTTGCCGCCCACGCGGTTGCCCGCGGCGGCAACGATGACCACGTCCTTTTGTTCTGCGTACAGGAACGCGGCGTCCCAGCTTTGCGGCCACTGCGGGGTGGTGCTGCCCAGCGAAATGTTGATCACCTTGGCGCCGTTGTCCACGGCCCAGCGGACGGCCTCGGGAATCTGGTCCTGGTCGCTTTTGCCCGAGGGGTTGGCCGAGCCCAGCCAGGTGGAAACGGACAAAAGCTGGGCCTCCGGCGCCACGCCCATGATCCCGTCCGGCGGAGTGCCGGGCTGCCCGGGACCCGGGCTGGGGCTTGCACTGGCCGGCTGGTGTCCGCGGCCGGCCAGCATGGTGGCCACCAAGGTGCCGTGTTCGGGTTTGGAGCCGACGCTTTTCTGGCCGTCGGGCTGGCCGGAGCCCGAGGCGTCGTAACCGCCGACGACCGCGCCTTTGAGGTCCGGGTGCTGGGCGTCGATGCCGCTGTCAATGACGGCCACCTTGACGCCGGCACCTTTTGACACCTCCCAGGCCTTGGTAATACCGGAGTCTGCCAGCCAGTATTCCTTGTCGCGCCATTCGTCGGCGTTTGCGGCGGGTGCAGTGAAGAGGCCGGCGCACAGGCAGGACGCTGCCAGGAGGACGGCTACGGCGGCGGCCGCCGCACGGGGCAGGAGCGGGATGGAAGCTGGGGTGGAGTGCATGGCCTAACCGATGCTCAGCGCGATGCCGTCGAGGATGTCGTGCTCGCTTGCGGTGGCCGCGGTGATGCGCCCCCCGGTCAGCTCCCCCATCCGTTCCAGGATGCGGCGCCATACCAGTCCCCCGGCGCCGATGACGTCCACGCGTCCCGGGTGCATGTACGGCAGTGCCGCGCGGCGCGCCCGGGTCATGCCCAGCAGGTCGGTGGCGGCGGCGCGGACTTCCCCGATGGGGAGTTCGGCGCCGTGGATTGCGGCGGGGGAATACCCGGGCAGGCGGAGCGCGTGCGCGGTAATGGTGGTGACGGACCCGGCAACACCGACGACGGCGGTGGCGCGTTCCAGCGGTACGTCGCGCCCGGCGCGGGCCATGGCAGCGTCCACGTCGGCTTCCGCGGCAGCGATCTGTTCGGCGGTGGGAGGATCGTTGCGCAGGTGCCGTTCGGTGAGCCGGACACAGCCGATGTCCACGGACTTTGCCGCGGTTACCCCGGCTGCGGTGCCGAGGACGAATTCGGTGCTTCCACCGCCGAGGTCCACCACCAGCACCTGGTGGCCGTCGAGGATGGGCAGGACGCTGCTGGCGCCGGCGAATGACAGTGCCGCTTCCTCGTCCCCCGAGATCACCTCAGGTTCCACTCCCAGCAGGTCCCTGATGCCGTCCACGAAGACGTCCCGGTTGCGCGCATCGCGGCTTGCGGAGGTGGCCACAAAGCGGATCCGCTCCGCGCCGTGCTCCTTAATCAGCCGGGCGTAGTCAGCCGCCGCGGCAAAGGTCCGGTCCAGCGCCTCCGGGGCCAGTTCGCCGGTAGCATCCACGCCCTGGCCCAGCCGGACCACGCGCATCTCCCGGACGACGTCGGTGAGGTTCGCGGCGCCGCTGCTGCGGTCGATGTCCGCAATCAGCAGCCGGATGGAGTTGGTGCCGCAGTCGATGGCGGCCACGCGGGTCATTCGGCGGCCTC
This sequence comes from Arthrobacter sp. JDC6, assembly GCF_056484025.1. NCBI lineage: Bacteria > Bacillati > Actinomycetota > Actinomycetes > Micrococcales > Micrococcaceae > Arthrobacter > Arthrobacter sp. JDC6. Next base: position 3,174,293 of record NZ_CM151278.1, read on the forward strand.
TGCGGCGCCGGCGGACTTCCGCACGGGGGCAGGGCGCCCCACGATGTCCGGCAGGCCCTGCGGTCCGTGGCGGCTGAGGTCCCTGGACGGTGCCTCGCCTGTGGTGTCCCAGGCACCGTCGCAGTAGCACCTGTCCGCCGCCCACCATTCGCTGATCATGTCAAGCGCCTGGTCGCCCAGGGGATTGACGCCGCTGCCTGCCGCCAGGGAGTGGCCCACCAGGACGTGCAGGCATTTGACTCGCGTGGGCATCCCGCCGGCGGAGACGCCGTCGATTTCAGGCACAGCGCCGATGCCCGAACGCTCCCCGATGGCCGCACGGGCAGCGAGGTACTCCTCGTGTGCTGAGCGGTAGGCAGCCGCGAGCCCGGCATCGCCTGCCAGTTGTTCATTCATGCTGTTCATGACGCCGGCCGCTTCAAGCCTGGAAACCGCGGACGTGATCACCGGGTGCGTCAGGTAGAAGGTGGTGGGAAAGGGGGTGCCGTTGCTGAGACGCGGGGCGGTGGCAGCCACCAGGGGGTTTCCACAGACGCAGCGCGCCGGAATCTCCACGACGTCGCGGACGGGGCGTCCCAGCTGCCTGCTCAGTACTTCAAGGTCGTGTGCTGTCGGTTGGCGGGATTCGTCCCGGGCGGCTGCCGTGTTGTGTTCCATGTTCGCGGGCCGTCCTTCCTGTGCGGTTCAGTCTGTGGCCGCGCGCCTGATGGACTCCCACAGGGAATCCACCCACGGCAGATCGGCGGGGTCTTGTGCTGCTGCGCCGGCGGGGCTACTGCTTTCTCCGGCCGGCTCATCGCTGCCAAAAACCCAGTAGCCGGTTTCGCCCGGCATAACCATGTTAATGCGGTCGCGGGCCTGCTGTTTGACGTAGTTGGGGTCCTGCCACCGCGAAACCTGCTGCCGGAGGGCATCGCCTTCCGCCTGGCGTGCGGCGATATCGGCATTCAGCGCGTCGATTTCGGCCTTTTTGTCGAAGAAGATCTTCACCGTGGGCGCCAGCATGATGGTGATGGCAATCATCACCACGGCCAGCGCCAGCATGCGGCCGGAGAACGCCTTGGCGGGGACAGGGTGCTGATCCTCATCGCCGTCCCGGACGCTCTTGCCGTCAACGGAACTGCTGCCCTTGCGTGCGGCGGAAGGCCCGGACTTGGCTGCCTGCGATGCCTTCGCCGCGGCCTTGCCCGCAGTTCCACGCCCCGGGTTATCGCCCGCCGGTGCTTTGCCCGTCGTAGCGGCGCCCTTGCCCGGCCGGAAATCCGCCCGGATGACCTCGGCACCGCCGGCGGATCCGTCGTCGGCCGTTTCCTTGGCTGGACGGGCGGGGGCGACCTTGGGAACTTTGGGGCGGCGGGTAGCCATGACACTCCTGAAACGCAGCCTGCCTGGGCAGCCACTATCTGTGCTGGACAAACACTGCTGAAACAAATGCTGCTGGAAACAACAGCGGTGGCTATGGTCTTTCAACCATAGCCACCGCGGATGGGTTTAGGCGGTTACTAGCCCTTGAAACGCGGGAACGCGCTGCGTCCGGCGTAGCGTGCGGCGTCGTCGAGTTCCTCTTCGATGCGCAGCAGCTGGTTGTACTTGGCGACGCGCTCGGAGCGGGCCGGGGCGCCGGTCTTGATCTGGCCGGCGTTGGTGGCCACCGAGATGTCGGCGATGGTGGTGTCCTCGGTTTCGCCGGAGCGGTGCGAGGTGATGGTGGTGTAGCCGGCGCGCTGGGCCAGGCTGACGGCGTCCAGGGTCTCGGTCAGGGAACCGATCTGGTTGACCTTGACCAGCAGGGAGTTGGCGGTCTTGGTGTCGATGCCGCGCTGCAGGATGGAGGGGTTGGTGACGAACAGGTCGTCGCCCACCAGCTGGACCTTGTCGCCGATGGTGTCGGTGAGGGTCTTCCAGCCTTCCCAGTCGTTCTCGTCCAGCGGGTCTTCGATGGAGACCAGTGGGTAGTCGGCCACGAGTTCGGCGTAGTACGCGCTCATCTCGGTGGCGGAGAGCGCTTTGCCTTCGAACTGGTAGGCGCCGTCCTTGAAGAACTCGGAGGAGGCAACGTCCAGGGCCAGGGCGATGTCCTTGCCCGGGGTGTAACCGGCGTTCTTGATGGCTTCCTGGATCAGGTCCAGTGCTGCACGGTTGGACGGCAGGTTCGGGGCGAAGCCGCCTTCGTCGCCGAGGCCGGTGGACAGGCCCTTTTCCTTGAGCACGGACTTGAGGTTGTGGTACACCTCGACGCCCCAGCGCAGGCCCTCGGAGAAGGTCTCGGCGCCGATCGGGGCGATCATGAATTCCTGGATGTCGACGTCGGAATCGGCGTGGGATCCACCGTTGAGGATGTTCATCAGCGGCACGGGCAGGACATGCGCGTTGGGGCCGCCCAGGTACTTGTAGAGCGGCAGGTCGGCAGAGGCCGCGGCTGCGTTGGCGACCGCCAGGGAGACGCCCAGGATGGCGTTGGCGCCCAGCTTGCCCTTGTTGGGGGTGCCGTCCAGGTCCAGCATGGCCTGGTCGATGCTGCGCTGGTCGGTGGCGTCGAAGCCGGTCAGGGCGGGGGCAATCTGGTCGATCACGGCGTCGACGGCCTTCTGCACGCCCTTGCCGAGGTAGCGGCCCTTGTCGCCGTCGCGCAGTTCGACGGCCTCGTGCTCGCCGGTGGAAGCGCCGGAGGGAACGGCCGCGCGGCCGATCTGCCCGTCGGAAAGCAGGACTTCAACTTCTACGGTGGGGTTGCCACGGGAATCGAGGATCTCGCGGGCGTGGATGGCATCGATAAGCGCCATGAATTTGCTCCTTATGGGCGATTAACGGGGGGAATCAGGCAAAAAACTCGACGTACTCGTCAGGGACTAGCGTAGTCGAGAGTGGTCCGGGTTACTCAAACCGGCCGGGGCCGTGACGTCATGATGGCGCGTGGCCGCCTTGGTAACGGCGGACCGCGGCACGGAGGGCACGCTCAGCGTCCATGCCGTTGTCACGGGCGGAACGCACGACGGCGAGCAGCAGGTTTCCGAGTTCCTCCTCGCTTTGAGGGACGGCAGCGCCGTCGGGAAGCCCGAGGCCCGCGCGGGCGGCACGGTCCAGCGACTTTTGGGCCTTGGCCAGCGCCGGGAGGGCCTCCGGGATGCCCTCAAAGGCGCTGGGCCGCTCCGGGCGTTCGGCCCGCTTGACCTCGTCCCACTTCTGCTCGATCTCCTCAACGGTGGCCGGGAAGCTCTCCTGCAGGGAACCGTCAGGTTGGAACACGTGCGGGTTCCGGCGGATCATTTTGGCAGCCAGGCCGCGCGCCACGTCGTCGAACTTGAACGCACCGCGTTCCTCGGCCAGCCGGGCGTGCAGCACCACCTGGAGCAGGACGTCGCCCAGCTCGCCCTGGAGTTCGGCGTCGGGGTGGCCCTCCTCGATGGTTTCGGCCACCTCGTACGCCTCCTCCAGGAGGTACTCCACCAGCGAGGCGTGTGTCAGGGCGCCCATCCAGGGACAGTGCTCACGCAGCTGCCCTATGACAGTGACGAGCCTCCCGACGGGCGCCTGGTCAACCAAGGTTGGCGTAGGCGTCGTTGATGTATTCCACCAGCGCTTCCTTTTCCTCCAGGGGCAGGAAGGACGCTTCGGCGGCGTTGAGGGTCAGCTCCAGCAGGTCGTCGAGGTCGTAGTCGAAGGTTTCCACCAGCAGGTTGAACTCGTCGGTCAGGGTGACGCCGCTCATCAGGCGGTTGTCCGTGTTGATGGTGACGTTGAAGCCCAGCTGGTAGAGCATGTCCAGCGGGTGGCTCTCGATGCCCTCACCGAATTCTGCAATCGCGCCGGTCTGGAGGTTTGAGGACGGGCAGATTTCCAGGGCGATGCCGCGGTCGCGGATCCAGCTGGAGAGGTCCCCGAGGGTGACCAGGCCAACAGTGTCCCCGGCTTCCCCGTCGTCGTCGAATTCCACCATGATGTCCTCGGCGATCCGGACGCCGTGGCCCAGGCGGAGGGCGCGGCCGTCCACCAGCGCGGACTGGATGCTCTCCAGCCCGGCCGCCTCGCCGGCGTGAACCGTGGCAGGGAAATTGTGCTGGGCCAGGTAGGTGAAGGCGTCCCTGAAGCGGCTGGGCAGGAAGCCGTCCTCGGCCCCGGCGATGTCAAAACCCACTGCGCCCTTGTTGCGGTGGCGGACGGCCAGTTCGGCGATCTCCTGGCCACGGTCGGCGTGCCGCATGGCGGTGATCAGCTGGCCCACCTGGATTTCGCGGCCACTTTCGGACACGGCTTCGACGCCGGCCTCCAGGCCATCCTGAACCGCTTCCACGGCTTCATCAAGGCTCAGGCCCTTCTGGAGGTGCTGCTCGGGGGCCCAACGCACTTCGCCGTACACCACGCCGTCGTCGGCGAGGTCCTCAACGAACTCCTTCGCGACGCGGAACAGACCGTCGTAGGTCTGCATCACGGCAACGGTGTGGTCGAACGTCTCCAGGTAGCGGACCAGGGATCCGGAATCCGCTGACTCCCGGAACCACTGCCCCAGGGCCACCGGGTCGGTCGAGGGGAGTGTGTGGCCTACGGCCTCCGCCAGTTCGATGATGGTGGTCGGACGGAGTCCTCCGTCCAGGTGGTCGTGAAGGGAAACCTTGGGCAGGCTCTTCAGGTCAAAATCGATGGCAGGGGCAGCGTCAACAATAGGCTCAGTCACGTTCCCACCTTAGGGTGGGCCAGAGTTCAAAGCCAGCCGTTCAAAGCCCGGCGCTACTTGGCCGCGGGACCGGCCTCTGCCGACGGCATTACAAGGGCCTGGGTGCCGGGTCGTCCCTCGTGGCCGGAGCCGGAGGTTTCATCGCTCCACCCGTCCGCGTCAGGTGCGTCGTTCCGGCCCAGCCGTTTGTGCCACCAGCGCAGCAGGTGGTCAATGACGATGCCCAGGACAATCGCGAACACGACGGCGATACCTGCGCTCAGCAGGGGGTTGTGGTGCAGCCAGGGGAACGAGCTGGCCAGCACGCCGATACCAAGGGAGTAGCCCACCCAGGTGACGCAGGCGAAGGCGTCGAAGACGAAGAACCTGCGGTGCGAGAAGCCGGTGCTGCCGGCGACGTAGTTGACCGCCACCCGGCCCCAGGGGATGTAGCGGGCGGTGAAGATCAGTACGGCACCCCGCTTTTCAAGCTCATACCGCGCCCAGGCGAAGACCTTCCGGACTTTGGGCCGGCGCATCCACCCCCACCGGTCCAGGCCAATCTTCCGGCCGAGCATATAGGCCATGTTGTCGCCGCAGATGGCGCCGACCAGGGCCGTCAGGCCCAGGATCCAAAGATTGGGCTCGCCGCTGTGACGGGAAAAAGCCGCCAGCGCAACGATCAGCGTCTCACTGGGGACCACCATGGCGAAGCCGTCCACGAAGAAGAACACCAACAGGACGGGGTAAATCCACCATTGGCCCGCTGCATGGAGCACGGCCTCATTAATAAACTCCACGCGGTGTTGCTCCTGTATAAAAAATGACACAGCCAAAGTGCCGCAGCCAAAGCGGAAATCGTTCCTAAGTGTCCCATGCGGGAGCCGCAATGCGCTACGCCCCGAAGCCCGGAATTACAGGTTAAACGCGCTGGTCAGGCACCGGGTTCCCGGATCCGCTCCACGACGTTGGGTTTGCCCCGGAATTTGTTGATTACCAGGTCCACCACAATGCCCAGGGCTACGGCGCACACGATGGCGATTGCCGCGCCCAGGAGGTGGTTGTCCTCGAACCACTGGCCGAAGAAAAGCCCGATCGCCACCGAGTAGCCGGCCCAGAGGCTGGCCGACAGGATGGTCAGGCCCACGAACCGAAGATGCGGGTAGTGGGTGACGCCGGCGGTCAGGTTGACCGCCACCCGCCCGATAGGGACAAAGCGGGCCACCAGGATCAGCGAGGCGGGACGCTTCCGCAGTTCGCGGCCCGCCCAGCGGAACGCGCTTTGCATCCGCGGGCCGCGCATCCAGGCCCAGCGCCCGGTGCCCACCCGCCGGCCCAGGAGGTAGGCGATGTTGTCACCGGAGAAGGCACCGGCGGCCGCCACCAGGGCCAGGAGCAGCGGGTTGGGCACATCGGCGGTGGCGGCGACGGCTGCAAGGCCCACCACCACGGTTTCGCTGGGGACGGGCGGGAAGAAGCCGTCAATGATGCAGCAGGCCAGCACCAGTACCAGCACCCAGGGCTGCCCGGCTGCGGCGAGGATGAAGTCATTGATGGCCTGCATTGGTGCCTATGCTATGCGGTCGATGATGAGCTGCTGGGCAGGCCGCGAACCTTCCGGAGCGATGACCACGGCATGTTCAAGGGCTTCCCTGGCCCGCGCGAACCGCTCAGGGGTGTCCGTGAGCAGGGTCATCAGGGGTTCCCCGGCGCGCACTGTGGCGCCGGGCTTTGCGTGCATGCGCACTCCCGCCCCCGCCTGGACCGCGTCCTCCTTGCGGGCACGTCCGGCGCCCAACCGCCAGGCGGCCACCCCTACGGCGAGTGCATCCAGTTCCACCAGCACACCGTCCGCCGGAGCGTAAACGACGTCGGATTCCCTGGCCACCGGCAGGCCGGCCCGGGGGTCGCCTCCCTGGGCGGCGATCATCCGGTTCCAGATGTCCATGGCCCGGCCGTCCTTGAGGGCAGCAGCGGGGTCGGCGTCATGCACTCCTGCGCAGGCGAGCATTTCCTCGGCGAGCCGGACGGTCAGTTCCACAACGTCATCGGGACCGCCGCCCGCCAGCACCTCCACTGATTCCTCCACCTCGATGGCGTTGCCGGCGGTGAGCCCCAGCGGGGTGTTCATGTTGGTCAGCAGCGCCACCGTGTTGACCCCCGCATCCTTGCCCAGCGCCACCATGGTCCCGGCGAGTTCGCGGGCTTTGGCCTCGTCTTTCATGAACGCGCCGCTGCCCACCTTAACATCCAGGACCAGCGAGCCGGTGCCCTCGGCGATCTTCTTGCTCATGATGGACGACGCGATCAGCGGGATGGCCTCCACGGTGCCGGTCACGTCGCGCAGGGCGTAAAGCTTCTTGTCCGCCGGCGCCAGGCCCGCTCCGGCGGCGCAGATCACAGCCCCCACGTCCTGGAGCTGGGCCAGGATCTCGTCATTGGAGAGGTTGGCCCGCCACCCGGGAATGGATTCCAGCTTGTCCAGGGTTCCGCCGGTGTGCCCCAGCCCACGGCCTGACAGCTGCGGAACGGCCACGCCGAACACTGCGACGAGCGGGGCCAGCGGCAGGGTGATCTTGTCCCCCACACCGCCCGTTGAATGCTTGTCCGTGGTGTACTTCAGGCCGCCATCGGGGCGCCGGAGGCTGGAGAAATCCATCCGTTCGCCGGAGGCAATCATTGCGGCGGTCCACCGGGCAATTTCGGCGCGGTCCATGCCGTTGAGCAGGATGGCCATGTTCAGGGCTGCCATCTGTTCATCCGCGATCGCTCCGCGGGTGTAGGCATCGATGGTCCAGTCGATCTGTTCGGGGCTCAGCGTTCCCTTGTCCCGCTTGGTGCGGATGATGTCAACGGCGTCGAACGCCTCAGTCCTGCTCTCGTTCACCGGGTCTCCTCCAGGTGTTCGGGACCAAAGGCGTCGGGCAGCACCTGGTCCATGGTTTTGATGCCCTGGGCAGTCATGAGCTGCATATCCGGGGCGCGGAATTCGTACAACAGCTGCCGGCACCGGCCGCAGGGCATGAGGATGTTCCCCGCCCCGTCAACGCAGTAGAACGCTCGGAGCAGGCCTCCGCCGGTCATGTGCAGGTTTCCCACCAGGGCGCATTCCGCGCAGAGCGTCAGCCCGTAGCTGGCGTTCTCCACGTTGCAGCCGCTGACAATCCGGCCATCCCCGGTCAGGGCCGCGGCTCCCACCGGGAACTTCGAGTACGGGGCGTAGGCGTTCTTCATGGCGGCGACTGCGGCCGCCTCCAGGGCGGCCCAGTCCACCGGCTGCGTGCCGGCCATGGCCGTCATCCCTTGACGTAGGGGATGCCGCTGGCGGCCGGGCCCCTGGATTTGCCTACCAGGCCGGCGACGGCGAGGACGGTCACCAGGTAGGGCAGCATGGCCATGAACTGGCTGGGCACCGGGGTGCCGATGATGGTCACGATGCTCTGCAGGTTGTCGGCGAAACCGAACAGGAGTGCCGCGAAGAAGGCGCCCACCGGGTTCCAGCGGCCAAAGATGAGGGCGGCCAGCGCGATGAAGCCGCGGCCGCCGGAAATCTCCTTGGTGAAGCTGTCGATCGCTACCAGGGTGAAGAAGGAGCCGCCAATTCCGGCGACGGCACCGCCCAGGGTCACGTTCCAGAACCGCGTGGCGTTGACGTTGATGCCAAGGGTGTCTGCGGCCTGGGGGTGCTCCCCCACTGCCCGGACGCGCAGGCCCCACCTGGTCTTGAACAGGCCTACCCAAACCACCGCGACGGCCACATACATGAGGTAGCCCACCAGCGACTGCCGGAACAGGATGGGGCCGATGATGGGGATGCTGGAGAGGATGGGGATGTCGATGACGTCCAGCCCCGGCGGTGAGTTGAACTGGGCTTTGTTGGCCTGCATCACGGTGCTGAAGAGGAAGCCCGTCACCCCTGAGACCAGGACGTTGAGGACGACGCCAACGATGATCTGGTTCACCAGGTACTTGATGCTGAACAGCGCCAGCACCATGGACACGACCGCCCCGGCAATGGCCGCGGCCAGCAGCCCGATGAAGGCGTTCTTTGTCATGCTGGCAACGATGGCTGCGGTGAATGCACCGCCCAGGAGCTGTCCTTCAATGGCGATGTTGACCACGCCCACCCGCTCGCACAGGACACCGGACAATGAACCGAACACGAGCGGAACCGCAAGCGTGACGGACCCGGCGATGAGCCCCGCCAGCGAGATGGCGGGGGTGCGGGCCCCGCCCACCACCCAAATAAGGAAGGCCGCCACGAAGATCACGATGAAGGTGACCGCCAACCAGCCCGGAGCCGGCTGGTTCTTGGTCTTCAGGTAGACGGCGTACCCTGCCAGCGCCATGAGCACTACTGACAGTACGATGCCGCCGGCAAACGCATTGATCTCCAATGCAGGCAGCTGGAAGAAGTCGCCGCCGGTGGAGATGCCAAAGCTGGCCGTCTGGCTGGGCGCCAGGAATCCGAAGAACACCAGGGAGACCAGGGCGAAGACAGCGAGCAGGACGGGAGTCTTCCAGCTGACGGGTTTGCCCGCCGGCGCTGCGGAAGGGGCGTCCGCCTTGGGCCCTCCGGGCTGGGGTTTGCCCGGCCTGGACGATGAAACTGTTGTGCTCATGCGGCACCTCCGGTAGTGGCTGCCTGCCCGGACTTGGCTGCGCGCGCGGGCTTCCTGCGCCGCGGGTTCAGTCCAAAGACGGCCCGCACCAGCGGCGGCGCGGCAATGAAAAGGACAATCAGGGACTGGACCACCAGGACGATGTCGATGGGGGTGCCGGTCTGGATCTGCATCTGGACCGCCCCGGCGCGGAAGGCGCCGAACAGCAGGCCGGCAGCGAAGGTGCCCCACGGCGTCGAACGTCCCAGCAAGGCGACCGTGATGGCGTCAAAGCCGTACGTGGCGGCGACTCCGTCCGTGAGCACCTTCTCCGTGCCCGCGACCTGGGCCACGCCTGACATGCCTGCGAGCCCGCCGGCGATGGCCATGACCAGGACGGTGGAGCGGGAGACGTTGATGCCGGCGGTCTGGGCTGCCTTGGGGTTGGCGCCCACGGCACGGAACTCGAAGCCCACCGTGGACCGGTTGAGGAGCCACCACACCAGGACTGTGGCCGCGATGGCCAGAATGAAGCCCAGGTGCAGCCGGTACTGGCTGCCCAGGATCTGGGGGTAGACAGCGCTGGGATCCAGGATGGGCGAAATGGGGTTCGACTCCCCCGGCCGCTGGAACGCCGGGGTATTCAGCAGGTAGCGCAGGAAGTACAGCGCGATGTAGTTGAACATAATGGTCAGGATGACTTCGTGGGCTCCGGTGCGGGCCTTCAGCAGGCCGGCGAGGCCGCCCCAGAGGGCGCCGCCAATGATGCCGGCCACCAGCACCAGCAGCAGGTGCAGGCCGAACGGCAGGTGCAGGGCGAAGCCCACCCAGGCCGCCAGGATGCCGGCCACGATGATCTGCCCCTGGGCGCCGATGTTGAAGAGCCCGGCCCGGAACGCCAGCGCCACGCCCAGGCCGGCCGTGATGAGCGGCGTGGCGATGGTGAGGGTCTCCATGAAGGGTGCGAACTGTGCGGCCAGCCCATTGCCGCGGGGGTTGAACACCGAGCCTTGGAACAGCGCTATGTAGGAGCGCGTGGCAGCATTCCATACGGCCGTCAGCATGTCGGTGGGCCGGGCGAAGAAGTAGCCGGCGGTGGTGGCCACCTGCTTGTCGGTGCTCGCGATGAGCAGGCCGCCAATGATCAGCGCCAGCAGCACTGCCAGCACGGACACCATGCCGCTTCCGGTGAAGATCCTGCGCAGGACGGTGTCGGAGCCGCCGGGAAGCAGTCCGCTTTGGGCCGTGGCTGGAACAGCCGAGGGCTGCATCGCCCCGCCGGCGGTGTCGACGGCCACTACTGCGGCCGTTTCCTCCGCAGCATTTTGGCCGGCGGCAGACCCGGCGCCGGGCTGTTCGTTGTCGACGTGCCGGCTTTCGTCTGCGTGTTTGGGGGAAGGCTGGTCAGGCATGGTCGGCTCCCTCGGCGTTGGAGGTGGCGGCCGGGGTGCCGGCCGGCGGGGTGTGTGCGTGTTCTTCCGGCGGGATGCCAGCCATCATGAGGCCAAGGACGTCCCGGCTGGTTCCGGCGGGGACAGTGCCCACCAGCTTGCCTTTGTAGAGCACCGCAATGCGGTCCGCCAGTTCCATGACTTCGTCCAGTTCGGTGGAAATGATCATCACCGGGGTCCCTTGGTCACGCTCCGCGACAATCCGCCGGTGCAGGAACTCGATGGAACCCACGTCCACGCCGCGGGTGGGCTGGGAGGCGATGAACAGGCGCAGTGGACGGGAAAGTTCGCGGGCCATCACAAGTTTTTGCTGGTTGCCGCCGGACAGGGTCCCGGCGGCGGCTGCGGCGGAGGGTGTGCGGACATCGAATTCGCCGATGCGCGCCTTGGCATTCTCCATGATTTTCGCAGGGCTCATGCTGATCCCCTTGGCGAAGGGCGGCTTGTCATAAAGATCAAGGATCAGGTTCTCCGCCACGGAGAAGGTGCCCACCAGCCCGTCCACCTTGCGGTCTTCGGGAACGAACCCGACGCCGGCCTGCAGGACTTCCTTGACGGACCGGCCCACGAGCTCCTTGCCGTCCAGGACAATGGAACCGGTGACCCGCTCCTGCAGGCCCAGGATCGCTTCGGTGAGTTCGGTTTGCCCGTTGCCCTGGACGCCGGCAACGGCCAGGATCTCGCCGCGCTTGATGTGGAAGCTGAGATGGTCCACGACGTGCTGGCCGTTGGGCGCGATGACGGTGAGGTCGCGGACTTCGAAGGTGGTGTCCTTGGGCTGGGCCGGAGCCTTGTCCAGGGTCAGGCTTACGGCACGGCCCACCATCATCGAGGCAAGTTCGGTGGTGGAGGCGGCGGGATCGGCCGTGCCCACTACCTTGCCCCGCCGGATCACGGTGATGGTGTCCGAGACTTCCTTGACCTCGCGCAGCTTGTGCGAAATGAAGACGATGGAGGTTCCGCGCGACTTCAGCTGGCGCATGATATCCAGGAGCTCGTCGGTCTCCTGCGGAGTCAGCACGGCGGTGGGCTCATCCAGGATCAGCACCTTGGCGTTGCGGACCAGTGCCTTGATGATCTCCACCCGTTGTTGCACGCCCACCGGCAGGTCCTCCACCAGGGCGTCCGGGTCCACATCGAAGCCGTATTGGTCCGAGATTTCCTTGATGCGCTGCCGGGTCTGGTCCAGGTTGAGGAACCCGGCCGCCTTGGTGGGTTCGGCGCCCAGCGCTACGTTCTCTGCCACGGTGAAGACCGGCACCAGCATGAAGTGCTGGTGCACCATGCCGATCCCTGCCGCCATTGCATCGCCCGGGCCCCGGAACGTGACGGGCTTGTCATCGATGAGGATTTCGCCTTCGGAAGGCTCATACAGCCCGTAGAGCACATTCATCAGGGTGGATTTCCCCGCCCCGTTTTCACCAAGGAGGCAGTGGATCTGTCCCGGCTCAACCACCACGTCTATGTGGTCGTTGGCCAGGAGCGTGCCAAAACGTTTGGTGATCCCTCTGAGTTCAAGTTTCAAAACTCTGACCAATCTCGAAGCGTCCGGTGATCGACCGGACGGGATATATGGCTGCAGCACCAGCCTAGTGGCTGCAGTCCCGGGAGGAGCCGGCCGGGCGCTGTAAACGTTCGGCCAGCAAAAAGCGCCACCGGCCGGCCAGTGGGTGACGGACCGGCGGTGGCGCTTCCTGTGGTGGATCAGGCCTTGGGGCTGGCTGCGGACTCGACCTTCAGCTTGCCGTCGACGATGTCCTTCTTGATCTTCTCGAGGTCGGACTTCACGTCGGCGGGGACCTGGGAGTCGAGGTCGTGGAAGGGTGCCAGCTGCACGCCGTCGTTGGCAAGGGTGCCAACGTACGGGGTGTTGTTGAACTTGCCGTCCTTGTCCTCGGTGACAACGGTCTCCACGGCCTCGCCCATCTGCTTCATGACAGAGGAGAGCATGATGCCCTTGTAGTCCGGGGCGGTGAGGTAGCCGTCCGAGTCAACCCAGATCAGCTTGACGTCCTTGCCGGCAGCCTTGGCCTCGTTAAGCGCGGCTCCGGCGCCCTTGCCCACGGGACCGGCCACGGGCATGACGATGTCCGCACCCTGGTCCAGGAAGTTCTTGGTCAGCTGCTTGCCCACGTCCTGCTTTTCGAAGTCGCCGGTGAAGCTGCCGTCCTGGGCATCCTTGTTCCAGCCGAGCAGCTTGACGTTCTTGCCCTTCTGCTGGTTGTAGTACTTCACGCCGTCGGCGTAGCCGTCCATGAAGATGGTCACGGTGGGGATCTTGATGCCGCCGAAGGTGGCCACGGTGCCGGTCTTGGTGGTTCCTGCAGCCAGGTAGCCGGCGAGGAAGGCCGCCTGCGCGGTGTCGTAGATGATCGGCTTGACGTTGCTGATGGGCTTGTCGTAGCCAAAGTCGATGATGGCGAAGTGCTTGTCCGGGTTGGCGGTGGCCTGGGCCTTGGTGGCGTCGCCGAGCAGGAAGCCCACCGTGATGGTCAGGTTGCAGCCGGCCGTGACCATGGCCCGCAGGTTGGGTTCGAAGTCGTTATTGGTCTTCGACTCGATCTGGTTGACCTTGATGCCAAGGTCCTTCTCGGTCTTCTTCAGGCCCTCGTAGGAGGACTGGTTGAAGGACTGGTCGTCGAATCCACCGGAGTCCGACACGATGCAGCCCGTGTAGTCGCTGGCACCTGCGGATGAGGTGCTTCCGGCTTCGGGGGCTGCACCGCAGGCGGTGAGCACAAGCGCGGACGCACCGAGGGTGGCCACTCCGGCCATTGAACCGCGCTTGAAGCTGGCACGCAGTGATTTCTTCAATTTTCCTCCAGGGATGATGCGAGTGGCGCTACGGGCTGGAATTCAATGAGTGTCCGTTTCGGCGCTGAAATTCTGTTTTCACTGAAGGCACGCAGCACTGCGCCGGAGCGCACTGATGGCACTTACTTTAGTGGCCTGCGCCACGTCCCCATAGCACGCCAGGAGCCCATCCGGGAGATTGTTTACAAGTTGTTACCAAGCAGTAGGGACACCGCGGATGCGGTGTCCCTACTGCTTGTGCGTGATGGTGGCGGCTACAGCCGGACGAGCATTTTCCCGGTGTTTGCGCCGTCCAGGAGGTCGATGAAGGCCTGCGGCGCGTTCTCCAGTCCGTCAACGATGGTCTCGTCGTAGCGCACGGTCCCGTCCGCCAGCCAGCCGGCCATCTTCTCCGCAAACTCCGCCGCGTGCTGGCGCTGCCCGCCCACCAGGAAGCCCCGGAGGGTGAGCTGCTTCCCGATAGCCTGCATCAGGTTGTGGGGTGCAGGAGTGGGTTCGGTTGAGTTGTACTGCGCGATGGCGCCGCACATTGCCACCCGGCCGCCCACGTTGAGGACCGACAGGGCTGCCTCGAGGTGCTCGCCGCCCACGTTGTCGAAGTAGACGTCAATGCCGGCCGGGCCGGCCGCCTTTTCCAGTTGCCCGACAACGGGACCGTCATGGTAGTCGAACGCGGCGTCGAAACCGAGCTCCAGGAGCCGGGCCACCTTGGCGGGCGAGCCGGCCGAGCCGATGACCCGGGAGGCGCCCATGGCTTTGGCGATCTGTCCCACCAGCGAGCCCACGGCACCCGCCGCGCCCGAAACGAACACGGCGTCGCCCGGCTTGAATTCGGCAACCTTCAACAGACCGGTGTAGGCCGTCAGCCCGGTCATGCCCAGGGCACCCAGGAAAGCGGACGCCGGGGCCAGGTCAGTGCGGGCGGGGGTGGCAGAAGCGCCGTCGACCACCGAATACTCGCGCCAGCCAAGCGGATGCACGACGACGTCGCCCTCCTGGTGTGCGGACGACCGGGACGCCATCACCTCGCCCACCGCCCCGCCGTCGAGCGCCTTGCCCACGGCGAAGGGCGCGGAGTAGGACTTGACGTCATTCATCCTGCCCCGCATGTACGGGTCTACGGACATGAAGAGGTTCCGCACCAGGATCTGGCCGTCTTCGAGTGCGGGCAGCGGAGACTCGGCAAGTTCGAAGTTCTCATTGGACGGGCGTCCCTCGGGACGCGAAGCCAACCGGATTTCGCGGGTGGTGGTCGTAAGGGCTGTGCTCATGCTGCGTACTCCAGGATCTTGAGGTCGACGTTGATGTTGCCGCGGGTGGCGTTGGAATAGGGGCAGACCTGGTGCGCCTTGGCCACAAGGTCTTCCGCCGTGGCGAGGTCCAGGGCGGGCAGGGCGATTTCCAGTTCGGCGGCCAGCCCGAAGCCGGCTCCGCCGTCCAGCTGCCCCAGGTGGATTTTCGCTGCCACTGCCGAGTCCGTCAGGTCAGCGCCTGCCTTGCGGCCGACCAGGCGCAGTGCGGAATGGAAGCAGGCGGCATACCCGGCGGCGAAAAGCTGTTCGGGGTTGGTGCCGTGGCCGCTGCCGCCGAGTTCGACCGGGCTGGCGAGATCCACTGCGAGCCTGCCGTCGTTGCTGCGTGCAGCGCCGTCGCGCCCTTCGCCCGAGGCCAGCGCCTCGGCGGTGTAGAGAGTCTTCACGAAAAAAATCCGTCCTGTAGATGGGAGGTGCAGTATTCGGGTTCACAGCGATTCATGCAGGGCAGCCGTGAGCTTGCCCAGGGTGGTCCGCAGCTGTTCGAGTTCGTCCAGCGAAAGTCCTGCGGCATCGGCCAGCCGCTGCGGAATGGCGCTGGCCGCGCCGCTGAGGTTCCGCCCGGCATCCGTCAGGTGGATGGCGACGCGGCGTTCGTCCTCGCCGGACCGCCGCCGTTCCACCAGCCCCAGGGCTTCCAGGCGCTTAAGGAGCGGCGAGAGGGTGCCGGAGTCGAGGCCAAGTTCCCCGCCGAGTTCCTTCACGCCCCGGGGTTCGCTTTCCCACAGGACCAGCATCACCAGGTACTGCGGGTAGGTGAGCCCCAGTTGGTCCAGCACGGGCCGGTAGACGGCGGTGGCGGCACGGGAAGCTGAGTACAGGGCAAAACAGACTTGCCGGTCCAGGCGGGGTGCTTCGGTCATACAGAAACGATAGCCAACAATTAAGTTGTGCACAACTTACTGAAGGTGGGGCAGCCCCTGTTGCGCCGCCGTCGCCATGCGAACGACGGCGGCAGGGCACCTTTCCGGCCGGGCTCTGCCAGGCGCACCCCCAGGCCAAAGAGGTTACGGAAGCGGTGCCTGCTCGAGGTCCCGGATGGTCCGCAGCGCCGCTGCGGTGAGGACCCGGATGCCCAGGCCAAGGGCGCGCTCGTCCAGGATGTAATCGCCGCGGTGGAGGTCGTAGTCCTCACCGCCCGGCGTCTTGGTGCCCAGGCGCATCATGGCTCCCGGAAGTTCCGCCAGGAACCAGGCAAAATCCTCGCCGCCCATGGACTGCGGCGTCAGCACCACGGCGCTCTCGCCGATTTCGGCCCGGGCGGCAGCTTCGATGATGGCTGTCTCGTGTTCCGAGTTCACCACCGGCGGCACTCCCCTGGTGTGCTCCAGGTGGACGTCCACGCCGTAGGGCGCGGCCACCTGGTGGACCACTTCGTCAAGGAGTTCGCCGGCAGCGTGCCAGGCGTCGCGGTCCAGGCAGCGCATGGTCCCGGCCATGTAGCCGCTGCCGGGAATCGCATTGGGTGCCGAGCCTGCGGTGATCTGGCCCCACACCACGGAGACCCCGCTGCGGACGTCCACCCGGCGGGACAGCACGGCCGGTACGTTCACGGCGATCTGGGCCAGCGCGAACACCAGGTCCTCGGTGAGGTGCGGGCGCGACGTGTGGCCGCCACGGCCGGAGAGTTCGATCCGGATGGTGTCCGATGCCGAGGTAATGGCACCAATCCGCGTTCCCACCTTGCCCACCTCAATCCGGGGGTCGCAATGCAGGGCCAGGATCCGGGGGACGCCCTCCAGGACGCCCTGTTCGATGCAGGCGTGCGCGCCGCCGGGCATCGTTTCCTCGGCAGGCTGGAAGATGATCCGGACGGTGGCCCCAAGGGGTGCCTCCTGGTGCATCCGGTTCAATACCAGGGCGATGCCCAGCATGGTGGTGGTGTGCACGTCATGGCCACAGGCGTGCGTGACGCCGTGATTCTTCGACGCGAACGGCAGGCCCGTCTCCTCGATGATGGGCAGGGCGTCAATGTCGCCGCGCAGCGCCGTGGCGATGGGACCTTCGCCCACGTCCACGGTCAGCCCGGTGCCTTCCAGGCGGCGGGGACTTAGGCCGGCGGCTTCGAGCCGCTCGGCAAGCTTGTCCGTGGTGCGGAACTCCTTGAAGGACAGCTCCGGGTGCGCATGCAGGTCCCGCCGGAATTCGATCAGTTCCGGCAAAAGCGGTTCGAGCCAGGGAGCCACCAGGGCGGTGGGCTCGGCTTCAGTAGTGTAGTTGCGCACTGTTTCACTCTAGCGAGGGTGCCGGCTTTAGTGCCCATTCACTGACGCCTCATTACATTCCGGAACCTGCCGGCACCGGTGGCGCCGGCAGGTTCCGGTTCAGAGGACGTCCGTGTCGCCGCTTGCCTTAAGTGCGTCGACGGCAGCCTTGACGCGCTGGGAATTGGCCATGGTGGTCACCAGCAAAGCGTCCGGGGTATCCACGATGACCACGTCCTGGATGCCGATCAGGGCGATCACGCGCTTGGTGTCGGTAACCACAACGCCGCTTGAGTTCTCGGTGAACACGCGGGCACCTTCGCCGAGGACGGTGACGTCGTCCACTTCCTTGGCACTGTTGAGGCGGCCAACGGAGGCGAAGTCGCCAACATCGTCCCAGCGGAAAGTTCCGGGAACGACGGCGACGTCCCCGGCTTCGGCGGCGGGCTCGGCCACTGCGTAGTCGATGGCGATCTTCGGCAGGGTGGGCCAGATGCGTGCCGTGACCTCGTCGCGCTGGGGGGTGTCCCACGCCCGGGCGATTTCCTGCAGCCCCTGGAACAGTTCGGGCTGGTTCGCCTCAAGGTGCTTGAGCATCAACGCCACCGGCGCCACGAACATGCCGGCGTTCCACACGTAGTCGCCACTGTCCACGTACTGCTGGGCCACCACTTCGTCCGGCTTTTCGACGAACTCCACCACGTCGTGGGCGCTGGGCGCGCCTTCAATGTGCAGGGCCTTGCCGGAGCGGATGTAGCCGAAGCCGGTGGACGGGTGCGTGGGCTTGATGCCGATGGTGACGATCTTGCCGGTGGCAGCGGTGTGGATGGCTTCGCGGACGGCCTGCTGGAACAGATCATCCGGGCTGATCACCTGGTCGGCTGCGAAGGAACCCATGATGGTGTCGGGATCGCGCTCGTGCAGGATCGCCGCCGCAAGGCCGATGGCGGCAGCGGAGTCCTTTGGCTCCGACTCGAGGACAAGGTCGGCGTCCGGCACCTCGGGCAGCTGGCGGCATACGGCGTCGCGGTGCGCCCGGCCGGTCACCACCAGCATTCGGTTGCCCGCCAAAGGGTGCAGCCGGTCATAGGTGGCGCGCAGCAACGTGCTGCCCGATCCCGTGAGATCGTGAAGGAACTTGGGAGCTGCTGCACGTGACAGGGGCCAGAGGCGGGTCCCCACTCCGCCTGCCGGAATCACCGCGATGAAGCGGTCAAGGGGTGAAGCCGGGCTTGTCACTTTGTCTGTACTCATCACGGCTACTTTAGCGGAACGGCCCCAACCGGCTCCTTTGGCGACACATCAGACCTGCGTTTTGCGGCGCCGTCGTACCCAAAAGCCTGCAGGGATGTGGCGTTCGTCTCATTTCCCCGGAAAATCCGCTCCAGTACTGGGCACCAAGAATCTCCGAAATTGAATAAGCTGTTAGCGGAGCCTAGATTTAGGCCTGAGCTACGAGTGCTCTCGCAGCAGGCGTTCCCCCCGCATGGATCTCATGCCAGCGCCGCTGTGTTGCAGGGAGGTTTATCAGTGCCGACAAAACCAGCTGGCACCTTGTACCGCGGCCGTGAAGGCATGTGGTCCTGGGTAGGACACCGCATTACCGGTGTAGTGATCTTTTTCTTCTTGTTGGTCCACGTCCTGGACACCTCCTTGGTGCGTGTGTCACCGGAGGCCTACACCGCTGTGATCGGCGCCTACAAGAACCCCCTGATGGCGCTGGGCGAGACCGGCCTTGTTGCCGCGATCGTGTTCCACGCCTTCAACGGCCTGCGGATCATTGCGGTCGACTTCTGGAAGAAGGGCGCAAAGTACCAGCGGCAGATGCTGTGGGCAGTCCTGGCCCTTTGGGTCGTGACCATGGTCGCCTTCTCCATCCGCCACCTGTCCCTCGCCCTCGGAGGTCACTAAGCCATGACTGCAACGATCGAGAGCCCCCGCAGCGGGCGGATCGCCCCCCAGTACCGCCGCAGCAGCGGCTCACGGGGCAACTTCGAGATGATCGCCTGGCTGTTCATGCGTCTCTCCGGCGTAGTACTGGTGGTCCTCATCTTCGGCCACCTGTTCGTGAACCTCATGGTGGGCGAAGGCATCCACGCCATTGACTTCGGCTTCGTGGCCGGCAAGTGGGCAGACCCGTTCTGGCAGTTCTGGGACCTGGCCATGCTCTGGCTGGCAATGCTGCACGGCACCAACGGCGTCCGGACCATCATCAACGACTACGCAGAGAAGACGTCCACCCGCCGCTGGCTGAAGACCGTCCTCTACGCGGCCGCCGTCGTCATCATCCTCCTCGGCACGCTGGTCATCTTCACCTTCAACCCGTGCCCCGTGGTGAACGGCGTTGCCCTTCCGGGTGGATTCTGCCCTGCCTAGAACTGGCACAACCCCGGGCCCGCGGGCTTTTCCGCGGGCCCTGTTTTGCGGAGCAGGCAAAGCCGCCCCGTTGTTTTATAGCGAATTTTGAGAGAAAGAGCGTCTGGTATGCAGGTCCATAAGTACGACGTCGTCATCGTCGGTGCCGGTGGCGCTGGCATGCGCGCCGCGATCGAGTCCGGTCAGCGCGCGCGCACAGCAGTACTGACCAAGCTCTACCCCACCCGCTCGCACACAGGTGCGGCCCAGGGTGGCATGTGCGCAGCCCTTGCCAATGTCGAGGAAGACAACTGGGAATGGCACACGTTCGACACCGTCAAGGGCGGCGACTACCTGGTTGACCAGGACGCCGCGGAGGTCATGGCCAAGGAAGCCATCGACGCCGTGCTGGACCTGGAAAAGATGGGCCTGCCCTTCAACCGCACCCCCGAGGGCCGCATCGACCAGCGGCGCTTCGGTGGCCACACCCGCGACCACGGCAAGGCTCCGGTCCGTCGTGCATGCTACGCCGCGGACCGCACCGGCCACATGATCCTGCAGACCCTGTACCAAAACTGCGTCAAGCACAACGTTGAGTTCTACAACGAGTACTACGTCCTGGACCTGCTGACGGTCGAAGAGGATGCTGTCCGCGAAGACGGGACGCCCTACAAGCAGAAGCGCGTGGCCGGCGTCGTCTCCTACGACCTCGCCTCCGGTGAACTGCACGTTTTCCAGGCCAAGTCCGTGGTGTTCGCCTCCGGTGGCGCCGGCAAGGTCTTCAAGACCACGTCCAACGCCCACACCCTGACCGGTGACGGCATGGGCATCGCCTTCCGCCGGGGCATCCCCCTGGAGGACATGGAGTTCTTCCAGTTCCACCCCACCGGCCTTGCCGGGCTGGGCATCCTGCTGTCCGAGGCCGCCCGCGGTGAAGGTGCCATCCTCCGCAACTCGGAGGGTGAGCGCTTCATGGAGCGCTACGCCCCCACCATCAAGGACCTGGCACCGCGCGACATCGTGGCCCGCTCCATGGCCAACGAAGTCCGCGAAGGCCGCGGCTGCGGCCCGAACAAGGACTACGTCCTCCTGGACCTGACCCACCTGGAGCCGGCGCACATCGATGCGAAGCTGCCGGACATCACCGAGTTCGCCCGCACCTACCTGGGCGTGGAACCGTACACCGAGCCGGTGCCCGTGTTCCCCACCGCGCACTACGCGATGGGCGGCATCCCCACGAACATCGAAACCGAAGTGCTCCAGGACAACGACACCGTGGTCCCCGGGCTCTACGCCGCCGGCGAGGTGGCCTGCGTGTCCGTCCACGGTTCCAACCGCCTGGGCACCAACTCGCTCCTGGACATCAACGTGTTCGGCAAGCGTGCCGGCATCGCTGCCGCGGAATACGCCAAGACCGCCCAGTTCGTGGAACTGCCGGAGAACCCGCTGGCCTACACCACCGAACTGCTGGACATTGCCCGCAACGGCACCGGCGACGAAAAGGTGGCGCAGATCCGCAAGGAACTGCAGGACACGATGGACGCCAACATGCAGGTATTCCGTACGGCGGACACCCTGAACCAGGTGCTGCGCGACATCGCATCCTTCGAGGAGCGGTACAAGCGCATCAACGTCCAGGACAAGGGTAAGCGCTTCAACCTGGACCTGCTCGAGGCCGTTGAGCTCGGCTTCCTGCTGGAACTGGCCAAGGTCATGACCGTGGCCGCCCTGCACCGTGAGGAATCCCGCGGCGGACACTTCCGCGAGGACTTCCCCGAGCGTGACGACGAGAAATTCATGAAGCACTCCATGGCGTACAAGGATGACCATGCGCCGGCTGACGGATCGGCGGAGTCAATCGCCGGTATCCGCCTCGCCACCAAGCCGGTTGTCTTTACCCGCTACGAGCCGATGGTGAGGAAGTACTAAGATGACCGCTGAAATCGCTGAGCCAGCCTCAAAGGTTGAACTTCCTGCCGGCGTTGGCGGGGGCGGGGAAATCCCCACGTTCGACGTCCACATGCGGGTCCGCAGGTACAACCCGGAGGTTTCCGAGGAAGCCACCTGGGATGATTTCCACCTGACCATGTACGGCACGGACCGTGTCCTGGATGCCCTGCACAAGGTGAAGTGGGAGATGGACGGCACCCTGTCCTTCCGCCGCTCCTGCGCCCACGGTGTGTGCGGCTCTGACGCCATGCGCATCAACGGCCGCAACCGCCTTGCCTGCAAAACGCTGCTGAAGGACCTGGACACGTCCAAGCCCATCACCGTGGAGCCCATCAAGGGTCTGCCGGTGGAGAAGGACCTGATCGTGGACATGGAGCCCTTCTTCCAGTCGTACCGCGAAGTCATGCCCTTCCTGATCAACAAGGGCCACGAGCCCACCCGGGAACGCCTCCAGTCCGCGGAGGACCGGGAGCGCTTTGACGACACCACCAAGTGCATCCTCTGCGCCGCGTGCACGTCCTCCTGCCCCGTGTTCTGGACGGATGGGCAGTACTTCGGCCCCGCCGCGATCGTCAACGCACACCGCTTCATCTTCGATTCCCGTGATGATGCCGGCGACATGCGCCTGGAGATCCTCAACGACAAGGAAGGCGTGTGGCGCTGCCGCACCACCTTCAACTGCTCCGAGGCATGCCCCCGCGGCATCCAGGTCACGCAGGCCATTGCGGAAGTCAAGCAGGCCATCCTGGCCCGCAAGATCTAGGCTCGTTCACCAACAGATATAACGGCCGACGGCGTCGCTCACCACACGTGGTGGGGGCGCCGTCGTCGTTTCAGCAGAAAGGGGTCCTCCTTGTCCCGCTCCGAAAAAGTGTCCTTTGCCGGTTCCACCGGCGAGATGCTGTCCGGCATCATTGACGTCCCGGAGGGCCCCGTCAAGGGCTGGGGTGTCTTCTCGCACGGTTTCACGCTGGGCAAGGACAGCCCCTCCGCAGCGCGGATGTGCAAGGCGCTGGCGGACAGCGGCATCGGCATGCTTCGTTTCGACAACCTGGGCCTGGGCGGCTCCGCCGGGGAATGGTCCGCGGGCTCCTTCAGTCACAAGGTGGCAGACACGGTGAAGGCCGCGGAGTTCATGCGCAGTCAGGGCAAGGAGATCTCCCTGCTGGTGGGCCACTCGTTCGGCGGCGCCGCGGTTCTTGCCGCAGCGCGGGAGATTCCGGAGCTCGACGCCGTTGCCACCGTGGGAGCGCCCTTTTCCCCCAAGCATGTGGCCCACGTTTTCGATGCCGCGCTGGACAGGATCCTGAGCGAGGGCAGCGCCGAAGTTGACCTCGGAGGCAAGCGGGTGGAGATCCGCCGGCACTTCGTGGAGGACCTGGAGAACGCGGACCTGACGGACTGCATCAAGCAGCTGCACAAGCCCCTGATGGTGCTGCACTCCCCCACCGACAACACCGTGGGAATCGAGAATGCCAGCACCATCTTCCAGACGGCCAGGCATCCGAGGAACTTCGTGTCCCTTGAGGGCAGCGACCACCTGCTCACCGGCAAGGGCCAGGCCGCACGGGCGGCCAGGATCATCGCCGCCTGGGCGGACCAGTACCTCGACGCCGCACCTGCCTGACCCTCCCCGGCCAGTTTGGCCGGCCCTACTTGCCGATAGCCGCCTTGCTCTCGCTGATCCACTGTTCGGCTGCCTTGTCCGGCGTGACCCGCTTGAAAAGGACGTCCGTGTTGATCCGGGCGGTGATCTCCGAGACGGCGGTTGACCCGGTGGGGCCGATGTACGTTGGGGCGAAATCCATCTTGCCGATCTGGTTGATGTACTCCGCCTCCACCTTGCCCTGAGGGGTGAGCATGTCCTGGATGGCGGCGCGCATGTCGGAGTTGCCAGGGATGCCCCGGTCGCTCTGGATGATCCTGGCCGCGGCCGGGTTGTTGACCAGGAAGTTCACGAGCTTGGCGGCAGCGTCCGTGTGCTTGCTGCGTGCGGAGATGGTGTAGAACTGCGAGGACTGCAGCCAAATCCCCGGGGTGGGCTTCTCCCCCGGTAGCTTGAGCAGTTTCAGGTCTGCGCCGGAGGCTTTGCTGAGGGCGGTCAGCGAATTGCTCCACGTGAGCATCATTGCGGCCTTGCCCATGCCCATGAGGGTCTGCTCAGTGCTGACATTGAGCTTCTCCACCGTCTCCGAAGCACTCGGAGCGGCACCGGATTCACTAAGCTTCAGCGAGTAGTGGAAGTAGTCCTGCACCGTTTGCTTGCCCAGTCCCAGCTGTCCGTCCTGGGTGTACAGGGATTCGCCGCGCTGGCGGGCGAAGGCGTCCAGGGAGTCATGGGTGAGCACGGTTGCAGTTCCGTAGGTGCCCTGGGGGCTCTTGGCGGTGATGTCACCGGCAATCCTGGCGAAGTCGTCCCAGCTCCAGCTGCTGTCATCTGGCAGCGGAACCCCTGCCGCCGCGAAGACGGCGGGATTGGCCACAATGGCCAGTGCGTTGGCGCCGGTGGAAACGCCGTACTGTTTGCCCTTGACCTGTCCGTTTTCCAGGGCGCCCTGGTCGATCCTTGACAGGTCCAGTGAGCCCTGCACCGTGGTCAGGTCCAGCAACGCGCCGCGGTTTGCGTATTCGGCGGGGTAGGCGCCCCCCATGGTGATGACATCCGGCGCGTCGTTGGCGGCCATCTGGGTTGCGAGCTTGTCGAAGTAGCCGCTGATGTCGCCATATTCCGGCTTGACCTTGATGTTGGGGTTGGCGGCCTCAAACTCGGCAATGGCCTTGTTGGTCAGCTCGGCCCGGCCGGCATTGCCCCACCAGGAAAAGCGGATCTCCACGGGCCCGTCCCCGGCCTTGTTGGACGACGGGCTGGAACAGCCGGCCGTCACGGCCAGGAGGGCTGCGGCTGAGAGGACGGCAAGGGATTTACGGATTGTTCCGGTAGCAGGGCGCGTCATTGGGCAAGCTTCTTCCTTGGTGAGAAGGGTGGGTGAGCGAGAGAAAGCGGTTTCGTGAAACGTATCAACGGCGGGTAAAGCCCGTCAATAGGATCCCGTCATGGTTTCCGTACCGGTTATCGACCTGGAGTTCTCGGCGCACGATTTCACATGGCGGCCCCTTGACAGCGCTGTGGAACCCGCCAAGGATGGAATCGCCAGAAACCGCTTTCTCCCCGGTGCCGCGTTCCGGGGAGGCGCGCTGGCCATGCCCGGACATTTCGCGGCATCAGTCACCACACACCTGTAAGGAGGGCGTGCACCGTGCACAGCCACGCCAGCACCGTACGGCCGGAGGCCACGACCACGTCCCACCGGCGGCACAAGCAGATTGACAGGAAGGCGCTGGTCCGGCGGCACAACGTTCGTCAGCAAAGTCTTGATCCGCGAAGCCCTGTCTCAGTGGGCAACGGGGAGTTTGCCTTCACCATGGACCTCACGGGCCTTCAAAGCCTGCCAGCCGAGTACCCCGTGGGGCCCCGTGAGGACTCGCTTCCCCCGGGAACGCTGCTGGGCACCCAATCCACCTGGGGCTGGCACTCCATGCCTGGCGGCGATCGTTACAGCCTGGCAGGTTCCACGGTCCTCTACGACTCCCCACGTGGTCCGGTGCCGTACGTGGACATGGTGGGGGACATCGTCAATGACCGTGAGACAGGCACCTCAACGGCCGAAGCATGGCTGCGGGCAAACCCGCACCGCCTGGATCTGGGACGCATCGGTTTCCAGCTGCTCCAGGACGGAACCAGCCGGCCCATCAGCAGCAGCGAGCTTTCCCACGCCAGCCAGATTCTTGATCTTTGGACGGGCATCGTCACCAGCACCTTCGCCATCGCCGGCCACCAGGCCACGGTCACCACAGCCTGCCATCCGGACCGCGACGAACTAGGCATTCGGGTGGAGTCACCCGCGCTGGGTGACGGCCTGGTGATCGGCATCGACTTCCCGTACGGCTCCGAGGCGTGGCACAACGGCGCCGGGTGGGATCTGCCGGGCGCCCACACCACCATCCTCAACGGACCGCAACCTGCAGTATCCCATGCAGGGGCCAGCAGCTGGACGGTGGACCGCGAACTGGACAACGCGCGCTACCGCGTGGTGATCACCGGCCAAGGCCTGGTCGTGGAGCAGACCGGGGCGCACCACCTGCGCATACGGCCGGATGTCCACTCGAGCACCGAGGCGCTGGACCTGTCCATTGAGTTCATATCCGCCGCGGACGGGGACTGTATCCCCCGGGGCGGTGCGGGCCTTTCCAGAGTGGCAGGCAAGGCGGGCGTTGGCCGCCATGCGGGTCCCGCCGTCGGGCCTTCCCCTTCGGCGCCGTCGGTTCCCAGCGCAAACCAGCCCGGCAGCAACGTTGCAGCCGCCTCCATGGACCGTTGGCCCAGGTTCTGGTCGTCCGGAGGTGCCATCGAGCTGGCTGCCACGCCGGACTCACGGGCCAGGGAGCTCGAACGCCGGATTGTCCTCTCCCAGTACCTGACGGCCGTCAACTGCTCCGGATCGCTGCCGCCGCAGGAAACAGGCCTGGTGTGCAGCTCGTGGCGCGGCCGCTTCCACTTGGAGATGCATTGGTGGCACGCCGCCCATTTTGCGCACTGGAACCGGACGGAGCTCCTCCTCCCCTCCCTGCGCTGGTACTCAACGGTGCTGGAAACGTCGCGGGAAACCGCCCGGGCGCAGGGCTTCGACGGCGCCCGCTGGCCCAAGCAGGTAGGCCCGGACGGCAGGGAGAGCCCCAGCCCGATCGGGACGTTCCTGATTTGGCAGCAGCCGCATCCCATCCATTTGGCCGAGCTGCTGTACCGGGCCAATCCGGGCCCTGACGTGCTGGAGGAGTTCGCTGACATCGTGTTCGAAACCGCCGCGTTCATGGCGGGCTTCGCTCATCGCACCCCGAGGGGTTTCGAACTTGGGCCGCCGCTCATACCCGCACAGGAGAGCTATGGGTCCATGCGGGCGAAGATCAAAAACCCGACGTTCGAACTCGCTTACTGGCAGTGGGGCCTCAGGACTGCCGCCGCTTGGCGGGAACGGTTGGGCCTCGAGCCCGTTGCATGCTGGCAGGAGGTTGCTGACGGGATGGTGCGCCCGCGCGTAGTCGACGGCGTCTATGCGGCAATGGACGTGGAGCCCTTCACCATCAGGACGGACCATCCCTCGATGCTCTGCGCACTGGGCGTCCTGCCGCTGACAGACCTGATCGATGAGGCAGTCATGCGGGCCACCCTTGAGGATGTCCTGGCCGACTGGGACTGGACCACCACATGGGGGTGGGACTACCCGGTGATGGCGATGACCGCTGCCCGGCTCGGGGACCCGGAGTACGCCGTCGACGCGCTCCTGCAGGAGGCCGGTAAGAACACAGTCCTGACGAACGGTCACAACCGGCAGACGGACTCCTTGCCGTTGTACCTTCCAGGCAACGGGGGGCTCCTTGCCGCGGCCGCGCTGATGGCTGCCGGCTGGGACCACGGCCCGGACCGCCACGCTCCGGGCTTTCCGCCCGGCTGGACCGTTGCGTGGGAAGGTCTGGTGCCGGCCCCCTGACGTCGCTGTGCTGGAGGGCCGGACAATTCTACGGCCGGGCGCGCGTCAGGTTTGGGGCGTGGTTCGGCGTGCGCCGAGGATCGTCTTGCGCGGAGGAGCGTCCGACTCCAGGTCCGCTTCACGGACGGCTGCCCATCCTGCCGAGACAAGGTAGACCTGGCTGACGAGGTTGAACCAGATGAGCAGGCCGATGATGATGGCAAACGGCGCCAGGATGGGATTGCGGCTGGCCCCGCCAAGAAGTTCAGTGCTGAAGATCTGCAGTATGGTGGTGCCCACGGCGGCCAGGACGGTGCCTTCGACCAGTGCCTGGCGGGACAGCTTGAGCCCCGCGGCCAACCGGAACATGATCAGCGCCGTGACCCAGTTCAGGACCAGCGGGACGACGATTTTGACGGAGGTGGTCAGCGGGCCGGCCAAGGCGTCGCTGAGGTGCAGGAAGTCCGCTACCCAACCCGCCAGTGTGCCGAACACCAGCGATGCACCGCCGCTGATCACCAGGGCCACGCCCAGCAGCAGCAGGGTTCCGGCGTCGCGCAGCTTCATCACGATGGGATTGACGATCAGCGGCGGCAGCTGCAGGACGCCGCGCAGGCCGTCCCGGAGGCCGTTGATCCAACCGAGTGATGTGACCACCGTTACCAGCGCACCGATGACCGCGGTCCAGCCGAGGCCGTTGGGATCCAGCATGTCCTTGGGGTCCACCAGCCCCGGTCCGCCGTTGACTTTCAGTAGGCCCGGTGCGCTGGCGGCCACGCTGCCGATAACGGTGTCCAGCAGCGCCGGCTGGCCACTGAGGACCAGCCCGGCGATGGAGAAGCCGGTGGCCAGCAGGCCTGTGACGGAGAAAAACATGTTGAAGCCGATGCCGGCGCTCATCAGCGGCCCGTAGTGGAGGGTGTAGTGCCGGAAGGCGCGCATGGGGCGCAGGACGTTCAGGCGGGCGGTGAGCCACTGAACCAAGGCCATCAGGGCACCGAATTTTTTGCCGGACCTGCGCGCCCGGTTCCATTCCATCCGCTTTTGGATGACCTCCAGCTTCAGCCTGGCCTGCTCGGTGGGCAGCGGCTGCTGGTTACCCTGCGTCGGTTGGGGTGTCCGCGGCAGCGTCCGTGAACCGGGTGCCGGCGTTGTTGTCAGTTTCGGTCCCAAAGTCCAGCTCTTCCCGTAGCTGCCAGATGCCGTCGGCATCGTGCTCGTAGAGTCCCATGCTAACCACAGGGAAGGTGGCCTTGTAGTTCTTCAGCACCGTTTCGGCCTCGTCAAGGCTTTCCGGGGCGACGTCGTGGGCGATGGTGACGTGCGGATGGTAGGCAAAGGGCAGTTCACGGTGGAGTGGGCCCTGCTGGAGCCTGCGGTGCAGGTCCACGCAGTGCTCGAACCCGTCCTCCACATTGATGAAGACTACGGGGGAAACGGGCCGGAAAGTTCCGGTCCCGGCGATGGTCACCATGAACGGGCTCTGGCAGCGGGCCACTTCGCGGACATGCCGGAGGGTCGCTTCCCAGTCCTGGGTGGGGGTGGTGGTGACCAGCGTAATGTGGGCCGGTACCACGTCCGCCAGCGGGTCACCGAACGACGCCCGCCAGCGCTGCAGCTCTTCGGCGATGTCTGCTGGAAAGCCCAGGATGACGCCCACGCTGACCTCTTCGCTGCGGGCCACCTCATGGTTCGCCGCCGCATTCCGGCCTGGCTGGTCTCCCAAGCGGTCAGCCAGGGTCTGCTCCACCTGGCCGGCAGAGCAGGCACCTCCCCTGGCGGTGACTTTTCCCGAAGACATGGCGCTAGCGGACTCCCGCGAGGCTGAGGGACGGCAGGAAGCCCATGCGCTCGTAGACCTGGGCAAGGGTGACGGAGGCGATCTCGCGGGCCCGCTCAGCGCCAAGGGCCAGCAGCCGGTCAAGCTCGGCGGGATCTGCCATCAGCTCATTGGTCCGGTTGCGCAGCGGGGTGATGAAGTCCACCACAACTTCGGCGAGGTCAACCTTGAGGTGGCCGTACATCTTGCCCTGGTACTCGGCTTCAAGCTCCGCCACGGACTTGCCCGTCAGCGAGGAGTAGATGGTCAGCAGGTTGGACACGCCGGGCTTTTCCTCAGGGTCGAAGCGGATGTCCGTGCCGGCGTCGGTCACTGCCGACTTGATGCGCTTGGCTGCGATCTTGGGATCCTCCAGCAGCTGGATGGCACCGTTGGGCGACTCCCCCGTCTTGGACATCTTGGCGCTGGGATTCTGGAGGTCGTAGATCTTGGCGCTTTCCTTGACGATCGTGGCCTCCGGAACCGTGAAGGTGTGGCCGAACCGGGTATTGAAACGCTGCGCCAGGTTCCGCGTCAGTTCCAGGTGCTGCCGCTGGTCCTCGCCGACGGGCACGAGGTCGCTCTGGTACAGGAGAATGTCCGCGGCCATCAGGGTGGGGTAGGCGAACAGGCCCAGTGTTGCGGAGTCCGCGCCGGACTTCTGGGTTTTGTCCTTGAACTGGGTCATCCGGGAAGCCTCGCCAAACCCGGTAATGCAGTTCAGCGCCCACGCAAGCTGCGCATGCTCGGGAACATGGGACTGGACGAAGAAGATGCTCTTGTCCGGGTCGATGCCGGCCGCGATGTACTGGGCAGCCACAATGCGGGTCCGCTTGGCCAGCTCGGCGGGGTCGAAGTCCACTGTGATGGCGTGCAGGTCCGGGATGAAAAAGACGGCGTCGTACTCCGCCTGCATGTCCACCCAGTTGCGCACGGCACCGATGTAGTTGCCCAGGTGCAGGGAGTCGGCGGTGGGCTTGGCGCCGGAAAGGATGCGCTTCTTGGCAGTGGAGGAAGTCTGGCTGGTCATGGAAAACTTTCGGGCTTAGAGCTGGTAATCCACTACCAGCGGGGCGTGATCGGAGAAGCGGGTGTCCCAGGAGGCTGCACGGTCCACGACAGCCGAAATGGCGGAGGCCGCCAGTTCGGGGGTGGCCATGTGGTAGTCGATGCGCCAGCCGGTGTCGTTATCGAATGCCTTGCCGCGCCAGGACCACCATGTGTAGGGCCCGTCGACATCCCCGGCCAGGGTCCGGTGGACGTCATGCCAGCCGATCTCCTCACCGAAGAACCGGTCGAAGTAGGCACGTTCCTCCGGCAGGTGCCCGGCCTTCTTGAGGTTGCCCTTGGAGTTCCTGATGTCACGGGGGGTGTGCGCCACGTTGAGGTCGCCCACCACCAGGGCGTGGTCGCTGTGCTTGGTCAGTTCCGGCAGGCGGGTGCTCATGACGTCCAGGAAGCGGAACTTGTCATCCTGCTTGGGCGTCCCCACTTCACCGGAATGCACATAGGCGCTGGCAACCGTGAGCTGCACGGGGTTCCCTGCGGCGTCGGGGACGCGGAAGTCGGCTTCAACCCAGCGCCCGGCGGTGGCGAAGTAGTCGTCCCCGATGCCGTTCCTGGTGGCCAGGGGCTCCTGGCGGGAGGCAATGGCGACGCCGGCACGGCCTTTTGCTTCCGCTTCCGCGTGCAGGATATGCCAGTCCTCCCCCAACAGTTGCCGGACGACGGCGTCAGGGGCTCGGACCTCCTGCAGGCAGAGGATGTCCACTTCCCGCGGCTCAAGCCAGGCCGCCATACCGTTCTTGTAGGCAGCCCGGAGGCCGTTTACGTTGACGGATGCGATGCGAAGGTGGTCCTTGTTCAATGCCGAGCTCACCCGCTCCACTCTAGTCGATGATGGTTCCGGTCACCGGCTCCCCGCTGCCGCCGGAGGACTTGATCATGTCCCGGGCGTTGGTGGCTGTGATCTCGATGGTTTCAAGGGCGCGGTTGATCGTGTCCTGGTTGGCGGCGGCGCCCTTGGCCCGCTCCTCCTCCACCACGCGGACCTGCACCTGGACGATCTTGAAGGAATGGTCCAGCTTCAGGTCGCGCACCTCGTCTGCCTCGGAACGTTCGTAGACCACCCGGGTGCCGCCGTGGTCGGCGGAGGTGCGGGCCGGTACGCGGCCGGTGGCGGTGTTGAAGGCGCTCTGGGCTTCGGACAGCTTTGCGCCCGCTTTCCTGGCGGCCCGCTGGATGCTGAAGACCACGAACGCAGCCAGTGCCAGCCAGAAGGCGGCGATGATGGCGACAACCCAGCCCACCACGTCGTTCTGGTTTGCGGCGAAGATCACGGCCACAATGAACGCCGTCACCAGGACCATCAGGCCCGGCCCGCTGATCCGGAACATGGAAAAACCGCCCCGGGCGGGTTTGGAAGATGACGAGGAGCTGCCCAAAGTTCGCATGCAGCCATTGTCTCAAACGGCGGACTGTGCTCCCGCCGCCTTCCACCCCCGGCGAACAGGGCAGCTCGCCGGGCAGGCTATTTCAGGAACAAACTCCGCAGGCGCAATGTGGTCAGCAGCATCCCCACGGCGGTCATCACCAGGTAGTAGCCAACATGCAGTGGCGTGGCAGCCGTAAAAGTGCCCACACTGATCTGCCGCAGCAGTTCCACCCCGTGCCAGAGCGGCATGGCCTGGATGAACCACTGGATGGGCTGTGGGTAGACGCTGAGCGGGTAGAACGTGGCGCTGAACAGGAACATGGGCAGCAGGATGAAGTTGATCCAGTCCATCTGCTGGAAGGTCTTGAGGAAGCTGGTGATGCCCATGCCCAGGCTGGCGAACCCAAAGGCGATCAGCACCGAGGCTGGGATCATCAGCAGTGCCCAGGGCGTGGTGATCAGTCCCATGATGCCCATGACCGCAGTGAAGCCGGTGGCGTAGAGCATCCCCCGCAGCAGGGCCAGGAAGATCTCGCCAAGCGCCACGTCCAGCGGGCCCAGGGACGTATACAGCATGCCCTGGTAGAGCTTGGCGAAGTTCATCTTGAAGAAGACGTTCCAGGTGGAGTCATAGACGGCGCCGTTCATCGCGGAGACGGCCAGCAGTGCCGGTGCGATGTAGGCCGCATAGCTGATGGTGGTTCCGTTGGGTCCCTGGACGCCGCCAACGATGGCGCCCAGTCCCACCCCAATGGAAAGGAGGAACAGCACCGGCTCAAAGAACCCGGACAGCATCACCAGCCAGTTGGTGCTCCGTGTGGCCATCAGCCCACGGGCAATGACTGCCCTGGCATTGCCTGAATACAGGGGCCCGAAAGTGCGGCTGCGGGCTTGCTCCGCGGCGCTCCGGGAGGCGCCGGCGGGACCGGAAAATGCGCTCACTGGCCCATCCTCAGGGCAAACCGGCGCCGCGTCAGGACCCAGCCGGTGACTGCCAACCCCGCCAGGACGGCCGCATGGAGCACGCTGAGGACCGCCGGTTCGCGGTATCCGAAGCTGAGCACCCGGCCCAGTTCGGTGCCATGCCAGATGGGCGAAATCCAGCCCACCCAGCGGACCGCCAACGGCAGGTTGTCCAGCGGGAAGAACGTCCCGGAGAACAGGAAGAGCGGCATCACGATGAACCGCATCACCAGTGCGAACTGCCCCTTGTCTTCGGTGATCGATGCGGAATATGCCATCAGCGGCAGCCCGAAGGCCAGCCCTGTCAGGGTGGCCACCAGTATCCCGGCCCAGCCCCAGCCCGACGGCGAGGCACCGAACAGCGCCACGGCCGCGAAGTAGATGGCCGACTGCAGCACCAGGCGCAGCGTCACGGCCATGACCTGCCCGGCGGCGATCTGCTGCGGCGTCAGCGGCGACGCGTGCGGGCCATAGTAGACCCGGCGCCATTTGAACCCTGCCATAACGGGAAAAGTGAACTCGTTGGCTGCCGTCATCACGGCGGCGGCCACCAGCAGCGCCGGGGCGATAAAGGCGAGGTAGGACACGCCGCCAAAGGCCGCGTTGCCGGTATCCACCAGGGTGGCCAGTCCCACCCCCATGGCGAAGAGGTACGCCACCGGTTGGCCCACGCTGTACATCAGGATGGACCAGCTGTAACCCTTCATCACCCGGAGCACCTGCTCGGCATAGTAGAAGGAGCCCCAGCGCCGCGCCCTTGCCGCCGAAACCGCCGGCGCATGCGCGCGCAGGCCGCCCGGCTGCGCGGCCCCTGCCTGCCCTCCGGTCGGCTGCCGCCCGGACGCCTGCCTATCAGTCAATGAGGCTCCTGCCGGTGAGCCGAAGGAACACATCCTCCAGCGACGACCGCCGGACCAGCGATGTCAGCGGCCTCAGGCCGCGGGCCGACACCTGCTCAAGGGCTGACTCGCCGTCGTGCGCGTACATCAGCACCCGGTCCGGCAGCACCTCAAGCCGTTCCCCGATGCCTTCCAGCCGGGACGCGATTGCGGCGTTCCGCTCGGAACCAAACCGCAGTTCCACCACCTCCCGGGTGGAATGCCCGCGGATCAGCTGCGCGGGCGAGCCCTCGGCCATGATCCGGCCCTTGTCCACCACGATCAGCCGGTCGCAGAGCTGCTCGGCCTCATCCATGTAATGGGTGGTGAGGATCAGCGTGACGCCCTGCTCCTTGAGCCGGAACAGGCGGTCCCACAGGATGTGCCGGGCCTGCGGATCCAGGCCCGTGGTGGGCTCGTCCAGCAGCAGGATCTGCGGCTCGTTGATCAGTGAACGGGCGATGGTCAGGCGGCGTTTCATGCCGCCGGAGAGCGCGTCCACCTTGGACCTCGCTTTGTCCGTCAGCTGTGCGAACTCCAGCAGTTCATCGGCCTTGGGCCTGAGGTAGCTCATGGGCAGGCCGAAGTAGCGGCCGTAGACCAGGAGGTTGTCGCGGACGCGGAGTTCCTCGTCCAGGTTGTCCTGCTGCGGAACCACGCCCAGGTGGGCGCGTACCTCGGGTCCGTGCGTGTCCGGGTCCAGGCCCATGATGGTGAGCCGGCCGGCGGACCGGCGGGTCACGCCGCCGATCATCTTCATGGTGGTGGATTTGCCCGCCCCATTGGGCCCCAGGAGGCCGAAGGACTCCCCCGCTTGCACGGTGAACGAGATGCCGTCCACGGCGGCCACGTCGCCGTAGGTCTTGGTCAGGTTTTCGGCGGAGATGACGGTGCCGGACGGCGGGCCCCCGGTTATCGTGCCGGAGGGGGTAAGGGCGTGGTTGTGCACCTGTGCAGACTAGTGGAGGCGCGGCGCAGGTGGAAGTGTGCTTGCAGTTACGTTGAAACGGACGACGGCGGCACGGCGCCTTCCCTGCGGAAGGTACCGTGCCGCCGTCGTGCACTTAGTGCCGGGGACTAGTGCGCGTTGGCTGCCGCGCGTTCGGCGGCCTCCACCACGTTGGTCATCAGCAGCGCCACGGTCATGGGACCGACGCCCCCGGGGTTCGGCGAAATCCAGCCGGCCACATCGGCGGCGGCGGGATCGATGTCGCCGTAGACGCGGCTCTTGCCGGTGTCCGGATCGGTCTCGCGGGTAACGCCGACATCCAGCACCGCTGCGCCCGGCTTTACGTCCGCGGCCTTGACGATGTGCTTCACACCGGCCGCGCCCACGATGACGTCCGCCTGCCGGAGCAGTTCTGACAGGTTCCTGGTCCCGGTATGGGTCAGGGTCACGGTGGCGTTCACCTCGCGCCGCGTGAGCAGCAGGCCGATGGAGCGGCCGATCGTGACGCCGCGCCCCACCACCACAACGTGCTTGCCTGCCAGGCTGTATCCGTTGCGCTCCAGGAGCTCGATGACCCCGCGGGGGGTGCACGGCAGCGGCGTGGTGATCTTGTTGTTGACGTTCAGCACCAGCCGGCCAAGGTTGGTGGGGTGCAGGCCGTCGGCATCCTTGGCGGGATCGATGCGCTCCAGGATGGCGTCCGTGTCCAGGTGCTTGGGCAGCGGCAACTGCACAATGTAGCCATGGCAGGCCGGGTCCGCATTGAGTTCGTCAATGAGGGCCTCCACCTGTTCCTGCGTGGCATCGGCCGGAAGCTCACGCTGGATGGAGTTCATCCCGATCTGCTCGGACTGCTTGTGCTTCATGGACACGTACAGCTGCGAGGCGGGGTCCGCTCCCACCAGCACAGTGGCGATGCCGGGCGTGACGCCCTTGGCCTTGAGTGCGGCCACGCGTTCGGTCAGCTCGGCCTTGATGGCGGCGGCGGTAGCCTTGCCGTCAAGGATCTGTGCGGTTGTGGTTTCAGCCATCGGTTACCACTGCTCGTGCTGCGGGTAGAGCGGGAAGTCGGCTGCCAGTTTGTCCACGCGGGCCTGCAGGGCCTCGACGTCGGTGCTGGTGCCTGCCTTGAGGGCGGTGGCAATGATCTCGGCCACCTCGGTGAATTCGGCGGCACCGAAGCCGCGGGTGGCCAGGGCCGGGGTGCCGATGCGCAGGCCGGAGGTGACCATCGGCGGGCGGGGGTCGAACGGCACGGCGTTGCGGTTGACGGTGATGCCCACCGAGTGCAGCAGGTCTTCTGCCTGCTGGCCGTCCAGCTGCGAGTTGCGAAGGTCCACGAGCACCAGGTGGACGTCCGTGCCGCCGGTGAGGACGGAGACGCCGGCCTCTGACACGTCGGCCTGGTTCAGGCGGTCGGCGATGATCCGGGCGCCTTCCAGGACGCGCTCCTGGCGCTCCTTGAATTCCTGCGTGCCGGCAATCTTGAAGGCCACGGCCTTGGCGGCGATGACGTGCATCAGCGGGCCGCCCTGCTGGCCCGGGAAGACGCTGGAGTTCAGCTTCTTGGCCCACTGCTCCTTGGCGAGGATCACGCCCGAGCGCGGACCGGCCAGGGTCTTGTGCACGGTGGAGGTGACGACGTCGGAGTGCGGCACCGGGCTCGGGTGCAGTCCGGCGGCAACCAGTCCGGCGAAGTGCGCCATGTCGGTCCAGAGCAGCGCGCCAACCTCATCGGCGATGGAGCGGAAGGCAGCGAAGTCCAAGTGGCGCGGGTAGGCGGACCAGCCGGCGATGATGACCTGCGGCTTTTCGGCGATGGCCTGCTCGCGGAGCTTGTCCATGTCGATGCGGAAGGTGTCTTCCTCAACCTGGTAGGCGGCCACCTGGTACAGCTTGCCGGAGAAGTTCAGCTTCATGCCGTGGGTCAGGTGCCCGCCGTGGGCCAGGGAAAGGCCCAGGATCTTGTCGCCCGGGGTGATCATGGCGGAGAGGGCGGCGGCGTTGGCCTGCGCGCCGGAGTGCGGCTGGACGTTGGCGTATTCGGCGCCGAACAGTGCCTTGACCCTGTCGATGGCCAGCTGCTCTGCGATGTCGACGTATTCACAGCCGCCGTAGTAGCGGCGGCCCGGGTAGCCCTCGGCGTACTTGTTGGTGAGGACGGAGCCCTGGGCTTCCATCACGGCGCGGGGCGCAAAGTTTTCGGAGGCAATCATTTCCAGGGTGCCGCGCTGGCGGCCGAGCTCCTGGTCCAGCACTGCTGCAATTTCGGGATCGAGCTCAGCCAACGGCTGGTTGCTCACGGCTGTGGTTGAGGTGGCTGTAGTAGTCACGGAGAACTCCTGGCTAGGGATATGGGCACTGCTTAGGTCAGGCTACCGGGTGGCGCACTTTCGCACCGCGTTGATGACAGGGCGTGAAAGCTCGGCATGGCGCTGCTGCGCTGACGCGGGTGCAGCCCCATTTCCGGCAAAACATGACCCTCGGCCCAGGCGTACGATCCGTGGTCTTCGTGATTGCCGCTCCCTGGTGGTTAGCCACCCAACGCCAGTTGCGACCATCCCAGCCTACCAAAACCGGCGCCCCCGGCGCGGGTAGGCTATTACGCGTGAATGAAGAGCAGCTGAACCAAGCGTACGTTGTAACCCTGTCCTGCCCGGACCGTCCCGGAATCGTCCACGCGGTGGCCGGAGCGCTGCTGGTGGCGGGGTGCAACATCACGGATTCGCAGCAGTACGGCAGCCCTTCAACCGGGAACTTCTTCATGCGCGTTGAGGTGACCACTGCAGCCCCCAAGTCGGAGCTCCGTGCCGCGCTGGAGCCAGTGGCGGAGGCCTTCTCCATGCAGTGGAACCTCAATACTGTTGGCGACAAGGTGCGCACCCTGGTTATGGCCAGCACTTCTGCCCACTGCCTCAACGACCTGCTGTTCCAGCAGCGCTCGGGCACCCTGCCCATTGAGATTCCCGCCATTGTGTCCAACCACCAGGATCTCGCCGGGCTGGCCGAATTCTACGGCATCCCCTTCCACTACATCCCGGTGACCAAGGACACCAAGGTGCAGGCGGAGGACAAACTGCGCGCCATCATCGCGGAGCACGATATCGAGTTGACCGTGCTGGCCCGCTACATGCAAATCCTCTCCGATGAACTCTGCACCGAGCTGACCGGCAAGGCCATCAACATCCACCACTCGTTCCTGCCCTCCTTCAAGGGCGCCAAGCCGTACCACCAGGCACATGCCCGCGGCGTGAAGCTGATCGGCGCCACGGCTCACTATGTGACGGCCGCCCTGGAT
Organism: Arthrobacter sp. JDC6; assembly: GCF_056484025.1. Lineage (NCBI taxonomy): Bacteria > Bacillati > Actinomycetota > Actinomycetes > Micrococcales > Micrococcaceae > Arthrobacter > Arthrobacter sp. JDC6. Next base: position 3,211,498 of record NZ_CM151278.1, read on the forward strand.
GAGGGGCCCATCATCGAACAGGAAGTCATCCGGGTGGACCACGCCCGCACCCCTGAACAGTTCGTGCAGATGGGCCGCGACGTGGAGGGGCGCACGCTGGTCCAGGCCGTGCAGTGGCACGCCGAGCACCGCGTGCTCCTGGACGGCAACCGAACAGTAGTCTTCAACTGACGCGCTCTTCAACTAGGTAGCAGTAGATGCCGTTTTGGGGCCTCAAAACGGCATCTACTGCGAGTCAGTTGGGTGCAGGGGTGGCTTATGGTGAAGCCATGGCTCCTCTGTACCCTTTCGCCGGAAATTCCCCGGCTGTCCATGACTCAGCGTTCGTAGCCCCGTCGGCCTCGATCATCGGCAACGCCAGCCTGGGACCGGATTCCAGTGCCTTCTACGGCGTCTCCGTCCGCGCCGACACCGCGGCCATCACCGTGGGTGCCGGCAGCAACCTGCAGGACAACGTGGTGCTGCACGCCGACCCCGGCTTCCCCTGCACGGTGGGCGAACGGGTCAGCGTGGGGCACGCCGCCGTCGTCCATGGCTGCACGGTGGAGGACGACTGCCTGATCGGCATGGGCGCCACCGTCCTCAACGGCGCCGTGATCGGCGCCGGCTCGCTGGTGGCGGCCGGCGCCGTCGTGCTTGAAGGAACGGTGGTTCCGCCCCGGTCGCTGGTGGCGGGCGTGCCCGCCAAGGTGCGCCGCGAACTCACGGATGAAGAGTTCGACGGCGTCCGCGCCAATGCGGCGCGCTACGTGGAACTCGCGGCGAAACACCGCGAGCTCCACGCCTGACCCAGTCCGGCCTGCTTCAGTCCAGGCTGATGGGCCCGAACTCGTCCAGCAGGTCGCCCGGGCCGGGGTTGCCCGGCGCGGAGGACCCGCCCAGGCGCTTCACCACGCCCCACACCGCGTTCAGCCCCGTGGTGACGGCGCCTTCCGCCCAGCCGGCGGTGAAGGAGACGTCGTCGCCGGCCAGGAAGATGCCGCGCTGGGACTCCGGCAGTTTGTCCTGCTTGAAGTGGGTGAACAGCCTCTGCTGGTAGCGGTAGTGGCCGGGGAGGTTGGCTTTGAAGGCACCCATGAAGTTGGGGTCCGCCTCCCATGACACGGTGATGGGCTGGCCCACGATGTGCCCTGCGATGTCCACTCCGGGGTAGATCTGTTCGAGCGAGTGCAGCATCAGTTCCACGCGTTCGTCGGCGTCCAGGGCCAGCCACTTCAGCGCGTCGTCGTTCCAGGTGTAGGAGAGCAGGATGACGGCGGGCTGGTCAGGGCCGTTGTCCAGCAGGTAGGTGGCGCGGTTCAGCCTGTCGGTCAGCGTCATGGACAGGACCTCGTTGCCGGTGTCCGGGTCGATGTCCTTCCAGAACGGCCGGTCCACCATGACGAACGTCTTGGAGGACTGCATGTAGTGCGAGCGCTCCATCGCGGTCCACAGCTCGGCCGGGAACAAGGCCTCCTCCGTGTGGATCCGGGTGGACAGCAGCCAGGACTGGCAGGTGGTCACCACCGCCGGGTAGCTGGCCTCGCGGCCCCAGCGTTCACGGATCCGCAGGTTCCCGTCCGGGTCGCGGCTGATCCTTCCCACGGCACCGCGGGGCGATCCGGAGTGCAGCGAGGAAAGGGAGGTGCCGGCGGGCCAGTGCACCATGTCCGACGGCGCGTGCTGCCAGAGTGCCTCGGGCAGGCGCTGTGCTCCCCCGCGGATCAGCCGGTGCTGGTCGTCCGCGTCGGTGTAGACCACGCGAAGGATTTCAAGGATGGAGTTGGGGAAGTCGGTGTCCCAGCCGCCGGTGCCGAACCCCACCTGGCCAAAGGCCTCCCGGTGGGCGAAGCCTGCCTTCTTGAAGGACTCGCTGGCTGCGATGAAGCCGTAGAAGGTCTGCTCGTCCATGAGCGGCAGCAGTTCGTTCCAGAGGTCCTTGATGCGGGCCATGTCCCGGGCACGGATGGCGTCCTGCATTTCGACGAACTTGGCGCCGTCATTGACCGCGGCCTTCCAGGCGTCGGCCACCTCGCGGAAGAACGGCGGAAGGTCGCCCGGCTTCTCCGCATAGTGCTTCTTGCCGGCCAGCTCGATCACGGTGCTGGACGTGGCCTCGGCGAGGGGGTTTGGGAACTCCTGGGTCTCCAGGCCCAGCAGGTCCACGTAATGGTAGAAGGCCTTGCCCGACACCGGGAAGCGCATCCCGCCCAGGTCCGCCACCACTCCGGGCGCTGCGGGGAAGGCGGCGGTGCGGAGCCGCCCGCCGATCTGGTCCGCTTCATAGACCACGGGCCGCAGTCCCAGTTTCATCAGTTCATAGGCGGTCACCAGGCCGGAGAGGCCGGCGCCGATGACGGCGACTTCCGTGCCGTAAAGCTCCGGCGGGACGGAACCCAGGCCATCGGGGTGGGCCAGGTAGTGGTCGTAGCTGAACGGAAAGTCGGGGTTCAGCATGGTGATGGGGGCCGCGTTTCCGGCGATGCCCCGTCCGGCGGCGCCTGCGGGAGCCGCGGAGGTGCTGGAGGGGTCGAAGGCCGGCAGTTCGGTGGCGGTTGTCATGATAGTTCTGCTTTCACAGGTTCCTGGCGTGGGGCCTTGGCGGTCAGTTCACGGTAGTCGAGCTCACTGAGAGCCGCTACCTTCGAGTTCCGGCGTCCATAGCCGAAGTAGATGGCGATCCCCACCAGCATCCAGGCACCAAAGACAACCCAGGTATCGGCTCCAAGGTTGGCCATCAGGTAGGCGCACATCAGCGTGCCCAGCACGGGAGTCAAGGGATACAGCGGCACCCGGAAGCTTCGCTTGAGGTCCGGCCGGTTGCGCCGCAGGTAGATGACGGCGACATTGACCAGCGCGAAGGCGAACAGGGTTCCGATGCTGGTGGCATCGGCGAGGGCGCCGAGCGGGACCAGGCCCGCGGTGAGTGCGACGGCGGTGCCGACAATCAGGGTTCCTGCGGCCGGGGTGCCGGTCCGGGCGGAGACGCGTCCAAAGACCTCGGGCACCAGGCCGTCCCGGGACATCGAGAGCAGGATGCGGGTCTGGCCATACAGGACCGTGAGCACGATGCTGGCGATCGCAAGGACAGCGCCGACCGAAAAGACCAAGGCGATCCACGGCTGGTTGGTGGTCTCCTCCAGGATCTGGACCAGGGCGGCTTCGGTGCCGTCGAACCAGCCCCAGGGCCGGGCACCGATGGCGGCGACGGCCACGAGGACGTAGATGCTGGTGACGATCACCATGGACAGCAGGATGGCGCGGGGAAGATCGCGTTTGGGGTTCCTGGCCTCTTCGCCCGCAGTGGATGCCGCGTCGAAACCGATGTAGGAAAAGAACACCCGGGAAGCGGCCGCGGACACACCTGCGGCACCCATGGGAAGGAGCGGTTCGAAGTTGCCGGCGTTGAAGGCGGTAAAGGCAACAGCGCAGAAGAACAGCAGGATGCCGATCTTGATGATGACGACGGCGGTGTTGATCCAGGCGCTTTCACGGGCGCCGCGGACCAGCAGGACCATGGCCAGCACCACGATGGCCACCGCTGGGATGTTCACCAGTCCGCCGTCCCCGGGCGGCTGCGACATGGCATCGGGCAGCACCTGGCCGAACGCTGCCAGCGCCTCGTTGACGTACTGTCCTGCCCCCACAGCTACGGCAGCGACGGAGACGGCGTATTCAAGGACAAGGCACCACCCGCAGATCCAGGCCATCCCCTCGCCCATGGTGGCGTAGGAGTAGGAGTAGCTGGAGCCCGCGACGGGGACCAGGCCAGCCATTTCGGCGTAGGACACCGCTGAGAGCAGCGCGGCCAGGCCGGCGATGACGAACGAGATCCAGATGGCCGGGCCAGCCAACGGAACCGACTCGCCAAGGATCACCAGTATGCCGGTCCCCAGGGTGGCGCCCACGCTGATCATGGTCAGGTGGAGGACGCCGAAACTGCGAACCAGTCCAGTGCCGTCCTGGCCTGTTCCGGCCTCACTGACCATCTGGCCGATCGGTTTACGGCGCAGCAGCTGTGTCCGGAGGCTGGGCCGCACGCCGCTTGGCACAAGAGTTTTTTCGGTGGTCACAGGCACAGTCACCGTTGACGTCCCTTCAGAGTAGTTGTCGGTTTCCCCTTCCCAAGGTTGGCATGTGAGCCAACTCTCAGCGCGGTGCAAAATGACTTATAGTGATCCACCATGAGACTTAATGCACATGATGTCCGCTGAGCCGGCCACGTCAGGACGGCTGAGCTTCGTCACCCTCCAGCAGTTCCTCGACCAGCTGCCGCCGCTGTTGACAATGCTTCACGACGGCGGCAGCGGCGGCCGGCTGCTGCGGTGGGTTGAGCCCAGTGAGCTGGAGGACCCCACGCCCTACCTTCCGGAGGGGGAATTCCTGCTCACTGCCGGCCTCCCCTTCCTTGGTGACGGGGGATCACCCGCCAGCGTGGACGCCTATGTCCGCCGGCTGGTGGAGGCCAAGGTGGCGGCCCTGGGCTTCGGGATCAGGCCGTACTTCGACGCCGTCCCGGAGGTGGTCCTCGACGCGTGCCGGCGGCACAACCTCACTTTGTTCGAGGTGCCGGAGTCGCTTCCCTTCGCGGCGATCGGCCTGCAGTTTTCCCAGCTCCTGGAAACCGACAACGCCAGGGTCTTCCGGCAGCTGGCAGAGACCAACCGGCAGCTCATGCGCGCCGTCCTCTCCCCCAAACCGGAGCACGAACTGCTGGCTGCGCTGGTCCAGCGCGTGCCCGTGTGGGCCGTGATGGTGGGAGCGGACGGCCGGGTCCGGGCCCGGGGCACCAGCGCCGGCGGCAGCACCGCCGTCGAACTTTCCCTGCTGGAACCCATGCTGGAACGGCTGCTGTCCGGCCGTGGCCCCCGGGTGGAAATGGACGGCTTTGACCAGCCCGGCTCGGCGCTGGTGGTGGGCCATCCGCTGCGGAGCACCAGGGACGCCAACCTCGGTGCCCTGATCCTGGGCTCGGACGATCCGCTGACCCCCGCCCAGAACAACGTGGTCCAGTCCGCCGTCGGACTGCTGGAGCTGCTGGTCCGGCAGCGAACCAGTGGCTCGCTCGCCCCCAGCCAGCTGGCCACCGCCGTCCTGCTGCACCCCGAGAGCCTCACCACCGGCGGGAGCAAGCACGTCAACGGGCTCAAGGACCTGCTGGCGCAGAGCCTGTCTTCCACCCGGTCCGCGCCCATCCGCGTGCTTCAAGGCGTCAAGGTGGATGCCCCGGAGTGGCCGGCGGGAGACAGCCCCGTCAGGGAACTGCTGCAGTGGCGGCGCATGTTCGACACCAAGCTGGTGGAGATCACCGACTACGGGTTCGCCGCGCTGACCCGGCTCAAGGTGGACGACGCGCTGCTTGCCGACGTCGAGAGGCTCGGCTGGCGCCTGGTGATCGGCGAACCCACCGAGCTGACCAGCCTTCCCGCCGCGTACCAACGGGCCACGTCCCTGCGCAGCCGGGTCCAGCGAAGTGGACAGAGCCTGCGGGCCGACGAGGTGTCCTGGTCGGTCACGGGCCTGCTGGGCCGTGAGGCCGGAACCTTGCTGGCCGAGCGGCTCCTGCATCCTGTCCTGGCGCTCGAACCGGACCGGCGCGATCCGCTGCTGGCCGTCCTGCGTGGCTGGCTTGGCGAAAACGGCAGCTGGGATGGTTCCGCCAAGCTGCTGGGGCTGCACCGCAACAGCGTGCGGCGGCAGATCGGCGTCATTGCCGACCTGCTGGGGATGGACCTGAACCAGGCGCAGGTGCGGGCTGAGCTCTGGATTGCGCTGCAGTACACCGAAGGGCTGACCGGCGGGGCGGCGGGAAACGGCGCCTGAAGGCAGTTATCCGCCCTGCTGGCCTGCTTCCCACGCCAGGCCGGCCTCCCACTCCCGGTAAAGCTCCGGCCGGCGTTCCCGCAGGTACGGCACCTCGTCCCTGGCTGCGCGCACCGCATCAGGGCCTATCTCCGCGAAAAGCACTGCAGGGGTGTCCGCTGCTTCGGCGAGGAGCCTGCCGTCAGGTCCCGCCACCACGCTTCCGCCGCCGAAAGTGTAGGCGTCCTCGACCCCACAGTGGTTGGCATAGGCAACATGAAGTTGGCTTTCCAGCGCCCGCGCCCGGATGAGTACCTGGGGCACGGCGTCGTAACCGGCCGACAGGGCAGTGGGGACCAGGAGCAGTTCCGCGCCGCGGGCCGCCGCTGCCCGGGCGGCCTCGGGGAACTCGATGTCGTAGCAGATCAGCAGGGAGGTGCGGACACCCTCGAAATCCACGACGGCGGGAGGTTGCGCGGCTGCCACGAACGCCTTGCGTTCCTCATTGCCGAACAGATGCACCTTGGCATACCTGAGGAGTTCGGTGCCCGTGGCATCAACCAGGGTCGCTGTAATGTGCCACGCGGGGCTGCCGGCGACCCCAGCGCCGGCACCGTCCCCAGCCGCTTCGGCGGGCAGGCTGTAGACAAGGGCAATCCTGTTACGGCGGGCGATATCAGCCAGCCGTTCGCGGACAGCGGGAAAGGTTGCCGGGTCCAGGTCGCCGCGCACCCGCAGCGGGGCGTAGCCCACGGGGAAAAGCTCCGGCGTCAGGAGCAGGTGGGCACCGGCACGGGCAGCCCGGGTGGCGGCGTCGTCGATGGTCCGAAGGTTGGCCTCGACGTCCAGGACCACGGCGTTCGCCTGCAGGACGGACAGCAGCATCGTTACCACCTTCTGTATCCCCGTCCATCTGAAATGGCTGGGCCCGACTGATCTCTCGTTCCAGCCTAACCAGCCGCCAGCGGAGGATTGTGGGTCGTTTGGACCCGGGCGCCCGCGCGCCGGGACGGAATGCACAGATGCCGCGGAGGGTACTCATGACGGCCGATTTCCTGCATGCCCGTACAGGCCATGCGTTAACTTCTTGACTACAAGAGCAGCGATAGGGCAATCTTCTTAGCATGTCCGCAACCACGCGCTCAACGAGGAGCAAGCCCAAGAATCCGGGGTCCCAGTCCGCCCTGCGGCAACTGAACCAGCAGCGGATTATTGAGGCACTCATGGGCGGCCCGTCCACGCAGGCGGAGCTCGCCCGGCAGACGGGGCTCTCCACCGCCACCGTCTCGAACATCGTCAAAATCATGCTTGACTCCGGCCTGGCATCCACAGAGCCGATAACCAGTTCAGGGCGCCGGGCGCTGAATGTGCGACTGAACAGCAACGGCGCCGTGGCGGTCGGCATCGACTTCGGCCGGCGGCACCTGCGGGTGGTCCTGGCCTCGCTCAGCTACCACGTCATCGCTGAAGAATCAGTGCTGCTCCCGCTGGGCCACCAGGCGGATGAGGGCATCCATGCAGCGGTGGAACTACTGGAGAAACTACTCCGGGAAAGCGGGGTGGAACGCACCTCCGTGGTGGGCGCCGGCGTCGGTATTCCGGGCCCCATTGACCGGCGGACCGGGACCGTGGCCCAAGGGGCCATCCTTCCCGAATGGGTGGGCATCAACATCCTTCAGCACCTGGAGGAAACGTTGAGAATCCCCGTGTTCGTTGACAACGACGCCAATCTGGGCGCATGGTCCGAGGTGACCTGGGGGCAGCACTCCGGCGTCAGCAACCTGATGTTCCTGAAGATCGGTTCCGGCATCGGCGCCGGCTTGATCCTCAACGGTTCGCCGTACTACGGCAACGTTGGAATCACCGGCGAAATAGGCCATGCCACCATCCACGAACAGGGCCTGGTGTGCCGCTGCGGCAACCGTGGATGCCTCGAAACCATAGCATCCACCACCACCATGATTGAGCTCCTCAGCCGGGGCGAGGACCGGCCATTGACGCCGGCGGATATTGTCCGCAAGGCCCTGAACAGGGACTCCGCCACCCTGCGCGTGGTGGACGACGCAGGACTGGCGGTGGGCCGGGCGCTGGGCAATGTTGCGAACCTGATCAACCCCGAGGTGATCGTGGTGGGCGGGCCGCTGGCAGGCCTGGGGGACATCCTTCTGGACCCAATCCGGAGGGGGCTGATCCGGCATGCGGTGCCGGTCATCGGGGAGACCACCACCCTCACCATGTCCTCCCTGGGCGACCGGGCAGAGGCCCTCGGCGCGGCCGCCCTGGTCTTCCAGCACGCCGGAATCCGCAAGCCGTAGACCACATCGTTACCCAGCAATTGCGTTAAAGACTTGACGACAACAGCTGTGATCCAGTTTACTTTTGGTTCAGACGGCCCTGCGCTTTGCCGGCCGGACAAAGAAGTCATTGCATTGGAGGGTTAGGGTTCATGACGTCCCAGACCACGCATACGGATCCGATCATTCTCGAGATGCGGTCCATCACCAAGGAATTCCCCGGCGTTAAAGCGTTGGATAACGTAAGCCTTCGGGTCAAAGCCGGTGAGATCCACGCCATTTGCGGCGAGAACGGCGCCGGCAAATCCACCCTGATGAAAGTCCTCTCCGGCGTTTACCCTTACGGCAGCTACGACGGCGACATCGTCTACCAGGGGCAGGTCCAGCAGTTCAGGGATATCCGGGCCAGCGAACACGCCGGCATCGTGATCATCCACCAGGAACTGGCGTTGATCCCGGAGCTGTCCATCATGGAGAACATCTTCCTTGGCAACGAACCCACAAAGCGGGGCGTGATCGACTGGGCCGAAGCCAGGCTGCGGTCACTGGACCTGCTGGCGAGGGTGGGCCTGCGGGATGATCCGGACACGCCCATCAAGGAGATCGGCGTAGGCAAGCAGCAGCTGGTGGAGATCGCCAAAGCGCTGAACAAGTCCGTGAAGATCCTGATCCTGGACGAGCCCACTGCCGCCCTCAACGAGTCCGACTCCCAGCACCTGCTGGACCTGATGCTCGGGCTGAAGGCCAAGGGCATCACGTCCATCATCATTTCCCACAAACTAAACGAAATTGAGCAGATCGCCGACTCCATCACCATCATCCGTGACGGCAAATCCATCGAAACCCTTGACGTGAAGGCCGACGGCGTGGACGAGGACCGTATTATCAAGGGCATGGTGGGGCGGACCCTCGAGTCCCGCTTCCCGGACCACACCCCCAAGATCGGCGAAGTGTTCTTCGAGGTGAAGAACTGGACCGTCGCCCATCCTCAGATCCAGGACCGGCTGGTATGTAAGAATTCCAGCTTCTTTGTACGCCGCGGCGAGATCGTCGGCTTCGCCGGGCTGATGGGCGCGGGCCGCACCGAACTGGCCCGTTCCGTCTTCGGCCGGTCGTACGGCCATTTCGTCTCCGGCCAGATCTATATCAACGGCAAGGAAGTCACACTCAAAAGCGTCCACCAAGCTATCGACGCCGGACTGGGCTACGTTACCGAAGACCGGAAATCCCTCGGACTGAATTTGCTTGACGACATCAAGACCACAACGGTCTCCGCCAACCTCGAAAAGATCAGCAAACGCAGTGTGGTGGACACCAACCAGGAATTCGCTGTGGCGGAGCAGTATCGTCGGTCGCTGCGGACCAAGGCCCCTTCAGTACAGGAAGGGGTGGCCAAGCTGTCCGGCGGCAACCAGCAAAAGGTGGTCCTGGCCAAATGGATGTTTACGGACCCCGACCTGCTGATCCTGGACGAACCCACCCGCGGCATCGACGTCGGGGCCAAGTACGAGATCTACGGCATCATCCAGGAGCTTGCCAACCAGGGCAAGGGCGTCATCGTGATTTCCTCTGAGCTGCCGGAACTTCTGGGTCTCTCGGACCGCATCTACACGATCTTCGAGGGTGCCATCACCGGGGTGCTCAACAAAGAGGAAGCCAGCCAGGAAAGCCTGATGAAGCTCATGACCTCCACCACTCGAAAAGCTGCCTAACCCTCTGGAGCTTTCCAGAACCTTCCAGAAACAAGGACCAAAACAATGAACGCGCTCAAGAAACTCTTCGGTGGTGACACCCGCCAGTTCGGGATGATCTTTGCCTTGGTGGCTCTGATAGTTCTCTTCCAGTGGCTCACCGGCGGCATCACGCTTACCCCGGGTAACGTCATCAACCTCTTCAATGGCAACTCCTATATCCTCATCCTCGCCATCGGCATGGTGCTGGTGATCATCGCCGGCCACATCGACTTGTCGGTAGGCTCGGTGGCGGCGTTCGTCGGGATGATGGTGGCCATCACGATGCGGGACTGGAACCTCCCTTGGTACCTGGCTATCCTCCTGGGCCTCGGCCTGGGGGCCGCTATCGGAGCCTGGCAAGGGTGGTGGACGGCCTATGTCGGCATCCCCGCATTCATCGTCACCTTGGCGGGCATGCTGATCTTCCGCGGGGCGCAGCAGTTTGTTGGCCAGTCCAACTCCATTCCTGTCCCAAGGGAGTTCCAGTACATCGGAGCAGGCTACCTGCCTGAAGTCGGGCCAGACACTGGGTTCAACAACCTCACGCTCCTCCTTGGACTTGCAGCAGTCGCGTTCGTGGTCTTTAGTGAAATACGGCGCCGGCGCATGGCCAAAGCCCTCGGCGCTGAGGTTTCGGAGACCTGGGTGAGCGTCCTCAGGCTGGTCCTGATTTGCGGCGCAATTCTGTACGCGACCTACCTGTTCGCCACTGGCCGTCCGGGCACCTCCTTCCCAATCCCCGGCCTCATTCTCGCTGTGCTGGTCTTGATTTATGGCTTCATTTCCTCGAAAACGGTCGTTGGACGGCACGTATATGCGGTGGGTGGCAACCGCCACGCGGCAGAACTCTCCGGCGTGAAGTCAAAGAAGATCAACTTCCTGGTCATGATGAACATGTCCATCATCGCCGGACTGGCCGGAATGATCTTCGTTGCCCGTTCCACCTCGGCGGGACCTTCTGACGGCACAGGCTGGGAACTTGATGCCATCGCCGCAGTGTTCATCGGCGGTGCGGCGGTGACTGGCGGCGTCGGTACGGTCATCGGCTCCATCGTCGGTGGTCTGGTGATGGCCGTGTTGAACAACGGTCTGCAGTTGCTCAGCGTCGGCGCTGACTGGCAGTCCATGATCAAAGGCCTGGTGCTGCTGGTGGCAGTTGCCATCGATGTGTACAACAAGTCACAGGGACGGGCGTCAATTATCGGATTGATGATGAAGAACTTCAACCGTCCATCCAGCGGACCCGGCACCCCTCTTCAGCCGGACGAGGTCACCTCTACACGAGAAACCATCTCCAGGGAAGCCTGAGCAGGACTTCCTGACCCCAACACCCCCAAAAGAAAGTGGACAAGAAATGCGAATGTTTGGCAAAGCAGGGAAGGCAGCAGCGGTAGCTGCCATCGCAGCATTGGCGCTGACGGGCTGCGGACGTTCCGAACCCAGTAACTCTGGCGGTGGCGCCAGTGGGGGAGCCGGAGGCTTCCCGCAGGACTCGGCGATCGGTGTGGCACTTCCGAAGAAGACCAGCGAGAACTGGGTCCTGGCGGAGAAGCTGTTCAACGACGGTCTTTCCAGTGCCGGTTTCAAACCCACGGTCCAGTTCGCCAACAATGGTGTGGCCGAACAGCAGAACCAGATCAGTGCCATGATCGCCAAGGGCGCCAAGGTGGTTATCGTGGGTGCATTGGACGGGTCCCAGCTGGGTACCCAGCTCAAGCAGGCCAAGGACGCCGGAGCCACGGTCATCGCTTACGACCGCCTGCTGCTGAACACCGAGAATGTGGACTACTACGTGGCTTACGACAACTTCAAGGTCGGCCAGCTGCAAGGACAGGCGCTGTTGGACGGGATGAAGGCCAAGAAGCCCTCCGGCCCGTACAACGTTGAGCTTCTCGCTGGCTCGCCGGACGATGCCAATGCAAAGGTGTTTTTCGACGGTGCCATGAGCGTCCTGAAAGCTAAGATCGACGACGGCACGCTGAAGGTTCTCTCCGGCCAAACCACGTTTGAGAAGGCTGTGACCCAGGACTGGAAAGCTGAGAACGCCCAGCGCCGCATGGATACCATCCTGACCGGATCGTACGGAACCGAGTCGTTGGACGGCGTCCTCTCCCCCAACGACACTCTGGCCCGTGCCGTCCTGACTTCAGTCAAGGCCGCCGGCAAGCCGCTTCCCGTCGTCACCGGGCAGGACTCCGAGGTTGAGTCCGTCAAGTCGATCCTTGCGGGCGAGCAGTACTCCACCATCAATAAGGACACCCGCAAGCTCGTTGAGCACGCCATCACCATGGTCAAGGACCTCCAGGCGGGCAAGAAGCCTGAGGTCAACGACGACAAGTCCTACAACAATGGCAACAAGGTGGTTCCCGCCTACCTGCTGGAGCCGGTCATCGTGACGGCCGCCAATGTGAAGACTGCTTACAAAGGTGACCCGGTCCTCGAACCGATCATCAAGTAACAGCTTCTAGAACCAGCCGGTACACCCGGAGGCCGGGAAGCCCGGCCCCACCCTGAACTGCTCCCCGTAAGTTGGACTGAAGATTCAGTTCCGACTTACGGGGAGCAGTTTCGTTTTTTAAGGGCAGTCCGCTGTCCGGGGAGCAGCCCGAAGCCGCGGCGCCGGCAGATCCGGTCAGACCAGCCAGCGCCACCAGCGTGGCTGCTCCTGTTCCGGCGTCGGTTCCGGCTCCGGCTCCTCGCCCAAGGCCAGTGCGGCCCCGACGATGTCGTCCGCGGTGAGCGTCATGACGGCCTCACGATCGAGCGCGTCAAGACTTTGTTCCTCGTCGAGCGACAGCCGCAGCGCCTGACGGTTGAGCGCCTGCTCGAACAATGTGCGGGCGAACCGCGCGTTGCCGGAGTCCTCGCCCGCGTGCAGCCCGGTGAAAATGCGGCGCAGCATCTGGTCCGCACCCGGCTCCAGCCTGTACTCGTGCTGGGCCAGCATCCGGTGGAAGATCGTCTGGAGTGCGTCGACGGAGTAGTCGGGGAACGTGATTTCACGGGCGAACCGGGAGCGCAGTCCGGGGTTCGAGAGCAGGAAGGACTCCATCAGCCGCGGGTACCCGGCCACAATCACCACCAGGCGGTGGCGGTGGTCCTCCATCCGCTTGAGCAGGACCTCGATCGCCTCGGGGCCGAAATCCATCCGGCCGTCCTCCGGGGCCAGCGCGTAGGCCTCGTCAATGAACAGGACGCCGTCCAGCGCGCGCCGGATCACCCGGTCTGTCTTGATGGCGGTGGTGCCGACGTACTGCCCTACCAGGCCCGAACGGTCGACCTCGACCAGATGGCCTTTCTGCAGCAGGCCGACCGCGCGGTACATCTCGGCCAGGAGCCGCGCCACGGTGGTCTTGCCCGTGCCCGGGTTTCCGAGGAATACCAGATGCTGTGATGTGGCCACCTCCGGCAGGCCGTGCGCCTTACGGCGGGCCTGGACCTGGAGCAGTGCGACGAGCGCCCGCACCTGTTCCTTCACTGTCTCCAGTCCGACCAGGGCGTCGAGCTCGGCCTGCAGCTCGGACAGCGGCCGCGCCGGCCCGGGCCTCGCAGCCATGAGATCGCCCACCAGGTCGTCGACGCGCTCCGAACCGGGCAGCTTGAGCTGATCGGCCAGACGGCCGATGGTTTCGCGCAGGTCGTCAAGCGGATTGCGGCTGGCAGCCATGCATCCACTGTAGTACCAGCACTCGATTCCCGGCCCTGCCCTTCACAGCCCAGACACAGGTGGGGCCGGATTGCTGCACAGGATGCCCAGCGAGGGTTGATGCGAAGCCGGCCCTCCGCGCCGGCACCTGAGTCATAGGAGTAACGTGAGCGTCCTTGCCCGAAGCGTAGGCAATGCCTTCAGAAACAAGGTCCGCACCGCAGCTGTTGTCGCGGTGCTGGCCGTCGCCATTGGCCTTGCCCTGGCCATGCTGGTAGCCAACCAGGCGGTCGGGGCGAAAGTGCAGGAGCTCAATGCGTCCGTCGGCACCGTCCTGACCGTCAACCCCGCCGGCGGGCAAGGTTTCGAAGGCGGCGGTGAGCCGCTCACCACCAGCCAGGCAGCCACGGCCGCCGGCGTGCCCAACGTCAGTGCCGTCGTCGGGACATCCTCCCTGCGGCTTCGCAATGCCACCGAAGCGGCCGCACAGGCCGCGGCCGGGCAAACGGGACAGACCGGGCAGGCAGGGCCCGGAGGCCAGAACGGGCAGGGAGGCCCCGGCGGCCAGGCGGCAGCCACACTGACCACCAGCCTCACGGCGGCGGTGGACGCAGGCACCCTTGGCAACCGCAACCAGCAGGCCAACGGAAGCACGGGCTCCACCGGAACCACGCAGCAGCCCGTCCGGTCCCTGCCGATCACCGCCACCGGCATTGGCGCCGAAGTCGACACCACCGGCAAGGCACTGAACATCACGCAGGGCTCCGGGCTCGGCGACTACTCGGCAGCATCCACCAGTGCCCTGCTGGGCACCACCCTGGCAGGGAAGAACAACCTCACGGTTGGCTCCACCTTCACCATCAACGACCAGACCTACACGGTCTCGGGATTGTTCGACGCCGGCACCACCTTTGGCAACAACGCTGTGTATGTCACCCTCCCCACCGCCCAGACCCTGGCAGGCACACCGGGTGAACTGTCCAGCATGATCGTCACGGTCAACTCCATGGACAACGTGGCCAGCACCAAGACGGCCCTGCAGACGGCTCTCGGCACGGACAAGGCCGATGTCACCCAGGGCCAGAACCTGCAGACCGCGGTCAGTTCGCTGGACAGCGTCAAGAACATTTCCTTCATCGCCTTCATCGCCGCCCTGGGCACCGCAGGGCTCATCATTCTGCTCATCATGGTGATGCTGGTCCGCGAGCGCCGCCGGGAAATCGGCGTGCTGAAGGCGATCGGCGCGCCCAACCGCACCATCGGCCTGCAGTTCGTCCTCGAGGCACTGGTCCTGGCAGCCCTGGGCAGCGCCGTCGGTGCCGCCATTGCATCGTTCGCCAGCGGCGGCATCGCCTCGGCACTGATCAGCAGCAACACCACCAGAACCACCGCCGCCACGGGCCGCGGTGTCCCGGGCGGGGCCGGTGGTGGCGCGGGCTTCCCGGGCGGCCAGGGCGGACCCTTCGGCGGCGCTTCCCAGCTGTTGAACTCCGTGACCGCCAGCGCCTCACCGGGGGTGATCGCCGGTGGCATCGCTGCTGTGTTCGGTGTCGCCATCATCGGCGCCCTGGTTCCCGCGCTGCTCACCGCGCGCATCCGTCCCATCGAAGTCCTGCGAGGAGAATAGCCATGATAGAAGTCAAGAACCTGGTC
The DNA here is from genome assembly GCF_056484025.1 of Arthrobacter sp. JDC6. NCBI lineage: Bacteria > Bacillati > Actinomycetota > Actinomycetes > Micrococcales > Micrococcaceae > Arthrobacter > Arthrobacter sp. JDC6. Next base: position 3,226,605 of record NZ_CM151278.1, read on the forward strand.
CGCACCTTCAACTCCGGTGACCGCACCATCAAACCGGTCAACGACGTCAGCTTCGCCCTGGACCAGGGCACCCTGGCCTCGATCGTGGGCAAGAGCGGCAGCGGCAAGAGCACCCTGTTGTCCCTCCTTGGGGCACTGGACAAGCCCACCAGCGGAGACGTCGTCGTGGACGGCGTCAGCCTGGCGAGCCTGCCGGACAGCAAGCTGACGGAATACCGCCGCCGGGACATCGGATTCGTGTTCCAGCAGTTCAACCTGATCCCCAACCTGTCCGCCGTGGACAACGTCATGCTCCCCATGGAATTTGCCGGGGTGCGCAAGGCCGCCCGGCTGGAGCGCGCCAGGGAATTGCTGGAGCAGGTCCAGCTGGATCCGTCCAAGCACGAACGGCGCATCAACCGGCTTTCCGGCGGCGAACAGCAAAGGGTGGCCATTGCGCGGGCCCTGGCCAACGAACCGAAGCTCATCCTCGCCGATGAGCCCACCGGCAACCTTGACGAACAGACCGGCGACCACATCATCGAACTCCTCAGCTCGCTGAGCCGCGACCACGACACCACCATCCTGGTGGTCACCCACGACCGGGCCCTGGCGAACAAGACGGACCGCCGTTTCCGCCTCCAGCAGGGCAAGCTGACGGAGGAACCGGTCCGCGGCCGGACTGCCGTCGCCGCTTCCGCCTGACCTCAGCCAAGGGGCCAACGGTGGGGGACATCCCGTCCCCCACCGTTGGCCCCTTTATTACTTGTCCCCGTCGCCGGCACGTCCCCGGTCCTCACCCGCCGCTGTGACAGGATTGCAGCTATGACTGCTCCCATCGCCACGCCATGGCTTTCCAGCCAGCCTGACCAGGATCCCCGCTCCGCCACCGGGGCTCCCCTGCGCTGGGGAATTATTGCAACGGGCAGCATCGCCCGCGCCGTGTCCCAGGATCTCGCGCTGCTTGAAGACGCCGAGCTGTACGCGGTCAGCTCCCGGGCACAGGACAGCGCGGACGCTTTTGCCGTGGCCTATGACTTCGCAAAAGCCTATGGTGACGACGGCGGTGTCCCCGGCTACCAGCGGCTCCTCGCCGATGACGCCGTGGACGTTGTCTACGTCGCCACGCCGCACGCGCAGCACCACGAGATGGTTCTCGCCGCCCTCAACGCCGGCAAGCACGTGCTCTGCGAGAAGGCGTTCACCATCAACGCCCGGGAAGCATCCGAGCTCATCGATGTTGCCCGCAGCCGAGGTCTCTTCCTCATGGAAGCCATGTGGAGCCGGTTCCTGCCCTCGATGCAGCGCGCGTTCCAGATCGCAGCTTCGGGTGAACTTGGCGACATCCACTGGATTACCGCGGACCTGGGCTTCCCCGCCCCCTACTCCCCCACGGCCAGGTTGTGGGCGCGGAAGGACGGCGGAGGGGCGTTGCTGGACTTGTCCGTCTACCCGCTCCTGTGGGCGCTGGGCACCCTTGGCTTTCCCCACACCGTGAGCGCCACGGGCTTCGTCAACGACGACGGCGTGGATTCGCAGAACGCCATGACCCTCGGCTACGGCCACGCGGCCCAGGTCCAGCTCACCTCCTCACTCCTGGCACACGGTCCGCGCACGGCGACCGTCGCAGGGAACCTGGGCTTCCTGCAGAGCGTGGGCTCCATCAACAACCCCCGCGAACTCCTCATCACCAAGGGGTGGGAAGACCGCCGGACGGAAACCTTCGACGTTGTGGGCAAGGGGTACACCTACGAGCTGCGCGAAGTAATGCGGTGTGTCCAGCAGGGAGTGACGGAGAGTCCGGTGATGCCGCTCGAAGACACACTGAACACCATGCGGCTTTTCGATGGCGTTCGTGCCCAGCTCGGTGTGACCTACCCCAACGACGGCCATTAGCAGGAGGCGCCGCGAAAGATGCTCGACGCCGGCAAGGCGGCTTTCGCGGTGAGGTTGGGGCATGTGACTTCCTGCTTTCGCCCTTGACACCTTCAGTGCTTGTTCCCGCCCTTTGTAAAATCCCTTTAGCAAAGTCTGGACTTGCGGCAACAAGGAGTCATAGGCTTTAGCCAGCATTGATTGCACAGCTCACTGGGGGGTGGTACGCATGGCTAGCATGAGTTCGCCATGGCGTGCCCTGCGACCAGCGCTCCTTGCCGGGGCAGCCGCAGTTACTTGGCTGGCGCTTTCGTCAACTTCAGCATCCGCCGACGCCGGGCCTGACTCCCCTTCCCTGCTCGGCAGCGTCACCGGCTCGGCCTCATCCTTGGCCTACGAACTTGCGGACACTGTTTCACCGGCTCCTGCTGCCTCCCCGGCCGGACCTGCTGCAGGCCCTGGACTGGTGCAGCCTGTCGTAGCCCAGGTCGCCGGCGTTGCCGACAACCTCATTACCTCCGTTCCCGTGCTGGACCAGGTGATTCCGGCGGGAACCCTTTCCACTGTCTCCGCTCCCGTTGGGGAGATCGCCGACACCGTGACGGCCGGGGTGGTGCAGGTTGTTGTAGCCCCTGCAGCCGAGGCCGTCCCGGTACTTGAACCGGCGCTGCAGCCCGTTGCCGATCTTCTGACCGGCACCGCTCCACTTCCGCTTCCCGCCCCGGCCGTTGACGCCGTGCCGGCAGATCTTCCTTCCGGGGTTGTCCCTGGCCCCGCGGCAGCTCAGCCCGTGGCCTTGGAAATCCTTCCGGATGGGGCCGGAACGGGGCTGGAACCGGGGCAGGAATCGGATGCGTCGCCCACGGCGCCGGTTGCCGGCGGCAGCGCGGCCTTGGCAACGGTACGCAGTGCAGCCCTGGCCAACACGTTCTCCCCGTGGGCTGGCATGTCTGTCCCGGCTGACCCCGCGTCGGGGCAGTCCCTTCCCGTCGAGCCGGCACCGCTGCCTGCCCAGGTTCCTGCCGCACCGGGATCCGGCACCGGCAGCGTTGGATCATCCGGCGGTTCATCCGGTGCCGCAGCATGGCTTAGCCCTGCCTATTTTGGTTTTGAGCGCCCTGGCGCTGTTCCCGCCGGCGAGGCCTCCGAGCACGCCCCTGCGCCGGTGTCGTTCGACCCCGGTTCTTCCCCTGACTAGTTGAGGCCGTCTGCCCCCAACGGGCAGCACGTGGCTTTACGGGCAGCTGATAAGCGCCCGAACTACCTCAACTTCAGGAGTAACCATCATGAACTGCACCCTTCGCAGGGGGCTGCTTAGCACCCTCTTTGCCGGCGGCCTTCTGGCCTTCGGCTGCGCTGCCGCAAACGCAGCGGACACCACCAGCGGGACGGATCTTTCCGCTTCCGCCCTCATCTCGGCGGCGGCGCCCGCTGACTCGACGTCGTTGGGCCTGCTGGGTGACCCAACGCCGGCCGGCTCAACAGGCGTCGCCGCCGCAGTGGACGTAAACCTCGGCCTCGGAAGCACCGGCACCGGGACCACGGACGGCACCACGGCAAACCTCGCCGTGGACGCAGCCGCAGACCTGGGACTCGCCGGCACCACCGACCCCACAACAACCGGCACCACCGACCTGGCCGCCGCAGTGGACGTAAACCTCGGCCTCGGAAGCACCGGCACCGGCACCACGGACGGCACCACGGCAAACCTCGCCGTGGACGCAGCCGCAGACCTGGGACTCGGCGGCACCACCGACCCCACAACAACCGGCACCACCGACCTGGCCGCCGCAGTGGACGTAAACCTCGGCCTCGGAAGCACCGGCACCGGCACCGGCACCACGGACGGCACCACGGCAAACCTCGCCGTCGATGCAGCCGCAGACCTGGGACTCGCCGGCACCACCGACCTGGCCGCCGCAGTGGACGTAAACCTCGGCCTCGGAAGCACCGGCACCGGCACCGGCACCACGGACGGCACCACGGCAAACCTCGCCGTGGACGCAGCCGCAGACCTGGGACTCGCCGGCACCACCGACCCCACAACAACCGGCACCACCGACCTGGCCGCCGCAGTGGACGTAAACCTCGGCCTCGGAAGCACCGGCACCGGCACCGGCACCACGGACGGCACCACGGCAAACCTCGCCGTGGACGCAGCCGCAGACCTGGGACTCGGCGGCGTGAGTGCCGGCGATACCAGTGGGCTCGGCACTACCGTTGAGGCAGTTCTCGACCTCACCATCGGTGGCGTCACCAGCAGTGATACATCGGGTGGAGTCGACGCAGGCATCGACCTCGGAGCCGGTGTGGACACCGGAACTGCGGACGCTGGCGGCTTGGATGCCGTTGTCGACCTTGGCATTGACCTGGGTATCGGACTCGGTAATGACAGCGGAACCAGCACTCCGGGCACCAACACACCCGGCACCACTGACCCGGGAACCACCACCCCGGGAGACGGCACCACCGGAGACACCGGCACCCTTGATCCCGGAACCAGCACTCCGGGGTCAGGCGACCCTGCCGGCAACGGCGGCTCGACTTCCGGCAATGACTCCACAAGCGGTACTGGTACTGCAGGAAGCGGCAACTTCACCGCTGCACCGGCAGGCTCCACCGCAGTGAGCGGGGCCATCGCCCCGGTCACCACACCGCGGAGCACTCCGACTGGCGGCAATCCTGCCCTTGCCAACACCGGCTCAGCCCACACCCGCCTGGCCAACACCGGCTGGGACGGAGCGCTGGTTCCCCTGGCACTGGTTCTTCTGGCAGGCGGACTCCTGATGCTCCGCAAGCGCAAGGTGTCCTGAGGCCTGAGTCCTGTAAGGAAACCGCCCGCGCACGCGCCTGAAGCGGCAGCACCCGGCGGGCTGACGAGAGGAGGACACCCACCGAACAACCAAGTCACAGTACAAAACATGTCATCAGCACACATGTCCTTGTAGCCAATGGTCCGGCGGCGAACGTGTTTGAAATCGCCGCCGGGCCGTCGGCGTGTCGCAACGCGAAACCCTAGGTCAATCGCTGGTTCCGCCGTCCCGCCCGTATAATTTGAGGTACGACAGTGCCGCAGCGCACCGGGAGGAACGGTCATGGTGGCGGAATCGCCTAGCTCCATCAAGAATGAAGTTGTCGGCGGTCGCTATCGTTTAGGTGAGGTCATAGGCCGCGGCGGGATGTCGTCGGTGTACTGCGCACGGGACGAAAAGCTGGGCCGTGACGTGGCGTTGAAACTCTTCGCCCCGCAGGCTCCGGATGCGGACGAGCTTAAGCGGCAGGAAGCCGAAATCCAACTTCTGGCCACCCTGAACCACCCCGGCCTGGTGACGCTCTTCGACGCCGGAATCGATGACCGCATTCCGGACGAGCCCCGGCCCTTCCTGACCATGGAACTCGTCGAGGGCCAGGACCTGCGCAGCCGCATCAGGCACAGCCGGGTACCCCTGGAAGAGCTGTCCGTGATCGGAGCCGGCATCGCCGACGCTCTGGCGTACGTTCATGGCCTGGGCATCATCCACCGCGATATCAAACCGGGGAACATCCTCCTGGTCCAGATCCGCCCGGGTGAGCCGCTGCGGCCCAAGCTCACGGATTTCGGCATCGCCAGGATCGCGGATTCCACCCGGCTCACGGCCACGGGCACCATGGTGGGCACGGCTGCCTACCTCAGCCCCGAGCAGGCCCTTGGCAAACCCCTTTCGTCAGCCACGGATATCTACTCCCTTGGACTGGTGCTGCTTGAGTGCATCAAGGGCACCGTGGAGTACCCCGGCAGCGCAGTGGAATCCGCCGTTGCCCGGCTCCACCGCGCCCCGGAGATCCCCGACGACGTTCCCCCGGAATGGGCGGACCTCATCCGTTCCATGACTGGCATCGAGCCGCTGGAACGCCCTGCGGCCGCCGACATCGAAACGGCACTCCGCCAGGCACTGGTCTCGCCGGCTTCAACGCCGGGAGAACTGGCACCGGAAACCACGCGGGTGCTTCCCGCCATGCCCTTCCACCCGCCCTCGATCACCGCTGAAGAATCGGTGGATGATGTGCGCGAGGCAGCGGCCTCTACAGAGGCTGCCGATCCCGCATCAGCCGCCCAACCTGCTGCATCGCCGGCTGGTTCCGGAGTGGCAACGAGCGGAGTGGCAACGGCCGGAGTGGTTGCCGGTGCATCCGCAGGCAAGGCTCCCCGCACACCCCGCCTCTCCCGGAACCAACGGATATGGCTGGTCGTCGTGCTTGGTGTCCTTGTCATTGCTGCAGCCGTGGCTGCGGTGATGATGAGCATCTCGGCCCGGCCCGCCGACGTCGTCCCTTATCCCACCGTGACCGGCGTCCTGGGCGACCATCTGCAGGAGCTGCAGAAAAGCGTGGAGCCGTGACGCCGCGGCAGACAATCCCGGGCCGGCTGGTCCTGGCTTTCTCGGCGGCCTTTCTGGCGGCAGGGTTCCTCAGCGCCTGCGCGGCGCCGGGAAACGGCCTTCAGCGCGAAGCTGCGGCACAGCTCCAGGCACGCGTGCTGGAAGTGACGCAGGCGTCGTCCCAAAACGATCCTGCGTCGGCACTGAAGGCACTGGAAGGTCTTGAAGCCGACCTCACTTCACTGCAGGCAAAGGGCAAGGTCTCGGAGGAACGGCGCCGCAGCATCACCACCGTGGCCTCCGCTGTCCGGGCAGACCTGAACGAGGTTGTCGCCGCACAGCAGGCTGCGGCCAGAGCCGCCGAGGATGCCCGGAACGCCGCGCAGGCAGCTCAAAGCCCATCCCCCACCGCCGAGGCACCCGCGCCCCAGCCGGCTCCCGCCCCGGCACCGGCCCAGGGCAACGCGGGCGGCTCCGGCGCGGACACCGGCAAGAACAGCAACGCCGACAAAGGCAAAGGCAAGAACTAACCCGCCCATACTATAAAGAGCACAAAGAGAGGCGGTGCCCGGAACGATCCGGGCACCGCCTCTCTTTGTCAGCTGCCGCAGCAGCGGCCGGTGCTAGGCCAGGCCGGCGATGACCTGATTAAGGGTGGCGGAAGGACGCATCACCGCGGAGGCCTTGGCATCCTCGGGGCGGTAGTAGCCGCCAATGTCCACGGGTGAGCCCTGGACCTCGGCCAGCTCGCCCACAATCGTCTCCTCCTTGGAGGACAGCTCCTTGGCGACGGAACCGAAAGCGGCGGCCAGGTCGGCGTCGTCCGTCTGCTTGGCCAGCTCCTCCGCCCAGTAGCGGGCAAGGAAGTAGTGGCTCCCGCGGTTGTCCAGCTCGCCCACGCGGCGGCTCGGGGACTTGTTCTCCAGCAGGAACGTGCCGGTGGCGCGGTCCAGGGTGTCGGCCAGGACCTGCGCGCGGGCGTTGCCCGTGGTGGTGGCCAGGTGCTCGAAGCTGACGGCCAGCGCCAGGAACTCGCCCAGGCTGTCCCAGCGGAGGTGGTTTTCCTTGAGCAGCTGCTGGACGTGCTTCGGCGCGGAACCGCCGGCACCGGTTTCAAAGAGTCCGCCGCCGTTCATCAGCGGAACAACCGAGAGCATCTTGGCGCTGGTTCCCAGCTCCAGGATGGGGAACAGGTCCGTGAGGTAGTCGCGGAGCACGTTGCCCGTGACGGAGATGGTGTCCTCGCCCTTGCGGATGCGTTCCAGGGTGAAGGCGATCGCCTTGACCGGGGACATGATCTGGATGTCCAGGCCGTTGGTGTCGTGGTCCTTCAGGTACTCGTTGACCTTGGCGATGAGGTTGGCGTCGTGGGCGCGTTCCTCGTCCAGCCAGAACACGGCCGGGGTCTGCGAGGCTCGGGCGCGGGTGACGGCCAGCTTGACCCAGTCCCGGATGGCGGCATCCTTGGTCTGGCAGGCGCGCCAGATGTCGCCCTCGGAAACCTCGTGTTCGATCAGCACGTTGCCCGAGCCGTCCACGATCTGGATCCGGCCGGCTTCCTGGATCTCGAAGGTCTTGTCGTGGCTGCCGTATTCCTCGGCTGCCTGTGCCATGAGGCCAACGTTCGGCACAGTGCCCATGGTGGTGGGGTCGTAGGCACCGTTGGCGCGGCAGTCATCGATGACCACCTGGTAGATGCCGGCGTAGGAGCTGTCCGGCAGGACGGCCAGGGTGTCTGCTTCCTTGCCGTCCGGTCCCCACATGTGGCCGGAGCTGCGGATCATGGCAGGCATGGAGGCGTCCACGATGACGTCGCTGGGGACGTTCAAGGTGGTGATGCCCTTGTCCGAGTCCACCATGGCCAGGGCGGGACCGTCTTCCAGGCCCTTCTTGATCAGGTTCTGCACGCCGTCGCGCACATCCGCGGGAAGGTCCTCAAGGCTGCTCAGGATGGCGGCAAGGCCGTTGTTGGGGCTGATGCCGGCTGCCGAGAGCTGCTTGCCGTAGGTTTCGAAGAGTTCGGAGAAGTAGGCCTTGACCACGTGGCCGAAGATGATGGGGTCCGAGACCTTCATCATGGTGGCCTTCAGGTGTGCGGAGAACAGCACGCCTTCTTCCTTGGCGCGGGCCACCTGGGCCTTCAGGAATTCATCCAGGGCGGCGGCGCGCATCACAGTGCCGTCGATGACCTCGCCGGCCAGGACCGGGAAGGCCTTCTTCAGGACCTTCACCGAGCCGTCCTCGCGGACCAGCTGGATGGCGATGGTGCCCTCGGACTCGATGACCACGGACTTCTCGTTGGACCGGAAGTCATCCTGGCCCATGGTGGCCACGTTGGTCTTGGAGTCAGGGGTCCAGGCGCCCATGGAGTGCGGGTTCTGGCGGGCGTAGTTCTTGACTGACAGCGGGGCCCGGCGGTCCGAGTTGCCTTCGCGCAGGACCGGGTTCACGGCCGAGCCCTTGATCTTGTCGTAGCGCGAGCGGACGGCGGTTTCCTCGTCGGAGGAGGGGTTGTCCGGATAGTCCGGCAGCGCGTAGCCCTGGCCCTGCAGTTCGGCGATGGCGGCCTTCAGCTGCGGGATGGAGGCACTGATGTTGGGCAGCTTGATGATGTTGGCTTCCGGCGTCTTCGCCAGCTCACCGAGCTCAGCAAGGGCGTCACCGATCTGCTGCTCGGGGGTCAGGTAGTCACCGAACTGGGCGATGATGCGGCCGGCGAGCGAAATGTCGCGGGTCTCCACCTCCACACCTGCTGTCGAAGCGAACGCCTCGATGATGGGCAGGAACGAATAGGTAGCCAGCATCGGCGCTTCGTCGGTGTGGGTGTAGATAATCTTGGACATGCGCGGGCGTCTCCCTGTGGGTCGGCTTGGTTGTGAAAATTCGGTCTATTTCACCATGTACAACTTACCCGAGGACACCAGTTTGAAGCGTACCGGAGGCCCAGCGTTACCCCTGCCGTGGGCAGGATTACAGCGATGGAGAACGGCCGACGGCGGCAGGAAACCGGGTGCCCGCGGCGCCCGGGCACCCGGCCGCCAGGGCTCCATCCCGGGACAATGCAGGCCATACATGATACGTCACTACTATTTACAAATCTGTCATGGAGGGATAAATTCGCAGGGTCACACTTGGCATTCCCACGCCTTTCCCCGTTCAGACAGGACAACAATGACAAGCACCAGGTCTCTGGCTTCCGCCCTCCTGAGCCTCTCCGCGGCCGCCGTTCTGGCTTTCACCAGTGCAGGTGCCGCCACCGCAACACCAGCAGCGGCGGACGACCACACGAATCCGTCCGTTACCAGTGCTGTCCTTGACGCGGCGGGTGCTGCCGACTACTGGACACCGGAGCGGATGCAGAGCGCCATCCCCGGCGATACCCTTGCCGGCAAGGCGCTGGAACGCGGCAACCGCTCCAGCGCAGCCGTCGTGGAGAAGGGCAAACCGTCTTCCACCAAGGGCACCAAGAGCACCGGCAGCACTGCCAAGAGCGAAACGCCGGTCAGCCACATCGGCAAGGTCTTCTTCACCCTGGGGGGCGCCAACTATGTGTGCTCCGGCAACGCTGTCTCATCGACCAACGGCAGCACGGTTGCCACAGCGGGACACTGCGTTAACGAGGGGCCTGGAGCGTACGCCACCAACTTCGTCTTTGTTCCTGCCTATGAGAATGGCGCAGCACCGTATGGCAAGTGGTCTGCACGGGCCCTGTACGCGCCGAGCCAGTGGGTCTCAAACGGTGACATGACGTACGACACCGGCTTCGCCGTCATGAACCCCCTGAACGGCAAGAACCTCACCGCTGTGGTCGGAGGCTCGGGCGTGGCCTTCAACCAGGCCCGGGGCCTGACTTACAAGTCCTACGGCTACCCCGCCGCTGCCCCGTACAACGGTGAGACCCTCAAGAGCTGCACCGGCACGGCAACCAATGATCCGAACAACCCGCAGTTCAACAGCCAGGGCATCCCCTGCGACATGACCGGGGGTTCCTCAGGCGGCCCGTGGTTCATCGGGACCAGCTCCGATGGCGTGCAGAACTCCATCAACAGCTACGGCTACAACCGTTCTGCCGTGATGTACGGCCCATACTGGGGCTCAGTCATCCAGGCAACCTACGCCAGTGCAGCAAAATCCTAAGGAACCCGGGCCCGACGAGGATCCTGTCAGCCACGTTGACCTGACCCGGTCACACGAGGAAGTCCTCGAGTACTGGACAAAGCAACGAATGGCAGAGGCCAAGCCCCGGGAGATCCAACTTCCGGAGCCCGGCCCCGGTTCAGCTGACCAGGACTAAGCCGGCACAACGACGACGGCGCCCGCCCCCTTTGCTCAGGGGGCGGGCGCCGTCGTTTGTCCTAGTGGAAGAAGTGGCGGGCCCCGGTGAAGTACATGGTGATGCCGGCCGCATTGGCTGCCGCGATCACCTCTTCATCGCGCACGGATCCGCCCGGCTGCACGACAGCGCGGACGCCGGCGTCGATCAGGATCTGGAGGCCGTCGGCGAACGGGAAGAACGCGTCGGAGGCAGCCACGGCGCCGCGGGCCCGCTGCGGTGCGCCGGCAGCGCTGGCGTTGGAGGCACCGCCGGCACCTTCGACGTCGGACTCCACCGTGACGCCCAGCGTGTTGGCCCGCTCCACGGCCAGGCGGCAGGAGTCGAGCCGGTTGACCTGGCCCATGCCGATGCCCACAGCTGCGCCGTTCTCGGCGAGGAGGATGGCGTTGGACTTGGCGGCCCGGCAGGCTGTCCAGGCGAAGGCAAGGTCCGCGAGGGTCTTCTCATCCGCTGCTTCGCCGGCGGCCAGGGTCCAGTTGGCGGGGTTGTCGCCCTCTGCGTCCACCTTGTCGCTTACCTGGACCAGCATGCCCCCGGAGACCTGGCGGAACTCCGTGGGGTAACGGCCGTAGCCCTCGGGCAGGGCGAGCAGGCGGATGTTCTTCTTCTTGGACAGGATCTCCACGGCTTCCGGCTCGAAGCCGGGGGCGATGACCACTTCGGTGAAGATGTCCTTGACGGTGTTGGCCATGCCTGCGGTGACGGGGCGGTTTGCGGCGATGACGCCGCCGAACGCGGAGACGGGGTCGCAGGCGTGGGCCTTGGCGTGCGCGTCGGCGATGGGGTCTGCGGCGTCCTTGGAGCCGACGGCCACACCGCAGGGGTTGGCGTGCTTGATGATGGCGACGGCGGGCTCGCTGAAGTCGTAGGCAGCGCGCAGGGCGGCGTCGGCGTCCACGAAGTTGTTGTAGCTCATGGCCTTGCCGTGCAGCTGGTCCGCCTGGGCGATGCCCACCGGGGCGGCTTTGTCCACGTACAGTGCAGCCTGCTGGTGCGGGTTTTCGCCGTAGCGGAGGACCTCGGAGCGTTCCAGGGACAGGCCGGCGTAGGCAGGCCAGTCGATGACGCCGTCGCCGTCCTCGTCCAGGAACTGGCTGGCGGTCCAGGTGGCAACCGCGTTGTCATAAGACGCGGTGTGGGCGAAGGCCTTGGCGGCGAGGCGGCGGCGGGTCTTGAGGTCGAAACCGCCGGCGGCGGCGGCCTCCACCACCTGGCCGTAGAAGGACGGGTCCACCACAATGGCGACGGCGGCGTGGTTCTTGGCGGCCGAACGCACCATGGCGGGGCCTCCGATGTCGATCTGTTCGACGACGTCATCCTGGGCGGCGCCGGACTTGACGGTCTCCACGAACGGGTAGAGGTTCACCACCACCAGGTCGAAGGCTTCGATGTCCATGCTGGCAAGGGTTTCCATGTGGGCCGGAACGCGCCGGTCCGCCAGGATGCCGCCGTGCACACGCGGGTGCAGCGTCTTGACGCGGCCGTCCAGCATTTCGGGGGAACCGGTGACTTCCTCCACCTCCTGCACGGGGATGCCCGCGGCGGCGATCTTCTTTGCCGTGGAGCCGGTGGAGACGAGCTTCACGCCCGCTGCGTGCAGGCCCGTGGCGAGCTCCTCCAGACCGGTTTTGTCGTAAACCGAGATCAGGGCCCGGCGGATGGGTACACGGTCAATGGATACGCGCTCATGCTGCGTGAAGCTCACAAATGTCTCCGTCTTATCTCGCGGTACAGGGCCGCGGTTGGTGGGGATAGGGCCAGTTTATCGCGAAGGGCGCGGTTGCCCGGCGTGGACGCCGGAGTGTGAACGGGCTGGGGCCGGGCTAAAGTTTTGGACAGGAGGCGGCGATGAATACATACACCACTGTGCCCAGCGGCGAACAGGTGGTCCAGGAACTGCCCTGGCGATGGAAAGTCCAGGGCAGGATCTTCCTGATCGGAGGCCTCGGCTTCATGTTCGATGCCTGGGATGTAACCCTGAACGGCATCCTGATTCCGCTGCTGTCCAAGCACTGGTCCCTTTCCGCGGGGGAAGCGGCCTGGGTGGGCACGGCGAACCTGGTCGGCATGGCGCTGGGCGCCTTCATCTGGGGAACCATCGCGGACACCGTTGGGCGCAAGAAGGCCTTCACGGCAACCCTCCTGCTCTTCTCCGTGTTCACCGTGTGCGGCGCCTTCGCCCCCGACTTCATCTGGTTCTGCGCCTTCCGGTTCCTGGCGGGATTCGGCCTGGGCGGCTGCATTCCCGTGGACTACGCACTGGTGGGTGAGTTCACGCCGCGGAAGCAGCGCGGCAAAGTGCTTACGGCCATGGATGGCTGGTGGCCAATCGGCGCTGCCCTGGCGGGATTCGTCTCGGCCGGGCTGGTGGCCCTTTACGGCGACTGGCGGCTAACCATGCTGGTGATGGTCCTGCCGGCGCTGCTGGTTTTCTGGGTCCGGCGCAGCGTGCCCGAGTCCCCGCTGTTCCTGATCCGGAAAGGCCGGCGGGAGGAAGCGGCCCGGATCATCGACGGACTGGTGGAAGCAACCGGGGCAGAACCGCGTGCCTACAGCCTTCCGGACGCCAGGGATGTCCCGCGGCTCTCCGCCGGCAGCGCCTGGACGCAGCTGCGCTCAGTGTGGCAGTTCAGCTGGAAGATCACCGCCGCCGCATGGTCCCTGTTCTTCAGCATCCTGCTGGTTTACTACTTGTCCCTGACCTGGATGCCGCGCATCCTCATCGGCGCAGGGTTCGCCGAGTACAAGGCTTTCGTCACCACAGCCTCCATGGCCGCCGTCGGCTTCCTTGGCGTGGTGGTGGCAGCGCTCCTGGTGGAGCGTGTGGGCCGCAAATGGATCCTGGCCATCACCGGCCCGCTGTCCGCTCTTACGCTGGTGATTGTGGCTTTCGTGGTGGACATCCCCACGGCCGCGGTGTTCTGGCTGCTGGTGTTCGGCTTCGTGGTGCAGGTGGCCATCCCCGTGCTGTATGCCTACGTGTCCGAGCTCTATCCCACAGAACTGCGCGGCACCGGCTTCGGCTGGGCATCCACGTTCTCGCGCCTCGGCGCAGGTTTTGGGCCGCTGATCTTCGCGAACTACTTCTGGCCGGAACTCGGGCTTGCAACGTCGTTTGCACTGGCGGGAGCCCTGGTACTGGTCTCCGTTTTGTGGATGGCGTTTTTCTCCCCCGAAACCCGCCAGCGCCGGCTGCAGTAGACGGCTCCCAACTGACTCGCAGTTGCTGTCGTTCTCGCACGTCAAAACGGCATCAACTGCGAGCTACTTTGGTACCCAGCCTCTACTGAGAAGCGCCCCGCGCACTTTCGAGAGGGCGGACAACGCCTGGTTTTGCATGTGGCGCTTTGAGATCCTCACGAGCAGCCATCCTCCTCGGCTGAAATCCTCCTCGCGGTCGATATCCCTAACGATCTGTTGTGGCTCGGAATGGCCGTCGCCGTCGTATTCCACCGCAATCCTGTACTCCGGATAGCTCAGGTCAGGCTGACGAATGACGCCGGGGCTAAGTTCGATGGGCATGTTCAGCATCGGCTCAGGCAGGCACGCGGCGTTCAGGGCAAGCCGAAGCCGCGTCTCCGGCGCCGAGTCCGAACCAACCCGCGCCAACTCCAGGGCAAGTCTTGCCTTCCGGATGCCGGGTGTACCTTTGTGTCGATCCAACATGTCGGACAACTGCCCAAGGGTACAAAACGGCTCCGTCCTGATTTCGAACGCAGCCCTCGGCACCCGCAGAAGATGGTCCGCCACTACTGTCAGCTCCTCAACGCTCATCCTTCGGGCATTGTCCAGCCATGTCCGGGGCCTGCTGGTTACCAGCACCCCTTCCACATGCACGATCTCGTCGTCGAAGAACTGTCCTACGTGGCCGACAACGCCCTTGCGGCGGGGAATAGCCATGGTGTCCGGACGGGAAATATGGATCAGCGGGTCCTCTTGACCGGGCAAAAAACCAGGAAAACTCCAGAACGTGAAGGCCGTGGCGTGGGACACCGCCGAAAACGAAGTGATCCTCGTAAACGGCCTCAAGGCTTCAGACAGGGCCGTGCCCTCTCGACCCTGGCCCGAGCCGTCCTGCGGGACCCTGATGCCGCGGCTGGGTGCGTCCAACTCTCCGTGGCGCAGCCGCCTAAGAGTTACGCCGGCGTCGACCGCTTCCTGGCACGTAAACGGCACCCGGGCGATCTCGGCGGGAAGTGGACGAGGCGTCTTCACGCGACCATAGTCGCAAACGCTTCTGCCATCTGCCGGAGTTATCCACAGCCAGCGGCGGCGATGATTAAGTGACTCGCAGTTGTTGTCGTTTTGACGGGTCAAAACGACAACAACTGCGAGCTAGTTGGGGGGCTGGGGGGACGTGAACGAGGGGTCTGCGGCGAGGGCCGCCAAGGTGGAGACCAGGAGCCGCCGCTCCACCACCTTGATGCGTTCGTGCAGCGTTTCCTCGGTGTCTGAGTCCTCGATGGTCACGGCCTCCTGGGCAATGATGGGGCCGGTGTCCACGCCCGCGTCCGCCCAGTGGACGGTGCAGCCCGTGACCTTCACCCCGTATGCCATCGCATCCCGCACGCCATGGGCCCCTGGGAACGCCGGCAGCAGCGCCGGGTGCGTGTTGAGGTACCTGCCGTTGAACGCGTCGATGAAACCGGGGCTGACAATCCGCATGAACCCTGAAGACACCACCACGTCCGGCTTGTAGGCGGCCACGGCTTCGGTCAGGGCGGCATTCCAGTCGGCACGGTCCGGGTAGGCCTTGAAGTCCACCACGAACGTGGGGATGCCTGCGGCAGCGGAGCGTTCGACGCCGTACGTTCCTTCGCGGTCCGCGCCCACCGCCGCGATTTCCACAGCGAGCCCACCCGCCTTGACGGCGTCGATGACTGCCTGGAGATTGGACCCGGTGCCGGAAACGAGGACGACGATACGCATTGGTCCAGCTTAGGTGCAGGCTCGCGTACGCTGGAAAACATGAACAGCGAACCGGGCCGGAGCGGGCAGCAGCAGGTCAGGCCCCCGCTCAGCGAGGCGGCGAAAGCGTCCCTCGCCAAGACCCAGACCCTGTTCCGGATGTTCGTGGTCTCGGTGCTCGGCGCGTTCTTCGTCTACCAGCTGGATGTGGGCTACCTCTGGCTGACCACGGTGCTCACCGCCTCGGGCCTGGTCCTGGGAATTGTCCTGCTGGTCCGCGCAGTCCGGTTGAAGGAATCCAAGCTGATTCTCTTCGGCACCATTTCCGGCCTGGTGGTCGCTGCCGTCATGGTGCTGCTGATTGTCACCACCATGGTCCTCTTCGACCAGGTCCGCGAGTACCAGGCCTGCCTTGGCCGTGCGCTGACGGACCGGGCCACCCACGCCTGCATGGTGCAGTTCCAGGACGTCCTGCCCACCAAGGTGCGCTAGGCCCCGCGCAGGTCCTAGTGGACCAGTTCCGCGCCCCGTTCAACAGCCGTGCTTTTCTCGCGTTCCAGCCATGGTCCGGCCGCGTAGCCAATCACGACGCCGGCAGCCACCTCGGCGGCCACCCACAGTCCCGTCCACAGCGGGTCAGGCCCAATGGCGGTCAGGCGGCCCACCCCGGCTGAACCCCTGGCAACCCAGGCCAGGCACAGGGTCAGCAGCCCCGCGGCCACGCCGGCCAGCGCGCCAAGGGCGAGGGTGGAAACTGTCGCCGTGAACCAGCGGGCGTGGACCTTGATGGCAAGCCACTCATCAAAGTGGTTCTCTCCCTCCCGGAGGAACCACCACCCCGCCATGACACCGGCCAGCACCGGAACGATCATGGCCACGAAGGCGTAATCCAGGGGGCCCGAGGGGATGGCGGCCAGGACGGGGATGGACGGAAGCGGACCCACGGCGGTGCCCAGCGGACCCACCTGGGAGCCCACGCCCATGGCGAAGCCGGCACCGGATGTCCAGGCGAGGGCGAAGACCACAAGGTTGGGCAGGAAGCCGAGCTGCGCGATGGTGAGGGCGGCACCTCCCACCGGGCCGGCGTCGAGCGCCTCATAGACAGACACCACAAGGTTCCAGTGGATGAACAGGTCAACTGCTAGCAGCGCTGCTGCCAACGCAAGCGCGGACACCACCGCCACGAATCCTGCCTTGGCCACCGACGCGAAGTAGGAACCGGCCCAGCGCGAATGCTGGCTGGTGCGCGAAATCCAGTCCACCGCGTCAACGCCGATGAGCCGGCTCCAGGATCCTGCTTCCCTGCGCGCGCCGATCACCATGCCCAGTCCGTACGGAGCCAGGGGAACCAGCATGGCGTACCAAAGATTGATGACGACGTCGGCATTGCGGCAGACGAACCCGGTGGCGGCGCCGAAAGCCCCGTAGACCAGCCAGGATCCAAGCAGCGCCTGCCACAGCTGGTCCGTGTAGGAAGCACGGGCGAGCCGGCGGCCAGCCCGCCAGGCAAGGAGGAACGGGATCAGGGTCAGGCCCAGGGGAATCAGGCTGAGGACGCCGGTTCCGCCGTGCGTGGCCGCCTGCGGTCCCGCGCCCGCCAGTTCCAGCGGCACGCCGTGTACCAGGAGCCAGGACTGGCCTACCAGCCGGGCCAGGACCTCGAACTGCCCGTTCTGGAAACCGGCGGTGGCCCAGACAGCCACGATGGGCGCCACCACCACCAGCGCGGAAATGATGGCCGCCTGCGCCGTTTCAAGGGCTCCCTGCAGCCACAACGGCATGGGAAGGCCACGGTCTCCGGTCTGGTCAGCGCGCAGTTTCATCGTGCTCCATGGTGTCACGCCGGGTGGGCTCTGCCCGCGAACGACAGGCTCCACGGGGGCGCCGATGATCAATCAAATGACCGGGACGCCGGCGCTTTTTCCTGGAGGCCGCCGTAAAATTGGTAGAAACCAACACCCGCTGCCCCGCCGAGGGCGTGCTGCGATTTCTGCTGGCCGCCGCCGTCACCCGGCGCCAGTTCGATGACCCGGATTCCGTAAACCGGGAAAACAGGAGCCGCGAATGAGAGATGAACCGTAAGTTCTGAAGATATTCGTCCTACTGGCTGGTGCAGCCACGTTTATGCGCGGCTGCACCAGCGTTTAAAGAGTGCGGCGCCGGGAGCCCCCAAGTAGGCTCCCGGCGCCGTTCACCGTGTCAGGGCCGCTGTTTCAGCCAGCCTGCCCGCGGAACGTAGGGACGAGTCCCCCGCACCTGTCAGCGGCGGCTGCCGCCGTCTGTTTCGATGTTTTCCTTGCGGACTTCCTCGTTGACCGTGACGTCGTCGCGGACAACATCCTTGTCCAGCCGGACCCGCTCCACGGGGACGGCTTCCTTCTCCACCACCGGGCGCTCCTCATGGAGGACCACTTCGTGCTCTTCCTCGCTGATGGCCGGTCCGCCCATGGCGGCACCGCGGTTGGCGTCCGTGATGGGCTCGCGCTCAATGCGGACTTCTTCGCGCTCCACCGGGATGGTCTTGGTGACGTTCTCGGTTGTGACATACTTGCGCAGCCGCGCGCGGCCGGTGGCCTCACGCTCCGTGCCCACGTGAAGCTGTTCCTCCGACCGCGTCATGGCGTCATCGGTGGTGGGGCCGGAGGTGTCGTGGCCGACGGTTCCGCGAGTGGTGTCGCGGTCGGAGGTACCGTTGCCTGCCGCCAGGCCTGCCGTGGGGGTGCCGGCGTTCAGGTCGGCGTCGCCCTGCAGGTCAACGTCCCGGTCAGTGCCGGTGGTCGCCTGCGTGTAGGTCCGGGCACCGCGTTCGTAGTAGGTGTACAGCCGGTCCTCTTCCTCGGGGGTGAGGTGGCCGTCCGCGTCCACGCGGGGCGCGTCCTTGACGTGCTCCTTGGTGTAGGGGACTACCAGGTCGTCGTCCTGGTGGCGTGCGCCTTCGACCGGGATGAACGATTCGGAAGTGCCGAAAAGGCCGGTCTTGACCGTGACCCAAGTGGGCTCACCCGTGTCGTCATCTGCGTACAACTGGCCAATCGAACCGATCTTCGTACCATCGGAACCGACGACGTTGCCGCCCTTGGTGAGCAGGTTTTCAAGATTTTCCCTGTTGAGCATGACTCTCCTTGGATGTGTCGTTGCACTGGGTCTGCCAGCAATGGATGTCCTTGCGCGGGATGTCCCCGACGCCCGGTTTCCGCCCCGGCTGCTTGAGGCTCTGCGCTGACTACCCCCCTACCGTAAGCATGCTTAGCATCGAATGCCAAGCCTACTTAGTAATTTTTTTCGGGACTGGGTCCAGTTGTTCACCGGGCCTTTGCCTCCGGGTAACGCCTACTCCCCCACCATTTCAGGGAAGCCGCGCACGGTTGAGGGGTGAGGATCGCAATCGTCGCCGAATCATTTCTGCCGTTGATGAACGGCGTTACCCACTCAATCCTGCGGGTCCTGGACCATCTGCAGGAGCGGGGCGACGACGTCATGGTCATTGCCCCGTCCGCGCACGACGGGGATGCCGCAGTCCACGTCAACGGCGCCGAGGTCCACCGGCTTCCAGCGGTTCCGCTGGCAGGCTATACGAACGTGCGGGTGGCCGTGGGAGGTGTGTACCGGGTCAAGCGAATCCTTGCCGAGTACGCGCCCGATGTGGTGCATCTTGCCTCGCCGTTCGTGCTGGGCTGGCGCGCCGCCCAGGCTGCCGCGCAGCTGGGCATTCCCACCGTGGCGGTCTATCAGACCGAGGTCCCCAGCTATGCCGCCCGGTACGGTGTGCCCTTTTTGGAGAACTGGGCATGGAACCGGGTGGAGAACATTCATTTACTGGCCACCCGAACCCTGGTGCCCTCCACGTTCGCGCTGAACCAGTTGCGCGGCCGGGGCATTCCGCGGGTGCGGATGTGGCGCCGCGGCGTGGACACCGCGCGGTTTTCACCGGAAAAGCGCGACGGCGGGTGGCGGGCTTCGGTGGCCCCGAACGGTGAACGGATCATCGGCTACGTGGGCAGGCTCGCCGTGGAAAAACAGGTGGAGGACCTGGCCGCCCTCTCCGGCCTCCCCAACACCCGGCTGGTGATTGTGGGCGACGGGCCCCAGCGCACGGCGTTGGAGACGGTACTCCCCGGCGCGGTGTTCACCGGGTTCCTGGGCGGCGAAGAACTGGCCCGGGCGGTGGCGTCCTTCGACCTGTTCGTCCACCCCGGCGAGTTCGAAACCTTCTGCCAGACCATCCAGGAGGCCATGGCATCGGCTGTTCCTGTGGTGGCCACGGGGCGGGGCGGTCCGCTGGACCTGGTGGAGAATTCGCGGACCGGGTGGCTTTACGAACCGGGCGACCTGGCGGCCATGCGCGCCAGGGTGCAGGACCTGGTGGGCGACGACGCCAAGCGCCGGGCGTTCGCGGCGGCAGCCCACGCGTCGGTGCAGGACAGGACCTGGCCGGCGCTGTGCGCCGAACTGGTGCAGCACTACCGGGACGTCACCGCGGCGGTTCCCGGTCCCCCGCGGAAGGCGTCAAAGGCAGGAGCACCGTCATGAGGATTTCCGTAATAGGCTGCGGCTACCTGGGCGCTGTCCACGCGGCGGCCCTTGCATCCATGGGCCACTCGGTGGTGGGCATCGACGTCGATCCCGGCAAGGTGCAGCAACTGGCGCAGGGGGTGGCGCCATTCCACGAGCCCGGGCTTGACGAACTGCTCCAGGACGGCCGCGCTACCGGAAGGCTGCGGTTCGCCACCGACCCGGCAGAGGCAAGGGGCGCGCAGGTTCATTTCCTATGCGTGGGGACGCCGCAGGACAAGGCGTCCGACGCCGCCGACCTCACCTTCCTGGTCTCAGCCCTGGAAAGCCTGCTGCCGCACCTGGCCGCGGGCGCCGTCGTCGTGGGCAAATCCACCGTGCCGGTTGGCACCGTGGACATGCTGCGCCGCATCCTGGCGCGACGGCCCGACGTGCTGCTCGGCTGGAACCCCGAGTTCCTGCGGCAGGGCACCGCCGTCAAGGACTCGCTGGTGCCGGACCGGCTGGTCTATGGCGTGGAAGGCGGCCAGCCCGCTGCCTTCAACCCGGCAACAGGTGCGCCCCTGGGGGTGGCGGCAGCACTGGATGCCGTCTATGAACCGCTGCTGGCCGCCGGGATCCCCCGCCTGGTCTGCAGCTTCGCCACGGCAGAGCTCATCAAATCCGCCGCGAACGCCTACCTGGCCACCAAGGTCAGCTTCATCAACGCCGTGGCAGGGCTGTGTGATGCTGCCGGCGCGGACGTGACGGAGCTCAGCGCGGCGATGGGGCTGGATCCGAGGATCGGCAGCAGGTACCTGCACGCGGGGCTGGGATTCGGCGGCGGCTGCCTGCCCAAGGACATCCGCAGTTTCCGCGCACAGGCCGCCACACTCGGCGTGCCCGCCGTGGAGGACTGGATGCGCCTGGTTGATGCGGTGAACCTTGGCCAGCGTGAACGCACGGTCGGCCTCGCCAGGGAGCTGTGCGGCGGAGCGCTGGCCGGACGCTCGGTCACTGTTTTGGGCGCCTCCTTTAAGCCTGATACGGACGACATCCGGGATTCGCCGGCGCTGGATGTGGCGGACCGGCTGGCCGCTGCCGGGGCGCACGTCACCGTCACCGACCCCAAAGCGGTCAATCTTGCCTGGCGCCGCTACCCGCGCCTGCGCTTCGAGGCGTCCACCGGGCGGGCACTCCAGGATGCCGAACTGGTGCTGCTCCTCACCGAATGGGACGAGTACCGGCGGCTGTGCCCCGCCGTCACCGGACAGCTGGTACGACGGCGGGTGGTCCTGGACGCGCGGAACGTGCTGGACGCGGCAGCGTGGCGGGAGGAAGGCTGGCTGGTGCGCGGCCTTGGCACCTCCGCCGGCACCTTGGCCACGGCAGGCGCGGTGGGCTGACGCCCGACAGGGGACGGCCTAGCCGAGGAGCCCCAGCTCAGCGAAGGCCAGGGCCACGCCGTTGCCGGCGGGTGCGGCAGTGGTCCTGTCCGCCACGGCAAGGACGGCGGGGTGGCCACCTTCCACGGCGATGCCGACGGCTGCGTACTCAAGCATTTCGATGTCGTTGGCGCTGTCGCCGATGGCAATGATGTCGGCCCGGTCCAGGCCGAGCCGGGCTTCCACCACCTGGATGCCCACCGCCTTGTGCGTGCCGGCCATGAAGATTTCCCCTGCACGGTCGCCGAGCGCTGACAGGGAGCTCGGGATCAGCCCAACCTCCGGCCCGAAGGCCTCCAACAGCCGGGTCAGCGGCACCGGTGAATCGAAGCAAGAGATTTTGGCGTACGAGGTGGCGCGGAGGTCATCGCCGTACTGCATGGGCCCCAGGATGTCCTCGAGCGGATCCACGTCCGTGCTGAGCACTCCGTCGTGGCGTGGACGCCCGGCGAAGATGGGGCCCAGCACCTCCCTCAGCCGCCGGTCCACACCGGTGCGGCCATGCAGGGCTTCCGGGGCCTCCAGGATGTAGGCGGCGTTGTGGGCATCCAGGGCCTCAACGATGCGTGCGGCCAGGCCGGGTTCAAAACGGGCATCCTTGAGGATCTCCCCGTTGACCTCCACCCTGGCGCCGGCGCCTGTGATGGTGCCGTCAAACCCAGCGTCCAGGATGTGGCCGGGGACCATGGACAGCGGGCGTCCGGTACAGACAAAGACGAGGTGGCCCCGTGCCCGGGCGGTCCGCACCGCGTCCACGTGGGCAGCCGGAGCCAGGCCGTGGTCGGCGTAGGTTCCGTCGATGTCGAGGAAGATGGCACGGGGCCTGGCGGTCTGGCTGGGCATGCCTGCGCTCCTTGGTCTGTTCGGGGACTTGCCATCCTATCGGCGGACGCCAGGCAGGCCGCACCCGAGAATGAACGTTCACGGGATGCCAAAGCCAGGCCACACGGCGGAAAACCAAGGACCGTCAGGACACTGATGGATAAAAGCACGGCATTACGCCTGAAACTGACAGTCATCCTGTGATATTCAAGGCCTTGCACAGTAGTAAGCCTGCTGATTGAATTATGGAACCGGAAATGGGGGCCCGGCACAACTTACTGACAAGGAGTGGCAACATGGGCATTATCGGATTTCTCATTTTGGGCCTGATTGCTGGAGCCATTGCAAAGGCAATCCTGCCGGGTCGCCAGGGCGGCGGCTGGGTAGTGACCCTGGTCCTCGGCGTCGTCGGAGCCATTCTGGGCGGCTGGATTGGATCGCTCATCTTTGGCGGCGGACTGGCCGAATTCTTCGACCTCAGGACCTGGCTGCTGGCCATCCTCGGCTCCATCATCGTGCTGCTGATCTACGGGGCAGTCGCCAACCGCAGCGGCCGCAGGGTGTAGCCGCAGCACAAAGTCAACTGAACAAGAAGCGCCGGACTCCCCAATAGGAGGACGGCGCTTTCTCTGTTCCGCGCCGCCCCAATTTGCCTTCCCTGGTGCGCACCCAATTCCTGCCAATGGCCTTTATGATGGCGAAGGGGTGGTGTAATGACCAGTTTTATGGGCCGTGGCGATGATGTGGCATTACAAACTTTTGGCGTGGTCATGGATGCCAGCCCGGACGCACTGCTGGCTTTGACCGCGGACGGTATTATCCTTGCGGCCAATTCTGCAGCGTCAAGGCTCTTCGGCTTACCAAAGGAAGCTTTTGCCGGCCTGGACCACCGCCCACTGATTGCCGAGGATTTCCGCGACGAGGTACGCCAGTTGTTCCTCCAGCTCCTTGCAGAGCCGGAAGGGCATCCGCTGCCCCGCGAGATCAGGGGACTCCGTCACGACGGCAGCGAGATCCCCATCGAAGTGGCGGCCGCACTCCTCCCCCAGCCAACCGCGGACCACGCCCGCGCAGAGCGCGGACCCGAAGGGCAATCCGAAGAACGGGCAGGGCAATCCGGAGCGCGGCTGCTGCTCTCCGCCCGTGGCACGGCACACCGCAAGGCGGCGGACGAGGATCTGCGCGAGGCCATGTCCTTGTTGACGGCCACCCTTGAATCCACTGCCGACGGCATCCTGGTCATGGGCAATGACGGCAGGGTGGCTGGGTTCAACGAACAATTCCTTGCCATGTGGCGCATCCCGCCCGAGTTGATGGAAGCGGACAGCGGAGAACCGGCCATGCAGCTCATCGTGGAGCAGGTGGCAGACCCAGCGGCCTTCACCGCCCGGCTGGGCGAACTTCAGGAAGACCCGGCCGCCGAGAGCCACGACGTGGTCGAGTTCAGGGACGGCCGCACCTATGAAAGATATTCCCGCCCCCAACGGGTAGAGGAAAAGATCGTTGGACGGGTGTGGAGCTTCCGCGATGTCACGCCCCGGCGAAAAGCGCAGGAGCAGGCGCACAGGGCCATGATGGACCTGGCCGTCCAGGCCGAAAAGCTGCGGGCCATGGCGTTCCAGGACCCCCTGACCGGGCTCGCGAACAGGGCCGTGTTCAACGACGCCCTGGCCGAAGCACTTCAGGAAGCCCGGCTGAAGACGGTGGATGTCCTGCTCCTTGACCTGGACGACTTCAAGGAGGTCAACGACATCCTTGGCCACCAGGCGGGTGATGACATGCTCATCGAAGTGGCACGCCGGCTTCGCGGCTGCGTCCCTACAGCTGACGTTGTTGCACGATTGGGCGGGGACGAGTTCGTGGTGCTGTTGACGGCGTGCCCGGATGCCGACGCCATCGCGGCGTGCATCGTGCGCTGCCTGCACGTCCCCGTGACCATCGACGGCACTGTCCTCCGGCCGAGCCTCAGCCTGGGCCTCGCCTCGTTGGGGCAGGACAGCGTTGGGCCCTCGGAACTCCTGCGGCATGCCGACATTGCCATGTATGCGGCCAAGGCGGCAGGCAAGAACCGGTTCCTCCGCTTCCACCCGGACATGATGCAGGCACTGGTGCAGCGCACCCACATGGAGGGCGGGCTGCGGCTGGCTGTTCCGCGCGGCGAAATCACCGTGGATTTCCAGCCGATCGTGTCGCACCGCATGGGGCAGGTGGTCCAACTCGAGGCGCTGGCCAGGTGGGACCGCGGCGGCGAGCGGGTGCCGCCGTCGATCTTCATCCCCCTTGCCGAGCGCACCGGGCTGATCGGCGAGATCGGGGCCGAGGTAATGGCCTCCGGCATGGTGCAGCTGGCGCGATGGCTCAGCGAGGATCCGGCGCGGTCCCTGGCGGTGAACGTCTCCGGGGTCCAGCTCCAGGAACCGGACTTCGCCGAGACCGTCCTAAGGCTGGCGGCAGCCAGCGTCGTGGCCCCCTACCAGCTGGTCATGGAAGTTACCGAGAGTGTGTTTTTCGACGCCGACTGCAGCCTGATCCGGCAACTCAGCACGCTGCGGGACGCCGGGGCCAGGGTGGCACTGGATGATTTCGGCACCGGCTACTCCTCACTGGGCCGGCTGCAGGACCTGCCCGTGGACACGGTCAAGATCGACAAGTCTTTTGTGTCCATGGTGCGGACCGGCAACGAGCGCCTGCCGATCCTCAGCTCCATGATCAACATGGCCCACAGCCTGGGGCTGACCGTCACGGCTGAAGGGATTGAGACGGCGGCGCAGGCGGATTACCTGGCCGCGCTGGAGTGCGATTCGCTGCAGGGTTACCTGTTTTCCTTGCCGGAGCCAGGCGAGCGGCTTGGCCACGCATTGCAGAACGCGGAAGAAGCCCTCAATGCCTTGAAGGGGCGGTAATTTCCGGCCCATTCCAAGGGTGCGCGGGATATTATGAGGGGGCGTCTCCGCCGTGGTCTCCGGCGGCTCCGCCCCTGTTTTGGGGCATTGGGCGCAATTAGGGGGAAGGGGTCTCCGTGTCCCAGTCTGGTCTCTTGGAACACCGTGTCAACAGCGGTGGGTCGCGGCTGTGGCCGCGGATCGTGGCGGCAGCGTTGTTCCTCACTGGACTCGGGGTGTTTTTGGCAGTGAACAGGGGCACTCCGGCCGCCCTTGTTACCGGCGACTTCCTCATTTTGGCCGCGTCCCTGGTGGCCGGGGTGAGCTGTGCGCGCGCCGGTGCCCGAGGGGGTGCGAACGCGAAGGCCTGGACCTATATGGCTGCGGCGTCCTTCGTCTGGGCAGCCGGAATGGCGCTCTACGCGTTTTACGGCCTTCTGAACGACCATGTTTACCCCTTTCCCTCCCTGGCAGACGCCCTGTTCCTTGGCTACTCGGTGCCCGCTGTCGTGGCGCTGTTCTCGTTCAAGCGGCGCGCCGGCACTCCCGTCGCGCTGTTTCGGGCGGTCATGGACGCCGCCGTCATTGCCGGCTCCGTGCTTGTGGTCAGCTGGTACACGGCCCTTGGCCCCGCCTTCAACGCTGTTGGGGACCCACTGACACGCCTTACCGGGATGGCCTACCCCGTGGTGGATCTGGTGATCACGTCCCTGGTACTGGTCCTGGCCATGCGGCGTCAGCCGGGCGAGCGCCTGCCCTGGCTCTGTTTCGGTGGCGGCCTGGTGGTGCTGGCCGTTACGGACAGCATTTACGTGCGCATGACGTTCGACGGCGTGACGGGAACCACCGGATCACCGCTTGCCTTGGGCTGGATAGGCGCCTTCCTCATCATCGCCGTGGCTCCTGCTGCACCGTACGTGGAGAACACAGGCCCGGACCGGAAGGGATACACGCTTGCACTGGAACTGCTCCCATACGTTCCCCTCCTCCTGGCTGTACTCCAATTCGCCGGCCCGCACCTGCAGGAGCTCGATCCGTTCCTTCTCGTAGTGGGAGCCACAGTCCTTGCCTCCGTGCTGGTCCGTCAGGTGCTGATCGTCTTCGAGAACATCAGCCTGACCGGCGGACTCGAGGATGAAGTGGCTGCCCGCACCGTGGAACTTGAGGCGGCCCGGGAGGCGGCGTTGGAATCCAGCCGCCTCAAATCCGAATTCCTGGCTACCATGAGCCACGAAATCCGCACTCCGATGAACGGGGTAGTCGGCCTAACCGGGCTCCTTCTGGAAACCGGGCTGGACGAGACACAACGTCAGTACGCCCAAGGGGTTAGGGGTGCGGGGGAATCGTTGCTGGCCCTTATCAATGACATCCTCGATTTCTCGAAGCTGGAGGCCGGAAAGGTGGACCTGGAGGTCCGTCCCTTCGACCCCAGGGTCCTCGTCGAAGAGGTGGCCGCCCTGCTGGCCGAACCTGCACTGGCCAAGAACCTGGAGCTGATCGCCTACTGTGAGCCTGACGTTCCTGCCCGTTTGCAGGGCGACTCCGGCAGGATCCGGCAAATATTGCTCAACCTTGCCTCCAACGCCGTGAAGTTCACGGCATCCGGGGAGGTCTCCATCCGGGTCACGGCCAAGGACCCGGGCTACGGCCCGGGAAGCACCGCGGCAATTGAGTTCGAGGTCCGCGACACCGGCATTGGCATCAGCCCGGAACATCACGGCAAATTGTTTGAATCCTTCTCGCAGGCGGATGCTTCCACCACCCGCCGCTACGGCGGTACGGGTCTTGGCCTGGCCATCTGCAGGCGCCTGACCGCTGTGATGGACGGTGCCATCGGGATGGACAGTGCGCCGGGCCAGGGCAGCACATTCTGGTTCCGGCTGCCGCTGCCCATAGCACCCCCGTCCACGGATCCTGTGCCGGCCGCCGGATTCCTCACCGGTCTCCGCGTCCTGGTGGTGGATGACAATGCCACAAACCGGCTGGTCCTCGAATCCCAGCTCCGTGGCTGGCGCCTTGAACCGCAATCCGTTCCGGACGCGACGGCCGCTTTGGAAGTGGCCCGCGCCGCGCGGCAGGCCGGGACACCCTTCCATTTCGCCGTTTTGGACTACTGCATGCCCGACACGGATGGCCTGGAGCTGGCCCGGCGCATCAAGGCCGACGCAGCACTTGCGGGCATGGAACTGATCATGCTGACCTCGACCATGCAGGTAGACCCGGCAGAGATTGCCGCCGCGGGTGTGCGTGAGTGGCTGATGAAACCCGTCCGCAGTTCCGAGTTTTACAACCGGCTGGTCCGCCTGATCTCGACCCGCGAGCCCACACCGGAATCCTGGAGCCGCCCAAGGCCCGCCCGAACCGCGCAGGCTGGGCGCGGCACGCCGCGCCGCGGGCAGATCCTGGTCGTTGAGGACAATGAGGTGAACCAGTTGGTGGCACGCGCAACAGTCGAAAAGTTCGGCTACGCGGTGGATGTGGTGTGTAACGGTGCCGAAGCGGTGGCGGCCGCGGCCGCGACAAGATACTCCGCCATCCTGATGGATTGCCACATGCCGGTGATGGACGGCTTCGAGGCAACCCGCGAGATCCGCCGCCTGCCCTCTGCAATCCGGGTGCCCATCATTGCCATGACCGCAGGCGCCCTCGATGGAGACCGGGAACGCTGCCTCGCCGCGGGCATGGACGATTACCTGTCAAAACCCGTGGACGCGGCTGCCCTGGAAGCTGCGTTGTCCCGCTGGGTTCCCGTGCAGCTCCCGCAGCCTCTTGCTGTCACCGGAGGTCCTTCCGCCGGAAGCCCCGGGCCCGCACTGGACCCGAACCGCCTCGCCGTCCTTAGGGACCTGGGCCAGGATGACGGAGGGGCATTGTTGCGGGCAACGCTGGAGGCGTTCCGACGGGAGAGCCAGGTGCGCGTGGCGGCGCTTCGCGCAGCGGTTCCTGGCGACAGCCAGGTCCTGGTGCAGGCTGCCCACGCCCTGAAGGGGTCCGCGGCAAACATCGGAGCCTCCGGCGTGGTTTCGGTCTGTGCCGAGCTCGAAGAGCTGGGCCGCAACGGGCAACTGGGCAACGCCGAGGGACTCGTCAGCCGGCTCGAGGCTGAACTGCAGCGGTTGGACGCCGAACTGGAGGCCGCAGTGAAGGGGGACCATTGAGAGTTCTCGTAGCGGACGATGATCCGGGGTCGCTCCTGGTGGCCAGGGCCGCCGTCGAACGTTCGGGGCATGACTGCATGACGGCTGCGGACGGTGGCGAGGCATGGGCTCTGTTCCAGGCACACCGGCCGGATGTGGTGGTCACCGACCGGATGATGCCCGTGATGGACGGATTGGAACTCTGCCGGGCCATCCGTGCAGAGGAGCCTGAGCTGTACACCTACATCGTGCTGCTGACCTCGCAAGGATCGCGCGACGACGTTCTGTCCGGGCTCGAGGCCGGCGCCGACGACTACGTCACCAAGCCGTTGGACCCCTTTGTCCTGCACACCAGGCTCCTAGTGGCGTTGCGGATCACCACGCTTCACGCGGACCTCGCACACTACCGGAAAGTCCTCTCGGAGCAAGCGCGCACCGATCCCCTGACCGGACTTCACAACCGGTTGAAACTTTCAGAGGACCTGGAGCAACTGCACGCCCGGAGCGCCCGCCATGGCGAGGAATACAGTGTGGCGCTGTGCGACGTGGACAATTTCAAGAGCTACAACGACCTCTACGGTCACCAGGCCGGCGATCTGGCCCTTCGGGCGGTGGCATCCACCCTCGCGGCAACGGCACGACGGACTGACGGTGTCTACCGGTTCGGGGGCGAGGAGTTCCTGCTGGTGCTTCCCCGACAGGGCGTGATCGGGGCCAGGGCCCTTGTGGAACGGGCGTTATGCGCCGTACGTGACCTGGCCATACCGCATGCCGGCGACCCATCGGGCCAGTTGGGGTTCAGCGCTGGAGTCTCCGGGTTCTCCGCGGGGCATGTGGTGAGTGCCGAAATGCTGCTAAATGAAGCCGACGCAGCCCTTTACGCGGCAAAGGCCGCAGGGCGGAACCAGGTGATGCTTGCACCGTAGGCGCTATGCTGCCTTTTTCCCGCCAGACTTCTTCTGCGGGGCCTTCTGACCGGACGGCCGCTGCTCAGCAACGGCTGCCGCATGGGCGGGTGTTTCTGCCGGCCGGCCAGCGTACGGCGCCCTGGCCGTTGCGGAAGCAGCAGGTTCAGCGTGCACACCGGGTGCGGCGGCGCGGTTGCGGCGCCAGCGGCGGACCAGGTCGACGGCGGCCAGCAGGCCCGCGAGGGGGGTCAGCACAGCTGCCGCGTAGACGAACAGCATCCAGGTCAGGGTGGTGAGCGGTGGCTGGTTGTTGTTGAGCAGGGACAGTCCGCCCAGCATGCCAACAACCCAGAACAGCACTACGGCCGTCAGGACAGCGCCGGCAGGAAAATACTGGTTGGTCACGACTTTTTTCAGGGTTTCCATGCACTTCCTCCTGCCTGGCCGGGGGGACGGCGAAAGCCGCTCAAAAACAAGTATGGGGCCCGGCCGGCGCGAAACCGTGCAAGACGACACGGCGAGTGATCAAGCTAACGTAACCATCCGCCGTCGTCCGAATTCCCGGGCCAAAATAAGGTCCGGCGCCCTTCCCGGAAAGGCCCTGGGCGCATACCGTAATGCCTGTCCGCTCGAAAACTGGAGGTTCCCATGCGCAAAGTCACTGCCGGCCTGTTCCACTCCGTGGACGGGGTGGTGTCCGAACCCTTCAAGTTCCAGTTCGACAGCTTCGACGACGAACTCGGCGCGGGCCTGACCAAGATGATGAACACCGTGGATACCGTGGTCCTGGGCCGCGTCAGCTACCAGGAGTGGGCTGGTTACTGGCCCACCGCCTCGGCAGACCAGGACTTTGCCGCGTTCATCAACCCGGTGGAAAAGTTCGTTGCGTCACGCACCCTGACCGGGCAGCTGGAATGGCAGAACTCTCAGTTGATGGACGCTCCGCTTGAGGAGTTCGTTGCCGCCTTGAAGGACCGCGACGGCGGCGAGATCGCCGTGTGCGGGAGCATCTCGGTGGTGCGGCAGCTGCTGTTCGCCGGACTGCTGGACTCGCTGCAGCTGATGACGCACCCGGTCATTGCCGGCAGCGGCCGCAGGCTGTTCCAGGACGGTGACCCGCTGACCCGGCTGGTGTTGCTTGACCAGTCCACCACCAGCAAGGGCAACGTGCTGAGCACCTACGGGGTCCGCGGGGACTAAGCCTACGCGGCCAGCGGGGCCCCGAAAAGCTCCTCCGCAAGCCGGGACAAGTGGTCCGGGATGTCCGCTTCGGCCCCGTGCTCGCCGCGGCCGAGGAAGACCGCGGTGCCACGGATCCCGTCAAGGTCCAGGCCGCATTCGTGCATCAGCTGCCCGGCGCGGAAGTTGACCGGCAGGAGCATGGTGACGCTTTCGGCGTTGAGGTAGACATGCCAGTCGCCGCGGATCACCGACTCCAGCGGCCCGCCCACCAGGGCTTCCAAGGCCTGCAGGTCTGCCGGCACCTGCTCGATGCGCATCGGCTCGGAATTGCCCGCCGGTACGACAAGTGCTGTGTAAGTTCTGTTGTTCATCGTTCATTTCTCCTTAGGTTTTAACACCCGTGGAGACGGCAGTGTTCCCGGTAACTACGCCTTCCCGGCCAACGCTGCGATGTCGGCGGGCGTGGTCCGGCAGCAGCCGCCCACGATGCGGGCACCAAGCTGCCGCCACCCAGGGGCACCTGTGCCGAGGCTGGAGGGAGCACCGCTGCCGGAAGCCGCCCGGTCCTGGCTCCACGTCTTTGTCACGGGATGGTAGGTCTCCCCCGAATTGGGATAGGCCAGCAGCGGCTTGTCCGTGTGCAGGCCCAGTGCTGCGAGCGCGGGAGCGACCAGGTTGAGCGGGACGCAGTTCACACCCACGGCGGCGACGTGGGGTTGTCCGTCAAGGAGCCGGGCCACGTCGGCGAGCGGGGTTCCGTCGCTGATGTGCCCGCCGTCGCGCAGGGAAAAGGAGAACCAGGTGTCGACGCCGTGTTCCCGGCTGAGTGCCAGGAGGGCTTCGGCCTCAGCGAAGGAAGGCAGCGTTTCCAAGGCCAGGAGGTCCACGCCGGCGTCCACCAGCGCGGCGATGCGGGGGGCGTGGAAGTCCTGGAACTCTTCTGCGGTGAGGGCGTAGTCCCCCCGGTACTCCGAGCCGTCCGCAAGGTAGGCACCGTAGGGACCCACGGAACCGGCGACCAGCAGCGGCCCGGCGTCCGGGTGGTCCTCCAGATGCTGCCGCCGCGCTTCATCCGCCAACCGGGCGGACAGCGCAACGAGCTCCAGGGCTTCCCGTTCGCCCATCCCCCGCGCCGCAAACCCCCGGGGCGTGGCCTGGTAGCTGGCGGTGGTGGCGATGTTCGCGCCGGCGGCGAAGTAGTCCCGGTGCACGTCCCTGATCAGCTCGGGCTGCTCCAGGAGGACCTTGGCGGACCACAGTGCGTCGTTCAAATCGCAGCCGCGGGCCTCCAGTTCAGTGGCCAGGGCGCCGTCAGCTACGAGGCCTGCGCCGGCGTCAAGCAGGGTGGACAGGGAACGGCGGCTAGGCATCGCACCTCCGGTCGATTGTTGGCTGTCTTGTTCATTATAGGCAAGTTTCCATGCTTGTAATGCATATCACTGTGTGCCACGATGACTGCAGCAACGACCATTACAGGAGGAATATTCGTGAGTGTGCACCTGAACAGTGTCCGCAAGCTACGGGTCCACTGGCCCATCAGTGCGGAAACCTTCGGCCGGATAGCCGCCGGAGACGCCAACGCCGTCCAGCAGGATCCGGGGCTGGCAGAACTCCTGCACACCGTTGGGCATTACCCGGACCTCGGTGATTTCGGGAACTACAAGCACGTCTTCGAATCCGGCATCGGATTCGAAGGATTCTCGTGCGGCGAAGGGGCGTCGCCCACGCTTGGCAGGGTGGGCGAGCAGACCCTCTCCCCCACGTTCGTCTTCACCACCTATTTTGATGCCACCCTGGACGAGGCCGTCCTGGAACGGGTTATGCAGGAACTGGTGGCCATCCACCCGTGGGAACTGCCTGTCATCGAGGTGACCGGTCCCGTGAGCGTGGCCGGTGGGCTGCACCGTAAAACCCCCTCGGCGGCGGCAGCATCATGACACTCACCACCACTGCCGCCTGGCCCGCGCTTCAGTCCGCCCTGGCAGGCAGGACGTTCACGGACCTCACCCATGCCTTCCATCCAGGCCAGCCCCGTTTCGCCGCCTTTCCGGACGAAACCCGGGAGGCTCTTTTCGACCTTGAAAGGGGCGACGGGTTTACGGCCCACCGGTATTCGATCGTTGGCCAGTGGGGCACGCATGTGGATCCGCCTTCCCACTTCATCCGGGGTGGACGCACCCTTGACCGGATTCCAGTCCAGGACATGATTCTTCCCCTTGTGGTCCTGGACATCACCCGGCGGGTGGAACGGGATCCGGATGCAACCCCCACCCTGCAGGATGTGCACGGATGGGAAGACCGGAACGGAAGAATCCCGGCTGGATGCTTCGTTGCCCTGAGGACCGGCTGGAGCTCACGGTGGCCGGACGGAGATGCCATGGCCAACAAGGATGCGGACGGAGTCAGCCACACTCCCGGGTGGTCCCGTGAGGTGCTGTCCTTCCTGGTGGAGGAACGCTGGGTTTCGGCCATCGGGCACGAGCAAACGGACACCGATCCGGGGCTGGCAACCTCGCAGGGGGACTTTAGCCTGGAAACCTACATCCTGGCGAAGGACCGCTGGCAGATAGAACTGATGGCTGATTTGTCCGGCCTCCCTGAATCGGGTGCCGCAATCGTGGCCAGCTGGGCCAAACCCTCCGAAGGGAGCGGCTTCCCCGCCCGCGTCTTCGCCATCTCCTGACCCGGGCCGACGGTCCTCTAGACTCGGACCATGTCGAGGACTTCAAGCATGGGACGTGGCGTCATGGCCGTCCTGGCGGCCGGGGAACGCCACCTGCGTGGCCTCCCCGGCGGCACGGTTGCAGAGATCGCTGCGGACCTGGGCAGGGACCGAAGCCAGGTTTCCAGAAGCCTGCGGACAGCTGAACAGGAAGGTTTCCTGTGGAGAACCCCCGAACGCACCTTCGCCCTGGACTGGAGCGTCCTGACCGACGCCCTCCTGCTGACCCGGCGCCGGCTGGCAACCGACGGGACCGCCGCCCTGGAACGCCTTTCGAGGGAGACTGATGAGGGGTGCTTCCTGGGGGTCCTCAGCGGCAGGAGCACCGTAACGGTGGGCGAAAGCGTCCCGGCGAGCAGCCGGCTGGTGGGCTCGTGGCTGGGCCGGCCCTACCCTGCCTACTGCAGCGACGCCGGGCAGGCACTTTTGTGGGAGACTCCGGACGATGAGGTCCGCAAAATCTTCGCGGGCGTCCAGTTCCAGCAGCACGGCCCGAACACCCCCGCGGACGTCGAGGATTTCCTGGCACGGCTCAGGGACGCACGGGTCCGCGGCTACTCCATCGTCGACGAGGAAGCGGAGCCCGGGCTCTACTCACTGGCCGTACCCATCAGGGATTTCAGGGGCGACGTGGTGGCGGCCCTGCAGGTGGTGGGCCTGAAGGGCCGCCTTGAACCCAGCCGGTCCCGGCACGCCGAAGCGCTCGTCCGCCAGGGCCGCTGGCTGGAAGGCATGCTGGGATGGCGGTCTCCGGACAGCAACCCCTAAGGGCCGCCTACCCCTCCGGCCCGGGATGGACCGAACCGAGCCTTGCCGCGGCCTCCGCGAGCACATCCGCCAATTCCCCTGCGCGGGGTCCAACGTCCGGCTGCCCGCCCAGCACACTCAGCGAAGCGACGATCCCACCGCCCGGATCCCGGACAGGCACGGCCACCTCCACGATGCCGTGTTCGAATTCCTCGGTGGCGACAACGAAACCATGGGGCTTGTCTTTGGCCATGAGTTCCCAGGCCTCCGCGCTGGAATGCGGGGCGCCGGGACCACCGACGCCGACAAAGTTCACGTCGGAAAGCAAAGCTTCAAACCCGCGCCGCTTATGGTCCCACAACAGCGCCCTGCCCGATCCGGTACACCACACAGGCGTCACCATGCCGGGCTGGACGAAGCTGCCCGCCTGCGAATCGTTGCTGGACGCCAGGAGCAGGATGACCCTGTAGCCGTCGCGGACCGAGACCCGGGCGCGCAGCCCGGTAGTGGCCACCAGCGCCTCCAGTTCCGCCGCCGCATGCCGGATCCACCCCGTATTGAGGGTGGCGGCAAGGCCGAAGAAGCCCGTCCCTACGCGGAACGGGCCGCGTTCGCGGCGCTCCAGCAGGCCAAGCTCACAAAGCTCCTGGGTCAAACGGGAGACGCGGCTTTGGTCCATGTCCAGCTCGGCGGCCAACTGGGAGACACCCATAAGCTGCTTCCCCGTCTTTTCCCGGTCAATGACCAGGCGCACTATCCGCAATCCCTGCGCCAGCGACGCCGCCTCCGGGGAGTTATCCACCTGCTGCTCCTTCCGACCGGCAACCAGCCTATCCTCACACGTTGCGGCACCGCCCAACGGGAAACACCAATCAGCCGGAAGCAACGCAGTCCCGGGCACGGCGATGGCCTGGCGCGGACGTTCGGCCGTCCGCGCCAGGCCATGGAAACGGTTCAGCCCTGCGCCGTCTTTTCGGCTGCGGCCCGGCGCCCGTACCTGATGTGGAAGTAACCGTAGCAGGCGGCGACGAAAGGAATCCCAAAGTACAGCGCCGCCACTTGGGCCGGATCGAAAGCGATGCCGACCAGGGAGACTGTGCAGAGAGTGAATGCCAGGACCGGCACCAGTGGGAAGAGCGGCGCGCGGTAGGACAAGGTGGACACGTCCCCGCCGTTCCGGACAAAAGACCGCCGGTGGAAGAAATGCGAGGCGGTGATGGACATCCAGACTCCCACCACTGCGAAGCCCGCTACCGATACCAGCACCAGGTACACGGTTTCCGGAGCAACCACGCTGCTGATGAGTGAGGCCAGCCCTCCGAGCATGCTCACCGAGAGCGCGGTCATGGGAATGCCGCGCTTAGTCAGCTTCTTAAGCGCCCGGGGTGCGTGGCCTTCGTCGGCCAGGGAGTACAGCATCCTGGCGCACGAGAACAGGCCACTGTTGCCTGCAGACAGCAGCGCCGTGATGATGACGAAGTTCATCAGATCGGCGGCAAAGGGAACACCCGTCGCCGTGAACACCGTCACGAACGGGCTTTCGTCGAGCCCAACTTCCTGGTACGGGATCGTGGCGGCGATGACGGCGATGGCTCCGACGAAGAACACCAGGAGGCGGATGACCGTACTGCGCATCGCTTTGGGAATGCTGGTGGCGGGATCCTTCGTCTCCCCTGCGGCGACGCCGATCAGTTCAGAGCCTGAGAAGGCATAGAAGACTGCGAGCGCCGTCACCAGAACGCCGGTGAAACCGTTGGGAAACAGCCCTCCCTCGGGGTTGAAGTTTTCGAACAGGAAGGGATGGTTGCCCGATGCGCTAAGCGGGTGGAAGCCCAGGAGGGCTGCCCCGCCCAGGACGATGAGCCCGATGATGGCGCCCACTTTGATGATGGCGAACCAGAATTCCGACTCACCGAAGAACTTGGATGACACGGCGTTGAGGCCGAACAACGTTGCGGCGAAGATCAGGCACCAGACCCAGACATCAACGCCCGGGAACCAGCGCTGCATCAGCAGGCCCGAGGCTGTGAACTCCGATCCGATGGCGACCGCCCAGCACAGCCAGTAGAGCCAGGCGGTGGCGAATCCCGTGGCGGGACCAATGGACCGGGAAGCATAGATATGGAACGCACCGGAGACGGGGTAGGCGATGGCGAGCTCCCCCAAGCAGGCCATGACCAGGTAAACCACGAAGGCACCGACGAGGTAGGCGAGAACGGCACCAAGCGGGCCGGCCTGGGAAATGGTGTAACCCGAGCTGAGGAACAGTCCGGAACCAATCACGCCGCCCATGGCGATCATGACAAGGTGCCGGGGCCCCATGGAGCGGCGGAGCCCTGATTCCGTTGACGGCGGTGCGTCCGGCTCCGGCTTGAGGGTGAGGGGGGTCGAAGATTCCAAGTGGTGCCTCCAGTGGGGGATGGTCGGAAGGACGGCCGCGGTTCGGGTGCCGGTCCATGAAAGCTTTAAGCGCGTCGACAGTGACGAAAGTAACACAAACTGGCATTTTTAGTCATCAAAATCATATTCAAATGCGAATGTTGCACGTTTATTGCTGTTACTCCGTATGTCGATTTGCCCTTCAGATGGTCGTTTCGCCTCCCCGGCGGAGCGTTTGGACATGCCTCAACGGACACCGGGTGGGCACAGGATGGGAGCAACAACAACCACCTCAAGGGAGTAGCAATGACCACCTACGACATCGCGCTGATCGGGTTCGGCGGCGTCAACCGGACCCTGGCCGAACTGATTGCCACCAGAGGGGATGCGCTTGGCCGCACCCTCGGCTTTGACCTGCGGGTGGTTGCCATTACGGACCTTGGGCTGGGTTCCCTGGTCCAGGACGGGGGGATCGATCTTGACATGGCCTTGGGCCTGGATCCCGCCGTCGCGACATTTGCAGCGTACGGCGGGTCAGCGGACCCGGACAACGAGCGCGTGATCCGGACCTGCTCCGCAGGGATCATTTGCGAAGCAACGTTCACCAACCGTGCAGACGGCGAGCCTGCGGCTTCACACGTTCGCTGGGCGCTGGAGTCGGGAAAGAGTGTCTGCACCACCAACAAGGGTCCGGTCGCCCTGCATGGCCAGGAGTTGAGCCGGCTCGCGAAGCTTAAAGGGCTGCATTTCGAATTCGAGGGCGCGGTGATGAGCGGGACACCCGTCATCCGTTTGGCCAAACAACTGTTCCCCGGACTGGCGCTCAATGGCTTCGAGGGCATCCTCAATGGCACCAGCAACTATGTCCTGGGCAGGATGGAAGAGGGCCTCAGCTTTGAGGAATCGGTCCTCGAAGCCCAGAGCCGGGGGTACGCAGAGGCAGATCCCACGGCCGACATCGAGGGCCACGACGTCCAACTGAAAGTCCTGATCCTGGCCAATGAGCTGCTGGGGGCGGACATCACGCTGGCGGACGTGCAGCGCCAAGGGATGTCAACGCTGTCGCCCGAGGACATCAGGCGCGCCAGGAACGAGGGGCGGCGGTGGAAACTGGTGGGCTCCGCGCGGCGGAACCTGGATGGAAGCATCAGTGCCGGAGTTGCCCCCGTGGCGCTCCCCCTGGCCCACGGCCTCGCCGGGGTTTCGGGTGCCAACAATGCAGTGTCGTTCAACACCGATCTCCTCGGCCCGGTGACGGTGTCCGGACCCGGGGCCGGGCGGGTGGAGACAGCGTACGCCCTGCTGTCCGACATCATCGCCATGCACGCCGCACGGAACCAGGTGGCTGCAGATGCGTGAATCAACCCTTGCACCGCTGGATCACGCAACGGCCGCGATCCGGGAGGTGCTCAGCCCCTACGACGGCCGGGTGGTGGGAGCCGTGGCCCTGACCACGGCGGAGTCCGTGGACGCGATTATCCGGGCTGCCAGGTCCGGGGCGGCGCAGGCACGCGCATTGTCCCGCCATGCCCGGGGGAAGCTGCTGGACGCGGCTGCCGCACTAATCGACGCGCGCCACGCGGAATTCGCCCAGACCATCACAGCCGAGAGCGGCAAAACCATCCGCCAGGCACGAAAGGAGGTGCTGCGGGCAGTCAACACCCTGCGCCTGTCCGCCGCGGAGGCGCGCCGGAACGCCGGCGAGATCATTCCCTTTGACTCCTATGAAGGCTCCGAGGACCGCATGGGGTGGTACGCACGGGAACCGCTGGGCATCATTGCGGCCATCACCCCGTACAACGACCCCCTTAATCTGGTGGCACACAAGGTGGGCCCGGCAATCGCCGGAGGCAACGCCGTCATCCTCAAGCCGTCCGCGCTGACGCCCCTGTCCGCGCAACTGCTTGCCGAAGTCTTCGCCCAAGCTGGCCTGCCTGCCGGCGTCCTCACAGTGGTCCACGGGGACACGGACGTGGCGGAGGCGATCGTGCGGAGCCGGGAGGTCCGCATGGTGTCCTTCACCGGCGGATTCACGGCCGGCGAGGCCATTGCCAGGACCGCAGGCCTGAAGAAGCTGTCCATGGACCTTGGCGGGAACGCCCCGGTCATCGTCATGGATGACGCCGACGTGGATGCTGCCGTTTCAGCCTGCGTCTCCGGAGCCTTCTGGGCAGCCGGACAGAACTGTGTGGGGGTTCAGCGCATCCTCGTGGCCGCCTCCCGCTACCACGAGTTCCGTCGGCGCTTCCTGCAGGAGACGTCACGGCTGGTGGCGGGCGACCCCGCCGAGGAAGCCACCGACGTCGGTCCCATGATCAGTCCCGCCGCCGTGGATCAGCTCCAGGCCAAGATTGAGGCGGCGGTTGCCTCCGGCGCCGTGGTCCTCGCCGGCAACACCAGGGTAAACAACGTGCTGCATCCGACGGTCCTGGAGAGAGTGCCCACCGGCAGCAGGCTGTGGACGGAGGAGGTGTTCGGGCCGGTCGTAATGCTGCAACCCTTCACAACCTTCGACGAAGCCGTGGGGACCGCCAACGCCATCGACTTCAGCCTTCACGCCGGGATCTTCACCGGCTCGCTGGACACGGCCCTGGACGCCGCGGGCCGCATCGACGCAGGCGGCGTCATGGTCAACGACTCATCGGACTACCGCTTCGACGGCATGCCGTTCGGGGGATCCAAGTATGGCGGCCTGGGCCGCGAAGGGGTCCGGTTCGCCTATGAGGAGATGACCCAGCCGAAAGTGGTGTGCGTCAAGCGCCAGGGCTGATCACCGGAAGCGGAGCCTGGCCGAGAGCGTTTCCCGGCTGGGCCGGCTTCGCTGCCGCATCCCGCCGGATGTAGTTGGAAAGGGTCATCGCCGTCACGGTGTCCGTCACGCCGGGCGTGGCCGCTATCTGCTCCCAGATCTCCTGGATGCGTTCAAGCGACCGTGCTTCCACCCGCACCAGCAGGTCGAAGTCGCCGCTGACCACATCGCACAGGACCACCTCCGGGATCGATTGCAGCACGGCGATGACGTCCGATCCGCGCACCCTGTCCTTCCGGTAGACCATCAGGAAAGCAGAGACTGTGCCGTGCCCCGGGGCGCCGGTCACCACGGTGTAGCCCTGGATGTAACCCTGCCGTTCCATCCTGTCGATGCGTTGCCGGACCGCATTGCGGGACAGCATCACCTTTGCAGCCAGCTCCGCGTGGCTGACCCGGGCATTGCGGGTCAGCTCCGCCAGGATGCCCTGGTCGATCCGGTCAAGACTCGCCCGATCCATGTTTCACCCTTCACCGCATGACTTCACAACAGCAGACACGAGTCGGCCCGGCTCCAGAACGAAAGCACACAGAGATGATACTTCGGCAGCAGCCGCTGCAGAGTCAGCGGAGAGCCTTCAGCTGCGTGCTGTTGGACATGGACGGGACGCTGCTGGATTCGGCGGCAGGCGTGACGGCGAGCGCCGCCCGGGCGCTTGCCGCCGTGGGGGCCGCTGTGCCACCGGCCGGGGACCTGGTCCGGCTGGTGGGGCCGCCCATGCTTGAGTCCTTCCGCGAGCACCTGGGACACGATGAGGTCCTTGCCCGGCTGGCGCTGCGGCATTACCGGAAGGCTTACGCGGATCACGGTGCACACCAGTCCGTTCCGTACACCGGGATCAGGGAACTGCTGGAACAGCTCCATCGTGCGGGCGTACCCATGGCGGTTGCCACCTCGAAGGCCGAAGACCAGGCGCTCCGGATGGCCCGCCTGTTTGGGATTGACCATTACTTCTCCGCCGTCTGCGGCGCATCGGACCAGGAAGCCAGGTGGAGCAAGGCAGATGTCATTGCCGAAGTGCTGGACAGGCTGAGGGCAGCCAAGGTGGATGTCTCTGCCCCGCTCATGGTGGGTGACCGCAGCTACGACGTGGCCGGGGCAGCCGTCCACGGTATTCCCACCGTCTTCGCCGGTTGGGGCTACGGCTCTGCAGGGGAAGAAGCAGGAGCCGCCTTCGTTGCGCCCTTCCCGGATGAGGTGCTGCCGGTTGCGCTGCCCTGACGGTACAGCCCTGAAAGGTACGACGCCGGCACTTCCCCAAGTGCCGGCGTCGGACCTGCACGTCGTGGCGGGGAAGGCAACCGGGTAAACTTGTCCGGTCATGCGCTGTTCCTACTTTGATGCCGGTACCTGCCGCTCCTGCACCCACATGGGCGTGCCCTACGGTGAGCAGCTGGCCGGCAAACAGCTGCACTGCCAGACCCTCCTGTCCGGTCACACCGAACTCGAATGGCTGCCGCCGGTGGCCAGCCAGGAGTCCGGCTTCCGCAACAAGGCCAAGATGGTGATCGGCGGGACCGCGCAGAATCCCACCATCGGGATCCTGGACGCCGATGGGCATGGCGTGGACCTGCGCAAGTGCGGCGTCTGCTCACCCGGCCTGCTCGCCTGTTTCCCCGTGCTGGCGAATTTCATCCGCCGGGTCCGTCTGACGCCCTATGACGTTCCCCGCCGGACCGGTGAACTCAAGCACGTCATCCTCACCGAATCCCCGGACGGCGAGGTCATGCTCCGGCTGGTCCTGCGCTCGGACCAGGTGGTGCCGCGCATCCGGAAGCACCTCCCGGACCTCCTGGCCGCCCTGCCGCAGGTGAAGGTGGTCTCGGTCAACGTGCACCCGGAACACAAGGCCGTGCTGGAAGGCGACCGGGAGATCCTGCTGACCAGCCAGTCCACCCTGAACATGCGGGTCAACGACATCAACCTGCACCTCCGCCCGCAAAGCTTCTTCCAGACCAACAGTGAGATGGCCGCGGCCCTGTACCGCCAGGGACGCGAGTGGGTCAACGAACTGGCGCCGGCCTCGGTGTGGGACCTGTACTGCGGCGTGGGCGGGTTCGCCCTGCACAGCGCCGCACCGGCCCGCACCGTCACGGGCATTGAAACCAGCAGCGAAGCGATCGTGTCCGCCCGCCTCAGCAGTGACGAGGCAGGCCTGAAGGGGATGGAGTTCCAGGCCGGGGACGCCACCGCGTTTGCCCTGGCCAGCAAGCAGTCGCCGGACCTGGTGATCGTGAACCCGCCCCGGCGCGGCATCGGCAAGGAGCTCTGCGGCTGGCTGGAAGCCTCGGACGTGCAGCACGTCGTGTACTCCAGCTGCAACGCGCAGTCGCTGGCCCGGGACCTGGCCGCGCTCCCGTCGTTCACCGCCCGGCGTGCCCGCGTCCTGGACATGTTCCCGCAGACCACGCACTACGAGGTGATGGTGCTGCTGGAACGGGCGGCTTAGGGCCCATAGGCGTCAGATCCGGCGCGCGCGTTCGACGGCGGCCGCGCCGGCTTCACGCCCCCCGGCCCGGAGACCCGCTGCCACTCCTTCAGCATCGGTGTCGGAGCGGTTCTGGCTCAGTTTTTCCTTCGCCTCGATCCGGCTGATCACCAGCTCTACGCCCACGATCGCCCGCAGTTGCCCGGCAATGAACTTCTCCGGCGCGTCGTCCACGGCCCAGGGGTCTGCCCGGCCGTCCTCGTGCAGTCCGGTCAGGTGCCGGACATGCCATGCCAGCCAGCCGGCGTCGTCATGGAAAACCAGCTCGCCGTACACGTGCGCGGTGCTGTAGTTCCAAGTGGGGACCACGCGCCCGTGCTCGGCCTTGGCGGCGTACCACGACGGCGAGATGTAGTCGTCGGGGCCCTGGATGATGGCCAGCGCCTCTCCGGCCGGCGCGGTGGACCACTGCGGGTTGGTGCGCGCCATGTGGGCCTGCAGCGCGCCGCGCTCCCCCACCGCCGGGTTGAAGGCGAAGGGCAGCAGTGTTGCCAGCAGGCCGTGGTCCGTCATGGTCACCAGGTTGGCGGCGCCGGGAGTCGTGAGGAGGTGCCGGACGGCATCGGGGCCGGCAGCAAAGTGGGCGGGAATGTACATGGGAAGTCCTTTCAGCAGTTCAGGGGGCCGGTTTGAGCCGGACGCGGACGGCCGCAGCGGCACAGAGGATCACGGCGAGGGCGCCGATCAGGGTGGTCCAGGTGAGCGCCTCCCCCAGCAGCAGCGCGGCCCAGCCGATGCTGAGGACGGGCTGGAGCAGCTGGATCTGGCTCACCTGCGCCATGGGGCCAATGGCCAGCCCCCGGTACCAGGCGAAGAAGCCAAGGAACATGCTGACCACGGCGAGGTAGGCGAAGGCAGCCCACTGGACGGGTGTGGCCGACGGCGGCTGGTCCAGGACTGAAACTACGGCGAGGACCAGCATGGCCGGCGCGGCAAGGACCAGCGCCCAGGCGATGGTCTGCCACGAGCCCAGCGTGCGCGCCAGCAGGCCGCCCTCCGCGTACCCCACCGCGGCGCAGGCCACGGCGCCGAGCAGCAGGAGGTCCGCCCAGTGCAGGTGCCCCACGCCGCCTGACTGGAGGAAGGCGAAGGAGATGGCTGCCAGCGAGCCGAGCGCCATCACCACCCAGAAGGCGGCCGGGGGCCGCTCAGCGGCGCGCAGGACCGCCACCGTTGCGGTGGCGGCCGGCAGGAGGGCGATGACCACGGCTCCATGTCCCGCCGGTACGGCAGTGAGGGCATAGGACGTCAGCAGCGGAAAGCCGACGACGACGCCGCCCGCCACGAGCGACAGGCGCAGCCAGGTGCGGGGCGGGGGCAGCCGCTGGCGGGTGATGGCAAGTGCTGCGATGGCGAGGGCAGCGGCCACGACGGCCCGGCCGGAACCGATGAGCAGCGGCGGGATGCCTGCCACGGCCACGCGGGTGAACGGAACGGTGAAGGAGAAGGCCGCCACGCCGAGCAGGCCCCACCAGATTCCGGTGGCCTTTCGCGGCGATATCACTGGGCGATTCAGGACAGTAGCGCTACTATGTTCTTTCATGAATAACGATAGCAGTTCGCGGATCGTTGCGGCACTCCGGCAATGGGTCGGCGGCGCGGGTCCGGGGGCCCGGCTGCCGTCCACCCGGCAGCTCGTTGCCGAGTACCAGGCCAGCCCGGTGACAGTGCAGAAGGCGCTGCAGGCGCTGACCGCCCAGGGGCTGATTGAAAGCCGGCCCGGCGTTGGAACGTTCGTGCGTGCCGTGCGCACCGCCCGTCCGTCCGACTATGGCTGGCAGACGGCTGCGCTGCGGTCGCCGTCGTCCCCGCTGCCGTCGTCGTCGGGCACCATGCGCAACGTTCCCGGCGATGCCATCTGGTTCCATTCCGGCTACCCGGACCGCGAACTGCTGCCGGAACGGCTGGTCCGCGCCGCGCTGGCCCGGGCTGCCCGGGGCGACGCCGCACTGTCGCGGCCGCCGGCGGCGGGCATGCCGGAGCTGCAGCAATGGTTCGCGCAGGAACTGGGGTCGGCCACCCCGGTGGGAATCACGCCCCCCACCCCGAATGATGTGGTTGTGCTGCCCGGAAGCCAGAGCGGGCTCAGCTCCATCTTCCGTGCGCTGGTGGGCGCGGGACAGCCGCTGCTGATGGAGTCGCCGTCGTACTGGGGCGCCATCCTTGCCGCCGCGCAGACCGGGGTGCGGGTGGTTCCGGTGCCCACCGGCCCGGACGGGCCGGATCCCGCGGACGTGGACCGCGCCTTTGCCGAGACCGGGGCGCGGGCGTTCTACGTGCAGCCCAACTATTCGAATCCCACGGGCGGGCAGTGGGCGGCAGGGCGCGGCGACGAGATCCTGGACGTGGCCCGCCGGCACGGCGCGTTCCTGGTGGAGGACGACTGGGCACACGATTTCGGCATCACCTCCGACCCCGTTCCGCTGGCAACCCGCGATGATTCCGGGCACGTGGTGTACATCAGGTCCCTGACCAAGAGCGTGTCCACCGCCATCCGGATTGCTGCCGTGATCGTCCGGGGACCGGC
This sequence comes from Arthrobacter sp. JDC6, assembly GCF_056484025.1. NCBI lineage: Bacteria > Bacillati > Actinomycetota > Actinomycetes > Micrococcales > Micrococcaceae > Arthrobacter > Arthrobacter sp. JDC6. The sequence goes on from NZ_CM151278.1 coordinate 3,270,600, forward strand.
GCGCGAACGCATCCTGGGCCAGCGCGCCGCCGAGTCGATGTACGTCAGCGGGCTCCTGCAGGCCGCCGCGCTGGACGTGGTGACGCAACCCGGGTGGCAGACCCACCTGCGGAGCCTCCGGCAGCAGCTCCAGTCACGCCGCGACCTGCTGGCCACCAGCATCCGGGAGCACCTCCCCCAGGCGCACCTCGATGTCCTGCCGAAGGGCGGCCTGAACCTGTGGCTGCGCCTGCCCGACGCCACGGATCTGCCGCGCCTGGTGCGGGACTGCGAGGATGCCGGCGTGATCATAGCCGCCGGAACGGAGTGGTTCCCGGCCGAACCCGCCGGAGCCTTCATCCGGCTCAACTACTCGGGTCCGAATCCGGGCGCCTACCCGGAGGGTGCGCGGCTGATCGGTGGGGCGCTGGCCAGGCAGGGCTGACCTCCGCACAACCGGGAGCTTCAAGGTTGGTGCAGGAATACATCAAGATTTGCGCTTAAACCGTTCCGGCCATCCCGGCGTAGCTACGCTGGCCGTGCACATCGCATCCAGCACACGCACTTGGGGGAACCATGCCTGCCGTCCAACGCTTTTCCGCGCCCCGCACCCGCCGTCGGGAACCCGCGCTGACCCCAGGAGCCGCCGGGCGGAAGGGCCCGCACAAGGTACTGGGCGCCGGGGCCGCCGCCGTCGTGCTTCTGCTGACCGGGTGCGGTGCACCCCAGGCCTCCCTGAGCGCCGCTGCCGGACCCGCCAGCGAATCCGCCACCGCAACGCCCATTGCCGGTACGCCGTGCACCGCCGCAAACGGGCAGCAGGTTTCGGCCGGCACCACCTACGTCTGTACCAAGGACGGGTCGGGCAGGCTGGTGTGGCTGGAAGCCGCGGAGTCCAAGCGCGTCACGGAGAAGCTGGCAGCCGCTGCCGCAGCGAAGGCGGCCGCCGACCAGGCCGCGGCGGAAAAGGCAGCCGCCGAGAAGGCGGCAGCTGACAAAGCCGCTGCCGACAAGGCCGCCGCAGAAGCTGCCGCCCGGCAGGCCGCCGAGGCGAAGGCGGCGCAGGATGCTGCGGCAGCAAAGGCCGCCGCCGAAGCAGCCGCGAAGGCGGCAGCGCCGCCCGCTCCCGTTGCGCCTCCGGCCCCTGTTGCCCCGGCCGTTCCGGGCACCAATCCCGGCTGCGACCCGAACTACTCAGGGTGCGTCCCCATTGCCTCGGACGTGGACTGCGCCGGCGGAAGCGGCAACGGACCGGCCTACGTCAGTGGCCCCCTCCAGGTTATTGGCAGGGACATCTACGGGCTGGACGCCGACCACGACGGCGTTGCCTGTGAGCGTTAGGGCTGGACGAAGGCCTTGACCAGCTCATCACTCTTGTCCCACAGCCCGCGCGCCAGTTCGGCGTCGTAGGCCTGCGGGTTGGCCTTGGCCAGGGCGCGCTTGGCGTAGTAGGCCCCGGAGATCCAGTCCGTGCCGGGGGTGCCGTTGATGAGCCACAGCATGGTGTCGGCACCCTGGTCCGGGCTGAGCATGAAGCGGTTCAGCAGGGTCTTGTAGGCATGCCGGAAGGGGCTGGTGGAATCTGCCGCGAAGTTGGTGCGGACAACGCCGGGGTGGAACGCCGCCGTCGTGATTCCCCGGTCATGGAAGCGGCGGTGCAGCTCGGACGTGAAGAGGATGTTGGCGAGCTTGCCCGTCCCGTAGGCGCGGTAGGTGCGGTACCCCTGCTCGGCCTTGAGGTCGAAGAGGTCCATCTTTCCCGAGTAGTTTGCGGCGCTGGCGGTGTTGATGATCTTCGCGTTGCTGGCCGCCAGCGTGTCCATCAGCAGGGTGGTGAGCAGGAACGGCGCCAGGTGGTTGACCTGGAACGTCAGTTCGTTCCCGTCCACCGTGAGCGTTCGCTTGCCCATCATGCCGCCGGCGTTGTTCGCCAGGACGTCAATGCGGGGGTACTTTTCCTCAAGTTCCGTGGCCAGGGTCCGGACCTGCGAAAGGTCGGCGAAGTCGGCGAGGTAAAATTCTGCACCAATCTCCTCCGCCAGGGCGCGGGTCTTTTCAGCGGAACGGCCGACGACGACCACCTGCTCCCCCGCCTTTGCCAGTGTCCGGGCGGCCGCAGCGCCGATGCCGTCGCTGGCGCCGGTGATCACGATGGTGCGAGGAGTCAAGGGGTGTCCTTCGGTTGGCGGGTGGCGCGCATGGAATGCACGCCATGGGGAACAACGACGGCGGGGCGGCCGGTGTTCCCACCGGCCGCCCCGCCGCCAAACCCTGCGTGGCCTTTAGCCCCCTATACCGGCCACCATGAAGATGACCGCGGCGACGGCGAAGCCCATCACGCCGATCAGCGTTTCCATCACGGTCCAGGTCTTCAGGGTGGTCTTGACGTCCATGCCGAAGAAGCGGCCAACCAGCCAGAAGCCGGAGTCGTTGACGTGTGAGACCACCACTGAGCCCGCAGCCACGGCGATGACCAGCGCCGCCACCTGCATGCCCGTCAGCCCCGCGGTGGCCACTGCCGGGGCGATGAGGCCCGCGGTGGTGGTCAATGCGACGGTGGCCGAACCCTGGGCGATGCGCAGGATGGCGGAGATGAGGAAGCCGGCCAGGATCAGCGGGATGCCCAGGTTGCCCAGGACAGAAGCCAGCGCCGCGCCGATGCCCGAGGTGCGCAGGACGCCGCCGAACATGCCGCCGGCGCCGGTAATAAGGATGACAGAGCAGACCGGGCCCAGCGAGGACTCAAGCAGCTTCTCCAGGGCACCGGCGTGGGTTCCGCGGCGGGCTCCGAGGACATACATGGCCACCAGCACGGCGATCAGCAGCGCCACCGGCGTTTCACCCACGGTGCGAAGGAGCTGGAACCACTGTTCCTTCTTCACGGCGTCGGACAGCACACCGGAGGAGGCCAGGGTGTTCAGGCCGGTGTTGAGGAAGATCAGGACCAGTGGCAGGAGCAGCAGGCCAATGATGGTGCGGAACCGGGGCGGGTGGGACTCGGCCTCCGCGCTGGCGTGGCCCAGGATTTCCGGCACGGGCAGGACCAGCTTCTTGCCGGTCCAGAGGCCATACAGGTAGGCCGTGACGTACCAGGTGGGAATGGCGGTGATGAGGCCGGCGATCAGCACCAGGCCGATGTTGGCGTCAAAGAATGCAGCGGCCGAGACCGGCCCCGGGTGCGGCGGCAGGAAGATGTGCATGACCGAGAACGCGCCGGCGGCCGGAAGTCCATACCGCAGCACGCCGCCGCCAAGTCGGTGGGCTACGGCGAAGACGACGGGCAGCATGACCACCAGGCCGGCGTCGAAGAAGATGGGGAAGCCGAAGATCAGGGAGGCCAGGCCCAGGGCGAACGGTGCCCGTTTCTCGCCAAAGACGCCGATCAGGTAATCGGCCAGGACTTTGGCGCCGCCGCTGGTTTCCACGATGCGGCCGAGCATGGCGCCGAGGCCGACGAGCAGTGCCACGGTACCCAGGGTGGTGCCGAAGCCGTTGATCAGGACCGGAACCACCTGGTTGGCGGGGATTCCGGTGGCGAAGGCGGTGGCGAGGCTGATGAGGATCAGTGCCACCAGCGCGTGCATCTTCAGCCGGATGATGAGGAACAGCAGCACAAGAATTGCCGCCGCGGCGATGAGCAGCAGGGGGCCTGCACCCATCGTCTGGGTCCATCCTTCGATGGTCATGGTTCTCCTTTGAAACAGGGTTGGGGACTACGGGGTCAGGACGCTTTGGGCGCCTGGCCGGCGGGGAGGTTCAGGGCCCGGACGACGGCGGCGACCAGCTCTTCGGGTGAGTGCGAGATATCGAGGCGGAGGCTGCCGGCGTCGAGCTCTTCCTGGCTGAGCGGTTCAAGGGTGGCCAGCTGGCTGGGCAGCAGGGCGGGCGGCATGAAGTGGCCCACCCGGCCCTGCATCCGCTGGCTGATCAGGTCCGCGCCGCCGTCGAGGTGGAGGAAGATGACACGGCCTTCGGCGCCGGCGAGCAGCTCCCGGTAGCCGCGCTTGAGCGCGGAGCAGGTGAGGACGGTGCTCTTGCCGGCGGCGGCCTGCGCGGTCATCCAGCTGCGGATCTCATCGAGCCAGGGCCAGCGGTCCTCGTCCTGGAGCGGAATCCCCTGGCTCATCTTGGTGATGTTCGCTTCTGGATGGAACTCATCTGCTTCGGCGCAGGCCCATCCCAGCTGCTGGGACAGGGCGGCCGCAAGGGTGGATTTGCCGGAACCGGCAACGCCCATGACCACCAGGTGCGTGGCTGGATACTGCATGTCATACCTCCGGAGAAGACGTCTTTGGCTTTCGAAGAAGCTCGCTGCGGGTCCGGTGTTCATCGGACCAAGCGATAAGGTAGCACCTTTTTGAGCAATAGATACTATCTATTCGTGTCACAAGTCATACCTTTGGCGGTTAGGGGGCTATTCTTGAGGGGCGCACCGGCGCGTAAGGGAACGGGGAAAAGAATGTCGACGGCGACAGTCCAGGACGGCGATGAAGTGCACGACGGCGGGCCTGCCCCAGCCACGCACGGCCGGGTTATTGAGGCAGTGGGGGTAGCCATAGCCTCCGGGAAGCTGGCCCCGGGCACCCGCCTCACCCTTGAAGGGCTGCAGCACGACTACGGCATCTCCCGGACCGTTGCCCGGGACACCATGAAGGTCCTGGAATCGATGAACCTGGTCTATTCGCGGCGTCGCGTGGGCATCGTGGTGCAGGAACCGTCCCTGTGGAATGTGTTTGACCCCAACCTGGTGCGCTGGCGGCTGGCCTCGGACCGGCGGGACCTGCAGTACAGCAGCCTGACCGAGCTGCGCATCGCCGTCGAACCCATCGCGGCCGCTGGGGCGGCACGCCGGGCCAGCGCAGCCGAACGTGCCCAGCTCGTGGCCCTGGCCGCTGACCTCCGCAAGCTGGGCGAGGCTGGTGATCTTCAGGCCTTCCTGGCCGCCGACATCGCCTTCCACCAGCTGCTGCTGCGAAGCTGCGGCAATGAAATGTTCCGTGCGCTGGAAGGAATGATCGCAGAGGTCCTGACCAGCCGGACCCGGCAGGGGCTCATGCCGTTCAAGCCGAGGAACGAGGCGCTGAAGGCGCACGAGGACGTGGCCTCAGCCGTGGCCGGCGGTGACACGGCGGAGGCTGAACGGGCCATGCACCACATCCTCGATGAGGTGCGGGAGGCCATGGGGCTGCACTGACCCGGAAAACGCAGGTCCGGCCGGGGCAACCGCCCCGGCCGGACCGTGTAGCCGGCGTTAGTCGACCACTCTCACCTTGCCCACCATGCCCATGTAGTCATGGAGTGCGCAGATGTACTCGAACGTTCCTTTGGACTTGAACGTTACTTCGAATGTGCCGCCACCGGGCGGGATGATGCCCGAACTAAGGTCGCCGCCGGTGAAATGCTCCGGGTCGCCGGACGGGGCGAAAATGTTCGCCGGTTCAGTGCCGAAGGTGACCGTGTGGGGTGCGCCCATGCCATCATTGACGAACTCCACCGTCTCGCCCACGTGCACCGTCACGGTGGGCCGCACGAACCGCATGACCATGGCCACGCCGTCGTCACCGCCTGCCATCACCTTGTGGTTGGATGCCTCCTGTGCCAGGGATGCGTCCAGTTGGTGCCCGTCCCGGAGGATGGCCCGCTCCTGCGCCCGTGATGCCTTGTCGTAGTCAGCCTGGCTGTACGGGTAGTCGGTGCCCCGGTCGCGCACGTGCACGGTCCCCTTCATCATCGTGCCGTGGACCAGGCAGTAGTAGGTGAAGTTTCCTTCCCGGGGGAAGGACAGGGTGTAACTCCTCGCATCCGGGAAGCCAGGGACGTCCACGTTGGCCAGGATGCCGGAGTTGTAGTACGACTTTCCGTCGTAATAATCCTTTCCGCGCTTCTGCAGCTCATCGTCGCTGAACGGATTGAACGGCTGCAGCGACTGGCCTGCCGCCAGGAACGTCACGGTATGTATTTCTGCGGAGTTTGCCTGCCAGGTGATGGTGTCCCGCTCATTGATGTAGATCTCTGAGGGAAGGAAGGCCATCCCCTGGATCTCCTGGTCGCTGGACTCAGAGCCCACCTGTACCTGCCAGGTCCGGTGGCCCCCTCCGTCGGCTGACGCGGGGCCGGCTGCAGCCAGGGAGGCGAGCAATGCGACAGCGAATGCCACAATCAATGCCAGCTTGTTGGATCTCGGTTTGATTCCCCGATAGTGCTTCATGGCGATGCTTTCTTGAACGGCGATCTGTTAAATGCCGATTTGCAGCTGCGGCCGATTCAAACCCATTGCATGACTGGCCCAACCGGCCACTGTTTTTTCGGAGTGAAGGTGCCGGCTGCCGATGCCGGGGAGCGCGGGCAGCCAGTGCCGGCCGGTGATCGGGGCCGGATATGCACCACCCCAACTGGTGCCGCGCAGGTTCAATTCTCTTCCCAGCCAAGGCGCTGGTTCCGCACGTCAGAGGCGTGCGCAGTACAAGAGTGCTCCTGCAATTCACATTTGTCGAGACCGTTCTTCCAAGGAAGATGCCCGCCCAACGCTCAGCCCTGGGGCAGGCCCAACCCGGGGAACTGGCACACACGGGTTAAACAAAAAGCAGGGCCTGCCGATAAACGGCAGGCCCTGCTTGGAAACCTAACGGTCCCGGAACTCTAAGGAATTAGAGAGCCTGGATGTTGGTGGCCTGGGGACCCTTGGGGCCCTGCTCGGTGTCGAAGGAAACCTTCTGGTTCTCTTCGAGGGAGCGGAAGCCGTTGGAGTTGATCGCGGAGTAGTGCGCGAAAACGTCCTGCGAGGAGTCGTCCGGGGAAATGAAGCCGAAGCCCTTTTCAGCGTTAAACCATTTGACGGTACCAGTAGCCATTATTTTTGTCCTTCGTGAAGGTGGAGGGAAAATCCCGACTTTCGGGCCCTCCGGCGTGGGGTGTTCAAAAACCGCTACTTCAGAAGAACACGGACTTTCGACCGCGCGTACTGCCTGAACTACCAACTGCATAAACACAACAACAGTCTCAACACTACAGGAGTTTCCGCCCACACCTAATCCCGCACCTGTTGGGCGCCGCTAAACCTGGCCGCCGCCTTCCAACGCCGTGCTGTAGCGGGTGTATCCCGGCCGGAGCCGGACTGAGTGAGGCCCCACCATCGATATGTCCTCCCACAGCACCAAAAACGAGCCGCGGTGCCGCCACCGGAGGATCCGGGCCAGCAGCCAGGGCCGGGTGAGGCCGTTCCGCTCGTAGCCCAGGAACGATGCGACACTGTGCGGGCTGACCACCAGCCCCAGCAGCCGCGGCTCCGCCATCAGCTGGTGCGGGGCTCCGTCCAGCACGAAACGGGCGTCGGCAACGCGGCCCAGCCGTCCGCCGTCGGCATCGTGGACCGGTGTGCCCAGCAGGTCACCGAGGATCATGGCGGCCTCCCGGTATCCGCGCAATGATCTTGTCCCGCACCCACCGTTCCACCCAGCTGGCGTCCAGCGCCTCCCCGCTCACGCCAAGGCGCACCACCACACCCACTTCCGCCACGTCCTTCCACGGGATGCGGATCAGCCGGGACGACGGCGGCCTGCCGCCAAAGATCCGCGTGCCCAGGACCGCGCCGGTCAGCAGGGCGGTGATGGCCGGCGGTGCTGTCCCCGCCGGAATCTCCACGTCCAAATCAGGCCCGCCCACCTCAAGGTCGTCCACGGTGGTGACCGGGACGCCGTCGTGGTCCAGGACCTGCCGGTCCATGAGGTGCAGTTGCGCGTCCAGGATGCGGCCGCTTACGCGCGGAACCGGCGGCAAAGGACCGGATGGCGATGTCATGAGCCGGCTCCTGTCACAATCATGAGCGGGATGGCGGCAAGCGAGGCCACCAGGATGATCACCAGGTAAACCATTCCCAGCACGTTCACGGCCCGCCCGTTCACATGCTCGCCCATGTACTGGGGATCATTGGCCACGATGAGGACCGGCAGGTACGTAAGCGGCAGGGCGATGGCGGAGAACACCACCGAGTATTCGGTCACCAGCACCGGGTCCACGCCGGTGGCCAGGACGGCCATGCCCACCAGGAGGCACACCATCATCGACAGGTGGAACCGCGCGGCCTCCGCCGGCCGGTGGAACTTCCCCCAGGACCAGCCAAAAAACTGGGCCAGGGTGTATCCGGACGAGAGGGTGGTCTCCAGGGCGGCGCCGAACGTGGCGGCCACAATGCCCACCAGCACAAACGCCAGCCCGACCTTCCCGGCACCCTCCGCCACGGGCAGGACCACCTGGGACAGCGACGTCACCGAAATACCGGCGGGCAGGAGGACGACGGCGGCGCACCCGGCGATCGCCACGGACAGCAGGCCGCCCAGCGGGAAGCCGACCAGGACGTTGGTGCGCTCCTGCAGCAGGTCCTTCACGGTCCAGCCTTCCTCGACGGCCCCGGAGGAGAAGAAGAAGACCTCATAGGGGGTCATGGCAGCGCCGAACAGCGCGATCGCGTAGTAGCTGTAGGTCCATACCGTTTCCTGCTCCGGCACGGCCGGCGCCAGCTGCCCGGCGAGCGCACCCCAGTCCGGCTTGAGCAGGAACAGCGCCACCGCAAAGACAATCAGCGTCAGCCCCAGCAGGCCCGTGACGTTCTCCATGATGGAGAACCGCACCCGCCAGATCACCAGCCACACTGCCACCGCGGCCACGGGAATCCACAACAGGTAATACACACTGCTGGCCAATTGCAGGGCCAGGGCCACGCCGCCGATCTCCGCCGTGACCGTCATGAGGTTGATTAGGAACGACGCCGAGAGGTTGGCCAGCCCGGCCCGGGGCCCCAGGCGTTCGCGGATCACTTCGAACGTGGCGCGGCCGGATGCGGCCGCCACCCGGCCGGACATGTTGGCGAAGAGGCAGATGCCCAGTACGCCGACGGCCACCACCCACACCAGCGACAGGCCGAAGCGGGAACCGACAACGGCGTTGGTCACCAGGTCCCCGATGTCCACGAACCCGCCGATGGCGGTGAGGATCCCGAGCGCGACGCCGAGGAGCCGCTTCACGGTTCCGCCCTCATTGTGACCCCACCTTGCCTTCGAGCTGCTTCAGGGCGTCCTGCGCGTCCGCGAGCGCCTTGTCACCGTCCGCGAGGGAGGGGGCGCCGCCGTCGTTCCCTGCCAGGGCGGCGCGCGCCACGGCGAACCCCGCGGCGCAGTGGTCCAGCACGTCCAGTGCCTGCTTCTGGGTGTCGCGGTCCTCCTGCGTTGCCGGCGAGAGGTTGAGGACGGTGTTCCGGCTCCCCTGGACTTCTTTTAGCTCATCGTCGAGGGCGGTGGAGGTGGCGGCGCGGGTCAGCTTGCCGTCCATATCCTGCCGGAGGGCGATCCGGGCTGTGGCCACCGCGGAGGAGCTGTCCTTCACGGCGGTGGACACCGACTGGCTGGTGCCGCCGCTGCAGCCGGTGAGGAGGGCGAGCGCGGCGAGGGCAACGAACGCGAGCCGGGGTGCGGTGGCGGGACGGTTGGCCGGGCGGCACCGGATTCCTGCAGCCGGGGCGGAGGCCGGCGTGTTCAGCACCGTTGCCTCCAGCCCCCGGGACAATTCCGGATCCATGCGACCTGGCGGGGCAGCCACAAAATAGTTGCCTTGAGCTATATATAGCACTCCGCCGGGAAGTTTGACCTGCTCAGGACGGGATTTATTGCCGGCTGGGCGCATGCATCCCGGACCCTCGACCCCGCCTCCGAATAGGCATATCCTGCATCCAGATCCTGCGGATACACCCTGCCACCGGGAGATGAAGCCATGGAGATGCCCAAAGCCACCGAGGAAGACAAAGAGCGGTTCCGGCGCGTGGTTCCCGACCATCCGGGGGTGGTGGTGAAGCCGATGTTCGGCAACCTTGGCGCGTTCGTCAACGGCAACATGTTCGCCGGGCTGTTCGGTTCCACCATCGGCGTGAAGCTCTCCCCGAAGGACAAGGAGGTGCTGGAGTCGTCCGAGCGGACCGTGCCGTTCGGGCCGGCCGAGCGGCCCATGGGCGGATACACCGGGCTGCCGGAAATGTGGAATGAAGAGGGCGACGGCGATGACACCCGGGCGCGGGCCTGGGCCGGGAAGGCGCTGGACTACGTCGCGTCCCTGCCGCCCAAAGAGCCCAAGGAACCTAAAGCCCGTGCGTCCAGGACCTCAAAGGCGGCGCAGTAGCCATGTCCGCCCCCGCGGTTTCCCGTCATGAGACCAACACGGTGGTAGTGGGCGCCGGACAGGCAGGCCTGGCTACGAGCTACTGGCTGTCGCAGCGTGGCGTGGAACACCGGATCCTGGAGCAGCGGCCCGCCCTGGGCGGCGCCTGGCAGGACCGGTGGGATTCCTTTTACCTGAACACCCCCAACTTTTCAGTCTCCCTGCCGGGGAAGGCCTACGACGGACCCGAACCGGACGGGTTCATTTCCCGCGACGCCACCATCGACTTCTTCCGCCGCTACGCCCGGGACATCCATGCCCCGGTGGAGCTGGACACGACGGTGACCCGGATCGCCCCGGCGGATGCCGGGTTCACCCTCGAAACGGACCGGGGCACGTGGGCCGCCCGGAACGTGGTGCTGGCCAGCGGCGCCTTCCAGCGCCCACGGACCCCGCCTGCCGCCGTCGGCCTCTCCCCCGAAGTCCTGCAGCTGCACAGCCACGACTACCGCAACCCCGCCCAGCTCCCGCAGGGTGCGGTGCTGGTGGTGGGCACCGGGCAATCGGGCGGCCAGATCACCGAGGACCTGCTGGACGCCGGCCGCACCGTGCACCTGTCCGTGTCCAGCTGCCCGGAGGCGCCCCGGCGGTACCGGGGGCAGGACATCTTCCACTGGATCGTGGAGGTGAACGTCCACGGCCCGGAGTACGGCATCAACGCGCTCCAGGTGGACGGGCTGCCCTCCCCCGCCGGGCGCTTCATGTGCAATCCGCTGCTGTCCGGCAACGACGGCGGCCACAGCGTGCACCTGCGCGAACTGGGACGCCGCGGCGTCCGGCTGCACGGCCGGTTCGAGGGAATCGACGACGGCGTCCTCGTCTTCACCGACGACCTCGCCGAGCGCCTGGCACTGGTTGAGGCAGGGTTCGGGCAGCGGCTGGGGCGGCTGTCCGATGCGTACATCAAGGCTGCCGGGATCGACGCTCCGGCGGCGGACGTGCCGGAGGAAGACCACTGGCTGCCGGCAGAGCCAGGCGCCCGGCTGGACCTTAAGGCGGAAGGAATCACCTCCATCATCTGGTGCACGGGCTACGCGCTGGACTTCAGCATGCTGGACCTTCCCCTCCTGGACGAGTGGAACTACCCGCGCCACACGAAAGGCGTGACGGAGCACCCGGGCCTGTACGCCGTCGGGCTCCCCTGGCTCACGCGCCATATCTCCGCCACCCTCGTGGGGGCGGGCCCGGACGCCGAGTACGTGACCGGACATCTGGCAGCGCGCCGCTGACCGGCGCCGGCGAAAGACAATGCCATGGAACCGCTCCGCGTGATCCTGCTTCCCGGCAGCGTCCTTCCCGCCGGCCCCGCCTACGGCGCGCTGCTGCAGGTCCTGGGACCCGGAGTGGACGCCATCGCCAAGGACCTGGAGCTCTACGCCGGGGATGCCCCGCCGCCGGGATGGAGCCTGGATACAGAGGGGGACGGCGTGCTCCGCGAGGCCGACGCCCATGGCTGGGACACCTTCCACCTGGTGGGGTATTCCGGCGGCGGAGCTGCCGCGTTGGCCCTCGCCGCCTCACATCCCGGACGGCTCCGCAGCCTGGCGCTGCTTGAGCCGGCCTGGGCGGGAAACTGGGACTGGAGCCCTGCCCACACCGAACTGTGGCAGCGTTACGGCCAGTTGTCCGCCCTGCCGCAGGACGAGTTCATGCCGGCCTTCATGAGGCTGCAGGTAAAGCCCGACGCCGTCCTGCCGCCACCGCCGCCCGGCCCGCCGCCGCCGTGGATGGCCAAGCGGCCGGCAGGCATCAGCGCCTTCCTCCAGGCGTTCAACACCTATGACCTGGACCGCGGCCGCCTTGCCTCCTTCACGAAACCTGTGCTGTTTGTGCTGGGCGGCATGAGCAGTCCGGACGAGCAGGGCGACAATGCCGCCCGGCTGTCCCGCGTCTTTTCCGATTACCGGCTGGAAGTCTTCCCGGGCCGCCACCATTTCGACCCCCCGCACCGGGCTGAGCCGCAGAGGGTCGCCGCACTGCTGCGTGGGCACTGGACCCGGGCGGAGGCGGTCCTCTGATGGCCCGCATGGGCTCACCGGCCGGCCCACCGGCCCGCTGGGCCCCTTAGCCTGCCCGGGGCCCGGGGCCGTGCGTCTTCTGCCGTCCGTCGCGGTGGGCGACGTAGGCGTAGACCATCAGCGTGATTCCCGCCAGGATCATGATGGCCGGGAAGGCGAAGTCCAGGGAAATGAACACCACCGTGGCCTGGAGCGCAAAGATCAAACCCATGACCGTCAGGACCGCCGCGGGGATCAGCGGCCAACTCATCCTTTCGCTGGGGTGGTCGGCAGCGTGCCCGGAGCTACGGACCGGGACCAGGGAGAGCGCGCCGAAGGTGGCTGCCAGGCCCAGGAACAGGACGGCCGCGGTCGGCATGCCCTGCAGTTCCTGCGGGAGTGCCACGATGACAGCAAGCGTCAACATGACGCCCGCCGGGATCAGGGCCCACCAGTTGGTGCGCTCGCGGAGGAACACGGCGGCGAACCCGCCACCCATGAAGAGGAAGAGGAAAGATGCACCCCATGCGCCGTTGGTGAGCTGCGTGGTGGTGATGACCGCTGCCAGGCCCAGGAACACGGAACCGGGGATGGCCGCCCACCAGTTCTCCCGGCGCTGGACGAACAGGGACAGGAACAAAACCCCTATGGCCGCGAAGATCAGCGGTGCGACAAAAGCTGCCGTGTCCATGACGCCGAGCCGGTCCAGCAGTAAGAGCCCACCCAGCCCAATAAGGACAAGGCCTGCAATAATGCTTGCGTTCGCCGATTTCACCGTGTGCCTCCCGGATCCGGCAGGCGGCCTTACGCCGCCCTGCTGATTTCAGGCTAGGGCCGGCCCCGCAACCGGAAACAGGGCACAAAGCCCCCGCCTTCCAAGGGAACCAAACCTCCAAACCTTCCACGCGGGAATCTGTACCCGTCCTCCCCTATGACGGGACTTTCAGCCCTACAGCGGGACCCCAGACCCTTGGCATCCTTGTAGGGGCGCCGTCCGGGTCCTCAGGTTTGCGAGGCCGGAGTGGCTTTCCCCCTGACGCCCCTCCCCTGAGACCCAGTTCCCTTGCACACAGTTCACTTGCACACACTTCCCTTGCCGCTGAGGCATTCCCGCATGTCACCGCAGATGATGCCCCCGCAGGCACATGCTGCAAGCTCGCTGCACTTTGAAAGGACCAGCATGCCTGAAATCCGCACGCTCCGTCCCGCCCTGAAAGCGCCACTGGAGCCCGCGCGGCTGTCGCGGGAGGACGCCTCCCGCCGTCGGGCGATGCTCCTGCATCCTGCCAATTTCAAACCCTCAACATCCCCGGGCAGCGAAGCCGGCGGGAGGGCCGGGGAGCTCAGCAGCAGGTTCGAATGCCTTCATGCGGACCTGGTGGGACGCGGTTTGGCGGAGAAGGATGCACGGACGGAAGTGGCCCGGATTGCGGCCCGGGAGGTTTGGGACGGGTTTGCCGCCCAGCTGCGCCGTCACCGGGCCGCGGGCCGGCAGCTGGACGCAAACGTGCTTGCTGTCGCACTGGCATCAATGCAGGGCATGACGCTCGCGCTGCTCCGGCACCAGGGCGACCTGGGATACGCCATCCGTGCCGTGTCCACCGCCCTCCGACGCCTCCGATACAACGGTGGCCTGCTGGAGCGCCTGCACCCGCATGGCAGCCCGGCCTTCACTGACGCAACCATCACCCTCCAGTCATTGGAGGCGTTTCTCGCCCGCCCGCAAACCAAAGCTGCCTGATCAGGGAGGCACCGTGGCAACTTCTGAAGAGTACAGGGCCGTGTACGGTCAGGAAGCGCCTGGCGGCCAGGCCCCAGCGGAAATTGGCGATGGCGGGTGCAACGTCATTTTCAAGGACAACGGTGCCGTCGTGGGACGCTGGAGTTCCTGGGAGAAAGCCAGCGTGGCACTCAACCGGCTGCAAAAGCTTTCGGGCTGGCTTGAGTACCGGCTGGAGGAATCGCACCGGTGGGTCAGGGCAAAGGGGGCCGGAGACACCATGAGGTGCTCTGGCTGCAGCGCCCTTCGCCAACTTCAGGAGGCAGCCGGGCCATTGGCTCCCCGTGGCTTCGGCTGGTGACGAATCAGGAACGGACTTTTGGCCCTGCTGGCACAGCAGAGGGACGCGAAATGATTGAACGAGGATCCTTCCGACCGGGGCGGCTGCATCAGACGGGCAGCCGGGGAGGGCGTCGAATCAATGAGAGCGTCGTCATGGAAACACCCGCAGAACCCCGGGATGTCTTTCAGTCCCCAGCCGGGACCGCCCGGATCTTCATCCTCAATGACCATGAACTGGTGCGGCGGGGCCTGAAGGACCTGCTCGAAAATGATCGGTTCACGATTGCCGGCGAGAGCGGGTCGGCCGCAGAGGCCCGGCGCCTGATCCCCAGCCTGAAACCCGATATCGCTCTGTTGGACGACAGGCTGCCGGACGGAACGGGGATCGAGGTCTGCCGCGACCTCCGCGCCACGGCCCCCGGGGTCCGATGCCTGATCCTGACCGGCTGGGACGAACAGCATGCCGTGCGGGCGGCGGTGCTGGCGGGCGCGTCCGGGTACGTCCTCAAGCAGGTGAGCAACAACAAAGATCTGGTGGACAGCATCCGCTGTGCCGCCGCCGGCGCATCACTATTCCGGCCGGAGGTCCGGGAAAGGGTTGCCGAAAGCCTGTACGCAGCCGCCTCTGCCTCTTGGCTGCAAGGCCTCACAGGGAGGGAGCGGAACGTGCTTGCCTTCATGGCCCGCGGCCTGACAAACCGGCAGATCGGGCAGGAGCTGGTGCTCCCCGAAGATGCGGTGGTTGGCACTGTGTCCTCGGTACTGCAAAAGTTGGGATTCCGGCGCCGCAGCCCGTTGATCCCGGCTCCCATCCCGCGCGCGTGGGAAATGCTGTCCTGAGAGGGCACGCCGCCGTCAGGCCGGAAGGGGCACCCGCCAGGTCACGCTGGTGCCTTGGCCGGGGGCGCTCTCAATGGTGCAGGTCCCGCCCAGCCGGCTGGCCCGGCTCTTCATGTTGTTCAGTCCGCTGATCCGGCCGGGATCGGCAAATCCGCAGCCATGGTCCTGGACGGTGAGGACCACGTCGCCGTCCTGAACGGCGAGGAGGACGTAAATTTCTTCAGAGCCCGAGTGCCGCACGGCGTTGCTGACGCTTTCAGACAGCACCGGCAACAATTGTTCGGCCACCTCCTCGTCCACGATGTCATCCACCGGGCCCGAGAGCTGGATCCTTGGCAGGAAGCCACCGGCGTTGGCTGCTTCCTGCACGGCGCGCAGGACGCGGCCGCTGAGGAGTTCCCGGTCGGGTTTCCTGGCCTGCAGTGAGTAAATCGTGTCGCGGAGCTGGTGGATGCAGTCATCCAGTTCAGTGGTGATATCGGCGATGCGGCGCTCATGGGCAACGGGGTCCGAGGTGTAGCGGCGCAGGCCCTGGATGCTCAACCCGGCTGCGAACAGCCGCTGGATGACCAGGTCGTGCAGGTCCGCCGCAATCCGCTCGCGGTCGATGAACAACGCGTGCTCTTCCCGCAGCTGGTTTGCCTTGAGCAGGTCCAGCGTCAGGCCGATCCGCGAGGCAAACACGGCGCTCTGCTCAACATCCACGTCCGTGTAGCGGCTTCCACCGGTCCCCCGGGCCAGGATCAGCACACTGTCCCGGTGTCCGTCACTGTTGCTTCCCAGGGCGGCAACCAGGACCGGCCCGAGTTTCTCTGCCAGCTCATGGTCAAATACCAGGGACGGGTCTGCCAGCGCCCTGGACTCCCCGCTTTCAAGAACTTCGGATAACACGTCAGAGGCTGGCAATTCCTGGCCGCCAGGCATCGATTGCACGCCCACCGATGTACGGCACCTGACGGTTCCGTCCCCGCCCGCGGATGCGATTACCCCCAGGACCGAAGCGGAGGCCTTAACGGCCCGTTCCGCGATCATGTCCAGGTTTTCGGTATCCGAGCGTGGCCGGTCCTTCAGGCAGTCACTGACCTCCATGCCCGCCTCAAGCCATTTTTGGCGCCGCTTGCTGTCATCGAACAACTTGGCGTTTTGGATGGCCACGCCGGCAGCAGAAGCCAGGGCTACAGCCAGGTCTTCGTCTTCACCCGAAAAATCCTGCCCGCCGATTTTTTCCGTCAGGTACAGGTTCCCGAAGACCTCGTCCCGGACACGGACCGGAACACCCAGGAACGTGCTCATCGGCGGGTGGTTGGCCGGGAAACCGACGGCAATGGGAAGTTCGCCGAGATCGTGGAGCCGCAGTGGTTTGGGTTCGCGGATCAGTTCGCCAAGCACTCCGTGGCCGGTTGGAAGGTCACCGATGAGGCGGGCTCCCTCATCATCGATGCCTACGGTGATGAAGTGGCTGAGCTGCTGGTCATCACCGATGACGCCCAGAGCCCCGTAGCGCGCTCCCACCAGTTCGCAAGCAGACTGCACCACCCGGTCAAGCACTGCTTCCAGGCTGAGGTCTTCGGTCAGGGACACCACTGCACCGAGCAGGCCTTCAACGTGTTCCTGTGCCCGGACAAGGTCATCAGCCCGTTCTACGAACTCCCGCAGAAGTTCCCGGGTCCGCCGCCTGATCGGTTCACGCCACATGAGAGTACACCCCAAAGTTCGAACAGCATGATCCAAGGCGGCCTTCATCACCCTGCTTTGAACATCTCAGCGAAAGCCCCAGCTTCTCTCTCCTCCATGCTAACCCCGGCGTCGCCACAAGGGTTATGGGTTACGGACAGATCTCCCCTGCCGCGCCTTGCGCCGCCCAAGCCTTGGCACGCCTGAGGGGACCGCGGGCTTAGGGACCTTGACCGGGATGCTGTACCTGGAGGCCCTGCGGGCGATGTGGTGCGTGGCGTGCCGGCGCTTGACGGGAGGTGGCGGGGCGGGCAGCTGCTGGGCGCTGCGGGCAAAGAACCATCGTTTGGCCAGTTCCACCAGGACCAGATACACCACCACCATGCCCAGCAGGGCCAGGAAGAACGGGACAGGCAGCGGGTCGAAGCCGAGCAGGCCGGCCAACGGCGAGAGCGGCAGGAAGATTCCCAGCGCCACCACGCCGAGCGACGCGGCAATCAGGCCGGCTGACGGCCGGCTGCGCAGGAAGGGAACACGCCGTGTGCGGATGGCGAAGATGATCAGCGTCTGGGTGGCGATGGATTCGATGAACCAGCCGGCCCGGAACTCCCCCGGCACAGCAGTGAACACGAACAGCATCAGAGCGAAGGTGGCGAAGTCGAACAGCGAACTGATGGGCCCGAAGAGAAGCATGAACCGCCGGATGAAGGCGATGTCCCAGTGGGACGGCGCCCGCAGCTGCTCCTTGTCCACCCGGTCCCCCGGAATAGCCAGCTGCCCGGAGTCATACAGCAGGTTGTTCAGCAGGATCTGGCCCGGCAGCATGGGCAGGAAGCTCAGTACCACGGAGGCTGCTGCCGCGCTGAACATGTTGCCGAAGTTGCTGGACGTGCCCATCAGCACGTACTTGATGGTGTTGGCGAAGATCCGCCGCCCCTCCATCACGCCGTCCGCCAGCACTCCCAGGTCCTTGTCCAGGAGGACGACGTCGGCCGCGTCCTTGGCAACGTCCGTTGCCGTGTCGACGGAGATGCCGATGTCCGCCTTGTGCAGTGCCAGGGCATCGTTCACGCCATCGCCCATGAAGCCCACGGAGCCGCCGCTGAGGCGCAGCAGGCCGATGATGCGCGCTTTCTGTTCGGGCGAGACGCGCGCAAAGATGGTGGCTGTCCGCACGGCGGCGGCAAGGTCGGCGTCGGACATCTGCTCAACCTGGGCACCGGTGAGGGTGCCGCCGGAGATCACGTCCAGGTCGGCACAGACTTTCTCCGCCACCTTGGCGTTGTCCCCGGTGGCAATCTTTACCGAAATACCCAGGGCCTCCAGCAGGTCCAGGGACTGCCTGGCGTTGGTTTTGGGCCGGTCCAGGAAAACGAGGAACCCGGCCAGCGTCAGCCCATGCTCATCAGCCGGGGCCAGCTCCACCAGGTCTGCAGCCGGACGGGTTGCCACGGCGACCACCCGGGAGCCGGCGTCGAACTGATCGTCCAACAGCGCCTGCACCGCGGGTGGGGTTGGTCCGCACAAGGCGAGGACGTCCTCGGGGGCGCCCTTGGTCACCAGGCGGGCGGGGCCGCCGTCTTCACGGACCAGCACGGTGGTGCGGCGGCGCTGGTGATCGAAGCCGATCATGTCCAGGCGCTGATGACGCTTCGGTTCAAAGGCGGCGGCGCCGGGGCTGTCCCAGAGGGCGGCGTCCAGCGGGTTCTGCCCTGCCGGGGACGCATTTCCTTCCGAGTAGTCGGCCTCCGTGGCGAGCAGGCCCAAAGTGAGCAGGTCGTCTTCGGAAACGTCCTGCGTCACCGGAAGCGCGCTGGTGAAACTGATCCGCCCCTCCGTCAGGGTGCCGGTCTTGTCCGTGACCAGGATGTCCATGTCCCCCAGGTCCTCGATGCACACCAGCCGCTTGACCAGCACTTTCCGCTTGGCCAGCTGCCGGGTACCGGTGGCCAGGGACGTGCTCACCACGGCGGGAAGCAGCTGCGGGGTGATGCCTACGGCGATTGCCAGCGAGAACAGCAGGGATTCAATGAGCGGGCGTTGCAGCAACAGGTTGGCCACGAAAATCAGCGTGGTGAGCACCATCGCCACCTGCAGCAGCAGGAACGAAAAGCGCCTGAGTCCCAGCTGGAACTCGGTTTGCGGCTGCCTCTCCCCCAGGCCCAGCGCGATGCGGCCGAACTCAGCCCGGCCACCGGTGGCCACCACAACCCCGGTGCAGCTGCCGGACTGGATCACCGTGCCCATGAACACGCAGGAGGCGAGGTCGCCCAGTGCCGCGCCTGCGGCCACGGGAGCGGGGTCCTTGGCGGCGGGCTGGGACTCGCCCGTGAGGATGCTTTCATCGCAGAGCAGGTTGTTGGTGGCGAGGAGCCGGATGTCGGCGGGGATGATGGCACCCAGGGAGAGATGGACGACGTCGCCCGGCACCAGGGCGGTAACGTCCACTTCCCTGGTGGTTCCGCCCCGAAGGACCACGGCGCGGTGGGTGACACGGTCGTGCAGCGCCTCGGACGCCCGCTCCGCGCGGAATTCGTTGGTGAAGCCAAGGCCCACGCTGACCAGCAGGATCACGCCGATGACGATCGAGTTGGTTGCGTCACCCAGGAACAGGGACAGCCCGGCGGTGACCAGCAGAAGGATGAGGATGGGGCTGGCGAACTGCCGGCCCAGCACGGCCCAGGCGTTGGCGCGGTGCGTGCGGACGGCATTGGGGCCAAGGCTGCCAAAGCGGGCGGCGGCTTCCTCCTCCGGCAGGCCGTCCGGGCCGGAGGCCAGGTGCGCCAGCGTCTGCCCGGATGTCAGGCTCGCGGCGTCAGTGATCGGCAGCTGGAGGGAGCTCCGCTCCCGGACATTGAGCTCTGTCATGCCGCATCCGTTCGGACGTTTGCTTTCGTGGCGTTAGCTTAGGGCAAGGGTACGACGGCGTGGCCTCGCCAAGGGCCCAGGGTCGAGGTTGGCCAGGCGGACCGGGGCGTTCAGGCGCTCAATGACATATCAGTGCGGCGTGCCAGGGGGGCACGTCAGCCCGGTGGTCCGGGGCTGGTGGCCGTGCCCAGGATGTGGGCAAGCGGAGGGTTCAGCCGCTGCACGGCGAAGCCGAAGCGCTGGTTGTCCTGGACCGTGAAGCCTGCTGCGGTGATGGCGGCGAGGGTGTCCCGGTTGAGGTGGCATCCGCCCATGAACCGGCCCCAAAGCGGGGTCAGGAGGTCTTCTGCCCTGGCCAGGACCGGGTGCCGGGACCGGACATGCTCGTAGTAGGCCAGTGTTCCGCCGGGTCGCAGGACGCGGCGGATCTCCGCAAGCACGGCGGCCTGGTCCTTGACGCTGCAGAGAACCAGGCTGGCCACCACGGCGTCGGCGCTGCCGGTCTCCGCGGGGATGTTCTCTGCGGCGGCGGCAACCACCGTTACGGGGACGCTGGCCGTGGCGGCCTGTTTCTGCGCCAGGGCCCGGAGGTAGTCATCGGGTTCCAGGGCCAGGACGCGGGTGACGGCGGGAGGGTACAGCGGGAAGGAGGAGCCGGCCCCGGCCCCGATTTCGATGACTGATCCACGCAGGCCGGCCAGGGCGCGGCGGCGGTGGTCGGCTGCCCCGCGGCGGTCCATGCCACCCACGGCCCGGGCAAATGCCCGGGCAAAGAATGGATGCTGCAGCGGGCCCGGCCCCACCCCGCCCTCCGTGCCGCCAGGTGTGCGGTCCATCCGGATACCTCCTGGGGACTGTCTGGCTCTCATCATGGCACGGCGCGTGGGTGCCGGGGCCGGGCGCGGCTGGTAAAGGCGGTCCGGGCTACAGGCAGCTGGGCTGGTACGCGGGGTCCGCAGGGCCGGAGGCCTGGCCCAGCGCGTTTGCCACAAACTGGTGCACCACGGGATCGTTGGGTGTCTGGTCGTGTTCGAAGACATCGGCAGGACATTTGTCCTGGATGGTGATGTTGGTGACCTGCCTGGCCGGTCCCGCCAGGAACTGGCTGTTGTAGGGAATCACCACTTCGTCATAAACGGTGGAGATCACGGTGTACGACGGGCCGGCGACGGTATCGCCCTTGGCGTTGAGTTCCTGCATGAACGCCGACCCGGCCTGCTGGTCCGCGCATGCTGCGCAGCCCAGGGTGGTGTAGGCGGGATCCGGGACGGCATCCGGCGGCGGCACGATCAGGCCCTGGGTGCCGTGGTTGGAAGGCGCAATTCCCACCAGGTGGTGGACGTACTTGGCGCCGCCCAGCAGGTGCATGTAGTAGCGCGGCATCATGCCGCCCTGGCTGTGGCCCACCAGGTCCACTTTCAGCGCACCCGTGGCGGCGCGGACGGCATCAACGAACGGGGCGAGTTCCTTCGCGGAGTCGGCCACCGGCGCGGTTGCGTAGACGCCGTTGGTCTCGCCGTAATTGAGGGCGAAGACGCAGTATCCGGCGCTCTTGAGGTAGGGCGAAAGCGTGGACCAGTTTTTCGCCATGCTTTCGAAGGTTCCGGGCACCAGGACCACGGGGTACGGGTGTTCGGCGGAGGGCTTGCAGGACCAGTCGTTGGCGCCCGGCGGCGCGATGTCCAGGGTGTCGGCCTGGGCGGGAGTCGCGGAGAGCGAGCCTGCCAGGACGGCGGCTGCGGCGACGGACAGGGCGCGTTTCAGCAGTGACATATAAACCTCTTTGTTCGCGTGTCAGCAGGGGTTCCGCGGCCCCAGGTGCCAGCGGCGGTGTGCCTGCCGGTGCCCGGGGTGCGGTCCTAGAAATGCTAGGCAGCCTGGACCCGCAGGTGGACCGGCCTGCACGAACGTGCGGGGAATTGGTCCGCGTCCGGCCCACCGCAACCCGGCCGGCCCCAGCACGCCGGGATATTCATTGTTACTGGTGAGTAGCTATTAAGCGCGGCCGAAACCCCCATGGCCTTTGGAGCCGGAACCGTTCCGACAGCACCGCCCCAACTGCACGAATGTGCAGATGGCGTGAGACTCTCGGCCGGGCGTACAGGTCTGCCGTCGTACGTTCTGCCCAGGATCGCTACTTGAGGCTCAGAACCTCGTCGATGGGACGGCCGTTGACGAACACCTGCGCGCTGGTGGCACCGGATGCCGTCATGGCCGTGTATTCCAGTTGGGCCTTGGCGCGTGGGATGTCGCACACGCCGCCGAGCATGAACTGCCCGGAAAGCCAGATGGTGATGGTGCTGCCGTTCAACTCGCCACCAAGATAGGTCAGGCTCGACTGGTACAGGACGTTGATGAGGCCGGACAGGCCGACGTCGCGGCTCTTGTTGGCCAGCAGGGTGTTGATGCTGGGGCCCACCTGGTCGGTGAAGCGGACGGGAGCCGTGGTGGTGGCCACCAGGCTGTCACCGCAGCCGATCGCGGGCCCGGAGACGCCGTTGTCACCCACGGCCACGTAGTAGATGGTCAGCGGGGCCACCTGCTCGGGCAGCCCGGTGGGCGTCGGTTCCGCCGTGGGCGGCGGGCTGGCAGGAGCGGACGACGGCGGAGCGGCGGCTGACGTGGTGGGCGCGGCTGAGGTGCTGGCAGGGGCGGTGGGGGTGGCCGATGCGGTGGGGCTCGCCGTCGTGCTTGGGGACGCGCCGCTGGGGCTGGCGCTGCTGGCGGTGGGGCTGGGGGCCGGGGAACTGCTGGAAGGGGCCGGGGCGGGAGGGCCGAAGCACCCCGTAAGGAGCAGCAGGCTGCTGAACCCGAGAATGCTGAGTGCCGAATGCCTGGGCCTGGTCATGACGCCCCCTTGACTGCTCGCCCCGCGGTTGCGGGAACCACTTTCAAGCTACGCCTGAGGGTTAGTCCAGAACAGGGACTAAAGTCCGAGTCCCCGGAGACTCACCACACCGAGTCGCCGCGCAGGACAACATCGCTGCCGCCGTCGACATAGACGATCTGCCCGCAGAGGTGCGTGTTCTCCTCGCTGTTGAGCCAGGCCAGCAGGCGGGCCACCACAATGGGCTCGGCGATGCCGTTCAGCGGCATCGGGACCACTTCCAGCAGCGACCTTCGTTCCTCTTCGGTATCAATCAGGTCCGCCGTCATTGGGGTGGCGATGACGCCCGGCGCCACCGCGTTCAGGGGGATCCCGGTGCCGGCCCACTCTGCCGTGGCGGCCTGGCGGCGGACCCAGCGGGAGAGCGCCAGCTTGGTGGAGGCGTAGATGAGCTGGCCCGTGGTCGCTGGTTCCTTGGCCATGACCTCGGCGCGGGCCATGGCCGCCGGTTCATCCCCGGCGGCCAGGAGTGCAACAAGCTCGCTGTCGCTGGCCAGGAGGGCGGCCATCGATGAGACCGCGACGGCGCGTGGCGCGTCCGACCCCGCCAGGAGGGGCCGGAGCCTTTCCAGCGTTGCCACGGTCCCGAAAAAATTGACGGCCACGGTGGCGGGGGCCGGAACGGCGAGGCCGGCATTGGCGTAGATGGCATCGATCCTGCCGCCGCTGACCTTCCTCACCGCATCCGGCAACGCGTCGCGTCCCTCGGCGGTGGACAGGTCGGCCACCACCTCGGCATCGTGGAGATCCACCCCGATGACGCGTTCGCCGCGCTGCTCAAGCAGTTCCCTGGTGGCTTTGCCAATGCCGGAGGCTGCGCCGGTGACGACGGAGGTGCGGGGCATGATGTCCTCTTTCCCTGGCTTCTTAGGGTTGTGAGCCACTCTGCCTGCGACCCCGCGTCGGGGCCAGAGTCCAAAGGCCCTGCGCCGCATCCCGCTCTGGCTCCAGGGTCGGCGGATCCATCAACAGGTTTTGTCACGCCGTTAACCGGCCATTCATATCCTCCTCGAAACCTGTCCAACAGCTGGAAATAGCGTGGAAGCCATGGACAACATCTCCCGCAGAACGCTCATCTCCGCCGGCATCGGAGCCGGCATCGTCGCCGCACTGCCAAGTGCCGCCGTCGCCGTTTCCACCGCGGACGACGCCGGTCTTCGCACCGATCCCTTCATGCTCGGCATCGCGTCGGGCGAGCCGTGGCCGGACGGCTTCGTCCTGTGGACCCGCCTGGCCGTGAACCCGGTGGCGGAGGACGGGCTGGGCGGCATGCCGTCGCGCCCGGTGGCCGTGCAGTGGGAAGTGGCCGTGGACCAGGGCATGCGGAAGGTGGTGGCCCGCGGCGTGGAGCAGGCACGCACCGAGACCGCGCACTCGGTGCACGTGGAGCTGCGCGGCCTGCAGCCGGGCCGCGAGTACTTCTACCGGTTCCGCACCGGCAAGTACGTCAGCCCCGTGGGCCGCACCCTCACCAGCCCTGCCCTGCACGAGACGCCCGCCGCGCTGGCCATGGCGTTCGCCAGCTGCGCGCAGTATGAGCACGGCTACTTCTCCGCGTACCGCCGCCTGGCGGAGGACCACCCGGACCTGGTACTGCACCTGGGCGACTACCTTTATGAATACAAGAAGGGCAGCTACGTGATCGGCGGAGGGAACCCCCGTGACCACGAAGGCCCGGAGACCATCACGCTGGAGACGTACCGGCAGCGCCACGCCCAGTACAAGGCCGACGCCGACCTGCAGGCAGCGCACGCAGTCGCACCCTGGGCGGTGGTGTGGGATGACCACGAGGTGGACAACAACTGGGCGGACGACGTTCCGGAGAACCAGGACGCCGCCCAGTTGAACGACAGCGTGGAGCACTTCCGGCAGCGCCGCGCCGCAGCCTTCCAGGCCTACTACGAGAACATGCCGCTGCGCCCGTCCTCGCTCCCCGCCGGGCCGGACATGAAGATCTACCGCCGCATCCAGTGGGGCCAGCTGGCCAACTTCCACATGATGGATACACGGCAGTACCGGGACGACCAGCTTGCCGGCGACGGCTGGAAGAAGAACGTCACAGAGCGGCTCGCCGAAAACCGGACCATCACCGGCGCCGAGCAGGAGAAGTGGCTGCTGGACGGATTCAGGAACTCCACGCAGCGGTGGGACATCCTGGGCCAGCAGGTCTTCTTCGCCGAGCGCGACCGGAACAAGGCACCGGAGATCGACGACGTTTCCATGGACGGCTGGGACGGGTACGCGGCCTCCCGCCGCCGCATCACCCAGGGCTGGACCGACGCGAAGGTGCGCAACGCCGTCGTCCTCACCGGCGATGTGCACCGCCACTGGGCCAACGACGTGAAGGTGGACTACAAGGACCCCGCCTCCCCCGTAGTGGGCTCGGAACTGGTGTGCACGTCCATCACCTCCACGGGTGACGGCACGGGCTCCACCACGGACGCCACCATGGCCTGGAACCCGCACCTGAAGTTCTACAACGACAACCGCGGCTATGTGAACACGCGCATCACCAGGGACTCCATCACGGCGGACTTCCGCGTGCTGGACCACGTGACGACGCCGGGCGCACCCGTTGCCACGAAGGCCTCCTTTGAGATCCGCGACGGCGTGCCGGGGCTGCAGGCGCGGGCCTGACGCCTCGCGGCGGGCGTTTGCGTGACTTTCCTGCGTGGCCCGGGCGGCGGGACCTTCGGCACTTTGCGTGCCGGGGGTCCCGTGGCATGTTGCGGCTATGGCCGGACTGCGATATTTGCGACGGACGGACGGCGGAGCTAATCGGCGCAGGCGCCTGCAGCTCCTGGCGGCGTCGCTCGGCGTACAGATCACGGCGTATCTGCTGTGGCGTCCGGCCATGCTGCGCTGGGGAACCGAGGGCACGGAAGCCGTGGAGCGGCTGCCCGGCGACGACCTTGAGCCCCAACCGGTGATCCAGAGCACCAGGGCCATCAGCATCGACGCCCCGCCCGAGCGCGTGTGGCCGTGGATCGTGCAGATGGGAATCTACCGCGCCGGGTTCTACACGCATGACCGGGTCGAGCGTGCCCTGTTCCATGCCCGGTACGTCGAGGGCAAACAGTCTGCAACCCGAATCCACCCGGAACTGCAGGGCCTCAAGGTGGGCGACAAGGTACCGTATGGCGGGGGCGTGTACGCGACCGTCACCGCGCTTGAGCCCAACCGGCACCTGGTGGCGGGAGAACAGTTCATCCTGCGGCCCCTGCCGGGGAACCGCACCCGGTTGATCATCCGGTACCGCGGCAAGGGGTACCTGAGCGCCGCGGCGCGCGGTGCCGGGCCCGACGCTCCCATGACCACCCGGGCTTTGGCCTTCACCCTCCAAAACGTTCCGGGCGCGATGCTGCTGGCACGCGCCGTCGACCTTTTCATTGGCGACCCGCTGCACCACTACATGGAAGTTGGCGTGCTCCGCGGGGTCAAGCAGCGCGCGGAGTCCTGAAGAACTCCATAGCTCTGCCGGAGACCAGTTCCGGCCGGTGGTCGGCGATGAAGTGCCCCTCACCCGGGACGATCTCGGTGGTGACGTTTCCGCCCCGGCCGCGGCGGTGGCCCATCCGTTGCAGGGTGGCCGATGGTTCCATGGACCCGATAAGGACGAGGGTGGGGACCGTGAAGTCGCGCCGGCCGTACACCCCGAAAATGATCTTCAGGAAGGCTGGCAGGATGGTGCCGCGGTAGAGTGCCGAGCCCGCTCTTGCCCTGGCAGGCTTTGCGGCTGCTGCGTTGTAGAGGTTCATGTCCGCCTCGGATACGCCCCCTGCGGGTTCAAATGCTGTGAAGAGGTGCTGCATCACCCTCCGGCTCCGCTGGATCCGCGGGCCGATAAATGGAACGGCAAGGGCGAAGGCGTGCCACAGCTTGGGAAAGACCAAAACCAGCCGGGCATTGGGCCTGATGTGGACGTCGGGGGCACCTGTAACGATGAGTGCCTCAACAAGATCAGGCCGCTGCATGGCGAGTAGCTGCCCCACGATGGCACCCCAGTCGTGGGTGAGGAAGCGGGCTCGGCTGATGCCAAGCTTTGCCATGAGTCCGATGACGTCCTCCACCAGCAACCCGGCTGAGTATCGGCCCTGTGGTGCATCACTCCAGCCGAAACCCCGCTGGTCCGGCGCGATCACCCGGTAATGTCTGGCCATCAAGGGCATCACGCCGTGCCATTCCCACCAGTTCTGCGGGAAGCCGTGCAGGAGAACCAGGGGATCCCCGCTACCTGCCTCAGCGATATGCAATCGGATGCCGCGGATGTTCATCCATCTGTGGGTGACGCCATCAAGCTCCGGCATCGCAGCGACCTTGCCTTCCATGAACCTAATTTACTACTTAAGTAGTACCGGTGTCAGGACCTGCCGCGCAGCCCCTCCGGGTGCACCCGGCCCTGCGCGCATTAAGGCCTGGTCCGTCGCCGTCGTACTTCCGCAAAGCCGTTGTGCGCCGTGGAGCCCGGGGCTACGATGCTCCCGGGGAGAGGTCCTTTGTCTCGCGAGACTGGAAAGGGCCACGCACATGACCGACTTCTTCACAATGCAGCCCGGCGAGACGGCGCCTCCCCTGCCGGCGGGACCCGTCCTGTGCGCGGGGACGGCAGCGATGCGGCGCATCCACCGGTTCTTCCTCTGGGCCTACGGCGAGGCGCCGGGACTGGTGCGCTCCGCCGCCGCCGGCGACACTGCCCGGGCAGCCTACGCGGGCGAAGTGCTGGGCAACTTCGACAAGGTGCTGCATATCCACCACGAAGGCGAAGACCTCCTGATGTACCCGCAGCTGAAGGAGCGGGCACCGGCATGCGCGCTGCATGTGGGGCAGATGCTTGAGCAGCACAGGCAGGTCACGCAGAGGCTGGAGGCCATCGAGCCGGTCCGGCTGCGCTGGATGCAGACGGCGGATGAGGAGTCCGGCGCGGAACTCGCCGCCCGCTATGAAGACCTGTCCGGCGTCCTCAACGTACATCTGCGCCGCGAGGTCACGGAGATGATGCCGGTTGCTGACAGGGTGATGACGGAGAAGGAAGCTGCCGCGGTGGGGCAGCACGGGATCCAGGAACTCGACAAGAAATTCCTGGTGGGCTACCTCGGCATGGTGCTGGCTACCAACCCGCCTGCGGACCGGAAAGAACTGTTCAAGGAAATCCCTCCCCCTGTGCGGCTCGCCTACCGCCTGGTGGGACGGCGGATGTACCGGAAACAGTACTCAACGCTGTTCCCCGGACGCCCGGTTCCCGAGACGCTGTAGGCGTTCTGTTGCGGCGCCAAGCTGCGGTGGCGGCGGTCAGGGCCGTCCACACACTGGCGTGGTTCTCCATCGAGTCCTGCGTCATCTACGTGCTCTACAGCGGCCTGGCCGGCCGCACGGACAGGCGGGTGGGGTGGGCGGCCGCCGTGGTTGCCGCCGAATCACTGGTGTTCGCCGGAAACGGGTTCCGCTGTCCGCTCACCGGACTCGCGGAGCGCTACGGCGCCGAGCGCGGCTCCGTCACCGACATCTACCTGCCGCGATGGTTCGCGCACAACCTGCCCGCCATCCACGTTCCGCTCCTGGTGCTGATGGTGTACCTCCATGCCCGGAACCTCCGGCACGGGCGCCCGCCGGGCTGAAGTAAGCCGCACTGCCTCCACGACGTCGCTGGCCCGCAGCAGATGCGTCGTTGCCTGGACCGCATCCCAGCGTCCGAAATTTGCCGGGCCCAGGAAGTGCTCCCGACTCCGCTCGAGATCCCTCCGTACGTCTGCCGGCCACTCCCTGAATCCCTTGCCCAGAACACCTGCACCATCGGCGCCGGGGACGCGTTCTGCGCCGCCCTGGTCCTGGCGCTGCAGCGGGGCCTGGACTACACCTCGGCACTTTCTGCTGCCAACCTGGTGGGTGCCGACGCTGTCGGCGACCCTTCCTCCCAGCCCGATTTGGCACGGCTGGGCTACTATCTGGAGCGGATTGCCCCGGCCGTGGACACACGGTGAGCGTGACACTGCGGCGGGCGGCGCCGTCGGACCTTCCCGAGGTCATGCGCATCACCCGGGACGCGTACCTCCGGGCCGGGCACTTCGCGGCAGACCATCCCTACATGGGCGTGCTGGAAGACGTGGAGCACCGCGCCGCCCATGCCGAGGTGTGGGTGGCGGAGTCCGCCGGGAAGGTGGTGGCAGCGGTGACGCTGACATTCGCCGGCCAGCCGTACATCGGGGCCATCAGCATCACCAGCGCCACGTTCATGGAGCGCGCGCACGCCGTGTACGGGTCGCTGGGCTTCCGCCGTGCGCCGGAACGGGATTGGCATGTGCCCGGCGAGGACGTGCTGCTGTGGGTGTTTACGCTGGAACTCGGTGGCTGAGCCTGCCCGCTAAACCCTCGTGGCCAGCTGGGAGTCTTGATCGGCCAGGAGATCAGAATGCCGGTGGACGATCCGCCAGGCACCCTCTTCGCGGCGGTAGATGTGCGTTGTGCGCATCGTGTAGACGGCGGGGATGCCATCCACCACGGCGCTGCTGTGCTCAAGGCCGACCGTGTAGGCGAGGCTTCCGCTGGCACCTGCGGCGACGAGCTCGAACTCAGATCCGGCAGATCCCGTGAACCGGCGGGCCTCCTGGCGGAACTTGGGTTCGAGGTCCGCCCAGCCTGCTCCGGAGATGTGTGCACCGAACAACGTCACGGGGGTCCGGTGTGACCACAGGGCCAGGCGGGGTGCCACGTCTCCCCTGTGCAGCGCCAGAGTCATGTCCCGCTGCTTTGGCAGGATCTCCGCCAGGAACGCGTCCGTTTCCTTGTGCATGGCTTCTTTGTGCATGACTTCCTTGTGCATGGGCCGCCCGCCTTTAGGTGCCGGTCCGGGCGCCAGGCAAAGGAACGGTGGCCTCCCCCGGCGGGAAGTCCGCATGCCGGTGCACGATCCGCCAGTTCCCGTCCTCCCGGCGGTAGACGTGCGTTACCCGCAAGGTGTACTGGCGCGGCGTTCCGTCGACGGTGGCGGAGGTGTGCTCGTAGCCCACGGTGTAGGCGAGGTCGCCGCTTGCTCCGGCAGCGATGATCTCCAGGTCGAAGGAGTCTGCGTGCGTGAACCACGAGGCCACACTGTGGAACATCGGCTCCACCTCGGCCCAGCCGGTGCCGCTGAGCCGCGCCCCGAAGAGCGTCACAGGATCGTCCTGCGACCAAAGCGCGATGCGCGGGGCGACGTCACCGTTGTGGATGGCGGCGTCCGCGGCCCGCTGGCGGGGAATCATTTCGGCCAGGAATGCATCCGTTTCGGTGGACATGACCAACTCCATTACAGTCATACTGTTTTGAATACAGCTATAATGCATCCAATGGAACGGAAGATCAAGAGGCAGTACGATTCCCGTCGCCGCCAGGAGCAGGCTGCAGAAACCCGGCGGACCACCATCGCGGCGGCGAACGAACTCTTCATTGCCCAGGGATACGGCCAGACCACCATCAAGCAGGTGGCCGCGCGCGCCGGCGTCTCCGTCGAGACCGTATACGCCACGTTCGGCACCAAGGCATCGCTGCTCAGGCACGTTTGGTATGTCGATTTCCGGGGGGATGAAGCGGACGTGGCGCTCTATGACCGGCAGGAGATGCAGTCCATCCTGGCCGAGCCGGACCTGTCGGAGAGGATCCGCCGCCACGCCGTCTTCGTGACGGCGAGCAACCGCCGCATCTTTCCGCTCCTGGACGCGCTTACCGGAGCTGCTGCGAGCGAGCCCGACGCCGCCGCCATGCTCGCCGAGTGGGCGGACCGGCGCCTGGACGTGGCCACCCGCTACGCGCACGCCGCGGCTGCGACCGGCCAGCTGGGCGTCAGCGAGGAGGAATGCAGGGACGTGCTGTTCGCCACCATGGACGGCACCCTGTGGGCCCAGCTGGTGGGGCAGCGCGGCTGGAGCGACGAGAGGTTCTCAACCTGGCTCGCCGCGACGTGGATCGGTGCGCTCGTCCGGGCAAAGTAGCGGTCAGGGCTTCAGCCGGCTGGCTTCCCTGCGGATCCTCCGGCGCGGCCTTTCCTCCGGAGCATGAACCTCGCAGTGAGCGCCGCGATGAGGCCGGCGAGAGTCACCAGCTGCACTTCGTCGAAGGACAGCCCGTCAATGTTCGGCTGCAGCTCCTCCTCGGTAGCCCAGCCGAACCAGGCTTCGCTGACCAGGATTCCGGCAACGAAATAGGCCAGGGCCGCGTAGAGCCAGAGCCAGCGGGTCACGTGCCTGCCGACAATCAGGTGGGCCAGCAGGCCGAAGGCGAGCGACATGGCCGCCAGCAATAACAGGCCGGCAATTCCCAGATCCCACTGCGGCACGGCGAGCCACCTCCCTGCTCCGCACTTCTTGCGCTCCAGTCTGCTTGCCAGGCGTCGGTGGATGTAGAGGCGAAGGTCACCGGGGTTCTATCTCCATGGGTGCAGCCCTAGGGTGCGGAGCGGGTTCCCGAGTCCTTGCTGGAGCCGGCGGTGGGGACGAAGTTCCAGTCGAAGGACCCGTCGCCGTGCAGAGTCAGCCGAAGGAAGCCGCGGGTGTCACTGAAGCGCTTGGCGATGTATTTTGGCTTGCTGATGAACGGGCGCGTATCGATACCTCCGGTGGACACCTGGAATGCCGTCATCCCGTCATTGACGCACTTGTCCGCGTTGTTCACCGGGCAGGACCGTTCGTAGTTGTGCTGCGACCCCGACAAAGTCAGCCGGACCCTGTACTTCCACATCAGGTCGATCCACGGCTTCTGGTCACCGGCCCGCCCGTGCTCCTCCGTATCCGAGGTGAAGTAGGGCTCGTGGTACACGACAGCCAGGTACTTCCCCGCCTTTTGGGCGGCGGCGAGGTCCTTGTCCAGCCACGTGGTTGCAGCCGAAGCTTCCGCTTTGTCGTACCGCCACAGCGCGGACGACAGGAAGGCGAAGTGCCAGTTGCCGAAGTCCTTCGAGTACGGCTCGCCGTTCGGGATGAATCCACGCTCCTGGTTGATCGCCGCCTTCTCGGGAGATCCCGGGCATTGGCCGTTCATGAACTTCGCCAGGTCTTCGTTGCGGCCGGGTTCCCAGTCGTGATTGGGCGCGGACACCCAATACAGCTTGGGTTTGGTGCCGCCCCACAGCGGTGTCCAGGTCTTCACGTAGTTGTCGCAGTATCCGGTCTCGTACTGGAAGTCCCCCAGCCCCAGGAACGCGTCAATCTCATTGTTCTCCACAAGCTTGGTTATCGCCGCGCCGTTCCGCCCGGACGGGCTGTCAGGGTCAACGTTGTCGGCGGGGTTCATGTCGCCCACCGCGGCGATATGGACATCGGGCCCGGGAGGCGCGGGCTCCGGCGGCTTCGGCGTGCAGGCCGTGGCAGAGAGCGCCAGCAGGACTGCGGAAACTGCGGCTACATGCCGGAAGGGTTTGTGGCGAGGGAGTGCTTGCCGCATCCCGTATCCCCTTTCGAGCAGCGAAACCGCAGGTCGGCGTGCATTAGGCAGCCACGCGCACCGGCACCTTGATCCTCCTTACGCGTTGGACCGGCTGTCAAGGGTGGAGTGCTGTGAATCCTGCGGGGGGCGGTGCCCAAGAATGCCGAAGGCCTTTCCCAGCTATCCCCGTTGTCGGCGGCCCCGCGCCCAGATAACCTCAGCAACGCCACCCAGGGCCAGTGGGAACGCAACGACGGCGGCCAGGAAGCGCATCAGGTTGTAGGGCCCCACCAGTGCCGCCCAGCCCACGAGCACACCCGGCAGCCCCACGCAGACAGTCACCCAGACGGGGTTGCCACGACGGTGCGACCAGATGGCGGCCGCGATCGACATCACGCATCCGCCGTAGGTGAAGCGGTTACCGACCCAGGACTCCTCCATCTCCGCCGGAGTGGGCAGCCAGAAATAGAAATCGGCGCGCACAATCCCATAGCCGATCAGGACCATCGAGGCGAGGACGAACAAAATCCACCCAATGGTTCCGGTCCATCGTCGGCGGGCCTCCCGGACAGCAGCCTGACTCATCGCGGCGGGCTATTCAGGGGTCGCGGCTCGATTGGCGGTGTGGACCTAGACCAGGCTCTCGAAGACCATCGTTGCCTGGATGCGGTCACCGCCGCCAAGTCCCTTGCTCCCGCTGCTGGACGTGGTGATGGTGTGGAGCCGGTAGCCCTTTGCGGCCTGGTCGTTGATGGCTTTTTCCAGCGAGGTCAGGTTGCCCGAACCGGTTCCCCACAGTTTCTCCTTGAGGATCACCTGCATGACGACGTACTGCATGGCGCTGCTTCCTTCCGACGCTGGTCAAGTGGCAGCAATGCTACTCGCGGGAAGCGTGAGACATCGCAACACCGCGATGCCGGCCTCCAACGTGCTGCGCGGTTCACGCAAGGTAGCTTGCGCTAAACGCGCAATGCGGCATATGATCTACATCATGCTTCGAGCTGATTGCTCGGCCCCTCTCCCCCAACAACAATGAGGTTGATTCATGTCTGTCCCAATCAAGGCCACCATGGAAAAAGTTCCCGGCGGCATGATGCTGATTCCCCTGCTGATCGGTGCCCTTCTCGGCACCTTCGCCCCGGATTCCGCCAAGTTCTTCGGCTCCTTCACCGGCGCACTCTTCACCGGTGGCACCACCATCCTTGCGGTCTTCTACGTCTGCATGGGCGCGAGCATCGATATCAAGGCCACCCCGTACATCCTGAAAAAGGGCGGCGTCCTCTTCGGCAGCAAGGTCCTGTTCGCGATCATCATCGGCGTCATCGCCGGCAGGTTCCTGGGCGAACTTCCCATTGACGGTGGGATCCTGTCGGGCCTTTCTGTCCTGGCCATCCTGGCGGCCCTCAATGACACCAACGGCGGAATGTACATGGCCCTGATGGGCCAGTACGGCAAGCCCAAGGATGTGGCGGCCTACTCCGTCATGACCCTGGAATCCGGCCCCTTCCTGACCATGGTGACCCTCGGCGTCGCCGGACTGTCCGCCTTCCCGTGGCAGGCCTTGGTGGGTGCCATCATCCCCCTGCTCCTCGGAGCCATCCTGGGCGCCCTGGATCCGGCCATGCGCAAATTCCTGTCCTCCGCGGCCCCCGTCCTCATTCCGTTCTTCGCCCTCGCGCTGGGCTTCGGCCTGAACCTGGGACAGGTTGTCAACGCGGGACTGCTGGGAGTGGCGCTCGGTCTGTTCGTCCTCATCGCCGGCGGCGCCGTGCTCTTCCTTGCGGACAAGCTGACCGGCGGCTCGGGCATTGCCGGCCTGGCGGCAGCCACCACGGCCGGCAACGCAGCCACCGTTCCCATGCTGGTGGCGGCAGCCAATCCGGCCTACGCTCCCGCAGCCGGCCCCGCCACCGTGCTGGTTGCCGCCTCCGTGGTGGTCACCGCCATCGGCTGCCCCCTCATGGTCGCTTGGTACGCTAAGCGCCTGAAAGCCAAGCAGACCGTGGAGACTCTCGAGGTGTCCCCAGCAGTATGAACACCAACGCAGCCATGCGCTGGGCAATCATTGCCGACGACCTGACGGGAGCGGCGGATGCGGCCGCAGCCTACGGGCCCACGCACAGCAGTTCCGTCATCCTCGACATCGACAGCGCTTGGCCCGACGCCGGGATTCTTTCGATCAATACCGAGAGCCGCTACCTGCCTCCCGCGGACGCAGCCAAGGCCGTCACCACGGCGGCCGGCCGGGCCCTGGGCCAGCACCGGCGGGTCTTCAAGAAGATTGATTCACTGCTGCGCGGCAACGTGGGCGTGGAAGTGGCGGCAACACTGGAGCGGCTCGCCCAGGGCCGCGGCAAAGGCCTGGCCGTTGTTGCCCCCGCGTTCCCGGGCACGGGACGGACCACCCTCGGCGGCATCGTGCACGTCAACGGTGTTCCCAACACCGCAGGGAACTTTGACGGGGACACCGCCGCGGCACTCGCCGCCGGCGGCCTCACCGCCGAAGTCGCCGGAACAACCGGACGCACGCCGGAGGAAATCGCGCGGCACCTGCGGGACGTGCAGGAACGCGGAATTGACGCCGTCGTACTGGACGCCGTCTCCGACGATGACCTCAAGGCCATCGCGGCTGCCGCGGACCTGCTGGACTTTCCCGCCCTCCTGGTGGGCTCCGGCGGCCTGGCAGGGCACATCGCGGAACGAGCAGAACGTGCCGGTGCGCAAAACGCGCAGCTTCGGCGCGTCAGCCGGACACTGACCGTGATCGGCAGCTACTCCGCCCTTGCCCGGCAGCAGATTGGGGAGCTGGTCGCGGCCGGGGCTGACCACATCACCCTGGACCACGCCACCCTGGACGACACTGCGGTTCCGCGCCTGGTTGCCCAGGCGATGGCGCGGACAAACGTGGTGCTGACCCCGGACCCCATGGGCGCCGTGGACAAGTCGCAGGCACTTGTTGTGGCGGCGGCCCTGGCCCGTGCCACCGCGGCGGGCATCGGGCACTGCGACGCCCTGGTCCTCACCGGCGGGGAGACGGCCACGGCGGTCCTGAAAGCCCTCGGCGCCGGCAGCTTCACCATCCTCGGAGAGATTGAGCCCGGCGTCGTGATGAGCCTGCTTCCCGGGTCACTTCCCCTGCTGGTCACCAAGGCCGGCGCGTTCGGCGACGCCGGGACCCTGGCCCGGACCACCAACTTCCTTACTGCCACCACGACTGAAATGAGTATCAAATAATGGGACGCCCGATTGTTGCCATCACCATGGGCGATGCGGCCGGCATTGGCCCGGAAATCATCGTCAAAGCGCTTGCTGACGCGGAGCTTCGGTCAAAGGCGCGGATGCTGGTCATCGGCGACCTCCGCCGGATGCGGCTGGCAGCGGACATCGTCGCCAGCCCGCTGACCCTGCGCCCGGTCCTGGAGCCGTCCGAGGCTTTGTTCGAGGAAGGCACCATCGACGTGCTGGACATCGACTGCATCCCGGAGGACCTTGCCTGGGGCGAGCTCTCCGCCGCCGCCGGACACGGGTCCTACCTCTTTATCGAGAAGGCCGTCCAGCTGGCCATGGACCGGCAGGTGGACGCCATCTGCACCGGGCCGCTGAACAAGGCGGCGCTGCACGCGGCCGGGCACAAGTTCCCCGGCCACACCGAACTCCTTGCCGAACTGACCGGCACCGAGGAAGTGTCCATGATGCTGACGGCGCCCAAGATGCGCGTCATCCACGTGACCACCCACATCGGCCTGATCGATGCGATCGCCAAGATCAACGGCGACCTGGTGTACCGGACCATTAAGCGGGGCTATGAACTGCTGCGCGCGTCCGGCATCGAGAATCCGCGGATCGCCGTGTGCGCCATCAACCCGCACGCGGGCGAGAACGGGCTGTTCGGCTACGGCGAGGAGGCGGAGAAGATCCAGCCGGGCATCGAGAAGGCCCAGGCGGACGGGATCGACGCCTTTGGCCCGCTCCCGGCGGACACCCTGTTCTTCCTGGCCGGCCGCGGCGACTTCGACCTGGTGGTGGCCCAGTACCACGACCAGGGCCACGGCCCCGTCAAGGTTTTGGGCCTGGAGAACGGCGTGAACATCACGGTGGGCCTGCCCGTGGTGCGCACGTCCGTGGACCACGGCACGGCGTTCGACATCGCGGGCAAAAACATCGCGGACCATGAGTCGCTGCTGGAGGCACTGCGGCAGGCAGTGGACCTGGCGCCGTCGCGCGACGAGGCCGTCTAGCCGCACGGAAGAATCGGCCGGTCAGCGTAATATTGCTGACCGGCCGTTTTGCCGGCTCCTGGCTGCGGAACTTGCCGGAGCCGGAACTAGCATGGTTAGCACTGCCACCGCCATGCCCACGGGAGGAGACCGGGAATGCTCAGCGCAAACGCGCGGCGTGAGGAGATCTACCACCTTGCCGTGACCACCGGCCTGGCCTCCGTGGAGGAGCTCTCCGCCCGGTTCCAGGTGACGGCCTCCACCATCCGCCGCGACCTGGCTTTGCTGAACGGGCAGGGCCGGCTGGCCCGCACCTACGGCGGTGCCATGGCACTGGGCGCCCACCCCGAGGCGTCGCTGCGGCAGCGCACCGGCGAGGCGTTCGAGCAGAAGCACGCCATCGCCCGGTGGGCGGCGGCCGTGATCCGGCCCGGGGAGAACATCCTGCTCGACGCCGGCTCCACCGTGGGTGCCCTGGCCCACGAACTGCGCGGGTTCGGGAAGCTCGCGGTCACCACGCCGGGCATCAACACCATGCAGGAACTGGCCGAGTCCGAGGGCATCGAGGTGGACTGCCTGGGCGGCCGGCTGCGCAGCCTTTCGCAGAGTTTTGTGGGTCCGCTGGCGGAGGCGGCGCTGGAGCGGATGAGCTTTGACCGCGTGTTCCTGGGCGCCGACGCCGTCACGGCCGAGGACGGCATCTGCGAAGCCGACCATGCCCAGACCCGGCTCAAGGAGCTCATGGCCCGGCGCGGCCGGGAAGTCTATGTTTTGGCCGACTCCTCCAAGCTGGGGCTGCGGCCGTTCCACGCCTGGGTGCGGCTGGCGCTGCCGTGGACTTTGGTGACGGACGACGGCGCCGACCCCGCCCAGGTGCAGAAGTTCCGGGACGCAGGGGTACAGGTTGAGGTGGCTGCGGTCAGTCGTTGAGTCCTAGGCTTCGAAGCGAATGCTACGATTGCTACGGAGGTGTGCCATGACAACGATCCCCCACCGCGAGCTAAGGAATCAAAGCAGCAAAATCCTGGAGCGGGTGAAGAACGGCGAAACCATAGATGTCACGAATAACGGCGAAGTTGCCGCCACCCTTATCCCGCCTGCAGCCTCACCCTTCGAGCGTCTGCTCCTGTCCGGCAGCGTGCGGCAGGCCGCGGAAAGCCCGGTCGACTTCCAGTTGCTCCAACGCGTGACGTCTGATGTGGGCACGGCCGACATAATCGCCGACCTCCGCGGCGACCGGTGATTCTGTACGTCGACACGTCGGCGGCCCTGAAACTGGTGGTCGAGGAACCTGAGTCCGGTCCCACTGCGGAGTTTCTTTCAACGGCGGCGCAGCGGGGTGACCGACTTGTTGCCTCGATGCTCCTTCACACGGAGTTGCACTGCGCCGCCAACCGCCGCGGCCTGCCGCCGGAACTGGTCAACGCGGTGTTGAACGGAATCAACCTCGTGGACCTGACGCGTTCAGACCTCCTGTACGCGGCCGCACTGCCAGGTAAATTGCGCAGCGCGGACGTGATCCACCTCGCGGCTGCGATCAGGCTTGAAGCTGACCGGTTGATCGCCTTCGGCAAGGAACTGCTGGGGGCAGCAACCCGAGCAGGACTTCACACGACCTCCCCGGGCAGCTAACCAGCTGCCTCGCACCCCTACTCCGCGATGTCCTCGGCCCACAGTTCCGGGTGGTCGGACTGGAAGGTGCGCATCATGTCCACGCAGCGCTGATCGTCCAGGACCACCACCTCAACCCCGCGTGACCGCAAAAACTCCAGTTCGCCGTCGAACGTTTGTGCCTCCCCCACCACCACGCGGGGGATCTTGAACTGGATGATGGTTCCCGCGCACATGGCACAGGGTGCCAGCGTGGTGTAGAGCGTGGTGTCCCGGTAGCTCTTTTGCCGGCCGGCGGCGCGCAGTGCGGACATCTCCCCGTGCGCGATCGGATCGGCGTTCTGGACCCGCTCGTTATGCCCGCTGGCAACCACCACGCCGTCCCGGGCGAGCGCCGCCCCGATGGGGATGCCGCCCTCGGCCAGGCTCTTTTGGGCGGCCTGGTAGGCGGCTTCGAATGCGGGGTGGGCGGCGGTGTCCAGCACCGGCGCGGCGGATTCGTGCTGTTCGTGGGTCATGGCGCCATTGTTGCACGCGGCTACGCCAGAGATCCCGGAGCGCCTGATGCCTCGAGGACCTGCTGCAGCCCGGTAACAGGGATGTCGGGAAACTCGGCCCGCGCGGGACCAAACTCGAACGCCGCCGCCCCTGATTCCTCCCAGGCCGCGG
The DNA here is from genome assembly GCF_056484025.1 of Arthrobacter sp. JDC6. Taxonomy (NCBI): domain Bacteria; kingdom Bacillati; phylum Actinomycetota; class Actinomycetes; order Micrococcales; family Micrococcaceae; genus Arthrobacter; species Arthrobacter sp. JDC6. Next base: position 3,309,000 of record NZ_CM151278.1, read on the forward strand.
CACCCGCCACCCGGGCAAGGAACGGTGAAAACGGCCTGGCCGCCACGGACAGCAGCCGTACGGCGGCGGCCGGAACCCGCTGGATTGATCCATGGCCGGCCCGGGCAAGCAGAGCCTCCGCCACCTCATGTGCGGTGAGCGTCTGCGAGCCCCATTCGATGACGCGGTTCCGCAGCGCCGGGTCGCGGAGGGCACGGACCACGACGGCGGCCGCGTCCCGGACCGAGGTATAGGTCACCGGGGCGGACCCCGAGCCGAACACGGGCACCTTGCCCTTCGACTCAAGCGGCGCCGTCATGATCTCAAGCCGCTGTTCCAGGAGGGCGCCGATCCGGACGATCGTCCAGTCCATGCCGGAGGAGCGCACGGCGTCCTCGGCCGCGGCTTTGCAGCGCAGGAAATCGATGGGCCCGTCAGCGGCAGCGCCGGGCATGGACATCATCACCACGTGCCGCACTCCGGCCGCGGCCGCCGCGCGGACCAGCCGGATGGCGCCGTCGCGGTCGACCGCACGCGGGCTGGAGTCCTTGATCCCGAACCCCGACGCCGCGAACACCACCCCAGTGCAGCCAGCCACGGCTTGCCGGCAGTCCGCGTCGGAGCCGAGGTCCCCGTGAAGGATTTCGACGCCGTCGCCCATCTTTTGCGGGAAGGGCTGGGACTTGCCCCGGGCCATGATGCGGACCTGTTGCCCTGCGGCAACGAGCAGGGGAACCACGGCGCGGCCAAGGCGGCCTGTACCGCCGACCACCAGGATCATGACCGGTCACCTCCGGCCGCACCATGGACTGCCTCCCGGACGGCCTGGTTCACGTCGCCGGAGTCCTGGTCCACGGGTTCGAGGTAGAACTCGGCCGCGGCAATTTTGTCGCCGCGGAGGGTGAAGATGGCCACCCCTGCGGCTTGCTGCACGGATCCGTCCGGCCGGGTGCCGCGGTTGCTCCATTCCATCCAGACCTTGCCGTCCGGTCCGGTTGCCGCGTCATGGACCGTCAGGGTGAGGTCCGGCAGGCCGGCAAAGAGCGCCGTCCAGTTCTTCCGGACCTGCGCGGAGCCCGTGAAGCTGCGGGCCGGGTGGACGGGGGTGGTGTTCCGGTAGTCCTCCGCGAACTGGGACACCATGGCCTCGAGGTCATGGCGGTTGGCCGCGGCCAGCATGCGCCGGACCGGGCCTTCGGGGACGCGCTCGATTCCTGAAGCGTCCATGATCTGCTCCTTAGGTTCCGTCGCGGGAGGCGGAGAGGCTGGTACGCTGAATTTGATACAGTTAGCTGTATCTAACTGATACAAGGAGCTTAAGCCCGATGGGACCCGCGGTCAATGGTGCGCCACCCCGCTCCCGCAGCTACGACGCCCGGCGCCGGCAGGAGGCTGCCGGGGAAGCCAGGAAACGGGTGCTGGCCCAGTCCCGCGCGCTGTTCCTGGCCCACGGCTACGGCCGGACCACCATCGCCGCCATCGCCCACGCGGCCGGCGTCTCCAAGGAGTCCGTGTACAAGGGGTTCGGCGGAAAGCCTGGGCTGGTGCGGGCCATCTACGAACAGAGCCTGCTGGGCGCCGGCGGCCCGCCGGCGGAAGAGCGGTCGGACCGCGCCCAGGCCACGGTCACCGATCCCCGCCAACTCATGGAGCAGTTCGGCCGCTTCATTTCCGAGGTGAGCCCGCTGGGCTCCCCCGTCTACCTCCTCATCCGGGACGCCGCGGCGAGCGGGGACCAGGACATGGCCGCGCTCCTGCGCGACGTTGATGACGGGCGGTACCAACGGATGCTGCACAACGCGCGCCAGGTGCTCGGGAGGGGATTCCTGCGGCCGGGCCTGACGGCGGAGGAAGTGGCCGACGTCTTCTTCATGAGCACCTCGGCCGAGCTCTACGAAACCCTGGTCCTCAAGCGCGGCTGGAGTGCCGAGCATTTCGGACGATTCATGGCCCGTACCTTGGCGGCCAACCTCCTGCCGGAAGGCTGAGGCAAACTGGAACCAAAATGCGGCTCACTCCTCCAGGCTGGCAGCAGTGGGCGAGCCGCCCCGGAACCTCCAGATGAAGACCCCGGCCAGCCAGGCGAGAACAAACAAGCCCACCACGGCGTAGCCAAGCCCCGTCAGATCGATGCCGCCGATGGCCGCAAAGACCCCGGAAACCACTCCCGTATGCGCCGTAACCACGGACAGCAGTTCCACGGTCCCCACACCCAGCGCCACGGTGGCCGAGAGCCCGGTCAACAGCAGGTTGTACAGCAGCCTCCGGCGCGGGTGCGCGAACGCCCAACCGTAGGCCGCGTTCATGAACCATCCATCCAGGCTGTCAAGCAGGCTCATGCCCGCCGCGAAGAGGACGGGCAGGGTGAGGACGGCGTACCAGGGAAGTTCCACCGCCGCCGCTCCCCCGGCCACAACCAGCAGCGCCACCTCGGTGGCCGTATCGAATCCCAGGCCGAACAGCAGCCCCACCCAATACATCTGGGCGGGCCGGGTGATGCTGCGCAGGACCGGGCGCAGCAGGCGGACCAGAAGGCCCGGGACCTCGACAGTCGTCCCCAATCCCGGCTGCCCCGCCCGCAGCCAGCGGAAGTCCGTGGCGACGCGGACCAGCAGGGCAAGGTTGAGGAAGGCCAGGAGGTAAAGGAACAGTCCTGAGATGGTGGCGCCTACTGGTCCCAGGACCTCCCGCCACCACGAGGCGCCATCTCCGAGCTGGTTTCCCAGGCTGCGGGCTCCCGCAGCCAGCAGCAGGCAGAGGCCAAGGACGATGCTGGAGTGGCCAAGGGAGAACCAGAAACCGACAGTGACGGGGCGAAGGCCTTCACCCATGAGCTTTCGGGTGGTGCCGTCGATGGCTGCGATGTGGTCCACGTCGAAGGCGTGGCGCATGCCCAGCAGGTAGGCACCTAGCCCGATCCCCAGTCCGAAGACCTGGCTGGAGCCGAGGAGGAGGTTCTGCGGGACGACGCCCAGCACCAGCACTCCCCAGCCCACCGCGTGCAGCAGAAGTACGACGGCGGCCATTCCGGCCAGCGGCGCGCCCGGCTTCTGCGCGGCGGGGCCACGTCGCCGTCCCGTTCGGTAAAGGGGAACCTGGAGGCCCATGGCCTTCCCGTCAGCCCATCGGTGGATTTAGCCCGTACCGGGCGATGATGTCCGGCAGCCATGGCGCCTCGCCGAACTGGAGGCCGTATTCTGCGGCCAGTTTGCCGATGGCTTCAGGGTCCGGCGGTCCACCGGCTTCAAGCTGGTCGGCCAGTCCCCAGAAGAAATGCTCGAACCCGGCCGGGCTGATGACTTCGATCATCCGCGCCGGAACTTTCCCCGCATTCCACATGGTGTGCAGTTCGCCGCGCGGCTTGGTGATGTAGCCCCCGGCGCCCAGCACTGCCTCGCGCTCACCGGACCGGAATCCGATCTCGCCTTCCAGGACGATTGAGTATTCGTCCTCACGGCTGTGCATATGCACTGGAACCAAGGCCCCCACCGGAAACGGGTGTTCCACGATGGAGATCTGCTCGTTGGTGTGTTCACCGAACAGTTTGAAGACAACCCCGATACTTCCGAGACTGCCCTGGCGTCCCTCCCCAGGCTGCACGACTGTCAGCCGCGGAGCCTCCTCAGCGCCCATGGCATCCATCCCTTTCAATTTCGATATACAGTGGTGTATATCGAATTGTCAGCCCACGCAGGACCGGTGTCAATACTTTGAGTGAACAGCAGCGTTCAGCCAAAGCGCGCAAGTACCAGATGAACAAGCGTGCCGAGCAGGTGGACACCACCCGGCAGCGCATCGTGGACGCGGCGGTGGCGCTCCACGGGTCAGTCGGCCCTGCCCGGACCACCATTGCGGGCATCGCCGAGCAGGCCCAGGTCACCCGGCTGACGGTCTACCGTCATTTCGCCGACGAGGAAGCGCTGTTCTCCGCCTGCTCCTCGCACTGGCTTTCACAACAGCAGCTGCCAGATCCTTCGGCGTGGTGTGAGCACCCGGACCCCCTCCAACGCCTCCATGCCGGACTCACAGACCTGTACCGGTTCTACCGCGACGGCGAGCCAATGCTCAGGAACATCTACGGCGATTGGGCCGCCCTTCCGGAAAAGCACCGCACAGGCCTCCGGGAGCGCGACACGTTATTCCGTGACCGCCTCCTGGAGGCATTTCCGGAGCCAGGCAGCGCCAGGCTGCGCGCCGTCGTCGCCCACGCGGTGTCCTTCTGGACCTGGCGTTCCCTCTGCCACGAGAACGGGCTCGCAAATGAGGACGCCGTCCACGCCATGACGGACTTGGCTGGGGTGACGGCCGGCCTGCGGCGGGGCGCCGGCGCCCCCGTGCCAGGACAGTAGGGCCACCCAAGCGGGCAAGGCCCTACCGCTCATGCCTCTTAACCTTCCCCGAAACGCCTGGTTCGAAAGGCTACCGGCTCAGTCCTCTTCCAATTCGCCGCAGACAAGCCGCCGCGTGACGTCCGTCAACAGTTCGACGCCGCGCAACGCGTCGTCGTCGCGGGTGTACTCCGCTTCGTTGTGCGAGATGCCTTCGACGCTGGGAACGAAGAGCATGACGGTCGGAACCACATCCTTCATGTTGGTGGAATCGTGCCCGGCGACGGTCATCACGTCCCTGTGGCTGTAGCCCAGACTCTCTGCGCTTACCCTGCCCAAGGCCGCGCCCTTGGACTGGTAGGACACCACACCCCAGTTGTGCGTCAGGTCCAGGCGGATCTCCGTCCGGGAATCTGCCTCGGCGTCGACAATCCTCTTGCCCAGCCGTTCCATGGCCACGCCCAGGACGGACTCGTCGGGGGAACGCAGGTCCAGGTTCATCAGGACCTGGCGGGCGATGGTGACCGGTGAGTTCGGCAGTACATACAGCTCGGATACCGATGTGTGCAGCAGCCCGGGCTCGAATTCCGCAGTCAGTTCACGAGCGGCGGCGATGACCAGCGCGGCCCCAAAGAGGGCGTCACGGCGGTCCTCCATGCGGGTGGCGCCAGTGTGTGACTGGGCTCCGTCCACGGTAACCCGGTACTTGCTGGCGGCCCAGGTGCGGTCCACGATCCCCACTTGGGTGTCGGTTTCTTCCAGGTTCCTGCCCTGCTCGATGTGGATCTCGGCATAGCGTGCAACCTCGGCGAGGACCGGGGCGTTTCCTTGCGAAGTGCTGTGTCCGGCGGCTAGGGCTTCCGCCACTGTGATTCCGGCAGGGTCTGCGGTGGCAAGCGCGTCCTCAAGCGGCAGCTTCCCGGTGAAGACAGAGCTTCCCATCATGCTGGGCGCGAAGCGGCTGCCTTCCTCGTTGAACCAGTTCACAACGGCCAGGTTGTAGGTCGGGCGGAGCTTTCCGGCCTGGACTTCAGCAGCGACGCGGGCGCCTGCATGGGCCGCTGCGAGCACGCCATAGGCCCCGTCGTACCGGCCGGCCAGCGGCTGGGAGTCCAGGTGTGAGCCGACCAGCACATAGGGGGCGCCGGCGACCAGGTCCAGGGTGCCGAACTGGTTGCCTGCCCCGTCCACTGATTCGGTATAGCCGTGCTGGGCCAGCCATTGGCTGAACCATGCCCGCGTGGCATGGTCTGCGGCCGTGCCGGCCTGCCGGTCCACGCCTCCCCCGGGCGTGGCGCCGAAGCCAGACATCGTGGCGAAGTCTGCGAGGAACTCGTCGTGTGCGGTGCTCATGGGGTTTCCTTCCCTGTCAATGCTGCCTCAAGGTCTGTGGCGCGGACCGGCGCCGGCAGATTTTCCTCGCCGAAACGGATTTGCCCGCCCACCATGGTGGCGAGCACGCGGGTGGCTGAGATGTTTGAGGGGTCCACGGCGGTGGGGTCCTGGTCCAGGAACACGAGGTCCGCCAGGTACCCCGGTGCCAAGCGGCCCTTGATGTGCCCGGCTCCCGTGGCGGCGGCCGATCCCGTGGTATAGGCTGCCAGCGCTTCGGCCGCGGTGATCCTTTCGGCCGGGCCGTACACGTCCCCTGAAGGAGTCAGCCGCTCCACGAACGACTGCATGACATCCAGGGGCCGGCCGTTGGAGACGGGTCGGTCTGAACTTCCCGGCAGTGTAACTCCTCGCTTCAGCAGGCTTTTGGCGGGATAGGACCACGAGGTGCGTTTGGGGCCCAGCAGGCGGGCCATACCGTCTCCAAACTCGGTGATGAAGTGCGGCTGCGGGACCAGCACGATGCCGGCCCGGGCTATCCGGTCAAGCTGATCGGGGCGGACCACGCCGCCGTGCTCGATCCGGTTGGGCTGTGCGTTGGAACCGAACTTTTCCTGCGCCTCAGTGATGACGTCAATGGCGTGGTCGATCGCGTGGTCACCGATGGCATGCATCGCAATCGCCCAGCCAGCACGGTAGGCGCTGAGCGCCGACTCGCGCAGCTGGTCCGCGTCCATTTGCAGGTAGCCGTGGTTGTGGGTGCAGCCGACATAGTCCTCGGTCATGTAGGCGGTACTGCCCAGGAGCGAACCGTCGCTGAAGATCTTCACCGGTCCCAGGCGCAGCCAATCGTCGCCCAAGCCGGTGCGGATTCCGGCGTCGAGGCCAATGGAGGCCGGGTCATCGGCGTGGCCGGGCACATCGTGGAGGGCATCCATAACCAGCATTGGCTGCATCCTGACGCTCAGCATCCCCTTGTCGCGGGCATTCTGGTACGCGGCGAACTCCCGCGGCGAATAGCCGATCCAGCCACCGGCGATGCCCGCATCCGTGACGCTGGTAATTCCTTCGGACAGATAGTGTGACGTGGCCAGATCCAGTGCGCGTTCAATGGTCTCCAGCGGATACGGCAGCAGTATGTCCTGCACCAATCGCATGGCGTTTTCCTCCAGCAGCCCCGTCGGCAGGCCATCTTCGCCCATGACGACGGCTCCGCCTTCGATCGGTGCACTGAGATCGGCCTGGGCGGCTACGAGCTCCAGTGCTACGCCGTTGAGCGTGCAGGCGTGGCCGGAGGAGTGTTTGATCCACACTGGACGTCCCCCTGCCGCCGCATCCAACCGGTCCCTGTCCGGTTGCTGGCCGTCGAGCAGCAGCGGGCTGTAACCGGATGCCACAACCCACTCCCCCGGGGCCATTTCGGCGGCGGCCTCGGCGATGATCTGGTACAGCCCGTCCAGATTTGCCGCTGCCCCTGCGTTGGCCTCCATGAGCCCCAGACCGAACCAGACACTGTGCGCGTGGACGTCATTGAACCCAGGGACAATCGTGGTTCCGGCGGCATCAATGGTCCAGAGGGCGTGGCCGCAAAGGCTGGCGTCGGGATCCACATCGAGGATTCTGCCGTCGTGAATGAGCAGGCTTGTCGCGGTGGGGCGGGAGGCATCCTGGGTCAGTATGCGTGCATTGCGAATCAGGAGATCGAAGGGCATGGATCCTCTTTGCTAGGGTCCCCGGGCCTTTCCGAGGAGTTAAGGCCGCGGCCTGAAAGTGCGGCTCCGTCCATTCAACTCTGTGATATCGCTGCCTTCAATGGATATAGAACGCTGTTTCATGGTCAAACTTTAGGCTTTTGCATAAAATGCCTGCATGACAGCAAATGATGGTGACGATGCCCGATCCTACGGTACGACCGCCAGGGAGTTCCGTCCCGGCCGTCCCACCGAGCCGGAATGGACCGAGTTGCTGGAGAGTCTTTGGAAGGATCGATCCCTGCTGGTGGACGACTTCCTGGAGCGTTTTTCCTCCATTTCCTATGGTGAAGCAGTGGTTCCCAAGGAGGACATCTACCGGACCGCAGCGGACACCATGGACATGTTCCTCTATCAGATGGCCGGGTTGGAGCTCCCCCCGGACCTGCAGACGCTTCCCCGCGAGGTGGCCGCCCGGCGCGCCCGCCAGGGCGTTCCCCTCGACGCATTCCTGGTAGCCATCCGCAATGACTTCCGTGTTCTCTGGAAGGGGCTGGAACGGGTCGCGCGGGACAAGGGGATCGGTGTCCTGGTGGCCAACATGGACCGGGTCCTGGACGCCGTCGAAGGCTACGTGACCAGCATCCAACAGGCCTATGCCGAGGAAGAGGCGCGCCTGGCCCGCAACAAGCAGTTGTACCGCCAGCGCCTGCTTTCCCGGCTGTTCAATGCCGGACCTGGCACCCCACGTGAAGTCCAGGACCTTGCAGCGGCCCTCGAAGTGCAGGCCACCGGGACCTTCGAAGTGCTCGCAGTGACCTTGGACGCCGTATCCCAGGCCCAGCAGCAGTTCGAGTCCAACCACAGCATCTATATGTACGAGAACAGCGGAGTCCTGTATGTCTTCCGGCAGCAGCGGAAGGGGCTGACCTGGCGTCACGAACCGCCCGCCTTTCCTGCCGGGTACGTACCGGGAGTGGAGGGACTGGATGCCGTTCCCTCCGCTGCGGCTTCGGCACTTGTGCTGGCACAGCAGAAGCGCCGCGGCACCCGGCTGGCCACGATGGAGGACGCATGGATGGGAATCGCCAGCGGCCTCCTGGAGCAGAAGTTTCCAGGCTTTTCCACCTCCATAAAGAACGCTCTGGACAAGTGCACGCCCGTCGAACGCCAACGCCTGCTGGAGGTGGCACGCAGCTATGGGCGGACCGGATCCATCAAAGAAACGTCGGAGGAGCTGTTCTGCCACCGCAACACCGTAGTGAACCGCCTCCACAGCCTTCACGAGGCGATCGGCCTTGACCTCACAGTGCCGGGCGAGGCCGCGCGGGCACTCATCGCCCTCAGCCGCTACAGCGAGTTCACCGACTAGTTTGTGAAAATGCCTAAGAACGGGGCCGAAAGTGGGTGGAAATTATCATTGTTTAGGGCGTTATCACTCACCTACTCTCGAATAATCACCGCAGCAGTGCAGGCCATCGCCCTTCGCCCGCCGCGGGACCCGAGATGCAAGAACTCAACCCCGCTCGAAAGGGCCCACGCAGTGACCACCTCAAATTCACTTTCCCCCGCCGCAGGTGCTCCTCCGGTGATCTCCGGCAAGGACGCAGGAAAGATTGCCCGTGCCGCCTTCGTCGGGACCGCGCTGGAGTGGTACGACTACTACCTCTTCGGCACGGCTGCGGCGCTGGTCTTCAACCGGCTGTTCTTCACCAATATGGACCCCACCGCGGCGCTGCTGGCCTCCTTTGCCACGTTCGGCGTCGGCTTCGCAGCCCGTCCGATCGGGGCCATGATCTTTGGCTACATCGGCGACCGTTACGGACGCCGGCCCGCGCTGCTGATGACCATCGTCATGATCGGCGCGGCCACGGCCTTCATCGGCCTGTTGCCCGATTTCGGCAGCATCGGCCTGGCGGCGCCCATCCTGCTCGCCGTCTTGCGGCTTGTCCAGGGCCTGGCTGTCGGCGGTGAATGGGGCGGTGCGGTAACCATGGCCGTCGAGCATGCCCCCGTTGAAAAGCGGGGCCGGTACGCCGCCTTGGTACAGGTCGGTTCGCCGGTGGCTACGCTGCTGGCCTCGGGCGCCTTCTCGCTCGTCCTCCTATTCCCGTCGGAAGCTTTTGACGCCTGGGGCTGGCGGATTCCATTCCTGCTGGCTTTCCCCATGCTCGGCATCGCGCTCTGGATCCGCCTCAAGGTGGAAGAATCCCCCATCTTCAAGGATCTGCTCGCCCAGGGTGAAACGTCCAAGGTTCCGGCGTTCGAGGTCTTCCGCCACGCCTCCGGCCGCTTGCTCGTGGCCGTACTCGCGGCCCTCCTCGGCGTGGGTGGCTTCTACATGATCACCACCTTCGCGGTGAGCTACGGGTCCAACACCCTGAAGGTGGACCGGAACGTCATGGTCAACGCAACACTGGTTGCCGCCGTGGCCCAGATCGGAGTCACGTTCCTCATGGGCCGGCTCGCAGAGAAGATCGGGCCGGGCAAGGTCACCATGTGGGGCGGTATCGTCAGCGCCGTCGCCGCTTTCCCCCTCTTCGCCATGATTGACACGAAATCCCCACTGCTGATTACGCTGGCAATCACCGTCGGGATCATGCTTATAGCGGTGGCGTACGCCGTCAACGGTGCCCTGCTGACCGAGCTGTTCCCGCCGAAGCTGCGCTACTCCGGTGTGGCCCTGGGCTATAACATCGCAGGTGCCACCAGTGGATTCATGCCCTTGCTGGCCACGGCCATGCTGGGCGTCTCCGGTAACCAGTCGTGGGGTGCGGCCCTGATCCTGGCGATCATCTCCCTGCTCACCGCCGTCGGCGGGTTCTTCGGCGAGCGCCTGCGGGTCCAGGACAAGAAGCTTGTCGCCGGCAGCTAGGACCGGCCGCAGACAGTAGCCCAAGCTTTACTCTCTTTCGAATGCTCAACCACCAGAACGGGGAGCCGTCCACCGGACGGCTCCCCGTTTCGTTAGGAGACAAAATTGCTCAGTGACGACCAAACGCTCCGCATCCTGGAGGCCGTCGACGCCGCCTTCGATGCGCAGCTGACCTTCACCCAGGACCTGGTCAAGCACCCGTCGCTGCGCACCCGGGAGGGCAGCGCCCAGGACCTGATGCATGCGGCCATGGCAGGCCGTGGCCTGGAGATGGACCGGTGGGAGCTGGACGCCGATGACCTGTCCGCCCATGAGGGCTACGGGCCTACAACGGTTTCCTATGCGGGCATGACTAACGTGGTGGGCACGTACCGTCCAGCCTCCGAGCAGGGCCGATCCCTTATCCTTAACGGCCACATCGACGTCGTCCCCGAGGGTCCGTCCGAGTCCTGGTCCCGCTACCCTTGGGACGCCCCCATCATCGACGGATGGATGTATGGCCGCGGCGCCGGAGACATGAAAGCAGGTCTCGCAGCCAACCTCTTCGCCTTCGACGCCGTCCGCGCGGCGGGGTTCGAGCCCGCCGGCCGCATCCACTTCCAGTCCGTCGTCGAGGAGGAATGCACAGGCAACGGCTCCCTGTCCGCACTGATGCGCGGCTATCGTGCCGACGCCGTCATCATCCCCGAACCAGAAGAAGACATGCTGGTGCGCGCCAACGTCGGCGTGCTCTGGTTCAGGGTCAGGGTCACCGGGAATCCGACCCATCCCCGTGAGATGGGCACCGGCTTCAACGCCATCGACGCAGCGTATACGGCAATCTCTGCGCTGCGGGAGGTCGAAGAGAAGTGGAATGCGGACCGCGGACAGCACCGCTACTTCGAAGACCTGGACCACCCCATCAACTTCAACTTCGGCGGCATCCAGGGCGGGGACTGGCCCTCCAGCGTCCCAGCCTGGTGCGAGTTCGACGTGCGCGCGGCAATATATCCCGGCATCCCCGCGGAGCAGGCATGGGCTGAACTTCAGGACTGCCTTGCCTCCCTGGGCCGGGGACCCGACCCGATCAACGCGGTCGGTGTGAAGACAGGCTTCTTCTCCGAGGGCTATGTGCTGGAGCCCGGAAGCGAAGCAGAGGCCATGCTGGAGCGCACCCATGAGCAGGTGTTCGGCAGTGAACTGAAAAGCTTCACCACGCCGGGCTACCTCGACGGCCGGGTCTTCACGCTCTATGCCGATACGCCGGCGCTGGTCTACGGCCCCGTTTCAGAGTCGATCCACGGGTTCGACGAGCGGGTCTCGGTCGAATCCATCCGCCGGATCACCAAGAGCATCGCCCTGTTCATCGCCGGCTGGTGCGGCATCCACGAACAGCCCGGGGTCCATTCGGAGCCCTGAGCAGCGCCAGCCATGGGTACGCTACTTCTACAACGAGCGAAACCACTCAACGAAATGGACGGAACCACATGCACGCCGTGCTCGAATACACCTACGAGGACAACTACCTTCAGACCCGCGAACAATACCGTTCAGACCACCTCAAGGCGGGCTGGGAAGCAGTGGAACGCGGCGAGCTTCTGCTGGGCGGGGCCGTTGGTGACGGCCCCTTCACCGGGTTGCTGATCTTCACCGGCGAGAACGCACTCGAGGCGGCAAAGGCCTTTGCAGCCGCCGATCCCTACGTCAAAGCTGGCGTCGTGACGTCCTGGACCGCCCGCCCGTGGACAACGGTGCTGGGAAAAGAGGCGGCCACCCCCGTCCGGCCCTAAGACCAGGCTGGGACGGCGGCCTGCCGGGATTTGCAAATGCCGTGCACGGAGAGTCAAGCAACCAGTAGCGCGGCAACTTAGTGTTGTGATCCAAAGCACCTTCAGGGACTGGGATTATGGACAACACAGCTGACCTTCTTCTGATCAACGGCGTCATTGACACCCTGCACGATGAACTCCCCCGCGTCACATCACTTGCGGTCAAGGCCGGGAAGGTCCACGCCGTCGGATTGTTGGCCGAGGCCGCGGCGGGGCCGGGCACTGAGATCATCAACCTCGGCGGCGCCTACGTCATGCCCGGACTGCTTGACGTCCACAATCACCACATGCTGGCAGGGCAGATGGACTTGTTCGAATGCAACGAGGCGCCCACCAAGTCGCTCGATGACCTCCTCACCGCCGTCGCAGAGTATGCAGGGAGCCTGGGCCACGACGAGTGGGTGGTCGGTGGAAGCTGGGGTTCCGGACTCCTGGCCGAACTCAACTCCGTGGAAACGCTCCTCCGTTTTGATGCCGCAACCGGCGGACGGCCTGCCATCTTGAAAGACGACAGCAAGCACAACAGGTGGGTGAATTCCCGGGGCCTGGAACTGGCCGGCATCGGCCCGCACACTCCGGATCCCGAGGGTGGCCAGATAATGCGGGATGCTTCGGGGCGTGCCACCGGTGTCCTCATCGAGGCCGGTGGCGTCCTGGCGGAACAGACGCTGGCGCGGTTGCAGCCGCGGTCCACCCAGGACCTCTCCCGGGCCGCAGCGCGCGGCATCGAGATCCTCCATTCCTACGGCGTGACGGGATTCCAGGATGCGGCATCCTCACTCCAGATGTTGCAGGCGCTGAAAGAGCTCGACGAATCCGGTGAACTCGCTGCCTGGGTGGTGACGTCCATGCAGGCCAATGATTTTATTTTCGGCACCACGCCGCTCGGCGAGGGCATCATCGCCCATCGCGAAGAGACACGGTCCCGGCACCACCGGCCGGACTTCATCAAGATCTTCCTTGACGGGGTGCCCCCGGCGGGGACTGCGGCGTTCATCGAACCCTATTTGCCGGATGTCGGCTTCCCGGAGTGCCACTGCGGGGGCACCACCATGCCTGCAGCAGAGCTGGAGCGCTGGCTGATGGGCACGGCGGAGCGTGGTATTTCCGCCAAGATCCACTGCACGGGCGACGCGTCGGTCCGGCTGGTGCTCGACACCGTGGCGAAGGTCCGCTCAGCCGGACACATCATGCCGAAGTACCACATCGCCCACGGCCAGTTTGTCCAGGAACAGGACATCCCCCGGTTTGCCGAACTCGATGTCACCGCCGACATCTCCCCGTCGTTGTGGTTCCCCGGTGTCATCTCCGAGGCCATTGCCACGGTGCTCCCGGCGGAGAGGGCGTCGAAAATGCAGCCCAACCGCTCCCTGCTGGACGCCGGGGCCCGCATCGCCGGCGGCTCGGACTGGCCAGTCAGCGTGTCTCCGAATGCGTGGGAAGGAATCTACGGCTTGGTAACCCGGCAGGACCCAACAGGGCAATTCCCTGGCACGCTCTGGCCCGAACAGGCCATTTCACTCCCGGAAGCCATCCGTGTGTACACCACCAACTCGGCACAGGCGATGGGCCTGGACGATGTCACCGGCTCCCTGGTCCCGGGAAAGTCGGCGGATTTCATCGTCCTGAGTGCCAATCCGTACGAGATCGACACCGAACAAATCGCGCACATCAAAACCCGCCAGACCTGGTTCGCAGGCCGCAAGGTCTTCGATGCAGAAACAGCGGGCCCCGCAGCCCCGGCCGAAGGACGCGCAGCGCAGCGCGCCTGACGGCTTCCGCATAACCCCTGCTCCGTGTGTGCCCTGCAGGGGCTCACCAACACCCAATTCCCGCCGACGGCGGCCTTCGCCGCTTCGTCCTGCCCGAAAGACAAACATCATGGCCACCACCGCACAAGCTGCCCGGGCAGCCGTCTCCCCAGATAAGGGGACGTACACCTATATCGCCGTTTTCAGCGCAGTCCTGTACACCGTCCTGCTGATTGCCCCGGTGATCGCAGGCAAACTGATCGAGCAGTTCGGCCTTACACCAGTCCAGGTGGGGACGCTCTTCTCCCTGGAGCTCGGCGCCTTCAGCCTGGCCACCGTGCCGGCCTATCTCTGGCTCCGGCGGCTGAACCTGAGGACGGCGAGCTATATCTTCACCGCGGTGGTCATTGCCGGCAACGTGGTCTCCGGCTTTGTGGACGATTTCGGCCTGTTGATGATCGCCCGGGTGGTGACCAGCCTCGCGGCCGGCTCCATCACCGTGATCATCCTGACCCTTAGCGGCAAAACCGCCAACCCCAGCCGCGCCTTTGGAATATTCGTCGTTTTCCAGCTGGCCATGGGAGCACTGATTCTGGCCGTTTTCCCCTCCCTGTTCGCGGGGGCGGCAGTTTCAGCGATCTACTGGACACTCGCCGGACTTGCCGTGCTGTGCCTCCTGGTTGTCAACCGCATCGACGGCGAGGTGCTGCGGACCGCCGCCGCACCCGCCCCAGGGCAGGCAGCGAACCGCGTCCCGGTGCTCAAAGCGGCCGCGGGAATGGCCGCTGTCCTCCTCTTCTACATCGCGCTCAGCGGTGTCTGGTCTTTCATTGCCCAGATCTCGGCCGCCTCCGGCATCGACCTTTCCGCCAGCAGCCTTGTCCTTTCCCTTGCTACCGTCGGCGGCATCCTGTCAGCCCTTGTTGCCACCGCACTTGGTGAGACGCCGCGCCGGAAACTTTACCTGGCGGCAGGTTACGCAGGCATGGCCCTTAGCATCGTGCTTCTTTTCGGTTCACCGGCCCTGATCCAATTCGCCGTCGCCGCCGTGATCTTCAAGTTCGCCTGGACCTTCATCCTGCCGTACCTGCTGTCCACGTTGTCCTCGCTTTCCAGCGGCGCACATCTGATGAACACCACCAACCTCATGATCGGCACCGGCTTCTCCATCGGTCCGATTGTCAGCGGGGCATTGATCCAATCGGCCGGTGGTTCGTTCACGGGCATGCTCGTCTTCGCCCTCGCCGGCGTGCTGGCGTCCGGCGCTCTGGTCCTGATCGCCCAGCGCCGCTAGTCCCTGAAGCGGCGGCTGCCCCTGATCCGGGAAGTTCAGCAAAAACTCGGTAAAACCTGGGACATCCGCTCCCACCCGGCCTATACGATTTCCTGGACGACCGGGATCGGGGGCTTCCGGCGAACAAAACAGGGGGGATCTATGCCGGAACTCAGCCGCATCTATTGGACCCGGCAGGGGCTTCGCCTGGCGTATTCAGCGGTGATGGTTTGGCTCGCTGTCGCGGTGATGTCGGCGGCGGATGGAACGACGACGGCGTGAGTACCTGCCGCCGTCGTCCTCCGTCAGCGTGGGCGAACGGCAGCCGCTGCCCTGAGGCAGTTGGCGTGCGGGCTACGGCCCGCTCTCCGCAGCCTTGGCGAGCGTGAATATGCCGTAGCGCATCGCACCGGTGCGGTAGGCCAGGATCAGGCGGGGAATGCCCAGGAACGAGTTGCGGTTGCGTGCGCTCAGGGCGAGGCGGCGCGTTTCGCGGTCGGTGAAGAGCGCCTTTACGAGTCGGCCGGCGCAGATCGGCCAGGTGCGGGCGACGCGGCGGGTGACGTCCTCATAGCCGGTGACCGCAAAGCCCGCCGCCGTTGCCATCGCCTCGTACTCCTCGCGCGTGCCCATCGAGGGCAGGCGCCCTTCGCGGCAGATCGGCTCCAGCAGGTGGCGGACTTTCCACCCGCTGGCATCGGTCTCGGCGAGCCACGAGCAGATGACGAAGCGGCCGCCGGGTGACAGCACGCGGTGCGCCTCGGCGAAGAACCTGGGCTTGTCCACCATGTGCTCGCTCGACTCGATGGCCCAGGCCGCACCGGCCGAGGCGTCGTCAAGGCCGTTGGCGAGCCAGTCGCGGACCTGGATGTCCACGTCCGGTATGGGATGCGCAGCGGCGTAGCGGGCCTGCTCAGCGGACAGCGTGAAGCCGGTGACCCGGACACCTCGTGTCACTGCGAGCCGCCTCGCTGTGGAGCCGTAACCGCAGCCGATGTCGATGCACGCCTGGCCCGGCATCAGCCTCAGCCGGTCGCCAACTGTTTCGACCAGCGCCTCGACGGCCTCGCCGGGTGTCTCGTGGCCGGTCACCCAGAGGCCGTGATGGACATGCTCGCCCCAGACCCGGCGATAGATGGGGTCGAGCTCGTCGTAGTGATCCGCCACCGCCACGGCGTTCTGGGAGATATCGGGGACGATCACGCCACGACCCTACAACGGGCTCCACGCCGCCGGAAGGGTCAACAACCTAGCGCCCCGACCGCTCTGCAGGCGTTAACCCGGCCATGGGCCCAGTCCTTCCCGATGTCGCCAACCGCGTCGGTGGTGGATTCGACCTTGGCGCGGATGTCCGAGGTGGTGCCGCCGGGGTTGGCACTGCGGGCGAGCGCGGCCACCGCGGCGACAACGGGCGAGGACATCGAGGTGCCGCTGCCGATGTCATACCCCTGGGAACGGTTGTACTCCCTGGCAAGGGTAAACCGGTGGTTGGGGAAGGTGGAGTAAACGCTGACCCCCGGCGCCGCCACGTCCACCCAGGTGCCATAGGTGGAGAATGTCGCCTTCGTGTCGTTGTTGTCGGTTGCGCCCACGGCGATGACGTTGGCGTACGCGGCCGGGTAATTCATGGAGGTGTTCCCACCGTTGCCGGCCGCAGCAACCAGCACCACACCCGCGTTCCAGGCATTATTGACCGCAGTTTCCAGGGTGGTTGACGCGCCGACCGCCAGGCTCATGTTGATGACCTTCGCGCCGTTCTTGACGGCCCAGTTGATGCCGTTCGCCAGGCCTGAGCTTGATCCCATCCCCGTGTCGCTGAGGATTTTCCCGGCCAGGATGCTGCATCCCGGGCACACGCCGGCCACACCCATGCCGTTGTTGGCGGTGGCGGCAACGATTCCGGCGACGTGGGTTCCATGGCCGTAGTTGTCGTCGTTGCTTCTGGAGGTGGTGAAGTTGGTCCGCGCCACGACCTTCGGGTTGATGTCGGGGTTGTCCATCGCGACGCCGGAGTCGAGGACAGCCACCCGGATCCCGGTACCTGTGGTGACGGTCCAGGCCTCGACGGCGTCCACATCGGCGTCAGCTGTGCCCTTGCCTACACTCACCGTACCGGCGGTGTTCGTGAATGACTGGCCTGTGTTTTGCAGCGCGTACTGGCTGGGGAAGTAGGTGTCGTCCGAGGCCGGAGTGACCACATAGTCCGGTTCAGCGTACTCCACGGCGGGGTTCCGGCCCAGCGCTTCGACCAGCTGCAGCTCCTTCCCTGCCGGCACGGTGATCAGGTGCGCGCCGGTGCTGCCGACGTCGGGCCCGTCGGTCAGCCCGTGCGATCTGAGGGCGCCCGCGGCGGCGGCATTGTCGCGGAACTTGACCAGGATCTGCCCTGCAGTGATGGCAGGGTCGGCCGCGGCATTGCCGGGGACCACCCCGCCCAGAAAGGAGCCAATAACCAGGAGAAGGGCGGCGAAGCTCGCCAGCACAAGCTTTTTCATGGGCTTATCTTCCGCGCGCGTGGCCCGGCTGGATAGGGGGAAAGCCCCTTGATATTTTCCCGGCCACCCGGGCTGTGGCCAGCAGGCAGGGCAGGAAGGACGACGGCGGCACTTGCGTATCGCCGTCGTCCTTCCTTCCAGGCCGGGCGTCCGCCCGCCAGCCTTACGGGCTGTTCGACGACCGTCGCGTGTTGGCTCAGCGGGCCTTCGCCTTGGTCACGGTGATTGTGATGCGGTCCGTGACCGCATGGGGGCTCACCCCGTTGGCGGCGGTCACCCTGAACGTGAACTTGCCGGCCTTGGCCGGGGTTCCGGACAGGACACCCGTGGCGGCGAACGTGTAGCTGTAGGCGGCCCGCGTGTTGGCCTTGTTGGGCGGTGTGGCCGCTGTGAAGACAAGCGGTGCTGCGTCCACGGTGATGACCGATACCGTGTTGGAAACGGTGTTGACGACGTAGGCGGCCGACCCGTCCGGGGAGACCGCAACACCGGTCGGATGCGTCCCGGCCGGGATGCTGGAGGTCACCGCGCCGGACGCGACGTCGATGACCGACACCGTGTCGGCCGCGGAGTTGGTGACGTAGGCCGCCGACCCGTCCGGGGCAATGGCAACGCTGTCCGGGGCAAACCCGACCGGGATGGTGGAGGTCACCGTGCCCTTGGAGACATCGATCACGGACACTGAGTCGCCCTCGTTGTTGGTGACGTAGGCTTGTGACCCGTCCGGGGTGAACGCAACGCCCGTGGGAGATGACCCGACCGGGATCGTGGAGGTCCAGGTCCCCGAGGCGACATCGATGACCGACACCATGTCGGAATCCTGCCCGTTGGTGACATACGCCGTCGACCCGTCCGGCGCAAACGCAACGGCATTCGGAAGCGGCCCCACCGGGATTGTGGAGGCCACGGTGCCCGAGGCCACATCAATGACCGACACCGTGCCTGAACCGCTGCCGCCGCTGGTGACATAGGCCGTCGCCCCGTCGGGGGCAAACGCAACGGCGAACGGAGCCGCCCCGACCGGGATCGCGGAAGCCACCGTGCCCGACGCGACATCGATGACCGTCACCATGTCGGAATCCCCGCTGGTGACGTAGGCAATCGACCCGTCCGGGGACCCCGCAACACCGTGCGGACCCGCCCCGACTTGAATCGTGGACGTCACCACACCCGAGGCAACGTCGATGACCGACACCGTGTTGGACTCCCAGTTGGTGACGTAGGCTTTGGACCCGTCCGGGGTGAACGCCACGTTCCTGGGGCTTGAACCGACCGGGATGGTGGAGGTCACTGCGGCTGCAGCGGTTGCCGGGATAGTGCCCGCCAGCATGAGGGCCGCCAGGATTGTACCGAGGATGCCCGCCCGCCGGCCGCGAAGGCGTGCAGCGAACGAACGTGGTCCTTGGTAGCGCCCGGACCCTGTATTGAGTAGCTGCATCACGTTTCCCCCTGCTTGAAGAGCGAATTCTGTTGTGGAGCGTGCGGACATCGGAAGCCACCCTCTGACGGCTGGCCGAAAATACGGCGTGAGCGGAGTCTATAAACCAGGCAAAACCATGGTCACCGTTGGCCCGTACCTGTCTTTTGGACCGGTACTACCTGTTGTGGAGTGCGGCGAGACTGGCGAGCAGGAGTTTTTTCATGGGGGTAATCTTCCGCAGACGAGGCCCCAGCTAGGTAGGGGGAAATGTCCCTTGTTATGTTTCCGGCTACCCGGGCATTGGACAGCAGGCAGGGTAGGCGGCACGACGGCGGCACCGGCGTCCCGCCGTCGTCCTTCCTTCCGTGCCGGGCGTCCGCCCGCCAGCCTTACGGGTGCACCAGCACCTTCACCGCCGTGTCCTTGTGGTTGATCAGGGTATCGAAGCCCTGCTCCACCAGGTCCTCCAGCGCGATCCGGCCGGTGATGAACGGCTTGAGGTCCACCTTGCCCTCCTGGACCATCTTGATCACGACGGGGTGGTCGCGGACGTAGGCGATGGTGCCGCGCAGGTCGATCTCCTTGAGCACGATCTTCTGCATGTCCACGGTGGCGGGCGCGCCCCAGATGGACACGTTGACCACTACGGCGCCGGGCCGGACGGAGTCGAGCATGGTGTCCAGCACCGCGTTCACGCCGGCGCATTCGAAGGCGACGTCGGCGCCTGTCCCGCCGGTGAGCTCCCGCACCCGCGCCGGGACGTCCTCCTTGCTGGGGTCCAGGACGTGGTCCGCCACACCGCTGGAGGTGGCCTTCTCCTTGCGGGCCTGGGTGAGCTCGCTGATGATCGTGGTCACCCCCATGCCCTTCAGGACGGCGGCGGTGAGCAGGCCAATGGGCCCCGAGCCGCCGACCAATGCCGTGTCGCCCGCCTTCACGCCGCTGCGCGCCACTGCGTGGTGCGCCACGGACAGCGGCTCGATCAGCGCCGCTTCGTCCAGCGGGATGTCCCCGATGGGGTGCACCCACCGCTGGTCCACCACGATCTTCTCGCTCAGCCCTCCCCCGCCGCCGGACAACCCGATGAAGCCCATCTGCCGGCAGAGGTGGTAGCTGCCCGCCTGGCACATGTCGCAGGTTCCGTCCACAAAATAGGGTTCGACGACGACGTTGTCCCCCTTCGCCAGGCCCGTCACCCCTTCGCCCACCTCGGAGACAGTCCCGGAGAATTCGTGCCCCAGGGTCACCGGGGATTCCTCGTGCGAGAGCGGGTGCGGATGCCCCGGCGCCGGGCAGAAGATGGGCCCTTCAAGGTATTCGTGCAGGTCTGTGCCACAGATGCCGCACCACGCGACGTCGATCTTCACCGCCCCCGCCCGGAGTTCCGGTTCCGGGATGTCCTCGATGCGGATGTCCTTTTGTGCGTGGAAACGTGCTGCCTTCATGATGGGTTCTTCCTTTAGCGGGTGTGGTGGCTGGGCTGCAGTTCGTAGACGGGCGTCTCCAGCCCCTCCATCCGGGCCTTGAGCTGCAGCGCCAGGTAGGAGGAGTAGTGCCGGCTCTGGTGCAGGTTGCCGCCGTGGATCCAGAGGTTGGGGACGTTGGTTGGTTTCCACATATTGCGCAGCTCCCCCTCCCAGGGGCCAGGGTCTTTTGGCGTGTCTGAGCCGTAGCCCCAGCATTTGCCCACGCGGTCCGCGATTTCGGGCGAGACCAGGTCCGCCAGCCAGCCGTTCATGGAGCCGTAGCCGGTGGCGTAGACGATCAGGTTGGCCTCCAGTTCGGTGCCGTCCGCCATCACCACGGCGTTGCCGGTGATCTTGGAAACCTGCCCGTTCTTCAGCTTCACCCGGCCGTCGATGATCAGCTGGGAGGCGCCGACGTCGATGTAGTAGCCGGAGCCGCGCCGCAGGTACTTCAGGAACAGGCCGGACCCGTCCACGCCGAAGTCAAGGTCGAACCCGGCGGCCTCCAGCTGGGAGTAGAACTCGGCGTCCCGCCGGGCCATCTCCTGGTACACGGGCACCTGCGCCTCGGGCAGGATGCGCATGGGCAGGGATGCGAACAGCAGGTCGGCCTTCTCGGTGGTCACCCCGGCAGCCAGCGCCTTCTCCGAGTACAGGTCCCCCAGGGCCAGGTCCATCAGCGATTCGCTGCGGGCGATGTGGGTGGAGGAGCGCTGCACCATGGTGACGTCGGCGCCGTGTTCCCACAGGTCCGCGCAGATGTCGTGTGCGGAGTTGTTGGAGCCGATCACCACGGCCTTCTTTCCGGTCCAATCGCCGCCGCCGGGGTGCTGGGAAGAGTGCCGCTGCTCCCCCAGGAAGCTCTCGGCGCCGTCGAACGCGGGGATGTTCGGGTAGCCGGAGACGCCCAGGGCGAAGACCAGTTGCTTGGGCCGCAACGTCACTGGTGACCCGTTGCGGAGGACGCTGACCGCCCATTCCTGTGTGCCGTCGTCGTACTCCGCGCCCACGCACTCGGTGCCGGACCAGTAGTTCAGCTCCATGATGCGGGTGTAGTGCTCCAGCCAGTCGCCGATCTTGTCCTTGGCGGCGAAGACGGGCCAGTCGTCCGGGAACTTCAGGTAGGGCAGGTGGTCGTACCAGACGGGGTCGTGCAGGTGCAGGGACTTGTAGCGGTTGCGCCAGGAGTCGCCCGGGTTCTGGTTCTTCTCGATCACGATGGTGGGCACTCCCAGCCGCCGCAGCCGCGCCGCGAGGCCGATGCCGCCCTGCCCGCCGCCGATGATCACGCAGTAGGGCTGCTCCTCGTGGCCGAGCCGCGCCTCCTGTTCCTCCTTGAGTTCCTTCCAGGAACGGCGGCCGCGGATGATTTCGTGTGCCACGCCCTGCTCGCGGCGCGGGCCCCTCTTCTCCTCGAAGCCCTTCAGTTCCTGCATGGTGGTGAGCAGCGTCCAGCATTTGCCGTTGCGCAGCCGGAGGTGGCCGTAGCCGCGGGCGGCGCCGGTCTCGAATGTGATCCAGGCTTCCACGGTCCCGTCGGCAGCGGCGCTGCCGGTGGCGTCCTCGGCGAGCGCCCAGTTGGCCGGCCGGACGTGGTCCAGCGTCGCCTGGAGCATGCGGCGGATGTCAACCTTGCCTTCCAGGGTCTTCAGGTTCCAGGTGAACGCCACGAAGTCGCGCCAGTAGCTGTCCTCCTCGAAGAGGTCCAGCGCGGCGTCCACGTCGCGGCGCTGGAGCGCCCCGTCCAGGCTGCTCAGCCAGGCCTGCGCGGCGGCGGTGGGTGTTTCGGTCATCTCCACTCCTTTGTGTGCGGTCCCTCAGGTGGTCCGGGCGGCCCCGTCCCGCCGGTGTCCCTGCGGTATGCTGGGGCGGGCGTGAGCTGCATCACTATTGGAACGCGGCGGGGGTAACAAGTGCGTTACGCGGGCACTGCCGGCAAGGACGCCGGCGGTGAGGAGGAGACGGTGGACTACGGCCTGAGGTTCTCGGACCCGGCGAAGTATGCGCGTGCCCTGCGCCGCGCGCACGAGCTGGTCATTTCGGGTGTCCCGCGCCCTGAGATCCCCGTGCCGCTGGCGGAGTCGTGGCGGCGGTCGATGGCGCTGGGCATCAGCCCGGACCAGCACAGCCCAAGGCACCTCCATGATCCGTCCGAGGTGGTTCAGCTGCGGCGGGAGCACCGGCTGCAGCGGGTGATGCCGGCGCTGCAGGACCTGCTGGCCGACGATTCCAGTTCCGGCCGGCACCTGCTGGTGCTCACCGACGCAGGCGGCGAGATCCTGTGGCGGGTGGGCAGCCGGGAGGCGCTGCGCCGGGCCGACCGGCTGGAGTTCTCCGAGGGGGCAGACTGGTCAGAGGCGGGGATCGGCACCAACGCCATCAGTGAGGCGCTGGTCACCGGCGGGCCGGTCCAGCTGTTCTCCGCCGAGCACCTGGTCCGCACCCACCACGACTGGGCCTGCACGGCGGCGCCCGTCACGGACCCTTTGACGGGTGCGTTGCTGGGAGTGCTGGACGTGTCCGGGCCGCTGGACACCATCAGCGCCGACACTCTGCGGATGATGCGGTGCGCGGTCCGGGTGGCGGAATCGCTGCTGGGAACGTCCGACGACGGCGCCTCCCTGGGCGCCTCTTCTTCCGTGGGTGCGTCCCGGCAGGGTGTGCGCCGGCCTGGTGTTGCGGTTTCAGCGTTGGAGCTGCTTGGGGACCGGCCCGCGGCGGTGTTCGCCGATGGGAGCCGGGTGCCGCTGACGCTGCGCCGGGCGGAGATCCTGGCACTGCTGGATTCCCGGTCGCAGGGGTGGTCCGCGGAGGAGCTCGCATATGAACTGCACGGCGACTCGGGCACTCCGCAGGCCATCCGGACCGAGATGTTCCGGGTACGGTCGACGCTGGGCGACGCGGTGGAGTCGAACCCCTACCGGCTTGCTGCCGGGCTGGCAGGATGCTCGGATTCGGGGCGGGTGCTGCGGCTGCTGCGCGAGGGCCGGGTGGCCGAGGCGCTGGAGGCGTACAGCGCTCCCTTGCTCAGCCGGTCAGGGGTCCTGGCAGTTCAGCTGCTGCGGGACCAGCTGGACCTGGCTGTTGGAGCGGCGGTGCGGGCCAGTGGGGACGCTGGGATGTTGGTGCGGTGGCTGTCCACGGATATGGGAGCCAGGGATTCTGAAGCGGTGGAAACCTTCGGCCAACTTGTGGGACGCGCCAATGCCCGGTACCAAACGTTTCGCGCATCCTCCGCCAGTTGAAGTGGCGGACCCTGAGGTCAGTAAAAGACTGCTGATAGAAGGAGCCGGTGGCCGCCCAGCCCGGCCCACCGCTGCGCGTGCCCCTGTACTCGCGGGATTGCCGAGGACGTCCGCGACGGCCCCCTGACTCCCGACTCCATGATCCCCCTGAGACCGAATTCGGCGCCGACATAAAGGTCAGCACCATGGTCCCCGCGGAGCCCTCATGCTTCTCGAAAAGGACGGTCTCAAGGGGGCGCACCGCGGCGTCGGACGCTTCATCTCGGACACACTCCCCCGCATCGGCATCCAACGCATCCGCCCCTTCGATAAGGTTCTCGCCGGCGCCCGCCAGACGCTCGAGGTGAAGCCCCACCAGTCCATCGCGCCGCGGATGCCGGCGGGCGGGCCGGCGGGCACCAAGCGGAGGATGCAGAGAGCGGCGATGGCGGTGAGGACGAGGACCACGACGAAGATGGACCGGAAGCCGAGGGTCTCGGCCATGAGTCCGCCCACGTAGCCGTCCACGCCGCCCACTCCCCCGTTGATGGCGGCGATGATGCCCACGGAGGTGCCGAAGACCTTGGCCTGCAGGTTTTCGCTGAGCACGATGTAGGCGAGGGCGAACACGGCCCTGGAGACGCCCTGCAGGAACCGGCCGGCGACCAGCAGCGGCAGGGTGGGCGCGGCGATGCAGAGGACGGTGCCGGCGCCCATGATGCCCAGGACCAGCAGCAGCGCGGCGCGGCGGCCGATGAAGTCGCTCCACCGTCCGATCACGGGCCCGGCGATGGCGCCGGCCAGGAAAAACATGGACTGGACGGGGGCGGCGCTGTCCGCGCTTTCGCCGAAGCTCGCGGCGATCTGCGGCAGCGCGGGGGTGACCATGCTGGCGTTCAGCTGGAAGGACAGCACGCCCAGCAGCAGGGTGGAGATCAGCAGGGCGGCGCGGCGGCCGGAGAGCCTGGTTGCGTCGTCATCGGGAAGTACGACGGCGGCGCCTCCTTCCGCGGGAGGCGCGGCTGCGGCGGGGGTCGGGGTGTTCACATCAAACTCCTTTGTTCGAGCAGAAGGGGTCGTCTTTGGCTCCCATGAACACAACACGTCCTGCCGCCACCGTGGTCGGCAGCATCAATCTGGACCTGATCGCCACCGCAGAATGGCTTCCGACGGCGGGCGAAACCATCGGCGGCGCCGTCCTGTCCGAGCAGCCCGGCGGCAAGGGTGCCAACCAGGCTGCGGCCGCCGCGCGCTTGGGCGGCAGTGCCCGGATGGTCGGCGCCGTGGGCAAGGACGCGTCCGGGCAGCGGATGCTCGATGCCCTGGCTGCCGCGGGCGTGGATACCTCCGGCGTGGCTCGCCTGTCCGAGCTGACCGGGACGGCGCTGATCGTGGCGGACCGCGACGGCGAGAACCAGATCGTGGTGTGCCCAGGCGCCAACTCGCACCTGTGGCTGGACGGGGTGGAGTTCGGCCCGGAGGAGACGGTGCTGTGCCAGCTGGAGGTCGGCTTGGATATGGTGCTGGAGGCCTCCCGGAAAGCGCTGGGCTTCTTTGTCCTGAACGCGGCGCCGGCCATGGACCTGCCGGCGGAGCTGCTGGAGCGGTGCGACCTGGTGATCGTCAACGAGAGCGAGTACGCCCTGATCCCTGCTCTGGCGCAGGCGAAGCTGGTGGCGGTGACGTACGGCAAGGACGGGTCGGCGATGTTCGAGCACGGGAGGAAAGTGGCCGAGGCGCCGTCCATTTCTGTTTCCGTGGCGAACACCGTGGGCGCCGGCGACGCGTTCTGCGCCGCCCTGGTCCTGGCGCTGTGCAGCGGGCTCGACTGTTCGCGGGCGCTGGCCGTGGCGAATGCTGCAGGTGCTGACGCCGTGGGTGAGCCGTCCTCGCAGCCGGATTTGGCACACCTGGGCCACTACGTGGAGCAGGGAACCGCCGCTTCGGGCGCTTCCTCATGACCGATGTGTTCGGACGGGCGGCGCCGACGGACTTTCCGGAGGTCGGGCACATCACCCGCGACGCCTACCTCCGGGCCGGGCACTTTCCCGCCGGCCATGCCTACATGGGCGTGCTCGAGGACGTGGAGCACAGCGCCGAACATGCCGAGGTGTGGGTGGCCGAGGCCGCTGGAAAAGTCGTGGCGGCGGTGACGCTGACGTTCGCCGGCCAGCCGTACAGCGAGGTCGCGCGGGGCGGTGAACTGGAGTTCCGGATGCTGGCCGTGGACCCGTCGCACCAGGGCGGCGGGGTGGGTCGGGCCGTGGTTCGGGAGATCGTGGAGCACGCCCGGCAGCTTCCCGACATCGAGGCGATCAGCATCACGAGCGCCACGTTTATGGAGCCCGCCCATATTCTGTATGAGTCGCTGGGCTTCCGCCACGCGCCGGAACGGGACTGGTACGTGCCGGGCGAGGACGTGCTGCTGTGGGTGTTCCGGCTGGAGCTCTAGTTGGCGAGCGTTAGGATCCGCTCGCTAGTGGCTCCTAGGGGCATAAGTGTTCATGATGCTCGGTCCGTCAGGCAGGCCCAATGCCTACGGGGCAGAACATGAAAAGTGGACGGAATGTCAGAGCAACCGTAAACCGTAAATTCAGGGTCGTTGTACGGGCAAGCATTGCAGCTATCGACATGACACTCACCTCGTCGGCGAAGGTATAAATGAGACTCTTCCAGGCGCCAGAGATGGTCATGAAGTCCTAAGCTGTCCCCGCGCTGGGTCGTAGTCAAAGTCGCCTGAAGGCAATGCGTTGCGAGCCTAGCAGCGTCGTCGATCATGTCTGTCAGGGGTCGATCACCATTGGCCCGTCTTGATTGCGATGATTGTGCTGGGAGGCTGGCGTTTGGCATCCACGACGGCATTTTCCCAGCTGGTAACAGACCGCCGGTTCCCGGATGAGTCAAACGGCCGCCAGAGCCATCAGCACGGCACCGAAGATCGCCCACATTGCCGTCGGCGTCCCATTCACTCCTGCGAAGGGAAATCTAACGCCTCCCTGGCTCTTCTGCCTTAAGCTCGTACCTCCCACGTACGGAAACAAGTATTGCCGCAAGTTCATCTCGCACTTCCAGTGATGCTGAAGGCCAAGATAATGCGACGCGCAGCAGTTCAGCCGTTGCATCCTCGAGAGCATCGAAAGCAGCAAGAAAGCCATCCTGGTCGACGGGGGCGTCTGGTTCCAGCATGTCGCTCAATCGCAAAGCAAGAGTCCCCAGAAGGTGCGGCCAAGACCAGATTTCTTCAGCCAAGCATTGGTGGTTCAGTTCCATTCGCCAGCGCACCACTGCGGAATCAGCTTGCAGTATGAGCTCTTCTATGGCCTCGCGACCGTGTTCGAAGCGCTTAACAAATGCATTCCCGGTAGCCACAAGTGCCGTAATGGCCTCCCGTTCCCGCTGCTGTGAAGCCTGCGCGGCTTGAAACTCAAGCTGCAAAGTCACGTCCTCCCGCTGAGCCCTTAGCTGATTCTCCAGCTCCACCTTTCGCCGATGATCGGCGAGCTGAGTTGCGGTGTAGCTCCGCGATAGCTGAATCTGAAACAGCTCCCGCTGCGTTCGTACGGTCTTGAAGATCGCGAAAGCCGCGACTGCGGCGCCCACCAAAGCGCCAAATGAACCATTCCATACGGCAACCCACGTGCCACACGAAATCCAGAGCGCGTCGCCGCAAACAATCAAATCCACCCCGGGATCATATCCTCGAGCCCATCAGGTTGCCCATCCGAAAAACCGCGCCTTGAACTGTTGCAACCTCAAGAACAGCGAAACCGCTCACGATGTTCTCAACGCCGTGTGCAAGGAGTGCTCGCTCCTGCCATATCTGGCCTTCGCCGCGAAAGGCGTCTCGCATATAGAATCCGCGAATCTCGACCCCCGGGTCGTCTCAGATCCCCATTCACCAAGCCTTCGCCGATTCCTGCCGGTCAACCGAAGGATCGTGTATATTCTTCAGACTGGTTGTCCATCGGAGGAAAAATTGTCGCCAAATCTCATGCTCAATGTTGTGTTCGGGGATGCGAGAGATCGAGGCAGTTCGAACCAACTGGCCCAGGTTCTGGAGGCGGAGTTGACCGAAGGAACGCTCTTCCTCGGCTTTCCAGTTATATCCAACGCCGATGAAACTGTCGAATTTGACGCTTTGCTCGTCGCCGAGAGCGTTGGCATCGTTGCCTTACTTTTGTACCCCGACCAACCGCAACAGGACGGCCTCTGGGATAAACTAGCCGAGCAGCAAAATGCGGCACACTTGATGCTGAAAACACATCTCAGTAGAAGTGCAAATTTGAGAAAGGGCCGGGATCTAGCTGTCACGGTAAATACTCTTACCGTCTTTCCCGATGACTCCCGACTACGCAATGTGGATGGCGCACTTTTCGTGGGTCTAACACGGATAAGCGAGGCTCTCTCCGAGTTCACGCCGGTGACTCCCGAACTAGAAAATGCCATCCACTCCGCGTTGCAGCGTGTGCCAGGGGCACGGAACAACAAGGACAGGCAAAAAGCACAAAAACCAGAATCTAAGGGCTCTAAGCTCAAGGAGATAGGTCGTGAGATCACCTACATGGACCGCTGGCAGAAAGCAGCAGCGATAGAAACGCCTGCCGGCCCCCAACGAATTCGCGGACTAGCGGGATCTGGCAAGACCGTGGTCATTGCCCATAAAGCAGCCTATCTTCACACCAGAAACCCCGAAAGTCGCATAGCTGTCACTTTTCACACCAGATCCCTCTACCAGCAAATTGAAGGCCTGATCGACAACTTTGTATTCGACAACTGGATGGAAGCGCGAGACCCGGACAAACTCGACGTTCTTCACGCATGGGGTTCCTACCGCGAGGAGGGAATGTACAGCCGTATGGCTCAGTCCATAGGCTTTCCACTTCGGTCCTATGCCTCTGCCCTGCAAAGCTTTGGCCGCGATAATGCATTCCGTGGTGCATGTAAGGAATTGTTGGACGAGGTCCGGACTAGAAAAACGCCTCCTGTGCCCATTTTTGATGTAGTCCTGATTGATGAGGCCCAGGACCTACCTCCCGAGTTCTTCCGCCTCGTTTACATATTCACTACCGAGCCAAAACGCGTGATTTGGGGATACGACGAGTTCCAGAAGCTTTCGGATGAAGGAATGCTTGACACGAAAGAACTTTTCGGAACAAATGAACGCGGGCAAGCCGTAGTAAATATTGATAATCCGGAACGCGGCCCTAGACGCGATATCGTTCTTCCGATCTGTTATCGAAATACTCCATGGGCACTAGCAACAGCACATGCACTAGGAATGGGCATCTATAGCCAGGACGGAGAAGATAGCCTAATCAACTATCCCGACCGCCACAAAACATGGGAGGACATCGGGTATGGTGCGGTTAGAGGAGAACTGGCACCTGGAGAAATCGTAACTCTCGAACGGCGCGAGGACAGCACGCCCGCGTATTTTGCAAAGCTCCTACAACCCGCGGATGCGGTTATTTTCAAGTCTTTCAGTACTGAGTCGGAACAGGATGCATGGATAGCAAGCGAAGTACGAGCGTATCTGGATCAAGATGAAGTTCGGCCCGATGACATTTTAGTTGTTCTACCTTCGCCGCTTGTATGGAAGAGTCGCGCCGCCTCCATCCGAAAGGCCCTCGATTCTCTAGGCATCCGTTCCCACTTGGTAGGTGTGGACAATGATGTCAATGAAATACATGTCAGGGGCTCCGTCGCTTTGGCTCATATTCACCGTGCCAAGGGTAACGAAGCCCCCATCGTATTCGCCGTTGACTCTCATTTGGCAGCCGGAAAGCGCAACCAGAAAGCCCGAAGAAATGCACTGTTTACGGCCATAACACGGAGCCGCGGATGGGTCCGCATTTGTGGATACGGCCCAAATGCCGAACTTTTGAAAGAAGAGTTTAACAGCATTGTAAAAAATAAGTATCGCCTAGAATTTACCGTTCCGGACGACGCGAGAATTGCTACCATCCGAGCAGCCGTTGGAGAGTTGAATGAGTCACAGGAATACGCTATTGCGCAGGTTGTAGCTGGCGCGCGCAAGCTCGCTGAGATGATGCAGAAGCACGGCTTGACCTTCGACCAACTTGACGACATCGGCGCACAGGAATTTGTTCGTGGTATCCAAGAAGAAGATTAGGGCTACGGATGCGCTGCGGAGGGAAATAAATACTCTTCTGGAAGATCTCTTCGACCTCAGTGCTCTGGCGAACTATAATTTGACCTACCTCGACGAGGCATCGGGGCGCATCTCCTGGGTTCGGCAGTCCACCGAATCACTAATTGCAGACTTTTCTCACCTCACGATAGGCAACTACCTTCAGTGGGCTCGGGGTGAGGACTATTCGGCGCTCTTACCAGATGGATCGCTTATTCAGATGACCTACACGCTTTCTGGATCAGAAATCGTAGGGCATCGCCTTTGCTATGTTCCCAGTCCCGTGACAACGGTCGTGGACTGGAAAGATGTAATAGAGGAGGAGGGTTGGCTGGGTGGCGATTATGCGGAATTGATTTCGGCACTGCTTTTAGAATCCCACGAGTATTCCGCCTTGAAGTCGATCATAAGGTTTGACTACGACCCAGCAAGCGCCGGCATCGGCCACCCGCCATCGCATTTGACCATCAACTCCGTCGAATGCAGGATTCCATGCATAGCTCCACTAGCTCCCGCCGATTTTGTGTCATTTATTTTTGAACATTTCTATCCGATGGAATGGCGGCGGCTTAACCGGTTTTTTGATGCTCTTCCCAAGATCTCTCGTAGCGCTGACCTTATCCCTGACACGCACAGGAACGCTCCACACCTGGCGTGGTGATGGCGGCCCACGCCCCTGAAGGCTAGCGGTCGTTCCACCATGAACAGGAAAATGGTGCGGTGTCCTCAGACTAGAAGAGGCCTCTAACCGTACGTTTTCTTAACAGCTATTCAAAAGCCCTTTGTGGGCGACTCATATTCATCATGTGCGGTTTGTAGGCTGAATCCAGTCGACAATCAACCGTAGGGGCTCCTAAGCTGCGCCAATAAATTAGTCCAGATACTCCTTGACGCGCTGGAGTAACCGGGGATCGTCACGGACTTCGCATTCCCACACCACCATCAGGTCCCATCCTGCAGCCACAAGTTCCTGTCGCTGCCGTTGGTCGCGGTTTTGATTGCGCTGACGTTTTTCGGCCCAGAATACCGTATTGGATTTAGGTAAGCGAGTTCCCTCCGGGCAGGTGTGCCCATGCCAAAAACAGCCATTCACAAAAATAACCTTACGGCGTCTCGGAAAAACGAGATCGGGCTTGCCTGGAAGGCTTTTATCGTGAAGTCGGTATCGATAGCCCTCGGCATGCAGCTTCCGTCGCAGCCAGAGTTCCGGCTTTGTATCTTTCGATCGAATCTTGGACATGTGCGCACTTCGCTGCGCAGGGTTCATAAAGTCGGCCACACCGCGTGCCTACAATTTCTAAGCCCATTCATTCTGGTCTTCACCACATGCTCCAGACTTCAAATGACCATATCAACCCGGCTCTAGGGGGTTATTGATCTCGGAGACGTGCTACGAGCTCTCCGATTCTCCTGCCCACGGCCCATGAGAGCCATGGAGAGACCGCGTTGCCCACCTGCGAGTATTGGGGTACTTCCATCCGCCGCCGGTTTGACCCTGTAGTTTCTCGTCCCACGAACTCAAAATGGTCGGGAAAGCCCTGAAATCGTGCAAGTTCTCGAACGGTGAAGACGCGAGGTTCACTGGGGTGGACGTAGTCATCGGGCAGCGTCACAACCGTTCTAGCCGCCTTCCCCCAAGGCAGGACCTTCTGGGAGTGTTTCCTTGTCGCAAGTCCCATCACAAGACTGGAAAGCTCATCCACGCTATTGGCCAAGAGGGACCCATCAGGTGCATACGCCGGCATCTCGACGCCGTGGAATTCGCGCTTCAGAATCAACCGCGACTCCAGGTCCGATAGTCTGGCTACCCTGCTCATAAGCCGCTGGTCGAGTCCGTTTGCCTCCAAGAACTGGTACAGCCGAAAGCGAGTTTGTGTTCGCTCGCGGTGGCTACGGTAAACATGGTTGGTTAGATCACCTACCTGATCGCTTCGGCGGGTAGGCCAGTTGGACACCGACAAGGCGTCGCGATATTCAAGATTGGACTCTACGTCCTGAACGTCGGGCACCAACGTGAGGTCGTGGATTGCGCTCCTCACGGTTCTGCTTGAGTCGCTGCTAAGAATTGGCACTGGAGCCAACGCGGGCAAGGGGGCCGAAATGAGATCCGTGAAGGACGAGTTCCAAGTCTCGTACCCAGGATCGATGCCTAACTGGGAAGCCACATCCTGACGGGCAGCAATGATCATCAATCGCGGCCGGTGTTGGGGAGCACCGTAGTGAAGGGCGTTGACGTGCAGGGGCTGGACAACGTATCCAGGGCTTGTTTCCCGTAGTGCCTGCTGTAGCTGGTTAAACGAGGACTCCTCGTCAGCACTGAACTTCCGGCTCATTCCAACTACGTTCTCGATAACAACAAATTTAGGCTGGGTGAGCTCGACAAATTCCAGGTACTCCCAAGGCAGCTTGTTGCGCACATCATGCCGATTCCGGCGACCCGCCAGGGAGAAGCCCTGACACGGGGGGCCCCCAACGACCAAGTCAAGGTGCAGCGCTTGAAGGTCGGCAATGATATTGGTTTCCCCGAGTAGATCGCTTAGCGGTCTCACCAAGAGCCGACTCGAGACCTGAGAAGCAAGAGACCGGCGGACATAACTATCCCAAGACCTGGGGTCGGAAGCGTCACGGATCAAGTTGTGCGCGAACGTTCGGGCCGCCATGTCAGATTTTTCAACGGCTAGGACAAGCTGACCACCAGCGCGCTCGATTCCCAATGACAGGCCGCCGCATCCAGCGAACAGATCCACATATTTCATCACGACTGCCATACTTCCTTATACCTACGACATTTCAGGGCCGACTCTTCCGTCCCCAGTGCTCGGAGTAGCTTCCGGAGCCTACATGGAGGTGGGGCTTTCATTCTCCAACGCCATCAGCTCATGGAATGGGAGGCCACGGATGAATCGCCCTGAGACGTCCAATGACACGTAGAAGGCCTCATGAATCGCCTGCGATGCAATCCTACCCGGTGTGGATGCGGGAAGATCGTGGAGGCCAAGAACCTGGAGCTCCTTCAGCGACACCTGTGGGACCTTATGGATGAACCAAGTTAAAAGCGGTTCCCCATAATTGGTTTCGGCTGCAGTGAAGTGCTTGAGAAATTGCGAAGAAAGAATTGTGCCAAACCCAAACTCCCGCCCTTGAAGCAATATTTGTTCCAGCACCGGAAAATCATAGGCCATGATATTCGTTGCTTCATCCACAAGCAAAAACGAATTCAGTTGACGGATTTGCTTAGTAGTAACCCCGGGAAGAAAGCCTGGCTTCAGCGACCGAAGCATGTAGTCAAAGTACATATTGAGGAATAAGATAACCAGGGCATTCTTTGTTCGCTGGTTTGTGCCTAGATCTTTCAAGGCCAGAACCAGGACGGAGTCACTTATTAGTTCTTCAAACGTCTTCAGTTCCTCACGGTCTTCGCTGAAAACTCCGCCATAAACGAAGTCCGATAATATAGCGGTCATCGAGTCTGGCTTTTCCACTAAATCTTTGTATCCCACTAGAACTTCACTGAGAGTCGGGGCGGTACCTGCGTTTTTATCGAAAAGACCGACAATAACATCCACCAGTCGATAACGTTGTATGGGGCCGATCCCGGAATAGATCTTGGATACAACATCAAAAAATTCAGTTGCTCGCTTGTAGGCCGCCTCGGGCGAATATGCGCCCGGCAAAGCAAAAATATTTAGGGGAATCTTGAGTGGCTTTAATACACGGCCCCCTACGCTTGAAAGAAACTCTTCTTTTTGAAAGTCTTCCTTATAATCAATTATCAGGAATGAAAGAGGATTTTTCTGATAGTTAGCAGCGGCCCTCCTCAATTGAAATACGAGGGACTGCAACAATTGGGTCTTGCCAGTTCCCAGATCTCCGACAACTCCAATATTCATCTGGTTGAGCATGGTGTTACTGGGCCAAAAAATAGCTGGGACCACGCCAAGAGTATCCCTATAGTGGCCTACGCAAATTTTTACGCCATCAGAAGATGAGGCAGAATCACCGGTATCATGCTGCATGACATCTTCTGCATCAGTTGCAGGATGCAGCTTCCTTTGAAAAGTAGTCTCATCGGACTCATGGAGCTGAGATAAATCTGCCGACGTAGGAGGCGGCACCTCGCTCATCTCTCTCTCTACCGAGGTTTGTGTCGGCTCCGCCTCGTCCCCTGACTTCGGATCTGGGGCAGGCTCTTGCGAAGGCGCCGCCGGAGCGCCCGGGTTGTCCACAGCCCAGGAGACTAAACGCCGCCACGTGGCAGCGATATCGGAGCCTGCGTAGTCTAAGGACGTGTACGCATACCCAGTGTTCGCAACTACTACGCCTACTTCCGGTTGCCCCAAGGCGTCTGCTTTCAAAACGAAATCGTCAAACATTTGCCCCTGTTGTGTTTGAGCATCATGCTGAAAATAGGTCAAGAGGGGCTTGCCAGTCCTAATAGTCAGCGTTCCGTCCAGTAGCTTTCCTAACCGCCGGTGCAGGTTATCTTCGTCAGTAACGGGGAAGGGGTGCAACCGCATCGCTGCCTCAATCACAGCTGCCAAACCATTCAACCAGAGTGAGATGTCAGCGGCCTCCGCTGCCTTGTTCAGCGACTGCCACTTATGGGAGATCGCAGTAAGGAGTTCCATTGATGACTTCAGTTGTTGAATTGGAGCATCTAACGATTTTCCTCCTGGCTTAGGTAGCCCAGTGGCCGCTTGCTCTGACAAGAGCTTGTAACATTTCACTTCAACAGGAACCAAGACCAACTCATCGTCGTTAATCGCGATCACGAGGAGGTCTGCACGTTGGGTTCCATTTGCCTTCCAACTGCCCCCAGCAAGTGCTCTAAGAAACCCATCACTAGCGTCCATAGGCAAGACGAAGAAGTTCCAACCCATGCTATGTAGATTTTCTGACAGTTTGAAGGCCAAATAAAATCCCAGCGCACCGGATGCCTGATTGTCCCCCATGGAGAACAGCGTTGATAGGCCTACGCCCCTCGAACCCAACTTACTCAGTACCTTTGTGGCCTCGGAATCCTCGGGTTCTTGGCCGACTGCCTTGCCGATGAGCTGCGCCACGCCTTCTCTAAACCCACCTGGCACCTTGGTTATGGACACAAAAGGCCTACGCTGAAGTGAAGGGGCTTGAGACAACGCATCGAGAAATGGGGGGCGCCATTCCCAGAGCATTTGCGTTCCGCCGGTGGCCTGATCGACGAGCTGGGCCATCACGGAAGGATTAAGGAATGCTTCACCAGAAATAGTCCATTCGGACCCGTTTGAACTCTGAAGATTAGTCGACAAGTGAGATTGAATCTCAGGAGTCTCCTGCGAATTCTCTACAAGAGAGAGTGCACGAGAAAAAGGCAACCATCCAGCATTGGTCCTGAGGGCCGGGCGAGAGTCCGATGAATGAGATCCTTCGGGAAGTTGGGTTTGCACCTCAAACCTTCGTAATGGGATTTGACCGGTGATGCCCTGATTTGGACCTTCACCATGACCGAAGCTCACGGTAGTTCCTGAATCTTGAAGCACACGGATGCTGCACTGGATCGGCGCTGCCAGGTCCGGGAGGTATCGCTTCCACACCAGCGGAGCGCCGTTTGCCTTCCGTT
Organism: Arthrobacter sp. JDC6; assembly: GCF_056484025.1. Lineage (NCBI taxonomy): Bacteria > Bacillati > Actinomycetota > Actinomycetes > Micrococcales > Micrococcaceae > Arthrobacter > Arthrobacter sp. JDC6. The sequence goes on from NZ_CM151278.1 coordinate 3,344,392, forward strand.
GGTATCGGAGAATGTCCGATTCAGATGGTTCGCCTCTCCTATGAAACGAGTCAAACACCCGGACTCCCCCGGGAAGGCTCGCCTCATTTTTCGAAACCCATTCGATGGCACCGCTCACTACCGCACTGTCAATTTCACTGAGTCGTGATGCATTCGCGGAGGCAGCTAAATCAACGGTCAACGTCGTCACGTGAGGATTCAAGCGCATATAGCTTCGAATTGCCGCCGTCGCGGCCGTCCCATTCAAACCACTGATAGCGCTGCCTGGCCCCCTCATATTCCCTATGCTCGACGGCGCCCCCAACGTCTCCGGGGTATCAAGAGAAGCCGGAACTAACATACTCCATCCTAGGAACAGCGAACCGATCCCAGCGTCGATCGGGACCGCAACCATTCGTCCAAACATGCTGGTACGCGGGCCACATATAGGGAAGTTCCAACCTTCTACTGTCCCCGCCAACGCGGTGGCCAGTTTTGAATCCCAAAGAGTTGCCTCCGCGCTGGCCAGCCAGGCAAGCCGTAACGGATGAAGGGGACTCAGCAGCACGGCGGTACAGTCAAAAGATCCTCTAGTTGTCCACACCGCTACGGAAAAGGGGTAGGTGGCCCAGAACAATGCATATGGGCTTCGGCTGGAACGCGCTTTGGCGACGAGGGCATAGTAGGCGGAAAGATATTCGTCAAGGACCTCGCGTTCGTCGTGCGAGAAGAGATGGCGCCACGAAACCTTGGAAGGCCAGACGCCTTCTTGCCCCTGACCCAGCGGACTTAACTTGCCCTTTATATCTAGAGCCGCCGTTGCTGCTATGAATCGCACCAATTCTTCAGAATCTACCAGTGCTTGCGGCAATTGAAATTTCGGGGTCAGCACGGCATCGATGTCTTGACTGGAATACATGCCGAAGGAGGAGTTATAGCGCAGGTCTGACAGCGATGCATCTCTGTCTGACGGCATTGCGAAGTGTCCCAGAGACTTCTCCCAGTCGCCGGAAAGGAACATCTTAGTGAAGGCGCTCTCAAGTGCGCCGAGTGTAGTCGCTCGTAATTCGGGGCCCGCATATATACTTGAAACCCGCTCACAGTGGATGGCTGCCTCGAGCGGCGATTCGTAGCTAGCAGTTGCCTCGCTTACCGAAATTTCAAACTCGTCATCATCGACCGCAAAAAAGTCGGTCCCACTGGGCTTGAGCGAACCCATGTAAAGACCAGCTCTACGCTCGATCGATTGCATCCGCCTACCGTTTTGCAATGCGGCGGTTCCAGCATTGACAGCAAGCACGGCGTACATAGAAGAAGCATCGCGCAAGTCCAACCTATACAGGGAATCGGCCTTCAGAGAGCCTGAAGAAATGTCAAGATCTCTCGGTCCAGAATAGGTAAAGTCCCTGAGGCCGCTCTTTATTTTCCTTGCGACGATCAAGGCAGGTCGGTCCGCGGGAAGCACACACACTTGAACAGACTTGTTGGGGTCAGCGTATACCTGCAAAGCATCTTTGGGTGGCATGTGTAGCGTTACTCGCCGGATTGCCAAGTTGTAGCGCGGGTTCGACTTTGCGAATTGAAATCTAAATCGACCAACCATATACGCGGTCTCAGAACCGTCGTTGATCATGCTCCCGACCCAGCTTACGTCAGATCCGGAAATCTTGAGGTCCGCTTTTGATGCGCTCGTGATAGATCCGTCGACTACTGCAGTCAAAGGCAGCGTGACCTTAACTTCTTCCGATTCGAGAAACCATCGCCCATCCTCATTCTTGAGCTCACTTTGCAAAAAGCAAACCGCGTCGGGATTGGTTTCAATGCCGAGCGGCCGCTCATCAAGACCACAAATCGCCATTCTTGCCGTTGAATTCTTTCCCGAATACGGATCGAGGAAGTCTGAAGGCGCTAAAGCAGCAACCGCCTCTAAAAAATCTCGGCTTTCGCTGCAAAGTTCAACAAGCGCGGCAAGATGGTTGTCGAGGATAGCCACCCTCATGTCGAAGGTCGCCCATGAGGCAGTTTCGATCCGGTGTTTGGTCTTCCCGCTCGGATCGTGTCTGTAACTAAGATGCTCAGTGGTAGCATCTATCATTTCCTCTGACGCCCAATATGTTATCCAGGCATCATGGAAGTCTTTGGCAGCATACTGTCGCCGGGGCTCATCGCCGAGCGCCGGAAGGCCAAAGCAGGCATAGATGACCGCCTCCATCACTTCTTCGACATTCTGTGATGACTGAGATGCGACTACCGTAGCCAAGTATGCGGACAGCGTCTGGAGGGACCTGTCCACCGTGTTAAACCAGTTGGCATTCCAAGTTTTTAGCGTCTGACCAAACTCACGATGAATGGCGAGCGTCAGCAACATGCTGTTCTCAAGTGCCGACACCAAACGCACCTTGTCCAGCTGAATATCAGTTTGAGCACCGCAGTCCTCGAGAATACAATCGAGGGCGATTCTGGCGAGTTCCGAGAGCGTCAATTGCGGCTTTTCTTCAACAGGAAATGTGGCTGGAAGAACTGTATCCACGGCCCCGGAAAAGGAAGCTGTCTCGGGCGGCTGACCATCAACGACAACCAATCGATCATCATGACGCCAGCCAATAACGGACGATGCAGTAAGACGTGGACAACGATCATCTGACTCGTCGTCATCGCCGTCAGTCACGAGAACTGCCATAGCAGGGGCAGAAGGGATGATGCGGTTGGCGGTGCGCACTATGCCAACCGCTATGTGTTCGTACACCCCAGCGGGCAAATACGCGACGCGGAGGCCCTCCCCCTTGCTTAGGCAAGTACCAATCGCCGTTCCAAGCAGGCTTTTCATGTCCCTCATTTCTAAAATGCGCTTTGAACTACGACACCCTGATCGGCGTCCGCGCTGCCCCGCGCTAGTCCCGCTCGTTCTAGAAGAGCGGTCAAGTCCGGTTGATAGGGCCGCGCACCTAGCGCTGTCAACTCAGATATCAGCTTGCCTAGGTCGCATTGTCCACCCGGCTTTTCACAAGAAAGGCTAGCGACGACCGCTATCCACTCCACGCCTGGCTCGGGGACGTAAAAGTTTCCACGCTTTCGCAACAGACCGTAGTAATCGGCGAACGGGCCGCTATCCTCTCGAGTCATTAGAGAATATTGAACAGCCTCGATGGCGTTCTCCCCTGGGTTCGTCTTTTGACTAAAGGCCTGAACGAGATCCTCACAGAATTTTGCATCTCTTCGCATCACCAGGAGCGCATCGTTACAGCTGCGCCCTGCATTCTCTTTTCGCTCGATCCATTCGACGATCACTGCGCGTAGTGCATAGCCTTTGACAAGGCGTCTCTTCATCGGTCCAAAGACGTCACGCATGGAGGGTTGTAGGCGAGCGGGGTTCCATACCAAGGCCGGAGCCATGGATTCTCTTATCACCATCCAAGTGGGCTCTCCCTTGCCAAGCACCACCCGGGCTATCGACTCGTACCAGGCGGCTTCCCACAGGTAACACATTCCTAAAGCGAGACGGAGCACGGTCGCGGACCAATCCACCCACACTCGAGAGGGCAAAGCCTCGACCCAGTCCTTTCTTGTCAGCTTGTTCCATTTATCGTTCAGCCATTGGAATGGAGTGTCATCAAGAAGCCCGGACCAGGGGTTTTTAAATCCCGACTCCGCCCCGTTCGTGTAAGTAATCCCATCGGCGAATACAATCGAGCGGAATGTCGAATCGATAACACCAAGAAGTGCATCTTCTGCTAGTCGCTGGTCCAGTGCCTCAACAAGGCGGTCCGCGGCCGTCCGATCATATCGTTCGGGCGCGCCTAGCCGATACAAGCTTTCTAGTATCACTCCAAGATCTGGTGGATTGTCAGTATTTAGAAGGCCACTCAGATTCTGCATTAAAGCTAGCGAGCCGGACATCGGGCTTGCTGACTGGCTTTTTCCTTTACCCGATTTTGTACCAAGAACACTTTCTGATACTGCCTCGCCCAACAATACGGGCGACCCACCAAGCACACTTATTCCACGAGCCATCAGTTCGTTGCCAAACAACTGGAGCTCATCATCCTTCGGCATCGTCTCCAGAAGTTTGCTACTTCTAGGTCCTTCTTCAAGCTTTTTGTAAACCAATCGGGGCCTACCCGTCATCGGACTGCCTACGGGGTTGGCCTTGGTTACAGTCCACAGCAAGGATGAGATATACGCTTCGGCCGCTACGGAGTACTGTGGTCGGGGCAAAGGAAGCTTGAGATCAATAGCTCGTATGTCTCGATCCTTCAGGCTCGGGTGACGGTTAGCGGCCACTCTTCATCACCTTTCACAAGCATGTAGTTTTTAACATTCAACTTTTTAGGCGTCAGCCTTGCTGCCCGCAATCTTTCCAGACGCGGGGCTGTTTCTCTCGTTTGTTCTGTTATTCCTGGAACCCCCACAGATGTTGCCATTGCTTCTCTAACCATCGAGAAATCTAGGCTAACTCTCGCTATCCTCTTCGTATCTTCCATTAAAACTAAGAAGATAGAGTCTCCGTGGGTTTGAGACTCGAGGTCAACGGAAGTAGCGGTTAGGGCCAATCGGGCTCTATCTATTGTTCCTCGCATTGGATCAACTCTGCTATCGAATACTGGAATTAAGTGAGAGGAGTCTGGCTTGCTTACATCTCGTGCTGGCTGCAGTAGTGTCAAGAGCTGAGTTTTTAGGGGATTTGGAACAGTTGCCGACATGTGCCATGCGTTTGTCCACATGCAAATTTCAGCACGGAAGGCGGGTATGCCGTTCGCAACGGCATATAGCCGGGTGAGGTACCGGCCATACCATGAATAGTATTTGGCCCGATCTTGCGCCGAGAGCTGGGGAATTGCCTTCATAAACGCTTCGTCCAACGACTCATCGAATTCATTGACGGCATCCTTCAGGGGATCGTCAACAGCAAGCGAACGCAGTAGGTTCTTCAGTGGCGACCTGCCGCTGATGGGGCCCCCAAAGGCTTCAACAATGCGGCTGCTCCACCCCGAAGCGTCAGTCCTATCGAAGTCTCCCGGCACGGCGTCCCGGCTCGGGTCCACTAGCCCGAGAATCTCGGAAACGGGGTTCTGGTCTAAAAACGTCCCGTCCGCTCGACGCCTGGTAGAGGAAAACATGGCCTGGCTGTAACGAAACTCCGCCAACTTACACATGGACTCCAGAATTTCCACGTTGTCCACGGTCTTGGGGCGTAAAGTCTCGAGATGAGACTTTACGTCCTCTCGGACAATTACCGCAGGCAAATCTGCAACAATGCACTTTACAATCGATCCCCACAGTTCTCTGTACGTCATGCGTTTTCCGGCGGCGATCTCTCCTCCTCGGATCACATCAAGAACACCGGATCTAACTCTCGGATGAGTTAGAGATCGCAAATTTGCAATGATGGGGTTCCACTTTTCTTCGCCTTCGGTGACATCAACAGGAAGGAGTTTCATTACGCGGTCCAATAGAACCGAGGCCGGGATTACTTGAGAATCTAGTTCCGGCCGACGGGAGAACTGCGAAACGCGGTACTTCTGGCAGGAAAGCGTAACGCCTTCGGCGGTAGATTCGATGACAACCGCGGGTCTTGCTTCGAAAAGCGAGCAAACATCTGCGAAGACTGCGCAGACTTCCGCGTGCACCTTCGAATCCTTCGCCAGCTCGCCAACCCCTACATACCCATGGTGTTGTTGTTCTCTGATCTCCCAGTATGCTCCGGATTCTCTGCCGGGTTCAGTATCCGCGTCAGCCCCGTCAGGACTGTGAAGCCAGTCAATGAGCGTGTGGCTGGCTCGGTGATTGCCTTCACGACCGGTTTTTGCAGCGTACGAAGTCTCCTCCACCAGAACGCCTCGATTGACGCAAACGATCAAGTCAGAGCCTGTACGTAACGCCTCATCGATGTCACGAGCCAAGGCACCGTCCTTCTCAGCCTTGGAAGAAATTGTCGCGTCGTTAACCAGTAGGATCCTCCGGTCGGCGCTTCTGAAAGCATAAGTCCTATAAGCTAGCCCGGCAGCTCGGCCAGGGATGTCAATCGGCTCTAGATCCGCTACTGCCCATGCTGCAGCGCTTGACTTACCCGCGCCAGGGCCGCCGACTAAGAATAAAAAACGAGGATTCCCGCCGTTAGAGATGCCCTCTTTAAACCAAGAGATCGCTTCCGACACTGCTGGCGGGCGTAGCGCATCGGGCCAGAATGCAGCCGTGCTGCCTGCGGAACTATCTGGTTTGACCGCGACCCCGCGACCCCCCGTTGCCCTGTCCCAAAGGTTCTGTATCGGACCCCAGCCCCTGTCTGAAATCTCCATTGAATCGGAGTTGCGAGGGGGAAGGTTGCCTGGGGACCCTGAGCTCAAGTCAGCCTCGATAGACGGACTACGTTCAGACCCGGTTAACGAAGTATTGAAGTCGGTCGCCGCCGACTTTATAGAGAGCAGAGTATGCGGCGCCACGTTTTGCACGAGTGACTTTAGGTCCGTTTGGACGTGACTTCGCGGTTTGTAGCCAGAAATGTACGGGAAGCCCATCTCTGCCAGAACGGCGCTAATATTGCAGTGCTTGAACTCAACTGCACCCTTCGATCGGCCTGTCAGTTGCTGAACAAGCCTATTCTCATCGGACTTGTTATAATCTTCGCCGGCGATCTCCCGAAGCAGCATCCGCATATAGCTGTCCAGAAGCACCTTCAACTCTTCGCCGTTCCACGACGCCATTCCTACCCCCACGATCTTGTGTCTCTTCACCCTAAGGCCAAGTCCCTGCTCGGGCGGTAAATAAGGATGGCGTTGCCATGGATTAGATGAAAACCAATTGCTACATCGATCGGATCTGAGAGCCGTCGAATCCATCAATCAAAGGAGCATTCACGCCCAAGGATGCCCCGGTCCAAAATGTGCCCCAAGTTGCAGAGGAACTAAACGTTGGGGTGCCTCCTGGTCACGGTCTGCTGAAAGCAGGCCCGCTGTGAGGAGTTCAATCGGTGGCCGTTATTATCTTGCCCGTCTTTGCGTGAGATGAGGATAGTGCCTGATGTCTTCTGGGGTAAGTGCTCGTGTATCCGGTCGCGCGCAGAGGACGGATGAGGCAACTGAAGCCATCATGATGATGATGACGATCAACAACGGGCCAAGGATCCTCACCGCGCTTTCATGAGGCCGGACCTATTACGGTTGTCAGGATCGTCACACACATAGGATTCGGGGGGCGACCGATGAACCCACCAATCGACGCTTCCAGACGACCGAGCAGGCTGACGAAGATCTCAATGTGAAGGAGAGCCTAACCCAATCTTAATAAGACTGGGGAGCTTTGCCCCCTTCAAGTCGGGGCTGGGGTCTCTTGCCCGTCTCTCGCAGTTGATGTCGAAGGGTCCTGAGATTCGAGGCGAGGAACATCCTATGCAGCGCAGGGGTTTTGCGAGTGTGTAAGCATCGCGGCCTCTGTCACCAGCAGGAGCAAACGAAAACAATAGAAGCCAGCGTGATGACGATCAACAACGCGGTGCCAAGGATCCCCGACCAGCTCTCATGCGGCCGAGCCTATGACGGCTCGCGGGATCACCGTTCAAATAGGATGGCCCGGTGACTGACGAACTGAACCAGCCCCGTTTCTTGACCTTGGCCCAGGTCGCCGACGAGTTGAACGTGAAGCAAAGCCTCGTTCAGGGCCTCATCAGGACGGGGGAACTGCGTGCCTTTCAGGTCGGTGGAAGGGGCATGTGGCGCATTGGCCGCCAGGACGTCGAGGACTACATCGACCAGGCCTACCGGCGCACCGCTGAGCGCATCGCTGCGGGCGATCTCGAAGATGGGGCTGAGGCCGAGGCTCAGGAGTAGCAATTCCTGCAACGGAAAGCGCGGCCAGACAAAGCCGAACGCGCCCTTCATGTGCCTGACCCGCGTCGTGGTTCCGAACGGCTCAGTTAATGGATGAGCAACGGTTCTTTGTCACGGCCGTCCGGTGCTTCATCAGACGCAACCTTCGGGTTCCGATGGTTCACCCAACACCCCATCGCAAGAACCGCTACAAGCCCGAACGTGCTCAGCAGCTGGGGACGGGAATCCTCGCCGATGAAGCCCACCGTGAAGATCGCCGCGAGAATGACCAGGCCAACCACCGTGAGCCACGGGAAGCCGGGCATCCGCAGGGGAAGCTCCGTCCCGTCGCGGTCAGCGCGGAGGCGCAGCGCCAGCTGGGCAAGGAGCGCGGACGTCCACACCAGCAGGCAGGTCGAGCCCACAATGTTCAGCAGAACGCCAAGGACCATCCCGGGGAACATCAGCTCCAGCACCACCGTGACAATGCCGAAGGTAACGCTGGCCAGCACCGCAACAACAGGCACCCTCGCTGAAGACACAAAAGCAAGCCAGCGCGGTGCTTCCCCCCGCTCTGCAAGCGAGAACGCCATCCGGGAGGCCCCGTAAAGGTTGGCATTCAGCGCCGACAGCAGCGCCGCGACGGCTACCAGGGTGATAGCGGTGGCGGCTCCGGGCATACCGGCGGCGTCCAGCACGGCCGCGAACGGGCTCTTAAGCCCGGCCGAACCCACGGGCACCACGGCCGCGATCACGAAGATGGCGCCGATGTAAAACACCAGGATGCGCCATAGCACCGTGCGGACTGCTTTCTTCACGCTGCGGGCCGGCTCGGCCGTCTCGGCTGCCGCCACGGACACGATCTCGGTGCCGCCGAACGCGAACGCCACCACGAACAGGGCCGTGGCAATCCCGGCGAAGCCGCTCGGCGCGAAGCCTGCTCCGGTGAAGTTGGCCAAGCTCGGCGACTGCACTCCCGGCACCAGGCCGAAGAGCAGCGCGAAGCCCACCAGCAGGAACCCGACGATCGCCGCCACCTTAAGCAGGGCGAACCAGAACTCGAACTCGCCGAAGTTTTTCACGCTGGTCAGGTTCACGGCGGTGAGCACCACGATGAACACGAGGGCCATCAGCCGGAGGATCAGAAACTGGATTGATCAGCAGAGGCGGTCTCTTCCAGCTCGCTCGCCAGGCGCGAGAGGACGAAACCGGGCATGGAGCATGTCATCTCTTCTGGCAATCTCTTGCCTGGGGAACTGGAAACAGTCACCGCAATACGCCCGGGCGAATCAAATCGGTTTCATCCAACGAAGAGCAGACAGCTGCCCTACTACGCGTCTCAGCGCGCTTGGCGGTGTCAAGCCCGGAACAAGCCTTTCTCAAACTTCAACCAAACCGACCAGCACTCAAGTCTTGGGGGCCCAACTTCTTTACTAAGTACTTGTACTTCGCTGGAGGCGGAGCCATTGATCACCCCAGTTTCATCGTCGATGCCCGAGTACTCGCTACTCTTGCCGAGATAACTGGGAAACCTGGTTTGCGTCCCCGGTACACGAATTACTCCGTGAACACGTATTCGGCCGCGTGCTCCGTTATGCGCACTTGGGCCGAAGAGCTTTCTTCGCCGGAACGCACAGTGGGCGCAGACGAGGTTGATCGCTGGGCTTTCGAGGCTGGCAAGGAGTGGAGGAAGCATCGGTAGTTTCACGTTGGGTGTAGGGAGGGTCGGCGCGAGATCCGCACAGGCACCTTACGGTTTCACCTTTCGATGGACCCAGTGGGTTTCCGTCGGCTTTCGGCTCTCGAATCGTGCATTCGGCATCAGAGCATGCAACTGAAGCCGCTGTAGTTCATCCCTGTAGCGCGGAAGCCCGAGCCTCCCCTAATGCATCATTTGGCGCACATTCGGTTCAGGAAGGACTGTGTAGTGCGGCCTCGTCTTCGTCACCTCGTGCCTGGGAAGCAGAGATACCTTCAACGGTTTTAAGGGGTCCACGTGCATTCTCGAGTACATGTGCGTTCGTGTACTCACCGCGCGCCCGATTGATATTTAGGTCAGTTACTAATGCCGATACCAGCGAATCGTATGCTGTTCTAAGTGCTTCAAGCGCGGCAGCTTCAATAGCTTCGTCCTCCTGCAACTCAAACAGGCTTCCCCAATCCGGGTCCCACTGCTTCGCTGCTTTCCAACTCACGCGGCGTCGGTATGGGCTGCTTCTAATCAGAGCATCGGCTCCCCACTGGCCGAAGGGAACAAAGCACTGTTTCATGAACAGCTCATAAGCCGAGGTAACTGGAGGGCTGAATAGGGGTGCAGCGACGTAAAAGGAAGCATCCAGGCGCCTCTTGAGGGAGATTACCTCCAACGGTGTCATATCCCGCCAGGCACCGATGAACATCATGTATGTCATCAGCCGATTGAGGTCGGGCATTATCTCGCGGTAATAGTCCATTCGCGCCTTAAGCAGAAGTTCGCTGCGTGACTGTCGGCGAGTAAGCGTCCACCCGAAAATCGCGACTATGATAGGCGTAGCCGCTGCACTAATCGCGCTGACGACGTCCGTCCAGTTCACTTCTGACATTGCTACATGATGGGGTGCCTTGGTCACGGAAGCAACCCGGCTGCTGCCTTGGGGCTGCCCTTGGGACACCTTGAGCAGTTATCGGCTACTACACGACCGCAGGTTTCGTCCCGAGCAAGAGGTCACGCACCACAATCTGTTGGCGCCGCCCGTTACAGCCGCCGCTGCCGGAACATCGGGAACGACTCCCGGACCCGCTCCACAGTCTCCAGCGAAACCTCAACAGTCCGCACCCCAGCAGCTAACCCAAGGTCCGCTTCAACAACTCCCATCGGGTCCAGCAACACGCTCCGCCCCACCGACACCGGCGGCGCCTGGCACACCCCCGCCACATACACGCTGTTCTCGATCGCCCGGGCCGCGTTCAAAGCCAGCCACTGCTCAGTCTTGTGCTCGCCCGGCACCCACGACGAGCAGACCAGCAAAACCTGCGCGCCGGCGTCGGCCAGTGACCTGGCCAGCTCCGGGAACCGCAGGTCGTAGCAGGTCATCAGCCCGAACCGCACTCCCCCGTGCTCGAACACCACCGGCTCCAGGAACTCACCCGGCTTGATGAACTCGGACTCCCCGAACCCCTGCGCGTCAAAAAGGTGGATCTTCCGGTAGCAAGCCAGCTGGCCGCCGTCGGGCCCGAAAGCCACCAGCGTGTTGTACGCCCGGCCCGGCTCCTCCGAGGTTTCAACCACGCCCGCCACCAGCGCGATGCGGTGGCGGCGGGCAATGCCGGCAAGCTCCCCGCAGACGGGCCCGTCCAGCGGCTCGGCCACCTCCGGGAACGTCGCGTCCACTTTCTTCTTCTCATAGGTGGCGTACTCCGGGAAGGCGACCAGCGCGGCACCGTTGCGCGCGGCCTGAGCGGCGAACCGGTCGATCGCGGCGAGGTTGGCCCGGATGTCGGCGCCCGACTCCACCTGCCCCAGCGCTATCTTCACGAGTGTTCCTTCCCTCGGCCCAACAGCAGGACCCAAACCAACCAAAACTCAGGCGGCCGCCTCAACCGTCGCTTTCTCCGTCGCCGTCATCTCCGGCGGCGATGCCTTGAACCCGCGGGTGATCAGGGCCAGGACCAGCACGCCCAGCACCAACCAGGACAGACCCAGCGTAATGGCGTTGCTGTCCAGCTGGGAGAGCAGGTAGGCGCAGATGATCGCGCCGATCACCGGGACCACCACGTAGGACACCGGGTTCAGCCGATGCCCGGCCCGGCGCTGGCGCACATAGTGGAACACCACCGACGCGTTCACCAGCGTGAAGGCGGTGAAGGCACCAAAGTTGATGAATGACGTCGATGTGGCCACGTCCAGGAAGATCGCGATCAGGCCCACGACGCCGGTGATTACCAGGTTCGCCACCGGGGTGTGGAACTTCTCGCTGAGCTTGCCGAAGACGGCCTTGGGCAGGACCGAGTCGCGGCCCATCGCGTACAGCAGGCGCGAGGCGCTGGCCTGCGCGGCGAGGCCGGAGGCGAACTGCGCCACCACCAGGCCGGCCAGGAACACGGCACCGAACAGCTGCCCTCCAATCCGCAGGGCGATGGAGCTGGCCGCGGACGCCGAGTCCTCGAACACACCGCCCGGGTGGACCAGCTGGGTCACGTAGGACACGGCCACGAAGATGCCGCCGCCGATGAGCGCCACGAGCATGATGGCGCGCGGCACGGTGCGGCGCCGGTTGATGGTCTCCTCGGTGAGGGTGGTGACGGCGTCGCCGGAGCCCCTATTCCCCCAGGCGCTCAATCCCCTACTGCCCCCGGTTTTGCATCACCTTTCGTAGGATTACTGGTGCCTTAGGGGAGGCAGGGCAACAATTAAGTCATTGGGATGCTGTGAAGAGGTTTACCGCAGGTAAGGGGAACCCAATGAAAAAGAAGACTGGAGCGGTGGCAGCTATTGCGGCCCTAACCTTCTTAGCGGGCTGCAGCGGCGGCCCTGGTAGCGTCCCGCCCAACAGCAACGCGGCGCAAGCGCCTGCACCCACTATCGACGCGGGACAGACGCCGACCGCAACGCCGACGCCCACACCTACGCGCGCCATGTCTGCCGCACTGGGGGGCACCATCAAGTTCCCCAGTGGTGTCAAGGTCTCGGTTTCACCGCCGGAAGTCGTCCCCGGTGGGCAATACGCCTACAACGCGGTGGAGGGCAACATAACCTTGTTCACCGTCACCGTGACCAACGAGGGCACCCAGCCCGTGAACGGCTTCTCGATGGCCTACCCGAGGGTGACATATGGGGCAACCGGCACGGAGGCGCAGCGGGCCAACAACGACAAGATCGGTGGCGGCAGCCTGAGCACCATACTGCCAGGCGAGACGCAGTCGGTGAAGGTTGGCTTCGGCATCCCGCAGGCGGAGCTGCCTACGGTTCGTGTCGAAGTGAATGGCCCGGAGTACAGCGACTTTCCGGCCATCTTCAAAGGTTAGCGAGCAACCTACAAATCATTTTGGAAAGCTTTCTTCAGTTCAGCAGCGGCAGGTAGGCCAGCCACAAACTGGATCCGTCCACAATTTATTGTGCAAGGGCGCGCCCGACAAGAGCCGGACGCGCCCTACATATGTCAAGAATCCGTGAGGTGGTTAGCAGCCCAATTTCAGTCGATCAGCACCGACGTCTTGGCCTGCTCCGAGGAGCTCACACCGGCCGGGACCTTCCGCGACCGGTGATTCAGCCAGCACCCCACCGCAAGAACCGCCACAAGCCCGAAAGTGCTGAGCAACTGCGGGCGGGAATCCTCGCCGATGAAGCCCACCGTGAAGATCGCAGCAAGGATGACCAAGCCAAGCCCAGTCAGCCACGGGAAGCCCGGCATCCGCAGCGGAAGCGCGGTCCCCTCACGGTCGGCACGGAGGCGCAACGCGAGCTGGGCCAGGAGCGCCGACGTCCAGACCAGCAGGCAGGTCGAACCCACAATGTTGAGCAGGACAGGAAGGACCTTCTCGGGGAAGGCCAGCTCCAAGACCACCGTGACAATGCCGAAGGCAACGCTGGCCAGCACGGCGGCCACCGGCACCCGCGCCGAAGACACCGAAGCAAGCCAACGCGGGGCCTCGCCCCGCTCGGCCAAGGAGTAGGCCATCCGGGAAGCGCCGTAGAGGTTGGCGTTCAGCGCAGACAGCAGCGCAGCGACAGCAACCAGGGTGATGGCGGTGGCCGCGCCGGGCATGCCTGCAGCGTCGAGAACCGCCGCGAACGGGCTCTTCAGCCCCGCCGAACCCACGGGGACTACCGCAGCGATGACGAAGATAGCGCCGATGTAGAACACCAGGATGCGCCATAGGACCGTCCGGACGGCCTTCTTCACAGAACGGGCCGGCTCAGCTGTTTCAGCTGCCGCCACGGACACAATCTCGGTGCCGCCGAACGCGAACGCCACCACGAACAGGGCCGTGGCAATCCCGGCGAAGCCGCTCGGCGCGAAGCCTGCTCCGGTGAAGTTGGCCAGGCCCGGCGACTGCACTCCCGGCACCAGGCCGAAGAGCAGCGCGAAGCCCACCAGCAGGAACCCGACGATCGCCGCCACCTTAAGCAGGGCGAACCAGAACTCGAACTCGCCGAAGTTCTTCACGCTGGTCAGGTTCACGGCGGTGAGCACCACGATGAACACGAAGGCCATCAGCCACACGGGCAGGGCCGGGAAGATGGTGGCAAGCAACCCTGCCGCCCCGAGCGCCTCGGCCGCGATGACCACCACCAGCTGCAGCCACCACAGCCAGCCGACGGTTGCACCCGCCACCGGGCCGTAGGCCTTGGCGGTGTAGACGGAGAAGGCTCCGCTGTCCGGGTTGGCGGCGGCCATCTCGCCGAGCGCCCACATCACCAGGATGATGAGCGTGCCGGCCACGAGGTAGGAGATCAGCACCGCCGGACCGGCAGCCTGGATGCCCGCGCCGGAGCCGATGAACAGGCCCGCGCCGATGGCACTTCCCAGGCCCATCATGGTGAGCTGCCGGGGTTTGAGGGCTGCGCCGAGTGGGCGGCCAGACGTCTTTGTCTGTTGTTCCATGGGGATTCCTCTTAGTTGTTGGTAACTGTTGGGCATAAAAGTTCAGGCCGCGTGGGTTTCGAGGAGCCGGAGCACGCGGTTGTTGGAGGCGGGGTCGGCAACGGTGATCCGCACGCCGTCGCCCTGGTACGCCCGCACCATGATGCCCGCGAGGTCAAACGCATCCACCAGACTCGCCAGCAGCTGCTCGTCGGCGCGGATCCACAGGAAGTTGCCCTGGCTCGGCTGCAGCTTCCAGCCCTGGGCCGCCAGCTCCACGGCCATCCGTGCGCGCTCCTGCTTCACCGCCGAAACCCGCGCTTCCATCTCCTCCCCCGCGTCCAGCGACGCGATGGCCGCCTTCTGGGCCAGCGCGCTCACGCCGAACGGAAGGGCGGTCCGGCGCAGCCCCCCGGCGATGGCCGGCGACGCAACGGCGTAGCCCACGCGAAGTCCGGCGAGCCCGTAGGCCTTGGAGAAGGTGCGTAGGATGCAGACGTTCGGGTACCGGCGGTAGAGCGCCAGGGAGTCGGGTCCCGCGTCGGCGTACTCCACGTAGGCCTCGTCGATCACCACCAAGACGCTGGAAGGCACTGACTGCAGGAAGGCCTCGAGGCGGTCATGGCCGATCGGCACGCCGGTGGGGTTGTTGGGTGTGCAGAGCAGGATGACTTTGGTGCGGTCGGTGACGGCGGCGGCCATGGCGTCCAGGTCGTGGCCCTCGGCATCGTCCAACGGGACGCGGACTGCCCGGGCACCGGCCAGCTCCACGAGGATGGGGTATGCCTCGAAGGAGCGCCACGCGAACACCACTTCATCCCCGGCGTCGCACAGTCCGGTGATGATCTGCTGCAGGACGCCCACGCTTCCGGGCCCCACCGCCACTTCCTCCGCCGTAACACCCAGGTGCCGGGCCAGCCGATCACGCAGTTCGACGGCGGCCATGTCCGGGTAGCGGTTCATCCTGCCGGCAGCTTCGGCCACCGCAGCGATGGCGGCGGGCAGTGGGTCGTAATGGCTTTCGTTGCTGGCGAGGGCGGCGATGTCCGCGCCGGTGCCGCGCCGGCCCGGGACGTAGGACGGAAGGCCCGCCACCGCGCCACGCAGGGTGGGCAACGCAGTTTCGGGAGCGGCAACAAGCTGATCACTGGTCATGAAGTCCGATCATGGAAGTGACCCGGACCACAATGCAAGGTAGGCTCCGGTGCTTGGGACTTCTGCTCAACTTCTAGTACCTCTGGTGAAAATATGACCATCGCAAACTCTCGCACCCTCGATTCCCTCGACGGCCGGATCATCCTTGCCCTGGACAAGGACCCCGAAGCCAGCGCCCTGGCACTCTCCCGGACACTCGGCGTCGCGCGCAACACCGTCCACGCCCGGCTGGCGCGGCTGGAGCGCAGCGGCGCGCTCCGCTCCTTCAGCCGCAGGCTGGACCCCGCCGCGCTCGGCTACGAACTCATGGCCTTCCTCTCCCTCTCCATCAGCCAGACCCGCACGGGCTCGGTGGAGAACGGGCTCGCCGCCATCCCGGAGGTCATTGAGGTGCACGCCACCACCGGCGACGCGGACCTCATGGCCAAGGTGGTGGCCCGCGGCACGGCCGACCTCTACCGCATCACCAACCAGATCCTGGAGATCGACGGGATCCAGCGGACCAGCACGGCCATCTCCATCCTGGAACTCATGCCGCCCCGGTACGACGGGCTGATCAGCCGGCTGTCCAAGGAGGAGTCCCGCACGGCGGACTAGGCGGCCCGAAGCGGTATACCGCTGGACGCTTATCACTTCTTGCTGGCGTGCCTCCAAAAAGTCACAACTGCAGCGTTTGCCCTGAATCCATGACAGGCCTGCTCCAGGAGAGCGTCTCGCGCACAAGCAGGAACAGTTGAGACGCGCACAGGTCTGTTGCCCGTTCGGGGAGGCAACAGACCTGCTGGGCTTGAGTTAGAGCCACTCCTGGTCGCCGGCGCCCTTCAACTTTTCCTAAAAGCTCGGGGGCACAAAAGCGTTCAAGCGGCGCGCCCTCCGCGTCGCATAAGCCACGTCCTCTGGTATTAGATTTGGAGTTTCGACGGACACGATGCGTTGCCACCCATCGATGGTGTACGAAATGCAAAAATCGTCTCGCGGTTCCACCTGCATAACCGGAACGGTCCACACATCTAGTGAGTCTCGGCTAATGAACACCGATCCCTGAATTGGCCGGGTAAAG
Organism: Arthrobacter sp. JDC6; assembly: GCF_056484025.1. Taxonomy (NCBI): domain Bacteria; kingdom Bacillati; phylum Actinomycetota; class Actinomycetes; order Micrococcales; family Micrococcaceae; genus Arthrobacter; species Arthrobacter sp. JDC6. The sequence continues at coordinate 3,360,951 of NZ_CM151278.1, forward strand.
GTATGGGTGATATCTTCCAAATTTCCTGCAGGGTTCCCCTCGAGATACCTGAACCCGGATGCAATGTCGCGCTCAACTTGGTCGAGGGTTTCCACAAATGGTGAAAAACAATGACGTCCGACAAAGGTGCTGCCCACCACGTACTTGACATCATTCACGGTGACCTGACCAAAAACCACTCTGGCGTCACCGTTTGGCACACGGTCATTCAACCATCTCTGAGCATCGACAATTGTCGGGGGCTCGTCCGGATGTAGCCGAGGCTCTAGCATGCCTGGCTGGTTCGTAAGGGGAAAGTAAGTCCATTCCGCTCTCTCGTCGCGGTGGACGATCTCGGGCGCGACTGCTGCGAAAAAGCGCAAAACCTCCAACATGGTCTCGGTGACCTCTTTGTCGAACAGCACACTGTCATAGAGCGGCTTGAGTAACTTAGTTCCTTTGTGGAGCTTGTCGTGTGCTTCCTGAGGAATTTCGTCCCAAAACGCATACGTCCGCATCCCGTGCAAGCCTCCAATCAGGCTCTTCGCTCTGGGGCTGACGATGTGCATCACATGCTGGTGCACGTTTCGCGCATATTTCGCTGCCTTGATGTAATCAGGTCCCACGAGAGCAGAGGACTTTAGCAGATTGATGTAAGTGTTCTTGTCATTGACGTTCTGTGAAAAATGCTCATTGAGCGTCTGCGTACTCACTAGAAAAGCCCGGACTGCCTGCCCATAATCCTCGCCGCGCGCCGTTCCCGCATAATAGGCGGCTACGTTCGCCTGGAGATCCTTCATCGCCTCTTTTAGAACCGGCAATTCATCAGGTGTAACGCCAACTCGGGTTTGCTGCAAGATATAGCCCTTTCGATCGAACTCTTAGCATTATCGTAAGTCGGATAGTCGCGGTTAACGCTGCTCGCCCCGAGGATCGACGGAATCCCGCGGACCAGCACCAACATCTCAGTCACGGAACTCATGCCGCCCCGGGACGACGGGCTGATCAGTCGGCAGTCCGAGCAGGAGTCCCGCGGGGCGGAGTAACTACGGTGATGCGCGCCACAGGTGGGCTTTTTGTCACCTCTTCTTGTTTCAACTGCCAAAAATCCCAGATGGGACTGCGGCTCTTGCCGATCTGAGGTCTGCATCACAGGATTCGTGCATGACTTCACTTACCGTCTCCGGCCGTGTGGCGCAGGTTCTCAGCAGCTATGTCAGCGACGTCTTCGGCGTCATGGGCAACGGCAACGTCTACTTCCTGGACGCCGCCGAGCAGCAAGGCCTCCGCTTCTCCCCCGTCCGGCACGAGGGCGCCGCCATCGCCGCGGCTGACGCCTACTACCGGACCTCGGGACGGCTCGCCGCCGGCACCACCACCTACGGCCCCGGCTACACCAACGCGCTCACCGCCCTCGCCGAGGCCGTCCAGGCGCAGATCCCGGTGGTGCTGGTCACCGGCGACGCGCCCACCAGCGGCGCCCGGCCCTGGGACGTGGACCAATCGGCCATCGCCGCCGGCCTCGGCGCGGCCACCTTCACCGTCACCCGCGACGCCGCGGGCGCCATTACCCGGCAGGCGGTGGAGTACGCACTCACCCGGCGCACCGCCGTCGTTATTGCCATTCCGCACGACCTCGCCGCGCTCGAGGCTGCGGACGAGGACCTTCCGGAACCGGCGGCACCACAGGTGACGGACGACGTCGACGGCGGACTTGGGCAGGTCGCCCGCCTGCTGGCCGGTGCCAGGCGGCCGCTGATCCTGGCCGGCCGGGGCGCGCACCTGGCCGGAGCAGGCCCGGAGCTCCGCGAACTCGCCGACCGGCTCGGCGCACTGACCGCCGGAACCGCCCTGGCGCTCAACCTCCTCAATGGCGAGGGGTACCTGGGCGTGGCCGGCGGTTTCGGCACCGACACCGCGGCCGGGCTCATGGGCGAGGCCGACGTGGTCCTGGTGGCCGGGGCCAGCCTGAGCCCGTTCACCATGCGGTTCGGGCACCTGCTGGGCCCGGACAGCACCGTCATCCAGATCGACACCGCCCTGCAGCCGACGCACCCGCGGGTGGACCTGTTCGTCAGCGCGGACGCGAAGGCTGCTGCTACGCGTCTCCTGTCATTGCTTGATGGTGAGGCTGCGGCGGACGCGTGGCGGGCCGAAGCCTCGAAGCGTCTGGCTGAACGGCCGGGGCATGAGGCCGGATCCGAGGTGACCGAGGACGGCCGGCTGGACCCGCGCGCCCTCGCCACTGCGTTGGATGCCGTCCTGCCGCAGCGCCGCACGGTGGTCCAGGACGGCGGGCACTTCATCGGCTGGGCGCCGATGTACTGGAACATCCCGCGGCCGCAGGACCTGGTGATGGTGGGTACCGCCTTCCAGCCCATCGGGTTGGGCCTGGCCAGCGCCGTCGGGGCGGCCCGTGCGTTGGAGGACGGCCGCGCCCTGGTGCTGGCCTCCGGCGACGGCGGGTTCCTGATGGGCCTGTCCGACCTCGAATCGCTCATCGGTACTGCCCGCAGCGCCATTGTGGTGATCTACAACGACGCCGCCTACGGAGCTGAGATTCACCAGTACGGCTCGCAGGGCCTCACGGAGAAGCCGATGTTGATCCCGGAAGTGGACTTCAGCGGTGTTGCCAGGGCTCTTGGGGCTGAGTCTGCGGTTATCCGTTCGCTTGGTGACCTGTCCGCGCTGCAAGAGTGGATCGATGCCGGCGCTCGTGGGACTTTTGTTGCGGACTGCCGGATCACGTCCACCGTCCGCGCGCCGTGGCTGACCGAATGGATGAACGCCACCCGGGCAGCCAAGGCGGCGTTGGCGGGGTGACATAGCGTCTATGGACGGCCAGCTTTACTGCCAGGTAGGCAAACATTCGGCGACACCGTTAGTCCGCGTCCAACGTCCGTAAATTTTGCACCAGACTGATTCTATGTGGACGACATTCATACCTGACCTGTTAGTCGCCGTCTTTGGTGCGGGACTGACTGTTCTTATCGCATACTTGACCATACGACACCAGCAAACGGTAACTGAGCGTACCGAGTTAAATCGGCTGATCAATGATCTGCACCACAGACGGGCTCTTCATCCCATCCAGGATCCGCGCCTCGTTCACGGGGCGCGCGACCTAGACGATTTCAAACACGCGAACTTAAGCGTGCTCGACATAAGAGACCAGACAAAGCGCGCAGGGCACTCCATCCGCCCCAATTCCGCTGCTCAGTCCCAAGTGTCCGGACTGATTAAAGCCTGTAACAGGTACCTCGAAGCGGGAATGTATCAGCCTGAAAAGTACGAATTTCTGCTCCAAGAACTGCGGAATTCAGTTCAAGAGAGCATCACCCAGATTGCCGCTGGTGACCGAAAGGTAAACGCTCTCGAGCCAGGTAGGTCGGCATACTGAAGGCTCAAAGCGTTACCGCAGGGTTCCGGGCCGGTTGTTACTGAGAGTATGAACGCGTCCTGGTTGGGAAGCTTATGGCGGCGGGTGAATCCACTAGACATTCAAAGCCCCGCGGGTCAGGAGTTTTTGCCAGTCAACCGGCATAGGATTCCTTGCATGAGGATTGCCGTTGCAGGGGGAACCGGGACAGTGGGCCGCCACGTTGTGGCTATCGCCAGCGAGCGCGGGCACCACGCGGTCAGCCTCAGCCGCTCGGAAGGGGTGGACCTGGTCACCGGGCGCGGCCTCGACCAGGCACTCCAGGGCGTCGACACCGTCATCGACGTCTCCGGCATCCAGGTCCTGTCCACCAAGAAGGCCGTAGACTTCTTCACCAACGCCACCCAGAACCTGCTGGCAGCCGGGAAGAAGGCCGGCGTAAAGCACCATGTGGTGCTGTCCATTGTGGGCATCGATAAGGCCAACTCGGGACTGTACGCCGGGAAGCTGGTGCAGGAGGACGAAGTCAGGCACGGCGGCATTCCGTGGACCCTCCTCCGGTCCACTCAGTTCCACGAATTCGTACCGATGTCCATCAAGGCCGCCTCAGTGGGCCCGCTGGTCTTCGTGCCCACGATGGTCACCCAGCCGGTGGCGGCAAAGGAGGTGGCCGCAGCCTTGGTGGATGCGGCCGAGTCCGGGCCGAAGGGACGCATTCCGGACCTCGGCGGCCCGCGGACCGAACACCTGAAGGGCCTGGTGGCGGCCTATCTGGCCAAGACGCGGCAGAAAAAACTGATCGTTCCGCTCCGGGTGCCCGGCCCCATGGGCAAGGCCATGCGCACAGGCGGGCTGATCCCGGCGCCGGGTTCCGCCGTCGGACGCCAGACGTTCCAGGAGTGGCTCGACACCATCGATGGCTCCTAAAACCATCGCCCCTACCTAACGCCTCCCCTTTCCACTCCCCAATTTGGCACCGCACCCGCTTAGGGCGTGGCGCGCAGACGTATGGTGATCCCGCCGGGAGGTGATGAAATCACCCCACGGCGTCACCGCCGTAACTCTGAGGGGACTGTTATGCGTCAGCTACGCCTTTTCATCGCTCTGCTACTCGCGGCGGCCGGCGCTGTCGCACTCCCCGTCCCGGCCCAGGCGGCCGACGTCGGAATTCCCGGGCCATCATTTGTAGGCGAGGGCGTGAGAACCCCCACCGCGGACAAGGCCCAAAGCAAGCTCTGGTTCCAGGACGGGAACTGGTGGGGGCTGTTGTGGAGCGCGTCCGCGCATGCGACGACGATCCACCGGCTGGACACGACAACTCAGTCGTGGCAGGAGACGGGAGCGGTTGTTGACGCGCGAACGAGTGCGCGCGGTGACGCGCTCTGGGACGCAACGGCCGGCAAGCTCTACGTCGTGTCCGGCACCACCGTGCGCTCGGAGTGGAACTCGCCACCAACCCAGCAGTCAGTAACCTCCGGGTCCGCAGCGCTGCACCGCTACAGCTACAACGCAACCACCAGGACCTACTCAGAAGACGCCGGATTCCCCGTCACCCTCCACAACGGGAGCACGGAATCGATCACGGTGGCCAAGGACTCCCTGGGCAAGCTCTGGGTCACGTACACCGCCGTCTCGGCCGACAACAGCAACCGTGTCTACGTCAACCACTCGACCACGAGCGACACGGCATGGGGCACCCCCTTCGTCCTGCCCACAACCAACGCCCAGGTGCACTACGACGATATCTCCGCCGTCACATCGTTCCAGGGCGACAAGATCGGCATCATGTGGAGCAACCAGAAGCCGGGGCAAAAGAAGTTCTACTTTGCCATCCACCAGGATGGCCAGCCGGACAAGTCGTGGCAGACAGAGGTGGCCTACGGCGGAGGAAAGAACTGCAACGGCGGATGCGCCAACGACCACCTGAACCTCAAGCAATTGACAAGCGACGGCAGCGGCCGCCTCTTCGCAGCGATCAAGACAGCCAATCGGAACGCCGGCCAAACGTTGGTGGCGCTGCTGGTGCGCGACGGTAAGGGCGACTGGACCAGCGCAGAGTTCGGCGAGGTGCAGGACCTCCATACCCGGCCCATGGTCATGATCGACTCGGAGCACCACCAGATCTGGATGTTCGCGGTGGCGCCCGAAGAGGGCGGCACCATCTACTACAAGAAGTCGCCGGTCGACAACGTGTCCTTCGCCCCCGGCGCCGGCACGCCGATCATCCGAAGCAATACCGACACGGACATCAATGACCCCACCTCGACAAAACAAAACGTCAACAGCCAGACCGGCCTGGTGGTACTCGCGTCCTCAAGAGCCAACGCCCGGTACTGGCACGCCTACGTGAATCTTGGCGGTTAGCCCAACAAAATGGGGCAACTGCCCCATGCCCCTGCTGCGGCCCGGTCATAGTCTCGCCTCATAGAGAAAAGGAGGCGGCCATGACCATCTACCAGCCGCAGTCATCAGCAGAGGCAACACCCAAACTTGCCGAACTTCCCGAGGACGCTGCCGAGCACTTCGCCGGCTACGCCGTCCTGGGGCTGCCTTTCGCCAGCGGCCACTACCTGGCGTTCCGGGATTTCCCGGTGAGCTCCGTTGGCCCCGGCTACCGCTCCGTCTGGCACCGCACGCCCGGCGGCGAGTGGACCATCTACGCCAACACCGCGCCAGAGTTCAGCTGCGCCCGCTACTTCGGGAAAGCCGTCCACAATACGGTGGAGACCGACGTCGACATCCAGTGGGACGGGCCGTTCACCGCCCTGATCACGGTTCCCGGCGTCATGGACTGGCGCCTGCAGCTGGGCTCATCTGCGGCCACAAAGATGCTGACCGCCATGGCCGTGCGGATGCCGGAAAGCCTGTGGCGGAACGAACTGGTGCTCCGGGCCATGGGGGCATTCGCCGGTCCACTGCTCGGTGCGGGCAGGATGAAAGTCTCGGGTGTGGTGCCTAACGGCCAGACGTTCCAGGCCCAGCCGCGGCAGCTGTGGCTCGTGACGGATTCCCAGGCCACCATCCGGGGTGAGGACGCGGGAGCTCCGGGCCCACTGCCGGCCCAGGACCACCTGGCGGACTTCTGGCTTCCACAGCGTGGACTGTTCGGAGCGCAGGTGGGCGTCCGGTTCCCGTCCACCGCACAATCCGCCGGACCAGGCCCCGTCCAGGCACGGACCGGGAAGAACCAGACGGCATAACAGCCGCACGCGTGGTCCCTACTGCCGTGGCCGGCGGCTTCCTAGAATGGCAGGTGTGATGCAGTCACCGGCTGCGCCCCGGCGCAGCGAAGTCCTGGCCGCGCTGTCGCTCGCCATCGACCTGGGGCTGGGGCAGCCGATGGAGCACATGCTGCGTGCGTCCCTGCTGGCGTTGCGGATCGCCGGGGCAGCAGGCGTTGACGCCGCCGGCCAGGGCAGGATCTACTACGCCAACCAGCTGGCCTGGATCGGCTGCCACGCGGATTCCTTTGAACTCGCCGCGCTGTTCACGGACGATATCGCCTTCCGCGCCGACTATTACCGCCGCGACCAGCACGGCCTGCCCATGTACGCCGGCATGTTCAGCCACGCCGGCGCCGGCCTCCCGCCGCTGGCCCGCATTGCCCGCTGGACGCGTTTCGCGGCGACCGGCAGCGGCGCGGTACGGACCATGATTGCCTCGCACTGCGTCTCCGCCGGGGTGCTGGCCAGCAGTGTAGGGCTCGACGACGGCGTGGCAGGACTACTCACCCACACCTTTGAGCGGTGGGACGGCAAGGGCCTGCCGGAGGGGGTGGCGGGGCCGGACATTCCATTGGAAATGCGGATCATGCACCTGGCGGATACGGCCGAGGTCTTCCTGCGGAGGGAAGGAGTGGCCAGCGCGGTGGCCATGGTGCGGGCACGCCGCGGCAGCCAGTTCGATCCGGCACTGGCCGGGCTGTTCATCGACCAGGCTGAGGCACTCACCGAAGGACTCCTCGACGTCGACTGCTGGCAGGCGGCCCTTGAGCTGGCACCCACCGATGCTCCCCTGTCGGGCAGCCAACTGGATGTGGTGCTGCGCGCCATCGGCGACTTCGCGGACCTCAAGTCCCCCTACACGGCCGGACACTCCCGCGCGGTGGCGGCTCTGGCGGCCGCCGCGGGCGAGGAGCATGGGCTGCCGGCGGACGACGTCACGGAGCTCCGCCGCGCAGGCTGGGTGCACGACCTGGGCCGCCTGGGGGTGTCCAACCAGGTGTGGGACAAGAAGGAGCCCCTCTCAGCGCTGGACCTGGAACGTATCCGCATGCACCCGTTCCTGGGCGAACGGATCCTCAGCCGCGTTCCCGGGCTGAAGGGCGAGGCGGCCCTCACCGGCTCACACCACGAGCGGCTGGACGGGTCCGGCTATCCACGCGGGATCGGCGGAAACGAGCTGGGGGTAAAGCAGCGGATCCTGGCGGCTGCGGACTCCTACCATGCCTCCGTGGAGCCACGCCCGCACCGGCCCGCGCTCACCCCGGCTGATGCGGCCGCCCGGCTGCGGCAGGAAGTTTCGGCCGGGAGGCTCGCCGCCGGAGCAGTGGAGGCCGTGCTGGTGGCGGCCGGCCAGCAGCCCCGCCGTTCGCATGCCGCCGCGGCTGGGCTCACCCCGCGGGAAGTGGAAATCCTCGGCATGCTCTGCCGCGGCATGACTCCGGCCGAGATCGCGGACAGCCTCTTCCTCGCCCGGAAGACCGTCCGCAACCACGTGGAGCACATCTACACCAAGATCGGTGCAACCAACCGGGTGGGGGCCACCCTGTTTGCGATCAGGAACGGCCTGACCGAGTACGGGGCCGCACCCAATTAACGCAGGGCGGCTTCTCACGAACGTCGTAACACCAATCTGAAAGAGGTATTGGATCATGCGCAGTTCGACGCGCCGATCGCGAAGAAGGGGCCCATAGGGCTTGGTTGAGAAGCGTGCGCTCTACCAATTCAGCATCCACCCGTTCCAGCAGGATCTGCCCGCCTGCTGCGTTCGGTTAAGTTCATCAGGCGCCAAGGTCCAGGACCAAGGTGAAGCCACGCAAGTACGTTACGGATGCGCTGAAGATCGGGGACCGCCCAGCCCACACCGCCACCAGGGAGGAAGCTGGCCGTTTGGTAGGTGCCCTCATCATGGGGAAGGAGGCAATTCAGCGATAGTGACGCTGGTTGAACGCACTTCGCGACTCCTCGTCGCTTATGTGCTCCGCCCGGGCCCCTGGCAGCGCGCGTCAAACGCGAACGCCAATGGCCTATTTAGTCAGTACTTCCGGAAAAGAGAAAGGCCTAAGTGCCTGGTCCGTCCGTCCCGCAAGGAGATCGCCTACCGCATTAGCTGGTCACTTGTCGGAGCTTGAACACGATCGAGTCGAAGACGGCGCGTGCCTCTCGTGTCAGCTCCGGATTGATCGATTCGTGGAATTGGACCACCCAGAACATTGCGCGTTGGCCGTGCAGGTTGACCACCCGGTAAGTTTCGCGCTCAGCGGCGCTCGAGTACCAGCGGGTGCATAGGTTCGAATATTCTGAGTGAACGCAAAACTGACCGTTGTCGCAGGCTTTGATGTCCCTGTCACCCTCGACGGAGAGATCGAACTCGACGCCGGAATAATCGCCAACCACAACCTCGACCGGAGGGGTGCTCGCCGTTGACGTCTGCGCCATCATCGCGTCGACGAATGCATTGGCCGACGGATTGACCTCGACGAGCGCGCCCTGCCACGCGCATGCGTCCGTCGGCACATGGTCGGAGTGCCACCAACCCACGAAGACCGCCATCGCATCCGGGTGATCCGGGTCGTCCTTTCGCAAGCCATCACCGTCGGCCGACCAGCCGTCCGGGACGGTGATCTCGAAATTCTCTGCGAAGCTGGTGACGAGATATGTACCTGGGTCGATGTGGCCGCTGTCCGGCAGCGGTGGGACCGTGGATAACGGTGGGACCGTGCGGGCCTCCGTAGTCGGTGCCGGGGATGGCGTCTCGGCGACGGTGCACGCCGAAAGGCCGAGGCAGACAGACAAGACTGATGTCATGGAGATGAAACGGCGCAGCAGCACACGCATGGAGGCCTCCAAAGGCAACCCTTATGCTGCGGACGTTACGCCCAGCCAACACTGACGGCAAGAGGCGCCAGAAGCCAACGCTCCCCCCTTTTTTCGATAACGGGAACGGATGGCGAGTCCCGCAGCCGCCTCCGCTACGGGAGCCCGAGGTCCGTGATCGGTGTGAAAACCCTCTCTTCGGTAGGATCGCGAGCAGGCAGCACCACGTCTCCCGGATTTCGGATCCCGGATCCCGGACAATGCGAGGCGATGGGGCTCTGTGCGGGTCCCGTCCGAGCCCGAGCGTCGCAGTCTGGAAGACGTTCCGGCGGGCCAACGCCGTTTCCTCCGGGAGTGGTACTAGTCTTCGATCCCGGCCTCAGCAGGTATGTTCAAGGCAGACCCCTGTTGCGACAATCTGAGAAACCGCGCAGTGCCCGCCTCGTGGGGCACATCCCTTGGTGCTAGCGGCTGACAAGCCGCCACAAGGACGTGACCTCGGCCGAGCGCGCCTCGAACAGGGGATCTTCGCGGTCGGAAGCTTTCGGATGCGTTGGCTTGGTGTCGAGCCGCTCCGTCACCTTCAGCCCGGCCGCTTCGACGGCGGCCAGCAGGTCCTTCCGCGACCGCAGGCCCAGGTGCTCGGCCAGGTCGGACAGGACCAGCCAGCCCTCACCGCCCGGCTCCAGATGGCCGGGGAGTTCGTTCAGGAAGCGGAACAGCATCCTGCTCCCAGGGTCGTAGACGGCGCTGTCCAGGCTGGAATGCGGCGTGGCCGGAATCCAGGGCGGGTTGCACACGATCAGCGGTGCCCGTCCGGGCGGGAACATGTCGGTCAGGACCGCCTCCGCGCGGTCCTGGACACCGAGGTTCCGGAAATTCTCAGTGGCGCAGGCGATGGCACGCGGCTCGTTGTCGGTGGCGATCACGCGGCGGACGCCGCGGCGGGCGAGGACGGCGGCGAGCACTCCGGTGCCGGTTCCGACGTCGAACGCCAGCGTATCGGAGGGCAGTGCGGCCGCCGCCACGAGATCCACGTACTCGCTGCGGGTGGGAAAGAAAGTGCCGTAATGCGGGTGGATGCGGTCCTGCAGAGCATCGACGTAGACACCATTCCGCCGCCACTCGTGGGCGCCGACGGCCCCGACGAGCTCGTGCAGGGACACCACGGAAGATTCTCCAATGCCTCCGTACGCTTCCGCCGCGGCTTCCCGGATATCCGGCGCGCGGCGCAGCGGCACCACCGGGCCCGGATCGAGGGGAATCAGCAGCAGGCCCAGAATGCGTGCCCGGTGCGAGGCGGACTGCCGGTGCCGGTAGAACTGCTCGGCAGGGGTTCCGCCGGCCTTCTTTCCGGTGCCTATCCGGCGGTCCAGGGCGTTGAGGATCTGCCGCGCGTTGTGGAAGTCGCCGTGCCAGAGCATCGCGATCCCCTGTGACGCCATGCGGTACGCATCGTCGGCCGTGAGGGAGTCGTCCACCACTTCCACGCGCCCGGGTGCCGGCCTGCCGTTCGCCGAGCGCCACCGCGTGGTCATGCCGGCGCCGGCCTCAACCCAGGCCACGTATCCATCCACCGCAGCAGCGCGCGAAGGTTTGGGGTCAGCGGGTGGGATTCCCGCGGGAGCTGGGGTGTGAGTAGGGATGAAGATCCATTCCAAGATATTGGGGGCAATCGGATCCTGACGATTGCAGTGGCGGTTCGATGACGTCCAAGGCGGCGGGCCAGGATTCCAGACCGACATCCGGCAGTAAACCGGGCTTGGTCGATGGGGCGCTGAAGCCCTTGAACCTACATGTCAGGATACAGGAGCGGCACGGGTTGCCTCTGGACAGAAATAGTCTGTGCATAGATAATCTTTGTATAGACCATCTGCCAAGGAGGCCACCATGTGGGAATACGAGAACAGCATCGAAACCAGTGCCACGCCTGAGTCCATCTGGCGGTTGTGGTCCGACGTCGAGAACTGGGGCGCCTGGAACGGGGAGATCGAGAAGATCGAGATCAACGGCCCGTTCGCCGCGGGCTCGCAGATCCTGATGACGCCCCCGGGTGACGATCCGATCCCGCTGGTCATCGCCAAAGCTATTGAAAACGAACGGTTCGTGGACGAGGCCCGCTTCGGCGACCTTCTCCTAAGGACCACCCACCGCATCGACCCCATCGAACCCGACCGGAACCGGGTGGTGCACAGGATGGAGATCACCGGAAGCGGCGCAGACGAAGCCGGCCCGCAGATCGGGCCCGGCATCACCGCCGACTGGCCCGAAACCATGGCCGCGCTGGTCAGGATGGCGGGCGGCTGATGCCCCTCAACCCCGGCGAAAGTCCCGGATTCCTGCTCTGGCACACCACGCTGCGCTGGCAGCGGGACATCGCGGCAGCACTCGCGCCGCTCGACCTCACCCACGTCCAATTCGTGCTGCTCGCCTGCGCCTGGTGGCTCAACAACCAGGGTGAGCACCCGAACCAGCTGGCCCTGGCACGGCAGGCCGGTACCGACGTCAAGATGGCCTCCCAGGTCCTGCGCGCACTGGAAGCCAAGGGACTCATCGAACGGGAAGTCGATCCGGCGGACACCCGTGCCAAACGGCTGCGCGTCACCGACGCCGGAGCCCAGCTGGCGCCACGCGCAATCGCCGCCGTCGAACTCGCCGACGCGCAGTTCTTCCAGCCTGTGCCCGTCGACGATGCCATATCCCTGCTCCGCCGCCTGGCCCGTCCCGAGTTTGGCACTCCGCCAACGGCTGGCCGTGAAGGGACGGATCCTGGCGGCGCACCCCTAAAGACTACGTAAAGACGACGGGCTCCGAATCTGCCGCGAGCAGCCTCAGGAGCGGGCCGGCGTCGTCCACGGATTCCAGGCCCAGCACCATCCGACGGATGGCGCTGACGCGGTCGTTCGGCAGCCTGGTGCCGGCCAGTCCTTCGAACTTGCCGATGGTCTCACGGTCACTGAGCCGATTGGTGGCGGCACCCTTTGCCTTAACGGCCTGCACCCCGAACGAGCCCGAATCCGTCTGCACGCTGAGGAACGGTTCGGCTGACCCACCGTGCTGCTCCGGATCGACCTCCACATGGATGCGGCCCATCAGCTCCCTCAGCCGGGGATCGTTCCGGCCCGGTTCCGCCACCTGGTCCAGTCCCACTTTGCCGTGCATCAGCGCGGCTGCGAGGGCGAACTGCATGCTCAGCTGGGTCGAGACGAGGGAACGGACATCGGCGGTGCCGCACATGTCCGCGATGAGGGCGCTGGTCCTCACAGTGATCTTCTGCGTTGCCTCCGCGGTGATCCCCCGGTCACGGAGCTCCAGGATCGAGTCAATGGCCGAGTGGGTGCTCCGGCAGGTGGCGTACGGTTTGATCGACGCGCGCTGGACCTGCCAGTCCTCCCCCAGCGTGTCAAAAAGCCGTGACTCCTGGACGTCGCCCGGCTGGCCGTAGAGCTTGAGGAAGCTGCCCCACGGAGCGGAGAACACATCCCGCGGCCCCGTGAAACCCGCCTTGGCCAGCAGCGCACTGTTCAGCCCGGCTTCGGCCGCGCGCCCCACATGCATGCGCTTGGACATGGCCCCGTCCCCGATGAACGCCCAGGTTCCGCCGGTGAAGGAGCCGGCCAGGCCGATGGCGGACACCAGTTGCGGCGCATCAAGCCCCAGGACCACGCCCGCCGCCACCGCGGCCGCGAACGTGCCGGTCACCCCCGTGGAGTGCCAGCCCTGGTTGTTCACCGGGTCGTAGCCGCCCAGAGCGTCCTGCACCCGGCGCCCCACCTCGTACCCGCTGACGACGGCGTGAAGGAGCCTTCCGCCGTCAACTCCCGTGCCGTCGTCGTCCGCTCCGCCCGCGGAACCGCCGGCCCGGACGGCCAGGGCGGCGAGTGCGGCCGGAACCACCACGGCGCCGGAGTGGTCGCACCCGCCGGAATCGTCCAGCTCAAAGGCGTGGCACGCGACGCCGTTGACGAAGGCGGCCGCCAGCGGCGGCAGACCGGCGGGCGTGCCCCATCCCGACGAGATCGTTCCGGGCCGCGGGGTTCCGTGTGCTGCGGCGAGCGCTGACCTGCTGAGGTGGACTTCCCGCGACGCCGCCCCGGCAATGCCTGCGCCCAGGGTGTCCAGCAGGTGGAGTTTCGCCCGGTGCAGGACCTCGGGAGGAATGTCCTCCGGCCGCAGTGCCGTGAGAAAGTCCGCTATGCGTTCTGATGCTGTCCGCTCTGGGCTCATGCCGGGGTGCCTTCAGGTGTGAGGGAATGGAAGATTTCTGCCGGGTGGGAAGGGCTGTTGGGCGCGGCGGTTTCCCGCCACCACCGGGCCACGTCCCCGCCGGTGGCCTGCCAGACGTCGCCGTACGCGTGGACGTGGTCCAGGAACTCCCGGAGCATCCCGATCCGCCCGGGAGTGGCGATGATCTCCGGATGCAGGGTCAGGACGAAGCAAAGCCCTTCGGCGCGGTAGGCCTCGAATTCCAGGATCCAGTTACGCAGCACCTCCCGGCTGGACGCGATCCGCGGGCTGCCCTTGGGGATGGGCGGGTCCAGGTTGAAGGCGAAATAGGGAAAGTCGTCCAGTTCGTGGTGCCGTGGCACTTCCACCAGTCCTGCGGCCTGACCGGCATGGAAATGGGGCAGGTCGTCACCGTGCCACGATGAGGACCAGGTGAACCCCAGGTCCAGCAACTCACCGGGCAGGCCGTGCGCCATTGATCCGCGGGCCGCCCGGAAGCCCTGCGGCCGCACGCCAAGGAGCGCCTCGAAAGCGTCCTGGCCCCGGCCGATGCTGTCCAGTTGTTCCGGCAGCGGCTGCAGGCCCATGTCCTCCAGCGCCCAGCCCATGTTGGCAACTTCGTGCCCGGCGGCCATCACAGCTTCAACCTGGTGCGGGTAGGTGCCGAGGTTGGCCCCGGGAATGAACCAGCTCGCCGTGGTGCCAGCGCGCCCAAGTTCCGCCAGGAGCCGGTCCACGCCGCGGGTGGCTCCGTACTGGCCAACGGACAGGCTTTTGGCACGGTCGACGGCGTCCGGCGCCGCGGCGAGCACCGACAGTTCCGCTTCAAATCCCACGGTGACCACGAAGGCGCACCGGTTCGCCCCGGGCCAGCGGGCAGGCGGCCGTTCCTGCGTGAACGTCATGCTGCCTGCTCCGTTCCGTGCTGCTGCCACCGGGTGGCGATCTCCGCGCACGTGCCGAACCACACGCCGTCGGCCTCCTTCATGTGCTGGATCCAGCGGTCCAGGAGCGCTGCCCGGCCGGGCTTCCCCACCACCTTCGGATGGAAGATGGTGGAAAGGCACAGCCCCTCGGCGTGGTACCCGTCAAACTCCCTGGTCCAGTTGTCCAGGGTGGGCTCGTAGCCGGCAATCCGGTCTCCGCCGGAGGGCCAGTCCGGGTTGGTGGTGTACGCCAGGGAGGCGTAATCGTCCATGTCGGACCTGGCCGGGATCTCGATGAGCTTCCCGCCGGCATGGAGGTAGGGCCGGTCATCGCCCCGCATGGAGCTGGAGTAAAGGAAGCCCATCTCCGCGAGCAGGGCGGGGGTCTCGGGACGCCAGTCACCGGACGGGGTGCGGAAACCGACGGCCGTAGTGCCCAGGACGTCCTGGAAGATCCGCTGGCTGGTCTCGATCACCTGCCGCTGTTCGTCAGTGCTGAGGTCCCAGTACTTTTCGTGTTTATAACCGTGGTGTGCTACTTCGTGGCCGTGCTCCACGATCCTCCGGCACTGTTCGGGCCAGGTTTCCACCACCCAGGCGGGGGTAAAGAAAGTTGCCGGGACCTGGTGGGCGTCCAGGAGCCGGAGGATCCGGTCCAGGGCCCGCCACGGTCCGTAGGCACCTTGACTGAAGTACTCCGGCCGGGTCCAGATGGTGCCTTTCAGCATGGCATCGCCGGTTGGCCCGTCAAGATCGAAGGCCAGGGCGACGGCACTACGGTTGCCTTCCGGCCACCACACCGCCGCCCCCGCCTCCATGGACTGCTGGCTCACTTAACCCCGTTGATCTCGGGCTTCATGGCACCGTAGCCGATGCCCCACTTGTCCAGGATCTTCTGGTAGTCACCGCTGTCCGTGACCTTGGTCAGGGCGTCTTTGACCGCGTTGGCCAGCTGGGTGTTGTCCTTCTGCATCAGGATGCCGAAGGGCTTGGCCGGCAGCGGATCCAGCACGGCCGCGTACTTTCCGGGATCGGTCTTATCGAAGTAGGCGAGGTTCTCGGCACCCTGGGCGGCCAGGTCCACGCGGCCCTGGTCGATCTGCAGGCGCGCGGCCGCACCGGAGTCCGTGGGCAGAATGCTCAGTTCCGGAAGGCCCTTGTCCGTGCAGATGGTCTTGCTCAGGGTCTTCACCTGTTCGAAGTAATCGGTCTTGCCGCTTACCGCGAGGGTCTTGCCGCAGAGATCGCCCTCCTGCTTGAACTCACCGGCCCGGGTGCCCGAAGTGTAGAGGCGGCCTTGGGACTTGAAGTAGTCCACGAAGTCGGCCGTCTTCTGCCGTTCCACGGTGTCCGAGATGCCGGACATGACCAGGTCCACGCGGCCGGTCTGGACGGAGTTGATCAGCTGGTCAAAGGGCGATTCCACCACTTCGACCTGCACGCCGAGCGCCTCGCCCAGCTTTTGCTGCAGCTCGATGTCCACACCTGCCAGCTTCTTGTCGGAGTCGCGGAATTCCATGGGCGGGAAGTCCGGGGAGAGGCCGATCCTGATCTTCCCGGCGTCCTTGATGGCTTGGGGCAGGCCGGTGGTGCCGGCGCTGGTGTCCGCGGTGGTTTCGGCGCCGCCGACGCAGCCGGTGAGGCCGAACGCTGCAACTGCGGTGATGGCCGCAATACGGGCGGCCGTGGTGAACTTCTTCATGGATGGCTCCAAAGGGGTTGGGGGTGATGTTTAGAAGACGCGGGAAAGGAAGGCTTTGGTCCGCTCGTGCTGCGGGTTGCCAAGGACATCGGCCGGGGGGCCGAGTTCAATAATTTCGCCGCCGTGCATGAACGCCACACGGTCGGCCACTTCCTTGGCGAAGCCAATCTCGTGGGTCACCACGATCATGGTGAGGCCGGATTTCGCGAGGTCCTTCATGACGTCCAGCACTTCGCCCACCAGTTCGGGGTCCAGTGCCGACGTCGGTTCGTCAAAGAGGATCAGCTCCGGTTTCATGGCCAGAGCCCTGGCGATCGCCACGCGCTGCTGCTGGCCGCCGGAGAGCTGCCGCGGGTAGGACCCTTCGCGTCCTTCCAGGCCCACCCGGGCCAGCAGTTCGGAGGCGTGCCGTTTGGCCTCGGCCGGTTTGACCTTGTTGACGAGGACCGGGCCTTCGATGATGTTTTCCAGCACGGTCATGTGGGGGAAGAGGTTGAACCGCTGGAACACCATGCCGATGGATCGGCGCTGGCGGGCGGCTTCCTTGTCGGAGAGCTCAAAGAGGCGGTTCCCGTCCTGGCGGTAACCCACCACCTTGTCCCCCACCCAGATCCGCCCGTTGGACAGCGTTTCCAGATGGTTGATGCAGCGCAGGAAGGTGCTCTTTCCGGACCCTGAGGCACCGAGCAGGCAGACCACCTCGCCGCTGTTAACCTCGAGGTTGATGCCCTTGAGGACCTCGTTGAGGCCAAAACTCTTGTGGACGTTTTCGGCGCGGACCAGAACGTTGGTGGTCATGACTGTGCCTTCCTGTTGGTACCGAAAATGCTCGACAGCCGCTGGAGGGGCGTCATGGGCAGCTGCCGGCTTGACGATCCCTTGGCGAAGAACCGCTCCAGGTAGAACTGCCCGATGCTCAGGATGGACACGGCGCCCAGGTACCAGACGGCGCAGACGATCAGGAGCTCCATAATCCGGTTGTTGACGTAGTAGATGTGCTGGGCCTCGGAAAGGATCTCGCTCACGCCGATCGCGGAGGCCAGCGATGTGGTCTTCAGCATCCCGATGACCTCGTTGCCCACCGGCGGAATGATGACCCGCATGGCCTGGGGCAGGACGATCCGCCGCATGGCCTGCAGCCGGGTCATGCCAACTGCCTGCGCGGCCTCCGTCTGCCCCTCGTCGACGGAAAGGATGCCGCCCCGGACCACCTCGGAGGTGTAGGCGCCCTGGTTCAGCCCCAGGCCGATGGAGGCGGCGACGAAGGGGGTCAGGATGTCGATCATGCGGCCCGAATAAAGCCCCGGGATGCCGATCACCGGGAAAATGAGGGCCAGGTTGAACCACATCAGCAGCTGCAGGTACACGGGGGTGCCGCGGAAGACCCAGATGTAGAGCCACGCAACGCCCGAGACCACCGGGTTCTTCGACAGGCGCATTACGGCGGTGACCACCCCAAGGACCAGGCCGATCGCCATGGCGACGGCCGTGAGGACCAGGGCCACTCCAATCCCCTGGATTAGCACGGGAACGGCCAGGTATTCCTGCACGGTGGGCCAGCTGATCTTGGCCCGCGAGAAGGAGACGGCCAGCCAGACCAGGAGCAGCACCACGGCCGCGGCACCGATCCACCTCCCGATGTGCCGGCGCGGGACGATTTTCAGATCTGCCGCTGCAGTGCCTGTGATGCTGGGCGCTGGTTGAGTCTTCATGGCGTTTTCCTGATCGTGGAGGGTTTCAAGGTCGCCGCGGGGACCGGCGTTGGTGGGCGCCACGGGTCAGCCCGCTGCGCCGGACGGGACGCGAAGCCCCTGGTAGTCGGCCGCCCAGCTTCGTGCCTGGTCCAACTTCGCCCGGAGCCGCGTCAGTTGTTCGGCGACTCGTTCCGGGGCGGTACCGCCAAACCCGGAGTGGGACGCAAGGGCAGCTTCAAGGGTGAGGACCTCCCTGATATCCGGCGTCAGCCGCGAATCCACGGCGGCGAGATGTTCATCAGTGAGGTCGTCGTAGTCCAGGCCGTGTGACTCGCAGAACCGCACCAGCGCACCGGAAATCTCGTGCGCCTCGCTGAACGGAATTCCCTGCCGCGCCAGCCAGTCGGCAACCTCGGTGGCCAAGGTGTAGCCGGCGGTTGCCTGCCGGCGGACTTCCTCGACGTTGACCGAGAACGTCCGCACCAGGCCGGACAGGGCGGGCAGGGCGACCTCGATGGTCTCGACCGCGTCGATGACCGCGTTCTTGTCCTCGGCGAGGTCCCGGTTGTAGGCGAGCGGAAGCGACTTGACGGAAGCCATCAGCCCCATGAGGTCCCCCAGCACCCGGCCGGCCTTGCCCCTGGCGAGTTCGGCGATGTCCGGGTTCTTCTTCTGCGGCATGATCGAGCTGCCGGTGCAGTAGGCATCGTCCATGGTGATCCACCGGAACTGCTGGGATGCCCAGGAGATGATCTCCTCACAGAGCCGGGAGATATCGATAAGCGTCAGGGAGCAGACGAACAGGAACTCGATGGCGGCATCGCGGCTTCCCACGGCATCGATCGAGTTTTCCGCGCTCGAATCGTAGCCCTGGTCCCGGGCTGCGAGTTCCGGAGACAGTGCGAAGGTGGATCCGGCCAGCGCTGCCGCGCCCAGGGGCGAGACGGCTGCCCTGCGGTCCCAGTCCCGGAACCGGTCCAGGTCCCGGACCAGGGGTTGGGCGTGGGCTAGCAGCTGGTGCGCGAACACAACGGGCTGCGCCGACTGCAGGTGGGTGAATCCCGGGACCGGAGTGTGGAGGTGCCGGTCTGCCTGGGAGCCCAGCGCCTCGCCCAGTTCCACCAGGAGGTCGGCGATCAGCCGGACCTTGTCCCGCATGTAGAGCCGGAGGTCGTTGGCGGCCTGGTCATTGCGGGAGCGGCCGGCGCGGATCTTTCCGCCCACCGGTCCCATGCGTTCGATCAGCAGCCGCTCCAGGAAGGTGTGGACATCCTCGTCCGCTTCCTGCGGTTGGACCCGGTTGGATTCGATGTCCTTGGCCAGGAGATCGATCGTGTCGAGGAACAGCGCAAGTTCGGCGTCATCGATAAGGCCTGACCGATTGAGTTCACGTACATGGGCCCGGGAACCGTGAAGGTCGTAGGGGGCCATCCGGAAGTACCGGGGATCCGACCGCGAAAAGCGGGAGAGTTCGGGACTGGACGTGCCAGCGAACCGGCCGCCCCACAGCTTTGTTTGTTCTTGCATATGCGTGTGGCTCCTTGGGAAGTCTGCCGGGAAGTGATCCGTATCACTTGGTGCAACGAAAGTATTTCTGAGGTAAACCCTAGCTGTCAATGATTTCCGCTTTGTTTCATAACTATTAATTAGATGACACTGAACTTTTGACACCGGTTTCATTCAATAAATCATTGTTGCTGAGACACCGGTATCTTGACTAGCCGTCGGGTACTGGCGCCCCGCAAACCCAGTGCCGGTCACGGGTCGGCGGGGCACGGCGGCGCACTCGACGCACACTGGAGGAACAGGACTCCAAGCGCTGCGGACAGGCCGCCGCGGCCCTGTCGTTACACGCCCGCGGGTATCGTCGCCACGGAGCCACGCTCCGCGAACGTGGCTGGCAGCAGGTGATCCCTCAGGGCTGGTCCCGAGTGCTCGATCCGGCGAACCAGGACCTCGGCCGCTTTCAGTCCCAACTCATAAGCGGGCAAGGAGACGGCAGTTACCTCGGGGCTGCTGACGGTCATCCACTCCGCGTCGTCCAGGCAGACCAGGGAAATGTCCCGGGGAACTTCCACGCCTGCCTCACGGATCGCCTGGAACGCCGGCAGCGCAAGGCGGCTATAGGAGGCAATGATGGCGCTGGGCCGGTCAGGGCGGCGGAGCAGGGAGGCAACGATCTCATGTGCCCGCTCCGGGGACATTGCGTCGGAGATGAACTCATATCGGATCCCCGCAGCCCTGGCCACCGTGCGAACGGCACGCACCCTGTCCGCAATGGTCGAGATGGGCAGCGGATGCCCGGATTCCAGCTCCTCGGGCGTCTTTGTCGTGGCCGAAAGGAAGACGATGTTCCGATGACCCCTGTCGATAAGGTACTCCATGATCATCACGGCATCTGCGTAGCAATCAGTCCCTACCCAATCGGCCTCCACGCTGTCCGGACGCCGGTCAAAAAGGACCAGCGGCCGGCCCATCCGCACCACGTCCAGCAAATGCGCAGAGTCGCTTCGACTCGTGGAGGCAACGATCAGACCATCCACGCGCTTGTCCAGGAAGACCTGGACGGCCGCCCGTTCAGCTTCCAGGTTCTCGTCAGTATTGGCGAGGATGACGTCGAACCCGGCAGCCTTGGCTGCATCGGTCATTCCACGGACGGCTTTGGCGAAGTGGGGATTCTCGATGTCGCTGATGACTACCCCAATGGTGTGCGAGCGTCCGGAGCTAACGCTCCGGGCCAGGGCGTTCCCCCGGTAGCCCAACGTTTCGGCGGCCGCCGCCACCATCGACCGAAGCTCATGGCTCACCGAGCCATAGCCGCCAAGCGCCCTGGCCGCGGTGGACCGGGAGACACCCGCCAAGCGCGCCACATCCATCAAAGTAGCGCTGCCATAACGTCGAGATTCCATTGAAGAAATTTACCCCAAAATGTGCGGCCTGCTGTAGCAGCGCCTATTGACACCGGTTTCATGGATTTGTTTCTAAGCAACTGGGTGGGTGTTCTGCCAGCCTTCCAGAGCCTGAAACCGGAAGCACGAAGTAAGCCGCGTTATCCACGGTCTCGCCCTCATCGCATCAAGGCAGCGCCCGCAGTTATTCACCCCGATATACAAGCAGGCTCTATGAGAGGCTTGGAGAAACTCACATTGGGGGACACTGTGGATATTGCCTGGATGCTGTTGAATTCGGCGGTAATGGTTGTGCCTGTGGCACTTGGCGCAACTCTTTTGTATTGGATCATCCGGCTGGGCGTGAAGCATGGCCTGAGGTCGTACTACGCGCAGAGCAACCAGAAGCCGGACGCTGTCAGCCCGGCGCATCAGCCGGAGGGCTTGGGCTAGTCCAGCGCCCACACCTCGGCGCCGTCAGCCCCGCTGACCTTCCGGCGGCGGCGCAGCACCACAACAAGCAAGACGGCGCCGCCCAGGAACAAAGCGCCCGCTCCGGCGGCGACGGCCGGAACTGCCACATCGAAGGATCCCTGGGCGATGTCGGCACCTTCTGACCCGGCACCTTCCGACCCGGCACCATCTGACCCGGCACCATCTGACACGCCGCCGTCGGCTGCTGCTGCCGGCTCTCCCCCACCCGTGGTGGGCGCCGCTCCGGTTCCGGCCGGTCCGCCGTCGAGCACTGTCAGTGACCTGCCTTTCCTGTTGACCACCACCACGGACCCGTCGCTCCGCTGCACCATCCGGGCAGGATCGTCCCCGGTGGCGATGGTATGCGCGGCAGCCGCCGCCCCGGCGGGAATGACGGACACGGTATCGTCCAGGCTGTTGGTCACGTACACGGTCCCGTCGGCAGCGGCCAGCACCTCCTGCGGCGCAGTGCCCACGGGAATCCGCCGCTCCACCGTTGTGCCGCCGGGCTCGATCACCGCAACATCGTTGGTGAGGATGTTGGCCACATAGACGGTCCCGTCCGGCGCTGCGGCGATCCCGTGCGGCTCGGCCCTGGCACCCACATCAATCGTGTGCGACGGCCACGGCGCACCGGCCGGAACCACGGTGACGGTGCCGGCCAGCTGGTTGGTGGCATAGGCCGTCCCGTCCTTGGCCAGTGCGACCTTCACTGGATACGGCCCGGCCTGGATGATCCGCTGCACCCACGCATCGCCCGGCTTCACCACCGACACCGAGTTCTGGTCCGAATTGACCACGTAGAGCGATCCCTCCGGCCCCACGGCCAGCCACCGCGTGCCGGCAGGAACCTTCATCACCAGCGAGACTTCGTCCGTGCCCGGTGCCACCACGCCGATTTCTGGCTGCGCACCATTGCTCTGCGCCACGTACAGCGTCCCGTCCGGCGTTACGGCCAGCGAGGTGGGGAAGTGCCCGGTGGTGATGGTGCGGGACGGCACCGTCTCCCCCGGCTTGTAGACGTTGACGCTGCCCGCCCAGTTGTAGTCGCTGACGTACAGCGTGCCGTCCGGGCCGGACGCAATACCCAGCGGCTGGCCGACGGCGCCAATCACCTTCGGATCGGCCGCGGACGCGGGGGCGGCTACGACGGCGGATCCCAGCATGAGCGCGGCGCTGGCCAGCAGTGCCGTCCCGGCAGAAAGGGCCGCGCCTGCGGCACGGCGGAGCGGCAGATGCATCACGGTGTTCCCCCAAACGTATTGCCGACCCCCGCGGCAATCCTCCGATCCTACCTTCGGTCCACACCGTGGGCGCTCCGCCGGTCGCAGAAGTCTTTGGCACCGCGGAATAGCCCCGCCTGCCGTGGTGCGCGTACGCGCACGCCGGCAAAAGGGCGCATAGTTAGAAGATGACAGGTCCTTACACCCGGGGTGACTCCTACAGCAGCGAGGTTTCCCGGAAACACATCAGGCAGGCGCTCGAGAACTACGGGGCAACGGACATCATCTTCAGCCAGCGGGGAAGCCTGGGCGCCGTCGCCTTCAAGGGCGATGGCAGGCAGTTCCGGATCGTCATGCAGTTGCTGCAGTCTGAAGGCGCCATGGCCATCCGCGGGGACATCGCGGACAGCCGGCTCCACGAAGCGAACGCCAAGGTCCTGGAACGCGTCAACCGCAAATCCTGGCATGCCCTGGCACTGGCCATCGACGCCAAACTCGGGGCGGCGGCAGCCGGCAT
This sequence comes from Arthrobacter sp. JDC6, assembly GCF_056484025.1. Taxonomy (NCBI): domain Bacteria; kingdom Bacillati; phylum Actinomycetota; class Actinomycetes; order Micrococcales; family Micrococcaceae; genus Arthrobacter; species Arthrobacter sp. JDC6. The sequence continues at coordinate 3,383,998 of NZ_CM151278.1, forward strand.
TGCCACGCTTGAATCGGAATTCCTGGCCCATGTGGTTCTCCCCGGAAACCACACCGTGCTCGACGAACTCGAGCCCATCATCGACTCCGCCTACCGCTCCGGCCAGCGTCCCTCCTTCCGCCATCCGGCCCTGCCCTAGGGCCCACCGCCGGGTGGAACGCCCCAGCCGGCGGGCCGCCGTCGTAAATTCCCCGACGCCGGCCCACTGCAAAGCTGCAAACCCGCCTATTGTCCCGGGGCCCGGTACGACGGCGTCTTCTTGGCGGCCTCGTCCAGGTCTTCCACGGTGAGGAGCGGCTTCAGGCGGACGTTGACGTTCCCGGTCGAATTGATCAGCAGCGACAGTGCCGCGGCACTTGCATCGTCCGGCGCCTCGAACACGCCAAGGACGTCATAGTAGCCAAACGCGTAGTAGAAGCTCTCCAGCGAGCCGCCCACGGACTTCAAGGCCTCCGCCAGGGCATCACGCCGCTTGGTACCGCCTTCCTGCATCAGCCCCTTGATCCCCTGGCCCACGTACGTTGCTTCAAACAAATACTTCGGCATGGTCTTTCCTCCCTGGCATGTGCATGCGACGGCGCCACATTCCGCGGATTACGGATGTCCGGCCCCGACAAGGCCGAAAGTATGCCTCCGGCTACAGGCAGTCAATATGCCGGGATACCTAATGGCGGGCGCCGTGGCAGCACCGCGATTAGGGGTATGCGGACGCTTCCGGAAGGCCGTTAGGCCCTAGCTGGCTCCCGGCGCCGCGGCACAGGCTGGAACATGTCAATTGCAGGAGGACGGCTCCCGGGACGCAGGCGGGTGTGCCGTCTGAAACGGCCGACGGCGATGCGCGGCAGGGGGACACAGTCATGACCTACGTCAAAGACTTGGGCGACGTGGGCCTGGACGACCTCGGCACAGCCGGCGGCAAGGCAGTGGGCCTCGGCGGCCTCATCCAGACCGGCCTGCCGGTCCCGCCCGGGTTCGTCCTCACCACCGCCGCCTACTCGGAATTCGTCACCGGGAACAACCTCGATGCGGCCATCCGGGAACTGGCCTCCCTTCCACCCGACGCCTCGCCGGAGGACTACGAACACGCCTCCGGGCAGCTACGGGCCCTGTTCGGCAAAGGCACCATGCCACCGGCCATCAGAACCGAACTCGCCACCGCCTACCAACGCCTGGGCAGCGGGACGTCCGTGTCGGTGCGCTCCTCCGCCACCGCCGAGGACCTACCGTCGGCCAGTTTCGCCGGGCAGCAGGAAACCTACCTGAACATCCGCGGCCAGGACGCCCTGGCTAAGGCCGTGACCCACTGCTGGGCCTCCCTCTGGACGGCCCGCGCCATGGCTTACCGGGCCCGCGAAGGTGTGCAGCCCGGGCAGGTGCGGCTCGCCGTCGTCGTCCAGCAGATGGTGGAAGCCGGCGCCGCCGGCGTCATGTTCACCGCCAACCCCGCCAACGGCCGGCGCGACCAGACGGCGATCAGCGCCGCATGGGGCCTGGGCGAGGCCGTGGTCAGCGGAACGGTGAACACCGATGACCTGCTGGTTGAGTCCGCCACCGGCAGGATCATCTCGCGGCAGACAGCCGACAAGGAGGTCATGACGGTTCCCGTGGAGAACGGAACCCGGGAGCAGCCGGTGGCGGAAGCCCGCCGTCGTGCGCCTGTCCTGGATGACGCGGCAGCTGCGGAGCTGGCCCGCTACGGCCAGCGGATCGCGGACCACTTCGGGTCTCCGCAGGACGTCGAATGGGCGCGGGCCGGCGGCCGGTTCTTCCTGCTGCAGTCCCGGCCCATCACCGCCCTTCCCGAACCCGCGGCCGACGTCCCCGAGACCTGGCCCGTGCCCTATCCCAACGGGCTCTACTTCCGGGCGAGCATCGTGGAGCAGATGCCGGACCCGCTCTCCCCGCTCTTCGCCGACCTCATTGACGGCTCGGTGTCCCGCTCGCTGTCCGCCCTGATGAACCAGGCGCTGGGCATCAACTCCCTGCGCGAGGGCGAGGTGCGGTTCCCCACCATCAACGGCTACGCCTATTACTACTACCGCAACCGGGCCATGCTGCGGATGACGGGCCGGACGGTGCCGGCGATGGCCTCGCTGTTGCGCGGCAAGGCGCACATGGGCATCGCCGGGTGGCGCGACTATTCGCACCCGCGCTACCAGCAGCTGGTCAGGGACTGGTCCGTGAAACCGCCAACGGAGCTCTCCGGCGGGCAGCTGCTGGAGGGCGTTCAGGCCCTCCTGGACGCCGGTACCGTGTACTACACCGCCGTGCAGTCCATCATTCCGCTCGCCGCCATGAGCGAGATCTCGTTCCGGACGTTCTATGGCAGGGCCGTCCGGCGCCACGGCGATCCCCCGGCCCAGGCGTTCCTGCTGGGCTTCGACAGCGAACCCATCCGGGCGGAAAAGTCCCTCTACGATCTGGCGGGCTGGGCGCGCAGCGATCCGGCGCTGGCAGCGGCTTTGCTGGAGCGGCCGACGGCGGAGCTCGCCGGGTGCCAGCGCACCGGTGCCGCGCCGGAAGGGGTGGACGACGTCCTGTGGCAGGAATGGCGGCTTGCCTTCAAGGAACACCTGGACCTGTACGGGCATGCCGTCTACAACCTGGACTTCGCCACCCCGGTGCCGGCCGACGACCCGTCCGCCCAGCTGGAGACGGTGAAGTTCTACCTGCGCGGGCAGGGCACGGACCCGCACGAGCGGCAGCGGCAGCTCACCGAACGCCGGGAGGAACTGACCCGGGAGATGGCCGCCCGGCTGGGGCCGCGGCGCCGGGCCCTGTTCCACCGGCTGCTGAAGTGGGCCCAGGAAACGGCACCCGCACGCGAAGACGCGCTGGCCGACGTCGGGCTGGCCTGGCCGCTGATGCGGCGCATGCTGCTGGAACTCGGCCGGCGCCTGGTGGACTCCCACGTGGTCGCGGCGCCGGATGACGTGTTCTGGCTCCGGCACCAGGAGCTGCGGAGCGCCGTCGAATTCGGTCTCGCCGAGCCCGGGGCTCCGGCCACCGTGGTGATTGCCGGAGCTGCCCGTCCCGTCCGGGCCGCCGCCGTCGAGGATCGCCGGATGCTGTGGCGGGGCCAGGCGAAGGCGAATGCACCGCAGATGCTTCCCGAGAGCAAGTGGATGGAACGGTCTTTCGGGTCGTGGATGCCGGCAGGCTCCCAGCACCAGGCCGGCGACGTGATCAAGGGCGCCGGCGCCAGTTCCGGCAAGGTCACCGCACCGGCGCGCGTCCTGCGCGGACCCGGGGATTTCGGCCAGATGCGGCCCGGCGAGGTGCTGGTGGCCCGCATTACTACTCCCGCGTGGACTCCGCTGTTCGCCATGGCGTCCGCCGTGGTGACCGACGTGGGCGGCCCGCTGAGCCACAGCTCCATCGTGGCCCGCGAGTATGGCATCCCGGCGGTCCTGGGCACCGGGGTGGCGACGCAGCGGCTCAGCAGCGGGCAGCGGATCGCCGTGGATGGCGACGCCGGTACGGTCACCATGGAACGCCCCTGACCAGGCATCGGATGGCAGCCCCGCTGGCAGCCAGAAAATGCCAGGGCTTCCCGCACGTTGGAGCCCGCTATTGGGCGTACACTCAACGTACCCGGGACACCCGTGACTGGACATCCTGTCTCCGACAGTACGTCCCTTGGGTCCCTCCGCCGGGCAGCAGCCGACACTCTCTTCGACTCGCATCCGGCAACTGCCACGAAAGGCACACCATGACAGATCTGCGCATCCGCGACCACTGGAACCAGCTTCCCTCCGCTGTAACGCAGTGGCTGCTGGAAAACCCGGGGTGCATGATCCTCCCGCGGACGCTCTCCGCGGAAATCAGTGCGGCCAATGGCGAAGCGGCCAACGACGACGTCCACGGCGAGACCACGCTGTCCCAGCAGGACATGGACTTCATCCGGATGAAATCACATGAGGCAGCGAACGGACAGCCGGACACCGGTTACACCTTCTTCGACTCCGTCCAGCCGTAACCACTTCCGGCCTGTACGGCACGGACGCAGTCCTGCGGCGAACGGTCACAGAGTGGCCAGGGCACCCTTGGCGCTTTCCACCAGGACATGCGTTCCTGCCTGGATATGGACCACCTCGCCGTCGATCTGGCACGGCACAGCATTCCGCGTGGAAAAGGCATAGCTGGTGACGCTGGGCTGCTCCCCCAGTCCCAGCGTCACGGCGCGGAGCGTCATCAGCGCCATCTTCATCAGCCCGGCGTGGGGCAGGGTCACTACCTCGAACCGGCCGTCGTCCGGATAGTGCGACTCACTGACCGTTCCGTACTTCGCCATCCGCGAGATGTTGGCCAGGATCAGGCTGTCGAACCTGGCGGTGGCGCCGTCATCCCGCACGAGCTCGAACGGCCTCAGGTTCCGGAGCGTGCGGGCAACGGAAACCAGTTCCAGGACTTTTCCCTTGCCGCCCTTTTCGATGCCGATGGCCATCAAGGGCGTCAGCCCGAAACCCACGTAGGAATGCGCGTACAGGACCTCCTCCCGGCCGCCGCTGCGGAACGTGACGCGCAGCAGGTCGATGGGCCGGACCGCTTTCTCCCGGATTGCCTGGCTGAGGGTCCGGGCGGGCAGGCTCCGGTAATGGTCGTTGGCGTTGCCTGCAGGAATCACGGTGCACACGGCTTTGCTGCCGGGAACGTCCATCACGCCGTTGACCACCTCGTTGTACCCGCCGTCGCCGCTGACGGACACGATGAGTGGCGCACCCCGCCCAGCCTCGGTCCGCGCAAGCACGCGGGCGTGCCCCGCATACTCCGTGGGCAGCAGCTCAACCCGCAGGCCCGGCAGGTCGGCGGCCAGGTCCTGATGCAACGCCTCGATCCGCGCGTCCATCCCGGCCCTGCCCGGATTGAAGATCACAACGGCGCGGTCAAAGAGGGCCGCGGGGGCTCCGTCATCGGCCATGGCGTCCCGCTACTCCCCCATCCCGGGGTGGACGGGAACGTAGTCAACGCTGTTGCCGGAGTTGGTCCGGCCCGCGGTGGTCCGGGAGTAGCCGCGCGCATCCAGCCCGTTTTTGGCGCGGAATTCCGCGAGCGCGGCGTCGTAAGCGTTGTTCAGGGTCCGGCCGGAGAACTCACCGGTACTGCCGTCGGTGAAAGCGATCCGGATCCGGACGCTGGCCGGGTAGTGCCGGTTCATCCGGATGAAGCCGTCTGCATCCTGCTGGAGGGTAATCAATTGGGTCTGCTTTCGTTCGTGGGAGCAGTCTCAAGTTTGCCGCAGATTCCTTGAAAATCCCTTTACGGCCGATGCCATACTGGTCCATGGCGATGGGAATGACCAGGCGCGGGGCGTGGCTGCGGTACGGACTGGTCTCGGTCCTGCTGATTTTGATCCACGTGGGCGCCCTGTGGTTCTTCTCCGACGGCGTCTACCACGGCAACGCAAACGTTCCTCTCTTCAAATTTCCGGAAGAAGTGGATGTCCTGTACATCCTGACGTTCACTCCCCTTTTCATCGGACTCAAGTACCGGGTCTACGACGCCGCGGTGCGGGCCGCCACCAGGAACTACAGGCCTCGCGCGGCGGTGGTCTGTTTCGTCGCCGGCTATGTGGTGGCCCTGGCGATGGACGTGGCATGCCTCGTCGCGGCGTCCAGGCCCATCGCGGATTCAGGGCTGTCCATCCTGGGCTCTGTCTTCCAGACGCCGCTGGTCCTCCTGGTTGCCGGCGCGCTCATTGCGGGGGCCGGTATGCAAAACGGCAGGCCACCGGAAACGGGGCCCGCTCCCTTCCCCGGGCGCTAAGTCCCGCGGCTACCCTTCGCAGGCCACCCCGTCGCCGTCGCCGTCCAGCCCGGCCCGGTAGCCGGCAGTGCCGGCATACAGCGGCGCGGCTCCGGCAGCCACCGCCTCGGCGCAGTTCGCGTAGTACACAACAGCCGTAGCGGCGGCGGGCGCCACAGTCGCCGGTGCCAGCTGCCCGGGGCAGCTTGCCAGGATGCCGGCGATCGCGTCGTGCTCCGCCTGCGTCACCCACAGGCTGTACCGCGCCTTCACCGACACCTGCCGGGCCACATACTCACATCGGAAGGCCTTGGCCGGCGGCAACCAGGTGGCCGCGTCGCCGTCGCCCTTTTGCTGGTTGGTGGGTCCGTCCGTTGCCTGCAGGTTCATCGGATCATTCGCTAACGCCGTCCGCTGCTCGGTGGTCAGCTGCTGCGCGCCCTTCTGCCAGGCATCGCTGAGCGCCACCACGTGGTCGATCTGCACGGCGCTGCTGGTGGTGGTGCCGCGGACGAAGTTGATGACCGTTCCGGTGTAGGGGTCCACCAGCACCCCGGTCTTGACCGTGCAGGGGACGCTGCCGGCGTAGGTGACCTCGGTGAGGTCGCGCCGCAGGATGTCGTTGCGGGTGTCGCAGCCGTTCTGGTCCACGTCCGCCCACGTCGAGCCGAACAGCGACCGCTCGTACCCCGTCTTCGGCGCCCGGCCCTTGACCGGGAGGGTCTCCAGCACATCGGCTGCATTGACGGCGACCGTGCTGCCGTCGGCAGCAACCGCCGGCAGGCTTGGAGTGAAGAGCGCCAACAACGCGGAAAGGACGACGGCGGCCGTCCAGCGCGTGCCTGGCGCGGGCGTTGTTTCGGGCAAGGACGTGAAGCTGGACATGCAGTTCCCCAGGTTGTGCGCAGCAAGAGTTGACGGCGCCAGCTCCCCCAAGACCGCTGGCGCCACGGACGAGCCTAGCGGCCGGCACCTGCCATAACGGCCGGTTGGGGACCAACTGGGCCAATCCTTCCCGACTCCTGCGCCAACCCTGCGGCTGCTCCCTCTTCCCGCGTTTCCCCGGCCGGCAAGGCTCCGGCGCATACTGGAACAGTCGCCCCTGCTGGGCACAATCCGCGTCCCGCCACCAGGACTGCCGAAAGGTATGCGCATGCCCGCCCGCTTCCTCCCCACCCATCCGGCCAGGCTGCACCTGGTGCTCATGCTGGTCCTCACGTTTTCCACCGGGGTGCTCGACGCCGTCGGTTATCTGGGCCTGGACCGGGTGTTCACGGCGAACATGACCGGCAACGTGGTGATCCTGGGCATGGCGCTGCTGGGCGGGGACAACCTCCCGATCCTTGGCCCCATCGTGGCGCTCACGGGATTCATGACCGGCGCCGTCATCTCCGGCCGGGCGCTGCGGCCCACCACGTCAGGGTGGAACCGCCGCACCACCGGGCTGCTGGTGGGCGTCAGCGCTGTGATGGCTGTTGTGGCCACCCTCCTCCTCAGCGGCGTGCACCCCAGGCACAATGAAGCCCTGACCGTTGCCATCACCGGCACCCTGGCGGTGACCATGGGTGTGCAGGCCGCCACCGCGCGGCACCTCAACGTCAAGGATGTCCCCACCGTGGTGGTCACTTCCACCATCACGGGCCTGGCGGCCGACTCCCGCTTTGGCGCCGGCACGCACCCGTTCTGGGGACGGCGGCTCGCGGCGATCGGGCTCATCATGGCCGGCGCAGCGGTGGGCGCCGGGTTCGTGCAGCTCCACCTGGGGCTCGGGGTCCTGCTGACCGCACTCCTCACCCTCGGCGTCGCCCTGCTGGGCCGGACAGGCGTGCACAAGTACGGCGCAGACACGGCGACGGCGGCACCCGGGCCGGGTGCCGCCGTCGAAAGCCCTCCGGAGACGGCTACGTAGGCTTCCGCTGCATCATCATTGGCTCCCGCTCACGGACCCGCCGGCCGCACCACGATGGCCGAGCCGCACTGGTTGATGAGCGTGCCCAGGCTTGAGGATGCCGTGGCGGCCTTCGTGCCGGTGGCGGACGTATCGGTCAGCGGAAGGGCGTTGACCTCAATGGCCGCGTTCGACTTGGCCGCGATATTGGAGGTGGCATCACCCAGCTCGGTGGTCCCTGCCGGTGGCGTAAAGGACGTGGTGGCCGAGTTGGTGCCGTTCCTGACGCCGTGGGCGGTCAACAACAGCGACCCCGGTGTTACCGGCGTGATGGACGGCGCCCGGACATCCGGGTAGGCCACCCCGCTGTTGGTGTCCGTGGTGGGTGTGACGTCCAGCGGCGTTGTGGTGTTTGCGCCCTGGACGGCAACAGTGGACCAGGCATACCGGGAGGCGGGCTCAGGTACGCTCGGCGCGGTGTCACCAGACTGCATCACCCGGTACCAGACTGCCTGGTGCGCCGAGGCGGAGCTGGCGCTGGTGAAATCGCCCACTGCCCGCGTCCACCCCGCCGGAGCGGTGGTGTTCGCGGACCCGGACACGGTTACCTGCGAGTACAGGAATACCGTGTCGCCAGGCTGCCAGCCTGCCGGCAGGGACGGCGTATAGGACCCGGCCGCCGTCAGTTCACCCGATCCCGTGGCCGTCGACCGGACCGAGACGGCTGTCGCCGGGGGCGTCGTCGTCGTGGGCGTCGGCGTGGGAGTCGGTGTTGGCGTTGGAGTTGGAGTCGGGGTAGGCGTTGGCGTGGCAGTTGCAGTCGCTGTCGCCGTAGCGGTCGGCGTCGCAGTCGCTGTCGGCGTCGGGCTTGGTGAAGGGGCAGGCCGGGTGACCGAGAAATTGTCGGTGAACGTCCCGCCCGAGGCGCCGACGAATGACCCGCTCAGGGTGGTGCTGGTCACCGACACCTTCAGGAAGCCATACGTTGGATTGTTGTTGCTGCCCATGAACCGCTGGAAGTACGGAGCCGTCGTCGTGTTGCTCTCACTGTTGAGCGACCTGCCGCCCGAACCAACTGTGGCCAGGATGGTCCCGGTACCGGCGGCGAACTGCCCCGTCGGATCGGTGTCGGCCACACAGTCGGGATTGAAGCTGGTGACGGGGATCGACGTGCAGCTGCCCTTGAGCGCCAGCGGGTAGCTGCGAGCGTAGGCATGGTCGTGGGCCTGCAGGTACAGATCCACCTTCTTGGACACCAGCATGTTCATCAGGTCAGGACTGGCGGCACAGGGGTAGTTCACCATCGACAGGCAGTACATGTGCATGCCAACGATGATGAAGGGGATCCCGGCAGCACGGGCCGAGTCGATGGCCGACGTCACGAATTTGTAGCCCTGCGTCCCGGACTTGTAGGACCAGTCGAGGCCGCTTCCGCTGTACGTCAGCTTCGGGGACACCATGATCAGCCGGACCAGGGGGCTGGTTGCCGGATAGTCCGTGTAGAACTGCTGGGCGTAATTCCCCACCGCGCCGAGCTTGTCCGGCAGGCACGAGGCGAAGTTGGACCAGACGCCGTCGGGCCCGTTGTCCTCGTGGTTCCCGGTGATGAACTCATAGGGCATGGTCCCGGCATGCTGCTTGACGAATGAACACCAGGCAGACTCCGGGGTGATCTGGGAGTAGGACAGGTCGCCGAGGTTGAACATGGCGGAGGTCCCGGCGTTGCGTGCCGCATCGATCACCTTGCCGGTGTTCGTGTTGCCGCCGGTGTCACCGGCGAACCCCAGGCTCACGGTGGTGGCCGCGGTGGCCTGCGGGTTCCAAGATGTGGCAAGGAAGGAGACATTCGCAAGGACGAGGGCAGTGCCGAGAAGGACTGCCAGCGCCAAGCGCAGTGGGTGGCGCATGCGCCTGCGGGCGTTCACTTGCAGCTCCAAACAGTAGCGCGGCGCAGTCCGTTGGCTGCGGCGGAGTACCCGGTGATAACGGTGGGGCCGGCCTGCCGTGAGGCCGACGTGGCCGCCCCGGACACTCCGGTGAACTGGCCGTCAGAGCCTGGCGGCAGGATCCGTGCGCTCTTGCCGATCCACATCACCGCTTGGGGGCGGTCCCCGCGGAAGGACGACGAACTGCCGGTTCCCACCGCGATGCCCGGAACGCCCGATGCCGCACTCGAGGAGGGGCCGGCTGCCGCGCCTGCATCGCTGACGGAGCCGGACTTGTCCCAGGTGGCAGCGTGGGTTCCCTCATTGACGGCGCTCTGGCCGATCGCCTGCCCCGTCGAGTCGATGGCAAGGACCACGCCGCCGCGCCCGCTAAGGGTCGGAAGGGACGTCGGGGTACCGGCCGGCGACCACAGGACCGGCGTGCCGCCGCTGTCGAGGGCCACCCCGCCGATCGTGCCGTCCGGACCGATCGCGAAAGCATGCCCACCTTGTGCACCGGCGGGCAGGGTGAGCGCCCGGGGTGCCGTGGTCAGCGTGGACCAGACAGCGGGACGCTCGTCGTCATCCGCGCCCGGGCCGTCCGAGTGCTCCTCGTCGTTGATCAGCGCACCGACCACGACGCCGCTGTCCGAGACCATCGACGGGAGCGCGATGTCACCCGGGTTGACGGGAAGGGTGTGATAGACACCGTTCTGCCACCACCAGCCGACCAGGACCTCATTGGCCGTGTCATATCCCGTGCCGACGACTACTCCGTCCTTGTTTACGGAGGTGGGGACTGCGGCATCGAGTGGAATCGCCAACTGGGTGGGCTGGCCATCGCGCCAGAGCACCGGCGCGGATCCTCCGGAGGCAGTATCGGCGAGGCCTACCACCAGGCCGTTGCTGCTCGACGCCACTGCGTTGCTGCCCTGGCCGCCGATGCCCGGGAGCAGGGTGGCCGAACAGTTTGTGGCAGCGGGCAATTGCGCGCCAGCGGCTGTCGCGGCAACCGGCACCATGACCATGCCGCCCTCGGCCGCAAGCAGGAGCGCCGTCAGCACCGCCCCGGGTTTCATGTCCTTCGGCCTGTTGAGCCAGGGAGGCCTGCCTCCGCTGCCCGGTAGACCCCTGTTGAAATTCCTATGCTTTGACAATGTCGCTCCCCGGAGTAGAACCCCACGTCCCCAGCAACGTGCAGCGCAAGAGGCCTCTGCATAACCGCACTGTCTTTCGAGACTACGTTGCCACCCCCCGCCGGGCACGGGTAAGGGGGTACTCGGATCGGAGGTTAGGGGCTACTTGCTTGGAGCGAACCGCCCTTCCAAGCCGCGACGGCGGCACCCAACCCGGGTGCCGCCGTCATACGTCCTGCCCAAAGCCCCTATTTGAGCTTGGGGACCAGCACGGGCGTGTTCTTCTTGTACTCCTCATAGTCCGCCTGGCCGCCCCACTTCTGGTCCGCCTTCTTCTCCAGGGGCGGCACGCCGCTGCCCTTGATCAGCAGCAGGGCCACGAAAACCGGGGAGATTAGGGCCGCCCACTGCCAGCCCTGCAGGACGGGCAGGGCGATGATGGCCACGCCCACCCAGAGCGTGATCTCGCCGAAGTAGTTGGGGTGGCGGGACCTGGACCACAGTCCGGTGCTGATGAAGCGGCCCTTGTTGGCGGGGTCGTCCTTGAAGCGGGTCTTCTGGAGGTCAGCCACGGTCTCGATGGCGATCCCTGCGGCCCATACCAGCAGGCCCACCCAAAAGAACCCGTCCAGGCCCATCTTCTGGTCGGACGTGATGGCCACCCAGGCCAGCGCCGCGGTGAGTACCACCCACAGGCCCTGGATGGTCCAGGTGTTCAGGAAACGGAAGAAGTCCGGCTTGAGCTCATCGAAGCGGTCGTCCTTGCCGTGCTTGCTGATCCGCATAAACAGGAAACTGCCCAGCCGCGCGGCCCACAGCACCACCATGGCCGCCAGCACCATGCCCCGCGCGTCCACGCCCGGGGAGGCCAGGACCAGGAACACCGTGATGGAGATGTAGGTCAGGGCGCCGGTAAGGTCGTAGAACTTTTCTGTCTGCGCCCTGTAGGACGGGATGAACACCAGCCACTGGATCACGAACGCGATGGCAACCCCCAGCGCGAACACCGGGAACCCGCCAATCCGGGAGCCGCCCTGGCTGCCGGCCAGGGCAATGAGCACCGCCACCACCACGGCAATTACGGTGCTGATGAGTGCCTTGCGGCTCTTTTCATTCACGGACACGTTCCTTTCCCCTGGCCCGCCGCGCTCTGCTGCACGGCCGGTCCCAACGATCATGCGGCCACCTTCATTCTCCACAACGCACGGCGCCTGCCACTTGGTCTTCGGAGCGGCGGGGGGCTTCTATGGGTGGCCCGCACGTTTGACCAGTCCATCCCTTGCCACGGCGCCGAACAGCTTCTGCAACCGTCACCGACACAAGGAGTCAAAGCATGGGCCCCCGCACCAGGAACTGGCTGATCACGTACGTTGTCAGCGCACTGATATTCGCGGTGCTGGATGTGGTGTGGATCCTCCTGGTGGCCAACCCGCTGTACCAGAGCCAGATCGGCCACCTGCTGGCGCCCAGGGCCAATCTGCCCGGCGCTGTCCTCTTCTATGTCATCTTCGTGGCGGGGATGGTGCACTACGGCGTCCGGCCCAACACCCCCGGCATCAGCCTGCGGCAGCGGGTGGGCGGCGCTGCCCTCTTTGGGTTCTTCACCTACGCCACATGGGCGCTGACCGGGTTCGCTGTGCTGAAGGATTTCACTGCCCTGGTGGCCGTGACGGACATCCTGTGGGGAGCCGCGGCCTGCAGCGTGGTCACGTGGCTGACCGCAACGGTGCTGCGCAGCCGGCTCACCAACCCTGCCACGGCCTGACGCCTGCCGTGATGCGCGCCCAGAGTGGCCCAGTTTTCATGGTGAAACCCTGAGTATCGCGGGCGGCTGCCGTCGCTTGCCGACCAAAACTGGGCCACTGTGATGCACGGCCCAACGCTGGCCCAGCCCGGGCGGCTACCCGAACAGCGCCGCCACCTGGGTCAGCGTTTGGAAGACCCCAAAGGCCAGCGGGATTCCCACCAAAACCCAAGCCAGTACCAGCCTGCCGGTGGACCGGTGGACCGGCTGATGCGCGCCGTGGTTGTGTGCTGTGCTGCTCATTTCATGCCTCCAGGGAAGATTCGTGCCGCTCGGTGCGGCGTTCGTGGAACCGTGCGTCGACGGGCTTGACCAGCAGGTTGGCCACGAACCCGATGACCAGCAGGGCCACCATGGTCAGCAGCGCGGGCTGGTAGGACGCGGCATTCAGCTGCCCGGGCTTGCCCTGCGCGTCCAGGATGCTGTTGACGATCAGCGGCCCGGCCACCCCGGCCGCGGACCAGGCGGTGAGCAGCCGGCCGTGGATGGCGCCTACCTGGTACGTCCCGAAGAGGTCCCGCAGGTACGCCGGGACGGTGGCAAACCCGCCGCCGTAGAAGGAGATGATGACGAAGGCAAGCACCACGTAAAGGGCGGTGGCGGTGGATCCGGCCAACGCCAGCACCGTATACAGCACGGCACCTACGCCCAGGTACACCATGTAGATGCGCTTGCGCCCCGTGACGTCGGAGGTGGCGGACCAGGCGAAGCGGCCCGACATGTTGCCGATGGACAGCAGCCCCACAAAGCCCGCAGCAACGCTCGCACTGACCAGGGACTTTCCGTCGGACTGCCGGAAGAAGTCCTGGATCATGGGCGCCGCCTGCTCCAGGATGCCGATGCCGGCCGTGACGTTGCAGAACAGCGCCACCCATACCAGCCAGAACTGCCGGGTCTTGATGGCGTTTTTCGCCGACACGTTCTCCGTGGTGACGAGCTTGGCCGCCTTGACCTTGGCGGGGTCGAACCCTGCGGGGCGCCACCCGTCGGCGGGCACCCGGACGGTGAAGGCGCCGAACAGCATGTAGGCGAGATAGACGACGGCGAGGGTCAGGAAGAGCTTGCCCACGGCATCGCCGCTGGCCACCCAGCCCTGGGCGCCGGAGTTCGGATCGTACGCCTTCAGCAGGGCCTGGGACACGGGGCTGGCGATCAGCGCGCCGCCGCCGAAGCCCATGATCGCCATGCCGGTGGCCAGGCCGGGGCGGTCCGGGAACCACTTGATCAATGTGGACACCGGAGAGATGTAGCCGATGCCCAGCCCGATGCCGCCCACGAACCCGTACCCAAGGTAGACGAGCCACAGCTGGTGCGTGAAGATACCCACCGAGCCGATCAGGAAGCCGCCGGCCCAGAATATCGCGGAGGTGAACATCGCCTTGCGCGGGCCGTTGGTGTCAACCCAGGTGCCCATGACAGCGGCGGAAAGGCCCAGCATCACGATGGCGATGGAGAAGATGACGCCGATCTCGGTCAGGCTGGCCCCGAAGTGCTTGACCAGCGCCGTCTTGTAGACGCTGGTGGCGTACGCCTGGCCGATGCACAGATGGACGGCGAGCGCCGCGGGCGGGACCAGCCAGCGGTTGAAGCCCGGCGGGGCGATGGAGTGGTCACGGTCCAGGAAGCCCATGGTTGATTCCCTTTGCTTGTCGATGACGTCGATGTCTGATCGATCCAGAGGCGAAAGGCCTTGTTGAACCCGGGCCCTTTGCCTTGGGCTATCATCATGCAAATCATCAGCAAACGTACTATTGGCGCGCCGAGCGGCAGGAATTGCGCGGCGAGCGGCTTGGTTGGCTGAGGCACTCCCCTGTCAGCCCTGCACAGCCCATCGGGCACGCACACGCAGCGCCTTGCTTTCCGCCCGCCGCGGCGGATGGCAGAGTGGGACGATGAGTGAGCAACCAGCCGCGCTGGTCCTGAACCTGGAGTGCACGGTCCCGTCCCCGCCGGAGACAACGTTCCTGCTGCTGACGGAACCTGCCCGGCTTGCCGAGTGGTGGGGCCCGCACGGCTTCAGTATCCCCGAAGTGGACATCAACCTGGTGGCGGGCGGGCGCTACCGGTTCCGCATGGCCCCGCCGGAGGGCGAACCGTTCCACCTCTCAGGAAAGTTCCTGGAGATCGATCCGCCCTGGCGCCTGGTCTACACCTTCGCCTGGGAGGAACCGGCGCCGGACGACACCGAGACCGTCGTGGACCTCTCCCTCGCCGGCACCGGAACCGGAACCCGGGTGGTGCTCTCGCAGGGACCGTTCCTCACGGAGGAGCGGCTGGAACTGCACCGGAACGGGTGGAGCGATTCGTTCGAAAAGCTGGCTCGTGCCGCCGGGAGCGTCGGCCGCTCCGGTGCCGCCGGCAGCCGGGACAACACCCGGTGACAGGCCTGGACGCGGACGTCATCATTATCGGCGGTGGCCTGGCCGGGCTGGTGGCCAGCAATGAGCTGGTCCGTGTGGGCAGGCGGGTGGCCATCGTGGACCAGGAAAACGCGGCCAACCTGGGCGGGCAGGCCTTCTGGTCCCTGGGCGGGCTCTTCCTGGTGGACACCCCCATGCAGCGGCGCCTGGGCGTGAAGGATTCCTTCGACCTGGCGTGGCAGGACTGGCAGGGTTCCGCCCAGTGGGACCGGCTTTCCGGGCCCAACCCTGAGGACGAGTGGGCACAGCAGTGGGGCCGTGCCTATGTGGAGTTCGCCGCCGGTGAGAAGCGCGCGTGGCTGCAGGAACAGGGCATCCGGTTCACCCCGCTGGTGGGCTGGGCCGAGCGCGGCGACGGCAGGGCCGGCGGCCACGGCAATTCGGTCCCCCGCTTCCACGTCCCGTGGGGAACCGGCACCGGGGTTTCGGAGCCGTTCGCGGACAAGGCGCGGGCGGCCTCCGGGGCGGGCAGCGCCAGGTTCTTCTTCCGGCACCGGGTGGACGGTTTAACGTTCGACGGCGGCACGGTCACCGGGGTGCGGGGCGCGGTGCTGGCGCCTGATGATTCCCCGCGCGGGGTGTCCTCAAACCGGGATGTTGTTGCCGATTTCGAACTCCGGGCCCAGGCTGTGGTGATCGCGTCCGGCGGAATCGGCGGCAACCACGGGCAGGTTCGGCGCTGGTGGCCTGCGCGGCTGGGGACGCCGCCGCGGAAAATGGTCACAGGCGTGCCGCAGCACGTCGACGGACGGATGCTGGACATCGCAGACGGGGCCGGGGTGCGGCTGGTGAACCGTGACCGGATGTGGCACTACACCGAAGGGATCCAGAACTGGAACCTCATCTGGCCGGACCATGCCATCCGGATCCTGCCCGGCCCGTCGTCCCTCTGGTTCGATGCCCTGGGCAGGCGCCTTCCCTCCCCCGGCCTGCCCGGCTACGACACCCTGGGCACCCTCCGCCTGCTCCGGACAACGCCGGAGCTCCAGCAGCACGACCATTCCTGGTTCATCCTCAACCAGCGCATCATCGAAAAGGAGTTTGCCCTCTCCGGCTCCGAGCAGAACCCGGACATCACCAACCGGGACCTCAAGCTGCTGCTGAAGACCCGGCTGGGCCGCGGCGCGTCCGGTCCCATCGAGGCGTTCAAGGAGCATGGCGCGGACTTTGTGGTGGCGGACAACCTGGCGGACCTGGTCCGCGGAATGAACGGGCTGACTGGCCAGCCGCTGCTGGACCATGCGCTGATAAGGCGGCAGATCGAGGAGCGGGACGCCGAGATCAGGAACCCCTTCTCCAAAGATGTCCAGGTGGCGGGTATCCGCAACAGCCGCCGGTACCTGGGCGACCGCCTCTTCCGTACCGTCAAGCCGCACCGGATCCTGGACCCCGCCGCGGGCCCTCTGATCGCCGTCCGGCTGCACGTTGTCACGCGGAAGACGCTGGGCGGGATCCAGACCAACCTTGACGGCCAGGCCCTCGGACAGGACGGCGCCCCCATTCCCGGGCTGTACGCCGCCGGCGAGGCAGCGGGGTTCGGCGGCGGCGGCGCCCACGGCTACAACGCGCTGGAAGGCACCTTCCTGGGCGGCTGTCTCTTCACCGGCCTGACCGCCGGCCGGGCGCTCGCCCGGGCGCTATGAACTGACTCCGCACTAAAGCCCCGCGCTGCACTCAGGCCACGGGCCGCCGTCGAACACTATTGGCTGCTGCGCCGGACCAACCGGAACTCCGGCAGCCCCTCCCACTCGGGTGGAAGCGTGTTGCGCCTGCCGTCCGGCCGGAACCCCTGCTTCAGGTAGAAGGCCAGGGCGCGGGGATTGTTCTCCACCACCCAGAGGTAGGCCGGGCCGGAGCCGACGGCGGCGCTCACCAGGGCTGCCCCAAGGCCCGTTCCGTAGGTCCGCCGGAGGGTGTAGATCGAGTAGAGCTCCACGGCTTCGGGGCCGTCGTCGTCGCGCCCCGGGCCGGCGTCCGCGAAGCCCACCAGGTCATTGTCGGCGTCCAGCGCGAGGATCCGTGGCTCGTCAGTGGCCAGGAATGGCCGCCGGCGTTCCACCCGCTCGGGGATGCTGGCCCTGCGGCGGCGGAAGAATTCCGCAGAGAGCAGATGCGGGTAGCACTCCTCATGGGCCAGAGTCTGCATGAGCACCACCGCCTCGGCGTCCTCCGGTGTCGCTTGGCGAAGTCGAAAGTCCATGGCGCCAGCCTAACCAGTGGCCCCTCGCTCCCACGCCGTGTTCCGCCGTCGAACCTCTATGCCTTGTCCGGTCCCCGGTTGGGCAGCCCGCGCACTTAAGATGAGGGATGAACTTCGAGGACGCGCTCCTGACGGTGATTGGTGCCGCGCTGATTCTGCTGATGGTCGCCGACGTCTTCCATACCCTGCTGTATCCGCACGGCTCGGGCCCGGTGGGCCGGACCATCATGCGCGGGTTCTGGCTGCTGTCCAGGAAACTCAGGGGCGGGGCCTCGTCCATCGCAGCTCCGCTGGCCATGGCGGCTGTCATCGCTGCCTGGGCGGCGCTGGCCGCCGTGGGCTGGGCGCTGCTGTACCTCCCGCATTTGTCGAACGGGTTCACCTACTCGGCCGACGTGCCCCGGCAGGCCGACTTTGCGGAGGCCCTGTACATCTCGCTGGTGGCCCTCTCCACCGCTGGATTCGGTGAGATCGTGGCCACGCACCCGCTGCTGCGGCTGGTGATGGCGTTCCAGGCCGTGGCCGGTTTCGGCCTGCTGACCGCCACGGTCTCGTGGATCCTGCAGACCTACCCGGCGCTGAGCCGCCGGCGCGCACTCGCCCACCAGTTGAACCTGTTCCGGGAAGCGGCGGGTCCGTCCGGCATCGCCTCACTTGATGCACGGCATGCAGCAGGACTGCTGGAATCCATGGCGGAGAACGTGGCGTCCGTGAGCATCGATCTCCTGTCCTTCCACGAGACCTATTACTTCCATGAGGTGGAGCAACGGGGTTCCCTTCCCGCCACCATCGCCTACGCCCACCACCTGGCCTCGGATGCGCAGGGCAGCGACAACCCCGAACTCCGGTTTGCCGGGCGGATGCTCTACGCGGCGCTGGACGACCTGGCCGAAGTGCTGCGCGGGAAGTTCGGCCACGTGGGAAGCACGTCCTCCGATGTGTTCGACCACTACGAGCTCCACCACAGGCACCGGCGGCCCCCGGAACCGCGGCCATAGCCGCAGGCGCTGCCAACCGCGGCTTGCTAGGGTCTGCTTATGGCTTCCCACTCCCACTCGATGGACGACGTCATCAACGAACCTGCGCGTGTCCAGTTCGAGTTCTTCCTGGATGAGCACCGGGCCGCGCTCAACGGGTGCCTGGACGGGCTGACCGAGGAGCAGGTCCGGCGTCGGCTGGTTCCCTCCCGCACCACACTGCTGGGGCTGGTGAAGCATGCCACCTTCGTGGAGAAGGTCTGGTTCGACGAAGCCTTCACCGGCTGTCCCCGCAGGGAGATCGGCATCCCCGCCACTCCTGACGAGTCGTTCATCCTGGACGACGGTGACACCATCGACTCCGTCCGGAAAGCCCACCGGGACGCGTGCGCCGCGTCCCGGGCTGCTGCCGCCCCTCTGGGCCTCGACGACGTCGTGACCGGCAACCGGCGGGGACCGCTCCCGCTGCGCTGGTTGTACCTGCACATGCTGCGGGAACTCGCCCAGCACTGCGGCCACGCGGACATCCTGCGCGAACAGATCCTGGCCGGCAAGGGCGCGGACTGAGATGCCGCCTCGGCCTCGCAGCGCTCAGGCCGGCGCCGTCGTCGTTCTTTGTTTTGTGAGGTCCCCGCGGCGGGCAAGGGCCACGGCAGCAACCAGCAGCCACATGGTGGCCGCCTGGCCCCAGGGATAGACTTGCTGCGGAATGCCAGGTGTCAGCGGGTTGAGGATGTACTGGAACGCCGCGAGGCTGACGTGCATCAGCGCTGCCAGAAGCATGCTGCCTGTATGGTCGTAAACCCACACCATGAGCACCCGGTACGCCGTAAGCTGGCCGACGAGGACGGCCACCAGCCACAGCGACAGGAAGATTCCCAGGGGCACCCCGCCATTGGTCCCGCCCCCACCCCAATAATTCACGAAGAAGTGCCACGCACCCCACAGCACCCCCACCAGGATTCCCGTCCACAGAACACTGAAGCGCTGCCTCGCCTTGGGGATGGCGAAGCCGGTCCAACCGATTTCCTCGAGAAATCCCGCCGCCAGCCCGATGGCCAGTCCAGTGATGATGGTGCCGCCCTTATCTGTAGCCGTGGCGATCCGAGGCGCGTAATCCGGGGACGCCAGCCAGAGCACCAGCACGAACGCGGCCAAACAGACCGGCGCCACCAGCAGGGCCAAATACCAGCGCCCGCCCACACGCCATCTCAGCAGCCTCGCCCGAAGGTCCCGGTAGCCAGCCCGTCCCGACACAACTCCGGTAAGCACCAGGCTGGCCAACGCTGGTCCGAGCAGCATCGCCGGCACGGTTACGGGGATGGTGAGCTGGAACTGCTCCGGCGTAGGCGACAGGCCGCCCGTGACAGCCCACACCGCCAGCACAATGGCGCCCCACGACAAGAGGAAGGTAACAACGTAGTACCACCACAGCGGGTGCGTGCGCACCGATTCCGCCAAGGCATGCATGGGATCCTCCGGTTGCCGGCTGTACCTCCAGCTTCCAGGGCGGGCGCCCCCTGACACAGAGTCCTCGGACCCGTTAAAACAGACTGCCGGTCAGGCCACGAGCCTGGCCACCAGCTCGCCGCGGCTGCCGACGCCCACCTTTTCAAAGAGCGATTTCAAGTGGTCGTGCACCGTGTGCGGCGAGATAAACAGGTGCCGGGCGATCTCCGCCGTCGAACTTCCGGCCAGCACCTCCAGGCAGACATCCCGTTCCCGGGCGGTCACGCCGTACGCCATCAGCAGCAGGGCCACGAGGTCGTGGGTGGTTGCCGGTTCCACGGTGACCACCATCTGTTCGGGATCATCGCCGGTGATGAGGCGGCTGGCCTGCAGCACCACCCAGTTGTTCCCGGCGTCGCGCATCCTGGCCCGCGCCGTCCCGGATGCCGCCGCATGCGCCTGCGCCACCACCGAATAAAGCGTCTGGCTGAAGCGCCCGGGCGCAGCGTCCTCCACCTGGGCAAGCCAGGAGGCGGCGGCCGGCGTGGCCGCGCGGAGGTCACCGTGCAGCCCGGCCAGGACAATGACAGGCCCCACGGCGGCCGGTCCCGCCGGGTGCGCCACGCGGACGGCGGCCCTGGTGGCCGACGCGAGCGTGGCAGTCACCGCGCCCAGGAATTCCACCTCCCGGTCGGTGAAGTCGCTGCCGCCTTCCCGGAAGATGCTCCCCACGCCCCAGCACAAGTCGTCCACGCGGAACGCGGCCCGCAACTCATGCTCGAAGCCCAGCGGCTTGATCAGGTCGTTGATCCGGACGCTGCGGACCACCTCACGGTGCGGCGCATCCGAAATCCTCGCGATGGGGCGGGGCCGGCGCAGCAGCTCGGCGAAGGTGTTGGGTTCCCGGCCTGTGTATTCGGACTGGGCAAAGCGGAGGAAATACTCCTCAAACTGGCGCCCACCCACCGGCCACGGCAGCCAGTTGGTAACGGAGGTCATCACCATGGAGGCGGGGTCGACGGCGGCCCAGCACCCTTGCTCGAACGGCACCTCCCGCTGCACCACGGCCAGCGCCGAGGTATAGAGGTCAGGCAGGTCCATCCCGCCGGCGGCCATGGCGGCGATGTCCCGCCGGGCACGCTCCGCGCGCTCCTCCCACATACCTCCAGTATCCGCCCGGCAGGCAGGCCGGCAATCCCCCAAATGGGTGGTTTTCCAGGCGCCCCGAAACCCCTGGTGCGGGGATCGCGGGGGTGTGTTCCGCCGTCGTACTTTTCCTTTTACGGACGCCGCACGAAGCGGGCCGTCCGTAGAGGAAAACCGGGAACCACAATGGAGGCTGCAATGGGACAGGCACGTGACGTCATGGGCCGGCTGATGACGGCCATGGACGCAAAGGACAGGGATGCGCTGGCAGGCTGCTACGCCGAAGGCGCCGTAATCAGCACTCCGGACCAGGGAGAGATCTCCGGCCGCGAGGCGATCACCAACTATTTCCTCCACTTCTGGGAGGCCATGCCGGACGTCACGTACCAGCAGGTGGCCACTCATGAGGCCGGGGACGTTGCCATCCTGGAGGGCTTCGTGGTGGGCACGAACACCGGGCAGCTGAACCTGCCCACCGGCGGGACGCTGCCGCCGACAGGAAAGCAGGTCCGGGTGCGAAGCTGCGACATCACCAAAGTGGAGGCAGGCCTGATCACCGCGCACCACGCCTACTTCGACCAGATGGAACTTCTTGGCCAGCTGGGGCTGCTCCCCGAACCGTCCAACCAGTGAAACCGTCCAACCAGTGAAGGCGGTTCCGTCACCACCTGTAGGCAGTGGCGGAACCGCCCCTTTAATCCTCAAGCGTTTCTGGTCAGGCTGCTCCGACGGCGGCCACGGCTGCACCTTCCGAAGCGTCAGCTGAGGCCCCCGCGAGCCGAAGCCAGGTGTCCACCACGGTGTCCGGGTTCAGGGAGACGGAGTTGACGCCTTCCTGTACCAGCCACTCGGCGAAGTCGGGGTGGTCGCTGGGGCCCTGGCCGCAGATGCCGACGTACTTTTCGCGGGCCCTGCAGGCCTTGATGGCCATGCTCAGCAGCTTCTTCACGGCCGGGTCCCGCTCATCGAAGCTGTTGGCCACAATCGCCGAGTCCCGGTCCAGGCCAAGGGTCAGCTGGGTCATGTCGTTGGAGCCGATGGAGAAGCCGTCGAAGTACTCGAGGAACTCGTCGGCGAGCAGTGCGTTGGAGGGAAGTTCGCACATCATGATCACCTCGAGGCCGTTCTCGCCGCGGCGCAGCCCGTTCTCGGCGAGCAGTTCGATGACGCCCCGCGCCTCGTCCAGGGTGCGCACGAACGGGATCATGAGCTTGACGTTGGTCAGCCCCATCTCGTTTCGCACGAAAGAGAGGGCCTCGCACTCAAGGTCGAAGCAGTCCCGAAAGGACGGCTCCAGGTACCGGGACGCGCCGCGGAAGCCGATCATCGGGTTCTCTTCATGCGGCTCGTACGCCGGGCCGCCGATGAGGTTGGCGTACTCGTTGGACTTGAAGTCGGACATCCGGACGATCACCGGTTCCGGCGCAAAGGCGGCGGCGATGGTGGCCACGCCCTCGGCCAGGCGCTTAATGTAGTACTCGCGGGGGCTGTCGTAGGCGCTGATCCGTTCCCGGATCTCGGCGGCCACATCCGCAGGCTGGCTGTCCAGGTTCAGCAGGGCCTTGGGGTGGATGCCGATCTGCCGGTTGATGATGAACTCCAGCCGGGCCAGGCCCACGCCGTGGTTGGGCAGCTGCGCGAAGGTGAACGCCTGTTCGGGGGTGCCCACGTTCATCATGACCTTCACCGGCGCCTCGGGCAGGTTGGTGATGCCGGTTTCCTCAACGCTGAAGTCCAGCAGGCCCTCGTAGATGGCCCCCGTCTCGCCGTCGGCGCAGGACACGGTGACTTCCTGGCCGTCGGACAGCGTGTCCGTGGCGTTGCCGGTGCCCACGACGGCGGGAATCCCCAGTTCGCGGGCGATGATGGCGGCGTGGCAGGTCCGCCCGCCGCGGTTGGTGACGATGGCGGAGGCGCGCTTCATGATCGGTTCCCAGTCGGGGTCGGTCATGTCCGCCACCAGCACGTCGCCGGTCTGGAACGACGCCATCTGGTCGATGGCGGTAAGGATCCGGACCTTGCCGGCCCCGATCCGCTGCCCGATGGCCCGGCCTTCCACCAGCACCGGGCCGGTTGCGTTCAGGCGGAAACGGCTCATGCTGCCCGGGGCCCGGCGGGACTGTACGGTTTCCGGGCGTGCCTGCAGGATGTACAGGCCGCCGTCGGTCCCGTCCTTGCCCCACTCAATGTCCATCGGACGGCCGTAATGCTTCTCAATGGCCACGGCGTGGCGGGCAAGCTGCTCCACGTCGTCGTCCGTCAGGCTGAAGCGCGAGCGCAGCGAAGCCTCCACCGGCACGAAGTCGATGGTGCGGCCGATCTCGCTGTTGTTGGTGTACGTCATCTGCAGGGCCTTCTCCCCCAGGCCGCGCTTGAGGATCGCCGGGCGGCCGGCCGCCAGGGCGGGCTTGTACACGTAGAACTCGTCCGGGTTCACCGCACCCTGCACCACGGCTTCACCCAGCCCGTAGGAGGAGGTGACGAACACGGCGTCCTGGAAGCCGGACTCCGTGTCCATGGTGAACATGACGCCGGAAGCGCCGACGTCGGAGCGCACCATGCGCTGGATGCCGGCCGAGAGTGCCACCTCGGCGTGTTCGAACTTGTGGTGCACGCGGTACGCGATGGCGCGGTCATTGTAGAGCGACGCGAAGACGTCCTTGATGGCCTGCAGGATGTTCTCGATCCCGCGGACGTTCAGGAAAGTCTCCTGCTGCCCGGCGAACGAGGCATCGGGCAGGTCCTCCGCCGTGGCGCTGGACCGGACCGCCCAGGACAGGTCCGCGGAGCCGGCATGCTTGTCCACCAGCTGCTGGTACGCCTCGCGGACCTGCGCTTCGAAGTCGGGCAGGAAGGGCGTATCCCGGACCAGGGAGCGGATTTCCTGGCCGGCGGAGGCCAGGGCCGTCACGTCATCCGTGTCCAGCCCCACCAGGCGATCGGCGATCTTCTGGTCCAGTCCGGAGTCGGACAGGAACCGGCGGTAGGCGTCTGCCGTGGTGGCGAAGCCGTCCGGAACCTGGACGCCGGCCGAGGTCAGGTTCTGCACCATCTCGCCCAGTGAGGCGTTCTTGCCGCCCACCTTGTCCAGGTCCTTGAGTCCAAGTTCAGAGAACCACAGAACGTCTGTCGTCATGATTGCTGCTCCTTTGCAGTGGGTGGCGTAAGCAATGCTGGCCGTCACGGTAGTGCCGGCCGGAAGAAAAAACCCTGTCAACAGTGGCAGGTCTGCAGCGCACTTTCCACATGATGTGCGCTACGCCACGTTTGTGAAATGGCGGCTAGTGCTTGAGGTTCATCCGCTGCAGGATGGTGGCCGCCATTTCCTCCACGGAGACGGTGGCGGAGTTCAGGTACGGGATCCGGTGGGAAACGTACAGCTGCTCGGCGCTGCGCAGCTCAAAACCGCACTGCCGCAGGGATGCGTAGGGCGAGCTGGGGCGCCGTTCGGTACGGATCTGGCTCAAGCGCAGCGGGTTGGAGGACAGGCCGAAACACTTCGACACGAAAGGCCGCAACGGCTTGGGCAGCCCGTCCCGCTGGAAGTCTTCATCCACCAGCGGGAAGTTCGCCGCGAAGATCCCGTGCTGCAGCGCCAGATACATGGTGGTGGGCGTCTTTCCGCACCGGGACGGGGCCACCAGGATCACCTGGGCCTTCTCCAGCGCACGCAGGCTCTGCCCGTCGTCATGCTCCATGGCGTACTCGACGGCGGCCATCCGGGACTGGTAGCGCGCGGCGTTCCCCAACCCATGCGCCCGGCCCGGCTCACCGCTGGCAGGGGTGCCCAGCGCCTGCTCCAGGACCCCCACATGGGTGCCGATCAGATCCACGATCACACCGTTGCAACCGCCAAGGATCTGCCGAATTTCGCTGTTGACGGCGGTGGAAAACACGAGGGGCCGGGGCCCGGCGGCAGCCAGGCCGTCGATGGTGCGGACCACGGACCTCGCCTGGTCGGGGGTGGTGATGAAGGGAATGGTGACGCGGTCGAAATTGTCCACCGGGAACTGCGTCAGCAGTGTATTGCCCAGTGTTTCCGCGGTGATGCCGGTACTGTCCGACAGGAAGTAGACAGGCCGTAGAGCAGCAGTGGTCATGGCACGACTTTAGCGGCCGCCGCGGTTCCGCACCGAAAGTCCGGGCGTGCTGGGTCCGGCCCGCTCCTTGGCTGCGCGCGAGTCAGACAGCGGGTCAGGCCGCCGGTCAGGCCGCCTTTACAGGTGACGGACCGGCCGCGGACGCCGCCTGGTTCTCGCGCGCCAGGAACGCGGAAAGTTCGCCGATGGTGCTCATCAGCGGGGCGGAGAACACCACCGTGGAGTTCTTGTCCACCGCGATTTCCACCAGGGACTGCAGGTTGCGAAGCTGCAGTGCCAGCGGGTGGGCCATCATGGTGTCGGAGGCATCGCCGAGCGCTGCCGCAGCGATGGCCTCGCCTTCGGCCGCAATGATCTTCGCTCTCTTCTCACGCTCCGCCTCGGCCTGGCGGGCCATGGCGCGCTTCATGCTTTCCGGCAGTTGGATGTCCTTGAGTTCCACCAGGGTGACTTCCACACCCCATTCGACGGTGAGCACGTCAAGGATTTCGCGGATGTCGCCGTTGATCCGTTCGGTCTCGGACAAGGTCTGGTCCAGGGTGTGGCGGCCCACCACCTTCCGCAACGTAGTCTGGGCGATCTGGTCGATGGCGGAGGCCACGTTCTCAATGGCGATGACGGACTTCACGGCGTCCACCACCCGGTAATAGGCCACGGCGGAGACGTCCACGCTGACGTTGTCCTGGGTGATGATGCCCTGCGACTGGATGGGCATGGTCACGATCCGTAGGCTGACCAGCGGCAGCCGGTCGATGATCGGGACAATCAGCCGCAGGCCCGGATCCCTGACGCCAATGACCCTGCCAAGCCGGAACAGTACGCCCTTCTCGTATTGCCGCACGATCCGGATGGACATTCTTGCAGCGATGAGAAGCAGGACAACGAGGACGATGACAACGATAGTGGTGGCGTCCACCAGGATCCCCTCCTGGTTACTCGAGTGGGACGTGCCGACGCCTGGGTGGCGCCGTGACAGGTGCCCTGCCTTTATTGTCCCACCAAAGGCGTGAGGGAGCCCAGGGAGGAGCTACCGGTTCCGCACATGGGGGCCACAGCGGTGGCTTGTCGCCTCCTTGGAGGTCCTGGTTGCCGCCACCGGTGAGCAGGGCGGCGGGGAGCACGTCAGCGCGGAGTTGCGAAAGGGCCCTGTGCTCGTCCTGGCCTTGGAGTCCCCTGGCAATGGCGGTGGTGCGGTTCCAGACCGCCGAGGCTGGGGTGGCGGGCAGATAGGCGGAGATCCAAGCCATCCCGTCACAGTCCGGCGTGTACTCCACGCGCCGGTCCGCTGCACTGCTGGCGTGGCGTCCTTCCAGGGTCTCCGGGTGGTGGCGTTCGCGCCAGATGCGGGCTTCGGCCTTGAACCGGTGGGCCGGCATCTCTCCGACCGGGCAACCCGGGGCCGGGTTGCCCGTGTCAGGATCCAGGAAGTGCGCTTCCAGGGCGGCTGCGCCTGCAGAGTCCAGGCTGGCGGTTTGGTCCACCATGGTCCGGGCATGCTGCCAAGAGATATGCCCGGAGCGCAGGGCAGCAAGAGTTAAGGGCAGCGAACTGGCCAGCGCATATGTTTCGGCCAGCAAAGCAGCATCCGCGCGATGACTAATTGACAGTACGCACGCTACCTCCGCCGCCACCGCCATCACATCCAGGCAGCCATCGGCCAGCATTTTGGCGGGCGGGATTGACCGGGTCAACGGGGGTCCCGCGCGTCCCGCGGGTCGGCAAACCGGAGGCTAGACTGGCCGGGTAAGGACGGATTGGGGGATCCATGGCGGCGCTGCCGCTGTTCCGCTGGTCGGTCGCAGCCAGCGGACCCAAGGATCACCGTGACCTTCTTCCAGGACTTTCCAGTACCTCCGCTCCCACCGAGGCCGAGGTCTCAACGGTACGTCCCGCCGCCATGGGCGGGCGCCCCAGTCTACGAGCTGCCGTCCGTGGTCCACATCGGCAGGTTTGTGTCCAGGACTCCGTGGAGGGTGGTGGCGGTCAAAAGTGCGGACGTGTTCTCCACCGGCTGCGTGTTCAACCTGTCCTGGCTGTTCCGCCGTGACCAGCAATCCGACGAAGACTGGGCCGACCTGCAGCACCTCTTCTTCCAGCCGGGAAGGGGCATCCGCAGTGGCCGCGGACAACAGACCGGCCTGATGTTCGGCGTCCAGTTCCCCGATGGTTCCAAAGCCAGCACCGGCACCCTGGGTCCCCACGGCTTCGTGGAGCGTGGCCAGGAACCCGAACCTCCGGCGCTGGTCCTGAACAATGGCGGCGGCGGTGGCGGAGAGGATGAGTTCCAGGGCACCGGCTCGCTCTGGCTCTGGCCGCTTCCCCCTGCCGGCAGCCTCCGCCTGGTTTCCCAGTGGACCGATTTCGGCCTTGAGGAAACGTCCATCATGCTCGACGGCGGGAAGTTGCGGGATGCCGCAAAGGCAGCCCAGCAGTACTGGCCGGAGGAGGGCAGCAAACATGGGTGACTTCACAGGCTTGGTCCTGTTTGTCCTCTTCGGAGCGGTCTTCTTCTACATCCTCTACGGCGTCATCCGCGCCGCAGTCCGGGACGGAATCGTCCAGGCGGATGAGCGCCGCGCGGACCGGCGTCGTACCTAAATCGAGGACACGATGCTTCCGTAGCCCTGCAGGAACATCCGGCGGCCCTGGCCGTCGTCGGTCCACACCCAAATGACCGAGTAGTCGGACGTGACGGCGTCCACCACACCCGTGCCGGCCAGGGTTCCCTCGGCGAAGCGGACCCGGTCCCCCACCGCCAGCCGCGGGTGCCTGGTCCGCTTCCTCCTGGGCCGAAGCGTGGTGGACTCCACTGCTGTTGCGGGGTCTGGCGGGCAGGTCGTGAGCTGCTGGCGCATGGGATTCCTTGGGCTCGCGGGCGGATGGTCAGCTCATTACAACCCTGCCCGCTGCTCCCAGGTCACGCACTCGCGCGTGGTGATGCAAGACTAGCTGTCCACCGGCGTGGCATGCACCCACCAGACGCTCCGAACGGAGTGTGACTGGTGCGTGCGCCACGCCAGCCCGGGAATCAGTCGAGTTCAGCCACCGATCCCAGCGCATCCCACGCGAAGCTGGCCAGCCAGTGCGTGGACATGAAGTCGCCGCTTTCCAGTCCGGACAGCCCGGCCTTCAGGAGCGGGTCCAGCGCGTCGGACAGCACGGCCGCGGCGGCCGAGGCTTCCGGGCCGCTGGATTGACGAAGCGTGGCGATGATCCGTGCCACCTGTCCCGCGCGGGTCAGGTTCAGTCCGTGCAGGTGCACCAGGTAGCCGTCGGTCTCATCCGTCACGCTCACCGGCTGCAGGATGCGCGATGCGGTGGACAGCTCCGGCAGGAACCCCGCGAACCACCCGGCGAACTCGTCCGCGGAAAGCACGCGGCGCATCAGGTCCGCCTCGCTCAGGCCCGCGGAGAGGAAGTCCTGGCCGCTGAGCTCCCAGTCGCCCGGCCAGCCGCGGTCATTGGCAAACCAGGTGCGCGCCGCGTCCTCGCACGCTTTGGCGGCATCAACCCTGCCCAGGGAGCGGAAGGCATCCAGCATGTACCCCACACCGAACGCGGCGTTGGTGTGCAGCCCGTGCCGGACGGGATACTGCGCCTTGGCCATCCAGGCGGCGCTGAGCTCCGCCACGGCATCCACCAGGGGTTCCAAAGCGGTGCCCCATTGGCGGATCTCCGCATCCGGGGAGGCGGAGCAGGTGGCGGCCAGCCGCATCAGCCAGGCCCAGCCGTAGGGCCGCTCCCAGGACGGGTTGGCCAGCAGGTAGTCCCGTTCCACTGCCAGCTTGGCCGGGGTCAGGTTGGCGCCCAGGGCTGCCCGGAGCGACGCCTCGGTGGCGGCATCCACCCAAGCCGCCGTGCCGCCGTCGGACGCTCCTGCCGCGGTAGTCCCAGCAAAGGGTGACCCTGGAGTGCCGCCCACCAGGCTCGCCCCCAGCCAGTGCATGTGCACGCAGGAGTGCCAGTCGAAGGAGGTGTAGAAGGCGGGGTGGATCTGCTCGGGGGTTGGCCTGTCGTCGGCTGACACCTGGGTGTGGTGGGCCGAGTGCGGGAAGGGCTCGGAAAGGTTGCCCAGCACCACGGCCGCGTAGTCCGGTGCCGCCTGTGCGCGAAGATCGTTGTCCATCATGCTCCTTTGAATGGCAGGGTCTGCGGAAGGGTTAGTGGAAGGCCAGGAAGTACATCAGCGCGATGTTCACCGCCAGCAGCGGGATGGCCGTGCCCACCTGTGCGGCGATGACGCCGTATTTGTTGTCCATTTCCAGCAGCGCGGACGGCACCAGGTTGAAGTTGGCTGCCATGGGCGTGCAGAGCGTTCCGCAGAAGCCGGCCAGCATGCCGATCGCGAAGACGATCGCGGGGTCACCGTGGAACGTCTCCACCAGCACGGGCCAGCCGATGGCAGCGGTCATGATGGGGAACGCAGCGAAGCCGTTGCCCATCAGCACGGTGAACAGGAACATGCCGATGCAGTAGACCAGCACGCCGGCGATCAGTGAGCCCTTGGGCAGCAGGCCGGAGGCGAGCGTGCCCACGGCGGTGCCCACGCCGGCTTTGGTGAAGAGGATGCCCAGCGTGGTGAGCATCTGGGGCAGCAGCGCGGCCCAGCCGATGGATTCGAGGATCCGGCGGCTTTCGAAGATGGGCGTGGCCGGGTTCTTGGGCTTGAGGATCACCAGGGCCACGACGACGGCAGCCACGGCGCCGATGGCCAGGGCTACCAGCGTGGTGTTCTTGGGGTCCAGCAGCGGGGTGCCGCCGATGGACAGCAGCGGGGCTGCGAGCACCAGGATGACGGTGACCAGGGGCAGCGTCAGGGCCGGGATGAAGAGCTTGTTGCCGAAGCGCTTGGCGAAGGCCTCGCGCTCGTGGCCGGTGGAGGTGCGGTGCTTGCCGTGGCCCAGCAGGCCGGTGGAGGCCAGCACCACCAGGACCAGGACGGCGATGCCCAGGATCCAGCCGGGCGCCGTGCCGGCCTGGACCCAGGTGCTGTAGAAGAAGCACAGGCCCAGCAGGCCCCAGAAGGAGGAGCTGCCCCAGCGGCGGGGGTGGTTGGTGTCGGCGGCAATGAGTGATGCCCAGGCGACGAACAGAAGGCCGATCAGCCAGTAGACGGCTTCAACGTTGATCATTTCGCTTCTCCTGCGGTTTCCTTCTGGGCGGTGAGCTCGTATTCGCGGTATTCCTTGTCCAGCTGCTTGTCCAGGCGCAGGAGCCGGAAGCCGTGGATGAGGAAGGCCGCGATGGCGGTGGGGATGGCCCAGAGGGCCAGCTGGAGCGGTTCCAGGTGCAGGTGGTACGTGGTGTCCACGAACGTGGTGATCAGCAGGATGGAGCCGACGGCGACGAACACGTCCTCGCCGAAGAACACGCCCACGTTGTCCGCCCCGGCGGAGTGGCCCTTGATCTTCTCGCTGATTTTGTCGGGGACGTGCCCGTAGCGGCGCAGCGCTGCGCCTTCGGCCATGGGGAACACTAGCGGGCGGACGGTCTGGGCGTGGCCGCCGATGCTGTTCAGGCCGACGGCGGCGGTGATCTGGCGGACGGCCAGGTAGCCGATCAGGACCCGGCCTGCCGTCAGCTTGGCGAGCCGGCCGATGAGGACCTTGGCCTGTTCCTGCAGCCCGAAGAACTCGATGATTCCCACCACGGGCAGCACGGCCACGAAGATGGTGACCGAGCGGCTGCTGGCAAAACCGGTTCCGAACGAGTCGAGGATCTGCGCGGGGTTCATGCCGCCCAGAAGTGCGGTGACGATACCCGCAACGGTGACGACAATCAGGGGGTTCAGGCGGATGGCGAAGCCAACGATCACCAGTAGCACCCCGATGAGTACAAGCATGATTATCCCTTCCCAGGGGACCCGTGACGGGTCTGCGAAAGTGGGGGCCGGCGCGTCCGTGAGTGTGGTGGTGGGGGTGACGGCGCCGAGGGGCGGGAGCCCCGGACACGTTAGGGCTGCAGGGTTAAGTGAGCTGCAGAACAACGGTGTGATCTAAAGCATAGCTTTTTGTTCAACAATCCTGCAACCCCCTTTTTTGGGGAAGGGTTGGCTAGCGGCCGACGGCGGCGAGCAGCTGCGCTTCCGCGCGGTCCAGGTAGGCGGCCAGGAAGTCCGCTGCCGCGGCCAGTTCGCCGGCTTCCAGGAGGTCCACGATCCGGGCGTTGTCCTCCACGTAGGGCTCGTGGAAGGCAGGGTTGGCCGCCATCGAGTGGAACACCAGGCGCATCTCGGCCAGCACCTGGTCCATGAGGCTGTTGAGCCGCTCGCTGCCGGAGCGGTCAACGATGGCGCGGTGGAAGTCCTGGTTGGCGCTGGCCATGCCGGGGATGTCGCCGTCGGCGGCAGCCGCCCTGGCGGCCTTGATGATTGCCGCCAGGGGCTCCAGCGGGGCATCGCCGGACCACAGGACCGCCGCGGGCTCCAGGAACCGGCGCACCCGGTAGATTTCGCGGATGTCGTCTGCCGTGGGGTGGGCCACGAACACACCACGGTTGGGGATGCGGGTCACGATGTGTTCGGCATGGAGCGCCGTGAATGCTTCCCGCAGGGTGTTGCGGGACACGCCGAGGGCCTCGCGGAGGGCTTCCTCGGCGAGCTTTGATCCGGGAGCCAGCTGCCCGGCGGCGATGCGGCTGCGCAGCTGGGCGGCCACCCATAGGCCCGTTTCGGCGTGCTTTGTGGTCCTGGCCTGGGCTTGGAGATCAGCCAGTACCTCGTCAAACGTCATGGCACCACGATATCGGGCAGGACAGCGGTGCCCTGTCCGCACCGGACGTATTCCGCCATCATGGTGACCATGACGTGGCTTGACGGCCTCCGGTTCGACCCGATCGCCCCGCTGCTGTCCAGCGGTCACCCCGCCGTGCGCTCCTGGGCCGTCCGCGAGCTGGTCCCCGGACCGGGAGGGCTGCCGGCCGCCCCGGCGGCCGATGAGGCACTCTGGGACCTTCCGGTCCCGCGCCGGATCCTGCGGCACCAGGCGGCGGATGGGTCGTGGGCCTATCCGGGAAGACGGCCCCGGGACCGCATGGATTACGACCTGCTGGAGACCTACCGGCAACTCGGGTTCCTCGTGGAGATGTTCGGGCTCACCCGCCGGCATCCGGCCATCGCCGCGGCCGGCGGTTATGTGCTTTCACACCAGTCCGAGCCAGGTGACCTTCGGGGGATTTACGGCAACCAGGTGTCTCCCAACTACACGGCGGCCCTCATCGGGCTCCTGTGCAAAGCGGGGTACGGCGACCACCCGCGCGTGGAACGCGCGTTCAGCTGGCTTGAGGCGTCGCGGCAGGACGACGGCGGCTGGGCCCTTCCCCTCCGCACCCGGGGGAGGAAGCTGGACGCGCTGGACGAGCCGCAGACCATCACCGGCGATCCGTCGCAGCCGTTCTCGCACCTGATCACCGGGGTGGTGCTCAGGGCCTACGCGGCCCATCCCGCGCACCGCGCAAGCACCTCCGCACAGAAGGCCGCGGAAATGCTGGCGGGCCGCTTCTTCGAGCCGGACGCCTATCCTGATAAGGGCCGCGTCTCCGACTGGACCGAGTTCTGCTTTCCCTTCTGGATGACGGACCTCGTTTCCGCCCTCGACGCGATCAGCATCATCCACCCCGGCCTTCGAACGGAAAAAACCGGCCAGGCGCGCGACTGGCTGGCCGCGCACCAGGAGCCGTCAGGGCTCTTCACCGGCCACCTGCTCCGGGACAGGTTCCACGACCTCCAGCTCTGGTTCAGCCTGGCGGTGTGCCGCGTGTTCGCGCGGATGCCCTCGTGAGGTGCGTTCAGGAAATGGTGGTGAGCACCTGCCCGGGCCCGACGGCGTCTCCGGCCGCCGCGTACAGCTCACCGACGGTGCCGGCGCGGTGGGCGGCCACGGCCGTCTCCATCTTCATGGCTTCGAGCACCAGCACCGCTTCGCCTTCCTCGACGCTGGCCCCGGGCTCAGCCAGCCACTTGACCACGGTGCCGGCCATGGTGGCCAGCAGGTCGCCGTCGTTCTTCTCCGCCGCAGCCTCCCCGCCGTCCTGCGGAGCCGCTGCGCGTCCCCTGCCGCCGCCGTCGAGCAGGGAATCGAGCAGCGCCTTGGGGAGTCCCAGCTCCATCCGCTTGCCGTCCACCTCGATGCCGATGGTCCGGCGGGGCTCTTCCGGCGCGGCGGGACTGAAGGCCGGATCCGCCTCAAGGGCGGTGGTGAATTCGTTTTCGATCCAGGTGGTGTAGACGCCCAGCGTGTCGGTCCGGGTGAAGTCCGGCGCGTCCACCACCGCGCGGTGGAACGGCAGCACGGTGGCCAGGCCGCCGATGCGGAACTCCCGCAGGGCGCGGCGGGCACGGCGGAGCGCCTGCTGGCGGTCCGCCCCGGTCACCACGAGTTTGGCCAGCAGGGAATCGAACTGCCCGGGGACCACCGAGCCCGAACGGACGCCGGTGTCCACCCGGATCCCGGGACCGGTGGGGGCTTCGAAGGTTTCCACGGTGCCGGGGGACGGCAGGAAGCCGCGGCCCGGGTCCTCGGCGTTGATCCGGAACTCAAAGGCGTGCCCGCGCGGCTCCGGGTCCTCGAGGATGGGAAGCTTCTCCCCCGCCGCGATGGACAGCTGGGCGGCCACCAGGTCCACCCCGGAGGTCTCCTCGGTGATGGGATGCTCCACCTGCAGGCGGGTGTTGACTTCCAGGAAGCTCAGGAAGCCCGTGCCGTCCAGCAGGTACTCCACGGTGCCGGCACCGACGTAGCCCGCTTCGCGGCAAATGGCCTTGGCCGAGGCGTGGATGGCGGCCCGCTGCTCAGCGGTGAGGAAGGGGGCGGGGGCTTCCTCCACGAGTTTCTGGTGGCGGCGCTGCAGCGAACAGTCGCGGGTGCCCACCACCACCACGTTGCCGTGCGTGTCCGCGATGACCTGGGCCTCCACGTGGCGCGGCCGGTCCAAAAACTTCTCCACGTAGCATTCGCTCCGGCCGAAGGCGGCCAGGGATTCGCGGACCGCGGAGTCGAAGCTTTCCTCGATGTCGGCCTGGTCCCGGACCACCTTGAGGCCACGCCCGCCGCCGCCGAACGCCGCCTTGATGGCCACGGGAAGGCCCACCTGTTCGGCGAAGGCGCGGACCTCCGCGGCGCTGGCCACCGGTCCGTCGCTGCCGGGTGCCAGCGGGGCGCCGGCCCGGACCGCCACCTCGCGGGCGCTGACCTTGTCGCCCAGCAGCCGGATGGTCTCCGGGGAGGGGCCGATCCAGGTCAGGCCGGCGTCGATTACGGCCTGGGCGAAGCCGGCGTTCTCGGACAGGAAGCCGTAGCCGGGGTGGACGGCGTCGGCGCCGCTTTTCGCCGCAACGGCGAGGAGCTTGTCGATGTCCAGGTAGGTTTCCTGGGGCCGGGAGCCTGACAGCGCGTAGGCCTCGGTGGCGGCGGAGACGTGCAGCGCGTCGGCGTCCGGGTCGGCGTAGACGGCCACGCTTTCCAGGCCTGCATCGTCGCAGGCCCGGGCGATCCGGACGGCAATTTCGCCGCGGTTGGCAATGAGGACTTTACGCATGGGGGCTTTCCTTAGGTGTTTCGGGCAGTTCTGCCGGAGGAGCTGCGGCGGTGAACCGGACGGTTGTGCCCGGGGGAAGCTGGGCGGCCTTGTCCAGGTCGGCATGGACGACGACGGCAATCACCGGGTACCCGCCGGTCACCGGGTGGTCGGAGAGGAACAGGACGGGCTGGCCTTCCGGCGGCACCTGCACGGCGCCGCGGACGGTTCCTTCGCTGGCGAGTTCGCCGTCCCGGCTGCGGCTGAGCGGCTGGCCGTTGAGGCGCAGTCCGATCCGGTTGGACTGCGGCGTGACGGTCCATTCCTGGGCCAGGAAGTCCTGCAGCGTGTCGGTGCTGAACCAGTCCTGCCGGGGTCCGGGGACCACCCGCAGCACGGTTGCCCCGTCCTGAATCGGAAGGGGGGACACTTCCGGGTGGCCCACCACGCTGCCCGGTTTGGCGGCGTGCACCGGCAGGATGGTTCCCGCTCCGAGCAGCTCGGGGCCGATCCCTGACATGGTGTCCGTGGAGCGGCTGCCGAGAGCATCGGGGCCACCGAGTCCACCGCGGACGCCGATGTAGGAGCGGAGCCCTGCCGTGGGGGTGCCCACGGTCAGCCTCTCCCCCGCCAACAGCGCGAAGGGGGCGTCGCACGCGGGGTGCCGCGCCGCCGTCGTCCGCTGGCTGTCCTCTTTTGAGTCTGCCCCCGGTGTGATCTGCAGCGGGACGGCCGCTCCGGCGACGGCCAGGACCTGGTCGGTGAGGGCCTCGAGTTCGAGGCCGCCGAAGAGGAGTTCGATGCCGGCTGCGCCTTCGGCGTTGCCCACCAGGCGGTTGGCGCGGCGGAGGGCTCCGCGGTCCATGGCGCCGGCGCTGCTGACACCCAGCGAGGCGAAGCCCGGCCGGCCCAGGTCCTGGATGGTGGCCTGCAGCCCCGGTTTGCGGACGGCAAGGCCTGCGTTCCCCTGGTGCTCTGCCGTCCGGTTGGCGGGGACTTTGGGCCGTTCCGTCATGACGGCGTGGCTGCGGACGGCCTTGAAGCGGACGGTATCGCCGGGGCGGATGAGGGCGGGATTTTCCCGGTCCAGGTCCCACATGGCGGCTTCGGTCCGGCCGATCAACTGCCAGCCGCCCGGCGACTGCCGCGGGTAGACGGCCGAGTACGCGCCGCCCAAGGCCACAGCGCCGGCGGGCACGGCCGTGCGCGGGGATCGGCGCCGTGGGACTTCGAGGCTGGGGTTTTCGCCGCTGAGGTAGGCGAAGCCCGGTGCGAATCCGGCAAAGGCTGCGGTCCAGAGCTGGCCGGCATGCGCGGCCACCACTCCCTCACGGCCCAGTCCGGTGAGCGACGCCACCTCGTCCAGGTCCTCGCCGTCGTACACCACGTCGATGGTGACCAGCGCGCTCTCGGTGTCCGCTGGCGCCTCAAGGTCCAGCCCGCGGACGTGCGCGGCCAGCGCCTGGACTGCTTGGGGCGAATCCGCGGTGACAAGGACGGTTGATGCGGCTGCGATGACGTCGATCTGGCCCGGCTGCGGGTGTGCGGTCAGCTGCGCCTGGAGGCTGAGGACGGCATCGAGGGAGGACAGCTCCACCAGGATGGCCCGGTCACCCGCGCGCCGGATCCCGGTCAGCTCCGGGCGAGGGGCAGTGGCGGTGCGCTGCTGCTGCGTGGCGGCCATGCTAGGCGAAGCTTTCGATCCGGATGCCGGCGTCCACCAGTGCGGCACGGACGGCGGCAGCCATTGCCACGGCGCCGGGGGTGTCACCGTGCAGGCAGATGCTTTCGGCGCGGACGGGGACCAGCGATCCGTCGATGGCGCGGACTACGCCGTCCCCGGCCAGGCGCAGGACGTGCTCGACGACGTCCTCCACCTTGTGCAGCACGGCGCCGGGTTCGCGCCGGGAGACCAGGGTGCCGTCCGGGTTGTAGGCACGGTCAGCGAAGGCCTCGGCCACGGTCCGCAGGCCCGCGGCTTCGGCCTGGCGCTGGATCTCGGAGTTGGGGAGCACCATAAGGGGCAGGGTGGGGTCCACTGCGAGGATGGCTGCCACAACGGCCCCAGCCTGCTTCGGGTGGGTGACGATGGTGTTGTAGAGCGCGCCGTGGGGCTTGACGTAGCGGACGGCAGTGCCGGCGGCGAGGGCCACGGCCTGGACTGCGCCGATCTGGTAGACCACATCGGCGGTCAGCTCGGCCGGGGTCATGTCCACGAAGCGCCGGCCGAAGCCGGCCAGGTCCCGGTATCCGGGGTGTGCGCCCACGGTGACGCCGGCCTTCACGGCGGCCTGGCAGGTGGCCATGATGCCTACGGGGTCGCCGGCGTGGAAGCCGCAGGCCACGTTGGCGCTGGACACGCTTTCAAAGATGGCCGCGTCGTCACCGAAGGACCAGTTCCCAAAGGACTCGCCGACGTCGCTGTTCAGGTCGATGCTGGGCATTGTGATCTCCGTCTCGGATTGCTGTTCATCCAAGAATGCCCTAAAAACTCGGATTGTTCAACAATCCGAAGCCCCTATTACCCTTCCTACCCGTGACGCGCCATCACATCCTGCGGGTTTTCCATGATGCGCCATCACATCCTGTGGGTTTTCGAGGGATGCGCCATCACATCCTGCCCGTTCGCCGGCCACGTCTCATCACTTCGTGAGAGTCTTCTGTCGTGGCACGGGGCCTGGTGTCGCGTTACCGGTGAGGGAGGAAAGCTGATGTCGCGTCACCCATAACCGCACAGGACGTGGTGTCGCGTCTGCGGTGAGGGGACGAAAGCTGATGGCGCGTCACGGGGCCTAGGTGCGGGATCGCGTTGTGGTGTTGGTGGGTTAAATACTTTGGTGTTGGTGGGTTAAATGTGGGAGGCCCCAACCTGGTGGTTGGGGCCTCGACCAATGTGTGTCCGGCGGTGACCTACTCTCCCACACCCTCCCGGGTGCAGTACCATCGGCGCTGTGGGTCTTAGCTTCCGGGTTCGGAATGGGACCGGGCGTTTCCCCCACGCTATGACCGCCGTAACCCTTGTACCCGCCCGCCCGGTGTTTGTTCGGGGGTGGGAAGTCTGGTGGTTACAACATTGTGGTGTTGTTCTTCAGTTGTGTTGGTTCCGTGCCGTGACAACCCCGCGTGTTGGGGGGTTGTTGGTTGGGAACCACATAGTGGACGCAAGCAGAGTTTGTATGTATCTGTGTGGTGTAAGTTGTTGGCCTATTAGTACCGGTCAGCTTCACGAGTCGTTAGTCCTCGCTTCCACATCCGGCCTATCAACCCAGTGGTCTGGCTGGGGGCCTCTCACACCCGAGGGTGTATGGAAATCTCATCTCGAAGCGAGCTTCCCGCTTAGATGCTTTCAGCGGTTATCCCATCCGAACGTAGCTAATCAGCGGTGCACTTGGCAGTACAACTGACACACCAGAGGTTCGTCCGTCCCGGTCCTCTCGTACTAAGGACAGCCCTTCTCAAATTTCCTGCGCGCGCAGCGGATAGGGACCGAACTGTCTCACGACGTTCTAAACCCAGCTCGCGTACCGCTTTAATGGGCGAACAGCCCAACCCTTGGGACCTACTCCAGCCCCAGGATGCGACGAGCCGACATCGAGGTGCCAAACCATGCCGTCGATATGGACTCTTGGGCAAGATCAGCCTGTTATCCCCGAGGTACCTTTTATCCGTTGAGCGACGGCCATTCCACAATGTACCGCCGGATCACTAGTCCCGACTTTCGTCCCTGCTCGAGATGTCTCTCTCACAGTCAAGCTCCCTTGTGCACTTACACTCGACACCTGATTGCCAACCAGGCTGAGGGAACCTTTGGGCGCCTCCGTTACTTTTTAGGAGGCAACCGCCCCAGTTAAACTACCCATCAGGCACTGTCCCTGACCCGGATTACGGGCCGAAGTTAGATGTCCAAAGTGACCAGAGTGGTATTTCAACGATGACTCCACCCGAACTGGCGTCCGGGCTTCAACGTCTCCCACCTATCCTACACAAGCCACTCCGAACACCAATACCAAACTATAGTAAAGGTCTCGGGGTCTTTCCGTCCTGCTGCGCGTAACGAGCATCTTTACTCGTACTGCAATTTCGCCGAGTTTATGGTTGAGACAGCGGGGAAGTCGTTACTCCATTCGTGCAGGTCGGAACTTACCCGACAAGGAATTTCGCTACCTTAGGATGGTTATAGTTACCACCGCCGTTTACTGGGGCTTAAATTCTCAGCTTCGCCTTGCGGCTAACCGGTCCTCTTAACCTTCCAGCACCGGGCAGGAGTCAGTCCGTATACATCGTCTTGCGACTTCGCACGGACCTGTGTTTTTAGTAAACAGTCGCTTCCCCCTGGTCTCTGCGGCCCCGATCCCCTCCACACCGCAAAGGGTGTATCAAGGTTGGGGCCCCCCTTCTCCCGAAGTTACGGGGGCATTTTGCCGAGTTCCTTAACCATAATTCTCTCGATCGCCTTGGTATTCTCTACCTGATCACCTGTGTCGGTTTGGGGTACGGGCGGCTAAAACCTCGCGTCGATGCTTTTCTCGGCAGCATAGGATCACCAAATCCCCCCAAACGGGGGTCCCATCAGATCTCAGGCACCATGAGTGGCGGATTTGCCTACCACTCGCCCTACATCCTTAGACCGGGACAACCATCGCCCGGCTCGGCTACCTTCCTGCGTCACACCTGTTAATACGCTTGCCTCCCGGGATCAGGTCCTGCGCTCCACCAAAACCCTCACACCACAAGGGCGCTCGGGCAGGCTTCGGGCAGTTAGTATCCCCCGCTCAGCATGGGCGGTTTTTCGCCGGTACGGGAATATCAACCCGTTGTCCATCGACTACGCCTGTCGGCCTCGCCTTAGGTCCCGACTTACCCAGGGCAGATTAGCTTGACCCTGGAACCCTTGATCATTCGGCGGACGGGTTTCTCACCCGTCTTTCGCTACTCATGCCTGCATTCTCACTCGTGTAGGCTCCACCGCTGGTTTACACCGCGACTTCACCGCCCACACGACGCTCCCCTACCCATCCACACGCCTGAACCACAAGGGCTTAGCTAAAATGTGAATGCCACAACTTCGGCGGTGTACTTGAGCCCCGCTACATTGTCGGCGCGGAATCACTTGACCAGTGAGCTATTACGCACTCTTTTAAGGGTGGCTGCTTCTAAGCCAACCTCCTGGTTGTCTGGGCAACTCCACATCCTTTCCCACTTAGCACACGCTTAGGGGCCTTAGTTGGTGGTCTGGGCTGTTTCCCTCTCGACTATGAAGCTTATCCCCCACAGTCTCACTGCTGCGCTCTCACTTACCGGCATTCGGAGTTTGGCTGACGTCAGTAACCTTGTAGGGCCCATTAGCCATCCAGTAGCTCTACCTCCAGCAAGAAACACGCAACGCTGCACCTAAATGCATTTCGGGGAGAACCAGCTATCACGAAGTTTGATTGGCCTTTCACCCCTACCCACAGCTCATCCCCTCCATTTTCAACTGAAGTGGGTTCGGTCCTCCACGACGTCTTACCGTCGCTTCAACCTGGCCATGGGTAGATCACTTCGCTTCGGGTCTAGATCACGCCACTCACACGCCCTATTCAGACTCGCTTTCGCTACGGCTGCCCCACACGGGTTAACCTCGCGACGTAACACTAACTCGCAGGCTCATTCTTCAAAAGGCACGCCGTCACCAGAATCAGACTGGCTCCGACGGATTGTAAGCACACGGTTTCAGGTACTGTTTCACTCCCCTCCCGGGGTACTTTTCACCTTTCCCTCACGGTACTGGTCCGCTATCGGTCATTAGGGAGTATTTAGGCTTATCAGGTGGTCCTGACAGATTCGCACGGGATTTCTCGGGCCCCGTACTACTTGGGATACTCTCACAGGCGGTACAAACACATTACGGTTACGGGACTAACACCCTCTCTGGCCGGCCTTTCAAAACCGTTCACCTATGCGCGCACATCACACCCCACCAGCCCGGCAGAACTGGTATGGAAAGTCCCACAACCCCGACCATGCAACGCCCGCCGGCTATCACACATGGAACGGTTTAGCCTGATCCGCGTTCGCTCGCCACTACTAACGGAATCACTATTGTTTTCTCTTCCTGCGGGTACTGAGATGTTTCACTTCCCCGCGTTCCCCCCACGCACCCTATGTGTTCAGGTACGGGTCACCGAGTCACTCGCGCGCTCGGCGGGGTTTCCCCATTCGGACACCCTGGGATCACAGTCCGGTTATCGACTCCCCCAGGCTTATCGCAGATTCCTACGTCCTTCTTCGGCTCCTAATGCCAAGGCATCCACCGTGTGCTCTTAAAAACTTGACCACAAAGATCAAAAACATTTCTCGAGAGAACCACAGAAACCAACCACACCCCAACACCCAAAGGGCATCAACAGCGCAGCCAGATCCAGGTTCATTAATCTTGGAAATTGCTTCTTATACAAGATGCTCGCGTCCACTATGTAGTTCTCAAACAACAACCCCACACCACACACCCCACACACCCAAACAGGCGCACGGAACGTCACGGCAGGGAAACCAGAAACAAACAAACCCGACAAGGAACCACCACGACCAAAGCCGCAGCAACCCCTCCCCGGCCCTGTTGCCTCAGGACCCAACAGTGTGCCAAACACTACCCAGCAACCCAAACCAGCCGCGTTCCAGAACACCCGCCCTCCCCCGAAGAGAAGAACAAAACATTCGTACTAACCACACCGGTCCGTGCCACCAGGCACCTATTTGTTGATATTCCACCCATGAGCACCCGCCACGGAACAATCGTCCATGCTGCGGGCTTGCTTCCTGACAACCCCCCACACCGGCATTCACCAGCACAGAAGAGTTGGAGGTGCTCCTTAGAAAGGAGGTGATCCAGCCGCACCTTCCGGTACGGCTACCTTGTTACGACTTAGTCCCAATCGCCAGTCCCACCTTCGACAGCTCCCTCCCACAAGGGGTTAGGCCACCGGCTTCGGGTGTTACCAACTTTCG
Organism: Arthrobacter sp. JDC6; assembly: GCF_056484025.1. NCBI lineage: Bacteria > Bacillati > Actinomycetota > Actinomycetes > Micrococcales > Micrococcaceae > Arthrobacter > Arthrobacter sp. JDC6. The sequence goes on from NZ_CM151278.1 coordinate 3,425,288, forward strand.
TGACTTGACGGGCGGTGTGTACAAGGCCCGGGAACGTATTCACCGCAGCGTTGCTGATCTGCGATTACTAGCGACTCCGACTTCATGGGGTCGAGTTGCAGACCCCAATCCGAACTGAGACCGGCTTTTTGGGATTAGCTCCACCTCACAGTATCGCAACCCTTTGTACCGGCCATTGTAGCATGCGTGAAGCCCAAGACATAAGGGGCATGATGATTTGACGTCGTCCCCACCTTCCTCCGAGTTGACCCCGGCAGTCTCCTATGAGTCCCCACCATCACGTGCTGGCAACATAGAACGAGGGTTGCGCTCGTTGCGGGACTTAACCCAACATCTCACGACACGAGCTGACGACAACCATGCACCACCTGTAAACCAGCCCCAAAGGGGAAACCACATTTCTGCAGCGGTCCGGTTCATGTCAAGCCTTGGTAAGGTTCTTCGCGTTGCATCGAATTAATCCGCATGCTCCGCCGCTTGTGCGGGCCCCCGTCAATTCCTTTGAGTTTTAGCCTTGCGGCCGTACTCCCCAGGCGGGGCACTTAATGCGTTAGCTACGGCGCGGAAAACGTGGAATGTCCCCCACACCTAGTGCCCAACGTTTACGGCATGGACTACCAGGGTATCTAATCCTGTTCGCTCCCCATGCTTTCGCTCCTCAGCGTCAGTTAATGCCCAGAGACCTGCCTTCGCCATCGGTGTTCCTCCTGATATCTGCGCATTTCACCGCTACACCAGGAATTCCAGTCTCCCCTACATCACTCTAGTCTGCCCGTACCCACCGCAGATCCGGAGTTGAGCCCCGGACTTTCACGGCAGACGCGACAAACCGCCTACGAGCTCTTTACGCCCAATAATTCCGGATAACGCTTGCGCCCTACGTATTACCGCGGCTGCTGGCACGTAGTTAGCCGGCGCTTCTTCTGCAGGTACCGTCACTTACGCTTCTTCCCTACTGAAAGAGGTTTACAACCCGAAGGCCGTCATCCCTCACGCGGCGTCGCTGCATCAGGCTTTCGCCCATTGTGCAATATTCCCCACTGCTGCCTCCCGTAGGAGTCTGGGCCGTGTCTCAGTCCCAGTGTGGCCGGTCACCCTCTCAGGCCGGCTACCCGTCGTCGCCTTGGTAGGCCATTACCCCACCAACAAGCTGATAGGCCGCGAGTCCATCCAAAACCACAAAAGCTTTCCACCAACCACCATGCGATGGAAGGTCATATCCGGTATTAGACCCAGTTTCCCAGGCTTATCCCAGAGTCAAGGGCAGGTTACTCACGTGTTACTCACCCGTTCGCCACTAATCCACCAGCAAGCTGGCATCATCGTTCGACTTGCATGTGTTAAGCACGCCGCCAGCGTTCATCCTGAGCCAGGATCAAACTCTCCGTTGAAGTAAAACAAAAACAGACACAACCACAACCACCGGAAATAACGGCAGAAACAGCTGCACAAAATTTGAAACCAGCCAAAAACACCATGCACACCACGGGGTGGCGGCACAGCACAATCAACCAATTACATACATAATCGGTATCAACAAACTTGGCACACTATTGAGTTCTCAAACAACAGACACACCCGGCACCACCCAAACCAACGTCCAGGCTCGCTCCGGAGCAACTTTCCAAACTTACCCGGTTCCAACAAGCTTCGCAAATCAGCGTTACCGCGATCCACTCCACTCGAAAACCAGCCCCACCCGCGTCCGGCACGCCAAGAGGCGAACCATTTCCAGGCCGTTCAGTAAGGGGTTTGGCCGCTATCTTTCCGCTTCAGCGGCGGCGACTCAGAAAACAATACCCGCCCCCACACCCAACCGCAAATCGACCCCCTAGCGGGTGAAGATCCGCGGAATCCCGGGGCAGGAACGGCCGTCGGGGCACCCAAGCGGCCTCCCGCCGTCGTAATTCCCTGGTGTGTGCTGCCGCACATGCTGTCTGGCCTCCCCCATCTCCGGCCCCGACCTCAATTCCCTCGGTTGGCCCTTAAAGCCACGAGCCGCGGATACCTCCGGAAAGGAGGATCCGCGGCTCGCCTTAGCACTGCCCCGCCTGGCTAACGCTCGCAGGCGACGCCGTCGCCGTCGCGGTCAAGGGAAGAGCTGTACCCCGCCTGTCCCCTGTACAAAGGCGCCGCACCCGCGGCCTTGGCTGCAGTGCAATTGGCGTAGTAGGCAGCTGCCGGAGCCTGCACGGGGGCTGGTGCGGCAGGAACTGCCACAGGAGCAGGTGCGGGAGCCTGCGCGGCCTGCTTAGCCGCGGCAGCCTGGTCGGCGGCAGCCTTCGCAGCGGCTGCCTGATCGGCGGCGGCCTTGTCGGCAGCGGCTTTCTCAGCGGCCGCCTTCGCAGCAGCAGCCGCCTTCTCGGCCGCGGCCTTGTCAGCTGCCGCCTTGTCGGCCGCAGCCTTCTCCGCCGCAATATCGTCAAGGCTCTTGACGCCGAGATGCACCGTGGACCCCTTGTCAGCCTTTGCACCGTTGGCTGGGTCCTGGGTGGTCACCTGCCAGTTGCTCTTGACCATGATCGACTTGCCGTGGGCCGTGTCCTTGGCATCAACTTCAAACCCAAGGTCTTTCAGCTGGTCCGTGGCCTTGTCCAGGGCCAAACCCGTCACGGACGGAACGGTGACGGTCTCGATCGTTTGCGCAACAGAGGTTGCGGCTGCTGCAGGCTGCGTCGCCGCCTGCTTGCCGCCGCAGCCCGTCAGCATGAGGCCGGCAAGCACAGCCAGAGCCAGCGTCTTCTTCAACCTGCCGGCGGCAGGCATGGGACTTGTTTTCATGATTCCCCCTAGGAATGCGTGTGATGGTGTTGAAATCGCGTCCGGAGAGTCCGGACAAGAACGGGCCTACTCGCAGGCGATGCCGTCGGAGTCGCGGTCCAGTGCGGACCGGTAGCCGGCCTGGCCGGCGTAGAGCGGCGCAGCTCCCGCAGCCCTCGCCGCAGTGCAGTTGGCGTAGTAGACGGCGGCAGGTGCCGGTGCGGCGGGAGCAGGTGCGGGTGCAGCCGGCGCAGGTGCCGCCGGGACAACGGGCGCGGGCGCCGGAGCGACCGGTGCCGGTGCGGGGGCAACCGCCGCCGGAGCAGGAGCAGCCGCGGCAGGCGCCGGTTCAGCCACCGCCGGTGCGGGAGCCGGGGACTGTTGGCTGGTCGGAGCCAACTGTCCGGAGCAGTCACCGAGGATGCGGGCCATCGCGTCGTGCTCCGCCTGTGTCACCCACAGCCCATATGTCGCCTTCACCGAGATCTGCCGGGCCACATACTCACACCGGAAGGGCTTGTTCGGGGGCAGCCAGGTGGCCGCGTCGCCGTCGCCCTTTTGCTGGTTGGTGGGGCCGTCCGTTGCCTGGAGATTCAGCGGATCATTCGCGAACGCCGTCCGCTGCTCGGTGGTCAACTGCTGCGCGCCCTTCTGCCACGCGTCGCTCAGCGCCACCACATGGTCGATCTGCACGGCAGTGCTGGTCCCCGAGCCACGGACAAAACTGATGGTCTTGCCCGTGTAGGGATCCGCCAGGGTCCCTGTCTGGACTTTGCAGGGAACACTGTTCGTGTAAGTGATGCCGGTGAGGTCCCGCCGGAGGATGTCGTTGCGGGTATCGCAGCCATTGCGGTCCACGTCCAGCCACGCCTGGCCGAACTGCGCCCGGTCATACCCCGTTTTCGGCGCCCGGCCCTTGATGGAAAGGGTGGCCAACAGATCGACCGCCTTTGTGGCGTAGGCCGGCTGCGCGTTGGGGGCGGTGGCGGTAACGCCGGCGGCAAGGACGGCCGGGTTCTCCGGGTCCAGCGGCTCACCAGTGCTGTCAGCGGTGGGAGTGGGCGTGGACGACGGCGAAGCCGTGGCTGTGGCGGTTGGGCTCGCTTTGGCGGACGCCACCTTGGCGGTGCTCTCCGAGGAGGCTGCCTCCAGGTCTGCGCTGGCAACGTGCGGCAAGGCGACGGCCCCGCCGATGAAGAGGGCGAGGGACGCGGCGATCGCGATGGCGCCGGCCTTGCGTTGCGCCGGGAGCCAGGCCCAGGAGCGCCGCCCTGTAAGCAGGACATAAAGGCCGGTGAGTGCGGTTGAAATGCCCAGGAAAATCAGGGCTCCGCCCACTCCGCCGCTCAGCGCGCCCAAAAGCATGAACAGTGCGGTGATGCCGGCAACAATAAACGTTGAAATGCGTGGTTTCCGCGGCGGCGTCGGTGCCGCCGCAGGTGGAACAAACCCGAAAAGGGTGTCGTGGTCGGGCATTCTTTCCCCATTTTCACGGGGTCCCCATATGGGTCCCCCACATTTGGCGGGCCTGCTGCTAAGCCCGACAAACTCATCGGCATGAGCCTATGGTCCAACCGAAACCGAAAACGGGCGTCCTGCGCGTCCTCGGCCAACATTCAGCAAGTCTTGATCGGACCTTGAGGAAAGCCCGACGCAATACCGTGTGAGTGCTTCATAATTCGCGGTTTCGCGTGGCTAAACCCGTCTGTTCGGCTCCCATTCCCTTGCGTGAGCCGCAAAGATAGAGTGGCCGGATGCAGATGCGTCTTGAGGTTGTCCAGGTCCCGGTTTCCGACGTCGACAGGTCGAAAGCGTTCTATACCGAAAAACTTGGCTTCGTCCTGGACCACGACGTGGAACACATTCCGGGCATGAGGGTGGTCCAGCTGACTCCCCCGGGTTCGCCCACATCAGTAGTCATCGGCACCGGGATGACCGCCATGAGGCCGGGCAGCCTGGAGGGACTGCAACTGGTGGTTCCGGACATCACCGAGGTCCGGGCCGAACTGGTCAGGCGGGGCGCGGACATCAGCGAAATCCAGGACCTGGGCGGCGTCCTGTTCGCCTACTTCAGCGATCCCGACGGCAACCGCTGGGTGATGCAGGGCCAGACCCCTGCGGACATCCGGGACGCGCACAAACCCTAAAAGAAGCTGCTAAAAGGGAGCGGGCGTCGGAGGGTGCGGACTACTTTTTAGCCGGCGGGGCAGTGGAACCCCGGACCACCAGCTCGGTGCCGAGCTCGATCCGCTGCGGCAGTTCCTCGTCACCATCCAGATGCCGGAGCAGGGCGCGCATGGCAGTTTCGGCCATCTGCACTACCGGCTGCCGGATCGTGGTCAGCCCCGGCTCGATCCACTCGGCCGCCGGAATGTCGTCAAACCCAATGACGGACAAGTCTTCGGGAATGCGGAGCCCGGCGGAACGCGCAGCCCGGTACGCACCCAAGGCCTGGTCGTCGTTGCCGGTGAAGATCGCCGTCGGACGGTCCGACAACTCCAGCAGCTTGCGGGTTGCAGCCTCGCCCGCTTCGATGGAAAAGTCGCCGGGAACCATCAACGCCGTGTCCAGGGCTATGCCCGCGCGGCGCAGTGCCGAGATGTAGCCATCCTCGCGGGCGCTGCTGCACTGCAGGTCCTCGCGGCCGCCGATCATGGCGATCCGCTTATGCCCCAACTGCAAAAGGTGTTCCGTGGCCGAATAGCCACCCTCCCAGTTCGCCGCCCCCACTGTCATCAGGTCCGGGCCAGGCTGGCCCACAGGATCGATCAGCACCACAGGTATCCCTAAGGACTTGATCCGCTGGATTTGCTTGGCATCCAACTGGTAGACGGCCATGAGCAGCCCATCCGATTTCCGCTCCGCGAGGTTGGCCAGCCACGGCCGGATGCGCGAGCCGTCCAGGCTCAGGCTGCTGACCACAGTCCCGTAGCCGGCGTCCTGTGCCACACGTTCTACGCCCTCGATGATCTCCAGGGCCCATTCCGAGCCCAGCCCCGGAAACACCAGGTCCACCAGGCCGGCCTTTTGCCTGCGTTTGGCAGGGCGGCGCGCATAATCGCGCCGGGCAATGATCTCCTCCACCCGGGCACGCGTCTCTGCCGCCACGTGCGCGTGCCCGTTCAGCACCTTGGACACGGTGGGAACCGAGACCCCGGCTTCACGGGCAATCTCACTGATCGTCGCGCGCCTGGTGTCCTGCTTGCTCACCACGGAAACCGCCCTCTCACCCGGGTCACGCGCCCGGTGCTATGTATCGGAAAGTTCCCACGTCTGGATCCGGCCACACATGCCGTAAATTCTGCGGTTTTCCCGTTTTCCCATCGTAGTTCGCGCACCGGACAGATAGATACTTTCTGCCGTGTCCAGAGAGGCCAGCTGCTGCCGGGTGACTTCCGCCTGGCGGGCAGCTCCCTCCGCCAGAACGTCTGCCCAGGCGCTGGTCCTGTCCGAGACCAGACGGGCAGCGGCAGCATGGAAGTCGGCCAGTGCTGCCGGACCGGAAACCAGCACGGCTTGCTTAAGCGCAAAGTAACCTTCCAGGGCCAAATCACGACGGCGGCGCGCGGCGTGCTCGCCCGCGTCCGGCCCAGCGTCGGCGTCCTTGTGTTCCAGCGCCGCTGCGCTCCGGTACTTTTCCGCGTGCGCAAGGTACTCGGGCGGAAATGTCATCACGGCGTCGCCGTGTTCGGGCAGCCCGGCATTCTGCATGACTACAAGGACCTTCAGGTCACCCGAATCATTGATGGCGCGATGCACGGTGCCGGGGGTAAACCAAAGCACCACCCCAGGCGCCAACGGTGTCGAGGTGAAGCCGCGCGAGTCAAGTGTCTCCAGCCTGCCGATTCCCTGGAGCACCACGTACGCCTCCGTGGAAGCGGTGTGCACGTGCGGCGACCCGCCGGCTGCACCGTCGGCGCCCGGCCAGTCGTAGATGCTGATTTCGGAGAGCCCAGTGGCGCCTGGAAACGTTGAGGCCATCCGTTACGCCCAATCGCGAAGCGCTGCTTGCGCAGCATCCGCCAGCGCCTGGGCGCGTTCGGCGTCCACACCGCCATCGGCAATCACCACGGCGTAGCGGTAGGTAAGCGGCGCACCTTCAGGGAGGGGCACCTCCTCGCTGAAGAAGGGGGCTGAGCCCAAGCACGCGAACATGGACGACCTGGCAAACCACTGGTTGGGTGCACCGGGGTTATTTCCGTCCTCCACGAACGCGATGGTGGAGGCCCGGCAGGTGACGTCATGCGTACCGGTGAAGGCGATCCACGGCGAGCGGGTGCCCATGAATTCGTCCGTACCCGCATCCTCCTGGTTGCGGAACACGCCGCCTGTAAAGGACCTGGGGCCGCGCCAAAAGAGGCCACCATATCCGGCGTTGTGCCGGCCTTCCGTAGTGGGGCTGCCGATGCGGATCTCTTCGCCGGAGATATTGCTCATCCTGGTCTCAAAGAGGATGGCGTATGCCCCCTCGGTTTCGCTGTTCTCCGTAGCAGCGTCTTCCACCAACCGGAGGCTGAACCGGCGGCTCTCCGCAATGACCGGTTCCCCTTCCTGCGAGGTCCAGGTCAGGGATTCCGACGCCGTGATGCCGGGGCCGGATTGGTCGATGCCCGTGAAGGATCCGTGGGTCATGGCACCATTGTTGTCCAGGTTGGCGTACTCCGTGGCGCGTGTGTAGGTGGCTCCGCCCCAGAAATTGTGCTTGCCCACGTTGGGCAGCGCCCAGGAAAGTCCCTTATGCCAGACGTGGTCCCACGGGCGGGAAATTGTCACCTCGTCCCCGCCCAGGGTGGTCAGCGGATGGAAGAACGGCCGCGGACTCTCGTACTGGTCGTCCGTGGGCTTGTAGGTATAGGTGGCGATAGGCCTGCCTTTGGCTGTGAAGGTGAGGGCCGCTCCATCGTCGTGGAAACTGAGTGATGCCGCGGACACAGCGGAAAGGGACGCTGCTGTGGGGGTGGTCATGGTGGTGCCTCCTTGGGTATGGGCTCAGACGCTGGTGGCTTTGAGGGCGGTCAGGTTGAAGGCTGTCTCCTCGAGGACTTTCGCGCCCAGCCCTTCGCCGTCCATGCCCCCGTAGAAGGGGTGGCCGGTGACGATCTCGCCGCGGTGCACGGATTTTCCGGTAAAGGCGGAGGCGTAGAGGGCGGCAGCGAACTCCAGAGTTTGCCGTGCGGAGTCTGCCCCGGCCGGAAGAGGGCGGCCGGCGTCGAGCGCGCCATACATGGCCAGGAACTGGGCCGCGTGTCCGCTTCCCTGATCCAAGGGCTCGCCGTTCCACGCTGTTCCTACCTGGTCCTCGTGGCCGGGCGCTGCCGTAATGGTCCAGTTGTCCGTGCTGTAGCCGTAGAGGTGGCTCAGCTCCACAGTGGCAAATTCACAGTCGATTCGGATGTCCGAGGTTTCCCGCGGCGAGAGCAGCGAGTTGATAATGGTGGCCACGGCTCCGTTACTGAACCGGACCAGGGCGGCGGACAAGTCTTCAGTGGAAGTAGGCCGTGCCTGCCGGCTGGCGATGGCGGTGATTTCCTCCCACGGACCCAGCAGGTGCAACAGCAAATCGAACTGGTGAATGCCGTGACCCATGGTGGGCCCGCCGCCCTCGGCTTCCCAGGTTCCGCGCCAGGGAAGTTCCCAGTAGCTGTCCGGCCGGTACCAGAGGGTGTCGCACCGGGCCACCAGGGGACGGCCGAAGTCACCGCCGTCAATCAGCCGGCGGGCCGCGGCTGCCGCATCCCCGAACCGGTGCTGGAAGACGCAAGAGAACTGGGCGCCGCCCTTTGCCTGGGCGGTCTCCAGCCGGTCGAAGTCAGCGAGGCTTAGCGCCGGGGGTTTTTCGGAGAGGACATGGACGCCTGCTTCGAGGCATTCGATGGCCTGGCCGATGTGGAACATGGGCGGCGTGCAGAGGTGGACAATGTCCGGTTTGGCCTCTGCCAGAAGATCGGCCAGGCTCAGGTACGTACCAGGGATGCTGTGCTTCTCCGCGAAGGCATCCAGCCGGCCCTGGTCCACGTCGCATGCCGCCACCAGCTCCGCCCTGCCGTTTGTCCGGGCCAGGTTGTCAGCATGGACCGCCGCGATCCCGCCGGTTCCCACGATGGCCACTCTGTACGTCCGCATGTTTTCTCCGTCGTTGCAGTGATGTAGGTAGCGCCCCAGGGCTTCGAAGTGGTCCGAAGTGCCTCCGGGCGCCTGGTCCCAAAGTCAATGGAAAGTTTCTATTCCATTCACGAAGTTTCGTGGGTTCCGTCGCAGACTTATCCCACGCCCATTGTCAACCGTAGGAGGATGATCTTTGAAGAGTCAATGCTTTAGGACCTAGAAAGTAAACAATAGTTTCTGATAGTTTCTTAGAAACTTCCTACGATCCCAGGAGACGCCCGTGACCAGCGGTGCCGCCGAAAAGCAAGCCATCACCTCCCCGGCCGCCGGCAACGGCTCCCGTGACGCCGTCGAACGCCTCTCCATTGATGAGCTGGTGCGGCACATGACCCTGGAAGAGAAGCTGGCCCAACTGGCAGGTGTGTGGGTTAATGCGTCCACGGACGGAGACTCCGTAGCGCCGCTGCAGAATGAGATGGCCGGCGACGCGCGCTCCTGGGAGGAGATGATTGCCTCCGGACTGGGGCAGATCACCCGCATGTACGGCACGGTGCCCTTGGAGCCTCTCGAGGGCGCCCGGCGGCTGGCCGCGGCGCAGGAACAGATCATGGCGGCCTCACGCTTCCGCATTCCGGCGCAGGTCCATGAGGAATGCCTCGCCGGCTTGGCTGCGTGGAAGGCCACGGCTTTCCCCGTCCCCCTGGCGTGGGGCGCGACCTTTAACCCTCCGCTGATCCGGCGGATGGCGGGTCTCATTGGTGGGCAGATGCGGGCACTCGGCGTCCACCAGGGGCTGGCTCCCGTGCTGGACGTTGTGCGGGACCTGCGCTGGGGCAGGGTGGAGGAGACCATCGGCGAGGACCCCTACCTGGTGGGCACGGTAGCCAGCGCCTACGTCTCCGGGCTGGAAGGGTCCGGAATCGTGGCCACGCTCAAGCACTTCGTTGGCTACTCTGCGTCCCGCGCCGGACGCAACCATGCACCGGTGTCCATGGGCCCGCGCGAGTTGGCGGACGTGATGCTGCCCCCGTTCGAAATGGCGCTTAAACACGGCGGAGCCCGCTCCGTGATGCATGCGTACACGGACACCGACGGCATTCCTGCAGCCGCCAACCGCGCACTGCTGACCTCGCTGCTGCGCGACGAGTGGGGCTTCGCCGGCACCGTGGTTGCCGACTACTTCGGCATCGCCTTCCTGCATGTCACCCACGGCGTTGCCGCCGATTCCGGCGATGCAGCCGCCTTGGCACTCAGAGCGGGCGTTGACGTGGAGTTGCCTACAGTGAACTGCTATGGCACGCCCCTGCTTGAGCGCGTGCGCTCCGGCGAGGTCCCCGAATCCCTGGTGGACACTGCCCTTCGCCGGGTGCTGCGGCAGAAGCAGGAGGCCGGGCTGCTCGCGCCGGATTTTGACCCCGCACCCCCGGTCCTCAGCGCCGGAGCCGTCGACCTGGATCCAGCCGGGAACCGGGCTTTGGCCCGCGAGATCGCCGCCCAGTCATTGGTGCTGCTGACCAACGGGATGCACGACGGCGGCGCCAGCCTCCCGCTGCCCGTTACGGCGTTGGCCTCGCTTGGCGTGGTGGGGCCCCTGGCAGAGGATCCATTCGCAATGCTGGGCTGCTACTCATTTGACGCGCATGTGGGCGCATCACACCCGGACGTTCCCATGGGTGTTTACGTTCCCACCGTGGCCTCGGCAGGCAGAAACCGTTTCGGATCGCTGCGCAGCGCTGCGACCGGCACCTGCGAGGCCATCACGGACGAACAGATCGCGGAGGCCTGCCGGACTGCCGCGTCGGTGGACACCTGCGTAATCGTGGTGGGCGACAACGCCGGCCTCTTCGGCCGCGGCACCTCCGGGGAAGGCAACGACGCAGCTGACCTTCAGTTGCCCGGGGACCAGCACCGCATGCTCGACCAGGTGCTCACCGCGGCCGAGGCCGCCGGAACGCGCACCGTCGTCGTGGTCCTCAGCGGCCGGCCTTACGCCCTGGGCGACTTCGCGGACCGGGCCGGGGCGATCGTCCAGGGCTTCTTTCCCGGCGAAGAGGGCGCGGAGGCGCTCTGGGACATCCTGACAGGGGCCGTCAACCCGTCCGGCAAACTGCCCGTTTCCGTACCCCGAACTTCCGGCGGACAACCCGGCACCTACCTGCACAGCCGCCTGGCCGGGCCGTCCGGCGTCAGCGCGCTGGACCCCTCGCCACTGTTCAGCTTTGGGCACGGCCTGTCTTACACGACCTTCGACTTTTCCTGCCACTCGGCCAGTGCGGACGCCATGTCCACCGCGGATGCCGTCACCGTGGGATGCACCGTGACCAATACCGGCCCCGTTGACGGCGCCGAAGTGGTGCAGCTGTACCTCGAGGACCCGGTGGGCGAGGTGGTGCGGCCCCTCCGCGAACTGATTGGCTACGCCCGGGTGGACCTTGCCGCCGGCGCATCGGCGAGGGTCGAGTTCACGGTGCACGCCGACCGGACGTCCTTCACAGGGGTGGATCTGAAGCGGGTGGTGACGCCGGGCCTGGTGAAGCTGCACGTGTCGACCTCCAGCAGCCGGGACACCCACAGCCACGAACTCATCCTGCAGGGCGGCCGCCGCGTCGTGGGTTTTGACCGGGACATGCTGACACCGGCAACGGTGGCGCCGCTCTGGGCGTGTACTGACCCGAGAGGTTGATTGAGGACTCACCCCCGGCCGTGCACCGGCCTGGCGTTTGCCGGGGGTTCCCCAACCTCATGGATGCCATGGCCACTGCAGGCCGTCTTGGTGACGCTGGCCCGCTCGATTCGCGAAACGGTAAACCACCGCATGGCGTTGCGCAGCCGGCACCACCCAACCAGGTACCACTGGCCGTTGGTGGCTGCGAACAGCACCGGCTCGACGTCGCGGGTGGTGGTGGTCCCGTCCCCGGATGTGTAGCGAAGGCGAATCACGCGCTGCTCGGCCATCGCCTCCTCCAGTACCGACTTGATGGCCCGCGACGAGGAGGGAAGGGCGTTGACCCAGACACGGTGGGCCAATGCGTCGGCTCGTGCCCGTGTTTTGGGATCGAGGACATCCATGATCTTCCGGACACCTGCTGCTGCCAGATCGGCGTAGGGGGCATCCGACGCAGCGGACACCGCTGCCATGAGCGCCACGGCCTGCGCCGGGGACAGGCTGACTGGCGGCAGGGACCCGCCTGCAGCCAACCCATAGCCACCGCCCGGACCTGGGCGGGACCATACCGGCGCACCGCTGTTCTCCAACGCATCGAGGTCCCTCTTGATGGTGCGAACAGATACCTCAAGTTCTGCAGCCAGCCGTTCGGCAGAAACCCCCTGCCTGCCGCTGCGGCGCAATATCTCGGAGAGGGCATGGAGCCGTTCGACCCGCTTCACCGTTCAAGCCCGGGCAGATTCATGACATAAATAGTGACACACCCTTGTCCAAGGCGGCTGCGAGGCTATTGGCATGACAACTACTGCAAGCCGTCCCGTCATCATTCTCATCGCCGGCCACTGGCTGGGCGCCTGGGCGTGGGATGAAGTGCTGGAACACCTGGCAACCGACCAATCCCGCGCCGTCGCGATGACGCTGCCCGGTCTCGACGGGGACGATCCCGGGCGTGCGGCAAAGACCCTCGACGACCAGGCCGCGGCGGTCCTGGACGTCATCAGCCAACTCGGGGCCTCTGGGGACCACCCCGCCACTCTCGTCGCCCACAGCGGGGCAAACGCCCCCGTCAGCCTCGTCCTGGACCGACACCCTGAGCTTGTCCATCGAGTGGTGTGGGTCGACTCCGGCCCTGTGGCACCGGGAAGCGCCTTCGGCCCGGGCATCCCGGAGGAGTTGGCGGAGCTTCCGCTGCCGCCCTTCGATGTCCTGGCCCAGCAGGCGAGCCTCGACGGCCTGAGCCCAAAAGTCCTCGAGCGTTTTCGGGCCCGGGCTGTCCCTGAACCCGGCCCTGTGCTTCGTCAGGCCGTCGAGCTCACGAACGATGCCCGCCACAAGGTCCGGACCACCCTGGTGTGCTGCTCGATCCCGGGCGCGCAGGTGCTGGAGCTCGCCCGCTCCGGGCATGCCATGTTTGCCGAAGTGGCGAACATTGAACACCTCGACGTCATCGACCTCCCAACGGGGCATTGGCCCATGTGGAGCCGTCCCCGCGACCTCGCCGGGGCCATCCAGTCAGCGGCTTCCCGAACCAGCTGAACTGCACCCATGACCGGTCAGGCGGCGGTGAATTTCTCCTCAACCAGCGCCAGCAGCGGCCGGGAGTTCAGGCACACCAGAAACACTACGGTGCCGGCGAGAACCGGCAGCAGGTACGCAGTGGTCACCAGCAGCAGGGTTCCCGCGACGAACAGGATCCCGGCGTTGCCCAGTGAAACCCGCTTCCGGGCACTGAAGCTGTACAGGGAGAGCCGGTAGAGGTCCCGGGTCCGGAACGAAAACCTGGACAGCAGCAGCAAAGCATTCAGGCCGGCGGTGGCCACGAGCACTGCGAGGAGCAGCATCGCCGGCCTGAGCGCGGGCGTGGCCGGGTTGCCCGGATGCAGCGAGGACAGCCCGGCCAGGTTGACCGCGATGACGGCCAGAACCAAAAGGTACGGCACCCAAACCTGCAGGGCCTGCCCCAGATTCATCCGGTACCCGCGGACGAAGTCCTGGTAAACCCCGCCCTCATGGCCGGCGGCCATTCGGTTGAATGCGTACATGCACGCCACCAGGGCCGGCCCCGCCGGAACGAGTGCCACCACAAGGGGCCAGGCCCCCGCGATGGGTGCCGCCACCAGGGCCGGCAGCAGCAGGATATTGGCCAGCCCCAGGAGGACCGAGCCCATCATCACGCCCGCAACGGTACCGGCCGCCCTGAACAGGGGGCCGGCTCCGTACTCCGCCTTCTTCTGAACCACTGCCTGCCTTTCGGTCACCGCGGAAGGCCCGCGGCCGCCGTCGTACGCCCTACTTCTTTTCGGCGTATGCCTTGTAGGCCTTGTTGGCCAACTCTACGTATTTGCCCATGCCCTTGCTGTCCAGCTCTTTGACGTAGGCGTCGAACTCCGAGAGGCTGCGCTGGCCGGTGATGAACTTCAAGGTGTTCTGCTTGACGTGGTCCTTCAGTGGCGTGAGAGTCAGGGTGGCTTGCTCCCGGTCGGTGTCGCTGAACGGGACGGGCGGGGCAACGGGCCTGGGCTTCTTGCTCTTCATGGCCTTTTGGAAGGCCAGCTCTTCCTCATTGAAGGTGGACTGGAGCAGGTCCGTGGTGCCCCCGTAGGCGAAGTTACCGCCGGAGAAGCCGTAATCCACGCGCAGGTCTTTGGTGCCGCCCGGATTCAGGCCCTGGAAGTTGATGTCCTTGGCCAGGATGCGTTTGCCGCCTTCCTTGTTGTAGGTGGTGCCCTGCACCCCCCACTTGGCGAACTCCTGGCCTTCGTCGCTGTAGAACAGCCAGTCGATGTACTGCATCAGCGCCACGAAGCTGTCCTTGTCCTTCACGGACGCGTTCAGCATGATGCCGTTTTCCAGCCGGGAACCGCCAATGACATCGCCTGCGGGGCCGCCGGGAACCGTGATCTTTCGGACGGCGAAGTTGCCCTTCCCCAGAGACTGCTCCATTGACGTGCGGTACGTGATGATGTTTTGGGAGTTGGCGCTGATCACAAACGACTTGCCCGAGGTGAACTTCTGGATGGCCGAATCATCGGTCTGCGTGAAGCTTTCCGGATCCATCAGCCCCTCCGAAACCAAGGAGTTGAAGTAGGTCACAAGATCCTTGAACTGGCCGCTGCCGGCACCGAAGGCGAACTCCTTCTTGCCTTCATCGAACGTCAGTCCGTCCACCAGGCCCCAGCCTGCCACGGTGCCAAAGGCGGTGCCGGCAATGTTCAGCACGCTGTTGCCGTTGAACCGGTCGGAAAAGGGCACCACATCGGGATGGTTCTTCTTGAGTTTGCGCAGCACCTCCCGGAACTCGTCCCAGGTCTTGGGCTCCGCGATCCCGTCCTTCTCCAGCACGTCGGTCCGGAACGCCAGCGTGTAGTCCGGCCAGAGCTCCTCGTGCAGACCGGGCAGGACGTAGTACTTGCCGTCCTCCTGGGTGAGGCCTGCAATCTCAGGCTCCAGCTTCCACTTCTTGATCTTGTCCTGGTAGTGCGGCATGAGGTCCACGTAGTCGCTGACGGGAAGGACGGCGCCGGAGGATACATACGCGCTCTCCTGCCCCGGGTAGGTCTTGGCAATTATCTCCGGGGCCTTGCCGGAACTGATCAACAGGCTGCGCTTCTGCTCGTAGTCGCTGCTGGGAACGATGGTCGGTTCCAGGGTGACGTTGTTGTCGCTGGCCATCTTGGAGAACAGGAGCCAGTCCTTCTTGTATGGATAGGTGGGCTGATCGCTGAACAGGAAGGTGAAGCTCAGCGGCGCCGTCGCCTTAAACGTGTCCCCAACCCCAAAGCTGTCCATCGCACCATTGCGGGCCTTTGAGGTATCGGCCTTGCTGCCGGAGTCAGAGTCACATCCCGCCATCACCAGGCCGAAGGCTGCGAGCGCGGACAGGCCGAGGAAATCTCGTCTGCGGATCATGGGTTTTCCTTTCATAAGGGTTATTCCTTGACGGAGCCGAGCATGACGCCCGAAAAGAAGTACTTCTGGACAAAGGGGTAGACGCAGAGGATGGGGATCACGGTCAGGACGATGGTGACGGACTGGATGTTCGCGGCAATCTGGCCCACGTTCTCCGCGGTACCGCCGGCGGAGCCTGCCGTGGTGACGCCGGCAATCATGTTGCGAAGGTAGATGGTCACCGGGAACAGATCGGGGTTGTCCAGGTACAGGAACGCCTGGAACCAGGAGTTCCAGTTGGCTACTGCGTAAAACAGGACCATGGTGGCAACGATTGCCTTGCTCAGCGGCAGGACCACCTTGAAAAGCACCCCGTACTGGGTAAGTCCGTCAATGGCGGCCGCTTCCTCCAGTTCACGCGGCATGTTCTCGAAGAACGACTTCATGATGAGCAGGTTGAAGACGCTGATGGCGTTGGGCAGCACTACGGCCCATAAGGTGTCCCGCATTCCAAGCGAGGTGATGAGCACATAGTTGGGGATCAGGCCGCCATTGAAGAACATGGTGAACACCGCGATGCCGATGAACAGGCTGCGCCCTTTCAGGTCCTTCCTCGCGATGGCATACGCGAAGCTGGTGGTCAGCACCATGGAGATAGCCGTGGCCACCACGGTGTACAGAATCGTGTTGCCGTAGTTCCGCCAAAAGACCGAGTCGGCCAGGATCAGCTGGTAAGTCTCGGTGTTGAAGCCCATGGGGAACAGGTTGACCTTGCCGGCGTTAATGAATCCTTCGCTTGAGAAGCTCTGCGCCAGGATGTTCAGGAACGGATACAAGGTCAGGAACACCACCACCAGCAGGAAGGCCAGGTTCACCACCCGGAACAGCCGCATGCTGCGTGAAACCTTCATGTCCTTGACCAGGACACCTGTGTCCTTTGGTGCTGCTTTCGCGCCGGGTTCTTTCACGGCTGTCCCTTTCACAGTTGTCCCCTTCACCACAGGCTCGTTCCGGCGAGCCGCTTGGATATGGCGTTGGCGGAGAGAATCAGCGTGAGGCCGATGACGGATTCGAACATGCCGATCGCCGCCGCGTAGCTGAAGTTCGACGATTCAAGGCCCACCCGGTACAGGTAGGTGGAGATGACATCCGAGGTCTGGTAGTTCAGCGGGTTGTAGATCAGTAGGATCTTTTCGAAGCCCACGGCCATGAACGTGCCGATGTTGAGGATCAGCAGTGTGATGATGGTGGGCCGGATGGCCGGCAGGGTCACATGCCAGGTCTGCTGCCAGCGGTTGGCGCCATCGATCCGGGCTGCCTCGTACAGCGATTCGTCCACCCGGGTCAGGGCGGCCAGGTAGAGGATGGCTCCCCACCCCATGGTCTGCCACACCTCGGAGCTGATGTACATGGGCCGGAACCACGCGGCGTCCTGGGTGAAGTTAACCGTGGTGCCGAACAGCGAGTTGGCAATTTGGTTTACGGTGCCTGTCATGGAGAAGTTCTGCAGGATCATGCCGGCGATGATCACCACGGACATGAAGTGCGGCAGGTAGGCCACGGTCTGGACGAACTTCTTGAACTTCTGCGAACGCAGTTCGTTCAGCATCAGCGCGAAGATGATGGGCATCGGGAAGCAGAACAGCAGTGTCAGCACGCCCAGGATGATGGTGTTCTGGAACGCTTGCCAAAAGCTGGGATCGTTGATGAAGAGGGTGACGTATTTCAGGCCCACCCATTTCTCGCCGAAGATGCTGCCGCCGGGCTGGAACTGCCGGAACGCGATCACGTTGCCTGCCATGGGCAGGTACCGGAAGATGGCGAAGTAGGCCAGCGGCAACAGCACCAGGGTGTAGAGCCGCCAGTCCCGCCTGAAGGCCAGCTTCCAGCCTCCGGGTTTGTTCCGCGGTTTTTCAGTTCGCGCATCGGCGTCCGTGGGGACCGCCTCGGGAGGTACTTCCAATCGCATGGCCATGACTGCCTCCTACCGGCCCGTTTCTGCGGTTGAGTCTTTAGTGGGTATTTCCTCCAGCACCAGCACGCCGTTGGCGGCGAGCTCCACCGTGCCGGTGACATTGGCTCCGGTGAGCTGGTCTGTGCCGCCCTGCCCCACGTCCACCCTGGCGGGTGCATCGTTGTGGTTCAGGACCAGCAGGTAGCTGCGTCCGTTGCCGGCACGACGGCGGACCTGCACTCCCAGCGGCGCGTCCAGTTCCGCGCGGATTCCCGCAGCGGCACGTTCAGTTGAGAGCAGTTCCGCAAGGAAGGAGCTGTCCACCCTGGCCGACAGGTACACGGCAGTGCCGGCGCCGAAGCTGTTGCGGGTGACGGCGGGCGAGCCTTCCAGCCGGCCGGAGGCATAGCTCGCAACAACGTCAGCCGTGGTGGTGTGCAGGTGCTCGGTCCAGTAATCGGCTGAGGCCGTACCGCCGTCGGCCGTTGAAAGCTTGACTGCCTCGCCCTCCCCGGCCAGCGGATGCATCTCCTCGCTCCACACTCCCAGGACGTTGCGCAGCGCGCCCGGGTAGCCGCCCAGGAGGATGGTGTTGTCCTGGTCCACGATGCCGGAGAGGTAGCTGGCCACCAGATGCCCGCCGCGGGCCACATAGTCCTCGATGTTCCCGGCGGCCTGGTCGGTGAGCAGGTACGACGCCGGCAGGACCACCATGCCGTACTGGCTGAGGTCGCTGGTGGTGTTCACGAAGTCCACGGATATGTTGGCGTCGAAGAAGGGGCGGTAGAGGCGGAGGACTTCCTGGGCGTAGTTCAGGTCCGAGCGCGGGGAGTTCCCCAGTTCCAGGGCCCACCAGCAGTCCCAGTCGAAGACCAGCGCGACCTTGGCGCTGGAGCGTGTGCCGGTGAGGCCGGCCAGGCCCTTGAGTTCCTGGCCCAGTTCACAAACTTCCCGGAAAATGCGCGTATTGGGCCCGGCGTGGTTGACCATGCCGGAGTGGAAGCGTTCGGTGCCGCCCCTGGCCTGGCGCCACTGGAAGAAGAGGATGGAATCGGCGCCCTGCGCGATGGCCTGGTAGGAGCCAAGCCTCATTTTGCCGGGCAGCTTGGAGACGTTGACGGACCACTGGCTGACGGCGCCGGTAGCCTGTTCCATCACCAGCCATGGCTGGCCGCGGCGGAGCGAGCGCATCAGGTCGAAGTTGAGCGCCGCGGCCACGTGGGCGTCTTCCTCGCGCGGGTCCGGGTAGATGTCCAGGGCCGCGGCGTCCTCCTCAGCAGCCCAGGCCCAGTAATCGTTGTTCTTGTAGAAGCGCATGAAGTTGGTGACAATCGGCAGATCTGGCGTGTACCGGCGCAGGATGTCCCGCTCGGCCTTGTAGTGCTCCAGCATGCTGTCCGAAGTGAACCGGTGGTAATCAAGGCGGCGGGACGGGTTGGACCACGTGCGCGGCCGGGCGGGTGCGTTCACCTGTGACCAGTCGGAGTAGCGCTGTCCCCATACGTCGGTGCTCCATGCCTGGTTCAGGTTCTCCAGGTCGCCGTATTTTTCCTGCAGCCATGCCCGGAAGGCGCGGCCGGCGTACGGGCCGTACGAGACCGGTCCGTACTCGTTGTTTACATGCCACATGCGCAGGGCCGGGTGGGCAGCGTAGCGCTCCCCCATCTTCTCTGCCATGGCCAGCGATTTTTCCCGGTAAGCAGGATGGGAGACGTCGAAGTGCTGTCGGGAGCCGAAGCCGAACGTAGAGCCGTCGGCCAGGACGGGCAGGATGTCCGGGTGCTGGGCGATCAACCAGGCCGGCGGGACGGCGTCCGGAGTGGCCAGGTCCACGCCGATGCCGTTCCGGTGCAGCAGGTCCATCACCTCGTCCAGCCAGCCAAAGTCGTAAAGACCGTCGGCTGTCTCGAACCGGCTCCAGGAAAAGACGGCCAGGGTGACCAGGTTGACGCCCGCTTGCTTCATGAGCCGGACATCCTGGTCCCACACCTCGCGTGGCCACTGTTCGGGGTTGTAGTCACCCCCGTAGGCGATGCCGCCCAGACGTTCGTGCAGGCGTTTGAAGCGGTGTTCGGAGGTGCTGGTGCTGTGCTCGCGGGTCATCATCGTCCTTTTGTTGGCATCATGGCCGCGGGCTCCCACCAGTGCGACCTGCATCACAGTGAGAAACTATCGTAAAGTTTCAGCAATAACAACAGAAAAGGGAAAGTGGGAGGAGACTCCGCGTCCCCTGCAACCATCCATAAGGGCGGCAATACCCAGAGAATGGGGCAGCGGAGTGCGGACTGGCCATCCGTTATGCATGGTTGCCCGAATAGGGATCTTCCCGGGCAGGCAGGAAAGTATCGGGTGGGGAGGGGAAAGAAACCTACAGCACTGCTTCCAGCTAAGCGCCCGGTGCCGTTCCACCCGCCTGGGGTTCCAGGACATCCTGGACAACCTCATTGTGGCGCAGGAACCACGGCTTGAACGGCGGGTCGAAGCGGGCGAATCTCGGCGTCCCCACGGGAGTCAGCCCGGCCAGGGTGAGCGCAGCCTGCAGGCCGTCGTTGCGCTTCTGGAAAGCCGATGCCGAACCGCTGCCGGAGAATCCCAGCACTGCGGCAAGGGAACCTGGCACCGCGCGGATCCTGACCATGGGATCGGCAGGGACCGGAGCGCCGTCAGCTGTCACGCCGGCCGGAAGGACGAACGCCACCGAATATTCGGCAGGCTCCCCCGACCCCGGCACCGGACCGGACTGGAGTACGGGGGTGGTCATTGCCAGTTTCCGGGGCCCTGGTTCCTGGAGCACCGGAGCGGTCATGGCCAGTTTCTGCCGGGCATTATTGCTGCCGCTGATGTAGTTGAAGAGATGCCGGAAGGCGGCATTGCCGGCGCGGTCAAAATCCGCGGTGACCGTCACTTCGGCCACCACGTAGTCCGGATACCGGCGCAGCTCGAAATGCGGATAGCGCCGGATCAATTCAAAGGGCTGCTGCTCGGTCATGGTGGACCGAGCCTACGCCCGCCGAGCCGCAGCGGCCAGACCTAAGAGCCGCGACAGTCTCAGACCACATGGTTTGTGGCGGGTTTCCGGAATTTGGCACGGAGGGCCGCGGTGCCAACCCCAAGGCAGAGCAGCAGTCCCAGCCCGCCGAAGATGACGGTCAGCACAATGCCCACGCCACGGAACCACACACCGTCGCTCTCATAGCCCAGCACAACGGCCCTGGCCGGGTCATTTTCGGCATAGACCACCGTGGCTTCGCTGCCGACGACGGGATGCTGGTCGTGGTCAACGGCCGCGAACGTCCTGTGGGGCAGCCCGTCCGCCGCCGTGAATTCAACCTGCATCCTGCGCGAGGAGGCTTTGGTGACGTCCTTGAAGTGGACGATCGTTCCGGTGGCCTGTGTCCCGGTCCGCGCAAGCTCCTCGTCGGCGTTGATCATGAAACTGCCCACGCCAATCAGGATCGGGCCCAGGCAGATGACCAGGACGGCCACCGCAAGGTTCGCTTTTCCTTTCCACGACAACGCGGATTTGCGCTTTACATCAGCTCTGCCCCCAGTCACGCATCCCATTCTGCCGGAGCATGTCACCAAACCCACACCGCAGGCTGTTGCCCATTGATAAGCAAGCAGACCATAATAGTTAGCAGAACTAATTAGCACTGCTAAGGAACGTCAGCAGGAGGCGCACCCGCATACATGTCACCCACCCAAACGAAGAACACAGCAACCGCAGACCCCACCACGCCCGATACCCTCGCCATCGAGCTCCGCACCGCCGTGATGCGTACTTCACGCCGGCTCCGCGTTGAGGCAACGGGCGACATCATCACCCCCGGGCAATACACGGTCCTGGCCCTGCTGAACGGCAGCGGCCCCAGCACGCTCCGGGCACTTGCCGAGAGTGAGCACGTCCAGGCCCCGTCCATGACCAGGATCGTCAACGCGCTCGCCGACCAGGGCTTCGTCACCAGGAGCGCAGACCCCGACGACGGGCGGCAGGTCCGCGTGGACATCACAGATGCGGGAAGGACGGTCCTCGCCGAGGCACGGAGCCAGCGGACGGCCTGGCTGGCCCAGCGCGTGGCCGGGCTCAGCGAGGACGACAGGCTTACCCTCAGCCGGGCGGCCCGCATCATGCAGGAAATGAGCGGCAAATGAGCGCGATGTTCCGGGCCCTCGAAAACCCCAACTACCGCATCTGGGCCAGCGGTGCGATCGTTTCCAACATCGGCACCTGGATGCAGCGCGTGGCCCAGGACTGGCTGGTCCTGACCGTTCTCACCGACCACTCAGGCGCCGCCGTCGGCCTCACCACGGGCCTGCAGTTCCTGCCCATGCTGCTGTTCGGCCCTTACGGCGGAGTCCTGGCTGACCGGTACCGGAAACGCATTATCCTCATGTGGACGCAGTTGGCCATGGCATCCACCGGCCTCGCCATCGGCCTCCTGGTGGTGACCGGCACCGCCCAACTGTGGCATGCGTACGTGGCGGCCTTCTGCCTGGGCGTTGCCAGTGCCGTTGACGCACCGGCGCGCCAGGCCTTCGTCTCGGAACTGGTGGGGCAGGAGAACATCTCCAATGCGGTGGCCCTGAATTCCGCCTCCTTCAACACCGCCCGGCTCACAGGCCCCGCGATCGCGGGGGTGCTCATCGCCTGGGTGGGAACGGGCCCGGTGTTCCTGCTCAACGCGGCGAGCTTCGCGGCCGTCCTGGTCTCGCTGTTCAGGATCCGCATTACCCAGCCCGCCCCGGTGGCAAAGGGCGAGCGGAACAAGCACCAGGTGGTTGAGGGCATCCGCTACGTGCGCCGAAGGCCGGACTTGATGCTGATCATGGTCCTGGTGGGCGTCCTGGGCGCGTTCGGCATGAACTTTCCCGTCATCAACTCGCTGATGGCCACCACCGAATTCCGCATGGGCCCGGGTGAATTCGGGCTTCTCGGTTCCATCATGGCGGTGGGCACCCTGGCCGGCGCCCTCCTGGCGGCCCGCAGGTCCCGTCCTCGGCTGAGGTTCCTGCTGGGCGGGGCGCTGGGCCTGGGTGTCTTCACCATCCTGGGCAGCGTCGCGCCGTCTTTCTGGGCCTACGCTGCCCTCCTCATTCCCGTGGGGCTGGCGTCCATCACGTTCCTGAACAGCTGCAATACCAGCATCCAGCTGTCCGTGGAGCCACAGTTCCGCGGTCGCGTGCTGGCCCTGTACCTGGCCATCCTGCAGGGCGGCACCGCCCTGGGTTCACCGCTGGTCGGTTGGATCGGGAGCCAGTTCGGCGCCCGCTGGTCCGTGGCCGCAGGCGGGATCGTGGTGCTGCTGGCGGGTGTCGCAGCCGTCATCGCGGTCACCAGGCGGAACCGGCTCACCCTCCGCGCCGCCCTGCGGCTGGCGCTGGGGCGGCGCCAGCCCGCCGTTTGAATTGGCTGGCGGGGGAAGGAACAGACGGCTTATTTGGGCCGTGGGCCGGTCCCCCAATGTCACACGTTACCGACCCACGGCAGTCTTAGTCCCCCGAAGCGGGCGGGAGGGCCAGCCGGCGCGTGAGTTCGTCGTCGACGAGGCATCGGAGAGCGGACGCGTGGTCCGGTTCGGTGGAGGAATCTTGGCCGACGAGCGCGTGGCGCAGCAGGAGCAGGTCGGCGGCCGGGACGAGCGGCCAGCGCCGGAAGGCATGGAACACCCTGCCCTGTGAGCTGGTGCCGGGACGGATCCTCCCGGAAGGTGGCTGGTCAGCAGCGGCGTCCATCAGTGGCCCCCATGAGTAACTTGCCAGCTGACTGCTCAACCACGGGTATGCACAAGATACCCAGAACACGGCGGATAAGCCACCGGTTTTTACAACACGTGGACTTATGACGGAAGCTTGGTGACGATATCCACGGAGATTTCCACCGCCGGGACCGTCCCCCTGTTCTCCAGCCAGTGGGTGGTGTTCCGGTCCTCCGGCCAGCCCACTCCGGGCCCATAGTCCGTGGCGGCGCCGTCGCGGTGGTCGGTGATGGTTCCCTGCAGGATAAAGACGGTTCCGGGTCGCCCCACATGGTCATGGAGGGGCCCGAAGACCCCGCCGGGGTCGATCGTCACCATCCGCATCCGCAGCTGCCGGCCTTCCATCCCGTCAATCTCGCCGTCAAGGTCTACGGCCGCCAGCAACTCCACCGAGACGCCTTTTGTCTCCGGAACCATGTCTTCCGCGCCCATTCCCGTGCCTTCCTTTCAGGCCGCTTACGACGGCGGCGCCGGCCTGCCGCTGCCACGCACCCGGGTGCGGGTGCTTCGGGCGGCACGTGCCGGCGTCGTACTTATGGCTTTGCTGCCAGGTGATTGAGTATGCGCCTGTGCAAGGCGGATGGCTACGTGACGGGGATCGAGGAAATGTTCAGGATGTTGCCCTCGCTGTCGAGGAACCACGCACCCTTGCCCATGCCTTCCATCGTTGCGATGCCGTTCTCGGTCTTGAGTCCCGGCATGTCGTACTCCTCAAAGACGACGCCGCGGCCCCGCAGTTCCTCCACTTCCTTTTCGACGTCATCGACGCCCCAGGACATCTGGGTGTTCTTGGCGGAACCGGCGTTGTCCGTCTGGTAGAGCAGGAAGCCCGTTCCCTTGCCGCAGCGGTAGATAAGGTTGTCGTTTTCGACCGTCTGGACCGGCTCCAGTCCCAACTTGTCCCGGTAAAACTCCCGTGCCCGGTCAATATCCTTGGCCGGCAGCACAGCCATGATTTCCCTATCCTTGAGCATGACAATTCTCCTTGTGCATTTAGTGGCGTTGCTCTCCCCCTGAAACAGTCCGGCCGTCCCGGCCGGGCCTCGTGGCCGTCCTTCCCGCCGATTGCCGGGGCGGCCACCTGGAACCCCTGGTTCCGCCGTGGCACAGGACAGCGGCGGGAGGTTCCCGAAGTCTACGAGGCCATTATGGAACCGAATTACCGGGGACGAAATAGGGGAATTTTATGGAATGCCGGGCCGCCGGCCGGCGCTTATTTCCGGGCCGAGCGCGCCGCTTTTCGGAACGCCGCGCCGGCCACAGAAACCAATGGGACAAGGCACACCAGCATGGCGATGGTGTTGGGGCGGAAGACCGCGCGCCCATTCACGGTCCGGTACACGCCCAACGGGACAACGAAACCGCCGCCCCCGCCGCCCGATGCCCCCTGGTCCGATTCCGTGCCGCCGCCAAAACCGAAGGACACCAGCGCCACCGGCACAATGTCCTCCCCGCCCACATTCACGGGAGAGCCGTACGCGCGGGCAACGCCCATGTTCTTGAAGGAGTCTGCGAGGGAGGAGAGAGTATCAGCCATGGCACCACGCTATGCACTGGCGCGGCCGGCTGGAAGGACCATAGGTCCCGCCGTCGTCTTGCGCCCTATTTCCGTATTTCCGCCATCCGCAGCCGGACGATGTCAGCGAGCACGTCGTCCGGCACTGGATGGTCCGCCGTGAAGCGGATGGTCCCCTTGGACAGGGAGTACCCCTCCAGCCGGGCGGCCACTGCCTCCACCACCGCGGAGGAGAACGGGAAAACCGAGAGGTGCTTTGCTGCGGCCACGGCCGCCACCAGCGGTTTGCCGTCCAGTTTGAGGGCGGGCATGCCGTAGCTCATGCCCTCCGTGGCGTCGGGAGCCAGGGACCGCGCAATCTCCACCACGTGCTGGAGGCAACTGCGGTCCGGTCCGTCAATCCTGTCCAGGGCTTCGTCGACGACACCCATGTGGCGGCCTCAGCTCTTTCGTGCCGCCACTGTGGCAGCCAACGCGGCCAGGCCGCGTTCGAAATCGGCGCCCACCATCTTGTCCATGTTCATGAACAGTGCGAACACCCTCCCCAGGCCCTTGTTCTCGCCGGTCATCCGCCAGGTCACTTCGGTGCCGCCCGGGGCAGGGGTGAACGTGAAGGTGGTGGGGTTCAGGGCCTTGAAGGGCTTGGTGAACTGCAGCCGGATCCGGACCAGATTCGACGGCACCGACTCCTCGATCTCCATGGTGCCGCTGCCCGCCTTGCGGTTGCCGCTCCACTCATACCCGGCCCCCGTGCCTGCTTCAGTGCCGAAGTAGCGGCGGCTCATGCGGGGGTCGATGGTCTCCCAGGGGGACCAGGCAGTCCATTCGTGGAAGTTGTTGACGAGCGGAAAGATGTCTTCGGCGGCGGCAGGGATGACGGAACTGCGGCGGACTTCAAAAGTGGACATGGGCCAAGCATAGGGGCGGGAACCGCCGCGGTTAAGGGAGGACCACGTTCACCGGGTCCTTGCCCTCCAACAGCAGCCCGATCTGCTTCCTGAGCAACCGGACCATCCGGGGGAACATGGCCGAACTGGCGCCGCCCACGTGCGGTGTGATGAGCACGCCGGGAGTGGTCCAGAGCGGATGGTCGGCGGGCAGCGGCTCCGGATCGGTGACGTCCAGCGCGGCCCGGAGCCGTCCGCTTGCGGTCTCTGCCAGCAAGGCCCCGGTATCCGCCACCGGGCCGCGGGCCACGTTGACCAGCAGGGCCCCGTCCGGCATGGCCGCCAGGAACTTCGCATCCACCAACTGCTTGGTGTCTTCGCCCAGGGGGACGCTGACCACCACAATCTCGTGCAGCGGCAGCTGCTGGTACAGCGAATCGATCCCGAGGATGGTCCCGCGCTCATCGTCGCGGGCGCGGCTGGCCATCCGGGTGACGTCAGTTTCGAACGGCAGGAGCCGGGCCTCGATGGCCTTGCCCACTCCCCCGTAACCCACCAGCAGCACGCGCCGGTCCGCCAGGCTGGGCCGCTGGCTGTTGTCCCACGTACCGGTTTCCTGGTTCCGGACAAAGTCCGGAATGCCGCGCTGGGAAGCAACCATCATCCCCACGGCGAGCTCCGCCGTCGAGGTTTCATGGACTCCCGCCGCGTTGGCGAAGGTGACGCCGGCGGGCAGCACCGAGGCGACGCCGTCGTACCCGATGGACTGGCTCTGCACCAGGCCGACGTCCACGCCCTCCAGTGCGGCGAGCGCCGCCGGTTTGCCCATGTAGCCGGGCACCAGCAGGTCCAGCCGGCCGTCCGGCGCCGGCCCGGTGAGGTCCCACAGGACAAAGTCGACGCCGTCAATCGGCGCCAGTGCGTCCAGCAGGTCCCGGGACGGCAGGCACACGCGCAGGCGGGCCGTCATGCGGCAACCATCAGCTTGACGTTGGCGGCGCGCAGGGCTGTCTCGATCTCCCGCGGCGGCGGCGCGTCCGTGACCAGGATGTCCACCGCGTCGAACGCCGCCAGCCGCGCCAGCGCGTACCGCAGCATCTTCTGGTGGGTTGCCACCACCACTACCTGTTCCGCTGAATTCATAAGGGCGATCTTAGTGGCGCGCTCCACGTCGCGCTCAATATAGAACGCCTCGTCATGGATGCCGCTGACGCCAATAAAGGCTGTCTTGGCACGGAGCCCGGAGGCGGCGCTGACGGTCATCGGTCCGTTGAACGCCTGGCTGTCCAGCAGCAGCTCCCCGCCCAGGCAGATGGTGCGCGCCGCCGTCAGCTGCAGGCAGCGCTGGATGGCGGGCGCGGAGTGCGTGATGATGGTGCCGGTGAACGACGTGGGCAGTTCCTGCGCGATCTGGTACGTCGTGGTGCCGGCATCAAGGATGATGGCATCCCGTTCGCCAATCATCGAGAGGCACACCCTGGCCACCCGAAGCTTCGCGTCCGCGTCCTCCCGGACGCGCGCGGCGAAGTTCGCGTTCTGGCCATGACCGTCCACGGCGCTGACGCCGCCGTGGACCACCCGGGCCAGTCCGCGCTTGGACAGCACCCGGGTGTCCCTCCGCACCGTCATGTCGGAGACGGCAAAGGTCTCCGCCAGGTCATTTGTTGAAATGAACCCCCGGCGGCCCAGCTCATCGAGGATGGTGCGCTGGCGGGGTGTCAGCGGCGCCTCTTTATCTGCGGTGCCCATTGGCTGTTCTCCCTCCCCCGTGCGCCGGGCAGGAGCCTGGCGGGATGTTGCAATTCCAACATGTATCTTCTTATGAACGTACCCCGAGGGCGGCATTGCCAAGCCCAACGGGGCGTCCTTCCGTAATAGAGCGTTCGGCGGCCAGGCCCATGCGTACGGACTGCAGTCCGTCCGCAACGGTGACTTCCACCGGTCCCTCGCCCAGGATGGCCTTCCGGAAGCCCTGGTGCTCATAGTAGGTGGAGCCGTGGTGCGCGCCGGCCGCCAGGACAGCCTCATCCACCGGAACCTCGTGCTTTTCGGGACCCAGCGGGGACCGTGGGCTGAATTCAACCGTCGCTTCAGCGTGGTCACCGGGAATCCAGTGGTTGGCGGCCACCGGGATGAGGGTTTCAATCTTGGCAGCATCCCCAACAATGGAGATGCGTTCCTGGAACTTGGATCCCTCGGCGAACATGGACAGCTCCAGCATGGCGCGGCGGCCGCCCTTGAAATCGACGATCACATAGGCGTTGTCCAGCATGTCCGACACCCGGCCGTCGTAGACCTCATCCATGTGGTTCACGTCGTGGCCGCCGCTGGCGAAGACGCGTACGGGCTCGTCCTGCAGGATCAGGCGCATCAGGTCGAAGAAGTGGCAGCACTTTTCCACCAGCGTCCCGCCGGTCCGTTCCGCAAAGCGGTTCCACGCATCCACCTTGTGCAGGAACGGAAAGCGGTGCTCCACGATGGAGAGCATGTGGATGTTGCCCAGCTTGCCGCCATGCGCCGCCTGGATGATCTCCTGGACCGGCGGCATGTACCGGTATTCCATGGCCACCCACACCGGGGCCGGGTAGCTGCCGGCCAGCGCCTCCAGTTCGTCCGCCTGCTCCGCCGTGGTGCACACGGGCTTCTCCACGAGGACCGGAAGGTTGGTGCCGCTGGCGAAGATGTCCTTGAGGATGCCCAGGTGGGTGTCGTTGGGGCTGGCGATCACCAGCGCGTCCACCAGGCCCGAGGCCAGCAACTCCTGGTGGGAAGGGAAAGTCCGCACCTCATGGCCGATCTCCTTCACCGTCTCTTCCAGTGAAGAGGGTGTGGGATCCGAGACTGCGGTGATGCGGCTTCCCGGGATCAGGGCAAGGTTCCGGACGTGTTCGCGTGCCATATGGCCCGCTCCAATGAGGCCATACCGGATGGTCCGGACCGATTCCGCAGTAGGCAATGACATGAGCTGCTCCGTTTCTCTACGTTGAGTGGGCGGGACCGCGGCGTTGCATCCCAAACACAACTATACAGAAAGTGTTGTTTTTCCAACATGCTATGTGTATATTTCTTCAGTATCAGCCGGAACTACAACGAGGTGGAACGTGCCCCAACCGTCAACCGGAACCCTGCTCTTCGTAGGCTGCGCCACTCTTGACGCCATCGCCCTGGTGCAGGATTACCCTGCCGCGGACAGCCGCACCGTCGCCACGGACTTTGCCACGGCGGGCGGCGGACCCGCCGCCACGGCAGCCGTAGCGGCCGCCCGCGCCGGAGCCAGGACGGCCTTTGCCGGCGTCCTGGGAACCGACGAAGAAGGGGACCGCATCGTCAGCGGCCTTCAGGCAGAAGGCGTGGACACCTCCGCCGTGATCCGCGACGCCGGCGTCAAGACCGGTGCCAGCGTGATCGTGGTCAGCAGGGCCACCGAAAGCCGGGCCATCGTCACCCGTCCGGTCCCGCCGGTCAGCTTCCCCGGGGACAGCCGCTTCTCCGAACTGCTCCAGTCAGCGGCCTGGGTCCACACGGACCACCTGGGCTGGAACGCGGTGGCCAATGCCCCCGCGCGGCCGGCCGGCCTGGCCATCAGCGTGGACGCCGGCAACCCCATCCCCGCCTTCAGCCCCCGCGGCGTGGCCCTGTACGTCCCCACCATCGAAAGGCTCCGCGCAGAATACGGCGAGGACCTCTCCCCTGAGTCGCTGCTCCGGAAGGCAATTGACGACGGCGCCTCCGCCGTCGTCGCCACCGCCGGCTCCGAAGGTGCCTGGGTTTTGGAACGCGGCGCCGAACCCGTCCACGTCCCGGCCACGCCCGCCACCATCGTGTCCACCCTCGGTGCCGGCGACGTCTACCACGGCGCCCTGCTCGCCGCCGTCGCTGCCGGACTTCCACTGGTGGAAGCCGCCGTATTCGCCGGGCGCACCGCCTCCGCCTCCTGCGGCGGACTGGACGGCCGGTCCGCCATCCCGCACCAAACCGTCAATCTTGTCCCAGCGTCCAACTGACCACCGAAAGAAGCCACCCCATGAGCCATACCGACCTCTCCCCGCTCCAGCGCCCCTCAGGCGCCTTCGCCATGCTGGCCGTGGACCAGCGCGAAGCCATGCGGAACATGTTCGCCGAACACACCGACCAGCCCGTCACGGACCAGGACCTGCGCGACTTCAAGCTTGAAGCGGCCCGGATCCTGACCCCGTACGCCTCCGGCATCCTGATCGACCGTCAGTTCGCCCTGGACCAGGCCATCGAAGCCGGCGTCGTGGACCCCAACTGCGGGCTCATCGCCTCCGCCGACCACTTCGAATCCGCCCACGGCGAGCTCGTTGGCGAGGTCACCATCGACCGGCTGGTGGATCCGCAGAAGTACGCGGCCCTGGGGGTGAAGGCCCTCAAGCTGCTGGTCCTCTACCGCCCGGACGAGCCCGCCGAAGGCCGTGTGGCCATGGTCCGTGAATTCGTGGAAAGCTGCCGGTCCGCCGGACTAATCAGCATCATCGAGCCCGTCTCCCGCAAGCCCCTGGCCGGCGGCGACTTTGACTGGGATGCCGGCATCCTGGCCGCAGCCAAGGAACTCGGAAGCCTGGGCGCCGACCTCTACAAAGCGGAGGTCCCCTTCCACGGCCAAGCCCCCGAAGACCAGGTCCGCGCCGCCTGCGCCGAACTGACCAAGGCCATCGACGGCCCGTGGGTGGTCCTGTCCTCCGGCGTCCCCGAGGACGTCTTCCCGGATGCCGTTCGGTGGGCCTGCCTGGAAGGCGCCAGCGGCTTCCTCTCCGGACGCGCCGTCTGGGCATCCTGCATCGGTGCCCCCGACGTCGTCGAATCCCTCTCCACCGACGCCGTCCGCCGGCTGCAGCGCCTCTGTGCCGTCGTTGACGACGTCGTCTCCGCGCAGAGGACGCACGCGTAGCCATAAGTGGCGCGCACCAACGTCCTGACCGGGGCACACCCTTTCCGCAGTAAGCAAACAAGGCACACCAAACACTCAACGAGGAGATTATTGTGAGTCAGATTTCACGCAGGCAGGCAGTCGCCCTTCTGGGAGCCATGGGCTTCGGCGCCGCTGCGGCAGCGTGCGCCGGGCCCGGCGGTTCCACCAAACCCGGCGGTGCCACCGGACCGGCGGCACCCTCCACCGGCGCCGTGACCGGCAGGGTGTCGTTCGCCCACTGGCGCGGCGAGGACAAGGCCGTGTTCGACGAACTCATCAAGCGCTTCGCCGCCCAGCACAACGGCGTGGAGGTTGCCCAGGACATCTCCACCTCCAACGACTACAACGCCCAGGCCCTCCAGAAGCTGCGCGGCGGCTCGATCGGCGACGCTTTTGCCACCTTCCGCGGCGCCCAGTTCAAGAACTTCACCGAAGCCGGCATCTACACCGAGCTCAAGGACAGCAAGGCGGTGGGCAACTACCAGAAGGGGCTGCTGTCCGCGGGCCGGAACGGCGACAGCCAACTGGGCCTGCCCTACCAGGTGGTGTTTCCCATGCCCATGGCCAACGTGGATCTCTTTGACAAGGCCGGTGCGGAGATCGCCCCCAAGAACTGGGATGCGTTCCTGGGCATGTGCGAGAAGCTGGCCTCCGCCGGTGTCATCCCCATCTCCTGGCCGGGCGGCGATGTCGGAAACGGCGGACAGCTGTTCAACTGCATGATTGCCAACAACGCCCCCGTTGACGACATGTGCGCCCAAATCGAACAGGGCAAGCTCAAGTGCACCGACGACTGGTTCATCAAGATGCTCAACCAGTACAAGGACCTGAAGCCCTTCGTTCAGCCCAACGCCACCGGCACCGCCGTGGAACCGGCCCAGAACCTGTTCTCCCAGGGCAAGGCCGCCATGCTGGCCACCGGCTCCTACCACATCGCCGCCGTGCGGGGACTCGGCGCCAAGTTCCCCATCGACCTGGTGTTCCCCAACACCACTTCCGACGGCAACGGCAAATACGAGGGCGCCTACAACGCCACGTTCATCCTCGGCGTCAACTCGGCCAGCAAGAACCAGGCCGCCGCGGCAGCCTGGATCGATTTCCTCTCCGAGCCCGAAAACGCCGGCTACTACGCCAACCAGACCGCCCAGCACGTGTCCGTGGACAAGGTGGAGTACACCAACCCGGACCTGAAGCGGCTGAGCCCCTGGCTGCAGAAGAAGACGGCGCTCGCAGCCCGCTTCCAGTTCCAGAACCTCGACGTCCGCAATGCGGTGGAGGCCAGTGCCACGGCCGTCATCTCCGGCACCAGCCCGGAACAGGCAGCCGCCGCCGCCCAGAAGATTGTTGATGAACGGCTATGAGCATCCATCCCGGAACCGCAGCCAAGGGCAAGGCGCCGGAGAGCCAAACCTCCGCCAACGCCCCCAAGGTGCGCCGCCGCTCCCCCACCCGGGTGAATCCGGCACTGTACCTCTTCCCACTGCCCGCCGTCGCCGTCGTCGCCTTCTTCCTGGTGATGCCCACGCTGCAGGCCTTCCAGTACGCCATCACGGACTGGAACGGCTTCTCGGCGGCCTTCAACTACGTGGGCCTGGACAACTTCATCCGTGCGTTCACCAAGGACTCGCTGTTCACCAATGCCCTGACCAACAACCTGAAGTTCGTGCTGCTGGTGGTCATCGCCCAAACGGCGTTCTCGCTGGTCCTGGCACTGCTCCTCACCCGGAACTCACGCGGCCGCATCCTGCTCCGCGCCCTGTTCTTCTTCCCCACCATCCTGTCTTCGGTGTCCGTGGCCTTCATCTGGAAGTTCATCTACGACCCCAATTTCGGCCTGGCCAACTCGGTCCTCAGAACCGTGGGGGTGGACGGCGGGGCCTACCTCGGCAATGACGCCCAGGCCCTCTACTGGGTTGCTGTCACCCAGGTGTGG
This sequence comes from Arthrobacter sp. JDC6, assembly GCF_056484025.1. Lineage (NCBI taxonomy): Bacteria > Bacillati > Actinomycetota > Actinomycetes > Micrococcales > Micrococcaceae > Arthrobacter > Arthrobacter sp. JDC6. The sequence continues at coordinate 3,457,682 of NZ_CM151278.1, forward strand.
TTCCATTCCGGCCAGATGATGGTGGTCTATATCGCGGGGCTGCAGGCCATCCCCAGGGAACTCTACGAAGCAGCCGAAATGGACGGCGCCAACAAGTGGCAGCAGTTCAAGTCCATCACCTGGCCATTCGTGGCCCCGGCCACGTCCATTGTGGTGGCCTACACCACCGTCCAGTCGTTCAAGGCATTCGACCTGATCCTCGGTATCGCGGGCAACCCGCCCAAGGCTGCCCTGGACATCCTGTCCACCCGCATTTACAGCACCTTTGCCAACTCGGAGTTCGGCTACGCCGCCGCCCAGTCGATCATCTTCATGGCGATGATCGCCCTGGTCACCTGGCTTCAGCGCCGACTGCTCCGGCTGACCCCGAAGGGGGAATAGCAGCATGCTCGCCTCACTAAGCCGCCGCGCCATCCTGGCCATCTATGCGGTCATCATCATCGTTCCACTGACCGTGGTGGCGTTCGGCAGTTTCAAGTCCACGCAGGAACTGTTCGCCGGGCCATTCAGCCTGCCGCACTCCCTCTCCGCCGACAACTTCGCGGAAGTGGTGGGCGGCCAGAACCTGGGCTCATCCTTCATGAACAGCGCGATCGTCACGGGTATCTCCGTGCCGCTCACCCTGTTCCTTGCCAGCCTGGCCGGCTACGCCGTGTCCCGGCTGAAGGGATTTATGGCCTGGGCCATCTTCGGGTTCCTGGTCCTGGGCATGGCCATCCCGGCGCAGGCCAACATGGTGCCGCTCTATGTGCTCTTCGGCCGGCTTGGCCTGCTGGACAACCTGGCCGGCCTGGTCGTGGCCAACGTGGTCTCCACGCTGCCCATCGCCGTGTTCATCCTGGGCGGGTTCATGCGGACCCTGCCCAAGGAACTCTACGAGGCCAGCTCCATCGACGGCAGCGGACCGTGGAAGACCTACTTCTCCATCGCCCTGCCGCTCTCGGCGCCCTCCATCGCCGCAGCCGCCATCTTCCTGTTCGTCATCCACTGGAACGAGTTGCTGTACCCGCTGCTGTTCATCCAGTCCCCCGGCAACCGCACCCTGCCGCTGGCTCTGCTGAGCTTCCAGGGCGAGTTCCAAACCAACTACCCGCTGCTGTTCGCCGGCGTGATCCTGGCATCCCTGCCCGTCGTCATCGCCTACGTCTTCCTGCAGCGCTACTTTGTCGCCGGCATCACCGCCGGTGCGAGCAAGGGATAAGGAACCAGGCCCCGGGCCCGGCTTTGGCGGCCGCCCGGAACTGCCGAATCTTTTCCCAGCCCTACGAAAGGCACAATCCATGAACCTCAAATCCGCCCGGCACCTCATTAACGGCACCTGGCACACCTCCGGAACCGCCAAGGACGTGATTGACCCGGGCAACGGCACCACCGTGGGAGAGGTGGCCTGGGGCACGGCCGACGATGCCACCAAGGCCGCCGGCGCCGCCGCGGAGGCCTTCAATTCCTGGTCCGGCTCCACCGTCCGCCACCGGGCAGACCTGCTCCGCAACGCCGCCGACCTCCTGGCAGAACGCCGCGACGAACTGGCCCACACCCTGGCACTCGAAGCCGGCAAACGGCTTCCCGAAGCGCAGGGGGAGGTGGACTTCTCCGTGGAGTACTTCCGCTGGTTCGCGGAGGAGGCGCGCCGGGCCACCGGCACCGTCAGCCCGCCTGAACTGCGTGGCCGCCGCCATCTGAGCCTGCGCAAACCCATCGGAGTAGCGCTCAGCCTCACCCCCTGGAACTTCCCGGTCTCCATCCAGGCGCGGAAGCTCGCCGCGATGCTGGCCGCAGGCTGCACGGTGGTGGGCCGGGTGTCTGAGAAGGCGCCGCTGGCTGCCACGGGACTGTTCGAAGTCCTGCACGACGCCGGCTTCCCCGCCGGCGTGGTCAACGTGGTCCACGGCCCCTCCCGTGACATCACCGCCGCCCTGATGTCCCACCCCGCGGTCAGGGCCGTCAGTTTCACCGGATCCACCGGCGTGGGCCGGCAGATCATGGCCTCAGCCTCGGAACGGGTGGTCCGGCCACTGCTGGAGCTGGGCGGCAACGCACCCTTCATCGTGTTCGAGGACGCCGATTTGGACGCCGCCGTCGACGGTGCCGTCCTGGGCCGGCTCCGCAACACGGGCCAGTCCTGCGTTGCCGCCAACCGGTTCCTGGTCCAGGAGGGCATCGCGGAAGAGTTTGCACAGAGGCTGGGCGCCCGCTTTGATGCGATGAGCATCGGCCACGGCGTTCCCGACGGCGGCGCACCGGTTCCGGAGCTCGGTCCCGTTATCGACGCCGAAAGGGTGGCCGCGGTTCAGTCCCTGGTGGACGACGCACTCAGCCGGGGCGCCCGGCAGGTCACCCAGCGCACCGACGTCCCGGCCAAGGGGTCCTTCCTGGCACCCACCCTGCTGGCGGACGTCCCGGACGACGCACGCCTGGTGACCGAGGAAGTCTTTGGCCCGGCGGCCGGCGTCGTCACCTTCTCCTCCGACGAGGACGCCATCAGGAAGGCGAACGCCACCGAGATGGGCCTGGCTGCCTACGTGTGGACCAGCAGCGCCAAGCGCGGCTGGGACATTCCCGAACGCCTCGAAGCCGGCATCGTGGGCGTCAACGATCCCCTGCCCTCCGTTGCTTTCGCTCCCATGGGCGGCGCCAAGCAGTCGGGCCTGGGCCGGGAAGGATCAAGCCTGGGCCTCGAAGAGTTCGAGGAGGTCCAGTACGTGGCCTGGCGGCCGTAAGTGCTGACCACCGGACTGGTGCTGGGCGCCGTCGTCATGGGCGCCGGGATGCAGCGGATCACCGGGATGGGCTTCGCCCTGGTGGCCGCGCCCTTCCTGGTCCTGCTCCTGGGCCCGGTGGAAGGAGTAGTGCTGGTGAATGTGTGCGGCGCCGTGACGGCGGGCGCCATCATCTTCCGGGTGGTGCGGGACATCGACTGGAAGCGGTACCTGATGCTCGCGGCCTCGGCGCTGCTCGGCATTGTCCCGGCCGCATTCCTGATCCGGCTGGTCCCGGCGGCGGTCCTGGAAATTTCCATCGGGGTGATCCTCGCCGCCGGACTGACCATCCTGCTGGCCCTGAAGTCCGCCACGCTGCCGGCGCGCCGGCGGTACCTGCTCACCGCCGGCAGCCTGAGCGGGTTCATGAACACAGCGGCAGGAGTGGGCGGTCCAGCCGTCAGCATGTATTCCATCGCCACCCGGTGGCAGCACAAGTCCTTCGCGGCCACGATGCAACCGTACTTCTTCACCATCGGCGTCTTCTCGCTCATCTCCAAGGCGATCACCGCGCCCCAGACGTTCCCCGTGATGCCCCTGGCGATGTGGCTCGCCGTCGCCGTCGCCTGCCTGGCCGGCCTGGTTCTCGGCGACCTCGCCGCCAAGCACGTCCCCACCCGCGCCGCGCAGATACTGCTGATCGTCCTGGCCTACCTGGGCGCGGCCGCCACCATCATCCGCGGCATATCCGATGCCGTCGCCTGATCCGACATTTTCACCTGCACCAGCACCAGAGAGAGGAATTAACATGACGTGGCTCGACAGTGCCGCCCACGCACGATGGCTTGAGGTGGAGACGGACCGGCTGGTCCGCTTTGCCGAGGCCTCCAAGGTCCCCACCGGATTCGGCTGGCTGGACAACTACGGCAAGGTGTTCGCCGACAAGCCCACCCATCTGTGGATCACCGCCCGGATGACGCACAGTTTCGCCGTCGCCGCGCTGATGGGCAGGCCGGGTGCCGCGCTCCTTGTGGACCACGGCATCGCTGCGCTCAACGGCCCCCTCCACGACGATGAGTTCGGCGGCTGGTACGCCGAGGTGGACGCGAACGGCCCCGTGAACGATACGAAGTCCGGCTACCAGCATTCCTTCGTGCTCCTCGCCGCTGCCAGTGCCGTCGCCGCAGGGCGGCCAGGGGCCCGCGAATTGCTGGACGAGGCGCTCCGGGTGGCTGACACCAAATTCTGGGACCACCAGGCCAACATGTGTTTCGACTCGTGGAACCGGGAATTCACGGAAACCGAGGCATACCGTGGCGGAAACGCGAGCATGCATTCCGTGGAGGCATACCTCATTGTGGCCGATGTGACCGGGGAGAACCGCTGGCTCGAACGGGCCCTGCACATCGCCGAAGTGCTCATCCACAACTTTGCCCGCAACAACAACTACCGGGTGTTCGAGCACTTCGACCCGGAGTGGAACCCCATGCCCGAGTACAACACCGATGACCGGGCCAGCCAGTTCCGGGCGTACGGCGGCACCCCAGGCCACTGGGTTGAGTGGGCGCGCCTGCTCCTCCACCTCCGTGCCGGGCTCGAAGCCCGCGGCCTGGACGTCCCGGCCTGGCTGCTCGACGATGCGCGCGGCCTGTTTGACGCCGCCATCCGCGACGCCTGGGAACCGGACGGCCACCCCGGCTTTGTGTACACCGTTGACTGGGAGGGCAAGCCGGTGGTCACCACCCGCATCCGCTGGGTGCCCGCCGAGGCAATCGGGGGTGCGGCAGCCCTCTATATCGCCACGGGGGACCAGAAGTACGCGGACTGGTATGAGCGGATCTGGGACCATGCCCGTGACTGGTTCATCGACTACGAGCATGGGTCCTGGAAGCAGGAACTCGACGAGAACGGCAATGTCTCCTCCACCGTATGGTCAGGCAAGGCGGACATCTACCACCTGTGGCACTGCCTGGTGGTCCCCCGCCTTCCGCTGGCCCCCGGGCTGGCACCGGCGGTCGCGGCAGGATTGCTGGACACACGCCTTAACCAAACCCTGCAGGCCAGCGAATCAGCCGGCCGCTGATTCGGCACTTCGTCCCGGGCGGCACGACCCCGGCTTACCCCCCCCCGAAACAATCCTCCTGAACAATCCCCCTAAAACGACCCCCTTCCGAAAGGACAGCGATGTCTGCCATCTCCCCCGAAGAATCACTCCTGCGCGTCGCCGCTGCGGACCATGAGCCCGTGACCCTGCACCTGGACGCCGCGCGGCCGACGGCGGTGCGCATCGAAGTGCAGGGCACCTGTACCTGCCAAGGCAGTGCGTCCGGCCGGCCGGGTCGTACACGGACACCGATTTCGGCCGCAGGTAGGACTTCCCGACCGGAATCACGGTTCGGGGATCACGGCCGGGGACCACGGCCGGGGACCCGGTTCGGGGAGCCTGGCAGCGGGTCCCGCACGGCAGGAGCGGGAGCACGATCCGGACAACGTGTCATGTCTGTGACAGACCCTTCGATCCGGTAAATTTAAGGGAGGAATTGTCAGGCGAGCAGCGCCGCATTCCACACCCTCCCCCTTGAATGGACGCTTCCCCCATGTCTTCCGCGATCCCTGCGCCGGAACCTGCCCGTTTTCCGTATGCCGCGATGGTGGTCCTCGCCACCATCGCTTTTACGGCCATCACCACTGAACTCCTGCCGTCCGGCCTGCTGCCCCAGATCAGCACCGGCCTGGGAGTGTCCGAGCCGGTGGCCGGCTACCTTGCCGCCGCCTACGCCGCCGTCATTGTTGTCACGGTGGTTCCGGCCGCCCGGTTGCTGGGGAAGATTCCCCGCCACGCCCTGCTGGTTGGGCTGGTCCTGACCTTCGCGCTCAGCAACGCGATGGTGGGACTCGCACCGGATTTCACCGCCGCGATGATCGCGCGTTTGGTGGGCGGGCTGGCGCATGGGCTGCTGTGGACCACCATGGCGCCGTTCGTATCCCGCGTGGTCCCGGCGGACAAGGTGGGCAAGGCCTTGGCCATCGTGTTCAGCGGCAACAGCCTGGGCCTGGCCATCGGCGCTCCGGTGGGTACGGCCCTGGGCGTATTCCTGGGCTGGCGCGCAGCGTTCCTGGTGCTCGCCGGGTTCGGCGTGGTCCTGACCGTGCTGGCGTTCTGGCTGCTTCCCCGCGTCCGGCGCATTACCGATTCGGTCCGGCCGTCACTGCGCAGGGCCATCGGCCAGCCCGGCGTGAAGTCGGTGGCCACCGCCTGGCCGCTGCTGGTCCTGGCCCACTTCGCGCTGTTCACCTATATCGCGCCGTTCATCCGCGAGGCGGCCCTGCCGGACTACGCCATCAGCCTCTCGCTCACGGTGCTGGGCGGGTCCGGACTGCTGGGTATTTGGATCGCTGGACTCACCGTGGACTCGCGTCCCCGCCGCTCGCTGCTCATCACGCCGGCGGCCATCGCAGCATCGATGTTCCTCCTGCCCCTCGCCGTGGGGAACCTGCCCGCGGCCCTGGTGCTGATGACCATTTGGGGAGCCGGCCTGGGCGCGATCGGCATTTACAACCAGTCGGCGATCCTCCGGGCCGGCGGCGAATACAGTGAGGCCGCGAACGGGCTCACCGTCCTGACCATCCAGCTGGGCATCACCGTCGGGGCACTTTACGGCTCCGCGGCCCTGGTGGTTGGCGGCCCGCTGCTGGTCCCGGCGGCGGCGGCGATTCCTGTGGTTGCCGCCCTGGTGATCACCCTTGCCGGTAAGCGCTACGCCTACCCACCGGGCCCCCGTGAACGCATCTGGCTGGAGCCCCGGCCGGTGAAGGACACCGTCAAGGACCCGGCCTGACCCGGGGTCAGTCCCGGTGCTTGGCCACCGTGAACAGGAAGGTGGAGTCCTCCTCTGCGTGAAGGCTGTGCAGACCGGGCGGGACGATCAGCAGGTCGCCGGACTTGCCCTGCCAGGATTCCCCGCCGGCGCGGAGGCTGACGCAGCCCCGGATCACGAACACCGTGGCGTCGCCCGGATTCTGGTGCTCACTCAGCTGCGTTCCCGCGGTCATCGCCATGACCGTCTGCCGGAGGATCTTTTCGTGGCCCCCGTACACCGTGTCCGCAGCCCTTCCGTTCGGGGAGCCGATGGCTGCTTCGAGCTGCTGCCGGGCCAGCGCGTCAATCGATATCTTCTGCATGGGCCCAAGGCTACCCACGTGGTGGGGAGATGAACACGTGCCAAACGGCCTTCCGGTACGAGCGCGGGCGCCAGCGTCGGCGTGGGCGTCCAAGATCCCCCAATCCGGGGATGGAGCAGCCCGCAGGCGCAGCCCTACGCTGCAAGCATGAACGCCGCAGCGCAGGTCTTCGCGGTACTCGCCGCAGCCATCTACATCGTCGTGTTTCCAGTGGAGAGCTTCCTCCTCCGCCGTCACCGGTGGGCTCAGAAGTTCCTGAGTACGCCGCCGGAAAATGTGCGTGCAGTGATGATGTGGGCCATCCCCACCGGTTACAGGAACCTGGTGATTGCGCTGGGGGTGATCGCCGGAGTGGTTGCCGCCAACTCCGGGCAGCTCGTGGTGGGCTACACACTGGTGGTCTACTGCTGCGCCAACATGGTCCTCACCGCCCCCGCCATGCTGCTCGCCGACATCCAGGGCCACTACCCAAGTAAATGGGAGAGTGTGCCGGGAACCCTCGCGGCCACCGTCCCGGCACTCGTTGCCTTGCTCCTGCTGCCGCTGGGGCCATAAGCGGGGCACGCCAAGGCGCCGGCGCGATTTCGGTCCTGCCGCCGAAGTTGGTAGTGGTTAACGGATGCCAGACCTACTTAACCGCGCCATGCCCTTCCTTGCCGTCGCCGTGGCGGTGGCCGCCGGACTGGTCCTGTCCTGGCTGCTCCGCAAGGTGGTCCTCCATCTGAACCGGAACCGGCCCGAGCTGCAGGCAACCTCCCGGGTGGCCCGCCAGCCCTTGCGGCTGGCACTGTGCCTGGTGGGCGTCCGTGCTGCCCTCAGGCTCACGGCCAACAACGAAAGCTGGCACGCCGGCGTCGACCATCTCCTGCTGATCGCCCTCATCGGCGCGGTCGCCTGGCTCGCCGTCGCGGTGCTGCTCATCGTGGAAGCCGTGGTGCTGAACCGGCACAGCGTGGACGTGGCGGACAACCGGCGGGCACGGCGCCTGCGCACGCAGATGATCCTGGCACGGCGCATTGCCGTGGCACTGGTGGTGGTGCTCGCCGTCGGCACCGCGATGCTGACCTTCCCCGCCATCCAGGCGCTGGGCGCGGGGCTGCTGGCGTCCGCCGGGGTGATTTCCATCGTTGCGGGCCTCGCCGCGCAGACGTCGCTGGTGAACGTCTTTGCCGGCATGCAGCTGGCGTTCACCGATGCCATCCGCGTGGACGACGTGGTGGTGGTGCAGAAGGAATGGGGCCGGATCGAGGAGATCACCCTCACCTACGTGGTGGTGCACCTCTGGGACGACCGGCGGCTCATCCTGCCGTCCACCTACTTCACCACCACGCCCTTCGAGAACTGGACCCGCCGCCAGTCCGAGGTCATGGGCACCGTGGAGTTCGACCTGGACTGGCGCGCCCCCGTGGAGGACATGCGCACCGAACTGCGCCGCGTCCTGGCGGATTCCGAGCTCTGGGACGAGCGCGTGGGCGTCCTGCAGATCACCGACGCCACCGGCGGCTTTGTCCGCGTCCGGATCCTGGTCAGCGCGGCGGACAGTGCCGCGCTCTTCGACCTGCGCTGCCTGGTCCGGGAAACCATGGTCATGTTCCTGCAGCAGAACCATCCGGAGGCCCTGCCGCACCAGCGTTGGGAGCAGGCAGCGGACGACGGCGGCACGGCCGCACGGCGCAGGGCACCACTGCGCGGGCTGGGGTCGCCCCCGGCCGCCGGTGCCCGTCCCCCGGCGGACCCGCACGAATCGCAGCTGTTCACCGGCTCCATCGAGGCAGTGGAGAGGTCGCGCGCGTTCACCGGGCCCGGTGAGGAAGTGTTCGAGGAGCGGGACCGGAACCTTGCCTCCCGCAACTGAGGCAGGCAAGACCCCTTGATAGGTGACCATTAGGTCACATATCATTGCTGTCATGGACGACGTGTTCAAGGCACTCTCCGACCCCACCCGCCGGGACCTGCTCGATGAGCTCTACCGCGAGGACGGCCAAACCCTGAGCGCCCTTGAAGCCCGGTTCAGCATGAGCCGGTTCGGGATCGCCAAGCACCTCCGCATCCTGGAGGACGCAGGCCTGGTGGTGACCCGCCGTCGGGGGCGGGAAAAGCTGCACTTCCTCAATCCTGTCCCCATCCGCCTGGTCCACGACCGCTGGGTCAGCAAATACGCAGAACCATGGGCCGCTGCCCTCAGCGACCTCAAATCCAGATTGGAAAGTCCCATGGAAAAAATCTTCGAGATCTACATCAAGACCACGCCCGAACGGCTCTGGGAAGCCATCACGGACAGCGACATCCGCAGCAAGTACCAGTTCGGCAACACCATCGATTCCGACTGGTCACCGGGCGGACGCTTCGTGATGGGCAACCCGAAGGCCGGGGAGGCCCTCGGCGAAGGCGAAAACCTGGAGGTGGACCCGCCGCGCCGCCTGGTCCAGACCATGCGCGCCCTGTGGGGCGAGGACGTCAAGGCCGAGGGCACGTCCACCATCACCTGGGAGATCGAACCGGTGGGCGATTCCTGCCACCTCACCGTCACCCACAGCGACCTGCGCGAAGGCGCCAACGAACAGCTTTACGGCGGCTGGCCGATGATCCTCTCCGGTCTCAAGACATGGCTGGAAACCGGCGAAAAACTCACTACGCCCGGCTCGCTGATGTACACCTAAGCCATTGATTTTGAGGTAACGCACGACGGCGGCGGGTGCTGCCCGCCGCCGTCGATGCACTTCCGGGACTATGCCTTGGGGACGCGGACGATGGCCGGCCCGGTTCGGTCAGGCGACAGGGTGACTTTGAGTCCATCCACGGTGGCCTCGACCGTTCCGCCGTCACCCGCCGCTGACGCTTGTGACAATGAGAACCTGCCCGCGTCCAGCTTCAAGGCGGCTTCCGTTCCCCCGCCTAGCAAGTCAACGAAGGCCACGGCTTCCGTTCCGCGGTCAACCCAGCGGATCCAGGGGTCGTCGCTGCTTGCCACGGTTCCATCCTGAAGCGGACGGGCACCCACGAGGTACTGCTTGGCGGAAGCCATCCAGTGGCCAAGATCGGTCAAGGCCTGGCGCTGGATCTCAGGAATGGTGCCGTCCGCCCGCGGTCCCACGTTCAGCAGGAAGTGGCCACCGCGGGAGACCACGTCCGTGAGCTGGCGGGCCAACTGCTGGCCGGTCAGCGACTGCTCCGGTCCTTCCACCTGGTTGTAGCCGAAGGAGAATCCGATGCCCCTGCAGTTCTCCCACTCGGATTCGGACTCGTTCTCCCTGGCCGCTTCGTACTCGCTGGTGGCATAGTCCTTGTGGGTGGCGCCCCACCGGTCGTTCACCACGCCTTGCGGACTGATCGAGTAGAAGTGCTCGAACAGCCGGCCGAGCCCGTACTCGCCAAAGTGCTTGCCGGCGTCGGGCCATTCGATGTCGTTCCACAGGACGTCTGGACGATACTTGTCCACCAGGTCCACCACGTGGTTGTAGGCGTATTCGGCGTAGCCGGCGTCCTTGGGGCGGGAAGTGTCGTGGACGCTTTCGCTGGTGACGTGCGGCGGGAAGGGGCGTACATGCCAATCCAGTCCGCCGGAATAGTACAGGCCCAGCTTCAGGCCCTTGTCACCCACGGCCCGGGCGATTTCGCCGATCAGGTCCCTGCGCGGTCCGCGGTGGACCGTGTTCCGTTCGCCTGTTCCCGGAGCGTCCCAGAGCGCGATGCCGTCATGGTGCTTCGTGGTGGGCACCACGTAATCGGCACCGGCGAATTTGAACAGCTCCACCCAGTCCCCCGGATCGAACTGTTCTGCTTTCCACTGGTCCAGGAAGGCGTCGTAGTCCTCGCCTCCGAACACGTCCCGGTGGTGCTGTTGGGCAGGACTGCCGTCAATGCGGATGGTGTTGTAGTACCACTCCGCATAAGGGTTGTGGGTAAACCACTCGCGGTCCTCGATGGTGCCCAGGGCGCCGATGGGTTCGGCCCAGGCGGGAACGGAGTAGGCGCCCCAGTGGATGAAGATGCCGAACGGCGCGTTCTGGAACCACTCCGGCACGGGCCTGGCCAATTTGTTCCAGTCTTCAGGCATAGCTGTGCTGTCAGTCATAATGCACTCCAATTTCCAGATGGTTGATTTTGGGAATTCCAGGGGTCAGGGCGGTGCTCAGCGGCCGCCGAAGCCGCCCATGCTGACGCCTTTCACGAGCTGGCGCTGCAGGAGGATGACGACGAGCAGGCTGGGAATCACCGCCAAAGTAGCGGCCGCCATGAGCGGTCCCCAGTCCGTTCCGCGTTCACCGGAGAACATGGAGAGCCCCAGTGGAATGGTTGCCTGCGAGACGTCGTTGATGACGATCAGCGGCCACAGGAAACTGCTCCAGTAATCGATGAAACTGAAGACAGCCACCACGGCCAGCGGCGCACGGACAAGCGGAAGGATCACGCTCCACAGGATCCTGATCGAACCTGCTCCGTCGATACGGGCTGCCTCTTCAAACTCAACGGGCAGGGACAGCAGGAACTGTCGGATCAGGAAGGCACCGAAGGCACCGAAAGCAAAAGGGACGATGAGCGCCGGCAGGGAGTTAATCATGTCCAGCTTTGCCATCATGATGTAGAGCGGAATTACCAGGACTTCCTGGGGCAGCACCAGCGTGCCAAGGAAAACGAGGAACAACTTCTCCCGGTGCCTGAACTGCAGCCGGGCAAAAGCGTAGGCGGACAGCAATGACACGACCGTTGTCAGCACCGCTCCGGAGACGGCCACCAAGAAGCTGTTGATGATGACCCGTCCGAAGGGAATAGCGGTCCACACTGTTTGGTAGTTCGACCACTCCACGCGGGAGGCAAGGAAGCTGGCACCGGTGGAGAATATTTCGGAGGTGGGCTTCAGCGATGTGGCGAACATCCAGAGGAACGGGAAGAAGAACGCAGCGCCGACCAGGACAACGCCGATGCGGCTGACGAGGCGGCCGGCCCGCCTCTTCTTCCGCGACGCTGTTGCGTGCCGACGGTGCGCGAGGCCCTTGTCGTTTTCCGGTTGGGCGAGAGTTTCAGTTGTCATAGTTGACCAGCCTCTTTTGCTGCGAGAACTGCAGTGCGGTGATGAGCATGACGATGACGAACAACGCCCAAGCGAGTGCCGACGCGTAGCCGAGCTTGTCAAAGGAGAAACCGTTGCGGTAGAGGTACAGAACGATCGTGTTGGTGGAATCGCCCGGCCCGCCGAGTGTCAGCAGGTAAGGCTGGGTAAATACCTTGAAAGAGCCGATGATGGTCATGACCGTGCAGAAGAAGAGCGACGGCGACAGCATCGGCAGCACCACCCGGAAGAACCGCTGCCAGGCTCCTGCCCCATCGATGCGGGCGGCCTCAAGCAAATTCGGCGAGATGCCGCTGAGCCCTGCGCCGAGAACGATGATGTTGTAGCCGATCCCCTGCCAGACAGACATTGCGATCAACGACCCCATGGCGAGCTGGCTGTCACTGAGCCAGGAAGGCCCGTGAATGCCAAAGTTGGCCAGAAAACTGTTGATGACGCCGTCATCGGTCAGCATCAGGCGCCAAACCAACGCGTTGGCGACCATGGGGGTCACCACCGGAATGAAGAAAAGCACCCGGAAGAACGGGCCCCAACTGCCCAGGTTGTGAAGCCAGGTGGCAACAGCCAGGGCGGCGATCAGGTTGACCACGGTGTAGGAGACGGCAAAAAAGAGGGTGTTGCCCAGAACCGTCCAGAACACCGGGTCACCAGTGAGCAGCCGAACGTAGTTGTCCAGCCCCACGAATTTTGGTGCCCCGAACAAGGGCCAGTCGAACAGGCTGATGACCAGCGAAGCCACCAGCGGAAGCACGATAAAAATCAGGAACCCGAGCATCCCGGGAGCGAGGTAAGCCGCTGCGAGCCGGCCCTGCCCGCCCCTGGCGGGGGTCCTTTTCACGTCTTTGACAGCAAGTGTGGGTAAAGCAGTCATCGTTGACCTGTTCCATGAAGGGGACAGGCTCCGGTGCGGGAGCCTGCCCCCGGGGAGTTTACTTGGCTGAATTCATGATGGTGGAGAGGAGTTCCTGCGCGGTCTTGCTGCCGCGGAAGCCTTCTCCGGAGTACTGCGTGAAGTTGGTCTCCACCTGGTTCCAGCTAGGGGTGGTAACCAGCGGACGCCCGCTCTTCAGAAGGGCCTGGACAACTGCCACGTCAGCCGCCGGCTTGGTCCCGGCCCAGTCCTTCACCGCGGACTCAACAGATGGAACGGTTCCACGGGCGGCCCCAACAGCGCCGATGACCTCAGGGGTGGTGATCTTCATGATGTTCTTGAAGGCAGCTTCTTTGTCCTTACAGGACGCTGCGATGGCAAACGCGGACCCCTGGATCATGCCGATGCTCTCTCCCGAGGTGGAAGGGACGACGGCGATGCCCACCTTGCCCTGCGTTTTGGTGGTCAGGGTGTCGTACATCCAGGGACCGTCGATGATCATCGCCGCCTTGCCGCTCATGAACTGCTGCTCCGGCACATCGGTCCCGTCCGACGCCTGCGGCGGGTTCGCGACTTGCGCCTTTGCCACAAGGTCGAAGGCAAACTGCTGGTCGTTGACGAGGCCCTGGTTGGTGAGGTCAAGCTTTCCATCCTTGACCGGTTCATTGCCGTTGGCGAATGCCATGGGAAGCCCCGGGCCCGAGCCGAATCCCGGCGGCACTGCGAGGCCCATCACGCCGCCTTTTGTCAGCGCCTTAAGGTCGGCCGCGAACTGGCTGGTGGTGTATTTGGTGGTAGGCGGCGCCACGCCGGCCGCGGCCAGGAGATCCTTGTTGTAGTAAAGAACCACCGGTTCGGCGTCATAAGGTATCCCCCGCAGCGAGCCATCAACGGTCAGGCCGTCGATCATTGCCTTGTTGTACATGGACACGTCAATGTTGTTGCTCTTAACCATGTCGTCCAGCGGCACCGTAAGGTCCTTAAGCTCCTGGGCACGAGCCGCCTGCGTTGTGATGATGCACGGCGCTCCGGAACTGGAGAGGCGGGTCTTGACCTTGGTCCAGTAATCGTTGAAGCTCGGACCCTCCAAAGTGAGGTTGAATGCAGGGTCCTTTTTCTTGGCTGCGTCCACAAAGGCCTGCCACTGGGCCCTGTCGTTTTCATTGGTGATCCAGGTGTACATGGCGGAGGCTTCCTTGCTCTCCCCCGATGATGAACTCCCGCTTGCGGAACCACAGGCGGTAAGGCTTCCGACGGCCAGGGCTGCAACCGCTGCAGCTGTCAGCAGCTTGCCGGTAACACGGTTAGTCGACACAACGAACGTCCTTTCAATAGCTGGGGACAAAGGCTGCCCGGCGACGTCCTCGTGGCCTGCCCGCTGTAATTCCCGCAACCCTTGTCCCCAACAGCATGACCCGCCCCAGTTTGGAAAGTCAAGGAATCATCTGATCTTTTTGACTCCAAAATTCCTGGATCGACCCTAAACCGGCTATTTGTCGGAAATAGTCAATACAAGGTCTGACGAATCCTACGTCTGTTCCTCAAGCTCGGGAGCGGGAATGGTTGTCACGTAGTCCTCCACCGCGTACAGGTGGTTCGCCATGCGGGTTCTGGCCCTGTCCACGTCATTCCGCCTGAGCGCCTCCAGGATTCCCAAGTGCTCCCGATGCGTGGCCAGCAGGCCTTCATTGTCATGAATGGACCGCCACATCCGGCCGCGGATGGTGTTGGTGGAGACGGTTTCGATCAGCGCTGACAGCACGTGATTCCTTGAGGCATGGGCGATGAGCCGATGGAATTCGATGTCACACTGCATGGCGCCGGCATGGTCTATGGGCGATGCTTGAATGGCCGCGTTCGCCCGCTCCAATATGCTTTCGGCCTCGTCGAGTTGCGAGCTTTCGATACAAACCGCCGCCGCGGCAGCAGCCTCTGTCTCAAGGGCCCGCCGCACAGTGTGCACCTGGTTTGCCCGCTCTCCATCCTGCAGGCCCACCCAGAATTCCATCGCGGAGAGCAAAGCCGACGGCTCCAGCCTGGTCACGAAGGTGCCGGCGCCCTGCCTCGTCTCCAGAATGCCCATAGTGGACAATGCCCGCACGCCCTCCCGAAGGGAACCCCGGGAAACCTGCAGCTCTGCTGCCAGGTCCTTCTCAATGGGCAGCCGGTCGCCGGGCCGAAGCCTGCGGGACGACAGCATCTGCTTCACGCCCGAAATAACGACGTCGGTTTGGGACATCGACCCAGTGGAGTTGCTCTTGGTCATCGCAGCCACCTTTCCCAGTGCTTCGTCTAGTGACGCTGAACGCACAATTCACTTTCATCAGATGTATCCCTTGGAAAGGGATGCTTCTTCCGATATTCTCATCAAATACTTCCACATACATCAGATGACGCTCGCGATGTTGCTGGAGCGCCGTCTTCACGGCCTGAACCTGGAGGGCTCACCTTGCCACAAATCACCGGTTTCGATATTTTCGACGTGCGGTTTCCCACGTCGCTTTCCGCAGACGGTTCAGATGCCATGAATCATGACGCAGACTACTCCGCTGCGTACATCGTGCTGAAAACGGACGACCCGGACCTTTATGGCTGCGGCTTCACCTTTACCATCGGCAGGGGCAATGAGGTGTGCTCCGCCGCGATGGAACTGCGCGCCAGGCCCCTCATAGGCCAAGACTTGGATGTCCTTTGCGGCAACCTTGGCGAGGCGTACCGAAGCCTGAAACGTGATTCCCAGCTTCGCTGGCTGGGGCCCGATAAAGGCGTGGAGCACCTTGCCCTCGGAGCCGTGATGAACGCCGTCTGGGATCTTGCCGCCCGCCGCTCGGGAAAGCCCCTGTGGCGTTACCTGGTGGACATGACCGCCGAACAGATCGTGGACGCGGCCGACCTCAGCTACCTTTCAGACGCCCTCACCCGGGAGGAAGCCCTGGCGCTTCTGGAACGACTCGACCCCACCCGGGATCAGCGCATCCACCAGCTGGCCCGGGACGGCTACCCGTGCTACACCACCTCGGCCGGTTGGCTGGGCTACTCGGACGAGAAGCTACGGCGGCTCTGCCAGGAGGCCGTGGACCAGGGCTACCGCCACATCAAACTCAAGGTTGGCGCATCCCTCGAGGACGACATTCGCCGCCTCAGGATCGCCCGCGAAGTCATCGGGCCAGAGGGCAACCTCATGATCGACGCAAACCAGGTATGGGATGTTCCGCAGGCCATCGACTGGATCAAGCAGCTGGCTGAATTCAATCCGCTGTGGATCGAGGAACCCACCAGCCCGGATGACGTCCTGGGCCACGCCGAGATCCGAAGGGCCGTCCAACCGATCGGGGTGGCCACCGGCGAGCACGGCATGAACCGCGTCCTTTTCAAACAGCTCTTCCAGGCCGGGGCGATCGACTATTGCCAGTTGGATGCCTGCCGGCTCGCCAGCGTCAACGAAGTGCTGGCCGTCCAGTTGATGGCCGCCAAGTTCGGTGTCCCGGTGTGCCCACATGCCGGCGGGGTAGGTCTGTGCGAACTCGTCCAGCACCTGTCCATCTTCGACTTCATTGCCGTCTCCGGAGACCTGGCCGGCAGGGTCACCGAATTCGTGGATCACTTGCACGAACACTTTGTGGATCCGTGCATCATCCGGGACGGCGCCTACATCATGCCGGCGAACCCTGGGTACTCGTCGGAACTGAAGGAGCAGACGTTGCAGGCGTATTCCTTTCCCCGGGGCAGTTATTGGGCCGGCACCGACGCCGGCCAAGCCGAACAGGCATGGGAATCGGCCCGCGCTGAGCGCGGTGTCGCCTTCGCTCGGGCAGGGACCGGGGAAAGGGTAGGGGAACAGGCATGATCAACTACACACTTACCCACCCGGGCCTGCTCGCAGCCCTCGCTGAATCCGGCCACGGCTCGCAGATCCTCCTGGCGGACGCAAACTACCCGCACAACACCGGCGCCCCTGCAGCCGCGAGGCGGATAGCCCTGAATCTGCGGCCCGGCCTGCTGACCATTGACCAGGTACTGGAGGTGCTGATCGACGCCGTTCCGCTCGAAGCCGCCGCCGTAATGACGCCTCCGGACGGAAACTGGACGGAGGCAGTCAAAGGCTACGAACGAGCGCTGGGCACCGCAATTCCCATCACTTCGCACCAGCGCTTCGACTTCTACGATGCCGCGCGGTCGCCGAACGTCGCCGTCGTCATCGCCAGTGGGGACACCCGGCACTACGCGAACCTGCTCCTGACCATCGGCGTTCGGCCCGACGGACAGGCATGAGGGCTGACAGTTGCTTCAGGTAATAGACTCACACGTCCACGTCTGGGACCCTTCCGTGCTCAGTTATGACTGGTTGAACCGTGCCCCTTCCCTGAACCGGCCCTTCCTTCCACGGGAACTTCCTCACGCGCCCGGGACGCAGGCTGTCTTTGTGCAGGCCGATTGCCGTGATGACCAGGCGCTGAAGGAAGTTGACTGGGTGGCGAGCCTCCGGGCCACCTGGCCGGAGCTGGCGGCGATTGTGGCCTATGCCCCCATCAACCGCGGGGACGGCGTGTCCGAAGACCTTGCGGAGCTGTGTCAGCGGCCCCTGGTCCGCGGGGTGCGCCAGCTGTTCCAGGACAGGGAGGCCGGTTTCATGCTGACGGCGGAAACACTGGCCGGAGGCCGCCATGTAGGGAGGGCCGGGTTTGCCTTCGACGCCTGCGTCCGCTCGTGGCAGCTTTCGGAACTTGCAGCTTTTGCTGCCCGGATACCGGAACTGCGCATAGTGCTGGACCACATGGGCAAACCACCCATTGCAGCCGGCAGCCTCAGCGAATGGAGCACAGCGATGCGTCGATTGGCCAGGCTGCCCAACGTCGTCGTGAAGATTTCAGGGGCGGGCGCGGAAGCTGACCCCACGCGTCCACTTGGGCCGCAGGCGCTGCCCTTCATCCTGGAAGCCCTAAACGTTTTTGGGGCCGATCGGTGCATGATCGGCAGTGACTGGCCGGTCTCTCTAACGGAGCCGGCCGCGTACCAGGACTGGATTCTCACTGTGGAGCAGGCGATGTCCGACGCCTCCTCTTACGAACGCGAAAACGTCGCCCATGGAACCGCAGTTCGCGCTTACGGACTCAAGGCAGTCCGGGGTCCGGCACACCCGGAAGAGGAGAAGGACTAACCATGCAAACAGAAACCCGCACCATCCCCGGCACCGCAGTCCAACTGCCCGTCCTCGGGTTCGGGGGCGCCCCCATCGGCAACCTGTACCGGCAGGTGCAGGAGCAGGAGGCGATCGACGCCGTTGAAGCAGCCTGGGAGGGTGGCGTCCGGTACTTCGACACAGCCCCACACTACGGGCTGGGACTTTCGGAGCGCCGCCTTGGAAAAGCACTCGCCGGCCAGGACCGCAACAGCTACGTGCTCAGCACCAAAGTGGGGCGCCGACTGCGACCCAACCCATCCCCGAACGGTAAGGACACCGAGGGGTTCGACGTGCCCGATGATCTGGTCCGGGTCCGCGACTACTCACGCGAGGGGGTGTTGCGCTCCATCGAGGAAAGCCTCCAGCGGCTCGGGACTGACCGGATCGACATCGTCTTCATCCACGACCCGGACGACTACTGGAGCGAGGCTGTCGACGGTGCCGCACCCACCCTGTCCGCCTTGAGGGATGAGGGCGTCATCGGTGCCTGGGGCGCAGGCATGAACCAGTCCGAAATGCTCGCCCGCTTCGTCACCGAAACGGACATCGATGTGATCATGCTGGCGGGCCGGTACACGCTGCTGGAGCAGGGAGCAGCAGCGGATCTGCTGCCGGCGTGCCTTGAGCGGAAAGTGGGAGTAGTGAACGTCGGAGTCTTCAACTCCGGCCTGCTCTCCAAAGACCGTCCGGCGCGCGACGCCACCTACAACTACCAACCCGCGCCCCCGCAGCTTTTAGACCGGGCAAACCTGCTGGCCGACATCTGCGAGTCGCATGGAACCACCCTCCCTGCCGCCGCCTTGAGGTACCCGTACCAGCACCCCGCCGTGACAAGCGTGGTCCTGGGCATGCGGACGCCCGAACAGGTGAAGCAAAACCTCGATCTGGCATCGCAGGCAGTCCCGGACCAGCTATGGGCCGAGCTGCGCAACCGCGGCCTCATCACGTAGTTCCCCAACCCAACAGCATCAATTAGCGAAAGAAGGACCATGCAATTCGCACGAATTGGCGAGCCAGGCAAGGAAGTACCAGCCGTCCTGCACCACCAGAAGTACTACTCCCTCGAACAGGTGGCGGCGGACATCGATGCCGGCTTCTGGGAATCCGACGGACCGGTGCGCACAGCGGCAGCGCTAGCCGCCGGGGAACTGGCAGAGATCGCAGTTGATGGTGCCCGGATCGGCGCCCCGATCGCCCGGCCGTCATCGGTCATATGCGTGGGCATGAACTATGCGGCCCATGCGGCCGAGTCAGGGGCCGCTCCTCCGTCGGTGCCCATCATTTTCCATAAGGCCCCAAACACGGTGGCAGGCCCGTTCGATGCTGTGGCGATTCCCCGCGGGTCCACCAAGACCGACTGGGAGGTCGAGCTGGGAGTGGTCATCGGGCGGCAGGCTTCCTATCTGCAGTCCCCCGAACAGGCTCGCGACCACATCGCCGGCTACGTCACCGTCAATGACCTGTCCGAGCGCACATTCCAGCTGGAGGTGTCCGGCGGCCAGTGGTCCAAGGGAAAGAGCTGCGCCGGATTCTGCCCCACCGGCCCGTACCTGGTTACCCCGGATGAAGTGGACGCCAGCGACCTGCAGTTACGGAGCTGGGTCAACGGTGAAATCCGCCAGGACTCCTCCACCCGTGACCTGATCTTTGGGGTGGAGCAGGTGATCTACGATCTCAGCCAGTTCCTGGTCCTTGAGCCAGGGGACCTGATCTGCACCGGCACTCCGGAGGGGGTCGCCCTGTCCGGGCGCTTTCCTTACCTGAAGGCCGGGGACGTCGTCGAAATTGAAGTAGCGGGACTCGGCCGCCAGCGCCAGGAATTCTTCCAGGGCTAGGTAGCCCGACCACGAAAGGACCAGACAATGGAGTTTGCGGGACTTAAGGCAATCGTCACCGGCGGAGCCTCCGGAATAGGGGCCGCAACGGCCCAATTGCTGCAGGAGCGCGGCGCAGCAGTGGCGGTTTTGGACCTCCGCCCCGAGCAGGCGCCGAAAGGGGTCACAGCAATTCAGTGCGACGTCTCGGATGACAGCTCTGTCCGGCGGGCCGTACGGCAGGCAGCAGAGCAGCTGGGCGGGATCGACATCCTGGCCAACAACGCCGGAGTGGGCGCACAGGGCACCATTGAATCCAACAACGACGACGAGTGGCACCGTGTGTTTGATATCAATGTGATGGGTATAGTCCGCGTTTCAAGGGCCGCCCTTCCGTACTTGCGCCGGTCCTCCCACGCGGCGATCGTCAATACTTGCTCCGTCGCGGCTACCGCAGGCCTGCCCCAACGCGCCCTCTACAGCGCAACGAAGGGTGCTGTGCTGTCACTCACCCTGGCCATGGCTGCCGACCACCTTCAGGAAGGGATCAGGGTCAACTGCGTAAACCCGGGTACCGCTGACACTCCGTGGATCGCTCGCCTGCTGTCCACAGCGGCAGACCCCGAGGCCGAGCGGGCCGCCCTTGAGGCCCGTCAGCCGCACGGCCGGCTCGTCTGCCCGGAAGAGGTCGCTGCAGCCGTCACATACCTGGCCAGCCCCCTCGCCGGGTCCACCACGGGAGTGGACCTGGCTGTTGACGGCGGTATGCAGGCACTCCGGCTTCGGCCCCGCCCCGCGGCTTCCTGACTTCGACACGAAGGCAGGCGCCGGCGGGTCCGCGGCTGGGTAAGGTCGTGTCATGGACAGCGGCACCCTGGTTAATATCGCTTTGGTTCTCGGTTTCGTGCTGCTGGGCGGGGTGTTCGCGGCGGCGGAAATCGCACTGGTCTCCCTGCGCGAAAGCCAGGTGCGCCGCATCGAGAAATCCGGTGACACCGGCGCCCGGACTGCCGCCCTTGCCCGGAACCCCAACCGTTTCCTCTCCACGGTCCAGATCGGCGTGACCCTGTCCGGATTCTTCTCGGCGGCGTATGGGGCCTCGGCGATCGCTCCCGCCGTCGTACCCCTCCTTGAAGCCCTCGGACTTGGTGCGGCTGCCGGGCCCGTGTCCTTCATCGGCATGACCCTGCTGGTGGCTTTTCTTTCCCTGGTCCTGGGCGAACTCGCCCCCAAGAGGCTGGCGCTGCAAAGCCCTGTTGCCTTCACCCGCATCCTGGCCCCGCCGCTGATTGCCCTGTCGCATGCCATGCGGCCGGTCATCTGGCTCTTGTCGGTCTCGACGGACGCCGTGGTCAGGCTCTTTGGCGGTGACCCGCGCGTCAAGCGGGAAAGCATCAGTTCCGAAGAGCTCTGGGACATGGTGGCCGAGAACGAACTCCTCGAAGAGAGCAGCCGCCACATCCTGGCCGACGTGTTCGGCGCCGGGGACCGGACGCTGCAGGAGGTGATGCGCCCGCGCACGGAGGTGACCTTCATCGACGGTGCCATGACGGTGGCGGACGCCCGCCGGATGGTCAGGGACGGCCCGTACTCACGGTTTCCGGTGATCGGGCGCAGCCCGGATGACGTCCTGGGCTTCGTCCACATCCGCGACCTGATGCCCCGCGACGAGGTGCAGGACCATTCGCCCGTGCGGGACATCGCCCGGGAGATCCTGCCCCTGCCCGGCACCAACCGCGTGCTCCCCTCCCTCTCACGGATGCGCAAGACCAACCAGCACATCGCTTTGGTGGTGGATGAGTACGGGGGCACCGACGGCGTGGTCACGCTCGAAGACCTGGTGGAGGAACTGGTGGGCGAGATCTACGACGAATACGACACCGGCGCCGAGCACGAGGACCGGGTCAACGTGGCCAACGGAACCATCGACGTGGACGGCGGCCTGATCCTGCAGGAGTTCAAGGCCGCCGCCGGAATCGAACTCCCGGAGGGGCACTACGAAACGGTGGCCGGGTTCGTGATGGACCGCCTGGGCCGCCTCCCAAAGGCAGGCGACCGGGTGCAGATACCGGGGTACGTGTTGACGGTCCTCAGCATGGACCGGTTACGGATTGCCCGGATCCGGGTCACGCCGGTGGCACCCACTTAGCCCCTGACTGCTCACCCCAGCCTGATCCTGCGCCAAGGGCCGGCATCGGGGACCAATGGCCCTAGGGGGCGGATGGGGCGGCGGCCAGAATTGGAGCTCTCCATACCCCCGGCAGGCAGGACGAATCACGATGTTCACGAAACGCACCGCCCTTATTGGCACCGCAGTGGCGCTGGCCGCTGCGGCTTTTGCGGGACCGGCACAGGCAGCAAGCAGCGATGGCGCGCAAGTCAGCAAGCCCGGCGAATGCGGCACTTACAGCGATCCCCGGTTCTGCCATTCAGGTGTCACAGTCAGCACTGACGTCTCCACACCCAGCGGCCTGGAATCGTCGTCGTACAACTCCTCCAGCACCTATCCGGACGATCAGTCAGCCGGTTCCACCGTCCGGACCCGGATCAATACCCATAGCCTCGATCGGAATGGGGAGTCCATCGAAGTGGGCCAGCACTATGCGCAGACCACCGGGCGGTGCACCGACCGGGAAGACAGCCAACAGGTCAGGGACCGGCTCCTGTACAACCGCGAGGTGTACTACTGCAGGTGAGCGCAGGCTGGACACACCTTTCCGGGGGCACCCGCGCAACGCACCTAGGCCTTCTGCTGCCGCCAGAACACGGAGATCCCGAACGTCACGGCACAGAGCACCAGCATGGCCAGCACCATCCGCATCCAGCTGTCCTGGTGCACCCCGCCTGATGCGAACACGCCGATCATCACGGTGGCGGTGATCGCGCCCACGTAGCGGCAGGTCTGGTAGATCCCGGCCGCCACCCCGCGGTCCTGCGGCCGGGTGGACACGAACATGCCCTGGTTGGAGGCGATGCTGACCGTGCCGTACGGGATGCCCATCAACGCGGTCAGTACCACCACAACGGGGATGGCCAGCGTGCCGGTCAGCAGCCACATGAGCGCCGCCACCACGGTCAAAAGGACGACGCCGGCAAGCAGCACCCGCCGGACACCGAACCTTCCCATGGCGGAGACTGCCCACGGGGTGGCTACCACGGACATGCCGGCCAGGGGCAGCATCAGCAGCCCCACCACGCCGGGGTCGTAACCGCCGGCTTCCTGCAGCAGCTGCGGGAGGCCGAAAAAGACGAAGTAGTACACGCTGCTGAACACGGCGAACGCCAGGTACACGAGCATCAGCGGCCGGTTCCGGCCCAGCAGCCGCAGGTTCAGGAAGGGTTTGGCGAAGCGCAGCTCCCGCCAGGCAAACAGCCCCGCGACCACGGTTCCGGCGGCCAGCATCCACCACCGGTAGTCCGGCGCCACGTTCAGCGCAGCCATCATGACCAGGAGAAGGGCGGCGATGAACCCGGCAATCCCCGGGACGTCGGAGTCCCGCACCAGTTCCGCCAGGCTGCCGCGCTCCCGGACCTGGTCCGGCGGTGCGGCCTTCCGCACGGTCAGCAATGCCGCGAGTGCCAGCGGGACGTTGACCAGGAACAGCGACTCCCAGCCCACGAAGCCCACCAGCAGGCCGCCGACCACCGGGCCCACCGCGGCTGCGGACGTGTTGGCCATCTGCAACCGGCCCAGCGGGCGGGCCGAGTCCACCTTGGCCCGGTGCGCCAGAGCGCCCACCATCACCACGGCACTGGGATATGCGGTGGCAGTTCCCAGAGCCATGACCGCCCGTGCCACGCAGAGCAGCGCGAAGTTCGGGGCCAGCGGGGCCAGCGCGCAGGTGACGGCTACCAGCCCCATGCCCAGCATGAACATCTGCCGCGGGCCGAACCGGTCGGCGAGCCGGCCCATCACCGGCTGCCCGGCTGCGGAGGCCAGGTAGAACGAGGTGACCACCCAGGTGACGGCAGCAACGTCGAGCCCGAAGTCGGCGCGCAGCACCACCAGGGCCACGGCGATCATGGAGGAGTTCAGTGGGTTCAGTGCCGTGCCCAGGCTGAGTCCGGCGACGGCCAGGGCAGTCCGGGGGTTGTTGCTCACGGTAACAGTCTGGCCTAAAGCTTCCACCGCAGGCGACTCGGCGGGTCTCCCGCGCAGGGTGGCGTGCGCTATTTTCCTGCCACTCCCACCGGGAAGAGTGCGTCCTCCACCGCCCTGGTCAGGTCCCGGATCACCTCGGCCTGGCCCTCATCCGCCCCGCCGGCGGGGTTCTCCGTATAAATGACCAGCGCGAAGGTCGAACCGCGGTAGCTCAGGAGCGCGGCGTCGTGCAGTTCCCCGGACACTTCCCCGTACTTGTGGTACACGTCCACTCCGGACCGTGATCCCGCCGGGATGAGGTCCTCGTTGTTGGTGTCCTGCATGTAGCTGAGCAGCTGCGCCGTGTTGTCCTTATCCAGGAGTTCGCCTGCATAGAGCTTCTTCAGGATCAGGGCCATGTCCGCCGCGGTCAGGAGGTTTTCTTCGGGGTCGTAGGTGACGCCGATGGAGCCCGCGTAGGCGATCAACTGCGGGTACCCCACGGCATCCATCAGCAACAGCCAGGAGTCGTTGTTGCTGTCGTTGACCATGGCCTTGAGTTGGAACGCGGCGTCGTAGTCGCCCATGGGATCCTCCAGGCCCGCCTGCCCGTTTTCCACCAGGTGATAGTAGGCGGCAGCAGTGAGGATCTTGGCCGTGCTGGCCGCGGTGAACGTGTCCTGGTCGCCGAACGTCCGTTCCGCACCTCCGGACACATCGGCGAGCGCCAGCCCAATCCGGTATTCGGCCGCGTCACTGAGGATGTCGTCCACGCTGTCCTGCAACGACGGCGGAGCTGCCGCCACCGGCGCTGCGGGTACGGCCGGCTGGGTGGGGACCACGGCACCGGTGAGTGGCTCGGACCGGACCACGGCCAGGGTGATGGTCCCGACGATGACCAGTACTACCGCAAGGGCCAGCCACAGCAGCCTTCTGTGGCCCCGGTTCCTGCCCGGAGCTGGCTTGCCGTTTGATGGCCTGCCCGGCGGTTGCAGCGGAGCACCGCGGCCTGGTGTGGGCACCATGGGGTGCACGGACATACAAGGGCTCCTGTCCCGCCTCGGCAATCAAAAACAACACCAGCGCGGCGGTGGGCCGCGCTGACAGATGCTGATTAAATCACCGGCGGTTGGGAGCTTCCTGAAGGCTTGCGGGGTGTTCCGCCGGCTGTAATAGGGATGCGCTAGCCGCGGGCGCGGGCGGACAACGCGCTGTCCAGGAATTCCAGGTGCGCCGGCGCCACAGGCACCACGTTGGCCGAGTATTCCGGGTGCTTTGCAAGGAACTTCTTGATGAACGGGCATACCGGGATGATGCTGCTCCCGGCCTGGACCGTGCTGTCCAGGGCAGCCGTGGCCAGCCGCCCGGCAAGGCCCTGCCCGCCGTATTCCTCGTTGATCACCGTGTGGTAGAAAATCCGCTGCGGCGACTCCCCGCCGTCGTACTCCTTGTACACCGCCTTGCCGATCACGTTGCCGGCGTCGAGGATCTCGAAGCGTTCGCGCCCGGGATTGTGGCGGACGGTGATGTCACTCAAGGGAAACTCCTTCGTTTGCGGTTTGTGTTGCCCGTGCAAAGCCTAACCCGGCCCGGGCAACAGTTATTTCCGCAAGCAAGGGGCCCTTGGTGGCATCCCCGCCCGCCGCCGCGTCAGCTTAAGTAGCCGTTGGGATTGAGGACGTACTTGGTGGCTGCGCCGGCGTCGAACTCCGCGTAGCCCTTCGGTGCCTCCTCCAGCGGGATGGCCTTGGCGTTGACGTTCTTGGCGATGTTGACCCTGTCATTCAGGATGGCCATCATCAGTTGCCGGTTGTACTTCATCACCGGGCACTGGCCAGTGGTGAAGCTCAGCGATTTTGCCCAGCCGGTGCCGAGGCTCAGTGACAGTGCGCCCTTCTTGGCGGCCTCGTCGATGCCGCCCGGATCGCCCGTGACGTACAGGCCGGGGATACCCAGGGCTCCACCAGCGGCCGTGAGCTCCATCAGGGAGTTCAGGACCGTCGCCGGCGCCTCCTTGGCATCGTGGCCGTGGCCCTTCGCTTCAAATCCCACGGCGTCGACGCCGCAGTCCACCTCAGGGACGCCCAGGATCTGCTCGATCTGGTCCTTCGGATCGCCCTTGGTCAGATCCACTGTTTCGCAGCCGAAGCTGCGCGCCCGTGCCAGCCGGTCTTCGTTCATGTCGCCCACGATGACGACGGCGGCCCCCAGCAGGTGCGCGCTGGTGGCTGCCGCAAGACCCACGGGACCGGCCCCGGCAATGTACACGGTGGAACCGACGCCCACCCCTGCCGTGACTGCGCCATGGAACCCTGTGGGGAAGATGTCCGAAAGCATGGCCAGGTCCATGATCTTCTCCATGGCCCGGTCCTTGTCCGGGAACTTCAGCAGGTTCCAGTCTGCGTACGGCACCAGAACGTAGTTGGCCTGGCCGCCGACCCACCCGCCCATGTCCACGTAGCCGTACGCGGCGCCGGGGCGCGCGGGATTCACGTTCAAACAGATGCCGGTCTTGCGCTCCTTGCAGTTCCGGCAGCGGCCGCAGGCGATGTTGAACGGCACCGAGCAGAGGTCGCCCACCTTGATGAACTCGACATCGCGGCCCACCTCCACCACTTCGCCGGTGATCTCGTGGCCCAGCACCAGGTTGGGCGGAGCCGTGGTACGGCCGCGCACCATGTGCTGGTCCGATCCGCAGATGTTGGTGGCCACCGTTTTGAGGATCACTCCGTGGTTGACCGGGCGTCCCACGTTCGCGGGGTTGACACCTGGCCCGTCCTTGAGCTCAAACGTCGGATAGTCAATGTCGATTACTTCCACCTTGCCGGCTTCTTTGTAGGCAACGGCTTTGTTCCCTGTCATCTATCGCTCCTGTAGTCAGGCGTCCGGTGGGACGGCCGTGATCTGGTTGGGTGGCACATCCCGCGAGGGGAACAGCCCTGGCCGATTGGTGCGTCCTGATATGTGAAGTGGTCAGGCAACGGTTCCGGGTGGGGATTCGCCCAGTCTAGGCACGGCCCACCAAGGGGTCTAGGGGTATGAAGCCCCTTGTTTAGGGGAGCAATCCATGAGGGATACCCCTATAGTGGCGTACGCTGCACCAACCGGTTCCGCTGCCCTGGAAACGGCGCAGGCCAGCTGGTTTTCCGAACACGTTCTACCGTTGAGGAGCACCCATGAAAACGCGCACCATTGGACAACTCACAGTGTCCGCCCTGGGCCTTGGCTGCATGGGCATGAGCGAGTTTTACGGCGACGGCGATGAGCAGGAGTCGATCGCCACCATCCACGAGTTCCTGGATGCCGGCGGCTCCCTGCTGGACACAGCGGACATGTACGGCCCCTTCACCAACGAAAAACTGGTGGGCCGCGCCATCGCCGGCCGCCGCGAAGAAGCGGTCCTGGCCACCAAGTTCGGAAACGAGCGCCGCGAAGACGGTTCCTGGGTGGGCATCAACGGCCGCCCCGAATACGTCAGGTCCGCCTGCGACGCCAGCCTCCAGCGCCTGGGCGTGGACCACATCGACCTGTACTACCAGCACCGGGTGGACAAGACCGTTCCCATCGAGGACACGGTTGGCGCCATGGCGGAACTGGTCCAGGCCGGAAAAGTCCGGCACCTTGGCTTGTCCGAAGCATCCGCCGCGACCATCCGGCGGGCCCACGCCGTGCACCCCATCACCGCCCTGCAAACCGAGTATTCGCTGTGGGAGCGGGAGCCTGAAACCAAGGTGTTTCCCGTGCTCGCGGAACTGGGCATCGGTTTTGTGCCCTACAGCCCGCTGGGCCGTGGGTTCCTCACCGGGCAGATCCGCAGCGTGGACGATTTCGCCGAAGACGACTTCCGCCGCCACTCCCCGCGTTTCCAGGGCGACAACTTCACCCGCAACCTGGAACTCGTGGACCGGGTCAGGGAGCTGGCCGACAGGAAACAGTGCACTCCCGGCCAGCTGGCCCTCGCCTGGCTGCTGGCGCAGGGGGAACATATCGTCCCCATCCCGGGCACCAAGAAACGTGAACGGCTGCGCGAGAACCTGGGCGCCGTGGACATCGAGCTCAGCCAGGACGAGCTTGAGCTGCTGGACCAGCTGGCACCGGCCGGAGCAACTGCCGGCGCCCGCTACCCCAACATGTCCACCATCGACACGTAAACGCACCAACGGCGCTAAGGAGAACCATGGCAATGAACGACGACGAAGCACGGGTGCTGGACCAGTGGAGCCACCGGCTGGCCCAGGCGCTGCAGATCCTTGACCTCAACATGGACCAGGAGCTGCTCCTTGACCTGGCCCGCAAATCCTCCGAGAACGTAATCCATGCCGCCGCCCCCGTCACCACGTTCCTGGTGGGCTACGCGGCAGCGCTGGAGGCAGGCACGGGCAGCGCCGGGAACAGGGAAGCCGCTGGTGAAGCCATCGAGAAGGCTGCCAAGGTGGCGTTCCAGCTGATCGACGACGGCGCCCACGGCGGGCCGGCGGGCAGCGGGTGGGCGGACACCGGTCAATAGCCGGCGAGGACAGTCAGCCCGCGGCGGTGGGCTCGTCCTCCAGTACCTTCACCGGCTCCAGGCGGACGATGACCGCCTTGGACACGGGTGTCTGGCTGCCCTCGGCCACGCTGTCCAGCGGAACCAGGACATTGGCCTCGGGGTAGTACGCCGCGGCACAGCCCTTCGCGGACGGATAGGACACCACGCGGTAGTTCCAGAGGACCCGTTCCACGTTGTCCTTGTATACGCCGCGGATGTCCACGCGCTGCCCGTCGGCCAGCCCCAGTTCGGCAAGCTCTGCCGGATTGACGAAAACCACTTCGCGGCCCTTCCTGATGCCACGGTAACGGTCGTTGTTGCCGTAGATGGTGGTGTTGAACTGGTCATGCGAGCGCATGCTCTGCAGGATCAGGGTGCCGGCGGGGCGTTCCACGTGCTCAAGTTCGTTGACCGTCAGGATGGCCTTGCCGGTGGGAGTGTGGAAAGTCCGTGAATCCCGCGGGCCGTTGGGCAGCACGAAGCCGCCGTCCTGCCGGATCTTGCGGTTGTAGTCCCCGCACCCGTTGACCACGCGGGAGATGTGGTCCCGGATGAGGTCGTAGTTCTTCTCGAAGCCGGCCCAGTCGGCGTTGATGGTGTCTCCCAGCGTCGCCTTTGCCAGCCGGCAGACTATCGCCACCTCGGACAGCAGGTTGGGTCCCACCGGTTCCACCGTGCCGCGGGAAGAGTGCACCGCGCAGACGGTATCCTCCACTGAAACAAACTGCGGCCCGGTTTCCTGGCGGTCGATCTCCGTCCGGCCCAAGGTTGGCAGGATGAGCGCTTCAGCCCCGGTGACTCCATGCGAGTGGTTTAGCTTGGTGGAGATCTGCACGGAAAGTTCGGTGTTCTCCATGGCGCTCTCGGCCGTTGAGGTGTCCGACATCGCGCCCACGAAGTTGCCGCCAAGCCCCACAAAGACCTTGATGCCACCGTCGCGCATCTGCCGGACGGTTTCCACGGCATCCGCGCCGTGTTCCCGGGGCGGTTCGAAGCTGAACTCCTTGCCCAGGGCGTCCAGGAAGGCAGGCGGCATCTGTTCCCAGATGCCCATGGTGCGGTCACCCTGGACGTTGCTGTGGCCGCGGATTGGGGAAGCCCCGGCGCCGGGTTTTCCGATGTTGCCGCGCAGCAGCAGGAGGTTGATGATCTCCTTGATGGTGGCGACGCCCTTTTTCTGCTGGGTTATGCCCATGGCCCAGGTGATGATGACCTTGTCCGCAGCCAGATAGCGGGCCGCCAGTTCATCGATTTCCCCGCTGCGCAGACCCGTGGCTTCGAGGACCGCGGCTTCGTCGAGGTTGGCCAGGTGCGCCCGGAGTTCAGCCAGCCCCTCGCAGTGTTCCTGGAGGAAGGCGTGGTCCAGGACGTTGCCCGGATTGGCATCCTCGGCATCCAGCACCCGTTTCGAAACGGCCTGCAACAGGGCCATGTCCCCGCCGATCCGCACCTGCAGGAACTGGTCGGCAATCTGGGTGCCGTGGCCGATGACGCCCTTGACCTTTTGCGGGTTCTTGTACCGCATCAGTCCGGCCTCGGGCAGCGGGTTGATGGCGACGATGTGGCCGCCGGCCTCCTTGGCTTCTTCCAGTGCCGTCAGCATGCGCGGGTGGTTGGTGCCCGGGTTCTGGCCCATGACGATGATCAGGTCGGCCTTGCCGAAGTCGTCGTAGGAGACGGTCGCTTTGCCCACGCCGATGGTCTGGCCCATGCCCCAGCCCGAGGACTCGTGGCACATGTTGGAACAGTCGGGCAGGTTGTTGGTGCCGTAGGCCCGGATGAACAACTGGTACAGGAAGGCGGCCTCGTTGGAGGTGCGGCCGCTGGTGTAGAACGTTGTCTGGTTGGGGTTGGGCAAGGACTTCAGCTTGTCCGCGATGATCGTGAAGGCATCCTCCCAACTGACCGGACGGTAGTGGTCCTCCCCCGCGGGCTTGTACACCGGTTCGGTGAGCCGGCCCTGCATCCCCAGCCAGTACTCGGTGCGCCGGCGCAGTTCGCTGACGGGATGCCCGGCCCAGAATTCGCTTCCGACCACCACAGGGGTGGCTTCCCAGGTGACCGCCTTGGCCCCGTTCTCACAGAATTCGAAGGTCTTGCGGTGGCCCGGGTCCGGCCACGCGCAGCTCATGCAGTCAAAGCCGTCCTTCTGGTTCAGCGCCAGCAGGGTCTTGCGCGAGCGCTCCACGCCCATGTGCTTGAGGGCAGGCTGCATCGAGTGGTAGACGCCGGGCACGCCGGCAGCCCAGGTCTTGGGATGGCCGCTCACCTCAAGTTCGGATTCGTCGGGTTCTTCGACCTTCGGGTTTTCGCGCGCCACGTTGGGTTCTCCTTGCTTGCCGGTCCCAGATGCGCCTGCTGCCCAGCCGTTTCGGTAATTTCCACAGTTGTTGAGGCTGCCCCTGAAGTCAAGGACGGCCGCTGGCCGGCAGGCCCGTGGGCTGACACCCTGTCCGGCCTGCTTTTCCACATACGCCCGAAGGTTTACGACGGCGGCGCGGGGCTGGCGTAGGGTGGTTCCTACGGCTGAAGCAAGCGGCCGCAGTTTTCTTCTGTGCGGAGCCGCTTTCCATGGCCGACGAACCAGCCCTCCGGGCCCTTGCTGAATCACCCTTCTCGCTGCCCCACCTGCGGGACGGCCAATTGGCTGGCATGGCAGCCCTTGCGGACGGCCGCGACGTCCTGGCCGTGATGCCCACCGGATATGGCAAATCCGCCATCTACCAGGTCGCCGCCCTGCACCTGCACAGGACCACCGGACGTCCCGCCGTCGTGGTTTCACCGCTTATTGCCCTGCAAGAGGACCAGTTGGACGGCCTGGCCCAGGCGCTCGGGCCGGATGCCGCTGTGGCCATCAACTCCTCGCACAGAGACGCCGAAGTCGAGGCTTCATGGCAGGCCGCCGAGGATGGCCGGGCCGTGTTCCTGTTCCTCGCCCCCGAACAGCTGGCCAAGCAGTCAACCGTAGACCGGATCAAAGCCCTGAACATCTCCCTCTTCGTGGTGGACGAGGCCCACTGCGTTTCCTCCTGGGGCCACGATTTCCGACCTGACTACCTCGCCCTCGGCAATGTCCGGGAACAGCTGGGCAATCCGCCCGTGGCTGCCTTGACCGCTACGGCCTCCCCGCCGGTCAGGGACGAGATCGTGGAGCGGCTGGGCATGAACCAGCCACTGGTCCTGGTCCATGGCTTCGACCGGCCCAACATCAGCCTCGATGTGGTCCGCCACCATGAGGACAAGGGCAAGCGCAAGGCCGTCCTTGAGCAGGTGGCGGAGCTGGCCGGGAAGGGTCGAGGCCTGCTGTATGCGGCCACCCGGAAGGACACGGAGAAATACGCGGCCAAGCTTGTCAAGGAGGGGCTGCGCGCGGAGGCTTACCATGCCGGCCGTTCCGCGAGGGACCGGGAACACATCCATGAGCTGTTCCTGGCTGACCAGCTGGACGTCGTGGTTGCCACCACGGCGTTCGGCATGGGCATCGACAAGCCGAACGTCCGGTTCGTGGTGCATGCCGACATTCCGGAGTCGCTGGACTCCTACTACCAGGAGATCGGACGGGCAGGCAGGGATGGCGAACCCGCATCCGCCGTGCTGCATTACCGCTCCGAGGACCTGGGCCTGCGGAAGTTATTCGGCACCCACTCCCCCGACCCCGGTTCCCTCCTGGCCGTGCTGAAGATTCTCAAGGCCGCCAAGGCTCCCGCGCCGAAGGCGTCCCTGGCCGAGCTCACCGGGTTACCCGCCCGCCGCATCACGGGACTCATCAACCAGCTGGAAGAGGTTGGCGCCGTCAGCACAGGCAAGCGGGGCATCCGGCTGACCTCCAAAGCCAAGCTGCCCGCCCTGGTGGACGACGCCGTCGAACTCGCCGAAGCCCGGCAGCGCGTGGACCAGTCCCGGCTGACCATGATGCGTGCGTACGCGGAGACGGACGGCTGCCGGCGGCAGTTCCTGCTGGGCTACTTCGGCGAGGACCTGCCGGAGCCGTGCGGAAACTGCGACGGGTGCGCTGCTGCCGCTTCGGGGGACGCGGGGCAGCCGGACAAGGGGAAGGCGGGAAAGAAGTCCCACGCCAAGCAAAAGCAGGGGAAGAAACAGCCGGGCAAGGCGTCCGACGGCGGCGGGCCGGCTTCCGCCGCCGCCGAGCCTTTCCCGCTGCAGTCCGCGGTGGTGCACAAGGAGTGGGGGCCCGGCCTGGTGATGCGGCACGAGGACGACGTCATCATGGTGCTCTTTGAACAGGAGGGGTACAAGACGCTGTCCCGGACCGCCGTCATGGAGCACGAACTCCTGAAGCCCGCTTAGGTAGGCTGGAGGGACCCTCCGACGAAAGGCCCGCCGCGTGGAAGTATCTGCTTATATCTGGACCCTGACCATTGCGGGAATCGTGGGGCTGCTGGCCTTCGACTTCTTCTTCCACGTCCGTAAGGCCCACACGCCCTCCCTCAAGGAATCCGCCACCTGGTCCGCGATCTACGTGGGAATTGCCGTGCTGTTCGGGCTGGCCGTACTGGTGTTCGGCGGACCCGACATGGGGACAGAATATTTTGCCGGCTACGTGACGGAGAAGGCGTTGTCAGTGGACAACCTCTTCGTCTTCCTCATCATCATGGCCAGTTTCAAGGTGCCCCGCGCGGACCAGCAAAAGGTGCTGCTGTTCGGCATCGTGTTCTCCCTGATCGCCCGCACGGCGTTCATCTTCCTAGGCGCGGCACTGATCAACAGTTTTGCCTGGGTGTTCTACATCTTCGGGCTCATCCTGCTGCTCACCGCCGGCAACCTGCTCAAACCCGACAGCCACGACGACGACTCCGAAGGCCTGGTGGTCCGGCTCGCCAGGAAGCTCCTGCCGGCGTCGCAACACTACGACGGCGACAAACTCTTCACGGTGGAGAACGGCAAGCGGGTCCTGACGCCGATGCTGCTGGTGATGGTGGCCATCGGCGGCACGGACATCCTGTTCGCCCTGGATTCAATTCCGGCCATCTTCGGCCTCACCCAGAACGTGTTCATCGTGTTCACCGCCACCGCGTTCTCGCTGATGGGCCTGCGCCAGCTGTTCTTCCTGATTGACGGCCTGCTGGACCGGCTGATCTTCCTTTCGTACGGCCTGGCGGTCATCCTGGGTTTCATCGGCGTGAAGCTCATCCTGCACGCCCTGCACGAGAACACCCTTCCCTTCATCAACGACGGCAAGCACGTCAACGTGGTGGAGGTCAGCACCGTCGTCTCGCTGGGCGTCATCCTGGGTGTCCTGGTGGTGACCATCCTGGCGTCCATCTTCAGCCCCAAGGGCAAGGCCAAGAACGCGGTGTCCGGGGCGCGGCGCCACGCCACGGAATACATGGACCTCAACTACGAGACGGACATGGCCGAACGCGACAAGATCTTCGCCAAGATGTGCCGCGAAGAAAACCAGATCCGCAAGCTTCCCGAGAAGTACAAGCGGCTGGTCCGCAACGAAACCGAGTTCATGGAGCTGCTGCGCAACGCCCACGCGGAGCACGACAAAGCCCAGGTCCGGGCTGCCGCAGCCGAGAGCTGACGCCCGGCCGGCTTGCGGGGTGGATTACCGGCCCAGCGCGGCCGCCCCGCTGGCCAGGCTGGTGATCCGCGCCCAGTCCTTGGCCGCGACGGCGTCCGCCGGAGTGAGCCAGCTGCCGCCCACGCAGGCCACATTCGGCAGCCGAAGGTAATCCGGGGCGGTGGCCAGGCTGATGCCGCCGGTGGGGCAGAACTGCACGTGCGGGAGGGGCGCCCCGATGGCCGCCAGATAGGACGGACCGCCTGCAGGCCCGGCGGGGAAGAACTTCATCGCATCCAATCCGGCTTCCAGGACGGCCATTACCTCGCCCACGGTGGCGACGCCGGGCAGCACCGGGACGTCCAGGGACAGCATGTGCTTGAGCAGGGCCGGGGTGACACCGGGGCTGACCAGGAATGTGGCACCCGCTTGGACGGCGGCGTCGGCCTGGCCCGGCGTGAGGATGGTGCCGGCGCCCACCAGGATGTCCGGCACCTCCTCGGCGATCAGCTTCAGCGAGGTCAGCGCGGAGTCGGTGCGCAGCGTCAGCTCGATGGTCTTCACGCCGCCGTCCACCAGGGCACGGGCCAGGGGCACCGCATCCTGGGCGTCGTCGATGGTGACCACCGGGATGACAGGTGAAACGCCAAGGACGCCTGATGCGTCAGCCATGGTTGATCTCATTTCCCAGGCCGTCCGGCCCGTTGGTTTCGATGATGCGGTACCAGTGCAGGAGCAGGTTGCGGAAGCCGCCATGTTCCGCCAGGTCCTGGTCAAAAACGGGCCGGAAGCCCAGCAGTGCAGGCACCACGCTGTCGGCGTCCCTGGCGGCCGGCAGTGTTGCGTTCAGCTCCGCGGCCAGCGGATCGTTGAGGTCGGTTTCCAGGGTGGCGGCCACATGGTGCATCCACGCGGCAATGGCGAGCGCAGCCCAGCGGGGTTCGCGGCCGGCGTCGAGCGTTCCCCTGATGGTGGGCAGCAGGCGCAGCCCTATCTTCTGGGAACCGTCGCTGCCCACTTTCGCGGTGGTGTGGCCCAGGGCGGGGTTGGCGAAGCGGCGGAGCACCTCGTCGCAGTACTGCTCCCCGCCCAGCCCGGCCGGGAGGGTGATGGTGGGCAGCGCTTCCTGGAGCATCATGCGCCGGCAGGCGGTGTGGAACGCGTCCACGGCCACGGCGTCGCTGATGGTTTCCTTGCCCGCGGCGAGCCCCAGATAGGCCAGCATCGAATGGCTGGCGTTCAGCAGCCTCAGCTTTGCTGCCTCCCACGCGGCGACGTCGGTGCTGAACACCGCCCCGGCATCCTCCCAGCGCGGCCTGCCGGCGGCGAAATTGTCCTCAATCACCCATTGCTTGAAGGGTTCGGCCACCACGGCGGCTTCGTCCCGAAGGCCAAGTTCACGTTCGACGCCGGCCAGGTCGCCTGGCGTGCTGGCCGGCACCATCCGGTCGACCATGGTGCTGGGGAAGGTTGCGTTTCCTGCCAACCAGGCCAGCAGGGGTTCGCTTTCAGGTGCGGGCAGGGCGGCCGCGAAATTCCGGACCAGGGTTCCGGTCAGTTCGCCGTTGCCGGGCAGGTTGTCGCAGGACACCACGGTGATGGCTCCGGCACCCGTGAGTGGCCGTTGCTGCAGGCCACGGACAATTTGCCCGATGGCGGTACGCGGCGGGCGTCCCGAGAGGTCCGCCTGGACATCCGGGTCCTGCAGGTCAAGGGTGCGGGTTTTCGGATCGAACCGGTATCCCTTTTCCGTGATGGTGAGGGTGACGATTTTTGTGGCCGGTGCGGCGATCCGCTCGACCACCAGTTCCGGGTTGTCGCGCCCGGATATGGCGTCGACGATGCTGGAGACCACACGCAGCGGGGCGGCGTTGCCTCCCCGTTCTGCCACGGTGAACAAGCCATCCTGGGGCGCCAGTTGCCGGGCCACGGTGCTGGAACGCTGGGTGACCCCGATGATCCCCCACTCGAAGTCGCCGGCGGCAAGCATTGCGTCTTCCGTGAAGACCGCGGTGTGGGCGCGGGCGAAGGCTCCCAGGCCCAGGTGGACGATGCCGGGCTGCAGTTTGTCCCGCTTGATGCCGGCGTGGTGTCCGCTGGTTGCCAGGGAAGATGTAGTCAGGCGTTCGATGGCTGCGCTCCTTCGGAGAAGTTCCCGGAGGCGTGCGCCCTGGTCTGTTCGAATGTGGGGATGCAACCGGTACCGCCCTTACCGCCCACCACCAGCGACGATGCGGCAGCCCCGAAACGTGCCGCCGTCGGGAAGTCGTCGCCCAGCACCAGACGCGCGGTGAGCGTCCCAACGAACGCGTCCCCGGCACCGGTCTGGTCCACCACGGCGGGGGCGGGAACCGCCGGCACCCACGCAGAGCCGGCACCTTGGGCGGCGTCGCCGCTCCATTCGAGCTGGACCCCTTCCGCCCCACAGGTGACGGCAACGTTGGCGGTACCCAGCGAGCGCAGCTTGGCCGCGGCCTCCTGCGGAGAGGCAACGCCCAGCAGCGCATCCGTCTCGCCGGGGAATGACGGCGTGACCAGGAAGGCCTGCGGCGCCAGGGCGGTGAGTGCCGCCGTCGCCTCTTCCACGGTGGTGAGGCGGGGGCGGTAATTGGGATCGTAGACAAAGCGTGTGGCCAGGCCGGCAGCTTTGACGACGGCGGCGCGCGACGTTGGTGAAATGGCGCAGGCGATGCCGCCCGCCACCAGGGCCCCGGCTGCCGCGACAACTTCGGGATCGACGTCCTCCGGGCCCAGGGTGGAACCCACGCTGCCGCTGCGGGCGTAGGAGAACTCGCGTTCGCCGGCGGGATCGCTGTGGACCAGGTAAACGCCCTGCTGGCCGCGCCGGAACTTTAGAAGGTCGGTCGAAACGCCCAGTTCGGCGATACGGGCGGCAATGGCGTGGCCCAATTCGTCATCGGTCAGCACGGACAACAGGCCTACCGTGGCGCCTGCGGCGGCGGCGGAGGCTGCGACGTTGAGGGCGTCGCCGGAGATGCCAAGCTGCGCGGGAACGCCGTGGGCAAAGGGAAGGTCGGTGGCGACTTCGACGAGGATCTCCCCCATCACCACCACGTCAAAGGGTTGGTGGGCTGCAGTGTTCACCAGTCGTGCACCGATCCGTCCAGGCGCCGGTTCACCGGCAGGTACTTGGGGTCGAAGGGGAAGCGTACGGCGGCTTCCTCATTGAACTCTACGCCGATGCCGGGAGCGTCCCCAGGGTGCATGTAGCCGTCGCTGAAGGTGTAGGAGGTGGTGAAGACTTCCCCGGCGGGGTCGCGGTGGCCCATGTATTCCTGGATGCCGAAGTTGGGGATGCTCATGTCAACGTGCAGTGCGGCTGCGAACGAGGCCGGCGACAGATCACCTGCGCCGTGCGAGCCCGAGCGCACGCCGTAGAGGTCTGCGAGGGAGAAGATGCGGCGCAGGTGCGTGATGCCGCCGGCGTGCGAGACGGAGGTGCGGATGTAGTCGATCAGGCGTTCGGTGATGAGCTGCTGGCAGTCCCAGATCGAGTTGAACACCTCACCCACGGCCACGGGGGTGGTGGTGTGCTGGCGGATCAGGCGGAATGCCGACTGGTCTTCGGCCGGCGTCGGGTCCTCAATCCAAAACGGTCGGTACTGCTCAAGGGAGGCGCCAAGCCGCCCTGCTTCGATGGGCGTGAGCCGGTGATGGACATCGTGCAGGACGTGGACGCCGTAGCCGAACTCCCCGCGGACGTGGGCCATCATTTTCGGGGCGAAGTCCAGGTAGGCGGTGGTCTCCCAGGTGTCTTCCTGGGGCACGTTGCCGCTGGCCGGCTCGTAGAGTCTGCCGTCCACGGGGGCGATCCCGTAGGTCTTGTCCAGGCCGGGCACGGCTGCCTGGGCGCGGATGGCCTTGTAGCCAAGGTCCAGGTGATGCTGGAAGTCTGCGCTGAGGTCCTCAAGGGTGGTGCCGCTGGCGTGTCCGTAGACCATCACGCCCTCGCGGGCCGCGCCGCCCAGGAGTTCATAGACCGGCATGCCGGCCGCCTTGCCCTTGATGTCCCAGAGTGCGACGTCGATGGCTGCGATGGCCGTCATGGTCACCGGGCCGCGGCGCCAGTAGGCGCCCTTGTAGAAGTACTGCCAGGCATCCTCGATGCGGCGGGCATCGCGGCCGATGAGCAACGGGCAGAGGTGCTCGGAGAGATAGGAGGCTACAGCCAGCTCGCGACCGTTCAAAGTGGCGTCGCCGATGCCGGTGATGCCGTCCTCGGTTTCAATTACGAGCGTGACGTAGTTCCGTCCGGGCGACGAAACCACAACCCGTGCGTCGGTGATCTTCACTGGGAGTCCTTCTCATGGTGGTATGCAATGTTAGGTGGCGGTAAGTGCCCGCTGTGAGGGTTCAGAACGGGCACTTACCGCTGTTTTGGTGGGGTGGGTGTCAGTCCGAGCTGAGGTGGAGCATGACCTTGCTGCTGCCGGCCGCGGGGTCCGCGGCCGTTTGCATGGCTTGCGCCGCGTCCTCGATGGCGAACTTGTGGGTGATGATGGGCGAGACGTCCAGGCCGTCCTTCATGGCCTGCAAGGCATCGGTGATTTCATCCACGAACCTGTAGGACCCGATCCAGGTGATTTCCCGGGTGACCAGGTCCCCCAGCGCGGAGGCCGCAGGGGTGCCGGGCAGGTTGCCCACCTGGACGACGGTGCCGCCGCGGGCCGTGGCGCGCAGGACTCCGCCCAAAACGGCAGGGATCCCGGTGGCCTCGAAGACGAGCTCCATGTCCGTGGGGAGCGCAGTGTCCGAGACGTTCAGTACCTCGTCTGCGCCCATGGCCTTGGCAATCCGCAGGGACGCGTCGCTGATGTCGGTGGCAATCACGGTCCGGGCTCCGGCGTACTTGGCGGCCGCCGTGACCAGCGACCCGATGGGCCCGGCACCGTTGACCAGCACGTCGCGGCCTCGAAGGCTGCCGGCGCGGCTGACGGCATGCATGGCAACGGCGAGCGGCTCCGCCAGTGCCCCACGGAGGGTGTCCACCCCGTCCGGAAGCGGCCGGACCTGGAATGCCTTGGCGAGTTTCCGTTCGCTGAAACCACCGTCGGTGTGGGGGTCGAACGCCGCCGAACCGAAGTACCTGATCTGCGGGTAGAGGTTGGTCCTGCCCTGCAGGCGGTCCGGCAGCGCGCCGTCCCCCACCAGTTCGGCCGGGTGCACCGTGACGGGCTGGCCCACTTCGAGATGTTCGACGCCGGCGCCCAGCTTGGCGATCCGGCCCGCCACCTCGTGCCCCAGGATGAGCGGTGACTTCAGCGCCGCGGTACCCGACGCTCCGTGGCGCCAGTACGAAAGGTCGCTGCCGCAAATGCCGCCCCATTCGACGTCGAGCACTACCTCTCCCGGCCCGGCGACGGGCTCGGGCCGGTCATCGATGCGGAGGTCGTTGGCACCGTGGACGACGACTGCCTTCATACTGCGTCCTCCAGGCGGACCATGTCGCGGCCGCGGACCTCGGGGCCAACAGCTGCGGAGACCAGGGTGATCAGCGAGTAGCCGATGACCATGGCGGCGAGCGGCCACCAGTGTCCGGTGACTGCGGTAAGCGTTGCCGCCAGCAGCGGGCCGATGGCTGTGGCCAGGATGCCGCCGATCTCCTTGGCGAGCGCCAGTTGCGTGAAGCGGGTGCGGGCACCGAAGAACTCGGCCATGGTGACGCTTTCCATGGCGAAGAGGCTCAGCACGCCCAGGTTCAGGCCGATGACCATGGCGATGGTGATAAGCGCCGAATTGCCGCTGGTGATCATGAGCATCATCGGGATGGCGTAGAGGGCAGTGAGGGCGCTGAGCACCAGGTACAGGGGGCGGCGGCCGAAGCGGTCACCAAGGAGGCCAATCAAGGGGATGGTGACGAAGCCGAGGATCGAGCCGTACATGATCGCGTTGGTGCCCACGCTCTTGTCCGTCATCAGGACGGTGGCCAGGTAGCCCACCAGGAAGGTCTGCACCAGTCCGGAGTTGCCGGCCTGGCCAAAGCGCAGGCCCAGTGCGATCAGGAACGCCTTGCCCTTCTTCTGGTGCAGGGCAGCTTCGATGGTGCTGGTTCCCGCGAGTTCGGGGGCCTTTGCGGCTGCGCTCTTGATCTTGTCCTTGGTGAGTGCCACGCCGTCAACCACGTCGGCACGCTGTTCGAAGACCGGGCTTTCCTTGATGGAGCGGCGGATCCAGACGGCGAACAGCATGATCACGAAGCTGGCAAGGAACGGGACGCGCCAGCCCCAGCTCAGCAGGTCCTCCTGCGAAAGGGAACTGACCAGGATGGCCCACAATGCCGAGGCGCCCAGGGTTCCGGAGTTGGTGCCCAGGCAGACCAGGGAAGAGATGATGCCGCGTCGGCGAGCCGAAGCGAACTCCGCCAGCATCACCGTGGCACCCGCGATTTCCGCGCCGGCCCCGAAACCCTGGATGAGGCGCAGGGCCACCAGGAGGATGGGTGCCCAGATGCCCACCATGGCGTAGGTGGGAAGTACGCCGATCAGGGTGGTGGAGGCACCCATCAGGGCGATGGTGATGTACAGGACCTTCTTGCGGCCGATGCGGTCGCCCATGCGGCCGAAGTAGACAGCACCGAAGAGGCGGGCAACGTACCCCACGCCGTAGGTGGCCATCGCGGCGATCAGGCCGATGACGGGGCTGACGTCCGGGAAGAAGATCTTGTTGAAGACGATGGCGGCTGCCAGGGAGTACAGCTGGAAGTCCATGAATTCCATGGCCGTGCCAAGCCAGCCGGAGACGGCCACCTTTGCGAGGTCGCGGGTGTTCCGGGCTTCAACCTTGCTGCTGGTAGGCGGTGCAATGCTTTCGGTCATCAGTTGCTCCTTTGCAGGTGATGCTGTCTAGGGGGAGGAAAAACGTTGAAGGGGATTGAACAGCGGAAAGCTGTGGACTGCCCGGCCGGGCCCCTCGGATGGGCATCAGTGAACCGGCAGCACTTCGATTTCTACTACCATACAAGCACTACCATTCTAGTGTGTCAACGGGCTAGACTAATGGCATGGCAACGGACAAAAGAGGTGCTTCCCCCCGGCTTTCGGTGCGCGACCAAACCCTCGAGACGCTCCGCAGCAGGATCATCTCGCTGCAACTCCCGCCGGGCGAGCCCCTATCCGAGAACGAGCTGGCGCAGGAGCTGGGCGTCAGCCGCACGCCGGTACGCGAGAGCCTCATCCTGCTCCGCGAGGAAGGACTGGTGCAGGTCTTTCCCCAGATCGGCTCGTTCGTCTCGCTGGTGGACCTGGCGCGGGTCTCCGAAGCGCAGTTCATCCGCGAAGCCATCGAGTGCGCGTCGCTCCGGGATCTCGCCGTGGACGCGGAAGGCATCGGCGTCCTGCGGGGTATTCTCAAGGCGCAGTCGGATGCTGACGCCAGCGGCGACGTGGAGGAATTCTTCCGGCTGGACGAGGATTTCCACCGGGAACTCCTGCGCCTGGCCGGACACGAATCCGCCTGGAGTGCGGTCAACTCCGCCAAGGCACACCTGGACCGGGCGCGCCGGATGAGCCTGCTGGACACCCGGCCCGTTTCCACCTTGATCGAGCAGCACACGGCCGTGGTGGACGCACTGGAAGCCAACGACCTTTCCGATGCGGACAGCCGCCTGCGCCTTCACCTTCGCGCCGTCTTCGAGGACGTCCAGCGCATCCAGGAATCCACCCCGGAGCTGTTCTCCGACGCGGCTGCCCGGCGTCCTTCAC
Organism: Arthrobacter sp. JDC6; assembly: GCF_056484025.1. Lineage (NCBI taxonomy): Bacteria > Bacillati > Actinomycetota > Actinomycetes > Micrococcales > Micrococcaceae > Arthrobacter > Arthrobacter sp. JDC6. The sequence continues at coordinate 3,499,358 of NZ_CM151278.1, forward strand.
GGCGGAGCGTTGCCCGCCTGACTTAAGTCACCCAAGGTGTGCGGCCGACGACGGCGGGAAGTCCCGCCGTCGCGCGCGCCCTGGTCAGGCTGGCTGATCAGGAGCTAATCAGGAAGGCATGCCTCCATCGAGCCGTAGTGCAAGTGCGCACCGCCTTGGACGAATTGCCCGAAATTGGGTGCGTCTTCGTCATCAGCCAGGTCCTTGAAGTAGTTCACGTCAAGCTCCCCTGCCTGCGCCTGGGTGGAAACAATAATTCCGACGCAACTGGCGGCGTCGTTGGTTGCCTGGGCCGGAGCGGCGCTCCCAGCGAGGATGGACAGCCCGGCGAGGCTGAAGATGGCAGCGCGGCGAAGAAGGACAGTCATGACTGGAACCGTTTCTGGGATATGGGATTTCCGTTAGCTGCCGGCGGCGGCCAAGGCCCGCAGCAGCCGATAGGGCCGGTTGGTTGCCCCCAGATCGCAGACCCAAACGCGGCGCCGGAGTTGGATGGGCGCCTTCTTCATCTCCCGGCCAGGCGCTTGTGGCGGCTGCCCGCACTGAAAGGGTACTGCTGCGGGAGTCCGGCGTCCACGGAAATTCCAACCACCCAAATGGGCTAACCAATTACCCACGGTGCCTGTTTGTCAGTCCCTCTTGCTAGGTTTGATTCCAGGCCAGGGAAACCGTCTCCGGGCCCGCAAACAGTTGGGGAGGCCCCGTGTTTCTGCTGGACGCTGCCGGTCATCATGCCGGATCCGCTGCGCCGCCGGACCTGGTCTTCTCCGCCAGCGACCTTGTGGCAGCTTCCGAGTGTGAGTACCGCACGCTGCGAATCCTGGACGAAAAGCTGGGGCGTACTCCCAAGGCAGAGTTCCCGGTCGATGAGATGCAGAAGCGCGCCGGCGAACTGGGCGACCGGCATGAACAGACCGTGCTGGCCAGCCTGGTGGCCAAGTACGGCCAATGGGACGCGGGCCGCGGGTCCGGCGTCTACTCACTGGACCGCGGCCAAAACCTCCGGGGCGAGCTTCAGGCGAAACACGCAGAGACCGAACTTGCCCTGCGGTCCGGGGCGGACGTCGTGTTCCAGGCCACCTTCTTCGACGGCGAGTTCCTTGGTTACGCGGATTTCCTGGTCAATGAGGCGGCAGGCACCGGGAACCCCGGCCGGTACGAGGTCTGGGACACCAAACTTGCCCGGCACGCCAAGGTGGGGGCCCTGCTGCAGCTGGCTGCCTACGGCGACCAGCTCCTCGGGATGGGGCTGGATCCCTCCCCCGCCGTCACGCTGGTCCTCGGCACCCGCGTCGGCGACGATTGGCTGCGGAGCAGCCATTCCCTGCCGGACCTGCTGCCCGTTTTCCGTGAACGACGGCGGCGCTTCCGCCAACTCACAGCCACCCACCGGGCGGCCGATGGTCCCGTCCAGTGGCAGCAGCCCGGCGTCGTGCATTGCGGGCGCTGCGACTACTGCGCCGAGCAGGTGAAGTTGCACAGGGATCTGCTGATGGTGGCGGGCATGTCCGTGGTCCAGCGACGGAAACTTCATGCTGCGAAGATCACCAGCATCGATGAACTGGCAGCCATGCCGGCCGGCGAAGCCAGGAACTCCGTGGCCCGGCTCCGCGCCCAGGCGAGGATGCAGCTGGGCCTGGACCAGCCCGCAGGCTCGAGGACATTTACCAAGGATGGCCAGCCGCACACGGTCTCCTACACGGTCTTTCCGGACAACACCATCGGATCGCTGCCCGCCCCCAGTGCCGGGGACATCTTCTTCGACTTCGAGGGCGATCCGCTGTGGCAGGACCCGGCCACCGGCGCGTGGGGCATTGAGTACCTCTTTGGCGTCATCGAGGCCCCGGTGCCTGGTGCGGAAGGCGATCCCGTCTTCCGCCCGTTCTGGGCGCACTCCCGTTCCGGGGAGCGCCGCGCCTTCCTGGACTTCCTGGACTACGTGGAAAAGCGGCGTGCCCGGTACCCGGACATGCACGTTTACCACTACGCCCCGTACGAAAAGACCGCGCTGCGGAACCTTTCGCTTGCGCACCAGGCGGGCGAGGACACGGTGGATGACTGGCTCCGGCAGGGGCTGCTGGTGGACCTGTACGCCACGGTGCGGCATTCCCTTCGGATCTCGGAGGCGTCGTACTCCATCAAGAAGCTTGAACCGCTGTACATGGGAGACAACCTCCGGTCCGGGGACGTCAAGGACGCCGGCGCTTCGGTGGTGGCCTACGCCGCCTATTGTGCCGCCCGCGATGAAGGGCGGCAGGACGAGGCCGACACCATCCTGGCGTCGATTTCCGACTACAACCGGTACGACTGCCTCTCCACCCTTCGGCTGCGTGACTGGTTGCTTCGAATCGCTTCCGTGGCCCGTGCGGACGCCCAAGCGTCAGGGGACGCCCCTGCGGCGGCTGCTTTGACCGTTGCTCCCCCGACAGATCCCGCAGTCGACGGACGCCAGGATGCACAGGACGAAACCGCCGAAGAACGTCGGCTCCGCGAGTATCTTGCCGGCCTGCCGGACAACCGCCCGTGGACTGACGACGAGCGTGCCATCGCCATGGTTGCGGCAGCCACCGGATATCACCGGCGTGAGCGCAAGCAGTTCTGGTGGCAACACTTCGACCGGGTCGAGGCGCCGCTGGAAAACTGGTCCGACCAACGCAACGTGTTCGTTGTATCGTCAGCGGAAGTCGTCTCGGACTGGGCGTTGGCCAAGCCCCGGGAACGGATGCAAACCCGCGTCCTGAAGCTCCGAGGCACCATGACGGAGGGCTCCGATTTCCGCGCCGACTCCAACTGGTGCCGGCTGTACGACGCCCCGGGACCTGATGGCATGACCGCCCCGGACGCTGCCCCGGGGACCAGGGCCTACTCCTTCGGGACCAGGATCAGCGAACTGGAGCCGGCACCGGACAGCCCGGAACACTTCGTGACCATTGCCGAGCGGGAGACCGGGAAAGTTCGCGCCTATCCGCACCTTCCGGTGGCACTCACGGAGGACCAGCCCCTGGCCACCGCCAGCATTGAAGCAGCCATCGCGGACATCGCCAGCGCTGTCGGGGCTTCGGTGCCGTCCCTCCCCGCGCAACCGGGCCTGGACATCCTGCGCAAGTTGCCGCCGCGGTTCCACTCGCTGCCAGGGCCGGCGGACGTCCGGCATGGCGACGATGGTTCAGCCGATTACGCGGGGGCCATCACCGAATCTTTGCGGGACCTGGACCACTCCTATCTGGCCGTCCAGGGTCCGCCAGGGACAGGCAAGACCTACGTTGGTGCCCACGTCATCGGCAGGCTGGTGGCCGAGGGCTGGAAGGTCGGGGTGGTTGCCCAGTCCCACAACGTGGTGGAAAACCTGCTCTGCCGGGCAATCGAAACCGGCGGAGTGGACCCCCAGGTGGTGGGCAAGAAACTGGCCGCACCCCATCCTGTCCCCTGGAACCTCACCTCAGAAGGCGACGTGTCCCGCCTGCTGGCATCCCCGGGCGGATGCCTGGTGGGCGGCACCGCGTGGACCATGACCGGCAAGGAAGTCCCCGCCGGGTCCCTCGATCTCCTGGTCATTGACGAGGCCGGGCAGTTCTCGCTGGCCAACACCCTGGCGGTCAGCGTCGCGGGTACGCGGCTGCTCCTGCTGGGCGACCCCCAGCAGCTCCCGCAAGTCACCCAGGGCGCGCACCCGGAACCAGTGGACCAGTCCGCGCTTGGCTGGCTCGCGGCCGGCCACGCCACCCTTCCCGTAAGCCTGGGCTACTTCCTCGCCGATACCTGGCGGATGCATCCGGACCTGTGCCGGGCAGTGTCGAACCTCGGCTACGAGGGAAGGCTGGCATCGGCTCCGGCCGCGTCCCTTCGCGAACTGGAGGTCCTGGCGCCCGGGGTGGAGACGGTGTTCGTCAACCACACCGGCAACGCCACCGCGTCAAAAGAAGAAGCTACAGAAGTGGTAAGCCAGGCCCGCCGGCACCTGGGCCTGAAATGGACCTGCGGCCCGGACACCGAATCCCGCCCCCTCGGGCAGCAGGACCTGCTGGTGGTGGCCGCCTACAACGCCCAGGTCCACCTGATCCGCAGGCACCTGGCGGAGGCCGGACTGCCCGATGTCCGGGTGGGCACCGTGGACAAGTTCCAGGGCCAGGAAGCTCCCGTAGTGCTGGTCTCCATGGCATGCTCGGCCGTCTCAGAGGCTCCGCGGGGAGCGGAGTTCCTGCTCAACCGGAACCGCATCAACGTGGCGGTGTCCCGCGGCCAGTGGCGCGCGGTCATCATCCGTTCCCCCGACCTCACCAGCTACATGCCGCACAAGCCCGCGGGGCTGGAGGAACTCGGGGCCTTCATCGGGCTTAGTCCGCGGGATTAGTGCGGGACAGGCCCCCTGACGGCGCCGCGGGAACGTCGCTGCCGCGGGAGCGACTCAGTGCGCCCGGAAGCCGCGGAATTGACCGGAGGCTTCGGATATCGATGCCTCCACGTTGTCCACCCGGCCCGGCGTGCGGCCGGATTTGAGCCACTCCAGGAGCTGGCGCACCTTCGGCTCGGGCCCCTCGGCCACCACGGAAACCGAACCGTCGTCGAGGTTCTTCACTTCGCCGGAAAGTCCAAGGTCCTCAGCCTGGCCCATGGTCCGGAAGCGGAAGCCCACAGCCTGCACCATGCCGGATACGCGCGCGTCCAGCCGGATATTGGCCTGCGCCGGGTTTTCCTGCGCGGGCCCTGCGTGCCTACCCATGGTGGACCTCCTCGTCCGCAGCTTGCCGTCCCGGCCGGGCCGCGCTACCTGTCACCGTTGTTTGGAAACGACAGTCAGCGCGGCCCGGCCGGGCGGATGCATCCCTTAGTTGATGGTGATGTCGCGGGTGGCGTGGTTGTAGCGGATGGTCACCTTGCCGCCGGCGTGGTGCAACTCGTGGTTGGGACCGTCGAACGTGCCGAAGGCACCGTAGTTCTCAGTCCAGGATCGGTTGAGGGCGATCTTGAAGGTGTAGAACCCGGCGGGAAGCTCGGCGCTCTTCTTCCACAGCTGGTCCAGGAAATCGAATTCCATCTGCGCTTCGTCGTACTGCGGTGCCCAGTTCTCCGGGGCACCCAGGATGGTGTTGAAGTCACCAGCCAAGGCCACAGCTTCGGGCTGCGGAAGGGTTTCAACGTCCGGGCCCTCGAACGGCTCGGTGGCGGCGGAGGTCTCGGCAGCGGGGGCTGCTGCTGCCTTGTCCTTGGCCGAAGCCTTGCCCTTGCGTACTGCCTTCACTACGGGTTCGACGGCGTCTTCGATCGCCTTGGCTGCCTTGCCCACCGCCGAGGCGGCCTTCTTCGCGGGAGCCTTCCTGGCGGTCTTCTTCGGAGCCTCCTCCTTGGCCGGAACCTCCAGCGTCGCCGCGGCGGCGGAGACCGGGCGGACAAAGCCTTCGGGAGCCGTGGGAACGGGAGTATCGGCAGGGACGGGAGTGCCGGCGTCGAGCGCTGCGGCGAAGGAATCAGCGTCGGGGAAGGCGACGGTAGCGCGCATGCCGTCCTCGGTGATGGTCCAGCCCGAGCGGCCCTTGATCAGCCAGCCGGCCTTGACCAGCTTGGCGGTGGCGGAGGTGAGGGTCTTGTGGCCGCGCGGGATTCCGCCGCTGAGAAGTTCTGCCTCATGCTCGTTGAACGGCACGCGGGCAGTTGCTTCCGCCAGGACCTGGCCTGCATTCAGTGCATCGCCGGACCACACGCCTTCGGTCAGGACATCGAGCACGGTCTTGAGTCGAAGGTAGGTGTTTTCTGCGGTGGACTTGGCCATGATTCCCCTTATATAAAAGCGATCGGTCTTAGGCATCTTGCCAACAGCCCATTAAATCGCGCGACTTTAATTGGTAAATTCTGCGTGTCGTGACCGACTATGAAGCGGATTGTGCCGCAAGTGAGGCGGAGGTCTCGGGTAAGGGCTGTCTGCATAACCCTCAAGTGCTGGCATGGATGCTGCCCTGCACTCCCCAGACACGCCTGCGGCACTTAGTTTACCGGGCAGAAAGACCGGCTGTTGCCCCCGACACAGCAGCGGTCAGTCGGACACTTCCCTGCCGTTCAATTCCGCCAGCAGCTCCGCTTTCCGCTCCTCTGACGCGAACGAGGAATGGATGGAGTTCGCTGCGAGGCGTGCCCTGTCGAAATCAGAGAGTTCAAACACCGAAGTCAGCTGCGCAAAGTTGTCATCCACGTAGCCGCCGAAGTAGGCGGGATCGTCTGAGTTGACCGAGACGTTGAGTCCGGCGGCCAGCATCGCGGGCAACGGATGGTCGGCCAGGGTGTCTACGGCACGGAGCCGGACGTTGGACAGGGGACAGACCGTCAGGGGAATGCGTTCGTCCACCAGGCGCTCCACCAGGTCGGGGTCATCCATGCAGCGGATCCCGTGGTCGATCCGCTCCACGCCCAGGAGGTCCAGGGCTTCGATGATGTACGACGCCGGGCCCTCCTCCCCCGCGTGCGCCGTCAACCGCAGGCCTGCTTCACGCGCCTTCGCGTACAGCCGCTCAAACTTGGACGGCGGGTTTCCCACTTCGGCCGAATCCAGGCCGATGGCACCGATGGGCGCATTCATGGCCAGCAGCCGGCCGAGGACTTCCAGCGCGGAGTCCTCCGGCAGGTCCCGGAGGAATGCCGCGATCAGGATGGTGGAGAGACCGTAGTCCTCCTCCGAGGTCTCCAGCACCGATGCCACACCCCTGACGCACGCCTCAAGGGGAATGCCGCGGGAGAGGTGCGCCTGCGGGTCCATCATGATTTCCGCGTGCCGGACCCCGGCGGCAGCAGCCCGCTCCAGGTAGGCCCGGGTCATGTCCGCAAAGTCCTGCTCGGTTCGCAGCACCGCCATGTTGGCGTAGTAGAGGTCAAGGAAGGACTGCAGATCCGTGAACTCATACTTCTCGCGGAGTTCGTCCAGACCGGAATACGGCAGCGCAATACCGTTGCGCTCGGCCAAGGCAAAGATGAGCTCGGGCTGCAGCGTGCCCTCGATGTGCAGGTGCAGTTCTGCCACCGGGAGGGGCTTGGCAGGGGCTGCGGGTTCCGCAGGGTCCGTTTCGGTTTCGGGCATGGTGCTGCCGCCGGCAAAGTTGTCCATCCGGTCAGGATAGTGCCCCTCCCGGTTTTGCGCCTGCCCGGGACTTCGACGCCTTAAAGACCGCCGGCTCCCCGCAGATGCACTGCACCTACCCGACACCCCTGCTGGAATCTCGATTTGATAACGCCAAAGCGATGTCCTAGCGTGAAATGCATGCCCGCCCGGCGGGCTCTTTGATTGCCCGGTGCTGCCTCCACCAGAACTGCCCAGCGGCAGCCACCGACAGTGACCTCTATTTGTCAGGGGCGGGCAGTGGCGCGACGATCTCCGGGGACGGAACCAGCGCTGGTGGCCTTCAGGAGCATCACCATCATGAAAAACACCAAATTCCGTACTGCCGCACGCCGTGGAGTCACCCTGGCCGCCGTCTCCGCGGCAGGTTTGGCCCTCTCAGCCACGGCGGCCAACGCAGCCACCCCGACCTCCACCTGGGATGCACTCGCCCAGTGCGAGAGCGGCGGCAATTGGTCCATCAACACCGGTAATGGCTTCTCCGGCGGCCTGCAGTTTACCTCCAGCACCTGGGCCGCTTACGGCGGAACCGGCTCCCCCGCGGATGCCAGCCGTGAACAGCAGATCGCGGTAGCGGAGCGGGTCCAGGCCTCCCAGGGTTGGGGTGCCTGGCCCTCCTGCGCGTCCCAGCTCGGCCTGAGCGGTGGCGGCGGAGCCCCGGTCCAGAGCGCGCCCGTCCAGGCTGCTCCCACGCAGAGCGTCCAGGTTCAAAGTGCCCCGGCTCAAAGTGCTCCGGTTAAGCAGGCACCGGCGCCGCGGCATGCTACGTCGGTTGCCCTTAGCGGCGAGACCTACACGCTGCAGGCCGGGGATACCCTGAGCATTGTTGCCGACAAGCTGGGCATCCAGGGCGGCTGGCAGCATCTTGCCGACGCCAACCTGGACACTATTTCGGATCCGAACCTCGTGTTCGAGGGACAGGTTATCCAGCTTCCCGCGTAACGCCTGAGGCGGCATCACCAGCGGCCCCCTGGCCGCCCGCCTTTTGGAAGGCGACACAGACAGGTCGGCGATAGACAAATTCCGTTGACCAAAAGACGACGCCGGCACACCCCCACAAGGGATGTGCCGGCGTCGTTCTTTTAATTCCCGGGCCGCTGCCGGAGTCGGCAGGGAACCGCCGGTCAGCTGGCCGGCAGTTCGCGGACGATCCGCACCTTCCAGGCGGAGTCGTCGCTGGTGTCCAGCAGGGCAACCGTGCCGTGCGCAAGGTTCAGGGCGACACGCTTGACGGCCAGCAACTCCAGGTAGAGGTGCTCGTTCATGCGGCTGGGGGTGTCGATCATGTATTTCACGGCGTCGCGCACCTTGCGGTAGTTGGCGCTGCGTTCGCGGTGCATGTGCAGTTCCAGGGCGGAGCGCTGCTTGAGCCGCGGTTCGTGCCGGTTGAGCAGCGTCACTGCTGCGTGGACCGCAACGACCAGGGCGAGTGAGACTCCGTAGATCCACACGCCGCTGGACAGCAGGAACAGGGGCAGGTTGCCAATGGCCACAAGCGCGATGACCACGCGAAGGGCGGCGATCCGCCGGACCGTCCTGGCCACGGTGGCCATGCCGTCGCGGAACCGGTGCTGGTCCTTGCGCGCGGCGGCGGGATCGATGGTGAACTCGTCGAGGACCAGGATTCCCTGGGCTTCCGGGGCCAGCATCTGCCCGAAACGGGGCAGGGCGGTGCGGGCGTGGGCGACTGCTTTGTCAGGTGTAGATGTCATGAGAGAGCTTCCGAAACGCGGTTGGGGTTGCGGTGATCTTAGTGGTTTAACCTGAACGTCGTATGCATGCGTCCACTATTTGGACATTAACCCCTCCCCGATGTGGCCGTTGGCACAGCAATTGGCACTTCCGCCGGGGACCGTCAGACTGAATAGATGCAAACCTTCCTCCCGTACCCTGACTTCCGCCAAAGCGCCAAAGCCCTGGACACTGCACGGCTGGGCAAGCAGCGGGTTGAAGCGCTGCAGACCCTCCGCGCCCTGGTGATTCCCGGGTACGGTTGGCAGACCCACCCCGCGATCCGCATGTGGATGGGCCACGTGCCGGCCCTCACCATGTATGGGCTGGCGATGGTGGACGAATGGATCGAACGTGGCCACCCGGACAACACCCGGGCGAACATCGCCGAGTTTGCGCCGCAGGCTGCCCATCCGGACTACGCCGCCAAGATCATCCTGCCGCCCTGGCTCGGGGACCCCGACTTCCACCTGAGCCACCGTTCCAAGCTGGTGCACAAGGAACCGAAGTTCTACACGTCCGTTTTCCCGGACGCCATTCCGGACATGGACTACGTCTGGCCAGAACCCCGGCACGAATTCCTGCCGCAGGAACCGGAGGGGGACATTCTCTGGATCCTGCGGGAGCCGCATGACGACGTCGACCCCCAGTCGCTCAGGACCGTTGCGCTTCCGCCGGTGAACCGGAGCGCTGCTGCCGCGGCCGCGATGTCGGCCGGAGATGACGGTTACTCCCCTGTCTACGTGGACGACGGGTCCCGCCGGCCGTCACGGGCGCCCAAGAAGGCGCCCCCGAAGCCTCAGGAGAAGAAGCCCACCCGCAAGCGCGCGGCGCAGGAGGAGGCGTTCCGGACCCTCCCGGGGAAGACGCCGGTTGCGGTTCCGTTCGAGAACGGAGCCAGGTTCGCCGTGGGACAGGTCGTGGGGCGCCCCATCACCCTCGATGACGGCCGCTTTGGCAGGAATTTCGAGGTCATGGAGATCATTGACCGCTCCGCGTTCGCGTACCCGGCGCTGTTGCAGGATCCGCGCGTGTTCTTCCCGGTTGAGGCGCCGTAGGCCGTGACGATTCTTTTGGCAGGGTGCGGCGACCTGGGTACCGAAGCGGGGCTCAGGTTCGCTGCGTCGGGGCACAGGGTTGTGGGCTGGCGCCGGTCCCCTGCGAAGCTTCCGGCAGCCATTGAAGGTGCTGCGGCGGACCTGGGCTCGCCCGAACTGCCGCCAGTCCCTGCGGACACCACCGCCGTCGTCATTGCCGTCGCTGCCGATTCCCCCTCGGAGGAGGCATACCGGACGGCGTATGTACGTGGTGTGGCACATGTCCTGGATGCGCTCGAGCGTGACGGCGTGCACCCGGACCGCGTGTTATTTGTTTCCTCCACGGCCGTCTACGGCGATGCGGGTGGCGGCTGGGTGGACGAATCCACGGCGCCGGATCCGGGCGGCTTCTCCGGACGGGTGCTGGTGGAAGCCGAGGATCTCCTGCACAACAGGCTTGCGGGAACCGGGACCACCGCTATTGCGCTCAGGTTGGGAGGCATCTACGGGCCGGACCGGACGCGGCTGATTGACCAGGTGAAGACAGGCTCGGCCGTTGTTCCCGAGGACGTGCGCTACACCAACCGGATCCACCGTGACGATGCAGCGGCCGCCATTGTGCACCTTGCCACCATGGAGGCTGCGCCCGCGCCGGCATATAACGGCGTGGATGATGAGCCGGCCGAGCTGGGTTCCGTGTTGCGGTTCCTTGCAGCCGAACTTGGGCTTCCAGAACCCCGGGTGGGTGACGCCGGTCCCGCTCGTGGAGGCAACAAGCGTTGCCGTAACCACCTGCTCCGAAGCACCGGGTTCACCTTCACGTTTCCCACGTTCCGGGAAGGGTACAGGGACGTCATAGCAGGGAACGGCATCCGCCATCCGTGACGAAGGCCGCCGTCCAATGGGTTACAGCCAGGTTGGCCGCGGGATGCCTGGCCCGAGCTAAGGCGGGGCATGGAATTTCGGCAGGTCATTGAGGCAGTTGGGCAGCTTGTCGACTTTGCGGGAGTCGCGGTGATGGTGATCGGGGCCGTGGTGTCCCTCCCGCTGGCGATCCGTGGCCATCAGCCGCGCCAGCTTCCGCCGGGGGCCGGGAAGCTGGGTTTCTACCGGTCCTACCGCCAGTTGCTGGGCCGGTCCATCCTGCTGGGCCTTGAACTGCTCGTCGCCGCCGACATCATCCGCACCGTTGCCGTCACGCCCACGTTCGCCAGCGTTGGGGTGCTGGCCATCATCGTGCTGATCAGGACGTTCCTCAGCTTCTCCCTGGAATTGGAAATCACGGGGCGCTGGCCCTGGCAAAAGGAGCCGGCCGCGGCCCGTACCGGCTCCGCCGCCGCCCCACGCTGAGCACCCGGGGTTGGGTTTTCCACATAGGTGTTTTGGGGGCTCTTGATTGTCGGTGGTGGCTGGCAGAGTTGGGTTATGGAGGCCATTGGGGAGCAGCTGGACGGGCCGTTCGGCGGGTTATACGGTGGGTTGCTCGGCGGGAACGCTGACGACGCCGGCAGCCGGCGGACGAGTCCGGCCCGCCTTCGCGCCGTCCCCGGCGGGGAGGGATCCGGCCCTGCCATCGTCGGGGCACTTGCCGAAGAACTCGCCACCGCCGCCCTGGCCGCCCCGGGCCTCCTGGCCACCGCCACCTATGTCGAGGCCGCCGATTACGCCGCCCGGGTCGAGAACATTGCCCGCACCGTGGAGTATCTACAACTCCTGGCCGCCGCCGCCGTGGACCGCACCCGTACCCAGGCCATCACCCAGGCCACGGCCAGGACCACAGCAGCCCGCAGACCCCTGGCCCCGCCCTCCCCTGCCGATGACGGCTGCCGCAACACCGCGGAGTTCCTCCGCCTCAGGCTCCGCATCCCCATCCGCGAAGCACGCCGCCGCCTCACCCTCGCCCAGCACACCCTGCCCCGCACCAGCCTCACCGGCCAACCACTCCCACCAACCCGGCCCCACCTCGCCACCGCCCTCACACCCCACCCCGCCACTGACGGGACCACCCCGCAACCGCCCACCGGAACCACCCTCCAGGCACCGGCCGTGTCCTCCTACGCCGCGACCCTCATCACCGCCACCCTGGACCGGCTCCAACACCACACCACCCCGGACACCCTGGACCGGATCGAAGAGCACCTCACCACCGCCGCCACCAGCACCGACCCCGACTTCCTCACCCGCCTGGCCCAACGCTGGACCGACACCATCGACGCCGACGGCACCGAACCCACCGAAGAAGCCCTCCGCCACACGCAAGGCGCCTTCATCCGCAAACCACGCCACGGCCTGCACCACCTCGAAATCTTCGCCACCACCGACCAATACGAACACCTCCTCACCGTCATGAACACCGCCACCAACCCCCGCACCGGCACCGGGAACATCCCAACGGCGAACAACGCAACCGACCACACCGCCCAGCCGGCCCCGCCTGACCTGGACCGGCGCACCCGCGCCCAAAAACAACTCGACGGCATCATCACCGCCACCAAAACCGCACTCGCCACCAACACCCTGCCCACCACCGGCGGCAACAAACCCCAAATCATCGCCACCATCCACTACCGGGACCTCTTCCCCACCCACACCACAGCAACAGCGACAGGAAAACGGCCGGGAATACCCGCACCACCAGGGACACAGACAGGCACAGGGACAGAGGCAGGGACCGGGGCTTTCGCGTTCACCGGACCCGTCGCCGCCACCACCCTGCGCAAAATCGCCTGCGACGCCGACATCATCCCCGCGCTCCTGGGCACCCACGGCGAAATCCTCGACCTCGGCCGCAAAACCCGCCTCTTCACCCCCGCCCAACGCACCGCCCTCACCACCCGCGACCAAGGCTGCGCCTTCCCCAACTGCACCATCCCCGCACCCTGGTGCGAAGCCCACCACATCACCTACTGGTCACACGGCGGACCCACCACCACCAACAACGGCGTCCTGCTCTGCAGCCACCACCACCACCTCATCCACAAAGAACAATGGACCATCACCACCACCAACCACACCCCAACCTTCATCCCCCCACCCCACCTCGACCCCACCCAAAAACCCCAACAAAACCACTACTTCAAACCCCCACCACCACCCCACCAACACGAATGAAGACCAGACGGCCTTGCCACTACGGTTGCCCAGAAGTCCCGGCCGGGACCCCCCTTGCCATCAGGCTCTTTCGGCCCGGCCCTTCCTTCGACAACACCACCCGGGGACCGGCAGCCTCAGTTAGGCTTCAAGCATGACGGGCACATCAGTGCGAACGTTGCTGAATTTCTCTGCCTAGATCAGTCCAGCGAGCCTATTCAGCCGGGCCAATCGAAGGAGCACATGGGCCTTGACCGGAAACTTGGGTGCCCCGGCAGTGTGGCCGCGGCCACCGGAACTTCCTGCGCCGGTATTCTCCGACCAGCGGTGGCTCGACGCAGTCTTCCTCCACTGGCGCATCACGGAGGAAGAGGCAGCAACTTTCATGCCCGATGGCGTCCGGCCGGACGTGTTCGACGGCAGTTCGTGGGTGGGCCTGATCGGTTTCCGCATGGAACAGGCGGGACTTGGACGCGGGCCGGGCATTCCCTATCTGGGGAGCTTCAACGAGGTCAACGTTCGGCTGTATTCGCGGGAACCAAATGGGACCCGCGGCGTAGTGTTCCTGAGCCTGGATGCGAACCGGCTGCCCGTCGTTCTGGCAACGCGAGCGGTGGGAATTCCCTACGTGTGGTCCCGTATCCGGCAAAGGCCGCCTTTTCCCGGCAGTAGCGTCGTCCGGCGCCAGCATGGCCACAGCGAGGTCGAGGCCGCCGCGATCACTGATGAATTTCCTGTGGGCTACTCCGTGCGCCGGTTCGGCAGCGCGGCGGCACGCAGCGACTTCACGGTGGTTCCCAGACTCCGCGCCGCCGCCGGCGATCCCCTGTCAGTCTTTCTGACCGCCAGGTTCGGCATGCATGGGCACTTCTTCGGAAGGACGGCCTTCATACCAAACACGCACCAAGCGTGGCCACTGTTCGGAGCTAATGTCCACCAGCTCAGCGACGGACTCATCAAAGCTGCCGGCATCAGTGTGGGCGGGCCGCCCGAGTCTGTCCTCTACTCGCCTGGAGTCCGGACCAGATTCGGCAGGCCACGCCTGGTCTGCGCCAGCGCCACCGGCTAAACCTCACGATCCGGCTGATGCAAACCTTTAGACGTCCTGCCAGCCCTGGCCTTCGCTGAAAGTACTCACCAGCGTGCCCACCCCCGCCTGCAGGGAGTTCGACGGGTCGAAGTACAAGGATGCCTCCGAGGCGCGGCTGTGGGTGATCAGCTGCTCAGCCTCGAGCTTCGCCTCGGGCACGGTAGCTCCGATAATTGCCGTACGGGCCGGGAGCTCGGGCGTGTGCACCACGTCGGCGCCGGTCTGGGTCAGCGGAACCGTGGTGCCGGTGTTGATCTCGTCGTGCGGGAACTCGAACTCGGCATCACCGGGAGCGGCAGGAACTGTGTACTCCAGGAAATAGGTCATACTCCACCCTTGCAGAAAAGCCGCCACTGCCAAAAGCCCTGATGGACTACTTGCCCAGGCCGGCCTTCCTGAGCGCCTCCGCCATTGCCGTGTTGACGGGCTGGGCTACAGGAGTGGGACGGCCACCACCCGCGGTCCTGCCTGACGGCTGCTTCCCTGGCTGTTGCCGGTCCGGGCGTCCACTGCGCTCACCCTTGCCGCCGCCCGCTCCCCGGCGGTTGTCGTTCCCGCCCGGTCTCCCTGCCCCGGGCTTCGCCGAGCCGCTCCGCCCGGAACCTGCACCGCCGCTGGCCGGTTCGTCGTCGAGCCTTAGGGTCAACGAAATCCGCTTCCGCTCAGGATCAGCTTCCAGGACCTTGACCCTGACCACCTGGCCGGACTTCACCACCTCGCGCGGATCGGACACAAAGCGGTTGGCCAGGGCGGAGACGTGGACCAGGCCGTCCTGGTGGACTCCGATGTCCACGAAGGCACCAAACGCCGCAACGTTGGTCACGGTTCCTTCGAGAATCATGCCCGGCAATAGATCAGCGATCTTTTCGATCCCCTCCGAGAAGGTGGCGGCGGCAAAGGCGGGCCGGGGGTCGCGCCCCGGTTTGTCCAGCTCAGCCAAGATGTCCCTGACCGTCGGCAGACCGAAGGTATCGTCAACGAACTTCTGTGGGTCCAGGGACGACGCCGGGGCCGCGCCGGCGGCCTTCAAAACCTTGCGGGCGACGGCGTATGCCTCCGGGTGCACGCTCGACGCGTCCAACGGCTCGGCTCCTCCGGAGATCCTCAGGAAGCCGGCACACTGTTCGAAGGCCTTCGCGCCCAGCCGCGGTACCTTCTTGAGGTCGGTGCGCTTGTTGAAGGGTCCGTGCTCGTTCCGGTAGGCCACAATGTTTTCGCTCAGCAAAGGACCGACGCCGGCCACCCGGCTCAGCAGCGCGGGCGAAGCGGTGTTGACGTCAACACCCACGGCGTTGACGCAGTCCTCCACGACGGCGTCCAGGCTGCGGTCCAGCTTCGACGCCGTCACGTCGTGCTGGTACTGGCCCACGCCGATGGATTTGGGGTCGATCTTCACGAGTTCGGCCAGCGGATCCTGCAGCCGCCGGGCAATGGAAACGGCGCCCCGGAGCGAAACGTCCATTCCCGGCAGTTCCGCGGCGGCGAGCGCGGAAGCAGAGTAGACGGACGCGCCAGCCTCGGACACCACGAGTTTCTGCGGTTTCCGGTCCACGTCCGGGAGGAGCTTGATCAGTTCGGCAGCCAATTTGTCCGTCTCGCGCGACGCCGTGCCGTTGCCGATGGCTACGAGTTCGACGGCGTGCTGCCGCGCCAACCGCACCAGGGTGGCCAGGGCGTCGTCCCACCTGCGTGCCGGGGCGTGCGGGTAGACCGTGTCTGTGGCCACCACCTTGCCGGTGCCGTCCACCACTGCGACCTTGACGCCCGTGCGCAGTCCGGGATCCAGCCCCAGCGTGGCGCGGTTTCCAGCAGGGGCGGCCAGCAGGACGTCGCGGAGGTTTGCCGCGAACACCCTGACCGCTTCGTCTTCCGCCGCCGCGAATAACCTTGCCCGAAGATCAGAGGTGAGGCGGGACAGCACGCGGGAGCGCCATGCCACCTGCGCGGTCTGCAGCAGCCAGGCGTCGGCGGGGCGGCCGCGGTCGGCGACCCCGAGGAACCTGGCCACGGCGGACTCGTAGCGGGCGCGGGCGGCGGTGAGGGCGGCGTCGTCCGATGGATCGGCTTCGGCGAGGTCCAGCTCAAGGATGCCGTCCTTCTCCCCGCGGAACAGCGCGAGGACCCGGTGGGACGGCATCCTGTCCGGCGCCTGGGCGAACTCAAAGTAGTCCGCAAATTTCTGGCCTTCTGCCTCTTTGCCCTTCTTGACGCGGGACACCATCCGGCCCTGGACCCACAGCCGGTCCCGCAAATTTGCTGCGAGGTCGGGATCCTGGGCCACCCTTTCCACCAGGATGGAGCGTGCACCTGCGAGCGCGGCGGCGGCGTCATCAACGGAATGCGCGCTGTTGAGGTACTTCGCGGCCTCGCGGTCGGGATCCAGGTCCGGCCGCTTCAAGAGTGTGTCCGCGAGCGGCTCCAGGCCTGCTTCCCGGGCGATCTGGGCCTTCGTCCGCCGCTTGGACTTGAACGGCAGGTAGATGTCCTCAAGCCGCGACTTGGTGTCCGCCGCCAAGATTGCCTTGCGCAGTTCCGGCGTCAGCTGGCCTTGCGCTTCGATCGCGTCGAGGACGGCACGACGGCGGTCCGCCAGCTCCCGGAGGTAGCGGAGCCGTTCGTCGAGGTCGCGGAGTTGGGTGTCGTCCAGCGTCCCGGTGGCTTCCTTGCGGTACCGGGCGATGAACGGAACTGTCGACCCGCCGTCGAGCAATTCAACTGCAGCCTTCACTTGCCAAGCCTTGACCCCCAGCTCAGCAGCGATCTGGGCAAAGAGTTCGTCCTCCCCTGATGCGCTGGGGCGGACGGAAGCGGCGGAAGGTCCTGGCATTTGGGTCACCAGAACATCTTGCCTTACCGGCCTGCGGGGCTCCACCGCCGCCGTACTCGCTGAGGCGCCATAGGGAGAAGCAGGTATTCCCCTGGGACGCGCAAAGTGCTGTAGTGGACTAGCCATCACTGGCACCCATGCTCGAGGAAGAGGCCACCATGCGGGAATTGCTGGTTGTGTTTCAGGACGGGTTCGACGAAGCGAACATCACCGTGACCGTGAACGGGAAGGCTGTGCGCAGGGATGTGGGGATTTCCACGAATCCGCTTCTCGGCATCGCGTCAGAGGTCTCGGTAGAGCTGCCGGCCAAGGGTGCCCAGGTGGGCGTTGAGGTCACCAACCGTGGGCTGAAAGCCATCACCAAGGTCAGCGGCAGGCCCAAGAGTGTGCTGGTGTCCATCGAGGACGGGCGCTTGGTGATGAAGGAAGGGACCGGCCGGGAAGCCGTGCTCTAGCGCTTTTTCCTTGCGGCAAAACTGGCTCTGGTAAGAGTCCATTCGTTGGAGTAGCATCTGATCACCGCCGGCATCCGATGGAGTCCGGCGGGCCACATAATTCTTCAGCCGTGAGGTCGTCGGATGACCTTCCGGTGTTGCTGCCCGGGACCAGCACCCCAGACAGCCAACGACGGCGGCACCCATGATGGGTGCCGCCGTCGTCGTTTTGTTCGGCTCAGCCGATCCGCCGCTCAGCCCTGGTAAGCCGCTCAGCCCTGGTAGGCCGGGTAATCCGTGTAACCGGTGGCGCCTTCGGCGTAGAAGGTGGAGGCATCGGGCTCGTTCAGCGGAAGGCTTTCCTTCCAGCGGCGGGCAAGGTCCGGGTTGGCGATCGCGGGGCGGCCCACCACCACGGCGTCCGCATGGCCCTCAGCCACCAGGCTCACGGCTTCTTCCCGGGTGGTGACCACGCCGAAGCCTGTGTTCACCAGGAAGGTGCCGCCGAAGCGTACGCGAAGGTCCTGGACAAGTTCGCCGGCAGGTTCGTGGTGCAGGATGCTCAGGTAGGCGAGGTTGAGCGGCGCAATGCTGTCCACGAGGACTTCGTACGTAGCACGAACATCCGCGGCGTCGGTCTCGGCAATGCCCTGGACGTTGTGCTCCGGGGAAATGCGCAGGCCCACCCGGTTTGCGCCGAGGGCGGCAACCACTGCGTTGACCGTTTCGATCACAAAACGGGCGCGATTCTCGGGTGATCCGCCGTAGCTGTCGGTCCGGATGTTGGAATTCGGCGCCAGGAACTCGTGCAGGAGGTAACCGTTGGCCGAGTGCAGTTCCACACCGTCGAACCCTGCCTCAATTGCGTTCAGGGAGGCGTTGACGATCTCCTGGATGACGACGGGGAGTTCATCGGTGGTCAGTGCCTGCGGCACCGGGTAAGGCTTCTTGCCGGCCGGCGTCCGGACGTCGCCGTCAATCGCTACTGCACTGGGGGCGACAATGGGCAGACCGCCGGTGATGTCAGGGTGCGAAACCCGGCCGCCGTGCATGATCTGGGCGAACATGCGCCCGCCTTCGGCGTGGACGGCATCCGTAACCTTTTTCCACCCTGCAACCTGCTCCTGGGTGACGATGCCCGGCTGGCCGGGATAGGCCTGTCCTGCGGGGGTGGGGTAGGTGCCCTCGCTGACGATGAGGCCAAGGGACGCGCGCTGGCGGTAGTGCTCGACGACGAGCGGGCCCGGGATGCCTTCCTGACCGGCGCGGAGGCGGGTCAGGGGTGCCATCACCAGCCGGTTGGGAAGTTCAAGTTCGCCGAGGGTGAGTGGGGAAAACAGCATGCGCAGTTCCTTTCGAAGGCTGAAGACGTACTGCCTTTGCCAACTGTGGGGCGCGTGCAACTATTCCGGACTTTCGCTGGTGCGATGGGGATCACAGCCAGTTCTGCCCTGCTTTTGAACCTAACGTGGTGCTCCGGCACCCGGGCAGCCCTGCCCCTGGGGATTGGCGTTGCAGTCGTCGGCGTAGTTGCGGGTGAGCGAGCGCCAGACGCTGATCCCTTGCGGGGGCGCGCTGAACTGGCCCTGGCCGGGTATCGGAAGGGGTGGACCGGAGTTCACCGAATAGGT
The DNA here is from genome assembly GCF_056484025.1 of Arthrobacter sp. JDC6. Lineage (NCBI taxonomy): Bacteria > Bacillati > Actinomycetota > Actinomycetes > Micrococcales > Micrococcaceae > Arthrobacter > Arthrobacter sp. JDC6. The sequence continues at coordinate 3,518,300 of NZ_CM151278.1, forward strand.
GCCTTGGAACGAGGTTGTCAGCACCACCTGGAAATCGCCGGTGGATGCGTAGGCGTGGCTGGTCCGGGTCTTCTCGCCCCACCTGTCCTGCGGCAAGGCGCCGCCCATTGACGGCTGGGGGCCGAAAACCGTGCCGTCCCCGTAGTTCCAGGTGTATTGGACGGGTGTCGCCACCACGTGTACCTGTTGGCCGAACATGGTGATGTCGAACTGCTGTTCAATCGCTTCCGCGTAAAAGTTCGTCTCCGCGCCCCGGAGGGTATTGGGGCTGGGCTGCGCCACAACCTTCCCGGCGTTGACCGGCAGGTTCTGGAACTGGCGCTGGATATCGGCGGCGATCCGGGGCAGGAGGTCCTCGGGCTTCGGATCGTAAAGGCAGGTGGGTCCTGATTGATGCGCCCAAACCGCGCCGGGTACGCCCCGCGGCCGCGACAGCCACACGACCGGAATGCCCTTGGCACCGTCCTCCCGGTCCTTGCAGTCGAGCTGGCGGGCAAGACAAGGGGTGTCAAAGTCTCCTCCGCCGAGGTGGCATTGGAGCTCGTACTTGTACTCGTTGGGGTCGGTGCTTACAGTCCCAGGTTCAGGTGGAGAGATATGACCGGTGACTGGATCCTTAGTCCAACTGTCAACGTCTATTCCCACCTCACCGAAATCAGCTTCAAGACCGTCATCCGCAAATCCTGGGGGCACGAGCCCGGCGTTCAAAACCACCAATATGATCAGGAACGAAACAATGCTTCGCGAGCTTAATCGAAGCATCAGCGTAAGGGATGCAGATCGTTGACGCGCCAGGCGCCAGCCTCGAAGTTGGCCAACAGTACGTTGCCCGTGTTCGAACCGTTACTGGCAGTTCTAAACTCCCTGCCGCCGGGCTCGTAGTAACTGATAGGACTCTGCAGGACCTGCAAAATGACTTGGAAGTTTCCATCAGCAGATCTCTCAAACGTAGTCGTTCTGACGGGAATCGTGATCTTCCCACCCGACAGCCAGCGATTCCCTTGATAGTTGGTAATCAGAGAAGTGCTTAGTTTCGAGCAATAGTCACAGCCTGGCGAGGTTACTGACTCTAGGCCCGCCACATCACCAGTCTGGTAAGCGTAATTGAGTAGTTCAAACCAATAGGCAGTAAACGCCTCTAGTCCTTCCTTCGTTTCCGTCTTGGCTACTTCCGGCAACACGGGGACGGGAACGTTTTGGGCGGGCCCGGACGCGTCGGCTGGCTTATAGACGGCGCTGGGTGTGGGGGTGGGAGTCGGCGTGGTGCTGGCTGTGGGCGTCTCGGCCGCCACGGGCGACGAAGTGCCGCCCGGCCCCGGAGAGCCCCCGGAATTGCAGCCGGACAGAGCCAGTGAAAGACCAATAACAAGGGCTGCTGCCCCGGACCGCACAGCGCGGGACGTAAAGAAGTTCTGTGATGTCATGGGCCGCTGTACCCCCAGTAAATTTCAAGACGGCTTGCTCCGGACAGTGAGTTAAGGGTAGCCCACGTCACAATTCGGCGACCGAACTTATCCACAGGCGGACCCGGTTCCGTTTCTACCATCCGGAATGCGACAGAAGAAGTCATAAAGGAAGCCGGCACACCACGTGCACCGGCTTCCTTTTTGTAATGACCGCCAGAACTAAAGCGCCTATTTTCCGGCTGGGAGCACCAACTCCCCTGTCTTGTCCGTCGACAAGGCGAGCGAAGAAACGTACTGGATACCGCCGTCGGGAGCGTCCTGCGCGGAACGCACCATGTCCGGCCGCTCGAATTCCAACCCCGTCACGTGGCACAGGAGCTTGGCGTCGCTCGGGTTCCCATCGGCGTCGAACATGGGCAGATCAATGCCGTCTTCGGTGCGGCGAAGATAAAACCTGCCGCGGGTCAGCACAGCGAGAACCGGCGGCAGGACCAGCGCCAGGCCAACCGCGAAAATGGGCGAGTACGGCTGGATTGCGGCACCGAACGCACCAAAGAACACGGCAATGGAAATTCCTGCGGACACCAGCATGGAGACGAATCCGACCGGGTTCACGGCGTACAGCATGCCGCGGCGGAACTCCGGCACCTTCGGCGAGATCTTCAGCAGGTACTTGTTGATGGCGATATCGGACGCCACCGTGACCACCCAGGCCATGGCGCAGTTGGCGTAGAAGCCGAGGATGGTATTGAGGAAATCGAACATGTTCGCTTCCATCAGAACCAGCGCAATCAGCAGGTTCACCACGACGAACACCATCCGGCCCGGGTACGTCTTAGTGATGCGCGTGAACGAGTTGGTCCACGCCAGGGAGCCCGAATAAGCGTTCGTGACGTTGATCTTAATCTGCGAGATGACCACCAGCACCACGGCCAGCGTCATGGCCAGCCAGGCCGGCATCATCTCCTGGTAGACGCCCAGGAACTGGTGCACGGGCTCATTGGCCGTGGCAGAGGCGGCGGGGTCCAGTGTGGCGATCAGGTAGATGGCGATAAACAGTCCCACAATCTGCTTGATCGCCCCGAAGATCACCCAGCCCGGACCGGCAAGGATCACCGCGCGCCACCAGGCTCCCTTGTTGGCCTCGGTACGCGGCGGCATGAACCGGAGGTAGTCGATCTGCTCGGCGATCTGCGCCATCAGGGACAGGCACACTCCGGCTGCGAGCATCACGGATGCCAGGTTCGGTCCGCCATCGCCGGACGCACCCGTGTACGCGAAGAAGCTGTCGATGCTCTCCGGATGGGACATCAGCAGGTAGCCCACGGGAACCACCATCAGCAGCAGCCACAGCGGAGTGGTCCACACCTGAAGTTTGGCCAGGGTGTTCATCCCATAAATCACCAGCGGGATGATGATCACGGTGGAGGCGGCATACCCCAGCCACTGCGGGACGCCGAGCCCCAGCTCCAGGCCCTGCGCCATGATGGAGCCCTCCAGCGCAAAGAAGATGAAGGTGAAGGTCGCGAAGATAACGTTCGTGACCACCGATCCGTAGTAGCCAAAGCCGGAACCGCGGGTGATCAGGTCCAGGTCGATGTTGTACCGGGCCGCGTAGTAGGCCAAGGGGAATCCGGTGGCGAAGATGACGACGGCTGCCACCAGGATCCCCAGGATCGCGTTGACAGTGCCGTACGAGATCCCGATGTTCGCGCCGATCGAGAAGTCCGCCAGGTAGGCGATGCCGCCCAGCGCGCTCGTTGCCACCACTCCTGCACTCCACTTGCGGTAGGAGCGCGGCGCGAACCGCAGCGTGTAGTCCTCCAGGCTTTCCTTGGTGGCGTTCAGCGCCGCGGTGTTGCCTGCCGTCGGGGTTGCCGGGGAATGTCCGACGACGGCGGCACCGGATGGTGCCGCCGGTTCCAGTAATTGCGTTGTATCTGTGTCGTTGCCCATTAGGTGCGTCGCTTTCGTTTGCGTTTAGCCATCACGGCCCTGCGTGCGACGCTATCCAGCAGGAAAGACAGTCCGGTCACAAGCCTGTTTCGGAAGTGTTAAGCCTTGACGGACCTGTCACAAACAGGCGGAGATGGGTACAAAGCCTCTGGCGCATTTCTACTGCGAGTAGAACAATGGCCGCATGATGTTTGAACACGCGGACGGCAATCCCGTCCTGGAACTCGATGACGAGCAGTCCTGGCGCCTGCTGGCGGCAACGCAGCACGGGCGGCTGGTGGTTTCTGTTGCGGGGGAACCGGACATTTTCCCGGTGAATTACGTGACCTCAAACCGGAAGGTCTACCTGCGCACGGCGCCGGGAAACAAACTCGCGCAACTGACCATCAACGCCCAGGTGCTGTTCGAGACCGACGGCATCCTCTCGCAGGAGGCCTGGTCGGTTGTCCTGAGGGGCACAGCGCGTGTGCTCAGCAATTCGGATGAGCTCGCAGCCATTGAGGAGCTTGGCCTGAAGACCTGGGTTCCAACACTCAAGGACTTCTACGTGGAGATCGAACCGAAGTCCGTCAGTGGCCGGCACTTCGTGTTCGGCGAACAGCCGGAACGGGAGATCTAACCGCTCCTAGACTGGAAGGATGGCGGACAGGTCCACTGCAGACAAGCTCACCCCCGAGCAGCGCAGCTGGAACATGTCCCGGATCCGCGGCAAGAACACCAAACCCGAGCTTCTCGTCCGCAGGTTGCTCCACGCCAAGGGCTATCGGTACCGCCTGCACGGCAGGTCCGGCGGCACCAAACTTCCGGGAAATCCGGATCTCGTCTTCGCCGCCCGGCACAAGGTGATCTTCGTCAACGGCTGCTTCTGGCATTTCCATGACTGCAGGGTGGGCCTGCACGCTCCGAAAACCAACGCCGAGTTCTGGGCCGCCAAACGCATCCGGACGCGAGAGCGCGACGAAGGTCAGCGCCGGCAGTTGGAAGACGCCGGCTGGGAAGTGCTGACAGTCTGGGAGTGCGAGCTGAAGGACCGTTCAGCCCTCGAAACCCAGTTGGTGAACTTCCTGGACGCCGGCGGCTGACGCAGGAATTCTTGAGGAAATCTTAAGCCGCTGCCAGCACTGTCCTTGATCCTGGCGAGGCAGGATGAACGGGTTGCCGCGATCAGGCAGCACGCCACTGACAGTTTCGGAGCGGCTATCCCCTATCCCCTAGCTTCTCCGGGCCAACAGGGCGGACTTGAAGGCGGATGCCGACGAGTCACTGCTGTTGATGCGCCAGTCCGTTTCCTTCTGCAGATGGAACCAGACGAAGCCCATCACGTCCGGCTGCGCGGCCAGATAAGACACGAGGTCCGTGTTCCAGGCGGCTTTGGAACCACCCAACTCACTGGACGCTGTCTCCGCGATCAGGACGGGTTTTCCGGGTGCCAGGGTGCGGAGCTGGGAGATGCCGGGGCCAAGGAGATCCACCGGGGAAACCCAGCTGCTCCAGGTTTGGGACGTGCCCCAGTTGTAGCCGTCCAGCGCCACGATGTCCACGTAACCTGCCCCCGGGTACAGGCCGGCCAGGTCGGTCGAGCCCCAGTAGGGCACGTTCGGGGACCAAACCCACTGGACATTGGCGGCACCCGTCGCGGCGACAACGTCGTGCACATGACGCCAAGCGGCCACATAGTCTCCGGGCTGGTTGCCGTTGACGCCCTCGGCCCACGGGTACCAGTTGCCGTTCATCTCGTGCGCAAAGCGCAGCATGACCGGCTTGCCCCAGGCCGCCAGCGACTGGCCCCACTGGGTGATATTTGCGTCGAAGTCACCGGCAGCCACCCGGTCAAGCGAATAGGCCGGCTGTTCCACCCCGCCGCCCCAAGCCCACGGCTCCCAGGTCACCAGGGGCGTGGCACCCCGCGAGCGCACCGCATCCATCTCGGTGATTGGCGGAGACTGCAGGAAATCCTTGTAGATCATGACCATCGAGGGACTTTCCCCGGCCAGGGTGGCCACCTCGTCAAGCTCGGTGCCGGCCAGCGCTCCCCCGGCGGTTGCCACTCCGAAGCGCAAGGGAGCCGTGCTGACTGTGGGCGGCTGCGGGGCGGGCGCTGGTGCTGGAGCCGGGGCAGCCTGAACCACGAAAATCGCGGAAGCCTTGATGGACGAGGTCTTGGCAGTGATGGTGAGGTTTCCGGTTGACGCCGCTGGAATGGTGATCCCCGTACTGAAAGCACCCGTCGATGTGGTCTGGAACGCGAAGGTCGTGGAACCCACAATCACTGTCCCGGTAGTGGAGACCTTGAACCCTGTTCCGGTAACGGTCACCGCGGAACCGGCCGGACCGGAAGCCGGGTTGAGCATAACTTGAGGTGAAGTGGCTGCGCTGGCCGGCTGGATTATGGACACGGCCAAACCAGCCACGATTAAGAGCGCGGCAAATAAGGTCCTGAGCGTTCGGAACACGGCAATCTATCCCCAGATTGAAGGCGGTTTTGGGCCGCTGTTGACGTCAATGCGGAAAGCACTGGCCTTGATCCTATGGGCAGCAAACCGCACTCCCATCAAGAAAACCACAATTCTTGCCGAGTCTTCTGCAAGGTAAAGGGAACGGTCCTAACCTGAAAAAAGACGAAGCACCTCCGCATTACCACCCTGTTTTCCGAGTCAGCAATTCCAGCAGAAAGGAGTGTCATGAGCACTTCAGATGATGCGCCCAGGCCGCTGGTAGACCAGTCCGTCCTGGACCGGCTGCGGGAAGAGCTTGAGGAGGAAGAAGGCTACAGCAGGGTCTTCGTGGGGAACTTCATCGAGTACCTGCCACAACGGCTGGCCCGTTTGCGGCTTGCCCTGACCACCGGAGACCTCGACGGATCGATGGATGCCGTCCTCAGCTTGAAGACCTCAAGCCAGATGGTTGGAGCCGAGCGGCTGGCGGGGCTTGCCCTGGAACTGGAGAACGAGATCCGGGCCGAGGCGCGACACGCTGACATGACGGTGGCATTGCCCAGGCTGGCAGCCGCGTACCTGCGGCCCATCACCCAGTGCAGCAGGCAAACCACGCACCGGCTGCAGGCTCAGTGCTGCCCGGGCGCCAAGCGATAACCCACTCCGCGGACTGTTTGCAGCCACCGCGGCTGCTGCGGCGAGTCGCCCAGCTTTTTGCGCAGGTTTCCCATGTGGACCTCGACGGAACGTTCGTCGGCCTCGCTGATGTAACTGCCGACGTCGTAATCCTCATCCCGAAGCCTGCGCACCAGGTCGGACTTGGTCCGGACCGTCCGGCCGGCTTCCAGGAGCGCGTACAGGAGTTCGAACTCCGTTCGGGTCAGGTTCATCTCTTTGCCGTCGACGGCCACCGTGCGGGACGCGTAGCTGAGTTCCAGCCCGTTGTGGCTGAAGTTTCCACGCTCGGGGTGGGCGGTTCCGTCTTGGGAAGCATCCACCGTTACCTCGCCGGGCTCGGGAACGGAGCGTGGCCGCCGCATCATGGCCGCGACGCGGGCGCGCAATTCGCGCGGCCGGAACGGTTTGGTGAGGTAGTCGTCCGCACCCGACTCGAGCCCGATCAGGGTGTCCAGTTCCTCGGTGCGGGCCGTGAGCATCACGATGTAGGCATCCGAAAACTCGCGGATCTGCCGCGACACCTCGAATCCGTCGATGTCCGGCAACCCCAGGTCCAGGGTGATGACGTCAGGATTCAGGCTCTTTGCCATCAGGACGCCCTCCGCGCCGCCGCTGGCGACCGAGACGTCGAATCCAGCCTGGGTCAGCACAGTGCGAACCAGTTCCCGAATGTCGTGGTCATCCTCGATGACCAGACCCACACGTGCCTCACTCATAGAGCCCCCTCAGTGCCAACGTCAGAAGTATAGCTGGCTGCGGATATCCTGCTGGTATGGCCCTGCAAACCCCCACATCCGCGTCTTCCACCCCATGAGCGACCCCACAGCCTGGTCCTCCGGACGGCTGCGGTTTTTCAAGCGGCCCTTTCACGAGTACCGGCTGACGGACCGGGTGGCCATGAGCCAGATGCCGTTGTTCGTGACCACCATCCTGACGGCCCTGCTGGTCTGGGCGTTCTTCCCGGACACCATGGACAACCCCCTTTTCGTCACGTTCCTCATCTCCCAGCTGGCGATCATGGCGCTGTGCTACCTCATCCCCTGGGAGCGGCTGCCCTACACCAGCTTCCTGGCCATCCCGCTGCTGGACTTCATCTCGATCGCCGCCGGCCGGGAGGGCGGACAGGAAAGCCTCGCGGGTATCAGCCTGCTGGCCGTGTTCCCGGTCATCTGGCTCTGCGCGTCGGGCTACTACCCGCGGGCCGCCTTGTGGCTCTCCTTCCTGGGACCGCTGGCCATTATCTGGGTGCCGTTGCTCGTGAAGGGAAACTACACGCCACAGGACTTTGCCCGGTCGCTCCTGCTGCCGGTCATGATGCTGGGCATTGGCGTCTCAGTGAGCGTCCTGACCCTGAGCATGATGCGCCAGCAGACGCAGCTGGAGGAGAAAGACGAGCAGCTGAGGGCCAACCTGCGCATCAGCAAGCGCCAGGAGGCCCTGTTAAACACCGTGCTGGAAACCGTGCACCTGGGCGTCCTTGCCGTCGACGCCGACGGCCACGACGTCCTGATGAACCGGAAACAGCGCGCCAACCATGAACTGGCCAGGCCAAAGAATATCGCGGACCCCAACGAGTCACAGCTGCTGGTCTTCGGCCCTGACCGCAAGACGCTGGTCGCCGTGGAGGAGCGGCCGGTCCGCCGGGCTGTCCTGGGGGAAACCTTCACCGATTACCTCGTCTGGCTGGGCGAGGGGAAAGAACAGCGGGCCTTTGTCACGACGGCACGCGCCATGAAGGATTCCGATGGCAACCTCGGCGGCTCCGTCATCGTCTTCAGCGACGTCACGGACCTGGTGAACGCGCTCACCGCCAAGGACGACTTCGTCTCCAGCGTCTCCCACGAATTCCGCACGCCATTGACCTCCATCCTCGGGTACGTGGAGATCCTGCTGGCCGATGAGCTGGAAGGGCCGCAGCGCGAGATGCTGGAGATCATCCGCCGGAACTCCGAGCGGCTCCTGACCCTGGTGTCGGACCTGCTGTCCAGCAGGAACGGCCAGTTGATCGTCACGCCCCACGCCGTGGATGTGGCCGAACTCGTGCGCAGCAGCGTCTCCTCCGCGATGCCGCGGGCCGCCGCCGCCGGCGTCGAACTGCGGGCCGAAACCCCGGAGCGCCTGGAAGCTCACGTGGACAGCGCCCGGATCTCGCAGGTCCTGGACAACCTGGTGTCCAATGCCATCAAGTACTCACCGGACGGCGGCGAGGTGGTGGTGTCGCTGGCGCAGGAGGACGGCCACGTGGCCTGCCGCGTCACCGACACCGGCATGGGGATGAGCCCGGAGGACGCCTCCGAAGTGTTCGCCAAGTTCTTCCGCACCAGCAGCGTCCGCCGCACCGCCATCCCCGGCGTGGGCCTGGGCCTGCCCATCAGCAAGGCGATCGTCGAGGCACATGGCGGCACCATCGGCGTCGACAGCACGCTGGGCGAAGGGACCACCTTCATGTTCCGGGTACCGGTGTAGCGGCCCCGCGCCCGCGGGGTTACCTGGCGGGGCCTGCAGGGGCAGGACGCGGGTGGGAAACCACCTCGTCCCAGGACTGGCGGGCGAGGTCCCTGACGGAGGCAAGGATGGCCGACGGCGGCTGGCTGAGATCCAGCGGGAACTCCACGATGTCGATATCGGTGTTAAGGATGCGGCGGAGTTTCATTTCGCCCTTGCCGGCATAGACGAGCCAGGCGGTGGGTACGGCCAGCGCCGTGCAGTGCGCCAGCATCTGGTAATGGTCTGCGGTGAGGGACGCACCGGCGTCCGACGCGGCCCGGTACTTGGCGTTATACGCCACCACCGGCCGCCCACCCAGCAGGTGGACAGCATCCGGGCGCACGGACAGGCGGTCCGAGTCGCGCACCGCCTCGCTGAGGAGGGCGTTGTACCGCAGCCGAAGCTCCCCCGGATACGCGGCCATCGCCGCCCGCAGTGCGGTGCCCACGAAGTCCCCGAACACCTGGGCCATGTCCACCACGAACGAGGCCGTCCGCTGCCTGCCCTCCCCCGCTTCCGCGGACGCGTTGCGCAGGATCAGCTCCGCCAGGCGCAGCACGGCGTGGTAGCGCAGGTTCATCCTGGTGGGCTTCCACGGCGGCACCGGCGCCCCGGACGGAAGGCGCGTGACGGCGTCGAGCTTTCCCTTCAGCTGCCGCAGCCGGCCCAGCACCTCCGGCCGTACCCCCGGCACCTGCCCCATCCGCTCCAGCGCAGCGCGCAGGATCCGGTTTTCCGCGATGTCCTCGGTGAACTCGTCGTAGGAGACCTCCAGGGGAACCAGCATTCCTGGACGGCGGGAGATCTGGTCCGAAATCCGGATGCGTCCCTTGACCGTCCGCAGCGACTCGTCCACGGTGAGGTAGCCCTGCAGGACACCACGGCCCAGGGCCCGTTCGGCCAGCTGCGCCAGCGACTCGGCCAGGGCGCTCCACAGGTCCCGGTCCTCGTCAGCGGCCACCAGGTCCGGCCGGAAGCCCTGATCCCCCGCATAACTGAGGAGGAAGAGGAGCCGGCTGAGCCCCAGCCTGTCCTTGGGCCGGACGTCCAGCTGGAGCGTGGGGGTCCGGACGGAGCCCACCTTGCCCACCGGTTCAATCCGGTACAGCCCCATGCCCATGGGGGATGCCTTGGCCAGCCCGCTGGAGTTCAGGAAGGAAGCACTTGGCGCGTCCAGCCGTTCCACCAGGCCGCCTGACAGCTCGTCCAGGACCAGGTGCCGCACGGACGCCCGGGGATCAGCGCGCTGCAACGCGTCCCAGCAGCTGGTCCAGCCCCAAGCGCTCCTCCAGCTGCGCCCGCGTGAGCTGGCCGTGGTAGTGCTCCTCCAGCAGCGGCATCAGCTCATACTTCCAGATCCGGCGGAGCCCGGCCGGGGTTTGGGCCGCCGGCTTCATGAAGTAGGACGGCCCGATCATCAGGTCCCGGTCCCACTCGTCGATGGCACCGTTCAGCGCATCCAGCAGCAGCGCCGGGGTGGTGTCCAGCTGCCGGGCCTGCAGGAACCGGAGCAGGGAGCCCTTGACCGGCTCGGTCTGCGGGTGCAGCTCAATGAAGGAGAACCGGCGGCGGATGGCTGCGTCCATCATGGCGATGGAGCGGTCCGCAGTGTTCATGGTGCCGATGATGTAGAGGTTGTCCGGCAGCGTGAACGGTTCGTTGGGGCTGTACTGCAGGTAGATCCGGTCGTCGCGGTATTCCAGCAGGAAGTACAGCTCGCCGAACACCTTGGCCAGGTTGGCGCGGTTCATCTCATCGATGATCAGGAAGTACGGCTTCTTCTCGTTCCCGGGCTTGGCGGCTTCCTCGGCCAGGCGGCGCAGCGGGCCAGCCACCAGCTTGAAGGACACCTGGCCCTCGTCCGTCTTGTCCGGCCGGTAGCCCTCGAAGAAGTCCTCGTAGGCATAGGACGGGTGGAACTGGACCAGCTTGACGCGCTCGTCGGTGGTGTCGTCCGCCAGCTCGGCGGCGAGGTGCTTGGCCAGGTAGGTCTTGCCGGTGCCCGGAGGGCCGTAGAGGACCAGCTGGCGGTTCTCCTCCAGCAGGTCCGCGATCTCCTGGAGCGGTTCCAGCTCCATGTGCAGCGACGCCGCGAATTCCTGCGTGAGCGGGCGGAAGCCCTCCTGGACAGGCTGGACGACGGCGGCACCGTCAGCGTCGCCGTCGGGCTCGGTTTCCGCCTCGGCAGGCAGCAGCGCCTGCAGCGCCTGGACCACCCGGGTCACGTCCACCACGATGCCGGGGGTGGCGAGCTGGCGCTGGACGTGCCGGGGAAGGCTGGTGGTGGTGTGCCCGTCGTCGAACCAGCGCACCTTGCGCCGCAGCCGGCGGTTGTCGTCGTTGTACTCGGGCTCCCCCAGCACGCCGCCCAGCCGGACAGTTCCGGCGTGCTGGTAGAGCACGAGATCACCCGGTTTCATGACGGTCAGGAAGGCAAACACCGCAGTCTTGGTGTCCTCGCGTTCCACGTAGCCAAGGTGTTTGTAGTCCTCGTCCACGGAGTGCTGGACCAGGCCGGCGGTGACGCCGGGGTCCAGGTGCCGGAGATGTTCGACGTCGAGGGTCACCTTTTCCTCGCCGTGCCAGGCCGTGAGCAGCTCGGCGTGGTCGCTGTGCGTGCGGAGCAGCCAGGCCCGCCGGCCGGGGTCGCCCACTTTGCGCCACTGGCTGACCAGCTGGCGGGAGTACCAGTCCGTGCGCTGGCCCGCCTGATCGTCCAGGTGCAGCCGGATGCGGTGGATGTCCGCCGTGATGTCCTCTTCGCTGTCGCCGTTGGCCCCGCCCACCAGCGACGCGAACGCGTCCCGGATTTCCTGCCGCTCCACGTCCGCCACCACCGGCTCGAAGTAGCTGGGCCAGGCCAGGAACTCAATGCTGCGGCGGATGGCGGGCTGATCGTCGGGAGTTGATGCAGCGAGGCGGTGGAACTGCACGGGGTCCTTGATGGCCGCCTGCACCACGCTTGCCGGCCGCTGCGCAACGTTCTGCACAAACCGGCACAGCCACTTCAGGTGGTCCCAGATGGTCCAGTTGAATTCGGCGGTCCGGTCGCGGATCACGCCGTGGTCCGTCATGCCGGCGTACAGCTCCTCGGGAAGCTCCAGCGGCGGCTCAAGCCAGCCCGCGGCCTCGGCCACGCGGGCGCGCTTGACCTTCAACGACTTCACTTCGTGGGCCAGCGGAAGCGACTGCAGGAACAGCAGCTCCACGGCCAACTGCTTGGCCCCGCGGGTGGCGCCCTCCAGGTTCTCGCGGAGGTTGGTCATCATCGGGGCCTTGGAGTCGGCGATGCCCCGGTCCAGGCGGTCGAGCAACTCCGCGGCCGCCGGAACCGACCAGGTCCGGGTGCGGCCGTCCAGGGGTGAAGCCTTGCCTTGGAGACCGGGCCCCAGCACGAACCACGCCGCATCCTCGATCTCCTTGGAGATGCCGAGGGCGCGGGTCATGGCAACAGTGGCAGTGGGGGTCATGCCTCCAAATTTACAGGGTCAAGCTGGGCGGCCGCTCCAAACCGTCCGGCCGCCCATCCGCCATGCCGGGCTAAATGCCGGTGGCGGGCCGCTTCCTGCCGAAGACGAAGTACCCCATGGGGCCGATGAAATTGATGAACGAGGCCGCCCGCCAAACAGCCTTTGGGCCGTTAATCAGCTCGGCGGGCCTGCGCGAGATGTCCCGTTGGGCGGCAACCAGCAGGGACACCTGCATGATCGCGGTAAGGATGATGCCCGCCCTGCCGGATGGGGACATTTCCTTCCATGTCTTCTTGTTCCGGCGGCCATGGGTCTTGTTCTTGGCCATCTTGTTTTTAGCCATCGGGGCTTCCTTTCACCGTTCGCTGGTTGTTCCAGTCCAGTGTGTCCAGACCGGCCCTGTCCAGAGGCTTACTGCCTGTAGGGGGCCATCCGTTCCTTTTGTTCCTGGCTGAGTCTCTGCACCCGGCCGGTCGTTTCGTCCACGAACGCCAGGTGGCTGCTCGCCTTCACGCAGTCCTCGCGGGTGACGGGGTCCTGGAGCAGGTAGTGGATATCGAAGCTGGCTCCCTTGACGGCGCCGATCCAGAGCTGCACCACCGCCGGAATGTTGCGGTACTCCAGCGTCCGGACGTAGCGGATCCTGTGATCCACCACCAGCGCCATGGTTCCGGCCGGAACGTCGTTGAACAGCGATACCGGCGGCTCCACACCGGGCAGACCCGCGCCCCGGGGCGGCCCGAAGGCGGCGATCCTTGCCTCCTCCAGCATCCTGACGATCTGGACATTGTTGATATGGCCGTAGGCGTCCATGTCTCCCCAGCGCATCGGCACCAGGACCTCAATGCGCTTACCGCCGTCCGGCCCGGCCCCTTCCGCGGCCTCCCGTCCGTCTTCCTGCCGCTGCAGCTGCTGGGCTGCCTCGGCCTGCTGGGCGCTCAGCTGCGCACCGCCGTCGAATCGTCCACCGGTACTTCTCCGGCATCTGCACCCGCGAACTGTGACATGTAGAGGCGGTGGTAGGCGCCCCGGGCATCGAGCAGCAGCTGGTGGTTGCCCTGTTCCACGATTTGTCCGTTTTCCATGACCAGGATGGTATCGGCATCGCGGATGGTGGAGAGCCGGTGGGCGATGACGAAGCTCGTGCGGTCCGAGCGCAACGCGGCCATGGCCTTCTGCACCAGGAGTTCGGTGCGGGTGTCCACGGAACTGGTGGCCTCGTCCAGGATCAGCAGCGAGGGGTTCGCCACGAAAGCACGGGCGATGGTGATGAGCTGTTTCTCGCCGGCGCTGACGTTGTTGCCCTCCTCATCAATCACGGTGTTGTAGCCCTCGGGCAGCGCCCGCACGAAGCGGTCCACGAAGGTGGCCTTCGCGGCGGCCATCACCTGCTCGTGCGTGGCGTTGAGGTTGCCGTAGCGGATGTTGTCGTAGATGGAGCCGCCGAACAGCCACGCGTCCTGGAGGACCATACCCACTTTGGAGCGCAGCTCGGAGCGGCTGAGGTGCGTAATGTCCACGCCGTCGAGCATGATGGAGCCAGCGTTGAGCTCGTAGAACCGCATAACCAGGTTCACCAGCGTGGTCTTGCCGGCGCCCGTGGGCCCCACAATCGCCACTGTGTTGCCGGGCTCTGCCGTGAAGGACAGGTTCTCGATGAGCGGCTTGTCCGGGGTGTAGCTGAAGGTGACGTTCCGGAAGTCCACATGCCCGTCGGTCTTCGGCGGCAGGTGTTCGGTGGCGGTCTCGGCGTCCTGTTCGTCGGCGTCCAGGAATTCGAAGACGCGCTCGGAGGATGCCACGCCGGACTGCAGCATGTTGGCCATGCCCGCCATCTGGCCCAGGGGCTGGGTGAACTCACGGGAGTACTGGATGAACGCGGTGGCATCACCCAGGGACATGGTGCCGGATGCCACCCGCAGGCCGCCCACCACTGCGATGCCCACGTAGCTCAAGTAGGAGACGAACTGCATGACGGGGAAGATGATTCCGGACACGAACTGCGCCCCAAAGCTTGCCTTGTAAAGGGCCTCGTTGCGTTCCTCGAACCGGGCCAGCATGTCCGCATCGCGGCCGAAGACGCGGACCAGGTCGTGCCCGGAAAAGGACTCCTCGATCTGGCCGTTCAATGACCCGGTGTTCTTCCACTGGGCAGCAAAGAGCTTCTGGCTCCGGACTCCGATCAGGCCAGCGGCCACCCCGGACAGCGGAAGCGCGATCAGGGCAATCAGGGCCAGCTGCCAGGAGACGATGAACATCATGATCACGATGCCCACCACGCTCAGCACGGAATTGACCAGTTGGGCGAAGGCCTGCTGGAGTGCCTGCTGGATGTTGTCGACGTCGTTGGTCACCCGGGACAGCACGTCGCCGCGCTGCCGGGTGTCGAAGTAGTTCAGGGGAAGCCGGTTCAGCTTGGCCTCGGTGTCATCGCGCAGCCGCCGGATGACCTTCATGACGATCCGGTTCAGCACGTACCCCTGCAGCCACATGAAGATGTTCGCCACGAAGTACATGAGCAGCACGATGGCGATGAGCATGGTGAGCTTGTCGAAGTTGATGCCGGTGCCGGGCACAAGTTCCATGCGGGCCACCATGTCCGCAAAGTTGTCCTGCCCCTGCTGCCGGAGGCCGGCAACGAACTGTTCCTTGCTGGCCCCGGCGGGAAGTTGTTTGCCAACCACCCCGGCGAAGATCACGTCCATGGCCTGGCCCAGGATCTTGGGGGCGATGACGTTGAGGACCACGGAGATGACCACCAGGCCCACCACGGCGTAGATGCCCAGCGCTTCGGGCTTCAGCAGCCCCATGAGACGTTTGGCAGACGGCCAGAAATGCTCGGCTTTCTTGGCAGGCATGGCACCGAACATGCCGCCGTCGGCTTCGGTGGGCTGGAACTCCTCTTCGACGTAGTCGTCATCCTCCGGCTGCCCTGCGCCCGGTTGTGCCTCCCCCGCGGGCGGCTGGACGGACATTGGCGTCTCTTCCACGGGACTGGAGTCCTTCTTGCGCGGGCTCATGCCACTTCCTCCACACTCAGCTGGGATTCGACGATTTCCTGGTAGGTGGGTGAGGTTTCCAACAGTTCCTCATGGGTTCCACGGTCAACGATCCGCCCGTTGTCCAGGACCAGGATCTGGTCAGCCTCGGTAATGGTGGAGATCCGCTGGGCCACGATGATCACCGTGGCGTCCGAGGTGGTGCGTTTGAGGGCGGCACGGAGCCGGGCGTCGGTGGCAACGTCCAGGGCGGAGAAGGAGTCGTCAAACAGGTAGACGCGCGGTTTGGTCACCAGCGCGCGGGCGATGCACAGGCGCTGGCGCTGGCCGCCGGAGACGTTGGTGCCGCCCTGCGAGATCCGGGAATCGAGTCCGTTCTTCTTTTCCCGGACAAATGATTCACCCTGGGCTGTCCGGAGCGCCTCCCACAGTTCCTGGTCGGTCGCCTCGGTCTTACCGAACCGGAGGTTGTGCCCGATGGTGCCGGAGAACAGGTAGGGACGCTGCGGCACCAGGGCGACGCGTTTGGTGATCTCCGCGCGGTCCAGCCTGTCCACCGGGACGCCGTCAAGCAGCACCTGGCCTTCTGCGGCGTCGTACAACCGCGGCAGGAGGGAAAGGAGGGACGTTTTGCCGGCACCGGTTGACCCAATGATGGCGATGGTCTGGCCGGGGCGTGCAGTGAAGCTGATGTTGCTGAGCACCGGGGACTCGGCTCCCGGGTAGGCAAACGTGACGTTGCGGTACTCAACCACGCCTTGCAGGGAGGCCGGGGCTTCGGGACGCTCGGGGTCGTGGATGGAAGGTTCGACGCCGAGCACCTCGCCGATGCGGTCAGCACAGACTGAGGCGCGCGGGATCATCATGGCCATGAACGTGCCCATCATGACGGCCATCAGGATCTGCAGCAGGTACTGCAGGAATGCGGTCAGCGACCCCACCTGCATGGCACCGGCGTCCACCCGCTGCCCGCCAAACCACAGCACAGCGGCAGTGGAGAGATGCAGGATCATGCTGATGGCCGGGAACATCAGGACGAACAGGGCGCCGATGCGGAGGGAGACGTCCGTGAGTTCCTTGTTGGCGCCACCGAACCGGTCCGTCTCATACGGTTCGCGGACGAAGGCCCGGACCACGCGGATACCGATGATCTGTTCGCGCAGGACGGCGTTGATCCGGTCGATCTTCCGCTGCATGGAGCGGAACAGCGGCATGAGGCGGACCACCAGGTACCCCACCACCACGGCCAGCAGCGGGACGGACACCCACACCAGCCAGGAGAGGTTGATGTCCTCACGCAGCGCCATGATGATGCCGCCGATGCACATGATGGGAGTGGCGACCATAAAGTTCAGCGCCATCAGCAGGAGCATCTGCACCTGCTGGACATCGTTGGTGCCGCGGGTGATGAGCGTGGGAGCGCCGAACGCGTTGACGTCCTTGGCGGAGAAGCTGGTGACTTTGCGGAACACCGCGCGGCGCAGGTCGCGGCCCACCGCCATGGCCGTCCTGGAGCCGAAGTAGACGCCGGCAATGGCCGCAGCTATCTGGGCGAAGGCCACCAGGAGCATCACTGCACCGGTGCGCCAGATGAAATCGGTGTCTCCGCGGGCCACTCCTTCGTCAATGATCTGCGCATTCAGGCTGGGCAGATACAGGGCGGCAATGGTGGACGCGAGCTGGAAAACGAGGACAGCCAGGATGTACGGCAAATACGGTTTGGAGTAGCGCCGTATAAGGGTGAGGAGCATGGACTCAACTCTAGTGATGCCCACCGACATTGGGTCCCCTTGGAAGCAGGTTTTCCGGCCGGAGCCACTGGTGGAGGGCCAGTCTACGGGGGCACCATGGGCAGCGGCATTCCCCGCAGTCCGCAGTAGAAGCCGCAGCCCGCACCGGGAAGTGTCTTCCCAGTGCGGGCTGCGGCGTTGGTGTTGCCGGTGCGGGGCCGCGCCCTGCTGTCGATGGCCTGGCAGGCGCTGCTAGGAGCCGGCCTCGGCGGACGGAGCCTCGGCTGACAGGGCATCGGCCGACGGTGCGTCAGGCGCTGCGGCACTGTGCTTCCCGTGCCCTGCCAGGTACAGCGCGGCCGCTGCCTGGATCTTGCGCTCCTTCAGGAGCTTGCGCTGCAGCCTGCTGAGCTCTGCCGCGGTGGCCGCCTGCCTGGCCGCCACGTCCTGCTGGGAGCGCAGCTGTTCCTGGATGTCCAGCACCAGGCCGCCCAGTTCCGCCTGCTGGCGGGCCAGCAGGTGCTGGGTGTCCTGCAGTTTCTGCAGGGTGGCGGCGGCGCTGGCCACCGCGTCGGCAGCCTTGTCCATCGTGTCGGCAGAGCGCAGGTCCAGCCCTTCGGAACGGAAGCTCCTGGCGAAGACTTCCTCGAAGTCCTCCGTGGCCACCCGCCCGGACGCCGCCGCAGCAGCGGCAGCACCGCCGTCGTACATCTTGGCCGGCGCTGAACCCAGCCCCGCAGGTGTGGCACTCCTTGCGGGCAGTCCGTTCCCGGGGGCGTTCCCGGCCGGCGGGACCACGGGCAGCTGGCCGGTCATGGCGGTCATTCCGGCTTCGCCGGCGGCGTTGGCCTGCAGTGTGGCCTCGGGGGTGATGTCCACGGTCCTGCGCAGCGGCACCTCCTTGATGAAGATCACGGCGATGAGGGCAACCGCGCTCACGACCGCGGAAATCATGAAGATGCCGGCAGTCGCGTCACCGTAGGCCGCCCGCATGATGTCCGCGACCGGTGCGGGCAGGTCCTTGAGGTCCATGCTGGCGCCGCTGTTGCCGGAAGCCTGGATGCCCAGCTTCGACAGTCCATCGGTGGCCAGGTCCTTGACGTGGTTGGCCATGACGGCGCCCAGGACGGACACGCCGATGGCGCCGCCCACCGAGCGGAAGAACGCGACGGAGGCACTCGCGGAACCGATGTCCTTGGCCTGGACCGTGTTCTGCACGGCGAGGACCAGGTTCTGCATCAGCATGCCCAGGCCGATGCCGAAGATGCCGGTATAAAGGCCGGTCAGCCAGAGTTCGGTGGTGTGGTCCATGGTTCCGGCTAGCGCCAGGCCGCCGATCAGCAGGACGGTGCCGCCGATCAGGAAGCGCTTCCACTTGCCGTAGCGGCTGATCAGCTGGCCGGACAGGACGGAACCGACCAGGTTGCCGGCGATCATGGGCAGGGTCAGCAGGCCCGCCTCGGTGGGCGTGGCGCCGCGGGCCACCTGGTAGTACTGGCCCAGGAAGGTGGAGGAGCCGAACATGGCCACGCCCACGGCAACGGATGCCACGATGGCCAGCGCGGTGGTGCGTTCGGAGATGATCTTCAGCGGGATGATCGGCTGCGAGACCTTGGATTCAACCAGGACCAGCAGTGCGAGCAGGAGGACGCCGCCGCCCACCATTACCGCGGTCTGCCAGGACCACCAGTCGTAGTAGTCGGCTTTGCCTGCGAAGGAGACCCAGACCAGGAGCAGGCTGACGCCGGAGGTGAGCAGGATGGCACCGAGCCAGTCGATCTTGGCCGGGCGCTTGATGTGCGGAACCTTGAGCGTGACCTGGAGCAGGATCAGGGCGACGACGGCGAGCGGCACGCAGACGAAGAACGTCCAGCGCCAGCCAAGCGAGCTGTCCACGATGAAGCCGCCCAGCAGCGGTCCGCCGGCGGTACCGACGGCCATGACGGCACCCATGTAGCCGGAGTACTTGCCGCGTTCACGCGGCGGAATGATGGAGCCGATGATCGCCTGGGCCAGGGCAGTCAGCCCACCCATGGCGATGCCCTGGATCACGCGGGCGGTGAGCAGGAACGGGATGTTTTCGGAGAAGCCTGCCATCACCGAGCCGGCCACGAAAATCACGATGCTGAGCTGGACCAGGACCTTTTTGTCGAAGAGGTCGGCGAGCTTGCCCCAGATGGGGGTGGTTGCTGCGTTGGCCAGCAGCGCGGCTGTGATGACCCACGCGAAGTCCGTCTGGGTGCCCTTGAGCTCGGACATGATGGTCGGCAGCGCGTTGGCCACGATGGTGCTGCTGAGGATTGCGGTAAAGAAGGCAGCGAGGAGACCGGTCAGGGCCTCCATGATCTGCCGGTGGTTCATGGGTGCGCCGGGTTCGTGGCGCTTGGATTGCCGCGACTCCTGTTTGGCGCTGCGTTGGCGCTGGCGCTCCTGTTCCTGGTCCGCGGCGGCGGTGACGTTAGCCATTAATGGACTCCTGCGTTTCGTGTTCAATGGTGGTTCCGGCCGCCCTTGCCCGGATGGAATTCTTCAGGGATGTGGTGAGCTTGCTCAGCATCGCGGCTGTTGCCACGGCGTCGTCCTCGTTCCAGTCGGCGAGGTAGGCCTGCAGGGTCTCCGCCCGGTGCCGCACCAACTCCGCAAGCTTTTCCTTGCCGCGCGGGGAGAGGGCCAGCAGCTGGGCCCGGCCGTCGTCCGGATCCGGGGTGCGGACCACCAGGCCCGCGTCCGCCAGCTCCGCCACATGCCGGCTCAGCACCGGAGGGCTGACCCCCAGCCGCTCAGCCAGGTGCGCGGCACGGGTCTCCCCTTCGCCGATGAACTTGAGCACGCCCTGGAGGGCGATGCCCGTGTCCTGGCCCTTGATGTTGATCATGGTGACGCAGCGCAATGCGCGCTGGAGGTCATAGATGTTGCTGACGAGGTCGGCTGCAGTGGCCGGTGCGACAGACATGATCCTCCCTAAAGAATTAGTTGCTGCAAGCAACTGTATCAGGAAAAGGTTGCTTAGGGAAACGAAGTTGTTGCCGCTGGCCCTTAAACACACACGCTCCCCCACTTCAGCCGTTGTGGCAGAAGTGAGGGAGCGTGTGAGCGTTATTGACTACATCAGTCGCCCAGGTGGGTGGGCCCGAACATCTTCAAAAGCGTCTCAACCACGACGACGTTGGGCCCGTCCCCGGCGAAGCCCGCCTTCAGCGCGTCCCCCACATCCTCCGGGGCAACCCGGGTGGCGGGAATGCCGAAGGACTCGGCAAGCCTGACGAAGTCCGGGCGGGCCAGTTCGGTAGCGGTTGCCTTGCCGAAGGCACCCACCATGTATTCACGCAGGATGCCGTAGCCGCCGTCGTCCACGATCAGCCAGGTGACCGGCACGTTGTGCTGTTTCGCCGTAGCCAGTTCGGCGATGGAATACATCGAGGAGCCATCGCCGGACACGGCGAGTACCCGGCCCGGCCTCCCCTGGGTTTCCAATCCCACGGCCGCTCCAATGGCGCCGGGAAACGCGAAGCCCAGGCCGCCGGCGCCCTGGGCTGAGTGGAACTGCCCCTGCCGCGCGTCCCAGCAGGACCAGCCCCAGTAGGCGGCGATGGTCATGTCCCAGAAGGTCTGCATGTCCGCCGGCACGGCCTCGCGGATGTCGGCCATGAACTTCAGTTCCTTGCCCAGGTCCTGGGATTCCAGCCGGGCACGGACCTTGGCGAGCGATTCCTGCACCAGCGACTCCGGCGTGGCGCCATGCCAGTCCGGGGCCGCGGCCCTGCCGGGCTGCAGTGCTTCATCAAGAGCTGCGAGCGCCTGCCCGGCGTCGGCACGGATGCCAAGGCCAGGCCGGTTGGATTCCAGCACCCGCGGTTCGGCGTCGATCTGGATGATCCGCCCGCGTGGTTCGAACGTGAAGTAGTTGGACGTCACCTCGCCCAGCGAGGAGCCGATCACCACCAGGACGTCGGCGTCCTCCAGGACGTCGGTCATGTAGCGGTCCTCGATCCAGGCCTGGAGGGACAACTCGTGGTTCCAGGGGAACGCGCCATTGCCGCCCGGCGTGCAAATCACGGGAGCGCGGAGTTTCTCCGCGATGGACAGCAGGGACTTCTCCGCCTTGCCGCGGCGGGTGCCGCCTCCTGCAATGATTGCCGGGCGCCTGGCTGCTTCCAGCCACTTCACGGCCTCCCGCACCAGTTCGATCCGCGGCGGGTTGTCCGCTGCCTCCGCCAAGGCATCCTCCACTGGAGGCACCATGATGGGATCCAGCAGCACGTTTTGCGGAATCTCCAGCCAGACCGGGCCCTGCGGCGAGGAGATGGCCTCGGTCCAGGCGTCCTGGATGGCGGACGGGATGCCCGAGGCATGCTGGATCAGCCGCTGACTCTTGGTCACGTTCGCCGCCGACGCCTTCTGGTCATCAAGCTGGTGCAGCATGCCCTTGCGCCTGGCACCCAGCCCCTCCAGGGGAATCTGGCTGGCCACCACCACCATGGGCACGCCCGTGGCGTAAGCCTCCTGCAGGCCGGCCAGGGACGTCAGCGCGCCGGGGCCGGTGGACAGGAACAGCACACCCACTTCCCCGGTGGCGCGGGAGTAGCCGTCCGCGGCAAAGGCGCTGTTGTTCTCGATCCGGGAGGAGACGAAGTGCAGGTTGCCGCGTCCCATCGCGTCGAACAGTCCCAGGGCATGCTGCCCCGGGATGCCGAACACCGTCTTGGCACCCAACGCTTCGAGGGTCTCGACGACGAGGTCCCCGCCATTGCGGGCACCCCTTCCCTCCGCGGGGGCGGGTGCCGCCAGTTCGGTCACGGCCCTACTCCTTGGTGGCCGCGGCGAAGCCGGCGGGACGGCGGGCCTCCTGGCCCAGGGCCTGCGCCTGGTAGCCCGTTTCGGCTCCGAAGCGACTCCCGGGAACGGCATTGTCCGCCATGAGGGTCACCAGTTCGTACGCCACGTGGCTGGCGGCAACACCGGTAATTTCGGCATGGTCGTAGGCGGGCGCTACTTCAACGACGTCGGCCCCCACCAGGTTCATGCCGCGGAAGCCGCGGATGATCTCCAGGAGTTCGCGGCTGGTGATGCCGCCTGCTTCCGGCGTGCCGGTGCCCGGTGCGTGTGCCGGATCCAGGACGTCAATGTCCACCGAGATGTAGAGCGGGCGGTTGCCGATCCGGTCGCGGACCTTGGCGACGGTTTCCAGCACGCCCTGGTAGTAGACGTCCGCTGAAGTGACAATGCCAAACCCAAAGCGGTGGTCGTCGTCGAGATCCTTCTTGCCGTAGAGCGGGCCGCGGGTGCCGATGTGGCTGATGGCTTCAGTGTCCAGGATGCCTTCCTCCACCGCGCGGCGGAAGGGCGTGCCATGGGTGTATTCGGCGCCGAAGTAGGTGTCCCAGGTGTCCAGGTGGGCATCGAAGTGGAGCATGGCAATGGGCCCGCCGGCGCGCTCGGCAGCGGCCCGCAGCAGCGGCAGCGCGATGGTGTGGTCCCCGCCCAGGGTCAACAGCTTGCTCCCGGCGGCGGTGAGGTCCAGCGCGTTCTGCTGGATGGTTTCGATGGCTTCGTTGATGTGGAACGGGTTGACGGCCATGTCGCCGGCGTCGGCCACCTGGATGTTCTCGAACGGGCTGACATCCCAGGCGGGATTGTAGGGACGCAGCAGCCGGCTGGCCTCGCGGACATGGTTGGCGCCGAAACGGGCCCCGGGGCGGTAGGAAACACCTGAATCGAACGGCACCCCCACCACGGTCACGTCAGCCTTGGCCACCTGGTCCAGGCGGGGAAGACGGGCATAGGTGGCAGCTCCGGCATAGCGGGGAATCCGGGATGAATCGATGGGGCCAAGGTTGCCGTTGGCTTCAATGCGCAGCTCTTCCAATGGAGGCCTCTCCTTCGAGGAGGTAAGGGACAGGTGTGACTGCAATCATACACTCCTGTTTCCCCTAGAGCATCAGATGTTTACCAAACCTACCCCCGAACCCCGAGGACAAGTCAGCGGCTGGCGGCAGGCACCAGGACCCAGAGCACCTCTACGGGCTTGTCCGTGGGGTTGACCCAGGTATGGGGTTCGCGGCCGGGAAAGGTTACGGTGTCGCCGGTGCTCAGGTCGTATTCCTCGTTGGTGAGGATCAGCTTGATGGACCCCTTGATCACATGCAGCACATCCACGTCGCAGTCCACCGCATAGAGCTCGGACTCGCCGCGGCCGTGCGGCTCGATCACGGCTTGGATGATCTGGACCCTGCGCTCCGAGCGCGCCGTCAGGAGCCGCTCCACGATGCCCTGGCCGCCGAGCGAAATCCGGGGGCCGTCGTTCCGCTTGGTCAAGTGGGTCTCGGGTGCCGCAAAAAGGTCGCCAATGGAAATGGACAGGACCTGGCAGAGCGTCACCAGTGAGGCCACCGACGGTGAGGTCAGGTCCCGCTCCACCCTGCTGAGGAAACCCTTTGTCAGGCCGGTGGCATCGGCAACCTGCTCGATGGTGAGCCGCTGGGACTGCCGGGCGGCCCGGATCCTTGAGCCGATGGCAACAGGGACGTTACTGGGCTCAACTGGCAGTGCCTTCATCTACGAACCTTTCATGGCCGGCAGTCCGGCTCCACTCTCGAGCCATACTAATCTGCGGCGCTTTTGTGACACGCGCATGCCACACGGGAGCGGCACCGGCGTTCCGATCCTTGACTGTTGCAACCGTCACACTCTAGTCTTTGGAAACTCCTGTTGCCTATAAGGCAATACCAGGAACCCCTCTCCGTTCGTCCGCGGCGGTGCCGGGCGCCGTCGCCCCCGGCACCACACCCGGCCCACAGCTCCAAGGAGCCAACTATGGATGCAAGTGCCATCAACATCGCCATCGTGGTGGTGTATCTGCTCGCAATGCTGGCCTTCGGCTGGTGGGGCAAATCCCGCACCAGGAACAACAGCGACTTCCTCGTTGCCGGCCGTCGCCTGGGACCGTTCCTGTACACCGGGACCATGGCCGCCGTCGTCCTCGGCGGGGCGTCCACGGTGGGCGGCGTGGGCCTTGGCTACAAGTTCGGCATCTCCGGCATGTGGCTGGTGGTGGCCATTGGCGCCGGCGTCCTGCTGCTGAGCCTTCTCTTCGCCGGGACCATCCAGAAACTGAAGATCTACACCGTGTCCCAGATGCTCACCCTCCGCTACGGGAGCAAGGCCACCCAAGCCTCCGGCATCGTCATGCTCGCGTACACGTTGATGCTCTGCGCCACGTCAACCGGCGCCTATGCCACCATCTTCGTCGTGCTGTTCAACCTGGACCGGGCGCTGGCCATCGCCATCGGCGGCGCGATCGTCCTGGTGTACTCCACCATCGGCGGCATGTGGTCCATCACCCTTGCGGACCAGGTCCAGTTCGTGATCAAGACGGTGGGCATCTTCTTCCTCATGCTCCCCTTCACCCTGAACGCCGCGGGCGGCCTCGACGGGATCCGCAGCCGCGTGGATGCCAGCTTCTTCCAGATGGACGGCATCGGCGTCCAGACGATCATCACCTACTTCGTCGTCTACACCCTGGGCCTGCTGATCGGCCAGGACATCTGGCAGCGCGTGTTCACCGCCAAGACCCCAAGGGTGGCCCGTTGGGGCGGCGCCACCGCCGGCATCTACTGCATCCTCTACGGCGTGGCCGGTGCGCTGATCGGCATGGCCGCCAACGTGGCCCTGGCCAACGTCAAGATCGCGGCGAAGGACGACGTCTACGCCGAGGTGGCCCAGAACCTGCTCCCCGTCGGCATCGGCGGACTGGTCCTGGCCGCCGCCGTGGCTGCCATGATGTCCACCGCGTCCGGCGCCCTCATCGCCGCCGCCACCGTTGCCCGTGCCGACGTCCTGCCGTTCGTTGCCGGCTGGTTCGGCAAGGACGTCAACACCGGCGACACCGAAAACCCGGAGCACGACGTCAAGGCCAACCGCATCTGGGTCCTGGCGCTGGGCATTGTGGCCATCGTCATCGCCATCATCACCAAGGACGTGGTAGCGGCCCTGACCATTGCCTACGACATCCTGGTGGGCGGCCTGCTGGTGGCCATCCTGGGCGGCCTGGTGTGGAAGCGGGGCACCGGCGTGGCAGCCGCCGCGTCCATGGCTGTCGGTTCGGTCATCACCCTCGGCACCATGATCATCCTGGAAGTGAACGCCAAGGCCCCGCTGGACGGGATATACGCCAACGAGCCCATCTACTACGGCCTGATCGCCTCCGCGGTTGTCTACATCACGGCTTCGCTGCTTACCCGCCCCACGGACCCCGCCGTCATGCGTGCCTGGCAGCTTCGTGTTGCCGGCCAGGAGCCGGAAGAAGCGCCCGAGGAAGTCCTCGCCGGCCGCTGACTTGACTAAGCATTAAGCACGACGGCGGCGCCTCCTTTCGCATTCACGCGCAAGGAGGCGCCGCCGTCGTAAGTCCTACCCTCCTGGGTCCCTACCCCTCAGTGTCGCGGGGCTCGTCGTCATCCAGCGGGACCTCGCGGTCTTCGGCGTCGATGACTATCGGTGGCGGCTGGACCACCGGTTCCCCTTCATCAAGGACCCCGTCCTCCGCGTCCGCATCGTCTACCGGCGCATCCTCGGCGTAATCGTAGGCGGGGTCCGCTTCCACGGCGTCCAGGTGCGGCATGTCCGGGTGCTGTCCGGTGGTGCTCATGATTCAACCTCCGTTATTCGCCTGACGTGCTCTTTAGGGTAGGGCGCAGGCTGCGCCACACCTTCATCACAGCACCCGCCGGGCGGACGGGTCAATAGTCGTGGCGGCGCCCGGAAGAGTGGCCAACGGGGGCGGTATAGGCCCCGGTTTTAAGGCAACCCGAAACTTCCCAGCGAGGTTTGCCAGCCAAAAAACCGCGGAAATACGCAGTACGCTGGCAAGGCAAAGGCGCGATAATCATGCCCTTTCCAGCCCAGGAGTTACCAGTGTCGCAGCACGCCCAGTCCAACAACGTCGGGTCCAATTCCCGGACCCCGCACCCGGAGGCCGCCGGCACCCCGCAAAGCCAGCCCTCGCCGTCGAACATCAAACGGTGGCGCCAATACCTGGCGGACGAGCGCGCGGAAGCAGCGGTCTACCGGGACCTCGCCCAGAACCGCGAGGGGGAGGAACGGGACATCCTCCTGGCCCTGGCCGAGGCCGAAGGCCGGCACGAGGCCCACTGGCTGGCCCTCCTGGGAGAGCACGCGGGCAAACCAAAGAGGGCCTCGGCGCGAAGCCGGTTCCTGGGGTTCCTGGCGCGGCACTTTGGCTCGGTGTTTGTGCTGGCCCTCGCCCAGCGCGCCGAGGGCCGCTCCCCCTACGCCAAGGACCCCAACGCCACTCCCGCCATGGCCGCCGATGAGCAGATCCATGAGGAAGTGGTGCGGGGCCTGGCAACGCGCGGCCGCGACCGCCTGGCCGGCACGTTCCGGGCAGCCGTCTTCGGCGCGAACGACGGCCTGGTCAGCAACCTCTCCCTGGTGATGGGCATGGCGGCGTCCGGCGTGGCCAGCACCGTGGTGCTGCTGAGCGGCATCGCCGGGCTGCTGGCCGGTGCCATGTCCATGGGCGCCGGGGAATTCATCTCCGTGCGTTCCCAGCGCGAGCTGCTGGCGGCCACCCGCCCCACGCAGATCACGCTGGCGGCCGCGCCCCAGCTGGACCTTGAACACAACGAACTCCTCCTGGTGTACCTGGCCCGCGGGATGTCCCGCGAGGCGGCGGAACACCGGGTGGCCGAGCGCATGGGGCTGCTGTCCTGCGACTGCGACCCCAGCCTGTCCCTGCAGCCGGACCTGCCGGAGGAAGAGGACCAGCACGAGGCCGTGGGGACGGCCTGGGGTGCGGCGCTGTCCAGCTTCTGCTTCTTCGCCTCCGGCGCCATCGTGCCCATCCTGCCGTTCCTGTTCGGCCTGACCGGGGTCGCCGCATTGGTGGTGGCCGGGGTGCTGGTGGGCATCGCCCTGCTGGCCACCGGTGCCGCCGTCGGCCTGCTGTCCGGCACCTCCCCGCTGACCCGCGGCCTGCGCCAGCTCGCCATCGGCCTCGGCGCCGCCGGCATCACCTACCTGCTGGGCCTGCTCTTCGGCACGGCCGTCGGATAGGGCTCAGCCCCGGAGGACCTCCACGGCCTGATCCACCGTATCCACCAGGTGAATGTAGTCCGCCATGGGCCGCCCGGCGGCCAGGCTGCGCAGCATGGGCCAGGCCGGGTACTCCTGCTCCCAGTGGCGCCGCCCCACCAGCACCATGGGCGCCACTTTCTCGCGGGCGCCATAGTAGTTTTCGCAGGCGTCCTGGAAGATCTCCTGGACGGTCCCGGCTGCTCCGGGCAGGAAGACGATTCCGCCGTGGCACAGTTCCAGCAGGATGGCCTCCCGGATGGCGTTGGCGAAGTATTTGGCGATGTGCGTGGCAAAGTAGTTGGGCGGTTCGTGCCCGTAGAACCAGGTGGGGATCCCCAGGGATGCAGTCCCGCCCGGATGGCGTTCGACGACGGCCGCCGCCGCGCGTGCCCACGCCGACACCGAGGGACGGAACCCGGGGACCGCGGCAAGCGTGCCTAGCGCTGCGTCCAGGTCGCCGTCGGACGCCTGGCTCAGGTAAGCGCCCAGGTTGGCCGCCTCCATGGCGCCGGGCCCGCCGCCGGTAGCCACCGAATACCCCTGGAGGGCCAGGAGCCTGCCCAGCCGTGCCGCCTCCGCGAACTCCAGGCTGCCGCGCGGCGCTGCATGGCCGCCCATGACCCCGACGATGGAGCGGCGGGTCCAGGCCGCCGACCCCGTCAGCTCTTCCAGCGCGTCCCCGATGGCATGGTCGTGCAGGGCAGAGGCCAGGGTCGCATCCACGCGGCGCCGCTGGCCGGACTGGATGCTCCAGTGGTAGATGCGGGCGTCCGGCAGTTCCTCGTAGGGAGACGATGCCAGTCCGGCATACAGTTCAGCCGGGGAGTACAGCGATGCCCGGTATGGGTCGAAGGGGACGCCTTCCAGCCGGGGAAAAATCAGGGCACCGCGGCTGCGCAGGTTGCCTTCCATGCCGTCGTCGAACAGGCAGCCGAGGAACATGGCACCTTCGACGGTGACGCTCTTCAGGGCGGCCGACCGGCCCCGCAGGTCCAGCGACTGCGCGTGCCAGCCATGCAGGTTAACTGCGCCGCCGGCCACCAGGCGGTCGAAGCTGGCCAGATCCTGGACCTCGAGGTTGCGGGGACGGGGACCAAGGCTTCCGGCGAAATTCACGGCTGCCGCCTTCCAGTCCACATCATGGAGCCAGCCTAGGCCACGCAACGCAACGCTGGCCGGACCTTGTTGCCTCTCAAATTCTCCCGGGGACCGGAAGCCTGCCACCCCGCCTGCTTCTGCCTGCCTCCCTTGACCCGGGAGTAGCGCCTGTTACGATCATGGAAGAAGAGTATGTCCTATCAAGCGAACATATGGTGGCAGTGCGCCACTGGCGCAGGCGCCGGTCGGGCGGACGCGCAGACATGAACATGAGGGAACGCACCGTG
The DNA here is from genome assembly GCF_056484025.1 of Arthrobacter sp. JDC6. Classification (NCBI taxonomy): domain Bacteria; kingdom Bacillati; phylum Actinomycetota; class Actinomycetes; order Micrococcales; family Micrococcaceae; genus Arthrobacter; species Arthrobacter sp. JDC6. The sequence goes on from NZ_CM151278.1 coordinate 3,546,941, forward strand.
GCGAACAATCTGGGACTCAGCATCGACCGCTCTTCTCCCGTGCCCCTGTACCACCAGGTGGTCCAGGGCATCGAAGCGGCCATCTACAGCGGGGTGCTGGAACCCGGAAGCCGGCTGGAGAACGAAATCGACCTGGCCGCCCAGCTCAACCTGTCCCGGCCCACCATGCGCAAGGCCATGGACGAGCTGGTCCGCTCCGGACTCCTGGTACGTAAACGCGGCGTGGGAACCCAGGTGGTCTCCAGCCAGGTGCGCCGTCCGCTCGAGCTTTCCAGCCTCTACGACGACCTCACCAACGACGGCAAGAAACCCACCACCGAAGTCCTGAGCTTCTCCCACGTTGAAGCCGACGACGCCACCCGGGCAACACTGCAGCTTCCGGCAGGCTCAAAGGTCTATCACTTCACCCGGCTCCGGAAGGTAGGCGGCAATCCGCTGGCCCTCATGGAGAACTGGGTTCGGGACGACATCGCGGAAATGGATGAGGCCATGCTCGCCGCTGAAGGTCTGTATTCGATCCTCCGGCGCGGCGGGGTCAACTTCCGCCTGGCCAACCAGCGCATCGGCGCCGTCAATGCCAACGACTACCAGGCCTCCATGCTGGACACGACGCCGGGATCCGCGCTGGTCACCATGGAACGTACTGCCGTCGACGACACCGGGCGGCGCGTGGAAACGGGCCACCACGTGTACCGCGCCGATTCCTACAGTTTTGAAATGACTCTCGTACAGCGATAATCCAAGGAGCCAACTCCATGACCAACTGGGTTTACCCCCTGGGCACCGCCGCTGACGGCAAATGGGACATTTCGATCGGAACCTCCGACTCCTCCCTCGCCGTGGACGGCTGGGCGCACACCGGCCTGAAGGTGGCCACGGTGCCGGCCGGTGCCGCCGTCGAACTCTCCGCCGCGGACGAGGAACGGATCGTGGTGCCCCTCAACGGGGCCTTCACCGTGACGGTTGACGGCACCGACTATCCCCTGGCGGGCCGGCCCTCGGTCTTCTCCGGGCCCAGCGACGTCCTTTATTCCGGCGCCAGACGCGCCGTGAGGATCAAATCCGCCGACGGCGGCAGGGTGGCAGTGGCCACGGCCCCCGCGAAAGCCTCCTACCCCACCCGGCTGGTCCATGCCGCGGAGACCCCCGTGGAACTGCGCGGCGCCGGCAACTGCTCGCGCCAGGTCCACAACTTCGGCACCCCGGCAGCGCTGGAGGCCGACCGGTTCATCGTCTGTGAGGTCCTCACCCCCGCAGGGAACTGGTCTTCCTACCCTCCCCACAAGCATGACGAGGAAAAGGACGGCGAGACCCAGCTCGAAGAGATCTACTACTTCGAAACCCAGGTGGCGTCCGGCTCCGCAGCACCACCCGACGCCGACGCCATCGGGTACCAGCGCGTCTACGCCTCCGATGAGCGGCCCATCGATGTGTCGGCCGAGGTGCGCACCGGCGACGTGGTCCTGGTCCCCTACGGCTGGCACGGCCCGGCGATGGCCGCGCCCGGCTACGACCTCTACTACCTCAACGTCATGGCAGGTCCGGGCCCGGTGCGGGAATGGCTGATCAGCGACGATCCCCACCATGGCTGGGTGCGTCAGACCTGGGAGACCCAAAACATCGACCCGCGGCTTCCGTTCGGTGCCTAAGGAACCCCGCCGCCTAGCGGCTGGCCAGCTCCTCGACAGGCACCGGCACCTGGCCTTCAAGCTGCCGTTCCCGCTTGGCCGCGGCGGCGGCGAACGCCATGACGGCCAGGCCCGCAACGGTGATCACGGCCCCCGCCCAGATGGGTGAGGTGTAGCCGAGGCCGGCGGTGATGGTGACCCCTCCCAGCCAGGCACCCAGGGCGTTGCCCACATTGAAGGCACCGATATTGGCGCCGGAGGCCAGGGTGGGAGCCCCGGAGGCATACTTCATCACGCGCATTTGCAGGCCCGGCACGGTGGCGAAGCCGAAGCCGCCCATCAGGACCAGCGACATGACCGCCAGGACAGGGCTGGCGGCCGTCAGAGCGAACACCACCATGACCACGGCCAGCGCGGCGAGCACCACCACGAGCGTCCGGTCCACGTTGCGGTCTGCGGCTTTGCCGCCAAGGGTGTTCCCGGCGAAGAGGCCCGCCCCGAAGACAATGAGCAGCCATGGCACGGTGGAGGCCGCAAATCCGGACACCTCGGTGAGGGTGTACGCAATGTAGGTGAACGCGCCGAACATGCCGCCGAAGCCGAGGATGGTCACCAGGATGGAAAGCCACACCTGGCCGGAGCGGAAGGCCCGAAGCTCGGAGCGGAGGCTTCCCGCCTGCCCCGCTTCACGGGCCGGCTTGGGAACCAGGGCCAGGATGCCGGCGAGCGCAGCCACGCCAATGACCGTGATGGCCCAGAAGGTGGCACGCCAGCCGGCCGCCTGGCCCAGCAACGTCCCGAACGGCACGCCAAGGACGTTGGCCGCGGTCAGTCCCGTGAACATGAGCGCGATGGCGCCTGCCTTCTTGCTGGGCGGGACCATGCCGGCCGCCACCACTGCCCCGATGCCAAAGAAGGCGCCGTGCGAGAGGGCGGCAACAACGCGGCCCAGCATCATTGGCCAGTAACCGTCAGCAGTGGCGGAAAGCAGGTTTCCGGCAATGAACAGGACCAGCAGTGCGGCCAGTACGGGCTTGCGCTGGAATCGCGTCACGGCTGCCGTCAGGCCCAGCGCGCCCACCACCACGGAGAGTGCGTAGCCGGAGATGAACCAGCCGGCCTCCGCTTCGGTGACGCCAAAGTCGGTTGCCACCTGCGGGAGGAGGCCGGCGATGACGAATTCCGTGAGTCCTATGCCAAACCCGCCCAGGGCGAGTGCTATCAGGCCAACAGGCATGCGAATGCTCCTTTGAGCTGTACGTGTGGTTGTTCCGTGAAGTGGAAGGCGCCTAAGATAGTTGCAGGCGCGGTATTTATTGTTGCACATGCAAATATGCCGCGCAAGCAACTATCTCTACCCGCGGCTGCCGGAGGGCTCTCCCGCCGGGACAATTCGTAAAGGAGCAACCATGGGCATCAAGGACGACGCCGTCGAGGTCCGCGCCCAGGGCTGGCGCACCCTGGCGGCCCTGCATGGGCTGATCGAAGGCGAGCTGGAGCGCTCCCTCCAGGCAGAGTCGAAGCTCTCCGTGGTGGAGTACACAGTGCTGTACGCCCTCAGCCGGCAGGACGGCTGGCACATGCGGATGCAGCAGTTGGCGCGTGCCACGGCGCTCAGCCCCAGCGCCACCACCCGGCTGGTGAACCGGCTTGAGGACCGCGGCCTCCTGACCAGGATCCTGTGCGACGACGACCGCCGTGGAATTTATACGGAACTGACGCCCACCGGCCTGAGCCTCCTTGAGGAAGCACGGCCCGTCCACGATGCCACGCTTGAGCGGGCCCTCGGCCAGGCGATGGCCATGCCGGAACTCGCACCGCTGGTTGACGCACTGCCCGGGCTGCATGCGCGCGCATAGGACAGCAGAGCCCCTTTGAGGATCCTCATAGGGGCTTTGCAAGGAGCAGCGGGGCGCTGGTCCGGTCAGGGAACCTTCGCCGCGGCGGCCCCGGCCTTGCTGCCGGCCACATTCTTGAAGTAGTGCTCCAGGTCCTCCAGGCTTTTGTCCTTGGTCTCGGGCACGTATTTGGCGGCAAAGGCGATTCCGGCAGGATCAGGGAGAAGAGGCCGATGAGCAGCAGCGCCGTCGTGGTTCCCACTCGGCCGGTGATCTTGCTGGATCACCGCGAGGCCCAGGCCCACCACGAAGATCCTGCGGAGCCACGGGATGCCCAGGTCCTTCCATGAACCCATTTTGGACTTGTAGTCCTCCGCGGCCATGGCCTTGACTTCCTCGAACTCCCTGCGGGCTTCCTCCTGCAACCGGATCCGCTGCAGCACGCTGAGCGTCTCGCCGAAGCTGCCGATGGAGGCCAGCCAGCGTGGACTCTCGGGCATGACGTTCATCCCGATCCACAGCGCGATGGCCGGCAGGGTGGCGATGACCAGCATCCAGCGCCAGATACCGTGCGATTCGCCGAAGGAGTTGCCCAGGTAGGCGTTGAAAATGAAGGCCAGCAACTGCCCGGTGACGATCATGAGTTCGTTCTGGGTGACGATCCGGCCGCGCCGGTCGCGCGGCGATATCTCGGCCAGGTAGACCGGAACGGTAACGGATGCCCCGCCCACGGCAAGCCCCAGGATAAACCGCGCGGCGATTAACACTTCGGTGTTCGGCGCGAAGGTGCAGCCCAGGGTGCCCAGCAGGAAGACGACTGCCAGGACCATGATCATCCCGCGCCTGCCGTTGCGGTCTGCCAGGCGGCCGCCGAACAGGGCGCCAAACGCGGCGCCGAACAACAGGGACGAGGTCACCAGGCCCTCGGTCAGCGGGGTGAGGCCCAGATCCTGCTGCATATAGGGCAGCGCGCCGTTGATTACGCCGGTGTCGTAGCCAAACAGCAGGCCGCCAAAGGTGGAGATGATCGTGGCGGTCCGCAGGGCGCGCTGGTGGTTGCCGGGCTGCTGTATGGTCGTTTTCCCCTCCGTCCCCTTCTCCTGTCCTACTTGTAGAGGTCGGGCTTCGCAGCCAGCTTCACGGCGACCTTTTCGCCGTTCTTCTGCGCCTCGACGCCTGCCTCGCAGCATGCCGCGGTGGCGTACCCGTCCCAGGCGGAGGGGCCACCGATTTCGCCCCTCAGTGCAGCGTCCACCCATGACTGGATTTCGACGTCGTACGCGGCGCCGAAACGCTCTTCGAAGCCTGGGGTGACGCTGCCGCCCCAGCGGCCGGAACTGCGGGTGTAGGGACCCTTGTCGCCGCCGATGCTGACGATGCCGTCCTCGAAGGAGGCCTGGGTGGCCACCTCGTAACCGAATTTGGCGTTGACGTAGATCTCGACGTCCGCCAGGACGCCGGACTCGGTCTCGATCAGGACGTGCTGGGGGTCGTGCTGGCCGTTGGGAGCATTGCGGGTGGGCTTGCCCAGCCGGACCTGGATGCTGGTGATTTCCTCGCCGGTGAAGAACCGGATGGCGTCGAATTCGTGGACCACGGAGTCATTGATGAGCATCTCGTTGGTGAAGCCCTCAGGGGTGTTGGGGTTGCGGTGCTGGTGGTGCAGCATCAGCAGTTCGCCCAGCTCATGGTTGCGGATGATGGAGCGGAGCGCTGCGTATTCGGCGTCGAAGCGGCGCATGAAGCCCACCTGGATGCGCTGGTGGCCCAGCGCCACTTCGGCTTCGACAATCTTCCAGGAGGATTCGGCGTCCGGGGTCAGCGGCTTTTCGCAGAGGATCGGAATGTCCCTGGCGATGGCCTTGAGCAGGATGTCCTGATGCAGGAAGCCCGGGGTGGCGATGAGAACGGCGTTGACGTCGCCGTTGTTGAGGGCTTCGTCAGCGTCGGCCAGGGCGACTGCGCCGGGGATGTCTTCGACGGCGGCCTCGGCGCGGGCGAGGTCGACGTCGACGACGGCGGCCACTTCGGCGCCATGGATCCGCTTGTTGAGGCGCTGGATGTGGTCGGCGCCCATGCGGCCGGCGCCGATGACGGCGACGCGGAGGGTTTCAGTCATTGTTTGGTCCTTTTGGCGTTAGCAGGAAGAGGTCAGTTGACGGCGGTGCGGGAGCCGCAGGTCAGCAGGTAGTTGCGGGTGCGCTTGGCGATCGGCATCGGGACGTCGAAGGCCACCGGGTACATGTCCTGTTCCACGATCCCGAAGATGGGCCGGTTCAGGGCTTCCACGGCCTCGATGACGGCGCGGAGGTCGGGCAGCCCGCTCGGCGGTTCGGTCATGACGCCGGCCAGGTTGGCCGCGGCCCAGGTCATGTTTTCCTCGTTGACTCGCCTAAGGATGTCCGGATTGATCTGCTTCAAATGCAGGTAGCCGATCCGGTCCGGGTAGTTCTTGATGAGCTCCAGGCTGGAGGCACCGCAGTATTCCGCGTGGCCGGTGTCCAGGCAGAGGTTCAGGTACTGCGGATCGGTAGCTCCCAGCAGCGTTTCGATGTCCTCCTGCGCGCCAACGTGGGAGTCAGCGTGGGAGTGGAACTGCTGCTTCAGGCCGAAGTCCTCCAGCAGGGTCTTGCCCAGGCGGTTGTGGCCTGCGAACAGGTCGCTCCAGGCCTTGTCGCTCAAGGTGCCGCTCTCCACGGCCTCGCCGGTGACGTCGTCGCGCCACATGGCCGGAATGACCACGATGTGCCCGCCGCCCATTGCCGCGGTGAGTTCGGCCACTTTGCGGGCTGGCTCCCAGGCGGTCTCCCACTGGTCCACGCCGCGGTGGAAGGCGGTGAACACGGTGCCGGCGGTGACTTTCAGGTCGCGCTGCTTGAGTTCCTCCGCCAGGCGGGCCGGGTCGGTGGGAAGGTAGCCGTACGGGCCAAGTTCGATCCACTTGTAACCGGACTCGGCCACTTCGTCGAGGAAGCGTTCCCACGGGGTCTGCTTCGGATCGTCCGCGAACCAGACGCCCCAGGAGTCCGGCGCCGTGCCGATGATCAGCTTGTTCTCAGTCATGACAGCGTTGTCTCTCTGGGTGTTAGTTGGACGGGAAGTTGTAGGAGGCTTCGGAGGCGTGGTGGGTTTCGGGCCAGCGGGAGGTGACGACTTTGCCGCGGGTGTAGAAGGAGACGCCTTCGGGGCCGTAGATGTGTTTGTCGCCGAAGAGGGATGCTTTCCAGCCGCCGAAGGAGTGGTAGGCCACGGGGACCGGGAGGGGCACATTGATGCCGATCATGCCAACTGTCACGGAGCGCTGGAACTTGCGGGCGGCGGCGCCGGAGGAGGTGAAGATTGCGGTGCCGTTGCCGTAGGGGTTGGCGTTGATCAGCTTGATGCCGTCTTCGAGGGTGTCAACGCGGACCACCACGAGGACCGGCCCGAAGATCTCTTCCGTGTAAGCCGTCATTTCGGTCTTGACGTGGTCGATCACGGTGGGCCCCACCCAGAAGCCGTCTTCGTGGCCGGGGACCACCAGCTCGCGGCCGTCCACCACCATGGCGGCGCCGGCGGTTTCGGCTTCGGTGACGATCCGTACGATGCGTTCCTTGGAGGCCGGGGTGATGACCGGGCCCATTTCGGCGTCGGGGGCGGTGCCGTTGTTGACCTTCACGGCCAGGGCGCGTTCTTCGACTTTCTTGACCAGCAGGTCGGCGGCGTCCCCGACGGCGACGGCGACGGAGATGGCCATGCAGCGTTCGCCGGCGGAGCCGAAGGCGGCGGCAGCGAGGTGGTCGGCGGCGTTGTCCAGGTCGGCGTCGGGCAGGATGATGGCGTGGTTCTTCGCCCCGCCCAGGGCCTGGACGCGCTTGCCGTGTTTGGTGGCGGTCTCGTGGACGTACTGCGCGATCGGGGTGGACCCGACGAAGGAGATGCCTTCCACGTCCGGGTGGGTCAGGAGCCCGTCGACGGTTTCCTTGTCGCCGTGCAGGACCTGGAACACGCCGTCGGGCAGGCCGGCTTCCTTCCAGAGCCTGGCCAGCAGCAGGGACGCGGAGGGGTCGCGCTCGGAGGGCTTGAGGATGAAGGCGTTGCCGGTGGCGATCGCCATCGGGGCCATCCACAGCGGCACCATGACCGGGAAGTTGAACGGGGTGATGCCGGCGACCACGCCGAGGGGCTCGCGGAAGTTGAACACGTCGATACCGGTGGAGACCTGGTCCGAGTAGTCGCCCTTGAGCAGGGTGGGGATGCCGCAGGCGTACTCGATGACTTCCAGGCCGCGGCCGATTTCACCCTTGGCGTCGGAGAGGACCTTGCCGTGCTCGGCCGTGATTAGTTCAGCGAGGTCGTCCACGTGGGCGGCGACGAGTTCGCGGAACTTGAACAAAACGGCGGTGCGCTTGGCCAGGGAGATGTCACCCCAGCTGTCGGCAGCCTTCCGGGCGGCGGCGACGGCGGCGTCAAGGTCGGCGCGGTTGGCCAGGCGCAGCTCGCCGGTCACGGCCCCAGTGGCCGGGTTGTACACCGGGGTGGTGCGGTCGCCAGCACCGGCGGTTTCGGCGCCGTTGATGAAGTGGTTGATCACGGTGGTCTGGGTATCGGTGGTCTGGGTGGTGGCAGTCATGGGGACTCTTCCTTGAGGGGGTGGTGTCTGGAGGAGGGTTAGCCGAGCAGTTTGCGCTGGCGGGACTTGTGGTCGACGTAGGTATGGAAGGCCTGCTTGGTGGAATCCAGTTCGGAAACCTGCGCGACCGGAACGTCCCACCAGGACTCGGAGGATGGTGCGTCCAGGAGCGGATCGGACTCGACATGGATGAGGATGGGCCCGCTGCCCTCGGGGGCGGCCTTGGCGTCGCGGATGGCCTGCTCCAGTTCGGCGATCACCTTCTCCCCGGGTTCGATCCGGATGACCTTCACGCCCAGGGACTCTGCGTTCAGGGCCAGGTCCACCGGCAGGGTGTCCCCTTCGTCGAAGCTGTGCTGTTCTTCGTCCAGGGCCCGGTAGCGGGTGCCGAAGCGCTGCGAGCCCAGGGATTCGGACAGGGAGCCGATGGAGGCGTATCCATGGTTCTGGATCAGGACCACGATCAGTTTGATGCGTTCGGCGACGGCGGTGACCAGTTCGGTGTGCATCATCAGGTAGGAGCCATCCCCCACCATCACCACGACGTCCCGCTGCTCGCCGCCGCGCGCGGCTTCGGCCAGGGCTGCGCGCTTGACCCCGAGGCCTCCGGGGATTTCGTAGCCCATGCAGGAGTAGGCATATTCGACGTGGTAGCCGAACGGGTCCCGGACACGCCACATCTTGTGCAGGTCCCCGGGCAGGGACCCGGCCGCGCAAATCACCACATCCGCAGCGTCCATGGCCCGGTTGGCGGCGCCGATGATTTCGTTCTGTGCCGGCAGCGGGGTGTAGCGGGTGTCAAAGGCCTCGTCCACAGTGGCGTTCCAGCGCTTTTTCTCGGCGGCGACCTTCTGCTCCAGGTCGGCGCCTACCCGGTAGCCGCCCAGTGCTGCGTTGAGCTTGACCAGTGCCTTGCGGGCGTCGGCGACGATCGGCAGCGTGGTGCCGTGCTTGTACGCGTCGATCGGGGCAACGTTGATGTTGATGAAGCGCACCTCGGGGTTCTGGAACGCTGTGCGTGACGCGGTGGTGAAGTCCTCGTAGCGGGTGCCGATGCCGATGATCAGGTCGGCGTCGGCAGCGATGGCGTTGGCCGCCGTCGTACCGGTGGAGCCGATGGCACCCAGGCTGAACTGGTGGTCCCACGGCAGGACGCCGACGCCGGCCTGCGTGTTGCCTACCGGGATGCCCGTCAGCTGGGCGAGCTTTGCGAGCTCGTCGTTGGCGTAGGCGTAGAGGACGCCGCCGCCGGCGATGATCAGCGGGCGCTTCGCGGCACGGATCGCCGCCGCGGCACGGGCGATGTCGTCGTCGTCCGCGTCGGGGCGGCGGATCCGCCACTCCCGCTCGGCCAGGAACTCCTCGGGGACATCGAACGCCTCGGCCTGGACATCCTGAGGCAGGGAGATGGTCACGGCACCGGTCTCGGCCGGGTCCGTCAGGACACGCAGGCCGTGGTGGAACGCGGAGAACAGCTGTTCCGGGCGGGTGACCCGGTCAAAGAACTTGGACAGCGGCCGGAACGCATCATTGACCGTCAGGTCGTAGGCGTACGGCTGCTCGAGCTGCTGCAGCACCGGATCCGCAGCGCGGGTCGCGAACGTGTCGCTGGGCAGCAGCAGCACCGGCAGCCGGTTCGTCGTGGCCAAAGCGGCACCGGTCAGCAGGTTGGAGGACCCCGGGCCGATCGAGGTGCTGATGGCGAAGGTCTGGCGGCGGCGGGTATGCCGGGCATACCCCACGGCCTGGTGCGCCTGGGCCTGCTCGTTCCGGCCCTGGTAGTACGGCATGATGGCCGGGTCCAGCTGCTGGTACTGCTTCAGGGCCTGCCCCACACCGGCAACGTTACCGTGCCCGAAAATACCGAACGTGCCGGGGATGAGCCGCTCCCGGTAGTCCACACCGCCCACCTTGTCGACGGTGTATTGCTTGGACAGGTATTCGACGACGGCCTGGGCCACCGTCATCCTGCGCGTTCCTGTTGTGTCCATGGGGAGGCTACTCCGATACTTCCGTGGTGTGGTTCAGCAGTGAGGCGGCCGTGGCCACGGCACCGGCAACATCGCCGTCGGCCGGGTACAGGAGCGTCCGGCCAACCGTGAGGCCCTGGACGCCCGGGAGCGCCAGTGCCGCCTGCCAGGACGCAAAGACCTCGTCCTGGGACCCATCCGGGTCTCCGCCCAGAAGGACGGTGGGCATGGTGGTGGCCGCCATGACGCGTTCCATCTCCGCCACGACGGGAAGCTTCATCCAGGTGTAGGCACTGGTGGAGCCCAGCCCCTCTGCGATGGCGATGGACTTGATCACGGCGTTGGTGGACAGATCGTTGCGGACGCGGCCGTTTTTCCGGACCGACAGGAACGGTTCCACCATGGCAATCAGCTTGCGCTCCGCCAGCGAATCGATGGCCTTGGCGGTCGCTTCCAGGGTGGCCACGGTGTCGGGGTCGCCCAGGCAGATGCGGGCGAGCATCTTGCCGCCGTCAGCACCCAGGGCCTCCAGAGCGGCGGCGGTGTGGCCGGTGAAGCGGTCATCAAACTCGTTGACCAGCCCGGAGAGGCCGCCGCGGTTCATGGAACCGAAGACCAGCTTGCCGTCCAGGGCGCCCAGCAGCAGCAGGTCGTCCATGATGTCCGGGGACGCCAGGACACCGTCGACGGCGGGGTTGGCCAGGGCGATCTGCAGCCGGTCCAGCAGCTGACGCCGGTCAGCCATGGCCACGGGGTCGCTGCCGACGGCAAGGGCGCCGCGGGCGGGGTGGTCGGCGGCGACGATGAAGTTCTGCCGCCCCGACTTCAGGCCGGGGTGGCGCCGGCGGGACTTGGCCGCCCGGGCCACGGCACCAGGGTCTTCCAGCCGTATAGTGCTCAGGTGCTCATAGCGGCGCGGATCGTCGTCCACAGCGTTGTTGGAAGCAAGAGAGGTGAGGGTCACAGTGCTGCTCCTTCGGGAATCGAGGCGCCCGGAACCGCGCGGCCGCGTTCGGCCAGCAGCGAGGTGACCTCCTCCGGCGTCGGCATGGCGTCGGCGCAGGAAAGGCGTGAGGCGACGATGGCGCCGGCGGCGTTGGCGTAGTCCAGGACCTGTGCCAGCGGCCAGCCGGAGAGGAGTCCGTGGCAGAAGGCGCCGCCAAAGGAGTCGCCGGCACCCAAGCCGTTGAGGGTTTCCACCGGGACGGGCGCGGAGACCACGCGTTCGGTGCGGGTCTTGGCCATCACGCCTTCGGGGCCGAGCTTGACGACGGCGATTTCCACGCCGGCAGCGAGCAGGCGGTCCGCCTGCTCATCGGGAGTCCCCTCGCCGACTGCCACGGCACATTCCTTGTCGTTGCCGATCGCGACCGTGACGTGCGGCAGGACCTTGGCAACCTCGGCCCGGGCCTCCTCCTCGGAAGCCCAGAACATCGGCCGGTAATCCAGGTCCAGGATGGTGAACTGGCCCTCAGCCAGCCCGGTCCGCGGCCGCGCCTCATGCGCGGCAATGTGCGCTGATCGCGAGGGCTCCTGGCACAGGCCGGTCACCGTGGACCAAAAGATCCCGGCCTCACGGATGGCGTCCAGGTCCAGCTCTTCAGCCTTGATCTGCAGGTCCGGCGCCGTGGGGAACCGGCCGTAGAAGTATAGCGGGAACTCGTCCGTGGCCGGCTTGATCGCGCAGAAGGTCACCGCCGTGGGCCAGTCCTTCACCGGGGTAACAAAGGCGTCATCGACGTTGAACTTGCGCAGCTCACGGTGCAGGTAGGCGCCGAACGGATCATCCCCGGTCCGGGTAATGACCCCGGTGCGGCGTCCGTGGCGGGCGGCGGCAACCGCGACGTTGGACGGTGAACCGCCAAGGTATTTGCCGAAGGAATTAACGTCCTCCAGGCCAACCCCGATGTCGTTCGGGTAGATATCAACGCTGATGCGCCCGATCGTAAGAAGCTCGTGGGTCACGGGAATCGTGGACCTTTCTGGTGTGGAACGCGGATCCTTCGAGGGGCAGGAGTTCCGGAACTGGCAGGCCGTGGCGCGGGCCACAGGCACTACTTTGCCTTAGATCCAATGTCCTGTCAAAAGTTTGTACTGACATACTTACAACTAGAGTTGCCGGGCGCCCCTGTCCCAATATTGCGGGTGCCGGAACTACTTTTTAGCGACGGCCAACTCTCCCGTGCGTGCTGCGCGCAGCCGAAGCCGAAGGACCAGCCACCGGGCACTGTTTTCCACGTAGCCGGAATCCCTGAAGACGCGGGTCTTGAATCGTCACCCTGGGACTCTTATGCTTAAACAACCTAAAGGTTGATAAACCTGGAGGTTGATTAGAAACGGGCAGGCAATGAACCCTGAAAGTGCGGCATTGGACTCGGCCTTCATGGCCCTGGCAGATCCCGTGCGGAGGAGCATCATCGCCCGGCTCAGCCGGGGCCCGGCAACAGTGAACGAATTGGCAGAACCGTTCGAGATCTCCAAGCAGGCGGTCTCGAAACACATCCAGGTACTCGAGCAGGCCGCGCTGGTGACCCGAAGCAGGGATGCACAGCGCAGGCCCGTCCACCTGAACCCGGCGCGGCTTGAGGAGCTGACCGCCTGGATTGACCGGTACCGGTTGGTCCGCGAAGGCCAGTTCCGCAGCCTCGACGCCGTTCTTAGGTCAAACGCTGCGGACAGCGGCGAAAAATCCTCCAAGGAGTCATGATGAGCAATTCCCTGAAACTCAGCGTTCCTGAGGGCGTCCCCTTCATCGATTACGAGCGCGAGTTTGATTTCCCGGTGGCGGACGTGTTCCGCGCCCACAAAGAACCGGACCTGATTGTCCAGTGGCTGGGCCCGCGGGGCTTGAAGATGGAGATCGACCATTACGATTTCCGCACCGGCGGCAGTTACCGCTACCTGCACACAGGACCGGACGGCGTGGCCTACGAGTTCAAGGGCATCTTCCACACCGTCCGGGACAACGAATTCGCCATCCAGACCTTTGAGTTCGGCGGATACCCGGACGTGGTCAGCCTGGACTTCATGACGTTTGAGGACCTGGGCAACGGAAGGGCCCGGTTGCGGGGCCATTCCGTCTACCCAAGCCAGGAGGCGCGCGACGGCATGGCCCAGTCCGGGATGGAGGGCGGCCTGAGCGAGGGCTACGAACGGCTGGAGGAATTGCTGGCCGGGGCGCGGGTCTGAGCCAGGGCGAGGGCTTCGTCCAGCACGCGGCCAAGGTTGGCGGCGTCGTGCGCAAAACGGCCCAGGAAGAGTCCGTCCGCTGCGGGAAGCTGCGGCAGCAGCCCTGGCCCGGCGCTGCCGCCATAGATCAGGGGGCAGTCCGGGCCCAGTGCGGCCCGGAGCAGGGTCAACACGGAGTTGATGTGCTGCGGCGGGGCGGGTGCAGGAGCACCGATAGCCCATACAGGTTCGTAGGCCAGGACCAGGCAGCTTAGGAGGCTGGGGTCGCCGCCAGTAGCGGCGTGGACCTGCCGCACGCAAAAGTCGGCGGCAGCACCGGCGTCGAGCCTGTCCGGCTCACCGATGCAAAGCAGCGGGGTAAGGGAACTGTCGACGGCGGCACGCACCTTGCGTGCCACCACGGCGTCGTCCTCGGCGAACAGGCTGCGGCGTTCCGCGTGGCCGATCTCGACGAGCTGGACGCCCAGTTCGGCCAGCATGCCGGGGCTGACTTCCCCGGTGAGGGGCCCGTCCCCCCAGGCGCAGTTCTGGGCGCCGAGCAGGACCGGTGAGCCGGCCAGGATCCGTGTGGCCGGCTCCAGGACGGGGAAGGAAGGGATGACGAAGACCCGGACCGGTGCGTCCTTGGCGGAATGCGCACCCAGCCCGGGCCTTTCGTCCACAACGGAGCGCACCTCCGACAGCCAGCGCAGGCTTGCCTGGTAACCCAGGTACATTTTGGTGCTGACGCCGATGTGGACGGTGCCGTTGCCTGTGCTGCTGCCGGAGGTGCGCATGAAGTTCCTTGCGGTGTGTTGTGACGGGCTCAGTCGAGCAGGTCGTCGGCCTTGTTCTTGAACCGCTTGGTGGCGTACATCATTGCGGCGGCCACGAAGGGCAGGACGCCCAGGGCGTACACACCCATGGATCCGGTGGGCGAGTGCGTGGCCTCGTTGACGGCGGTCCGCAGGATCGGGGCCACAAAGCCGCCCAGGTTGCCCAGCGAGTTGATCAGGCCGATGCCCGCCGCTGCTGCGGATCCGGCGAGGAACGCGGTTGGGTAGGACCAGACCACCGGACCGACGGCGAGGAAGCTGCAGACTGCCAGGGTTATGAAGATCATGCCCAGGACCGGCTGGTGGTTGGTTCCCGCCCAGGCCGAGCCGAAGATGCACAGGCCGGTGGAGAGAAACAGGATGGTGCCGAACTTCCGCCGCTTGGCAACGGTGTTAGCCGCCCGGCCGATGAAGTAGCAGGAGAAGATGCCGAAGAACCACGGGACCGCGATCAGCAGGCCGACGGCGAGGCCCACTTTCTGCCCGGTCAGGGACGACACCTGCTGCGGCAGGAAGAACGTCACGCCATAGACGGCGATCTGCAGGCAGAAGTAGATGGCGGTGAAGTACCAGACCCGGCCGTTGCGCATGGCGGCGAGGATGCCGCGGGGGCCGGTCTGGTCCTTGATGTTGTCCTCCAGTGCCATGACTTCCTTGAGCGCGTACTTCTCCTCCCGGCTGAGGAACTTGGCCTTTTCAGGACCGTTGATCAGGAAGAAGAAGGCGGCGATGCCGGCCAGGACTGCGAGCAGGCCCTCGACGAAGAACATGACCTGCCAGCCGCGCAGGCCCGGCACCTGGTCGCCGATGTTGATCAGCCAGCCGGAGAGGGGGTTGCCGATCATCTGGGAGAACGGCTGGGCCAGGTAGAAGATGGCGAACATCTGGACGCGCACCTTGTTGGGGAACCATTCGGCCAGGTACATGATCACGCCGGGGAACAGGCCGGCCTCGGTCACGCCGAGGAGGAAACGCAGGATCACGAACGAGGTCTCGCCCTGGACGAAGGCGAAGCACGCCGAAACGATGCCCCAGGTGATGGCGATGCGCGCCAGCCAGATCTTGGCGCCGACCTTCTTGAGCAGCAGGTTGCTGGGGATCTCGAAGATCGCGTAGCCAATGAAGAAGATGCCGGCGCCCAGGGCGAAGGCTGCGGCGGACACTCCTTTGTCCGCCCCGAGGGCCGCCTCGGCAAAGCCGACGTTGGTGCGGTCCAGGAACGAAACGACGTACAGGATGACCAGCATCGGCATGAGCCGGCGGGCCGCCTTGAAGATCGCGGACTTCAGGACCGGACGGGCCAGAAGTTCCTTGGATGTTGCGGTGGTTTCGGACACAACACTCTCCTTCGAGTGGTGACGTGGTGGTTTCCGCGGGCCGGCGGCCCGCATGTTGGTGGTGGCTCCGGTCTTCGTGATGCGAAGGGAAACGGAGCCCGTCAGTGCATGTACAGTCCGCCGTCGACGTTCAGCGTCTGGCCGGAGATATACCCGGCGTCCTCGCCAATCAGGAAATGGATGGCGGCAGCGATGTCGCGCGTGTTGCCCACGCGGTTCACCACCAGGTCCTTGACCAGCTCGTCCTTGCGTTCCTCGCTCAGGGTGCCGCCCATGATGTCGGTGTCGATCGGCCCGGGCGAGATGGCGTTGACAGTGATGTCGTACTCCCCCAGTTCACGGGCGGTGGCGCGGGTCAGGCCGATGACGCCGGCCTTGGCCACGGAGTACGGGGTCTTGCTGAAGGTTCCGCCACCGCGCTGGGCGGAGACGGAGGAAATGTTCACAATCCGGCCCAGCTGGTTCTTGACCATCGATTCGGCCGCACGGCGGGTGGCGTAGTGGACGCCGTTCAAGTTGATGCTGAGTACCCGGTCCCATTCGGCGGCGTCCAGTTCCAGGTACGGCACCGGGGAGCTGACGCCCGCGATGTTGGCCAGGGCCACCAGCTGCGGAAGTTCGGCTTCGATCTCGTCGATGGCCGCCCGGACCGACGCTTCGTTGCTGACGTCTGCGCCTGCTCCGTGGGCCTTGATTCCGTACTTTTCGGCCAGCTCCTTGGCCACGGCCTTGGTGGCGGCGTCATCGATGTCGATCACGCCGATGTTCCAGCCGCGCTCTGCCAGGTAGTCTGCGGTGGCCCGGCCGATGCCGCGTTCGGAGACAGCGCCGGTAACGATCACCGTGCGGTCTGTGGGAAATGCTGTCATGGAGGTGTTCCTTCGGATCAGGAAAGCGGGGCAGGGCCCAGCTCTTCGATGAGCTTCTGCATGGCGACGTACGCCTTGTTCCGGTAGGCAACCAGGGCTGCGGTCCGGTCTGCGGGGACGTCAAGGAAGCCGGAACCGGTCTTGGTGCCCAGCTGGCCGGCGTCGACCTTTTCCTGCAGGATCTTGGGTGTGGCGAACCGCTCCGGGAACCCGGTCTGGAGGGACTTGTAGCAGAACGCATATACGTCCAGGCCCGCCATGTCGGCGATCGCAAACGGCCCGAAGAACGGCAGCCGGAAGCCGAAGGTGGTGCGCACCAGGGTGTCCACGTCCTCCGCGGTGGCGATGCCTTCTTCCACCACTTGGGCTGCCTCGTGGAACAGGGCGTACTGGAGCCGGTTGAGCACGAAGCCGGTCACGTCCTTGACGGTGGCTGTTTCCTTGCCGGTCTCCCCCACGATGGTGCGGGCCGCCTGGATGGTGGCCTCGGAGGTGCCCTCGTGCGGGATGACTTCCACGCCGGGAATGAATGGTGCCGGGTTGGAGAAGTGGACGCCCAGGAAGCGCTCCGGGTTGTCCACCACCTCGGCCAGCTTGGCGATGGAAATGGTGGAGGTGTTGGAACCAATGATGGCCTCGGGGCGGGCGGCGGCGCTGATCCTGCCCAGGGTGGCGTGCTTGATCTCCAGGATTTCCGGCACTGCCTCCTCGATGTACTCGGCGCCGGCCACGGCTTCTTCGATGTCCTTGGCTGCCCAGAGGTTTTCCTTGAGCAGGTCTGTGGCGTTGTCCGGGAACAGGCCGGCGGCGACGAACTCGTCGGACTCCTTCAGGAGCCGCTCGTAGTTGCTTTGCGCGATTTCAGCGGAGACGTCGGCGAGTGCCACGCGGGCTCCTGCGAGTGCCAGGACCTGGGCGATCCCGCCGCCCATATAGCCTGAGCCGACGACGGCGATGTTGCGGTTGCTCATTTGTCTTCAAGTCCTTCCGACGCGTCCTCGTAGGAGGAGATTGCGTCTACTTTTGCCGCGGATGCGGAGTTTTCATCGAAGCGGTGGTCAAGCCACTCGCCCACCAGTTTCTTGGCCAGTTCCAGGCCGATGACGCGCTGGCCCATGGTCAGCACCTGGGCGTTGTTGGACAGCACGGAACGCTCCACTGAGTAGCTGTCGTGTGCGGTGACGGCCCGGATGCCGGGAACCTTGTTGGCCGAGATGGCCACGCCGAGGCCGGTTCCGCAGATCAGCAGGGCACGGTCCGCCTCTCCGGCTGCGACCTTGCGGGCTGCGGCGACGGCAAGGTGCGGATAGGCAGTAGCGTCGTCGGCGCCCACGCCCACGTCCTCCACCGAGGCGACCCGGGGGTCTGCCTCCAGCATCTCGCGCAGCGCGTTCTTGTATTCGACGCCGGCTTCGTCATTGCCGACGACGATGCGCCAGCCTTGCTGGGTGTGTTCGGTCATGCGATTCTCCTTAGTGGCTTTCGATGGTGGCGGCGTACTCGGCCACCCTGCGGGCAATGAGGCCGAACGAAACGGCGCCGGGATCCGGGTGGCCCAGGCTCTTCTCGGCCAACGGGCGCGCCCGGCCTTTCCTGGGGCTGAGTCCGGCAGTCGCGTCAGCGGCCTCGGCGGCGGCCTCCGCTGCCGCACGAAGGCTGCCGGCCAGGCTGCCGCCGTCGTCAATTGCTTTGGTGAAGGTCTCGGCGAACGGAAGGAGCGCGTCCACCATGGTCTTGTCTCCCGCCTGGGCCTTGCCCAAGGTGACAATGGCGTCGCGGAGGGCATTGACGGCCGCCGCTGCGTCGGCCGCGGTGTAGGCGTCCTTGCTGCCCAGGGTCCTGCCGACGGCGGTGACCGCCGCGCCCCAAAGGGCCCCGGAGGTACCGCCGGCACGCTCGGCCCACTGCTCCCCCGCCGCCGCGAGCACTTCCTCCAGGCCGGCACCGCCGGCATGGGACTTCTCCGCGGCAGCAACGGCAGCATCCACTCCGCGGCGCATTCCGATGCCGTGGTCGCCGTCCCCGGCGATGGCATCCAGCTTCCCGAGTGCCTCCTCGTGTTCGACGACGACGGACCGGGCTTCCTTCAACACTCCCACCGCCGTGGCAGCCAGCGCGGTGGACGCGGGCGTGGCGGCCAGCCCCGGCGTCGTGGCCGCCTCGGCCAGGGACTCGACGGCCCGGGCCCGGCGCGGGGCCAGGTTGCCCTTGCGGAAGGCGGGGGTGTCAGCCGGCGCGGCCCAGAACTTCTCCAGTTCCGCATCCAGCCAGAACAGCGTCAATGACAGGCCGGACATGTCCAGGCTGGTCACCAGTTCACCGCACTCCGGCTCAACGATCTCGAGTCCGGCAGCGGTGAGCAGAGCCTCGATCTTGCCGAACAACAGGAAGAGTTCGTCGTACTTGACTGTTCCCAGTCCGTTGAGGATGGGCACTAACCGGCGGCCTGCGGTTTCCGGCTTGTCCTTCAAAAGCCCGTCCACCAACAGCTTGGCCAGTTCACTGGCACTGGGCAGGGGCAGGTCTGAAATCCCCGGTTCGCCGTGAATGCCCAGTCCCACGGACATCATGCCTTCCGGCACGGTGAAGAGGGGCTCGGATGCTCCGGGGAGGGTGCAGCCGGCGAACGCCACGCCCAGCGAACGGGTGTGGTGGTTGGCCTTGATGGCAAGCCGCTCCACCTCATCCAGGTCCAGCCCGGCCTCTGCCGCCGCGCCGGCAACCTTGAAGACCGTCAGGTCGCCGGCGATGCCGCGGCGCTTGCCGATCTCCTCGAGGGGCGCGCTGGCGATGTCGTCAGTCACCAGGACGGTGCGGGTTTCGATGCCCTCAGCGTTCAGCTTCTCCTGGGCCTGGCCGAAGTGGAGCACATCGCCGGCGTAGTTGCCGTAGCTCAGGAGGACGCCGCCGCCGGTCTGGGATGCCTTGGCCACGCGGTACACCTGCCCGGCGGAGGGGGAAGCGAACATGTTGCCGCAGGCGCTTCCGGCGGCGAGCCCTGCCCCCACCAGGCCGGCGAAGGCGGGGTAATGGCCGGAACCGCCGCCAATGACCACTGCCACCTGGCCCTCTGGTGTTTCGGTGGAACGGACAACGCCGCCGTCGACTCGCGCCACATACTTGCGGTTGGCGGCCACGAAACCGTCGAGGGCGTCGTCTGCGAACTGCGCTGGATCGTCAAATATCTTTGTCATGATTCCTCGTTGAACCGGTTGGATCGGTTGGGAAGCCTGCCGTGGCTTAGCGTGCGGGGACAGCCGCCGGGGCCTGCCGGCCCTGCGCTACCATGCTGGTGCCCAGGGTGTAGCCATCGCGCTTGGGCAGGACCTGGCGGCGCAGGTAGTCCTGGTTGGCGGCGGTGACGCTCAGGCCGTCGCCGCCGTAGTGCTCGGTGCAGATGATGCCCTGGAAGCCCACCGAGATGGCGAACTGGAAGGCCTCGCGGTAGCTGATGAGGCCGGATTCCATGGGCGCCGGCATGGCGACGTAGTGGTTCCGGGCCTGGTCCTCGTCGCGGATGTAGTTCTTGACGTGCCAGTAGTTGGAGTAGGGCAGCGTCTTGTGCACCAGTTCGCGCCAGTCTTCGATGGGGCGGTGCAGGCGGATCAGGTTGCCCAGGTCGGGGTTCAGTCCAACGTTGGGCAGGTCGACGTCCTGGACGAGCTGCACGGAGGAGTCAGCAGTGCCGAGGTACGTGTCCTCGTACATCTCCAGGGACACCAGGAGGCCGAGTTCAGCGGCGTGCTTGCCGACCTCCCGGATGCGGGTGACGGCGTTGTTCCAGGTTTCCTTGTCCGCTACCGGGTCCTTGTGGCCTTCAACGGTCCAGAACCAGAGCTGTTTCTGCTGCTCCGGGGTGATGGCCTGGTGCAGGCCGATGGAGACGACCTCGCAACCGAGCTGCGCAGCGGCGTCGATGGTCCGGTGGGTGTAGGCCAGGTTTTCCTCCCACTTGCCTTCCTCAATCACGCTGCGGCGGATGGCGGAGATGGAGGGAAGCCCGAGGCCGGCGGCACTGGCCGCGGCCTTCAGTTCGTCCAGACGGGCGCTTGAGAGATCGCCCGGGCGCACCCAGCTGTCGGTGAGGTCGGCGTTGCTGAAGCCGGCGTCTGCGACTTCTTCAAAGACCTGCTGCCAGTCGCTGGCGGGGGCCTCCTGGGCGGTGGTCCCGTCCGGCCTTGTTCCCGGGAACTGCAGCAGGGCAGCAGCGATGGGCCAGTTTTCAGCGGTGTACGGCATTGTCACTCCAAATTTTGAATCGCATTTCCTATAGGATCTACGCTATTCGAGACCCTGTCAAGGGCCTCTCTGTTCCTCCCGGGCGGAGGTTCGTGAAAAAGTCGGGCCATATTGGGCCCATGGGCGTGCGTGCTAGCTGCGCACTTCGCTGTCGTGCTGCGAGCGCTGCTTGACGCCTTCGATGTGGTCGATCATTTTCTGCCGGGCAAGATCGGCGTCGCCGGTCTCGAAGGCTTTGAGGATCTCGGTGTGCTCGGCAATGGCGTAGTCGGCATCGGTCACGCCCAGGCCGCCAAAGAAGCGGAAGCGCTGCACCTGCCCGCCCAGGGCGTTGTATGCGGACAGCAGGAACTGGTTGTCAGCGGACTCGGCGATGAGCCGGTGGAACCGTTCATCGGCTTCCCAGTAGGCACGGAACTCCGTGAAGGATGGACCGCGCGGGGCTGCCTTGAGGTCCTCGATGGCCTGCTCCAGCTGCCCGGTCAGTTCCGGGTCAGCATGCTTGCAGGCCATGAAGGCATTGGCCGGTTCGATCACCAGGCGGGCGTCCATCAGGTCGGCAAGTTCTTCCGGGGAGAACAGCGGTGCCACGCGGTAGCCGCGCAGGGCCATCCTCCGCACCATCCCGGTCGCTTCCAGCCGGGCGAGCGCTTCGCGCACCGGCGTCGGGGAAACGTCCAGCTCCCTGGCCATCCCGTCGATGCTGACCGGGGTTCCCGCCTCCAGCCGGCCGTCCATCAGGGCAACAAGAAGCGCTTCGTAAACGTGGTCGGCGAGGACCTGCCTGCTCACGCCGCCGGAGGCCTGGTTCTTGGTTGCCATGTAGAAATCCTATAGCCGGAAAATGTGCGGGAGCGCGCGGGATGGGGTGTCCCCGGACACGTCCCGCTGGTGCCGTACGGCCGGCAGGCAGCACTGCACCAGCGGAAACCGGTGGTCAGGAAACCTGCAGGCCGCCGTTGATGTCGTAGGTGGCGGCAGTAATGTAGCCGGCGTCCTCGCTGAGCAGGAATGCGATCAGCGCCGCCACTTCCTCCCGGGTTCCCACCCGGCCCATCATGATGCCCTCGGACATCTGGGCCTTGCGCTCGTCCGTCAACGTTCCGCCCATGATGTCAGTGTCGATCGGACCGGGGGCGATGGCGTTCACGGTGATGTTGTTTTCACCCACTTCACGGGCCAGGGCACGGGTGAAGCCAAGGATGCCGGCTTTCGAGGCGCTGTAGGCCACCTTGGAGTAGGTGCCGCCGCCACGCTGGGCCGAGATGGAGGAGATGCTGACGATCCTCCCGAGTTCGCGCTCGATCATGCCCCTGAGGACCCGCTGGGAAACAAGGAAGGTGCCGCGCATGTTGATGGCGAAGACCTTGTCCCATTCCGCCACCGTGGTCTCCATGAAGGGGGTGGGTGAGCTGATTCCGGCCAGGTTGACCAGTCCGACGATGGGCGGAAGCGCCTCCTCAATTTCCGTGATGGCGCGGTCAACCGATGCCTCGTCGGAGACGTCGGCGCCCACGCCGATGGCCTTGACGGCACGGCTGGAGCCGATTTCGGCAGCCGCGGCCTTCGCGTCTTCGGCATTGATGTCCAGGATGGCGATGGACCAGCCCTCGCTGGCCAGCCGGTCAGCGGTTGCCCGGCCAATGCCGCGGGCAGATGCTGCCCCGGTGAGGACAGCGGTGCGCTCTGCGGGGAAGGTGTGCTGTGTAGTCATTGATGCGTCCTAGTGGGTTTCGGCGGCAGGAACTGTGACCCCGGGGGCGGAGACACCCTCCGGCCGCTTGCGTGCGTAAAGGTAGGTGGCGGCGGCGGTCACGGCGAGGCAGGCGGCCAGGAAGACCAGCCCGCTCTGGCTGTTTCCGGTGGCGTCCTTGAGGATGCCCACGATGTAGGGCGCCACGAAGCCGCCCAGGTTGCCAAGGGAGTTGACCATGGCGAGGCCGGCGGCGGCTGCAGCACCGGTGAGGGCTGCGGAGGGCATGGCAAGGAACGGCGCGATGGCGGAGTAGATGCCCATGGCCGCGAGGGTCAGGAACACCATGGCGAGCACGGCATTGACCGGCAGCAGGTAGCCTGCGCCCAGGAGGCCGACGGCGGCGAGCACCATGCTCATGCTGGCATGCCATACCCGGTTGCCGGTGCGGTCTGAGCGCTTGCTCCAGAAGTAGACGAAGACGGCAGCGATGGCGTACGGGATGAAGACGATGAAGCCCACCTGGGTCGAGTCGAACTTGCCCAGCGCCTTGACGATGGTGGGCAGCCAGAGGCCCAGGCCGTAGATGCCGCATACCAGGCCGAAGTACAGGGCCGAGTATGCGATGGTGCGGGGGTCCTTCAATCCGGCAAGGAAGTTGTGGTTGCCGGACTTCTGCTTGTGGGCCAGTTCGGCGCTCATGGTGTTGGAGAGCCACTCACGCTCTTCCGGCTTGAGCCACTTGGCGTGTTCGGGCCGGTCCGTCATGACGAAGGGGGTGATGATGCCCAACAGGATGGCGGGAATGCCTTCCAGGATGTAGAGCCACTGCCAGCCGTGCAGGCCTGCCACGCCCTCCAGGTTCAGGAGCATGCCGGACACCGGGGCGCCGAGGGCGTTGGAGATGGGCTGGGCCAGGATGAAGATGCCCAGCACCGTCACGCGCTGCGCCGCGGGGAACCACAGGGTCAGGTAGAAGAGGATGGCCGGGAAGAAGCCTGCCTCGGCGGCTCCGAGGAGGAAGCGGATGATGTAGAACGTCGCTTCACCGTTCACCAGGAACATGGCGGTGGCAAAGATGCCCCAGCTGATGAGGATGCGGGCGATCCACTTGCGGGCGCCATAGCGGTACATGCCGCCGTTCGACGGGATCTCGAGCAGTGCGTAGCCGAGGAAGAAGATGCCGGCGCCCAGGCCGTAGGCGGCCTCGGTCAGTCCGATGTCCCCCTGCATGCCGAGCTTGGCGAAACCAACGTTGTTCCGGTCCAGGTAGGCAATGAAGTACAGGAGGACGATCAGGGGCATGAGCCTCCGACGAACCTTGCGGAGGGTGGTCTCGCCCAACTCGCTGAGAGCGGGGGCAGCAGCACGGGAGGTCATCGCAGGCCTCCCAGGGTGGTGTGGGGACCCTCGAAAAGGGAATGCGCGCGCATGACGACTCCTTTGGCTGGCGGCATTTTTTGGGGGCGATATCAGATGTCTGATGTCTGTATGAGATTCTAATCACAGGGGACGGGAGCGTCAACACGGCTGCGGACGCGGCCTGGTGGGGATGCCGCTGACAGGGAATACCCCGATGGGACGGGCCCGGACAGGCGGCTAGCGGGCCGCGGCTCCGCTACGGCTGGACACGGCAAGGTAGTGCTCGTAATCCTCGAAAGTCTGGGTGATATGTGCATCCATGGTGGAGCGGGCGGTGGCCGGGTCTCCGGCGGCGATGGCGGCCAGGACCATCTTGTGGTGGTGGATGGCGTGCCGCTGCACGTCGGGGAACGCCGAGGTTTCGCGCCGCATGGCGTAGAGCAGGGTGGACAGCTGGCCCAGCAGGGCCGGCACGAACGGGTTGCCGGACGCGCGCAGAACGGTGTCGTGGAAGGCGATGTCTGCCACGGTCAGCGCGTCCACGTCGCCGGCATGGTGGGCCGCTTCCATCTGCTCCACGCTGTCCTGCAGCGCGGCGAGGTCAGCCGGCCGGTGCCGGGAGGCAGCGAGTTCGGCCGCGCCGGTCTCCACCATGCGGCGGACCTCGAGCAAACGGAGTGCCACCTGGTCCGAGGCCACTCCCCTGGAGGCTGCGCGCATGATGGCGTCCAGTCCGGTCCAGCGCTCGGGCGGGTTGACGAAGGTGCCCAGGCCGCGCCGGACGTACACCACGTCCTGCGCTTTCAATACCTTCATGGCCTCGCGGGCCGTCAGCCTGCTGACACCGGACTCCTTGGCGATATCCGCTTCAGGCGGCAGGGCGTCGTCGGCCTTGATCTCTCCGCTGAGGATGTGCTCAAGGACCTTGTCGACGACGGCGTCGACCAGGGTCGGTCGCTTCTCTGCCATCCGTCATCCCCTGCCTGCGCGCGCAAGGCGCCCTGATTTTCCTTCCTCAACATTACTCGACGCACTCGGGCGCGCGCTGCCCGCCGTCGTCGTGCGTCAAACAGTCAGGTGGGTTAAACAGCAAACGCGGGGCCGCCCTGCCGGCCCCCAAAGGGGAACCGGGCCGGGTGGCCCCGCGTTGTGCAGGACTGCTAGAGGGCTGCGTAGACCTCACGGAGCAGCTTGGCTGTCTCGGACGGCGTCTTGCCGACCTTGACACCGGCGGCCTCGAGGGCTTCCTTCTTGGCCTGGGCGGTACCGGCGGAACCGGAGACGATGGCACCTGCGTGGCCCATGGTCTTGCCTTCGGGCGCGGTGAAGCCGGCCACATAGCCGACGACCGGCTTGGTGACGTTGGCCTTGATGAAGTCGGCTGCGCGCTCTTCGGCGTCGCCGCCGATTTCGCCGATCATCACGATGGCCTTGGTCTCGGGGTCAGCCTCGAACGCGGCCAGGGCGTCGATGTGCGTGGTGCCGATGATGGGGTCGCCGCCGATGCCGATGGCGGTGGAGAAGCCCAGGTCGCGCAGTTCGTACATCATCTGGTAGGTCAGGGTACCCGACTTGGAAACCAGGCCGATGGGGCCCTTGCCGGTGATGTTGGCCGGGGTGATGCCAACCAGCGCTTCGCCGGGGGTGATGATGCCGGGGCAGTTCGGGCCGATGATGCGGGTGACCTGGTTGCCGTCGGCATCCACCTTGGACTGGGCCAGGGCCCAGAATTCGGCGGAGTCCTGGACGGGGACGCCTTCGGTGATGACCACGACCAGGCCGATGCCGGCCTCGATGGCTTCCACAACGGCGTTCTTGGTGAATGCCGGCGGCACGAAGACGATGGAGACGTCGGCGCCGGTTTCCGCCATGGCTTCCTTGACGGTGCCGTAGACGTTGATTTCCTTGTCGCCGTGCAGGACCGTGGTGCCGGCCTTGCGGGCGTTGACGCCGCCGACGATGTTGGTGCCCGCCTTAAGCATCAGCGCGGTGTGCTTGGTGCCTTCGCCGCCGGTGATGCCCTGGACGATGACCTTGGAGTCCTTGTTCAGATAGATAGACATGGTGCGTCCCTTTACTTAGCTGCGTTGGCGAGCTCGGCGGCCTTGTCGGCGCCCTCGTCCATGGTGGCGGCCAGGGTTACCAGCGGGTGGTTGGCCTCGGTGAGGATGCGGCGGCCTTCCTCGACGTTGTTGCCGTCAAGGCGGACTACCAGCGGCTTGTTGGCGGAGTGGCCCAGCTCGGCCAGCGCGCCAACGATGCCCTTGGCGACGGCGTCGCACGCGGTGATGCCACCGAAGACGTTGACGAACACGGACTTGACCTGCTCGTCACCCAGGATGACGTCCAGGCCTGCGGCCATGACCTCTGCGGAGGCTCCGCCGCCGATGTCCAGGAAGTTGGCGGGCTTGACGTTGCCGTGGTTCTCGCCGGCGTAGGCCACGACGTCGAGGGTGGACATGACCAGGCCGGCGCCGTTGCCGATGATGCCTACTTCGCCGTCGAGCTTGACGTAGTTGAGGTCCTGCGCCTTTGCCTTGGCCTCAAGCGGGTCCGCTGCGTCCTTGTCCTCGAGCTGCGCGTGCTTCGGGTGGCGGAAGTCGGCGTTCTCGTCGAGGGAAACCTTGCCATCGAGGGCCAGGATGTCACCGTTGCCGGTCTTGACCAGCGGGTTGACCTCCACCAGGGTGGCGTCTTCCTTCTTGAAGACGTCCCAGAGCTTCAGGATGACGCCTGCCACCTGGCCGCGGAGTTCCTCGGCGAAGCCTGCAGCTGCGACGATCTCGTCCGCCTTGGCCTGGTCGATGCCCACGGCGGGGTCGATGGCAATCTTGGCCAGCGCTTCGGGGCGTTCGACGGCGAGCTGTTCGATTTCCATGCCGCCCTCAACCGAGCACATGGCCAGGTAGTTGCGGTTGGCCCGGTCCAGCAGGACGGAGAAGTAGTATTCCTCGGCGATGTCCGCACCCTGGGCAATCATCACCTTGTTAACGGTGTGGCCCTTGATGTCCATGCCCAGGATGTTGGTGGCGTGCTCAAACGCTTCGTCGGCGGACTTTGCCACCTTGACGCCGCCGGCCTTGCCGCGGCCGCCTACCTTGACCTGTGCCTTGACAACGGTTACGCCGCCGATCTTCTCGGCGGCTGCCTTTGCTTCTTCTGGGGTGTACGCCACGATGCCGGCAAGCACGGGTACACCGTGCGCCTCGAACATATCGCGCGCCTGGTATTCAAACAGGTCCACGGTTTAGTGTCCTTCTACGTCGAAGTAGTTTCTGTACAGTCGGACACCATCCGAAAAGACGATGACCGGGCTGCGGATTGCACGCACCGGCGGCCTGTCTGGAAACGAGCCACGCGGCGTAATGCTCCATGGGGAACTCTAGTCCTTTGGAGGGACCGGGCCGTCCCAGACTACCTCTTATGTGAGTAAGCACACTATTCTATGGAGCGTAGAAAAACCGCGGATTTACGGGGTTTTTGGGCCCTCTGCCTGCGGGGATGCACTGCTTTTGGCGGGGCCCGGGACCAGTTCGTAACGTTCGGGGGAGATGAAGAATCCGACGCCGGCGGAGACGTTTCCGCACGCCACGCCGCCGTTGTAGGCGGAACAGCGCAGCCCGTTCCGTTCGAGGTTCTGACCGTCCGCAAGCACAGGCAGCTGGGCCAGCGGGCCGGCCTTGGTCCCCTTGGGTCCGTAGGCCGCTTCCATCGACGTGACGCCGGAGCGGCATTCGCCGTAGCGTGCACTGTCCGGGGCCAGCAGGGCCACGCCGCCCAGGTAGCCCAGGTGGGTTCCGGCGCAGTCATCCCTAACGTCCCCGGGTTGGGGAGGCTGATAGGTGGCCAGCTCGCAGTGGGCCACCGGGACAATGGGCAGCTTGTTGTTGGCAGCGTCGCCGTAGCGGTTCTGCTGGTACGGCAGGTTCACGTGGTCCCCGCGCGCGGACGTCAATGAACAGGCGATGGTGCGGTCCGCGGTGATGAAGGAGAGGACGTCGCCACCGCTGGAGTATGTCTTGGCGTCGGCCAAGGGCGCCTTTTCCAGTTGTTCCATGGGCGGCAGCGGGGCCGGTGGAACGTAGGAGGGGTCCTTGGTGGTCACGCTGCATCCCGTGGCGGTGACAGCAATGAGGAGGAGAAGGGCGGCGAGCATCCCCCAGACATTCCGTCGCATGGGCTCCATTATGCCCGGCCGGGGGCGGCTTAGGCGTCGAGCTTGGTCAGCGGCGCGTACCGCAACAACAGGCGCTTCTCGCCGACGTCGAACTTCACCTTGGCCACGGTCTTGTCCCCCGCTCCTTCAAGCGCCAGGACCGTGCCGTTGCCGAAGCTGGTGTGGTTGACCTTGTCTCCCACGCTGACGGCGATGATTTCCTTTTGCGGCTGCACCCGGTTCTTGGCGATGAACGCCGGAACGTCGGCGTTGAATCCCGCCGAGGAGTCCGCTGCCGCGCCACGGGCAGTGCCGGCGCCCCAGAAGGACCCGCTGTAGCGGCCGGACCCGATGGAACCGCCGCCCCAGCCGCCGGCCTGCCTGCTGGTTCCTTCACGCTTCCATTCCAGGAGCTCCGCCGGGATTTCCTCGAGGAACTGGCTGGCGGGGTTGTACTGGCTCTGGCCCCACATGCTGCGCACCTCGGACCGGGTCACGTAGAGCCGCTTGCGGGCACGGGTCAGTCCCACGTACGCCAGGCGTCGTTCCTCGGCCAGTTCCTTGGGGTCGGTGGCGGAGCGCTGGTGCGGGAAGAGGCCGTGCTCCATGCCGGTCAGGAAGACCACGGGGAATTCCAGGCCCTTGGCCGTGTGCAGGGTCATGAGGGTCACCACGCCCAGCCGTTTGGCCTCGGCGACGGCGGCGTCGATGTCCGCGCCGGGAGCATCCGGGATCTGGTCGGCGTCCGCTACCAGGGAGACCTGTTCCAGGAACGCGCCAAGGCTTCCTTCCGGGTTCTCCTGCTCGTACTCGCGAACTACGGCCACGAGTTCAGCCAGGTTCTCCACGCGGGACTCGTCCTGCGGATCGGTGCTGGATCGCAGCGCGGCAAGGTAGCCCGTCTGTTCCAGCACGGCTTCCAGGGCGGCGGCCGCCCCGGATCCGGAGGCAACCTCGGCCAGGTCGTCCAGCATCTTCACGAAGCCCAGGACGGCGTTGACGGACCGGGTGGCCATGCCGGGCGCCTGGTCGGCGCGGCGGGCTGCCTCCATGAACGACGTCCGCTCACGCTGGGCCAGGGCCGCGACGGCGCCTTCGGCGCGGTCGCCGATGCCGCGTTTGGGCTCATTCAATACACGGCGGAGGTTGACGTCGTCATCCGGGTTGACCAGGACGCGCAGGTACGCCAGGGCGTCCTTGATTTCCTTCCGCTCGTAGAAGCGGGTGCCGCCCACCACCTTGTACGGCAGGCCCACGCGCACCAGGACGTCTTCGATGGAGCGGGACTGGGCGTTGGTCCGGTAGAAGATGGCAACATCGCCGGGGCGCAGGTTCTCCTCGTCCTGGAGCCGGTCGATCTCCTTGGCGATGAACTGCGCTTCGTCGTGCTCATTTTCGCCGACGTAGCCGATGATCTTGTGGCCTTCGCCCTCGGCGGTCCACAACCGTTTTTCCGGACGGTTGGGGTTGCGGGAGATGACCGAGTTCGCCGCGCTCAGGATGTTTTGGGTGGACCGGTAGTTCTGCTCCAGCTTGATGGTGCGGGCCTCCGGGTAGTCCTTTTCGAACTCCACGATGTTCCGGATGTCCGCCCCGCGGAAGGCGTAGATGGACTGGTCCGAGTCACCCACCACGGTGAGTTCCGACGCGCCCGGGCCCTCCCCCACGATTTCCCGCACCAGGGCGTACTGGGCGTGGTTGGTGTCCTGGTATTCGTCCACCAGCACGTGGCGGAACCGGCGGCGGTAGGACTCGGCGAGCGCGGGGAAGGCACGGAACATGTAGACGGTCTCGGCGATCAGGTCGTCGAAGTCCATGGCGTTGGCCTGCCGGAGGCGCTGGGTGTAGCCCTTGTAAACGTCCGCGACCGCATGTTCGAAGGGGTCGTTGTAATTGGCTGCCGAGGCAAAGGAATCGGCGTCGATGAGCTCGTTCTTCAACGCCGAGATCTTGTGCTGGATGGCCTTGGGCGCAAACTTTTTGGGGTCCAGGTCCAGGGCCTTGGAGACCTGGGTGACCAGCCGCAGGGAGTCGGCGGAGTCGTAGATGGAGAAATTGGATTTCAGGCCGACGTTGGCCGCTTCCTGCCGCAGGATCCGCACGCAGGAGGAATGGAACGTGGAGATCCACATGATCTTGGCGCGTCCGCCCACCAGCGCCTCAATGCGCTCCCGCATTTCCGCGGCGGCCTTGTTGGTGAAGGTGATGGCCAGGATTTCGCCGTGGTGGGCACGGCCGGTGGCGATCAGGTACGCGATCCTGTTGCTGAGCACCCGGGTCTTTCCGGATCCGGCACCGGCGACGATCAGCAGCGCCGGCCCGGCATGCTTGACCGCTTCCTCCTGCTGGGGGTTCAGCCCCTCCAGCAGCTGGGCAGCGTCCGGGCGGTGGCTGCCTTGGTGCCGGCCGCCGTCGTGCCTGTCCGTGCTGTCCCGGTCCCGGTGGTGCCCGACCCCGTTGTTCTGCTGCCAGCCGGCCTGGCTGGCCGGCATTCCGCCGGGCCCGGCCGTGGTGGCAACGCCCTCCGGCCCCGTCCTGGTGCGGGCGGTGGCGGCAGGAGCGGCCTTGAACGGTCCGTCAGAGTACGGGTCAAACAACATATCCATGGTGCATACAAGTCTAGGCGGTGGGACCGACAACGCCTTCCAGCCTGTGGATTACTGCCGCTGACCCGTGAACCAGTGCCGGCAACCGCCTCAGGCCACCGAGCCTGACTGAAGGGCTGCACGCAACTCCTGAACCGCCGTCGTTCCTCCTGCCAGGAACCACTCCAGCCCGTTGACGCGGACTGTGTCCACGGCGCCCCCCGCCGCCCGGACGATCGCCTTGCCCGGCAGCCAGTCCCATTCCGGGCAGCTGTGCTGGAACCAGCACCCCAGCTGCCCGTCTGCGACACGGCCCAGGTCGCAGGACCCGGATCCCAGCATGCGGAGGGACGCGGCGGAGGTGGCGGCCGCGTGCCAGGGCATGGCGCACATGGGATCCATCAGCCAGGTGGGGTGGATGTAGGTGGCGGCCCCAAGCTCGGCGACGCTGGTGGCGTTGCGTTTGCCGCCGTCGTCGCTGAAACCGGTGAGGAGGCCACCGTTCAGGGTGGCGGGCCGGTCACGGCCGCCGAGCCACAGTTTGTCCTCCTCCGGCTGGAAGACGGCGCCCAGCAGCACATCATCGCGGTCCTTCAGGGCAATGGCGGAACACCAGTAGGTGGATCCGTGCAGGAAGTTGTAGGTGCCGTCCACGGGGTCGATCACCCAGGTACGGCCGCTGGTTCCCTGGACGGAGGCGCCTTCCTCACCCAGGATGCCGTCATCCGGCCGGCAACGTTGGAGCTGCTCCAGCACGTAGGCCTCGGCGGCGTGGTCCGCCGCCGTCACCACGTCCGAGACGGAGGTCTTTTGTTCCGACTGCAGGCCGGCCATGCGCATGAGGAGCGCCAGTTGCCCGGCTTCGCGGACCAGCGCGGCCGCCAGTTCGTAGTCGTCCAGTGCGGGATCAAGAACAGCTGCGCTGTGTCGGCCAGTGGTCATGGCTTCAGTTTATGGGGCGGGATAATGGTGCCATGGCCAAAACCCCTGCCCAGAGGATCAAGAAGCACGGCGACAAAGCGGTTGTGCCGCAGCACCACCTTCCACCTGTCGTGAACCCCACCACGGCGCGGACGCCGCAGAAGGCTCAGGGCAACAGCAACCTGATTGTGGTTGCCGGCGTGGTGGCAAGCCTGTTCCTGTTCTGGTACCTGCACCTGCTGACCCTGGACCAGCTCACCCAGCTCACCAAGGGCCTGGCCATGCCCGATTCGCTGGTGGGCGGGTTCGATCCCGGCTACATCGGCCGCCTGCAGGCAGCGATGGACGGCGATGCCCTGGGCCAGCTGAACTATGTCCACAAGACCGCGGGGACCCTCTTCCCGCTGATCTTCGGCTTCACGTGGCTGCTGCTCATTGGGACCAATGTGGCACGGAAGGGGCTGCGCTGGGCGTTGTGGGCCTTGCCCATGCTGTTCGTTGTGGTCCGGTTGTGGGGGAACGTGGCCATAGACGCC
Organism: Arthrobacter sp. JDC6; assembly: GCF_056484025.1. NCBI lineage: Bacteria > Bacillati > Actinomycetota > Actinomycetes > Micrococcales > Micrococcaceae > Arthrobacter > Arthrobacter sp. JDC6. Next base: position 3,578,691 of record NZ_CM151278.1, read on the forward strand.
ATGATGGCCTCGGAAGGTCCCGACGCCGGCCAGGTTGCCCTGGCGTCCGGCCTCACGGTGGCGGGGTGGGTGCTTTTGGTGTTGAGCCTCCTGGCCGGGGCCGCGGCTGTGTTCCTGAACAGCCGGAAACGGAACGAGACCTAGCCGGCAGTTACCCGGGCCGCCGCAGCCGCCGCCCGCTGTTCCTTCCGGTGCCGGTGCACCCGCTGTGCAATGACCAGCCCGGCGGCGGCCATGCCCACTGTCACGGGGTACCCCATGAGCCGTTCCAGCGTCCCGGGCTCGGGAACCATCATGCGGGTAAGCCCGCCGGTTGCCACCGCGGCCAGTGACACGCCGCCGCAGGCCACCAGGAACCACGCCATCCCGGTCTTCCGGAGCCACAGGAGTCCCAGGACCAGCAGGGCCGCACCACCCGTCACGAAGTACGTGACGGCGCCGGCATAATGCCAGGGTGAGCCGGCGTCCTCCGGGACCAGGCCCACAACCACCGTCCCTGCCCCGGCGGCTCCGGTGAGCAGCCGGACCGCGGCGGCCGCGAGCCAGGGTCCCCTGCGGCCCCAGCCGACCCTGGTCCCGGGGCGGGCACCCACGCGCAGCAGCCCGGACGTCAGCATCACCGCCCCCACCAGCAGGCCAAGGCCCTGGACCACGAACGAGGCATTCATCAGCCAGTTCAGGGGTGAGCAGACGTCCCGGCCTGAGAACGTCCCGCAGTGGAGGGCACCGAGGTCACTGATGTACCCGGTCCGCAGGTCGTAGGGACGGGGTCCGGACCACGCCATGGCCACGGCTGCCTCCGCGGCGAAATACTGCAGCACGCTCAGGATTGCCCAGGCCCCGATGTACTGCCGGGTGGACGCAACGTTCGGAATGAAGGCGGCGGCGGGAGCGGCAGTGGGGGCTGGACTCATGCCATGAGCGTAGTACGGCCCGGCACCTTGTATGCTTGTAACCGTGTCCGGACGGACCGGCCCCGCCGAACCACCGGATGCCCGCCCTCGTAGCTCAGTGGATAGAGCACGGCTCTCCTAAAGCCGGTGTCGTTGGTTCGATTCCAATCGAGGGCACTTGAACTCCCGTGTCCCGGAGCCCAGCCTCCGCGCCTACCTCCTGGGCAACCAGCCGGCCGGCGCCGCAAGCCACAACACCCACCCGGGCCGCTGGCTGGTGGAGCGCGACCTGCTGGACAGGTCGGAGGGCACCCGCGGAACCTTTTCCGGCGTCGTCCTTTTCATCCCCACGGACGACGACGGCGTGGCCTTCCGTGAGGAAGGCACCATGCGCTGGCCTGCTTTTTCCGGCCCCGCCTCACGCGAGTACCTGCTGCGGACCACCGGGCGCCCTGACGCGCTGGACTTCTTCTTCCCCGACGGCCGCCCCTTCCACCGGATGAGCTTCACGCCGGAAGCCAACCTGGACAGCCACTGGTGTGATCCCGATACCTACCGGGTGACCTACACCTTGGAGGACCCTGACCACTTCAGCTACAGCTGGGATGTCACCGGTCCGCGCAAGGACCTGCTGCTGACTTCACACCTGGTGCGGACGCAGGCACCGGCATGAAACACCGCATCGTGGTTTCCGCCGTCTGCGTGTTCGACCACACCGGCCGCCTGCTGACCGTGCGGAAGCGCGGCACCACCATGTTCATGCACCCGGGCGGCAAGCCGGAACCGGGCGAGACAGCTGTGCAGGCCGCAGCCCGGGAGCTTGAGGAAGAAGTGGGCATCACCATCGACCCGCGCGAACTGGTGTTGATGGGCGTGTGGATCGCCGACGCAGCCAACGAGGCCGCCACTGACATTGAAGCCACCGTCTTTACCGCTCCGGGCACCTGGTCAGCACACCCTTCAGCTGAGATTGCCGAGATCCGCTGGCTGGACCTGGACGTCCTGGCTTCCGGCGCCGGACAGGCCCGGGACCTGGCGCCACTGCTGACGGACCACATCCTGCCCCTGCTGGCCGCCCGGGCAGTCCCGGGAGCCGCGCAGGCTTAGCTGATCAACCCTAGAACTCGGGGACGGACTCCTGGGCCACGGCGGTGGCCTCCGCGAACTGCGTCCGGTAGAGCTCGGCGTAGCGGCCGCCGGCGGCCAGGAGCTCCGTGTGGGTTCCGCGTTCCACAATTTGACCGCCCTCGACCACCAGGATGGCGTCGGCCGCGCGGACGGTGGACAGCCGGTGGGCAATCACGACGGCGGTCCGCCCCTCGAGTGCGGCGCCCAGGGCTGCCTGCACGGCGGCTTCATTCGTGGAGTCCAGGGCAGCGGTGGCCTCGTCGAGGATGACGACGCGGGGCTGCGCGATCAGGAGCCGGGCAATGGTCAGCCGCTGGCGTTCGCCGCCGGAAAGCCGGTAGCCGCGCTCCCCCACCACCGTTTCCAGCCCGTCCGGCAGGGACCTGATCATCGTCTCCAGCCGTGCCTGCCGCAGCACGTCCCACATTTCCTCTTCGGTTGCGTCGGGCTTGGCCAGCCGAAGGTTGGACGCGATGGTTTCATGGAACAGGTGGCCGTCCTGGGTCACCATGCCCAGGGTGTCCCGCAGCGAATCGAAGGTGGCGTCCCGCACGTCCAGCCCGGTGCCCCGCGCAGTGCCGCCGAGACGCACTGCGCCGGAGTCGACGTCGTACAACCGCGACAGCAGCTGGGCGATGGTGGACTTGCCGGCGCCGGAGGAACCCACCAGCGCCACCGTCTGGCCCGGTTCCACCCGGAAGCTCACGCCGTGCAGCACTTCCTCGCCGCCGCGGGTGTCCAGGGTGGAGACTTCCTCCAGCGAGGCCAGCGAGACCTTGTCCGCGGACGGGTAGGCGAAGCGGACGTTGTCGAATTCGACGGACACGGGGCCGGCAGGAACGGGCTTCGCGTCCGGCTTCTGCTGGATCAGCGGCTGCAGGTCCAGGATCTCGAAGACGCGTTCAAAGCTGACCAGGGCGCTCATGACTTCCACCCGGGCGTTGGACAGGGCCGTGAGCGGAGCGTAGAGCCGGGTCAGCAGCAGTGCCAGCACCACCACATCCCCGGGTGCCAGCTGGCCGCCCAGGGCAAGCCAGCCGCCCAGGCCATACACCAGTGCCAGGGCAAGCGCGGACACCAGGGTCAGGGCCGTGACGAAGGTGAACTGCAGCATCGCCATGCGGACGCCGATGTCCCGGACGCGGCCCGCGCGGGCGGCGAATTCGCGGGATTCCTCGTCAGGACGCCCGAACAACTTGACCAGGGTTGCGCCCGGCGCCGAGAACCGCTCGGTCATTTGGGTGCCCATGGCGGCGTTGTGCGCGGCAGCTTCCCGGCGCAGGTCAGCCAGCTTGGAGCCCATGCGCCGGGCCGGAATCAGGAAGATCGGCAGCAGCACCATGGCGAGGACGGTCACCAGCCACGACGTATTGAGCATCACGGCCAGCGTCAGGGCCAGCGCCACCGAGTTGCTCACCACCCCGGAAAGGGTTCCGGCGAAGGCGGACTGGGCGCCGATGACATCGTTGTTGAGGCGGCTGACCAGCGCGCCCGTGCGGGTCCGCGTGAAGAAGGCAATGGGCATCCGCTGCACGTGGTCGAACACCCGCGTGCGCAGGTCCACGATGACGCCTTCGCCGATGGTCGAGGACAGCCAGCGGGTCAAGAGCCCCACCCCGGCCTCACCGACGGCCACGATGGCGATCAGCACTGCCAGCCAGATGACCGTGTCAACGCCGGTCTTGGCGATGATGGCGTCAACCACCTTGCCGGCAAGCACCGGGGTGGCGACGGCCAGGAAGGCAGCCGCAATGGAGGAGAGCACAAAGGCGATGAGCTTGCCCTTGTGGGGGGCGGCAAAGGCCAGCACCCGCTTCAGGGTCTCTTTGGAAAATGGCTTCGAAGCGCTCTTAGCGGTGCTGATGTTGTAGAGCGAACTCCAGGCTACGCGGTCCATGCTCATGGCTGTTTCTCCTGGGTTGCAGTGTGGTGGAGTTCCTGGACCGTGCCGTTTTCCAGGTGCCACCGGTAGTCGAGTCGAACGTTTTCCAGCAGCCGGCGGTCGTGGGTGACCAGCAGCAGCGCTCCGTCGTAGCTTTCAAGGGCCTCTTCCAGCTGTTCTATGGCCGGCAGGTCGAGGTGGTTGGTGGGTTCGTCCAGCACCAGCAGGTTCACGCCGCGGGCCTGGAGCAGCGCGAGGGCAGCCCGCGTCCGCTCACCCGGTGACAGGGAATCCACGGTCCTCGACGTGTGGTCCGCCTTGAGGCCGAACTTGGCCAGGAGCGTGCGAACGTCGGCACTGTTCCAGTCCGCCAGCACCGCTTCGACAGCGTCGCCCAGCGGCAGGGCGCCGTCCAGCAGCCCGCGGGCCTGGTCTATTTCGCCGACGGCGACGGAGGCACCCATGGAGGCATCGCCGTCGTCCGGCGCCTGGGCGCCCAGCAGCAGGCGCAGGAGGGTGGATTTGCCGGCGCCGTTGGGGCCGGTGATGCCCACGCGCTCGCCGCCGTTGAGCTGGAGGCTGACCGGTCCCAGCGTGAAGTCGCCCTGGCGTGCCACGGCCTTGCGCAAGGTGGCGACGACGGCGCTGGAGCGCGGTGCCTGGCCGATGCTGAACTGGAGCTGCCATTCCTTCCGGGGCTCCTCCACCGCGTCCAGACGGGCGATCCGGGATTCCATCTGCCGGACCTTCTGGGCCTGCTTTTCGGAGGATTCAGTACTGGCGGCGCGCCGGATCTTGTCGTTGTCGGGGTTCTTCTTCATGGCATTGCGAACGCCCTGCGAACTCCACTCCCGCTGCGTCCGTGCCCGCGAGACCAGGTCTGCCTTGGTGGCGGCAAACTCCTCGTACTTCTCGCGGGCGTGCCGCCGCATCACAGCGCGTTCCTCGAGGAAGGCGTCGTAGCCGCCATCGTAGACAGCCACACTGTTCTGTGCCAGGTCAAGTTCGACGACGCGGGTCACACAGCGCGCCAGGAATTCGCGGTCATGGCTGACCAGCACCACGCCGCCGCGCAGCCCCATTACGAAGTTCTCCAAGGTGGCCAGCCCCGCGAGGTCGAGGTCGTTGGTGGGCTCGTCCAGGAGCACCACATCGAAGCGGCTCAGCAGGAGGGCCGCCAGGGCCACCCGGGCGGCCTGGCCGCCCGAAAGACCCGTCATCAGCGCATCGGCGCCGGCGTCCAGCCCGAGGTCTGCCAGCACCGCCGGGACACGGTCTTCCAGGTCAGCGGCGCCGGAGGCCATCCAGCGGTCAAAGGCACGGGCGTAGGCGTCATCCGCCCCCGGAGCGCCGGAACCGAGTGCTTCCGCGGTGGACTCCATGTCGGCGGTCGCCTCCGCGCAGCCGGTGCGGCGGGCAATGTAGGCCGCCACTGTTTCGCCGGCAATGCGCTCGTGCTCCTGTGGGAGCCATCCAACGAAGGCATCGGACGGCGCAAGGTTGACCGAGCCCTGCTGGGGCTGGTCGACACCGGCCAGGAGGCGCAGCAGCGTCGATTTACCGGCACCGTTGGCACCCACCACGCCCACCACGTCGCCGGGGGCAACCGTCAGCGAGAGCCCGGAAAAGAGCACCCGGTGGCCGTGGCCACCGGAGATGTCCTTCGCAACAAGGGTTGCAGTCATCGAATCGTCCTTTCGCCGCTGCCCGGACAGCCGCCGACGGCCGGCAGAGGCGGCGAAAACCGGGCCGCGGCGCCGCTGGGGCTGCAGGACATAGAAGAACCCGCTGGTCCGGACTTGGGGGGTGTACGGACCAGCGGGCTCGACCATCAACTATAGGCGAAGGTGGACCATGGGCAAAATCGGCGGCACGGCCGGGGCGGGGACGGCACGGTAAAATCGTCCTCACCACCCGTTCTGCAGAGAGCACTCCATGACCCTTCCTGCCAAGGCGTTCCAGCGCTGGCTGCAAGGCATCGCGCCAGATGCCAGCACTGCAGACGTCTGCAGGGTCTCCGGAATCAAGCGGACCACGCTGGCCCAGCAGCTGGTCCGGGGCAAAGTCTCCGTGAGCACGGTGGTCAGCATCAGCCGCGCGTACAACATCAACCCCGTCGACGCACTGTCTGGGTTTGACGCCTACAGCGCCCTGGGAAGCCCGCCGCGTCCACCCACCCGCAGCGAGCTGGTCAGCCAGATTTCCACGCCGGACCTCCTGCGGGCGCTCCTGGCCCGCCCCGCAATGGATGCGGCCCGGGGAGCAGCCGCTCCCGCCCTCACTCCTGCCCCGCACGCCACCTCCGTGAAGAACTGGGTCGATGCCATAGACGACGGCGAGGTCCGGCACCGCGTGTCCGCCTCCACGGGAGTGGCGCCGCAAAACTATTCCGCCCAGTTGACCGCCAACCGGCTGTCCCCGGAGCTCGCCTTGGCGACGGCATTGGCGGCCGGAGTGGGACCCGCCGGCGGACTGGTGGCCACGGGAATCATTACGGAGGAGGAGGCCGGCTGGCCTCCCGGTGCCCGGCAGGCGGCGCTGGACAGCCTCACCGACGGAGAACTCACAGCCCTTGCTGGAGACCGGCTTCAGGCAATGGGCAAAGTACTGCGCCGCCAGGAGCAGGACCAAGCGCAGACAGAAAAAATTTGGGAGAACCTGGGATGATCGAAACCCTTCAATGGAGCACGCTGGCCATTTGCGCCCTTATTGCGGTGGCCCGCGTCCCCAGCACACTCAGAGGAGAAAACCGCTCCCTTTTCGGCATCTTTGCCTTGATGACCCTGGCCATCCTGTTGAGCATCCAGGGGCCGTACATCGTCATCGACCAGGCGCTGGGCGGGATCAACCTGGCCAACCTGTTGCTGCGCTTCGTCATTTTCGGCGCCATCTTCTTCATGGGTATCCGCGTTTCCAGGGGCTTCGGTGCCGGCAGTGCCTACCGTCTCATAACCGGAAGGGCCGGCATCATTGTCCTGCTCGCTGTCTCGGCTGTCGTGATTTCACTGTTCTTCTCCATGGACACCGCCGGGTCATCGGCAGGACTAAGCGCCATCTCGGGTAAGGATGCGCGTCATTTCGCGCTGGTTGAGTACTACGGTGCGGCTGGACGCGCCTATCCCGCCTTCGTCGCCCTGGTCCTCGTGCCGGCCATGGTGCGGGCAGTGCGGGAACGGCTGCCGGTCCTGGTACGCATCGCCGCTGCGTTACTGGCCCTGGGCGGAGTGGCGGTGGCCCTTACGCTGCTCTTCCCTCTTATCCCGCCCAGCCTCGGCCAGATAGAATTCATCATCAACTACACGGCCGTGCTGTGCTTCGTCGTCGGGCTGGCCCTGATCTGGGCCTCAAGGGTGGTTAACCGGCGGACTGAGGCACGCCGGAGGACATCTACCGAAATGTAACCTTCGTGCGCTTTCACAAAAACATTAGAATGTGAAACAATCATGAATGTGTGAAGGCGGGGCTGCCAAGCGTTTTCGAACGGGGATAAATTCCAAAGCGCCGGCCGCCCCGGGGGCCTTTGCACGCATTGGGGGGATGAGTGGTGGCGGATCGTTGGGGACCGCCCCCACTCAGCCTATTTAAGGACCATGGCCCCCAAGGGACACTGATCCTATTTCCTGGCAAACCTCAATGTCACCAACTGGAACGGCCGGAGCGCGAGCTCGGCACCGGTATCTGCCGGAACAATTCCGGGCGCCTCGGCGGCACGCTCCAGGAGATCCGTCGACACCACGCCATTGACAGGGAAGTTGGCTGTGAGAGTTCCCACGGACCGCTGCCCCAACGACTCATAGAGCCGGACCACCACATCGCCCGATCCGTCCTGGGCCAGCTTCACCGCTTCAATGACCAGGGCCGGATTGCTGACGGAGAAGAGCGGCTCCACCGCGGTGCCGCCGCTGACCAGCCGGGGCGCCAGGTTGGTGCGGTACCCTTCCTGGACGGCGGCCGCAATGTCAGCACCTGGGCGGATGGTCACCGTCAACTCCTGGTGTCCGCGGTCGGCGTCGGGGTCGGGGAACTTAGGAGCCCGCAGCAGGGACAGGCGCACCGTAGTGGTGGTTCCGCCGTCGGATTCCCTGATGCTTCTGCCCACGTCGTGGCCGTATGTGGAGGAGTTGGCCACCGCCACCCCGTAGCCGGGCTCCCCCACGTGGATCCACCGGTGGGCACAGATTTCGAACTTCGCGGCTTCCCAGGAGGTGTTGGTGTGGGTGGGCCTGAAGACGTGGCCGAACTGTGTTTCGGCAGCTGACCGGTCTGCCCGCACGTCGAGGGCAAAGCCGAGTTTCAGCAGCTTTTCGCGCTCCTGCCAGTCCACGGCCGTGGTGATTTCCAGTGACGGGCTGCCGGGGGCCAATGTGATGCGCTGGGTCAGCGGCGAGCTCCCTGCCAGCCGTTCCACCACCACCACGGCGCTGCCGTCTTCATTGGCCAGCCGGACCGACTCCGCGTGGACCAGCGGAGTGACATTGCGGCGGTAGAACTCGTCGATGTCCCAGGCGTCCCATTCGTTGGGGGTGTCGCGGTGCAGTTCCAGCAGGTTGCCGCGCTGGCCAGGGGCGATGGCCTCTCGTCCGGTGGCGTAGTCACGCAGGGACGCGAGGAGTCCATCGGCGTCCACCTCGACCCGGATAATCCCGTTGTCCAGGATGTAGCCGCCGTGGTGTGGCGTGGCGAGCACCGGCCCAGGGAGCGGCGTCGGTTCCGCTGCCGCAAGGGCGGGCACTCCATTCCTTGCGTGCGGCGCAGCGTTAAGCAGGAACTGCCGGTCCCCGGAGCCCAGCATGGCGGCAGCTGCCTGGCTGATGATTGCTTCAAGCGCCGTTTCGATGGCCTGATAGTTACGCTCGGCGTCCTGGTGGACCCAGGCAATGGAGCTGCCGGGAAGGATGTCGTGGAACTGCTGCAGCAATACCAGTTGCCAGAGCCGCTTGAGCTCGGCATCCGGATAGTCGTATGCGCCGGCCGACCGGACTGCAGCCGTGGAACACCACAGTTCCGCTTCACGCAGCAGGTGCTCGCTGCGCCGGTTGCCCTTCTTGGTCCGCGCCTGGCTGGTGTACGTGCCGCGGTGCAACTCCAGGTACATTTCGCCCACCCAGACAGGCAGTGCCGGGTAGTCTTCCTCGGCCTGCCGGAAGAAACTCTCCGCAGAGCCGATCCTGACCCTGGGCGATCCCTCCAGATTCGCGGTGCGGGCAGCCGCCGCAAGCATTTCGCGGGTGGGTCCGCCGCCGCCGTCGCCATAGCCGAAGGGCACCAACGACACCGTCCCGCGGCCGTGGTCCCGGTAGTTGCGCTCGGCGTGGGCAAGGTCCCTGCCGCTGAGGTCCGAGTTGTAGCTGTCCACCGGCGGAAAGTGGGTGAACAGCCGGGTGCCGTCGATTCCCTCCCAATTAAAGGTGTGGTGCGGCATCCTGTTTGTCTGGTTCCAGGAGATCTTTTGGGTAAGGAACCAGCGGCTGCCCGCGGCTTTCACGATCTGGGGCAGGGCGGCACTGTATCCAAACGAGTCCGGGAGCCACGCCTCCCTGCACTCAATGCCGAACTCCGCCAGGAAGAAGCCCTTGCCCTCCACGAACTGCCGCGCCATGGCTTCGCCGCCGGGCATGTTGGTATCCGATTCCACCCACATGCCGCCGACGGGCACGAACTGGCCTGCCCGTACCTTTTCCCGAATCCGGCTGTACAGCTCCGGGTACAGCTCCTTGATCCATGCCAGCTGCTGCGCGGACGAACAGGAGAAGACGAAAGTCGGGTCTTCATCCATCAGTGCCACCACGTTGGAGAACGTCCGGGCGCATTTGCGGATGGTTTCACGGACCGGCCAGAGCCAGGCCGAGTCGATGTGGGCATGCCCCGTGGCAACCAGTTGATGCGCGGATGCGTAGGCGGGACGGGCAAGGACTTCGGCGAGCTCCTGCCGTCCTGCCGGCGCGGTCCCGGCAACATCGTCAGGGTCCATCACGTCCATCATGCGTTCGAAGGCCCGGAGGATCTCATGGCGGCGGGGAAGCTCCAGGGGGAGTTGTTCCATGAGGCCGGCCAGCGTCCACACGTCCTGCTGGAGTTCCCACACGCACTGGTTGAGTTCAGCGATGGCGATGTTGCCCAGCCGGTACTGGGGTGCTCCCCCGGCGGTCGCCTTGTCTCCCAGCGGGGTGGCGGCAAAGGTCCAGCCTTGCGCCATGTCCGGGTTCGCGGCCGCCTCCACGTAGAAGTCCACGGCCATGCCGCCGCCCAGCAGCTTCAGGGGAATGTACTGGTTGCGGGGTGAGATGGCCTTGATGATGGTCCCGTCAGGCCGCCAGGCGATGCCCTCGCACTGGAACCCGGGCGCTTCGGTGGTGAACCCAAGATCCACCACCACCTCCACGGTGGTTTCCGGGCCGCCGCCCCAGGATTCCGGCACCTCCCCTTGCAGCCGGAGCCAAGTGGTCCCCCACGGCCGGCCCCAGGCGGCGCCGTGCTCCTGCGGCTGGAACTCCTGCCGCATCGCTTCGAGCGCGGGGACCGGTTCACCGGGGGCCTCCCAACTGCTCAGGTCAAGCGGGACCGTCCGGCTGTAGACGGCAGGGGCGATGCGCTCGCGCACAAACCTGGCCAGGCGGACTTCCGTGATCCTGCGGTCGTCATGCAAAATAAGTCCTCTTTAGGCTCGGGGCTGGATCATCGCGTCCATTCGATGGACAAATCTACCCTCCGGCAGCATTGCAACCAACCCCCTTGCCCGGGCAGCCACGTCCCAGCCGTGCATTGGCCCTCCTAGCCACTGGGCACGGCTGGTGCAGGGCGCAGGATCCGCGAGTCCCCGGCGTAGACGTTAAAGCTGGTGTGCCGGCTGAAACCCGCCAGCGTCACGCCGTTCGCCTCGGCCAGTTCCACGGCAAGACTGGAAGGGGCACTCACGGCAGCCAGGACGGGAATGCCCGCAAGGGATGCTTTCTGGACCAGCTCGAAGGACGCCCTGCCAGATACCTGGAGGACGGTTCCGGTAAGAGGCAGGAGGCCCTCGCGCAGTGCCCAGCCCACCACCTTGTCCACGGCATTGTGGCGTCCCACGTCCTCGCGCAGGCACAGGAGCTGCGGCTCGCCGTCGTCATCGATCCTGAACAGGCCTGCCGCGTGCACGCCGCCGGTGTCCTCGAAGACACGCTGGGACTTCCGCAGCATCCCCGGCAGGGCGGCCAGGACTTCCGCGTCCACAGTCAACGGGTCCGTCCGGGGGCTGAAGTGGGAGGACTTTTGGACAGCTTCGATGGAGTCCGTTCCACAGATGCCGCAGGAGCTGGACGTGTAGACGTTGCGGCCGGTGTCGGGAACTGGCACATCCGGCCGCAGCTGGGCCTCCACCACGTTGAATGTCTGGACACCGTTCTCGTCCTCGCCGGCACAGAATCGCAGCGAAACCAGCTGTTCGGGGGCCCATATGACCCCCTCGGACACCAGGAATCCAGCCACCAGGTCAAAGTCGTCCCCCGGGGTTCGCATGGTGACCGAATAGGAAAGCTTTCCCAGCCGGATCTCCAGCGGTTCCTCGACGGCGAGGACGTCTTCGCGGTGGCGGACCGGGTACTCCAGGGCTCCCGGCGAACCGTCCAGGACATACTTGTGCACCTTCCGGCGCTGGGTTACGCGTCCCATGTTCCACCCTGCTTGTTCATTACTCCATCATGGCACCAACAGGGGCCGCCTCAGCCCAGGAGGGCGCTCCAGTCCACGGGTCCGCTGGGTGCCGGCTTACCCTTGGGCTGGCCTGTCCGTGCGGCGCTTCTTGGCTTGGCTTTGGCCGGGCCGTCCTGGGTAGGAGGTATTGGCGGCCCCCATGGCAGGGCGAACGCGGGCACCGGCTCGCCGAGCTGCACGCCGTGCGGTGGCACTACCAGCACACCGTCCGCGGCGGCGAGCCCGCGCATCATCCCTGGCCCCGTATGCTGCGCCGGGGACGCCATGCCGTACAGCAGCCGGAACGGCATCAGCCGGGTACGCCCGGGGTCCGGCTCGATCATGGTCCCGCACGGCACCTCCTCCACCGCCGGCATGGGACGGTGTCCCAGTGCGGCCAGCAGCGGGGCCCCCACAGTCGAAAGGGCCATCATGGCCGCGAGCGGGTTGCCGGGAAGCCCCAAAACGAAGCGTCCGTCGGGCAGTTCGGCGAGCACGGCAGGGTGGCCGGGCCGCATGGCCACGCCATCGATGATGAGCCGGCCGCCGAGTTCGGCCACTGCCCTGCGGAGGTGGTCCGTTCCCGAGCGCCCGGTGCCACCGGTAGTAATGACGACGTCGGCCGGCAGGTCCGGCGCGTCCGGCACCTCCGGCAGCACGTCCTCGAGCGCCGCAAGCCATTCGTCATAGGAGTCGCCGATCCGCTGCTGCCCGCCGGGTATGCCGCCCAGCATGGCGACGACATCCGGCAGCTGCGGGCCGAAGGTGTCGCGCACCTGGCCCGGGGCCGGCGTGCCGTGTTCCACCACTTCGGACCCGGTCAGGACCAGGCGCACCACGGGCTTTCCCTGGACCTGCACATCGTCGTAGCCTGCCAGCGCGGCAAGTGCCAGGTGGGCGGGATTGAGCTCCACCCCCGCCTTGACCAGGATGTCCCCTTCCAGGGCTTCCTCCCCGGCTTTCCTGATGTGCTCTCCCGCGCGGGGCTCGCCCGGGCGGGCCTTGCCCCCGGTCATCAGGAGTGGGAGTCCTTCATCGTCCTGGCCAAGGACTGCGCTCTCGGTGCGAAGCACTGCCTTGCCGCCTGCGGGGATCAGGCCGCCGGTGGCGATGGGGCTGGCCTGGTGCGGTGCCAGCCGGGTGCCGGGTTCCACCGGGATCCAGGGGCCGCTTCCGTTGACCACCCAGCCGTCCATGGCCGAGGACGCATAGTGGGGCATGTCCTGGAGGGCCACGATGTCCTGGTCCAGTTTGCGGCCCAACGCGATTCGCAGTGCCACTGGTCCGGGAGGAATGGGGGTTCCGGCGTCGAACGCCGTCTGCCGGGCCTCTTCCCACGTGTGGGCGGCATGGTGCTGGCCCGCATGCCCTGCTTCCGCCGTCCCGGCTTGGACTGCGCCGGAGTCAGTGGTTCCGGGTTCAGTGGGTCCGGGTTCAGTGGGTCCGCGTCCAGCTATGCCGGCCGGCCCTTCCGCTTCGCTGCCAGGTGGCGCTTCCGGATCGCTTTGGGGTTCCGCGGTCATTCGCCGGGAGTCCCGGCGGCAGCCTCGGCCTCGTAGTCCTTTGCCAGTGTGCGGGCAACGGCCAGGGCCGCATCCATTGATTCAGCGTCCATCTCCCTGCCGGGAGCCGCAGCCAGGCCCGCAGCGAACCCGGCGATGAAAGTGGTGAGCGGAGCGGCTGGCCGGACCACAGCATGGGCGGCGACGCCCGCAAGCGCCAACACCGCGTTGACGTCCACCTGGACGTCCTCAAGGTTGTACGCCTGGAGAAGTGCCCTGCACCACTCTTCCAGTGTTTCGTCCTGGCTCTTCACGAATTGCCTCCCACGTTTGCTCCGCCCGTCTGCCGGTCCTGGCGTTCACTCTGGTTCCCGGCGGCAATCCCCAGCGCGGCAGCGTCATCCCAGGTATCCACATCGGAGGTGGACCCGGCAGGGACTGTGACAAGCTGCACGTCCAGATTAGCAAGGAGCGACCTGACAGAGCCGTTGACCAGCGCCCCGCGGGCAGCGAGGTCCCTGCACGCCTTTGTTAACTCAGGCGTGCGGTAAAAACCCACCAGTGGCTGTGGGCGGTTGCCTTCGGCAGCCATGACATTTGCCGGGTTCGCCGCCGTGGACATCTGCAAAGCTTCCTGAAGCGCTGCCACCGCTTGGGATGCCAGCGGCATGTCGCAGGCCAGCACCAGGAGGTAGGGCGCATCCTCGCCGATGTCCGCCAGCGCATCCAGCCCGGCCGCTATGGCTGCCGCCGGGCCCGCGAAGTGCGGCTGCTCCCTGCAGCTCAGCAGGTTGGGAGGCCAGATTGGCAGGGAAGCCATCTCGCCCACAACTGCCACATGCCGGGCCCCCGCGGCGGCAGCGACAGCGCGTTCGAGGAGGGATTGGCCTTGGAAGACGAGCGACTGCTTGGGTACGCCGCCCAGCCGCGATGACCTCCCCCCGGCCAGGATCACGGCATCAAAGGCAAGCCCGTTCACTTCCACTCCCCCAGCCTAGCGACCGGCAGCGTAGGGGCCGCACTGCGGGTCAGAACGTCCGGCGCACCGGAGCATCACGGCAACTCAGGCAGCGCGGGGTGTCAGGCAGCGCGTTCCGGAAGCAGGAAGGGGTCCCAGGCCGGCGTGGGCTTCTCCAGTTCCTTGATCTGCCAGATGGTTCCGTGCGGCGGTTCGGGCACGAACCGCAGGGTCCATCCCATCTCGGCTGGAGTGTGGTCGCCCTTGACGTTGTTGCAGCGCAGGCAGGCGGCCACCAGGTTCTCCCACGAATCGGCCCCGCCCCGGGACTTGGGGTGAACATGGTCAATGGTGTGCGCCGCTTTCCCGCAGTAGGCGCATTTATGCCCGTCGCGCCGGAGTACGCCCCTGCGGCTGACGGCCGTGGAGTGGTTGTACCGGGGCCGGATGTAGCGGTTGAGGAGGATCACGGACGGGCGGCCCAGAATGTCAGTAGGGCCCACCACGGGGTCGTCACCTTCGGCCACCACACTTGCCTTGCCCGTGAGCACAAGCACCAGCGCCCGGCGGAAAGTAATAACCGCCAGCGGTTCATATCCAGCATTCAGAACGAGAGTGCGCATGCACTTACCTCTTCACGGCCGCACCCGTCAGGGGCACGAGGGCCGGCTGCCCTCGGCATGTCCGGGCTATGGATCGACATCACAAGAGTAAACAAAGAAGTGCAGAATCGGGTAATCGCCACTCTGGAGCAGGACAACGGCTGGACACCGCGGGAGGGTCGGCCGCGGGCGGCGCGGGCCGATTAAGCGCGAAGGACCCCCACCGGGATGGCGGGGGTCCTTGGGGGCATTGCCAGGCCTGCGGCCGTTCAGGCCTGCCTTGGGATGCTTAGTTGACGCGGATGAACACGGGGCCGGAACCCACGTTTGCGCTGAAGACCACAGTCTGGTTTCCGTTGTAGCCGCCGTGGACTGCCATGCCGTTTCCGGCGTAGACAGCAATGTGGGCCATGCCCGCGCCGCCGTCAGCGTAGTAGATCAGGTCGCCCGGCTGCGCTTCGGCTGCACTCACGGTGCGGCCCAGGGACAGGTAGCCGGCGGGCCAGTCATGGAAGTGGATGCCGACGGCGGCCAGCGAGTTGGTGACCAGCATGGTGCAGTCCTGCATAACGCCGAGCTGGGCGTAGGCGGCCGAGAGGATTGCAGCGCCCTTGCCGCTGGCGGAAGCCTGGGCAGCGGGAGCGGCCGGAGCAGCAGCGGTGGCAACCTTGGCGGTGACCTTGGGAGCCGCAACGGGCTCGGCGGCAGGAGCAGCTTCCTGCACCTCGACCTGGGGCTCAGGCTCGGCGACGGGAGCCGGCGTGGTGGTGACAGCGGGCTTCTCGTAGCTGATGGCGATGGTGGAAGCCGCGGAAATCGGGGCGTCGATTGCGGATTCAACTTCCAGTGCGGACGCCGGAGCGGAATCACGCTTGACGTTGGCGTCGGCAGCGTTGGCCGCGATGCCGCTGGTCAGGACCAGGCCGGAAGCGGCAGCGATAACCGCAGCCTGGCGGCCCATGCCGCCTGCGTTGTCGCTGACGGCCTTTGCAATAACAGCGATCGAGTTGGTTTTGGTGACCTCGGCGCGATGCCGTGCGGTGGCACGAGTCGTCATCAGTTCTCTCTTTCGTTTTTCCCTCAAACCGCTTGTAGGCAGGCGAAGGTTGTTGGACGCGCCGGCATCTTGGGGGTACGTCGGCGCGTCCCGAACGGGGATGTGGTTTCTAGCGAAAAAGCCTTGGGCAAAGAAATAGCCCTTGGAGCGTTAAGCCCAAGAACTAGTTGCCGTAGTGGTAGTACGAGGAGGTGCCAGTGGCTGCAGGCGAGTGGAGCAGCGTGCCCTGGGAGGGGTTGAGTGCGCTGATCATCATGCCGTTGCCGACGTAGATGCCGACGTGCGCGCCACCGTTCTGGACAACCAGGTCACCCGGCTGCGGGGTGGAGGTGGGAGTCATGATGCTCCACGCATTGGTGCGGGGGATGCTGATTCCGGCCTGGGCGTAAACCCACTGCACGAACCCGGAGCAGTCCCAGCCGGTGACCGGGCTGGTGCCGCCCCACACGTAGGAGTGGCCGATGCCGGTGTAGGCGATGGCAGCGATGCCCGAGGTTGCCGCAGCGGATACGGTCTCCGCCGTCTTGGCGGCCGGAGACGCCTCCTGGCCTGCAGTGGTGGCGCGGTTCGCCGAGGCCGTGGACTGGGTACGCACCGCTTCCACCTTCGGAGCAGCGGTGGTCTTGACGACCGGACGCTCGAAGGACACCGTGGCCGTGGGTGCGGCCGTGACAGCGAGGGCTGCCTGGGACGAGCCGGACTCGGTGGAGGCAGAGACACCGGCCGTGGTGTCAGCTGCCGTGGCGGGCAGGCCCATGCTCAGGATGAGGCCGGAAGCCGCTGCCACAACGGCAGCCTGGCGGCCTACGGTCCCGGCATTTGCACTGACGGCCTTGGACATGGCGTCCAGGGGGTTGGTGCGAACCGTTTGCGCACGGTGGCGCGCAGAATGATGGCGTGAAGACACGAAGGTAGCCTCTCCCAATGCCTGCGAGGTGAGCTGTCGGATTCGGATGGGAGTCACCCGGCCACGCTGCTTCCTGGGAAGCTTGTGACTTAACCCCAAGGCCTTCTGAACATGAAGGCCAAAATTGGTTCCCCCGCCCCTGCCAGACGATGAAATGCGAACGGACCTTGAGCGGTGGCAGAGTTAGGCAATCCACTCAAGAGCGTCAACTTCGGAAAAGTTGACGCGAGTTAGACGGTACAGCAGTTTTGCTTCAATGTCACATTCAGGTCACGGCGCGTCGCGGACATGTGAGAGCGGGCAACCATTTGGCTACAGCCAGCCCATGGGATCGACAACTTCGCCATTGACCTGCACCTCGAAGTGGAGGTGGCAGCCAGTGGATGCGCCCGTGGTACCGCTCAGTGCCACCACGTCCCCGCGGGAGACGGTCTGGCCCACCTTGACGTTGAAGGACGAGAGATGGTTGTAGGTGGTCTCCAGCCCGTTGCCGTGGTCAATGACCACGCGGTTTCCGCCACCGAACTGGTGCCAGCCGGCAAAGGTCACGGTACCTGTCGCGGCGGCCAGGACCGAGGTCCCGCACTGCGCCACGAAGTCCTGGCCCCGGTGGAAGTCTCCGGAGCCTCCGGTGATCGGACTGACCCGGTAGCCGAAGGGGGAAGCGGTGGTGAGGGAGGCGAGGGGTGCAGCCAGGGTGCCGGCCGAAGCGGCACGCGTGACGGAGCCGGCGGACTGGGCGCTCAGGAGTTGCTTCAGCTTCCCGTCCGGGTCGGCCTGGGTCACCACGGCCGACCGGCTGAAGTCGATCTGTGCTCCGACATCGGCCGAGATCTGGGGCTGGGGGCTGACGGCGGACGCGGCCATGGGGGCACTGCCGGCGGCATCCGTGGCCATGACGGGACTCGTGGCGGGCACCGTGACCGTCAGCACCAGGCCTGTGGCGGCAAGGGCAATGCCGGCTTTTTGGCCAATACCGCTGGCGGCGGCAAACTCCGTCATCTGCCGGAAGGGACCCCGGCGGCGGCGCGCGTCACGATGCAGGTCGCGGGGGCGCTCCGCTGCGACAACTTCGGCAACCCGGGGTGCCGAAGGGGGGCCGGCCGCGCGGCGGCGGCCCCGGGAGGTCTGCATGGTCAAGAAGGGTTCCTCTCTGGAAGAAGCCTGCGGAGTTAGCTGTCGGATTCGGGTCAGAGAGATCAAAGACCCGGTCCGCCTTAGGCAAGCTTCTGCACAGGGGGTATTCCCGGAAGAATCCTTCACTGGAGAGGCTTGCTGCTGACGGACTTCACCCCAAGGCAGTCCCCCGCTGCCGCTTGTGGTTCCCCCGCCTCTGCCAGTAACGACTCGTGCACCTGGCCCGCTGGCAGAGCTCGGCTCCGGATCAGGTAACGCTTATGTATCAACGCTTGGTTCCACTATAGGGGCTTAAGACCCTAGGTAACAATTCCGTTACCTTTGCGTGGTTGCCCCTCTGTGGGGTATGGGCGCCCCGATCAGGGCTGGCTGATGGCCACAAAGACGTGGGCGGCAACCTCGGGCGGCAGCTCCAATGCGCCTTCGATTCCAGGGACCCGCACGGAGATGTATTCGCCCACGCGTTCCAGCGCCACGGCGGCACCCGGCCGGATACCGCCCTCGTCCAGCTGCGCCAGCAGTTCCGGTTCCACCTGGATCGGCTCCGCCAGGCGGCTGATGGTCACTCCGGAGGCGGGCCCGTAATTCTTCATCGCTTCCACCAGGCTGATGGCGCCGTCGGCAAAGCCGGGCCCCGCCTGGCCGCCCAGCGCCGCAAGGCCAGGGATGGGGTTGCCGTACGGCGACTCGGTGGGGTGGTCCAGCATCTCGTAGATGCGGCGCTCAACGCGCTCGCTCATGACATGTTCCCAGCGGCAGGCTTCGTCGTGGACGTAGGCCCAGTCCAGGCCAATGACGTCTGCCAGCAGGCGTTCGGCCAGCCGGTGCTTCCGCATGACCTCCGTGGCGCGCTTGCGGCCCGTGTCCGTGAGTTCCAGGTGCCGGTCGCCGGATACGACCACCAGCCCGTCCCGCTCCATGCGGCCGATGGTCTGGGAAACGGTGGGACCGGAGTGGCGCAGACGCTCGGCGATACGGGCCCGAAGGGCAACGATGTTTTCTTCCTCAAGCTCCAGAATGGTCCTGAGGTACATCTCCGTAGTGTCGATCAGATCCGTCATCCAGCTCAGCTCCTCGAGCGCAGTACCTTGCGTTGTCCCACCGTATCGCCTCTTCGCGCAAAGTAGTCCGGGGGAAAGCTTAGCCTATTTTGACTTTGTCCGAATAGCCGCGCCCCGAGGGGCTGCGCGGGGACGGTACGTCTCACTGTCCGGACTATGACGGGCCTGGCTCCCGCCCCCGGCGGCGGTTCAGGCAGAATGGGAATGGCCCGCAGCGCAGCCACCGGCGCTGCCGGCCACCGACCGCCCGCCCTTCCGGACCAAACTTTTGTCCCCGCCGAATTGGAGCACCTGTGAGCGACACCAGCATCACGATCCCCGCCGACCTCCTGCCCCAGGACGGGCGGTTCGGAGCCGGCCCGTCAAAGGTCCGGCAGGAGCAGATCGACGCGCTGGCAGCAGCTTCCAAGACGATCCTTGGCACATCGCACCGGCAGGCCCCGGTCAAGAACCTGGTCGGAGCGGTCCGTGAAGGGCTGAGCCAGTTCTTCCGCGCCCCGGAAGGCTACGAGGTGGTCCTCGGCGTCGGCGGCTCCACGGCTTTCTGGGACATCGCGAGCTTCGGCCTCGTGGAGAAGAAGGCCCAGCACCTGTCCTTCGGTGAGTTCGGGTCCAAGTTCGCCGCCGCCACCAACAAGGCGCCCTTCCTGGAAGCCTCCTCCATCATCAAGTCCGAGCCCGGCACCCGGCCCGCAGCCAAGGCCGAGGCCGGCGTGGACGTCTACGCCTGGCCGCAGAACGAGACCTCCACCGGCGTCGCCGCCCCCGTCAAGCGGGTAGCCGGAGCCGACGAGGGATCACTGGTCCTCGTGGACGCCACATCGGCGGCCGGCGGACTGGACGTGGACGTTGCCGAGAGCGATGTCTACTACTTCGCCCCGCAGAAGAACTTTGCCTCCGACGGCGGCCTCTGGCTTGGCCTGTTCTCCCCCGCAGCGCTGGAACGCGCCGCGCGCATCAAGGCCAGCGGCCGCTGGATCCCGGATTTCCTGGACCTGCAGACCGCGATCGATAACTCCCGCCTGAACCAGACCTACAACACCCCGTCGCTGTCCACGCTGGTGACGCTGAATGCCCAGGTCCAGTGGCTGAACTCCAACGGCGGCCTGGACTTCGCGGCTGCGCGGACGGCCGATTCAGCCGGCCGCATCTACAGCTGGGCGGAAGCGTCCGGCTTCGCCACCCCGTTCGTGGCCAAGCCCGAGGAACGCTCCAACGTGATCGCCACGATCGACTTCGACGAATCGATTGATGCCGCCACCGTGGCCAAGGTCCTGCGCGCCAACGGCATCGTGGACACCGAGCCTTACCGGAAGCTGGGCCGCAACCAGCTGCGCATCGCCACCTTCGTGGCCATCGAGCCCAGCGACGTCTCCGCCCTGCTGGCCAGCATCGACTACGTGGTGGGCGAGCTGCGCAAGTAACCCGAGCTGCGCAAGTAACCCGAGCTGCGCAAGTAACCACAGTTAAAGCACGACGGCGCCGCCCGGGTTTCCCCCGGACGGCGCCGTTTGTTTGTGGTCAGGAAGTCCTTGTTTCGGCGTCAGGCTCCGCGCCGTCGTCGGCCGGCCCTTCATCCCCGGGTTCCCGCTCCGCTGCCGGAAGCCCATCCGGGGTCCCCTGCCCGGGCTCCTGCTGTTCCGGTTCCTGCTGTTCCGGCTCCTGCTGCTGTTCGTCCTCGGGACGGACGCGTTCGGCCCACGGCACCCACTCCGGGGCCAGGACGGAGTCCCCGGACGGCAGCAGGCCCAACTCGTTGACCGTGACCACCTTGGAGCGCGAGTTACGGGTCAGTACCGCATACCACTGCCAGCCCACATAGCCGGGCAGCCGGGATTCGAACAGGTGCGTGACCAGCCGGTCGCCCTCGCTCTTGGCTGCCAGGTGCGGCCCGATGGTGCCGGCCGGGGTGATGCCCTCCACTGCAGCCCGGGCCGTGTCCACCGCCGCGGCCAGGAAAGCATCGGGCTTGCCCGTGCGCCACACGGGCACGCCTGCCTTGCGCTTGGGCTGGGTCTTGGCAGCCTGCTCCTGCACTGGCGTGCCCGGCTGATCAGGTTGGGGGTCCATGGGCAGCCTAAACGTCCAGCTCGTCGGCAACCTTACGCAGGGCGGCAGCAATGGCCTTGCCCTTGTTGCCGTCCGGGTACTTGCCCTTGGACAAGGTTCCGGACAGGTTGTCCAGGACGGTCACCAGGTCCTGAACCAGCGGGGCGAGGTCCTTCGCGCTGGGGCGCTTGGCCTTGGCGATGGACGGGGTCTTGTCCAGCACCCGCAAGCCCAGGGCCTGGGCGCCCTTGCGGCCGTCCGCAACCCCGAACTCAACCCGGGTGCCCGCTTTCAGTTCCGTCACGCCCTCGGGCAGCGACGACTTGGGCAGGAAGACCTCCTGGCCGTCTTCGCCCGCGAGGAACCCAAAGCCCTTGTCCTTGTCATACCACTTGACCTTGCCGGTAGGCACGTAATCAACCTTCTTCGTTCTGCTGTCATGAGACACGGCCGGCTGCCACCGCGTCCGCATTGTTGTGCGGGTTCAAGGTATGGCCAGCGCAAACCGTGTTGGTCTGTATCCTTCAAGGTTATCCTGCCGCGTGCCCTAATCACGCTTCCGGCCGCACCGTTCCGCCCCGGGCGCAAGCTCCCGGTGCTTTCACTTGCGGCGCTGCTGCCGCTGTAGCGTTACGTCCATGACTCCCTTGCGTTACCGGCGGCCGCTGATGGTCCTCGCCGCTGTTATAGCCGTGCTGTCCCTCATTGCTGTGGGAACTGTGATGGCGCTTGCCTTCGCCAACACGGTCGCCCCCGCCTGGGTCACCTACTCGGCCCTTTACGGCCTGCCGGCGGCCTTCATCCTGATGCTCCTGGTGGTCCTGGACGGCGTTGCCGCCCGGCGGCGGGCGGGGAAGCGGGAGCCGCGGTAACGTTGGACTGATGTCCCTCATTCGAGCGCTCGGCAAGGACCTGGAGGCGCGCAGCGACGACTCGTTGCGCGCGTTGTTCGCCGCGCGGCCGGACCTCATTTCCCCCTCTGTTCCGGACTTCGCCGCGCTGGCGGCGCGTGCCAGTTCACGGGTCAGCGTCCAGCGTGCGCTGGAGCGCCTCACCCGGCCGCAGATGCAGGTGCTTGAGACCCTCCATCTGTGCACCAACACGGACACCGGGCACAGCGCCTCGGCGGAGGGCCTGCACCAGTTGATCCGGGGTTCATCCCTGGCCGTCATCGAACAGATCATGGACACCCTGCAGGAACTCGCTTTGGCGCATCCTGCTGTCCCCCCGCATGGCGCCCACGCCCAGGCTGCCGGGCACCACTACTACCTCCCCGTCGGCTCCCTCAAGGATGTGGTGGGAATCTATCCCGCCGGGCTGGGCCGCAGCTACACGGAGCTGGTCCGCCTGCAGCCGGCCTTCGCCCAGCGGGTGGTCCAGCTGGTCTCCGAACTGCACCGCGGCGGATTCGCGATCCACGATGCCAGCACGCCCATGGAGGCGGCGCTGGCGCTCCAGCATTGGACCTCCTCCCCCGAGGCACTGCGGGACATCCTCGCCAACGCCCCGGAACGGACGACGGCGTTGCTCGCCAGGTTCCGCAACTGGGCCATGGGTGCCGTCCCCCAGGCGCAACGGAAAGCGTCGGTCACCACGGAGGGTGCCGACGTCGGGCCCGTGGACTGGCTCCTTGCGCGCGGGCTGCTGGTTCCGCTGGATGCCGCCCATGTGGAGTTGCCGCACAGCGTGGGGCTGGCCCTGCGCGGCGGGGCGATCATCGACGACTTCACCCTGTCCCCGCCGGTCCCGGAGCTTGGCCGGACCACCGCGGCGCTGCGCAGGAATGCAGCGCTCAGCGCCATCTCTGAAACCCTGCGGCTGGTCTCCGAACTGCTGCATGCCGTCAGGGAGAACCCGCTGGCCACGCTGCGCAGCGGAGGCGTGGGGATACGCGAGATGCGCCGCCTGTCCGACCAGCTGCGCGTCGACCAGGGCGTGACGGGCCGGCTGTTGGAGCTGTGCGGCCTGGCGGGCCTGATCCGCCTCGACGTCGACTCGTCCTCATGGGTGCAGCCGCCGCAGCTGGAATGGCTGGTACTGCCGAGGCAGGAACAATGGCTGTGGCTGGTCAACGCCTGGCTGGCCAGCGAGCGGGTGCCATCTATGGTGGGCCAGCCCATGAACACGGCAGCGGCAGCACCATCCCGGGGACCGTCAGGAGCCACCATCCCGGCGTTGTCCGCCGGTGCGCAGCGGCCTGACGCCCCGGTGGTCCGCAAGCGCATCCTGGAGATCCTGCACGAACTCACGCTCGAAGCTGCAGGACCGGACGGCACCGTGCCCGTGCTGGATGCCGCCGCGGTCCTGCAGCGTGCGGAATGGTCCCAGCCGCGGATGGCCCGGCGGTTCAGTTCCCTCATCCGGGGAGTCCTCGCCGAGGCGGAGATGCTGGGCCTGGTGGGCTCAGGTGCGCTGAGCCAACTCGGAAGCGCGTTCGCCGAAGACCAGCCCGATGCTGCCCTTGCCATCCTTGGCGAGCACCTGCCGGCAGCCCTGAACCATGTGCTGTTGCAGGCAGACCTGACCGCCGTTGCGCCCGGCTACCTCGCTCCCGCCCTGACCGAAAAGCTCCTGGTCATGGCGGACGCCGAGGGGCAGGGCCCGGCCACCATCTACCGCTTCTCGGCGACGTCCATCAAACGGGCACTCGATGAGGGCTACGACGCCGCAGGCCTGCTGGCGTTTCTCCGGGAACACTCCGCCACCGCTGTCCCCCAGCCGCTGGAGTACCTGGTGGAGGACACGGCCTCCCGGCACGGCCAGCTCCGGGTGGGCCAGGCCGCAAGCTTTGTCCAGAGCGATGATGAAGCCGCACTCCGCGAGTTGCTGGCGGGGCCCAAAGCGGCGCAGCTCGGCCTGGCCCGCCTTTCCCCCACGGTCCTCACGTCGTCGGCACCGCCCCGCGAACTCGCCGCCGCACTTCGGAGCCTGGGCCTGTCCCCTTCTGTGGACGGCGTCGAACCCGCCGCCCACGTCCGCCGGTCTTCCATACCGCAGGAAAGCCTGCGTCCCGTCTATACCGCCCCGCGGATGGCGCCCGCGGCGGAGGAGGTTGACGCCCAGCTGGACGTCCTGCGGCGGCCGGGCCCCGCCGTCGGACACCACCCCGGTACCGCCGCCGGCGGCGAGGCAGCAACCCAGCTGGGGCTTGAGGCACTGCAACGGGCCATCCGGCTGAAGCAGCGGATCCACATGAACGTGGTGGACAATCTGGGGAATGCAAGCCTGGAAATTGTTGTTCCGCTTTCTGTGAGCGGGGGCCGGGTCCGCGTGTTCGATCCTGCCAAGGACACCGAGCGGGTCCTGTCCGTCCATCGCATCATCGACATTGAGGCCGCAGAGGAACTGCGCCAGTAAAGGATTCCCCGCGTGACCGACGGACCCCTGATCGTCCAAAGCGATAAAACCATCCTCCTCGAGGTGGACCATGAGCTGGCCACCGAGGCCCGGCACGCCATTGCGCCGTTCGCCGAACTGGAGCGGGCGCCCGAGCACATGCACAGCTACCGGCTGACCCCGTTGGGGCTGTGGAACGCCCGGGCCGCCGGGCTGGATGCGGAGAAGGTGCTGGATGCGCTGCTCAAGTACTCGCGTTTCCCGGTTCCGCATTCGCTGCTGATCGACGTCGAGGAGACCATGTCCCGGTATGGACGCCTCCGCCTCGAAAAGGACCCGCGCCACGGACTGGTCATGCGGACCGATGACTACCCCGTGCTGGAGGAAGTGATCCGGGCCAAAAAGATCGCACCGCTGCTGGGTCCAAGGATCGACGGCGAGACGGTGGTGGTGCATGCCTCCCAGCGTGGGCAGCTCAAGCAGCTGCTGCTGAAACTCGGCTGGCCGGCGGAGGACCTGGCCGGTTACGTGGTGGGCACGCCGCACCTGATCTCCCTCAACGAGGACGGGTGGAAACTGCGGCCCTACCAGCGCCTGGCCAGCGAAAACTTCTGGGCGGGCGGCAGCGGGGTGGTGGTGCTGCCCTGCGGCGCCGGCAAAACCCTGGTGGGGGCCGCGGCCATGGCCACCGGTTCCACCACCACACTGATCCTGGTCACCAACACCGTGGCCGCCCGGCAGTGGAAGGACGAACTACTCAGGCGCACCTCCCTTACAGAGGAGGAAGTGGGCGAATACTCCGGCGCCCTGAAAGAGGTCCGGCCGGTGACCATCGCCACCTACCAGGTGCTCACCACCAAGCGCGGCGGCATCTACCCCCACCTGGAACTGGTGGACGGCCACGACTGGGGACTCATCATCTACGACGAGGTCCATCTCCTGCCCGCACCGATCTTCAGGATGACGGCCGACCTGCAGGCCCGCCGCCGCCTTGGGCTGACCGCCACCCTGGTCCGGGAGGACGGGCGCGAGGGCGAGGTGTTCAGCCTGATCGGACCCAAGCGGTATGACGCACCCTGGAAGGACATCGAGTCCCAGGGCTACATCGCGCCGGCCGACTGCGTGGAGGTCCGCGTCGACCTGCCAAAGGACGAACGCGTGGCCTACGCCATGGCCGACGACGCGGACAAATACCGGCTGTGCGCCACCTCCGAATCCAAGACACACGTGGTGGAGCAGCTGGTGGCGCTGCACGCCGGCGAGCAGCTGCTGGTGATAGGCCAGTACATTGACCAGCTGGACGATCTGGGCGAGCGGCTGCAGGCACCGGTGATCAAGGGCGATACCTCCGTCAAGGTACGGCAGAAGCTCTTTGACGCGTTCCGCGCCGGGGAGCTGCAGACCCTTGTGGTGTCCAAGGTGGCCAACTTCTCCATCGACCTGCCGGAGGCCTCGGTGGCCATCCAGGTCTCAGGCTCCTTCGGCTCGCGGCAGGAGGAGGCGCAAAGGCTGGGCCGGCTGCTGCGGCCCAAGAAGGACGGCAGGGCGGCCCGCTTCTACTCACTCGTGGCACGGGACACCCTGGACCAGGAGTTCGCTGCCAGGCGCCAACGGTTCCTGGCCGAGCAGGGGTATGCCTACCGGATCATGGACGCCAAGGACGTGCACGCCGCGGACTGACCCGCAGCGTGCACGCCATTCACGTCACGCCCTCGGAACTGTCGCGCTCCATGGTGCCCGTTCTGGGATCGAACTGCGGGCGTTCGTAGGCCAGTTCCCCGCCGCTGCGGCCGCCGTAGGGACGGCCGTGGTCCGCAAATTCCTCCCGGAAGAAGGCCAGGCACCATTGCCCCATCTGGATCCTTGCCCCGGTCCGCAGGACGGATGGTCCCGTCAGGGAGACGCTGCCGCTGACGGGACCGTTCGGTACCAGGACGTATTCATCCTGCCCGTCGTGCCTGATTTCGGCGTGCAACTCCGCCAGGCCCTCGAGGCGGACGTCCGCGCCTGCGCCGCTCCCTATCGTTGTAACGTCTGCCGTGAGGGCCACCTCCCGCGGAATCTGCCCGGTCCAGGTGGCGGCGTCCTGGACAAAGATCAGCCGCGGCCGGCCACCGCCCCTGGCGTAGTGGGTGGTGGTGATGCGGCGGGTGATCTTCCGCTGGACAGTGGGCACCAGCGGCAAGGGAGTCGACGGCGGCAGCAGCCGCATTCCTTTGGGCCTCCGCCTGCCCTGGCGGACCAACGGCAGCAGGGAGCCGAGTTTGCCGAGCTTGATGTGGGGGGAACGCGTGACCAGCCGCTGGGAGGCAGGGCTGGCCACGTTGCCCAGGCTGAGGATGTTTCCGCCGGGGCCGGCCACGGTGATGCTCACCCCCTTGCGGGCCAGCAGCTCCGCCAGCGGTTTGATCTCCTCCAGGGAGGGCAGCCCGCCGCCGGTCAACGGCTCCAGGCCTTCCAGGGACACTGTTACCTCGGTGCCGGCGGCCCTGGCGCTGCCCGAGGTGACGGCACCGGACTCGTCCGTGTAGGAGAAGTCCAGATCAACGTCCAGACGGTACTGGGGCATGTCCGTCAGCCGCGGTTCGCGTCCGACCCGGCGGCATCCCTGTCGCTGGTGGTGACGCGCAGGCTGCCGTTGAGCTTCCATGTGGCGCGCGGCGCGTCCGGGCCGATGTCGCGTGGAACTTCAATGGTCATATCGACGAACTGGTAGTTGATCGCAGCACCCTTGCCGGTGAGATAGGACCACATCTCCTCGGCAAGGTCTGCCCAATCCCGGATGCTGCGTTCGTTTACAGCTGCGTTTTCAGAAGCACTCAGGTCAGTCATGATGGTCTATCCCCTTCGATGGGCCAGGAACTATCGGGTTACTACCGTTGTTGGCGCGGGACCACCAGGGACGGGACGAGGCGGCAGCCGGTGATCCGTTGGAACGCTGGTGCCGGGCTTGACCGCCCGGCAAGCATCACTGTATTCCCGGCCGCAGGGCGGGGGAAGATGCCGGGCGCGGAACGTTCTTGCCGTGAATTGGGTTCCCTGGTGCGTAACAACGGTCTGCGACGCACACTGGAAGCATGAGTCCACGAATCATTCCCGTCGTGCCCGGGCCCGGGCAGGAGTCGGTCTGGGACTATCCCCGGCCGCCGCGGATCGAACCCAGCACGGAACGCATACGCATCGTACTTGGAGGCGAGGTGATCCTTGACACCACCGACTCGCTGCGCGTTCTTGAGACCAGCCATCCACCGGTGTACTACGTCCGGCAGTCAGCATTCGTCTCCGGCGCGCTGGAGCCTGCTGCCGGCAGCAGCTTCTGCGAGTTCAAGGGCGCGGCCAATTACCTGACGGTGCGCGGCGGGGGTAAGGAGGCGGACGGCGCTGCCTGGTCCTACCCCGAGCCGGCGTCCGGGTTTGAGGCGCTCGCCGGGCGGGTGGCCGTCTACGCCGGGAGGATGGATTTCTGCGAAGTTGACGGGGAACGGGTGCAGGCGCAGCCGGGCCGCTTCTATGGTGGCTGGATCACCAGCCGCGTGGTGGGTCCCTTCAAAGGCGAGCCGGGAACAATGGACTGGTAAGCCCAAGCGGGCCTTCATCATGCTCACAACGAATATCCAGACAACTCCCAGAGACTGGGAGCATGATGGGAACATGAACAAGAACGGTCCAGAAGCCAGGCTGCTCGTCGTCGACGATGAACCCAACATCCGCGAGCTCCTCTCTACGTCATTGCGGTTCGCCGGCTTTGAAGTGGTCTCCGCTGCCAACGGGCGCGATGCCCTCGCCGCGGCCGACACGCACGCCCCTGACCTGGCCGTGCTGGACGTCATGCTGCCTGACATGGACGGCTTCACCGTGACCCGCCGGCTCCGTGCCGCCGGGAAGCACTTCCCGGTCCTCTTCCTGACCGCGAAGGACGACACCGAGGACAAGGTCACCGGCCTCACCGTGGGCGGTGACGACTATGTCACCAAGCCCTTCAGCCTCGACGAAGTGGTGGCCCGGATCCGCGCCGTCCTGCGCCGGACGCAGCCCCTGCTGGACGACGATGCGGTGATCCGCGTTGACGACCTCGAACTCGACGACGACGCCCACGAGGTGCGGCGCGGGGGCACTGTCATCGAGCTCTCCCCCACGGAATTCAAGCTGCTGCGCTACCTCATGCTCAATCCCAACCGGGTGCTGTCCAAATCGCAGATCCTGGACCATGTGTGGGAGTACAACTTCAACGGCGACGCGTCCATCGTGGAGTCCTACATTTCCTACCTTCGGCGGAAAGTGGACATCGACCCGGAGGCGCCGGCCCTGATCCAGACCAAGCGCGGCGTGGGCTACGTGCTCCGGACGGCTGAAAAGCGCTGACCTTGCTGAAGCGGTGGAAGTCGGCCTCGCTCAGGTCGCAGCTGGTGGCCATGATCATGGCCCTGCTGATTGTGGCCCTGACGGTGACCGGAGCGGTCACACTGACGCTGCTGCACAGCTATCTCCAGGGGCAGGTGGACGACAAGCTGAATGCCGCCGTCGACTCTGCCCGGAAACAGCGCTCGTTCACGCAGCTGCAGGCGCCCAGCTCCATTCCCACCGACTATTCGCTGATGCTCTTCGCCCCGGGTGAGCAGCCGTACACCTTCGGCGGCGATCCGGACGACCACCCGGACATCAGCGCCATCTCCGTGGAGCAGGCGCAGGCACGCGGGCTGGTTCCCTTCCAGGTCCGTGGAACGGACGGGGAAAACTGGCGGGTGGTGGCAGTGACCGTCCAGAACGGCCAGACCACCGCCGTGGTGGTCATCGGCCTGCCCCTGGAGAGCGTCGACGATGTCCTCAAGCATGCCACCCTGGTGGTCACCGGGGTGGGCCTGTTGACGCTGCTGCTGGCCTCGCTTATTGCCAGCTGGACCGTGTCGAGGTCCTTCCGGCCGCTGGCCCGCGTGGAGAAGACTGCGGCAGCGATTGCCGCCGGTGACCTCTCCCGCCGTGTGGAGGTGGAGAACCCTGCCACCGAGCTGGGCCGGTTGAGCAGCTCGCTGAACGCCATGCTGGCGCACATCGAGACCGCGTTCGCTGCACGGACCGCCTCTGAGGCACGGATGCGCCGCTTCGCCGCCGACGCGTCCCACGAACTGCGCACTCCCCTGGTCACCATCCGCGGGTTCTCCGAACTGTACCGCCACGGCGCCCTGGCGACGGACGAAGACGTGGCCACCGCCATGGGCCGGATCGAAAGCGAAGCCAAGCGCATGGGTTCGATGGTTGAGGACCTGCTCCTGCTGGCACGCCTCGACGAACAGCGGCCGCTGCAGCAGAAGCCCGTGGACCTGCAACTGATTGCGCACGACGCCGTGGTTGATACCCAGGCCAGCGACCGGTCCCGGCTGATCACGCTCACCGGACTCGACGGCGGACCGGCGGCACCGGCCCCGGTCCTTGGGGATGAGGCCAAGCTGCGCCAGGTGGTGGGCAACCTCGTGGGCAATGCCCTGCGCTATACCCCGGAGGGCAGCCCCATCGAAGTCGCCGTCGGGGTCCGCGGGACGGACGGCGAAGAACGTTCCATCATCGAAGTCCGGGACCATGGGCCGGGTATCTCGGAAGAGGACGCAGCCAAGGTCTTTGAACGCTTTTACCGGGCTGACACGTCCCGGACCAGGGAGACGGGCGGCAGCGGCCTCGGGCTCGCCATCGTGGCGGCCATCGTGGGGTCGCACGGCGGTTCGGTAAGGGTGGAAAAGACCGACGGCGGCGGCGCCACGCTGGTGGTGAGCCTTCCGCGGCGTGAGGATTCCGCCCGCACTGGCGGCGCGGACGGGCAGGAAACCACCGCCCGCAGTGCCGCAGGGGCCAAGGGCAGCGACGGGTCCGTTATCCACATATAGTCCTCCGGCCATGGCTGCCGCCCGGTTCTGCTCCATAGGCTCGTCCCAGCAGCCCGGATCCGCCGGGCGCGGGGGCGGTCCGCCCGCCGTATCGAAAGGCACAGCCATGAGCATTATTTCCGTCGACCCCGAATTACTGCAGCTGAAGTCCGCGAACGTCCAGGCCACCGTGGACCGGATCAGCGCGGACGTGCACGCAATGAAGCGTGGCCTCGACGAACTGCAGGGATCATGGCGCGGTGCAGCGGCCACCAACTTCCAGGCGCTCATCACCGAATGGACCATCACCCAGGGCCGGGTGGAGGCGTCGCTCGCGTCCATCAACGCGGCCCTGGCCTCTGCAGCGGCCACGTATGCCCAGGCGGAGCAGGGAAACACGCAGCGGTTCAGCTGACGCCCATGTGAGCTGAACGGTTCGCCTACGCTTCCGGCGTTCCCTGATGGAACCGCAGCCGCCACCGGCCGCCGTCGAGGACCCACAGCGAGCTGCGCAGCGTGGTGCCTGAGCGGGCGAAACTGCGGTAGGTCAGCAGGACCGCGCTGGTGCCGATGCGGTCAGCGCCCAGGATTTCGATATCGGTCCGTTCACCGGGATCCTCTTCGAGGGCCATCATCATGGCGTCCCGGGTCCAGACCCTTCCCGAGCTGCCAATCTCCATGAAGTCCGGGTGCAGCAGGACAGCCGTCCGGCCGATATCCCCCCGCACCAGTGGGCCCAGCAGCTCACGTTCGAGCTCTTCGACCAGCGCCTCAGGCGGGATGGCGCCGGCCTGTTGCGTTGCCTCGGCCATGTCAAGGGCGTCTGTGTCCAGTTCGCTGAACAGGTCAAGTTCATCGAAGGCCGGGAGCGGTTCAGGGGTGGCGCGCGGCCTGCCGGCGCCCGCGGCCGGTGCGCCGCCGCCGGCCCCTGGTACCGGGCGCCCAGGAGCAGCGGTCGGGATGTCCAGGGTGGCGGGCGGGAAGCCAATACCGGAGGGCTGCCCGTCGGCCGCATGTCCGGAGCCGGATGGGGTCGCAGCAGGTTGGTGTGCGGCTTCGTGGTGTGCAGCTGCGTGGTGCGCGCCAGGGTGGTGTCCGCCGGGGAACCCGGGCCCGGACCTTGCTGCCACGCCCTGCTGGTACGCCGTTGCCGCGGCCCTGGCCCGTTCGTCCGCAGCCTCGTTCAGCTCATGGCCGGCGTGGCCCTTGACCCACTCAAATGTGTAAACCCGGCCGGCCAGCTCGCGGTCGAGTTCCTTCAACAGTTCCACGTTCAGGACGGGTTTTCCGTCTGCCTTGCGCCAGCCCTTGCGCTTCCAGCCCGGCATCCATTTGGTAATTGAGTTGATCACGTACTGGCTGTCGCAAAGGATGCGCAGGTCCTCACCGGGCAGGTGGGCGGTGGCGCGCAGGAGGTCAAGGACAGCCATCAGCTCACCCTGGTTGTTGGTCCCGTGCGGCCAGCCCCCGGCCCGCCAGCAATCGTCATTCACATACCAGGCCCAGCCAGCCGGACCGGGATTTCCCAAGGCCGAACCATCAGCCGCTGCAGTAATCGTCACCAAACCATCCTGCCAGAAGCCACCGACATTGGACCGACGCCACAGCATCCCAGCCTGGGCGAGCTGCCGCACCCCTTCCGGCGCCCCGGCAGCGGGCTGTGCGAATGGTCGTAAGCGCAACTTTGACGGCCGAAGCGACAGGGGTTGGGAAAACGCTTACCGAAACTTCTTGACGTGAGCATGCCGGGCGCGACACAATCACTTCATCACTCGAGAAAACGGTTTCTGATCTTCGCCGGTCCGCGCATCACGGCGACCCCGGCGCACAAGGAGCCCATCCGGAAGGAACATCAATGACGATTCCAGTCGTAAGCCGGCGCCGCTTCCAGCTGGGCGCGGCCGCGCTGGCCCTCTCCATCCTGGCCACCGGCTGCGGGGCCCCCGGCGGTTCAGGCGACAACGGCCAGGTGACCTTGCGGTTCGCCTGGTGGGGCAATGAATACCTGAACGCACAGACAAACAAGGTCATCGCGGCCTTTGAGGCATCGCACCCGAACATCAAGATCAAAGCGGAGCCGGGAGAATGGTCCAGCTACTGGGACAAGCTGGCAACGAAGACCGCCGCCAACGATGCGCCCGACGTCATCCAGATGGACCAGAAATACATCGCCGAATACGGCGGCCGCGGGGCGCTGATGGACCTGTCCAGGCAAAACGGCATCGATACCTCAAAACTGGACAAGGAAGCGCTTGCGTCGGGCCAGTACGGGGGCGCCCAGTACGGGCTGAGCACAGGCCGGAACGCCTATGTCATCATGGCCAACACGAAAGTGTTCCAGGCAGCGGGAGTGCCCGTGCCGGACGACAAGACCTGGACGTGGAAAGACTTCGTGGACACGGCGGCGAAGATCAGCGCAGCAGGTGACGGGAAGAGTTACGGGGCCGCTTATGGCAGCAACGAAGCCGACCTGATCATCTGGCTGCGCCAGCACGGCGAGAATTTGTACTCAGGGGACGGCAAGCTCGACTTTGAAGCCGCGACTGCAGCGTCCTTCTGGGAACGGATCAAGGAACAGCGCGACTCCAAGGCCAGCCCGGCGGCCACCGTGGCAACCGAGGATGCAGGGGCAGGACTGGAGGAAAGCCTGTTCGGAACAAACCGGGTGGCCATGGCCTGGTGGTGGACCAACCAGCTTGGTTCCCTTGAAGCCACCACCGGCAGCAGCATAAAGATACTGCGGGCCCCCAGCGTCGACGGCGCCTCGGCCGGCAATGGCATGTACTACAAGCCCACCATGTTCTGGTCTGCATCCTCCCGTTCGAAGCATTCCCAGCAGGCCGCGGAGTTCATCAACTACCTCACCAACAGTCCGGAGGCGGGCGCCATCCTGATGACCGACAGGGGCGTCCCCACCAATCCGGACATCGTTTCGGGCATCACCCCGCAGCTTAAGCCGGCTGACACCACCGTGGTTGGATTCCTGAAGGACATAGCCCCGGACATCAAGGACGCACCGCCTGTCCCGCCCGTGGGTGCAGGGAGCGTCCAGAACGTCATCAGGAGGTACACGGATGAAGTGCTGTACGACCGGATGACCCCGCAGGCCGCGGCGGAAGCCTTCAAGAAGGAAGTCCAGGGGATGCTGGATTCGGCCCGGAAGTAACTCCCCTCCCACAGCTCCTTGTCCAGGCGGCCAAGCCGGCACAGGCCGCATCCGTGGCCGGGAACAAAACCTCCGGCACAAAAGTGCGGCCCCCTCGCAAACGAGGGGGCCGCACTTTGCGGTTGGCGGGAGAGGTCCCGGCAGGAGGGCTTAGAAGCCGCCCATGCCTCCCATGCCGCCCATGTCGTCTCCGCCTGCGGGGGCGGCGTTCTTCTCCGGCTTGTCAGCCACCACTGCTTCGGTGGTGAGGAACAGGCCAGCGATGGAAGCCGCGTTCTGCAGGGCAGATCGGGTTACCTTGACGGGGTCGTTGACGCCGGCAGCCAGCAGGTCGACGTATTCGCCGGTGGCTGCGTTCAGGCCGTGGCCTGCGGGCAGGCCGCGGACCTTGTCCACCACGACGCCCGGCTCGAGGCCGGCGTTGAAGGCGATCTGCTTCAGCGGGGCGTCGATGGCAACGCGGACGATGTTGGCGCCGGTTGCTTCGTCGCCGGAGAGCTGCAGGTTGGCGAATGCCTTGGCACCGGCCTGGATGAGGGCCACGCCGCCACCGGCCACGATGCCTTCTTCAACTGCAGCCTTGGCGTTGCGGACTGCGTCCTCGATGCGGTGCTTGCGCTCCTTGAGCTCAACCTCGGTGGCGGCACCGGCCTTGATGACTGCAACGCCGCCGGCCAGCTTGGCCAGCCGCTCCTGCAGCTTCTCGCGGTCGTAGTCGGAGTCCGAATTCTCAATCTCGGCGCGGATCTGGGAAACGCGGCCGGCGATCTGGTCGGCGTCGCCGGCACCTTCAACGATGGTGGTCTCGTCCTTGGTGACAACAACCTTGCGGGCCTGGCCCAGGAGTTCCAGGCCGGCGTTCTCCAGCTTGAGTCCAACCTCTTCGGAGATGACCTGGCCGCCGGTGAGGACGGCGATGTCGGCCAGCTGGGCCTTGCGGCGGTCGCCGAAGCCCGGAGCCTTGACGGCGACAGACTTGAAGGTGCCACGGATCTTGTTGACGATCAGGGTGGCCAGGGCCTCGCCCTCGATGTCCTCGGCAATGATCAGCAGCGGCTTGTTGGACTGCATGACCTTTTCCAGGACAGCAACCAGTTCCTTGACGTTGGAGATCTTGGAGTTGACGATCAGGATGTACGGATCCTCAAGGACCGTTTCCTGGCGCTCGGCGTCCGTGACGAAGTAGGCGGAGATGTAGCCCTTGTCGAAGCGCATGCCTTCGGTGAGCTCGAGCTCCAGGCCGAAGGTGTTGGACTCCTCGACCGTGATAACGCCTTCCTTGCCCACCTTGTCCAGGGCTTCGGCGATGAGGGCACCGATTTCGTCGTCACCGGCGGAGATGGAGGCGGTGGCCGCGATCTCTTCCTTGGTTTCGATTTCCTTGGCGGAAGCCAGGAGTTCGCGGGTGACAGCCTCGACGGCCTTCTCGATGCCGCGCTTGAGGGACAGCGGGTCGGCGCCGGCGGCAACGTTGCGCAGGCCTTCCTTGACCAGGGCCTGTGCCAGGACGGTGGCCGTGGTGGTGCCGTCGCCGGCAACATCGTCGGTCTTCTTGGCAACTTCCTTGACCAGCTCAGCGCCGATCTTCTCGTAAGGATCGTCCAGCTCGATCTCCTTGGCGATGGAAACACCATCGTTGGTGATCGTGGGGGCGCCCCACTTCTTTTCGAGGACGACGTTGCGTCCACGCGGGCCGAGGGTGACCTTAACGGCGTCGGCGAGGGTGTTCAGGCCACGCTCAAGGCCGCGGCGTGCCTCTTCATCAAATGCAATGATCTTGGCCATAACGGCAGTAGTCCTTTCGGGACAGTCGTTAAGAATGAACCTTCGCTGCAGTGCCCGCGACGGACGATCCTTTGACGGCGGCCTCTGTATGCCTCCGGGAGGGGATCTCACTGAAGTGAGGTGTTTCTTTCGCTCCTCGTCCGGTGCCCCGCGCCGCCGGCCGGAACCAGGCTTTGCTTTAGCAGTCGGTACGTCAGAGTGCTAACTCAATAATTAGCACTCCCCAGGTGAGAGTGCAAGCGAAAAGACGCCGGACGGGCGGGTAGGGGCAGCGGCTTCGCCCAGGGCGATCAGCTTGAATGTCCGGCCGTCTCCCGGCCGGTGGGGGTGGGGTTGTTCTCGGGGCCGTAGGTGAATACGGAGAAAACGGCGGTGGTGATATCCCCGTTGGCGTCGAAGGCAACCGGTCCTGACTCGCCGTCGTAATTGATGTCCGGATTGGCAGCAAGGCCGCCCAGGCACTCCTTGTACGTCAGGCACGGGGCGGGCGGGGCTGTTGCCCCCGGGGCAGGCGTCCCTGCGGAGGGCGTCCCGTCGGACGTGGTCCTGCCTGATGCGGCGCCACCCGAAACCGGAACCAGGTTGGCGGCGATGGAGCGTCCGGCATCGTCCTGGGCCCTTGCCGCCGCCAGGGCCGCCAGGGTCACGGCGTCGTAGGTTTCAGCAGCATACGAGACGTCCTTCAGGGAAGGATCAACGGCCAGGAGCTTTCCCTGGAAGGCGGCGGTGGGCAGTTGGCCCGGGACGACGGCGCGGGCGCCGTCCAGGGCCCGGGAGGGGAGCCCTGATCCGTAGCGGGCAAAGGCGCCATCGCTGAGGAGAATCTTTGAACCCCTGAGGCCGGAGTTGTTCAGCTCGGCCAACGCGCCCTGCGCCCCTTCCCGGGCAACCAGGACCACGGCGTCCGGGCTGGCCTTGGCTGCGGAGCGTGCGGCTTCGGCGGCGGCGCCGGGCTTGAAGGCGGCTCCGGGCAGGACCGTCAGGCCGGACTGTTGCGCGGCTTTCGTGACGGCAGCCGACAGGTCCTTGCCGTAGGCACCTTCCTGGTACACCACGGTGATGCTGGCGGCCCCGGCGTCCTTGGCGAGTTTGGCCAGCACAGGACCTTGCGCGACGTCGGCCGCGGCCGTCCGGAAGTAGTAGCCTCCGCTGGCGATCCCGGAGAGGGCGGCAGCGGTGTTGGCCGGCGAGATGAGGGGTATGCGTGCGTGGGACAGGATGTCCACGGCGGCGGCCGCGTGGCTGGAATCGGTGGGTCCAATGACCACGTCCGCCTTGGCGGCCACCAGGTCCTTGGCCTGGCCTGCGGCTTCCTGGTCCGGATGCGCCGGCAGCAGCTCCACCGGCCGGCCTTTGTGTCCGCCGGCGGCGTTGATTTCCTGGATGGCCAGCTTGGCGGCCGCCAGCTGGGGCGCATTAAGGAAGGCATTGCCGCCGGTGTTGTCCAGGATCAGGCCCACCCGGAGGACGCCATCGCCGGAGGCTTCGACCGGGTCCACCCTGGCGTTGCCGCCGGCGCCCGAACATGCTGTGACCGCGAGGACTGCCCCCAGGGAAACGGCCAGCGCCGCTCGGCCGCGGACCGGGAAACGGTAAAACGGCATCACTGGGCGGGCCGGACGTTTTCTGCCTGGGGACCTTTTTCGCCCTCCCCGACTTCCAGCTGCACCCTCTGCCCCTCATCCAGTGCGCGGTAGCCCTCCCCCTGGATCGCGGACCAGTGGACAAAAACGTCATCACCGGAGCCGTCAACGGTGATGAAGCCATAGCCCTTTTCAGCGTTGAACCATTTGACGGTTCCCAGTGCCATGATGAACAACTCTTTCCGTTGGGGTTATACAGCCGTGGGCGGAGCGGGTGCGGCTAGCGGTATCCGGGGCCAAGCACCACCACGAGCGGCACCTGGAATTCGGTGCTGTTCACCACGGTGGGGATGTTGAGCAGCCCGGCAAGCGCCTGTGCGTTTGCCAGTTGCTGGGGGCCGGAGTAGAAGATCACGGAGGATTTCTGCGGGGCGCCGGACCAGTTGCCTACCTGGCCGAGGCGCCATCCGTCCGCCTGGACGGTTCCGGCCACCCGGCTGGCCAGCCCTGCCGTGCCTGCCGCGTTGTAAACCGCCACTGCCTGCGTCCTGTCGACGGCTGCCTCCCGGGTGGCGGAAGGTGTGGCCTGGGGCTCCGGGTCACTGCTTTGGGTTGGTTCAGACGAAGCAGACGGAGACGGCGAAGCAGGAGGCGCGGATGCCTGCGTGGCCGATGGGGTGGTTCCGGTTCCGGCCAGCGGAGCTGACTCCACGCTCGCCGATGCCTGGCTCGCGGTGGCGCTGAATCCCATCTTGGGAAGGATCAGGAAGGACACCAGCCCTATGGCAAGGGCCGCCATCCCCACTACCAGGATGGGCCACAGCCGCACCCGGGACGGGGCCGAGGCCGTCCGGTGGACACCTTGTCGCGACGCGGCCTCCGGGACCTTGTCGAATTCATCGCGGGCGTATCTGGTCATGGTGGAAGGACATCCTTGTTGATTGCGGCTGTTGTCCCGGCCTGGGGGTTGTTAAGCGTCGGATCCCAGGCGCCGGGCAGTGCGCGCACGGTGGCGCGACGTACGTAGTCTACGCAATCTCTTCACCAGCATGGGATCGTGTGCCAGCGCATCCTCGCGGTCGATCAGTGCGTTCAGGAGCTGGTAGTAATGGGTCGCGGAGAGGTCAAAGAGGTCGCGGATGGCCTGCTCCTTGGCCCCTGCGTACTTCCACCATTGCCGTTCCAGGGCCAGCATCTGCTGTTCGCGCTCGGAGAGGGAGGACTCACGGAGGGTGAAATCCGCCAAAAGGGACTTCCGTGGATCCTGCTCCGGCAGGTGTTCCCGGGCCGGTTCCGCCACGGCACACTCCTTCGCTGGTTACGGTAAATGTCTTACCCCCATGCTACCGGTCGAATAACACCGGTGTCATTCGCGCCCCGCGCCTGCACCGGCCCGGTGCCGCGGGCGGGCGTCCCCCGATGGCCTGCAAGAATGGAACGATGTTTGAATCGGATGCGCTGTTCGAGCTGCAGCAGGACCCGGCGGACGACACCCGCTTCGCTGACCTGGCTGACCTGCCCCTGGCGGAGCTCATGGCGCCGGACTGGGCCGCGGCCCTGCAGGGAGTGGAGGGCAAGCTCCGGTCGGTCCTGGCCTTCCTGGCTGCTGAAGAGGCGGCCGGGCACCAACTCCTGCCGCCGCCGTCGAACGTCCTGCGCGCCTTCCGCCAGCCGCTCGCCGGCGTCAAGGTCCTCATCGTGGGCCAGGACCCCTACCCCACCCCGGGGCACGCAGTCGGGCTGTCGTTTTCCGTCGATGCCCGCACACGCCCCCTCCCCCGCAGCCTGGTGAACATCTACCGCGAACTCGAATCGGACCTCGGCATTCCGCCGCGCGTCCATGGCGACCTGTCGGCATGGACGGAGCAGGGCGTGCTGCTCCTGAACCGGGTACTCACGGTCAGGGCAGGATCTGCTGGGTCCCACCGGGGCAAAGGCTGGGAGGACATTACGACGGCGGCCGTCACCGCCCTGGCATGCCGCCGGGCCGCGGATGGGTCCAGGATGCCTTTGGTGGCGGTGTTGTGGGGCAAGGAGGCGGAGGGCCTCCAGCCGCTGCTGGCAGGCGCCCCCGCCGTCATCAGCCCGCACCCCAGCCCGCTGTCCGCCTCCCGCGGGTTCTTTGGCTCCAGGCCATTCAGCCGGGTGAACCAACTGTTGCGCGAACAGGGTGCAACGGCCGTAACCTGGGAACTCCCGCCGTCGCCCTAGCTTAGGCTTGCCTTATGAGCACCGTCCCCGCCGCCACCAGCGCCACGAAGAAGAGCCGCCCCCAGGTCACCCTGACCGTGCTGCGCAAGGAACAGCTGTCCCCGCACATGGTCCGGATCGTGGCCGGCGGGGAGGGCTTCAGCGACTTCGCCAACAACGGCTTCGTGGACCGGTACGTGAAGATCGTTTTCCCGCAGCCCGGGGTTGACTACCCCTCCCCGCTGGACCTGTGGGCCGTCCGGGAAACCATGCCGCGCGAGCAGTGGCCGTTCACCCGCACCTATACGCTGCGCTGGGTGGATCCGGAGGCGAGCGAACTCACCATCGACTTCGTGGTCCACGGCGACGAGGGCCTGGCGGGTCCATGGGCGGCAGGGGCACAGCCGGGCGAGACACTGACCTTCACCGGACCCGGCGGCGCCTACAACCCCAACCCCGAGGCCGACTGGTACCTGTTCGCCGGTGATGAGGCAGCGCTTCCTGCCATCGCCGCATGCATCGAGGCCCTGCCCGCGGAGGCAACCGGGCTTGCCTTCCTGGAGGTAGGTTCCGAGGCCGACATCCAGCCTGTTTCCGCCCCTGCCGGGCTGGAGATTACCTGGCTGGCCCGCAACGGCACACCGGCAGGTGCCAGCGACCTGCTGGTCAGGGCGGTGGCGGAGGCCGAATGGCCCACCGGCACCGTGGATGTGTTTGCACATGGCGAACGCGGCTATATGAAGGCCCTCCGCGAAATCTTCTTCAAGCAGCGCGGCCTGGACCGCCGGCAGGTGTCCCTCTCCGGTTACTGGGCGCAGGGCCGCGTGGAGGACGTCTTCCAGGCCGAGAAAAAGCTCCCGGTCGGCCAGATCTAGCGGCGGCGCGCCCGGCGCCGCTCGTTGCTTGCCAGGCTGCGGGTCAGGGGCCGGGCCAGCACGTCGCCCAGGACGATCCCGCCGGCCGTTCCCAGCACGATGGCACCGG
Source organism: Arthrobacter sp. JDC6 (assembly GCF_056484025.1). Lineage (NCBI taxonomy): Bacteria > Bacillati > Actinomycetota > Actinomycetes > Micrococcales > Micrococcaceae > Arthrobacter > Arthrobacter sp. JDC6. Next base: position 3,618,437 of record NZ_CM151278.1, read on the forward strand.
CGCTGAGCATTCCTCCGGCGCCGGCCAGGATCTCGGACTCCTCAACGGTGAGGACGTACATGGACCGGAATATCGTGAGGCCGGGCAGCAGGATCAGGGCTGCGGGAACTGCCACCACCAGCTGCGGCGCACCCATCCGCAGCGCCACCACCCGTGCCAGCAGGCCAATGACGACGGCGGCCATGGCCGGGGCGAAACGGTCGCCGATGCCCAGCAGGCCGCAGCCCAGCAGCACCAGGTAGCCCGCCACGCCTACGGCTGCGGTTGGCAGCAGGAGCTTCCAGGTGGTCTGTTCCGTAATGCCGATGGCCATCACGGCGGCGGCTACGAAGATGATGAGGACCCACAGATCGTAGGCGGGCGGGAAGGTCTGGGTGACGTCGATGCGCTGCAGCCCGGTCAGCTCCCCCACCACGAAGGCAACAGCGATCCCTGCCACGATGGCGCCGAACGTCAGCAGCGTGGACAGGAACCGTCCGGCCGCCGTCACCGGGAAGCCGTTGATGGCATCCTGCACGGAGGACACCAGGCGCCCGGTGGGAAGGAGCAGCAGGATGCCGCCCACCACCACGATGGACGGCGATGCGGTGAGCCCGAACTGCCAGAGCAGCAGCGCCAGCATGGTGACCACGAAAGAGCAGCTGGCGGTGATGAAGAAGTCCGGTACGCGCCAGCGTCCCAGCTGCCGGGCCAGCAGGCTGATGCCGATATTGGCCACGAACGCAACTGCCGAGGACACCGGACCGCCGCCCAGCACGCCAACGAACACGGCGGCGAAGATGCCGAAGGCGGCCGTGACCATCCAGCGCGGATAGGGTTTCGGGCTGGTGATGGCCTCGTTCAGCCGGCGGATCGCCTCATCCCGGCCCACGCCGCCGGCCACGATGTCCGTGACCAGTTGGTGCACCTTGGCCAGGCCCGCATAGTTGTTGGTCCAGGAGCGCACCACGCGCAGCAGGGCGATCGGCGTCTGGTCCTTGGGTGCGTAGTTGATACCCACGGACTGGTTGGTGATGTCCACCTCGATGTTCTTCAGCCCCAGGGCCGCGGTGACGGCAATGATGCTGGTTTCCACTTCCAGGGCGCCGGCGCCATACCGGAACATGGTCTCGGCCAGGTGCAGGGCGAAATCCAGGGTCTTCCGGGCGGAGGTGTCCACGCCACCCACCTGGATGGTGGGGTTGGCGTAGGGACTCCCCGCCAGCCGGTCCACGATGCTCAACGGGGCGGTTGGTGGATTCTCGCCCTGCACCAGGCGGCGCAGCATCCTCTTGGCGGCAGCGTCCTGCCGAAGCTGCGCAGGGGTCAGCGGTTCAGTCTTGGGCAGGCCGTCAGTCTTTGGCCTGTGCCCTGGCCGTTCGTGCCGTTCGGTCATGCCCGCTTCCTCCCTGTACGCGGTTTATGGACGGTCAGGCTGCACGCTTCAGCGGCAACTTGCCCAGCAGCGTGCGGGCGGCGGCCGCAGCGGACCTGGCGAGCCTGTTGGCATGGAAGACGGCGGGCCGCACCGGCACGACGAAGTCTCCCACCAGCTGGACCACTTCGCCGCCAAAGCCCTTCTTGAATTCGTAGCCGCCGTGGCCTTCCTCGTCCTGGCCGGAGATGCCGAAGGTGCCGTAGAAGTTGTACCGCGGGTATCCCTTCTCGAGGGCATGCAGCATCATTCCCCAGTACAGGGAGGTTGCGCCGTTGAAGTAGATGTAGTCCTGGACGGTGCCGCCGATGACGCACACCACCTCATCGCCGTAGCAAACGAAGTGGATGGCTGCCACGGTGGCCGTCCCCACGGAGTCGGGGAACCTTTCGATGTCCTTCAGGCTCCGCTCGTAGCTGTCCACCAGGTCCTGTACCACTTTGAGCCGGTTGGCCTTCTTTTTGCTGCCGGTCTCCTCCACCTCACGGCGGAGATCTGCTGCGGTGGCTGACTCCGTTTCCAGGCGCTCAGTGATGGATTTCCGGTAGGCCGGGATGTCGATCTTCGCCATCATCAGCTTGGTGAATTCCGGGGTGGTGGTCCGGAGCAGGTGTTCGTAGTAGGCGCGTTCGCGGTAGACGAATCCTTTTTCGTCACCGGCCCGGCTCAGGGCCCCGTAGAAGTCGTCCAGGGTGTCCAGGGTGGCCTGTTCCAGGAAGACGCCGTTCTTTTCCGCTTTGCGGATGGCTTTGCGCGTCCGGTAGCTGGTGCTCATGATCAGTTCTTCGGCGTCCTGGATGCCCACCAGGTTCTTGATGAACATCCAGTTGACGTTGACGAAGTTCATGTCCAGGCCCTGGTGCTTGAACCCCAGCCGTTCCAGGTCGGCCACCAGGGGCCGGTTGTCCTCGACGTCGGGGTGCTCGGCGCCGTCGGCGTCCCGGGCGATGTACCTGACGTTCGGCGAGATCCGCAGTTCAGCGGCTTTGCGGCCTGCCGCGTGCTTGCGGAGAAGCTCGACGACGGCGCCCACCAGGTCCCGGTCCGTGTAGTCCATAAGGGGGCCCTTGGCGCATTCACAGACGGTGTAGCCGAGGCGGTTTGTGGTGTAGTTGAGCTTTCCTGCCGCCACGAGTTCCCCATTGCGCCGGACTCCGAAGAGTTCCACCTGCTGGCCGCGTGCTCGCTGGAAACGGGCAAAATCAATGGACTGCAGGAAACTGTTCTGCGGGTGCTTCAGGGCGAAGGCCTCAAAGTCGGCGTCGCTGAGGTTGGCGTATTCAAGCCCGGTAGCGGCGGAAACTGGATTCAAGGGGTGACCTTCTTCTGGACTCTTCGCGGCCTGGTGGGCGCGCGATGGGCGGGCGGTGTTCGGGGCGGCCGGCACGCGGGCGTGCTGGTCCGGCGGGGGTCGCGGGAGCTTTGCGGGTCTGGCGGCTGCAGGTCAGTAGAACTGCTGGCCGGTCCGTGCGGTTTCAATCCGGCGGAAGATCTTTTCGCCGCCTTTGACCCAAAGCCGGTGCCGCAGCGGGGACAGGACGTAGTCGTGGCAGCCCACGAAGTCGGTCACTGTCTTGGTGAAGCTGGTCTTGAACATGCCCATTCCGTAAAGGTTGTGGGTCTTGTCCTTGATGCGCGCAGCTGGGGGCGTGCCGCAGAAGTCGTACTCGGTGCAGCCGAGTTCCTGCATCCGGCGGATGGCCGCCCATTGGACCAGGTGCGAGTCACCGTACTGTTTGCGGTTCTGGGTGGAACCGCCGTCCTTGTAGGTTGCCTTGGCACCGTAGTTGATGACGAATGCGCCCACGCTGGGCTTTCCGTCCTCGTAGGTGAAGAAGAAGTTGCCCTGGCCGCGGTTGCTGAACTCATCCCAGAACTGTGCGTAGTAATCGTAGCTCCGCAGGGGCATGGATCCCTTGGCGCTGACGGTGTTGACCATCAGGTCGTACAGGGCGCGGTAGGTTTCAGGTCCGGGTTCCTGCCGGACCACCTGGCAGCCTTCGCGTTCGGCACGCCGGATGGCATTGCGGGCGCGCGAGGAGATGGCTTTGAATACTGCCTCTTCGGAGCCGGAGATATCCAGCAGGGCGGTGGAGTCGTTGGACTGGATATTGGGCGCTTTCACCAGGTTGGCCGCGCGCAGTTCCTTCTGCACCTCGTCGGAGTCGACAATGTCCGGTTCCACTTTGATGTTGAAGACATTCAGCTTCCTGCCGCGGACAAACGCGGCAACGGATTCAAGGACGGGGCCGAGGTCCGCTGCATCGGCCAGGTCGGGGCCCTTGATCAGGTACCACAACCGTCCCAGGACGGGGAAGCTCTTCTCCAGCACCAGGTTGTAGCTGGAGTTTCCGGGGCTTTCCAGCACCAGGAACCGGACTTTCCAGCCGCTTCCGTTCTTGACCGATGCATAGGCGGCGGACTGCAGCATATTGCCGCCGTTCGGATTGGCCGTGACGTGCTTGTCCCAGTTTTCAATTTCCTCGGCGGTGGCAAAACGTGCGGTGAATTGTCGCAAGGGGGCCTTGTCCAATCGGGTCTGTGCGCGGTTTCGGTAGTTCTGGGTGCGTGCGGACATGCAGCCTCAAGTCTAAAGCCTGATGTGCTTACGGCTTTTCGCCGCCTTGCAGGGCATGCGGGCCAGCGGGGTTCAGGATGCCCGCTTGACGCCGCTGTTGGCGGTCAACAAGGGTGTAGGCATGAGGCCGGATGGGGAAGAGACTACAGCCCGCACGGGGAGCGACGGACAGCCCTACAGCGCCGGGGTGCAGGTGGCCGCGCTTATCGGATTCCTGGTGGCGTCACTGTTGGTGGCGGCGCTGGGCGGCCTGGCCTCGGCGGCCAATGTCTCCGGCTGGTACGCCACCGCTGACAAGGCGCCCTGGTCCCCGCCCAACGGCGTGTTTGGTCCCGTCTGGACCGTCCTCTATGCGGCAATGGCTGTCGCAGCGTGGCTGGTCTGGCGCCGGCGGACCAGCAGGACACGTCCGGCAATGGCCGCCTACGCCGTCCAGCTGGTCCTCAATCTTGCCTGGACCCCCGCGTTTTTCGCCCTTTACCCCGCCCTTGGCACGCCGGCCCTGTGGCTGGGGCTGGCCATCATCCTTGCCCTGATCGCCGCCGTCGCAGTAACCGTTGTGTATTTTGGTCCCATCAGCCGCACGGCCGGGCTGCTCCTGCTGCCCTACGTGTCATGGCTGGTGTTTGCGGCCAGCCTGAACTGGTGGGCCGCGGCGCATAACTAAGCGATGGTCTCCGCGTGGCCTGTGGCGTCGCGTTGCCAGGTGGGGATCAGCATTCGACGACGTTGACGGCGAGGCCGCCCATGGCGGTTTCTTTGTATTTGGAGGACATGTCCTTGCCGGTTTCGCGCATGGTGATGATGACTTCGTCCAGGGACACGCGGTGGGTGCCGTCGCCCCAGAGCGCCATTTTCGCGGCGTTGATCGCTTTCGCGGCCGCGATCGCGTTCCGTTCGATGCAGGGGACCTGGACCAGCCCGCCGATCGGGTCACAGGTCAGGCCCAGGTTGTGTTCCATCGCGATTTCCGCGGCGTTCTCCACCTGCGCCGGGGTCCCGCCCATGACCTCGGCCAGGCCCGCGGCCGCCATCGAGGACGCCGACCCCACCTCGCCCTGGCAGCCGACCTCGGCCCCGGAGATCGAGGCCTGTTCCTTGTACAGCACCCCCACCGCGCCCGCGGCCAGCAGGAACCGCACCACCACAGCGTCCCGGTCCTCCTGGGTGGCCTTGTCCATGCCCGGGGCGAAATGCAGGGCGTAGAACAGCACCGCGGGGATGATCCCGGCCGCCCCGTTCGTCGGGGCGGTGACCACCCGCCCGCCGGAGGCGTTCTCCTCATTCACCGCCAACGCCACCAAATTAACCCACTCCTGCCAATACCTGGCATCGAACGGGCCCGCGTCCCACGCCGCATCCGTCTCCTCGACCGGGCCGCCCGCGGATTCCTTCTTCAACCGGTCGTACCAGTCAGGGGCGCGGCGGCGGACCTTCAACCCGCCCGGCAGCACCCCTTCCCGCCTCAACGAGGCGCCCACGCAGCCCTCCATCACCGACCAGATCTGCAGCAGCCCCGCCCGGATCTGCTCCTCGTCCCGGGAGACTTTTTCGTTCACGAGCATCACCTCGGCGATGCCCAACCCGGTCACCGCGCAGTGCCCCAGCAACTCCGCCGCGGTCCGGAACGGCAGCGGCAGCTCCTGTTTGGACGCGTCCAGTTCCTGCTGCGCCGCGTCCTCCTCGCCCTCCCGGACGATGAACCCGCCACCCACCGAGAAAAACGTCGCCGAATGCAGCACCCCACCGGCCGCATCAGTGACCGTGAACGTCATCCCGTTCGTGTGCCGCGGCAACACCGTCAACGGCCGCAGCACCATATCCTTCACCCCGTACGGCAAGGCCACAGCACCGGCCAGGTTCAGCACCCCGGTCTCCGCGATCGAGGCCAGCCGCTCCTCCACCTCGGCGGGCAGGATCAACTCCGGATAGAACCCCTCCAACCCCAACAAAACGGCGGTCATCGTCCCATGCCCATGACCCGTCGCCGCCAACGACCCATACAAATCAACCCGCAACCCCGCCACATCACCCAGGACACCCAGGCCCTTGAGCTCCTCAGCGAACACCGCAGCAGCCCGCATCGGCCCCACAGTATGCGAAGACGAAGGCCCAATCCCGATCGAAAACAGGTCAAAGACACCAACAGCCATAACGGGGTATTTCCTAACTAAATCTGGTTCGGTTGCCGCTCAACCCACTTCCTGTACGTCCTGTCAGCCTCGACACACCGGTCCATGCGCACCAGGGGCCGGCAGAGCCGGACCCGAAGCCCGGCCACGGTGCGGTACAGGGCTTACTTTTGGCGTTTGTAGAACGGGAGGTCGACGACTTCGAATGGCTCCGCCTTGCCACGGAGGTCCACGTCGAGGGCGGTGCCGGGTGCCGAGTATTCGACGTCGACGTAGGCCATGGCGATGGGGTAGCCAAGGGTGGGCGACGGCTGGCCGGAGGTGACTTCGCCAACCGTGGCGCCGTCCTTGAGGACGGGGTAGTGCGCGCGTCCGGCGCGGCGGCCCTGGCCTTTGAGCCCCACGAGGCGGCGGCCGGAGGCGCTGCCGGCTCCGGCTTCCTTTTTGGCGGCCAGGGCGGCTTTGCCGACGAAGTCGCCTTCCTTGGAAAGCGCGACGACGGGGCCGAGGCCGGCGGCGAACGGGTCGCCCTGCAGCGACAGTTCGTTGCCGTACAGGGGCATTCCCGCTTCGAGGCGCAGGGAGTCACGGGAGGCGAGGCCTGCCGGGGTCAGTTCCCTGTCGTCGGCGACGGCGATCAGTGACTGCCACAGCGCGGGGGCATCGTCGTTGCCCACGAAGATTTCGAACCCGTCCTCACCCGTGTACCCGGTGCGGGCAAGCAGGAGTTCCTTTCCGGCGCCGCCTACCAGGAGGGGCACGCTGACAGCGGCGTAGTACTTCAGCTCAGTGACCAGTGCGTGCTGCGCGGCCGGGACCAGGCGCAGCAGGAGTTCCTGGGCCTTGGGGCCCTGGACGGCGATCAGCGACGTGCGGGCTGAGGCATCCTCCACTACAACATCGAACCCGGCGGCCCGTTCCTGCAGGGCAGCGGCCACCACGGTGGCATTGCCCGCGTTGGGGACCACCAGGAAGACGTCGGTGCCGTCCTGCGCGGCAGGGCGTCGGTAGGTGATGAGGTCGTCGATGATGCCGCCGTCCTCGTTGCAGATCAGCGAGTACTTGGCCTTGCCCACGGCCATGGCGGAGATCTTTCCCACCAGGGCGTAGTCCAGGAAGGCTGCGGCATCCGGGCCGGTCACCCAGACCTCGCCCATGTGGGAAAGGTCGAACAGGCCGGCAGCCTTGCGGACGGCGTGGTGTTCAGCAAGCTCCGAGCTGTACTTCAGCGGCATCTGCCACCCGCCGAAGTCCGTGAAGGAAGCTCCAAGCTTCTTGTGCTCGTCGTAAAGCGCGGTGTATTTCTCGGTCATGGCGCCGGTCCTTAGTTTTCGAAGTCTTCCAGCGGCGGGCAGGAGCAGATCAGGTTCCGGTCCCCGGCGGCGCCGTCGATCCTGCCCACGGGCGGGAAGTACTTGTCCTGCTTGTGGTGGGCAGGGAAGGCCGCCTGCTCGCGGGGGTAGGCGCGGTCCCAGTCAGAGCTGACGACGGCGGCCGCCGTGTGCGGTGCGCGGCGCAGCGGTGAGTCCGCCACGGCAAAGTCGCCATTGGCCACCTGGTCGATTTCCTTGCGGATGCTGATCATGGCCTCGATGAAGCGGTCGATCTCCGCCAGGTCCTCGGACTCGGTGGGCTCCACCATCAGCGTGCCCGCCACCGGGAAGGACAGGGTGGGGGCGTGGAAACCGAAGTCGATCAGCCGCTTGGCAACATCCTCTGCGGTCACCCCCGTCTTCGCCGTGAGTTCGCGCAGGTCCAGGATGCACTCGTGCGCCACCAGCCCGCCTTCACCGGTGTACAGGACCGGGAAGTACTCGTTCAGGCGGGACGCGACGTAGTTGGCCGCCAGCAGCGCGGACTTGGTGGCCTCGGTCAGGCCCTCACCGCCCATCAGCTTCACGTACGCCCACGAAATCGGCAGCACGCCGGCCGAACCGAACCGGGACGCCGAGATCGCCACACCGTGCCCGGCTTCGTGCGCCGCCTTGTTCGCGTCGCCCGGCATGAACGGTGCCAGGTGCGCCTTGGCGGCAACGGGCCCGACGCCGGGTCCCCCGCCGCCGTGCGGGATGCAGAAGGTCTTGTGCAGGTTCAGGTGGGACACGTCCCCGCCGAACTGGCCCGGCTGGGCCAGCCCTACCAGGGCGTTGAGGTTGGCGCCGTCGATGTAGACCTGGCCGCCGGCAGCATGCACAGCGTCACAGACTTCGCGGACATCCCCATCGTAGACACCGTGGGTGGAGGGGTAGGTGATCATGATGCAGGATAGGACGTCCTTGTTGGCCTCGATCTTGGCCGTCAGGTCGTCGTGGTCGATGGTGCCGTCGGCAGCCGTGGCCACGACGACCACCTTCATGCCCGCGAGCACGGCGGAGGCGGCGTTGGTACCGTGCGCCGAGGCCGGGATCAGGCACACGTTGCGCTGCTGCTCGCCCCGGGAATGGTGGTAGCCGCGGATCGCGAGCAACCCGGCGAGCTCGCCCTGCGAGCCCGCGTTGGGCTGGATGGACACCTGGTCATACCCGGTGATCTCGGCGAGGTCCGCTTCCAGGCCGGCGATGAGTTCGCGCCAGCCTTCGGTCTGGGAGTCCGGGGCGAACGGGTGGATCGAGGCAAACTCCGGCCAGGAAATGGCTTCCATCTCGGCCGTGGCGTTCAGCTTCATGGTGCATGAACCCAGCGGGATCATGGTGCGGTCCAGCGCCAGGTCGCGGTCCGAGAGCTTGCGGATGTAACGCAGCAGCTGGGTTTCAGACCGGTGCGTGTTGAAGACCGGGTGCTGCAGGTAGTCGGAGGAACGCTCGACGGCGGCCTCCAGCCCAAAGCCCTGGCCCTCGCCCTGGACCTCGGCAACCGTGGCGCCAAAGACGTCGGCAACCTGGGCGACGATGGCCACCGTCGTGGTTTCATCGAGGGCGATGCCTACGGTGTCGGCGTCGACGCTGCGCAGGTTGATGCCCCGCGCCTCGGCGTCGGCGATGATGCCAGCAGCCCGTCCGGGGACCCGGACCGTAAGGGTGTCGAAGAAGCTCGTGTGCAGCACCTCGACGCCGGCGGCCGCAAGCGAGGCCGCCAGGCTACGGGCGTGGCGGTGCGCCGTTTGGGCAATCGCCTTCAGGCCGTCGGGGCCGTGGTAAACGGCGTACATGGACGCAACGATGGCCAGCAGCGCCTGGGCGGTGCAGATGTTGGACGTGGCCTTCTCGCGGCGGATGTGCTGCTCGCGGGTCTGCAGTGCCAACCGGTAGGCAGGCGTGCCGGCGTCGTCCTTTGACACCCCAACCAGGCGGCCAGGCAAGGAACGCTCCAGGCCTTTGCGGACAGCCATGTAGGCGGCATGGGGGCCCCCAAAGAACAGCGGCACGCCAAAACGCTGGGCTGAGCCGACGGCAATGTCCGCGCCCTGCTCGCCCGGAGGTGTGATCAGTGTCAGGGCCAGCAGGTCCGCAGCGACCGTGACCAGCGCGCCCCGGTCCTTCGCTGCAGAGATCACCGCGGACTGGTCCCAGACGCGGCCGGAAGCGCCGGGCTGCTGCAGCACGATCCCGTTGATGTCGCCGTCGGGCAGGCCCTTGGACAGGTCGGCGACCTCCACCTCGAAGCCGAGCGCCTCCGCACGCCCCAGCACGATGGCGATGGTCTGCGGCAGCACGTCGATGTCCAGGACGGTCTTGCCGTCTGCCGCGGGCTTGGTCCTGTTGGCGCGGCGCATCAGCAGCACGGCCTCGGCCACCGCCGTTGCTTCATCCAGCAGCGAAGCGTTGGCGATGGGCAGGCCCACAAGGTCCTGCACCATGGTCTGGAAGTTCAGCAGCGCCTCAAGCCGGCCCTGGGAAATCTCCGGCTGGTAGGGCGTGTAGGCGGTGTACCAGGCCGGGGATTCCAGGATGTTGCGGCGGATCACCGGCGGAGTCACGGTGTCGTAGTAGCCCTGGCCGATCATCTGCACCGCCGTCTTGTTCTTGGCGGCAAGCTTCCGCAGTTCCGTGAGGACTTCAACCTCACTGAGGGCGTCCTGCAGGCGAAGGGCGGTGTCCTGGCGGATGACCTTGGGAACCGCGGTGTCCACAAGGGAATCGACCGAGTCGTAGCCCACGGCTTTGAGCATGGTGTCGACGTCGGCCTGGCGGCGCGCGCCGATATGGCGGTCTACGAAAGTGGTGGAGGCTGGGGTAACCGACACGAAGGAACTCCATTTACTCAGGCGGCGAAGGGTACGCCACAGCTATTCGGGTTCCTCCCCGCTCTGTATTGGACCTGAGAGTTTCCGCGTTCCCTGCCTGGGCAGGACCCGCTTGCACCGTCGGTGAGCACAACAGTCCCTACCTCTCCAAAAGAGAATAAGACTGCCTGCTGCTTTCCAGAGGTGCCTCGCCGCGGCGGTACGGGGGCCTGCGAGATTCCTGGGGAGGATTTGCTCCTACGGCGCCTGCCTGTACTTCCGGCAGAACTCTCCCGCCGCAGATCAAAGGCTATTCATTTGTTGGATCATGAAGGCCGGTGACAGCCCTCACAACTTTCTATTGTCCTACGCGGCAACCCCTCCCGGCAAATGACGGAGCTACCTGCGGAGCCGTTCCAGCGCGGCCAGGAGTTCCTCCACGTCAGCGGCCGCTCCCCCGGCCGGCGCAGGGGCCACGGACAGCATGGCGTTGAAGTACAGGCCGTCCCCCATATAGAGGACTGCCTTGGCCAGCCCAGGTCCCACATCCGCAGCAATTTCGTCCAGCCAGCGCTGCTGGATGGCCGCGAAGCGGCGCCGCGTCTCCTCGTGGGCCACCTCTGCAAGCCGGGTGGCGGCCACGATGGCACGGTCCAAAGGGGTATCCGCCCAGACCGAGGAACGGATGAAGTAGGCCGCGGCGCCTTCAGCTGCCGACGCCATGGCATCGGCATCCTCGCCCGCCAGGCCCTCCAGGCGGTCGAGCAACACGGCAATCATGGCTTCCTTGTTGGGAAAGTGGTAGAGGAGGCCGCCTTTGGATACGCCGGCCCTGCGCGCCACGGCATCGAGGGTGGCCGCCCGCTCACCCACTTCAATCAGCAGGGACTCGAAGGCGTCAAGGACCGCGTCACGGGCAACAGGCTTTCGGGGCATGCCCTCCATCATGCCCTCCCCCGTGCAGGAATAAGGAAAACCATCGCATTTTTAAACTATACCGTCCGGACGGTATAGTTATCTCATGACCACTTCCATCGAGAGTTCTGCAACCGGGCAGGCAAGCAGCACTTCCGTGCGTCCTCCGTGGCGCGACTGGCTGGCGCTGGGGCTGCTGATGTTTCCCGTGCTGCTGGTGGCGGTGGACAACACCGCACTGACGTTCGCGCTGCCGGCCATCGCCCGGGCCCTGGAACCCACGGGCGTGCAGCTGCTGTGGATCGTTGACGCCTACCCCCTGGTGCTGGCCGGGCTGCTGGTATCAATGGGAAGCCTCGGCGACCGGATTGGGCGGCGGAGGCTGCTCATCCTTGGCAGCATCGGCTTTGCCGCGCTGTCCGTTGCGACGGCTTTTGCACCCGCGCCGGAATGGCTCATCGCCGGCCGCGCCGCCCTGGGATTCTTCGGCGCCATGCTGATGCCGTCCACCTTGTCGCTGATCCGCAACATTTTCCCCGAGCCCAATCGCCGCAGGCTGGCCGTCGCCATCTGGGCCGCCGGATTCTCCGGCGGCGCGGCCCTGGGTCCGATCTTCGGCGGCTGGCTGGTGGAGCACTTCTGGTGGGGTGCCGTCTTCCTGGTGGCGGTCCCCCTCATGCTCCCCCTGCTGGCGTTTGGACCGGCCCTCATCCCGGAATCGAAGGATCCGGCACCCGGCAAGGTGGACATCCCCAGCATCCTGCTCTCCATGCTGGTCATGGTGCCCGTTGTCTACGGGATCAAGGCAGTTGCCACCGAAGGTCCAGGGGCGGCAGGTCTGGGCGCCATCGCCTTCGGCCTGGCCATGGGGGCGGTGTTCGTGCAGCGGCAGCAGCGGCTGGCGCACCCCCTGCTGGACATGTCCCTGTTCCGGAACAGGGTGTTCAGCATGGCCATCAGCGCCAACATCCTTGCCCTGTTCTCCTTCAACGGCTTCATCCTGTTCCTCGCCCAGCACCTCCAACTCCTCGAGGGAATGACGCCGTCCGCAGCCGGCGTTGCCATGATCCCGGCACTGGCCGCCACGGTGGTGGCCGGCCTGGTGGTGGTGCCGCTGGTCCGCAAGGTCCGCCCGGGATACGTGGTGGCAGCGGGGTTGGCGTTCAGTGCCACCGGCTACACCATGGTGGCATTCGGGAACCACGACGGCGGCCCCTCGCTGCTGCTGGCAGCCCTGCTGGTCCTTGCACTGGGCGTGGGTACGGCCGAAACCATCTCCAACGACCTCATCCTCGGGTCCGCGCCGCCGGAGAAGTCAGGCGCTGCCGCGGCAATCTCCGAGACCGGCTACGAGGTGGGGTCGCTGCTGGGCACGGCGGTACTGGGCTCCATCCTGACGGCGTCCTACCAGCAGAACCTGCGGCTGCCCGCAGGCCTTGACGGCATGCTGCCCGGCTCCTCCCTGCACAGCGCGAGGGAAACACTTGCCGGCGCAGTGGAAGCAGCAAACCTGCTGCCCGCTTCCCTGTCGGACACCGTCCGGGACGCTGCGGCGTCAGCGTTTGATTCCGGCGTGCACATCACTGCGGCAATTGGGCTGGTACTGATGGCGACGGCGGCAGTCCTCGCCGCCGTCGTGCTGCGGAAGGTGCCGAAAGCGGCCTGACCAAGCGAAACAAAAAGGGCGCCTGGTACCGGATCAATTCCGATACCAGGCGCCCAAAGGGTCCAGGCGGGTGGCTGCCGGCTACTTGGAGTCGGCGGCTGTGACCTTGGCGGTCGGCTTCATGTTTTCAGCCTGTACCATCCAGGCAAACTGCTCCAGCCGGGCAATGAACTCGTGCAGGAGGTCCGCGGAGGTGGGATCCTCCTCGTCCACCTCGTCATGGACTTTGCGCATGGTGCCCACGGCGGCTTCCATGGCGGCAACGATCCGCTCGATGGCATCCGTAGTGCTGATCAGCCCTTCAGGGAACTGGGCCAGGCTGGTGGTTTCGGCAACGGTGGAGCTGCGGCCGTCCGGGAGTGCATGCAGGGCGCGCATCCGTTCGGCTGTGTCGTCAGCGAACTGGCGGGCAGCGTCGACGATCTCATCAAGCTGCAGGTGCAGGTCGCGGAAGTTGGTGCCCACGATGTTCCAGTGCGCCTGCTTGCCCTGGACGTGCAGTTCGATCAGGTCGGCCAGGACAGCCTGCAGATTGTTGGTCAGTGTCGGTGAAGCTTTCATGCGTCCTCCTCAAGTGGTCCAATACGGCCGACGCTACCAGCCGAGCACCTAGCGGCGGCAGGGCTTTCGGCAATTTCTCAGTGAGCTTACTAATTTGGAAAGGAAGTCATAAACGAATGTGATTCATATTGCGTCTTGCATCACAGGTCCGGCACCCCCATACTAAATGAACGCCATTCATATAGTGACCTCCGTCTCACAGCCTTCCAGAAAGTGGTGCCATGACAGAGACAATCCGCACCAGTACGGCCAAACCCGGTCCGCACGCCCACGCCCCGTCCGCGGACGGCGTCAGCGCCAAAGGCCTCAAGGGCGGGCAGCTCGGGCTCCTCGCCGTCGTCGTCCTGGGCATTTCAACCATCGCCCCCGCCTACACCCTCACCAGCGCACTCGGACCCACCGTCAATGAAGCCGGACTCCAGTTGCCAGTCATCTTCCTGATCGGGTTCATCCCCATGATCCTGGTCTCGCTCGCCTACCGGGAGCTCAATGCCGACTCCCCGGACAGCGGCACAACCTTCACCTGGGTGACCAAGGCCTTCGGCCCCTGGGTCGGCTGGATGGGCGGCTGGGGCCTGCTGGCCGCCAACATCATCGTGCTGTCCAACCTGGCCGGCGTCGCCGTCGACTTCTTCTACCTCTTCCTGTCCCAGCTCACCGGCTCACCGGAACTGGCAGACCTGGCCGGCAACAAAGCGTTGAACGTCCTGACCTGCTTCGTGTTCGTGGCGCTGGCTGTTTGGGTCAGCTACCGCGGGCTGCACACCACCAAGGTGGTGCAGTACGGCCTGGTGGGCTTCCAGCTTCTGGTCCTGGGCCTGTTCGTCGCCATGGCCTTCGCCAACTGGTCCACGTCCGAAACGGCCATCCCGTTCAGCTGGGACTGGTTCGACGTCACGAAGATCGAGACGTTCGGCCAGATTGCCGCCGGCATCTCGCTGTCGATCTTCGTGTACTGGGGCTGGGATGTGTGCCTAACGGTCAACGAGGAAACAGCGAACGGCCAGAAGACGGCCGGACTGGCCGGCACCCTGACCGCCGTCATCGTCCTGGCCATCTACCTCCTGGTCAGCATCGCCACCATGATGTTCGCCGGCGTCGGGGACACCGGCAACGGCCTGAACAACGCCGACAACCAAGAGAACATCTTCACGGCCCTGGCCTCCCCCATCATGGGCCCCTTCGCCATCCTGATGTCCCTCGCCGTGCTGTCCAGTTCCGCGGCCTCCCTCCAGTCCACGTTCATGTCGCCGTCCCGAAGCCTGCTGGCCATGGCGCACTACGGCGCCCTGCCTGAACCGTTCAGCCGGATCAGCAGGAAGTTCGCGACGCCGGGCTACGCCACCATCGCCGCCGGCATCCTGTCCGCCGGGTTCTACGCGGTGATGCACGTGGTCAGCGAAAACGTCCTGAATGACACCATCCTGGCCCTGGGTCTGATGATCTGCTTCTACTACGGCCTCACCGCGCTGGCCTGCACCTGGTACTTCCGCCACAGCCTGTTCAACAGCACCCGCCACTTCCTGCTGCGGCTGGTATGCCCGGTGGTGGGCGGCGTGGGCCTGTTCGTGGTGTTCGTCCAGACCGCCGTGGACAGCCTGGCGCCGGAGTTCGGCAGTGGTTCCGAGGTCTTCGGCGTGGGCCTGGTGTTCATCCTGGGCATCGGCATCCTGGCCCTGGGCGCCGTCGTCATGCTGGTCATGTCCCGCACGCACCCCGGCTTCTTCCGCGGCGAAACCCTCAAGCGGGACACCCCCGCGCTGGTAGTGCCGGAATAGATCGCTGAAGGCCGCCACAACGCTGCCTGAACGAAAAAGGTGCCGTGCCCCCATCAGGGGCACGGCACCTTTTTCGTTTTCACCAGTAGTGCGCCACATCGATCACCAGGCGCGAGCCCGGGCCGGGACCGGCCAGGGTGAAGACCCGGAACGGCAGGCGGGCCCGGACGCCCAGACCGAGGCTTGTGTACCCCTCGAAGCTTCCGGCAGAAACCACCTGGCGGAACGTCTGGTAGCCGGCCACGTTGCTGAGTTCAGCCTTGTCCGCCGGGTTGTAGGTGGGGTTGCCGTTCTGGTCGTAGGACGGCGCCTTGATGCTGATATGCAGGCGCGCGCCGCCCCGTACCGGGATGAAGGCCCCGGAGCCTTCCTGCTCAATCCGCGGCACATACTGCACCGTGTAGGACACGGCGGGCCCGTTGAGGTCCACCACCAGCCGGTCGAAGCAGTAGTGCTGCCCGGTCCGGACATTGGTGACCGATGCGGTCCCCGTATCCTGCCCGGTCTTCGCAAGGGAGCCCCATGTGAGGCCGCAGTAGGGCGCCGCCGAGGCGGGCGCCTGGACCACGATTCCCAGCCCGGAAGCCAACAGGATTGCCGCGAGCCAGGTGAGGAACTTCTTCATAGCAGTGCCATCCACGACTAAAGACCATTGGATGCTTCCAGCGTAGGAGTGTCCGGACCGGGAAACGAGGGGGCATTTTGATAACGACGGCGTCCGGGGACAAAGCAGCGCCGGCCACCTCGGGGAGGTGGCCGGCGCCGGCAAAAATCAGGAAGACACTCAGCCTTCGCAGTCGCGGCAGTACTTCAGGCCGTCCTTTTCACGGGCAACCTGGGAGCGGTGCCGGACCAGGAAGCACGACGAGCAGGTGAACTCATCGGACTGCTCGGGAACCACAATGACGGTCAGTTCCTCATTGGACAGATCGGCGCCGGGCAGGTCGATGCCTTCAGCGGTGTCGTTCTCGTCGACATCGATAACCGCGGTCTGCGCGTTGCCGCCCCGTGACGCCTGGAGGGCCTCGAGAGAGTCGGCCGGCGACTCTTCTTCCTGCTTGCGTGGAGCATCGTAATCGGTAGCCATAGCGTGTTCACTTTCGTTGCTGCGCAGCGCCATTTCAGGCACCTCAGTGCAGCAGTTTAAGGCATTATCGCGCTACCGGCGCAATAGTGTGGCTAAGCAGACATTCCGCCGCTTCCGCCCGCTGTTCCTGCATGCCCGGACCGGGCCTGGTCGGCACCGAGGGACACTCCGCTCAAGGCCGGAAGCCAGCCCCACCGGGTGGCGTCGGCCATGGCGCCGGCGGCACTGGACTCGGATTCGTAGGTGAAGGTGTCCAGCAGCCAGTCGCGGAGCCGGATGAGCAGGGTAGCCGTCATGCACTGAAAACTACGCAGCGATTGTTGTGGCCACGTTTCGCGCCGGTCTCCCCCGGATTAAATCAGCTGCCGGCAGGATCTCCGGCCGGATTCTTCAAGCGGGTTCTTCAGGCGGGCGGTGCCGTGCTGCTGCGCAGGACGAGTTCCGGCTCCACGACAAGTGTCCGGGGTCCTTCCGCGCCGCTGAACGCCGTCAACATCATCTGCATGCACCGCCGGCCCAGTTCCTCGAAATCCTGCCGGACCACCGTCAGCGGCGGACTGAAATAGCCGGCCTCGGGCTGGTCGTCGAAGCCCACCACGGACACGTCCTGCGGCACTTTGATGCCGGCCTCGGTCAGGGCGCGCAGGACCCCCAGGGCCATCTGGTCGTTGCCCACGAAGAGGGCGGTGGCCCGGCGGGTGGCCGCGATCCGCCGGCCGATGGCGTAGCCGCTGCCGGCGCTCCAGTCACCTTCGATGATCAGGTCCGCCTCGAGTCCTGCGGAGGCAAGGGTGGACCGCCAGCCGTCGGCACGCGCCACGGCATCGATCCAGTCCTGCGGGCCCGCGACGTGCCCGATCCTGACGTGCCCCTGCCCAATGAGGTGCCGCACGGCGAGTTCGGCCCCGCGGCGCTGGTCCACCCTGACGCCGCCAACAGTGTCATTCCCCTCGGGTCCAACGGCCACCACCGGGACCCCGATGGGAAGTTCCGCCAGGGCGGCCAGCGTCTCAAGGTGCGGAACGATCACCACGATGCCGTCCACCGACTGGTCCAGGAAGTGCCTGACGGCGTCCAGGATCGCGTCCCGGCTGACCTCCCGCAACGCGGCGACGCTGACGAAATATCCGGCGTCCCTCGCAGCGCGTTCCACGCCCAGCAATGTATTGGCAGGACCGTACTGGGAGAGCTCGCTGCCCAGGACCCCTATGGTCTGCGAGCGCCGGGTGACCAGGCTCCGGGCTGCGGTGTTGCGGCGGTAGCCGAGCCGGGCTATCACCGCTTCCACTTTTTCCCGCGTCCCCGGGCTCACGTTGGGGTGGTTGTTGACCACCCGTGACACGGTCTGGTGTGAGACCCCGGCCAGCTCCGCCACGTCCTCAAGCCTCGGCAGCCGGCGTGGTTTGCCGTGCGTCACGGGGTTGTTGTCCGTGGAGGGCGCCGGGAGCTCAGCCGAGCCATTGGATCAGATCCCGCCTGCCAGCTTGTAGTAGGCGGCGTTCCAGTTCAGGTCCTTCTTGAACTGCCGGATGGTGGTGTCGTGGTCAATGGTCAGCAGTTCGGTTTTGGCGATCTCGGCGAAGTCCTCGAACACGTCCATGCCCACCTGGGTGGAGAGCACGGTGTGGTGGGCAGCGCCGGCTGTGAGCCAGGCTGCTGCGGAGGTTGCGAAGTCCGGCTTGGGCTCCCACAGGGCGCGGGCCACGGGCAGGTTTGGCAGCGGCTGGTCCAGGGGAACGACGTCGACGGCGTTGGCCACCAGGCGGAAACGGTCCCGCATGTCGGACAGGGCGACGACGACGCCCGGGGAGGCATCGGCGTCGAACACCAGGCGGACCGGGTCCTCCTTGCCGCCGATGCCCAGCGGGTGGATTTCCAGGCGCGGCTTCGACGCCGTGAGGGAGGGGCAAACCTCGAGCATGTGGGCGCCCAGGATCTTCTCGGACCCGGGCTCCAGGTGGTACGTGTAGTCCTCCATCAGGGAGGCACCGCCGGGCAGGCCGGCACCCATCACCTTCGCGGCGCGCACCAGGATGGCGGTCTTCCAGTCGCCTTCGGCGCCAAAGCCGTAGCCGGCGGCCATGAGCCGCTGGACCGCAAGGCCGGGAAGCTGCCGCAGGGCGCCCAGGTCCTCGAAGGAGGTGGTGAACGCGGCGGAGCCGTTGCCCTCCAGGAAGCTGCGCAGGCCCAGCTCGATCCGGGCGCCGTACCGCAGCGATTCATGCCTGGCCGCGCCTGCGCGGAGCTCCGGCACCACGTCGTAAAGGTCCGTATATTCCGCCACCAGCGCGTCGACGTCGGACTCCGCCGCGCCGTGCACGGCGTCCGCGAGCTCGTTGACGGACCAGGTGTTCACGGCGACGCCGAAGCGCAGCTCCGCCTCGGTCTTGTCGCCTTCGGTGACGGCGACGTTGCGCATGTTGTCCCCGAAGCGTGTCAGCTTAAGGGTGCGGACGGCGGCCCAGCCGGCGGCGGCGCGCTGCCAGGAGCCCACCTGGCGTGCCACCTCGGGGTTGGAGACATGCCCGACGACGGTCTTCCGGGCGATGCCCAGGCGGGACTGGATGTACCCGAACTCGCGGTCGCCGTGCGCGGCCTGGTTCAGGTTCATGAAGTCGAAGTCGATGTCCGCCCACGGCAGGTCCCGGTTGGCCTGGGTGTGCAGGTGCAGCAGGGGCTTACGCAGCAGGTCCAGGCCGGAGATCCACATCTTGGCCGGGCTGAACGTGTGCATCCAGGCGGTCACACCGATCACGGAATCATCGGCATTCGCCTCCAGGGCGGTGCGCCGGATGGCATCCGAATCGGTGAGGACCGGCTTCCAGACGATCTTGACCGGGACGGCGGAATTGGCGTTGAGCTGGTTGGCGATCTCCTGCGACTGGGCGGCCACCTGCTTGAGGACCTCCTCCCCGTACAGGTGCTGGCTGCCGGTGAGGAACCAGACCTCGTAGCCGTCGAGGGAGGTGCTTGCTGCGGTGCTCATGGATTCTCCTGGGAAGTTGTGTGGCGGCGCCGTGGATTACTGGCCTGCGTTGTTTATTGGCCGTAGACGTTCTGGTAGCGGGCATAGAGGGAGTCGATGGAGCCCTGGTCGATGGGCAGCGGTTCGCCCAGCTGGCGGGAGATGTGGACGGTGCGGGCCACTTCCTCGCACATCACGGCGGCCTTCACCGCGGAGCGGGCGTCCTTGCCGATGGTGAAGGGGCCGTGGTTCTGCATCAGGACCGCCGGTGAATTGGAGTTCTTCAGCGTCTCCACGATCCCGTGGCCGATCGAGTCGTCCCCGATCAGCGCGAATGGGCCCACCGGGATGGAGCCGCCGAACTCATCGCCCATCATGGTCAGCACGCACGGAATGGCCTCCCCCCGGGCAGCCCAGGCAGTGGCGTAGGTGGAGTGGGTGTGCACCACGCCCCCCACCTCCGGCATGTGCCGGTACACGTAGGCGTGCGCTGCGGTGTCCGACGACGGCGACAGCGGCGGGTTGCCCCAGTCCACGGTCCCGCCGCCACCGACGTTGGTGCCCCTGACGGGCATGCCGTGCAGGTCCGTCACGATCATCTGCTCCGGGGTCAGGTCCTGGTAGGCGACCCCGGAGGGCTTGATAACCATGAGGTCGGTGCCCGGCACCCGGGCGGAAACGTTGCCTGCGGTCCACACCACCAGTTCGTAGCGCGTCAACTCAGCGTGCAGGGCGCACACGTCCTCCCGGACCCGGGCGATGGTTTCCAGGATCCCGGTGTCGGTGCTCATGCGGAGACCCCCACGGCAGGTTCGGCGGCGGAGCCGGGCAGGCTGGCCCGGGCGGCTTTGCGCTGGATGGCCTTGAGCCGGTGCATCACGTCATTGCCGCCGCGGCCAAAGTAGTCGTGCAGTGCCTTGTATTCCTGGAACAGTTCCTCGTACGCGGCAACGTTTTCCGGGATCGGCGTGTAGACCTCGCCGGGTTCGGCGCCCATGGCGGCGGCGGCTTCCCGGATGTCCGCGTATTCACCCGCGGCCACGGCGGCGTGGATGGCCGATCCCAGGGCCGGGCCCTGCTCCGAGCCGATAGTGGACAGCTGCAGGCCGGTGGCGTCCGCGTAGATCTGCATCAGCAGCCTGTTCTTGAGCAGGCCACCGGCCACGATGAATTCCCTGACCGGAACCCCGGCGTCGCGGAACGCGTCCACGATGGTGCGGGTTCCGAAGGCCGTGGCTTCCAGCAGGGCACGGTAGGTGTCCTCGGGCCGGGTGGCAAGGGTCTGGCCCACCACGATGCCGGACAGCTCGTGGTCCACCAGCACCGAGCGGTTGCCCGAGTGCCAGTCGAGCGCGATCAGGCCGTGCTCCCCGATGGCCTGCCGCGACGCCAGTCCGGTGAGGTACTCGTGGATTCCCAGCCCCGCGTCCCCGGCAGCCTCATGGTATTCGGGCGGGACGCCGTACCTGGTGAACCAGCCGAAGATGTCCCCCACACCGGACTGACCGGCCTCGTAACCCCACAGGCCGGGCACGATGCCGCCGTCCACTGCCCCGCACATTCCCGGCACTTCACGCAGTTCGCTGCCGTTCATCACATGGCAGGTGGAGGTGCCCATGATAGCCACCAGCTGGCCGGATTCCACGGCCTTGGCAGCAGGGGCAGTGACGTGGGCGTCAACGTTTCCCACGGCCACGGCGATGCCCTCCGGCAGCCCGGTCCAGGCTGCAGCCTCCGCCGTCAGGGTCCCTGCGGCGTCCCCCAGCCGCCCGATCGTGTGCTCCAGCTTGGAACTGACAAAGTCCTTGAAGTCCGGATTCAGGGCGGCCAGGAAATCCTCCGAGGGGTACCGCCCGTCCTGGTAGATGCCCTTGTAGCCGGCGGTGCAGGCGTTGCGGACGTAGCGGCCGCACAGCTGCCAGACGATCCAGTCGGCCGCCTCCACCCAGTGGTCCATTTCGGCGTAGGCCTCCGGGTCCTCTTCCAGCAGCTGCAGGCCTTTGGCGAATTCCCACTCGGACGAGATCAGGCCGCCGTACCGCGGAAGCCAGTCCTCGCCCCGTTCGGCGGCCAGCCGGTTGATCCGGTCGGCCTGCCCCTGGGCGGCGTGGTGGCGCCAGAGCTTTACGTAGGCATGCGGGCGGTTGGCATAGCCCGGCAATTCGTTCAGCGGCGTGCCATCGGCCTTCACGGGCACCATGGTGCAGGCGGTGAAGTCGGTGGCAATGCCGACGACGGCGGCCGGGTCGATCCCCGCGTCAGCCACCGCGGCAGGAACGGCGGTGCGCAGGACGTCCCGGTAGTCGTTGGGCACCTGAAGCGCCCATTCGCCGGGAAGCCGCGTGCCGTCGTCGCCCGCCACGTCACCGGGCAGGGAGCCGGCCACCACCGCATGGGGATATTCATGGACGGCGCTCCCAAGCTCCTTGCCGTCGCGGACCCGCACCACCACGGCGCGGCCGGACAGGGTCCCGAAGTCCACGCCGACCACGCAGTGGTCGTGGCGGGGGTCGGAGCTTGAAGTAAACAGCGCATCTGGCATGGGGTTGCCTCCATCCGGGAGGCAAGCGGCCTCATTACCGGTTTTGTAGGGTCAGGGTCGAGCTAAGTGCTGCAGCAAGTGTGAACGCTAACAAAGAAGAAGTCAATGACATCGAAAGATTTCGGAGTTTCCGGGAGAAGGCTCTTGTTAGCGTTCACAAATCAGTCTATATTGAACCGACACATCAACCATGTGGCCAGGACCGGGAGCACCGTTGCTTCCCGGCCCAACAACACTTCGCGGCAATGCTGCCGCGGAAGGAGATTATGGTGAGAATCAAAAAACTCATGGGCGCGGTGGCCCTTGTCCTCGCCCTGACCGTGGGAGCCACCGGTTGCGGCTCCCGTGGCGGAACCAGCGAATCCAGCGGCGCAGCGAAGCCCAGCGACTCGCTGGTTGGCATCTCGATGCCAACCCAGACATCGGAACGGTGGATCGCCGACGGCGCCAATGTTGAGAAGTCCCTGAAAGACCTCGGCTACAAGACGGACCTCCAGTTCGCCAACGACGACATCCCCACGCAGGTCTCGCAGATCGAAAACATGCTGACCAAGGGCGCCAAGGCCCTGATCATCGCTGCCATCGACGGCACCACCCTGACCGACGTCCTGGCCAAGGCCAAGGAGCAGAACGTCAAGGTCATCGCCTACGACCGCCTTATCAACGGCACTCCGAACGTGGACTACTACACCACGTTCGACAACTACACCGTGGGCGTCCAGCAGGCCACCTCGCTGCTGACCGGCCTGGGCCTGGTCGACGCGAGCGGCAAGAAGGTGGACGGCAAGGGCCCCTTCAACATCGAACTTTTCGCCGGAAGCCCGGACGACAACAACGCCAACTTCTTCTGGACCGGCGCCATGGACACCCTCAAGCCCTACATGGATGCCGGCACCCTGAAGGTCCCCAGCGGCCAGACCAAGTTTGAGCAGGCCGCCATCCTTCGCTGGCAGGCACCCGTGGCGCAGAAGCGCATGGAGGACATCATCACCTCCGCCTACAGCTCGGGCACCAAGCTGAACGGCGTCCTTTCCCCGTACGACGGCCTGTCCATCGGCATCATCTCCGCCCTCACCAGCACCGGCGGCTACGCCAAGGGAAGCCTTCCGGTGGTCACCGGCCAGGACGCCGAAAAGGGCTCCGTGAAGTCCATCGTCGCGGGCGAGCAGTACTCCACCATCTTTAAGGACACCCGCCAGCTCGGCGCACAGGCCGTCAAGATGGTCGACGCCGTCCTCAAGGGCCAGGAACCTGAAACCAACGACACCAAGACCTACAACAACAAGGTCAAGGTTGTTCCGGCCTTCCTGCTGAAGTCCGTGATCATCACCAAGGACAACTACAAGAAGGAACTGATCGACTCGGGTTACTACACCGACGCCGACGTCAAGTAGTCAGCGTCCGGGGGCTGTGGCCGGACCTCCATCCGGCCGCAGCCCCGCCCGCAACCTCCTGCAGCAGCAGGACGGCCAAGCTTCGACCAGTCAGTGGGAATTGACGATGAACACACCCATTCTTCAAATGCGAGGAATCACCAAGACCTTCCCCGGCGTGAAAGCGCTGCAGGACGTCACCCTCGATGTGAACCGTGGAGAGGTCCACGCCATCTGCGGCGAAAACGGCGCCGGCAAATCAACGCTCATGAAAGTGTTGTCCGGCGTCTATCCACACAACACCTTCGAAGGGGAAATCCTCTTCGAAAACGAACCCTGCAACTTCTCCAGCATCTCGGACAGCGAGAAGCGGGGCATCGTGATCATCCACCAGGAACTGGCGCTGAGCCCGTACCTCTCCATTGCGGAGAACATCTACCTTGGCAATGAACAAGCCACCAACGGATGGGTGGACTGGCGCAAGACCAACCTGGAGGCAGCAAAGCTGCTGGCCCGCGTGGGCCTCGACGAAAACCCCGTCACCCCCGTCCAGCACATCAGCGTGGGCAAGCAGCAACTCGTGGAGATCGCCAAGGCGCTGTCCAAGGAAGTGAAGCTGCTCATCCTGGACGAGCCCACGGCCGCCCTCAACGACGAGGATTCCGGCCACCTGCTGGACCTGATCCTCCATCTGAAGGGCCAGGGGGTCACCAGCATCATCATCAGCCACAAACTCAATGAAATCCGCAAGGTGGCCGACGCCGTCACCATCATCCGGGACGGCAAAACCATTGAGACACTCCGGCTCGATGAAGGCCAGATCACCCAGGAACGCATCATCCGCGGCATGGTGGGCCGCGACCTGGAGAGCCTGTACCCGGACCGCGAGCCGAACATCGGTGAGGAAGTCCTCCGGATCGAGGACTGGTCCGTCCGGCATCCCCAGGACCACAGCCGCATGGTGGTCCGCAACGCCAACCTGCATGTCAGGAAGGGCGAGGTGGTGGGACTTGCCGGGCTGATGGGCGCCGGGCGCACCGAACTCGCCATGAGCGTCTTCGGCCGAACCTACGGCACCGCAATGTCCGGCAAGGTCTATAAGTACGGCGAGGAAATCAACACCTCCACCGTCTCCGACGCCATCCGCCACGGCATCGCCTACGCCACCGAGGACCGCAAGCACTACGGCCTGAACCTCATCGAGGACATCAAGCGCAACATCTCCCTTGCAGCGCTGCGCAAGCTCGCCAAACGCGGCTTCGTGGACAAGAACCAGGAGACCGTGGTGGCCAACGGCTACCGGAAGAGCATGAACATCAAAGCGCCCTCGGTGGCCGCCATCACCGGCAAGCTTTCCGGCGGCAACCAGCAGAAGGTGGTGCTCAGCAAATGGATGTTCTCCGACCCGGACGTGCTCATCCTCGATGAACCCACCCGCGGGATCGACGTCGGGGCAAAATTCGAGATCTACACGATCATCGCCAAACTGGCGGCCGAAGGAAAAGCCGTGATCGTCATTTCCTCGGAACTTCCCGAACTCCTGGGCATCTGCGACCGCATCTACACCCTCGCCGCCGGCCACATCACCGGCGAAGTCCCCATCGCCGAGGCCACCCAGGAAACCCTGATGCACTACATGACCAAAGAGAAGGAATAGCGAAATGTCCGCCTTACGAGAATCGCTCGGATTCCTCACCAGCCGCCTCCGCCAGGTTGGCATCTTCGTTGCCCTGATCCTAATCGTCCTGCTGTTCCAGGGGCTGACCGGCGGGATCCTGCTGGAACCGCAGAACGTCACCAACCTGGTCGTCCAGAACAGCTACATCCTCATCCTGGCCATCGGCATGGTGATGGTGATCATCGCCGGGCACATTGATCTTTCCGTCGGATCCGTTGCCGGGTTCATCGGCGCGGTGGCCGGCGTCATGATCGTGCACTGGGGCTGGCCGTGGTGGGCCGCAATCCCTGCCTGCCTGGTGGTGGGTGCCCTTGTGGGCGCCTGGCAGGGCTACTGGATCGCCTATGTGGGGATCCCGGCCTTCATCGTCACGCTGGCGGGCATGCTGATCTTCCGCGGACTCACGCTCATCACCCTCAAGAACCAGCAGATCACCCCCTTCCCCGCCGAACTGCGGGCCCTGGGCGGCGGCTTCCTTCCGGACATCTCCGGCGGCACCTCCGTCCTGGAATGGCTCACCGTCATCCTGGGTGTCGGCGCTACGGTGGCGCTGCTGATCCAGGCCCTCAAGGAGCGCAGGATCCGCAGGAAGTTCGATCTCGAAAGCGAACCCCTGGTCTGGTTCGTCATCAAAACCGCCTTCACGGCGCTGCTCATGCTCATCATCACCTTCCTGCTGGCCTCCTACCGCGGCACGCCGATCGTCCTGGTGGTCCTGGCGGTCCTGGTGATCGCCTACACCGCCCTGATGAGCAACAGCGTCTTCGGGCGGCACACGTACGCCATCGGCGGCAACCTCCACGCCGCTGAACTGTCAGGCATCAAGACCAAGGCCGTCACGTTCCGGCTCTTCGTGAACATGGGCGTGCTCGCCGCACTGGCAGGCCTGGTCTTCACCGCGCGGCTCAACTCGGCGCAGCCCGCCGGTGGAACAGGCTTCGAACTGGACTCCATCGCCGCGGCCTTCATCGGCGGCGCCGCCGTTACCGGTGGCATCGGAACAGTCGCGGGAGCCATGATCGGTGGCCTGATCATGGGCGTGCTCAACAACGGCATGTCCATCCTGGGCCTGGGCACCGATTACCAGCAGCTCATCAAGGGCCTGGTACTCCTTGTCGCCGTCGGCTTCGACATCTTCAACAAGAACCGCAGCGGCGGCGGTGGTGACCTCGGCCAGCGGTTCAAGCTGAAGACTACGCCCCCGCCCGCCGAGGAAAAGCCGACGCCGGCGGCCAGCGAAACCGTGGGCGTCAAGTAGCGGCTACCGCGGCCGCGGCGCTGCTCCGTGCAGACCCGGGCCTTGGACGACGCGTCCGGGGCCCGGGTCTTTGCGGCTCAGGGCGCTGCCGCGAGCCCGGTAGCAACATCTGCCGGCGAGCGCCGGCGGCGGCTGAGGAGGATGAAGGGTGCCGCCAGCAGCTGCACCGCGCCGCCGAATGCGAGCGATGCCGGGTAGCCGTAGAGGTCTGCGGCCCTGCCGAGCGCCGGCTGCACCACCACTCCCCCACTGGACCCCATGAGCGAGGCGAAGCTCAGGACGGTTGCCCGCTGTTTCGAGCCGATCATGTCGTTCAGGTAGGCCTGGCGCACGGGGGTTCCGGCGGAGGCCACCACGGCCCAGAGTGCCAGGAGCACCAGTGCCAGCCAGAAGATGCTGGTGGCCAGGAGCACCACCAGGACCACCGAGCTGGTGATGGTTGAAATGATCAGGACGGTGGTGCGCCGGCGGACCAGTTTCCGGACCAGCGGAGCCAGCCAGCCGCCCAGGATGTCCGCGCCGGCAACAATGGCCGCTGCCAGGCCTGCGATGGCGTAGGCCCTGGGATCTCCGAAGAGCTGCAGCAGGTAAGGCTGGAGGGCATAGAAGACATAGAATCCCACGCCCTCGGTGAACGGCGCAGCCAGCATCATGTACCTCACCGGCGGGTTCCGCAGGCCGCCGTCCAGCGAGGCGCGCAGGACAGCCCGCGTGGCCTGCACCGGGTGGGCCGAACGCTCCGGGGTGAAGCCGACGTCGTGCATGAGCAGGAAGGCCACCGCGAACATTGCCACCAGCACCGCGACGCGCAGCAGGAACGGCACGCCCAGGTTCGTTGCCTGCGCGATGACGCCGCCGGCCACTGACCCTGCCAGCATGGCGATCCCGGAAACCATCTGGCCGCGGCCCAGGACCGCTTCCAGGCCGCCGTCGTAACCGGAGAAGTGCAGGGCGTCCACCAGCCAGGCCTCCACTGCCCCCGAAAAGAAGGTGAAGCCAAGCCCCAGCAGCGCCGACACCCCGGCCCACCACCAGAACGGTGCAGACAACTGCCACAGCAGGTAATAGAGGTAGGTGGATCCTGCCAGGGTTACGGTGCCCAGCAGGAAGGAGGTCCGGCGCCCCCAGCTGTCCGCGACTACCCCGGTGGGAACTTCGAAAAGCACCATCCCGGCAGTGAAGAAGGCGTTTGCAGCGAAGGCTTCCAGGTTGGTCAGCCCGGCGTCGAGCAGGAACAGCGTATTGATGCCCCAAATGAACGACGCCGCAAGGGTGTTGCCCAACGTCAGCGTCAGGTATACGGTCTGGATCTTTCGTGCTGCGGCGTTCACCGGCGGCCGTTCCCTGTATCTGTTCCTGCCATGGCGGGCTCAGGATGGGCTGTAATTCGGGGGTACGGGGTCATGGCGCAGGTACTGGCGGCGGAAGCGCCCGGTGCCGGCGGTCAGCGCCCGCAGTTCCACCGCATACCGCAGGAGTTCCTGGTCCGGGACTTCGGCGCTGATCTCCGTGAGGCCCTCACCGGAAGAGGTGGTGCCGGTGAGGCGTCCCCGCCGGCCGGACAAATCACTCATCACTGTGCCCACATGTTCATCGGCGACCGTGATGGAGACGGATGACACCGGCTCCAGCAGCTGGATCCTTCCTGCTGCCGCGGCCTCCCGGAGCGCCAGCGCCCCGGCCGCCTGGAACGCCGCATCCGACGAATCCACGCTGTGGGCCTTGCCGCCCACCAGGGTGACCCGCAGGTCAACTACGGGAAAGCCCGCGGCGACGCCCTTGTCCATTTGGGCCCGGACGCCCTTCTCAATGGACGGGATGAACGTTCCCGGGATCAGGCCGCCCACCGTCTTGTCCGCGAACTCGAACCCCGCGCCGCGCTCCAGCGGTTCCACCTCGATGTCGCACACGGCGTACTGGCCGTGTCCGCCGGACTGCTTGACATGGCGGCCGTGGCCGGAGGCGGCGGTGGCAAAGGTTTCCCGCAGCGGCGTCACCACGTCCACGGTGTGCAGTTTCACTCCCTGTTCGCGCAGCCTGTCCAGGACCACCTCCGCGTGGGCTTCGCCCATGCACCAGAGCACCAGCTGATGCGTTTCGGCGTTCCGGTCCACCCGCAAGGTGGGGTCACCCGCCGCTATCCGGCCCAGGCTGCGGGCCAGCGCGTCCTCGTCGCTGCGGGAATCGGCTTCCACGGCAACCGGCAGCAGCGGCTCAGGCATTTCCCACGTGGCGAGCAGCAGCGGGCTTTCCCGGGCGGAAATGGTGTCGCCGGTTTCAGCGCTGCCCAGCTTCGCCAGGGCACACATGTCCCCCGCCACGCAAAAGGGGACGGGGCGAAGGGTGGCACCCAGCGGTGAGTAGATATGGGTCACCCGTTCATCGGTGTCATGGTCCTGGTGACCCCGGTCGGCCAGGCCGTGGCCGCCCACGTGGACCGGCGAGTCTTCCCGGAGTGTGCCGCTGAACACCCGCACCAGGCAGATGCGGCCCAGGAAGGGATCGTTGGAGGTGCGCACCACCTCGGCGGCGAGGGGGCCGTACGGATCGCAGGACAGGCTTCCGGCCGGTTCCCCCGCGAGGTCGGTGGTGTCCGGCAGGCTGCGCTCCCCTGGCGGCGGAAAGGCGCGGACCAGCAGGTCCAGCAGTTCGGCGGTCCCCAGCCCGGTGACGGCGGACGTGGGCAGCACGGGAAAGAACGAGCCACGTGCGACGGCGGTTTCCAGGTCTGCTGCGAGCACTCCGGTGTCGATGTCCTCGCCTTCCAGGTAGCGGTCCATCAGCGTTTCGTCTTCGCTTTCGGCGATGATGCCCTCGATGAGTGCGCCCCGGGCAGGCCCGGCAGCCGCGAGTTCATCCGGCGTGGCGGCCCGGACTTCAGGGGTTGCCTCGCCGGAGGAGTAGTCCGTTACCTCCCGGGACAGCAGGCCCAGGAGGGACAGCGGCCCGGCGGCCTCCTCTGCTGAGGGCAATGGGACACACAGCGGCAGCACGCCCTCGCCGAACGCTTTGCGGCAGGCGGCCAGGGCGCCGTCGTAATCTGCCCGCGGGTGGTCCAGCCGGGTGATCACGACGGCGCGTGGCAGCAGCATGTGCGCGCACTCGCCCCACAGGGCGGTGGTGGTGGCGTCGATTCCGTCCACGGCCGACACTATGAAGAGGGCAGCATCGGAGGCGCGCAGCCCCGCCCGCAGCTCACCAATGAAGTCGGGGTAGCCCGGTGTATCCAGGAGGTTCACTTTTGTCTCGTCCACCATCAGGGGCACCAGGGACAGGGTGACGGAGCGCTGCTGGTGAACCGCGGCGGGGTCCGAGTCGCTGACCGTGGATCCGTCGGCGATGGAGCCTTTGCGCGTGATCATGCCGTTGGCTGCCAGCAGCGCCTCGATCAGCATTGTTTTCCCGGCGCCCGAGTGACCCACCAGGGCCACGTTCCGGATCCGCGCCGGGTCCTGGGCCGCGATGCCGGTGGCTTGGTCGGCGCGCTTTGACTCAGGCCCGTTCCTGCCGCCTCCCGCCCGCGCTGACTCCTTGGTGCTCTTCACCGACATTGGAACCTCCTGGCATCATCGCCGACCCGACCTGACGTGTCCCTCTGATTCGACACCTTGGACGGCAGGACGGCAAGAGCACAGGCTATTTGCTGCGGGCTTTGCGGGTGGCGGCGTCGTTGGCCTTCTGGATGGCCTTGACCAATTCACCCTTGTCCATCTTCGAGCGGCCTTTGACGTCCAGTTCCCTGGCCAGTTTGTAGAGGTGGTCCTTGGACGCATTGGCGTTGACTCCGCCCGCGGTGGGTTCGGAGGAGCTGATGCCCTGTTCTGCGCGCTTGTCCGACGGGCCCCTTTTTTCCTTGGGCTCCCAGTGGTCGCCCACTTTCTCGTAGCTGTGCTTCAGGGATGCGTATGCTGCCCGGGCCGCCCGCTGCTCATCCTGGTCGTACGACTCAAGGGCGGAATCATAGGTCTTGGCGAATGTGTCCTGCGCCTTTTGCTCAGAACGCTGCAGGGTGGAAGGAAGTTCTTCCTTGCGGGCATGATCGTTCTTGCCGGTCTTGGGCATGGCACCCATCCTCCTTTAGTCAGCACGCTGATTATGTGGATGGATCCAGCTTAAACCCGGAGGTTGAATGGAGCCCCCTGTCGGATTCGAACCGACGACCCCCGCTTTACAAGAGCGGTGCTCTGGCCAACTGAGCTAAGGAGGCGCGCCCCTGCGGGCGTGCACCGTGAAGGCGCTAGATAAGGTTAGCCCAACTCCCGCCGGGCGTAAAAACGCCGGACTACTGGCGGTGAATGCGCCAGGGGCCCGCCCCGGAAACGGTCCGGAGCGGGCCCCTGCCCTGACTGGGAATCCTTAGCCCTTGGCGGCGATGGCTGCCTGCAGGAAGTCCGGGAACGGCGTCTGCGCGCTGTCGCCCTTGCCCCACTGCTTGCCGTCCACGAACACGGTGGGCGTACCGGTGACGCCGATGGCCGCGGCCTCCTTCGTGGTGAACTTCACGAACGGGCGGTAGGTCTTGTCATCGACGCAGGAACCGATGTTGACGCCCATGTCGGACGCCATCTTCTTCAAATCACTGTCGGAAAGGCCTGCGCTGCCTTCCGCCGGCTGCTTGGCGAACAATGCGTTGACGAAATCGGAGTACTTCTCCGGGGATTCGTTGACCACGCACGCTGCTGCATTGGCGGCCCGGGATGAGTAGTTGGTGGTGGACCGGCTGTCCAGGAATCCGAGGGCCCGGTACTCAACGGTGATCTTGCCTTCGTTGCGCAGCGACGTGAGCTGGTCGTTGTACTGGGTCTCGAAGTTCTTGCAGATGGGGCAGATGAAGTCGATGTAGAGGACCACCTTGACCGGCTTGCCGGCCTCTGCTTCGGCGCCGGGAGCCACTACCTCGGCGGGCGCCGTCTTCGGCGCGTCCCCCAGGGAGGCGGCGTCAACCGTGGCCGGTTCCGACTTGGCCACATCCGTATTGGCCAGCAAAGTGACGCCGCCATGCACGTTGGCGTTGGCAGGCGTGGGGCCCTGGTCCGCTATGGGGGCGTTCTGCTTGAGGCTGTTCGTCACCACCAGCGCCACCACCACCAGGATGGCCACCACTGCCGCCACGATGCCCCAGCCGATCAGCAGCTTGTTGCGCTTGTCCTTCTTCAGCTGCTCTTCCCTGATCAGGCGCGCCTTTTCCCGCGCCTCCGCGGTTCGCTCAGCCTTGGACTTACGTACTTCGTTTGCGGGGCTCATGAGTTCCTTGGGTCGGTCGACGTAGGGGGACCACTTCGTGGCACTCCAACATTTTAGGGGAGAAAGCTGAGCGCTTGCGGTTTCAACCATTCCACCGGGTTGACCAACGGACGAATAGCCCCGATGATTCCGTCCGGCTAGGGTGGCTAAGAGGCACAAGCAACCCCAGGGGGCAGCAATGCAAACACCCGTCCAGGAAAAACCCGCCGGCAAAGCAACGGCCGGCAGCTCCGGTCCCAGCCATGCCGGCCATACGAAGTACGACTTCATGGTGGTCTCCAACAGGCTGCCTGTGGACCGGGTCGCAGCAGGGGATGCCGGTGATGACGAGTCTGGCTGGCGCCGCTCCCCCGGGGGACTGGTGACCGCCCTGGCACCTATGATGACCAAGACAGACGGCGCCTGGGTCGGATGGCACGGTGCGCCGGACGAGACTGTCAAACCCTTCAGCCACGGCGGCATGGACCTCGTCCCGGTCCAGCTCAGCAACGACGACGTGGAGCTGTACTACGAGGGGTTTTCCAACGCCACCCTCTGGCCGCTCTACCATGACGTCATTGCCCCGCCGGAGTTCCACCGCACCTGGTGGGACGCCTACCGAAGGGTCAACCGCAGGTTCGCCGACGCCGTCGTACAGCATGCGGACCAGGGCGCCACCGTGTGGGTGCAGGATTACCAGCTCCAGCTGGTGCCCCGCATGCTGCGCGAGGCGCGGCCGGACCTGCGCATCGGATTCTTCAACCACATCCCGTTTCCTCCGCCGGAGATCTTTGCCCAGCTGCCGTGGCGCCAGGCCATCATCGACGGACTCCTCGGCGCAGACCTGGTGGGTTTCCAGCGGCCCAGCGATGCCGGAAACTTCATGCGCTCCGCTCGCCGTTTCCTCGGTGCCAGCGTTAAGCAGCAGCAGGTCCACGTAAAGGGCCAGGACGGGCAGGTCACACACATTGCCCGGGCACAGGCCTTCCCCATCTCCATCGACGTCAAGCACATCAGCGAGCTTGCCGCCAGGCCGGACATCATTGAGCGCGCCCGCCAGATCCGCCAGGATCTGGGGAACCCGAAGACCATCCTGCTCGGCGTCGACCGACTGGATTACACCAAAGGCATCAGGCACCGGCTTAAAGCCTTCGAGGAGCTCCTGGCAGACGGCAAGCTCTCGGTTGGAGACGCCACCCTGATCCAGGTGGCCAGCCCCAGCCGCGAGCGCGTCGAGCAGTACCGGCTCCTGCGTGAGGAGGTGGAGGGCACGGTGGGCCACATCAACGGCACCTACGACACCATCGAGAACACCGCCGTCCGCTACCTGCACCACAGCTACCCCGTGGAGGAGATGGTGGCGCTGTACCTTGCCGCCGACGTCATGCTGGTCACGGCCCTTCGGGACGGCATGAACCTGGTCGCCAAGGAATACGTCACGGCGCGCACCAACAACGACGGCGCGCTGGTCCTCAGTGAGTTCGCCGGCGCAGCCGACCAGCTCAAGCAGGCACTGCTGATGAACCCGCACGACATCGACGGCCTCAAGAGCGCCATCATGCGTGCCGTGGAGATGCAGCCGCGGGAGTCCGGCCGCAGGATGCGGGCCATGCGTAAGCAAATCCTCGAACACGACGTGGACCACTGGTCCGCCGACTTCCTGAACGCACTGAACGAGAAGGTGGTCCGCGATGACTCCTGACGGCCACACCAAGGCAGCGCTGGCACTCACTCCAGAACTGCGGGAAGCGCTGCACCGGATCGCCGGGACCGGGCACCTGCTGGTGGCCATGGACTTTGACGGGACCATGGCCCCGATCGTGGGCCGTGCCCAGGATGCGCGGCCGCTTCCACGCTCAGCCGCGGCGCTCGCGGGGCTCGCCGTGCTTCCACGCACGACGACGGCACTCATCTCCGGGCGCGCCCTCGCCAGCCTGCGGGAGGTGGCGTCTCCGCCCGTGGACACCCTGCTGATTGGCAGCCACGGGGCCGAAGCCTGGCTTGGGCCGGGCTCCACGGAACTGACGCTGGACGACGGCCAGAAGACCCTCCTTGAAGAGGTGCGCGCCGAGTTGGCGGCTATCGTCGCGGAGGCGCCTGGCACGTCCCTGGAATACAAGCCCGCCGGCGTCGTCCTGCACACCCGACTGGCTGCGGATGACGTGGCCGAGGACGCGGTGTCAGCAGCCCGGTCGGTGCTCCAGGAGCGAAAGGGCGTCTTCCTCAAGGAGGGCAAGCGCGTCCTGGAGACCTCCGTGGTCAATGCCTCCAAGGGCGAAGGCGTCAGCTTCCTGCGGCAGGCCACCGGGGCCACTGCCGTGCTGTTCGCCGGTGATGACGTGACGGACGAGGACGCTTTCGGCCGGCTTGAACCAGGCGACGTAGGGGTCAAGGTTGGCCTCGATTTCACCCAGGCCCAATACCGGGTGGAGGCGCCTGTCCATATCGCGGAGCTGCTGGAAGCCCTGCTCCAGGAGCGGAGCATCGCCGTCGCCGAGGAAGACCCCCAGGCCGCTTCCGGATAGCCCGTGGCCGGAAGCACATGTGACATCCGTAACATTTGCGGTAAAAGAAGCAACTTCTGGCATACTCTTGGGTGTGATGTGGCGCACAACAACCGTGCGGCGTCACGTGATGCTCCGCGCAAAGCCGCGGAGCATTTTGTGGGAACACAACTGAATAAACATGAACCATTCACAACGGATCGTCCGGCACGTACCTGCCGGTGAAGGGATTGATAACTGTGGCTACAGTTACTTTTGATAACGCTACGCGTCTGTACCCGGGCACAGATAAGCCCGCCGTCGATAAGCTCAACATCGACATCGCCGATGGCGAATTCCTGGTCCTCGTTGGACCCTCCGGCTGCGGCAAGTCCACCTCCCTGCGCATGCTCGCAGGCCTGGAGGACGTCAACGCAGGCCGCATCCTGATCGGTGACCGTGACGTCACCGATGTTCCGCCGAAGGACCGCGACATCGCGATGGTTTTCCAGAACTACGCGTTGTACCCGCACATGACTGTGGCCGACAACATGGGCTTCGCCCTGAAGATCGCCGGCGTCTCCAAGGAAGAGCGCGCCGAGCGCGTCCGCGAAGCCGCAAAGCTCCTTGACCTTGAGCAGTACCTGGACCGCAAGCCGAAGGCACTCTCCGGCGGCCAGCGCCAGCGTGTTGCCATGGGCCGCGCAATCGTCCGTAACCCCCAGGTCTTCCTCATGGATGAGCCGCTGTCCAACCTGGACGCCAAGCTCCGTGTCCAGACCCGCACCCAGATCGCATCCCTGACCCGCCGCCTGGGCGTCACCACCGTCTACGTCACGCACGACCAGGTCGAGGCCATGACCATGGGCGACCGCGTCGCCGTGCTGAAGGACGGCCTGCTGCAGCAGGTGGACACCCCCCGCAACCTCTACGACCGCCCCAAGAACGTGTTCGTTGCCGGCTTCATCGGCTCCCCCGCCATGAACCTGCTGGAACTTCCCGTTGTCGACGGCGGCGTCCAGTTCGGCGGCACCGTCTACCCCGTGCCGCGCGACGTCCTCGAAGAGGCACACGGCTCCACGGTTACGCTGGGCAGCCGTCCCGAGGACCTGGAAACCGCTCCGCACGGCGAAGGCCTGAAGGTTGAGGTGGATGTCGTTGAAGAGCTCGGCGCCGACGCCTACGTCTACGGCCACACCACGCTGGACGGCAAGGACCACGACATCGTGGCCCGTGTCGACGGCCGCCGCCCCCCGATGAAGGGCGAGGTCATCTACGTCCGTCCGCAGTCCGGCCACGTGCACCTCTTCGACACGAAGACCGGCCTGCGCCTGGGCGACTAAACTCCCCACCGGCACCCTAACGGCGTGGGCCCACCCACGCGCGTTACTGACGGCGGTCCGCACCTTTTCGCAACGGTGCGGGCCGCCGTCGGCCTTTAACCATGGCCGCACAGGATTTACCGTCCCTGCCCTGAGTACGGAAGAATTGAGCCCATGACCGAGGAACACAGCGCCCAGTGGCATGACGAACCCACAGACTATGCCCAGGTGGGTAAGCTCCCGCGGTTCGTGGCCGCCAGCGCCGACGAGAACAAGGCCGCTTCGGTAGCCTCCTCGCTGAGCATCACCGCCGCAGCGGCGGATCCGGAGCTGCTGGACCTGCCCTGGCACATCGCCCTCGAGGAGTGGCCGGCGCAGTACCTGGCCGCACTCCCCCGGGGCATCTCCCGGCACATCGTGCGCTTCGCCCACCTTGGCGGCTCGGTGATTGCCATCAAGGAAACCTCCGAGCATGTGGCCCGGCACGAGTACCACATGCTGCGCAAGCTGGCCCGGCTGGACGTCCCCTGCGTGGAGCCCGTGGCCGTGATCACCGGCCGCACCACCCCTGACGGACGCCCGCTGAACCCCGTCCTGGTGACCCGGCACCTGAAATTCTCCATGCCGTACCGCGCACTGTTTTCGCAGATGCTGCGCAAGGACACCCTGACCCGCCTCATCGACGCCCAGGCGCTGCTCATGGTGCGGCTGCACCTGATCGGGTTTTACTGGGGCGACGTCTCGCTGTCCAACACCCTGTTCCGCCGCGACGCCGGCGCGTTTGCCGCCTACCTGGTGGACGCCGAAACCGGTGAGCTCTACCCCGACCTCTCCACCGGCCAGCGCGAATACGACCTTGAGATCGCCAGGGTGAACATCGCCGGCGAGCTGATGGACCTCCTGGATGGCGGTCTCATCGAGGAAAAGGTGGACCCCGTGGCCACCAGTGAGCTGATCATGGACAGCTACCGGCGGCTGTGGGCCGAGCTGACGGAGAAGGAATCCTTTGAGCTGGGCGAACGCTGGCGGGTGAGCGCCCGCATCCGGCGCCTGAACGAACTCGGCTTCGACGTCGAGGAATACGCCATAAAGACCACCCAGAACGGCTCCACCATCCAGCTCCAGCCCAAGGTGGTGGACGCAGGGCACCACCAGCGGCGGCTGCTGCGGCTTACCGGCCTGGACGCCCAGGAGAACCAGGCCCGCCGCCTCCTCAATGACATGGACTCCTTCCGGGCGGACAACAACCCGGACATGGATGAGGAATACAGCGCCCACCTGTGGGTCAGCCAGATCTTCGAACCGATCGTGCGCGCCATCCCCCGGGACCTGTCCGGCAAACTGGAGCACGCCGAGGTGGTCCACGAGGTCCTCGAGCACCGGTGGTACATGTCCGAGAAGCAGGAGCGCCACATTCCGCTGGCGGAAGCTGTCCAGTCCTACATCGACTCTATCCTCCGGCACCGCCGGGACGAGGCCGCGATCATGCTGAACCCTGATACCGAGCTGCTGAAAATCCTTGAGGTGGAGACCGAGGAGTCCCGTTACGGCGAAGACGAATCGGTGGACGAATACCCGGATTCGGACGACTGAGTCCTAGATCGCCTTACCGGGGTTGAGGATCCCCGCGGGATCGAACAGGTCCTTGATCCTGCGCTGGAGCTCCCGCACCGGTTCCGGCTGCTCCTGTCCCAGCCACCGGAGCTTGTACTGCCCTACTCCGTGCTCACCGGTGATGGTGCCGCCCATCGCCAGCGCCGCGGTGATGGACTCGTCCAGTGCCGCCTGCAGCCGCTGCATGGCTGTGGAGTCCACGCCTGCCCCCTGCCGGTCGATCCAAAATGTGGGGTGCAGGTTGCCGTCACCCGCGTGGGCCACCACCTTGAGGTGTACCTGCTGCCTGGCGGCCATGGCTTCGAGTTCCGCGACGTAGTCCACCAACCGGGAGCGGGGAACGGCCACGTCCTCGCCTACACGGTACTCGTCGTCCACCTCCGTCCCCCTGCTGTGCCGGCGGAGTTCCACCAGGCGCTCCGCCTCGGCGCTTGCCTCAGTAGTCACCGTTGCCCCGCCGGCGCGGAGGACCTGGCGCACAACCTCCGCTTCCGCGGCGGCGCCAAACCCGTCGGTCTGGACCAGCAGGAGTGATTTTCCGCGGGCGGTGAGGTCGGAGCCGTGGATGTCGTCGAGCTGGGCCAGGGTACCGCCGTCGAGCAGTTCCATGATGGCCGGCTGGACGCGTGCCTTGCCTACGGCCAGGACCCCTGCGGCAGCCATCCTGAAGTCCGGGTAGAAGGCGGCCACGGTGTGGACTTCCCGTGGCAGGTACTTCAGGCGCACGGTGATTCCGACGACGACGCCCAGGGTTCCTTCGGATCCCACGAAGAGGCCCGTGAGGTCATAGCCCGCCACGCCTTTGAAGGTTTGGTGGCCTGTGTGGATGAGGGACCCGTCGGCCAGGACCACGTCCAGTGCCAGGACCGAATCCCTGGTGACCCCGTACTTGGCGCAGCGCAGGCCGCCGGCATTGGTAGCCACGTTCCCGCCGATGGTGGAGCTTCGGAAACTGGCCGGATCGGGGGCATACATGAGGCCGTGCACTGCTGCGGCTTCGTTGAGGACCACGTTCACCACGCCGGGCTCCACCATGGCTGTCTCATCGTCTGGGTTCAGGGCGAGGATCCGGTTCATCCGCTCCAGCGAAAGGATGATGCAGTTCCTGGTGGCATGGGCACCACCGGAAACGCCTGTACCCGCACCCCGGGGGACAATGGCCACTCCGCTGCCGGCGCAGGTTTTCACCACCGCCTGCACGTCGGCCACTGATTCGGCGAACACCACCGCCAGGGGAAGCTGGAAATCGATGACGGGGGCCTGGTCGATGGCGTACCGCCGGAGCGAGACCTCGCTGACATCCAGCTGTCCCGGCGCCAGGATGGCCTCCAGCTCGTCAACGATGCTTCCCACAAAGCCTCCACCCGTCGTCGGACATGTCTACCCAGTCTAGGGCGTGCGACGCTCCGGTCTTTTGGATTTGCCGGCGTGCAATCGCTTCCAGTTGTTGGACTGCAGAGCCTTGAAAGTTCGTGCGAAATTAGGCGAAACATGTATGGAAGCGTTTTCATTTATCGCCCGTCCGCCGCTATGCTGGCTTTCATGTCTGTCGATACTGTGACCCAGGACACCTCAGCTGCCACTGGCCCCCTGACGCTCATCCACGCTGCCGATACCGCTCCCGGCTGGTGGCGCTCTGCCGTGATCTATCAGGTCTACCCCCGGTCATTCCGGGACCTGAACGGTGACGGCGTGGGAGACCTCGCGGGAATTACCGAGGAACTGCCGCATCTGGCGGACCTGGGCGTCGACGCTGTTTGGCTGTCACCCTTTTACCGTTCCCCCCAGCGTGACGCCGGATACGACGTCAGCGACTACTGCGACGTTGACCCGATCTTTGGCACACTCGCCGACTTCGACGTCATGATGGCCGAATCCCACCGCCTTGGCCTGCGGGTCATCGTGGACCTGGTGCCCAACCACTGTTCGGACAAGCATCCGGCGTTCCAGGCAGCCCGTGCGGCACCGGCCGGAAGCCCCGAACGGGACATGTTCATCTTCCGTGACGGCACCGGGCCTGACGGAGAGGAGCCACCGAACAACTGGCAGTCACACTTTGGCGGACCTGCCTGGACACGGGTAACAGACGCCGACGGCCGGCCGGGCCAGTGGTACCTGCACCTCTTTGACTCCTCCCAGCCGGACTTCAACTGGGACAACCCCGCCGTCCACGCCGAGTTCGAGCGCGTGCTGCGTTTCTGGTTGGACCGCGGCGTGTCCGGTTTCCGGGTGGACGTAGCCCATGCCCTGGTCAAGGCCCCGGGCCTGCCCGCCTGGGGCGGCCGGGCCGATGGCGGCAACAGCGAGGGGTACCCCGGCCACGAGGCACCCATGTTCGGGCAACCCGGCGTCCACGACATCTACCGCAACTGGCGGCTGATCCTGGACGAGTACGGCCCGGACCGCATCCTCTGCGCCGAGGCAAGCGTGGACCTTCACCGGCTGGCTCACTGGGTCAGGCCCGACGAGATGCACCAGGCGTTCAATTTCCCCTACCTCCATGCGGGCCTGGACGTCTACCGGCTGCGCTCGGTCATCACCGATTCCCTGACCGTCCTTGACGGCGTCGGCGCCCCGAGCACATGGGTGCTGTCCAACCACGATGTGGTCCGCCATGCCAGCCGGTTTGGCTACAACGGCCATGGCCCACGGGACGGCGACGGCATCGGGGCGGCCGATCCCCAGCCGGATGAGGAACTCGGCCGGCAGCGCGCAGCTGCTGCCTCGCTGTTCATGCTGGGACTGCCCGGTGCCGCCTACCTCTACCAGGGCGAGGAGCTGGGGCTGCCGGACGGCATCGACATCCCCGGCCACCTGCGCCAGGACCCCACGTTCGCCCGGACCGGCGGGCAGCGGCTTGGCCGTGACGGCTGCCGGGTGCCGCTGCCCTGGCGTGCCGGAGAACAACACCTGGGCTTCGGTTCGGGAAATGAACCATGGCTGCCCATTCCCGCTTCCTTTGGCGGGTTGGCGAGGGACCTGCAGGCGGAATCGCCGTCGTCGCACCTGTCCCTCTACCGCGACGCCCTGGCACGCCGCCGCGACCTGGACCTGGGCCGGGGATCC
Organism: Arthrobacter sp. JDC6; assembly: GCF_056484025.1. Lineage (NCBI taxonomy): Bacteria > Bacillati > Actinomycetota > Actinomycetes > Micrococcales > Micrococcaceae > Arthrobacter > Arthrobacter sp. JDC6. The sequence goes on from NZ_CM151278.1 coordinate 3,658,254, forward strand.
CTGTCCTGGGCCGAGGACTGGTGCACCGGGTCATCGCTGGGCTACCTCAACGGCACTACGCTGGTGGTTATGAACCTGAACCATGAGCCGCTGGAGATACCTGCGGGCCGCGTCCTTATCCGCAGTACCACGTCCGGCACGGAAGGACTGCTGGCTTCGGGCGAAACCGCCTGGATCCGCATCACAGCAGCAGGCTGACCATGGCGGGCATCAAAGAAGTTGCCAGCCGGGCCGGCCTGTCCGTGGCCACCGTCTCCAGGGCGCTGAGCGGCAAGTCCAACGTCTCCTCCAGGAGCCGCCGCCTTGCGCAGGAGGCGGCACGGGAACTCGGGTTCGTCCCCTCTTACCACGCCTCCAGCCTCGCCTCCGGGCGGAACCACAACATCGGCCTGGTGGTGCCCAACGTCCAGCGCTGGTATTTCTCTTCGGTCCTGGAGGGCGTTTCGGAAGCCCTCCTGGACGCCGGCTACGACCTGACGCTGTACAACGTGGGAGAGCAGCCGGAGCACCGCAGCAGCATTTTGAACGACTTCCTGCTGCGGAAACGCCTGGACGCCGTCATTGCGGTGGCGCTGGTACTCAGCGAGGAAGAGATCGGCCAGCTGCTCGCCGTGCACCGTCCGATTGTGGGCATCGGCGGGGCGCTGCGGGGCGCCTCGACCATAAGGATCGACGACGAAGGCCTGGCCATGATGGCCACCCGGCACCTGATCGGGCTCGGCCATACCCGGATCGCGCATGTTACCGGGGATGCGGCCTTGAACCGCGACTTCAACCTTCCGCAGCTGCGCCAGAAGGGCTTTGCAGCGGCTATGGCAGCAGCCGGGCTGACGGTGCGGCAAGAGTGGCAGGCCACGGCCGACTTCACCATCCAGGGCGCGTACGCGGCGGGCCGCCGGCTCCTGGGCACCTCCGCTGACCGCCCCACCGCAGTCTTCGCCGCGTCCGACGAGATGGCCGTGGGCATCATGCTCGCCGCCCGGGACTTCGGCCTTCAGGTCCCACAGGACCTTTCCGTCGTGGGGATTGACGGGCACGAACTTGCAGAGACCTTTGGGCTGACCACCATCAGCCAGGATCCACGCGGACAGGGAAGGCTGGCGGCTGCCACGGCTCTGGCCCTGCTGGACAATGCCGGTGGAAGTTCCGAGGGCGCAGGTTCCGACGGCGGCCTGGCGGCGGATGGAGCGCGGGACCAGGAATACCCTACGGAGTTTGTGATCCGGAACAGCACCGCCGTGCCGCCGGACAAGGCCGCGGGGCGGGGCTAGGCCACGCCTCCAGGCGAGCTGTCCTCTGCGGCGTCCCCGGCGCCCATGAACCGCGCATACTTGTCCAGGATCCGGGGCCACGCTTCCGCGTACTCTTGACGCGCGGCGGCAGGATCCTCGGCGCCTTCCCACCCTTCATGGAAGACCCGGACTTCAGTTCCGCCGCCGAGGGCGCGGAACGCCACCAGGAGCTCGGTGGACCACAGCGCCGTAGTGCCGGGATGCCAGGTGGCATGGAAGGACAGGGGCGGCTGCCAGTCATCAAGGGTTCCCCAGATACTGGTGCGGCCGTCATCGGCTGTTTCGAGGATGAGGTTCTCTTCAAACTCCACGTAGGAGCCGGCACCATAGACACCGTGCTGCTCAAGGGGCCACCAGAGGTGGGTGTGCTCCGTGAAACCAACGAAAGCCCGGGCCACGGGACCGGGCACGACTACGGTGTTGACCACCGGTTCCAGCGGCTCAATTGCCCGCTGTCCGGCTTCTTCGAAAGGGTCCTGCGGGTGGCTGAAGATGCTGCTCATGAGGGACTACTCTACCCCCGGGCAGCGGTGCCCGGGGGTAGAGTCCGCCCGGAGGCAGGGCATCCTCTTTGTGCTGTTCGGTTAAAGCAGCAGGGCCCTGACATTCGTTGTCAGGGCCCTGCTTAATGTGTGTCCGGCGGTGACCTACTCTCCCACACCCTCCCGGGTGCAGTACCATCGGCGCTGTGGGTCTTAGCTTCCGGGTTCGGAATGGGACCGGGCGTTTCCCCCACGCTATGACCGCCGTAACCCTTGTACCCGCCCGCCCGTGTTTTTTCGGGGGTGGGAAGTCTGGTGGTTACAACATTGTGGTGTTGTTATTCAGTTGTGTTGGTTCCGTGCCGTGACAACCCGTGTGTTGGGGGGTTGTTGGTTGGGAACCACATAGTGGACGCAAGCAGAGTTTGTATGTATCTGTGTGGTGTAAGTTGTTGGCCTATTAGTACCGGTCAGCTTCACGAGTCGTTAGTCCTCGCTTCCACATCCGGCCTATCAACCCAGTGGTCTGGCTGGGGGCCTCTCACACCCGAGGGTGTATGGAAATCTCATCTCGAAGCGAGCTTCCCGCTTAGATGCTTTCAGCGGTTATCCCATCCGAACGTAGCTAATCAGCGGTGCACTTGGCAGTACAACTGACACACCAGAGGTTCGTCCGTCCCGGTCCTCTCGTACTAAGGACAGCCCTTCTCAAATTTCCTGCGCGCGCAGCGGATAGGGACCGAACTGTCTCACGACGTTCTAAACCCAGCTCGCGTACCGCTTTAATGGGCGAACAGCCCAACCCTTGGGACCTACTCCAGCCCCAGGATGCGACGAGCCGACATCGAGGTGCCAAACCATGCCGTCGATATGGACTCTTGGGCAAGATCAGCCTGTTATCCCCGAGGTACCTTTTATCCGTTGAGCGACGGCCATTCCACAATGTACCGCCGGATCACTAGTCCCGACTTTCGTCCCTGCTCGAGATGTCTCTCTCACAGTCAAGCTCCCTTGTGCACTTACACTCGACACCTGATTGCCAACCAGGCTGAGGGAACCTTTGGGCGCCTCCGTTACTTTTTAGGAGGCAACCGCCCCAGTTAAACTACCCATCAGGCACTGTCCCTGACCCGGATTACGGGCCGAAGTTAGATGTCCAAAGTGACCAGAGTGGTATTTCAACGATGACTCCACCCGAACTGGCGTCCGGGCTTCAACGTCTCCCACCTATCCTACACAAGCCACTCCGAACACCAATACCAAACTATAGTAAAGGTCTCGGGGTCTTTCCGTCCTGCTGCGCGTAACGAGCATCTTTACTCGTACTGCAATTTCGCCGAGTTTATGGTTGAGACAGCGGGGAAGTCGTTACTCCATTCGTGCAGGTCGGAACTTACCCGACAAGGAATTTCGCTACCTTAGGATGGTTATAGTTACCACCGCCGTTTACTGGGGCTTAAATTCTCAGCTTCGCCTTGCGGCTAACCGGTCCTCTTAACCTTCCAGCACCGGGCAGGAGTCAGTCCGTATACATCGTCTTGCGACTTCGCACGGACCTGTGTTTTTAGTAAACAGTCGCTTCCCCCTGGTCTCTGCGGCCCCGATCCCCTCCACACCGCAAAGGGTGTATCAAGGTTGGGGCCCCCCTTCTCCCGAAGTTACGGGGGCATTTTGCCGAGTTCCTTAACCATAATTCTCTCGATCGCCTTGGTATTCTCTACCTGATCACCTGTGTCGGTTTGGGGTACGGGCGGCTAAAACCTCGCGTCGATGCTTTTCTCGGCAGCATAGGATCACCAAATCCCCCCAAACGGGGGTCCCATCAGATCTCAGGCACCATGAGTGGCGGATTTGCCTACCACTCGCCCTACATCCTTAGACCGGGACAACCATCGCCCGGCTCGGCTACCTTCCTGCGTCACACCTGTTAATACGCTTGCCTCCCGGGATCAGGTCCTGCGCTCCACCAAAACCCTCACACCACAAGGGCGCTCGGGCAGGCTTCGGGCAGTTAGTATCCCCCGCTCAGCATGGGCGGTTTTTCGCCGGTACGGGAATATCAACCCGTTGTCCATCGACTACGCCTGTCGGCCTCGCCTTAGGTCCCGACTTACCCAGGGCAGATTAGCTTGACCCTGGAACCCTTGATCATTCGGCGGACGGGTTTCTCACCCGTCTTTCGCTACTCATGCCTGCATTCTCACTCGTGTAGGCTCCACCGCTGGTTTACACCGCGACTTCACCGCCCACACGACGCTCCCCTACCCATCCACACGCCTGAACCACAAGGGCTTAGCTAAAATGTGAATGCCACAACTTCGGCGGTGTACTTGAGCCCCGCTACATTGTCGGCGCGGAATCACTTGACCAGTGAGCTATTACGCACTCTTTTAAGGGTGGCTGCTTCTAAGCCAACCTCCTGGTTGTCTGGGCAACTCCACATCCTTTCCCACTTAGCACACGCTTAGGGGCCTTAGTTGGTGGTCTGGGCTGTTTCCCTCTCGACTATGAAGCTTATCCCCCACAGTCTCACTGCTGCGCTCTCACTTACCGGCATTCGGAGTTTGGCTGACGTCAGTAACCTTGTAGGGCCCATTAGCCATCCAGTAGCTCTACCTCCAGCAAGAAACACGCAACGCTGCACCTAAATGCATTTCGGGGAGAACCAGCTATCACGAAGTTTGATTGGCCTTTCACCCCTACCCACAGCTCATCCCCTCCATTTTCAACTGAAGTGGGTTCGGTCCTCCACGACGTCTTACCGTCGCTTCAACCTGGCCATGGGTAGATCACTTCGCTTCGGGTCTAGATCACGCCACTCACACGCCCTATTCAGACTCGCTTTCGCTACGGCTGCCCCACACGGGTTAACCTCGCGACGTAACACTAACTCGCAGGCTCATTCTTCAAAAGGCACGCCGTCACCAGAATCAGACTGGCTCCGACGGATTGTAAGCACACGGTTTCAGGTACTGTTTCACTCCCCTCCCGGGGTACTTTTCACCTTTCCCTCACGGTACTGGTCCGCTATCGGTCATTAGGGAGTATTTAGGCTTATCAGGTGGTCCTGACAGATTCGCACGGGATTTCTCGGGCCCCGTACTACTTGGGATACTCTCACAGGCGGTACAAACACATTACGGTTACGGGACTAACACCCTCTCTGGCCGGCCTTTCAAAACCGTTCACCTATGCGCGCACATCACACCCCACCAGCCCGGCAGAACTGGTATGGAAAGTCCCACAACCCCGACCATGCAACGCCCGCCGGCTATCACACATGGAACGGTTTAGCCTGATCCGCGTTCGCTCGCCACTACTAACGGAATCACTATTGTTTTCTCTTCCTGCGGGTACTGAGATGTTTCACTTCCCCGCGTTCCCCCCACGCACCCTATGTGTTCAGGTACGGGTCACCGAGTCACTCGCGCGCTCGGCGGGGTTTCCCCATTCGGACACCCTGGGATCACAGTCCGGTTATCGACTCCCCCAGGCTTATCGCAGATTCCTACGTCCTTCTTCGGCTCCTAATGCCAAGGCATCCACCGTGTGCTCTTAAAAACTTGACCACAAAGATCAAAAACATTTCTCGAGAGAACCACAGAAACCAACCACACCCCAACACCCCAAAGGGCATCAACAGCGCAGCCAGATCCAGGTTCATTAATCTTGGAAATTGCTTCTTATACAAGATGCTCGCGTCCACTATGTAGTTCTCAAACAACAACCCCACACCACACACCCCACACACCCACAACAGGCGCACGGAACGTCACGGCAGGGAAACCAGAAACAAACAAACCCGAGGGGAAAACCCCCCGGCCCTGTTGCCTCAGGACCCAACAGTGTGCCAAACACTAAACCACGCATCCCTGCGCCCACCGTTCCAGAACCATCACTGGCTCGTACTAGACAAGACAAAAGAACACGCAGCCGCTATTTGCTGATATTCCACCCATGAGCACCCGCCACGGAACAATCGTCCATGCTGCGGGCTTGCTTCCTGACAACCCCCCACACCGGCATTCACCAGCACAGAAGAGTTGGAGGTGCTCCTTAGAAAGGAGGTGATCCAGCCGCACCTTCCGGTACGGCTACCTTGTTACGACTTAGTCCCAATCGCCAGTCCCACCTTCGACAGCTCCCTCCCACAAGGGGTTAGGCCACCGGCTTCGGGTGTTACCAACTTTCGTGACTTGACGGGCGGTGTGTACAAGGCCCGGGAACGTATTCACCGCAGCGTTGCTGATCTGCGATTACTAGCGACTCCGACTTCATGGGGTCGAGTTGCAGACCCCAATCCGAACTGAGACCGGCTTTTTGGGATTAGCTCCACCTCACAGTATCGCAACCCTTTGTACCGGCCATTGTAGCATGCGTGAAGCCCAAGACATAAGGGGCATGATGATTTGACGTCGTCCCCACCTTCCTCCGAGTTGACCCCGGCAGTCTCCTATGAGTCCCCACCATCACGTGCTGGCAACATAGAACGAGGGTTGCGCTCGTTGCGGGACTTAACCCAACATCTCACGACACGAGCTGACGACAACCATGCACCACCTGTAAACCAGCCCCAAAGGGGAAACCACATTTCTGCAGCGGTCCGGTTCATGTCAAGCCTTGGTAAGGTTCTTCGCGTTGCATCGAATTAATCCGCATGCTCCGCCGCTTGTGCGGGCCCCCGTCAATTCCTTTGAGTTTTAGCCTTGCGGCCGTACTCCCCAGGCGGGGCACTTAATGCGTTAGCTACGGCGCGGAAAACGTGGAATGTCCCCCACACCTAGTGCCCAACGTTTACGGCATGGACTACCAGGGTATCTAATCCTGTTCGCTCCCCATGCTTTCGCTCCTCAGCGTCAGTTAATGCCCAGAGACCTGCCTTCGCCATCGGTGTTCCTCCTGATATCTGCGCATTTCACCGCTACACCAGGAATTCCAGTCTCCCCTACATCACTCTAGTCTGCCCGTACCCACCGCAGATCCGGAGTTGAGCCCCGGACTTTCACGGCAGACGCGACAAACCGCCTACGAGCTCTTTACGCCCAATAATTCCGGATAACGCTTGCGCCCTACGTATTACCGCGGCTGCTGGCACGTAGTTAGCCGGCGCTTCTTCTGCAGGTACCGTCACTTACGCTTCTTCCCTACTGAAAGAGGTTTACAACCCGAAGGCCGTCATCCCTCACGCGGCGTCGCTGCATCAGGCTTTCGCCCATTGTGCAATATTCCCCACTGCTGCCTCCCGTAGGAGTCTGGGCCGTGTCTCAGTCCCAGTGTGGCCGGTCACCCTCTCAGGCCGGCTACCCGTCGTCGCCTTGGTAGGCCATTACCCCACCAACAAGCTGATAGGCCGCGAGTCCATCCAAAACCACAAAAGCTTTCCACCAACCACCATGCGATGGAAGGTCATATCCGGTATTAGACCCAGTTTCCCAGGCTTATCCCAGAGTCAAGGGCAGGTTACTCACGTGTTACTCACCCGTTCGCCACTAATCCACCAGCAAGCTGGCATCATCGTTCGACTTGCATGTGTTAAGCACGCCGCCAGCGTTCATCCTGAGCCAGGATCAAACTCTCCGTTGAAGTAAAACAAAAACAGACACAACCACAACCACCGGAAATAACGGCAGAAACAGCTGCACAAAATTTGAAACCAGCCAAAAACACCATGCACACCACGGGGTGGCGGCACAGCACAATCAACCAATTACATACATAATCGGTATCAACAAACTTGGCACACTATTGAGTTCTCAAACAACAGACACACCCGGCACCACCCAAACCAACGTCCAGGCTCGCTCCGGAGCAACTTTCCAAACTTACCGGCTGATCTCTCTCGTGTCAAACCGGCGTCCGCGACCATCCTCAGCGTTAGCTTGGGGGGTTCGGTTTTCCGTCTGACTCCGTGGAGCAGCGCGGAAATAAACTCTACCACCACTCATTACGGATCGCCAGTCCGCTGCCGGAGGGCGTCCTGCGGGCAGCCAAAAGGCCCGGAACCACGCGGATTCCGGGCCTTTCGCTTACTGCATCTGCCGTTATTTCTTCCCGTCGGCCTGGTCAGCCGATGCGGCCCCGGGCTTGAAGTAGGACGCTCCCAGCGGGGGAAGCGTGACAGCAAGGGTGGCCGGCTGGCCATCCTGTCCCTCGTTGGTGGCCTTCAGCTCTCCACTGTTCAGCACACCCGATCCGCCGTAGGTGGTGTGGTCCGTATTAAGGACCTCGATCCATGCGCCGGCCGTGGGAACTCCAAGGGTGTAGCCGACGTGCGGCGTACCGGAGAAGTTGATGGCGCAGACGACCGGGTTGCCGTCGGCGTCCCATCGGATGAAGGACAGGACGTTACGGTCGGCGTCTCCCCCGTTGATCCACTGGAAACCCGCAGGAACGTTGTCCTGGGTGTAGAGGGCGGGTGTGGCAGCGTACAGCTCGTTCAGGTCCTTGGTCAGCAGCTGCAGTCCGCGGTGCGCGGGGATGTCCGCGAGCCACCAGTCCAGTCCGTGCTGCTCAGACCACTCCGCTTCCTGGCCAAACTCGGTCCCCATGAAGATGAGCTGCTTGCCGGGGTGCGCCCACTGGTAGGCAAAAAAGGCGCGGAGGTTGGCCAGCTGCTGCCAGCGGTCGCCCGGCATCTTGCGGAGCATGGAGCCCTTGCCGTGGACAACTTCATCGTGGCTGATGGGCAGCAGGAAGTTCTCCGTGAAGGCGTAGACCAGGGAGAAGGTGACCGTTCCGTGGTGCCACTTGCGGTTGAAGGGATCCTCGGAGATGTACTTGAGGGAGTCGTGCATCCAGCCCATGTTCCACTTCAGGCCGAAGCCCAGGCCACCGTGGCTGGTGGGAGCGGTGACGCCCGGGAAGGCCGTCGACTCTTCCGCGATCATGACGGCGCCGGGGTGTGTCTTGTAGACGGTGGCGTTGACTTCCTGCAGGAAGGAGATGGCTTCCAGGTTTTCCCTTCCGCCGAAGCGGTTGGGCCGCCACTGGCCTTCCTGGCGGGAGTAATCGAGGTAGAGCATGGAGGCCACAGCGTCCACACGCAGGCCGTCGATATGGAACTCCTCCAGCCAGTACAGCGCGTTGGCCACCAGGAAGTTCCGGACCTCGGTGCGGCCGAAGTCGAAGATCAGGGTGCCCCAGTCCGGGTGTTCCCCCAGCGCCGGATCCGCGTGCTCGTAAAGAGGCTCGCCGTCGAACTGGGCCAATGCCCAGGAATCCTTGGGGAAGTGTGCAGGCACCCAGTCCAGCAGCACGCCGATGCCCGCCTGGTGGAGGGCGTCCACCAGGTAGCGGAACTCGTCGGGATGTCCGAACCTGGACGTGGGTGCGAAGTAGGAGGTGACCTGGTAACCCCAGGAACCGCCGAACGGATGCTCCGCGACGGGCATGAATTCCACGTGCGTGAACCCGAGCCATTTGACGTACTCCACCAGTTCGTCGGCGAGTTCACGGTAGCCAAGGCCCAGCCGCCAGGACCCGAGGTGCACTTCGTAGACGCTCATGGCCGAGTTGTGCGGGTCCCGTTTGGCCCGTGCTTCCATCCATTCGTCGTCCTTGAAGGCGTAGGAAGGTTCCACCACCCGGGACGCCGTCAGTGGTGGCACCTCCGTGCCGAAGGCCAGCGGATCGGCCTTTTCGACCCAGTAGCCGCCCCGTGTCAGGATCTCGTACTTGTAGCAGGCACCTGCCGGGACGCCGGGAATGAACACTTCCCAGACACCGGAGGAACCCAGCGACCGCATGGAGTTTTCCCGTCCGTCCCAGGCGTTGAAATCGCCCTTGACCCGGACGGCCTGCGCGTTGGGGGCCCAGACGGCGAACGACACACCGTTGACGTCCCCAAGCGATGATTTGTAGTGCCGCACGTGGGCACCGAGAACCTGCCACAGTTTTTCGTGCCGGCCTTCACCAATGAGGTGCAGGTCCACTTCGCCTACGGTGGGCAGGTAGCGGTAGGGCTCATCAATGGTCACCGGGTCCTTGCCCGGGTAGGTGACCGAGAGCCGGTAGTCGGGAACGTGGCCCTGGTCCTGCGGATCCAGGACCGCAACCCAAACGCCGTGTGCCTCGTGTTGCATTGGCACTTCACCGGCTTGGGTGACCACGGTGATCGCTTCGGCAAGATGCTTCACGGTGCGGATGGTGACATGCCCGTAGTCGTCCAGGTGCGCGCCCAGGACGGAGTGGGGGGCGTGGTGTTCACCGTTCGCGATCCTGCCCAGGGTGCCTTCATCCACGTGCAGCGGCACCCCCGGCTGGTCAGTTCGTGCTGAGCCTGTCATTTCGTTACCTTCCGATGCTGCACCGGCCTGATCGCCGGCACCGTTACCGCTTAGGAGCCGCCTGGAGGCGTTTACTGGAATCGCCACCCAGTCGGGCCTGTTACGCATTTCATAAACAACTTCGTACAGCGCCTTGTCCAGCCACAATGCCACAAACAGGGGCGAGGTCCGGTCCACCGTGCCGGGAATGACCCCCGCGTACCCGGCAAGGAAGGCATCAGCGCAATCGTCGACCCAGCTGTCCGGGACCTGTGCACCTTCCTGCTCGCGCTGCGCCGCACCGGCCGCGTAGTCGAAGGAGCGCAGCATTCCCACCACGTCCCGGAGTGGTACGTCCGGGACGTTCCGTTCGGAGATGGGCCGCAGGGGCTCGCCCTCGAAATCCAGGATGGCCCAGCGCGACTGGTCGCCGGATTGTCCGGTCACGAGGAGGATCTGGCCCAGGTGGAGGTCGCCGTGGATGCGCTGCAGCGGCCCGGCGGGAACCTTGTCCAGGCCGGCCAGCAGGGCGTCCAGGGCGTCGTCGTAAGGCCCGACGGCGGCACGGGCTTCCGCCCAAGCAGCGCGGACACGCTGGGCAACAGCAGCTCCTGGCGCCTTTCCGGGTTCGGGCCCGGCTGACTGCCCCAGTGCCTCCGCCAACCGCTTGTGCACCGTTGCGGTGGCCGCGCCCAGGGCGCGGGCTTCTGCCGTGAAGTCGGTGCCGGAGCGGGCGGCGTCAACCGCCAGCCGCCAGGCGTCGCGGCCGCCGGCGAGGAACTCGTGGGCCACCGCAAGCTCACCTTGGACGTAGCGGCTGCTTTGTCCGGCGTTACCGGATTTTCCGAGCCACTCCCCGCGGACCCAGCCCAGGGTGGCGGGGACTTCCGCTGTGCCGGCCCTGGTCAAGGCAGCACCGACTTCAATCTCCGGGTTGGTCCCGTCCGACAGGACGCGGAAGAATTTCACCATGGCGGCAGATTCGCCGTCGTCCACGATGACTGAACTGTTGGACTGCTCCCCCGAGAGCACCTTCACCACGCCCTTGGCAGTGGGCAGGCGGTGCGGCCCTTCCACCCGGAATCCGGTGGCACTGCCGCTCGCGGCCTTCGACCCGTCCCGGATGAGGTCGAGCCAGGCGCCTACGAAGTCGGGGTCGTGGACAGCGTCGTAGACCCAGGGACGGGTTGGATCCATTCCTGCGGCTTCGCCTACCAGCGCCCGTTCCATGCCGCCGGCCGGTGCCGGGCGGAAGCTCAAGGGGACCTGGACCACGGCGCTGCGCGGGCCGCCGTCGGGCCCCTCCATGGTGACGTTGAGGAGGAATACGGCCAGCGCGGCGTGCCCGGTGGGATCCTCCAGGCCCAGGCTGCCGGCCTGGGAAATGGCGAAATCGGGTGTCTTGACGGGGAACCATCGCTGCTGCGGCAGCCATTCCTTGAGCAGCGCGGTCAGGGCGGGAGTGAGGATTGGCTGGTTCATCTCAGTTCTCTATCGACAGGATGGGCATGGCCTGGGTGAAGGGCGACGACGGATTGGACCCCGCCGACCGCATGCGGAGCCAGAAGAAGTCATGGCTTCCGAGGGTCAGGGTGAGGGTGCCGTCATCGCCGATGCCGGGGAAGATCTGTCCACCGAAGACGTCGCGCAACCCGCGCCCGGCATATTCCGGAATGCGCAGCGTGGCGGCGACGGGGTGCTGGGAGAGGTTGAAGGCGCACAAAATTATTTCTCCATCGACGCCCGCAGGGTTGCTGTCCGGCAGTTCACGGAGGTAGGCCAGGACGGCGTCGTGGTCCGCCTCCACGTGCTTGAACCCGCCCAGTCCGAAAGCCGGGTGGTTCTTGCGGACGCTGAGGATCTGCCGGGTCCAGCGCAGCAGGGACCCGGAGTGGGCAGCCTCCGCTTCGACATTGGCCATGCCGTAGTTGTAGACCAGCGACTGGATGGGCGGCAGGTACAGCTTGCCGGGATCCGCATGGGAGAAGCCGGCATTCCGGTCCGGGTTCCACTGCATGGGGGTGCGGACGGCGTCGCGGTCCTCAAGCCAGATGTTGTCCCCCATGCCGATCTCATCCCCGTAGTACAGGAACGGGCTGCCCGGAAGCGAGAGCAGGAGGGCATTGATCAACTCGATCTCGGCGCGGGAATTATCAAGCAGCGGTGCCAGCCTGCGCCGGATGCCGATGTTCGCCCGCATCCGGGGGTCGGGGGCGTACCAGCCCAGCATCGCCGCGCGCTCATCGGCGGTGACCATCTCCAGTGTCAGCTCGTCGTGGTTCCGGAGGAATGTTCCCCACTGCGCGCCCTCGGGGATGTCGGGGGTGTCGCGCATGGTTTCGATGATGGGAGCGGCCTTCTGGTCCCGCAGCGCGTAATAGAGGCGGGGCATGATGGGGAAGTGGAACGCCATGTGGCATTCGGGTTCCTCAACGGTGCCGAAATACTCCACCACTTCGGTGGGCGGCTGGTTTGCCTCGGCAATGATGACGCGGCCGGGATAGCTTTCGTCCACCATGGCCCGCAGCCGGCGGAGGAACTCGTGGGTGGCCGGGAGGTTCTCGCAGTTGGTGCCCTCTTCCTCAAAGAGGTAGGGGATGGCGTCTGCCCGGAAACCGTCGATCCCCTGGTCCAGCCAGAACCGGACAACGTCGAAGACGGCGTCGATCACCTTCGGGTTTTCGAAGTTCAGGTCAGGCTGGTGGCTGAAGAACCGGTGCCAGAAGAACTGCCGGCGGATGGGATCGAACGTCCAGTTCGATTCCTCGGTATCGACGAAGATGATGCGCGCGTCCTGGTACTTCTCGTCCGTGTCGCTCCAGACGTAGAAGTCCCCGAAAGGGCCGTCCGGGTCCTTCCGCGATTCCTGGAACCACGGGTGCTGGTCGGAAGTGTGGTTCAGGGGCAGGTCGATGATCACCCGGACGCCGCGGGCATGGGCTTCTGCCACGAGCCGCTTGAAATCGCTGATGGTGCCGAATTCGTCCAGGACCGAGTTGTAGTCGGAGATGTCGTAGCCGCCGTCGCGCAGCGGTGACTGGAAGAACGGGGGCAGCCAGAGGCAGTCAACGCCCAGCCACTGCAGGTAATCCAACCGGTCGATGAGCCCGGAGAAATCCCCGGACCCATCGCCGTTGGCATCCGCAAAGGCCCTGACAAGTACTTCATAGAACACGGCCTTGCGGTACCACAGCGGGTCATGCTGGAGGCCAGGGGCATTTAGCTCGAACGTGCTCTTTGGGGTGAAGTGGCCGGAACTTTGCGGATTAAAACTCACGAATGCATTCTCCTCACGCTCAGGATGTGGGCCGGTTCCACGTGCGGGTCGAGCCGCACATAGTTGTACTCGCCCCACTCCCAGCTTTGGCCGGAGATCAGGTCGTCAACGTAGAAGCCGCCGCCCGGGGTGCGGTCCTGCGGATCGAGCTCCAGGGCTGCCAGGTCCAGCACCACGCTGCTTTCCTTGGTGACATGCGGGTCCACGTTGACCACCACGATGATGGTGTCCTTGGTCCCGTCGGGAAGGGTCTTGTGCTTGGAGTACACCACCGTGGATTCATCCGTGCTCTGGTGGACCGTCAGGTTCTGAAGGTCCAGCAGCGCCGGGTGGTCACGGCGGATGTGGTTCAGCCGTGTGATGTACGGTGCCAGCGAGCGCCCGGACTCGGCTGCGGCGTCCCAGTCGCGGGCCTTGTACTCGAACTTCTCGTTGTCGATGTATTCCTCGGCGCCGGGCCGGGCCACATGCTCGTACAGTTCGTAGCCGGCGTAGACGCCCCAGAGCGGGCTTCCGGTGGAGGCAAGGACCGCCCGGATCCGGAACGCGGCGGGGCCGCCGTACTGCAGGTATTCGGTCAGGATGTCCGGGGTGTTGACGAAGAAGTTGGGGCGGAAGAAGGCCGGGGATTCGTGGCTGACTTCGTCGAAGTACGCCTCGATCTCCTTCTTGGTGTTGCGCCAGGTGAAGTAGGTGTAGGACTGCTGGAAGCCGGCCCTGCCCAGCGCGTGCATCATGGCGGGGCGGGTGAACGCTTCGGCGAGGAACACCACGCCCGGGACCGTTTTATTCACTTCGGCAATAAGCCATTCCCAGAACCACACCGGTTTGGTATGCGGGTTATCCACCCGGAAAATCTTTACGCCGTGGCTGACCCACAACAGGACAATCCGCAGAATTTCCCGGGAAAGCCCTTCAGGATCATTATCGAAATTGAGCGGATATATGTCCTGGTACTTCTTCGGCGGGTTTTCGGCGTAGGCAATGCTGCCGTCCACCCGGGTGGTGAACCATTCCGGATGGGACTCCACCCAAGGGTGGTCCGGGGCTGCCTGAAGCGCAAGGTCCAGGGCAACTTCCAGGCCCAGTTCGTTGGCCCGCGCCACGAAGGCGTCGAAGTCCTCGAAGGAACCGAGGTCGGGGTGGATGGCGTCATGGCCGCCCTCCTTGGCTCCAATGGCCCAGGGCGAGCCGGGATCATTGGGGCCGGCAACCAGGGTGTTGTTGGGTCCCTTGCGGTGCTGCACGCCGATGGGATGGATGGGCGGCATGTACAGGACGTCGAAGCCCATGGCGGCCACGGCGTCGAGCCGCCTTGCCGCGGTCCGGAAGTTTCCTGACGTCCAAGCGCCCGTGTTGTGGTCCTTGACCGCGCCTTCAGAGCGGGGGAAGAACTCGTACCAGGCGCCGCGGCCGGCGCGGTCCCGCTCCACCAGGAGGGGGAACTTCTCGGAAACCGTCACCAGTTCCCGGATGGGCTGCCGGGCCACGATGTCAGCGATTTCCTGGCTGAACCCTGCCCCGAGCCGTTCCTCGGTGCTGCGGGACTGGTCGGCCAGGACGTCGGAGGCGTGCCGCAGCGCTGCCCGGTCCACCTCGTCCCGGAAGTCCTCGGTGGACGCTTCGCCCAGCAGTTTGGCACCTTCGGTAAGCATGAGTTCGACGTCGATCCCGGCGTCGATCTTCACCTCGGCGTTGTGGTGCCAGGTGCCGTAGCGGTCGTGCCAGGCTTCGATCACAAAGGACCAGTTCCCGGTTTCCGACGGCGTAAGCACGCCTTCCCAGCGGTCCGTTCCCATGCCGCGTTCCCCGCGGGGCGGCGCGAGCCGCACACGCTGGCGCTCCGCGCCGGAGGGGTCCAGGAGCACGGCGCTCACACCGAGCTGGTCATGCCCTTCGCGGAAGGCGGTGGCGCCCACCACGATGGCTTCGCCGGGCAGGGCTTTGGCCGGAAACTTGCCGCCCTCGACGACGGGCTGCACTGCGGTAATGGGAAAACGCCCGAACCGAAGGCCCTCCGTGATACGGCGCTGGGGCATTTTGGTGGATGCGGCACTGGTTCCTGAGTTAGTCGTCACAGGCTCGACGTTAGCGAGAAATGGCCAGGATTGCTAAGCGTGCTCACTAAAATTCCTCGCGCCGCGGCCCAATTTCTTCACGCCCCTGTCATTTACCCAAAAGAAACCGAAAGCTGGTTCCAGCCGCGCATGTTGTCGATTAGTGTGACGCAGGTGAAGGCAATCCGCAGGTTTACGGTCCGTACAGTCCTCCCCGAGCCCATCCGGCCCCTGGCCAGGCTGGCCAGCAACTTGCGGTGGTCCTGGCACCGGCCCACGCGGGAGCTTTTCGCGGCACTGAACCCGCGCCTCTGGGAGGAAAGCGGGCAGGATCCCATCGGCTTCCTGGGAATGGTCAGCCGCGAGGAATTCCAGCGGCTCGCCACGGACCAGTCAGTGGTGGACCGGGTGCGGGCTGCCGAAGAGGACCTCGACCGGTACCTTGAGGAACCCCGCTGGTACCAGGGCCTGGGCCCGGACGCCCCCGCCTCCATCGCCTACTTCTCCCCCGAGTTCGGCATTACCGAGGTCCTCCCCCAGTATTCGGGCGGCCTGGGCATCCTGGCCGGTGACCACTTGAAGGCTGCCTCGGACCTGGGTGTTCCCCTGATCGGGGTGGGCCTGCTGTACCAGGCGGGTTATTTCAAGCAATCACTCTCGCGCGATGCCTGGCAGCAGGAGACCTACCCGGTCCTGGATCCGGACGGGCTGCCCCTGACCTTGCTCCGCGAGCCGTCCCCCGACGGCAACGGCAAGGCCCTGCAGATCTCACTCCCCCTCCCCAACGGAAGGCGGCTGCTGGCACACATCTGGCGTGCCGACGTCGGACGCGTTCCCCTGCTCCTGCTGGACTCCAACGTGCCGGGCATCGACGATGCCGCCCGCAGCATCACGGACCGGCTGTACGGGGGCGGCGGCGACCACCGGCTGCAGCAGGAACTCCTGCTCGGTATGGGCGGCGTCAAGGCCCTGCGCGCTTTCCAGAAGCTGACAGGCTGCGCCGCACCGGAGGTGTTCCACACCAATGAAGGGCACGCCGGGTTCCTTGGGATCGAACGCATCCAGGAGCTGATGTCCGGGGAACAGGCCCTGAGCTTCGACGA
The DNA here is from genome assembly GCF_056484025.1 of Arthrobacter sp. JDC6. Classification (NCBI taxonomy): domain Bacteria; kingdom Bacillati; phylum Actinomycetota; class Actinomycetes; order Micrococcales; family Micrococcaceae; genus Arthrobacter; species Arthrobacter sp. JDC6. The sequence continues at coordinate 3,674,729 of NZ_CM151278.1, forward strand.
AGCACTGGCCGCGGGGCGGGCCTCCACGGTGTTCACAACGCACACGCCCGTCCCGGCAGGCATTGACAGGTTCGAAATCAACCAGATCAGCCACTTCTTCCAGGCCGGCCTGGCTCCCGCGGTGCCGCTGGACCGGATCCTGGAACTGGGCAGGGAAAACTATGCGGACGGCAACCCGTCCGTCTTCAACATGGCGGTGATGGGCCTGCGCCTTGCCCAGCGCGCCAACGGCGTGGCCAAACTGCACGGCGAAGTGTCCCGCGGCATGTTCTCCGCCCTGTGGCCCGGCTTCGACCACTCCGAGGTGCCCATCACCTCGGTTACCAACGGCGTGCACGTGCCCACTTGGGTGGACAGCCGCATCTCCAAACTGGCCCGCGACCAGTTCGGCAGCGAGGCGGAAGCGCTGGGCAAATGGGACCTGGCCTACAACGTCAGCGACGCAGATGTCTGGGCGCTCCGCCGGGAGATGCGGGCTGCGCTGGTGGAGGACGTCCGCCGCAGGCTGCGCGCTGCCTGGAAGAAGCGCGGCGCGGCCGACGCCGAGCTGGGCTGGACGGACAGCGTCCTGGACCCGGATGTGCTGACCATCGGTTTTGCCCGCCGGGTGCCCACTTACAAGCGGCTCACCCTGATGCTGCGCGAACCTGCCCGGCTCAAGGCGCTGCTGCTGCACAAGGAGCACCCCATCCAGCTGGTCATCGCTGGAAAGTCGCACCCTGCCGATGATGCCGGGAAGAAAATGATCCAGGACCTGGTGCGCTTCACGGACGATCCCGAGGTGCGGCACCGCATCGCGTTCCTGCCCAACTACGACATCGCCATGGCCAGGACCTTGTTCCCGGGCTGTGACGTCTGGCTGAACAACCCGCTGCGGCCGCTGGAGGCCTGCGGGACCTCCGGCATGAAGGCGGCGCTGAACGGCTCGCTGAACCTGTCCGTCCTGGACGGCTGGTGGGATGAGATGTACGACGGCGAGAACGGCTGGGCGATTCCCACCGCCAACAACGATGCCTCCCCCGAGGAACGCGACGACATCGAGGCGGCGGCGCTGTACGAGCTGCTTGAAACACAGGTGGCACCGCGCTTCTACGGGAGCACGGTATCCGAGGGGGCAGGAGCTGCCGGGCCTTCGACTACCAGGAGCGAGAAGGTCCCCACGCACTGGGTGTCCATGATCAAGCACACCCTGTCCCACCTGGGTCCGGCCGTTTCCGCGGAGCGCATGCTCCGCGACTACGTGAACATCCTGTACCGCCCCGCCGCCGAAGCCGGCCGCAGCGCCACCGCCAACTCCTATGCCCAGGCCCGTGCCCTGGCGTCGTGGTCGGCCAAGGTCCGCGGGGCCTGGCCCCAGGTGCACGTGGAGCACGTGGATTCCGTGGGTGTGTCCGAGGATCCGCAGATCGGTGACACACTGCAGGTCAACGCCTACATAGCGCTGAATGCCCTCACCCCCGAGGATGTCTGCGTGGAAGTGGCTTATGGCCGGGCCGAAGAGAACGACGCCCTGGCAGACATCACCATGATGGAGCTGCAGGTGAAGGAGGACCTGGGCAACGGACGGCACCTGTTCAGCGGTTCGCTGGTGATCGACCGCTCCGGACCGTTCGGATACACCGTCCGCGTACTGCCCCGGCATGAAGCACTGGCCTCCAAGGCGGAGCTGGGGCTGATCGTCAACGCTTAGCCCGCCGCTCCGATGGGTACGGCTCCTGGGCAGGCAGGGACCAACCCGACGCAGGAGGGCGCAATGACCGAACGTACGGTAGCGGATGTGATCGTGGAGCGCCTCACCACGTGGGGTGTGGGGCGGGTCTTCGGTTACAGCGGGGACGGCATCAACGGATTCATGGGTGCCCTGCGCCGCACCGATGGACGGGTTGAGTTCGTCCAGGCCCGGCATGAGGAGTCGGCGGCCTTCATGGCCGTGGGCCATGCCAAGTACACGGGCGGAGTGGGCGTGGTGACCTCCACCCAAGGCCCCGGCGCCGTCCATCTGCTCAACGGGCTGTACGACGCGAAGCTGGACGGCGTGCCGGTGGTGGCCATCGTGGGGCAGCAGAGCCGCACCGTGCTGGGTTCGGCCTACATGCAGGAAATCGACCTCAACGCCTTGTTCAAGGACGTCGCCTCCCAGTTCGTGCAGCTGGTGAGCGCGCCCGAGCAGGTGCCCATGGTGCTGGACCGTGCCTTCCGGACGGCGAAGGCAACCTCCTCCCCCTGCGTGGTCATCATCCCGCATGACGTGCAGTCCGCGCCTGCCCCGGAGCTGGAACAGCAGCACGGCATCGTTGTCACAGCCCCCTCCTGGAGTGCTGCGGCCAAGAGCCCCCGCGGGGAAGACCTGGCCGCCGCAGCTGCCCTCCTCAATTCCGCAGAGAGGGTGGCCCTCCTGGTGGGCCAGGGTGCCAGGCACGCCGGCAAGGAAGTGGTTGCCGTGGCGGAAAAGCTTGGGGCCGGCATCGCCACCAGCCTCCTGGGCAAGCCCTACGTGGATGAGAACCTGCCCTTCGCGGTGGGAACCATGGGGCATCTGGGCACCACGGCCAGTGCCCACCTTCTGGGCAATTGCGACGCCCTCCTCATAGTGGGTTCCAACGACCCCTGGACCGAGTTCTACCCGCCGCCCGGGGCCGCGCGCGCCGTGCAGATCGACATTGACGAGAAGAAGATCGGCAACCGCTACCCCGTGGAGGTGGGCCTGGCGGGAGACGCCGCGTCCGCCCTGGAAGCCTTGAACCAACGGCTGGAACACCGCCCACGCACCCAATGGCGTTCAGATGTGGAGGAGGCCGTCAGCCGGTGGCGCATCCTCTCGGCAGACCGGGCTGCAGTTGCGGCGAGCCCCATTAATCCTGAACGTGTGGTGCGTGAGCTTAACGGCAGGCTGCCGGAGAACGCCCAGCTGAGTGTCGACGTCGGAAGTTGTGTTTACTGGTATGCCCGTCAACTGGTGCTGCCCCTGAACGTCCCGGCGCACCTGTCCGGGACGCTGGCCAGCATGGGCTGCGCCATCCCTTACGGGATTGCCGCCAAGCTGGCGCATCCGGACCGCCCGCTCGTGGCCCTGGCCGGGGACGGTGCCATGCAGATGCTGGGCGTGGCCGAACTGGTCACGGTGGCGCACAGGTGGCGCCAGTGGCAGGACCCACGGTTCGTGGTGTGCGTCTTCAACAACCGGGAACTTACCGAGGTCACGTGGGAGCAGCGTGAGTCGGAGGCCGAGCCGAGGTTTGCCGCAAGCCAGGAGCTTCCCGATTTTCCGTTCGCCGGCTACGCGGAACTGCTGGGTTTGAGGGGCATCCGGGTGGAGGACCCGGAGCAAATCGCAGACGCCTGGGACCAGGCCTTCGCCGCGGACTGCCCCGTGGTGATCGAGGTACTGACCGACCCCGAGGTCCCGTTGCTTCCGCCGTTCCCGGCCGGGCGCCAGAAGGCGGAGAGCATGCGGAAAGGGCTGTCAGCGGAGGACGACGGCGACCGGGCCTCGGCGCTGCTGGACACCTATGCCGCGCACGAGGAGCGACCGGAGGGCTAGCCGCGTGTTCCCGGTCCCTTGGGGAGGAACGGGACTTTCAGGACGGGAGCCGGGTCAGAGCATGACGGCGGTGACGGCAAGGTCATTGCCCGCGTACCGTTCGGCGTCCTGCAGGATTTCGCAGATGATCCCGAACGACCTGTCGCTGCGGAACGGGGCAGCCACTTGCCACAGGACCGTGACGGGTGGGTTGCCGTTGTCGGTGATGCTGTCCGCGAAGTCGTGGAGCGAGTCGTTCAGCGCGTCCAGGTTCACGCCATAGTGTTCGGGAAAATCCAGGACCTCACCGAAGGTTTCCAGGACGGCGCGTTTGCTGTCCGCGGGTGGGACCACCACGCTGCGCCGGCCGGCATCCGCCACCTGTTCCTGCAGCTCTTCCAGGGTCCAGGTGTCGCCGGAGAAGATTCTCATGGTTGCGCTAGCTGCCTTCCGCTATGTACTTGAACGTTGCGTAGTGGTCACTGGTGTAATACTTCTCCCCGCCGTCACCGGCCACGATGCGCCGCGCGCCCCGGTCCGGTTCGCCCGGGGTGGGGACGGTGTACTCGCGGTAATAGCCACGGTTCCGGACCGGCAGGACCCGCTCGAAGTTGCCGAACACCTGCTGGTCCTGGCTGTAATGGAACGGACCGCCCGCCCGGATCAGCCCCAGCACCCGGCGGCCCTCCAGGGGAAGGGCGGACTCCCTGATCTCCGGCAGGCTGGACGGGTTCGCGCCCCGCTGCGGCGGGGACTGCTTCGCTGCCGGGGACGTTGCCGCTCCGCCCGGTGTGGGGGTGCGGCTGGAAGCAGTTTCCGGCGTCGTGCCTTCCGTCTGCCGGCCCAGCAGCCCGGCGCCGCCGAACGCCACGATGGCCAGCACTACCAGCACGGCCAGGAGCAGGGGGAGGATGGAGCGGTTCCGCATGTGAGCTACGTGCGGTAGATGCTGATGGAGTTGGCCTCGGCCAGGTCGGTTTCCCCCGAAGCCACCTGGATGCCTTGCCGCTGCTTGTGGCGGGGCGAGGTGGTCAGCCGAAGCTCGAACAGGCTTGGATTCTTCCTCCCGGCGTCCGGCAGGGTGACCGTGACGTCCGAGGCACTGCCGTTCACTACCACTAGGCCGGCCAGTTCGCCGCCGTCGTCACCCAGCAGGAGCTGCATGACGCGGTGGTGCGGATCGTTCCAGCGTTCAGCGGACATGGGCTGGCCGTGCTGGTCGAACCAGTAGAGGTAGGACTGCTCGTCCCGCACCGGGAAATCATGCGGCTGGGCAGCCAGGAACTCCTTGCGCAGGCGGATGTACCGTTTGGTGCTGCGCAGCATTTCGTGCGCTTCCGGCGTCATGGTCCAGTCAAGCCAGGTGATGGCATTGTCCTGGCAATAGGCGTTGTTGTTCCCCTGCTGCGTCCGGGCGAGTTCGTCCCCGGCGGTGATCATGGGAACCCCCAGCGAAACCATCAGTGATGCCATCAGGTTCCGCCGCGACTGCGCCCGCCGTGCGAGGATCACACCGTTCTCGGTGGGGCCCTCCACGCCGTGGTTGTAGCTGCGGTTGTCCCCGTGCCCGTCCCTGTTCTCTTCGCCGTTGGCCTCGTTGTGCTTGCGGTCGTAGGACACGAGGTCGTTCATGGTGAAGCCGTCGTGGGCGGTGACGAAGTTGACCGATGCCAGGCGTGACCGGCCGGACGCTTGGAAGAGGCTGGCGGAACCGGACAGGGCGTCGGCGAGTTTGGCCATGGTCCCGCCGTGCCCGCCAGTGTCGATGGCGGCACGGTCTGCCAGCCAAAAGGTACGGACGGCGTCCCGGAAGTGGTCGTTCCAGTCCACCCATCCGGGCGGGAAGCGGCCTGTCTGCCAGCCTCCGTAGCCAATGTCCCAGGGCTCGGCAATCAGCTTGACCTCGGACAGCACGGGGTCGGCGGCGACAGCGGTGAGGAAGGGATGTTCGGGGTCGAATTCGTTCGCGGCGTCCCGGCAGAGCGTGACGGCCAGGTCGAACCGAAATCCGTCAATGTGGTATTCGTCCACCCAGTACCGGAGGGAATCGGTCACCAGCTGGACCACGCGCTGGTCCGCGAAGTTCAGCGTGTTGCCGCAGCCCGTCGTGTCGATGTACCTGCCGTGACCGTCCACGCGGTAGTAGGTGTCCTCCCCCAGTCCGCGGAAGCTCAGGACCGGTCCGCCCGGGCCGGCCTCGGCGGTGTGGTTATAGACGACGTCGAGGATGACCTCCAGCCCGGCCTCGTGGAGTGCCTTGACCATGGCCTTGAACTCATCCTGGACAGCCTGCGGGCCTTCCTCCCGGGCGGCCCGGGTGGCGTACCCGGGGTGCAAGGCGAAGAACGCAGCGGTGTTGTACCCCCAGTAGTTGGTCAGTCCCAGGTCCTGCAGGTGCGGCTCATCGACGTGGAAGTGCACCGGCAGGAGCTGGACGGAGGTAACGCCCAGGCTGGTCAGGTGCTCCACCACGGCAGGGTGGGCCAGGCCGGCATAGGTGCCCCTCAGCTCTTCCGGCACGTCGGGATGGAGCATGCTCTGGCCACGGACGTGGGCTTCGTACACGATCGTGTTGCGCCAGGGAAGGCGCAGGCGTTCGTCCGACCCCCAGTCGAAGTCGGTTGCGGTCCGGACGCTGGTGAGGACGCCGTCGCGCTGGTCCACTCCCCGGCCATAGGGGTCCAGGAGCAGGGGCTGGCTGCCGGAACCGTTCCCATTGCCTGCAGGAAGCCCGGAGGGCAGGGTTTGGCGGTCCGGCGTGGGACAGAAGCCGTAGTGCGATCCGTAGGGCAGGTCCTCGACAATGCCGTGATGGACGCCGCGCGTAACGTTGGGCAGCGTCTGGACCCGCCACTGGCCGCCCGGAGGGCAGTACACGATGTCCAGGCTGGACACCCCGGGGGCAAGGCAGGCGACGTTGGCGCGCGCGCCGGCGTGGTGGCGGGTACCGCCGGAATCAGCGCGCGGAACGCTGACACCGAGGGGAACAGCCGAGGAGGCATCCATGGCGGAAGCAGTGTCGAAGAGCGGCATGACCATCACCTAAATAGTAGCCGCCAGCGGCACCTGACCTGCCCGTACGCCACAGCGGCGCCGGGTAACCATCCCGGGATACCGGGCTGGAAGTACTTACCCCGCCGCGCGTTGGCGGGAGACCTCGTACAGCGAGATGCCCACGGCCATCGACGCGTTGAGTGACTCCATGGCGGAATCGATGGGGATGGAGACGATCTGGTCGCAGTTCTCACGGACCAGGCGGCTCAGGCCCTTGCCCTCGGAGCCCACAACGATGCACACCGGTTCTTTGGCCAGGGTGAGGTCAGGCAGCGAAACGTCGCCGTCGCCGTCGAGCCCCAGGACGAAGATGCCCATGTTCTTGAACTGCTTCAGGGCGTTGTTCAGGTTGGAGGCGCGGGCCACGGGCACGCGGACCGCCGCGCCGGCGCTGGTTTTCCAGGCCGAGGCGGTGACGCCCACCGAGCGGCGCTCGGGCACGATCACGCCGTGGCCGCTGAAGGCGGAGACGGAGCGGATAATGGCACCCAGGTTCCGGGGGTCCGTGATGCCGTCCAGTGCAACGAAGAGCGGCGCGTTGGCGACGTGCCCCTTCTTCCACTTCTCCACAGTTTCCTCGGCCAGTTCGTAGGCGTCCTGGTAATCGTAAGGCGGGATCTGCAGCACCAGGCCCTGGTGGACGGCGTCGTCCGTCATCCGGTCCAGTTCCGCCTTGCCGGTTTCCATCAGCGGGATGCCGCGTTCGGCGGCGAGCTTCAGGGATTCCTTGACGCGGTCGTCCATCTCGATGCGGATGGCAACGTGCAGTGCTTTGGCAGGGATGCCGGCGCGGAGCGCTTCTACGACCGAATTGCGTCCGGTCACCACTTCCTCGGTGGCACGGCCCTTGGGTCCGGACTTGGCGGCACCGGCACTGCGGGCACCGGTTCCGCGCTTGGCAGCGGAGCGCTCGGCCAGCTGCTTGGCTTTGTGTGCCTTGTGGTACGGACGGTCCTCGGCCTTGGGCGTGGGGCCCTTGCCCTCGAGGGCCTTGCGGCCATGGCCACCGGTTCCGATGGTTGGGCCCTTCTTCGCTTTAACCGATCGGCGACCATTGTTGGCCATGATGTTCCACCCTTGATTGTGTTGACTGAATCTGCCTACCAGTCTACTGACCGAAGAAAAATCGGCGGCGCCGGCAAGCGATCCGTCCCCTGGGGCGGGTAGGGATCAGTCCCGCTTGAGGCTCCACGTGGCGCCGTCCGGGCCGTCTTCCACCACGACGCCGGCCTGGTTGAGCGTGTCCCGGATGGCGTCGGAGGCGGCCCAGTCCTTTTGGGCCCGGGCAGCCGCGCGGGCGGCAAGCTGCGCTTCGACCAGCACGCCAAGGGCCTCGGCCTCCCGGGTTGCCGCGGCAGCGGAGCCTTCGACTGCGTTCAGCCCCAGGACCCCGAGCATGTCGTGGACATGGTGCAGCGCCTGCCGGGCGTCCTCCAGCCGGTCCTCAGTGAGGGCGGTGTTTCCGGAGCGGACGGTGTCATGGAGTACTGCCAGCGCCTGGGGGACGTTCAGGTCGTCATCCATGGCGCGTTCGAACGCCTCGGGAACAAGCCCGTCCGCGGCAAGGGTGTAGGTTCCGTCAGAGGAAAGTGCACGCACGGCCCGGCTGATGAAGCCGTCAATGCGTTCGACGGCGGCCGCGGCCTCCTGCAGGGAGGTGGGCCGGTAGTCCAGGATGGAGCGGTAGTGCGCCTGGCCGAGGTAGTAGCGCACCACCCGCGGCGACGCGAGTTCCAGCATCTCCGCGGGGCTGATGGTGTTGCCGATGGACTTGGACATCTTTTCGCCCTGGTAGGTCACCATGCCGTTGTGCATCCAGAAGTTGGCGAACGGGTGTCCGGCCGCCTGTGACTGCGCCATCTCGTTTTCGTGGTGCGGGAAGCGCAGGTCCAGGCCGCCGCCATGGATATCGAATGCGGTACCCAGGTACTTGGTGACCATGGCCGAGCACTCAAGGTGCCAGCCGGGCCGTCCTGCCCCCCAAGGCGAAGCCCAGCTGGCGGTGGCCGGCTCCCCTTCTTTGGAGCCCTTCCACAGCGCAAAGTCGCGGGGGTCCTTCTTGCCGCGGGGGTCGGCGTCGGGCGCTGCCTGCATGTCATCGATGTTCTGCCGGGTCAGTGCGCCGTATGTGTCCCACGAACGGACGTCGAAGTACACGTCCCCTGAATCATCCAGGGCAGGATAGGCATGGCCGCGGTCAATGAGCTGCTGGATCAGGGCATGCATCTCGGGGATGTGTCCGGTGGCCCGGGGTTCGTACGTGGGCCGGGAGACGCCAAGGGTGTCGTAGGCCTTCAGGAATTCCTGCTCGTAGCGGTACGCCAGCGCCCACCATTCCTCCTGAGGCACTTCGCCCACCTCCGGGCTGAAGTCCGGCGCGAACGAAGCCTCGGACTTGGCCAGGATCTTGTCGTCGATGTCCGTCACGTTGCGGACGACCGTGACGCGCAGGCCCCGGTACTCAAGCCAGCGGGTGAGCTGGTCAAAGGCGATGGCGGAGCGGATGTGCCCCACGTGCGGCATGCCCTGGACGGTGGCGCCGCAGTAGTAGAGGCTGACCTTGCCGTCGACGATGGGGACGAAGTTCCGGACTTCGGCGGAGGCGGTGTCATAGAAGCGCAGGGTCACCGCTCCAGACTAGCTGATGGGCTGGGGCTGCTGGGGGTACACCAGCGCGGTGGCCACCGCCGAAATGCCTTCCCCGCGTCCGGTGAATCCCAGGCCGTCGCTGGTGGTTGCCGTGACGCCCACAGAGGCGCCTGCGGCTTCGCTGAGGACCTTTTGGGATTCTTCCCTGCGCGGCCCGAACTTGGGCCGGTTGGCCACGAACTGCACCGCAACGTTGCCAATTTCGAACCCGGCTGCCCGGACAATCCGGGCGGCTTCGGCCAGGAGGGTGGCGCCGGATGCGCCGGCGAACTCCGGGCGGTCGGTACCGAAGTGGGTGCCAAGGTCGCCGATACCGGCGGCCGAGAACAGGGCGTCCGCGGCCGCATGGGCGACGGCGTCACCATCTGAGTGCCCGGCGAGGCCCCGTTCGCCGGGCCATAGGAGTCCACCGAGCCAGAGGGGCCGGGGCGAGTCTTCCGGCGCGTAGGCATGGACGTCGATCCCCACCCCGGTGCGCGGCAGAACCATCTCCGCGCTCATCCTTCCACCCACCGGGCGCCGAGCGGGCCTTCCAGGAGCCCTTCCGCGAAGATCAGGTCAAGGGGCGTTGTGATCTTGAGGGACTGCGTTGATCCGCGGACGGCATGGACGGGGGTGCCGAGCATCTCCACCAGCATGGCGTCGTCGGTGACGGCCGCGGACTGCTGCTGGTCCAGGGACTGTGCGGCCTGGTGCGCCTGCAGCAGCGCGCCGATCCGGAAACCCTGGGGCGTCTGCACGGCCCGGAGCTCCTGGCGGCGGGCTGTCCCCGTGACAACTTCGGGTGCAAAGGCCGCGTCCTCCCCGGTAGTGGCGGCCACCGTTTTGACGGTGTCTACCACGGGCAGCGCCGGAATGACGGCGGCAGCGCCGGCGGCAAGGGCATCGGAGACGCGGTGGAAAACGGATTCGGGCGTGAGCGCGCGGGCGGCGTCGTGGACCAGGACCGCCTCGATGCCGTCCATCAGTGCCGAGATGCCTGCGCGGACGGAGTCGGCCCGGGTGGCTCCGCCGTCGACAATCGTCAGGAGTGGACCACCATCGGCAAGCTCGCCACGGAAGTCGTCACACAACTCCCGCAGGCCCTGGTCACCGGCAGGCAGCGCCACGCACACCTGGCTGGCCACTCCTGACGCGACAATGCCCCGCAGGGCATGTATCAGGATGGGCTCGCCGCCGAGCGGAACAGCGGCCTTGGGCATGCCGTAGCCGAGGCGCTGCCCGGAACCGGCGGCCACGAGGATGACGGCCGTGACCAGGCGCGTGGGTGATTCACTCATGCGGACTAGCCTACGACGCCGCCACTGCGGTCAGGCGGCTTGGACACCGGCGGGTGATGCCAAAAAAAGAAGCCCCGGCGGCACTTGCGTGCCGCCGGGGCTAAATTCTTAGGAAGCCAGGACCTCGTCGAGAACGCTTGCAGCCTTCTCCTCGTCGGTCTTTTCAGCCAGCGCCAGTTCTGAAATCAGAATCTGACGGGCTTTGGCCAGCATACGCTTCTCGCCTGCGGAAAGGCCCCGGTCGTGATCCCGGCGCCACAGGTCGCGAACGACCTCTGCCACCTTGATGACGTCACCGGAAGCAAGCTTCTCCAGATTTGCCTTGTACCTGCGTGACCAGTTGGTGGGTTCCTCGGTGAACTCGGCGCGGAGCACATCAAACACGTGCTCCAGGCCTTCCTTGCCCACTACGTCCCGGACCCCAACAAGGTCAACGTTCTCTGCTGGAACTTCAATGGTCAGATCACCCTGAGCCACCTTGAGCTTGAGATACATCTTCTCTTCGCCCTTGATGGTGCGCATCTTGATTTCTTCAATCTTCGCAGCACCGTGGTGAGGGTAAACTACTGTCTCGCCGACCTCAAATACCATGTGGACATTTCCCCTTTCCCGCAGACCAGTTTATCACGATTCAGGCATATGACCGGCCGGAGAAAGGGCCTCCAACCGCGAAAATACGCGGAAAATGGGCCCAATCAACCCCCTTCACCCCCTTGACGGATGGGAGGATTAGTGCATCAGGTGAGCGCTCCCACAGTGGATGTGACACCGCCGAATCCTCGTTTGCCCCTCATTGCGGATAGGCTATGGGCTGAAAAAGACTTCAAATTTCTCGAGGAGTACGTGACGTGCGTTCCACTGCGATGAACCGGGCCCAGCGCGGCAAACTGGCACTGACGGCTGCTGCCCTTGGCGCCAGCCTGCTGACCGCGGGCTGCGGTTACATCACGCCCCAGCAGACCAGCCATCAGTACTCCGCCTCGGACGGCATCCGCGCGGACCTCGGTCCCCTGCAGTTGCGGAACATCCTGATTGTTTCCACCGGCGAGGACAAGCCCGGCCGCCTGATCGGCGCCGTTTACAACTCCTCTTCCAAGGACGTGAAGCTCACGGTCAACGGCGCCAAGGGCTCGCAGACCGAGGTACCGGTGAAGGCCAACTCGTACACGCTCCTCAACGAGAAGTCCGACGAAGCCATCCTGAGCACCACTGGTGGCCAGCCCGGCTCCCTGGTGGACGTCAAGATCAGCGAGAACGGCACCAACGTCAGCAACACCGTCAAGGTTCCCGTCCTGGACGCCACGCTGGAGGAGTACAAGGACTACGTACCTACGCCGAGCGCTTCGGCAACGTCCTCGTCGTCCGCTTCTTCATCCGCCACCCCCTCTGCCGGCGCAACCACCAGCGCCACTTCGAGCGCCTCCGCCCCGGCTACTGCCACCGCGACCGCTACGAGCCGCTAAGCAGGCGCCGGAACCCCGGACACAACGAAAGGGAGGAGCCCACTGGCTCCTCCCTTTTGTTATGCCTGCTGACGGAGTCCCGTTACGGCCTACGGCTCGAATTTGTACCCAAGGCCGCGGACGGTCACCAGGTAGCGGGGAGCGGACGGATCGGGTTCGATCTTGCCGCGGAGGCGCTTCACGTGGACGTCAAGGGTCTTGGTATCGCCCACGTAGTCGGAGCCCCAGACGCGGTCGATGAGCTGGCCGCGGGTCAGCACCCTGCCCGAGTTGCGCAGCAGCATCTCCAGGAGCTCGAACTCCTTCAAGGGAAGCAGGACCTGCTGGCCATCCACGCTCACCACGTGCCGTTCGATGTCCATGCGGACCGGACCGGCCTGGACGGTTGAGGAAATCAGCTCCTCAGGCTCCCCCTGGCGCCGCAATACCGCCCGGACGCGGGCCACCAGTTCACGGGAGGAGTAGGGCTTGGTGACGTAATCGTCAGCACCGAGTTCCAGGCCCACCACCTTGTCGATTTCCGAGTCCTTGGCGGTCAGCATGATGACGGGGACGCTTGAGCGCTGGCGGAGCTGCCGGCACACTTCAGTGCCGGAGAGACCCGGGAGCTGCAGGTCAAGCAACACCAGGTCGGCGCCGTTGCGGTCGAATTCGGTGATGGCATCAAGGCCGTTGTCCACCACCTCCACCTCGAACCCTTCTTTGCCCAGCAAATAGGACAACGGATCGCTGAACGACTCCTCGTCCTCGACAATCAAAATCCTGCTCAAGCGCTGGCTCCTCGATCTGTTGCGCCGGCGGCGCGGGGTAGGTGGGTAAGACTGAGTTTTTCCGGCGCCTGTGCCGGTGCTTCCGGCCCGGCCGGCGCGTCCTCGCCGTCCTGGCCTTCCATTTCGGGCAGCCGGAGGGTGAAGGTGGACCCTTGCCCGGGCTGGGACCAGAGGGTCACTTCGCCGCCGTGGTTGGACGCCACGTGCTTCACGATGCTCAGGCCCAGGCCGGTACCGCCCGTCTGGCGGGAACGGGCGGCGTCCACCCGGTAGAAGCGTTCGAACACGCGTTCCTGGTCCTCAGGGGTCAGCCCCTCGCCCTGATCCGTCACGGAAATCGAGACTACGCCTTCCCTGGAACGTACACCGATCCCCACCCGGGTGTTGTCGGGTGAATAGCGGATGGCGTTGTCGATAAGGTTTCGCAGCGCCGTCACCAGCAGGTCCTGGTCACCGAAGACCTTGCCCTCGGTGCGGCCGCCCACCACGATGCTGATGTTCTTGCTTTCCGCGGGAAGCTGCGACCGGTCCACGGCCTCGGCGATGACGGCGTTGATGTCCACCGGGCCGCCCTGCTGGGTCACGCTGGCGCCCTGCAGACGGGAAAGTTCGATGATGTCCTGGACCAGGGCGGCCAGGCGGGCGGATTCCTTGTGCATGCGCTTGGCGAAGCGGCGGACAGCGTCAGGATCGTCGGCGGAGGATTCGAGCGCCTCGGCCAGCAGCGAAATGGCACCCACGGGGGTTTTCAGTTCGTGGGATACGTTGGCGACGAAGTCGTTGCGGATCTCTTCGGTGCGCGTGATCTCCGTCCGGTCATCGGCGAGGAGCAGGATGTATTCCTCACCCAGCATGGCCGCCCGCACCTGGACGATGATGGCTCCCTTGCCCAGCGGCCCCCTCGGGAGTTCGAGCTGCTTTTCCAGGATGACGCCGTCCCGCCGGACTCCCGCGGTCATGTCCAGGAGTTCCCTGTGGACCACGGTGTGCCCGCGGACCAGGCCGTACGCGTACGCTGCGGGGCTGGCCCGGACCACGCCGTCCACGTCGTCCAGCACCACAAAAGCGCGTCCGACGACGGCGAGCACCTCCGCTGCGCCGGGCGGCAGTGCCAGCTCCCCGGCGTCGATGTCCAGCAGCTCGCGCTGCTTCTCGCTGACCCGGTAGGCAAGCACGCCGAACGTGCCAAGCGCCAGGCCAATAAGGCCGGCAACCAGACCAATGAGCATAGGATCCACAGCTCCACTTTATGCTCTTGCCCTAAGCCTCCTGCCGACTTCCGGCCTATCCGGCCAACGGTTCAACTAACGTTCATCTGTGTGGGCATAATCGTTTACCGGGCGATGACAGAGTTGGTGGTCAGAGCGCCTAATGGCGACACGATTCCTGCTGCCCCGCAGCGGCCGGCGGGAGTTCCAAGGAAAGGACGCCTACGTGCGTAAGGTTTTTCAGGAAGAGCTCACCCAGGTCGGTGACCAGCTGGTGGAGATCTCCCGACTGGTCAGCGAAGCGATCAACAAGGCCACTACCTCGTTCCAGGTAGCGGACGTGGACCTCGCGCAGGATGTCATCGCCGCGGACGCGCGCATCGATTTCCTGCAGAACAGCCTCGATGAGCGGGCCATCGACATTCTGGCACTGCAGGGTCCTGTCGCCAGCGACCTGCGCATGATCGTCGGTTCCCTGCGGATGAGCGCGTCCCTCGAGCGGATGGGTGACCTGGCCCGCCACATCGCCCAGCTGGCCCGCCTCCGCTACCCCTCCACGGTGATTCCGGAGTCCATGACGGAGACCTTCAACCGGATGGCCGAGCTCGACCAGGAGATCGCCGACAAGCTGACCGTCCTGCTTGAAAGCCGCGACCTCGAGGTGGCCAGGGACATCCTCAAGGCCAACACGGCGATCAATGACCTGCACCTGAGCGTCTTCAAGGCCATCGCCGCGCCTGAGTGGCACGAGTCCCCCGCCACCACCGTGGACGTGGCCCTCGCCAGCCGCTACTTCGAGCGCTTCGCCGACCACGGCGTCTCCGTCGCCCAGAAGGTGACCTACCTGGTCACGGGCGCATGGCAGCCCACCGGGACAGAACACAGCTGACACCCAAGCTGCCGGAGGACGACGGCGCGCCGGTCACCTGAGGTGACCGGCCCGCCGTCGTACGGGTTTAATGTCCTATTTCTTGCCCTGGTTTGCCACTGCCAGGATGGCTTCTTCGGCAGCTTCGGGGTCCAGGTACGTTCCGCCGGGCTTGACCGGCTTGAAGTCCTCGTCCAGTTCGTACACCAGCGGGATGCCGGTGGGGATGTTCAGGCCGGCGATGGCTTCGTCGCTGATGCCGTCGAGGTGCTTGACCAGGGCACGCAGCGAGTTGCCGTGCGCGGTCACCAGGACCGTCTTGCCTGCCTTGAGGTCCTCCTTGATGTCCGATTCCCAGTAGGGCAGGAGCCGCACCAGGACATCCTTGAGGCACTCGGTGCGCGGCAGGGCATCGCCGAGTCCCGCGTAACGGGGGTCGTGCGCCTGGGAGAACTCGGAGTTGTCGTCGAGGGGCGGCGGCGGGGTGTCGTAGGAACGGCGCCATTCCATGAACTGCTCTTCGCCGTATTCGGCGAGGGTCTGCGCCTTGTCCTTGCCCTGCAGCGCGCCGTAGTGGCGTTCGTTCAGGCGCCAGTCGCGCTTGACCGGAATCCAGCCGCGGTCGGCCTTGTCCAGGGCGATGTTCGCGGTGTTGATGGCCCGCTTCAGCAGGGAGGTGTAGAGCACGTCCGGAAGGATGTTGTTCTCCACCAGCAGCTCACCGCCGCGCGCTGCTTCCGCGCGGCCCTGGTCGTTCAGGTCAACGTCCACCCAGCCGGTGAACAGGTTCTTTGCGTTCCATTCGCTGTGGCCGTGGCGCAGCAGAATCAGCTTGTAAGTCATGATTTTCATCCTAGCCGAGCAGTGTTGCCGCCCGCCCAGCGTTACAAGCCAGGCCGCGGTGGGGCCCGCTTCCCCCAGGGCCAGGGATAGGGTTGTGCGGTGGTTCAAAAGGCTGAACGGGTGAACTCCCCGCAACTATCCGGCAGGACATCCGCCGCCCGGCAGGGCCGTCCGGTGGGCAACGTCACCCGCGGCACCACCAACCCCAACCGGATGCGCCGGGTGGACCGCTGGCTGGCCGGACCTCAGGCCTGGCGCCTGCGGTCGGCGGCTGACCCGCTCGTCATTGACCTGGGCTACGGCGCAACACCAGCCACCGCCGTCGAACTCCATGAAAGGCTCGCCGCTGTCCGGCCGGACGTGCGGGTCTGCGGGATCGAGATCGAACCGGAGCGCGTCCGCGCTGCGCTTCCGCTGCAGCGGCCCGGGCTGACCTTCCACCTGGGCGGCTTCGAGCTGCCCGTTCCCGGCCATCCTGTCCTGGTCCGCGCCTTCAATGTCCTGCGGCAGTACGAGGAAGCTGATGTCCGGGGCATCTGGCAGCTGGTGCAGGGCAGGTTGTCGCCGGGCGGCATATTCGTGGACGGCACGTGCGACGAGATCGGGCGGCGCGTGGCGTGGGTGACCCTCGACCGGGTCCGTCCGCTGTCGCTGAGCATCTCGGTCCGTTTCGGGAGCTTCGACCTGCCTTCGGACGTGGCCGAGCGGCTTCCCAAGGCCTTGATCCACCGCAACGTCCCTGGCGAACCTGTTCATGCCTTCATGCAGGCGATGGACCGCGCATGGCTTGGGAGCGCGCCGCTCGCCTCGTTCGGCAACAGGCAGCGCTGGGTCGGCATGTGCCGGGGCCTGCGCGAGGCCGGGTGGCCGGTGCAGGACGGGCCGGCCAGGTGGCGGCTGGGCGAGCTGACGGTGGACTGGGCGGCCGTGGAACCTGGTTACCAGGGGCCGTAGGGGCCCATGTTGCGGCTGCCGCCGCGGCCTGCGTCCTTCACTGCGGGACGGACGTCGGCCAGGTAGACGGAGGCTGCCACCACGGCGGCGAGCCCGAAGAGGCCAAGGGTGCTGATAATGCCGCCACCGGCGCCGAACAGCGAAATGATGCCCACCAGCAACGCACCGCCGGTGAGGGCAAGCCAGAACGTCTTGGTCCGCTTGCCCGTGGCTTCGAAGGCGTTGGCCCGGTGCCTGGCACAGTCCACGAACGCCCACAGTTCAAGCCCCAGGGCCACCAGGCCAAGGATAAAGAACACTGCCTGCTCTACGTACGCGATAATTATTCGACCGTCCACAAGCCCAGCCTAGCCCTCCAGCGTGTCCAGCGCCTGCTTCAGGTCAGCCCACAGGTCCTCAACATTTTCCACCCCGACGCTCAGCCGAACCAGGTTTTCGGGGACGCTGGCGGGTTCCGCCGAGTGCCGGCGCCGCCGTTCGATCAGGGATTCGACCCCGCCCAGGGAGGTGGCCGGCAGCCAAAGCTCCAACGCCTGCACCAGCTTGTCCGCGGCGTCGGCGCCGCCCAGGCCCGCCGTGGGTGCCACCTGGACACAGATAATGGAGCCAAAGCCCTGCATTTGTTCCTTGGCGCGGGCATGGCCGGGGTCGGAATCGAGCCCGGGGAACCGGATGGAATCAATGGCGGGGTGGGCGGCGAGGCGTTCCGCCAGGATCATTGCCGACTCCTGCGACCGTTCCACGCGCAGCGCGAGGGTCCGCAGACCCCGCAGTGCGAGCCACGCTTCGAAGGGACCCGCGATGGCGCCGTGGATGATGCGGTGGTGGAGCAGCGACGACCGGATGTCCGGATTGGAAGTAACCAGGGCGCCAAGGACGACGTCGGAGTGCCCGGCGAGGTACTTGGTCACCGAGTGGAGGACGACGTCGGATCCGAGCTGCAGGGGCTGCTGCACCAGTGGCGTGGAAAAGGTGTTGTCAGTGACGACGATTGCCCCGGCTGCATGGGCGGCCTCAGCGACGGCCGGCATGTCCGCTATTCCGAGCATGGGGTTGGTGGGGCTTTCCAGCCACAGCATGGCCGCGGTTTTCGCCGACGGGCCTTGCGGTGCCAGGGCATCCTTGACGGCGTCCGTGTCGGCAATGTCCACTGTCCGGAGTTCGATGAATCCTTTTTGGGCAAGTTCCGTCGCCATCACCAGGGAGCCGGAGTAGCTGTGGTTGGGCATGACCAGCACGCCGCCGGCAGGGATCAGGGACAGCGCGGAACTGACCGCCGCCAGCCCCGACGCGTAGAGCAGTCCGGGAAGGGCAGCTCCTTCAAGCTGGCCGAGGGCCTCCTCAAAGGGATCCCAGGTGGGGTTGGAATAGCGGCCATAACCCCGGTCGCCGTCGCCCAGCGGACCGGTACCGAAGTAGGTGGAGGAAAGCGTGATGGGAGGATTGACCGGCTGGTCCCTTTCCCGCGGCGGACGCCCGGCCGCCACCACCACGGTCTCGGGTGAAAGGGAAGCGGCCTGGTGCTCGGAAAGACTCATGGTGAAAAGCGTACTGTTCCTGCCGGATCCGCCGGAAAGCGGTGTCGTTTTGTGGACGGCTGCCGTTCACCGGACTGCCGCCTTCGAGGTAGCTACGGATCGGGAAAAGTCGGTACCCCTCGGTAGGCTTGAGAAGTGAACAAACAGAGGGCCGGCGTATTCATCGCGTTCGAGGGTGGCGATGGTGCAGGCAAGTCCACCCAGGCCGGCCGGCTTGCGGCAGCATTGGAGTCCCTGGGCTACACCGTGCTGCGCACCCGGGAGCCCGGCGGCACCCCGGTTGGCGAGAAGCTGCGGTCGCTTGTGCTGGACCACGGCAATGGCGACATCGACGCGCACACCGAGGCCCTCATATTTGCGGCTTCCCGGGCCGCGCACGCCACCCAGGTAATCCGCCCGGCTCTTGGCCGCGGTGAAATCGTCCTGACGGACCGGTACATCGACTCCTCGGTGGCCTACCAGGGTGCCGGCCGCAACCTGGGCCTGGACGCGGTGCGTTCCCTCAATGAGTGGGCCACATCGGGCCTCCAGCCCCACCTCACAGTCCTTTTGGACGTTGACCCCCAACTTGGCCGCCGCCGCCGAACTGCCGGCCAGGCAGCGGAAGACCGCCTGGAATCCGAGGCTGACGAGTTCCATACCCGGATCCGGGAGGCCTTCCTTAGCCTTGCTGCGGACCGCCCGGAGTCGTACCTGGTCCTCCCGGCCCACCTCCCGGTGGAAGACCTTGCCGCTCAGATCCTCGCCCGGGTGGAAACCCTCCTTGCCGTTCCTGCCGCCGCAGCAGCCACGGACGGCGGTGACTCATGACCGTCTGGGATGACCTCCAGGGCCAGCCCGCCGTCGTCGAACAACTGCGCCAAGCCGCCGGCGGCGAAAGCCTGACGCACGCCTGGCTGTTCACCGGTCCGCCGGGGTCCGGCCGCTCCAATGCCGCCAAGGCGTTCGCGGCCGCACTGAACTGCGACCAGGAGGACGTGGGCCAGCGTGGCTGCGGACAGTGCCAGGCCTGCCACACGATCCTGGGTGAAACGCATTCGGACGTGACCTTCGTGCGCACAGAGAAGGTCACCATCACTATTGACGAGGCCCGCGAACTGGTGGCAACCGCCGGCAACCGGCCGTCGTCCGGGCGGTGGCGGATCATCGTGGTGGAGGACGCCGACCGCATGGCCGAGCGGACCACCAACGTGCTGCTCAAGGCCATCGAGGAACCCACGCCGCGGACCGTGTGGATGCTCTGCGCGCCGTCCCCGGCCGATGTCCTGGTGACCATCCGGTCCCGCTGCCGAAGCGTTGCCCTGCGGCTGCCGCCCGCGTCGGACGTGGCAGCGCTGCTGGTCCGGCGCGACGGCGTGGACCCTGCCCTTGCGGAGCAGGCCGCCCGCGCTGCCCAAAGCCATGTGGGCATCGCCCGGAGGCTGGCCAGGGATCCGGCGGCAAGGGAACGCCGCCTGGAGACTGTCCGCTTCCCGCTGGGGCTGCGCGGCGTAACAGCGGCGGTCATGATGGCGGACAAGCTGGTCAAGATCGCCACTGCGGAGGCCAACAGCTCCAACGAGGAACGCGATGCAGCAGAGAAGGCCGCACTGCTGGCGACGCTGGGAGCACCGGAAACCGGCGCCCTCCCCCCGGCCATGCGCAGCCAGCTCAAACAGCTCGAAGACGACCAGAAGCGGCGGGCCAAGAGATCCATCACGGACTCCCTGGACCGGACCCTGACGGATTTATTGTCCTTCTACCGCGACGTCCTGATCATCCAGCTTGGGAACGCCGTGGAGTTGGTCAACGTTGAGCTGAGGAGTGAGCTGGAAGAGTTCGCAGCCCGCTCTACGCCGGAAGCCACGCTGGCCCGCATGGACGCCATTAACAAAGCCCGTGAACGCATCACCACCACCAACGTTGCCCCGCTGCTGACCATTGAGTCCATGGCTGCCAGCCTGATACAGCCCTCCAAGGAGACCCGATGACTGCCCGCCCCCTGCCCGCAAGCCGCAGGTCCCTGACGGTCGCTGTCCGCGCCGCCGCAGCAATGGCCGTGGCCGTTGTCCTGGCCTCCTGCAGTCTCCTTGGTGGCGACAAGAACCCGCCGGAAGCTGCCACGGCAAAGGCTGACCCCTCCATCGTGGCGTCTGCTCCCGCAGGGCTGGAAAAGTTCTACTCGCAGCAAATCGTGTGGGAGCCCTGCGAAGGGGAATTCCAGTGCGCCAAGGTGAACGTGCCCATGGATTACGCCAATCCCGGCGGCGACACCATCCAGATCGCAGCGCTCCGGGCACCCAGCACCGGTAAGAAGACCGGCAGCCTCCTGGTCAATCCCGGCGGCCCGGGCGCCTCCGGTTACGACTTTGTCAAAGACGCTGCCGGAACCCACTTTTCAGCGGCTGTCCGCAACGCCTACGACCTCGTGGGCTTCGATCCGCGTGGCGTGAAGCGCTCCGCTCCGGTCACCTGTGCCACGGACGCCGAACGCGACGCCGCCCGGGCCAAGATCTACGCGTACGAAACCGATGCCGGGCTGGCGGCGGCACTGGCTGACAGCAAGGCAATCGCTACCCAGTGCGCGTCACAAACAGGCCCCGTCCTGGGCCACATCGACACCGTCAGCGCCGCGAAGGACCTGGACGTGCTCCGCGCGGTTGTGAACGACTCCAAGCTGAACTACCTGGGGTACTCCTACGGCACGTTCCTGGGCTCCACCTACGCCTCGCTTTTCCCGGACAACGTAGGCCGGATGGTCCTCGATGGCGCCCTCGATCCGTCAATCAGCAATGAGGACCTGACCAGCGGCCAGGCCCGGGCCTTCGAAAAGGCGCTCCACAGCTACGTGGCCAGCTGCCAGAAGCAGACCAAGTGCCCCCTGGGCGGTGATGTCGACTCCGGCGTTCAGCAGATCCGGGACCTCATTGACTCCATACGGCAGACACCCCGCACGGCCAAGGACGGGCGGCTGGTCAATGCAACCCAGTTCGTCAGCGGCCTGATCACCCCGCTCTACAACGACCAAAGCTGGCCGGCCCTCACCCAAGCGCTGGAGGCCGCCGTCTCCGGGGATGTCAGCCTCATGCTCCGGCTTGCCGATATCGGTGCCGACCGGGCCCCCGACGGCTCCTATACGTCCAATTCGGCGCTCGCTTTCAATGCGGTCAACTGCCTGGACTACCCCATGGTTTCGGACGCCGCGGGCATGCGGGCGGAGGAAAAGCGGCTGGAACAGGATTCACCCACCTTGGGCTACTTCTTTGCCTACGGCGGAACCATCTGCGCAGACTGGCCGTACAAAAACGTCCGCACGCCGGCGGCGGTGGAGTACAGCGGCGACTCCCCCATCGTGGTCATCGGCACCACCGGCGACCCCGCAACCCCCGTTGAATGGGCAGCGTCACTGCGCAAGCAGCTGGGGAACGCCTCCCTGCTGACCTGGAAGGGTGAAGGACACACCGCGTACGGCCGGGCCAACAGCTGCCTGGAGGATTCCGTGGACAACTATCTGGTCAGCGGCAAGCTGCCGGCCGACAATACGGTGTGCTGAGGGTCGCAGCAGCGTCACGCCGGCCATTTTGACCGGGGCGGCGGGACTCTATTACAGTTGACTCTTGCATGAAGCGCCCGGTTCGTCCGGGGGATTTGGTGCGGTGCTTCCTTAGCTCAGTCGGTAGAGCGTTTCACTCGTAATGAAAAGGTCATCAGTTCGATTCTGATAGGAAGCTCGGGATAAACCCCGGACAACCCCTGTTTTCAGGGGTTTCCGGGGTTTTTCGCTGGTTAAGCGGGTAGTACTGCCTGAGGGCAGGGCACATGATGGGAACCCCTCCCGGCCACGATCCAAAGACAGTGCTGGCCGCCCGGAACGTGCGCCAAGCAGGCCCTGGACGTCAGTCCGCCAGGGCTATTGACGGGAGCGAGCTGCCGCTGAAACCACCACAACGCGCCGTTCTACGCCTACTTCGCACGAACCGGGGGCGTTCCCCGAAAACTGCTGCAGCGACTTTGGCGCGAACTCCACACCTGACCATCTACTCATGGTCGGCGGGCCAGTCACCGACACTGCGCAACCCGTCCCGGACCAGCCGCCGCGGCTGTGGGACATGCCCAAATGGACGCCCCGTAACCCCAGTTCCACGTACGGACCCGGACTAGAATTGGCCCGTTCGTGCGCTTCGACTCGTCGCCGACCACCCTGGTCATCAATAGAAAGTCCTCAATGACACCCCCTTCTGACCACCCGGTTCCGGCACAGGTCTCCCTGAAGCAGGACTCAAGCCTGGACCAGGCTCCCCTGGTCCGCTGGCTGCTCGCCAACCAGGTGGCCCCCGCCGGCCCGGAGGCCAAGGAAGACCATAAACCCAACGCCTGGTGGAAGGTCATGTGCCTGACCGGAGTCGACTACTTCTCCACCTTGTCCTACCTGCCCGGCATCGCCGCCCTGGCTGCCGGCGCCCTCTCCCCACTGGCCACGTTGCTGATTGTGGCCCTGACGTTGCTGGGGATGCTTCCCATGTACCGCAGGGTCGCGCAGGAAAGCCCCCACGGGCAAGGATCGGTGGCAATGTTGGAGAAGCTGCTGCCGTTCTGGCGCGGCAAGTTCTTCGTCCTGCTGCTCCTGGGCTTCGTCGCAACCTCCTGGATCATCACGATCACCCTCTCCGGCGCTGACGCGACCGTCCACCTGCTCGAGAACCCGCTCTTCCCCGAGGCCCTCAAGGGCAGCGCCCTCATCATCACCGTGATCCTGCTTCTGATCCTCGGCGGGGTGTTCCTGCTCGGCTTCAACGAAGCTGTAGGTGTGGCGATCCCCCTGGTGGCCATCTACCTGCTCCTCAATGCCGCCGTTGTGGTGGCTGGGTTCCTCCACCTGGCCGCGGATCCGTCGCTGGTCAGCGGCTGGACCGACCGGCTGTTCTCCAGCGGCGGCGGCCCGATCGGGCTGGTCAGCCCTGCCATCATCGCCTTCCCGCTGCTGGTCCTGGGCCTGTCCGGCTTCGAAACCGGCGTCTCCATGATGCCGCTGATCAAGGCCACGGGACGCACACCCGAGGAAGCGATGGCCTCCCGGGTCAAAAACACCCGCAAGCTGCTCACCACGGCCGCCCTCATCATGAGCGTCTACCTCATGTCCACGAGCTTCATCACCACGGTCATGATCCCCGCCAAGGAATTCGAGGAGGGTGGACAGGCCAACGGACGCGCCCTCGCGTTCCTCGCCCACGACCTGTTCGGAGCCGGGTTCGGTACCGTCTACGACATCTCCAGCGCCCTGATCCTCTGGTTCGCCGGCGCGTCCGCCATGGCAGGGCTGATCAACATCGTGCCGCGGTACCTGCCCGCCTACGGAATGGCACCGGAATGGGCCCGCGCGGTCCGCCCCGTGGTGTTGGTCTACACCGTCCTGAGCATCGGCATCACCATCGCGTTCCGCGCCGACGTGAACGCCCAGGCCGGCGCGTACGCCACCGGGATCCTGGCCATGATGGTCTCCGGGGCGGTCGCCGTCACGGTCTCGGCCATCCGGCGCCGGAGCAGGGCCGGGGCCGTAGGCTTCGGCATCCTGACCCTGATCCTGCTGTACGCCCTGGGCGACAACGTCCTCGAAAAACCGGACGGGATCGTCATCTCGGCGTTCTTCATCGCCGGGATCATCGCGGTCTCGCTCATCTCGCGGGTCACCCGCTCCACCGAACTGCGCGTGGACACCATTGAATTCGATGAGGCCGCCCGCCAGTTCATCACAGACTCGATTGCCTTCGACGGCGAGCTGCACATCATCGCCAACAAGAAGCAAAGCGGTGACAAGGCTGAGTACGCCGAGAAGGAGTACGAACAGCGGGGGCTGAACCCGGTTCCGGGCCCAGCCGACGTTATCTTTCTCGAGGTCGAGATCTCCGACCCGTCGGACTTCACGCACACGCTCCGGGTCGAAGGTCTTGAAGTCGAGGGCTACCGGGTGCTTAGGGTGAAATCCCCGGCCGTGCCAAATGCCATCGCGGCGGTCCTGCTGGCGATGCGGAACTCCACCGGCGCGAAACCGCAGTGCTATTTCGAGTGGTCCGAGGGAAGCCCGGTGGCGCACCTGATGCGTTATCTTTTCCTCGGGCAGGGTGACACCCCGCCGCTGGTGCGGGAGATCCTCCGCGAGATTGAACCCGACCAGGCGGCAAGGCCAGGCATTCACGTCGGCTGACGAGCGCGGCGCGGACGTCAAGCAGGTGTCGGCAGTAGAACGTGAAGGGGGCGCTCCGGCGTCCCCTGCCGGCCGCCGAACCTGGTCAGCTACCTTCAGGGCCGCCCTGACAACCGCTCCTGTCCGGGCCGCCCAGGGAAGGGAACTTAGGAACGGCCTGCCCCGAACCGGGACGCCGAGCTGCCACCGCCAGGCCCGGATCCGCACTTTATTACGCCCGCCACCCCGGGTGCAGTGCGAGGTTCAGGGAACGGCAAGAAAGCCAAGGTATCCTCCCCACATGACCACCCGCTTCCAGGCTGCTGTTCCGCGCGCCGCGGCACATGCAAGCAGCTTCGGCCACCTCCTGCCGTACACCCCCGGAGGCCCGGCCCGGCGGGGCAGGACAAGCGCCCACTTCGCGGCGTTGGGGGGATCCCAGGGGTGAACCAGCACGCACCCCGGCACATGAACCAGGACGGGAAAGGACCCGCCCGCAGGACCATCCTCCTGGCAGCCGTGCTGACGTTGTCGGCCGCCGTGCCCGACCTGCAGCCGCAACCAGGGCACCCTTCCGCGGCACAGGACACGTCCGCGGACACCGCCAACGGTCCGGCGGACGGCTCCGCGCCGCTGTCGCATACCGGCTCCGACGGCGACGGGCCGGCATCCAGGACGCCTGCAGGCACCGTGCCCGCCCGGGCACAGATCATCGAAACCTATGCGAAGCGCCAGGCCCACTACTGGGGTCTGGAGGCACCCGGCGTCCTAACGCGGCTGCCGCCCGGATCACAGGGCATCGCCCTCACCTTCGACTTTTGCGGCGGTCCCGGCGGCAGCGGTTACGATCAGGTGCTGATTGATACCCTGCGCCAACGGCACGTCCCGGCAACGCTGTTCCTGAATTCGCGGTGGATCACAGCCAACCCGGCCACGGCCCGTCAGCTGGCAGCGGATCCGCTCTTTGAGATCGCCAACCACGGGACGTCCCATAAGCCGTTGTCCACCGCCGGCAACACGGCCTACGGCATCCCGGGCACCAGGAACGCGGGGGAAGTCTATGACGAGGTCATACCCAACGACGGCGTCCTGGCCGGCATCACCGGCAAGCGTCCCCGGTACTTCCGCCCGGGCACCGCGTACATCGATGACATCGCCGTGGACATCCTGAATACCTTGGGCGTGAAGCCGGCAGGCTTCAGCATCAATGGCGACGGCGGCGCCACCTATCCCGCCGCCGTCGTCGCCAAAGAAGTGGGAAAGGCCCGGGCCGGAGATGTGGTCATCTGCCATGGAAACCACCCCAACGGCGGAACGGCGGAAGGCGTGAAGCAGGCGGTGGACAAGCTGCTGGCAGCAGGAATCTCCTTCACCCATCTGCCCTGAGCATGCCTCCGCAGCTCCCCCGGCCGGGTAGGTGCTGATCCATACGTTAGCGAACGCAGGACCCCGTCGATGCGCGATGGCGGGCGCCACCTTCCGGGTTTTGCCGGGAACTAATCCGGCCTGCCCACCACCACCTGGGCCGGGCTGTGGGTGACGTAGCCGTTGGCCCAGGAGAACAGCGCCCTGACTTTCTGCTGGAATCCGGGCAGCAGGGCCAGGTGGACCGCCAGCCAGGACACGAACGCCAGTGGGCCCTGCAGTTGCAGGCGGCGGCGCCCCAGCTCCGCGACGGCTGCGCCGCGTCCCACCATGGCCATATACCCCTTGTCCCAGTACCGGAAAGGCTGGCGCACACCGCCGGTAAGGTCTGCATAGATATTGCGGGCCGCCCACTTGCCTGATTGCTGCGCAACCGACCCGAGCTGCGGCAGTTTGTTTCCAGTGGCATCGGTGATGTTGGCGGAGTCCCCCAGCACGTAAACGCCGTCAAAATCAGGGACTGTCAGATCGGCCTGCACGTCCACCCTGCCGCCCTTGCCCTGTTTCAGGCCGGACCCGGTAATGATCCGGCCGGCCTGGAGGCCACCGGCCCACACCACCACCCGGCCGGGAATAACGGTGCCGTCCTTGAGGGTCACGCCGTCCGGGCGGACCTCACCAACAGGCTGGCCCATGTGCAGCTGTACGCCCAGCTTGGTCAGGCGGTCCCGCGCATACGCCTGCGATTTTTCGGAGAACGCGGCAAGGACGTTCGGAACCATATCCACCAGGTGGACGTGGCACCGGGCAGCCAGCCCCGGCGAGAAGTATTTTGGCACGATGTATTTGACGTTCTCCGCCAAGGCGCCTGCAGTTTCCACACCAGTGGGACCCCCGCCCACCACGACCACGTCGGCTTCCGCCCCGGGCTCGCGGTCAGCTTCGTCCAAAACAGCAGTGATCGCCGCGCTCAGGCGCGTTGCGTCCGCCACCGAGTACAGCGGGTAGGCGTGCTCTTCGGCGCCCGGGGTGTTGAAGAAGTTCGGTACGGCCCCGGTGGCGATGACCAGGAACCTGGCCCGGTAGCTGGAGCCGTCTGCGGTGGTGACGGTGCGGTTGGCCGCATCGATAGACGTCACCTCCGCGGTGAGGACGCGGACATTGTTGACCTTGCGGAACTCCGACCTGAGCGGCCGGGTGACCGCCGAGACGCCAATCTGGGATGCAGCCACCTGGTACAGGAGCGGCTGGAACTGCTGGTAATTGTTGGCATCGAGCAACAGCACCCGGACGCCCTTGCGGCCCAACTCCTCAGCCGCCGTCTTTCCGGCGAATCCGCCGCCAACCACGATGACCTGGTATGAATCGTCCATTCGTGCAACTTACCCCTCCGGGCCGATGAGTAACAGAGTGCCGAGGCCACTGGCAGGGCGGCCGGCGTCCGGCGCCCGCCGGGACCGGACGCCGGCGGGAGCACGGCACCTAAGATGGCGGCATGGAAGACGAAGCCCTGGCGGACATTGCGGACAGGCTGTACGGCGGGACGCTGGACGACTTCGTAGCGGCCAGGACCGCCGCTGCCAAGGATGCCGGGCGGCAGGACAAGGAACTGGGGGCAGCGGTCCGCGCCCTGCCGAAACCATCCGTCGCCGCGTGGGCGCTCAACATGCTGGCACGGCACCGGCCGGACGTGCTGGCCGCGCTTCGCGGACTTGGCGAGCGCATGCGGGCAGCGCAGGTGTCGCTGGATGCGCCCGCCCTGCGCGAACTGGGCCGGGAGCGCCGCACCATGCTGGCTGACGCCGTCGACGCTGCCCGGTCTGTTGCCCAGGAGCAGGGCCGCTTCATCAGCGACGCGATGGCCGCCGACGTTGAGGAGACCCTGCGGGCACTGACGGCAGACGAGCGTGCGGCGGCTGCGGTGGGCAGCGGCCGGCTGCTGAAAGTCCTGTCAGCCGACGGCATCAACGACGTCGACCTGGACGGGGCAGTGGCCCTCCCCGGGCTGCTCCCGGCCGCGCCGGCCACCCCCCGCGCAAGTGCTCCCCCGGCTCCAAAGACGAAAACGGAGGCGCAGGCAGCGGGGCCAAAGGCAACAGCGGCAAAGACACGCACGACGGCGGAGCACCACACCCAGCCAAAGCCCGCCAAGCCCCGGCTTGAGGCAGTGCGGCAGACTCCCCGGCCGGCCTCGCCGCCGGCGCTGGAAAGGGCCAGGGCCGCGCTGGCCGAGGCCCAGGCCGCTGAAGAGGAGGCCTCCCGGCTCGCGGGCGAGCTGCAGGACCGGGAGGAGCAGACACGTGCGGAAATCGCGTTACTGCAGCAGGAAACGGCTGAGCTTCGAAACCGGCTCAAGGCCGCCGAGGAAAGCCTGGACCGTTCCCGGAAGCGGCTCGCCGCCACCACCGCAGAAGCGAAACAGGCGGTCCGGGCGGCCGACAAAGCCAGCCGCACGGCCATGCTGGCACAGGAACGCGTACTCCGCCTGGCCAGCACCTGAGGGGCGCCAACTACTTGGCATGCCCTCTCGCCCCGGGCATCGGCGGGACCTACTGTGGAGCTATGGACGCCGCAGCAGCACACGCCTTTGCGATCCCGCCGGTATCGGTTCACCGTCCCACCACGGCCGTAGAAGACGCCGTCACCCTCGCGGCCGGCGTCTGGCTCCTCACGGGGACCTACGTTGACGGCTGGGCGCACAACAACCTCCGCGGCCTGGAGACGTTCTTCACACCGTGGCACGCGATCCTCTACTCAGGCTTCGCCGCCTGCGCCCTCTGGATCGGCGCCTTGACCTGGCGCCGGCACGCCCCGGGGACGAGGTGGCGGGAAGCAGTCCCTGCCGGCTATGGGGCAGCCGCCGCCGGCGTACTCCTCTTCCTTGCTTCCGGGCTGGGCGACTTCGCCTGGCATTCGGTGTTCGGCATTGAGCAGAACATCAGCGCCCTGTTCAGCCCGTCCCACCTGGGTCTGGCTACCGGCGGCTTCCTCATTCTTGGTGCACCTTTCTCGGCAGCGTGGCACTCACCTGCCCGGCCGTGGGCCCGGCTGGTGCCGGCGTTCGTGAGCGCGATGCTCGCCGGCATGGTTGCAGCTTTCATCCTGCAGGAGTTTGCGGTCTTCTCCCGCCATGGCCTCATCCAGACGTACTCCGGCCCCGCCGGGACCCAGCCGGCGGTGACGGGTCCAACGTCGTCGAGCATCATGGTCTCCTTGGCGACATTCCTGGTCTCGACGTTCGTGCTCTTCGTTCCCATCCTGTTGCTGTCGCTGCGGTGGCGGCTGCCGGCCCTGGTGCCGGCGGCGATGGTGCTGGTCCCCTCCGCAGCCCTGCAGATCATGGTGGCCCTGCGGGATGCCTGGCTGTTGCCGGCTGCCCTGGCCGGTTCACTCCTGGTAGGAGTGGTGTGGGCGGTGGCGCGGCCGGTCCCGGACAGTCCCGCGCGGCTCCTGACCGCGGCAGGCCTCTCACCTGTCGTCTTCTGGGCCCCCTATTTCGCTACTGTGGCGCTTCACGACCGGGCGCTCAGCTTCCCGCCCGAGATATGGAGCGGAACCCTCACATGGAGCGGGCTTGCAATGCTGTCCGTGGCCGCACTCGTGCTGAAGGTGCGGGCCACCGGCGCCGCAGTCCCTGATCCACGGGCCCTTTAGCCCGCCAGGTGCGCGGCCTGGCTTCAGCCGGGTTGGCAAATCCCAACAACACGCGGCGCTGCTTCCGGTGAATGTCAGACCCCGGTTGCACACTGGATTTATGGAAAACCAAGCCGTACAGGAATTTCACGTAACGTACTTCGACGCCGACTGCGGCCGGGCCCGCTCCGAGTATTTTGACACCCTCGAAGAGGCCGAGCGCTTCGCCTCCCGGCACTGCCACGGCGAAGACAGCTGGGCCGTGGTGGACGCCGTCACCGTGGAGCACGTCCGAATCGCCGCCTGACCGGTTCAGCCAAAAACCCCGCGGTCCACGGCCCAGGCCAGCCGCGGCCCAGCTCCGCCAACCAGGGTGCAAACCAGGCAGGACAGCCACGCCGGTTACGGGCGCCAGCCTCGCATTAAAGCCGTCAGCCCGCGCTGCCTGGCGGTTGCCGGCAGCACGGGCTGACGTTGGTTCGGCGGAGGTCCCCGGCCGGTTGGGCCGGCACCGCCGGTCGCGGGTTACGCGAAGTCGGAGACCGCGGGATCGGGTCCGATGCGGCCCTCGCCGCCGGCGGTGCGGTCCAGGTTGTTGATGGCTTCAACGTCCCCGGCGTCCAGGGAAACCTCGAGTGCCGCGAAGTTCTCCTTGATGCGGGACTCAGTCACGGACTTGGGGATGACCACGTTGCCGATGGCCAGGTGCCACGCAATGACCACCTGGGCGGGAGTCGCCTGGTGCTTGGCAGCGATCGACGCAACAACAGGGTCCTGCAGCAGTTCCCCGCCCTGGCCCAACGGGGACCATGCCTGGGTCAGGATGCCTTTTTCTGCTCCAAATTCCCGCAGTTCACGCTGGCTGAAGTAGGGGTGCAGTTCGATCTGGTGGATGGCCGGAACCACTCCGGTTTCATCGATCAGGCGCTGCAGGCCCTCGGCGGTGAAGTTGGAGACACCGATGGACTTGACCCGGCCGCGCTTCTGGAGTTCGATCAGCGCCTTCCACGTGTCCACGTATTTGTCCTGCTTGGGCTGCATCCAGTGGATCAGGTAGAGGTCCAGCGTTTCGAGGCCAAGCCGGTCCATGGATTCCTCGAAGGCGGCGAGGGTGGATTCGTACCCCTGGTCCGCGTTCCACAGCTTGGTGGTGATGAAGATCTGTTCCGGTGACAGGCCGGAGCCGGCGATTGCACGGCCAACGCCTGCCTCGTTGCCGTAGATCTTCGCCGTGTCGATGTGCCGGAAGCCGGCTTCGAAGGCCTGGCGGACAACCTTTTCAGCCACGCCGTCCTCAACCTGCCACACACCATAGCCGAGCTGGGGGATCGTGTTTCCGTCGTTGAAAGTCAAGGTAGGTGAAGAAGTCATTTCTTCATCCTGCCAAACGTCCCCCGCTTCAGGCTCCCGTTTGGTTCGATGTCAGCCACACGCGTAACCGCGATATTTACGTCCCAAACCGGGAATATTTGCGCGGCACCGGTCCAGCTACTCCCCGCGAAGCTGCCTCTCGGCGTCGTTCACCTGCTGGAACACCGCCTCAGCCCGGCGCCGGACCGACACCGCACCAACCGGTACCGGCCCCACGGCGAGCCGCAGCATTGCCGCCGCCTCAGCCGTGGTGGCCAGCGAATTGCCCGCCTTGGAGAGGGACCTGTGGACGTCTGCAAGGCCGGCCGGTATGTCCAGGCCGTCACTGGGCGCACGCCGCTGCGCTTCCATGCATACCGTCCGGACACGCTGCAGGAGGCCGGCCAGTTCGTTGGCGATATCCACCAGTTCCCCGTACAGCTGGTCGTCCTCCACCCCTTCGAGCACCTGGTGGAAGCGGTCAAGTCCCCGCTGGAAGCGGTCGTGCGCGCGGCGCCACAACCCCTTGCCCAGTTCAACATCATCCTTGCGCCCCTGCCGTGCGGCGCTGAAAAAGCCCAAGCGGAGCCTACAGGTACTGCCCGGGACCGTGGTCCGGTTCGTCACGCTGGTTGGGCCGTGCCTGCGCCCCCGGCCGTGCTCCGGCCGGGGCGCGCTGCGGCTCGCCGTTTTCGCCGATGACGACGCCGGGCGCAATCATGGTGCCTGGCGGCAGCTGACGCAGCTGCAGCTGCGCGGCGGCGTGTTCGCGGGCGGCGTTCTGCGCCGCGATGGCGGTCTGGATCCCGTGGAACAAGCCCTCAAGCCAACCCACCAGCTGCGCCTGGGCGATCCGGAGCTCGGCGTCGGAGGGCGTGGCGTCGTCCGAGAAGGGCAGGTTGATCCTGTCCAGTTCTGCAACCAGCTCCGGCGCAAGCCCGTCCTCCAGCTCCTTGATGGAGCGGGCGTGGATGGCGGCCAGCCGGCCCCGCGCAGCGTCGTCAAGCGGCGCGGACTTCACCTCTTCGAGAAGCTGGCGGATCATGGTGCCGATCCGCATCACCTTGGCAGGCTCGTCCACCAGATCCTGCAGGCTGCTGCCCCTGGGCTTGCCGTCCGCGGCGGACGGAATCTGCACGGGGTCCTGGGTGTCGTCAACGGGAGTGCCTTCTACCGGGAGGTCCTCAGCTGCCTGAGTGTCGTTGGGATCGCTCATGCGTTCATACTCTCACGGCCCGTCCGCCCGGAGTCCACCCGTGAACGCCTGTGGCGGGCTTGTCCGCTGCCGGCTCAATCAGCAGGCCCAATCAGCAGCACCTGCCCTGCGGGTTGTTGTCCTGGCGGTCCGTACGGTCCCGCCAAAACTCGCGTTCGCTGAGGGGTTCCTCCTGGTGCCCGGCTGCCCTGTGGTGCTCGAGGTACTTGGTGTAGGCGTCCGCGCCCATGACGCCGCCCAGGTAGCGGGCGAACCCGCGGAAGCCATTGGCCACCAAAGCCACACCGGTGCCCATCAGTGCCTGGCCCGTTCAAGCCGTGCGTCTGCGGGCACCCTGTCCCACTCGGCTGCCAACTCACGTTCGGCCGTCGTCGGCACCAGTCCGGCGGGGGCGAAGACGCGCGAGGGAACCGCCGGGTCCTCGTTGTCCGTGGTGGCAGTGCCGGCCGCCCTGTCACGGAATGCCTTGACCGTGGCCAGCACCGCCGTGGCAATCACGATGATGCTCAGCACCACGAAGATCACGGACAGCCAGCCCTGGATGGCCGTGTTGCGGACCACAGCTTCCATGGCGGCCACGGTCTTGGCGGTACCGAACTCGGTCTTGCCGTCCGCCAGCGCCTTGCTGAAGGCGGCGTTGTTCGCGAAGTACCCCACGGCAGGGACGGGCGAGAAGATCTTCAGGTAGCTGGCGGTGATGGTGACCACGGCGGCGAAGGCCAGCGGCAGGGCAACGATCCACAGATACTTGAAGGTGCCGCGCTTGGCGACGATGGCCAGGCATACAGCCAGCGCTATGGCGGCCAGGAGCTGGTTGGCGATGCCGAACAGCGGGAACAGGGTGTTGATGCCGCCCAGCGGATCGGTCACGCCCATCAGCAGCACGGCACCCCAGGCAGCCACCATGATGGCCGTGCAGAGCCAGGCCCCGGGCCGCCAGGAGGCTTCCTTGAACTTGGGGACGAAGTTGCCGATCGAGTCCTGCAGCATGAAACGTGCAACGCGGGTGCCGGCATCCACGGCGGTGAGGATGAAGAGCGCCTCGAACATGATGGCGAAGTGGTACCAGAACGCCATCATGGCCGTCCCGCCGATGAACTGCTGCATGATGTGCGCCAGCCCCACGGCCAGCGTGGGTGCGCCGCCGGTGCGGGAGACGATGCTCTGCTCCCCAACGTTGGCGGCGGTTTCGCTGAGCAGGCCGGGGGTGATGTTGACGCCGCTCAGGCCCAGGCCGTTGACCCAGGTGGCTGCCGTTTCCACGGTGCCGCCCGTCAGCGCCGTGGGGGCATTCATGGCGAAGTAGAGGCCGCGGTCGATCGAGATGGCTGCTACCAGCGCCATGATGGCCACGAAGGATTCCATCAGCATGCCGCCGTAGCCGATGTACCGGGTCTGCCGTTCCTTCTCCACCAGTTTGGGGGTGGTGCCGGACGAGATCAGGGCGTGGAAACCGGACAGCGCACCACAGGCGATGGTCACGAACAGGAAGGGGAACAGTGCGCCGGAGAACACGGGCCCGTTCTCGCGGCCGGCGAATTCGCTGAAGGCCGGGACGGTGATTTCGGGCCGGACCACGATGATCGCCAGCGCGAGCATCACGATCACGCCGATCTTCATGAAAGTGGAGAGGTAGTCGCGCGGAGCCAGGAGCAGCCATACGGGCAGGATCGCAGCAATGAAGCCGTAAACGATCAGGCCCCAGGCGATGGTGACCTTGTCCAGGTGGAACACGGTGGCGCCCCATTGGGTCTGCGCCACCAGGCCGCCGCCGATGATGGCCGCCATCAGGAGGACGAAGCCGATGATCGAGACCTCCATGACCTTGCCGGGGCGCAGGTAACGGAGGTAGACACCCATGAACAGGGCGATGGGGATGGTCATGCCCACCGAGAACACGCCCCACGGGCTTTCGCCCAGGGCATTAACGACGACGAGCGCCAGGATGGCCACGATGATCACCATGATGAGCAGGGTGGCGATGAGGGCGGCCGTGCCGCCGATGACGCCAAGTTCCTCGCGGGCCATCTGGCCCAGCGACCGGCCGCCGCGGCGCATGGAGAAGAACATGACCAGGTAGTCCTGGACGGCCCCGGCAAGGACGACGCCGAGGATGATCCAGATGGTGCCGGGCAGGTAGCCCATCTGCGCCGCGATGACCGGCCCCACCAGCGGGCCGGCGCCGGCAATGGCGGCGAAGTGGTGGCCGAACAGGACGTTGCGGTCGGTGCGGACGTAGTCCTTGCCGTCTGCCTTGTATTCGGCAGGGGTGGCGCGCCGGTCGTCAGGCTTGGTGATGTAGCGCTCGATCACCTTCGAGTAGAAGCGGTACCCGATGAGGTAGGTGCAGACGGAGGCAAAGACGAACCAGATGGCGTTGACCGTTTCCCCGCGGACGATCGCCAGCATGAACCAGGCCACCCCGCCGAGGAGGGCGATTGCTGCCCAGAGCGCGATCTTGCCTGGCGTCCACCTCCGGTCTTCGGCGTCGAGCCGTGCCTCGTCCACAGCGGGCGGGGGAAGATTCGGGTCAGTCGCCAACCCGCCCTCCGCCCGGGATCCGTTGTTCCGCTGGTCAGGCATTCCGGCCATGTCTCCTCCTTGAGAGTTTTCCCTCGTTTGCTACTGGGCACCCTACCAACGCCGATCCTGCCAAAAGGGTCCGACGGCGGCGCGGCGCCGGCCTGTGCGGCGAGCGGCGGCAGTCCGGCGCTGAATGAGCGGTGACGGACGTACGACGGCGGGCTGCGGCAAAAGCGAAGGCTCCCGTCCGGATTCCGGACGGGAGCCTTCGCCCTTCGCATGGCGGCAGGGACGGTCAGGCGTGGGCGTAGGTGAGGCAGTCGGCGTTGTCGGCTCCCGGCCCGACGTGCACCTCCGGGGCGTTGCACATCAGGTGGTCGTTGTGGACGCACTCGGCCCGCTGGCAGGCTCCCACGTCGGCGAGGACCTTGGGCAGGCCGCCGTGGATGCCGGTCTCGATGAACGTGGCACAGGATGCGTGGTCCTGGCTTCCCCCCACGGTGATGGCATGGGCGGTGCAGCCTTCATGGTCGTTGAATGAACAACGGGTGACACTGCAGTCGGCAACATGGGTCGTCATGAAGTTCCTCCGTAAGTTCCACCGCCCGGGCGGGCGGCTCGTGCACCTACGGTAGGCCTGATCCCGGTGATCAAAAAGACCCAATACTTTGACCTAATGCCCCTCCGCCAGGCTGCGCCTGGACAGGGGCAGCCCGGACCGGGTGAAGGCCCAGGCGAGCGCTGCCGCCGTCAAGGGCACTGCCACCAGCAGCGCGGACAGGTGCAGCCAGGGAACCTCGAGGGCTGTCCGCATGTCCGTGGAAAGGACCAGCAGGACCGCTGGCACCGTTCCTGCCAGCGTCCCCAGAACGGCTCCAACGCCGCTGGTGAACAGTCCCTGCGACCCGGCAAGGGCCTTGCGCAGCCTTGGCGAGGCCCCGACGCCGGCGAGGACCGCATGGTCCTTCCGGGCATCAGCCATGGAGAGTCCTGTCGTAATGCCCGCCGCGCTGAAGGTGATCAGCGCAGCCGCGGCCACGATGGACCAGGTGATCCACTGGCTTACCTGCGAAACGCCCGGTTCCGCCTGGAAAGTCATGCCCGGCTGCCCGTAGACGGCGGCGGCCGCAGCGGAGGCCGCATCTGCCTCAGCCTCGGAGGGGTAGGCAGAGAGCTGCACGAGCAGTCCGGCCGGGGCCGCGCGGAGGTCCAGGCGTTCGGCGGTTTCCGGCGAGACAACGCCGTAGTAGGGCACCGGGACAGCCGGTTCAAGCACTGCCGCGGCAAGGGAGTCGCTCCTGACGGTTGAGGGGACGGTGCCCGGCCCCGAGGATGCCGGCTCTTGGGTCCGTACGTCCTTTCCCTCGAGCAGTACCCTTCCAGCACTGACGAACACCGGGTTGGTCACCACCATCCCGCCGGCGTCCAGCACCGCCGTTGCCTCGGCGGTGGCGCTGCGGCCCAGCGCCGCCCGGATCTCCTCGCCGCCGCCCACCAGGATGGCCCGGCCGGACGGTTGTTCGCTGACCATGGAACCGCGGCACCGCCGGTCGCCCGGGTCCAACACCCTTCCCTTGGGAGTCCTCGGGCATTCATTTGCCTGCGGCCTGGCAAGCGAAAACAGCAGGCAGTTTGACGTATCCGTGCGCGCCGGCAATCCGGGATCAGCCGGGCCCTCGGGGCAGTTGCGCAGGCTCTCCGGCGCCGTGATCACGTGCGTCGATTCGACGGTGCCCAGGGCATCTGCCACCGCAGAGGAGAGCTTAGGGACATCCACCCGGACGGCCGGCTTCCTGCTGCCATCGGCCGACGCCGGCGGGTCCACCACCAGCGGCAGGTACGCCTGGTTTTCCAGGGCGCCCCAGTAATGTGATTCCCGCATCCCCGCCTGCTGGCTGGCGGAGAGCACCAGGGCGGCGCTTGCCAGGGTGGCGGCGGCGAGTACCGCGGCCACCGCGGGAACGCTGCGCCCGCGGTTCCGGGCCGAATCACGGGCCGCCATCCGGAGTGACAGCGGCATCCACTGGATGCGGGAGGTCAGGCGGAGGACCAGCCAGCCGGTCAGCAGCACCAGGGCAACAACCGCCAGCACGGCGCCGAGGATGAGCACCGTGACCACCAGCGGCAGTTGCTCCGCCAGCCGGTCCGGATCGTTGGTGGACCGTCCCAACAGCCAGCCTGCCGCCAACAGCCCGGCAGCGAGTACCAGCACCCCGGCGCCGGCCAGGGGTGCCCGCCGCGGCTTCGCGGAGGGTGCCCGGCCGGCTTTGAGGGCACCCAGCACCGCCTGACGGGAAACCTGGCGGGCAGGTACCATCGCCGCGATGGTGCAGGATGCCAGCCCCATGGCCATGGCGGCGGGTGTCAGCAGGAAATCCGGATGCAGCCCTGCCAGCCGTGCCGAGCCGTGCAACCGGACCACGTGGACGACGACGGCAGCGGCTCCCAGCCCCACCGCGGCTCCGGCGGCAACGGCAACGCCGCCCAGCCAGAGTCCACCCGCGGTGACAACAGCGCGGATGGCGGGGCCTTCCGCACCCGAGGATGCCAGCAGTGCCAGCTCACGCACCTGCTGCCTGGCGCCCACGGCGAAGGCAGCACCGGCCAGCAGGCCCACCTCCAGCAGCGCCAGGGCGCCGATCAGGCCGAAGCCGGCGTAGACGGCCACCGCTTCCGTGGAATCATCCCGGGGCACGGAACCGGCAACGGTCCGTTCCTCCCGGGACGGCGGGTCCAGCACCACGCTGCGGGACAGCACGCCCACGCCTTTACTGTTGGCTTCCATGACCTGCGGCCAGGTGACCGGCTCCGGACCCACCAGGTAGTAGGACACGGACTGGCGGGTCTGCGGTCCCCTGGCAAGGTCAGAGGGTACCTGTCCTGCCTGCAGGTACAGGAAGCTGGTGCCGTCCGGGAGGCCGGCATCGCGAATGGTGCCCACCGGCACGAAGGTGCCTGCCGACGTCGTAAATTCCTGTCCGAAAGTGAGGTGGAAACGCGTCATCAGCCCGGGCGACGCCAGCACCTCCGTGCCGTCGCGCGGGGCCCGGCCCGCCAGGAGGCTGAACTTTCCGGTGAAGGCCGGATTGAGGGCATCCACTTCGCGGCCCTGCAGCGAAACAAGTGCTTCCCCCACGCCGGTGGTCAGCTGGAGCAGGCGCTGCGGCAGCACATCGTAGCCCGCGGGAATGGCGTCAAGCGGGTCGGTCCGCCGGAATTCAGGATCGAACCGGCCGGTGCTGGAGGCGACCACACCGTCATTGAGCGGGTCCTGGAGGGAGTCCGCGCTGGGAACGGGCAGGACGCTGAACCTGGCCTGGGTGCTTCCCAGTTCGTAGGTGACGATTTCACCCGGCGTCCGCTGTGAGCTCTGGTAGAGGGTGGCGGCCCCCGTCATCCCGGCCACGGGCAGCATGATGAGCAGGATGATGAGGAGGGACCGCCCCTTGTGGCGGGTGATGTCCCGGCGCGCCAGCCGCAGGGCAACCCGAAGGCTGCTCCGGCGGCTTGTGGGCGCCGGAGCAAGGTCCACCGGCATCAGAGACCGGCCTGGGTGAGCAGCATGGTGGGATCGTGCATGGCGGCGGCCTGGTCGATGATCCGCCCATCCCGAAGGAAAACCACGCGGTCCGCCCAGGCGGCGTGCCTGGCTTCGTGGGTGACGAGCATGACGGCCGCTCCGGCGTCGGCACGGGCCCGCAGGACCTCCATGACCCCTTGGCCCGTTGTCGAATCCAATGCACCTGTAGGTTCATCGGCCAGGATCAGCCGCCGCTGGCCCACGATGGCCCTGGCGATCGCGACGCGCTGCTGCTGGCCGCCGGACATCTGGTCCATGAACCGGTCCGCCAGTTCGGGAATCCCCACTTGCCGCAGCGCATCGGCGGCCTGCCGGTGCGCTTTCCTGGTGGAAGTTCCGTCCATTTCCAGCGGCAGCGCCACGTTCTCCGCGGCGGTCAGCGTGGGAACCAGGTTGAAGTCCTGGAAGACGTACCCCACGGCCCGGCGGCGCAGCCGGGCCAGTTCGTTCAGGCCCAGCCCGGCCAGCGGCGTGGACTCAACGTAGACAGCGCCCGACGTCGGCCGGTCCAGTCCGCCGGCAATGGCCAGCAGGGAGGACTTGCCGGAGCCCGACGGGCCCATGACCGCGACGAACTCCCCTGCTGAAATGGTGAGGTCAACGTCGCGGAGGGCGGCGACCGCCGTCGCGCCGTGCCCGAAAGTCCTTCCCACCCTGGCGAGTTCAAGGACCTGCTGCGGCCCCTGCACGCTCACCGGCGGATGTCCGCGTTGAGCGGGGTGTCTTCCGTGGCCGCGTTGGAGGCTTTCCGGGCTCCACTTGCCGCCGTGGCCTGCGCCTGCTGGACCATCCTGGCCTCGCAAAGGTCCAGCCAGCGGACTTCCGCTTCGGTCTGGAAGATCAGTGAATCGAGCACCAACAGCCAGGCAGTATCCGTGGCCCGCTGGTTTGCCGCCGTATCGCGGCGCGCCCTGGTGTAGTCCTGCAGGGCGCGGATGGACGCCACGCGCTGGGCCTGGATGATGGCCTGGACATCGACCCCGGGCAGGGTAACGGCGAGCGCAAGCTTGATGGCGAGCTCGTTGCGTGGTGGGCTGTTCCGCTCCACGGGGGCGGCAAACCAGTTCCGCACCTCGTCCTTGCCGGCAGGGGTGATGCTGTACACCACGTGCCCTTCGCCGTCGTCGCCCTCCTTGGCCACCAAGGCATCGCGCTCCAGCCGGTCAAGCGTGGTGTACACCTGCCCGATGTTCAGCGGCCACGTGGCCCCGGTGCGGTTCTCGAACTCGACCCGCAGCTGGTAGCCGTAGCGCGGCTGGTCCTGCAACAGGGCAAGGAGGCTGTGGCGAATGGACATTGTGCTCCCCCGGGCTGGTTCCAACCGGTATGCACGAGCCCCCAAGACCCGTGCATACCGCGTATAGGCAGCCTAGCCCCGACTGACGCCCCGGCGCAATACCGGGTATGCAACCGGGGGTTCCTACATGACCAGGAGGACCTTGCCCACGTGGTCGCCGCTGTCGAAATAGCGGTGGGCTGCCGCAACCTGGTCCAGCGGGAAGGTCTTGGCGACCAGCGGACGGATCCGGCCGTCAGCCACCAGCGGCCACACGGCGTCCCGCACCGCAGTCATGATGGCACCCTTTTCCGCTACCGGCCGGGGCCGCAGGGCGGTGGCCACTACGGCTGCCCGCTTCTTCAGCAACAGGCCCAGGTCCAGCTCCCCCTTGGTGCCGCCTTGCAGGCCGATCACCACCAGGCGTCCGTAGTCGGCCAGGGCCTCCACGTTCTGCTTGAGGTACTTGGCCCCCACCACGTCCAGGATGACGTCCGCCCCGTAGCCATCGTTCTGCCGCCGCAGGCTCTCCGGGAAGTCCTCCTCGGCGTAGTTGATGGCGATGTCAGCACCAAGGAACGCCTTGGCGGTGCCCACCTTCTCGTCAGTGCCGGCAGTCGTGGCCACCTTGGCGCCAAAGGCCTTGGCAAGCTGGATGGCCATGGTGCCGATCCCGCCGGTGGCGCCGTGGATGAGGACGGTCTCCCCCGGCTGCAGCTGCGCCGTCATGATCAGGTTCGAATAGACCGTTGCGGCCACTTCCGGCAGCGAGGCCGCTGTGACCAGGTCCACCCCGTCCGGCACCCGCAGTACCTGCTCGGCCGAAACCGCCACCTGCTGGGCATAGCCGCCGCCGGCCAGCAGGGCCACCACCTTGTCCCCCAACGAAAATGGCTTGCTGACGCCGGGGCCAAAGCCTGCGATCCGGCCCGAAACTTCCAGCCCGGGGATCTCGGAGGCACCGGGAGGCGGCGGGTAGAAACCCCGGCGCTGCTGGACATCGGCCCGGTTCAGGCCCGCAGCCACCACGTCAATGAGCACTTCGCCCTGGCCAGGCACCGGCGCATCCACGTCCCGGACTTCCAGCACTTCCGGGCCGCCCGGTTCCGATATGTAGACGGCTTTCATGGACCTCTCCCGTTCCTGACTCAAATCCTGGCTGCAACAAGTGTGCACCGGGCACCTTCCCGCTCCTGTTTTGTTGCAGGCAAGTGCCTATGAAACACTACTAGCTGAGGAAGGTTGTCCGAGCGGCCGAAGGAGCTGGTCTTGAAAACCAGTGTGCGGTAACCCCGTACCAAGAGTTCGAATCTCTTACCTTCCGCACTGGAAACCCCTGGCAGCCGGCACCGGCCGCCAGGGGTTTTGTGTTTTGGGCGCTGCTGTCTTACCGGTCAAGCGTGACAGGGAGTTCGGGTCAGCGTCGCAGGATGGCTGCCGCGATCTCGTCTGCATCCCTGAGGGTGCGCTGGCCGCTGCGGTAGGCGGGGCTGCCCGGCTGGAGGGCTTCGGCCGCGATGGCCGTGCCCCACTGGGTGGAGGACAACTGGAGGCCCAGCACGTACAGGTTTTCCGTCACGGACCCGTTGGAGGCAAGTGGGCGGTACGGGTGGGGCTCCACGTCCAGGCCCGTGGACTCGACGGGGGCACCTTCTGCGGTCATCATGAGCCGTGGACGCACCAGCCCATCGGACAGCATCTGCTCCAGGACCGGCGAATCATTGGCCGACACCCTGTTGCCCGGCGCAAGGGCCTCCACCATGGTCCGTGCCAGGACCGGCGGACCGGCAACCCACGGCGAGGAAGCCGTGAACATCGCGGACTGCCGGTCCACGCCGAACTTGGGGTCGGGTCCAACGAAGCTGACCACCCCTGCCCTGGCCAGTGCGGCGAGCTGTTCGGCGCGCAGCGCCGGCGGCCCGCTGGCAAGGCCTTCCACGAAGGATTCAAACCAGCCGCGCAGCCCGGCGACCCATGATTCATCGGTGATGCCGCCGTCGGCCACCGCCGTTTTGAGGAGGGCCCGCCCGTGGTGCAGGGCGCCGATGGCCATCTTGACGGGGTCGTCCTCGCCGAGCGCGGACCGGCGTGCATCGTCCAGCAGGAACTCCACCACGGCGGCATCGTGCTCGCGCCGGGACGCGAAGGAGCGCCCCGCCAAGGGGGCCGCGAGGCCCGGTAGGTCCAGCCGGTGCCGCGGACCAACGTGGACGGCCAGGACGCTTTCCACGGCGTCTTCCCAGTTGGCGGCGGTGTGGGCGTGCGGCTGCAGGGCTTCCTCCAGCGCTGCCAGGAAAGCCGCCGCATCGGGGACAGCCCCCGGCTGCGAGCGCACCAGGGTTGAGTAGTACGCCCAGAGGGCATCGCGGTGCAGCAGGGGCCACAGGTCGTGGTCGAACGAGGGCCGGATTCCGGCCTTGGCCAGCCGCTCCAGGGCGGCTTCGGTGAGGTAGCGGAGCGTGATGGAGGTGGCGTAATAGCCGTTGAGGGCTGCTTTTGCACGGTAGGGGGTTCCGCGCCGGGACGCCGCGATGATCAGGGGTTCCTGGCCGGACGGTTCGTACTCCAGGCGGCTTCCCGTGGACACGAACTTTCCGCCGCGGCCTTCGGTGAGTTGCCCCATCGTGTCGAAGAAGTTCAGGCCCATCCCGCGGACCAGCACGGGTTTCCCCGCGGGAATCCGTGTCCAGTCCACGTCTGCGGGCACGGCAGGGGGAAAGTACTGCAGGCCCAGCTGCTCGGCCGCGGCGTGCAGGCCGCGCTGTTCCGGATTCAGCCGGGACGGGATGTGCCCCAGGGCGAGCACCACTGCGTTGGCGCGGAGGGCAGCCCCGGCGGCCAGGCCGACGTCGAACATTCCGTCCCCCACCGGACGCACGGACACAGCCGACGTTTCGTGGAATTCGACCGTGACGCCGTTGGGAGCTTTGGCCAGCAGCTCCTCCAGCATGCACTTCAGGTAGCGGCCGTACAGGGCGCGGCTGGGGAAGTCATTGGACCCCAGCACCGCCAGTTCCGCCCGCTCCTCACCGGTGAGGGCCGGCAGCGGATCCCGCTGCTGCCGGGCACGCCACTGGTCGAACGTGGTGCCGGCCACGGGCGCCGGCAGCGACGGTTCCTGGGGAACCAGCGTGGGGTAGAAGGATTGCGTATTCATGAGGAACAGCCGTGACTGGCCGGGCTGCCACACGTGCCCCGGGCCCGCCGGGTAGGGGTCAACCACGTCGATGTGCAGCTGTGCAGGGCCTCCGGCCGCGGCGGCGTGGGCGAGCAGCCGCTCGATCACGCTGGTGCCACGGGGGCCGCCGCCGATAATGACGGCCCGGTTGCTCTGCGATAATTCCACGGCATCCAGCGTACGGGCTGAAAGCGGAGGATGTGCCGGACGCTTGACTTGCCAGCCTTGGGGGATGTTGTTTGGATGGGGCGCATGACCACCACAGCAGCTGATCAAGCCTCCGCTCCCGGCCCCGGCCAGGACACCTCCGGCACCGCATCCCAGGGAACTGCGCCCGTGCCCGTCGACGAGAATGTGTGGCTGGAGGACATCTACGGCGAGGAACAGCTGGCCTGGGTCAGGGAGCAGAACTCCCGGACCGAGGACCTGCTGGAGGACGCCGGGTACGCCGAACTGGAGACCAGCATCCTGGAGGTCCTGGACTCCACGGACCGGATCGCCATGGTGGGCAAGCGGGGCGAGTGGTACTACAACTTCTGGAAGGACAGCCAGAACCCCAAGGGCCTGTGGCGGCGGACCACCTGGGAGAGCTACCTCACCGATTCCCCCGATTGGGACGTCCTGCTGGACGTGGACGAGCTGTCCCGGACCGAAGGCGAAGAGTGGGTGTTCCACGGCGCCACGTTCCTGCGCCCCGCGGCCGGAGCCCCCTACCGGCTGGCGCTGCTGGCCCTGTCCCCCGACGGCGGCGACGCGAACCGCTACCGCGAGTTCGACGTCGAGGCGCGCGGCTTCGTTGACCCCGCCCGGGGCGGGTTCGACCTGCCGACGGCGAAGGGCAACGTGTCGTGGCTGGATGCCGACACACTCCTGGTTTCCTCCACCGCGGAAGGCCTGCCCAAGACCGCGTCGTCCTACGCCCGCACAGCGGTGACCCTCAAACGCGGCGGTTCCCTGGCCGCTGCCCCGCGCCTTTTCGACGTGCCGGAGGACCACATGATGGCCGTCGCGGCGCACGATTCCACACCCGGATTTGAGCGCACCTTCGCTGTTGACTACATCGACTTCTTCAACCGGACCAACTTTGTGCTCCGGGACGGTGGCTGGACGCCGATCGATGTGCCCACCGACGTCAACGTCAGCGCGCACCGGGAATGGCTGCTCTTCCGCCCGCAACAGGACTGGGTCCTCGACGGAACCACCTACCCCTCCGGCGCCCTGCTCGCCGCAAACTTCGAGGACTACCTCGCCGGGAGCCGGCAGCTCACCGTGCTGTTCACCCCCGATGACCACACATCGCTGCAGTCCTGGAGCTGGACCCGCAGCTTCCTGCTGCTGAACCTGCTCAGGGACGTTTCCTCGGAAATCCGGGTCCTGGATCCATCCAGGCCCGCCGGCACCACGGACTGCGGCTGGGCGGCCACCCTCCTTGACGCCTGCCCACCGCTGCATGACGTGAATGCCTACGCCGTGGACGACGAGGACGACGGACCAGCCGACGGCGGCGCCGGCGACGACTTCTGGCTCGTCGCCACGGGTTTCACCACCCCCACCACGCTCATGCGCGGCACCCTGGAGCACCACAGCGCCGGGACGTCCGGCGTGGTGGGCCGGCATGCGGCAATCAAGGCCTCGCCGTCGTTCTTTGCCGACACTGACTATGAAGTGGAGCAGCACTTCGCCGTGTCCGACGACGGCACCCGGGTTCCGTATTTCCAGATTGCTCCGCGGGGGCTGGCTTTGGACGGGCAGAACCCCACCCAGCTGTCCGGCTACGGCGGGTTTGAGGTTTCGCGGACGCCGTCCTACAGCGGCACGGTGGGCCGGGCATGGCTGGAGCGGCGGACCACGCTGTCCGGCGGCGACGGCGGGAAGGCGCCCCACTCCCGCGGCGGAGTGTACGTGGTGGCGAATATCCGGGGCGGCGGGGAGTACGGGCCCGCCTGGCACCGGGCGGCACTGAAGGAAAACCGGCACCGGGCCTACGAGGACTTCGCGGCCGTGGCACGGGACCTCATCTCCCGCGGCGTCACCTCGCCCCGCCGCCTGGGCTGCGTGGGCGGCTCCAACGGCGGCCTCCTGGTGGGCAACATGCTCACCCGGTACCCCGAACTGTTCAGGGCCGTCTCCTGCGGGGTGCCCCTGCTGGACATGCGCCGCTACACCAAGCTCTCCGCCGGGCATTCGTGGATCGCCGAGTACGGTGACCCGGACGTTCCCGAACAGTGGGAGTACATCAGGACCTTCTCGCCCTACCACCTGCTCAAGGACGCGGTGGAGTACCCGGAGACCTTCATCTGGACGGCAACCTCCGATGACCGGGTTGGCCCCGTG
The DNA here is from genome assembly GCF_056484025.1 of Arthrobacter sp. JDC6. Classification (NCBI taxonomy): domain Bacteria; kingdom Bacillati; phylum Actinomycetota; class Actinomycetes; order Micrococcales; family Micrococcaceae; genus Arthrobacter; species Arthrobacter sp. JDC6. Next base: position 3,719,491 of record NZ_CM151278.1, read on the forward strand.
CAGGCGCGGAAGATGGCAGCCCGGATGCTGGCCATGGGCATCCCCAACGTCTGGTTCCACGAAGCCCTGGAGGGTGGCCATGCCGGCGCCTCGGACAACCGGCAGGCTGCCGCGCTGCAGGCCCGCAGCCAGCACTTCCTGTGGAAGGCGCTGGCAGGCTGACCGGCGTGGGCCCCTGGCTGGCTGTCCGGAGGGCCGGTTCCGGCCTCCCGGAAATCCGCATCGTCCGCCCCGGGCAACGATTGCCATAGGACGCCGGGGCCCCGGGCCGGCATGCCCGCAGCCGTGGCGGGGACCGTTTTGCACTGCATGGCCGGATCTGCGTATCCTTGGTGGGCTAGGAATAGCAATTGGAGACGTGCCAGAGCGGCCGAATGGACTTCACTGCTAATGAAGGGTCGGGGTTAAACTCGACCGGGGGTTCAAATCCCCCCGTCTCCGCGTTTGGCCCCGGTCCTGGACCGGGGCCTTTTGCGTTTCAGGGTGCCCCTGGCCAGTCCTAAGCCCGTTGGCGAATCAGCGCCTTGAAGGTTCGGAAACGCGAACAAGCTTCTGATACGCCGGGCGTGGGCCCGGTCCGCGGAAAACGCTGTCCGGTAGCCGGACGCTGGGCGCGCAGGCTTTGCCGCAGTGGCAGGATTAGCGCATGGCGGCACGCAGCAACTCAACCCAACCGGATGTGGGCCGGGCGGCATGGAATCCACGCCTGGCGCTTCTGGTGGCGGCAACGTTCTTCATGGAATTCCTGGACGGCACGGTCCTGACCACGGCCATTCCCAGCATTTCGTCGGACTTCGCCATCCCCGCCGCCGACGTCAACATCACCATGACCGCGTACCTGCTGACGGTAGCCGTCGGCATTCCCATCAGCGGCTGGCTGGCGGAACGGTTCGGCGCCAGGCGGATCTTCTGCGCGGCCATCGCCATCTTCACGCTCGCTTCCCTGGCCTGCGCCCTCAGCCAGGACCTTGCCACGCTGACGCTGAGCCGCATCGCCCAGGGCGTTGGCGGGGCCATGATGGTGCCGGTGGGAACCCTGGTGGTCCTGCGCGGAACGCCGAAATCCGAATTACTGCGTGCCACCGCCTTCCTGGTGTGGCCCGGGCTCCTGGCACCCGTCCTCGCGCCGCTGGTAGGCGGCGCGCTCACTACGTACCTTTCCTGGCATTGGATCTTCCTGGTGAACATTCCCCTTGGTGCCGCCGCATTTGCCGCCGCCCTGCGCCTGGTCCCCCCGGCTCCGGGAGATCCGCACCGGCGGCTGGACTGGCCCGGAATGGCCCTGACCACGGTGGGGGTGGGCGCACTCGTGGCCGGTCTGGAACTGGCCAGCAGCCATCCTGAACTGCCCTGGGCCGGGATCAGTGCCGCCGCCGGGGTTGCCGCCCTGGCCGGGGCCGTGTTCTGGATGCGCAGGACTCCCCATCCGCTGTTCAACCTGCAGGTCTTCCGCACCCGGACCTTCCGGGCCATGGCCACCGGCGGGTTCATTTACCGGGTCACCATCAGTTCAGTGCCGTTCCTGCTGCCCCTGATGTTCCAGACCGGGTTCGGCTGGTCTCCCCTGCATGCCGGGGCGCTGGTGGCGGCCGTGTTCATTGGGAATATCGGGATCAAACCGGCCACCACCCCGCTGATCCGGAAGTTCGGTTTCAAGGCAATGCTGGTGTTCGCCTCGCTGGCCTCCGCCGTCACCTTCGCCCTCTGTGCCCTGCTGACACCGCAGACCCCTGAGGCGTTGATGTTTGTGCTGCTGGTGTGCAGCGGGGCCTTCCGCTCCATCGGTTTCTCGGCTTATGCCTCCGTGCAGTACGCCGACATCCCGCCGGCACAGCTGACCTCCGCCAACACGGTGTCGGCCACCCTGGTACAGCTGGCCACCGGCTCGGGTATCGCGGTGGCAGCCCTGCTTATCCGGACCTTTGACGGGCTGGCCCTCGGACCGCAGGACCCCGCCGGGCCCTTCCGCGGCGCTTTTGTGGCAATGGCCGTCCTGATGCTGGCCAGCACCGCGGACAGCATCCTGCTCCCCCGCCATGCGGGGGCAGCCGTCAGCCGGCCTGGGCCAAAACCAGGGGAAGCACCGCTCCCGCCCCGGCCTGCCGAAGGGCGCGCCCCGCGACGGTAAGGGTCCACCGGCTGTCGGCGAGGTCATCAATCAGCATGACCGTCTGGCCCTGGACGGACTGCAGGGCGGCTTCGAGCTCCGGGCCCACCACCAGCCTGTCCCACACGCCCGCCAGCCGGTAAGCGCTGTTTCCGCCGCGTCCGCCGGTGGGACCGCCGTGCGCCGGCTGCAGATCACCAAGGTAGGGAATGCGCCCGATCTCGGAAATCCCCCTGGCCAGCGAGCCCACCAGCTGCGGTTTGCTGCGGGACGGCATACCCACGATGGCGGCCGGCCTGCCCGCGCCGCTCCAGCCCGGGTTCCGGGCATCGCCGGTTCCCCATTCGCGCAGGACCTGCACGCAGGCCTGGAGCATGCCGGGATCCACCGGCCGGTCCTCCGCGCCGGCGGCAAACAGCTCCCGCAAGGCACCGCCCCACCCCAGGTCGGTCAGCCGGGCCAGGACACGTCCCTCCGAAAGGCCCTCTGCCGGCTTGAGCTTTCCTTTCACCGGTACTCCCAGCCGGTCCATCCCGCTGGGCCACTGAAGGCGCGGTTCAAGGACGCCGCCGGCCCTGCTCAGGGTCTGGCCGGCCGCCGCCGTGGCATCGGCTGCCACGTCTGCCGGGAACCACCGGCCGGCGCAGTTGTCGCACCGCCCGCAGGGACGGGCCGTCTCGTCATCCAGGACCGAGGTGATGTATTCCATCCTGCATCCTGCGGTGTCCTGGTAGATCACCATGGAGTCCTGCTCGTCCACCCGTGCCTCGGCAATGCGGCCGTAGCGTTCCGCGTCATAAACCCAGGGCTGGCCGGTGGACCGCCATCCCCCGCCGACCCGTTCCACCGCCCCGTCCACCGACAACACCTTCAGCAACAGCTCAAGCGGCGTGCGGCGAAGGTCCACCCTGGCCTCCAGCGCCACGGTTGACAGGGCGGTTCCGGCTTCAGCCAAGGCCGTCAGCACGGCTCCGGCCTTCTCCTCGGACGGCATGGACGCGGTGGCGAAGTACTGCCAGATCTCACGGTCCTCCGCGCCCGGGAGCAGCAGGACGTCCGCGTTGGCGGCACCACGTCCGGCACGCCCCACCTGCTGGTAGTAGGCGACGGGCGAGGACGGCGCACCGAGGTGGACGACGAAGCCAAGATCGGGCTTGTCGAAGCCCATCCCCAGGGCGGACGTGGCCACCAGCGCCTTGACCTGGTTGTCCTTCAGTAACTGCTCGGCCCGTTCACGGTCTGCGGGATCGGTCCGTCCGGTGTAGGCGAGTACGTTGTGCCCCGCTTCTGACAACAGGCGGGCGGTGTCCTCGGCCGCGGAAACGGTAAGGGTGTAAATAATCCCGCTGCCCGGAAGATCGGCCAGGTGGGTCAGCAGCCAGCCCAGCCGTTCCTTGGAGTCACGGAGCGACAGGACACCAAGCCGCAGCGAGTCACGGCCCAGGGAGCCGCGGATGGTCAGGACTCCCTCACCGAGCTGCTCTTCGATATCGTGCACCACGCGTGAGTTGGCCGTGGCGGTGGTCGCCAGGACGGGGACGGAATCCGGCAGCCGCGTGATGAGGTCCGCGATCCGGCGGTAGTCGGGGCGGAAGTCGTGCCCCCAGTCGGAAATACAGTGGGCTTCATCGATGACCAGCAGGCCGGTCCGGCGGAGCAGTTCGGGCAGCTGGGTTTCGCGGAACGCGGGATTGGTCAGCCGCTCCGGCGAGACGAGGAGGACGTCCACCTCATCGGCGGCCAATTGGCCACGCACGGTGTCCCACTCCAGCTGGTTGGCGGAGTTGATGGCAACGGCACGCACCCCGGCCCGGGCGGCGGCGGCCACCTGGTCCCGCATCAGGGCAAGCAGCGGCGAGACGATCAGGGTGGGCCCGGCGCCCCGGCGCCGCAGCAGCAGGGAGGCCACGAAGTACACAGCCGACTTGCCCCAGCCGGTGCGCTGCACCACCAAAGCCCGCCGCCCGCCGTCGACCAGTGCCTCAATGGCCTCAAACTGCCCGTCATGGAAGACCGCGTCCGGGTGCCCCACCAGGCCCCGCAGGACCTCAAGCGCTTCGGCATGGGTGGCGGTGCCCGATGCGCCGGGAGCTGCCATGTCTGCAACGGCGGTAGCGGAAACTGTGGACGTGTACTGGTTATCGGCCATTGGTTCAGTATCCCAGCACCCTCCGACACCCTGCACAGCCGCGGGCTGCTATGTGGAAAGCCGGCCGCAAAGCGGACCTGTTACGAAAGTGCTCCCCAATCCACATTGGCCGGAAGCGCTGCCCACGTAAGATAAAGCCCGTGACTAGCGAACAGACAACGACATTTGACCTTTCGGCATCCTTCAAGGCCTACGACGTCCGTGGGATTGTAGGCGAGTCGATCACCGCCGAAATCGTCGAAGCCGTGGGGGCTGCGTTCGTGGATGTCCTGCAGCTCGAAGGCCAGACCATCGTGGTGGGCGGGGACATGCGCCCCTCCTCCCCCGAGTTCACCAAGGCCTTCGCCAACGGAGCGGCAGCCCGCGGCGCCAATGTGGAGCTCCTGGACCTGATCTCCACCGATGAGCTGTACTTTGCCTGCGGGTTCCTCAACCGCGCCGGGGCCACCTTCACCGCCAGCCACAACCCCGCCGAATACAACGGCATCAAGATGGCCAAGGCGGGCGCCGTCCCCATCTCCTCCGAAACCGGCCTCAAGGAGATCCAGGCCCTCGCGGAGCAGTACCTCAACTCCGGGTCAATCCCCGCAGGCGGCACGCGCGGCCTCATCAGTGTCCGCGACGTGCTCAAGGACTACTCCGAGTACCTCCGCAAGCTCGTTGACCTCTCCGCGTCCCGCCCCCTGAAGGTGGTGGTGGATGCAGGCAACGGCATGGCCGGCCTGACCACCCCGGCCGTCCTGGGTGACGCGCTGCTGCCCAAGCTGCCTTTCGACATCGTTCCCCTGTATTTCGAACTGGACGGTTCCTTCCCCAACCACCCGGCCAACCCCCTGGAGCCGGAAAACCTCCGCGACCTGCAGGCAGCTGTCATCGAACACGGCGCGGACATCGGCCTGGCCTTCGACGGCGACGCCGACCGCTGCTTTGTCATCGACGAGAAGGGCGAGCCCGTCTCGCCGTCGGCCATCACCGGCATGGTGGCCCGCCGCGAGATCGCCCGCGCCAAGGCCCAGGGCGAGGAAAAGCCCGCCATCATCCACAACCTGCTGACCTCCCGCGCCGTCGCCGAACTGGTGGAGCACGACGGCGGCCGCGCCGTCCGCACGCGCGTGGGCCACTCCTTCATCAAGGCAGTCATGGCAAAGGAAGGCGCAGTATTCGGCGGCGAGCACTCCGCCCACTTCTACTTCCGCGACTTCTGGAACGCTGACACCGGCATGCTGGCCGCCATGCACGTCCTGGCAGCCCTGGGCGAGCAGGACGGCCCGCTCTCCGAGCTGGCCCGCGAATACGAGCCGTATGTCAGCTCCGGCGAGATCAACTCCGAGGTGGAGGACAAGCCCGCAGCGGTGGAGCGGGTGCGCCAGGCCTTCGCGGACGAGGACCTCACCGTGGACAACATGGATGGCAGCACGTTCACGGCCAACGACGGCAGCTACTGGTTCAACCTCCGCCCTTCCAACACCGAACCGTTCCTGCGGCTCAATGCCGAGGCAACGGACCGGGCCACCATGGAACGCATCCGCGACCGCGTCCTGTCCCTGGTGCGGGCCTAGCAGCGGATGGCTGACCACACGGGGCAGGCAGCGGGCGGAACCGGCGGGCAGGAAAGCTGGCGCGATTCCGTCTCCGAGGCCACGGCAACTGACCTGGAGAACCTCCTGGGCACGGGCGTCAGCGCGGCCCAGGAGCAGCTCCAGCGCAACGGCGGTTTCCTGCCTTTCGCGCTGACAGTCCAGAACGACGGCGAGGTGCGGCTGGTGGCCGTCTCGCCTGCTGATGCCGCCGACGGCGCGGACGGGGATTTCGACGCGGATGCCATGATCCACGACCTTCAGGCCCTCCTCCGCCAGAACCGGGACGATTTCCGCGCCGCCGCGGTGGTCTGCGACATCCTGCTGGTGGAGGAGGATTCGGACGCCATCCATGTGGCCGCCGAACACCGCGACGGATCCCTGTTTGCGGCCGTGCTGCCATACTCCGCCAACGCAACCACACAGTCCTGGGAGTTCGGCGAACTGGGCGCGGACGCCAGCGAGCCTGCGATCTGGGTGGACTAGACCGGACCCGCAGCCATGAAGATCAATGCCTTCGCTGACGTCAGCCTGCGAGCACTCATGGTGCTCGCAGCCGTTCCGGACGGCACGCTGCTCACCACCCAGAGCATCGCGGACGCGGTGGGCACACCCTACAACCATGTCAGCAAGGCCATGGCCAAACTGCGGAGCATGGGCCTGATTGAGGTTGTCCGGGGCCGGTCCGGCGGTTCCCGGCTCAGCCATGCGGGCCGGATCGCCTCCGTGGGCCAGATCCTGCGGCAGCTTGATACCCGCACCGATCCTGCCGATTGTGTTGCGCCTGGCGGCAACTGCCCGCTCATTAACGAGTGCAAACTGCGCGGCGCACTGGCCCGCGCCCGCGAAGCCTTCTATGCGGAGCTGGACTCCGTGGTGATCGCGGAACTCCCCCAGGCCCGGCAAATGGCTCCGGTCTTCCAGATGATCGGCCTCCGCCCGGGGCTTTGAACCGACTATCCGAGCGCAGGCTCCCGGTTTGATTTCAAACTTCTACAAGGTGTAGAACTGAGGCAGAAATACTCGTATTTCAAATATGAGTTTTCCTCCGGCCGGACGAAGGCCCCGGCCACTACCTCAGGAGTTCAGATGCTCTCGGACAAGTCCCGCCCCGTCATTGAGGCCACCCTGCCGCTGGTCGGTTCCCGGATCGGATCCATCACCCCCAACTTCTACGCCCGCCTGTTCGCGGCGCACCCCGAACTGATGGATGGCCTGTTCAGCCGCTCCAACCAGCGCTCCGGCAACCAGCAGCAGGCCCTCGCCGGGAGCATCGCCGCCTTCGCCACCCATCTGGTGAACAACCCGGGCACCCTGCCGGAAACTGTCCTTTCGCGCATCGCGCACCGGCACGCCTCCCTGGGCATCACGGAGCCGCAGTACCAGGTGGTCTACGAGCACCTGTTCGCCGCCATCGCCGAGGACCTGGCCGAGGTGATCACTCCTGAAATCGCCGAAGCCTGGACCGAGGTGTACTGGCTGATGGCGGACGCCCTGATCAAGCTCGAAAAGGGCCTCTACGCCGCGCAGGCCAACGACAAAATGTGGACGCCCTGGCGGGTGGCAGCCAAGGCACCGGCAGGAACCGGGTCCATGACCTTCACCCTGGAGCCGGCCGACGACACCCCCGTCACCCCCGCCCTGCCCGGCCAGTACATCAGCGTCAAAGTGGCCCTCCCGGACGGGCTGCGCCAGGTCCGCCAGTACTCCCTCTCCGGCGATGCAGGCACCAGCCGCATCTTCACCACCAAGCTGGACGACGGCGGCGAGGTCTCCCCCGTCCTGCACCACACCGTCCAGGTGGGCGACGTCGTCGAGATCTCCAACCCCTACGGCGAGATCACGCTCAAGGAGGGCGACGGCCCCGTGGTCCTCGCCTCCGCCGGCATTGGCTGCACGCCCACCGCCTCCATCCTCCGCTCCCTCGCCGAATCAGGCTCCGACCGGCAGGTCCTGGTGCTGCATGCCGAAAGCACCCTGGACAGCTGGGCCCTGCGCAGCCAGATGACGGACGACGTCGAGCGCCTGGACGGCGCGGAACTCCAGCTGTGGCTGGAGAAGCCGGTGGAGGGCGCCCGGGAAGGGTTCATGTCCCTGCGCGAAGTGGACCTTCCGGCGGACGCCTCCCTCTACCTCTGCGGCCCCCTGCCGTTCATGAAGAACATCCGGAACGAGGCCATCAACGCCGGCATCCCGGCCACCAAGATCCACTACGAGGTCTTCGGCCCGGACATCTGGCTCGCCAGCTGAAACAGCCATCCAACGACGGCGGCCCCGCACCTTTTCGAAAAAGGTGCGGGGCCGCCGTAGTGGCTTCAGCAGTGACTAGTGCTTGGCCATGCGTTCCTTGAGGGAAGCGAGCTCGGCACGCAGGGCATCCGGGAGTGAATCCCCGAACTTGGCGTACCACTCCTCGATGGAGGCCAGCTCGGCGTCCCATTCCCCGCGGTCCACGCGGACAGCGTCCTCCACGTGGGCGTGGGTCAGGTCAAGGCCGGTGAGGTCAAGTGAATGGCCGGCGGGCACGAAGCCGATGGGCGTTTCGACGGCGTCCGCCTTCCCTTCGATCCGCTCGATGGCCCACTTCAGGACGCGGGCGTTGTCGCCGAAGCCGGGCCAGGCAAATCCACCGTCGGCGGTGCGGCGGAACCAGTTCACCAGGAAGATGTGCGGCAGGCGTTCGGGGTTGGCCTTCCCGGAGACGCTGATCCAGTGCTTCAGGTAGTCGCCGGCGTCGTAACCGATGAAGGGCAGCATGGCCATCGGGTCGCGGCGGAGCACGCCGACCTGTCCGGCGGCTGCGGCCGTGGTTTCGGAGGAAAGGGTGGACCCCATGAAGATGCCGTTGGTCCAGCTGCGTGCCTCGGTGACCAGGGGAACGGTGGTCTTGCGGCGGCCGCCGAACAGGATGGCCGAGAGCTCCACGCCTTCCGGGCTGTAGTATTCCTCGGCAAGCATGTCCACCTGCGAGATGGGGGTGCAGAACCGGGAGTTCGGGTGGGCGGCGGGACGGCCCGAATCGGGGGTCCAGGAGTTGCCCTGCCAGTCGGTCAGGTGCGCCGGAACCTCGTCGGTCATGCCCTCCCACCAGACGCCGCCGTCGTCGGTCAATGCCACGTTGGTGAAGATGCTGTGGCCCTTGGCAATGGCGCGCATGGCGTTCGGGTTGGTGCCCCAGCCGGTGCCGGGGGCTACGCCGAAGAGGCCGGCCTCCGGGTTGGTGGCGCGCAGCTCGCCTTCCTTGCCGATCCGCATCCAGGTGATGTCGTCGCCAAGGGTTTCGACTTCCCAGCCTTCAATGGTGGGGTCGAGCAGGGCAAGGTTGGTCTTGCCGCAGGCCGAGGGGAAGGCCGCGGACATGTAGTACGACTTCTTCTCCGGCGAGGTGAGCTTGAGGATGAGCATGTGCTCGGCCAGCCAGCCCTCGTCACGCGCCATGACCGAGGCGATGCGCAGGGCGTAGCACTTCTTCCCAAGGAGGGCGTTGCCGCCGTAGCCGGAGCCAAAGGACCAGATGGAGCGCTCTTCGGGGAAGTGGACAATCCATTTGTCCGGGTTGCAGGGCCACGGCACGTCGTCCTGGCCGGGGGCCAGCGGTGCGCCGAGGGAGTGCAGGGCCGGAACGAAGAAGGCGTTGGTGGCCGTAATCCTGTCCAGGACCTCGGTGCCGATGTTCGCCATGATGCGCATGGAAGCGACAACGTAGGCGCTGTCGGTGATTTCCACGCCGAACTTGGGGTCCTCTGCGTCGAGGTGGCCCATGACGAACGGGATGACGTACATGGTGCGGCCGCGCATGGAACCGGCGAACAGCCCGCGCAGCTTCTCCTTCATCTCCCGCGGTTCCATCCAGTTATTGGTGAAGCCGGCGTCACGCCGGTTTTCCGAGCAGATGAAGGTCTGTTCCTCGACGCGGGCGACGTCGGCGGGATCGGAGAACGCAGCGAAGGAGTTCGGGAAGAGGTCCTGGTTGAGCCTGGTCAGGGTGCCGGCAGCAACAAGCTCGTCGGTAAGGCGGGTGTTTTCCTCTTCGGACCCGTCAACCCAGTAAATGCGGTCCGGCTGCGTAAGCTCAGCAACCTCTTCGACCCATGCCAGCAGGCCGGCATGTGTGGTGGGTGCTTTCTCAAGCAGCGGCTTCTGCGCCAGATCGCCCATTGCAGTTCCCTTCCTCGGGTTCATCGGTGTGAGCTAAATGCTATGGTCCGGACCAGTGGAGTTTTTGGGGAGCTTGACTGACATCTCCGGTCACCAAAAGTGAATTCCGCGGAAAATCAAGGAATTATTCCCGCAAAAACGCCGATTAAGTGACAAAGGTCACCTATACCGGTCTAGTTGCGGAAATTACAGTCGGTTCGATTTGGCACTACGGGCCCTGCTCGCGTAAAGTAATTCGAGGTTCGGGGAGAGCGGTTCTTCTCCCGGGACACGGAATGCGCCCATAGCTCAGCTGGATAGAGCGTCTGTCTACGGAACAGAAGGTCAGGGGTTCGAATCCCTTTGGGCGCACCAACAAGGTCCGCACCGGCTCGCCGGTGCGGACCTTTTTTGTGCAGCCGGGCCCGTGATCCCCGGCTAGGCTTTGCACATGATGCCCGACGCCGCTGAGCGCGAATTTGATGTTGTTGTTATCGGCGCAGGCGCCGTGGGGGAAAACGTGGCCGGCCGCGTTGTGGAGGGCGGGCTCACCGCCGTGCTCGTGGAAGCGGAACTGGTGGGCGGCGAATGCTCCTACTGGGCCTGCATGCCATCGAAGGCACTCCTGCGGCCCGGCACCGCGCTGCACGGAGCACAGACGACGCCGGGCGCCAAGGAAGCAGTCACCCGTACCCTCGATGCCGCGGCCGTCCTGGAACGCCGAAACTATTTCACCTCCAACTGGCAGGACGACAGCCAGGTCTCATGGGTGGAGGACACCGGCATCGACCTGGTGCGCGGCCATGCATGGCTGACCGCCCCCAAGGCGGTGGAGGTGGCAGGCCTGGACGGTACCCGCCACCTGCTGCGGGCGCGGCATGCCGTAGTACTCGCCACCGGCTCCACCCCCAACACCCCGCCCATCGACGGTCTGCAGGATGTACAGGTCTGGGGAACCCGTGAAGCCACATCGGCGGCCGAGGTTCCGGAGCGCCTGGCAGTATTGGGCGGCGGCGTGGCCGGCGCCGAACTGGCCCAGGCCTTCGCCCGCCTGGGCTCCAGCGTGACCCTGGTGGCGCGCAGCGGGCTGCTGGGCAACTTTCCGGAGGAGGCCGCGGCACTGGTTGCGGCAGGACTGCGCGCGGACGGCGTCGAACTCCGCTTGAACACCGCCACCAAGCGCATCAGCGAGAACGGCGACGGCACCCTCACCGTCAGCCTGGGCGACGGAACCGACGTCACGGCCGAGAAGGTCCTGGTCTCAACGGGCCGGCATCCGGCCCTCGAAGGCCTGGGCCTGGAGAGCGTCGGGTTCGAGCCGGACGGCTCCGGGCACCTTTCGCTCACCACGGACACCTCCGGCCTGGTCCAGGGAACCCCCGGTGACGAACCCTGGCTGTACGCGGTGGGAGACGCCGCCGGCCATAACCTTTTCACCCACCAGGGCAAGTACGAGGCGCGGGCCACCGCTGACGCCATTGCCGCACGGGCCAGGGGCGAGCTCAAGGGCACGCCCGGCGAGTGGACCCGCTTCGCCCAGACGGCCAACCAGCACGCCGTGCCCAGCGTCGTCTTCACGGACCCCGAGCTGGCCAGCGTGGGACGCACCCTGCAGGCGGCCAGGAAGGACGGGTACAACGCGTCCTCGGTGGAGCTGCCCATCCAGGTGGCCGGATCGTCGCTCCATTCGGAGAACTACGAAGGCTGGGCCCAACTGGTGGTTGATGAAGACCGACGGGTCCTCCTTGGCGCAACGTTCGCCGGCCCGGACGTGGCGGAACTGCTGCACGCGGCCACGATCGCCGTGGTGGGCGAGGTGCCGCTGGACCGCCTCTGGCATGCCGTCCCCTCCTACCCCACTATCAGCGAGGTGTGGCTGCGGCTGCTGGAGAAATACGGCCTGTGACACTTATTTGAACTGACCAGTCAGTTCGGTTAGCCTTGATGCAGACCATTCCTGCGAAAGGCAAGCCTTGCTCTCAGCACTCCAGCTCCATGCCAAAGGACGCCGGGACCCGCTGCTTCCGCCAACCTCGCTGGCCGTGGGCCGCGGCGAACTGCTGCTCGTTACCGGTGACCGCCAGGACCAGCGCACCGCTTTGTCCCTCCTGCTCAGCGGGAGGATGAAGGCTTCGGGCGGCCAGGTCGGCTGGGACAACAGTTCCCGGACCAAGCAGCTCCGCCTGGCAGCGGCCCTGGTGGACTCCCCCGGCGTCAATGAACCTGAAGAACACCTCAGCGTCCGCGACCTGGTGACCGAGGACCTGGCCCTGATACCCCGGCGCTACCGCGGGGCATTGCTCAGCGGCCCGTGGCTCAAGGTCAACCGGTTCGAGGACATCGCGGGCCTCTGGACGGAACAGCTTGAACCCCGCCGGCGGCTCGAACTCCTCACGGCGCTGGCCCTGGCCAACCCCCGCACGGACCTGCTGGTGGTGGATTCCCCGGACCGCCACAGTGCAGATGAGCTCACCTGGCTGCCGCGCCTGCAGCAGCTGGCGTACGACGGCGGGCGGCCGCTTGCCGTCGTTGCGGCCGTCAGCGCCGTCCCCGGCTCATGGGACGGGCCCGTCGCCGCCATCGGCAACGCCGCCCCGGAGCCGGCCCCTGCCGCGGAAGCCGGGCCGGACCCGGAAAACCAGGAAACCCCACTCGAAACAGAGGTTGCCAAGTGACTGTCCTGCGGCTGGCCCGCTCCGAACTCAAGCGCATGACCGGCGGCCTGCTCCCCAAGCTGACCATTCTGGCGCTGACCATGGTCCCCCTCCTCTACGGCGCGGTGTACCTCTACGCGAACTGGGATCCGTACGGCCACCTCAACAACCTGGACGCAGCCCTGGTGGTGGAGGATGCGGGCGCAACCACGGCGGACGGCAGCCGGCTTGAGGCCGGAACAAAAGTGGCGGACAGCCTGGTGGAAGGCAATGTCTTCCACTGGGTGCCGGTGGCCAGCTCCACGGAGGCCGACGCGGGTGTGAGCAGCGGGCAGTACGCCTTCGCACTGAAGATCCCCAAGGACTTTTCGGCCAACCTGGTATCGCCCGGCAGCTTCGACTCGGCCAGCCAGGCCATGTTGAACGTGACCACGAACGACGCCAACAACTACCTCCTGAGCACGATCGTGGACAAGCTGACCACTGCCGTGCACTCCAGTGTCGCCAAGGAGGTGGGTGAGGAGACCGCCAACCAGCTGCTCACCGGGTTCGGCACCATCCACTCCAAGATGGTCGAGGCCGCGGACGGTGCCACCCGGCTGGCAGACGGCGTGGCCACGCTCAGGGACGGAACGGTCACCCTCCACGAGGGGACCTCGGCCCTGAGCAGCGGGGCGGACCAGTTGTACGCCGGCCAGCTGAAGCTGCGGGACGGCGCCAACCAGCTGACCGACGGCGCGGGGCAGCTCAGCAGCGGACTGTCAGTCCTGAAGGACAAGACGGCCACCCTGCCAACCGATACCCAGACCCTCGCGTCCGGCGCCGCCCAGGTGGCTGCCGGGAACGCCCAGTTGAACGCCAAGGTCCAGGATGTGGCGGCGCAGCTGGAGGCAGCGGACCAGGGACTGCGCTCCCGGGTGGTGGAGTCCAACAGCAGGCTCGTCGCCTCGGGCGTCCTGACGCAGGAGCAGGCGGACAAGGTGCTGGCGGATTTCGACGCCGCCGCGGCATCCAGCCCCGTGGCAGCGGCCAAAAGCAGGATCCAGACGGATGCGGCCCAGGTCCAGCAGCTGGCCCGCGGTTCCGAGGCGGTCAGTGTCGGCGCAGCCCAGCTGGCAGCCGGGATGCCGGCCCTCAGGGACGCGATCGCGCAGGCCTCGGCAGGGGCTGACCAGCTGCACACGGGCGCTGCCGCGCTGGCAGCCGGTGAGCAGTCCGCCGTCGACGGTGCCGCCGGCCTTGCGGACGGAGCACGGAAGGTGGATGCGGGGGCAGCGCAGGTGTCCGACGGAGCGGCCCAGGCCGCGACGGGGTCCCGTACTCTCGCCGACGAGATCGGGAAGGGCGCCGGCCAGGTCCCCAACCCGGACGATGCCCAGAAGAGCAACCTGTCCCAGGTCATGGCCGATCCTGTGGCGGTCAGCAACGTCTCGCAGGCCAAGGCCGGATCGTACGGTGCGGGGCTGGCGCCGTTCTTCCTCACGCTCGCCCTGTGGATCGGGATCTTCATGCTGGTCCAGGCCATGCGCCCCATCACCCAGCGGGCACTGGCCTCCAACGCGCCGTCGTGGAAGATCGCGTTGGGCGGCTGGCTTCCCTTCCTGCTGGTCTCGGTGGTGCAGGCGTCGCTGCTGACCCTGGTGGTGGACGTGGCCCTGGGCCTGGACCCGGCGCACCCGGTCCTGATGTGGCTGTTCATGCTCGCCGCTGCCATGGCGTTCAGCGCGCTCATCCAGGGTGTGGTGGCGCTGCTGGGTTCGCCGGGCAAGCTGGTGGTGCTCATCCTGCTGGTCCTGCAGCTGGTGTCATCCGGCGGCACGTTCCCGTGGCAGACCACCCCGCAGCCGCTGCACGTGGTGCATCAGGTCCTGCCCATGGGTTACGTGGTGACCGGGATGCGGCACCTGATTTACGGCGGTGACCTGTCCATGATTGCCCCCACGCTGGCGGGCCTGCTGGGCTACACCCTGCTGGGGGCGGCCATGTCCACCCTCGCAGTACGCAAGAACAAATACTGGACGCTCAAGACACTGAAACCGGAGATCGCGGTATGAGCACCGAACCCACGGCCGCGGGCAAAGGGCTCCGGCCCGCCCGCACCAACGCCACCCGCCAGAAACTGTTCGATGCCTCCATGGAGCTGATCGGCGAGCGCGGCGCGGCCAGTGTCACGGTGGATGAGATCGCAGCGGCGGCCGGGGTCTCCAAGGGCACCGTCTACTACAACTTCGGCAGCAAATCGGAGCTGATCGCGCAGCTTCTGCGGCACGGTGTGGACATCCTCAAGGCGCAGCTGCTCGAGGCCGCGGACAGCGAAGGCACCGGCCGGGACCCCTTGCTGGCCATGGAAGCGATGATCGGCCAGGCCATGGATTTCATGGCCGAGTACCCTTCCTTCGCCCGCCTGTGGGTCAGCGAGAACTGGCGGATCCCCAGCGAATGGCAGGGCACCTTCTCGGTCCTGCGCCGCGAGCTCCTGGAGGTCATTGGCCAGGCCGTGGAGAGGGTGGCCAAGACCTATCCCGTGGACGAATCGGTGTCCCGGGGCAGCCTGGAGACGGCCATCTTTGGGGCCTGCTTCGTAGTGGGCCTGGACCGGCAGACCTACAACCCCGAGCGCACCCGTGACCAAAGTGTTGCAGCAATCATGGCCATCATGCGCGGCTACGTCCTCAAGGAGCCGGCTCCTCGGGGATGATGGAGCACATGCGCCATACGGGGAAGAGCGGAAAGTTCGCGGTCATCTGCGGCGTCGTCGCTGCGGGGCTGCTGGTACTCACGGCGATGACACTGGCCGAACCGGTCTTCCTGGCTTTCCTGGGCGTCCTGGGGCTGGCCTACCTCGGCGCGCTTGCCGAGATCCTGGTCAGGCGGCGGCGGTTTGCCCTGCTGGCCGCGGGCGCCGGGACCGCCCTGGCACTCGGCTTCTCCCTGGCGTTCGTCAGCACGTGGGAGCTGGCGTTCAGCGGCCAGTCCTCATTCCTGGGCACCCCACTCCCCACGGACGACCCCGACAACTACTTCGTGGGTGCCGCCTGCGCCCTTGCCGGAACCTTCGGGATCCTCTTCCTGGGTGCCTTATGGCCGGGAAGGGGCCAGGCAATGCCGGCCCGCAGGCCTTCCTCCGCCAGGCGCGGAAGTCCCCAGGCAACGCGCCCCTCCGCGCGCTCCGGCAACCAGGCCTCCGCCCCTCAGCGGGCCTCCGTCACCCGTAGACCGTCCGGCGGCTCTTCGACCGCAGCCAGGCGCCCGTCGTCGTCCGCCTCCCCCTCAGCCAGGCCGGCACCCAGGTCCGGGAGCGGCTCCGCTTCCCGGCGCTGACGCCGTCTGCCCGCACCGGTGAGCACCGCCGTCGCCACCCCGCCCAGGAGGAGCAGCCCGCCCGCCAGCTCCGTTGGCGACGGCACCTCCCCGAGCACCAGCCATGCAGCACTCATGCCCACCACGGGGACCAGCAAGGTGAACGGAACAACAGCCGACGACGGGTGGCTGGCCAGGAGCCGGTTCCAGATTCCGTAGCCCACCAATGAGGCGAAAACAGCGGTGTAGAGGGCGCTGAGCATGGTTGGCCCCTGGAGATTGGACAGCGAGTCCCACACGGCGCCCGGCCCGTCAACCACCAGCGACAACGCCCCCAGCGGCAGTGGCACCACAGCTCCGGACCAGACAACCAGCCCCAGGCCGGAGGCAGCCCTGGCCTTCCGGGCAATGACGTTTCCGGCTGCCCAGGACAGTGCCGCCGCCAGGACGATGACCAGCGGCAGGAGCGGTGCCACGGCGCTTCGTCCCACGGCCACCAGGGCGAGTCCTGCTACCCCCAGCCCGACACCCGCCAGCTGGCGTGCGCTGGGCCGCTCATGCAGGAACCCGGCGGCGAGCAGGACGGTCAGGAGCACCTGTGCCTGAAGCACCAGCGAGGCAAGACCGGCCGGCATGCCAAGCGCCATGGCAAGGTACAGAAGGCCGAACTGGCCGGCGCTCATGAAAAGTCCGACGCCGATAATGGCCTTCCAGCCCACGTCCGGCTTCCTGACGAAGAAGATCCAGGGGACAACCACCAGGACGAAACGCAGCGCGACGAACAGCAACGGGGGAAAATTCCGGCCGCCGGCGTGGAGCCCGATGTCGATGGCCACGAAATTCAGGCCCCACAGCAGGGCTACAAGGACGGCAAGGAGGGATTCGCGCAGGCTCACGCTCCCACTCTGGCAGAGGTATCAATGAAGCACCAGCGCGTAATTCAGCACTGAATCGTGTACGTTTTCTTCATGATCGACATCGGGTCGCTGCGCGCCCTTGCGGCAATCGAGCAGCACGGGACGGTTATTGCGGCGGCGGAAGCCATGGGATTCAGCCCGTCCGCCGTGTCCCAGCAGGTGAAGAAGTTGGAGAAAGAGGGCGGCTTCGCTGTCCTGGAACGCCGCGGCCGCGGGGTTCTGCTCACCGAGCGGGGGCTGGCCCTGGCGGCTTACGGGCGGCGCATCTTGGCAGAGCTGGAGGAGTTGGAGTCCACGCTGCTGGCAGACCCGGCAAAGCCCAGCGGCAGCCTCCGCATCGTTTCCTTTTCCACTGCCTGCCGCGGACTGGTGGGGCCTCTGCTGGCCCAGGTTGGGCAGTCGGGGGCGGCGCTCGACATTTCCGTCCTGGCGGAGGACCCGCGCGAGGCCGTAGCCAGGGTAGCCAACGGCGAAGCCGACCTGGGCCTGGTGCACAACTGGAACTCCGTCCCGCTGGTGATCCCTGAGCACCTGGCGCTGGAGTGGCTGTGCGAGGACGTGGCCGATGTCCTGGTCCACCGCGGGCATCCACTCGCACTTAGGGCGGAAGTTGACCCTGCCCAGCTTGTCGACGAGCGCTGGATCAGTACGCCGGCCGGCGCGATCTGCAATGAAGCGCTCCTGCGGATCTTCGCCGACCTGGGCCGGGTTCCGGACATCAGGGTTTACGATCCTGATTTTGCCACGCACATCGCTTTCGTGGAGCAGGGCGTGGCGGTTGCACTGGTGCCCCGGCTGGGACGCCCGGCGCTGCCTCCGGACGTCGTCGCAATTCCAGTGGTCAATCCGGTCCAGGCGCGGCAGGTGGGGTTGGTCTATCGCAGGACCATGACGGCCAGTCCGGGCATCAGGCACGTCGCGGCGCTGCTGCGCGGCATCGCGGCGGATGGGCCAGGAGCCGGTGAGGCTGGGAGCCAGTGAGCCCGGTAGCTGGTGAGGCTGGGGCTAGTGGGCCCGGGGCACCTTGAAGCGGGTGATCCGGGCATCCTGCCCATCGAGTTCCGCCCACGTTTTCTCCGTCTCCAGGACGGTAAGCGCATTGGTGGGAAAGCGGGTGGCGGCGTCCATGTAGGCGTCGTGGTCGGAGTCGCGGGAGGCGAGGTGCATGGCCAGGTCCTGCACGCCGGGCAGGTGCGCGATCACCATCAGGGTGGTCACGGTGTCCGGCACGTGGTTGACCACGGTGAGCATGCGGAGGGCCGAGGCCGCATACAGGCCGTCTTCCAGCTTGGGCGTCGGCGCTTTGTCGCCGAGTTCGGAGCAGACCCAGGTGCAGGTCTGCCGCGTGCGGAGCGCGCTGGAGCACAGGATGAAGTCCGGGACGATGTTGTGCTTGAGCAGCCAGCGGCCGGCCAGCGGCGCCTCCCGGTGCCCGCGCTCCTCGAGCGGCCGCTCATGGTCGGCCACCCCGCCGGGCCAGTCGGCCTTGGCGTGGCGCATGATCACAAGGCGTCGGACATGGTGCGAACTCATGGCCCAAGCCTAGCCCCAGCAAAAGCATGCCCACAGTGACACAAGGACCCCCAGAGGGCGGACGCCTCCCGTAAAGAGGAACTAGATCGAGTACTCCGGAGCGGCCCAGACAACAACTTCCGGGTGCTCGTAGAACCGGTAGCCCTGGCCGCGGACGGTGCGGACGGTGTTGGCGAGGCGGCCCAGTTTGGAGCGGAGGCGGCGGATGTGGACGTCGATGGTTCGCTCGTTGGGAACCTCTTCGGCGTTGCGCCAGAGACCTTCGAGCAGTTCGTCACGGCCCACGGTGCGGGTTCCGTTTTCGACGAGGTAGTTGAGGAGTTCGAACTCCTTGAACGTCAGGTTCAGGGATTCGCCGTCGAGGTGGACTTCGCGGCGGGCGAGGTCGATGAGCACGCCGGAGGGGCGCGGTTCCTGCGGCTGGGCAGGGCGCGGGGTTTCCGAGCGCTGGCGGGAGTTCACGGTGGGGTCGCCGAAGGTGGAACGGACGACGTCGAGAGCGGAACCGGGGGTGCCGGCCGGGGCTACTGCGACGGCGGCGTAGCTTTCGGCGCCGGAGACCAGCGACTGGGCGTATGCGCGGATTTCCTGCGCGAGCTTGGCGATGGAGGTTCCGGCTGCTGCTGCGGTCTCCTCGTCGATGCCCATGTAGAGGACGAATCCGCGGGCGACGTTCTCGTTGGCGACAGGGCGGACCTGGTTGGCGCCGGGAACGACGGGGGTGGGAGCGGTCACCGGCGCGGAGTCTGCGGGATGTACGGCGCGGAGCTGCCCGTATGAGTTGGGGTTGTATCCCTGCGGGGCGAAACCCTGGCCGGGGAAGCTGCTTCCGGGAGTGGAGGGAGCGAGTGCCGGGCGCGGGCCGAAACCGGGACGAAGGCCGGAGGGCTGGCCTGCCTTGGCGGCGTTACGGACTGAGATGTGGACGTATCCGGATGCAACTGACATGAAATGCTTACCTCAATGTGAAATGGCCGTTTTCGCGGCTCGAATGCTGGCTTCCCCGTCACAGGAACCGGGGATGGGCGCCCGACGCTGGGCTTGGGGGCGAATGCCTAAGAACTTCGTTGGGTGGGAAGGTCAGGCGTGCATTCGACAACAGCGCATGTCGGCAGCAGCGGATGTGCTGGGCCAATATTCTGCGGCTGCAGGTGCTGTTGAGTTCTTGTTCACATTGGAAGTGTGCAGCGTAACAATGCCAACTTGCAAGTAACAATGGACCAAATCGTCCGCATTGTGAGACGAAACGCAGGATTGTGCGGTAGATCACTATTTCGGAAGAGGGATTTATTTTTGATGCTTATCCGGTGGATGGCCTTCTATCTACCCGTTTGCAGAACATTATTCGCTCGAATCAGATTTGACCGAATCTCTCTGAAATTCAACCGTTTGACATAGAATCGGCTGGACAGGCTCCTCTCCTGTCCAGCCGACATTCCCTCTCCTCCAGAATTTTTTTGCCGCGGGACCGTCGGGTGCCCGGCCCCACATGGTTCGCCCCGTTCGTCTTTGCGTGTCAGTTACTGCTTGCTCCGGAGCCCGGAGTGGTTGCCGTGCCGGATGTTGCCAGCTGGATGGTCTGGGCGGTGTAGGTGTCCGAATCCTTCACGGCCGTCACCCGGACGCCCGCTCCCGTGGTCACGTTGGACATGCTGAGCGTGCTGCTGGTGGATGCACTGCCCCGCTGCCGCATTCCCTGCGTGACCTGCACGCCGGAACCGACCGCATAGGTACGGGAGAAGCCGTCCCCGCTCTTGACGGTCAGGGAGGTCGCGGAAACCTCCGTGACCGTGCCTGTCTGGCCCGCCATGGTCACGTAGGTCGAATCCTGGAGGACCACGTATTCGGAGTGGACGGCAGCGTTCAGGCCGGCCACTCCCATCCCCAGGCCACCGGGGCCGCCGTCCATGCCCATTCCGCCGTCCACGCCGCTTTGGCCGCCGGGGCCCATCATGCCGCCCTGTCCGGTCATGCCGCTTTGCCCTCCCGGGCCCAACTGGCCCGCGGCACCTGTGCCCTGGCCGTTGTTCGCGGACGCCGCAGTGGCACCGTTCCCGGCAGCGTAGGCGCCGGCACCGGCCGCGGCGCCCACAACCACCGCCACGCCGCCTACCAACAGGCCCTTCTTCGCGGTCCAGTTTCCTTTCCCGGAACGGGACGACGTGCCGGAGGCGTTCGGCTGCGGCACGCCCCACCCACCGCCGGCGTTTGGCACCTGGCCATCTGCCGCCGTCGTACCCCAACCTGCGGAAGGCGCAGCGGAAGCGGATGAACCCCAACCCTGCGCAGGCTGCCCCTGGGGTGACCGGGCCGGCTCCCCGCGGCCGCTGGTACTGCCTGCGGGGACACCCCATCCTGTGGCTGCCCCGTCCCGGTCGGTGCCGTCGGCTGCCCCGCCCCAGACTGGAGCCGGCTGGGGCGTGTGTCCTGAGGCGCCGGGTTGCCCCGATGCCCCGGGGACGGCGCGGTCGTCTTGCTGATCCATGGCTTTCTCCAAGAAGTTGAAACTGATGGTGGTGATGCTGTTGTTCCAACAGGGTCTGCCGCCATGCTGTGCGGCGGCTGTGCGGCAGGCCAAGCCTGCCTGTGACCTTCGGGGCCGCATCCCCAGGGCAGAGCTTGCGTTGGGTTCAGGTGGCTAGGCTGGACCTCACAGCTGGAGCACAGCAACGGCAAAGCGTCGGCAAACCGACAGATCGGAGAGTTGTCCCATGGCATCCCCGCACTCCATGACCAACAACCTTCCCCAGCTCACCCACCCGGACGGGTCGCCGATCCGCGCCCTGGTGGTGGATGACGAGCCGAGCCTGTCCGAGCTCATGAGCATGGGCCTGCGCATGGCGGGCTGGTCTGTGGCCGTGGCAGCCGACGGTCCCACTGCCGTCAAGCTCGCCAAGGACTTCCACCCGGATGTCCTGGTGCTGGACGTCATGCTGCCGGGGTTCGACGGCGTGGAGCTGCTGGGCAGGATCCGCGCCTTTGCGCCGGAGGTGCCTGCGCTCTTCCTGACGGCCAAAGACGACGTCCAGGACCGCATTGTGGGACTGGCCGCCGGCGGGGACGACTACGTCACCAAGCCCTTCAGCATGGAGGAAGTCCTGCTGCGCCTGCACCGGCTGGTGCAGCGTTCCGGCGTGGCCGCCATGGACACTGCCGAACTGGTGGTCGGCGACCTGGTGCTCAATGTGGACACCCGTGAAGTCACCCGTGCCGGGGAAGGGATCCAGCTGACGGCAACACAGTTCGAGCTCCTCCGGTACCTGATGGAAAACCCCAAGCGCGTGGTCAGCAAGGCCCAGATCCTGGACCACGTCTGGGATTACGACTTCGGCGGCCAGGCGAACATCGTGGAACTGTACATTTCCTACCTGCGCAAGAAGATCGAAGCCAACCATCCGCCGATGATCCACACCGTGCGCGGAGCAGGCTACGTCATCAAGCCCGCAGACTAGCCAAAGGAAACGCGTGTCCCTTTCCGGTGTCCCCCGGCCCACCGGCCGGTCCTGGTTCAACCCGTCCACCTGGCACCTCCGCACCCGCCTGATCCTGCTCTCCATGGCGCTCCTGGTGGCCATCTCCAGCGCCATCGGCGTGGTCAGCTACGCCTCCATGGATGTGGTCCTGACCAACCAGCTGGACTCGCAGCTGATGCTGGCCTCCCGCGGACGGCCGCCGGAGGGCAACCCGTCCGGCCGACCGGACCCCCTCGATGCCCGGGGCCAGAGTGTGGGGACGCTCAACGCACGGGTGGTGGGCGGCCAGGTCAGCCGGGAGGCGGGCTTCCTGTCTTCCGATGCCACCCGCACGGCGCTGACTTCCGCCGATGTGGCCACCCTGCAGGCGTTGCCCCGCAATGGCCTTCCCGTGGACCGCAAGCTGTCCAACGGCGATTACCGGCTGATGGCCACGGCCACCCCTTACGGCGACGTGGTGATCACCGGCCTGCCGCTGGCAACGAAACAAAGCACCGAGGCCTCGCTGGTGCTCACGATGGTGCTGGTGTCACTGGGCGGCCTGGTCGTGATCGGGCTTGCGGGCACTGCCTTGATCCGCCGGACCATGCGTCCGCTGGAACAGCTGTCCGACGTCGCCACCAAGGTCTCCAAACTGCCCCTCGACGCCGGCGAGGTGGCGCTTGCCGTGCGCGTACCGCCGTCCGCAGCGCATCCCACCACCGAGGTGGGCAGCGTGGGCCATGCCCTGAACCTGATGCTGGACAACGTCTCCAGCGCCCTGGAGGCCCGGCAGCGCAGCGAGATGAAGGTGCGCCAGTTCGTTGCGGACGCTTCCCATGAGCTCAGGACGCCCCTGACCGCCATCCGCGGGTACACCGAGCTGATGCGCATGACCGAGACCTTTACCGAGGACGGCCGGAAGTCACTGGGCCGCGTCCAAAGCCAGTCCGAGCGCATGACCGCGCTGGTGGAGGACCTGCTCCTGCTGGCCAGGCTTGATGAGGGCAAGGCAACCGAAACCACCGATGTGGACCTTACCCAGCTGGTGGTGGAAACCGTCAGCGATGAAAAGATCATGGCCCCGGACCACACGTGGCAGCTGACGCTGCCCGACGAGCCCGTCACGGTCCGCGGGGATGCCACCCAGCTGCACCAGGTGCTGGCCAACCTGCTGTCCAACGCCCGGAAGCACACACCGGCCGGCACCACCGTAACCACCGGGTTGATGCGCTCGGCCGATGGGAGCGTGGTGGTGACGGTTACCGACGACGGGCCCGGCATCCCCGCCGAATTCCAGGGCAACATCTTTTCGCGCTTCACCCGGGCCGACGCCGCCCGCTCAGGCTCAGAAGGCTCGTCGGGCCTGGGCCTGTCCATCGTCGAATCCATCGTCATGGCCCACGGAGGCACGGTGGAACTGGTGTCCCGGCCAGGCAGGACCGAGTTTGCGGTCCGCCTTCCCGTGCCCGGACCCGCCGCCGCCTGACCGCCACACACGCAGAGGGCGGTGGCCACTGAAGGCCAAGCCCGCGCCAGTTGCACAGCGCCGGTTGCACAGCGCCAGTTACACAGGCACATCACAGGTTGCGCCTAAAGCCCTCAAATCCGGCGGCGCCACTCTTGATCCATGACGCTCACCGACTCCACTTCAGGAACCCTGCCGGACGCCGCGGTGGCCCCGGCGGGCCTTCCTCCCCGCGGACATGCCGTACGGCGCGCACCCGTGAACACCCGCGCCACCGTTCCGGTCCTTGACGTGACCATCCCCGTTTTCAACGAGGAACGGGACCTTGAGGAATGCCTCCGCCGGCTCCACGGGCACCTGCTGGATACCTTTCCGCACAGCTTCCGGATCACCGTGGCGGACAACGCCAGCACGGATGGAACCCTGAAGATCGCCGAGCGGCTGGCCCGGGAGTTCCCTGAGCTCGTGGCGGTCCACCTGGACGAGAAGGGCCGCGGCAACGCCCTGCGCAAAGTGTGGCTGGCCTCCCCGTCACCGGTGCTGGCCTACATGGACGTGGACCTTTCCACCGACCTCGCCGCCCTGCCGCCGCTGCTGGCGCCCCTGATTTCCGGGCATTCGGACCTCGCCATCGGCACCCGGCTGACCCGCAACTCCCGCGTCGTCCGCGGGCCCAAGCGGGAGTTCATCTCACGCAGCTACAACATGATGCTGCACTCGTTCATGGGCGCGCGGTTCAGCGACGCGCAGTGCGGGTTCAAAGCCATCCGCGCCGACGTCGCCCAGCAGATCCTGCCCTACACCGTGGACAACTCCTGGTTCTTCGACACCGAGCTTTTGGTCCTCGCCGAACGCTGCGGCCTGCGTGTCCATGAGGTCCCCGTTGACTGGATCGACGATCCCGATTCCAGCGTGGACGTGGTACGCACAGCACTGGCCGACGTGAGGGGAATGGCCCGCCTCACCCGCGACTTGGTCTACGGTCGCATCCCGGTCCCGGAACTGCGCGCAGCCCTGGCACGGGGTCCGATCCCGGCGTCCTCGCGGTCCGGTGAGCAGACACGCGGCAGCAGCCTTTTCGGCCAGCTGGTCCGGTTCGCCGCGATTGGCGCCGCCTCAACCCTGGCGTACCTCCTGATCTTCGTGTTCTGCCGGGGATTCATGGACCCGCAGTTGGCCAACTTCCTTGCACTGCTGATCACCGCCGTGGCCAACACTGGCGCCAACAGGCGCTTCACGTTCGGCATCCAGGGCGGCAACCCGGTCCGGCACCACTTCGAAGGGCTGATCGTGTTCGGCATCGGCCTGCTGCTCACCTCCGGAGCACTCGCCTTTGTACACCGGACGACGACGCCTGACCGGTGGGTGGAAGTCCTCACCGTTGTGGCGGCGAACCTGGCAGCCACGGCGGTCCGGTTCCTGCTGTTCCGGCTCTGGGTGTTCCGCGGCAACCACGGCAACCGGACCACCAAAGACGCCCCCACTTCGACAGAAACGGCAGCATCATGACCTCCACCATTTCGCCGGCGGACGCCGGCTCACCCGCGGGCCGGCAGCCGTCGCCATCCGGCCACGCTGCCTCCTCCCCCGGGGCGGCCGATACCGCACCCCGCTGGACCCGCTACGCCTTCGGTGCGCAGCCCCGCTGGGTGAGGCCTTCCGCCGCGGGGCTCCTGGCAGCCACGGCGATCCTGTATCTGTGGAACCTGGCAGCAACCGGCTACGGCAACTCCTTCTATGCAGCCGCCATCCAGGCCGGCACCAAGGACTGGACGGCGTTCCTTTTCGGCTCGCTGGACGCAGGGAACGCCATCACGGTGGACAAGCCGCCGGCAGCACTCTGGATCCCCGCCCTCGCAGGGCGCATCTTCGGTTTTTCACCACTGAGCATGCTGGTGCCGGAAGCACTCATGGGGGTGGCCGCCGTCGGGTTCCTCTACTTGGCCGTCAAACGCGTCTCGGGACCTGCCGCAGGCCTGCTGGCCGGCGCTGCCCTGGCGCTGACGCCGGTGGCTGCGCTCATGTTCAAGTTCAACAACCCGGACGCCATGCTCACCCTGTGCCTGGTGCTTGCTGCCTACTTCACCACCCGCGCCATTGAGAGGGCGGGTTGGAAGTGGCTGGTGGCCGCCGGCGCCGTGGTTGGCCTGGCATTCCTGACCAAGATGCTGCAGGGCTTCCTGATTGTTCCCGCGCTGGGACTGGCCTATCTGTGGGCCGCACCCACGCCGGTGGGGCGCCGGCTGGTGCACCTGCTTGGCGCGCTGGGCGGAATCGTCGTGGTTGCCGGCAGCTACATCGCCCTGTTCCAGCTGACACCGGCCTCCGAGCGGCCGTACATGGCAGGGTCCAGCACCAACAGCTTCCTTGAACTGACGTTCGGCTACAACGGACTGGCCCGCCTCACCGGTTCCGGCGAGGGCATGCCCGGCGGGGCCGGGGGTGCTGCTGCCGGCGGTCCCGGAGTCGGCTTCGGCGGCGGCAACGCCGGATTCGGCGGGGCGGCCGGGCTGCTGCGGATGTTCGGCACCAGCTTTGGCGGTGAGGTCTCGTGGCTTCTGCCCGCCGCCCTGGTCCTGCTGGTGGCAGGCCTCTGGTTCACGCGCCGGGAAGTACGCACCTCCCCGGGCCGCGCGGCCCTGATCCTGTGGGGCGGCTGGCTCGTGGTCACCGGAGGTGTCTTCAGCTTCATGAGCGGCATTGTCCATCCCTACTACTCGGTGGCACTGGCGCCGGCGATCGCAGCGCTGGTGGGCATAGGCGCAGTGGAGCTCTGGCGTGGCCGCAGCTACTGGCCGGCCCGGATCGTCCTCGCCGTGACCGTCCTCGGCACCTCTGTGTGGTCGGCAGTCCTGCTGGGCCGCGACACGTCGTGGCTCCCCTGGCTGCGGGTCGCCATCATCGTGCTCGGCGTCCTCGCCGCCGCCGCAATCCTCCTCCGCCTCGACGCACTGGGCACCTCAAAACCGGGCACCTCGAAACTGGGCGCCTCCGGACGGTTCCGCCGGGCCGGTGCGGCCGCCGTCGTCGTCGTATCCCTCCTGGCCGGCGGTCTTGGGACAGCGGGGTGGACCCTCGCCACCGCTGCTTCCGCCCACTCCGGTTCCATTCCGACGTCGGGCCCGGCGGGTTCGTCCGCGGGTGGCTTCGGCAACCGTGCCGCTGGATTCGGCGGCGCACGGGCTGACGGCAGGGAGGCCGCCACTGACGCTGCCAACGGCGCGGGTGGACTCGATCCCTTCGGCGGCATCGACGGCGCAGCCGGCCCCGGAGGTGCCGGGGGTGCCGAGGGCGCCGGGGGCGCCGGCGGCCCGGGCGAAGGATCCGCAGATGCGGCGGTGGCGGCACTCCTGAAGGCCACCACCACGAAGTGGTCCGCGATCGTCTCCGGCGCCAGCCAGGCAGCCAGCCTGGAACTCGCCACGAACACCAACGTCATTGCCCTGGGCGGTTGGAACGGCGGGGACCCCTACCCCACGCTCGCCCAGTTCCAGGACATGGTGGCCAAGGGCGAGATCGGCTACTTCATCCAAGGCGGTGGCATGGGAGGCGGCGGCATGGGTGGCCGCGGCAATTCAGAGGTGGCCGCCTGGGTCCAGGCCAACTTCCAGGCCCAGACCGTAGGCAACTCCACCGTGTACCAACTCACCAAGTAGGACTCAATGGCCAGCCATTACCCA
This sequence comes from Arthrobacter sp. JDC6, assembly GCF_056484025.1. Taxonomy (NCBI): domain Bacteria; kingdom Bacillati; phylum Actinomycetota; class Actinomycetes; order Micrococcales; family Micrococcaceae; genus Arthrobacter; species Arthrobacter sp. JDC6. Next base: position 3,746,465 of record NZ_CM151278.1, read on the forward strand.
GCGTCCGTCCACACTGCGTCGGTCCACACCGGACACCCTGCCGGCGCTCCTGCCGCCGCGCATCATCCTGTCCCGGCCCGCTTCCGGCCGGACCCGCGGGCGCTCCGGCGGCGGCTGGAACTGGCAGCGGTGCTGGCCGGGACCGCCGTGCTGTACTTGTGGAACCTTGGAGCATCCGGCTGGGCCAACGCGTTCTATTCCGCCGCGGCCCAGGCCGGATCGCAGGACTGGGCGGCCTGGTTTTTCGGCTCCTCCGACGCCGCCAACGCCATCACGGTGGACAAGCCGCCGGCGTCGTTGTGGGTCATGGGGTTGTCCGTCCGGATCTTCGGCCTCAGTTCCTGGAGCATCCTGGTCCCCCAGGCGCTGATGGGCGTCGGCACCGCCTGGCTGCTCTACCTGGCCGTACGGCGGGCCGCGGCGCCTGCCACGGCCGATCCACGGCTGGCGCACCGCACAGGACTGATCGCCGCAGCCGTCCTGGCCCTCACCCCCGTTGCCACGCTGATGTTCCGCTTCAACAACCCGGACGCCCTGCTGGTGCTGCTCATGACGGCAGCCGCCTACGCGGTCCTCCGTGCAGTCCAGGAGGACCGGTTGCGCTGGCTCCTGCTGGCCGGAGTGTTCCTGGGCTTCGGCTTCCTGGCCAAGCAGCTGCAGGTCCTGCTGGTGGTTCCGGGATTCGCCATCGCCTACGCGCTGGCAGGCCCGCACAGGCTCCCGCGGCGCCTGCTCCGGCTGGCCGCGGCGGGAGCGGCCATGGTGGCCTCCGCCGGGTGGTGGCTCCTGGCGGTGGAGCTGACGCCGGCCGGCCTGCGTCCCTACATCGGCGGATCGCAAAACGACTCCATCCTGGAGCTCACGCTGGGTTACAACGGGCTGGGCCGGCTGACGGGCGACGAGACCGGCAGTGTGGGCGGCGGCAACGGCTGGGGAGATCCCGGGCTGCTCCGGATGTTCAACAGCGAGTTCGGCGGCCAGATCGCGTGGCTGCTGCCGTCCGCCCTGATCCTTGCGGCGGGCCTGCTGTGGTTGGGCCGGCGGGCCCCGCGGACGGATGCGGTCCGCGCCGCCGTCATCATCTGGGGCTCGTGGGTGCTGGTGACGGGCCTGGTCTTCAGCTTCATGGCCGGCATCATCCACCCTTACTACGCCGTGGCGCTGGCGCCGGGGATCGCCGGGCTTGCGGGGCTGGGCACGGTCCTCCTGTGGCAGCACCGGCAGCAGCCACCCGCCGCACTCCTGCTGGCCGCAGCGGTGGCCGCGGCCGCCCTGATGGCCTTCCAGCTGCTGGGCACCACGTCCGCCTACGGCGCGTGGCTGCGTTGGCTGGTCCTTTCCGGAGGCTTGGCGGCCGCAGCGGGCGTGGCGTTCGGCAGGTTCCTGCGCTGGCGTGCCGTGCAGCGGACGACGGCGGCGCTCGCCATTGCGGCGTCGCTCACCGGGCCGCTGGCGTACTCCCTTTCCACGGCGTCGACAACGCACAGCGGGGCGATCGTCAGTGCCGGGCCCTCGTCGGGCTTCGGCCCTCGCGGGACGGGCCCTGGCCGGAGCGGGACAGGCAGCACCAGGCAGCCAACAACCCAGGGAAACACGGCCCGCCAGCAGGGCGCGCCCGGGGGAACACTTCCCGGCGGAACCGCTGCTGCCGGTGGTCGCGGAGGCGGGGCCGTGGGAGGCCTCTTGGGCGCCCCCACGCCGTCCGCGGAACTCGTGGCAGCACTCAGGAATGGCGCCTCGGGCTACACCTGGGCAGCGGCAGTGGTGGGGTCGAACAACGCTGCCGGTTACCAGTTGGCAACGGAACTGCCGGTCATGGCGGTGGGTGGGTTCAACGGCACAGATCCCGCCCCTACCTTGGCGGAGTTCCAGGATCTGGTGTCCCAGGGAAAGATCCACTACTTCATCACAGGCGGAACCATCCGGGCCAGTACCGGTTCGGACGCTGCCGCCCAGATCGCCCAGTGGGTGGCGAACAACTTCACGGCGCAGAGCATTGGCGGCACCACCGTCTACCTGTTGGCTGGGTAACGGGAACTGTAACGGTCGGCGCGCTGCGCTCATGAAATGGGGCGGCCATACCCCAATGGGACCGAGGTTACGAACGGGGAATCCGGCAAATCAACGCGCTGAGGATCGTGACTTCCGTTACCTAAATGTGACTTTCGCGTGCACTTCCTGTAGCGTCGATTGGGTGCGGCCCCCGTTCGGGCCGCATATCCCGGGTCGACGCCAAGCTCTGCCGCTTCCCCGGATTCCGATTGAGCTACGGCAGAGGCGGGGGACCCACCGTCCCGGGCATTGAATGCCCTTGGGGTTAAGCCAGTACGTGATCTTTCCGTACGGCCGGATGCCCTCATCCGAACCCGACAGCTAACTCCGCAGGTGTGAGAGGCGATCAATCATGTCCAAAAACACGGCAGAAGCACGCCTGCTGCAGGCCAAGGCTAAACACAGGGCCGCGCAGCAGGCCAAGAAGACCACCCTGGGCCAGCGCGCCGCCGTCCTTGCAGCATCGTGCGCGGTGCTGGTGGGGGTAGGCGCGGCAGGACAGGCCACCAGCAGCATGACTCCGGTGTCATCCACCGCGTCCAACCCTTCCACGTCAGCGTCCGACGCTCAAATGAGCATCGAGAAGAGCGATATCCGCTCCAACCCGGCAGCAAGCCCCGCGCCCGCTGCCATCAGCGTGGCACCGCAGGCAGCGGAACCGGCCCCCGCAGCGGCACCGGCAGCACCCGCAGCGCCTGCCCCGGCCCCGGCGCCTGAGCCCGCCCCCGCACCTGAGCCGGCTCGCGCCGTCGCGGTTAACGATCCTGCAGGCGCCCAGGCGTACGCCGCCAGCCAGCTGGGGGCGTTTGGCTGGGGACCGGACCAGATGCAGTGCCTGCAGACGCTGTGGACCAAGGAGTCCGACTGGACCACCACGGCCACCAATTCCAGCAGCGGGGCATACGGCATCGTCCAGTCCCTGCCCGCTGAGAAGATGGCAAGCGCCGGCGCGGACTACCTCACCAACTACCGCACGCAGATCAATTGGGGCCTGGACTACATCAAGAAGAGCTACCAGTCGCCCTGTGGTGCCCTGAACTTCCACCTGGCCCACAACTGGTACTAGGCACTCCTCCCCCCCCCGGCGGCAGCGATGCCGGGGGAACTGCACCAAAGCGGCGGGCCGCATCATCATGATGCGGCCCGCCGCTTTGGTTAACCAGCGCCCGGTCCGGCGCCCTGTCCGGTGTTCCCGCCAGCGCCCTGCCCGGCGTTCCGCCACGGGATGTACTGGACAGCCCACTTGTTTCCGTCCGGATCGGCGAAGTACACGAAGTGGCCCCAGTCCTGGACGTCCACATCGCTGACATCCACGCCGTTGCTCTTGAGCTGGTCATGCGCCGCATTGATGTCGTCGACCACCATCTGCAGGTTGGAGCCCGTGCCGGGCGGGGCGTCGACGAGTCCTTCGCCGATGCAGATGGAGCAGGCCGAGCCCGGCGGCGTCAACTGCACAAAGCGGATGGAGTCCGACGGCCGCTCGTCGTAGTCGGCGTTAAAGCCCACTTTGTTGACGTAGAAGTCCTTGGCACGGTCAACGTCGGATACGGGGACAAAGACAAGCTCGAGTTTCCAGTCCATCCGCACAGGCTAGCGGCGGGACACCCGTTGGGAAAGAGCCCGTTCAAACAGGGCCGAAGTGCTACCCGGCGATGCCGTAGAGGCGGTCGCCGGCGTCGCCCAGCCCGGGGACAATGTAGGACTTCTCGTTGAGCTTCTCGTCGATGGAGGCCAGGACGATGTGCACGTTGGCCCCTGACAGTTCCTCCTCCAGCCGCGCCAGGCCCTCGGGGGCGGCCAGCAGGCAGATGCAGGTGACGTCGGAAGCGCCGCGCTTGAACAGGAACTTGATGGCTTCGCGCAGGGTTCCGCCCGTGGCCAGCATGGGGTCCAGGACGAAAACCTGGCGGCCGGTGAGGTCCTCCGGCAGGCGCTCCGCGTAGGTGATGATGTCCAGCGTCTCCTCGTCCCGGGCCATGCCCAGGAAACCCACTTCAGCGGTGGGAACCAGCTTGGTCATGCCTTCCAGCATTCCCAGGCCGGCGCGCAGGATGGGAACCACCAGCGGGGTGGGCTTGGTGAAGGCGGTGCCGACGGTGGTGCTGACGGGCGTCTCGATGGTGACGGGCTCGGTGCGGACCTCCCGAGTGGCTTCGTAGGCCAGCAGGGTCACCAGCTCTTCCGTCAGCTGGCGGAAGACCGGCGACGGCGTGTTCTTGTCCCTCAGGACAGTGAGCTTGTGGGCGACCAGGGGGTGGTCAACAACGAGAGTGCGCATCCCCCAAAACTATCACTCGGCGCTGCCCTTCCCGCGTCCGGAGTGTTCGCCGTCGTGCAGTTCCTCGGCCACCACGTCCCGGACGATGGGACGGTCGAACGACGGCGCTGCCCCTGCGTGCTCGCGCCTTCGGACCAGGTGGAACAGCCGGTGGGCCAGGATAACGATTGCCACCCAGGCCAGGCCCAGGATCCAGCCGGCCATAACGTCCGTGAGCCAGTGGTGGCCCAGGAAGACCCGGCTCAGGCCCATGGCGATGATGAAGATCGAGCCGGCGGTGATGGCGGTAACCCGAACCCGCATGGTGTGGAACTGAAGGCAGATGAGGTAGATCACCAGACTGATCACCACGGTGGTGTTCAGGGTGTGTCCGCTGGGGAAGGATGGCGAATCCTCGTAAGGGGGGACGGCGTCCGCATGGTCGGGCCGGGTACGGCCCACCAGCTTCTTGCCGAACGTGGTGGCGGTGACGGACGCTGCCGCTGCACCGCCGATCAGGACCAGCGGACGCCAGTTCCGGCTCAGGAAGGTCAACCACGCTGTGAGGATGCTGGCCAGGATGGGCATCCCGATGCCGCCGCCGATGTTGGTGAAACCGGTGACAAAGGAGTCAAGGCCGGGGCTGCGGAGGCCTTCGGCAAAGGCAAGGGCAGGCTTGTCCAGGTTGGCCAGGCCAGCGGAGTCCACCACATCGTCGTAGACCTCTGCCCCAAGCAGCGCCAGGGACACGATGACCACACCGCCCACAAGGATGGTGAGGATCAACGCCGCATAGGGTTTGAACCAAATACCCAATCGGTCCCGAAGAGTGTCCATGGTGCCTCCCGGCATCGGCAAGTAACCTGACTAACCCCGAAACTATCATTGAGCCATGCCCTTGCCCGAAAAGAAACACGAGGCCTGGATGGGCCTTGCCCTGGCGGAGGCCCGCCGTGCGCTCGACACGGAGGACGTGCCCATCGGCGCCGTAGTGATAGGGCCCGACGGCGACCTTCTGGGTTCGGGACGCAACCAGCGGGAGGAGCTGGGCGACCCCACAGCCCACGCCGAGGTGGTGGCCATCAGGGAGGCGGCCGGACGGCTGCGGGAACGGGCACGGCTCGGCGGCGGCCGGGGCGACGGGTGGCGCTTGTCCGACTGCACGCTGGTGGTCACCCTGGAACCCTGCGCCATGTGTGCGGGCGCGATCGTCCTGGCGAGGATTCCCCGGGTTGTGTTCGGGGCCTGGGATGAGAAGGCCGGCGCTGCGGGATCGGTATTCGATATCCTCCGCGAGCGCCGGCTGAACCACTGGGTTGAGGTGTATCCCGGGGTCCGCGGGGAAGAGTGCGCTTCACTGCTGCGCGAATTTTTCGCCGCCCACCGGAGCAGCCTCTAGCCCTGCCGCTCCCCGTGTCCGCCGGGTCCCTCCAGGAGGGCCAGCACGTCCTGCGCTGTTTCGCTCCATCCCGGCAGCCTGGTCCGCGCATCAAGCGCGGCTGAACGCCATTTTTCCCGGGTCTTTCCATCCACCAGCCAACCCCGCAGGGCATTGGCCAGGCGGCCGGGACTCTCCTGTCCGCCGTCTGGAAGGGTAAGCAATGCCCCCGGAAGGCGGGGTTCGCCGTCGGCCGTTCCCAGCCCGCCCATGCCAAGCGCCTCCACCGCCCCGGTCCCGGCACGGACCAGAACAGGAATGCCGTGGGCCAGGGATTCGGTGACGGCCATGCCGAAAGCCTCCAGCCGCGACACCAGCAGGGTCAGGTCCGTCCGCCCCCATTCGGCCTCCAGGGCTTCGCCCATGAGCTCGCCGGTGAGCTGCACCCGCCGCTGGAGCCCGTGGGCAGTAATGGCAGCCCGGACCTCCCGTGCGTAGTCCGGGTCCGCCTGCTCGGAGCCCACGAACGACGCAGTCCACTCAAGGTCCTGGATCCGGGCCAGGGCATGCACGGACAGCAGCTGGTCCTTGTTGGGCAGCAGCGCGGCGATGACCGCCACGTGCGGCGGCCTGGATCCCTGGGCCAGGGGTGCGGGGTTGACGCCGGGAAGGACAACGGTGACCCGGGAAAGCCCCCTTTCCAGGAGGAGGGATGCAGACGACGTGCTGGTGCAGATCACGCCGGTCGCCGCACGGAGGGCTCTCGCTTCGCGTTCCAGGGCTGCAGCCCCGGAGCTTTCCTCAACGGGCATATGCACCAGGACCCATGTTTCCCCGCCCGCCTTCGCGGCGTATTCGAGTTCATCCGGGGCACCTACCGCCACCAGGCCGTCCACGATGGCCACTGCGTCCCCGTGGTGTGCCTCAGGTTCCCATGCTCCGAGGAGGGTGGCCAGCCGGCGTCGTTCCTTGGCGCCGGCGTCCGGCCAGTTGCCTTTCACGGCAACCACCTCCACCTCCGCGCCCCGTTCCTGCAGGCCCGCAACCAGGCGCGCGTTGTAGACGTTGCCGCCTGAGCTGTGGCGGATATTGCCGGGAACCAGCAGCCGGATGGGACGCATGGCTACGCGGTGAGGTCCAGGGAAAAGGTGGCCCAGGCGTCAGGATTCTCGCGCAGGGTGACCTCCAGTCCTGCGAGTTCACGGCCGTCGTCGTTGTCCTTGATCTCTGCGGCCACCTTCCGGGCGATGTACTCGGCGAGGGCTTCCGTGGTGCTGAGCTTGCCCTCGAAGTCCGGGTGCTCGTCCAGGTTGCGGTAGTTCAGGCCGGCGAGCACCTCCTCGATGATGGTCCCGGCGGCGCCGATGTCCAGGACGATCGCGTCGGCATTCAGGGCGCGACGGCGGAAAGCCACCTCGGCGACGAAGGTTGCACCGTGCAGGCCCTGGGCGGGGCCGAAAGCCTCACGGGGAAGGCTGTGGGCAATCATGAAGTGGCGGCGGATGGTCAGGCTGAACATTGTTACCTCAAGTCTTTGGGGGTGTGGGTGGCTGGGCTGGGCGCGGCACTGCCGGCAGGGTATTCGACGACGTGGCACAGGGCTTCCAGGCTGCCGTCCGCCAGGCTCTGGACCACGCCCGGCAGGTCCTCGAACCGGGACGATCCCGTCAGGAACGCGTCGAAGACGGGGTCCTTGAGCAGCGATACGGCCAGGTCCAGGCGGTCCGCATTGGTGCGCCTGTGGCGCCGGGAACGCGCCACCATGCCCACCTGGCTCGCCCTGATGGACAGCCGCCTGGCGTGGAAGTCCTCCCCCAGCGGCACAGTGACCTCACGGTTGGCATACCAGGACATTTCGATGATTTCGCCTTCATCGCCGGCGAGCTGCAGGCTGCGCTCCAGGCCTTCCTGCGAGGCCGAGCAGTGGAACACGATGTCGCAGTCCGCCAGGGCGTCATCGGGGTGTGCGAAGTCCACGCCCAGGGTGTCCGCGAGCTTTTTCCTGCCCGGATCGAGGTCCACCAACTGCAGGCGCTGCAACGGGAAGGTGCGCAGCAGCGTAGCCACCATGCCGCCCACCAGGCCGGCTCCGACAACGGCAATCCGGTCGCCCAGCCGAGGCCCGGCTTCCCACAGGGCGTTGACTGCGGTTTCCACCGTGCCGGTGAGGACCGCCCGCCGGGATGGAACGCTGTCGGGAACCCTGGTTAGAGAGGTCACCGGCACCACATAGAGGTCCTGATGCGGATTCAGGCAAAAGACGCGCCGGCCCTTCCACTCCTCAGGACCTTCCTCCACGACTCCCACCGAGAGGTAGCCGAACTTCACCGGCCCTGGGAACGTTCCCTCCTGGCGTGGGGCACGCATCTCTTCCGCGACACGTGGCGGCACGGCACCGGCGTGGACCACCATTTCGGTGCCCTTGCTGATGCCGGAGTACAGGGCACGCACCAAAGCTTCGCCCGTCCCCGGCGCGGGCACTTCTTCGGCCCTGAGCTCGCCGTGTTCCTTGGCGGTGGTCCAGTAAGCGGTTGCGTGGATCGGAGTCTGTGAATTTGTCATCTTGCTGATGAATCTAACCGGACGCGCGGTGGCGGGGAAAGTCCGACGGCGGATGGCGGGGTTTGGTGCCGCGCGGCGGCGTCCGTGCCAGCATCAAGGCGGGGCGGGTGCGGAGGGTGGCGCCGGGACGTGGACCTGCCGCAACTTGTGCGGGCGGACCGGACTGAAGACGCGGCAGTGCAGCAGCTTCGGCTTAGACGCCGAGGTGTTTAAGCAGTGCCTCTTCGAGGAGGCTTCGTTCGCCGGGCAGGAATCCGGGCGGCCACTTTGGTGGTTCCCAGTCCTGGTGTTCGCTTGTGTAGTGGCGGCCGGTGGGTGAGGTCCAGCCGGGTGGTTCGTTCGTGCTGGCCGGGGTGGGTTTCCAGGCGGTGGTGTGCCGGAGCCTGTGGTGTTTCGGGCAGGGCTGTCCCAGGTTGCTGATGCCGGTGGTGCCGCCGTGGTGCCAAGCGAGGAGATGGTCGGCCTCCGTGTCCAGGGAGGTGTTGCTGCAGCCCGGGAACGGGCATTTCCCGTCCCGCATCCGCAGCCAGGCCCGCATCGCCCTGGGAACCCGGTAACTCTTCCGGCCAATCTCCAACGGCGCCCCGTCCCGCGTGTCCACCAACACCCGGTAAAACGAGCCCGCCCCGTCCGCGACCAGTCGCCGCGCCATCGACGCCGGCACCGGACCATACCCGTCCAGCATCGCCGGTTCATCGGTCAGGCCCATCAGCGCGAACACCGGAACCGTGACCAGCACCTCGGCGCGAACCGATGGCAAGTGTCCCGGCCCGGCGCCGTCAGTGCCACCGGCACCGGCGCCCGGCCCCACAGCAGCTACGACGCCGGCAGTGGCACTGGCACTGGCACGGCTGAGACTGGTGCTGCCGCCCCGGGTGTCGCCGCTGCCGAGGAGGGCTGCGGCGAAACTGTCGGCCCGCAGCTGGGGCATGGTCCTGTCCTCGCCCGGCCCCTGCAAACTCCGCGCGGCAGCGGTGAGCCGGTTCCACCCAGCCTGGGCCTGGTCCGCGGGCAGGTACGCGCCCAGCCACGCCATCCCGTCCCGGTCCGGCCGGAACTCCACCCGCCGCTCCGCCACACCCCTGGCGTGCCGCTTCTCCATCGACTCGGCGTGGTGGCGTTCCCGCCAGGTCCGGGCCTTGACCCGGAACCGGTGCGCCGGCAGCTCCCCAACCGGGCACCCCCTGGCCGGGGGAAGGGCGTCCGGGTCCGGTGTATCGGGTGGCAGGAAATGCGCCTCCAACGCCGCCGCCCCCGCCACATCAAGGCCCGCCGTCTCATCTGCCAGCACCATCGCGTGCTGCCACGACAGGGCCCCGGACTGCAACGCCTCCAAAGTCCGCGGCAAGCTGCTGGTCAGGGCATGGGACGTGGCCAGGAACGACGCCGCCGCCCGCGGACCCAACGCCAGCACGCACCCGATCTCCGCCGCGACCGCCATCTCCTGCGCCACCACCGGCACCTCCCGGCCCGCCACAGCATGCGCAGCCTCCGCGTACCCCACCGCAGCCTTCGCCTTCACCCCCGCAACCCGCGCCTCCACCTCCCGGGCCCCGGCGAGGATGTCCAGGCACCCATCCGCCAAACCGGCCAGCGGATCAGAAACCGCATCAGCATCCGCGAACGCCTCCAGACCCGCCCCATCCACCTCAGCCTGAAGCACAGCAAGGGCAGCACGAATCTCCTCGAACGCCCTCACCACCGCCGCTTTCCCCATAAACCCATCATGGCAAGGGGGTCCGACAATTATGATCCTGCTCCAACGCCCATCCCCCAGGCAGCGCTGGGTTGGATGAAACCCGCAATAGGCACCCACTGTGCGTCCGTTTTGGGGATGCAGGCCTTGCTCCGGTACCCTATTGAGGTTGGTGACGTGTCCGAGCGGCCGAAGGTGCAACACTCGAAATGTTGTTTGGTGTAAAAGCCAACGTGGGTTCAAATCCCACCGTCACCGCCATATAGGAAAAGGCCCTGGGCTCCCTTGTACATCAAGGAAACCAGGGCCTTTTGCTTTCCCCGGGCCATATGTCCTCAGCGGCCAAAGCGTCAGCGCGCGGGATCGATCATCGTCATGCCCGCGACCTTAACAGTGTCGAACTGCGGGAGCATGTCAGCGGCCTCGGTCAGCCCGATAACGCGTTCGATGAGCTTCTGCGGTTCCAGTGACCCCGACTCGATGAGGGCGAGCATCTGCGGGTAGTCGGCCGCAGCCATCCCGTGGCTTCCGAACACATCCAGTTCCCAGGCAATAACGCGCGCCATAGGCACGCGGGGGTGACCCTCTATGGGCGGGAGGAGGCCGATCTGGACATGCCGTCCACGGCGACGAAGGCTCAGGAGCGCGTCGGCGCACGTCTGCTCGCTGCCGACAGCATCAATGGAGACATGGGATCCTCCCGTGATCGCATGCACCTGTGCGGGGATGTCCGAGCCGTCCGCGACCAATACGTGGTCTGCGCCGAGGGAAGCGGCCACCTCCAGGGCGGCGGGGTTCCGGTCGACAGCCACAACCTTTCCGCCGAGCGCCTTCGCAACCATGACGGCGCTGAGCCCCACACCGCCTGCCCCGACGATGGTGACCCACTCATCGGCCGCAAGCCGGGCCCGGCCCGTGAGCGCCCGGTAGGCAGTGGCGAAGCGGCATCCCAGGCTGGCCGCTGCTTCGAAGCTGACCCCTTCGGGAATTGCCACGAGGTTGGTGTCGGCCGCATGGATCACAACTTGCTCGGCAAAGGAACCCCAATGGGTGAAGCCTGGCTGCTGCTGCTCCGGGCAGACCTGCGCGTTGCCGCCGAGGCACCATTCGCAGGCGCCGCAGCCTTCCACAAAGGGTGCGGTCACGCGGTCGCCAACCGTCCATCTGGTCACACCCGAACCAACCACGGCCACAACGCCGGCGAACTCATGGCCTGGAACGTGCGGCAGAGCGATGTCGTCGTGGCCTACCCATGCGTGCCAGTCACTGCGGCATAATCCGGTGGCCACGACGGTGATCACCACACCGCCGGCAGGCGCCTCCGGGGCGTCGACCTCGTGAACCGCCAGCGGCCCGGCAATGCTGTTCATGACAATCGCGCGCATAGTGTCCTCCAGGCATCGAATTCGTCCCGTCCTGTTCAGCCGGGAGTCCGGCGACATCTTCGCACGCGGCGATGGTGCATCGAAAACCCTCCCCTGTGTCCTGCCGCGAAGCCGCACATGCTGGCCAGCCACGGATGCTGCCGGGAGCATTGGCGTCACTGCCGGTCTCCGCAGGATTAGAGAATCCGCTGATACATCCGGTGGTCCTGCCACCTGCCGGCTATCCGGAGGTAGTCGGGGGCCGTGCCGTAGGCCACGAAGCCATTCTTTTCCAGCACTCTTTGCGACGCCGTGTTGTGCACCAGGGTTGCTGCCTCGAGTCGGTGAAGTCCCAATGCAGCCTGTGAAATATTGACGGCCGCCGCTACTGCCGCCGTCATAAGCCCTTTTCCTTGGGCTGTGCGGGAAATCCAGTAACCAACGTGCGCGTTCTGGAATGCGCCACGCACGATTGAGCTGAGGGTCAGCAGCCCGATGATACCGTCATGTTGTGCCAGCACCAGGGGAAGTGACGTGCCCGAATCGAGTTCAACAAGCCGCCGCTCAACCACGTCCCGCTGGCCCTGGACGGTGTAGAACTCCTCGGGCCGGACAGGCTCCCACGGGGCGAGATATGACCGGTTCTCCTGAAACGCCGCTGCCAGCGCCTCTGCGTCCGACGCCCGGACGGGACGGAGCACAACACCTTCGGCAATCACACAGGAAAAGTCCACTGCTTCACACTACGCCGAGCCCATATAGGCGCCCACGTCCAGGACGGCGTCACTGCGGGGTCGGCAACGGCGGACGCCCCTGCGCTTCCGTCTCGACGCGCTTTTTGATGCCCAGGAGCATGGCGCGGTCCATGACCAGGTAGCCGGGCCGAAGAAGGAAGTCCGTCACACGAAGCCCGGCAGGGCGTCCCGGCCCCGTGCGCGTCCTGAGCAGCAGCCTGGTACCGGCAGCCTGGTACCGGCAGCACCGGCATCGTGGAGGACGAACTGCCAGGTTCCTGTCACTTTTCCGGGCGGGGCACCAGGGCTTGAGTCCAGAACAAGGTGGCGGCCCTCCTCCAGCTCCACCACGCGCGGCCCGCGCCGGCCGCCCGGGTAACCTTCCGGCGTGAAGGCGATGATGTCCCCCACCTGCAGGTCCTGCCACTCCGGATGAATGCGGTCCGCGTTCGTGACACCCAGATGCAGCAATCCGTTCTCCACCGCCGTGTAGGAATACAGCCCCGCCCGGTCCACACCCATTTGCACTATCCAGGGCCACACCTGGTCGGGACGGGCGGAGACAGTGACCGCCATGGTCTGGATGTCTTCGGGATCGGGAATCAGTTCGTCCCCGGGAAGGGGCATTGTTCTTTCGGGCTCCGTGGTTCCCCATGTCCCCAGGGCACGCGGCACGAGGGCGTGCGTGAGAAACCCGGCAGCGGCCGCAGCACCAAGGAATCCGGAAAGCCGGCGGCGGGAAGGGGTGGATGAATGATTCGTGCCTGTCTTCGGCCGAATGAAGGCCAGGACATCCGACGCCGTGCTGCTCATGGCACGCCTCCCTTTGGTTGAGGTGGTTCCGCGATGCCTTGCAGCCTACAAACCATCATCTGGCCGCCACAGAGTCCAAGGCCCCCCTTGCGGCCGCCCTGCAACGACTGACGTCCCAGGCAGGCAACTGCCTGGCAACCACCCATCAAGAAGTCATCAGGCAGTGCGAAGAACGTGGCGGTCTTCGGAACCCAGCCCTGGCCTTCCGGGCATGAAAGAGGCGCCACCGCTGTTGCGGCGGCGCCTCCTTCTTCAGTACCTGCTCAAAGCCGGGTGTCGAACGACCCGCAAAATACGTTCTCGTTGAACGTTCCCTGGAACGCGGACTTGCCCTGGATCTTCTCTACCGCGGCACGGATGGCTTCCCGAGTCCCGGCATGCGCGTGGATTGCCGTCTTCACCATGGGCACGTCAATCAGGTGGTTCGGCTGGTTGAGGGACACGAACACCGTGGGCACCTCCGTGACGTACCACGGGATCTCGGCTGCCATCGGCGAGGACCACTTGATCCGGATGGCGGCCTCCTGGGCGAAGCCCTTGACGTTGGCAAAGACAAATGCGGCGTCGTACTTTTCCGCGTAGTCCCCGGTGGCTTCCTCGGAGATGACGGACATGAAGTTCACCCCGGTCTCCCCCGCCGCCTCGCGCTGTTCAGCCGTCCGGTACAAGAACACTTCGAAGCCGGCGGCCTCCAGTTCCTCCTTCACCACGTCCAGGTAGGCCAGCGGATCTGCCCGCGTGAAGTCGGCGCCGCCGGAAATGCCGTACAACCGGATCCGCGGATGAGTCCCGGGGGTAATGGGCAGGTTCCCTGCCGTGTCCTTGACCAGTGTGACGGTCTTGTCGGCGATCTCGGCCGCAATCGCCCGGTGCGCCTGACTGCCGATCACGGCCAGCGCCTCGGCCGGCGGCACCAACTGGTCAGCGGATTTCAGGTGCAGCCCCAAGGATGCCTTCAGTCCGAGGATCCGCCGCAGGGCGTCGTGCAGCCGCTGCTCGGTGATGACCCCGGACTTGTATCCGTCCAGCATGTACTGGAAGTCCTCGGCGGGGTTCCGGAAGAACAGGAACATGTCGCAGCCGGCCGCAATCGTTGCCGGAACCAGGTCCTTCCGCTTCATCGCCTGCGTCAGGCCCACCATCTGCGAGGCGTCGGTGAGGACCAGGCCATTGAAGCCCAGTTCGCCGCGCAGCAGGTCCTGCAGCAGTTCCGGGGACAACGTGGCCGGCAGGATCCCGGCATCAGGAAGACCCGGCCGGAAATGCCGCGAGACCTCCGGCGCCCCAATATGGCCCACCATGATGGACTGCACGCCGTGCGCGATCATCTCCCGGTACACGTGCCCGTAGGTCCGGTTCCATTCCTCGTACCCGAGGGTGTTGTAGGACGTGACCACGTGCTGGTCCCGCTCGTCGATGCCGTCGCCCGGGAAGTGCTTCATGGCGCAGGCAGTGGGTGATTCGCTGATGCCGTCGAAGTACTCCTTGGCGCGCTCCACCACCACCTCCGGCGTATTGCCGAAGGACCGTGTGGAAATGACGGTGTTCCGCCAGTTGTAGTGGATGTCCACGATCGGCGCGAAGGCCCAATTGCAGCCCAGGGCAGCCGTCTCCACGCCTGCCACCTGCCCCATCTGCCGGGCGATGTTCCTGTCCGGGTGCGAGCCTGCCTGCAGGTGCGTGGATACGAACGTGCCGTCGTCGCAGCTGCCGGCCCCGCCCATCTCCGGGTTGGAGGCAATCAGCAAGGGAATCCGGGACTTGGACTGCGCGTAGCGGATATGTTCCTGGACGGCGGCGGACGGGCCGGGCCGGTACCGCATGCCGCCCACGTGGTAGTTTTCCAGCACCCCGTCGAGGTATCCGGGCGAGTAGTCGTTGTTGTGGTTGATGAACAGCTGCCCGATCTTTTCCTCGAGCGTCATGGCACCAATGGTGCCTTCCACCCAGGCGATCGCGCCGGCGTCGAGCATGAATGGCGCTGCCGCAAGGTCGACGTCGAACTGGCGCGGCCTGGTGCCCGCGGCCCCCATGGCAGGAGGTACGACGGCGGCAATCCCCTTGAGTGCCTCCGCCACCACGTCCTGAACGGGTGCGGCGATGTCAACCACCACGCCGCGCTCGTCTTCCTGCAGAGGTTCCAGTGTGGCGAGTTGGGATTCCAGCAGCGCGGGAGGCATGAAGTGCCCGGTCCGTCCCTCGGTCCGCGCCTTCAGAACCTCCTTGCTGCCGTCCAGGTGCAGGAAGACGGTGTCCGGGGCCTGTTCCCGGATGGCGTCCCGGTAGCTTCGGCGCAGGGCAGAACACGCCAGGACCAGCCCACCGTCGCCCGCAGCCGCCAGCTTGCTGCCCACCGTTGCGAGCCATGGCCAGCGGTCCTCGTCCGTCAGCGGTGTGCCCGCGGCCATTTTCGCGACGTTCTCCACGGGGTGGAGGGAATCGCCGTCAACGAACGGGACGCCCAGTTCGCGGGCGACGAGGTCACCGATGGTGGTCTTGCCGCAGCCGGAGACGCCCATGACGATAATGCGATGTTTGATCATTGTTTGGTCCTTGCCAGTCGTGGCGGTCTCACCAGTCGTGGACGGTGCCGTCGACGAGGCGGTTGTAGGGCAGGTAGGCCTGCTGGTAGGGGTAGGCCGCGGCGGCTTCTTCGTTGAATTCGACGCCGATGCCCGGCTTGTCGCCCGGGTGCAGGTACCCATCCACGAACGTCATGGACTGCTCAAAGACCTCGTTGGTCTTGGCCGAGTGCTGCATGTACTCCTGGATCCCATAGTTATGGATCGCCAACCCCACGTGCAGCTGCGCCGCGAACCCCACCGGGGAAATATCGGTCGGACCGTGGAAACCGGACTTGATCTGGTACTGCGCCGCGAAATCCATCACCTTCTTCAACGGACTGATCCCACCGAAGTGCGTGGACGCCGCCCGCACATAATCAATCAACTGCTCCTTGATCAGCGTCTGGAAGTCAAACACCGTATTGAAGATCTCCCCGATCGCCAACGGCGTGGTGGTGTGCTGCCGCACCAGGCGCAGCCCCTCCTGGTTCTCCGCCGGCGTGCAGTCCTCCAACCAGAACAAGTCATACGGCTCCAACGCCTTGCCCAGCTTCGCCGCCTGGATCGGCGTCATCCGGTGATGCCCGTCATGCAGCAACGGCAACTCCGGCCCAAACTCGTTCCGCACCGCCTCAAAGACCGTGGGCAGGTGCCGCAGATACGCCCGGGTATCCCAGTCCTCCTCCTGCGGGAA
Organism: Arthrobacter sp. JDC6; assembly: GCF_056484025.1. Classification (NCBI taxonomy): domain Bacteria; kingdom Bacillati; phylum Actinomycetota; class Actinomycetes; order Micrococcales; family Micrococcaceae; genus Arthrobacter; species Arthrobacter sp. JDC6. The sequence goes on from NZ_CM151278.1 coordinate 3,762,579, forward strand.
CGCACCCCGCCCGGCCGGCTCATAGTCATACCGCTCCCCCGAAGCCTGCGCCTGCGCCGCAACCCCATACACGGCCTTGATCCCCGGGATCGCCGTCTGGATCCGGATCGACCTGTACCCCAACTCCAGATGCTCCCGCACCGAATCAAACAACGACTCAATATCCGCACCCGAAGCATGCCCATACGCCCGCAACCCGTTCCGCGACGCACCACCGAGCAACTGGTACACCGGCAACCCGGCCACCTTGCCCTTGATATCCCACAACGCCATATCCACCGCAGCGATCGCCGCCATCGTCACCGGACCCCGCCGCCAATACGCACTCCGATACAGGAACTGCCACGTATCCTCAATCCGGTGCGGATCCTTGCCAATGAGCAACTGCGCCACATGTTCCTTCAGGTAGGCGGCCACAGCCAGCTCGCGGCCGTTCAGGGTGGCATCACCAATGCCCGTCACACCCTCGTCCGTGGTGATCCGGAGGGTCACGAAGTTTCGGGTGGGGCTGGTAACGAACACTTCCGCGGCAATGATTTTCACAGCTGGTCCTTTCGGAGACGGTCGGTCGGAGGGGGGCGTTGTGGCGGGAAGGAGTGTTTTCGGTGGTCAGTGGAGTTCCGCGTGGGTGGCGGCCTGCCGGCTTGTACCGGCGGCGGCTACAGCCTGGCGGGCTTTGATCTCGGCGACGATTTCCGCGTGGGCGGTGTCAGTGAGCCTGTAGAACTTCATGATGGCCATGCCCAGCCCACAGAGGACCAGGGGCACCAGTCCTGCGGCAAGCTGCAGCCCTTGGATGGTGGCCTCGCTTTGGCCGCTGTCCGACCGGACGTAGCCGGCGCTGGCAATGGCGTAGGCCATGACGGCTCCGCCCAGCGCCTGGCCCATCTTCCGGGTGAAGGAGAAGAGGGAGTAGATAATGCCTTCGGTTCGGACACCCGTACGTGCTTCGCCATACTCCACAGTGTCCGCCTCCAGTGCCCACACCACGATGTTCATCATCTGCACGCCCAGGAGGCTGATGACGAGCCCGGTGAAGGCCAGGTAGGTCAACGAGTGCGGGGCCAGCATGACCACCAGCGAACCGAGCACCACCAGGCCTCCGGCTGCCAGGTACAGCGCCTTCTTCCCCCAGCGCCGGACCATGGCCGGCGTGAGCACGATGACCACCACGGCCAGGACCACGTTGATGACGGCCATGGGCTGGGCAAGGCTGACATTCTGCAGCACGTCCCGCAGGTAGTAGACCTGGATGGTGGACAGCCCCGTGCTGGCGGTAAGCATCAGCAGGGATGAAATGCAGAGCATGAGCAGTGGACGGTTGCCCTTCAGGGTGGCCAGGGACTGCTTGAAGGTCACCTTGGGAACCTCGCGGTGGACCACTTCCCGGGTAGTGAAGACGGTCAGCAGGTAGAGCGCCATGCCCACCACTACGAAGGCAATGGTCAGCGTGGTGAAGAGTGGCTGCAGCTGCGCGGCACCCTGTTTGGTGAGCGGCGTGATGAAGAACAGCAGGCCGGAACCCACAACGAGTGAACCGCAGGAGCGGGCAGCGCCCAGTTTGGCACGCTCCGCCGGCTGCTGCGTCATGGCGCCGGCCAGCGAGCCGTACGGGATATTGACCATGGAGTATGCCAGGCCCAGGCCGGCGTAGGTCAGGTAGGCATACGCAAGCTTGCCGTCATGGCTCCAGTCCGCCGGGACGGAGAAGGTCAGGGCACTCATGATCAGCAGGGGAAGGCCACCGAAGAGGATGAAGGGGCGGAACTTGCCCAGCTTCCTGTGGAAGGTGCGGTCAACGATCCGGCCCGCGAAGATGTCCGCAAAAGCATCAAAGACGCGCACCAGGAGGAAGAGGGTGCCTGCTGCCGCCGCTGAGATACCGGCGACGTCCGTGTAGTACAGCAGGAGGTAGGTGGTGGAGAGGGTGAATGCAAGATTGTTGGCAAGATCCCCCGCGCCATAGCCGAGGATGCTGAGCTTGGTCAGCCTGTTCATTCTGAGAGTCCTAACGCGTCATTGCGGTGGTGGCCAAGAGAAGAAGTGCGGGCCGCGTGGGCGCGCCGGGTGTTGCTCCGGCAGTAATACTAACGAAACGGCAAACCCAGTGGCAACCGGTTGCCAAAAATTGCCATAATTTCGTTTCACACAAAAACTGCCCGGCACGCGCACGTGCCGGGCAGATCTGACTCATGATTATTCGGAAGCGGAACGCCCGGCAGCGGTGCCGCACAGGCTTTCCACCAGCCCCACCACACCGGCATCCCCTGCCAAGGCAGGGTCGACAACTGCCAGCAGCGCCTTGATTCGCTCAGTGCCTGGCAGCCGGTTGGCGGCTGTCACGGCCTGCTCCAGAGGGTCGTGGAACGGGGACGCGCTGGCACTGTAGTCCATCCATGCGGCAATCATCAGCGCCGCCGCGGCACCGGACCGTCCGGCGGCGCGTTCAGCCTGCAGCACCGGGATAGCGCGCATCCGAAGTTTGGTACTGCCGTCCATGGCAATCTGGGCCAGGTTATGGGCGATCCTCGCGTTGCTGAAACGGGCCAGGAGAGCCTGCCGGTACTCGGGTATCCGCAGGTCGGCGGGGCCGGCAAGGTTCGTTTCTGCTTCGTCCCAGAAAGCCTCCACTGCCCGCCTGCACCAGGGGTCGGCCAATGCCTCCGCGACGGTCGCATGGCCCCGCAACTGGCCCGCATAAGCCAGCAGTGAGTGTGCGCCGTTCAGCAGCCACAGTTTCCGGTTCTCGTAGGGTTCGATGTCCTGGACGAACAGGGCACCTGCGTCCTCCCATCGCGGGCGGCCCGCGGGGAAGTCCCCGCTGAGCACCCAGCTTGAAAAGGGTTCAGCCACCACCGGGGAATTGTCCACGTAACCGCAGGCTTCCCGGACGACGGCGAGGTCCCCTTCCGTGGTCCTGGGCGTGATCCGGTCCACGGATGTGCTCACGAAGCTGACATTGCCCGTGACCCACGCGGCGAATTCGGAATCCCAGGCCCCGGCAAACCCCGCCACTGCCTGCCGTGCCACCGTGCCGTTGTTGGACAGGTTGTCGCAGCAGACAATCGCGATCGGCCCGGAACCGGCTTCCCGGCGGGCGGCGAGCGCAAGCACCAGCCGTCCCAACGGCGTGGTGGGCCGTCCGCTGCCGGAACCCAGCAGCGCAAGGTCGGCGGCGACGTCGGGCGCCTTGGTGTCCAGCTTGCCGTCCGCACCCAACCCGTAGGCGGCCTCGGTGATGGTCAGCGTTACCAGGGCGGTCTCCGGTGCAGCCACGAGGGCGGCAAGCCGCTCGATGTCCGCACCGTCCAGGGCCTCCACGATGCTGCCCATGACAGTAAAGGAGTCGCCCTCGTCTGCGCGTTCCACCAGCGTGTAGAGACCATCCTGTTCAGCCAGGGCAAGGGCCGCATCCGGCCGGCGGCCAGTGAAGGCGGCGATCCCCCAGCCGGCGGAATCTGATGCCTGTTGGGTGTACCAGGCCTGGTGCGAGCGGTGGAAGGCGCCCAGCCCCAGGTGGACAATGCGGACCGGCGCCTTGGGCACCTGACGGAGCGTCCGGTTCAGCCGCGGAAGCTCCGCAGTGGGCGGCGTGGCCGACGGAGGGGACGTAAAGGGGGCACTCACAGCTTGAACACCCGGCGGGGCGAGGCGTCCACGATGTCCACGATCAGTTCGTGCGCCCGCTCTTCGGTGACCCGGTGCTCGGCCACGAGCCGCGCCAGGAAGGAGGCTTCGATCCGCCGGGCCGTGTCATGGCGGGCCGGGATGGAGCAAAAGGCCCGGGTGTCATCGATGAAGCCGGAGGACCGGGAGAAGCCCGCCGTCTCCGTCACGGCAGACCGGAAACGGAGCATGGCGTCCGGCGCATCCAGGAACCACCACGGCGCTCCCAGGTACACCGACGGGTAGAACCCGGCCAACGGGGCAAGTTCCCGGGAGAACACCGTCTCGTCGAGCGTGAAGAGGACCAGGTGGAAGTCCTTGGCGGTCCCGAAATCCTGCAGCAGGGGCCGGATGGCCTCGGTGTAGTTGACCGCCACAGGAATATCGTGGCCGGTATCCGCCCCGAACGCCTCGAACGTGGGGGCATGGTGGTTGCGGAAGGATCCGGGGTGGACGGTCATCACCAGGCCGTCCTCCACGGACATCCGCGCCATCTGGTAGATCATGTGCGCTTCGAAGGCTTCCCTGTCAGCTGCATCCGCCTGGCCGTTGCGCCCGCGCTCAAAAAGCCGCTCCGCCTCGGCGTCGTCCAGCTTCAGGGTGGCAGGAGTGAAAACGCCGTGGTCGGCCGAGACGGCGCCCCGCTCCACGAAATGCCTGCGCCGGGCCTCAAGCGCCTTGATGTACCCGGCGTAACCCGAAGCGCCATCCCCCGCCGAAGCGATCAGGCGGTCCACGTTGTCCCGCCAGGCCGGGTGCGCCATGTTCAGGTACTGGTCGGGGCGGAAGGTGGGCAGGACGCGCCCGGCAAAGGATGGGTCCGCGTGCAGCGCGGCGTGGCTGTCCAGTGAGTCCAGGGGATCATCCGTGGTGGCCAGCACCTCGATGTTGAATTCCTTGAACAGCTCGCGCGGCCGGAAGCCCGGCTCAGAGAGCTTGGCCTGCAGGGCGTCGTAAAGCCGGTCCGCGTTCTCCCGGGACGGTTCCTCCGCCAGGCCGAACACGTGGGCGAACTCCTGCCGGATCCAGTAACCGGATGCCGTTCCCTCAAAGGTGGGCCAGGCGGCACAGAAGTGGCGCCAGACCTCCCGTGACGCGGCGGGTTGGCTGCCCAGCCCCAGCTGGTCCATGGGCACCCCGCCGGCGTGGATCAGCCGGGTGACGTAGTGGTCCGGGGTGACCAGCAGGGCAGCCGGGTCCGGGAAAGGGGTATTCTGCTCGATGACCGCAGCGTCCACGTGCCCGTGCGGGGAGATGATGGGCAGCCCTTCCACAGTTGTGAACAGTGACCGTGCGATGCTCCGGACACCGGGATCAGCCGGCAGCAGCCGGTCGGGGTGTTCCGCAATCGGCGTTCCCACGGGTCATCGCCTCCCTGCGGGGACGGAAAGTCCCGCCAGCGCGGCCGCGGAGCGGAGGTAGTCAAGGTTATCTGCCGTCCGTTCAGCCAGCGGGAGTTCGGTGGAGAAATCCTCCACCGTCACCCAGCCGTCATAGCCATGGGCCGCTAGTGCCTTGAAGTACTCCAGCACGCTGCCCTGGCCGGAACGCAGCGGGGCCCACTCGTTCCGGAAGATGGCGGCACCGGAGTCGTCGGTTTTGCCGCTGTTGACCCAGACGGCGTTTTTGACGTGCACGTGGGCCAGGTAGTCGCCCAGGAGCTGGAACGCGGGGAGGTAGTCCTCCTGGCCTTCGATCAGCAGGTTGCCGAGGTCATGGATGACTCCCACGTGCCGCGGATCAAGTCCGTCCAGCAGCCGCAGCGCGGACGAGGCCGAAGCGGTGATGGTGCGGTGGTGCAGTTCCACGAGTGCCTTCACGCCGTGGTGGGCAGCCCGTTCGGCGATCCACTCGAAGTCACGGCGGGCACCGGCAAACAGCTCAGGGTACGGGGTACCGCTGGCCGGTTCGTTCCCCCAGACGGCCGTTCCCAACGGAGGGGTGGTCACCCGGACCTGCCCGGCGCCGAGCCTGGCAGTGGCGGCCAGCATCCGGTCAACGTCCGCATGGTTGTCGCACCGTGCATATCCCCCGATGCCGGAGAATTCCAGGCCCGCGCCGGATGTGAGGGCGGCAATCCGGTCCAGGTGGTCCTCCATGCCGGTGAGCGGGACGGTGGCCTTGTTGCCGGCCCAGAAGCCCGGCTCGGCGGCGTCGGCCTGGTCGGTGATCCGCCACTCAATGCCATCCCAGCCCTGCCGGGCCAGGTGCTGCACTGCTTCGTCGGGGGTCCATTCGGGGGTTGATGCGGTAAATACTGAAAACTTCATGGCTCAGGCGCTTTCTGCCGAAGTGCCGCCGGTGCGGACTTCGAGGTCGTTGTACTTGCCGGCCAGGACATCGTCGAAGAGGACGGGCTGGCCAAGCGTGGCCGAAACGTAGACGGAACGCACCGCGGCGAGTGCGTTGACGGCGTCGCTGACGGTGACGCCGGCCTGCCGCCCACCGGCGATGGCGCCCAGGATGTCCCGGTACTGCCGGACGTGGCCGGCCGGATACACGGTGGGGTCCGCGGCCTTGTAGTCCTCCTCGGGGTATTTGGCCAGTTCCTCTTCCGCCTGGTTGCCCCCGCCCTGAAGGCCCATGTCCGCGGACTCGCCGCCCGCGTCCTTGCTGTGGAAGTACTGCAGCCGATCGTTGTCCACCACCGCCGAGCCCTCGGACCCCATGAGCTGGACGCGCACGGTCAGCCCCGGGTAGGCAGCGGTGGTGGCGTGCAGGACGGCCAGGCCGCCGTTTTCGAAGGTGATGGTGGCAACGGCGGTGTCTTCCACCTCGATGCGTTCGTGCGCAAGCCTGGCGGTGTGCGCATGGATCTCAACGGGGCGTCCCATGAACCACAGCAGCAGGTCCACCGTGTGGACACCCTGGTTCATCAGCGCACCGCCGCCGTCCATGGCCCAGGTGCCACGCCAGTCGCCGGAGTCGTAGTATCCCTGGCTGCGCCACCAAGCCACGGAAGCGATGGCGGACGTCAGCCGCCCGAAACGTCCCTTGGCCACAGCGTCGGCAACGGCGACGCTTGACTGGTCAAACCGGTGCTGGCTGATCACCGAGGCAACAATCCCCTTGCTGGCCGCTTCCTTGGCTGCGGCTTCGATTTCCTGGGCCCGGGTAAGGTCAACGTCGAGTGGCTTTTCGATCACCACGTGCTTACCGGCGGCCAGGACTTCCAGGCCCTGCTGGATGTGGAGGCCGCTGGGGGTGGCCAGGGCCACAAGATCGATGTCCTCAGCCGCAAAGGCCTCCGCCTGCGTGCTGTACAGCGCCGGCCTCTGGCCGCCGCGCTGTTCGATAAAGTCCGCCAGGGCCTCGGCGGCGGCCGGGATGGCATCCACCAGTGCCACGATCCGGGCTTCCGGAAATGCCTCGAGGGCTACGGCGTGGGTGCGCCCGATGACGCCGCATCCGGTGATGGCTACGTTAAGGGTGCTCATGCGGTCTGGACTCCTGCTTCTGCGGTGACTTTTGCAAAGGCGCGTGCTGCGATGCCGAACGCGGTGGGGCCGGAGAAACCGCCCAGTCCGTGGGCACCGGCGAGGTGCGGCTCCAGGGAGGCGAAGCCCTGGTACCCGTCTGCCTTCAGGGCCTCCACTGTGCGGAGCACATCCCCGTCGCCTTCACCTGCCGGCACCACGTGGCCGTTTTCGAACAGTGCGTCCTTGACCTGCAGGTACTCAAGGTGCGGACGCAGTTTGGCGTATCCCTCATCGAAGGGCTTGACCCCCACCTGGACGAAGTTCGCGGCATCCCATGCCACCTTCAGCGCGGGCGAGTTGACGGTTTCGATGATGTCCAGGACGCGGTCTGGTACGTCGCCGAAAATGTCTTTCTCGTTCTCGTGCAGCAGGATCACGCCCGCTTCCTCAGCCACATCGGCGAGCGCCCGCATGCGTTCGATGACGGCATCGCGGATGGACTCCACCTGCACGGACTCGCCGTAGTAGAAGGAGAAGATGCGGATGTACCTGGCGTCCAGGACCTTGGCGGCGTTGACCGCCCGGCGCAGCCGTTCCACTTCGTGCTCCACCGGCAGGCTGACGTCCACCTTGCCAATGGGGGAAGCGACGGCGGAGACCTTCATGCCCTTCTCCGCCAGCAGGGACGCCAGGGACTGGAGCTGTTCATCGCTCAGGTCCACGATGTTGGTGCCCCAGGCGCTGCGGACTTCAATGTGGTTGGCGCCGAGGGCCTGCAGCACTGCTATCTGGACCGCTGGGTCGTCGTCGATTTCATCGCCGAAGCCTGACAGCTGCCACGTGACCTGGGTGGTCGAAACCATGGTTATTTAACTCCTCCGGCGGTGAGCCCGCCTACTAGGTAACGCTGGAAAATCAGGTAAAGAATGACCACAGGAGCGGCGCAAACCAATGCCGCCGCCATCATCTGGCCGTAGAACGGAATGGCGCCGCCTTCCTGCGAAGCACCAAAGATTTGGAGTGCGACGGCGGCCGTCTGGCTTTCCGGGCGGGTCATCACCGAGGCGAACAACACGTCATTCCAGCCCAGCAGGAAGGCGAAGATGCCCGAAACCACGATGCCGGGCCAGCTCAGCGGAAGGATGATCCGGAACAGGACGCCAAGGTGGGACGCGCCGTCGATCCGTGCTGCTTCTTCAAGTTCCTTGGGAAGCCCGCGAAGGTAGGTGACCATCACCCAGGTGGAGAACGGCATGGCGAAGGTGAGGTAGGTCACGAACAGGCCCCACTGGGTTCCGATCACCTGTATGCCGAGGTAGGTTGCCGCCGAGGAAAACAGGACGAAGACCGGCAGCACCATGAGGGTTCCGGGCACCGACTGCAGTGCCAGCAGCCCGCGGAGGATGGTCAGCCTGCCGCGGAAGCTGTAGCGGACCAGGACGAACGCAGTGGAGATGGACATCGCTGCGGAGACCACCGCGGTTGCTCCCGCCACCAGGACGCTGTTGGTGAGGCCGGTGGCCAGGCCAACGCTGGTCCAAATCTTCGAGTAGTTATCGAATGTGACTGAGGACGGCCAGAACTCGCCATTGGCCACCCCGATGTCCGAGTTCACCGAAGCCAGGAAGATGTACAGCACAGGGATCAGGACAAGTGCGCCGAGGAATACCAGGATGATGACCAGCAGGGGGCCCGGAAGGAGCCGGAGCACCTCATGCTGGCGGTGCGAGCCCGGACGGTCAACATCAACGGTTGACGCACTCCGCCGGGTGGCTGTCGTGGTGCTCATTTCTTCGCTCCTGGTGTTTCGGCGTCGTCAAGCTTGACGGCACGGAGGTAGACGAACAGCGGAATGGCGATCAGCACCAGGGAAATGAAGGCCATTGCGGCGCTGAGTCCAAAGCGGAAGCTCTGGAAGCTGGTGACGTAGGTCAGGATGGGGAGGACTTCGACGTCGGCCGGCGCAGGGACGCCGAACAGCACGAACGGGAGGGTGAAGTTGTTGATGTGGTGCAGCATCCCGATCAGGAAGGCCAGAGCCAGCGGGCCCTTCAAGTACGGGAACACCACGTACCGGAGCTTGTTCCACCACAGCGCACCGTCGAGTGCCGACGCTTCGTGCACCTCATGGTCCACCGACTGCAGGCCGGACAGGGCCAGCAGGTAGATGAACGGCCACGATGCCCAGATCTGGACCAGTACCAGCGTCCAAAAGGTCTGCGGGCCGTTGAGCCACAGCCCCACGTGGATCCCCACGGTGGCCAAGGCCTCGTCCACGATCCCGCCGGGCTGGAGCATGGTGCGCCAGACGGTGGCCACCACGAAGGATGGGAGGACGTACGGGATGAGGAAGACCGAGCGGATCACTGCCCGGCCCTTGAACGCGTTCTGCGTGGCCACCGCGGCGGCGATGCCCAGCGGCAGCGTCACCACCATGGCCAGCAGCGAGTAGCTGACACTGAGCCAGACGGCGTGCAGCAAGGGCGATGCCGTCACCGCTTCAACGAAGTTTTCGGCTCCGATGAGCGGCGCACTGATCCATTTCCGCAGGGTGTACTGGTCCAGGTTGAGGACGGACATGTAGATGCCCAGCAGCAGCGGGACCACGATGATGATGATCATCAGGACCCCACCCGGGATCAGCATCCAGAGCGGCCGGTTGCGTTCGCTCATTCCCTTGCGGCGTAGGCCGCCCTGGTGGCCGGGCTGTTGCCCGGCGTCGTGTGAATCGCGGGGCGCCCGGCCCGCGGCGGAATCCACCGCAGGCCGGAGTTCATGAGAGGCGTCGGTTGACATCAGAACCTATCCTTTGGAGGCCCGGTCCAGGGAAGCCTGGCCCTTGTTCTGGGCGTCCTTGATCCTTTGTTCGAGTGCTGACTCGTCCACCTTGCCCGCGGCCAGGTCCGGGATCGACTGCACGGTGACGTTGAGGAGGCCGAGCTGGATATCGCCCCAGGCGCCAGTGAACGGTGTGGCCTTGGACTTGGCGGCGGCGTCAGCCACCGGCTTGAGCTTGGGGTCTGTCAGAGCGGCCAGGGCTTCGGCGTTTGCAGGCAGGTCGCCGAAGGTCTTCTGGTAGTTCAACTGCTCGTCCTTGGAAGTGATCAGTTTGATGTAGGCGAAGGCAAGGTCCTTCTGCTTGGAGTAATCAGCCACCACCAGGTTGTCGCCCGAGAGGATGCTGGCGGCCTCGCCATCGGACTTGGACTGCGTCTCGCCCGGTGCGACCGTGGGCATCAGGGCGTACTCGTACTTCCCGGCAACTGCGGACTTGTCCAGGGTGGGGATGGAGCTGGAGGTGGTCATCATCAGGTAGCCGGCCTTGCCGCTGGCGAAGGCCGCCACGGCGTTGCTGTTGCTCCAGCCGACGGAAGCAGGGTCAACGACCTTGTCCTGGGTCAACCAGCCGAAGTACGTCTGGTAGGCCTTCTTGACGGTGGGGTCGTCCATCTTGAGCTTGTTACCGTCGACCAACGGGTTTCCGGCCTGGACGGCCATGGCCCAGATGAACTTCCAGGGGTCATAGTTGTCCTTGTAGCCCGTGGCGATGCCATAGGTATCAGCCTTGGTCATCTTCTTGGCCTGGGCTGCGAGCTCGTCCCAGCTGGTTGCGGGCTTGTCAATGCCGGCCGCGGCGAGCAGGTCCTTGTTGTACGCCATCACGAACGGGCGGCTGACGAAGGGGATGCCGGCCTGGTGGTCCTTGTCCGGGCCGGAAATACCGAGGGCAGCCTGGTTGAAGCGGTCCTTGCCGCCAACCTTCTTCCAGTCGTCATCCGAGAGGGTGACGAAGGCCTTGGTGGCATAGGCCGTGGGGGTGAAGGTGGTGCCGAGTCCGTAGACATCCGGCCCCTGGCCGGAGACCACGGAAGTCTGGATGCGGGTGAGCTCGTCGTTGGCCGAGGCGAAGGTTTCAAACTTCACGTCGGCCCCGGTTTCAGCCTTGAACTTGGCGGCAATATCGCTCTGCCACTGTTTCTGCTGCTCGGGGTATTGGCTGAGAACGCCAGTCAGGACGTTCAGCGTCTTGCCCGTCCCGTCCACTTTGCCGTCCGCATTCGTGGACCCTCCCCCACCGGTCCCGGAACCCGAACCGCAACCGGTCAGGGCCAGTGCTGCAGCCGTAACAATCGCCGCAAGCCCAGTAGTCGATTTAAACCTCATTGTTTTTCTCCTCTAGGACACCCACATGGCCACATCCGTCCTGTGGCGGAAATCACTGCAGGCGACTCGAATGCCAGTCTAGGAAGGATGCAACAACTCCGGCAAGCGGTTGCCAAAAGTTGCCAAAAATGGTGGGATTAAGGCACAGAGTCAGGGGCCTCGCCGGCGTTAATTGTCGACGGCGGTTCGTCCAGCCAGCGAGGAAAGGTCCAGCGTTATGGCTGATCTACCCGTCGAAGCCACCACGCGCGGTGCGCTAGACCTTAACGCCAGTGCAAACCGGCCGCCCACCATCCGCGACGTGGCGGCACTGGCCGGAGTGGCCACCTCCACGGTGTCCCGTGCCCTGTCGCGGCCGGACCGGGTCAATGCGAGGACCCGGCAGCGGATCGAAGAGGCAGCCGCGGAGCTGAACTACGTGCCGAGCTCCCAGGCGCGGGGACTCAGTTCGGGGCGCACCAACGCCGTGGCGGTGCTGGTGCCCGATATCACCAACCCGTTCTATTTCGACATCATCCGGGGCACGCAGCACCAGCTCAAGGCAGCCGGTTACACCCAGCTGCTGGTGGACACTGAAGAATCCAACGAGGTGGAACTCGATGCATTGCACAAGATGCGCAAATCCGCCGACGGTTTCATTCTCGCTGCCTCCCGCCTGACGGACGCCCAGCTGGCGGAGGTCTCGCGGACGCAGCCCCTGGTCACCTTCAACCGCGCCTCCACCAGCGCTCCCACGGTCATGATCGATACGCCGTCGGCCATCATCCAGGCCCTGGAACACCTGGCCTCCCTGGGCCACCACAAGGTCTGCTACGTCGCCGGACCACCCACGTCGTGGTCAAACCAGATGCGGTGGAAGGTCTTCGAGGAGGACGCGAAACGGCGCGGTATGGAGGTCCACCGGATCGGGCCCTACACCCCGAAGACGACGTCGGGGGCTGCCGCGGCGGACGCGGCGGTCAGGACGGGTGCCACTGCCTGCATCGTCTTCAACGACCTGTTGGCCATCGGCATGCTCCAGCGCCTCCAGGCCCGCGGCATCCGCGTCCCGGAGGACATGAGCATCATCGGGTCCGATGACATCTTCGGCGCGGACTTCTGCAACCCGCCCCTGACCACCATTTCAAGTCCCATCGAGCAGGCCGGCCGGGTGGCGGTGTCCATGCTGCTGGCCCAGCTCAACCCGCTGGCGGGAAGAGCCGCCCGGCAGCTGGCGGTCATGCCCACCCACCTGACTATCCGGGAGTCCACAGGCCCTGCACGACTATAGGAAGGCGAGGCTCATTTTTCCCCGCCCGGACGTCCGCGGCGGGCGATGGCGTCAACGACTTCCTGCCTGGAAAGGCCCCGCTGGCGCGGGTCCAGGTGGGGGCCGCTCCGGCGGGCGTACGACGGCGGGAGCCACCCGCCGTCGTACGCCCGCCCTGGAAAATCAGTGCTTAGGCTTCCACCAGCCTGGACCCCGCCGGAACCCCGGCCGGAACCTCCGCGGGAACGCCCGGCTCACCGCGCCCGTACAGCCAGTCGTTGTACTGGAAGTTGTTGTCGCCGCGGCTCTTGAACAGCATGTTCCGCAGGATGCGTGCCACGCCGCCCACGTGCCAGGACTCGCCCCAGATCCGGGCGGTGCGCTGCACTCGGGCCGTCCGCGCGGCGCGGGCTTCGTTGAACTCGCGGAAGGCAGCTTCCCAGGCGCCGGCGTCGATGCCCTCGGGCGTGAAGACCTTTTCGCGGGCCACGTCCTGCAGGACTGCCGCGTCCTCCAGCGCCTGGCAGGCACCCTGGGCCAGGTACTGCAGCATCGGGTGGGCGGCGTCGCCGATGAGTGCCATGCGGCCGGAAACCCAGTTCTCGATGGGGTCGCGGTCGTACATGGGCCAGCGGATGCCGGTGGCCAGGTTCTTCAGGGCTTCCTGCACGGCGGGGACGCAGTCCTTATAGGCTGCCTCGAGCTCGTCCACGCCGCCGTACTGCTCTTCGCCGCGCTCGAAGGACGGGGACTTGAACACCGCCACGGTGTTGAGCAGCTGGCCCTTGCGCAGCGGGTACTGGACCAGGTGGCAGTCCGGTCCCAGGTAGACGATGACGTCCTCCAGGTCCGCGGCCGGGGTCTCCTCGGTGATGGGCACGGTTCCGCGGTACGCCACGTAGGCCGAATTCACCGGACCGTCATTGGCAACGGTGCCGCGCAAGGTGGACTTGAGCCCGTCCGCAGCCAGGATGGCGTCGGCGTCAAAGACCTCGCCCTTGGCGGCGTAAGCGCGGGCCCGGTCGCCGTCGGTTTCCACCTTCTGCACCAGGACGTCGTTCACCAGGGTGACGCCGGCTTCCTGGCAGGCTTCGAGCAGGATCCGGTGCAGGTCGCTGCGGTGGATGACGACGTAGGGGGCGCCGTAGCGCTCCTCGAACTCACCGCCCAGGGTCTGGCGGGTCAGCTCCTCGCCGGTGATGGCGTCGCGGAACACCAGGTGCTTGGGCTGGACGCCAATTTCCAGCGCCTTCTCCAGCAGGCCCCAGCGCTTCAGGACGCGGGATGCGTTGGGGGCCATCTGCAGGCCCGCACCCACTTCACCGAAGGCCGGTGCCACTTCAACCAGGGTGACGTCGGCGCCGTTTTCGCGAAGCGCCAGCGCTCCGGCAAGCCCGGCCATGCCGCCGCCCACCACGAGGACGTCGGTGGACGCTTTGACGTTAGACATTGGAAACTCCTACTGCTGTTGATTTCTTGATTTTGATGCCGACTGCTGCGAGCAGGAGCCCGCCGGCCTGCGGTGCGGCCACTGCCCCGATGCGGCCCACGCCGAGTGCCCAGCCAAGGGCAGTACCGCGGAGGTGTGCCGGATAGTGGCTGGCCACGGCCGCGATAATCAGGCACTGGGTGCCGTGCGTTCCCACGCCGGCAAGCACCAGCATGAAATAGACGACGGCGACGGGCGGCCCGGACACCAGGACCACCAGGGCGACGGCGGCCACCGCCGCTGCCGCAATCGCCGTGGAAATGGGCCCGAACCTTGTGCCGGCCCAGGCGGTCAGTACCGAGCCAGCCACGGCGCCCAGGTTGAGCGCCAGCGCGAACGTCAGGGCGGAGCCAAGGTTGTACCCGGTCAGCTGCATCAGGTTGGGCAGCCAGGTGCCCAGCCCGTACCAGGCGAACAGGGTCACCAGGGTGCCGATGGCAAACAGCAGGCTGGTGCCGAGGTAAGGCGCCCGGAGCAGGGAGCCGAATCCCACGGACTCCTTCGCGGTGCTGCCGCCGGTTGTCTTGGGTGCCAGTGTTTCCGGCAGGTAGCGGAACCCCAGCGGGATCACTACCACCAGGGCGACGACGGCCACGAGGAACATGATGGGCCAGCCGAAGGCCGGAATCAGCGGAATGCCCACCAGCGCGGCGAGGGAGCCGCCGATGGGAACGCCGGACATCATCAGGGTGGCGATGGTTGACCGCCATTTTTCCGGCACGAGTTCGGCCACCAAAGCGTTGGCTGAGGGCACCAGGCCCCCCAGTCCGATGCCGGCCAGCAGGCGGAGGCCGCCGAAGACCGGCGCATTGGGGGCAAAGGCGCAAAGGATGGTGAACGCGGAAAACACGATGGCGCAGCCGATGATGGTGCGCCGCCGGCCCCAGGTATCGGACATACGGCCGGCAAAGACCGCTCCAATCATCATGCCGACAAAGGCCATGGACCCGATGGTCCCGGCCGTGGCCTTGGTCAGGCCCCAGCCGGTGTCGCTGATGAGTGAGCCCTGGACGGTGCCGTAGACGATCAGGTCGTAGCCGTCGAAAACGACCAGCAGCCAGCACACCAGGACGGCAAGTACGGAACGCCGGGGGAACCCGGAGAGGCCTGCGCCCGAGCTGGGGGCGGCCGTGCGCTGCGGCGCTGCAGCGGAAGTTGTGTGATTCATCCCACCACTGTGCTGGCAGTCATACCAGCGCGCCCATATTATTCTGTCATGCAGAATCTTCCTGCCCGGCGGAAGCCCACCTACTCCATCGAAGCGGTGGATAACGCCCTGCAGCTCCTCCAGCTCCTGCGGGACGTCGGCAGCCTGCGGCTCAAGGACGCTGCGGCGGAGCTCGGCGTGGCGCCGTCCACGGCACACCGGCTCCTGGCCATGCTGGTGTACCGGGGCTTCGCGGTCCAGGATGAAACGCGCCGGTATGTGCCGGGCCCCGCGATGGGCGCCGGCCCGGCGGGCTTGAGCTGGACACGCCAGCTGCGGGACATCTCCCGGCCACACATGGAACTGCTGTGCGCGCGCACCAACGAGACCGTCAACCTCATGATCCGGGTGGGCACAAAAGTCCGCTTTTTGGACACGGTGGAAAGCACCAACATCCTGCGCGTCGGGGACCGGCAGGGGACCCTACTCCCCGCGCATAAAGCCTCGGGCGGGAAGGCCATCCTGGCGGAGCTCGATCCCGCCGTGCTGGAGCAGCTGTTCCGCAGCCCCAACGCGGAACTGGGCGGCGACTACATCCCGGACGCCGACTACCCCGCGTTCCTGCGCGAGCTTGAGTCCGTCCGCGCCAACGGATTTGCCGCCAACTTCGAGGGTACCGAGGAGGGCATCAGCGCCTTTGGGATGGCCCTGCACAACGGCAAGGGCATGGTGGTGGGCGCCCTGAGCGTGGCCACTCCCGTGGCACGGTTCCGGCCCCTGTTCGACGCCGGGCTGGTGGGCGTCATGATGGAGACCCGGCGCCAGCTGGAAATAGACATCGCGGCCAATCCGGCGGACGGGGCAGCCGGAAGCTGACCGGCAGGGCCGAAGGAATTCTGCATGCCAGAATATGCTGGGGATCACAGCAGATCTTCCCTAGGGTCGAATCCACGTCGCAGTCAGTCCGCACGCAAGGAGAAGGCCAGTGTCGATCAGCGCTGAAAACCAAACGCACGAATCCGTGGCGCAGGAACACCACGTTCCCGAGCCCACCCCGGAGGAGGCTGCGCAGCTTGAGCAGCTGTACCGGGATTTCGATAAGGAAAACCTGATTCCGTTGTGGACGGAGATCGGGGACCTGATGCCGATGGTCCCGTCGCCCAAGGCGGTCCCGCATGTGTGGCGGTGGGAGGACCTGTACCCGTTGGCTGCCCGCGCCGGGGACCTGGTGCCCGTGGGCCGCGGCGGGGAACGGCGCGCCATTGCGCTGGCCAACCCGGGCCTGGCCGGCACGCCTTACGCCACCCCGACGTTGTGGGCGGCCATCCAGTACCTGGGCGGCCGTGAAACGGCCCCGGAGCACCGCCACTCGCAGAACGCGTTCCGGTTCGTCGTCGAGGGCGAGGGCGTGTGGACCGTGGTGAACGGGGACCCTGTCCGGATGTCCCGCGGCGACTTCCTGCTCACCCCGGGCTGGAACTTCCACGGCCACCACAACGACACCGACCAGCCCATGGCGTGGATCGACGGCCTGGACATCCCGTTCGTGCACTACGCAGACGCCGGCTTCTTCGAGTTCGGCACCGAGCGCGTCACCGACGAAGCCACCCCGGACGTCTCCCGCTCCGAGCGGCTCTGGGCCCACCCCGGACTGCGCCCGCTCTCGGGCCTCGATGACACCACCAACTCCCCCATCGCGGCCTACCGGTGGAAGTACACCGACGCCGCCCTGCGCGAACAGCTGCTCCTCGAGGACGAGGGCCACCCCGCCACCGTCTCCCAGGGCCACGCCGCCATCCGGTACACCAACCCGACCACGGGCGGGGACGTCATGCCCACCATCCGCGCCGAGTTCCACCGGCTGCGCGCCGGCGCCTGGACCGAGACCGTCCGCGAGGTGGGCTCCAGCGTCTGGCAGGTCTTCGAAGGCACCGGATCCGTGACCCTGAACGGCGAAACCAAGGTCCTGGCCAAGGGCGACCTGTTCGTCGTCCCGTCCTGGCAGCAATGGTCCCTGGAAGCCGGGACTGAGTTTGATCTGTTCCGGTTCAGCGACGCCCCCATCTTCGAGCGCCTGAACTTCAACCGCACCTACATCGAAGGACGCACCAAGTAATGAAACTCCTCACCCTCCGCACTCCCGACGGAACAAAGGCCGCACGCCAGGACGGCGAGACCCTCACCGAAGTCCCGGGCTTTTCCGATGTCGGGGCACTCCTGCAGGACCCCAACTGGGAAACCATCGCCAAGGATGCCAACGGCGCAACACACGCGTTCGACGGCGCCGACCTCGCCGCCGTCGTGCCTTCCCCGGGCAAGATCATCTGCGTGGGCCACAACTACCGCAACCACATCAAGGAGATGGGCCGCGAGGTCCCCGAGTACCCCACCCTGTTCGCCAAGTACGCCGAGTCGCTGATCGGGCCCAACGATGACCTCGCGCTGCCGCAGGAATCGGACACCGTGGACTGGGAAGCCGAGCTCGCCGTCGTCATCGGCAAGGCCGGCCGGCGCATCCCGGAGGCAGAGGCTGCCGGGCACATCGCAGGGTACTCCGTGCTGAACGACATCAGCATGCGCGACTACCAGTTCCGCACCATCCAGTGGCTGCAGGGCAAGACCTGGGAGAAGTCCACCCCGTTCGGCCCGGCCCTGGTCACCAAGGACGAATTCACCCCCGGGCCGCTGATGACCTCGGCCGTGGATGGCGACGTCCAGCAGTCCACCCCCACCAGCGACCTGGTCTTCACCCCGGAATACCTGGTCTCCTACATCTCCACCATCATCACCCTGAACCCGGGCGACGTCATCGCCACCGGCACCCCCGGCGGCGTGGGCCACGCGCAGGACCCCAAGCGCTACCTGCAGGAGGGCCAGGTCCTGGTCACCACCATCGAGGGCCTGGGCCAGCTGACCAACCGCGTGGTCAAGGAAGCCTGATGGTTGCCCGGCACGACCAGGCCAGCGACCCCGTGCTGCTCGAGGGGCTGCTGCAGGCCCGGCGCGGCACCGCGTTCTTCGCCCGCAAGCTCAACGAGCTTCCCGACGCGGAACTGGACGGGGGCTCGCTGCTGCCCGGCTGGACCCGCCGCCACGTTGTAGCCCACGTGGGCTACAACGCCAGGGCCATCGCCCGTCTGGTCGAGTGGGCGGCCACCGGGGTGGAAACACCCATGTACCCTTCCGTTGAGGTCCGCAACCACGAGATCGACTTCGGGTCCACCCTCAGTCCCATCGCCCTGCGGAACCTGTTCGACCACTCCGCCGTGCACCTGAACGTCGAATGGCGCGACCTGCCCGCCGCCAACTGGCACCACAAGGTCAAAACCGTCCAGGGCAGGACCGTCCCGGCCGAAGAGACCGTGTGGATGCGCACCCGCGAAGTCTGGGTCCACGCCGTGGACCTGGACAACGGGGCCACCTTCAAGGACATCCCTGCACCCGTCCTGGAACGCCTGCTCAAGGACATCACCGGCGCCTGGCATGCGCGCGGCACCGACGCCGGGCTCCTCATCACAGTGGACGGCACCGGCTTGTCGTTTGGGGACACCGCCGCCCTGTCGCCCACCGTGGTGTCCGGTTCACTGGCCGCCATCGCCCAGTGGGCCGCGGGCCGCGGCACGGACGGAACCACGGCGAAGCGCGACGGCGAAGCAGCTACCCCGGCGCCGCCGGCACCGGCCTGGATCTGACAGGCCGCCGTGGCACCCGCCACAGCACCGCACCAGAGGCGGGCCAGCACCGGCTGGCCCGCCTTTCGGCGTTCCTGCCCGCATGTCCCGTCACGTGCGGTGCGTCGCCTCAGGCTGGAGCCTAAAAAGGATCCCCTGGACTTGGAGGAGGTTCCATAAAATCAGCCCAGGACGCTGGATAGCATGAGGTGACCGGACAGAGCCGTCCGGTGGGATCGACGCAAAAGGACAACCCATGGCCGCGGTTACGGTGGATGACATCCTCTCGGATCTTCCCCTCGGCTTCGCCAGCCTCATCCTTCGCCCGGCCCCCTCGGCGACGGACATCGAACGGTTCCTGATCGTCGACGCCGACGATGAAGCAGCCCAGGCCGGCAAAGCCTTTGTCCTGCTCATCGGGGTCCGTGGCCGTTCGGCGCTGCCTGCCCTCCGGCGCCTCCTGAAGGACCCGCCCCCGGTGGTCGCCGTCAAGGGCCAGCGCGAAGACCTGGCGGAAGCGGAAGAACTCCTCCGCGCAGCCGGATCGGGACTGCTGCTGGTGGATCCGGCAGCAGACTGGGACCGCCTGCTCTCCATTGCCAAGGACCGGATCCAGCCGCGCAGCTACCAGAGCGAAGTGCTGACCCTGCTCGAGGAAGACCTGTTCGCGATCGCCCAGACCACAGCGCGGCTCACGTCCAGCCACGTGCTCATCGAGGATGCGGCCAACAAGGTCCTTGCCTACTCCACCGTCACCAATGACATCGACGAACTCCGCAAGGCTTCCATCCTGGCCCGGCGCGGCCCCCGCAAATACGAACTGCTGCTCAAGGATCTTGGCGCCTACCGCGAACTGCACCGCACCCGGCAGCCGGTCCGGGTACCCGCACGGCCCCAGGACGGGCTGCGGGAACGGGTGGCCATCGCGCTCTTTGCCGGCGAACGGATCATGGGCTACATCTGGCTCCAGGAGACCGGAGCCGGCTTCGGCCCGGACGTTGAGTATGTCCTCACGGGATCCGCGGCACGCGTCTCGGCCGAACTGATCCGGTACCGCAACCAGCAGTCCGTCCATATGCGGGAGGACCGGATTGTTCGGATCCTGTCAGGTCCCGCGGAGGCCGCCGCCAGCGCGCACAGCGGAAAAATCCCTTCGGAACGTCCCGCCGCCCTCATCCTTATCGGCATGTCCGACGCCGACTCGCGCGCCGACGACGCCGCACTCAAGCACGGGGAACTTGCCAATCTCGCCTCCATCCACGCGGCCGCGTACAAGCCCACCGCCGTCGTGGGCCAGTTCAAGGGTGACACCGCCATCATCGTGCCTGACCTGCAGTCCAGCACCGCGGAATCGGGGCTGCGTTCCCTTGCCGAGGCAATCGTCCGGGATGCCCGCAAGCACCTCGGCATCAGTCCATTCGCGGCCGTGGGCCCCTTGGTGCCGGACCTGTTGTCCCTCCATACGGTGACCGGGGTGACGGAGGCGCTGCTGGCCTGCGTGGGCACGGCAGAACCCGGCACGGTTGCCGCGGTGGGCGATTTCGAAGCGGAAATCCTCTACCGCGAGGCGGTGCGGAACTTCCACACCTCACCGTTCCGCCACCGCGGCCTGGCAGCGCTCCTCCAGGAGGACGCCGAACTCGCCGACACCCTCCGCACGTATTTCGATGCGTCCTTCGACGTCGCCGAATGCGCCAGGCGGATGAACCTGCACAAGAACACTGTCTACTACCGGGTGGCCAAAGCCACCCGGGTGACCGGCCTCGACTTCGGCAGCCCCAGGGATTCCCTGGTGGCGCTGCTCCACCTCCAGGAGTGGGCCTCCACTTCCTACGACACTTCAGGCAGGAAATGACCACAACACTCGGCGCACCACCCCTGGACATCCTCCTCGAGGACATCGTCCGGCGTCACCGTCCGCGGAAGGAAACGGGTGCAGTACCCCGCAACATCCCCTTCCTGGCCAAGGTCCCCTTCGACCGGTTTGGCATTGCCGTCGCCACCACGTCCGGTGACGTTTTTTGCTCCGGTGACGCCGATGTCCCCTTCTCCATCCAAAGCATCTCCAAGGTCTTCACCCTGGCCATGGCGCTGCAGGGCGGCCGGTCCGCCCGGCTGTGGTCTCGGGTGCTGCGCGAACCGTCCGGAACAGCCTTCAACTCCCTGGTTCAGCTCGAGGCCGAACATGGCATCCCGCGCAACCCCTTCATCAATGCCGGGGCGCTGGTGGTCACCGACCATCTGATGCAGGAGACGCCCGACGCCGCCGCGCACCTCCTGCGGTTCCTGACCGGACAAGCGGGTCACCAGGGACAGGCGGACAGCCGGGGACAGGGGCCGTTCATTGACGAGGCAGCTGCCGCCGGTGAACTGGCCGGCAGCAGCCGCAACCTTGCCCTGGCGCATTTCCTGAAGGACTTCGGGAACCTCACGCAGCCTGCGGAATCAGTGGTGGAGAATTACGTCCGCCAGTGTTCGATCATGATGACCTGCGCGGAGTTGGCCAAGGCCGGCCTGTTCCTTGCCAATGACGGACAGGGAGCCGCCGGCACCGTGTTGTCCCGGAGCGAGGCCAAGCGGATCGGCTCCATCATGCTGACGTGCGGCATGTATGACGCCGCCGGCGAATTCGCCTACCGCGTGGGCCTGCCCGGAAAGAGCGGGGTGGGCGGCGGAATACTGGTCATCGTGCCGGGCCAGTGCGCCATCTGCGTCTGGAGCCCGCGCCTGGATGCCAAGGGCAATTCCCTCGCCGGCACGGCAGCCCTTGCCGACCTCTCCGACCGCACCGGCTGGTCAGTTTTCTAGTTTTTCCCATCCAAGACAGATCTTCCCCGGATCGAAAGGAAATACCCATGCCCAACAACCCCAATGACGAGGTTGGCTTCGACCACATAATTGATGGTGGTCACGCGCATGCGTCCGAGACCTCCCTGCACGCGGAGGACAAGGGTTACCACAAGAACCTCAAGCCCCGGCAGATCCAGATGATCGCGATCGGCGGCGCGATCGGCACCGGCCTGTTCCTGGGCGCCGGCGGCCGGCTCAACGCCGCCGGCCCGTCCCTGGTCATCGCCTACGCGGTCTGCGGGTTCTTCGCGTTCCTGATCCTGCGCGCCCTGGGCGAACTGGTCCTGCACCGGCCCTCCTCGGGCTCGTTCGTCTCCTACGCCCGCGAATTCTTCGGCGAAAAAGCCGCATTCGTCTCCGGCTGGTTCTACTGGATCAACTGGGCCACCACCACCATCGTGGACATCACCGCCGCCGCCCTCTACATGCACTTCTTCGGCAACTACATCCCCTGGATGGCCGACGTTCCCCAGTGGGCCTGGGCACTGACCGCCCTCATCGTCGTCCTGGCCCTGAACCTGGTCTCGGTCAAGGTCTTCGGCGAAATGGAATTCTGGTTCGCCCTGATCAAGGTCGCCGCCCTGGTCGCGTTCCTCATCATCGGCACCTACTTCGTCATCTTCGGCACCCCCGTGGACGGCCAACAGGTCGGCATCAGCCTCCTGTCCGACAACGGCGGGATCTTCCCCAACGGCCTGCTGCCCATGATCATCCTCATGCAAGGCGTCCTGTTCGCCTACGCCTCCATCGAACTCGTCGGCACCGCCGCCGGCGAAACCGAAAACCCCGAAAAAATCATGCCCAAGGCCATCAACTCCGTGGTCTTCCGCATCGCCGTGTTCTACGTCGGCTCCGTGATCCTCCTGGCCCTGCTGCTGCCCTTCACCTCCTACCAAAAAGGCGTCAGCCCCTTCGTGACCTTCTTCGGCTCCATCGGCGTCCAGGGCGTAGACGTCATCATGAACCTCGTCGTCCTCACCGCCGCCCTGTCCTCCCTGAACGCCGGACTCTACTCCACCGGCCGGATCCTGCGCTCCATGTCCGTCAACGGCTCCGCACCCCGCTTCGCCTCCCGCATGAACAAAGCAGGCGTCCCCTACGGCGGCATCGCCATCACCGCCACCGTCTCCCTCCTCGGCGTCCCCCTGAACTACCTCGTCCCCGCCGAAGCCTTCGAAATCGTCCTGAACATCGCCTCCGTCGGCATCATCATGACCTGGGCCACCATCGTCCTGTGCCAAATCCAACTCAAAAGCTGGGCCGACAAAGGCTGGGTCACCCGCCCCTCCTTCCGCATGTTCGGCGCCCCCTACACCGGCTACCTCTCCCTGCTCTTCCTCATCGGCGTCCTCATCATGGTCTTCATCGACTCACCCCTGACCATGCTCGTCACCGCCATCGCCTCCATCCTCATGGTCGCCGGCTGGTACGCCTGCCGCACCCGCATCCGCCAAATCGCCGAAACCCGCGACGGCTACACCGGAAAGTCCCCCGTCATCGCCAACCGCACCCCCATCTCCTGACCCCATCCCTTCCGCCAACCTTCCGAGCCAAAGAAAGAACATGACACCAGAGCCGCAGCCCACCCTGACCTCCTCCCCCACCCGGCCCGCCGCCGTCGTCCATCACCAGGACACCGTGGCGCCCGCCCTGAAATCCGCGGGGCACGTGATCGTTGACTCGCTGGTGGCGCATGGCGTGGAACGCACCTATGTGGTTCCCGGCGAGAGCTTCCTGGATGTGCTGGACGGCCTGCACAACTCGAAGATCGAAACCATCGTCTGCCGCCATGAAGGCGGTGCCGCGTACATGGCGGAAGCCGACGGAAAGCTGAACCAGCGCCCGGGCGTGGCGATGGTGACCCGGGGGCCCGGCGCGGCCAACGCCCACGTAGGGCTGCACACCGCCTGGCAGGACTCCACGCCGATGCTGCTCTTCGTGGGCCTGATCCCGTTTGCCCACCGGGACCGCGAGGCGTTCCAGGAATTCGACATCAAGTCCTGGTTCGACACCGGCGCCAAGCGGGTGATGGTCCTTGACCACCCGGAACGGGCCTCCGAGATCGTGGCGGAGGCCATGTTTGCGGCAATGAGCGGCCGGCCCGGGCCCGTGGTGGTGGGCCTGCCCGAGGACGTCATCCGGCGGGAGGTCAGCCCTGCGCTGCATCCTGCGATTCCCGTGGCCGCAGGCGGGATGGGCAGCGCTGATGCGTCAGCCCTGGAAGCGGCGCTGGCGGAATCGTCCAAGCCGCTGTTCGTGACCGGCGGCAACGACTGGACGCAGGAGGCCGCGGACCAGCTCACCGCCTGGCTGGAACGGCACCACATCCCGGCGGCGGCGGAATGGCGGACGCAGGGAACAGTGCCCTTCGATTCGCCGTCCTACGTGGGACCGATCGGCTATGGCCGGCCGCGCCCCACTTACGACCTGCTGGAGGAGACCGACCTCCTGGTCTTCGTGGGAACGGTGCCGGGCGACGTCATTACGGACGGTTTCGTCTGCCGGCAGGACTGGAACAAGGAAAATTTCCTGGTCACCGTGGACCCGTCGCTGCGGGGAAGGTCCGGCCCGGTGTCGCGGCAGATCCTGGCCAAACCGGAAGCGTTCGTGCGCGGCCTGGAGGGCATCAGCCTGCCCGTGAAGGAAGAGTGGAAGGCCTGGACGGCCAGGATGCGCGCCGAGCAGGAGCGCTTTGCCACGCTGCCTCCTGCTGCCCCGGCGGCCGGGCAGGCCCGGATGGACACCCTGATGGCCAACCTCGTCCCCCGGCTGCCGGAGGATGCGATGGTGACGTTCGGTGCAGGTGAACACACCAACTGGGCGCACCGGTATTTCCCCACCCGCCGCTACGCGTCCATGATCAGCGCGCGGAACGGGTCCATGGGCTACTCCGTCCCCTCGGCCATCGCAGCGTCCCTGGCCGAACCGAAGCGGCGCGTGGTCACCATCGCCGGGGACGGCGAATTCCTCATGAACGGGCAGGAGCTGGCCACGGCTGCCCAGTACGGGGCCACGCCGCTGGTGGTGGTCATGGACAACCAGGAGTACGGCACCATCCGCACGCACCAGGAGCGGCACTATCCCCGGCGCGTCTCCGGTACCCAGCTGAAGAACCCCGACTTTGCGCTGATGGCCAGGGCTTTCGGCGGATTCGGGGTCACGGTGACCGAGGACCGAGATGTCCCGGCAGCGCTGGATGCAGCCCTGGCAGCGATTGACCGGGACGGCGTATTCGCCCTCATCCATCTCGTGGTGGAGCAGCGGGTCAAGGCGTACTAGGCCAAGGGGAAGGCCGGCACGAAAGTGCCGGCCTTCTTCCTTGCTCTTGCTGCGGGCGGTTAGAGCCGGTCCGTCCGGTCCTCGCCACCCTTGTGGCCGGCCCCGCGGAGGTTTTCCTGGACTTTGCCGAACAGGTCCTTGATGGTGGATTCCGCGTTGGTGATGACGTCCACCGGCACAAAGACCTCATGGGTCAGCGGCAGGTCATATTCGTCCTTCAGGTGGGTGCCGTTTCCAACCCCCGTCAGCGACAGGTAGACCATGGCCTCAGTCCGGGCGATGCCCGCGAGCTTGCCGAACACAACCGTGAACTCGTTCGGCTTGAAGCTGATGGTCTGCCCGATGTGGCTGCGGCCCAGTTCCCCGGCGGTTACGGCCTTCTCCGACTGGCTTCCGGTGTAGTCCATGAACTTCTCCTTCGATCGCCAACACGTATGCAGGCAGTCTAACCCTGCCGCTCCATGCCGGCACAGGGTCCCTGCTGGAGGGATGCACAACAAGGGACCGGAACCCGTGGCCATTCCTCCATTGAGCCGCGCCGTGGCGCAGCGGTTTGATGGCATCACCGGGGCCGCAGCAGCCGCCCCGGCCAAGCCTCTTCAAAGGAATATCCGTGACTTCAATGACGAGCCGCGTAAAGAGCCCTGTCCGCTGGGACGCTGTCCAGGTCGGCGACAGCGTCGAACTCAGGAGGGATGGGCACACCGCCTTCAGCGGCCTGGTGGATGCCCGGACCGATGACGGCGACGTGGTGTGGGTGGCAGCCCCCGCGGGAGACCGGCGCTTGTTCCATATCGCCGACGGCTACGACCTGGCAGGGGTGCCGGCATGACGGACTGCCCGGACGATTGCCCCTACTGCACCGGGCCGGAGACTGACTAAGGGGCCGGTAGAATCTTGAGGGTCCGGGCACCGGCTCCGGACCCGTAGGCGGAACCGGCCCTGCACCCTGCAGTGCCGGCGGACAGCAGGAGGAGCAGCCGTGCGTGGTTCCCTCCCGCAGGTCCCTTTCCACCTCCTCCGTGCCTCGACCCTGGCCGCCGGCACCCTGGCCCTCGCCGGCGGCGCCCACGTGGTTGGCGGAGGCCGCCTTCCGGCCCCGGGCATCCTCCTGGCCGTGCTGGCCCTGACAGCACTGGCCAGCACGGCCGCAACCCGCCTTCGGCTGGCGTTTCCGGCCATGGCCGCGCTCCTGGGCGGCGGCCAGCTGGCCCTGCACGAGCTTCTCACCGCCTTTTCCGCTCCCCTTGAGAGCGCAGCAGGTGCGCCGGCGGCGGCCCACCTGCACCAGGTCCCCCTGGCCGGGTTCGCAGCGTTCGCTCCCCTGGCGGAGCACCTGAGTCCCGCAAATCCCGCGCTGGCACCACTGATGCTCGCAGCGCACGCGGCGGCCACGCTGGGCTGCGCCCTCCTCCTCGCCAAAGGCGAAGCTGCCCTGTGGGCACTGGCCGACTGGCTGCGGCCCTTTGCCGGCCTTCCCGGGCCGGTGGCACCTGTCCCTGCCGTCCGCCTCAACGGACTGTTCGGGCACGTTCCCTTGCACCGCTCCCCCTGGCGCAACGTCCGCCAGGACAGCCGGCGCGGCCCGCCTTCCGCCGTCGTGCTTCCCTGCTAAAGCCCCGCACCGGCCTTCCGCACGGCGTCGGGGTACACATTTTGCACGCCCTGTATCAGTGGTGTGCGCCAGAAAGGCAACCCATGACAACCCCGTTTTTTCGCCGTGCCCTGACCGCATCCGCAGCCGCCGCAGGCTCAGCCGTTCTCCTGCTCGCCGTGGCGGGCGGCGCCTCAGCGCATGTTGGCGTGACCCCGGACAAGACCGGCGCCGGTTCCTATGCCCTGCTGACGTTCGGCATTCCGCACGGCTGCGGCACGTCCCCCACCACGAAGGTGGCCATCACGCTGCCCCCGGAATTGAATGACGCCCAACCCACGGTCAACCCCAACTGGACAGCGGAAAAGGTGACCGAACAGTTCGCCGAACCCCGGAAGCTCCCGGACGGAACCGCCATCACGCAGCGGACCAGCCAGATCGTCTATACGGCCAAGACGCCGCTGAGCCCCGAACTGCGCGACGCCCTGGTCCTTTCCGTGCACCTGCCGGACATGGCCGGGACAACCCTGAACTTCCCCACGCTGCAGACCTGCGAAAGCGGCCAGACCGACTGGTCCCAGGTCGCCGCTGACGGCCAGGACCCCCACGGGCTGAAAGCCCCCGCCCCCTCGCTCACCATCACGGCGGCGGACAGCGCGGACGCCCACGGCGCGGCAGGA
Source organism: Arthrobacter sp. JDC6 (assembly GCF_056484025.1). NCBI lineage: Bacteria > Bacillati > Actinomycetota > Actinomycetes > Micrococcales > Micrococcaceae > Arthrobacter > Arthrobacter sp. JDC6. The sequence continues at coordinate 3,789,787 of NZ_CM151278.1, forward strand.
GCTGCCCACGGCACCGGACAGGCGGCGGGGACGGACAGCGGCGCGGAGGCGCGCAGCTGGACCGGGCTTGCTGCCGGCGTGGGCGGACTGGTCCTGGGCGGGGCGGCACTGCTGCGGAGCAAGGGCAGGCTCCGCGCGCCGGGCAGCAACACTGCCGCCGGCACTGCCGGCCGGGAGCCGGCCGGCAAGCCCTAGGGTCGTAATTGGTGCCCGGATCATCACGATCCGGGCATCAAATTGCCCCTACTGCAGGTGGCATCGTTGACGCGGGCAACGGCTACCGCGAAGGTGGTCCCATGAGGTCTCAGAAAATTTCCCAGGGGTTTGCCATGACGACGGCGGCCGCAGCGGCAGCGCTGCTGCTCACCGCGTGCGGCCCAAGCCAGCCGCAGTCCCAGACTACGACGGCGCCCGCCACCGGGCAGGCCAGCCAGTCCCCCTCGCCGACCGCGTCAACGGCGCCTCCGGCGTCCTCGGCGCCGGCCACGTCGACGCCGGCTTCCCCGTCCCCCGTCAGCCCTGCCGGCACTCCGGGCCTGTGCAAGGCGGCCGGGCTCACGGCGGCCACGGATCCGTCCGGTGGCGGCGCTGCCGGCAGTGTCTACATGAAGCTCAACCTCACCAACAGCGGCTCCGAGCCGTGCATCCTCAGGGGCTTCCCGGGCGTCTCCCTGGTGGCAGACGCCGCCGGCGCCCCCATTGGCGCCCCCGCCACGCGGGATGAGTCCGCAGGTGTCGTGGACGTTCTGCTGGCCCCCGGCCAGACGGGCGCTGCGGTGCTGCGCTACACGCAGGCAGGCAACTACATGGACTGCTCCCCCGTGGATGCTGCCGGCTACCGGATCTATCCGCCCGAGGACACCGATTCCCTGTTCCTCCCGCAACCTACCCGGGCCTGCGGCAACGCAAACATCACACTGCTCAGCATTGGAGCGTTCCAGCCCGCCTGACCCCGGGACCTGACCCAGGAGGGAACCGGGAATGGAGGGATGCACAAACTGGCCTGCGAGGGCCGTGGACCGTAGGCAGGTTGGACTGGCATGACGTCGATTTGGCTGGACCGCAGGGATCCCTTCATTTCTGATCCGTTTGAACCGGACACCAGGTATGACACGGTGGTGGCGGGGGCCGGCCTCACCGGCCTGGTCGCCGCACTGCTGCTGGCCCGCTCCGGGCAAAGCGTACTGGTACTGGAGGCCCGCCGGCCGGGGGCCGTGACCACCGGCAACACCACTGCAAAAGTAACGCTGCTGCAGGGCACGTTCCTGTCCCAGCTGGCCCGCCAGTATTCGCAGAAACAGGTGCAGGCGTACGTGGACGGAAACCGGGAGGGCCAGGCCTGGCTGCTGCGCTACCTGGAGGAGCACAACGTGCCCTTCCAGCGCCGCACCGCCTACACCTATGCTGCGTCAGCACAGGGAACGGAAAAGCTGCGGGAGGAGGTCAGCGCCGCCACCACTGCCGGGCTGGACGTGGATTACGTCCGCGACGCGGGTTTGCCGTTTCCCGTCCACGGGGCCGCCCGGCTGCGGGACCAGGCCCAGATCAATCCGATGGAGGTCCTCGACGCACTGGTGGCGGACATCCGCCGCCGTGGCGGCCGGATCGTCAGCGGCGTGCGCCTCCGGGACGTCACCGGTGATGCGCCCTCCGCCGTCAGGACCGACCGTGGCAGTGTCAGGGCGGACACGGTCGTCCTTGCCACTGGAATCCCCGTCCTGGACCGCGGCCTCTATTTCGCCAAGCTGAAGCCAAGCCGCTCCTACGCGGCGGCCCTTGCCCTGCAGGAGGACCAGGCACCTCCGCCGGGCATGTATATCTCCGTTGAGCAGCCCACGCACTCCCTTCGCGACTATGAGATGGGCGGCCGGAACCTGCTGCTTGTGGGCGGTCACGGGCATCACGTGGGGCGGACGGACTCAGAGAAAGCGCACCTCACCGGGCTGCTCGACTGGGCGGGCCGGCATTACCCCGGTGCGGTCACCACGCACACGTGGTCGGCACAGGACTACATGCCCACCAACCTCATGCCCTTCTTCGGAAAGCTCCCGCGCGGCAAGGGCCGGATCTACTTCGGCACCGGCTACAACAAGTGGGGAATGACCAACGCCGTCGCCGCCGCGCTGGGCATCTCGGCGGACATCCTGGGCGGCCAGGTGCCCTGGGCGGACACCATCCACCACCGCATTACGTCGCCGGCAGGTGCGTTGTCCGCCGTGGCGCTCAACGCCGGAGTTGCCGCGAGGATGGCCTCCGACTGGGGGAAAGTGACCACTGAGGGCCGCAGGATTGACGGCCTCAAACGGGGAACCCGCGGAGCCACCGTTCCCGCAGCGCCTGCCCCCGCAACACCTGATACCGCAGGCCCGGCCGCCGTCCCGGCCGAAGGCCAGGGCAAGGTCTACCGCGAGGGCAACCGGCCGGTGGCTGTATCCACCGTGGAAGGAACCACCTGCAGGCTCTCGGCGGTCTGCACGCACCTGGGCGGCATCCTGCACTGGAATGACAACGAACAGACGTGGGACTGCCCCCTGCACGGGTCCCGCTTCACGAACCAGGGAAGGTTGCTTGAAGGCCCGGCCACCAAGGACCTGCCGGAGTCCGAAACTGTTTGAACAGGAATTGATCAGCTATTGAACAGGGATTTGCCGGCCGAGGCCCTGCAGGGCTGCCGTCTGCCTTGGCCGAAATCCCGGGGTTGGACGGGGTGATGTTCGGCTTCGGGCGGAACCCCGGCCGCCCGGGAGTCGGGTGTCAGTGCCTTGCGGCATGATGGAGGCATGAACCAGGAACAGCGTCCTGCCGGCAGCAGTGTTTCCGGTGCGGCCGCCCCCATGGGCCAGTTCAGCCGGCCCACCAGGGACTGGTTCCTTGGCGCGTTTTCCGAGCCGACTCCTGCGCAGGCCGGGGCCTGGAACGCCATCTCCTCAGGATCGCATGCGCTGGTGGTGGCCCCCACCGGCTCCGGAAAGACCCTCGCGGCCTTCCTCTGGGCGCTGGACAGGCTGCTCGCCTCGGCGTCCCAGGCCCCTGATCCCGCCGCTGCCGAAGCGCCCGCAAAAGGCAAGCGGGCCCGGGCGCCAAAGCGCAAGACCCGTGTCCTCTACATTTCGCCCCTTAAGGCTTTGGGCGTTGACGTGGAACGGAACCTGCGGTCCCCGCTGATCGGCATCACCCAGACGGCAAAGCGGCTGGGACTTCCCGCCCCGCTGATCACGGTAGGGGTCCGGTCCGGGGACACTCCCGCTGCGGACCGCCGGACGCTGTTGACCAACCCGCCGGACATCCTCATCACCACCCCGGAGTCGTTGTTCCTCATGCTCACCTCCAAGGCCCGCGAAACCCTTGCCGAGGTGGACACCATCATCATTGACGAGGTCCACGCCGTGGCCGGGACCAAGCGCGGGGCCCACCTTGCCGTGTCCCTGGAGCGGCTGGACGCGCTGCTGCCCAAGCCTGCGCAGCGCATCGGGCTTTCCGCCACGGTGGAGCCGCGGGAGCTGGTGGCCCAGTTCCTGGCCGGTTCAGCCCCCGTGGAGATCGTCGCCCCGCCGGCCAGGAAGAACTGGGACCTCACCGTATCGGTGCCCGTGGAGGACATGTCGGACCTGCAGGGCGCGGCAGGGGCGTTCGACTCCGGCCCGGCTTCCGGCCTGCAGCCGCAGGCTTCCATCTGGCCGCATGTGGAGGAAAAGATCGTGGACCTGGTGCTGGCCAACCAGTCCACCATCGTCTTCGCCAACTCCCGGCGGCTTGCCGAACGCCTCACGGCGCGGCTCAACGAGATCTACGCCGAACGCCAGCTGATTGCCGTCGGCGGGGGCTGGGACGATCCCGGCCCGGAAGGGCAGGCCGGCGCGCCCGGCACGCCGGGGGGACCGCCGTCGGGCATTCCCGCTTCAACCGCCACCCCTGCGCACATGATGGCCCAGGCCGGCAGCTCCGCGGGCGCTGATCCGGTCCTGGCCCGCGCCCACCACGGTTCCGTGTCCAAGGACCAGCGCGCGCTCATCGAGGACGACCTCAAGTCCGGGCGGCTGCGCTGCGTTGTGGCTACGTCGTCCCTGGAACTGGGCATCGACATGGGTGCCGTGGACCTGGTGGTGCAGGTGGAGTCGCCGCCGTCCGTGGCCAGCGGCCTGCAGCGGGTGGGACGCGCCGGGCACCAGGTGGGCGAGATTTCCCAGGGCGTCCTTTTCCCCAAGCACCGGGCAGACCTGGTCCACACAGCCATCACCGTGGAGCGGATGCTGGGTGGCAAGATCGAGCGGCTCAGCATCCCGGCCAATCCGCTGGACATCCTGGCCCAGCAGACCGTTGCCGCAACCGCCCTGGGCAGCATCGACGTGGAGGAGTGGTTCAGCACCGTCCGGCGCTCGGCGCCTTTTGCTTCCCTCCCCCGGTCAGCGTTCGAGGCGACCCTCGACCTCCTGGCGGGGCGCTACCCGTCCGACGAATTCGCCGAGCTGCGGCCACGGATCATCTGGGACCGCAACGCCGGCACCATCGAGGGGCGGCCCGGAGCCCAGCGCCTGGCCGTTACGTCCGGCGGCACCATCCCGGACCGCGGCCTGTTCGGCGTCTACATCATCGGCACCGAACAGGAAGGCTCTGCCTCCCCCTCCGGGGACGGCAAACCGGCGCGCGCACCAAAGGGCGGCCGGCGCGTGGGCGAGCTGGACGAGGAAATGGTCTACGAGTCCCGGGTGGGCGACGTCTTTGCCCTGGGCGCCACCAGCTGGAAGATCGAGGACATCACCCACGACCGCGTCCTGGTCTCCCCCGCGTTCGGGCAGCCCGGAAAGCTGCCGTTCTGGAAGGGCGATTCGCTGGGCCGGCCCGTGGACCTGGGCCGCGCACTTGGCGCCTTCGTCCGCGAACTGTCCGCGTCCGACGCCGGCCCTGCCACCGAGCGCTGCAAGGCCAGCGGCCTGGACGACTTCGCCGCCAACAACCTCATCCAGTACCTCAACGAGCAAAAGCAGGCCACCGAGGTGGTCCCCAGCGACACCACCCTGGTGGTGGAGCGGTTCCACGACGAACTGGGCGACTGGCGGGTCATCCTGCACAGCCCGTTCGGCATGCCGGTGCACGCCCCGTGGGCGCTGGCTGTGGGGCAACGGCTGCACCAGCGCTACGGACTGGACGGCTCCGCCATGGCCGCCGACGACGGCATCGTGCTGCGGGTGCCCATGATGGAGGACGAGCCGCCCGGCGCCGAGCTGTTCCTCTTCGATCCCGAGGAACTCGAGCAGATCGTCACGGCAGAGGTGGGCGGCAGCGCCCTGTTTGCCTCGAGGTTCCGGGAGTGCGCTGCCCGTGCGCTGCTGCTGCCGCGCCAGACCCCGGGCAAGCGCCAGCCGCTCTGGCAGCAGCGCCAGCGGTCGGCCCAGCTGCTGGACGTGGCCAGGAAGTACCCCACGTTCCCCATCGTGCTGGAAACAGTCCGCGAATGCCTGCAGGACGTCTACGATCTGCCGGCGTTGAAGGACATCGCCGCGTCCGTGGAACGGCGTGAGCTGCGGATCCTGCAGACCACCACCCAACAGCCCTCGCCGTTCGCCAAGTCCCTCCTCTTCGGTTACGTGGCCCAGTTCCTCTATGAGGGCGATTCCCCGCTCGCCGAACGGCGGGCCGCCGCCCTGGCCCTGGACTCCACCCTCCTGAACGAGCTGCTGGGCCGGGTGGAACTGCGCGAACTCCTGGACGCCAAAGTCATCGAGGCCACCGAACGCGAGCTGCAGCGGCTGGCCCCTGACCGGCGTGCACGGGGCATGGAGGGCGTCGCGGACCTCCTGCGGTTGCTGGGCCCGCTGACGGCCGGGGAAACGGCGGCACGGCTCCAGGGTTCACAGCCGGCAGGGGACGCAGTCCAGGTCCTCGAGCCCGGTGACGCTCCGCCGGTCGACGCTGCCGCAACTGTGGAAGAGGCGGCAGCGCACCTGGCCGCGCTCCAGCGCGCCAACCGCGCCATCAAGGTCAACATCGGCGGGGTTGAACGCTTCGCCGCCGTGGAGGATGCAGCCCGACTCCGCGACGCCATTGGCGTTCCGCTGCCCATGGGCGTTCCGCTGGCCTTCATCGAGCCGGTGGCCGATCCCCTGGGCGACCTTGTCTCCCGGTATGCCCGGACCCATGGGCCCTTCACCGCTGCCGAAGCCGCTGCCCGGCTGGGCCTCGGTGTGGCTGTGGTGGGTACGGCCCTGAAACGCCTGGCAGCGGATGGACGCGTGGTGGAGGGGGAATTCCGGCCCCACGTCACCCCGCCCGAAACCGCGCCGCCGGAGGCCGGCGAACCTGCCGGACCACCGCCAGCCGATGAAGCCGCCAGCGCTCCCGTCCCCGACGTTGCGCACACTATCGCCAGCGAATGGTGCGACGCCGAGGTGTTGCGCAAGCTCCGCCGTCGTTCCCTGGCCGCGCTGCGTGCCGAAGTGGAGCCGGTGGACGCTGCCGCCTACGGACGCTTCCTGCCCGCGTGGCAGCATGTCAGGACTCCCGGCGGCGGCCGCGGCCAGCCCTCGCTGCGCGGCCTGGACGGCATCATCACCGCCATCGACCAGCTCTCAGGGGTGCCCGTCCCCGCGTCAGCCTGGGAGCCCCTGGTGCTGGCCACACGGGTATCCAATTACCAGCCCGCGATGCTGGATGAACTGATGGCTGCAGGTGAAGTCCTGTGGTCGGGGGCCGGGGCGCTCCCGGGAAACGATGGCTGGATCAGCCTTCACCTGGCGGACTCGGTGGAACTGACCCTCAACCCATCGCCCGAGTTTGAACCGGGGGACGCCGGCCAGCGGCTCCTGGACCACCTGCGGAACAACGGCGGCGGGTATTTCTTCCGCCAGCTGACCGAAGTGGCGGGCGGTATGGACGCCGTGCTGAGCGACCAGGAGGTGGTGGCTGCGCTGTGGGACCTCGCATGGGCCGGCAGGATCACCGGTGACACGTTCGCCCCGGTCCGGGCCTTGATCGCGGGAGGCCACACGGCCCACCGCCAGGTGGCAAGGGCACCACGTGCCAGGGCGCCGCGGCTCAGCCGGCTGGGCCGCTCCCACGGCACCGGCCTGATGGGCTCCCCCGGGCTGGCCGGCGGCCGGTATGGAACGCAGGGTGCCGCCACTCCGCCCACCGCCGCCGGGCGGTGGTCGGCGCTTCCCGAGCCTGAACTCGATCCCACCATCCATGCCCGCGCCACGGCGGAACTCCTGCTGGACCGCTATGGCGTGGTCACCCGGGGCTCGGTCATGGCCGAACAGATCGTGGGTGGCTTCGGCCTGATGTACAAGGTCCTGGCCCGGCTGGAGGAGGCGGGCCGCTGCCGCCGGGGGTACTTCATCGAACATCTTGGTGCCGCCCAGTTCGCTGTTCCGGCCACCGTGGACCGGCTCCGCTCCTACTCGGAAGACACGCAGCTGGCTAAGGCCGAACCGGTGGCCCTGGCCCTCGCCGCCACCGATCCCGCCAACCCCTACGGTGCGGCCCTCCCCTGGCCCGCGCTGCAGGACGACGCCGGAACCGGCCACCGTCCCGGCCGGAAGGCCGGCGCGCTGGTGGTCCTGGTGGACGGTGCGCTGGTTCTGTACGTCGAGCGTGGCGGGAAGACCCTGCTGGCCTTCAGCGATGACGAGGCCGTCCTGGCGGCGGCGGGTGCCGCGCTGGTGGGGGTGGTCACCCGCGGTGCGGTGGACAAGCTGATCATGGAGAAAGTGAACGGGCACGGCATCCTGGACACCCCGGTGGCCGCTGCCCTCAGCTCCGCCGGCGCCTACTCCACCCCGAAGGGATTGAGGATCCGTGCCTGAGGGCGATTCGGTTTGGCGGGCCGCCCGCCAGCTGCACCAGGCTTTAGCCGGACAGACGCTGCTCGCCTCGGACTTCCGCGTGCCCCGGTTCGCCACCCTCAACCTGGCCGGCTGGACCGTTGCCGAGGTGGTTCCCAGGGGCAAGCACCTGCTGATGCGGGTGGTCAGCCCGGAGGACAAACGGCTGACCATTCACTCGCACCTGAAGATGGAAGGCGCCTGGCAGGTGTATTCGCCTGGCGGAAGGTGGCGGAAGCCGGGATTCACCGCCCGGTGCGTGCTCCGCACGGCCGTGGCAGACGCCGTCGGCTTTTCCCTTGGCATTGTGGAAGTGGTGGCCACAGCCAATGAGGACTCCATCGTGGGATTCCTCGGCCCGGACCTCCTGGGCCCGGACTGGGACCCGGACGAGGCGGAACGGCGCATCCGTTCGCGCCCTGAGGTGCCGGTGGGGGTTGCCCTGCTGGACCAGCGGAACCTCGCAGGCATCGGGAACATTTACCGCTGCGAAACGTGCTTCCTGTCCGGGGTGCATCCCGCCACGCCGGTTTCCGGGGTCACGGACGTGCGGACCCTGATGACCGATGCCAAACAGCTTCTGGAAGTGAACCTCGGGCCCGGCCGCCGCGTCACCATCCTGAATGCCCGCGGCATGCCGGTGGGCAGGATGGCAGGCAGGCCCGGCTACTGGGTGTACGGCCGGGAACGCCAGCCCTGCCTGAAATGCGGCACGCCCATCCAGCGCGGACTCCTGGGCAAGCCAAACGGTGAGGAGGAGCGGGACATCTACTTCTGCCCGAAATGCCAGCCCGTACCCAGTTGATCTTTAGGCGCAGGTGGTCCTGTCAGGCGCAGCCCTCCGGAGCCATAGCGGTCCGTGCCTTGCCGTCGGTCTTCGGAACGGCGGCAGGAACCATGAAGCGCGGCAGCAGCACGTGGACCAGCGGACCAATGGCCAGGGCGTAGACCACCGTGCCCACGCCCACCGAGCCTCCCAGCAGCCAGCCGATGGCCAGCACGGACACCTCAATCAGCGTGCGCGACAGCCGGACTGACCACCCGGTCCGGCGCGCCAGTCCCGTCATCAGCCCGTCGCGGGCACCCGGCCCGAACCCGGCCCCGATGTAGCAGGCTGAGGCGACGCCGTTCACCAGGACGGCCCCTGCAAGAAGCCCGGCCTGGCCGGCCACGTGGGGTACGGCAGGAATCAGGGCCAGGCCGACGTCCGCAAATACGCCCACCAGGACCGCGTTGCAGAGAGTGCCGAAGCCGGGCATTTGCCGGAGCGGTATCCAGAGCAGCAGCACCAGGAAACTCACAGCGATGACCACCACACCGATGCTCAGACCCGTCCGGTTCGCCAGCCCCTGGTGGAACACGTCCCAGGGGTCCAGCCCCAGCCCGGCGCGGATGAACATGGCCAGGGAGATGCCGTACATGGCGAGGCCGGTGAAGAGCTGGAGGAGTCTGCGGGTCATCATGCAAACAACCATTCCATGCAACTGGCATTGGAATACATAGCCAGTTTGAGATACTGGCTACATGTCCACCACCTTGAGCGCCACCGCCCTGTCCCGCCTGCTTGGCACCTGGAACAACGGCACCGGCCCGGCCTACCGGGAACTGGCCGATGTGGTTCGGCTCCTGATCCTGGATGGCCGTGTGGCCCTGGACAGCGCGCTGCCCAGCGAACGGTCCCTTTCGGCAGCCCTCGGCATCAGCCGGACAACCGTTACCGCCGCCTACTCCAGCCTCCGGGAACAGGGCTTCCTCAGCAGCGGCCAGGGCAGCCGCGGCAAGACGCGCATCCCCGAACTCACGCCGTTCGGCCGGGCGCTTTACGGCCCGCAGCCGCGGCCGGCCGAACCGTTTACCGCACCTGGCCTCACCGCACCGGAAGGGTTGATCGACCTTGCCTATTCGGCCTTGCCTGCCAGCGGCGAGGTGGTGCACCGGGCCTTCGCCGCGGCATTGACGGAGCTTCCCGCCCTGCTGCCGGGATTCGGCTACGACGCCCTGGGATTAATGCCCCTGCGCCAGGCGATTGCGGACAGGTATTCGGCAGCCGGGGCGCCCACCCAGGCAGGCCAGATCATGGTGACGTCCGGCGCGCAGCATGCCCTGACCATCATCATCCGCACGTTGGCAGGCCGGCAGGACCGGGTCATGGTGGAACACCCCAGCTACCCGCACGCGCTGGATGCCATCCGGGCGGCCGGCTGCCGTGCCGTCCCGGTGGCTTTCACGAAGTCCGGCTGGGACCTGCCCGCCATGGAGTCGGCCATGGCCCAGCAAAAGCCAAAGCTCGCCTACCTGGTCCCCGACTTCCACAACCCCACGGGCATGATCATGCCGGACGCCCAGCGCCGGCGGCTGGTCCGCGCCGCCGCCGCTGCCGGAACCGTGCTGGTAGCGGACGAGACACTCCGTGAACTGAACCTGGACGGCGTCGCCACCACTCCACTGGCCGCCTTCGGCAGCACGGTGGTGTCCATCGGATCCCTCAGCAAGTCGCATTGGGGCGGCCTGCGCACCGGCTGGATCCGGGCCTCGGAAGCGATGATCCAGCGGTTTGCCGCGGCACGCACCACCCTGGACCTGGGCGGACCCGTCATGGAACAGCTCGCCGCCGCCCACCTGGTGCGGGCCCTGGACGAACCGCTGCCCGCGCTGCTGGAGACCCTCCGCGGCAACCGGGCAGCACTTCTCGGCCTCCTGGCCGAACATCTGCCCACCTGGCGCACCACGCGTGCAGCCGGCGGCCTGTCCATCTGGTGCCGGCTTCCCACGCCCATCAGCACGGCGTTGACAGTGCTCGCGCCGGACTTCGGGGTCAGGCTGGCGGCGGGACCCCGGTTCGGCATCGGCGGCGCGTTCGAACGCAACCTGCGGGTGCCGTTCGCCCTTCCACCGGACAAGCTCGAAACGGCGGTGCTGGCGCTGCGCGCCGCCCAGGACAAGCTGGACTCCGCTCCCCAGCTGCGGCGCTCGCTCACCCATGCCCCCGCCGTCGCCATCGCCTGACCCGGGCCCGGACCGACCGCCGTCGGAATCGCCGGAACGGTGCCAAATCGCCGGACCGGTGCCAAATCGCCGGAGAGGTACGGCGATCCCGCACCGTTCCGGCGATTTGGAGCGCCACACAGAACGTTAGGGGCAGTTACGCGTACACGCGCTCCAGGAAACCGCCCCAGGCCTTGGCCGTGGTCGCGGAATCGGCGGTGCCGCTGAAGTCGTGCACGGTCATGCCAACAGGGGCACCGAAAGCGTTGCGGCCGAAAAACCGGTAGAGGGCGTCCGGGGTGCGCACGCCCAGGAAGTGCTCATTGGAGAAGTCCACCTCGCCTGTCAGCCGGCCCACGCCGTCGAGCTCCACATCCACCGCAGCGCCCTGCCCGGCCGCGCCGGCACGCAGCGTTTCGCGAAGCCGGATGAAACCATCGGGGGCCTGGGATGCCGCCGGTGCCTGGACGTCCGTAAACACCACAGGCCTGCCGTCGAAGTACTGCAGGTACTGGCCCAGCGTGTGCAGGTAGAACTCGGTGTGGCGGCTGGCGCCGTCGTACTGCTGGTCCCAGTTGTCCGCGAAGATGCCGCTGTGGACGTAGTGGAGCCGGGCCCGGCCGCCGTCCAGCGGTTCCAGCACATGTTCCAGCTGGTTGAACCAGCCGTCGGGCCCGTCCATCCGGGAGACCAGGTGGTGCGGGTACTCCTCCACCGTCCTGACGTCCGGCCACTGGTCCGTGGGGAACATCCATGCGGGCGTTCCATAGGTCACCGCTTCCCACACCCGCTCGGGCGTGCCGGGGAGCTCCGTGTCGTAGACGATTTCGAAGTTGCGGTTGTCGGTCATTTGTCCTGCTCCTTGCCTGGATGGGATTCGTTGGTTGCCGTGGGGGCACCGGTTTCTTTAAGGACCGGGTGCAGCGCCACGACAAGCCGGTGCCGCCGCCCCCGTGGTGACGGGGCGTCGTCGTGATACTTGTCCACCAGCCGGGTGACCTCGGTGCCGAGCTCCTCGGCGAAGGCTGCACGGTCCGCCGCGGTGCGGAACGTGATCTCGCCATCAATGGCGAACGTAGCCAGCTTTTGCCGGGCAGCGGCGGCGCCGGCAATCAGCTTGCCCACCTCCTGGACCATCCGGCCCGCGAGCGCCAGCAGCCAAAAGGCGGAGAAGCGGTCTGCAAACCGTCGCGGGTCCGGGGACACCTCATTCAGCGCGATAGGTGAGATGAGGTAGGACGCCGCCGTGGCCTGCAGGACCCGCTCGGTCACGTTGCCCTTGCGGCGTTCCTCCACCAGTTCCACCAGCCCGTGCCGCTCCAGCGCCTTGAGGTGGTAGTTCACCTTCTGCCGGGGCAGGCCGACACGGACGGCCAGCTGCGTGGCGGAAGCCGGCTGGACCAGCTCGCGCAGGATCCGGGTGCGGATGGGGTCCAGGGATACCTCGGCCGTGGCCGGGTCCTCGATGACTGCGATGTCCTGCATGCCTCCACTATCGCAACCGACAACTTTTATTGTCAATAACTTTTTTATCGTCGGTGGCGGCTGGACCCGGCCCCGGAGGGCCACGGCCGCCCCGGTAGAATGGGCGGGTGATGCAATCCCCCCTTCCCGTGCGCGACGGCGTGAACGCCACCCGCCTGCGCCTTCCGGAAGAGGGTCCGTGGGACACGGCAATGGACTACATGATGCACCGCTGGGGACATATCGATCCGCAGGGCATCGAGGACAGGTTCGACGCCGGCGAGATCGTTGGCGAGGGCGGCGTCCCTTTGGACCGCGCCACTCCGCTGCAGGACCACACCTTCATCTGGTACTACCGCACGCTGCCGCCGGAGACGCGGCTGCCCGTGGAAATCAGCATCCTCCACCAGGACAACCACCTACTGGTGGTGGACAAGCCGCACTTCCTGCCCACCACCCCGGGCGGCACGTACATCCAGGAGTCGGCCCTGGTGCGCCTGCGCAACCAGTTGGACCTGCCGGACCTGATCCCCATGCACCGGCTGGACCGGATGACCGCCGGCGTCCTGCTCTTCTCCACCAACCCGCAGACCCGCGGCAGGTACCAGGTGCTTTTTGAGAAGCGGCAGGTGCAGAAGGAATACGAGTGCGTCTCGGCCGCCGAGCCCGCGCAGGGGTACCCCGCCGTCGACTTTCCCGTAGTGGTGCGCAACCGGATGACCAAGTCCCGCAGCTACCTGCTGGCGGAGGTCATCGACGGCGAGCCGAACGCGGAAACCAGGATTGAGCGGCTGGGAACGTTCGACGGCGGCCCGGCGGCGGTTGCCGCGGGCACCGGTGCCGGCGGCAGGCCGCGCCTGGCCAGGTACCGGCTGGAACCGCACACCGGAAAGACCCACCAGCTGCGGGTGCACATGGCCTCACTGGGGCTGGGGATCGTGAACGACGCCTTCTACCCGGACCTGCTGGACAAAGCCCCGGACGACTACGCCAGACCGCTGCAGCTGCTGGCACGCGGCATACGGTTCGTGGATCCGATCTCCGGCCGGCCGGTGGAGTACCGCAGCAGCCTGGAACTCAGCGAAGCGGCCCCAACACGTCCCTGAACACCGCCTCAGCGTCCGCGGTGTGCAGCACGAACTCCACCAGTTCCAGGCCGCTTGCCGGATGCGAGGCCCGGAAACCATCAACGGCCTCCAGCGCCGCCTGCGCCACCGCCGCAGCCGGCCACCCATAGGCTCCGGCCCCCACGGCCGGGAAGGCAAGCTCCCCGGCTTCCAACCTGTCGGCCAGCCGCAGGCTTTCGCTGAAGCAGGACACCAGGAGCGAACGGTTGGTCTGTCCGGCGCGGCCGGTTGGGTCCCACCGTATGGATCACCCAGCGGGCCGGCAGCCGGAACGCCGGCGTGGCCACGGCGGCCCCGGTCTGGAGGCCGTGCGGCAGCGCCGTGACACGCAGCTCCCGGCACGATGCCAGCAATTGCGGCCCGGCGGCCCGGTGCAGCGCACCGTCCACTCCCCCGCCGCCCAGCAGCGAAGGGTCGGCGGCGTTCACCACCACGTCCACCCGCCGCTGCGTAATGTCGCCCTGCAGAACCGAGATCCGCATGCCGCCAGTTTCCCAAGTGCGGTACCTTGTGGCAATGGACTTCGGCGGCATTGACAGCTGGGGGGCGGCCCTTTATTTCTGGGTCATCCCGGTGGTGATCGGCGACGCCATTTTTCCGCCCATCCCGTCGGAGATGGTGGTGATTACCGGAGGCGCGCTGTCCGCCGACGGCCGGGCCAACGTGTTCCTGGTGCTTGTCCTGGCCGCCCTGGCCTCCTGGATGGGAGACATGGTGGTGTTCCAGCTCTTCCGGCGGCGGCTGAGCCATGTGCTGGACCGCTGGAAATGGGGCCGCCGCGTCCACGCCGGCATCCATGCCGGACTGGCCAAGGCGGGCCGTTCATCCACCTACGGCACCATCATCGGGGCCCGGTTCATCCCCGGCGGCAGGCTGGCCACATCGGCCGCCTCCGGGATCGCGAACGTCTCCGTGCGGGGCTTCAGCCTCTGCGCTGGGCTGGGGGCGGTCCTGTGGGCATGCTGGCTGGTGGGGCTGGGCTACTTCACCGGTTCGGCCACCAAGCTGCCGTTCTGGGCCAGCTCACTCATCGGCGTGGCCGTTGGCCTGGTGATCGGCGCCGTCGTGGGGATCATCGTCACCCGGCGGCGCGGTGACCGGTCGCCGGTGGAGGACGAGCCAATCCCCGACGCAGGCTAGACGGGCAGCCACTTGCCGCGGCTGCGCCGCAGCACGCTGAGCGAGCCTGTCAGCGCAACGCGTTCGACGGCGTCGCGCATCATGGCTGCCGACTCCACCGCCTGCCGGTTCTCGCCGCTGTACTCGCTGGCTTCGACGAGGAAGCGCAGGTTCAGCTGCGGCACGCCGCCGGCGAGCTGGAGCTGGTGCGCCTCCACGTGGTGGCGGGTGCCCAGCGCCTCCACGGCCGCGTCCATGACAGCCTCCGGCGGATTGCCCGGCCGCAGCCCGGTGATCTTGAGGCGGGTCTGGAAGGAAGGCATGCCTCCAACCCTATCCAAACCCCGGCTCACATCCTGCTCCTGGACCCGAAACGCCCGCCCACCTTCCGGGCGGGAGGTGGGCGGGCGTTCCATGGAAAGCCGCCAAACGTGAGCGGGCGTGTGCCTAGCCGGTGTTGCGGAGGCCCGCCGCCACGCCGTTGACGGTGATCAGCATGGCCCGCTGGAGGCGTTCGTCGATTTCCGCTCCGCTGATCCCGGCTTCGGTACGGATGCGGCGCAGGAGTTCCACCTGCAGGTAGCTGATGGGGTCCAGGTACTGGTCGCGGATTTCCAGCGAGCGCTTCAGCGTGGGCTGCGCGTCCAGGAGCAGGTTCTCGCCGGTCAGCTTCCGGACCTCGGCAACGGTGAGCTCATACTCGTCCCGGATGCTCCGGAACAGGTGGTGCAGCTCCTCCGGGACCAGGGTGGCCACGTAGTAGCCGGCGATGTCCATGTCCGTTTTGGCGAGCGTCATTTCCACGTTGGACAGCACCGAGCGGAAGAAGTGCCAGTGGTCCATCATCTCCACCAGCTGGGCGGAATGTCCGGCCTCACGGGCCGCCTTCAGTCCGGAACCGACGCCGAACCAGCCGGGCACGATCTGGCGCGACTGGGTCCAGCCGAACACCCAGGGGATGGCGCGCAGGCCGCCGAGTCCGGCGCCGGAGTCGGGGCGCTTGGAGGGGCGGGAGCCGATGTTGAGGGAACCCAGCTGCTCCACGGGCGTGGAGGCCATGAAGTAGGCGGGCAGGTCCGGGTGGTCGATCAGCTTGCGGTAGCGGTCGAAGGCGGCATCCGAGATGGCCTCCATGACGTGCCCGTAACGCTCGCGCTGGTCCTCCGAGGTCCGCGGATCGCGGTGCAGGGCCGAACCCTGCAACACCGCGGCGAGGGACAGCTCCAGGTTTTCCCGGGCGAGTTCCGGCAGGGAGTACTTGTCGGAGATGACTTCGCCCTGCTCGGTGAACTTGATTTCGCCTTCCAGGACGCCGTTCGGCTGGGCAAGGATGGCGTCGTAGGTGGGCCCGCCGCCGCGGCCCACGGAGCCGCCGCGGCCGTGGAACAGGCGGACGCGCACCCCGTGCTTGGCGGCCACGTCGCGCAGTTTGCGCTGGGTCTTGTGGATCTCCCACTGGCTGGTCATCACGCCGGATTCCTTGTTGGAGTCCGAGTAGCCCAGCATCACTTCCTGGATGTCCCCGCGCAGCCGCACCAGTTCGCGGTAGGAGGGGTCGGACAGCAGCTGGTCCACGATCTCGGCCGAGGCGCGCAGCTCCTCGACGGTCTCCAGCAGCGGCGCGAAGCCGAGCTTGGCGTAGGGCTTGTCGCCAAAAAGGTTCACCAGGCCGGCTTCGCGGGCCAGCACGGCGGCGGCCAGGACGTCGTCGGCGCCGCGGGTCATGGAGATGATGTAGGTCTCGATGACGTCCGGGCCGTACATGCGCAGGGCCCGGCGGATCTCGCGGAAGACGTCATAGGTTCCGTCCGCGGCGCCGTCGAGCTTGATCGGGTGGCCGGACAGCGGGCGGCGGGAGGCCAGCTCGGAGCCCAGGACCTCGAAGCGTTCCTCGCGGCTCAGTTCGGCGTAGCGGAGCCCCGGGCCGCCGATCCGGTCCATTAGCTGCCCCACGGCGTCGTGGTGGTGGTCCGCGTGTTCGCGGATGTCCAGGGTGGCCAGGTGCAGGCCGAAGGAGGCGATAGCGCGGCGGACGCGGGCCAGGGACCCGTCCGCGGCCAGGGCGGCGGAATGGTTGCGCAGCGACAGTTCCAGCAGCTGCAGGTCCGCCATGAGTTCATCGGTTGCGTTGTAGTCGCGGCCGTGCTCGTGGTTGGAGTTAGCGGCCACCCGCTTGCCGGTGTTGATGAGCTTAGCCTTGATGCAGGTGAGCTTCAGCCGGTACGGCTCCTGGGCGTTCAGCTCCAGGACCCGCTTGTCCAGGCCGGGCAGCCTCTTCAGGTCCTCATCGATGGACTTCAGCAATGCCTCGTCCGCGCCCGCCAGTGCCGTGGAGTTGGACAGGATGGAAATCAGCTCATCGATCATGCCGATGCTGATCCGGATGGCGCTCTGGTTCTGGATCTGCAGGATTTCGCGGGTCACGGCGGCGGTGACATTCGGGTTGCCGTCGCGGTCGCCGCCGATCCAGGAGCCGAACCGGATGGGGGCGTCCTTGGACGCCAGGGTGACGCCGTGTTCGCCCAGGAGCTCGGAGAGCTCGGACAGCATCTCCGGCATGGCATCGGTGAGGATGCCGCCCAGGTAGTAGATGGCGTTCCGGGCCTCATCCACAGGGGTGGGCCGAACCTGGCGCAGCTCGTCGGTCTGCCACATCTGGTCAATGATCTCGGCCAGCTTCCGGTCCTGCCGGCGGCGTGCGGTGGACCCTTCGGCGGTGGGCTGGGCCAGGACGTCGGAGAGCTTGCGGATCTTGTCCAGGACGGAGCGGCGGGAGGCCTCGGTGGGGTGCGCCGTGAAAATGGGGCGCACGTCCAGCCCGTTGACCACTTCCTGCAGCACCCCGGGGCCGGCCTGGGTGGCGATCTCCGCCACGGTCTTGGCCAGCCAGCCGTCCTTCTCGGCCCGGGTCCGCAGGCCGCGAACGCGGTGGACCTGCTCGGCGGCGTTGGCCAGGTGGAAGTAGAACGCGAAGGCGCGCACCAGGTCGGTTGCCTGCTCGATGGGCAGGGATCCGAGCAGTTCACGGACCTGGGCAACGACGTCGTGCGCGCTCCAGGGGCCGGTGGCATGTGCACCGCCGCGGGCTGCTTCCTTGGATTCCTTGGTCAGGAGCCGGACCTGCTCCACCAGGTCCAGGAGTTCGGGTCCGTGCTGGCGGACCAGCGATTCCCCCAGGAGGGTGGAAACGCGGCGGACGTCCGCGCGCAGTTCGGAGGCGAGATCTGTTTCGGGCGCTGTTGCAGTGTGTGCCATTGAAGCAATCTTTCGAGGGTTATGGACTTGGCTCGTACACTGCGCTGGATACTGTGAGCCACGTTACTAGCTAAAGATGCTACCCCCGGTGCGGTGCAGCAGTGGAATCCGTCTCAAAAGATGTCGCGGTACCCCACATGGCGCTTCACGGCGTCCAGTTCCACGCGGAGCTGCTCCACCTCGCTGCGCCAGGCGGCATCGTCAGCCTTTCGACGGCGGGCCCTCCCCGTCTGAACGGCGGCGGTCGCCGGCCCCACCGGCACCGAAACGGCCAGGGCCCAGCCGGCGGCTGCGAAGAAGTCCAGGGCCACAGGCAGCGCAGCGCGGAAGTCGACGAAGTCGTTGACCCCGCCGGCCATGCCCGCCAGGGCCCCATCAAGCGGCTCCAGGAACCGGCCCACCACCGGGGTCCCGGAAAGCGGCGGCGGAACGAGCTTGGCTTGCGCGTCCCCGCCCCAGCGCCCGTCCGCCAGGTGGTTCAGGACGTAGATGCCGGCGCCAACATTGGCTGCCATGAAGACGACGACGGCGGCGAGCGCGGCGAGGTCGGCCCGCCTGCGTCGCCATGCCAGCACCATGGCGCCGGCAACCAGCGCCGCCAGCCACGTAAGCGCCGCCAGCCACTCCCGATTCACTCCGGCAAGGATGTCCACCCCTCCATTCAACCCCGGCGGACCACCGTGCAGCTGGAATCCGGGATGCCCAGCGGGTTGCCGGCGTCCGTCCGGCGGAATGAACCGTCCATGCCTGCGGTTGTAGCGGGGGCAACGCAACCGGAAGGAACCATGGCCACCACCCCAGCCACCCCCGCTAACGCCCCCGCCGCCATTCCCGCCGCCAAGGTCGAGCGCTGGCAGCGCTTCCGCACCAACCGGGACAAAGCCCTGGCAGCGCCGCACGGCTGGCTCACCCTCACCTCGTTCCAGTGGCTCGAAGACGCCCCCGCCGCCGTCGACCTGGCCCCGGGCCTGTGGTCCACGGACCCCGGAGGCACCGCGGCGTTCCTCACCGCTGCTCCGCCGGACGGGCTCACGCTGGTGGAGACGGGGGAAAAGGTGGACGGCACGGTGTCCGCCGTCCTGGCGGACGAGGAGTCGCTGATGTGGGTGCAGTTCGGCGGCCCCAATGGGGACCAGGTGGTGGTGGAACTGGCCATGCGCGGCGGGCGGTACGCCATCCGCACCCGGGACTCTGCATCTCCGGCCTTCACCGGGTTTGACGGCGTCCCCACCTACCCGTACAACCCGGACTGGGAGGTGGCGGGCCGGTTTGAGCCCTACCCGGCCCCGGTGGACGTGCCGATCAGCACCGCGAACCCCCTGGTGGACGGCGTGCACCGCAGCGTGGGGGAAGTGGTGTTCAGGCTGCCCGGCAGCAACCATGAGTTCCGGCTCCAGGCGGAGGAAGAGAAGCTCGGCGCCCTGACCGTCACGTTCCATGACGAGACCAACGGCGACACCACTGACGAATGGCGGAAACTCTCCATGCCCAGGCCCCGGCACGATGCCTCGGGCAGGGCGACCGTGGTGCTGGACTTCAACCGGGCCATCAACTACCCCAGCGCCTTCACGCCCTACGGCACCTGCCCCATGCCGGTGAGGAACAACAGCCTGGACATCCGGGTGGAGGCAGGCGAGAAGCAGCCGTACCCTGCCTAGGAGATGGCGGAGATCCCGGTGATGGCCCGGCCCACGATCAGGGTGTTCACCTCGAACGATCCCTCGTAGGTGTAGATGGCCTCGGCGTCGGCGAAGATCTTGGCCATCCGGTAATCGGTGACGATGCCGTTTCCGCCCAGGATGGAACGGCCCAGCGCCACGGTTTCCCGCATCCTGGCACTCAGGTAGGACTTGGCCAGCGCCACCTGCGGCATGTCGGCAGCACCCTGGTCCTGCAGCCTGGCGATTCCGGCCATCATGGCCATGCTGGCCACGGCGTTGCCCAGCATGGTCACCAGCTGCTGCTGGATCAGCTGGAAGTGTGCCAGCGGGCGGCCGAACTGCTCGCGTTCCACGGCGTACTGCCGGGCGACGTCGAACGCCGCCAGCTGCTGGCCCACCGTCTGCCAGGCCACCATGATCCGTGAGCTGCGCAGCAGTTCCTTGGTGTCCTCGAAGCTGCTGATCCCGCTGAAGCGGTCCGCCTCCGGTACCCGGACCTCCCGGAACACGATGTCCGCGTTCTGGACAGTGCGCAGCGCGATCTTGTTCTCGATCCTGCTCCGGCTTACCCCCGGCAGGGTGGCGTCCACGACGAAGCCCCGCACGGAACCGTCCCCCTCGTCCCGTGCCCACACCAGCATGTAGTCGCAGAATGTCCCGTTGCCGATCCACCGCTTGGCGCCGTTGAGCACCCAGGTGTCGCCGCCGTCGTCCGGCTCCCCGGTGCTGGACGATATCCGCCGTGCCCGCGTCTCCATGCCGCCCGCCACGTCGGACCCGTGCAGGGGTTCGGTGAGGGCGAAGGCGCCCGTGGTGCGCAGCTCCGAGGCGTCAGCCAGCAGCCGCTGCTTCTGGTCCTCGCTGCCGAAGGTGTGCAGGGACTCAACGAAGAGATCGTGGTGGACCAGGAAGAAGGTGGCGATGGAGGTGTCCACCCGGGTCATCTCCGCAATGACCAGCCCGGCGAACAGGTGGCTGTAGCCGCGGTGGGCGGGCGTGCTCAGTTCCAGCGCAGCCAGCTTGGGCAGGATGTGGGCCGGGAACTCGGCCTTGTTCCACCAGTCCCCGGCGTACGGCGCCACCTCGGCGGCCAGAAAGTCCCGCAGCTCGGCCAGCTTGTTCCTCTCGGCCTGGCCCAGCAGGGATTCGACGGCGAAGAAGTCCGCCGCGGGCAGCTGGGACACGTCAGGCGCGCTCATTTCGGCCCCATCCGGATGGCACCGTCAAGGCGGATGGTTTCGCCGTTCAGCATGGCGTTGTCCACGATGTGCGCCACCAGGCTGGCGTACTCCGCCGGCTTGCCCAGCCGGGACGGGTGCGGAACCTGGGCGCCCAGCGAGTCCTGGGCCTCCCGGGGCAAGCCGGCCATCATGGGGGTCTCGAAGATTCCCGGCGCAATGGTGACCACGCGGACCAGCGAGCGCGCCAGCTCCCGCGCGATGGGCAGCGTCATGGCGGCCACCGCCCCCTTGGACGCGGAATATGCAGGCTGGCCGATCTGCCCTTCAAAGGCCGCCACGGAGGCGGTGTTGATGATGACGCCGCGCTCCGGGCCGCCCAGCGCGGTGACGGCAGGCTCGGTGGCCACCATCGCCTCGGCCGCCAGCCGCAGGACGTTGAAGGTGCCGATCAGGTTCACCTGGATGACACGGCTGAACGTTTCCAGCGGCAGCACGCCGTCGCGTCCCAGGACCTTTCCGGGGGTGGCGATCCCGGCGCAGTTCACCACGATCCGGAGCGGGCCCATCCCTGCGGCGGTCCCGACGGCGGCCCGCACGTCCGCCTCGCTGGTCACGTCAGCGGGGGCGAAGACGGCGGACTGGCCGGCTTCGGCCCGGCCGTTGAGTTCGTCCGCGGCTGCCTGCCCGTTGGAGGACGGGAGGTCGACGAGCACTACGGAGGCCCCGCCGTCGAACAACCTCCGCGCCGTGGCAGCTCCCAGCCCGGAGGCACCGCCTGTCACCAGTGCGACGCAGCCCTTGATGTCCATACATCCTCCTTGATGCGTGTCCCCATGCCGCGGCGCGGCCTCGAGCAACAGTTAATGAATGTTAACTGAAATGCGCCACCGCCGCACGCGCCCGGGCTGCGTGTGCCCCGTTAGGGTGGACGGCATGACCTCCAGCAGCACCTCCTTGACCGCCTGGCAGGACAGGGCGAACCACGCGGCCCAGTCGGTGACCACGCTGTTCGGCCGGAAACTGCTGTTGCTGCCCGGAACCCACCTGGGCGCCGTGCTGTGGCAGGGCAAGCACCCGGCGGGGCAGGACCAGCCTGCGGCAGGGCAGGGACAGGAGCCCGGCGGCCGGCGGCTGGGACGGTGGCTCGCGGCGCTCCGGCGCGTCCGGCCGGCCGCGGGCCTGGTCCTCCCGTGGCACTACTGGTGGCAGGCCCATTACGTGGACTGCCTGGTGGATACCGGCCGGCGGGAGCTGGGCGGCGGAGCCACCCCCGCGGCCCGGTTCAACGGCCCGGACCGGCCCAGCGCCGGACGCCTGGCCTCGCGCCTGGTCACCGGCATCAGGCTGCGCAACGCCCTGACCTTCGTGAACAGCTACTACGACGACATGGCGTGGCTGGCGCTGGCAACGCTGAGGCTGGACGGGCTGGCTGAGGAGACACGGCGCCCCGGCCGCCGCCGCAACGCCACGGTCCGCGCATCGCTGACGCTGCAGTTCGACGCCGCATGCACCGATGACCTGGGCGGCGGCACGTTCTGGAGCAAGAAGCGGGACTTCAAGAACACCCCTGCCACGGCCCCCGTGGCGTTGTTCTACGCCCGCACCGGGCAGCGCGGCAAGGCGCAGGCGCTGCTGGACTGGCTGGACGCCACCCTCTTCGACCTGGACCAGGGCCTGTACCTGGACGGTGTGCGCCCGGACCCCGCCGGCGGCGTGGTGGTGGAACGCGCCGTGTACACCTACAACCAGGGTCCCGTGCTGGGGGCCCTCCTGGAACTGGGCGGCGACGCCAACCTCGCCCGGGCGGCAGCCCTGGTGGACGCGGTAAACATGAAGCTCACGGCCGTGGACAGCCCAGTGCTCCGGTGCGAAGGAACGGGCGACGGCGGCCTCTTCACCGGGATCCTCTGCCGCTACCTGGCGCTCGCGGCAGCCGACACCCGGCTGCCCGCAGCCACCCGTGCCACGGCTGCCCGGCTGGTGACGGACACCGCGGAGGCGTTCTGGTCCGGCCGGCGCTCCGTCGGCGCCGGGGAGGCCAGGGCACGGCTTGAAGGCACCAGCATCTTCTCCATCCATGCCGCCCACCCGGCCGCTGAGGCGTATCCCCCGGGCGCCGCCGTCGAGCTTTCCACGCAGCTGCAGGCGTGGATGACGCTGGAGGCTGCCGCGGCAGTCACCGCGGCAAGTCCCGACGGCAGCGCGCCAACCGCTGGCTAACGGATGCCGGCCAGGGGCGTGACGGTGCCGGCCCCAAGCAGCACCCCGCCGTCGGCCGCCAGGCGGGCCTCCCTGGGGCCCGCGGGCGGAAACACCAGGGAGGTCAGGGACTGCCCGCCGACGAAGACCTCGATCGATGAGCGGTCCACGTATGCCGTGAGGTGCACCGTGTCCCCCGTGGGCCGGACCTGGACGGAACGCGGCTGCCGGTACTCGGTGTCGGCTGCCGGGTCGGCGGCCTTCCGTTGGCCGCCTGCCACCGTGTCACCGTCGCGGGCCACATAGGGCCGCCCGGCAGTGAAGTCGTAGCCAATGGTGGCGTAGGTGCTCCCGCCGCTTTGCAGGAGCAGCCGGGCTTCACCGGTCCCGTTCCCGGGTTTCTCCAGTTCGACGTCGACCTTGAAGGCGCCGCCCTCGGGAACCGGCAGCGGCTGCCCGTCCCCGATGCTGCCGGCCTGCAGGTGCGCCGGGTCCCCCTCCAGCGACCGGAGCCCGGCGGTGGGCGATGACGCCAGCACCGGGCGGCCGCCCTCGGAGGTGAGGCTGATGTCCCGCACCACCGAGGCGGCCCCCTGCCAGTCCTTTGTGGGCAGCTGCCGGGCGTAGGCCCAGTTGTTCATCCAGCCGATGGCGTGCCGGGAGGCCTTCCGCCGGCCGTCGTCCAGGCGCGGATCCTCCCAGGTGACGGCCGCGTAGAAGTCCGGGCCGCCGTCGAGCCACTGATGGCTGCCCTCGGGGGTGAAGGCCTTGCCGTCAAAGCCGCCGGTCCAGTAGGCCAGCCCCGTGCTGCGGCCCTCGGCGGAGCCGTTGGCGCTCGCCGCCAGGACCCAGGTGCGCTTGGCGGGGTCGCCGTCGACATCCATCTGGAAGAAGTCCGGGCACTCCAGGATGCCCAGCCCGTCCTTCTGGAAACCCGACACATAGGTCCATTGCAACAGGTCCTTCGAGGTGTAGAAGCCGATCTTGGAACCCTCGGCAAGCAGCATCAGCCACTGGTTGTTGGCGTCGTCCCGGACGATGCGCGGATCCCGCCAGTGCTCGGCGCCGGGGTTCTCCATCACGGGGTTTTGCCCGTAGCTTTGGAAGCTGTAGCCCTTGTCCGTGGAGTAGAACAGGGACTGGCGCTGGACGCCGTCGTGCTGCTGGGTGAGGACGGCGACCACCGCCCCCTTGCCGAACCCGGCCGTCCCCTCGGTATCCACCACCGCGGATCCGGTCTCGATGTCGCCCAGGCCATTGCGGAACTTCTGGATGGCCACGCCCTCGTTCTTCCAGTGCACCAGGTCCGTGCTGGTGGCGTGGAACCATTCGGTGCCGTTTCCGTCCGGGTAGTCAGCGTTGTAGAGGTAGTAATAGTGCCAGACGCCGTCCAGCAGGAAGGGCCGCTGGGGATCGTTCATCCAGCGCTGGTCCGGGCTGAGGTGGTAGGCGGGGCGGTAGCCGGGATCTGCAGCCGGAGAAGATTCCGTGGGTGCGGCCGTGGGCTGCCCGGCCGGCCGGCTGTCGTCACGCTGGGCATTTCCCACGAGCACCAGCGAACCGGCCAGGGCCAGTGCTGCAACCGCGGCCACCACGGACCACAGGAGGGGCCGCCGCCGAAGGGCTGCAAACGCGGTTCTGAAAAAGGTGGATGGCATGTTGTGTCGATCCGTCGCTGAACGCACAAGTGCCGTCCCCCGGGTTCGGGGAACGGCACCAGCGCAAGTGAACCGTCAATTTTACCGGCCCGGCGCCCGGGAACCGAATCCCGGAGCGTCATGAACTATTGCCGGTCCTGGCCGGCAGGGCGCTTCTTCTGCGGAAACGGGGTTTCGCCCCGGGCCAGCATCTCCACGAACCCCGCGATCCGGCGTTCCCGGGTGGCTGCCTGCTTGGCCGAATTGGTCCTGTACACCAGGGCGAACAGGTTGGTTTTAGTGAGGACGTCGAACATCGCCTGGGCCTCGGGGTTCGCGGCAATCGCGGCAGCCAGGTCTGCCGGAACCTTCACGTCGGCCTGCCCGCCGTACGCTGCGTCCCAGCGGCCGTCCGCCTTGGCCGCCTCCACCGCCGCCCTGCCGGCGTCGGTCATTTTCCCCTCGTCTTCCAGGCGCGCAACGTGCCCCACGTTCCGGGCGGACCAGACGCTCCGCGGACGCCGCGGCGTCATCCGCTGGAAGGAGCTTTCATCATCCCGGCGCCGCAGCTGCCCGTCGATCCAGCCAAAGCAGAGTGCCTCGTCCAGCGCCGCCGGGTAGTCCAGGCCGGTTACCGTGCCGCCCTTCTTGTGCAGGACCAGCCACACTCCCGGGCTGGTCCTGTGGTTTTCTTCCAGCCATGCACGCCAGGCGGCAGCGTCAGGTACCAGCAGTTCCTCGAGGTCATCGGCCATGGCCCCATTCTGCCCGGAGAATCCCAGGCCACAAGCCCTGTGTGCGCCGGCGCTTCCGGTGGCATCATGGCCATACCGCAGCCGTCACCCACGGCCGCCCGTCAACCAGCATCAAGGACAATGCCATGCTCCGAGTCCGTCCCGTCCACTTCACGTCCCGCATCGAGCCCTGGAAGCAGTTCCTCACCGCCCTGGGAATGGTCCAGACAGAGGACGACGGCGGGTGGCAGGTCTTCGACTCCGCGTCAGGCCGCCTGGCTTTGCACGGCGCCGAGGCAGGGTCCGGCCAGGACGGCCGCACCGTGTTTGGGGTGGAAGTGGGCGACGTGGCGGAGTTCGCCCGCCGCACCAACCTGTCCGCCCAGGAGGGCGGACCGCAGGCGGACGGAACGCAGCCGGCCGAACTCGTCGCAACGGACCACGGTGAGGCCTGCCGGGTCACCGCGCCGGACGGATTCAGCTTCCTGGCGGACAAGGCCGTCCACGGCGCCCAGTGCGCCGATGCCGATCCCGCACTGGCCGTCGCCGGCGTCTGGTACACCCCGGACCCGGAGGCAGCCATCCGCACCCTGCTGCACGCCGGCGCGCGTCCCCGGCCGGTGCCGGACAACGACGAAACCGCCGATTTCACGGCCAAGAACGGCGGCGTCCTCTTGGTGCGCCCGGCGTCGGGGCCCCCGCGCTCAGGCCTGGGCTTCGAATACGACGGCGGGCTGGAACCGTTGCGGGAGCGCCTCGCCGGTGCCGGTTTCTCGGCCAGCCTGACCGAGGAAGCCTTTGGGAGCACTCTTCACGTGGCCAATCCGGACGTGGGCAGCCCCAACGCGCCCGCCACGCTCTGGATCTCCCAGCACCGCCCCATGGGGTAGAACTTAACCATGAACGTGCGCACACCTGACCCGAATCCCGGCTGGCTCTCTGAAGAAGACCTCTTTGAGGCCCGCGGGCGGCTGCCCATGGTGTACGTGGAGGCCGTGCCGGTCAGGCTGGATCCGCTGGGGTACGTCAACGAGGTGGGCACGCTGCTGCAGGCCGACGCCGACGGGACAATGGTGCGGTCCCTGGTCTCCGGCCGGGTCATCTACCGCGAAACCATCCGCGCCGCCCTGCTGCGGCACATGGAGAAGGACCTGGGCCCCCTGGCGTTTCCGCAGCTGCCGCTCAGCCCCGTGCCGTTCACGGTGGCCGAATACTTCCCGGCACCGTCCCAGACGGGGTTCACCGACGAGCGGCAACACGCCGTGTCCCTGGCCTACATCATCCCGGTCACGGGCGAGTGCGAACCCCGCCAGGACGCCCTGGAACTGACATGGATGACCCCCGAGGAAGTCCTCAGCCCGGGCGTCCAGATGGAGTTCGCGGGCGGCCGCGGCGGTCTCATCCGGCAGGCCCTGGCGTTCGCAGGTGTGGGCTTCTGACATCCGCGCCGGGACCTGGGGGTCCCCGGTTTTAGGCGCCCGCCTTTGTAGACTGTAGGGCGGACCGCAAGAGAACTTAAGGACTCCCATGACCGAATCACCAGCCGCCAGGCACCACCGTGAACAGCAGGCTGGATCTCTGACCACCGGCACCCACATCCTCCTTCCGGACGGCCACCGCACCGCCGAAATCGACCAGGTGGAGCTTGAGCGGGACGATTTCGGCTCCCCGGCACTGGTGCTGGCAAGCCTCTCCGGCGGCGGGACGCTGCGGGTCGCCATAGGTGCCACCGTCACCGTTGTGGACGGAACGCACGACGACGTCACCCAGCTGCCGCTGCCGGCTGACCTCCCGGAAGCCACACCGCCGGTGGAAACCGCCGGGACCGGGCCCATCACCGTGGCGCCCGCCGTCGTCGTACCTCCCCTGCCGCCGGTACCGCCCGCGGCAACCGGACCCAGCGAGGAGGAACTCGCGCTCATCCCGGCGCCGGCCGGCACCCCTGAGTCCGTGGTGGAAGCCGCCGCCGAGGCCCACCCGGATGCCGAGGGCGTCCTGCTCCTGGCCGACCGGCTCTCCAAGGGCGTCAACTTCAAGTCCGGAAGCTGCCTGAAGGACCTTACCGACCTGGCGCACGAATTGTTCATCACGCTCAAGGATGCCGACGGGGCTCTGGCCGTGGCTGACCTCCTCACCGTGCTGCCCTATGACGGGAACCCCGGCCGGTGGACCTCGGTGGAGGCCTCCCTCGCCCTGGCCAGCTACATCTGCCGGCAGGACGGCCAGGACGAACGCGCCGAGGTCTACGAGAAGCTGATCCGCACCCCGGAAAACCAGGAAACGGATGCGTTCAAGGCACGCATGGCCGCCAAGGTGCGGCAGCGCTCACTCAACGAACCCAACCTGTACGACAAGGAAATCTTCCGCTCCATCGACAACTCCAACCACGATGCCGAGCGTGAATGGCGGTTGCTGCGGCTGGAAAGCCTGCTGTTCCTGCGGGCCCACGGCGGCTCGGAAACCATCGGGATGCCCGAGCTGGAACGCCGGATCAGCAATGAGCTGGAGGCTGTCCGGTCCTGACCGCAGGACCGGCTTCGGGGCGGGGGAAATTACCCCTACCCGGGGCGTAGCCGGAGTTGTACATTCGGGGCTATGACCAACAATCTCAGCGTAGTGATCAACGCCGACGCGCCGCAGGTCTGGACCATGCTGCGTGAACCGTCCAAGGTAGCCCAGTGGCACGGCTGGCAGGCCGAGGACCTGGAGTCCGAGATCAAGGAGATCTACTTTTCCAGCGACGTGGAGGAATCCGCGGACCATACCAGCCTCACCGTCCACGGCGGGGACACGTTCGAGCTTCACCCGGTGGCCGGCGGAACCCGGGTCAGCGTCACCCGCGGGGCCATGGATCACGACTCCGAGTGGGCTGCCTGGGACGAGGACATCACCCAGGGCTGGCTGACCTTTCTGCAGCAGCTCCGCTTTGCCCTGGAACGCCACCCGCACGGCAAGCGGCACACCCTGTTCCTGCACCTGACAGAGGGGAAGGGCTCCGCGATCGAGAAGCTGGGGCTGGCCGACCTCCCTGCCCCGGGCGAGCCGTACCAGGTCACCTTGGATACCGGAGAGGAAATCAGCGGCAAGGTCTGGTACCGGACCAGCCACCAGGTGGGACTCACCGTGCACGGCTACGCAGAGCATGGCGAGGGGCTGCTGGTGGTGGCCGACCATCCCGCCATCAAGGACGTCCGGGCAGAGGGTGAAGGGTCGCTGGTCATCGCCTCCACCTACGACCTGGGCGCCGGCAAGGTTGACGCCATCCGGTCCGCCTGGGATTCGTGGCGCTCCAGGAACTACCCGGACTCGGAACCGGTCAGCTGACGGCGCCGGCTGGTTTATTGGGGCAGCGCCAATTGCTGGCACACTGGTACCGTGCCTGCCGATCCCGCCTTTGCCCTGCCTGATACCCGGTCACAGTTTTCCTTCACGGTGGGCACCCGCCTGGCGGAGACCTGTCCGCCCGCTGCCGCCCGGACGGCTGAAAACGGCGGGGAGTTCCTGGGCCGCACCGGCACCATCACCACGCCGCACGGTGAAATCCAGACGCCGGCGTTCATCGCCGTCGGGACCAAAGCCACGGTGAAGTCCGTACTGCCGGAATCCATGGCAGACCTGGGCGCCCAGGCGCTGCTGGCCAACGCCTACCACCTGTACCTGCAGCCGGGGCCGGACATCCTGGACGAGGCCGGCGGCCTGGGTGCCTTCATGAACTGGCCGGGCCCCACCTTCACGGACTCCGGCGGATTCCAGGTGATGAGCCTGGGCTCCGGGTTCAAGAAGGTCATCGACATGAAGACTGTGGCCGCCGCGGGCGCGCCCGGACCGGACGATGCCGTGGCCCCCGGCAAGGAACGCCTGGCCCATATCGACGACGATGGCGTCTGGTTCAAGAGCCACCTCAACGGGGACCGCCACCGGTTCTCCCCCGAGATCTCCATGCAGGTCCAGCACCAGATCGGGGCGGACATCATGTTCGCGTTCGACGAGCTCACCACGCTGCAGAACTCACGCGGTTACCAGGAGGAGTCGCTGGAGCGCACGCGCCTGTGGGCGGAGCGGTGCCTCGAGGAGCACTTCCGCCTCACGGAGGCACGGGCCGGCAAGCCGTACCAGGCACTGTTCGGCGTGATCCAGGGCGCCCAGTACGAGGACCTTCGCCGGAAGGCCTGCCGGGACCTGGGTGCCATGCCGTTCGACGGGTTCGGGATCGGCGGGGCGTTGGA
Organism: Arthrobacter sp. JDC6; assembly: GCF_056484025.1. Taxonomy (NCBI): domain Bacteria; kingdom Bacillati; phylum Actinomycetota; class Actinomycetes; order Micrococcales; family Micrococcaceae; genus Arthrobacter; species Arthrobacter sp. JDC6. The sequence goes on from NZ_CM151278.1 coordinate 3,819,195, forward strand.
GAAGGAGAACCTGGGCACCATCGTGCGGTGGTGCAACGAGGAACTGCCGGAGGACAAGCCACGCCACCTGCTGGGGATCTCCGAGCCGGATGACATTTTCACGGCCATCGAAAACGGTGCCGACACCTTCGACTGCGTCTCCCCCACCCGGGTGGCCCGGAATTCCGCGTTCTACACCCCGGACGGCCGGTTCAATCTCTCGGGCGCCAAGTACAAGCGCGATTTCGGGCCGCTGCAGGAAGGCTGCGACTGCTACGCCTGCGCCAACTACTCGCGGGCGTACATCCACCACCTGTTCAAGGCCAAGGAGATGCTGTCCGCCACCCTGATCTCCATCCACAACGAGCGGTTCGTGGTGAAGATGGTGGATGACGCCCGGCTGGCCATCGCGTCCGGCACCTTCTTCGATTTCAAGGCGGAAACCCTGGGCCGGTACTACTCCTAGGCACGTCCGCTAGGCTGGCCGGATGCTCATTGATATCCCTGCCGCGGAAGGTACTGCAGAGGCCTTGGTGGCCCGCCCGTCCACCGGAACCGGTCCTTTTCCCGGCGTCATCCTTTACATGGACGCCTTCGGCCTGCGCCCCCGCATCCAGGAGATGGCCCAGCGCATCGCCGACTGGGGCTACGTGGTGCTGGCCCCCAACGTTTTCTACCGGGACGGAACGGCCGCCGAACTCGCCCCCGCCACGGACATGACCACCCAGCAAGGCCGGGAAGCGGCGGGCAGGGCCGCCTTCCCGCGGATTGGCCGCCTGACTCCTGACAAGGCGCTGCCGGACATCGACGCGTGGATTTCGGCGCTGGCGGCACTGGACGGCGTCGCCCCCGGCCCCATCGGCACCGTGGGCTACTGCATGGGCGCCCGGCTGGCTGTGCGCACCACCACCTCCCACCCTGAAGTGGTGGCTGCCTGCGGCGGCTTCCACGCCGGCGGACTGGCCACTGACGAGCCGGACAGCCCGCACCTTGGGCTCGGGAAGGCGCGGGCCCGGTTCGTGTTCGGCCACGCGGACCATGACCGGAGCATGGCTCCCGACGCCGTCGCCCGGCTGGGCAAGGCGCTCCAGGCTGCGGGGCTCGAGGCGTCCAACGTCATCTATGAAGGGGCGCCCCACGGGTACACGATGGCGGACACGTCGGCCTTCCACCCTGATGCCACCGAACGCCATTTCCGTGAGCTGCGTGCCCTCCTGGACGGGACACTGAAGGGCTGACCCGGCCGGCCGCCGTCGAACTCGCCGGAAAGCTGCCGGATCGCCGGAACGTTGCGGCGAGCCGGACGGGTTCCGGCGACCCCGGGAGGCAGGACGGTCCTGGCAGGTTTTCCACATGACGACGGCGGCGTCTTCCTGAGCTGTCGCAGCGGCAGGATCCTGTCGGGATGACACCCCAGCCGCCAGTCCGCCTCCCCTCCCTTCCGAGCACCGGCAACCTGTGGCGGACGGGGCAGTTGCACGAGAGGGGCCTCAATTCCCGGGCCATCAAGGCATTGGTCCTCCACGGGAAGCTGGTACGTCTTCGCCACGGCTGCTACATCCGCGCTGAGCTGTGGGAGAAGCAGACGAGTCCCGTCCGCAGCAAGCAGTTGATTCGCGCCCACGCGCACGGGACGCTGACCAGGTCTGCGGGCGGCTATGTGTACAGCCATACCTCTGCCGCCCGGCTGCACGGTCTGCACTTGTGGGCAGTCGATGACACGATCCACCTTCTGCTGCCGGGGAACCCTTCCAGCGAGCGGCTCGGCAAGGATGTCCGGGGCCATACCCGGCCGTGGACAGCGTCGGAGGTGGTAACCCTCGGCGGCCTCAAAGCGACCTCGCTGGAGCGGACGGTAGTGGATTGCGCCATGATGCTGGGTTACCGGCAGGCCCTGGTGCTCACCGATCACGCCCTCCGGCTTGGGGCCGACAAAGCCCTCCTGAAAAGCATGGCCGAGGGCCTGGAGGGACGCCGCGGGGTCCGGACCCTCCGGCGCGCCCTTACCCACGCTGATCCACGTTCGGAGTCAGCTGGTGAAACACTAACCCGCGAACTCCTGACGCGGCTGAAGCTTCCCCTGCCGGAGCCTCAAGTGTTGGTAGCAACACGTGCCGGCCGGTACCGGCTGGATTTCGCCTGGAAGGATAAGAAGGTGGCACTCGAATTCGACGGGAAAACGAAGTACTTCGACTATGGGCCAACGGCTGAGGTGCTGTTTCAGGAGCGGCAGCGGGAGAAGGCCCTCACCGAGAATGGCTGGACCTTCCTTCGCCTGACATGGGCCGACCTTTTCCGTGAACATGAGTTCAAAGCCCGTGTCCTTGCTGCGCTCCGGCCCTAGCCACCGCCGGAGCGCCAAACCGCCGGAAAGGGACCAGGCCGCCGGTAATTTCCGGCGATCCGGCAGCTTTCCGGCGATCCCACGCGATCAGCAGTTGGAACGTACGACGCCGGGCGGCAGCTATGCGGCGTTTGTCACCGCTTCCGCGGCGTGGCCCGCGACGCCGTAACTGGGCTCGCGACGCTTGACCCAGTTGATGACCAGCGAGGTCACGGGGACGAAGAGGAACTCCACCACGGTCTTGTAGACGAAACCCACCAGCACGTAGTTCACGAAGCTGCCGGGGTCGGCGATGCCGATGACGGGTGCGGCGATGCTGCAGAAGATCAGCGTGTCCACAAACTCCCCGGCGCCCGAGGATCCCATGAGCCGCGCCCATAGGGACTTCTCCCCGGTGCGGGCCTTCATCCGGACCAGGATCCAGGAATTGATGGTCTGCCCCGCCAGGAATGCCAGCAGGGAGGCCAGGACGATTTGTGGCACGGGGCCAAGCGCCCCTTCCAGGGCGGACTGCTTGGCGGCACCGTACTCGTCGTCGAATCCGGGCAGCGCAATGACTACCCAGTAGCAGAGGGAAGCGAAGACGGACAGCGCAAATGTGGTGAAAATGGCTTTGCGGGCCACCTTGAAGCCGTAGACCTCACTGATCACGTCGCCGAGGATGTAAGCCAGCGGGAAGAGGAAGAAGCCGCCGTCGGTGACGATGGGGCCGAATGCCACCACTCGTGCCATTCTCGCACCGGGCCGCGTGGCAAAGCTCCCCAAGGAGAAGTTTTGATTAGCACCGGACAGTTTTTGAACATGTTCAACTACTGTGGCACAGTCCTTTTGAACATGTTCAAAGAATGGGGATGCCGATGGCAGCGAAGAGCGAACAGACCAGGCAGCTGGTGGCGGACACGGCGCTGCGCATGTTCCGAGATATCGGGTTCGAGAAGACCACCATGCGCGCCATCGCCGCCGGGGCAGGCGTCTCCGTCGGCAACGCCTATTACTACTTCGCGTCCAAGGATGACCTGGTCCACGAGCTGTACATCCAGGTGCAGGCAGAGCACGCGGCGCGGGCCTCGGAAGCGTTGGACGGGACCGCTTCCCTGACTGAGCGCCTGAAGGCCACGCTGCATGCCGGCCTTGACGTCATGGCCCCTTACCACCGGTTCGGTGCGGACTTCGTTGCCACCGCAATCCGGCCAACATCACCGGTGAACCCCTTCTCAGCACGGTCCACGCCTGCGCGCGAGGCCTCCCTGGACATCTTCAGGCGCACTGTGGATGGGGCCCGGCCCGGCGTACCGAAGAAACTGCGGACCGACCTGCCGGAGCTGCTGTGGCTCTGCTACATGGGCATCACCCTCTTCTGGGTCTATGACGCCTCGGAGAGCCAGAGGCGGACCAGGAGGCTGGTGGACGGCGCGGCCCCACTCATTGCCCGCGGTCTCGCTCTGGCCCGCATCCCGGGAGTCAGCAAGGTGTTGGACGACGTCCTGGACCTGGGCCGCAGCATCCGCGATTAGAGAAGAAACATTGGGGGAAAAGATGGGCTGCACAAAGACCGTTGTGGTGGCGGGGGCTTCCGGCTTCATCGGCACGTACCTTCGCCGGCGCTTCCAGGAAGACGGATGGACCGTGCGCACCATTGGACGCAAGGGAGCGGGCAGCGCCGCAGCCGGATGGGATGACGACGCCGGCATGGTGCGGGTGCTCAACGGCGCCGGGCTGGTGGTGAACCTCGCCGGACGGTCCGTCTCCTGCCGCTACAACCGGCGGAACAAGGCGATCATCATGGACTCGCGCGTGGCCACCACCCAGGCGCTCGGGCGTGCCATCGCACAATGCCCGGAGCCGCCGTCGACCTGGTTGAATGCCAGCACCGGCACCATCTACCGCGATGCCAGAGACCGCCCCCAGCCTGAAACCGACGGCGAGCTTGGCTCCGGGTTCTCCGTGGACGTGGCCAAAGCGTGGGAGGCCGCCCTCGCGGCGGCCACCACGCCGGCCACCCGGAAGATCCCGCTGCGGATTGCCATCGTGCTGGGCCGCGGCGGCGGCGCGCTGGCGCCGTTCAAGAACCTGGCGCGGCTGGGCCTGGGCGGCCACATGGGCGACGGCAGGCAGAAGTTCAGCTGGATCCACGTGGAGGACCTGTACCGCAGTATCCGCTTCCTGCATATGCGGACCGACGTCACCGGACCCGTTAATGTGGCGTCGCCGGACGTGGTGAGCAACCGGGAAATGATGCGCCTGGTGCGGCGCGCCTACGGCGCCCGCTTCGGGCTCCCCACCCCTGCGTGGCTCCTCCGTGCAGGGGCCGTCCTGATCCGCACCGAAACCGAGCTTGTGCTCAAAAGCAGGTGGGTCCAGCCGCAGAAACTCCTCGACGCGGGCTTCGTCTACAGCCAGCCGGAGCTGGGCCGGGCACTGCTGCAGATCGCCAAGGGCCGGGAATGAGCCGCCCGCTCCGCGTCACCTTCGGTCCTGGCGCGTTCCTTCCCGGCGCGGGCCTTACGGTCCTGGTCTTCGGGTTCCCCCTGGGCTTCCCCGGCTATCTCTACGGAACGCTCGCCGCACTGCTTCTGGGAATGCCCCTGGCGCTGGCTGCCGGGATTTGCATGCGGACCGTCCGCAACCAGCTGCTGCACGTCCTGGCCGTCGGCGTGGCAGGGCTGGCAACCGGGATGCTTACGCTCATGTTCATCACAGGCAGCCACTGGTCCGCGATGCGGGGCATGGTCCTGTGGACGGGGCGCTGCGCGGCGCTGGGGCGGGCAGCTGTGTCCGGCCTCGTCACAATCCATGACGCGCCCGCGCGGGAACCCGTGGCTGCGCAGAAGCCCGGCCCACCGCTGGAACCTTGACCATATGACGTCCCGGCGCCCTGTACGGCACCACATGGAAAGCGTCCGACGGCGGGTGGCAGGATGGGGGCATGACTTCCGCTACCCCTGATGCAACGCTGTCCGCCGCCCGCCCCGCCGTCGTCCTCACCATCGCAGGCTCCGAGGCAACCGGTGGCGCCGGCGCGCAGGCGGACCTGAAGACCTTCCAGGAGCTGGGCGTCTTCGGCATCGCCAACCTCACCTGCATCGTCTCCTTCGATCCGAAGGACAGCTGGAACCACCGCTTCGTACCGGTGGACCAGCAGGTGATCGCCGACCAACTGGAGGCGACGACGGCGGCGTACGGTCCGGCGTCGGGCGCCCCTTCCGCCCTGGACACCGTGAAGATCGGCATGCTCGGCAGCCCCGCGACCATCAGCACGGTGGCGTCTGCCCTGCAGGAGAACAGCTTCGCCAACGTTGTCCTGGACCCGGTGCTGATCTGCAAGGGCCAGGAGCCCGGGCACGCGCTGGACACGGACCAGGCCCTGAAGGCGCAGATCCTGCCGCTGGCAACGTTCGTCACGCCCAACCACTTCGAGGCGGAGTCCCTGTCCGGCCTGGAAATCACCGACATCGAGTCGTTGAAGGCCGCCGCCGTCCGCATCCACGAACTCAGCGGCGCGGCAGTTCTTGCCAAGGGCGGGGTTCGGCTGGAAGGCCCGGACGCCGTCGACGTCTTCTACGACGGCGAAACCCTGGAAGTCCTCACCGCCCCGAAGGTGGGCGAAGTTGCCGTCTCCGGTGCCGGCTGCTCACTCGCCGCGGCCGTGACCGCGGAGCTGGCCAAGGGCGCCAGCCCGCTGGAGGCTGCACGGACCGCAAAGGACTTCGTCACCGCCGGCATCCGCAACCGCGTAGCCTCCGGCGCCCCGTTCGACGCCCTCTGGCAGGGCGGCGTCCGGTAGAACCGATCTCCCCGCGTCGGGTTCGCCGGAAACCCTCGAGATCGCCGGGAATTTGCGGCGAACCCGGCAGTTTCCGGCGAGCTCGACGTGTGGCTAGCGCCGGGGGATGTTGCGCAGGTTGCTGCGGGCCATGCTCACGGCCTCGCCCGCCCCGCGGTTGAGGACCACCTTGGACATGGCCGTAGCGAACCCGATCACCTGGGAACCGGAAATCTTCGGCGGGATGGACAGCGCCTTGGGATCGGTGATCAGCTCCACCAGTGACGGGCCCGGGTGGGCGAAGGCCTCCCGGTACGCCGACTCGATCTGCGCAGGATCGGTCACCCGCACGGCATGGAAGCCCAGGGCTTTGGCCACGGCCGCATAGTTGGCGTCCGGCACGTCCACGCCGAAGTCGGGCAGCCCGTCCACCAGCATCTCCAGCTTGACCATGCCCAGGGTGGAGTTATTGAACAGCACCACGTTGACTGGCAGCTTGTACGCCGCCGCGGTGATCAGCTCGCCCAGCAGCATGGACAGCCCGCCGTCACCCGAAACCGAGATGACCTGGCGGCCCGGGTTGGCCAACTGGGCCCCGATGGCATGCGGGAGGGCGTTGGCCATGGAGCCGTGGAGGAAGGACCCGATCAGCCGGCGGGTGCCCAGCGGGTTGATGTAGCGCGCGGTCCAGACGTTGCACATGCCGGTATCGGCCGTGAAAATGGCGTCCTCCGCCGCCACTTGGTCCAGCAGCGAGGCCGCGTACTCCGGGTGGATGGGCTGCTTCTTCTCCACTTTGCGGGTGTAGGCGCCCACCGCCTTGTTCATCAGCCGGTCGTGCTTCTTGAGCATCTGGTCCAGGAACCGGCGGCTCTTCTTCGCCTTCACCAGCGGCAGCAGTGCGCGCAGGGTGGGGAGCACGTCGCCGTGGACGGCGATGTCGACGTCGGTCCGGCGGCCCAGCCGGTGCGCCGCCCGGTCCACCTGCGCGGTCCTGGTGTCGGGCAGGAACTGGTCATACGGGAAATCCGTGCCGAGGAGGATCAGCAGGTCCGCGTCCTCGATCCCCTCCGCCGCGGCACCGTAGCCCAGCAGCCCGGTCATGCCGATATCGAACGGGTTGTTGTACTGGACGAAGTCCTTGCCGCGGAGCGAGTGCCCCACCGGCGCCTTCGCCAGCTCCGCGAGCGCCATCAGCTCGCTGTGGGCGCCTTCCACGCCGGCACCGGCGAAAATGGCCACCTTCCCGGCGTCGTTGATGGCGTCCGCCAGCGACTGGACGCTTGCCGGGTCCGGGACCAGGCTGGCCGGCCGGAACGTGGCGGGAAGCGGCGTGGGTGCCGTGGCTTCCAGGCCGGCGATGTCACCTGGAAGGGTCACGACGGCGACTCCGCCGAGTCCCAGCGCGTGCTGGATGGCGCTGTGCATCACGCGGGGCGCCTGCTCCGCGGTGCTGACCAGCTCCGAATACACCGAGCACTCGTTGAACAGCCGGTCCGGGTGGGTTTCCTGGAAGAAGCTGCTGCCTATCTGCTTGCTGGGAATGTGCGAGGCGATGGCCAGCACCGGCGCGCCGGACCGGTTGGCGTCGTAGAGGCCGTTGATCAGGTGCAGGTTCCCGGGGCCGCAGGAGCCGGCGCAGACTGCGAGCTTGCCAGTGAGTTGCGCCTCTGCAGCCGCGGCAAAGGCGGCCGCTTCCTCATGGCGGACGTGGATCCAGTCGATGCCGCCCTTCGCGGCGCCACCCGTTTGGCGGACGGCGTCCACGATCGGATTGAGGCTGTCACCCACGATCCCGTAGATCCGCTGCACGCCGGCAGCCTGGAGTTGTTCGATGAGCTGGGTGGCAAGTTCCTTGGCCATGGGTGCAGACTCCCGCGTTTGTGGTGGTGGCTGACATGGCCCAATATAGTCCGCCTACCTGGGCTGGCACCTGACGGGCATGCAGAGGAGGCGTACGACGGCGGCCTGGCAGCCGCCGTCGTACGCCTCCTTGGGGAGCTGGCCCCCGGGTGCCGCTAAAGGCTACCGTCCGGCACCCACGCGCTCTTCGCCGTCGGCCGCGTTGGATGCCCATGCGTGGCCCTGTTCGGCGTCGAGGTGCGTGGCCTTCTTGTTTTTCAGGGCGAAGATGTAGACCACCAGCGAGATGGCCACCGCCACTGTGACGTAAGTGAAGAACAGGTCCTCCCGTCCGGACTTCTGGAAGGCGGCACCGATCAGCGGCACGGTTCCGCCGAAGAGGGAGTTGGCGATCGCGTAGCCCAGGCCCACGCCCAGGGCACGGATGGAGGCCGGGAAGAGCTCGGCCTTCACCAGGGCATTGATGGAGGTGTAGCCGCCCACGATCAGCAGGCCGCCCATCATCAGCAGGAACGCGGTGAATGGATCCTTGGTGCCGGCGAGCGTGGACAGCAGCGGCCAGGTGAACAGCACACCGGTGATGCCGAACCAGAGCAGCAGGGGCTTGCGGCCCACCTTGTCCGAGATGATGCCGTAGACGGGCTGCAGCAGCATGAAGATGAACAGGGCCCAGAAGTTGATCACGGAGGTGTCGGTCTTGGCGATGCCGGACGTATCGTTCATGAACTTCAGGATGAAGTTGGTGTAGGTGTAGAAGGCCACGGTGCCGCCAAGGGTGATGCCAATGCAGACCAGCAGCGGCTTCCAGTAGCCGGTGAACAGCAGCTTCATGGTTCCCGGCTGGGCCTGGCCGGCCACGGCGGGAGTCTTTGCGGCGTTGATCTGTTCGGCGGAGACGGTCTCCTCCATGGAGCGGCGCAGCCACAGGACGATAAGGGCCGCCACGCCGCCGATGGCAAACGGGATCCGCCAGCCCCACTCGTTCAGGTCGCCCTTGGGCATGGCGTTCTGCAGGATCACCAGGACCAGCAGGGCCAGCATCTGGCCACCGATCAGGGTGACGTACTGGAAGCTGGAGAAGAATCCGCGCCGCTTAGTGGTGGCCGCCTCTGACATGTAGGTGGCGCTGGTGCCGTATTCACCGCCCACCGAGAAGCCCTGGATCACCCGGACCAGCACCAGCAGGATCATGGCCCACAGGCCGATCACGTCCTGCGTCGGCAGCACCGCGATCGCGAATGAACCGGCGGACATCATGGTGACGCTCAAGGTCAGCGCTGCTTTGCGCCCCTTGCGGTCCGCGTACCGGCCGAAGAACCAGGCGCCGATGGGGCGCATGAGGAACGACGTCGAGAACACGGCCATCGCTTCGAGGCCTGCCTGGAGCTCGTCCTTGGAGTTGAAGAAGTGGGCCTGGAAGTAGGCGGCGAAGACGGTGTAGACGTAGAGGTCGTACCATTCCACAAGGTTGCCGGCGGAGCCCTTCAGGATATTGCCCACGGCCCGTCGGGTCTGGGCTGCCTCCGATGGGGGTGCGGTCTGTTGGGTGCTCATCGGCGAGTTCCTCCTTGTAGTGACGGCGGCCTCCGGCAGCGGAGGGCCTCATCCACGGTATGGGTGATCCACCGCACAACCAACGTTGTGGGGCATTTCCTAACACTTCCTTAGGATTCGGCGCCCGGCTCCGCTGTTCTGCCCGCTGCAGCCGGGCAAATCGGGCCGGCACGCGGTAATCTCACCAAGCGGGGGTGAACCGGACCCCGCACTACAGCAAGGAAGATGGCCATGGACGTGCTGATCGTCGAGGACGACGACGCCATGGCCGGTGCCCTGACCGCCGCCGTCGAAAGCGCCGGCCATCACCCGCAGCGGCTGTCCCGGGGTGCGGACGCGCTGCTCTCGCACCGGAACTTCCAGGTGATCCTCCTGGACCTGGGGCTTCCGGACATGGACGGGCTGGAGGTGCTGCGCAAGCTGCGGCAGGTCACCGACGTGCCCATCCTGATCCTGACCGCCCGCGACGACGAACGCAGCGTGGTGCTCGGGCTCCGCTCCGGCGCCGACGACTACCTGGTCAAGCCCGTGAAGCTGGTGGAGCTGCTGGCCCGGATTGAAGCCGTGACGCGGCGGGCGGGACGGAGCCGCGGGACACCACAGGAGGACGTTATTGTCCTGGACGACCTTGCCATCGACCTCAACCGGCGCACCGCATCCAAGGGAGGTGACCCGCTCCCCCTCACTGCCACGGAATTCGAACTCCTCGCATTGCTGGCACGGCATGCCGGCTCTGTGGTCACGCGTGAGCAGATCCTGGACGCCCTGTGGGGCGATGCGTTCCTGGCCTCTTCCCGGTCCCTGGACGTGCACCTCACCGGGCTGCGGGCAAAACTGCAGAAACCCGGTTTCATCATCAATGTCCGCGGGGTGGGCTACCGGGTGGAGGCGGCCGGCGCATGAGGCTCCGGGTGCTGGGCGTCCTCAGCGTGCTCTGCCTGGTGGTGGTCTTCCTGATTTCGGGGACCATCCTGGGGTCTGCCTCCCGCGAGCTGACGCAGGAACTCCAGATCAACCGGGCGGCGTCCCTGAACCGGCTGGCGCAGGTCGCTTTTGATGCCGCGGGCGACGGCGACACCGTGCGGCTGCAGCGGGAGATGGACACCTATTCCGGGCTTTACGGGGAAGGAATCGTAGTACGGGTCCAGCAGGACACGCTGGCGTCCGGCGGCCTGGATGCAGGGCGGTCCGACGTGCAGGATGCCCTGTCCCTTGCCCGGCTGAACGTGAGCAACACATCCCTGGAACCGCTGGAGCCCTTCGGTTCCAGTTCCCGCGTCATCTTCAGGCCCTTCGGCAGTGCCAGCCAGGTCCTGGGCGCCGTGGTCCTTGACGTCCGCGCCGGCACGGCGCAGCAAAAACTCCGGGAGCGGTGGCTCGCGGTGGGTATCGCTGCGCTTGCCTTGGCTGCCGTGCTGCTGGTGGGCGCCGCGCGGGTCACCGGCTGGGTGCTGCGGCCCGTCCTGCGGCTGGACTCAGCGGTACACGAGCTGGAGCGGACCGGGCGGGCCGGGCGCCTCCCGGACGACGGACCGCCCGAACTGCGGGAACTGAGCCGGTCCTTCACGGCGATGGCACGGACCGTGAGCGCCAGCATGGCGGCCCAGCGGCAGCTGATCTCGGACGCGTCCCACCAGCTGCGGAACCCGGTGGGGGCACTCCGGCTGCGGCTGGACCTGCTACAGCTCGAGCTGAAGACCGCCCGCGAGCACGACGCCGCCGAGCGGGCCCTGGCGGAGCTTGAGCGGGTGGAGGAGATCCTGGACGGGGTCCTGAAGCTCGCCGCCGCGGAGCACAGGGCATCCGAAGGGTACCTGCGGGCGTCCGGCACTCCCGCAGACCATGCGGCCGCCCAGCCCGTGGACCCGTTTCCCATCCTCCAGGGGGAGCTGGAGCGGGCAGCACCGCTGGCGGAGCAGGCCGGTTGCCGGCTGGTCCTTGCCGCGGCGCCGCAGCCGGCGGCACTGGTTGCCTGCCACCCGGCAGAACTGGCGCAGATGGCCGGCGAACTGCTCAACAACGCCATCAAGTACGCCCCGGGCGCCACCGTCACCGCTGCCGTGCGGACGGAAAAGGACGCGGTGGTGGTGGTGGAGATTTCCGACGACGGGCCGGGGCTTTCGGAGTCCGAGCGCGCCTCGGCTGCCACCAGGTTTTGGCGGTCTCCGAGGCACTCTTCGGTTCCGGGGACCGGACTGGGCATGACCATTGTGGGCGAGCTTGCCGCCGCGAACGGGGCCCGGCTGGTGCTGGCCGAAGCGGCCCCCCACGGTCTCGCGGCCCGGATCCGGTTCCCCACCCCATCGGCGGCCCAGCTGGCAGTTGGGTCCGGCAGGGATGGTGCCCGTGCGTGAACCTGGCGCCCCGGGCGGTGCTGCCGCCCACCCGCGGCGGCGTTCCGTGCTCAAGTCAGCCCTCGCCGTCGGACTCTCCGCATGCCTGCCGCCTGCGCTCAGTGCCTGCACCGGCGGGGACCGGCCGGAGAGCCTCATTGTGGCGGGCGGCGAACCGGGCGGTTTCTACCTTGAGTTCGCAACCCTGCTGGCCGCTGCCCTGGAACGCCACGGATTGGCGCAGCACGCCAGGGCCGTGACCACCGGGGGAAGCCTGGACAACATCGCGGAACTGCGGGCCGGACGGGCAGCGTTTGCTGTGGCCCTGGCGGATGCTGCGAACCAGGAGCCGGGCGCTGACGCCGCCGGGATCGCCGCGGTCGGCAAAGTGTATGAAAACTATGTCCACTGTGTAGTGCGGAAGGACAGCGGCATCCGGGAAATTTCCGGGTTGGCAGGACGCCGGGTCGCCGTGGGCCAGCCCGGCTCCGGCACGTCGCTGACCACGCCCCGGTTGTTCGAAGCGGCGGGGCTGGGTACCTCGGCAGGTGCCGCTGCGCCGCCAGCCGGAAGCGCCGCCGTCGAAAACCTTGGCCTGAATGACGGCATCGCCGCCCTCAAGGCAGGGGCCGTCGACGCCCTGTTCTGGTCCGGTGGCGTTCCCACTGCCGCCATCGCCGCGGCACAGCAGGAGGTGGCCCTGGGCCTTCTGGACCTGTCCGGCCTGCTGCCGGAACTGCGGCGGCGGTACGGCGGCATCTACGACCGCGTGCTCATCCCGGAGGGCAGCTATCCCGGCGTACCGGCGGTGTGGACGGTGGGCGCTCCCAACCTGCTCCTGTGCCGCCGGGACCTGGACAATGCCACCGTGGAGCGGACGGTTCAGCTGCTGGTGCACTCGGCCGCCGAGCTGATCCCGCAGTCCAGCCTGGGCGTGCAGTTCCTCAGCGCCGAAAGCCTCATCAACACCGCCGGCGTCCCCCTGCACCCGGCCGCGGCGGACGCGTACCGGGCGCTGCACGGCTAACCAAACGCCCGCTCACATTTGGCAGCACTTACGGCGACGCCCGCTCACGTTTGGCAGCACTTACGGCGACGCCCGCTCACTTTGGTCAAGAAAGTGAGCGGGCGTTCAGCGACAAGCTGCCAGAAGTGAGCGGGCGTTGTTCAGCTCCCCGAGTGGGCCTGCAGGAAGCTGTACACCTCGGTTTCGTCCACGCCCGGGAAGGCTCCCGGAGGCATGGCGGCGAGCAGGTGCGAGTGCGCCCGCGCTGAGGGCCACGCGTTGCCGGCCCACTGCGTGGCCAGTTCGGCTGGTGGCCGCTTGCAGCAGGTGGGATCCGGGCAGTTGGATGTGGCCCGCGCAGTGGTCTCCCGGCCGCGGAACCACTTAACGTGCTGGTACGGGACCCCGATGCTCAGGGAGAACTCCCCGGCGGCCGAGCGCTCGGTACGGGCGGTGCACCAGTAGGTCCCGGACGGCGTATCCGTGTATTGGCTGTACGCGCTGAACTTGTCCGGCACGTCGAACACCGCACGTGACGTCCAGGCCTTGCACGACGGCTGGCCCTCAATGGCGCCGGTATGGTCCTGGGGGAAGTTCACGCCGTCGTTCTCATACGCCTTGTAAATGATGCCGCTCTGGTGTGTCTTCTGGAAATGCGTGGTGATGCCCAGGTGCTTGGTGGCCAGGTTGGTGAACCGGTGCGCGGCGGTCTCGTAGGACACAGCGAACGCGTCCCGGATGTCCTCGACGGCGATTTCCTTGGCCGCCTTGGCTTTTTGCAGAAATTCCACGGTGGCCTGCTCGGGCAGGAGCAGGGCGGCGGCGAAATAGTTGGTGGCCACCCGCTGCGCGAGGAAGTCGCCGTAGTTCTTGGGCGTCTCGTGGCCCAGGACGTAATGCCCCAGGGCCTGCAGCAGCACCGAGCGGGGGTCGTGGTCCTGCCGCTGGCTCTGCGTCAGGTAAATTTTGCGGTTCTTCAAATCCGTCACTGAACGGGTGGAATGCGGCAGATCCCCCACATGGTGCAGGGTGAAACCGAGGTGCGCGGCGATGTCAGCAATGACGTGCTGGCTCAGCGGACCGGTGGTGTAGCCCACCTCCTTGAGGACCTTCTGGGCTTCGGCCTCATACTCGGGAAAGTAGTTGCCCCGTTCCCGCATCATCGCCCGCAGCTCACCATTGGCGCGGCGTGCTTCCTCGGGGGTGGCCACCTGCTCGTTCATCTTGCGTTCCAGCTCATGCAGCAGCCCCACCTGGGCCTCCAGGACATCCAGCGGCAGCCGTGAGCTGATGCGGATCCTGGGCAGGTCAAGGGACTCGTACAGCGGCCCCCGCTGGTACCGTTCCAGCTCAATCTCAAGGGCAGCCCGGCGGCTGGGTGGCTCGGCGCCGAGCAGCTGGTCGATGGTGACGTTCAGCGCTGCAGCAAGGTGCTGGAGCAGCGTCAGCTTGGGCTCGCGCTTGCCGTTTTCAATCAGGCTCAGCTGGCTGGGCGCGGTGCCGACGGCGGCGCTCAGGTCATCGAGCGTCAGCCCGGCCTGCTTGCGCAGATGGCGGACGCGGCGGCCCAGGGAGATGACATCGAGTTCGGCGGGGGCGGCGGAGGACGGCTGGGAAACGTCCCTGTTCCAGCTTGTAGGCGACATTTCTGAAGAATACGTGAAGAACTGCGTTTCTTTCCACACTTTCTATCTAGAAAGGGGGTTGAAAGTGCTGAAAAGTAGGTGTCACGGAAAGAAACACCGCACCGGATAAGCCGGTGGGAGCCTCAACGGCGCGGCTCCCACCTACTCCATCCGGAGCTCAATCAAGGAGATCAACGATGACCGCAGCATTTGAGCCCACCCAGCAGACGCCCGAAGAGCAGGCCGCCGCCCTGGAGCTCGAGTGGGCCGCCAACCCCCGCTGGGAAGGTGTGACCCGGGACTACTCAGCCTCCGACGTCGTCCGCCTCCGCGGCCGCGTCTCCGAAGAGCACACCCTGGCCCGCCGCGGCTCCGAGAAACTGTGGAAGCAGCTCACCGAAGAGCACAAGACCGGCGGCTACACCAACGCCCTGGGCGCCCTCACCGGCAACCAGGCCGTGCAGCAGGTCAAGGCCGGACTGCGCGCCATCTACCTCTCCGGCTGGCAGGTAGCCGCGGACGCCAACAACTCGGGCCACACCTACCCGGACCAGTCCCTCTACCCGGCCAACTCGGTCCCCACGGTGGTCCGGCGCATCAACAACGCCCTGCTCCGCGCCGACCAGATCGAATTCTCCGAAGGCATCCAGACCGTCGAGGACTGGCTGGTCCCGATCGTTGCAGACGCCGAGGCCGGCTTCGGTGGCCCACTGAACGCATATGAGCTCATGAAGTCCATGATCCAGGCCGGCGCCTCCGGCGTTCACTGGGAAGACCAGCTCGCCTCCGAAAAGAAGTGCGGCCACTTGGGCGGCAAGGTGCTCATCCCCACCCAGCAGCACGTCCGCACCCTGAACGCCGCCCGATTGGCAGCCGATGTCGCCGGCACCCCCACCGTCGTCATCGCCCGCACCGACGCCGAGGCAGCCACCCTGATCACCTCCGACGTCGACGAACGGGACCAGGAATTCATCACCGGCGAGCGCACCGCGGAGGGCTTCTACAAGGTCCGCAACGGCATCGAGCCCTGCATCGCCCGCGCCAAGGCCTACGCCCCCTACTCCGACCTCATCTGGATGGAAACCGGCACCCCGGACCTGGAACTGGCCCGCAAGTTCGCCGAATCCGTCAAGGCCGAGTTCCCGGACCAGATGCTCTCCTACAACTGCTCCCCGTCCTTCAACTGGCGCAAGCACCTGGACGACGACACCATCGCCAAGTTCCAGCGCGAGCTCGGCGCCATGGGCTTCACGTTCCAGTTCATCACCCTGGCCGGCTTCCACGCCCTGAACTACTCGATGTTCGACCTCGCCCACGGCTACGCCCGCGACGGCATGAGCGCCTACGTCGAACTCCAGGAAAAGGAATTCGCCTCCGAGTCCCGCGGCTACACCGCAACCAAGCACCAGCGCGAAGTCGGCACCGGCTACTTCGATGACATCTCCACGGCGCTCAACCCCAACGCCTCCACCCTCGCTTTGGTCGGATCGACCGAAGAGGGCCAGTTCCACTAGCAACTTACGACGGCGGGTGTTCCGTCCGGCCTTCGGACCGGCATCGCTCTGCCTGCTATTCCCCACGTCCGGCCTTGGGCTCGTAGAACTCGCCGAGGCCGGACGCAGGGCCCCTTTTACGCAGGCTGCCGCGACACCGGCTCCTCGGCCTCGTGCCTCAGTCGCCACCCTGCTGCTACCCGCCGTCGAACTTCCCTTTCGTCTTTAAGGAGACTGAAATGAACAGCTTTACTGACAGCTTCACGATCAATGGCGTTACCTTGACCGCCCAGCCCATTTGCCGGCAGGACGAGGTGCTGACTCCGGACGCCCTCTCGTTCGTTGCCAAGCTGCACCGGGCCACCGCTGAGCGGCGGCAGGAGCTGCTGCAGGCACGGCGGGCACGGCGGGCCGACATTGCCGCCGGGGCGGACCCCCGCTTCCTGCGGGAGACCGAGGAGATCCGGAATGATCCGTCCTGGCGGGTGGCTCCCCCGGCACCCGGGCTGGAGGACCGCCGTGTGGAGATCACCGGCCCGGTGGACAAGAAGATGACCATCAACGCCCTGAACTCGGGCGCGAAGGTGTGGCTCGCGGACATGGAGGACGCCTCCACCCCCACCTGGCGGAACGTCATCAAGGGCCAGCTGAACCTCACCGACGCCCTGGAACGCCGGATCGACTTCACCAGCGAAGAAGGCAAGGAATACAAGCTCCGCCCCGCCGGTGACCTGCCCACCATCGTGGTCCGCCCCCGCGGCTGGCACCTGCCGGAAAAGCACATGCTCATCGACGGCCAGCCCATCGCCGGCGGCATCGTGGACTTCGGCCTGTTCTTCTTCCACAACGCCCGCCGTCTCCTGGCCCAGGGCAAGGGCCCGTACTTCTACCTGCCCAAGATCGAGAACCACCTCGAAGCCCGGCTCTGGAACGACATCTTCATCCTGGCCCAGGACCTGCTCGGCATCCCGCAGGGCACCATCCGCGCCACGGTGCTCATCGAAACCATCACCGCGGCCTTCGAAATGGAGGAAATCCTCTACGAACTGCGCGACCACGCCTCGGGCCTGAACGCCGGCCGCTGGGACTACATCTTCTCCCTGATCAAGAACTTCCGCACCCGCGGCCCCCGCTTCGTCCTCCCGGACCGCGGCCAGGTCACCATGACGCAGCCGTTCATGCGCGCCTACACCGAACAGCTGGTCAGGGCCTGCCACAAGCGCGGCGCCATGGCCATTGGCGGCATGGCCGCGGCCGTTCCCAACCGCAAGGACCCGGAAGCCAACGCCAACGCCCTCGAAAAGGTCCGTGCGGACAAGACCCGCGAGGCCAACGACGGCTTCGACGGTTCCTGGGTAGCCCACCCGGACCTGGTGCCCGTCTGCCGCGAAGTGTTCGACGGCGTCCTGGGCAACAAGCCCAACCAGCTGGACCGGCTCCGCGAGGACGTCACCCCCGATGACCGCGCCCTGATTAACGTGGCCGCCACCACCGGCACCATCACCGAGCAGGGCATTCGGAACAACATCGAAGTGGGCATCCGCTATATCGAGTCCTGGCTGCGCGGCAACGGCGCGGTGGCCATCCACAACCTGATGGAGGACGCCGCCACCGCCGAGATCTCCCGGTCCCAGCTCTGGCAGTGGATCTACGCCCGGGCCATCACGGACCACGGCGAGATCATCAGCCACGAATGGGTGGAGGAACTCCTGGACGAGGAATTCGCCCGGCTGGAGCGCTTCGACGGCGACCGCTTCGAGGACGCCCGGGACATCTTCGAAGAAGTAACGCTGGCCCGTGAGTTCCCGTCCTTCCTCACCCTCCCCGCCTACGCCCGCTACCTCACCGAGGCCCGCGAAAAGGCCACCGTCGAGGAGCTGGCCGCAGCCTAGCCAGGGACCAGCACCACACACTTCCGTCCGCCGGGCCGGCACGCCCTCCGCAACAGGCCCCCCGAAATCCGGGGCGCCGGCCCGGCGACGGAGCAACCGCCACACCCCCGCTCACTTGGTGCGGGAAAACCAAGACGCCCGCTCACTTTCCCAAAGAAAGTGGGCGGGCGTTTGAGCGGCGGAACGTTCGACGGCGGACGCCCGCCTCAGCGCCCTTTCGGCACCTTCCGCACAGACAGGGTAGTGCTGACGAAGAAGGCCAGTACCGACACCAGGATGACCAGCAGTGCGGGAGTCCATGATCCCGAGCTGTCGTGGACGAAGCCCACCAGCGGCGGGGCCACTGCGGCGAGGCAGTAGCCCAGGCCCTGGACGGTGGCGGACATCCGGCCGGCGGAAGCCTGGTCGCGTGCCAGCTTGATGATGGCGATGAAGATCAGGGTAATGCCGCCGCCCTGCGCAATGCCGCCGGACGTGGACCACAGCCACCAGAGCTCAGGCAGCAAAAGCAGCCCGAGGGGAACCGCCAGCCACAACGTACCCAGGGTGACCGCCACCGCCGTCGTACTCATGTATTTGGCCGCGAAGGGCACGCCGAGGCCGCCCACGATGGCCAGGATCTGGAAGATCGAGGACGCGGCGCCCGCCTCGGACGTGGACATGGCGAGCTCGTCGTGGAGGTAGCTGGGCAACCATGCCGTGACGCCGTAGTAGGAGAACGCCTGGCCGCCGAAGCCGGCCGTGAGGCCGAAGGTGGTCCAGCCCGAACCGGCCGCCCGGGGCAGCGGCGCGTCCCCGCCGTCGTCCCCCGATACCAGGAACGCCGTCCGCGGTCCCACGGCCAGGACCCACACCACCACCGCGGCGACTGCCAGGACGGCGACGGCGGCCAGGGCCAGCCTCCACCCCGTCACGGCCGCCAGCGGGGCCATGGCCACCGAGGTCAGGAAGGACCCGATATTCAGGGCGGCGGTGTAGATTCCCATCGCTGTCCCCTGCCGGCGCGGCGCAAAATCACGGCGGATGATCAGCGGCACCGCGATGTTCCCCACGGTGATGGCCAACCCGATGACCACCGTGCCGGCCACCACCAGCACCGGGCCCCCGGCGGAGCGCACCAGCACGCCCGCCAGTACGCCCAGGATGGTCAGCGTGACCGCGAACTCGGCCCCGAATTTCCGGGCGGCCAGGGACGCCAGCGGAGCCGCGAGCGAGAAGCAGAGCACCGGAATGCTGGTGAGCAGTCCCAGCAGGACCGGCGAAAAGTGCAGTTCCGCCTGCATGGGGTCCACCAGGGGCGCGACGGCGACGAAGGGGCCGCGGAGGTTCAGCGCCAGCAGGCCGATGCAGGCCAGCAGGACCCAGCTCTTCGGGAGGCGGGAGAGGACGTGGCCGCTCACAGGGGCAAAATCGGGAATGGGCGTGGATTCATCACTCCCATTGCTATCATGCCCGGCGTGACGGGAGTTTCAGGCACCCTGCCATACGATGAACGTGACCCAAGGACGTAGGACACCGCGAAGGACAGCCATGACGCACCGCCTTGCCATCCTCGACGACTACCAGGACGTGGCCCACGGCTTCGCCGACTTCGCGGCCCTGGAGGCGAAGGGTGTCACCGTGACGTCCTACCGGGAGCCCTTCACATCCCCGGATGCGCTGGTGTCGGCGCTGGCAGACACCACCATGGTCATCGCGATGCGCGAACGGACGGCCTTCCCCCGTGAGGTGTTCGAAAAACTGCCGGCGCTTGAGCTGCTGGTCACCACCGGGATGGCGAACGCCTCCATCGACCTGGCGGCAGCTGCTGAACACGGGGTGACGGTGTGCGGTACGCCGGGTTCGCCCTCCGCTGCGCCGGAACTGACCTGGGCCCTGCTGCTGTCTATCGCCCGGCACCTGCCGGCGGAGGAAAACTCGCTCCGGGCGGGTACCTGGCAGTCGACGGTGGGGGTGGAGCTCGCCGGCAAAACCCTGGGCATCGTGGGTCTGGGGAAGATCGGCCGGCGGGTGGCCGCCTACGGGCAGGCGTTCGGCATGGACGTGGTGGCCTGGAGCCAGAATCTCACGGCTGAGGACGCCGCACAGGCCGGCGCCCGGCTGGTGTCCAAGGAGGAGCTCTTCACGGCAGCCGACATCGCCACCCTCCACCTGCGGCTCTCCCCCCGGTCCGAGAACACCGTGGGCGAGGCCGAGCTGCGGCTGCTGGGCCCGGACGGCATCCTGGTGAACACCGCCCGCGGCCCGCTGGTTGACCAGGACGCGCTGGTCACGGCGCTGAACCAGGGGTGGATCCGCGGCGCCGCCCTGGACGTCTTCGACCAGGAGCCCCTTCAGGCCGGCCATCCGCTCCTGGCCGCGCCGAACACCGTGCTCTCCCCCCACCTGGGCTACGTCACCCAGGAAAGCTACCGGCTGTTTTACGGCGGCGCCCTTGAGGACATCACCGCCTGGCTCGCCGGCGCCCCCATCCGGACCCTCACCGCCTGACCTGGAAGAAACGCATGACCCACACCATCCGCAGGGCAACAACGGACGACGCCGGCCCGCTCGCCGCCCTGGCTTCCGTCACCTTTCCGCTGGCCTGCCCGCCGTCGTCGTCACCTGCCGACATCGCCGCGCACCTGGCCAACA
Source organism: Arthrobacter sp. JDC6 (assembly GCF_056484025.1). Taxonomy (NCBI): domain Bacteria; kingdom Bacillati; phylum Actinomycetota; class Actinomycetes; order Micrococcales; family Micrococcaceae; genus Arthrobacter; species Arthrobacter sp. JDC6. Next base: position 3,839,681 of record NZ_CM151278.1, read on the forward strand.
CGCTCAGCGAAGAACACTTCAAGGGATACCTCGCGGACCCGGACACCACCATCCTGGTCATCGACGCGGACGGCCGGCTCAACGGCTACAGCCTGCTGGTGGACCGGCCAGCCGCGGATCCGGATGTGGCGTCCGTCCTGACCCTGCTGCCGTCCGTGGAAATCAGCAAATGCTACGTCCACCCGGACTACCACGGACTGGGCGCCGCCGCCGAACTCATGCATGCCAGCCTGGCGGCTGCTGCAGGGACCGGCGGCGCCGGGGCATGGCTGGGTGTCAACAGCCAGAATGCCCGCGCCATCCGCTTCTATGAAAAGTCCGGCTTCCGGAGGGTGGGTACCAAATCCTTCCGGCTGGGCAGCACAGTGGAGCATGATTTCGTGCTGGAGCGCGCACTGCAGTAGCGGTCCAGGTCCTTGATTAGCAGCGCCGCTGTCAGTGCAGCCTGCTGGCGTTCGCGCCGGCGCCCACCCTTTCCACCGGGTAGGCCAGCGGCGGACGCGGTTCGTCCAGGAGTTTCAGCCCCGGCGGGAGACCGTCGATGGTTCCGGTGGATCCGGCAGCGCTGATGGTCACCCGGCTGCTGTCCAGCAGGACGTTTTCCGCCCGGAACGAACCCACGGACTCCGGCAGGATCGGTGCCAGGTGCACCACCCCGCGGGTGAAGACGGGGTCGAACCGGAGCAGGATCCGGGCGAGCTGCACCGGCGCGGCCGCAGCCCAGGCTTGCGGTGAGCAAGCGGTGGGATACGGAACGGGGCCGGGAAATTCGCCGCGGTCAAAGCCGCAGAACAGTTCCGGCAGCCGGCCGTCAAAGTGCTCGGCAGCGTCGAGGATGCCCAAGGCCACCCGTCTGGCTTCGTCCACGAATCCGTAGCGCATCAGCCCGGTGGCCACCAGCGCGGTATCGTGTGGCCACACCGAGCCGTTGTGGTAGCTGACGGGGTTGTAGGCGCCCATGTCCGACGCCAGCGTGCGGATGCCCCAGCCCGTGAACATCTGCGGGGACATCAGGTTCTCCATGACGGACGTGGCTTTGTCCTCGTCCACCACCCCCGTCCATAGGCAATGGCCAATGTTGGAGGTCAGCGCATCAACATGCCGCTTGTCCTTGTCCAGTGCCACCGCGAAGTACCCCTTGTCCGGCAGCCAGAACTTCTTGTTGAACTCCTCCTTGAAAGCTGCCGCCTTTCCGGCCCAATGCTGTTCCAGCCCCGAATCGCCGCTCCAGTGGGCCAGCAAGGACCTGCCCAGGTAGGCGGAGTACACATAAGCCTGGACCTCGCAGAGGGCGATCGGCGCCTCCGCGATGGTCCCGTCCGCGAAGTTGATCCCGTCCCAGGAGTCCTTCCAGCCCTGGTTCACCAGGCCATGGTCGTTGGGCCGAAGGTATTCCACAAAGCCGTCGCCGTCGCGGTCGCCGTACTTTTCGATCCATTCCAGGGCCCGGTCCGCGTGCGCCAGCAAGGGCTGGATCGCATCCCGGGAGAGCCCCCACCGGCTCAACTCGCCCAGGGTGGAGACGAACAGGGGGGTTGCGTCGACGGTGCCGTAATATGCGGTGCCGCCCAACGACAGGCCGGCGGTGACACCAAGCCTGACCTCGTGCGGTATGCGGCCGGGTTCCTCCTCTGAGTCCGGGTCAACCTTCTTCCCCTGGATCCCGGCCAGGGTCTGCAGCGTGCCCAGCGCAAGGTTCGGGTTGACCATCAGGCTCATGTAGGAAGTCAGCAGCGAATCCCGTCCGAACAACGCCATGAACCAGGGCGCACCTGCGGCTACGGCGGCGCGGTCGGGGTGATGGGCGTCGAAGATCCGCAGGGCACCAAGATCGCTCTGGCTCCGGTTGAGCACGTTCTGGAAGCTTGCGTCCTCGACGCTGATCCGCGGGACGTTCTCTTCCCAGGCCAGATGCCGCCGCACACCTTCCCGGTGGTGCGGAGGCTGCCCTTCCTTGAAGGGCTTTTCCGGCGCCTCCCCGTTCACCAGCGGCACCACAATCACGCTGGTGGCCCATTTGCCCCGGGCAGGGACGGTGATGTGAAAACGCAACCCGTCCGTGTTCACCTCTGCACCCCGTGCCCCGATGGCGGAGCCCCGCTGCTGGCCATGCCGTGATGCCTCGATGATGAGCTTTCCATCCACCACGGTGCGCGTTGTATCGTCCGGGCCGGTGGTCCGCCCGCCCTTAACGTCGAAGAGATCGGCCTGATCCGCATCCACGAGGAGTTCGATGTCGCACTCAACAGGCTCCGCCGCGTAATTCTCCAGGCTGATGTCATCCTGCAGGCCGGGCCCGATGTGGCGGACCTGACGGACCACCAACGGGCTGTCGAACCTGCCCCCGGGCCACGCGGCACGGCCAACGAACGTGGCCTCGAACGGATGCGGCCGCTGGGCAGACAGCGGCTCCCGCATCGAGCCGTTGATGCGCAGCACCCAGCGGGAGATGATCCGGGTGTCCTGGAAGAACGCGCCGTTCGTGCCGGCGTCTGGGCTGATGTCGCCGGTTCCGGCCGATATGCAAAACGAAGAACCCTCCAGGACGGTGACGGCGCCGACGTCCGACCCGGAGGCCTCGTTGTCTTCGTTCCAGGCGGTCATGAAGGACTCCCTTCTCAGGCGATTTGCTGCCGGGGAGCCGGAAGGCCGCCCGCCCCCTTAACGATTTTGGTGCACGGGCGCGGCATCCGGAACCCCTCCGGGCAATCTGCCCGCCAGCAGTTCATCAAAGAGCCTCAGGTGCTGCGCCACCATCCGTTGGGCATTGAACCTCTCCTCCACTGATGCCCGGCACCGTTCCCTGCTCAAGCCGGCTGCTGCCTCAACGAAGCCGGGCAAATCCTCTGTCTGCCCCAGGAAGCCCGTCCGGCCATGCTCCACGATCTCGGGCGCTGAACCGATGCGCGTCCCGACGACGGGAGTGCCCGTGGCCAGCGCCTCGATCATCACCAGTCCGAACGGTTCGGACCACTGGATGGGGTTGAGGAAGGCCGTGGCCTCGCCCATCAGGCGGTACTTGGCGGCATCGTCCACTTCCCCCACGAAATCCTCGTTTGGGCCCAGCATGGGCTCGATGACCTCCCGGAAGTAGCGGACCTCGTCCTTCTCCCGCATCTTGACCGCTATCTTCAGGTGCATGCCCACCCTGCGGGCGATCGTGATGGCCTCAAGCAGCCCCTTGTCATGGCATGCGCGCCCCACGAAGCACAGGTAACCGCCGCGGCCGCTTCCCACCGGGACAGTGGAAACGTCCATGCCGTGATGGATCACCTGGGTGACGGGAACCTCGGGAGCGTGTGAAGCCTGGTCGCGGGAGATCGCCACGATTGCCACATCCGGCGCCATGGCCCGGTACAGGTCCTCTGCCTGCTTGTGGAGCGGGCCGTGGATGGTGGTGACCACCGGAACCTTGGCCGGACGGTGGGCGTAGAGCGGGCCGGCCAGCGTATGGTCGTGGATGATATCCACGTCCTGCAGCCCCTTGTAGGCCCGGATCACGTGGCTGAGTTCGGACATGGTTGAGCCAAGCTCGTCCCGGGACGCCGGCCGCATGCCCGGCACCAGCGGCACGGGGCATGTGCTTTCGGAAGGGGCGGCGAGCAGGACCTCGTGTCCGGCGGCCGCGAAGCCACGCGCCAGGGTGTCCACCACCCTTTCGATGCCGCCGTAAGTCAACGGAGGGATGGGAATCCAGGGTCCCGCAATCAGTCCAATTCGCATGTCTGGCCTCCAAGGAAGGGGCCCGAGCTCCCCAGCCGCCAGGCGCATCAACCCGCGGGACCGTTGGGGTCCCGTGGTGTTCTCATTTTGTTTGGCGTCTGCTTCACCTAACTCCGACTATTGCCCAGGATTGCCCCGGCCACAAGAGCGGATGTGTGCCATCTCATAAGGCGCCGGCGGAATGGCCGCAGGCGCGGCCCGGTTGTGCAAGGCATGAAGATTGAGATCTGGTCTGACGTTGCCTGCCCGTGGTGTTTCATCGGGAAGCGCCGGTTCGAGGCGGCCCTGGCAGCATTCCCCCACCGTGACGCCGTTGAGGTGGTGTGGCGGAGCTACCAGCTGGATCCCACCCTGCCGGAACACTACGACGGGACCGAGCTGGAGTACCTGAGCAGCCGCAAGGGCATGCCGTCACGGCAGGTCGCGCAGATGTTTGAGCACGTGGCGGAGCAGGCAAAAGGCGAAGGCCTGGACTACCGCTTCGACAAAGTGGTGGTGGCCAACAGCTTCACCGCGCACCGCCTGATCCACCTTGCAGCGGCGCACGGCCGGCAGGATGCGGCCAAGGAGCGCCTCCTGAGCGACCACTTCGAGCACGGCAAGGACATCGGCAGCCGGGACTACCTGTCCTCCCTCGGCAACGATCTTGGCCTGCCGTCCGATGAGGTGAAGGAGCTCTTCACCACGGACAAGTACACGGACGAGGTCCGGTTCGACGTCCAGGAGGCACAGGGCCTGGGCATCAGCGGCGTGCCGTTCTTCGTGATCGACCGCAAGTTCGGGCTGTCCGGAGCCCAGCCGGCGGAGACGTTCACCGCCGCCCTCGCCCAGGCCTGGCAGGCTGCCAACCCGCTGGTCCTGGTCAACTCCTCCGACGGCGGCGCCTGCGGCCCCGACGGCTGCGCGGTGTAGCGCCTTTTACTGACACATCGCGGTAAAGTGTCTGCATGCCCAGGATTTCAGCGGCCAGCAATGCCGAACAACGCGCGGACACCCAGCGGCGCATCCTCACCGCTTTTGGGGAACTCCTCTTCACCCATGGCCTCCCGGGGTTGACCATGACAGACGTGGCCAGGCATGCCGGGGTGGGCCGCACGGCCGTCTACAACTACTACGCAGACATCGAAGAACTCCTGATCTCCTACGCCCTGGATGAGACCGAGAAGTTCCTTTCCGATCTGCGTGAATCGCTGGCCCGGCTGGACAACCCCGTGGAACGGCTGGCCCTGTACGTCCGCGCCCAGGTGGTTGACCTCAGCCGCCGCCACCTCCCGCCCGGACCTGCCATGGGGGCGGTGCTGTCGCCGTCGTCCTTTGCCAAGCTCTCGGACCATGTAGGCGAGCTGAGCGTCCTGTTGCAGGACATCCTGCGCGACGGCATGGAGCAGGGGTACCTGCCGGTGGCGGACGTGGGCCAGCAGTCCCAGCTGATCCTGGGGACCCTGTCCTCCAGTGCGGCCAGGGGCAGCGACGAGCCGGCCGAGCTGGAAGCCCGCGTGGCCAGGACGGTGCGCTTCATCCAGTTGGGTGCGGGTGCGCGGTTCGACGACGACGGGCGGCCCATCCGGGTGGCGCAGCTTCCGCCAGCGGCGCAGCTTTCGGCAGTGGCGCAGCTTCCCGCAGTGGCCGGCTAAGGACCGGCTGGCTGGAGGTCAGGCCGCGGGGGTGACAGGCAGTCTGTTGGTGTCCGCTATGCGCCGGCTTTCCCGGGGGCAGCTGAGCTTTCCCGGCGTCTGGTCCACCAGATCCGGCGGGACCAGTGCCTTGTAGTCCTGCGCCAGGATCACGTCCACGCTGGCGTCGGTCCTGCCGTCCTGGAAGTAGTCCGACCCCGGCACGTTGCGCTGCACGGTGAATGCCGCCGACTGTCCGCCCGCACCTGACACCACGGCCGCCACACCCCGGTAGCCGGCGTTGGTATTCGAGACGTTCCCCACCACGAACTTCCGCGCCAGGAACTCGTCCGCCACCGAGCGCGCCAGCCCGGCCCTGGTGGTGGAGTTGTAGACGTTGAGGTTGATCTTGTCGTTGGGTACGTAGTCGAACATGGAGGCCGGGCAGGAGGAAACCGGCGCCGGGGCGGGCTCAGCGGCGGGGATCTTCAACCGGCCGTTGATGATGGCCATGGCAACGATGATGCCTGCGGCGATCAGGCCTGCCAGGAGGACCAGCACCACCCCGTGCAGCACGCGGCGGCGGACCCGGGCGGTCTCATCGGCATCCGCGGCCGCTTCCATGGCGGCGCGCAACTCAGGGCCGGAAACAACATGGTGGCCATGAAGGACACTCGGGTCCTTCGGCCGCCCCCTAGCCATCGAGCACCAGGACCCGGGCGTGGATCGCGGTGCGCTGGTGCAGGGCGGTCCGGACCGCGCGGTGCAGGCCGTCCTCGAGGTAGAGGGTCCCCTTGTACTGCACTACGTGCGGGAACAGGTCGCCGAAAAATGTGGAATCCTCCGCCAGCAGCGCTTCCAGGTCAAGGGTGCGCTTGGTGGTGACCAGTTCGTCCAGCCGGACCGGTCGCGGCGGCAGCGACGCCCACTGCTTGGGGGTGCTGTAACCATGGTCGGGGTAAGGGCGGCCCTCGCCCACAGCTTTGAATATCACCATGCCACAGTAGGCACCGCGCTGCCCCAGCGAAAGTGGCAGGGCGGACCGGCGCCAGGTTGTAGCCAAACAGTGACCATATGCCCTGCGCCCCGGCCGCTGGGCGGACACACAGCGGCAGCGCCTGCCGTGCTGACAGAATGGAACCATGACAGTATCCGAGTCCCCTGCCGCGCCCGTGCCCGGAATCCGCCAGCCGTCCGCGCCGCCGCTGGCGCTCCTGCTTGACGTGGACGGCCCCGTGGCCAGCCCGCTGACGCGGGACGTCAAACCGGACATCATCCTGGACCTGGTGGCGCTGGCCGCAGCCGGCATCCCCGTCATTTTCAACACCGGCCGTTCCGACGCCTTCATCCGCGAGCAGGTCATGGAACCGATGATCGCCGCCGGCATTCCAGCCGGAACTGTCATCCATGCCGTCTGCGAAAAGGGTGCGGTCTGGTTCAGCTACACCTCTGCCGGCCCCGGCCCCATCCACGTGGACCGGGAGCTTGCCGTTCCGGCGGCGTACGGCGAGGACATCCGCCGGCTGGTGGCGGAGGACTATGCAGCCCACATGTTCTTCGACGAAACCAAGCGCGCCATGGTGTCCGTGGAGCAGCACATCGATGTGCCCAGCGCGGACTACCTGGCCGAGCAGAAGCTCTTCGACGCCGAGGCCATGGCGCTCATGGGGCGCCACGGGCTGGGCGTTGTCCGCCTGGATCACCACGCACCGAACTCCGACGACGAGGTGGACTACCGCGTGGACCCCACCATCATTTCCACGGACATCGAGTCGGTGCGGCTGGGGAAGGATCTTGGCGCCAGCCGGGCGGTGGAGCTGCTGGCGGCCCAGGGCATCACGCCGCAGGCGTGGCGGACGGTGGGCGATTCCCGCACCGACTACGCCATGGCGGACTGGCTGCACCATAACGACCACCCGGTGAAGCACGTGGATGTGCGGCCGGCGGACGGTGTGCCGGCCAAGCCCTATCCGGTGCTGACCGCAGCGGACCTCGGGCTGGAGGAAACAGTGATCCACGACGACGCCGGCGGGGCCTTCCTGCGCAGCTGGCGTGAGGCGCTGGACGCCTGAGCCCCCTGCCGGGCCGCCGTCGAAACGTCGCCAAGGGGCTTCAACCGGGCCCCGAAACCTTCCGTTACTCCAGCAGGACTATCATGCAGTTAAGAATGCCCACTTCCACCAGCTCGGAGACAACCATTACAGAAGCACCGGTCCAGGACGAGGTCTACTACGGCGGCCAGGCGTCCGTGGAGGAACAATTTCACGCCGAGATCACGTCTCCGGCGGCAGAGCAGCGGCTCAGGCACCGCCCCGATGTCATCCGGCACAAGGGCCGTTTTGCCCTGATCAATGACACCAGGACTCCGTACCAGGCCATGGTGGAGGACCTGCTGTTCCTCCGCAATGTCCTGGCGAACGCGGGCCTCAACTATCTGCTGGTCCGTGGCAACAACGACCGCCCTGTCCTGGCCCTGGACTGGAAGGACCGGAAGAAGCTCCGGGCCGCCCTGGTGGAGGCGTGCCGGGACGAGCCCTTCTATTCCATGACCGTGGACGCCAAGAAGAAGACGTCTGTCCTGGTGGCCGACGGGGAGCTCTCGCCCAACCGGCAGGGCCGCATCTTCCGCCTGTACCGGCCCCGGGTGGAGCCGGTGGGCGGCTTCGAGTTCGGCGCCTCTGCCGGGGTGCAGATCGAACTCTGGTCCTTCGAGGGCGAGGAACTCATCCTTCCCATCGAAAACTCGCTGACCCGCAGGACCCTGCTGCGCCAGGACGCCGTCCGCGGCACCGTGGAACGCTACGGCCATACCTGGCCCACCATCGAGAACATGTTCGCCGACCACGCAAGCGACATCAGCTTCGACATCGACCTCGTCTTCTCCTGGGTGGACGGAAGCTCCCCGGAATACATTGCTGCCCGCCGCGCGCAGCAGCAGGGCGTCGTCCTGGGCGAAGGTGACGACCACGAGGCCCGGTTCCGGCAGATCAATGAACTCAAGTACGCGCTGCGGTCCGTGTACATGTTCGCGCCGTGGATCCGCCGCATCTTCATCGCCACCGACTCCCCCGCGCCTGCCTGGCTGGCAGAGCACCCGTCGGTCACCATAGTCCGCAGCGAGGAGTTCTTCGCTGACCCCTCCGTGCTGCCCACCCACAACTCCCAGGCCGTGGAGTGCCAGCTGCACCACATCGAGGGGTTGTCCGAGCACTTCCTCTACTCCAATGACGACATGTTCTTTGGCCGCCCCGTGGGCCCTGACATGTTCTTCACGCCCGGCGGCATCACCAAGTTCATCGAGGCGGAAACCAGGATCGGCCTGGGTGAGAACGCCGCTGAGCGCAGCGGGTTTGAGAATGCCGCCAGGGTGAACCGCAAGCTCCTTTGGAACCGGTTCGGCCGGATCACCACCCGCCACCTGGAGCACACCGCCGCGCCGCTGCGGCGCAGCGTGGTGGCCCAGATGGAGGAGGAGTTCCCCGCGGAGTTCAGCAAGACGGCAGCCAGCCGCTTCCGCGCTGCGGACAACATCTCCGTGACCAACTCGTTCTACCACTACTACGCACTGCTCACCGGCCGGGCCGTTACACAGACAGCCGCCAAGGTCCGCTACGTTGACACCACCATGCGCTCAGGGCTGAAATACCTGCCCAAGCTGCTGGCCAAGCGGAACATGGACTTCTTCTGCCTGAACGACGGGAGCTTCCCGGAGATCAGCGCGGACGAGCGCGCCGAAGTGGTCACGGACTTCCTGGAAAGGTACTTCCCCATCAAGGCGCCCTGGGAGAAGTAGCCCGGTCCAGGCTGTAGTCACCGCCTGGTGGACGCTCCGAGCTTGGCGTTGCCGCGCTGCTTGGTGGTCTCCGGGATCCGGATCCCCGCAGCCTCCAGCCGCCGGGCCGTTTCCTCGGGTGACACGTACTCGCCCACCGTTGGTGAAGCGCCCAGCGGGACCACGGAGTGCACGATGGTGTGCTCGTAGACGTGCACCAGGTTGAAGGCCTGGCCGCCGTCCTGCCCGCGCGTGCCTCCTACCGGGACGTTCAGGTCCTGGGTGTAGCAGGAGGCGGAAGCGACCGAGACGGGGACGCCGGCGAAGCTGGCCGTAGTGGAGTAGTGCAGGTGGCCGGCCAGGATGGTGCGGACGTCCGAGTTGCGGACCACTGCCTCCAGCGAGGCCTGGTCGCGCAGTTCCACAAGCACGGAAAGGTCAAGCACGGACGGGACCGGAGGGTGGTGGAGGGCCAGGATGGTGCCGTCCGGGGCAGGGGTTTCCAGCTGCCGGGCCAGCCAGTCCAGCTGGGCGCCGCTCAGTTCGCCGTGGTGGAAGCCCGGCACAGTGGTGTCCAGCGTGATGACGCGCAGCCCATTGATGAAGTAGCTGTGGTCCACCGGCTCGTCGCTGCCGGGCTGGTCGAGCAGGCCCTTGCGGAAGTTGGCCCGGTCATCGTGGTTTCCCATGGCCCAGATGACCTGGGCGCCGAGCTCCTTGCAGGCAGGGTCCACAATGGCCCGCAGTTTCACGTAGGCCCGGGGATCGCCTTTGTCAGCGAGGTCGCCGGTGAAGATGACGGCTTCCGGCCTTGCGCCGGATGCTTTGACTTCGTCGAAGAGCTGGATGAGCCTGGCTTCGCTGTCGACAGTTCCGTAGAGGGGGTCTGGACCTCCCAACAGGTGGGGATCGCTCAGGTGGAGTAGGAAGTGGCGTGGCCGGGGGTGTTCGGCCTCGATGTGCTCCATTGCTACCTCTATGGTCGGTGGGAAGCCGTTCTTCCCTTGTACCCTTCAGTAATATTTATCCAATCAGACATTTGGCAAACTTGGGGTAAATCGCCGGAGCTGATGTGGAAAAAGTTGGAAGAACTGCGCTTTTGCAGACCCGGCTCGGCCAGACCGCGTTTATCCGAGCTCCTGCTCGACCGCGTCGATGACCTCGGCCGAGTCCGGTTCAACGGTGGGGGCAAAGCGGGCCACCACCTCGCCGTCGCGGTTAACCAGGAACTTCTCGAAATTCCACTTCACCAGCCCCGGCAGCAGCCCCGTTTTGAACTTGGTGAGCTCGGTGTAGAGCGGGTGCTGATTCCTGCCCCGGACATCGGCCTTGGCGGTGAGCGGGAACGTGACCCCGAAATTGCGTTCGCAGAACTCCGCGATGTCGCTGTCGGTTCCGGGCTCCTGCCCTGCGAACTGGTTGCACGGAACGCCCAGGACCTCGAATCCGCGGTCCCGGAACTTTTCGTAAAGGGCCTCCAATCCGGCGTATTGGGGGGTGAAACCGCAGTTGGAGGCCACGTTGACCACCAACACCACTTTTCCCTTGAACTGGCTGAAGTCCGTCCGGGTGCCGTCGTTGAGGACCAGCGGGATGGGATACAGCGGCGCATGCCGTCGGGTCTGCGGAGGGTTGCTCATATGGACAGTTCGTTGCCGAGGTCCCACCGTACGGGTCCAAAGTGAAGATTTCCTAGGCCGGCGGGGTGGTGGCCGTCGCGCTTGGCGTCATGGTTGACGAGGTGGTTGCCGTGGGCTCGGGTTCTGCCGGCGGAGGCGCCAGGGTTGGGGTTGGCGTGGGGCTCGGGGTTGGGGTCGGGGTTGGTGTCGGTTCGAGGGTTGTCTGCGCCGGGCTCGGGGTTGGAGTCGGGGTCGGGGTTGGGGTCGGTTCGAGGGTTGTCTGCGCCGGGGTTGGCGTAGCGGCCGCTGGAGCGGTGGGCGATGGTTCAGTCGGCGTCGGAGTTGGACCAGGGTCAGTCGGCGACGGCGACGGCGTCGGGCTGGGTGAGGCCGTCGGAGTTGACGTTGAAGTTGCCGGGTCAGTCGGCGACGGCGTCGGGCTGGGCGAGGCAGTTGGATCACTCGGCGAGGCCGTCGGAGTTGCCGGGTCCGACGGGCTGGGCGAGGCCGTCGGAGTTGCCGGGTCGGTCGGTGACGGCGACGGGCCGGGCGCGGGGTCCGTGGGCGACGGCGACGCGGCACTCCCCGAAGGTTCAGCGGGTGGCGGGGCCGTCGTCGTCAATTGCGCGTCAGGGGGCGCAAGCACTACACCCGTCGCCTCCGAGGGCGCAGGTGCCGGTGCAAGCGGCAGGAGTGGCGGGAAGGGTGAAACCTGCAGCCCGGCAGCGGGGATTTCTCCGCCCGGATCCACCCAAAGGGGGATGGTCCAGCTGATCCTGCCGGCAGACAGCCCCTGGCCGGGCGCATAGGAGACCATGTCGGCAGGAAGGGCCCAGTTCATAGTGCGGAGCTGCAGGAAGCTCCATCTGAGGGGGTTTGTATACCGCCCGTTCAGGATGGCCTCGAAATGCAGGTGGCAGCCCGTGGACCATCCGGTGGTACCAACGCGCGCGATGACTTGGCCTGCCTGCACTGTATCGCCCGTATGGACGCCGATGGACTCAAGGTGGTTGTAGGTGGTGATGAGGCCGTCGCCATGATCGATCTCCACACGGTTGCCGCCGCCCCAGGGATGCCATCCGGCCGCGCGTACAACACCGGCGTCGGCTGCGTGGACGGGCATGCCGCAGGCCGCTGCATAATCCTGGCCCAGGTGGAAATCACCAGCAGTCCCGCTGATCGGGCTGACCCGGAAGCCGAACGGCGAACTCGGCTCGAGGAGCTGAAGCGGGGCCATCAAAAAGCCGGCTCCGGGCCTGCCCGTGCCCGCCGGCCCTACTGTCAGGGCCGCCGGGGCATCTGCGCCCGTACTTCCTATCGTCGTATGTGGGAAAGCCAGGGTGACCATAGGACTGGACAGGATGGCCGGCGGAAGGGCGCCGGCGCCGACCTGGTCCGACGCCGGCGGACCGGGTTCCCTTTGCGCTTCCCCGATGCTGTTCCCGCCGGATGTTCCGCCGGGGACTGCAGCACCCTCGGTCCCGGTGCCCGCAACTGATCCCGTCCACTGCACAGGCCCTGCCGGGCCGGCAGAAAGGTTGACGGCATAAACGGACGCCGCCAGCACCCCCGCCGCGGCGACGGCGCGTGCAACGGGGGGAAAGCTACGCTGGGCCGGCTTTCTGGTGCCGGGCGCTGGATTCTTGCCCAAGTGACTGACTCCACGTCGTGGCCTGCCGCCCGTTGTCTCGACGGTATGTCCCATGGGACCACAGCACCGCAGGGGTGGAAACCCCATGGGTGCACATTGCGGGTTTTTTGCGGGCGTTAGGGGGTTGGGAGTTTCCGCTGCTCAGGAGGCTGGTCGCGGTGCCCCTGCAGAAATGGGCAACAATGTCTCATGCGCAATGTCCTTCGAACATGGCAGGACGAAATCAAGAAGACCTTTTCAGGGAAGGCTGATGCACCACCGGACTGGTCGCTGCGGCTGGCGGAAGGCGACGACGCCGGCTACCACCTGCCCGGCTCGGCCGTCTGGGCAGTCCATGGCTCCATGACGCCGATCGTTGGCGGGATCCGGACACTGCTCATGCAGTCGCTGCACCCCGGTGCCCTGGCGGGAGTGCACGAACACTCCAACTTCCGGGAAGACCCCTTGCGCCGGCTGGCCAACACCATCCGGTGGATCTTCACGGTGACATACGGCTCAACGGCGGCCGCCGAGGAGGCAACACGGCGTGTCCGCCGGCTCCATGAGCCGGTCCAGGGCACCTACAAGGACAACGACGGCGGCACACGCACCTACAGTGCCAACGACTCCGGGCTGGCCGGCTGGATCCATATCGCCTTCACGGATGGCTTCCTGGCAGCCCATAAGATCTGGGGCGGACCCATTCCTGGCGGCCCGGACGCCTACGTCCGGGAGTGGGCCCAGGCCGGGCGGCTGATGGGAGTGGACAACCCGCCGCTGACCGAGGCGGAGATGCGCGGCCAGCTGGACCAGTGGTACACGCAGGGCGTCCTGCGCGCGGACGACAGGGTGAAGGAAACGGTTCAGTTCATCCGCAACGCTCCGCTGCATCCCCTGCTGAAGCCCGGTTACCGGATCCTGTTTGCGGCTGCCGTGTACAGCCTGGAACCCCGGTACCGCCAGATGCTCGGGCTTTCCGTTCCACGGCTGGGCCCCTTCCCCCTGCCCGTGAGGCTGGGCACAAAGGTGGTGCTCGGCGTCGTCCATCTTGCCCTGGGCGGGCTTCGCCGGCGGATGGGTCCCAGCGAACTGGCTGCGAGGCAGCGCCTGAGGCGGCTGGGCGAGCCTTTGGCGGACATGGCCTAGGGGGTCCACGACCAGGAGCCCATGACGGCGGAAAAGCAAGAACCCGGCCCCGGAATCATCGGGGCCGGGTTCTTAACCGGCGGAGAATGGGGGATTTGAACCCCCGAGGGCGTTAACCCAACACGCGTTCCAGGCGTGCGCCATAGGCCGCTAGGCGAATTCTCCAACTGCTTCTGAATCAAAAGCAGGTATTAGATTACCTGAACTTTTCCGCATCGCCCAATTGGGCTGTTCGGAGCAGGATTTCCGCGCTCCCCTGCCCGTGCCCGGAGACGCCTGCGCATCGCCCTTAAGCTGGAAATGGACGCCCCCAACGCGCCCATTCCCCGACGCACCGTTGAGCTGCCGGGTCCGTCCCGTTCAGCCAGGCCACGCAGCTCACAACCTTGAGATTGCCCCAATCGGTGTACATACCAATGATCGCGGCTGCCGGCGGGATAAGCAATGAAGACCGCCGTCTGAATAGCTTCCGGCACTGTGTTGTTCCCCAGAAGCGGGCTCCGGGCAGCAGGCGACGGCCGATTCGAGTCGAGCCGGATGTTCGGGTAAAGTAGCTCGCGGCCCCTCATGTGGCGTCATCCTGTTGAACTCCCCCAGGACCGGAAGGTAGCAAGGGTAGACGGGCTCTGGCGGGTGCATGGGGGGTCTTTACTATTCCCCCACAGGGCGGCATGATGTCGGCCCGGATTGGTAGGGTTTTCTCTGTGACAGTTACTACCGCCCTGTACCGCAGATACCGTCCCGACTCGTTCGCTGACGTTATCGGGCAGGAGCATGTCACCGAGCCGTTGATGACGGCTTTGCGGAAAAACCGGGTCAACCACGCCTACCTCTTTTCCGGCCCCAGGGGCTGCGGCAAGACCACGTCCGCCCGCATCCTGGCACGCTGCCTCAACTGCGCCCAGGGCCCTACGGACACCCCCTGCGGAACCTGCCCCAGCTGCGTCGAGCTGGCCCGCGGCGGTTCCGGTTCCCTTGACGTCATCGAGATTGACGCGGCGAGCCACGGCGGTGTTGACGACGCGCGGGACCTCCGCGAGCGCGCCACCTACGCCCCGGTGCGGGACCGCTACAAGATCTTCATCATCGACGAAGCCCACATGGTCACCTCCGCCGGGTTCAACGCCCTGCTGAAGATCGTCGAAGAGCCGCCGGAACACATCAAGTTCATCTTTGCCACCACGGAGCCGGACAAGGTCATCGGAACCATCCGCTCCCGGACCCACCACTACCCCTTCCGGTTGGTGCCGCCCGAGCCGCTGATGGCTTACCTTGAGCTCCTGTGCCGCCAGGAAAACGTTCCCGTCGCCCCCGGCGTCCTGTCACTGGTCATCCGCGCCGGCGGCGGCTCCGTCCGTGATTCGCTCTCCGTCCTGGACCAGCTCATGGCAGGCGCCGGACCCAATGGACTGGACTATGAGCTCGCCGTTGCACTGCTGGGCTACACCCATGCCTCGCTGCTGGACGACGTCGTGGAGGCCGTGGCCGCCTCCGACGCCGCCACAGTCTTCCGCGCCGTGGACCGGGTCATCCAGACCGGGCACGATCCCCGCCGGTTCGTGGAGGACCTGCTGGAGCGCTTCCGGGACCTGATCATTGTCCAGGCCATGCCCGAAAGTGCGCACGCCATCCTTCGGGGAATGCCCGCGGACCAGATCGCCCGCCTGCAGAACCAGGCCCACAACCTTGGCGCCGCCGAACTCTCGCGGGCCGCGGATGTCACCAACACGGCCCTGACCGAAATGACCGGAGCCACGTCCCCGCGGCTGCACCTGGAACTGCTGTGTGCCCGGATCCTGCTGCCCAGCTCGGAACAGAATGAGCGCGGCATGGCGGCCCGCATTGACCGGGTGGAGCGGCGGCTCAACTACACAGGGAACGACGTCACCGCTCCGGCGGCCCAGGCTGCTCCCGCAACGGCAGTGCCGGCAGCCGCACCTGCCGCCGCCACCCCGGGCACCTCCTCGCCCGACCCCCTGCACCCAGCGGTGGCGGCCGGCCCTTCCGTTCAGGCGGCACCACAGCCACAGGCCCAAGCCATCCCCACGCCATCCGAACCCACCCGGCCCGGCGCTGCCGAGTCCATTCCGGCCCAGGCCGCGCCCGCCCGGCCTGGCACTGACGCGCCCCGGAGCCCGCTGACACCGCCGCGGGTAAGCACCAATGACTGGCCTGTCGAGGACCCGGCGCGCCTCGGGACACCGGAGCGCCCCGCCGCCGCACGCACCGGCCAGGCAGCGCCCCAAAGTAACGCAGCGCCCCAAAGCAATGCCGTGCCGTCCAGCAGCGCAGCACCGCAAGCCAATGCCGCGCCGCCAAGCAACGCAGCAACGCCAGCCATTGCCGCATCCCGGTCTCCGGAGGACCGGCAGGCTTCCGCCCAGGCAGCGGTGCCGCCGCCGCACCAGGAGGCGCCCGCCAGGCCCGCCCCTGCGGCTCCCGCGGCCATGGGTGACGTGGAGGTCCTCCGCAGGGCGTGGCCGGATGTCCTGCAGGCACTGTCCAAAATCAAGCGCAGCACCTGGGCCCTCGTTGAGCCCAACGCGCAGGTCGGCGCCTTCGACGGCAGCGTTGTGACCTTGTCCTTCACCACGCCGGGACTCGCGGGCGCCTTTGGGAGGGCGGACCACTCGGACAACCTGCGCCAGGCCATCCACAAGACCGTCGGCATCGACTGCCAGATCAACGCGGTTTCCGGCGGCACCAGCCAAACGAGCTCTGAGCCAAACCCAAAAGTGCCGTCCAGCCCGGTGGTTCCGGCCACTTCAGCTGACGTTGCCTGGGGGCTTGCTCCTGCCCCCGCGCAGCCTGTCCCGCCGGCGCAGGCTCCCACAGCCGCCCCACCCGCGGCTCCGGCGGGGGGAAGCCCTGAGAGCCCCGCCGCTGCCCGGAACCCGGTGCCTGCCCAGGGTCCCGCTGTTGGCAGAAGCTCCGGGAGCACAGCTGTTGCCGCAAGCCCGGAAGCCGTACCGGAGGGGACTCCCGCTGTGGCCGGCTCTCCAGGCGCAAATCCGGTGACCGACGCCGGCGTGCGCGGCCACGGGGACGCACAGCCCTCCCGTCCCGGCGCCCAGGGCCCGGGAACAGCAGCCGGCGCCTCAGGCCCGGACACCGGCCAATCCCCCTACCCGTCGGCAGGTGGCGACTACTCCTACTCCGACGACGACTGGGGCCCGCCGCGGGATGAGGACGCTCCCCCGCTGGATGAGGAACCCCCGATGGACTGGGTGCCCGCCACGCCGTCCGGCAACCGGGCAACGCCACCACCCCCCGAGGTGGGCGGCAGCCAGGAACCGTCAGGCTCCCGCGGTGACGCCGCTGCGCGCCCCCGGGAGGCAGCAACCAGTGGTTCCACCCCGGACACCGTTGCCCAGCCCGGCAGCACAGATGCGGGTCCGGCCCACGATCCCTGGACGCGGGCTGTGGAACAGGCCCCCGGCGTCTGGGTTGTCGGAGACAAGAGCAACGTGGGTGCCAACCCCGCACCCGGCTCTGTACCCGATAACATCGGAACACAGGCCGACGTTCCGCATTACGCCCCTGCAACAGCCCAGGTACCGCCCTCCATCCCCGTTTCACCCGCGGCCGCGGCCCCTGCCCCTGCCGCAGCAGCGGGATGGGGTTCGGGCACGAGTACGGGTTCCACCGCAGGTTCCGCCCCGGGGGCAGTCTCCGGCCCCGGTCGCGGCGCGCCCGCCGCGGGATCCTACCCGGCGCAGTCCCCCGCCTCCGCTCCCGCGCCGGAATTCGCCATGGCCTCGGCGGCAGCCGCCCCGGTGGCCAAGGCAGCGGTTGCGCCCTCCCGTCCCCAGCCGGCGGCGGCTGCACCCGTGGCCGGACGGACTGAAACGCGGCAAAGCCTCTACCAGCGGCTGTCCAACAGCCCAGAGGCTGAGGCAGGACGGGCGAAGGCACCGGCCAGGGCCGCGTCCGCACCCAGCGCCTATGTCCAGGACGTGCCCAGCGCCGACGATGAAACCATCGAGGAGTCCGGCGTCTTCGGCCGGGCTGCCGTGGAACGCATCCTGGGCGGAAAATTGATCGAGGAGCGGTCGCTGGACGGAAGCCCGGTCACGCCACGCTATTGACGGCCGGCAAGGTCGACCGCCGGCGGGCAGCCCCGCAGCCATGACCAACTGAGTGTTCCACCCGCCATCCACACCAAACTAAAGAGGGAAACGTGTACGAAGGTGCTGTCCAGGAGCTGATCGACGAGCTCGGACGCCTTCCGGGGGTGGGCCCCAAGTCCGCACAGCGGCTGGCGTTCCACATCCTTGAAGCCGACCCCCAGGATATGAAGCGGCTGGTGGAAGCAATCACCACCGTCAAGGAGCGGGTCAAGTTTTGTACGGTCTGTGGCAATGTCACGGAGCAGGAACTGTGCAACATCTGCCGCGACCCGCGCCGTGATCCCGCGATCATCTGCGTGGTGGAGGAATCCAAGGATGTCCTGGCCGTGGAGCGCACCCGTTCGTTCCGCGGCAGGTACCACGTGCTGGGCGGTGCCATCAATCCCATCGCCGGCGTGGGACCGGAACAGCTGCGGATCCGCGAGCTGCTCACACGGTTGAACGACGGCGAAATCCAGGAAGTGATTATCGCCACCGATCCCAACCTTGAGGGCGAGGCAACGGCTACTTACCTGGCCCGCATGCTCAAGACGATCGGCATAGCCGTCACCCGTCTTGCCTCCGGCCTGCCCGTGGGCGGTGACTTGGAGTATGCGGACGAAGTCACCCTGGGCCGGGCCTTCGAGGGCCGGCGCAACGCCCTGGGCTGAGCGCAGGCGCCCGGTTTTTCCGAAGCACGCCCTTCAGGCCGGATCACCCCGTGCCCCGTCGCGGCGCCGCGCTGCGCGGTAACCTCCCGCCACGACGGCGCCGGCAATCGCCGCCTGGCCAAGGAGCCCCATCCCGGGCATGGGCGCCCGGGGCTCGTCCCGGCTGCGCGGTTGCCCCTGCACGCATGGCACCTGCATCCCGTCCGCAGCTTCCTGAATCGCTGCGGGCACCCATCCCAGGACCCGGCCGGCGCGGTCTGCCTCCGCCCCAGCCATCAGGAACAGGACGGGCGGGCTCAGCGCCGGGAGCCACATCAGACGCTCGGTGTGGTAAACCTCGCTGATGCCGGCCTCGATCTCGGAGCATCGGAAGGCCACGTGGGTTCCGTCGCGCGCCCGTTCGACATTCAGCGCCACCGTGACACGTTCCTCCGCCCGGACCAGGGGCAACAATCCGATGGCTGCGGCCGGGGCCCCTGCCACAAAGGCCAAGGCCAGCAACCCGCCGGCGGCATTCGCCAGGCGCGGACGTCCAGCCCATGCGGAGAGCCCAGCGCCCATGGCACCAAACACCCCGCACTCCACCAGGACGACGCCCGCAGAAACGGCCGCCACTGCCCCCGAAGCGCCCGCGATCCAAGCCTGCACCAGCAGTACACCGAGAACAACAGCTGCCAACACCAGTCCCCGCAAAGCCGTGGCCAGCAGTACCGCCAACAGGGCAAAACCTCCGGTACGCCCCCTCACGCCGCGGAACCTGCCCTCCGCTCGCACGCCCCAGGCAACAGCGGGCAAAGTGGCGGTCGCCGGCATCAGGGCTGACGCCAGCGAGTAGACCAGCAGGGGAAAGACTTCCGGACCGGCCCCGCCGCCCAGGGGCGCAAGCAGGACCACGGAGCCGGCAGCAGCCCACGTGCACAGGACCGCGGCCGCCACCGTAAACCAGAACCGGATGGTTGTCAGGCTGACCAGCCAGTCGGCCAGTCCCTTGACCAGGCTTGTCCTTGCGAAGCCCGGGCGTGGAGACCCGGAACGGTCGGTATCCAGGCCCTCGTTGGCGCTTTCCCCGCCGCGCTTATCCGCGTCCGGGCCGATCGGCTCAAAAAGCGGCTCCTGGGGCATTCCTGCAGTTGGCTGCGGGTCGTCGGCCACTACGGAATCCTCCATATCTCCAAAGGACCCCCGGCCCTGTGCCTGCCAAGGTCCGGGCTACGGCCCGTGAAGCCGGGTAACTGGTCCCATCGTGGTCCACCACCCCGGGCCTGTCCATAGGAACCGTCGTGGCCGGTATGTGGTCACAATTCAACGCCGCTCCGGGCGCGGCGATAAACTGTCGGAGGAAAGTCGCGCCGTCCCGGCGTCAGGCTGCCTGGTTTCCCAGAACTCCAATTGATCCAATGAAGGTACGCGCATGAGTACGCCCACTGCCGAAGTGCACAACGCAACCCAGCCCCAGGTGGCCCCCGCCGCCGGCGCGGTGACGAAACAGCTCATCGTGCAGAAATTCGGCGGGTCCTCCGTTGCGGACGCCGACGGGATCAAGCGCGTGGCAAAGCGCGTCGTGGATGCCCAGGAAGCCGGCAACGAGGTAGTCGTAGTCGTCTCAGCCATGGGTGACACCACTGATGAACTCCTGGACCTCGCTGCCCAGGTGACCGACTCCGCCCCCGCCCGCGAAATGGACATGCTCCTCTCGGCCGGTGAACGCATCTCCATGGCCCTGCTGGCCATGGCCATCAACAAGCTCGGCGCCTCCGCCCAGTCCTTTACCGGGTCCCAGGCAGGCATGATCACCGACGGAATCCACGGCAAGGCCCGGATTATCGACGTCGACCCGCACCGCATCCGCACCGCCCTGGACAAGGGCCACATCGCCATCGTGGCAGGCTTCCAGGGCATGAGCCGGGCCACGAACGAAATCACCACGTTGGGCCGCGGCGGCTCCGACACGACGGCGGTGGCTCTGGCGGCTGCCCTCGAAGCGGATGTCTGCGAGATCTACACCGACGTGGACGGAATCTTCACCGCCGATCCGCGCGTGGTCCCGTCGGCACAGAAGATCGACACCATTTCCAGCGAGGAGATGCTGGAGCTCGCCGCCTCGGGTGCCAAGATCCTCCACCTGCGCTGCGTGGAATACGCCCGCCGGTTCGGCGTCCCCCTGCACGTCCGTTCCTCATTCAGCCAGCATGAAGGCACCTGGGTCATCCCCAGCGCCGACGACAAGATCACCACTCAAGAGGGAGTTGCCTTGGAGCAGCCAATCATCTCCGGCGTTGCGCATGACCGTTCCGAAGCGAAGGTCACCGTGGTCGGCGTCCCCGACATCCCCGGCAAGGCCGCCGCAATCTTCCAGGTCATCGCCGATGCACACTCCAACATCGACATGATCGTCCAGAACGTGTCCACCCATGGCACGGGCAAGACCGACATCTCCTTCACCCTGCCCATCGTTGAAGGCGCGGACGCCCTGGCCGCACTTCACGCTGCCCAGGACCAGATCGGTTTTGAGGCCATTGAATACAACGAGCAGATCGGCAAGCTCTCCTTGATCGGTGCCGGCATGCGCTCCCACCCGGGCGTCTCCGCCACCTTCTTCAAGGCGCTGTCCGACGCCGGCATCAACATCAACATGATCTCCACCTCGGAAATCCGCATTTCCGTGGTGACCCACGCCGACCTGCTGGATGAGGCTGTCCGCGTGATCCACAAGGCGTTTGGGCTGGACACTGAAAGCGAAGCGACGGTTTACGGGGGCACCGGCCGCTAAGGACTCAACGAAAAAGCCGGGCTGCCTCTCCTCCCACGGGAAAGGCAGCTCGGCTTTTTGGT
Organism: Arthrobacter sp. JDC6; assembly: GCF_056484025.1. Lineage (NCBI taxonomy): Bacteria > Bacillati > Actinomycetota > Actinomycetes > Micrococcales > Micrococcaceae > Arthrobacter > Arthrobacter sp. JDC6. Next base: position 3,860,796 of record NZ_CM151278.1, read on the forward strand.
CTTACCGTGCGCCTGGACAGGTTTAGCTTTCGCGTTCCAGGTCTTCGCGGCGCACCGCGTAGTGGTGGCCGGTTGAATCGGTCTCGACCACGAAGTGCGAGAGTTCCTCTTCGGAGGCCTGTTCGAACTCATCATGCTTGTGCACTACAGGCGCATCGGCATCCAGCCGGGTGGCGGGACCAAAGACAAAGCGCAGCCTGTCAGTCAGGCTCATGAAACCGCTGAGGACATGTGCCACTGTTTTCCACCCCCTTCCCGGACCTCGGGCGAAAGTGCAGCAGGCTCCGGCAGGAGCCAGTGCCCTTATTTTAGACCCGGGGCAGGAAAAAGGCGCCTGTTCGCGGCGGAACGGGCTGCTAGCGCAGGGACCGGTCTTCGGGGTTCCGTGGCACCACGTAAGTGCTGCCGTCCGGCCTGGTGATGGTTTCCCACTGCTGGGTTTCCGCCTGGCGCTGGACCAGCAGCCGGCGGTTTTCTTCGGTCATGTCGTGCGCCAGCGCGGTGCGGCTGGCGGGACCGAAAACCGCCCGCAGCTTGCCTGTGGCGCGCATGAAGCGCTGGGAAGCATTGCCCTTGCCTGCGGACTTGTCCCTGCCCATGAAGAGGCTTCCTTCCACTCACTGTTCACCTCCAACAAATGTACACTAATGATTAGTGCACTAACAATGGAGGACGTATGACCGCCGCAGCAGAAGCGCAAACGGAAGAACACTCTGCAGAAGGGCCATCCGGGGTGCAGGAGGACGACCTGCTGCTGGAGCACCAGCTCTGCTTCGCCCTCACGGTGGCTGCCCGCAGTGTGGTGGGGGCCTATAAACCCGTGCTCGAGAAGCTCAACCTCACCCATCCGCAATACCTGGTGATGCTCTGCCTGTGGGAAGACAGCCCGCGGACAGTAAGGAACATCAGCGAGGCCCTTGCCCAGGAGCCGGCCACCATTTCCCCGCTCCTCCGGCGGCTGGAGGCAGCGGACCTGCTCACGCGGCACCGGGCGGACGGAAACGAGCGCGCCCTCGCCGTCGAACTCACGGCCAAGGGTGCCGCCCTGCGGCAGCAGGCGCTCAAGGTACCGGGGACCATGATGGAGCGGCTCGGGCTGACCCGGGAGCAGGTGACGGAACTGCACGCGTCCATGATGGGCCTGATCGCTGCGACGTCCCGTTAAGTGCCGGCAGGACCCGTCCCGGGCACGTCGGCAGGGCGTCAAGCGACTAGAATAACCAGACCAAGGAGAGGAAGCCTGATGCGTAGTTTCCGCATACTCGCCACGGTCCTGGCAGTTGGCGCCGGGCTGATCACCGGTTGCAGCGGCACTCCTGACAATGGCACGTCCGCCTCACCTGCGCCCTCCACCTCCGCAGCCGGAAGCTCATCCGCAGGCTCCCCTACTCCTTCCCCGGACACCGAAACGTCGGTACCGGCTCCCGCCCCCACCACGTCGCGGCCAAGTGCCGGCCCGGGGCAGGGAAACGCTGAACTCGCCATCACGGTGGTGCCGTCCCAGGGCGCGGATGAACTCGACTACACCCTGGTTTGTTCCGCCGGCACCCCTGCCGCGGAAAGCAGCCACCCCAACGCTGCCGCGGCCTGCGCAGCGCTGAAAGCCAACCCGGCCATCCTGTCCCCGGCGGCCCCGGGAACTTCCCAACCCTGTACCCAGCAGTACGGCGGCCCCCAGAAGGCAACCGTGACGGGCATGGTTGACGGTGTTGCCGTGGACTCCTCCTTTGCCCGGACCAACGGATGCGAAATCAGTGCGTGGGACGCTGCCAAGGACGTGCTGGGTGCCGCCGGTGGAGCCTCTTAAGCTCCTGGCGGCAGACAACGCCCAGGCGAGGGAAGAAGCCCACCTGCAGCGCGTGTGCCGCTACGCCGATCCCTACCTGGCCCGACGGTCCGCTGGCCAAAAACACCCGGTGGAGGATTTTCTCTTCACCTATTACACGCAGAAGCCGGGCCAGCTGAAGCGCTGGCACCCCGGCGCCGGAGCGGTCCTTACCGGCGCCCAGGCAGCCACGCGGCTGGGGTGGAAGCATTACAGGATGCTCGACGACGGCGAGCTCGCCTCCCTTGGGCTGGCCGCGGGAAGCACCGCGGCCACCTTCGATCGGCGCGCCTTCCTGGCCGACCGCAAGGATGCCGTGGCCTTTGCCGGCATCATCCTCCGGGGGACGGCGGCCAGGCCGGCACAGTTCGGCTGTTTCGGCCTCCACGAGTGGGCCATGGTGTACCGCCAGGACAAATTCGACCTCCGGCATGAGTATCTGCAGCTGCGGCTGGGAGCGGCCGGCACCGACCGGGTGGTGGAGGAGAACAGGATCCGCTGCACCCATTTCGATGCGTTCCGCTTCTATACCCCCGACGCCATCCCGCTCAACGAACACTCCCCCAGCCGGGACACGCAGCGCCACATGGAACAGCCGGGCTGCCTGCACGCCAACATGGACCTTTACAAGTGGGCGTACAAGCTGCTGCCTGCGCTGTCCAGTGAACTGGTCATGGACTGCTTTGAACTGTCCTGGCGGATCCGGGCCATGGATATGCAGGCTTCCCCGTACGATCTGGCTGGCTGGGGCTATCCGGCCATCCCCATCGAGACGCCGCAGGGCAAGGCCGCCTATGTCGAGCACCAGCGTGCCTTCGCCACGGAAGCGGGGGCCCTGCGGGAACGGCTCGCCGCGGAAATCGGGGCCGTGTCGGACGGAGCGCCGCATTGATCGACCTGACCATCCGAATCCGCGAGGCCCCCGATGCGCCGGAGCATGTGTTCCGGCTGGTAGCCACGGATGGCGCCCCCGCAGCCGGGACCACGCTGCCCCGACCTGGAGCAGCCCTCGCCGCCGTGGAGCGGTTCGGTGAAGGCATCTTCTTCCCCAAACCTGGTCCTCCCAAGCTGTGCACCCAGCAGTACGGCGGCCCGCAGGTTGCCACGGTCACCGGAACTTTCCATGGGCGCCACGTCAACTCGACCTTTACCCGCACCGACGGCTGCGAGATCGCCCGCTGGAAGGCCATGGCACCTTTACTGGGCGGCACAGCCACTTAGCCTTCCGCTGCCTGGCCTTCCCGCCGGCAGGAACGAAAAAAGGTCCCGGGCGGCCTGATAGCCGCCCGGGACCTCCCCCCATGCCTTCCGGATCAGGTTGCGGGTACCGCCTGGGCCAGGTCAAGCCGGGGAGCGCCGGCCGGGGCGGGGGCAGCGCCCTGTCCCACCTGCACGTTCACCCAGGTTTTGATGCCGTTGCTGCCAAGGCTCAGCCGGGAGAGGTAGGAGCCCTCCTGGAGTCCGGTCCAGCTCAGGGTCGCCGAGGTGGCGGTTCCGTTCGGCGCCACGATGGGGTTCGGGTTCACCGTGAGGTTGCCCGCGTCACCGGCGAAGGTCACAGCCTGGACGGACGCGGTGGCCGGCCCATTGTCCGGCGTGGCGTAAAGGTTGGCCACCACATAGTAGGTGCCCGCCCGCGGCGACTCCAGGTCCAGGAATTCACTGGCCGAGGCAGTGGCCACCTGGGTGGCCGTCAACCCGCCCGACGCGCTCGGTGCGTAGACCACCATGTCCCAGTCGACGTCGTTCGACTGTGCCTGGATGCCCAGCCGCGCAAACGAGGCACCGGCCGGCACCTTCACCTGGAGCAGGGCGTTGTGCGCGTCATTCGTGGCCGCGTACTCGCCCGGGGTCTTGGTGATGGCGGTCTGGCTCAGTGGTGCCAGGCCCTCCACGCCGACGGCGATGGGGTTGTCGGAGCCGGATACGAGCTCCATCGTGCCGCTGCCGGTGCCCGTGGCCGAGCTGAAGGAGAACGACGGGGCAATCTGGGCATCAACAGGACGGATGGCAATAGGGGACGTAACCGTCCGCGGGCCCTTCCAAGTGAGGCTTCCAGTGCTGAACTTGCCAACCGGTCCGCTGACGTTCCGGATGGTGACGGTGACTTCACGGGTCTGGCCGGCCCTGGCGAAGTTCAGCGCCTTGGGTTCGACGTTGACGTTGAAGCCCGGCATGTTCACCTCGGGGTGGTACATGCCCGGGACCAGGGCGGTCAGCTTGCGCTTCACCTGGACTTCGCCCACCAGGCTGCCCAGCGCGATGGAGGGCAGGTTGAGGTCGCGGGCGGCAATGCTGCCGGCCTGCGGCGCTCCGGTGTCAACGCCCTGCCCGTTCAGGAAGCCGAGCCAGTCCTGGATCCCGGAGTCGTAGACCAGCCCGGGATCAAGGACGCGGGTGGAATCGATGTGGCCGGCGCCGCCCTGGAAGGGGTCGGTGTTGGGCGAACCGTCGGCATTGACCAGAGGGTAGGCGGTGGTCATCATGGCGGACTTAACCATTGCCGGGGTCCACTTCGGCTGCTTGCCCAGGACCAGGGCACCGAAACCGGCGATGTGCGGTGCGGCCATGGAGGTGCCGGACATGAACCCGAACTGGTCGCCGTCGTTACCGATCGTGGAGACACCGGCCAGGACGTTGACGCCCGGGGCGGAGATGTCCGGCTTGAGCAGGTCGCCGCCGGATGCCAGGGTGGGCCCGCGGGACGAGAAGCCCGCGATTTGGGGTGCCGCGGCTGGTGGCAGACCGGTCAGGTCGCCCTTGACCAGGCTGACGGTCAGCGCCGGATTGGCTTCCAGCTTGGACTTCAGCTCCAGGCTCTTGGGGGCATTGACGTGGACAGTTGGAACAACGTGGTTGTCTGCGTCCTCCGAGCTGCTGGTGAGGTTCACCAGGATCATGCCCACGCCGCCCTTGTCCAGGACCTCCTGGCTCTTGGCGGTGCGGTCCACCACGCCGCGGTCGCAGACCACAACCTTGCCGGCCACCTTGGAGCCGTCAAGGGTCCCCGGGCCGCAGAGGTTCGGGTTTGCCGCACCCGCGGCCGCGGCGGCCGCGGCAAGGACAACGGGCTTGTCCGCCACTTCCGACTTCATAATGGACGCTCCGCGGTACAGGGAACCGTCGGACACCTTGACCGTTCCCAGCAGGTCGCTGGGGAAGGTGGAAGCAGCCACGGTGGTCAGCCACGGTGAGGCATGGTTCACGGTGGAGGCCGCAGGGCCGGAGTTGCCTGCCGAAGCCGAAACGAAGACACCTGCGGAAGCCGCGTTCAGGAACGCCAGCGCCACGGGATCGGTGGTGCTGTTGTTATTGCCCGATATGGAGTAGTTCAGGACATCGACGCCGTCCTTGATGGCTGCGTCCACGGCCTCGACCGACGCCGAGGAGTAGCAGCCGCCCGTGTCCGGGTTGGTGTCCTCCCAGCAGACTTTGTACACCGAGACTTTGGCTGCGGGGGCCACTCCCGAGCTCTTGCCGAAGCTGGTTCCATCGATCACCTGCTCGACATTGGCATTGCCCGCCGCCGTGGTGGCGGTGTGGGTGCCGTGGCTGCCAACGTCCACCGGGGAAATCTGCTCTTCCGGGGCACGGTTTCCCGGCGCCACGTACTGCAGGAAGGAATCGGCGAAGTATCGGGCGCCGATGACCTTGGTATTGCAGAGCGAGCCGTCAAACCCGGCCCCGGTGCCCTCGCCTTTTTGGCATTCCCCTTCGAAGGTGGTGCCGTCCGCTTTGAGCATGGCAATCCTGCCATCGCCGGTGCGGTACGGGACGCCCACCTGCGGGTCACCCTGCAGTGGCTTCACGGGTTCGCCCTGCAGGAAGGGGTTGTCCGGTGCGTACCCCGAGTCGATGACACCCACCACAACGCCCTTGCCGGCGTTTGCCTGGCCGCCGAACTGTTGGGCCCATGCGCCGTCCGGGCCGGTGAGCTTGAGGAAGTCGGTGGTGGTGTAGTCAGGCTTGTTTTCGACATCGGGTGAAACCACCAGGACGCGGTTGTCCTTGGACAAGGCTGCCGCCTGCGTTGCGGTCAGCTCGGCAGTGAACCCGTTCAGTGCTGCGGTGTACTGCTTTGCGGGGCTGACACCCTGCGCCGCTGCGACTTCACGCTGCTGGTTGCGAAGGTGGGCGTCGTAGGCCTTGTAGTTGGGGCTGCCGGCGTCGAGCTTCCTGCCCTGCTGGGGCTTGGTGGCTCCCAGTCCGGCAACTCCCCCTTCGTACGCCGCGGCAGCCGGGCCGGCCAGCACCACGATGTACCGGCCGTCCTTGAATTGGCTGTCCTTCGCAGTGGAGGAGGCATTTTCCGTACCTTGGCCGCCGGGTGCCGCCGACGCGGGACCCACGGCCATGGAGCTAAGGAGAAGGGGCAACCCGACGGCCAGTGCGGCCGCTTTCCGGAGGCCCCCAGCCCGCGAGGGGCTCTTTCCAGTTGATTTCACGTGCAACCCTTTCACGATGTACCGCCCAGCCTTGGTGGGCAGCCCGAACGACTGGAACTGCAGAGGGAATTACAGGTTTTGTAATTTGCTGAGACCAGACTGTTCACAGAGTACAGACTGAGAGCACGATATGACATAGGGCACATTCGAGAATTTTCCGCTTGTCATACGGGGTGGGGCGTTGGCCCGCAGGACCCGGAAACAGGCATGGAAAAGGGCGCCCCGAAGGACGCCCTGGCAAACGAGAGACCGCAGGCGAAACTACTGGCGGGGAGTGCGCACCACGTCACTGATCCATTGCCTGGTTTTTTCATCCACAGGACCGGCTACCCGCGTCTCCCGGGCCAGACGGTCCGCCTTCACTTTTTGAAACACCATCCTGCCCAGGCCGGCGAACACGGCCGCGGCGACCATCGGCAACAGCACGGACTTCGAATTTTCTCCCATTCAGCAACTCTAGTGAACGCCCTCCGGCAACTCCATAACCCCGCCCAGGGGCGCCCCCGTCCCCGGTTCATTCCCCGCCGCCCGGCTGCCCAGGAGGCCGGATGCAAAGGGGTGCGCCCGGCCCGGTAGAATGGTAAGGCAAGCTCGCGGAGCGCCCGACCTCATGGTGAACCAACGCAGGTGACCAACAGTCCCCCCAACCCCGGTACGGCGTGAGACGGCACCACTCCGCTGCGCCCTTACCCAAGCTCACGCACAGGAGTTGCCGGATGCCCCGGATCGTTGTTGACGTCATGCCCAAGCCCGAGATTCTGGACCCGCAGGGGAAGGCGATCGTCGGCGCTCTCCCCCGGCTGGGCTTCACCAGCTTCAGCTCTGTCCGCCAGGGCAAGCGTTTCGAACTGACGGTCGACGGCGAGGTGACCGAGGAAATCCTGGCCCAGGCCCGCGACGCCGCCGAGACCCTCCTGTCCAACCCCGTGATCGAAGATGTCGTCAACGTCGAGGTCGTCGAGGCCTGACATGACTGAACTCCCCCTGATCGGCGAAGCCGTCGCAGTCGCGGCGGAGCCGCGCCTCGCCGGCGCCCGCATCGGCGTCGTTACCTTCCCCGGCACCCTTGATGACCGCGACGCCGCCCGCGCCGTGCGCCTTGCGGGCGGCACCGCCGTCGAACTTTGGCATGGCGACAGCCAGCTCGGCGACGTGGATGCCGTGGTCATCCCCGGCGGCTTCTCTTACGGCGACTACCTCCGCGCCGGCGCCATTGCCCGCTTCGCGCCGTTGATGTCCAAAATCATCGACGCCGCCAACTCCGATGCCAAGCTGCCGGTCCTCGGCATCTGCAACGGCTTCCAGATCCTCACCGAGTCGCACCTGCTGCCCGGATCGATGATCAAGAACGACCACCTGAAGTTCCTCTGCCGCGACCAGGTGCTGCGTGTCGAGAACAGCAACACTGCGTGGACCCTGGACTACCAGGCGGGCCAGGAGATCACCATCCCGCTCAAGAACCAGGATGGCCAGTACATCGCGGACGAGAAGACCCTGGACGCCCTTGAGGCTGAGGGCCGCGTTGTCTTCCGCTATGTGGGCTTCAACCCGAACGGCTCCCGCCGCGACATCGCCGGCATCTCCAATGCCGCCGGCAACGTGGTGGGCCTCATGCCGCACCCCGAACACGCCGTGGAGCCGGGCTTCGGGCCCGAATCGCTGGACGGCATCGGCGGTTCCGACACCGACGGCCTGGGCTTCTTCACCTCCGTCCTGAACAAGATTGTGGGAGGCGACAAGTGACCACGGAAACGACCAAGAAGTTCAACATCGACACCGTCGAGAACGCGGCCAAGACCCCGGACACCGAACTTCCCTGGGCCGAACTCGGCCTGAAGCGGAACGAGTTCGACGAGATCGTCAAGGTCCTGGGCCGCCGCCCCACGGGCGCCGAACTGGCCATGTACTCCGTCATGTGGAGCGAGCACTGCTCCTACAAGTCCTCCAAGAACCATCTGCGCCAGTTCGGCCAGAAGGTCACCGAGGAAATGAAGAAGGACATGCTGGTGGGCATCGGCGAAAACGCCGGCGTGACCAACCTGGGGGACGGCTGGGCCGTGACCTTCAAGATCGAATCGCACAACTCGCCGTCGTTCGTTGAGCCCTACCAGGGCGCGGCCACCGGCATCGGCGGCATTGTCCGCGACATCATCTCCATGGGCGCCCGCCCCGTGGCCGTCATGGACCCGCTGCGCTTCGGCGCAATCGACCACCCGGACACCGCCCGCGTCATGCATGGTGCCGTTGCGGGCATCGGTGGTTACGGCAACTCCCTGGGCCTGCCAAACATCGGCGGCGAGATGGTGTTCGACTCCGTGTACCAGGGCAACCCGCTGGTCAACGCCCTGGCAGTGGGCGTCATGCGGCACGAGGACATCCGCCTGGCCAACGCCTCCGGCAAGGGCAACAAGGTGGTCCTGTTCGGTGCGCGCACCGGCGGCGACGGCATCGGCGGCGCCTCGGTGCTGGCCTCCGAGTCGTTCGACGACACCAAGCCCTCCAAGCGCCCCGCCGTCCAGGTGGGCGACCCGTTCGCCGAGAAGGTCCTCATCGAGTGCTGCCTGGAGCTCTTCAAGGGCTCGCTGGTGGAAGGCATCCAGGACCTTGGCGCCGCAGGCATCTCCTGCGCCACGTCCGAGCTGGCTTCCAATGGCGACGGCGGCATGCAGGTCGAGCTGACCTCCGTCCTGCTGCGCGACCCCACGCTGACCCCGGGCGAGATCCTGATGTCCGAGTCCCAGGAACGCATGATGGCCGTTGTCACCCCGGAGAACGTGGAAGCGTTCGAGGCCGTGATGGACAAGTGGGCCGTGGAGTACTCCTGGCTGGGCGAGGTGACCGATACCGGCCGCCTGATCATCACCTGGGAAGGCGAGGTGATTGTCGACGTCGATCCCCGCACCGTGGCGCACGACGGCCCGGTTTATGACCGCCCGTATGCCCGTCCCGAGTGGCAGGATGCCGTGCAGGCGGACACCTTCACCGGTTCCGTGCAGGACGCCGGTCGCCCGGCCGCCCCCGCGGAGCTGGCAAAGGCCGTCACCGAACTGGTGGCGTCACCGAACATGTGCTCCAAGTCCTGGATCACCAACCAGTACGACCGCTACGTGGGCGGCAACACCTCCATGGCATTCCCCGACGACGCCGGCGTGGTGCGCGTGGACGAGGAAACCGGCCTGGGCGTTGCCCTGGCCACCGACGCCAACGGCCGCTACACCTACCTGGACCCGTACCACGGCGCGCAGCTGGCACTGGCCGAGGCCTACCGCAACGTAGCCACCGCAGGCGCCGTCCCCATGGCCGTCAGCGACTGCCTGAACTTCGGCTCCCCCGAGGACCCGGATGTGATGTGGCAGCTCGCCGAGGCCATCCGCGGCCTCTCCGACGCCTGCATGGTGCTGGGCATCCCTGTCACCGGCGGCAACGTCTCGCTCTACAACCAGACCGGCACCACGCCCATCCACCCCTCCCCGGTGGTGGCGGTCCTGGGCAAGCTCGACGACGTTGCGCGCCGCACGCCGTCGGGCTGGCGTGAGGATGGCCAGGCGATCTACCTGCTGGGCACCACGGGCGCCGAGCTGGACGGTTCCGAATGGGCCAACATGCGCGGACACCTGGGCGGCCAGCCACCGAAGGTGGACCTCGAGGCCGAGCGCGCGCTGGGCGAGATCCTGATCAACGCGTCCCGCGACGGCATGATCGACTCCGCCCACGACCTCTCCGAAGGCGGCCTCGCGGCTGCGCTGGTGGAGTCCTCGCTGCGCTACGGCGTGGGTGCCCGGATCGCGCTGCAGGACGTCATGGACCGGGACGGCGTGGACCTGTTCACGGCCCTGTTCTCCGAGTCCCAGGGCCGTGCCGTTGTGGGCGTCCCCCGCTCCGAGGAAGTCCGCTTTACGGACATGTGCACCGCCCGCGGCTTCACCCACACCCGCATCGGCGTGGTGGACGCGGCCAGCGGCAAGCTGGAGATCAACGGCGTGGAGGGCCTGTCCCTGGACGCGCTCCGCGAAGCCCACGAAGGGACCCTGCCGAAGTACTTCGGCTAGGCCCCACAGAACGCGGACGGACACTCAAGCCCATAGAGAGGCTTTGGGTGTCCGTCCGCATTTAAGGACCGGCTCAGTCCTCGCTGTGCAGCTCCCGCTGCCGTGCACTGAGCAGCTCGAACTCCGGCCGGGCTGCCACAAAACGTTCGACGGCGGCCAGCACCTCCACGAGATGGGCCCGGTCAGCTGCCACCAGGCCAACGCCGACCTGCGAGCGCCGGTACTGGGCATGGTCCCCGACTTCGGCGACTGACACCTCGAAGCGGCGTTTGAGCTCGGCAAGGAGCGGCCTGACGACGGAGCGCTTTTCCTTCAGGCTCTGCACGTCCCCAAGGAGGATGTCGAACTCGATCCAGCCGATCCACATGGCCGCCCCTGTCTTTACTCGATGGTGAGCTCACCCATCAGGTCCCAGCCTTCGCCGTCCAGCTGGCGGCTGATGATCCTGGGTGTTTCGGCGAGTGCCTGGGGCATGTCGGCCATGGCCTTCTTGAAGTGCCCGCTGTTGACATGGTCTCCCGCGGCGTCGTCCTTGAACGCTTCCACCAGGACGAACTCGTTGGGATCGTCCACACTTCGGGACCAGTCGAACCACAGGTTGCCCGGCTCCTCCCGGGTAGCCCGGGTGAAGTCTGCCACCAGATCGAGCCAGCGCCCGGACCAATCGGGCTTGACCTTGAACTTGACGACGATAAAGATCACAGGGATGTTCCTTCCGCGGCGAGGGTGCGTGCCCCTTCAATGTACCGGGAAGTAACGTAGCGCTGTGCCGCGCGGGTGACCAGGCCACCGGCGGCGTAGAACCAGTTGGCAGGCCTGCTGAAAGCACGGATCCGCAGCCACACCTCTCCGTGGCTGTTGATCTCCACCTCGAAGGATTCCTCGCCACGGGCGGGGTGGCCGGGCAGCGTCCCGTAACCAAACCCGGCGGATTGGGGAACACCGTCCGGTGCCGGCTCCCGCGCCCACACCACCTGGCAGGGCGCGGGCAGGCGGAAGGGCCCGACGCCGAAACCGCTCACCACGTGTGCCCCGGGCACCGCCCTTGGCGAGTCTGCCCGCACCGTGAGGCCAGCCCTCCGCTGCAGTTCCCAGCCCAGGATGCCGTCCGCCACGCGCCGGTAGACGCCAAGGCCGGTACCCAGGCGGGCTTCCTCAAGGACGCGGTCGTACCCCACTGGCGCGACGCCGTGCTCCGTGCCGCCAATTCCCGGATAGCCGAGTCTTCCCGCGTCAATCATCGCCGCCTGCCCTTTCGAGGCGTGCCCACCCCAGTTGATCCTGCTGCTTCCGGCTCAAGCCTGACACCACAAGGTCGTAGGAGTCCTCCACCATGTCCCGGATCATCCCGTCCGGCAGCGACCCGTCGATGCGCACACCATTCCAGTGGGTCTTGTTCATGTGCCACGCCCCGGTGATTGCCGGGTGTACCGCGCGCAGCTGCACGGCCAGGGCCGGCTCGCACTTCAAGTTCACGTAGAAATCGCGTTCGTCCATGGACGACAGGGCAAACAGTTTAGCCTCGTGCCGCGCTCCCCCGGCAGTCCCGGCACGGACCTTGAAGACCGAAGTCTCCGGTCCGAACGGAAAATCCTCATAGGCTCCGGGAAACGAAAGGCAGATCTTCCGCAGCGCACTTGGGTCCATAACGGAAGCCTATAAAGCAGACCTGCGCGGTGCTAGTCTGCGAACATGTCACGCGACCAGGGAGCCATACCTGTTCTGGACCTGCGTGCCGCCCGGCGGGCCGACGGCACATTCAGCCCGGAGTTCATCGACCAGCTGCGGCACGCCACCCACGACATCGGGTTCTTCCAGGTCACCGGTTATGGTGGCCGCCCGGGACAGGCCGAAGAGCTCCTGGACACAATTCAGCGCTTCTTCGACCTGCCCCTTGAGGAGCGGATGAAGCTGGACAACCGCCTCTCCCCCCACTTCCGTGGCTACACGCGCATGGGCACCGAGGTGACCCAGGGCCGGGCCGACGCTCGGGAGCAGATCGACTATTCACCGGAGCGCGAGCCGGTGCGGGACTACCCGGACAGCCAGCCTTACTGGCTGCTGCAGGGTCCCAATCTCTGGCCCGATGAAACATTCCCCGAGCTGAAGCCTGCTGCCATGGAGTGGGCGGAGCTGATGTCCGGCGTGGGCATGGAACTGTTGAGGGCAATCGCCGTTTCGCTCCAGCTGCCGGAGGACTACTTCGACGGGCCCTTCCGGGATTCACCGGCATGGATGGGCAAGCTGGTCCACTACGTGGGCGGCGTGGTGGAAGCGGCCGGGGACCAGGGCGTTGGCTCGCACGCGGACTACGGCTTCGTAACCCTCCTGCTGCAGGACAACGTAGGCGGCCTGGAAGTGCTGCCGCCCGGAACCACCCAGTGGCTGCCTGTGGAGCCCCTGCCGGGGGCACTGGTGGTGAACCTTGGCGAGATGCTCGAAGTAGCCACGGAGGGATACCTGGCGGCGACCATCCACCGCGTCCAGGCACCGCCACCGGGCGTCGACCGGTACTCGGTGCCGTTCTTCTGGTCGCCGCGGCTCGACGCGGTCATCGAGCCCGTCCCCCTGGCACCCGAGCTAAAGGCGGCTGCCCGGGGTATCACGGACGATCCGGACAACCCGCTCCTGGCATCGTTCGGCCTCAACATGCTCAAGGGCCGGATGCGGGCACACCCGGACGTGACCGAACGGCACTATCCGGAGTTGATGAAGCGCTAAAGGTTGTACTTCCAGGCAAGCTGCGCCGGACACAGATTCATCACCACGTCCAGCCCCGCCGCCTTGGCACGTTCCGCCGCTGCCTCGTCGATGACCCCCAGCTGCAGCCACACGGCTTTCGCCCCGGCGGCAATGGCCTGGTCCACCACGCTGCCCACCTTCTGCGAGTTCACAAAGCAGTCCACGACGTCGATGGGCTGCTTATCCGCCGGGATGTCGCCGAGGGTGCGATAGCCGGGTTCGCCGTGGACAGTGTCGCCGTTCAGGTTGACGGGGATGATCTCCATGCCGAGCCGGTCGCGGATCATCAGCGAGACGTCGTAGGCGGAGCGCCACTCATTGGTGGTGAGTCCGACGATGGCCCACCGGCCCTTGGTTCGCAGAAGGCGTTCGATGACTGCGGGATCGTTCGTGTGGCCCATGGGATCAGCCTACGCTGCCCGTCCTGTCATGCTTCAGCTACTTCAGCGGGGTGGCGGCCTTGGGGCCTGTGCCCTGCGACTCTGAACCCCCTGCGCCCTGTGTCCCTGGTTCCTGTGTCCCTGGGTCTTGTGGCTGGCCTTGGCCCGGCACCCGGCCGGTGGTGGCAGCGGAACCGGCCGCCTTCTGCGCCGTCCCGGCCGGGTCCACGCCGCCTGCCACAGTAGCCGGTGCCGGCGCCCCGGCCTTGCCCGGTCCGGCCGCAGCTGGATCCGCCGGGGTTCCCGCCGGCACAGCCCGTCCGCTGCCATCCATGCCGCCGACGGCTCCACCCACTGCAGCAGCCCCGGGTTCGGCCGCGCAGTTCCCTGGACCTGTGCCGGCGTCGTGCTTGACGGGGCCGGCACACGCCGGCGTGCGGGTGCCGCCGAACAGGCCGGCAGGATCGCGCAGGAAACGGGACGCACGGTGTGACGCGTCCGCAGCCCCAGCCGGTGCGGCAGTTGCGCCGGACTGGGTGACTTCCCCTTCCGCGCCCACGTCTGGCCCGCCGTCGGTGGAGGAGACGGCCGACGCGGCGTCGGTCGTATGGTTCCACGGCATCCATTCCGTCAGCACGTGCTCAATGGGGCTGCCTCCGGGAGCGGTGGAGCTGGCGGCTACTCCGCCAACGCCCAGCCCCATTCCCGCCGCGAGGACCAGGCCCAGCGCGGTGGGGCGGTGCCGACGGCGGCGGCGCGCCAGTTCATCGCCCGGCGGGTCGTCAACCCATTGCTCACCATCCGGCTGCTCAACCCGCTGCTCACCCTCGAGTTTCCCGGAAGTGGCGTCTTCTGCCGGACCTCCCGCTGCCAGCATCGCGGCAAGCTCGCCGGTGGGCGCGGGTACGGGCAGTGAGGCCAGGGCGCCCAGTGCGACCAGGGTGTCACGGAGTTCCGCATCCTGGGCTGCACCGGCGTCCTGGAGCATGTCGTCGACGAGGGCGATGAGATTATCCGAAGCGGACGTCATGGCGTGAAATACTCCTTCACTGCCGCAAGTTCCCGAAGTTTCAGCAGCGCGCGCCGCTGGAGCTGTTTCACGGCACCGGCGCTCTTATCGATGGTTTCCGCGGTCTGTTCCACTGTCAGGCCACCCACCAGGCGAAGCGACAGCACGTCCCGCTGGTCCTGCGGCAGCCCGTCCAGCAGCCCGAGGACTTCCCGGGGTGAGATGCGCTCCAGCGCCAGCTTTTCCGCTGAGCTGTCCTGGCGCTGGTCAAGCTCTGGCTCGAACGGCAGTTTGAGCGGGCTTCGGCTTTGGCGGCGGTGGTCGTCCACCATCCGCGCATGGGCAACGGAGAAAATGAAGGTACGCAGCCCCGCATCCCCTCCGCGGACACTGTCGAGCCTGGGCAGGACGGAAAGAAACACTTCCTGCATGGCGGCCTCCGGATCCTCGACTCCCCGGGCGGTGAGATAGCCCAGCACCTGCGACGCGTACGTCTTGTAGACGAGGCTGAAGGCAGCGGTCCCGGGAGTTGGCTGGTCCGGAGCCTCGTCTGTCTGTGCATCGGTCACTGACGTAGTGCTTTCCGTCAAAGAGGGAGTTGGCAAGGTGAACGCTCAGTACATCCGGAACGCTGCCCCTACTTTACCCTTCAGTAACAACCGCTGCCGGAAGCGCCACGGCGCCGGGTAAGCGGGCCGTTGCGGGCTCCCGGCACCTGAAGCCGGCTGGGCGGAAAACAAAAGAGCCGGTCTGGAACGTGATGGGGGACAGGTTCCAGACCGGCACTTCATAGGGGTAATCGCTGCGCACCCCCAAAGGGTTACGCGATTTCAAAAACTTTTTTGGCAGCCGTTCCGCGGCTGTCAGCGGGCAGCTGCCCTGGTCCACCGGGGCGGCGTCGCCTGCCTGCGCGATGCCTTGGCCAGCGCGAAAAAGTGCAGCCTGGCGGGCAGGCGCTCGTCGCCACAGACAGGTACGACGGCGGAGGGCAGCTCCGCGGGAACGGCGGCGGCTGCCGCTACGGGCACGGTTGCGGGACGGGATACGGCCCCGGCGGGACAGAGGTCGGTGACCAGGCCGGTGCCGGCGCACTCACGCACGGCAGCGATCCCTGCCGCCAGGGCCTGCTTGTCATGGTACGGCCCGGAGACAGCCACCACTGCGCCATCCGGGGCCAGGAGCCGGAACCGGAACAACGAATCAGCGTCAATGAATGCTTCAAATTTTCCGGCCATGACGATCCTTCCTTGGGCACCAGGGGGTACTACCGAGTCTTGCCGGTACGCGTGCAGCCTCACAAGACCGTGCGCGTTAAGCCTGTGTAAATTGCTTTTCCACCCGGGGCCGAACGTCCCGGGACGCACAAGCGGCAGGCCACCCGCAAAGGTGGCCTGCCGCCGTCGTCATGCTGCCCTGGGGGGTGTCAATCGTTGATGAGGTCGTTCACCACGATGGTCTGGTCCCGGTCCGGGCCCACGCCGATGGCGGAGAACCGGGTTCCGGAAAGCTTCTCAAGGGCCAGCACGTAATTCCGGGCGTTCTCCGGCAGGTCCGCCAGGGTGCGTGCCCCGGTGATGTCCTCGGTCCAGCCGTCGAAGTACTCGAAGATGGGCTTGGCGTGGTGGAACTCGGTCTGCGTCATGGGCATTTCATCGTGCCGGACGCCGTCCACGTCGTAGGCCACGCACACGGGAATCTGTTCGATGCCGGTGAGCACGTCCAGCTTGGTGACGAAGTAGTCCGTGAAGCCGTTGACGCGGGAGGCATGCCGGGCCAGGACGGCGTCGTACCAGCCGCAGCGGCGCGGGCGTCCGGTGTTGACGCCGAATTCGCCGCCGGTCTTCTGCAGGTACATGCCCATCTCGTCGAAGAGTTCCGTGGGGAACGGGCCGGCGCCAACGCGGGTGGTGTAGGCCTTGATGATGCCGATGGAGCGCGAGATGCGGGTGGGCCCGATGCCGGAGCCAACCGACGCGCCGCCGGCGGTGGGGTTGGAGGAGGTCACGAACGGGTAGGTGCCGTGGTCCACGTCCAGGAACGTAGCCTGGCCGCCTTCCATCAGGACCACCTTGCCCTCGTCCAGCGCGGTGTTCAGGACCAGGGTGCTGTCGATGACCAGCGGACGGAGCCGCTCGGCGAAGGACAGGAAGTAGTCCACGATCTCGTCCACGACAACGCTGCGGCGGTTGTAGACCTTGACCAGGAGTTCGTTCTTCTGGCGCAGCGAGCCTTCCACCTTCTGGCGGAGGATGGATTCGTCAAAGACGTCCTGGACGCGGATGCCCAGCCGGGCCACCTTGTCCATGTAGGCGGGGCCGATGCCGCGGCCGGTGGTGCCGATGGCGCGGCTGCCCAGGAAGCGTTCGGTCACTTTGTCCAGGACCTGGTGGTACGGGGCCACCAGGTGGGCGTTGGCGGAAACCCGCAGCTTCGAGGTGTCCGCACCGCGGGCCTGGAGCCCATCGATTTCCTGGAAGAGGGCTTCGAGGTTCACCACGCAGCCGTTGCCGATGATGGGAACAGCGTTGGGGCTGAGAATGCCTGCCGGCAGCAGCTTGAGTTCGTACTTTTCACCGCCTACGACGACGGTGTGCCCGGCATTGTTGCCGCCATTGGGCTTGACGACGTAGTCAACACGGCCGCCCAAAAGGTCGGTGGCCTTGCCTTTTCCTTCGTCGCCCCACTGGGCTCCTACGATCACAATTGCTGGCATGGGATCCTCCCCCATTCGTTCGGGCTGCCCGGGTCCAGCCATCTGGTGGCGGGCCCATGCAGCGCCGTTCATGAGAATGCCCCGAACATACCGGCCTTCGCACAGCCGCAGCACGGCACGGCGAAGCAAGAGTTCCGGGGCTCTTACCACCCAAGTTTAGCCGATGGGGCACTTTGTCCACTGTTGTGGCCCGCCGCGGCCCTTTCGCAAATATGGGCCGCGGCGGGCGCCGGGCCTCCTACTCGTCCTCGGCCTCCCCCGCGGGCCGGGACGTCTGCTCGGCGAGCGTGTCCCAGAAGGAGGTGTCGGCGTCGGCAATGGATCCATCCGCGATGGCCGCGGCGGTGGACGCCAGCGTGGTGACCGTCTGCTTGATCAGGTAGCCATTGCTCCGCTGCCCCAGCGCGTAACCATCCAGGTAGTGGTCGGACATGCCGCGCATCTCGAAAAGCAGGGTGGCAATGCCGTATTCCACGGAGATGCCGTTGCGGCTGATGGTCTCGGCGCTGCCGCCCTGGTACCTGCCCAGGTGGCCCCAGCCGGTGGAGTCAACGTTGTTGAAGACAACGGCGCCGAGCCGCTTTGATTTCTCGACGACGGAGGGGTCGGCGTTCGGGGTGGTGGGGTACAGGATGGAGCCGGAAACCAGCTTGCCGTCGCGCTCGGCGCGGGTGCCCTGGTGGTGCAGGTCGATCATGTAGTCAATGCGGTACTTGCGCATCACGTTGTTGTGCAGCGCCTGGGTCTCCGGCTGGACCTTGGCCACATGGTCCCGGTTCAGGTCCACGCCCTCCGCGTTGTAGCGGGTGAGGTGGCGGTCCCCTTTGGCAAGGTAGTCGTCCAGGGAGAAGTTGACATCCCCCATGGCACCGTCCGCGTTGAGCATGGGCACGATGAGGATGTTCACGCCGTCCAGGATGCCTGCCGACTTGCCCGTGCCCAGGTGCTTGACGAACTCGAGGGCACCCTCGGTGGTGAGCTGTTCATTGCCGTGCTGCTGGGTCAAATACAGGATGGTGGGCTTGGCCGGGTCCGATATGTACTTGACCAGGTGGATGTCGCGGTCTTTGACGGTCTGGCCGATGACCTCCAGCTCCATGGCGGGCTGGCGCGCATCCTGGTCCTTCAGGAACGAGACCATCTGGTCGTAGGTGGCCAGCTTCGACGTGGTGATCTGGCCGTTGCCGTCGTAGGAAGGCCCTTCGCCTACGGCGCCGGCCAGGGGCGCCGGACCTGCTGCGACGACAGCGAGCGACAGGGCGCCTGCGGCGGCGAGGGCCCTGAGGGATTTCGTCACAGTTACCTCTTTCGAGTGCTCGGGTGGCATCCGCCGCTCCGTCGCAGCGGAGGCATGTGACACTCAGCCAACCAAGCTTAACGAAACCTGTCAATATGCTGGACAAACACTGTAAGTACGTTCCGGTCCTGCCGCCGGCGGCCGGCCGGACATGCCCACGACATAAAGCGGTGCGGATTTGCCCGGCTCCACGCGCGTCGATTTATCTGAGAGTGGACCATCCGGAGCGGCCGAGAGACCTGGCTCGATGACGCCGCAGCAACCACGGCCCAGCAGACTCCTGCCGGCCGAAGGTGCTACTGCCAGGACCGATGGAAAGGAAGATTCCAGCATGTCCCAGAACACCGACCGTATCCGCGTGACCCACGCCGGTTCATTGCCCCGCACCCCTGAACTCATTGCGGCCAACGCCGCCAAGGAAGCCGACGGCATCACGCCGGAATTCCTGGAACTCCTCGAAGCCTCCGTAGTGGACGTGGTGCAGCGCCAGAAGGACCTTGGCATCGACATCCCCAACGACGGCGAGTACGGGCACACCATGTCCAGCTCGGTGGATTACGGGGCGTGGTGGAATTACTCCTTCGCCCGGCTCGGGGGCCTTGAGCCAACCACCGTGGACCGCTGGGCCGAGTCCGGCGTCCGCCGCTCGTCCCCCGGCAACGTTGTCCTGACCTCGTTCCCGGACCGGCGCGACCGGCAGGCCTTCAACGAGGCCTACAGCGATCCCGCATCCGGCATCCTCACCCACCGCAGGAGCGTTGCCCAGCCCAAGATCGCCGGACCGCTGACCTACACGGGCCAGGACCTGGTGGCCTCGGACATCCGGAACCTGAAGACCGGGCTCGCCGCCGCAGGCCTCACGGATGGCTTCGTGGCTTCCCTCTCCCCCGGCTCATGCGCGCGGGTAGCCAACGAGTACTACAAGAGCGACGAGGAACTCGTCTACGCCTGCGCTGATGCCATGCGGGAGGAATACAAGGCCATCATCGAGGCCGGCCTTACGGTGCAGCTCGATGATCCGTCCCTGGCCGAAAGCTGGGACCAGATCAATCCCGAGCCGTCCCTGGACGATTACCTGAAGTTCATCCAGCTGCGCGTCGAAGCGACCAACTGGGCGCTGCGCGGGCTGCCGCAGGAGCAGATCCGGCTGCACGTGTGCTGGGGATCCTGGCACGGCCCACACACCACGGACATCCCGTTCGCCGACATCATCGGCTCTGTGCTTCAGGTCAACGCCGGCGCCTATTCCTTTGAAGCGGCAAACGTCCGCCACGAACACGAATGGCGGGTGTGGGAGGACACAAAGCTCCCCGAGGGCAAGGTGATCATCCCGGGCGTTGTTTCGCATGCCACCAATGTGGTGGAGCACCCGGACCTGGTGGCGGACCGGGTCGTCCGCTTTGCGGACCTCGTGGGCCGCGGGAACGTCATTGCCTCCACCGACTGTGGCCTGGGCGGCAGGGTGCACCCGCAGATCGCCTTCGCCAAGCTGGAGGCACTGGGTGAGGGTGCCCGCCGCGCCTCGAAGCGCCTCTTCTAGCCGCTCCCGCACCGACGCGCCGGCTGTGCCTTCCATCACCGGAAGGGGCGGCCGGCGTTTCGCTTGCCTGGGCTTGCTAAACTGGAGTAGGCCGACCAGGAGTTGGTCCACCCCAATCAACCGCCACTGATGTGCCGTGCCGCCGTGCGCCCATGTCCGTGGCGGCAGCAACGCCAATCCCCGCAGGAGATCCAGCACTTCATGACAGCCCTGGCACCCGAAACATTCCACGAACAGCTCATGAGCCGCCGCTACGAACCCAGCGTTGCCGCCGTCAACGAACTGTGTGATTCCCTGCAGGAGGCCAAGCCCGGAACCGTGGTGCCCTACGTGGACCCCATGCACGACGTGGAGGAATGCCGCATCATCAGCCTGTTCTCCAACATCGGCGAGGTGGATCCGTCCGGGTTCATCACCCCCGGCGACCAGGACGCTGTTACCCGCATGCTGGGGATCCAGTGGAAGCTTGGCCTGCGCCCCGAGTTCGTCATGCCGTGGAACGTCCACCCCTGGCACGTCCCGGGCGAAGCCAACGGCAAGTTCACTCCGGACCAGATCCAGTCAGGCCTGAAGCCCCTGCTGAAGTTCCTGGCCCTGGTCCCCCGCGCCTCGGTGATCGTGGCGCATGGCACCGAAGCCAACCGCCTGGCTAACCTGCTGTTGAAGACCGAGGTGCCCCTCCTCTGGCGCCGCGGCCTGAAGACCTACAAGGTCCGCTCGCTGAGCGGCCGCGCCTTCGCCGGTTCCCCGGCCCGCCAGGAGGAGTACCTGGAGGACATGCGCACTGCCTATGCAGACGCCATGGCCCGCACGGGTATTGCCAAACCTTAAGTCCTGCGCCGCTCAGCCTGTGGCATCGGACTCAGTAAACGAAATTCCCGGGCCGATTCGTCTTCGGCTTCAACCCAGGTGGTGAAGTCGGCGTACGACATCCACGAGTAGTAGTCACGGAACCTGAGACGCGCTTTCTCCTGCTTTCCCACGCTTCGCGCAGCTCCTCCTTTCCTCCCCTGGCCCTTCGATTCTTTTAACCGAAACGAGGGACGGCGCATTGCAGGCCGGATACGACGGCGGGCGGTCACCTTCTCATTGAAAGGTGACCGCCCGCCGTCGTTCCCAGCCCGAACCCCTCCCTGGCAATCTGCACCAGGAAACAGTGCGGGCGTTGGCCCAGGGAGTTATTCGCCCTCGATGGCTGCCTTTGCCGTGGGGTCGGAATCGTTCAGGAACTTCTCGATCCGCTCCGGCTCTTCAGCCTCGCCGATGGCCGACGAGGCCCGGCCCAGGGAGTAGAGGGCCCGCAGGAACCCGCGGTTTGGCTCATGCTCCCAGGGGATGGGCCCCACGCCGCGCCAGCCGTTGCGGCGCAGCGCATCCAGTCCGCGGTGGTAACCCACCCTGGCATAGGCGTAGGAGTCGATGGTGCGGCCTTCCGTCCACGCCTCCTCAGCCAGGACGGCCCACAGGAGCGAGGACGTTGGGTGCTTCGCCACCAGGTCCAGGGCCTCCTGGCCGGCCTCAAGCTGCGCGTTCACCTCGGTTTCGGCAGGCAGGAGAGTGGGCTCCGGCCCCATCAGGTTCCGGCGGAACTCGTCCGACATCTAGAAGGTCTTTCCGGCCGAACCGAGCTGCTTGGTGGCTTCCACCACGCGGGCTGCCAGGCCGGCTTCGGCGGAGGCGCCCCAGACGCGGGGGTCGTAGGTCTTCTTGTTGCCCACTTCACCGTCCACCTTCAGGACGCCGTCGTAGTTCTTGAACATGTGGTCAGCCACCGGACGCGTGTAGGCGTACTGGGTGTCGGTGTCGATGTTCATCTTGATCACGCCGTAGGAGACGGCGTCGGCGATTTCCTGGTCGGAGGAGCCGGAGCCGCCGTGGAACACGAGGTCGAACGGGTTGTCCTTCCCGATTTTGGCACCCACCTGGGCCTGGATGTCCTTGAGGATCTCCGGGCGGAGCTTGACGCCGCCGGGCTTGTAGACGCCGTGGACGTTGCCGAAGGTCAGGGCCGTGATGTAGCGGCCGTTTTCACCGGAGCCAAGGGCATCGATGGTGGCCAGGGCGTCCTCAACGGTGGTGTACAGCTTGTCGTTGATGGCGTTTTCCACGCCGTCCTCCTCGCCGCCAACGGTGCCGATCTCCACTTCGAGGATCATCTTGGCGGCAGCAGTGCGGCCGAGCAGTTCGCGGGCGATGCGCAGGTTTTCCTGGAGGGTCTCGGCGGAGCCGTCCCACATGTGGGAGTTGAACAGCGGGTTCCGGCCGGCCTTGACCTCAGCCTCCGAAGCAGCCAGCAGGGGCAGGACGAAACCGTCCAGCTTGTCCTTGGGGCAGTGGTCAGTGTGCAGGGCGACGTTGACGCCGTAGTTCTTGGCTACTTCGCGGGCGAAGGCTGCGAAGCCCAGGGAACCGGCAACCATGTCCTTGGTGGATGCGCCGGACCAGTAGGCCGCACCGCCGGTGGAAACCTGGACGATGCCGTCCGACTCCGCCTCGGCGAAGCCGCGGAGCGCTGCGTTGAGCGTCTGCGAGGACGTGACGTTCACGGCCGGGTATGCGAAGCCGCCCGCCTTCGCGCGGTCGATCATTTCGGAGTAGATCTCTGGGGTTGCAATGGGCATGCTGGCTCCTCTGCTGAGTTTCGTCTGTGGGTGGAAGACCCTCAAGTAGACCGCTTACGGCTAGGCACCATCCTAGCCATTCCCGGACCACGAGGGTGTTTCGGGTCACCGCTCAGTAACACTCAGACGTGCTGGTTGAACACGTGCCGCCGGATCCAGGCGTGCATGGCGATGGCGGCTGCCGAGGCGGCGTTGATGGACCGGGTGGAGCCGAACTGCTCGATGGACAGGGTGGCGGCGGCGGCCTGGTGGACTTCGGGGGTCAGGCCCGGGCCCTCCTGTCCGAAGACCAGCACGCAGTCGCGCGGCAGCTCGTAGGTCTCCAGGGGAACCGAGTCCGGGAAGATATCGATGCCGATGATCGCCAGCCCCTCCCCCTGCGCCCACTGGACGAAGTCCTCGACCGTGGGGTGGTGGCGGACGTGCTGGTAGCGGTCGGTGACCATGGCGCCGCGGCGGTTCCATCGACGCCGGCCGATGATGTGCACCTCTTTGGCGAGGAAGGCGTTGGCGGTGCGCACCACCGTGCCGATGTTCAGGTCGTGCTGCCAGTTCTCGATGGCCACGTGGAAGTTGTGCCGCCGGGAATCGAGCTCCGCCACGATCGCTTCGTGCTTCCAGTAGCGGTACTTGTCCAGGACGTTGCGGCGGTCCCCGTCGGCAAGGAGGTCAGGGTCCCAGTGGTCGCCTTCGGGCAGTTCGCCTTCCCAGGGCCCGACGCCGACCTCCGCCTTTGCGGGCTCGGCCTCCCCGGGCTCGTGGCGGGGTTCGTCTGGCAGGCCGGGCGTTTGGTTCACCCCTCAACACTAGACTGGAGCACTGGAGCATTCATCACCGGTGGAGGTAAACGTGGCAGAAGAAGACCAGGTAGCAGCAAACCCCGCGGTTTACCGCAGCGGCCAGGAGATCGAGTGCTGGCTGACGGACATGGACGGCGTCCTGGTCCACGAGAACCAGCCGATCCCCGGCGCCGCGGAACTGATCCAGCGGTGGGTGGATACGTCCAAGCGCTTCCTGGTGCTGACCAACAACTCCATCTTCACCCCGCGCGACCTTGCCGCCCGCCTGCGTTCCTCCGGCCTGGAAATTCCGGAGGAAAACATCTGGACTTCGGCGCTGGCCACGGCGCAGTTCCTCAAGGACCAGGTGCGGGGCTCAGAGTCCGGCAACCGCGCCTACACGATCGGTGAGGCGGGGCTCACGACGGCGCTGCATGAGGCCGGCTTCATCCTCACCGACCAGAACCCGGACTTTGTGGTGCTTGGCGAGACGCGCACGTACTCTTTCGAAGCCATCACCATGGCCATCCGGCTGATCCTTGCAGGTGCCCGGTTCATCGCCACCAACCCGGATGCCACCGGCCCCTCCAAGGACGGCCCCATGCCCGCCACCGGTGCCATCGCGGCCCTGATCACCAAGGCCACCGGCCGCGAGCCGTACATTGTGGGCAAGCCGAATCCCATGATGTTCCGCTCCGCGATGAACCAGATCGATGCACACTCCGAGACCACCGCCATGATCGGTGACCGGATGGATACGGACATCATCGCCGGCATGGAAGCGGGCCTGCACACCGTCCTGGTCCTCAGCGGCATCACGCACAAGGATGACATTGCCGCGTATCCGTTCCGCCCCAACCAGGTGCTGAACTCCGTGGCGGACCTGAAGAACCAGATCTAGGACTAGAAGATGCTCACCCGGGAGCCGCCCCGGGGCAGCGGGAAGAACCCGTCCAGCAGTTCCGTCACCAGGGGCCGGTAGACCTGCGGATTCCAGCCGGGGCTGGCGTGGGCGGGTGCCGCGCCGGTGGTCTGCAGGTTGCTTGAGACCATGTTGTCCTTGAAGACCACGGCCCAGGTTTCCGCCGCGGTTTCGTAGTCGACCGTCCTGTCCTTGGGGTTCCCGATATAGGCCATCTTGGCCGTGCCCAGCTTCCCGGCGAACTGGCTTCCCTCGAAGTGGTAGATATACGCGGACTCGGTCTGGATCAGGACGCTGGAAGGTGCGATCGGGGACAGCTGCTCCAGGGTCTGGTCCAGGACCTGCCGCCAGCTCCGTTCGTCCTTGTGGATGATCCGTTCACCCAGCTCATACCCACCGCGCAGCGTGGACGGGAACCTGACGCCGCGCTCGTAAAGGAACACCACGCCGTCGAACCAGCTTTGGTCCAGCACGTCGTGCGCACTGTAGGGACTGGAGTCCAGGAGGATGAACTGCACCTGGACTCCCTGCAGGGCAAGGAGTCGGGCAGCCACCTGGGTGGCCAGCATCCCGCCGAAGCTGTGCCCGTAGAAGAAGAGCTTGGTGATCTTCTCTTCGGCAATGTAGTCGGTGATCGCGTTGACCACCTCCGTGATGTTCAGCCCCAGGTTGGAATACCCGACGGCGGCGAGCCGGGCGCGCTTGTTCAGCGCCCCGCGCAGGGTGTTGAGGATCCATTGTGCCTCTTCCCAGCTGGTCTTGTACCCCGGGAACAGGAACCAGCTGGCATCCGGGTAATAGGCGTCCGCGAAGTCGTCCGCAACGCTGAGGATCCTGGTGGTCCGGCGCTGCGACTGGACCTCGCGGGTCACCAGCATGTCGGCAGCCAGCAGCCCGGACGCCCCTGCACCCGCCAGGAACGTGCGCCGCGAAAAGCGTTTCAGTGCAGCCGCCTCCGCCAGCAGCCGGGCGTGGGAAACCCCGCGCCCGCCCTGCGGACTTACCTCCCCCTCATACGGCACACTCCTACCGTAAACCCACCCAAACGTACCGCCGCAACGGGCGGGGGTAACCGTTCGGTGACGCTGGGGTCAGCAGGCGGCCTGGCCCTCCGCGGCGGGGATTGGGGACGTGGGTTCCTGCCGGCGGCGATGGATCTCCAGGCCGATGTCGTTGTAGCGGCCCAGCAGGTCGGCACTGTCCTGGGTGTTTGGATTGTCGAGCAGCGCGAAGAGCGCGTCACTGGCCGCAAGGAGCTCCTCGTTGGAGTATTCCGTAAGGGGCGGCCCGTACAACGCCTCGATCCACATGACAGGAAGGTGTGGATACTCCCCGGCGAAGCGGCCTCCGGGGAACAGCTCACGGACGTCGCCGTCCAGGGGAAGTGGCTGCTCGCCGGATGGCCGGTTCAAGGAAGCTTTGTGGGCAGCGGGTACCAGCTGCAGGGAAACGCCTGCACCACAGGCTCCCGGCAGCGCGTTGGCATCCAGCGCATTCAGGTCGCTGCGCAGGCCGGCCAGCGCGGTTGACTCCACCAGGTCCGCCATTGAGAGGTCAACGCAAATATGGCAGCGGATGCCCATTCGCCGGACACGGCGGATGATGTGGACCAGGTGGGGGCGGGAACCGCTGTCAAGGCTCCCCCGGACTTCAATCCGGACGATGTCTGCAGGGACATCAAAATTAACAACTGCGTCTAATGCTCGGTCCATAGGTACTCCAAAAGAGGTCTATGGCCGACGGCTCAACCTCCGCAAGCCTAACCTCCGCGGGAGCCCCTGCACAACCCAACCCTTAGGAACGGGCCGCGCGGATTACCTTTCCCGGCTCCTCATAGTGCGTCCGGGCACCGGCTCCGCCCACTGAGTCCACCAGGGACTTGGCGATGTCCCGCAGCTTGGTGTTGCTGTTGCTGGATGCCTCGGTGAGGATTTCGACGGCAGCCGCCTGGCTGCAGCGGTTCTGGGCCATGACAATGCCCACGGCGATGTCGATGATGGTGCGGGACTCCAGCGTGGCCCGGAGGTTCGACGCGCTGTCCGCATGCAGGGAGAACCGGACGGCAAGGCGCAGGGCCTGCGAAATTTCACGGGTGAAGTCCCGGGCCCTTGCCGTGGCCCGTCCTTCGAACTTCCGGGGAACATCGGAATAGAGGTTCAGGGCCGCCTTGGCCTCGCCCTGCAGGGTGAACGGGAGGGAAAGCACCGAACGCAGGCCATGGGCGGCAACGGCCGTTGCGTAATCGGGACCCCACCGGTTCTCCTCCAGCAGATCGGGAACGTGGACTTCGCGTTCCTCCTCCGCAGCAGTCAGGCAGGGGCCCTGAGACAAGGAGTACTGGATTTCGTCCACTTCCCGCGCCGAATCGCTGCTCCACCCGATGGTGGCCGCCTTGCGGTCACGGAGCAGGGTGATGCCACACAGGGCGTCGTCACCGTCGCCTGCCATCTGGTGGGCGGAGAAACGGGCCAGTTCGTTGAGGAAGTCCTCAAAATCAGCGCTTTCCAGGATGAGGTTCTGGACCTGGTCGGTTGCGCTCAAAGGCTGTTCTGGGGGGAGCAAATGCATGATCTCCAAGCAACTGAAAAGTGTTAAAGGACATCATAAAGCAGCGCCAACAGCCCGGCCAACGGCCAGCATACTTGTTCCCAGGCGATTTCCCGGGTCCGCAGCAGGACCTAGGACAGCCCCAGCTCGTCCTTGCTGAACGCAAACAGGTATGGAACGCCGGTCTCGGCTTCGATTTTTTCCTTGGCACCGGTGTCACGGTCCACGATCACTGCCACCGCAACCACGTTGCCGCCGGCCTTCCGGACGCCTTCCACTGCCGTCAGCGCGGAACCGCCCGTGGTGGAGGTGTCCTCCAGGACCAGCACCTTGCAGCCTTCAACGGAGGGGCCCTCCACCTGGCGGCCCATGCCGTAGGACTTCTGGGCCTTGCGGACCACGAAAGCATCCACGGCACGGCCGGCATCAGCGGCAGCGTGCATCACTGCAGTGCCCACCGGGTCAGCACCCATGGTGAGGCCGCCGGCGCACTCAAAGTCGATCCCGGCGTCGTCCGCCAGGGCGAGCATGACCTGGCCCACCAGCTTGGAGGCCTCGTGGTGCAGGGTGATGCGGCGGAGGTCGATGTAGTAGTCAGCCTCGGCCCCACTCGAGAGGATCACCTTGCCGCGGACCACGGCGAGTTCCTTGATGAGTTCGAGCAGGCGGGCGCGGGCAGCTGCGGTGTCTACCGCAGTGTCAGAGGGCGAAGTCATGGGCTCAAGTTTAGTGGGTGGGCGGACGGTGAGTGGGCGGGCAAAGCCTGGCGCGTGCTCGGGGCGGGGCCCGAAGGCGATGACGCGCGGCAGGACACGCCTGACCACGGGGTTGTGGCGCAGCATGAAGAAGACCATCCGCGTGATGGAGAACGTAGTCCGGGCACCATCGCCGGCCAGGGTCGCCCCGGACAATCTCCCGGCGAAGAGCGGAACAAAAACCACCCTGTGCAGGATGCGCTGCACGCTTTGGACCACCACTGTAGGCATGCGCCGGCGGCGCTGGATTGCCGCGAGGGTCCTGGCCCGCACGTGGCCCCGCCGCAGGTCCGGGGCCAACCGTTCGGCGGCCGCCACTGCATCCTGGATGGCCAGGTTGATGCCTACGCCGCCGGCCGGTGACATCGCGTGGGCTGCATCCCCGATGCACAGGAATCCGTCGGTGTACCAGCGCTGCAGGCGGTTCAGCTTAACGTCCAGCCAGTGAAGGTCGTCCAGGCTGCGAATGGAGTCGACGCGGTCGGCGAGATCCGGACGAAGTGCCGCCACGCGCTGCCGGAACCGTTCCACGCCGCCGGCCCTGATCCCGGCATCCGAGCCCTTGGGGGCGAGGTACCCCAGCTGGTAGTAGTCGGTGCGGTTCAGGGCAATCATGGCGTCCCCGTCACCCAGCGACGGCACCACACCCGCCACTTCGCCCTGCTCGGAAGCGTGGCGCGGAAGCCTGAACCACCAGGTGTCGAACGGCACCGGGTACTCCCTGGTGCGCATTCCCGCCGCCTCCCGCAGCACTGAATGGCGCCCGTCCGCGGCCACCACCACATCTGCATGCAGCACGTGTTCCGCCCCCGGCCCGGCCCCGCCCGTGGCCCTGTAGCGCACTCCGGTGACGCGGCCGCCGTCGAACTCCAGGCCGGTGGCCTCGCTCTCCATAAGCAGGCTGAACGTCGGTTCCGCAGCGGCCGCCGAGGCGAGGAAATCCAGGAAGTCCCACTGCGGCATCATGGCCACGTAGTTGTACGGGGGCTTCAAAGAGTCGAAGGCCGCCAGGGTGACCAGGCCGGCGCCGGGGACCGGAACAGCCACGTTGTTGAGCCTGCTTTGGGGCAGGCTGCGGAATCCCGCGCCCAGGCCAAGTTCGTCGATCAGGCGGATGGTGGACGCATGCACCGTGTCGCCGCGGAAGTCGCGCAGGAAGTCGCGGTGCTTCTCCAGGACGGTCACCTGCACTCCGGCCCGGGCCAGCAGCAGTCCCAGCATCATCCCCGCGGGGCCTCCGCCCACCACGGCACACCCTGTCCGCTCCATGCAGTTACGCTACGCCGCGCAGGGGCCGCCCGGAACAGTTGAGGGTTGTTGACAGTGCTGGCTAGGCTGGACCACATGCGCGAACTCCAGGCCAAAATCATTGAAGAAATGGGCGTTCAGCCCCGGATCGATCCCGCGGGAGAGGTGCGCAAACGCGTCACGTTCCTCAAGGAATACCTGAAGGCAACCCACACCAAGGGCTTTGTCCTGGGCATTTCCGGTGGCCTGGATTCATCCCTGGCGGGCAAGCTTGCGCAACTGGCGGTGGATGAGCTTGAGGCCGAAGGCGTGGAAGCCAATTTCGTGGCCGTCCGCCTTCCCTACGGAGTGCAGCACGACGAGGAAGATGCCCAGGCAGCCCTGGACTTCATCAAGGCCAAGACGGAATGGACGTTCAACATCTCCGCCGCCGTGGACGGTTTTGAAGACGAGTTCGAAAAGACCGTGGGCTCGGAGATCTCCGATTTCCACAAGGGCAACACCAAGGCCCGCACCCGGATGATCGCCCAGTATGCGCTGGCGGGCGAGCACAACTACCTGGTGGTTGGCACCGACCACGGCGCCGAGTCCGTCACCGGCTTCTTCACCAAGTACGGCGACGGCGGCGCGGACATCCTGCCCCTGTTCGGCCTCAACAAGCGGCAGAACCGCGCCCTGCTGGCTGAACTTGGAGCGCCGGCGCGCGTCTGGGAGAAGGTACCCACCGCCGACCTGCTCGATGACCGGCCAGGCCGAACCGATGAGGACGAACTGGGCCTCAGCTACGACCAGATCGACGACTACCTCGAAGGCCGCGAGGTTCCGGACGCCGTTGCCGATTCCATCGAACAGAAGTACCTCCGGACCCGCCACAAGCGCACCGTGCCGGTCACCATCTTTGACACGTGGTGGAAGGACCAGGGCCCCGAGGAGCCCCGCGTGGGCCTCTAGGCAGCCTCGCCGGACTTCCCCACCTTTGGGGAGCACGTCTTCGGGGAGAACGACGGCGGGCGGCACCGGAAGGTGCCGCCCGCCGTCGTCGTTCGCGGCCAGAGCCGGGGAGGCTCAGCGGGGCCGCCGCCCGCCGCCGCCGCCCACGCCAAGCTGCTGCGTAATCCGGTGCGCCTCCGCCATCAGGAGGCCGCCGAGTTCCTCCTGCCGTTCCGGCTTGAAGCGTGGTTCGATGCCCGTCAACGACAATGCCCAAGCCGGTTTCCCGGAGCGGTCAAACACCGCCGCACCCATCCCCCAGCTTCCCTCCAGGACCAGGCCGGGGTTCACCGAATAGCCGGCCAGCCGGGTGCGGGCCAGGTTCTTCCGCACCAGTTCGGGAGTATGGTTCCCGGCGAACTCGCCCGCGTGTTCGCTCCAGCGCCCCAGCATTTCCTCCTGCTCGCTTTCCGGCAGGAAGGCCATGATGGCCGTCCCGGCCGACGCGACGCCAAGGGGGAACCGGACACCCTCGTGCAGGACGAAGGAGCGGACCGGGAAGCTGCCTTCCTCACGCAGCAGGCAGACCGTCCCGGCGCCGCGGCGGATGGAGAAGAAGGCGCTCTCGCCCGTGGCCTGCGCCAGCCGGCGGAGGCTGGGCCGGGCGATGTCCTCCAGGGGAAACCGCGCCGAAGCCACCGAGCCCATCAGGAGGATCTCGGGGCCCAGCACCCAGTTCCCCGTCACGGGATCATGGTCCAGCAGGCCTTCCGCGGCCAGGGACGTCAGGAGCCTGTGGACCGTGGGACGGGTAAGGCCGGATTCCCGCACGAGGTCCACCAGGGGCATTCCCTCCGAGCTCCTGCCCACCAGCCGCAGCAGGCCGGCGATCCGCGTTACCACCTGCGCGCCCTGCACCTGCATGGCCATAAACCCTCCTGGTGTCCACAATATGGATACACGCCATCGTACTGTCCACACTGTAAATAGGCCACGCCGTGGTCCTTGACAGGCGCAATAATGCGCCCGTAATCTCCAGACTCAGATCCCCGGCATCCACTTAGTGGACACCACCGTGCTCAACGAGGAGACGACATGAAGAAACTCCAAGCTTCCGCCGCCAGCGCCCTGGAAGGGGCCCTGCAGGACGGCATCACCCTCGCCGTAGGAGGATTTGGCCTGAGCGGCATTCCGGCCGACCTGATCGAAGCTGTGCGTGATTCCGGCGTCCGGGACCTCACCGTGGTGTCCAACAACATGGGCGTGGACGGCAAGGGGCTGGGCATCCTGATCGAGGCGGGCCAGGTCCGCAAGGTCATCGCGTCCTACGTCGGCGAGAACAAGCTGTTTGCCGAGCAGTACCTTGCCGGCAGGCTGGAGGTGGAATTCACTCCGCAGGGCACCCTGGCCGAGCGGCTTCGCGCCGGCGGCGCCGGCATCCCTGCCTTCTACACCAAAACCGGCGTGGGCACCCTGGTTGCCGAAGGCAAACCGCACGAGGTGTTCGACGGCGAAACGTACGTCCAGGAGCGGGCCATCCGGGCCGACGTCGCGCTTGTCCATGCCCACACCGCTGACACGGACGGCAACCTCATCTACCGCTACACGGCCCGGAACTTCAACCCCGTAGTGGCCACAGCCGGCACACTGACCATCGCCGAGGCGGAAGTGATCGTGGAGCCCGGCCGGCTGGACCCGAACCACGTTGCGACCCCCGGCGTCTTCGTCCAGCGGCTGGTGCAGGCGTCGGACCGGGTCAAGGACATCGAGCAGCGGACCGTCCGGCAGCGCGCCGGCCTCGTCTCCGCCTGACCGGCCTCCGACGCCGGCCACCCCAACAACGGAAGAACATCACTCAATGGAGAGAAACACCGCCATGGCCACCAGCCAGCTCGACCAACCGGACGTCCGCCAGAAGGGCTTGGCCCTGATGGCTGAAAAGCTGGCCGGATGGACGCAGAAGTGGTTCCCGGACGCTTACATCTTCGCCCTGGCAGGCGTGCTGCTGGTGGCCATCGCAGCACTCGCCATCGGCGCCTCTCCCAAGGCAGTGGTGGACTCCTTCGGAAACGGCTTCTGGGACCTCACCGCCTTCACTTTGCAGATGGCCATGGTGGTGCTGACCGGCTACGTGGTGGCCACCTCGCCGCCCGTGGCCCGGTTGATTGACCGACTGGCGCAGGTGCCAAACTCCGCGCGCGCCGCCGTCAGCTTCGTTGCCGTGATGTCCATGTCGGTGTCGTTCGTGAACTGGGGTTTGAGCCTGATCTTCGGCGGCCTCCTGGCGCGTGCCGTGGCCCGCCGGGCGGATCTGCACGTCGACTACCGGGCGCTCGGGGCAGCGGCCTTCATGGGGCTGGGCGCCGTCTGGGCGTTGGGCATGTCTTCCTCCGCGGCCCAGCTCCAGGCCACAAAGGCCTCCATTCCCCCGGCGCTGCTGAAGATCACCGGCGTCCTGGACTTCGGCACCACCATCTTCACCTGGCAGTCCCTGCTGACCCTGGTCATCCTGATGCTGCTGACCACCGTCATTGCCCACTTCTCCGCCCCCACGGGCGGCGCCGTCAAAACCGCGGCAGACCTCGGCGTCGACCTTGATGACCAGCCCGAACCGCCGGCCGAAAAGTCGCGCCCCGGCGAGTGGCTCGAATACAGCAGGGTCCTCCCCGTCCTGGCCGGGGTTCTGACGCTGGGGTGGCTGGTGTCCCAACTCCTGACCCTGCCCATCCTCAGCGTGGTCAGTTCACTGAACGGCTACCTGCTGGTCTTCCTGATGCTGGGGCTTGTGCTGCACGGAACCCCGCGCAAATTCCTCCAGTCCGTGACCAAGGCCGTGCCCGCAACCGCAGGCATTTTGGTCCAGTTCCCGCTCTATGCCGCGATGGCGGCCATCCTGACCAAGGCCACCGGCGCGGGCGGCCTCTCGGTGTCGGAGCATCTGGCCCATTTCTTCACCAGCATCGGCGGCAACGGGGCGTTCGCGGTCATCATCGCCATCTACACGGCACTCCTTGGCATGTTCGTTCCGTCCGGCGGCGGAAAGTGGCTGGTGGAGGCACCGTACGTCATGCAGTCCGCCACCGACGTGAACATGAACCTCGGCTGGACCGTGCAGATCTACAACATGGCCGAGGCCCTGCCCAACCTCATCAACCCGTTCTTCATGCTGCCGCTGCTGGCCGTCTTGGGCCTGCGCGCCCGGGACCTGGTGGGCTTCACGTTCCAGCAGTTCCTGTTCCACCTGCCGGTGGTCCTGCTGCTCGCCTGGCTGCTGGGAATGACGTTCGAGTTCGTGCCGCCGGTAATACCCAACTGAATTACAGCCAAGACGACCAAAGGAGAAAACCCATGGGATGGACCAGGGATGAAATGGCTGCGATTGCGGCCGAGGAACTGAACGACGGCGACTACGTAAACCTGGGGATCGGCATCCCCACGCTGGTGGCGAACAACCTGCCTGAGGGCGTGCGGGTGGTGCTGCAGAGCGAGAACGGGCTGCTGGGCATGGGCCCGTTCCCGTACGAGGGCGAGGAGGACGCCGACCTCATCAACGCCGGCAAGCAGACCGTCACGGTCCTGCCGGGCGGCAGCATCTTCGACTCCGCCACCTCGTTCGGCATGATCCGGGGCGGGCACGTCAAGGTGGCCATCCTGGGCGCCATGCAGGTCTCCGGCAACGGCGACCTGGCCAACTGGACCATCCCCGGGAAGATGGTCAAAGGCATGGGCGGTGCCATGGATCTGGTGGCAGGAACACCGCGCGTGGTG
Organism: Arthrobacter sp. JDC6; assembly: GCF_056484025.1. NCBI lineage: Bacteria > Bacillati > Actinomycetota > Actinomycetes > Micrococcales > Micrococcaceae > Arthrobacter > Arthrobacter sp. JDC6. Next base: position 3,894,366 of record NZ_CM151278.1, read on the forward strand.
GTCCTCACCGAACACAACGCCAAGGACGGCACCGCCAAAATCGTCCGCGAATGCACGCTGCCGCTGACCGGGCTCAGCTGCGTGGACCGGATCATCAGCGACCTCGCCGTCTTCGACCTTCACAAAAAGGACGACGGCGGGCGGCAGCTCACGCTGACCAGGCTGGCACCGGGGGTCACCGTGGAGGACATCCGGGAGAAGACCGAAGCCGGCTTTGAGGTCGCCCCCTCCCTCGATCCAGCCACCACCTTGGAAGGAGCCTCGGCATGAGCCTCAAAAAGCAGTTCGGCAAGGATGTCCTGATCACCGGCTGGGGTCACAGCAGGTTCGGGAAGCTCACCGACGACACCCTGGAATCCCTCATCGTCCAGGTGGCCACGGACGCCATCAGCAGCGCAGGGATTGAGCCGGCCCGGATCGATGAAATCTACGTGGGACAGTTCAACTCCGGCATGATGCCGCTGGCGTTTCCATCCTCCCTGGCGCTGCAGGTGTCACCGGACCTGGCCAACGTCCCGTCCACCCGCGTGGAGAACGCGTGCGCCTCGGGCTCGGCGGCCTTCCAGCAGGGCACCAAGGCACTGCTCGCCGGAACCGCCAAAACGGTCCTGGTGATCGGCGCCGAAAAGATGACCCACGCGGGAGCTGATGTGGTGGGCGCCGGGCTGCTGGGCGCCGACTACGACATGGCCGGCAGGCCCTCCACCACCGGGTTCACCGGACTCTTCGCGGAAGTGGCCAGGCACTACGCCAAACGCTACGACGCTGACGGGAAGCTGGGCGACGTCCTGGGTACCATCGCGGCCAAGAACCACCGCAACGGCGTGGACAACCCGTACGCCCAGCTCCGCAAGGACCTCGGCGAGGAGTTCTGCCAAACCGTCTCGGACAAGAACCCCATGGTGGCCGATCCCCTGCGCCGGACCGACTGTTCCCCCGTGTCCGACGGTGCCGCCGCCGTCGTGCTGTCCACTTCGCCAACCGGAGGCCTCACGGCACCGGTACGGCTCGCCGGCTTTGGCCAGGCCAACGACTTCTTCCCCGCGGCGCGCAGGGACCCGACGGCGTTCGAAGCCACGCGGGTGTCCTGGCAGCGTGCCCTGGCGATGGCCGGCGTCGGGATTGAGGACCTGGACCTGGCCGAAGTCCATGACTGCTTCACCATCGCTGAGCTGCTCATGTACGAGGCCATGGGCCTGACCGAACCCGGCCAGGGCGCCCTGGCGCTCCAGGAAGGCTGGGTCTACAAGGACGGGAAACTTCCCATCAACATCTCAGGAGGCCTCAAGTCCAAAGGCCACCCTGTGGGTGCCACCGGCGTGTCCCAGCACGTCCTGGCGGCCATGCAGCTCACGGGCACCGCGGGCGACATGCAGCTCCCGGCCCCGCGCCGGGCAGCCGTGCAGAACATGGGCGGCGTGGGCATCGCCAATTACGTCAGCATCCTGGAGGCCGTGTAACTGTCCGGGGCCGGGCCGCCGTCGTGGGCTGCTTTCACGACGGCGGACCGCAGCCTATTTCGCAGTGCCTCCGATGGACTCGGCGCCGGCAGTGGCGCACGCTTCGTCAAGGGCGCCATCGGGCGCCCCGCCCACACCGATGCCGGCCACGGAAACGGCGTTGACCTTCAGCGGGACTCCGCCTGCCAGGAACAGGGTGCCCGGCAAGTCTGCGATCGAGGGGCCATTGCCATTGATGCGCTTGGCCAGCTCGCTTGTGGGGGTGCCGAAAGCTGCTGCGGTGTAGGCCTTTTCCTTGGCGGCCTCAATGGTGTGCGCCGCGGCATTGTCTCCCCGCAGCAGTGCCTGGACGGTGCCGAAGCGGTCAACGAGCGCCACCGTGACGAACGGCAGTTTGTCCGCCTGGCACTTGGCGAGTGCCGCGGCGACTGCCTGGGCGGAGGCTGTGGCGGAGATGCGGTTCTGCTGCACCACAGTCTCCGGCGCCGGCTGCACGTCAACGGCGGGCACGACGGCGGGCGCTTCAGTGCCGCTGACGCGGCCGGTGCCGGCGTTGGCGGCTGCCGTGGCTCCGGCCGTGACCAGGATTGCTGCGGCTGCGGCGGCTGTGAGTGCCTTATGGGATTTCTTCATGGTGCGTTCCTTGGGTTGGTAGGTGTGCTGTTGCCGGTTTCCATCCTTCTCGGCAGCGGTTGGCGTGGCATCGGGCCTTCGGCTGCCCCTTGCTGGCCCGAAAGGCCAGCCGTATCAGCCAAAAGGCTGAGGAACCGGCAGGCGTGGAGCCCTAGCATGGAAGGCAGTGCTTCCCACCACGAGATCCGGATCCCGCATGCCTGCCAAAGATTCCACCCCGGCCACCGGCCTGGCGGCCGCCGTTGCCGCCGGGGGCGCCGGGGGCGCGTCCCGTCCGGTGCCGCCCACCCCCAAGGGCCGCCTGGGCAGCATTGAGGCCGCCGTCCATCTGGGCTTCGCGGTGCTCCTGGTGGCATCGGTGGTGCGCTATGTCATGCGGCATTCCCCTTCCGACAACGTCCTGGTCCTGGGACTCGCCGCCGCCGCCTGCCTGCTGTACGCCGTCGTGGCCCTGCTCTCGCTGCGGGACCGGCACAGCGCGCCGTGGATGGTCGCGTTGGTGGCTGTCTGGGCGGTCCTGGTGGTGGCAGCACCGAGCTTCGCCTGGTGTTCCTTCGCCCTCTTCTTCCTGTGCAGGAGTGCCCTGCGCGGTGCTGCGTCCTACGTCCTGGCGGGCGGCATCACCCTGGCAACCGCGGCCGGCCTGTTCCGGCTGGGCAACGGTACGGACCTTGCCATGCTGTTGGGGCCTGTGGCCGTAGGCGTCATGCTGACGCTCATCTATGACCGGATACAGCACGACGCCGAGGAGCAGCGCCGCCTGCATGCGGAGGTTACCGAGGCCCAAGGCCAGCTGGCGGCCAGTGAACGCCGTGCCGGCACCATCGCCGAACGGGAGCGGGTGTCCCGGGAAATCCACGACACCGTCACCCAGGGGCTCGCCAGCAGCCTGCTCCTACTCGAAGCCGCGGGGCGTGGTTGGCCAAGTGGCGCCGCGCAGCAGGATCTCCACCAGGCCACCAGCCTGCTCCGCACCAACCTGGCGGAAACCCGGAGCCTGGTCCACGAGCTTGCTTCCCCCGGGCTGGAATCAACGCCGCTGCCGGAAGCGCTGCTGCTGGCCGCCCGGCAATACCTGCCGGAAGCCACCCTTGTGGTGACAGGAGCCCCCAGGCAAGTCTCACCGGACATCCGGCACGCACTGCTGCGGGTGGTGCAGAGTGCGGCCTCCAACACCGCGCTGCACGCTGCGGCTTCAGTCGCTGCCCTGACGGTGGGCTTCCTGCCGGACGCCGTCACCCTGGACATCTACGACGACGGCGCCGGTTTTAATCCGGCGGCGGCAGCTCCGCCGTCGACGGCCGGAGGTTACGGCCTGCGGGCCATGCGGCAGCGGGTGGAGCAGCTGGGTGGCATATTCTCGATCCAAAGTGCCCCCGGCGAGGGGACCATCGTGGCGGCCCAATTGCCGTTGGAGGGCGCATGAGCAGCATCACGGTCCTGCTGGTGGACGACCACCTTGTGGTCAGGAGCGGGCTGCGCGCGTTGCTGGGAACCCAGCCTGACCTGGCGGTTGTGGCGGAGGCATCCTCGGGAGAGGAAGCGTTGCAGCTGGTGCATGCGCACCTCCCGGCTGTGGTGGTGATGGACCTTGCCATGGGCCCTGGCATGGATGGAATCGAGGCCATCAGGCGGATCCGGAATCTCAACAGCGGGCAGGCAATCCTGGTTTTCACCACCTACGACTCGGATGCCGATATTGTCCGCGCAGTCGATTCCGGCGCCATGGGCTACCTGTTGAAGGACGCCGCCCCGGAGGAAATCTTTGCCGCCATCCGCGGCGCGGTTCAGGGCAGGAGCGTGATGAGCCCGCCGGTGGCCTCGCGGTTGTTCCAGCAGCTGCGCAACCCCGAAGAAGTCCTCACCCCCCGGGAGGCAGAATTGCTCAGTTTGCTCACTGAAGGCCTCAGTAACAGGGAACTCGGGCGGCGGCTTTTCATCTCCGAGGCCACCGTCAAAACCCACCTGGCGCACATCTACGCAAAGCTCGGAGTGGATACGCGGGCGGCCGCTATTGCCACCGCGATACGCCGTGAGGGCATGCGGTAACCGCGGTTTATGGCCCTTACCCTTGCACCCGGGCCCTGTGCCCCGTACGTTTGGGACTGCGGGGACTAACTCCCGCGCACTCCGGGACGATTCCCCGGGGAGAGAATCAGAGTCACATGAAGGAATGCAGCCATGGCAACAGGCACAGTTAAATGGTTCAACGCCGAAAAGGGTTTTGGCTTCATTGCCCCCGATGACGGGTCCGCTGACGTTTTCGCCCACTACTCGGCAATCGCCACCAGCGGCTACCGCTCACTGGACGAGAACCAGAAGGTCGAATTCGATGTGACCCAGGGCCCCAAGGGCCCGCAGGCAGAGAACATCCGCCCGCTCTAAGTCTTCGGCGGCCTCCGGCACCTGCCGGGACCCCATCCAGCGGCCCCTCCAGCTCAGGTTGGAGGGGCCGCTGCTTTTATGTGGGGGTTTTGTGGGGCACGTTCCCGGGGCCAGTCCTCCGGTTTCCCCTTTTGGGATAATTGATCCATGACCGGACAGGACCAGGACAGGGACAAGGATCCGTGGGAGGAGTTTGACGCTCTGGGGCCCGCTGCACCGGACCGCGTGCCGGGCCAGCCCGGCGGGGAGCCCTACGGTTTCGGCTTCCGCACCGGGGTACGCAGCGCCCGGGTGGCGGTCGGCTTTGCCGTCTACGCGCTGGCGCTGGGAACCATCCTGGCCCTGACCGGGTGCATTGTGTTCATCAGCCGGCAGCTGTGGCTGCTGGCCGGCCTCATGCTGGTGATCGAGGCAGTGTTTGTTTTCGCTTTCACGCGGCTGGTGGCCCAGGCCAGGCGCCGCCGGCAGGCGCGGTGACAATTCCAAACCTTGACCTTGACCTTGACGCAGCGTCAAACCCTAGGCTCGGAGCATGGAAGACATCCCCGACACCGGCACGGACTGGTCCATCCAGGACGTAGCCAGGATGGCCGGCACCACCAGCCGCACGCTGCGCCACTACGATGACATCGGCCTGCTGAAGCCCAGCAGGGTGGGCAGCAACGGTTACCGCTATTACGACGGCGCCGCCCTCCTCCAACTGCAGCGCATTCTCCTGCTGCGGGAGCTGGGCCTGGGCCTGCCGGCCATCGCGGAGGTCTTCCACCAGCAGGCTGACCCGGTCACCGCGCTCACCCGTCATCTTGAGTGGCTCGGACAGGAGCAGCAGCGGCTGGCACGGCAAATGCAATCCGTGCGGCGAACCATTGAAACAGTAAGGGCAGGAGGCCAACTGATGGCAGAGGACATGTTCGACGGCTTCGACCACACCCAGTACAAGGATGAGGTGGAGGAACGGTGGGGCAAGGAGGCCTACGCAAAATCCGACGCGTGGTGGCGCGGCATGGCGTCGGACGAAAAGCAGGAGTGGATCTCCAAGGTGGAAACCCTTGGCAACGACTGGAAGGCTGCCGCCCGCTCCGGCGTTGCTGCGGACGGTCCCGAGGCCCGGGAACTGGCAACGCGGCACGTCGACTGGCTGAGGTCCATCCCCGGGACTCCGGCCGCCGGAAACAGCGGGAATATCAAGGGATACGTCCTGGGGCTGGCGGACATGTACGTGGAAGACCCGCGCTTCGCCGCCAATTACGGCGGAGTGGAGGGGGCGGGCTTCGTTCGGGCGGCCCTTCGCAGTTTTGCGGAGAAGTATCTGTAGGGCAGAGGCGGAAGGCAGCCTAGCGGCTGGTCTTGGAGCTGCCGGCGCCCGCCCGATCAGTCTTGGCGCGCCGGGTCCGCCGGACCACCAGCAGCACCACGGCAATGGCCAATCCGGCGTAGACGGCATAGTTCAGGAAGCGTGAGTACTCCTCGATCAGCCTGTATTGGGTGCCCAGCAGGTAGCCCAGGCCGATGAGGGCGCCGTTCCACAGCCCGCTGCCGGCCAGGGTGAACAGGGTGAAGGTGGCAAAGGGCATGGCCGCCGCCCCCGCCGGAAGGGAAATGAGGCTGCGGACGCCGGGCAACAGGCGGCCGAAGAAGATGGATGACCTGCCGTGGCGGCGGAACCATCCTGCCGCGTGTTCGAAGTCTTCGCGGTCCACCAAGGGCAGTTTGGACAACCACCGGATGGACCGCTCCAGCCCCAGCTTGGCGCCGAGCCAGTAGAGGAACAGCGCCCCCAGATAAGCGCCAAGGGTGCTGGTGGCAAAAACAAGGAAAAGGTTCAGGGAGCCCTTCTTGGCCAGATATCCCGCCAGGGGGAGGATCACCTCACTGGGGATGGGAGGCACCACGGTTTCGGCGAGCGTAAAGCCCCCCACGCCCCACTCCCCCAAAGTGTCGATGGCCCTCGCCGCAAACCCGACGATTCCGGTGAGTCCCTCAGTGGGGCTGGCTGCACCGGTCAAGATTGTCCACATACGCCCGTCCGTCCCCTGCGCCCGGGTTACCGGTGCTTGAATTCCGGCTGGCGCTTCTCGGCGAACGCCGCCATGCCTTCCTTTTGGTCCTCCGTGGCGAACAGGGAGTGGAAGAGCCGCCGTTCGAACAACACCCCCTGGGCCAGCCCGGTTTCAAAGGCGGCATTGACAGCTTCCTTGGCAGCCATCGCCGCGGGCTTGGACTTGGCGGCAATCACCCCTGCCACCTTGAGTGCCTCGGACACGACGTCCGCCGCCGGAACCACACGGGACACCAGCCCGCACCGGTCGGCTTCCTCCGCCTCGATGAACCTGCCGGTGAGGATCATGTCCATGGCCTTCGCCTTGCCCACGGCCCGGGTGAGCCGCTGCGAGCCGCCCATGCCGGGGAGTACGGCGAGGTTGATTTCCGGTTGGCCGAATCTGGCGTTGTCCCCGGCGATGATAAGGTCGCACATCATGGCCAGTTCGCAGCCGCCGCCCAGGGCAAACCCGGACACCGCAGCGATGGTGGGAATCCGCAGCCGGGCAAAGTCCTCCCAGCCCCGGAACCAGTCGGCGGCATACATGTCCATGTAGCCCTGGTCCGCCATTTCCTTGATGTCGGCTCCGGCCGCGAACGCTTTGCCCGAGCCGGTGATCACCACGGCACCCACACCGGGATCGGAATCCATGGCGGCAACGGCGGCCACCAACTCCTCCATGGTGGCCTTGTTCAGCGCATTCAACGCCGACGGCCTGTTGAGGGTTACCAGCCCTACCCTGCCCTGCTGCTCCACCAGGATGTTGGCGTACTCCGTCATTCGGGGCTCCCGTCGTCGTGTGCTGTTGTGGTCTCTGGCCGGCCCGGCATTTCCGTGCCGGTGCTCTCCCCCGCCGCCGGCTCTTGCTGCCTCGCTGCATGCTGCCCGGAGGCGTCGCGGATGTCCGTAATGATGGCCGAGAAGTCGCGGCCCGCGCCGCCTTCCGCGGCAAACCTATCGTAGATCCGGGCGGCGAGCGCTCCCATCTGTCCCGCCACCCCCGTGCTGTCCAGGGCGTTGACGGCGAGGTTGAGGTCCTTGGCCATGAGCGCTGCGGCAAAGCCCGGCTGGTAGTCCCTGTTGGCGGGGCTGGTGGGAACCGGTCCGGGCACCGGACAATTGGTGGTCAGCGCCCAGCACTGGCCGGACGCGGCGGAAGCGACGTCGAACAAGGCCTGGTGGGTCAGGCCCAGCTTTTCGCCGAGCACGAAGGCCTCGCTGACCGCAATCATCGAGACGCCCAGGATGAGGTTGTTGCAGATCTTGGCCGCCTGGCCGGCTCCGTGTCCGCCGCAGTGCACCACCCGCTTGCCCATGACCTCCAGGAGCGGCCGCACCGCCTCAAAGTCAGCCCCGTCGCCGCCGGCCATGAAGGTCAGGGTGCCTGCTTCGGCCCCCACCACGCCACCGGAAACGGGGGCGTCAACGGAGCGGTGGCCTGCTTCGATGACCAGGCGGGCGGCGTCCCTGGCCTCGTCGACGTTGATGGTGGAGCAGTCCAGGAACATCGTCCCCGCCGGCGCCGCTGCCAGCAGCCCGGGTCCGTCTGCACCGCCCACGTAGGCATCCAGGACGTGGCGGCCGCTGGGGAACATGGTGAGGACAACGTCGGCACCGGCCAGCGCCTCCACGGCGCTCCCTGCCACCGGTATGCCCTGTGCACGGGCCCACTGCAGGGCTTCAGGGACCACGTCGAAACCAGCAACCCGGTAACCGGCGCGGACCAGGTTCAGGGCCATGGGACGCCCCATGTGTCCAAGGCCCAGGAAGGCCACACTGCTCTTGTCAGTCATGGTCCGTCTCCTTCATCTGCAGGTCGGGGTTGGAGTGCGGTTCAAGCCGGGGGTGCAGCTCAGACGGGACATGGAGGTCCAGTTCCCCGCCGTCCAGGGGCTGGAAGAACCCCTCCACCTGGGCGGGAAGCACCTCGGCCAGCGTGGCAGGTTTCCACTGCGGGTTCCTGTCCTTGTCCACTACCTGGGCGCGGATTCCTTCGCGGAAGTCCGGTGCGGCCAGGAAGCGGATCCCGGCCCGGTACTCCTGGGCCAGGGCCTCATCCAGGGTCAGGCCGGCCGCGCGGCGCAGCGACGCCAAGGTGACCGTGACCGAGGTGGGTGACTTGGCTTCGATCGTGGCGGCGGCTTCCGCGGCATCGTCGCGTCCGGGCCCGGTCCACGCCCGGAGGCGCCGGACAATCTCTCCAGCATCGTCCGGGGCGTAGCAGGAGTCGATCCATTCCCGCTGCCCGGCCAGCATGGAGGCAGGGGGCTGCCCGGCATAACGGGCGACGGCGTCTTCCGGGCTTTCCTTCTCCAGCGCAGCCACGAGGCGCGGCAGCGCGTTCGACGGAACGTAGTGGTCGGCAAGGCCCAGGAACAGGGCATCCCCGGCTGCCAGGTGTGCTCCCGTAAGCGCCGCGTGGGTTCCCGCCTCGCCTGGTGCGTGTGAAAGCAGGAAGGTCCCGCCGACGTCGGGCGCGAAGCCAATGGTGGTCTCCGGCATCCCCATCCTGGTCCGCTCGGTGACCACCCGGACGTCCCCGTGCGCGGAGATGCCCACCCCGCCGCCCAGGACCAGGCCGTCCATGAGGGCGACGTACGGCTTGGGGTACCGGGCAATCAGCGAGTTCAGGCGGTACTCGGTCTGCCAGAAGTGGGCCGTCCCGTTCCCGCCGTGCAGCATGTCCCGGTATATGGCCACGATGTCCCCGCCCGCGCACAGGCCCCGCTCCCCGGCGCCCTGGACCAGGACGGTGGCCACGCCGTCGTCCCCTGCCCATGCGGTGAGCTGCCGCAGGAGCAGCTCCACCATTCCCGCGGTAAGTGCGTTGACGGCCCGGGGCCGGTTGAGGGTGATCACGCCCAGCCGGCCGCGGCGCTCAAAGAGTACGTCCGCGCTTCCGTCCCCTGCCGCGTTGTCCGTTGTGCTGTCCTTGGCTGCGGTCATCGGCTGGGTGCTCCTTCGCATGGTGGCCGGATGAGTGATCCAGGTCATTCTGTTGCGAATATACCCGCCCCTTCACGCCCGGAACCAACCACGGCCGATCGCGGCCGCGGGGACGGCCAAGGCTTTACCCGCCCTGCGGCTGCCAAGGTAAGTTAGGAACCGTGAAGATAGCTACCTGGAATGTGAATTCGCTCCGTGCCCGCGCCGACCGTGTTGAAGCCTGGCTCCAGCGCAGCGACTGCGACGTCCTGGCCATCCAGGAGACCAAGTGCAAGGACGATAACTTCCCCTGGGAGCTCTTTGAACGGATGGGCTACGAGGTGGCCCACTTCGGGGTGAACCAGTGGAACGGCGTAGCCATCGCCTCCCGGGTGGGGCTTGAAGACGTGGAGCGGACGTTCCTGGACCAGCCCTCGTTCGGCAAGGCGGGCAAAGATCCCGTGCAGGAAGCCCGCGCCATGGCTGCCACCTGCGGCGGCATCCGGGTCTGGAGCCTCTACGTCCCCAACGGCCGTTCGCTGGACGACGAGCACATGCCGTACAAGCTCAAGTGGCTGGAAAGCCTCAAGACGCACGCCCAGGCCCTGGTCACGGACAACCCCCAGGCACAGGTGGCCCTGATGGGTGACTGGAACATCGCGCCCTTCGATGACGACGTCTGGGACATCGACCTGTTCATCCGGAACCGCGCAACGCACGTCAGCCCGCCAGAACGGGAGGCGTTCCACGCGTTCGAAGCTGCCGGCTACGCCGATGTGGTGCGCCCCTACACGCCGGGCCCCGGCGTCTACACCTACTGGGACTACACCCAGCTGCGGTTCCCCAAGAAGGAGGGCATGCGGATCGACTTCATCCTGGCCTCCCCCGCCTTGGCCGCGCGCGTCACCGGGGCCTCGATCGACCGCGAGGAACGCAAGGGCAAGGGCGCTTCGGACCACGCTCCCGTGCTGGTGGAACTGGCGGACTGATGACTGCATCCTGGACCCATTCAAGGAGACCGTAATGACGGGAAACCTCTATCGGGGCCAGGCCGGCCTGCCATTTTCCTCGACCCTGCGCGTCTACGAACCCCTGGAAGCCTTTCCGGAGGACCAGCGTCCGGCCATCAAGGCCGCGGGGGCCCGGGCGGTCCCGCGTGCCGCCGTCGAAAACGCTGAACTGCTGGCCTCGCTGGGCCGCATCACCCGCTCCGGCGGGGACCCCTTCCCCACGGGGCGCACGGACCTGGTGCGCGTCACCACCGTGCCGGCCCCGGAGGGTGGAGCGCCCGACGACGGTGCTGACGCCGACGCCGAGCCCGTCCTCCTGTACTGCCCCAGCCAGCTTGTCCTGCGCGCCGGACTGGCGGCCAACGCCTTGATGGAGGGAATCCATGGCCCCCTGGCCGAGCTGCTGATCCCGGAGGAGCAGCGTGACCGGCACCAGGAACGGATCGACCAGGTGAAGGCCCGGGACGGATCCATCCGGGTACATACGCGGGCGTCCACCTGGGGAATCCCGTTCAGCTGGTTCTCGCTGTTCATGGAGTCGGACCGCAAGGATGTGGTGGAGGCCGCTGGGCGCATCCTCACCGTTCGGGTCTGGGCGCCCATCACCGATGCCCTGGAACGGGCCCGCTACGCGGTGGCCAACCTGGCCCTCGCCGCCCCGGACCTGGACATGCTTGACGACCTGGCGCAGCTGACGGAGTGGCTTGAACTGTTCCACGTCAACTCCATGGTGGAACTGGACTACGGCGCCGTGGCAGACAAGGTCTACCCGGACGAATCCCCCATGGATATCAGGCTGGGCATCGAGTGCCTGGCGGAGGGTGACATGACCGGGGCTGCGGCCGCCTACCGCAGGCTCGCGTCCCGCTGGATCCCCATCCGGCAGCTGGCCCGCGCGTCCTGACGCGTCAGTTCCTGGGGGGCGCTGTGGTGCGCCGGATGATGAGTTCATGGGGCGCGACGGCTGAGTGGACGGATCCGATCTCGCCGTCCAGTTCGTCCAGGAGCATCTTGGTGGCCAGCTCGGCCTGCTCGTCGGGGCGCTGCCCAACCGTGGTCAGGCCCATGGCATCGGCGAAATCATGGTTGTCGATGCCCACCACCGACAGTTCGCCGGGGACGTTGACGCCCAGGCGGTTGGCCTCGAAGATGACTCCCATGGCCATCTCGTCCGAGGCGCAGAAAATTGCCGTGGGCTTCTGTCCGGGACGGGACCACAGGCGGCGGAAGGCTTCCTGTCCGCTGCGGACCGTGAAGTCCCCCCATTCGTCCCATTCCGGCCGGGTGGGCAGGCCGGCCGCGGCCATCACGTCCTTGAAGGCCAGGATACGCACCCGGGGGACGTCGAAGTTCAGGTCGGTTTCGTCGTCGCCATGCAGCAGGGCAATATCCCGGTGGCCCAGGTCGATCAGGTGCCGGACCGCTGTTGAGGCGGCGGCGTAGTCGTCGATGCCGATGTAGGGGCATTCCTCCACGTGGCCACCCACCACTACCAGCGGAATGTCGATCTTCTGCAGGTGCTCGATCTCTTCGTGGCTGAGCGCCATACATAGAACCAGCAGGGCGTCGATCTGCTTGTAGACCATGGTCTTGCTGAAGAGCCGCTCACGGTTGCTGCCGTGGCCGCCGAGGTTGAACAGGGAGAGGTTGTAGTGCCGGGCATGCAGCTCGCGGTCCGCGCCCTCAATTGCTTTGGAGAAGAACCAGCGGCTGACGAACGGGGCCAGGACACCGATGGTCTTGGTCCGGCCCGTGGCCAGGCCGGAGGCGGAGGACGATGCAACGTAGCCCAGGTTTCCGGCCACCTCCAGGATTTTTTCCCGGGTGGCCGGCGAGACCCGGGGCAGGCCGCGTACAGCCCGGGAGACAGTTGCTGTTGAGACTCCGGCGGCTGCCGCCACGTCCTCGATGCTGACGCCGTTATGGCCGCCCCGCTGGGACCTTTCCGTTGTCCGTGCCACCGTGTCCCCTCTTTAACTCCTTTTCGGCGTAGGGCCGAAAGGCCCTGCGTTACGCCCGCCCTGTATTTTCGCATTCCACGGCGAGGCATTGATAACTATGGCGGGGAACCGACGCATGGGCTCCCTTACCTGCGGGCCGGCAGCTTTCGGCGCAGGCGAACCATTCCATACAGCGCCAGCAGTGTTGCCAGCAGGCCCAGGGCCCAGCCGAGGGCCGGTTGGGCTGTGACTTCCATCCACACGGTTACCACCAGGAGGACAAGGGCCCAAAATGCGAGGAAGCCGATAATGATGTCGAAGTCTTCGCCCGAACGGACCATACGGCTGCGGTTTCCCGCCCCCGGAGTGCGGGGGCGGGAACCGTTGGGCGTCACTTGACCGCACCAGCCGTAAGGCCGGCGACGATCTTGCGCTGGAACACCAGCACCAGGATCACCAGCGGGATGGTGACGATGGTGCCCGCGGCCATGATGGCCGTGTACGGGATCTGGTTGGGCTGTGCACCGGCGAAGTTGGCAATGGCCACCGTCACCGGCTGGGTTGCGTCGCTGGACAGCTGGCTGGCGATCAGGAACTCATTCCACGAGGAAATGAAGGCCAGGATCGCCGTGGTGAAGATTGCCGGCGCCGCCAGGGGCATGATGACCTTGCGGAAGGCCTGTCCCTGGGTACAGCCGTCAACGCGCGCCGATTCTTCCAACTCCCAAGGCATTTCCCGGAAGAACGAGGTCATGGTGTAGACCGTCAGCGGGAGCACGAAGGAGATGTTCGGGATGATCAGCGCCTGGTACGTGCCCATCCAGCCAATGTTGGTGAACAGCTGGAAGAGCGGGGTGATCAGGGCAACACCGGGGAACATGGAAGCTCCCAGGATGAAGCCGAGCACCAGGAACTTGCCCCGGAAGTTCAACCGGGCCAGCGCGTAGGCGGCGAACACGCCGATGAGCAGGGACACGAGCGTCACCACGCCACCAATGAACACACTGTTGAGCAGCGCCTGGCCGAACCTGTTGCCGAATGACGTATCAAAGGCGGTCCTGAAGTTGTCCAGGGTCACGTGCGTGGGAAGGATCGACGTGTCGTAGGTAAACCCGACCTCGCGGAAGGCGGTCACCACCATCCAGTAGGCCGGCGCCAGGCACCAGAGCAGCACGATGGCCGCGCTGATGTAAGTCCTGCCCTGCGCCCACTTTTCCCGGTTTTGCGCAGCCTTGCGGCCCTTGTCCTGCCTTGCCCGCAGCGCCGAGGCGTCTGCCGTTGCCGTGGTCATTTCTTCCCCTTTCCTGTGGCGCCGCTCTGTTCAACGACGTTTGCCCCGAGGAAGCGGACAAAGATGAAGGCCACAAGGAAGATGATGATGAAGGTGATGGTGGACAGTGCGGCTGCCGAGTTGAAGCCTTGCCTGATCTGGTTAATGACCAGGATGGACAAGGTGGTGGTGTTGTTGGCGCCGCCGGTGAGGATGTAGGGCAGGTCAAACATGCGCAGTGCATCCAGGGTACGGAACAGGATCGCCACCATGAGCGCCGGCTTAACCAGCGGCAGGGTGATCAGCCGGAACCGCTGCCATGCAGTGGTTCCATCCACCTTGGCGGCCTCATACACTTCAGCCGGGATCATCTGCAGGCCTGCCAGGATCAGCAAAGCCATGAACGGCGTGGTCTTCCAGACGTCAGCGATGACCACAGCCCACTTGGCCGGCCACTCGCTGCCCGTCCACAGGATGGTGGTGTTGAACAGCTTGTTGGCGATGCCCTCGAACGCGAAGATGAAGAACCAGAGCTTGGCCGTCACGGCGGTGGGGATGGCCCACGGCACCAGGACAGCTGCGCGGACCAGGCTGCGGCCGCGGAATTCGCGGGCCATGATCATGGCCATCCAGAAACCAAGCACCGTTTCGAACGCGACCGTGACGACGGTGAAGAAAAATGTTGTGGCGGTGGCGGACCAGAACTGGCCGCCCAGGGTGCCAGGCGGGCAGGCGACTGTTCCGCCTGTCGGCGCCGAACACTGCTGCGCGAGCCAGTTCACATAGTTCTGGATGCCTGCCGGGCCACCCGCGGTGAACAGGCCGGTGGCTGGGTCAAGGCCGGCGTCCTTCTGGAAGGACATGACGATGGCGCTGATGATGGGGTAAACAATGACAATGCCCAAGGCAATGATGGTGGGAGCGAGCAGCCAGGATGCCCAGCGTCCTTGGCTGGCGATCCTGTTGTCCTCCCCCACACCCTTGGGCGCGTGATGGACGGGGGTACCGCCCGACGCCGGTGCTTTGACCGGCGTCGGGCCTAGTTCGGTTGCCATGGCAGAACTACGATCCCGCACCGGCGGATTCGATGGACTTCTGCATGTCAGAAAGTGCGGTTTCCACGGGCTTTTCTCCCTTAATTGCGGAGTATGCGTTGTCTTGGATTGCCTTTGTCACGGCCGGGTAGAACGGCGTCACGGGACGCGGCACGGCGTTCTCGATGGACGTCTTCAGGACCGGCAGGTAGGGCAGCTTGGCTACAAGTTCCTGGTCGGTGTACAGCGATCCAAGGACCGGAGCCAGCGAGCCCTGCGTAGCGTAGAACTTCTCGCTCTCGGCCGAGGTCAGGAACTTCACGAAGTCCAGTGCAGTGGCCTTGTGCTTGGAGTACACGCTGATTGCGGTGTTGTGGCCACCCAGTGATGATGCACCGGGGCCGCTCTTGCCCGGAAGGGCAGCCATGCCGAACTTGTCCTTCACAGCCGACGAGCCTTCAGTGCTCATGAGGCTGTAAACGTAGGGCCAGTTGCGCAGGAACAGGAGCTTGCCGCTCTGGAACGCCTGGCGGCTGTCCTCTTCCTTATAGGTGATTGCTTCCTTGGGGATGTTGCCGTCCGCGTAGGCCTTGGCGAGGTTCCCCAGGCCGGCCTTGGCTTCAGCGGTGTTCAGGCTGGGCTTGCCGTCCTTGTCCAGGACTGAGCCGCCGGCGGAGTTGATGGCTTCGGCCGCGTTGACCGTGAGGCCTTCATACTTGCTGAACTGTCCCGCGTAGCAGCCGATGTTGTTCTGCTTGGCGATGGAGCACATGCCCATCATCTCGTCCCAGGTCTTGGGCGGATTGGGTACCAGGTCCTTGCGGTAGAAGAGGATGCCGCCGTCGGAAGTGCGCGGTGCAGCGTAAAGAGTGCCCTTGTACGTGGCACTGTTCACGGTGGCCGGAAGCATGGCACTCGTGTCAACCGCCATCTTGTCCTTCAGCGGCTGCAGCCAGCCCTTGGCGGCAAACTCTGCCGTCCAGACGACGTCCACGTCGGTGACGTCGTAGTCGGACTGCTTGGCCTGGAAGTGCTGGACGAGGTCGTCGTGCTGCTGGTCTGCCTGGTCGGTCTGTTCCTTGAAGGTGACCTGCTCATCCTTGTGGGCCGCATTCCACTTATCGATGAGGGGACGGATCACATTGTTGTTGTCCTTGCCCTGGACGAAGGTGATCGGGCCGCGGGCATCGAGGTTGGCGTCAGCGTCACTGCCTCCACCGCCGCCCGTGGTACCCCCTCCACCTCCGCCGCCGCAGGCGGACAACGTAAGGGCCAGGATGCCGGCAGTGGCCGCCGGAAGCAGGAATCTCGGGGTTTTCATTAGCTTGAAGCTCCTCGCTGAGTGACAAGTAAGTCGACAGTGCGCTTGCTAGGTGAGGTTGATGTGGTGACCATCACACTAGTAAGGTGACTGTCGGGAATGCAAGCGTTTACATCAAAAAGTTATCAGAGGGGAACCAAATGCCCGACCCAACCGTTCCGGCGCCCCGCCAAATGCCCTCCTGGTGGACAGACGCCGTTGTCTACCAGATCTATCCCCGGTCGTTTGCCGACGGCAACGGCGACGGGATGGGCGACCTTCGCGGTGTCCTGGACCGGCTCCCTTATCTTGAAGGGCTGGGAGTGGACGCCATCTGGCTGTCCCCGTTCTACAAGTCGCCGCAGGCCGACGGCGGTTATGACGTAGCGGACTACCGGCAAGTGGACCCGCTTTTCGGGTCGCTGGCCGACTTCGACGCCATGTTGCAGGAAGCTCACCGCCGCGGACTGAAGGTGATCGTGGACCTGGTTCCCAACCACACCTCCGATGAGCATGCGTGGTTTCGGGAAGCGCTGGCGGCGGAGCCGGGAAGCCCGGAAAGGGACCGGTACATCTTTCGGGACGGCAAGGATGAGGTGCCGGGGTCCGGGGATGGCGGACGGGCGCCCAACAACTGGAAGTCCGTCTTCGGCGGCCCGGCCTGGAGCCGCGTGGCCGAAGCCGACGGGTCACCCGGACAGTGGTACCTGCACCTCTTCGACACCAAGCAGCCGGACCTGAACTGGGAGAACCCGGAAGTGCAGGAGGAAATGCGTTCGGTGCTGCGTTTCTGGCTGGACCGCGGCGCGGACGGCTTCCGGGTGGATGTTGCCCACGGCCTGGTAAAGGAAGCGGGTCTTCCGGACTGGGATGGGGTGGCGGCGATGGTGGAAGGAACCTCCGCTCCGCGCCTGGAAAGCCACCTGCCGGGCGACGCCCCGCATGCCCACACCGATGCCGAGGAACCGCACCGGGCCGTCTCCCCGATGTACCCGCCGTCGCCGTTCTTCGACCAGGACGGGGTCCATGCCATCTACCGGGACTGGAACCGGGTCCTGGCCGAATACGGCGGTGACCGGATGATGGTGGCCGAGGCCTGGGTGGAACCTGCCGAGCGCCTGGCACGGTATGTCCGGCCCGATGAGATGCAGCAGGCCTTCAACTTCGATTTCCTGTTGGCCGGCTGGGACGCCGAACGCATGGCCGACGCCATCGACGCATCCCTGGCAGCGGCAGCATCCGTGGGTGCTCCGTGCACGTGGGTCCTCAGCAACCACGACACCGTGCGGCACAGCACCCGGTTTGGGCTCAAAGATCCCACTACTTTCCCCAAGGGCATCGGCGCCGCGGACGAACAGCCCGACGCAGCCCTGGGACTTGCCCGGGCCCGGGCCGCCTCACTGGTCGCGCTGGCGCTTCCGGGCTCGGCATACCTCTACCAGGGCGAGGAGCTGGGCCTCCCGGAGCACACCACCCTTCCCGACTCGGCCAGGCAGGACCCTACCTTCTTCCGGACCGACGGTGCCGAGATCGGCCGGGACGGCTGCCGCGTCCCGCTGCCGTGGGCAGGGGATCAACCCGGCTTCGGTTTCTCCGGAGCACTGTCAGGGGAAGCTCCCGAGCCCTGGCTCCCCCAGCCGGAAAGCTTCGGCCCCCTGGCCGCCGATCAGCAGGACGGCGAGGAGGGCTCAACGCTGGAGCTTTACCGTGCCGCCCTTGCATTCAGGTCAGCCCGGCACCTGGGCAGCGGCAGCGTGGAGTGGACGGACGAACACGCACCGGACAGTGGACTGTTGGCGTTCCGGAACGGGGAGGTGGTGGTCCTGTCCAACATGGGCTTCGCCTCGGCCCCCGTGCCCGAAGGCTATGCCGTAGTGCTCTCCAGCGGTCCCGAACCGGCCGACGACTGGACCGGGATGACAGAGGTTCCTGTGGACTGCACCGTGTACCTGCAACGGATATAGCTGCAAAGGATGAAGCGGGGCAGGTGCCGCTGCGCAACTGGCGCAGCGGCACCGCGGGCGCGGCAGCCTACGGTTGGCAATGGGATCAGCGGACCCGCTCGGCCCGGCTGAAGCGGGTCCGCGCGCCCGCCCCGATGTGGATAAGGACAGGAATTTCCTTGCCCACCACAGCTTCCATCGCGTCAAGCAGCCCGGCGACCTCCACTGCCAGCAGGTGCGGTGCCACGCCCTGGCGCGGCAGGAGACGCACCTTCAACGCGGGAGAGCCCTTGACGTCGTAGGTGGTGACGGTGGCACCGGCCAGGTCCGGCCGTCCCTCGAGGGCGTGCCTCAGCGCTTGTTCCGCCACCCCGCCGCCGATCCGGACGTCGCCGGGCGTGTCGCCGGGATCGTATTCGGCGGCCAGAAGGTTTGACCGGCCCTTTCCTTGCTGGGCAATCCAGGCAACCATGAGGCCCATCAATGCCAGCAGCGCCAGTGCCACCACAATCCACAGCCAGCTTTCCGGCCGGCCGGGGAACCGGGTGGCGTCAAAGAGCCGGTTGATGCCGCTCCACACCCCGGCGGACCAGGAGTGCCACCAGGAGGCAACCGGAGGAACGGCCGCCAGCAGCAACAGCAGGACGCCCGCCCCCAGGAGGATCAGGCCCAGCAGGGTGAGCAGGATGCGGTTGAGCAGCGCCGGTGTGCTGTTCACGCTCCGATCACCCCCGAAGGAGTGACATTCACGCGGGGAACAGGCGCCGGTTCCAGCAGCATCTGGTCCAGCTCGTCGCGGACGGCTTCAAGCACCCTGTCCTGGTCCACAGGTACACCGGAGGTGGGCCGCACGTTCACCAGAACCTGCCGCTGGGAGACAATCACCATGACCTGTTCAGGCGTGACGTTGGCGGCCAGCCGTGCCCGGCGGGCGAGGGAGGAGGCGATGACTTCGTCGTCCACCACCACCGCCGGAAGCCCTTCCTCCCGTCCGCCGGCCAGCAGATGGCGGGCGCGCTTTCCCGGGAGGATGCCGCTGAGGAGGAAGATCAGCCCCACCATGGCGAGCACGCCGCCGATCGCGGCAAGCAGCAGCGGCGAGGTTCCGGCGGGAAGATCCACGATGCGCTGCGCCGCCACCTGGGGCTCAATCAGCCACGCGGGCTGGCCCACGGCGTGCACTCCCGATTCGAGGACGCCGTAAGCGGCCAGCACCAGCACAAGGGCGGCGGCAACAACCGATACCACCGCCCGCGGGGAATGGGTCTCGCGGTACACCACCCTGCGCATGTCCGGTCCGTTGCTTCTGCGCGGTCCGCTGTTCACCGGGCGGCTTTCCACACTGCTGCTCACCGTACCCGCCCTTCTGTACTGATCCTTGCCCCGCTGATCCGGATGTCCACGCGGCTCAGCCGGGAACCGCTCAATTCCGAGACCGTTGCCAGGATGCTTTCCTTGGCCCTGACGGCGCGGTCCCAGATGGACCCGCCGAGTGCGTCCACCCGTGCAGGGTTGGCCACCACGGACTGCAACGGCGGGACGCCGATAGGGGTGACGAGGGACAAAGCCAGCAGGCCGTCGTCGTCCGTCCAGTCCGCCCGCACGTCCTGGGCGTCGACGCCCAACGCCTGGGCCGCAGCAGCCTTGGCGAGGCTGGTCAAGGCCTGGGTGCTGATCCGGTTATGGCCGCTGAGCGCCTGCCCACGCACAACGGGCGCGGGCGAGCTCATGAGGACGAGCGCCGGCCGGTGATGGCATCGAACACCCCGCGCAGGTCCAGCTTCCCTTCGGCGGCACGGCCCAGGAGCGCTCCGATTGCCATGAAGAGCAGGGAGACGAGGAAACCCCACAGTCCGAACTGCAGGGACATAAACGCCACGAAGGCGCCAATGGCGGTGCCTGCAATCGTGAGGCTCACAGCAGCGCCTCCCGTTCGGGAGCAGACGGCGCGGTTGTTTTGACCGGCGGCGGAACGTAGACATCCGCGATCTCGACGTTCACCTCGATGACCTGCAGCCCCACCAGTTCCTCAACTGCGCGGTACACGGCGGCGCGGACATTATTGGCCAATGCATGCAGCGGTGTGCCGTAGCTTGCCACCAGGGTGATATCAACAGCTACCTGCGTTTCGCCCACTTCCGCGTGGACGCCCGCAGCGTGGTCAGAACTTCCGACGGCGTCGCGGATCGCGCCCAAGGCACGGGACGGGCCCGAACCCAGGGAGTAGACCCCGGGAACCGCCCGCGCGGCGATTCCCGCCACCTTTGCCACGGCAGTCTCGGAAATTATCGTCCGGCCGGGCCCCGGAGCCGGGCTTCCGGAAGGACGGTTTGGCACCACGGGTTGTGGGTTCTGGTATTCCATCAGGCACTCCCCCTTCTGTTGTTTCCACCCTATCCCCAGGGTGCGGCACATGCGCTGGAAACTCTGCGGCCCGCCGACCGGCCTGGACTTAAAGGACCCAGGCGGGAACGCCCCCAAGGACATTCCCGCCTGAGCGGTGCCGCCTGTGTCAGCGGCGGTGCGGCAGAAGCCGCGGTCTATTCAGGTGTGCAGGCTGTCCTACTTGTAGAGGCCTTCGCCGCCGACCCTGACGTTGGTGGGCAGGTAGCCGAACGGGCCGAGGCCGTTCTGGCCGAAGCTGCGGTCCACCTGGGTCACGCCGTTCCTGAAGTTGATCTTGACAGTGGGTGACAGCGATCCGCCACGCACGCCGTTGACGTTGTCGATGAACGACTGCACGAGTCCGCCGGGCTGCACGTAGTGCGAGTATGCCTGGAACTGGCGACCGTTCTGCTGCCCGGAGATGGTACCGCTTGGGTTGTTGGCCGGCAGGTTGAGGTCGGTGGGTGAACCGAGGGCCAGGCCGCTGTTGTTCACCGGCTGGTAGTCCGAGCGCACGCCGTCACCAACAAAGCCGTAGACGCCGTCGGGGCCGCGCATGCCGGCCGCGTAGGTGAACTGGTGGCTGATCGTGTACAGGTAGTACTTGTTCTTGCCGTTTTCATTCTGGATGAAGATCTGCGGACGTTCCGTCTGGTCGTTGACGCAGTTGGCCGAAAGGATCGGCGGCAGGAAGGACCACTTGGTGAGGTCCTTGTTGTCGGCTACAGCCAGGCCCACATTGGCGGTCTGGTAGTTTGCGCCGCTGTTCTGGACGTCGCCAACGCTTTCTGCCTGGGGGTCGCCCGGCTGGTAGCCGAGGTCCTCACCCTTGCACTGGTAATCGCCGCGGGTGCCGGCGGTGTTGCCTTCGAAGACCATGAAGGTCTTGCCCGGGTGGGCGGGGTCGGCGAACGTGTACGGGTCCCGGAACGCGAAGCCCGGGTTCTGCGCCTTGGTCTGGTACATCTTTCCGTCCGGTTCCAGCAGCTTGGTGTGCTCGAAGCCGTCGAAGCTGACGCCGTTCTTGTCAGCGTGGATGTTGCCCAGGGCCTTGGCGATGGCAGCGTCAGGAGCGATCCCGCCGCCACCTGCGTTCCGCTCGGCCACGTCGTGGAAGGTGGTGGCGGTGTAGAAGACGTTGACGTGGTCGCCCTGCATGAGGCGGGTGGAGCCGGACCATTCGGTGTTGCCGATGGAGGTGTTGTCCAGGAAGAGATGGCCACCGTAGTTCCACTTGTCCTTGGCGGGGTCGGCGTTGGTTTTGCGGAAGAAGTAGCCGATCCGGGCGTTCCAGTGGCGCTGGTCGAAGCCGTAGCCGGCGTGGCGGTCGGCAACAAGGGAGAAGATGACGTCCCAGCCCTTGTAGCTGATCTGGTTGGCGTTTTCATCCGTCAGGGACCAGGTGTCCCAGACCCAGACGTCGTCATTCATGGCGGGGAAATCCTGGGGGATCTCCGGCATGGTGACGTCGGGACTCATGGAGTTCTGGCCGGGAGCCACCGTGGGATCGCTCTGCGCCATGATCTGCTTGGCGTCTGCGCGGGTCCACTTGGAGGTGAAGTCCGACGCCGGGTCGAAGGCCTCCTGCGTGTGCTCGGTGGGGAGGGCGAAACCGGGAGTGGGGGCCGGCAGCTGCCCGACCGTCGGCGGGTCCGACGGCTCGTTGGCTTGGGCAGAGGGGACGGCCAGGAAGGCCGAGGCAGCAACGGCTGCGGCCAGTGCTGCGGCGGCAGGGCGCCACCGCAGCAGCCGGTGTTGGGGGTGCTTGTGCATTTCTTGCTCTTCTCGCGGAGTTGTGACTGTTCGTGGAAGACGGGCATGTGCCCATAACCCCGAAAACAACCGCGGCCCGGTAACACCTCAGGCGTCGCCGGGGACGCCGTTGTGCTGGGGGGATCAGGACCTGGGTGGGGCCCTGTGGCCGATGGAAAGCATGCTTTCCCTCCGCCGCGCTCCACGCTAGAACGGGCGCCGGATGCAGTTCAAACCCTGTTTCACAGCCCAAAAACGGCTACCGCCGAGTAGGGTGCAAGCGCTTACGCAAGCCAATGCGCGCGCGTGCCACATCGGTTTGGCAATATCAAATGTTTCAGGGCGGCTCGATTTTTTCCTGGCAAGACAAGCGATTTGTTGCGCAGGCCACGCCGCCGCAGGCCGCTCGTCCTGGTGGCGCCGGGCACGCACGATCCCTAAAGGCCGGCCAACCTGAGCATGACGCGCACGTTCGCCGGCGCCGCCCATATTCCGTATCGACACGCAAATATGGGCTGCGCAGGCGACCAAGGGTGTCGGTTTCGATTTTGCGTGTCGATGCCGCGGTTGGTGCGCCGGAGGTGAGGCGGGCGCCGGACAGTTGCTCCGGGGCCATTCACCTGGACAAGGGCACGGAACGCACTTGAAGAGCGGCTGGCCAATGGCGGTTAAATGAAGAAAAGCACCAGTTCCGAAGAACTGATGCTTCCCAGTGGTGGCTCCGACCGGCGTCGATCCGGTGACCTTTCGATTTTCAGTCGAACGCTCTACCAACTGAGCTACAGAGCCTAGGTGACTAGTCACCATGACAGCCGGAATTTCTTCCAACAATCAGAGCGACCCTGACGGGACTTGAACCCGCGACCTCCGCCGTGACAGGGCGGCGCGCTAACCAACTGCGCTACAGGGCCTTGCGTTTCTTGCTTCACAGTATCTCTACCGCTTTTTTCAAGGCTTCCAGCCTACCAGACTTTTTTTGCCTGTTTGACCAGTTTCTTGCGTACCCCCAACGGGATTCGAACCCGTGCCGCCGCCGTGAAAGGGCGGTGTCCTAGGCCGCTAGACGATGGGGGCCAGAACCCGTTCGGAACAAAATAAAAGGCGTCAAGCGAGGCTTTCCGTCTTTGTCCTTTGCGTTTCTCCGAACTGGACTCTAAAACTATAGGGCCTCCGCAGGAATTATCCAAAATCGGCGAAAAACCGCGCCGTTGGGCCGCCGCACGGGTCAAGATGGACGGATGGATGCCGTCGCAGCGCTCAATGAGATTGCTTTCTGGCTGGAGCGCGGACGCGCCGCCACCTTCAAGGTCCAGGCCTTCCGCAAAGCGGCGGCGGCCATCAGCCCCCTTGGCCCTGAGGAAGTAGCCACCCGGGCCCGGACCGGCCGGCTCAAGTCCATGAAGGGCATCGGCGACCGGACCTATGCGGTGATCCGGCAGGCGGTGGACGGCGAGGTCCCCGACTACCTGGCCGACCTCCGGGAGAAGGGCGCCCAGCCGCTGGCCTCCGGTGGGACGGAAATCCGTGGGGCATTGAGGGGCGACCTGCACAGCCACAGCGAATGGTCCGACGGCGGCTCCCCCATTGAGCTGATGGTGGCGGCAGCGGAGGTGCTGGGCCGGGAGTACCTGGCATTGACCGACCACTCCCCCAACCTCACCATCGCCAACGGGCTGTCGGCCGGGCGCCTGCGCGACCAGCTGGACGTGGTGGCAGCGATCAACAGCAACGGCGGGAACACCCGGCTGCTGACCGGGATCGAAGTGGACATCCTGGAGTCCGGCCAGCTGGACCAGGAACCTGGGCTGCTGGACCGCCTGGACATTGTGGTGGCGAGCGTTCATTCGAAGCTGCGCGCGGACAGGAAGACCATGACCGCCCGGATGCTCGGCGGCATCCAGGATCCGCACACCAACGTCCTGGGCCACTGCACCGGGCGGCTGGTGGAGGGCAACCGCGGAACCCGGCCGCCGTCGGAATTCGACGCCGCGGAAGTGTTCGCCGCTTGCGCGGAGCATAACGTGGCCGTCGAGATCAATTCCCGACCGGAACGGCAGGACCCGCCCGATGCGCTGATCCAGTTGGCGCTGGATGCAGGCTGCCTGTTCTCGATCGACAGCGACGCGCACGCACCAGGGCAGCTGGATTTCCTGCAGTACGGTGCCGAGCGGGCCGCCCGCAACAACGTGCCTGCCGAGCGGATCATCACCACCTGGCCGGCGGACAAACTGCTGGCCTGGGCCGGTTCGAAGTAGGCCCTGGAAGGCGCAGGCACGGTTACCACCGCTGCCGACATGGCCGATTTCCGCCAGCCCGGCGTCCGTTCCGGCCGTACATTTGTCCCATGCCGCCAACCAGCCCCGCCCATGAACCCCTGGCGTCCGCCACTGCAGCAGGAAAGCCCGTGAAGGCTCTCGGCGTGGCGGCAATGGTGGTCACGGTGGTCCTGTGGGCCTCAGCGTTCGTGGGCATCCGGGCCATCGGCCCCCACTTCTCCCCCGGCCCGCTGACCCTGGGCAGGCTGGCGATTGCCGCCGTCGTGCTGGCCTTCCTGGTGGTGCCGCAACTGCTCAGGAGCCGGATGCTGCCGCGGGGACGGGAATGGCTGCCTATCCTCGCCTATGGCGTGATGTGGTTTGGTGGCTATAACGTGGCGCTGAACGCCGCCGAGCACATCCTTGATGCCGGCACCAGCGCCCTGCTGATCAACGTCAACCCCATCCTGGTGGCCATCATGGCCGGCATCTTCCTCAAGGAAGGCTTCCCGCGCTGGCTGCTCATCGGCAGCACCGTGGCTTTCGCCGGCGTCGCATTGATCGCCCTCGGCTCCGGACAGCCACGGACGGGGGAAAGTTCGACGGCGGACCTGGCCGGAGTGGCGCTTTGCCTCCTTGCCGCGGTGCTCGCCGCAGTCAGCGTCATCATCCAGAAGCCGGTGGTGCGGAAGTTTCCGGCGGCGCAGGCAACCTGGTTTGGCATCGTGGTGGGGGCAGTGTGCTGCCTGCCGTTCGCCGGGCAGTTGGTGTCCGAGGTGCAGGCGGCTCCGCCGCAGGCCACGCTGGGGCTGGTGTATCTGGGGGTGTTCCCCACCGCCATCGCCTTCACCACCTGGGCGTACGCATTGTCACTGGTGGACGCCGGGAAGCTGGCCGCCACCACATACCTGGTCCCCGGCACCACGGTCTTCATCTCCTGGCTGCTGCTTGGTGAAATCCCCTCGGCGTTGGGACTGGTGGGTGGGCTGGTATGCCTGGTGGGGGTGGGGCTCACCCGGCGGCGGAGCCGGGTCCACGGCGCCCCGCGGCCGCTTCGGCGCTAGAGTCGGGGTATGCCAGCCAGCCTTCCGCCGGGACTGCCCATCATTCCCGACGGCCCGCACGAACCGCCGGAATTCACCATGTCCCCTGACGAGTTCGAGGCAGCTGTCCAGGATGCCCTGGACAGCATTCCGGACAGGCTGGCCCGGGCCATGGACAACGTGGCCGTCTTCATCGACGACGACTACGTGCCGGGGCCGGGGGAAGATCCGGACACCGTGCTGCTGGGACTGTACGAAGGGGTTCCGCTGACGGAACGCGATTCCTGGTGGGACGCCGGTTCGCTGCCGGACCGGATCACGATTTTCCGCGAACCCATCCTGGAGATCTGCGGTTCCAGGGACGATGTGATCCACGAGGTGGCCGTAACGGTGGTGCATGAGATCGCCCACCACTTCGGGATTTCCGATGACCGGCTGCATGAGCTGGGCTGGGGCTAGCCTTGTAAGCATGGGACACGACCACAGCCATGGGATTACCGCCACGGGGCGGCACCGGAAACGCCTTGTGGCCGTCCTGGGAATCACGCTTGGCGTGGTGGTCATCCAGATCATCGGGGCTGTGCTGTCCGGATCGCTGTCCCTGCTCGCCGATGCGGGACATATGCTCTCGGACGCGGCAGGTGTCACCATCGCGCTCCTGGCCTCCTGGATTGCGGGCCGCCCGGCGAGCAACCAGCGGACGTACGGCTACCAGCGCGCTGAGGTCCTGGCCGCCCTCGCCAATGCGCTGATCCTGATCGTGATCTCCGTGGTCATCTTCACGGAGGCGGTCCGCCGGTTCGGTGCGCCGCCGGAAGTGCAGACGGACATCATGCTGTTTGCCGCCGTCCTTGGTGCGGTGGCCAACCTGGTGTCGCTTGTGATCCTGCGCACGGCACAGGATGAGAGCCTGAACATCCGCGGCGCCTACCTGGAAGTCCTTGGCGACCTCCTTGGTTCCGTGGCCGTCATCATCGCGGCCGCAGTGATCATGCTGACCGGCTTCCAGGCGGCGGACACCATTGCCTCCGTCCTGATCGCACTGATGATCCTGCCGCGGGCGTGGAGCCTGCTGCGCGATGTGGTGGACGTCCTCCTGGAAGCCAGTCCCAAAGGGGTGGAGGTGCAGATGATCCGCGAGCACATCCTTTCGGTGGCCGGTGTGACGGATGTGCATGACATCCACATTTGGACCATCACGTCCGGAGTCCCCGTCTTCTCGGCCCACGTTGTGGTGGAGGACGGAGTGCTCAATGCCCGCGGCGCCGACCAGTTGCTGGACAAGCTCATCACCTGCCTGGGCTCCCACTTCGATACCGACCACTGCACCTTCCAGCTGGAACCTGCCAGCCACTCCGAGCATGAGGCGCACCAGCACGCCTGACCCCGGCCGACCACGACACACCGGACAAAAACCGCCCCTAATGACACTGTTGTGGTTTATGTTATTGATGTGACTGCTGTTGCTAATGTGCAGGGGGTCACGTAACCTCGGACTGCTGGGGGCAGCTGAGGGGCATCGTCGTGCCGCATCCAGAACCTCACTCCCGGCCTTAACGTTGCGAGGTCTCTGCAGATGGCTTTATCCGGATCCGGCCGCAGGACGGCCGTGCTGTGCGCCGCCGTCGTCCTTTTTGCATCCGCGGCAACGCCGGCAGCCGCTGTACCGGCGCCGTCCGCTCCACTGGCCGTTCCGGCGTCGCCTGACATCCCTTCGCCGGAGGACATTGCCGCGGCTAAGGCCAGTGAGGCCGCCACGGCGGACCAGGTCGGCGCCATCGAGCGCATCCTTGCCGACGCGTCCGCAGCCCAGCAGGCAGCCTTTGCCGTGGCCATGCAGGCCAACAACTCGTACAGCGAGGCACTGGTGGAGCTGCAGCAAAGGACCGAAGCGGCATCCGTTGCATCAGCCAAAGCCTCGTCCGCCCGTGAACAGCAGGACAAGACCCGGAAGCAGGTTGGGCAGCTTGCCGGGGACCTGTACCGCAACGGCGGCCTGAACCCGACCCTCGGAACCATTGCCAGCGGCAGCGAGAGCCTGCAGCAGGCAGCCACGCTCGAGGCCCTCTCGGCCAGCCGCAGCCGGGCCTTCGAAGCGGCGGACACCGCGGCCACCGCCTACCGGTCCCTGACGGCAGCTGCCGACGACGCCACCAAAGCCGCAGACGACGCAGCGAAGACCGCTGAACAACGGAAGTCCCAGGCGGAACAGGCCAATGCCGCGCAGGCCAAGGCCGTGGCCGACGCGAAAGCGCAGCGGACCATCCTGGTGGACCAGTTGGCGCAGCTCCGCAACACCACTGTGGCCCTTGAATCGGCCCGCCTGGATGCCCTGGAACGGCAGCGTGAAGAGGCGCGGCTTGCCGCCCTGTCCGCCGCCGCGGACAAGGCCGCCCAGGAAAAAGCTGCGCAGGACAACGCCGCCCAAAACCAGTCAGCACAGAATCAGGCAGCTGGCCAGACAGCGAACCAGAACAGCCGCGGGCAGGAACTGGCACCGGCAGCGCCTGCCCCGGCTGCTCCCGCCCCCGCCGCCCCTGCGCCTGCCCCGGCTGCACCCGCCCCCGTTCCTGCCCCGGCTGCACCCGCCCCCGTTCCTGCTCCGGTTGTCCCCGCACCCGCCCCTGCCGCACCAGCACCCGCACCCGCACCCGCTGCGCCGGCACCTGCACCGGCGCCTGCCCCTGCCACCGGCTCGGGCACCTACGAGGCAGCCATCACCGTCGCTTTGGGAAAGGTGGGCGCGCCGTACTTCTACCAGTGGGGCGGTACCGGTCCCTACGGCTTTGACTGCTCCGGGCTGGTGCAGAACGCCTTCGCCGCAGCCGGCAAGTACCTCCCCCGCACAGCTTCACAGCAATATGCCGCCGCGCCGGTCCACGTCCCCATTTCGCAGGCCCGCCGCGGCGACCTGCTGGTCTGGGGTTCGGCACCGAACTTCTACCACGTGGCCATCTACCTCGGGAACGGCCAGGTGGTGCAGGCACTCAACCCGCAGGAAGGCATCACCGTTTCCACCATCAGCTCCATGGTGGGCATGGACCTCTACCCCTACGCGGCCCGCTACTAGGCGGCACGGATGAATTGTGCGGTTGAATTGTGCGGTTGACTTCCACGGATAGATTGCTTGACTGCCTCAGCTCAGGATGTCCTTGGTGACGAACCGGCCATAGGCGAGCGCACCGAACACTGCCATATACCCGGCCTGCAGGAGCGCATTGCTGGCAAAGGAATCCCACACTAGCGGCTGGCGCAACATGTCACCGAAACCAAGCCAGTAGTGGCTGAAGAGCCAGGGGTGCAGCCACTCCAGCTGCGGAAGCTGGTCAAGGACCTGCGAGACCACCGAGACCACCACGGTGGCGGCCATCGCTCCCACCGGCACCACTGTCAGCGTGGACAGGAAAAGCCCGATCGCCGAAAGGCCGGCGAGTGACACCGCCAGGTAGGCAGCGATCAGCACGATGCGCAGGGCAGCTTCGGACGGCTGGACCACCCCGCCGGACAACAGTGTCACGGGACCCACCGGGAAAAGTGCCGCGCCAATGGCAGCGCCGGCAAGACCGACGGTCAACGGGGCCACGATACAGAAGGCCAGCGCCCCCGCGTACTTGACCAAGAGGAGCCTGACCCGCCCGGCCGGTGCCACCAACAGGTACCGGAGGGTGCCCAGGTTCGCCTCCCCGGCGATCGTATCCCCCGCCACCACACCTACCGCGAGCGGCATGAACAGCGGCACGGAAACCAGCATGGCGGTGAAGGCCACAAACAGGCCGTTCTGGGTGATCCGGTCAAGGAAGGCGGGTCCCCGCCCGGGCGGGACCGCGGAAGAGACCTTCACGGCAACGGCAATCAGGACCGGAATGGCAGCGAGCGCCAGGAGCAGCGCCCAGGTCCGCCGGCGCCCGAACAGGACCTTGAGCTCCGACCCCAACAGGGACAGCCCGGAACTGCGCGGCACTGCGGCCGGCCGGGCTGTTCCGGCAGCCTCCGGTAGATCCGCGGGAACACTACTGGGCAACGTCGAATCCTTCCCCCGTGAGGGCAACAAAGCGGTCCTCAAGGCTTTCACGCTCGACGGCGAATCCCCGGACCCGGACGCCGGCCTGGACCAGGTGCGCCACGACGTCCTCGGGAAGCACCGCGGGCGGCTGGGCACCCTCCACCATGGCCGCAACGATCGTCTCGCCGTCCGGCCGCGCCCGCGCGGGTTGAGCTTGTCGGGGTTCAGTGGGTCGGGGTTCAGCGGGTCGGAGTTCAGCTTGTCGGGGTTCAGCGGGCCGGGGTTCAGCGTGTCCAGGTTCCGGTACCAGCCCCAGCCGCGCCAGGACCTGCCGGGCCGCACCGCCGTCGGGCGTTACCAGCCGGAGCCGGGTGCTGCCGGCCTGCCGCAGCTCAGCCAGGGGCCCCTGTGCCACGAGCTTTCCTGCGCTCATGACGGCAGCGTGGGTGCACATCTGGTCCACCTCGGCCAGCAGGTGGCTGGACACGAAAACGGTGGTGCCCTCATGCGCCAGCGACCGCACCAGGTTCCGGACTTCCCGGGTGCCCTGCGGGTCCAGCCCGTTGGTGGGTTCGTCCAGTACCAGCAGGTCCCGTGGCGACAGCAAGGCGTTGGCGATGCCCAGCCGCTGCTTCATGCCCAGGGAGTACGCGTGCACCCGTTTGCCGGCGGCGTGCTCCAGGCCCACGCGCTCCAGCGCCCGCTGCACCCTCGCTTTGCGTGTGGCGGGCACGGTGTGCGGGCCCGCGGCGTCGAGCCGGTGCAGGTTGGCGGCGCCGGACAGAAAAGGGTAGAAGGCGGGGCCTTCCACCAGGGCGCCCACGCGCGGCAACACATCATGGAGCTTGCCGGGCATCTCCTGGCCCAGCAGGTGAACCGTCCCCGCGGATGCGGCCGCCAGGCCGAGCAGCATCCGGATGGTGGTGGTCTTGCCGGAGCCGTTGGGCCCCAGGAAGCCGAAGACACTCCCGTGCGGGACGGCCAGGTCCACGCTGTCGACGGCGGCCTGCCGGCCAAAGTGCTTGCTGAGTCCCCGGGTCTCGATCGCCAACCCCGCGCTCACCGGGCCGGCCCCCGTCCGGCCAACACTCCCCCGTCCACCCAACACTTATTGGGCCGCTGCTGCTGCGGCCTGCAGCCGCTCCGGCGGCACCATTCCTGCGAAGATCCGGCCGTCGTCCGTGACCAGGACGTTGAGCAGGGCGGTGGAGAGCAGCCGGCCGCCGGGGACGGCAACGGCGGCCTGGGACAGCAGCGGGTCCTGCAGCAGCGACTCGGCAGCGGCAGCAGACCCACGCGCCGTGCCCACCACGGTCTCCCATCCGGCGCCGGTTACGGAAACGTCTTTAGTGGCACCGGGATGCATGCCGTCGGGGCTGTGCATGTCTGCGGGCTCATGGGGCTTGTCCGGAACGGGAAGTTCCTTGACCGTGCTGCCCGGAGGCGGGGTAAAGGTGAAGACGGACTCGTCAGGAGCCTCCAGCGAAAGGCTGGTGAACCCGGAACGGAACGCCGGGGTGTCCGCTCCGCGTGCGGTCACCTGCACGGACAGGGGCATGCCGTTTTCACCGTCGACGGCGATGGCCACCTTACCCACCAGGGTCGCGTCGGTGCGCGGCTCAATCAGCAGGTTGTAGGCAGCCCGTCCTGCGACGGAAACGTCCGGCCCCACCGAAACGGCCGTGGTCGGTTCAACCTTGGACAGGAAGCGTTGTGCCAGGTCGCCTGGCGTCGGCATCCCACCTGCCCACTGATGGTCCTTCGCCCGGGATGGATCCTGGGCATGCTCCGGCAGGGTCAAGTGTGCGGCTGTGTTGTCCTTCGACGAATAGAACCAGACGTCGCTGCCGTGGCGGACCGCGTCACGTTCAGCCAGTTGGTCCATCACCTGCACGCGGGCGTTGTCCTTGCCGTCCAGGTAGACGCGCGCGGTGTGCTTGCCGGACAGCAGCTCAATCACGGATGCGGCACTCCCCGCGGCCGCGGGACCGGATGGCTTCCCGGTGGCGGGCAGCTCCGGAAGCCCCAGGTCGGCGGACTGCTCCACTGTCCCTGAGAACGTGTGCACCTGGTGGCTTGCCGCCAACTCCAGGACCTGCGCCGGCGTCTTGGCCGGAAGTGGGTTGCTGGCACCGGCCGGAAGGGAGCCGGCCAAGGCGCCCGCAGCGATCGCCAGCGGAGCCGCGACGGCGGGCAGCCACCGCAGCCATGCCCGGCGGTTCATTGTGCTGTTTCGTTGCGACGGTCCGCTGGAATCCAGCGTGTTGGAGCCCATAGGTAAAGACTACGCCGGTGCAGGTGGATCGGTGTCACCCGCAGCGCCCCCATCCTGCTGCCGGCCGGGCCGTTCCGGCACTACGGTGCCCGCACCGCCGTCGACCGTTATTTGTTGGCCGGTCCTGATCAGCCCGGTAGCGTCCGCGACTCCGACCACCGCAGGTATCCCGTACTCCCTGGCCACAACTGCGCCGTGGGAATTGGCTCCGCCCATTTCCATCACCAGCCCGCCCGCAGTGAGGAACAGCGGCGTCCAGCCGGGGTCCGTGGAAGGGGCAACCAGGATTTCGCCCGGCTCAAGCCGGGCTCCCACGGGATCCAGGATGACGCGCGCGGCAGCGGTCACCGTTCCTGCCGAGGCTGCGCTGCCTGTCAGCATTCCTTCCATGGTGACGCCGACGGCGGTGCGCACCGCTTCGGGGTCGGTTCCATCCGAGAGCAGAACCCGGGGAATATGCCGGCGCCTGAGCTCCTGGGCGTAATCCTCGCGGCGGCCGGCCACGAGTGCGCGAAAGTCCTGGACGGGCGCTCCGCCGTCGGCGTCCACGGACAAGGCCTGCCTGGTTTCAACCAGGTCCAGGAAGAACACGTCGTCCTGCTGTTCGATGACGCCCGCCCGGGCCAGCTCCCCGCCCACCAGCAGCAGTTGCCGGCGGACTTCCCCGAGGCCGGTCACCAGCTGATACTTTGGCAGCTCGCGCAGGCCGGCGAACAGCCGTGCCCTGTGCAGCGCGGCACGCACCAGCCTTCCCCGGATCCTGCCGCGGGCGGCGGCGCGGGCAACGAGCCGGTCCACCTGCGTTTCCGCGTCCTCCACGGCCTTGCTGAACTGTGCGTCAGGCGCCAGGGCCGGGTCCTCGAGCCTGAGGTAATTGGCGAGGATGCCCAGGATGTGTGCCGGCTCTTCGGACCATCGCGGCAGGCCAACGTCGATTTCGCCCACCGCCCGGTGGCCGTACTCGTCCAGGAACCGGGTGAGGCCCGCATCGAGGCGTGCGGGCAGCTGTCCGGCCTGGAACGCGGCTGCCAGGACGGTGGGATCGCCGGCCATGAGTTCGGTTCGTGATTGAACGTCTTCCCGGATTTCCTTGGCAAGGTGCCACAGCTCCAGGTCCATTTCGGTGGTGATGTTGTTGGGCAGGCCACGGATCACGGGCTGCAGTTCAGCCCAGGCATTGCCGCCCAGCAGTCTTCCCGCAACGCCGAGCATGGCGAACCCCAGGGCGGGAAGGGGAAGAATTGCCGGAACAATCGGGAACAGGCGCTGCCCAAGGAGGGATTCGGCGTGGTCAAGGCGTGCCGGCGCGCCGGCACCGTCTTCGGAGCCCAGAGATGCCTCGAAGTCGCGCGTGAAGCGGTCCAGCCGCCGGAGCGCTGCCCGGGGCCGGACCAGCGCCCGGAGAAGCGTGGCGGGAACCTTGGCGCGGGCTGCGACGGGAACGATGTGATGCAGCAGCCCGAAAGGCGTCCTCGTGGTCACCGAAAAGGCGGGATCGTCGAACAGTTGCCGCATGACCGTTGCTGTCCGGGCCTCCATGATGTCGAAGACGCGGGGTACAAGGCGCCGGCCCACGGTGCTGCGGATGGGAGTGGTGAAGTCGACGTAGATCCGCTGCCCGGCCTCGGCATAGGGCGACGGTCCGCCACGGGGGTCCGGAACAGGGAAGCCTGCAGCCTGGGCGATGGAGGAGGCGACGAGCCGCAGCGCCGCAAGGCCCATGGGCGTCAGCGGGCGGGTAAGCCCCTGGGCCAGGCTGAAACAGAGATACGCCCTGGTACCGCTTGCGGCGGGGCTGCCCTGGGGGACCCTGCCCGCGGCACCGTTGCTCTCCGGGACGGGGTAGAGGGTGGTGATCGGCCTGGACTGGGTGAGCCACAGGGCCCCGGTACGGTCGATGGCCCACTCGGTGTCCTGCGGGGCGCCGAAATGATCCTCGGCCTCCAGGCCAAGGCGCGCCAGTCCAGCCAGTTGGCTGTCCGTCAGGCAGGCAGCATTGCTGGTTGCGGGAACCTTCAGGGTCTGCGTCCCGCCACCGGGAAGGGGGCGTACCGCCACGCCCTTATCTCCCAGTTTCCGTTCCAGGACCCTTCCGGTCAGGGCGTCCACCACGAAGTGGTCCGGATTGACGGCGCCTGAGACGACGGCCTCGCCCAGGCCGGGACTGGCATCGATAACGATCTGCCGCCTGCGGCCGGTCAGGGGGTTCGCCGTGAACATGACGCCGGCGGCGTCCGCGTCCACCATCCGCTGGACCACCACCGCGAGCGCCACGCCGGCCGGATCGATCCCCAGGCTTGCCCGGTATGCGGTTGCCCGGTCCGTCCACAGCGACGCCCAGCAGTTGCGGACGGCCTCAAGCAGGGCAGGCACTCCGACGACGTTGAGGTAGGTGTCCTGCTGCCCGGCGAAGCTGGCGAATGGCAGGTCTTCTGCGGTGGCCGAGGACCTGACCGCTACCGGAACATCGGGTCCCAGGGCCGCGTACGCCTGTTCCACCTCGCGGGAAACCGCCGCCGGAAGCGGAAGTGCCAGGATCGCGGCACGGGCTGTTCCAGCCAGCCCTGCCACGTCATGCGGTTCCGTAACGCCGGACCGGGCGGCGTCCCCCAGGGTGGCATAAACCCCGGCCAGCGCGGGAGGCAGGGAGTCGGGGGCGCCGGTTGCCTGCCGGTATGCAGCGGTAGTGAGGCAGAAACCCTCCGGGACCGGCAACCCTGCGGACAACAGCTCTCCAAGGTTGGCTGCCTTGCCACCCGCCAAGCCCAGCATTCCGGCGTCGAGCCGGCGCAGGTCCAGCACCAGCCCGGCGTCCGTGCTGGTGCCGACTTTTGACAGCCCTGGCTGCTCCATGTCCCAGATGCCTTATCCGAGCGGCGGTATTCCGGGGATGCCTTGCTGTTTGTCCGGTGCCGGCTAGGCGGCGTCGCCGAGGATCGGACCGAACCGCGCACGGTCCGCCAGGCGGGGGTCTTCCCGGTCCGGGACCACCATGACCGGGCCCTTTGCATGGTGCAGGACACCATCGGACGTTGAGCCCAGAAGCATTCCGGTGAAGCCCCCGCGGCCGCGGGTACCCACCACCACCAGTTCCACGTGCCGGCTTTCCTCCACGAGCACGTCCACCGGCGAACCGTCCTTCAGCTCGTAGTCAGCCCGCAGGTGCGGGTAGTGGCTGCGGAGCCACGCCATGCCGGCCTCCAGGGTGACCCGGATATCGTCAAACAATGCCTTCCGGTCCATGGGTGCGGGAACCCAGGCCAGGGAACCGCTGTACTGGGGGACGGCACAGATCACGCGGAGCGAGGCACCCAGCCGTTCGGCCTGGTCGGCTGCTTCGAGAACGGCAACGCGTGCCTGCTCGGAGCCATCGACGCCGACCACCACCACGTTCTCCACCAGCCGGTGGCCGGACTTGGCCTGCTCCGCCTTGACGCGGCGGTCCTCGGTGGTTTCACCGAGCCGGTCCGAACAGAACAAGGGGACCGTCACGGTGGGGCATTTTGCATGGGCAGGCAGGGCACTGCTGACCGATCCCAGGAGGCGGCCCACGAAGCCGCCGCGGCCGCGGGTGCCCACCACCAGGAGTTCCGCGGTTTCGGAGATTTCCAGCAGGACTCCTGCTGCGTCGCCGTTCTCTACGGAGGAACTGACATCAATGTCGTAAGCGGAAACCTTTTCAACAGCCTGCTTGGCGATGGCCTCGGCACCTTCACGGATGACGGAATCGTCCACCGTGGCATAGCCTCCGTCCAGTCCGGACGCGGCGAAGATCGGCACGGAATAGGCGGTGACGATATGGAGCGGACGACGGCGGCGCTGGGCTTCCCGCGCGGCCCACACCAAGGCGCACTGGCCATGGTCCGAACCGTCCACGCCCACCACGATGCCGTGGGGAGCGGGTGACGCACCACCACCGTCCCGGGCCTGGTCCGGGTGCAACTCTCGTGAGCCCATGGGGGCCGCCTCCTCGCGATACGCCTGATGTTGCGGCTATTCTGCCAGAAAACGGACCACTCCCCGTGCATCCCGGCCCCCAGCGGCACCGGCAGGAAAAGGCCCGTTCCCGATTCCCACTATTCTCCGTCCCCCAAGGCTTAGCAAGCCTGTTCAGGGGCGGGTAGGCCGGGTTATCCACAGGCCCTCCCGAGCGACTGGGAAAGCGCCTTCATGTCATCAGAAACGTTTTCCTCATTGGGCTATCCACGGCCGCATTTGTTCTGTAGTCTTCAGGACATTGTTGGTCCGGGACGCCAACCGCAACTTCCTGCGCGCACTGTCCCGGGCCATGCGCTGCGGCCGTACTTGGGGGTAACGGGACGCGGGCCGGCGAGGACGCCGGCACCTGCCGAAAGCTTCGAAGGAGGGAAACTGTAGTGTCAAGCATGCCTGGGGATGCCCAGACCGAACAGACCACCACTGTCATCATTGGCACGGGCCTGTCCGGGCTTGCCGTGGCCGCAGAACTGCGCCGCCACCGCGTGGCCTCCATTGTGGTGGACGGGCTGGACATCCTCGGCGCCGGGCAACCCGCAAACACGTCATCGCTGCAGCGCTGCGACGCGGCGGACAGCGACACCCTCCGGGAACGCAACGAGATCCTGCGCCATTTGCGCAATTACGCCACAAGCCACAGCGTGGACGTCCGGAACACAACCCGCGCGGTCCAGCTGACCATGCTCCAGGGACCCGGGCACGGCGCCGCTCCGCAATGGCAGGTGCACACCCCCACCGGCATCCTGGTGGCCGACCACATCGTCCTGACCAGGTGCGCCCACAGCCAGCTGCGGCGCATGCTCAACGACTTCGGGATCGCCGTAGGCCGGAACGTGGCAGCGGCCATGCGGGCCATTGGCATCTACCTGGTGGGAGTGGGTGAGCTGATCACGCCGTCGCCCAAGGAAGTACTGCGCCAGGCCAAGACGGTGGGCCAGGCCATCTCCGCCAAGGTCAATCCGGGCAGTGGCCACCCCTCCGGCGGCGCCTTCCCGGCAACGGGCAGCTTTGCGGTGCTGACCTGCTGACAGCCCTACCCGCCGCCAGGCCGGAGCCGGCCGGCACCCCTGGGCCGGGCTACCCCCGGCCGTCCTCCCCGGCATCCATGCCGTCCCCGTCATCCCCGTCGCCTGTGAGCCGGCGCCGGGCCAGGACACCGAGGGCCACCAGCAGCCCCACGGCAACGGCCGCAAAAATCACGATGCTCCACTGGAAGGGCTCGCCGGCAATGGCAGGCACGGACGGCTCCTCCGTAACCCCGGGCTGTGCTGTACCCATTCCCGGAACTGCACCCGCCGCCGTCGGACTGGCCGGGCCCGCCGTTGCGGACGGGTCGCCTGTGGCCGCGGTGAAAGTGAATGTGCCCTCAATGGGGTGCGAGTCCGAACTGACCACGCGCCATGCCACGGTGTACTTCCCCGCGGGGCCGCCTGGCCGAAGCTTTTGGGTGGCCACGTTGTCCACGATCTGCACGGACCCGTCAGCCCATTCGGTACCGCCGGCGTCCTTGACCGAGAACGACGAGCCGATGCCCAGCGGCTTGTTGCTGAAGGTCACCGAAACCTCGCCGGGCGGCGCCGGCAGCGCCGCACCTTGGGCCGGGCTGGTGGACTCTGCGGCATCGTGGGCGCTGGCCGGGCCCGCCAGGCCCAGCATCGCGGCGGCGAGGACAAAGGAGAGGACGAAGAAACCGGGCACAAAGCCCAGCAGTCGGCGGCGGACGTGGCGCATGTTTGGGCTGCTCCTTGTGTTGGCTTCCTTACAGACTAGGCGCATTTGCCGGCCCATTCCCTGCCGCCCCCTTAGGATGCAGGTATCCCCACACACTTCCCCGGAGGACTAATGCTTAAGCAAGGCTCTGCCCTGGACCGGTATTTCAGGGTCACCGAGCGCGGTTCCAACCTTTCCCGCGAGATCCGCGGCGGGTTCGCCACCTTCTTCGCCATGAGCTACATCGTGGTGCTGAACCCGCTGATCCTGTCCGGTCCGGACTCGAACGGCACCACACTGGGCTTCACCGCCGTGGCCGCCGTGACCGCGTTCGTGGCAGGCATCCTGACCATCCTGATGGGCGCCTGGGGCCGGCACCCCTTCGCGCTGGCCACCGGCCTCGGCGTGAATGCCTTCGTGGCCGTCACCGTGGCCACAAACCCGGAACTCAGCTGGCCGGACATGATGGGCCTGGTGGTCCTCTCCGGCGTCACCATGCTGATCCTGGTCCTCACCGGCTTCCGGACCGCCGTCTTCAAGGCCGTGCCGGACGGCCTCAAGACGGCAATCGTGGTGGGCATCGGCCTGTTCATCGCCCTGATCGGGCTGGTCAACGCCGGATTCGTGCGGCGCATTCCGGACGTTGCAGGCACCACGGTGCCCGTTGGCCTTGGCTTCGAAGGCAAGCTGCTGGGCTGGCCCACGGCCGTGTTCGTTTTCGGCCTGATCCTGACCATCGCCCTTGTGGTGCGCAAGATCAAGGGCGCCATCCTGATCGGCATCATCACCTCCACCGTGCTGTCCGTGATCCTTGAGACAACCCTGCACATCGGACCCAGCTTCGACGGCAAGAACTTCAACCCCCAGGGCTGGTCCCTGGTGGCGCCGGCGTTCTCCGGCTGGGCCGCCCCTGACCTGTCCCTGATCGGCAAGGCCAATCCCTTCGGCGCCTTCGAACACCTCGGCTTCGTGGCCGC
The DNA here is from genome assembly GCF_056484025.1 of Arthrobacter sp. JDC6. Taxonomy (NCBI): domain Bacteria; kingdom Bacillati; phylum Actinomycetota; class Actinomycetes; order Micrococcales; family Micrococcaceae; genus Arthrobacter; species Arthrobacter sp. JDC6. The sequence continues at coordinate 3,932,703 of NZ_CM151278.1, forward strand.
CACCCTGCTGGCCTTCGTAATCCTGCTCAGCATCTTCTTCGACGCCATGGGCACCATGGTGGGCCTGGCCAACGAGGCCGGAACGGTGGACGAGCACGGCAACATTCCCGACGTCGACCGCGTGCTCCAGGTGGACGCACTCGGCGCCATCATCGGCGGCGGCGCTTCCGTCTCCTCCAACCAGATCTATGTCGAGGCCGGCGCCGGCATCGGCGAAGGCGCCCGCACCGGTATCGCCTCGGTGGTCACCGGCCTGCTGTTCCTTGTGGCCATGTTCTTCACCCCGCTGATCAACCTGGTGCCGTTCGAGGCAGTGGCCCCGGCGCTGGTAGTGGTGGGCTTCATGATGGTGTCCCAGGTGGGCAAGATCGACTGGCAGGACTGGGGCATCGCCATCCCGGCGTTCCTGACGTTCACCCTGATGCCGTTCACCTACTCCATCGCCAACGGCCTGGGCGCAGGCTTCATCGCGTACGTCCTGATCCGCACCGTCCAGGGACGGGTCAAGGACATCCACCCGCTGATGTGGGCCGTGGCCGCGGCGTTCGCACTGTTCTTCGCCATCGGGCCCATCGAGGCCGCACTGGGCATGTAGCTAGACCCCTGTATAGCTGCACAGGCATGCAGCTATACAGGGGTGTTCGGCGCGAGTCCCTCGTCGCCGGACACCGCCAGCGCCTTCCTTTCGCGCAGCCGGTCCAGCCGGTTCATGAGGGGCGAGGTGGTGGCGCCATGGATCACGATGGACAGCGCCACCACCAGCCCGATGAAGGACCAGAGCCAGTGTGCCTGGTCCGTGAAGTGGCCTTCGCCCAGCGCAAAGGCCAGGTAGTACACCGACCCGATGCCGCGGATGCCAAAGAAGGAGAGCGCCACGCGTTCCCGCGGCCCGGTCTTGCCGCCCAGCAGGCCCAGCCAGCCGGCAAGCGGCCGGACCACCAGCAGGAATGCCAGCGCCACCAGCACTTCCACCAAGCCAATCCCTTCAAGCAGCCCACGGGCGATTGCACCGCCGAGCAGGACCAGGATCACCACCGTCAGGAGCCGTTCCAGCTGCTCCACGTAGGAGTGCAGCACCCGGTGGTAGCCGTGGGTGCGTTCAGCTGCGCGGATGGTCACGGCGCAGACGAAGACCGCGATGAATCCGTAGCCCGCCACCATCTGCGTCAGCCCATAGGCCAGGAACGTCGCCGCCAGGGCGACGAACCCCTCGGAGTGGTTGGACAGCCTGAAGCTCTCCGCATGGGCGGAGAAGAAGACCCTTGCCAGCAGCTTGCCGGTAAGGAAGCCCACCAGCAGCCCGATGGCCAGCCGCCACAGCACGTCCAGCCCGAACCATTCGCCAAACCAGGCAGTTGGGCTTGCCCCGGCGACGCTGATGGCAATGGCCAGGTACACGAACGGGAAAGCCAGCCCGTCGTTCAGCCCGGCTTCCGAGGTGAGTCCGAACCGGACCTCATCCTCCTTGTCGGTATGGCCATCCTGGTCGGCGGGCTCGCCCACCTGGACTTCGGACGCGAGGACCGGGTCCGTGGGGGCGAGGCTGGCGGCCACCAGCAGGGCCGCGCCCAGCCCCAGGCCCAGGAACCACATGCCCAGCAGCGTCAACCCCAGGATGCACAACGGCATGGCGATGCCCAGGAGCCGCCACGTGGTGGACCAGCGCTTGCGTCCCACCGGCCGGTCCAGGGCCAGTCCGGCGCCCATCAGCGAAATGATCACGCAGACCTCCGCAAGGTGCATGACAAAATCGCCGTGCTCCACCGGGTTGGGGTCCGGCAGCGATGGAATCAGCGCGAACGCCCCCATCCCGGCACCAAGGAAAACCATGGGCATGGACAGCGGCATGTCGCGCAGCAGCTTGGGCAGGACCGCGGCGATGAAGACGGCGATGCCTGCCGCGGCAAAGAGGATGTCTGGGGCTTCGAACATGGGGAAGGCTCTCCAGCCTGGAATGGTTGCGTGGATCCGGAAGCGGACACGTCACGCTTCGATGGGGCGGACTGCTCTCACCATAACCCCTGCGCCCGGCATATCCCCGGCGCAGTAAGAAGTCCGGGTACCTGGAAGCCGGGTCCTGGAGTTAGGGGGTTCTTGGATCCCGGACAGCACGACGGCGGCGTTGCTGGTTTTCGTGCCCCGCATGCGGTGAGCTTGAGTCATGTCCCTCCAGCTCCCCGCCGTCGATGTCCCGCCCCAGCCCTGGACCGGGAGGTTCGACGGCGACGCTCCCGGCCACCGCCGATGGTGGCAGGCAGTTGACACGCTGGACAGCACCACGGCGGGTGCGGGGGACGGGATGGGCGCGCCGGGTACGGGGGGTACGGCGACCGGCAGGCCCGTGGCCCTGCTGGGCTTCGCCAGCGACGAGGGAGTGCGCCGGAACAAGGGGCGCACCGGAGCGTCCGCCGCCCCCGCAGCCTTGCGGAAGGCGCTGGGCCCGCTCGCTTTCCACCTCGACCGGACGGTGGCTGACCTCGGCGACGTGGCGGTGCCGGGGGAAGACCTGGAAGCCGGGCAGGAACGGCTTGGCCGCGCAGTGGCGGCCCTGCTGGACGCCGGCCACCAGACCGTTGTCCTGGGCGGCGGCCACGAAACCGCCTACGCGAGCTACCTCGGCGTCAGCGCCTCGTCGGCGGTCCGCAACGGGCAGCGGCTTGGTGTCCTGAACCTTGACGCCCACTTCGACCTCCGCGACGAGCCGGTGCCCAGTTCCGGGACCTCGTTCCTGCAGATGGCCCATGCGGAAGCGGACGCCGGGCGGGAATTCCGCTACGCCGTCGTGGGCATCTCGGAGCCGAACAACACCCGGGTCCTGTTCGACACCGCCCGGACGCTGGGCGTTCGGTACCTGCTGGACGAGGACTGCGACGCAGAGAGGGTGCGGGACTTCGTGGACGCCTTCCTGGCGGACATCGACGTGCTGTACCTGACCATCGACCTGGATGTGCTGCCCGCGGCCGTGGCGCCCGGGGTGAGCGCGCCCGCGGCCTACGGCGTGCCGCTGCCTGTTATTGCCGCCGTGTGCCGGCAGGTGGCGCGGAGCGGGAAGCTCCTGCACCTGGACGTTGCGGAGCTGAACCCGGCCTTCGATATCGACGGCCGGACCGCCAAAACCGCAGCGCGGCTGGTGGACACGCTGCTGCGCTGAAAGACGCCGCAGCCCGGAATCAGGCTCCCTTCAGGACGTACCGGCGCTCCGGCCGTCCCACGCCGTACTTGAGCCGCACCTCAAGGGTGCCTTCGTCGTGCAGGTATTCCAGGTAGCGGCGGGCGCTGACGCGGGAAGTGCCCAGTTCCTGGGCCACTTCTGCGGCTGACACGTCACCGGCGGCAGCGTTCAATGCCGCCTCCACCAGCTTCAGGGTCTCGATGCTGCAGCCCTTGGGGAGCGGACGTTCGGCGCGGTCCAGGCCGAACACCCGGTTGACGTCCGACTGCTCGGCCACGTCCTTGGACGCGTCAAGGCCTTGGTAGGCATTGCGGTAGTGCTCCAGCCGCTCCTGCAGGTCCGTCTGCGAAAAAGGCTTGATCAGGTAATGGACAATGCCGCCCCGGAGCGCCTTCCGCACGGTCTCCACCTCCCGTGCGGCACTGATGACCAGCACGTCCAGCTCCGGTGCCACCGCTCGCAGGCGCTGCATCAGGTCAAGGCCATTGATGTCCGGAAGGTGGATGTCCAGCAGCACCAGGTCCGGCTGGAGCCGTTCGGTTTCCGCCACGGCCTGGGCCCCGGTGTGTGCCGCACCCACCACGGCGAAGCCCGGCGTGCGCTGGATGAAGCCGGCATGCACCTTGGCCACCATGAAGTCGTCATCGACGATCAGGACCTTGATCATGGCTGGGTACTCCCTCGTTTCAGCACGGCGGTAAAGACAGCCCCATTATCGTTGGCCACCGCCAGGTTCCCGCCACTGCGGCGGCACACCACCCGGGACAGCGCCAGCCCGAAACCGCGGCTGCCGGCCGGGCCCGGTTCCTTGGTAGTGAAGCCCTGGCGGAAGATGTGGTCCGTGGAGCTGCCGGGAACGCCGGGACCATTGTCCCGCACCGTCACCACGACGTCTTTCCCTGCCTTGCCCTCCACCCGCACCGTGACGGCTCCCTGCGGAAGCCCGGTGACGGCGTCGAACGCGTTGTCCACCAGGTTCCCCACCACGGTGGTGAGGTCCCGGGACAACTCGTCATCAACGGGGTCCAGCACGGAGTCGGGGTGCAGCTGCAGGGCCACGCCCCGTTCGGTGGCGAGGCTGGACTTGGCGATCAGCAGGGCAGCGAGCGCGGGATCCTTGATCCGGCCGGTCACTTCGTCATTGAGCCGGGTCCGGTCCACGGTGGCACCGTTGACGAACTGGACCACGGAGTCGTACTCGCCGATCTGGATCAGGCCGGAAATGACGTGCAGCTGGTTGGCGAACTCGTGCGCCTGGGCCCGCAGGGTGTCCGTGGCAGTGCGGGTGGTGCCGAGTTCCTGCTCCAGTTCGGAGAGTTCCGTGCGGTCGCGAAGGGTTGTGACCGAGCCGATGACCCGGCCGCGGGACTGGATGGGCACCCGGTTCATCACCACCAGCCGGTCCCCCACCAGCACCAGCTGGTCCGGCCCGGGCTGGTCCCGGGTGAGGACTTCCTTGAGGGCGGGTTCGACGGCGAGGCCCGCCACGCGTTTGCCCACGCAGTCGGGCGGGAGTCCGAGCAGGGCGCGGGCGCTGTGGTTGGCCACCGTGATCCGATCGTGCAGGTCCAGCGCAACCACACCCTCCTTGAGGCCGTGCAGCATGGCTTCGCGGTTCTCCACCAGGCTGGTGATTTCGCTGGGTTCCATGCCGAGAGTCTGCCGTTTGACCCGCCGCGAGAGCAGCAAGGAGCCGGCAATGCCCAGGACGCTGGCGACGCCCAGGTACGTGAGGAGGTTGGGGACGGCGTCGCCCAGCCGCTCGAGCACGGTGGGATAGTTGCGGCTGATGGAGGCGATCCCGATCATGCGGCCGGTATCGTCCAGGACCGGGACGTGGGCGGAGAGGAGCGGGGCCGGCGTGCCGCCCACCACTCCGGTCCAGGCCCTGCCTTCCATCACCCGGCTGGCGCCGAGCTCCAGCGGCCCGCCCAGCAGGCTGGGGTCCGAGGACGCCACCACGGTGCGGTCCAGTTTCGCGAGCGCGACCCGGGAGGAGCCCGAGACGATCCGGACGGATTCCGCCACCGACGGCAGGACGGCCCCGCCGCGCGGTTCGGCGTCCGGGAGGAGTTCGCGCACCACGGGGTTGCCGCCCAGGGCTTCCGCGGCCGACAGGGCACGCCTGCCTTCGATCCGTTCGAAGGCGGCCGCGGACTGGGCCAGGGAGATGGCCACCACGCCCACCAGGACGGCCAGGACAATGAGCAACTGCAGCAGAAGGTACTGCCCCGCGAGGGACATTCCTCGTCGTCGAGTCACAATGGTCTTCCTGGAGTTGCTGGTTGGGCCGGGAGTTGTCCGGCGGGTTTGGCTGGCCCCTTATGCGCGCAGCAGCGCGGGCCCAGGGCCGGGGTTGGTACCGGGAACTATATCCCAAAGCCCGCGGCCGGGCCGTTGTGGGGGTTTGGAAACGTGAACGCAATGAACACAACTTTCTCTGCGTACACAAGAGTGATCGGCGTCACGGCCGCCCCTAGCATCGGAACCACAAGGCATCGGAACCGCAAGGCAGCCGATGCCGGTCAGATTTGTTCGAGAGAAGAGGAACACATGCGCCAGATCCGCGCATTGCGAATTGCCGCCGTTGCCGCCGGCATCGCCCTGATGGCCACCGGTTGCGGTGCCACCAGCAAGAGCTCCACCGGTTCGGAAAGCTCCGGCGCCGCCGCCGGACCCATCACCGGCCTGCAGATCATGGTCCCCAACACCCCCGGCGGCGGTTACGACACCACCGCCCGCGCCGCCGCGAAGGTCCTCGACGACGAGAAGATCTCCACCAACACCGAGGTCTTCAACCTCGCAGGGGCCGGCGGCACGGTGGGCCTGGCCCGCGTGGTCAACGAGAAGGGCAACGGCGATCTTGCCATGCTCATGGGCCTGGGCGTTGTCGGCGCCAGCTACACCAACAAGTCCGAGTCCAAGCTGACCGACACCACCCCGCTGGCCCGGCTGATCGAAGAGCCCGGCGCCATCATGGTCAGCAAGGACTCCCCGTACAAGACCATCGATGACCTGGTGAAGGCCTGGAAAGCCGATCCCGGTTCCATCGCCGTGGGCGGCGGCTCCTCCCCCGGCGGCCCGGACCACCTGCTGCCCATGCAGCTGGCCGGGGCCGTGGGCATCGACGCCACCAAGGTCAACTACGTTGCCTACGACGGCGGCGGCGACCTCCTGCCCGCAATCCTGGGCAACAAGCTGGGCTTCGCCGCTTCCGGCGCCGGCGAGTACCTGAAGCAGATCGAATCCGGCGAGGTCCGGGTCCTGGCCACCAGCGGCGAGAAGCGCCTGGACGGCGTGGACGCACCCACGCTCAAGGAATCCAATATCGACCTGGTGTTCACCAACTGGCGCGGCGTCGTGGCCCCTCCGGGAATCAGCGACAAGGACAAGGCATCCCTGATCGCAGCCCTGGAAAAGATGCACGGCACGGCCGGCTGGAAGGAAGCGTTGAAGACCCACAGCTGGACCGATGCCTTCATCACCGGTGACCAGTTCAAGACCTTCCTCACCGAGCAGGACAAGCGGGTGGCGGACGTCCTCACCAAGCTTGGGTTGGCGTGACCTCCCTGACCACAGGCCTCAAAGGCCGCTCCGAGCTGGGAGTTGCACTCCTGCTCGGGGCGGCCGGCGTCCTGGTCTTCCTGGATGCCAACGGCCTGGTAACCCCGTATTCGAAGTCCGACCCGGTGGGTCCCAAAACCGTTCCGTTCATCGTGGCCGGAATGCTGGTGGTCTGCGCCGTGCTGCTGGCCGTCAACGTCCTGCGCGGCGGCAAGGGCGAGGCTGAGGGCGGCGAGGACGTCGACCTCACGCACCCCGCCGACTGGAAGACCGTCCTGCCGCTGGCCGGTGCCTTCATCCTGAACATCCTGCTGATCGACTGGGCCGGCTGGGTGATCTCCGGAACCGTCCTGTTCTGGGGCAGCGTCCTGGCCCTCGGCAGCCGCCGCTACGTCCGGGACGGCGCGATCTCCGTGGCCCTGTCCCTGTTGACCTTCTACGGCTTCTACCTCGGCCTGGGCATCGCGCTGCCGGCCGGCCTCCTGGAAGGAATCCTCTAAATGGACGTCTGGTCCTCCCTGATGGACGGCTTCGCCACCGCCCTGACCCCCATGAATTTCCTGTACGCCGTCATCGGCGTCGTCCTGGGCACCGCCGTCGGTGTCCTCCCCGGCCTGGGCCCGGCCATGACCGTTGCCCTGCTGCTCCCCGTCACCTATGCCCTGGAACCCACCAGCGCCTTCATCATGTTCGCCGGCATCTACTACGGCGGCATGTACGGCGGTTCCACCACCTCGATCCTCCTCAACACTCCCGGCGAATCGTCCTCCGTGGTCACCGCCATCGAGGGCAACAAGATGGCCAAGGCGGGCAGGGCGGCCCAGGCGCTTGCGACGGCGGCCATCGGCTCGTTCGTCGCCGGCACCATCGGCACGGCGCTGCTGGCCGTCTGCGCGCCGATCGTGGTGAAGTTCGCAGTGAGCCTTGGTGCACCCAGCTACTTCGCCATCATGGTCTTGGCGCTGTTGGCGGTCACGGCCGTACTCGGTTCGTCGCGCTTGCGCGGCTTTGCTTCCCTGGGCCTGGGCCTGGCCATTGGTCTTGTGGGCATGGACTCCGTGACCGGCCAGCGCCGCCTCACCTTCGGCCAGCCGCTCCTGGCGGACGGCCTGGACATCGTGGTGGTGGCCGTGGCCATCTTCGCCGTGGGAGAGGCCCTCTGGGTGGCCGCGCACCTGCGCCGTACCCCCCTGCATGCCATTCCCGTGGGCCAGCCCTGGATGGGCAAGTCCGACTGGAAGCGCTCCTGGAAGCCCTGGCTGCGCGGGACCGCCTTTGGCTTCCCGTTCGGCGCACTGCCGGCAGGCGGCGCCGAGATCCCAACCTTCCTCTCCTATGTCACGGAAAAGCGCCTCAGCAAACACCCCGAAGAGTTCGGCAAGGGTGCCATCGAGGGCGTTGCCGGTCCGGAAGCAGCCAACAACGCGGCGGCCGCCGGCACCCTGACCCCCATGCTGGCACTGGGCCTGCCCACCAACGCCACCGCCGCCGTCATGCTCGCCGCCTTCACCAGCTACGGCATCCAGCCGGGCCCGCAGCTTTTCGAAAGCCAAGGGCCCCTTGTGTGGGCGCTGATCGCCAGCCTCTTCATTGGCAACCTGCTGCTCCTGCTGATTAACCTCCCGCTGGCACCGATGTGGGCGAAACTCCTGCAGCTGCCCCGCCCCTACCTGTATGCCGGCATCCTGTTCTTCGCCACGCTGGGCGCCTACTCGGTGAACCTGCAGGCGTTCGACCTGGTGATCCTGCTGGTCCTGGGCGCACTGGGCTTCATGATGCGGCGCTTCGGGCTTCCCGTACTGCCGCTGATCCTTGGCGTGATCCTGGGTCCGCGGATCGAAGGGCAGCTCCGCAAGACCCTGCAGCTGAGCGCGGGTGACCCGGCAGGGCTCTTCAGCGAGCCGATCGCCGTCGGGATCTATGTCATCATTGGCCTCATCCTGCTCTGGCCCTTTGCCTACAAGCTGTACCGGCGCAGCCGTCCGGACCGCAGGCCGCTGGTTCCCGCCAATTCGGGCGCAGCTGACTACAGCGACTGAGCAGGCCCGCCCCGTCGCCAGATCCCACTACCCGCATCGAGCAGAAAAGGAGACTCCATGACCGTCGTTGTGGGATACGTCCCCACCCCCGAGGGCGAAGCCGCCCTCACCCAGGCCATCACCGAGGCCAGGAAGAGCAACAGCACCCTGGTGCTGATCAACTCCTCAAAGGGCGAAGCACCGGTGGACAACCGCTTTGCGCAGGACGGCGACATCCAGGACATCGAGAAGCGGCTGGCCGGCCAGGGCATCGAGTACCTGATCAAGCGGCCCGTCCGCGGCCATGATGCCGCGGCCGAGGTGCTGGACGCCGCGGAGGAGCACAACGCCGAACTGATCGTGATCGGCCTGCGCCGCCGCACCCCGGTGGGCAAGCTGATCATGGGCAGCACGTCCCAGCGCATCCTGCTGGAGGCGGACTGCCCGGTCCTGGCGGTAAAAGCGGGCCAGTAACCCTAGGCTCTGACGGCCGCCCGTGCCCGGAACAACTCCTGGCGCTGGCGGCCCAGGCCGTCCACCTCTACCTCCACCACGTCGCCCGGCTGGAGGTAGGGGAAACGGCCGCTGAGGGCCACACCCTGCGGCGTCCCGGTCAGGATCACGTCACCCGGTTCAAGCCGCATGTACTGGCTGCAGTGGTGGACCAGTGTGGGCGCATCAAAGATGAGCTCCGACGACGACGAATCCTGGCGCGGCTCACCATTCACCCAGCTGCGCAGCCGCAGGTTGCCGCCGTCGATCTCCCCCGCCGGAACCAGCCAGGGGCCCAGGGGCGTGGACCCGGGAAGGGATTTCCCCTTGGTCCATTGCCCCGCCGCTCCCGGCAACTGGTATTCCCGCTCGGAGAAGTCGTTGGCGGTCACATAGCCGGCAATGCACTTGGACGCCTCTTCGACGGACCCGAGGTAGGTGGCTTCGCTGCCGATCACGATGCCCAGTTCCACTTCCCAGTCATATTGGGTGGAGTGCGGCGGAAGCGGGGCGGGGTCGCAGGGTCCGGTGACGGTGTTGCTGGGCTTGAGGAAGACGACGGGAACCGTTGGCGGTTCGGCACCCGATTCGGCGGCATGGGCGGCGTAGTTCATCCCAATGCCCACCACCGAACCGGGCCGGGCCACGGGGGAACCAACCCGAAGCGCAGCGGCGCCCGCCAAAACCGGCAGTTCCCCGGCCTCCAGTGCATCCCGCACCCTGTCCAGTCCGCCCCCGGCAAGGAACTCCCCGTCCACGTCGGCGGTGAGGGGCAACAGGCTGAAATACCGGTCGATGCCGTCCGCCGGGGAAACCAGGACCGCAGGCTGCTCGCTGCCGCTTTCGCCCAGGCGCATGATCTTCATACCGAATTCTCCTCAAGCCGTATCGATCGGGTGCTTCCAGGGCCCCCGGGCCCCGAGATCCATGGTCGTTGATTCGCTGGGATCCCGCGAACAAAAGCCTTTGTGACTGCACATCCAGCGCCCGAAAGGACAGTCATCTGACATCTAACCGGAGCAGTCGGTAGAATGGTTGAGCCATCTTGGCACGAAACACAGAAAGTGCAGTACATGACTACAGCCACATTGGAGCGGATCCCCGCCGCCGCCAAGCCCACCGAAGGACCTGCTTTGCGGTCCATCAGCCTGGAGTTCTCCAGCGCCAGCGAGGTCCACGCAGGACTGGAAGAGGCGGTGGCCGAACTGATTGGGGTGGCAGCGAAGGATGCCGAGTGCGGCATCCGTGTCACCAGGCTGCACCCGGGAAGCTACACGGTAGCCCTGGACGCATCAGTACCTTTCGGCGAAACGTACGAGTCCTTCGCGGTCTGACCACGCCTACAAAAAATCCCCGCACGCCATACGGCAGTGCGGGGATTTTTTTGTTGCTGCTTGCGGGACTGCTAGCCGCGGCGGACCTCCACGCCGTCGGACTTCAGGAAAAGCTGCTTCTCCGCGGGGCCTGACGGACCGGCCGGAACCAGCCAAAGGACGTTGCCGCTTTGGGACACCTCTTCCACCTCCCCGGCTGCCACCACATGCGCATGCTTGATGATCTCGACGCGGTCCCCGGCCTTGAGGGCCTTCCAGTTGGATACCGCGGCGGAATGGGCATTGCGCCTGGACAGGACTGCCCCACGTGCTTTCATTTGAACTTCTACCCCTTTGTATCGTTCTGCTGCCACAGCTTCTTTGATGTGACTTTCACTACATCTTCAGTTCTACTACACTCCCGGCGCCACGGTGGGCCGTGGCGCCGGAAATTCCACCTTTCGGACAGACGGTCAGTAGGCGCTGAAGATTCTTCGGTATCAGGCGAGCGGCCCGACGGCGGATTCGGCTGCCCGGAGCACGTCACCTGAGGCGACCAGGCGGTCAGCCGCTTCCAGTTCCGGCGACAGGAACCGGTCCGTCCCCGGCCCCTCGACCACCCCGCGGAGCGCGGCCACGACAGCGGTACCCGCGGGCCCCGGCGTCAGGACCCCGCCCGAGAGCTGCGAGCGGATATCCAGCGCCCGCGCCGAGGTCACCAGTTCGATGGCCAGGACGCGGCGGAGGTTTTCCACCGCCTTGCGCAGCTTGCGTGCCGCATGCCAGCCCATGGAGACATGGTCCTCCTGCATGGCGGAGCTCGGAATCGAGTCCACGGAGGCCGGAACGGCAAGCCGCTTGTTGTCCGAAACCAGGCCGGCCTGGGTGTACTGGGCGATCATCAGCCCGGAGTCCACGCCGGGGTCAGCGGCGAGGAAGGCGGGCAGGCCATGCGACCGGGCAGGATCCAGCATGCGGTCGGTCCGGCGTTCAGCGATGGAGCTGAGGTCGGCGACGGCGATGGCCAGGTAGTCCAGGACGTATGCCACGGGCGCGCCGTGGAAGTTGCCGTTGGAGCTCACACGCCCGTCGGGAAGGACCACGGGGTTGTCGATGGCTGCCGCCAGCTCCCGGGTGGCCACCAATTCGGCGTGGTCAACGGTGTCCCGGACGGCACCGGCAACCTGGGGGGCGCAGCGCAGCGAGTAGGCGTCCTGCACCCGGGAGTCCCCCACCCGGTGCGACGCCACGATGGGAGAGTCCGACAGCACGCGGAGCATGTTGTCCGCGCTTGCCGCCTGGCCCGGGTGGGGCCGCAGCGCGGCGTGCAGTTCGGGCAGGAATACCTGGTCGGTGCCCAGCAGCGCCTCGACGCTGAGGGCGGCGGTGATGTCCGCCGTCGACAGCAGTTGGCGAAGATCGGCGATGGCCATCAGGAGCATGCCCAGCATGCCCTCGGTGCCGTTGACCAGGGCCAGGCCCTCCTTTTCGGCGAGGGTGACGGGCTCGATGCCGTGTTCTGCCAGCAGCTCAGCGACAGGCCGCTCTCCCCGCCCGCCGTAAGTCACGCCGTCGGGCCCTTCCGCTTCCCCTTCGCCCATCAGGACCAGGGCGCAGTGGGACAGTGGCGCCAGGTCACCGGAGCAGCCCAGCGAGCCGAACTCGCGGACCACGGGGGTGATGCCGGCGTTGAGGACGTCCACCATGGTCTGCAGGACCACGGGGCGGACGCCGGTGCGGCCGGAGGCAAGGGTCTTGGCGCGCAGGAACATGATGCCGCGGACCACCTCCCGCTCCACGGCCGGCCCCATGCCCGCAGCGTGGCTCCGGATGAGGGACTTCTGCAGCTGGGTGCGCAGTTCATTCGGGATGTGGCGGTTGGCCAGGGCACCGAACCCGGTGGAGATGCCGTAGGCGGGGACGTCGCTGGCGGCGAGGTCATCGATGTGGGCGCGCACCTTGGCGACGGTTTCCAGGGCGTCCGGCGCGATGGTCACCTTCGCGCCGTGGCGTGCGACGGCGAGCAGATCCCCGGGCGTGACGCCGACGGACCCGAGGGCGACGGTCAGCGGTTCGTGTGTCGTAACAGTCATTTTCTACTTGCCTTCATTCATGGGGATGCGGACGCCGCGTTCCCTGGCGACGTCGAGGGCGCGTTCGTAGCCGGCGTCGGCGTGGCGGATGACGCCCATGCCGGGGTCGTTGGTGAGGAGGCGCTCGAGTTTCTGCGCGGCGAGGTCGGTGCCGTCGGCGACGGAAACCTGGCCGGCGTGGATGGAGCGGCCGATGCCCACACCGCCGCCGTGGTGCAGGGACACCCAGGTGGCGCCGGAGGCAGTGTTGAGCAGGGCGTTCAGCATTGGCCAGTCGGCGATGGCATCGGAGCCGTCCGCCATGGCCTCGGTCTCGCGGTACGGGGAGGCGACGGAGCCCGAATCCAGGTGGTCGCGCCCGATCACGATGGGAGCTTTGACCTTGCCGTCCTTGACGAGCTGGTTGAAGAGCAGCCCGGCCTTGGCTCGTTCGCCGTAGCCGAGCCAGCAGATGCGCGCCGGCAGGCCCTCAAACTCAACCCGTTCCTGGGCGGCGTCGATCCAGCGGTGCAGGTGCTTGTTCTCGGGGAAGAGCTCCTTGATGGCCTCGTCAGTCACGCGGATGTCCTCGGGGTCACCGGAGAGGGCCACCCAGCGGAACGGGCCCAGACCCTCGCAGAACAGGGGACGGATGTAGGCAGGGACGAAGCCAGAGAACTCGAAAGCCCGGGCGTAACCACCCTTGCGGGCCTCATCGCGGATGGAGTTGCCGTAGTCGAACACCTCGGCGCCGGCGTCCTGGAATTCCACCATGGCCTGGACGTGCTTGGCCATCGAGGCCTGGGCCTTCTTGGTGAAGCCTTCGGGGTCGGCCGCGGCCTCGCGGTGCCATTCCTCCACCGTGATGCCCTCGGGCAGGTAACTCAGCGGATCGTGCGCGGAGGTCTGGTCCGTGACGATGTCCACGGTGAGCTCGCCGGCGTTGTGGCGGCGCAGGATCTCCGGGAAGACCTCGGCCGCGTTGCCCACGTAGCCCACGGACCAGCCGCGGCGCTCTTCCTTGGCCTTGAGGACCTTGGCGATGGCGGCGTCGAGGTCGGTTTCCACCTCGTCCAGGTAGCGTTTGCCGGCCCGCCTGCGCAGGCGGGTCTCATCGACGTCGACAATCAGGCAGGCGCCCTCGTTCAGGGTGACGGCGAGGGGCTGGGCGCCGCCCATGCCGCCGCAGCCGCCGGTCAGGGTCAGCGTGCCGGCGAGCGTGCCGTTCTCGTCCCCGGTGAGCTTGCGGGCGATCGCGGCGAAGGTTTCAAAGGTGCCCTGCAGGATCCCCTGGGTGCCGATGTAGATCCATGAACCGGCCGTCATCTGGCCGTACATCATGAGGCCCTCGGCCTCGAGCCGGCGGAATTCGGGCCAGGTTGCCCAGTCGCCGACGAGGTTGGAGTTGGCCAGCAGCACGCGCGGGGCCCACTCGTTGGTACGGAAGACGCCCACCGGCTTTCCGGACTGGACCAGCAGGGTCTCGTCCTTTTCCATGGTCTCCAGGGTGCGGGTGATGGCATCGAACGCTGCCCAGGAGCGGACGGCGCGGCCAGTGCCGCCGTAGACCACCAGGTCGTCCGGGCGCTCGGCGACCTCGGGATCCAGGTTGTTCATCAGCATGCGCAGCGGCGCTTCGGTCTGCCAGGACTTGGCGGTGAGCTCGGTGCCGCGGGCTGCCTTGACCGGGCGGGCCCCGGTGGTGAAATCGGCGGGTGCCATGATGGGCTCCTTTTCTTGGTGTCTGAGGTTTCGAAGAAGTTCTGTATCAACTAAAGCCCTTTGAGGACGGGCTTCACAGCGGTTTTAGCGGGGTGCTGTCCGGTATTTCAGACCAGCGCCGTCAGTTGTTTGGCTGCGCTCATTTGACCGGGCGGCCGTGGATGCGGACCGAGAGTTCGTCGGCTACTTTCTGCACCCGGGCCGCCAGTACCGGCCACTCGTCAGCAGGCAGTTTGCCCTCCAGGAAGGTGACCGCGACGGCCGCGGTAGGCCACCCCAAATGGTCGGTGACCGCGGCGGCAATGGAGCCGAAGCCAGGGGTCACCTCGCCGTGTTCGGTGGCGTAGCCCCGCTGGCGGACCTGGTCCAGGTGCGAGGACAGGGCGGAGTACTTCATGATGGCCCCCTCCACCTCGTGCCGCGCAGTGAAGGCAGCAGCGTTGGGGTACAGGGCGCGCACCTGGGATTTGGGCAGGGCGGCAAGGATGGCCCGGCCGCTGGCAGTGAGGTGGCTGGGCAGCCTGACACCGACGTCGGTGACCAGGGACGGGCGGTTCTTGGCCCGCTCCTCCACGATGTACAGGACGTCGCGGCCGTGCAGGACGGCGAGGTGGGCGCTCTCGCCAATCGCGTCCACCAGCGAGGCAAGCAGTGGGCGGCCCAACCGGGACAGCGGCTCCTGGCGCGAGTACGCGGAGCTGAGCTCGAAAGCGCTGATGCCCAGCCCGTAGCGCTGTTCCTCGTGCAAATGGAGGACGAAGCCATTGGCCTCCATCACCCCCAGCAGGTGGTAGACGCTGGAGCGGGGCAGGTCCAGGCTGGACGCGATCTGCGACGCCGCCATGGGGCCACGCCGCGAAGCCAACAGCTTGAGGATGCGCAGGGTGTTTTCTGCGGCAGGAACTTTTGACGTTGCCTTGACGGATGCCCGGGGCGCCTGGTTCCCGGCGCCTCCTGTTTCGGTGCTTAGTGCAGTGCTCATCGGCTGGAAGGGTCTTTCTGGCTAGCTCTGTCCGGTATCCCGTACTTAAGCTTGCGCCCCTTGAGATGTCGTTTGAACCCCGTTCGGAGTCACCGTGTCTGAAATACCGGACATTCGCTCCGTCGTACGCCTTATCGACACGCATATCCCTTTTCGCGCCCTGAATATCCGGCGCGAAAAGGAAGATGCGCAGCGCCAAATGATATCCGCAGCGAAAGAGCGCCGCGAACAGTCTGAAATGAAAGACAGCAACCCGCCGTGAGCCTCATCACGGTGCCTGCGAAAATGGTCTGCTGGTTAGCGGCTCCCCTCCCAATGACGAGAAGGTATTTGCATGCAACCAGCTCCAACCCCAACCCGGACCGAAACCGCGGCGGAAACGCACAAGCCAACTGCCGGCGTGGGGCATGTCCTCAACCGCGGGCTGAACGTCCGGCACATCCGCTTCATGGCGCTGGGCTCGGCGATCGGCACCGGCCTCTTCTATGGCTCAGCCTCCGCCATCCAGAAAGCCGGGCCGGCAGTTCTGCTGGCCTACATCATCGGCGGCGCAGCCGTGTTCATGGTGATGCGCGCCTTGGGCGAAATGGCCGTGCGGCACCCGGTATCGGGTTCCTTCAGCCAGTACGCGAGCCGGTACCTCGGCCCCCTCGCCGGCTTCGTGACCGGCTGGACGTACGTTTTCGAGATGGCCATCGTGGCGATCGCCGACGTCACGGCCTTCAGCATCTATATGGGCTTCTGGTTCCCGCAGGTGGACCGCTGGATCTGGATCCTGGCCGTCATCTGCTTCCTCGCCGCGCTGAACCTGCTCAGCGTTAAGGTCTTCGGCGAACTTGAGTTCTGGTTCTCGCTGATCAAGGTGGCGGCCATCATCGCCATGATCGCGGGCGGTGCTGCACTGATCGTGTTCGGCTTCCAGGGCGACGGCACTGCCGTGGCTCCGGGACTGGGCAACCTCGTTGACCATGGCGGATTGTTCCCCAACGGCTTCGAAGGCCTCCTGGCATCGTTCGCCGTGGTGATGTTCGCGTTCGGCGGCATCGAGACCCTGGGCATCACGGCCGGCGAGGCGGCTGACCCCAAAAAGGTCATCCCAAAGGCCGTGAACACTGTGCCCGTGCGCGTGCTGCTGTTCTACGTCCTCACGCTCGGAGTCCTGATGAGCCTCTTCCCGTGGGACCAGGTGGGCACCAGTGGCAGCCCGTTCGTGCAGATCTTCAGCGGCCTGGGCATCCCGGCAGCACCGCACATCCTGAACGCCGTGGTGATCACGGCCGCGCTTTCAGCCATCAACAGCGATATCTTCGGCGCCGGACGCATCCTCTTCGGGCTTTCCAGCCAGGGCCACGCACCGGCCGCCTTCGGCAAGGTCTCCCGGCACGGCGTCCCGTGGATGACCGTGGTCATGATGGCGGGAATCCTCCTGGTGGGAGTGGTCCTCAATGCCGTTATTCCTGAGGACGTGTTCCTGGTGATTGCCTCGATTGCCACCTTCGCCACCGTTTGGGTCTGGGTGATGATCCTCGCGTCCCATGTTGCAATGAAGCGGGAAATCGCCCGCGGGGGCCTGCCGGCGTCGGAATTCCCGTCGCCGTGGTGGCCCGCCGCCTCCGTCCTGACCATCGCTTTCATGGTGCTGGTGATCGCCATCCTGGGCGCGTTCGAGGACACCCGGATCGCCCTGTACGTGGGCGCGGCATGGCTGGGACTGCTGGTGATGGCCTACCGCCTGTGGATCAAGGGTGACGGCCGACGCCGGGCCCACCTTCAGGACGAGACCTCGGCGCTGCCGGTGGTCGGGGCAGGCACGGGCAGCTAAGCCGGAATCAGCCGGCTGCGGACGCCCGTACCGGAGCTACAATCAGCCATGGTTCCAATGTCCAACCTGGTGGCATTCGCCCTGGCGTCCGTAATCCTGATCGCCGTCCCGGGCCCCAGCGTGCTGTTCGTCATTGGACGTTCCCTCGCGCTGGGGTGGCGCGGCGGCGTCCTCACCGTCCTGGGAAATGCCACGGGCCAGTTGGTCCAGGTCATCGCCGTGGCCCTTGGCGTGGGTGTGGTGGTGGCCGAGTCCGTGCTTCTTTTCAGCATCGTGAAGCTGGCAGGTGCCGCTTACCTGGTTTTCCTGGGGATCCGGACCATTGTCCGCCGGGGGCACGGTTCCCGGCGGCTTGCGCCGCCTCCGGCCTCCACTCCGTGGACGTTGGTGCGCCAGGGGGCGGTGGTGGGCGCCACGAACCCGAAGTCGGTGGTGTTCTTCGTGGCGATCCTGGCGCAGTTCGTGGACTACCCTGCCGGCAACATTCCGTTCCAGCTTGCACTGCTGGGTGCTGTCTTCCTGCTGATCGCGCTGGTCTCGGACAGCGTGTGGGCGATCGCGGCGGGGTGGGCGCGGCTGTGGTTCGTCCGCTCACCGCGGCGCGTCCCCGCGGTGGAGGCGGTCGGCGGGGCAATGATGATCGGCCTCGGCGGAACGCTGGCCCTAACCGGATCCAAAACCTAGGACTGCACCTGCCCTGGCAGCAGTACTGAAGCAAGAAGTGCCCGGTCCCCGAACGGACCGGGCACTTCCATGTTCTGCTCTGTAAGACCGGCGCCTGTCAGGCCACTGCCCGGTCAGGCCACTGCCCTGTCAGCCCACTGCCCCGTCAGGCCTGCGCTCCCTAGCCCGCAGCAGCGGCGGCCCGTACCGCCTGGCCGAGGGACGTCGTCGGGCGCCCGATCAGCCTGCGCAGGTCGCCGGTGCTGACCAGGAGATCGCCGCGCGCAATGCCCAGGTCCGAATCAGCCAGGATCCCGGCAAAAGCCTCGGGAACACCCACACCGGTGAGCAGGCCAACGTAATCCTCGGTGGGCAGGTTGTTGTAGCGGACGGGTTTTCCGGTGGCTGCAGTGATCTCGGACGCCAGGTCCGCCATGCTGAAGGCCTCGTCGCCGCCCAGCTCGTAGACCTTGCCGGCCTGGCCATCGGCCACCAGGACCGCTGCTGCGGCGTGGGCGTAGTCGGCCCGTGCGGCCCCGCTGACCTTGCCCTCTCCGGCACTGCCCGCGAGCGCTCCCTGGGCCAGGGTGCCCGGCAGCTGTTCCGTGTAGTTCTCCAGGTACCAGCCGTTGCGCAGCAGGACGAAGGGGACGCCGGATTCGCGCAGCAGCGCCTCCGTGGCCTTGTGCTCATCCGCCAGCAGCATGCCCGTGGTGTCCGCATTGGCGATGCTGGTGTAGGCCAGCAGCTCCACGCCTTCGGCCTTTGCGGCGTTGATCACGGTGCGGTGCTGTTCCACCCGCCGGCCCACTTCGCTGCCGGAAATCAGCAGCACCCGCCGGGCGCCCTTGAGTGCTTCGGCCACGGAACCAGGGTCGGCATAGTCCATGTGCTGCACGCGTACCCCGCGCGCGGAAAAGTCTGCGAGCTTCTCCACCGACCGGCCGGCGGCCACGATATCCGCGGCGGGTACGCCCCTCTCCAGGAGGGCTTCAAGAACGTGGCGGCCCAACTGTCCGGTGGCGCCTGTAACAACAATGCTCACGGTGGTTCCTTTCGGGAGTTTTTCTCTGTCAGAGGGCACAACCATGGCCAGTCGGCAGAACTTCCCAACAGAGAGTACGCACTTTGAAGTAAGGTACTAACCCAAAAGTTAGGTACCAGGCTTTGGGTAAGCTGAAGGCATGGAAACAGCACCTCACGCGTCGCCCCTCCCGCAGGCCTTTGCCGACGGCGTATTCCCCGCCGGGTGCCCCAGCCGGACCCTGCTGGACCACATCACCAGCAAATGGGGAGTCCTGATCCTGCTTTCCCTGTCCGAGGGTGAGCAGCGCTGGAGTGATTTGCGGCGACGGGCCGAGGGAATCAGCGAGAAGATGCTGGCCCAGACATTGAAGACCCTGGAGCGTGATGGCCTGGTCAGCAGGAACGCCCAGCCGGTCATTCCGCCCCGCGTGGATTACAGCCTCACGGAGCGGGGCTACGAATTGAGCGCTCTCCTGGTGCCTTTGGTTGCGTGGGCATTCGACAACGCCGAGGACATCATCAACGGAGCCGGCCTGGGCAGGTAATGCCCCCTCAGAACTTGAGTACCTGTTACTGATGTTGCTGATGTGATTAGCGCCTAGCGTGGGCGTACGGTGGCGGCCGGAATGGGAGGACCATCCTCCGCTGGGAGCGTTCGGCCAACCAGCACCGTTAGCGGGCGGCAGGCTGCCGCCTGGAGGAGTTGGTCACATGGCCAGGGACGACTACGCACAGGATTTTTCCCGCCTGGGCCAGCCCGTCAGCGTGGGTGAAGCGCTGGGACAGGTCCTGGGACTGATGCTGGAGGCCTTCAGTCCGCGGTCCCCTTACCGGGTGGGTGACACCGTCATAGGCGACGACCCCTTCAGCGGCAGGCGCGAAGGGGTCGTCGTGTGGCGGGACCGGCGTTCGGTGGGGGTGAAGACGACCTACGGCGTCTTCTTCTTCGACCACCGGCTGGTCAAACCCCTGGAATAGGAGGCGCGGGGCCGGACGGGTGCTACCGCGCGGACCAGCCCCCATCCATGGTGTAGCTGGCGCCGGTGACCATTCCGGCGTCCGCGGAAGCCAGCCAGGCCACCAGGGACGCCACTTCTTCCGGCTCCACCAGGCGCTTGATGGCCGCCTCGGTGAGCATCACCTTGGCCAGGACCTCGGATTCGGGGATGCCGTGAACCTTGGCCTGGTCGGCGATCTGCGACTCCACCAGGGGCGTGCGCACGTAGCCGGGGTTGATGCAGTTGGACGTGACCCCGTGAGCCCCGCCTTCCAGCGCCGTCACCTTGCTCAGCCCTTCCAGGCCATGCTTGGCGGAAACGTAGGCGCTCTTGAACGGGGAGGCCCGGATCCCGTGCACCGACGAGAGGTTGATGATGCGGCCGAAGTTGTTCGCGTACATGTGTGGCAGCGCCGCCCGGATCAGCAGGAAGGGCGCCTCCAGCATGAGGGTGATGAGCCGGCGGAAATCTGCCGGCTCAAAGTCCTCGATGGGGCTGATGCGCTGGATACCGGCATTGTTCACCAGGATGTCGCAGTCCAGGCTGAGGGTGGCCAGGGCGTCAACGTCCAGCAGGTCCACGCCCCACGCGGTGCCGCCCACCTCATCGGCGAGCGTCGCCGCCGCGGCGGCGTCGACGTCGGCCACCACCACTTTCGCTCCCCGCGCGGCAAGTGCGCGCACGCACGCCGCCCCGATTCCGCTGGCACCGCCGGTGACCAGCGCCTTGCGTCCATTCAACGTGTCCTCCATTGCAGTTCTCCTTTTGTGCGCCTACGCGGTCCAGCGGGTTCCATCGGTCCAATCGTGGCCAGGTCAGGCGTGCGTGGGGCTGAGCAGTCCCTCGCGGGCGGCGTCTTCCTTGTCCACGTCTTCCAGGGCAATGCCCTTGGTTTCCTTCAGGCTCAGGACGGCCACGGTTGTGATGGCGCAGGCCACCACCAGGTAGATGGCGGTGGGCACCCATGAGCCGGTGTCCTTGAGCCACTGGGTGGCCAGCAGCGGCGCCAGGGAGCCGGCGAAGATGGACGTGACCTGGGAACCCAGGGAGGCTCCGGAGTACCGCATGCGGGTGGGGAACATCTCGGCCATGATGGCCGGCTGGCCGGCGTACATAAGGCCGTGCAGGCACAGTCCGATGGTCACCGCCAGGACAATCACAACGGCGTTCCGGGTGTCGAACATGGGGAAGGCGAAGAACGGCCAGGTGGCACCCAGGATGGCTCCGGCGAGGTAGACCGGCTTGCGGCCGATCCGGTCCGCCAGGCGGCCGTACTGCGGGATGATGGCGAAGTGGATGACGTGCGCGATCAGCAGTGCCAGCAGCAGTGATGACGTGTCGTACTTGTGCACGCTCTTGAGGTAGACAATCGCGAAGCTGACCACCAGGTAGTACATGATGTTCTCCGCGAACCGGAGGCCCATGGCCTGGAAGATGCCCTTGGGGTACTTGCGGACCACCTCGAACACGCCGTAGCTGACGGCCTGTTCCTTTTCCACCAGTTCCTTGGCTTCGAGGAAGATGGGGGATTCACTGACGTGGGTACGGATGTAGTAGCCCACGAAGACGATCACGGCCGAGAGCCAGAAGGCCACGCGCCAGCCCCAGCCAAGGAACGCCTCGCTGCTGAGGGTGGTGGACATGATGTACAGCACCAGGGTGGCCAGCAGGTTGCCCACCGGGACGGCGGCCTGGGGCCAGCTGGACCAGAAGGCGCGGGTCTTGTTGGGGCTGTGTTCTGCCACGAGGAGGACTGCTCCGCCCCATTCGCCGCCCAGCGCGAAGCCCTGGATGAACCGCAGGGCCACCAGCAGTGCGGGGGCCAGGTACCCGATGTCGGCGAAGCCGGGGAGGCAGCCCATCAGGAACGTGGAGACGCCGATGATCACGATGGTGAGCTGCAGCGTGGGCTTGCGGCCCAGCTTGTCACCGATCTGGCCGAACACGATGCCGCCCAGCGGGCGTGCAATGAAGCCCACGGCGTAGGTGAGGAAGGCCTGGATGATCCCGTCGAGCTCGTTTCCGGTGGCGGGGAAGAAGTACTTGCCGAAGACCAGGGTGGCGGCGGTGGCGTAGAGGAAGAACTCGTACCACTCCACCACCGTCCCCACCATGGAGGCCGCGACGATCTTCTTCAGTCCTGATCCTTTGGGTGCATGCCCGGCCTCGTTGGCGGGGCGCTGCTCTACGCTCATGGTTTCTCCTAGTGTCCACATTGACACGCGCTGTGATCTCCAGCACAAGTGACTCAGATGAGTATTGCTGCACAAACCAGGCACTTCAATGCCCAAAGCGGCACGAAACGTGTGCACAATTGCAGATATGAATGCGAACCCCGATGACCTGCTGGTCCTCCTGGCAGTGTCCCGCTCGGCCAGGTTCACGACGGCGGCCCAGGCCCTGGGCTTGAACCACACCACGGTGTCCCGCAGGATCGCCGCCCTTGAGAAAGCGCTCGGCGGCCGGGTATTGTCCCGGGCAGCAGGCGGCTGGGAACTGACGGAGCTCGGCGAACGGGCCGTGCGGGCAGCGGAACAGGTGGAAGCGGTGCTGGGCACGCTGGGACCGGCAGGCCAGGCACCCGACCCGATTACCGGCGTCGTACGCATGACCGCCACCGATGGCTTCAGCGCCTACATTGCAGCCCCAGCGGTGGCGCGCCTGCGCCGGGACCATCCGGGCCTCAGCGTGGAAGTGGTGACCATGACGCGCCGTGCCCTGCAGCAGCGGTCCGGCCTGGACATCGAGGTGGTGGTGGGCGAGCCGCAGGTGCACCGGGCGGAGGCCATCCGGCTGGGTGAATACCGGCTGGGAATGTACGCGTCCCGCGCCTACCTGGCGGAGCACGGGACACCGGCCACCGTGGCTGAACTCAACGGGCACCCGCTGGTGTATTTCGTGGATTCAATGCTGCAGGTGGATGACCTTGACGCGCCGCGGCGGCTGGTTCCGGCCATGCGCGACGGCCTCACCTCCACCAACGTGTTCGTGCACGTGGAGGCAACCCGGGCCGGGGCGGGGGTCGGGTTCCTGCCGTGCTTCATGGCGGACCTGCACGATGACCTGGTCCGGCTGCTGCCCGACGAGATCGGCGAACTGCTCCCCTACTGGCTGGTCCTGCGCCCGGATTCGCTGCGCCGGCCCGCGGTTGCCGCGGTGG
The DNA here is from genome assembly GCF_056484025.1 of Arthrobacter sp. JDC6. NCBI lineage: Bacteria > Bacillati > Actinomycetota > Actinomycetes > Micrococcales > Micrococcaceae > Arthrobacter > Arthrobacter sp. JDC6. Next base: position 3,955,707 of record NZ_CM151278.1, read on the forward strand.
TGCAGGCCCTCCGGGAACGGATGGCGGATTACCGCGAAGCGCTCCTGGGCCGGGCTTAGGCTTCCGGGGGCGCCGGCGGGTCGTGGCGGACTGCCGCTCCGGCGGCGAACGCCCGGACCTGGGCGTCGTCCCAGAGGTGGGCCGGGACGGCTCCGCCCAGGAGCCTGCGCCGCAGCTGTGGGTCGTCCACGATGGGCGAGTCGCTGCCGGCCATCACCATGTTTCCGTAGCGCCGGCCCTTCAGCATGGCGGGGTCGGCAATGATCACCGTGTGCCGGAAGGCTGCCGCAATGGTGGCCGCGTCCTCCCGCGCATTCCGGAGGTCGGGGGCATCGCCGGAGTTGGCCACGTACAGGCCGCCCGGGGCCAGGACCCGTTTGACGTGCGCATTGAATTCGGCGGTGGTCAGCGGGCGCGGGGTGTGGGCGCCGGCGAAGACGTCGCGGATGATGAAGTCCCGGGTGCCGGCCGTCAGGGTCTCCGTCACGGCGCGGGCCTCCCCTACCCGGATCCGGAGCAAAGGCGCCTTGGGAAGGTCGAACCAGTTGCGGACATGCTCCGCGAGCTTGCCGTCCAGTTCCACCACCACCTGGCGGGCGTCCGGGTAGGCTGCGGCGAAGTAGCGGGCCATGGAGCAGGCGCCGCCGCCCAGGTGCAGCCCACGCAGCTTTGCCGACGATGCGTCCGACGGCGGCCAGCGGGATTCAATGAGCGCCGCCATCCACCGCATGTACTCGAAGTCCAAAAACAGGGGATCGGCGAGGTCGATGTGCGAGCTCATGACCCCGTTGATCTTCAGGAGCCAGCCCGTGGAGTTGTCCTGGTCCGCCACCAGCTCGCAGTCACCGGTATCGATGTAGTAGACACCCTCCACCGGACCACTCTGGCGGGAGCCCGCAGGCACCTCCACCACGCCTGCAACCGCACGGATGCTGTTCCGGCCCCCTGACCTTCCGCGTTTTGCCATTACCCGTGCCACGCTTCAGTCATGCTTCAACCTTAGTTGGTAGGCACTGCGCCTTCACCGTCGCGGATCCGTTTCACCACGGCGGTGGTGGACCGTTCAGCCACGTAATCAAGAATGGCGATCCGGCCGCCGTACTCTTCCACCGCCGGGGTCTCCTCCAGCATTTCCGGCGTGTAGTCCCCGCCCTTGGCATAGACTTCGGGCCGGAGCCGGCGGATCAGCGGGGTGGCCGTGGGGGTATCGAACACTGTCACATAGTCCACGCAGCTCAGGGCCGCCACCACGGCTGCACGGTCCGCCATGGTGTTGATGGGCCTGCCGGGGCCCTTGAGCCGGCGCACCGAATCATCACTGTTCAGTGCCACCACCAGGATGTCGCCCAGCTGTTTCGCCTGGTTGAGGTACCTGGTGTGGCCGCTGTGCAGCACATCGAAGCAGCCGTTGGTCAGCACGATCCACTGGCCCTGGGCGCGGTGTATTTCCATCTGCCGTTCCAGTTCGTCCGCACTCAGGGCGGTATCGGCGAAGGCCTCCAGGTACCGGCTGAGCTGGGCGGTGCTGCACACAGACGTGCCGGGCTGGTGGACCACCACGTCGGCGGCCGACTGGGCCAGGTCCAGGCTGGCGGTCAGCGGCAGCCCGGCGGCACAGGCAAGCGTCAGGGCCGCCACGAAGGTGTCCCCTGCCCCGGATGCCTGCTTCTCCGCGGCGGGCCGGGCCCACGTCCGGTGCCGCACGCCGTCGGGCATCAACAGCACGGTTCCGTCCCGGTCCAGGGTGACCACCACGGCCCGGGCGCCGGTTGCCTGAAGCAGGGCCGCGGACTCCGCGGACACCGCCTCCACCCGCGCCTGCCCTTCCGGCAGTTTCCGGTCCAGGAGCCGGGCGGTTTCCTGCGCGTTCGGGGTCACCAGGTGGGGCTGCAGGGCAGCCCAGGGGCGCGGATCATGGGCGTCGACCACCACAAGCGGACGGTTTTCGCCGGCGGTGTCAGGTCCCAGGACGCGCGCCAGTTCCGTGCGGACAGGGTCCGCCACCACGCCGGTCCCGTAGTCGCACACCAGCACGGCGTCCTGGCGTTCGACGGCGGCACGCACCGAGGCGGCGAGCGCGGCCAGGGCGTCGGCCGGGACAGCGCCGGCCGAGTCGTCGAGGCGCAGCATCACCTGGCCGCCGCTGCTGATCCGGATCTTGGTGGTGGTGACCATGTCCGGGTGGGTGTGCAGGTGCCGGACGTCGATGCCGGCGGCGGCAAGCTGCGCACGGAGGTCTTCGCCGGCGTCGTCAGAGCCGATGATTCCGGCTACCGAGACCTTTGCTCCCAGGGCGGCCAGGTTCATGGCGGTGTTGGCCGCGCCGCCCGGGACCGATTCGCGGGACTGGATGTCCACCACGGGGGCGGGCGCTTCCCGGCAGAGCCGTTCGATGCTGCCGCTCCACCAGCCGTCGAGCATCACGTCGCCGATGACCAGGATGGAGGGATGTTCCGCGGCGAGCCGGCCGGGGAGCCAGTCGGACAGTGCCCGCTGGGTGGACAGGTCGATGGATTCCGGGGACGCGTTCACGGCAGGTCCCGGTCGTCAGTGTTGATGATGGTATCCGGGCCGTCGCCGGAACCGGCCGCCGGCGGGGCCGCGATGTGCACCACCTTGACCTGGCTGAACTCGTCCAGGAGCTCTGGCCCGTAGCCGAACCCGGCCCCGCTCTCGCCGCGCGGCTGGGCTGCTCCGCCGGGGGCGCCGCCGAACACCTCGTTGACCTTCACCGTTCCCACGGGCAGCGCAGCCACCGCCTGCTGGATGTGCGCGATGTTGCTGCTTAGGACGGTGGCCGCCAATCCATACCTGCCGCTGCACGCCAGGCGCAGGCCGTCGTCGAACGTGTCCACCACCTGCACGGGAGCCACGGGGCCGAACGTTTCCTCCGCCATCACCTGCATGCTTTCGGTACAGCCGAGCAGGACGGTGGCCGGGTAGAAGGAACCCGGGCCGGCCGGGAGGGCACCGCCCTCCACCGCGCGGGCGCCCTGGGCCAGGGCCTCGGCGACGTGGGCGTGGACGGCGTCGCGCATCCGCAGGTCCACCAGCGGCGCCACGCTGCCGCTGCTGTTCCGGAGCGCTGCCTCGGCCTCCAGGGCTTTGCAGAACTCGGCGGCAATGTCCCTATGGACGTAGATCCGTTCCACGGAGGTGCAGATCTGGCCGCTGTTGCTGAAGGCTCCGATGGCTGCCTGCTGGGCAGCCCACCCGGGATCCACGTCGCGGTCCACCAGCAGGGGGTCGTTGCCACCGTTTTCCCTGATGACGTGGGCGCCGGTAAGGGCTCCGGCCTGGGCAATGCGGGCGCCTGAGGCGCTGGATCCCACGTGGGCTATGACGTCCACGGCGGCCTGCGACAGCGCCGTTCCCACCCCTGCGCCACCGGAGAGGGTCTGGAATACCCCGGCAGGGAAGGCCGGCGCCAGCACTTCGCCCAGCGCCTCCCCAAGCCGCGGGCACCGCTCGCTGGGTTTGTGGATGACCGTGTTGCCCGTGGCCAGCGCGGCGCCGATCAGCCCGCAGGCAACGGCAACCGGATCGTTCCAGGGGGTCAGCAGGACGGCCACGCCGCGCGGTTCGGCCAGCGTGTAGTCGGTGGCCAGCCGGTTGCCGCGGAGGCTGTGGCCACGGTGGACCGGGCCAAGTTCCGCGTACTGCTCCAGGGTGGAAACCCCGGCGGCGATGCCGGCCAGGGCCTCATCCTCCGGCCGGCCGGTTTCGCTGGCGTTCAGCCCCGCGAGCTCCCGCGCGCCTGCATCAAGGGCTTTGGCGGCTGCCCGCAGCGCGGCGCCCCGTTCGGCCGGTGCGGTTGCGGCCCACGCTGCTGCACCGCTGCGGGCCAAACCCACGGCGTGGTTGATGGCCTCGGGCGCCGCTTCGGGCACCGTCCAGAGCACTTCACCGGTTCGCGGGTCCTGGATGGTGATGCCGGAGCCCTGGACTGTCTCATGGCCTGCGGATGTTTCGGTGGCTGTGGTGGGCATGGTGTTCCTCCCGCCTTTCCGTGCTGGACGTGTCGGTGCTGGATATGTCGCTTGTGCAAACTGCGGATGGCAGCGTAGTTGTGGCCGGCGGCGGCTTAGGGCCAGGAGCCCTCTTCCTCGTGGCAGATCAGCATCTCGCGCACCTCGCAGCCGGTGGGCTGGTTGAGTGCGAACAGGATGGCCTGCGCGGTGTTGGCGGGGTCGTTGAGCCGGGAGTCGTCCTGCGGCTTGTACTGCTCGGTGCGGTCGTCGAAGAACCGGGTCTTCATGCCGCCGGGGATCATGGTGGTGACGCCGATTTCGCCGCCGGTTTCCGCTGCCAGTGCGTGGCTGAACCCCACCACGCCGAACTTCGAGGCGCAGTACGCGGTGGCATCAGCCACGGCGCGCTTGCCCAGGGTGGATGCCACGGTCACTACGCGGCCGTGGGTTTCCTTGAGGTAGGGCAGGGCGGCGCGGACCACGGAAACGGTGCCCATCAGGTTGACGCCGATGACCTTTTCCCACTCGTTGGCTTCGACGTCGGCGAGCTTGCCGCAGCGGTCGATTCCGGCGGCGGTGACCACGGCGTCCAGGCCGCCCAGGGTTTCGGCGGCTTCCAGGACAGCCTTCTCCACGGCAGCGCGGTCGGCGACGTCCACTTCGAACGCCTTCACCCCGGAGACGCTGCTGATGTCGCGGTCCAGGACCACCGGGGTGCCACCTGAGCGGAGGACGGCGTCGACGACGGCGGCCCCCAGTCCGGAGGCACCTCCGGTGACCAGGACGCGGCCGGGGTTGGTGGGTGCGGTTGCAGTTGGTTCTGCTGTCATGGTGTTCCTTTCAATGGGGAAAACAAGTCGATGGGCAGGGCGGTTCAGCTGACCTTGGCGAGTGCGTCCGCCAGGCCGGTGGTGGAGCGGGCCGGGTGGAAGGGGACGGTGAGGCAGCGGCCGCCCCAGCTTTCCACCAGGTCCGTCTCGGGCAGGCGGGCGCCCTTGTAGTCGCCGCCCTTGACCCAGATGTCCGGACGCAGTCGGTCCAGGACGGCTTCCGGTGTGTCCTCGTCGAAGACCATCACGGCGTCTACGCATTCCATCGCCAGGAGCAGCTCGGCGCGGTCATGCTGGCCGATGATGGGACGCTCCGGCCCCTTGAGCCGGCGCACCGAGTCGTCGGAGTTGAGGCACACGATCAGGCAGTCCCCCAGCTCCCGGGCTGCGGTGAGTGACCGGACGTGGCCGGCGTGGATCAGGTCGAAGCAGCCGCCGGTGGCAACCACTTTTCCGCCGTTTTCACGGACCGAACGGGCCAGGAGCAGTGGTTCGGTGGTACGCCGGCCGGGCGCCTGAGCCGGCCCGCGATGTCCGGGGGCGGCATCTTCCCCACCGGCATCGGGCAGGGCCGACACTCCTCCGGCGGCCAGGAAATCGGCGGCGTCATGGACCGCCAGGGCCGCCGCATCCGGCAGGTCGCGGCCGGCCAGGAGGTGCACCGCCAGGCTGGCTGCCAGCCGGTCGCCTGCCCCGCAGGGATCGCCGGCCTCCACCCTCGGCGCGGGAACGGAACGGGCGGCGGTACCGCCCCGCTGCAGCAGCACGGCCCCTTCCTCGCCTTTGGTCACCAGCACCGCCTGGCTGCGCCAGCGTTCCAGCAGGACCCCTGCCACGGCTGCGGCTGGGTCTGCGGAATCCGCCTGGGCGGAGCCCTTCCCCGGACCGGACTCTACCGCTTTGGTGGCCTCGGCAATGTTCGGGGTCACCACGGTTACGCCTGGCACAGGTTCGGGCCCTGAGGGATGCGGGTCCCAGATGACCGGCACCCTGTCCGCGAGCCGGGCCAGCACGTCGCGCAGCTGCGGGTTGGCTGCCAGTCCCCTGCCGTAGTCCGCCACGATCACCACGCCGGCTTTTTCCACGGCGCGGAGCATGGCGGGGCTGACCTCCGGGACCGGCGTCTTTTCACAGCCCTGGTCGAAGCGGACCACCGGATGGGAACCCGCCCGGACCCGGGTCTTGACGGGCGAGGGATAGCTGCTGCTGCCCGCGACGAGCCGCACGCCGGCCAGCTGCGCACGCAACTGGCTGCCGGCGTCGTCGTTGCCAAGGACCGTCACCAGCGTGACGGGCCAGCCGTCCTGGGCCAGCATGCGCGCCACCAGGCCTGCGCCGCCGGCGCGGCGGCGGACAGCCGAAACGTCCACCACGGGAACAGGGGCGTCCGGGCTGAGCCGGGTGGCCTCACCGGAAAGGTCGACGTCCAGCATCACGTCCCCCACGACGACGATCCTCATGGCCGGCCACCTCTGGGGAACCCTGGGACCACTGACGGGGTGTGCCGGGCAACCTCAAGGTCGAAGGCCCGGCACACGGCATGCAGGGCGATCAGGTGCCCTTCCTGGGCGTTGGCGTTCAGGGCGTCGATCATGACGGCCTGGTCGCAGACGTCCGCCAGCGGGTTCGGGCCGGAGCCGGTGAGCGCCCAGGTGGTCACGTTGAGCCGGGAGGCCGCTTCCGCGGCGCGCAGCAGGTTGGGGCTCTTGCCGCTGGTGGACAGCAGCATCAGCACGTCACCGGAGCGGCCATGCGCGCGGACCTGCCGGGAAAAGACTTCGTCGTACCCGTAGTCGTTGGCGATGGCGGTGACCGCCGATGACTCCGCGTGCAGGGAAATGGCGGAGAACGGGACCCGCTCGCTGTCGAACCGGCCCACCAGTTCGGCGGTGAGGTGTTGCGCCTCCGCGGCTGAGCCGCCGTTGCCCGCGGCCAGGAGCCGCTGGCCGCGCAGCAGGCGCTGTGCCAGCTCCACGCCCCAGGCAGCCAGCCGGCCCGACTGGCTGCGGAGCGAATCAAGCGCCGGAATGACGTTGTCCAGGTGGGTGCGGACGGCCTCGGCGCTGGCGGCATCCACGAACGTGGCGCCCGGGAGCACAGCGGGCAGGGCCGGTGCTGCGGTCAGGGTACGGAGGTCTGCTTCACGCAGGGACGATTCAGTAGTCACAGGGCGGCTCCTTCCATCGGTACGATCCCGGCCGAAACGCTGGCCGGGGCACCGGCCATGGCCAGCTGGTATGCCTTTTCGGTTTCCGCTGCCACCCGGTCCCAGGAGTAACGGGTGCGCGCGCGCCGCTCCCCGGCCTGGCCGAGCTTCGTCCTGAGGGCGGGGTTTTCCAGCAGCAGTGACAGTGCCGAGGCAATGGCTTCAGGGTCCCGCGGCGGGACGTGCAGGCCGGTGGTGTGGTCAACCACCGTGTCCCGGAGGCCGCCAACCGCTGCTGCCACCACCGGAATGCCGCATGCCATGGCTTCCAGCGGCACGATGCCAAACGGTTCATACCAGGGTGCGCACACCACGGCATCGGCACTGCGGAAGATGCCGGGCATCTCCGCGCGGGACACCTGCCCCTGCAGGGTCACGTGTTCAGACACGCCCAGCCCGGCGGCGAGGTCCAGCAGGCGCCGGATTTCGGGGTCGGCGTGCATCACGTTCGTGTCGCCGCCCCCGCCCACGATCAGGAGTTCGACGTCGTCGAATCCCGCCGCCTTGAGGTACGGGAGCGCACGGATCACCAGGTCCACACCCTTGCGTGGCACCAGCCGCCCCACAGACAGGATCCGGTAGCGGCGCTTCCTGGGTGCCACCGGCCCCTCTGCAGAGAAGAAGCCCAGGTCCACGCCGCAGGGTGCAATGGAGATCTTGCCGGTGGCGATACCCATGGCCTTGAGCTCGAAAACTTCGTCTGAGCAGGTGGCGATGATCCGGTCGGCAGCTCGTCCCACGCCGGGTTCCAGCCAGCGGCGTGCCTCCGGGCTGGTGTCCTCCGCGCCCTGGTGCCTCCGCTTGACGGTGCCCAGCGCATGGAACGTTTGCAGCATGGGCACGCGGTATCCGGCATCGGGCCGCCTGGCCGCCTCCAGGGCTGCCAGGCCGGACATCCAGAAGTGGCCGTGCACCACATCCGGCGGCCGATGCCCCCAGTCCCTGGCCACGCCGTCCGCGAGGTCGCCCATGTAGGGCAGCAGCTGGTCCTTGGGCACGTGGCGGGCGGGCCCGGCGTCCACGTGGACCACTTCGAACCGGCGCCCCACCCGGACTCGTGCGGGAAGCTCCGTTGCGTCCCTGCGGGTGTAGACGGTGACGTGGTGGCCGCGCTTGGCAAGGGCCTCGGACAGCGCGGCAACGTGTACGTTCTGCCCGCCTGCATCCACCCCGCCCAGTGCCGCCAGCGGACTGGCGTGTTCAGAAATCATGGCGATCTTCATGGTGTCTTCCTCTCCCGCGCCGGAACGAGGATCCGCTCGTCCGGCCGCTCGTTAACGGGGTGCCGCGGACGGTTCCGCAGGTCCGCCAGGAGCTCATCCCAGCGGTCCTGGAACTTGCCCAGGCCGTAACGCTCCAGCGCCGCCTCCCGGGCGGCAACTCCCCGCCGTCGGGCTTCATCCGGATTGGCCACCAGCCGCGCCGCGCAACGGAGCAGCTCGTCGACGTCGGCCGAGACCACGCCGGCCTCCTGCGGCACGGCACGTGGGGCCTCCGTGGTGGCAAGCACCACCACCGGCATGCCCAGGTGCATGGCTTCCAGGAGGGACAGCCCCAGCGAGGTCCAGCGCATGGGATGGACGTAGACCCGGCAGCGGGCAAGTTCCCGGTTCAGGTCCCGGGTCTTCAGGTCGCCCCGGGACGTCACGCGTGAAGCCTCGATTCCGGTGGCTGCCGCCAGGCCCTCTGTCTTCATGCCGAACACCTGCAGCGGCGCCACCGACGCGAAGGCCGGCAGCAGGTCGGTTCCGGTGACCCGGCCGCGGCGGACCGGTTCGTTGACCACTACCCCCAGTTCCGGCAGTTCACCGGTATAGAGCTGGCCAGGGTCCGGGATTCCGTGCTCGATCACCGTGGTGGGAGCGGAGCCGTTGTCCCAGGCCAGGCGGTTGAAGTGGGTGACGTGGACCACCGGGATGCTGGTTTGGTCCGCAAGCGGGTGGCTGGTGTTCGGGAAGTTGCCTTTGGGCGTGTTGTGCTCCACGAACACGGCCGGAAGGTCGACGCCGGGCATCCGGCCCAGGGTTCGGACCACCTCATCGATCTCTTCCGGGCGTTGGAGGACGACGGCGTCCACGGCGTCAGGGTGGAGCGTCGCCAGGTCCACCTCCCGCACTGATTCCGGCCAGTCCCTGCCGGCGCGGCCCAGGCCCCACGCGCCGCCTCCGGGCAGGACGGGAAGCAGGTACTCGTGGCGGCCGCGGACAAAGGCGTCCGTCCAGGAACCGTGGACATGCCAGAGCAGGATTCTCATCTGTTGCGGGCCTTTCTACGGGTGCTGACATGGGTGCTGAAGGAGCTCACTCCGCTGATCAGGCGTTCCACCGCTGCCACCACTTCCTCCGGCGATACGGAGTCGAGGCAGGGGTGGCCCGGGACGGGGCAAAGCCGGGCGCGGGACATACGGCAGGGTGCGTTCTGGTCCCCGAGGAGTTCCAGGGGCACGCCATAGGGCGCCCACCGGATGGCCGGGACCACAGGGGAAAACAGGCACGCCACGGGTGTGCCCACCGAAGCTGCCAGGTGGGCCGGTCCGGTGTTCCCGCTGACCACCGCATCGGCTCCGGCCATGACGGCGGCCATGGTGGGCAGGTCGGTGCGCCCGCCGAGGTCCACCGCAGAGGGGCCGGCCACCGTGGCGGTCAGCGACTCCTCGCCGGGTCCGCCGGTCACCACCACCCGGTACCCGGCACCCTGGAGGAGTTCGACGGCGGCGGCATGGTGCAGCGGGGGCCACGCCCTGGCGGGAACAGCGGCTCCGGGGTGGACCACAACGTACGGTTCGTCACCCACCAGGCCCGTCACGTCCGGACCGGACTTCACGCGCAGCTTCCCGTCATCGCCCGCGGGGAGCCGGAAACCTGCGGCCTCGGCAATGCCCAGTGCCCGCTCCGCCTCGGGCTGGTCTTCGGGGAAGTCCTCCCCCGGCTTGAGGCGGACATCCAGCAGGGAGCCGGCGTAGTCAGTGGAGGCGCCGGTGATGCGTTCCACTCCTGCCAGCCGCAGCAACAGGGCCAGCGGCAGCGGCGACTGGTGGAAGGACGTGAGGATGACTGCTTCGGTGATCCGGGAATTGCGGACATACTCGATCAGCCGGTCGGCGTGCGGCCCGGTCATCCCGGGCGCCGGGTTCATGATCCAGGGACTGTCCCAGCTGTACACCTCAGCGGCGCCAGGGAGCATCGCGGCCGCAGCTTCACCCTGCCTGCCGCACAGCATCACCACGTGGTTGGTGCTGCCGCCGTACTGGGCACGGCCGTTGGCTACCGCCCGCACGGCCGGACCTGCCAGCAGGACATCGCCCATGCTGTCCAGCCGGGCCACCAGGACGCGCCCCATCAGGGCGTCCCCTGCAGCAGGCCGACGGCGGACGCCAGGTCGGAAGCAACCAGCCGCGCCGCAGCCACCTCCTTGGCACGGGTCACGGGGGTGGGAACCAGGACTCCGGTGGCGCCGGCCGCTTCGGCAGCACCGACGTCGGCGCCAATGTCCCCAATCAGGGCGGCCTCCGAGGCATGGATGCCAAGTTTGCGGCAGGCGCTGTGGACCATCCCCGGAGCGGGTTTCCGGCATGTACAGCCGTCCTGTTCCGCGTGGGGGCAGACTTCCCACACGTCAAAAGGTCCCAGCAGTTCTTCCACCCGGGCGTTGACTCTTGCCACGTCCCCGGCCGAGATCAGGCCGCGGGCAATGCCCGACTGGTTACTGATCACGCCGGTGGCGATACCCTCCGCCCGCAGGCTGTCCAGCACGGCCTTGGCGCCGGGCATTGGCCGTACTTTGCCGGGGTCCCCGTTGTAGGGCACATCGATCACCAAGGTTCCGTCCCGGTCGAACAGGACAGCGCGGAGCTTGGATCTTTCAGAGCTTCCCATGACCAAACAGTTCCCTCCTGCTGATGCTCCTAAACAGGGCCACGGCCTCTTTCAGCCGCAGGAGCGTGTTTCCTTTCGGCGGCTGAACAGGCAAGATAGGATGCCTGTTGCTGCAGGCACTCCCTCCGGGGCGCTTCGCAGCCCCTCCCGGCAGCCGGCGATGATGTGCTTCCGCGGCCGCCACCCGCCGTCGTCCGTTGACTGCGCGGGTCCGGTCGAAGGCCGGGCTTTACCTGGTCTCCGCACCGCCGAAGCGGCGGCCGGCACCTGCGCCGGTGTGCCCGTTCCGGGCACGGCGGAAAGGCGCGGGGTGGTTGGCTGTCCGGCCTGCCGGCACAACCCGGGATGAGGTCCCGTTGCCGGCGGCATCCTCCGGCGCGCCGAACTGGGCGCCGTCCTCCAGGCGCCGCTGCAGTTCCACCAGCACCTTGGCCAAACGGCGGGACACCTGCATCTGGGACATCCCCAACCGCTTCCCCAGCTGCACCTGCGTCTCCTCACAGAAGTAGCGCCGGTACAAAAGCTCCCGGTCCGAGTCATCCAGGTCCTGCATGGCGTCCCGCAGGCAGGCGAGTTCCTCAAGCCGTTCCAGGGGCGTCTCGGGGCTTGCCAGGACGTCGCCGATGGACGGGGCATCCGAGTTGGGGTTCGCGGCGTCAAGGGAGTCCGGGTGCATGCTGCTGGATGCCGAGATGGCCTCCTGCACCTCAGCCGGGTCGCTTCCCAATTCGCTGGCCAGTTCGGCGACGCTGGGATTCCGGCCCAGGGATTGGGTCAGTTCCGGCTCTGCACGGAACAGCCGCGTCCTCAGGTCCTGGATGTGGCGTGGCGGGCGCACAACCCAGGTCCGGTCGCGGAGATACCTCTTGAGTTCGCCCGTAATGGTGGGCGCGGCGTAGGCCGGAAAGCTCTCGCCCTTGGCCTGGTCAAAGCCGCGGGCCGCTTTGACCAGGCCAAGGTAGGCCACCTGGTTCAGGTCTGCCCGCTCCCGGCCGCGGGCCTCAAAACGGGCGGCCAAAGCCTCGGCGAGGTCCAGGTACCGGAGGACCAGTTCGTTTTCAAACGTTTCCCGCAGCCGTCCTGAGGTTGCGGGAGGAGTGGGTTGTTGTGCCGGTTCGGGCTGTTGGCAGCGGACAGGGGCAGCGTCCACGGCAAATGCGGCAAAGGATTCGGGCATGAGTGTTGGTTTCCCTCGGTCTGGTTCCGAAAGCCTGCGGCAAGACTTAGAAGCAGCAAATCATAAGGTTGCTTATAAAACAATGCTTCTCCGCTGTAGGCTCGTCCTGAAGGGCCCGCAACCAGTCCAAGCGTGCAAAGGAGTCGTTGGCATGCGCATTGCCATCACCGGGGCCAGCGGAAACGCGGGAACAGCACTGCTGCGCAACCTGCAGGGCCACGTCGCCCGAAAGCCCGGGAGCCTGCAGTTGGTTGGCATCAGCCGGAGGGTGCCTGACACGTCCCGGGACCCCTACGGCGGCGTGCAGTGGCACAGCCTGGACGTGGGCCTGGAACAGGACAGGCCGCTGCTAGAGAAGGCGCTCGAAGGGGTTGATTCCGTCGTCCACCTGGCGTGGCAGATCCAGCCGAACCGCGATTTGCCCCTCCTGCACCGCACCAATGTCACAGGCACCAGGAATGTCCTCGACGCTGCCGGAAAGATGGGCGTCAAACAGGTTGTCTGCGCCTCGTCCGTCGGCGCCTACAGCAAGGCGGACAAAGACCGGCGCAGGGACGAGTCCTGGCCCGCCACCGGGATGGCCGGATCGCATTACAGCCGCCACAAAGCCGAGCAGGAAAAGCTCCTTGACCAGTTCGCCGCCGCTGAACCGGAGATTTCGGTCGCCAGGCTGCGGCCGGCCCTCATCTTCCAGGGAAACGCAGGGAGTGAAATTGGCAGGTACTTCCTGGGAAGGGTTCTTTCGCAGCTCGCACCCCGCAAACCCTGGGTTCCATTGCTGCCGGTCCCGGACAACCTGGTCTTCCAGGCCGTGCACGCGGACGACGTGGCAGAGGCCTACTGGCGGGTGGTGGACCAGCGGGCCAGCGGAGCCTTCAACATCGCCGCCGAGCCGGTTTTGACCCCGCAGGAACTGGGCCGCATCCTGGGCGCCAAGAGGATCCTCCCCATCCCCATGCGGCTGCTTCACGCCGTGGTGGACTTGACGTGGCGGGCACGTATCCAGCCCACGGATTCCGGATGGGTGGAGATGGCGGCGGGCGCGCCCATCATGGACACCAGCCGCGCACAACGGATCCTGGGGTGGGAACCACGGGTGTCATCAATAGACGCCGTCAAGGAAGTCCTCGCGGGCATGGGAACGGGGGAAGGCGTTGGCCCTTCCCCCGCTCTCAAGCCGCGGCGGCCCTAGCGCTTAAGACCCCGGGCTCAACCACTGCGGCCGCCGCCTGCGGCCGCTTGCGGGCCTTAGATACGCGGGTTTTCCCTGCCGCGTGCATCACGTCCCGTGGGGGTGTTTGGATTTTCCGAACTAGTTGGATTTTCCGAAGTGCCCGTATTTCCCGGGGTGCCAGTCTCATCGCGATGACGCCTCCGCTCGGATTCGGCGCCAGTCATGCCCGCCGGCATATCCGACCCGTTTCCGCCGTCAATCGTGCCGCGGCTGCCGCGGCCGTCATGTGGCAGGTCGGCATGGCGGCCCTCCACGTATCCCGCGTCCCCGCCCGTAGCCCGGCCGGCACCAGCGTCGGAAGGTCCACGCCCGTCATGGCCGGCATTCCCGTATTCCGCCTGGCGGCCGTCTGGGCCCGCCGCCTGGTCCCGCCGGCCATCCCGGCCGACGTCGGGATCGAGCTCGTCCGCCTTCCGGGTGTGGCTGGCTACGTCGCCACGCAGGGCCTGCGCCTCATGGGCCCGCTGCTCGGCTTCCTGCCGAAGGCGCGCCGCGTCGACCTGTGCCTGTTCGGCGTCGGCGCGTGCCCGGGTGGCCTTGGCTTCCCTCTCGCGGGCGTCGATTTCCATGTTCTCGGCTTCACGCCGGATCTCTGCCGCCTTTTCCCGGTGCTCCTGGTCCCGCTTCTGCTGGAGGGCCTTCCGGCGCTTTCCGCCGGCCAAAAGGAGCACCACGATCAGTGCAATGACAACGATGGCAACTATCACCCAAACCCATGGAGCTGTATCCATGTTTCCCACCACTTTCCACTTCGTTGTGACCGGGCAGGCCCTCGCCATTCCGGCTGACATTTTTGGAACGGTTATAACTCGCTTAGCAAGGGTACTTACTTTTTATTAGTAACCATGCTTATCATTTTACGGCCAGTATTGCTGGTTCTTGATCAACAACCGGCCTTCTTGGAAAGAGAGAGCGAAGATGACAGAGAACCAATGGCCCGAGGACCCCGCTTACACGACTCCTCCGGGCAGTACAGGAATCCCCGGTGAACGGCAGGCCACCACCTTCCCGTCAACCGCCAGCCCATACGCGGGCGAAGCCGGAACCGGCTACCCCACCACCGGTGACACCTCTGCGTCCTCGCGCAAAGACGCTGCCAAGGAAGAAGCAGCCGATGTGGCCCGGACCGCTGCCGGATCCGCCCAGAATGTAGCGGAGACCGCCAAGGGCGAGGCCGCGAATGTTGCCCACGAGGCCAAGCTCAATGCCCAGGACCTGCTCCACCAGGCCAAGTCGGGCCTGACCACCCAGGCCGGCACGCAGCAGCAGAAGGCCGCCGAGGGCATCCGCAACATTTCCAGCCAGCTGCACAGCATGGCCAGCGCCCCGGACCAGCAGGGCATGGCCAGCGACCTTGTCCGGCAGGCAGCCGAGCGGACGTCTTCCATCGCGTCCTGGCTGGAGAACCGGGAACCCGGTGACCTCCTGAACGAGGTCCAGCGGTTCGCCCGCAACAATCCCGGCACGTTCCTGCTCCTCGCCGCCGGCGCCGGTGTCCTTGCCGGACGCCTCACCCGCGGCCTCACCGCAGGCGCGCCAGACACTTCATCCACTTCTGCCGGCACCAGGACATCCGGCCTGTCCGGCCAGTACTCCGGCACCCCCTACGGTGGCCAGTACAACCAGACAAGCCCCGTTGCCGGCGGGACCGTTCCTCCGCCTCCGGTCCAGCTCCCCGGCCCGGCCACCACTACGGCCGGTTACGACGGCGGTGCACCGGGCAGCAGCTATCCGGAGGCAGCGGGGCCGGCCAGCGGCCTGGACAGCCCGCAGCTGGTGGAAGAACCGTGGTCCGGAAACCAGCTCTCGGACGATCCGCTGCGTGACCGCGCACTCGCCGACGATCCCATGGCAAACGACCCCCTCACGCAGGACCGCAGCCGGGGCGGCCAGACGGGTGGCCTGTAATGAGTAGCCAGATTCCGGAAATGCCGCCGAGTGCGGCGCATGTGAAAGCGGACAACGCGTCCCTGGGCGAGCTGCTGGGCGACGTAACCCGGGACCTGTCCACCCTGATGCGCCAGGAAGTGGAACTGGCCAAGGCCGAACTCAAACAATCCACCTCCCGCGCAGGGAAAGGCGCCGGCATGCTCGCCGGCGCCGGCGTCGGCGGACACTTCGTCCTGCTCTTCCTCTCCCTGGCCCTGATGTGGGCCCTGGGCGCCATCATGCCCCTGGGCTGGTCCGCACTGATCGTCGCCGTCATCTGGGCCATCATCGCCGCCGTCCTGGCCTCCACCGGCCGCAAGGAACTCAAGCAGATCAAAGGCCTGCCCCAAACCGGGGAAACCCTCTCAGAAATTCCCCCAACCCTAAAACCAGGTGAGGTAAACCGATGAGCGAAAACCCTGACGTCATCCGCGCAGACATAGAAGCCACCCGGGCACGCCTGGGCACCAACGTGGACGCCGTGGCAGACAAGGTCACCCCGTCCAACATCGTCCACCGCCAAACCGACAAGGTCAAAGACGCCGTCACCGGCGTCAAGGAGAAAATCATGGGCGCCGCAGACAACGCCACCACCAGGGTCCACGACACCACCGCCACCGGCGCCGGGCACACCACCAACGCCATGCACACCGCCGGCGACAGCCTCCACCAGGCAGGCGACACCGTCTCGACCAAACTCAGCGACGCCGGCCACGCCGTCTCCGCCGCCCCGGACCAGGTCAAAGCCAAAACCGCCGGCAACCCACTCGCCGCCGGCCTGATCGCCTTCGGCGCCGGACTCCTGGTCTCCTCGCTGATCCCGGCAAGCCAGAAGGAACGCGAAGCCGCGGACCAGCTCAAAACCGCAGCCCAGCCCCTGGCAACCCAGGTCACCGACGCCGCCAAAACCATGGCCCAGGACCTCAAGGAACCAGCCCAGGAAGCCATGGAAAACGTCAAGGCCACCGCCACCGACGCCGCCCAAAACGTCAAACTCGAAGGCCAACAAGCCGCCACCGACGTCAAAGACCGCGCCACCGACGCCAAAGACCACGTCCAAAACACCTGATCAGTCCAGCACCGCACCGTAAGGCAATAGTTTCGTTCGGCAGGCCGGCACCGCCACTCCGCGGGCCGGCCTGTTCGTTTCGCCCCTGATTGAGAGGACACCCCATGGCCACTCACGACGATTCCGAGACCAGTACCGCCAAGGCGGGCCAGGCTCCGGATCCAAACGACGCAAGGAAACCCACCAGCCCGAGGGACCTGGACAAACCGTCCTGGAAATACATCACCAGGAAGACCCTCCGGGAGTTCAGCAAGGACCAGTGCCCCGACCTGGCAGCAGCCCTGACCTACTACGCGGTCCTGTCGCTGTTCCCCGCCCTGCTGGCACTGGTCTCACTTCTTGGCCTCTTTGGCGATCCCCAGAAGACCACTAATGCCTTGCTGGAAATCGTGCGCGGCTTCGCTCCTGCCGAGACCGTCAATACGATCAGCGGTCCCGTCTCGGAACTGACGAGTGCCCCGGCGGCCGGGCTCACCCTGGTGATCGGCCTTGCCACCGCCCTGTGGTCGGCATCCGGCTATGTTGGGGCCTTTGGGCGGGCGATGAACCGGGTTTACGAGGTGGATGAAGGGCGCGCCTTCGTGAAGCTCCGTGGCACCATGCTGGCCGTCACCCTCCTGGCCGTGGTCATCGTGGCACTGTTGGCCGGCATGCTGGTCCTCAGCGGGCCGGTCTCCGAGGCCGTGGGCGGGCTCATCGGCCTCAGCGGCCCGTTCCTCATGGTCTGGAACATCGCCAAGTGGCCCGTCATGATCGTCCTGATCATCGCCATCATTGCTGTCCTCTACTACGCCACGCCCAACGTCAAGCAGCCCAAGTTCCGCTGGATGAGCATGGGCTCCGGAATCGCGCTGGTCGTGTTCCTGATCGCCTCCCTGGGCTTCGGCTTCTACGTGGGTAACTTCGGCAACTACAACAAGACCTACGGCGCCTTGGGCAGCGTGATCATCATGCTGCTCTGGCTCTGGATCCTGAACATGTCCCTGCTCTTCGGTGCTGAGTTCGACGCCGAAGTCGAGCGGGGGCGCCAGCTCCAGGCCGGCATCAAGGCGGAGGAGACCATCCAGTTGCCCCCGCGGGATACCAAAAAGAGCGAAAAGATGCAGCAGCAGATCGAGGAAGACATCAAGCACGGCCGCGAACTCCGGGAGAAGTACTCCTCGGAGAACGGCGGTAACGGCTCCGCCGACAGCCAGGACGGGCAGCCTGCCGGCAATGGCCAGGACGGCGGCCACCACGGTGAGCGGCACCGCGACAGGGTCCGCGAGAAGGTACAGCACCGCGCTGGCAACGGGGAGTCCGACGACGGCGGCCGGCCAAGCGGGAAGGCGTAGCGGGCGCGCTCCGGCTACCGGAAGAGGGACTAGGCAGGACCTTCAAGATGGAGGAAAATTCATCTTGGAGGTCCTGTTGAGGTTTCCCGGGTGGCATGCGGCCCGGGGCAATGCGGGGCCGGCGGTGAGATGGCCTCTTCTGAGACCGAGGCCAGTCCCCCCAGTCGCCGTCGGCCCCCTCAGCCTCCCCCCGGCGGTCAGGCCCTGACTGGACAAAGCGCAGTGAACTGCAATACTTTCTTGAATACCTCGCCGGGATCCTTTGGAGACCGGCAGGTCCGCTGAAGCAGACGGCGGCACCACGGTCAACCCTTATGAGCGGACATGCCTGCTACCCATTTTGAACAGTTTCTTTCCGAAGCAGTTGTCGCGGACAGGGAGCCAGGCCTGGGCCTGGGACGCGACGAGCTGTACGGCCTCTACACCAGCTGGTGCCTCCTGCACAAAGCTGAACTGCAGCCGCCGGCTGCGCTTTGGGAAGCCATGCACGATGCCGGGATCAACCCGGACAGCAACAACCTTTCCATGACCGGACCCGCCGCGGCGGACTACATCGTAGCCAGCGCTCCGGACTTGGTATAAGGCCTGCACGCGGAACCTGCGTCCGCACCGTAAAGGGCTGTTGCCGGAAGGCAGCAGCCCTTTCTGCATCCCATGCTGCCCCGCCGTTGAGGGTCCCGGCTATGGCTGGGCCAGCGCCAGGAGGTAGGCGGCAAACCCCCGCGGCGCCCGCCCCACAGTCCTTCCGGAGGTGAGAACCCGGGTTGTGTCCGTGGCAACCATGCTCGCCCCGCTGCCGCGAAGCCGGTCCACCAGAGCCCGGTCCTCATCGAAATCAACCCCGGGAAACCCGCCTGCCGCAAGGTAGGACGAGGCACGCACCCCAAGGTTGGCACCGTACACGTGGGGGTGGTTCTCCGTTGGAACATGCCGGGCATGCCATCGGGCAGCGAGGTGGTGGGGCATGCCGTGGCCATCAGGCTCCACAGATCCAAGGACGACGTCGGCACCCCCGGCGGCCAATTCCAGTTGGCGCACCAGCCAGTTTTCCGGAACGCAGGAATCGGCATCCGTGTTGGCCAGCCAAACGTGCCGCAGCGAAGAACCTGCCGTGGATCCACCCGCAGGAGAACGCCTGGTTGCGTTCTCCAGCGCGGCTTCGGCCCCTGCCTGCCTGCTCTTGCCCACGCTCCGGAAGTCCACCGGCAGGACCATGTACCGCGGGTCCTCAGCAGCAAAGACCGCCGCCACCGCAGCGGAGCCATCCGTGCAGCTGTCCAGGACAACCACCACCTGCACGCGTACGCCGGTAAGTTCCGACTCGGCCCGGTCTGCCGCGGCACGGGCTGCGGTCAGCGCACGCTTAAGGTGCTGCTCCTCGTTGTGCGCGGGAATCACCACCGCAACTTGCCGGATGCTGTTGGCAGCGCCGCTTCCCCCTGAAGCCGTGACCGTCATGCCGACGCTTTGTGGCCGGGGGCCACCATGAGTTCCAATACGAAGTCCCGTTCCTGGTACAGTCCTGCGGTCCGCCAGCCCAGACGCTGCCGGGCCATCGCGTGGACGGTGTCGCCGTCGAGTTCCCAGCCTGCAATGGGATGCCGCCAGTGGCACAGGAGCAGGGTTCCGCCCGGGTTCAGGGACGCTTCGATCCGGTCCCACAGTTGGCCCAGCTCACCCGCGGACAGGTAGTAACCAACCTCCGAAACCACCACAAGGTCAAAAGTTCCGCCGGGCCATGCCCCGGGAACGACGCAGTGTTCAACCCGGACCCCGGGGCAGCCTGCAAGGTGCTGCCTGGCCCGGTGGACCGCGGTTCCACTGGCATCCACCGCCAACATCTTGCGGCACCGGGCAGCCAACCCGGCTGTCAACGTCCCGATGGAGCAGCCCACTTCCAGGCCGCTTTCATAGGATTCCTCCGGGAGGGCAGCAAGGGTGAGCGCCCGCTTGCGCCGCTCGTACCAGCTCCCGGTGTAGTTCCAGGGATCCGTGGAGCCACCATGCACGCCGTCGAAGACCAGTTCCGCGTCATCGCTAGAATGCGCCTGCGCGGATGCAGTGGGCGCCGGCGTCCAGGCGAAGACCTCA
Organism: Arthrobacter sp. JDC6; assembly: GCF_056484025.1. NCBI lineage: Bacteria > Bacillati > Actinomycetota > Actinomycetes > Micrococcales > Micrococcaceae > Arthrobacter > Arthrobacter sp. JDC6. The sequence goes on from NZ_CM151278.1 coordinate 3,975,423, forward strand.
AAGGGGCGTGAGAAGTGCGCCAGGAATTGCCCGCTGAGGAGTGTTTCGTCGCCGGGAAGCGGAGACAGGGGCTGCACCTGTGTTGCGTGCTCCGCCATGGCCCGCCTTTTAGCCGCCCGGGCCGGTTCATCCAGGTGGAATCGCAGCCATGACCGCCATTCCGGCACCTGGGGTGCGGCCCAGTGCCAAAACCAGATGGGGTATTCCAGCAGCGCGTGGCCGTCCTGCCGCGCAACTTCTGCCGCCGCCGCACCGAGCGCATCGTGGTCACCATGCCCGTCGGCCCGGTACGGTGCCACGAGGGCCAGCCGGTCGGGATCACCGGGAAGCCGGCGGGCGGCCTCCCGGACAGCCTTGGCGATGGTTCCGGCATGCTCTCCAAGTCCGCGGTCCGGCAGCCCGAGGAATGCCCAGCGGTCCGCCAGGCCCAGTGCGGCCAGGGCCGCTGAGAATTCAGCCAGCCGGGTGTGGGCCAGCTGTTCCGGGGAGGTGGTGGGCGAATCCGGGTGTGACCCCTCCCCTGCCGTGCACAGCAGGACTTCCACCTCGGCTCCCAGTGCCGCCAGGGACGCCATCAGCCCACCGGCCCCCAGTGTCTCGTCATCCGGATGCGCCGCCAGGACCACGAAGCGCATGCCGGCCAGTTCGGCGGGGTCAAGCGGCAGCTCGGGTGCTGCGTCCAGGCCGCTCACGGCCCAGGCGGCCTCGCCGGTTCCCTGGTCAGCGTGCGAAAAGGTCACCACGGGCAGTCCCCCTTGAGCGCAAGCCGGCCCAATTGGGCATCATCCCGTGCCCCGTGATGCTGCCGGACGTAGAGTGCCAGGTCGGCCATCCTCTTGGCGTACGGCCCGTCAAAGGCAAGCGGACCTGGACCACGGTTGGAAGCCACCAGGGAAAGGACGCGTTCGACGGCGGCCGCAACAGTTCCGCGGACCCGCTGGGCTTCGCTCCACGCGCTGTGGTTCCCGGCGGAGCCGAGGGTGCCGGCATCGATGCCCGCTGCGGTCCGGGCAAGATACTGCAGGGCAGCCGAGAGCGTGCGGTCCACCTCTCCGAGCGCCGCAAGTGCCACCTGGTCGGGCTCCCGCCCCGCTTCGGCCCCTGCCAGCAAACCGTTGCGGAAGTCCCGTGCCACGCCCACTGCTCCCCCCAGCCAGCAGGCAGCCACGCCTATCCCGCCCCAGGCGAAGCCAGGCCGGCTGTGGTACCAGCCGGTACCACCCAGGGGGCTCGCCGGGACCTGGTCGAAGTGAACTGTTCCGCTGGGGATTTCCTGGAGCCCGCGCGCGATCCACTCCGGTTCCTCACATGCCACGCCGGGATGGCGAAGATTGACCGCGAAGGCCGCCCTGCCGCCGTCGTCCGTGTGGGCGGTGACCACCGCGCAGTCCAGGGCCGCGGCGAGGGAACACCACGGCTTGGACCCGCTGAGGGTGGTGCCGGCACCTGCGGAATGCGCTTCGAGCCGGGCACCCGGTGCCTCTGCGGCGAAGACGCCCCAAGCGGCATCGCTGCTCCCGTCCGGGAACGGGTGTCCGGGCTCAGCTGCGTGGGCAGCCTGGGCAAGAATGGCGACGGCGTCGAGGTGCGGCTCAAGCACCCGGGCCGCGGCCACATCGGTGGCAGCCACGGAAGCCAGGAGTTCCCACAACACGGCGGTCCGCCCCTCACCGGGCAGCGGCCACGTCCGCCCGGCCTCGACGGCAAGGGCCAGCAGGGCAGGGACGTCACCCGTTGCGGCGGCGACGGATTCGACCAGCGGAACCCATGGCGAAAAATCTGCGGGCGTGGAGTCCAGGAGTACAGGAGCAGGTGCCGCGTGCAAAAAGCCCTCCCTCTACGATGCCCGGCACTGCGCCGGACGCATCTCCACAGCTTACTTACTGTTTTTGCGGGAGGATGCGCGCCAGCGCGAACCCGTCCCACCCCTTGGAACCCACTGTCTGGATGACAGTGGCGTCCAGGCGCGGGTGGTTGCCGAGCAGCCGGAGTGCGTCGATGATTCCTGGCGCGTTGACCGGGTCCATGTCCGGGTCCAGGACGGCCCCTTCCCAGATCGTGTTGTCCAGGACCACCACCGCACCCGGCCTGCCCAGCTTGACGGCCCAGTCGAGGTAGCGGCTGTTGTTTTGCTTATCGGCGTCGATGAAGATGAAGTCGAACGGCTCCCTGTCCTCTTCCTCGAGGGCAGCCAGGGTTTCCAGCGCGGGGCCCAGCCGGATTTCCACCCTTTCACCCAGGCCGGCGGCGTCGATGTTGGCCCACGCCACTTCTGCATGCTGCGGCAGGTATTCGCAGGTGACGAGCTTGCCGTGGTGGGGAAGGCCGCGGCCCATCCAGATGGTGCTGTAACCCGCCAGGGTCCCGATCTCCAGGATGCGGTGGGCGCCGGACAACTGGACCAGGAGCTTCAGGAGCTTCCCGGCGTTTGGCGCCACCTCAATGGCCGGCATGCCGGCGTCAGCCGCAGTGCGGATGGCCTGCTGGACCGCCTCGTCCGGATGCACCACAGTGCGGGACAGGAACTCCTCGGTGGCAATCCATTCCGGCCGGGGTTTGTGCTCGAACATGGGCACAGTTTGGCACGCGGCGTTCCGGCGGTCCAGACACTTTAGCCGGGCCCACGCCAGCCCCGGCGCGGAGGCTCAGGACAGGCTTAGGACTCCTGGGCCATGGCGTTTTCGAGGCGGTCCACCTTTGCCGTCAACTCGCCGCTGTAACCGGGCCTGATGTCGGCCTTGATCACCAGTGAGACGCGGCTGCCGTAGCGTCCGACCGCCTCGGTGGCGCGCTTTACGACGTCGAACACTTCATCCCACTCACCCTCAATGGTGGTGAACATGGAATCGGTCTGGTTGGGCAGCCCGGATTCCCGGACGATCTTCACGGCGGCTGCAACGGCGTCGTGCACGGACGCATCGTTTGGCCGGGAACCTTCGCTGGGAACGCCTGACGGAGCAACAGAAAATGCAAGCAACATGCCTCCAAGTTTCGCACGCGGTCCCCGGACTGCCGCAGGCCCAAACGCGGGAGCGCGCCGTCACATAAGCTCCTACCCCGGAGTAACCATGGTGGCCGAAGACTCCGTTGCTACCCTTTTGGGCATGAGCCTCGCAGTCGCCCGTAAGCCCCTCCGCGCAGACGCAGCGCGGAACGTGGACAAAATCATCACGGCGGCGCGCCAGTGCTTCCGGGAGTTCGGCCCGGAAGTACCGCTCCAAACCATCGCATCCACCGCGGGCGTTGGCCCCGCAACCCTGTTCCGCAACTTCGCGGACAAGGAAGAACTGGTCCTGGCGGCACTGAACCGGCAGCTCCGGCTTACCGTGGATCCCGTCATGGACGGCGCCCTGGCCGATATCGATGCCGCTGCCGGGCTGCTGCGCGTGCTCGAGGCCCTGATGGCTGCGGCAAGCGACGACGCCAACCTGCTGTGCGCTGTGGCGGGCCGGCGCGAACTCCTCACCGGCATTACCGGGTCCCTCATGGAGTCGATCAGCATCCTTTTGGTGCGCGGGCAAGGCCAGGGAAGCCTGCGCACGGACATCACCATGACGGACATGTTCCGGCTGCTGGCCATGCTGATCGGCGTTGTCGACACCATGGAGCCGGGCTCCGATGCATGGCGCCGTCCGCTGGCACTGGTCGAGGACGCCATCCGTACGGTCCGCCCGCCACGCCCGCTTCCCGTGCTGGTGCCCGTCCCTGCTGCCGCAGTACCCGGCATCCCCGGGGGCACCATTGTCGGCACACAACACGTGCAATAAACTCAGAGCGGGGTTAGGCAGCCAGCCTCGAATAGTCCGAGATGGAGCGACCCATGGAACTTTTCCTGCGTATCCACCCTGCAACCGCCGCGCTGCGATGACCAGATCAAAACTCTTCCACTACCTCACTGACGCCCGTGGGCCGGAAGAAGTCCTCCCTGCGCTGACAACCGCGGAACTCGTCGAATTGCTTGACGCCCTGTACCAAAACCTTGATACCCCCGAGCCCGAGTTCGGCGCGCAGGTGTGGTACGAGATGGGCGTGGAAGAAAGCTGCCGCAGGTCGGTCTCGCCCGACGGCGCAGCCCACGGCGTGGCGTAGCTACCGCTGTATCGAGCCCCTGACAGCCGGCCGGCGCTGCCCGGCTGTCAGGAGTGTTTCCCCGGTATCGGGAGCGTTCCGTCAGGGATTTTCCCCGTTTTCTCCAGTGCCGGTTTCTCCGCCTTGGGTGCCGGGCCGGGGCTGTTCTGATGGCTGTCCTGGCTCAGGATGCCCGTGTGACTGGGGTTCGTGGTCATGGTGCTCATGGAACTCGTTGGGGATGTGGTGCTTCGCCTCCATCAGGTGCTGCTGGAGTTTCTCCTCGGCATCCCGGCGCCGCCGTGCAGTGTCCCGTAATTCACGCGTTGCCTCGGAGCCGCGTGGGTCCAGGTAGGCGGGCCGCAGCTTGCCGGTTTGCTCAGCGGCAGGAATTCCGGCGCTGCGCGCTCCCCCAGCCTTCCCTTCGGTGTCCTCTGTGCCCTGGCCGTCCTGCGGCTTATCAGGCCGTGACTGTTCGTCCATCTCGATTCCTCCTTTGGTGGCCGCCTGGTGTGGGCTGCATCTCCTCCAGTCCACCACACCTGGCCCCGCGATGCTGGCCCGCTAGGCGTTGCCCGCGTCTGCCCGCTTGCGGAGTTCCTGACGCACCAGGGCCTGCAGCGCTGGAACGGACGACGACGGGTCCAGGTCGAATGCCTCCCGGAGCCTTTGGGCGAGAATTTCCAGGTCCTCTTCCGGCACGTCCGAAAGGCGGGAAAAGCGCCTGAAGAAGCGTTTGGCTGGGAGGCCCGCCCGCCGTCGGGCGTCCTTGTGGCGGGGTCTGCCCGCCAAGCCGCCTGCGGGATACAGCTGATTTTCCATGGTCGCCGTTCGTAGGAATGCCATGGCCAACTGCATAAGCCGATTTCATAGTACAGCCGCCGCCGCGCCGGGGAAGTGACCCCCATCACTAATTTATGCAGACGCCTGCCAAACTAGCTCCAGCCCAATGCCCTCAGCAGGGCAGCGGTACCGGCCCCGGCGATGACCACCACCAGGAAGGGTGCGCGGAACGCCAGCGCGAGTGCGGCCGCGGCAAGCGCCCCCAGCCTGGCGTCAGCCGCGAGTCCCTGGCCAGACACGACGGCATTCACCACGGTAAGGGAGGCCAGCAGGCCGATGGTCATGGTGCCCGCAACCCGGGATGTGCGCGGGTCCTCGAGGAACCTGGCGGGCACGAAGTAGCCCACGATCTTCCAGGCGTACGCCAGCGCGCAGGCAAGAAGCAGCCAGATCCACAGGCTCATGCGCCTGCCCCCGGATCCGTGCCTTCGCTCCCCTGCGCACCCGGATACGGGCGGCTTGCGTCCTGCTGCCGGCCAGGGTGATGGTCACGGTGTCCGCCATAGGGCTCGACGTCCGGCTCAAGGCCCTCGTCGCGCCGGCCGTGGCTGAACCAGCCCACCAGCGCGGCCACCAGGGCGGCCACCAGGATGGGCACCCCCGCCGGCACGAAGGGAACGGCGACAACGGTGGCCACCGCACACACCACCGCGATGGCAATGGGTTCGCGGCCCTTAAGCCGCGGCCAGAGCAACGCCAGGAAGGCGGCCACCGCGGCGCCGTCGAGCCCCCATTGCTTGGGATCGCCCAGTCCGCTCCCGGCGAGCGCGCCCACGGCGGTGAAGAGGTTCCACAGCACGTAGATGCCGATCCCTGCAGCCCAGAATCCCCGCCGCTGCTCGGCCGGGTCCGTCTGGCCCGTGCTGGTGGCCGTTGATTCGTCGATGGTCAGCTGCGCGCCGACAAACTTACGCCAGCCGGTGGGCCGCAGCAGTGCGTTCAACTGCATGCCGTAGATGCCGTTGCGCATGCCCAACAGGGTTGCTGCGCTCATTGCGGCGATGCCCGAACCTCCACCTGCCACCACACCAATAAACGCGAACTGCGAACCACCGCTGAAGAGGAGCAGGCTCAGGGCCATGGTCTGCCACAGGTTGAGCCCCGAGGTCACTGCGAGCGCTCCGAAGGACACCCCGTAAAGGCCGGTGGCGATGCTGATGGAAATCGCCACCCTGACCGCCGGCGAGGCCAGGAGTTTCACACCCAGCCTCCAGGTTTGCGTGCCTTTTGGATGGGCTTCCGGAGGCTCCAGGCCCAGAGGATCAACGGTGCCTGGAGCGGCAACCGCACGGTGTGGATCTTCCGCCGGCGGGGCGTACCCTGCGGACCGTAAGCCTTCGCCAGTGCGTCAGCGTGTCCCGCCAGGAATGCGGTAAACATCGCTGTGAGGGCGGTGGCGGTCAGCTTCCGGGTAGGCGGGAGGAGGATTCCGACGGCGGCGGCCAGCTCCAGCAGTCCGCTCACGGCGATCCACTCATCCCGGGACAGGACGGCCAGGGGATGGTTGGGCACAGGATGGTTGGGCACCACAGTGTGGGCCGCACCGGGTTCCGGATCCGGTTCCGCGTCCCGGCGGCAGAGGTAGTCCGGAACGACGTCGCGGTAGAAGCCGGGATCCCTGAAGTGCTTGCCCGCACTGGCCAGCAGGAGGGCTCCCATGGCAGCCGCGGACAGGGTCTGAACGGCGGGGCCCTGAAGGGAACAGTTCGGTACGGACAAGCCCCTGACTGCAGGACCGGACCAGGGAAGAGGCATGGAACCACTCAATCACAGCCACGGTGGCCGCCAGAAACCGGCCTGTGAGGCAAGGTCCCTCAATTCCAGGCGGGCGGAGAGCTTCCATACGGGGGCGGCGGGGACAGGTAGTCCACCGGCCGGCCCGCGTCCAGCAACGGTGGACCGACGTAGCGGAGCTGCCCGTAGGTGCTGTCCATGGAGTTGTGGTGGGGTCCGGGTAGCTCTGCCGGGCCGTCAGTGACCCCTGGTTCGGTGTCCCCTGCTTCGGTGCCCATTGGAAGGGAAAACAGTTCCTCGGCGGTGCGGGCAAGGGACAGGTGCGCACAGGCACCCATCCCAGCCGCCCGGCGTCGGTCCAGGAGGCGGACGGCCGCCGCAGCCACCCCGTATCCTGTGGCGTGGTCCAGCGCCTGGACAGGCAGGGCACCCGGGCGCCACCCGCCGTCGTCATTGTCCTTCCCGTACACGTGCGCGATTCCGCAGGCGGCCTGGACAATGCTGTCAAAACCGCGCATACCGCTCCATGGCCCGGCGCTCCCCCAGCTGTTGAGGGTGACCACCACCAGCCGAGGGTGCGAGGCCAGCAGTTCCCGCGGGTTGAGCCCGAAACGGTCCAGGGCGCCGTGCCGGTAACCCGTGACCACGACGTCGGCGCGGGCCAGGAGCTGCTGGAGGCTGTGCTGGTTCTGCGGAAGCCCCAGATCGGCTTCCGCGCTGCGCTTGCCGAACGCGGTGTCCACGAACTGGTCTTCGATTTCCGGGAAGGCTGGCGGGTCGATCCGCAGGACGTCGGCTCCCAATGCTGCAAGCAGGCGGGTGGCCACCGGCCCTGCAATCACCCGGGTCAGGTCCAGGACCCGCAGCCCCTCCAGCGGCGGTTTGTGGCCGCCACCGATGCCCTCGCCGCCTGCCGTAGTAGCCGCCGCGGCAAAGTCCTGCAGTCCCAGACCGGCCGTGGTGCCGTCGGTATGCTCCACGGCAATCCAGGGTCCGGATCCCGCCGCCCGGCCCATGCCGGACGCAAGCCATTCGTCACGCGTCCTCACGGCCGCAGCGATCCCGCCGTGGCCCTGGATGGCGGCCTCAGCCTCAAGCGCCGCCATGGAACGAAGAGCCTGTTCCGCCCCTTCCGCGGAGGCGGCTCCCAAGGCGCGCAGCAGCCGCTGCTCGTGGTGCGGGTAGTTGGCGTGGAGCCGGATCCAGCCATCGCGGGTCTGCCGGAAGCCCGACAGGGGCGCGAATCCCTGTGGCTTGCGTCCGGCAATCCGCAGGTGGCCGAAGGAATCGAAGGCAGCCGCGGTAAGCGCCGGCGTAGTGCTGAACCGGCCGGGCGTGCGCGCATACACGTTCAGCGCTTCCGCCGCGGCTCCCACCGAGTACAGTGCCAGGCCTTCGACGTCGAGGGCGCCGGCCCACCAGCGTCGGGGCGAATACGGGAGCGGATTGACGTGGTGCGCGTCCACGTCCGCCCTACTTTCCCTGCGGAGAGGCTGCGTGGAGCTGGTCCAGGACGCGGGCCGGCACGTTGGTGGTGATCTCGTGGATGCCCAGCTCCTGGCAAAGTGCCACATCCTCCGGGGAGTCCACGGTCCACACCCGGAAGCGCCGCCCGGAGTCCAGCCATCGGCGGATTGTGGCCGGGCGCTCCCTGACGTAGTCGATGCCGGGGCCGGCCATTCCTACTTCCCGGTCGTCCAGGATCCGTTCACCCTCCAGCTGGGTGGCCTTCATGAGGTTGGCGACGGCGCTCCCCGTAATGAGGCCCAGGCCCAGACCGCCGCGGATCTCATGGATGGTGAGGTCGTCCACCAGTTGGCAGATGTATTGCGGCGGGACGGACTGGAGCAGGTGGCGGACCGAGTCCGGGCTGAAGCTCATGAAGGTCACGGCCACGTTGTCCACGGTGGAGCTTTGCGGGTCCCAGCCCTCGCTGCGGAGCACCTCCAGCACGCGGTCCTCCAGTTTGAGCTGGTAGGGACTGGGATGCTTGAGCTCGATGGCGAGTTTCACCGGGCGGCCCGCCCCGCGGAGGATGTCCAGCAGCTCCGGGAGGGTCAGCAGCTGTTCCGAACGTGCTCCATACTCTTCGGGAATGCGGACCCCCTTCCAGGATGAGAAGTCCAGCTGGTGCAGCTCGCGCAGGGTCCGTTCAGCCACCGGCCCGGTCCCGTCCGACGTCCGGTCCAGGTTGGCGTCATGGAGCAGGACCAGGTGCTGGTCCCGGGTGAGGTGGACATCGCACTCCACCCCGTCGGCCCCGTCAGCCAATGCCTGCAGGTAGGCGGCCCGGGTGTGTTCGGCGTATGCGCCGCTGGAACCACGATGGGCAAAGACCAGCGGCCGCTGCGGCACTGACTCGTCAATTGTCATGGACACACGGTAGCCGACCGGCCCCCGCCTTCGGGGCTAGGCTTGGCACATGCAGGTGAACTCTGAGGCAACTACTGGGCCAACCAGGCAGGATCCCCCCGCCGAGGCCGCACAGCAGGTGCGCCCTGGCACTGTGGCGGCAGGCGCCGTCGTAAGCCGCCAGCCCGGTGCCGGCGACGCCGAGAAAGCGGCAGCGCTGCGGAAGATGAAGCTGCTGGCGCTGAGCCTGCTGATCGCCATGGCCGTGATTTTTGTCTTTGCGTTCGCGCTGCAGAAGGACTACCCGTGGCTGCAGTATGTGCGCGCGGCGGCCGAGGGCGGAATGGTGGGCGCGCTGGCCGACTGGTTCGCCGTGACGGCCCTGTTCAAGTACCCCATGGGCATCAAGATTCCCCACACCGCCATCATTCCCCGCCGGAAGGACCAGATCGGGGCCTCGCTGGGCGAGTTCGTGGAGACCAATTTCCTCTCCGAGCAGGTGGTCCAGGAGAAGCTGGCCAGCGTCAACATCGCGCGGCGGGCCGGCGTTTGGCTGGCCGGCCCTGGTGGTGCCGAACGAGTGGCCAAGGAGGGAGCTGCCGTTATCCGCGGCGCCTTCAAGGTTTTGAATGACGACGACGTCCAGGCCGTCATCGAGGGCATGGTGCGCAAGCATCTGCTCACCCCGCCGTGGGGACCTCCCGTGGGCAGGCTGGCGGAGCGCATCTTCCATGACGGGCACCATCACACGCTGGTGGACCTGCTGGTGGACCGCGCGGCGGACTGGGTGGACGACAACCACGAAACCGTCACCCGCCTGGTGTCCGACCGCTCCCCCACGTGGGTTCCGCAGTTCGTGGACGGACTGGTGGGCGACAAGGTCTATATCGAGATCCTGAAGTTCGTCCGTGCCGTCCAGGCTGACCCCCGCCACCAGGTGCGGCAGTCAATCGACAAGTACCTCAACGACCTGGCACAGGACCTGCAGCATGACCCCGCGATGATTGCGCGCGCGGAAGACATCAAGGCGCAGGTCCTGGGCGACCCCGAAGTGCGCGAACTGGCCTCGCGGACCTGGGGAACGGTCAAGAACGCGCTGCTGGGCGCCGTGGATGATCCGGACAGCGAACTCACCATCAAGTTCAAGGCTGCGGTGCGCGATTTTGGGTCACGGCTCGTGGACGACCCCGAACTGGCCGGGAAGGTCAACGCATGGATCGGTGACGCCGCCGGGTACCTGGTCCGCACCTACCGTTCGGACATCGCAGGCGTTATTACGGACACCGTGGCTCGGTGGGATGCCGAGGAAACCTCGCAGAAGATCGAGCTCCAGGTGGGTAAGGACCTGCAGTTCATCCGCATCAACGGCACCGTGGTGGGGTCCCTGGCCGGGCTGGGGATTTTCACGGTGGCACAGCTGATCTTTGGGTAGTTTTCCGCTGCTGTAGGTCCCGGGTGGACTTGGCGCTGCGCATCTTCCTTTTCGCTCGGGATTCATCTTGGCGCTGCGCATCTTCCTTTTCGCTGGGGATATTTGGGGTGCGAAAAGGAATGTGCGTGTCGATAAGACGTACGACGGCGGCACGGAGGGCTGGAGTGACGCTGGAATTGTTGGAAAGAAGCCGGGCCGCCGTACGGCTGCAGGCTCCTAGGCGAAGGACTCCAGCCCGACGCCTGCGTCCTGAAGTCCCGCCCTGATCCGGGCCGCCATTTCTACGGCGTCAGGGGTCCCACCGTGAATGCACAGGGAGTCGGGCCGTACCGCAATTACGGATCCGTCCACGGCAACCACTTCGCCTTGCGTGGCCAGGCGGACGGCCCGTTCGACCACCGCATCGACGTCGTACAGGACGGCATCGTCCTCGGAGAGCGGCACCAGGCTGCCGTCGGCGAGGTAGGCACGGTCGGCGAAAGCCTCAACGAACACCGGGTGCCCGGCTTCCTTGGCCTGCTTCAGCAGCTCCGAGCCCGGGAAGCCCAGGAACGGAAGGCCTGGATCGTAGGCGTTGACCGCAGCCACTACGGCGGAGGCCTGCTCGGCGTCATGGATCGTGGTGTCGTACAGCGCTCCATGCGCCTTCACATAGTCCACGGAGGCGCCCACGGCATGCGCAACCCCGTCGAGCGCGCCCAGCTGGTACAGCACGTCCCCGAAGAGCTCGTCGAAGCTCATGCCAAGCATGCGGCGCCCGTAGCCGGCCAGGTCCCGGTAGCCCAGGTGCGCGCCGACGGTGACATCAAGTTCGTACGCGGCCCTGCAGCTGTCGAGCATGGTGACGGGATCCCCCGCGTGGAGGCCACAGGCTACGTTGGCGCTGGTTGCCAGCTGGAGCATCGCCGGATCGCCTCCCGCGGTCCAGGAGCCGAATGATTGGCCTACGTCAGCGTTGAGATCCAATGATGTTGCCTTCCAGCGTCAGGTTGTCCGGCCCGGCAGCGGAAGTCAGCTCCCCGGGAATGGTGTCCGGCATCGGCCCGAACGCCTCCCGGGCATTCTTGGCCACCGCACGGCCCATCACGAGGTTACCGGCTCCGCCGACAACGGCCCCTATGCCGAACGGGAGGGCCCGCCCGAACAAGGCAGTCCCTTGGCGCTTGAGCAGGTTCTTGAGGAAGGCATGCTGGATCCTCTTCCGGACGCTGCCGAAACCCGGCACCACCATGGATTTGGACAGCGCGTTGCCCCAGGTGTTGGTGGCGCCGCCGGATGCCTGGCCGCTGAGCGTTCCCAGCAGGGCGGTGCCCTCCTCGCCGAGCATGATGGCCATGACCATGGTGCCGGCCTTTTCCGGGTTGGTCAGCCGGATGCCGTGCAGTTCAGCCAGCGAGGTTGCGTACAGGGCTGTGGCTTCCAGGAAGCCAACGGTGGCGGCTGCGGAAAGTCCCAGCGACGCCACGGTTCCAACGCCGGGGACGACGGCGGTGGCACCCACCAGGGCTCCCCCTCCGGCAACAGCCCGCAGGTAGTCGCGCTCTGCGATGTCCGCCAGCTGCGCGGCCGTCGCCCGCGGATGCCTCTTCTGGAGCCTGCGGATGTAGCCAACCACCAGGGGCCGCTGGATCTGCACTGCTTTCAGGAGCATGTTGTGGACGCCGGGCTTGGGCTTGCCCTCGGCGTCAAACATTGCGTTGTGGGCGGTTTCCTGTGCGATGCGTACTGCGGGGTTGCTGCGCCGGGCCATGGTCACCTTCATTCAAATCGACCTGCAGCGGGTAGGCTGCCGTGCCTTTCCATCCTATGTGGATAGACACTAAGCATGCTTAACTTCCGGGCCGTGGCTTCGTCCGGCGGGCTGCGGCGGCAGGATGCGGTACCTGCACCTCACCGCCGCCGCTGCAACCCGCCGTCGGACGTTACTTCCCGGCCTGCTGGACCTCGCGCCCCGCCGCCCCGGCGTCCTGGCCGCCGCTGCGCGCGGCAGTGGCCCGGTCTGCCTGAAGCTCGGCACGGAAGACCTCGAAGCGGGCCAGGTGGGCGGGACGGCGCCGCAGAATGGCCCAAGCCACGCCCAGGATGACGAACCAGATAGGGGTTACCAGCAGTGCAACGAGAGTGTCGGGCTGGGTGGTAAGGGCCCAAAGGACGAAGGCGAAGAATGCGTACACCACCCACACGGCGGGAATGCCACCGGGCATCTTGAACTTCGACGCCGCATGCAGGTGCGGCCGGCGGCGCCGGAAGGAGATGTAGCTGGCGAGGATGATCGACCAGACGAAGACGAAGCAGACCGCAGACACGGTGGTCACCATTTCAAAGGCCATGCCAACATCCTGGCCGGCATACATGAGTACGACGCCGGACAGCAGCAGGACGCAGGACAGGAACAGCGCGTTGCTGGGCACCTTCCTCGTGGAGAGCCGGCTGAAGATACCGGGGGCGTCGCCTTCCTGGGCCAGGCCGAAGACCATGCGGGACGTGGAGTAGATGCCGGAGTTCGCGGAGGACATCGCCGAAGTCAGGACCACCAGGTTGACCACCGTGGCCGCGGCGCCGAGGCCGGCCAGGGAGAACATCCCGATAAAGGGGCTGTGGCCGGCGGCGAACTGGGTCCACGGGGTGACCGCCATCAGGATGACCAGCGCACCGACATAGAAGAGCAGCACGCGGACGGGGATGGCGTTGATGGCCTTGGGCAGCGTGCGCTCGGGGTTCTTGGCCTCGGCGGCGGTGGTTCCCACCAGTTCGATGCCTACGAAGGCGAAGACTGCGATCTGGAATCCGGCCACGAAGCCCATGAACTCATTGGGGAAGAACCCGCCATGGCTCCACAGGTTGGTGAAGCTTGCGGTGCCCGCGTCGCTCTGGAAACCGGTGAAGATCATGAAGAGTCCCACGATGATCAGGGCTGCGATGGCGACGATCTTGATGAGGGCGAACCAGAACTCGGTCTCGCCGAACGCCTTGACGGTGGCGAGGTTCAGCAGGAGCAGGATGCCCACCGTGGCCAGGCCCGGGACCCAAAGTGGCAGCGCCGGCCAAAGTTCCTTTGAGTACCCTGCGATGGCGATGACGTCGGCGATTCCGGTGATCACCCAGCAGAACCAGTACGTCCAGCCGGTGAAGAATCCGGCCCACGGCCCCAGGAGATCGGCGGCGAAATCACTGAAGGACTTGTAGTTCAGGTTGCTGAGCAGCAGTTCACCCATGGCCCGCATGACGAAGAAAAGCATAAAGCCGATGATCATGTATACGAAGATCACGGATGGGCCGGCCGCGGAGATGGTCTTGCCGGAACCCATGAACAGGCCCGTGCCGATCGCGCCGCCGATGGCGATGAGCTGGATATGCCGGTTGGTGAGCTGCCGCTCCAGGTGGGGAGGCTCGCTGCGGGCTGCCGTGGCAGCGCCTTGGCTGCGGGCTGGTTCGCCGTTGGACGTGGGGGGATGAATCGCCATGAGGAACTCCATCGATAAAGCGGCTTTTGGGTGCCGCAAAAGATTTGGTTCCTCCCCGCTCTGTAGTGGACCTGAGAGTTTCCGCAGCAAAAGCCGCTTGCACCGCCGGTGAGCCAGGGTCATGCCCGGCTGCTTTCCAGAGTTGCCTGTCCGCGGCGGTACGTGGGCCTGAGAGTTTCCTGGGGAGGGTTTGCTCCTACGGCGCCTGCTGGATGTACCCGGCAGGGCTCTCCCGCCGCAGGTCGAAGGCGTATTCAGTTGGAAGCCGCAGGCTTTTTGGGCCACGGCCGGTCATGCAATGGGACAGGCGCCGACTGGTGGGCTGCTCCGGATACGCTGAGCCAGCCACCGGCGGCGCCAATCCCGGGGTTCAGTGTGGTGTCCGTCACGATCGAATGTCAAACCCCTCCCGACACAAGCGGGGAAGAACGGCGTCACGTGCCCCTCGAGCCCCGCACGGAAGCCGCCCGATTTGCCACGGACGGGTCTATCCCGGTACCTTGTGAGCCGAATCACCCACATTTGAATAAGCCTTTCGAGCTGTGACGGGAGAGTCCTCCCGGCGAAACACCGGTCAGGCGCCGTAGGAGCAAATCCTCCCCAGGAATCTCTCAGGCCCCCGTACCGTCACGGCGAGGCGACTCTGGAAAGCAATCAGGCTTCTGCCTGGTTCACCGACGGTGCAAGCGGTCCCCTGCCAACAGCAGGCAACGCGGAATCTCTCAGGTCCAATACAGAGCGGGGAGGAACCCATCCCACGCCGTGCCACCTTCGGCCGGCCAGATCTGGAGTTCCTCATGACGATTCATTCGCATCCAACATCGTTTGTTGACCGCCATATCGGCGCGCGCCGCCAGGCCGACATCGACACCATGCTCAAGGCCATCGGCTACGACAGCCTGGATGGCCTGGTTGACGTGGCCGTCCCCGCGCCCATCCGCCAGGAAACTGCGCTCAAGCTGACCGACGCCCTCAGCGAGGTTGAAGTCCTCACGGAACTGCGGAAGCTTGCCGCCAAGAACAAGACGGCAGTCCAGATGATCGGCCAGGGCTACTACGACACCGTGACTCCGCCGGTGATCCGCCGCAACATCCTGGAATCCCCGGCCTGGTACACCGCCTACACGCCCTACCAGCCGGAGATTTCCCAGGGCCGGCTTGAGGCGCTGCTGAACTTCCAGACCATGGTGCAGGACCTGACGGCGCTCCCGGTAGCCAACGCTTCCTTGCTGGACGAGGCAACGGCGGTGGCCGAGGCCGTGCTGCTGATGCGCCGCGCCAACAGGTCCAAGGCAGCGAAGGACGGCAAGACGGTGCTCGACGCCGACTGCCTCCCCCAGACCATCGCCATCGTGCTGGGCCGGGCGGAGGCGCTCGGCTTCGAGGTGGAGGTCGCCGACCTGTCCAAGGGCCTGCCCGACGGCGACATCAACGGCGTCGTGCTGCAGCAGCCCGGGGTCTCCGGCCGCGTGTGGGACCAATCCGCCGTGATCGCCGCTGCCAAGGACGGGGGCGCGCTGGTCACCGTGGCTGCGGACCTGCTGGCCCTGACACTGATCACACCTCCGGGCGAGCAGGGCGCGGACATTGCCGTCGGCTCCACCCAGCGTTTTGGCGTGCCGCTGTTCTTTGGGGGGCCGCACGCCGCCTACATGGCCGTCCAAAAGGGAATGGAACGTACCCTCCCGGGCAGGATCGTGGGCGTCTCCAAGGACAACGCCGGCACGCCTGCCTACCGGTTGGCCCTGCAGACCCGCGAGCAGCACATCCGCCGCGAGAAGGCCACGTCCAACATCTGCACCGCCCAGGCGCTGCTGGCCATCGTGTCCTCCTTCTACGCCGTTTACCACGGCCCCGACGGCCTGAAGGCGATCGCAGAGACCGTCCACCACAAGGCCAGGGTCCTGGCAACAGCACTCACGTCACTGGGCCGCGAACTGGTCACGGACTCCTTCTTCGACACCCTCACCGTCCGCGTTCCGGGCAAGGCCGCCAAGGTGATCACCGCCGCTGAAGCCCGCGGCATCAACCTGCGCTTCATCGATCCGGACACGGTGGGCGTCTCCGTTGATGAGACGACGACGGCGGCAACACTTTCCGCCGTCGCCGTCGCCTTTGGCGCCGGTCCGGTGGGTGACGCCCAGGGATTCGAACTGCCCGACACTATTTTGCGTTCCTCGGCCTACCTGCAGCACCCGGTCTTCAACACGCACCGGTCTGAAACCCAGCTGCTGCGTTACATCCGCAAGCTCTCGGACCGCGACCTGGCGCTGGACCGCACCATGATCCCGCTGGGTTCATGCACCATGAAGCTGAACGCCACGGCCGAGATGGAAGCCATTTCCTGGCCGGAGTTCGCCTCGATCCACCCGTTCGCCCCGGACTCCCAGACCGAAGGCTGGCACGAACTCATCGCCGGCCTGGAAGCGGACCTCGCCGAGATCACCGGGTATGACCAGGTGTCCATCCAGCCCAACGCGGGCTCGCAGGGCGAACTCGCCGGGCTGCTCGCGATCCGCGGCTACCACCATTCCCGGGGCGAGCAGCAGCGCAACGTCTGCCTGATCCCGGCCTCGGCGCACGGCACCAACGCCGCCTCCGCCGTGCTCGCGGGCATGAAGGTGGTGGTGGTTGCCACGGCTGCCGACGGCACCATCGACCACGACGACCTGACGGCCAAGATCGAGGCCAACAAGGACGTCCTCTCGGCCATCATGATCACGTACCCGTCCACGCACGGCGTGTACGACTCCGATGTCCGCGAGGTGTGCGACGCGATCCACGCCGCGGGCGGCCAGGTGTACGTTGACGGCGCCAACCTCAACGCACTGGTAGGGCTGGCCCAGCCGGGCCAGTTCGGCGGGGACGTGTCCCACCTGAACCTGCACAAGACCTTCTGCATCCCGCACGGCGGCGGGGGACCCGGCGTCGGGCCCGTTGCCGCCAAGGCGCACCTGGCACCGTTCATGCCGGGCGACGCGAACAAGGCGACGCACGAAGCCGGGCACGGTGTGGCGATCTCGGCGTCCCGGTTCGGTTCGGCCGGCGTGCTGCCGATTTCGTGGGCGTACGTGAAGCTGATGGGCGGTGAGGGCCTGACCGAGGCCACCAAGTCCGCGCTGCTGGCGGCCAACTACGTCGCGTCCCGCCTGAACGAATACTTCCCGGTCCTCTACACCGGTGAAGGCGGGCTGGTGGCGCACGAGTGCATCCTGGACCTGCGCGAACTCACGGCGAAGACGGGAGTCACGGCCGAGGACGTGGCCAAGCGGCTGATCGACTTCGGTTTCCACGCACCCACCCTTTCGTTCCCTGTCGCGGGCACGCTGATGGTGGAGCCCACCGAGTCCGAGGACCTGGCCGAGATCGACCGCTTCATCGAGGCCATGATCACCATTCATGGCGAGATCCAGCAGGTGGCCAGCGGCGACATCACCCTGGAGGCATCCCCGGTGCGCAACGCACCCCACACGGCGGCCGCCGTCGTCAGCTCTGGCTGGGACCGCGCCTACCCGCGGGAGCAGGCGGCCTTCCCCGTTGCCTCTCTCCGCCAGGACAAGTATTTCCCGCCCGTCGGCCGGATCGACGGCGCCGCCGGCGACCGGAACCTGGTCTGCTCCTGCCCGCCCCTCGAAGCGTTCGAGGACAGCACAGCCGAATTTGAGAACTGAGGACTTCCAATGACTGAGAACTACACCGCTCTTTTCGAGCAGCACAAGAAGGCCGGGGCCTCGTTCACGGACTTCGGCGGGTGGCAGATGCCGCTCAAGTACGAGTCTGAACTCGCGGAACACCATGCCGTGCGCAGGGCGGCCGGCCTGTTCGACCTCTCCCACATGGGCGAGGTCTGGGTGACCGGCCCCGACGCCGCCGCCTTCCTGGACTACGCCCTTGCCGGCAAACTGTCCGCGGTGGCCGTGGGCAAGGCAAAGTACTCGCTGATCTGCAACGCCGATGGCGGCATCATCGACGACCTCATCACCTACCGCCGGCCATCCCCCGAAGAGGGCGTGGACAGGTACCTGGTGGTGCCCAACGCGGGCAACGCCGCAGTGGTGGCCAAGGAACTGCTGGAACGCGCCGCCGCCTTCGACGTCACTGTGGAGGACGCCTCCGCCAACACCTCGCTGATCGCCGTCCAGGGACCGAATTCCGAAGCGATCCTCCTGACGCTGGTCCCGGCCGAACAGCACGCACTGCTCACCGGGCTCAAGTACTACGCCGCCGTCGAGGTGGGCATCGCCGTCAACGGTACGGTCCAGGACCTGCTCGTGGCCCGGACCGGCTACACCGGCGAGGACGGCTTCGAGATCTACGTTCCCAACCTGGACGCCCCCGCACTGTGGGAGGCCCTGCTCCAGGCCGGCGAAGGCTCCGGCCTGGTTCCAGCCGGACTGGCCGCACGCGACTCGCTCCGCCTCGAAGCCGGGATGCCGCTCTACGGCAACGAACTCTCCCGCCACGTCAACGCCTACGCGGCCGGCCTGGGCCCCGTGGTGTCGCTGGCGAAGGAGAGCGGCTTCGTAGGCAAGGACGCCCTGGCCGCCATCAAGGCCG
The DNA here is from genome assembly GCF_056484025.1 of Arthrobacter sp. JDC6. Classification (NCBI taxonomy): domain Bacteria; kingdom Bacillati; phylum Actinomycetota; class Actinomycetes; order Micrococcales; family Micrococcaceae; genus Arthrobacter; species Arthrobacter sp. JDC6. Next base: position 3,993,873 of record NZ_CM151278.1, read on the forward strand.
CAGGAGTCGGTTCAAGCATCGGGCAGAAGCTGGTGGGCCTCAAGGGTGCCGGACGCCGCGCTGCCCGCGCCCATTACCCCGTCCTCAAGGACGGCACCCTGGTGGGCGAAGTAACCTCCGGCCAGCCCTCCCCCACCCTCGGATACCCCATCGCCATGGCCTACGTCGACGTCGAATTTGCTGAAGTCGGGACCGTCCTGGACATCGACCTCCGCGGCAAGCCCGAGCGCTTCGAAGTCGTCCCCCTCCCCTTTTACAAGCGCCAGAAGTAAATCGATTTCGCCCAACCACCACAGGTTTTGAAGAGAAGGAAAGTAGACAATGAGCAAAGTTGTTTCTGAACTGAAGTACTCCGCCGAGCACGAGTGGGTTGCTGTTGACGGATCCGGCCCCGCGGGGATCGGGATTTCCGCCGTTGCTGCCGACGCCCTGGGCGACATCGTGTACGTGGACCTCCCCGAGGTCGGCTCCACCGTGACGGCCGGCGAGACCTGCGGCGAGGTGGAATCCACCAAATCCGTCTCCGACCTCTACGCCCCCGTGACCGGTGAGGTCACCGAGATCAACGACGGCGTGGTCACGGACCCCGCCCTGATCAACAGCGATCCCTACGGTGCGGGCTGGCTCTTCAAGGTGGCCGTTACCGAGGAAGGCCCGCTCATGTCGGCAGAGGAATACGCAGCAGCAAACGGCGGCGAGCTGTGAGCGCCCCGGCAGAAGTGGGCGCCTTCGAGCAGGTGGCCTCCCCAAGCCTGAACGCCGACCTGTCCGTCCTGGACCCTGAGGTTGCCGCGAAGATTGACGACGAGCTTGGCCGCCAGCGCGACGGCCTGGAGATGATCGCGTCCGAGAACCACACGGCCGCTGCGGTCATGCAGGCCCAGGGCTCGGTCCTGACCAACAAGTACGCCGAAGGCTACCCCGGCAAGCGCTACTACGGCGGCTGCGAGCACGTGGACGTCATCGAGCAACTCGCCATCAACCGGGTCAAGGACCTCTTCGGCGCCGGGTTCGCCAACGTCCAACCACACTCCGGTGCACAGGCCAACGCCTCCGTCATGCACGCCCTGATCAAGCCCGGCGACACCATCATGGGCCTCAACCTGGCGCACGGCGGCCACCTGACCCACGGCATGCGGATCAACTTCTCCGGCAGGCTCTACAACGTGGTCCCGTACCAGGTCCGCGAGGACACCCACACCATCGACATGGCAGAGGTGGAACGGCTGGCCCAGGAGCACAAGCCTCAGCTGATCGTGGCCGGCTGGTCCGCTTACGCCCGCCAGCTGGACTTCGCAGAATTCCGCCGGATCGCCGACTCCGTGGGGGCCCACCTGATGGTGGATATGGCGCACTTCGCCGGACTGGTGGCGGCCGGGCTGCACCCGTCGCCGGTGCCGCACGCCCACGTCACCACGTCCACCACGCACAAGACCCTGGCCGGTCCGCGCGGCGGCATCATCCTGACCAACGACGCCGACATCGCCAAGAAGATCAACTCGGCTGTGTTTCCCGGTCAGCAGGGTGGCCCGCTGGAACACGTGATCGCCGGCAAGGCCGTGGCGTTCAAGATCGCAGCGTCCGAAGAGTTCCGCGAGCGGCAGGAGCGAGTCCTTGCCGGTGCCCGCCTCCTGGCGGAACGCCTGGTCCAGCCGGACGTCACCGCCAAGGGCATCAGCGTGATCTCGGGCGGCACCGACGTGCACCTGGTCCTGGTCGACCTGCGCAACTGCGACCTCGACGGGCAGCAGGCCGAAGACCGGCTCGCCGCCATTGACATCACCGTCAACCGCAACGCCGTTCCCTTCGACCCCCGCCCGCCGATGGTCACCTCAGGCCTGCGCATCGGCACGCCCGCACTGGCCACCCGCGGGTTCGGCGAGGACGCCTTCCGCGAGGTTGCGGACATCATCGCCCAAGCTTTGATCGCCGACGCCGACGCCGACCTCTCCGGTCTGCGTCACCGCGTCGAGGTCCTGGCTTCGGCGCACCCGCTCTACCCGGGCGTGGCACCTCTGTCCTGACCGTTTCTGGTCGCCTTTGGCCCGGTGGGAGCGGCATCCTCCGCGTGCTCGGTCGCGAAGACGCCCGCTGAGCGGACGTATCGCTCCCTTAGACGCACGCTTCCGGATACCGCTCCCACAGGGGCCGGGGGCAAGGCACCTTGGGCACGGACGCGAGTTCGCTGCCGCATACGGGTGGGAGCGGAGCGTGTTGTTTTTCTTCCGCCCATCCCGGGTCGCGGAGGCCGTCTCCTGCTTACCCTGTCGCTTTGGTGACGGACCCTTGGGTGGCTGGGGGATTCCGGAAGCGTGCGTCAGAGGCGAGGAACGAGCCAGCACGCGGAGGAATTCCGCTGGCGCCCACCCAAGCCCGGCCACACCAACCGAACCACAGTTTCAGTAAGGATTTAGTTATGGCAGTCGGAGTCTTTGACCTGTTTTCGATCGGGATTGGGCCTTCGTCTTCGCATACTGTGGGGCCGATGCGGGCTGCTGCGGTGTTCGCTGAGGAGCTTAAGGGCGTGGGTGTCCTGGGTGATGTGGCGGGGTTGCGGGTTGATTTGTATGGGTCGTTGGCGGCGACGGGTCATGGGCATGGGACGATGACCGCCGTTTTGTTGGGGTTGGAGGGGTTCCATCCGGAGTTGATCCTGCCCGCCGAGGTGGAGGAGCGGTTGGCCTCGATCGCGGAGACCGGGGTGCTGAGCCTGGCCGGTGCGGTGGCCTTGCCGTACGGGGTGAAGGATATGGTGCTGCGGCCGTTGACGGTGTTGCCGCGGCACACGAACGGGATGACGTTCACGGTCACTGATGCGGCCGGTGGGGTGCTGCATGCGGCGACGTTTTTCTCGGTGGGTGGCGGGTTCATCGTCCGGGAGGGCGAGGAGGACGCGGCGCAGCAGGAACTGGACGCGTCCAAACAGGAACTGCCGCTGCCGTTCCGGACCGCGGCGGAGCTGCTGGGGCACTGCGCGGTGACCGGGCTGGGCATCGCCGACGTGATGCTCGTGAACGAAAAAGTCTCCCGGGACGAGGAGCAGATCCGGGCGGGGCTGCTGCAGATCTGGTCGGTGATGGAGGGCTGCGTGGCCGCCTCGTTGAGGCGGGAAGGGGTGCTGCCGGGCGGGTTGAAGGTCCGCCGCCGCGCCCCTAACTGGTACGACCGGTTGAAGAAGGAATCCGCGGGCGGCCCGGTCGAGGAGACGGATGCGGCGTGGGACGCGGGCCCGTTCGATGCCAGGTATTGGCAGGAGTGGGTTAATTTGGTGGCGTTGGCGGTGAACGAGGAGAACGCCTCCGGCGGGCGGGTGGTCACCGCCCCGACGAACGGGGCGGCCGGGATCATCCCCGCGGTGCTGTTCTACGCCCTGCATTTCGCCCCGGGCATGGACAAGGCCACCCAGGAGGACCGGGACGCTGTGGTGGTGCGGTTCCTGCTGGCCGCGGGCGCGGTGGGGGTGCTGTACAAGGAACAGGCCTCGATCTCCGGGGCCGAGGTCGGCTGCCAGGGCGAGGTGGGGTCGGCGTCCTCGATGGCGGCCGCGGGCCTGGCCGAGGTCATGGGCGGGACCCCGGCGCAGGTGGAGAACGCCGCGGAAATCGCGATGGAACACAACCTGGGCCTGACCTGTGACCCGATCGGCGGGCTGGTCCAGGTCCCCTGCATCGAACGGAACGCGATCGCGGCCGCGAAAGCGATCAACGCCGCGAAAATGGCGCTCTGGGGCGACGGCACCCACCGCGTGTCCCTGGACGAAGTCATCATCACCATGCGCGAAACCGGCAAGGACATGTCCTCCAAATACAAAGAAACCGCCATGGGCGGCCTCGCCGTCAACGTCGTCGAATGCTGACCGGCAACAACCTGCCGCGAATCCCCAAGCAAGCAAAGGAAACAACCATGACATTGGCACCTGAAGGCCGGAAGATGCTGCGGATTGAGCAGCGCAACGCTGCGGTCCCGGTGGAACGCAAACCGGAGTGGATCAAGGCCAAGGTCCAGATGGGCCCGGAATTCGTCCAACTCAAGAACCTGGTGAAAAAGGAAGGCCTGCACACCGTCTGCGAAGAGGCCGGCTGCCCCAACATCTTCGAGTGCTGGGAAGACAAGGAAGCCACTTTCCTGATCGGCGGCTCCGAATGCACCCGCCGCTGCGACTTCTGCCAGATCGACACCGGCAAACCCTCACCCCTGGACCGGTTCGAACCCACCAAGGTGGCCCGCTCCGTCCAATCCATGCAGCTGCGCTACGCCACTGTCACCGGCGTGGCCCGTGACGACCTGGAAGACGAAGGCGTCTGGCTCTACGCGGAAACCGTCCGCAAAATCCACGAACTGAACCCTGGCACCGGCGTGGAACTGCTCATCCCGGACTTCTCCGGCAAACCCGAGCACATCAAGGCCATCTGCGACTCCGCCCCCGAGGTCTTCGCGCACAACGTCGAAACCGTGCCCCGGATCTTCAAGCGGATCCGCCCCGCGTTCCGCTACGACCGCTCCCTGGACGTCATCACCCAGGGCCGGAACCTGGGCATGGTCACCAAGTCCAACCTCATCCTGGGCATGGGCGAAACCCGCGAAGAAATCAGCGAAGCACTCCGCGACCTCCACGCCGCCGGCTGCGACCTGATCACCATCACCCAATACCTGCGCCCCAGCGAGCGGCACCTGCCCGTGGACCGCTGGGTCAAACCCCAGGAATTCGTGGACCTCCAGCACGAAGCCCAGGAAATCGGCTTCCTCGGCGTCATGTCCGGCCCCCTGGTCCGCTCCTCTTACCGCGCCGGCCGGCTCTGGGCCACCGCCATGCGCAAAAAAGGCCGCGACATCCCCGCCGAACTCGCCCACATCGCCGACGGCATCCAGGACTCCGGCACCACCCGCCAGGAAGCCGCCACCCTCCTGGCAGGCTAAGGAGCCCCTGCACGCACCCGTGAACCTAGCTTCTGCCGCGCACCACGGGAATGCTCGCCGTCGGTGGTCCGCTCGGGAAGACTGTGGGCTCCGGCTCCGGGATGCGCTCCAGGTGCACCTGCACGGGCTGGCCCGTGACCATCAACCGCTGGCCGCGGACGTCCACCTCCAGGGGTTCGCCCTCCTGGACCGTGAGCGTAATGGCGTCGGCAGAAAGCCGGACCAGCAGCAGGCGGCCGCGGATCTTCAGGTGGAAGGCAAGCCCTTCCCACTGTCCAGGCAGGCGCGGATCGAAAAACGGGACCGGGCCCTGGTCGCGCAGTCCGGCGAAACCGCACACCAGGGAACTCCATACGCCGCCTGTGGACGCGATATGCACGCCGTCGATGGTGTTGCCGTGGGTGTCGTCGAGGTCGATGAACACGGCGTTGGTGAAGTGGTCCAGGGCCTCCTTGAAGTAGCCCACCTCGGCGGCCATGATGCCCTGGACGCAGGCGGACAGGGTGGAGTCGCCCGTAGTGATGGGATCGTAGAAGTCAAAGGCGCGCTGCTTTTCCTCCGCCGTGAAATCCTGCCACTGCAGGAACATGGCAAGCACCGTGTCGGCCTGCTTGAGGACCTGGTGGCGGTAAATCACCAGCGGGTGGAAGTGCAGGAGCAGCGGATACTTGGACCGCGGCGTGGTCCAGTCCCAGGCCTCCAGGGTCATGAAGTCATTGTCCTGGGAGTGCACCTGCATCCGCTCGTCGAACGGAAGCTGCATCCGGCTGGCCGCGGCCTCCCACATCTGGCGCTCTTCGTTGGTGATTTCGGCATGCTCAAGCGCGGCGGCGGCACGCAGGTTGAAGCGGGCCATCACGTTTGTGTACAGGTTGTCGTTCACCACGGCCGTGTACTCATCAGGGCCGGTGACGCCGTGGATGTGGAAGAGGCCGTCCTTGCCGAAGAAGCCCAGGGAGATCCACATCCGGGCGGTCTCGATCAGCAGCTCGGCACCCATTCCTTCCCGGAAGGCGGCGTCGCCGGTGGCCCAGAGGTACCTGTTGGTGGCAAAGGCGATGGCGGCCGCGATGTGGAACTGCGCGGTGCCGGCGGCGTAATAGGCGCTGGCCTCGAGCCCGTTGATAGTGCGCCACGGGAAGAGGGCGCCGTCAACGCTCAGCTCCTTGGCGCGGATCTTGGCTTCGGGCAGCATGCCGTGGCGGAACTCCAAAACCTGCCGGGCGCCGTCGGGATTGGTGTAGGTGAGGTACGGCAACAGGTACACTTCCTGGTCCCAGAAGTAGTGCCCCTCGTAACCCGAGCCCGTCACGCCCTTGGCAGGGATGCCGGCAACATCGGCGCGCGCGGTGGCCTGCGCCAGCTGGAACAGGTTCCACCGGATAGCCTGCTGCAGGCCGGGCCCGCCGCCCTCAACCACAATGTCCGATGTGGCCCAGTAGCCGCGGAAATGGGCTTCGCTCTCGGCAAAGATGTCATTCACCGGGCGCAGCGCCTCTTCGGCCACTGCAGCTGCGTCGACGTCAGGGTCCTGCACCGTGCGGCCGGCGGCGTAGCTGACGCTCTTTTCCAGCCGGAACGGCTCGGCGGCATCCACTGCCAGGACGTACCGGACGCTGCTGTCGTCCTGGTCCACCAGAGTCTCGAACGGCTGGTGCCCGGGGGACGTCCAGTGGTCAACCGCGATCCCCACGCGCTGCTTTGATTCGGAGGCCTCCCAGGACAGGCGCAGGGAGCCATCGCCGCCGTCGAGCCGCACGGGCAAAAGCACGCGCCCGGCGTGGCGGCCGGCGCGGCGCGGATCATGCACGGAGTGGTCTTCCACCGGCTGGTCCTGCCGGTTGATGACGGAGGAGGTGACGTCCAGGGAGACCTGGCGGTCCGTGGCAACGTCAAGCGAAATACCAAGGCTGCCGCGGGAGGCGAAGCCAACGGCCCGCCGTTCCGTGGTGGTCACCACGGCGCCGGACCGGCATTGCCAGGTGATGCGGCATTCGTAGATGCCGGTGCAGAAGTCCATGCTGCGCCGGTAGTCGACGACCTCGGATTCGGCCAGGCTCAGGCTTTCCCCGTCCACCACCACCGTGAAGTTGTTGGCGTCCGGGATGTAGAGGATGCGCTGCCCCGTCCGGGCGAACCCAAACGCATTCTCGGCGTGCTTGATGTCCCAGATTTCGTGCAGCCCGTTGATGAAGCTGCCCGGGAGTTCGGCGTCGGCCGCAGCCCAATGGGCACCCCGGATGCCCAGGTGCCCGTTGCCCAGGGCAAACAGGGTCTCAAGCGTTCCCGCGTTTTCGGATTCATGGCGCGTTTCAACGAGCTGCCAGGGGGTGTCGGGGAACCGTTCGCGGTCCGCGGTGATCAGTGCCATGGTCGGGGTCCTTTTGGCGATGCCGTGCGGGCGGGCGGGCCGGCACGGAATATTCGGGGGAATGCGGTATTCGAATTGGTGCTGCCGGGGAAGCAGCAGGGGTTGCCCGGGGGAAGGCAACGGGGTTTCTGGCGGCGGGTTTAGGGAAGAAGTTCCTGGAGGTCGTTGACCACCAGGGTGGCTCCGGCATCGAGCAGCGTCTGCCGCCCTGCGCCCCGGTCCACGCCAATGACCGAGTGGAACGATCCCGCGTGTCCGGCCTGCACGCCGGACACGGCGTCTTCCACCACCACGCACCCGGAGCTGGACAGGTCCAGCAGCTTGGCTGCGTATTCGTAGGTGGCCGGGCTTGGCTTTCCGGGGAGGCCACGCTCTGCGGCCACCACCCCGTCCACTACGACGGCGAAATGGTGGCTGAGTCCGGCGGCCTTCAGGACGGCGGGGGCATTGCGGGAGGAGGAGACGACGGCGACCTTGAGTCCGCGCTCAAGCGCAGCCTGGAGGAAGCGCACCGAGCCTTCGAACGGTTCGACGCCGGCGCTCACGATGTCGTTGAAGATCGCGTTCTTCCGGTTGCCCAGGCCCTGGACCGTGTCGTTGGAAGGGTCGTCATCCAGCGGGCCTTCCGGCAGCGTGAGTCCCCGGGACGCCAGGAAGTCGCGCACTCCGTCAAAGCGGGGCTTGCCGTCGATATGGTCGAAGTAGTCGCTTTCGCTGTAACCGGAGACCCCCGGCTGCGAGGCCAGGTATCCGTCGAACAGTTCCTGCCAGGCACGCTCATGCACAGTGGCCGTGGGCGTCAGCACCCCGTCCAGGTCAAACAGGATTGCTGCCGCGCCGGTCCAGGCGGCGGTATCAGCTGCAGTTTGTTGTGTCATCAGCAGTGCGGTGTCCTCTCGGGTTGCGGACTACCGGCCCTGCCGGGACAGCCTGAAGGAAGGTGCTGCCGGCGCATTTGCGCACAGCATCGCTTCCTTGCCCGCCCACTGCAGGACCGATCATGGCCGTAGACGAGTGTAAGCGCTTGCAAATTTGACTTGCAAATGTTTTTTTAGCCGTTCACACAACTGCCCACGGCCATGCAGCAGCATAGGGGTCAGCGCAGCACGTAATGGCGCAGGAAGGCGCTGACGTCCACCATTTCCGCCTTGGACATGGCGTGCCCCATCCCCGGGTAGGTGCGGGCAGTCAACAGCGTGTTCTTTTCGAGCCATTCGGCGGTGTAGGCAACGGCGTCTTCGTTAATCACCAGGTCCGCCTTGTCCCGGCCCCAGAAGAACGGCGGCTTGGCCTCGAACGAATCCATCACGGAGAGGAGCTCGTTGTTGAGTACGAAGCCGGACAGCCCCACGACGGCCTTATAGTCTTCGGGATGCAGCCGCAGGAGGGTGCTGGCCATGGCCATGCCCTGGGAGTACCCCATGAGGCTGACGCTGCTGTGCCGGTCCTTGACGGAACTGATCCAGGCGTGCACCGCGTTGGCGGCCGAGATGACGTCCGCAAAGTCGTTGGCCAGGAAGTAGTCGAGCAGGAACCAGCCCCAGTGGTCGCCGATGGGCATGGGGGCCCGCAGCGCCGCGAAGGTGAACTCCTGCGGCAGGTACTCGAACAGGCGCACCATCCGCGACTCGTCCGTCCCGTATCCATGCATCATCACCAGTAAGGGAGTGCCGGCGCGTTGCCCTTCCGGCCTGGACCACACAACTGTTTCCACCGGACAAGCCTAGCCATGGAACCGCGCCGTCCCGGGCGGGTCGTTGAATCCGGAATCACAGGGAGGTAGCGTGACGCTTGACAGACAGCAGGCTTAGCTTTCGAAGTGTACGCACCACCTTTCCGTCAGGCCCTACCAGCGCCGCGCAGGACGCGGCCCTAAGGAGCAAGTCATGAGAATCGGCTCGTCAATCTTCCTCATCGCCCTCGGCGCCATCCTTGCCTGGGCCGTTGCTCCAGGGCTGATTCCATTCGTGGACCAGCAGCTAGTGGGCTACATCCTGATGGCCGTGGGCGTGATCGGACTGATCGCTTCGCTCATCCTCGCTTCCCCCGGCCGCAGCCGCCGCGTGAGCGAGTCCCGCTCCGTCATTGACCCCAATACCGGCGAGCGCATCACGCGGCACGAAAGCCGCGACGGCGGCGTCTAAGCAAGGCGCAATTCGGGGCAGGTGCCCGGAGAGGCGTCGATGAAAACCCGGAAAGCCGGGCTGGACAGAACCTGTCCAGCCCGGCTTTTGCCATTCCCGGCAACGTCCCCCAAAGAAACGCAAATATTGTTTCATGTTGGTTTCCATTGACAAACCAACAGAAGCAAAGATAAAGTCAAGTAACCCAACATCGATGTGATGCCAGTCACGTCGATGTCGGGAACCCGCAAGGCAACAGAAACAGCAGGACCTACGCAACGGAGGGTACGTGTTCGCCGAGGAGCGCCAGCAAAAGATTGCCGAGCTTGTCGCCGGCAGTGGCCGGGTCAGTGTGACCCTGCTGGCTGAGCGCTTCAGTATCACCACCGAAACAGTCCGCCGGGACCTTGCAGCCCTGGAAAATGCCGGCACTGTCCGCCGTGTCCACGGCGGCGCGGTAGCGGCAGACCGCTTCAGCACCACCGAGGAAAGCGTTACTGACCGGGCCATCCAGCGGCCGGACCAAAAAATCCGGATTGCCGAAGCCGCCCTGGCCCTGATCCCCCGGAACTCGTCCGCCAGCGTCCTCATGGACGGCGGCACCACCACCGAGGTGCTGGCAGACATGCTGGCGCGGCGCACCGCCGTCGAACCTTCCGACGGGAACGGACCCCACCACGAACTGGTGGTCATCACCCACGCCGTCCCCATCGCCAGCAAGCTCTCCAACGTTCCCGGCGTTGCCCTGCAGATCCTGGGCGGCCGGGTCCGCGGAATCACCCAGGTGGCCGTGGGGCAGGCAACCGTGAACGCCGCCGCCCGCATCCGCCCCGACATAGCGTTCATCGGCACCAATGGCATCCACGCCACTTTTGGTGTCAGCACTCCCGATCCTGAAGAAGCAGCCGTCAAGGCAGCCTTCGTCCAGTCGGCACGCCGCATTGTGGTGCTGGCCGACTCCTCCAAGCTGGACACGGAAACCCTGGTCCAGTTCGCCTCCCTGAAAGATCTGGACACCTTGATCACAGACAGTGAACCCGGACCTGAGCTCGCAGCCGCCCTGGAAGATGCCGGCGTAGACGTGGTGGTCGCATGATTATCACCTTCACGGCCAACCCCAGCCTTGACCGGACCGTCGCCCTCCCGGGCCCGCTGGAAAGGGGTGAGGTGCAGCGCGCCGTCTCCGTCCGCCAGGAGTCCGGCGGTAAGGGCGTCAACGTCTCCCGTGCACTGGTGGCTTCCGGCCTGGAGTCGCTTGCCGTCCTCCCCGGGGCGGACAGCGATCCCGTCCTCGCCGGCCTGCGTGAAAGCGCAGTTCCCTTCGTCTCGCTCCCCATCGATGAGCCGCTGCGCACCAACGTGGCGCTCACCGAGCCCGGCGGCGTGACCACCAAGATCAACGAACCCGGCCCCGTCCTGGCCGCCGACCAGCAGGAAGCCCTCGTCAAGCTGCTGCTGGAAAGCTCCCGCGGTGCCAGCTGGGTGGTCCTGGCCGGCTCGCTGCCGCCTGGATTCCCGGACAACTTCTACGCCACGGTGGCCCGGCGGATCCGGGAGGCGGGCAACGGCACTGCGCCGCTGATCGCCGTCGACTCCTCCGGGGCGCCCCTGGCCGCCGCGTTGACTGGCAACGGCGCCTCTGACGCCGGAACCAGCGGCGGACCAGGCACCGGCGGCGGAACAACCACAGGTTCCGGGAAACCGGACCTCCTCAAGCCCAATGCCGAGGAACTGGCGGAGCTGGCCGCAGCCGCCGGCTTCGCCCCGGCCTCCGGTGACGAACTGGAAGCGGACCCGGCTGCTGCCGCGGCCGCCGCAGCCGCCGTCGTACGTTCCGGTGTGGGTGCTGTGCTGGCAACTCTCGGTTCCAAGGGAGCTGTCCTTGTAACGGCCGACGGCGCGTGGCTGGCCACGCACCCGCCGGTCGCCGCGGTCAGCACGGTAGGCGCGGGCGATTCCGCTCTTGCCGGCTACCTGCTTGCCCACGGCCGGGGCGCCGCCCCTGCCGACTGCCTTCGCCAGGCGGTGGCCCATGGTGCCGCCGCTGCCTCCCTGCCGGGTTCCACTGTTCCGGCAGTAAACCAAACCACCCCGGATGCCGTAACCATCACGGCCCTTCGAAAGGATTGACAGTGACCCAGCTCATCACCACGGAACTGGTCGAGCTCGACCAGAACCTGGGCAATGCCCCCGAAACGGTGATCCGGCATCTGGCAAGCAAGGTAGCTGCCGCCGGACGCGCCTCAGAAGTCGAAGGCCTGTTCGCAGACGCCTTCGCCCGCGAGCAGAAGACGGCCACCGGAATTCCCGGCGGCATCGCCATCCCGCACTGCCGCTCTGCAGCGGTCACCGTGCCCACCCTGGCCATGGCCCGGCTCAACCCGAAGGTGGACTTCGGCGCCAAGGACGGACCGGCAGACCTGGTGTTCTTCATTGCCGCTCCGGACGGCGCGGACCAGGAGCACCTGAAGCTGCTGTCCAAGCTGGCACGGTCCCTGATCAAGAAGGACTTCACCGCAGCCCTCCGCAACGCTTCATCGGAAACGGAGATTGTGGAACTGGTCGAAGGCGCACTGGCTGACAAGCCGGCCGCACACGCCGCACCCGCCCCCGCTGACGCAGTCCCGGTTGGCGCCGGCGTCGGTTCAACCGGTTCCCCGGCTGCTGCCGGCGCGCCCGCAGGGGCATCGGCAGGTTCCGCCGGCAAGGGCCCCAAGCGCCTCGTCGCCGTCACCGCATGCCCCACCGGCATCGCACACACCTACATGGCGGCCGATTCCCTCGTGGCAGCCGCCAGGGAAGCAGGCGTGGACCTGCAGGTGGAAACCCAGGGTTCCTCCGGCGCCAAGGCGCTGGACCCCGCCGTCATCGCCGCGGCGGACGCCGTGATCTTCGCCGTGGACGTTGACGTGCGCGGCAAGGAGCGCTTCGCCGGCAAGCCCGTCATCAACGCCCCCGTGAAGCGCGGCATCGACGAGCCGGACAAGATGGTCCAGGAAGCGCTCGCCGCAGCCGACAACCCCAATGCCCGGCGCGTCCCGCACTTCGGGGCTGAGGAGCAGGCCGAGCACGAGGCTGAGGAAAAGGGCGAGCACATCGGGCAGAAGCTCAAGAAGGCCCTGCTCACCGGTGTCAGCTACATGATTCCGTTCGTGGCAGGTGGTGGCCTCCTCATCGCTCTCGGCTTCCTCATGGGCGGCTACCTGATCACCAAGTACGCAGACAACATCGTGGTCCAGAACAGCCTCTTCAACCTGCCCACCGAGTTCCCTGACAACGCCTGGGGCCCGCTGGGCGCCTACCTGGGCGCGGTGCTGTTCAAGATCGGTGCGCTTTCACTGGGCTTCCTGGTCCCGGCGCTGGCCGGCTACATCGCCTACGCGATCGCTGACCGTCCGGGTATCGCCCCCGGCTTCGTTGCCGGTGCAGTGGCCGGATTCATGGGAGCCGGCTTCCTCGGCGGTATCGTCGGCGGCCTGCTCGCCGGTTACATCGCCCACGTGGTGGGCCGCCTGCAGGTGGCCCGGTGGCTGCGCGGCCTGATGCCGGTGGTCATCATCCCGCTGCTGGCATCCCTGGTGGCTTCCGGCCTGATGTTCGTCATCCTTGGCGGACCGATCGTGGCCATCACCAAGGGCCTGAACGCGTGGCTGTCGGGCCTGACCGGCGCCGGCGCCATCGCCCTGGGCGTAATCCTGGGCCTGATGATGTGCTTCGACCTCGGCGGACCGGTCAACAAGGTTGCCTACTCCTTCGCCGTCGCCGGCCTGGGTGCAGCAACCATGGACAACCAGGCACCGTGGCAGATCATGGCAGCCGTCATGGCGTCCGGCATGGTTCCCCCGCTGGCCATGGCACTGGCCTCCACCGTCCTGAACAAGAAGCTCTTCAGCCTGGCTGAGCAGGAAAACGGCAAGGCCGCCTGGCTGCTGGGGGCCTCTTTCATCTCCGAAGGTGCCATCCCCTTCGCCGCAGCCGACCCGCTGCGCGTCATCCCCGCCAGCATGCTGGGCGGGGCCGTGACCGGAGCCATCTCGATGGCGGCGGGCGTGGGGTCCAAGGCGCCCCACGGCGGACTCTTCGTGTTCTTCGCCATCGACAACTTCCTGATGTTCGTCGTCTCAATCGCCGTCGGCACGGTAATCACCGCGCTGTCGGTCATCGCCCTGAAGCGCTGGGCAGTCAAGAAGACCGTTGATACGGTTGAACCGGTTCCCGTAACCGTCTGAACCGGCTTAGCCGCATACCCCACCGGCCGCTGAACCCTCAGCACGCCGAAAGACTAAGGAGCAACAATGCCAGAACGCACCGCAACCGTCGCCAGCCGCGTGGGCCTGCACGCCCGCCCCGCCGCCATCTTTGCAGAGGCAGCCGGCGAGTACGACCTGGACATCACCATCGCCCGTGAAGGCGAGCCGGTCGACGAGGCGATGGACGCCGCCAGCATCCTGTCCCTTATGAGCCTGGGCGCGTCGCACGGCGACGTGGTGGTGCTCCGCGCCGAAGGTGCCGGTGCGGACGATGCGCTGGACCACCTGGTGCAGATCCTGGAAACGGACCACGACGCCTAGCAGCAGCCACGCTGCCTGAGGGCAGCACACAAGCCGGCGGCCGCCGTCGGATGTTCCCCCATTGGAAGAACATCCGACGGCGGCCGCTTGGCTTTTAAGCGTTGGGCACCCCGGTTAAGCGTTGGTTCCAAGGGAGGGCGGGTCAGCGGCGTTCAGCGAGCGCCTTGACGTCGGCCAGGAGCTTGTCCCACATGGCTTTCGAGTGCGCGGCGGCTTCCTCGGTGGGGTTCCTGTCCTGGGCCAGTGTCAGCCGGGTGGCGCCGCCCTGGTCCTCGAGCGTCCATTCGAGTGTGTGGTAGTTGTCCGGCTCGTCCTCCTGGCCGGACAACGGGCTGAAATGGGTGTGGACCAGTTTCCGTCCCGGTTCAACCGCCAGGATTTCGCCTTTGTCCTGGTACGCCTTTCCTTCCCACTCGCCCTGCCAGGTGATGGGGCTTCCAACGTTCCAGTCGGTCTCCAGCGTGGTCCCGAACATGAACTCCTTTACGGCAGCCGGGTCCGTGATCACCTCCCACACCCGCCCAGGACTTGCGTTGATGGTGGTGGCGGACGTTGCCACATGGTTCTCCGCCATGGCTCAGGCTTTCCTGGCCGTGAAGAGCAGGTACTCCCATTCCATCTGGAAAGGCACGTCGCCGTGGGCGTCGCCGAACGAGTCCGCCAGTTCCGTGAGGGCCTGGTCCAGTGCCTTGACCTTGTCCTGGTCCTCGCCCAGTGATTTGTACACGGAGATCATGGGGCCGTAATGGGACTTGAAGTACCTGACGAAGTCCGCGGGCTGGTGGAAGCTCTTGACCGCCAGGTTCTGCTTGCGGGTATGGATTTCGGTAACCCTGTCGCCCAACAGTTTGCGGACATGCTCCTCGCTCCCCCACAGCGGCGCCGGCTGCGCGCCCGGCGGGGGCGGTGGAGCGAACGGCTTCATCGCGGTAAACATCTGCCCGATGAACCCTTCCGGCGTCCAGCACAGCAGCCCTATGGACCCTCCCGGCTTGCACACCCGGAGCAACTCGTCGGCCGCCGCCTGGTGGTGCGGCGCGAACATGACGCCGATGCAGGACATCACAGCGTCGAACTCTGCATCGCCGAAGGGCAGGGCTTCGGCGTCCCCTTCCTGCCACTCGAGGCTGACGCCGCGGTTCGCGGCTTCCCGGCGCCCCGCCTCGAAAAGCTCGGGGGTGAGGTCGCTGGCCACCACTTTGGCACCCATCATGGCTGCGGGAATGGCTGCATTGCCGGTTCCTGCCGCCACGTCGAGGACCCGCTGGCGCGGCCTGATACCGGAGGCTTCGACGAGGACGGCGCCCAGTTCCAGGAGCATCTCATCGGCGAGGGCCGGGTAGTCACCTGACGCCCACATGGCCCGGTGCTTCTTCTTCAGCTCCCGGTCAGCGTCCATCACGTCGGTCTGGTTGTCCATGTCCGTGCCCCTCTACGTGTCCGTTCAAAATGGGCGACAGCACACTGTTGGCACAGCGGAGGCTGCGATGCGACTCATTGTGGACGCGATACAGGCCGCTGTAAAGGCAGGATTGCGGCTGGGCGCCCGGGTCAGGCAGGCTTGCGCGCCCTGGTGGCCTTGGCCGCAGGCTTTTCTGCGGTCTTGGTTCCAGTGGACTTGGTGTCCGTGGACTTGGCCGCTGATTTAGACGCTGTTGATTTGGAGGCGGTTGATTTGGCTGCACCCGATTTGGCGGCCGTTGACTTGGAAGCCGTCGATTTGGCTGCGCTCGACTTGGCGGCAGCGGTTTTCGGAGCCGGGGACTTCGCGGACGCTTTCCGCGCCGGTTTGGCCGGCCCGGCCTCCTCCTCCCCGGTATCTGCTTCGTGATCGGAAGTCCCCGTGGCAGCGGCCTCGCCGCCGCCACGCTTCCTGTCCAGGCTCCGCTTGAGGGCCTCCATCAGGTCGATGACCTCGCCCTTGCCGCCCTCACCGGCTTCGACGCCGAAGGTCTCCTCCGTGTCCAGCGATTCACCCTGTTCGAGCTTGGCCTCGATGAGCTGGCGGAGCTGCACCTGGTACTCGTCGGTGAAGGACGTGGGGTCGAAATCGGCAGCCATGGACTCCACCAGCGCCGCGGACATGTCCCGTTCCTGGGCGGAGATCCTGATGTCGGCGTCCAGGGCGGGAAAGTTCGCCTCCCGTACCTCGTCGGGCCAGAGAAGGGACTGCAGCACCAGCACGTCGTCCTTGATCCGCAGGGCCCCCAGCCGGGTTTTCTCCCGCAGCGCGAACTGGACGATGGCCACCCGGTCCGTGTCCTCCAGGGCCCGGCGGAGCAGCACGTAGGCCTTGGGCGACTTGGAGTCCGGCTCCAGGTAGTAGCTCTTCTCGAACATCATGGGTTCGAGCTGCTCAGACGGGACGAACTGCACCACCTCGATCTCGTGGCTGTTCTCCGCGGGAATGGACTTGAGCTCATCCTTGGACAGGACCACTGTGCGGCCGTCCTCCTCGAACGCCTTCTCGATGTCCGAGTAGTCCACCACCTCGCCGCACACTTCGCACCGGCGCTGGTAACGGATCCTGCCGCCGTCGGCATTGTGAACCTGGTGCAGACTGATGTCATGATCCTCAGTGGCGCTGTAGACCTTGACGGGCACGTTGACCAGCCCGAACGCGATGGCACCTTTCCAGATGGCTCTCATTCATACAGTCAACATCAGAGCGGGCCGGAGGTGAAGCCCCGTGGCCGGGAGTAGGGAACGTGTCCGGGTAGCGGGGCGCGAACTGACGCTGACCAACCTGGACAAAATCATCTATCCGGAGACCGGCACCACCAAGGCGGACGTGCTGGCCTACTACGCCGCGGTGGCCCACGTCCTGATCCCGGCGGCGGCCAACCGTCCCGCCACGCGCAAGCGGTGGGTCAACGGCGTGGGCACCGCGGACAAGCCGGGTGAGGTGTTTTTCCAGAAGGACCTGGAGGATTCAGCGCCGGGCTGGCTGCCACGGGCGGCGATCACCCACAAGGACCGGACCATCTACTACCCGTTGGTCAACGACGCCGCCACCCTGACCTGGTTCGGCCAGATCAACTCGATCGAAATCCACGTACCGCAGTGGCGGGTGGATTCGCATGGCAACCAACTCAACCCGGACCGGCTGGTGCTCGACCTGGACCCGGGCGAGGGGGCCGGGCTGCCCGAATGCCGCGAGGTGGCCCTCCTGGCGCGGTCCATCCTGCAGGATGTGGGCCTGGACCCGGTGCCGGTCACCAGCGGCAGCAAGGGCATCCACCTCTACGCGGCGCTGGACGGGACGCAGACCTCTGAGCAGATCTCCGCTTTCGCCCGGGAACTGGCCCGGGCCCTTGAAGCGGACCACCCGGACCTCGCCGTCAGCGACATGAAGAAGTCGCTCCGTGCGGGAAAGGTACTGGTGGACTGGAGCCAGAACAACGCCGCGAAGACCACCGTGGTCCCCTACTCACTGCGGGGCCGGCCCACGCCCCTGGTGGCCGCACCACGGACCTGGCGGGAAATCGCATCCCAGGGGCTCAAGCACCTGGACTACCAGGAGGTCCTGCGCCGGGTGCGCGACGGCAAGGACCCTTTCGCCGCCGTCGTCAATGCCGGGGCCCGTGCCGCGGCCGGCGCTGCGGAAGGCGCTGACGGCACTCCCGACGGCGGCCCCGGCCAGGGGGAGGCATCCCACGACGGCGATCCCCGCCTGGGCAGGTACCGTTCCATGCGCGATCCCAAGGCAACGCCTGAACCCTTCGCGGGCATCCCCGCCGGTGGCAACAGTTTTGTGATCCAGGAGCACCACGCCAGCCGGCTGCACTACGACCTCCGGCTGGAACACGAGGGTGTCCTGGTGTCGTGGGCCCTGCCCAAGGGCATTCCGGAGTCCGGGGCCAAGAACAACCTGGCGGTCCAGACCGAGGACCATCCCATGGACTACCTCACCTTCCACGGCACAATCCCCAAGGGACAGTACGGGGCGGGCGTCATGACCATCTGGGACACCGGCACGTACGAACTGCACAAGTGGATCAACGGAAAGGAAGTCATCGTCACCCTGACCGGGTCGGAGGGCGGCGGCCTTGGCGGGACCAGGAAGATCGCGCTTATCCATACGGGCCGCGGACAGGGCAAGGACGCCGAAAGCCAATGGCTGGTCCACCTGATGGACCAGGAGCATCAAGGCGGACGACGGCGGCACGCGGCCCCGGCAGCGACGGAGCCGTCGCAGGAAGCAGGCGCAGTGGACCCTGCACCGGCCGCCGCGCCTGCTGAAACTGTGGACCCTGCCAACGGCGCTCCCGCAGACCCACTGGAATACCAGCCCATGATGGCCACCTCCGGGAACACCAGTGACCTGCAGGGCAGCGCATGGCAGTACGAGCTCAAATGGGACGGCGTCCGGGCCGTCCTGGTGGCAGACCGGGAGAGGGTCCGGATCTTCTCCCGCAACGGCAACGACGTCAGCCGCACCTATCCCGAGTTCACGGACCGGGCCTGCTGGCCGGAGCACCCTTTCGTGGCGGACGGTGAGATCATCGCCGTCGGGCCCGGCGGGAAACCCGACTTCGGCCTGCTGCAGGGACGGATGAAGCTGACCCGGGCCGCCGACGTTGCCAAAGCCCGCACCATTATCCCGGTCCAGCTGATGCTGTTCGACCTGCTCTTCGACAACGGAGAAGACCTCCGGCGCAAGCCGCTCAGCACCCGGCGGCGCCGGCTGGAGGAATTCTTCCGCCCGTCCGGCTGCCCCGTGGAACTCTCCATGGTGCTGGACGAACCTGTGGACCTCCTCATGGAAAGCGCGCAGGAGCTTGGGCTGGAAGGAATCATGGCCAAGCGGACGGACAGCCGCTACGTGAGCGGCCAGCGGACCCGAACGTGGATCAAGCTCAAGACAGAACAGACCCAGGAAGTGGTGGTGGGCGGCTGGCGGCCGGGAAAGGGCGGACGCCAGGACACGGTGGGGTCGCTGCTGGTGGGAATTCCCGACGGCGACAAGCTGCAATACGTCGGCAGGGTGGGCAGCGGTTTCAGCATGCGCGAACTCACGGAACTGCGGCAGACGGTGGAGCGGCTTGGCCGGAAGACGTCGCCGTTCCATGACGTCCCCCGCCCCGACGCCGCCGACGCCCACTGGGTCTCGCCGGAACTCGTGGGCGAGGTGACCTACGGCGAATGGACCGGGCCGGGCAGGCTGCGGCATCCCCGGTGGCGCGGCTGGCGCGTGGACAAGGACCCGGCCGAAGTGGTTCGGGAAGCCTGACCCGGGTTTTCGACGCGCCAACCACCCCACGACGCGCAAATTACCTGGCGCCCGCCAAATTTCGGGGGCGCCAGGTAATTTGCGGGTCGACGGCGGTTTTAGGTGCCGGTTACTTTAGGTGCCGGTTACGAGGAGTGCGGCATCTGCGGCCGGCCGGTGCGGTGGACGGCGGTCACGGCCGCCTCATGCCCCATCCGGCCATGGCCGGCAGCCCGGTCCTTGGGATGCCGGCGCTTCCCGTAGCCGTCCGGCCATCCACTTTGCTGCTCCATCGGGCCGGTGCCCATGACCGCAGGGCCCGGGGCCACCGGCGCATCCATGGCCGCCGCAAGGTGGTCCGCCACCTCGGGGTTGATATGGAACTGGTTGGACTGTTCACCCATTGTGGTTCTTCCCTTCTTTCCTTCGTTCTTCCTTGAAACGAAACGCCAACGAAAAGCGTCCGGGCGCGCGCGGACTGTTACCCGGAAAGAGGTGTGTTCATCGCTCTACCATAGGCATGCCACGGGGTCCTGTGAACCCCCTCCAAACGCCGTGGCCCCGGTCACTTTCGCGGCCGCCATCACCCAAAAATGGGACCTGAAACGGTTCCGGACGGAAAATTTTTGGTAACACCGCCGTTGATCAGCGTGCTTCCCAGTAATGGCGCGGGAAAACACGGCACAAAAAATTGCGGAATCCACCCCTGGAGTGGCCCAAAAGGGCGGACTCTACGCCATTGAACTGCCGGCGCGCTACAGAAATCCCGTAAAATTGAAGGCCTGCCCAGAGCGGGGCAGCTACAAGTCGCAAGCAAATGACCTCCATAGGAGTTGCCCAAATGCCCACAGACCGAAGCAGGACCGACTCTCCAGCAGGCGCCAGGAACGCCAGCGGAACAGACCTGGCAGCCCCCGTGGCTGCCAAGAAGCCCAGGCTGCTGCCGCGCCGCCGGCTCAAGGAATCAGATGTCAACGTGGTGGACCAGCCCATGCTCAAAAAGGCGCTCGGCGGAACCATTGTTGGCAACACCATGGAATGGTACGACGTAGGCGTCTTCGGCTACCTCATCACCACCATGGGGCCGGTATTCCTTCCCGAGTCCGACCCCACCACCCAGACGCTGTTCCTGCTGGGAACCTTCGCCGCCACCTTCATCGCCCGCCCCCTGGGCGGCGTCATCTTCGGCTGGCTGGGCGACAAGGTGGGCCGCCAAAAGATCCTGGCCACCACGCTGATGATCATGGCGGCAAGCACCTTCGCCGTCGGCCTCCTGCCCGGGTACGCACAGATCGGGCTGTGGGCCGCCGCGCTGCTGGTGCTCCTAAAGGTCGTCCAGGGCTTTTCCACCGGCGGCGAGTATGCCGGTGCCACCACGTTCGTGAGCGAATACGCGGCTGACAAGCGCCGCGGCTTCTTCGCCAGCTTCCTGGACCTGGGCAGCTACCTCGGCTTCGCTATTGGCGCCGCCCTGGTTTCCGTCCTGCAGCTCACGCTTGGCCAGGACACCATGGAGGACTGGGGATGGCGCATTCCGTTCCTGGTGGCAGGTCCGCTGGGCCTGATCGCCGTCTATTTCCGGAGCAAGATCGAGGAATCGCCGCAGTTCCAGGCAACCCTTGATGCCCAGGAAGAGAACGCCAAGAATGCATCCGCCGGAGACACCGCGACGGCCAAGGGACCTGTGGGCATCGTCAAGGCCTACTGGCGCCCCATCATCGTTGCCATGGTGGTGGTGGCCGCTGCCAACACCGCCGGTTACGCCCTCACCTCCTACATGCCCACCTACCTGACGGAGTCCAAGGGCTACGACGAAGTCCACGGCACGCTGCTCACCATTCCGGTGCTGGTGGTCATGAGCCTGTGCATCCCGCTGACCGGCAAGCTGTCCGACCGGATCGGCCGCCGCCCGGTGCTATGGATCGGCGCCGTGAGCACCATCGTCCTGGCTGTTCCGGCATTCATGCTGATCGGCATTGGGCAGATCTGGTCCACCCTTGCAGGGCTTTCGCTGATTGCCTTCCCGGTGACCTTCTACGTGGCCAACCTGGCCTCGGCCCTGCCGGCACAGTTCCCCACGTCCAGCCGCTACGGAGCCATGGGCATTGCCTACAACTTCGCCGTGGCCATCTTCGGCGGGACCACGCCGTTCATCGTGGCAGCCCTGATCAGCGCCACGGGCAACGACATGATGCCTGCCTACTACCTCATGGCAACCTCCCTGGTGGGCGCCATCGCCATCTACTTCCTGAAGGAATCCGCCAACCGTCCCCTGCCGGGCTCCATGCCCAGCGTGGACACCCAGGCGGAGGCGAAGGAACTGGTGGCCACCCAGGATGAGAACCCGCTGATCGACCTGGACGAACTGCCGTTTGAAACCCAGGACGGCATCGACGCCCAGGCTGGCCGGAAGGTTCCGGCGGGAGCATAATCCCGCCGGCCGCCCGGGCACTCTTGTAGCCCACGCTCACAGGCCCGTCCCGCGTGTTTCCTTGGGGGAAGCACGCCGGACGGGCCTTGGCGTTCCTGCCGGATGTCCAAGTGTGACTGCCGGCAATATGACTCCGTCCGGTGCCGGTGATACGTTCCCAAAGGCCCCCGGGCCGCTGCAGGACAACAGGACAGGACAGGTCGGGAAAATGAAGCGCGTCATGGAACAGGTCCGCGCGCTGCACCGGCTTGAACCTGCCAACAACGACCATCTTGCCGCCCTGCGCGTGGCCCTCAGCGTGGCGGTCCCGTCGCTGCTCCTGCTGGCCGCGGGCCGGACCGACCTCATGATCTACGCCGTGTTCGGCGCATTGACCGGCATGTACGGCCGGTCAGAACCCCACCAGCTGCGGCTCCGGCATCAGGGCCAGGCCGCCCTGGTGCTGCTCACCGGGGTAGCCGTGGGGGTGACGCTGTCCATCAACCACATCCACTCTTGGTGGCTGGTGGCGGTGGAAGCCACGCTGGCTGGAGTGGGCTCGGTGTACTCGGACCGGGTACACCTGAAACCGAACGGGCCCTTCTTCGGCATCCTTGCCCTGGGTGCCTGCGCCTCCGTTCCCACCACAGTCCCCTGGTACGCCGCCATACTCATCGCGGGCGGGTCCGCGCTCTTCTCCATACTGATCGGCTTCAGCGGCTGGATGCGCCGGAGGGCCTGGAAACCCGGCGCCACCAGGAGCGTGCCGGCCCGCTCGTCGGCGGGACGGCGCGAACTGGCCGTCCACGCTGCCAGGTACGTCCTGGCCGTCGGTGCTGCCGGGACCGTGGGGGTCATCAGCGGCAGCGGCCACCCGCACTGGGCCATGGCCGCAGCCGCCGTACCGCTCGCCGGCGCAGACCTGCCCAGCAGCGTCCGGCGCGGTGTCCACCGCATCGTGGGGACGTTCCTTGGCCTGGCGGTTACCGCCGTCGTCATTCTTCCGGGCCCCTGGGCGCTCGCTGCGCTCTACCCCGCCTTTGAGGAGCCGGTGCACCACGCCACGGTGCTGGCCCTGCTGGTCATCCTCTTCCAGTTCGCCACCGAGCTGTTCATGACCCGGCACTATGGCTTGGCGATGGTCTGGTTCACGCCGGTCATTCTGCTGATGACCCAGCTGGCCTTCCCTGCCGAACCGCAGGTCCTGATCCTTGAGCGTGCGGTGGAAACGCTGGTGGGCGCACTGCTGGGGATCCTGGTGGTGGTGGCTGTCCGCCGCCCCGGCGCCCGCACGCCTGCCGCGCTCCCGGCGCTACTTCGGTTTCCGCGCCGGCCCCGCCATTAGCCGCGCCGGAGCAACCTTGGCCACCGCTGCCACCATCTTGTAGCGCTTGGACGGGATGGACAGGGCCTTGCCGCGCTCGTTATCCGCCAGCCCTTCACGGACCACCCGATCCGCCCGCAGCCACGTCCAGGACGGGGCCACGGACTTGTCCATCCCCATCCGGTCGTGGAACTCGGTGTGGGTGAAGCCGGGGCAGACCGCCGTGACCTTGATGCCCCGGCTGCGGTAAGCCAGATTGGCCCACCGGCTGAAGCTCACCAGCCAGGCCTTGGCCGCCGAATACGTGCCGCGCGGCAGGAACGCCGCCACGCTGGCCACGTTGATGATCCTGCCCTGCCCGCGCTCCAGTATGCCTTTGAGCGCCGCATGTGTCAGCACCATGGCCGTTTCCGTGTGCAGCTTCAGGTGCTTCTTCTCCTCTGCCGCGTGGTTGTCCTCGAAGTTGTGCAGCAGGCCGATCCCTGCGTTGTTCACCAGGATTCCCACCGGGCGGCTGGTGTCTTCCAGGCGTTCGACGACGGCGGCAACGTCGTCATCGTCCGTCAGGTCTGCGGGAAGCACCTCAGCCGTGATTCCGTACCGGCGACGGAGGTCCTCTGCTGTTTCCGCCAGCCGGGACGCGTTGCGCGCCACCAGGACCAGGTCATGCCCCTGGGCGGCAAGCTGCCTGGCGAATTCGTGGCCGAGCCCGGCGCTGGCCCCGGTGACGAGTGCTGTGGTTCGGGAGGTGGTAGGCGTCATGCTGCAAGCCTAACCACGGGATGGACAACCACTGTATGGGCGGCCCTGACTTGTGCATTATTTAGTAAGCATGCTTTGCTTATGGCGTAGATGAACCTCCGCAAGCAGTTCGCGGCGGGGCTGCCAACGCCGGCGGTTCCGTGAAAAGCCCAAGGAAGAACATAATGACCACCGCACCGGAAAACCAGCTGACGGCGTTTGGGGAACGCAGCGAGGCAGCTGGGCAGCTCTTGGCCACCACCGTACCCGTGGACGCTGGGCTGCTCATGACCCTGAATTCCCGCATGCACTGCCGTATGCCGATGCAGCGCGTAGACCATGCGGAGATGTCGGTCCGGGAGCCCGTTTACGTCGACGGGAACTCCATCGTTGCCCTGGGGCCCGGGTCCGTCCCGGAGAGCGTAGTCACCTACCGGTGCGCCTGCGGCTTCACCATCGACGATCCCGGCGCCGCCATGCCCGTCACCGACCAGGCCCTGGCCAGCTAGTTCCGCTCAGCGTTCCGGCCAGTCGACGAATTGGCCGTAGCCTTCGTGCTTGCGGAGGTAGCTGGAGATGAACGGGCAGTGCGGAATGATGCGCTTCCCGGTGGCCACCACGTCGTCCAGGGCAAAATGCGCCAGGACCTTGCCAAGGCCCTGGCCTTCAAACTCCTCGCCGGTCTCGGTGTGGGTGAAGTCGATGTGCCCGGGAAGGTCGCGGAAGAAGGCCTTGACAGCCAGCCTTCCATCCACCAGAAGCTCATACCGGTGCTCGGCGTCATTGCGCTGCAGCGAGACATTGGCGGTGAAGGTGTCCTCCGTGGACGCGGTGTTCTCGGTCATGGTTCGACACTGGCACTACTTCACGCCGCTGGCAATGCCCCTTGGGCCCCTCTTCCCCGGACCCCGCTTCCGGCCCCCGGGGACGGCCCTCCGCCGCCGCAGCGGCAAACCGCCCAGCAGGAGGATCGCCACGGTGAAACACACGGTACCCGCTGCCAGCAGGCCCAGTGAGAGGCCGTTGAGGGCGGCGTCCGCCACGGGAATAAAGACCACCACGACGGCGGCCCCGGCGGCGGCGGGTCTGCAGCGGAAGGCCTGGGGCGCCGTCGTCCGTTCCTCCAGGCGGCCAAAGGCTGCGGTCGCCGGCAGGAGCAGGAGGACCAGCGCAAGGACCACCAGCGGGCGCGACCACCACCATCCAGCGGTACCGGACGACGGTTTGGGGACCGGCGTCAGGAGCAGCAACCCGGACATGGCGCCCAACAGGGGCAGGTGCCACAGGTAGACCGTCAGCGACCTGGCACCCGCCAGCTGCAGGAGCCGGGCGATCCAGCGGATCCCGGCGAGGGGTGCCAGGACGGGCCGCGCCAGTTCCATCACCGCCAGCTGGGAAACGCCCAGGATCACCAGGGTCAGGTTGGGCGGGTTGAGGTTGACCAGCATGTTGCCGCGGTACAGGCCCAGCCCCGTCACGAGTCCCAGCAGCAGATGTGCCGCCACCGCGACGCCCACAAGTCCGGAGCGGGAGAGCGGGGCCAGGTAGCCATCGGCGGCCAGGAAACCCAGCTGCTGTACGGCGCACCACACGAACACCAGGTTGACATTGGCAAGGTCCGGCAACGCCCCCCTGAAGCAGTCCACGGCAACCACCAGGCCGGCCAGCAGCGCAAGGGTCAGCCAGGGCGCGCGGTGGTGGAGCGCCGCCAGGACTGGAATGTTCAACTGCGCCGCGAGGTAGGCTGCCAGGAACCACAACGGCATGCCCGCCCCGGTGGCCACGAGTTGGACCACCTGCCGGTCCACGCCCAGCGCGGCTGCCGCGGACAGGCCCGCCACCATGGTTGCCAGCAGCGCCGTGGCCGGGCGGACCAGCCGCAGGAGGCGCGCACGGATGAACTGGGCCGCCGTCCCGCCGCCTGCCTTGAGCCGGCGCCAGGATTGCAGGCCCGTGATGCCGCCGGTGACGAAGAACAGGGGCATCACCATGAAGATCCAGATGACGGGCTCAAACCAGTCCTGCTCGGCCAGGGTGTTCTCGGTGGTCACGGTCCCATCAGGGTGCAGGACCGGGCTGACCATCATGGAGTGCCCCACCACCACCAGGACCAGGCAGACCAAGCGGACAAGGTCGATGGCCGGATCACGGTCTGCCGTGTCCGTTCCGGTTACTGTCCCCCGCGTCCCGGCGCTTCCCATTGGGGCCTATAAGGACTTGACGCTGCCCATGCCACCATTGTGCCCCCGGTGGCCGCGCGGATTTAAGGACTTAAGCCGGTTGTGGATCCTTACTGCAGCGTTGCCAGGAGTCCCAGCACGACGGCGACCAACGGTGTGGTGCCCTGCGTCAGGGCGGCGCGGAGGTACTTTCGCCCGGTCAAGGCCAGGACGGCGGCCGCCAGCAGCATGGAGCCGCAGCAGCTGAAGATGAGCGTCCACCCTGCCACGTCCTGCGCCGATCCCGGGCCGCCAAGCGCCACGAGTCCTATGCCGATGAATGCCCCGATGGCCAGGAACAGGTTGTAGAAGCCCTGGTTGTAGGCCATGCGCCTGGTGGTCTCGGCATCGGACCGGGAGGCCAGGCCGAAGCGCTTCCAGGTGGCAGGACGTGTCCAGGTCAGCGACTCCATGGTGAAGATGAAGACGTGCAGCGCGCCGGCGAGGAAGGCAAAAAGAAGGGAGGCCAGGACCATTGCTTGATCCTAGCCTCCCTGTGGGGTCCGCCAATCCAGCGGCGGCGCCTGCTGCGACGTCAGCGTGCCAGCGTGGCCAGCGTGGTGGCGGCAAAGCCCTTGGCCGACCGGTTCCAGATGGCCAGCAGGCCCTGCAGGTTCTCGCCGTCCGCGCGGTGGGCGGGAAGCTGGTCCTGGAGGGTGGCCAGCACCCCGGTCCGGAGCTCGGTGTTGAAGTTGACCTTGCCCACGTTCATGGCCGCAGCCTTGACGAGCTCCCCGGAGGGGATGCCGGAGGCGCCGTGCAGGACCAGCGGAATGTGGACCCGCGCCGCGATGTCCTGCAGCACGTCCCAGCGCAGCCGCGGCTCACCCTTGTACTTGCCGTGGACATTTCCAACGGCCACTGCCAGCAGTTCCGCACCGGTGCGGGCTACGAAGTCCTCCACCTGCGCCGAGTCCGTCAGTCCTGCCACGTCCACGCCGGACTGGCCGGCCGGCTGCTCGGCCGAGAAGGCACGGTCCTCGTCGCCTGCAAGGCCGCCCAGTTCCGCTTCCAGCACCACGTCGGCGCCCAGCAGGGCCCGGGCCGCCCGGACAAGTGAGATGTTCTCCTCATACGGAAGTGATGAACCGTCGGCGAGGACGGAATCCGCCCCTGCCGCGACGGCGTCGGCCATGACCTTGAGGTCGGAGGCGTGGTCGAGCTGCACCGCGACAGGCACCGCGGCAGCGTCGGCCAGGCCGCGCAGCGCCGCGATGAGCCGGAGTCCGTTTGCGGTGGCGGCGGTTTTGGGTGCCACCAGCAGGATTACGCCCCGGCCGGATTCCTCTGCGGCGCCCACCACGGCCAGCGCGGTGGTGAAGTCGTAGCAGGTGAAAGCGGGTACCGCGGAACCCTGCTGCAGGGCGGAGGTGACCAGGTGGTCCAGTCGGGTCTGCATCAGGCGCCCAGTCCTCCCACCAGGATCCAGGCCACAAAGGTCAGCGCGAAGCCGGCCAGGCCCAGGATGGTGGTCAGCACGGTCCAGGTCTTCAGGCCGTCGGAAACGGTGAGCCCGTAGTAGCGGACCACAACCCAGAAGCCGGCGTCCGTCACGTGGGACAGGCCCAGGGCGCCGAAGCCGATGGCGATCACGATCACGGCGATCTGCGCCGGGCTGTAGCCGCCGCCGCTGACCGCTGCGGACAGCAGGCCGGTGGTGGTCACGATGGCCACCGTGGCTGAACCCTGGGCCGCACGCAGCGCCAGCGAAATGATGAAGCCAAGGAGCAGCAGGGGTACGCCCAGGGTGTCCAGGGTCTTGGAGAGCGCCGAACCGATACCTGAAACCTGCAGCACGTTGCCGAACACGCCGCCGGCGGCCACCACCATCAGGATGGAGGCGATGGGAGGCAGGGAGCCTTCGAAGATTTCGCCGGTTTCCTTGAAGGACCAGCCGCGGCGGACGGCCAGCAGGAAGAAAGACAGCGCTACTGCCACCAGCAGCGCCAGGAAGGGGTTGCCAACGAAGGCCGCCAGGCCATACAGGGGGTGGGACTTGGGGAGGATGAGGGTGCCGGCGGTACCCAGGAGGATCTGCACGATGGGCGCGGCAATCAGGAAGATGATCAGGGCCGGCCGGGGAGGTGCGATGGCGGCGGCACCGGGGCCGTCGTGGCCCACCTTGACCAGCGAGTCGGAGCCGAACTCCTCCACCTGGGCCTTGACGGCGGGCAGCAATTCGTAATCCTTGCGGTTCATGATGGCGGCAACCCAGTAGGACAGGAACCCCAGCGGGATGCAGATCAGCAGGGAGATCAGGGCGATGAGTCCGATGTCGGCACCGAGCACGCCCGCACCGGCCACAATCCCGGGGTGCGGCGGGACTGCCACATGGATAGCGAGCATGATGCCGGCCATGGGCAGGCCGAACTTGACCGGGTGGACCTTGGCGATCTTCGCGAACGCGTACACGATGGGCACCAGCACGATGATGCCGACTTCGAAGAAGACGGGGATGGCCACCAGGAAGCCGACGGCGGTGAGCGCTACGGCCACCCGCCTGGCGCCCAGCTTGCGGGTGAAGTGGTCCGCAAGGGACTGGACGCCGCCGGACACCTCGATCATCCGGCCCAGCACGGCGCCAAGCGCAATCAGGATGGCCACCTTGCCCATGGTGCTGCCCACGCCGCCGGACACCACCGTGAAGATGTCCTGCAGCGGGATGGTGGCAGCCACGGCAACCAGGATGCTGACGGTAAGCAGGGCCACGAAGGCCTGGATCTTGAAGCGGATGATCATCACCAGCAGGATGGCAATGCCCACCGCCGCGATGGTGAGCAGTACCGGGGTGCCCAGCTCAACGGCGGGCTTGATGGCCGGGGCGTCGGCCGCCCGCTGTATCAGCGGGGTCATGAGGTGGTTCACGGGAAAATGTCTCCTTTGACGTGCCGTCCGGGGCAGACGGGCATCAGGTCTTACGGCGGGGATGGAACGCTGCGGAACAAAGCCGGCAGCGCTGGGAGGTACGACGACGGCGGAGGGGGGACCGCCGTCGTCGCACCGTTTGAGGGCCTACTGCCGGGTAGGCCTACTTGGTGCGCTTGGTGGGCGCAACGACCTTGATGACGGCGGAGTCATCGGCGGCGGCGAGTCCCTGGGCCTGGCCCAGGAGGTAGAGCTGCTCGGCGGCGGCGGCAACGGGGGCTGCCAGGCCGGCGGCACGGGTGGCCTTGCCCACGATGCCCATGTCCTTGACGAAGATGTCCAGGCGGGACAGGACCTCGGCGCCGTCCTCGTCGTAGGCCTCAAGGATGCGGGGGCCGCGGTTGGAGAGCATGAAGGAACCTGCGGCACCGGCTTCCAGGGCGGCGAGGGTCTTGGCCTGGTCCAGTCCCAGCGCGTCGGCCAGGGCCAGGGCCTCGGCCGCAGCGGCGATGTGCACGCCGCACAGGAGCTGGTTGACGGTCTTCAGGGCCTGGCCGTCGCCGGGGTTGTCGCCCACCACCGTGAGCGTGGAGGCCAGCAGGTCCAGGGCCGGGGCGGCCTTCTCGCGGGCTTCGGGGGAAGCGCCCACGACGATCAACAGGTCACCTTCGCCGGCGCGTTTGGGTCCGCCGGACAGCGGGGCGTCCACCAGGTCCACGCCGTATTCGGCCAGCTTGGCCACGGTGGCGGGAATGGCGTCCGTGCCCACGGTGCTGCCGAGGATCACGACGGCGCCCGGCTCGAGAACGGAGGCCACGCCGTTCTCGCCGAAGAGGACGTCGTTGAGCTGTTCGCCGTTGCGGACGGCCAGGAGGACTGCGTTGGCGCCCTTGGCGGCTTCGCGTGCCGTGGTGAAGGTGGCGATGCCGGCTTCTTCCGCCAACTTGAGGCGGGGCTCGGCGATGTCGAAGCCGTGGACGGTCAGCTGGGATGCCAGGCGGGTGGCCATGGGCAGGCCCATGGCGCCAAGGCCCAGGACGGTGACGGTGTAATTGCTGGTCATGGTGTTCTCCATTGAATTCTTGCGGGAATCAGGGTTCGTGCCGGGTGGGGATCAGAAGGTGTTGCTGAGTTTGCGGGTGACCTGGGCCAGGGAGTCGTCGTCGCCAACGTTGCCGGCGAACACGATGTACGGGATGCCCTTGGCAGGTCCGTCCACCGGCTCCCAGAGGCTGACGATGCCGGGCAGCATGGGGCCGCGGACAATGGCGTGGCGGATTTCCAGGCCGTGGGCCGCGACGTCGGAGGAGGTGATGCCGCCCTTGGCGATGACGAACCGCGGCGGGAAGGTCTTCAGGGTCCGGTTGACCACGTCCACGACGGCGGCGGAGACGGTCCGGGCGATCCGCAGGCTCTCGGCGGGGTCGTCCGTCTTGATGAGCAGGCGGCTGGTGTGGACGATGACGTCACCGGCGCGGAGGGCGTCGACGACGGCGTCCACCGTCTGGTCCAGGTGCGCCTTGGCGTCCGGTTCGGCGCCGAGGAGCTTTTCGACGTCGATCTCGATGATGCGCGCGGAGCTGTGCTGGGCCGTGAGGACGTTCAGCTGCCGGGTGGTGAGGCCAACATGCGAGCCCACCACGATCAGGCCGCCCGCCTCTGACGGGGTGTTGCCGGCATAGGCCTCTTCGGCCGTGAGCGCGGTGCGGATTTCCTGGCCGATGCGGCCGCGGACGAATGGGGGGCCGACGCGGTAGAGGAGGTTCTTGCCGCGGCGTTCCGCTTCTTCAAGGCCCAGGGCCAGTGCCCGGAAGTCGTTCTCGGTGACGATGTCGGCCACGATGGGCGTGGAGTCGGTGGCCGGCTCGATGGCATCGGCAATGGCCTTGGCGGAGATGGCCGGGTCCTGCGCGGCGGCGCCTGCACGGATGATGTTCAGGTCCAGGACGATCACGGAGTCTGCGGGGAACCTGCCCTGCGACTTTTCCGCCACGTAGTCGGCCATGACGGATGTGCTGAAGCCGAAGGAGGCGTCCCTGGCGAACTCGGTCTCGGAGACGGGGACCAGGGTGCCCTTGGCGTCACCGGTGCCGCGCATGTAGTGGACGCCGCCGATGGTGAGCCGGCCGGCGTCGGGGAATGCGGGAACCAGGACAACGCCGTCGGTCGTTTCCCCGCTCACGGCGGCAACAGTGGCTGCGATGACGTCCGGTTCCAGCGGGTAGTGGCCCCGGAGGGTGGAGTCGCTGCGGCTGACGAAGCCCAGGCGCAGGCCGGAACCTGCTGCTGCCAGGGCGTTCCGGACCACTTCGCCGTTGCGGGCCGCGGCCTCTGCCGGGTCGAGGCTGCGGGTGTTTGTGAGGACGTAGACGGCGGGCTTGTCCTGGCCGAAGGCCCAGGTGAAGTCCTCCACGTCCCAGCGGGTGAGAACGGGCAGGTCCGCCACGGACTGCGTGCCGGTGGGGTCGTCGTCGAGCACTACCAGGACACGGGGAACCTCCGCGTTGGAAGCGGCCAGCGCGCCGGCAACCAGCCCGGCGGGGATCTCCATGTCAGCCGGGTAGGCGGCCAGAACGTCTGCTTCAAGCGTCACAGTGCACTCCGTTGTGTAGCGATCCGGGCGGACGGATCCTGATGTAAGGGTAACTGTAAGATGTCTGACATCTTGCATTTGAATGTTAGTGTGGCACACGGCATACGG
The DNA here is from genome assembly GCF_056484025.1 of Arthrobacter sp. JDC6. Classification (NCBI taxonomy): domain Bacteria; kingdom Bacillati; phylum Actinomycetota; class Actinomycetes; order Micrococcales; family Micrococcaceae; genus Arthrobacter; species Arthrobacter sp. JDC6. The sequence goes on from NZ_CM151278.1 coordinate 4,025,327, forward strand.
ACGCGCAAGTACACTTGTCTGACATATCCGCCAGGCGTCGGCCGGGCACAGGGATCGGGGGGGCAACATGGCACGGAAGTCACTGGTAGGCGTGGTGGCGGACGAACTGCTGGACCGCATCATCGAAGGCGAGTTTCCACCCGGTTCCACCGTTCCCGGCGAGCACGAACTGAGTGCCCGCCACGAGGTCAGCCGAATGACCGTCCGCGAAGCCATGAAGACGCTGCAGGCCCAACGCATCCTGAGCGTGGAGCGGGGCCGGGGAACATTCGTCAACCCGTTGAGCCGCTGGGCTTCGCTGGAAGCCGTGCTCCGGGCCGCGTCCGAGGGCAAAAATGATGCAGACGCCTCCATCCAGCTCATCGAACTCCGCCGGATGCTCGAAACGGGAGCCTGCGAGCTTGCGGCCGGACGGATCGCCGAGGAGGACATCAAGGCCCTCTTCAACTACATCGCGGCAATGAAGGCCGCCCACAGCATCAACGACGTCGCGGCCTTCGTGGAGGCAGACCTGGCCTTCCATGACGTCATCCTGCACGCATCCGGGAACGTCTTCGTATCGGTCCTGTTCGAGCCGCTGCACCGCGTGCTGGAAAAGCGCCGGACTGAGACCTCTGCCGTTCCGGCAATCCAGGAGCACGCCATCGGCCATCACCAGAACATTGCCGAGGCCCTGGAGTCCCGCGATGCAGCCCGGTCACGCCAGGCCATGGACGCCCACATGCAGCAAACCCTCGACGACCTGAAGCAACTGGTGCTGGAAGCCAAGTAGCCGGCGCGCGGACAGGGTCTGTTCAACGCTCCCGCAGTCCCACTAGGCTTCAGGGACGGCCCGCAACCGGGAGCAACGATGATCACGAGGAGCGAAGTTGTCCAACCACACGTACAGCATTTCTGAAATTGTCGGCACCTCCACCCAGGGCGTGGATGACGCCGTCCGCAACGGTATTGCCAAGGCATCCCAGACCCTGCGGAACCTTGACTGGTTTGAGGTCAAGGAGGTCCGCGGCCACCTGGAGGACGGGAAGATCGCAGACTGGCAGGTCACCATCAAGATTGGCTTCCGCCTGGAAGAGCACTGACTAAAGCAACTGACCCGCAGCCATCGTCGCGAAACCTGGTTTCAACGACGGTGACTGCGGGTCAGTTCTGCTTTAAGGCGCCCTAGTTCGCTGTGCCCTGGCTGCGCCGCCGCCAGACTGTTGGGACGCCGTCGAACGCGGGGAAAACGTGGCCCTCAAAGAAGGACAGGACCGTGTGCGGATCGAGGTCCGGGCTCCAAAGACCCGAAACCGGGCAGTGCGAACCGGTGGCGGTGGAAGCGGCGCCGGCGGACGCCTGGCGCTCCTTCAGCAGGGCGATGCGTTTCATCGTTGAGACCATCCTGGGTGTGAAGACTGGGCAGGGAAAACGTGTACTCCCACCCTAGGAAACGCCTGGTCAACAGCCAATGGGCGGCTGGCCAGAATCACCGCCCTTCGCTGGACGAATGTACAGGAGCACGGCGGCTTTCAGCCCGCTTCACCGCTTTCGCCCACCGCCGCGGGGTCGCGGTCCGGGCGGACGTCCGTCCCCGCGCCAAGGCTGCCCAGCAGGGCAAGGGCGTCCGACGACGGCGATCCCGGCCGCGCGGAGTACACCCGCAGCGTCTGATCAGGATCCTCCGGCAGGACAAGGTTTTCGAAGTTCAGCTCCAGGTCCCCTACCGCGGGATGGTGCAGCCGGACGGTGCCGGCCGAGCGGGTGGCCACCCGGTGCCCGGCCCACCACTGGCGGAAGTGTTCACTGTGGACCGCGAGCTCGCCCACCAGGTGGCTGGCCTGGGGGTCGTTGGGGTGCCGTCCCACGTCCAGCCGAAGGGATCCCGTGGCCTCCGCCGCCACCGTCTTCCAGTCCCTGAACAGTTCCCGGGCTGCGGGGTCCAGGATGGTCCAGCGGGTCAGGTTCCGCTCCGCGGGCGGCAGTGCAGGGAAGTCCGTGAACAACAGGAAGGCCATCCGGTTGCCTGCAAGGACATCGCTGCGCCGGCCCAGCACCATCGCGGGCACCTCCCCCACGGCGTCGAGGAGCTGGCGCAGCGCCGGGCGGACACCCTGCGCAGTGTTCGCGCCGGGTTCGCGGGGAGCGCCGGCGCAGTTCTCCAGCAGGTCCAGCATGTGCGCGTGTTCGCTGCTGTCCAGGCGCAGCGCCCTGCCCACTGCATCCAGGACCGTCCGCGAGGGGTGGATGTTCCGCCCCTGCTCCAGCCGCACGTAATAGTCGGTGCTGACGCCGGCAAGCCGCGCCACCTCCTCCCGCCGCAGCCCCGGAACCCGTCGGGCCCCGGTGCTGGGACCCGTTCCGGCAACGTCCGGGCTCAACCGGGACCGCATGGCTTTGAGGAACTTTCCGAACTCCGCGCTTTGACCCATGCAGACCATTCTGCCTGCGATGACTGCCCTCCTCTACAACGAAGGTAGGACTGGCAGTCCTAGGAAAACAGGAACAGCCTTGCCTGCTGACTTGATGGCGAAAAGTGCATAGGCTCGAAAGTGAGCCGGTGGAAACCGCTTTCTGGACGGCGTCATACCCCCGCACCACCCGGCCCTAAATCCCAGCACCAGACTTTCCAAGGAGCACACCATGTCAGAGCTGACCCCGAACCTGACCCTGAATAATGGCGTCACCATCCCGCAGCTTGGCTTCGGCGTCTTCCAGGTCCCTCCGGAGGACACCCAGCGGACCGTGGAGGACGCGCTGGAAGCGGGCTACCGCCACATTGACACCGCCGCGGCCTACCGCAACGAGGCAGGGGTTGGGGCGGCACTTGCCGCCACCGGGATAGCACGTGAGGACATCTTCGTCACCACCAAACTCCGCAACGGCGAGCAGGGCCGGGCGCAGGAAGCGTTCCAGAACAGCCGCAAGGCACTGGGCCTGGACTTCATCGACCTCTACCTCATCCACTGGCCGGTCCCCTCACAGGGGCTCTTCGTCCAGGCCTGGAAGGAGATGGAGCGGTTGTACGAGAACAAGGAAATCCGCGCCATCGGCGTCTCCAACTTCCTCTCCGACCACCTCGACACACTGCTGCAGTCGGCTGAAACCGTTCCGGCCGTCAACCAGATCGAACTGCACCCCAGCTACCAGCAGGTGGACCTCGCAGCCAAGTGCCGGGGCCTGGGCATCGCGGTGGAGGCCTACAGTCCGCTGGGGCAGGGCGGGGACCTGAACGGAAACGCCGTCACGGCAATCGCCAATGCCCACAACGCCACGGCAGCCCAGGTTGTGCTCGCCTGGCACCTTGCCGGCGGAAACATCGTCATTCCCAAGTCGGCGAACCCGGACAGGATCCGGGAAAACTTCGCAGCCTCATCCCTGCAGCTTTCCCAGGACGAACTGGCCGCCATCACGGCACTGGAGTCCGGTGCCCGCATCGGGTCCGATCCCGCCGTCGCCGCCTTCACCCAGATGTAGCGTCCGGCAACCCAGCCGCCGGAACGCTCCGCCACCGAAAGGATTTTCCATGCAGTACACGCACCTTGGCCGCTCCGGCCTGAAAGTTTCCCGCCTCTGCCTGGGCACCATGAACTTCGGGCCTCAGACGGAGGAAGCGGACGCCCACAGCATCATGGACTCCGCGCACGGGTCCGGCATCAACTTCTTTGACACCGCCAACGTCTACGGCGGGGCAGACCACCGCGGCTGGACCGAGGAAATTATTGGGCGCTGGTTCGCCAAGGGCGGCGAGCGCCGCGAGCACACCGTCTTGGCCACCAAGCTCTACGGCACCATGACGGACCGGCCCAATGAATCCAAGCTCTCGGCACTGAACATCCGCAGGGCCCTGGATGCGAGCCTCAAGCGGTTGCAGACCGACTACATCGACGTGTACCAGTTCCACCACATTGACCGTGACACGCCATGGGACGAGATCTGGCAGGCCATCGAAGTTGCCGTCCAGCAGGGGAAGATCCTCTACTCGGGCAGCAGCAATTTTGCCGGCTGGCACATCGCCCAGGCCCAGGAAGCAGCCCGCCGCCGGAACTACACCGGCCTGGTCAGCGAGCAGTCCATCTACAACCTGTTCATGCGCCAGGTGGAACTTGAAGTCATCCCGGCGGCACAGCAATATGGCCTTGGCTTGATCCCCTGGTCGCCCCTGCAGGGCGGGCTGCTGGGCGGTGTGCTGAAGAAGGAACGCCAGGGCGTGCGGCGGACCGAAGGACGGGCGGCCGAAACCCTGAAGAAGCACCAGGACCAGATCCGCCAGTACGAGGACTTCGCCGATGAACTGGGCCATGAGCCCGGCGACGTTGCCCTGGCGTGGCTCCTGCACCAGCCTGCCGTGACCGCCCCGATCGTCGGCCCGCGCACCCAGGAACAGCTGGACGCCGCCATCCGCGCCCTGGACGTCTCCCTCGATGACGACGCGCTCAAGCGGCTGGACGACATCTTCCCGGGACACCGCACGGCGCCGGAAGACTACGCGTGGTAACCCCGCCTGTTGCCGATACGGTGGCGCCGCGGAGCATCCTCTTCATCGGCGGCACCGGCGTCATCAGCACCGCGGCGGCGGAACGGGCCGTCGAGCTCGGCCACCGGCTGACCATCCTGAACCGGGGCCGGTCCACCCGGCCGGTCCCGGACGGGACCGAAGTGCTGCACGCGGACGTCCGGGATGCGGCGTCGGTCCGGGAGGTCCTGGGAGGCAGGGAGTTCGACGCCGTCGCGGACTTCATCTCCTACACCCCGGACCAGGCGCAAACAAGCATGGACCTGTTCCGGGAGCGGACCGGCCAGTTCGTCTTCATCAGTTCCGCCTCCGCGTACCAGAAGCCGCCCACCAGGCTGCCTATCCTGGAGTCGACGCCGTTGAAGAACCCCTTCTGGCAGTACTCCCGGGACAAGATCGCGTGCGAGGAACTGCTTTTCCGGGCCTACCGGGAGCAGGACTTCCCCCTGACAGTCATCCGGCCGTCGCATACCTACGACCGCACCAAGATCGCCATGGTGGGCGGCTGGACGGACATCCACCGGATGCGCAGCGGCCTCCCCGTCATGGTCCACGGCGACGGCACCTCGCTGTGGACGCTGACGCACAGCAAGGACTTCGCCAAGGCGTTCGTCGGGCTGCTCGGAAGGCCGCAGGCGGTGGGCGAGAGCTACACCATCACCTCTGACGAGTACCTGCCCTGGAACCAGATCTACCGGCTGTTCGCCCGGGCAGCTGGGATCCGGGAGCCGGAACTGGTGCACGTGGCGTCCGAGACCATCGCCGCCCATGACCAGGAACTCGGTTCCAACCTCCTGGGCGACCGGTCCCATTCAGTGGTCTTTGACAACACCAAGATCAAGTCCCTGGTCCCGGACTACACCGCAACCATCCCGTTCGCGGACGGGGCCCGGGAAATTGTGGACTGGTACGACAGCCACCCGGAGCTGCAGCAGGTGGACGAAGCCTATATGCAGCTTTCGGACAAGCTCACCGGCTGGTCCCGCCAGGGCGCCTGAGCCTGCGTCGCCGGTATCGCTGGGGCCGCCGCATCCAGCGGCGGGCCAGCGATGCCTGCCGGCTGTGCTAATTTCGGCGCATGACGTTGCCCCCTTCCGAACAGCCCGTCGATAAGCCTGTCGCCGCCGCCATCGCGCTCCTGGCCTCGCAGGGTTTCGATGCAACGTCCGTTGAGGAGCTTGCCGAGGCCTCGGGCATGAGCCGGAGCACGTTCTTCCGACGCTTCGGGTCAAAGGAGGACGTGGTCTTCGCCGACCACGAACGGATCCTGCGCCAGGTGAATGACCGGCTCGCGGAATCCAGGCTCGAGCCCCTGGCCGCCGTCGCGGACGCGGCACTGCTGGTCTTCGAACACCATATGCGGAACCGCGATACGTCCCGGGCCCGGTATGGACTGCTGCAGGCGGTTCCGGCCCTCAGGGACCGCGAGCTGGTCACGTCGCACCGGTACGAGCGGGCATTCCTGAAATACTTGAACGACAGGCTGCCCGACGACCAGCGGAGCGGATACAAGGCCGTGGCCTTCGCCGCAGCCGTGGTGGCCGTGCACAACGCCTTCCTGCGGCAGTGGTTGCGCGCCTCGCCCGGCGCCGGGGAAACCGACGATGGGGACCGGAAAAGGGCTGCAGCCCTCGCGGCCGAACTTCGTGCCCTCTCAGATACGTTCCGGCCTGCACTCCTTGGTGCCGCCGCCACCGCCCAACCCGCGCCGACCGTCGTCGTCACCGTTCTCCCGGGCCAGGCCGGCAGGGAGGCGATCGCCCAGGCCGTCCTCGACGCCCTTCCCTAGTCCGCTGCATCCCTCCGTGGTACCCAGTTTCTTGACGTGGAACTGAGTTTCAAGGCATCCTTAGTCGGTGTGGTGCAAGCCACATGCTTCCCGCCACTGATTTAAAGGATGCAGATTAATGACGACGACGTCGCGGACCGACGTGTCCGGCCGCACCGAAAGCCCCGCAGGCTTTCCTGCAGGCACCGTGGAGCCGGACTACTTTCTGACCGAGGCCCTCGGGACTGACCCCGCATCCGTTTTCACCCGCATCGGCGATGAGGACCGCGCGTACTGGGACCGGGCCCGCCGCTTCGTCCAGGATGAGGTCCTCCCCGTCATCGACGGCTACTGGGAACGCGGCGAGTACCCGCTGCACCTGCTCCGGCGCCTTGGCGAACTGGACCTGCTGCGGGACGGCGTGGCGGTTGATGGTTTCGCGCCGATGAGCAGCATTGCCGCCGGGCTGGTAAACATGGAGATCAGCCGCGGTGACGGCTCCGTGGCAACCATGATCGCTGTCCAGGGCGGCCTGGCCCTGCGGTCCGTGGCGGAATGCGGATCAGCCGCGCAGCGGGAGCGCTGGCTCCCGCCGATCGCCAGGGGCAGCGAGTACGCCGCTTTTGCCCTGACGGAGCCCACCCACGGCTCCGACTCGGTGGCCCTGGAAAGCACGGCGACCCGTACCGACGGTGGTTTCCTGCTCAACGGCGAAAAGAAGTGGATCGGCAACGGCTCCGTAGGTGGCGTCACCGTTGTGTGGGCCCGCGGCGACGACGGCCAGGTCCATGGCTACCTGGTCCCGCAGGACTCCCCCGGCTACACCGCCACCAAAATCGAGGGCAAGCTGGCCCTGCGCGCCATTTGGCAGGCCCATATCAGGCTGGAAAACGTCTTTGTCCCGGAAGGGAACGTCCTGCCGGGCGCCCGGACCTTCAAGGACACAGCCCGCGTCCTCCTGGCCACCCGCCTGGGCGTGGCCTGGTCCGCCGTCGGGCACGCCACCGCCTGCTACGAGACTGCCGTGCAGTACGCCAGGCAGCGCAAGCAGTTCGGGCGGCCGCTGGCCGCCTCCCAGATCGTGCAGGAACGGCTGGCCCGGATGCTCAGCGAACTGGCCACCATGCAACTGATGGTGGTGCAGATGACACGGCTGGACGACGCCGGATTACTCACCCCGGAGCAGGCGTCGCTGGCCAAGTACACCTGCACCCGGACCGCCCGGGGTATAGCGTCCAATGCGCGCGACCTGCTGGGCGGCAACGGCATCCTGCTGGAAAACCGCGTGGCCCGGCACCTGGCCGACATCGAAGCCATCCACACCTACGAAGGCACCGAGACTGTGCAGGCCCTGATCATCGGCCGGGGCATCACCGGCATGTCCGCCTTCGCCTGATCTCCGCCCCGCATCCCTGAAAGGACCGTTCTTGAATCAGAACGCCAACATCCCCGTCATCCTGGGCGGCGCCCGCACCCCGTTCGGCAGGTTCCGCGGCGGACTCACGCCCTTTTCCTCCAGCGAACTGGGCGCCCATGCCATCCGCGCCGCCCTGGAACGCACCGGCGTGGCGCCGGAGCAGATCGGCGCCGTGATCGTGGGCCAGGTCATCCAGGCCGGCGCCGGCCAGGGTCCCGCACGCCAGGCCAGCCTGGCCGCCGGAATCGGCTGGGACGTCCCCACCATCACCATCAACAAGCTCTGCCTGTCCGGCCTCACGGCCGTGATCGACGCCGCCCGGATGATCCGCACCGGGGAAGCCGACTTCATTGTCGCCGCCGGCCAGGAGTCGATGACCAACGCACCGCACCTGGTCCCCGGGCTTCGCGCCGGCGTCGTCATCGGCGACGCTCCCATGCTCGACTCCCTGAACCACGACGGGCTGCAGGACCCCGTGAGCGGCAAGCTGATGGGCGAGGCCACCGACGCCGGCAACGCCGAGCGCGGGATCACCCGTGCCGGGCAGGACGCCGTGGCGGCCCGCTCCCACCAGCGCGCCGAAGCGGCCCGGGCCGCCGGGGTGCTGGCCGAGGAAATCGCGCCAATCGAGGTGCCGCAGCGGAAAGGACCTGCCGTAGTCCTTGAACACGACGAGGGCATCCGCCCGGAAACCACGGCCGAATCACTGGCGCAGCTCCGGCCCGCGTTCTCCAAGGAGGAGACGGCCACCATCACCGCCGGTTCATCGTCTCCCCTCTCCGACGGCGCCGCAGCCCTGGTCATCGCCAGCAAGGCGGCCGCCATTGCCGCAGGGCTGGAGTGGATCGCCGAGATCGGAGCACACGGCCAGACGGCGGGACCGGATGGATCCCTGCACTCCCAGCCTGCCCGGGCCATCGAACGTGCCCTCAAGGACGAGGGGCTCACGGTCCAGGAACTGGACCTGGTGGAAATCAACGAGGCGTTCGCCTCGGTCCTCATCCAGTCCGCCAACGACCTGGGCATCGACCCCGAAGCCGTGAACGCCGAAGGCGGTGCCATCGCCCTGGGTCACCCCGTTGGCGCCTCGGGCGCACGCCTGGTGCTGCACCAGGCGCTGGCGCTGAAGCGCCGCGGCGGTGGCACCGGCGTCGTGGCCCTCTGCGGCGGCGGCGGACAGGGCGACGCCCTCATCCTCAAAGCATGACCCTCCCACCGAAGAAGCAGGCCATGACCAATACCCACTCCGCCGACGGCTTCGCCACCATCTCCGTCGCAGCCGTCCTGGCTGAATCAGCCAAAAGGACTCCGGACAGCATTGCCCTCGTCGTTGGGGAGGACCAGGTCAGCTACGCCGACCTCTGGAGCCAGACCCGGGCCTACGCCGGAGCCCTGCGGGCCCGCGGCATCGGCCCGGGAGACGCCGTCGCCGTCCTGATCCCCAACGTCCCGGACTTCGCCCGGGTGTACTACGCCATCCTGTCGCTCGGCGCCATCGTTGTCCCGGTGCATGCCCTGCTGAAGGCACGCGAAATCGAGTACGTCCTCCAGGACAGCGGTTCCAAGCTGCTGGTCTGCGCCGCTCCCCTGCTGGCGGAGGGGGCCGCCGGCGCGGCGGCCAACGGCATTGACGTGCTGACCGTGATGGCTCCCGACGACGGCGGGTTCCCCCGACTGGAAGCGGAGGCCGCCCGCACCGAGCCGATCCGGACGTATGAGCCGTGCCGCCCGTCGGATACAGCCACCATCCTGTACACCTCGGGCACCACCGGTAAACCGAAGGGCGCGCTGGGCACGCACTTCGCCCTGGTGGAACAGACCAGTGTCCTGCTGACCAGCGTGATGGACTTCCGGCCTGGCGACGTCCTCTTCGGCGGACTGCCGCTCTTCCACACCTTCGGACAGACCGTGGTCCTCAACACCGGACTGCGCGCCGGGGCCACCATCGTGCTTATGCCGCGCTTCAGCGGCGAGGACGCCCTGAAGCTGCTGGCACGGCACAACGTCAACATCTTCCTGGGCGTACCCACGATGTATGTAGCGCTCCTGGAAGCCGCCAAGACCGTGCCGGACCGGCCCACGGCGCTCCGCTACGGCATCTCCGGCGGAGCATCGCTTCCACTGGCCGTCATGGACAAGTTCCGCGACGTCTTCGGGGTGGAAATCCATGAGGGCTACGGCCTGACGGAGACCTCCCCGGTGGCGGCCTTCAACCATGTGGGCACGGCGCCGCGGCCCGGAACGATCGGGATCCCGATCTGGGGCGTCGACATCGAAATCGCCCGCCCGGAGACGGTGGAGAGCATTGAGCTGCTGCCCAACGGGGAACTCGGTGAACTCGTCATCCGCGGGCACCTGCTGATGAAGGGGTACCTGAACCGGCCGGAGGCAACGGCGGAGGCGGTGGTGGACGGCTGGTTCCGCACCGGTGACCTGGGGACGAAGGACGACGACGGGTACCTCACCATCGTGGACCGCAAGAAGGACATGATCATCCGCAACGGATACAACGTCTATCCCAGGGAAGTGGAGGAAGTCCTGCTGACCCACCCGGCTGTGGTGAGTGCTGCCGTCTACGGCATCCCCGATGACGTCCACGGGCAGGAAATCGCAGCGGCGATCGTGCTGGATGCCGGGGCAACCGTCAGCGAAACTGAGCTGATGGATTTCGCCAGCAACCAGCTCGCGGCGTACAAGTACCCTCGGGTGATCAGGATTCTTTCCGAACTCCCGCTGGGGCCCAGCGGGAAGATTTTGAAGCGGAAGCTGGCTGAGGACCCCGCCTAGGGACAGGAACGGCCGTGGGAGGGCAGACTGATGGCATGACACTTGCACCCCTCATCGACCTCAATGATGGCAACAGGATTCCGCAACTGGGGCTTGGCACCTGGCCGCTGGACGACGAACAGGTGGCTGCCGCCGTCGTACACGCCGTGGAAGCCGGCTACCGGCACATCGATACCGCCGTGAAGTACGGCAACGAACGCGGCGTGGGCAACGGCATCCGCGCCAGCGGGGTGGACCGGAGCGAACTCTTCATTACCACCAAGCTGGACGGGGAATTCCAGGGCCACGACCGCGCTGTGGCGGGCCTGGATGGATCCCTGAAGCGCCTGGGGCTGGATTATGTGGACCTGCTGCTGATCCACTGGCCGCTGCCGGGACGGGACCAGTATGTCTCCACGTGGCAGACGTTCGAACGGCTGCAGGCACAGGGGAAAGTCCGGTCCATCGGGGTGTCCAACTTCAAGCCCGCGCACCTGGAACGGCTGATGGCGGAGACTGATGTGGTTCCGGCGGTAAACCAGATCCAGCTCAGCCCCGCAATCACCCGAACCGCAGAACGTGAATTCCACGCACGCCACGGGATTGTCACGGAATCCTACAGCCCGCTTGGCGGATCGGGCGCCGGCTTATTGGGTGCTCCCATCCTTACCCAGTTGGCCGAAAAGCATGGAAAAACACCTGGCCAACTGGTCCTTCGGTGGCACATACAAAACGGATTGGTAACGATTCCCAAGACCGCTTCCCCGGAGCGGATGGCAGAGAATTTGGACGTGTTCGATTTCGCCCTGGACCCGCAGGATCTAGCGGAATTATCGATCCTCGACGAGGGCCCCGGTGCGGGCAACGACTCGGACAAAACCGGGCACTAAAACACTCCTGAACTGCTCTTTTTCCCAAAAGCGGGGTTGGCAAATAGATAGTAAGCATGATTACTATTGGGGCAGAAGGATGAAGTGCCTCCGGAACCCGGAGGCCTCCTCTAAGCAGGAAGAGAGCAACAAATGGGATTTATTGCATTTCTGATTCTCGGACTTATTGCTGGTGCGATCGCTAAGGCGATCCTGCCGGGCAGGCAGGGTGGCGGCTGGGTCATCACCTTGATCCTGGGCGTCGTTGGCGCCTTCCTCGGTGGCTGGCTGGGTGGAATGATCTTCGGCAGCGGACTGCAGGAGTTCTTCTCGATCCAGACGTGGCTGCTGGCGATCGTCGGCTCGCTGATCGTCCTTGCCATCTACGGCATGGTCACCAAGCGAAGCGCCCGCGGATAACTGTACGGGCAAGCCAGGAAGCCGGCCTGGGGACACCATCCCCAGGCCGGCTTTCTTTTTCTCCGGTATTAGGCGCCCGATACGCCGGCCGGGACTGACAACCTTCTCGCAGAGCAGGAGTTCATCGTGAAAAACAAGCTTCTTTTGGGTGTAGGCGTTGCTGTAGGTTATGTCCTCGGCTCGCGGTCAGGCCGTGCCGCCTATGACAAGCTCAAGGCCCGGGCAGCCGGCATCTGGGACAGCAAGCCGGTCCAGGACAAGGTATCCGTGGCCACCGAGGCCATCAAGGAAAAGGCTCCCGAGGTTGCGGACCAGTTGGGTGAAGCCGCACGCCGGGCAGGCACGGTCATTGGCTCTGCGATGCACCGGGAGGGCAGCTCCAGCGGAAGCCAGTCATCCGGGCCTTCCACAGGTACTCCCACCACCTCTTCCGTGGGGAGCGATGCCAACAGCCTGGGCGAAGACCACATCCCGGCCCACAGCACGCACCCGGACACCACCAACCTTGGTACGTCCGACGGGACGGGCACAAAGGCCTGATTCCCGCTTCCGCCCTCATCATTACGCATGGAAGTGCGTATGACATGGGAAGATGCGGGCTTTGTGCTACAACTGAATCGCCTTGCCGGCCGTCGCGATCCTTGGGGGACGCGGCGGCCGGCAGCGTTTAACGCGGCCTGCATTGCCGCCCTGCCGGGTTTTCCACATAGGGGTTTTGGGGGCTCTTGATTGTCGGTGGTGGCTGGCAGAGTTGGGTTATGGAGGCCATTGGGGAGCAGCTGGACGGGCCGTTCGGCGGGTTATACGGTGGGTTGCTCGGCGGGAACGCTGACGACGCCGACAGCCGGGTGGTGAGTCCGGCCCGCCTTCGTGCCGTCCCCGGCGGTGAGGGATCCAGCCCTGACGGATCCCGCCTTGACGGATCCAGCCCCCGTTGGCCTGTACCCGCGGCTGAAAACCCGGCTGCGAAGCTGTCCGCGCCTCCGCCCATCCCGCGGACACCTGCCACGCTCGGGGAACTTGCCGAAGAACTCGCCACCGCCGCCCTGGCAGCCCCGGGCATCCTAGCCACTGCCACCTATCTCGAGGCCGCCGATTACGCCGGCCACGCCGAGGAACTCGCCCGCACCGTGGAGTACCTTCAACTCCTGGCCGCCGGCGCCGTGGACCGCACCCGCACCCAGGCCACGGCCAGGACCACAGCAGCCCGCAGACCCCTGGCCCCGCCCTCCCCTGCCGATGACGGCTGCCGCAACACCGCGGAGTTCCTCCGCCTCAGGCTCCGCATCCCCATCCGCGAAGCACGCCGCCGCCTCACCCTCGCCCAGCACACCCTGCCCCGCACCAGCCTCACCGGCCAACCACTCCCACCAACCCGGCCCCACCTCGCCACCGCCCTAACCCCCCACCCCGCCACTGACGGGACCACCACGCAACCGCCCACCGGGAGCCTCCAGGCACCGGCCGTGTCCTCCTACGCCGCGACCCTCATCACCGCCACCCTGGACCGGCTCCAACACCACACCACCCCGGACACCCTGGACCGGATCGAACACCACCTCACCACCGCCGCCACCAGCACCGACCCCGACTTCCTCACCCGCCTGGCCCAACGCTGGACCGACACCATCGACGCCGACGGCACCGAACCCACCGAAGAAGCCCTCCGCCACACGCAAGGCGCCTTCATCCGCAAACCACGCCACGGCCTGCACCACCTCGAAATCTTCGCCACCACCGACCAATACGAACACCTCCTCACCGTCATGAACACCGCCACCAACCCCCGCACCACCACCCCAAACACCAGCACCGGCACTACCACCCCAACCACCGGCACCGGGACCATCGCAACGGCGAACAACGCAACCGACCACACCGCCCAGCCGGCCCCGCCTGACCTGGACAGGCGCACCCGCGCCCAAAAACAACTCGACGGCATCATCACCGCCACCAAAACCGCACTCGCCACCAACACCCTGCCCACCACCGGCGGCAACAAACCCCAAATCATCGCCACCATCCACTACCGGGACCTCTTCCCCACCCACACCACAGCAACAGCGACAGGAGAACGGCCGGGAAGACCCGCACCACCAGGGACACAGACAGGCACAGGGACAGAGGCAGGGACCGGGGCTTTCGCGTTCACCGGACCCGTCGCCGCCACCACCCTGCGCAAAATCGCCTGCGACGCCGACATCATCCCCGCGCTCCTGGGCACCCACGGCGAAATCCTCGACCTCGGCCGCAAAACCCGCCTCTTCACCCCCGCCCAACGCACCGCCCTCACCACCCGCGACCAAGGCTGCGCCTTCCCCAACTGCACCATCCCCGCACCCTGGTGCGAAGCCCACCACATCACCTACTGGTCACACGGCGGACCCACCACCATCAACAACGGCGTCCTGCTCTGCAGCCACCACCACCACCTCATCCACAAAGAACAATGGACCATCACCACCACCAACCACACCCCAACCTTCATCCCCCCACCCCACATCGACCCCATCCAAAAACCCCAACAAAACCACTACTTCAAACCACCACCACCCCAACCCCAAGACGAATAGATAACGCAGACGGGCCGGTCCTGGGGTTTTCCGGACGGTTCAGAAGGACCGTTACGTGCGGTCCACGGCTGCTGGGCCTGGTTGGCTCGATCCTCCAGGCGGCAGGCAAGATATTGGGGAGCGGGAGGACGGGGTTAGTGGGTCCCTGCCGCCACGCGCCCCACGACCACGGTGCCGTCCACTTCCTCCGAATGGACTGTCCGGGTGCCGAACCCGGCGGCGGCCAGGATTGCGGAGGTGCCGGATGCCTGCCGCTGGCTGGTTTCGATGATCAGGTGCCCGCCGGGAGCCAGCCATCCGATGCCCCCGGCGGCGACGCGTCGGTGGAAGTCCAGTCCATCAGGACCGCCATCGAGGGATGCCGCAGGTTCGTACAGCCGCGCTTCGGGGGGCATGGTGCGGATTGCCTCCGTGGGCACGTAGGGAGCATTGACCACGAGCACCCGGACGCGGCCACGCAGTTCACGCGGCAGGGCATCAAACAGGTCCCCCGCGTGAACCTGGCCGCCCACGGGCCCGACGTTCCGCCTGGCGCACCGGACGGCCACAGGATCGATGTCCGCCGCATGCACCTCCGTCCATGGCGCCTCATGAGCAATGGCCGCTCCCACGGCTCCGGACCCGCAGCAGAGGTCCACTACAACAGCGGGCTTCCGCCGGGGCCCCTCCGGCCACGTCGCCGGCAGCAGGGCGAGGGCCTCATTTACCAGCAGCCCGGTACGGCGGCGCGGCACGAAGACACCGGGCTCCACCAGAATGCGCCGGCCCGCAAATTCGGCCCAGCCCAGGATGAGTTCCAAGGGGACGCCTTCCACCCTGCGCCGGACATTTCGCGCTAAGTCGCCGGGAAGTGAGGCCTCCGCCAGCAGCAGGCGGGCCTCTTCCTCCGCGAAAACGCAGCCGGCGGACCGCAATGCGGAGACAATGCCTTCGAAGACCGGCGACGGGGCAGGACTGCCGGCAGTCCGTGAGTCGAGAGGGGGCACAGCAACGCCTTTCGGTGGGAAGACGGGCGTCCCCATGGCGGCTAGGCCAAGCTCTCCGGACGGCACCGAACGGGAATACCCAAAACTGTGACTGCGGTAATGGGATCCACCTCCTTCGTCCGCTGCTGGAAATCCCATGCTAATAGGTGGCCTTGTGCTCGGGAATGGATGCCAACTCTTGGCAGGATGGGTTAATGACCACGGGAACAGCCAGCAACATTCTTTGGATCGGCACCTACACCCCCGACGGCGGCGGCCGCGCCAATGGCATCGGGGCCGTGCGGGAGCATCAGGACGGAAGCCTTGAATGGTTGGGCACGGCAGTCCAGGCACAGTCGCCGTCGTTCCTGGCCGTGCACCCGACGCTGCCGTTGGTTTACGCAGCGGCGGAGCAGCGCAAAATGGTTCAGGCCTACCGCCGACGGGGTGACTTTGCGCTGGAACTGTCCGGGGCACCGGAGCCTGCCGGAGAGGCCACCTGCCACGTCGCCGTGGACCCGGACGGCCGGTTTGTCACCGCTGCATGCTGGGGTGACGGGCAGGTCCTGCTCTACGAGTTGGATGACGACGGCGGCATGACGGCACGGTTCCCCGCGGCACCGTCGGTTGACCCCCACGCCGGCCTTTTCCCCGGCAGCCCCAGGCCGAGCCGCGCCCATGCCAGCCTGATGCTGCGCGACGGGCGCATCATGACGACCGATCTGGGCCACGACACCCTCCGCATTTGGACCTATGAGCCGGGCACCGGCCTGGTAGCCGACCACGAGGTGGTCCTCCCCTGCGGCACCGGTCCCCGGCACATGGTGGAGCACCCCACGGGCAACGTCTTCATTGTGTCGGAGTACTCCGTGGAGGTCTTCGTGGTCCGGCCCGAGGCCGGCACCTATGAGCTGATATTCCGCGGACCTGCAACTGCGGGCGGCAGCCAGGACGGTGATTCGGCCGCCGAAATCTGCCTTGGCCCGCAGGGGAACTTCGCCTACGCCGGCGTGCGTGGATCCAACCTCCTCAGCGTCCTGGAAGTAGCAGCCGGCGGCACCGAACTGATCCCCGTCAAGGACTTCGACAGCGGCGGGGACTGGCCGCGGCACCACATGGTCCGGGGCAGCTGGCTGCACGTGGCCCACGAAAGGTCGGACAACATTGCCACTTTTGAACTGGATCCCGTCACCGGGCTCCCGGGCCCCGTGCTTCATGATCTTCGCACCCCCTCTCCCACTGCCTTGGTGTCCGCCGGCTAACTGCGATGCCCGCTACGGCTTCCCCCCCTTACTCTTCCCCAGACGCTGGAGTAATTCAGTGCAAGCGCTTACAGTTGTGACTTGGTTCACAGGTCTGCATGCTGTCCTTAGAACCCTCCTGCCGCATCCCTTGTCAACGGCAAGCCTGTACAGCAGCGCTGCTTCCCAGGAAGGTCTCACCCTTGTTATTCCGCACCCCTCCCGGCGCGCCCCCACGCGCCCAACTGCAGGCAAAGCCCGCAGGAACACAGCACCCCACAACCCGCCGCCGGGCCCCGGGCCGGGCAATCACGGCGAGGTCGGCGGCCGGCCTCCTTGCCGCTGCGGTGGCCGTTTCCGCAGCAGTCCTCCCGGCCCATGCCGCGGTGGGCCTCAAGGATTCAGGCTCCAAGAATCCCGGCGCCCAGGGCCAGGGATCCTCCACCGCCCTGCATTCGCTCCGCGGTCCCGTGACGGACGAGAACTTCTACTTCGTCATGGCAGACCGGTTCAGCAACGGCAGCACCGCCAATGACCAGGGCGGCCTGGGGCCGGATCCCATGGTCTCCGGCTTCGATCCCACCAGGAAGGGCTTCTACAACGGCGGCGACCTGGCCGGCCTGCGCAGCAGGATCGACTACATCCAGGGCCTGGGCACCACATCCATCTGGCTGACCCCCAGCTTCAAGAACAAGGCGGTCCAGCCCGAGGACAAGTCGGCAGGCTACCACGGCTACTGGGTCACCGACTTCACCCAGATCGACCCCCACCTGGGCACCAACGGTGAGCTCAAGGCCCTGATCGACGAGGCCCACGCCCGCGGCATGAAGGTCTATTTCGACATCATCACCAACCACACGGCCGACGTCATCGGCTACCAGGAGGGCAACCGGAAAGGCTACATCTCAAAGGACGCAGTCCCTTACAAGACAGCCTCCGGCGAAGCGTTCGACGACCGCGACTACGCCGGTACCGGAACCTTCCCCCGGCTGGACGCCAACACGTCATTCCCCTACAAGCCGGTCCTGGCACCGGGCGAAGAAAACCTCAAGGTTCCCGCCTGGCTGAACGACCCCACGCTGTACCACAACCGCGGCGACACCACCTTCACGGGTGAGGACTCCATGTACGGCGACTTCTTCGGCCTCGATGACCTCTTCACCGAAAACCCCGCCGTGGTGCACGGCATGGAGGACATCTATAAGTCCTGGATCGGCGACTTTGGCGTGGACGGTTTCCGGATCGACACCATGAAGCACGTGAACAACGAGTTCTGGCAGGAATTCGGCCCCAACGTCCTCAGCTACGCCAAGGAGCACGGCAAGGACGAGTTCTTCATGTTCGGCGAGGTCTTCGACACCACCAAGAGCTTCACGTCCCAGTTCACCACCCGCAACAAGATGCAGGCCGTGCTGGACTTCCCCTTCCAGGATGCCGCCCGCAACTTTGCCTCCAAGAGCCAGGACGCCAAGGCGCTCCAGGCGTTCTTCGCCGGTGACGACTGGTACACCGACGCCGATTCCAACGTCTATGAGTTGCCCACGTTCCTGGGCAACCACGACATGGGCCGCATCGGCAGCTTTATCGCCCAGGACAACCCCGCCGCAGGCGATGCCGAGAAGGTGGCACGCGACGAGCTGGCCCACGAGCTGATGTACTTCTCCCGCGGCAACCCGGTGGTGTACTACGGCGACGAACAGGGCTTCACCGGCCCGGGCGGCGACCAGGATGCCCGCCAGACCCTCTTCGCCAGCAAAGTCCCGGACTACCTGGACGACGACCTGCTGGGCACGGACGCCACCCACGCCACGGACAACTTCAATCCAAGCCACCCGCTTTACGCCAAAATCCGGGAGCTTGCAGCCCTCACCAAAGAGCACCCGGCACTGCGGAATGGCGCACACCAGCACCGCTACGCCTCTGACGGGCCGGGCATCTACGCCTTCTCCCGCACCGATGCCAAGGACCAGCGCGAATACGTGGTGGCACTGAACAACAGCACCCAGACACAGACGGTGGAAGTCCCCACCTACATCGCCAAGCGCAGCTACATGCGCGTTTACGGCGAAGGCGCCGATGAAGCCAAAACCTCTGACGACGCAAAACTGACCGTGACCGTGCCGCCGCTTTCCGCCGTCGTCTACGAATCCTCGGGCCGCATTCCGCACTCCAAGGAGGCTCCCGCCGTCGCCCTCCGGCAGCCGGCCGCCGCGCCTGGTGACAACGGACGCATCAACGTAACGGCCGACGTCGACGGTGCTTCGTTCTACGAGGTCACCTTTGAAGCCCGGACGGCGAGCGGCGCGTGGCAGCCGATCGGCACGGACGACACCGCTCCGTACCAGGTTTTCCACGACGTCGCGGCGCTGGATGCCGGCACACCGCTGGAGTACCGCGCCACCGTTCTGGACAACGGCGGGCATTCCGCCACCAGCCAAAGCCGCTCCGCGGCCGTACCCGCGCCCGTGCTGACCCTGCAGAAGCCTGCGGAGGGCAGCAGCGTGGAAGGCAAGGTTGAGCTCAGCGCCACCGCTGACCCGGAGAAGGCCAACCACGTGGTGTCCTTCGAGCGCAGTGTTGGCGGCGGGGTCTGGACCGCTGTGGGCACCGACTCGTCCTCGCCCGTCTACTCAGCAACCGACGACGTGACCGGGCTGGCGGACGGCACCAAGGTCCAATATCGGGCGGCCATAACCGGCACCGGCTACAACGTCACCAGCGAAACCAGGACTGTCACGGTGGGCCAGGCCCCGCAGCCCGACTCGGTCACGGTGGCCGGATCACTGAACCAGGCGATGGGCTGCAGCGCACAATGGGATCCAGGCTGCAGCCAGGCCCGGATGGTGTTGGACCCGGCGGACCGCATTTGGCGGCTGACCGTGGACCTGCCGGCCGGGAAGTACGAATACAAGGCAGCGCTCAACGGCGGCTGGGACGAAAACTACGGCGCCGACGGCCAGCTCAACGGGCAGAACATCGTGCTGGACCATCCCGGCGGCCCGGTGACTTTCCGTTATGACAACAGCACCCACCTGCTCAGCGCCGTCTACGCCTCGCAGCAGCCGGCCGCCGTGGCGGCAGCCGGAAGCATGGACAGCGAGCTGGGCTGCGCCTCGGACTGGGAGCCGTCCTGTAACCAGGCGCAGTTGGTGCTGGACCCGGCAGACCTCGTGTGGAAGCTGTCCGTTCCGGACCTTCCTGCGGGAAGCTACGAGTTCAAGGCGGCCCTGAACCGCAGCTGGGACATCAGTTATGGGGCCGGCGGCGCTTCCCCGGGTGCCAACATAGTGTTTGAGCACGACGGCGGCCCGGTCACCTTCCGGTACGACCACTTCACCCATGTGATCGCCGCTAACTAGTTCACCCGCCGAACAAGGCAAACCAGGCAAAGCAACTACGGCAACAGGCCCCGCCGCTTACAAAAGCGGCGGGGCCTGTTGCCTTGAGAACCGCTTAGGCCCGGTGCAGGGCTCCCTCCACCGCCGCGAGCAGCGAGTTGAACCGCTTGTTGGCGGGGAGGTCATCAAGGTAGACGGGTTTGCCGTCCGGCCCACCCAGGGGCACCTGCCAGTTGGGGTACAGGGCTTCTGTGGTTCCGGGCTGGTTCTGGACCCTCCGCTCCCCCACCGCATCCACCAGGGCCACGCCGAGCAGGACCGACGGCGCCTGGGCCAGCAGCAGGTGCAGCGCCTCGATGGTGTGCTCCTCGGACGGCTGCCCCTCCACGCCGCCGGCGGCGCCCTCGGAGAGGTACCCGCGCTCGCGCAGCAGGGCGAACATCTTCTCCAAAGACGCGTTGTGCTC
Source organism: Arthrobacter sp. JDC6 (assembly GCF_056484025.1). Lineage (NCBI taxonomy): Bacteria > Bacillati > Actinomycetota > Actinomycetes > Micrococcales > Micrococcaceae > Arthrobacter > Arthrobacter sp. JDC6. The sequence goes on from NZ_CM151278.1 coordinate 4,045,645, forward strand.
CGCGCGCTCCTCCTGCTCGGACCGTTCCAGCAGCCCCAGCCGGCTTCGGAGCCCCACATGGTCCCCGGCAAGGTAGCCGGCGGTGGGTGGCAGGTCGTGGGTGTTGACGCTGGCGAGCGCCTGCGTGCGGTACTTTTCGGGCGCAAGGGGCGAATCGCCGTCGTACTCAAACCACAGGATGGACGTGCCCAGGATCCCCCGGGCCGCAAGGTAGTCACGCACCCAGGGCTCGAAAGTGCCCAGGTCCTCCCCGATCACCACGGCACCGGCGCGGTGCGCCTCGAGCGCGAGGATGCCGATCAGGGCCTCGTGGTCGTAGCGGACGTAGGCGCCATCCCCCGGAGCGTTCCCCATGGGGATCCACCACAGCCGGAAGAGTCCCAGGATGTGGTCCACGCGGATGCCGCCGGCATGCCTGAGCACGTTGGCCAGCATGTTGCGGAACGGTTCATATCCGGCCTCGGCCAGGCGTGCGGGGTGCCATGGGGGCTGGCCCCAGTCCTGCCCCTGCTGGTTGTACATGTCAGGAGGTGCGCCCACGCTGGTGTTCGGGGTCAGCACGCCGCGCAGCGTCCAGGCGTCGGCACTGCTGTGGTCCACGCCTACTGCAAGGTCGTGCACCACGCCCAGCCGCATCCCCGACCGGAGCGCGGCCCTCTGGGCGTTCTCGAGCTGCTCGTCGCAGATCCACTGCAGCCAGCGGTGGAACCCGATCCGGTCCGCCAGCTTCTCCCGGAGGGCTTCGGCTTCCGGTGTTCCGATGGCGCACTCCGGGTCTGTCCACAGGGGGTCGTCCGGCGCCAGGTCCTCGCGGATGGCTGACCAGAGCGCGAAGTCCTCCAGGCCGCGGCCGGAGCTGCGGCAGAACTCATCGAAGGCGGCCTGCCGGGCCGGTGAACGGCGCGTGTGATAAAGCATTTCCAGCGCCTGCAGCTTGGCCGCGTACACGGCATTGCGGTCGAGGCGGGTGCCTTCCCGGTTCAGCCATGCCACTTCCTCGTGCAGCTTTTCCAGCGCCGCACGTTTCCGCGGCCGGAGGTATGCCAGCTCGGGAATGGCCTCGATGCGGATGTACAGCGGATTGAAGAACCGGCGGGTGGACGGCGAATAGGGCGACGGCTGGACCGGCGGTACCGGCTCGGCCGCGTGCAGCGGGTTGACCAGCACGTAGTCGGCGCCGCGCGCACCACTGATCGCGGCCAGGTCCGCCAGGTCCGCAAAGTCGCCGATGCCCCACGACCGCTTTGAGCGGACCGAATACAGCTGCGTGGCCAGCCCCCAGCCGCGGCGTTCCTCCAGCGGCTTTGCCGTGGCCAGCCGCGCAGGGGTTACCACCAGGGCGGCGCTGGCCGTAGCGCCCTCCGACTCGACGTGCAGCGTGTGCCAGCCCAAGGGCAGGTCCTGGGGAAGGGCGAAGGTGGCACGTCCCGTGGAGACGCCGTCCACCTCCCGGGGCTGGACCCAGACATCCTGCTGGACCGCTTCGCGCTGTCCGGTTCCACCTTCCAGGGTGACGGTCAGGCGCGCGGTGGCGCCGTCGCGCACGTGGACCGGCACTTGGGCCGGTTCGCCCTGCTTAATGACGACGGCGGGCGGCAGCATCCGCCGCCACGGCGCCAGTTCGGCTTCGGCCAGTGCAGCCTCAATGTGACTGTTGGTGTGTGCCTCCACACCGAGGGCTGCCAGCACCTTGACCAGCGTCTCCTGGGCAACGGAATGCGGCAGCCCATCCCAGCCCTGGAAGGACGTACCCACACCATGCGCGTCGGCCAGCTGCTGCAGCAGGTGCGGATCGACTGGCCCGGCCGCAGCGGCGGGAGGGCCTGCTGGGATCGCTGGGCCTGGTGCGTGCTGCTGGTCTGAAGCCGTCATGGGTGTCCGCCTCGTCTGTGATGGTCCCGGAACTTACAGTGCTGTTGTACCGGGCGCTGACACCCCCGTGCACAACCGTTGGTTCAGATTATTGCAGGGCGGCGCGGAGGCGAAACCGGGACGGCATCCAGGCGGATCAGGACGGGTTCCGGAGGTGGACGTTACGGATCGAAGTGCGTGGTCACGGCTCCGTCGCTGACCCGGCCGATGACTCCCGCTGCAAGGTCCCGCAGCTTCTGGTTCCGGTGGCTGGACGCCTTGGTGAGCAGCGCCATGGCTTCATCCTGGCTGCACCGGTTCTGGGCCATGATCACCCCGCACGCCAGGTCGATCGTGGTGCGGTTGGCCATTGCGGCCCTCAGGTCGTCCGCCAGGTTCTGGGCGTCGGCGATCCGCAGTGCCAGCCTCAATGCGCGGCCCGCGAGGTCAGCAAACCCCTCAGCCCTGCGAACGACTTCGTCAGCGAACACGTCCGGTTCCGAAGCGAAAAAATTCAACGCGGCGGACTGGTGCCCGTCCAGGGCAAGCGGGACGCCCAGGACGCTGCGGCAGCCGTTCTCGGCCAGCAGCTTCTGGTACTTGGGCCAGCGGGTATCGGTCTCCACATTGGAAAGGATGACGGGCTTCATGGCCTCCAGCGCCGCAATGCACGGACCCTCACCCAGGACCTGCTCCAGCTTGTCCAGGACAACGGCGCGTTCACTGCTGCCCGCAATGGTGGCACTGCGTTTGCGGCGCTGGAGGGTCACGCCGCACTCGACGAACACGCCCGCGTCCTCGCTGACGGCGGAGGCTGCAACAGAGGACAGCTCAGTCAGGAAATCAGCAACATTGCCGCTGCCCATGATGATGTCATGCAACTGGACGAACTGGTCGTCACTATTGGAGGAGCCCATCCCTCAATATAGGCGCTATGGAGTGCCGCGTGCGCGCCACAAAACGTCATTTGCGGGGCGCCGGTTACTCCGTACGACGAAAAGAGAAGGACTAAGGCGGGAATCTGTGGCGGCCTGCCGAATCTGTGTAGCCTCGTGACGATCCAAGGCACGGCAACTGAATGGAGGAGGCCGCAGATGAGCCTGAGCGAACTGCGGGTGTTCGGACGGTCGGGAACCCCCATCAGTCCCCTCACCCTGGGCACCATGAACTTCGGCGAGGGGAACGGCAGCTCCCAGGGCGCCCCCACCGGCGCGGACGAGAGCATCCGGATCATCCATGAAGCCCTGGACGCCGGCATCACCGCAATCGACACCGCTGACGTCTACTCCCAGGGTGAGTCCGAACAGGTGGTGGGCCGGGCCCTCCGCGGCCGCCGGGACGATGTCTTCCTGGCCACCAAGTTCCACGGCCAGATGAGCCCCAACCCGGCGCACTCCGGGAACTCGCGGCGCTGGATCACCCAGGCCGTGGAGGGCAGCCTCCGGCGCCTGCAGACGGACCGCATCGACCTGTACCAGGCGCACCGGCCGGACTACAACACCGACGTCCTGGAGACCATCACCACCCTCAACGACCTGATCCGCCAGGGCAAGATCCTGTATTACGGGACCTCGGTGTTCACGCCGGCCCAGCTGGTGGAGGCCCAGTGGCTGGCCACCACAAACCATCTGATCCCGCCGCTGGGCAACCAGGTTCCGTACTCCATGCTGGTCCGCGGCAACGAGCGGGACGTCCTGCCCATCGCCCAGCAGTATGGCCTGGGCGTGCTTGCCTACGGCCCACTCGCGGGCGGTTGGCTGTCCGGCAGCTTCGTCCTCGAATCGGGCAAGCCGCCCACCCGGGTCCACACACTGCCCGGCCGGTACGACATCTCCGGGCCATCCAGCGAGCGGAAGCTGCTGGCCGCGGACTCGCTGGCCCGGCTGGCGGACAAGCTGGAAATGTCCCTGGTGGACCTGGCCGTGGGGTTTGCCCTGACCCATCCCGCCATCAGCAGCGTGATCATCGGGCCGCGCAGCGAGGAACACCTCCGGGCGTACCTGCGCGCGGCGGATGTCCAGCTGGGCGAGACCGTACTGGATGCCATCGACGACCTGGTGCCGCCGGGAATCAACTTTGTGGAGCGGGACGCGGGCGCAATCGTGCCGTCCATCGAGTTCGCGGAATTACGACGCCGGTAGGCGGCTTCCAGCCCGGACCCCGGACTATTGACTAACCGGTAGAAGGCTCCTACGGTCGATACCGATACCGCCGCCCAAGGAAGCCGGGGCCTGCCATGCCAATGTCCGATGAGGAGCGACGCCTGCTCAAGGAGCTGGAACTGGGGCTGATCGCGGACGATCCCCACCTGGCCATGGAACTGCTGTCCGGCTATCCGGCACGCCGTCTCCCCGCAGGCCTGTTCCCGGGCATGGCGGCGGCACTGATTGGTGTGGTGCTCATTATCGCGGGGGCCGGGCTGCCGGCTCCCGGTGCGGTGGTGCTAGGGATTCTGTTGCTGGGGCTGGGCGCCTGCCTGCTGCTCGGTCCCACGGTGCTGGCCCGGAGCGGCGGCCGGCAGACCACCGGCTGATGGCCGTGGTGGTGCACCTGCGCGGCCCCCGGGTGCCGCAGCAGTTTGCCGCCGCGGCGCCAGGATGAACATGCTTGCCAGGACGACGGCGGCGCCAAGCCAGGCAAGTGCTGGGAGCCGTTCTCCCACCACGAGCACGGCCAGGACGGCGGCCACCACGGTTTCGAGCAGCGAGATGCCGGTGGCCGTGCTCGCCCCTACCCGGGCCAGGCCCCACCCGAACAGCAGGTACCCGGCAAACATGGGGACCGCCGCCATGTAGGCGCCGACGCTGACGCTGGTCCAGGACTCCAGCAGCGGGCGTCCCGTTGCGGCAAGGACAGGCACCAGGAGGAGCCCGCCGAGTCCGAACACGGCGCCCATGGCCGCCCGTGAAGAGACCCCGTCACCGGTCAGCCGGTGTGCCGCCCAGGAGTACAGAGCATAAGTAGTTCCGGCCAGCAGCCCCAGCAGGATTCCCGCCGTCGGCGCCAAGGAAGTCAAAGTCAAGGAAGTCGAGTTCCAGGAATCAGCCCCGGCGCCAGCAGCCCCGTGTGCGGGTGCTGCCGGCGAGTGCCCGGCAAGGGACAGCAGGGCTGCCCCGCCAATTCCCAGCAGCGCCCCGAGAATCCAGCGTCGGCTCAGCGGCTTCCCGTCCGCGAAACGTTCGATCAGGGCGGCCGCTACCGGCGCTGAACCGATGGAAACCACCGTACCCACGGCCACTCCGGAGAGGCGCATGGAACTGTAGAAGGCCAGGGGGTAGACAGCAACCGCCACGGCACCGAGAGATACCAGGCGCCATCGCGCAAGCAGGCTGCCCGACTGAACGGCAATGTGCCGTGCGGCGTACAGTGCCTGCATCAGTCCGCCCAGCCCCATTGCCACCGCGCCGATGGCCAGTGGGCTCACGGCGGGCGCGAAGGTGGCCGCTGTTCCGGTGGTTCCCCAGAGGATGGATGCCGCCACTATGGAGAGCGCTCCCCAGGGCTGGGCCTGCTGATGGTTTGGCTTGTTGTTCACAGGTCGTCCAGCAGTTGCCCGGCGATGGCCCGGGCTTGCCGCAGCGGCACGTCGCCGCCCTCCAGGCCTGCCCTGGCCATGGCACCTTCGAGGAGGAAGGCCAAGTGGGCGGCAACGGCAGGCGCCTGCCCCTCCCTCCCGGGCAACAGTGCCGTGACGTGCCGGGCCAGGAGTTCCTGCACTTCCTCCTTGTGGAGCCGCACTGCAGTCCGCCCGGGGTCCCCTGCGGGCAGTTCAGCCGCCGCGTTGAGCAGCCCGCAGCCGCGGAATCCGTGCTGGTAGGCGGCATTTGCGTGGTCGAGGTAGGCGTCGAAGACCGCCAGTGCCTGCTCCGACGGGGTCCCGGCCTTTTCCAGCCGCGTCCGGTAAAGGCCGAGCCACTCCTCATGCCGTGCTTCCAGGTAGGCGGCCACGAGGTCCGCTTTGGACGTGAAGTTGTTGTAGAGGCTTTTTTTGGCAACGCCCGCCTCGGCAGTGATGGTGTCGATTCCCGTGGCGGCCACCCCCTGGGCATAGAAAAGGCGCGCTGCCGCTTCAAGCAGCAGCACCCGGGCGGGGCGGCGGCTGGTCGCCGAAGCGCGTGACACAGGCATGGGGCTCCTTGCGGTGGTAGTAGGTAGGCCAGTCTACCTACTACCACCACAAGGGCGGAACACCCGTTTGTGAATCAGGCGGTGCGGACCGCCTTAGCGGACACGGCCTGGAGCTCCGTGGCCAGTCGTTCCACCAGGAGTTCCGGGGGCTCGGTGATATCGGCCAGGAGGTGGGCCTCGTCCTCGTCCAGTTCCTCCAAGGCTGCGAACTGGGATTCCAGCAGGGTCCGCGGCATGAACTCGTGGGCGCGGGCTTCCATCCGCGCGCCAATGGTGCCCGCGCTTCCGGTCAGGTGGATGAAGACAACATCCGGCGCTGCGCTGCGCAGCAGGTCCCGGTAGCGGCGCTTCAACGCTGAGCAGGCGACGATAGGCGGGACTGTTGTGACGCCGTCGGCCTTTCCTGCGAGCAGCTCCCCCAGCGTGCCAAGCCAGGGCTCCCTGTCAACGTCCGTGAGCGGTTTGCCGGCGCCCATTTTCTGCTTGTTGGCGGCCGGATGGAAATCGTCGCCATCGAAGAATGGCATGTCCAGGCGCAGGCCCAGCAGGGAGCCCATGGTGGATTTCCCCGAGCCGGACACGCCCATCACCACCAGGGGCGGCAACGGGGCGTTCACCGTTCCTCCCCGTTCCCGTCGAAGCTGAGGAGGACTTTGCCGGAACTGGTGGAGTCCTTGGCCACCTCGAAGGCGTGCAGGGCGTCCTCCACGGGGTATTGGTGGGTGATGACGGGGTCGATGTGCAGTGACCCGTCGGCAAGCGCCGCGATGACCTCGTCGATTTCGTCGTTGAAGCGGAAGGAGCCCTTGAGGTCCAGTTCGCGGGTGATGGCCAGCGAGATGGGTAGCGGCTGCATGCCGGTGGGCAGCAGCCCCACCATCACCACGGTCCCGCCCCGCACCGCGCCGCGGATGGCGGAGGCCAGTCCGTGGTGGTTGCCGGAGGATTCGATCACCACGTCCGCCTCCACGGCGGCGATCGCTTCCGTGTCTGCGGCGTTGATGACCTGGTCCGCGCCGACGGCCTTGGCGATCTCCAGCGGCTTGGGATGGAGGTCCACAGCGGTGATGTGCGCTGCACCGGCGCGTTTGAGGACCGCGACAGCGAGGGCACCGATGGGGCCGGACCCGATCACCAGCGCGGTCTTCCCGGCCACGTCCCCGGCGCGGGAGACCGCGTGCCAGGCCACGGACGCGGGTTCGACCAGGGCGGCCGTGCGCAGGTCGATGCCCTCGGGCAGGGCCCGCAGCATCCGGACGGGCAGGTTCACGTACCGGCTGAAGGCGCCGTCGGTGTGCGGGTAGCGGGCGGCGCTGCCCAGGTAGGTGCAGCCGGGTGAGAGGTTGGGCCGGTCCGCGGGGTACCTGGCCGCGCCAGGTCCCGGGGTGGCGGGGTGGACGGCGACGGCGGTTCCGGGCTGCGGTCCCTGGCCGTTGGCGGCGGCGCGGACCACCACGCCGGAGATTTCGTGGCCCAGGACCAGGGGTGCCTTCAGGATGGATTCCCCGGCCGCGCCGTGCAGCCAGTAATGCAGGTCCGAGCCGCAGATGCCGCCGTACAAGACCTCGACGACGGCCTGGTCATCCGCCGGCAGGGCCAGCGGGACCTCATCGATCCGGAGGTCCCCGGCGGCGTGGGCCACCACGGCCGGCCCGGAGGCGGGCAGCGTGTTGGGGCCTGGCTGGACGGGTGTGTTCGCGGGCATCAGACCACCACCGTCATTCCGCCGTCGATGAAAATGGTCTGGCCGTTCACGAAGTCCGACCCGTCCGAGGCCAGCCAGACCACGGGCCCGGCCAGGTCCTTCGGCGTGCCCCAGCGGTGGGCCGGGGTGCGGCCCAGGATCCAGGTATTGAACTGTTCGTCGTCCACCAGGTTCTGCGTCATCTCGGTGTGGATATACCCCGGCGCGATCCCGTTGACCTGCAGGCCGGAAGCGGCCCACTCGGCCGTCATGGCCCGGGTGAGGTTCCGCAGCCCGCCCTTGGCGGCAACATACGGGGCGATAGTGGGGCGGGCCAGGTCCGTCTGCACCGAGCAGATGTTGATGATCTTGCCCCGGCCGCGCGGAATCATGTGCCGGGCCGCCTCCCGCCCCACGAGGAACGCACTGGTCAGGTCCGTGGAAATGACCCGCTCCCAATCCGCCACCTCAAGGTCCAGCATCGGCACCCGGTGCTGGATCCCGGCGTTGTTCACCAGAATCTCCAACGGACCCACGTGCTCTTCGATCCACGCGATGCTGCGGGCTGCCGCCTCGCCGTCGGTGACGTCAAACGCGATGCTGGCGATGCGGCCGGCCGGGAAGTCGGCGGCGAGCGCGGCTTCGGCTTCCTTGAGCCGCTCCGGGTTGATGCCATTCAGCACAACCGTGGCACCGGCGTCGGCCAGTGCCCGGGCGAGTGACGAGCCGATGCCGCGGCTGGAGCCGGTGACCAATGCGACGCGGCCGGTGAGGTCAAACAGTGAGCTCATGCGAACGGTCCCTGCTGCACCAGGTTGACCGGGGTTTCGCTGGCGGCGAGGGCCTCAAGCTGCCGTTTCAGGAGTTTCAGGATCCGTGGTTCGAACGCTGAGGCGTTGCCGCCAACGTGGGGGGTGATGAGGGCGTTCTCCGACGACCAGAGCGGGTGGCCGGCGGGCAGCGGTTCGGGGTCGACGACGTCGATGGCGCAGTGCAGGCGGCCGGACACCACTTCAGCCGTTAGGGCGTCGGTGTCGATCACGGCGCCGCGGCCGACGTTGACCACCAGGGCGCCGTCCGGCAGGGCGGCCAGGACCTTGGCTCCCACCAGGTGGTGGGTCGCCTCGGTGAGGGGAAGGACGGAGACCAGGATGTCGTGGCCGGCGGCGAGCGCCACGAGTTCATCCGGACCGTGGACCTGGCCGTCCGCATCGGTCCGTGCGGCGCTTCCCACCCGGGTCAGTGTGACTTCGAAGGGCTCCAGGCGGCGGGCCAGCTCCTTCCCGATTCCGCCGATGCCCAGCAGCAGGACCTTCCGGTCGGCCAGCGACTGGCGGCGTTGCGGGTTCCAGCGTTCGGCCTGTTGATCGCGGGCGGCCTGGTCGATGCCGCGGAGCTTGGCGAGGATGAGGCCAACGGCCAGCTCCGCGGTGGCAGCTGCATGGACGCCCGAGGCGTTTGCCACGGCGGCGGCCGGACCCGCTGCCTCGCGGACGCCGTCGAACCCTGTTGACTGAGTTTGCACGAACTTCAGGTCCGGGACCTTGCCAAGGTTCGCCAGGACCGCACCGGCATTGAGGTACGGCAGGATGACCCCGTCGATGCTTCCGTGGGCCTCGTCAGGGGCCCCCTGCATGTCCCACACCACTCCCGTCAGTCCCTCCGGGAGCGGGGACAAATCGGCCAGGAGCTGGGGTTCGGGGAAACTGACGGTTTGCACGTGCTGCATCGTTGAAGGCCTATCGGTTGGTGGGAAGGTGCTGCGGGCGGATCGTTATGCGTCGCGGCGGTCGAAGGTCAGTCCGCCGGGGACCTGGAAGGTGGGCATGAGCTCGAGCATGCCCACATTCACGTGGCGCGGGGTTTCAATGGCGTAATCAAGGGCATTGACGATGTCGTCCGTGGTGAGCGACTCGTAGCCCTCGTAGTAGGTCTGCCAGGCTTCTTCCATGGCCTCGGGGCTGCCGCCCAGGTTGCGGCCGAAGATTTCGGTCTCCACCCGGCCGGGGCAGATTTCGGTGACGCGGATGCGCTTGCCGACCGTGTCGTTGCGCAACTGCCGGGAGATCTGGTGCACGGCGGCCTTGGTGGCGTGGTACGCGGTGTGGCCGTAGAAGTTGTAGAGCCCGGCGATCGAACTGATGTTGACCACGTGGCCCAGGTCCCGCTCCACCATGCCGGGCAGCACCAGCCGGGTGAGCTGCAGCAGGCCGCGGAGGTTGACGTCGATGAGTTCGTCGATGTCCTGCTCGGAGGAGTCCAGGATGTTGCCGGTCCGGGAGACCCCGGCGCAGTTCACCAGGACGTCCACCTTGAGGTCGCGGACGACGCCGGCCAGGCCGGCGGTGTCGGTCAGGTCCACCACATGCGGGACTGCTCCCGTGCGGTCGGCCAGTTCGGCGAGGCGTTCCTCGTTGCGGGCCACCGCGTGCACGGTCAATCCGCGCTTGGCGAGACGTTCGGCGATGGCCGCGCCCATGCCGGTGGACGCTCCGGTGACGAGGGCTGTGGTGTAGTCGGAAAAAGGCACAGGGACTCCAATAAGTGGTAAATGGCGGGGCTCTTAGGTCCGGCAATGGGCTGGGCGTAGTGGTTGGCAGGGGGTTAGGGATCGCGTAGCGGTTTGTGGGTGCGGTCCCGGGCGGTGGGACGGGCATTCATGATGTTCAGGCTCCTGACGCCGGGCTGAGTTCGTGCCAGCGCTGGCCGGCGCCGACCCCCAGGAGTCCAAAGACTGTGTTCACGGTGTTCCGGAGTCTGTCCAGCTCCAGGCAGGCTGTGCGGTGCATGGCTGTTGCTTCAGCCACGGTTGTCTTTCTGAAGGTGACGGTGTGTCCGGGCCTGGACTGTGCCAGGACATCCAGGGAGCGGCTTGTGACGACCCCCAGGACCGGATAGCCCGCCGTAACGCCGCGTCCCCGGTGCAGGACCAGCAGTTCGTCCCGGGACGGAACCTCGATGGCCCCCACCGGGACACCGCGGGAGAGGACCTCGGAGGTGAGTTGGCGTTCGGGAAGTGCGCCGCCGAGCCGGAGTCCGATGTGGTTGCTTCGGGGGCTCACGGTGTACTGCGTGGTGAAAAGCAGGTCTGCGGTGTCGCCGAATTCGGCTAAGTCCGGCCCGTCGGTGACGTCGATGACCGGGTGGGTGGTGAATTCCGGCTTTGCCAGCCCCAGCCGGAACAGGGGCAAGCCGAAGTATGGCTGAGTGAGGGGCGCGGTGGTCTTTTGCGTTGCAAGCCGGGTGCCCTCAACAAGTTTCAGTCCGAAGCCCACCACCGTGTCCGGTGCGCAACTGCCCAGCAGCGTGGGGACAGCGAAGGATCCGCGGACGGCGATGTAGGCCCGGAGACCGGTGCGGATTCCGCGGACCGCCACTGTTTCGCCGGCCCGGACGGAGACGGGCTCCCACTGGGGGCAATCGCGGCCGCCCACCAAGAGGTCAAGCGGCGCGCCGGTCACGGCGATCAGCAGGTCCGTGGTGGCGCGCATCCTGAAGTCCAGGGCGGTTAGTTCCAGCAGCGGATCGTTGTCCCCGTTGCCGGCCAGGATGTTCGCGGCCTTGGCCGAAAACTGGTCCAGGGCGCCGTTGACGGGAAGTCCGAATGCAGGACCCTTCGTCCGGCCAAGGTCGGTGACGACGGAGTGTCCGGGCTGAAGGACGACAAGTGACCCGGTCATGGCCGGGCCTCCAGGAACTGCCCCTCATACTTTCCGAAGTCCTCCGCGGGAATGCGGTAGAAGCGCAGTTCATCGCCGGGGACGTAGGGCACCAGGGGTTCGCGTGCTGCGTCCAGGACCGTCAGGGGGGTCTGGCCGATGACGCACCATCCTCCTGGTGCGACGGCGGGCGCGATCACGGCTTGGCGCCCGGCCACGGATACTGCACCGGCGGGTACGGACAGCCGCGGGTCTTTGAGCCTGGGGACGGGGACCGGGAAGTCTGGTCCGTCCATCATGGGCGAGCCTGCCGGCGCTCCGAGGCAGCGGATGACGTAGGTCTTGGCCATGTGCCGGGCGATAACGTCCTGGACATCCAGGCCCTGGTGCTCTGCCACGCTTTCCAGGTCCGGCCCGTAGCTGCCCCCGTACACGACCGGCACCTCGAAGCGGCGCGGCTCGCGCAGGGTGGTGCCAACAAAGTCCAGCTGGCGCATCCCCAGGAGGATGAACGCCCTGACCTGGCGGGCGGAGGTGAGGTAGGGGTCGAATTCGACCAGGACGGAGTCGTAGGTGGGAACGGCCCCATGGATGCCTTCGACGCCGGCGGTCGCCAGCCAGCCGGCCAGGGAGTGGACCGTGGCCCAGTTGGCTTCTGCGTCACCGGCCTGTGCCACCACACGCAGGGCGGCGTCGCCTGACTCGTAGATGTCCAGCATTGTCCGGCTGGTTGTCGTTGGGGCGGCCATGGTCAGGAAACCTTTTGCTTTGCGGCGAGCACTTGTGCCAACGGGGCAATGGTGACGCCTGCGGCGATCAGTTCGCTGCGAACCAGGCGGGCAAGTTCGACGGCGCCCGGATTGTCGCCGTGGAGCAGCACCGTGTCGGCATGGATGGCGATGTCGCTGCCGGAGACTGTTTCGATGAGTCCTTCGGTCACCATCCGCACAGTGCGCCGGACAATGACGGAGGGGTCGTGGATCACGGCGCCGGGCCGGCTGCGCGGCACCAGAGTACCGTCATCCTGGTAGGCGCGGTCCGCGATGCCAACGATGGCCACCCGCAGGCCGCGCTCCGCCGCCGCAGTGGCGAGTTCACCGTCCTGCGCCAGGATGATCAGCTTCGGGTCCACCCGGGCGGCGGCATCTGCTACGGCTCGGGCGTAGTCCGCGCGGGTGGCCACCAGGTTGCCCAGGCGGCCGTGGGGAGCCAGGTGGGAGACGGTACCGCCGTGGTAGGCGGCAAACGCCGACAGGGCACCCAGCTGGTAGATCACATCGTTGCGGACTTCGTCAGCCGTGAGGTCCATGGCCCGGCGGCCGAAGCCGCGAAGATCCGGGAAGCTCGGGTGGGCGCCGATGCCGACTCCCGTCCTGACACATTCAGCCACGGTGGCGTCCATGATGTCAGGGTCCCCTGCGTGGAAGCCGCAGGCGATGTTGGCGCTGGAGACGATTTCCAGGAGGGCGTTGTCGTCGCCGATCGAGTAGGCGCCAAAACCTTCACCAAGATCCGCTACGAGATCAACTGTGGGCATTGCGGGCCTTCCTCTGCTGGTGCTGCGGGTGTAAATCAGTGTGGCATCGGGATTGGAGCCACACAAAGACGAATGCGGTATCACGCTATAGGGAATAGTTATGACCTTTAGGGGCGCTATTGGCGACCCCGAAAAATTCAAGCGGCCCTTATTTCGTAACAACAAGACTGGCTATTCCAACAAATTTTTTCCTGCTTATGCACAAAACATATGCCGGCATCAAAACCGGCGATGGCTTGGGCCGGGATAGAATGATCTGGTCATTGGAAAAGTCATCTGCAATTAACCTATGCCCGAGACTCGGATCACACAAAGACGTATTGCCTGTCCCGCCATAACGCCAACGTATGACCCCGCAGGCTGTGCCGTCCCCGGCTGGAAAAGAGGAGCGCTATGGACACCCGGAAGCTGGCGTACTTCGTGAAGATCGTCGACTCAGGAAGCATCACCAAGGCGGCCGCCGCCCTCCACGTCGCCCAGCCGGCGCTGAGCCAGCAGGTGTCGGCCCTGGAAACGGAGCTGAAGCAGCGGCTCCTGATCCGGAGCAAGCAGGGCGTGGAGCCCACGGCGGCCGGCCATACCCTCTACCGGCACGCCCAAACCATCCTGCGCCAAGTGGAGCAGGCAAGGATCGATGTGGCAGCTTCAGGAGCGGCACCTTCCGGGCGCGTCTCCATAGCAATCGCTCCCTACAGCATGGCCTCAAGCCTTACCCCGCGGATTATCCGCGAAGTAGGGCGGCGCTACCCCGACATCGTGCTGCACCTGACCGAGATATACGGCGGCGTACTCAGCGAGGCCATCAAGAACGGGCGGCTGGACATGGCCCTCATCTATGAACCGGGGCCCATCCGGGGTGTGCAATTCACCACCCTCATCGTCGAGGACCTGTACCTGGTGGTCAACGCCGCGCGGGAGCTTCCGGTGGATCCCGGGGCCGGCACCATCGCCCTGGAAGCGGCGGCCACGCTGGGCCTGTTCCTGCCCGAACGGATCCACACCCTCCGCCAGGTGGTGGAGGCGGGCTTCGACAGCAAGGGCCTCACGCTGCACCTGGTGGGGGAAGTGGAATCGGTGCCGTCCCTGACCAGGCTGCTGCGCAGCGACCTGGGTGCGACCATCCTGCCAAAGTCGGCCGCGGATGCCCTGTTCCATGAGGAGGACTTCCGGGTCCTGCGGATCACCGGGCCTGCACTCCAGTGCAAGATCGCGCTGTGCACTCCGGACCACGAACCGCTCTCTGAGGCCGGTTCCGCCGTTCTGCTGGTGCTGAAGGAAATGCTCCAGGAAATGCTGCGCAGCAAATACCAGCCGCTTTCCAGCGGAACACCCTCAGCTGGCGCGGGCGCATCATAAGCGGCCCTTATCAGGTCACGCTCCATAAGTCTTATCCATGGAATTTGCTGCGTCCTAGGATAAAAGCCATAAAGGTTCGCCAACGGCGTTTACCCGGCACAAATGATTCCCTTGGAGCCCAGCATGAAAAAGATCACCAGCCTGCAATACCGGAAATCCTCGGAACGAAGGATCCAGCTTAAGGCCAGCACCGGTTCGCATTGCCCCACCAATGGTTTCTGGCGGGCCGAGGACGGCGCTGCCTCGGATCCGGTGTTTGTCTTCGAGGGCAGCATGATGCCGCCGGGCAAGCGGGGATCCACCATGTGGTACCTGGACGACTCCCAGGTGGGGCCGCCTGCGTACCTTCTTCCCGGGATCAACTGAGGTGGCTTGAACCACCGCCCCGCCGGCGGCCAACAGAAGGCCCGGAGTTCCAGAAGGAACTCCGGGCCTCTGTGGTTTAACCCCATCGGTGTGAGCTACAGCGCGGGCTCCAATTCGGCGTCTTCCACCAGCAGCCCCTTTGCCTTCAGGACCTCGGTCAGCTTGCACAACTCGATGGTGGTGCCACCCTCCTTGTAGCGGCGGATGAGGTCGTCCTCAGCGTCCACGCGTGCCTGCGACAGCCTGATGACTTCCTCGATCTCATCCTTGCGGACCACCACCACACCGTCGGCATCACCCAGCAGGACATCGCCCGGGTAGACAATTTCGCCGCCGAACACCAGGGGATGGTTGATCGGGCCAATGGTTTCCTTGACGGTCCCCTTGATGCAGACACTGCCGGAGAACACCGGCAATCCGAGTTCAATCAGGTCCTTGGTGTCGCGGACGCCTGAATCCGTAACCATACCCGCCAGGCCTTTCGCCTTCATGGCGTTGCCCAGCACATCGCCGAATGTCCCGGCTTCCTCGTACTCACCGGCTGCCACCAGGACAACGTCGCCCTGCTTGGCGTAGTGAATGGCCACCTGAAGCATCAGGTTGTCCCGCGGTGCACAGACCACGGTAACGGCCGGGCCGCAGAAGGACATGCTGCGGTCAATCGGCTTGATCTTCGAACTCAGCGCACCTTTGCGGCCCTGGGCTTCATGCACTGTGGCAGAGGAGAACTTGGAGAGCCGCTGAACGGCATCTTCGGAAGGGCGGTCGAATTTTGTTTTGACATGGATCATGAGGTGCTCCTGTTTTGTAGAAAGCGTGGGCAAAGCAGTGATTGGGTCAGGCCAGCGCCCTGACGGCCTTTTCGATGGCAGCGATGGAATCCTCGATCACCGGCAGGCCGGTGGCATAGGAAATCCGGAAGTAGGGGCTTAGTCCGTACGCCGAACCCTGGATGACGGCAACGGACGCCGCTTCCAGGAGATACAACGTGAAGTCCTCGTCGTTGCTGATCCGCCTGCCGTCGGGTGTCGTCTTGCCGATGACCCCGGCGCAGTTGACGTACGCGTAAAAGGCGCCTTCCGGCGTCGCGCACTGCAGGCCATTGACCGCGTTAAGCCCGGCGACTGCCGCATCACGCCGTTCGCGGTACACCTCCACGCTTTCGCGGACGAACGCATGGTCTCCCGTGAGTGCCGCGGCGGCAGCCGCCTGGCTGATCGAGGACGGGCAGGAGGACATTTGGGACTGCAGCTTGTTAATGGCAGCCACCAGGGGCGCCGGGCCGCCGGCGTAACCCAGCCGCCATCCGGTCATCGCGTAGGCCTTGGAGACCCCGTTGGTGACCAGCACGCGGTCCTTAAGCTCAGGGGCAACGGCCACGAGACCCGTTATGGGCTCTTCGCCGAAGTGGATCTCGTCGTAGATCTCATCGGTGAGGACATAGACGTCAGGGTGGTCCTTGAGGACGGCGGCCAGGCCTGCCAGTTCTTGGCGGGAGTAGACCGCTCCGGTGGGGTTGGAGGGCGTGTTGAGGATGACCCACTTGGTGTGCTCCGTCAGTGCGCCTGCCAGTGCCTCGGGGGTTAGTTTGAAACCGGTGTCCTCACCACAGGAAACGATGACGGGGGTGCCTTCGTTGGCGAGCACCATGTCCGGGTAGGAGACCCAGTACGGCGCTGGAATGACAACTTCGTCGCCCGGATCGAGGGTGGCCATGAACGCGGTGAAGATGACCTGCTTGCCGCCTCCCCCGATGGTGATTTCGCCGGCGGTGTACTGCTGCCCTGTTTTGCGGTGCAGCGTCTGCAGGATGGCCTTTTGCAGTTCCGGCGTCCCGGTGACCGATGTGTACTTGGTTTCACCACGGTCGATGGCCGCGACGGCAGCGTCCTTGATGTGCTGGGGCGTGTCGAAGTCCGGCTCGCCGACCGTCAGGTCCAGGATCCGGCGGCCCTCGGCCTTGAGCTCCCGGACACGGGCCGCCGCGGCAACGCTGGGTGAGGATTTGATACGGGTTACGCGTGATGCGGGCACGAATTCAGGCATGGTGTCTTCCAGGCTTCCGGTACGGATGGGGGTGGTTCATTTGAGCCTAGGGAAGGAGCCGCCCCCTTGGATAAGACCTAAAGTGCGTGGACAGATAAGCAGCCCTTATGACGGAGCACCTAGAACTTTCGCCTATTGCTCCAAGTACTTTCGGTATTGCCCTGCCGGTTTGACCGGGGCGTAACCTGCAGGGTGGATAACGGGCCCAATGAAGGCACACCGCCGGCCCCCGCGACGCCTCCACGTCCGACGGGCGGGAAGCCGCGCGGGCAGGCGAACACCAACGGAGACAAGGAGCAGAGGTGCCCGGCAGAAAAATTCACGATCGGATACCTCCGCGTTCAGCCAGGACCGGCACGGGCGCGGCCGGCGCGGCAGCGTACCGGTACCGCGGCGTCCCGAAGCCGGACCCCGCCACGGCCCGAGCCCAACAAGTCCTGGCCATGCTGGCCCAGCTGAGGACGACCCTCGCACTTCGGTCCAGCAGGGTACGTGCCCTCACCGCCGAGTTTGGTGATTGCCTTGCCCAGGCCGTGTGCGATGGCGTGAAGGTTGCCGCCGTCGCGAAGGCCGCCGGACAGCCTGCAGCAAGTATCCGGTCTGCCGCGCTGGCACGCGGCGAGCTGTACCCGTCCGGCCAAACCCGGA
Organism: Arthrobacter sp. JDC6; assembly: GCF_056484025.1. Taxonomy (NCBI): domain Bacteria; kingdom Bacillati; phylum Actinomycetota; class Actinomycetes; order Micrococcales; family Micrococcaceae; genus Arthrobacter; species Arthrobacter sp. JDC6. The sequence goes on from NZ_CM151278.1 coordinate 4,062,920, forward strand.
GCGGGCATCTTCACCTCATTGCGGGATTGGCTTCAGAGCTGGCGGCAGCAGAAGGCGCCCGGAACGACGCGGAAGAACAACGAACGCAGGTTCTGGCCCTGGCCAGGAAATCCCGGCTCCTTGACGACTACCAACTTGCCGGGGCAAGCGGGCTTAAGTCCGACGAAATCCGCAAAATGACCAGGGGCGTCGGCTTGCGTGTGGCCCAGCCGCAGTAATCGTCCCGCCTGATCCCCGGCCGGCGGGCCGGCGGGCCTTCCGCCCTCCCATCCCCGTTCCACGGCGAGCTTCCGTGTTGTCCAAGGTCTCCGGTCCTTCGACTCCAAGCCATAACAAATCGCTATGTAGGTACATAAAAGCCGACTTTGTGTGACCCATACCGCAAACGTTAACTTGATGTTTGAGGCCGGTCCGCAAAGCCGTAAACACGATTTGCGAGAGAGCTCACAGCAGGACCAACAGGACATTCCACTCAAGATCTCTTTCCGAGAGCCCAGGTTTAGCGGCAACCGGTGTTCACCCATCACCCACGGAGACGAAATGACAGAAACCACACTTCCCAGGAAGACCCCGGTCAAGGCCGCAATCGCGGCCTGGATCGGTACGACGTTGGAGTACTACGACTTCGCGGTGTACGGCACCTCGTCGGCGCTGGTTCTGAACGTGCTCTTCTTTTCACCCGAGCTGCCCCAGGGCCTCAGCGTACTGCTCGCCATGATCACCTTCGCGGTCGGCTACGCGGTGCGCCCCCTCGGCTCCCTCATCCTGGGGCCGCTGGGCGATCGTCGCGGCCGCAAGTTCGTCATGATGATCACGCTGTTCGGCATCGGCGGCTGCACCTTCCTGATCGGGTGCCTCCCCACATACGCCCAAATCGGGCCTCTTGCTCCAGTCCTGCTCGTGCTGATCCGCGTCATCCAGGGACTGTGCCTTTCCGGCGAGCAGCCCAGTGCCATCACCATGAGCCTGGAGCATGCTTCCGAAGGCCGGCGCGGGTTCCTCGCGAGCTTCACCACCTTGGGTTCCTCCTCCGGCACGCTGCTTACCCTGCTGGTCTTCATCCCGATCGCCGCCATGCCCTCGGAGCAGTTGCTGAGCTGGGGTTGGCGGCTGCCGTTCTGGGCCTCCGCCCTCGTAGTCGTCGCTGCCTACCTGATCCGCCGCCACATCGAGGAGCCGCCGGAGTTCGTAAAGGCCCAGGCCGCCAAGGTGAACGTTGCTCCCCTCCGGCATCTTCTGCGCTTCCACTGGCGTGCGGTGCTGCGGATCGTGTTCTGTGCCCTCATCGCGGGCACGAGCTACATGATGCAGACCTTCTCGGTGGCATTCGGTACCGCCGGCTACAAGCTGGATAAGCCGACCATGCTCCTGACGACTACCGTCTCGGCCGTGATCGCCCTCGGCATCACGCCCCTCGCAGGATTCCTTGTGGACAAGATCGGCCGCAAGACGATGTTCCTCATCGCAACGGGCGGCGTGGGCGTCACGATGGTCCCCTACCTGTGGTCAATCACGACCGGGAACTGGTCGCTGATCTTCCTGTTCGGCATCATCAACTACTCCCTCTTCTACTCAATGGTGAACGCGTCCTGGCCGTCATTCTTCGCGGAGATGTTCCCCGGCCGCCTGCGCGTCTCCGGACTCGCCCTTGGGACTCAGGTCGGCTTCGCCATCTCGGGCGTCATCGGCCCCGTTCTCTCGACAGCCCTCGCTGGCCCCGACCTGAAAGATTGGGTCGGACCGTCCATGGTCGCGCTCGGGTTCATGGTCCTGGCCGGAGCCTCAGCCCTGACCGCCAAGGAGACCAGAAAGTACACCCTCAAGGAGCTCGACGAGGTGCAGCAGAGCGAACGGGAAACGTCCGTCCTCACGGCCGCGGCCATGTCCCCAAGCTCAGCTGCCCGCGGCCTCGCTGGTTAGACCCAAAAGCTGGATGACGGGATATCTCCCTTGAGATGATCACGGACTCGCTGAACGTCCCACAACGTTGATTCAGTTGTGAACAAGTGAAGACCTCTTAGTGACGGCACCAACAGCCAACCACTAAGAGGTCTTCCTGTCGCCAGGGCCGCTCCGGCTGGCTGCAGCACGCCAACCAAAACTTCAACGGCCGCGGCTACCGGCCCGAAGCACGACGGGATCCGCAAGCTGACCAGGGGCATCGCTGCACCGTAGCGGCCCGGGCACCTGAGTCCGGTCCGGAAGACCCTGGCCCGCCGCCCCAATAAGTGCTGGGATAGTCCCGGAACACGGACTCGCTGGAGGCGACGGGCATGGCACGGTTGAACGGGCGTATTGCGTTGGTGACCGGTGCCACCGGTGGGATCGGGCGGGCAGTGGCTGCCGGCCTTGCCCGCGAAGGCGCAACTGTCGTGGTGGTGGGCCGGACCGTGGCGCGTGCCCAGGCGGCGATGGCCGATATCCGGACCCGCGTTCCGGGCGCGGAGCTTGAGCCGCTGGCCTGCGACCTGTCACTGCAGTCTTCGATCCGCTCTGCCGTGGACGGGTTCCGCTCCCGTCACGGCAGGCTGGATGTGCTGGTGAACGCGGCCGGCGTGTTCCGCAAGGAACGCCTTGAAACTGCCGAAGGGCTGGAGCTCACCTTCGCCACCAACGTGATGTCCTACTACCTGGTCACCGGGCTCCTGCTGGACGATCTCAGGAAGGGTGCGTCCGCCGCCCTGCCGTCGCGCGTCATCAACATCGCGTCCAAGTACGGCAATGTCCGGATCCCGTTCGATGACCTGCAGACGGCGAAGGGGAAATACAGCTTCCTCCGTTCCACGCCGCCCACCATGCTGGGCCGGGTCCTCCTGACCCAGGAATTCGCCGCCAGGCTGCGTGGAACAGGGGTGGTGGTCAACGCCGTCCATCCCGGACTGGTGAAGAACACGGGGCTGTTGCAGGACGTGGGCGGCCCGTTCCGGTGGATCACGAACACCCTGGGAAAGTCGGCAGAGAAGGCTGCCGACACGCCGCTCTGGCTGGCAACCTCACCCGAGACGGCGGTGCTGACCGGCAAGCTGTGGGCAGGCCGGAAAGAGCTTCCCACCCCCGGCATGGGTTCTGACCCGGAGGCGCGGCGGCGGCTGTGGGACGCCTGTGCCGGCCTGGCGGGGACTGACTTCCGGTGAGCGCCACCGTTCATGCCCGCCGCACGGGCCGCATGCCGGGGCGGTGCCGGATGCCGGGGCACGGGAATTTGTTGCCCGCGTCCGGCGTTGTCGATCTGTCCAGAACAATCTGGACATCAGCAGCTGGACAGGAGAACACACCACATGTCAGTTGACTACGACGCTCCACGGGTCACGCCCGAGGAAGAGCCGAACGTCGCCCTGGAGGAGCTGAAGTCCGATAAGTCCGGCCGCCGGGAGGCAGCTCCCGACATGGACGAAACGGACCTGGCGGACAGCTTCGAGCTGCCCGGCGCGGACCTCTCCAACGAGGAACTCCTCATTCAGGTGGTCCCGGTGCAGGCAGACGAATTCACCTGTATGTCCTGCTTCCTGGTCCACCACCGCAGCCAGTTGGCGCGCGAGAAGGATGGCAAGAAGTACTGCAAGGAATGTGAGGTCTAGCAGGGGCACGACGGCCAACTGCGTTCGGTTTCCAACCATTGGAATCTGCACTCGTGGCCGGAGCGATGGACAGCCATGATGTAGGTCACGCTCCGGCAAAGGCCGGCCGACTGGAAAGAAGGAAACCATGTCCCTCAGCGTTGAGGAAATGAACAAGCAGCTCCCGGCGGCCAACGTGCTGCCCGGAGAGGCAGTCCCGTATTACATGGCGTCGGGCGAGGGCGCGCGCTACGAAATCAACGGCCAGTTAGTAACTGTCATCGCCCGCGCCGCCGATACGGGCGGCATCTTCAGCGCGGCCTACATCTCCGGCGGAATGGGGGCCGAATCCCCCTTTGTCAGCCACAGCATCGAACACAAGACCCTCTACGTCTTCGACGGAATCCTGCACGTCTGGCTGCCCGGCGAGAGCAGGATCCTCACCCCCGGAGACTCGGTGGTCATCCCGCCGAACACCCCGCACGCCTACCGGATGGCAAGCCACTACACCCGGTTCCTGAACTGGATGACGCCCGGCGGCGGCGAAAAGTACTACGAGCGGGTGGGAACGCCCATTGATTCGCACGTCCCGCCGGTGCGCGCCGGACACAAGGCCAGCCTGCAGGAGCAGGCCGAGGTGGGCGCCGAGTTCGGCATCACCTTCCCCGACGTCCAGCGCGTGGCGCCGTCGTTCAAGAACGACGCCGGCCTCCCGCCTGCGCAGAGCCCCTACTTCCTGAGTGCCGGGGAGGGTGAGCGGCTGGTCAGCTACCAGACCATGTTCACCTACCTGTCCCGGCCGGAGAACACGGGTTCGAACTACTTCGCCGTGCACACCAAGGGCGCCAAGTCCCCCTACATCCCGTTGCACTTCCACTCACAGCACACGGAAAACTTCCTCTGCACGGAGGGCCGGATGTGGCTGTACGCCAACGGCCGGGAAATGCTGCTGACCAAGGGCGACTTTGTGCACGCCCCCGCCGGGACCATCCACTCGTTCGCGTTTGACGCCCACAACACCCAGATGGTGGGGTTCCTGACGCCGTCCGTCTTCAACGGGTTCTTCGAGTACTTCAACCAGCCCACGGAGGACTACATGTACACCGAGGGTGGCGAGCCCTATATGGACATGGAAGGTTTCGGCCGTGCCCAGGCCGAAATGGACCTGACAGTGGTGGGCCCGCCGCCCCAGCGCCGCGCGGCCCTGGACATCCCCTAAACCACATCCAACACAGAAGGCCCGGACTTCCGAGAGGAAATCCGGGCCTTCTCTGTTGGTAGAGACCCATCGATTGCTGAGTAACTGCCGTTATGACGCCCCAAAACGGCAGTTACTCAGCAATCGATGGTGGGTGGGTCAGGACGTGGTCTGCCTGACCAATTCGCGGCCGTAGTCGTTGCCGTTGGGGGTGCGGACCACGGTATGCATGTGGAAGGGGGCCGGTTCGTCGTTGCTGAGGAACACGCCGGTGTGGTGGTCCAGTTCCAGCACCACCACAGGGCTTTGCAGGCGGAAGTAGAACGCCTCCTCCCCCTCCCAGCCGCCGATCCAGCTGAAGAACGATTCACCGTAGTGCTGCTGGATCTCCCGGCGCCGCGCGGCGCGGGGCCCGTCCGGCAGGTAGGCGATGAAGTCATCCACCACCGCGTCCAGCAGTTCCCGGGCCTCCGGGGGCATATCCTGCACGGGGATGCCCTCACAGGGGATCACCCGGTTGTCCTGGAAGCACCCGCCAAGGTGCCGCTCGTCGCCCGGGTGGAGGCGGCCTTCGGGCATGGCCGGGTCCACCATCGACGCGTAGACGGTGGCGCCAGCCCGGAGCTGGGCGGGCAGCGCGCCCATCAGCTGCCGGGCCAGGGCGATGCGCTCCTTGAACACCTTCACGCCCCGGTGCGGGCCGGCGTCGATCATGTCCGGTTCGGCGCCCATGAACACCGGCGACACCACCAGCTGCGTCCCCGCCACCAGGCAGTTCAGCGCCGCGTGGTGGCCGAAGAGCTGCCACCCCCACGGTTCGGTCTCGGACGGTTCGCCGTAGAGGGCAAAGTTGTAGCTGAACTCGTTCATGAGCAGCGGCAGCTCCACCAGGTCGCCCAGGAACCCGTTGATGCGCATCAGGTTCCGCACCAGCTCAAACCCCTGCGGGCTCAGGCTTGCTTCCACCACGCCCAGGGCAGCGTCGCGGACCGGTGGTTCCAGCTCATCCAGGCGCAGCCCGGTATCGTGCTGCATGAATTCGGGGTTGGCCCAGCTTTGCCACTCGGGCGCATCCACGGCGTAGCTGAGCTTCCGCGCCTGGTCCGCAGTGACGGTGCCCAGCAGCTTGCGGGCCGCGGCCACCATCTCCGCGGCAGGCGCTTCCTCCCCGGGCCGGGCCGGTGCCAGCGGGTACAGGCCTTCCCGGCGCACGCCGTCGCTGGTGATGCCGGTGAAGGGCTGCGGGTACAGCTTCTGCCAGCCTTCGATCATGGGCCCGGCGAACGGGTCGGTCTTGGCAGCTTCTGCGTACTCGCGGGCGTTCAGGCCCCGGATGTCCGCCACGCGCGGGTGGTCCGGGGGAAACAGGTAATCACGGAATGACGGCGTCGACACGGTTACTCCTGGTGTTCTCAAGGGAAGTGGGCGACCATCCGGCCGCCACGGATAGGGCTGCGCCCGCGGCGGGGGCGGAATTTCCGCGCCAGGCCACGTGCTGGTCCGGGCGGACCAGCACGGCGTTGGCGCCCCACACGTGGGAAAGGGGCCTGCCGTCGTCGGAAGGTCCGACGACTGCGACGGTCACCGGAACGCCCGTCCGGGCGGCGGCCGCCAACACCGGCTGGGCGACTTCAGCCGCGGTCGCGCCTGCCGCGCCGGCGTCCACCAGCAAGGTGAATCCGGCGCCCAGATGGCTGTACAGGGAGGTGCCGTCCGCCAGCCATGCGTGCGGCAGCAGGGCGCCCGGGCTGGCGGACGGTACGTAGCGGATGGGGTCTTCGGCCGGGACTGGCAGGCCGTCGGGAACCACGAGGGCCGACTCCGCGTACGAGTAGCCCAGGACCAGGCCCAGGGAGTCGAACTCGCTCTGCTTCACGGCGAGCGCGTCGTGGGCAGCCCGGCGCGCAGCGTCACCACGGGTCCCGGCAAGCGCCAGGTGCGGGTCCGCAAAATGGTACGCCAGGGCCTTGCCGTTCTCCGCGGCGTCGCGGATGGTGCGGGCTGCCACGGGCCGGCGTTCTTCCCCGTAGCTGGGCAGGAGGCCGGGGCCTGCCCAGCCGTTGACGGCGGCGGCGAGCTTCCAGGCCAGGTTGGCGGCGTCGCCGATGCAGGTGTTGAAGCCGTGGCCGCCCCATGGCGGGTTGAGGTGGGCGGCGTCGCCCACCAGGAAGATGTTGCCGCGGCTGTACTCCGGGGCCAGCAGCATGCGGGCAGTCCAGGGATCCGTGGCCACCACCTCGACGTCCACCTCAGTGCCTACCAGCGCCCGGACCATCGCGGCAGCATCGGCGGCGGTGACGGTCACGGCCGGATCCACGCCCTGGACAATCGCCCACCAGGTGTCGGTGAGGTCCATGGGCCCCACCATTCCCGAGGTATCCGATCCCACCGCCCAATACTGCACGGCAGGATCCAGCGAGACGGCGGAGGCCAGTGACCGTGAACGGAACAGGATGCTGATGTTGGACAGGGCTGCGGAGCCGCCCTCCAGGCGCATGCCCAGGCTGCGGCGCACCGCGGAGGATCCGCCGTCGGCGCCAATAACGTAGTTCGCGCGGATGGTGCGGCAGGTACCGGAAACATCGGCGATGACGACGGCGTACGGCGCCGTGGCTGCCACGCCTTCCGGATCAGCGGCATCTTCGGGAGCGGCGGCTTGGGAAAGTCCGGCGTGATGGCTGCCGGCTTCGTCTCCGCGGGCGCCCGGCCCCTGAACCTCCTGGACCTCCTGGACCTCCTGGACGGACCACCCGGTCACAAACGTGACCAGCGGGTTGTCCGCGACAGCCGCGCGGAGCACCTCTTCGAGGACCGGCTGCGGCACCTGCTGGCCGCACTCCGGCTGGGGCCCGTAGGTGCCGGGAACCAGCTGGAAGGCGTGCCGGAACCGGCGGAGTTCATGTGCGGAAGGCCCGGTGAGCGCGGTACAGAAGATGACGTCCTGGGCGTAGTCCACCGGCAGCGGCGAAGCCTTCCGGAGCGCGTCGGCAAGGCCCAGCCGGCGCAGGTGCGTCATGGTGCGGGCATTGGTGGTCTTGGCCCGGGGCCGGGTGGGGTCCACGGCGGTCCGGGGATCGATGACGGTGCTGGGGATCCCGCGGGATGCCAGGTCCAGGGCCAGGAACAGCCCGCTGGGGCCGCCGCCGGAAACCAGGACCCGCGCCTCCTCCGGGATGTCCGCGGGGCCGGCGTTCTGGAACGTGCTCATCAGGCACGGCTCCGGAGGGAGAGATCGCCCACGGGCGTGGTCAGGGTGCCGAGCTTCTCGATCTCCACCTCGACGGTGTCACCGGGCTGCAGCAGCCACTGCGGGGTGCGGGCGTACCCCACGCCTTCCGGTGTTCCGGTGGCAATGACGTCGCCCGGGTGCAGGGTGAACGTTTGGCTGATGAGCGCGATGATGGCCGGGACGGAGAAGATCATGTCGCGGGTGTTGCCGTTTTGGGCTTCGATTCCATTCACGCGTGTGCGCACCTGCAGCCCGTCCCGCAAGTCGCCCACCTCGTCGCGGCTGACCAGTGGACCAAGGGGTCCGCTGAAGTCGCCGTTCTTGCCCAGGGTCCACTGCGACGTCAGTTTCTGGGCCCTGCGGGAGGTGATGTCGTTGAAGGTGGAGTAGCCAAAGACGGCGCCGGCAGCTGTTACCTCATCCGCGGACTCGACGCGCCGGCCGATGTAGGCGGCCACTTCGCCCTCCCAGTCCAGTCCCGCCTCGCCGGCCGGGACGGGAACCGGGACGTTGCCCACGGACAGGGACGCCGTCCAGCGGGCAAACAGGGTGGGGTACGGCGGCAGTTCGTGGTCCTTGAAGCTGCCTTCCGCCACGTGCGCCTTGTAGTTCAGGCCCACGCAGATGACTCGTGCGGACGCCGGGACGAGCGGCACTTCGGTGACGGTGCCGCGCTCCAGCCAGGCGCCGGCGTCGGACGCGTCATGCTCTGCCGCGCCGGCAACCTGTGTTGCCGCTTTGTCCTGCCAGCCTTCCGCGTCGGTCCAGAAGCCGGCGACGGGTGCCAGCGGGAGGAGGCGGGAACCGGCGAGCGCTGCTGCCCAGGGTTCGCCGTGGTGCGTGATGCCAATGAACTGCATGGAGGTGCCTTTCGGGTGTGTTCCGGGCGCATGGCGCACCGAAGGAAGTGGGGAAATCAGTGCTGCTTTGCCTGCCGGCAAAGGAAATCAATGGTGGCGGCGGTTGCCTGCCCGGCCGCCGAGCTGCCGCCGTCCGGCAGCTGCCACATGTGGTCCGCGTCTTCCAGCAGGAGAAGTTCGACGGCGGCACCGGCACCTTCCAGCGCTGCGGCGAGGCTGGTGGACTGCTCCACGGGGACGAACCGGTCCGCCGTCCCGTGGATCAGGAGGAAGGGAGGCACGCCTGGATGCACATAGGTGAGGGGGCTGGCCGCCCTGGCCTTGTCCGGGGCGTCGGCCGGCTGCGCTCCGATCAACAGCGCTTCACGGGAGCCGGGGTCATCGGCGCGGGCTATGGCATCCGTCCTGGCCTGTTCGCCCATGCGTTCCAGGTCCGTGGGCGGGTACCAGGCCACGACGGCGGCAACCTGGTCATCGCCGTCGTGGTCCAGAGTGCCGGCCGGTTGGGAGGATCCGCCAGTCAGGCCCACGAGCGCGGCCAGGTGGCCGCCTGCCGAATCGCCCCAGGCGTAGATCCGGCGCGGATCCACGCCATAGTGGGCAGCGTGGGCGCGGAGCCAGCGGACCGCCGCCCTGGCGTCCAGCAGCTGGGCAGGGAAGGTGGCAACGTCCGTCAGGCGGTAGTCGGCGGAGGCCACCACGAACCCGGCGTCCACCAGCTGTTCGATGGGGCTGAGGCCGAAACCGTCCACCCCGGGCCCCAGCGAGGAACGCTCACCCATCCGCCAGCCGCCCCCGTGGAAGTGGATCACGGCAGGGCGTCCGCCCTGGTCCGGGCCCTCCCCGGGAGTACCGGGAAGGTAGAGGTCCAGCAGCAGCGGGACTGCGTTTTGGGGCCGGGCGAACTCGATCCCCCGTTGGATCCGCAGTACCGTCATCGTTGACTCCATGTATGCCGCGCCGTTTCTGTCCTGTGTGCCTTTGAGCGGGCCAATCCCGGGCTCCGCGTTCATGGACTCAACTCTGGGCCATGGACGGCTCCGGACGCGCCGCCGGTTTCACTGAATGAAACCCCTTCGGCTGCACCTTCCTTCTGTTCGAGCAGCGCCTTCTGTTCAAGGAGCGCCGTCTGTTCAAGGAGCGCCGTCCCAGGACTTGAACCTGACGCGGCGTTAGGTCCTACCGTTGGCGGTATGGAACATCTGGATGAACCGCGCTGGAGCATTGGCGAACTGGCCGCGGCCACGGGGGTCACTGTCAGGGCGCTGCACCACTACGACAGCATCGGGCTGCTCCAGGCAAGCGCCCGGACCGCGGCAGGCCACCGCCGCTACACAGGCCAGGACCTCAGGCGCCTCTACAGCATCCGGGCCCTGCGGAGCCTGGGGGTGCCGCTGGGCGGGATCGCCGCCGTGCTGGACCGGTCGGGTGGCAGTCCGGAGTCCATGCGGGATCTCCTGCAGCGCCAACTGGACGCACTGGACGGGCAGGCTCTCCAGCTCGGGCAGCTCCAGCGGACCATCAGGGACCTGCTGGGCCGCATCAACCAGGGGGACGCCGCCCCTGCTTATTTCATGACCGTTTTGGAAAGGATGACGATGTTCGAGAACTACTTCACCGAGGACCAGCGCCGGGAGCTCGAGGAACAGCGCAAACGGCTGGGCCCGGAAGCCACTGAGGAATCCCGGACCGAATGGGCCGGGATGGTCAAGGAGGGCCTGCGCCAGGTGGACGCCGGTGTCCCTGCCAACAGCCCGGAGGCGAGGGAGCTGGTGCGCCGCTGGGATGAGCTGGGCTCCCGGTTCCACAGCAGCGAGGGCACCAAGGCGGCCGCCCGCGCCATGTGGAGCGACAACAGCGCCGAACTCAGCAAGGACCTGCCGTGGACGGTGCAGCAGATGCAGGCACTGGTGGCTCACCTGCAGGAAGCCCGTGAGGCGGGATAACCCGCTGACCAGGCCCCTCAGCTGACCGGGACCTCAGCTAACCCAGCCCCTCAGCTGACCCAGCCCCTCAGCTGACCAGGACCTGGGTGGCGGATTCCTTCAGCTTGCCGTTGGCCCACTTCATCTGGCGGATCGTTTGGGGATGGCACTTTTCGGCCAGGGCCAGCAGGTCCTTGTCCTTCATTCCCTGGGCAGCCTGGTCCAGCAGCTCCCAGTCGGCCGAGACCCCACACGCCATCAGGTACAGCTCCCGGAGGTCCCGCAGCAGCAGCATCCCGGTTTCCGGACGCCGGCCCACCATCTCACTGCCCTTCTCGCGGAGGGTCTCCATCAGCCCCGCTTCGCCGCGCGGCTCCGGGTCCAGGTCCTGGCCGTAGTTCCTGCCGATCTCCGCGATGTCCCGCACGTGCTGATGGGACCAGCGCGCCAGGTCACGGGCCAGATGGTAGATCTCGTGGTCCACTTTGTGGCGCTCCGAGATGACCAGCAGGTGGTGTGCCAGGTCGTTCTCGGAGCGGTGCATTTCCTGAAGTACAAGCCCGAATTTCATCGTGCCCCTCCTGCCGTGCCGGTTTCTTCGTCAGCCAGGGCGGCGGCGGTCCCTTTGGTCCTGGCCTCTTCCGGGAAGTCGCCGACGGGAGCCGACGCCGTGGTGGTGGGCGCCAGGGACGGCCCGTCACCGCCGGAAACCCGGGTAATGCGCGCCGCCGCTGTCTTGAAGATGGGCTGCTTGGAGGCGGCGTCCCAGTCCGTGATGGTCAGCTCATTGGCCGCCCGGCCCGGGCCGTCCGGCCGGTGGCCGCCGTTGGTGTCCCAGTAGCCGTAGTGGAACGGCAGGAACAGCACCCCGTTCCGGATCCCGCTGATCCGCACCCTGGCACGGACTGAACCGCGGGGTGTCTCCACCTCTGCAAGGTCGCCCTCGGCAATCCCGTACGCGACGGCGTCGTCGGCTGACAGCTCCACCCAGACGTCCGGTGCGGCCGCCTGCAGCTCCGGCGCCCGGCCTGTCTTGGTGCGGGTGTGGAACTGGTAGAGCGTGCGGCCGGTGATGAGCTGGAGCGGGAAGTCCCGGCTGGGCAGCTCGTGCGGCGGCATGTATTCGGCGGCCTTGATGATGGCCTTGCCCTCCGGGTTGAGGGCCTTGTATTCGGACGGCTCCACGGGCGCCCCGGTGATGAGGTCGCGGCCGTACGTTTCGCAGTATTCCGGGTGGGCCCAGAACTTCCCGTCGGCGTAGATGCGTTCCGTGCCGTCCGGGTTTTCCTCGTTGCACGGCCACTGGATGCCGGAGCCGCCGCGCAGCTTGTCATAGGTGATGCCGGTGTAGTCGCAGGGGCGGCCGCGGGTGCATTCCTTCCACGCTTCGAAGGCGGACTCTGGATCGTGCCACTTGATCAGCGGCTGCCCGTCCTTGTCCTGCAGGCCCATCCGGTGGGCGTAGTCGATGAAGATTTCCAGGTCGGGCCGGGCCTCACCGGGTGGGTCCACGGCCTTCTCCGACAGGTGGACGGTACGGTCCACGTTGGTGAAGGTGCCCGTCTTTTCGCCCCAGGTCGCAGCTGGAAGCACGACATCGGCCAGCTGGGCGGTCTCGGACAGGAAGATGTCCTGCACCACCAGGAACAGGCGGTCCTGTTCCAGGATGCTGCGGATCCGCTTCAGTTCGGGCAGCGAAACGGCGGGGTTGGTGCCGCTGACCCACAGCATCCGGATGGAGCCGTCCTCCGCGTACCGCATCATCTGCATGACGTGCGTTGGCGGTGAGTAGTGCGGGATGGACATGGGGTCGATGTTCCACACCCTGGCGAGGTCCTGGATGTGGGCGTCGTTGGACCAGTTGCGGAAGGCGGCCAGGTCGCCGTCGGCCCCGCATTCGCGGGTGTTCTCCGCGGTGGGCTGGCCGTTCATCTGCAGGATGCCGCAGCCTGGCTTGCCCAGCATGCCGCGGATGATGTTGATGTTGTTGACCTGGACAGCGGCGGCGGTGGCCTGGTTGGACTGGTAGAAACCCTGAAGCACCGTGGACAGCAGCCGCTCGGCGTGGCCGATGATACGGGCGGCTTCGGAGATCTGCTCCGCCGGGACGCCGCAGATCTCCGCCACCAGTGCGGGCGGGTAGTTCCTGACCTCTTTTTCGAGCTCCGGGAACCCCACCGTGTGGGCCTTGATGTACTCGTGGTCCACCCAGCCGTTGGCGATGATGTCGTGCAGGATCCCATTCATCAGGGCCACGTTGGTGCCCGGCCGTGGCGCCAGATGCAGGGTGGCCGCCTTGGCCACGGGGGTGAGGCGGGGATCCACGCAGATGATCTTGGGCGGGTTGGGTCCGGCCAGGCGGTCCAGCATCCTGGTCCAGAGGACGGTCTGGGTTTCCGCCACGTTGTGCCCGTAGAGGGCGATCACGTCCGCGTGGTCCACGTCCGTGTAGGAGCCGGGCTGGCCGTCGCAGCCGAATGATTCCTTCAGCGCCTCTCCGGCAGTGGCAGTGCACAGGCGGGTGTTTCCGTCCACGTGGTTGGTGCCGATACCGCCGTGCGCCAGGGTCCCCAAGGTGTAGTACTCCTCGGAAAAGAGCTGGCCCGTGGTGTAAAAGCCAATGGCGCTGGGGCCCTGTTCGGCCAGCAGCGCCTTGGAACGGTCCACCACGCGCTGCATGGCCGTGTCCCAGTCGGTTTCCACCAGCTTTCCGCCCTCGCGGATCAGGGGCGTGGTTAGCCGGTCGGCTGACGCGTTCGCCTGCCAGCCGTACAGGTCCTTCGGTCCCAGCCGGCCGTGGTTGACGCGGTCCACAGCCCGGCCGCGCACCCCGACAATGCGGTTGTCCTTGACCGCGATGTCCATGGCGTCGCCGTTGGAGTGCAGGAGGGACGCCGTCTGGACCCACCTGTCCACGTCCTCCGGGGCCACCCCTTCGGCCAGGTGGGTGTCCACCCTGACCGGCCACTCACCGCCACTGCCGTACGGTGTCCTTGTCCCCCATGGTTCAGCTATTCGGTCAATCCGAGCCATCTGTCCATCTCCTGTCCGGAACCGGCAGGCAACATCGGGAACGACGTTGTCCCTACCCGGTCCTGTACCCACGAAGTACGGATGGAAACAGGCCGGCTTCCGGGCCGTGGAGCGTGACGGCGCTGGTCAGGCCTGCTTTTCCTGCAGCGGGCGCCGGGCGAGCCAGGCAGCCACGATGGCGCCGGAAATGTTGTGCCACAGGGAGAAGACGGCGGACGGGAGCGCCGCCAGCGGGCTGAAGTGGGCGGTGGCCAGGGTCGCCGCCAGGCCGGAGTTCTGCATGCCCACCTCGAAGGCGAGGGCTCGGCGCGCCTTGTCGTCCAGGCGTCCGATTTTGCCGGCGAGGTAGCCCAGGCCCAGGCCAAAGCCGTTGTGCAGCACCACGGCAAGGAACACAATGGCGCCGGCCCCGATGATCTTGCCGGCGCTGCCGGCCACCACGATGGCCACGATCAGGGAGATCACGACGGCGGACGCCCACGGCAGTGCGGGCAGCACCTTTGCGACGAGCTTCTTGAGGAAGAGCCGGGCGAGCAGGCCTGCCACCACCGGCAGCAGCACGGTCTTGACGATGTCCAGGACCATGCCGGCGGCGTCGATCTGAAGGTAGGAACCGGCCAGGAACAGGACCAGCAGCGGGGTGACGATCGGGGCGATCAGGGTGGAGACGGATGCCACCGCCACCGAGAGGGCAACATCGCCCTTGGCCAGGAACGCCATCACGTTGGAGGCCGTACCGGAGGGTGCGCATCCCACCAGGATGACGCCGACGGCCAGCTCGGGCTCGAGGTTGAGGGCGCCGGCGATCAGCCAGCCGGCCCCGGGCATGATGATGTAGTGGGCAACGATGCCCAGTGCCACCGCCCACGGACGCTTGGCCACCGCGGCGAAGTCCGGCGGAGTCAGGGTCAGGCCCATGCAGAACATGATGATGCCCAGCAGGTAGGGCACGCTGGGCGCCATGGGTTTGAAGACCCCGGGGAGCAGGAAGCCGATGACACCTGCGGCCACCACCAGGATGGGGAACACCGTCACCGCGATGCGGGCGATCTTGCTCTCCGCTTGCAGCGCAGGGTTGACGGGTGTCCCGTCCGGGGAATTATGGGATTTAGTTGCCTCAAGCATCCAACCATGCTGTCACCGGCTGGTATGGTTCCGCCAATTGATGACCGTGAACGGTAACAACGGCGGAACCATACGGGCCAGCGGGCACCTGCCCCGTTTTGGTGCTCAGAGCTGCTTGCGGAGCTCCATCTTGCGGATCTTGCCGCTGGCCGTGCGGGGCATGTCCGCCACCACCACCAGCGACTTGGGAATCTTGTACCGGGCCAGCCGGCCGTCCAGGAAGCTGCGCAGCTGCTCCTCCGTCAGCGATTCGCCCTCCCGCAGGGTCACGATCGCCTGGGGAACCTCGCCCCATTTGTCATCGCTAACCCCGATGACCGCCACGCTGCTGACAGCCCTGTGCTCCGCGATCACGGCTTCCACCTCGGCCGGGTAGATGTTTTCCCCGCCGGAGATGATCATGTCCTTGAGCCGGTCCGAGACGAACAGGAAGCCTTCCTGGTCCCGGTAGCCCATGTCCCCGGAGCGGAACCAGGCCCCGTCCGCGTAGCTGGCGGCGGTGGCCTCCGGCCGGTTCCAGTACTCCTTGATCACATTGGGGCCGGAGATCTGGATCTCCCCCACCCCGCCCGGGTCCACTGCACCGCCCATCGGGTCGGCGATCCGGACGTCCGTGAAGAAGTGCGGCAGGCCTGCCGAGCCCGCTTTGTCCCGGGACCTGTCGACTGGAAGCATGGTGGCGCCCGGCGCTGTTTCGGTCATGCCGTAGCAGCTGGTGAAGCCGATTCCGCGGTCCTCGTACGCATCCAGGACGCGGCGGGGGATGGCGGAGCCGCCGCAGGTGAGCTTGTCCAGGGAGCTGACGTCCGCCGCGGCCCATCCCGGATGCTCGCAGAGGAGCTGGAACGTGGTGGGCACGCCGTTAAGGGTGGTCACCTTGTGCTCCTGGATGAGTTCCAGGACCCTGGCGGGATCGAACTTCGCCTCAAGCACCACGGTGGCACCCTTCAGCAGCATCGGCAGCAGGCCCATGTCCAGCGACGCCACATGGAACAGCGGCGAGATCATCAGCGCCACATCGTTTCGGTTCAGGTCCATGTCCACGATGGTGTTGATGCAGTTCCACGTGATGTTCCCGTGGGTCAGCAGGGCACCCTTGGGCTTGCCCGTGGTGCCGGAGGTGTAGAGGATCATCGCCGCGTCATCGTGCCCCACCGGCACGTCGGCGGGATCCGGTGCCGCAGCCTGCAGCGCCTCCTCGTAGGGTGCCACCTCACAGGGAACGACGGCGGCGGGTGAGGTGCCGGCGGAAGGTTCAGTCCCGCCGTCGGCCGCTACAACCAGCCGGTGGGTGACGCCCGTACCTTCCAGGGCAGCAGCGGCAGACGCCCCCAGGGCGCCGGCGTTGACCAGGAGCCGGGCCCCGGAATCCTGCAGCTGGAACTGCAGTTCCGGCGGAGCCAGCCGGGTGTTGAGCGGCACGAAGATGGCACCGAGCAGACCGCAGGCAAAGAACGTTTCCACGAAGGAAGGGTGGTTCTCGCCCAGGTAGGCCACCCGGTCGCCCTTTGCCACTCCCCTGTCCCGGAGCGCGCTGGCCAGGCGGTCGGTCCTGTCGGCCAACTCTTCATAGCTCAGCGTGCGGGCTCCGGACAGGATGGCTGCCTTGGCGCCTGACTTCCGGCGGCGGCGGTGCAGCCAGGATCCAACTCCGTTGTTGTCCATGGTTCTCCTAACGGACCGTGGTGAGGTCGTTGTTCTTAGACTCGCGCGTCAGGGCGATGAAGACAATCGAGACGAGGGCCATGACGGACAGGAACACCACCACGGGAACGATGCTCTGGCCGGAGTCCTTGTAGAGCCCGGCCAGGATGCCGGGGGTGAAACCCGCCCCGATCAGGGTGGCCAGCTGGTAGCCGACCGCAGCGCCGGTGTAGCGGGACGTGGTGCCGAACTGTTCGGAGACGAAGGCTGCCAGCGGCCCGTACAGGGATGAGTGCAGGACCAGTGCCACGGTAAAGGCCACGAAGACAAGCCCGACGTTGCCGGAGCCCAGCATGCCGAACATGGGGAAAAGGTAGGCGATGAACAGGGCCAGTCCGGCAATCATCACGGGCCTGCGGCCGAAACGGTCGGACAGGCGGCCGCCCAGGAGGACGAAGATGATGGAGATGGCCGAGGCTCCGGCGAAGGCGTAGAGCACGCCCTGCTGCGGCGCCCCCTTGGACACGGCATACGTCACTGAGAACGTGGGCAGTACCACCTGCAGGCCGAACCCGGCGGCGCCGGCAAACATGATCATGATCAGGGCCTTGGGGCGGCGCAGCACCTCAAGCAGCGGGATCTTGCGCTTGGTGGTTGCCTGGGCCTCTTCCTTGGCCACGGCCTCGGCGAAGATCGGGCTCTCCGAGACCCGCAGGCGGACGAACATGCCCACGATCAGCAGCAGGAAGGACAGCAGGAACGGCACCCGCCACCCCCAGGCCAGGAACGCGTCCTGCGGCAATGCCGAGAAGATGCCCATCACCACGGTGCCCAGCACGGCGCCGGTGGGGGCGCCGGCGTTGACGAAGGAGGCGGCGAAACCGCGCCGCCTGGGGTCGGCGTGCTCCAGGGCCATGAGCGCGGCACCGCCCCATTCACCGCCGACGGCGATGCCCTGGCAGACGCGCAGGAGCACCAGGATCACGGCGCCCCACGGCCCGATGACGCCGGCGCCGGGAATCAGGCCGATGAGGGTGGAGGCGATGCCCATCATGGCCATGGAGATGATCAGCATTCCCTTGCGGCCCACCTTGTCACCGAAGTGGCCGAAGATCACCCCGCCCAACGGCCTGGCCACGTACCCGGCGGCGAAGGTGGCGTAGGCCGCCACCACGCCCACCCATTCGTCCGTGCCGGCGAAGAAGACCTTGGGGAAAGCTACTGCTGCGGCCGTGGCGTACAGCAGGAAGTCGTAGAACTCGATCGTGCTGCCCAGATAGCTGGACAGGATGACCGTGCGCGCTTCCTTGCGCTTGGCGGCCGTGCCCGCGGGTGCGAGCGTGGTGTGTCCGGACATGGCTGTTCCTAGGGTTTGGGGAATGGGGTACGGAGGGAAGGGGATTTTGGGGTTGCCTGAAGAGGCGGCGCCGCGTGGTGCCGCCGTCGTGGTGAAGGGGTTACTGCCGGTAGTGCGGCCTACTTGTAGAAGCGGGCGAGGAATTCGGCGACGACGGCGGGGCGTTCCTGGCCTTCGATTTCGATGGTGGCGTTGACCTTGATCTGGGCGCCGCCCTTGACCTCGGTGACCTCGGCGATGGTGGCCTGCATGCGGACCTTGGAGCCGACCGTCACCGGGGAGGTGAAGCGGACTTTGTCCAGGCCGTAGTTGACCTTGGTGGTGACGCCGTCCACGTCGAACAGCTCGCCCCAGAACGGGATGATCAGCGACAGGGTGAGGAAGCCATGGGCGATCGGGGCGCCGAACGGGCCGTCCTTGGCGCGTTCGGGATCGGTGTGGATCCACTGCTGGTCGTCGGTGGCGTCGGCGAAGAGGTTGATTTGTTCCTGGGTGATCTGGCGGTAGTCGGTGGTGCCGAGGTCCTTGCCGGACAGGGTGAGCAGGGTGTCGAAATCGACGACGAGATTGGGCATCGTTGCCTCCTGGCAGTTGTTTCTTCGAGTGTGGAAGTTGGGTTCAGCGGGTGGGTGGTTCAGCGGGTAAAGGCGCTTTCGCCCGTGAGGGCGCGGCCGATGATGAGGGCGTTGATCTCGTGGGTGCCCTCGTAGGAGTAGACGGCTTCGGCGTCGGCGTGGAAGCGGGCCACATCCGTGGCCAGCGTGATGCCGTTGCCGCCCACCACCTCGCGGGCAAGGGCTACGGTGTCACGCATGAAAAGGGACGTCTGCATCTTTGCCAAAGCAGAGTCCTGGTCACGGTAGATGCCTTTGGCCTGCTGCTCGGTAAGCCGGACCACCAGGGACAGGGCGGCGTTGACGTTCCCCAGCATGCGGGCCAGTTTTTCCTGGACCAGCTGGAAGGAACCCAGGGTGCGTCCGAACTGCCGGCGGTCAGTGACGTAGGCCAGGGCGGCTTCGAACGCGCCGGCGGCGATGCCGGTGGCGATCCAGGCCACGTCCGAACGCATGGCCCGGAGCATCGCTGCGACGTCCCTGAAGGAGTTCACGTTCTGCAGGCGCATCGACTCGGGAACGCGGACACCGGTGAGGGTGATGTGGGCGTTCTGCATCATCCTGAGCGACGTCTTTCCGTGGATCTTTTCCAGCCTTATTCCGTCCGCGGCGCGGTCCACGAGGAAGGCCTTGACCTGCCCGTCCGCGGCGTCCCGGGCGAACACGGCCAGGACGTCCGCGGTGGCTGCGCCCCCGATCCAGCGCTTGGCGCCGTCAAGGACCCAGCTGCCGTCAGCCTGCCGCCGGGCGGTGGTGGACAGTCCGCCGGCGATGTCCGAACCGGACCCGGGTTCGGTCAGCGAGAAGACGCCCTTGAGCGAGAAGTCGATGACCTTGGGCATCCATTCGGCCTGCTGTTCCGCCGAGGCACCCACGCGGATGGCCGTCCGGAACAGGCCGGCCTGGGCGGTGTACCAGGTGGCCAGGGACGCGTCGGTGCGGGCAAGTTCAAAGATCCGGAAGCCCTGGTAGATGCCCCGTGCGGGTCCGTCCGCCGTGAGCCCGGCCGGTTCCATCAGGTCCAGGTCGATCAGCGGCCGCGCCAGCTGTTCGGGAAACTCGCCGCGTTCCCAGTACTCGGCCAGGAGCGGCCTGGCTTCCGCGTCCAGGAATGACCGCAGCCGGGACAGGACCTGGCGCTCCTCGAGCGTGAGCAGGGACTCGGCGTCGTACCAATCCGCTGCTTCGTAAAGCCGGGCACCCAGGGCGGCATCCGCCGTCGTCAGCGTGCCCATGTCAGCCGCCCAGCCCGAGCAGGCGGACCGCGTTGTCCTTGAGGATCTTGGGCCGGACCTCGTCCTTCAGCGGGAGGTCGGCGAACGCTCCCAGCCATTTCTGCGGGGTGATCAGCGGGAAGTCGGTGCCAAACAGCACCTTGTCCTGAAGGTAGGAGTTGGAGGCCTTGACCAGCGACTCCGGGAAGTACTTGGGCGACCAGCCGGAGAGGTCGATGAAGACGTTGGCCTTGTGCGTGGCGATGGAGTTTGCCTCGTCCTGCCACGGCACCGACGGGTGGGCCATGATGATCTGCAGGCCCGGGAAATCGGCGGCCACGGCGTCCAGCAGCAACGGGTTGGAGTAAGCGAGCTTGATGCCATACCCGCCGGGCAGGCCCGCTCCCATGCCGTTTTGGCCGGTATGGAAGATGGCGGGCAGGCCCAGTTCCTGGAGCGTCCCCCACAGGGGGTAGAAGCGCTCGTTCGAGGGGTCGAAGCCCTGGAGGGACGGGTGGAACTTGAAGCCGCGGGCACCGAGCTCCACCGCCTGGTGCTTGGCCCCGGCGATGGCGTCCTCACCCGTGCGCGGGTCGACACTGCCGAACGGAATCAGTACGTCGTTGTTCCGGGCGGCGCCGGCGATGAGTTCGGGGATGCTGTTGGGCTCATGCTTGAGCTGGGTGCGGGCGTCCACGGTGAAGACGACGGCGGCCATGTTCAGTCCGCGGTAGACCTCGGCGATACGGTCCAGGGACGGGGTGCGGTCTTCAGCCTTGAAGTACTTGGCCGATGCTTCGGTCAATGCCTCAGGCAGCGACCCGTGCCCGCAGCTGTCCACCTCGAGGTGTACGTGCATGTCGATCGCCTCGAGTTTGGCGGGGTCGACGCCCAGTTCGTAACGGTCTGCCATGATCAGCGCGCCTGGACCGGTTCGGGCTGCAGTTCTGCAGGCAGCGGCAGGAATTCCTCGCCGTAGCCCTGCAGCGTGTCCCGGTTGAACAGCTGGCCGGCGTTGTCCAGCAGGGCCTCATAGGTCCAGCCGCCGTCGCGGTATTCCGTGGTGGCCGCTTCCGGGTGGGTCCAGACCTGCAGACGGTCACCGCCGGCGCCGATGGCCTGGCCGGTGATGTTGGCTGCCTCGTCGGAGGCGAGGAAGGCAACCAGTCCGGAGACGTCGTCGGCCGTTCCAAAGCCGAGGTCATGGCGGAAGAATGACGGCATGGCCTCGCCACGCTCGTCCGCCTCCACTGCCTTCTGGAAGTACGGCACGGTCTTGGTCATGGCGGTGGCGGCCACCGGAATGACGCTGTTGACCGTCACGCCCGCCTTCTTCATTTCCAGCGCCCAGGTGCGGACCATGCCCACGATCCCGGCCTTCGCCGCAGCATAGTTGGTCTGGCCGAAGTTGCCGCGCTGGCCCGTGGGGGAACCGATGGTGATGATGCGGCCCTGCACGTTGTTTTCCTTGAAGTAGCCAAACGCCTCCCGGACGCAGGTGAAGGTGCCCTTGAGGTGCACGTTGATGACCAGGTCGAAGTCCTCGTCAGTCATCTTCAGCAGGGACTTGTCCCGCAGGATCCCGGCGTTGGCGACCAGGATGTCCAGCCGTCCGAACGCGTCGACGGCGCCGGCCACCAGGGCTTTGGCCGCGTCCGTGGTTCCCACCGGAACCACCACAGCGGTGGCCCGGCCTCCGTCGGCCTCGATCCGGGCCACGGCCTGCGCGGCGGTTTCAGCGTTCACGTCATTGATAACGACGGCGGCACCCTGGCGGGCCAGTTCGCTTGCGTAGGCGAGGCCGAGGCCCTGCCCGCTCCCGGTGACGATTGCAACCTTGCCGTTCAAACTCATGCCTGCTCCTTCGCATGCGCCGGCCGAAGCCGTTGGGGTGGTCCCACTGCGGTGTGAGATCCTTGTTGGATTCAATGAAATTACGGATCATTGAAAAAGTCAACGATTGTTTTTTACCAGTACCGGAGTTGTGATGGCCACCTTGGGCACAGACGTTCAGACCCCGCGCCTTGCGGCAGCCAGGATCGGCAGTGACGTGGGACTGCTGCTGGCGAAGCTGCATGCCGCAGGCTCGGTCCTGAACAACAAGGCACTGGCGGACTTCGGCCTGCGGGAGCGCTCCTTCTCAGTCCTGACACTGGCGTGCAGCGGGCTGGAGCCGACGCAGCGGGAGCTTGCCGACTTCCTCAGCCTGGACCCGAGCCAGGTGGTCACGCTGGTGGACGACCTGGAACGCCGCGGACTGGTGGAGCGGGCGCAGGGGAAGCAGGACCGGCGCGCCAAGATCATCGTCTCCACGGCTGAGGGACGCAAAATGCATGCGAAGGCCCGGGCAGCCATGGACGAGGCCGAGCTGAACCAGCTGGCCGGGCTTTCCGACGGGGAGTCGCAGGAGTTGAAGCGGCTGCTCCGCAAGGCGCTGTGGGGCGCGGCGGAGTAGGCAGCTGCCTGGATTTCTGTAATTCTCATCGTCCCGCTGTGGCTACCACGACCCCGACGTTTCTTCGACGAGGTTTCGGACGACTCAGAATCCCCTGACGCCTCCCGTCAAACGCCGGGTCCCCACGGCAGAGCCGCCTAGTCACCGCCTATGCAGTACACGTCATCCGAGCGTCCGCTGAAGGATCCCTAAGTGCACCACAACCGCAAGGTCGTCAGGCCTTGAAGGCCTGACGGGGGCTGAACAGGTTGGATGATGGAATGAACGGTGAGCCTGCACAAGATCGGGGCCCTAGGAGGAAACCCCTGCGGCGCGACATCTTCAACTCATACGCCTCTATTTGCAGTGGTAGCCTACGAGTGCCGCAGCCCCCAGACCGTGGATCGTACTGAATCCGGTCCTATGCCAGACACGCGTGCGCGAAATAGGTGGGGGCCTTTACTGGGGGATAAAAATGAACACGCGCCGTCCTGACAGGGGTTTCCCCATCCCGGAGGTGGATTGCCCTGACCGTCGTCTAATGGTGTTTCGGCAATGAAGAATGTGTCCTCGACGCGCAATTCCTTGATTCCGCAGTGGGTATAGAGCCGGGTTGGCATGCCAGAAGCAGCGGGGATCGGTGTTTCCGGGGAGGCTTTGGTCACGGGTGTGGCAGGACCTGCGCACGCACACAGGACAGCCGATAACGTAAGCGCCAATGATGAGATTCTGACTTTTTCGGCCATTCGACCGCACCCCAATTCCCGATCAGGCTCAACGAGTATGCCGCGGGAAAGAGCGCCACAATGCTAAAGCTGATCACGTTTTCCTCGCGGCGTCCGGTAGAGGATCCTTCACCGGGCGCGAGGAAAGGGCCTTCCTCGCAGGTAGGCTTCGGGGAGCCAGAATGATCATGAAAAATTGGGGGAATAGATGGTTGGCCAGCGCGGGAACGAATGGCAGTGCGAGACGTGCGGACACCAACATCAAGGGCTCGCTACGGTTTTCGGAGCGCAAGCTCCGGATGTTTGGCTGCAGGCCACCTCAAGCGAACGGGAAGCCGGCGAACTGACGGGCGACATGTGCGTGCTTGAAGTCGGAGGGGAACGACACTACTTCCTCAGGGGACACGTTGAGATCCCTCTCATTGATGCCCCCGGTGAGGTCTTTAGCTGGTCTGCTTGGGTCTCACTCAGCCAAGAAAGTATCCAAAAGATTGCTGACCACTGGGATGATCCTGCCCGAGCCTCCATGCCCCCAGTGTTCGGTTGGCTATGTAACGAGTTGCCCTACGACCAGCCCACGACCTCAATCGCGACGCACGTGCACAATAGGGAGCCAGGGGTGGTCCCCTACATCGAGCTGGACCCGTCCACGGACCACCCTTTGGTTAGAGAACAAGCCTCCGGAATCTCGCTTCATCGGCTGGCCGAAATCAATAAAGCGGTTATGGGCTAGATCTCAACTCTGGTCTGGTTCGGGCGGGTGTTCGGTAAAGGATCCCTCACCGGACCTCAGTGTCCCGCTAGACCACCCGGCAAACGGGCTGGCTGCGGGCTTGTGTAGGGGAGACGTTCAGGGCCGCGGCCTGATTGCCGACTATTCTTCCTTCAACGCGAAAGAACTTCTTGGGGGATATATGAAAAACATGGCACCTGTTCTGCTTGTCACCAACCAAGCGGAATGGGAGAAGCAATATGGCCAGTACAAGCGCAAAGCTAAGCGCCTAAGGGCGATCTACGGACTTCTCGTACTTCCGTGGATGGGTGCCGCGCTCTACTTGGCCGGAGTGCTTTACCCCCTGCTCAGGGGAGACATTGCATTTGGTCACCCCAGTTACTACGAGTATCGGGCAGCAGCCGACACAGCTATCCTCATCTTCTTAGGGTCCTTTGTGTCGTACTGCGTGGCCGGCTTCTTCTACATGCGTTGGACCCGAAAAGCCCACCTTGCCCTCGGCCTTCAGGCTGACGGTTACTTTGCCGAGGTTCGCGAGGTCTCCACCGAAGACAGCCTCAATGCATAAGCCATCCTCTACCGAACGATGAGCGCCGAGGGATGGTTAGATGAAACTCATGGGGAGCATTTCGGTGGTTGAGGAACTGCGTGAGCACTACGTTTCAGTGGTCGGCTCCGAGCCGGAGTACCACGCTATGCGCACCCGCTCAGGGGAATCTGTCGGCGTCTTCGAGTGGCCAAAAGGCACGAGCCGGATGGGCGTCCACCTATATGCTGCGGTTGGTGCCACCCGCCATGGCCCGGGAGCCGGGAAGCACGCCGTTGAGCTATTCGTGGGGGTGGAGCCTGGATCCGAAGCGGTAAAAGAGGCATTCGCCAACATGGTCTTGAGCGTCCTCAAAAGCAACACAGTGCCTCAACACGGCGTCTTTGTCGCAGGTAATTGGAAAGTCATAAAGGGACGGAAATTCACGGGATGGGTGCTAACCGAACGACCCGATGACCTGATCCCAGAACTCCAACTGGCGAACGGCCGACACGTAGTGTTCCTCGACGCCTTGCCGGTCTTTCCCGAGGAAGCCGACTACAGGCACGGTAACCGATCCGAGAAGCTCTTCGGAATCTGGGAAGAGGCCTGCGTTAAATCTTGGGACCTGGACAGAGACTTGCCAACGGGGATAGAAAGACGCTCATTCCTTCGCTGGCCCTCGAGGGCACAGCGCAATGAAAGCTCCTCATAACTAAGCTGCGACCCGACTCCCCTAGGGGCTAGAGGGTAGAGGTGCCGTCCGGTAAAGGATCCTTTATCGGACGCCGGCGCGCTGGAGTCTAAGGGGTGCTTGCTGCTTTCCTTGCCAAAGCGTGAGCCGCTGTCTGATGGCTCAAAACCCCCGATTCAGTGTGCTGAGTCGGGAAACCAATCAAGCGTTTCGATGTCAGGGTGTTCCCTTACTTGTTGAATAAGCGCCCGGCTTCCGAAAATTTTGCTTCCCATCAGGTCGTAGTCGCTCCAGACAAGCCAAGCCCGGTTTTCGGGCCACCATAGTTCAGGAGTGACCCGGTCGTTCGGATCGGAAACAGTCAGTAAATTGCTGACCATGCCGGGGAGTTCAAAGCTGAGCGCGTAGCGAATACCCTCTGGGTCCCCAGGAACAGCTAGGTAGCCTGAGGAGTCCATATAGGAAAGCACTCCGTGCATGCGCGTAGTTGTCGTCTGCGCCGCAAGTATCGGTATCAATTTTTCCAGCTCGAGTTGGCTCATTGACCCCTCAGCAGGAACAACGAAGGCATCTTCGGTTGCGGCCTCGAACAGCGGGCCATCTATGACTGCCTCCCAACCATCACAAGGAGGAGCTTCGCCCCGCTCGGACAAAGGCCCCCGTAAAGCAACCCCCTTTGCCTCAGCGACGTCCTTCCAAAGTACCCGCCGCCATCCGTGCGGAGGTCGAGGAGAAAATCCTTGGCCTGGCCAGAACTCACCCAAATCGTCAGCGTTCACGCCGATCGGACACACGTACTGAGCGTGCAAAATCCAGGTGCTGTCCTCACTCCCATGAGGCAGAACGTGCCCTGCCGCAAAGGGATACATCAGGAAAACGTCAGGATCCAGCCAGTCGATGAACGGCTCAGCCGGCCCTATCCATTGCCAGCCCGATGGCAGCTTCCTTAATTCCGAGGTCCCCATCCACAGAATCTAACACCCGATATGCCGGGCATCTGATGCAGTCAGAGGAGCATTAAGGATCTTTGGGGAGTGGCTTTCGAGATGGTATTCCTGCCCGGAAGGGGATCCTTCACCGCGCATTGACTCCCATGTTCATGAGGGGACGTAGGAGGACTTTGGCTTTTCTTTAGCTCCAGGCGTCCACGCCTGGTGGAGGCGCAAACGAGTTGGTCACTTCAGTTAATTGGTAGATGCGCTCTATTTCACTTTTCCTGTATTTGCTCACACGAATTGGCTCCAGAGACTGACAGTTCTCCAGGACGTTTAGTTTGCCGTCCTCGGGAAGCACCCCAAAGAGCTCGAGGTGAGCGAGATGCGGCAGCCCAGTTAGAGGGGCCAGCGAATGCACAATCGTCTTCTTCCCAGATGAGTTCCAGCTCGGGAGTGTGCTGAGCCTGATTGTCTTCAGTCTCTGCAACTGACCGAGGGGGCCTAGATCGGAGACCTTCGGCATGTGCATGACTCTTAGATACTCGAGCTGGCTCAGACTGTGCAGGGGCGTCAGGTCAGCGTCTGGATACGTCGCAATGACAAGCGTTTTTAGATTGGTGAAAGTTGAGAGGCTTTCCAGCGACTTGTATTTGCAATGCCACGCGCGCAGGGCGGTCACGTCAGACGGAGTCGGGTGCACCGGCATGGACCGAGCCTCGTCTCTCATGAAATCAGCGATCATCATGTAACCGTAGTGGAAATCGAGCACCTTCAGGGACGACGCTAGGGCGGCCTTCAAAGTCCTTGCGGCCAAGCACTGGGTTGGCCGCATGCGCACCTCCCCAGCCGCCTGATGATGAACAATCGCAACGTCCGCCTTGCCAAGAAGGTGCTGAAGGCCATCAAAAATCTAGAAAACGGAACCAGCACGCTTGCTGAAACCCAGTCGGTCCTAGAGAACGTTGCCCCTCTCTTTGAGAACGACGGTTCAGGCCTAGAGCATGCCATGCGTCTCGCTGCAGCTGACCTTGAAGAGATCCAGTTCACCACCCTGCGCGACGAGCAAGTGCCGGCAGGGATTTTCCGCCTCGACAATCTGCGTACAGCAGTCCAGATCGCAGACATCGATCCTGCCTGAAGCGTCCCGACGAACGATCCCTGGCTGGGATCGGGGGTGTTGCTTGCGGCGATGAGAAGTCAGACTGCCGGGGGCCGTCCTACATCGTATGGGTCCCAGCCGAGCTGCCAGAAGGCCTCTAGCCCGTGATTATGAATGAAGAGGCGCTCGGCTTCGTGAATCGGGTAGAGGCCGCAAATGTTGATTGGCCTGGTCTCTCCAACGTTGATGTCGGCGAAGTCGACACGGTCCAGAACGGCTGGTGCAAAGATGACGAACGCTGTCATTTCAGAGTCGGGGGCGATCCTCTCGCCTAGGTTTATCGTGTCTCCGTAATGGAACGGGTTGTCTCCGCGTTGAGTTTCTCCGATGTGTCCAAGCACCAGCGGCCACCGAAGGTCATCGGACCTTACACTGATACAAAGCTCAGGTTTGCCGAGTCGCCAGTGGGGATGATCGGCCAAGCTGACGCCGTAAGTGATTCCGGTCAGCATCCCAGGTCCAGGAACGTCGTCGTAGACGACCACCGTCACGCGGGGTAAGACTCGGCTCCCCTCGAACGGAAAGAAGCGGGGCTCAATTCCGCCGCTTATATTGTCCAGGTGGGAGAAGAACTGCTCTACGCGAGTGGGCACCACGCCACACTAACAATCAAACACCTCGCATCAGGAAGCGAAGCAACTGTCGCTTGAATGGTGGTCCAGCCGGCTCTGCAATACGTAATCCCGGGACGGTGAGGCGTCCGTAAGGCGGTCCTCCACCGACCGCCATTCAAGGCCCAATAGCCCGCGTCAAAATTCCCGGCGTTCAAGGGTTCCCAGATTCCCGTAAGACCCGCCCGCAAAACTGCCCGGTGGAGGTGCGGCGGATTCAAGTGGTCGACGCAACAACGGGCTACTTTCGGGCTCTGTCGCCCTGTGGTTGAAGTCTACGAGAGTACGAAGGGGAGCTATAGAACGGCCCCCTGGATAGGCTGCGCAAAGAGGTTATCCCTCATTAGAAAGATCGCCTGTAGATTCGGTACCGGGACGTCCAAAGAACACGTCCTTCCGCAATGAAGGGGGCGTTGTCGTGGGCCTTGATGGTTACAAGGGAAAACCAATCGTGGAGATAACTGAGCACTGGCGATCGCCCTTAGGTGCCAGCGCCGCCATCGAAGCCATTGCGGGATCGTTCGCTAAGTCACGCGCGAAGGTTGAAATCGACGGCGGAGCGGTACGTATCCGTGCTGGCTCTAATTGGTTTTATAGGATCCTCGGAAACCTCCTTTCAGGCGAGAAAGTTCTTCCAGTTGCCCTGGAGGTTACGGCGACAGCAATCGATGACGGGTGCAAGCTTCAGGCACGCGCTTTTGACACTTTCGGGTGGCGTTTGACGGACCGAACTTTTTTCGGCGCAGAACAGTCTTTTAGGAATCGCCTTGAAGATCTACTGAAGAGTGCTGCCACTGCAGGCCACGTTGTGAACCGGAGGATAGGGGCAGACTGACGGGACGCGAGAGAGGCGTCGCCAGTCGGCAGCTGGAGGCTCTTGGCGCGGGAGCCTATCCGTCCGTCGAGAATTGAAAGATTGCTGCCGGAGTGAGGTAGCCGAGGCTTTTGCGTGGCCTGCTGTTCAGCTCGACGCAGACCTGTTTGACGTGGACCTCTGAATGGACGGAGAGATCCGTACCCTTTGGGAAGTATTGGCGCGCGAGGCCATTAAAGTTCTCATTCGCGCCGCGTTGCCAGGGGCTGGACCGCTCCGCGAAGTAGATCCGCAGTCCGGTAGCGGCCGCTAATTCCTGATGACGGGCCATTTCCACGCCTTGGTCCCAAGTCAGTGTCTGCTTCAGGTGAGCCGGCAAGCCTGAGAAGGCAGCGATGATCGCTTGGTTGGTCTGCGCTGCGGTGTGTCCGTGCGGAAGGTTGATGATGATTCCGTAGTGGGTCTTTCGTTCCCGTAAGGTGACCATAGCGGATGCGGAACCAACCCCCACGATGAGGTCACCTTCCCAGTGGCCGGCCTCTTCTTTGGCATCAACCTCTGGCGGTCTTTCGTGAATCATCGTCATGTTCTTCACGACGGAACCATGACCTGATCCTGTCCGCCAGCGGTGCTTACGAATCTTTCGCCCTGTGCGCAGGCGTGGCTTGCCAGCCGTTCTTAGCCCGCCATGATCGCCGAACAATAGTGCTTGGTAGATTGTCTCCGGACAGAGCCGCAGCGCTGGTTCAGCGGGAAATTCCAGCGCCAACCACCCGCAGATCTGCTCCGGCGACCAGTGACTGGTTAGCTTTGTTTGCACCAGTGCGTGCAGGCGTGGATTAGCGTGCAATTTCCGATCCCTCGGCCGACGTCGCTGGCTGCGCGCTTCGTGATCGGCGATATGGGGCAAGTAGCGCCCCCGGGGATCACGGTGCCGGTCAAGCTCCCGTTTGATGGTCGAGGCATGCCTCCCCAGCTCCCTGCCAATTTGCCGCAGAGAACATCCCAAGCGGAGCAGGTCCGCCATTTGAAGCCTCTCGCGCAGGCACAAGTACCTGCCCGATGGTGGTTTGAGGCTGGCCCGTGGCTGTTGCGCCCTCTGGTTCCGAAGCCTTGTCCCGATAACCCTGCTCACGCCCAACATCCTGCAGGCGGCAGCATTGGAAGCACCGGAGCCCACCAACTCCCAATATCGTGTCTCCCGTAACGCGCGTCGCTTTTGTGCTGGAGACAAAGGAGCTGCAACCCTCTCGGCAACGATCCTCGCGGTCCGAATCGCTTCCCGCTCGGCTTTCAGCAGACGTGCTTTTTCGGCTTCCAGTTCTTTTCTCCGTTGGGCTTCCCATCTAACGGTTGTCCCCGGGGACAGTCGTAACGCATCGACAACCTCTGCCAGCGGAAGTCCACTTCGCAGAGCGATGAAACGCCGGTAGACCCACCGGTACCCTGTCGTGTGCTTTACGCCTGCTGATGTTGCAGCAGCCAATACGCTCATGCCGGTGGAGTATGAGGACCAGAACGCTTCCTCAACAGCTGGGTCGACTTGGAAGTGATGGCGCCCGGAGCTTCTCAGGAAGCGTTCGTTCCATTTCTCGGCATTGCGTGACGTGAATCCCAGTTCGACCTGGGCAGCTACGTGGTCGAGGCCTTTGCTGCGGAATCGGAGGTACTCATCACGCAGCCACCGGTAACCCGTCTCCTTACCGACTCCGGTCACCCGTACTGATTCTCTGAAACTCTTGCCCTCCTTTATGAGAGCAAGAAACCTGACACCGGTGGGCGAATCGAACTGTTGATACATCGAAGGAACTCCCTGGATTGGGTGTTGCTTCGATCAACAGAATCAGGGGTGCCCTATACGCTACACACAAAGTTGCCTCGAAACCCTAGGGTTTCGAGGGACCGCACAAAGGCTGGAGCCCCGCACCACACGGCTACGAGTAAAGGCTGAAGGCCGCCGGAACCTATGAGACCCGGGCGCCAGAGCCCCGCACGCAAGTCACGGCCGCGAGCACACGAACATGACCGTCCGGATGCGCCGCTCGGCGAGGTTGGCCACCTGGTTGGCTGCCATCTGTGCGAAGCTGTCGCCAAGGAAGGTCGCGAAGGTCACCGGTGCTGGCCCTTCCCGCTGGATTTTGGCACGCATGTGCTGGAACCAGGAAAGGCTTTCGTCCGAGGAGTCGACCTCCGAGATGACGTCGAAACCTGCCGAAGGGAGGAGACGGCGCATGTCCTCCAGGGTCGCGGGAAAGCTCGTTGAGGGGTCAGCGGCCCACGGCACCGGGTAATGCACCTCCCCGCCTTCACCCTGCAGCACGTCGTAAACCACCAACCTGCCGCCCGGCCGCAGGACCCGGAAGGCCTCGGCATACAGCGCGTGCTTGTCCGGGATGTTCATCGCCACATGCACTGTCATCGCAGCATCCACAGACTCGTCCGGAAGGCCGGTGGCTGTGGCGTCCCCAACGTGGAAGCGGGTGCGGCCGGACAAGCCTGTCCACTCCGAAAGCGCCGTCGCTACCTGGCAGAACTCCGGTGTCAGGTCCACCCCTGTCACCGTGCACCCCGTCATCTCGGCGAGCGTCCGGGCGGGGCCGCCCAATCCGCTTCCGAGATCGAGCACTTGGGAATCTGCAGTAAGGCCGAGCGCTTCGATGATTTCCAGCGTCGCCCTGCGTCCACGGATATGGAATTCGTCGACAGCACCGAGGTCGGCCGGCCGCAGCGCCGAACGGTCCACGCCGGCCGCATCCAGGGCAGAACTGATGGCCGCCAAAAGCTGACCGGGGCCGGTATAAAAGGCCGAAACCTCATTCATGGCGCCATCCTCACACCGGGTGACGGCGGGGTCAACGGGAAGCCCTTGCCAGGTGGCGTGTTTAGTCCACACGCATCTGCCTGCCATCCCCGCCGGGGTGCATTCGGGAAACCGCTGTGGGGCGCGGAGCAGGAATGGAGCCCGGGGACGACAACCCTTCCGTAACGGCGTCAGCGGACGATGAAGACGGCGATCCTCACTGCGTCCTGGTACCGCTCGCCGGTACCGACGGCAACCACGTGGTTGAGCCACGACCATTCCCTGGACGCCGTGGAGAACCGGAGTGAACACCGGAAGTAGATGGCGGCCGGATCCACTGGTTCACCGCGGTTCAGCCGTGCGATATCGGCCGCTGAGCCGTGCCGGACGGCGCTGTTGTGCACGTGGATCAATGCCCCGTCCTCCGCCTCGACAACGTAGCGGGCATCAAGCTCGGTGAGTTCCGGGCTGTGCAGGGTCTGGAAATCCGCGCCGCCGGGCAGCACCGTGCCGCGGAGGGCGAGCCCCGTCATCGTTCCGCCGGTGATCGGTATGATCCTGCGGTGGCCGGTGGGGGCGGGCCCAACATCAATGGGTGTTTCCACCGTTACGTTCAGCTCCGTCAGGAACTCCAGGCGCGGCCGTAAAGGTGCGCTCACAGCAGGCCCACTGTCAGGCGGCTGGGGTGGGAGGCGCCAACGTGGATACGCTGGTTGGCGGTCACGGCAACTCCCGATTCGTAGGCCAGTTTGCCGGTGTTGAGGTTGCGGTCCCAGCGCGGGTGGCAGCTCGACGTGACCTGGACGCGCAGGCGCTCCCCGGGGGCGAGCGTCAGAGCCGTCTCCCAAAGGCTGATGGTGTACTCGTAGACCTGGCCTGGCTCGATGGGAGACGGCGGATGCCCTTCCTCGAACAGCCCGGTTTCCGCATAGGCATCGCGCCAGGACGCCCGGACGATCCCGTCGGCAATCCCCAGGGAAACCCCGTCCGCTGACACCCTGCAAAGCCGGACCACCCAGTCCGTGTCCACGGCACTGGAAGATGCAAACAAGGTGGCGGTGACGGCACCGAAGATGGTGGTGGTTTCGGTGAAGGGCTCCGTGGTGAAGACGGCGACGTCGGTGCGCGCCTCGACGGCGTCCTGCCGCGCCGGACCCGCGGGAAAGGCGCCGGCGAGCATGGTGGCCCCGCCCGTAGTGGGCACGGGATCCAGGGGGTCGTAGGCGTACTCAACGTTTCCGTCCACACCCGCCTGGTCCAGCAGGTCCCCCTCGGCGGAAAGGAACCACGACCTCTGCCCGGCGGGAACCGGCAGTTCATCAAAGCCGCGCCAGCGGTTCTCGCCCAGGAAATACAGCAGCACCTTAGGGACCGCGGCGATGGCCGCTCCGTCCTCCTTGAGGACGGCGTCGAACCAGGCCGTGTGGAGGGACGACAGATCTCCCCGGCCATCGACGATGCCGGAGGACGCGGCTGCGCCGAAGTGGATGTCCGGGTACCCGCCCGTGAGGTTGGTGTGTGTCCAGGGGCCAAGGATGAGGCGGGGTTCAATGCCGGGGAAGGTCTTGCTGAGGACCGCCTGGCGGCGGTACTGGTCCAGCGTGTTCGGGGCGAAGATATCGAACCAGCCGCCGATGTGCAGCGTTGGCAGCGGCACCGCCGCATCGGAAGCGGCATCCCACAACCGGCAGAAATCACTCCCCGGCCCCTCCCCCGCGGACGGGGTGACCTCGTTGCGAAGGAAGGTGCCCAGCCTGGGTTCCAGGTCCCGCAGCGGGAGGACTCCGTAGCAGGAACCATCGGCAAATCCAGTGTCCAGGGCAAGCCATTCCTGGAGCTCCTTCGCGCGCCGCTCGGGATCGTCAGCATGTTCCCGCATCAGTTCATTCAGGGAAATCGAGGCGTGCCCCCAGGCCAGGCGGCTGCCCAGCTCATGGGCACCGCCCCTGTACAGCGCACCGTTGTTGGCGTTGCCGCCCGCCGAGACCCCCGGCGCCAGGGCCTTGAGCGCTGCCGGGGACTGCCGGGCGGCACGCCACTGGGTTTCCGCGAAGTAGGACCGGCCCCACATGCCCACCCTGCCGTTGGACCACGGAAGGCGCGCGGCCCACTCCACTGTTGTGGCGCCGTCGGACGCTTCATTGACCGAAGGCTCAAACCTGCCGTCCGAGCCGAACCTGCCGCGGCAGTCCTGCATCACCACCACGTACCCGGCCGCCGCAACGGTCAGCGGATTGAAGTACGCCGAGTTGACCGCCAGGTCCCGCCCGTAGGGCGTGCGCGTGAGCAGCACCGGGAAGGTTTCATCCGGCGCGTCCGGCCGGTAGACGGTGGACCGGAGGATGGTTCCGTCGGTCATGGTTGCTTCAACATCGCCGTCGACGACGACAAGGTAGCGCACGTGGGTGCCTTTCGTTTGGGTGGGGGTGCTAGGCCGCGGAGGCGGGTTGCTTGCCGATGTCTTCGGTCCGGGTCCGGTAGGTCTCCTTGACCCACACGGCGGTCACGACGGCGGAGACGAGGCAGCAGGCGGCCGTGAAAAAGGCAACGGGCAGCCACCCGTCAGGGCCGGGCTGGACGATGGCGGCGGCAATGGCGGGAGCAAAGCCGGTGACGACGAGCCCCAGCTGGGAGGCAGTGGCAGCTCCGGTGTAGCGGATCCTGGTTTCGAACATTTCCGCGGTCATGGATGGGCCAAGCGGGTTGACCATGCCGTAGCCGACGGTCATGAAGAGGATGGCCGTGGCAAAGATCAGCGGGATGGAGCCGGCGCTGATCGACCAGAAGAACGCGAACACCGACGCCGCGCAGACGATGTTGCCGGTGATGAACACCGGTTTACGTCCGATCCGGTCGGCCAGGATGCCTGCGTACGGCTGGACGACGATGCCCAGGGCCGCGGTGACGATAGTGACGGTGAGCATGACGGCCGCGGGGACTCCGAGCTTGCCGGCGTAGGCAAGACCGAAGGCCGCGAACACCGAGGAAACGACGCTCCAGAGACCGAACAGGATCACCTTGAGGATGGTGGCCCAATGGTCGCGCAGGACCACCTTGATGGGCAGTTCCTGGGCGCCCGCAGATTCCTTGGCGGCCTCGAACACTTCCGATTCCGGGAGGCGGAGCCTGATGTACAGGCCCACCACGACAACCAGGATGCTGGCAAGGAACGGCAGGCGCCATCCCCATGCGAGCAAATCGTCCTGCGGCAGCAGCGATACCGCAAGGAACGCGAGCGACGCCAGCATGATGCCGGCCACCGCTCCCGTGTTGACCCAGCTGGCGTAGAAGGCCCTCCTGTGGGTAGGGGCGTGTTCCATGGTCATGGTCACGGCACCCACGGACTCGCCGGCGGCCGAAGCCCCCTGCAGTGCGCGCAGGAGTACCAGCAGGATCGGGGCGGCGGCGCCGATCACCGACACGGGCGGAAGGCAGCCGATCAGGAACGTGGCGACTCCCATGAGGACCAGGGTCAGGACCAGCATCTGGCGGCGGCCTATGCGGTCACCAAAGTGGCCAATCACGCCGGCGGCCAGGGGCCGCACCACGTAGCCGATGCCGATCGTGGCCATGGAAAGGACCATGCCCAGGGATGGGTCGATGCCGGGAAAGAAGATTTTGTTGAATATCAACGCCGAAGCAGAGCCGTAGATGAAGAAGTCGTAGTACTCGAGGGTGCTGCCAATGAAGCTTGCGGCAGCGGCACGGCGGGCGTTGGCGTTGCCCTTGGAAGCTGTGGCGGGGACGGAAACGGTGTCCGGTGACAACGGCGTCAGCGGACCGGGACCTGCGGTCATTGCGGATCTCCTGGAAAGTTTTGAAGCAGGGCCTGACTCGCTCCTGCGGCGGGAAAAGCTACCGGCGCGGGGTGTGGGCCGGATCACTTGGATAGATATTATGCGCTTATCGCAACGGCCGTCAAGAAAACTGCAAGGTTCAATTTGCCGTTCCCTCTCCTCCTGAGAAGATGGACCGTGACCAGCAACCTCCACGTCCACTCCGGCGACTCCGCCGCACACCGCGTTGCCGCCGAGCAGGTCAATTTCCCGCGGCCGTTGAAGGGATCCGCTTCCCAGCACCTGGTGGTGACGATGATGGCGGACTATTGGCGGGAGTACACCGGATGGCTGCCCTCACGACTGATCGTGGCCCTGGCGGGAGCACTGGGCGTCAGCGCGTCGGCCGCCTCTACGGCGCTGAGCCGCCTGGCCGGACGCGGGGTGCTGGAACAGTCGAGCGCGGGACGAACGTCCCGTTACCGCTTCACGCCGGAAGCCCAGGCCCGCCTCGACGTGGGTGTGGGCCAGGTCAGTGGTTTCGGTTCCGAGGACCGCCGGTGGGACAGAATGTGGACTGTCATGGCCTTCACCGTTCCCGAGAGTTCCAGGGAGGTGCGTGACCTGCTCCGCAGCCGGCTCAAGTGGCTTGGTTTCGCTCCGCTGTACGGCGCGGTCTGGGTTTCCGCGTGGGACACGGTGCAGGATCTGGAGGACTCCTGCCGGCATCTGGGCGTGGACAACTATGCCATCTTCCGCACGCCTGAGGAGGAACTACGCGGCCGGCCGTTGATCGAGGCCTGGGACCTGAACGAACTCCGCGGGCAGTACGCACCCTTTATCGATGCCTACCGTGGGAAGGCCCAGACACTTGACGCCCAGCGCCTGAGCGGGGAGGAGGCCTTCCGGCTGAGGACCGAGGTGATGGATGCGTGGCGCGCTTTCCCCTGGGAGGACCCGGGCTTGCCTCCGGACCTGTTGCCCCACGATTTTCCACTGTTCGAGGCGCGCCGAATTTTCGTCACCCTCTACAACTCACTGATGGAGAGGGCTGCCTCCTACGCGGAGGAGACGGTAGCCCGGCTCGCCCCCGAACTCGCCGGGGAGAGCCGGGCCTTCCGGCTCAAGGGTTAGGGCGCCCCCGCAAGCAGCGGCTTGCAGGTCGTGGCCAGCCTCACGCGTCGTGGCGGTCCTTGCCAGTCGTGGCGGTCTTACCAGTCGTGGACGGTGCCGTCGACGAGGCGGTTGTAGGGCAGGTAGGCCTGCTGGTAGGGGTAGGCCGCGGCGGCTTCTTCGTTGAATTCGACGCCGATGCCCGGCTTGTCGCCCGGGTGCAGGTACCCGTCCACGAACGTCATGGACTGCTCGAAGACCTCGTTGGTCTTGGCCGAGTGCTGCATGTACTCCTGGATCCCGTAGTTATGGATCGCCAACCCCACGTGCAGCTGCGCCGCGAACCCCACCGGGGAAATATCGGTCGGACCGTGGAAACCGGACTTGATCTGGTACTGCGCCGCGAAATCCATCACCTTCTTCAACGGACTGATCCCACCGAAGTGCGTGGACGCCGCCCGCACATAATCAATCAACTGCTCCTTGATCAGCGTCTGGAAGTCAAACACCGTATTGAAGATCTCCCCGATCGCCAACGGCGTGGTGGTGTGCTGCCGCACCAGGCGCAGCCCCTCCTGGTTCTCCGCCGGCGTGCAGTCCTCCAGCCAGAACAGGTCATACGGCTCCAGCGCCTTGCCCAGCTTCGCGGCCTGGATCGGCGTCATCCGGTGATGCCCGTCATGCAGCAACGGGATCTCCGGCCCAAACTCGTTCCGCACCGCCTCAAACACCGTGGGCAGGTGCCGCAGATACGCCCGGGTATCCCAGTCCTCCTCCTGCGGGAACGCACCCCGCCCGGCCGGCTCATAGTCATACCGCTCCCCCGACGCCTGCGCCTGCGCCGCCACCCCATACACGGCCTTGATCCCCGGGATCGCCGTCTGGATCCGGATCGACTTGTACCCCAACTCCAGATGCTCCCGCACCGAATCAAACAACGACTCAATATCCGCACCCGAAGCATGCCCATACGCCCGCAACCCGTTCCGCGACGCACCACCCAGCAACTGGTACACCGGCAACCCGGCCACCTTGCCCTTGATATCCCACAACGCCATATCCACCGCAGCGATCGCCGCCATCGTCACCGGACCCCGCCGCCAATACGCACTCCGGTACAGGAACTGCCACGTATCCTCAATCCGGTGCGCATCCTTGCCAATGAGCAACTGCGCCACATGTTCCTTGAGGTAGGCGGCGACGGCGAGCTCGCGGCCGTTCAGGGTGGCGTCGCCGATACCCGTCACGCCGTCGTCCGTGGTGATCCGGAGGGTCACGAAGTTTCGGGTGGGGCTGGTAACAAAGACGTCGGCGGCAATGATTTTCACAGCTGGCTTTCGGGTAGGGGCTTTGGGTAGATGGGAATTTCCCGTTGGGGTGGGCAGTTTCTCAGCGCTGGGTGCTGCCCCGGGCTGCGTCGAGCAGCGCAAGTTCATCGCGGCGCGGCAGGCCTTCCCAATCGCCGCGCGTGCTGACGGCGAAGGCGCCGGCGAGGATGCCGCGCTTGAGGCGGCCGGCGACGTCTTCGCCGTCGAGCAGGGCGGAAAGGTAACCGGCGGTGAACGCGTCCCCGGCCCCCACGGTGTCCACGCACGTCACCGGGATGGCCGGAGCTTCAAGAAGGCCGTCGGCTGTATGGACCGCGGCCCCTGCGGCGCCTCGCTTCACCACCACTTCGCTGACCCCCAAGTCCAACAGGTGCGCGGCCGCACGGGCCTCATCGGCCGGGGACGTTGCCTCCCCGCTCCCATCCGGCGGGACGGCAACCAGGTCGAGTTCGTCGTCGGACGCTATGACGATGATGGCGTGCCGGGCCAGGGGGCCGAGCACGGCTCCCGCCTGGTCCCGGGACCAAAGCTTGCTCCGGTAGTTCACATCCAGGGAGACCACCACGCCTTCAGCCGCTGCCCGTTCCGCGGCGTACTCCACCGCGTCCCGCGCTTCCGGGCTGAGTGCCGGAGTGATGCCGGTCAGGTGCAGGATCCGTGTTCCGCCATCCAGGGCCGCAGCAACCTGGCCGCGGGAGATGGTGGCTCCCGCAGATCCGGCGCGGTAGTAGAAGGCCCGGCTGAGGTCGGCGGTGCGCTGCTCCAGGAACATCACCCCGGTGCTCCGGTCCGCATGCACGGTGTGGTGCAGCTGGACGCCTTCGCCGCGCAGTTGCTTCAGGATGAACTCGCCGTGCGGGTCCGCGCCCACTGCCCCGGCCCAGGCAGCGCTGTGGCCAAGCCGTGCGACGCCGATGGCAACGTTCGATTCTGCCCCCGCCACCTGCATGTTCAGGGTGCCGCCGTTCGCCAGGGGGCCGCCGGCGCGGAGTGAGACCATGGACTCGCCGAAGGTCAGCAGGCAAACGCTCATGAAGGGGTCCCGGTTCCGGCACGGGCAGCAAATTCGGCCGCAAGGGCCAGGAAGCTGCGGGCACGTTCCCGCATTTCCGTGAGGTCGCCGCCGGAGGCTGCGCTGCCGAACAGCGGACCGCCCAGGCCGACGGCGATCGCCCCGGCTTCCCAGTACCCGGCCGCCTCGCCGAGGCCCACGCCGCCCACGGCGATGAAGGGGATGTCCGGGAAGGGATCGCGGACTGCCTTCAGGTAGCCGGGCCCGCCGATCGATGCCGGGAAAAGCTTGATGGCGGTGGCACCGCGTTCCATCGCCTCATAGGCCTCGCTGGGGGTCAGCGCGCCGGCCAGGACCGGGATGCCGGCACTGGCCGCCTCGCTGATGGAGGGGGCAAGGGAGGGGGTGACGATGAACTGGCCGCCGGCAGCGGTGACGTGTTCGACGTCGGCCTCGCTCAGGACGGTGCCGGCGCCCACCAGGCAGCCGGCCGGCGCAGCCGCGCGGACCTCGCGGATTGCCTCCAGCGCGTTGGGCGTGGTGAGGGCGATCTCCACGTACCGGAAGCCTACCTCCATGGCGGCCAGCGCCGCCTTGGCGGCAGCACCGCCGTCGTTCCCGCGGACAATGCCGACAAGCCGCGACTGCCGGATGCCGGCCAGCAGGCCGGCGGAGGTGACGGCTGGATTTTGGGATGTCATGGGATTCACCATTCTGCGAAGGATCCGTCGGGGTGGCGCCACACAGGTCCGCGCCAGGCATGGCCGCGCTTGTCCGCTGCCCGCACCACGGCCTCGTCGATTTCGACGCCCAGTCCGGGCCCGGTGAGACGCTCGATGTGGCCGTTTACGAACTTGAACGGCGTCTTGTCCACCACGTAGTCCAGGACTTCGGCGCCCTGGTTGTAGTGGATGCCGATGCTTTGTTCCTGGATGAGGAAGTTGGGCGTGGCGAAGCCCACCTGGAGGCAGGCGGCCAGCGCCAGCGGTCCCAGCGGGCAGTGCGGTGCCAGCTGGACTTCGTAGACCTCGGCCAGGGCCGCGATCTTCCGGACCTCGGTGATGCCGCCGGCATGGGAGAGGTCCGGCTGGGCCACCGCGATGCCCGCCTGCAGCGCCGGCAGGAACTCCTGCCGGCTGTACAGCCGCTCCCCAGTGGACACCGGGGTGGTGGTGGACGCGGTGAATTCCCGGAGCAGGTGGGTGTTTTCCGGCACCACGGGCTCTTCGAGGAAGAAGGGCCGGAAGGGTTCCAGCAAGGGGGCCACCCGCCTGGCGTTGGCCAGGCTGAACCGGCCGTGGAAGTCGACGGCGACGTCCCGGTGGTCGCCCAGGACCTGCCGGGCCGCGGCAACACGGCGGATGACGCCGTCGATCTCTGCCACCGACGCCACCGGGCTCATCCGTCCGCTGGCGTTCATTTTGACGGCAGTGAGGCCCACGTCCAGCTGGGCGCTGATCTGGTCCGCCACCTCGTTCGGCTCGTCGCCGCCCACCCAGCCGTACATCCGGATGCGGTCGCGGACGTGGCCGCCCAGCAGCTGGTGCACCGGAGTGTTGAAGTGCTTGCCCGCGATGTCCCACAGCGCCTGGTCCAGGCCGGAGACGGCACTGGCAAGGATGGGTCCGCCCCGGTAGAAGGACCCCTTGGTCATCACCTGCCAGTGGTCTTCGATCCGGAGGGCGTCCCGTCCGATGAGCAGCTCCGAGAGTTGCCCGACGGCGGCGCGCACCGTCTCGCTGCGTCCCTCGCAGGTGGCCTCGCCCCACCCCACGATGCCGCTTTCGGTCTCGACCCGGACAAAGAGCCAGCGGGGTGGAACAAGGAATGTTTCGATCCGGCTGATAACGGTCACGCCGCGGTCCTAACCCTTGGTGGCGCCGGCGGTCAGGCCGGAGACGATGTACTTCTGCGTGAAGAGCGCAATGATCATGATGGGGATGGTGACAACAGTCGCCGCGGCCATCAGCCCGCCCCAGTCGATGCTGGCGTAGGAGACGAAGTCGAAGATCGCCACCGGCAGGGTCTTGGTCTTGGAGCCGGAGAGCACCAGCGCGAACATGAAGTTGTTCCAGGAGAAGATAAAGGACAGGATGCCGGCTGTGGCGATCCCGGACACCGCCAGCGGAAGCGTGATCAGCCGGAACGCACCGATCGGCGTAAGCCCGTCCACTTCGGCTGATTCCTCCAGCTCCAGGGGCAGCGAGTCGAAGTAGCTCATCATGATGTACACGATCAGCGGGAGGGCCACGAACATGTGGCTGAGGATCAGCACCTCGAACTTCCCCACCATGCGCAGGTTGGAGAAGACGTAGTACCAAGGCACCAGGAGCGAGACGCCGGGAATGACCCGGGCCATCAGGACCACCAGCGCCGAGCGGTGCATGGTGAACCGGCTCATGGCGTAGGCAGCCGGGACACCGAGGACGATTGACAGCGCGGTGGAGACGAAGGCAACCCAGAAGCTGTTGAAGATGAACACGAAGTAGTTGTTGCGCTGCAGCACGTTGGCGTAGTTCTCTATGGTGGGCGAGAACAGGAACGCCTTGCCGGTGTCGTAGATGTCCACGTTGGTCTTCAGCGATGCCAGCAGCATCCAGAAGAGCGGCGCAAGCAGGAACAGCACCACGAGGATGAGGGCGACGACCCGGAACACCTTGTAGGCGCGCGTGGCCAGGGGCTTGCGGCGGCGCGGGGGCCGGCGGTCCGCGGCGGTGGCGGCGGAATCTGTCATGACGGTCATTTGCTTACCGCTTTCTTGCGCATGGTGAGCAGCCACATGGAGCCGATGATGATCATGAAGAACAGGATCAGCACCGCCGAGGAAAGCCCGTACTGGTTGTAGTCGAAGCTGAGTCCGTAGGCGTAGACGTTCAGCGTCTCCACTTCGTGGAACGAGCCGCCGCCCTTGCCCTTGGTGGCGTAAAGGATGTCGAAGGTCTTCAGTGCATCGATGCCGCGCAGCAGGATGGCCACGATCACGGTGGGCATCATGAGGGGCAGCGTGATGTAGAAGAACCGCTGGAAGGCGTTGGCGCCGTCCACGCGGGCGGCCTCGTCCGGTTCGTCGGACAGCGAGGTCAGCCCGGCCAGCAGGATCAGGACCACCATGGGGGTCCACTGCCACACGTCCATGAAGATGGTGGTGCCCAGGGCGGTGTCCTGGCCGGACAGCCACGGCTGGGGCGGAATGCCCACCATGCCCAGGAGCTGGTTGACGAAGCCGATGTTGGGATCGAAGATCAGCCGCCACATCATGCCGACCGCCACGGGCGTGGCCACGAGCGGCAGCAGGATGGCCACCCGGACCCACTTTTCACCCCGGAAGGGCCGCCACAGAAGCAGCGCCACGCCCATGCCCAGCACCACTTCGAAGGCCAGTGCGACGCCGGTGAAGGAAAGGGTGCGGCCCACGGCGGGCCAGAAACGCTCGGTATCGCTGAGGACCGTGATGTAGTTCTGCAGCCCGATGAACTCCGTTGCGGCCCGCACGGATCCCTGGGAGTCGGTGAGGCTGAGGTACACGGTCCAGGCCAGCGGAAAGATGATCAGGACGCCGACGAAGATCATTGCCGGTGCCGCGAAGAGCCACTTTCGGTGCCGGTTGGCCCAGGCGGAAAAGTTCCCCCCGGCACCGGCGGGGCCACCGGGCCGGCGGGTGCGGGCGCTGCGGGGAGGGTTCAATACAGACATGGTTCACCTAAGGAGTTTGGGGGTGAAGTGGGCCGCGCCGGGACGGCCATGGGCCGTCCCGGCGGGATGTTGGTGCGCGATAGGCGCCCGGTGTCCTACTTCTTTTCGCTGTCCAGGAAGGTCTGGAAAGCAGTCTGGGCGTCGTTTGCCGCTGCGGCGGCGTCCCCGCCGGTGATGGTGGCGACAATCGGGGCACCCACGATTTCGCGTGCCTTGCCTACGGTGACAACCTCGGGCCGGTCGTGGCCCACACCGTTCTTGGCGCTGGCGGAGATCGCGTCGGCGAGGTCCTTCGGGTAGGTGGAGGTTCCGTCAGGGTTGGACCAGACGGAGGTGCGCGGGCCCGGGACGCCGGCCTTCTGGGCTGCCAGGGTGCGTTCCTTGCTGGTTGCCCACTGGATGAACTTCCAGGCGTTGTCCTGGTTGCTGGAGTTCTGGTTCACGCCCAGCGCCCAAGAGGGGATGTTGTACGGCTTGGAACCGGCGGGACCTGCAGGCAGCGCAGCGAATCCAACCTTGTCCGCAACCTTGGACTTGGCGGGGTCGGTGGCGTTCTTGTAGAGCGAATCTGCCTCCGTGTAGAAGGCGGCACCGCCCTGGGTGAAGATGGCCATCGCCTCCGGCCAGCTCATGTCCGTGCTGACGTTGGCGGGACCGTAGTTGCGGATCAGGCCGCCGTAGTAGGCGTAGGCCTTCTTGGCGGCGTCGGTGTTGACGGAGGCCTTGCCGCTGGAGTCCATGAAGTCGCCGCCAAAGCTGTACAGGAAGCTGGAGAACTGGGTCACCGCGGCGGACTTGCCGGTGCGGGCCACGAAGCCTGCGGTGTCAGGGGAGGACGCCTTGATGGCCTTGGCCGCCGCTTCCAGTTCCTCCATGGTCTTGGGGACCTGGAGGCCTGCGGCCTGCAGCAGGTCCTTGCGGTAGTACAGGACTTCGCGCTCGGTGATGATCGGAACACCAACCACCTTGCCGTCAACGGTGGTGGCCTTGACCGGGCCCTCCTGGTAATCCTTCCAGTCCCAGCCCGAGTCCGATGAGACGTTCTTGGTCAGGTCCGCAAGGTAAGCGTTCTTGGCAAAAGCCTTGCCTTCCTGCAGCGGGCGGTACATCATCACGTCGATCTCGTCGCTGCCTGCGTTGAGCTTGACGTTGTACTGGTCAGAGAGCTGGTCCTCGCCGAGCTGGGTCAGCTCCACCTTGAGCCCGCTGGACTTCTCGAATTCCGGAATCGCGGCCTTGATGCCCTCGGTCCACACGTGGTTGGCCAGGGTGACACGGACGGTGCCGGACTGCTTGGCCTGGTCGCTGCCGCCTCCGCCGCCGCTGCAGGCGGTCAGCCCCAGCGACATCGCTGCGGCAATTGCCGCGTACTTCACAATTGAATGCCGCTTCATTACGACTTCCTTTGCCTTCAGGCCCGCAGCTTCGCGGGCGGGTGACAGACGCCTCGTTACGTCTGTTGTGTTCAGCGAGCATAAACAAATAAGGCAGACATATACAAGACCTTGCCATGCCCCCATATGATTTATTCATGACCATCCCAAAGGCGGCGTTGTCCCCGGACCTGCATTCATCGCTGGTCGAGAACCTGGGGCTCGCCATTGCCGAGGGAACGCTGGCCCCGAATTCGATCCTGCGCTTGGATGAGCTGGAGGCGCAGCACAAGGTGTCCC
Source organism: Arthrobacter sp. JDC6 (assembly GCF_056484025.1). Taxonomy (NCBI): domain Bacteria; kingdom Bacillati; phylum Actinomycetota; class Actinomycetes; order Micrococcales; family Micrococcaceae; genus Arthrobacter; species Arthrobacter sp. JDC6. Next base: position 4,106,702 of record NZ_CM151278.1, read on the forward strand.
GCTCCGTGATCCGGGAGGCCACCCGTGTCCTGTCGTCGATGGGCATGCTGGAATCGCGCCGCCGACTGGGAACGGTGGTTCAGCCGGAAGCCAGCTGGAACCTCTATGACCCCCAGGTGATCCGGTGGCGGCTGGCCTCGGCCAAGCGGCTGGAGCAGTTGCGGTCCCTGAATGAACTGCGCGGCGCCATTGAGCCGCAGGCCGCCCGGCTCGCGGCCGAGCGCGCTTCACTCGACCAGGCCAGCGACCTTGTTTCCATGGCAGCCCGGCTTTGGGCCGCCGGGCAGCGGGGAGACCAGGAAGATTTCCTGCGCCTGGACATCGAATTCCATGCCGCTGTCCTCAACGCCTCCGGCAACCTGATGTTTTCGCAGCTGCATAAACTCGTGGCGGAAGTGCTGGCGGGGCGGACCCAGCACGGCCTGATGCCCCATCTTCCGGACCATGAGGCACTGCAGATGCACGTGGATGTGGCCAGCGCCATCCAGCGGGGCCAGGCAGCCGCCGCGCATGCCGCCATGAGCCGGATTGTGGAGCAGTCCACCGAGGAGATGGGTGACATCTGGTCCAGCAGCCATGCTTCCGTCAACGACGGCGCGGCCAACCCCGGGTAAGCCAGGTGCCGGCAGCACCAGCGGACGCCGGAAGGGTTACGCCCGCCGGACTGCCAGCAGCTCACCCGCCAGGAAATCCAGGGCCGCCTGCCCTTCCGGCAGGCCGGCGGTGTGGTTGAGGTGGCCGTGGACCGCGCCCTGGGCGAGGAAGCAGGACACCGGAACCCCTGCGCGTTCCAGCTCAGCAGCAAACAGCTCGGTGGAGCCGCGGGCGTCGTCGTACTCGCAGGCGAGCAGGGCCGTGGGCGGCAGTCCGGCAGGGTCCGCGTAGCCGGGCATCGCATAGGACGATGCCATGCTGACGGGGCCGCCCACGTAGTTCTCGGCCGTCCGGATGCAGTCCTCTACGGTGAACCGCAGGTGCCGGGGCAGCCCGGCCATGACCCGCTGATCCAGTCCCCCGGCCGGCGGCGGGAGTTCCGCGTGCAGGAAGGGGTAGGCCAGCAGGAGCTTGGCGGGCAGCGGCTTTCCGGCGTCAATCAGGTAGAGCGCGGCGCCCACCGCCAGGTTGCCACCGGCACCGGCACCGCCCAGGCAGAGCAGGTCCGGATCCAGCCCCAGGGATTCGGCGTTCTTCCGGGCCCAAAACCAGCCGGCCAGGGCGTCGTCGTGCGGGATGGGGAAGGACACGCCGTCGCGGGCCAGCCGGTAGTCCACGGACAGCACCGGCGTGCCCTGGTTCGCGAGCACCCGCGCCAGGTAATCCGACTCCGGGCTATCCACGCTGCCGCTGACGAATCCGCCGCCGTGCAGCCACAGGAGGGCGGGGCTGTCCGCGCCGGCCGGTTCCCCGTAGATCCGGATGGCCACCGGCCCGTGCCGGCCGTCGGCCGTCACGTCGCGGATGGGGACGTCCGGCCCGGGTGAGCGCAGGGCGTCCGGGTTTAGGAACTGCGGTCCTTCCGGGCTGGCCAGGTACTCAGCGAATCCGGCGGCGGCCTCCCCCTGTGGGCCGGCCGGGGTGGCGTCGGGGGAAGCCACGTCTGGTTTTGTGCGGGGTTTCATGGTGTTCCCAACTTCCGTGAGAAGTAGTCAACGGCTGTGGCCAGGATGGTATCCAACTGGTCCTCGGCGCCGAAGAAGCAGTGGTCGCCGCCCGTGATGGTCATGACGTCATGTTCCACGCCGGCGCCGGCGAGCGCGGCGGCCAGAAGCTGGGTCTGCGAGTGCGGGACCAGTCCATCCGAATCGCCGTGGACCAGGAGGAACGGGGCGGCATCCGCCGATACGTAGCTGACGGGGCTGGCCGCGGCCAGCAGTTTCGGGTCGTCCGACCCGCCCACCAGCATCTGCTCGGGCTGCAGCGACATTCCCGGCGGGACAGCGGCAGTCAAGGAAGGGGGAAAGAGCCCGTCCGGGGTGACTATTGGCGGGATGTCCACCAGCGAAGACACGCCGTAGAAGTCGACGACGGCGCTGACGCTGCTTGGGTGCCCCTGCGCACCGAGACCGCCCTCCAGGTCTTCGCGCTTGCCGGTGAGTCCCAGGAGCGCTACCAGGTGGCCGCCTGCTGATTCGCCCCAGGCGCCAAACCTGTCCGGGTCGATGCTGAGGTCCCCGGCGAACTCCCGGAGGTAGCGGACCGCGGCTTTGAGGTCGTGGAGCTGTGCCGGGAACGGCGCCTCCAGCGAGTGCCGGTAGTCTGCCGTGGCGCAGGCGATGCCTGCCTCGTTGAGCAGCCGGAACACGGAATCGGGGGCGAAGGTGGGCGGCAGTTCGCGGCGGTCGCCCAGCTGGAACGCTCCGCCGTGCACCCAGAGGACCATCGGCGTGGTCCCAAAGGCCTTGCGGGGCAGCCAGATGTCCATCTTCAGCGGCCGGAATCCGATGGCCCGGGCGTAGGTGACTTCACGGTGCACGGAGGATACGTCCGAGACCTGCTCCGCCGTGCCCGGGGCATCGAAGACAGGGAACGGCGGAACCTTCCTGCCTCCGGGACGGGAGGTGTCGGGACGGGATATGTCAGAACGCGACATGTCGGAAGGGGACAGGTCGAGTACCCCGGTAGCGTCATCCACTGTCATAGTGTGCTCCTCATCAGCGCAGGTTGTGCAGTGCCCGGGCCGGTGGCGGCAGGGAAAGTGTGGTGTCCCGGCCCGACGACGGCGGCCGGCGCGCCGGGGAGCCGCACCTCCGCGGTGGTGCCGGAGGGAATCGTGGCTGTGAGCGTCAGCACGCCGCCGTCCATTGCTCCTTCCGCCGCAGTCCAGGCCACCTGGATCAGGCCCCGTGGCCCCATGTGTGAGGTGGAGGCGGATGCCAGGCCGGCGCCGGGGCGGGGCTCAATGATGATGTGCTCCCAGCCTGCGCTTCCGGGCGCCTGCCGCAGGCCGGCGGTGTAGCGGTGCAGGAAGGAGACCACGGCACCCTTGCTGTAGTGGTTGAGCGACTGGTGCGGCGTGCCGTTGGCATCGATGCCGTTCCACAACTCCCACACGGTGGTGGCGCCGCGGTCCACCATGGTCAGCCAGGACGGTTCCGAGTCCTGCATCAGGAGTTCATAGGCCAGGTCCAGTTGTCCGTTGTCCGCCAGGACCGGGAGCAGGTAGGGCGTGGCCAGGAAGCCGGTGCCCAGGTGGGTGCCGGCGTTCCGGATCAGGGCGGCCAGCTGCGAGGTGACCGTGGGGCGGTGTTCGGGGCTGACAAGGTCGAAGGCCAGGGCGCGGACGCAGTTGGCCTGCGTGGCTTGGATTACGCTGCCGGAAAAATCAAGGTATTCCGTCTCCCACGCGTCCCGGATCAGGTGTGAAAGTTCCGCGAGCTCGGCGGCCTCTGTATCCAGGCCCAGGACAGCAGCGATTCGTGCCATCACGTCCGTGGTGTGCCGGTAGTAGGCCGTGGCCACGATCCCGTGGTCGGCGCTGCGGGCGGCGAACAGGTCAGGTTCGGGGCCGTCCGGTTCCATCCATTCACCAAAGTGGAAGCCGGTGTCCCACAGGTACCGCTCGTGCGGCGCGGGCGCTGCGCTTGCGGCGGCGCCCGCGGCGTGCCGCTCCGTTTCGGCGGTAGCCTGCACAAAGTGTAGCCACCGCTGCATGGCCTCCCAGTTTTCGGCGAGGATCCTGGCGTCCCCTGACGCCAGGTAGACCTCCCAGGGCACCATCACCACCGCATCGCCCCAGCCGGCGGACCCGTTGGTGAAGCCCATGAACTCCGCCGAGGTGGCCGCGGGCCCGGGGGACGGCGAGATGTTGGTGATGACGCCGTTGTCCCATTGGTCTGCACGGACGTCGCGCAGCCACTTGCGGGAGAAGCCTGTGACGTCGAAAAGGTAGGCGGCAGTGGGGACAAACAGCTGCCAGTCCCCGGTCCAGCCGGCTTTCTCGCGCTGAGGGCAGTCGGTGGGGACCTCGCAGGAGTTGCCCAGGAAGCTCCATTCCACGATGTCATGCAGTGTGTTCAGGCGCGCATCGCTGCAGCTGAAGGTGCCAGTACGTTCCAGGTCCGTCCGCACCAGGCAGCCGGTGATGTCTCCCGGCTGGAGGCCCGCGGCGAGGCCCTGGACCGAGACGTACCGGAAGCCGTGGGTGGTGTGCCGGGGTTCGAAGACTTCCCCGGGGGCACCCGAGGCGGTGACGGTGTCCACCTGGCCTGCGTCCCGGAAGGCTCCCGGCGCCCGGAAGTTGAGGGGGCGTAGATGGTCCCGGTTGACGTCGCCGTCCGCTCCGAGCGCTTCGCCGTATTCCAGGGTGACGGTTTCGCCCGGTGCGCCGAGCCTGGTGAGCCGGACCCAGCCGTGGATGTTCTGGCCGAAGTCCACCACCTGGCTGCCGTTGGCCAGCCGCGTGGTGGACGCCGGAACAAGTTCCTGCGCCACCCGGGTGGGCGGCGCAAGGGGTCCGGCCAGTGCGGTGAAACTGCCGGGACGGACGACGGCGGAACACGGCCGGGGTGCGCGGGCAACCGGGGCGCCGTTGCCCGCCTTAGGTGCGCTGCCGCCGTCGGCCTTCCTGAAATCCACGCCCTGGCCCGCCATAAGGTCGGCGCTGAGGATCTCCGTGGCGGACACCAGCCACGAGCTGTCGGTGCCGATGACCTGCCTGCCGGCCCGTGACTCCAGTTCGAGCTGCGCCAGGAAGGCCGTGTGCGTTCCGTACATGTCGGCGTCGCGCGTGTATCCGAACGTGCCGCGGTACCAGCCGTCGGTGAGGACGGCGCGCACGGTGTTGCTGCCTTCACGGATCAGGGCGGTGACGTCGTGGGCCTGGACCTGGAGCGTGGTGTTGTAGCTGGTGGAGCCTGGGGTGAGTTGCTGGTCGCCCACGCGGTGGCCGTTGATGAAGAGCTCATAGATGCCGTGCGCGGTGGCGTAGGCGCGGGCCTTCTGCGGGGCCGCCGGCAGGAAGAAGGTTTTGGTGAGGGCGTAGCCGGGCCGGTCTCCTGGCGCCGGAACTTGGGGCTCGTCTGGCCCGATCCACTGCGCCGTCCAGTCCTCGGCATGCATCAGCCCCAGCTCCACCGGCATGGGGCTGGACCAGCCGCTTGGTGTTTCGGTGCCTTTTTCGTCCCTGTCCCAGGTGCGGACGCGCCACTCGAACCGGTCCCGCGAGCGCAGCGCCGGCCCGCCGTACGGGATGCCGCTGCAGGCGGCCGACTCGACCTTCCCCGTGTCCCAGCCGTTGCTTGCGGTGATGCGGTATGCCGCCTGGCTTGTGGTTCCGCCGGGGGGCGTCCAGCTGAGCCTGGGCTCCCGGATGGTCAGGCCCATCGCTTCCAACAGGTGCTCGGCCCGAAGCCGGGTGGGGGCGGTCATGCGGCAGGGCTCCTGGGGTGCGGGTGCTGGGAGTTCCAGCTTGGTTGGCGCGCTCCTGTCCCCCACACAGCATTTTCATTGGTCGAAATAGTATTGTGGGGCAGCTCACCAATGCATCAGCGCTAGGAACCACCGCCATGACTGTCATTCCGGACCCGGACACCCCGCCTGCCCGCGGAAAGCGGCCCAAACAGGGCGAACCCGTCATCGACCGCGCGCTGAGCTTGCTCGCCGTCTTCTCCGACCGGCGGCGGGCACTGACGCTCTCGGAACTCGCCCGGTATGCGGACATGCCCGCGCCCACCGCACTGCGGCTGATCGCCCGGTTGGTGGCATGGGGTGCGCTTGAAAGACTCGACGACGGCCGGTATGTCGTGGGGGTCCGGCTGTGGGAAGTGGCGTCGCTGTCGCCCCGCGGGCACGGGGTGCGGGAAATTGCCCTTCCCTACCTGGAGGATCTGTTCGAAGTCACCCGGCACCACGTGCTGCTGGCGGTGCGGGACAACGAGCAGGCGGTGCTGATCGAGCGGCTGTCCGCGAAGGATGCCACGGAGGTGGCGTACCGCGTGGGTGGCCGGGCGCCCCTGCGGTCCACGGCGATCGGGCTGGTGCTGCTGGCGGGCGCGGACCAGCAGTTCCAGGAGACCATCCTGAAGCGGCCGCCGGAAAACGAGCCCGGAGTGCCGGAGATGCCGGAGGGCCAGCTGCGCAGGACCCTTTCGGATGTGCGGCGCACCGGGATTGCGATGATCCGCCGTACCGTCCCGTCCCGGACGGTCTCCGTGGCGTCCCCCATCTTCGACGCCCAGGGCTCCGTGGTGGCGTCACTGTCCATCGTGGTCCCGGACGGGTCCACTCCCCCGAACGTACTGGCCCCCGCTGTCCGCGCGGCCGCCCGCGCCGTCTCCAGGAACCTGGGGCACCAGGCTGCCGTCAGCGCCGGCACCCGGACGCACTCGCAGGGGTAGCGGCCCTACGCGGCCGAGGCCGGGGTGTTCCGTGCAAAGGTGTGGGCCGCGCGTGAGCCTGCTGCCGCGCTGGCCCCGATGGTGATGAGTGCGCCGAGGATCATCGCCGAGGCTTCTCCGGGCACCAGGAGATCCAGTTGGGAGCCGATGGTGGCAGCGGCAACCGGCACGCCCAGCTGGGATGCCGAGAGCATCGCGAGCGGCAGCGGGTGGCCGAGCAGGCGCAGGCTTCCGTGGACCAGCAGGGCACCCAGTCCCAGGCAGAATCCGAGGAGAACCATCGAGGGACTGCCGGCGAGGGCGCTCAGGTCAAGTGATGCGCCCAGCCAGACGAAGAACACGGGCCCCAGGAAGCCGTCGCTCACGGCGAAAAGCTGGTGTGCCAGCCGCCTCGGTTCACCCACCGCCGCCACAACCAATCCGAAGGAGAATCCGGCGAGCATGACGGATACGTGACCTGCCACGGCAAGGCCGGAGAGCGCGAAAAGCAAGGCAAGCTGGATCCGCAGTTCCAGGGCAAACTTCCGGTCCTCGGACACGTCGTGGACGCGTTTGCGGGTGCCACTATCCTCCAGCCAGCGAAGCACGAAGAACAACACCACGGAACACGCAGCGACGCCGGCCGCCCCGATTGCTGCCCTGGGAGCATTAGGCGGGTCGACGGCGAGCGGAAGCGCCACGATGCAGGCGATGTCCGCCACGGCCACCTGCGCCGTCATCGTGAGGACCTTGGGGCCCGTCAACCGCAGGGAATCGATAATTGGCAGGACCAGGGCCGCTGAGGACGATGCGAGCAGGACGATGTAGAGCGGAGCATGGCCGGTCCCAAAGGCGAACGCTGTGACGGTTCCGACGGCGGCCGCGAGCAGTGCGGCGATGGCGGCGCTCAGCGCGCCGCCGGCCAGTGCGGGGCGGAGGGCACGGTCCCGCACTGGCACATGCGTTCCGGCGACGAACATGATGAGGGCGAACCCCACGTCGGCAACGAACGTGAACGTCGGATCTGAGGAATCCACCAGCCCCAGGCCGGTGCGTCCGATGGCGATGCCGGCCAGCAGTTGCCCGAGCACCGTGGGAAGGTGCCATGTCCGGGGGAATGCCAGCAAAGGTCCGAGGAGCGCGACGGCGGCGATCAGCGAAAGCTGGAAGAACGACATCTTCCTCCTTTTGCCGGCGCGCCCGGACCGTACCCGCCCCAGGCATCGGCGGCCGGCCGATGTGGCGGACGGATAGTGCGCCCACAGTACTCACGCCCATGCACGCGGTCAACGGCACGGGCAGTGGGCCGGTACGGGCGCCGACCGCGTGTCAAACGCTGCGGCTGATTCCCGCAGGAGCCGCGCCACGGTATCCCCTGGAGGGCACACCGGGCACATCGGTCCCTGACGCGCCGCCCGTACAACTTCCCGGTGCCGTGGCGGCTTAGCGGTCAGTCCCCGCCGCGGTAGGACAGGCGGCGGACCAGGACCTCGCCGTCCACCGCGAAGACGCCAAAAGCCCTGCCGGTGAAGGCCTTGGCAGTTTCAAAGGCCCAGTGCCGTCCGTCCAGTTCCGTGAGCAGCTCCCCTTCAGCGCTGCCGCCCGGCCGTGCGCCGCGGACCAGCAGGCGGATCCTGTCGCCGCCCACGGCGCCGGCGCGGAAGTCCGACGGCGGCGGGCTGGCCACGACTGCCAGCTCAACGTCACCGGGCGGAACAGTTGCTTCCCAGGTGCGGTCAAAGCCCGCGACGACGGCACGCGCCGTGATCCTGACGGCGTCGCCGTCCTGGCGGGCCTCGATGCCGAACCAGTTGTCCTCGGCGTTCCGCACGGCGATGCCGCCCGTACCGGAGCCGATGTCCAGCAAAGCCCTGAATTCCATCCCGAGGTGGCGCTGGCGTTGGGCGACGAAACAAGGCCTGGGCGCTCCCATGGTGTTGCCTTCGCCCCTAAGCAAAAGCCCTTTGGAGGTGGGCGCCGAGAAGTCAGCGGGCGTCCGGCGGACACCGATCCATCGCGGATCGTCCAGCCCGGCACCGTTGCTGAAGTCGTACTCAAGCTGTTCCGGCGGCGTCGCACCGAGCTGGGGCATCCGGGCGTGCGGCCAGCCGTCGATCCAGTCCACGGCGGCCAGGAACGTCTCACGGCCCAGCGGTGAGAACGACTTCGCCAGCCCCACCGGACGGACTCCCAGCAGGACCATGGCTGTTCCGCCGTCGGAAAGCTCAACGAGGTCTGCGTGCCCGGTGTTCTGGACGGGCGAACCGGTTCCCGCGGCGGTAAGGAGGGGATTGTGCGGAGCGGATTCGAACGGCCCGTCCGGCCGCCGCGACCGTGCCACGGTCACAGCGTGGCCTCTGTCCGTGCCGCCCTCGGCCGCCAGCAAGTACCACCAGTCACCGCGCCGGTAAAGGTGCGGGCCTTCGGGCGAATACAGCCCGCTGCCGGACCACAGCGGCCGCGGCTTCTCGAGCGCTTCTCCGGTTGCGAGGTCCACCCGCACCTGCTGGATCGCGTCCGGGTGGCGGGCAAAGGTCACGTACGCAGTTCCGTCGTCGTCCCAGGCGAGGTCCGGGTCGATGCCGTCCACCGCCCCGATGACCGTCCCGTCGCTCCATGGCCCGGCGGGATCGGCGGCCGTGAAAACAACGCAACCGCGCCCACCGAGGAACACGGAGACGATCAGGTAGAACACGCCGTCCCGGTAGCGGAGGGTCGGCGCCCAGACGCCGCCGGGCGTGGGGACACGGGCAATCCGGACTTGCTCCTCCCGCGTGGCCACATGGCCCACCAGCTGCCAGCTTTCCAGATCCGGGCTGTGATGGACCGGCAGGCCCGGCAGGTATTCGAAGGACGATGTGACCAGGTAACAGCCGTCCGGCGCGCGGACGATGCTCGGGTCAGGGTTGAAGCCGGCAAGGATGGGGTTGGCGTGCATCCAGCCATCCTGCCCTCCGGCGGCACCTGCAGCGGGGCCGGTTTCAATGGTTGGAACGCGTTCTTCGGCGCTCCCGCCTAGTAATGGCCCTTGATCACGAAGTACGAGCCGCGGATGGTGCCCGCCAGCTTCGACTTTTGGCGGGCGAACTTGAAGCTGGACGCCAGCTCTTCCGGAACGTCCATGCCGTCCGAGAGCTTGAATCCGACCGCCCGCTTGCCCCCTTCCTCAATGCCGTACATGACGTTGATGGACAGCCCTGACTCGTAGAACACGTAGGCCATTCGCAGCCCGTCCACTTCGAAGGAGGACACCTCAAGGGGTTTGGAGGCAATCACCAGGTTGCGCTCGGCGGACAGGATGTTGTTCACATAGTCCAGCACTTCCGGCGCTTCCCCGGCAGGGACCACCGTGAAGTCGTGGTCGTATTTATTCTTGTAGTAGCGGGCCTCGTTGGCGCGGAGCCCGGCCAACGCCTCCGCTACCGGTGACGATTCCAGACCGGCGGTGGACACGTTCTTGAAATCCACGGTGTACGGCATGAGTCCTCCCTGGGAATGATCTTTTGCCACATCGTTGCAGATCAGCGCCTCCGCTGCACCTCATCGAAGGACGCGGATGCTGTTCCCGTCGATTTCCACGCCAGTGATCCTGACCCTTTCGTTGGGTGTGTCGTTCGGCCCGTGAAAGACCAGATAGTCACGCCCGCCGGATGTGCGGAGGACCATTCCATGCCCGCCATTGCTGGACCACACAGGGTCCGCCTGCTGGATCCAGGGCCCCTTGATGGTTCCGCTTTTCGACTCGGCGATGCCCATTGCATACCCGGCCTCGCCGTGGCTTGACCACAGCATCAGCAAAGACCCTTCCGGCGAACGGACAACAAACGGTCCATCGGTGAACAGGGGATCTGCGGCAAGGTTCAGGTCCTTTGGGGGTTCCACCCCCTCCGGGAACCGCAGCGGCCGGGTCCAGGCCGCCGCGGATGCCTTGAACAGGAGAGCAGGCTCACCGAGTGCCGTGCGCAGGTCCGGCGCCAGGCGGACGGCACGCATCTCGCCGTCAGTGATCCCTGGTGCATCAGCGGTTCCCTCCGTCCCCCGGCTGTAGACGAGCCAGCGGGTGGAATCCTCGTCGATATACAGCGTCCCGTCGAGGCACGGTTCGGCCGCCGGCGTCACGGCTCCGTCACTCCAGGCCTGGTACGGGCCCGTGGCCAGATCCGAGGCAAGAACCGCGACGCCCCGGGGGCGGTTGCCCGTTGACGTCGCAAAGGTGCCGAACATGAAGAACCGTCCGTCAAGGGCGTACACCTCCGGAGCCCAGAACTGCGCGTCCGCCCAAAAATCCGCTGGCGGCCGGAAGGCCGCAAAGGGGCCTTCCCAGTGTTCAAGGTCATTGCTGGTATAGCAGTCAAAGCCGGTGGCGGGGCCACTCCACACGTTCCTGTCGCTGGTTCCGAACAGGACAAACTCCCCCGGAACCGGTTCCAGGATGAAAGGGTCCCGCATCCGGATTTCATCGAGGCGCAGGAGCTGAACCGTCTCCTGTCTGCCCATCAGCGGCTTGCCTCGTAATCGGGCATGGGGGCAACGCGCCCTTCGAAAGAGTGCGTGCCGCCCTCAACGGTGCGCCGCACACCGTCCGGAAGGACGACGTCGGCCGCCACCCCGTCGGGGACGGCCGCCTCGAGGCGGAACGCACCGCCGTCGAGCGTCCATTCAACCCGGACCTCACCGTGCGGAGTCTTCAGGTAGGTCCTGGCCCAGTCGATTCCTTGGCCCGGCTGCGGGGCGATGAGGACCCGCGCGTAGCCGGGTTCCAGCGGGCGGATGCCGCCGATGGCCTTGTGCATCCAGTCGGCAACCGCGCCCAGGGCGTAGTGGTTGAAGCTGGTCATCTGTCCGGGGTTGATGGTGCCGTCCGGCAACATGGAATCCCAGCGCTCCCAGACCGTGGTGGCTCCCATCGTCACCGGGTACAGCCAGGAGGGGCAGCCCTCCTCCAGCAGCAGCCGGTAGGCCTCATCCACATGACCGGTGTCCGTCAGCGCGTGCGTGATGAACGGGGTGCCCGCGAATCCGGTGGACACGCGGTAGCCGTTGTCCCTGACCAGTTCCGCCAGGCGGGTCCCGGCGAACTCCCGCAGCTCCGGGGTGGCCAGGATGTCGAAGGCGATAGCCAGCGCGTAGACCGTGGTGCAGTCGCTGCGGATGGTGCCGTCGGCAGCGACGTAGTTCTCGGCGAAGGCGGTACGCACCCGGGCGGCGAGCGCCTCAAAGTGGGCCTCGTCGTCGTGCCTGCCCAACAGCCCGGCAGCCTGGGCGGTTAGGCGCGCGGTGCGGTACATGCAGGCGGTGGCCACCACGCCGGTGTCCGCCTTGGCCGCCCATGGCTGGTCCGGCGCGGCGTCGGGGTCCAGCCAGTCGCCGAACTGGAAGCCGGAGTCCCACAGGCCCGTGGGCGAGAGCAGCCCCTCCACCCGGCGGGTGTGCGAGGCCATCGACTCGTACTGGTTCCGCAGCACGCTGAGGTCCCCGTAGGCCTCCCAGAGTGCCCATGGCACCCACACGGCGGCTTCACTCCACAGGGCGGACGATTCCGGAGCTGGGAATTCGGGCGGCTGCGGGCAGTATTTCAGGGCATCGGGCACGGTGATGGGCACCAGACCGTTCGCCGCCTTCTGCTCGGCGGCCAGGTCCAGCAGCCAGTCCTGCAGGAACCCTTTGACGTCGTACAGGTAGGCAGCAGTGGGGGCGAAGACCGCGATGTCGCCGGTCCAGCCCAGCCGCTCGTCGCGCTGCGGGCAGTCGGTGGGCAGGTCCAGGAAGTTGCCGCGCAGCCCCCAGACGATGTTGCGGTGCAGTTGGTTGACGAGTTCGTTGGAGCACTCAAAGGTGCCGGTTCGCTCCAGGTCGGAGTGGACCACTACGGCCTCAAGGTCTCCCTCGGTGAGGGTGCCCGGCCAGCCGGTGATTTCGGCGTAGCGGAAGCCATGGAAGGTCTTGGTTGGTTCAAAGACGTCTTCCCCGCCCGAGAGGATGAACGTGTCCGTGGCCTTGGCCGACCGCAGGGGCCGGACGCCCAGTTCGCCGTCTTCCAGGACCTCGGCGTGCCGCACGGTGATGGCCTGCCCGGCCTCACCCCGCACCGTGAAGCGGAGCCAGCCCACCAGGTTCTGGCCGAAGTCCACCAGCGTCCGGCCGGTGGGTGAGGTGCGGATTTCCACGGGATGCACGACGCCGGCACGCACCACGGGCGGGCCCACCGGCTCAGCCAGCCGGCCGCCGTCGAACCCCAGCCCACGCACGCCCGTCCAGTCGGCGCCGGGTACAAAGCCGGGCTCCGCCCAGCCCTTTTGCAGGCGGCGGGCGTCGATGGTCTGGCCGTCGTAGAGGTCGTTGAAGGTGGTGGCGGAGGGGCCTGCCTGCCAGGAGGTGTCAGAGGCGACCGACTGGACGTGTCCGTCGTCGAACTCGATGTCCAGCTGGCCGAGGAACCCCAGCTCACTGCCGTACAGGTTGGACATCCCGTGCCAGGCCAGCCGTCCGCGGTACCAGCCGTTGCCCAGTTCCACCCCCAGCACGCTGGTTGGCGCCAGCAGGGAGGTGACGTCGTAGCTGCGGTAGCGCAGCCGCCATTCGTAGGAGCTCCAGCCGGGGCTGAGGACGTCCGAACCAACCGGCGAACCGTTGATGAACGCCTCGTAGACGCCGAGGGCGGTGGCCCGGAGCATCGCCTGCACCACGCCGCCGTGGCCCGCCTCGAGCGTAAATTCCTTGCGGAGCAGCGGGGCGCCGTCGAAGTCCTGCTCGGGCGAAATCATGGCAGCGAGCCAGGGCGTGGAAGTCATGGAAGGAGGGGTCCGTTCTGTGTAGCGGGTTGCAGGTGTGCAGACAGTGACAGCCTGGCGGTGGGCTAGAGGGGTATGACGTCCAGTGCATTCGGGGCGATGATCTCTCCCTCGTAGCCGACGGCTTCGGCCGCTGGAACCGCCATCGCAAGCCAGGTGGACGGCGGTTGCGCAACAGGCGTGTAGTGGCTGAAGACCAGCTTCTTGGCTCGCGCCGCATGGGCGACAGCAGGCAGGTCGAGGACGCTGGAGTGTGCCTCGAAGAGATGCTTTTTCAGCTGCTCTCCACGGGGGTGGGGAAGCCCGGCTGCGATGCGCTCAATGGCGCTGTTGTCCTGCGTTTCATGGACGAGCACATCACACCCCTTGGCGATGGCGGCAAGATTATCGTCAGGGGCGGCCGTGTCACCCGAAAAGACCACCACCTTGCCTGTGCTCTTCACCGTAAACCGGTAGGCATAGGCGTTCGCCACTTCCGGACCGTGGAACACCCGGGTGGCATCAACACGGACGTTGGCGTCCTCCATGACAGGGACGATGCTCCCGTCCAGGGGGATCTCTACGTCATGGCCATCAGGTGCCGTGAAGGCACCGAAGCCGCCGCCGGACTCGAACAGAGCGATGTCGTCCTCAAAGCCGGCGAGGAGGTTCGTTGCTTTTTGCTTGGTCCCTGGTGGGCCCCAGATATTCACGGCGGGCAGGGGTGGCCGTGCTGTCCAGCCGTGCAGCAGGAGCCCAGGCAGTCCGGACGTGTGGTCCAGGTGGTGGTGCGTGATGAACACGTCGCGAATGCCGGCGAATCCCAAACCGGCCTTGGCGAGCTGACGCGACGTATCAAGCCCGCAGTCAACAAGGTACACGGCGTCATTGACCACCAGTGCCAAAGCAGGTTTGGCTTCGTCAGGACCCACGACGGGACCGCCGTTGACTCCCAGCATGACAATCCTGTCGCTGGATCGACCCGGCCGCTGTCGTTGCGCTGTCATCAGGGCTCCACTTCTGTATTGAAGGTTGTCTTTGCAGCGAGGGGTGGCGTCCCCTTCGGTGACTGGAGGTTCAGGCGTAGTGGCAGGCCACATCTGCCGCACCCACACGCCGCAGGGCCGGCCGTTCGGTGGCGCACAGGTCAGTGGCCAGGGGGCAGCGGAGCCGGAAGGGGCAGCCGCCGGGTGCGGGGACCGCGGCCGCCCCCGTACGGACGCCCAGCGATTCGCGGGCCTCCCGGCGCGCCGCCTGCTCCGCCGGACGCGGCACCGGGGAGGCGGCCACGAGGGCCTGGGTGAAGGGGTGCTTGGGGTTCCCGGTGACGGCAGCGGCAGGTCCGCTTTCCATGACCTGCCCGCGGTAGAGCACCACCACGCGCTGGGCCAGGAACTGGACCACGGCGATGTCATGGGCGATGAACAGGTAGCTCAGGCCGCGCTCGTCGCGGAGGTCGGCCAGGAGGTTGAGCACCTGCGCCTGGGTGGAGAGGTCAAGGGCGCTGACGGCTTCGTCGCAGACCACCAGTTGGGGATCGCAGATGAGGGCACGCGCCACTGAAATGCGCTGGCGCTGGCCGCCGGAGAACTGGCTGGGGTAGCGGTCCACGGCGTCCCGCGGCAGGCCCACGCGTTCGAGCATGTCCCCGGCCTTGGCGCGTGCCTCTGCCGCTGAAACCCCTCGCAGGCGCAGCGGTTCGGCCAGGGACGTGCCGATGGTGTTCCGCGGGTTCAGCGATGAGTTGGGGTCCTGGAAGACGGCACGCAGTTCCCCGCCCAGGGCCCGGCGCTCCTTGGCGCTGGCGGAGGTGATGTCCTTGCCCTGGTAGGTGATGGTGCCGCCGGAGACCTTTTGCAGGCCCAGGATTGCCTTGCCAATGGTGGACTTTCCGGATCCGGACTCCCCCACCAGTCCCACAGTCTCCCCGGGTGCGATGCTGAAGCTGACATGGTCGACGGCGGCCGGTGCGGCGGCTGCCTTCCGGCCCCGTCCATAGCGGACCACCAGGTCCTTGATCTCAAGCATGGGGGTGGCGGCGGAGGAAGCCGCGGAATCTTGGCGCTCGGTCACTGCGGTGCTCATGCCGGGTCCTTTTCAACGATCGGGTTTTGCTTGGGGGTGACCTCCAAAACGCGGGAGGCGGGCACGTCCGTGGCCAGCCAGTCCATGCCTTCGACGGCCAGCTGGTCCGCTTTGACACACCGCACCAGCCCTTCGCCGGCGCCGGAGCGCAGCAGCTGAACGGGTTCCATGCAGGCTGAGCCGGCGAACTGGCAGCGGGCCGCGAACCGGCAGCCGGTGGGCCAGTCCTTGGGCTGCGGCACCTGTCCGCTGATGGTGGCAAGGCGCTCCGGCATGTCGTCTGCGTGGTTGGCGTGTGGGTCGGCGGCCAGGAGCGCCAGGGTGTAAGGGTGGCGGGGGTGGTCCAGGACGGCCTGGGTTGTGCCGTTCTCCACCACCTGGCCGGCGTACATGACGGCCACCTGGTCGCAGATGTCCGCCACCACACCAAGGTCGTGGGTCACCATCACCACGGACATGCCTGTGTCCTTCACCAGGGTCCGGAGCAGGGACAGGATTTCGGCCTGCACCGTGACGTCCAGGGCCGTGGTGGGCTCGTCCGCCACCAGCAGCTTCGGCTGCCCGGCCAGTGCCAGGGCAATCGCCACGCGCTGGGCCATGCCGCCGCTGATCTGGTGCGGATAGGTCTTCAGGATCCGCGCCGCGTCCACGATGCCCACCTTTTCCAGCAGGGTCTGCGCCTCCTGGCGGGCCTCGGTCCTGCCCATGCCGCGGAGCCGGCGGATGGTCGCGGTGAGCTGGTACCCCACGGTGAACATCGGGTCCAGGGCGCGCATGGGTTCCTGGCTGATCAGCGCGATCTCCCGGCCGCGCACTGCTTCCATGTCCCTCTCCGCCACCGCTGCCAGGTTTCTTCCGTTCCAGAGGATCTGGCCGCCGGTGACACTTACGCCCGAGGGAAGCAGGCCCAACAAGGACAGCGCGGTCATGGTCTTGCCACAGCCGGACTCCCCCACCAAACCCAGGACGGTGCCGGGCTGGACGTCGAACGAGACATCGGTGACCAGGCGGACGCCGGTGCCTGTACCTGCACTGTCGACGCCGACGGACAGGTTACGGACGCTGAGCGTCCCCTTATCGGCAGAGGCGCCGTCCAATGCGGCCAAGTCCTCCGATCCGGGCGCCCCCGCCGCGATGGCGGCGACGGCCTTGGCGCGCTGCCGGCGTGCCGCGGCGGAGGGCAGGTGCGGTGCGGCCGCGTTGGGGGCCTTGCCCAGGGCATTGCCGATGGCATTGGCGGAGAGGACGGTGAGCGCCAGCACGGCACCGGTGGGCACCATCATCCAGGGGGCGTCATAGACGTGCTGTGAGGCGCCCTGGATCATGCCGCCCCAGCTGGGCTGCGGGATGGGCGGGCCGAAGCCGATGAACGCGAGGCCGGCCTGGATGAGCATGCCCACAGCGAAGATGAGCGCGGACTGGACCACGATGGTGTTCGCCAGGCCGGGCAGGACGTGCCGGAGGCTGATCCGCAGTGGGCTGACGCCGTCCACCTTGGCCGCATCCACGTAGAGCTGGGACTGCAGGGACTTGGCCTGGCCCAGGATCACGCGGTAGATGCCGGCGGACATCAGGATGCCCAGGATGGCCATAACCACTGGGATGTTGGTTCCCACCGCGCCGATGACGGCCAGGATGATCACGGTTCCCGGCAGGGACATCATGATCTCGGTAACCCTGCTGATCACGGCCTCCACGCGTTCGCCGGTGCCGGCAGCAAGCATGGCCAGGATGGTGCCGAGCCCGACGCCGACAATCACCGTGAGCATGGACGTCCCCAGGGTGCCGGCTGCGGCGGCGAAGATCCGGCTGAGGATGTCGCGGCCCAGTTCGTCCGTTCCCAGCCAGTGGGCGGCGGTGGGGCCGGAGAGGACTGAGGCGAAATCCTGGTCCTCTGTCTTGAAGGGCAGCCACAGCGGCGCTGTCAGCGACGCGGTGACAAGCGCCGCAAGCCAGGCCAGGCCGGCCACGGCGCCCGGCGAAGTGAACAGCCGGTGCCGGGATACCTTGGTGATGGCCGCCCTGCCGGCGTTGCGCGCGGGGGCTGCTGCCGGCGTCGTACTTCCTGCCTGGTCCGCGTCCGCAGGGGCCGGGGTAACTGTTGGGATCATGAGGCACGCAACTTCGGGTCGAGGAACTTGGTGGCCAGCTCCAGCACCAGGTTGACAGCGACCACCACCACGGTGGCGATCACCACCACGCCCTGGACGGCGGGGGCATCATGGGTGCTGACGGAGGTCTGGACAGCCTGGCCCAGGCCCGGCATGGCGAACAGCTGCTCGGCGATGACGGAGCCGCCGAACAGGCCGATGAACTGCAGGGCGATGCCGGCCACGATGGGCAGGCTGGCGTAGCGCAGGGCATGGACGTAGAGGATCTTCCAGGTGGGGGTGGCCGTGGCGCGCAGCGTGCGGATGTGTTCCTGCTGCAGCGCCTCGAGCATGGACGCCCGGGTCTGGCGGGCTATGAAGGCAGCGCCGCCCACGGCGAGGGTGATCACCGGCAGCGCCAGGGACAGGGCCCAGTCCTGCGGTGAGGCCTCGAACGGCACGTAGCCGGTGGCCGGGAAGATGGAGGACTGGACGGCGAACAGGTACACGAAGAGGACGCCCACCCAGAACGCCGGCAGGGCGACCAGGAGTCCAACGAAGCCGCCGATCACCTGGTCCAGGAGGCCGCCGCGGACCGCTGCGGTGACGCCCAGGGCGATGCCCAGGACCGCGCTGAGGACGGTGGCGCCGGCGGCAAGCGAGGCTGTGACGGGGAGGCGGCCGGCGAGGTCGGCGCTGACGGAGCGGCCATCGATGAGCGAGACGCCCAGGTCGCCCTGGACGGCGGAACCAAGCCACGTGAAGAACTGTGTGAACAGCGGATCGTTCCAGCCCATCCTCTGGTTGACCTCGTCGATGGCTTCCTGGGAGGCGCCTGCGCCGAGGGAGACGGCTCCCGGGCTGCCGGGCATTGCGTGCACCAGCAGGAATGCCAGCACCGCAACCACCAGCACGGTGGCCAGCGCCATCAGCAGGCGCTTAGTGATGAATAGTGCCATGGTGACCTCCATCGGTCAGGCCCTGCCCGGCCGGGCCCTCCTGTTTGGGGAGGGCCCGGCGGGAAGGTGCGGGTATTAGCTGGCCGGCGTGTAGGACGAGAGGAGCGGGTAGGCGTTGGTGCCGGCGAACTTCACCTGGGCCACCTTCTTGGTGTTGTAGCCCTGGTTGGTCAGCGCCTCATACAGCGGGATCATCCAGCCTGACTCCACCAGGCGGGTGTTCAGCTTGGTGGCGGCTGCCTTGACGGCGGCGTCGTCTTTGGCCGCGGCCAGCTCGCCGGTAGCGGCGCTGAGCTTGTCATCGGTGGCCTTTTGCACGTTGGTGAAGCCGTTCAGGATGGCTCCGTACATCACGCCGACGGGGTTGTCCCAGTTCAGGGGAGCGTAGCCAAGGGGTGTGGTGGCGACGGCGGCGAACGCTTCGTCGGTGGAGGCTGCCATCTTGACTTTCATGGTGATGCCGACGGCGGCGAGGTCCTTCTGGACGGCCTGCAGGTCCGTCTGGGTCTGCGCGCTTGCGATGATGGTGAACTCGAAGCCGTTGGGGTATCCGGCCTCGGCCAGCAGGCTCTTGGCCTTGTCCGGGTTGTACGCGAATGTGGTTTCCAGGTCCTTGGTGAAGCCGGCCGAATCCTTGGGCAGGGCGTTCCATGCAGGGATGTCGCCCTTGTGCAGGGCATCCACCAGGGCCTGGCGGTTGATGGCGTACTGAATGGCCTGGCGGACCTTCTCCTGGGCGAACGCCGGTGCGGTCTTGCCGATCTTGTCGAAGGAGATCATGGTGTTCACAGTGCCGCCGATCTGGGAAACGCCAACGCCCTTGGACTTGGCGAAGTCCACCGTGGAGGACGTCAGCATGGCAACGTCGGCCTGGCCGGAGACCAGGGCGTTGGCGCGGGCCTGCGGGTCCTGGACCACGCTGAAGACCACCTTCTTGTAGGCGTACTTGGAGGCGTCTGCGCTCTTGTCGTTCTTCACCAGGACGTACTTGTTGCCCTTCACGGTGGAGGGGTCAAGGGTGTACGGTCCGGAGCCGTCAGGGGTTGCAGCGAGGCTGGACGTGTCCGTGACGCCGTTCCTGCCCACGATCATGCCGGTGGTGGAGGCCAGGTTCTTCTCGAATCCGGGCTGCGGCTTGGCGAAGGTCAGGGCCACCTGGGTGGGGCTGACCACGTCCACGGAGGTGATTTCCTGGGCGCCGCCCTTCGCGACGGCGGAGTAGGCGCTCAGCGCGGGATCGGAGCGGCGGTCCAGGTTGGCCTTGACCAGGGCGGCATCCAGTTTGGAGCCGTCGGTGAACGTGACGTCGTCCTTGAGGTTCAGCGTCAGGACGGTGTTGTCCGCGTTGTAGCTGAAGTCCTTGGCCAGGCCCGGACCTGCGGAACCATCCGGCTGAAGGGTCATCAGGCTGTCGTAGAGGCCTTCGAAGAACTGGCGCTGGGCTGCGGAGACGCGCAGCGGGTCGAACCCGAAGGAGGCTGAGTCGCTGTCGATGGCCAGGGTGAGGCTGCTGGTATCAGCCTTCGCGGCGGCTTGGCTGGACCCGCCGCCGCAGGCGGCCAGGGAACCCATCAGCAGGGCACCGGCCAGAACGGCGGAGCTCGCACGGGCGGTGGAGTTCGGAAGTTTCATGTAGTGCGCCTTTGCATTCTGATGTGATGACGGAGGAACGGTTGTGGGGGCTGGCTGCTCGCCGGCTCCCTTCAAGAATCAGCCGGGGCCACAGGCGCCAAACATGACAATGTCATTGATTGAAAAGGTATTGTGGCGGCGGTCACGCCGGGCGGAAGGATGGAAGGCAACGAAGCCTCGGACGCCTGCACGCGTCCATCACGAAAGGAACCCCATGACCAACCCGTTCCCCCGCGACTTCCTTTGGGGCGTGGCCACCGCCGGCCACCAGGTGGAAGGCAACAACGTCAACAGCGATACCTGGTTCCTGGAGCACCTTCCCGGAACGATCTTCGCGGAGCCGTCCGGGGACGCCGTGGACCACTACCACCGCTACCGCGAGGACATCGCACTGATCGCCGGCCTCGGTTTTAACAGCTACCGGTTCTCCATGGAATGGGCCCGGATCGAACCGGAGGAAGGCCAGTTCTCGGTGGCTGCGCTGGACCACTACAAGCGGGTGCTGGAAGCCTGCCACGAACATGGACTCACCCCGGTGGTCACGTTCCACCACTTCACGTCACCGCTGTGGCTCCTCCGGATCGGCGGCTGGGAGGGCAGCCGGACGCCCGAACTCTTCGCACGCTACTGCGACCGGGTCATGGCCCACCTGGGTGACCTGATCGGCGTCGCCTGCACCCTGAACGAGCCGAACCTCCCTTGGCTGCTGGAGTCATTCGGCATCGGCGGGGAAGCCCCGGAGAACCGCGGTTCGGTGCCCATCTGGGCGGCCGCCGCCCAGCGCCTGGGCGTGGATGCCAGCACTGTTGCCCCGTTCCAGTTCTGCTCCACGGAGGCGGGGTTCCAGGTCAAGGTGGCGGCGCACCGGGCCGCCACCAAGGCCATCAAAGCCCATCGCCCGGACCTCCAGGTGGGGTGGACCCTCGCAAACTCCGATATCCAGGCGCTGCCCGGTGGCGAAGGGATTGCAGACCGGGTGCGCCGGGACGTCAACGAACGCTTCCTCAAAGCCTCCCGGGGTGACGACTTCGTGGGCATCCAGACTTACGGGCGCACCGTGTACGGCCCCGATGGCCATGCGCCCGCACCGGAGGGCGTGCCCACCAACCAGATGGGCGAGGAAATCTATCCCCAGGCACTGGAGTCCACCATCCGCGAGGCCCAGCGGATCGCCGGGATCCCCGTGATCGTCACGGAGAACGGCCTGGCCACCGAGGATGACACGCAGCGGGTGGCGTACCTGCGGACGGCCGTCGACGGGGTTGCTTCCTGCCTTGCGGACGGCATCGATGTCCGCGGGTACATCGCCTGGACCGCGTTCGACAACTTCGAGTGGATCTTCGGCCACGGGCCCAAGTTTGGCCTGATCGCCGTGGACCGCTCCACCCAGGAACGGACTCCCAAGGAGAGCGCGCGCTGGCTGGGGAACCTGGCCAGGGAGCACGCCGGGGCCGGGGCACCGCAACCCGCTTAAGCGTGGTTCATAATGGCCCGGACTTCCCATGGAAGTCCGGGCCATTCCTCTGCCGCAGGCCTTTTGCCCTTGTCTACGGCCGCCGGGCGTGCAGGTGCAGCTTCGCAAAGAAGTCCGCAAGAACCAACCGGCTGTCCACACCCGTATAAATCCGGCGGGACGGCCTCGCGGACGTTTCGGTGAACACCGAGGTGACGTCATCCAGCCCGGTGACCACCAGGGGTGCACTGTCTCCAAGGCACCACACCGGCCCGAATTTCACGAAGTCCGGCACCTCAAGACTGTTGAAGTGCTCCCACAGCCACTCGCCGGCCGGGCCGGCAACCCTGAAGGCATGATCGAGTTCCGCGACGGACGCCACCATCTGCCGGTACGTTTCGGCGGGGAACTGCCAGACTGCGAGCTCCTGGTTCGCCAGCACGAAGTCCGCAGCGGCGGGGTCCGTGAAGTAGTTGTACTCGTCGTCGTTCCGGGCGGCTCCGCCGACCCAGGCAAGCGTCAGCAACCGGGCGATGCCCGGCTCCAGCAGGAGCGCGTCCGCAACATTGGTGAGCGGACCGGCGCACACCAGAATCAAGGGCAGGTCATCCGCGGTCATTGCGGTTTCAATGATCGCGCCCGCCGCAGCGGAGCTCCGTGGTTGGCCGGTAAAAGGGCTGTCCGGTCCGGGATGCACCGCCGCCGGTTCGGGGCGCTCGAGCACCCGGAGCAGTTCCCCGGCCAGGCAGGCGCCCCGCTGGGATCTGCCCTCCGGCAGCCCGAACATCGGGTTCGTCAGGGAACTTGTGACGGCTGCGATCCTGTTTGCCGGGGACAGGGCATGGTGGGCCAGTCCAAGCAGGCCGTCGGGGTCGCCGGCCCAGTCGTTGTCGACAATCACGCGGCACCGGGGTTCAATCCGAATCATGTCCATCCTGCAAGCCTTGCAGCGCAGGCAGCATCACACGACGACACTTTCCATTCACCGAAAGGTGGAAGGTCCGTCCTAATCTGCGGCAGGCTCGCGGATGACCAGTACCGGGCAGTGCGCATGGTGGATGGTCTGGTGGGATACAGAGCCGAGCAGCATGCCGGTAAATCCGCCATGGCCCCGGGAGCCGACGACAACCAGGTCGGCATCGCGGGAGGCGTCAATGAGTGCCGCTGCCGGGTTGCCTTCCACGACCCGTCCTGTGATCGTCACGCCCTGGTCCTTGATGCGTTCAAGCTCCGCCTCCAGGATCGCTTGGGCGTCCTTCTGGAAGATCTCGTAGTCCCAGGCGGTGCCCAGGGCATCGCTGACATAAGGGAAGCTCCAGGCGGTCAACGCCTGGACCTCACCTTTGCGCAGCCTGGACTCCTCGATGGCCCAGTCCATTGCCGACCGGGACTGGTCGGAACCGTCCACGCCCACCACGATCCTGAAGCTTCCGTTACCGGCCACGGCTTCCCTTTTCCTGTTGCGGTGGTGCCGGCGGGACTAGGCCTGGCCCGCTGATGCACCGTGTGCCGGAACGGCCACCGTGGAGTGCTCAGGTTTGGCGGCCTGGTGGGGATTCCCTGCTTCCTTGGCACAGTGCAGGCAGCAGTAGATGCCTGCTTGGCTTTCCACGGGGTGGCCCAGGATCCGGCAACCGCAGTGCTCACATGCGGGAGCCATCATGTGGATGGCGCATTCGAAGCTGTCGAACGTGCCTGTCTGGTTCCCCATATTGACGGTGAACATGCGGCCCTCGCTGCTGCCGCAGACATCACATGCGCCCATGGTCTCTGCCTCCTGTTGTGCTCGCCGGGTGTACTCGCCGGCTCCGGACACTCCAGTTGACTGCTTCCGGGAGTTGCCTGCCTAGGGGCAAAGGTCCCACGGCCTGCCTGGGTCAATTCCCCTTGTGGATTTTCCTGGATCATTTCCCATCCACGGTGCCGCCGGTTCCGAATCCCAACCGTAGGAGTGCAACCAAAGGCAAGGACGTGACGATGGATGCCGTGGACCAGCAGGCCCTGACCGGCGCTCTGATAAAGGAGTACCGGCTGGATCTGGCACAGCTGTGGCTGGAGTTCGTTGGGCTGGGCGGGGACGCCTCTGAACAGCTCATCCGGGACTACTGCGCAGGCGAAGCCGCCCTTTCAACGAAGGAACGCGACGCACTGGCGCAGGCTGTCAACGAACACTGCGCTTCCGAAGGCCTGCCGCTACGGGCTCCGCTCAGCGGTTCCGCCCTTTCCACCCTGCAGCCGGAACACCGTGACCCGGAACGGAAGGATCCCTACTCGTCGAAGTAGGTGAAGGTGTCCGCGGCGCCGGCGACTGACGCGACGACGGCGGCCGCAACATCCCGGAGTTTCATGTTCCGCGTGCTGGACGCGTCCCGCAGCAGCTTGAAGGCCGCAGCCTGGCTGCACCGGTTCTGCGCCATGATGGCCCCGGTTGCCAGGTCGATCACGGTACGCGTCTGCATGGCGGCGCTCATGCCGTCCCTGGTCTCTTCCAGCTTCAGCATCCGCAGGGCAAGTGTCAGCCCCTTGGAGGCCTGCCGGACAAACGCTTCCGCGGCACCGATGCCATGGCTGCCAAAGACGAGGGGCTGTGAACAGTGGAACGTAATCACGCCCTGGGAATCGCCTTCCAGCAGCGCGGGGATACTCAATACCGAGCGGAAGCCCTGCTCCTGGACAGCGTGGACGTACTCCGGCCAGCGGTCTTCGCGCCGGAGGTCGGAAACCAGCACTGTCTTTCCTGCCCGCATGGCCGTGGCGCCGGGACCATCGCCAAGCGTGGCCTCCAGCTGGCAGAGGAGTTGTGCACTGCGGTGGCTGCTGGCACATGCCGCGGGTTTTTTGGGCCGCAGCACCACGATTTCGCAGGAGCACACGTGCCCCTCCCCGCCAAGCCGGGCCGCCGCGTAGGCTGCAAGATCCTGGAGAAATGCCTCAACTTCAGGGTTCTGCAGGAAGGACTCCTGGAGATGCAGGGCAACGTCTGCAAAATCCTCGTCTTCAGGCACGCCGGCATGGAGCACGCGTCTTACCTCCCGGACATTGGTTAAAAGCCACACCTCTGTGGCCGCCCACTGCCGAACGGTGATGCCAGCCTACCTTCGCCCGTGTCGTAACCTGTCAACCATGACGCCCCTCTCCACTCCGGACGGATCCGTCCTGGGCAATTCATTTGAGACTGACGGGACCACCGTCCACCGGTTCCTTGGCATCCCCTACGCGGAGCCGCCGTCGGGAAGCAACCGATTCCGCCCGCCGGTACCGGTATCGCCATGGAGCGGGGTGCTTGATTGCACCGCACCTGGCCCCGCCGCGCCCCAGAATCCCGAGTCCCATGCCCCTCCCGGCACTACGCCGCGCACCTGGAGCGAAGAGGCTTGCCTCAACCTGAACATCTGGACGCCGGCAACGGAAGGCCCGGCCAGGCCCGTAATGGTATGGATCCATGGCGGCGCCTACCTCATGGGCGCCAACAGTGACGCAATGTACGACGGCGCCCGGCTGGCGGCTGCGGCGGGCGTGGTGCTGGTATCCATCAACTACCGCCTGGGCGCGCTGGGTTTCCTGCACCTGGCGGACCTGCTGGGGCCCGGTTACGCCGATTCGTCCAACCTCGCCCTGCTGGACCAGCTGGAGGCCCTGCGCTGGATCCGCCGCAACATCGGCGCCTTCGGCGGCGACCCGCACAACGTGACCATCTTCGGGGAGTCCGCAGGCGCCGCAGCCATCGGCACCCTGCTGGGCATGCCGGCGTCGGAAGGGCTCTTCCGCCGGGCCATCATGCAAAGCGGCACGGCCGAGCGCTGCCGCCGGCCGGAGGACTCGGCGCGGATCAGCGCCACATTCCTTGAGTTGTGTGGTCTGGATGCCTCCTCCGCCAACCAACTGCTGACCCTCCCTGTGGAGCGGCTGCTGGAAGCGCAGGCCGCCCTGGAACAGCGTGCTGCGGCGGAGTCCTTCGCGGTTCCATTGCCATTCCAGCCCACGGTGGGCACGCCGTCGCTTCCGTTGCCACCGCTGGAAAGTATCGGCAACGGGGTCAACTTCGGGGTGGACCTGCTGATCGGCACCAACCTGAACGAGGGCTCATTCGCCGTCGAGATGCGCCCGGACACGGGGTCGGACCCGGGCTACCCGGACCGTGCGGCCGCCGTGCTGTGCGGAGCGGGGGTGCCGCCGGCGCTTGCCCCCGGCTATACGGAGGCGCTCACCAGGGTGCTGGGCAGGGAACCGTCAGGCAAGGAACTCCTGGAAGCCGCCATCGCGGATTCCCTTTACCGCCAGCCCAGCAACCGGCTGCTGGACGCGAGGCAGGCGGCTGCCGCAGGCCGGTTGGCCCACGGAGCGACCGGTGAAGGAGCCGCCGGGAAGGACTTCGCCTACCTGTTCACATGGCGCAGCCCGGCCATGGGCGGGAAACTGGGTGCCTGCCACGCCCTGGACATCCCATTCGTCTTCCGGCACCTGGACGCGCCGGAGGCCGCCTTCCTCACACGGGGCAAGGCACCGGTGTCCCTCAGCGACGCCATGAGCCGGGCCTGGGCGGCCTTCGCCGGAACCGGGACACCTGGCACGGAACGCCTTCCGTGGCCGGGAGTTGGAGGGCAGCGGCGCACCATGGTGCTCGACGGCGAGTCCCGGCTTGAAGCCGACCCCCGCCATGAGATCAGGGAGTTTTTCGAAGCCGTCAGGCTGCTGCCAGCGCGTTGAGGGTGTCCCGGATGCCGTTCAGCGCCGGATCCCGCAGCGACATGAAGGCGGGCTTCAGGAGGGGCTGGATGATCTTGGCCGGTCCCTTGATGCTGAACTCGGCCGTGTACTTCACCACCGAACCGGTCCCGTTGGGGGTAACGTCGATGGAATCGAAGGAAGTCACGGTTTTGTTCTCGCCGCGCAGCTTGATGTGGTTGTCGGTCAGCTCGATGACCTCGTAGACCAGGGTCTGGCGCTTCCCCCGGAACTCGGACTCGGCATGGTACTTGTGCCCCACGGCCACCGGCCCCGGGGTGGTTTTGTCCATGACGGGCGTGTTGGGGTCCCACTTGGGGGTGTTCTCGAACTCACTCATGAAGGCAAAGGCCTTCTCCGCGGACAGGTTGGTTTCCACACTTCCGGTGACTGTGATCATCACCCCAGTCTAGGAAGGGGGATCACGTAAGCCCAGCCCCCGCGCGGCGGGGGCTGGGGCAAAACCCCTGGGGCAAAATCCGCCGCCGCCAGCCGGCGACGCCCACGGAACAGTGCTGCAGCAGGCCGTTCACCACAGTGGCCAGCACGTGACCCTGCGCCAGCTCATCAGGGGCCGTTGACAGTGGATCAACGTCGAAAACGGTGAAATCAGCGCGCTTGCCCACCGTTACCGAGCCCGATACCGTCCGCTCCCCTGCAGCTTCGGCCGCGTGCGAGGTGTAGCCTTCCAGCGCCTGGCGTGCTGTGAGCGCCTGGCCCGGCACAATCGGCTGTTCATCCGGGTGGCCCGACCGCCGCCGAAGTTGCGCGTCTGCGAGGATCGGAAGGGGCGGAAAGGGGGCGACAGGCCAATCGGAGCCAAGCGCGAGCGTTACGCCTGCGGACCGGAGGTCAGCGGACCGCCATCCACGGTCCGCCCGTTCTTTTCCCAACCGCCTTGACCAGTTGTCCGTCTGGTCCGCGCGCGAATAGTGGGTGCAGTGGCTGGGCTGCATGCTGGCGATCAGGCCGGAACCGGCGAACCTTTGGATGAGTCCGTCCGGGACCGTTTCAAGGTGCTCGATCCGGTGCGGAGCCCGGGGCAGGTCCGCCGGAAGATCCTCGAACGCTGCCAGCACTGCCGCCACGCCGGCGTCACCGATGGCATGGGTTGCGGTGGGAATGCCCTGGCTTGCGAAGAACCTGATGGCCCGGTTGTACTCCTCCGGGCTTGGCCAAAAGGGTGCGACGGACTGGCCGTGGCTGTCGGGCTCAAAAAGCCAGGCCGTGCCGTTGTCCACCGTGCCGTCCACGAACAGCTTGATTCCGGCCACTTCCCACCGGGAGCCCCGAGCAGTCCTGACCTGCTCCACCAGCCGCCGCCAGTCGGCCTCCCCGCTTCCCGGCATGCACCATGGCGAAACCCGCACGCGCACCGGCAGGCCCCTGCCGCATCCGGCCAAATCGTTCTCAAGGGCGGCAAGGAGCTCCAGGGTTCCCTCCCCGCAGTCCATGACATGGATGCCCGTCAGGCCTGCCCGGGAGAACGAATCAAAGAGCTCACCCAGCCGGCGCTTCCGTTCCTGGAAAGTCTCCTGGGGCATATGTTTCAGGACCAGGTCCAAAGCCGCGGCTTCGAGCAGGAGACCGGTGGGGTTCCCCCTGCCGTCGCAGACCACTTCGGCTGCCTGGTCGAAGTGCCGTGGCCCGGTGATGCCGGCGGTTTCCAGCGCCGCCGTGCTCGCCAGGGCGGAATGGGCATCGAACAGCCGGATCACGGCCGGGCGGCCGGCCACGACGTCGTCGATCAGCTCCCGGTGCGGCGGCGCTGACCCGAAGGCATTTGGGTCGAGTCCCCAGCCGCGGACCCATTCGCCCGCCGGCGTTGCCGCCGCCTCTGCCCGCAGCAAGGCGCGCACGGCGGCAAGGTCCGTGATGCCGGAGAGGTCGCAGCCGCGTGTCATGTCCAGGCCCATGACGGGGTGGACGTGGCAGTCGACCAACCCCGGGGTAAGGACGGCGTCACCGAAATCGATGACCTCGGCCGGACCCCAGGACTGCGCGTCGCGCCGCGTTCCAACCGCCTGGATGTGCCCGTCCCGGACCGCTACAGCCTGGGGCGCAGGTCCGTTGGGTGTCCCGTCCATGGTGTGGACTGTGCCGGCAAGGATAATGAGGTCAGGATTCATGTCATTCATGTGCTTCGAAGCTTCCAATGCGGTCAAAGGTGGCAGGACGACGGCGGCGCAGCCACCGGGCGGCCAGCAGGCCCCCGGCGAACACCACAGGCGTAACCAGGATCAGGATGGTGTTGGTCAGGGCGTCGGCCGCGGTAAGGAGTTCGATGTTCAGTGCGATGAGGATGACGACGCCGAAGAGCAGGACCGCTGATACGAGGCTGAGCGGGGCGAGGAGTTTGTTGCGGGCAGCAGCAGGGTTCCGGCGGAGGTACAGGAATGCTGCCACGGACACCAGCCCCTGGAGGCCCACGATGCCGAAGATGCCCGGGGTGTTCACCCAGATCAGGAGCTGCTGGTACGGGTCCGCGTTCAGGATGGCGCAGACAGTGATGACCACCGCTGCCAACAGGGTCTGCAGCTGCCCGGCACGGTGCGGTGACCTGAACCGGTGGTGCGTGCGGCCGAGGAACGCCGGCAGGACCCCGTCCCTGGCCAGCATGTAGACATAGCGGTTGATGGCGTTGTGGAACGCCAGTTGTGATGCGTAGACGCTGGTGACGATCAGGACGTACATGGCAGTTTCAGCCCAGGGTCCCACATACTGCCCTATGGTCTGGAAGAACATCCCGCCGGACAGTTCGCCAGCGGCTTCCACCACCTGGTCGTCGCCAAAGGCCTGGATGACGGCCCAGACGATGAAGGCATAGAACACGGACATGAAGCCCACCGCGATGTACATGGCGCGGGGAACTGACTGATCCGGGTTGCGGGCTTCGGAGCGGTACAACACCGTGGATTCAAAGCCCATGAAGGCGGCGAAGCAGATGCCCAGGATTGCCAGGACGCCAGGTCCAAAGGCCTGCCCGGGGCTGAAGGAGCCCAGGCTGATACCGTGTGCGCCACCGCTGCTGAGGATGCCCACGCCCATCACGCCGAGAATGCCTGTTTCCGCGACCAGGAGGACGCCGAGGACTTTGGCGCCCACGTCGATCCCCCGGTATCCCAGGAACCAGACGGCCGCGACGGCGATGAGGGCAATGGCGGGCCACGGAACCTCAAGCCCAAAGAGGACCTGCAGCATGTCATGCGTCTGGACGGCGAAGAGCCCGTAGACGCCGATCTGGAGGCAGTTGTAGGAGATGATCGCAAGGATGGCGGACGCCAGCCCCACGGTCTTTCCCAAAGAAATCGAGATGTAAGTGTAGAAGCCGCCGGAGGCTTTGACGTGGCGCGTCATCGCCATGAAACCGATGGCGAAGAGGGTCAGGACGATGCCCGCCAGGAGGTAACCGGCAGGGGCGCCGATGCCCGCTACTCCGATCGCCACCGGGGCCACGCCCGCCATCACTGTCAGGGGTGCCGCAGCCGAGATCACCAGGAAGGCTATGCCTCCGGTGCCCAGGGCATTGCGCTTGAGTGCGCCATCCACGGACGGCGCAATTGGTTTTGTTTTGGTCTCGGGCACAGCTCTGTCCTTTCCTTGAAGCCCACTTAAACGAAAGGCTTTCGTTTAGTATGGGACCAAGTGGTCCAGAGCACAATAGTTTTGCCGGCACGGGCGGATATGTGTCAGCCCGCTAGGCTGGAGCCGATGTCCAAGAGCTGCAGTGAGGAGAACCGATGGGCCGCCCGCCCCTCCCATTGATTTCCGTGGAGGCCCTCACGACGGCCGCACTTGAACTGGTGGACCAGAGCGGGGATTTCAGCTTTCCCAAACTCGCCAGGAAGATCGGCGTGAGTCAGTCCTCGATCTACAACCACGTCTCGGGACGGGACCAGATCCTGGAACTGCTCAGGCACCGCATCATCACCGAGGAGCCGTATCCGCCGGTGGACCATGAGGACTGGGAAGGTGCCCTGCGGATCCTGATCCGCGCCTACCGGGACGCCTTTGCCCGCCATCCGCGGCTGGCACCCCTGATGGTGCTCCAGTCCATTACCGACCCCGAGGTCATCGGGCTTTACGAGGACCTCGCGCTTGCCTTGGAGGCTGCCGGTTTCCGTGGCCGGGACGTGGTGTCGGCGATTTCCACGATTGACAGCTTTGCGTTGGGCGCGGCCCTGGATCTGGCCGCGCCGGACGTCGTCTGGGATCCGCCGGCGGAGGGCTATCCCACGCTCAAGCGCGCCGTCAGCCATGCCGGCCCTCCGGCGGAGCGCGGCAACCATGCGTTCGACTTCGGGCTCGACGTCATCATCGGAGGGCTCCGCGCGAAGCTGGACGGGTAAGCCCGCCCAGCTTCAGCGCCAGCGCTAGCAGCCCTCAAAGTCGGTGAGGACCTTGACCTTCCCGGCGGAGGCCGACGTCGGATCGAACGTGTAGCCGATCCATTCCTTCGCAAGCCGCCGTGCGAGCTCGATGCCCACCACGCGCTGGCCCATGGTGAGCACCTGGCAGTCGTTGGACAGGATGGAGCGTTCCACGGAGAAGGAGTCGTGGGCAGCGGTGGCGCGGATGCCGTCCACTTTGTTCGCAGCGATCGCCACGCCGATTCCGGTGCCGCAGAAGAGGATGGCCCGGTCAGCGGCACCGTCCCGGATCATCTCGCCGGCTGTGATGCCCACGTAGGGGTAGGGCCTGGTGAAGTCGTCCGGGGCGTCGCTTCGGTTGACGCCGATGTCGAGGACCTCGCTGACCCGGGGGTCGGTGCGCAGGTCCGCCAGGATCTTGTCCTTGTAATCGACGCCGGCCTCGTCCGCGCCGACAATGAGCCGCAGCCCCATGGTGTTTCCTTTCGTTGCCATTACTTCGCTGACGCCTGCACAGTGGCAGCGGTTGCGCGGGTGAAGTGCGGCCCCACCACGGCGAAGACCATCGCCAGGGAGGTTGCACCGGGGTCCGGCGTGCCCAGGCTCTTCTCGGCCAGCGGGCGGGCACGGCCCTTGAGCGGAAGGAGGTCCGCGGTGGCTTCCGCCGCAGCAGCGGACTCCTGCGCGGCCTCCTGCCATGCACGGCCCGTTTCCACGCCCTCGGCCACTGCGCGGCTAAAGGCGGAAGCGAAGGGCAGCAGGGCATCCACCATGGTCTTGTCGCCTGTTTCGGCCTTGCCCAACTGGATGATCCGGTCAGCGAATGCGGTCACGGCTGCCGCAAGGGCACCGGGTTCGGGCGCCGAGGAGTTGCCCAGCGTCTCGCCAAATGCACGCAGCGCCGCTCCCCACAGGACGCCGGAGGTGCCTCCGGCCTTGTCCGCCCAGGCATCACCGGCAGCGGCAAGCACATCCCCGGCGCCGGCCCCGCCGGCCAGGGCATCCGACGCTGCGGCGGCTGCCGCATCCACGCCGCGCACCATTCCACGTCCGTGGTCGCCGTCGCCGGCAATAGCATCCATGCGGCCCAGCCGCTCTTCGGCGTCGTGCAGCGACGAACGGGCGGCGTCAATGGCCGCTACGCAGGCGGCGGCGTACTCGCGGGAGGCGTCCGTGGCGACGAACGAAGCGGCGGCCGCGCCGCCGTCGGACGTTTCCTCGACGCCACGGGTCCCGGACTCCAGGGCCGCGTTGCCACGGCGGTAGGCGGGCGTCTCCGCAGGGGCAACCCACAGCCGCTCAAGTTCCTCATCCAGCCAGGTGACCGTGAGCGAGACGCCGGCCATGTCCAGGCTGGTCACCAACTCGCCCACCTCGGGCATCACCAGCGTGTAGCCGGCCGCGCGGAGCAGCGGCGCCACGGCTCCCCAGAGGACAAAGAGCTCCTCATGCTTCGTGGAGCCGAGGCCGTTGAGGATGACGGCGATGCGCTTGCCGGCGTGAGGTGGCGTTTCAGAGAGCACCCGGGACACCAGTTCCTGCCCGAGGTCCTTCGCCGAAGGCAGGTCCGTGTCGTGCAGGCCGGGCTCGCCGTGGATGCCCAGGCCCAGGCCCATCTGCCCTTCGGGCAGCGTGAACAGCGGTGAGTCGGCGCCCGGGAAGGTGCAGCCGGCAAACGCGCTGCCGATGGTCCGCGTCAGGTCGTTGGCCTTGCGGCCCAGCCGCACCACCTCCGCGAGGTCCGCGCCGTTGTCCGCCGCCGCCCCCATTACCTTGAACACGGTGAAGTCACCGGCGATGCCACGGCGCTTAGCGGATTCCGACGGCGGGGCGCTGGCGATGTCGTCCGTCACCAGGACGTTCTCCACGGGGATGCCCTCGGCGGCCAGGCGTTCGCTGGCCATGCCGAAGTTCATCACGTCGCCGGCGTAGTTGCCGTAGGTGAAGACGACGCCGGCGCCGGACTCGGCGGCCTTGGCCACCGAGTAGGCCTGCTGGGCGGAGGGCGAGGTGAAGATGTTTCCCACCACCGCGCCGTCGGCGAAGCCGGCGCCGACCAGCCCGGCGAAGGCGGGGTAGTGCCCCGAGCCGCCGCCGGCCAGGACGGCGACTTTGGGCTGCGCCGGCCGGTACCGGCGGACAGCGCCACCGGGAACCTGCCGAACCAGGTCGGAGTGGACGTCGCAGAAGCCTGCCAGGGCCTCCTCGGCAAACTCTGAGGGGTCATTGAAGATTTTGGTCATGGGGGTTCTCCGGCATCCGGGGTGGTCTGGGAGCTGTTGCTGCTAGTGGATGTGGCTGCCGCCGTTGATGTCGATGGTGGTGCCGGTGAGGTAGGCGGAGTCCTCGGAGGACAGGAAGGTGATGACGGAGGCCACTTCTTCCGTGGTGGCGTTCCGGCCCAGCGGGATGCCCGCGTTGATGGCGGCTTCCTGCTCCTCGGTGCTGCCCACGCGGATGTTGGTGTCCACGGCACCCGGGGTGATGGCGTTGACGGTGACGCCGGTGGCGCCCAGTTCGCGGGCCAGGGCCTTGGTGAATCCCAGGATGGCTGCCTTGGCGGCGGAGTAGGGGACCTTGCCAAAGACGCCGCCGCCGCGCTGGGCGGAGACGGAGGACATGTTCACGATCCGGCCCCAGCCGTTCTCGATCATTTCCGGCAGGAACGCCTTGGTCACCAGGTAGGTGCCGGTGGCGTTGACGTCCATGACCTTGTGCCACAGCTCAAGGGTGGTCTCCAGGAACGGAACCGGGGAGGTGATGCCGGCGATGTTGGCCAAGGCACCGACGGGCGGGAGGTTGCCGGCGGCCACCTCTGCGGCGACGGCGGCCTGGGCTGCGCTGACGGAGGCTTCGTTGGCGACGTCGATCTCGTGGCCGAAGGCGGGAACGTTGAATTCATTGCCGATTTCGGCTGCGACCTTGGCGGACTTCTCGCCGTCAAGGTCCAGGATGACGATGCCCCAGCCCTCACGGGCGTAGCGGCGGGCGGTGGTGATGCCGATGCCCCGGTCCGAAGTTGCTCCGGTGAGGACGGCGGTGCGCTGGATGGCGGTCATGGTGGTGCTCCTTGGGTTGTTCAGTTCAGATGAGGTCGGTGATGAAGCTTGCAGCCTTGGCGGCGGCGGCCGGGCGTTCGTCATGGGTGACGTCCCGGGTCTCCAGTTCCAGGGAGAAGTGGCCCGTGTAGCCGTCCGCGGCCAGCCGCTTCAGGCCGCCGGCGAAGTCGGCCTCGCCGTTGCCGATGCTGAGGTTGATGTTCCCCGGCACGGCGTCGCGCAGGTGGACATGGCTGATGCGGCCGGGGTGCCGGTCAAGATACGCCTGGACGTCCTCGCCGGCGGCGGTGATGTGGCTGAAGTCCATGACGATTCCGACGCCGGATCCGGCCAGCCGGTCGGCCAGCAGTCCCGCACGTTCCAGGTTCCAGCAGAACCGCAGGAAGTGCAGGGATTCGGTCCAGAGTTCGACGCCGAACTCTGCAGCGCGCCGGCCAGCAGCAGCGAGCTGCGCGGCAATGAGGTCCAGGTCTCCCTCGACGCTCCGGACCGGGTTGTGGTCCAGGGCGCCGCAGGGCAGCACCAGGGCTTTGGCCCCGATGTTGGCCGTGAGGGTGAGCAGGGCGTCCAGGTGGCGCCGCCTGGCGTCCTGCCCATCGGCGTCGAGGACTGCGTTCAGGTCCCCGATGTCGCCATTCACTGAACGGACCCGCACACCGGAGGCGACGACTTCCTGCGACACCGCCGCCACGGCGGCCCCGTCAAGTTCGTACGGCACGTGGTCGCAGACCCCGGGCAGGGCGCCCAGATCGATCTCCTCGAAACCAAGACCCTTCATGGTGCCCAGGGCAGTGCCCAGGTCCTGGTGCCGGAAGCTGATGGATGAGCACCCAAGTCTGGAATGGAACATCATTGATCCTTTGAATCGTGCCGAGCGGTAGTGATGGACACCACAGTAGTGGCGTTAACTGTCAACAGTCAACTCTGAAAGTCGACTGTTGACAGTGTAGATGATGTGCGTCACACTGGGTCGTACCAGTTTGTTAACAGTCGACAGCGGCGGACTTCTTCAGCCGCTTTTCGAAAGGGAACCACCATGAGCAAAGATGCTCTGACCATGCGCGGCCCGGTGCACGGCACCAAGGACGCCCGCCGAGTTGCCATCGGATCCGGCGTTGGGGCCGTCATCGAGACGTATGACTTCATCGGCTTCGGCACCGCTGCCGCACTGTACTTCGGCACCGCGTTCTTCCCCGGCAGCGATCCCGTCACCGGCACGCTTGCCTCCTTCGCCACCTTGGGCGTCGGCTTTGCGGCCCGTCCGCTGGGCGGCATCATCGGCGGCCACCTTGGTGACAAGGTGGGCCGCAAGCCCGTCCTGGTTGCCTCGCTGATCCTGATGGGCCTGGCCACGTTCGCCATCGGCCTGCTCCCCACCTACGCAGCGGTGGGGCTGCTTGCCCCCGCACTGCTCGTCTTCGTCCGCATCGTCCAGGGCCTGGCCTTCGGTGCGGAGTGGGGCGGCGCCATCCTGATGAGCTACGAGCACGCCCCCTGGAAATCAAAGGGCAAGTACACCGGGATCGTCCAGGCCGGCTTCCCCGTGGGCCTGCTGCTGGCCAACCTGACCTTCCTCTTCAGCGTCCAGCTCGGCAACGAACTCGCCTGGCGCATCCCGTTCCTCGCCAGCATCCTGCTGGTGATCGTGGGCCTCATCATCCGTTCCAAGGTTCCCGAGTCCCCGGTCTTCGATGAAGTCAAGGACAGCGGCACCATCGTCAAGGCCCCGATCGTCGAGGTCATCAAGACTGACTGGCGCAACATCGTCAAGGGCATCGGCCTGCGCATCGCCGAGACCGCCGGCTACGCCGTCTCCATCACCTACATGATTTCCTACATCAACAGCCAGCACCTGGCGGACAAGAGCCAGACCCTGATCGCCCTCTGCATCGCGTCGGCCATCGGCATCTTCGCCACCCAGGCCTGGGCAGCACTGACGGACCGCATCGGGCGCCGCCCCCTGTACGTCTGGTCCACCGCCTTTGCCGCACTGTTCGCCATCCCGATGTTCCTGCTGGTCAACACCGGCCTGTTCATTGCCATCATCATCACCATCGTGATCTCGTACGCTGTCTGCCAGAACTCGCTCGCCGGTGCCCAGGGCTCGTGGTTCCCCGAGCTCTTCCAGGCCCGCACCCGCGCCTCCGGCGCCAGCCTGGCCTACCAGATCTCCGCCATGGTCTCCGGCTTCACCCCGTTCATCACCACCCTGCT
Organism: Arthrobacter sp. JDC6; assembly: GCF_056484025.1. Lineage (NCBI taxonomy): Bacteria > Bacillati > Actinomycetota > Actinomycetes > Micrococcales > Micrococcaceae > Arthrobacter > Arthrobacter sp. JDC6. The sequence continues at coordinate 4,142,373 of NZ_CM151278.1, forward strand.
GTTCGTCAGCTTCGGCTGGATGGGCCCGGCACTGCTCTTCGGCGCCTACGCCCTGATCGGCCTCTGGGCCGCCATCGCCACCCGGGAAACCTGGGGCAAGCGCGAACGGGAGCTCGCCGACGAAGCCACCAAAAGCACCCCCAACACCGTCAACGCCTGAATGACCCGCACGCACCAAACGATCACGGAGCCAGTAATGCCTACAGATACAGTCCAGGACAACGCACTGCAGACCGCAGTGACCCCGGAACGTGTGGACAGGATCAGCGCCGCCGCCTACCGGATCCGGCACCACGCCCTGAACATGGGCGAGGTGCAGGGCCAGGGGTACGTGGGCCAGGCACTGGGCGCCGCGGACATGCTCGCCGCCGTCTACGGGGACCAGCTGAAATTCCGCGCGGATGACCCGCACTGGGAGGGCCGGGACCGGTTCCTGCTCTCCACCGGGCACTACGCCATCGGCCACTACGCCGCCCTGGCGGAGGCCGGCATCGTCCCGGTCGAGGAGCTGGAAACCTACGGCTCGGACGACTCGCGGCTGCCCATGTCCGGGATGTCCACCTACACCCCCGGCATGGAAATTTCCGGCGGCTCCCTGGGGCACGGCCTGACCATCGCCGTCGGCATGGCTTTGGGCCTGCGCTACCAGGGCTCAAGCGCCCGGGTGTTCAACTTCCTCTCCGATGGCGAGCTGGACGAGGGCTCCACCTGGGAAGCGGCCATGGGCGCGCACCACCACCAGCTGGGCAACCTCACCGCCATGGTGGACATCAACGCCCTGCAGGCCGACGGCAAGACCGACACCGTGCTCCGGACTGAGCCGGTCACCGAAAAGTGGGAATCGTTCGGCTGGTACACGCAGCGGGTGGACGGGAACGACGTCGGCGCGCTGCTGGCAGCGTTCGACAACGCAGCCGCCCAGGCCGCCGCCGTCGGACGTCCCTCCGTGATCCTGTGCGACACCAAGGTGGGCCGCGGCGTCCCCCTGCTCGAGGACCGCGAAAAGGCGCACTTCATGCGCATCGAAGAAAACGAATGGCAGACCTGCCGCGAGCAGCTCACCGCCGGATATGAAGGAAAGGCTTCAGCATGAGCACCACCACCGAGGCTCCCGATACCGCAGCCGCGGCCAAGCCGAAGCTGAAGACCTCGGCGATGATCGCATCCTTCGCGGACCCGGGACAGAAGACGTCCTCCGCGCCGTTCGGTCACGCCCTGGTCAAGGCCGCGCAGGAGAACGACAGGATCGTGGGCCTGACCGCGGACCTGGGCAAGTACACGGACATGCACATCTTCGCCAAGGCCTTCCCGGAGCGGTTCTTCCAGATGGGCATGGCCGAGCAGCTGCTCTTCGGCGCCGCCGCGGGCCTGGCCGAAACCGGCCTCGTCCCGTTCGCGTCCACCTACTCGGTGTTCGCCGCCCGCCGCGCCTACGACTTCCTCTGCCTGGACGCGGCCGAACCGAACCTGAACGTCAACATCGTGGGCGGCCTGCCCGGCCTGACCACCGGTTACGGCCCAAGCCACCAGGCCACGGAGGACATGGCGATCTTCCGCGGCATGCCCAACCTGACCATCGTGGACCCCTGCGACTCGATCGACATCGAACAGGCAGTGCCGCAGCTCGCCGCCTCCGAAGGACCCACCTACCTGCGCCTGCTGCGCGGCAACGTGCCCACCGTCCTGGACGAGTACGACTACACGTTCGAACTCGGCAAGGCCAAGGTGCTGCGCGGCGGCAACGACGTCGTCTTCATCTCCTCCGGCCTGATGACCATGCGTGCGCTGCAGGCAGCCAAGGCGCTGGCGGCACACAACGTGGACGTCGCCGTCGTGCACACCCCCACCATCAAGCCGTTCGACGCCGAAACCGTCCTCAAGGAGATCAACACCGACCGGCTCGCCGTCACCCTGGAAAACCACTCCGTGGTGGGCGGACTGTTCGAAACCGTCGCCTCCGCCGTCGTCACCGCGGGCCTGGGCAAGCGGGTGGTGCCCGTGGCGCTCCCCGACCAGTTCCTGGACGCCGGCGCCCTGCCCACCCTGCACGAGCGCTACGGGCTGGCCACAGACCGCATCGTCGCCAAGGTCCTGGCCGAACTCGGCTAAAGGCCAGGCACCAGATGGAAAATGCACGGCACCGGTCCTAAGCCGGTGCCGTGCATTCTGCCGTACTATCGAAACTACTACCGACTGTAAACAGTCGACTTATGACATTGAGGACAGAAGCCATGGCCGGACTGACCGCCCCCTTGCTGGGACTGGAAAAGAAGAGCCTGCGCGAGCAGGCGCTCTCGGCGCTGAGGACCGCCATCACCAGCGGAGAACTGGAACCCGGCCGCCACCTGGTGGAAACCGAGCTGTCCGAGATGCTGCAGATCAGCCGCGGCACCCTTCGCGAAGCCCTCCGCCAACTGGAGCAGGAGGGCCTGCTGTCCGCCGGCCCCCGCGGCAGGCTGTCCGTCCGGCACCTGGACGAAAAGGAAATCCGGGACATTTACTCCGTCCGCGCCGCCCTGGAGTCCCTGGCTGCCCGGACCCTGTGCGAACTGCCGGACCGGCAGCAGGTCACCGAATCACTGCACAAGGCCATTGACGCCATGGAGGCCGCGGCCAGCGGCAGCCTTGAGGCGCGGATCGAATCCGATCTCGAATTCCACCGCACGCTGTGCCGGCTCACCGGCAACGAAACACTGCTCCACTCCTGGGAATCCCTGGAGGGCTCCATCCGGATGTCCATCATGTTCGCCGGCCTGGAAAAAGGCGTCAGCAACATGAGCGTGGACCGGCACAAGGACATCGTCGCCGCCATCGACACCGGGGATGCCACCCTGGCCCGCAAGACCATCCTGGAACACATGGACACCGCGGCAGCCAACCTGGTGGCGTAGCTTTCGGCCTCTTTACCTTCCCGATTGGGAATCCCACGGCACTCCCAGCCGTTAACCTACTGCGCGGTAAATAACCGCGGCGTTAACGAGGGATGGTATGACCGCAAAGTTTGTGTCAGTTGAGGACGACGCCGGCAAGGTCACCCGGTATGCCCGCCACGACAACGGCGGCGGCCTCATTGCACCTGGAGCCATCGTGGCCGACAGCGCCAGGATCGGCTCCATGAGCTATGTGGAACACGGGGCCAGGGTGGGTGCAGGCTGCCGGATTGGACACGGCAGCTGGATCGACCGGGACGCGACGATCGGTGACCGGACGGTGATCGGCGATGGCGTGCGCATTGGCCGGGGCACGGTGATCGGCAACCGGGTCCACATTGGCAGCCACTCAAGGATTGGTTCCAGCGTCCTGATCGAACACGGCGCCCACCTGGACAGCGACAGCACGGTGCCTGACGGCAGCGAGGTCCTCGCCGGGGCGCACTCACGCCTGGCACCGGCCCGGCACCGGCAGCACCGGAGAGTCAAGGGCGGGATAGCGGCCTAACCCGGGGCTGTAGGTTCGCGGGTTACTGGGTTAATGGGTCACGGGGCGGTGCTCCCGCGCACCACCAGTTCCGCCGGATAGATGACCGGTTCCGATGCCTCTCCGGGGTTTCCGATGGCGCTGACCAGAAGCTTTCCTGCCGCAGCAGCCATCTCCACCATGGGATGGGCCACCGTTGTCAGTCCCAGGCCGTTCGCCGCCTGGATGGAATGGTTATCGAAGCCGACAACCGCCACGTCGACGGGCACACGGCGGCCCGCACTTCGAAGAGTGTCCACGACGCCAAGCGCCATGAGGTCGGACGCAGCGAAGATCCCGTCCACCTCAGGCGCCGTGGACAGCAGGTGCTCCGTAGCCTCCGCACCTCCCGCCGTCGTGAAGTCCCCGTGGATGACGGGCCCGGGCTGGAGGCCGGCTTCCCGCAATCCCTGCAGCCAACCTTCCAGGCGGTCGACGGCGGCTGTCATGTCCGTAGGGCCGGCAACAGTTCCGAGCCTGGTGCGGCCGATGCCGGCCAGGTGCCGCGCTGCCAACCGGCCGCCCTCGAAGTTGTCCAGGTCCACGTAGGGAATCCCGGATGCCGTGTCCCACGGCCTGCCGATGAAGACGGTTGGCAGCCCGGTGGCTCCCAGGGTCTCCACCCAGTCGTCCGCCCGGTGATGGGACACCACGATCGCGCCGTCAACGTGACCGCCGCGCAGGTAGCGGATGGTCCGTGCAGAATCGTCCCCTGCCCGGGACATCAGCAGGACCAGCTGCAGGTCCGTATCGCGCAGTGCCTCGTTGACTCCCGTGATCACCGCAGCAAAATAAGGGTCCATCATGACCCTGGCATCAGGTTCAGGGATCACCAGGGCCACCGAACCCGCACGCCGGGTAACCAGGCTCCGCGCAGCACGGTTGGGCGTGTAGCCCAAAGCGAGGATCGCGGCGTCGACGGCCGCTTTGGCTTCGGGACTCACCTTCAATCCGCCGTTGATGGCACGGGAGGCAGTAGAGCGGGACACGCCGGCGGCCGACGCCAGGTCCTCCAGCGTTGGACTTGGCCGCCCCGCCCCTGCCGGGGCCGGGCGGCTGGAGTTTGCGTTCATTACACCGACAATACGACACCTTGGCCTGATGCCGGCACGAGGTTGCTGGCCGCCGTCATGGCGTTGCCGGATGCCACCGCCGCGTACCACAAACCGCTCGCTTTCGGGACACGATTCTGGGTTGGATAGTCCACCCGGACCAGGCCGAAGCGCTGATGGTATCCAAAGGACCATTCAAAGTTGTCCAGCAGGGACCATGCGAGATAGCCGCGGACATCCACGCCGTCTTCGATGGCCCCGTGGACGGCCTGGAGATGGGCTGCGAAGAACCCCAGCCGGTCCTGGTCGTCCACGAACCCCGCTTCATTGGGAACATCATTGTAGGCGGCCCCGTTTTCGGTGATGTAGATGGGGATCCCGGCGGGTCCGGTGTAGTCTCCATGCAGCCGGTTGAGCAGGCGCCGCAGCCCCTCCGGCTGGACCTCCCAGCCCATGCCCGTTCTTGGCAGGCCCCTTGGAACCGACCGCGCCCCGTCGGCCGCCACGAAAGGGGAGGACACCGGGCGCGCTGTCTGCCCGGGGACCGACGTCGTCTCCTGACCCGCCTGTTCCCCGGGGTCCGCCGGGTCCTTCGTGAGGGATTCACCGTGGTAGTAGTTGACGCCCAGCAGGTCCAGCGGCGTGGAAATAAGATCCAGGTCACCGTCATGCACCAGGTCAGCCATTCCCAGGTGTGCGACGTCTGCCAGGAGATCGTCCGGATACTCGCCGCGGAACAACGGGTCAAGGAAAATCCTGTTGAACTGCCCGTCGATCCGCCTGGCAGCGTCCCGGTCGCCGGCGCTGCCGGGGTCCCTGGGATCGGCGACCGTCAGGTTCAGGGTGATGCCCAGGGACGTTGAAGCGTCTCGGCGCCGGAGTTCCCGGACCGCCAGGCCGTGGCCCAGCAAAAGGTGGTGTGCCGCAGCAAGGGCTGAACGGGGTTCCTGACGCCCCGGGGCATGGATGCCGGCAGCGTAGCCAAGGAAAGCCGAACACCACGGCTCGTTAAGGGTCGTCCAGATGCGGACCCGGTCCCCCAGCACGCTGTGCATCAGGGCCGCGTACTCGGCGAAACGGTATGCGGTGTCCCGGTTGGCCCAGCCGCCTTTCTCTTCAAGTGCCTGTGGCAGGTCCCAGTGGTAGAGGGTCAGCCATGGCGTGATCCCGGCGGCCAGCAGTTCATCCACCAGGCGGGAGTAGAAGGCGATCCCTTCCGGGTTGGGTGTGACGCCGTCGGGCACGCAGCGCGCCCAGGACGTGGAGAACCGGTACGCCTTCATGTGCAGCTTGCCCATGAGCGCCACGTCCTGCTTGTAGAGCCGGTAGTGGTCGCAGGCCACGTCACCGTTGTGGCCGTCCGCGACGGCACCGGGCAGCCGGGCGAACACATCCCAGATGGAGTCCTCTCGGCCGCCGGTGTGTGCTGCGCCTTCGATCTGATAGGCAGCTGTTGCCGCGCCCCAGAGGAAACCCTCCGGAAATTCAGGTCGGGTGGGACTCATCCTTTGACTGCTCCTTGCATAATTCCAGATACGAGTTGCCGGCCTGCAGCGATAAAGAGGAGCAGGAGCGGGATGGTGGCCAGGACTGCGCCGGCCAGGACCACGGAGTAGTCCACGAAGTGGGCCGCCTGGAGCAGCTGCAGGGCCACCGGAAGGGTGGGGTTCGAAGGGTCAAGGACAATGAACGGCCAGAAGAAGTTCGTCCAGGTGGCCACGAAAGTGAACAACGCGAGCATGGCGGCAGCAGGCCTTGCCGCCGGGAATCCGACGTGCCAGAAGGCCTGGATCATGGAAGCACCGTCCATCCTCACAGCTTCAATCAGTTCATCCGGGAGGGCGTCGCGCAGGTACTGGGTCATCCAGAAGACGCCGAATGCGGTAACAACGCCGGGGATGATGACGGCCCAGAGGGATCCGGTCCATCCCAGTTTGGACATCAGGATAAACAGCGGGACTACGCCGAGCTGGGTGGGAACGGCCATGGTTGCGATGACAAACACCAGCAGCGCCTTGCTGCCGCGGAAGCGGAGCTTGGCGAAGGCGAATCCGGCAAGGGTGGAGAACACGACGACGGATGCCGCCGTCACGCAGGAGACCATAAGGCTGTTGCCCATTGCCTTCCAGAACGGAATGCTGGCAAAGACTTTGGCGGCGTTGGCCAGGAAGTTCCCGCCAGGCAGCAGCGGGATGCCGCGGCTCAGTGCGGTGTTGTCGTGGCTGCCCACCAGGAAGGACCAATAGAGCGGAAAGAGGGACGCCAGGAGGACAGCGCCCAGGAAGCCGTAGGTGAGGAAGCCGGGCCGGCGGTCACTTCCGTGGCCCGACCTTTGTTTCCGGGTACCTGGCCCGCGCCGCGCTGCTGCCTTGGCCGCCCCTTTCCCGGCGGACTGTTCGATCATGGGAATGGAGCTCACTTGCGGCCTCCGTTGCTTGCGATGCGTTTGGTGATGAGGAAGTTGAGCAGGGCGATCAGCACGATGATCAGGAAGAGCAGCCAGGCCACGGCAGATGCCCTGCCGAAGTTGCGCTGGCCCCAGCCGAGTTCCCAGATGTACATGGTCAGCGTCTGCCACTGCCTGTCCGCTCCGCCCAGGCCGGACTGGTCGAAAACCCGCGGTTCGTCGAAAATCTGAAGGCCACCGATGGTGGATGTGATCACCACGAAGATCACCGTTGGCCGCAGCATGGGAACGGTCACGGAAAAGAACTGCCGCAGCCTGCCCGCGCCGTCGATTGTTGCCGCCTCGAACACATCCCGGGGAATGGCCTGCATTGCTGCGAGGAAGATCAGCGCGTTGTAGCCGGTCCAGCGGAAGTTCACCATGGTGGCAATAGCCAGGTGGCTCGCAAGGGACTCTGAATGCCACCGGACCGGGTCCAGCCCTGCCGCCGTCAACATCCCGTTAACCAGCCCAAACTGGTCCGCAAAGAGATTGTTGAAGATCAGGCCTACTGCCACCGGCGCCACGACGAAGGGGACCAGGACCCCCATCCGCCAGAACGTCCTCGCCCTCAGGTTCGCGTCCAGCACCGCCGCTATCACCAGGGCGATAACAACCTGGGGAACGGAGGACAGGATGAAGATGCTGAAGGTGTTGCCCACGGCGTTCCAGAAGTAGGGCTGGGCCACGATGAAGGCGTAGTTTTCCAGGCCCGTGAACTTCCCCTGGCCGCCGATGAGGTTCCAGTTGTGCAGGGAAACCCATGCCGTGTACACCAGCGGGAACAGCCCGGTGACGGCGAACAGGATAAAGAACGGCGAGATGTAGAGGTAGGGGGACAGCTTTACGTCCCACCTGGAGACCTGCTGCGAGAAGGCCAGGCGCCGGACACTCTTCGCGCCCGCCGGACGCGGGGACTGTCCCCCGGCGCTTTGGGGCTTGACCCGGTCGGTGACAGTCATGCCTAGAGGGCTTTCACCGCGGCGGCGAACTTCTCCCAGGAGGAGGCGGCGTCGTCGGATTTGTCCACATCCACCCGGGTGAGGGCCTGCTGCATGGCGTCGTTGATGGCAAAGAACTTGGTTCCCTTGAAAGGCGTCACGTCAACGGCCTTGGCGCGTTCGGCGAAGATCCGGCCGGTGGGCGCACCGTTGAAGAACCCGTTCGTCTGGTCCAACAGTTCACTGCTTTCCAAGGCCTTCTTCTGGCTGGGGAAGGTGCCCTTGGCAGTGAATGCCTTGATCTGCTGTTCGGGTGCGGTCAGCCAGCCTGCCAGCTTCTTCGCCTCGGCCTGGTGCGCGCCCTGGGTGGGGACCGTCAGGTAGGACCCGCCCCAGTTTCCGCCGCCGCCGGGGAAGACGTTGGCCACGTCCCAGCCGGCGACCCCCGCCGCGTTGCCCTCGATGACACCGAGCATCCAGCCCGGGCAAAGGGTGGTGGCGAAGGCACCGGTCTGGAAACCGGAAGCCCAGTCATCGCTCCACTGCTTGAGATGAGCTGACAGCCCGTCCTCGGTGGAGGCTTTGAGGACCTGGTTGTAGGTGTCCCTGACCTTCTGGTTCTCCGTGGCGATGACGGTGCCGTCTTCCTCCTCGTAGACCTTGTCAAGCTGGTTGCTCATGCCCTGGTAGATAGCCCCGGCGGAGTCGAACCAGGCGGACTCCGGCCTGGCGGCCTTGAATGCCTTCCCGGCTTGGAAGTAGCTGTCCCACGTGGTGCCCAGCAGTTTGGCAACTTCCTCACGCTGGGTGGGCAGGCCGGCCTTTTTGAACTGCTCAGCGTTGTAGCAGACGGCCTCAGGGCCGGAGTCGGTCCCGTAGCCAAGAAGCTTGCCGTCGGCGGTTGTGGCGGCCTCGGCCTTCCAGTCCAGCCAGCGACCTTCAACAGCGGGGTCGCTCAGGTCCGCGAAGCGGTCCGGATACTGCAGGAGTTCCGGGAGCCAATCCACCTCTACGGCCTCGATATCGGACAAGCCTGAGCCGGCAGCCAGGCGCGTCGTGAGGTTGTCCCGTGCTTCATTCGTGGTTGCCGCCTTCTTGTGCACAATGGTCACGTTCGGATTCAGGGCTTTGTATTCCTCAAAGAGCGCCTCATAGCCGAATTCGTTGAACGTGCCGACCGTGAGCGTTACGGGCTCGGATCCCGTTGCACCGTTGACTCCTGCCTTCTCGGGCGATGAGGAACCGCACGCGGTCAACGACAGGGCAAGGCACGCGGCGGCAGCCGAAAGCACGGAGAACTTGCTGGGGTTTTTCACAGGGGAAGACTCCTTCGTCAGAAATGCCCCATTGGTCCGATGGACGGTGGGGCTGGGGAGCGGTGGGGACGGGTCGGAGGCCGATCCGTGGTGGGAGCGCTCTCACCAAATGGTGTCCCATCTCACAGATGGTTGTCAAGGCGAGGTAGGAGCGCTCCCATATGCCCTTGTCGACACCCCGTTGCGGTGTTAGGCTTCCCCGACGAGAGCGCTCCCACGGCCGCGTCTTTTCGCCGCCCACATCCGTCTCGACGAATCCCACCGACGAACAGGACCAGCAATGCCGCTAGCCCACCTACCCCAACCGCCGCGCGCCGAAAGGCCCAACGGCCCCCAACCGCGGCGCATGAAAAGCCCCCTCAGACACGTCACCGGCACGGCGGTCCTCCTGGCCGGCCTGATAGGCAGCGGAGGAGGAATGGCCGTCGCGTCGCCCGCCGCACCACAGGCATGGGCCCCGACCCAGGCAGCCGCGCCCCAGGCCCCCCTGCCGGCCGCGATCCCGGCTCCTCCACAGGCGACGCAACACCCCTTCGGACCCAATGTGTACGTCTTCGACCCCAGCATGCCGGTGGCCCGGATCCAGGCAACGGTGGACTCCATCGCGGCGCAGCAGGTGGACGACGAAATGGGGACCAAACGCTATTCCCTGTTGTTCAAACCCGGCACCTATGGAACCCCGGAGCAGCCGCTGATTGTCCAGGTGGGCTACTCCACGGAGGTTGCGGGGCTGGGTGCTGCACCCACCGACGTCACCATCAACGGGCACGTGGACGTCTACAACCGCTGCCTGTCCGCGGACAACTGCATCGCGCTGAACAACTTCTGGCGTTCGCTGTCCAACCTCACCATCAACGTCACCGGACTTGAAGGCTGCCGCAGCTCGGCGAACTTCTGGGCGGCTTCGCAGGCCTCACCCATGCGGCGGATCAACATCACCGGCGGCAACCTTTCCCTCATGGACTACTGCACGGCAGGGCCGCAGTACGCCAGTGGCGGCTTCATCGCGGATTCAAAGACGGGCGCCGTCATCAACGGCTCACAGCAGCAGTACCTGGTCCGCAACAGCAGCATCGGCAGCTGGTCCAACGGAGTGTGGAACCAGGTGTTCTCGGGCGTAAACGGGGCGCCTCCGCAGTCCTTCCCGAACCCGCCGTACACCACCCTGGCCGCCACGCCGATCAGCCGCGAGAAGCCGTACCTGACGTTGGATCAGGCCGGCCAGTACAACGTGTTCCTGCCCGCCGTCCGCCAGGACTCTGCCGGGACCACGTGGGAAAACGGTCCCACAGAGGGCCGCAGCATCCCCTTGGCCGACTTCTACGTCGCGAAGCCCGGCGATTCAGTGCAGGCCATCAACTCCCAGCTGGCCAGGGGAAAGCACCTCCTCCTGACCCCGGGGGTGTACGACGTTGACCAAAGCATCGAGGTCAAGCGGGCAGGAACCGTCGTTCTCGGGCTGGGCATGGCAACCCTCACCGCCGTCAACGGAGCGGTCCCCTTGACGGTGGCGGATGTCCCTGGTGTCGACGTCGCCGCCGTCACCATAGATGCCGGAGAGGTGGAGTCACCTGCCCTGATGCGCGTCGGTAAGGCCCGCCAGGGCGCAGGGAGCGGGCCGGCCAACTCCGCCGCCCACAGTGATACGGCCAACCCCACCACGCTCCATGACGTGTTCTTCCGCATCGGCGGCCCGCATGTTGGCAAGGCTTCGGTCAGCCTGGAAGTCAACAGCGACAACGTCCTCCTGGACCACATCTGGGCCTGGCGCGCCGACCATGGGAACGGCGTCGGCTGGACCACCAACACCGGCGCGAACGGCGTGATCGTCAACGGCAACAACGTCACCGCCACGGGCCTGTTCGTGGAGCACTACCAGCAGTACAACGTCATCTGGAACGGCGAAGGCGGCAAGACCGTCTTCTTCCAGAATGAGCTCCCCTACGACGCGCCCAATCAGGCAACGTGGCAGCACGACGGCGTCCTGGGCTGGGCAGGTTACAAGGTGGCAGATTCCGTCAAAACCCACGAGCTGTGGGGCGGCGGCAGCTACGTGTACAACAATGTGGATCCAACCATCCACGCCACCCGTGGCTTTGAGGTTCCGGTAACGCCGGGCGTGAGGCTGCACAGCCTTTTGACGGTGAACCTCGGCGCGGGAACGCTGGACCACGTGGTCAATGACACCGGCGCACCGGTGTCAACCGACGCCGTCGGAGTTCCCAGCTACGTAGCCGACTTCGGCTAAAGAACCCCCTCAGGACCACCGCAGGGCGCGGTGCGGCAGTCAAGGCCGCACCGCGCCCTGCTACGTGTTTCGAAGTGCCTTCCCTCTCAGCCCGGCCCCGCCCCACACGGCCAGGAGCAGCGCCACCAGCAGCAGGCCGGCGTAGCCCAGGTCGACGGACGCCAGCCACGCGGTCAGCGGATCCTCAGGGGCAAAGGCCGCGTGGAAGAACCCGGCCAAGGTAATCACCGAGATGAACAGCGCCGAGACCGCGGAAATGCCCGTGACCAGCGCGTTGAAGCCGAGCTTCCGCCGGGGATCATCCAACGCGGAGCGGTACATCCGCATCATGGCCATGCCGTTCAGCGAGTCGCACAGGGTCATCGCGGCAGCGAAGGCAAGCGGCAGCGCAAGCAAGGCGAAGGGCGGCACCCCGGCCAGCGAGGCCGCCGTCGCCATCATCAGCAGCCCGATGGTGGTGGCAGTATCAAAGCCCAGGCCGAACAGGAAGCCGATCACATAGATGCTCCCCGGCCGGCGCACCCGGGACAGCGGACGGGCGAGCAGCCGCGCCACCAGCCCCTGCGGCGCCAGGTCCCGGTGGCCAATGGTGGCGCCATCACGGGCGCGCCGGTAGGCAGAAAGTGAGCGGGTGAACGCGGAGCCGTTGAACAGTCCCATGGCCAGCAGGAACAGGCCGGACACACCACTGCCAATCAGGCCCAGGACCAGGTTTCCGGCCGTACCGTCCTGCATCAGTCCGCCCACCACGGACGCGCCGGCGATCACCAGCACGCCTGCCAGGGTCACCACTGAGCTGTGGCCCAGGCTGAAGGCGAAGCCCACGCTCACCGGGTCCTGCCCCTGGGCAACGAACCTGCGGGTGGAGTTGTCGATCGCTGCGAGGTGGTCCCAGTCGTAGCTGTGCTTCACGCCTGCGAGGTAAGCGGTGAGCACCAGCCCCGAGGACAGCGGCCGGCTTCCTGCGCCGAAGGTCCCGGCTAGCAAAAGGACGACGGCGGCGGCATGGAGCGCGGCTACCGCACCGAAAGTGAACAGCACCCGGGTCCGGAGCGGCAGCAGGTCCCGGTCACGGTAGAGGACGCCGATGCTGGTCATCAGTGCTTCCTCAGGTTTAGCGGGGCCTGGCCGTACCAGAGTCCGCGGAGCAGGTCCGTGCAGGAACGGAGCAGCAGGTTCAGTTCGTCGGTGCTGTGGGAGAGGCTCCGCAGCACCAGTCCGGTTGTGCCTGCCACGGTGCGGGTCAGGGAGATGCCGGTCAGCGATTCCCGGCCGGCGGTGAGGCCGTGGAGTTGGTCGGCGAGCGCCTGGTCCACCCGTGCGTCCACCACCACCAGCGACCCCAGGTGGCTGTATCCCTCCATGAAGCCGAGTCCGGTGACGTCGTGGAGTGGCGGCCGGATCAGCAGGTTGTCCAGTGCCAGCAGCTGCGGGTCACCATCAGCGGCCTCAATATGGATGTCGTTGCGCAGCCGGACTTCCTGGTACCGGAAGGCGGCTCCGTCGGGCGACCAGCCGGGGGTTACTACCTCGGCCATGACCAGGCTCGACGACGGCCGCAGGGTCACGGAGGTCCGCTGCCGGTAACTGGCCTGGCGGTAGGCGATGAGCTGGTCGGGCATGAGTTCCAGCCGCGCCCCCTCCCCCAGCCGCACAGTCATCCGCTGCTCTGCAAAGGACCCGGGAGTCCGGTAAACCTTCGTGGCGGACTGGGTGGTCAGGAGAAGGTCGGCCCCATCCTGGACCTCAACATCAACAAGGAAGAGGTCAGCGCCAAGATACGCCCCGCCAGGATTCACGACGACATAACAAACCTGCCCGGAGTCATCGAGATAGTGAGGGCGGAGTACCCGAAGGGCCCCCTCATGGAACTGATGTGAGGCAAGGGACCGGCGGCCCCGCAAAGTGACGCCCAGCTCAAGCCGCCCCATAGGTGACTGTCCGTGGCTGGATCCGGCGGCTACGTCACCTTCGGGCAAGTCCACGACTGCCATGTCTAGTGCGCCAGGTCGAGCATCAGGACGTCGTGCCGGATCCAGTCGATGACCTTGTCCAGGCCCTCGTCAGTTTTCAGGTTGGTGAAGCAGAACGGTTTGTTGCCTCGGAATTCCTTGGAATCCCGCTCCATGACGGCCAGGTCAGCCCCGACGTGCGGCGCGAGGTCGGTTTTGTTGATGATGAAGAGGTCGGACTTGATCATGCCCTGGCCGGCTTTGCGCGGGATTTTTTCGCCCTGGGCCACGTCGATGATGTAGATGGAGAAGTCCACGAGTTCGGGGCTGAAGGTAGCGGAGAGGTTGTCGCCGCCGGATTCGACGAAGATGACCTGAAGGTCGGGGTGGCGGGCTTTGAGTTCCTCGATGGCGGCGGTGTTCATGGAGGTGTCTTCGCGGATGGCGGTGTGGGGGCAGCCGCCGGTTTCGACGCCGATGATCCGGTCCACGGGGAGGATGCCGTTGGCGGCGAGGATCTTGGCGTCCTCGATGGTGTAGATGTCGTTGGTGATGGCGGCCATGGAGATCCCGCCGCTCATGTGCCGGGTGAGCCGCTCCACGAGCTGGGTCTTGCCGGCTCCCACGGGGCCGCCGATGCCGATCTTGATGGGTTCAGACATATGTCCTCCTTTGACTCAAAAGCACAGTATTTACAAGCACGGTCAGCTCATGAACATCCGGGCACGTTGGCGTTCGTGCCGCATTTGCGAGATTTCCAGCCCCGGACTGACGGCGCCGAAGTCGTCCAGCGTCAGGCGGGCGATGCTGTCGATGGCGGCAGCAACGTCGTCGTGCGCTTTCCGCAGCACCCGCTGCCCGGCGTTCTGCCCCAGGGGGATGGCGCGGACGGCATTCTGCGTCAGGGAGGTGGCGGCGGCAAAGAGGTAGGCGGCGAGCGCCTCCTGGAGCGGCACGCCCAGGGAGCGGGCGACGACGGCGAACGCCAGCGGCTGGTGCCCGGCGGCCCGGCCCGTGGTCACTAGGTCCCGGTACAGTTCCAGCGCAGGCGACGGAAGCACCTCCGCCCCGATCTCCAGCAACCGAAGCCCCATTTTGATGCCCGCCTCCCGCACCTGCCGGGGCAACAGGGACGCAGAGAGCAAAGTATCCAGCTCCCCCACATCAACACCCCCGTAGAGAAAGCGGATGGCGAGCCCGTCAGAGTATGTCAGCTGCTGCCCGATGAACGCGCCGAGCCAGATACCGAAGGACTCTTCATCAGATACGAGCTCCCGCTCGATGTATGTCTCGAACCCAAGGGAGTGCGCAAACGCCCCGGTAGGCAAAGCGGAATCGACAAGCTGCTGAAGCGCCAGCTGATAGTTAGTGGCTGTGCTCAGCATGGCGGAAAGGTACAGGCATGACGCGTTCCTGGCGGGTGTAGGGGACGGCATTGTGGCGGAGGTAGTCCTCGACGGTGTGGTCGTAGGCGCACACCATGACGTCCGCCCCGTATTCGGAAGCGGCGTCGAAGAACTGGGCCTGGAGGTGGCGGTTGCCGAGGGAGTGCGCGGTGACGCCCATTTCGGAGATGGTGCGGGGTGCGATGACCAGGACGTCGGTGGGCAGCACGGACACCACGATCATGTTGGCCTCTTCCACGTGAAGGATGTCGCCGTCGCGGAGGTCCCCGGAGCCGGAGGGGAGGCGGATGCCGATTTCCTTTCCGTGGTCGGTGGTGGCGCGCTGGATGCGTTTGACCAGCTGGGAGCTGGGAAGCACCACCTTTTCCCGGTGCAGCCCGGCGTAGGTTTCGGGGTCCGGAAGGTCGTGCAGGTTGCCGAGGACTTTGTCGATGATCACGTGGGGGCTCCGGTGGGGTCTAGAACAGGAAATAACGCTGGGCCATGGGCAGGACGTCCGCGGGTTCCCAGGTGACGTCCTCGCCGTCGACGGTTACCTGGTACGTTTCCGGGTCCACCTGGATGTCGGGGGTGGCGTCGTTGTACTTGAGGTCGGCCTTGGTGAGGGTCCGGATGCCGGAGACGGCCCGGATGACCTTTTCCAGCCCCAGTTCCTGGGGTACCCCGGCGTCGATCGCGGCCTGGGACAGGAAGGTGATGGAGGACTGCTGCATGGCTTTGCCGAACGTGGCGAACATGGGCCGCATGGTGCGGGGCTGGGGAGTGGGGATGGAGGCGTTCGCGTCCCCCATCAGTGCGTAGGCGATCTGCCCGCCCTTGAGCACCAGCTCCGGTTTGACGCCGAAGAATGCGGGATCCCAGAGGACCAGGTCCGCGAACTTGCCCACCTCCAGGGACCCCACGGAGTCGGCGATGCCCTGGGCGATGGCGGGGTTGATGGTGTATTTCGCCACGTAGCGCTTGAGCCGGAAGTTGTCGCTGCCCGCGCTGCCATGGATTCCGGCGGTGGGATCTTCCAACACCCCGCGCTGCTTCTTCATCTTGTCCGCCACCTGCCACGTGCGGGTGATCACCTCGCCCACCCGGCCCATTGCCTGGGAGTCGGAGGAGGTGATGGAGAAGATGCCCAGGTCCTGCAGGACGTCCTCGGCGGCGATTGTTTCGGCCCGGATCCGGGAATCGGCGAAGGCCACGTCCTCGGGGATGTCCGGGTTGAGGTGGTGGCACACCATGAGCATGTCCAGGTGCTCTTCGATGGTGTTCCGCGTATAGGGCAGCGTGGGGTTGGTGGAGGCCGGCAGGACATTGGGCATGCCGGCAATCTTGATGATGTCCGGGGCGTGGCCGCCGCCGGCACCCTCCGTGTGGAAGGTGTGGATGACGCGGCCGTCGATGGCGCGGATGGTGTCCTCCACGAATCCGCACTCATTCAAGGTGTCGGTGTGGATGGCCACCTGGACGTCGTACTCGTCCGCCACCTTCAGGGAGGTGTCGATGGAGGAGGTGGTGGACCCCCAGTCCTCGTGGACTTTCAGCCCGATGGCACCGGCGCGGATCTGCTCGGCCAAAGGTTCGACGGCGGACGCGTGGCCTTTCCCGAACAGCCCGATGTTGATGGGCAGCCCCTCAGCCGCCTGCAGCATCCGCTGGATGTGCCACTTTCCGGGTGTGACGGTGGTGGCCTTGGTGCCTTCGGCAGGGCCGGTGCCGCCGCCGATCATGGTGGTCACCCCGCTGGCCAGGGCCGTGGGCACCTGGTCCGGGGAGATGAAGTGGATGTGGGTGTCGATTCCGCCGGCAGTGAGGATCTTCCGTTCGCCGGCGATGATTTCGGTGCCGGCCCCGATGACGATGTCCACGCCGTCGGTGATCTGCGGGTTCCCGGCTTTGCCGATGCGGAAGATATGCCCGTCCTTGAGTGCCACGTCCGCTTTGTAGATGCCGGTGTAGTCCAGGACCACCGCGTTGGTGATGACGGTGTCGGGAATGTCCTCGTCGCGGGTGGCCTGGCCGTTCTGGCCCATGCCGTCGCGGATTACCTTGCCGCCACCGAACACTACTTCCTCACCGTAGACGGTGAGGTCCTGTTCGATCTCGAGGAACAGGTCGGTGTCCGCCAGGCGGATCCTGTCACCGGCGGTGGGCCCGTACAGGTCCGCATACTGCCGTCGCGGGATCTCGAAGCTCACTGGACGTCCCCTTCCTGGCGGGTGCCGCCGTCGAGCTTTCCGTTGACCGCGTTGCTGAGCCCGAACACCTCGCGGCGCCCGGCCAGTTCGATCAGCCGCACGCTCCGGGAGTCCCCCGGCTCAAACCGTGCAGCCGTTCCCGCGGGAATGTCCAGCCGCCGGCCGTAGGCGGCGTCCCGGTCGAAGGACAAGGCAGCGTTGGCCTCGGCGAAGTGGAAGTGGGAACCCACCTGGACAGGCCGGTCGCCGGTGTTGGTCACGGCCACCTCGATCGCGTCCCTGCCCGCGTTCGCGGTCACGGGCTCCGGCCGGAGAACGTACTCGCCTGGGATCATTGCGGCTCTCCTTAGCGGATGGGGTTGTGGACGGTGACGAGCTTGGTGCCGTCGGGGAAGGTGGCCTCGATCTGCACGTCGTGGATCATTTCCGGCACGCCCTCCATGACGTCCTCGCGGCTGAGGAGGGTGGTGCCGTAGCTCATGAGATCGGCAACGGTCCTGCCGTCCCTGGCGCCCTCGATCAGTTCATAGCTGATGATGGCCACGGCCTCCGGGTAATTAAGTTTCAGGCCGCGGGACTGCCGGCGCCGGGCCAGGTCCGCGGCCACCACGATCATGAGCTTTTCCTGCTCACGCGGCATCAGATGCATGGATTTCCCTTCGACGGCCAACGGCGTGGGCTCCAGCGTAGACCCGGCACGTTTCCGCCAGGTTTCAGCAGCATCAGGCCGGTCTATCCGGAGCCTGTTTGCTGACCGGTGGGGCCTACTTGCTGAGCCCGGAAAGGATCTCCCCGCTGGACTGGACGGGCTGGCGGTAGGTGGCGGAAAGGATGCGGAGCATGTCGGCGGCGTCCTGGTCGGCTTCGGAGGCCATGGCGTCCCTGGCATACGTCACGCGGATGTTGTGCGCGAATGCATCGGCGGCGGTCTGGGCAATGCAGTTGTGGGTTGAGACGCCCGCGAGCACCACCTGGTCGGCTCCCCAGTTCCGCAGCCGGGCCAGCAGGTTGGTGCCCACGAAGGCGCTGTCGCGGGTCTTGTTCAGCTGGGGCAGGTCTTCGGTGATGAGCCCCGGCACGGACTGGGCCTGTTCACTGCCGCGGAAGATGAACCCCTGGTCGTCGTCGAGCATGCTGAGGGTCCAGGTGGATTTGTCCCGCTCGTGTTCGGTGCCCACCAGCAGCGCCTTGTGGCCGGCGGCCTTGAACCCTTCCAGCAGCCGGTTGCACTCGCTGACCACCCGTTCCCGCTGGGCTGCCAGTTCGGGGGTTTCAAAGAATGCGTTCTGCATGTCGATGACCAGGAGGGCAATCATGGCGGCACCTTTCCGTCTCTTGAACCGGTGGCATAGGCGTACCCGCTTGCGGAGCAGGCGAAACCTGCCCGCCCGAAACCAGGGCGCCGGGACCAGAGCACCGGAACTACGGCGCGGACTCGCGGATCTTTAGCTCGAACCCGGCCTCCACGTGCACGCCCGCCCCGGATGTCTCGCGCCCGGCGATCCGGTCCAGCAGCAGGCCGATGGACCGTTCCGCGATCTCGTCCATGCCCGGCGAGACGGTGGTCAGGGACGGGGACGCGAACCGGGCTTCGTCGATGTCGTCAAAGCCTGCCACGGCCACGTCCTGGGGCACCTTAACCCCGCGGATCAGGAGTTCGTGCAATGCGCCGAGTGCCAGCACGTCGTTCAGCCCGAAGACGGCGTCGAACTCCACGCCGGATGCCAGGAGGCCGGCCACGGCGGCGGCGCCGGTGTCGCGCCGCCACTCCGCAGGCACCACCAGGGCAGGGTCGAACGCGATGCCGGCTGCCTCCAGCGCCTTCCGGTATCCGTTCAGGCGCAGGCCCCCGCTGCCGGAGGTCTCCCCGGCGTTCGCCCCGATCACGGCAATGCGGCGGCGGCCGCCGGCCAGCAGGTGCGCCGTGAGCGCCGCCGCGGCTTCCCCGTTCTTCATCGTGACCAGGTCGAAGCGGGGATCCATGATGTGCTCGCCGAGCATCACCAGCGGCTTGCTGCCGGCACGCGCGGCAATGGCCTCCGCGTCAACCATCAGCGGCGTGAACAGCAGGCCGTCGGTGAGCTGCCGGAACGTCCCCTGCAGGGCGCCCAGTTCAGCGGCCGCTTCCGCGTCGGACTGCTCCACCAGCACCCGGTAACCCCGGCGGGAAGCGGCCTTCATCAGCCTGGACGCCAGCTCGGCGTAGTACGGGGCGGAGAGGTCGGACAGGACCAGCCCCAGCATGGAAGTCTTGCCGGACCGGAGGCTGCGCGCCGTGAGGTTGGCTTCGTAGCCCAGCTCCGCAATGGCATCCTGCACCCGCTGCTTGGTGGCCGGACGGATGAACTCGTAGTCATTCAGGACGTTGGAAACGGTCTTGAGGGAAACGCCCGCCGCCCGTGCGACGTCGTTCATGGTGACTGCCATTAACGTTCTTTTCCTGCTTTCGCCGCTGCTTTGGCGGCCTGCTTGCTGGCGCGCACTTTTGCCAGGGATTCCGGGTCCACGATGTCTGCCACTGACAGGTAGCTGCCGTCCTCACCATAGTGTCCCGCGGCTTCACGCCATCCCGGCGCATTCAGGCCGCGCTGCTTGCCCAGGAGGGCCAGGAAGATTTTCGCCTTCTGCTCGCCGAATCCGGGCAGGGCCTTGAGGCGGCGCAGCACCTCGGCCCCGTCCGGTGACCCTTTGGTCCAGATGGCCGCGGCGTCCCCGTCCCACTCGCTCTGGACGGCCTCGGCCAACGCCTGCACCCGGGCGGCCATGGAACCGGGGAAGCGGTGTACGGCGGGCCGTTCCTTGAACATCTCCACAAACGCCTGGGGGTCCTGCGCGGCGATGGCCTCCGGCTTAAGCGACCCGATCCGGCTGCGGATCTTCTCGGGCCCGGCAAAGGCCGATTCCATCGTCACCTGCTGGTCCAGCAGCATGCCGGTCAGCAGGGCGAAGTCGTCCTCGCTCAACAACTTGTCCGCGGCGGGATCGCCCGTGATGTGCAGTTCCATGCCGTCCATCCTCCCACCTGCGGCCCGCCGTCGTCATAAGGGCGCCCCTGCCCTCCCGCCCCCGGGGGGTCAGCTGTCCACGGACAGCCGGATCATGGACCAGGACACGGCGGGGAGTTCGGCGGTGAGCCTCCCGCCGTCCACCTTCACGGTGCCGTTTTCCGATGGCAGGACGGAGGTGGAATCGTCGGCGCTGGCCTGCCAGTACGGGTCCTTGTTGGCGTAGGTCACCGCCTCCAGCAACCGGACATCGCCCAGCCCGGCCACGGCTGCGTCAAGCGTCAGTGCCTGGCCGGCGGACCGGTTGACGGCGAACACCACGGCTTCGCCCTTGTCCGCGTCATAAGTGGCGACGGCGGACAGGGCGGCGACGTCAGTTGTCGTGCCGCCGCTGACCAGTGGGGATTCGACGGCGAGTTGCAGGACGGTGCCGGAGGCGTGCCGTGAGGTCAGGGCAAAGGGGTGGAAGGTGGTCTGCTTCCAGGCGCGGCCGCCCGGCTCGGTCATGATGGGGGCGATGACGTTCACCAGCTGCGCCAGGCTGGCGGAGTGGACGCGGTCCGTGTTGCGGAGCAGCGTGACCAGCAGGTCCCCCACGACGACGGCGTCCGCCACCGTGTAGGTGTCCTCCAGCAGGACGGGGGCCACGGGCCAGTCCTTGCCGGTGGGCACCTTGGACTCGTCGCGGCTCATGTGCCAGACGTTCCACTCGTCGAAGGAGATGTTCACCTGCTTGGAAGATTTCTTGACCGACTTCACATGGTCGATGTGGCTGACGAGGTCGCGGATGAAGGCCTCCATCTTGTGTCCCGCGGCGAGGTGTTCCTGCAGGTCGCCGAAGTCCTCGAAGTACTGGTGCGCCGAGATCAGGTCCACCAGCTCGTAGGTCTCCGTCAAAACCACGCGTTCCCACTCACCGAAAGTCGGCATGGTGGGCCCTGAACTGCCGCAGGCCACCAACTCCACGTCCGGCTGCATCATGCGCATGGCACGGGCAGTGTCGGCGGCCAGGCGGCCGTATTCCAGCGCGTTCTTGTGGCCGATCTGCCAGGGGCCATCCATTTCGTTGCCCAGGCACCACATTCTGATGCCATAGCCGTCCCGGGCACCGTTCGCCTGGCGCTGGCCGGCCAGCGCCGTGCCGGCGTCGATGTTGCAGTACTCCAGGAGGTCCAGCGCCTCCTGGACCCCGCGGGTGCCCAGGTTCACCGCCATCATGGGTTCAACGCCGGCCCTGGCGGACCACGTGGCGAACTCGTCCACGCCCACCGTGTTGGGATCGGTGGAGTGCCAGGCCAGGTCCAGGCGCACGGGCCGCTGGTCAACCGGGCCCACCCCGTCCTCCCAGCGGTAGCCGGACACAAAGTTGCCGCCGGGGTAGCGGACGGTGGATACCCCCAGTTCGCGGGTGAGCGCGAGGACGTCCCTCCGGAACCCGTCGTCGTCGGCATCCGGGTGGTCAGGTTCAAAGATGCCGGTGTAGACGCACCGGCCAAGGTGCTCAACAAAGGCACCGAACGTACGACGGCGGACCGGCCCCACGGTGAACGACGGGTCGACGGTGATTTTTGCTGCGGCGGGTTCTGGCTGGGTCACGAAGGCATCCTCGGCTTAGTTTCTACAACGTTATAGAAACTATTGTTGGGGGGCCCGCCTCGGGAGTCAAGTGCTCCGTTGACCGGGCGGCAGCGCGGCCACACCCCTGGGCCGCCAAGCGACCCGCTTCCCACCTGCGGCAACACGCCTGAGGGGTTCCGCAGGGCGCGCCCAAGTACTCCCTAATCGGAAAAACAGGTACTGGTTACGCATCCACTGGGGGCTGGACGGCCATTAGGTTTTTCACAGAGACAAGACCTGTTCTGCTTTCCGGTACTTGGCTCACTAGGGGGTGTGAGACTGGCAATGCATGCACGACAGGTAAACCCAGGCTTCCCGGTTCATAGGACCCGGGTACTAAGCGGGGCCGGCGACGAGGAGTCCTTTGAGACCAAGGGCTCTCCCCCAGCCGTCGCCGGCCCTCTTTCCCCAGCGAACACCCGCAGGACGCGCGTGCCCCATCCGGAGCCGCGCGGCCGTGAACGCGGTGCACCCCGGAACCCCGCCCTCGTGCTGGACCTGGTCAACGACGCCCAGACCCTCTCCGATTCCCTTAGGCTGCTGGTGGCCGCCTCGGCTGACCATGTGGCCGCCACCGCCGGGATTGACGTGGGCTGCGGCCTGGTGCTGCACCAGGCCAAGCGGACTCCTGCCATAACGGGCACCACCGGTGAAGTAGTGCGGATGCTGGACTGGGAACGGGAAATGGACGAGGGGCCGGTAACTGACGTCATGTCAGGCGGGTACCCCGTCGCGGTGCTCCAGCGGAACGGGGATTTCCGGTGGCAGCACTATTCGTCGCAGTTGCAGTTATCAGGGTTCGGCAGTGCCCTTGCCGTACGGCTCCGCCTGGAAGCGGACCCCGCGGAAGATGACCAAACGATCGGCAGCAGTGGCCCCGGCAGGACCGCCGCCGCACTTGCCTTCTTCGCGCACGACTCGAAGGCTTTCCCGCTGCAGGCCATCGCCGAGGCACGCACCTTTGCCGCCCTGGCAGCCAAGAGCCTGCAGATGGCCATCAACCTGCACTCCGCCCGCTCGCTGGCCACCGACCTCCGTTCGGCCCTGGACAGCCGCACCTCCATCAACGTTGCCTGCGGCGTGATCATGGCCCAGAACAGGTGCTCGTACCAGGAGGCCTTCTCCATCCTTGCCAAGGCTTCCAGCCACCGGAACATCAAGCTGCGCAAGGTGGCGGAGGAACTGCTGGAGCGGTTGCCGGAAGGTGCCCCGCACTCACACTTCGGCGGCTGACCGCGTCAGGATGACAGGGTGCCCCTGGCGATGCTCACGCTGGAGTGCGCAGGATTGCCGTCCATCGGTTCGTCGGAAACATCCACCACCGGGTACTGGGAGAGGTCCAGGCCGGTGGGCACCTGGAACGTTCCGGATGTGGAGTTCATGACGCCCAGGCTGACCAGCCGGGAAAGGTCCGGCGCAATCAGCCACACCTCCTGGTAACCCTTGGCTTCATCCTTGTCCAGGCTGATTTCCAGGTTGCGGGAACCGTCGGGCGCCGTCACCACCTTGGCCGATCCTGCGGCGGAGTGCTGCGCCAGCGGCGCCAGCTGGGCAGAGGCCAGCTGCTGGGGCTGGGGCGGACGGGTCAAGGTCAACACCGCACCAACCACCACCAGGACGGCTGCGGCTGCAGCTGCCACCCACGTACCGGGGCGCTGCCACCAGGCACCTTTGGTCCGCCGGCGGACAGGGATGACGTTCGACGGCGGCGCGTCCGCAGGTGCGGCCGCCGGACCCGCGCTGTTTCCCTTGGCGGCGTCCGCCGCCAGCGGATCCTCCCGCACGGACCCCGAAAGGCCCAGTTCCCGGTGGATTCCAGCCCATACCTGTGGCCCGGGCACGGCCAGGCGGCTGGTGTCCGGTGCGGTCTTCACCGCGTCCACCGTGCGGCGCAGGGCGGCAAAATCGGCGGCGCACTCGGGGCAGGCAGCCAGGTGCTCCCGGGCACCCGGGTCCTCCCAGCCGTCGTAAAGTGCCAGGAGGCTCAACTGTTCCGGATCAAGATGCGGCATGGTCTACCTCCAATCTGCTTCGCAGGTGCGACAGGCTCCGGCGGATGTGGCTCTTGACCGTACCAAGGGGAAGGCCCAGTTTGCGTGAAATCTGCTCGTGGGTCAGGTCCTCGTAAAAGGCGAGCTTCATGATGGACCCCTGGGGCTCGCCCAGCCTCTCCAGTTCGCCGTCCAGGAGCAGCCTGTCCGCCAGCATTTCCGCCGCCTCTGTTCCCGTTCCGGCGTCTTCTCCCATACCGGCTCCGGCCGCGGCGAAGGCCTTGCGTGCTTCCCGGGCTGCCGCCGAATGGGCATCGGTGATGGCGTTCCGGGTGATTCCCACGATCCACGCCGGCAGCCTGGCCACTTGCGGGTTGAAGGTACTCCGCGAACGCCAGGCCCGGATGAAGACCTCCTGGGTCACGTCGTCCGCCGCTGCCCTGTCCGGCAGTGAACGCAAGGCAAGGGTGTGCACCAGGGGCGCGAACTCACGGTAGGCCGCTGCCAGGGCGTGCTCATCCCCGGCCAGGAAGGAGTCGGTCAGTGCGTCATCCCATCCGCGGAAAGCGTGCCCGGGAAGCGTCACAGGCAACTCCTTCCCGGCGTCGGCGCACGAGTTACATGGCTGGCCACCGGTGATGCAGAAACCAGGTTCATGCAGGAACTGCGGTGACAATGACATTGTCGCTGTAGTCCATCCGCTCGTCCAGCCATCGGCCGCCGCAGGTGACCAGCTTGAGTTCGTGCGGGCCGGACCGGCGGAACAGGGCGCCGCCGTCGAACTTGTCCTTTGCCATCAGTTCCACTCCCACCACCCGGTAGGCGAGCGGCGCGGCCCCATCCCGCCCACGCGGATGAGGATTCCCGGCGAGAGGGACTTCAATGCCGAGAACGGTGCCCGGTCGGACGTGGTGTCGATATGGCCGGCGATGACGGCGGTTCCCTCGGCTGCTCCCGGGGCCGGACCGAATTTGTACCAGGCCGCCCGGTCGAAGGCGTCAGGGATTTCCATCGCTCCCCCGCCGGAAACTCCCCCGGGCACCACCGGCATGTCGATGGCAGTGCCCGCCACGGTCAGTGATGTTGGTGCCGGCACCACCGCCGCGGCGGTGGGGGCCGCGGGCCGGACCGGGATGGCCCCGGTGGGAGGTACAGCGGAGCCGGCAGGGGCCGGCGCCCCCGGCGAGGGCGCCGGCTCGTGAGAGCCGGTTGCCGCGGCAACCGTGGAGGGGGCCGGCTGCCCGGCAGAACCGGTGGGACCCGCAGAACCAGTGTGACCGGGGGAACCAGTGGGACCGGCAGGACCGCAGCCGGACAAAACCAACGCGGCAGCCACCATCGCTGCCGCCGCGCCGCCTGCCGGATGGCGACGGCGGTACCCGGGTGCCGGCGTCGTGCCTGCCATCATGCCTGCCGCCTCCCTTCCATGTATGCCGGCCATTGGCGGGGCCGGTGCAGGGGCCCGTCCGTTGCCGGCCGGGCCCCTGCGGTGTGGTCCTTCAGCGGGCGTCTGGCCCGGTTACAGTTCCGCCCGCCGTGCGCGGACCGCGCGGGCTGCGCCCACCGCCCCCGCGAGGAGGGCCAGCGCTGCCAAGCCAAACCCGGCGGTGGCAACGGCAGGGCCCGCTCCACCGGCATCCGCGGACCCGTCAAGGGCACCCGGCACAGAGGCCGGTGCGGAATGCAGGCCCTCGATGGTCTGGACTGCAAGCTTCAGGTTCTGGTCGGCCAGGCTGCCCCAGGCGTAGACGATGGTGTGGGTACCTTCAGCCACCGCCACGTCGGCCGGGCCGATCACCGGGGCGGTGGTGCCTGCGGCAGCCACCGCGGCCGGGACGGTGCCGGGATCCAGGGTCAGGGTCTTTTCGTTCGGGTTGGCCAGGTTGGTGACAACGGCGGTGCCGCCTGCCAGGACATCGACGGCGGGGGCTGCGGCTGCGTGCCGGACCGTCAGTTTGCCCTTCCCGGCGGGAATTTGGGACACGTCGTTGGTGAACAGGCTGGCGGTGGGTTTGCCGTCGGCGCCGAGGTGGGCTGCGGCCGTGTAGTTTCCGTTGGCGGCAAGGGTGACGCTCACCGGACCAATGGCCGGCGCGGAGGCGTTGGCGGCATCGGCTGCCGTGATGGCGATTTCGTACGTGCCGGCCGGAAGGGCCAGTGGCCCTGCAAGGGTTCCGGGGGCAAAGTCATCCAGGGTGCGGTCACCGTTGACCCAAACGTCCACGGTCAGTCCGGGAACGCCATGCAGCACGGACAGCTGGGCATCCCCGTCTGCTGCGTGGGCGGGACCGGCCAGAGCGATTGCGGCTGCAATGGCTGCTGCACCGGCACCTGCGGTGAAGATTTTGTTGCGCATGTCCATCTCCTTGAACGGCCCGGCTGACGGGCGTTTTTTGCTGACACTCCTACTACCGGCGCAGCCCCGGATTTGGATGCAGAATCATGGAGATTTTTTTTGGCGCTTGGTGCCGTCCGCCTAGGCGCGCGCTGGAGCGGCGGTGCTGGCACGCAGGACCAGCTCCGGCGGGACCACAGTGGAGCTCACCGCGGCACCCGACTCGATTTCCTTCAGCATGATGTCCATGCAGCGGCGTCCCAGCTCCTCGAAGTCCTGGCGGACGGTGGTCAGCGGCGGCGTGAAGTACCCCGCCTCCGGCTGGTCGTCGAAGCCCACCACGGAGACGTCGTCGGGCACCCTGACCCCCGCCTCGGTGAACGCGCGCAGCAGGCCCAGTGCCATCTGGTCGTTTCCAACGAAGATGGCCGTGGCCCTGAGTCCGGAGGCCAGCTTGCGGCCGATCGCGTAACCGCTGCCAGCGCTCCAGTCCCCCTCAACCAGCAGGGAATCATCCAGACCGGCATCCCGGAGGGCAGCACGCCACCCCTCCGCGCGCTCAGCGCCGTCCGTCCAGTCAGGCGGGCCGGCGATGTGCCCGATCTGCCGGTGGCCCTCACTGATGAGATGTTCGACGGCGAGCCTGGCGCCTGCACGCTGGTCCACCATCGCGCCGCTGACGGAAGCGCTGCCGGCCGAGCCCACTGCCACCACGGGCACGGGAAGATTCATCTGCTCCAGCACTGCGAGGGTGTCCGAGTGCGGCACCAGCACGGCGATCCCGTCCACGGCCTGGTCCATGAAGTGGCCCACGGCGTTGGAGATGGCATCCCGGCTGATTTCCCGCAGGGCCGCGATACTGACAAAGTAACCGGCGTTGCGGGCGGCATGTTCAACCCCCAGCAGGGTGTTGGCCGGGCCGTACTGCGAAAGCTCGCTTGCCAGCACGCCAATGGTCTGCGAGCGCCGGGTGACCAGGCTCCGGGCCGCGGTGTTGCGCCGGTACCCCAGTTCGGCAATGGCGGCCTCCACCTTTTCCCGGGTCGCCTTGCTGACGTTGGGATGGTTGTTCACCACCCGGGAGACGGTCTGGTGGGAGACCCCCGCCACCTTGGCCACGTCTTCCAGGCGCGGCATCCGGCCCTTGCTGGTATTTGCCATGAGCCTATTGTGCCTGTTGCAGCCCCCGCGGCGGCGTCCCCGGGCGCCGGCACAGCGCGCCTGAATCCTTGCGCGGCAGCGGAGCGATGGGAAGGATGAAGCTGATCGACTTGCCAACGAAGGAGCCGTGAGAATGACCAAATACCTGATCTCGTTTCCCAGCGGCGCCATGGACATCCCGGATGGTGGCCTGCAGGCCGTAGCGGACGCCGCGCATGCCGTGGTCCAGGAGGCGAAGGACGCCGGCGTCTGGGTGTTCGGCGGCGGCATCGACGAGAGCGTTCCGCCCGTGATGGTCGACGGCGACGGTACGGTGAGCGAAGGCACCTACCCCCAGACGGCGCAGATCGAAGGCGGCTACACAGTGCTGGAACTGCCCGGCTACGAAGCCGCACTGCACTGGGCCGCGAAGATCGCCGCGGCCTGCCGCTGCGCACAGGAAGTGCGCGCCTTCCAGTACGATCCCGCCAGCTGACCCATCAAGCCCCGCCAAACCATGCCTGCGGCGACCCCTGCGGACCTGGAGTATCCGTTCACCGGCCCCTGGCTGGTGCAGAATTCTCCCGCCAACCGGATCCCCAGCCACGGGACGCGGCTTTTCGCCACGAGCCACGCCATCGACTTCACCCCGCTGGACCGGAACGGGCGGTCTGCGCCGGTCACCCTGGCGTCGCTGTTCCGGCCCGAGCCGCCGGAGCAGTTCGTGGGGTTTGGCAGGGCTGTGACAGCCCCGGCCTCCGGTATTGTCCTCGCCGCCCATGACGGGGAGCCGGACCATGCCGCCTTCCGCGGCTTTCCATCCATTCGTTACGCCGCTTCGCAGGCCAGGCGGGCGCGGGAGGGATGGCCGGGCCTTGCAGGCAACCACGTGATCATCGGGAGCGGCGCGGTGTTCATCGCCCTGTGCCATCTGCAGCGCGGGAGCGTCTGCGTCCGGCCCGGCAAGCCGGTTGAGTGCGGAGAGATGGTGGGCCGCTGCGGCAACTCCGGCAACAGCACGGAACCGCATCTGCATGTGCAGGCCATGGATTCCGCCGATCCGGCCCGGGCTTCCGGCGTTCCCCTCTCGTTCCCCGGCGGACTGCCGCGCAACGGGACCATCGTGCATGCCTGAGGCGGGAGTACCAAGGGCCGGAGCAATGGATGGGACCGGTCAGGGCCCGGCGGTGTGGGATCCCTTGCCCGCACACGTGCTACACGAGCAGGATGGACGCATCGAACGGTTGGGAAAAGGCGAGGGTCATGCGCTTGGTTCAGGTCGCTCAACACGCCAGTGATCTGCAGCGGGCAGCGGAGTTTTACAGCGCCTTGCTTTCGGCAAGATACACGGCCGTGTTCGATCCGCCCGGGCTGCTGTTCTTCGACCTTGACGGCGTACGGCTGTTGCTGGAGCAGGGCGCGCCGAGTTCGCTTCTCTATCTTGGCGTTCCCGATGTGAAGCGCACTGTGGAGCAACTCAAGGCCCGGGGAGTGGAAATAGTGGCCGAACCGCGGGTGATCTTCAGCCACGACGACGGCCTGCTGGGGCCCGCCGGCACGGAGGAGTGGATGGCATTCATCCGGGACAGCGAGGGAAACACCCTGGGGCTGGTCAGCCAGATTCCCCCGGCATCGCCATCCCGGCCGTGAGGCACCCAAACGCTTGCAGGCCGGGCCCGCGGACGCCCGCGCAATAGTTGGCCACGGCACTGAAACCACCGGCAGGCCAGAGGCTGGATGCCTCTGACCTGCCTAAATGGTGGGCCCTGTGGGGCTCGAACCCACGACCCACGGATTAAAAGTCCGATGCTCTACCAACTGAGCTAAAGGCCCCTGCCGGCCAGCCAAACACGCTGTGTCTGCCCATCCGGCCCAATCCATTTCTGGACGTTAATACTCTAACCCATGGTTCCGGCGGCTTCGCACATGGCCCAGGCGCCGTCGTCGGACGCTTTCATCCTCCTTTTGACGCCTCTTCCCGCAGGTGAAGCCGGGCGCCGCAGACGCTCGATTTCCGCCGCGGCACAGGAGTAGCGTGGGGGCATGAGCGAGCAAGCAGGAACCAGTCCTTACGGCGGCAGCAACCGGCACCACAAGCCCAAGCCTTTCGCCCCGATGGATTTCGAGCCCTTCGCCGGCGGGGCCGATCCCGCCCGCGTCTCGGAGGCCGCCCACCTCGCCGCGCAGGCCCTGGTCCGCCACGGCCGGGACAGCGATGATCCGGTGGTCACCGAACGCCTCGTGAAGCTTGCCGACGAACAGGGCCTGGAGGCCATCGCCGAGATGTGGGCCGAGAGCCCGGCCCGCTCCCTTCCCGGCGCCCTATGGCGGCTTTACGCGCTGCGCGCTGCCACGGTCCAGGATCCGGAACGCATCTCCGTGTATTTCCGCGCGGGCCGGGACACCGCGCAGGTCTCCAACGTGGTGGCCGGCGCGGCTGAACCACCCGGTGCGGAGGAAATGCGCACCATGGCCGACGCCATCCTTTCCGGCGCGTTCGACGGCGATTTCGACGTCGCGCTGGAGCGGTCCGCCGCCTTCTGCCGGGTGGTGGCGCTGGGCCAGGCCACCCTTGCCGACGGCGCCGAACACGCCAACGAGGCACACGCCAGCAAGCTGACCCGCAACTCCCACCAGTTGGTCAAGACCGCCGAGGACCTGGAGCACGCCGCCAACGCGTGGCGCCTGGGCGAACTGGACTGAGTGGCCGCCGGGACCCGGTAACCGGCCGTACAGGGCTGGTTGCTTGAGCCTGCCCGGCACCCTCTGGCCCTTATTTTCGGGACGAACAAGGGCGCCGCTGTCAAGATTGACTTGGGCCGGGTGAAGTAGAAGACTGAAACCGGTGCCGAGCCGCGAAACCCCCGGGCTTCAACAATTAGCCGCCTAGAGCGGCCTACCGCCGAGAGGCGTATCCGGCTCGGCACCATTTTTCTGCCCTCTTCAGGGTGGACAATTCAGAGGTGCTCTTTCGGGCCGGTAGAGTAGGCGACAGTTGCGCGCCGGAGTCAAGTCACACGGCAGCGACCCCCGCCTTGATAAGTCCCCGGAGACCGGTAAACACGTGAAGCTGCGCCTTTTCCCCCAGGAGCCCGCAGGGCTGAACCTGCTCTCGCAGATGGCACAACAGATCGTGCTGGCCACCGCCACCCTGGCCGAAATCCTTGGCGTACCCGCGGACGAGCACGGCAACCTCGTGGAGGACATGCACAACCTCGAGGCCAAGTCCGCCGAACTGCATTTCGCCCTGCTGACCCACATGCGCACCAGCTTCGTGAACCCGCTCCCCCGCGAGGACATGTACGCCCTCTCCCGGTACCTCAACGAGGCCATGGAGAAAATGGATGCCGCCGCGGAACTGGTGGCGCTGTACAAGCTGGACCGCCTGCCCAAGCGCGCCGCGGACCAGCTGGAGATCATCAGCCGGCAGGCCGAGCTGACGGTCGACGCCATGTGCAGGCTCAACAACCTGGATGACCTTGAGGACTACTGGATCGAGATCCTGCGCCTGGCCAAGCGTGCCGAGCGGACCCACCGGGTTTGGGTGGCGGACATGATCGCGGACATGAAATGGGCGCAGTACTCGCGCAACCGGGACATCGCCAACCAGCTGGTGGAGGTCACCAAGGACATGCGGCGGGTGGCCACCCAGGTAGGCAGCATCATCGTCAAGGAATCCTGAGGTGGCGGCAGTCATCTTCGCGGCGGTGGTCCTGCTGGCGGCGGCGTTTGCCTTCCTCAACGGCTTCCGCGATGCGTCCACCTCAGTGGCCCTTGCCGTCCGGAACCGGGCCCTCACCCCCAGCGTGGGCGTGCTCCTTGCCGCGTTCTTCAACTTTGTCGGCGCCCTGGTGAGCGCCCTGCTTGCCGTCGCCGCCAGCCAGACCTGGATCCATCTTCCCGCCGGGGCCGACGGGCTCACCATCCTGGTGGCCGGCCTGGCCAGCGCCTGCGCCTGGGGGCTGCTGATGTGGCGGCGGGGCATCCCCGCGTCCTCCACCCACGCCCTTGTTGGTGGTCTTGCCGGCGCAGGCCTTGCCAGCCTTGCCATCGGCGGCCCGGGGGTTGCCGGGGTGGACCAGTCGCTGCTGTTCCAAGTGGTGCTGCCCCTGGTGCTGTCCCCGCTTGTGGCCTACAGCGGTTCCTTCCTGCTGGTGTATCCGGCCACGTGGGTGGCCCGGTACACGCAGCCCAATGTGGTGAACCAGCGCTTTCGCAGGGGCCAGGCCGTTGCCGCCGGCGCGGTGGCCTTTGGCCACGGCCTGCAGGACGGCCAGCGCGTCAGCGCGGTACTGCTGCTGGCCCTTCTGGCGGCAGGCTATTCCGACGGCGGCATCCCCATGTGGGTGGCAGGACTCTCCGCGGTAATGATGACCGCCGGGACGCTCTTCGGAGGTTGGCGGATCTCGCACACCATCGGCTACAAGCTCACCAGGATCGACCCCCTGCGCGGATCGGTGGCCCAGACCTTCAGCGCACTGATGCTCTTTGTGGGCGCCATCGGGCTCCACTGGCCGCTCTCCACCACCCATACCGTCACCGCCGGGGCCCTGGGCGCCGGGGAGAACCAGAATTTTTCGGTAACGAACCGGAAGCTGGTGATCAGGATCCTGTGGCTCTGGGCCCTGACGCCCCTGGCCACCTGCGCCCTGGCCTTCGTGCTGGCCCTGGCCCTGTCCCCCGTTTCTGCCTAGCCCACCCCTGTCGAATCCACCCCCGGTGGGCCCTGGCAGCGGAGGGTGGAGCTCCCCTGTACAGGGGCACCCCCGTGACGTAGATTCGAAAAAAGCGCCCCGGGCCAAAGGTGCGGGGACCGGCGTCCGGGCCGCGTGCAGGGCCGCGGACGGGCAACCGCTGCAGCAACACGGCGGCTTGGATGCACAAAGCGGAAAAGAGCAGGCGTCATGTCTTCCCCGTATTTCCGGCGCCCCCTGCCACAGCCACGGCAACTTCAGTGCGAGGCCTGCGGAACCGGGCACCAGCTAACCATTCATGCCATCACGTCCATCGGCGCCGCCGGCGGGGACCTTGTCACGGTTTCCTACACCTGCAACGACTGCAACCTGTTCCAGGAACACAGTGCCTTCGCTGCCGACGTGGCGGCCGCCCTGAACCAGGTCCGCTGGATGGCGAAAGTGATCCTCTTCGGGGACGAGTACATCCACTGCGGCTACCCCATGGAGGAAGCGGAACACGAGGTTGAGCGGCTCTGCTATCGCAGCAGCAACACGGGCAGCGGCCTCAACGCGGTGTCCCTGCCCACCCGGGTCCTGCGCTGCCATTGCGGATTCCAGCTGGAAGTTCCGGAATAAGCCCGCCCGGGCCCGGGCGGGCGCCGGTCAGAGCTGGATGGCGGCCGGGCCATCGGTTTCGGCCATCAGGACGGCCGCGAGCTCCTCGGCGGTCAGGTTCGCCGCGGTGCAGAGTTCGTGGTGTGCCACTCCGGCCGCGGAGGCGTTGCGGACCGCCTGGTGCAGGGACTGCAGGGCGTTGTCCAGTTCCCACTGCATGCTTTCGAGGTGGGAGCTGGTGCGCCACACCTCCGACAGGACATCGCCCTCTTCCTCAAGGCCGGCCGCAGCCGGCCCGAGGTGTGGTTGAAGCTCAGGGGCCAGGGGGCCGGCGGCAAGGGGTCCTGCCAGGCCGGCGGCTGCGGCAAAGCCCTCCACGGGCAGCACGGCATCCCGGGCCGGTGCGCCCGGCCCGGGGACGGACACCGTAAGCTGTGGGCCCAGGGCGTTGCTGGCCGTCTGCGTCATGGCGAAACTCCTTTAGCTGACTTACTACTAGATTCAAAAGTATCTAGATGAGCGTACTAAACCGGCCAGTAGATCGCCAACGCTGGAGTGCCCTATCCGAAGCGGCCGGACACGTAGTCCTCAGTAGCCTTCTGGACGGGGTTGCTGAAGATCGTGTGGGTGTCGCCGTATTCGATCAGCTTGCCCGGCTTGCCGGTGCCCGCGATGTTGAAGAACGCCGTCCGGTCGGAAACCCGCGCGGCCTGCTGCATGTTGTGGGTAACGATCACCACCGTGTACTGGTCCTTGAGCTCATTGATGAGGTCCTCAATGGCCAGCGTGGAAATGGGGTCCAGGGCGGAGCACGGCTCGTCCATAAGGATCACCTGCGGCTCCACGGCGATGGCGCGGGCAATGCAGAGCCGCTGCTGCTGGCCGCCCGAAAGGCCGGAACCGGGC
Organism: Arthrobacter sp. JDC6; assembly: GCF_056484025.1. Taxonomy (NCBI): domain Bacteria; kingdom Bacillati; phylum Actinomycetota; class Actinomycetes; order Micrococcales; family Micrococcaceae; genus Arthrobacter; species Arthrobacter sp. JDC6. Next base: position 4,175,664 of record NZ_CM151278.1, read on the forward strand.
TTCTCCAGCCGGTCCTTGACCTCGTTCCAGAGGTTGGCGCCCTTGAGCGAGCGCTCCACCAGGACGTCGGCCTCACCCTTGGAGATCTTCTTGTTGTTCAGCTTGACGCCGGCCAGCACATTGTCGCGGATGGACATGGTGGGGAACGGGTTGGGGCGCTGGAAGACCATGCCGATCTGGGAGCGCACGGTGACGGGGTCCACGCCGGGGCCGTAGAGGTTGTCGCCGTCCAGCAGGACCTCACCCTCGACGCGCGCGCCGGGGATGACCTCGTGCATACGGTTCAGGGTGCGGAGGAAGGTGGACTTTCCGCAGCCGGAGGGGCCAATGAACGCGGTGACGGACTTGGCCTCGATGTTGATGCTGACGTCCTCCACGGCAAGGAAATCGCCGTAGTACACGTTCAGGTCCTTGACGTCGATGCGCTTAGACATGGAGTTCCTTCACTTACTGGGTATGGATTGAAGTCTAGGATCCGCCGCGGTATGGCGGAAGGGAGGGCCTGGTTACCGGCCGGCTTTGGGGGCGAAGATCCTGGCGATCAGGCGGGCCACCAGGTTCAGGACCATCACCAGGATGATCAGCACCAGCGCCGCGCCCCAGGCCCGCTGCGAGGACGGGTCCGGGTTGGAGGGCGAGGTGGGGTTGAGGATCTGGGTGTAGATGAACGTGGGCAGCGAAGCCATCCAGCCGCCAAAGACGTTCGAGTTGATGCTGGTGGCAAAACCGGCGGTGACCAGGATGGGCGCCGTCTCGCCGATGACCCGGGCAATCGCCAGGGTGACGCCGGACGCGATGCCTGAGATCGCCGTCGGAATAACCACCTTGAGGATGGTGCGCCACTTGCGCACGCCCAGGGCGTAGGCGGCCTCGCGGAGTTCGTTGGGGACGATCTTGAGCATTTCCTCGCTGGAGCGGACCACCACGGGGATCATCAGCACCGACAGCGCGACGGCGGCCACCGCACCGGTCTTGGTGCCCGGGCCCACCACCACGAAGAAGAACGCGGCAGCGAACAGGCCCGCCACGATGGAGGGGATGCCGGTCATGACGTCCACGAAGAACGTGATGGCCCTGGCCAGGCGGCCGTCGTGGCCGTACTCCACCAGGTAGATGGCGGTGAGCAGCCCTACCGGAACGGAAATTACGGTGGCAAGCAAGGTGATCTGCACCGTGCCCAGGAGGGCGTGGTAGATGCCGCCCATCACCGGGCCGCCGCTTTCCACGGCCTTGTTGTCATAGGCGCCCGTGACGCCGTTCATGGAGGTGGTGAGGAACCCGGGGTCCATAAGACCCGGGATGCCGTTCACCAGCACCGTCCAGATCACCGAAACCAGGGGCAGGAGGGCCACCAGGAACGAGCCCACCACCAGGCAGGTGGCCAGCTTGTCCTTGGCCTTGCGGGACCCTTCCACCACTGCGCTCCAGGACACCAGGCCGATGGCGAACAGGATCGCGGAGACCAGTCCCCAGCCGAACGCATTGAAGCCGACCAGGGCCAGGATGGCGGCGCCAACAATCAGGGCCGCAGCCAGGACGGCGTAGGGGGCATACTTGGGCAGCTGGCCCTTGGTGAGCGCCGACCGCTTGCTGCGGACGGGCGTAAGCGTGGAGGTCATTTAGTTGGCTCCCGAGAATTCTTTGTGCCGGGTGATGACCCAGCGGGCGATCATGTTCACGGCCAGGGTGATGACGAACAGGACCAGGCCGGCGGCGATCAGCGTGCTGACCCTGATGCCGCTGGCTTCCGGGAAGTTCAGGGCGATCTCGGCAGCGATGGTTTGGTTGCCGGACTGGATCAGGCTGGCCGTCAAAGCGCCGGAGGACAGGACCAGGGCAACGGCCATTGTTTCGCCCAGCGCGCGGCCCAGGCCCAGCATGACGGCGCTGATGATGCCCGGCCTGCCGAAGGGCAGCACTGCCATCTTGATCATTTCCCAGCGGGTAGCGCCCAGGGCCAACGCAGCTTCTTCATGCAGCTTGGGGGTCTGCAGGAAAATCTCGCGCGACAGCGAGGTGATGATCGGCAGGACCATGACCGCCAGGACGATGCCTGCGGTGAGGATTGTCTTGCCGGTCGTGGAGGCCGGACCCTGGAAGATGGGAAGCCAGCCCAAGTTGGCCGCCAGCCAGACGTACGCCGGAGAGATTTCCTTTGCCAGGAACGCTGCACCCCAGGCACCGTAGACCACGGACGGAATGGCGGCGAGCAGGTCAACCACATAGCCCAGTCCGGAGGCAAGGCGGCGCGGTGCGAAGTGTGAGATGAACAGCGCCACGCCAATGGCGATGGGGGTGGCGATGACCAGTGCGATGACGGCCGCGATGAGAGTGCCGATCACGATGGGCCAGATGTAGGCGAAAAAGCCCTGGCCGCCCTGGATCTTGTCGGCGGGCGCGGTCAGGGCGGGAACTGCCTGGACAACCAGGAACAGTGCGACGCCGAAGAGGACGGCAAGGATCAGGCACCCGGCTGCCAGCGTGGCGCCGGAAAAGACTTTATCCCCGGCGCGTCCGGCGCCTTGGGTACTTGTCAGGGGGGTGGCGGTCATTCGACGGCCCTTCGAGTCGTTGCTGGATTGGGAATGCAGGGTGCAAAGCCAAGTTCCCCGCACTGCCTTCCGGCAGGCGGGGAACCCGGTTTCGCAGCGATGGCTAGGACTTGGCCTTGATCGAGTCGATCGCCTTGACAGCCTTGGCTGCGAGGTCCGAGGACAGCGGAGCGGACTTGGCCGAGTCTGCTGCGGCCTTCTGGCCTTCAGCGGAAACTACGTAGTGCTCGAAGGCCTTGACCAGGTCCACAGTCTCTTGCTTGTCGTACGTGGTGCACAGGACGTGGAAGGACACCAGGACGATCGGGTAAGCGCCTTCGATGGTGGTCTTGCGGTCCAGCTTGATTGACAGGTCGTTGGCGGCGCGGCCTTCAACCGGCTTGCCGGCGTCCACTGCCTTGGCGGCAGCATCGGCGGAGATCTTGGTGAAGGACTCGCCCACCTTGATCTGGGCCACGCCCAGCTTGCCGCTCACGGCGGAGTCGTCGGCGTAGGTCACGGCACCGGGGGTGTCCGTCACGGTCTTGACCACGCCGGAGGTTCCCTTGGCGTTCTCACCCTGCAGGCTGGCAGGCCAGACGCCGGCGGCCTTGTCGGTCCAGACGTCGGACGCAGCGGCGGCCAGGTAGTCGGTGAAGTTCTGGGTGGTGCCCGAGTCGTCGGAGCGGTTCACCGGGGTGACCTTGAGGTCGGGCAGGGAGACGCCGGCGTTCAGGGCGGCGATGGCGGGGTCGTTCCACTTGGTGATCTGGCCGCGGAAGATCTTGGCCACGGTGGTGGCGTCAAGCTTCAGGTCCGTGACGCCGGGAACGTTGAAGGCCACAGCGATCGGGGAGATGTAGACCGGGACGTTGATGGCGCCGTCGGGGCCGCAGACGGACTTGGAGGAGGCGTATTCGTCATCCTTCAGGTACGCGTCGGAGCCGGCGAACTGGGCCGAGCCGTCCAGGATGGCTTTGCGGCCTGCTCCGGAGCCGTCCGGGGAGTACTGCACGGTGGCGCCGGAGTTGGCGGAGGCAAAGTTGGTCTTCCAGGCGTCCATGGCGGCGCCCTGGGCGGAGGAGCCGATGCCGGTCAGCGTGCCGGTGACCTTGGTGCCGCCGGCGGACTGGCTGCCGGCAGGAGCGGTGCCCGTGGCATTGTCTGAACCGCAGGCGCTGAGCGCGAGTGCGCCGGCTGCGATGACAGCGATAGCCGCGTGGCGGCCGAAGCGGAGTGCCTTCACTTAGATGTACCCCTTCCAGGGTTATTCAGGTGCGGGACAGGGCCGGAGAACCCTGCTGCGCGATGCGTACGGTGTGTACCTTTCAGTAAGTTATGGGCTGCAGGTAACGGGATGGGCTGTCCAAAGTGAACGGAGGATTAACGACGGCGGGATATTGGCTGACAAATGCCGGGTCACCATTGCGCGGATCACAGGTCCGGCCGTAGTGGCCTGCCCGGGTGCTCCACCGCCACTGAATAGACTTGAACCCATGGCAATCGAAGCAGGACTCTCGGCAACCCAACGGTTCCTGCGCAGCCGCGTCCGGACCGGCCTGATCCGGAGCCGCAACTCGTTCGTCCCTGCCATCCAGATGACCGTCTGCGCGGTGGGCGCCTACGCCTTCGCGCAATACGTCCTGGGCCACTCCGGCCCGCTGTTTGCCGCCACCTCCTCGCTGATCGCGCTCGGGTTTTCGCGGGAACCGCGGCTGCGGCGCGTGATGGAAGTGGGCCTGGGCTGCACCATCGGGATCGCCGTTGGCGACCTGCTCCTGCACTGGCTGGGCGGGGAAATCTGGGTGGCCGCCGTCGTTCTTCTCTTCTCCATCCTGCTGGCGCGGTTCCTTGACAGCGGGAACATCTTCACCACCCAACTGGCCCTGCAGTCGCTGTTGGTGGTGCTGCTTCCGGCGCCGTCGGGCGGACCGTTCACCCGGAGCATCGATGCGGTGGTGGGCGGCCTGTGCGCCCTGCTGGTGACCATCCTCATGCCCAAGGACCCACGGCGGGAACCACGCCGCGACGTCCAGAAACTGCTGCACGAACTGGCGGAAGTGCTGCGGGAATGCGCCTCCGCGCTGGCCAACAGCGACTCTACCCAAGCGTGGCATGCGCTGATCCGCGGCAGGAACTGCCAGCCCCTGGTCGATGCCATGCGGCAGTCGCTGCGGGCCTCCGGGGAAGTTGCCACGCTGGCGCCCGCCTACCGCCGGCACCGGGATGAACTGGACCGGCTCAAGCAGTCGCTGGACTTCATCGACCTGGCCCTGCGCAACAGCCGAGTCTTTGCGCGGCGGCTCACCAGCGCCATCAACCACGCCGCCCTCTCGGACGAGGCCACGGACAGCATCGCGGAGGTGCTGCAGGAGACCGCTGCCGCGATTGATGAGCTTTCGCTGGGCCTTGCGGAATCGCACGACGGCGTCCGCCGCGCCCATCTGCGTACGGCCCGGCGCGACCTGAGCGAAATCGCCCTTCGCCTGCACCCCAAACTCCTGGAGGTGCAGCGGCTGGAGGGCGAAACGGTGGTGATGCTGTTCCGGCCACTGATGGTGGATCTGCTGGAGGCCACGGGGATGGACGCGGACGAGGCCAGGGACGTGCTGCCCGCACTGTAGGCGGGATGGGCCCGGGCCCAGCGCGGGGTGGGCCCGATGTCGGTGCCCGCCACTAGGGTTGGACGCATGGCAACAAAGACTTCCCGGGCCTCCAAGGCGCCCGCATACAAATGCGCCGAATGCGGCTGGACCACCGTGAAGTGGGTGGGCCGCTGCGGCGAGTGCCAGGCGTGGGGCACGGTTGAGGAAACAGGCACGGCGGTGGCGCGGACCACCGCGGCCACAACAGTCGTGGAGCCGGCGCGGCGGATCGCGGACGTGGACGCCACCACCGCGGCGTTCCTGCCAACAGGGGTGGATGAACTGGACAGGGTGCTGGGCGGCGGACTGGTTCCCGGCGCCGTCATCCTGCTGGCGGGTGAGCCCGGGGTCGGCAAGTCCACCCTGCTGCTGGACGTTGCCGCCAAGTTCGCGCGGACAGCCCAGGACGTCCTGTATGTCACCGGCGAAGAGTCGGCCGCCCAGGTGAAGCTGCGGGCGGAGCGGATCGACGCCGTCGCCGAATCCCTCTACCTGTCCGCGGAGACGGACCTTGGGCAGGCGCTGGGGCAGGTGGAGAAGATCGAACCTCGGCTGCTGATCGTGGACTCGGTGCAGACGCTCAGCAGCGCGGACGTGGACGGCAGTGCCGGTGGCGTGTCCCAGGTCCGGGAAGTGGCGGCTTCCATCATTGCCGCAGCCAAGCGGCGGAACATGACCACCCTGCTGGTTGGCCACGTCACGAAGGACGGTTCCATAGCCGGACCGCGGCTGCTGGAACACCTGGTGGACGTGGTGTGCCAGTTCGAAGGTGAGCGGCACTCCCGGCTGCGGCTGCTCCGTGCCGTGAAGAACCGGTACGGGCCCACGGATGACGTGGGCTGCTTCGACCTGAATGAAAACGGCATCGAGGGCCTGGCCGATCCCAGCGGGCTGTTCGTCAGCCGCACCAAGGATCCGGTTTCCGGGACCTGCATCACCGTCACCATGGAGGGACGCCGCCCCCTGCTGGCGGAGGTGCAGTCGCTGCTGGCGGAAAGCCCCAACTCTCAGCCGCGGCGGGCCACCAGCGGGCTGGACAGTTCCCGGGTGTCCATGCTCCTGGCCGTGCTGCAGCAGCGCGCAGGGACCCAGCTGCACAAGGACGATTCGTACGTTGCCACCGTGGGCGGGGTGAAGCTCAGCGAACCGGCAACGGACCTTGCGGTGGCCCTCGCCGTGGCGTCGGCCAAGGCCCGCAAGCCCCTGCCTGTCCGGCTGATCGCCTTCGGCGAGGTGGGGCTGGCAGGTGAAGTCCGGCCAGTACCAGGCATCAACCAGCGCATCCAGGAGGCGCACCGGCTGGGATTCACCCACGCCGTGGTCCCGGCCAGCCACACCGGCCCGGGCCCTGTGCCTGCAGGGTTTTCGGTCCGGGAAGTGGAACACCTCACGGAAGCGCTCAGCCTCCTGATCGGGTAGCGGCAGGAGGTTGCCGGCGCCCACGGAACGCCCTGCCTGGTTTCTGCAGGGCTTTCGGCGGGTACTGTTGGTGCAAAACCTTCTTGCAGACGGAGGCTTTTGGTTTCTGCGCTGGGGGAAGCATGGCAATCAAGGAACAGCAGGGCACCGCCGACCGTGCGGGCCGCGCACGCATGGCGCCTGTGCAGCCGGTTGTATCGGACCGGATTGACGGACTGCTCGAAGGCCTGAGCATCCGGAAGCGCGTGGCCGCAAGCCAGCTGCCGGTCACGGCCACGGTTGCACTCGTGGTGATCGCCACTGCAATCTTCAGCCCGGAGACGTTCGACGACAACCTGTTCGTGGCGGCGCTGCTCTTCCACCTGGCAATCGCCGCGGCGTGCTTTGCAACACCGTGGGGCCGGCTCCCTGCGGGTGCGTTCGCCGTCATCCCGCTGCTCGACTGCCTGGCCATCGGGTTCACCCGTGAGGCGGGAGGCCCGCCCTTCAACGTCCTCAGCATCATGCTGGTGTTCCCCGTCATCTGGCTCTCCGTCCACGACCGGCCGTACATGCCTGCATTGGCCATGGCCGGGGCAGTCCTCAGTACCGTGGTTCCGTCCGTTGTCCAGGGCTCCCCGGTGGTGGGGGGATCGATGATCAGGACCCTGATCCTTCCCCTGGTCCTGTCAGTCATAGCGGTGACCGCGCATGTGATGGCCGCAACCATCCGGCGCCAGCGGATCAAGCTCATGGAAAACGAACTGCACCTGGGCCGAACACTCGGTGAAAGTGTCCGCCGGCAGGCCCTGCTCGACGCAGTGCTCAAGGCGGTTGGCGTGGGCGTTTGGTTGGTGGACGCCAAAGGGAACACGGTGCTGGCAAACAGGGCAATGCACGCGGACCCTGCCCTTGCCGGCGTCATCGGCCCGGCAGGGGGCCAGGCACCCCTGATGTCCGCCGACCGCTCCACTCCAGTGCCGGCAAACCTGCTTCCCGCTGCCCGCGCCGCAGCGGGAGAAGCCTTCAATGACGAGCTGTACTGGGCCGGCCCGGCGGACCGCCAGCGCGCCTATTCCGTGAGCTCGCACGGGTTTCCTCCGGCGGGCGGGCAGGAAGGCGGCGCCGTCATCACGTTTGTGGACGTCACCAGCCTGATCGGTGCGCTGGCGGCCAAGGACAACTTCGTTGCCACGGTTTCGCACGAGCTGCGGACCCCCCTGACATCCATCCTCGGCTACCTGGAACTGGTCCTGGACGAACCCGGGCATGAGGACATCCGCGACGAGCTCCTGGTGGTGCGCCGGAATGCCGAACACCTGCTGGGACTCGTCAACGACCTCATTGCGGTCGCCTCGGAACGCGTGGACCTCGCGCTGGAGCAGGCGGACCTTGCCCGGCTGGTGGCCCGGGAGGTGGACGCAGCTTCGCCCAAGGCTGCCGGCAACGGACTGCAGCTGGTGCTCGATGTGGAGCAGCCGCTTCATGCCAGGATGGATCCGGCACGGATCGGCCAAGTGATCCGGAACCTGCTTTCGAACGCCATCAAGTACTCCCCCAACGGCGGCCTGATCACCGCCCGGGCCTTCCGGACCCGGGAGGGCCTGGCCTGCTCCATCACGGACACCGGCTTGGGGATGACCGGGGAGGAGCAGGAACAGGCCTTCAGCAAGTTCTTCCGTTCGGCCCGGTCGCGTGAAACCGCCATTCCCGGCGCCGGCCTGGGCCTGCCGGTGAGCAAGACCATTGTTGAGGGCCACGGCGGATCAATCAGCCTGGAGAGTGAACCCGGCCGGGGTACCAGGGCAACATTCATCCTGCCGGAATCCTGACCCGCCATCGCAGGGAGCTCCCGTGCTGCCCCTCGGGAGGAACCGCGCCGTCGGCAGGCGACGTGGGTCAGGAACCCGTGCCGGCCAGCCAGCTGGAAACGTCGCTGCGCAGCACCAGGAGGGGGCCGCCGGTGGCGCTCACGTTGCCGTTCACCACGTAGTAGCCGCGGCCCGATCCGGCTCCCCCGGCGGCACGGTCCAGGGCATCCACCAGATGCCGCGGCAGGTGGCCCTGCGGCCCAAGGCTGCGGAGTTCATCGACTTCTTCGGGCGTAAGCCGCCCCAAAACCTCGGCAATGTTGGCCATGAGTGGTCCCGTCCCTTTCGACCAGAGTGCCCGGCAGAGTGCCTGAAGGAATAACCTAAAGCAGGGCCGTGAACTCCACGTTAACGGCGGACGGCAACTTCCTTTCCTGTTCCCAGCGGCTTTCTTGGAGGATCAATGCCCATTCGAAGCGCCGGCATCCTGCTGTACCGGCAGGACCCGGCCATGCCCGCCGGCGCCCGGGAGGGCCTGCAGGTGTGGATCGCCCACATGGGCGGCCCGTTCTGGGCCCGCAAGGACGCGCATGCCTGGTCGATTCCGAAAGGCGAATACAGCGAGGGCGAAGACCCACGCGCTGCCGCGCTGCGCGAGTTCGCCGAGGAAATGGGCACCGCGGCCCCGGACGCCGAGTACCGGCTTCTGGGCGATTTCCGGCAACCGTCCGGAAAGCTCATCACGGTCTTCGCGGCCCAGGCCGACTTCGCCCCGGCCGTGATCAGCAGCAACACGTTTCCGCTGGAATGGCCCAAGGGGTCCGGCAGGATCCAGCATTACCCCGAAATCGACGACGCCCGCTGGTTCCCCGAGCAGGAGGCGCGGCTCAAGCTCGTGAAGGGCCAGCTGCCCATCCTTAGTGCCCTGATCAGCGACGCCGCGCTGGCGTGAAGCCCCGACCCATTAAGAACGCACCCCTGCCTTCACGGCCAGCATCGGCCGGTCCGCCTGCATCAGGATCTGCTGGGCGTGGCTGCCGAGGATGAACTTGCCCACCTGGGTGCGGTGGCGGAGGCCGATCACGATCAGCGAAGCATCAACTTCCCTGGCCACGTCCAGGAACTCGTCCGCCAGGTCGTGCTCGTACGGCGGCTGGATGACGGTGGCATTGACTCCGGCGTCGGCCGCCTTTTTCGCGGCCTGGGCCAGGACGTCCTCCGAGGCCACGGACTTGTCCACCAGCGCCCCCTGGCGGGCGGAGTTCACGATGTACAGGTCCTTTTGCCGGAGCCGCGCTTCGGCGATCCCGGCGGCGAGGGCTGCCTCGCCGGCAGGCGTGGGGACGAACCCAACGATGATGCTCATACCTTCTCCTTGATGTTGTTGGTGCTGTCCGTGGCGGAGGCGACTGCCGCCGTCGTGCCCTTGCGCTTGGCCAGCATGCTGCGGAGGCCCGGCAGCACGGCCACCAGCACGAAGACCACCAGCAGTGTTGCCGAGATGGGGCGGGTGAAGAAGCCGGTGGCGTCGCCGCCGAAGACCAGCAGGGAGCGGCGCAGTGAGCTTTCCAGCAGCTCGCCGAGGACGAAGGCCAGAACCAGCGGACCGGGCTCGAAGCCGAACTTCTTCATCAGGTAGCCCAGCACGCCGAAGAACACCACCAGGGTCACGTCGAACATGCTGTTGTTGATGGTGTAGGCCCCCAGCAGGGTGATCAGGGCGGTGACCGGCGCCAGGATGGCTGCCCGGACGCGGAGGATGCGGACGAAGATCCCCACCAGGGGCAGGCTCATGATCAGCAGCAGGATGTTGCCGATGTACATGGAGTTGACCACGCCCCAGAAGAGCTCCGGGTTCTGTTCCACCAGCTGCGGGCCAGGCGTCACACCCTGGATCAGCAGCGCGCCGAACATCAGCGCCATGGTGGCGTTGGCGGGGATGCCAAGGGTCAGCAGCGGGATGAACGACGACGTTGCCGCCGCGTTGTTCGCGGTTTCCGGGCCGGCCACGCCTTCCGGTGCGCCCTTGCCGAACCGCTCCGGCTGCTTGGCCCGTTTCTTCTCCATGGCATACGAGGCCATGGAAGCGATGGTGGCGCCGCCGCCGGGCAGAATGCCCAGGAAGAAGCCCAGGACCGAGCCGCGGGTAATGGCTCCCGATGCCTGCTTGAGGTCGGACCTGGAGGGCCAGACATTCGAGACCTTCGACGGCGCCTTGGCAGCCCGGTGCCGCTCCTCGAGGTTGTAGAGGATCTCGCCCAGTCCGAAGAGGCCCATGGCGATGGGCACGAAGTCGATCCCGTCCGCGAGCTGCAGGCTGCCGAAGGTGAAGCGGCTTTCGCCGGTAAAGATATCGCGGCCGACGGTAGCGAGCAGGAGGCCGACGGCGGCCGCGATGAGTGCCTTGGCCTTGGCGCCTCCGCTGATGGTTGCCACCAGCAGGATGCCCAGCAGCGCCAGCGCGGAGTACTCCGCGGGTCCGAAGTCGAGCGCGAAGCCCGCCACCACGGGAGCCAGGAAGGTCAGGCCGATAATCGAGGCGGTTCCGCCGATGAAGGACCCAATGGCCGCCAGGCCCAGGGCCGTGCCGGCCTTGCCCTGCCTGGCCATCTGGTACCCGTCGAAGACGGTGACCACGGAGGATGCCTCACCGGGAAGCCGGAGCAGGACGGACGTGATGGTGCCACCGTACTGGGCGCCGTAGAAGATGCCGGCGAGCATGATGATGGCGGTGACCGGCTCCACGCTGTAGGTCAGCGGAAGCAGGATGGCGATGGTGGCGGCCGGGCCCAGCCCGGGCAGCACGCCGATCAGCATGCCGATCACCACGCCAATCAGGCAGTAGAGAAGGTTCATTGGTTCCAGGACGACGGAAAAACCGTTGATCACAGGATTGAGGAAATCCACGGCGGTCTCCTAGAAGAGGTGGGGGATGGAAGTGCCCAGCGCCAGCACGAAGATCCCGTAGAAGGACGCGACGACGATGGCACTGATCACGAGGGTGGAACGCCAGGTCTCGCTGCCCAGGAACTTCATCCAGATGATGCACAGGATGAGGGCGGGAATCTCGAACCCGATCAACGGCATCAGCGCCACCATGGCGGCCAGCGTGGCCAGGCCAGTGAGGGGCGCGAAGGACATCCGGGTGAACTTCTCCGCGTCCCGGTTGTGCCGGCCCCACACCAGCTGGAAGATGGCCAGGGCCACCATCACGCAGCTGGTCAGGAAGGGCCACAGCCCCGGTTCGGGCTTCTCCGGAGTGCCAAGGCCCATGGAAACTGACAGCGCCAGGGCGGCGGTTCCGACGGCGAGCACCACCAGGGATGAGGCCGCGTTGGCGAGCGGGCCTGCAGCGGGAGGCTTTTCCTCCTCCCACTGCGCAGCCAGTTCTTCGGGGGTCAGGGCCTCGGGCAGGTCTTCCGGGCCGTCACTGCCCGGCGGAAGGGCGGAGCTGCCGCCCCGCCCGGCAGCCACTGCTGGAGTAGTCCCCATGGCCGTTACTTGTTCCCGTTGAGGCTGATGCCGTACTTCTCCACCAGGGACTTGTACTTCGCGGCATAGTCCTTCCACTGCGTTACCACTTCCTCGCCGGAGATCTCCTTGGGCGTCAGGAGGTTCTTCTTGTTGAACTCCTGGTAGGCGTCGGTCTTGAACGTGTCCTTGAATGCCGCGGCGAGCTTGTCCTTGACCTCCTGGGGAGTGCCCTTGGGAGCCGCGACCGCACGGTACTGTGCCACGGGAACGTCGTAGCCGGCTTCCTTGGCGGACGGAACGTCAGGCAGGAAGCTGTTGCGCCCTTCGGAGAAGACCAGCAGAGGGGTGACTTTTCCGGCCTGGATCTGCGCCATGGCTTCGCCCAGCTGGACAGTGGCCAGCTCCACCTGGTTGCCCAGGACGGCGGTCAGTGCCGGCTTACCACTCTCGAACGGCACATCGGTGCCCTGCACGTTGGCCTGCTTGAACAGGACGGTCTGGGCCAGCTGGCTGCCCGTGCCCACGCCGGTGGTCCCGAACGTGACGTTCCGGCCGGCGGCGGTGACGTCCTTGAAGCTCCTGAACCCGGAGCCCTGGCTGGCCACCAGCACGTAGTCGTCCTGCGAAAGTCCAGTGATGATGTCCAGGTCGTCGAGGTTCACTGCCTCGTCCTTGCTCACGGCAAGGGGGGTGATGGTGACCAGGGAGGCTGTGAGGAGTACCAGCTCCTGGCCGTCGGCCGTCTTGCCGGCAACTTCCTTGGTGGCGAGGGCGCCGTTGGCGCCCGGCTTGTTCACCACGGGCATCGGGGCTCCGAGGGTCTTGGCGGCGCCGTCTGCAAGCGCCCTGGCGATCAGGTCCGTGCTGCCGCCGGCGGCCTGTCCCACGGTCATTGTTACGGGCCCGGCCGGGTACTTGGACGGGTTGCCGGCTGCGGCTCCGCCGGCAACGTTGCCGCCGCAGGCTGTCAGTGCCAGCAGGGTGAAGGCCGACGCCGTTCCGAGAACGGCGCGGCGGGACGGGAAGTGCATCATTGGGACTCCTAGGTGCAAGCGCAGGTGCGGGCTGGGACGCCCGGTACATCTGTGAAGCGGGTCACCCCCGCCTCGCTGTGTTGAGTGTAGGGAGCAGTTATGATGCCTGTCTAAGCCCATATCTGCATCATTTGATACCCGGAAGGCATCATGTTTACTTTCGACCAACTGGCCGGATTCATCGCCGTAGCGGAGGAACTCCACTTCGGCAGGGCGGCAGAACGCCTGAATATGACGCAGCCGCCACTGAGCCGGCAAATCCAGAAACTCGAAAAGGCCGTGGGCGCCGAACTGCTGGAGCGGGACAACAGAAGAGTGGAGCTGACATCTGCCGGCCGGACGTTCCTGGACGAGGCCCGCCGGCTCATGGCACTCGCGGAGCGGGCACCTGTCACCGCACGCCGCATCGCTTCCGGCAAATCCGGCGTCCTGCGGATAGGCTTCACCGCGGCCAGCGGCTTCAGCATCCTGGGTCCGCTGCTGGAGGAACTCGCGGGCATCATCCCCGATGTGGACATCGAGCTGCAGGAACTGGTGACCGGAGACCAGTTGGCCGGGCTGCTGACGGGCGAACTGGACCTGGGGCTGGCACGGCCGCCGTTCGACCGGGAGACCTTTGACTCGCATCTCCTCTACCGCGAGTCCATGATGCTGGCCGTCCCCGATGGGCACCCGCTGACGAAGCTGGAACGGAGCATTGCCGCGGACGATTTCAGCGATGAGCCCCTGATCATGCACTCGGCCACCCAGGCCCGCTACTTCTATGACCTGGTGGTGCGCATGCTCCCCATCCGCCACACCAACGTGGTGCACACGGTGAGCCAGATCCTCACCATGGTGTCGCTGGTGGCGGCCAAGCGCGGGCTGGCCTTCGTGCCCCACTCGGCCACCATGCTAGGTATCCGCGGCGTTGAATTCCTCCCGCTGGAGGGTGGCGACCACGAACAGGTGGAGCTGCATGCGCTGTGGAACCGGAGGGTCACCAATCCTGCGCTGTCGCGCCTCCTTCGGGACCTTGAGTTCGCCATGGAGTAATTGGCACTCCCGAGACGGTAATGCAGCAAAGGTATCAACGCATATAAAAATGCACTTAGACAGGCATCGAGGGCGCTCCTACTGTGGGAACGGAATCATCAGCCTGCCGCCCGCGGCGCACACACCCGGAGGACCCACACCGTGGCAAAGTACACACCCCAGGAACTGGCGGACACGCTCAAGGAAGGCCTGCTGTCCTTTCCCGTGACCCCGTTCGATGCCCAGCTCCAGGTCGATGAGGAGAACTACCGCAAGCACCTGGCGTGGCAGGCGAGCTTTCCGGTGGCGGGCCTGTTCGCGGCCGGCGGCACCGGCGAAGGGTTCTCCCTGACTCCTGCCGAGTCGGAGCACGTGGTGCGGACAGCCGTCGACGAGGTGGGCAGCCGCATCCCCGTCCTTGCCTCCGCCGGTGGCTCCACGGCGCAGGCCATCGAAAATGCGAAGGCTGCCGAGGCTGCCGGCGCAGAAGGCATCCTCCTCCTGCCCCCGTACCTCACGGAGGCAGACCAGGACGGGCTCGTGGAACACGTCAGCGCGGTCTGCCGGGCCACCTCCCTGGGCGTCATCATCTACAACCGGGCCAACGCCATCTACCGGGACACCACGGTGGCAACCCTCGCCGAGCGGCACCAGAACCTGATCGGCTTCAAGGACGGTGTGGGCGACCTGGAACACGATGCCCGCGTTTACGCCAAGCTCGGCGACCGCCTCTTCTACCTGGGCGGCCTCCCGACCGCCGAGACCTTCGCCCTTCCCCTCCTGCAGCTCGGCATGAGCACGTACTCCAGCGCCATGTACAACTTCGTCCCCCAGTTCGCACTGGACTTCTACCAGGACGTCCGCAACCAGGACCGGGCCGCGGTGAACAGGAAGCTCAACGACTTCGTCATCCCCTACCTGGACATCCGCGACCGCGTGAAGGGCTACTCTGTTTCCATCGTCAAAGCCGGCCTTGATGCCGTGGGCCGTCCCGCCGGCCCGGTGCGGCCGCCGCTGCAGAACCTCAACGATCAGGACTTCGCGGACCTCAAAGCCCTGATCGCCACCGTTTCCTAGCCGTCGTTGCAGACACAGGAGCCCCACCATGACCCTCAACGGACATTCACTCATCGCCGGCCGGCCCGTTACCGGCGAAGGCAAAACCACCAGCGGGTTCAACCCGGCCACCAACCAGGCCCTGGAGCCCGCCTACTCGCTGATCACGGAAGAACAGTTGAAAGCCGCCACGGCAGCGGCCGCCGAGGCCTTCCCGTCCTTCAGCACCCTTGACCCGGAAACCCACGCGTCCTTCCTCGAAGCGATCGCGGACAACATCGACGCCCTGGGCGAGGAACTGATCATCCGCGCCGGCCAGGAAACAGGGCTCCCGGCGGCGCGGCTCACCGGTGAGCGGGCCCGCACCACCGGCCAGCTTCGCCTCTTCGCGGACGTGGTGCGGCAAGGCGACTTCCGCGGCGTCCGCATCGACCCCGCCCTCCCGGACCGGAACCCGCTCCCCCGGGCTGACATCCGGCAGCGGCAGCTCCCCCTGGGTCCCGTCGCCGTGTTCGGCGCCAGCAACTTCCCGCTGGCATTCTCGACGGCGGGCGGAGACACCGCCTCGGCCCTCGCCGCAGGCTGCCCGGTGGTCTTCAAGGCCCACAACGCCCACCCCGGCACCAGCGAACTGGTGGGCCAGGCGGTCACCCAGGCCGTCAAGGACACAGGGCTGCACCCCGGCGTGTTCTCCCTGATCTACGGTCACGGTTCCAGCATCGGCCAGGCCCTCGTGGCGGACCCCGCCATCAAGGCGGTCGGCTTCACCGGCTCCCAGGCTGCAGGCATCGCCCTGATGAAAACCGCGGCCGCCCGCCCCGAGCCGATTCCCGTGTACGCGGAGATGTCGTCACTGAACCCGGTCTTTGTCTTCGAGGGCGCCCTCGAGGGCGACGTCGACGCCCTTGCACAGCAGTACGTCACCGCCGTCACCGGAAGTTCCGGCCAGCTCTGCACCTCCCCCGGACTCCTGTTCGCCCCCGAAGGCGAGGCAGGGGACAAACTCGCTGCCGCCGTCGGACGTGCCGTGTCCGCCTGCGCCGGTCAGACCATGCTCACCGAAGGCATTGCCAAGTCCTGGAACGCCGGGACGGAAAACCTTGGCGCGGCAGCCGGCGTCGAACTCATCGGCCAGGGCACTCCCGGCCCCACCGAGAACGCCCCGGCGCCCACCATCTTCGGCACGGGCGTCACCGAATTCACCAGCAACCACGTCCTGCATGAGGAAATCTTCGGCGCCGCGTCCCTGGTGATCCGCTACAGCTCCATCCAGGACCTCCTCCAGGCAGCCGGCCGGATGGAAGGCCAGCTCACCGCGTCCCTGCAGCTCACCGAACAGGACTATCCAACAGCGGCGCCGCTTATCCCCGTCCTGGAGCAAAAAGTGGGACGTATCATTGTCAACGGCTGGCCCACCGGCGTCGAAGTCGGCCACGCCATGGTCCACGGCGGCCCCTTCCCCGCCACCTCGAACTCGCGCACCACCTCTGTTGGAACCCTGGCGATCAACCGCTTCCTGCGTCCCGTGGCCTACCAGAACCTCCCCCAGGAACTGCTCCCGGCAGCCCTGCAGGACGCCAACCCCTGGCACCTCAACCGGCGCATCGACGGCGAAGTGGTTTCCGCCGCAGAGAAAGCAGAGAGCAACGCATGAGCAACCAGCCCACCATTGCCGCCATCGAAGTTGTACCGGTAGCCGGCTACGACAGCATGCTGATGAACCTCAGCGGCGCCCACGGCCCTTTCTTCACCCGCAATGTGGTGATCATTACCGACTCGGACGGCCGCACCGGCCTCGGTGAGGTTCCCGGCGGCGAAAAAATCCGCAGCACCATCCAGGAAGCCGGCGTCCTGATCAAGGGCAAGCCCGTGGCCCGGTACCGCTCCCTGCTGCGGGAAATCGCCGCGGGATTCGCGGACCGGGACGCCGGCGGGCGCGGGCTGCAGACGTTCGACCTGCGCACCACCGTCCACGCCGTCACCGCCGTCGAGTCCGCCCTGCTGGACCTGCACGGCCAGTTCCTCGGCGTTCCCGTCGCGGAACTGCTCGGCGACGGGCAGCAGCGGACGTCCGTGCCGATGCTCGGGTACCTGTTCTTCATCGGCGACCACACGCGAACCGACCTGCCGTACCTGGTGGAGGAGTCGCCGTCGGACCGCTGGGAAAAACTCCGGCGCCAGGAGGCCATGACTCCGGAAGCCGTCGTTGCGCTGGCCGAAGCCGCCCAGGAACGCTATGGCTTCTCCGACTTCAAGCTCAAGGGCGGCGTGCTGTCCGGCGACGACGAAGTGGACGTGGTCACGGCACTCGCCAAGCGGTTCCCGGAGGCCAGGGTCACGCTCGACCCGAACGGCGGCTGGCTGCTGGAGGAGGCAATCCGGTTGGGCAAGCGGATGCAGGGCGTGGTGGCGTATGCAGAGGACCCCTGCGGCGCCGAAGGTCGGTTCTCCGGCCGCGAAGTGATGGCCGAGTTCCGCCGGGCCACCGGACTGAAGACCGCCACCAACATGATCGCGACGGACTGGCGCGAAATGTCGCATGCCATCCGCAGCAACGCCGTGGACATCCCACTGGCCGATCCGCACTTCTGGACCATGCACGGCTCGGTCCGGGTGGCCCAGCTGTGCAACGAGTTCGGCCTCACCTGGGGCTCGCACTCCAACAACCACTTCGACATCTCGCTGGCCATGTTCACCCACACCGGAGCCGCCGCCCCCGGTGGGATCACGGCACTGGACACGCACTGGATCTGGCAGGACGGACAGGGCCTCACCAAGGAGCCGCTGCAGATCAAGGGCGGCGCCATCGAAGTCCCGGCGGCTCCCGGCCTGGGGATCGAGCTGGACCGGAACGCGCTGGACAAAGCGCACCAGCTGTACCTTGAGCACGGCCTGGATGCCCGTGACGACAGCATCGGCATGCAGTACTACATCGACGGCTGGTCCTTCGACCCCAAGCGGCCGTGCCTGGTCAGGTAATGGGCCAGGCCACGACAGCCAAGTCGCGACAGCAGGTAACGAAAGCCGGCAACCGCAAGTCCGGTAAGTTTCTCCAAGGCCCCCGCCTTGCCAACACCCCTCCCAAAGGAAACATTCAATGAAGTCTGTGGACAACGCCGTCCTGGACCTGGCATCTGCCACCAGGAAATTCTTCAAGCGCGTGCTCCCGGTCATGCTGGTCATGCTGGTCTGCAACCAGCTGAACCGCTCAAACATCGGCTACGCCCAGGACCACCTCCAGGCTGACGTGGGAATCGGCGCCGCCGCTTATGGTTTCGGTGCCGGCCTGTTCTTTATCGCCTATGCCATCTTTGAGCTCCCCAGCAACGTGATGATGGAAAAATACGGCGCCAAGGTCTGGCTGACCAGGATCATGGTCAGCTGGGGCATCGTCTCCTTCCTGATGGCGTTCGTGCAGAACGAGACCATGTTCTACGTCCTGCGGTTCCTCCTGGGCGCCGCAGAGGCCGGCTTCTTCCCGGCCGTCATCTTCTACTTCGCCCGCTGGGTTCCTGCCGGCCAGCGCGGAAAGGCAACGGCGGTCTTCATCGCCGGTTCCTCGGTTGCCGCGGCGATTTCCGGCCCCATCGCCGGCATGCTGCTGAGCCTCAACGGCGCCCTGGGAATGCGCGGCTGGCAGTGGCTCTTCGGGTTCGAGGGCATTCTGTCCGTCCTGGTGGGCGTCACTGTGTTCTTCCTGCTGGACGCGAAAATCGCCGACGCCAGGTGGCTCTCCCCCGCCGAAAAGGACGCGCTGTCCCAGGCCATCGATGCGGAGGACGCCGGGCACGCCAAGGCGGAGAGCGGAAAGGTCAACCGCTGGAAGATGCTGCTGAACCCGCAGATCCTGCTCCTGTGCGGCATCTACTTCGCCATCCAGCTGTCCATCTACGCCAACACCTTCTGGCTGCCAAGCATCATCAAGCGGATCCCCGGGACCACCGACCTCTCCGCAGGTTTCCTCTCCTCCATCCCCTGGATCTGCGCCGTGTTCGCGATGTACTTCGCGGCGAAGTGGCAGGACAAGGCCAGGTCCAGGAAGCCCCTGCTGGTGGTCGCGCTCCTGGTGGCAGCCATCGGTACCTACGCGGCGGCCGTGGCCTCGCCCGGGCTGGCGCTGGTGTTCCTGGCCGTAGCAGCCATGGGGTTCAAGAGCGCCTCACCGCTGTTCTGGACCATCCCGCAGTCCGGACTGCACCCGCTGGTGCTGGCTCCGGCCATCGCCATCATCAACTCGCTGGGCAACCTGGGCGGGTTCGTGGCACCTTTCGGTTTCGGCATCATCAAGGAGCAGACCGGCAGCGTCATCCCGGGACTATTCGCCCTGGCTGCGGCTTCGGCGGCGGCAGCCGGCCTGGTCTACTTCCTGAAGGAACGCCGCAGCGGGGCTGAGGCGTCGCCCGAGACGCCGGAACTGCCCAACACGGCGCCGCTCCCCAGCAGGGCCTAACCCGCGGTAAGCACCAGCGCCACGCTGTGGCCGCCAAAACCGAAGGCATTCACCAGCCCGGCCGGGGCATAACCCGGCGGAAGCTGGTGGGTGCCTTCGGTGAGGACGTTAAGGTCCACTTCCGGGTCCAGCGCTTCCACGTTCAGCGTCCCGGGGACCTTCCCGGTCCGCAGCGCTTCGAGAACCACGACGGCGGCCAGGGAACCGGCGCCGCCCAGCAGGTGGCCGGTATGCCCCTTGGTGGAAGTGACCGGCACGTCAGCGCCGAAGACCGCGTTGATTGCCTGGCCCTCCAGCCGGTCCCCCACAGGGGTGGAGGTGGCGTGCGCGTGGACGAATCCGATATCAGCCGGCCGCATGCCCGCCGAGTCCAGCGCCTTCTGCATGACCCGCCGCTGCATGGCGGGGTCCGCGGCCACGATGTCGTTCGCGTCGGAGGTCACGGCTCCGCCTGCCACGGCCCCAAGGACGGCGGCGCCGCGGGCACGGGCGTGCTCCTCGCTCTCCAGCACCACCACGCCGGCGCCCTCTGCCAGCACAAACCCGTCGCGGCCGCCGTCGAACGGGCGCGAGGCCAGCTTGGGGTCATCCGACCGGGTGGACAGGGCACGGATCTGGGAGAAGCCGGTGATCACAAGGTCGTTGACGGAGGCGTCCACGCCGCCGGCAATCACGACGTCGGCTGCACCGGAGCGGATCATCTCGGCTGCCTGGACAATCGCCTCAGCCCCGGAGGCGCAGGCGCTGACAGGCGTCCGGGCGCCGCCACGGGCGCCAAGGTCGATGGACACCCATGCGGCCGGACCGTTGACCATGAGGCGGGTGAGGGTATGCGGCGAAACCTTCCGGGGGCCCGATTCGGCCAGCACCCGGTCCTGCTCGATGGTGGAACCGAGCCCGCCGTAAGCGGAGCCGATCACCACGGCGAACCGCTCCGGATCCACCTCGGGGGCGCCGGCCTGCGCCCATGCCTCGCGTGCCGCGATCAGCGCCAACTGGCCGCACCGGTCCATCCGCTTCATCTCGCGGGTACTGAGGTGCTCCGAAAGGTCTGTGGTGACCTGCCCTGCGATTTTGACGGGCAACTGCCCTGCCCAGTCCTGCTCCAGCGGCCCGATCCCGGACCGGCCCTCAAGCAGGGCCTCCCAGGTTTCCTTGACGCTGGAACCCAGCGGGTTGATGGTGCCGGCGCCGGTGACCAGCGCGCGTGGTTGTACTGCCGTCATGGTTGGCTACTTTGCGGGGTTATGGGTACCGATGGGCACGAGCGTCAGGTCGGGGTGGTTCTTCTCGATCCGCCGGAGCGCCCAGACGTCGTTGAACAGGGCGAGGTATTCGCCGTCGGACCGCAGCAGCACCTCCGCGCCCGGGACGTTTGCCAGCGCGGGCATGGCATCCGCAGTCGAAATCCTGGCCAGGGAGTAGGGCAGGCGTTCCAGGCGCATGGGTGCGCTGAAGTCGTGCGCCATGCGGTCCTCCACCACTTCGAACTGCATGGGCCCGACGGCGGCAAGCACCGGCGCCTGGTCACCGCGGACGTCGGAGCGGAGCACCTGGATGACGCCCTCGTGTTCCAGCTGCTCAATGCCGCGGCGGAACTGCTTGAACTTGCTGGGGTCCTTGGACCGGGCCACCTGGAAGTGCTCGGGGGCAAACAGCGGGATGGCCGGGTATTCCACCGGGTTCTCAAGGAACAGGCTGTCGCCCACGCGCAGCGAGGACGCGTTGACCAGGCCCACCACGTCACCGGGGTAGGCCTCGTCAATGACTTCGCGTTCGCGGCCGAACACCTGCTGTGCGTACTTGGTGGCGAAGGACTTGCCGGTGCGGGTCTGGGTGACCACCATGCCGCGCTCGAAGACGCCCGAGCAGACGCGGATGAAGGCCACGTGGTCGCGGTGCGCCTTGTTCATGCCGGCCTGGACCTTGAAGACGAACCCGGAGAACGGGGATTCCACGGGACGGGGGTTTCCGTCCACGTCGGGGCGGGGCGCTGCCGGCGGGGCGAAGTCCACCAGCGCGTCCAGCAGTTCCTTGACGCCGAAGTTCAGCGCAGCGGAACTGAACAGGATGGGGGTTGCCCTGCCGGCGTGGAAGGCGTCGACGTCGAACTCCAGGTTGGACTCAATCACCAGTCCGGCCTCGTCCACCGCGTCTGACCAGTTGCTGCCCTGGTCTTCCGCCGCTTCCTCGGGAGTGAAGTACTCGGTGATGGCGATCTGCGCTCCGGCGTTGTTGCGCTGGAACCGGGCGAAGCGGTCGTTGCGGAGGTCCCAGACGCCGCGGAAGTCACCGGAGATGCCCACGGCCCAGGTCAGCGGCATGGGCTGCAGCCCGGTGCGCTCGGTGATCTCGTCCATCAATGCCAGGGCGTCCAGGCCCGGGCGGTCCCACTTGTTGATGACCGTGATGATGGGCAGGTTGCGCTGCTTGCAGACCTCGAAGAGTTTCATGGTCTGGGTTTCCAGGCCCTTGGCGGCGTCCACCAGCATCACGGCGCAATCAACGGCGGCGAGCACGCGGTAGGTGTCCTCGGAGAAGTCGGCGTGGCCGGGGGTGTCCAGAAGGTTGATGACGGTGTCCCGGTAGGAGAACTGCAGGGCCGCGGAGCTGATGGAGATGCCGCGGTCCTTTTCCATCTGCATCCAGTCCGAGACTGTTTCCTTGCGGTTGGCCTTGCCACTGGAAGCGCCCGCGGTGCCGATCACCTTTGCGTGCAGCGCCAGCGCTTCGGTGAGCGTTGACTTGCCCGCGTCAGGGTGGGAGATGACAGCGAAGGTCCTGCGGCGGCCAGCCTCTTTGTGGATCCCGGAGATCCGGGCGGGGGTCAGGACATCTTGGGACACGGTGCTACTTTCGCTGCGGTTGTGGCTGCCCAGGTGTCTTTCGGGTACTGCGCTGCGACTCAAGGGCGGGGAAGGTGATTGGCAAACGGCCAAAGTACAGTTTATCGCAGGGCTGCAAACCGGACGGGTTCCGCTTAACGCGGGCGAAACCGGACGTTCAAGGCGGCGAAATGCGGGGCAGTTAGCTTTGGGCGCATGATGCATGGCGCCACTTTCACCGGCAACCTTTTTTTCGACCCCCTGGCCACCAACCTGGGCGCCAACGCGGGTGCGGTCCTTGGCACCGCCGCGGCCCAGCCGCCGGGTTCGGTCCTTCCTACCGGCCCGTCCCGGAAACGGGGAGTGCAAACAGCGGCTGAACACAAAGCACTCCGTGCCGCTTCACTGTCGAAAGTCAGCCGGGATTTGGAGCGGATGCTCAGGGACCGGAAGCGCTGACGTCCCCGCGGCGGCAAAACCTGGCAGGCATGGGGGTGCCCGGCAACGGGTACCCGGCAACGGCATGATGGGTTCATGCGCAGCATCGAGTTGGTCTTTGACGGCCCCACCGAATCCCTGGTCAGGGCTGACTGGGCACGGCTCGCGGCCGCCGGCCTCCCCAGCCTGGCAGGGCATACCTCCCCCAGCAACAGCCCGCACATCACCCTTGCGGCAGGCACGGACCTGGTTGCCGCCCGGGAAGGTCCCTGGGAGGTGCTGCCCGTGGATGTCACCTTCTCCGGAGCGGTCGTCTTTCCCGCCGGCGCAGGAAAATATGTCCTTGCCCGCGCGGTGCTGCCGACTGCTCCCCTGCTGGACCTGCACGGAATCCTGCACCAGGGCCTGTCAGGGGCGCTGCCGCTGACGTGTCCGGGGGCGTGGACACCGCACGTCACCATCTCCCGGCGTATTCCCGGCCATCAGCTCGGAACGGCGGTGGACCTGCTGGACCTGCGCCTCGAGGGCCGCTGCACGGGAGCGCGGCTCTGGGACAGCAGCACCAGAACGGTCACACCCCTGGGAGCCTCCGCCTGAGCAACCCGCTGAAAGGCAGAGCTAAGGCCGGGCAGGGTCAAAGCCGGGGCAGGGTTGAAAATGGCGGGGGCCCAAAGCGGCGAAAGTGGCCGCCCCGCAATGCCCCCAACCAGCGTTTTTGCCGCCGTTCCGGGCACCCCCTAATGGGGCACTTTGGGGCTTGCCCGTGCGGAAGTTGGGTTTCTTACCCCTATCATTGAGCTTGCGGGAATCAGTGCACTTTTTGATCCTGCCGGCAAACTGCGGACGCCGGCATTCCTGCGGGTGGCGGTCCGCACCTTTGAAGGGAAAAACCTATGGCGCGGAGCCCCGAAGAATCGCTGAGGGCCACTCTGGGCAGGGTTGCACCCGGAACGCCCCTCCGCGACGGCCTGGAACGGATCCTCCGCGGACGCACCGGCGCACTGATCGTCCTCGGCTCCGACCGCACCATCGATTCCATCTGCTCCGGCGGATTCGATATCGGCATCGAATTCTCGCCCACCCGGCTGCGCGAACTGGCCAAGATGGACGGCGCCATCATCTGCGACAAGGATGCCGGCAACATCCTGCGTGCCGCGGTCCAGCTGGTCCCGGACTCAAGCATCGAAACGCAGGAATCGGGCACCCGCCACCGCACGGCGGAACGGGTGGCCAAGCAGACCGGGGTCCCGGTCATATCCGTGAGCCAGTCCATGCAGATCATCGCCCTGTACGTCAACGGGTTGCGGCACGTCCTGGAGGGCTCGGAAAACGTCCTTGCCCGCGCCAACCAGGCCCTGGCCACCCTGGAGCGCTATGTTGCCCGCCTGGACCAGGTCACCAGTTCGCTCTCGGCCCTGGAAATCGAGGCAATGGTGACGGTGCGCGATGTGGCCGTGACCCTGCAGCGGCAGGAGATGGTGCGCCGCATCTCGGAGGAAATCTCGCAGTACGTCCTGGAACTTGGCGAAGACGGCCGGCTCCTCTCGCTCCAGCTTGACGAGCTCACCGTGGGCCGTGGACCGGGCAGCGACGTGATCATCCGCGACTACGCCAGCCCCAACGCCTCCGCGGAGGACATCGAAAAGGCCGTCAATGAACTGGTCAGCCTGGGCCCGACAGAGCTGATCGATCTCGGCAAGATCTCCGCGATCGTGGGGTTCGCGGGCGGCGAGGCAAACCTCGATGCCGTCGTCCAGCCCCGCGGATACCGGCTCCTGTCCGGCCTGAAGGCGGTTCCCAAGGCGGTAGCGGACCGGCTGGTGGACCATTTCGGTGGCCTGCAGTTCCTCATGGCGGCCACCATTGACGACCTCATGACCGTTGACGGCATCGGCGACCAGCGCGCCCGCACCGTGCGTGAGGGGCTCAGCCGGATGGCCGAAGCAAGCCTCCTGGACCGCTTCCTGTAACCCCAAGCCCCAACCCCACGGCCCGCTCCCACCATGCCGGCGGGATGCGTCAGTTCAGCTGGAAGACGGCCTTTGGACTGGCCCGCGAGCCAAGCTTGGCGGTGAAGATGTAGTAAGCGCCACCGCCGCCGGGTGCCGCCGCCACGGCCTTGCAGCCATCGGCACTGCGGGTCCGGTTCCATGGAAAGTTCGCGGTTTCGCTGGCGCCGGGCGCGATCACCTTCACCAGGTCCTCGCTGGACGCCTGGCAGTCCTTGGACGAGAAGATCCGGTCGGAACCGCTGGTCACCAGGAATTCCATTTGCGAGGTACCGATGTTGACCTCACAGGGGACGGTGCCGCCGTTGGTCACCTTCAGGGTGAGCATCGGGTTTTCCCCCGGCCCGTAGGCGGGCTTGTCAGTGGACGCCGAAACAGTCACCAGGTTCTGGTTGCAGGAGGGGGCAGCGGGGGCAGTGGGCGACGGCGTGGCGGACGGGGTTGCCGACGCGGACGCAGAGGGACTGGCGGCAGCAGACGGGGAAGCCTGGGAGGTGGCCGGATCGGCGGAAGACGGCTGCGTGGAGGACGCCTGCTGCGAGCCGCCCTTGAAGGCACCGGCCAGGGCGAAACCACTGATCACGAGCGCAATCACCAGCAGGAGCGCGCCGCCAACAACCAGGCGGCGGCGGCGGTACACGGCGGCGCTGGGCTTCCGGACGCTGCTGGAACCGGATGCCGTGCCGCGTGCTGGTGAATCGCCTTGCCTGCCCATCCTCCTAGGCTAGGGAACGCCGCCGGATCTGCACTGCCACCACGCCGCCGCAGGCCCATCGCACTGGTCACACCCCTGTTTTTCAGCCCGCCCGAACCTATCCACTACAGTGTTGGCATCGACACTGAAACCTCCACCGCCGCCCGCGCCGCGGTCGCTCCCACCGGCCCTGCAGACCTGGAGTTGCTCCATCACCGGATCAACTCCTGGTTCGCCGGAATCGCCCGGGACCTGCCCTGGCGCGAACCTGGCTGCTCGCCGTGGGGTGTGCTGGTCAGCGAGATCATGCTGCAGCAGACCCCCGTGGTCCGGGTCCTCCCGGTCTGGCACGAGTGGCTCAAGCGGTGGCCCACGCCGGCCGGCCTGGCCGGCGAACCGGCAGGTGAAGCGGTCCGTTCGTGGGGCCGGCTGGGCTACCCCCGGCGTGCCCTTCGCCTGCACGCCGCAGCCACAGCAATCGTCGAGGACCACGGCGGCCATGTCCCCGGCACCTACACGGAACTGCTGGCTTTGCCCGGAGTGGGCAGCTACACGGCCGCCGCGGTGGCCGCCTTCGCATATGGCCGCCGCGAGACTGTGGTGGACACCAACATCCGGCGGGTGCACGCCCGCCTGGTGTCCGGCGTCGCGCTCCCCGCGCCTGCACTGACCGCTGCGGAGATGCGGTTGGCCGCCGCCCTGTTGCCGGACGACGACGAAACCTCCGTGCGCTGGAACGCTGCGGTCATGGAACTGGGGGCGCTGGTGTGCACGGCCCGGGCACCCAAGTGCGCTGCCTGCCCGGTGAAAGACTCCTGTGCGTGGCTCGCCGCGGGTGAGCCCCCGCCGTCGTACGTTCCCAAAGGCCAGGCGTGGCACGGCACTGACCGCCAGGTCCGCGGTGCGGTGCTGGCCGTGCTGCGGCTGGCGGAAACTCCCGTGCCGGCCGACATGTTCCAGCGCGAGCCCGCCGACCTTGGGTTCACCGCCGAGGGCATCGGCGTGCCCCTCGCCGCGCTGCACCGGCTCAACTCCGCCCCCGAGCAGCTGGAGCGGGCGCTGGCGGGACTGCTGGCGGACGGCCTCGCCGAGATCCACGACGGCGGCTACCGGCTACCCGCCTGACCTGCTGGACCCTCAAGGGCCAGGCCGGGATGGCATACTTCTTGGTGACCGGAACCGGGGGGAGCCATGAAAACCATTCTGTACATCGTGTGGGCATTGTTCGTTGCCGCCGCGATATTTTCGCTGGTCCGTGCGGCCCGCAGGACCAGGCGCCAGGAACAGCAGATGGCGGCCTGGCCCAAGGTACAGGCGACCGTCACCGGCAGCACCACCGGCTGGACCAGCGGCGTGGGCGGCGCCAACCGGAACCTCCGCCACTACCCCACCTACCAGTTCACCGATCCGCAGGGCACCCTCTTCATGGGCAAGTCGGAGATCTCCGGGGTGGAGCAGCCTGTGCCGGGAGCCCTCATCGAGGTGGCCTACAACCCGCAGAACCCCAACGAATCCCTGCAGGTTTCCTCGGAGCCGCGCACCGCCATGGGCTGCCTGATCGCGTTTTTCTCGGTCTTTGCCATCGCGCTGTTCTGGTTCATCGGCATCTTCCCGCTGGGTTAGGCCGTGGAGGCATAACAATGCTGCCTCCAATTGACGCCGATCCGGCCCTGCGCGGGCCCGCCCGACGTAGCCTGAAAGCATGCACAAGCCCGGACTGCTCCTGGCATTGACGACCGCGCTCATCTCCGCCCTTATCTCCGCCTGCGGGCCTGCCGGCAGCGCCTGCCCCGCGATCGCGCAGGCCACCGCCGTTTCCATCACCGTCAGCGCCCGCTACTCGCCGAAGGTGGCGGCGCTGCACGTCCGCGCCTGCCAGGACGGCAACTGCAAGGAGGCCGACGTCGAACTCCGCCCGGGCAGCACTTCCGTGGACGCGGGGTGCAGCCGCGAGGGCGCCTGTTCGGCCACTGCCTCGCCCGATGGCACCAAGACCGCTGTGCTGATGCTGGATACCCTGACCGAATCGCTCATGACGGTGACCGTGTCCGGTGCAGCGCCGGAGGGAACCGCACTGCCGGTACGCACCCTGGAATTCAGGCCGCAGGTGGCCTACCCCTTCGGTGAACAATGCGGCAAGGTCCTGTCTGCGTCCGTCGTCCTGGACGACGCCGGACTGCACCAGCAGCCTGCATCCCGGTAACTGGACCGGGCGGCACCGGACTAGAACAGCACGGGCTGGGTGAAGGTTTCGCCTTCGGCGGTTCCGGCCGCCGGACCGCCACCCACGGGCTGGGCGCTCCAATCGAAGCCGAGTTCGGCGAGCAGTTCCTCCACGGAGATTTGGCCGTCCAGCACTTCGATTTCCTGGGGGTTCTCTGCAAGCGGCCGTTCCATGCCATCGAGCTTATTCGCAGGAACCCGCCATCGGGCTTAGGGCTCGCCGAAGCCGGCCTGCACCAGGCCGCCGACGTACTCCACTGCCCGTTCCGCATCCGTCCCCCACGCTTCCACGTGCAGCACGGTGCCCTTGCCGGCGCCGAGGGTCATCAACCCCGTCATGGACGCGCCATCCACCCCGTTGATGGTGACCTCGGCATCCAGCGAGGCCAGGCCCCCTGCCACTTTCGCGGCCGGCCGGGCGTGCATCCCGGCCTGGTTCACAAGTTCAAAGTCGCCGGTGGAATCCGGTGCGGCGCTGCTGACAGGTCCCTGCCCCGCTCCCTCGGCCCGTGCGGGTTCGGGCCGGCGGGCCGGACCGCCTGCCGCTTCAGCCGCCGCCCGGACCGCCTGCACATCTGCTCCGCCCTGGGCGGCAACCGCAGCGGCCACCAGCCCTTCCACCAGCGGCGCGTCGGCGAGCAGGACGCCGGCGGCATCCTCCAGGAACTCCAGCGCCGCTTCGGCCGTCATCACCGCTGATCCAAGGTCCGTCAGGATTACCGTGCCGTTCCCGCCGGGCTGCACTCCGGGCTGTTCCGCGCCGGCCTCTTGTGCATTGCGCTGTTTATCGCCGGCCTGTTCAAGGGCTGCCAGCACCTTCTCCAGGCTGGTGCCGATCCTGCCGTCGTCGGTGCCGCCGGCGGGCAGGATCACCACGTCGGGAGCCATCTGGGCGGCAAGCTCCACGGCGCCGTCGGCGATCTTTTCGCTGTGGGACACCACCACGATGCTTACGGTCACGCAGCCGCCCCAACGGCCGCACGCAGGATCAGCGCACTGGACACAGCGCCGGGGTCCCGGTGGCCGGCGCTGCGTTCGCCAAGGTAGCTGGCCCGGCCTTTCCTTGCGATGAGGGGATCGGTGGCCACTGCCCCGGCCTCGGCGGCTTCCGCGGCTGCCACCAGGACGCCAAGGACGTCCGTGCCGTCGCCGTCAGCCGCGGCCCGGGCCGCATCAACTGCCGGCGTCCACGCATCCACCATGGTCTTGTCGCCGCTCTCCGCCTTCCCGCGCGCCACGATCCCGTCCCGGGCAGCCTCCAGGGCAGAGGCCAGCCCTGCCGGATCAATCTCGGGCGCGTCGCCGAAGGCGGTGGCGGCGCGAAGGAACGCGGTGCCGTAGAGGGGACCGGCGGCTCCGCCCACCTTGGACATCAGGGTCATGGCCGTCATCTTCAACGCCGCCCCGGGCGTCTCCGGCGTGGATTCGCCCAGCTTGGCCAGGACGGCCTGGAAGCCGCGGTCCATGTTCTCGCCGTGGTCCGAGTCCCCGATTGCACGGTCCAGTTCGATCAGTTCAACGCGGTGTTCAGCCATGGCCTGCGCGCACAGGGTCAGCCATTTCACGGCCCAATTGGCGTCCAGGACCACGGTCACACGCCCCAGCGGAGGGCGGCGGTGTGCACGGGTGCATCCCACAGTTCCGTGAGCTCGTCGTCCAGCCGGAGGACCGAAATGGAGCAGCCCTGCATCTCCAGGGCCGTGATGTAGTTGCCCACCAGCGACCGTTCCACCGTGGCACCTGCTTCGGCGAGCACCTGCACGGCCCGCCGGTACACGATGTACAGCTCGCTCAGCGGTGTGCCGCCCATGCCGTTGACGAACAGCAGCACCCTGTCCCCCGAACTGATCTTCAAATCAGCCAGGACCGGCTCCAGCAGGCGGTTGGTGATGCTGTCCGCGTTTTCCATGGGGATGCGGTGCCTGCCCGGCTCGCCGTGGATGCCAATGCCGATCTCGATCTCATCCTCTGCGAGGTCGAAACTGGGCGTGCCCGCGTGGGGCACGGTGCAGGCGGACAGGGCCACGCCCATGGTCCTGACATTGGCGTTGACCCGTTCGCCGATGGCAGCGACGGCGTCCAGGTCGTCCCCGCGCTCGGCGGCGGCTCCTGCGATCTTCTCCACCAGCACTGTGCCGCCCACCCCGCGGCGGCCGGCCGTGTACAGGGAGTCCTCCACGGCGACGTCGTCATTGACCAGGACGGTGCGGACGCTCACGCCCTCCGCCTCGGCCAGTTCGGCCGCCGTCTCAAAATTCAGGACGTCGCCGGTGTAGTTCTTGACGATGTGCACGACGCCGGCACCTGAGTCGACTGCCAGGGTGGCGGGAAGGATCTGGTCCGGCGTGGGTGAGGTGAACACCGCCCCCGGCACCGCGGCGTCGAGCATTCCCTTCCCCACGTAGCCAGCATGCAGCGGCTCGTGGCCGCTTCCGCCGCCGGAAACCAGCCCCACCTTGCCGGCCACCGGCGCGTCCTTGCGCGTGATGTAGATGGGGTCTTCGCTGACCGTCACCAGTCCGGCGTAAGCCATGCCGAAGCCCTGGACAGCTTCCTGGACAACGGATTTTGGATCGTTGATGAGTTTCTTCACGGCGTTGCTCCTGGCTGTGCTCCTGAAGGGTGTGTTTTCCGACCCTACTACCGTCATCGCAGGTGGCGGTAGGTTCTTCCTGCCCGGGTTTGCCGCCCGCTTCCCGGAACCGCCGGCCCGGGACGCAGCAAAGGGACAGCCCCCAATGACTGTCCCTTTCCTGAGGCCCCCCACATACCGGCCTGCAGTAGTTTATCCATCAATTCGAGTAAAGCCAATACGGCAGTCCCCCGTGCTCCCGCGGTTGGCTTTGAAGGGTGCGGAACAGCGTCAGAGGGTGCGGATCATCCGGGTGTTGCCCAGGGTGTTGGGCTTGACCCGGGCCAGGTCCAGGAACTCCGCCACGCCTTCGTCATGGGAGCGCAGCAGCTCGGAGTACACTTCCGGGTCCACCGCCGACTGGTCCGCCATCACTTCGAAGCCGTGGCGCTTGAAGAAGTCCACTTCGAAGGTGAGGCAGAAGACCCGGGAGACACCAAGGGCACGGGCCTCCTCCAGCAGGCTTTCCACCAGGACGTGCCCCACCCCTTTGCCGCGCCATTCGCCCGAAGCCGCGAGGGTGCGGATTTCCGCAAGGTCCTCCCACATCACGTGCAGGGCGCCACAGCCGATCATTTCGCCGTCGCTGGACTCGGCAATGCGGAACTCCTGGAGGCTCTCGTAGTACGCCACCGTCTCCTTTGCCATCAGGATGCGCTCCTCTGCCAGGGGCGCCACCAGCTTCTTGATGGCAGGGACGTCGCTGGTGCGTGCTGGGCGGATGTGGAAGGAGTCGGTCACAGAGCTATCCTACGAGGCGAAGGAGGCTGGGACATTTGCGTAGCTCGCGTCAAAGCTGGGCCCACGCTGGTGAGGGTCCCCGGCCGAGCTTGCGAGGCAGGGGGCCAGCGGGGAGGAACGAGCAGCAAGCGGCAAATGCCCCAGCCTCCGAGCCGGAGTATCCAACAGCTTAGAGGCCGAGTTCTGCCGGCAGTTCGATGTCCTTGCCCAGGACGTTCCGTGCCAGGAACCACTCCACCACCTGGTACCAGACCTTGGCGTGCTGCGGCTGGAGGACCCAGTGGTTTTCGTCCGGGAAGTACAGGAACCGGTGCGGGGTCTGCCCGTCCTGGTCCGCCGCGAGCCGGGACTTGGACAGCAGCTCGTACCAAAGCCGCAGGCCCTCGCCGATGGGCACCCTGTAGTCCTTGTCCCCATGGATCACCAGCATGGGCGTGCCGATGTTCTCCGCATGCAGGTGCGGCGAGTTCTCGAGTGCCATCTCCTCGGTCATTTCCTTCAGCCAGTACTGGGAGGCGTCCGTGGTGGGCCCGAACTGGTCCAGGGCCCACAGGCTGGCATGGGTGACAACTGCCTTGAACCGGTCCGTGTTGCCTGCAACCCAGTTGGCCATGTACCCGCCAAAGGAGCCGCCCATCGCCGCGGTCCGGGACTCATCGACATCGGGCCGTTCCACCGCCGCATCGGTCACGGCCATCAGGTCGGTGAAGGGCGCCTTCCCCCATGAGCCCCAGCCCCGCTGGATGTACGACTGCCCGTATCCCGTGGACAACGCGGGATCCGGCAGCAGCACCGCATATCCCCGGGCAGCCAGAAGCCACGGGTTCCAGCGCCACGTCCAGGCGTTCCAGGATCCCAGCGGACCGCCGTGGATCCACAGGAGCAGCGGCGCCGGCTCACCTGCGGAGGCGCCCTCCGGCAGGGCCAGGTAGGCAGGCACCCGGGACCCATCGGCCGCGGTGGCCGCGATGCGTTCCAGCCGCCCCGGGAGGCTGGGACGTTCCGCAGGAGCCGGGAGGCGGGTTGTTTCCCCTGTGGCCAGGTCGATCCGGACGGCTTCGGCCGGAAATTCGTAGGAGCTGCGCAGGGCATACGCGCTCCGCCCCTCTGGAGAAATGACGACGTCGGAATATGCCGCGGCGTCCTGCGTCACCCGGGTGACGCCAACCTCAGCGGCAGCCGACGGAATGCTGACCCGGAAAACCGGCGACGCGCCGTCATCGTCCGCTGTGACCAGGAGGGCAGAGCCATCGGGGAGCCACGCTGCAGGCTTGGGCCAACGGTCCCAGTCGTGGGCCAGGGGCTGCAGGCCCGCGGCGTTCCCGGCGGCCCCGCCGGAGACGTCCAGGAGGTGCATCTTGATGTCGGGGGCCTGCTGCGGGGTGGAGTCGCTTTCGCTGACCACCACCAGGGTCCGGCCGTCAGGGCTGACCGGACCCGGGAAGTAGCTCATTCCCTCCTGGTCCAACAGCACCTTGAGCCCGCCGGATGCCACATCCACCGCCACCAGTACGGACCTGCTGTCCGCCTTGGCCAGTGGTTTGGTGTAACTGCTGTAGATGGTCTTGCCGTCAGGGCTGACCACGGTCTCCGCTTCCCGCAGCCGGGGCCCGGCGTCCGGCGTCAGGTTACGCAGGACCAGCGGGGCGGTGGCGTCAACCGTTGCCGGTTTGCCGGGCGCCTTGTCCTCCCCCGCTTCCACCGCAAAGATCCGCGGCTGGCCCGGCCCCAGATCCGCGTCCCAGTATCGGACCGGATATTCGCTGTGCAGGATGGCAGAGACTTTCCGGTCCTTGCGCGACTTGCGCCGGTCGGCGTCGTCTTCCTCGTCCATGGACCCTGCAAGGACCTCGGCCGTCACGAACGCTGCGTCCGCGCCCCTGGCCGTCAGCACTTTGCTGATGCCGCCGGGCCGGCTGAGGGCCACCCTGGCTTCCCCGCCGTCCGCCGGAAGCACCCACAGGGCGTTCACCGGCTCCTCGTCGGGGCTGTCCGGGTCGGGACGCGCGGACGTGAAGTAGACGTCGCCGTTGGCCGAGAAAGCGGCACCGGCTTCGCCCTTGGCACTGCGCGTAATTCGCCGCGCATGCTTCTGCCCGGCCGGGTCCAGCTCCCACAGTGCAGTGGCGAACTCGGTGCCTTTGCCGTTCAGGGTGCTGACGGTGGTGACCAGCCGCGAGCCGTCCGGGCTCAGGGCCAGGCCGCTTACCCGCGGGATGGACAGGTAGTGGTCGAGGTCGTGGAAAGGGGTCAGTGGTTGCTCATCCGGGATCGCCGGTTCCAAGTTAGCCATGCCCCCGATTCAACACGTTTTGTGTCCTGGAGCACAGCCGCCACGCACTGCCCGGCTGCGCGCCCGGGTGCGTTTTCCGTGGCTGGGTTCGCTCCGGCCCCGGCGCCGGACCCAGCCAGAGATGAAAGCGCCGGACCCAGCCGGCGGAGGGGTGGTTAACAAGCGGAAGCCCCGCCGCTCCTTGCGGAGTGGCGGGGCTTTGGCTGTGGAAACTAGACGCTCGGGGCGATCTCCGGGATGCGCGGCTTGGCGTTGCCGGCGAAGGTGAACTTCGCGTCGTCGCCTTCGCCTTCGACATCCACCACGACGATGTCGCCGGGGTGGATCTCGCCGAAGAGGATCTTCTCGGAGAGCTGGTCCTCGATCTCGCGCTGGATGGTGCGGCGCAGCGGCCGGGCACCCATGGCGGGATCGTAGCCGCGGGTTGCGAGGAGCACCTTTGCGGCCTTGGTGAGCTCGATGCCCATGTCCTTGTCCTTGAGGCGCTTCTCCAGGCGGGTGACGAACAGGTCCACGATCTCGATGATCTCGTCCTGGGTCAGCTGCGGGAACACCACGACGTCGTCAACACGGTTCAGGAACTCGGGACGGAAGTGCTGCTTGAGCTCCTCCGTCACACGGGCACGCATGCGGTTGTAGCCGGTCTGCGTGTCGGTGCCGGACTGGAAGCCGGTGGCAACGCTCTTGGAGATGTCCCGGGTACCCAGGTTGGTGGTCATGATGATCACGGTGTTCTTGAAGTCCACCACGCGGCCCTGGGAGTCAGTCAGGCGGCCGTCTTCCAGGATCTGCAGCAGCGAGTTGAAGAGGTCCGCGTGGGCCTTTTCCACTTCGTCGAACAGCACCACGGAGAACGGACGGCGGCGGACCTTCTCGGTCAGCTGGCCACCCTCTTCGTAGCCGACGTAGCCCGGAGGGGCACCGAAGAGCCGCGAGACGGTGTGCTTCTCGGAGTACTCGGACATGTCCAGGGTGATGAGGGCGTCCTCTTCACCGAACAGGAACTCCGCGAGTGCCTTTGCGAGCTCGGTCTTGCCGACGCCGGTGGGGCCGGCGAAGATGAACGAGCCACCGGGGCGCTTGGGGTCCTTGAG
The DNA here is from genome assembly GCF_056484025.1 of Arthrobacter sp. JDC6. Classification (NCBI taxonomy): domain Bacteria; kingdom Bacillati; phylum Actinomycetota; class Actinomycetes; order Micrococcales; family Micrococcaceae; genus Arthrobacter; species Arthrobacter sp. JDC6. The sequence continues at coordinate 4,210,026 of NZ_CM151278.1, forward strand.
CCCTGCACGGGTACGGCGGATGGCCTGGGACAGTGCCTTGATGGCCTCGTCCTGGCCCACCACGCGCTTGTGCAGTTCGTCTTCCATCTTGAGCAGCCGCGAGGACTCTTCCTCGGTCAGCTTGAAGACGGGGATGCCGGTGGAGTTGGCCAGCACCTCGGCGATGAGATCCTCATCCACCTCGGAGATGTCGTCCATGCCGCCGGACTTCCAGTGGCGTTCCTTCTCCGCGCGCTCGGAAATCATCTTCTGTTCCTTGTCGCGGAGCGAAGCGGCGCCTTCGAAGTCCTGCGCGTCGATGGCGGATTCCTTCTCCATCTTCAGCTTGGCGATGCGCTCGTCCATGGCCTTGAGCTCCGGCGGAGCGGTCATGCGGCGGATGCGCAGCCGGGCGCCGGCTTCGTCGATCAGGTCGATCGCCTTGTCCGGCAGGAAGCGGTCCGAGATGTAGCGCTCGGCAAGGCTTGCAGCGGAGGCCAGGGCGCCGTCGGTGATGGTGACCCGGTGGTGCGCCTCGTAGCGGTCGCGCAGGCCCTTGAGGATCTCAATGGCGTGCGCCACGGAGGGTTCCTTGACCTGGATCGGCTGGAAGCGGCGCTCCAGGGCGGCATCCTTCTCGATGTGCTTGCGGTACTCATCCAGAGTGGTGGCGCCGATGGTCTGCAGCTCGCCGCGGGCCAGCATGGGCTTCAGGATCGAGGCTGCGTCGATGGCGCCTTCGGCGGCACCGGCACCCACCAGCGTGTGGATCTCATCGATGAACAGGATGATGTCGCCGCGCGTGCGGATCTCCTTGAGGACCTTCTTGAGGCGCTCTTCAAAGTCACCGCGGTAACGGGAACCTGCCACCAGGGAACCGAGGTCCAGGGTGTACAGCTGCTTGTCCCGGATGGTCTCCGGAACGTCGCCGCGGACAATCGCCTGGGCCAGGCCTTCGACGACGGCCGTCTTGCCGACGCCGGGCTCACCGATGAGGACCGGGTTGTTCTTGGTGCGGCGGGAAAGGACCTGCATGACGCGTTCCATTTCCTGCTCGCGGCCGATGACCGGGTCCAGCTTGTTCTCGCGCGCAGCCTGGGTCAGGTTGCGGCCGAACTGGTCCAGGACCACGGAACCGGCGGGTGCGCCTTCGGGCTGTCCGCCGCCGACGCCTGCGCCGGTGGTTTCCTTGCCCTGGTAGCCGGAGAGGAGCTGGATGACCTGCTGGCGGACCCGGTTGAGGTCGGCGCCGAGCTTGACCAGCACCTGGGCGGCGACGCCTTCACCCTCGCGGATCAGGCCAAGCAGGATGTGCTCCGTGCCGATGTAGTTGTGGCCCAGCTGCAGGGCTTCGCGCAGCGAGAGCTCCAGCACCTTCTTGGCGCGGGGGGTGAAGGGGATGTGGCCGGAGGGGGCCTGCTGGCCCTGCCCGATGATCTCCTGCACCTGCTCGCGCACGCCGTCGAGCGAAATGCTCAAGGACTCAAGAGCTTTGGCGGCAACGCCCTCACCCTCATGGATCAGACCCAAGAGGATGTGTTCGGTACCGATGTAATTGTGGTTCAGCATGCGTGCCTCTTCTTGGGCAAGCACAACTACGCGACGGGCACGGTCCGTAAATCGCTCAAACATTTCGCCACACTCCTAGCTACGACGTACTTTGATGCTACGTGGCCGGTCCGAAGTTGTGGAGCGTGTTCGCCACAGGGGAAACATGGGTCTTCCGGGAATATTGCCGCGCCCCCTTCCACGGACTTCGGCCGCCGGGCAGCAGCGGGCAAAGGAGCCCTCCAAGAAGCCCTTGTCCCGCACCGGGTGATGGGCCATTCTTGGCCCTAACGGCGGCCCTGGCCGCTCCAGCGGGAGCAACATGGGCAGCGTGAATCAGCGGGGAGGGCGGGAACATGTCGCAGGTGGACCTGGAACGCGTCAGGCGCCCGGCGGGGGTTGTCCTCGCGGCCGGCGCGGTTTGGCTGGCCGGCATCAGCCCGGTGCCGGGGGTCTACCTGGAGCCCGACGCTGCGCGGCGGCTGGACATGCTCCGGAAGGGGCAGCGCTGGTGGGTTGCGGGACAGCATGTGGCGGCGGCGGGGACGGCTGCCATGCCCGCGGCGTTTGCCCGGCTGGCCCTGGCCCTCCCGCCCGGAAGGAGCAGGGCACTCGCCGGCACAGCCGCCGTCGCACTTGCCGCCGGGGCGCCGTTATTTGTGTCCGAACTTGCAATGCGTGCGTCGGACCTGGAGCGTTTCGCGGCGCGCCGCTTCCCGGCGTGGCCGTTCCACGCCTATGCGTGGCTGCATGTGCTCGCGCTCGGGTCCCTGTCCGGCACCCTGGCAACCTTGCCGCACCGGAAAAAGGAGGCGGCAGCGCTGGCCCTCGCCAGTGCCGGGTGTGGAGTGGTACTGGCGAAAACAGGCGATATTCCGCCTTTCGTGTTCTATGTCGCCGAGCAGTTTGCTGCCGGCAGCCTGCTGCGCCGTGAATCGCACAGCGGTGAATCCCCGGCTGCGGCGCGGGGGTAATTACGCCCGCGCCGCTAAATACCTGCACCCAGCCAAAAAGCCCTGCCTCCCGAAGGTGGGAAGCAGGGCTTTTTAGTCAGGCCACGCGCGTACCTAGGAATTTGCCTTTTGGTAGGCTTCCTGGATTTCAGCCTGAATTCGGCCGCGGCTGTTAACGGTGTAGCCGTTATCCCGGGCCCATTGCCGGATTTGCGCCGAATCGTGGCTGCGGCCACCGGCCGGAGCCTTCGCCCGCTGGGCGGTGCGGCCTCCGGAAGCCTTGCGTGCAGCGTTGATGAACCTCTCCAGTGAAGACCGAAGTTCAGCGGCATTGGCTGCCGACAGGTCAATCTCGTAGTTGACCCCATCGAGGCCGAACTTAACATTCTCGTCTGCGGATCCCCCATCCAGATCATCAACGAGGATGATGTTTACTTTCTGTGCCATTAAAGGTCTTCCTCTTGGGTTTTCAGAAAAGCAGGATGTTTCCCAAAAAAATTATGACTCTTATCTTGGCAACGCGTCAAAGCGCCTATTGGTTCCTTGGGGATAAAACCGGAAAGAAGGGGGTTTATCTATTTGGATTCGGGGCCCGGGCGGTCCGTGGGCTGCACCGGCAGGGAATCCGCCTCAGCCTGCGCACGGGCCTCCGCCTGGCGCTCGGCCTTGTCCGCGTTGAAGATTGCCTTCATGGCGAACCAGAACAGCAGGCCCACCACCAGGGAGGGCAGGATAACCGCTACGTATTCCATGATCAGTGCCCTTCGGGCTTCAGCAGGGGGAACAGGATGGTTTCGCGGATGCCGGCGCCCGTGAAGAGCATGACCAGCCGGTCGATGCCCAGGCCGATGCCGCCCATGGGAGGGGCGCCGTATTCCAGGGCGCGCAGGAAGTCCTCGTCCAGCTGCATTGCCTCCACGTCACCGGCGGCTGCGTGCAGGGACTGCTCGGTGAGCCGTTCGCGCTGGATGACGGGGTCGATCAGCTCGGAGAAGGCGGTGCCGCGCTCCATGCCGCCGATGATCAGGTCCCAGGCCTCGATCAGGCGGCCGTCCTCGCGGTGCGGGCGGGCCAGCGGCTGGGCGGAGGGCGGGTAGTCGTAGACGAAGGTGGGGTTCAGCAGGGTGGGCTCCACGATTTCGCCGAAGAGTTCCACCGCCAGCTTTTCGGCGTCCCACTTGGGGTCCGCCTTGACGTCGTGCTTTTCCGCGATCTCCCGAAGCACCTCAACGGGCGTCTCCGGCGTGATCTCCCGCCCCACGGCGTCGGAAAGTCCGGGGTAGACGGCCAGCCAGGCCCACTCGCCGTCGAGGTTGATCTCCCCCGCCTCGGTCTGAAGGACGCGTCCGGCACCCACAGCGTCGGCGGCGTCGAGGATGATCTCCTTGATCCGCTCTGCCATCACGAACTGGTCCGCCCAGGCCTCGTAGCACTCAAGGGTGGTGAATTCGGGGCTGTGGGTGGAGTCCACGCCCTCGTTGCGGAACACGCGGCCCATGTCATACACGCGGTCGATGCCGCCAACAACGGCGCGCTTGAGGTACAGCTCGGTGGCGATGCGCAGCGTCATCTTCTGGTCGAAGGCGTTCATGTGGGTTTCGAACGGCCGGGCCAGGGCGCCGCCGTGGACCAGGTTCAGGATGGGGGTTTCCACTTCCACGTAGCGGTGCCGGAACAGTGTTTCGCGGATGGAGCGGGTGATGGCGGCACGGGTGTAGACCATTTCGCGGGCTTCGTCGCGGACCATCAGGTCCACGTAGCGCTGGCGGACGCGGGTTTCCTCGTTCAGGTCCGCGTGCAGGACCGGAAGCGGGCGCAGGGCCTTGGAGGCCATGGACCAGGAGTCCGCCATGATCGACAGCTCGCCGCGGCGGGAGGAGATGACCTCGCCCTTGATGAACACGTGGTCGCCGAGGTCAACCAGGGCCTTCCAGTCGGCGAGCGCCTCCTCACCCACGTTGGCCAGGCTCAGCATGGCCTGCAGGCGGGTGGCTTTGCCGTCGGTGCCGCCTTCCTGCAGGGTGGCGAAGCAGAGCTTGCCGGTGTTGCGGATGAAGACAACGCGGCCGGTGACGCCCACGGTGTCGCCGGTGGTGTCGTCGGCTTCGAGGTGGGCGTACTTTTCCCGGATCTCGGCGAGCGAATGCGTCCGCTCCACCCCCACGGGGTAAGCCTCCGTGCCGCGCTCAAGAAGTTTGGCGCGCTTTTCCATGCGGATCCGCATCTGCTCGCTGGCATCAACGGGCTCCGGGGCGTTCTTGGGCGAGGGGGTGTTTTGGGAAGTCACAATCATCAAGTTTACCGGGCATTGGGTGCCAGGACTTGCAGCTGGCCCGCAGGCTCACACCCTGGGATGGGCGGGTGAAAGAACGGGTACTTCCAGCGCACGACGGCGGCAGGCTGGCTTTGTACAGCTACGGCACCGAAGACGCGCCCGGGCAAAAGCGGGTGCTGCTGATCGGCGGCGCGTTCCTCACGGCCCTGATCTACCGCCAGTTCTCCATCGCCCTGGCGAAAGGCCTGGGAGAGGGCTGGGCGGAGCGGTGGCGCTGAACGCCGTGCAGGAGTTCAGCGGAACCGTAAAGGTCCCGGACAGGCTTGCGGTGTACGACGCAGCGGTGAACATCGACGGCAACATCGACACCGCGTGGCTGGACGGGTTCGAGGACGCCGTCAACGGCGGCAAGGTGGGCCACGCCCTGGCGCACATGAAGAAGGCCACCAGCCCGGGCTACAAGGAAACGGCGGAGCGGCTGCACCAGGCAGTTCCAGGCAGCACTTACCAGCTCTCCCCCAAGTGCTTCCACGGGTCCATTCCGGCGGCCGTCAAGGAGCTTGTGACCGACATCGCAGCGTATTTCACGGGCGGGCATCCGGACGGCGGAACCCGCCCGGATGCTGCCGGCACTATCCCCGCTCGCCGCGGCTGAACCCGGCCAGGGCCGCCTCCCCCAGGTCCCGCCACACGGTCCGCGGCTTCGGTTCCACGCTCCGGTCCGGCAGCCAGTCACCCCAGGCCGTGATGTCCTTCCCGCCCGCAGCGGCAACCGCATCACAGGCGAACCCGACGGCGCTGGAACCGTCCGAAAGCTCCACGGATCCCAGGAGCATGGGTTCCGGGAGGGCGGCCAGGAACGTCCCCAGGGCCGCAGGGGACAGCAGCCACCGCTCCCCCACCAGTTCCGCGCCGTCGTCGGACCGGTAGACGCCTGGCTTTGCCGGCACCGTGTCCAGCGCCACCATGCGGTAGCGTGCGGCGGTCCGGACCGGACCATCCCACGAGGCCCCGAGTTCCTCCAGCTGCGGTGCCAGCGGCTGGCCCTTGCGGTGCGCACCCACCACCACCAGCGGCACGGCCGTTGCGCCCGCCGCCAAAGGCCAGGGCGTGGACGACGACGGGTGGGCGCCGGCGCGGCCAACCTCCGCTGCTGCGCCCGGAGCGAAGAGGGCGGGAGCGTCCGGGGTTAGCTCCAGGCGGCGGGCGATATCGGCCGCCACAGCATCGTCGAAGGTCCGGCCGACCACCGTGAGGCCGAACTGCGCGCCGTCCACTTCCCCGGCAGGGACAGCCACGGCACAGAGGTCGAACAGGTTACAGAAATTGGTGTAGGTGCCCATCAGCGAATTCACGCCTACCGGGTCCGCGGCCACCTCAGCCAGCGTGGGGTGGAAGGGCGCCGTGGGAACCAGGAGGGCATCGAAGCCGGCGATCCGGGCCAGCGCCCTGGTCCGCAGTTCCTCCAGCCGGGCGGTATCGGCAACGTACCGGGAGGCGGAAACGGTACCGGCCGCCCGGATGATGCCCGCCACGGTGGGATCGATGCCCGCCTGGCCGTCAGTGCCGGCGTCGTGCTTTGCCAGGAAGGCCCCCACCGCAGCGTGGCGTTCGGCCACCAGCGCGCCCTCGTACAGCAGCCGTGCTGCCTGCAGGAAGTCGTCGAATTCGATTGCTTCGGCATCCACCCCGCTGGACCGCAGGCGGTCAACCTGCCGCTGGAATTCCGCGGCCCACTCAGGGGGCAATGCGGGCAGGCTGGCGGGATATGCCACGCGGGGACGTGCCGGCGCGGCCAGTTTGATGTCCGCGGGCCAGGACCGGGAGTTGCCGGCCATGAAGCCCATGGCCAGCTCGGCGGTGGACAGGTGCCGGGCAAAGATGGTGACGGCGTCCCAGGACCGGCAGGCGGGCACCACCCCCTCCGTGGAGACGGCGTTCAGTGTTGCCTTGATGCCCACGATGCCCTGCAGCCCGGCGGGGACCCGGCCGGAGCCCGCCGTGTCCGTGCCGATCGCGATGTCCACCAGTCCCAGTGCCACCGCCACCGCGGAGCCGGAGCTGGAACCGCCGGAAATGTACTCCGGCCGGCGCGAATCCCGGACGGCGCCGTAGGGGCTGCGCGTCCCCACCAGCCCGGTGGCGAACTGGTCCAGGTTGGTGGCGCCCAGGACCAGGGCACCGGCGGCGCGGAGGCGGGCCACCGCTTCCGCATCCTTTTCCGGCGTATAGGCAAAGCCGGGGCAGGCTGCCGTGGTGGGGATGCCCGCCACGTCAACATTGTTCTTGACGGCCAAAAGCAGCCCGGCCAACGGCAGATCCGCGCCACCTGCCACGGCGGCGTCGATCGCTGCAGCCTCCGCCAGGAGGTCCTCGCCGCTGCGGACCGTGATCCAGATTTCAGGCCGGTTTACTGATTCCAGCGCCGCGAGTGCCGCCTTGGCGCGACTGGTGGCACTGCTGTTGGTTGCCGGGCTCATACTGCTGCCTCTTCCAGTTCCTGGGCGTCGTCTGCCGGTTCAAGGCCCAAGTCGGCGCCGAGGACCACTACCGCCTCGCCGGCCACCACCTGGGAGCCGGCGGCCGGCAGGACGCGGAGCACCACGCCCTCGCACGGCGCTTCGAGGACCGTTTCCATCTTCATTGCTTCCAGCGAGACCAGCGGCTGGCCCTTGGTGACACGGTCGCCGGGAGCCACGTCCACCTTCCAGACGCTGGCGGCGAACGGTGCGGAGATGAGCGATCCGCCGTCGGGAACCACCACATCGTCAACAGCGGGGGCCACGACGGCGGCGAGCGCGTCCGCCCGGTCGAACTCGCCGGCGTCGGCCCAGGCCTGCCGTTCCACCGCGAACGCTGCGCCCTGCTTCTCCCGGAACGCGTCGATGGACTGGCTGTTGTCGGCAAGGAACTGTTCGTGCTCGGCGAGGGAGAACGTGCCCTCCTCGATCTCCACGCCGCGGCCGCGTCCTGCTGCCATGTCCGCGCGCAGGTCCAGGAGTTCCTCGGGGCTGACGGGGTACCAGGAGATGCGGTCGAAGAACCGGAGCAGCCAGGGCGAACCGGGTTCGAACGGGGCCGAACCGGCGTACCGCGACCACACCTGGGTGGTGCGGCCGACGAACTGGTAGCCGCCGGGGCCCTCCATGCCGTAGATGCACATGTAGGCGCCGCCGATGCCCACCGCGTTCTCGGGCGTCCAGGTCCGGGCGGGGTTGTACTTGGTGGTGACCAGGCGGTGGCGGGGGTCCAGCGGGGTGGCCACGGGGGCGCCGAGGTAGACGTCGCCCAGGCCCAGGACCAGGTACTCTGCGTTGAAGACGGTGTCGAAGACGTCGCTGACGGAGTCCAGGCCGTTGATCCGCCGAATGAATTCGATGTTCCACGGGCACCAAGGGGCGTCGTCGCGGACGCCTGCCATGTAGCGTTCGATCGCTTCGCGGGTGGCCGGATCGTCCCAGGACAGCGGCAGCCGGACGGTGCGGCTGGGGACCACCAGTTCTGAGCTGGCGGGCAGGGCGGCCTCGATTTCCTGGACCAGGTCCAGCAGCCGCCCGGTGGGGAGGACGGACGGGTCCACCTTGATCTGCAGCGACCGGATACCCGGGGTGAGGTCCACGATGCCGGGTACCCGGAGCGCTTCGATGTGCTGGTGCAGGGCGTGGACCCGGGCGCGCAGGCCCAGGTCCAGCACCATCTCGCCGTATTCCACCAGCAGGTTGTCGTCTCCGGAGCGGCGGTACGTGACCGCGGGCCGGCCGGAACCTTCCGGCACCCGGCCCAGCACGCCGTCGTCGCCGTCGCCGCGTACCGTGCGTGCGGGACGGCCGGCTGCGGGGCTCACCGCCGGGAGGTGCGCTGAAAGATTGCCGGACCAGCCGACGTCGCCCGGGAGCACCAGCTGGCGGCCGGGTCCCAGGTCCCTGGCCGACGGCGCCTGGCTGGCTTTGATGGGCACGAAGCGGACTTTGTCCCCCGGGCGCAGCTGGCCGAGCTTCCAGCGTTCCGCCGTCACCACGGTGACGGGGCAGACGAAACCGCCCAGGCTGGGGCCGTCCCGGCCGAGCAGGATGGGGGTGTCGCCGGTGAAGTCCAGGGCACCCACCGAGTAGGCGGTGTCGTGGATGTTGGAGGGGTGCAGGCCTGCTTCGCCGCCGTCGGTGCGTGCCCAGCGGGGCTTGGGGCCGGTGAGGCGCACGCCGGTGCGGGCGGAGTTGAAGTGGACCTCGTACTCCGCGCCGTACAGTTCCTCGATGTCCTCACGCTGGAAGAATTCCGGGGCGCCGTGCGGGCCCTCGGCCACGGCCAGTTCCCAGGTGGAGGTGAGGGCGGGACGGCTGTCGAGGGGCACCGCTGCCGCGGCGGCTTCCTCGGGTGCGCCGGCGGCAGGCTTGACCGTCCGCAGCACATCGCCCGCGCGCAGGACCCGTCCGGCGTGGCCACCGAACTGGCCAAGGGTGAAGGTGGAGGCGCTGCCCAGGTACTCGGGAATGTCCAGGCCGCCCTGGAACAGGATGTAGCCGCGCAGGCCCTTGCCGGCTGCGGTGCCGGCGTCGAGCGTTCCGCCTGCCGGGACCGTCACGGGCGTCCAGGCGGGCACCTCCGTTCCGTCAACTGTCACAGCCACTTCGGCGCCGGTAACGCAGACGGTGGTGGCGTGGGTGAAGGTCAGGCTGGGGCCGGTCATGGTGAACTCGAGGCCCGGGGCGCCTTCGGGGTTGCCCAGCGCGGTGTTGCCAAGCCGGAATGAGAGATCGTCCATGGGGCCGCTGGGCGGAACGCCGATCTGCCAGAGGCCGGTGCGGCCGGGCCAGTCCTGCACGCTGGTCTGCAGGCCGGGCCGGCCCACGGTGATGCGCGGCTCCGGGTCCCCCACGTTGTCCAGGGTGCTGGTGGAGTGCTGAACGCTGCGAACCACCTCCAGGCCGGTGGCGGCGCGGAGCAGCCCTAAGTTGGTCTCGATGCCGTCAATCCGGGTGTTGCCCAGCGCTGCGGCGAGGAGGTCGAAAGCTTCGGTGCGGTCAGTGCCGGAGGTGATGATCTTGCCCAGGAGGGGGTCGTAGTTGGTGGAAACGTCGGTGCCGGTTTCCACCCAGGCGTCCACGCGTGCTTCTGCCGCCGTGGGGTAGGCGGCGTTGGTGACGGTTCCGGCGCTGGGCTGGAAGCCCCGGGCCGGATCCTCGGCGTAAACGCGGGCCTCCACGGCGTGGCCGGTCACGGGCAGGCTGTCCGGCACGTCCGCAAGGACTGCCTGGGCCTGGCTGCCGCCCTGGGCCAGGCGGAGCATCCATGCCACCAGGTCCACCCCGGTGACGGCTTCGGTGACGGGGTGCTCCACCTGGAGCCGGGCGTTGACTTCCAGGAAGGAGGCTTCCTTGCGGGCGGAGTCGTAGACGAACTCGACGGTGCCGGCGGAGCGGTAGTTGAGGGAGGCGCAGAGGGCCCGGGAGCTGCGGTGGAGTTCTTCGCGCAGTTCGTCCGGCAGGTCGGGTGCGGGGGCCTCTTCGAGGACTTTCTGGTGGCGGCGCTGCAGGGAGCAGTCGCGGTCCCCCAGGCTGACCACGCGGCCTTCGCCATCGCCAAAGATCTGCACCTCGACGTGCCGGGCGTTCTCCACGTACCGCTCGGCGAAAACCCCTGCGGTGCCGAAGCTGGCGCCTGCCAGGCGGGCCACGCGGGGGAAGCTGTCCACAAGCTCGGCCTCGTTGCGGCAGACCGTCATGCCGATCCCGCCGCCACCGCCGGTGGCCTTGAGCATCAGCGGGAAGCCAATCGCGGTGCTGGCCGCAACGGCGTCGTCCACGTCACCAAGCAGCCCTGAACCGGCGATCATCGGCACCCCGGCTGCCCGGGCGGCGTCGCGCGCTGTGTGCTTGGTGCCGAAGATGCGCAGTTGCTCGGCGGTGGGGCCCACGAAGACCAGTCCCGCCGCTTCCACGGCCTCGGCGAAGGCCGCATCCTCGGAGAGGAAGCCGTAGCCGGGGTGGATGGCGCCGGCGCCGGTTTCCTTTGCCGCCGCCAGGATTGCGTCCACCCGGAGGTAGGATTCCTTGGCCGGCGCGGGCCCCAGCAGTACAGCCTCGTCGGCGAGCCGGACGTGCTTGGCGCCGCGGTCCGCCTCGGAGAAGACGGCAACGGTGCGCAGGCCCAGCCTGCGGGCGGACTCAATGATGCGGCACGCGATCTCGCCGCGGTTGGCGATCAACAGTGTGTCGAAGGTGTTCGGCGTGTCAAAGGGGTTCACAGCGCAGCCTCCGGCCGGGTGACGATCATGCGGACGGGGGTGGGGTTGAAGCCGTTGCACGGGTTGTTGATCTGCGGGCAGTTGGAGACCAGGACCAGGGTGTCCACCTCCGCCTTCAGTGCCACGCGCTTTCCGGGGGCGGACAGGCCGTCAACGATGCCCAAGGCGCCGTCCGGGTCCACCGGGACGTTCATGAACCAGTTGATGTTGGACACCAGGTCCCGTTTGCCCAGGCCCCAGCGCGAGCCCTCGATCAGGAAGTTCTCCACGCAGGCGTGCTGTTCGCGGGTGTGCTGGCCGTAGCGGAGGGTATTGGATTCCTGTGAGCAGGCGCCCCCGATGGTGTCGTGCACGCCCACTTCGTCTGCAACGACGGTCATCAGGGCAGCGCCGGTGTCGGCGCGCAGGACCGAACCGGTGGTAAGGACGATGGACTGCTGTGCGGCGATGGTGGCTGCCGCCGAGTAGCGCACCGTGGTGTCGGCCGCGGCGTACAGCAGGCAGTCAACCGCCTGGTTGCCTTCCAGGTCCACGATGGTCAGCACGTCGCCTGCTGCCACCACGGCAGACCAGGGGCCGCGGGCTTCGACGAACTCATCAAGTACAACGGCGCCAGGGGCCAGCGCGATGGCGGCGGCGTCCGGGATGGGCGTGGTGTCAACGGCAGTGTTCATCGGGCGTTCCTTGCGGCGAGATCGTGTTCGGTGTTGCGGAGGGCCTGCAGGTGTTCCGGGGCCAATGGTCCGGCCAGGTGGCCGGCCTCCAGTGCCGCCAGGTCCTGCGGCGCGTGCCAGGCGACGATGTCGACGGCGGTCCCCGCAAAGTCAGCGCGCGGGTCCAGGGGGTGGGCGGTGTTGGCCAGTACCAGCACGGTGTCCAGCTGGAGCAGGAGTTCGACGGCGGCACCGGGCCCGGCGCTTCCGGTAAAGGTGATGCTGCCGGCAGGGTCGACCGTGATGCCTTTGAAGAAGGAGATGGACGGCGCCACGTCGCGGGCGCCCAGGCCGTTCTTGAGGGCGCCCAGGGTGAGCAGTTCGCGTGCTGCCGGGGAGGGGCTGTGGGCGGTTCCGGCGCCGTACTTGGCGGTGTTGCAGGCGAGGGTGGTGGCGCCGGTGAGTGCGTCATGCCGTGACGAGGTGTCCGCCACGATCGTTGCCATCAGGCGGCCGGCGTCGGACAGCAGCGGGTGCCCGGCGGCGGGGTAGGCCTGCCACGGGACCTTGACGGTGTCGGCGACGTTCAGTCGTTCGTGGGTGGCCCCGGCGCGGTACAGGAGTGCGTGCACGCAGGCGTCGCCTGCCGTGTCGGTGAGCCGGACCCGGGTGCCGCGCGCCAGGGACATGGTGGTGTAGCGGCCAAAGGCGACGGATTCCGCCCATGTGGGGGACGCGGCGTCGGCCCCGTCCACTCCGGGCAGTCCGGCCAGAAGGTGCGCGGGCGCGGACGCTGCCGGTACGTGGCGCATGGTTTCAGCGGTCCTGCCGTGCTGTTCCCGGGCATGGGCGCGGGCACCGGCCGTGGTGGCCGTCCCGGCGGCTGGCGTTTCGATGGTCTGTGTCATGTCAGTCCTGTAGGTCTTGGAAGCGTGGCTTGCGGAAGCGTGGTTTTTGGGTGCGGGGCCGCGGGTCAGGCCTTGGCGGCCAGGTTCCTGCTCCGGACCCAGATGCCCAGGAGCAGCACCGCGGTGACCATCAGCGGCGCTGACCAGAGAAGGATGCCGTTCTCGCCTGTGGGGTCGTACACCTCGGGCCGGGGCCATGCCAGGTTGACCACCATGACGCCGCCGTAGAGGACGGCGAGGATGTTGACTGGAAGGCCCCAGCGGCCCAGGGAGAAGAGGCCTGCCGGCATGGTCTGTCCCACCCGGTTCCAGTCGCCGCGGAGGCGGTTGACCAGCTGCGGGACGGTGACCAGGAGGTAGGCGAGGTAGACCATCACGATGCAGACGCTGCACAGGGTGGTGAACAGGGCGGCGTTGCCGACGTTGATGGCCAGCACGGCGACTGCAAGGGCGCCGATCACGATGGAGGGCCACATGGGGGTGCCGCGGGTGGGGTGCACGGAGGAGAGCAGGGCCGACGCCGGGAGCTTGCCGTCGCGGGCCATGGAGAAGACCAGGCGGGAACCGGCGGTCTGGATCGCCAGGGTGCAGACGAAGATGGCGATGGCGACATCCACCAGCAGGACCTTGCCCCAGAAGGTGCCCAGGACCGCGGTGAGGACGTAGGGCAGGCCTTCGGTGGCGAGGCGGCCGTCGTCGAGGCTGGGCGCTGCCATGAGGGCGGTGATGATCATCAGCGCGCCGCCGATGCCGGAGATGAGGAGGGCGGAAAGGATGGTCCGGGGTGCGGTGCGGCGCGGGTCCTTGGTTTCCTCGGACAGTTCACCGGCGGAGTTGAAGCCCACCATGACGTAGGCGGCCATCAGCCCCGAGACCAGGAAGGCTCCCACGGCGCCCAGGTCCGATCCCTGCAGCACGGTGGTGTCCGCAACCACGTTGGGTCCGCGCTGGGCGGCACTGACGAGGGCCAGGATGACGGCAGCGACGCCCACGATCTCGCAGGTGACACCCACGGAGTTGACGTGGGCCATCAGCTTCACGCCCAGGGAGTTGATGATGGTGGTGGCGACCAGGAGGACGGCGCCGAGGACCACGGCGTTGGAAGCGCCGGTCACCGTGTTGAGCGCGGAGTCGCCGCCCACCACCTGGAAACCGTCCCAGAGCTGGGGCAGGACCACCTGCAGGGCGATTGCGGCAGCAGCTGCGGTGACCACCTGTGCGATCGCCATGAACCAGCCGGCGAACCAGCCTACGCCTTCCCCGCCCACGCGCCGCGCCCACTGGTAGACGGCACCGGACAAGGGGTAGCGGGCCGCAAGTTCGGCGAAGTTCAGGGCCACGAGCAGCTGGCCCACCAGCACTACGGGCCAGGTCCAGAAGAAGGCCGGCCCGGCGAAGGAGTAGCCGAACGCGAAGAGCTGGAAGATGGTGGTGAGGATGGAAACGAAGGAGAAGCCTGCGGCAAACGAAGCGTAGCGGCCGAGCTTCCGGTGGAGGGTGGGCTGGTAGCCAAGGGACGTCAGGTCTGCATCGTCCTGGTGGACGGTAGGGAGAACGGTTGATGTCATCGGGAATCTCCGGGGCTGGAAAGGGATCTTGGGGGCGAAGCCTCCCGGCACTGCAGCGCTCGGCCGAAGGCTGCGGATTACCGGTCACTTGATAGTTTTCCAGCGGGATGTCCCCAAACAGTTTCGCCTCTGTAAAAGGCGGATAGACATCCTGTTTCCGGCAGATTTCCGTCCCCTCACAACGTCCGGGCGTCATTTCCGCCGCGCCTGGCAATGCAAGAATGGGGCCGTGACTTCAGCCGGACCGGGACGCCCCCGCCACCAGCAGCCCTCGCGGCCAGGTGCCACCGCCCGCGATGAAATCCTGGACGCCGCGGCGGAGCTTTTCACCACCCAGGGCTTTGCCAGCACCTCCACCCGGTCCATCGCGGACGCGGTGGGCATCCGGCAGTCGTCCCTGTACCACCACTTCAAAACCAAGGACGACATCCTCGAGGACCTCCTCGAGGGGACGGTGTCCGGTGGGCTGACGTTCGCACGCTCGGTGGCCGCGCTTCCTGCCGACGCACCTGGAACCGAAAGTCCGGCTGGAAGCCGGCTGCACGCCGTCGCGCTTTATGACGGCACCCAACTGTGCAGCGCCCGGTGGAACCTTGGCGTGCTGTACCACCTGCCCGAGGTCCGGAGCACCCGCTTTGCCCGGTTCCTCAACAACCGCCAGGAACTCAGGCGGCTCTACGGGGAACTGGGCGCCGGGTTGTCAGCCTCCCCGCACGGACCCGACGGCGGCGACTTCACCTTCCGCCTGGTCGAATCCCTGATCTACCTCCGCGCGGACGGCGCGGCCAACGCCGAATCGGCACTGCAGGCCGCCGACGCCGGGCTGATCCTGTGCGGGCTTGGGGACCGGCTGCCGGCCATCCGCGCCGCGAGCCAGGCCATCATCGACCGCCTTGCCTGACCTCCGGGCCGCCGGTGGCCGGGATGCCCCGCCCGGCTTGCTCGGCTAGGCTCGGAACATGACGCGAGAGAACATCAGGACCCCCGACGGCGGCACTGTGGAGCTCTTCTCCACCGGCGCTGAGCTTGCTTCTGCCGGTTCGGGCGTGGTGGTTGTGCCGCCTTCCATGGTGACCGCCGCGGATTACACCAAGTTCGCCCAGAAACTGAGCGCCTCCCTGGGCCGCCCCGTACACACCTTCAACCGGCGCGGCCGCGGATCCTCGTCACCGCAGCCCGAGGACTACACGCTGGACGTGGACATCCGGGACCTGGACACGGTGATGAAGCACACCTCCAGCACGGACGTCTTTGGGCACAGTTTCGGCGGCGCCGTCGCACTGCACGCGGCCCGGACCCTTCCGGTGGAACGGCTGGCCGTCTACGACCCCGCGGTCTCGGTGAACGGCAGCGTCACGGCCGACTGGATCGTGGAGTACGAGCGTGCCATCGCCGCAGGAGACCATGACCGCGCCCTCGCCGTGATCCAGCGCGGGCTGGAAGCCGGCGGCTCCTTCTCATCGCGCATGCCGCTGTCCATGCTGACCCTGGCCAACAAACTGACCGCCGGCACCACCGAGGGCAAGCAGCAGCGCGAGCTGATGCGCACCGGAGTCCGCGAGATCAAAGCCATCATTGCCGCCGACATGCCGGCCGAACCGTTCCAGGCGCTCCCCCTGGAGACGCTGATCGTGGTGGGCGAAAAGAGCCCCGCCTACTTCGGCATCGCCTGCGGCCAGATCCACGACGTGCTTTCCGGCTCCAGCTACACCATCCTGCCCGGGCTGGGCCACGACGGCGCCATCAAGGCCCCGGACAGGCTGATCAAGGAACTGAGCGACTTCTTCGCCGGCTAGCGCGGCCTGGGCTAATGTCCTGCGCCGTGGCCCGCGCCGGCGCCTTCGGTCTTGCGCATCATCGCTGAAAGCACGACGGCGGCAAGGGCTATGACGGTTGCCGTCAGGAAGGCGGCGCTCATCCCGGCGACGAGTCCCGACGTCGCGCTCACAACCGCGAAGATTGACACCAGCAGCGCCGTTCCAGCGGCACCGGCCACCTGCTGGGTGGTGCTCATGATAGCGGAGCCGTGCGAGTAAAGGTGCGGCGGGAGCGGGTTGAGCCCGGTGGTGAAGGCGGGGGTAAACAGCAGCGCGAGGCCGAAACTCAGCCCAACGTGCAAGGTGACGATCCACCACACCGCTGTTCCGGCGTCGAGCATTGAAAACTGCCAGAGGGTCACCACCATCAGGACGGACCCGGTAATGGTGAGCGGCAGCGGACCCACCTTGTCGAACGCCCGGCCGATGACCGGGCCCAGCAGGCCCATGGCCAGGCCGCCGGGGAGCAATGCCAGGCCGGTTTCCAGCGACCCCAGGCCCCGGACCTGCTGGAGGTAGAGCGGCAGCAGGATGACGCCGCCGAACAGGGCCATCATGGCCACCACCATCAGCAGCACGGAGACGGTGAACATCCGGAACTTGAAGGCGCGCAGGTCCAGCAGCGGCGCGGCTGCTTTCTGGAGGCGCACCTGGCGGAGGACGAAAACCGTCAGGGCGGCCACCCCGATGACCAGGGCTGCGATGGCGCCGGCACTGGGGCCGGCCTGGCCGCCATGGCCGCCGCCGATCTGGCTGAGCCCGTAGACCAGGCCGCCAAAGGCCGGGACGGTAAGGATGACGGACAGCACATCCAGCCTGGCCTTTTCAGGCTTCCCCACATTGGTGAGGTATTTGGCGCCGATGGCCAGCGCCGCCAGGGCAACCGGCAGCACGAAGACGAACATGAAGCGCCAGGTGAAATGCTCCAGGATCAGGCCGGACACTGTGGGACCCATTGCGGGTGCCACAGAGATGGCAATGCTCACGTTGCCCATGACGGCGCCGCGCTTGGCCAGCGGGACCAGGGTGAGGATGGTGGTCATCAGCAGCGGCAGCATGATGGCGGTGCCGCCGGCCTGGACAATGCGCGCCAGGAGCAGGACCTCGAACCCGGGAGCCACCGCCGCAAGCGCCGTTCCACCCGCGAACAGGCCCATGGCCAGCATGAAGACGGCGCGCGTGGACAGGCTCTGGAGGATGAAGCCGGTAGTGGGGATCACCACCGCCATGGTTAGCATGAACCCCGTGGATAGCCACTGGACCGTGGGAGCGTCCACGCGAAGGTCCACCATGAGCCGCTGCAGGGCGACGTTCATGATGGTCTCGTTGAGGATCACCACGAATGTCGCCACCAGCAGCGTGCTGATGATGGTTACCGATTCACGGGACATCTTCTCCGGCGCTGCGGACTGGGTTCCTTCGCGGGTTTCAGCGCGTATTCCTTCGCCCTGAACGGGCTTGCCGCTGGCGTTCGGAGAGACTTCGGTAGACATGGGTGTTCCCTCAGGGGTTTTTGGAAGTGATGCACGGCCGGCGCCGCTGCAGATGCAAACACTCTACCCGCTGGAGTAATTCCTCCATACGGGTTTTTCAACCCTGAGGGAACATTGGGGGTCAGGCGGTCTGGCCCGCGTGCTGGCCTTCGGAGATCTCTTCCACCAGCTTGTTGTTGAAGGCCGGGAGGTCGTCCGGGTTCCGGCTGGTCACCAGGCCCTGGTCCACCACCACTTCCTGGTCCGTCCAGTTGGCGCCGGCGTTCTTCAGGTCGGTTTCAAGCGTGAAGTAGGACGTGACGTTCCGGCCCCTGATGACTCCCGCCTCGATCAGCAGCCAGGGTCCGTGGCAGATGGATGCCACGGGCTTGTGCTGTTCAAAGAAGCTGCGCGTGAAGCTCTGGGCATCCTTGTCCACCCGCAGGTGGTCCGCGTTGACGACGCCCCCGGGAAGCACCAGGGCGTCAAAGTCCGTGGCATTCGCCTCTGCCACGGTGAGGTCGACGTCGAAGGTGTCGCCCTTCTCGGTGCCGTTGTAGCCCTGCAGCTTGCCGCTCTTGGGTGCCACCAGGGTGGGCTCGCCGCCGGCATCCTTCACTGCCTGCCAGGGGCTGGTGAGCTCCACCTGCTCCACGCCGTCAGTGAGCAGGAATGCCACCTTCTTGCCTGCGATGCTGTGCTCTGACATTGATCCTCCTCATGCTTGCGGTTGCACGCTTTTGGCGCACAGGTCCCGCTTCGAGAGTTGTTTGCCTGACGCTTTCCAGCCTAGGAAAGTTGAAAGTCATAAGCAAGCTGACTATTTACTTTCCGGGGTACGTGCTTTGTTCGGTACGGCGGCTGCGGGCCGGCAAGGACGACGGCGGCACGGGGCTGCACGCTGACGGGTTGTCTGCGGGCCTTTCGGGTTCCTTCTGCGCACGGCAAAGGGAGCTGCGAGTCCTGCGGATTGTGCCTCGGCGCCCTTTTCGCTGCGGATATCTTTTGGCGCTGCGCATCTTCCCTTTCGCGCGGCATATTTGGGGTGCGAAAAGGAATGCGCGTGTCGACAAGGCGTACGACGGCGGCACGGGGCTGGCACGCTCGCGGCACCTTGGCTGCGGCTGACGTTGGGGTACGGGCAGGAGCCTGGGGGCAGGGCTGGTCGGCAGGTCTGATTGTCAGTGCCTCGCTGGATGATGTTTCCATGGGAATCGGCACGGGTGTTGGGGTGGTTTTGGAGGGTGTTTCTGCCTCTGTTGCTGCCCTCGGTGCGCTGGACCGTGAGGATCATTTCCTTGCCGCCGGGTCCGGTGTTGGCGCTGATGTCGATGAGCTGCAGCGGCGGTATGAGCTCCGGCTGGAACGGCTGGAGGCAGTCTCCCGGGTCGAGGCTCAGCTCGCGGCGGTGAAGGCCCGTGACGCGGCAGAAGCGGTCGAGATCCAGCAGGCACTGCTTGCCCCCGACGCCCCGGTGGATGAGCGCATGTTTTCGGAGATGTCAACGGTGGAGGAGATCGCCGGTGTCCTGACCGTCAGTTCCGCGGCCGCGGGTGCTTTGGTGGAACAGTCCCGCCGGGTGTGTTCCCTGCCGCCGATGATGGCTGCCCTGTCAGCCGGTGACCTGTCGTGGCAGCATGCCAGGATTGTCGCCGATGAAACCGAGGGGCTCACCCCTGACGGGGCTGCTGCCTTGGTGGCGCACTTCTTCGACCCCGACGCCCCCAACCCCGCCCGCGGCGCCGCGCCCGGTGAACTTGTCCCTGCCCGGTTCCGCGCCAAGGTCCGCGCCTGGCGGGAACGCCACCACCCCGAAACCCTCGAAAAACGCCACGCCAAAGGCGTCACGGACCGGCGGATGGAATACACCCCCGACCGCGACGGCATGGCCTGGCTCTCGCTCTACCTCCCCGGCGACACCGCCTGCGCCATCTGGAACCGCACCACCGCCACCGCCCGCGGCCTGCAGGGCCCTGACGAGCCCCGCACCCTCACCCAACTCCGCCCCGACATCGCAGCATCACTCCTCCTCGGCGCAGGAACCACCACGGCCACGGGTGAGGCTGCTGTGGGTGGGGCTGCACGGGCTACAGGTGATACGGCGGGAACGGGCGCAGGCAGCGTTTCCGGCACAGGGAGCACTGGTGATGTTGGCAAGGTCCCCACCCCGCGGGCCGATGTCCTGGTCACCGTCCCGGTCTTCGCCCTGCTCGGCCTCACCGATGAGCCGGCGGTGCTGGACGGCCTTGGCCCGATCCCGGCGTCGATGGCGCGGAGGCTTGTCGCGGACGGGGCGGAGTCGTTCTACCGCGTCCTGGTCGACCCCCGCGACGGGGCACCCCTGGAGATCGGACGCACCCGCTACCGGCTCCCCGAAACCATCAAACAATGGATCCGCATGCGGGACGGAAAATGCACCTTCCCCGGCTGCAGCAACCACACCCCCGACAACCACACCGACCACCTCACCGCCTGGGAACACGGCGGCAGAACAGCCGTCCGGAACCTGGCCCAGCTATGCCCAAAACATCACCGTTTGAAGCACGCCCGCACCTGGACCCCCGACCCCGCCACCAACAACGGACCGCCCGGCTGGACCTCACCCACAGGCCGCCACTACAACCCCGAACACCAAGACCCCCAACCAACCCACTGGCCACAATGGCCCATGCCCGCTGCTGCAACCCCGGGTGGAGATCCCGGCCCGGAGCACCCACAGTGGGAACCAGACGACGACACCTTCATAGACCTCAACGATCTGTCACCGGAAGACCCCCTCTGGGCAGACTTCTACACCACGCCATTCGCGCCCTTTCCGGACCGCGTTGGCGCCGGGCAGTAGTAACTGTGGCGCCGGAGCAATGCATCGCGTCGTACCTTATGCCTCGCCTCGGACGCCTATCTGGCGTCGGGCGCTATGCCCGGTGGTGCTCGATGAGCCAGCGCGCCATCTGTTGGGCGCGCTGGGCGGCCTGGAGGTCACCCTCGGTGGCTGAAGTTATGGAGCCCTTCATCAGGATGTGCCAGGAACGCGAAAATTCCTCCGGTCGGGCCAAACCGGCTTCCTCCGCCAGCCCCCGGACGTGCCCGCGGACCTTCGCCAGGTAGTCGATGCTCGCCTGGCCCAGGGGGTGGGAGGGCCCCATCTCCAGCAGGACATTGATAAAGGCACTGCCTTCGAAATCGTCCTGCTGGAACCAGTCGCCCAGGACGTCGAAGATCGCCAATAGTTGCTCAACGGGAGTGCTTCCCTTGCCGCGGGCCTTGGAAATGATGCTGTCCTCCGTCCACTGCTTATCCCGCCGTTCCAGGAAGGCCAGGACCAGCGAATCCTTGGATGGGAAATGCCGGTAGAAAGTCGCCTTCGCTACACCCGAACGCTCGATGAGCTCGTTGACGCCCACAGCCCGGATCCCCCGGCGCGAGAAGAGCTCGTACGCCACGGACAGGATCCGTTCCTCCGGGCTCGACTGGCCGCTCGGCGAAGCCGGCGCCGCTGGGAGTGGCACTGGCGATTCCGGCCCTGACGATGCTGGGGACGATGAATTTTCGGGCTCCGGATTCGTCACGTCCATGGGGTAATTCTGTCATGAGACAGACTTGTCTTCCCCGTTGTAATGTTTGTCCTACGTGCAGTGCATTCGAACGTCGCGGTGGTTCCCCGGCCACTGCAGCTTGATGCAAGGAGGCCACTATGACCGTAGAGCGGTCGGTCCAAGGCGTGCCATCGGCTCCCGAGCCGTGGATCCCCAGTGATACTCCTGTGGAGATCCGCCAGTTCGCCATCGAAT
The DNA here is from genome assembly GCF_056484025.1 of Arthrobacter sp. JDC6. Classification (NCBI taxonomy): domain Bacteria; kingdom Bacillati; phylum Actinomycetota; class Actinomycetes; order Micrococcales; family Micrococcaceae; genus Arthrobacter; species Arthrobacter sp. JDC6. Next base: position 4,231,234 of record NZ_CM151278.1, read on the forward strand.
CCCTGCGCTGGCAGGCGCAGGAGATTATCGACGAACAGCTTTCCAGCACGGATCCGGCCGAAGAACTCTCCAGGGCACGGCTTCGACAGTTCGTTGCACGCAACCCCGGCCGTCCGGAAAAAGCACTCCTGGAACAGCTGATGGCCAGCGAGGACGGGCTTGCCCCTTAACCCGCCATCCTCGTTCCCGGCGCTTCAGCCCGGCTGGAGGCCAGTGAAACAAGAAGTCAGGAACTGAGCGGCATATTGTCGATCAGCCGCACCGGGCCAACCTTGGCGGCGATGAGCGCCAGGGCCTCACCCCGGAAGGGAGTCTCGCGGCAGTTCTCGGCCAACGGTTCAAGGGTTCCCGGATCCACTACCTCGAAGTAGTCCAGTTCCACCAGTGGCTGGGACCTCACAAGCGCCAGCGCGGAGTCCAGGTCCAGCGGCTCATGCGCGTTTGCCCGCTCCTCCAGCAGCCGCAGGGCCCTGGACAGAACAAGCGCGGCATCCCGCTCGGCGTCGGACAGGAAGCGGTTGCGGCTGGACAACGCCAAGCCGTCCTCCGCCCTGACCGTGGGCACGCCGACGATCTCGACCGGAAAGTTCAGGTCGGCAGCCATCCGCCGGACCAGGGCCAGCTGTTGTGCGTCCTTCTGCCCAAAGTAGGCCCGGTACGCCGGCAGGCCGCCTGCTTGTGAAGCCCCGTCAGTGGAACCGGAAGGAAGGCCCGCTGCCGGCATTCCGTAGTGCAGCAGTTTTGCCACAACGGTCAGGGCGCCGTCGAAGTGTCCGGGCCGGGAAGCGCCCTCCCACTTCTCCCCCAGGCGGCCGGAGGTAATCCGGACCAACGGCTCCCCACCGGGGTAAACCTCCTCCACGGACGGCGCGAACACCAGGTCAACACCCTGTTCCTCCAGCAGCGCAAGGTCGGCGTCCAGCGTCCTGGGATAGCGGTCCAGGTCCACAGCGTCGCCGAACTGCAGGGGGTTGACGAAGATGCTGGCCACCACAACGTCATTGTGCTCGACGGCGGTGCGCGCCAGAGCGGCATGGCCTTCGTGGAGTGCGCCCATGGTGGGCACCAGGCCCTGCGAGGTCCCGCGCCTGGCGCCAAGGAGCCTGGCGCTTTCCGCGTGCAGTTCGTGAACGGTTTTGACGAGTTGAATGGACATTCAGTCCTCCTTTGGATCGAGGGCCTCGTGCAGCCCCTTCAGCTGGTCAGGTTTCAGCAGTCCACGTCCTTCTGCCCTGAGGGCAGTGGCCCGCGCCATCGCAAGGTAGGCCTCAAGCACATCACCGTGCCCGCCGCCATCGAACTCCCGCAAAGCCTCCGCATGGGCACGGACCGTCCCCACGTCCCCGCGGGCCACCGGGCCGGTCAGCGCAGACTCCCCTGAGGCCAGCGCGTTTTCCAGCGTGGCCCTCAGCAGCGGACCAAGCATGCGTTCGGGCGCCTCCACGCCAACCTCCCGCAGGAGCTGCGACGCCTGCGCCACCAGGGTCACCAAATGGTTGGAGCCGTGCGCCAGGGCAGCGTGGTAAAGCGTCCGGTCCGCCTCGGCGATTGCAACCGGTTCCGCCCCCATCTCCACTACCAGCGCCTGGGCGATGGGCAGCATGGCGGCATCGGCCGTCACCCCGAAGGTGCAGTCCAGCAGCCGGGTGAGGTCCAGGCTCATTCCGGTGAAAGTCATGGCCGGGTGCAGCGCCAATGGAATGGCACCGGCGGCGCGGACGGGATGCAGCACGCCGACGCCGAACCGACCGGAAGTGTGTGCCACAAGCTGGCCGGGCTGCCATGCCCCAAGCTTCGCCAGGCCCTCCACCAGGCCCGGGAGGGCGTCATCCGGCACTGCCAGCAACACCAGTTCCGCGCGCTCAACGATGTCCTGCACTTCCAGGATGGGCACGCCGGGCAGCAGCGCTTCAGCCCGTTCCCGGCTTGCGTCGGACACCGCCGACACCCCGACGACGGCGTGCTCGGCTGCGCGCAAAGCCGCGCCAAGCACGGCTCCCACCTTGCCGGCACCGATGATTCCGACGCCGAGGCGTCCGGGCTTAGCCATGCTGCTGGCCTTCCTGTTGGTGGTGGGTGCGGGTTTCGCCGGCCGCCGCCTGGGACATCGGCGCGGCAGGGGTCGGCCCGGCAGGCAATTGCACGCCCAATTGCATGCCACCCGGCAGCGTGGGCGCAACTGCCGGAACAACCTGCAGCAACCATTGTTCGGTGGTTTGCCGCTTCCGGGCCAGCCGTGCGCGTGCTGACTGGTCGTCGAAGAGTTGCCTGGCTTCGTCCAGCCCGGCCTGCCTCAGGCGCGGCACAACCGGCCCGGCGGTTGTATGCAGGACCAGGTCCGCCACCCGGAACCGGCGTGCCAGGGGCCCCTGGTGCAGGGCCAGCGACTGGGTCCGCTGATGGGGAACCAGCACCAGCTCACGCCACCACCGCCCGGAACGGATCAGGAGGGCCGTGTCCGTTGACTTGAACCCGTTCCGGCGCCACGCGAGGGGCGCCAGCAGCCGGGCCCGGCGCGGCGTGGTGACGAATCCGCCGTCGGAATCCCTGCCTGCAAGCCCGGCGGTGAACACCAGCTCCGGCCGGTCCGTCGCGAGGTCCGGCAGGACCAGCGACAGCATTGCCATGACGTCGGCAAGCTTGCCGACGGGCAGGAGGATGGTCCTGGTGTTGCCCTCGACGGCGTTGCCGGAAACCCCGTAGCCGGCCGCATTCACCTGCATCCGATACCAGCCGAACGGCCGCCACAGCGGAGGCTGGGCGATTTTCACCGCCTGGATCCGGCCGGGCGGAAGCGTCTGCGCCTGGGTGTCCAGCAGCCCGTACCGCAGCCGGATGCCGTCGGGCGAAACCGCTGCGGTGAAGTTGAATCCCTTGTTGAAATAGTTCCAGTAGCCGGCGGCAAGGCCCAGGGCCGCGGGCACCAGGTAGAAGTAGAACGCGCGGTTGTCCGTCAGTGCCGACAGAACCACCGACGCAATGCCGCCCACCACAATGAAGACGCTTTGCTCGCTGAGGATCAGCGATCCGAGAAGGCGCGACGGCGGCACGGCGAGGACAGTGATTTCCGGCGCCTCGGGTGCGGGTTGGGGAAAGCGTCCCGGCCCCGCAGAATCCCCGGAAAAACCATCCGGGGCGGAACCAGCGCCGGCACCGGTATGGGAACCGGCGCTGGAGACTGCTCCGGAAGCCTGCGCCAGGATGGTGGCACGAAGCTGGCGGGCGTCATCGATCTTCAGGTAGGCCAGGCGCACCGCTGATTCGCCGGCGTCGGCCACCTCGAATTTGAGTTCGGCCAGTCCGAAGATCCGGGCCAGCAGGGGCTGCACGATGTCAATGGCCTGCACCCGGTCCAGCCGTGCCTGCCGGTGCTGGCGGAAGATGAGCCCGCTGTTGACCCGGACGTAGCCGCCGGATACCTGGTACTTGGTGAAGTACCAGGTGAGCACGAATCCCAGCACCGCCACGGCCAGCACCACGGCCCCGCCGCCCAGCAGCCATGGTGCGCGCCTGGCGAACCCCTCCTCGAACACGGGCTGGCCCTGCAGTGTCCGCTCGAAGAGGTCCCGGCCGAAGAAGAACGTGATGGCTGCCAGGGCAACCCAGCCGCGGACGAACGGCGAGGCGGGATGTACGCGCAGCCATTCGCCGTCGGGCGTTCCGTTGGTTTGCGGCCCGGCTGCAGCAGGCGGAACCGCTGCCTGCCCGGGCAGCTGGCCGTCAGTGGTCACAGCCCTGCCAGCCTGGCTTCGCCGCGGGCGGCCAGCTGTTCCCGGAGCCGTGCGCCCTCCGCTGCCGGCAGGCCGGGGATGCGTGCGTTCGTTCCGGGTGACGCGGTGTGCAGCTTCACGGTGCACAGGCCCAGCGCGCGTTCCACGGGTCCGACGCCGATGTCCACGTACTGCATGCGGCCGTAGGGGACGGCCATGGTGCGCTGGAAGAAGATCCCGCCCCGGATCAGCAGGTCCTCGTCGCGCTCGGCGTAGCCGATGGCCCTGACCTGCCGCGGAATGAGCACCAGCCGCCACAGGGCAGCCAGGAGCGTGGCAGACGGAACAGTGATGGCGAGCCACAGCGGCGGCCACCGCCACCAGCCCAGGAGGACAAACAGCAGCGGAGCGGCCAGGACCACTACGGTGACAAGGTTGGCCACAGCCCATTCCACCAGGCGGACTGTGATGTATTTCGGTGAAACCCGCTGCCAGGCGATACCCGGCGGGTCAATCGCCTCGGTATGCATATTCGCCTTCCCCGGCGGCTTCCCCGCGGGCAGGGCGGCCCTTCTTCCCGTCGAGGCTGTTGGCGTCGCCGTCCTCCGGGGGGATCTTGCAGAAGCGCTCCACGAGGAGCCCCACCACGATCATCACCAGGCCGCCGCCGGCCATGGCCAGGGCCAGCCAGGTGATGCCCTGGTCGCTGCGCAGGCTCCAGATCCGCAGCTGGTCCAGGAAGATGCCCACGTGCCAGCCCAGGAGCACCGTTCCAGCGTAGGCGCAGGCCTGTGCCAGAATCAGCGTCCGCGCGGCCAGAAGGGGGTCCAGCTGAGTCTTCCTGGCCGTGCTGTTGGGCTTGAGGCTGTTACGCCACCGCAGCACCCGGATACCCAGAATCAGCGTGATGGCAACAATGACGCCCATGGTGGCCAGTGCTGTGGCGGGCAGGACAGGCGTGGCCATGCTGTACCGGCTGGTGACTACCGTGGCTGACCAGCCCGCCACGGCGAGGATCACGCAGATCAGCAGGAGGCGCAGCGGGTTGATCGGCTTCATCGCTCCTCCACCGCTCCCGCCGTGGGCATGCCGTCAAAGTCGCCGAACCCGTCGAACGGCGACAGGTCCTTGAAATCCTCTGCCCGGGCTGCCAGGGCGCTGATCCGTTCGCCGTCCAGCGTGGCGGCTGGTTCGATAAGCGACCAGGGGTAGAGGACGAAAGCCCGCGACGCGGCGCGCGGGTGCGGCAGGGTCAGCGCAGGATCATCGCTGCGGAGGTCACCGTAGGTGATGATGTCGACGTCGAGCGTCCGCGGCCCCCAGTGGACCTCGCGGACGCGGTGGTGCTTGTTCTCCACCGCCTGGCAGTGTTCCAGCAGTTCCTGCGGGCTCAGGCTGGTTTCCACCGTGATGACCATGTTCAGGAAGTCCGGCTGCCCGGCCGGGCCGCCTACGGCTTTGGTCTGGACTATGGGTGAAACGGCAAGGAGCCGGACCTCCGGCGGATCCACCAGGTCCCCCACGGCCTCGGTCAAGGTCTCGTTCCGTTCACCAAGGTTGCTGCCCAGGGCCAGCACGGCCTTGGTATAGGTCCCGTTCACGTCTGCACCCCGGAGCCGTCCTGGCCAGCGGGGACCAGTGCCCGGTGGACGGTGACAGCCACGTCCCCGAAAGGAACCGCGATGGGAGCCTGTGGCTTGTGCACGGTGATGTCCACGGCCTGGAGCTTGAATTCGGACAGGAGGCTGTCGGCGATCCGCACCGCGAGTGCCTCGATGAGGTTGAGGGGCTCACCGGAGATCCAGTCGGTGATACGCTGCGCCACCTCGCCGTAGTGCGCGGTGTCCCGGACATCGTCGGACTTTGCCGCTTCGGTGAAGTCCAGGTGGAGCACTGCGTCCACCACGAAAGGCTGGCCCTCCCGGCGTTCGAAATCAAAGACGCCGTGATGGCCGACGGCGGTCACTCCGGTCAGCGTAATCCTGTCCATGGGTCCCCCGGCCCTATTGGTTTTTGGGTACGGCTTGTGCCGTGGATGCTGCGGCCATGCGTGCAGCCACCTTGACGGCGTCAAGGCTGGACCCCACCTCGTGCACGCGGACGGCCCAGGCCCCGCGGTAGGCGCTGATGGCTGTGATCGCCGCTGTGGCCCCGTCCCGTTCCTCCGGGGCGGCGGACTTGCCGGCCACCGTGAGCAGGGTGCCGAGGAAGCGCTTGCGGGAAGCGCCCACCAGGACCTTGTGGCCCAGGCTGTCCAGCTGGTCCAGGTTCTGCAGCAGTTCCCAGTTCTGGGCGTCATTCTTGGCGAACCCCAGGCCGGGGTCGATGATGATCTGTTCCTGGCTGACACCGGCGGCGTAGAGCTTGTCGCGGACTCCTGCCAGCTCGGCCACCACTTCACCGGCAACGTCCGTGTACTCGGCGAGGGAGTTCATGGTACGGGCGTCCCCACGGCGGTGGGTGAGGACGTACGGCACCTTGGAGGCCGCCACGAACTCGGCCATTTCGGGCTCGATGCTCAGGCCGGAGATGTCGTTGATGATAGCTGCGCCGGCTTTTACCGCCGCTGCCGCCGTCGAGGCATGCGTTGTGTCGATGCTGACCAGTGCGCCGGCCTTCACCAGGGCCTCGATCACCGGCAGGACGCGGCGCTGTTCTTCTTCCGGGCTGACGTCGTCAGCGCCGGGCCGGGTGGATTCGCCGCCGACGTCGATGATGTCCGCACCCGCGTAAAACATCCGCAGGCCGGCGGCGATGGCGGTGTCCGCCGTGGCGTGCTTCCCGCCGTCGCTGAAGGAATCGGGGGTGACGTTGAGGATTCCCATGACCAGGGTGCGGTCGGTGGGCAGGCCTTCGAAGCGCGCGGCCGGGCGGGGCTTGCGCAGGATGGGCAGCGGGGAGGTTGCGGGCCCCGTTCCAGGGGCTGCAGCGAGTGAATCCATGGTCTGTAGTTACCTTCCGAGGATGAGGCTCATGGCTTCGGCACGGGTGGCCGGGTCATGAAGCTGCCCGCGGACCGCACTGGTGACGGTCTTCGCTCCGGGCTTGCGGATACCGCGCATCGACATGCACATGTGTTCGCATTCAACGACCACGATGGCGCCACGGGGCTTGAGGTAGCGGACCATCGCTTCGACGATTTCAGTGGTGAGGCGCTCCTGCACCTGCGGGCGGCGGGCGTAGATGTCCACCAGGCGGGCCAGCTTGCTCAGCCCGGTGACCTTGCCGTCGTGGGACGGAATGTACCCCACGTGGGCCACCCCGTGGAACGGCACCAGGTGGTGCTCGCAGGTGGAGTAGAACGGGATGTCCTTGACCAGGACCAGTTCCTCATGGTCCAGGTCGAAGGTGGTGGACAGCACGTCAGCAGGATCGTGGTGCAGTCCCGCGAAGACCTCGGCGTACGCCTTCGCAACCCGCTTCGGGGTGTCGCGCAGGCCGCCGCGGTCCGGGTCCTCGCCAATGGCAAGGAGGATCTCGCGGACGGCCGCCTCGATCCTCGGCCGGTCCACCTTTTCGCGTTTCGAATGGTGGGATCCGTCCTCCGCCAGGTGTACGGCGGAGGCGGGAACGTCGTCGTCGTCGAAAGAAGTCACAGGGAAAGCTTAGCCGCGAAGGGTGTCAGGCCCCGAGTCGGAGGTGCCTCCGTGAAACGGAGCGTCCTCCGGAACGCCCTGCGAGTGCGGCGGCTGGGCGTCCAAAGGCTCGTCCAGCCGGGCCTTCTTTGCCTCTTCCTGCGCCTCGCGTTCCGCCCTTTCCTGGCGGGACTCCACGGGGCCTGACATCTGGACAGGACGGGTTTCCTTGGACAGCCACACTTCGCGGAAGTCGCGCTTGCGCACGTCGCGGAAGATGTCGGCAATCTCGGACTGGTTGAGGGTTTCGCGCTCCAGCAGCTCAAGGGCCAGGATGTCCAGGATGTCGCGGTTCTCGGTAAGGATCTCGTAAGCCTCGTCGTGGGCCTGCTCGATCAGCCGGCGCACTTCCTCGTCCACCACGTAGGCGATCTGGTCCGAGTAGTTGCGCTCGTGGCCGGCGTCGCGGCCCAGGAAGGGTTCGCCGCCGCCCTGGCCCAGGCGGACAGCGCCGACGCGTTCGCTCATGCCGTACTCGGTGACCATCTTGCGGGCAGTGCCGGTGGCCTTCTCGATGTCGTTGGAGGCGCCGGTGGAAGGGTCGTGGAACACGATCTCCTCGGCAACGCGCCCGCCCATGGCGTAGGCCATCTGGTCGAGGAGTTCGTTGCGGGTGATGGAGTATTTGTCGTTTTCGGGGACCACCATGGTGTAGCCCAGGGCCCGGCCGCGCGGAAGGATGGTGATCTTGGTGACCGGAGCCGAGTTCCGCAGGGCTGCCGCCACCAGGGCGTGGCCGCCTTCGTGGTAGGCGGTGATCTTGCGCTCGTGTTCCTTCATGACGCGGCTGCGCTTCTGCGGGCCGGCCATGACGCGGTCAATGGCCTCGTCCAGGGCGCGGTCGTCAATCAGGTTGGCGTTGGAGCGCGCGGTGAGCAGTGCGGCCTCGTTGAGGACGTTGGCAAGGTCTGCGCCGGTGTAGCCGGGCGTCTTCTTCGCCACACCCTTCAGGTCGACGCCGGGCGCCATCGGTTTGCCCTTGGCGTGCACCTGCAGGATCTGGTCGCGGCCAATGAGGTCCGGCGCCTCCACCGAAACCTGGCGGTCGAAACGGCCGGGGCGCAGCAGTGCCGGGTCCAGGACGTCGGGCCGGTTGGTGGCGGCGATGAGGATCACGTTGGTTTTGACGTCGAAGCCGTCCATCTCCACCAGCAACTGGTTGAGGGTCTGCTCGCGTTCGTCGTTGCCGCCGCCGATGCCTGCACCGCGGTGGCGGCCAACGGCGTCGATCTCGTCCACGAAGATGATGGCGGGCGAGTTGGCCTTGGCCTGTTCAAAGAGGTCGCGGACGCGGGATGCGCCGACGCCGACGAACATTTCCACGAAGTCCGAGCCCGAGATGGAGAAGAAGGGGACGCCGGCCTCACCGGCCACTGCGCGGGCCAGCAGCGTCTTGCCGGTGCCGGGCGGGCCGTACAGCAGCACGCCCTTGGGGATCTTGGCGCCAACGGCCTGGAACTTGGCAGGCTCCTGCAGGAATTCCTTGATCTCCTGCAGTTCCTCGACGGCCTCGTCCGCGCCTGCGACGTCGGCGAAGGTCACCTGCGGCATGTCCTTGCTGACCATCTTGGCCTTGGACTTGCCGAACTGCATGATCTTGGAGCCGCCGCCCTGCATCCGGGTCATCAGGAACCAGAAGAGGGCACCCAGCAGGATGACGGGGATCAGGAGGGAGAGCAGGCCGGAGAACCAGTTGCTTTCAATCGGCTGGTCGGTGAAGCCCTGGGCCGGCTTGGCGTCGGTGACAGCCTTCACCACGTCCTGTGCGCGGGCGTCAACGAAGAAGAACTGGACGCTCTTGCCTTTGTCCTGCCCGTCCACCTGCAGGTTGTCCTTCAGCGTGAGGTCAACGCGGTTCTCGCCGTCGAAGATCTTGGCCTGCTCCACCTTGTTGGCGGAGAGCAGTTCCAGGCCCTTGTCCGTATCGATGCGGGCGGCACCGCCGGGGGCGAGCGTTGCAAAGGCCACCAGGAGCAGACCGACCACAACGACGATCCAGATGCCCGGGCCTTTGAAGAAGTTCTTAGCTTTCATCTGTTCGGGGGCTGGCCCCGTCCCTTCCGGTAGTGCTTCACGGCGAGTAGTCTGCGCGCGTGATGGTGCTGCGTCAGCTTCTAGCTATACACCGTCCGGAGTACATCACGCATAGCGAAAAGCAAAAGTTCCCTGTGGGCGTAGCAGTGCCGGGACAGCCCAGGAGTTGCCCACATGGCGCGGTTTTACCGGAGTACGGCGGCGGAGTGTGCGGCCGCCGCTTACTCGTAGACGTGCGGGGCCAGGGTGCCCACGAAGTCAAGGTTGCGGTACTTTTCGGCGTAGTCCAGGCCGTAACCCACCACGAACTCGTTGGGGATGTCATAACCGACGTACTTGACGTCGATTTCCACCTTGGCGGCTGTGGGTTTGCGGAACGCCGTGCAGATCTCCACGGACGCGGTGCCGCGGGACTCCAGATTGGTCTTGAGCCAGGACAGGGTGAGGCCGGAGTCGATGATGTCCTCGACGATCAGCACGTCCTTGCCCATCAGGTCGGTGTCCAGATCCTTCAGGATGCGTACCACGCCCGAGGACTGGGTGCCCGAACCGTAGGAGGACACTGCCATCCAGTCCATGGAGATGTGGCTGTGGAGTGCGCGGGCAAGGTCAGCCATGACCATGACGGCGCCCTTGAGCACGCCCACCAGGAGGATCTCGCGCCCTTCGTAGTCCTTGTCGATCTGCGCAGCGAGCTCCGTGATCCGCTGCTGGATCTGCTCCTTGGTGTAGAGAACGTGCTTGAGATCTGCCTGGACGTCGTTTGAATCCACCAATGGCTCCTGTTTAGATGCGGGGTGCGACTATTTTGCGGGCGGTTTTTGGGACCGGAATACTAGCTTCCCACAGCGCGCCCGTTCGCGGGGAACAGAACCGGGGCCGCCCTGGGCACCCGGCACGCCGGCGTCCTTTGATCCCTCCAGCTGTGCCAGCGACAGCCGGTACACGCTGACGCCGCCGGGAAGCTCCACCGGACCCGCCGAACCCTGGCGCCGCAGCAGCGCTTCCGCCGCCAAAAGGCGCTGGTAGCTGGGCTGCTGGCCGCCGACGTCGGCCGCTGCCTTGGCGATCACGCGGAACCTGATGGCCGGGGCCAGGGCACGCAACGCCTCCTCGGGCAGCGCCAGTGCGCCGCCGTCCCGCTCCACCAGGGAGGCGAAGGTGCTTTCCGCCACAGCCTCCAGGTAGTCGGCGTCAAGCTGCAGGATGGCGGCGGTCCGGGCCAGGGATTCGGCAACCCCGGGGCCCAGGTTCTCCTCGAGGTGCGGAAGGACCTCCACGCGGGTCCGGGAGCGTGCAAAGGCGGGATCGGCGTTGGTGGGATCGTGCCAGGGATCCAGGTCCTCCACCGCGCAGATCTCCTCGGTGTCCGCCCTGCGCAGGCCGAGGAACGGGCGCAGCAGGACACTGTTTCCGGCGCCTGCCCGGGACGGCCGCATGCCCGCGAGCGAGCGGGAGCCGGAGCCCCGGGCCAGGCCCAGCAGTACCTGCTCCGCCTGGTCGTCGAGCGTGTGGCCCAGCAGGATGGCGCCGGCGCCCTGTCCCGCCGCGGCGGCTTCGAGCGCGGCGTGCCGGGCTTCGCGTGCGGCGGCCTCTGGGCCCATACCGGCACCAGCCACCGTGACCGTGCGGATCTCAACCGGTGAAAGGCCCAGCTCCTCCAGGGTCTTGGCGGTGCGCGCGGCAATGTCGCCGGACCCCTCCTGCAGCTGGTGGTCCACCACCACGGCTCCCACGGTCATTGGGCGTCCGTCCACATGCCCGCGCCGGGCAAAATACGCAGCGACGGCGGCCAGCGCCAGGGAATCGGGGCCTCCGCTGCACGCCACGACGACGTGGCCGGGATATCCGGCATCGGCGAGCGCGTTTTGCAGCATCCTGCGCGCAGTCCCGACGACGGGCGCGAGCCTTCCGGGCCGGCGCCGTCCGCTGCGTGGCCCGGCGGTGCCGGCAGGCCACTCAGTCCCGGGTACAGGTGTGTCCGTCAATCAGTGACCCATCCGCTCAAGCCACAGCTTGGCGTCGTGGATTTCGGGCTCGGTAGGCAGGTGGTCCACGGACTCCCAGACTTTGTTGAAGCCGTCCATTCCGGCCACGTCCACCACGGCCCGGACGAAGCGGGCGCCGTCGGAGTACTGGCGCATCTTGGCGTCCAGGCCCAGGAGGCTGCGGATGAACTTCTCGATCACGCCCCGGTCCTTGCCGCGGTCGTTGAACCGCTGCCGGATGGTCTTCACGGACGGGACGATGCTGGCGTCGACGGCGTCCATCACCACGTTGGCGTGCCCTTCGAGGAGGCTCATGACGGCGGTGAGGTGCGAGATGGCGGCCTTTTCCTCCGGATCCTGCAGCAGGTCCAGGATTGCGCCGCGGCCGGGAGTGTTTCCGGTGGCGGAGCGGTCCTTCAGGGAGCGGGCAGCAGCGGTGGCGCGCTCCATCAGGGTGTCGACGTTGCCCAGCAGGTGGCCGCTGAGTTCGTCGATTTGTTCCAGCATGTGGTGCCGCAGCCAGGGGGCGGCCGCAAACTGGACACGGTGGGTTTGCTCGTGCAGGCAGACCCAGAGCCGGAAGTCCTCGGGCGTGACGTTGAGTTCCCGTTCCACCGACACGATGTTGGGGGCCACCAGCAGGAGCCGGCCGGCCGCGGGAGCCGTGGAGTTTTCTGCCAGCGCCGCGAAGGGATCGTACTGGCCCAGGACCTTGCTGGACAGGAAGGCAAGCACGGCGCCCAACTGACCGCCGGTGATGGCGCCGCTGACCTGGGCGGCAGCGGGGCTGAGGCTTCCGCGGCGGCTGTCCAGCATCTTCTGCATTGCGGGTTTGAGCATCACCGCGAAACTCTGCGTGTTGGCTTTGGCCCAGGACGCTCGGTCCACCACCAGCACCGAGGAATCGCGAAGGTCGCGCGCCGCCTCCAGGCCGGTGATGTCGTGCACGTGCGGAACGGAAGCGTCCGCCAGCCGTCGAAGGCTGTCCACCGCTTCCCCGATGGCCTTTTCATCGAGCTCCGGCCCGGCGGGAGCCAGCCGCGCTGCGGCAGACGCAGCGAGGTCCCAGTTGATCAGGGACTGGGCTGTTGGGGACAACGTCGATGCGGATTCGCGCGCAGTGGACTCCATGGTTCCCATCAGAACACAGCAGGATGGGGATCGTCCTTAAGTTCGCTGACCGGCGAACTTGCACAGCCCCGGCACAGGAGGCCAGAAGCGCCGTCCCAGTCCAGGCCGGCACGTTGGAAGTGCAGGAAGAATCCCCCCTCATGGAGTACCAATGGCAGCCGTGCTAGCGGCAGCCGCAGCCTGCCAGCGCCGTGGCGGCCCGGTCCAGGGCTTCCTTGTTGCCGGCCGCGCCCGGGGTCAGGCCGTTGCCGATGAAGGAGAAGACCAGGAGCCGCCCGTCGGAGTCCACCACATATCCGCTCAGCGCCAGAACGGTGTTCAGTGTCCCGGTCTTGGCGCGAACCAGGCCGGCACCGCCGGACGTGGTGGCATCCCCGTAGCGGGTGTCCAGGGTTCCTGACAGGCCACCAACCGGAAAGCCGTCCAGGGCGGCCCGCAGCCTGGTGTCGGCGCCGGTGGTGATGGCCCGCACCACGTCAGTGAACTGGCGGGCCGCAACCTGGTTGCCCATGGCCAGCCCGCACACATCCACCAGCTTCACGGCGTCAGAGGGGATGCCCGCTGCCGCGAGTTCGGCCGCGACCACGGCCGTGGCACCGTCATTGCTTCCGGGCCGGCCGGTGGCCAACGCGGCCATCCGGCCCATGGTTTCGGCAAGGTAATTGTCAGATACCTGCAGCATCAGGTTCACCTGCTCAGCCACGGTGGCCGATTGGACGGCCGCCAGGGCTGGGGCGGCGGCTTGGGACGCGCCGGGTGAGCGTTCGACGCCGGCCGCCACGGTGAGGCCGGCCCCGGCACCTGCCGCACGGAGCCGGGCCGCGAACTCCTCCGCGGCGGTTATGGCGGAATCCTGGGGCCGGGGGCCGGTGGTGACGGCGGGGTCGAAGCGTGCAGAGTTGAGGGCCAGGGGGTACAGCGGCGCTATTTCGCCCGCCTCCACGTCGCCGCTCTGCCAGGCCGGATTCAACGCCGCGCCGGTGAAGAGGGAGTCATCCACCACTACCTTGATGTCTCCCGTGGTTCCGGCGGCCTGCAGGGCCTGCACCGTAAGGGCGGCAAGGGTGGCAAGGCCGGCGTGGCCCATAACCTGGTCCGGCTTCGACTCCCCGGCGGCCAGGAGGACGTCGCCGCCGCCCACCAGCACCACCTGCCCGGCGGCGGGGCCCGGCACCACCTTGGTGGCGAAGCGGTGGCCCGGCCCCAGGGTGCGCAGTGCGGCCACCGCCGTCAGCAGTTTAAGGTTCGACGCCGGCACCCGGCTTTCCGCGCCGCCCCGGTCAAAGAGGACCTGGCCCGTGAGCGCGTCCTGCACCATGCCGGTGAAGGTACCGCCGCCGTCGGCCTTCAATGCCGGGTCCACCTGGGCTGCCACCGCTGACGGAAGGGGCACTGGGGCGGACTGCTGAAGCGGGGCGAGCGCCTGCGGGGCGTACAGGGTGGCGGGGGCCTGCTGCCAGGCTGGAGGCGCCGGGGCGGGCTGGGGAGCCGCACCAAAGAACCCTGGGCCCAGGAATCCGGGGGCCACCAGCAGGGCTCCCGGGAGGGCGAGGACAAGCAGGATCAAGGCCGCCAGGGCCAGCGGCCAGGGCTTGCGCGGCCCTACCGCGGGGGTCCGGCCAGGGCTGCCGGGGCGCCCGGACCGGTGCGCGCGCAACGGTTCCTGGCCGGTTGTTTTGGTCATGCTGGTGCTGGTCCTCAAGTCCTGAAATTTCCCCACAAGTTCCTGATTCCAGGGCCTCTCGCTATATCCTCAATAGTAGTCGGCGGCACCGACACTCTTTTTTGTGGGCCCGTCAAGTGTGCCGCGCACCCCCTGCAATTGCCGAGGAGCATTCCATGAAGCACGACGTGACCATCGAGATCCCCAAGGGATCGCGCGTCAAGTACGAAGTTGACCACGAGACCGGCCGTGTCCGCCTGGACCGCGTCCTCTTCACCTCAATGCAGTACCCCACGCACTACGGGTACTTCGAAAACACCCTCGGCGAGGACGGCGACCCGCTGGACGCGCTGGTGCTCCTGCAGGACTTCGACCTGCACCCCGGCGTCATCGTCGAGTCCCGCCCCATCGGTGTCTTCAACATGACGGACGACGGCGGCGGGGACGCCAAGATCCTCTGCGTCCCCGTGGATGCCCGCTTTGACCACATCCAGGAAGTCAGCGACGTCAACGAATTCCTGATCAAGGAGATCGAGCACTTCTTCACCCGCTACAAGGACCTGGAGCCCGGCAAGTGGGTCAAGGCCGAGGGCTGGGGCGACCGCGCCGCGGCCGAAGCCGAGCTGGAAGCCTCCATCAAGCGTTACGTGCCCGCGTCGCACTAGTTCCACGTCGCACTGGTTCCACCGGCGCACTGGTTCCACCGGCCCCCGCCTTAGGGCGGCCAGGCCCTGAATCCCCGTCTGCCGGACAAGTCCCCGCTTCATGCAAGGGGGATAGGTCCGGGAGGCGGGGATTTGTCGTTGTCCCCACAAAGGTAAATCTGTGGAATCGTGGGGCTGTGAGTTCTGAGCCAGCACTGACTTCCCAGCTCTTGTTCCATCCGCCCTGCGGCCCTGTCGCCGGCTGGCGGGACGGCGAGGTTATCCGCGCCACAGGGATCCCGTACGCCGAGGCCGCCCGGTTCCAGCCGCCCGTGCAGGTCCCGGACTGGACCTCCGAGCTGTCCGCCACGTCCCTCTCCCCTGCCTGCCCCCAGGCGCCCGTGCCGTTCCTCGACGACGTCCTGGGCACCAGATACGGGGAGCTTCCGGGGAGCGAGGACTGCCAGAACCTTTCCATCACCATGCCCGGCGACGTCAGGCCGGACGAAAAACTGCCCGTCATGGTCTGGATCCACGGCGGCTCCTACACCACCGGCTCCGGGGACCTGGCCATCTTCGACCCCGCCCGGCTGGTGGCCGAGAACCGCGTCATCGTGGTCTCCGTGACCTACCGGCTGGGGCTGTTCGGGTTCCTGGCCACACCCGCGGGACGTCCCGGCAACCTGGGGCTCCTGGACCAATTGGAGGCATTCCGGTGGGTGCAGCGGAATATCCAGGCCTTTGGCGGCGACCCCCGCCGGGTCACCGCATTCGGCCAGTCCGCCGGTGGTGACGCGATCGCCCACCTGATGGCCACACCCGAGGCGCCCACCCTCTTCCAGCGCGCCATCATCCAAAGTGCACCGCTGGGCATCACCCGCGGGCGGGCCAAAATGAACCACGCCATGGGCATCGCCGCCGAATCGGTCACCGAACAGACACCGGCCATGGACGTGGTGGCGGTCGAGGAACAGGTCACCCAGGTGGCCAAAAAGTTCGGCATGCTGGCCGCCATGCCCTTTGGCACACAGTACGGGCACGATCCACTCCCGGAGGAAGCCGGGATCGAAGCGGCGTGGGACCGGACGGCGCCCGGCATCGAGGTGCTGATCGGCCATACCTCGGAGGAGGCCCGCCTGTTCCTTCCCCGCAGCCCTCGACTGATGCGGCTGGCCGGTATCCCCTTGGTGGGTCAGCACGCCGTGCGTGCCATCGACTGGGTGGTCACCGAAACCGTGTACGGCCGGGCAACGCGCCGGTTCGCCCGGCGCCACGCCAAAGCGGGCGGAAAAGCCCACCGGTACCTCCTGACCTGGCATGCCCCCGGCAACATCTTTGGCGCGGCCCACACCGTGGACCTGCCCCTGCTGCTCGGCACCAGGGAAACATGGGACGGGGTGGGACTGATCGCCGGCGCCCGCTGGGAGGACGTGGAGGCGGCTGGCCGGAAGGTGCGGGCCCTGTGGGCCGGTTTCGCCCGCGGCGCCGACCTTGGGAAGTCCGGCGGCATCACCGGAGTCCTGCAGTATCAGGCAGCCTGAGAGCGTGAAAACGCTGGGCGTGGACCTGGCGGCGGCCACCAGGAAGACCGCCGTCGCGGTGATCGAGTGGGAGCCAGATGCGGCCCGGCTCACCCACCTGGCCCTGGACGTGGACGACCAGGACATCGTGGAGCTGTTCGGCTCCTGCGACATGACCGGCGTCGACTGTCCGGTGGGCTGGCCCGACGCGCTGATCCCGTTCCTTACCGGCCACCTGAACTTCGACGCCGATCCCGTCCTCGAGTACGACGGAATTGCCGGCCGGAGGCTGCTCGCCTACCGGGACACCGACCGCTTCGTCACGCGCGAAACCGGGCTGATTCCGCTCAGCGTCTCCGCCGACCGGCTGGCCCATCCTGCCATGCGCTGCGCCGTGATCCAGGCAAAGATCGCCGCCCTGCACGGCCCACAGGCGCGTGACGGCTCAGGACGCCTGGCCGAGGTCTACCCGGCAGCATCCCTGAAGATCTGGGGCCTGAACGGGCGCGGTTACAAGGGCCGGGGCGTCCCGGAAGCCGAACGCCTCGGCCTCCTGCTGGCGGCCCTCGAAGAGCAGGCGCCATGGCTGGACCTGGGCAGGCACCGGGGCACGCTGGCCGGCTCGGACGATTTCTTCGACGCCGTCATCGCTTCCCTGACCGCCCGGGCCGCCGCCCGTCGTCGTACGCTCTTGCCGGACGGTTCCCATGCGCAGGCAGCGCGCAGCGAGGGCTGGATCCACCTGCCCTCCTGCACGCTGGACGAACTCCGCAACTAGGTGGGGGTCAGCCGCCCAGCTTCCAGTTCCGGATCTCCTCCGGGTCCTCGCCGTGGGTGCGGGTGTGCTCGCGCGCCCGGTTGCGGCGGTCCTGCAGGTCCTGGCGCAGGAGCGAGTGCTTCTCAGCCAGGCCGGGTACCCGGTCGATCGCGTCGATAGCCAGGGTGAACCGGTCGATTCCGTTGAGCATGGCCATGTCGAACGGTGTGGTGGTGGTCCCCTCTTCTTTATAGCCGTGCACGTGGAGGCCCTGCTGGTTGGTCCGCCGGTAGGCCAGCCGGTGGATCAGCGCCGGGTAGCCGTGGTACGCGAAGATGACCGGCTTGTCGGCGGTGAAAATCCCGTCGAAGTCATGGCCGGGGAGGCCGTGCGGGTGCTCGCTGTCGTCCTGCAGCCGCATCAGGTCCACCACGTTCACCACCCGCACCTTGAGTCCGGGCGCGCCCTTCCGGAGCAGTTCGGCGCCCGCCACGGTCTCCACGGTGGGGACGTCACCGGCGCAGGCCAGGACGACGTCGGGCTCCTCGCCGGGCACTTCGGAACCGGCAAACGTCCAGATCCCCAGGCCGCGGCGGCAATGGTTGGCGGCATCGGCCGGACCGAGCCAGGTGGGTGAGGGCTGCTTCCCACTCACCACGATGTTCACGTAGTCCGTGGAGGCCAGGCAGTGCTCCATGACGGAGAGCAGGGTGTTGGTGTCCGGCGGCAGGTAGACCCGGATGACCTCGGCCTTCTTGTTCACGGCGTGGTCGATGAAGCCGGGGTCCTGGTGCGAGAAGCCGTTGTGGTCCTGCTGCCACACGTGCGACGACAGCAGGTAGTTCAGGGAGGGCACCGGCTGCCGCCAGTGCAGCTTCCGGGAGACCTTCAGCCATTTGGCGTGCTGGTTGAACATGGAGTCGACAATGTGGACGAAGGCCTCGTAGCAGTTGAAGACGCCGTGCCGGCCCGTGAGGAGGTACCCCTCCAGCCAGCCCTGGCACAGGTGCTCGCTCAGCACCTCCAGGACCCGGCCGGAGCGCGCAAGGTGCTCGTCGACGTCGTCGATCCTGTACTGCCACACCTTGTCGGTGACCTCATAGACGTTCTGCAGCCGGTTGGAGGCCGTCTCGTCCGGGCCGAACAGCCGGAAGTTATCCATGTTCTGCGCAATCACGTCCCGCATCCAGGATCCGAGCGTAACCATGGGGCTGACCCGCTCGGTGCCCGGGCTGGGAACCTCCACGGCGTGGTCGCGGTAGGCGGGCAGCTTCAGCGCGCGCCTCAACAATCCGCCGTTGGCATGCGGTGTGGCACTCATGCGGAAGTCGCCCGTGGGCGCACCTTCGGCGACGTCGGGCCGGAGCCGGCCGTCGCCGTCGAACAGTTCCGCCGGCCGATAGGACTGCAGCCACTCCTCCAGCTGCTTCAGGTGCTCGCCGTTGGTGCGGACCTCGGACAGCGGCACTTGGTGGGCCCGCCAGGTGCCTTCCACCTGCAGCCCGTCAACCATGCGGGGTCCGGTCCAGCCCTTGGGCGAGCGCAGCACGATCAGGGGCCAGCGGTGTCCGCCCTCCCCCGCCTCTTCACCGGAAGCGTCCTGCCGGTGGGCATCCTGGATGGCCTTGATATCCGCCAGGCACCGGTCCAGGACGCCGGCGAAATCGCGGTGCGCCTTTTCGGTGTCGTCCGGGTCCGCCACCGTGACGAAGTACGGTTGGTGCCCGTATCCGCGCAGCAGCTGCTCCAGCTGGTCCTGGGGCATCCGGGCCAGGATGGTGGGGTTGGCAATCTTGTAGCCGTTCAGGTGCAGGATGGGCAGGACGGCACCATCCACGGCGGGATCAAGGAAGTTGTGGGAGTGCCAGCTGGCGGCCAGTGGACCGGTTTCCGCCTCGCCGTCGCCAATCACCACGGCGGTCACCAGCTGCGGGTTGTCGAACACCGATCCGTACGCGTGGGCCAGGGAGTACCCCAGCTCCCCGCCTTCGCTGATGGAGCCGGGGGTTTCCGGGGCCGCGTGGCTGGGGATTCCGCCGGGGTAGGAGAACTGCCGGAAGAGTTCGGCCAGGCCTGCCTCGTCATTGCCCACGTGGGCATAGATTTCGGAGTAGGTCCCCTCCATCCAGGCATTGGCGACGACGGCGGGACCGCCATGGCCGGGACCGGCGACGAAGAGCATCTCCAGGGAGTCGCGGCGGATCACGCGGTTCAGGTGGGCGTAGACGAAGTTGAGTCCGGGGGTGGTGCCCCAGTGCCCCAGCAGGCGGGACTTGGTGTCCTCTGCCTGCAGCGGTTCCCGCAGCAGGGGGTTGGACCGGAGGTAGATCTGTCCCACCGAAAGATAGTTGGCGGCCCGCCACCATTTGTCGACGAGGCCCAGGTCTTCCTGCCCCGGCCCCTCCTGCCGTGCGCCGCCCTGCTGCACGTCGTCCTGCTGCATCTCATCCTGCCCAGTGCTGCCGGCCATAACCATCCTCACGTCGGGTGTGCCGCTGCAGGCGGCCGTTCCCCCATGGCAACAGATGGAGGGGCAGGCAGGCAAGCCCCGCCGTCGGGCTTTCCGCTCTTGCCACCCAGCGCCAGCCGGCATGGGCTCGCCCGGGCCGGGAAAATCTCCTGCCCAACCGGCAACCGGGCCCTGCAATCGGCCGTTCCGTAGTTCCTACTTCCGGGTAGTGTGGATCCAGAAATGTTCACGTTGACCATCAATCAGACGGACAGCCGGCGCGACGGCGACCAGGTGCCGCAGCTGCTCAAGGCGCTGCGGCACATCCCTGCGCGCCTGGACTTCGACCGGTCGGTGGAGGACGAAGTCCAGGGAATCGTCGACTGCCCGCACCAGGCCGTGGATGCCGCACTGATCGCACTTCGCAGCGGGCACTGGTACGTGGGGATCGGCGCGGGGCCGGTAAATGAGCCGCTGCCCAACCAGATCAAGGACGCCTCCGGCCACGGTCTGGTGTACGCGCGCCGGGCCGTGGACAGGCTCCGCAGCAGCAAGGAGCGGATCCCGGTGGCGGTGGAAGGACCGCTGGCCGATGTCGCCCACGACGCCGAGGCCATCCTCAGGCTGCTGGGCCATATCGTGCGTGACCGTTCCGATGCTGAATGGCGGGTGCTGGACCTGCTGACCCCCGGGGTCCGGGGGCAGCAAAAAGCCGTGGCGCAGGAACTGGGCATCACCACCCAGGCCGTCAGTAAAGCGGTGGCCCGGGCGCAGTGGAGTGAGGAGCACGGCGCCCGGCCCGCAGCTGCCAGGTTGCTGGCACTGATCCTCGAAGCCCGGTAGCCAGCTGACTGTCCTGCCAGCTCTCTTTAGTTACTTTCAGGGCCGGCCAGCCTAGTTGCCGGCGGCTGCCATCACGGGCTCGCCGTTGAAGTACTCCAGTTTCCAGCCGTCCACCGCGTGGTGGTGCGCCAGATTCAGCACCGCGTTGTCCACGCTCGCCAGGGTCTGGCCAATGGCCCGGCTGAGGCTCACGCGCAGCAGGGTGCCGTGGGTGACCACCAGCAGCCGCTGGCCGCGGAACTCCTCCGCCAGCGCCTCCAGTGCGGCAAGGCCGCGGCCGGCGGCCTCGTCTTCACTTTCCGCGCCCTTGAAGCCGCCCGGAATGCGCAGCGCGTCCAGCTCGGGTCCGGCCTGCATCCCTTCGGCCGGGCCGAAACTGCGCTCGGTGAGTTCCGGAACGCGCCGGGAAACCGCCAGCCCGAGCCCTTCGGCAATCAGGTCTGCGGTTTCCGCGGCACGGCTGAGGGGCGACGAAACGATTGCGTCCCATTCGTACGGGGCAAGGACGGCGACGGCGTCCCTCGCCTGGCCGCGTCCGACGTCGTTCAAGGGGATGTCGGTGGCTCCCTGCAACCGGCGCTCGGCATTCCAGTCGGTCTGGCCATGGCGGACGAGGGCGAACGTCGTAAGGGTCATGCTTCTATTCTGCCTTGACCCAGGACGCGGTCCGGAATCGGGACGGACGGAAGTACCCCGGCCTAGAGGAGGCTGCGCAGCACGTGGGCGGCGCCGTCGTCGTGCACTGAATGGGTGACCTCATCAGCGGCGGCCACCACCTCCGCCGGAGCCTGGCCCATGGCTACACCCCGGCCGGCCCAGGTGAGCATCTCGATGTCGTTCCGGCCGTCACCGACGGCGACGGTGAGGTGCTCTTCAAAACCAAGGCGGACCCGAAGGTTTTCCAGGGCGCTGGCCTTGGTCACCCCTGCGGCAGCGATATCCAGCCACGCAGTCCATCCCACCGAATAGGTCACTCCCGCCAGGCCCACGTGGTTGATGGCCTCGTTGAACTCCTCCGGCGTGTTTTCGGTGCTGAAGACCACCACGCGGACGGCGGTGGCTTCCAGCATGGTGTGGAAGTCCACGCCCACGGCCTCCACCCCGAAGCTGGCGTCCTGGAACCGCTCGGTGGAGAGGAAATTGCCGTCGGCATCCTCGAGTGCGTACTTGGCGGACGGGAGGCGCTCCCGGAGCGCACGCAGGGCCGGAGCGGGATCGAACGTGGCCTTGTGGATCACTTCGTAGCCGTTTTCGAGTTCCGGGTGGAGCCGGAGCGTTACGCCGCCGTTGCAGCAGACGGCGTATCCGCGCTCGATTCCGATCTTCTCGATGATGGGAAGGGTGGCGTTCAGGGAGCGGCCGGTGGCGATCATCACCTGGTGCCCCGCTGCAACCACGGCCTGGGCGGCTTCCCGCACACCTGGGGACATGTGGCCGTCGTGGTTCACCAGGGTGCCGTCCACGTCCAGGGCGACCATGAACTTCTGGTCCACAGCGGCGAAGCCGAGGGTGTTGGTGTTGGTGTTGTTGTTCGGATTGTTGTCTCGCCGGTCATCGTTGCCGGCGACTGAGGTTTCAGTCAGCGTTGTCATCCACATAGTGAACCAGACGTAACTGACACGCGCTAGGACGCAGGACACAGGTTTATTGAACTGTTGGTAAACACGGCGGATTCCCACATCCCGGCGGTCCCTCGCGCAGCAGATCCCCCTGGGCGGACGAGTCCCCGTCTTCCCTGGACCAACAGTCCTCACCTCGTTCGCACATCCGTGCCTTCACGGTTCTGATTAGCGAACCAGCTTCTGATTCGCGGGCGAGGACGTGCCGCAGCCCGGGCGGAGTCCGGCTGCCAGGAGCTTGCACCGCAGCCGGCTGGGGTCCGTGAGGTCAGCGCATCGCCAGCGAACAAAGCCGTGGCCCAGCGCCCGGATCCGGTCCTCGCGGAGCTTCTCCCGATATACGGCCTCGTCGGCCGTCATCCCGTCACGCAGGGCGGCCTGGACGTACTTCCCCTTGCCGTCGAACTCACCCACCACCCTCTGGGAAGGCCACCAGAAATCGCTCCTGCCGATGAAGCCGTTGCCGTCCTTAAAGACCTGTTGAAGTACGGGCTGTTCGAAACCAAGGAACTCAAAGATGGCCCGGCTGTACGACTCCCCAACGGACTCCGGCTGGGGGCTCGCCAGGGCAGCGACCCGCTCCGCGCGGCGCCGGGCAGCCGCAGACGGAAGAGCCGCTATGCCGGCGGCAATGCCCGGCACGGACAGAAGGCTGGCACCACGATCCACAACGCCGTCGGCCAGGAGTTTGCGGGCGGCCCCGTCTGCGAGTACCAGTGCCTGGCTCAGGTTCGTGGAGGAAATGACATCCACGGTGGTCTCCATGAGTCCTGTGCAGAGGAACTCCCCATGGCGGACAGGTTCCAGCACGCTCTTGAGCCGGTACCTAAGCGGATAGGAACGCGTGCGGCGCACGTCTTGGGCCGTTCCGTCCCCGCCCAGGACCAACAGCGGCGATTTCCTGATGCCGCTTCGGCCGGGCAAGGCAGTCGCCAACTCCACGCACGGTGGCGTTCCCAGCGTCGGCAGACCGCTCGCCACCGCTGCCGTTTGCCCGCACAAAACGGCACCTTTGACCGATCTGGCGAGTGACGTCGTCGTCCATGCGAAGCGCTGGGACGGCAGCGCGTTGAGCCAGTCCTCGGTGGAGACGTAGAAGCCGCGCCGAATCCGCACCAATTGCCCTGCTTTGAAGGCGCGGTGCACGCCGTCGGTGCCGGCGCCCGTGCGGAGAATGGCGGCAGTATCAATCAGTCCGGGTGGCATGTCCATTCCAACAGGATGTTGGACCATGGAAGCGCGGTCACCGGTCCGCTGCCTGTATGTGGACAAGCGACCGTCAGGCCTAAGCATGTTCGCGGATCAGAACCATGAAGGTCCTGATCCGCGAACAAGCTTATGAAAGCTCCCTTAGAGGACCGGCAGGACCTCGAGGCCGCCCAGGTACTTCTGCAGCGCCTTGGGCACGTTGACGGAGCCGTCCGGGTTCTGGTGGTGCTCCAGCAGCGCCACGATCCAGCGGGTGGTGGCCAGGGTGCCGTTCAGGGTGGCCACTGCCCGGGTGCCCTTGGCGACGCCCTCGGAGTTCACCACGCGCTCACGGATATTCAGGCGGCGCGCCTGGAAGGTGGTGCAGTTGGAGGTGGAGGTCAGCTCGCGGTAGGCGCCCTGCGTGGGAACCCAGGCTTCGCAGTCGTACTTGCGTGCGGCGGAGGTGCCGAGGTCACCGGCAGCGGTGTCAATCACGCGGTACGGCAGTTCGCACTTGGCCAGCATTTCCTCTTCCCATGCCAGGAGGCGCTGGTGCTCGGCGGCGGCCTCTTCAACAGTGGTGTAGATGAACATCTCCACCTTGTTGAACTGGTGGACGCGGATAATGCCGCGGGTGTCCTTGCCGTGCGAGCCGGCCTCGCGGCGGTAGCAGGAGCTCTGGCCGGCGTAACGGATGGGGCCCTTGGAGAAGTCCAGGATCTCGTCTGCGTGGTACCCGGCCAGGGCAACCTCGGAGGTGCCCACCAGGTAAAGGTCGTCTTCGGCGAGTCGGTAGATCTCGGCGTCGTGCTTCACATCGAAGCCGGTCCCCTGCATGGTCTCGGGACGCACCAGCGTGGGGGTGATCATCGGGACGAACCCTGCCTCGATGGCCTGGTCCATGGCCATCTGCAGCAGGGCCATCTCCAGCCGCGCACCCACGCCGCGCAGGAAGTAGAACCGGGCACCGGAGACCTTGGCACCGCGTTCCATATCTATGGCACCGATCAGCTCGCCGATCTCCAAGTGGTCGCGCGGCTCGAAGTCGGGGAATTCACGGGGGGTGCCGACGGTTTTGACCACCACGTAGTCGTCCTCGCCGCCCTCGGGCACGCCGTCCTCAATAAGGTTGGGGATGGTGCGCAGGAGTTCTTCCTGCTTGGTCTGCGCGGCATCGGCCTCGGCAGACGCAGCCTTAACCGAGTTGGCGAGCTCCTTGACCTCTGCCAGCAACGCCTGCTTCTCTTCACCCTTGGCCTGCGCCACCTTCTTGCCGAACACGTTCTGCTCGGCGCGGAGGTTTTCAAAGCGGATCAGGGCAGCGCGGCGGGCGGAATCCGCGGAGATGATCGCGTCCACCACTGATTCGTCCGCGCCACGGGCACGCTGGCTGGCACGGTATTTCTCCGGGTTTTCGCTGAGGTCTTTTACGTCGATCACCACACAAGGGTATCCAATACCGCGCACGACGGCGGGCGGCAGGGTGCGTGCCCCCACGCGCCGCCCGCACGGCTACTGTTGAAGCACCATGAGCGACTGGATTCTCTACCTGCTGATTGCGGTGGCGCTTGCCTTCGCCACGTCCAGCTGGTGGGGGGTGCGCCGCCTCAAAGCACTGCATATGCGCAGCACCGTGGCGGGGGAAGTTTACGACTCCGGGCTGGCGCAGCAGCGGGTGGCCGTGGTCCTGAATCCAATCAAGGCGCGGGCCGGGGAAGCGAGGGAAATCATCCAGCGCGCCTGCCTGGCAGCCGGGTGGGAGGAGCCTGTCTTCTTCGAGACGACCGCGGAGGACCCCGGCTTTTCCCAGATGCAGGCCGTCCTGGCCGGCAAGCCCGACGTCGTCCTTGCGGGCGGCGGCGACGGTACCGTCCGGGTGGTGGCCGAGGCCCTGGCGCACACGGACATTGCCATGGGTTTGATTCCACTGGGTACCGGCAACCTGCTGGCGCGGAACGTGGACCTGGATGTGAACGACCTCCACGGCAACGTCCAGACAGCACTGTTCGGCCGCCAGCGCTACATCGACACCGCACGGATGGCCATCGAGAACTCCCGGACCGGCCACTACTCCGAGCACATCTTCCTGGTGATCGCCGGGATAGGCATGGATGCCGAGGTCCTGGCCGACACCAATGACGGGTTGAAGAAGGCGGTGGGCTGGCTCGCGTACACGGAGGCGGGTGTGCGCCACCTGCCGGGCCGGCGAAAGAAGGTTTCCATTGCGCTGGACGGCAACCCGGAGCAGGTAAGGAATATCCGCAGTGTGCTTTTCGCCAACTGCGGCCTGGTCCCCGGCGGCATCGACCTGATCCCGCAGGCCATGATCGACGACGGCATGCTCGACGTTGTGGTGATGAGCCCCCGCAGCGCGCTGGGGTGGCTGCTGATGTACGTGAAAATCATGTTCAAGCACAGCGGCAAGCTGCCCATCATGACCGTTTACCGGTCAGGCAGGGTGGTGATCAAGTGCCCCGAACCCATGCCCACACAGCTCGACGGCGACACCTCGGGTGAAGCCACGCAGCTCACCGTCCAGGTTCTGCCGCGGTCACTCCTGGTCCGGGTCAAGCGGGACGTCCATGGCAGCAGTGCCACGGCGGTGCGTTAGCAAAGGTGCGTTGACAAAAGAGCGCTGACAGCGCTGTTACGTGACAAAAGCAAGAGTGCTGCGCGGCTCAGGCGCTGGCCTGCTTCTTTGCATCGGCGGCCGCCTTGGCGGCAGCGTGGGCTTCAGACTGCTCGCGGATCATGGCCTGCTCTTCCTCGAAGCGCAGGCGGTCGGCGCGGTCAGCGTCATCCCCGTCCCAGTCCTGGTTGTCAGCGGTCGGCTTGGGGTTGACGATCATCCCCTGGCCGTCGTTCTCAGTGCTGCTGGTCATGACCCTCTCCCTTCGTCAGGGGCCATACCCCGTGTGGATCAAGCAAGCATACGCATTGTCCGCAGCCCGCGGAAGTAGTTCCCAAGCCATTTGCCTACGCTCTGGGCGAAGCTGCGGAACCGGTTTCACCTGCGAAGGATTCTGCATCGAGTATGGATTCCACCCATGATTGGGCCGCAGAGAACGCCGCGTCGGAGACATAGGCCGGGACCGGCGTCTGCTGCTTGTCTGCCCTGGCGTACGAGCCAAGGAAACGCGTCCCCGGGCTGATGCGGTGCAGCCCCGCCAGCGCGTCGGCCACCCTCGCCTCGCCTGCGTGGCCGTCGGCATCAATGCTGAAGAAATAGTGTCCCAGGTACTGTCCCGTGGGCCGGGACTCGATCCGGCTGAGGTTGACGCCGCGGCTGGCGAACTGGTCCAGGATCTCCATCAGGGCTCCGGGACGGTCCTCCGGAAGCGGCACCACCACCGTGGTTTTGTCCGCACCGGTCCGGGCCGGCAGGGCCCCTGGCAGGCTCACCAGGATGAAGCGGGTGACCGCACCCGGGTTGTCACCGATATCCTCCGCCAGCACGGACAGTCCGGCATGTTCGCTGGCCACCAGCGGCGCGCAGATGGCCGCGTCGTAGTGGCAGTCGGCCGCCAGCAACCCCACGGCCGCGGCGGCGGTCGAGGAGCCGGGAACGTATTCCGCATCGGGTATGTTCTTGTCCATCCACAGCCTGCACTGGGCCCAGGCGTGGCCGTGCGTGGAAACGCGCCGGACATCTTCCAACCGCGCCCCGGGACGGGTTACCAGGACAAAGCTGATGGGAATCAGGACCTCGCGGATGATCCGCAGTTCCTGGCCGGTGGCGATGGCGTCCAGCGTGGCCGTGACACCGCCCTCCACGGAGTTCTCGATGGGGACCATGGCGGCGTCGGCCGCACCTTCACGGACCTTCCCAAGGGCGGAGTTGACGTTCGACGCCGGGATCCTCACCGCCTCAAGGGCATCGGGTACCTGGAGGAGGGCAGCCTCGGTGAAGGTGCCTTCCGGACCCAGGAACGTGTAGGTGCGGGAAGTACCGGCCACTAAAGCACCAACGGCTTGAGTCCGTTGTCCGAAACCAATGGTTTGCCGGCCTCCAGCCACTGGTCCATCCCGCCCGAGACGTTGATGGCGGAATATCCCTGCCCCGTGAGCCATTGGGCAACGCGGAAGGAGCGGCCGCCCGTACGGCAGATGACATAGAGGTCCTCGTCCGGATCGAGCTCACCCAGCCGGGCCGGGATCTGGTCCACGGGGATGTGGAGTGCGCCGTCAGCGTGGCCGGCGACCCATTCGTAGTCCTCCCGGACGTCCAGGATCACCGCGTCAGCGGGAATGTCATGCACGGGGACGGTATCGAAGTCACTCATCGGAGTCCTGTCTTGGCGGATCAGAGTCAGGTTTAAGCCTAGCTCTTCCGCCCCCTTCCACCGTGAACAGGTATGCAAAAAGCCCCGGGTTAGGCTGGTGAAGCCCAAGGAGGTTTTCATGTCCCAACAGCCCGCCGCCCTCCCCGCACCCCCGGCTCCGGCCGCCCGCACGGAACGGCCTGCCGGTGCGCAAACGGAGTCCCGGTTCCGTGACTGAACTCCATGAGCTTTCGGCACTGGCCCTGCGGGACCTCCTGCGGAGTGGAGCAGTGTCCGCCGCGGAGGCCGCCGCCCATTTCCTGGCCCGGACCGGGCAGCGGAACGCCCTTCTCGGCGCCTTCATCACCGTGACCGCGGAACAGGCCATGGACCAGGCCAAGGCGGCCGATGCCCTGCATGCCCGCGCCGACGCCGATGACCTGCCTGTGCTGCACGGCATGCCCCTTGCATTCAAGGACCTGACGGACGTGGCCGGGGTGGTGACCACGCACGGCAGTGCCGCCCTTGACCACAAACCCGCCCCCGCCGACGCTCCGCTGGTGTCCCTCTTCAAGGATGCCGGCGTGGTTTCGCTGGGCAAGACACAGGTACCTGAATTCGGACTGACGGCCTACAGCGAAAACCGCATCGCACCGCCGTCGCGCAATCCCCATGCACCCAGCAGGAGTTCGGGAGGTTCGTCCGGCGGCAGTGCAGCGGCCGTGGCAGCGGGGCTGCTGCCTTTCGCTCCGGGGACCGACGGCGGCGGGTCAGTCCGCATCCCCGCGGCAGCATGCGGCCTGGTGGGCCTGAAGCCGGGCCGGGGGCTGGTGGCAGCCGGGGAAAGTGCCGGCGATCCCGCGCGGCTGGTGGTGCCCGGTCCCCTTGCCCAGAGCACGGAGGACGCGGCGCTGATGATGGACGTCATGGTCCCGGGAAACCACTACCTCCGGGCAGTGCAACAAGACGAGCCGCCGCGGCTGCGGATCGGCGTCACCCTGGACAGCCCGTGGTCCGGCACGTTTCCCTTCACGCCCGAACAGGACGCCCTGGACGCGCTCCGTGCCGGTGAGGCCCTCCTGGAACACGCCGGCCACAGCCTGGGTGATGCATCCGTCCGCTACGACAACCGTTACCCGGATGCCTTCACGACGGCGTGGACCGCCGGGGTGGGCGCAGCCAGGATCAGTCCGACGCGTGAAGCTCTACTGGCCCCCTTGACGCGGACCTTCCGCCGTCGGGCACAGCAGCGCAGCCCCGCCAAGCTCGCGGAGGCACTGGCATTCCTGCGGCAGTTCCAGCATGACACGGTGGCGCAGTACGGGCAGTGGGACCTGATGCTGATGCCGGCCCTGGCGCAGACGCCGCGGCCGGTGGGATGGTTCACCGGCACGGCGCATGGCGGGGAGCGCTGGCCGTCGGCGCAGTGGCCCGGGGACGCCGACGGCGACTACCGGAAGCAGTGCGAATACGCCCCGTGGTCCTCCATGGTGAATGTGTGCGGCCTGCCGGCCATCACCGTTCCCGTGCACTGGACCGCGGGTAGCGCCGGCAGTGGACTTCCCATGGGAATCCAACTTGTTGGCCCCATGGGCTCCGAAGCCCTCCTCCTGCAGGTGGCCCACCAGCTGGGCTACTAGGGAAACTTCGGGAAGCTCCGCCGGAGGGCAGATGTTGACCTGCTCCTAACACCGGCTTAATCCGCTGGTAACCCTGGCGGCGCACACTTGAAGGAGCACCTTTCAGCACCCTCCATTCGCCCTCCGCCCGATGAGGAGTTGCCCCACCATGAACGTTGAACACCCTGCCCCAGGCACCGAAGCCACCATAACGGCAGACGACGGACGTCCAGACATGAGCAACTCGAACGTCAGGGAAGACCTGGCGATGACCGGCCGGTGCGCGCTGGTCCACCTGCCCACGGGACGGACCTGCCTCCTTCCCCTCCGGCATCAGGGGCCCTGCGAGTTCCACCGCCCGCAGGAGGCACAGGACGTGGTTGACGGCGCCTGACAATCCCGGACATTACTCCTGCCGCAGCGGAGGCCTCTGGTGCATTCGTTGCCCCTGGACTGCGTTGGCATATCGACTCCCCCGCCAATCAGGAGGACGATTAAAGGGCAGTCACCATGAGGAGGTCTGTGATGTGCTACGCATCGAACAAGGACTTCGGGTGGGGCGCCAGGAAAGAAACCAAGCGCCGGCCTGAAGCCGAAACGGAAGCCCCTGCGGAAACTCCGGAGGAGCCGGTCAAGGCACCGGACTTCACGTTCTGGGCCTTCCCCAACTGGCGCAGGATGCCTGCGCCCCGCACCCCCTCCGCCGAACGGAGCAAGGAGAGGGTCTGACCCGGGCGGTGAGACCCGGGGCCGGGCTGACCGGACCGGACCGAAAATGGTCCGGCCAGACTGCCGGAAGGAGGGGTTCTCACGTGAGGGCCCCTCCTGGCCGACAGCTCCCCCGCACCCTTTTCCTGCGCAGGTCATTGCGCCGGTCATGACGCAATTCCTAACGCAGGACGCGGTACCGGTCGTTGTGCCGCGTCAACCGGGGCGTCTATGGTTAGACAATAAGCATGCTTAGCATTTTGGAAAAGGGGACGGACATGAGCGCAGGACAGTACACGCCAGGGCCGGAAGGCCGGCAGGAACCGGATGCCACCACGCCGTCGAACGCAGCGCAGCCATCGGGAGACCGGGCCGCAACCTACGGCGGCGCGCCGTCCTACGCACCGGACGCAGGGGGAACAGTCGGAACAACGGGGACACCGGCCACCGGGACAGCGGCGACGGGCCGTGGAGTCCCTGAACGCAAGGTCACCCGCGCCGGAGTCATCTGGGCAGGTGTCGTGGCATCCTTGGTGCTCCTGATCCTGCTGATCGTCTTCATCCTGCAGAACCAGGACCAGGCCCTGGTCCGGTTCCTTGGTTTTGAGGGGTCCGTCCCGCTGGGGATGGCACTGTTCATCGCTGCCGTATCAGGCGGCGTCTTGGTGGCCGTGGCAGGCGGAGCGCGCATCCTGCAGCTGCGCAGGAACGCCCACCGGACCAGACTCCAGTCCAGGAGGTAGTCCCTTGGCAGCGGGTGCCGCCCGCCGCCGCGGGCGCTTCCCGCCACGGAAAGGCTGACCGCAGTGGGCAAGGTCGTGGTGATGAACCATGTGACGCTCGATGGCGTCATGCAGGGACCGGGGCGCCCGGACGAAGATCCCCGGGGAGGATTCACCGGCGGCGGCTGGGCCGTTCCGCGTGCCGACCAGGCGACAGTCCAGAAGATGGGCGGGCGCATGGGCGCCGGCCACGCCTTCCTCTTTGGACGGCGCACCTACGTGCAGCTCCTGTCGTCATGGAACGCCCAGGGCGGTCCATTCAAGGACGCCCTGAACAACACGCCCAAGTACGTCGCTTCCGGTGACCCCGCCTTGAAGCTTGAGTGGCCAAACTCAACGCTCCTTCGCGGGGACGTTCCGGCGGCTGTGAAGGAGCTCCGGGAAACCTTCCCCGGGAACCTCGTGATCATGGGCAGCGGAGTGCTGATCCGCAGCCTTATGGCGGCAGATCAAATCGACGAGTACCTGCTCATGATCCATCCCCTGGTGCTGGGCAACGGTCACCAGCTTTTCACCGGGGCAACAAAA
Organism: Arthrobacter sp. JDC6; assembly: GCF_056484025.1. Lineage (NCBI taxonomy): Bacteria > Bacillati > Actinomycetota > Actinomycetes > Micrococcales > Micrococcaceae > Arthrobacter > Arthrobacter sp. JDC6. Next base: position 4,262,317 of record NZ_CM151278.1, read on the forward strand.
ACGCCGCTGCGGCTCCTCGAAGCCGAACACACCGCCACGGGCGTCATTATGGCCCTCTACGTGCCGGACCAGCCGTAGGAAGCGCCGGAACCGATACTCCGGCGCCTCCCGGGCCTGCCCCCCACGGCCAAGTGGCAACCGTCAGCTGCCGCCGAGGGATGCGAACTTCCGCGCCCGGGCAGCCACGAGTTCCGGCACGGGAACGCCGGCCACCGAGCCCAGCTCAAACTCAATCGCCCGGGCCATCCGGGTGCAGAATTCGCGCGGCTCCAGAGAAGCATCGTCCCGCTCATCCACAATGTGGTCCACCAGGCCGTTCGCGTACAGCGCGGCCACGTTCACTCCCTGCGCCTGGGCCATGGCCGGGGCGAACGCGGTGGTCCGGTGCACGATGGCGCTGGCACCTTCCGGAGGAAGCGGTGAAAGCCAGCTGTGCTGGGCCGCGATGGTCCTGTCCGCGGGCAGCAGTGCCAGCGCACCTCCCCCGGCGCCCTGGCCAAGCAGCACGGACACCGACGGCGATTCCAGACCGATCAGTTCGTGCAGCGAGCGCGCAATTTCGCCGGCAAGTCCGCCCTCCTCCGCCTCCTGCGACAAAGCAGCGCCGGCGGTGTCGATCACGGTGAGCAGCGGCAGCCGCAGTTCCTCCGCCAGCTTCATGCCGCGGCGCGCCTCCCGCAAGGAACCCGGTCCCATCCCGGCGGCGTCCTTCCGAAGCGGGCGGGCGTGGCCCAGGACGATGCAGGACTGGGTGCCAAAACGCGCCAGTGCCAGCAGCAACCCGGGGTCCTTCTCCCCCTGTCCGGTTCCGTTCAGGGGGAGAGCGTCGGTGGCGCCGACCCTCAGCAGCTGGCGCAGGTCCGGCCGCCGGGGATGCCGGGAGATCCCGATGGACGTCCAGGCGTCAACTGTTGAAGGCCGGACGTTGAGGGTCTCGGGAGGGGCAGGGCGCGCAGCCACCGGGCCCCCGGGAGAGAGGATGTCCAGTGCCCGGCCCACCAGGTCTGCAAGATCGCCGGGTTCCACCACGCCGTCGATCAGTCCCTTGTGGAAGAGGTTCTCCGCCACCTGCACGTTCTCCGGGAACGCCTCGCCGTACAGCGCCTCGTACACCCGGGGACCCAGGAAGCCCAGCAGGGACCCAGGTTCCGCCACATTGATGTGGCCCAAGGAACCCCACGATGCCATGACGCCACCGGTGGTGGGGTGCCGCAGGTAGACCAGGTACGGCAGCCCGGCCTGGCGGTGCGCCCGGACGGCGCCGGTGATCTTCACCATGGACAAAAACGCGAGCGTCCCTTCCTGCATCCGGGTTCCCCCGGACGCAGGCCCGGCCAGCAGCGGCAGCCCCTCCGCGGTGGCGCGTTCAACGGCGGCAACGATCCGTTGCGCCGCCGCATGGCCGATGGAGCCGGCCAGGAAGGAGAATTCGCTGACGATCAGCGCAACGCGGCGGCCGCGGATGAGGCCGGCGCCGGTGACCACCGACTCATCGGCGCCGCTGCGTTCGCGCGCTTTTGCCAGGTCGCGGGCGTACTCGTCAGAGACGTCCGGCTGTTCCGGTTCGGTGTCCCAGGAGACGAACGAGCCCTGGTCCACCACGGCGTCCAGCAGTTCGGTTGCGTTCAGGTGCCGCACCTTTTCCCTCGTCGGCATGCTATTTGGCCCCCGCCGTTGCAGAAGCCAGGCCCAGCCACTCGCGGATTGCCGGCCCGTCCTCGTCCAGCAGCGGCGGTGCATCGTGCTGGGTGGGGGTGGTTTCGGCCGCATCCCCGGGAGCGAAGAACCGCAGCGGCGGGCCGGGCAGGCTCACTTTTCCGAGCAGCGGGTGGTCCACATCCACCACCAGCCCCTGGGATGCCACCTGCTCCCAGGCGTACACCTCGTCCAGCGAGCGGACCTTCCCTGCCGGGATCCCGGCGTCGTTCAGTTTCGCCAGCAGTTCCGCCGCACCGTAGCCGGCAAAGGCGCGTTCGACGGCGGCAATCACCCCCGCACGGTTCCGCACCCTTTCGACATTGCTGGCAAAGCCGGGGGCACCCGGCTCCAGGCCAAAGGCCGCAGCAAAGGACGCCCACAGCTTCTCGCTGCCGACGCTGATCTGTACGCTGCCGTCCTTGCAGTTGAACAGGCCGTAGGGGGCGATGGACGGGTGGTGGTTGCCCTGGGCCTGGGGAACTTCGCCTGCAACGGTGGTCCTGGTGCCCTGGAAGGCATGGACGCCGATCAGCGATGCCAGCAGCGACGTGCGTACCACCTTGCCCTGGCCGGTCCGGGTCCGCTCCACCAGCGCCGCGAGCACGCCGAAGGCGCCGTTCATCCCGGAAAGCAGGTCGGCAATTGGAACGCCGACGCGCTGGGGGTCGTCCGGCCCTGACCCGGTGAGGGACATGAGTCCGGCCTCGCCCTGCAGGATCTGGTCGTAGCCGCTGCGCTGGGACTCGGGCCCGTCGTGGCCAAAGCCGGTTATGGACAAGATCACCAGCCGCGGGTTGATCTCATGCATCGCCGCGGTGGAGAAGCCCAGCCGGTCCATGACCCCGGGCCGGAAGTTTTCGATCACCACGTCCGCCCGCTCCAGCAGGCCGCGGAGCACCGCCTGCCCGTCGCCGCTCTTCAGGTCCAGGCTGATGGACTCCTTGTTGCGGTTGCAGGACATGAAGTAGGTGGACTGGAGGTCGTCTTCGGGGCCGACGAAGGGCGGCCCCCAGCCGCGGGTGTCGTCACCGGTTCCGGGGTTCTCCACCTTGATGACGCGGGCGCCGAGGTCCGCCAGCATCATGCCTGCGTGGGGCCCGGCCAGTGCGCGGCTGAGGTCGACGACGGTGTGCCCGGCCAGGGGGCCTTGGCGGTTCTCGGTGCTCATGGTTTGGGTTTCCTTTCTGGAACGGGTGGCGGACGGCCGCCGGTGTGGGGCAGCGGCGGCTAGAGCCAGCCGGGCACCACCAGCGCCAGCCATGCCAGGACGGGGCCGGCCACGATCACGATGCCGCTGTAGCCGAGGATCCGCTTGTAGAACTGGTCCTTGTCCACGCCTTCCGGGGCATTGGCCAGCACCAGCGCGCCATTGGTGGAGAACGGTGAGACGTCCACGATGGTGGCGGACACTGCGAGGGCGCAGATGACGCCGACGGCGCCGATCTCGCCGGTGGAGAGGAACGGAACCGCGAGCGGGATGAGCGCTGCAAGGATGGCGGTGGAGGAGGCAAAGGCGGATACCACGGCACCGATGAAGCAGATGATGAGGGCGGCCAGGAGCGGCATTCCCATTCCGGCAACGCCGCTGGAAACGAACTTGATGGTTCCAGCTTCCTCCAGCACTCCGACGAACGTCAGCATGCCGCAGATCAGCAGCACGGTGGACCAGCTGATCTTGTTGATGGCCCCCTTCTGGGCTGCGGGTGACACCAGGGCCAGCACAATGGCGATGGTGATGGAGACGAAGCCGACGTCCATCTTGAAGCCAAGGGCCACGACGGCCAGCACGATCAGGCCTGCAATGGTGACCAGCTGCGGAATCCGCTCTTTGCGCTCCTTGGTGGCCGCGACGCCGTCGCCTGCGGGGTCCCTGGGACCGTACATGCCGGAGCCGAAGCCCTTGAAGGGGACGTCGGCGCCGGCTTTGGCGCCGACGCTGACGGCCATCCGTGCCTCAGCTGCCTGCTCCACGAACTGTCCCACCTTGGAGGACATGAGGTTCCTGCCGCCGAGGACCACGAAGAGCACCAGTGCGATGACCAGGTTGAAGATGAAGCTGGACAGGAACAGCGCGGTGGGGCTGAAGGCAAGGTCCGTCTTGGCCAGGATGCCGTTGACGGTGACACCGTAGACGGCGATGGGCGAGAAGCCGCCCGCCTGCGCGCCGTGGATCACCATCATGCCCATGAGCAGCGGGCTGATCTTGTACTTGCCGGCGAAGCTCAGGGCGATGGGGGCAATGATGGCGACGGCGGCGGGAGACAGGGCGCCCACGGCGGTGATGACGGCGGTGATGGCGAACATGACCCACGGGATGAGGGCAACGCGGCTGCCCACCAGGCGGACTGCGCCGCGGACCAACAGGTCGATGGTCCCGTTGTTCTGCGCTATGGCGAACAGGTAGGTGACGCCGACGATGGTGAGGAAGAGGCCGCCGGGAAAGTTGGCCAGGATCTCGTTGGTGGACATGCCCAGCACCAGGGCGCCGAGCAGGAACGCGCCGACGAAGGCGAGCGCGCCCATGTTGAGGGGCAGGACGGTGGCGAGCAGGAACATCGCCGCGAGGATGATGATCGATAAGACAGGAGCGGACATCGTTGGTCCTCCGTTGGGGGAAAGAAAGAATGTGACGTGAGTTACTGGCTCACTGGACTAGCCTCTTAGACAGTGAGTCTATCTGTCAATAGACGAAGGAGGTATTCTGGTCCCTACGACCCCGAGGGAGGGCTTTGTGGAGAAGACAGCACGGCTGGGCCTGGAACGCGTCACGCGGCCCCGGCTGTACGAGCAGCTGGTGGAGCAGATCCTCGCCTACATCGAGTCCGCCCAGCTCCGGCCGGGCGATCTCCTGCCGGCGGAGCGCGACCTTGCCGAACGGCTTGGGGTTTCCCGCGCCACGCTGGCGCAGGCGCTGGTGGCCCTGGAAGTGCTTGGCGTCATCGACGTGCAGCACGGCACCGGCGCAGTCCTGGCCCGGCGGCCCAGCGTAGCCTCGGTCATCAAGGGCCTGCGCGAGCACCAAAGCCGGCTGCCCGAAATCGTGGAGGCGCGCAGCACCCTGGAAGTGAAGCTTGCCGCCCTCGCCGCCGAACGCCGGACCGACCAGGACCTTGCCGCCATCGACGATGCCCTGGACGTCATGGCCAGGGAAATCAACGACGGCGACCGCGGCACCCACGGCGACGAACTGTTCCACCAGGCCATCACCGCGGCAGCACACTCGTCCGTCCTGGCACAGCTGATGGCCTTCATCGCCGAGATGATCCTGGAAACGCGGATGGAGTCGCTGGGGCAGCCCGGCCGGCCCGAACAGTCCCTGGCGTCGCATCGGAAAATCGCGGATGCCGTCCGGGCCCAGGATGCGGAGGCGGCCGCGGACGCCATGCTGGCGCACATCGAGCTTGTCTCGGACGTGGAGCTGCTCCGCTAGCCAGGCCGCGCGACACGCGGAGGCGTCTGGTTTCCCGGACAGCAGGACCCGGTTGCGGGTGTTGGCCGGCCGCCAAACCCGGTGTGATGGACCCTACGTTTCCATCACTGAGGAGTTAGGCCATGGCCGGAGGCAGTACCGCCGTTGAGGCACGATCGATCGACATGATCCCACCGGGCGAGCGGCACGGCCACCCGCGCGGCCAGTTCACCCTGTGGTTTGGTGCCAATGCCCAGATCACCGCCATCGTGGACGGCGCCCTGGCCGTGGTGTTCGGCGCGGACGCCTTCTGGGCAATAGTGGGCCTGCTGGTGGGAAATGTGCTGGGCGGCGCGGTCATGGCCCTCCACTCAGCCCAGGGTCCCAAGCTGGGCTTGCCGCAGATGATCTCCAGCCGAGCCCAGTTCGGCGTCTACGGGGCCGTGATTCCGCTGGTGCTGGTCATCCTCATGTACGTCGGGTTCGCCTCAACAGGCACCGTCCTCTCGGGGCAGGCGATCAACCTCATGCTGGGAGTGGACGCGCCCGCCGTCGGAATCCTGGTCTTCGGTGCCGCAACGGCCCTGCTGGCCATCCTGGGGTACAAGTACATCCACGCGCTGGGCCGCATCGCCACCGTACTGGGTCTGGCAGGCTTCCTGTACCTGACCCTGGCGGTTGCCACCAAGTTCGACATCACCCAGGTGATGATGGTCAAGGGCTTTGAATGGCCCACGTTCCTCACCGCCGTTGCCATGGGTGCCGGCTGGCAGCTCACCTTCGGCCCATACGTAGCCGACTACTCCCGCTACCTTCCCGCGGACACCTCGGAACGGAAGACCTTTTGGTACACCTTCGCCGGCTCGGTGGGCGGGGCGCAGTGGGCCATGACCCTCGGCGCCCTGGCCGGCGGACTCTCCGCCGCCAAGCTGGGCGGGGACTTCCTGAAGAACCAGGTGGGCTACATGGGCGATCTCGCCGGCGGCGGGCAGATCGCCGTCTTCATTTACCTGATGATCGTCACCGGCAAGCTGACGGTTAACTGCCTGAATGCCTACGGCGCCTTCATGTGCGGCGTGACCATCAGCACCGCCGTTAACCGGAGGGATACCGTCTCCAAAGCCGTGCGGATTGCCTTCATCGTGGCGGTAATCGGCGCCAGCGTGCTCATCGCACTGTTCGCCAGCAAGGATTTCCTGAACCTGTTCAAGAACTTCGTCCTCCTGCTGCTCATGGTCTTCACGCCCTGGTCCGTGATCAACCTGGTGGACTACTACAAGGTCTCCCGGGACCGGCTGGACATCCCCGCCCTCTACAACCCGGACGGCCGCTACGGCCGCTGGAACGTGGCCGCCCTGGTTTCCTATGGAATCGGCGTCGTCATCCAGGTCCCGTTCCTGGCGCAGGCGCTGTACACGGGCCCCGTCACCAAGCTGCTGGGCGGCGCGGACATTTCCTGGCTGGTGGGAATCGTTGCCACCCTGGCCGTCTACTACCCCTGGGCCAAGGCCACCAACCGCGCGCCGGCGGAGACCATTTACCCCGGGTATCCGGTAGAGGTGCCCGCCACCGCAGCAGTCAAGGGGTAAGGCACGACGGCGGCAGAAGGGACGACGGCGGCACGGGCGCAGGTGCCCGGCCGCCGTCGCCGCTGCTTTCCCAGCCGGCCAGGGCTAGAAGGTGCCTGTATTGGAGCCGGCGGTGCCGGCGATGGCCAGGCCGATGATGAGCAGCAGCCAAAGGGCGCCGTAGCCCAGGAGGCACAGGTAGCCCAGCACCAGGCCGGTGATGGACATCCCCCTGCCGGAGGGTTCGCGCCGGAGGGCCAGGTGGCCGGTGATGATTGCGGCAAACTGCGGAAGCAACAGCCAACCCGTGATGACCGAGGCGATGCCGCAGACCATGCTTGCGATGCTCAGGGTCTTCGCTTCCACCGGCCGGCCATAGTAGGACGGCTGGCCGAGATACTGCGGCTGGCCGTACTGGCCCTGGTTGTAGGAGCCCGGGTTGTACTGGGGCTGGCCGTACTGTCCCTGCCCGTACTGTCCCCGTCCGTACTCGGCCGGCGGCCGGTAGCTGGGCCACGGCGAACCGTCACGCTGGTAGTCAGGCCCCTGGGATTGCTGGTTACTCATGGTTTCTCCCCTGCGGATCTCGGCTCCAGCCTACTTCAGTGCAGGACCAGGCGGATGGCCAGGGCCAGCATCAGCACACCGATGGCAGCATCAATCCAGCGCCACGTTCGCGGGCTGCCGAGCACTCCAGCCAGCGCGCGTGCCCCATACCCCAGGGCGGAGAACCACAGCACGCTTCCGGTGACTGCGCCTGCGGCAAAGACCCAGCGCAGATCGGCTCCCTGCTGGTTGGCGAGGCTGCCCAGCAGCACCACGGTGTCCAGGTAGACGTGCGGGTTCAGGAAGGTCAGGGCGGCCGTGGTGGCGATCACCGAGTTCTTCGACTTGGGCGCCTGCTCCGCCAGGGTGGAGGGTTTAACCGCCGCCATGAAGGACCGCGCGGCGAACCACAGCAGGTACGCGGCGCCGGCCCAGCGCAGGACTTCCAGCGCCTCGGGGAACCGGGTGACCAACGCCCCGATGCCGGCCGTGCCACCGACGATGAGCAAGGCGTCGCCGGCCATGCAGACGGCCACTACCGCCCCGATGTGCTCGCGCCGGATGCCCTGGCGCAGCACGAAGGCGTTCTGGGCGCCGATCGCCACGATCAGCGCGATCCCGGTGAGCATTCCCGTTATTCCAGCAGTCCACATACCTACTGACGGTAGGATCCGCATAACATATAGGCAAATTAATGATTCTTGGTATTCATTAGGATGTCTTCATGAATCTTGAGCACCTGAAGGCCCTGGTGGCTGTCATCGACGAAGGAACGTTCGAGGCAGCGGCCGATCTGCTCCGGATCACGCCATCCGCCGTGAGCCAGCGGATCAAGGCACTGGAAGCGTCGGTAGGCCAGGTCCTGGTCCGCCGAAGGCTGCCCTGCACGGCCACCGACGCCGGCGCGCTGCTGCTGCGGATGGCCCGCCAGGTGCAGGTGCTGGAAGCGGAGACGGCGGCGGCACTGGGCGCAGGGTCGCCGGCCCGGGCCCAGCTGCCGGTGGCCGTCAACGCGGACTCACTGGCCACGTGGTTCGTCCCCGTCCTGCATCAGGCCGCCGCGTGGGAGGACTCAGCCCTCGATCTCCACGTTGAGGACCAGGGCTACAGCAGCCAGCTGCTCCGCGAAGGCGAGGTCATGGGAGCGGTGACGTCGGACCCTGCCCCGGTGAGCGGGTGCAGGGTGGAACTGCTGGGCTCCATGCGGTACGTTCCGGTGGCCACCCCCGGGCTGCGCCGGCGGTTTTCCGTGTCCGGCGGCGTGGATTGGGCGGCAATGCCGGTGCTGAAATTCAACACGAAAGACAACCTGCAGGAGCAGCTGCTCACGGCCAGGAGCCTGCGGCAGCTTCCTCCAACGCACACCGTCCCTTCGTCCCAGGGATTCCTCGCGGCAGTCAAAGCCGGTTTGGGCTGGGGGATGATTCCGGAGCTCCAGCTCACGGACGAGCTGGAGTCCGGCGCCCTGGTGCGGCTCGAGGACGGCCCCCACCAGGACGTGGCCCTGTACTGGCAGGCCTGGACCCTGGACTCGGAACGGCTCAACCGGATGACCGGAGCAGTCCGCGCGGCCGCCAAAGACCGGCTGCTGCCAGGAGATGCGCCGGAGGCTAGCGGCCCAAGTAGGGCAGGATATAGACGGCAAAAATGACGAAGGCCGCCAGCAGGGCAAGCTTCCCTCCACTGGTGCCGCCATGCTGCTGCGCTTTGCCGTTCCTGCCGCGGCGCGCCGATCCCGCCGACGCCCCGGTCCGCGTTCCGGCCGGCGCTCCCGCCCTGTGCCCTGTGGGTGGTCCTGCCTTCGTTCCGCGCGGGGGGAGGGCCCGCCCTGCGGGGTGCCGGGATGCACTTTGGCTGCGGCCCGTTTCGTCCGGGGAGCCGGGCTTCCCGCGGGGAGTTGCTGCGGGGCCGGCCGGGGGCAATGCTCCCGCCGGGCGCACCACGGTTCCCGGCCGCACGCTGCGAAAAGCGGTGATGCCTGGTTCCTGTTCATGGGTGAGCTGCTGGCCCAGGTGCGCGTACAGCCCCACCACTGTTTGCTGGTCGAGCACGGCCGGCAGCGCTTCGATGGCTCCCACCACCCGCTGGGAACCGGCCACGGCAACGTCGGATTCAGTCACCCCGAAAAGGTCGGGCTGCGCGGACATGCAGATGAGTGGACGCACCAGGCGGCGGTGCGGCGGAGTCAGCACCGAGGCCACGGCAGCACACTGGGCCAGGGCCCCTTCCACTGCCTGGGTCCGCGCAAAGCGGCCCTGCCACAGCACCCCGGAAGCCACCCGCACCTCACCGGTCCAGTTCTTCGAGTCGATCACCACCACGCCGCCGGGGCCCACCAGGACGTGGTCAAGGTTCGCTTTGGGCCGGCCGGGCCAGTGGACATCGTGGAGGACGTACCAGCCGCGCGGGACCAGTTCGCTGAGCTTGTCGGCCACCACCCGCTCCCCTGCGGCGCCGGCGTCCCACGCCTTCGTGGAACGTTCGGCCTGGTCGAGTTGGCGCTTCAGCCTCGCAACGCGCTCGGCAGCCAGCCTGGACTGCTCCGCTGCCCCGTCTCCTGCCCCCATTGGACGTCCCCGTTTCCTAGCCGGACAGGACTCCGGCGGCGGCCCGCCGTCGTCCGTTCCTTTCCCTTGTTTCCTGGAATTTTTTGAAAGGTAGCAGGGCGTCAAAGGGCCGGTATATAGGTACTTTCCGGGCCGGGTACTCAGGTGGACTACTTGGTTTGATGAGCACATTGCGCGTCACAGGGTCCGGATTATGGGCGGGTCGCTTGGACTCCTGCCAGGTTCTGGCATGCTGGAGCCATGGCTAGCCGCGCGGGTACAGTTGCCCAACCCCAGGACCTTGTTGACATCACTGCGCTTCTTGACGCGTATTACGACGTTGCGCCGGACCTGGGTGATCCCGGCCAGCGCGTCGTCTTTGGCACCTCCGGGCACCGGGGCTCCAGCCTCAAGGCCTCGTTCAATGAACAGCACATCGTTGCCATCACGCAGGCAATCGTGGAATACCGGGCTGCGCAGGGCGTCACCGGCCCGCTGTTCCTGGCCAAGGACACCCACGCACTGAGCGAGCCCGCGCAGAACTCCGCGCTGGAGGTGCTCGCCGCGAACGGCGTCCAGGTCCTCGTCGACGCCAGGCACGGCTACACCCCCACCCCGGCGCTGAGCCACGCCATCTTGACCTACAACCGGAAAGCCGCACCGGGCGCCCCGCAGGCCGACGGCATCGTGGTGACCCCCAGCCACAACCCGCCCGGCGACGGCGGCTTCAAGTACAACCCCCCGCACGGCGGCCCGGCGGACTCGGATGCCACCGGCTGGATCGCCAACCGCGCCAACGAGCTGCTGGAGAACGGGCTGCGCGGCGTGAAGCGGATCCCGCTGGCGGACGCCCAGGCCGCAGACACCACCGGCAAGTTCGACTTCCTGAGCAGCTACGTGGACGACCTTCCGTCCGTCCTGAACCTGGACGCCATCCGCAATGCCGGGGTCCGGATCGGTGCCGATCCCATGGGCGGCGCGTCCGTGGACTACTGGGGCGAGATCGGCGAGCGCCACCACCTGGACCTGACCGTGGTGAACCCCACGGTGGACCCGCAGTGGGCCTTCATGACCCTGGACTGGGACGAGAAGATCCGCATGGACTGCTCCTCCCCGTCGGCCATGGCGTCGCTGATCCAGCGGATGTCCGACGCCGCCGCCTCCGGCCAGCCTGCATTCGACGTGGCCACGGGCAACGACGCCGACGCCGACCGCCATGGCATCGTCACCCCGGACGGCGGGCTGATGAACCCCAACCACTACCTGGCCGTCGCCATCGACTACCTCTACCGCAACCGCAGCGGCTGGAACCCCGCCTCGGTGATCGGCAAGACGCTGGTGTCCTCCTCCATCATCGACCGCGTGGCCGAGAGCCTGGGCCGCAAGCTCGTTGAGGTGCCCGTTGGCTTCAAGTGGTTCGTTCCCGGCCTGCTCTCGGGTGAAGGGGCGTTCGGTGGCGAGGAATCCGCCGGTGCCTCCTTCAACAAGCTGGACGGCAGCGTCTGGACCACGGACAAGGACGGCATCCTGCTGGCACTGCTGGCCTCGGAGATCACCGCGGTCACCGGCAGCTCCCCGTCCCAGCTGTACAAGGGGCTGACGGACCAGTTCGGCGCCCCCGTCTACGCCCGGATCGACGCCGCCGCCACCCGCGAGCAGAAGGCTGCACTCGGCAAGCTGTCGCCGTCGGACGTTACCGCCACGGAACTGGCGGGCGAGACGATCACCGCCAAGCTCACCGAGGCGCCAGGGAACGGCGCGCCCATCGGCGGCCTGAAGGTGGTCACCGAAAACGCCTGGTTCGCGGCCCGCCCGTCCGGCACGGAGGACGTGTACAAGATCTACGCCGAGTCCTTCAAGGGCGAGGAACACCTGAAGCAGGTGCAGGCGGAGGCCAAGGCGCTGGTGGACAGCGTCATCGCCTAGTACTGCGAAGGTTCCTGGCTCCACAACCGGAGGATGCGCCTGATGGCGTGGTCGCCGCCGGGCGCCATGTCCACCAAAGCCACGCGGTCAAGCACGACGGCGTCGCCCCGGTGGAGGCGCTTGGCGTCCGGGCCTGGGATGGCCTGGTGGGAGACGTGCGGCCGGTAGCCGGACAACGTGTGGCGCGGCGTGAGGATCCTGCCGCCCGCGTCCACCACCACCTGCACCAGCCGCTCATGCAGCTCCTGCAGGGCGGGGTGCGGTTCCACCAGGTTGACGGGCACGGACCCGTTGCGGCCAAAGGCGGCGTCCTCCCCCACGGTCAGCTCCGCGCCAAGCGCTGCGTTGGCCGGCCCATCTGCAAGCGCGGCGATGCTTTGGGCGACGTCGGCACCGTCCGTGGCCGCGGCGTCGAACCTCACCAGGGTGACGTGCAGCGGCCACTCCGTCCGCAGAAAAACCTGGCCGTCCGCCACCGGTTCCACGAAGGCCACAAAGATGAGGTTCCGCATCGGCATATGCCCAGTCTCCCACCGGCCCACCTCCACGCCTCTAAACGCCCCATCACATCCCGCCCAAAAAACCCAAACGCCCCATCACCAGGTGATGGGGCGTTTGGAGAAAAGACGCAGGAAGTGATGGGGCGTCAGACGGTGCGGACAGCCTCGTCGTAGGAGAATTTGGGCTTTGCCTCGCCCCAGGCGTCCTCGCCCGGCTGGCCGATGTTGACCACCAGGAAGCTCTTCTGGTCGCCGGCCGGGAAGAAGGCGGCGTCGATGGCGTTGAAGTCAGCGCCGGTCATGGGGCCGGCGGCGAAACCGAGCGAACGGACGGCCAGGATGAAGTAGCCGGCCTGCAGGTGGGCATTGTTGTTGCCCGTGGCTGCTGCGAGCTGCGGGTCGGCGTCGTACATGGCCTTGGGGGCGTTGTAGCCGGGGAGGAAGTCGGCCCACTTGCCGGCCCAGTCGGTGTCGTAGCTGAGGATGGCCACCAGCGGGGCGGAAGCCGTCTTGGCCTGGTTGCCGCGGGACAGGGCATCCACCAGGGTGGCGCGGGCCTCGGGCGAGCGGACATAGGTGACGCGCAGCGGCTGGGAGTTGAACGCGGTGGGGCCGAACTTGGTGAGCTCGTAGATGGCCTGGGCCTGCTCCTCGGTCACCTCGCCGGTGAAGGAGTTGGCGGTGCGGGCCTGGGCAAAGATGGCGTCCACGGCTGCCGAATCGATAACCGCTTCTTCGTGGGCAATGGTCATTGGCTTACCTTTCGCTGCGCCGCCCGCCTGCCGGGGTGGCCTCTGATGCTTTCCATAGTTGCAACTTCAACTGCTTTCCTCCTCTTCCCGTGACGCCGGGTGACCTTGGCCACAGCGGGCCCGCACAAACACTTGGCGGTATTCTGGAGCGAGTTGATCTTCGCCCCCTCGCGGCACCCCCTGAAAGGCATTCCTTCCCATGAGCATGCTCGGAATCAAATGGAAGCTGCACGGCACCGGCAAAACCATCAAGCCCGGCCAGGTGGTGGCCCCGGATGAGCGGCTGGCGTGGCCCCTGACCATCGGCGTGGGCATGCAGCACGTGGTGGCCATGTTCGGCGCCACCTTCCTGGTTCCCATCATCACCGGGATGCCGCCCGCCACCACGCTGTTCTTTTCGGGGATCGGCACGCTGCTGTTCCTGGTGGTCACCAAGGGCCGGGTGCCCAGCTACCTGGGTTCAAGCTTTGCCTTCATTGCACCCATCACCGCCTCGCAGGCGCAGTTCGGCATCCCCGGCGCCCTGGGCGGCGTGGTGCTTGCCGGCGCCACCCTGGCCCTGGTGGGGGCCGTGGTGCAGAAGTTCGGCGCCGGCTGGATCAACCGGTTGATGCCGCCCATCGTCACGGGTGCCATCGTGGCACTGATCGGCCTGAACCTTGCCCCCGCCGCCAAGCAGAACTTCGACGCCGCCCCGATTACGGCCCTCATCACACTGGTCACCATCATCCTGGTCAGCGTCCTGTTCCGCGGAATCCTGGGCCGGCTCAGCATCCTGGTTGGCGTTGTGGTGGGCTACCTGGTGGCCATGCTCCGCGGCGAGGTGAAGTACGACAAGATGGACGCCGCAGCCTGGGTTGGGCTGCCGCATTTCCAGACCCCCGAGTTCCACATCGGCGTCCTGGGCCTGTTCGTCCCGGTGGTCCTGGTGCTGGTGGCAGAGAACATCGGCCACGTGAAGTCCGTTGCCGCCATGACAGGACAGAACCTCGACGGCGTCTCCGGACGCGCGCTGATGGCAGACGGTGCTGCCACCGTGCTGGCCGGCCTGGGCGGCGGATCGGGCACCACCACGTACGCGGAGAACATCGGCGTCATGGCGGCCACCAAGGTGTATTCGACGGCGGCCTACTGGGTGGCGGGCATGTTCGCCATCCTGCTCAGCTTCTCGCCGAAGTTCGGCGAACTGATCGCCACCGTCCCGGCAGGCGTGCTGGGCGGCGCCGCCACGATGCTGTACGGCATGATCGGCATCCTGGGCGTGAAGATCTGGGTCCAGAACAAGGTGAACTTCTCCAACCCGGTCAACCTGACCACTGCCGCAGTGGCCCTGATCATCGGCATCGCGGACTACACCTGGACCATTGGCGACCTGAAGTTCACCGGCATCGCCCTGGGTTCTGCTGCCGCCCTGGTGATCTACCACGGCATGAAGGCCGTCGCGAAGGCGCGCGGAACGGTGGCCGAACCCGAAACCGAGCAGGGCGTACTGCCTCCGGCAGCGAAGGCCGCGATGAAGGCCGCGGCCAAGCGCTCCCCCAGGAAGCGCTAAGCCACCCTGCCGGTTTCCACCCCGGGGTCCACTCCAGGCTGTCCGTCATAACCCGGTCCGGAGGTCCTGGCCGCGGGATGTCCGGACGGGAAGGGACCGGGACGGCCAAGGCCGAACACCGGGACAGGCTGCGGCCGCTTGGCCGCCAACCCGCTGACCTGGTGGGGCCGCATCCGCTTCAGCACCCACGGCACAAAGTACTGCTTGGCCCAGACCAGGTCTTCGGCCCGGGCCTGCGTCCAGCCGTGCGCGGGAAGCGGCCGCGGCTGCAGCGGCCTGAGCGTATGCGGTACGCCCAGGGCGTTGAGGGTGGCCACCGCTACGGAATGGTGGCCCAGCGGGGACAGGTGCAGCCGGTCCGGGTCCCACATCAGAGCATGCTGCAGCTCCGGCAGGCACCAAAGGTCAACCATGATGGCGTGGTGCCGGGCCCCGATCCTGTGGAGGTGTTCGTTGTAGACCGCCACGCGGCCGCGGATCTTGCCGAAGACCGGCGTGTTCCCCCAATCGGGACCTGCATACAGCAGGATGGTGGCGCCCGTGTCAGCCAGGATGCCCACGGCCTCGTCGATCTTTTCCGCCAGCTTGTCCGGGTCGCCGTGGCGGAACACGATGTCGTTGCCACCGCCGGACATGGCAATCAGGTCGGGTTTCAGCGCCAGGGCCGGTGCCAGCTGCCCGTCGAGGATTTGCCGCAGCAGCATGCCGCGGATGGCCAGGTTGGCATAGGCGAAGTCCGGCTGGCTGTCCGCCAGTTCCTCCGCCACGCGGTCAGCCCAGCCCCGGAGGCCGCCCAGGCTGTGCGGCTCGGGATCGCCGATCCCTTCGGTGTAAGAGTCCCCCAGGGCGACGAACCGGTGCCAGGGGTGCCTGCCCGGTCCTTCCGTGATGGAGCGCAGTTCCTGTTTCCCGATGGTCATGCTGTCCTCCCTTCCGCAGCAGGCGGGGGTTCCGTCCCCGCCGCAGCGTCCTTGCGGGCCGACCTTCCGGTTGGAAAGTCCCGCCCCGCCGGCGACGGCCGCGGGAGCTCCGCCACGCCGTCGTACGTTTCCTGCCGCAGCCCCGACGGCTGCCCAACCCCGAGGTCCATCCCTGCGGGGGCCACAACGTTCAATGCCACGTCCCGGAGATCCAGCTCGTGGTGCAGCGCCTGCGTCTGCAGGAACCGCAGCGCACCCTCCCGGGTGAGTCCGTATTCGTTCATCAGGCTGCGCACGGCGAGGTCCACCAGGACCAGGGAGCTTTGGACGACGGCGAGACCCGCCGTCGTTTCCGCGCGTTCGGCCACCCGGACCACAACATGCATGGCCCGCGCCACCTCACGGGCATAGCTTTGGCTGCGCACCAGGTCATCGCTGGTGAAGGCGTGCGGGAAAGGCGCGTAAAGATTGATGGCGGCACTGGTCCCGCCTTCGGTGAGGATGGGGACGGAGAGCAGGGACTGCACCCCATGGGCCGCGGCAGCGCTGGAATACCCCGGCCAGCGGCGGTCCCGGCTCAGGTCCGACACCAGGACGAATTCTGCGGTGCGCATGGCTTCCATGACCGGTCCGTCAGCGAACGAGCATTGCTCCCGGTCCGCTTCGCGTGCCTGCTCCGTACTGGCTGCGATGGTCCGCGCCGTGCCCAGGCGGAAGAGGGTGGCCGCCCAGCTGATGCTGCGGCGCTCACCTTTGATACCCGCCATGAAGTCGCGGGTGACGTCCCGGAGGTAGTCTTCGACGTCCTTGCTGTCGAAAACCGGCTCCGGGGTAACTGGAAGCGGTCCCCAGCCAACCTGCCCCGTGGGTTCAGCGGCCATGCTCCAGCCCTGCTATCAGCGCACCGGGCCCACTGCAAAACCTTGCTCTAAGAATACGACCGCTGGCCGCCATAGTGGGCAAAGTTGGCGAAACAAGGGGGAAAGGGGGATTCGCAGAATGGGGCAGGCGTGGGTAGGCTTCAGGCGCACCCCAGCATCGGTCTGCCGGAGAGGAGCCGCTTTGGACACCCGGAAACTGAAGTACTTCCTGGCGGTGGTAGACCACGGTGGATTCAACCGCGCGGCAGAGCACCTGCTGATCGCCCAGCCGTCCCTGTCGCAGACCATCGCCGGACTGGAGAAGGAGCTGGGCGTGCCCCTGTTCCACAGGATCGGCCGCCGGGCTGTCCTCAGCGACGCCGGCAGGGAGTTGGTGGGTCCAGCGCGTCTGGTAATGCGGGACCTGGCCGCGGCACAGTCCGCGGTGCAGGCTCTTCGCGGCATCCGAAGCGGGCAGCTGGACATCATCACCATGCCCTCACCGGGAATTGAACCACTTACCTCAATGATTGCCGCCTTCACCCAGACCTACCCGTCGGTCCGGCTGAACGTTGGGGCCGCGTTCACGCCGGAGGAAGTGGTGGAATCCGTGCGCAGCGGCAGCACGGAAATAGGACTGGCCGGTTCCCCCACCGCCATCCGCGTTCCCGGCGTCGAAGTATTGGCGCTGGAGCGGCAGCCCCTGATCCTCATCGTTAACCCGCAGGCGGACACTTTTGGTTCCGGTGACTCGATTGTGCGGGAGGACCTTGGCGGCCAGCGCATCATCGCCAGCCAGCGCGGTTCCCTGATGCGCTGGCTCGTGGACGATGCGCTGGCCCAGGGCATCGAAGCCGAGATTGTGGTGGAGGTGGCCCACCGCACATCCATCCTCCCCCTCGTTCTCGCCGGCGTGGGGCATGCGGTGATGCCTTCCTCGTGGGCACCCACCGCGCACAAGGCCGGCCTGCGGACGCTCCTGATCGAACCGGTCTCGCACCTGGAAGTAGCCATCCTGAGCCGCAAGGACGACCTCACCCCTGCGGCGTCCGCCTTTCTGGAAGTCGCCAGGCAGCACGCGGAGTAGCCGCGGCACAACCCATCGGCGGCTCCGGCAGCGCAGTTTAGGGCTCAAAAGGGCGTTATCGGAGCATTGATCACTGGATCGATAGGCGGTTCCTATCAGCTGGATCGAATCTTGGTCTTGGACGCTGATGGAGCGGGCCGCGTCTACTTGAGGAGGAAGAAAAGCAGCGTGATCCCGGCAACAGGACACACTGCCCACACTCAACGAGGAGGTAGCCACATGGGCGCCAACCAGACATTCAACATCGCTTCGATCCCCGCGGACGGCGTAGGCAAGGAAGTGGTCGCCGCTGGCCGCCGCGTCCTGGATGCGCTGGCCGAAAACTCCAACGGCAGGTTCGCTTTCGATTGGACCGAGTTTCCCTGGGGCTCGGAGTACTACGCCAGGACCGGACAGATGATGGACCCCAAGGGCCTGGAAGCCCTGAAGGACTTTGACGCCATCTACTTCGGCGCCGTCGGCTGGGAAAACGTCCCGGACCACATCAGCCTCTGGGGGCTGCGCCTGAACATCACCCAGAACTTCGACCAGTGGGCCAACATCCGCCCCGTTAAGTTCCTCCCCGGCGTGCAGTCCCCGCTGCGCAAGGCAGACAACACCGAACTCGACTGGGTTGTGGTACGCGAAAACAGCGAGGGTGAATATGCCGGCCTGGGCGGCCGTAACCTCAGCGGCCGCGGCCCCGGCAACGAGGTGGCGCTGCAAACCGCACTGTTCACCGAAAAGGGCTGCGAGCGCATCGTGCGCTTCGCGTTCGACCTGGCCCGGACCCGCACCGTGAAGAAGGTTTCCTCCGTCACCAAGTCCAACGCCCAGCAGTACGGCATGGTCCTGTGGGACGAGGTCTTCAACCGCGTGGCCCTTGACTACCCGGACGTCCAGACCGAAAGCGTCCTGGTGGACGCCATGAGCGCCAAGTTCATCCTCAAGCCCGAGGACCTGTCCGTGGTGGTGGCCTCCAACCTGAACGCCGACATCCTCTCCGACCTCGGCTCCGCACTGGCGGGCAGCCTGGGCCTGGCAGCCAGCGCCAACCTGAACCCGGAGCGCCGCTTCCCGTCCATGTTCGAACCCGTCCACGGCTCCGCTCCGGACATCGCCGGCCAGGGCATCAGCAACCCGATCGGCGCCATCGCCAGCGCCGCCCTGATGCTGGACCACTTCGGCCTGCACGGGGAAGCACGCCGCGTTGAAGCCGCCATCGAAGCGGCCACCGGCGCGGGCCACCTGACGCGCGACGTGGGCGGCACTGCAAACACCGAGGACGTCACCGAAGCCATCATCAAGGCCCTGACGCTCACTCCGGCAGCTGTCTAGGCAAGCAGTAACCTCCGGCGCCGCCATTCGGTCGCCGGTGCCACGCCCGGGGCGGGCGGTGAAGCAGCGCTGCCGCCCGCCCCGCAGCAATCTCTTCCCCAGAACATCCTCCAGCGACATTCCAACAATGAGGTAGGAATCATGGACCACAACAGCACCGCCGCAGCTGCAACAGCGGCCCCGAAAACCCGGTGGTACCGGCAACTGTACTTTTGGGTACTGACAGCGATCGTCATCGGCATCCTGGTGGGCTGGCTTGCCCCGGCAACCGGTATTGCCATGGAACCGATCGGCATCACGTTCGTCAACGCAATGAAGATGCTGATCGGACCCATCGTCTTCCTCACGATCGTGGGCGGCATCGCCAGCGTCGCCGACCTGAAGAAGGTGGGCATGACCGGGCTGAAGGCGCTCACGTATTTCCAGGTCGGCACCATCTGCGCCCTGGCATTCGGACTGGTGGCCATCAATATCTTCCGGCTCGGCGAAGGCGTGAACGCCGACCCCGGCGCCATCAAGACTTCCGACTCGGCCGCCAAGCTGATCGACGCCGGCGCGCACCAGGAATGGTGGCAGTTCATTACCAACATCATCCCCACCAGCGTCGTCCAGCCCTTCGTCGTGGGCGACATTCTGCAGATCATCTTCATTGCGGTTGTCTTCGGGATCGCCCTGAACGCCATGGGCAAGGTGGGCGCCCCGGTCCTTGACGGCGTCCAGCGCCTCACCGCTGTGATGTTCAAGATCCTCAGCTTCATCATGAAAGCGGCGCCACTTGGCGCATTCGGTGCCATGGCCTTCGCGGTGGGTAAGTACGGCGTCTCATCCCTGACCAGCATGGGCGGCCTGATCGCGCTCTTCTACGCCACTTCCATCCTCTTCGTGGTGGTGGTCCTCGGCTCGGTCATGGCCTTCCTGAAACTGAACATCTTCAGCATGATCCGGCACCTCAAGGAGGAATACCTGCTCATCCTAGGCACCTCCACTGCCGAGCCTGCCCTGCCGGGGCTGATGCGCAAGCTCGAGCACGCCGGCGTCAAGAAGGAAACGGTGGGCCTCGTAGTCCCCACGGGCTACAGCTTCAACCTGGACGGCGCCGCCATCTACCTGTCCCTCGCGGCCCTCTATATCGCCCAGGCCACCAACACCAGCCTGACCATCGGACAGCAGCTGGGCCTGCTCGCCGTCATGCTGCTGACCTCCAAGGGCGCAGCCGGCGTGGCGGGCGGCGGCTTCATTGCCCTGACCGCCACACTGGCCACCATCGGTACCATCCCGGCGGCCGGCATCATGCTCATCTTCGGCATCGACAAGTTCATGTCGGAGTGCCGTGCCCTGGTCAACTTCACCGGCAACGCGGTGGCCACCCTGTTCATCGCCTGGTGGGACCGCACGCTCGACGCCGACCGTGTCCGCCGCGTCTTTGCGGGCGAAACCGTGGAACCTGTGCCCGCGCAGACTCAGGCTCAGGCTCAGGCTCAGGAACTGCATGCCGGGGCCGGCCCCAACGACGACGACCTCCACCAGGTGCCTGCCCCAGGGAAGGATTCGGCCGGCGTCGGGCATCCCCTCCCTGCCGACCGCCGCCCCGCCTACTCCGAGACCGTCTGACATGTCCACTTCCACCCCCTCCCTCCGCGCCCTCATCGCGCCCGACAAATTCAAGGGCAGCCTGACCGCCCATGAGGTGGCACACGCCCTGGCGGCCGGACTCCGGTCCGTCGCCGGGGCCCACCGAACCATCCAGTGCGACCTGCTCCCCCTGGCCGACGGTGGAGACGGCAGCGTGGACGCCGCCGTCTCGGCAGGGTTCGCGCGGCACACCTGCCAGGTCACCGGGCCGACGGGGCAGCAGGTGCAGGCATCCATCGCCTTCGACGGAGTCACCGCCGTCGTGGAAGTGGCCAACACCTGCGGGATCTCGCTCCTGCCCCACGGCACCCTTGACCCGCTCAACTCCTCCAGCCGCGGATTCGGCGAAGCCATCCGCTTCGCCCTCAGCCTTGCCCCGGCACGAATCGTGCTGGCGCTGGGCGGCAGTGCCAGCACAGACGGGGGCACGGGGATGCTGTCCGCCCTGGGCTACACCTTCACCGACACCGATGGCCACCGCCTTGAAGGGACAGGGCGCAGCCTCTTCCGGATCCGCTCCGTCCAAGGCTCCCCCCTTCCAGGCCTGGTGGCGGCTGAACTGATCGTTGCCAGCGATGTCTCCAATCCGCTATGCGGTCCTGCCGGCGCTGCTGCCGTCTTCGGGCCCCAAAAGGGGGCGGTGCCGGCCGATGTGGCCAGCCTGGACGCCGGGCTGGTGCACTTCGTGGCAAGGATGGAAGGCGCGGGATTTGCTTCCGCCCGCGAACTGGCCGGACACGAGGGAGCGGGCAGCGCCGGCGGATTGGGCTTCGCCTGCCTGCTGCTGGGCGCGCGGCAGGTATCGGGAGCGGACTTCTTCCTGGACCTGCTGGACTTCGATGGCCGCAGGGACAACTGCGACCTGGTCATCACGGGCGAAGGCAGCATCGACTTGCAGACCCTCGCCGGGAAGCTCCCGGCTGCCGTGGCCCGCCGGTCCGGCACCCGGCCCATCATCGCCGTCGCCGGCCGTTCCCTGCTTCCCCGCGAACGCTGGGCGGACCTGTCCCTGGCACGGGTGTACGCCCTGGCCGACTACACCAGCCGGGACTCCGCCAAAGACCCAGGGTTGTCCACCGCCCTCCTCCAGCAGATTGGCCGGGACATCGGACAAAGCATCCACTAGCCCAGGCACGTTTGTCCCCTCCACCGGCTCCGCTGAGCAGTAGCATCGGGAGAGGGAACGCCGAATACTCCCTGTTGCCCTGGGTACGTTTCCTTGGGCAAGGGGTCTTGGAGCATCCATGCCAGCACGGAAACGAGCAATGGAAAGAGGAGCTTATGCCTGAGCCGGGCACCAGCGGGAACACTTCGGAAGCGGATGCAGCCGCCCCCATAGGGGAAGTGGAAGCGGGCGCTGCGGAGCCGTCAACGGAACTGGACGTCAATTTCGACGAGCAGTTCTTCGCGGCCAGGCCAAAGGCGCTGCGGCCCATCGCGCGCCGGCGCCAGTTCGTCGGCAGCAGGCCGTCCTTTGAATTCGACGGGCGGAACGCGGCGTACGTGGACTGGCTCCGCAACCAGGCGATGCTCGGGGATGCGAACACGCTGGCCCGGCAGCTGTCCGGCCAGGCCAGCATGTGGCAGAACTCGTACGCCCATCCCAACCCGCGGGCCGCCGTCGAACGCGCCTCCGTGTGGTTCACCGCCTACCCGCTGTCCTTCATCACCCCGTCCGGCCAGTCATTCCTTTCGGCCCTGGGCGATCCGGCCATGTGGAAGGCCTTTAGGGAAATCGGTATCCGCGGAATCCACACCGGGCCCGTGAAGCTCGCCGGCGGCATCAGCGGCTGGTCCCACACGCCCAGCGTGGACGGGCACTTCGACCGCATCAGCATGGCGATCGACCCTGTTTTCGGCACCGAGGATGAGTTCCGGCGGATGTGCGAGGTGGCCGCCGAGCACGACG
This sequence comes from Arthrobacter sp. JDC6, assembly GCF_056484025.1. Lineage (NCBI taxonomy): Bacteria > Bacillati > Actinomycetota > Actinomycetes > Micrococcales > Micrococcaceae > Arthrobacter > Arthrobacter sp. JDC6. The sequence goes on from NZ_CM151278.1 coordinate 4,284,539, forward strand.
GCACCGTCATCGACGACATCGTCCCGGGCCACACCGGCAAGGGCGCGGACTTCCGCCTGGCCGAAATGAACTTCCGGGACTACCCCGGCATCTACCACATGATCGATATTCCGGAGGAGGACTGGAACCTGCTCCCGGACGTCCCGGAGGGGGCGGACTCGGTCAACCTATGCCCCGACTCCGAGCAGGCGCTGCAGAAGGCCGGCTACATCATCGGCAGGCTGCAGCGGGTCATCTTCTACGAACCCGGGGTGAAGGAAACCAACTGGAGCGCCACGCGGCCCATCGTGGATACCACCGGCAAGACCCGCCGCTGGGTCTACCTGCACTACTTCAAGGCCGGCCAGCCCTCCATCAACTGGCTGGACCCCACCTTCGCCGGAATGCGCCTGGTGGTGGGCGATGCCCTGCATTCGCTGGTGGACCTGGGCACGGGGGCGCTGCGCCTGGATGCCAACGGCTTCCTGGGCGTGGAGAAGAGCGCCGAAGAACAACCCGGCTGGTCCGAGGGGCACCCACTGTCCGAGGCAGCCAACCAGCTCATCGGCTCCATGATCCGCAAGGTGGGCGGGTTCTCCTTCCAGGAACTGAACCTGACCATCGACGACATCAAGGCAACCTCCGATGCCGGCCCCGACCTGTCCTACGACTTCATCACCCGGCCTGCGTACCACTACTCCCTGGTCACGGCCGATACCGAGTTCCTGCGGCTGACCCTCCGGCTGTCGCTGGAAATCGGCGTGGACCAGGCGTCGCTGGTGCATGCCCTGCAGAACCATGACGAACTCACTTACGAGCTCCTGCACTTCGCCGCCGGGCACCGGGACGAGATGTTCGAGCTCAACGGCGAGGAACTCACCGGGGCGCAGCTGGCCGAACAGGTCCAGCAGACCCTGCGGGAACGGCTCACCGGCGAAAACGGGCCCTACAACGCCGTCTTCACCACCAACGGCATTGCCTGCACCTCGGTGAGCTTCATCATGGCGGCCCTGGGCATCAAGGACCCGTCCACCACCACCCCGGAGCAGGAAGCCCAGATCCGGGACGTCCACCTGCTCCTGGCCATGTACAACGCCCTGCAGCCGGGCGTCTTTGCCCTTTCCGGCTGGGACCTCACGGGCATCCTGGCCCTGGACCGGAGCAGCGTCCGCGAGCTCACCTCGCAGGGCGATACCCGCTGGATCAACCGCGGCGCCCACGACCTCATGGGAACCAGTCCGGACGCCACCACCTCGTCCGCCGGGATGCCCCGGGCCCGCAGCCTGTACGGGCCGCTGCCCGAACAGCTCAAGGACCCCGACTCGTTCGCGCGCCGGCTGCAGCGGATCCTCGCCGTGCGGGAAGAGAACGGGATCGCCACCGGCACCCTCCTCGACGTCCCGGACGTTTCCAACCGCAGCGCACTGGTGCTGGTCAACCGGCTGAAGGACGGCAGCCTGCAGGTCACGGCGCTCAACTTCTCCGGGCAGGACATCGCCGGCAGCATCCAGTCCAACGAGCTGCCGTCCGGCGCCAACGTCAAGGATCTGTTCAGCGGCGAGACGGTGGGGCAGGTGGATGACCTGCACAGCTTCTTCCTCGAACTTCCCGCCTACGGCGGGACGGCACTGATCCTGACCGAAGCGCCCGAGCCGGAGGCGGAGGCGTAGGGCCCACGCCGGGTAGGCCGGGGATTCCCGGCTTTACCCGGCGATGGCGCCTGCCAGCGTGGCTTCGATGACGGCCGGCGAGAGGACGTACTGGGTGACCAGTTTGCTTGCGCCAAGGACCGCCGCCTGGCTCCCGGCGCGGGAGCCGTTGATGCGCAGGTGCGAGGTGGCCAGCGGCGGGGAGCGCCGGTACACCACCTCACGGATGCCGGCCACCAGGTGCTCGCCCGTCTCGCCAACGCTGCCGCCCACCACAATCACGGACGGATTGAGCAGGTTCACCACGGTGGCCAGCACCTCGCCGATGTCCCGGCCGGCCTGGCGCAGCGCCTGGATGGCCTGCAGGTTGCCGTCGGCGGCGAGCCGGAGCACGTCCGAGCCCTTTGCCACGTCCAGTCCCTGGTCCCGGAGAGAGCGCACGACGGCGGGACCGGACGCCAGCGCCTCCAGGCACCCATAGTTTCCACAGGCACACAGGACATCCGCGCCGCGGGCCACCTGGACGTGGCCCAGGTCGCCTGCCGTGCCGTTGGCGCCACGCTGCAGTTCCCCGTTGCTGATGATGCCGGAGCCGATGCCGGTTGCCACCTTCACGAAGAAGAAGTTGTTGTGTTCGGGCCAGTGCGCGGACTGCTCCCCCAGCGCCATGATGTTCACGTCGTTGTCCACCAGCACGTGGACGGGCAGGGACCGCTGGACGTAGCTGACCACGTCGAACCCGTCCCAGCCCGGCATGATGGGCGGCTTGACGGGCTTGCCTGTGTCATGTTCCACGGGCCCGGGCAGCCCGATGCCGATCCCGGCCAGTTCCGCAACGGTCCGTCCGGTGGACGCCAGCAGTTCCTTGCCCTGCGCCACCACCTGGTCCAGCACGGCTTCCGGCCCGTCGGCCACCTGCTGCGCCAGCCGGTGTTCGGCCAGGATGTTTCCGCCGAGATCCGTCACCGCAACGATGACGTGCGTGGCGCCCACGTCCACGGCCAGCACCAGGCGGGCTGACGGGTTGAAGGCAAAGCGCGACGGCGGCCTGCCGCCGCTGGAGAGCGCCTCACCCGCGGGACCCACCAGGCCGGACAGCATCAGCGCATCGATCCGCGAGGCGACGGTTGAGCGGGCCAGACCCGTGCTCAGCGCAAGCTCGGCGCGGGTGCGGGCCCGGCCGTCACGAAGCAGTTGGAAGAGGTCCCCGGCGCGCGACAGGCTGCCGACATCGGACTCTTTTCCGGCCTGCTTACCTGTCACTGAAGTCATGTCTAAGTCATAACACTCTTACTTTCTGCTGTCACCAATCAGAAGAATGACGCGCAACAAACAACTTTTGCTTGACGTGCGTCAAAAGTAGTTCTACGTTGTGACTCAAGGCACATTCGCGGATCCGATGGTGAACATCAGCCGCACTGATTCCGGCACCGTAATCCGCTTACACCCCCAGAGTCCGCTTACAAAGAGGTAACTGACCTTGTCCCAGCAAGCAGCGTCCCAGCACGCAGCGCCGGCAGACCGGCCGCTCCTCGGCGTCGGCATCCTCGGCGCGGGGCCCGTCACGCAGGCCATCCACCTCCCGGCACTGGCCCGCCTCCAGGACATCCTGGAAGTACGGCACATCATGGATGTGGATGCCGCCGTGGCCTCGTCGGTGGCGGCCCGCGTTGGCGCCACGGCCGGCACCAGCATGGCTGCCCTGCTGGACGATCCCGCCGTGGACGTCGTGGCAATCTGCAGCCCCCACCAGTTCCACGCCGACCAGGTCATCGCCGCCTGCAGGGCCGGCAAGAAGGCCGTCCTCTGCGAAAAGCCTTTCGCCATGAACGCCGAGGAAGCCGCCCGCATCTCGGCCGTCAGCTCCGAAACCGGGGTGCCAATCGTCGTCGGGGCCATGCACACCTTCGACCCCGGCTGGCTCGCGGCCGAACAGAACTGGGGCGACCTTCCCGGGCAGGTCCACACCATCCGTTCCTCCATCGTCCTGCCGCCCAATGCCCGGTTCGAGGACTTCGCCACCGAGATCGTCACGCGGCCGGCCGCAGGCCGGCCCGACTACTCGGACCCGGACGTCATCAAGAGCGCACTCCGGGGCGGGATCATGGGCCTGGCCATCCACGACCTGCCGCTGGTCCGCCGGTTCACCCCGGAATTCACGGACCTCGAAGTCCTCCAGGTGTTCCACGTCCGCCCGTTCGGCTATGCCGTTTCGCTGCGCACCCCAACCCGCGTCATCGAACTGCGTGCCGTTATGAACGGCACCTGGAAGCCCGAGTGGACCTTCGAGGCCATCGGGGACGATGCGGCCCTTCACATCGACTTCACACCGTCGTATGTCCAGGCCGGCTCCGCAGTGGCCACCCTCACCCGCGGCAACGGCAGCGATACCCGCACGTTCGGCCCGTACGGCCACAACGGTTATGAGGGCGAATGGCGTGAACTTGCCGGGCTTGCCCGGGGAACCCGCCAGGCACCCGCCGCACAAACCCTGATCGACGACCTCACCTTTGCCCTCGCCATCGCCGACGCCACGGCAGCAAGCGCCGGGGCGGGGCATGCCGGTGCCGCGGAAAAAGCAGGAGTTACGCCATGAGCGGCCAGTACACGGTCTCGGCATCACCTGCCGCGCGGGAAGAGGGCGCGGTTACCCAAACGGTGGCCTCACTGCCTGCAACCTTCGGCCCGGCTCCGGAGAGCCGGCAGGGCACGGCCGACGTCCTGGTGGTCGCAGGCGGACCCGGCTGGACCACCGAAGCCCTTCACGCCGTTGCCGCCGGCGCCCGCGGCGTTGTGGTGGCCAACCCGGCACCCGAGGACACCACGGAACTGGCCGCCGCGGTTGACGCCGCAGGAACCGCCGTCGTCCTGGACCTCCGCTGGGCCTCCAACCCCGCCCTGGTGGCGGAAGGCAGCGCCCCGGACGCCCGCGACGCAGTGCGCAGTGCCCTGGGCGGCGCGTCCCTGCTGGACAGCGTTGCGACGGCGGCCCCCGGCACCGACCCGCAGCGGCTCCTGGGCGAACACCTCGCCGCGCTGCTGGCCGTCAACGGACCGCTCGACGGCGTAAGCCTCCTCCGCAGCGACGCCACGGGATACACGGTGGCCGGCAGGCTGGCCAACGGCGCGCCCTTCACCGCCCAGGGCGTGCTGACCGCTGCCCGCCCGGCCGCCGTCGACATCCGCCTCTACACCGCCGACGGCGGGGTGTCCGTCCAGGTCCCGGATCCGGACGCCGCCTGGCCGGCCGAAGTCCGGGTCACCGGAGCCCATGGCGAACTTTTGCTTCCCACGCTTTACGAATCCGCCCACCGGTCAGCGTGGCGGCGCCTGAAGGACCACCTTGGCGCCGGCACCCGGCCGGACGATCTGGCCGGGTTCGCCCGGCTGACCGACCTCTACGCAACCCTCGCTGCCACGTAACCAGACCCACCGATACGCAACCTGAACAGCAGTCCAGTCCCACCTCCACTCTCGACGATGAGCAGGACCGCACCAACGGCGCACTGCGCCGGCCGGTCCCGAAAGGACACATCATGAACGCAACTTCCGAACAGCGCCGCCCCTTCTCCCGGCGCGGTTTCCTGGGCCTGACGGCTGCCGCCGCCGCAGCACCCCTCCTCGCCGCCTGCGGCGGCGGCTCGGCATCGCAGGGCGGCGGAGGCGGCGCGGGCGGAACGGTCAAGTTCTGGGACATGCCGTGGGCAACGCCCGCCTACAACGACGCCGCCAAGGGCATCGCGGAAGGTTTCTCCGGAGCCAACGGCGCCAAGGCCTCGTACCAGATCATCCAGTGGAACAACTTCTACCAGACCTTCTCCTCCGCGATCGCCTCGAAGACGGGCCCGGCTGTCTCCACCGGCGGGGGCTTCCAAGCCTTCCAGTTCGAGCAGCAGGGCCAGATCGCGTACGCGGACAAGGTGATCGAGAAGCTGAAGGCCAATGGCCAGTTCAACGACTTCCTGCCCGGCGTGCTGGACCCCTTCAAGTCGGACAAGGGCTACGTGGCGGTCCCGTGGCAGCTGGACATGCGCGTCTTCTGGTACCGCAAGTCGCTGTTCGAGAAGGCAAACGTTGCCCTCCCCACGGACTGGCCGTCCCTGCTGGAAGCAGGCAAGGCCCTGAAGAAGGTGGGCGCATTCGGCTTCACCACCGGCGCAGGCGCGGGCAACAACTACGCCAACCACTCCATGATCATGATGATGGTCAACAACGGCGGCGGTGTCTGGAACAAGGACGGCGAGCTGGACCTGATGAACGACCGCAACGTGGAGGCCATGGAGTTCGTCCTGGAACTCGTGTCCAACGGCATCGTCGACCCCGCCGCTGTCAGCTACACCACGGACAACATGTCCGCGCAGTGGAAGGACGGCAAGGCAGGCTACGGCCTGTTCCAGGTCAACGTTCCGCAGCGTGTGGGCGATACCTCGGGCGACCTGCTGGTGGCTGACCCCATCAAGGGTCCGCACGGCGACAAGGCAACGATCGTCTTCCCGAACAACATCATGATGTACACCAACACCCCGTCCCAGGAGGCGTCGGAGGAGTTCCTGGTGTACTACCTGGGCCAGCTCAAGCAGCTGTGGCAGAAGAAGCTGATGTCCGCCCTTCCGGTCTTCAAGTCGATCACGGAGATTCCCGAGTTCGCCAACGATCCCAACAACGTCAAGATCGTCAAGGACTGGCAGCCCATCGCCAAGACCTTCGCCGCCCAGGGCAGCAGGCTCAACGCCAACCTCGCCGCACTCGACGGCGGCCAGGCACTGAACCAGTTCAGCCAGACCATCATCACCGGAAAGGCCGACGCCAAGACTGCCCTGCAGACCTTCCAGTCCGGCCTCGAATCAGTCCTGAAGAAGTAGGACGGACCGCCCATGTCCAGCACCACCACCCAGTCCGGCCTGGCCCGGGCCCGCCGCGGGATTGCCCCCGGCGGGTCCGGGACCGCCCCCGGCAAGCGCAAGAGCAAGCTCTCCGCCCAGGCGACCAGGACCTTCTTTTGGCTCCTGCTTCCCTCTGTGGTCCTCCTTGTCCTGATCCACGGCTACCCGCTGATCTATGCGGCCATCCAGGCCACGCATGACGGGGACCTGCTCCAGACCGGCAACTTCGTGGGCGCGCAGAACTTCGCCACCGTCCTGACGTCGCCGGCCTTCTGGAAGGCAGCACAGTTCACGCTGTGGTTCACCATTGTGGGCGTCTTCGGGTCATGGCTCGTGGGCCTGGGCCTTGCCCTGCTCCTGCGGACCAGGATTCCGGCCGGCGGCACCTTCAAGGTCCTGCTGCTCCTGCCGTGGGTGGTGCCCATCGTGGTCTCCTCCACCGCATGGAACTGGCTGGTGGCCACCCCGGACAGCCTGATCCCGTCGCTGTTCCGGAACCTGGGCATGGGCACCCCGCTCTTCCTGGCCGACCCCTCCCTTGCTTCCATCACGGTGATGGTGTTCAAGGTCTGGGTCAGCTTCCCGTTCATGATGATGATGATCTCGGCCGCGCTGGCCTCCGTGGACACCACCGTTTACGAGGCAGCCAGCATGGACGGCGCCAGCCGCTGGCAGCAGTTCACGCAGATCACCCTGCCGCTGATTGCCCGCTCCACGTACATCAGCTGGATCCTGATGACCATCTTCTGCGTCAACGACTTCCCCACCATCTACCTGCTCACCGGCGGCGGCCCGGTCAACGCCACCACCTCCCTGGTGGTCCTGGCGTACCGGACCGTGTTCCAGGACTTCGCCACCGGCCCAGGCGTGGCCATCGCCTTCCTCATGACCATGACCCTGGTGGTCATCTCGGTTATCCTGTACCGCCAGATCCGAAAGTCGAGCGTCGAATAATGAGCGCAGTACTCCACGCCCATCCCGAATCCGGCCCCACGCTCGGCGTCGATGCCGGCAAACGCCGCAGGGTCCTCTCCGAGGCGGGACAGCGCGGCCGCTGGTGGCGGTTCGCCGCGATCCTCATCATCACGGGGATCGTGCTGGTGCCCATCATGGTCACCATCCTCCTGGCCTTCACGCCCGGGCCGAACAGCACGGCCACCGGCCTGACCTTTGAAAACCTCGGCAACGTCTTCTCCAAGACCCTGGCCGCCACCTGGCTGAAGAACAGCCTGATCACCACCCTTTCCACGGTGGTGGTGTCCGTGGCCGTGGCCGCACCTGCCGGCTACGTCCTCTCCCGGGGCCGCAGCAAGGCGGTTTCCGGATATTCGCTGCTCCTGTTCGTGATGCAGTCGCTGCCCATCATCACCTCCGTGGTGCCGCTGTTCATCCTGTTCGCCGGCATGGGCCTGGTGGACAACCTCCTGGGCCTGACCATCATCTACGTCGGCTCCACCATGACGGTTGCCACCTGGATGATGGCCGCCTACTTCGATTCCATCCCGATCAGCCTGGAGGAGGCGTCCTGGATCGACGGGTGCTCCGTTTTCGGCTCCTTCACCAAGGTGGTCCTGCGGAACTCCCTGCCCGGCGTCCTTTCCACCGCGATCTTCGCCTTCCTCCTGGCCTGGAACGACTACCTGGTGGCCATCGTGTTCCTGCGCTCGAATGAAATCTTCACCCTTCCCATGGGCGTGCAGTCCTTCTTCCAGCAGAATGCAACGGACTGGACCTCGGTCATGGCCCTGGCCGTGGTCATGATGCTCCCGCCCGTCATCGTCTTCGCCACCTTGAACAAGTACTTCAGCGTGGGCGGCATCGGCGGCTCGCTCGCCGGCCGCTGACCCCAACCCCAACGACCTCTACAGAACCGCTAAGGAAACCCATGTCCTACTCACTGCAGCTTTACACGCTCCGCAACGCCATTTCCGAGGATCTTCCGGGGACCATCAGGAAGGTGGCGGAGATCGGCTTCACCCAGGTTGAGCCGTACAACTTCGTGGCCACCGCCAAGGAACTCGGCGCCGCCCTGAAGGAGAACGGCCTCACCGCGCCGTCCGGCCACGCGCCCCTGATGAGCCAGGACCAGGACGAAATCTTCGCGGCGGCCAAGGAACTGGGCATCACCACCGTCATTGATCCTTTCCTTCCCGCCGAGCACTGGCAAAAGGCCGAAGACATCCAGGCCACCGCCGAAAAGCTCAACGCGGCCGCCAAAAAGGGTGCTGAATACGGCATCCGCGTGGGCTACCACAACCACGCCTGGGAACTGGAGTCCACCATCGAGGGCCGCACGGCCCTGGAGTACTTCACATCCCTGCTGGACCCGGAACTGGTCCTGGAGGTGGACACCTACTGGGCAGCCGTGGGCGGCCAGGACCCCGTGGAACTCCTGGCCAGGCTGGGCGACCGGGTGAAGTTCATCCACATCAAGGACGGCCCCCTGAACAAGGACAATAAGGCCCAGCAGCCCGCAGGCCAGGGCAAAGTGCCCGTCATGGAGGTCATCGCCGCAGCAAAGTCGCTGGAGGTGGGCGTGGTGGAGTTCGATGACTACGCCGGCGACATTTTCGATGGCATCGCCCAGAGCCTTGCCTTCCTGAACAGCGACACCGACAGCAACACCGCAGCCGAAGGAGCCAACGCGTGAGCACCCCCGCAAGCAAGCCGGCCCGCACCGGGCCGGTGGGCGTTGGCGTCATCGGCGCCGGCGTGATCAGCAAGCAGTACCTGGACAACCTGACCGCGTTCCCGGACCTCAAGGTCCACGTGATCGCCGACCTCTTCGAGGAAGCCGCCGAGGCCCGGGCCAAGGAGTACGGCGTCCCAGAGTGGGGCGGCGTGGACAAGGCCCTGAACCACCCCGACGTCGAGATCATCGTCAACCTCACCATTCCCGCCGCCCACGTGGAGGTGGCCACCGCCGCCGTCAACGCCGGCAAGCACGTCTGGACGGAAAAGCCGTTCTCCCTGGACCGCGAATCCGGGCTGGGCCTGCTCAAGACCGCCGACGCCGCCGGGATCCGCCTTGGCTGCGCCCCGGACACCTTCCTCGGGGCCGGCATCCAGACGGCCCTGCGCCTGATCCAGCGCGGCGACATCGGAACGCCGCTGACGGCGATGACCACGTTCCAGACCCCCGGCCCGGAATCATGGCACCCCAACCCCGCGTTCCTCTTCCAGCACGGCGCCGGCCCGCTGTTCGACATGGGCCCGTACTACCTCACCACCCTGGTCCAGGCCTTCGGCTCCATCCGCAAGGTGGCCGCCGTCGGGTCCAAGGCCAAGGATGTGCGCGTGATCGGTTCCGGGCCCAAAGCCGGCGAGGAGTTCACCGTCGAGGTGCCCACCCACGTCTCCGCGATGGCGCAGTTCGAATCCGGCGCCTCCTCGCACAGCGTCTTCTCCTTCGAGTCCCCCCGGACCCGGATGGGATTCGTGGAAATCACCGGGACCGAAGCCACCATCTCGCTGCCGGATCCCAACTACTTCACGGGCGACATCAAGCTCTGGCGCGCCGGCGACGAGGACTGGACCACCGTTCCGGCCACCGGGCCCGCCAACGGCCGCGGCATGGGCGTGCTGGACATGGCACGCTCGCTGCGGGCAGGAACAGCCCACAGGGCCACCGGCGAACTGGCGTACCACGTCCTGGACACCATGGTCTCGATCTCCGAGTCCATCGATGCGGGCACATTCGTGAACGTCGAAAGCTCGGCCCCGGTATCCCCCGCCCTCCCCGAGGACTGGGCACCGGAAACCGCCACCCTCTAAATCCAGCACGTAGTCCAGCCAGCAGGAAGCACGCAGGAACGCATCATGACCACACCCGCACACCCGTCCGAACCTTCGGCCTCCCAACCGGCTTCCCGCCCGCTGGGTGTAGCCGCGATCGGTTACGCCTTCATGGGCAAGGCCCACTCCAACGCGTGGCGGAACGTGGCCAGCTTCTTCGACGTCCCGGCCTTCGAGCAGAAGGTCCTCGTGGGCCGGGACGCCGGCGCCGTCGCCGAGGCGGCGGCCAAGTACGGCTGGGCAGAATCAGCCACCGACTGGCGCACGGTGATCACCCGCGACGACATCGACATCGTGGACATCTGCGCCCCGGGATGGATGCACGCCGAGATCGCCATCGCCGCCCTGGAAGCAGGCAAGCATGTCCTGGTCGAAAAACCCCTGGCGAACACCCTCGCGGAAGCCGAGCTCATGACCGCCGCCGCGGCCAAGGCCCGGGCCAAGGGCGTGCAGTCGATGATCGGCTTCAACTACCGGCGCGTCCCGGCACTGGCCCTGGCGAAGGAGCTCATCGCCGAAGGCCGCCTGGGCACGGTCCGGCATGTCCGCGCCGCGTACCTGCAGGACTGGCTCGCGGACGCGCAGGCCCCCATGACCTGGCGGCTGCGGAAGGAAACCGCCGGGTCCGGCGCGCTGGGGGACATCGCCAGCCACGCCATCGACCAGGTCCTGTTCCTCCTGGGCGACCAGGTCACCGAGGTCAGCGGCCGGCTGAACACCTTCGTGGGCCGCCGCCCCGGCACGGACGGCATCGAGGACGTCACGGTCGACGACGCCGCCTGGGCCACGCTGTCCCTCACCTCCGGGGCGGTCGCCTCAGTCGAGGTCTCCCGGGTGGCCACCGGGAGGAAGAACTCGCTGCAGATCGAGGTGTACGGGGACAAGGGCAGCCTCCTGTTCGACCTGGAAAACCTCAACGAACTCGGCTTCCTGGATGCCACCGTCCCGGTCCGCGAACAGGGCTTCCGCCGGATCCTGGTCAACGAGCCGGAGCACCCGTACCTGGACGCGTGGTGGCCGCAGGGCCATATCATCGGCTGGGAACACACCTTCACGCACCAGGTCCGCGACTTCCTGCTGGCCATCCGGGACGGAAACCAGCCCTCGCCGTCGTTCGAAGAAGGACTGAACGTCCAGTACGTCCTGGACGCTGTGGAGGAATCCGCCGCCAACAAGAGCACCCTCACCGTCGTCCGCCACTAGCACCCCCGTCTTCCAAGGAGCCCTGCATGCCCCGCCCGTTCACCCTGTTCACCGGCCAGTGGGCCGACCTGCCCTTCGAAGAAGTCGCCCGCCTGGCCTCCGGCTGGGGCTACGACGGCCTCGAAATCGCCGTCTCCGGCGACCACCTGGACGCCTGGCGCTGGGACGAACCCGGCTACGTCGAGTCCAAACTGGAGATCCTGGGCAAGTACAACCTCAAGGTCTGGGCCATCTCCAACCACCTGAAGGGCCAGGCCGTCTGCGATGACCCCATCGACTTCCGCCACCAGGCCATCGTCGGCTCCAAAGTCTGGGGCGACGGCGACCCCGAAGGCGTCCGCCAACGCGCCGCCGAGGAAATGAAACACACCGCCCGGCTGGCCAAAGCCCTCGGCGTGGACACGGTCGTCGGGTTCACCGGCTCCTCCATCTGGCAATACGTGGCCATGTTCCCGCCCGTCCCGGAAAAAGTCATCGACGCCGGCTACCAGGACTTCGCCGACCGCTGGAACCCCATCCTGGACGTCTTCGACGAATGCGGCGTCCGCTTCGCCCACGAAGTCCACCCCTCCGAGATCGCCTACGACTACTGGACCACCGTCCGCACCCTCGAGGCCATCGGCCACCGCGAAGCGTTCGGCCTGAACTGGGACCCCTCGCACATGATGTGGCAGGGCATCGACCCCGTCTCCTTGATCTGGGACTTCAAGGACCGGATCTACCACGTGGACTGCAAGGACACCAAGATCCGCCAGACCGGCCGCAACACCGTCCTGGGCTCCCACCTGCCCTGGGGCGACCCCCGCCGCGGCTGGGACTTCGTCTCCGCCGGACGCGGCGACGTCCCCTGGGAAGCCTCCTTCCGCGCCCTCGCCGCCATCGGCTACAACGGGCCCATCAGCATCGAATGGGAAGACGCCGGCATGGACCGCCTCCACGGCGCCCCCGAAGCACTCGCGGCCCTGAAAAAATACGACTTCCCCGCCTCCCAAACCAGCTTCGACGCCGCCTTCAGCAGCAAGGACTAGGACGAACTGACGTGGTCCGCACCCTTCAACCAGGCCAGCGCTGCGAGGTGTGGACCGCGTCGGTCACCGGCGAATCCTCGCTGGTCTTCCGCACCGGGGACATGCTGCTCGAGGCGCCCAACTGGACCCTCGACGGCCGGGCGCTGATCCTTAACGGAAACGCGGAACTGTGGCGGCTCAACCTGGCGGCCGGTTCGCTGGAGCCCCTCCCGCTGACCGGCGCCCCGGACCTCAACAATGACCACGTCCTGGACCCTGACGGCAGCAGCATCTTCCTCTCGGGCGAGGACGGCCACATCTACCGCGCACCACTGGCAGGCGGGCGGGCCACCAGGATCACGGACGACGACGGATCCTTCCACTTCCTCCACGGCGTCAGTCCGGATGGGCGCAGGCTGGCGTACGTGGACATTGCGGCGGGAGACTTCACGCGGCCCGGCCGGCTGCGCACCATCCCCGCTGGCGGAGGCCCGCCCTGGGACGTGGAGGTGGGCGGGGGACACTGCGACGGGCCCGAGTATTCACCCGATGGCGACTGGCTGTACCTCAACACGGAGTCGTTCACCACGGCACCCGGCCATGCCCAGCTTGCCCGGGTCCGCCCGGACGGCAGCCAGTTCGAGCGGCTTGTCAGCAGTGCCACCGTCGACTGGTTCCCGCACCTGTCCCCCGACGGGCGCCTGGCCAGCTATGTGCGCTTTCCCGCTGGAACCCGGGGCCACCCCGCAGACCTGCCGGTCGACGTCGTCCTTGTCTCCACCGGCGACTGGACCGCGCCGCTGCACACCTGGCCGCTGTTCGGCGGCCAGGGCACGCTCAACGTCAACAGCTGGGCGCCGGATTCGAAGCGGTTCGCGTATGTGGCCTACCCGCTGGACGCCGCGCAGGGCCACTAGGGCCTGGTCACACAGCGTCCTCGTTCAGGACCACGTCGTACGCCTCTACCCGCCGGTCCGTCACGGTCGTGGGCGATTCAAGGTGGACCGCGCCGGACGGCAGGATCCCGGCCCCGCCGTACCGTTCCATCACCTGCCACTGCGCCACCACGTCCTCCCCGGCGTGGTCTGCAGGGAGCGTGCTCCAGAAACGGAACCCGCCGGCGTCGTCCAGCGCCTCCCTGCGGTAGAGCACACAGCCGCCCAGCCAGGCCACGTGGTAGGGCACCCACTCGCCGGGCTGCAGCGACAGTTCCGCGCAGACGTGGCTGAGGTTGGCGGCGCTGTGCAGCGGCCAGCGTTCAAAACCCGGGGCACCCGGACGGATGCGCTCCGGAGCCACCGGTCCGTCCCAGGCTTGGAAGGAGGCCGTCTGTTCCGGCCTGCGGTCGTCCAGGAAGGACAGGCCCTGCGGTGCCATCCCGACGAAACCGCACTGGAGCTGGTCCAGTGCCTTGCTCAGCCGTTCCACGGCACCGGGCTCCAGCCAGACGTCGTCGTCCAGGAAGAGGCACTGATCCGCGGTGGACTGGTCCAGCAGGAACTGGCGGTGTTCGGCCAGTCCGCGCCGCGGAAGGTGCCGCAGCAGCGTGACGGGCCGGCCCTGCGCCTGCAGCACCCGCACCATGGCGGCGGCAGCGGGATGGTCCCAGGCCGGCTGTCCGGCTGACTGGTCGCTGATGACGACGGCGAACGCGGGCTCGGACTGCGCGGCCAGTCCCGCGAGGGTGACGGCGAGTTCGGCAGGCCGGTTGCAGGTGGGCACCAGGACGTCCACCGCCACCTTGTCCGGCCGGTCCTGCGGCCGCGCCCACTGTTCCGCAGATCTCCTGCCCACAGTCCACCTTCCTGGCGTTGACGTTGGTGCCGGCGGCAGCGCAGGCTGCTTGCTGCTGCCTGCCGGCGGGATGGGGTTCCGCGTGTTCCGTACCCCGGGGGACGGGATGTATTCGCCTTGGCGGAACCGCAAAGGCCCCCGTTTCCACTGCCCTGGGGCAGCGGAAACGGGGGCCCTTTGGATCAGGAGGCTTTATCCGGCGTCGAAGCTCTCGTCGTCGTCATTGGGCGACTCTTCCTTCGGAAGGTCGTTTCCGCTGCCGTCGGGAAGGCCCGTCGCTTCCTGGCCCGACTCCGAGGACACCGGCGCCGACCCCTGGGAATCGTCATTGGACTCGTCGATCTCGGCCGCGCTGGACGGAAGATCCATGTCGTGCGGGACGGGAGCCTGGCCCGTGCCCGACTGCGGTTCGTTCGTGTCCGCGCCGGCCGTGGACGCGCCGCCGCCGGACTGCTGGCCACCCTGCGTGCCTGCCGCCTCCTGCTCGGCCGTGGGGGTACCGTAGCCGCCCGGAGCCGTCTCGGGTTCAGCCTGCTGGTTTTCCTGCGTCATGCTTCCTCCTGTTGTTCGTTGCCGATATTGCTGGTCTGGTGATGCCGGCCTGGATGCCCCAGCGGGTGGGACCCCCATTAAAGCCCCTTGCCGCCCGTGACCGGGAGGACTGCACCGGAAATGTAGGACCCGTCCTCGGATGCGAGCAGCACGTACGCCGCGGCAAGCTCGGCCGGCTGCCCCGCGCGCCCCAGCGGCGTGTCCTGCCCGAAGGAGGGGAGCTTGTCCGGCCATTCGGTGGCCGGGATCAGCGGTGTCCAGATGGGGCCCGGGGCCACGGCATTGACGCGGATCCCCTTGGGACCCAGTTCCTGGGCCAGGGCCTTGGTGAACGCCACCTGCGCCGCTTTGGTCATGGCGTAGTCGATGAGCCCGGGTGACGGGTTGAAGGCCTGGATGGAGGCCGTGGTGATGATCGAGGCACCCGCCTTCAGGTGCGGCACGGCCGCCCGCGCGGACCACAGCAGCGAGTAGAGGTTGGTGCGGAAGACCCTGTCGAACTCCTCGGTGGGGAGCGTCTCGAGGCTCTCGCGGTTCTTCTGGTACGCGGCGTTCAGGACCAGGATGTCGAGGCGGCCGAATCCGGAGACCGTCTCCTCCACGATGCGGGTGCTGAACTCCTCCTCACGTCCGTCACCGGGAAGCAGGAGCGCGCGGCGGCCGGTTTTCCGGATCCATTCCGCCGTGTCCTGCGCGTCGTCTTCCTCCTCAGGCAGGTACGAGATCGCGACGTCGGCCCCTTCCCGGGCGAAGGCGATGGCGGCAGCCTTGCCGATGCCTGAGTCCCCGCCCGTGATGAGGGCTGCCTTGCCGTCGAGCTTGCCGTGCCCCTCGTAGCTGCGCTCCCCGTGGTCGGGTTTGGGGTCCATGGGGCCGGTCAGCCCGGGCTGCTTCTGTTCCTGCTCGGGAAACGGGTCCGAGTGGTAGCCGCCGCGCGGATCCTTCGGCTGGTCTGTTTGCTTGTCGGTCTCGCTCATAGTCCGCCTGCCTGTGTCGGTTGACCTGTGTCGGTGCGAAGGGCCCGCCGTGCTCCGGCCCTTCGAAGCTATCCCGGGCGGAGGACCAAGTCCACCGCCCAAGACTAATAATCAGTAAACTTATCAAATGTAGGAGCACGCGCAACGGCCTGCCTTGTTTCTGGGTACGGGAGGAGTAGAAAGAAAGCCTGGGCCGCGGCCGGAGAGGAAGGAGGGCCGATGTCTGAGGTTGAGGACTACACGGGCCGGACGGGACGCAATGAAACCCGCGAGGAGCAGCTTGACCGCAACTGGGCGGAACTCCTGCAGGAGCTCCGCGTACTTCAGACCGGGGTGCAGATCCTGGCCGGCTTCCTGCTGACGCTGCCGTTCCAGCAGCGGTTCGAAAAGCTGGACGGCTGGGAGGTTGGCCTGTATCTCGTCAACGTCGTCATCGCCGCGCTCACCACGGCCTTCATCCTCCTCCCGGTCAGTGTGCACCGCCGGCTTTTCCGCAAGCGGCTCAAGGAAACACTGGTCTCCAGCGCCGACAGCATCACCAAGATCGCACTGGGCGGCATCGCCCTGCTGAGCGCCGGAACAGCCGCCCTGGTGTTCGATGTTGCCGCCGGGCGGTCTGCCGGCGTCACGGCCGGGGGTGCACTGCTGGGCGTCATGGTGGTCATGCTGGTTTTCGTTCCGCTCCGCCTGAACAAGCGGGCTACAGGCAGGATCCTCCCGCCACCATCGGACAAGGAGTAAGACATGCGCAAATGGGCAAGGGAACATGGCCTGCTGCTGGCCAACCTGGGCTGCTTCCTGGCGTTCTTCGTGGGCATGATCCTCTCCGGAGCCGCTTCCTACAGTGAAGACCAGCAGGCCCACGGGGAGCCCGCCGTCTCGGTCCTGGAGTTCCTGGGCACGGGCGCCTTCGTCGAGGCCACCTTCGAGAACTGGGAATCGGAGTTCCTGCAGATGGCCATGTACGTGGTCCTCACCGTGTTCCTGTTCCAGAAAGGCTCATCCGAATCCAAGCCAATGGGCAAGGAGGCGCCGCAGGATGAAGATCCCCGCCAGGCGGCCCTGCGGAAGGCCACGCCCTGGCCGGTGCGGCGGGGCGGAGTGGTGCTCAAGGTGTACGAGCATTCACTGTCGATCCTGCTGTTCTCCCTGTTCCTTGGCTCGTTCTTCCTGCACGCCGCCGGCGGTGTGGACGAGTACAACCAGGACCAGCAAAGCCATGGCCAGCCCGCCATCACGTACCTGCAGTACCTGGGCACCAGCCGCTTCTGGTTTGAGTCCTTCCAAAACTGGCAAAGCGAGTTCCTGGCCGTCGCGGTCCTGGTGGGCGCGTCGGTCTACCTCCGGGAGAAGGGGTCCCCGGAATCGAAGCCCGTTGCCGAACCCCACTACGAGACCGGGACCTGAAGGCCCGGCCCACCTGGCCGATCCAACACCCGGCCCAATCCAGCCGGCAATCCAACCAGCCCCACCCAAGTGGCCGTGGGCTAGGCCCCTTCGAGTACCTGGCTTGTTGCCCAGGCCAGGTACTTGCCGGCGTTCGCCACAGCGTCCTGTGGGCTGGATGCGACGTCCAGCAGCTGCGCCGCGGAAACCACGCCGTGCCCGGCAAGGTCCTCAAGGGTCACCAGGATCCTGCCGGCCACCACGATGACGGGAATTCCACGTTCCCGGGCTGCGTCCGCGAGCGCGATCGGCGCCTTGCCGGTGAGTGACTGGGAATCCATGGATCCCTCACCGGTGATCACCA
Source organism: Arthrobacter sp. JDC6 (assembly GCF_056484025.1). Taxonomy (NCBI): domain Bacteria; kingdom Bacillati; phylum Actinomycetota; class Actinomycetes; order Micrococcales; family Micrococcaceae; genus Arthrobacter; species Arthrobacter sp. JDC6. The sequence continues at coordinate 4,302,128 of NZ_CM151278.1, forward strand.
GGTCTGCCTGGTCCAGCTGCGCGGCCAGGCCGGTCAGTCCGGCCACCAGTGCGAAGCCGCCTTCCAGCGTGGCGTCGGTGAAGGCAAGGAACGACGCCGGGAAGCCGCCGGCGGCGCCGGCGCCTGGGACGTTCACGTCCCGGCCCGTTGCTTCCCGCAGCACTGACGCCCAGTTGCGCAGCCCGGCGTCGAGCATTTCCACGCTGTCCTGGTCCGCGCCCTTTTGGGGGCCGAAAACGTGCGCGGCACCGGATGGCCCGTACAGCGGGTTGCGGACGTCGACGGCGATGCGGAACGTGGTTGCAGACAGCCGCGGGTCCAGCCCGGTGGTGTCCAGGGCGACGATGTCCGCCAGGGAACCGCCGCCCAGGGGCACCACGTTCCCCGCGCCGTCCAGGGGCTTCAGGCCGAGGGCGCGCAGGGCGCCGCTGCCGCCGTCGGTCATGGCCGAGCCGCCCAGGCCCAGGACGATCTCGGTGGCGCCCGCATCCAGTGCGGCAGCAATGAGCTGGCCGCAGCCATAGCTGTGGGCACGCAGGGCGTTGGCGGCCGTTGGTTCCATGTCCGCCAAACCGGAGGCCTGGGCCGTTTCGATCACTGCCGTAACCTTGCCGTCCCCGGCCTTGTGGATGGCCCAGGCAGCGCCCAGCGGGGCAAGGATGGGCCCCACCACGGCGTTCAGCCGCTCTTCGTAGCCTGCGGCCACGGCCGCCTCAAGGGTGCCCTCGCCACCGTCGGCAATGGGGAACTGCGTGACGACGGCGTCCGGGTACACCCGCAAGGCGCCTTCCGCGATGGCAGCGGCAGCCTCGGCCGCCGTCAGGGACCCCTTGAACTTGTCCGGAGCGATAAGAATGCGCATGCGCTCCATCATGCCAGCAAGCCGCCGGAAAGCGCTTGCCAGATCCGAGATATGGACTCTGTGACTGCCCCACGGTCAGGAGAACAGCCAGCGACAGGCACAAGGGGCCTACGCTTCGCGCCAGTCGTTGCTGGTGATGTGCGATCCCGCCTGCGGACCCATCTGGAGCATCCCGCCGTCGACCACCCACGCCGCACCGGTCACGTAGCTGGAGGCAGGCGAGGCGAGGAAGGCGATGACGTCGGCGATCTCCCGGGCATGCCCGGGCCGGCCCAGCGGCACCCCGGGGCGCTTCGTCGTCGTCGGGTCCTGGTCCTCCTGCCCCGTCATTGGCGTGGCAATCTCCCCCGGCGCCACCGTGTTGGCGGTGATGCCGTACTGGCCCAGCTCCAGGGCGAGCGTCTTCATCAGGCCGCCCAGGCCGTGCTTGGACGCATCATAGGCAGACGATCCGACGCGCGGCTGGAACTCGTGCACGCTGGACACCGCCACCAGCCGGCCGCCCTTCCCGGCCTTGACCATGCGCCTTGCTGCCGCCTGCAGGCAGACGAACGCGCCGTTGAGGTTCGTGTCCAGGATCCTCATCCAGTCATCGATCCCCATGTCCAGGAACTTTGTGCTCGCACCCGTCCCGGCATTGTTCACGAAGACATCCAGGCCGCCCAGCTCCCCGGCGAGTTCATCGATCACGCCGGCAGCGGCGTGGAGCTCGGTGGTATCCAGCTGCCGGACCACGGCCTTGCGCCCCAGGCCGCGGATTTCTTCGGCGGTACCCTCGGCGCCTGCCTTATCCGAATGCCAGGTGACACCCACGTCCATGCCGGCGCGGGCGAGCGCCACGGCGGTGGCCTTGCCGATTCCTGAGTCTGAAGCGGTGACGATGGCGGTGGTGGGCGTGAAGTTGCTGGTATCCGGCATGGCGGGGCCTTTCGTCAGGTCTGGCGGGTCTTGTCAGGGCGGCTCTGGTTCGGGCAGGGCGGCTCTGGTTCGGGCAGGCCGGCTCTGTTCAGGCGGGGCGGCGGAGATCGGGCTGGTAGGACTCGTCGGCGGCGGTGGCCGGGCTGCCGCCGGCTTCCCGGGGCTCCGGCCGTGGTTCGGGCACGGCCATCAACGGAACCGCGAAGGTCACCACGGGCCGGGCACCGCCGTCGTCCGCCGACCTGATGGTCAGGCTCCTGGTGCCGGGCGGCACCGACGGGGTAAACACCTGCAGGTTGCGGGAACCGACGGTGGCCGATTCCTGCAGGGTGTATTCCGTGCCGAAGTGGTCCTCCACGATGAGGTGCGGTTCAGCCGCGTCATCCGAGGGAAGGTGGATGTTGACCACCAGGCCGGATGCCCAAACCTCCACTGAGAGGATGGTGAACTCCGTGGCGGAGGTGACGTGCCGCCCATAGGTGGGCGGAAGGAGCATCCGGCGCAGGGCGCCGGATGGAATGAAGTTGCTCATGATGGTTCCTGTAGGTCTTGCGCCGGCGGTCGGGGTGGCGGCGCCGGAGGGTGATCCGGTGGCGGCCGAACGGGGTGGCGCGGGTGCGGCTTAGGCGTCTTCGCGGTCCGCAGCATCCGCATCGCGGATCCGGTTGCCTTTATCTCCTGCCATGGCAGTCTTCCCTCCATCCCCAGCTAACTAGTAAGTCTACTTACCATGGAGCCTCCGGATCCCGCCCCTGTCAAGGGGATGGAAGGCAGCCTGCGGCCGGACTGCGGGGATATGCGTGAAGTCTGCGGAACAGTTCGAACACCCCGTTGCCAGGGCTACCGGCGGGGGCGGACCACCGCGTAATACCCGGGCACCCTGTCCTGGCCCGGCACGCCGGTTACCGGGTTGGTTTCGATGGCCACATGGCCATCCTCAAGGAGTTCCCAGTCCGACGCCGGGAACGCACGTTCGCGCTCTTCCGGCCCGAAGTGCCCCGGCATGGGAAGCCCGCGGATGGCCAGCTCCAACGGCGCCGGAATGCCATGCGTGCTTGCCCCAAGATGGGTGACGTACTCCAGCGGGTTTCCCTGGAAGTTGGTTTCCGCCATGAAGACCGTCCCGCGGCCGCCCACCAGGATCCGCAGGTTGTCGACCATCGCCGTTTGGTGGGCCGGATCGAGGACATGCAGCACGCCGCGGATAAAGACGTTGGCGCCGTCAGGGCCCAACTGGAAGGACTCCGCCAGTTGCCCGGCAGCACCCTCCGCCGTCATGTCCCTGGCTTCAAAGGCGGCGTTTCCGATTCCTGCGGACTCCGCCCGCGCCCGGGCAACAGCATGGGGTGAGACGTCCACGCCGATGACCCGTGGAAAGATCCCGGCGAGCGCGCGGGTGAAGCTGCCGTGCCCACAGCCGGTGTCCACAACGGGAAGCGCAGGGTCCAGGTTACGAAGGAGGCTGTCCTGGTAGCCCTGGAACTCATGGTTGCTCCCCGAGTCCCAGAGGACCTCGCCGCCCGGACCGGTGGAAGTAATGCCGGCCCAGTACCGGTCCCACGCCTTATGCCGGTCCTTGGGGGCGCTGCGTGAGAGCCTGATGAGCTTGGGGATCATCAGGTACTTCTGCCAGGTGGACCGTGGCGACTTTGTTGGAGACACGGCTCAAATATATGGTCCTGCCCGTCCCGGTGGCGGACCTTCGGCAACATTACGGCGTGCCACAACTCCCTGGCAGCGCGGAAAGCGGGGGTAAGGGTGCGCACGCCGTGGACCCGCTTCGCCCGCATCCCCCTAGAATGTAGTCAACTGGGAGGGAAGGGAGCACTGTGACGGCTGTCCCGAGTGACGCGCGCCTGCCCCGCACGGCCGTCGTGGCCGATCCCGACGCAGGCCGGAGGGCCCGTAACGCCCAGGCGCTGCGCGACGCCGGATACACCGTCCTCGAAGCCACCGACGCCGGCAGCCTCGCCGCGGTGCTGGACGGCGGTGAACCGTCAGTCGTCGTCGCCGATGCCTTCCTCTCCGGCGTCCTGTCCACCACCACGTCCGCCGCCCCGGTCCTGGTGATGGTGGACCTGGACAGCCCCGCGGAGATCGCAGCTGCCAACCCGCCAGGTGTCCACGACTGCATCACCAAGCCGCCTGCACCCCAGGAGCTGGTGCACCGCGCGTCCGTCCTCATCGACCAGGTATCCCGCCGCCGCGCCTCCAGGCAGGAAGCCGAAGCGCTCCGGGAGCAGTTGCGTGAAGTCTCTGCAGCGGTGCGCGCCACCAACGACCCCCAGGAAATCGCAAACCACGTCGTCGCGGGATTCGGCCGCACCTTCAGGGCCGACCACGTTGTCCTGGCAACCTTCGAGGATCACCGCGTCCCCGTCATCACGGCCAGGTGGCACAGGCGGGGCCTCGCGGAGCTGCCCGCTGACGCCCTTCCACGCGAGGAAGAGGCCCGTGCCACGGCGGACATGCTCTGGGCCGGGACCGAGACGCTCTCCGCCGACGGAAACGAACCGGCCGCCCGCAGCGAGGCGAGGCCCGGCCCCGGTCCCGCCATCGCTGGAGCCGCCTCAACCCTGGCGGTGCCCATCGGCGAAGGAAATTCCTCCCTGGGCATCATCTGGATCGCCATGATGGACCGGCCCCGGACCTGGTCCAGCGCTGAACTGGGGCTGATCCAGCACGTGGCCGGCAACGCCGCCTACGGCCTCATCCAAAGCCACCTGATCAGCAGCCAGCAGCAGGTGGTCAAGCAGCTGAGGGAACTCGACAAGGCCAAGACTGACTTCCTGGCAACGGTGAACCACGAGCTGCGGACGCCGCTGACCTCGATCATGGCGTACCTGGACATGATCCAGGAAAGCACCGAGCATCCGGTGTCCCGGGAGGTCCACCAGATGCTGGACATCGTGGTCCGCAACACCGAACGCCTCCGCACGCTCATCGAGGACATGCTCAGCGTCTCCCGCGGCGGGCTGGACAACGCCGCGATGCAGCTGGCACCCGTGCGGCTGGGTCAGACCCTGGATCTGGTGGCCGCGGCGCTCCGTCCGCTGGCCACGCTGCAGAACGTCACCATCGACGTGGACCCCGTTCCGGAGGATCCGGAGATACTCGCGGACGAAGTGCAGCTGCAACAGGTCTTCACCAACCTGGTGTCCAATGCCATCAAGTTCACGCCCAGCGGTGGACGGATCGAGGTGGGCAGCGAGTCCCATGCCGCCGCGGACGGCTCCAAATGGGCCACCGTGCGCATCGCCGACACCGGCATCGGCATCTCGAGCGATGAAATCAACCACGTATTCACCAGGTTCTACCGCGCCTCCAACGCGATGAACGGCGCCATCCCGGGAACAGGCCTGGGCCTTGCCATCTCCAAGGACATCGTGGACCGCCACGGCGGCCGGATCGACGTCGCCTCCACCCTGGGCTCCGGGACCACTGTCACCGTCAGCCTTCCCCTCGGCACCGACAACGTCCAGGCCAACTAGGCGCCGAAGGAGGACCTGCCATGTTTGCCGACGACGATCCCCGGCTTTCGCAGCTGCTGGAAGGCATTGTCCGGCTGGCTTCCGGGGACCTCAGCTCCCGGATCGAGGTCTCACCCGCCCGGGATGAACTGGACGCGATCATCATGGGCACCAATCTCCTGGCCGAGGACCTGCAGATCATCTACGAGGAGCTCGAGCAGCGGGTGCAGGTCCGGACCCAGCTGCTGCACGAGGCGCACCTTGAAATGCAGAAGATGGCAATGCAGGACCCGCTGACCGGCCTGGCCAACCGGTCCGCACTGATCGAAGCACTGCGCACCGCCCTGGAAGCCCGCACCGCGGCCGGCGGCGAGCCGGCGGATGAAGGCCCCGCCATCTTGCTGATGGACCTGGACGCGTTCAAATCCATCAATGACAGCCTGGGACACACGGCCGGCGACCAGGTCCTGGTGACTGTGGGCGAAAGGCTCCGGACCGCGGTCCGCGCGGCGGACGTCGTCGCCAGGCTGGGTGGTGACGAGTTCGCGATCGTCATGCCGTCGGCGTCGGCAGACCAGGCCGCCATCGTGGCGCACCGCATCCTGGCCGCGCTCACCGAACCCATCGAACTGCCCGGCCGCAGCGTGCGTTGCGGTGCCAGCATCGGGCTCAGCGTGGGCAGTGAAGGCCACAGCCCGGAGGACATGCTGATGGAGGCCGACGTCGCCATGTATGCCTCCAAGGCCGAAGGGCAGAACAGGCTGCACCGGTTCGAGCCGGCCCTGCTGCTGATGCGGCGGCTCCGCAGCCAGCTGGTGGACGACCTGCGGGCCGCCATCAAGGATGACGCGCTGACGCTTTACTACCAGCCCGTGGTGGAGCTCGCCACGGGACGGATCGAGGGCGTGGAGGCACTGGTCCGCTGGAACCACCCCACCCGCGGCTTCATCATGCCGGACGAGTTCATTCCCCTCGCCGAGGAGGCGGGACTGATCTCGGAACTGGGCCTGTGGGTGCTCAGGACGGCTGTGAGGCAGCTCCGGGCCTGGATCGACGCATGCCTGCTGGACAGTACGTTTTCCGTGCGCGTCAATATCTCCGCCACGGACCTGCAGAGCCTGCAGTTCATCGAGGACGTGCGGAACGTGCTCCAGGAGACCGGGGTCAGGCCCGACCAGGTGGTCCTCGAATTGACCGAAGTGGCCATCGTCAAGGGCAATGAACTGGACCGGTACTCGCTGGGCGGGCTGCGCGGCCTGGGCGTGGGCATCGAAATTGACGATTTTGGCACCGGCTACTCCTCCATCAGCTACCTCCGCCGGCTGCCCGTGGACCGGGTCAAAGTGGACAGAACGCTGATTACCGGGCTGGAGACCGATCCCAGCCAGCCTGCCCTGGTGGCCGCCGTGCTGCAGCTGGTACGGGCGTGCGGGCTGGAAGCCGTATGGGAAGGCGTGGAAACCGCTGAGCAGGCGGAAATCCTGCGCGGGCTTGGCTGCCGCAGCGCGCAGGGCTACTACTTCAGCCGTCCGGTTCCGCCGGACCAGATACCCCAACTGCTGGCTGACCAGCAGGAAAGCGCTAACCAGTAACGCAAAACTACTGCGCTTTTGTGGCCGCCGTTATACGATCAGCGTGCGGTGTCTGGTTTTTCGCCGCCGCGAAATTCAGGTCTGGCAACACCGTACTTTTATAAGGCGTTTGGAAATTTGAACATTATTGGGCCATCGGGTCATTACTTCGTCAACTGGGGGCGTTGCTAATGTCGGTTCGGGTACAGGCATGGGGAATTATCGCTGCCGTGCTGGCGGATACGGATCCTGCGGGAGCCGCTGTCCGGCAACGGCTGAGCAAGAGCCTCGACGAGAATCCAGGCGTGCCGGAACGCGCTTTGCTGGAGTATCTCCTGGAGACCCGGCGCAGCGATGCCAACACCGTGGAAACACTGGAAGCGGCCAGGGACATGCGCCTCACAGCGCCCACCCTGCCGCCGCAGTTCGCTGAGCAGCTGGACGCCATCCGCAGCATCTCACGGATCAGCGCCCTGCTCGAGAACCAAATGCTGATGACCGCATTCCAGCCCATTTACGGCCTGGAAGGAAAAACCGTGGTCGGCGCGGAAGCCCTCTCGCGCTTCGTCAGCGATGACGGTGCCGCTGCGGAACTGTGGTTCGCCGAGGCCGCGGCCGTGGGCCTGGGCGCAAACCTGGAGTTCTCGGCTTTGGGATCCGCCGCGGTGGCAGCCCGCGACCTGCCGGACAACCTTTATGTGTCCCTCAATATTTCGCCCACCTCCTGCATGGACCCGCGGCTGCCGGAACTGTTCGACCATATTGAACTCCCCATCGACCGCATAGTGCTCGAATTGACCGAGGACATTCCGGAAGAGGAATATCTGCAGTTCATTTCCGCGATCAATCCACTGCGGGAAAAAGGCCTGCGGATTGCCGTCGATGACACCCACACCGGGGCCGGCGCCCTCAGCCGCATGATCCACCTGCGTCCAGACTTCCTCAAGGTGGGACGCAACGTGATTGGCGACGTCGACAAGGACGGCCTCCAGCGGGCACTGTCGGCCTGCCTGGTGGACTTCACCGACCAGATCGGCACCATCCTGGTGGCTGAGGGGATCGAAACGGTGGGCGAACTCAAGGTCCTCACCGAACTTGGCATCAGCGCCGGCCAGGGTTACCTGCTGGGGCGGCCGTCAGTGCGGCCCCAGGACTGGGCTAACTGGAACACGCGGCTGGACGTGGACGGCCTGGAGCGCCATTTGGCGGGACCAGGGGAGTCGCGGGGCCGCCATGGCAAAGAGACTTCCTGACACACACCACGCTCACACCTAAGGCGAGCAGCGCGGCGCATGGCATGACGCCAGGCGCCGCGCCTGCCATTTAACTGCTATTCGGAGTGGCCTTGGTCCCGGCTCATCTGGTCCTCTGCCGGCGGCGTCTCTCCCGGGGGCACTCCCCCGCCCGGTTCCAGCCCGGTGACATTGCCCTCCGCCGGGTCGGGGTTTGGCGAACCGGCCGCCTCCCTGCTGCGCTGCTCCGCCAGGTGCGGCTGGGCGGCGCCAACGTCTTCCTTCCCCGGGCGGTCGGGGTTCGCGGGGTCATTCTCCGGATGGTAAGTGCTCATGCTGGTCTTCCTTCCTCTCCGGCTGCGGTCCGATTCCCCAGCACTGGACTAATTGTAAGCATGCTGATAATTCTGGAGGAGTAGGGCCGGTATGCCGCTGGGCGCCGGCACGCAATGTCGGAAGGAGCAGTCAGATGGGAATCGGCGACAGCATCGGCAAGGCAGCAGAAAACGCCATGGAGGACCTGGCCGGAACATCCAAGCCGACGGAGAAGATGGATGTGCCCGACCCCACGAACCCCAATGACGACGTGGAAGTCCACTCGTCCCTGAGTGAAGGTTCAAATGCCATGGAGGCGGAGAAGCAGAAGGCGCCCGGCCTCAAGACAGGGGCTGCCCCGGCACCGGTCTCCAACCGTCCCCTGGACGGTGACACCGACGAAACTGACCCTGGCCAGGGGGACCGCGACGGCCTTACCGGCGACGCCACCGCGCCGTCCGGAGGCTAGGAACCCGGCGCAGGCGGGTGGCCCTGCGGCCACTCCCCGCGCTCCATGAGCACTTCGCGAAGCAGGTCCGCGCGGTCCGTGACGATGCCGTCCGCGCCCAGGTCGAGGAGGCGGTGCATTTCCGTGGCATCGTTGATGGTCCAGACGTGCACCGCCAGGCCAAGGGCGTGGGCGCGGCGGATGAACCCGGCGGTGACCACAGGGATCCGTCCATAGCGGACGGGGACCTGCAGCGCATGGACGTCCCTGAGCACCCGGCGCATGAGCCGGTGGAACACCGGGCGTGGAAGCACGGGGCCCAGCAGGGTGAAAAGGGCATTGGAGGACACGCCGGCGGAGGAGGCAACCGGCCGGCTGAGCAGTTTCCGCACCGCCCGCCGTCGACGGTCCGAAAAACTGGTGACCAGCACCCGCTGGTGCACTTGGTGCCGCTCGATGGCGGCGGCCGTGCTGTGGACGGAGCCCCAGTCCTTGACGTCCAGGTTCAGCCGGGCGTGTGGCAGCTGGGTCACCAATTCATCGAACGTGGGGATGGGCTCGCGGCCGTTAATCCTGGCCTTGGCGACGTCCGCGGCCGGCAGGTCCGCCACGCGGCCGCTGCCGTCGGTCAGGCGGTCCAGGGCTTCATCGTGGAAGAGCAGCAGCACGCCGTCGGCCGTGGTGTGCACGTCCGTTTCCAGGTACCGGAAGCCCAGTTCGACGCCGGAGCGGAACGCGGCCATCGAGTTTTCCAGCCCCTCAGCCGAGAACCCGCGGTGGGCCATGGCGATGGGTAGCTGCCGCCCGGCGTCGTCCTTGTGCTCGAAAAAGGGCAGGGTCACAATGTGAGCGTACCCGAGCCGCGCGGGGTTGGGGCCGGCGGGTCAGTCAGCGCAGTCGGTTTCCCCGCATGGCACAATGTCCACCCCGTCGCCGCAGTGCAGGAGCGTCCGGCCGCGGCCGCCGTCCAGGTGGACCCAGACTGCCGTGTGGTCGGCGGTGATGGTGTCCACCACGCCGCCTGCCTCAAAACCGGGCGAAAGCAGGACGCGGACCCGGTCGCCCTGGCGCAGCTGCTTCCAGTGCGGAGCCGGGGTTGCTGGCCGGTGCGGCCCGTCGGCCATGTGCTGTTTGACGTTCCTTGCCATGGTTGCCCCCTATGAGCCGGCGTAAGTAGTGCCTGCTTTCCATGGTTCACGCTAGGGGGCGAAGGTAAACGCCAGGTGAGCGGCAGCTGTGAATACGGGGGGCTGCTGCGGTCAGGAAAACTGGACGCCCAGGGAGGCGAGCCGCGCCTCCAAAACCTGGGCCACGCCGTCGTCGTCAAAATGCGGTGCCCGCTGCCCCGCCGCGCGGATGGCCTCCGGATGGCCGCTGGCCATGGCATAGCCGTGACCCGCCCACCGGAGCATCTCGATGTCATTGGGCATGTCGCCGAAGGCCACCACATCCGCGGCGTCAATGCCCAGCCCCGAAGCGTACTCGGCCAGGGTAACGGCCTTGTTGACCCCCGGCAGGGAGAGTTCCAGCATGGCAACGCCGGGCGAGGAGTGGGTCGTCGCGGCCAGGTGCTCGACGGCGGGTGCCACCTCGGCGAGGAAATCATCGGGTGTGCCGTCGCGGACGATGGCAAGGAATTTGACCACCGAATCGTCACTGGTGAGCGTGTCCTTCAGCGGGGCCGGGGTGAATTCGGCCAGCAGCTCGCTGGATTCGTTTTCGATGAAGCCCGGTTCCAGATGGAATCCGGTGAGCGTTTCCGCTGCGAACAGGGCCGCGGGGCGGAGCGCCTTGATGATGCCGCGGACCTCCAGGACGGTGTGGATCGCCAGGGTGCGGGCGGAGACCAGGCGGTCCGTCTCCAGGTCCCAGACCACGGCACCGTTGGAGCAGATCACCCGTCCCGTGTGGCCCAGCTGCTCCTCGAGGGGGTGCAGCCAGCGCGGCGGACGGCCCGTGACAAACACGAGCTCGACGCCGGCATCGCGGCAGGCGTGGAAGGCGCGGATGGTGCGGGGGCTGATTTTTCCGTCGTGCCCAAGGATCGTTCCGTCAATATCGCTTGCTACCAGCCGCATGATGCCAGTCTACGTGGGGGTTTGCGCACCGTCGCCGCCGGGGCGGCCGCTTCGGGTCCGCGGGCTGTCCAGGGACGGCCGGGGTGGTGCCGTTGTCAGCCTCCGGGTCTACACTGAAACTATCGAACATATATTCGAATAAGGGTGTGTTGTGGGCGTTATTATCGGTCCCCGCGTGATAGATGCGGGCGCCTCGTTGTTCTCGGTGCTGATCTCCCCCGTGGCGGTGGCGGCAGGGTTTCCGTCTCCTGCGCAGGACTACTTTGACGGGCGGATCGACTTGAACGCGCACCTCATCAAGGACATCACCAGCACCTTCGTGGTCCGGGTCACCGGGGACTCCATGGAGGGCGCCGGCATCAGCGACGGTGACGAACTGATCGTGAACCGGGCACTGGAGCCGAAGGACGGGTGCGTGGTGATTGCGGTGCTGGACGGGGAGCTGACGGTTAAGCGCCTCCGCATCACCGGCACCGGCGTGGTGCTGCAGGCGGAGAACCCCAAATATCCGGATATCCACGTCCCCGCCCTGTCCGAGCTGACCATCTGGGGTGTCGCCACCAGGTGCCTGCACCATGTCTGAGGTATTCCATGTTTGAGGAGCAGCATGCCTAAGCCGGTGCTCATGCGGCGGATGCCGCAGATCGCCCACGTGGATGTCAACTGCTTCTACGCCTCCGCGGAGCGCGCCTTCGACCCCTCCCTGGAGGGCCGCCCGCTGGTGGTGCTGTCCAACAATGACGGCTGCGCGGTGACCCGCTCCCCCGAGGCGAAGGCCCTGGGCATCGCCACCGGCGAGCCCTGGTTCAAGCTCGCGCCGCGGGCCAAGGAGTGGGGCCTGGTGGCGAAGTCCAGCAACTATGAGCTCTACGGGGACATCAGCTCCCGGGTGATGGAGCTGCTGGGCAGGTACTCGGCGTGGCTGGAGGTGTACAGCATCGACGAAGCGTTCCTGGGCGTGAAGGGAAAACCCGACGAGCTGCTGGCCCTGGGCCGCAGGATGAAAGAGGCCGTGCGGCGGCACGTGGGGGTGCCGGTCTGCGTGGGCATCGCCCCCACCAAGACCCTGGCAAAGCTCTGCAACAAGTGGGCCAAGAACAACGCCGCTTTTGGCGGGGTCTGCCTCTGGGAGTCGGTCCCGGCCGACGTTCGCGAGGCCCTCATGGGCCGGTTGCCGGTGGACGAGGTGTGGGGCATTGCCGGGCGGCTGATGAAGCGGCTCAACGTGTTGGGCATCTTCACCGTGCTGGACCTGGTCCGGGCGGATCCGGTGGCGATCAGGGACAAGTTTTCGGTGGTGCTGATGCGCACCGTCCTGGAACTGCGCGGCACCCCGTGCATTCCCATGGAGGAGGAGCGCGTCGGCCGCGACCAGCTGATATTTTCCCGTTCCTTCGCCACTCCCGTGACCACCGCCGCCGGCCTGCGCGAGGTTCTGAGCATCTACGGGCAGCAGGCGAGCGCCAGGCTGTCCAAGCACGGACTGCAGGCGAAAGTGCTGACGGCCTTCGCTGCCACGTCCCCCTTCAGGGATTACGAACAGGCCTACCCTTCGGTCTGCGTCTCCTTGCCCATGCCCACCGCGGACCCACTCCTGCTCACCAAAGCCGCCCACGCGCTGCTGCCCAATATCCGGGATGGACTGAAATATGCCAAAGCAGGCCTGATGCTCACCGACCTGCGGCCCACGGGAAACCAGCCCCCGCTCGAACTGTTCGAGAACCGGCACGAGGAACGCGGCATCGGGCCGTTGCTTGAGGATGTGAGCCGCCGGTTTGGACGGGGGTCCATCGGGCTGGGGCATGCGGGCATCAAGTCGGGCCTGGACTGGACCATGAAGCGGGACATGCGTTCGCCCCGTTACACCACGCACTGGGACGAGCTCCCCCTGGTGAAGGCCGCGTAGGGGCACCAGGAGGGCCGAATCAAGACGCTCCGCGACGATTTTTGACGCCCTGCTACGCCGCATTGAGGCTTCGCGTCTCCGCGTGAACCACTGCGACACGAATGATTGTGGGGCCGCCGGGCGCTCCGTAATCTCGTCTCAGCATCAGCCCCAGCAAAGGATTTCCCCATGGCAAACCCGCAGGACAAGAGTCCGCGAAACCAGCAAGCATCCACCCGCATCGTCGCCGGCGGGTCAGCCAAGCCCCAGCGCCCGCTTGGCCTGAAAATCGGCATCGCGGCAGCCGCGCTGGCCCTGATCGGCGGGGGTGCCGCCGTCGCCTCCGCCGTCAACAACGGCACCGCTGCACCGGCAGCCGACGTGGCGCCCGCCGGCAACCCGGCGGCCGAGCTGAAGCTTGGCTACTTCGGCAACGTCACCCACGCCCCCGCCCTGGTGGGGGTCAGCAAGGGCTTCATCGCCGATGAACTGGGCAGCACCAAGCTCAGCACTCAGGTGTTCAACGCCGGCCCCGCCGCCATCGAGGCGCTGAACGCCGGCGCCATCGACGCCACCTACATCGGCCCGAACCCGGCCATCAACTCCTTCGTGAAGAGCCAGGGCGAATCCGTCAACATCATCGCCGGTGCCGCGGCGGGCGGCGCACAGCTGGTGGTCAAGCCGGAAATCGGCTCCGCTGCAGACCTGAAGGGCAGGACGCTCGCGTCGCCGCAGCTCGGCGGCACGCAGGACGTCGCCCTCCGGGCCTGGCTTGCCACCCAGGGCTACAAGACCAACGTGGACGGCAGCGGGGACGTGGCCATCAATCCCACCGAGAACGCCCAGACCCTAAAGCTGTTCCAGGACGGCAAGCTCGACGGCGCGTGGTTGCCTGAACCGTGGGCGTCACGGCTGGTGCTGACGGCCGGAGCGAAGGTCCTGGTCGATGAAAAGGACCTGTGGGATGGCACACTGTCCGGCAAGCCGGGCGAGTTCCCCACCACCATCCTGATCGTGAACCGGAAGTTCGCCGCCGACCACCCGGACACCGTCAGGGCACTCCTGAAGGGGCATGTGAAGTCGGTCGAGTGGCTGAACGCGGCACCGGCCAACGAAAAGGCAACTGCCATCAACGCCGCGCTCAAGGAAGCCGCCGGGGCCGAGCTGAAGGCCGACGTCATCGACCGTTCACTGAAGAACATCGTCTTCACCGTGGACCCGCTCGCCGGAACCTACCAGAAGCTCCTGGCCGACGGCGTGACTGCCGGCACCACCAAGCAGGCGGACATCAACGGCATCTTCGACCTGCGGGCCCTCAACAGCGTCTCGGACGGGAAGACCTCGGCAGCGGGGCTTGGCAAGGAGTAGGCCCTCCCTCCATCGGTTGCTCCGCAGGTGTCCTTTTGAGTCCTCAGAGCGGCACCTGCGGAGCAGCCGATTCGACTCCTAACCCTCTTCGGCCGTTCCCAGCCGGTCCATCTCAGCCCGCGTCGGCGGGTTGGCGCCGGGCCGAGAGACCGTGACGGCAGCGGCCTTGGCGGCATGGGCCAACAGTTCGGCCAGCCCTTCGGCGGGCAGGTCGCGCAGCGCCCCGCGGTTCTGCGCGCCGTCCAGGTCCCGGTCCACCAGGCCAGACAGCAGCGCCGCCATGAAGGAATCCCCCGCCCCCACGGTGTCCGCCACGTCAACTTTCGGTGCGGGAACGGACGCTTCGCCGGCGCGGCACACTCCCCACGGCCCATCCGCGCCCCGGGTCACCACCACAAGCGCCGGCCCCTCCGAGCCTCCCAGGGCCAGCCACTTCCGCGCCGAGTCCAGGACGTCCTGCCCCGGATAAAGCCATTCCAGGTCCTCGTCCGAGGCCTTGACCACGTCCGCCAGGGTGACGAACTTCTCCGCCTGCCGCCGCGCGAAGTCCACGTCGGTGATGATGCTGGGCCGGCAGTTGGGATCGAAGCTGATGGTGGCCGAGGGGTGGGCGTACTCGACGGCGGCCAGGACTTCGGTGGCACCAGGCATCAGCATCGTGGCGATCGAACCCGTGTGCAGCAGCGTGGTGCCCTGCAGCATGAAGCCGAGCCGGTCCGCGAGGCCAGGGAGCTCCCAGGTGAGGTCGAACGTGTAGGTGGCGGCGCCGTCGTCGTCAATCAACGCGGTGGCCACGCTGGTGGGCAACTCATCCGGCGGTACCGGCAGCATGACGGAACTGGCGCGCAGGTGGGCAGCCACCGAATCGCCGTACGCGTCCCGGCCGTAGCGGCCGATGAACTGCACCGGATGGTCCAGCCGGGCCAGGCCCACGGCAACGTTCAGCGGGCTGCCGCCCACATGGGCCTCAATTCCGGAGGCGCGCTGGACAACGTCAACAAGGCCTTCGCCGATCACTGTGAGCATGGTCATACTCTGCCAGAAAGCGGACCGGTCAGCAGTTCGTGTCAGCGGAGCAGCCGGCCCACCAGTTCCCGGCACGTGAGATACGCCTCCGCCGTGACGTCGATCAGGGCGAAGTGGTCCCCCGGCACCCTGACCAGCTGTGCCGGCACGGGTCCGGCCTGGCTGGCCTCAACATAGGTGGTGGACATGCTGAGGGGGACGTCGTCGTCCCCCAGCGCGTGGACGGCATAGACGGGAACGTCCAGCGGCAGCGCGGCCATGGGGTCGGCCATGCGGTGGCGTCCGGGAAATTCCGACGACGGCCCGGCCAGCAGGTTTGCCACCGCACCATCGCTGAGGCTGAGCCGCTCGGCCCCGCCCAGGTTGAGGACCCCCGACTGGCTCACCACCCCGGTGAGGCGGACGCCGTCGGTGCTGTTTTCCACCTGGCTGCCCTCTGCGGGTCCGAGCCCGTCCAGCCTGTTCCTGCCTGCCGCCCACACCGCCAGGTGCCCGCCGGCGGAATGGCCCAGCGCCACTACTCTGCCCAGGTCCAGCGCGTGCGGTGCTGCCAGGTCGGCCAGCTTGTCGATGCCGGCCAGGATGTCCTGGAAGGTGCCCGGCCAGCCGCCGCCGTTGCCGGCACGCCGGTACTCGAGGTTCCAGGCCGCCATGCCGTGTTCCGCCAGGTCCTTGGCCAGCGGCTCCCCCAGTTCGGCCCCGTAAGTGGAGCGCCAGTACCCGCCGTGGATGACCACCACCACGCCCCGGTGCCTCCCGCCAACCGGAAGATCGGGAAGGAAGAGTTCGCCCCACTGGCTGGGGTCGTCGCCGTAGTCATGGCGGTAGCGTCGCGTCACACTGGCCCACTTTAGCGGCCCGGATCGCCGGAAGAGCCCCGTGTTTCCGCGGCCAGGCCCATCAAAACTGGGCCAGAAGCGCGCGGTGCCGCCGTGCCCTGCCGTTTAGCCCCTCACTTTTCTGGGCACGGTCCCTGGCATGGAGGAACCTGCAGTGACCACCCAAGGGTCAACGGTGGAAGATTGGACGCGCGCGCTGGCGGAATCCACGGGCTCACCCGGCGGAGGGGCGGGGACAGGGCTGATGCTCGCCGTCGCCGCCTCGCTGACGTCCATGGTGGCCGGCTACAGCGGGGACGACGGCGGGGAGCCGGCCCGGATACGCGCCCGGGCGCACGCACTGCGCCAGGAAGCCCTGCGGCTGGCAGATGACGACGCGTCCGCTTCCAAGGCGTTCGGCGCCGCCTTCCGGCTGGAGCCGGGCCAGGAGCGGGAGGAGGCGATCCGTTCCGCGTCGCTGGAAGCCGCGGCGTCCTCCGCCCTCCTGGGCGAACGGGCCATCGGGGCCATCGACGACCTGGGCTGGCTGGCAACAAACGGCAACCGGTCGCTCGTGGCCGATGTCGTCGTCGCGTTCGGCGCCCTTCGGGCTGCCGTTGCCGGGGCACGCACCAACGTCAGTTTTGACCTCGGGTCACTGCGGTCCGCCGGTGCAACCCTGGATCAGGTCCGGGAACAGCATCCGGACCTGTGGGCCGCCGTCGAGAAACTCAACGGAGCCATGGAGCGCATCGACGAACTGACGGCTGCGATTGACCACCGCGCGGCCCCCACCGACGCCGTCTGACGCCGGGATACTGGTACAACACCGGGAACAAGGGAGGGCCGCGCATGGCACGCGTTTTCATCACCGGATCCACCGACGGGCTTGGCCTGGCCGCGGCGGAGACGCTGCTGCAGGACGGCCACGACGTGATCGTGCATGCGCGGTCCTCCCGGCGCGTCCCCGCGGTGCAGCACCTGCTGGACCGCGGGGCGCACTGCGTCACCGGTGACCTCGCGGTTGCACAGGAAGTCCGGCAGATCGCGGACCAGGCCAACGCGATCGGCGGCATCGACGCGGTCATCCACAACGCGGGCGTACTCAACGGTGCGGCCCTGCTCCCGGTGAACGTGGTGGCCCCTTACCTGCTCACCGCCCTCATTCCCGGCCCGCGCCGGCTCATCTACCTCAGCAGCGGCATGCACCGCGGCGGCAGCATCGGCCTGGACGGCCTGGACTGGGCAGGACGGACGACGACGGCCTCCTACTCCACAACGAAGCTGCACGTCACTGCGTTGTCGGCAGCGCTGGCCCGCCTTGTCCCGCATGTCGCCAGCAACGCCGTCGACCCCGGCTGGGTGCCCACGCGGATGGGTGGCCGGTCAGCTCCGGATGACCTGGAACTGGGGCACAGGACCCAGGAGTGGCTGGCCACCAGTGATGATCCCGGGGCCCTGGCCAGCGGGGGCTACTGGTACCACCAGCACCGGCAAACGCCGCATCCGGCGGCCACCGACCCCCGGTTCCAGGACGCCCTCCTGGCTCGCCTTGCGGACCACACCGGGGTCACCCTCGACGCGCTGGCCTAGCCCTTCACGCGGGGGCCGCCAGTTCCCGGATGGTGATGCCGGAAAAGATGGCCGGGCCGCCGTCGGTATACAGCGAGATGCCGGTATCGCCGTCCGCAAAGTGCACCTGCTGCGACAGCACAGTGTGGCCGGCGTTAACGAACACTTCCACGCTCTGGGTATCCACCAGGACGCGCAGGTGGACGGACCTGGCGTTGGGGTCGATGGGCGCCGCCGCCCGTGTGTAGGGCACCAGCGAGTAGCCGGGGAGGTCCGAGGGCGCCCGGTCAACGTACAGTTCGGCCCCATACTTGCCGATGTTCGTGTGGCGGGTCCCGTCCGCCGAGCGGCCAACGGAGACCCCCACATTCGTGGCCGCCTCCCATGAGATGTCGAGCTCCAGCTCGTAAGCGCGGCCGTTCCAGGGCAAGACGGCACTCCCCTCCACGGTCCGGTCCGGGAGCCCGGTGGTGGCCGTGGCATACCCGGCGAGCGCGCTGACGGGGCTGCTCAGCAGGCTGTACCAGCCCCCTGCCTGGCGCTCCAGGCGCAGTTCGCGCACCACCGAGTTCTGTCCGTTGTACCCGTCCGTGGCATCGGTGGGGACATCCCGGGCGGCGTACTTCCAGTTGTTCATCCAGGCAACGGCGTAGCGGCGCGTCTCCGGTGCTTCGGCCGCAGGCCAGGTCACCGCCGCGTACCAGTCCCAGCCCCAGTCCAGCCATTGCGGGTTGTTGAGGTCGTCCGCGAGGAACTGTTCACCGTCCCAGGTTCCCGTCCAGTAGGCGTAGGTCATGGGCAGCCCGATGCTGTACGCATCCATGCTGGCGCCAAGCACCCAATGCCAGGTCCCGTCGTCGGCCTTCATCTGGAACAGGTCCGGGCACTCGATGCCGCCCAGCGCGTGGTTGGGGTAGTCGAAGTTGCGCTTCAGCTGCCAGTCCCGCAGGTTCACCGACGTGTAGAAGGCAGCGTAGCGCGCCCGGCCGATCACGCACACCCACTCCCCGCGGGCTGCGTCCCAGTGGATCTTCGGGTCGCGGAACCATTCCGCATTTTCAATTTCCGCCTGGGTAACGGCCGTACGCCCGTCGGTGTTGGCAATGACCGGTTCGGGCAGGGAGGTGAAGGTGTAGCCGCCGTCCGTTGACCAGTAGAGGTACTGCTCCTGGTACTTGCGGATGCCGCCCGTGGGCTGCGTTGCCAGCACAACGACGGCACCGGTTCCGAAGCCTGCGGTATTGCCCGTGTCCACCACCGCGGAGCCGGACCAGCCAGGAAAGTCCGGCTGCAGTGGAAGGGCAACCCCGTGGTGCGTGAAGGCCACACCGTCCGCGGTGGTGGCGTGGTCCCAGCCGCCGGGGCCGTTGTTCTGCGCGGAATGCAGGTAGTAGAGGTGGTAGGTGCCGTCCAGGTGAACCGGACGCTGCGGGTCGCAGAGCCAGCCCGACGGCGGAGTCATGTGGTAGGCGGCCCGCAGTGAGGTTTGGGCGCGCGCGGGGACGGTCAGTCCGTTGCCCAGGAACAGTGCGAGCGCGCCTGCTCCTGAACCTTGCAGGACGTGGCGGCGGGACAGGGCGTGGGTCATCGTTGACTTCCTCTCATGGCCGGCGTCATCGCCGGGGCGCTCGACGGCGCCGGGACCCTCGTCAGCCCAGGACTCACCGCCGTGCTTAAGCGCTTTAGCAGGAGAGGGTAATGTCC
The DNA here is from genome assembly GCF_056484025.1 of Arthrobacter sp. JDC6. Taxonomy (NCBI): domain Bacteria; kingdom Bacillati; phylum Actinomycetota; class Actinomycetes; order Micrococcales; family Micrococcaceae; genus Arthrobacter; species Arthrobacter sp. JDC6. Next base: position 4,321,395 of record NZ_CM151278.1, read on the forward strand.
ATCCACTCGACTGGTCAAGCGTTTCAGCAAAATGGCGCCCGTCACAATGCGGCCTAAAACGACCAGGGAAAGTATTTTTGCTAAAACGCTTGATCAAGTGGCGCATTCCACGCTACCTTCGTGGTGATCAAACGCTTTAGCAGAAATGGACATCACCGCCGATGAGCTATCCCGTCTTCTTCCAGCCCGCCGATGCCTGGGTTGGAGACCTTATCCCCTTCCAGAAGGACGGCGAGTTCTGGCTGTTCTACCTTCACGAAGTCCGGGCCGAACCCAAGCCGGGCACCGCCTGGAACCTGGTGACCACCAAGGACCTCACCCAGTTCCAGGACCACGGGGTGGCCCTCCCCCACGGAACGACGGAGGAGCCGGACTTCAACTGCTACACCGGCAGCATCGTGGCCGACGGGTCCGGGGTGCACCACCTGTTCTACACCGGCCAGAACCCCGCCAACCTCGGCACCGACGGGCTGCCCCTGCAGCTGGTCATGCACGCCACCAGCACGGACGGCATGGACACCTGGACCAAGCACCCCGGGCTCACCTTCGGGGCACCCACCGGGTATGAATCCGCTGACTGGCGCGACCCCTTCGTCTTCCGCGACGAAGCCGCCGGCCTGTGGCGGATGCTGCTCGCCGCCCGCCACTCCGACGGGCCCGAGCGGCGCCGCGGCGTCATCGCCCAGTGCGTCTCCACCGACCTGATGACCTGGACGCACACGGACCCGTTCTGGGACCCCCGCCGCTACATCACCCACGAGTGCCCCGACGTCTTTGAATGGAACGGCTGGTGGTACATGGTCTACTCGGAATTCTCCGAAACCTTCACCACCAGGTACCGCATGGCCAAGAGCCCCACCGGCCCGTGGACCGTCCCCGCCCTGGACAGCGTGGACGGCCGCGCCTTCTACGCCTCCAAGACGGCAGAGCGGGACGGCCGGCGGTTCTTCTTCGGCTGGATTGCCAGCAAGGAAGGGAATTCCGACGACGGCGCCTGGCAGTGGGCGGGCACCATGGCGGTCTTGGAGGCGCGGCAGAACCCGGACGGGACTTTGGCGTTCGGGTTCGCCGACGAGCTGGTGGACAGCTTCTGGGACGACGTGCCGCTGGAGCTTGAATCCGGGCTGCCCCTCCGGCTGGACGTGCCGGACGGCTACGGCGCCGCCGTCGCCACCAGCAACCTGCCCGCCCAGTTCCACGCCAGGGCGGTGTTCGATATCCAGGCCGGCACCACCGAATGCGGAATGCTGCTCCGCTCCAGCCCGGACGGTGACCGCTCCTACGTCCTCCGCCTCGAACCGAAGCGCGGGCGCCTGGTGTTCGACCGCTGGCCCCGGACCATCACCGGCGACGCCCAGTGGCACGTGTCCGGCGATGTTCCCTTCGCCATCGAACTCGAACGCCCCTGCAACCTTCCACCCGGCCGGCACACGCTGGAAGTGGTGGTGGACGGGGACCTCTGCGTCGCCGTCGTGGACCGCCAGGTGGCGCTCAGCACCCGGATCTACGACCTTCCCGCCGGCGCAATCGGCGTGTTCGCCGGCGAAGGATGCGTTACCGTCACCGACCTCGAAGTACGCAAGCGCACCGACAACTGAATACCAATCCTCCGTTCCACCCGACCCGTTCCACATGATCCACTCCAATCAAGGGAGATTGCCGCAATGAAGAACCTGTTCCGCGCTGCCGCCGTCGCAGCAGTCACCGCCCTGGCCCTGACCGGCTGCGGGGGCGGAAGCTCCACCAGTTCCACCAACGTCGCCCCCACCGGCGAGATCAAGCCCCGCGAAATTTCGTGGCTGCTGTCCCGCCCGGCTGACGGCGCGGTCATCAACATCATGAAGAAGCTGGCCGACGACTACGGCAAGGACCACCCGGGCTTCAAGCTGAACCTGATCACCACCCCTGACCGCCCCTCCTACATCCAGAAACTCGAAACCCTGGCGGCGGCCAACAAGCTGCCCGAACTGTTCGACACCGACGCCACTCCGTTCGCGCAGCAGCTGGCAAAGCAGGGCAAGATGCTGGACGCCGAGAAGCTGCTGAAGACACTGGACATCTACGACAAATACCGCCCCGGGGCCCTGGACTACCAGCGGTTCGACGACGGATCCCTGTACATGATCCCGTTCCAGTACGAGCTGGAATACATCTGGTACAACAAGGCGCTGCTGGCAAAGGCCGGGGTGGCCGTGCCCAAGTCCCTGAACGACATTCCCGCCATGTGCACCGCCCTCCGCGGCGCCGGCATCACGCCGATTGCCATCGACGGCCAGGACCAGTGGCCGCTGGAACGGTACGCCGCCTACCAGCCCTTCCGGGCAGCCGGACCGGAGTTCGTCCAGAAACTGAAGAAGGGCGAGGCCAAGTTCACCGACCCCGCAGGACAGAAGACCGTCAACTGGCTGGCGGAACTGGGCAAGGCCAAGTGCTTCCAGGACGGGTTCTCCGCGCAGGGCTATTCAGACGCGCAGAACCAGTTCACCTCCGGCCAGGCCGCCATGTACAACATCGGCACCTGGGAACTGCCCAGCCTGGCCACAGACAAGCTCAACCCTGCCGTGCGCGACGACATCGACTTCTTCACCCTGCCCACCACAGCCGGCTCGGTGACGGCGGCCAACGAGTTCGTGTCCCCGTCGGGCATCGGCATGGCGGTCAACGCCAAGACCTACGATCCGCTGGTGAGCGACTTCCTTAAGTTCGCCCTGCAGAAGTACCCCGCTGAATACGCCGCCACCGGGGCACTCTCCCCCACCACCGACGTCGAAACCGCCATTCCTGCCAACGCCACGCCGCTGTACCGGAAGGCGCTGGACCAGGCCAAGGACCTGGGCGCCAAGCAGGCCATGCCCTGGGACACCCAGCTGGACCCCACCACCAACGGGCGGCTGCAGCAGGAGCTCGTCCTGCTGGTCCAGGGCGAAATCACGCCCCAGCAGTTCACGGAGACCATGGACAGCACCATCGCCCAGAACGCCCCCAAGTTCTTCAAGTAAAGGCCAGCCATGCTCCCCAACAGGATGCTTCCCAACAGATCGAGGACCTCAGTCCTGGTCTTCCTGCTCCCGCCGCTGCTGCTGTACGGCGCGGCCGTCCTCTTCCCCATCCTCCAGTCCCTGTTCCTGAGCTTCTTCTCCTGGAACGGCATCAGCGACATGGAATTCGTGGGACTGGAGAACTACCTCCGCATGTTCACCGCGGACGACATCTTCTGGCGGGCGTTCCTGAACGCCCTCCTCTACCTGGCCATCTGCCTGGTCCTGCAGCTGGGAGGTGCCCTGGTGGTGGCCAGCCTCCTTACCTCCCTCCGCCGCGGACGGGAGCTCATCAAGACCCTGTACCTGCTGCCTGCCGTGATCTCCACCGTGGCCATCGCCTTCCTCTTCGTGCGGATCTACTCGCTGGAGCCGGTAGGCCTGCTCAACCAGCTCCTGCACTGGATTGGGCTGGGCAGCCTGGAACGGCCCTGGCTCTCGGACGTCAATACCGTCCTGGCGGCCGTGTCCGCGCCGGAAGGCTGGCGCTTCACCGGGCTGTACATGCTCATCATCTACGCGGCGCTGCTGGCGGTGCCCAAGGAGCTGGAGGAAGCCGCGGTCCTTGACGGCGCCTCCCGGTGGACCCTGTTCACCAGGATCCGTTTCCCGTACATCCGCCCGGTGTGGATCACCACCACGATCATGGCCACCACCTACGGGCTGCGGGGCTTCGACATCCCCTACCTGATGACCAACGGCGGTCCGGGCCAGTCCTCGGAACTGCTCACCACCTACATGTACAAGACCGCGTTCACCAGCACGGACTTCGGCTACGCCAGCACCATCTCGGTGTTCATCGTGGTGGAGTGCCTCGTGGCCGTCGGCCTCATCCTGTTCCTGCTCAAGCGGAAGGCAGACGCATGATCACCCAGGCAGCCCCGCCCACCCGGCCCGCCGCCGTCGTCCCGCCCACGCCGGCCGCACCACGCCGCAGGCGCCGGCCGGACCTGTTCCGGACCCTGTCCCGCGTGCTGATCATGCTGATCGTGATCGTGCAGGTCTACCCGCTCGCGTGGCTGTTCCTCACCAGCCTCCGCACCGAACACGACTTCGCCACCGGCGACCCCTTCGCCCTGCCCGGCGCCCTGACGTGGGACAACTACGCCAGGGCATTCGAAACAGGCGACCTGGGCCGGAACATCCTCAACAGCTTCGTGGTGACCATGGGCGCCAACATCCTCATCGTCCTGCTGGGCATGATGGCCGCCTACGCCATCCAGGTCCTGGGCTTCCGGCTCAGCAAACTGGTCCGCGGGCTGTTCCTGATCGGCATCATCGTGCCGGTCCAGATCGCCCTGGTCCCCCTGTTCATCGACTACTCCACGGTGAACCTGCTGGACACGTACCAGTCCATGATCATCCCGCTGGCCGGGTTTTCCCTGCCCATGTCCGTGTACCTGTTCTGCTCGTTCTACGAGTACATCCCCAAGGAAACCTATGAGGCAGCCTCCCTGGACGGCGCAGGGCCCTACCGGATCTTCGGGCTGATCACCCTGCCGCTGTCCCTGAACACCGTGGTCACGGTGGTCTTGGTCAACAGCATCTTCATCTGGAACGACTTCATCTTCGCCAACACGTTCGTCCTGTCCGAGGAGCTGAAGACCATTCCGCTGGGCCTGCAGAACTACATCGGCGCCATGGGCAAGGTGGACTGGACGGCAACCTTCGCCGCCGTGTGCGTCACCGTCACGCCGCTGCTGCTGGTGTTCCTGGTGCTCAACAAGGCCATGATCCAGGGCCTCGAAAGCGGGGCGACCAAGGGATGACGGCCACGGCAGGCAGATATACTCCAGACGGAGGCCAGAAGATGTCAACGGAGAACAAGCCAGGCGGGCCGGCGCCCACCGCCCAACCGCCGCGGATGCCAGAACGCGCCCATCCGGTGACCCTCCGCGAAGTGGCCGAAGCCGCCGGAGTCTCCACGGCCACCGTCTCCCTGGTGGTCAACAAGAAGAAGAGCGCCAGGATCGCCGAGGAGACCCGGCAACGCGTCAAGGACGCCATCCGCACCCTCGGGTACCGGCCCAACGCCATGGCCAAGACGCTGGTCAGCGGGACTTCGAAGTTCATCGGGCTCGTGGCCGACGGCGTGGCCACCACCCCCTTCGCGGGCCAGATCATCCACGGCGCCCAGGACGAGGCATGGAAGCACGGGTACGCCCTGCTCATCGCCAACACCGAGGGCAACGGCGAACTGGAACAGGACGCCATCAAGATGATGCTCGAGTACAAGGTGCGCGGCATCCTGTACTCCACCTGGTTCCACCGGCAGACCGAGATCCCGGAGCCGCTGCGCGAAGCCGAGTTCGTCCTGGTCAACTGCTTCTCCGACGAGCCCGGCACCCGCGCCGTGGTTCCGGACGAGGTCCAGGGCGGCCGCTCCGCCACCGAAATCCTGCTCCGGAGCGGCCACCGCCGCATCGCCTTCATCAACGCCACCATTCCCGCTCCGGCCAAGGACGGACGCCTGGCCGGCTACCGCGAAGCCCTCGAGGATGCCGGGGTGGCGTTCGATCCCGGGCTGGTGATGGAGGCCTATCCGGACCAGGAGGGCGGCTACGCGGCAACCGCGGAACTCCTCAAGCGCGACGTGACGGCGGTGTACTGCTACAACGACCGGATGGCCATGGGCCTGTACGACGGCCTGCGGGAGCGGGGCCTGTCCATCCCGGACGACATGGCGGTGGTGGGCTTCGACAACCAGGAGGTCATCGCCGCCCACCTTCGCCCGCCGCTGTCCACCGTGTCCCTGCCGCACTATGAGCTGGGCGCGGCCGGTGTGCGGACCCTCCTGGGCATCGACGCCGCCACAGACGGGGCCGCCAAGATCCACTGCCCGCCAGTGGAGCGGGCCTCGGTCCGGGCCCAGGCAAGGGCCTAGCCTCACCGGCTGGCCCCGCCGGCGGCGTCAGGACGCGCGGAGGCGGCGTTCGACGTCGGCCGTGTCCGGGTACGCTGCCTGGGTCCCTTTGCGGGTGGTTGCCAGGGCCGCGGCAACGGAGGCGAAGGCGGCGGCATCGGCGAGCGCATCCCCCGCCGCAAGCCGCACGGCAACTGCTCCCGTGAACGCGTCCCCGGCACCGGTGGTGTCCACCGCGTGCACCTGGGTGGGTTGAACGGACGTCACGCGGGAGCCGGGAGACGCCAGCGAGTCCAGCACCACGGAGCCCTGCGAACCGAGCGTCACCAGTACCTGCTGGATGCCCCGGGCGGCAAACCGCTCCCGCGCCGCTTCCCACTCGTCGGCGGGCGCCCCGGCACCCGGCACGGAAACACCAAGGAACAGCGCGGCCTCGTGGGCGTTGACGAGCAATACGTCAGCCAATCCGGCCAGGGCTGACGGAATCTCCGCGTAAGGCGAGAGGTTCAGCAGGACCGTTGCGCCGGCGTCGTGCCCTGCCCGGGCTGCGGCCAGCACCGTGTCCATGCCGACCTCAAGGCAGAGGCTCACCACGGCGGCCTCCTCCAGCACGTCCCCGGCGTCCGCGACGTCGGCCGGGGACAGAGTGCCGTTGGCCCCGGCGGAGATGATGATGTTGTTCTCGCCACGGGCGTCCACGGCGATGACCGCTACGCCGGTGGGCTCAGTGGAGGTCCGCACGTGCCCCACATCCACGCCGGCCCCTGCCACCGAGGCCTCGAGCATGGCTCCGTTGGCGTCCTTTCCCACGGCACCCACCAGGCTGACGTGGCCGCCCAGTCGGCCGGCGGCCACCGCCTGGTTGGCGCTCTTGCCGCCCGGGTTCACGGCAAATCCGTTGCCCTGGACGGTTTCGCCCGGCTGCGGCAGGCGTTCGCAGTAGATGGTGAGGTCGGCGTTGAGGGAGCCGACGACGACGATCCGGCCCGTGCTGCCGGCCGCGGTACTCATTCAGTCACCTCAGCCTCAACCGGCTTGGGGATCAGCAGGGACGCGGCGAAGGCGGCGACGGTCAGTGCCAAGCCGACGACCACGACGGTGAGGTAGGAGGCCGTCGCGTCGCCAAGTACCGACGTCGCCACCAGCACGGCCGGCAGGATCAGGAAGCTGAGGCCTGCGCCCAGGTTGAACGCGCCGGCGTTCATGCCGGGCAGGAAGCCGGGGTTTCCGGCGGGCGAGAGGACAACACCGAGTCCGTTGAGCATGATGTTGACCGTACCGGCGTACATGATGCCCAGCAAGACCGTGCCGGCGATCATCAGGGGCAGGCTGTCCAGGCCCAGGAAGGCAATCAGCGCCAGGGCCGCGATGCTGCCCAGGAGGCCGATCCGGAGCACCCTGGTGTAGCCAAGGACCGGAGCCAGTCTTCCGCTGATCGGGCCCACCAGCCAGCCCAGCAGGGCGTACGGGGTGAGGATGATCAGCGACATTTCGGTGGGGCCCACGCCGAACCCGGGGTTGGCGGCCTGGACGTAGGCGGGAACGATGCCGTTGATGACGGCGAAGATGCCGGTCATGGTCAGCGTGGTGGTGAGCAGCGGAGCCCAGGTGGAGCGCTGGCGCAGGTGCACGGTTTCCACCATGGGCTGCGCGGCGCGCTGTTCGGTACGCCAGAAGGCGAAGGACGCGACGGCGGACACCAGTACCAGCGCCAGGCTCAGCATCAGCGTTGTGGCGGAGAAGCCGCCCACCAGCTTGGAGGCCTCGTTCAGTGCGGTCAGCAGGGCGCCGACGGCCACCACGATGAAGAACACGCCCAGCCAGTCCATCCGGGTGCCGGCGGCAGGCTTGCTTTCCGCCGCGAGGACCATGATCAGGGCGGTGGCGGCGGCGGCCAGCACCACCATGAGCCAGAAGATGCTGCGGAAGCCGAAGTGCTCCGCGAAGTAGCCGCCCACGAAGGAGTCCACGCCGGCCACGCCGCCGTTGACCGCGGTGATGAGGCCCATCAGGGTGCCGTATTTCCGCGGGTTGCTGACCGCAGAACGCAGCATGATCAGGCACAGCGGCACGGTGGGTCCGCTGACGCCCTGGATGATGCGGCCCACGAAGAGCCACGTGACGTCCGGGGCGAGGGCCGCGATGACGGACCCCACGGCCATCAGCACCATCATGCCCACCAGGACCTTCTTGCGGCCCACGATGTCGCTGAGCCGGGGCAGGAAGAGGGAGAAGAGGGCGGCGGCGGTGAAGAACCAGGTCTGGGAGAGGCCGATGACGGCCTGGTCGGTGTTGAGCTCCTCGCCCATGGTGACCAGGGCGGGGCTGAGCATGGAGGCGTTGAGCTGGAAGGCCACGCAGGCTGCCAGCAGGGCGGTCATGAGGGCGGCGATGTTGCCGCGGCCGGTCTTGGTTTCGGTCATCGTGGCAGTCATTTACTTGACCCCTCCGGCGGTGAGGGAGGCACTGGCGTGGCGTTCGACGTCGGACGCGTTGCCTTTGGTGATTGGCTCGCCGATGCGTGCCAGCGCGTCGGTGACCAGGTCCCAGAAGCGCGCGTGGTCCAGGTCCACGGCCACGCTGGTGTGGCAGTCGGCGGGGGCGGGGGCGCGGAAGTCCGCCACGGTCATGCCGAGCGTGAGGGCGCCCTGGAGTTCGATGTTGACCGGCACCTTGCGGGTGCTGACGATGCTGGGGTCGATCACGTAGGCCACGGCGCACGGATCATGGACCGGCGGGTGATCGAAGCCCTGCGCGTCCTTGTAGGTGTGGGCGAAGAAGTCCATCAGCTCGGTGACGAATTTGGCCGGGGTGGTGCCGATGGCGGCGATCCTTTCCACGACCTCGGGGGTGGCGAGCGCCTGGTGGGTGAGGTCAAGACCCACCATCACCACCGGCCATTTTTCATTGAAGACGATGTGCGCGGCCTCGGGGTCGATGATGATGTTGAACTCCGCCACGGCGCTCCAGTTGCCCACGTGGTAGCCGCCGCCCATGAGGACCACTTCCCGGACGCGTTCCACGATGCGCGGTTCCTTGCGGGCGGCCATGGCGATGTTGGTCAGGCCGGCAGTGGGGACCAGGGTGACGGTGCCGGGCTCGTGCGCCATGACAGTGTCGATGATGAGGTCGACGGCGTGGCGCGGGTCCAGTTCGATGGTGGACTCCGGCAGTGCGGGGCCGTCCATGCCGCTTTCACCGTGGATGTCCGGCGCGGTTTCGATGCTGCGGACCAGGGGCCGCGGGCAGCCGGCGGCGAAGGGGACGCCGGTGATCCCGGCGATGGTGCCGACGGCCAGGGCGTTGCGGGTGACCTTTTCAAGGGTCTGGTTGCCCACCACCGTGGTGACGGCCAGCAGTTCGATGTTCGGGCTGCCGTGCGCCAGCAGCAGGGCCACGGCGTCATCATGGCCGGGGTCGCAGTCCAGGATGATCTTCCGGGGCTTTGGGTGGCTGTCTACGGGCCGGGGATCTAGTTCCACGATGGTTCTCCACGTCATTGGGGCCTGCCGGGGAGGCAGGGATTCAGTCTTCCGGGAGTGATCATGGCAGGCTTTTGCGCCCAACGTCAAACGCTTAACGTTGGGGAGGTATTGCCGCACGTCAAACGCTTGATGCGTTGCTGCCCCTGGTGTACCCTGCGGCGGATAGGATCGAAGTATGGATTCCGGGGAACAGGTGCAGCAGCGGGCGCGGCCCCGGCGGGTGACGGCAGCCATGGTGGCGGCGCGGGCCGGCGTCTCCGTGGCCACGGTGTCATTGGTGGCCAACGGCAAGACGGCGGGCCGGGTGTCCGAGGACAACATTTCCCGGGTGCGGGAGGCCATCGCCGAGCTGGGTTACGTGGTGGACGGCATCGGGAGCTCGCTGGCCAAGGGCGTCAGTTCAATCGTGATCCTGGTGGCGCCGGACATCTCCAATCCGTTCTTCGCCAAGGTGATCGGCGGGGTGCGGGAATCCCTGGGGCCCAACTACCAGCTGCTGCTCTCCGTCACCGATTCGGGCGAATTCCCCAAGGCCGACGACGTCCGGAAGCTGATGTCCCTGCGGCCGGCAGGGCTCCTGGTTGACGCGCCCAACGCGGACTTCCTGGCCGATCTGTCCGTGGCCGGGCCCCTGGTCCTGCTGGACGCTCCCGGCCTGGAATCGGTTGCTCCCGCGGTCAATCTGGACGTCGCGCAGGGCGCCCGGGAGTTGGCCGCCCACCTCGCCGGGGCCGGGCACCGGCGCGTGGCCTACCTGGACAGCGTGACCGGAACCGAAACTTTTGCCATCCGCCGCGAGGCGTTCCTGGCCGAAGCGGCCGCCCGGGGCATGGCGGTGGATCCGCAGCATATCCCTGCCACCACCATCGATGTTGGCGAGGCCGCGGCGGCCTTTGCCGCAGCGTGGCCGGACTGGCAGCGCCAGGGGGTGACCGCCGTCGTCTGTGCCACGGACACCCACGCCTACGGTGTGCTGCAGGAAGCCCGGGTGGAAGGGGTCCGGATTCCGGAGGAGTTGGCGGTTGCCGGCTTCGACGACCTGCCGTACTCCGCTACCAGCAGCCCGGGCCTGACCAGCGTGCACCTGCCCGCGGCGCTGCTGGGCCTGAAGGCCGGGGAGCAGCTCCGCCGCCTGATGGAAGGCCGGCCGCTGGAGCAGGAGGAACTCATCCTCGAGAGCTCCCTGGTGGTGCGCGGGTCCACGTCGGCCGCCGAAACGTAGGGGGCTCAAAGGCTTCCTGTCGGACCCCCGCCGTAAGCTGGGACCATGCCGAGTAACTGGGAAAACCTGGACGAGCCGCTGCGTGAGTCGGTGCAGCACAACGTGGAGATCTATGAGCGCGTCCGGCCTGCCCTGAAGCTGGTTACCCGGGACGTTTTGCTGGTTCTGCGGGACATGCTGAAGGACAGCGAGGTCACGCCGCTGTTTGTCACCGGCCGCACCAAGACGGTGGAATCGTTCAAGGAGAAGATCTCCCGCACGGAGGAGCCGCTGGAACCCGGTGGCCGGCGGCTCCTGAAGTTCCCGGACCCCTTCCGCACGCTGAATGACATGGTGGGCATCCGGGTGATCACCAAGCTGCCGGCGGAGAACGCCGCCGTAGCCAACATCATCAAGCGCCAACGGCAGCTGTTTGACTGCCGCGGCGACCGCGAGAAGGACATCGGCTCCATCGAGAGCGGCACATACGGGTATTCCAGCCGCCACCTCATCCTGCGCACCATCCAGAACGAGGCCGTCAAGGAATACCAGCAGGTCTTCAACCCGGACCTGCAGCCCAACGGCAGCTACTTCTTCGAGTGCCAGATCCGCACCATCTTCGCCCACGCATGGAGCGAGATCGAGCACGACATCCGGTTCAAGGCCGAGGACCCTCGCGCCTGGACCCCGCACTTCGACCGGCAGTTCACCGCCACCGCGGCCATGCTGGAAACCGTGGAGACGGCCTTCGCCGACCTGCACGAACGGTATGAGGAAGTCCGCAGCTTCTGGGACGTGGACGGCGAAGGGGCCGCCCCGCTCACGCCCAACCGGATCCGGGACGTCTGGCGCACGCTGCTCCCCCACGTTGACCGCAAGGTAGACGACGACTGGGGCTGGGCCGCCGAACTCCTCGCCGCGCACGGCCTGAACCAGACCATGCAGCTGGCCGGGCTGCTCAGTGCCAACCGCATCACGGAGGTCCGCAAGGCCCTGGACCACCGCTACTCCCCCGGGCCGGACCGGCTCCTGGACGACCTCCTCCTGTGGCAGTACGGCACCAAGCACATCGACCTCACCGCGGAAGGGCCCGACGCCGTCCCGCACCCGCGGCGCGACAGCCTCCTGCGGCGGCTGCGGCAGATCGAACGGTATCGGATGACGAAGAAGTAGGGGTAGGCACCTTGACGGCCCGTCTATATGGATCGAACCCGCGACCTGAACCAGATTGGGGAGGTTATTGGGGAGGCACGGCAGCTGATCCGAGAACTCGACAGGACTCCTCTGGTCCACCTGACGCCGCTCTTTTACCAGCACGCATATGAGGAGCTGAGGATGACCGCCCTTGACCTTCTTCGTATGTTGGGACAAGAGGGCGACGGACGCAGCTGACTCTCATCAAGGCCTAAGGGCCGAGAGTGTACCTCATGTAAAGCTGCTGGTGGGAAGGGGTTCCTGGAACCCTCCCCGCCGCTCAGGAAAGGCTGTGGATTGCCCCGGCCCAGCGGGGGCCCGAGACGGCCCGGCGGACCGCCCTGGCGCGGGTGTGGAAGTCGATTTTTGGCATGCGCGGGGAATCGTCAGTTTGACTGCCGAGGTCAGTCCAGGTGGCTGGCGGTGCCGCATTTGGGGTTGTTGTGCTGTGGTCGGTGATCAGTCCCATGCCGGCATATTCGCGCACGGCGGCGATGCCGGCAACGGCGTCGGTCTTGGTATCGAAGGGCTTGGACACTGCCATGACAGTTCCATCGGGTGCTGTGAGCCGGAACCTGAACGCGGATTCGGTGTCGATAAATAGTTCGAACATTCCTGCCATTGCGATCCTTTCGTCTGCGGGATCTTGTGGCGGCATCTTTGCCGCCGGACAGGAGCGGCGGCATCGTTGCCTCCGTTTTCCCTGGTATCCCGCCGTCCAAATTTTCATCAATTCAGCGCGCGTTCCTCGAGTTTCTCGTGGGACCGCTTGCCGGCGCAAGATGTCGCCCGGCATCCAAAAGAAGTGATCGCGGGCTCTCGGAGATCCAGTCCAGGCGCACTTTCCTCGGGGAGTTCACGAGACAGCCTCAGTGCTCGGCAGGTCATCAACAAATGTTGACCCAACCTCTGGCGTCAACTAATGTTGACGCATGGAGGTGGAACGGATGAAGACTCTGGTGGCATCCATGGACGGGAAAGGACCGGCTGAAGCCCTGCAGGCGGTCGCCCAGCTGCAGAAGGAAGTCGGGCGAACAGAAGCGTCCCTGGTCAGGAAGGCCCGGCAGGCCGGCCTTTCCTGGGAAGCCATCGCGCTGTGCCTGGGCGTGAGCAAACAAGCCGTCCACCGTAAATACGGAAGGCGCTAGGTGCTGCTTCGGATCCTGGGCCGCGACCGCCCAGGATCGGAAGGCAGCCACCCCCCTGCCATGGCTAAGAAAACGTCCCTGACCGATAGCCGACGTTATGTAAAGTAAATAGGTTGAAAGTTCAACTGATGGACTCTTTGCAGTCTATAAGGACGGGCTCTCGTGCAGCCAGCCGGACGTCGCCGGCGCCAGCGAATCAGGACTGCCACCGCAGGTGCTTCCGCCCTGGAAGGTCATGGACTTGGGCGAGGTTCAAGCGCAGGAAGCCGGCAGCAGCTTGACACCAGCCGGTCGACGTTATGTCAGGCTGCACACGCCGAGAACCGGACTCGGTGCTGACAGCCCGTCCCGGAGGCTTGTCCTAGCCCTCGCACTCGATGCAGTAGGAATGGCCGCTGCTTTCGCGTGCCAGTTGGGACCGGTGCCGGACCAGGAAGCAGGAAGAGCAGGTGAACTCGTCCTTGCCTTGCGGGATGACCTGAACAACGAGTTCCTCGGAGACAATTTCGCCACCGGGAGCCAGGCCCTCATCGAGGGCGTCGGCTTCGTCCAGCTCGGTCACGACACTGCGGGCATCCGGGGCGCTGGCGGACTTCAGCGCCTCCAGGGAACTGTCTTGGGATTCCCTGACGTCGGAACGGACTTCGTCATAATCGGTTGCCAAGTTAGGTGCTTCTCATTTCTGGTGTTCTGTTTCTTTTTGGACGAGACCTCAACGCACGTTACTGTGCCGTTGTTCCCACGTCCGATCCCGGACGCCGGCGCCAGACCAATAAGCGCACCCGCGAGGCGGCCAGCACCACTCCCCTGCCGCGACGTGAGAAACCGCTGGGAATCGAGGTATAGGCCGCCGCGCGGCCAGCGCGGGCAAGCCTTGACGTGCGTCAGGGTGACCCTGAAACTCAAATACACACGTTGAGGTTTGGAGGCGGCCAAGGTGGGTCAGCGCATCGGGTACGTGCGAGTCAGCACCTTGGACCAGAACGAGAAGCGCCAACTCGAAGGCCAGGTACTGGAGCGCGTCTTCACGGACAAGGCATCCGGCAGGGACACTGCGCGGCCGGAGCTTACAGAACTGCTGCGGTTCGCCCGCGACGGGGACACCGTAGTTGTGCACAGCATGGACCGGCTTGCCCGGAACCTCGACGACCTGCGCGCCCTCGCCCAGGGACTCACCCGACGAGGCGTACGCGTCGAGTTCATCAAAGAACAGCTCGTCTTCACCGGAGAGGACTCCCCCATGGCCAACCTCATGCTCTCGGTCATGGGCGCCTTCGCCGAATTCGAACGCTCCCTTATCCGGGAACGCCAGCGGGAAGGAATCGCACTGGCCCGGCAACGCGGCGTGTACAAAGGACGGAAAAAGATCCTGACACCGGAAAGGGCCGCCGAACTGGTCCAACGCGCCGGCAGCGGCATCCCGAAAGTCGTCCTCGCCCGAGATTATGGAATCAGCCGAGAAACCGTCTACCAATACCTCCGTCATGCAAAGCTAGGATGACTACGAGCTGACGTCATTCCTGGTGCTCCGTAGGCAGAACTCATCATTGATTTTGATCACAAGGGCTAGAAGCAGTCTTAGAGCCGTGAGGTAGGTCTGGAAGTGTTCGGACTCGCTTGGTGAGGTTGGCTGTGACCCATGCAGGTACTTGTTCCGTAGCTCAGGCCCGTTGCTGAACTCGCTTTTGTTCAGAAAATAGTTGAAATAGCTGGCTTCCCCTTCGGTCAAAAGTGAGGACTTGCGGATCACCCATCCACGGGCTTCAAGGGCCCTGACGTGTGAACGGCCCTCGGGCGAGAGACGGTGGTATGCCGCGACCTGCTTGGTAAAGAGCCTGTGGAGGAGCATGAACTGGTGAGTGTCGGCGATTCGCACGCGCGCACCGGTATTTTCTAACACACCAATGTGGATCAGTTGATCGACAGTGGGCAGTTGGTGCTCCTGAAAGTCCGTGTACGTGACCTCATTTTGGATTAGAAGTCGAGCGGCGCTTTCGTCCTTGAGTGTGTCGTTGATGTAGGTCAGTGCAGACTGGTCGGAGAAGAGTGTGTGGAGCACACCGCGGATCTCTTCGTGGTCAATTGCATAGACATACTTCCCATCCAACAGGCTGGGTATTTGCTTGTAGGCCACGGGATCTGACGTGACCGAGAGAAGTTCTCTGTCGAGCTCCCCGTCCTGGACGTAAAGCCTGAACTGGTTAACGACGCCCTCCATCTCGGCGAACAGGTGACGTGCCTTCTCCAAATAGGAAGACGTCGAGGCGGGCGGCGCGAAGGAAAAGTTGAGCGCTTCGAATTCCTCGACTAAGTACTCATCAAAGAACCAAGCAATTACGTTCTCCAGGTTGATGTCCCTTGAGGACAGATAATCCTGATACAGGCGTGTCTGCAGCAGGGAGCTGAGGTCTTTGGCGCGGAAAGCGGCACCGATCTGATATTCGTTGCGCCCAGTTGTGGTCATGAACCTCTCGAAGATCCCCAGTTCGGAGGGGTACGACGGAAGTGTCAGCAGGGCTTGATCATCAGCAAATTCGAACAAATGCTGGAAGTTATTCAGGATGCTTCGATTGTCCAAGGTCTCATCCAGCCAAGTCCTGCTGTATGTGAAGGTCGTTACCATGTCGTCGAGTTCGACCTTCACGGGCTCATGCGGGGAATCAGCGAGCCGCACTTCGACCCCGGTTTTGATCTTCACCGTGGACTCTTCCTTGAAGAGTTCCTTGACCATCTGCTCACTGCGGCGTTTAGCCTTGAGCTTGAGTTTCGCGTCTACTCCTGTTTGAGCCTCAGAGTGGGCACTAGCAATTAAACGAACGAAATTGAGATTTGCATCGGCACTATCAAGGTAACTATCGAGAAGTTCCCTCGCATCGATGGGTGTGAAGCTTTCCGGAAGGTGTATTCCCGTCGACGCATCTTTCTGAAGGTACTTCCGAACGACCTGCTCCGCGTTACGCGCGTCAGCGATGAGCGCATCACGAATATGGGTGTCATAGGCAGACACGAGTTTCCAGTTGTTGAGCTCCTCGGCCAGGCCGATGCCCGCATCTGCAAGCGCCGGAAGCATGACTTGGGCGTCGCAGCGCTCGAACGCCTTAGTCTGAGCAAGAAGCTCCAATAGGTCAGACCGGTAGTAGTACGGGATACCACTCAAGTGCGCACGCACGTTGGTATCGCTCACTGTGCCAAAAAATCTGTAGGCCGCGGCCCGCAGTTTAGGAGCCAGCGCCTTCGCACCCGCCCGGTCCACGGGGCTGTATGCGGCGGGAAGAATGCCGGACTCAATGTACAACTGCACGTTATACAGCTCAATGGCATCAACTATGGTCCGTGGAGCTCCAGCGGCATCGAACTGGGAAATTATTCCGGTGATGCGATCAAACTGCCAATACGATGCAAAGTCCGCTGGCCCATAAAACTTCACATGTTTTGGCTCAGCGACGCCTTCCATCATGCTGCGACCCGTTCCTATCTGCCCAGAAATGCCCGAACCAGTGAGGTCCACTCAGAAGAGGATATCGGCGTGATCCCCTGCCCCCAAGCAAACGATCGAGCGTCGAAGCTGCACAGGTTTACAGAATCACGGTTATCGGCGTTCTAGAATGACGGACCGAGCTGCAGGAATAAGAGGGTTCGCTGGGCCTCGCTCTGTGCCGCAAAGCTATGCAGCAATAGAAAATCCGCTCTGCTTGGCGATGGAAGGACCCGGACCGTTGGCGGTCCGGGTCCTTGTCTGTGGGTAGCGGGCTATTGTCGCACGAAGCCGCCGTCTTGGATCAGGTAAAGCGTATAGGGGCTTTAGAGTTCGACATAAACCGCCGAGTGGGCAGCAAGCCATCCGGGCGCGGAAGGAGTCAGCGGGATTAGGCGTCGCGCGTGGATTCCGCTGATATCTATCGGCGATGCGCGATGGTTCACGATCACTGCCCGGCTTCCGAAAATTGCGGTCTCAACCCCTCGAGTGGGATGCATGAGGGCGGATGGGGAGATACCGATCTCGTCATCGATGGGTGTGCGCTTAAGCAGCGCTAAGGGATGCATCTCGCTCCGCCCGTAGGCGGGAGGGACGATCGGCATTGTGCGGTGGGAGTACGCGTAGCCGTACTCGAACCCGAATGACAACACCCGGCCACGACCGATGGATGTGCGCAAGATGCCCGGTCGATCCGAGCCTATGTACGAGCCGATATTCTCACCTGCGGATGTAAAGGCCGAGGTCGACCACCCGTGCGGGATGAGATCTTCTTGCCAGCGTATGCAGTCGAAGTCCACGGCCTCCTCAGTGATTCCGAACACGCGATTGGCGAGTGCGCATCCAGCTCCGTGCATCATTGTTCCGCCCGCTTCCACAAAGGCGCGAATCGCCGCTTCTGCGGCGCCGGTGTCTGTGAGGCCGTACAGCGAGTCGGTCGGGACGACCAGATGTTGGTAGTTCTGCAGGGCGCCGGCGGCTACTTGGTCGGGATGGACGATATCGACGTGCCAGCCCAGGTCGGTCATTTGCTGGTACCAACCGAGGAGGTCCATTCGGTGACGTCCACCGTCGTCGAGCTCTAGAGGTTCGTAAAAGCTCATCGCCGCCGGAAAGAGAACTGCCACCTCTTGTGGCCGGGGCTCTTCCAGAAGGGGTATCACTTCAGCCGCCCAGCGTGTGCCATTGCATAGGGAGTCCTTGAAAACGTCGTCCATGCGGAACAAGACGCCACCATCGTCGAGGCCACTGTAGCCGTATACGTGCAACCGCTTCGCACCGGCAGCGACCTGTGTGGCGATCGCCTCTGCCGGCGGCACGGTTCGGTAGACGTCCTCGTTGATGTGTCGCCCCAAGTAGAGCCCGCCAGTAAACGGACGCCCTGCGTTGGCTGTACGGGCAATTGCGCCCTCGACACTGACAACGCTCGCATCGGGACGGTTCTCGGCATTCAGCGGCGCTGCGATGAACAGCACGCTGTCGACGTGCTGAGCCAGCCGGTAGACGTCCAGGGCACGTTGTCCGGTTTGCCAGTCTGGTTGCGAAGGAGGGTTGAAGAAGTATCCCCACTGGTGCAGCACGGGTTCGACGAATAGCTGCGGATCCATGCCCCGCCAGTGCTCGCGCATCGTCGCGAAGTAGTTGACCATCACGTCACCCAGATATGTCTGGTTATCGACCCAGCGATAGTAGTCCGGGGTTTCCGCGAGGAAATCGGCGGCCGTGGGCAGGGCGCACCCGACCCAGTTCAGTTCGTCTGGTCGGAGCCAGTAGTCCGCGGGAAGCAAGCTTTCGAAACTCCCGGCGCTCACGTCATAGCGGCGAGACAGTTCGCCTATGTCACCGTTGTAACGCTGGCTGAGCCAATCCAGGTAGTGCTTTCTGCCTTCCTCGTCGAAGCTTGGCTTGGCGATCGGGTCGAACATCGTCTGCATCACGATCCGGCCGTCGCTCGTGCGACGCATGCCCGCTCCATAGAGGCGCAGGAGCCCGGCAACGTGCTCCACCATCATTGCTTGAGCGACGGGTGACCAGTACTTGTACGTACCCATCGGTTGACCGTTGGGTAGAACTGCTTGTTCTCCCCACACAGGGGGCACGTCGCGGATATTCGGGTAAAGGTTGTCGCCGCAAAGGTAAAGCGCGAGGCACGTGTAGTCCAGGCCGTGCTTTGCGGCCTCGCTCATCATGAGTTCCTGCGTCGCTACGTACTGGCTGGACGGTTCCCCTCTGTACCGCGCGAAGAAGTCCTCCCAAGGCTTAGAGTCGAGGTTCACGGAGTTGAACCCGAGGCCCGCGACGTCTGCGATACCGTTACGAACTGCGTCGGCGTCGGAGTAGAAGGGCTCGAAGAAGTTTCCAAACCACATGCTGATGAACGGGCTCGGGGTGGGGGCTGCTGGCATCTCAGTCTTTCGGTCGTCTAGGTTGGATGCGATTCCGGTACCGGGGCGCGGCATCAGCCCTCGGGAACGTACAAGCGTGACGTCGAGCTCGTCACGCAGCCGTGGAAGAACTGCGCTGTTGCGGGCCTTCCGGTACAGAAAGCTCTATGGGTCTGTGAATAACACGGGTTGCGGCCTGCCTCCGCATGAGGCGGTCTGGCGTGGCTTGATGGGTGCCCCTTCGAGTCGGGGCTGTCCCTGGTGAATGTGACCGGATGATCGACTAATTAGGACTCACATATGGTGTACCCACAGGGGACTTCCGGATCGGCCTGTACCGCGAACTCGCCGGGGGCCAACCGTCTGATTCTGATACCTTGACGCGTTGCCAGGGCCTCAGGGATGGTGGCGTCGACGGCAGCGGTCAGCGCAGCTTCGAGTTCTGCTACGTCTGTTGCTGATATTCGTCTGGCCTGCATTGGTTGGGCCGCTTCGGTGCAGGTCATGGGCGGGACGCCGGATCGAACAATACGACGGTTTCCCCGGGACCAATCCGTCGCATCTTCGGGAGTGCTGTCTTTTGTCCGGTGATGCAGTCGATTCCGGTTCCTGTTGCTGGGCACTTATAGTCGAAGCTCTGGTCGCTGGTGGTGTTCATAGCAACGTGGTAACCGGCGTAGGAGAGCCGATAGAAGGGGGCACGCCCCGATTCGATGGCCTCCACACCGAGGGCGGTGGCGCCGAGTTTCGGGTCCATGCCTTCCGGCGTCCGGGCGATCGGAAGCTCCTCGCCGGCGTACGCCTGGTGGAGGGCAGGACCGGGAGGGGCGAACCCACCGGGCCGGATACCGTTACCGTCGCTGTCGTTGATGGTGTAGTCCCAGCAGACCCAATCCTGGATGGTGAACGTCCCCACCGGATTTGCGGACCCAAACTCAACGTCGCAACGGACGGTTGCACTTCTCTCGGTATCAGGCCGCAACAGGTGGACCCGTGACCACCGGTTCACCGCCTGCCGCGCCCGCCAATAGAGTGATGCGTACAGAACCTCGTCGCCGCGCTTCACTGCAATCACACCCGTGGTTGGGTCGGCGAAAGCAAAATCGGGACGTCCCCATCCCGCGGGGAGCCGCTCACTGCTCGGGGCTGCAGCCTGGAAAGCGGGAAGGTCGTGCATGACGAACCGGGCGGCCGTGAGCCCGATCCTCGCCGATGTATCGGTGTGCAGGAGGGCGAGTGCAGGCCCAAGTTGTCCATCTTTGACCATTTGCTGGGCCCAGCCGACTAGTTTGGCGCTTGGGAACGCGGCCGTTGCCTGTAGCGGGGTGACATCCTTGTCTGTAGGAGTCACATAAACCACTTCACCGGGGTAGTGTTCGTTGCGCCAGCCGATGATGGATTCGAGCCGCATGACCCGGTGGCCTTCCTCATCGAAACCTTCGTGCCTGAACCATCCACGGGTAAGGAAGAGCTGCTCCACCCGGGCCCGCAGCTTTTCATCGTCCCGCTTGATGGCGCCCGTGGTGACGGCTTCATACATGGCCACGAGCAGATCGGCAGTGATCTCGCCGTAGCCCCCAACATAGCCAAGCTCGCGACTCAGGCCCTGCTCGCTGTAGATGTAATACTGCCTTCCCAACTTCCACTTCTTGCTGCCGTCGGCGTTTTCTCCACTGGACAAGGGAAGCAGCCCAACGGCCTCATAGATCCACTCGCGGGCGCGTTGCTCCGGCCACGCGTCCGCCGGTGAGAGCAGTTCCAGGCCCTTGTTGCAGAGATAGACTCCCAAGCTCGTGAACTGGACCTGGTTGGTGTAATGCCGCTGGTTTTGCCGCCAGTACTCCCGGCTTTCGACGAGCATCTCGCGGTACGCAGCCTTCCTCAGCGGGAGTGTGCCCGACGTTGGGGGCGTACCGTTGACCAACTCAAGGGCGACGTCATCGAACCACGCTGTTCCGGTTCCCTCGACCCTAAGGTCGATGCGGATGCGGGCTGCCCCTGCCGGGGTGGGTAGCTCCGCCGTGATCTGTTCCCAGTCGTGAGTGCCGGTGGTTGCGAAGAACTTACGGTCGGACTGCACCACGGCGCCGGCAGAGTTGTAGAAGAGGACATTCATGTAGGCGCCGGGGGCGGTGGCGTCTGCTGTCTTGCACCAGGCAGAGATACGGTAGGTTCCGCTTCCTACAAGGGGCCGGCTGTTACCGGCAAGGGTGACGCCCACGACGCTGCCGGTTGAGCCGTTCGGGTTCGCTGTGGCCTTGAGCGAGCTCTTGCCGGACCTTCCAACGGAAGGGTCCGCAACGACGGAGCCACTCCCCCGCCATGTGGTGACAGTCCAGCCTGCTGTTCCGGCCTCGAATCCGGGGTTCGGGACCAAGGTGCTTCCCGGCGTGACCTGTTTGTCCAACAACGGTTGGATGTCTCCCCAGAGTGTGTCCAGTGCAAGCGCGACGCGTCCGAACCCAAGCCACTGCTGGCCGGACGCAGTGAGGACAGCATTATTCGCTTTCCACGCCAAGTAGGTGGCGTCAATTGCTTCACAGATCTTGGTGAGCGTCAGCGGCGAGTTGAAGGCGGGGCTCTCTTTCCACTGGTACCCATGGACGAGTGTCATCCACGCCCAGGGATCGAGGGACGCCGGTGGCTTGGCGTAAAACAGGGCGTTCTGGTCTGCCAGCACCCGCTCGCGGACACGTTGGATGGCATCTTCCGAATCGTCCGGGCGGACACCGCGTTGCGACGGTGTCCCGAAAGGGTCATCGGGCGCCGGAACGAAGAAGGGATCGGTATGCGTATAAGCGGCGTAGATGGGACGGGACGGACTGGTCATGGGCTTGTAGAAGCTTGTTCCGTCGCCGTAGGCCCAAATCCTGCCCAGGGAGCGGATCTCCACCTCCAGTTCCGTCCGACCGCTGGTGAGCTTTTCGGGCAGCGGGATGGTGTGGAGATAGAACATCCCGGCTGTCCGAGGTGCCAGGCTCATCTGATCCAAACCATCCACAGGTCCCTGATCCAGCCATCCGGCAGACTTCCCGTCAATGAAGAGCTGGAGGCGCCACTCCTGCTCCTGTGCAGCAAAGTCCTCGCCCCAAAGCTTGAGCGAAAGGTACGTGGTTTTCTCCGGATCCACCATCATGCGGAAACGCAGCGTGCCACCCCAGGAACCCGCCGGTTCGGTCGGGTTGAGGACCCGTGCCGGCTGAGACAAAGCACCGGTCAAAGAGGACGACAGGGAGCTGCCCACACCGTGGGCAGTTTCCGAAGCGGGGTTGCCCAATCCGAGACGGTCCAAGGGAAGAGACCCACCGGGTGCAGCCTTGGCTGCTCCCGCATCGGTCAAAGTCCAGATGGTCGCTGTGGCCAAGGCCGCTGAGGCGGCCTGTACGAAAGTGCGACGGGATAATTCGGTCATGCGGGCTCCTTTGGCCGACAAATCAAGGGATAGGGCGACGATGCGGGCTGAACTGCCCTCAGATGCTGACCACCCTATGATATCGATTTCAGAGATTCAAGTCACAGTCGATTTTTCTTTTACATTGTGAGTTGGAGGATTTACCACCTTCAAGAAAACGCGGGGCGCCCGCTCCTGAGGCACACTTGTGTGTCTTGATTGAAGACTGTCCCTCTTTGGCCATCGGGCAGTGCACGGTCGACAGGTAAACAACGACTTGATGCAGCTCATTCGCGGCGATGTTGGGTCGCCGGACTTCGTCACTCGCCCCGACACGCAGGGTCGGGAGCGCATCAGTTGCATGTGACATCAGGACGAAGGTCCTGCCGGATGCTGGGTCCACCGCTACAACTGCAAATGCTGCGGTCCTGCCCCGCCACTTGGTGCTCCAATTCGACAGAACAGCCCTGGACGCTGGAGGTTGAATCGAGAACTGACAATGTCAAGCTGTTGAATATGAAAAGTCCCTCTTAGCTGGAGGCCTGCCCGGCAGGAACAGCTTCGACCGCTGGCAGTCGACCGTCAGGCAGCTGCGGTTGTGACGTCACCAACGAGACATCGCTGAATTCTGCGGTCCAAGCGTGTTCAGCTACGTCTACCGTGGCAACGCCGGCGAAAGCGCCCGTGAACCGCAACAGTCCGGCGTGATCGTCACTCAGCTCGCTGATATCCACTGGGAGGTCGAAGGGTGTCCATGACGATCCGTCCAGTGAGGCATATGCGCGCACGCTCGCTCCTTCGAAGGCGATCTGCAGATGGACCGGTCCGGCGGGGCCAGGGTCGAAGTCCAGGACGGCACGTGAGGCGGAGGTTGCGTTTCTGCGCTCCATGGCCAGCAGTCTTCGTCCTTCGTCGGAGGCCGTGAGGTGCCAAAAGACGTGGCTGGTTGTGTCGTAATAGGCAACGACACCGGCCTGATGTGCCGGCTCCGTCGGGGCGGCATCCACCGTGGCCCTCAACCGTGCAAAGACGGAAGTGAGCGGGTGCGCGACCAGTGATTGGGTATGTGTCGAACGCAGGCTTTCCCGGCCGGTAATGCGGAGGCTGTGTCCAGGGTTCATTGACCACTTCAGCCAGGACTCGTCAGCTGGGACACGCAGAGTCTGCCAGCCCGTAGCGAGGGTCTGCGGAGAAAGGACTTCTTCGGTCGCTGCGGGGAGTGCTGTTGTACGCCCCGGAAGAGCAGCGGGAGCATGGACTGCCAGCGCCGGAAGGAAGCCGCCGTGGGCAAGCCGCAACCATCCGTCTTCTGTCCAAGTGACCGGCTGCAGGCACGTTTCGCGGCCGAGCGGGCAGACCGCGCCTTCCGCTGCTTCCAACGGCCGGGACGCGAGATGAACGAGGTACCACTCACCGTCGGGGGTCGAGACAAGCTCGCCGTGGCCGGCCTTATGCAGGCCGCCGGAGGGCCCGGACTCACCCTTTCTCGCTACGTCGAGCGGGTCCAGGTCCCTGGTGGTCAGGACGGGAACCGGGTCTTCCTCGTACGGCCCCCACAGGTCGCGGGAGCGGGCGATTCGTATGCCATGGTTCCAGCCGGTGCCGCCCTCCGCTAGAAGCAGGTAATACCACCCGTTGCGGTAATACATGTTCGGGCCTTCGATGAGCCCGGTTGACGAGTGCACCACGCGGGCGGAACCGAGACGCTCGAAGGTGGAGGGGTGCAGCTCCTGGACCTGGATGCCACCGAATCCGGGGTTGCCGATACGGTGGTCCCACCGCAGCCCAAGGAGATAGAGCCGCCCGTCCGGGGCGTGAAAAAGGGATGCATCAAAACCACGTGAGCCCACATACACGGGCGTGCTCCAGGGCCCATCGATGGCTGGGGCGCTGGTGATGTAGTTATCGACGTCCTTGGTCTGGCCCAGTGTCCGCACAATTGTGAAAAGCAGCCGGTACTGCCCCTCGCGAAAGTAGAGGGAGGGTGCCCAGATACCCCCGGAGTCCGGCACACCGCGCAGGTCCAGGTGTGTCGGGTCGGTGAGTGCGTACCCGGCCGGTTGCCACGTGACCAAGTCCTCTGAAGTGTGGAAGCGGACCCCGGGGAACCATTCGAAGGTACTGGTGGCGATGACATAACGGTCGCCGGCGCGGACGATCGTGGGGTCAGGATTGAATCCCGGCAGTACTGGGTTGCGGATCACCCGTGGGTCTCCTTTGGTAAGCGGTGTGGCAGGGGGGATGGACGTTTCGCGGAGGCAGGGCTCTCCGGGCATGCTCTCCCTTCATCAACCGTGTCGTTGTGAGGTCGGGCATGGCTGCGGCCGGGACGTCTTCGTGGAGTGTCCCGGCAGCAATCCGGCCGGGGTTCGCGGCGGGGAACCGCGTTCCCCGCCGCGCCCTACTTCAGTGCGCCCAGGGAGACGCCGGTGCGCCAGAACCGCTGCAGGGCGATCATGACGATGGCCAGTGGGATGACCGAGAGAAGCGAGCCGGTGATGACCAGGGTGTTGAAGTCATAGACACTGGCGTTGCTGACCTGGCTTTGCCGCAGCCAGTTGTACAGGCCCAAGGTCATGTTCCAGTTCTCCGGGCTCTGCAGCATGGTGATGGGTAGGAAGAACCCATTCCATGCACTGACGAAGGCGAGCAGGAAGATGGTCGCGCCTGCGGTGGTGAGCATTCGCAGAACGATCATGAAGAAGATCCGGATCTCGCCGGCCCCGTCGATGCGTGCCGCCTCCAGGAGCTCGGCCGGGACTGCGCCTTCGATATAGACCTTGGCGAGATAGACGCTGAAGGGGTTGATGAAGGTTGGAATCAGCACGGCCCACGGTGAATCGATCAGGCCCATGTTGGAAAAGAGGAGGTACAGGGGCAGGGTGAGCATGCTGTAGGGCACCAGGAAGGACGCGATGACCAGCCCCATGGACAGCGACCGTCCCGGGAAGGAAAACCGGGCCAGCCCGTATCCTGCGGCCAATGCTACGAGCGTGCCGACGGCGGCCCCGACGCCTGCATAGATGATGGAGTTGGCGGTCCAGCGCAGGAAGATCCCGTTTTCGTACGAGAAGATATCGGTCAGGTTTTTGCCCAGGTTCCAGTCGGCGAACCACAGGCCGTTACTCAGGAGCAGGTCGCGAGTGTTTTTTGTCGAGTTGACGATGAGCCACCAGATCGGTGCAACCGAGTAGATGGTGAAGAGGGCCAGTCCAATGAGTACCAGCAGGCGTGTGCGCCGGGACTGCCGGGCGTCGCCCGCGTCATCTTCCAGATTCCGGATGCGGGTGGTTCGCTTCGGGGCTTTTGGTGTGGCCGGACGTTCCCGCCGGTCCTGGGCTGTGTTCGAGAGCAGCGCGTTCACGCTGACCTCCTGTTCGTTAGGCGGTAGAAGAGGGCGGAACTGAGACCGACGACAAGCGCGAGGATGACCGACAGCGCCGCCGCATATTGGTAGTTGCCTTCAGTGAATGCCAGGTTGTAGATCATCATGATCGGGGTGAAGCTGGCTGTGACTGTTTCCGGTGAGCTGACGCGGAAGACCAAGGGCTCGGCGAAAATTTGCAGCATGTGGATGATTGACAGCATGCCTGTCAGGACCAGGGATGAGCGGACGTAGGGGATCTTGATGGACCAGGCGATCCGCAATTCTCCGGCACCGTCCAAGCGGGCGGCCTCGAAGAGGTCCCGGGGCACGGACCGCAAAGCACCGTACAGGATCAGCATGTTGTATCCGATGCCGGCCCAAGTGAGCAGATTTCCGATGGAGACCCAGAGCAGTTCAGGTGAGAAGAAGTTGACGTCTGTCCCGAACGCTTGACCGATTTTGGTGAGGGGGCCGAGGCGCGGCGAGTACAGGTACAGCCATACCAAGGTGGCGACAATGGCCGGGATCATGTACGGGACGAGAAGACCGACGCGGAAGAAGCGTGCTGCTTTGCCGGTCATCATGTCCAGGAACAGTGCCATGAGAAGGCTCAGGAACAGCATGATGGGGATCTGGACCAGGGCGAAGACACCGACTCTGGCCATGGAGGACCAGAATTGTTCGTCGGTGAATCCTCTGATGAAGTTGTCGGCTCCTACGAAGGCGAGGAAGGAGCCTCCCAGTCCGTTTCCGGATCGCCGGACGGCGAAGAATGCCTGCACGAGGGCGTAGATGAAGGGGGCGACGAACACAAGCAGGAACCCGGCGAAGAACGGGACGGTGAAACCGAATCCCTTCAGTCCGCTGAGGCGCTGCCATCCCATGGCGCGGGGCCGCGGGGCTGCGTTGCCAGTCGTCGAGGGTGGAATCTTTTCTTTGCTGGCTGCGAGGGCCATGATGTTCTCCAGTTTCAAGCGGGTTCTGTCTGCCTGTGACAGGTGGTGTGGTCCGTAGGGAGTCCGTCGCGGACCACACCTTCAAGTCCCGGCGAATCAGTGGTTCAGTACGGTGTATCCCTGCTTCTTCATGTCATCCACAACCCAGGCCTGCAGCTGCGGGGCGATTTCCGTTGCCTTGATCTGCCCTGCTACTGCTTTGCCCCAGAGGTCCTGGAGTTTGGTGAAGGCACCGGCGTAGTCAGGTCCCCAGGTCCAGTCCGTGGCTCGGGTTTGAACGGCCTTCTTCACGACAGGGTCCCACTGGTTGATGTTGTCGCCCAGGAGGGCCTTGGGGGCAGAGGTGGCGATGTAGGGCGAGGGATCCGCGACGGCAGGGAACCAGCCAAGCCCGGTCTGAGGGCTGGCCAGGGCGGCAACAGAATCAGCATTGGTAGAGAGCCAGTGCGCTGCAAAGACTGCGGCATCTTTGTTCTTTGTCTTCGAGTCCACGGCGTAGACGCGGGTGAAGGCCGCATTCACAGTGTCCTGTCCCTTCCAGGCAAGGTTGGGTGCCGGAACCCACTTACCCAGACCAGTGGTAAGGTTCGCCTGCATACCCTTGGTCTGCCAGGTTGAGAGCTGGCGGGCGGCGATCTTGTTGGTGTTGTATTCCTGCATCATCGCCGAGTACTCGGCGTAGGAGATCTTGCTGAAGAGGCCGTTTGAGAAGGCTTCATCGAAGTATTCGGCCGCGCGGCGGGTTTCCGGGGTGTCGATATTGACGTTCCAGCCGTCGTCCTTCAGCTCCCACCACTTCGCCCCGGCTTCCCACGCCATGTAGGTGTAGGTTGTGGGATCTTCACCTGCGACGTTGAAGACGGAAATGCCCTTGGTTTTGAGTTTTTTGCCTGCCTCAAGGAAGTCCTCGTATGTGGTGGGCAGGGCGATCCCGTTCTGATCAAACACCTCCTTGTTGAAAAGCGTGAAGGTGGGGATGTCCGACGCCGGGATGCCGTACTTGCTGCCACCCAGGCTCACAGCGTCAAGAGTTGCCTTCGCGTAGTCCTTTTCGATGCTGGGGAAGTAGGGGGCGAGGTCTGTCGCGATGTCTTCGGCGATGTAGCCTGCCAGGTCCGCGGTTTGAGTGGCAAAGATGTCCGGGGGATTTCCGGCGGAGTGGGCATTGCGGACTGACTTCGCCAGATCTGTGTTGGGTGAGAATTCGATTTTGATTCCCTGGTCCGCGTGCTGGGCGTTGAAAAGGTCCGCTGCACCCTTCATTGCCGCGTTGTCGTTCCAGAGGGTCAAGGTGACGTTCCCGCCAGTCCACTTATCAGGCACTGCAATGGCAGAAGCTGTGGGTGCCTGCGTGCCGGCCGTCCCTGAGCAGCCGGCCAAGGTGCCGGCGAGGACGACCGCAGCAGCAAAAGCTGCGCGGCGTGTGATGGTGGTCTTCATTGTCACTCCTATGTGTTGGGTTGGGCTCTTCCACGAACCCTGCTGTATGCGGTGAGATTGGCTTCTTGGGCTGTTCATGGGTGTCTATTGGCGTTACCGGCAGTGCTCGTTATGGTGTGCATTGGGTGCGCCGAACCAGGCAAGTTGTCGTTGGCTGGTCAGTTCTTACGGATGTAAAAAGGTGGTCGGCATCTGTTGAGTGCACTGGACCCCGCGTCTTGTTGGCACTTCATGCCGAGCGCACCAGATCCTGAAGGTGGACGGGGTGGCGGGCAGGTTTGCCGGCGGCAAGGCGCTCGATTTCATGCACGGCGAATGCGGTCATGCGATGCAGTTCGGTGCCCATCGACCCAGCTATGTGCGGGGTGAGTTGTACGTTGGGAAGTTCAAACAACGGGTCTCCGGGTTCCAGCGGCTCAGGACTGGTCACATCCAGCACGGCGGTGAGGCGCTGCGCCATCAGTTCCCGTCTCAGAGCGTCGTGGTCAACGAGGTCACCGCGTGCCGTGTTGATCAGGGTTGTCCCGGTGCGCATTGCAGCCAGTTCTTTTTGTCCCACCATCCGCACGGTTTCAGGCAGGACCGGGGCGTGCAGAGAGACGACATCGCTAAGCTTCATCAGTTCTTCAAGCCCGACTTTCCGCACACCCAGTTTCTGCGCTTCCGACTCGCCGATGGTCGGATCGTAGAGCAGCACGCTGAGGTCGAACGGCTTGAGCCGGTCGATGACCAGCCGTCCGATCGTAGATGCGCCCACAATCCCGATGACTTTGTCGTAATTGCCCGTTCCCGGGAACTCGATTTCCCGGTCGATCCGTTCTTGGCGTTCACGGTACAGCTGCGTTGCAGCGAGAACGGATTTACCGGCCAAGAGGATTTGGGCCAGCGTAAATTCGGCGACGGGGACAGCGTTGGCGATCGCAGCAGTGGTCACCCTGATGGGCCGGCTCCAGCAGGCCGGGTCCACATGGTCCTTCACACTGCCTCCTGCGTGGGCGACGAGCCGAAGGCGGGGCATCCGGTCGAGGACCGTTTGATCAATCCTGGGGGAAAACCAGCCTGTCAGCAGAACATCCACGTCTTGAAGCACTGTGTCCGGGACAGCGTTGAAATCGTTGATGACAAGGCTGAAATCACAGTCTGAAACTGCCGTGAGCCGGTGCCTGAGCTTCTCGGAGAACAGGGCATCTCGCAGGTTTCCGTCCTGCATTGCGAGTGCGACCCGTGGACGGGCTGCGGTCCTGTCGGCCTGAGCTGCGGGGATTACCAACGTCATCGCTTGACTACCTTCGAAGTTTCCCGGTCAGACCACAACCGGGCGGAGGCGAGAGCCTCCGGCAGCGGTGGGGCTGCCGGATACCAGGCGGCTTCAAGCTCCAGGGTCACGGTTCCGCTGTATCCACGCCTGACCAGAAGATCTCTAAATGCTTCACAGGGCAGTGTTCCATCGCCGATGAGAACGGGGGTCCTGTCCTCAGGAAGGGCCGCATCCTTGATCTGCACGGAACCGAGTCCTTGACTGAGCCAAGGCCCGAGAGCGGCCCACGTTTCCATCAGGGACTCTCCTACCCGCCATGGGTGCATCAGGTCCCACACAACTCCCACCGGCCCATCCACGAGGGCGGCAATGGCGGCGATGTCACGGCCGGTCGGGTGCGAATCGTGAGTTTCAATAACCGGCAGGACACCGAGACGCGCAGCTGTTCCCGCTACGCGAGAGAGCCGGCGTGCAGCACGTTCGTTCACCGTAGCCCGCGCTTCAAGCAACCCCGGCGCGGCCATGTAGCCGCGGTCTTCGGCGGGCGCACCCGGAAAAACGCGAACAGAGGGGGCGCCGAGATCGCTGGCAAGTTCCAGAGCGGCGACCAGTTCACTTTCAATCTGAGCGTCCTGCCCGGCCTGGGCGATGTGGACGTAGCTGGCGAGCCCGGTGAGTTCCACGCCGGCAGCGTCGATCTTGTCCCTCAGTTGCCGGCGACGGGCGGGCTCCATGTCCGTTCCGGCGATCTGCCCATCCCCGACGCGGAGCTCCAGCCCATTGACGCCGGACTCGGTCAGCCAGCGCAGCAGCTGGTCTGCATCGACGTCCGGCGCCCCAAGAGACGAGGCTGATAGTTTCATGTGGCGCTGCTTTCTGGTCTGGTTCCCGGAAGCACAAGACCCCGGGTTCTCAACAATTCGCCCCCAGCCGTGGGTGTGGGCGGCAAAAGTTGCCGACCCGGAACGGGGATAGAAAACTGCGGTCCAAGGCTCAATTTGGAGTGCTGCGGCTGCTTGTGCCGGAACGAAGCGCGCACACCTGTGTGCCATGAAAAGTTCTCCTTGTGGTGCCGTCCTCCGTGGACGACCTCATGAATAAACAGTATGATATCGATATCAGAGGCGCAAGTCACAGTTTGAAGTTTCTTTATGATGGAATCTGCAAATCCTCCCGGATGCGCAGTATGAGCGATGGGACGTGGATGAAACAGGCCAGCACAGACGCTGGCGCCGCAGCGGTCGGACTTGGACAGACATCCGGGTTTCGGGTCGGCGGTGTTGGTGCCTTCGAAAGGAAGAGGCCCTGATGGCGGACAGCCGTGCGTTGGACCCGTTGCGCCGGGACGCGGATGGGTCTGGTTCGAGGATCCGGATCACCAAAGACCAGAGGAAACCTGTCATTGCTGACGTTGCCAGGCTGGCTGGCGTGTCGGTCCCAACTGTTTCCCGCGTCCTGACTGGGAACATTCCGGTAAGCGAAGAGCGACGGCAGCGGGTGCTCGCAGCCATCGAGGAACTGCAGTTTCGGCCGAGTTCGCTTGCCCGGGCGCTGAAATCTGGTGCACGGAAGATGATTGCCATCCTTGCCGGGAGCACCGAACACTACGGCTACACCCGCACGATCGCCGGTGTAGAACGCGCTGCGCAGGAGGCGGGATACTCGGTCGTCATATCGGCGGTGAAATCTGCAGATCCGGAGGACGCGAAGGCGGCCCTCGCCCCGGTGCTTGAGCAAGAGGTTGCAGGCGCTTTGGTCATTGACTTCGATCCGGCCGGGGCTCAGGTCCTGAGACATCTCCCAGAGGACTTGCCAGCGGTGGCAGCTTCTGGTTTTTCTCAAGGGCAGCCGGGTTTCCCCTATGCCTTCATCGACGAATATGCCGCCGGACTTGAGGTCACCCGACACCTGCTGGGCCTTGGTCACGCCACGGTGCACCACCTAGGATTGTTCCCGCTGTCGCAGTTCTCAGGGCGATACCAAGGGTGGCTGGATGCACTGAAAGAAGCCGGCGTTGAACCCCCACCGGTCCTGCCGGCGAGTCGTTCGCCCAAGACAGGCTATGAACAGGGCCTGAAGATCGCCGACGACAAATCGATCACGGCCGTCTTCTGCTCCAACGACGGACTGGCACACGCGGCGCTGCGGGCCCTGCACGAGCGCGGAGTGCGGGTGCCGGAAGATGTTTCGCTCATGGGTTGGGACAATCAGCCCTTTACAGAATTCACTATTCCAGCCCTCTCCACGGTGGAACCCGGATTTGGCGATGTTGGTGCGCGGGCTTTCGAGCTTCTGCTCAAGAAGATGTCCGGAGATCAAGACGTTTCGGACAGTATCGCCGCGCCTGTGCTCGTCATCCGCGAATCCACTGCCCCGCCGCCCGCCGCCCGCCGGATCTGATTCACAACCCACCTCGCGTCCCATATTGGGGACGCGCCACTTCTGCGTGCCTTCACCCCCGGTATGAAGGTCCCGCATGCCTTTGGAGACCCATGTTCAAACTAGACAACCCCGTTCGCCCGTATTCCTGGGGATCGGTTACTGCCATGGCCGACCTCTTCCGCCGGGCGCCTTCAGGTTCCCCCGAAGCCGAGATGTGGATCGGCGCCCATCCTGGCTCCCCCTCAATCGCCGAGGCGCCCGATGGAAGCATCCTCCCACTGGACGAGTTGATCAGCAGCAGCCCGACGGCCCTCCTCGGATCCCAAACCGCGGAGGTCTTCAGCGGTCGGCTGCCCTTTCTGGCCAAAATACTCGCCGCTGGTTCACCGCTGTCCCTTCAGGTTCACCCCAACCTGGAACAGGCACGAGACGGTTTCAAGGCAGAGAACGAGGTTGGCCTTCCCCTCTCGTCAGAGCATCGAAACTACAAGGACGCACATCACAAACCTGAAATGATCGTCGCGCTGTCGCCCTTCGACGCTCTTTGTGGTTTTCGCTCCCCCGCAGTTGCCCGCGAACTCCTCCTGGAGCTTGGTAGCCACTTCTCACACCGCGGGGCTTCGACGCCGGAACCAATCCGGATCACAGCAGAACTACTCGGCGAAGAGGACACTGGCCTGCGCGAAGGCCTTTCCTACCTTCTTGCCGGTGATCACTTAGTCGCCGAAGCGGTTGCCGCGTCCGTTGAACTGCTCGCGGGACTCCCCTCAGTCAGGGCAGAGTTCAGCGCGCTCGTCGGACTTGGAAGGGCTTATCCCGGAGACCCCGGGGTTCTCATCTCCCTGCTGCTCAATCACGTCTCGCTGCAGCCAGGTGAAGCCATTTACCTGCCTGCCGGAAACGTCCACGCTTACCTTGCTGGTGTGGGCTTCGAGGTGATGGCCTCCTCCGACAACGTCCTAAGGGGCGGCTTAACCTCCAAACACGTCGACGTGGCGGAGTTCCTGAAGACAGTCGATTTCCGCACCATGGACACCCCGAGACTGCAGGCCCAGGAGCCCGCCGCTGGAATCAAACGCTGGGTTCCTCCATTTCGGGAATTTCAGGTGGAGCGGATAGAGGCCAATGCCCAGGCCGGGGCCGTGCCCTTGAACCAGAATGGCCCCGTCCTGGTTCTGGCAATTGAAGGGCAGGGCGACGTCTCCATCCCGGGGGCAAGCCTTAAGTTGAGCGCTGGTGAGAGCGCCTTCGTGCCCGCCAATGCCCAATCGCTCACACTGCAGGCTGCCGGCGGGGCAAGGCCGCCCTTCGTCGCGTTCGCTGTCACCGTTGGAAAGGCCGCAGTATGACTGTTCTTGTAGGGCTGGATATTGGGGGCAGCAAAACACACGGAATTCGATTCGTGCGTGGCGAGGTCGCTGCTGAAAGGACAGTCGGCAGCGCCAATGTGCAGAATGTTTCCGCGGAGGCGGCTGGCGCTCAGCTTGAAGAGCTCTTCGCCCAGATCGGCTCTGACGTGACCCACGTAGTAGCAGGCGCAGGCGGCATTGACACCCCTGAGGATGCCCGGAGGCTTGAAGAGCTCATTCGGCCCCTGGTAGGAACTGCGGCGATACACATCGTTCATGACTCCCGCCTTATCCTCGCGGCGGGAGGCTTCGATACAGGGATCGCCGTGATCGCCGGAACCGGATCGGCCGTCTGGGGATGCAATCAGGAAGGCCGCGAGGCGCGCATCGGCGGATGGGGTTACCTCCTCGGAGACGAAGGCAGCGGCTACTGGCTCGGACGGGAAGCTGTGCGCCACAGCCTCCGCCGGATGAACAACCGCTTGCCTGTCGATCCTTTGACGGAACTGCTGCTTACCGGATGTGGGCTCAAGGGGCCCGAACAACTGATAGCCCTTTTCCATTCACCGCATCACGGCCGCCATTTTTGGGCGGGACAAGCCAGGCATGTCCTTACGGCCGCAGCCAGAGGCCACGAAGCAAGCACTGCGCTGCTGCAGCAGGCTGGCCGCAGCCTGGCAAGTATGGCAAAGGATGCTGCCGGCCAACTTGGAATGCCGGGCCCGGTTGTCCTTGGCGGTGGCATCGGCATGAACGCCGAGCCCGTCCAGGTGGCCTTCACATCGGCACTTGCTGATGCGGGACTCACCGACGTACGCATCCTCACCGCGGAACCCGCCATGGGCGCGCTACGGCTCCTGCAGGACTAGGATTTGGCAGCATTTTCACCAGGCTTTGCCCCGGGGGAAGGTTTGCCCAGCAAGTGTGTATAGGAACAGGTCTGGTTCCCGCCGCTGGGCGGGAACCAGACCTGCACAACTTACAGCTTAGGACGCCGTTGGCCTTAGAAGAGCGGTACTTTAGCGGGATCGGTGAAATACTGGGGAGGATGGGTGAACGTGGTGTTCTCGAACGTTGGGTAACTCTTCATGAGCAACAAGTCGCTGTCCCTATTGGCGAAGGTGCTGTTGATTACCTGGACATTCGAAGCGATCTTCCATACCCCGCCTCTCTTGTTCCCGGTGATTTTTGACTCGTTTATGATCACGTCGCGGGGCGCGTTCAGCGGATCTTCGGTGTACTGGTTCGGGTTGCTGAAAATTTCCGCGATGAACCACAGAGCGGTCTTTCCCGATCCGGTGATATCGAACTTGTGGAAAAGGATCTTGTTGTCATTTGCGCCGTCTGCCTGCACCCCGTT
The DNA here is from genome assembly GCF_056484025.1 of Arthrobacter sp. JDC6. NCBI lineage: Bacteria > Bacillati > Actinomycetota > Actinomycetes > Micrococcales > Micrococcaceae > Arthrobacter > Arthrobacter sp. JDC6. The sequence goes on from NZ_CM151278.1 coordinate 4,355,686, forward strand.
GACTGTTGAGTTGCGGATCTGGGCGCGCTGAACGATGACGTTGCTTGTTGAGGTGTATTTAGCGCCCTTACCCCTGATGGGGTTGGACATGTCCACGTCGGACTGCAGGATGTTGTTGTCGAAGAGCCAGTAGACGTTGTGGTACAGCCCGTTGGCTTCGCCGTTGTGATGCACTTTGGTGTTGGACATGATGATGTTGCTGGATCGCTTCATGTGCACTCCATGGACGGTGAAGTCCTTCACCGTCAGGTTCTGCAGCGCGATACGGCTATGGCGGGAAGCGACCGGGTCGACGCCTTCGAGGAGCACTCCATGGCTGAGATTCGCAGTGCCGCGTTCGCCAGCAATCGTGAGGTCCTTGACTACGACGTCGGTCAAAGTCCGCTGGGCAGTTCCGATGGCCGCCCCCGTTCCCTGGTACCGGATGACAGTGTGGTCGCGCCCTGCACCGACGATGGTGATGATGTTCTTGAGGTTGATCTTTGCAGCAACGGTGTGGATGCCCTCAGTAAGTCGCACCACTCCCCCGCCTTGGGCCGCCAGCGTATCAACAGCCGACTGTATGGACTCGCCGGGATGAACCAGGACTTCATTAGCGATGTTCTGACTGGGGTATTCGACGTGAGTGAAGTCGTTTGACCAACGGTCTGCAATCAAGGTTTTTACAGTGGACTCGAGCTCAACGGTGTCGACCTTGGCGGGGGTGGGTCTGGGTTCTTCCGCCACTTCCCGAGCCGGCACCTCGACTTCGAACCTGTCCCTCATTTTCACTGCGCCGTGAGTGACGGAAACGTCCAGTTTTACGTGGGCATCGCCAATTTCTTTTTGTGGTCGCGTCACTTCTCCGCCATCGGTGATTATTTCGGTGTCCCAAGACGACCAGGTGACCGACTCAGGGGAAAGCCCCCGGGTTTGTAGGGGAAGGTTGCTCGTGGCTACTTTGCTTTTCTCCAGCAAAGACCTGGCGGAGGCCAAATCCCGTTCCGCCTGTTTGAAGTCCGCTATCTCCTTGGGGTCTGTCAAGACGGTGGTGAGCACCAGATGCGGCCGCTGGACACCAACACCTCCGTCATCAGAAATGAAGCTCAGCACCTTTCCTGGTTCAACCTGATCTGCAGATACTCGGAGGCTGAGAGTCCCGTCGCCTGTACGCTCGGTTGCCGCGGCTTCTCCCACTTCTGCTGAATACGTCGTGCTGCCGCCGCTGTTCTGCAGCGACGAACTTGTGCCGGGGATGTCCGTCGACGGCAGCTTCGTCGCGCCAGTCATCTCAAACTGTGGCTGCTCGGCCCGCTCGCGCGTTGGCGCCCAACTGTCATTGGCAACGAATCCAGTTGTCAAGGTGGTTGAACCGGCCGATACGGCGCCTTTTAGTGTCATTTCCAGGCGGGCAGCAGTAAGAGTTCCGGGGATGCCCGACTTCACGTCGAACTTCAAGTAGGCGGACCGGGACTCACTGCTGTCCGGTGTGCCCGCGTTGGCAACCTCCAGGGTTTTCAGCCAGTGAGTTGGCGTAGTACTGGTGCCGCGGACGTCAGTATCAAGAGTGGGATAAATGACTTGGGTTACCTCCAAGGATGGAGAACCCGGAAGAGTGTTCTCCGCTGCCATTGCCGGCAGAGTTGAAGCGGCCAGGGTCGAGGCTGCAGTTATCGCTAACAACACCCCTAAGTCAAGACATTTCCTTTTCGGGACCATTATTTTCCTCACTAAAATTGGCGCGGCTCAGGTGCCACAAGGGTTCCGGGGAGGCCTCCGATCAGAGACCAGAGACATCGTGATCGACATCACTGATATCGATTTCAGCACGGCAGAAGTCTGTTTTCAAGCCCAGCAGGCCCAGCAGTCGACAGAAGTACGCCCCGTCCTGACCTCAGTCAGCAACGAAAGGAGCGTGTGACTCACGGCGCTGAATGTCGCGCCAGGTGGCGCTGCGAACGCGGAGGACCGTACCCCAAAAGCCAGCGGAGTTTAGGCGGTTCTCTCAAGGTCGGATGAGGATTCGTTCTCTCGCTCCTGCAGGGCGCCGGTCACCGATGCTGTGAGGCTGTTGGCGATGTGGGTACGAGCGAGTTCCGCCGCTCCGGGCCCGTCTCCTGCGGTGACGAGTTCAAGGATTTGGTGGTGCTGGTTCAGGTCGATGGTGCGGGGCTCGTCAGCGGAAGGCAGCTCCAGGCCGATGCGCCGGTAGCGGTCGGACTTGTCCCAGAGGTCATCCAGGAGCTTGATCAGGGTCGCGTTGTGAGAAGCGGTGTAGACGGCGCGGTGGAAGTCGCGATGAGCGATGATGGCGTCCTCGCCCCACACGCGTGTGACAGGGAGCAGTTTTTCGGCGGCCGCCCGGATGAGGGCAACATCAGCGTCGGTCCGGCGGTAGGCGGCGAGTTCCGTTGCGGACGGCTCCAGGGAGAGGCGGACTTCAAGCAGCTCGCGGGCTTCGGCGGCGCTCATGTCGGCAACCTTCGAGTCGCGGTGGGTGTCCATCGTGATCAGGCCCTCGCTCGAGAGCCGGCGGATGGCTTCACGAAGGGGTGTGATGCTCATCTGCATGTTCTCGGCCAACTCGTATTGGGAAATGCGCGAGCCGGGGGCTAAGGCGCCGGAGAGGATCATCTGGCGTAGTTCGCTGTACGCCAGGCTGCCCTTACTCGAAAAGACGTTGGTACTCATCTGTCGCTCCAAATCTGCCGGGAGTCGCCCGTTCCCCTTAGTATAGCCCCGCGCGAAAACATCTTATAAGAAATCTGCTCACTGGGCTTGTGCTCCCGGTCACGGGCAAGCTAACCTCGATTCAACGTCTTATAAGATATTCGCATCCAAGTACTGCAGGTGATGCGACGCTTGGGCTAGTCTCGGGTGTTGGTCTTATAAGAAATAAGTTCCGATCCCAGAGAGATTCAAAGATGAAAATCGTTTCCGCCCACGTAGGCACCATCCCCATCAGTTCCTCCATCCGGAACGCGTTCATTGACTTCACCAAGATGGACTGCACCATCATTGCCCTGGTCAGCGACGTGTTTGTTGACGGCAAGCCGCTGGTCGGCTATGGATTCAATTCCAATGGCCGCTACAACGCCACGGGCATCCTGCAGGACCGCATCCTGCCGCGCCTGCTCGACGCTCCTGCCGAGGACCTCTTGGATGAGAACGGCGAACTCTCGCCGGAAAAGGCATGGGACATCATGATGTCCAACGAAAAGCCCGGCGGCCACGGCGAACGCTCCGTTGCCGTGGGTGTAGCCGACATGGCCCTGCACGACCTGGCCGCCAAGATCGCCGGTGTCCCCCTGTACCGGTGGATCTCTGACCACTACGGCGACGGCAACCCGGACAAGGACGTCTTCGTCTACGCCGCCGGCGGCTACTACGCCCCCGGCAAGACGCTGGAAGACCTGCAGAACGAAATGCGCGGCTTCCTCGACCAGGGCTACAACATCGTCAAGATGAAGATCGGCGGAGCCGACCTGGCCGAAGACCTCCGCCGCATCGAAGCCGTGATCGAGGTCCTCGACGGCGACGCCTCCCGCCTCATGGTGGACGTGAACGGCAAGTTCGACCTGGACACCGCCCTGGAATACGGAAAGGCCATCGATAAGTACGGCCTGTTCTGGTACGAGGAGGTCGGCGACCCGCTGGACTACGCCCTGAACGCCACCCTTTCCGAGCACTACCGGAACCCCATCGCGACCGGCGAGAACCTGTTCTCCCTCCAGGACGCACGGAACCTGGTTCGTTACGGCGGCATGCGCCCGGACCGCGACTTCATCCAGGTCGACCCCGCCCTGAGCTACGGCCTCACCGAATACCGCCGGATCCAGGACATGCTGGCCCAGCATGGATGGTCATCCCGCCGCTGCATCCCGCACGGCGGACACCAGTTCTCCCTGCACATCGCCGCAGCCCTCAAGCTCGGCGGCAACGAGTCCTACCCCGGCGAATTCCAGCCCACCGGCGGCTTCACCGACGACGCGGTCGTCGTCAACAGCCGCGTGGCCCCCGGCGATCTGCCCGGCATCGGCCTCGAAGGCAAGGCCGAGTTCTACAAGGTCCTGCGCGGCCTGCACGAGTAAACCGGCTCTTCGTGCCCGGTCCCGGGCAGCAGAACTGCCCGGGACCGCACCACTCTTTCCCCAACCCCAAGTCTGAAGCGTGCAAAGGAGCACCCTGGATGTCGTCCCACACCATCAAGAACCCACAGCATTCCTCCCCGCCCAAACAGGGGTCCCGTTTCGGCCGGCTGCTTGGTGAACTCTGGTTCCAAGTCGTCCTGGGCGCCGTCCTGGGCATCGCCGTCGGCTTCCTCCTGCCCTCGGTGGCCAAGCAGCTCACCCCCCTCAGTGACTGGTTCATCGCACTGGTCAAGATGATCGTTATCCCCGTGGTGTTCTGCGTCGTTTCACTCGGCATCGCATCCATGGACAGCCTGCGCAAAGCCGGCCGTATCGGTGTCAAGGCACTGGGCTATTTCATCGTCCTGTCCCTGGTCTCGATGCTGATTGGTCTGGTGGTCGCCAACGTCTTCCAGCCCGGCGCAGGCATGAACATTGATCCTTCCAAGCTGGACGCGAGCAAAGTTCCCGCGGCGGCCAGCAAGGGCTTCGACGGACTGGCATTCGTCAACAGCATCATTCCCGAGTCCCTCTTCGGCGCCCTTACCGGACACACCATCATCGCCGCGCTCATGGTCTCGATCGTGTTCGGTGCGGCACTCAATGTCTCGGGCGAGTCCGGCGCGTTCATCACCAAGGGCATTCAGGCCCTGTCCACCGTGATTTTCAAGATCGTCGGGTGGGTCATGCGCCTTGCCCCAATCGGCACCTTCGGCGCCCTCGCGGCAGTCGTGGCCAACTATGGCACCCAGAGTCTGCAGCAACTGGGCATCCTCGTTCTGCTGTTCACCGGAACCTGCATCGTCTATGTCCTTGTTGTTCTGGGAGCCATTGCCCGGGCCTGCGGCATGAACATCTTCACTGTCATGCGTTACTTCAAGGCTGAACTCCTGATCGCCCTGAGCACCTGCTCAAGCGAGGCCGTCCTGCCCCAGCTCATCAAGAAGCTGGAGAACCTCGGCGTTGGAAAATCGACCGTCGGCATTGTCATTCCGGCCGGATTCTCCTTCAACCTCGACGGATCCGCCGTTTACCTGACCATGGCCTCGGTGTTCCTCGCCCAGGCCGTGGGCATGGACCTCTCCTGGGAACAGCAACTGGTCATGGTCGGTGTCATGATGCTCACCAGCAAGGGCACCGCGGGCATTGCCGGCGGCGCATTCATCGTCCTGGCCAGCACCTTGAGCTCCGTCGGCGGCATCCCCTTGGCTGCCCTCGCTCTCATCGTCGGCATCGACCGCCTCCTGAACGAAGGCCGCGTCTTCATCAACGTCCTCGGAAACGCGATGGCCGCCGTCGTTATCGGTAAATGGGAGAAGGACTTCAACCCCGACCAGGCCCGCGAAGCCCTCCGCGCCTCGGGCCAGAAGAAGAACGAACTCCCGGCAAGAGTGCCGGAACCAGCGGAAAGCGACACTGTCGACGCCCGCTGAAAACATTGTCAGGGCCGCCGCGCACCCGTGGCGGCCCTGATCTGTGGATCTTCACGCATGCCCAGCAAACAGCCCACCGCCGCACCACCGCACCACCGACGAGGAAGCACTGCACGATGGCCCCCCGCATCCTGATCACCACCGACTACCTCCGCCCCGGCGACTCCGTGGACCAGCTCCTGCGCCAACACGGCCTGGAACCGGTTTATTCGCCATCCCGGGGCCAACGACCGCCCGCGGAACGCCGTTCGTTGTTCGACGGCATATCCGGGGCGATTCTCGCCAGCGAACCGGTCACCGCCGACATGCTCGCTGATGCATCCTCCCTCAAAGTCATCGCCCGCAGTGGCGTCGGATACGACTCCATCGACGTCGAGGCCGCGTCCGCCCGCGGAATCAAAGTCTGCAACGCCCCCGGAATAAACCACCACTCGGTCGCCGAACTGACCATCGGGTTGATCATCATGACCGCACGCCGCCTCCTGGAGGTCACCACCGCCGTTCGCGAGGGCGGCTGGCCGCGTGAAGCCGGCCACGAGCTGCGCGGGTCCACCCTCGGAATCATTGGCTATGGCCCCAGCGGACGCGCCACCGCGACCCTGGGTGCTGCCCTCGGCATGAACGTCCTGGTCACCACCGCCCACCCCGACCCTGATAACGCCGCGGTACTGTTCAGCGATCTCGACACCGTCATCCGCAACGCCGACTACCTCTCCCTGCATACCCGTGGAGGCCAACGCACCGGCAAACTCATCGACGCGTCCCGGCTGCACGCAATGAAACCCAATGCAGTCCTTATCAACACCGGCCGCGGTTCACTCGTGGACGAACAAGCCTTGGCCAAAGCAATCTCCGACCGCACCATCGCCGGCGCCGCGCTGGACGTACTCGAGAGCGAACCCCTGCCCAGCGACAGCCCCCTACGCGGCCTGGACACCCTGCTCATCACCTCCCACCTCGCCGGACAAACGATCGAGGCACGGGCACGTGCCGGCCTGGCTGCCGCGCACGCCGTCATCGACGTTCTCGAAAACCGCGAACCGGCCCACCCGGTCGACCTCTAACCCCGCATACCTAACAAAGACGAAGAAGGTCCCCTGATGTCGAAACCCCACCGCATCGCAGTCATTCCCGGCGACGGAATCGGCACCGAAGTCGTACCGGAAGGGCTGCGCGTTCTGAACGCCGCAGCCTCAGCCTTCGACCTCAACCTCCAATACGAACACTTGGACTATGCCTCCGCCGACTACTACACCCGGCACGGCAAGATGCTCCCCGACGGGTGGTTTGAGGAACTAAACCAGTTCGATTCCATCTTCTTCGGCGCCGTCGGCTGGCCCGAAGTCGTCCCGGACCACATCTCCCTGTGGGGAAGCCTCCTGCAGTTCCGCCGCCACTTCGACCAATACGTCAGCCTCCGCCCCGTACGGCTCTTGCCCGGCGTGCCGAGCCCTTTGGCCGGCCGGGTCCCGGGCGACGTCGACTTCTACGTCGTACGGGAAAACACCGAAGGCGAATACTCCAGCATCGGCGGAAAGATCTTCGAAGGCACCGACCGGGAAACCGTAGTTCAGGAAACCGTCATGACCCGCACCGGCGTGGACCGCATCCTCAAATACGCCTTCGACCTCGCCCAGAGCCGGCCCAAGAAGCACCTCACCTCCGCCACCAAGAGCAACGGCATCTCCATCACCATGCCCTACTGGGACGAACGTGTGCAGGAAATGGCCAAAGGCTTCTCCGATCTGAAGGTGGACAAGTACCACATCGACATCCTGGCCGCTAACTTCGTCATGCACCCCGACTGGTTCGACGTCGTCGTAGCCAGCAACCTCTTTGGGGACATCCTCTCCGACCTAGGCCCGGCCTGCACCGGAACCATCGGCATCGCCCCCAGCGGAAACATCAACCCCGAACGCAAATTCCCCAGCCTCTTCGAACCCGTCCACGGATCCGCGCCGGACATCGCCGGCAAGGGCATCGCCAACCCCATCGGCCAAATCTGGTGCGCCGCCATGATGCTTGACCACCTGGGAGAACCCGAAGCAGCGGCCGCCATCACCACCGCCATGGAAACCGTCCTTGCCCGCGGACCCGAAGCCCTCACACCCGACATGGGGGGCAATGCCACCACCAAGGAACTGGGCAAAGCAGTGGCCGCAGCCCTGACCGCATCATGACCCCCTCGACCGGCCCCAGCAACGGGCGCACACCCGCCTTCGAAGAGCGCATTATGCTCCGCCAGCACCTCCACTGGCGACGGCTCATCGGAGCGACCGTCCAGATCCGCCAGCACGGCCAACTCATCCGCACCGGAACCGTGGATGACGCCATGGCAGACTCCACAGCGCTCTGGATCACAGGCGACGCCGCCCAACCACGCACCATGTACGAAGCTGCGCACGGGATCGAGGTGTGGGCCCACCCGGAAGAAGCCGAAGACGGGATCTGCTACCGGATGACATCAACAGCACCATCACATAACTGACCCAGTACGGAGACCCATGACGCAGCGCACCTACATGCCCCGAAGCACCGAAGACACCTCCTACTCCACCCCAGTACTAAGCAATGTGCTCCCGGGCGTCATCCCGGAACGCAATATTCCCGCAGAGATCGCCCGTTCCTGGCTGTTGGTCAATGCCATGAAGCCGGAGCTTTTCGACCAGTCGGCCGTCTCCCGTGCCGACTCGATCATCCTGGATATTGAGGATGCGGTGGACCCGTCCCAGAAAGACCAGGCCCGCGCCAACGTGATCGACTGGCTGACCGGCGGCGGCAAGGCCTGGGTGAGGATCAATGACGCCACCAGCCCGTTCTGGGCTGATGACCTTGCCGGGCTTCGCGGCACCCCGGGCCTGCTGGGCGTCATGCTCGCCAAGACCGAATCCGCGGACCAGGTCACCGAGAGCTTCCACCGCATGGACGGCAAGACCCCCGTGATCCCGTTGGTGGAATCCGCGCTCGGTATCGAGGAAGCCAACCATATCGCCAAGGCCCAGGGTGCGTTCCGCCTGGCCTTCGGTTCCGGCGACTTCCGCCGCGACACCGGCATGGCCGCCACCCCGGAGGCCATGGCCTACCCCCGCGCCAAGCTCGTGGTCGCCAGCCGGGTGGGCAACCTGCCGGGCCCCATCGACGGCCCCACCGTCGGCACCAACCACCCCATCCTGCGCGAGCAGACCGGCATCACCGTGATGATGGGCATGACCGGCAAGCTGTGCCTGGCCATCGACCAGACCCCGGTGATCAACGAGGTCATCAGCCCCACCCCGTCCGACGTCGCCTGGGCCACCGACTTCATGAACGACTTCGAAGCCAACGGCCGCGTCATCCGTGACGGCTCCGACCTGCCCCGACTGGGCCGCGCCGAGAAGATCATGAAGCTCGCCGTGGCCTTCGGTGTGCAGCCGGCAGGTTAGCGCCTGCGCCCAAAGGGGCCGAAGCGGCAAGGATGCCGCTGATGAACAAGTACCACCGTCCGGCACATCCGCCCACCGCCGTAATCAGCAACCAAGATCTGAAGAGAGAACGAATGGCCTACGCAAACTACCAATACAAGGGTCACAACTACCTTGGCGAAGTTCATGGCGAACACCTCATCCCGCTGGCCGGGCTCACCGACATCGGACCGGAAACATCCGCCGATCTCCTTGCCAGTGCCGCCCGCCTGAGGGAATCACGGGTTCCCCTATCCGAAGTCACCCTGCGCGCGGCGTCACCAAAGGCCGGCAAGATCATCTGCGTGGGCCTGAACTACAAAGACCATGCCGACGACACCAGCACGGCCACCTTTCCCGTCCTCTTCCCCAAGTACACATCCACCCTCATAGGACCTGCCGACGACATCATCCTTCCCCCGGAATCCACCCAGGTCGACTTCGAGGGCGAACTCGCCGTCATCATCGGCAAGACAGGCCGCCGCATCGTCGAACAGAACGCCATGGACCACATCCTTGGCTACTGCGTCTCCAACGACGTCACCATGCGCGACTACCAGAACAAGTCTCACCAATGGCTGCAGGGCAAGATCTGGGACAACACCACCCCGCTCGGCCCGCACATCGTCACACCCGCAGAAACCGACATCAGCAAGGCCGGCATAAGCACCACCCTGAACGGGGAAGTCGTCCAAAAATCGGATCTCTCCCACCTGATCTTCAGCATCCCCACACTCATCGCCACCATCTCCGAATTCACCACACTGGAACCAGGGGACGTCATCCTCACCGGCACACCAGCCGGCGTCGGATACCGCCGACACCCGCAACTGTTCCTCAAAGACGGTGACACCGTCACCGTGACGGTGGAAGGCGTTGGCAGCATCACCAACACCGTCAAGGCAGAAGCCGATCATCTCTTTTGGGTTTGACCGCCTTCGTGGGCCGTCCTACCCTTTCCTTCGGATCGTCTAGTGGTGCTGCCGGATGGCTTCCCAGGAAATCCAGTCAGGCCGAGCTACACCCCTACCTTGTCATTTTCCGTACTCGCGTGCACGGCGAGCAGCCCGTTTCCGCGGTTGTGCAGGCGGGTGTTGAGCACTGGTTTTTCCGTACTCCTCTGCACTAGGGTCGTTTTTGCTTACTACTCCTCTGCACGCCGAGGGAGGTGTCGGAGTGGATGCGGAATCGGCACCCATTCGTGAGCCGGGCATGCTGACGATGCAGGATGAGCTGTGGGATCGGACGAAGTCGGTTTCGGCCGTGATCGGTCCCTTGGCTGCGCGGACGGTCGTTGGCAGGGGAGCGGTTGATGCTGCCGCCGCGGCCTTGAACGTATCGCGTCGCCAGGTGTACGTGCTGATCAAACGCAGTCGCGATGGTTCTGGTTTGCTGACAGATTTGGCTCCGGGCCGTTCCTCCGGAGGGAAAGGAACCGCAAGGCTGTCAGAGGAGGTCGAGGACCTAGTCCGGATGATGGTGCGGAAGCAGTTCCTGACTCGGCAGAAACGGACGTTGGCGTCGGTGTATCGGGATATTGCTGCGGCCTGCCGCGCACGGCAGCTTCCTGTCCCGGCCCGAAACACGGTGGAGCGGCGCATCCGGGCATTGAATCCAGTTGAGGTAGGACGGCGTAGGAGAGGGCCCGATGCGGTGCGGTCGCTGCAGTCCGCCGGGGACGAGGTGCCTGCGGTCGGCACGATTTTGGAGCGGGTGCAGATTGACCACACAGTCATCGATGTGATCGTCGTGGACGAGCGGGAGCGGCGACCGATTGGTCGGCCGTATTTAACTGTCGCGATCGATGTTTACAGTCGGTGCATCATCGGCATGGTTGTGACCCTGGAGGCTCCCTCGGCAGTGTCGGTTGGGCTGTGCCTGGCACATGCCGGGACTGACAAAAGACCATGGCTTGAAGGTCTGGGTGTTGAGGCGGGGTGGCCGATGAGCGGGAAGCCGAGACTGCTTTACCGGGATAATGCCAGCGAATTTAAGAGCGAAGCGCTCCGACGAGGATGCGACCAGCACGGTATCGAGCTGGCCTACCGTCCGCTGGGCCGGCCTCATTATGGCGGAATTGTGGAACGCGTGATCGGCACCGCGATGAAGCAAATCCACGAACTTCCCGGGACCACCTTTTCCAACCCCGGCGAACGGGGTCGTTATGACTCCGACCGGGAAGCGGCGCTGACCCTGCGCGAGCTGGAGAAATGGATGGCCCTTGCCGTCACCAACTACCACGGCACCACCCACAGAACGCTGGGGCAGACGCCAGCTGGACGGTGGGCAGAAGGGGTGGTGGCGACGGGGCTGCCGCCGGTTGCCACTAACCCGACAGCGTTCCTGGTCGATTTCCTCCCCGTCGTGCGGCGTACCCTGACGAGGACGGGCTTCGTCATCGATCATGTCCACTATTTCTCCAATGCGCTGAAACCGTGGATCACCCGGCGCGAAACGCTTGGGCCGTTCCTCATCCGCCGGGACCCCAGGGACATCAGCAGGATCTGGGTGTTGGAACCAGAAGGGGCTCACTATGTCGAGGTCCCTTACCGGACCATGGCTAACCCCTCAGTAAGCCTGTGGGAGCACCGGCACGCCCTGGCACGACTACACGAGCGCGGCGTAGCCCAAGTGGACGAAGCGGCGTTGTTCCGCACCATCGCGCAAATGCGGGAAGTCGCAAACACTGCCTCGAAAACTACCAAGCGCATGCGCCGCGACACCGAGCGCCGCAACGCAGTGACGACGCGGCGTTCGACGACACCATCCCCGTCACTCCCGCCGGAAGCCCCTGCTCAGCAGGAACCGGACATGGTGGCGGATGCGGCCCGGGTACCGCGATTCGATCAGATCGAGCAGTGGTGACCATGCCTGAGTACGAGGCACCGGAGTTGTCCCACCTGCACCCGAGTGTGCGGGCCGCGGCACGGTTGCCTGCGAACGAGCGGGTTGAATTGATCCGAGCCGACCGGTGGATCGGCTACCCGCGCGCGGTGGAAGCGGTGGCCCGCCTGGAGTCCCTGCTGTCGTGGCCGGACAAACAGCGCATGCCGAACCTGTTGCTGATCGGGCCGACGAACAACGGCAAGTCGATGATCGTGGAAAAGTTCCGCCGGGGACACCCGCCCGCGGCCGAGCCGGAGCGGGAGCTCATCCCGGTGTTGTGCGTGCAGATGCCGTCGGAGCCTTCCGTGCTGCGCTTCTACATCGCGCTCCTGGCCGCGCTTGGGGCACCGCTTCAACCACGACGGCGCCTGGCTGACGTGGAGCAGATCGCGCTGAAACTGCTGCGCGTGACAGGAGTGCGCATGCTCGTCATCGACGAGCTGCACAATATCCTCGCCGGGCAAGGCAACAGCCGCCGGGAGTTCCTCAACCTCCTGCGATTCCTGGGCAACGAGCTGCGCATCCCGATCGTCGGCGTCGGAACCCGGGAGGCATATCTTGCCGTTCGTTCCGATGATCAGCTGGAGAACCGGTTTGAACCCATCGTCCTTCCCTTATGGAACACCGGTGCGGACACCCTGTCGTTATTGGCCAGCTTCGCGGCCGCCCTACCCCTGCAGCGCCCCTCGGACATCGCTACCGCCGATATGGCGCAGTACTTACTCGCCCGAAGCGAGGGAACCATTGGCGAACTCGCCCGGCTCCTGACGACCGCGGCGATCGCCGCCGTGGAAAGCGGTGAAGAGCGCATCAATCGGCGCACCCTGGTCATGGCCGATTACGCAGGACCCACAGAACGGCGCCGCTTGTTCGAACGCGAACTGATGTGAGACCGCCGGAGCGCTGGCCCCTTCATCCGGCACCTGCAGCAACGGAATCTTTGTCCTCCTGGCTGCGGCGGACGGCGAGCAGCTATGGCATGTACTCCCACCAACTGCTCGAACACGCACTCGGTCACCGGGAACTCAGCGACGCAGAGCTGGATCTGGACCCGCCACGGCACCTGCTCGACGAGCTCGCCAAGCGCACGGGCCTCGACCAGCACCGCGTACAGGCCATGACCATGGCCGGCTGGGTGCCATGGCTCTTCGACTCCCTCACCCCTGCACCCGATACCTACGAAACCTATGTGCACCAGCTCTCCGTGCTCCTGCCACCGGCGCGACGCCAAATCTACACACCGCGGAAGTGGCAGCCATGGCTCGCGGAAACCCGGGTGCTGCGGGGATGCCGCGAATGCCTGGAGTCCGGCCCGACGATACTGCTCTTCTGGCAATTACCGCTCATGGCCAGCTGCCCGGGACACCGACACCGGCTCGAGACCTATGAAGGACACCCTGCGGACTACATCAAGTGGACAACCTCCGCCGAGGACCAGCGGGAACTCCCGGAATCATTGACCCTGATGGACCGGCGCACCTGGCAGGCAATAACAACAGGATCCGTGGACCTACCCCGGCGCTCGGTTCACGCCGGAGTCTGGTTCCGGTTGCTCAGGACCCTGCTGGATGAACTCAGCGCGCCCCAGGGAAGATACGGCCGGCAACTGGAGGACGTGCGCCGGGTCTGGGACCACTGCGGCCACCCGTTCCGAGCCGGCCTGCACTCATGGCAACCCTTCGAGACCCTCCACTGGACCAGGCAGCAGCAACTGCTCGAAGCCGCTGCCGCCGCGATGGAAATGATCGAGGACGGCTCACTGACCGCCATGGGTACCTCCGCGCACCTTCTGCGTCCCGAACCGAAGGCACCGATCAGCAGCGGAACCCCGCCCGGACCACCGACAGCCCGCGCAGGAGCGCAGAAACAGCCGACACTGGACGAGCTCTGGAACACAGTGACGACTACCTTGGACGCATGCATCACGGCAGCCAAAACGGATCCCGTGGTCGCGAAGCACCTCTTCGACTTCGCACACTACGGGTGCCGCGGTGAGGAAGCCGTGCGCGGTCTCAAAGACGCCTTCGCCGAGCTTCAGATCCCTCTCGACTCTCTGTCACAAACAGAAGGAAAGAGTCCCCTTGTCTGACATAGAATAAGTAACTGGATAAGTGACAGGTCCCGATTTAGAACCGGGTTGAGATCCCCTTGTCACCTAAACGAACGTATAAATGACAAGGAAGCGGCAATGCTGGTTGGGTACATGCGGGTCTCGAAGGCGGACGGCTCCCAGACCACTGACCTGCAGCGCGACGCGCTCCTGGCCGCCAGCATCGGGGCGGACTCCCTTTACGAAGACAGGGCCTCCGGGAAGAAGGACGACCGGCCCCAGCTGGCCGCCTGCCTCAAGGCCCTGCGGCACGGGGACACCCTGGTCGTCTGGAAACTGGACCGGCTCGGACGAGACCTGCGGCACTTGGTCAACATCGTCCACGACCTTACTGAACGCGGCATCGGACTTAAGGTCCTCACCGGTCAGGGTGCCGCCATCGATACCACCACGGCCTCCGGGAAGCTGGTCTTCGGGATCTTCGCCGCACTGGCCGAGTTCGAACGCGAACTGATCTCTGAACGCACCCTCGCGGGTCTCGCCGCCGCCCGCGCCCGAGGCCGGAACGGCGGACGCCCGTACAAGATGACCCCCGCCAAGCTCCGGCTCGCCCTGGCGTCCATGGGCAAGCCCGGCACCAAAGTCAGCGAACTCTGTACCGAACTCGGAATTACCCGCCAGACGCTGTACCGGCACGTATCGCCCAACGGAGAGTTACGACCCGACGGTGAGAAACTACTTTCCCGATAGCCGCGGACGACCTTGGCACGTAGTTGTGGAACGAAATTAACCGAACCGGGTTCGGGCGGTCCCACGGGTTCTCCAGGCCGGCGCCGGAACCCGGTACCTCGGAAGTGAGACTTCAGCGGTACCGGGCACGCCGCGCGAAAATAGCTGTGCCGTGGAACTATGCGGGTTGTCCTGCGAGGCCCGCCATTTCGTCGGCGTCGGAGCTGGGGACTTTCATCTCGAAGGTGTCGGTGACGACGGTGTAGTCGTAGTAGCCCATGCGCGCGATCGGTTTGGCCTTGGCGATGTCGATCCGTCCGTCCGGGGTAAGGCAGTTTTCGTCCAGGTGGATGCGTTCCACGGCGGCGTAGACGACGTCGATGGACCCGACGGTGGAGTTGCCGGGGATCCGGTGGGAGGACAGGTACCGGCATTCAAAGTGGAAGGGGCTTTCGGCGACCATGGGTGTGTCGGAGAGATCGGCCTTCTTTTTCGTGACGTTGAGTCGGTCGAATTCGCTGTCGCCCGGCGGGAGTGCCATTGCACTGATGTTGACGGCTTCGCGGAGGTCCCAGGTGGCCATGTTCCAGACGAACCAGCCGGTTTCTTCGGCGTTGATGACGGTGTCTTTGCGCCGCCCGTCGGGGTATTGGTTGGCGGCGAACATCACCATGGGCGGGTCGAAGGTCAGGTTTTGCCATTGGCTGTAGGGCGCGATGTTCTCCACGCCGTCTTTGCTGACGCTGGAGAGCCAGCCGATGGGCCGGGGGACCGTGAGGCTCTTGAAGGGGGCGAACGGCAGGGGGCTCTTCTCGAAGCCGGGATCATATTTCATGGGGGTACTCCTGTGTAGGCGTTAGCGGGTCAGATGGACGGGCGGGTCACGGCGGCAGCCTCTGGCTGTTCGTCCACGGCGGGGCGGGTGGAGTACGGCGGTGCTTTGCGGGCCGGAGCGAACAGGTAATACAGGCCGCCGGAGACGGCCAGGCCGATGAGCCATGCGATTTCGGCTCCTCCCAGCCATTCCGCGACGGGCCCGACGTAGAGGGGGCTGTTCATGAACGGGATCTGGATGAGGATTCCGGCGGCGTACGCGGCGATGGCGGTCCAGCTGATGCGCCCGTATTCGCCGTCCGGTTCGAAGAGTGCGGCGACGTTGTACTTTTCTTTGCGGACGAAGTAGAAGTCGACGAGGTTGATCGCGGACCACGGAGTCATGAAGTAGAGCAGGAAGAGCAGGAAATTGGTGAAGGCTCCGAGGAAGTTGTCGCTTGCGGCCAGGGCGATGCTCAGGGCTGCTGCGGAGATCAGGACGATGTAACCGGTCCTGGCTTTGCCGGTGATGATCTCGCGCCGGGTGATGGCGGTGACGATGGTGGCCAGGGACATGAACCCGCCGTAGGTGCTCAGGGTGTTGCCGGT
This sequence comes from Arthrobacter sp. JDC6, assembly GCF_056484025.1. Taxonomy (NCBI): domain Bacteria; kingdom Bacillati; phylum Actinomycetota; class Actinomycetes; order Micrococcales; family Micrococcaceae; genus Arthrobacter; species Arthrobacter sp. JDC6. The sequence goes on from NZ_CM151278.1 coordinate 4,371,755, forward strand.
GAGTTTTCCGCAGATCACGGCCAGCAGGACCAGCCACGCGAACCCGGCTCCAAGGTTGGCGAGGTATCCGACCTGGTTGGTGTTGAAGCTGTGGCCGCCGATCGCTGCGCCCAGGGCGCCCAGGATCATGGCGAGTGAGCCTCCGATCACGCTGCCGGCGAAGGTCCACCCCATGGTCGCGCGCTGGGATGTGTTCTTGGGCAGGTAGCGGGAGTAGTCCGCAATGTAGGGGCCAAAAGTGAGCTGCCACGATGCCGCCAAGGAAATTCCCAGGACGAACGGGCCGATAGCGAGGTCAGTCTGTTGGATCAGAGCAGCGGCATCGGGGGCGGTGAGGATGCGAATGAAGAGCACGACGAACACGGCGGCGCTCAGCGCTGTGGCGATCTTGGAGAATTTGTGGATATAGCGGTAGCCGAAGATGGCCAGGGTCGTGGAGAGCAGCGCGAAGATCGTGGCGCCGGCCTGGACCGGCACATGGAGAAGGTCACCGATGGCCTGGCCCCCCAGGACGAGCCCGGTGGCGTAGAACCCCAGATAGATAATCAGGGAGAGTACGAGCGGGAGGATGGCGCCGTAGTAGCCGAACTGCGCCCGGCTCTGAATCATCTGCGGCACTCCCAGCTTGGGTCCCTGGGCGGAGTGAAGGGCGGTAACGAACCCGCCCAAGATGTTTCCAATAATGACGGCCGGGATGGCCCACAGGGCCGAGTTTCCCAGGATGACAAACAGCGCGCCGGTCACCACCGCAGTGATGGATGTGTTGGCGGCGAACCAGACAAAGAAGAGGCTTCGAGCCACACCGTGGCGCTCGGTTTCCGGTATGTAGTCGATGGCGCGGTGCTCAATACGCGAGGATTTCATGGCTTCCTTCGTAGAAGAGGTGCAATGCAGCCTAAGGCCGGTACGGTCACCATTGACCGACATGCAACCGATATACCGGTAACATATGCTTTAGGATGTCCCTAAGTCAATGGGCTTTCCATTGCCCGGTGAATCGGGAGACGCGGTAGCCGGGGCGGCCCGGCCGGGGGGAGGAGTGGCCAGGTGGCGGAAAAAGGTAAGGCCGACGGCGCTTATGACGAGATCGAGCGGATGATCATCTTCCAGGAAATCACACCGGGGTCTTTGGTCTCCGAGTCGATGCTCACAGCCTCAACCGGGTTCGGCCGCACCCCGGTTCGTGAGGCCCTGCAGCGGCTCGCCCGGGAGGGCATGGTCCAGATCCACCCCAGCAAGGGGGTCCTCGTCCCGGCCGCTTCGGTCGAGACTCAGCTGCGTCTCCTTGAGCTGCGCCGGGTTCTGGAGGCCTTGGCAGTGGAGCTTGCCTGCGGCCGGGCAGCTGGAGAGCACCGAAGGGAAATGGCTGCCATGGTGGACCGGCTCAAACACGAGGAATTCACCTTGGGCACCTACCTGGAGACGGTGAAGGAGACCCATCATCTGATTGTCGATGCCGCAGCCAATGAATACCTCGCGGATGCACTGGCCCCCGCGCAGGCTCTTTCCCGGCGCTTCTGGATCGCCCACATGCGGGACGAGGCAGACCAGATCTCACGGGGATCGACGCTTCACGGAAGAATTCTGGAAGCGATTCTCGCCAAAGATGATTCAGCGGCCAGGGCTGCCTCCCTGGCCCTGAACGACTACCTGGTGGACTTTGCCTACGCGGTCCTCGGCCATCTGCGGCCGCCGCGGAACAAGGATTCATCCGCAGCCTGACGGTTGAGGTGCATCCCGCGAACCTGATCTCCTTCTCCGCGCTGGAGTGCGGACAATGTCATGCGGTACGCGCGTTTACCCTCGAGTTGCCGCGGCTCGACCCACACCTCGTGGCCTTCGGCAGCTTCGATCAGCACCCGGCCGGCGAGCCCGTCGGCGGCGATCCAGAGGGCCGACGAGTCAGGCATGACGTCCTCGACGAGTCCTTCGCGAAGGACGGTGCCGTTCTTCCGGACCTGCACGAGGGCACCGCGGAGGTGCTCCCAGGCGTCATGGCGGTAGGAGGTCATGAGGGTGCCTTTCGTTCAGCGGTGAGGGTGCGGGATGCGCGGCGGTGCTTGCGGGCACGGCCAGGGTGATGCCCGGACTTGACTGCCGGATTTAGCGGGCGATGATGACGTCGAGCTTGCGGGGCCCGTGGACTCCCTCGACACGTTCGAGTTCAATGTCGCTGGTGGCACTCGGCCCGCTGATCATGGTCAGCGGCCGGGTGCCGTCAATCCGGCGCAGCGCCTCCGGCAGGATCCCGGCAATGTCGGCGACTTTCACGACGCAGATGTGGTGGTCAGGGACGAGGGTGATTGCCCGGCGGCCCTGGTTGGGACTGCCGTCCAGGATGATGGTCCCTGTCTCGGCGACAGCGACAGCACTGCCGGTCACGACCGCGTCGATACCATCGAGCTCGAGGACGCTCAGCGGAGCCGCGGCCGAATCGGTGTGGCGACGGTTGTCGTGGTCGAGTTTGAGGTCGCTGAGCCAGCCGGCGTCCAGCCCCGCAGGCAGGACGTAGCTGCGCGCTGCCGCGAGCAGTTCAGCAATCCGTGCGGGCACCTCTTCGGCGTCCACGACGGAGACCTGGGCTTTGTAATCGATCAGGCGGTCCACCAGCAGGTGGATCAGGGCATCCTCGTCCAGATCGGATGAGGACCGGTACCCGCGGGGAACTTCCGGTACCTTGGGGCTGTCTTTCAGGGCGGTGCGGATCCGTTCAAGGATCTCATCGCGTGCGCTCATGTCTGGTCTTCCTGGTGCTCTGAGGGCTGGTTATCTGACGCCGCGGGGGCAGCGCCGGTGGCCGGGGGCCGGTGTTCCTTCTTCCACCAGTCGCGGAAAGACTGCGACGGCGGCGCGGGGATATCCCTGCTTTGGGTCCAGCCGGCGGCGATGCCCGGCAGTTTCGTGATCTTCTTGTCCGGGCCCGCGGCCAGACGTCCCAGGGGCAGCCCCTTCTCGATCAATCCCAGTCGTTTGCCCGACGACAGGGCCCAGGACGCGGCGTTCATCCCAACGTCCATTTGGCTGGGGATTTTCTTCTTCCCGCGTTTGCTGTCCACGTCCACGCTGCGCAGGTGCACCAGGATGTCCGGGATATTGATCTTCACCGGGCAGGCGTCGTAGCAGGCACCGCACAGCGAGGACGCGTACGGCAGCGAACTGTTCTCCTCGGCCTGAATGCCGGTCATCAGCGGCGAAAGGATCGCCCCGATCGGACCGGGGTAGGTCGATCCGTAGGCGTGGCCGCCGGTCCGTTCATAGACCGGGCAGACGTTCATGCAGGCGCTGCAACGGATGCAGTGCAGAGCCGAGCGGCCCATTTCGTCGGCCAGGGCGGCGCTGCGTCCGTTATCAAGCAACACCAGGTGCACGTTCTGGGGCCCGTCGCCGGCGGTGACACCGGTCCACAACGAGGTATAAGGGTTCATCCGTTCCCCAGTGGAGGAGCGGGGCAGCAGCTGCATAAAGACTTCAAGGTCCTGCCAGGTCGGCAGGAGCTTTTCGACGCCCATGACGGTGATTAGTGTCTCCGGCAGGGTCAGGCACATGCGGCCGTTGCCCTCGGATTCGACGACGGCCAGGGTGCCCGAGTCAGCAAGGGCGAAGTTGGCCCCGGAGACCGCGACTTTGGCAGTGAGGAATTTACGGCGCAGGTGTGCCCGGGCTGCCGCGGCGAGGCGGGCCGGTTCGTCGGTCAGCTCCCGGTCGACGCCCTCCATTTCGCGCAGGAAGATGTCCCTGACCTGGGTCCGGTTCTTATGGATCGCCGGGACGAGGATGTGGCTGGGCTTGTCGTGGTCCAGCTGGACGATCAGCTCGGCCAGATCGGTTTCGTAGGCCGCGATGCCCTGCTCTTCAAGGTATTCGTTGAGGCCGATTTCCTGGGTGGCCATGGATTTGATCTTGACCGCTTCGGTTTCCCCGGTTTCCCGGATCAGACCGGCGACGATCCCGTTGGCCTCATCGGCGTCGCGGGCCCAGTGGATCACGCCGCCTCGGGCGGTGAAGTTTTTCTCGAACTGTTCGAGGAGTTCGGGAAGGCGGGCCATCACGGATTCCTTGATTGCGGATCCGGCGTCGCGCAGTTGTTCCCAGTCCGGCAGTTCGGAGACCACTTGGATGCGTTTGTCTCGGATGGTGTGGGTGGCGTGGCCGAGGTTGGCCCGGAGCTGGGTGTTGGCGAGTTCGCGGTGCGCGGCCTGGGGGAAGGATTCGGAGGCGTGCAGGTTGCCCGTGCCATGAACGGGGAGTGAGGGCATGCCCAGGTAGGTGCTCATCGTGTGGCCTTTCCGGTGGTGACGCGGACTTCGCCGGTGACAGAGGCCGGTTCTTCCAGGGTGCTGGCGAGGATTTCGGCCAGGTGCAGGGTGGTGACGTCGCTGCCCTGGCGGGAGAGGCCGCCGCCGATGTGCATGAGGCAGGAGGCGTCCCCTCCGGCGCACAGGCTTGCCCCTGTTGCCGCGATATTCGCCGTCTTGTCCTCGAGCATGGCGGAGGAGACGTCGGCGTTCTTCATCGAGAACGTGCCGCCGAAGCCACAGCATTGGTCAGCTTCCGGAAGTTCGGCCATGTCGATCCCTGCGACACTGCCCAGCAACCGCGCCTGCCGGTCCCCGAGCCGGAGCAGGCGCATGCCATGGCAGCTCGGGTGGTAGGTGACGCGGTGCGGGAAGTAGGAACCGAGCTGCGCGCCAGCATCGGTCACGCCGAGCACGTCCACCAGCAATTCGGAGAGCTCGTAAGTTTTGGCGCCGACTGCGGTTGCACGTGTTTCCAGATCCTTGTCGCCGCACGAGCGGGCGACCATAGGGTGCTGGTGCTTCACGGAGGCGACGCAGGAACCGGACGGGGCAACCGCGACGTCGTAGTCCTCGGTATCAAAGGCGGCGACGTGGTTGGCGATCACGGGAACCGCCTCTTTGAGGTAGCCGCTGTTGACGTGCATCTGCCCGCAGCAGGCCTGGCCGGACGGGAACACAACTTCGTGTCCCAGCCGTTCCAGGATTTTCACGGTAGCCCGCGCTGTGGCGGGGTACATCGCATCCACGATGCACGTAGCGAACAAAGCGATTCGCATGGCAGCCTTTCGGGCTAAGGGGTTGTGGTCTGACCATAGTAGATCACGTGACCGACGCCACTGGCAACCGGCGGCTCCAAGTGAAGCTGCTCACACTTTCAGAAAAATCTACGCTACACTCTGATGGTCCGACCACAAAGGTCTGACCATACCCCCCTGCCGTCCCCCTCAATGTGGAGGAACTCCGTGGATCAGTTCACACCCAGCACCGACCCGGTGCTCAACAGCGTCATGTGGTCGGCCATCGTCGCCCTGCTGCCGCTGCTGACGTTCTTCATCCTGCTTGCCGTCGTCAAAACCCGCGCCCATGTCGCCGGTGCCTTTGCGCTGCTGGCTGCCCTCCTGGTCGGAATATTCGCGTTCCAGATGCCGGCCGGGCTGGCGCTGCTCTCCGCTACCCAGGGCGGGGTTTTCGGCGCCTTCCCTGTCTTGTGGATCGTCATCATGGCCGTCTGGCTCTATCAGGTCACGGTCCTCAGCGGACGCTTTGAGGACCTCCGCCGCGTCTTCGATGTAATCGGCAAAGGCGACGTGCGCCTCCAGGCGGTCCTGATTGCCTTCTGCTTCGGCGGGCTGCTCGAAGCCCTCGCCGGTTTCGGTGCGCCGGTGGCTATCACGGCCACCATGCTGCTGGCGCTCGGACTGCCGCCGCTGCGCGCTGCCGCCGCGGTGCTGGTTGCCAACACGGCACCTGTTGCCTTTGGCGCCATGGCCATCCCGATCACCACCGCGGCCGGCCTCACCGGACTGCATGCCACGGACATTGCCTCCGTCGTTGGACGTCAGGCTCCGCTACTGGCCACCATCGTGCCGCTGATCCTGCTCTTCATCCTCGATGGCCGCAAGGGCCTGAAAGACTGCTGGCCCGCAGCGCTGGTGGTTGGCTTTTCATTCGCCACGGCACAGTTCCTGTGCTCCAACTTCTTCTCCTACGAACTCACCGATATCGTCGCCTCCCTCGTAGGCCTCGGCGCGGCCGTGCTGTTCTTCCGCGTCTGGACGCCCAAGGGAAGCGTCGCAGCACGCGAGCGTCTCGGAGCAGCCTTTGATGCAGCCTCGAAGAACACAGCCTCCACCACCGCCGGCGGCGGCTCCCGGCGGGCTACGGCTGTCGCCGTCAGCGAGGCCGCTGCAGACCGGTTGACCCCGACCCGGACGTGGCTCGCCCTGTTCCCGTACTTCCTCGTGATCGTCGTCTTCGGCATCGCCAAGCTATGGAAACTCGGTGCGGACGTGCCCGCATTCCTCGCCTCGACCGACGTCAGAATCCCCTGGCCGATCCTGCACGACGCTCTGGTCAATGCCGAAGGCAAACCCGTCTCCTCCACCATCTACTCCTTCCAATGGCTCTCCACCCCTGGAACCCTGCTGCTAATCACCGGCCTGATCGTCGCCTTCGTGTACTCGAAGTACAACGACGGCGGCCGCTACCCCATCACGGTGGCTAACGCGGTGAAGGAGATCGGCCGCACCATCTACAGGATGCGCTGGGCCGGACTGACCATCATCACCGTCCTCGCACTCGCCTACGTGATGAACTTCTCCGGGCAGACAGTATCCATCGGCACCTGGCTCGCCGGCACTGGCACCTTCTTCGCGTTCCTCTCACCCGTCCTGGGCTGGATTGGCACCGCCGTCACGGGCTCCGACACGTCCGCCAACGCGCTCTTCGCCAAACTCCAGCAGACAGCCGGCCTGAAAGCAGGCATCGACCCGAACCTCCTCGTCGCCGGAAACACCTCCGGCGGCGTCGTCGGGAAACTGATTAGCCCGCAAAACCTGGCCATCGCCGCGTCTGCGGTCAACCTTGAAGGAAAGGAATCGGTGATCCTGCGTAAAGTAGTCGGATGGAGCGTAGCGCTGTTGCTGGTGCTCTGCACCCTCTCCTACCTCCAGTCCACCCACCTCCTCGGCTGGATGCTGCCCTAGCCTCCCGCCTGGTCAGTACGGCGTGTGCGGGCCGACCTGCCCGCACACGCCCCGCCCTAAGGAACCGCCCGTGATAACCGCCGAAGCAGGAGCAACACCCCGCCGTCGCACCCATGACGCGCTCCTGAAGGACATCGAAGCGGACCTCCGCTCTGGCAAGATCAAAGTGGGCGACCGCCTCCCGGGCGAACGAACACTCGCCGAAAACTACGGCATCTCCCGGGCCTCCGTACGCGAAGCCATCCGCGTCCTGGACGCCATGGGAATACTCCGCAGCTCCGTCGGATCCGGACCCACCTCAGGAGCCATCGTCGTCTCCGACCCCTCGGTCGGCCTGTCCTCGGCCCTGCGGCTCCACGTGGCCAGCAGCACGCTTCCGGTCGCAGACATCGTAGAGACCCGCATCCTGCTCGAAACATGGACAGCCCGGGCCGGCGCGAATCGTACAGGAGGCGACGAGGACCTGGAACAGGCATCCCAGATCCTGCACGCCATGGACGATCCAGACATCGACCGGGCCGCGTTCCACGAACTCGACGCCCGCTTCCACGTGGCGCTGAGCTCGCTCGCCGGGAACGCTGTGGTCGCCACCATGATGGAATCCCTGTCCGGATCCATCGTCGGCTACGTCAAAGGCGCGATGGACGCCATGGAAACGTGGCCGGACGTCATCGCCACGCTACGGACCCAACACCACCACATCTTCGACGCCGTCCAAGCACACGACGGAGAACTCGCAGCCCGCCTCCTGCAAGAACACATCGAATGGTTCCACCAGAAGGCACAGGAAGCGACCGCACCCCGGACGACTCGGAGGCCCTGATCCTCCCGGCGTTCTGACATGACGCGGGGGCAGGGCTGCCACAAAGCGCCCGCCGTCATCCCGCGTTTGACCTGTACAGTTCCAACCCAACCGACTCCGGGTGCAGACGACTTCTGACATTCTGTGCAGACGACTTCTGAAACTGACATACCTGACGTCAGCCAGGCGTATGAGCTACGTCAGGTTGAAGTCCGAAACCGGTTTTCCTGACGTGCTAATTCAATCTCTATAGATCCCAACCTGACACGCAGCCAAGGTTTGTCCCAGCCGGGAACCACTTAGTTCGGTGCCCAACTGCCAGGGCGCCTGTGGTGGCTCGCAAGCTTCACAGAAGCCCTACAAAGTTCAACCTGCCGAACGTCATCCATTATAATGAACAGATGACTTCCCGTACGACCGTAGCCATCGCCGTCCCGCTCGAAGCAGAGCTTGTGGACCAGATCCGCGCCGTTGATCCCTCGATTACCGTCCTTTACGAGCCCGACCTCCTGCCCCCGGAACGCTATCCAGCCGACCACGCCGGCGATCCCGCGTTCAAACGCACCGATGAGCAGGAGGAGCGCTACTGGGCCATGCTCAACCGGGCCGAAGTGCTCTACGGCTTCCCCAACGAAAGCCCGGCCGGGCTTGCCCGCATCGCCCGCGACAATCCCGGACTGCAATGGATCCATGCCATGGCGGCGGGAGCGGGCGGAGCGGTGAAGGCGTCCGGCCTCAGCCAGGACGTCCTGCAGAAATTCAGGATCACCACCTCCGCCGGAGTGCACGCCCTGCCCCTCGCGGAGTTCGCTGCGATGGGAATCCTGAACGGCTTCAAGCGGACTTCCGAACTTACCCAGGACCAGGCGGCGAAGGCCTGGCCCACCCTTCGCGTCCCCACCCGGCTCGTCAACGGCTCCAACCTCGTGGTCAGCGGCCTGGGGGAAATCGGATTGGAAACGGCCCGGATCGCCCGCGCGCTGGGCATGAAGGTCAGCGGCACCAAACGGTCCGTAGAGCCCATCGACGGGATCGATCAGGTTGTGGACAACGCCGGCCTTCCTGCCCTCCTGGCCACGGCAGACGCCGTCGTCAACACCCTGCCCGGCACTGCCTACACGGAGAAGCTGTTCAACCGCCAACTGTTCGCCGCCATGAAGCCCGGCATGACGTTCGTTAACGTAGGCCGCGGCACCGTGGTGGACGAGGACGCCCTGCTGGAGGCACTGGACAACGGCCAGGTGGGCTACGCCTGCCTGGATGTTTTCGCCGTGGAGCCGCTGCCGCAGGACAGCCCGCTATGGAACCATCCCCGGGTCATGGTTTCGCCCCACACCTCGGCCCTCAGCGCAGCCGAGAACCGACTCATCACCGAGCGCTTCTGCAGCAACCTGCGCACCTTCCTCGACGGCGGGGATCTCCCCCACCTCGTGGACACGGTCCACTTCTACTAGGACGGGGCGGAGAACCGGTGCGCATCGCAAGACTAGATACAGCAGCTGGTCCGCAGTACGCCGTTGAGAGCGACAGCGGCTGGGACCACATCGTCGACCCGTTTGAGGAAAGCCTCCGCTACACCGGCGGTGCCACCACCCACAACGAGGCAATATTCCTCGCCCCGGTGAGGCCCGCCGTCGTCCTGGGCATTGGCCATAACCGCACTTTGAATGACCATCCCCTGCCCATCCAGGCGTGGCACAAGTCCGTCCACACCATCGCCGGGCCGGGCGATGCCATCACCGCGGTCCGTGGACAAGGCACGGTCAATGCCGAGGGTGAACTCGCCGTCGTGATGGGCAGGACCGCCGCCAACCTGACCGCGGAAAACGCCCTGGAGCACGTCTTCGGCTACACCTGCGTCAACGACGTCACCAACGTGGACCAAAACGCGGTGGACGAGCGGAACTTCCAGGGCAAGGCCGGCGTCAACTACACACCCCTGGGCCCTTGGATAGAAACCGGACTCCCGGATCCCGAAAGGGTGGCCATCGACGTCTACGTCAATGGGGCGGCAAAGGCCACTTCCGGGACCTTCAACCTCCCCTCCTCGGTGGTGGACTGCCTCATCTATGTCACTTCATGGCTGACCTTGGAACCCGGCGACGTGGTGATGACCGGAGCGCCCGCCACAGTGGTTCCCGTCGAGCCCGGGGACCGTGTGGACATCACGGTGGAGGGCATCGGAACCCTGAGCAACCGCGTGGCCTGAGCCGGGCCGGCGTCAGCGGGCGTCGCAGGACGTTAAGATGGATAACGTTCAGAGGACTGAACAACAGCGAAGCCCGCCCCGGCAAACCCAAGGAGAATCATGGCCGATTCCCCCATTCCTGCGTCATCCGAAAAATCGGGAACCGCCTCTCCGGCGCCCGCAGTCACCCGCGCCGCGGCCGTCCTGGATGCCCTGGCCGCCTCGGCAACCGGGCGGCTGACGCTCAGCGATCTCTCGCGCGAAGTGGGAATTCCCAAGTCATCCACCTCCAATCTCCTGCTGGCCCTGGAGGAGGCGCGCCTGATCAGCAGGCAGGGCTCGGAGTTCACCCTTGGCCGCAAGCTGGTGGAACTGGGTGCCGCCTACCTGGGCCGCATGGACGAAGTCCAGGAGTTTTACCGTTACTGCGAACAGGCCTCCGTCCTTTCCCGCGAGACGGTCCGGATCGCCATGCTGGACGGAACAAACGTCATTTACCTTGCCCGGTACGAGGGCCACCCGGCCGTGCGGCTCACCTCCAATATCGGCGACAAGATGCCCGTATCCCTCTGCGCAGTGGGGAAGGCGCTGATCGCCCGGCTGAATGTGCACGACATCGAGGAGATGTTCCCCGATGACGCAGAACTGCCCGTCCTCACGCCAAAGTCCTTGCGGACAGGGGCGGAGCTGAAGGCGCAGCTGCGGGAAATCCGCGAGCAGGGCTTTGCCTTCGAGGACGAAGAATCCACCACCGGCGTGGTCTGCCTGGCCGTTGCCGTTCCCACGCGGGGCGCGCACGGTCCCAGCCTGGGCCTGTCCGTCACGGCCCTCAAAGCCACCTACACGCCGGAACAGGGCTCCCAGATAGTCAAGGAACTGCAGGAACTGGCCCACTCGCTGGGCAACCCGATGGGCTGACCGCCAAGCGGCGGCCTTCTCCGACATATAACAGCCAGAGACTATTGCCAGCTGTTCAACTTGCTGTATCGTGTTCAGCATAGTGATCGACGCAATGGGCGTTGTCGCTATCCCACCAGGCCAACGGGGGCCTGGAGTGTGTTAGAGGGAGTTCTCGTGACAACTCGTACTAAATCACCGCAGGCCATCGCGGACGGCGCCGTCGTCGATCCGGACCAGCTGCGAAGGGCAACTCTTGCCAGCTCCGTGGGCTCCGCCCTGGAGTACTACGACTTCTACATCTACGGCCTTGCCTCGGCCCTGATCTTCGGCCCGCTCTTCTTCGCACCGCTGGGTGAGAGCGGAGCAGTCATCGCCTCCTTCGCCACCTACGGCGTCGGCTTCGCCGCCCGGCCCTTCGGCGGCGTGGTGTTCGGCTACATTGGTGACCGCTTTGGCCGGAAGATGGTGCTGATCCTGACCATCGGCCTGATGGGCCTGTCCAGCTGCGCCATCGGCCTCCTGCCCACCTTTGAACAGGCGGGCATGCTCGGTGCGGTACTCCTGGTGGCCCTGCGTATCCTGCAGGGCCTTGGCGCCGGCGCCGAGCAGGCAGGCGCCACGACCCTTATTTCGGAGGTGGCTCCGCGCCGCCGTCGTGGTTTCTTCGCCTCGCTGCCGTTCGTCGGCATCCAGCTGGGCACCCTCCTGGGCGCCGGGACATTTGCCCTGATGGCGCTGGCGGACAAGGCAGTCCTGCAGGCCTGGCTGTGGCGCGTACCGTTCCTGGCAAGCGTCGTCCTGATTGCGATTGCCGTCTTCATCAGGCTTCGGCTCAAAGAGACGCCGGTCTTCCAGGAACTCGAGAAGCACAAGGCCGTGGCCAAAAACCCTGTGGGCCAGATCTGGAAGCATTCCAAGAAAAACGTGCTGATAGGTATCGGCCTGCGGATGGGGGAAAACGGCAACTCGTCCATCTATTCCGCGCTCCTGGTGTCCTTCATCAGCATGCCTGCAGGTGTCTTCGCCGGCGACAAGTTCATCGGCCCCACGGGCCTGTTGATTGCCGCGGGCTTCGCCGCGGTAATGGTTGTTGCCTTCGGCGCCCTGTCCGACCGTTTCGGCCGGGTTCCCGTCTACCGCTACGGCGCACTCTTCCAGGCCGTTATCGCCTTGCCGGCCTTTTACCTGGTCACACTGGGCAATGTCACCCTGGTGTGGGTGGTCATGGTGATGGGCATCGCCCTCGGCGTGCAGGCCATGCTGGGCCCGCAGTGCGCCCTGCTGCCGGAACTCTTCGGCTCCCAGCACCGCTTCACCGGCGTGGCCCTCAGCCGCGAACTGTCCGCCGTACTTGCCGGCGGCTTCGCCCCGATGATCGGCGTGGCACTGCTGGCAGTGACCAACCACTCCTGGCTGGTCCCGGCGGTCTACTCGCTGGTCCTGGCGGCAATCTCGTTCGCCACCACGTTCTTCACCCCGGAAACGAATGGCCGCGACCTGGTGCTCGTAGAGGACGCCAGGTAACAACCGGCGCCGTCCCGCCCACGCCCCCCGGATCCCGCACTCATGCGTGCGGGATCCGCGGGGTGGGGGCCGCTGCTATATTCTGTTGCTTTCACGTCCAGGCCGGGGGTAGCCGGGACACAGCACGTCGAATGGCCCTTCAGTGACTTCCAGCAGCAGTTTTCCAGGACTTGGATCCGTCGATATCCCGAATGATGTCTTTCTCGACTGTCCCACCGGACTGGTCGAGTACTACTTCGCGGACGGCATCTTCCGCTGGTCGGACGGGTTGTACCGGATCTACGGGTATGAGCGCGGCGAGGTTGTCCCCTCCATGGACATGGCCATGGCCCACATCGAGCCGGCAGACCGGCCCAGGGTCCAGGCGTATTGGGACCACGTCTCAGCCGCTGGCGGCCCATCATCGATCTACGTTTCCATCCGGGACCGCAAGGACCGTCAACACAAACTGCTCTACTCCGCGGACTACATCCTGGACGGGGACACCCCTGTTGGCGTCTGGGGCGTGGTGGTGGACCTCACCACATCGATTCATACCGACCGGCACCAACTGGCCACCGAGGCGGTCGCCGCCTCAGCCCGCAGCCGGGCAGTCATTGAGCAGGCCAAAGGCATCCTCATGGGGCGCACCGGCATTGACGCCGACAAGGCCTACGACCTCATGAGCCAGCTGAGCCAGGATACGAACCGCAAGGTACACGCGATCGCCCAGGAAATCGTGGAACGGGCAACCGGGCGGGCCGGAAATCTGACAAACCAGCCACACCCTTTGCTGTAACCGCCGCCCCCACGCGCGGGCCGCCGTCGAACCCTACAACGCCAGGCGTGGCCCGTCCGCTCCAACCGGGGCGGAACCCCCAACAGGCCTGGAAGCCACAACGGGCATGGAACCGGTCAAGGCCTCAACAACCGCCATCTGGCCGGTGGTGTCGGGGACACCGGGATACTGAACCTGCGCCGGCTCGACGGCAGCAGCTGGGTTTTCGGAACGCATGCGGACCAGCGCAACGGCAGAGATCAGGAACCACGCCACATTGGTAACCACGGACGGCCATGCCCCGTGCAGCGTCCCGTTGATGATGAAGGCAACGGATCCGAACAGGTTGGCCGTCTGGAAACCCTTGCCTGCCTTCAGCCAGCCCATGGAAACCGCAAGGTAAGCACTGAGAATCGCAACAGCGCCTGCCCAGCCGGCAATTTCCCACAGCAGTTCCATGGTGTCCTTCCAAAGTGGTGCCTGCGCAGTATCCGGGCAGGGCTGAAGATGGTGATTCAGGGTTTGGTTTCGCCAGCTCTGCGTTGCCTCGAGCCCTGTTCGGGCGAGGACCTCATGCGCTGGCAGCGGCACAATCATACCCCGCTGCCGAGGGTCACTTTGACGCCGAATCCCCCACCGCCCGAAGGGTGGACAAGACCCCTCCCGCGTAGCACGATCAGAGCTGTGACCACCAGTCCCGCTTCCGATCCCTACCTCCGCGAGCTCACCCAGCTGAGGCGCGTCAAGGACCGCATGGACCGGGAGTACGCCCAGCCGCTCGACGTCGAATCCCTCGCCAGGGACGTCCATATGTCCGCGGGCCATTTCAGCCGGCGGTTCAAACTCGCCTACGGCGAATCCCCCTACAGCTACCTCATGACCCGCCGCATCGAACGGGCCATGGCGTTGCTCCGGATGGGTGACCTCAGCGTCACCGACGTGTGTTTCGCCGTCGGCTGTTCCTCGCTGGGAACCTTCAGCACCCGCTTCAGCGAACTGGTGGGGATGCCGCCCAGCATCTACAAGCAGGAGGCGCAAAGCGCGACGGCGGGCATCCCCGCCTGCGTGGCGAAGCAGGTCACCAGACCGGTCAGGAATCGAGAAGCGTCCGCCCCCGAGCCGTTACTAGCATGACTGCCATGGACATCAACATTTCCTCAACCTTCCTTCCCGCTACCGATCCGGACGCCTCGCTGGCGTTCTACCGCGACGCCCTGGGCTTCGAAATCCGCAACGACGTGGGCAAGGGCACTATGCGCTGGATCACCGTTGGCCCCGCAGGCCAAAAGGACGTCTCCATCGTCCTGCACCCGCCGGCCGTAGACCCCGGCATCACCGACGACGAGCGCCGCACCATCACGGAGATGATGGCCAAAGGCACCTACGCCACCATCGTCCTGTCCTCCCCGGACGTGGATGCCGCGTTCGCCAAAGTGGAGGCGACCGGGGCGGACGTCGTCCAGGAGCCCATCGACCAGCCGTACGGCATCCGCGACTGCGCATTCCGCGACCCCGCCGGAAACACGGTCCGGATCAACCAGCAGGCCTAGGCATATAACCAGTCACGTATATAACGGACGACGCCGACGGGAGGCTGCCAGCGCAGCCTCCCTCCGCGCCGCTCCAGGAGAAGGGGGACATTTTGAGCACGGACATCACCACCGATGAGGGCATGGCCACGAAAGCCGGGACCCATATCGCCGACACCCACGACCTGATCCGCGTCCAGGGGGCGCGGGAGAACAACCTCAAGGACATCAGCCTTGAGCTGCCCAAGCGGCGGCTCACGGCATTCACCGGTGTGTCCGGCTCAGGCAAAAGCTCCCTGGTTTTCGCCACCATCGCCGCCGAATCGCAGCGGATGATCAACGAGACCTATAGCGCGTTCGTACAGGGCTTCATGCCCAACCTGGCCCGCCCCGACGTGGACCGGCTGGAGGGACTGACCACCGCCATCATCGTGGACCAGGAACGGATGGGCGCCAACCCGCGCTCCACCGTGGGCACCGCCACCGACGCCAACGCCATGCTGCGCATCCTGTTCAGCCGTTTGGGCAAACCCTACGTCGGCCCGCCCACCGCGTTCTCCTTCAACGTTCCCACCCGCAAGGCCAGCGGCATCATGAGCACCGAAAAGGGCGGCCGGGTGGAAAAGAACGTGGTCCGCCAGGTCACCTACCTGGGCGGCATGTGCCCCCGCTGTGAGGGCATGGGCAACATCAGCGACATTGACCGGACCGCCCTCTACGACGAGTCGAAGTCCCTCGCCGAAGGCGCGCTCACCGTCCCCGGCTACTCCATGGACGGCTGGTACGGGCGCCTGTTCGAAGGCATGGGCCTGCCCATGGACAAGCCCATCGCCACGTTCACCAAGAAGCAGCTGGAGACGATGCTTTACGCCGAGCCCACCAAGATCAAGGTGGAGGGCGTCAACCTCACGTTCGAGGGCATCATCCCCAAAATCCAAAAGTCCATGCTCTCCAAGGACGTGGAGGCCATGCAGCCGCACGTGAAGAGGTTCGTGGAACGCGCCGTCACGTTCGCCACCTGCCCCGACTGCGGCGGGACGCGGCTCACCCCGGAGGTGCTCAACGCACGGATCAAGGGCAAGAACATCGCGGACCTCTGCACCATGCAGATCAGCGACCTGGCGCAGTGGATCCGCGACCTGGACGAGCCCTCCGTCCGTCCCCTGCTCATCGGGCTGCGGGACCTCCTCGATTCCTTTGCCGAAATCGGCCTGGGCTACCTCTCCTTGGACCGCCCGGCCGGCACCCTCTCCGGCGGCGAGGCGCAGCGGACCAAGATGATCCGCCACCTGGGTTCCTCCCTCACCGATGTCACCTACGTCTTCGACGAGCCCAGCATCGGCCTGCACCCGCACGACATCGAGCGGATGAACACCCTCCTGCTGCAGCTTCGGGACAAAGGCAACACCGTCCTGGTGGTGGAGCACAAGCCGGAGATGATCGCCATCGCCGACCACGTCGTCGACCTCGGCCCCAAGGCCGGCACCGGCGGCGGCGAGATTGTCTACGAGGGCGACGTCGACGGGCTGCGTTCCAGCGGCACCATCACCGGGCGCCACCTGGACGACCGGGCCCGGCTGAAGGATTCGTTCCGCGAACGCAGCGGGGCACTCGAAGTCCGCGGGGCCTCGACTAACAACCTGCGCAGCGTGGACGTGGATGTCCCGCTGGGAGTGCTGTGCGTGGTGACGGGCGTGGCCGGGTCCGGGAAGAGCTCGCTGATCCACGGCTCACTGGCCAGGCGCGAGGGCGTGATCGTGATCGACCAGGGCGCCATCAAGGGGTCGCGGCGCAGCAACCCGGCCACCTACACCGGGCTGCTGGAGCCCATCCGCAAGGCGTTCGCCAAGGCCAACGGCGTGAAGCCGGCGCTGTTCAGCTCCAACTCCGAGGGCGCCTGCCCCACCTGCAACGGTGCGGGCGTGATCTTCACCGAGCTGGGCGTCATGGCCACGGTCGAGTCCACCTGCGAGGACTGCGAGGGGCGCCGCTTCCAGCCCGCCGTCCTCGAATACACGCTGGGCGGCCAGAACATTGCCGACGTGCTGGACATGTCCGTGGACGCGGCCCTTGCCTATTTTGCCGGGGGCGAGGCCAAGACCCCGGCCGCCCACAAAGTCCTCGAACGCCTGGCGGACGTCGGCCTGGGCTACATCACCCTCGGCCAGCCGCTGACCACCCTGTCCGGCGGCGAGCGCCAGCGGCTCAAGCTGGCCACGCAGATGGCGGAGACGGGTGACACCTACATCCTGGACGAGCCAACGGTGGGCCTGCACCTGGCCGACGTCGAACAGCTCCTGGGCCTGCTGGACCGGCTGGTGGATTCCGGCAAGTCGGTTCTCGTCATCGAGCACCACCAGGCCGTGATGGCGCATGCTGACTGGATCATCGACATCGGTCCGGGCGCAGGGCACGACGGCGGCAGGATCGTCTTCGAGGGCACGCCGGCCGAGCTGGTGGCCGGGCGGGCGACGCTCACCGGGCAGCACCTGGCCACGTACGTGGGTGGCTGAACGCTGGCCTACGCTGGGCCTATGCCCGAAACCTACTGCTATGACGTCGAGATCCTGCACCTGCTGGTCTCGCCCGCGCACGCCTATTTCGGACGCGCCCGGGACGGCGCGGCGGACGTTCCCACCACTGATGCGCAGACGGCAGAGGTGGTGGCCGGCAAGGGCATCGTGGGCGACAGGTTCTTCGGGAAGGCCGCCCACATGGACGCCGCGGTGACCCTGTTCGCCGTCGAATCCCTTGAGGCCATCGCCGCGGAGCTTGGCGCCGGGCCGTTCAATCCCCTTCTGACCCGGCGGAACGTGGTGCTCCGCGGCGCTCAGCTGGCCCCCCTGCTGGGGCAGGACTTTGCGCTGGAGTCCGGCGGCTCGGCTGTTTCGTTCCATGGCGGCCGGCACGCCCAACCGTGCGCGTGGATGAACGGGATGCTGGCACCGGGGGCGCACCCGGCCATGCGGGGCCGCGGCGGCATCCGCTGCCGTGCCCTGTCCAGCGGATTGCTGCACCGGGGCCCGGCCGTGCTGGTCAGCCCGGTGCCGCTGGACCCGGCCCAGGCGGGCCGGGCGAGCCTGCTGCGGCCGTCACGGCTTCCCTAGGAGGGCGTCCGACGCGGCACGCGGGGCACGTTTTCGGCCAACCTGTGGTGGCCGTGCCCCGGGAACCCGGGGTTCCGCCGTCGTCCGTTCCTCCAAAGCATGCCCCGCGTGTTGCGGGACATGGGCTGCGGCTGGACTACTTGCCGGCGGTACCGGCAGGTGCCACCTTCTGCACCTCGAGGTCCTCGAGTGACTTGCCCTTGGTGTCCGGGGACATCAGGGTGGCCACTGCGGAGATGAGGCAGATGCCCAGCGTGGCCAGTCCGATGGTGAACGGAACGTTGGTGGAGCCCGGAGGGGCAATCGCCGTGAAGATGCTGGGGAAGAACGATGCAATCATGAGCCCGATGTTCTGCGAAACGGCGAACCCGGTCACGCGGATCCGCATGGGGAACTGCTCCTGGAAGAACGTGGCGAAGGTGGCATTCCACATCTGGAAGAAGATGCCCTGCACGATCACAACGCAGACGAAGACCAGCGGCAGGCTCCCCTGTTCAATGGCCCACAGGTATCCGCCCACCAGGAGGCCGCCCGCCACCCCGCCGGCAGCCATGAGCGTCCGCCGGCCAATCCTGTCGGACAGCGCGCCGAACAGCGGGATGGTCATGACGGCGGCAATGTTGGCCACGAGTGTCACCCACAGGAACTCACTGCTGGAGAAGCCGTTGCCGTAGCCCTTTTGGGTGGCAAAGGATACGCCGAAGATCAGGGTGGCCATGCCGATCACGTTGGTGAAGGTCATCGCGATGCAGCGGACCAGGACGCCCGGCCGCGTTCGCAGGAGTTCGACGAGCGGGAAGCGCTTGGTTTCGGGCTTGCCGGACTGTGCTGCGTAGGCGGGCGGTTCCTGGACCCGGCGGCGGATGAAGTAGCCGGCCAGGATCACGACGGCGCTGAGCAGGAAGGGGATGCGCCAGCCCCAGGTGCCGAACTGGTCGGCGGGGAGGACTGCCGCGAGCGGGAGCAGGACGGCGGTGGCCAGGATCGAGCCCACCTGGGTGCCCTGGAGGCTGAAGCTGGCAAAGAATCCGCGCCGGGCATCGGGAGAGTGTTCAACGATCATCGCGCTGGCGCCGCCGAGCTCGCCGGCCACCGCAAAGCCCTGGATCAGGCGAAGGAGCACCAGGAGGGCGGGCGCCAGGAGGCCCACCTGCCCATAGGTGGGCAGGAGCCCGACGGCGAAGGTGGCAAAGCCCATGAGCAGCATCGCGAAGACGAGTACCTTCTTGCGGCCGTGCCGGTCACCGTACGCCCCCAGGACAACCGCGCCTACCGGACGGGAGACATAGCCCACGGCATACGTTGCCAGGGAGGCGATAATGCCGACTGTGGGGTTCTCCGAGGGAAAGAAGATGGTGGGGAAGATCAGGGTCGCGGCCAGCGAGTACAGCGCGAAGTCGTAGTACTCCAGGGCGCTTCCGATCCAGCCGCTCATCGCCGCTTTCCTGGGGTCCCGCGAACCGGTGCCGGCACCCTGGCTGGGGAGGGCCACGCGGGTTGGGGTGGTGCTCATGTGCTTATGTCCTTCGTCTTCATTGGCAAGGAACCGGAACCGCTGGAATTCAGCCGATGTTCGTGGTGGTGTCTGCGCCGCCGCAGTCCGTCATGGACTGGAGCGGCAGCTCTTTGAATCGATTCATCCAATATAGGAGGTGATGCCGGTTACGTCAATGGGCAAGCGCTATCCCGGACGGTCCGCGCCAGGATGAGCGGGGTCCTGCTACCGGCTGGCGTAGTAGGCCGCGGCCATATCCTGCCTGCCGCGGCCCTGGCCGGCCACCCGGTCCAGCCGGGCTGTGGAGGCAACGGCGCCGTCAAGCGTCAGGCCATGCTCGACGGCGGCATCCACAATGAGGTGGGCATCCTTGCGCGCGGTGTCCACGGCGAAGGAGGCAGGCTCCAGCTGGTCGTTGAGGATGAGGTCCATCTTCAGGCGGAGATAGGGCAGGTCAAGCGGGCCGCCGTCGAGCACGTCGAGGAACTGCTGCGGATCGACGCCCAGCGCCTGGGCAAGGGCAACCACTTCGCCGGCGGCGTTGGACGCCGCGATGACCCAGCTGTTGACCACCAGCTTGAGGCGGGCCGCGGAACCCTTGGACGGGTCGTCGCCTGTCCAGATGGTGCGGGCGCCAATGGCATCGAGGACCGGCCCCACGCGTTGGCGCACTGCTTCGGGAGCGGCGGCGAGGACCAGAAGCTGGCCGGCTTCTGCGGGGGCGCGCGTTCCGGAAACGGGCGCCTCCACCAGGTCCAGGCCAAGTTCGCCGGCCAGTGCGGCCAAAGCGGCCGCGTCCTGCACCCCAACCGTTGTGGACTGGACCCACGTTGTGCCCGGCCGGACGCCGGGTGCGGCACTCCGGATGACCTGCTCCACCGCGGCAACGTCGTGGAGCATGGTCAGGACCACGTCGGCTGCCTCGACAGCTTCGGCGGGGGCAGCGGCATGCCGGGCACCGTCCGCGGCCAGCCGTTCCGCTTTGGCCGCGTCCCGGTTCCACACCGAGACCTCATGACCGGCGCGCAGGAGGTTGCGCGCCATGGCCGCTCCCATGATTCCCGTCCCCAGCACAGCCACCTTGGGTTTCGTATCCATCGAATCCGCCTTCCGGTCCAGGTTTGGTGTTCTCCATACCTACCCAACGTCTCCAGGATTCTGTAAATTATTCATACGGAGGGGAGTATCCCCACTTCACAGTCCATCGTCAGTACGGAGGCCCCTGAGCCTTCCGGTGGGCGGGCCGCATGACGGCCGGGAGAGACCTCCAGTTGGTTGTCACTGACTGGAAGCAGGTGCCCCATGAACGTTCCCCTCTGGATGTGGTTCGCCGTCATCGGATTCATCCTCCTCATGCTTGTCGTCGACCTCGTGGCCCACCGCCACGCCCATGTCATCAGCGTCCGCGAGGCCGCAGCCTGGTCCGGGATCTGGGTGCTGTTCGGCGTTGCATTCGGCGCACTGGTGTGGTTCCTGTACGGCGCGGAGTTCGGCCAGCAGTACTTCGCCGGATACCTCATCGAGAAGTCGCTCGCCGTGGACAACGTCTTTGTCTGGGCAATCATCTTTACGTTCTTCGCCGTTCCCCGCGAGTACCAGCACCGCGTGCTCTTCTTCGGTGTCCTGGGGGCGCTGGTGTTTCGCGGCCTGTTCATCGCCGCGGGCTCGGCGATCATCGCCAGCGCCGGGTGGGTCCTCTACCTGTTCGCGGCATTCCTGCTCTTCACCGGCTACCGGATGCTCAGGCAGCGTGACGAGCACATCGACCCCGGGAAGTCGCAGGCATTGAAGCTGTTCCGCCGGCACGTGCCCATGACGGACGCCTTCCATGGCCAGCGCTTCCTCATCCGGAAGGGCGGTGCACTGCTTGCCACTCCCCTGCTGGCGGTCCTGGTGCTGGTTGAAGTCACGGACATCATCTTCGCCGTCGACTCCATCCCGGCCATCTTCGCGGTCACGGACGAGGTCTTCCTGGTGTTCACGGCCAACGCGTTCGCGATCCTCGGCCTGCGCGCCATGTACTTCCTGCTGGCGGACCTCATCCACCGCTTCGTATACCTGAAGACGGGCCTGGCCCTGGTGCTGATCTGGGTGGGCATCAAGATGGCGCTCAAGATCGACGTCTACTACATTCCGACGCCGGTCTCCCTCGCCGTCATCACCGCCATTTTGGGCATTTCCGTCGGCGCGAGCCTCATCGCCACCCGGCGCACGGGCCGGCAGGAACCGCACCTTCCCGCGGACCCGCCCTTCCGGAACGCCACCCCGGAGGAGCTCGACGCCCTGGAGCCGCTGTGGCGCAGCCGGCGGGCACGCTCCCGCGGGAAGGTGCCGCCGGCGGCCGAAGAGTCCGTCAGGTAAAAAATCCGAGCGTCAGCAGAAAAGGACAGCCCGGCCGGCACCAGGCGTTGGCGTCAAGATCCTGTGGCGCCAACGCCAGGCCAGGACCTACCAGGCCTGGTGTTCGCGGGTAAGGCCGAAGGGAACCGCGTCGCTGAGGGCAACGGTGAACTTGTTCGCGCCGTGCCGGGTAACGAGGATGCCGTGGCTCTTGCCGTCCAGGGCGTGGGCCTTGGCGGCAGCGACGGCGGCGTCGAGCTCGCGGTCCATGCTCTGGCGGTCGGACACGGTGAGGGTCAGCGGGAAGTTCATGGGTCTAGCCTTTGTGTGTTGGGGGTAGGGGGTGATATCCAACACCTGCGCTCCCCAAGGCTGCAGGCGAAGTTTGGGAACCTTTGTGCCCAGCTCATAATGCCCGAGGGATGGATCACCAGCAACTTGAAAAATCAAGTAATAAGTCGCCGCAGGTCAAGGCGTGACGGCTCGAGCCTGCCTCAGCAATTACGGGCGCTAAAGCACCGTGAATTAGAGTTGGACAGGAGTGGAAGCTGTTTCCGAACGGCTCCGCTGCCCCTGACCCAGCCCTGCGGCAGAACCAAGCCACCAGCACGACACCACACGTGTGCCACGACCTGACAAGGATCCGCCATTTCCACCGACGCTCTCTTCGGCAATCTCACCAGGATCCGCAACGTCATCCTCCCCACCCCGGTGCGGAGCCGGTTGAACACCGGGGGCGGCCTGCTGGCGGGATTCATCGTGGTGCACCTTGTCTTCCTGGTCTTCGCCGCTTCCCTCTCCCTTCGCGGCGAGGCGTTCAGCGACACCTTCATCTACCGTGACTGGGCCATGGCGGGATTCAACGACGCGAACCTCCGGGGCGGCCCCAGCCCGTGGGTGTACCCCCTCCTGGCGCTCATCCCCATGGCCATCGCAGGCCTGGCCGGACCGGGACCGTTCTTCTTCATCTGGGTCCTCATGACCACGCTCCTGAACGCCTGGGCCCTGCTCAAGCTCACCGGGCGGGGCCGCAACACCAGCGCCATCCCCGCCGGCTGGTGGTGGCTGGCCTTCACCTTCCTGATGGGCTGGCTGGGCTTCGCCCGGGTGGACGGCCTCACCGCCCCGCTGGTCCTTGTGGCCCTGGCCTACGGCGTCCAGCGCCCGTTCGTCGCCTCGGTCCTGCTGGCCGTCGGCACCTGGGTGAAGGTCTGGCCGGCGGCCATCATGCTGGCCCTTTTCGCCGTCGTAAAGAACCGCCTGCTGGTGGTGCTGGCAGGAATCGCGACGACGGCGGGCGTCGTGGCGCTGGCAGCAGCCCTGGGCAGCGTCCCCAAGCTCCTGAACTTCCTCACCCAGCAGGGCGACCGCGGCATGCAGCTCGAGGCCACCTTCACCACCCCCTGGCTTTGGCTCTCCGTCCTGAACATCGGCGGCTCGCGCATGTACATGAACACGGACATCAACTCCATGCAGGTGGACGGCCCGGGCACCGCCACCATGTCCGTGCTGATGCAGCCCCTCCTGGTGCTGGCGGCACTCCTGGTGGCCGGGCTGACCTTCTGGGCGCTCCACAACGGAAAGCAGCACAAGGTGGCCGGCGGCGTGGACCGCACCGAGCTGCTCCTGGCCGGGGCCCTGACCCTGGCCACCGCGTTCGTGGTTTTCAACAAGGTGGGTTCGCCGCAGTTCATGGTGTGGCTCGGCCCCGCCGTCGCGGTGGGCCTGGCGCACAGCTGGCGTGAATGGCGGGTTCCGGCGGCAATGCTGATCGCCATCGCCGTGGCAACCTACTTCATCTACCCGCTCTTCTACGACGCCCTGAGCCACAACAACCCCTGGATGGCCCTGGTACTGACAATCCGCAACGTCCTGCTGGTGGTCCTGTTCCTGTGGAGCGTCCGGCGCCTCTACACGCTGGGCAAGAAGACCGCAGCCCCCGCCCCCGCGCTCAAGGAGACCTGACATTTCCACGAGGTTCTTTGACCGCCTGGTGACCGTCCGCACCAGACTGCTCCCGGCAAAAGTGGTGGACTGGTTCGCCCGCCCATCCAGCGTCTGGTGGGGCTTCGCCGTCGTCCATCTGTACTTCCTGGGCTGGATGGCATCCTTTTTCCTGAACGGCGATACATTCAGCGACACCGAGCAGTACCGGCAGTGGGCCCTGGACGGCTACAACCCGGCGGACCTGACCGGGAAGATCAGCCCCTGGGTCTACCCGGTGCTGGCGCAGATCCCCATCTTCCTGGCCAACACCGCCGGGCCAGGCCTCTACCTGCTGGTGTGGTTCCTGATCATCACGGCGCTCAACGCCGTCGGCCTGGTCTACCTCACCCGTGGCCCGCGGAAGGTCACGGGCATTGCCCCCGCCTGGTGGTGGTTGTTCTTCACGGTGTTCATGGGCTACCTGAGCTTCGCCAGGGTGGAGGGCATCACAGCGCCGATCGTGCTGATCGCCCTGCTCTATGCCGCTGAACGGCCCGTCGTGGCCGGCGTCCTGCTCAGCATCGCCACCTGGATCAAGGTCTGGCCCGCAGCCGTCCTGGTCCCGATCGTCATCGCCAGCCACAAGCGGATCCAGGTGGTCCTCGCCGGCGCCGCCGTCACCGCGGTGGTGGGCCTGGGCACGTGGCTGACCGGCGGGCTGCCGCACATCATGGACTTCCTCCTGAACCAGGGCGAGCGCGGAATGCAGCTTGAGGCCACCTTCTCCACGCCCTGGGTGTGGCTGAGCGTTTTCCACATCGCCGGTTCACGGATGGCCGACAACACCGCCATCAATTCCACCGAGGTCTACGGCCCCGGTGCCGGCACCGCCGCATTCCTGATGCAGCCGCTGCTGGTCCTTGCGGCCGTCACCGCGGCCATCCTTCTGGTCCGCGCCCTGCGGCGCGGCGCCGAACGCGAGGAACTGTTCCTCGAAGGCGCGCTCATGATGGTTACCGCCTTCATCGTGTTCAACAAGGTGGGCTCGCCGCAGTTCATCATCTGGCTGGCACCGGTGATCATCGCCGGCCTGGCGCATGACTGGGAGCGCTGGAAGGTCCCGGCCGCCCTGCTGATGGGCATTGCCATGACAACGTTCGTGATCTACCCGCTGTTCTACACCCCGCTCATCCATGCGCACCCCGTCATGGCAGCCATCCTGACCACCCGCAACGTGCTCCTGGTGGTCCTGCTGTGGTGGTCGGTG
This sequence comes from Arthrobacter sp. JDC6, assembly GCF_056484025.1. Classification (NCBI taxonomy): domain Bacteria; kingdom Bacillati; phylum Actinomycetota; class Actinomycetes; order Micrococcales; family Micrococcaceae; genus Arthrobacter; species Arthrobacter sp. JDC6. Next base: position 4,396,593 of record NZ_CM151278.1, read on the forward strand.
AAGCGCACCGCGGAGTTGGGCCGGAAAACGTCAGCCCAGGTGCCGGCCGGAGCCTAGCTGCCCCCGGACGACCGGTCGACGGCGTCACGGGCCTCAGCCTGGCGCGCGGCCCGGCGCTCCGCCACCCACCGCCAGGCCCGCCGGGCAACGTCCAGCGGCTTGCCCTCGATGAGCAGCTTGCGGGTATGGACGTCCAGGACCAGCAGGTAGAAGGTGAAGGCCAGGGCCGTAAAGAAGGCCAGGGACGAGGCGTCGATGGGCAGTTCCACGAAGGACCAGACCGAAAGCTGGTCCTGGGCGCCGAATACCACAAAGAACGTCACGCCCACGTACAGCGAGCGGATCTGCCAGTCGTCCCGGATTCCCGTGACCGCCAGGAACGGCAGGAACCACAGGATGTACCAGGGCTGGATGATGGGTGAGAGCATCACGACGGCGGTGAACGCCAGGGCCATCCGCCGCACCGCCCGCGAGTAGTCGCCGCGGAACATCAGCAGCAGGACCAGGGCGATCGCCGCCCACTTCATGGCGGTCCGCAGCCAGGTGGCCAGCGTTCCGCCGGGCAGTCCCAGGGCGTTGGCCAGCATCTCCACCTGCTGGCCCAGGAAGCCCGACGGCGAGTAGCCCGTGTAGCCGGGGGTGGGGTCCATGATGGCCCACGTCCAGCCGATGCCGAGGTTGTAGGGGATGCCGCTCAGGGCCAGCACGCCGAAGCTGATGCCCGCCGTGGCACCCCACATCAGGAATTTTCGCGGCCAGGAGGCAGCGGGCCCCGCCCACATCACACCGATGAACGGCAGCAGCAGGACGGTGATGGGCTTGATGCCGATGGAGGCGGTGACCAGGAGGACGCCCAGGAGGTAGCGGCGGGTGGCGGCCAGGTAGACGCCGGCGACGGCGAGCCCCACCATCAGGGCGTCATTGTGGGCACTGGCGATGAAGCTGATGAGGAACAACGGGTTGGCCACGGAGATCCAGAGCGCGCGGGCACCGTTGATCCCGTGCAGTTCGGCGAGCCTGGGCACGTAGATTACGCAGAGCAGCACGCCGACGCCGGCCAGGAGGCGGAACAGCAGGACGGACGCGTCAGGCTGGGCTCCTGTCAGTCCCACCACCGCGCGCGCCAGCCACAGGAAGTACGGTCCGTACGGGGTCCGGTTTTCCGCCCAGGCGGGGTCGGCCCCCAGGGAGAACCAGTTGTTGAGGGTGGAAATGCCCACCTCATACGGGTTCTGGCCTTCCTGGACCAGGCGGCCCTGCCCCGTGTAGGCGTAAACGTCCCTGGAGAAGACCGGAACGCAGAACAAGAGCGGCAGGGACCAGGCGGATATGGCCACCACCACGGACCGCAGGGATGATTGTCCCCAGCCCCCCAGCCGCTGGCCCAGGCGAAGCCAGGAGCGCATCAGGAGCATGGCACCGGCCGTCAGCAGCACGGTGGACACCGCCACGCCCCAGCCTTCGGTGCGGAGTGCGATCACCACCGGTTGCCGGATCATGGGCGACCCGTTGGCGATCCAGCCCGTTCCGATGGAACCGACGAACATCATGAGGGCACCGACAAAGCCTTCGAGGGTTGCCAGGTAGGCACGGCCTTTGGCGGGCACGGAAACCCCGGCCGGTGTGCCCGGCCGGCTCTCCGACATCCTGAGGTGTGACCCGCCTGCCGTCATGTTTGTGTGGTCCCCTGACTTGTTACGGCACTGCTCGCCCCAGCTTCAAATGGCCGCCCTGCAACCCGGCCATTTTATCAGCCGAGCTTACTGCCGCCCGGGGCCGGGCCCGGCGGAAGCGCCACAGTTTGGCAACGGCTGCGGAACTGCGTATCGCGGTTGGCTGCCCCTCCACGAACCCTGGCGGGTAGTGTTGCCTATGCAGCCGAAAGCTACCGGCGCATTCCCTTCCCACCCCATTGTCTTCCATGGCCGGGCTGGACCCGTGCGCACCGTGGCGCGCAGAAACGTTGCACACCCGCTCTCCCAGGAGAGCCATGTCCCCTGGAGCCGCTCCTTGGCCGTCACCGCCCGCCCCCGCCCCGTCCGGCAACCGACCACTGTCCTGACCGCCGTGCGCTCCCCGCGGCAGCTCTCCCGCGAGGTCCTGGCCGGCATAGTCACCACCCTGGCCCTGGTCCCCGAGGTCATATCCTTCTCGATCGTGGCCGGGGTGGATCCCATGGTGAGCCTGGTCGCCTCCATCGTGCTGGCCCTGGCGATGTCGGTCCTTGGCGGCCGGCCCGGCGTCGTTACCGCCGCAGCCGGTTCCGTCGCCCTGGTGATCGCCCCGCTGGTGCACCAGCACGGTGTCCAGTACGTCCTGCCCGCCGTGCTGCTCGCCGGCGTGATCCAGGTGGTCTTTGGCCTGGCCGGCCTTGCCCGGCTGATGCGCTTCATCCCCAGATCGGTGATGATCGGATTCGTCAACGCCCTGGGCGTGCTGATCTTCATGGCGCAGGTGCCCCATGTCCTCAATGTCCCCTGGCCCGCCTACGTCCTGTTCGCCCTGACGTTCGCGATCATTTTCGTCCTTCCGCGCTTCACCAAGGTGGTTCCGTCGCCGCTGGTTGCCATCGTGGCCGTCACGGCAATCGTCATCATCGCCGGCGTGGCCGTTCCAAGCGTCGCGGACGAAGGTCCCCTTACGGGCAAGCTGCCGGGGATCACCCCGTTCCTTTTCCCGCTTGACCTTGCCACCTTCCAGCTGGTCCTGCCCACGGCACTGAGCGTGGCGTTCGTCGGCCTCATGGAAACCCTCCTCACAGCGAAACTCGTCGATGACATCACCGGCACCCCGTCCCATAAGGGACGCGAGTCCTGGGGGCTGGGCGTATCGAACATCCTCGCCGGTTTCTACGGCGGCATTGCCGGCTGCGCCATGATCGGGCAGACCGTCCTCAATGTGAAGACCGGCCAGGCCCGCACCCGCATTTCGACGTTCGTGGCCGGACTGTTCCTGCTGGCCCTGGTGACCGGGCTCAGCTCGATCATGGGGCAGATTCCCATGGTGGCCCTCGCCGCGGTCATGATGGTGGTTGCCGTCACCACGGTGGACTGGCACAGCGTCAAACCGTCCACCCTGAAGCGGATGCCCATACCGGAGACACTGGTCATGGCTGTTACTGTCGCCGTCGTGGTCCTGACGGGGAACCTGGCCTACGGCGTCCTAGTCGGCGTCATCCTGGCCATGGTCCTGTTCGCCCGCCGGGTGGCGCATGTGATCACTGTTGAGAGGACCCTGGCCGGCGACGGGGAGAGTGTCCGCTACCAGGTGGTGGGCCCGCTGTTTTTCGGGAGCAGCAACGACCTGGTGGAACACTTCGCCTACGCGGACGATCCGGGCCTGGTGTCCATCGACCTCAGCCGTGCACAGATCTGGGACGCCTCGACGGTGGCCGCCCTCGACTCCATTGAAACGAAATACGCGGACCACGGGGCCACGGTGAGGATCGAAGGCCTCGATGAGCGCAGCACCGGATTCCACCGCCGGCTCACCGGTCATTTGGGCGCCTGACACGCCGGACGGCATCCAGTCCGGACGGCACAGGCAAGGGCGGAGCCGCAATCCGCACGGCCCCGCCCCTTTGCAGCCCGGCTTAGGAGAAGCGTCCCGGCCGGAAGGTGGCCAGCATGGGGTGCTTCCTGCCGGTCAGGATTTCCCCGGCCAGGAGCTCACCGGCAATGAGTCCCAGCGTGGCGCCGGAGTGCGTGAAGGCAACGAAGCATCCGGGCACCTGGCCCAGTTCGCCCAGGACGGGTTCGCCGTCCCCGGGAATGGGCTTATAGCCCATCTTCCAGGAGGCGGGCTTGAGTTCCGGATTGCCGGCAACAAGCTTCGATGCCTCATCGGCCAGTTCCTGGACCACCTCATCGGGGATGCTGAAGGAGCCGTCCGCGTGCTCGGTAATGTGTTCCTCGTACCAGTCGTGGTCCAGGGCAAACGTCCCGCCCGGGTTGGGCCGCAAGGCTGCGCGCGGGGTGTTCATCACCGCGGCCACGTCGTGCTGCACCTGCTTGGTCACCACCAGCATGGACACGGGAGAGCCGTTGGGGATGTGCACTCCCAAGGGTTGGACGACGGCGGGCGTCGCCGCGCCGCAGGCCACCAGCACGGCGTCGGCCGGGTATGTCCCGCCCGACGCTGTCTCCACGCCGGAGGTGCGGCCGCCTTCCACCATGACGGAGGCTTTTCCCGCGTTCAGGACCAGTTCGCCGCCGCGGGCGTGGAACTCCTCCATGAGGAAGTCGATCAGGTCCGGCAGGCTCACCCAGCCCTCGCCGGGATTGAAGATGGCATTCTCCGGCACGGCGTCCGCATCGATGCCGGGGGTGGTGGCTGCGATACCGCTGGGGGCGAGAAGCCGGGAGTCGTAGCCGATGGACTTTTCGTAGGCGTGCCGGGCCGCGGTGGCCTCGCCCTGCCCCGCGGCGTTCCACATCAGGCCGCCGCCAAACTGCAGCCAGTCGCGGCTGGGGTCCGAGGCGAAGAGGGTGCGGTAGCGGTCCACGCCGGCCACCCGCAGCTGGTGGTACGGGGTGGACCGTTCGCCGGCGGAGTTGAGCCAGGACAGCGAGCGGCCGCTGGCTTCGCTGGCGAGGCCGCGCTCGGTCAGCAGGATCACCGACGCTCCTTCGCGGAGCAGGTGGACCGCGGTGGAGACCCCGAGGATGCCGCCGCCGATGACGGCAACGCGCTTGGTGGCTGGAAGAGAGGACATCGTGTCCCTTTCTGTGAAATTCGTGGTTGCGGAAGACGCTGACGACGCGTCAGGGAAAGCAGGGGAAATTGGGTGTGGCGTCAGGTCAGGGCGTGGATGCCCTCGATCACCTTCAGCACCTCAAGCGGTTCGGCGGGATCCACCGGCAGCGGCCCGTTCCCGTGCAGGGCGGCGGCCAGCTGGACGTAGAACTGCGGGTAGGCGCCGCGTTCGGCGGGGACGGCCGCCGTTGCCCCGTCCACGCCCAGGAGCCCCCAACGCTCCTGGGGTTCCACACCATAGGCGGGGTCCGACGGCGGCGTCCCGGCAGCGAGGGCAGGTTCCTGTCCGTCCAGGCCCCACTTGGTGTAGCCGGCGCGGGAACCCAGGACGTGGAACCGCGGCCCGGCCTGGGCGGCCATGCCGTTCATCCAGAGCCGCGTGCGGACGCCGGAGGCGTGCAGCAACGACACGAACGCTTCCGTATCCGCCGCGTCCGGATGCGGACCGCGGTTGGCCGTCTCGCCGTAGCTCCGTTCCACCGGGCCGAATAGGTGGATGGCCTGGTCGATCAGGTGCGCGCCGAGGTCGTGCAGGATGCCGCCGCCCTCGGACAGGGACACGGTGTCCCGCCAGTTTCCGAAGCCTTCGGGCCGCCACCATTCGAACCGCGATTCGAAGCTGGTGACCCCGCCAAGGTCTCCGGACGCCAGCACCTTCTGCAGGGTGAGGAAGTCTGCATCCCACCGGCGGTTCTGGAACACCGTTAGCTGCACCCCGCCGTCGGCCGCCCTGCTGATCAGCTCCCCGCCCAAGTCGGACGTGGGGACGAAAGGCTTGTCCACCACCACATGCAGGCCGTGGGCGATGGCTGTCGCGGCCAGCCCGTAGTGCGTGTGCGGCGGGGTGCCCAGGATGACCAGGTCCAGGTCCGCGGCCAGGGCGAACAGCTCCTCCGGGGTGCCGGCAATCCGTGCCTGCGGATACAGCCGTGCCGCCTCCGCCGCACGTTCCGGCTGGGCAGTGACGATGACGTCCAGCGAGAAGTCCGGGTTGGCCGCCACCAGGGGCGCGTGGAAGACCTTGCCGGAGATTCCAAAACCGACGACGGCGGTCCGGATGGGTGCCGCTGCAACCGCACCCATCAGAGCACCTCGGAAAGGAAGCGCTGGAGGCGTTCGCTGCGGGGATTGTCGAAGAGTTGGGCGGGTGTCCCGGCCTCCACTACTTCGCCTTCATCCATGAAGACCACCTGGTCTGCCACTTTCCGGGCGAAGCCCATTTCGTGGGTGACGACGAGCATGGTCATGCCCCGGCGGCCCAGGCCGGCCATTAGGTTCAGGACGCCCTTGACCAGTTCGGGGTCCAGGGCGCTGGTGGCCTCGTCGAAGAGCATCACTTCGGGTTCCATGGCCAGGGCCCGCGCGATGGCGACGCGTTGCTGCTGGCCGCCGGAGAGGTCACGGGGGCGGTGGTCGGCGCGTTCGGCGAGGCCAACCTCGGCGAGCCGTTGGCGGGCGCGTTCCATGGCCTGGGCCTTGGGCATGCCTTTGACGCTCCAGAGGGCCAGGGCCACGTTTTCCTCGGCGGTGTGGTCCGGGAAGAGGTTGAAATGCTGGAACACCATGCCGATGCGGGTGCGGAGTGTGTCCGGGTTGACGGTCAGGGTGCTGTCGCCAGCGAGCAGGACGTTCCCGCTCTTGGGTTCGTGCAGCCGGTTGACGCCGCGCAGCAGGGTGGATTTTCCGGATCCTGAGGGGCCAATGATGCAGGTGGTGGTGCCCGGCGCCACGGTGAGGCTGACGTTGCGCAGTACCTCGATGTCGCCGTAGGCCATGGTGAGGTTGCGCAGTTCCAGGCTTGAGCCGCGGAACGACTGTTCCTCCGAGGTGGCCGCATTCATGGTGGTGGGGGTGGGGGTGTTCATGTGTTGCTCCCGGCTGTGAGCGGCGATGCCGCGTCGAGTTCCTTGACTTCCTTCAGGCCGCTGGTGGGTGGTGCGGCGCGGCGGCGGCCGGTGCGGAACTTGTTGTCGAAGTGGTTCACCAGGTGCGTCAGCGGGACGGTAATCACCAGGTAGAGGAGTCCGGCGGCCACCAGGGGTGAAAGGTTCCCGGACAGCACGGCGGCGTCCTGGCCCACGCGGAAGAGTTCGCGTTCGGTGACCAGCAGGCCCAGGAAGTACACCAGGGAGGAGTCCTTGACGATGGCGATGAACTGGTTCACCAGGGCCGGGAGGACCCGGCGGACGCCCTGGGGTACCACCACCAGGGCCATGGATTTGGCGTAGCTCATGCCCAGGGCACGGCAGGCCTCGCCCTGGCCCTTGTCCACGCTGAGGATCCCGGCGCGGAAGATCTCCCCGATGTAGGCGCTGGCGATCAGGCTCAGCGCGATGATGCCCAGCGGGTAGGGTGACGGGCCGAAGATCGACTGGCTCAGGCGGGCAAAGCCCTGGCCCATCAGCAGGATGGTGAGGATGGCGGGCAGGCCACGGAAAAGGTCCGTGTAGATCCTGGCCGGGACCCGCAGCCACTTGGATGGTGAGATGCCCATGACGGCCACCACCATTCCCAGCACCGTGCCAAGGACGGTGGCGGCAATGGAAATGATCAGCGTGTTCAGCAGGCCGACCGCCAGGAGTTGGGGCAGGACCTCGGCCATAGCGCCGAAGTCGAAGAAGGTACGGATGATGGTGTTGAGCCAGTCCATGATTGCTCTCAGACGTAGATGAAGGGGAGGTGCCGGGCAGGCCGCTTACGGCGGCCCGCCCGGCCAGGTGGCCATAAGGCCTGACAGCCCGGCAAATAATGCTTGGGGGCTACTTGCTTGGCGAGGGTGATGCGGTCTGCTCGGCCTTGGGCAGGTACTGCTCGGGCATCGGTGAGCCCGGGAACCACTTCTGGTAGAGCTTCTTCCAGGTGCCGTCCTCCATGGCTGCGGCCAGGCCCTTGTTCAGGGCTTCCTTGAAGGCCGTCTTGCCCTTGGCCACTGCGAACCCGGCCGGGGCGTCGAAGGACGGGATGTCCGCGGCGCTGACCAGGCCGTGCTGCTCCTCGTAAGCCTTGGCGGCCTCGTAATCCAGGAAATGCGCGTCCACCGTTCCACTGTTCACGGCGGCGATCGCGGTGTTGTTGTCAGGGAAGCGGACCAGGCTGGCCGAGGTGAAGTTCTTCACCGCATAGGCTTCCTGCAGGGTTCCCTGGACCACGCCCAGGCGTTTGCCGGCCAGCCCGTCCGCGCTGGTGATGCCGGAGGTCTTGGTGGTGATGACCGTGAGGTAGCCGGCCAGGTAACCGTCCGAGAAGTCCACGGTTTCCTTGCGCTTGTCGGTGATGCCGATGGCTGCGACGCCGGCGTCGAACTGTCCGTTTGCCACTGCGGCAAGGAGCCCCGAGAAGTCCTGCCCGGTGAAGACCACGTTGTCCACACCGGCCCGGTGGGCCACGTCCTTGAAGAGTTCCACGTCGAAGCCGGTGAAGTTTCCGGAGGCATCGGCGAAGGTGTACGGCTTTGAGTCACCCAGGCTTGCCACCCGGATGGTGCCTGGCTGGATCAGCCCGTAGGGATTGTTCTCTGTGGTGGAGGCGGCGGAGGTGGAGCTGCAGCCGGAGAGCGCCAGGACCGCGGCCAGGGCTGCCGCGGCAAATCCGGCAGGTCGGAGATTCTTTTTCTTCACAGCGTTGTCCAATCGTTGGTGGGAAGGCGGTGCTGTCAGGGCCGCCGAAGAAAGTCGTCGATGCTCTTGTTGAGTCCGGTCTCACAGTTTAGGATTGAGACCGGACTCACATCGATTGATAGAAATGTAGCCGATGTCACATGGGGCGTCAACAACCCCGTCGAAAGGTGAAGATGAACGGTGATGGAGCACGACGGCGGGACGTAACCGTTGCCGACGTCGCAAAAGCTGCGCAGGTCTCCAAGGCACAGGCCGCCCGTGCACTGGGCAATTACGGCGCGGTCAGCGACGAAGTCCGCGAGCGCGTCCTCGCCGCTGCCGAGGCGCTTTCCTACCGTCCCAACGAGCTGGCCCGCAGCATGAACACCGGAAAATCGCACACCATCGGCGTGGTGGTGGGTGACATCGAAAACCCGCATTTCGGCCTTGCTACCCGGGGCATCACGGACACTGCCAAGAAGGCCGGGTACAACGTCATCCTGGTCAACACCGACGAGGACCGGGCGGCGGAAGTGGACGCGGTGCGGGTGTTGCTGGACAAGCGGGTGGACGGCCTCATCGTCGCCCCGGCATCATCAGTGGACACCGAACACCTGCAGGAGGTGCACCGGTCCGGACGCCCCCTGGTGTTCATCGACCGCACCGCCGGCGACCTCAAGGTGGAGACCATGGCCGTGGACATGGCGCGGATTTCCAGGGAAGCTACGCAGTATTTGCTCGAGGCAGGGCACCGGCGTATCGCCTTCATCTCCACACTGCGGACGGACACCCCCTACACGCCGGGCATGACCCTGGAGTCCTCCCAGATTGCGGACCGCATCGAGGGGATGCGGGACGCTTTCCTTGCGGCGGGGCTGCCCTTCCCGGAAGACCTGGTCAGGTTGAATGCCGGCGATGCCGACTCGATCCGCAGCATCACCCGCGAAGTGCTCCGGGGCCCGGACCAAGCCACGGCAGTGGTCGCTTCGGACGGCCTGATTGCCCTCAGCGTGGTGGAAGCGATCCAGGAATTGGGCCTGTCCATTCCGGCCGATGTGTCATTCCTGATGTACGACGACTTCGCATGGACCAGGCTCACCACGCCGCCCCTGACGGTCATCGCCCAGCCGGTCTACAACATGGGCGTGGCGGCAGCCAAGGCACTGATCCGCCAGATGGAGGGGCTGCCGCCCGCCGCTCCGGCGCAGTTCACGGCCACCCTGGTGCGCCGCGGTTCAGTGGGCCCGCGCCGGACGGGCGACGATCCACAGCGGGAAAAGCTGGCGGCCTCGCTCAACTGATACGCGGGAACCTACTGCGAGGCGTCGAAACCGGCCAGCAGGCGCCGGGACGCGGTCTGCATATGCGATCGCATGGTGGCCGTGACGGCGGCAGATTCTACGGACACCTCCCAAGCGAAACAATCTGAAGTCCGGCGCCTCCCGTGACTCTGCCGAGGCCGTCATCCGCACCACCTACGCTCCCGTCATCGACGTGCACTGGGTCACCGTCAAGCAGCTCGCCATCCTGGAGCCAACCCTGGTACGGCAAGGACAGCATCATCAAGGACGACTGGAAGAAGATCTTCGACGACTCCGAACTCGACGGCGTTATCGCCAAGCTGCTCAAGCTCGAGGCGGTCAAGCGCTAGGCACCCACCCGCAGCGGCGGCCTCCGTCCGGTTATTAGGCCGGGCGGACGCCGCCGCTTTTTCGTTGTCCGACGCGTCAGCGGACGCCGGCGCCTTCGAGGTTGAAGTAGGACCGGGCGTCCGGCGGCCGGATATCGGCCACCACGTCGCTGAAGATCCGCATGGGATGCGGCGTGAAAGGATGCTCCGCGATCGCGTCATAGTCGAGGTCGATGCCCAGCCCAGCGCCTTCGGGGATCATGACATCGCCGTCTGCCGTCAGCTGAAGGCGCTCACTGGAGATGTCGCTGCGCCACGGCACGTCCGTGGCCATGATCTCCAGGTACCGGAAATTCGGCAGTGTGGCCCCGAGCTGCAGGGTTGCCGCAGTGCTGAGCGGTCCACTGGGGTTGTGCGGTGCGAACGGCACATAATGGGCTGCCGCCAGAGTGGAAATGAACGACAGTTCCAGCAGCCCGCCGGCGTGCGTGACGTCCGGCTGGATGTAATCCACGGCGTTGCGGGCCAGGGCGGGAATGAAGGTGTTCCGGCCCATCCACCTCTCCCCCGCGGCAATGGGAACAGGGGACTTGCTGCGCACCTCCACGAGGGCGTCGATCCCGTCCGGCGGGCACGGTTCCTCGAAAAACACCGGCTGGAACCGTTCAAGTTCGCGGGCCACCCGGATGGCTGTGGGGACATCAAAGCGGCCATGGCCTTCTATGAACAGTTCAACGTCGTCGCCCACTGCCGCCCGCACTGCCTCAACAGGTTCAAGCATGCGCCCCAGGTCCCGCGGTTCCAGGAAAAGGTCCGCGGCCTCGAAAGGGTCCCACTTTAGGCCGCGGAAGCCTTGGCCGACCGTCCGTACAGCGGCCTCGGCGAAATCCTCCGGAGTGATGGCCCCGGAAAACCAGCCGTTGGCGTAGGCGCGGACCCGGTCGCGGACCTGTCCCCCCAGCATCCGGTGGACCGGGACGCCCAATGCCCGCGCCGAAACATCCCACATCGCCATCTCAAGGGCGCTCAGGGCTGTCATGGATACCGGACCGCCGCGCCAGTAGGCGTCGCGGTTGAGCTCATAAATGGTCTGGGTGATCCGCGTGGGGTCCTTGCCCCTGACGGCTTCGGCAAGGACAGCCACCGCCCCGAGGACAGCATGTTCCTGCCCTTCGAGGGTCGCCTCGGCGATGCCGGTGAGCCCCTCGTCAGTTGTAAGCCGGACGAAGATGAGGTTCGTCCGGTAGAAGTCCACGACCACGGTGTCGAGATGGGTGATTTTCATGGTTGTCTTTCAGTCCGCGGGAGGGGCGGTGGATTCCCGCACGATTACCTGGGTTGCCAGTTCCACTCGGTGGGAATCGAGGACTTCGCCTTGCACCTGCCGCAGCAGCGACCTTAGGGCCGCCCGCCCCATCTCCTCCAGGGGCTGGGCCACGGAACTCAACGATGGAACGGACTGCTCACCCTGGTTGGTGCCGTCGAAGCCGATGAGGCTGATGTCCTCGGGAACCCTGATTCCGTGGCGCCGCGCTTCGCTGAGGACGCCCAGGGCAATGGTGTCGCTTCCGGCGAAGATCGCCGTGGGGCGTGGGTCAAGCTTCAGCAGCTCTTTGAATCCATTGACCCCACTCTCCGTCCGGAACCGGCCGCCGGAAACAACGTACTGGGGGTCCACCTTGATCCCTTGTGCCATCAGGGCTGCCATGTATCCGTGCAGCCGCGCCTGGTTGCATTCAGCGCCCTCTATGCCGCCGATGTAGGCAATGCGGCGGTGTCCCAGTCCCAGCAGGTGCTCGGTGGCAGCTTTGCCGCCGGCCCAGTTGGTGGCCCCAACGCTGACGACGTCGGCGGAGGGCGGGTTAAGCGGGTCGATGACGACGACGGGGATGTGGCGGCGCCTGAACGCGTGCAGTTGCGCCTCGCTGAAGGCCGAGGTCACCACGATCATCCCGGCCCTGCCCTCTTCGAGCATCCGCTGCGCCCGGCGCTCGGGGGTGTGGCGGGCGGGGGTGGACTGGCCGGTCACGCTGACCAGGATTTCGACGTCGGCGGCGGCAGCGAACTGCAGGATGCCGTTGAGGACCTGGATGGTGTATGCGGAGTCGAGCACGTCGATCACTACTTCCACCACGGTCCCGCTTTCGGCGGCCGCCCGGCGCTGGACAGGCGACTGGTAGCCCGCCTGCTCCAGTGCGGCAAGGATCCGGGCCCTGGTTTCGGGGGCCACGTCCTCACGCCCGTTCACCACTTTGGACACCGTAGGCGCCGAAACCCCTGCCTGCCTGGCCACGGTAGCGAGCGTAGGTTTGGTCCGCTCCTGCAATTTGCTCGTCATCGGTTCGCAATCTTTCGAAAGTGGGGAAACGCTTTCATTGTGCAGAGTGGGGCCTTCTCCGGTCAAGAGCACCGGGACATAGGAAGTAGACAGAAAAGATCCTCTACGATCCCTTGACGCCGCCGATAATTAGGGCTTTAGTTTACAGCGTGACTTATATCACCGTTCGAAATGTTTCGAACGAACGGCGGAGCTGACGCCCCGTACCTCGACGCAAATTCACAATGGAGAAGCAATGAAGCAACCCCAGTCCTCCCGGCGGTCTTTCCTCGCCCTCGCTGCCCTCACTCCCTTTGCCGTTGCCGCAACCACAGCCTGCGGGACGTCCGGCCCCGGCGCCTCCAGCGGCGGCGGGGGCGCCAGCATGTGGTATCTGTCCGGCGAGCCGAACCAGACCACCATGCAGAAAGCCGTGGATGCTTTTAACTCGGCAAACTCCGCCGACAAGATCACTGTTACGTATTTCCAGAACGACGCGTACAAGACCAAGATCAAGACCGCCATCGGCGCCAACCAGGCACCCACGATCATCTACGGCTGGGGCGGCGGTGGCCTGAAGACGTACGCCGAGGCCAACCAGGTTGAGGACCTCACCGGCTGGTTCGACCAGAATCCGGACCTGAAGAAGAAGTTCTTCCCGTCCGTGTTCGGTGCAGCCACCGTCAACGGCAAGATCTACGCCCTGCCCAACCAGTACGTCGCCCCGATCGTGCTGTTCTACAACAAGGAACTGTTCCAGAAGGCAGGCGTCCAGCCGCCCAAGACCTGGGACGACATCATGTCCTTGGTCAAGACCTTCAACGGCATGGGCATAGCCCCGTTCTCCCTGGGCGGCCAGTCGCGCTGGACCTCCATGATGTGGCTTGAATACCTCCTGGACCGCATCGGCGGGCCGGACGTCTTCAAGGCGATCTTCGAGGGCAAGCCCAATTCCTGGATGGACCCGGCCGTGATCGAGACCGGCACCAAGATCCAGGAGCTGGTCTCTGCTGACGGCTTCATCAAGGGCTTCTCCTCCATCACTGCCGACTCGCAGGCAGACCAGGCCCTCCTGTTCTCCGGCAAGGCAGCCATGATGCTGCACGGTTCCTGGACCTATGGCGCCATGAAGAAGGCCGGCCAGAACTTTGTGCAGGACGGAAAACTGGGCTTCGTCCCGTTCCCCACGGTTGCCGGCGGCAAGGGCGACCCGAAGAACGGCGTCGGAAACCCCGCGGCGTACATGTCAATCTCTTCCAAGGCCAGCGACAAGGAAAAGGAATCCGCCAAGAAGTTCTTCAAGGACGGGATCCTGACCGATACCGTGGTCGACGCCTACATCAACTCCGGCTCCGTGCCGATTGTTAACGGCATCGAAGACAAGCTGAACACCTCCCCGGACAAGGAGTTCCTGAACTTCGTCTACGACATGGCCAAGAACGCACCCAGCTTCCAGCAGTCCTGGGACCAGGCGCTGAGCCCCACCGCAGCTGAGGCCCTGCTGAACAACATCGACCAGCTGTTCCTGAAGTCGATCACGCCGCAGCAGTTCGCCGAGAACATGAACGGCACCCTAGGGAAATGAGCAACGCCGTCTCCACTGCCCCGCGGGCCGCCACGAGGGCGAAAGATTCCAAGCAGACCGAACAGCGCAGGGCCGCCCTGGCGTGGTTGACCCTGCCGGCACTGTTCTTCTTCCTGGTGTTCGCAGTCATCCCGCTGGCCGGGGTGCTCATCCTCAGCTTCAGCAGCTGGGACGGAATCGGTGCCATCGGGGCAGCTGGACTGGACAACTGGTTCTCTGTGCTGGCGGATCCGGGACTGTACAACGCCCTGGGCCTGACCTTCCTGATCATGATCGTTTCGTGGCTGGTCCAGACTCCCATCAGCCTGCTCCTGGGGGTCTTCACGGCGGGAAGCCAGCGCTACCGGGCTGCCCTTGCCGTCCTGTACTTCCTGCCCCTCCTGCTGTCCTCAGCCGCCGTCGCCATCGCCTTCAAGGCCCTTTTGGACCCGAATTTCGGCCTGGCAACCGGCCTGGGGCTGCCCTTCCTGGCGCAGGACTGGCTGGGGGTACCCCAACTGGCCGTAGGCCTGGTCATCTTCGTCATCGCCTGGCAGTTCGTCCCGTTCCACACCCTCATCTACCAGGGCGGGGTGCGGCAGATCCCGAAGTCCCTTTACGAGGCAGCGCAGATCGACGGTGCCGGAACCATCAAGCAGTTCTTCCACATCACCCTGCCACAGCTGAAATACACCATCATCACGTCCTCCACGCTGATGGTGGTGGGTTCGCTGACCTACTTCGACCTGATCTTCGTCCTCACGGGCGGCGGACCGGGAAACTCCACGCGGATCCTGGCCCTGGACATGTACCTGCGGGGCTTCCGGGCCAACCTCATGGGCCCGGCCAGCGTCATCGCCGTCATTCTCGTCATCATCGGCCTTGCACTGGCCTTGTTCCTCCAGCGTCTTGGCGGCAAGGACAAACAAGGCAGCCAATTGGAAGGTTTGTAGGGTGAGTACCGTCCTGAAAAGCAATGCGCAGGAGGCCCGGACCGGAACCACGGCCGGTTCCGCCGCACCCAAGCAGGGACTCGGCCAACGGCTGAGGCGGCTCAACATCCCCGGCGGCCTCGGTGGGTGGATCTGGCTGGCCATTATCATCCTGCCGATCTACTACGTGGTGATCACCAGCCTGAAGACGCAGGCGGGATACTTCGGCCAGAATCCCCTGGCCGTCCCCACCTCGCCCACGCTGGAGAACTACCAACTGGTCCTTGAGAAAGACTTCGCCACATATTTCATGAACAGCGTCATCGTCACGCTCGGTTCCGTAATTCCCACGGTGCTGATCTCGTTCATGGCCTCGTTCGCGATCGTCCGGGGCAGCGGGAGGTTCCTCAAGCTGGTCAACGGCATGTTCCTCATGGGGCTGGCCATCCCGCTCCAGGCGACGATCATCCCGATCTACCTGATGATCATCCGGCTCAACCTGTACGACAGCCTGCTGGCACTGATGCTGCCGTCCATTGCCTTTGCCATCCCCCTCACAGTGCTGATCCTGTCCAACTTCATCCGCGACGTCCCGAACGAATTGTTCGAGTCCATGCGGCTGGACGGCTGCAGCGAGTGGCAGACCATGTGGCGGCTCGCCCTGCCCCTGACCCGCCCGGCTATTGTGACCGTTGCCATCTACAACGGCCTGCATGTCTGGAACGGGTTCCTGCTCCCGCTGGTCCTCACCCAGAGCCCCAGCCTGCGGGTCCTGCCCCTGGGCCTGTGGAGCTTCCAGGGTGAATTCAGCGTCAATATCCCGGCCGTGCTCGCCTCAGTGATGCTCAGCACGCTGCCCATCCTGGTGCTCTACGTCATCGGCCGCCGCCAACTGCTGGCAGGCCTGACGGCCGGCTTCAGCAAGTAGAAAGGACACGTCCATGACCACCGCCAAACCCCTGCGGGTCGGCATGGTGGGCTACGCCTTCATGGGTGCCGCCCACTCCCACGCCTGGCGCACCGCGCCACGGTTCTTCGACCTGCCGCTGCAGCCACAGCTCACCGCGGTCGCCGGCAGGAATGCCGACGGCGTCCGAGCGGCCGCTGACAAGCTGGGCTGGGAGTCGGTGGAGACCGACTGGCGGCGCCTGATCGAGCGCGACGACATCGACCTCATCGACATCTGCACGCCCGGCAACACCCACGCAGAGATTGCCATCGCAGCCCTCGAGGCCGGAAAGCACGTGCTGTGCGAAAAGCCGCTGGCCAACTCCGTGGAGGAAGCCGAGCGGATGACACTGGCAGCGGAGACCGCCGCAAAGCATGGCGTCTTCTCCATGTGCGGCTTCAGCTACCGCCGCACCCCGGCACTGGCACTGGCCAAGCGGTTCGTGGAGCAAGGACGGATTGGCGACATCCGGCACGTCCGGGCCCAGTACCTGCAGGACTGGCTCTCCGACGCCAACGCCCCCATGACCTGGCGGCTGGACAAGGACAAGTCCGGTTCCGGCTCCCTGGGCGACATCGGCGCACACAGCATCGACGCCGCCCAGTGGGTCACGGGGCAGAACATCAGCGGGGTGTCGGCAATGCTGGAAACGTTTGTCCGGGAACGTCCGCTGGCAGGCGACCTGGTGGGCCTTGGGGGCCACGGCGACCTCAGCAGTGACACCCCCCGCGGGACCGTCACCGTTGATGATGCGGCCATCTTCAGCGCAAAGTTCGACGGCGGCGCCTCCGCGGGCGCGATCGGCGTCTTTGAGGCAACGCGCTACGCCCTGGGCCGGAAAAATGCCATGCGGCTGGAGGTCAACGGCACCAAGGGTTCCCTCGCCTTTGATTTCGAGGACATGAACGTCCTGTCCTTCTACGATTCGGCCGAATCGCCGGACGCCGGCTTCCGCCGGATTTTCGTCACCGAGCCCGAGCACCCGTACGTGGGGCATTGGTGGCCCACGGGCCACGGCCTGGGGTACGAGCACGGTTTCACCCACCAGGTGGTGGACCTTGTCACGGCCATCGGCGAGGGCCGCCAACCGGAACCGTCGTTCGCCGACGCCTTGCAGGTACAGCGGGTCCTCGCCGCAGTGGAGTCCAGCGCCGCGAATTCCAGCCAGTGGCAAAAAGTCTGAGCGACCTACAGCTTCAAGAAACCAAGGAACACCCAATGACACGACCAATCACGCTGTTCACCGGCCAGTGGGCCGACCTGCCCTTCGAGGAAGTGGCCCGGCTTGCCGGCGAGTGGGGCTTTGACGGGCTGGAAATCGCCTGCTGGGGCGACCACCTGGACCCCCGCCGGGCTGCGGAGGACGACAACTACCTCCAGGGCCGGCTGGACATCCTCGAGAAGAACAACCTCAAGGTCTTCGCCATCGCCAACCACCTCACGGGCCAGGCCGTCTGCGATGACCCTATCGATGAGCGCCACCAGGGCATCCTGTCCGCGGAAGTCTGGGGCAATGGCGAGCCTGAAGGGGTGCGCCGGCGGGCGGCGGAGGCCATGAAGGACACCGCGCGGGCGGCCGCACGGCTTGGCGTCAAGACCGTGACGGGGTTCACCGGTTCGTCCATCTGGAAGGCCGTCGCCATGTTCCCGCCGGCCTCGCAGGCAATGATCGACGCCGGTTACCAGGACTTCGCGGACCGGTGGAACCCCATCCTGGACGTCTTCGACGAGACAGGTGTCCGGTTCGCACTCGAGGTCCACCCGTCTGAAATCGCCTACGACTACTGGACGGCGAAACGGACCCTTGAGGCTATTGGCCACAGGGCGAACTTTGGCCTGAACTTCGACCCCTCCCACTTCATCTGGCAGGACCTGGATCCCGTGATGTTCCTGCGGGACTTCGCGGACAAGATCTTCCATGTGCATGTAAAGGAATCCGTCCGGCAGCTGGATGGCCGCAACGGCCGCCTGGGTTCGCACCTCGCCTGGGCGGATCCCCGGCGGGGCTGGGACTTCGTCACGGCAGGACACGGTGACGTGCAGTGGAACCGGATCTTCCGGACCCTGAATGCCATTGGCTACGACGGCCCCACCAGCATCGAATGGGAGGATGCCGGAATGGACCGCCTCATCGGCGCCCCGCAGGCCCTTGCCATGGTCCAGGAACTGGCCCGCATCGCCCCGCCCGCAGCGGCGTTCGACGCCGCCTTCGCCAGCCGCTGACCCCCTGCTCTTTCCGGCCCGCAAGGCCGGTAGCCAAACAAAGGAAATTCAATGACAGAACGAAAGAATGCACTGGTGGTCCGCGGCGGCTGGGACGGCCACCAGCCCTACGAGGCCACCGAGCTCTTCATTCCCTATCTCAAAGACAACGGCTATGACGTCCGGGTGGAGGAATCCCCCAAGGTCTACGCCGACGCCGCCTACATGGCCGGTGTGGACCTGATCATGCAGTGCATGACCATGTCCACCATCGAAAAGGACGAGTTCGCCGGACTGCGGGCCGCCGTGGAGAACGGCACCGGCCTGGCCGGCTGGCACGGTGGAATCGCCGATTCCTACCGGAACACCTCCGACTACCTGCACCTGATCGGCGGCCAGTTCGCCTGCCACCCTGGCAAGCACCCGGATGAGTGCATCGGCGAGCAGTCGGACAACTACGTGCCCTATACCGTCAACATGCTGCCCGCGGCCGCCGAACACCCCATCACCCGGGGCATCCAGGACTTCGACCTGGTCACCGAGCAGTACTGGGTCCTCTCCGACGACTACATCGATGTCCTGGCCACCACCACCCAGAAGGTCCGTGAATGGGACCCGTGGAACCGTGAAGTGACCTCCCCCGCCATCTGGACCCGCCAGTGGGGCAAGGGCCGCATCTTCGTCGCCACCCCCGGCCATCGGGTCGAAATCCTCCAGGACACCAATGTCCGCACCATCATCGAAAGGGGCCTGCTGTGGGCAAGCCGTTGAAAGTCGGAATCATTGGCTGCGGAGCCATCATCGCGCAGTACCTGGCGAACTTCCGCAAACTCAGCCAGATCGACCTGGTGGCCGTGGCGGACCTGGACCCCGCACGTGCCCAGGCCGTGGCGGATGGCTACGAAGGTGTCCGCGCCATCTCCGTGGAGGAACTCCTCGCCGCGGACGACGTCGAACTTGTCCTGAACCTGACCATCCCCGCCGCCCACGCCGAGGTGGCACTGAAGGCCATCGCCGCCGGAAAGAGCGTCTACGGCGAGAAGCCCCTTGCTGCCACGACTGAGGAGGCGCGCCAGGTGCTGGACGCGGCACGCGAGGCCGGCGTCGCCGTCGGCTGCGCTCCTGACACCGTACTGGGCACCGGCATCCAGACCGCCCGCAAGGCGATCGACGACGGGCTGGTCGGCGCCCCCATCTCGGCGTCGGCAACCATGGTGACCCCAGGCCACGAGCGCTGGCACCCGAACCCGGACTTCTACTACCAGCCCGGCGGCGGCCCGCTGCTGGACATGGGCCCCTACTACGTCACCGCCCTGGTGACCCTGCTGGGTCCGGTCGTCTCCGTGATGGGCGCGGCCAGCCACACCCGGAATGAGCGCACCATCGGCTCGGGGCCGCGCCAGGGCGAGAAAGTGCCGGTCACCATCGACTCCCACGTGACCGGCGTCCTGGTCCACGCCTCCGGTGCGCTGTCCACCCTCTTCATGAGCTTCGATGCCGTGAAGTCGAAGTCGCCCAACATCGAGATCCATGGCGAGCGCGGTTCCCTGGTGGTGCCGGATCCGAACCACTTTGACGGCGACGTCCAACTGTTCTCCCTCGGCGCCGAGGACTGGGAGACCCTTCCCGCCTCCGCAGGGTACGTCGACGCCGGACGCGGGTTCGGCATCGCGGACCTTGCCGCCACCCCGCAAGGCAAGGAGCCCAGGGCGGGTGGCGCACTTGCCTTCCACGTCCTGGAAGTCATGGAATCCGTCCTCAAAGCCGCACGCAGCGGCATGACGGTCGGCATCCGGAGCACGGTGGAGCGGCCGGAAAGCGTGGCCCTCACCGTCCTGGCCGAACAGGCGGATGCGCTCCAGTCCCAGTAGCCGGCTGTCCGGAACCGTGCCGCTTTGGGCAGTAAAGCTACCGCAGCCCGTCGCTGCGGGCGGCGCGGTTCCGGCCCAGCGATTTGGCCCGGTACAGGGCGGCATCCGCTGCGGCGATAAGTTGATCAACATCGGAGGTCACGCCGTCGTAGGTGGAAATGCCGTAACTCGCGGTGGGCATCTCCATGCCGCCCGGCGTGTCCGCGCCGGCCATGCGCCTGCTGATCTCCTCGGCAATCGTCTCGGCCCGTTCGGCGCTTGCTCCGGGAACCAGGATGACGAACTCTTCCCCGCCGTACCTCCCCGTCAGATCTGTGGAGCGCACGGTGGCTGCGCAGGCGTCGGCGAAGGCCTGCAGCGCCAGGTCGCCGGCGGCATGCCCATAGGTGTCGTTGACAGTCTTGAAGTGGTCAAGGTCGGCAAGGATCAGGGCTCCCGAGCCGCCGGTGATGGTGCGGTCGGCCAACTGCTCGGTGGCCAGGTCCAGGAAGGCCTTGCGGTTCAGGAGCCCGGTGAGGTCGTCGCGGCTGGCCACCACGCGCAGGGCACGCGTCTGCTGTTCGGTGCTCAAGGCCGCCATGCTGAAGGACACCACCACCAGCAGGACCATGGTCACCAGGGTGGTGATGGCGGACCCAAAAACGGTGACGAAGACAGGCCCGTTCTGGCCCTCCACCAGGAACGCCAGCCACCGGAAGAAGTAGAAGACACTGAGCCCTCCGGCCGCCACAGCCATGGGGATCCGGACCCGCGAATACCCGGGCTCAAGGCGCCAGAGCTCACGGGACGCCAATCCGACGGTCAGGCTCATGGCGGCGAGGAACACCGTGCCGCCGGACCAGGTGTTGGTGGCGGGTTGGTCCAGCAGGGAGGCCACCAGGGTGACCAAGGGAATGCCGGTAAAGGCCCACCTGGGAGGCCGTACGGTCCGCAGGGAGCGCGCCCCGGCCCACACTGCAACGCCGCCGTGCACCAGCAGGGTGTTTCCCAGGGGGTTGGCCCACACCTGATGCACTGTGCCGTCAAACAGGAAGCAGCCTGATCCGGCCAGGAAGAACAGCAGGGCACCGCACCACCAGGCGCTGTATGGCGAACGCGTCAGCCGGTAGGCGGAAAAGTAGAAGAGAACCACCAGGACCAGGGCCATGAGGCCGAAAGCGATGCGCAGGGTCGCCGTGTCCAGAACCATGTGCCAGAAGTCCCCCCAGAAGGCCCGATGTTGCCCAGCACAGTATGGCATCCACGCACACCGTACAGAAGCATCCGTACCCCTGAAGGACAGCCGTCAAACTCGCCTAGGGTGGCAGGTACCACCCAGGCAATGAAAGGCCCGCCCATGCTCCTCCTTTTCGGCTTCAAGACCGTCCACAAGGCCCTGCCGGGCCGGACGGCAACCTGCCAGCACTGCGGCGCCTTCGTCCACCATGCCCTGGACGAACAGGCCACCAAGTTCACACTGTTCTTCATCCCTGTCCTCACGGTGTCCCGGAAATACCTGATCACCTGCACCAACTGCGGTTACGCTTCGTCCATCAGCGGACGGCAGAAGCGGGCGCAGGAACTTCGGCGGTAGCACGCGGCAATCCCCTGCGGAAGATGCCAACCTCTAGCCTCCGGCGTTGGCGGCCGCTAAAGTGGGAGACGGTCCCGCCCTGCCGCTTCCGGCAGGAGGACGGGAAACCGCACAAGGGAATGGAGGTGGTTTTGATGACTGCAGCTGCCGCGCGCCCTGGGCGCCCCGCATCCATCACACCCACCATCCCTCCCGGCTGCCTTCGCGGTTCCTGACGCTGCGCGTCCACCCGCACTGCACCGGGGACAGCCCAAGGAACCACAGTGCATACTTCTTCAGGCAACCCCCTGGACACCACCAACACCACAGAAACAGACAGCGCTGCTGGCACTCGTCCGCTGCCCGGCCCCTCCGCATACGGCTACACGCCCGCCGTTGCCGGCTATTTCGATCAGCATCCCTGTCCGCCGGCAACTGAACGGGGCCGGGTGGTCCGCGTGGACCGCACCCTGCTGCTCGTCGCGGTCCATGACGGTCTCCTCCACCTGCCCTACCCGCTCTCGGGCGAGCCGGCCGTCACCGGAGACTGGGTCTGGATCGGCCCCAACCGGGGCGGCGACCGGCAAATCCTGGCCGTCCTCCCCCGCCGCTCGGAACTCAGCCGCAAACGTGCCTTCGAGGATTCGTCCGCCGCACAGGTCCTGGCCGCGAACATGGACACCGTGGGCGTGGTGGTGCCCGTGGACCGGCCCCTCACACACAACCGGTTGGAACGCACCCTCGTCGCCGCATGGGATTCCGGCGCCACCCCCCTGGTGATCATCACCAAGGCGGACCTGGCCGAGGTGGCGGACGACGTCGTCGGAAAAGTTATCCTTCAGGCGGCGGGCGTGGAGGTGGTCACCACATCCGCCGAAAACGGCGACGGCATCGACGAACTGATGGCACGGATTCCGCCGGGCGGAACCATCGTGCTGCTGGGACCGTCCGGTGCCGGCAAATCCACCTTGATCAATGCCCTGGTGGGCCGCGACGTCCAGCAGACCGCCGAAGTGCGGTCCGGAGACTTCAAGGGCAAGCACACCACCACCGTCCGCGAGCTGGTCCCGCTGTCCAACGGGACGGTGCTGATGGACACTCCCGGCGTGCGCGGATTTGGCCTGTTCGATGCCGGGGACGGCCTGGACGGGATGTTCGGCGACGTCGAGGAACTGGCTGCCGGCTGCCGGTTCGCTGACTGCTCACACGGGAGCGAGCCTGGCTGCGCCGTCCGCGAAGCAATCGACACCGGCGTCCTGGCCGCGCGCCGCTGGAACTCGTATCTGAAGATGCAGCGGGAACTGGCGGCGCTGGCGCGCCGCTCCGATGTCGCCGCCCAGCGCGCCTACCACCGGGAGTGGCACCAGAAGGTGGTTTCGGCGGGGAAGTCGCAACGCTGGGCTGAGCGCGAGGCCTCCGAACGCGGAAGCCGGAACGGAGACAAGGACCGGAAGCGCAAGCGGTAGGAGAACGCCTATTCCGTGTCATGGGTGGGGAGTAGGGTTCGGTCATGGACATCATCCTGGTACCCGGTTTCTGGTTGGACGCCTCGTCATGGGAGGGGGTAACACCTGCCCTGGAAGCAGCCGGGCACCGCCCCCATCCCCTCACGCTTCCCGGCAAGGACTCGGTGGATGCCAGCCGCGCAGGCATCAGCCTGCAGGACCATATCAATGCGGTGGTGGAGGTCCTGGACGGGCTGCCGGGCAGGGTGGTCCTGGTGGGCCACTCCGGCGGCGGGGCAATCATTCACGGGGTAGTGGATGCGCGGCCGGACAGGGTGGAACGCGCCATCTACGTGGACAGCGGGCCGCTGGCTGACGGCAGCGTCATCAACGACCAGTTGCCTGCCCACGGGGACGATGTCCCGCTGCCGCCCTGGCAGAGTTTTGACGACGCCGAACTGGTGGACCTCAACGACCGGCTGCGCCGGTCATTCCGCGCCCGCGCCGTTCCCGAACCCCGCGGCGTGGCGTACGGCAGGCAGCGCCTGCATGACGGGCGCCGCTACGACGTTCCCGCCACCGTCATCTCGTGCGGGTTCCCCTCGGCCATGCTCCGGGAGTGGATCGCGGCAAACCATCCCTTCGTGGCGGAGCTGGCCAAGGTGCGGGACGTGGAATTCATCGACCTGCCCACCGGGCACTGGCCGCAGTTCACCAAACCGGACCAACTGGCCCAGGCCATCCTGTCGGCGGTGGACCGGACAGGCAGGGACTGAAACGAAATACTCTTGCGCGCTGCCAGTACGGTCCCCATAATAAATGAATGGCATTCATTTATTCGACCGCAGTCCGGGACAGCGCCGCCCCTGACCACGTATCCACCGGCGCCGCAGGCCACATGCCCGCAGAGTGGGAGGCCCACCAGCGCACATGGATGGCGTTTCCACCACCCAACGACACCTTCGGCCCCATCGGCAGCCCCACCCTTGACCGGGCCCGGGCCGCCTGGACCACGGTGGCCCAGACAATCGCCCGGCACGAGCCCGTGACGGTGGTGGCTGACCCCAGGGACGCCACGGCCGCACGGGAATGGCTCGGCAGCGGCATCGACGTCGTGGAGGTCCCGCTCGATGACGCCTGGCTGCGGGACAGCGGCCCCACGTTCGTGCACCAGCCCAACGGCGCACTGGCAGCCGTCGACTGGATCTTCAATGGATGGGGGGCCCAGGAGTGGGCGGCGTGGGCCAAGGACCAGGACGTTGCCCGGACTGTTGCAATAGGCACCGGAGTTCCCGTCTGGCCGAGCCCCTTGGTGAATGAGGGCGGCGGGTTCCATGTGGACGGCGAAGGGACCGTCCTGCTCACCGAAACGGTCCAATTGGATCCCCGCCGCAATCCCGGCGCCACCAAGGAATCGGTTGAAGCAGAAGTCCACGCCGCCCTGGGCACCACCAAAGCAATCTGGCTTCCACGCGGACTGACCCGGGATTACGACGAATTCGGCACCCGGGGACACGTGGACATCGTGGCAGCCTTCGCCGGCGCCGGCACCATCCTGCTGCACCGCCAGGACGATCCCGCCCACCCCGACCATGCCGTCTACCTGCAGCTGAAGGCCGTCCTCGCGGGCCAGCTGGATGCCAAGGGCCGGCCGCTGCGCATTATCGACGTCCCGGCACCCACGGTGTTGCGCGATGCTGATGGCTGGGTGGATTGGTCCTACATCAACCACTACGTCGGCAACGACGTGGTGGTGCTGTGCAGCTTTGACGATCCCAACGACACCATCGCCGCGGGGATCCTGGAACGCGCGTATCCGGGCAGGACCGTGGAACTGGTGGATGCCAGGGACATCTTCGCTTTCGGCGGCGGCATCCACTGCATCACGCAGCAGCAGCCGGCTGCCAAGGATGGAGGCACACTGTGAAGCTCGCCGAAACGCAGGTTCCGCTGCCGGTGGGGCAGACGTTCGACGTCGTGGAGGCCGGCATCGCACAGCTGCGCGCCGCCCTCGACTCCGGCCAGGTCACCAGCGAGGAACTGGTCCGTCTCTACCTTGACCGCATCGAGAAGTATGATTCGCACGGCATACGCCTCAACGCGCTCGTCGTGATGAACCCGGATGCAGTTGCCGAAGCACAGGCGTCAGACCGGCGCCGCGCTGCCGGCTTCACCCTGGGACCCCTCGACGGTATCCCCTACACGGCTAAGGACAGCTACCAGGTAAAGGGGCTTACCGTAGCCGCGGGCTCACCGGCCTTCAAGGACCTGGTGGCACAGCGGGATGCCTTCACCATCGAACGGCTGCGGGCAGGCGGGGCGGTCCTGATCGGGCTCACCAACATGCCGCCCATGGCCAACGGAGGTATGCAGCGCGGCGTATATGGCCGGGCAGAGAGCCCCTACAACGCGGAATACCTCACCGCCGCCTTCGCCTCCGGATCATCCAACGGCTCCGGTACCGCCACGGCCGCCAGCTTCGCGGCATTCGGCCTCGCCGAGGAAACCTGGTCCTCGGGGCGGGCACCGGCGTCGAACAATGCCCTGTGCGCCTACACACCCTCGCGCGGCATCATCTCCGTACGTGGCAACTGGCCCCTGGTACCCACCATGGACGTGGTGGTGCCGCACACCCGCACCATGGCGGACCTGCTGGAGGTCCTGGATGTGGTGGTGGCGGATGACGCCGAGGCCCGCGGGGATTTCTGGCGCGTCCAGCCGTGGATCCCGCTGCCCAAGGCATCCGCCGTCCGCCCGCCGTCGTACGTTGGCCTCGCGGTCCGGGACGCTTCGGCGGCCGCGGGCGTGCTTGCGGGACAAAGGCTTGGCATCCCCCGGATGTACATCAATGCCGATCCCGCCGCCGGTACGGCCGAAGCACCTGGCATCGGCGGTCCCACGGGGCAACGGATCGAGACGCGCGGGTCCATCCTGGACCTCTGGAACGCGGCGCGGCGTGCTCTGGAAGCCGCGGGCGCGGAACTGGTGGAAGTGGACTTCCCCGTGGTGTCCAACTATGAGGGCGACCGGCCCGGTTCGCCCACCATCGCCACCCGCGGACTGGTGTCGCCGGAGTATCTGCGGCGGGAGATCGTGGACCTGTCGGCCTGGGCGTGGCATGACTTCCTCGACGCCAACGGCGACCCGCGGCTGAACCGCCTTGCCGACGTCGACGGTTCCGCGATCTTCCCCGCCCCCCAGGGCGCGCTGCCGGACCGCTACGACGGGTTCGACGACGACATCGCCGACTATCCTTCCTGGATCCGCGACAACGGGGTTCCCGTCCTGGCCGACATTCCGCACCTGCCCGAAGGCCTGGCGGGACTTGAGGAAACCCGCCGGGTGGACCTGGAGGAATGGATGGACCGGCTGGGACTGGATGCCGTGGTGTTCCCGGCGGCGGCCGACGTGGCACCTGCCGACGCGGATACCAATGAACGCTCGGCGGACATCGCCTGGCGCAATGGCGTCTGGGTGGCCAATGGAAACCTGGTACCCCGCCACCTCGGCATCCCCACTGTCACGGTTCCGATGGGCATCGCTGCGGATATCGCGATGCCCGTTGGCCTCACCATCGCCGGCCGCGCCTACAGTGACACCCACGTGCTGCGGCTGGCCGCGGCCTTCGAAGCCACCGGGAGCCGCCGCGTTCCACCGCCGCGCACCACGCCCACAGGAAAAGCCTCAGGAAAGGGCACGGTAAACACGAACAGCGACTGACCATTCCCGCCCGATGCGGATATTCTGGACGCAGTGATTCTCCTTCATTGCCTATGATGTCCAGCCGTCCGCAGTTCCCGTCATTCCCGGCAGGAACGGTGATTCCGCGTGCCACGGAGGGGAACCCCACCATGGGTTCCCCTCCGTCCCGCGCCCCTATCGGAACCACCCTCGGGAGCAATCATGAAACCCACCAACCCTCCTTCCGCCGCCACCCCCACCGGCCCGGCCACCCTCCGGCCTGACTGTTCGCAGTGCTTTGCCCTGTGCTGCACGGCTTTCGGGTTTACCCGCTCGGCCGACTTCGCCATCGACAAACCGCCCGCCACGCCATGCCCCAACCTGGCGCCGGACTTCTCCTGCACCATCCATGACCGGCTCCGGCCCCGCGGGTTTGCGGGCTGCACGGTTTTCGACTGCTTCGGCGCAGGCCAGGCAGTCAGCCAGCGGCTGTTCAGGGGCATCAGCTGGCGGGAAGACCCGGAATCGGCGCCGGACATGTTCGCCGCCTTTAAAGTCCTGCGCCAATTGCACGAAATGCTGTGGCTCCTGGCCCAGGCTGGGGCGAAAGCCTATGGCCCGGATACCGCGGAGGATGTCCGCCGCTTGCAGGCGAAGGTCAGGGCAGTTGCATCGGGCGCCCTTGAGGAGGTCCTCGCAGCCGACATCGCATCCCTGCACCTCCAGGTGGGCAGCGCACTCCGTGAGGTCAGTGAGGAGGTCCGCGCGGGCTACTTCGGCGCCGGCCCCTCCGGCGACGATCCGCGCCTGGTCCGCCTGGCGCCGGGCGCCGACCTCGCGGGAGCAAACCTGCGCGGCCTGCCGCTGTGCGCTGCGGACCTTCGCGGTGCCTGCCTGATCGCCGCGGACCTCCGGGGCGCCGACCTGACGGCAGCGGACCTCCTTGGTGCCGACCTGCGGGATGCAAAGCTCGACGACGCCGACCTCACCGGGGCGCTCTTCCTCACCCAGGCGCAAATCACCGCGGCCCACGGCAGCGCTTCCACCCTCCTCCCCGCCGGGCTTGAGCAGCCCGGGCACTGGCATGCTGCCACTCCTGCGGCCCCCGCCCGTCCCGTGGAAGCGCCTTGACAGCGAAGATTGTTAGCGCTGACAGTTGGAGGAAACCGATGTCAAACGAAAGCCACCCGATGAAGAACTGGGCAGGAAACCTCGAATACTCCTCCGCGGACGTGCGGCGGCCGGAATCCGTAGCGGAGCTGGCGGACATCGTGGCGGACTCGCCGCGGGTCAAGGCCCTGGGCTCCCGGCACTCCTTTAACCGGGTGGGCGACACTGTCGGCGTCCACATCCTCCTCGATGCCCTGCCGCAGCAGGTGGAACTGGATGCCGGGCGGGGAACCGTGCGGGTCAGCGGCGGGGTGAGCTACGGGGCACTGTGCCGGACCTTGGAGGAGTCCGGGGTTGCCATCCACAACCTGGCCTCGCTGCCGCACATTTCGGTAGCCGGTGCGGTCCAGACCGGCACGCACGGATCCGGGGTGGACAACCCGTCCCTCGCCGGCGCCGTGGAATCCATCGACCTGGTGCGGGCCTCGGGCGAGCAGGTGACACTTACCCGGGCGGACGGCGATGAGTTCCTTGCCAGCGTGGTGGGCATCGGCGCCCTGGGCATCGTCACCGGACTGGAACTGGCGGTACGTCCCAGCTTCACAGTGCGCCAGCGTGTCCTGGAGGACCTTCCCTGGGACAACGCCCTGTCGGATTTCACCGCCATCGTCTCCAGCGCCTACAGCGTGAGCCTGTTTACGGACTACGCCGGCGACCGGATCAACCAGGTCTGGCTCAAAGCACTCGACGGGGAGCAACCACCCGCCAACCTGTTTGGTGCCACCGCCGCCCTCCGTCCCCGGCACCCGCTGCCGGACATGTCCGCCGAGAATTGCACTGCACAGCTGGACGAACCCGGGCCTTGGCTGGACCGGCTGCCGCACTTCCGGCACGAGTTCACTCCCAGCAACGGGGACGAACTGCAAAGCGAATTCATCCTTCCCCTGGAGCACGCCCCCGCCGCCCTCCAGGCAGTCCGCGGGCTGGCCGGCCAACTTGCACCCCTGCTCTTCGTCTCGGAGATCCGCACCGGAGCCGCCGACGAGTTCTGGCTCAGCCCTTTCTACCGTCAGCAGAGCGTTGCCCTGCACTTCACCTGGAAACCGCTGCAGCCGGAGGTGGAAGCCTTCCTCCCACTCCTGGAAGACGCCCTCCGGCCCTTCGGGGCGCGCCCGCACTGGGGCAAACTGTTCACCGCGGACGCCCATGACTGGGAAAAGCTGTACCCGCGCTTCGCCGACTTCCGTTCCTTTGCCGCCGGGCACGACCCGGAGGGCAAGTTCCGGAACGGACTCCTGGACAGCATCCTCGGCGTCCCGGCCCGCCGGTAGGCACCGCCGGTACGCTTGAGGCATGACCTTCCGCGCCGCCGTCGTTACTGCCGCCTCCCTGTCCACCGCCCTGTTGCTGCTGACCGGATGTGGCGGGGTGGAGGAGGCTGCGGGCAATGCCGCCAGCGATGCCGCATCCAAAGTTGCCTCCGCCGCCGCACAGGAAGTCAACCGGCAAATCTGCGCGGTGGTGCAGGACGGCCTGGTCAGCGTGGAGGACCGACAGGCGCTGGCCGGGCTCGTCTCGGCGGCACGCACGGCAGGGGTACCGGCGGAAATTACGACGCCGTTGGGCC
Organism: Arthrobacter sp. JDC6; assembly: GCF_056484025.1. Lineage (NCBI taxonomy): Bacteria > Bacillati > Actinomycetota > Actinomycetes > Micrococcales > Micrococcaceae > Arthrobacter > Arthrobacter sp. JDC6. The sequence goes on from NZ_CM151278.1 coordinate 4,425,824, forward strand.
AGATCGCCGAAGCCGGAGACCAGGTGCCGGCAGACTCAGTCCGGGCCTTGAAGGACGCCTGCCAGGCCTGACGGACGGGCTGACTGTCGGGGGGCCGGAAGACCCTTCAGCCGCCTCTTCCCCGGTGCTAGCGTGAAGTGACGAACCAATAAGCCTGTGACACCACGTCACGCGCGAAGGAGATCGTCATGGCAGAACGCGGCAATACCACCCACGGTTCCAGCCTGAAGGCATACGCGGACCTGTACCGCCTGCCCGGCCCCTGGTGCACAGCCTACGTGGATGCCGGAACCGGAACAGTGGACGGCCTGGAAGCCGGCGACGTCCGGGCCGGAAACACCCGCGCCCAGCTCGAGGCCCAGGGAGCAACGTCCGCTGACATCGACGCCATGGAACAGGCCCTCACGCCCGCAACGGGGATGCCCTCCCCCGTGTCCAGGTTCGTGCTGGTCCACGGCGGGAAAGCCGAACTCAACGAGGTGCTCCCGGGGCGGGTGCCCCTGCCAGCGTCCGGGAGGTGGAGGGCGAGTCCGAACACATTCACAAATTCCATGGCGGCGGCTGGTCGGAGCTGCGGTTCCAGCACCACACCGAGGACGTGTGGCGCCGGAACGCCGACGAAGTGGCGGGCGAAATAGACAGGGTGGCCAGTGCGGGCGGCGCCCGGCTGATTGTTCTCGCCGGCGATATCCGCGCCCGCGGGCTGGTCAGGGAAAACCTCTCCGAGGCCGGCAGGGCACTGTTGTCGGAGGTCGGTTCCCACACGCACACTGCCGGGGCGGACAGCGCCAACCTGGAGGACCAGGTCAGCCAGCGGGTGGCGGAGGTCTGGGCTGAAGAACAGCAGGCGGTCATGGACAGGCTGGCAGTCCAGGAGGGCCAGGCAAATCCGGAAGCGGCCCACGGGGCGGGAGCTGTGGTCCACGCGCTCCAGCAGGGACAGGTTGAGGTCCTGATCCTTGATGACGCCGCCCTGTCCCGGCGGACCATGCTGGCCTTGGATGCCGAACCGTGGATCGCCACGGCCAAAGAGGAAGCCCTGGCGGCAGGAATACTTGGCGAAGTTCCGGCCCATGCCGCCCTGTTGCGGGCAGCTGCCCTGACTGACGCCCGCGTTCTCCTGGTCCCTGGACCTGTCCTGCCGGAGGGCGTGGACGTGGCGGCACTGCTCCGCTGGTCCCCGGGCCCGGGCGTCCCGTCGTCGTAATCAGCCTATGCAGCCCACCTGGTGCAAGGGGGACTGCTGGAGGAGGAACGGGAAGCCGAAGGTTGGACAAAACAGTGGCCGGTCCGAAAGGTCCGGCCACTGCTTTTTAGACTTCCCGTCAATTCTGGCGGGGCTGGTCCCATCCCCGCAGGCCGCCCGCACGCCCGGCCTGCGGCCGGTGACCGTGCGCGGCCCGGTGTTCGGGAGGGGCAAACGGAACCACGCCGGTGTCGTGGCTGAGCGGTGCGGCGCGGACAAACTTTGTCAGCTCCTCGCGGAGTGCCTTCCATGCGATGTCCGGATCGTCAGGATAGGCCTTGACCTCTGCCTCCCGCGCCGCTTCAACGGCGGCAACACCGGCATCGGTGAGTTCCACTTTCAGCTGCCTTCGGTCTGTGGCATGGCGCATCCTGGTGATGAGTCCTGTGGATTCAAGCCGGGTCAGGACCCGGCCCAACGTCTGGCTTTGGACCCTGATCGCGTCGGCAAGCTGTTCCTGGTTCAGTGGGCCCCCCATCAGGCCTTCCAATGCAATAACAGCGGCACGGGTGAGGCCAAGGGGGGCCAGTGCATCGTCCTGCCGCCGCTGGATCAGCCGTGCCGCCAGAGTGATCAGGCGGTAGCTGCTCCGGGCGTCCGGATCGAGATTGCTGGTCATCGGCCGCAGCCTTCCTGTAGGTGGCGAAAGTGCTGGTCACCATGCGTCGCTACACCCCTACAATAAGCATGCTTAGCAACACATTCGCAAGTAGGCTTACTAACCGCCCACCTTCACGCCCTTGCATAGGCGCAGCCATTGGAAGCTGAACACCACTACCCCTTGCAATCGAAATGGGAAGTGTGCTTAGTATCTAATTAGTAACCTTGCTTACTAAGTTGCCAGCACTGCTGGTTCTTGTTCGCCAGCTAACCCTTTCTGAAAGAGAGCGATGATGACAGAGAACCAATGGCCCCAGACACCACATACCCCCGCCGCCCCCGGTGTTGCCAATCCGTACGGCGCAACGGAAACAGCGCCCCAGCATGACTCCTACACGGGGGTTTCAACCGATTCCTCCAAGTCGCAGGCAGCCAAGGAAGAGGCTTCCAACGTTGCTGGTGAAGCCGCATCAGCCGCCCAGAATGTAGCGGAGACCGCCAAGGGCGAGGCCGCGAATGTGGCCCATGAGGCCAAGCTCAATGCCCAGGACCTGCTCCACCAGGCCAAGTCGGGCCTGACCACCCAGGCCGGCACGCAGCAGCAGAAGGCCGCCGAGGGCATCCGCAACATTTCCAGCCAGCTGCACAGCATGGCCAGCGCCCCGGACCAGCAGGGCATGGCCAGCGACCTTGTCCGGCAGGCAGCCGAGCGGACCTCCTCCATCGCGTCCTGGCTGGAGAACCGGGAACCCGGCGACCTCCTGAACGAGGTCCAGCGGTACGCCCGCAACAATCCCGGCACGTTCCTGCTCCTCGCCGCCGGCGCCGGTGTCCTTGCCGGACGCCTCACCCGCGGCCTCACCGCAGGCGCCCCCGACTCGCAGGGGCAGGTCCAGGCTTCGGGCCAGCACCGCGCGGCGCAGACACCCCCGGCAGTGCAGTCACCGGTAGCGCCGCTGCGGCAGGAGACCGTGTACGCCGCGGGTAACGATGACCTCTTCAATGAGCCCACCGTCACAGGCGCAACCCCGGTATCCACCAGCACGCTTCCCTCGGGTACCGCGGAGGAAACCCCGCTCCGGTTCGACGACGACCCCTACCGGGCCGAAAACGGCGTGTACACCGGTGACGAGGCGTTCGGCACCGAGGGAACCTCCGGGACTGGCCGCCGCGGCACGGGTGGCCTGTAATGAGTAGCCAGATTCCGGAAATGCCGCCGAGTGCGGCGCATGTGAAAGCGGACAACGCGTCCCCGGGCGAGCTGCTGGGCGACGTAACCCGGGACCTGTCCACCCTGATGCGCCAGGAAGTGGAACTGGCCAAGGCCGAACTCAAACAATCCACCTCCCGCGCAGGGAAAGGCGCCGGCATGCTCGCCGGCGCCGGCGTCGGCGGACACTTCGTCCTGCTCTTCCTCTCCCTGGCCCTGATGTGGGCCCTGGGCGCCATCATGCCCCTGGGCTGGTCCGCACTGATCGTCGCCGTCATCTGGGCCATCATCGCCGCCGTCCTGGCCTCCATCGGCCGCAAGGAACTCAAGCAGATCAAAGGCCTGCCCCAAACCGGGGAAACCCTCTCAGAAATTCCCCCAACCCTAAAACCAGGTGAGGTAAACCGATGAGCGAAAACCCTGACGTCATCCGCGCAGACATAGAAGCCACCCGGGCACGCCTGGGCACCAACGTGGACGCCGTGGCAGACAAGGTCACCCCGTCCAACATCGTCCACCGCCAAACCGACAAGGTCAAAGACGCCGTCACCGGCGTCAAGGAGAAAATCATGGGCGCCGCAGACAACGCCACCACCAGGGTCCACGACACCACCGCCACCGGCGCCGGGCACACCACCAACGCCATGCACACCGCCGGCGACAGCCTCCACCAGGCAGGCGACACCGTCTCGACCAAACTCAGCGACGCCGGCCACGCCGTCTCCGCCGCCCCGGACCAGGTCAAAGCCAAAACCGCCGGCAACCCCCTCGCCGCCGGCCTGATCGCCTTCGGCGCCGGACTCCTGGTCTCCTCCCTGATCCCGGCAAGCCAGAAGGAACGCGAAGCCGCGGACCAGCTCAAAACCGCAGCCCAGCCCCTGGCAACCCAGGTCACCGACGCCGCCAAAACCATGGCCCAGGACCTCAAGGAACCAGCCCAGGAAGCCATGGAAAACGTCAAGGCCACCGCCACCGACGCCGCCCAAAACGTCAAACTCGAAGGCCAACAAGCCGCCACCGACGTCAAAGACCGCGCCACCGACGCCAAAGACCACGTCCAAAACACGTAACCCGCGTGGGCATCCACGTACCAAAGCAAAGCCGGCTCCGCATCCCGCGGGCCGGCTTTGCCGTTGCCGGGCCTGGACTCCTGCCTAGCGCTTGCCCTTCTTTCGGGACCCTTTCCCCCGGCCCTTGTCCGGGTTGGGGGCGTATCTCTGGGCTACCTTGGGCGCCTTTTTGGCGCCGGTGCCGCGGCGGTCCGGCTTCGGATCCTTCTTGACCTTGACCGGCTGGGCCGAGGGCTGGCGTGAGCTTTGGGCAGTGCGTCCGCGCACGATGCCGATGAACTCCTCCAGCACCTCATCCGTGGCCTCCGTCGGCCAGGCCAGCGCGATCTCAGTTCCGTCCGCGCCGGTGAGCCTGCGCGCCACCGTGTCCTTGACGTTGAAGTGGCGGGCCACCGACATGGGGAGGACCACCAGGCCGGCGCCGGCGGCAACCACCTGGAGCGCGGCCTCCGGTCCGCCCAGGGCAGCAACATCGAGGAATGACTCCTGCGCCAGGTCGGCCAGGGCCACTTCCTCGAACACTGAAATCTCGTGCCCCTTCGGCGCCACTACCACCGGCTGTTCCTCGTAGAGCGGTATGACGCTGAGCCCTTCCCGCTCGATGGGAAGGCGGACAAAACCCATGTCCGCCGCGCCGTCCCGCAGCTTCCCAAGCTGCGCGCCGTCGTCGACCATGAATGCCTCAAGGGGAATATGCGGCATCCGCTCTTCCCAGCGGCGGATCCATTTGCCCGGCGTCACGCCGGCCACGTATGCGATGCGCAGCACCCGGGGTGCCGCCTGGTCGGCCGGCCCGTCAGGGGCGGATTGGGCATCAGGCGAGGGGGTATTGTCGGAGGGCACGTCTTCACAGTACCCGCCGCCCGGATACCCTTGAAGCATGACCTCTGCAAACTCCCAGTCCATGAAGCCGGCCACCGTTGCCAAGAAACTTGGCATCTACCTCCCGGCCACGCCGCAGGAGTTCCAGGATTCAACCATCACCCGCGAGGAGTTCGCCGAACTGCAGGCCAACCCGCCGGAATGGCTCGCCGAGCTCCGCCGCAACGGCCCGCACCCCCGCCCCGTGGTGGCACAGAAGCTGAACGTGTCCATCAGCGGCCTAAGCCGCGGCGGCGTGGAGGAAGCACTGACGACGGCGGAAATCACCGCGCTGCTGCAGGCTCCGCCGCAGTGGCTGGTCACCGAACGTGCCACCCACGCGGCTGTCCGCACCGAGGCCCAGCGGGTCAAGGAAGAGGCCGCGAAGAAGCAGGCGAAGAAGGACCGCACCCAGGCCCGTTAGCCCTCAGTCCTGGTGGATCTGGATGTAGTTTCCGCAGCCGTCGTCGAACACTGCACTGGTCCCGAACGGATCCGTGGTGGGCGGGGTCTTGAAGCTGACTCCGACGGCCACCAGCCTGTCGTATTCCGCCTGCACATCGGGAACCCCGAAGACTATTGCGGGTAGGCCCGCCTCGCGCACGGCGTTCATGTAGTTCGCGCCGATTGGGTTGTCGCTGGGCTCGAGGAGGAGTCCTACTGAACTGTCGTCCGCTCCCGGGTCTTTGATGATGTAGAGGTTGTACTCCGGCATGGCCATGAGCGTGTCAAAGCCGAGCGTTCCCGTATAGAAGGCATGGGCGGCGGCGGGGTCCTGGACGTGGATGCTGCACATTTTGAGTCGCATGCCTTCACCGTACCGCTCAGCTCCTGACGGTTTGCAGTGCCTTGGACCAGGAAATGACCTGATCAAGCAGCGGCTGCAGCGCCTCTTCCGCCCCTTCTGACGGTGTGAAGGTGGTGTATTCCTGGAAATCCGCGGCGAACGGCCACTCCGCGTAGCCGTAATCCAGCGCGTTCTTGAGGGCGCCCGGAACGGAATGGTTGTATTCGGCGGTGACAAAAGTGAACCCGTCGAACCCCTTTACCGCCGCGGCCCACCGTTTCGTGTGGTCCTGCTGGTACTTGCCCAAAGAGGGCGGCAACGGCTCATCAAGCAAGGGCAGGGCGAAATCGGCAACGTCCAGCATCCCGAACTCGCCGCCGTGCTCCTGTGCGTGCTTGAGGACCCGCTCGGCTACCTGCCTACTGCGCCGCCCCGGCCGCGTGCTGCCGACAACCACGGCGATCCTGACCATTGCCTTCCTCCTTGGCCTGCGGATGGCACCTTTGTAACTCAGGTGAAGGCATCCCCATGTCCTTTTATTCTGGCCGCTCCGGTTATTCCGGCTGCTCCGGGAGGTTGTGGCACGCCTTCTCCGCCATTGACGCTGCGCCCGGGAGACGGTGCAATGGAGGGACCAGCCCGGCCTCATCCGGCCCGGGGGCTGGGCGCTGGAGGTGCAGGATGTCAGTTGTGGCGGAGTCTCTGATGCAGGGACTGCTTCATGGTGCGTGGGCGGCCCTGCTGTGCGGTCCCGTGCTGGTGGCCAGCGTGGCCGCCACGGTCTTTGTTGTCCGACGCCGGGCTTTGGCTTCCGGAGGCAGCGCACCAGCCGGCAACGCACTGGCCGGACGCGCAGCGGAGGCTCCGGACCAACTGTTTTGGGACCTGTTCCTGGGTGCCTGTGTCGCCCTTCCCGCGTTGATTATCCCCGCCCTGGTCTCGCCGTGGGCTGGACTGCTGTTGACAGGGGCAGCTGCCGCTGCCGGCATCGCCGCCTACCGTGGCAGCCCCCGGTTCCTGGCCTGGCGCACCGCCCGCCGGGAAGGGCGGCGGCAGCGTTCGGCCCACCAGGCCGCCAGCGCGCATCACGACGAGCTCATGGTCCGGTGGCGGCGCTACGAACTTGATCCGGCGTACAGCATCGACTACCCGGCACTGACTGACGTGCGGCTGCCCGAAACGTCGGCACTGATCAAGGCGATGCGGACGGCGGACCAGTTGCGGACGGCCGCGCACAAGGGTTACCCGGACGCCGTCGGAAGGCTGGCTGCGTCGTTGGCAGCGGCGGAACGGGCGGCGGGAATCCCGGCGGCGCTGCCTGCGGAGCAGGCCACCTGAGGTTAACTGCTGTGTCGCCGGCGGTGGATCAGCGGAGAGCCCGGCGGTAGCATCCCAGGATGAAGCCTGAGGAACTGCCTGTCCACGATCAGTATGGCCGCCTGCTGGAGGACCGCGGAGTCTGGCGGCAGGCCACCACACTGGAAGCGGCCGGCGAACTGACTGCCCGGTGGCTGGAGGGCGGGAGTTCTTACCAGCCTGGACACTTTGCGCCGGGCTCCGACGACGAGACCAAACCCATCGCCACAGACTTGGCAGAGCTGAACCGTCACGGGTTGTTCACCAAGGAATCCCAGCCCGGCATCCGTAACGGGGCCGCGGCCCAACGGGAGTACGTCACCGGATTCTGCAGCGCCGCCACCGCCGGTGAACTGCTGGCGCTGTCCACCCGCACCGAACTGGTGACCGTGGCACATGCACCGGGCGAGGCAAGCAGTGCAGCCATCCCGGTAACCCTTGCCGGATCGGAAGTCACCACCGTGCTCGGCTCCAGCGAGAACCCCGTTGAGGAGGAACAGATCCGGGACTGGGCAGAGGAAACCAATGATGCCCTGGCCCTGCTCCTGGCCGACTCCTGGTACGTGGAAATCCTGGATCCGGTCTGGGGAAGGAACGGCGTACTGTTTCCGGCGGTCTTGCAGGCACTGAAAGGGGCGGAGCAGCCCTAGCCGCTCCGCCCCGTTCGCTTACCCGGCGCTCCCGGGAACTACAGCTCCACGGTGCCGCTTTCACCGACACTCATCCGGCTGTTGGTGACCTTTGCCTTCACCCACTGCAGCACCGTGGCGGCCGTGCCGCCGGGGCTGGTCCAGTACTCGGCAGAATCCGAATCGACGCGCAGCAGGCACACCTCGGGGGTATCCGGGCCATCAGGGAACCAGGCTTCAACCGCCTGGTTCCACAGTTCACGGATTTTTGCCCGGTCTGTGACCACTTCGGCGGTCCCGGCCACGGAAACCCATTCGGTCTTCCTGCCAAAGGCGACGTTCACGCGCGGATCAGCCCGGACATGCGCAACCTGGGAAGTGCCAAGGCCGGTGAAGAACCACATGTCGCCGTCGTCCTTTACCTCCTGGACGGCCAGCGGCCGGCTGACGAGGGCGCCTTCTTCGTTGATGGTGGTGACCATCCCGATCCTGGAATCGTTGATGATCTCAGTAACCTTGCTGATGCTCTGGGCGTCAGTCATGCCTCACCTCGTTCGTCGAAAGTCGGGGACGCTCCCCGCCGCCAGCCTATTAGTAAGCATGCTTATTTACCAGCCGGCGGCCACCGGCACCTTTGCCACATCGGCGATGCGTGCAGCGGTAATCCGGCCCATGCGGACCGCGCCGTCCACGTGCTGGTAGCCCTCGGCAGCAAGGTCGGACGATGACCAGTAGATGGGGCCCACGGGTGCATGCTGGTCCTTGCCGTAACGGTGCAGTCCGCCCAGGTCGTAGCTGGCGGCGTAGGCGCCGCGGGTCCACTCCTCCGAGCCCCAGTCGGACTCGTAGTAGACCTCCGGCGCCAGGGCCTCGTCGCCAAGGTAGCCGGCGATCGATTTCAGGATGGCCTTCCGGCGCTCTTCGGCGCTGAGTTCGAAGACGGCGTCCGCCTTCTCATCCGACACGAAGCCCACCAGGGTGCCGCGCGGATCGCCGTGGTTGGTGTTGTCGTAGACCTCCTGGACCAGGGCGTCCGCCCCGAAGCAGGTGCCGGAGAGTCCCTTGTCCCGCCAGAAGGGCGTGCTGTAGACGGCGTGCACCTTGATCACCAGGCCCAGGGACTGGTGCTGGTGCATCTGGTGCTGGCGGCGCGGCAGCGGCGGGTTGAAGGAGACGCGGGAGTAGAGGTTCGGCGGTACGGCCATGATCACAAACCGGGCGTTGACCGTGGCCCGGTCGGATTCAACGGTGACCCGGTGGCCGCCGTCGGAATCCGGCTCCCAGTTGACGGTGCGCACCGGGGAGTTAAGGATTACGTCGTCACCCAGCTGCTGCGCCTGCAGCAGCGAGACCTGCTGCATTCCGCCCACCACGCGGCGGTCCAGGATGAAATCCTCGTCCGTCAGGTGGGTGAACGAACCTGCGGAGGCTGCCATCAGGACGGCCTGCAGGGCAGAGAAGGCGTGGGCCGGCTTGGTCAGCATGCCGCCGGCGATAAAGAGGCCAATGTTCTTGCACGCTTCCTCGTTGCCCGAGTTCTGCCGGAGCCAGTGATGGAAGGAAATGGTGTCCAGTTCACGCGCCTTGGGATGCGCCCAGGGCTCTGTGGGGCCGATTTCCGCCGCAAGGCCGTCCAGCAGGGCAACCAGGCGGTCCATTTCGACGGCGGTGTCCGGATCCACCGGGAACGTGTCACCCGTATAGCGCACGGGTGCGCCGTCCGCGCCGATGTAGATGGACTCCCCTTCGCGGTAGCGCGGGTACGTTTCCAGATTCAGCTCCTGGAGCAGGTCCAGGAGTACGGTCTGGTCCGGGGAAACCCACTGGCCGCCGATTTCGAGCATGGCACCGTCCACCGTGTCGGTCCAGGTGCGGCCGCCCACGCGGTCACGGGCCTCGAGCACGGCGACCGTGAGGCCGGCCTTTTTCAGTTCGCGGGCGGCGGTGAGTCCGGACGGCCCGGCTCCGACGACCACGACGTCGCGGTTCAGGTTCAGCATGATGTCCTCTCTGGGCCCCTTAGTGACGGGGACCACTAAATGAATGCCATTCATTTATGAGAACTATAGCGGGTGCCTGCCGGGAGGGGAAGTGCCGGGTGGAATAATGCAGGGGACATCGACGAAAGGGCAGCAATGCCGGCAGTATCAGCCGCACAGGGACGCTCCACCAGCAACGGCGGAGCACAAAGGAGGCGGGCAGGCAGGCCGTCTGCGGCCGTGCTGGCCAAGTCCGGAATTACCGAAGCCGCGCTGGAACTGATCAGCCGCAAGGGATATGACGGGCTGACCATGGCCGCCCTGGCAAAGGTGCTGGACGTCGCTCCCTCCGCCCTCTACAACCATGTGGCATCAAAGCAGGACGTCCTGCTGCTGGTGGAGGACCACCTGATGTCCCTGGTGGACGTTACGGGTTTCGGCGGCGGGAGCTGGGAGGACGCCGTCCGGACCTGGGCGTGGAGTTACCGGGATGTCTTCGCCGAGCACACACCGCTGATTCCCGTGATCGCCGTCCTGCCCGTGACGGACGCGCCGCAGACCCTTGCCATGTACGAAACCGTGAGCAAGGGGTTCCTCGACGCCGGCTTCCCCCAGGAGCGCATCATCCCCGCCATCGTGGCGCTGGAGTCCTTCATCTTCGGCTCCGCTTACGACGTCACCGCTCCGGAGGACATTTTCGATTCCGGCTCCATGGCCGGCTCCACCCCCAACTTCTCTGCCGCGGTGCGCAGTTCGGCAGCTGGCCGGGAGCGTGGCCGGCCTGCCGACACCGCCTTCAGCCTGGGGCTTGATGCGCTGATCTCCGGGCTGGGGGCTCTGCGGACACAGGACGCCACATCCGGTTCATAGCGCTGGCCGCTGTGCCGCAAAAGCCCTGAATCAGGCTTCTCCGTCCACGGCCACCACGATCTTGCCCCGGGTATGGCCCTCCATGTTCAGGCGGAAAGCCTCCGCGGACTGAGCCAACGGAAGAACCTTGGCAACCTCTACCCTGATGTTGTTCCGGTCCACCAACCCGGCGAGCTCCTGCAGGTCTGCTCCCACCGGACTGACCCACATCCAGGTGCCGCCGTGCTCCTCCACTTCGCTGTCGGCGATGGATGCATGCCTGCCCCCTTCAGCCAGTACGGCCAGCGTCGCCTCAAGATTGCCTCCAGCGAAGTCGGCAACGACCTCCACGCCGGCGGGACGCAATGCACGAACACGCTCCACGAGTCCTTCCCCATAGGCAACCGGCTCGGCCCCCAAGGAGCGAAGGAATTCATGGTTCTTTTCGGAGGCCGTTGCAATGACCTTCGCACCCAGTGCCACCGCAATCTGGATGCCCAGCGACCCCACTCCACCGGCGCCACCGTGGATAAGGACAGTCTCACCGGACGCGAGGCCCAGGCGGTTCAGGACCTGGTAAGCAGTCAGTCCGGCCAGCGGAAGCCCCGCCGATTCGTTCCATCCCAGAGACTCGGGCTTGCGGGCCAGCAGCCGTTCCGGCAATGCGATGTACTCGGCAAAACTTCCGCCATGGACATAGTCTTTCCGGCCGTAGGCAATGACCTCGTCACCGGGCTGGAACGCCCGGGCGTCGATCCCCACCGACTCGACGACCCCCGCCACGTCCCATCCCGGGATCGCGGGAAACTGCAGGTCCATTGCCGCATCCGGGTAACCGGCCATGATCTTCCAGTCCACGGGGTTCACCGAGGCTGCCTTCACTTTGACCAGGACCATCCCCGGCCCCACCTTCGGCATCGGCCTCTCGGTCAATTCAAGGACGTCCGGGCTTCCGTATTCGCTGTAGGTAATTGCCTTCATGCCTGCGACAACGGCGCAGCGGTCCGCCACTATTCCTGCTCCGGCCCGGGAGTGTCGCACCACACCTCCGGCGGATGTACTTGTAATACAAGTCTGATACTTATATCCTAAGCAGGTGGGGCGAAGGAGCCCTATCCCGCCTCCAGGAGAACTTATGAGCACCGTTGATCTGATCCGGCACGTCAAACTGTCCACCGCCCGCCTTCCCCTCGCCGTTCCCATCAGCGACGCCAAGGTCTTCACCGGGCGGCAGAAGCCCATGACCGAGGTGGTCTTCCTGTTCGCGGAGATCACCACGGAGCTGGGCCACTCCGGCATCGGCTTCAGCTACTCCAAGCGCGCGGGCGGCCCGGCGCAGTACGCCCACGCCAAGGAAGTCGCCGAAGGCCTCATCGGCGAGGACCCCAACGACATCGCGAAGATCTACACCAAGCTCCTGTGGGCAGGTGCCTCGGTGGGCCGGTCCGGCGTCGCCACCCAGGCTCTCGCCGCCGTCGACATTGCTTTGTACGACCTCAAGGCCAAGCGCGCAGGCCTGCCGCTGGCGAAGTTCCTGGGCTCATACCGCGACTCCGTCCGGACGTACAACACCTCCGGCGGCTTCCTGAATGCCACCCTGGACGAAGTTAAGGCCCGGGCCACGCAGTCCGTCGAGGAAGGCATCGGTGGCATCAAAATCAAGGTTGGCCTTCCCGACAGCAAGGAAGACCTCCGCCGCGTGGCAGGGATCCGCGAACACATCGGCTGGGACGTGCCGCTCATGGTGGACGCAAACCAGCAATGGGACCGTGCCACCGCCTTGCGGATGGGCCGCCGCCTCGAGGAATTCGACCTGGTCTGGATCGAGGAGCCCTTGGACGCCTACGACTTCGAAGGCCATGCCCATCTGGCACAGGTCCTGGACACGCCCATTGCCACCGGCGAGATGCTGGCGTCCGTGGCCGAGCACAAGGGCTTGATCACCGCCAATGGCTGCGACATCATCCAGCCCGACGCCCCGCGCGTGGGCGGCATCACCCAGTTCCTGCGCCTCGCCGCCCTCGCAGACGAACGCGGGCTGGGCCTGGCACCGCACTTCGCCATGGAAATCCACCTCCACCTCGCGGCGGCCTACCCCCGTGGACCCTGGGTGGAGCACTTCGACTGGCTGGACCCGCTGTTCAATGAACGGCTGGAAACCAAAGACGGCCGCATGATCGTTCCGGACCGCCCGGGCCTTGGCATCACGCTCAGCGATCAGGCCCGTGCCTGGACCACCGAGCGCGTAGAGTTCGGCGCGTAATCTTGAGCCATGAGCCGGAACCTCACCGCGGACCTTGCCGCTGACCTTCGCAACCGCATCGTCGACGGCGTGATCCAGCCGGGCGAGAAGCTGCCCAGCGAGAACACGCTCATCAACGACTTTGGCGTCAGCCGCACGGTCGTCCGTGCCGCCCTCACCCGGCTCCAGGCCGAAGGGCTTGTCGAAACCGAGCGGGGGCGGGGAAGCTTCGCCCTCACTCCCCCCACCGACGTACCCCCGGCAGTGCCGGGTGGCCGCCCGGTGGCCACCACGGAGGACCGGCTGCACCTGCTGGCATTCCGGATGGGAGTGGAGGCCGAAGCCGCCGCACTGGCGGCGCGGAACCGCACGGACCGCCAGTTGCGGGCCGTCAGCGCCGCACTGGAATCCTTCACCGAAAGCGCAGGCCACCCTGCCCACGCCATGAAGTCGGATTTCGAGTTCCACCGCGCTGTGGCGGCGGCATCCGGCAACCCCTATTACTCAGATTGCCTGGCGGCGCTGGGGCAAACCATGATCGCCATGCCGCGAACCCGCCTGATGACCGGCGTCGAACACTACGCCCGGGACCATTTCGACCAGGTGGTGCTGGAGCACCGGTCCATCCGGGACGCCATCGCAGATGGTGACGAGGCTGCGGCCGCGGCAGCCATGCGCTGCCACCTGGCAAACTCACGACGCCGGTTCAAGGCGTCGGCGCGCCCGTCCAGTCAGGAGGACGCAGCCAGGACCGCCGGGTCCTAAGCCTGTTCGCGGATCCAGGCCCTCGAGGGCCGGATCTGCGAACAAGCCCCTGACGTTTCCAGACCCAGCCCGGTGTTAAATAGGTAAGGGCCCCAATCGTGTGATTGGGGCCCTTACCATTTGCGTGCGCGAGGGGGGATTTGAACCCCCACGCCCTTTCGGACACTGGCACCTGAAGCCAGCGCGTCTGCCGTTCCGCCACTCGCGCGCAACTTCTTCCACCCAGCCGGTCCGGTTTCCCGTTTCCGCGCCTCGTAAAAGCAGCGAGATCAAGCATAACGGACAGATGCCGCAAATTACCAATTGGCCGCCGGCACCCTTTCCACATGCCCTTAAAGGCGGCATAACAGAGGGCCTTACCGGCCGGAGACGGAGGGCCGGAGCCGCCGCCGGTTTGCGCGGGTTGGGACCGGACCAGTCACGGATCTGAACTTTTGCCGGCGCCCGGCCGTTGTGGATTAAGGTCATTCGCAGGGGTGCCCAGTAGTATCGGATGCAGGAGTGGCCGCTGCCGGCGGGCATGCCGCGCAGTGCCGGACCGCCCTGCAGGTGCTGGTCAGCAACAACTACTGCCCCGGAACCGGGGGGAAAGGAGAAGAACCATGGGTCTGCTGGACAAGGTTGAACGTGGCATTGAAAAGGCCGTCCGCGGTGTCTTCTCCACCGGTTCCAAGGCCCAGGTCGAACCTGTGGAGATCGCCAGCAGGCTCCGCCGCGAGGTGGACCATAAAGCGATCACCATTGCGGCCGGACGTACGCTGGTGCCCAACGTCTTCGACGTCCAGCTCAGCGATGAGGACTTCGGACGCGCACAGGAGTGGGGCACGCCGCTGGCCGAAGAACTCTGCGACGTGGTCATCAACCACGTCCGGAGCCAGGGCTACACCCTCCAGGGGCCCGTCCGGATCTCCTTCCGCCGCGAAACGGCACTCCGCCCCGGTGATTTCGAAATTGCCTCCTCCACCGAAAAGTCCCAAGGCTCCGGCGGCGCCACGCCGCCCCGGCCGAACGTGCCGGCAGCTCCCAGCCGGCCGCCCGTGAGGCTGCAGCCTGTGCTGGACATCGAGGGCCAGCGTTATTCGCTGAACGCCCCGTCCATCGTCCTGGGCAGGTCGTCCGAGGCGGACATCCACATTGATGACACAGGCGTATCGCGGCGCCACCTGGAAATCCGAACGGCCAACGGCGCCACCAGCGCCGTGGACCTGGGATCCACCAACGGCAGCTACGTCAACGGGCAGAAGGTCTCCGGAAGCATCGAACTCACAGACGGCTCCACCATCACGATGGGACGGACAAAGATCATCTTCCGCCTGCTTCCTGCCAACCCGGGTGGCCACGCATGAGCGACCTGACCATCACCGCGCTGCGGTTCGGCTTCCTGCTGCTCCTCTGGGTACTCATCTTCAGCATCGTCTCCGCCATGCGCCGGGACCTCATGTTGGGCCGGAAGGCCGCATCCGGCGTGCCCACCGCCCGCCAGGTCCGCCGGAACCCGGAACTTGCCGAGACCCCGCAGCCCGTAAAGCAGCAGGCCCGGCAACTGGTGGTGGTCGAAGGCCCGCTCAAGGGCAGGACCCTGCCCCTGGCGGCCAGCCCCATCCTGCTGGGCCGCGCCCAGGAAGCCACCCTGGTGCTGGAAGACGACTACGCTTCCGGCCGCCACGCCCGGCTCTTCCCGCAGGGCAGCCGTTGGTTCATCGAAGACCTTGGCTCCACCAACGGAACCTACCTGGGAGACCAGCAACTGACCCGTGCCCTGCCCGTGGAGCCAGGGGTCCCCGTGAGAATCGGCAAGACGGTCATTGAATTGAGGCCGTGACCGTGGCCGAGGCTGAAAACCCCGCAACCGGCTCCAGCCCGGCGCAGCGGCCCCTCATCATGCGCTTCGCGGCGCGGTCCGACGTCGGCCGGATCCGTTCGAAGAATGACGATTCCGCCTACGCGGGCCGTCACCTCGCCGTCGTCGCCGACGGCATGGGCGGCCACGCGGGCGGTGACGTTGCCTCAGCCGCGACCGTCCTGGACATGATCCACCTGGACAGCCCCGACCACGGAGATGAGGCCGGGACGATCCTGGCCGACGAAATCCAGACCGCCAACTCACTGCTCTCCGAACTGGTGCACATCAACCCCAAGCTGGCCGGCATGGGCACCACCGTGACGGCCCTCCTGCTGGCAGACGGCAAGCTGCACTTCGCGCACATCGGCGACTCCCGGGCCTACCGGCTCCGCGACGGCGAATTCAAACAGGTCAGCGTGGACCACACCTTCGTCCAGCGGCTCATCGACGAAGGCCGGCTCAGGCCTGAGGAAGCGGAAACGCACCCGCACAAGAATGTCCTCATGCGGGTCCTGGGCGACGTCGATGCCAGCCCCGAACTCGATCTGGACACCCTGGACGCCCGTCCCGGCGACCGGTGGCTGCTGTGCTCCGACGGGCTGAACTACGTCGCCGCGCACGCCGTGGAGCGGACGGTCCGGGAAACCCACAACCTGCACGAATGCGCTGACACCCTCGTTGAACTGACTCTTGAGGCCGGTTCGCCGGATAACGTCACCGTGGTCATGGTGGACATCGTGGAGGAAACGCCCGACGACGTCAGCACGGCCGCCGTCGAAATCGTTCCGCCGGTGCAGGGCGGCAGGTCCGCTGCCGCGGCAGCTGGCGGGCAAGGCGCCACCGCCGCGTCCCCTGTTCCGGCCGGCGGGACGGAACCGGCCAAGTCCGGTTCCGCCACTGACGATGCCGGGCAGGAACGGGCGCCCGAAAAGAAGACCGCCGACGGCGGCACCAGGGATCCGGAGGCCGGCTCCTCCGAGGCCGGCAGTACAGACCCCCACCTGGGCGAACATCTTTCCGCTGAAGTCCTCCGCGAAGAACTTGCCTCCCGCCCGCATGAACTGGTGGGTGCTGCTGCTGCCGCCGCCGAATCGGGCTCCATCCCCACCGTGGCCGGACGTACCGTGGCACGGCGGGCAGCCACGCTCCTCACCCATAAGGCAGAACCGGCCGTCGATCCCGAGGACACTTTGCCGACGCTGCG
The DNA here is from genome assembly GCF_056484025.1 of Arthrobacter sp. JDC6. Lineage (NCBI taxonomy): Bacteria > Bacillati > Actinomycetota > Actinomycetes > Micrococcales > Micrococcaceae > Arthrobacter > Arthrobacter sp. JDC6. Next base: position 4,442,465 of record NZ_CM151278.1, read on the forward strand.
TCCGCGCCGCTGGGTGGCCTGGTCCGTTGCAGCCGCCGTGCTGGTTGTCGTTGCCGTCGGCCTGTGGCTGGGGTACGCCTGGACCCAGACCCGCTACTACGTCGGCGAGTTCGATTCCCGGGTGGCCATCTACAACGGGGTCTCCCAACGGTTGGGACCCATCCAGCTGTCCTCCCTTGAGGCTGTGACGGATATCCGCATGGACTCGCTCCCGCCGTTCTCGCAGCAACGGGTCCGCCAGACCGTCCCCGCCAATGACCTCTATGACGCGCAGCGGATCGTCAAGAACCTGGAGCTCACGGGAACAACCTCCCCCGAGGAGGAGTGCCCCAGGCCATCTGCCTCCGCCACTGCGCCTGCCCCGTCGGCAAGCACAGGCACGTCGGCAAGTGCAGCGCCGCCCGCCAGCGCAGCCGCCCCGCCGCCCGCACCGGATGCCGCCGCGCCCGCACCCTCCTCGGCTTCTCCGTCCCCCACTCCGACTATCACCTGCGAGGCGGCCAAATGAGCCAGGTAAGCACTTTGCCCAAGCCCCGCCGCAACGTTGAACTTGCCCTCCTGCTCCTGGCCCTTGCCGTTGGCATCGGCGCCAACATGATGGTGGGCGTGGACCAGGAGAAGGCCTTCGATTCCGACTTCTGGTTCCAGTCCAGCCTGCTGGCGGCGGCAGCCCTGGCCTTCCACGGTGTCCTGCGCTTCCGCGCAAAGTATGCTGATCCGGTAATACTTCCGATTGTCGTCGCCCTTAACGGCTTGGGTCTTGCGATGATCCACCGCCTGGATGCTCCGGGCGAGGACACGGGAAACAACCAGCTCCGGTGGACCCTCATCGCCATGGCGGTGGCCATCGCCGTCGTGTTCTTCCTGAAGGACCACCGCATCCTGCGCCGGTTCACCTTCATTTCCCTGGCTGCGTCCGCCCTGCTGCTGATCCTGCCCCTGGTCCCGGGAATCAGCGCCGGCGAAATCCTCGGCGCACGGGTGTGGATCAGGTTTGGCCCCATGACGTTCCAGCCGGGCGAAGTAGCCAAGATTACGCTCGCCATATTCTTCGCCGGGTATCTTTCCTCCAACCGTGACCTCATCCTGCTGGCAGGCCGCAAGATCGGCCCCCTGCAGTTTCCCCGGTTCAAGGACATGGGCCCCATGATCACCGCGTGGCTGGTCAGCATCGGTGTCCTGATCTTCCAGCGGGACCTTGGTTCCTCCCTGCTCTTCTTCGGGCTGTTCATCGTCATGATCTACGTGGCAACCAGCCGCATCAGCTGGGTGGTGATTGGACTGGCGCTGATCCTCGGCGGCGGTTTCGTGGCCGCCCAGGTGTTCTCCCACGTCCAGCAGCGCGTCTACGGCTGGCTCAACGCTTTCTCCCCCGATGTCTACGAGAACGGCAGCCGGCAGGTCATCGAGGGCCTGTTCGGCATGGCCAACGGCGGCCTGGTGGGCACCGGCCTTGGCCAGGGCCGCCCGGACCTGGTCCCGTTCGCCAACAGCGACATGATCATCGCCTCCCTGGGCGAGGAACTGGGCCTCATCGGCCTGTTCGCCGTCGTCCTGCTGTACCTGCTGCTGATCACCCGCGGATTCCGCGCCGCCCTGGGCACGCGGGACGCGTTCGGAAAGCTGCTCGCCTGCGGCCTTTCCTTCGCGGTGGCGCTTCAGTGCTTCGTGGTCATCGGCGGGGTCACCCGGCTCATTCCACTGACCGGGCTTACCACGCCGTTCCTGGCGGCCGGCGGTTCGTCCCTTCTGGCCAACTGGATCATTGTGGGACTGCTCCTGATGATCTCGCATGCGGCCCGCGGGCCGGTGGACACTACACCGTTGCCGCCGGCCGGGACGGCAGCGGCAACAGGCATTGACACTCCAACCGAGGCGGTGAAGCAGGCATGAACCAGGCAATCCGGCATTCATGGGTAGCCGCAGTGGCCATGTTTGCACTGCTGTTCGGGGCCATCAGCTACGTGCAGGTGGTGGGCGCCGACGACCTCAAGACCAACCCCCTGAACCAGCGTGCCATCCTGCAGAACTACTGCAACGACCGCGGCGCCATCATCGTTGGGGGCACCCCCGTTGCCGAGTCGGTGGAAACCGGTTCGGAGACCTGCAAGTTCCAGCGCACCTACCCGCAGCCGGAACTGTATGCGGGAATCACCGGCTACTTCTCGAAGAACTATGGCGCCACCGGCCTGGAACAGGCCATGGGCGCCGAACTGGCCGGGAACTCGGACCAGCTCTTCCTTGACCGGGTGGGCCAGCTCTTCCTGGGCAACCAGCCCAAGGGCGCGTCCGTGGAACTCACCATCGACCCCCAGATCCAGAAGCTTGCCTACAGCCTGATCCCGGACGGACAGCGCGGCTCGATTGTGGTGACCAACCCCAAGACCGGCGCCATCCTGGCCATGGTGTCCAAGCCGTCCTACAACCCCAACGTGGTGGCCACCCAGGACGCTGCCGCGGAGCGCGCCGGCATGAACGAGCTGGTCAAGGTTCCGGGCATCAACCTGAACCAGAACGTCAGCGGCCCCACCGGCGAGCTGCTCGCACCGGGATCGGTCTTCAAGCTCGTGGACACCGCGGCGGCGCTTGCCTCCGGCAAGTACAACAAGGACAGTGTCCTCCCCAACCCGGCGGAGATGCCCTTTGACGGCATCCAGTACAAACTGCCCAACTACGCGGGCGGCAACTGCTACACCAGGGACACCGCCAGCTTCGCCTTCGCGCTGCAGCAGTCCTGCAATACCCCCTTCGCCAGCATTGCCCTGGATCTTGGCCGCGACGCCATCGCCGACCAGGCCAAGAAGTTCGGCTTCGGCGAGGACGTCGGCGGCCAGCTGAAGCTGGGCCACGCGCTGGGCAATGGTTTCCCCGGAAACCTGGACGCACCCGGCCTTGCCCAGTCGGCAATCGGACAGAAGGATGTCCGCGCCACGCCGCTGCAGATCAACATGATGACCTCCGCCATCGCCAACGGCGGCAAGCAGATGCAGCCCAACCTCATCAAGACCCTGCGCTCCCCGGACCTTCGTGTCATCGACGAACCGCAGCCGCAGCAACTGCGCACCTCCACCACCCCGCAGATCGCCAGCCAGATCACCGAGTGGATGGCAAGCGCAGTCAGCGAGGGCATTGCCAAGGGCGCAGCGGTCCCCGGCGTCCAGGTGGCCGGCAAGACAGGAACCGCAGAGCTCGGGAACGGAACCAATAACTCCTGGTTCACCGGCTTCGCGCCCGCAAACAATCCGCAGGTGAGTGTCACGATCGTCATGGAGGGCGTGAACATCACCACCGGCGCACAGCTGACCAGTCCTAACGCGAAGAAGATTTTTGAGGCGGTGTTGAATAAGTGAGGCCTACAACCGGAATCACCCTCGGCGGCAGATTCCAGCTGACCACGCGGATTGCGATCGGCGGCATGGGGGAAGTCTGGAAAGCCAAAGACCTCGTCCTGGGCCGCATCGTCGCCATCAAGGTGCTGAAGGAGGAGTACACGGGGGACCCCGGATTCCTCCAGCGCTTCCGTGCGGAGGCCCGCCACACTGCCCTGCTGAACCATGTGGGGATCGCCAACGTCTTTGACTACGGCGAAGAAGAAGGCTCGGCCTACCTGGTCATGGAACTGGTCCCGGGCCAGCCCCTGAGCAGCATCATCGAGCACGAACAAGTGCTGTCGCCGGACCGCACGCTGTCCATCATTGCGCAGACCGCCCGCGCCCTGGCCGTCGCCCACGCCCAGGGCCTGGTCCACCGCGACGTCAAGCCCGGCAACCTCCTGATCACCCCGGACGGACGGGTCAAAGTCACGGACTTCGGCATCGCCCGACTCGCCGACCAGGTGCCCCTCACGCAGACCGGCCAGGTCATGGGAACGGCGCAGTACCTGGCACCCGAGCAGGCGACCGGCCAGACCGCCACGGGATCCTCGGACATCTACTCGCTCGGCGTTATCGGCTACGAGTGCCTCAGCGGGCACCGTCCTTTCTCCGGCGAATCGCAGATCGCCATTGCCCTGGCCCAGGTGAACGACGCTCCGCCGCCTCTTTCGGAGACCTTGCCGGCCCCGGTCCGGGCCCTCCTGATGTCAATGCTGGCCAAGGACCCCAAGGACCGTCCCGCCAACGCCATCAAGCTGGCCGAGGCTGCGGAGGCCATCCGCAACGGCGACATCAGCGCAGCACGCGCCGCCGTTCCCGGCATGCTTCTTTTCGACGCCGACACAGGGCCCATCACGGCCCCCGTTGACACTGCCACTGCCCCCACCGGAGTCATTGGCGCCCAGCATGACTCCACTCCGGCTGCCACATCAGCCCTTCCAGTGCTGGGTGCCGGCGCGGCGGGCGCCGCGGCCGGGCTGGCTGCGGGCGCCGCGGGCGCTTCCGCCGACGGGGATGTTCCCAAGGGGCCACTGGCCCGGGCCGATGCGCTGGCTGCCGAGCGGAACTGGGACCAGGAGGAGGAAACGTACGACGACGGTCCCTCCGATGAGCCCCGGCGCAAGGGACGCAGTCCATGGACCTGGCCCCTGGTCGCCCTGATCCTGCTGCTCCTGTTTGCGCTGGTGGGTTTCCTGCTGAACCAAATGGGACTCTTCTCGCCCTCCGGCAACCCGACATCCGGCATCACCACCAGCAGCGCGCCGCCGTCGTCGGCAACGCCCACGCGGACCACTGCGTCAGCCACGCCGACGCAGACGCGCAGCACACCGACGCCGACGCCTACTTCCGAGCCCACCCAGGACACGGTCAACGTGATCCCGGCCGCCTACCTCGGCAAGGACTACCGCCAGGTCCAGACTGCCCTTGCCAACCTGGGACTCCAGGTGACGGTCCTGCCGCAGGAGAGCCGGACGGCCGCCCCCGGCACCGTCCTGGAGCTCAATCCGACCGGCGTGGTGCCCAAGGGTTCGCTGATTACCGTCATCTACGCGACCGCTCCATCACCCGCGCCCACGACGGCGGCACCCACGCCTGCTCCCACCACGTCCTCACCCGTGGCGGGCCCCACGCCCCTCTCGCCCCTGCCAACCTGTGCGGCCGGCCAGACGCCCGGAACGCCTGCGACCTGCACGCCGTAAACGTCGGGACCACCAGTGAATGAGTCACCACGCACACCGTTGCACCGGGAGGACAGCCTGCCGGTGGACAACCGGCGTGTCCTGAGCGGCCGCTACGAACTGGGCAGCCTCATTGGCCGGGGCGGCATGGCGGATGTCTACCGGGGAACCGACACCCGCCTGGGCAGGACTGTTGCCATCAAACTGCTCAGGCCGGATATGGCCCGCGACCCGCAGTTCCAGGCACGGTTCAAGCGTGAGGCACAGGCGGTGGCGGCCCTGAACCACCCCTCGATCGTGGCCATCTTCGATACCGGTGAACACCTGGTCCACGACGGCACCGGCGAGGACGTCCGCGTGCCCTATATCGTGATGGAGTACGTCGAGGGAAAGACCCTGCGCGATCTGATCCGCGCCCATGAGGTCAGCATCGACCAGGCCATCGAGTACTGCCTGGGGGTCCTGGGCGCCCTGGAATACAGCCACAAGGCCGGAATCGTGCACCGGGACATCAAGCCCGCCAATGTGATGTATTGCCCGGGCAGCAATTCCGTCAAGGTGATGGACTTCGGCATTGCCCGCGCGATTGCCGATTCCTCCGCCACTATGACCCAGACCCAGGCAGTGGTGGGAACAGCGCAGTACCTGTCACCGGAACAGGCCCGGGGCGAAACCGTCGACGCCCGCAGTGACCTTTATTCCGCCGCATGCCTGCTCTACGAAATGCTGACCTCGCGCCCTCCGTTCGTCGGGGACAGCCCGGTGTCCGTGGCTTACCAGCACGTGCGGGAAATTCCGGAGCCCGCCAGCAGCCTGAATCCGGATGTGTCACCGGCCCTGGACACCGTACTGGCCAAGGCCCTGCAAAAGAACCGGGCCGACAGGTTCCAGGATGCCGCAGCCTTCCGGCGCGCCCTGAGGGCGGCAAAGGCCGGGGTCCCTGTCCCTGCCGTGCCTGTGTCCGAGGCGCCCACCGATCCCAACGACCACGTTCCCGAAGCGTCCCCGCCAACGGAGGCGTTCGCCGCATCGGGGACCAACTTCCTTGATGACGCGCCCACCGGCCGCCTGGCAGCCCCCTCCCTCCATGACGACGGAGCAGCAGGTCCGCTGGAACTTGCGGATGAGCAGGAGATGGACGGGTACAGGCCGGGCGGATACAGGGCAGACGATTACGGGTCGGCTGCGCCGCTCCCGCTTGGCTTCCCTCCGGAACGTGAGCGGACCACCCGGCAAAAGTCCCGCCGTCGTGCGTGGATCGCCACCCTGGTGATCTTCACCCTGCTGGTACTGGCAGGCGGTGGCCTGTGGCTCTACCAAACGGTCAACCGCCCAGCCCCCGCTGCACCCAAAGTGTCAATCCCCTCGGTGTCGTCGATGACGGAGACCGCGGCGCTTCAGGCACTGTACAACGCCGGCCTGCGCCCCAGGATCGCGCGGGCGGTGAATGACACAGTGCCCAAGGGAACCGCCATTGGGACTGATCCCGCGGCGGGCGGGTCACTGGAGCCGGGGGCGGAGGTCATCCTCAACATCTCCGAGGGCCCCAGTTCGGTTAAGGTCCCGGACAGCATCCCCGGCAAGACCGAGGCAGCCGCCCGGGATATCCTGCGGCAGGTGGGACTGGTGGGCGCGCCGTCAACCAGCACGGCCAACAGCGCCACCGTTCCGGCAGGAATAGTGATCACCTCCAATCCGGCGCCCGGGCAAAGCGTTGGCGTCGGCACCAGCGTGGAACTCATCGTTTCCACGGGCAAGGTGGTTGTCCCCGAACTGCGCGGCCTGGCCCGTGATGAGGCCGAGGCGGCCCTGAAGGGGCTTGGCCTGGTGCCGTCGGTGATGGAGGCGGAGAATTCCCAGGTAGAGCCGGGCAAGGTGACGGACCAGAGCGACCCCGCCAACGCCGCCGTCGACCAGGGAAAGACCATCGGCATCGTTGTGGCCAAGGCTCCGCCCCCACCGGCTCCGACCGAAACGGCGACGCCGACGCCCACTCCCACTCCCACGCCGAAGCCCACCAGGAAGGGCTGACGTCCTCCCTGGACCTGTTTTCGGTTGGTGGAGGGCGCCGGCCTAGTGCTGGATGAGGGGGCTCAGTTTCGCCGCCCGCGCGGCTGCGCCTTTCATGCCCAGGGACTCCAGCCAGTTGCCGAGCATCTGGTAGCCGCCTTCGGTAAGGACCGATTCGGGATGGAACTGCACACCGCAGAGCGGCGCGGTCCGGTGCTGCAGCCCCATGACCACGCCGGATGCGGTCTGCGCGGTGACTTCCAGGACGTCAGGAATGGACTCCCGGACCGCGGCCAGGGAATGGTAGCGGGTGGCCGTGATGGGGGAGGGGAGCCCGGCGAAAACGCTGGTGCCGATGTGCTCCACCTGGGACGTCTTGCCGTGCATGAGTTCCGGGGCGTGCGTCACCTTGCCGCCGAAGGCCTCGGCCAGTGCCTGGTGGCCCAGGCATACGCCGAACATGGGGACGCTGTTTTCGCCACACCACTTGATCAGCTCGATGCAGATGCCCGCTTCAGCAGGATTACCCGGACCCGGGGAGATGAGGACGCCGTCGCGGGTGCTGGCAAGCTCAATCGCCTCCGCCAGCGTCACGTCGTCATTCCGGACAACTGTGGTCTCGGCGCCCAGCTCCTGGAGGTAGCCCACCAGGGTGTAGACAAAGCTGTCGTAGTTATCCACTACAAGGATCTTGGTTGTGGTCATGGCTGGTCTGTGGAACCAATCGTCGAGTCGGTGAATTGGGTGAAATGGGACATCCAGGGAAACAGGAACTGGACCATCAATACCAGGGCAATGAAGATCAGAACCAGCGAGATGAAGATCCGGAGCCAGAGCGGTCCGGGCAGGTGGCGGAAAATCCAGGCGTACACAGTCAGTTCCTTCCGGTGGCTGCCGCAACCTGCGCCGCGATTTCGGCCGGCGGGCCCGCTGCAGCCGGACGCCAGCTGTCCAGGAGGGCGTAGGCGATGATGCGTTCTTCCGCCCCGAAGCGGGGGTTGCAGCTGGTCATGGTGAGGTAGCTTTCGGTGGGCGTGGCGCCGGGCTGGGTGGGCACCGGTTCCAGGACGTCCGTGCGCGAAGGCATCACAATCTGGTTGTTCCGGAAGACGTAGACGTAATAACCGTCCTTGGTCTGGACGTAGATCTTGTCGCCGGGCACCAGGGTGTGGATGTTATCCAGCACTGCACCGTGCGTCTGGCGGTGCCCAGCCACCGCAAAGTTGCCTACCGCACCGGGCATGGCCGTGTTGCCGTAGTGCCCAAGGCCCAGGGTGTCCAGGACATCCTGGCTGGTCCCCTCGACAATGGGGCGGGTGTAGCCGGGGCCGAACCGGGGGATGTACATGATGCCGATCGTTCCCGCGTGGCCGGGGGCGGTACCCACCACGGGCTTGCCAAAATCCTCACCGGCGGCGGGTGCCGCGGCGGGCGCAGTTGGTGCGGGAGCGGGGGCGGCAGTGCCCAGGTCCTGGGCGAATTCCTTGATGACCTGGCTCTGCCTGGCATCGGACTCGACGTTGGTCCACCACAGCTGCCATGCCACAAAGAGAAGGAGGATAACGCCGGCGGTTATCAACAGCTCGCCCAGAACCTGGATGGTGCCGCGCAGCAGGGCACGACGGGGGGCGGGCGCAGTGGCGGGCCCCGCCTTCTCCTGCAATACCACGCGTTCTCCTCCGGGCGTTTACCCTGGGCACCGGCTGCCCATCAACTGCGGCTAGAATTGGCTGCTAGTAAGAATCCAGATTTGACCAAGATCGCGCAGACCGCTGGAAATTTCCTTCTTGCAGGATACCAAGCCCGGGGCGCCGGTCTTGCCCCATCCCGCCAAGGAGAGCCAGTGCCCGAGTCAAAGCCTCGCAAGAAGACCGCCAGCACCGCCCAGCCGGCTTCCCCCCAGGCTTACAAGCCCAATCCCGTCTGGTTCAAGCCGGTCATGTTTGGACTCATGATTATTGGCCTCTTCTGGATCATCACGTTCTACATCAGCGAGGGACGCTTCCCTGTGCAGGCCTGGCAGTCGTGGAACATCGTTGCCGGCTTTGGCATTGCCATCGTCGGCTTCCTGATGACTACCCGCTGGCGCTCCTGAGCGGCGTCCCGCGACTGTTCCGGGGAGGACTGCCGTGGCTCCCGAATCCGCCGGCGTAGTTATCGGCGAGGATGGCCTCGCGCGGCCGGCGTGGGCCGCGACGGACCCGCTCATGCGGAACTACTACGACCAGGAATGGGGCATGCCCGTCACCGACGAGCAGGGCCTGTATGAACGCATCTGCCTGGAGGGCTTCCAGGCCGGGCTTTCATGGGCCACCATCCTGCGCAAACGCCCCGCGTTCCGCGCCGCCTTTGCCGGCTTCGATCCGGAGGCTGTGGCCCTGTTCAGCAACGCGGACGTGGAGCGGCTGTTGCAGGATCCGGGCATCATCAGAAACAGGCTGAAGATCCTTGCCACGGTTAAGAACGCACAGGCCACCCTGGAGCTTCGGAACGACGGCGGCCTGGTGGACTTTGTCTGGGGCTTCCGGCCGGACAGCACCCCGGAGCCCCGGGTTGCCGCGGAGATTCCCACCCAGTCTGCAGAGTCCATTGCCTTGTCCAAGGCACTTAGGAAGCGCGGCTTTTCCTTCGTGGGACCCACCACCATGTTCGCCCTGATGGAGGCGGTGGGAATCGTGGACACCCACCTCCTGGCGAGCCATCGGCGGGGATCTTCCGGCGTCTGGCAGGTGTGAGGCCGGTCGGGGCAGAACCGGTCCGCGGCACACCGTTATCCCCAACTGTTGGGAAAGTTATCCACAGTGTGGAAAAGCCCCCCTGGCAGCTCCAGATGTGGCAGCCGGCCCCCGGGGCCGTGCTGATAAGGCTAAGTCTGCCGGGCAGATGCGGTTATTAACAGTGTGGAATACCTGTGGATAATCCCTACGTGCCCGGTGGATACCCGCGGGGTCCGGGGGTCCGGGGGTCCGGGAGGCTACAGGCGGTCCGGGAGGCTACAGGCGGTCCCGCTTGACGGGATGGTGGCTGGTAATGGAAACCCGGTTGAACGCGTTCATCGTCACCGCAACCCAGCTCACGGCCGAAAATTCCTCTGCCGTGAGGCATTCGCGGGCGGCCGCCTCCGCATGCTCCTGCGTCCGCTGGTCCGGGAGTTCAGTGATGCTCTCCACCAACGCCAGGGCCGCCCGCTCCTTGCCGGTGAACAAGGCCGTGTCACGCCACGCGGGCAATACTGCCAGCCGCTGCGGGGTTTCCCCTGCCTCGCCCGCCTTCCGCACGTGTAGGTCCAGGCAGTAGGCGCATCCGTTGATCTGGGAGATCCGGACGTTGAGGAGTTCCAGCAGGCCGCGCCCGATTCCAGCCTCCTCTGCTGCTTCCTGCACCCTGAGGCCCAGGCCGCTGATTGACTTCCAGAGAGCGGGGTGCTGTTTGTCCAGGTATAGATGCTCGGTGACGCTCACGGGGGTCCTTGTCGATAGAACGGCTTGGCAGGCAACCATCATAGGCAGGACGCGGAGGGCCCGCCGGGGATGTTATCCACTTACCAACAGCGCAATACCCACAAGTTATCCACAACTGTGGGTAAGCCCGTGGAAATCCTCCCGCCGCCGGGCGCTGCGCCTACTCCCGCGGGTTTTCCAACGCGGAAACTACACCTCTGTCAGTTATTAACACTGTGTATAAGGGTGTCGATAACGCCCCTCCGGGGTGGTGCACTGGGCCAACATGACGCTGCCGGTGCGTAGTTGTCCACAAAATCCCGTGGAATCCCCTGCTTATCCACTTACACACAGCAATATCCCCACAGGTTATCCACAGATGTGGAGAAAGTGGCGCAGCCTTCCAGCCCATCCCCGGACGCAGGCCATAAACGGGAGGACGCGCATATGAACTACAGCTGTGTAAGTTACCAACATTGTGGATAAGCCCTGTGGAAAACAACTCTGCCCCCGACACCATTGGTGGCGGGGGCAGAGTGCCGTTGCGGTTTGGGCGGGATCCTAGAGAGTTACCCGCACCCAGCTCACAGCGATGAGCAGGGCCAGCACGGCCGCCAGCCCCAAGGCCTGGATGACACCCTGGCGGCGTCCGCGCGGAGTGTAGGCGAGGACGGCCGCACACAGTCCGCCCGTAATGAGGCCGCCCAGGTGGGCCTGCCAGGCGATGTGGGGGATCAGGAAGCCAATGACGCCGTTAATGGCAATCAGGACCCACAGCTGGCGGGTGTCGCCGCCGCGCTGCCGTTGAACCAACAGCATGGCGCCGAAAAGGCCGAAGATGGCTCCGGAAGCACCTACCAGCCCCACGAGCCCTTGGCCGGGCACCAACACGGGATTGAGCAGCAGGTAGCCGACTGAACCACCAACCGCTGAAATCAGGTACAGCGCCAGGAACCGGACGCGGCCCAGAACGGGTTCGAGGGCCTGGCCGAAAATCCAGAGCGTATACATGTTAAGGAGGATGTGCAGCAGCGAATCCGGGGAATGGAGGAAGGCTGATGTCAGCATCCGCCAAGGCTCGAAAGCACCGTACTGCGGGGCAACAAAAATGTTGTTATAGGCGAACTGCTTGTATACGAAGTCGCCCGGGATGAGCATCTGCAGTGCGTAAACAACAACGCAGGCCGCGATGATGCCGAACGTCGCCAATGGCTTGCCGGTGGCAACGGCGCCGCCATAGACGGTCCGCACTTCCGGCGTCGAACGTCCTGTTTCGTTGACGCAGTCAACGCATTGGAATCCGACGGCGGCCGCCCGCTGGCAGTCAGGGCATGCCGGGCGCCCGCAGCGCTGGCAGCGCACGTAGGACGGCCGGTCCGGGTGCCGGGGACAGACCGGGACCTGGGCGGACGGCTCGGCCGACGGAATTCCGTAACTCATGCTGGGGTGTTACAGCTGCTCGATGTCGATGCTGTTGATGGTGACGTCTTCAACCGGGCGGTCGCCCATGCCGGTGCGGACACCCTCAATGGCGTCGACGACCTTCCTGGATTCCTCGTCAGCCACTTCACCGAAGATGGTGTGCTTGCCCTGGAGCCAGTCAGTGGGAATGGTGGTGATGAAGAACTGTGAACCGTTGGTGCCCTTGCCCATCTGGATTCCCGCGTTGGCCATGGCGAGCTTGTAGGGCTGGTTGAAGCTCAGCTCCGGGTGGATTTCGTCGTCGAAGCGGTAGCCGGGGCCACCGGTTCCACGGCCCAGGGGGTCGCCCGCCTGGATCATGAAGTCCTTGATGATGCGGTGGAAGATGGTTCCGTTGTAAAGCGGGGTGCCGGCCTTGTCCTCGCCGGTTTCCGGGTGGGTCCATGCCTGTTCACCCGTGGCAAGGCCAACGAAGTTCTTGACAGTCTTGGGCGCGTGGTTGCCGAAGAGGTTAACCACGATGTCGCCGAGGCTGGTATGGATGGTTGCTTTTGCAGTTGCGATGGCAGTCATAGGCCCCATTCTCCCATGTCGGTTATTTGCGGCCACGGCTGCGGGGGCAGTTCCGCGCTGGGTGAAATCCCCCTAAAATCCGCAGAGTGAATAGCCCGGGGTGATCTGGGCACGTAGGCTAGCGACAGAACCGTCACATTAATCGGGAGGTAGTTGTGAAGAAATCGGATCGTATTACCCGTGACCTTGAGCAGTCGGTCACCAGTGCGGTGGAAAATGCCAAGGATTGGGCGGCGCCGCGGGTGGAAGCTGCAGTGGACTGGGCTGTTCCCCGTCTCCAGCACGGCCTGGATACCGCTTCTCCCAAGATCCAGGAAGGCCTGAAGACGGCCGCGCACTCCCTGGCCGACGGTGTTGCCACCGTGACTCCCCGGATCCAGGACGGTCTGGCCCAGCTGGCCCCCAAGATCAATGACGTCGTCGAAGGCGCGTCACCCAGGCTCCACGAGGCTTTGGACAAAGCCACGCCCGTTGTCCTGAATGCGCGCGACCGGGTGGTGGTGGAATACCTGCCCAAGCTTTCGGACCAGATCGGCGTGGCATCCGGTGCAGTCCACCGCACCCTGGAAAACACCCCGGCACGGGTGGATGCCGTCGCACAGAAGCTGGGCGATGTGGGAATCATCCACGCCCTCCAGGAACAGGCCCAGGCAACCGGTGCACAGCTGAAGGCAGCCGCAGCAGGTGCCGGCCGTGCCGCTGAACTCCAGCTGGCCCAGCCCGAAAAGCCCAAGAAGCGCGGCTGGCTGGTCTTCGGAGTGGTTGCTGCTGCCGTTGCCGCCGGTGTCGCCGCGTGGAAGGCATCCAAGCCTGTGGAGGACCCCTGGAAGACTCCTTCACCGGTCACGCCGACTCCTGCCCCGGTGCCCGCCACCACTGTCAGTGATGTCAAGGAAAGCACGGCAAACGCTGCCGGCGGCGCTGCCTCTGCTGCCGGATCTGCCTCAGCCGCCGCAGCGGAGAAGGCAGGTGAGGCAGCGGATACGGCCACTGAAAAGTCCGCAGACGCCGCTGACAAGGCCAAGCACGTGGCCGCCGACACCTCGGAGGCTGCCAAGAGCACAGCCGATGACGCAAAGCCGGCCACGGAGACTGACAAGGGCAGCAGCCAGGCCTAGTTTTCCCGCAGCGCACCAAGGGGCTCCGTTTCACCGCGGGGCCCCTTTTGCGTACCAGAGCCGTTCCTCCCGCCGATTTTGCTGACTGCCCTCCACAGACTCCGGAGTCGCCGCAGAAGCGCGGCCACCGCATAAGGCAGGCGGTGGCCCTGGTGCTAGATTTGTAGTGATGCCAGCCAATCGACCCTCTGGGGATGCCTTGAACGACGCAGCCGAACAGCTCCGCGTGTCCATCGTCATCCCGGCATACAACGAGGAAAGCGTGATCAGGCAGTGCCTCATCGCTGCCATCTACCAGTCCGTTCCCGCCCACGAGATCATCGTGGTGGACAACCTTTCCAAAGACCGCACTGCCGACATTGTCCGCCAGATGCAGCTTGAGTACCCGGAAAGTCCCATCGTCCTGCTGAGCCAGGACCGGGAGCAGGGACTGATCCCCACCCGGAACTTCGGTCTGGACAGCGCCACCGGGGACATCCTGGGTCGCATTGACGCGGACTCCATCGTGGAGCCGGACTGGGTTGAGCAGGTCCAGAAGGCTTTTGCTGACTGGTCCGTCCAGGCTGCCACGGGCCCTGTGGTGTACTACGACATGCCGATGCGCCGCTTTGGGCTCAAGGCCGACGATAAAATGCGCCAGCTGATGCTCAAGCTGGCCAAGCACCAGTACCATTTCCTGTTCGGCTCCAATATGGCCCTGCGGGCCAGTGCCTGGGAGACCATCCGCTCCGAGACCTGCCGCGATGAAAAGGACGAAATGCACGAGGACATCGATTTGTCCCTGCACCTGGCCGATCATGAGCTTCCGGTGCGGTACTGGCCGCAAATGGTGTCCGGGATGTCGGCACGCCGGCTGGAGGATTCCCCGCGCGACTACCGCTACTACGTCACCCGTTTTGACCGGACCTATAAAGCCCACAATGTCAGGAAGATGGCGTTGAAGGCCCCCATGGTGGTCTTCTTCTCGGTATATTTCCCGGCCAAGCTCCTCCGGGCCATCCACACGGTCAACACAGCCCAGCCCGTGCGCCGCGGCGGGCAGTAGCTCAGTCCGTCCCCAACTCCGCGAGCCGGTCCGGCGGCGGGGCCGTTCCGCGCCGCGTTGCCATTGCGGCCCTCTGGCCCAGGACCACGACGGCGAGTCCAGCCAGGATCAGGCCGAGTCCGGCGTACGTGCCGGCCGGCAGGGTCTCGTGCAGGAACACGGCAGCCAGCAGCGCTGCGCCGGGGATCTCCAGGAGGATGATCATGGAGACGATGAGCGGGCTCATGGTGGCCAGCAGGTGGTTGAATGCGGTGTGGCCCACCAGCTGCGCACAGACGGTGATGGCTGCGATTCCCAGCCAGCCTGCGGGCTCGAACCCGGCCAGGGGTTGGCCGGCGAACAGCGCCAGTACTGCCACGAGGGCGGCGCACATCCCGTAGCAAAGCGTGGTGTAGGTTCCGGTGGTCATGCTTTGCCGCGCCTTGCCCCCGGCCAGGGTGTAGAGGCCTGCCAGTGCGCCACCGGCCACCGCCAGCAGGTCTCCCGTGAGTGCCTGCGGTGAGGTTCCGAGGTCGAAGCCGGTGATGGCAACGACCCCGCCGAAGGCGATGCCCAGACCGGCCAGGACCTGCCAGCGGTGCCGGGTGCCGCGGAAGAGCTGGAAGACCGCAATCCAGGCCGACTGCAGGCAGACCAGGGCTGTTGCGGCGGCTACGGAGGTGAGCTGCAGGGAAGTGATGAAGCAGGCAAAGTGCAGTGCGAGGGCGACCGCGGCCAGGGACGACCAGCCGAACTCGCGGCGGGAAATCCTGCCGAACTGGCGGGGCTCCCGGACCAGGGTGGGCGTGGCCATGACGGCCGCTCCGATGGCGTTCCGCCAAAAGGCAATGGCCAGGGCGCTGACGCTGGTTGCGCCAAGTGTGGCCGCTATCAGGGGGCCCGATGAGGCGACGCCGAGAACGCCGAGGGCCGCGATGATCAGATTCACGGCAACCCCCTGAAGCTCGTCCCTGACAGAGATGGAAAGCGAAAAGTCCCGGCCAGCGTTTCCGCTGACCGGGACTTCCTTATGGTGGAGGCACGGGGACTCGAACCCCGAACCCCCTGCTTGCAAAGCAGGTGCGCTACCAATTGCGCCATGCCCCCATAAGAAGCAACCCGTCAATCATACCCTAGAACCGTGGAGCCCCTGACAGGCTCCCGGTGCGGGCTCCCGGGCTAGTCCACCGTATCGGTTGACTTGCTCCAGACTGTTTTCCGGGCTTCGGATTCCTGTGCTTTCCGGTAGACCAGGATGCCTGCGATTGCCGCTGCCAGTACAAGCAACTTCTTCACATGCTCCCCGTTCCAGCCAGGTAATGGATGAATCCATCCCTGACCCTTGTTTGAAACCTGCACAGGTTCCGTGGGCGTACCAGGACTTGAACCTGGGACCTCTTCGTTATCAGCGAAGCGCTCTAACCGCCTGAGCTATACGCCCCGATCCCTCATCGGGCCGAGACATGACTTTACAGCACACCCCGGCCCGATCTCAAATCGGGCCTTTCCGCCGGTTTTGGGCCGGCGGAAATGGCTTCCTAGTCGTCGGTGAGGGTAACGCCAATGCCGCCCACCAGGGTGGCAGAAATGTTGTAGAGGACAGCTGACAGCATGGACAGCGCCGTCAACAGGACGACGTTGACCACGGCAATGATGGTGGCGAACGAGGCGACCTGTCCCAGTGAGGCCACCTTCTTCAGTTCGAAGCCGCCGCTTTCAGAACCTGCGAGCGTACCGAGCAGGCTGTCCACCTGGTCGAAGATCCCGGTCAGGTCCAGAACAGTCCAGAGGACAATGGCGGCCACCACGGTAACGATTCCCAGTGCCACGGAGAGCAGGAACGCCATCTTCAGGACGGACCACGGGTCCACCTTGCTGATCAGAAGACGGGCCCGGCGGACCTTGGCCTTCGGCGCCGGCTTGACCAGGCCGGGCGTCCCCTGGCCCGGGGCCCCTTGGGCGGGACGCTGCCCCGCCGGTGCCGGGCGCTGCCCCTGAGGGCCCTGGAAGGGGCGCTGGCCGGGCTGCGCGGGACGGTCTCCCTGCTGCGGCCGCTGGCCCGGGACAGCAGGTCGCTGGCCGGGAGCGCCGGCAGGGGCTGCCGGCCGCTGCTGCGGACGTACGGGGGCGTTCACGCGGGGAGCCCCTGCAGGCCGGTTCCCGTCGGGAACAGTACTGTTCGGCTTGGGAAATGAGTCGGAATTACTCACTCGTTACCTCCGTGTTGTCTTCGTTCGGCTCAGCGTCGCCCGAGGCGTCCTCTGACTCAACGGCCGGTGATTCTTCTGCCACTGCTGGCTCGGCGGATTCCCCAGCGGTCCCGCCATCTTCAGCCAACGTTACGTCATCCCCCGAGGATTCCTCGTCCTCAAGACCGCGTTCGCTGTTGCGTGCCACCTCAATGATCCGGTCGTTCTTGTCCGGCTTGGCGAAGATGACGCCCATGGTGTCACGGCCCTTGGCCGGGACACCGGCAACGGAGGAGCGGACAACCTTGCCGCCCTCCATGACCACCAGGACTTCATCCTCCTCCTGGACAATGAGCGCCCCCACGAGGTGCCCGCGCTCTTCCTGGTACTTGCCCACCTTGATGCCCAGGCCGCCGCGGCCCTGGAGGCGGTATTCCTCCACGGCCGTACGCTTGGCGTAGCCGCCCTCAGTTACGACGAACACGAATGAGCCGTCGGTGACCACGTCGGCAGCCAGGAGTTCATCGTCCTCACGGAACTTCATGCCGGTCACACCCGAGGTGGCACGTCCCATGGGGCGCAGCGCGTCGTCCGTAGCGGTGAAGCGGATGGACTGGCCCTTGCGGGACACCAGGAAGAGGTCGTCGGTT
This sequence comes from Arthrobacter sp. JDC6, assembly GCF_056484025.1. NCBI lineage: Bacteria > Bacillati > Actinomycetota > Actinomycetes > Micrococcales > Micrococcaceae > Arthrobacter > Arthrobacter sp. JDC6. The sequence continues at coordinate 4,459,944 of NZ_CM151278.1, forward strand.
TCCGACACAAGCTGGGCGGAGACCAGTTCATCGCCGTCGCGCAGGTTGATGGCGATTACGCCTGCGGAACGGTTGGTGTCATAGTCCTCCAGCCTGGTCTTCTTCACCAGGCCCCTCTTGGTGGCCAGGACCAGGTACGGCGCCTGCTGGTAGTCCTTCAGGTCAAGGACCTGGGCAATGTGCTCATCCGGCTGGAATGCCAGCAGGTTGGCCACGTGCTGGCCCTTGGCATCCCGGCCCGCTTCCATCAACTCGTATGCCTTGGCACGGTAGACCCGGCCCAGGTTGGTGAAGAACAACAGCCAGTGGTGGGTGGTGGTCACGAAGAAGTGTTCCACTACATCGTCACCCCGAAGCTGGGCACCCTTGATGCCCTTGCCGCCGCGCTGCTGCGACCGGTAGTTGTCGCTGCGGGTGCGCTTGACGTAGCCGCCGCGGGTGATGGTGACCACCATCTCCTCTTCGGGGATGAGGTCCTCCATGGACATGTCGCCATCAAAGCCCATCAGGATCTTGGTCCGGCGGTCGTCACCGTGCTTGTCAACGATTTCGCCCAGTTCGACGCTGATGATCTCGCGCTGGCGCTGCTCGGAGCCCAGGATCGCGTTGTACTCCTCGATCAGGGCTTCAAGTTCGGCGTGCCGGTCCTGGATCTTTTGGCGTTCCAGGGCGGCCAGGCGCCGCAGCTGCATGTCCAGGATGGCCCGGGCCTGCAGCTCGTCGATATCCAGCAGTTCCATCAATCCGTCGCGTGCGGCTTCGGTGGTGTTGGAGGCACGGATCAGGGCAATGACCTCGTCCAGCATGTCCAGTGCCTTAAGGAGGGCACGGAGGATGTGGGCTTCCTCTTCCGCCTTGCGCAGGCGGTAACGGGTACGGCGCGCAATGACGTCCATTTGGTGGGTTACCCAGTGCCGGATGAACGCATCGAGGCTGAGTGTCCGCGGAACGCCGTCCACGATGGCGAGCATGTTGGCGGAGAAGTTGCTCTGCAGCTCTGTGTGTTTGTAAAGGTTGTTGAGCACCACCTTGGGCACTGCATCGCGCTTGAGGACGATCACCAGGCGCTGGCCGGTGCGGCCGGAGGTTTCGTCCCGGAGGTCGGCGATGCCTGAGATCTTGCCGTCCTTGACCAGTTCGGCGATCTTGATGGCCAGGTTGTCAGGGTTGGCCTGGTACGGGAGCTCCGTGACCACCAGGCAGGTGCGGCCCTGCAGTTCCTCAACCGCAACCACTGCGCGCATGGTGACCGAACCGCGGCCGGTCCGGTAGGCGTCCTCGATGCCCTTGTGGCCCAGGATGGTGGCGCCGGTTGGGAAGTCGGGGCCCTTGACCCGCACCAGCAGTTCCTCGAGCAGTTCTTCCCGGGTGGCGCCGGGGTTGGCCAGGTACCACTGCACGCCGTCGGCAACTTCCCGGAGGTTGTGCGGCGGGATGTTGGTGGCCATGCCAACGGCAATGCCCGAGGAGCCATTCACCAGCAGGTTGGGGAACCTTGCCGGCAGGATGGTGGGTTCCTGGTTCTTGCCGTCGTAGTTGTCCTGGAAGTCGACGGTTTCCTCGTCGATATCCCGGACCATTTCCATGGCGAGCGGTGCCATCTTGGTTTCGGTGTACCGGGGTGCCGCTGCGCCGTCGTTGCCGGGCGAACCGAAGTTGCCCTGGCCAAGGGCCAGCGGGTAGCGCATGGTCCAGTCCTGGATGAGGCGGACCAGGGCGTCGTAGATGGCGGTGTCGCCATGCGGGTGGTACTGGCCCATGACCTCGCCCACCACGCGGGCGCACTTGTTGAAGGACCGGTCGGGGCGGTAGCCGCCGTCGAACATCGCGTACAGGACTCGGCGGTGCACGGGCTTGAGGCCGTCGCGGACGTCCGGAAGGGCACGGCCCACGATGACGGCCATGGCGTAGTCCAGGTAGGAACGCTGCATTTCGGTCTGCAGGTCCACCTGTTCCACACGGTCGATCAGCACGTCGCCTTCAAGAACGGTGTCCGGAGTCCCGGCCTCGGGGGCGGGAATCTCGGGGGTTTCGTCGCTCATTCTTTATTTTCCGTTTCAGGTATATGTCTGGTTCCGAATACTTTGGAGCGGGTCCTTAGATGTCCAGGAACCTGACGTCCTTGGCGTTCTGCTGGATGAAGTTGCGGCGTGATTCCACGTCCTCGCCCATGAGGACGGAGAAGATCTGGTCGGCGGCAAGGGCATCGTCCATGGTCACCTGCAGCAGCGTGCGGTGGTCGGGATCCATGGTGGTGTCCCACAGCTCGGTGTAGTCCATCTCGCCCAGGCCCTTGTAGCGCTGGATGCCGTTATCCTTGGGGATGCGGCGACCGGCGGCCTGTCCCGCCACCAGCTTGGCGTCGCGTTCGCGGTCGCTGTAGACGTAGTCATGCGGCGCGTTGGACCATTTGATCCGGTACAGCGGCGGCTGCGCCAGGTACACGTAGCCGTTCTCGATCAGGGGACGCATGTAGCGGAACAGCAGGGTCATCAGCAGGGTGGTGATGTGCTGGCCATCCACGTCGGCATCTGCCATGAGCACAATCTTGTGGTACCGCAGCTTGGCGAGGTCGAAGTCCTCACCGATGCCGGTTCCGAAGGCGGTGATCATGGACTGGACCTCCGCGTTGCCCAGGGCTTTGTCCAGGCGCGCGCGTTCCACGTTCAGGATCTTGCCGCGCAGCGGCAGGATGGCCTGTGTCTCGGGGTTGCGGCCGCGCTTGGCGGAACCACCGGCGGAGTCACCCTCCACGATATAGACCTCGCACTTTTCCGGATCCTTGGAGGAGCAGTCGGAAAGCTTGCCAGGCATGCCAAAGGACTCCAGCGGGCTCTTGCGCCGGGCGTTGTCCCGGGCCTTGCGCGCTGCCATCCTTGCCTGGGCGGCGGAGATCGCCTTGCGGATGACGTCGCGGGCGGGGCCTGGGTTGCGCTCCAGCCAGTCGCCCAGGCCGTCGGTGACAACGCGCTGGACGAAGCCCTTGACCTCGGAGTTGCCCAGCTTGGTTTTGGTCTGGCCTTCGAACTGGGGTTCAGCCAGTTTGACGGAGATGACGGCGGTGAGGCCCTCACGGATGTCGTCACCCGTGAGGTTGTCTTCCTTCTCCTTGATGATGCCCTTCTCCCGGGCGTACCGGTTGATGAGGGATGTCAGGGCAGCGCGGAAACCTTCTTCGTGGGTGCCGCCCTCGTGGGTGTTGATGGTGTTGGCGTAGGTGTGCACGCTCTCGGAGTACGCGCTGGTCCACTGCATGGCCATTTCCAGGGCGATGCGGCGTTCCGTATCCTCGGTTTCGAAGGCGATGACGTCTTCGTGGACAACCTCCACCTTCTTGCCCGAGTTCAGGTGCTTGACGTAGTCCAGCAGGCCTTCGTCGTACTGGTACACCACTGTGCGGTGCTCTGCGCTGACCTCGCCCTCGGTGCTGAGGTCGTCGAGGTCCAGGTCGCCGTCCGAGTCGTCGGCTGCCGTGCGCTCGTCCGTCAAGGTGATACGCAGGCCCTTGTTCAGGAAGGCCATCTGCTGGAAACGGGCGCGGAGCGTCTCGAAATCGAACTCGGTGGATTCAAAGATCGCAGGATCGGGGTAGAAGGTCTGGGTGGTGCCGGTGGCGTCCGTCTCCTCGCCCTTCACCAGGCTGCCCTGGGGCTTGCCGCCGTCGGCAAACGACATCCGCCATACGTGCCCCTGGCGCCGCACTTCGGTGTCCACGCGGCTGGAGAGGGCGTTGACCACGGAAATGCCGACACCGTGCAGGCCACCGGAGACGGCATAACCGCCGCCGCCGAACTTGCCGCCGGCGTGCAGGATGGTCATGACCACCTCGACGGTGGGCTTATGTTCAGTGGGGTGCATGTCCACGGGAATGCCGCGGCCGTCGTCCACCACCTTCACGCCGCCGTCGGCCTGAAGGACCACCTCGATATGGCTGCAGTAGCCGGCCAGCGCCTCATCCACTGAGTTGTCCACCACTTCATAGACCAGGTGGTGCAGGCCGCGGGGCCCTGTGGAGCCGATGTACATGCCGGGACGCTTGCGGACAGCTTCGAGGCCTTCAAGCACAGTGATATCGCTGGCGCCGTATTCCCTTTGGGTGCTGGGCGCAGCCGGGGTATCAGGGGTGCGGCCATCCTCGACTGCTGTATCTGCTGCCAGAATATCTGTATTGTCGTTAGCCACAGGCGCTGCGACTCCTCTGTTCTCGATGATGGCCGGCCGGTTTCTTTTCCCAGGGAAAAGCCACCCGCCAACAGGCACAAACTTATGGCGCCGGTGACTTGTTGACGGTTGGTGCTCCACGCTCCGCACGCGGATAGCGCGCGGAGAACGGACTGGTGTCAACGTTTCATCCGCGCCCAGTTATCTGCATCGATTCTACCGCGAACAGGTCCAGATCCCTGCATTCGGAGGGCCTTCGCCGCCAGTGAACATGGCCCTCCGAGGCTCTGGGTCCCGCCTAGGGCGGCCCCGCGGTACGCCCTCCGGGTGCCTATACACGCTGCGGTCCTTACAGCGCCCTACACGCCCTCGGGCGCAGTTTCAAGAGCTGGGTGCCGGCTATCCGTACGTGTCCCGCGGCCCACGGCCGTTGACGCTGCGTCCACCCTTGCGCCAGCTGGGTGCCGAGGGGCCGAGTACCTGGATGCTGGTCACCACGCCGTCGCCCAGTTCCCGGCGGAATTTATCGAGGAGGCTGCTGCTCAAAAGCCGCAGCTGCGTGGCCCAGGCAGTGGAATCACACCGCACGTGGAGTGTGGTGTCGGTAAAGCTTTCGGGAGTGCAGTGGGCCGAGATTTCCGGCCCCACCAGTGTGGCCCACTCCGCCATGACGGACCCGACGGCCACCGGTGACGTCCAGCCGCGCTCTGCCACCAGCCGGCCAACAACTTTTCCCAGGCCCAGGGGGTCGCGGCCCGTGGAGTGGAACTGGCTGAAGCCGCGCGTGTCACGGATACCGCCCTTGGCCTTCTGCGAACCAGGCCGGGCCACCCTGCGGCGGACTTCACCGCGCGCGGCCGCGGCTTCGCGCATCCGGTTCAGCGCAGCCTGCGGGGCATCGATGTTGTCAGGCTCGCGGCCGGGCTGCGGCCCGCCGCCCTGCTCAGTGCTCATCGATACCTCCCGGGATGACCTTCACCCGCCGCCCGGACAGCTCTTCCGGAATATCGGCGTCGACGGCGGCGGTCACCAGGACCTGTTCCGCGCCGGAGACTATTGCCGCCAGTTTACGCCGCCGCTGGACATCAAGTTCGGCAAACACATCGTCCAGGATGAGGATGGGCGCCGAGCCTCCGGTCCGGGCATCGTCCAGCATCACGTAGTACGAGGCCAGCCGGAGCGACAGGCACATGGACCATGTTTCCCCATGCGAGGCATACCCCTTGGCCGGCGCCTGGCCCAGCATCAGCTCCAGTTCGTCACGGTGCGGCCCGACCAGCGATATGCCCCGTTCCAGTTCCTTCTTCCGCGACTCCGCAAAGGCCTGGACATACCGTTCCGTGAGTTGTTCCACCGAGAGAAGTCGCAGGTCATCCTGCCCGTCCGAAGTACCCCCGGCAGCGGCGCGCTGCACGCCGCCGGCCGGGACGCCGTCGTCGTCCATTTGGTTCTGGAGCGTTGAACGGTAGGTGGCGTCGGCGGGCTTGGTGGCGTCCGTGAGCTCAGCATAGGCGCGGGCCAGGTGCGGGCGGAGCCGTTCCACCAGCTCCAGCCGGGCGTGCAACAGTTCCGCGCCGGCGCGGGCCATGTGCTGGTCCCATACGTCGAGGGTGGATTCATGCGCTGCGGTGAATTTTCCGGCGCGGGCCGATTTCAGCAGGGCATTGCGCTGTTTCAGGACACGGTCGTAGTCACTGCGGGTGGCGGCATGATGCGGAATAAGGCTGGCCAGCAGCTCATCAAGGAAGCGGCGGCGGTTGGACGGATCGCCCTTGACCAATGCCAGGTCTTCCGGCGCGAACAGGACGGTCTGGCAGATGCCGAGAAGATCGCGGGCACGGACCGGGTTGCTGCGGTTGATGCGGCCACGGTTGGCGCGGCCGGCATTGATTTCCAGCTCGAGGACCGTGACCTGGGTTCCGCGGACCAGCCGGGCACGCACCAGGGCACGCTCCGTGCCGAACCGCAGCAGCGGCGCATCGGAACCCACCCGGTGCGAGCTGAGCGTGGCCAGGTAGCCGATGGCCTCCATGAGGTTGGTCTTGCCGATGCCGTTGTATCCCACCAGGACGGTGACGCCCGGGCCCAGGGCAAGGTCAACCTGGGCGTAACTGCGGAAGTCGGTCAGTGAAAGGTGTTCCAGGTACACGCGGTTTTCGGCAATTCTGGGAACGCTGCTGGTTCCCGGTGGGTGCTACTTGGCGGGACGGGTTGCGTGGCCGCCAAACTGGTGGCGGAGCGCGGAAACCATCTTCATGGCAGGAGAGGTGTCTTCGCGCGATGCGAACCGGGCGAACAGCGCGGCGGTGATGGCCGGAGCGGGCACTGCGTTGGCAATGGCCTCTTCCACGGTCCAGCGGCCCTCGCCCGAGTCCTCTACGTAGTCGTCGATCGAGGACAGTCCCGGGTCCTCGTCAAGTGCCTTGACCATGAGGTCCAGCAGCCACGAGCGGACCACCGTTCCCTTCTGCCATGCCCGGAAGGTGCCGGGCAGGTCGGTGACGATGTCCTTGGCCGCGAGTAGTTCGTAGCCTTCGGCATATGCCTGCATCAGGCCGTACTCGATTCCGTTGTGGACCATCTTGGCGTAATGGCCGGCACCGATGCCGCCCACGTGGACGAAACTGTCCGCCCGTTCGCCCTCGGGGCGCAGGGCGTCAAAGACGGGCAGTGCGCGTTCGATGTCGGCGGCGTCACCGCCGGCCATCAGTCCATAGCCGTTCTGCAGGCCCCAGACTCCGCCCGAGACGCCGCAGTCCGCAAAGCGGATCCCCTTGGCGGCAAGCAGTTCGCCGTGTTTCTGGTCTTCGGTGAACCGGGAGTTCCCGCCGTCGATGACCAGGTCGCCCTGTTCCAGTTTTTCACTGAGTTCGCTGATTACCGCGTCCGTGGTGGCCCCCGACGGCACCATCACCCAAATAATCCTGGGCACCGGGACGGCAGCGATCAGGTCATCGACGCTGGCGGCATCAGTGACGTCCGGGTTCCGGTCATAGCCGGTGACCTCCACGCCACTTTTGCGCAGCCGCTCGCGCATGTTGAATCCCATTTTGCCAAGGCCAATCAGTCCAATGTGCATTATGCGGGTTCTCTTTTCTGCGCTGGTGGGGGATGGGTAGCCCAACTGCGTGCGCCCACGCCGCCAGGGTTCCGTGGCTGAGCTTGCGAAGGCTGGGAGCCGATGGGGACTAGTTGGGAAGGCGGACCGGCATCACCAGGTAGCGGTAGTCATCCTGGTCCTCGCCGTCGGCGTCTGCCTGGGCCGTGATCATGGCCGGCTTGGGCGCCGTGGTGAAGGAGAAACGGACGAACTTGGTCTCGATGACGCTGAGGCCTTCAATCAGGTAATGCGGGTTGAAGGCAACCGTGATGTCGTCACCGGAAAGCTGGGCCTCCAGCTCCTCGGAGGCCTGGGCGTCCTCACCGGTGCCGGCGTCCAGGTTCAGCAGGCCTGAGGTGAAAGCAAGCCGGACCGGGGTGTTGCGTTCGGCCACGAGCGAGACGCGCCGGACGGCCTCCACCAGTTCCTGCGTCTGGACGGTGGCGTGGATGGGCGTGGACTCCGGGAACAGCGAACGGATTTTCGGGTAGTCACCGTCCACCAGCAGTGACGTTGTGGTGCGGCCGCCGCTTTCGAAGCCGATAAGCCGGCTGTCGTCGTCGGACAGGGCCAGGTTGATGTCACCGCTGTTGCCCAGCGTCTTGGCCACCTCGTTGAGGGTCTTGGCCTTGACCAGGGCACTGGTGGAGATGCCCGGGGTAACCGGCTTCCACGGTACTTCGCGCATGGCGAGCCGGTACCGGTCCGTTGCCAGAAGCGTTATCAGGTCGTCTTCGATCTCCATCCGCACGCCGGTGAGGATGGGGAGGGTGTCGTCCTTGCTCGCAGCGATGATGACCTGGGAAACGGCCTGGGCAAAGGCGTCGCCCGGAACGGTTCCACTGATGGCCGGCAGGGCAGGCAGCGGGGGGTACTCGGCTTCGGGCATGGTGGCCAGGTGGAAGCTGCTTCGGCGGCAGGTGAGCGTGACTTTGTTGCCATCCGTTTCGACATCCACCGGAGCGGAAGGCAGGCTGCGGCAGATGTCGGCGAGCAGGCGGCCCGACACGAGGATGGTTCCTTCATCCCTGATGTCCGCCGTGATTTCAAGCCGTGCCGAGGTCTCGTAGTCGAAGCTGGAGAGGCTGACCGTTCCCGCTTCAGCCTTCAACAGCAGGCCGGAGAGGACAGGCACCGGCGGCCGCGGAGACAACGAGCGGGCTGTCCAGGTGACGGCTTCTGCCAGGACGTCCCGATCGACTCTGAACTTCACGGAAGGGTGCCGCCTTTCATTGCTGCTGCCAGGTAAACCCGGGAATTTCGCAGGGAAACTCCGGAAGAAGTGGGGCGCACCCTGGCTGGTGCATGGTTCGTCGAGCTCGCAACCACGCAGAAACCCAGGGATGGGAGCGCTGCTGACAGCTTAGCCGGAAGATCCTCGATTAACCCATCCCCCGGTGTACAGCCCGGCCCGCTTTGGGGCCGGCAGGCCCCTCGGCGGGCGTTCGGATCGATCTTGTTGTTTGAGGGAATTCAATTTTTTGGGATTCGTAGTGTTAATAACTGCTGTGGAAACTGTGGATAACCCTGTCCTGCCCCACCGTTCCGCGGTTAAGGCCTGTTCACGGACTGTGCGTTAACTGGGTTTTAAACAGGGTGTGGATGGGGACAACGTGAAGGCCGGTTTTTAACGATCCACAGACGGCTTAAGGGTTTTAAGCCCATTAACCGCGCTTGTCCCCTGAACTATCCACAGGCTTATCCACATGCCCCTGTTAATAAGGTATGGAGTGCCGGGGGCGGTGTGGATTCAGGAGTCGCGCTGTTGCTGTTTGATCCGGTTGGTCAGCTCTGTCACCTGGTTGTAAATCACACGGCGTTCGGCCATCAGTTCGCGGATCTTCCGGTCGGCGTGGATGACCGTCGTATGATCGCGGCCGCCAAGTTCCTGCCCGATCTTGGGAAGCGACATGTCAGTCAGCTCCCGGCAGAGGTACATGGCGATCTGCCGGGCGGTGACCAGCGTCCGGGTCCGGGACTTGCTGCACAGTTCTTCCATGCTGAGCTTGAAGTAGTCCGCCGTCTGTTGGAGGATCTGGGCGGACGTGATCTCCTGCGCGCCGTCGTCGGTAATCAGGTCCTTCAGGACCATTTCGGCAAGTGCCACGTCCACGGGCTGGCGGTTCAGGCTTGCGAAGGCCGTTACCCGGATCAGGGCACCTTCAAGCTCGCGGATATTGCTGGAAATCTTGGAAGCGATGTACTCCAGGGCATCATCCGGTGCCGACAATCCCTCGCTCAGTGCCTTCTTGCGGAGGATGGCGATACGGGTTTCGAGTTCCGGCGGCTGGATGTCCGTCAGCAGGCCCCACTCGAACCGGGACTTCATGCGGTCCTCGAACCCTGCCAGCAGCTTGGGCGGCTGGTCCGAGGTGATGACTACCTGCTTGTTGTTGTTGTGGAGCGAGTTGAATGTGTGGAAGAACTCCTCCAGCGTCCGGTCCTTGCCCGCCAGGAACTGGATGTCGTCGATGAGCAGCACGTCCACGTTCCGGTACGTGGTCTTGAAGCTGGCGCCCTCGTCGTCACGGATGGAGTTGATGAAGTCGTTGGTGAACTCTTCGGAGTTGACGTAGCGGACACGGATCCCGCTGTAGAGCCGCCGGGCGTAGTGGCCGATTGCGTGCAGGAGGTGGGTCTTGCCCAGTCCGGAGTCACCGTAGATGAAGAGCGGGTTGTACGCCTTGGCAGGAGCTTCGGCGACAGCGACGGCGGCTGCGTGGGCAAAGCGGTTCGAGGAACCGATCACGAAGGTGTCGAAGACGTACTTGGGGTTCAACCGGCCGAATTCATGCGACGTGCTGGGCAGCATGGGCTGCGGCTTCTGCTCGATGAGCTGGTCAGGTGCGTAGGCGGGCTCGACGACGGGCTCAGGCTCCTCATGGATGGGAACCAGATCCGTGTCGACGTCGATGGCGCAGCGGATGTCCTCGGAGAAGACGTTGTGCAGGGCATCGTCCAGGGCGTCCTTGACCTGGGTCTGCAGCACTTCCCGGGTGAGTTCATTGGGCACGGCCACCAGGAGGGTGGAACCGATGAGCCCCTGCGCCTGGGCAAGGATGACAAAGCCCCTCTGGCGGGGTGATACGCGGTGGTCCTGTTCCAGCAGGCTGACAACCCGGCGCCAGGAACTTCCGACAGTATTGGCGTGGTTGGCTTCGTCTACTGTCATCAATCGGTTCCCTCAAAACTTGCTTTGCCTGCATTGCCTGCAGCCCAAGTCCGGAACCAGGGTGCTGGCCCCACTTAATCCACAGGGTTATGCACAGTCCGTGGATAATCGGCTACTGGGACACTCTAGGGGATGAAAAGCCTAGAAGATAGCTGGCTATCCGGCTGTGGATAATTACACTGTTGTGGTTCCCGGAACGCCCCTGTGAGCCACTTCATCCACAGGCTGTTGGGGATACTTAGGCACAGCTGGGGACAGCCGCCAAGGCGCCTTCCGGTTTGACTCCGGCCTGCAGATTGCCCTAACGTTGTGAAGTCCTTTGTGTCCGCTTTTTGGCCCCATCTGAACTCTCCAGGCGCAGTGCGTCCGGACAGCCGGGGGAAGCGTGCATATACAAAACTTAGCGTCGGCCAGTTCTTCCCCATACTGATCGGGTGGGCGCACCTTTGATCCACTGGAGTAACTAACGTGAGCAAGCGGACTTTTCAGCCGAATAACCGCCGTCGAGCCAAGAAGCACGGCTTCCGCCTTCGTATGCGTACCCGTGCCGGCCGTGCCATCCTGGCGGCCCGTCGTGGCAAGGGCCGCACCGAACTGTCGGCCTAGATAACTGGCTTGTCGGTAGACATCCCTTTGCGAGTTTAAGGTGCTGGCCGCCCGCAACCGCTTGAGGACCTCAACCGATTTTTCAACAACCGTACGTTCCGGTGTCCGCAATGGGCGCCGGAACGTAGTGTTATATGCGGCAGCCATTGCTGCCGACGAACCCAGCCGGATCGGGTTCATTGTTTCCAAGGGTGTAGGGAACGCTGTGGTCAGGAACCTCGTTAAGAGGAGACTGAGAGAAGCAGCTGCTGCCTCGTTGCGAGAGCACGGTACAGGACTGGCTATTGTGGTGCGGGCGCTTCCGGCGTCCGCGTCCGCCAGTTGGGACCAGCTGCTGTCGGACTACAACGCTGCATTGGAATCCACGCTGAACCGGCTGGCTGGCCGCCCTCCACGGGCTGCCGCGACAGGTTCGGCCGGTACAACACAGGAGGGGACAACGCGTGTCTAACGCCACCGCCGTCGTCGCCCGTTTCCGCAACGTGCCTGCCGCCGTCGGCAAGTTCCTCTGGAACCTGCCCCGCAACGTCCTCATTCTTCTGCTGATGGCCTACCGCAAGGTGGTTTCTCCCTTGTACGGGCCGGTCTGCCGATTCTTCCCTTCCTGCTCGGCCTACGCCCTTGAAGCGGTCACTGTCCATGGCGCCGTCAAGGGGAGCTGGCTCGCGGTCCGGCGCCTTGGCCACTGCCATCCATGGAATGCCGGCGGAGTGGACCACGTCCCCGCCGGCCACAGGGAATGGCCCGCAGGCCAGACCCCCACAATTGTTGTGCTGAACAATCCGGACAGGTACCTGGTTGCTCGGACTGATGAAGAAGGCCGCAGTGCGGCCTGACGAATAGGGATAAGTATGGACTTCTTTGGAACAATCATGGCCCCGTTCAAGTGGCTGGTTTCCATCATCATGATCGGATTCCACGATGGCTTGAGCGCCATCGGGATGCCTGCTGCGAACGGCTGGACCTGGACTTTGTCCATCATCGGACTCGTGCTGGTGATCCGTGCCGCCCTGATCCCGGTATTCGTCAAGCAGATCAAGGCCCAGCGCGGCATGCAGCTGCTGCAGCCCGACCTGAAGAAGCTCCAGGACAAGTACAAGGGCAAGACCGACCAGCTGTCCCGCCAGGCCATGGCCCAGGAACAGATGGCCATGTACAAGAAGCATGGGACCAACCCGTTCTCGGCCTGCCTGCCCATGCTGATCCAGATGCCGTTCTTCTTTGCACTGTTCCAGGTGCTCTCCGGTATCTCCGCCGCAAAGGACCAGGGCGCCGGCATTGGTGCCATGAGCCATGAGCAGGTTGTGGAATTCGACGCGTCGAGCATTTTTGGTGCTCCGCTGTCTGCCTCCCTGCTGCATGGCGGGGGTGGCGGCAACCAGGTTGCTGTGTGGATCCTTTCCATCGTGATGATCCTGGCCATGACGGCCTCGCAGTTCATTACCCAGAAGCAGATCATGGCCAAGAACATGTCCGAAGAGGCCATGGCCAGCCCGTTCATGCGGCAGCAGAAGATGATGCTTTACATCCTGCCCATCGTCTTCGGTGTGGGCGGCATCAACTTCCCCATCGGTGTGCTCATCTACTGGACCACCACCAACCTGTGGACCATGGGCCAGCAGTTCTTCGTCATCCGCCGCATGCCGACGCCGGGATCCCCCGCAGCCAAGGCCCTCGCCGAACGCCGTGCCGCCAAGGGCCTCCCCGCCCTTTCCGTCCTCACCGGCAAGCGGGATGAAGAAACCGACGCCGCCGCGGCCGCCGCACTTGAGACCAAGGGACAGCGCGTCCAGCCCCAGCGCAAGAACAGGAAGAAGAAGTAATGTCAGCCGAGAGCACCGAACACGCCCTTTCTGAAGAGATTGAAGATCAGGACGAGTCCGTGAACCAGGATGCTTCGTCCGCCAAGGTCTCTGCCGTCAGCCGCCTCGAGGAGGAGGGGGACGTGGCTGCCGACTACCTTGAGGAACTGCTGGGACATCGCCGACATCGACGGCGACATTGACATCGAGGTCCGCAACGGCCGGACGTACATTTCCATCGTTGCCGACGAGGAAGCCGAGGGGCTGGAGAGCCTTGTCGGCGAGGACGGCGAGGTCCTCGAGGCCCTCCAGGAGCTCACCCGGCTGGCGGTCCTGTCCGCCACGGAAAACCGCTCCCGGCTTGTCCTGGACATCAATGGCTACCGGCAGGAACGCACCGGCCATCTGCAGAAGATCGCCGAAGACGCAGCGGCTTCCGTGAAGGAGACCGGCAAGTCCGTCGCCCTGGAACCGATGAGCGCCTACGAACGCAAGATCGTGCACGACGCCGTGGCCGACCTCGGCCTGGTCAGCGAGTCCGAGGGCGAAGGCGCCGGACGCCACATTGTTGTTTCCGCAGACTAGAGAATGCTGACCCGATAACCATGGTTGACATCACGGCAGCAGAGCTTCGCGCTGCTGAGAAGATCTTCGGCGACCGCCTGGACCTGGCAAAGCGCTACGTGGAGCATCTCGCAACGTCCGGCACCGAGCGGGGCCTGATCGGGCCGCGCGAGGTTCCCCGGCTGTGGAGCCGGCACGTGCTCAATTGTGCCGTCATCGAAAGCGAGATCGCCCAGGGAAGCCACGTTGCCGACGTCGGAAGCGGCGCCGGACTGCCCGGCCTGTGCCTTGCCATTGCGCGCCCCGACCTTGAGCTCACGCTCATTGAACCCCTGGAGCGCCGCGTGATCTGGCTCCAGGAAGTGGTTGATGACCTGGGCCTGGACAACGTCACGGTGATGCGCACCCGCGCCGAGCTCGCCGTGGGGCAGGTGGAGGCTGACGTGGTGACAGCCCGTGCGGTATCGGCGTTGACCAACCTCGCCGGCCTGACCATCCCGCTGCTGGGTGGCCACGGTGAAGTGGTGGCCATCAAGGGCCGCAGCGCCGGCGAGGAGATCGAGAAGGCTGCCAAGACCATCCGCAAGTTGGGTGGTATTGAGACTTCCGTGCTGACGGTGGGCGACAACCTCCTTGAGGAACCCACCACGGTGGTCCGCATCGTTGTAAACAAGCCCCAAAAGAAGTCCTAATGCGGGCCCGCTGACGGCTGTCAGCGGGTCGGAGCAGTTAGGCTAGACAACGGCAGCAAAATTGGCTGAACGAGAGTGAGTGTGCCCCAGTGACCAGTAGTGAAGCCTCCGCACAACGGATCCCGCCGTTTGTGTCCTTGGGGTCGGCACGTTCTGTCGCTGGGTCCGGGCTTGCCGGTATAGCAATGGCACCCGGAAGAGGTGGTAATCACCCTAAAACGGTTGGTGCCGCGTCCGCCGGCAGTGCGGTTTCACGTGAAACAACCACTTCAGGTCGTTCGAACGTCATTGACGCCATCGATGATTCAAGTCCCATCGCCCGCGAGCTTGCCCACGAGACGAAGCGCCGTGAGCGCCTGATGGGACGTCAGCTCCCGCGTCCTGACAAGACCCGCATCTTCACGGTTTCCAACCAGAAGGGCGGGGTGGGCAAGACCACCACCACCGTGAATATTGCCGCGGCCCTGGCGGCTGCCGGACTGAACGTCCTGGTCATTGATATCGACCCCCAGGGCAACGCTTCCACCGCACTGGGAATTGAGCACCATGCCGACGTGGACAGCATCTATGACGTCCTGATCAATGACGTCCCGCTGGCGGATGTGGTTGCCCCGTGCCCGGACATTGGAAAGCTCATCTGTGCCCCGGCCACCATCCATCTTGCGGGTGCCGAGATTGAACTGGTTTCGCTTGTTGCCCGCGAACAGCGGTTGCGGCGTGCCATCGATGTCTACGCGAAGACCCGCGAGAAGAACGGTGAAGAACGCCTGGACTACGTGTTCATTGACTGCCCGCCCAGCCTGGGCCTGCTGACGGTCAACGCCTTTTGCGCCGCCAGCGAGGTTCTTATCCCCATCCAGTGCGAATACTACGCGCTGGAGGGCCTGAGCCAGCTCCTCAAGAACATCGAGATGATCCAGAAGCACCTCAACGCGGAACTCGTTGTTTCAACCATCCTCCTGACGATGTACGACGGCCGCACCAACCTCGCTGCCCAGGTGGCCGCAGAGGTACGCCAGCATTTCCCGGACCAGGTGCTCGCGGCTGTGGTTCCACGGTCCGTGCGGATTTCCGAAGCTCCCAGCTACCAGCAGACAGTCATGACGTATGATCCGTCCTCGAGTGGCGCACTGTCCTACCTGGAAGCCGCCGCTGAAATAGCCGAACGCTAAAATCTTCAATACCGCAACGCACGGAGCCAGGCTGGTCCGGGGCTCTACCACTGGAGGGATTTACCCATGAGCGAGAAGCGACGGGGCCTAGGCCGCGGTCTTGGCGCGCTGATTCCGAGTTCCGCCGCAACCAATGGGTCGGGCAACGGTGGGACGGTATCCCGGCCTGTGGATCTGTTCTTTCCCGAAGGACGGAAGAAAACCGAGTCGGTAGAAGAACCCGCAGCCGAAGCCCCCGCGAAAACGCAGGACAAGGAAGCCACGGCTCCCGGCCAGCGCACCGCGGCAGGCAACGCAGCGGCTGCCACGACGGCGCCGGACAAAGACGGCGCCGGCAGGAAGTCTGCTTCCTCAAGTCCGGAAGTTCCGGCGAAAAAGACGGCTGCCGGGAAGACTTCCGCGGCCAGCTCCAATGAGTCCCCGGAATCCTCCCCCGCCGCTGAAACCTCGGCAGTCCCCGAGGTTGTGGACAGCCCTGCCGAAGACGGTCCAGTGCCGGCCGAGACCGCCGGTGCAGACTTCCGGGAGGAATCCGGTGTTGAGCTGGTGGAAGTTCCCGGTGCCCGCTTTGCGGAAATCCCGGTGTCCGACATCCATCCGAACCGCAAGCAGCCCCGAAATGTCTTCGATGAGGATGACATGGCTGAGCTGGTGCACTCGGTGCGCGAAATCGGCGTCCTCCAGCCAATTGTGGTCCGCACCTCAACCGAATCCGGTAGCGAGCCCTATGAATTGGTCATGGGTGAGCGCCGCTGGCGCGCCGTACAGGCAGCGGGCCTGGAAACCATCCCCGCCATTATCCGTGACACAACGGACGATGACCTGCTCCGGGATGCGCTGCTTGAAAACCTGCACCGCAGCCAGCTGAACCCCCTCGAAGAAGCGGCGGCCTACCAGCAGCTCCTCGAAGACTTCGGCACCACCCACGAGCAGCTGGCGGATCGCATCGGCCGCTCCCGGCCCCAGGTATCCAACACGCTCCGCCTGTTGAAGCTGCCCCCGCTGGTTCAGCGGCGTGTTGCGGCGGGTGTGCTGTCTGCCGGCCATGCCAGGGCACTTCTCTCCCTTCCCGATGCTGCAGCCATGGAACGGCTTGCGCAGAAAATTGTCGCAGAGGGAATGTCTGTCCGCGCTACTGAAGAAGCGGTTACGCTCTACCAGGATCCGGCCAAGCCCGCCAAGAACAATATCCCGCGTCCCGGAGCACGGCACGAACGCCTGGACTACCTGGCATCCTCGCTGTCGGACCGCCTTGATACCAACGTCAAAATCTCTCTTGGTGTCAGGAAGGGTAAGGTCAGCATCGAGTTCGCCAGTGTAGAAGACCTGAACAGGATCATGGATGTCTTGGCTCCAGGTTCAACCAACTGATTCAAAGTTAGAAGGCCCGGTTCGTTGCGAATCGGGCCTTTTTGTTTTGGTGATCATTGCCCGTGGTTCCCATGGTTGGTTGATGAGGCTGTTTTAAGGCCGTTGTGTCGTTCAACCCTCCCCCAGTTAGTCCCCGACCCCTTCCTATTCCTGGTTGTTCCTGGCTGGCTTCCGCGGGGTTGCCGGCGTACATCGTGCGGCTGCACTGTTCTGTCAGATTGGTGGCGTGCACGGGGCCGATTTAGTGCCGCTGGGAGGCCGAACAGCAGCGCCAACTCCATCTATGTACGTGCGCAGCGGTAAGTTGCAGATCCGCCATACTGGGCCCACGCTAGACGCGGGCGTCGGTGCCGGCGGCACATAACGGTGTTCCTGACCTTTATGCGCCGGCCAGTTGTGGTGTGGTCTATGGTGGGTCAAGGAGTCATGGGCTGGTTACCCTCGTTCGTGTTTCACGTGAAACAAGGGTTAGTCCAGCCGCCTTCTGCGGTGGAATTGCTCCGCGAATCACCCCGCAAGGACGCTTAATGCGATGCTGCGGTGATCTGTGGCTTGCCGCCAAAATCCGGTAACTGCACGCCCGGCCACACTCCACCCTTCTGCTGGACGCTCGCGTGGTGGACTTGCCAGATCTTGGTGAATGTAGCGCCATTGCTGGAGCGTTTTGCTCTGCATGTGTTTCCGCCTGGGTTGAAATATTCGGCAAACGCGGCTGGTAACCGAGAATCCGGGCGCTTCGATGGACGCCCCGATTCACGGAAGACCCAGGTTCTTGACGTTTCGCGCTTCAGCGGCACATCGGCGTCAGGTTCGGTAACTGCGATCACATGTCCAGTGCCATATCGAGCGCGTCCGGTCCCGACACCTCGTGTGCGCAGAGAATCTTATAGACGTCCACGACATGGACGACTTGGGCCGACTGTCATAGCACTATAGCCATGGACTTCTTCAATCCTGGTGATACCCCGGAGCCAGGGGCAGGCAAAAGTTCACTATGCAAGGGTCCCCCGTATCTAGGAATGCGTTCGCGTCCACGTGCGCGGGGTTACCGTCACACTGCTGCTCGCGGGCGTCAGTCAGGCATGACGTTTCACGTGAAACAGCCAGCTGCCATGGGGTTCGGCCGCCCGCTGAGCCAGTGGACCACGACGTGGATCCTTGATACCGATGATGCTGGAGCCTTGCGGGAAGGCTACGCTCCGCGTTTCACGTGAAACATGTGCGCTTGCTATGGGTACCAGGGCTCGGCTGGAAGGCGTCATCCGTCAGCCTAGCAGTAATGCCGGCCCCACCAGAGTAGAGCGGACTCTATGGCCTTCGCCTCGCGTGCTCGCTCCCACACCTCTGTTCGATGCTTGCTTGGCCTCCGGCCTTATCTGGGGCGCCATAATTGTCTCCTGGCCACTGGTCGTCTCTTCGTGACGAGTCCGCCCTTTTTGGTAGCTGAGCCATATGTGGTGCTGTTCTCCGGAACGTGTCGCCGCCGCTGAGTGGGTGGGCGCCGATCACTGAATGCGGGGCTGGGATTCACCTGGATGTTGATGGCTCGCGGATTGCAGATGCGTCACCTCGTAATGGAAGGGGCACAGTCGTGGCCAGGTACCGGCAATGTCTTACTGGTATGCGCGTTACTTTGCACCAGCCACTGTACCGGGAGGCGCGGCCGAAAGGGTGGTCTGCTTCGAAGCTCTTGAGGACCAGGAGAGGGGCTGGATAGGGTCATCACGGTACTGGCTTCTTGCGCTTCCAAAGGAAGCCAACCTAAACCACAATCGCGGGCGGCACATTTCCCTGTCCTGTTGGCCGGCAGGAGGTCCCGTGGCTCCCCTTGGCGCAGTTGCCGGCGGAGCAGAACTGGGATGCCACGGGCTTGTGTGACCAATTTCATCGGTGGATATTCCTGTGGATAACAGTGTGGATAACTCTGGCGGCAGGTGTGGGTAAGACTCCAGGTGCTAAACCGTCAGTCGGGGTTCCAACACGACCGTTCCCGCCGCGCGCGCCATCCGACTCGGAGCGTGGGTATGCGTTTCACGTGAAACGATCCTCAATGTCGTCTGCAGCCCGCGCGTACGCTGGGAGATAGCACTCAGCTGGTTGATTGCGGGCCTTTGGGGACGCACCTCCCCATCTCGGAACTGTTCTGCCTGCATCTTCACACGGATAACCGCTGGGACAACTACTGATCTGCTGGCAGTAAAGTCTGCCATGTGATGGGGATCAGATCTGCGGAAGCTGCAGCGGCTGTGGATAAGTATGTGGATACTGACGCGGTTGGCATGTGGAAAACTTTGTGTATAACTCTGCGCGCACGGTGGGGGTGACGGGTCGCAGGGCGCTCGGCCGCAGGCGCGAATGCGTGGAGCTTCCGACCGGGACAGGGACATGCCCCTGCTCCAATTCACAGTGGTTATCGTTTCGTGTGACGCTGAACGGGAGGCTTCGATCCACATGTCCACACTGGGCCATCAGCCTGGCGGTCTAGCTGCTGCTGCATCGGTTCGTGCCGCCGGCTGGTGCCCCAGGCCGTGGTGTCGAGACGCACACACAGTGTGAATGCATCGTGAACCAGGTGAGATTGACGCGCTTGGCCCTTAGTACGATCCTTGTTGCCTTTGCCGACCGCGAGCTGGGGGCGGACGGTCGCATCGATCAGCGCGCGACCGTCCAGTAAGTGATTGCGGCATCTCGGTAACCGAGGTCGGGTAAGCGCCTGGATAAACGAAGCAAGGGGGTCCTACGTACCGATACTCATACCGCGTTGCGCCGTAGGGTTTCCGTTACTCCTTCACTGGTGCGGGGCTACCCTTACTGCCCGTCTCCGGTCTGAGTCGCGGGCCGAGCGTTGAGATGTTTCACGTGAAACGCCGCGCACTCCCCTGTGCTTGTCATGTTTCACGTGAAACACTTCTACGCTCGGCCGGAGCGCTGGATGCCTCTATATGGCTAACGACCTGCCATAGAATTTCCAAGTGTCCCGGAGTACGTGAGACCCCTACGGCCCACCGCAGGATCAGGGTGCACCGACAGTAGCCCGGACATGGACGACAACAGATGTAGCGGCCTCGCTGGGCCAGCATCTCTAAACGTCAGATTCCGTACGTGCCCACAACTGCACCTCACATCATGCCCGACTCTCTGTGGTCGGGCCAGGATCGGCTGTGCCCATAGTTTGGGAGCGGGGAAAACTATCACCGTTCTCCTTCACCCCGCGTCAAGATGGTGAATTCCTGGCCGTACTGTGCCGGTTTCGGTCGGGCTGCAATTTCGTCCCCTCGTGACGCTCCAAAGCGACCCGGAAGTGCTGGGAGGGCCGCAGCTCCACCCTTCCCGCACGTCAGGGTCTCCGGCTGCACGTAATGAATTCACTGGTCGAACAAGCTTCGCGGCCTCGGGAATAGTTCGATAGTTGTGCTCTGCCTGACATATAGGGGATCGGAACCAGAAATGACCCACCGGATAGCGGCAAGCGTGATCCATCGCCGCTCACCGCGTTGGGGGCAGCTAAAGCTCCTCACCGGCACCCCATTTCTCGTGCGGTCAAGCGAGGCGAACACGGCTCGCACGCTCTCAAGAAGGGGGGACGCACAAATTCATTGCCACGCTAGTTACGGTCGCCTAGTCCTACTTACCCAGGGCAGCATGGGCTCAAGTTCGGCATCCTGTCCACCCAGACGGATGTTTCACGTGAAACGCGACCTACCAGAGCTGGAGGCCGTAACCCGTTGTGCGGCCCGAATGGTTGGTCCACAGCCCCCGTACGAAGTACGTCGTCAGCGAAAATGCCCTGAAAGTGCAGAGTAGGCGTTTCATGCCCTCCCGAACAAATGTTTTACGTGAAACCCTGTCTGACCCGTCCCATCTCAATGGTCGCAGACAAAAAATTGGCCACCGCCCCGGGGCGATGGCCAACTTTGTGCAGATCCCACTTCCTGCCTACCGCAGGGAGGGGTGCTCAGGAGAGAACGTCTGCGAATTCCTTTTCGAAGAACTGCTTCGGCTTGGCACCGATAACTGTGCTCTTCACTTCGCCACCCTGGAAAAGGTAAACGGCAGGAATGGAAGTGATTCCATACTCAGCGGCGATGGCAGGGTTGTCGTCTACGTTGACCTTGACGACGTCAACCTTCTCACCATACTCCACGGAAATCTCATCCAGGATAGGTCCGAGCTTGCGGCAGGGCCCGCACCATTCGGCCCAGAAGTCCACGATTACCGGCTTTTCGGCGGACAGAACGTCGGAGCCGAAACTTGCGTCAGTTACATCTTTAGCGTTGCTCATAACCTTATCTTTCTCTTCGGATAACAGTGGGGGCAGATTATGCCGGCAGGTCGGCCAGGTAGTGCTCGACGTCTATTGCCGCGACACAGCCGGAACCGGAGGCGGTGATGGCCTGGCGGTAGGTAGGGTCAACAACGTCTCCGGCAGCGAAGACGCCGGGAAGGCTGGTACGGGAACTGCGACCCTCCACGGCGATGGTTCCCTCAGGCGTCAGCGCGAGGTCATCCTTGACGAGGTCCGTACGGGGATCGTTGCCGATAGCGACGAAGACACCTGTCACTGCGAGGTCTGACAAAGATCCGTCCAACAGGTTCTTCAACCGAATACCCGTCACTTTGTCCGTTCCCAGCACATCGTCCACGGTGCTGTTCCACACAAAGTTGATCTTGTCGTGTGCCAGTGCCCGGTCCGCCATGATCTTTGAGGCTTTCAGCGAATCGCGACGGTGAACAACCGTTACCGATTTCGCAAACTTGGTGAGGAACAGGGCCTCCTCCATGGCGGAATCGCCACCGCCGATTACGGCGATGTCTTGATCCTTGAAAAAGAAACCGTCACAGGTTGCGCACCAGCTGACACCGTGCCCGGACAGGCGCTTCTCGTTAGGCAGGCCAAGTTCCCTGTATGCGGAACCAGTGGAGAGAATGACCGCCTTCGCCTTGAAGGTCTCCCCCGTGGCGATGGTCACCGTCTTGATGGCGCCCTCAAGTTCGAGCGTGGTTACATCCTCGAACTGGATCTCGGTACCAAAGCGTGCCGCCTGCTTCTCGAAGTTCTCCATGAGGTCCGGCCCCATGATCCCTTCCGGAAAGCCGGGGTAGTTTTCAACGTCGGTGGTGTTCATCAACTCCCCGCCGGCGGTCACTGACCCCGCCAGCAGCAGAGGCTTGAGGTTCGCCCTGGCTGTGTAGACGGCGGCCGTGTAGCCCGCCGGGCCGGAGCCCACAATGATGACGTCGCGAACGCCGGACGCCGTCTTCTCTTCGATGGTCACTGGACCGTGAACCTCTTCCTTGTTCGACTCGCCTCCCCGTGGAGGCCGGCCACATGGCACAACTGTGTCCGCGTGCTGAATATTCCAGCGCCCGGGCAAGGTGAACCACCGGGGAAGTCAGAGGACCAGCCGTCGCAGGGCGCTCTTTCCAGACTACATTCCCGCTGCGGGTGCCGGTGGGCGGCAGTAACAGCGCCGGTAACACCCGCAGGCGGAAAGACGCCTACTGGACCTTGATTTCAGCCAGCCGGAGACCGTAGCCGTAGCGGGTCTTGGGAGCCGCCAGCTTGGGAAGGGAATTGATGGAGACAATCACGTACTGTGCCTGCACCGGTTCCGGAAGGGGCATGTTCAGGTCTGTGGACGTGAAGCTGTTGGTTCCTACTGCCTTGGCTCCGTCCATGGTGGGCCGGTCATTGGTGTAGACCGTGATGTTGCCCCCCGATCCCCCGAGCTGGGAGAGCGTGATGGAGGAGACAGTGGCAGCGCTCTTCAGCTTCACAACGAGGGGGACGCCCTGCGGGGCCAGTCCACCCCAGTTTTCCGTGGCGAATTCCATATCGGACCAGTAGCTGGCGGCATTGCCGTCGTAGGCCTTGACCAGATCGCCATCGAAGGTGGCGGCGAAGTCGAAGTTCCCCTGCCGGCTGACGCTCTCGATGGCCGGCGGAGCGGCGGGCGGCGCCGACGGTGCTGCCTGAGTGGCAGGCGCTGATGCCTGGGAGTTGGTGGTTGCGGGGCCAGCTGTCGGCTTGGCCTGAGGCCCCGGCGTAAAGAGGCTGCCCAGGTTGGTCACGGCGAAGATCAGGCCGGCGATCAGCACAACGGCCAGGAGCCCGCCCACCAGCCAGCGCATGGATCGGGGCTGGTTTTCGGACTCATCACGATCGTCGTCGTCATCCTCGGCACGGTCCGCGAAGGCGACGCCGGCGGCAGCGGGCGCAGCCGCACGTGCAAAGAGGGCTGCCTTCCCCTTGACTGGATGTGATTCCTGCGGGGATTCGTGGGTCTCCTCGTAGTGGTCCTGATCCCCTGACTGCGCATAGTCGTCGTCGGACCACAGGGAAACCTTGGGCGTCCGGTCCTCAGCGGTTGGCTGGACCTGCTGCCGTGGGGTGCTTGCGGCAGCGGTATCGTTGGGTCCTGTGTCCGCCTCCGCAGCGCTGGCGCGTCCGGACGGGGACTGGGCATTGGTTGCCACCGGCTGCGCTGCAGTGGCATCCGGATCCATCCGGGAGGACCCGTTTCCCTTGTTCGAAGCAGCACCTTCAGCCCAACCGGCCGCTGCAGCCCCACCGGCCGCTGCAGCGGCACCAGCGCCCGGAGCGGCCCCGGCAGCGCGCACTGGTGCGGCGGGCTGCTGGGCAGCGGGACGAACGGACGGCCTGGGCGGTACGGCCGGCGCTGAACGGTATGGATCAACCTGGCTGGGGTGCGAATCGGCGTAGTTGATATATCCGGCGTCGACGTGGTCTTCCTCGTCGTACGGCTCCGGCTCGTGCGACCGCGGCTGGCCGAAAATTTCACTGCCCAGCGTGTCCGTGAAGAATGGCTCCACGTACGGCGGATTGGGCGCAACCACCAAGTCCAGCAGGTCGGCGGCGGATGTGTGGTTGGTGATGAGGTAGGTGGCGTCCTCGGTGACGCCAAGGTCCAGGACCTGAACGGTGCCGGGACGTTCGCCGGTGGCGACTTCGCGGGCGCTCTGCGCAACCTGTTCGGTGTTCTCCGGGCCGGCAACCAGGATGCTGACCGGGCGGTTGAGGACCTGGTCCACACCGTCCAGCACCAGATCGTGGTCGTGCGAGGCCAACACTGTGGCGGTGACCTTGTAGCGGCCGCCCAGTACTGATCCGACGTCGATCGGGTTGGACACGTGTTCCTCCTAGACTGTCCGGGATTGCCGGTCTGATGACGCAACCGCCGTTCGGGTGCCGCGCACGGCAAACCCGTAATGCAACTACCCCTGTACCTGTTCGATCCTAGCCGATCCGCCCCAAACGGCTGCGGAGAAGACGTGCGCCAGACCGGACGGAATTTACTTTTTCCGCTTGCGCCTGGTCTTGAAATACGGGTTCTCGCCGGGCTTCCCCTGGTAGGTGCGGCGGCCGGGAAGCGGGATCTGTTCCCTGAGCAGGCCGCCGCGGGCGGTGCCGGGCTGGTCCTCCCCCGGCAGGTAGGCGTCCTCGGCACCCTGGGCCGTGCCGCCGTCGTACATCTGCGGACGGTGCGTCCCACGCTGCGGGTCCGGGCCGGCACGGAAGGAGACGGCGTCGAATTCACCGGAGATACGGGGGATAAGGCCGGTATCAACGGACGTGGTGGCCCGCTCCGGGCGGTGACCGCGCTCCCCGTCCACAGCTTCAGCGGGAGGGGACGACGGCGCGTCCCCGGCGTCCGGAGCAGGGGCCTGGCTGCCGCGGCCAAACCTGCCCAGCAGGGGCCGGAGCATGTCGCTGAGCTCTGAGACCCGAAACAGCTTGAGAAGGACGAAGTACACCACCAGCATGACGGGTCCCACCACAATGACGGTGACCAGGGCAGTGATTCGGTTCTGCCATGCGAAACCGTCCGGGTTGTAGCTGCCCATGAGCCACAGGGCGCCCGCACCGGCGATTGCCGAACCGAGGGCCGCGTACCCCATGCGGATGTAGGAGTTGGCGATCCGTGGGCCGTCGAGGTGGCCCAGCATGCGCCGCAGGAAGAACGCGCTGATGACCACCGAGAGGATGTTGCCCACCATGTAGAGGACGGCAATGGCATAGATGATCTGGCCCACCGGCAGGAACTGGATGGCAAACGCCCCCGCCACGTACACCACGGCGAGCAGCAGCTGGACATAGAACGGCGTGCGGGCGTCCTCGTTGGCGTAGAACACGCGGGACATCATGAAGTTGGCACTCATGAACGGAGTGCTGAGGGCCAGGATGGTGAGCGTCTGGGCCAGCATGACGCCGTCCTGCCGCAGTCCGCCGGAGAAGAACATGCCCAGCGGACCGGCCAGGGCAAACAGTGCCAGCGCCCCGAACACAGTGGCCACGGCCATGGTCCGCAGGCCGTGGGAGAGGGCATCGCGCAGTTCAGCCCGGTTGCCGTCCTGCGATGCCCGCGTCATCCGGTTGAAGAGCACGGTGGCCAGCGACAGGGCAATGATCGAGTGCGGCAGCAGGTACAGCTGGCTGGCCACTTCAAGGACCGCGTTGCCGGGCAGGGTGTATGCCGACGGGTCCCCCGCCTGCTGCAGGCGGATGCGTTCGGCGCCGGGAATGGTGGCGATGCGCATAACGTACAGGAAGGCGAGCTGCCCGACGGCGGCCGTCAGGAGCGTCCATACGCTCAGCCTGGCTGCGTGGCCCAGCCCCACGCCGCGCCAGCCAAACCGTGGCCGGAGGCCGAGCTTCAGCCGGAAGACCGGGACCAGCAGGATGGCTGTCTGGGACAGCACGCCGATGGTGGAGAATCCTGCCACCAGGAGCGTTTGCGTTGATCCCCAGTTGTCCAGGTTGTGCGGGTTGACCTCGTTGCTGCCGAAAATCCAGATGAACATGCCCAGGCCGGCGATGGCCACCAGGTTGTTCATGATGGGCGCCCACATGGCAGGGCCAAAGGCGCCGTTGGCGTTCAGGACCTGGGTGAGCAGGGCGTAAAGGCCGTAGAAGAAGATCTGCGGCAGGCACCAGAACGCGAAGGTGACCGCCAGGGCCTTTTGCTGGGGTGAATAGCCCTGGGTGGTCAGTTCGATCACGCCGGGAGCTGCCAGGGTGACCACGGCCGTCAGGCCGAACAGGAGCAGGACAGCCAGCGTCAGCAGCCGGCTGATGTAGTCCGCTCCCCTGTCCGGAGCCTTGCTGGCCTTGATGATCTGTGGGACCAGGACCGCGTTGAACACGCCGCCGGCCACCAGGAGGAAGATCAGGTTGGGCAGGTTGTTGGCGTTGATGAACGTGTCATTGACCGTTGAGCCCAGGCCCAGGGCGGTACCGAGCATCCAGGTCTTGCCGAAGCCCA
Source organism: Arthrobacter sp. JDC6 (assembly GCF_056484025.1). Classification (NCBI taxonomy): domain Bacteria; kingdom Bacillati; phylum Actinomycetota; class Actinomycetes; order Micrococcales; family Micrococcaceae; genus Arthrobacter; species Arthrobacter sp. JDC6. The sequence goes on from NZ_CM151278.1 coordinate 4,485,868, forward strand.
GGAAACGCGAAACCAGCGTTCCGGCGGCCATGATGGCGCTGGAACGGGTTTCGCTGGGGCCAGCGGCCACGGGCTGGGCCAGGTCCGGAGCGGCCGGCTCCGGGGGCACGCCGTCGGGTGCCGCGTCATCGGGCCGGCCGGACCGGTCGGAAGGAAAGTTGGTAGCTGACATCGACTTCATCGTCTCACCCACCGGCACTTAACACCGCAATGGCGACGGCGGCGTCCGGGCTTAGAGGTGTCCGGGCAGGACGTCACGGGCGAGGTCGGCGATGCGGCGTTCGTTGGGGAATGACAGCTTCCGGGCAAGTTCCTGGATGGGGACCCACGCCACGTCCACGGCTTCCTGGTCGGGATCGTTCTCGATGGTGAGTTCGCCGCCTGTGGCCCGCAGGAGGTAGTGGGGCACGGTCTTGTGGACCCGGTGGCCGCTGACGGTGAACCAGTAGTCGATGCTGCCAAGCGGCGCCAGGATGGTGCCCTCGATGCCGGTTTCCTCGGCAATCTCACGGACCGCGGCCTCTTCGTTGTTTTCCTTGCCCTCCGGATGGCCCTTGGGCAGGCACCACTCGAGGCGGCCACCCCTATTAAGGCGGGCGATGATCGCAACCCTCAACCCGGCGTCGGACGTATCCACCACGACACCGCCGGCCGAGACTTCCTCGACCGTAGGCAGCGACGCCGGTGCCGAATGCTGGGCAGGGGCAACGTGCGCCCCGATTGCCGACGGCAATGGTGCGTTCGTCCTCCTGCCTGGAGCGCTCGGTACTGGATGGGCCATGGAGTCCACTCTAACGACTGTTGCCCTTCCGTGATGACCGGAACATGACACCAACATGGACAGGATATGACGCACTTTCCGGCGGCGAAGGTCAATTGGCCCGGATCGTGACGCTTTTTGGACTGCCGCGGCGCTGGTTTCTGCCAAGCTTAAGGAACTATGTCGCACGCACATCACAAGATTGATTCCCACACTGTCGACTTCAAGGTGGACCCGGTGGTCCTGGAGCTCGGCCGGCGCTTCGTGGACGCCGGCCACGAGCTGTCCCTGGTGGGTGGTCCGGTGCGTGACCTGTTCCTTGGGCGGACCTCCCCCGACCTTGACTTCACCACCGACGCCACGCCGGACCAGACCGTGGCCCTGATCAAAAAGTGGGCGGACAACTTCTGGGAAATCGGGCGCGCCTTCGGCACCATTGGCATGCGCAAGGCCGGCTTCCAGATTGAGATCACCACGTACCGGGCCGAGGCGTACGATCCCGATTCGCGCAAGCCCGTGGTGGCGTTCGGTTCCTCGCTGACTGATGACCTGCTGCGCCGCGACTTCACCATTAACGCCATGGCGTTGAAGCTGCCCTCCATGGAGCTGGTGGACCCCTTCGGCGGCGTCCGCGACCTCCACGCCTCCGTGCTGGCCACCCCCGGCGCGCCGGAAGCTTCCTTCTCCGACGACCCCCTGCGGATGATGCGGGCCGCCAGGTTCGCCGCGCAGCTGGGCGTCTCGGTCCACGATGACGTGCGGGACGCAATGACAGGCATGGCGGACCGGATCAAAATCATCTCCGCCGAGCGCGTGCGGGATGAACTGGTCAAGCTGATTTGCGGTGCCCGGCCACGGACGGGCATCGACCTCCTGGTGGAAACCGGGCTGGCCGAGCATGTACTGCCCGAGGTTTCCGCCCTCCGCCTCGAATCCGACGAGCACCACCGGCATAAGGACGTCTACCAGCACTCGCTCCAGGTCCTGGAGCAGGCAGCCGAGCTCGAAACCGACGCGGAGGGTCCGGTGCCCGGACCGGACTTCGTGCTGCGCTTCGCTGCATTGATGCACGACGTCGGGAAGCCGGCTACGCGCCGCTTCGAACCGGGCGGCGCGGTGAGCTTCCGGCACCACGACATGGTGGGTGCCAAGCTCACCTCCAAGAGGATGAAGGCGCTGCGGTTCGACAATGACACCATCAAGGCCGTGGCACGCCTGGTGGAGCTCCACATGCGCTTCTACGGCTACGGCGACGCCGGCTGGAGCGACTCGGCCGTCCGCCGGTACGTGACCGATGCTGGTCCGCTGCTGGAGCGCCTGCACCGCCTGACCCGCTCCGACGTCACCACCCGGAACCAGCGCAAGGCCGAGCGCCTGGCCTTCGCCTACGACGACCTCGAAGCCCGCATCGCCGCACTCCGGGAACAGGAGTCCCTGGACGCAGTTCGCCCGGACCTGGACGGGGCCAGGATCATGGCCGTGCTGGGACTCAAACCGGGGCCTGTGGTGGGCCGCGCCTACAAGTTCCTCCTGAATGAACGGATGGAACACGGACCACTGCCCACCGCGGAAGCTGAGGCGCGCCTGCTCCGGTGGTGGGCCGAACAGCCTGAATCAGCACCTGCCGGACCCGGCCCTGGAGTCTCTTCCGCCGCCGTCGAACCTTCACCCGTTGAGGAGTCCAAGTGACCAACCCCGCCTTTGCCCCGCGCCCCCAGCTCTGGATCCTCCGCCACGGCGAAACCGAATGGTCAAAGAGCGGGCAGTACACCGGCCTCACCGACCTCCCCCTCACGGTGGAAGGCGAGCAGCAGGCCGTGGAGGCCCGCAAGGTGCTGGACGGCGTCGACTTCGACCTGGTGCTCACGTCCCCGCTGCGGCGGGCACGGCGGACAGCCGAACTCGCCGGCTTCCCCGATGCCCGGCATGAACCGCTCGCGGTCGAATGGAACTATGGCGACTACGAGGGCATCAGTTCGGACCTGATCCGCAAGGACAACCCCGACTACCTGATCTGGACCCACGGCGTGCCCAACGGGGAGACACTCGACGAGGTTGCCGCCAGGGCGGACAAGATCATCGGCCGGATCCTGGAATCCGGGATGGACAATGTGCTGATCGTGGCGCACGGGCACTTCTCCCGGATCCTCACCGCGCGCTGGCTGGAATTGCCGCCCACGGAAGGCCGGCATTTCATCCTGGGCACGGCGAAGGTCTGCACGCTTGGATGGGATAAGAAGACCCCCGCCATTGTCCGCTGGGGCCTCTAAATACCCCTATTCAAAAGTTTTCTTCTTTTCTCCGGAAATTGCTGGTCTTCCGCGAATTCCTGGGGTACCTTTATTCCTGACCCCACGGCAATCTGCCGGGGTCAAAGACCGCATTGCAATCCACGCAGCGGACAGTAGAAAAGGAGGTTGGGATAATGATGACTTTGACTGGCGAATGGAATGCCTCCATCAATGCATTCCCGGCCTTTGCTGATCCTGTGCGCGTGGCTTCGGTCAACTCGGGTTACCGCCGGCCGGCGGACCTCCCGGGCCTGCTGCGACGCCGCTAGGCGCCAGCCACCTGGCCGCGGGCCACGGTGCCAGTACCGTCAAGGCCCAGGCGGGACTCCATGTCCAAGACGGGCCGTCCAGGCCGGACCACCGTGCTTCTCCGCTGACTTCCGGGAACTGCTGCTGCCCAGGCCTCCCCTTCGCAGCCGCATAGTCCCGCATTTGCCACAGCTCTCCCACCGGCATTGCGGTTCACTCCCGGCTCCCGGTGGTCCGCGCTGCCACTGCGCTCCTGCGCAATTCCACTAATTCCCCCGGTGAATTCCTTGCGCCCAAATTTCCGCGCTTTTGCGCACTGAAAAGGGGTGCTAATTCGCCATGCACTTTTGTTCCTTATAACCGAAGAAAGGAGGTGGCTCCCTTGATGCAAAAAATCATGGGACTCCTGTCCCGGCCCCTGCAGCGCCGCAGTTCCTTTAACAGCGCCCTGCTGGAGCAGCACCGGAACGACGTTTTCGTGCTCATGCACCAGCAAATAGGTGGCCTGCGCTGAAGGGCCGGCCCCCAAACCCCCGGCAGGGGGCCGGCTGTAAGCTCGAAGCCATGCACGAGACCCAGTCGCCGGACAGCGGACGACGGCCCCGAATCGTAGTGCCCAGCCGCAGCGATGCCCTGCTGCGGAATTTCACCGAGGTGATCGGCGGCCCGCTGGGATCCAGGACAGATCCCGGCGTGGTCTCCCCCGGTATCTACTCGGTGGAACGGGTGCTCATTGTCCTCACGGCCCTGGCAGCCCTGGTGGGGGTCCTGCTGAAGGGCTATTGCAGGGCCAACGGCTGGGAGACGCCCACGCAGTTCTATGCCACGTGTTACTCGGATTTCCCCGAATTGTTCCGCAACCGCGGCATGGCCGCGGGAATCTTTCCCATCCTGGGCAGCGGCAGCCAGTTCGAATACCCGGTGCTCCTTGGGCTGATTGCGGGTGTGACGGCCTGGCTGGTACCCGGCGGAGAGGCCGGTGCCCGCGCCCTGGCCTACTTTGACATCAACGCGGTGCTGCTGGCGGCGGTGGCCATGGCCACCGTGCTGGTGACAGCACGCATGCCCGGCCGCCGTCCGTGGGATGCGGCCATGGTGGCGGTGGCCCCGGGGATCGTGCTGGCCGGAACCATCAACTGGGACCTTTGGGCCGCATGCCTGCTTGCCCTGGGGATGTACTTCTTTGCCCGGCAACGGCTTGTGCCCGCCGGGGTCATGATTGGCCTCGCCACGGCCACCAAGCTGTATCCGCTGCTGGTGCTGGGCGCCATCCTGCTGCTTGCAGTACGCACGGGAAGATGGCGCCCGCTGCTGGTGGCCGGCGGCAGCGCGGCCGCCACCTGGCTGGCAGTGAACCTGCCGTTCGCGGCTGCCAACCCTTCCGGGTGGGCCTTCTTCTTCCAGTACAGCGCTGAGCGGGGCGCCGGGTACAGCTCAGCCTGGTTTGCCTACAACCTGGTGGCGGACAGGCTGGGCTGGTCCGGGCTTGGCGCCGGTGCCGTCAGCATGTTTTCCACCGGGTTCTTTGCCGTGGCCTGTGCAGGCATTGCCGCTGTTGCGTTGACGGCCCCCCGCCGTCCCCGCATGGCGCAGCTCGCCTTCCTGATCGTGGCGGCCTTCATCCTTACCAGCAAGGTGTATTCGCCCCAATACGTGGTGTGGCTCATTCCGCTGCTGGCCCTGGCCCGGCCGCGGTGGCGCGACTTCCTGGTCTGGCAGGGCATCGAAGCCCTGCATTGGGCTGCGATATGGATGTACCTTGGACAGGTGACCAGCGCAGGTTCCTCCCAGCACAACCTGGACATGCCCTACTACGTCCTGGCGGTGGCCGCGCATATGGCCGCGGTGGCCTATCTCATGGCACGCGTCGTCTGGGATATTTACGATCCCGCCTATGATCCCATCCGCCGCCACCACCTGGACGACCCCCACGGCGGCCCCTTCTCCAACGCGCCGGACCGGATCCGGCTCAAGCTGCCGGCTTCATTCCGCGCGGCGAAGGCGGGGTCCCGTGCCTGATGTGGCAGTAGTAGGGTCCGGCCCCAACGGACTCTCCGCGGCCGCGGTGATGGCGCGGGCCGGCCTGTCAGTGGAGGTCTTCGAGGCCGCAGCGACGATTGGCGGCGGAACCCGGACCACGGAGTTGATGCAGCCCGGGCACTTCCATGATGTCTGCTCCGCCGTGCACCCAATGGCTGTGGCGTCCCCTTTCTTCCGCGCTTTCGAGTTGCCCCGAAGGGTGGACCTCATCACCCCGGACGTGTCCTTCGGTTCCCCGCTGGAAGGTGGCCGGGCAGCCCTGGCCTATCAATCGATGGACAGGACCGTTGAAGGACTGGGCCGGGACGGACCCGCGTACCGCCGGCTCATGGAGCCACTGGTCCGCCACATTGACGACGTCATGGACTTCACCCAAAACCAACTCCTCCGGATCCCCCGGAACCCCCTGGTGGCCGGCGTCTACGGCCTGCGGACCCTGGAACAAGGGACCGGGCTGTGGAACCTTCGGTTCCGGGAGGAACTGGCGCCGGCCCTCCTCAGCGGTGTGGCCGCCCATGCCATCTCCCACCTGCCCTCCCTCGCCGCCTCCGGAGCCGGGCTGATGCTTGGTGCCCTGGGACACGCCGTGGGATGGCCCATCCCCCGCGGCGGTTCCGCATCCATCGCGGCAGCCCTCGCGGACGACATCCGCGCCCACGGAGGAGTCATCCACACCGGAACCCCGATTGACCGGTTGGAACAGCTTCCTGCCACCCGCGCCACGCTGCTGGACGTGGCACCCCGGGGGTTGCTGGACATGGCAGGGGAATCACTTCCCGGACATTACCGGCGGGCCCTGGAACGCTTCCGTTACGGCAATGGCTCGTGCAAGGTGGACTTCATCCTGTCCGGGCCGGTGCCGTGGCAGGCCAGCGGACTCTCCGACGCCGGCACCGTGCACGTGGGCGGCACGCGGGCCGAGCTGGCACGCTCGGAAAACGAAGTCAGTGCCGGACACCATCCTGAACGGCCATATGTGCTCGTGGCCCAGCCGTCCCGCTTCGACGCAGGCCGCGCCCCTGCAGGCCGGCACACACTGTGGACGTACTGCCATGTTCCCTCCGGCTCGACGAAGGACATGACCAGCCAGGTTGCCGCGCAGCTGGAACGGTTCGCCCCGGGATTCCGCGATCTTGTGGTGGAATCACACGTCATCACCGCAGCGGAGTTGGCTGAATACAACCGGAACTACATTGGGGGCGATTTCAGCGCCGGCATCATGGACGTCCGGGGTCTGGTCCAGAAGCCGGTGGTGTCCCCCATCCCGTGGCGGACGCCGCTGCTGGGCGTCTACCTGTGTTCGTCGTCGACACCGCCGGGTCCCGGGGTGACGGGCATGCCCGGGCTGCATGCCGCAACGTCCGCCCTGAAGGACGTCTTCAAACTGCCGGTGCCGGACCTGGGGCTCTCATAACGCTCCATGACCCGGGACTGAACACGCGTGGCGCTGATGTCAGCCGGCCCGGGGGATAATGGCGCGATGGGGAAAACAACAAAACTTTCGCTTGCCATAACTGCGCTCATTATCGGAACCTCGCTGGTGGCCTGCGATGACGGAAAGTCCGGCGCCGAAGCCGCGGCACGGCAGCTGGCCGGCGCAGTCTCGGCGCTCGACGTAGGGTCCGTGGCTTTCGACGGCAAGGACGCCGCCGCAGCGAACGACCAGCTGCACCAGGTCTTCGCGGCCCTGGACCCGCAAAAGCCCGAGGTCCAGGCAGGCGGACTCACGCTGGACGGGGACAAGGCCTCCGCACCCTTGAACTACACCTGGAAGTTCGGCGACGCGGAATGGAAGTACACCATCGCAGCGAACTTCAGGAAGTCCGGCGATAAATGGCTCACCGTCTGGGATCCGGCCATCCTGGCACCGGGCCTCGGGGACAGCGAAATCGTGACCAAAGGATCCCAGACCCCCCAGCGCGCAGACATCCTGGGCGCCGGAGACGTCCCGCTGGTGACCTACCGCCCCGTGGTGAATGTGGGCATCGACAAGCCCCAGTTGGGCAGCGCAGACCCCGCCGATTCCGCCGGCAAACTGGCTGCCCTGGTGGGAGTGGACCCTGCCGCCTACGTGCAGCAGGTCAAGGCAGCAGGGGCCCAGGCCTTTGTTTCCGCCATCACCCTCCGCGAAGAGGGCCGGACCATCACCGATGCACAGATCCAGGCCATTCCCGGCGCCCGCGGCATCCCGGCATCCATCCCCCTGGCCCCGAGCAGGACGTTTGCCCGGGCCGTGCTCGGGTCGGTAGGGGAAGCGACGGCGGAACAAATCGAGGCGTCCGATGGCGCCCTGGCCCCCGGGGACGTCACGGGCATCGGAGGGCTCCAGCAGCAGTATGACGAACAGCTCCGCGGATCGGACGCCGTCGTCATCCGCGCGCAACGGGCCGACCTCACGCGCGAACAGATCCAATCCGCCGGCACCGACCCCCGCCGCGTCCTCTTCCAGGTGGAGCCCAAGCCCGGGACGCCGCTGAAGACCACCCTCGATCCGCGGCTGCAGACGCTGGCTGAGGGCATCCTGGAGCCGGTGGGGCCGGCGTCAGCCATCGTGGCCCTCCGACCCTCCACCGGAGCCGTGCTGGCAGCGGCTTCCGGGCCGGGCAGCAACGGCTATAACACGGCAATGCTGGGACAGTACGCCCCGGGATCGATCTTCAAGATGGTGGATTCCCTGGCCATGTTCCGGAACGGGATGACGCCCGACTCCACCATCCAGTGCACCCCCACGCTCACGGTGGACGGGCGGACCTTCAAAAACTCGGAAGGCTACCCCGAGACCTCTTTGGGCGCGGTGACCCTGCGGGACGCCTTTGCCCACTCCTGCAACACTGCCTTCATCTCCCAGCGTGACTCGGTGTCGCAGGGCCAGCTTGAAGCCGCTGCCACGTCCATGGGAGTGGCGGTGGAGGCGCCGAAACTTGGCGCCGAAGCCTTCCTGGGCTCCGTTCCAGGGCAGGCGCAGGGCACCGAACACGCAGCGTCCATGATTGGCCAGGGCAAGGTATTGCTCTCCCCGTTGGCCGCAGCAATCATGGCCGGCTCCGTGGCCAAGGGCGCCCCCGTCGCCGCGCAGCTGGTCCTCAACCCCGACGCCGGTGCGCCCGCTGCCGGAACAACGGCAGGTTCCACTGCCCCCGCGGCCGACCGGTCCGCAACCGCCGCTGCCGAGGCACCCTCCACCGCCTCGGACAAGCCGATCACGGCTGCGGAGGCGGCGTCGCTGGCAGACATGATGCGCGCCGTCGTCACGTCCGGCCACGCGGGGTTCCTGTCCAGCGTCCCCGGGGCACCGGTAGGGGCGAAGACCGGAACCGCCGAATTCGGCACCGAGACTCCGCCAAAGACGCACGCCTGGATCGTGGCCGTCCACGGGGACCTGGCCGTAGCCGTCTTCGTGGAGGACGGCGGCCTGGGCGCCACCACCTCCGGCCCGCTGCTGAAGCAGTTCCTCACCGCCGCCGGCTAGGGGACCCCGCCAGGCAAGGGACCGGCGTGGGAGGATTGACGGTGTGGCCCATATTGACGTTTCCGGCATCGACTACTTCCTCTCCGACGGCACCCAGCTCCTGAACGGAGTGACCTTCAAGGTCCCTGACGGCACCAAGACCGCCCTCATCGGGCCCAACGGCACGGGGAAGACCACGCTGTTCCGGATCATCGCCGGAGACCTGGTCCCGGACGAGGGCGTCATTGGGCGGTCCGGAAACATGGGCATCATGCGCCAGTTCGTGGGGCAGGTGCGGGACGGCTCCACCGTCCGGGACCTCCTGGTGTCCGCCGCTCCCCCGGCCCTGGCAGCCGCTGCCCGCGAGGTGGATGACGCCGAGCTGGCCATGATGGAGGACGACGACGAGCCCACCCAGATGCGGTACGCCCAGGCCATCGTGGATTGGGGGGACGCCGGCGGCTACGACGTCGAGACCGTCTGGGACGAGGTCTGCATGGCCGCGCTGGGGCTGCCCTTTGACCGCGCACAGCACCGCCCGGCGTCGACCCTTTCCGGCGGCGAGCAGAAGCGCCTGGTGCTGGAAGCACTGTTCGCCGGCCCGGACGATCTCCTCCTTTTGGACGAGCCGGACAACTACCTTGACGTGCCGGGCAAGCGCTGGCTCGAGGAGAAGCTCAATGACTCCAGGAAAACCGTCTTCTTCATCAGCCACGACCGCGAGCTGCTGAACAACGCCGCCGGGCGCATTGTCACCCTTGAGCCGGGGATCAACGGGGCCGCCGCGTGGATCCACGGGGGCGGATTCGAATCGTACGTGGAGGCCCGGGCGGACCGGAACGCCCGGTTCGAGGAATTGCGCAAGCGCTGGGACGAGGAGCACATCAAGCTCAAGGAACTCGTCAACATGTACAAGAACAAGGCCGCGTTCCGCTCCGACATGGCCAACCGCTACCATGCCGCCCAGACCCGGCTGGCAAAGTTCCTTGAAGTGGGGCCGCCCGAGGCGCTGCCCATCGAGCAGAACGTGCAAATGAGGCTCAAAGGCGGACGGACCGCCAAGCGCGCCATCGTGGCGGAGAAGCTGGAACTCACCGGGCTCATGAAGCCCTTTTCCACGGAAGTGTGGTTCGGCGACCGCGTGGGCGTGCTGGGCTCCAATGGTTCCGGCAAGTCGCACTTCCTGCGGCTGCTGGCAACTGGCGGCACTGACCCCGAACGCGAACACCTGCCCGTGTCCGATGTTGACATCGCCGAGGTACCGCACGAAGGCACCGTCAAGCTCGGTGCCAGGATCCGGCCGGGATTCTTTGCCCAGACCCATGTCCGTCCCGACCTGCTGGGAAAGACCCTGCTGGAAATCCTGCACCGCGGCGATGAACACCGTTCCGGGCTGGGCCGGGAGGCCGCCGCGGGTGCCCTGGACGGCTACGGCCTGGCGGGACAGTCGGAACAGAAGTATGAGTCACTCTCCGGCGGCCAGCAGGCGCGGTTCCAGATCCTCCTGCTTCAGCTCAGTGGTGCCACCCTGCTGCTGCTGGACGAGCCCACGGACAACCTGGACCTGCACTCCGCTGAAGCGCTGGAGCGGGCCATTGACCACTTCGAGGGAACTGTCCTGGCGGTCACCCACGACCGCTGGTTTGCCCGGACCTTCGACCGGTTCATCGTATTCGGCTCCGACGGGAAGGTGTACGAGTCGGCGGAGCCGGTGTGGGACGAACAGAGGGTGGCGCGCAGCCGCTGAGCTGTCCCGGCCACCACATGAGCAAATGATCATGAGTTGATATCATTTGCTCATGAAAACGGACGAGCGGCACAGGACCATTGCCGAAATCCTCCGGCGGCAGCCGGAGGTGAGCGTCGAGGACCTGATGCAGGCCTGCGCCGCCTCTGGCGCAACCATCCGCCGGGACCTTGAAGTACTGGCCGGCCACGGTGTGCTCCGCAGGGTCCACGGCGGCGCCAGGAGCCTGATAGGCCACGGCCGCAACCCGGGCTACGGACAGCGGGAGCTGGAGGACCGGGATGCCAAGAAGCGCATCGCAGCTGCCGTGGCCGGCCTGCTGGCCGACGGCGAACACGTCTGGCTGGACAGCGGCAGCACGGCAACCGAAGTGGCGCGGGCAGCGGCCGGCCGGCAGGTGACCCTGATGCCCATGTCCCTGCAGGCCCTCAATGCGGCTGCAGGCGGTGACGGTGTCGCAGGCTCCCGCCCCGCCCTGCTGCTGCCGGGTGGAAGCGTGGTGCCCGGTGAACTCTGTTTCCGCGGACCGCTGGCCGAGTCCAACATCAGGTCCCTGCGTTTTGACACCGCGGTGGTCACGCCCTGCGCAGTGGACTTCCGCGACGGCCTGCTGGCCCACGACCTCGACGATGCCGCGGTGAAGAAGGCCGGCCTGGAAGCTGCGGCACGAGTGGTGGTGGCCGCCTCCGCGGGAAAGTGGCAGGCCAGCGCCCGGGTGCTCGTCGTCGGCCTGGAAAAAGTGGATGTCATCGTGACGGACCGGCAATTCAGCGCCCAGGACCATGCCGACCTTAAAAAATACTCTGTGGAAGTAGTGTACGTATGAGCTCCAGTACAGGTAAGGAAGAGCAGGCAGGCTTGAGAGCCGCCGCCGCAGCCACGTTCGTGGTCTTCGGGATCAACGGACTCGTGTTCGCAAGCTGGGCGGCCAGGATCCCTGCCGTTACGCAGACGCTGCACATCACGTCAGGGCAAATGGGCACGCTGCTGCTGTGCACGGCCGTAGGCTCACTGCTGGCACTTCCCACCGCCGGCCTGGTGGTCGGCAGGATTGGCACCGCCAACACGGTCCGCTTTGCGGGCTTGCTGGCGGCGGCCGCAGGTGTGGGAATCGCCCTGTCGCTTTCGGCCACGTCCATTCCCGGAACAGCGGTTTCGCTGTTCTTCTTTGGCATTGGCATTGGCCTTTGGGATGTGGCACAGAACATCGAAGGGGCCGACGTGGAGCACAAGCTCCGTCGCACCATCATGCCCCAGTTCCACGCGGCCTTCAGCGGCGGCGCATTCGTTGGCGCCCTGGTGGGTGCAGGGCTTTCCACCCTGGGTGTGGACCTGCCGCTGCATCTCATGGCGATTGCAGCCGTGGTGGTGCTGGTGGCATTGACCGTGCCACGCTACTTCCTTCCCCACATCTCCACCGCCCCCGTGGAGGGGGAGCCGAAACCCGCCAAGGGACCGTCCGCGTGGCGGGACAGCAGGACACTGCTCATCGGCGTCGTGGTCCTGGGCGCCACCCTCACCGAGGGAGCGGGCAACGACTGGATCGCCAAGGCCTCAGTGGACGGGCTCGCGGCCTCCGAATCCACCGGCGCCCTCATGTTCGCCCTCTTCGTCCTGGCCATGACCGCCATGCGGTTCCTGGGCGGCCGAGTCATTGACGCATACGGACGGGTGGCAGTCCTGCGGGCCAGCATGGCCGCAGCGGCCGCGGGCCTGGGCCTTTTTGTGCTGGCGCCCAATATCTGGCTGGCCGGCATCGGTGCAGCCCTGTGGGGCGTCGGCGCCGCCCTGGCTTTCCCCATGGGCATGTCCGCTGCGTCCGATGACCCACGGCACTCAGCCGCACGCGTTTCCGTTGTATCCACTTTGGGGTATATATCATTCCTTGCTGGACCACCGCTGCTGGGCTACCTCGGTGACCTCACCGGTATCCACACCGCGCTGCTGGCCATCATGGCACCCATCTTGGTGGCGCTGCTTCTTGCCGGTGCCGCGAGGCCCCTTAACGCGGTCGAGGAAGCCGCCGGGCAGGAAGCCGCCAAGCGGGACTAGACCTTGGGTTAGGGTGATCACATGCAAAGCGCCAGGCCGCGGGGGAGAAGCTGGATCAGCCGCCTCGATAGATACCTTCTCAAGCATGTATCCAACCTGCCCGGCGGCAACCACGATGTGTTCTTCCGCCGGCTTTCCGCCTCGGCCAACCACGGAAAGCTCTGGATGGGAGCGGCGGCCGTCCTGGCGTTGTTTCCCGGCAAGACGCGGAGGGCAGCACTGCATGGGCTGATCGCCCAAGGGGTGGCCTCCGCCGTGACCAACGTGGTGTTCAAGACGCTGCTCCCCCGGACCCGCCCGCTCCCCGAACATCTTCCGGTATTCCGCTTCGTGCATCCACAGCCCACCAGTTCCTCCATGCCATCGGGGCATTCGGCGTCTGCGATAGCGTTCGCAGTCGGGGCAGGCTTGGTCCGCCCGGCCGTAGGTGCTGCCCTGGCTCCCGCAGCCGTGGGAGTCGCCTATTCGCGGGTTCACACCGGCGCCCACTGGCCGTCGGACGTCCTCTTCGGTTCGGCCCTTGGTGCCGGTGCTGCGCTGGTGACCCGCCATTGGTGGCCGGTTCGTCCGCCGATTCCGCAGACGACCAGGGCATGGACCAGTGCGCCTGAGTTGCCGGGCGGCGAGGGTCTGAGCATTGTGGTCAACACCTTGGGCGGATCCTTCAAGGAGGAGACGGCGTCAGCACTCAAGGAAGTATTTCCCAAAGCGCATATAAATACCGTGCAGCCGGACGAGGACCTGGTGCAACGGATCGCCGCCACCGCCGACTTCCCTGGCACCCGCGCCCTGGGCGTGTGGGGCGGTGACGGAACGGTCGGCGCAGCTGCCGCCGCCGCCGTCGCACGTTCGATTCCCCTGCTGGTCCTGCCCGGCGGCACCCTGAACCACTTTGCGCGCGACGCGGGGACGGGAAGCCTGAAGGATGCAGTGGATGCGGCCAGCAAAGGTGAAGCGGCCCTGGCGGACATCGGGGTGGTGACGGCGGAACGGGGCCTGGCGGGAAGCCCGGAGGTCTCGGAAATGGTCATGCTGAACACCTCCAGCGTCGGCCTTTATCCGAACTTTGTCCGCCGCCGGGAACACCTGCAACCGGCGCTCGGGAAGCCGCTGGCAGGGGTGGTGGCCATGTTCAGGACCTTTGCGGCGGGCACCCCAACCACCCTGTCCGTGGACGGCGTTGTGCGCAAGGTGTGGATTGCCTATCTGGGCAGGGGGCGTTATTACCCCCGGGACCATGCGCCCTTGTTCCGGCCGGTGATGGATGACGGCGTGCTGGACGTCCGGATGATCACGGCTGACGAATCCTTTGCCCGGCTGCGGCTGCTGTGGTCCGTGCTGACGGGAACAGTGGCAAGCTCCCGCATCACCCACCTGCGGGAGGCCACAGAGGTAAGGATCGACGCCGGAGGCGCACCCATGGCGCTGGCGGTGGATGGCGAAGCGCTGGCCGGCGTGCGCAGCGTCGCGTACCGGATCCAGCCGAAGGCACTGACGTATTACTCCCCGCGCCGCTGACCACGTGGACGTGGGGGAAGTAACTACCCTGATTCTCCCCTGAATCAACCCTGATTCCGGGAAAAAGCTGCCCGGGCATCGGTAGCGTAAGGCATGAACACCCACCGAAAGTCGTCTGCAGCCGCGCGCTGCCGTGCAAAGGATTCTTCATGATCGAGGCAAACGGGCTGACCAAGGTCTACGGCGCCAAAACCGCCGTGGCCGGCGTCAGCTTTACCGTCAGGGCAGGGCAAGTGACCGGCTTCCTGGGCCCCAACGGGGCAGGAAAATCCACCACCATGCGGATGATCATGGGACTGGACCGGCCGACGTCGGGCTCGGTCACCGTGAACGGCCTGCCGTACGTCCGGCACAAGGCACCCCTGCGCGAAGTGGGTGCCCTTCTCGATGCCAAGGCGGTCCACACCAGCCGCAGTGCCTACAACCACCTGCTGGCCATGGCGGCCACGCACAGCATCCCCAAATCCCGGGTGCACGAGGTGATTGAAATGACGGGGCTGGAGGCCGTGGCACGCAAGAAGGCCGGCGGCTTCTCCCTGGGGATGGGCCAGCGGCTGGGCATAGCGGCAGCCTTGCTGGGGGACCCGCAGACCCTCATCCTGGATGAACCCGTCAACGGCCTGGACCCGGAAGGTGTGGTCTGGGTGCGGAACCTGGTCCGCTACCTCGCAGGGCAGGGACGCACGGTTTTCCTTTCCAGCCACCTGATGAGCGAGATGGCCCAGACCGCCGACCACCTGATCGTCATTGGGCGCGGCCGCATGATTGCCGATGCACCCATCCGTGACATCATCACCGGCAAGGGGCAGGCACGGGTCCGGGTGCGTACCGACGAACCCGACCGTCTCCACCAGCTGCTCGCCGGACGGGGCGCGTCCATCGACGTCCCGGAGCGGGAACTGCTCGAAGTAACGGGCCTGGAGCCCAGGACCATCGCGGCGGCCGCCCTGGAAAACCACGTCATGGTCTACGAACTGACGCCGCTCGTCGCCAGCCTCGAGGAGGCGTACATGGAACTGACCAAGGACGACGTCGAATACCACTCCCTGCCCGCCGCGGAGGTAAGCAAGTAATGAGCGTAACCACCACCGAACCCACGTCTTCGCCTGACCCCGCATCCTCCGCCGGGGGCCGCAGCCCCCGTGCCGGTGGACGGGCCCTGCCCGGCCCCACGTTCCTCCGGGTGCTCAACTCGGAAGTCATCAAGTTCCGCAGCCTCCTTTCCACGCTGATCCTGCTCGCTTCCACGGCGGTGGTCATGGTCGGGTTCGGCGCGCTGTCCGCGTGGGGGACGGGCCAGTTCGCCGACGCGGCCACAAGGGATCCGCAGGCCGCGGCGCGGATGGCATCGCAGGGCGGCGATCTTGCCGTCAGCGTGCCCACCTCCGGCATCGCCTTCGCCCAGCTGATCCTGGGGTCCCTTGGTGTGCTCCTGATGAGTTCGGAATTCACCACCGGAATGGCCCGGTCCACCTTCGCGGCCGTGCCCAGGCGCCTTCCCGCGTTCGCTGCAAAGCTCGTGGTGGTCATGGTGACGTCATTCGTGGTTACCGCCGTCTCCACCTGGGTGGCAGGACTGGTGGCCGTGCCCATCCTGGACAACTATGGCCTCACGCTGGACCTTGGCAGTTCCCAGTCGGTGAAGCTCCTTCTGGTCAACAGCATCTATGTGGCCGCCGTCGCCGCCATCGGCATGGCCCTGGGCACTCTCATCAGGAATTCCGCCGGCGGCATCATGAGCCTGGTGGGCATCTTCTTCGTGGCACCCATCGCCTTCCAGCTCATTCCCGGGGACTTCTTCAAGGAGGCCCGCAAGTACCTGCCAGGCAATACCGTTGATCCGCTGACGGCGGCCCTGCATGTTCCGGACACCCTGGAAGCCTGGCAGGCGGCACTCGTCCTTGGCGCCTGGGTCATTATCCCCGTCCTGCTCGCGGCAGTCCTGTTGAAGCGGCGGGACGTTTAGCGGCCAACCACTGCTGACGCCCCCGGCGAGAGGGACGGCGCGTGGTTTCCGGCACATTACAAAAGTGCATGGCGGGAAACTTTCTTTGCCCGTGGTGGTTCCTGCTTGGAGGCACGTCCTGTTGGGAGCAACCAGGTCTGTTGGAGTGCACAAAGCAAGGTGCATAATGGCCGACCTAGGGTGAAACGACGATGTGGTGCATCACACGGTCCCCCGGTGGTCCACCAAGGCACGTCGCTCAACCCATGCTATTTTCCCAACAGGACGGCGCTTCCATGCATGCTGACCAGCAACTCTCAAAGTCCCTGAAACCCAGGCACCTGTCCATGATCGCCATCGCCGGCGTCATTGGTGCAGGCCTCTTTGTCGGCTCGGGTGCCGCCATCCAGCAGGCCGGCCCGGGTATCCTCGTCGCCTATGCTGCCGCGGGCCTGGTGGTCATCCTGGTCATGCGCATGCTGGGGGAGATGGCCGCGGCAAACCCGGAAACGGGCTCATTCTCGACCTATGCGGACAAGGCACTGGGCCGTTGGGCAGGGTTCAGCATCGGCTGGCTCTACGCGTGGTTCTGGATCATCGTCCTGGGCATCGAGGCCACTGCAGGCGCAGCCATCATGCACCGGTGGGTGCCGGGCATTGACCAGTGGGTCTGGGCCCTTGTCCTCATGGTGCTGCTGACGCTCACCAACCTCGGCTCGGTGAAGTCCTACGGCGAGTTCGAGTTCTGGTTCGCGTCCATCAAGGTGGCGGCGATCGTCCTCTTCCTGGTCTTCGGTGCCGCCGCCATCCTGGGGCTCATCCCCGGTGTCCCAGCCCCCGGCCTGAGCAACCTGATCAACAACGGCGGCTTCATGCCCAACGGTCCGGGCGCTGTCCTGGCCGGAATCCTCGTGGTGGTCTTCTCCTTCTTCGGCGCCGAAATCGCCACCATCGCCGCCGGCGAATCAGAAAACCCCGTGGATGCCGTGAAGAAGGCCGTGAAGTCCACCGTATGGCGCATCCTGGTCTTCTACATCGGCTCCATCGCCGTGGTGGTCACCCTGCTTCCGTGGAACTCGGCCTCGGTGGCCAAGAGCCCCTACGTAGCGGTCATCGAACTGTTCGGCATCCCGGGCGCCGGAACCATCATGGACGTGGTGGTGCTGACCTCTGTGCTGTCCTGCCTGAACTCCGGCCTCTACACCGCCAGCCGCATGCTGTTCTCACTCTCCACCCGCGGTGACGCACCGCGGGCATGGACCCGCATCTCCCGCCGCGGCGTACCCGCTGCCGCGGTCCTCGCCTCCACCGTGGTCGGCTTCGTCACGGTGGGCCTGAACTACATTGCCCCGGACACGGTGTTCCTCTTCCTGGTCAACACCTCCGGAGCCATCGCATTGTTCGTCTGGCTGGTCATCTCCGCCTCGCAGCTGGTCCTCCGCAAGCGCATGGGAGCCGCAGCAAAGGACCTGCAGCTGAAGATGTGGCTTTTCCCCTACCTCACGTGGGCAGCGATCATCAGCATCGTGGCCCTGCTGATCGGCATGGTGATCGTGGAGTCCACCCGGGAGTCCCTGCTGCTTTCGATTGCACTGGCAGCCGTTGTGGTGGCGGTGGGCGTGCTGCGCTACCGGCGGAAGGGCGTGGCCGCCGCGGGCCAGCCGGACGTGGCAACCGAGGCTGCGCCGGCACCTGTCGAGTAGGCGCGGCACTAGACTCGGGACCATGCCTTTGCCTCCCTCTGCTGCAGACCACATCCAGGACCTTGGCGCCTATGTCAGCGCATCGCCGTCGAGCTTCCACGCTGCGCATGAGGGGGGCCGGCGCCTGGAGGAAGCCGGGTTCACCCGCCTGGATGAGCTGCAGCCGTGGGAGGCCGGGCCCGGTTCCTTCTTCATCATCCGCGACGGCGCCCTGATCGCCTGGGTGGTCCCCGAAGACGCGGGACCCGCCACGGGTTTCAACATCCTGGGCGCGCACACCGATTCGCCGTCGTTCAAGCTCAAGCCCAAGCCCACCACGGGTGCGCACGGCTGGCTCCAGGCCGGGGTGGAAATCTACGGCGGCCCCCTGCTGAATTCCTGGCTGGACCGGGAGCTGCGGCTGGCGGGCAGGCTGGTGATGCTTGATGGCACCGAGCACCTCACGGCCACCGGGCCGCTGCTCCGCTTCCCGCAGCTGGCCATCCACCTGGACCGGGCCGTGAATGATGGCCTCACCCTGGACAAACAGCGCCACATGAACCCCGTCTGGGGGCTGGGAAGTCCTTCAGACTCCGACCTGCTGGGCGTGCTGGCGGCGTCGGTTGCCGGCGCATCCGTCGATCCGGGGCAGATTGGCGGGTACGACGTCGTCATTGCGGACACGCAGGCGCCTGCGGTTTTCGGGGGCAAGGGGGAGTTCTTCGCATCAGGGCGGCTGGACAACCTTTCCGCCACGCATGCCGGACTGGCAGCGCTGACCGCCCATGCGGAGTCCGCAGCCGCCGGCGGCCCGATTGCGGTCCTTGCCGCCTTCGACCACGAGGAAATCGGCTCCAACTCCCGCTCAGGAGCCTGCGGGCCCATCCTCGAGGACGTGCTGGTGCGCATCTCCGACGGCCTGGGCGCGACGGTGAGCCAACGGCGGCAGGCCTTGTCGGCGTCGTTCTGCCTCTCTGCCGATGCCGGCCACGCCGTGCACCCCAACTATCCCGAGCGGCACGACCCCGCCAACCATCCCGTGCTGAACGGCGGGCCGCTGCTGAAGATCAATGCCAACCAGCGCTACGCCACGGACGCGTTCGGCGCCGCATTCTGGGCGCGGCTCTGCGGCGAAGCAGGCGTTCCCTACCAGGAATTCGTGTCCAACAACGTGGTGCCCTGCGGTTCCACCATCGGGCCGCTCACCGCGACCCGGCTGGGCATCCGGACCGTGGACGTGGGCGTGCCCCTGCTGTCCATGCACTCGGCCCGGGAGCTGTGCGGGATTGAGGATCCACGGCGCCTGACCGCGGTGACGGAGCTGTTCTTCCGGACGGCGGCCTTGCCGGCGGGGGCACACCCCTAACGGATCCAGCCGTAGTTGAACCCACCATGGTCAATTTGGTGGGCAGGCACCCCTACCCACGTTTCGCCGTCGGGAACATTGCTGAGAACGGCCGCGCCCATGCCGATGGTCGCGTAGTCTCCCACGGATGTCCTCTCCCGGACGCTCGAATTCAATCCGAGGTAGGCGCCCTTGCCTATCCTGGCGCCGCCGCCCAGTGAGACGCCCGCGGCGAAGGTCGCAAAGTCGGAGACATCGTCGTCGTACGAGAACGTGACGGAGGGCATGGCAACCACGTGGGATCCCAGGCTCACGGCGGCAGTGAGGGTTACGTTGCGCAGCAGGATGCTGCCGCGGCCCACACGGCAGCCTTCCGGGTACTGGACGGAAGGATCCACCGCACTGGCGTACCTCGACTCGCCGATCCCCAAGGTGCCCAGATGCGACACCACCGCTTCGCGTTCCCTGCTGGACGCAATGCACACCAGGAGGAAGGCGTGCATGTAGTTGACTGCATCATCAATGCTGCCAAGGACGGGGGCACCATCGACGGTGACGCCGGCCATCTCCCTGTCATCATCGAGCAGCCCAACCACGTCATACTGGCCGCTGCCGCGGACCATGGCCAGGACTTCACGCGCCAGGCCGCTGGCACCTATCAGGATCAGTTCGCTCACGTGACGGCTCCGGCAGCAGCCTGCCGGGGTGTCGTTACTGGAATCCGGTCCATGCTGTACCTTTCCCGGCGCGTGACGTCCTCTGAACGTGGGACAAGGCTATTCGCCAGGGGCACACTTTCCGGCTGGACACCGAAGGCTATGTGGTTCGGAACAGGGACTATGTGGAAACTGCGGGGACCTGTGGATCACAGGACGGGCAGGACGTACGGCTCCGCAGCCGGAGTTGCCTTGCCGGCGGCCAGGGCAGTCAGCTGTGCGCGGGACTCAACGCCGACCTTGCGGTAGATGGCCGTGAGGCGTACTTCGACGGTGCGGACCGAAACATACAATGTGCCGGCTATTTCCTTGTTGCGCATCCCCCGGGCCACCATCATCGCCAGCGCCCTCTCATGGTCCGTGAGCAAGAGCATTGACGGGTTGCCCTGCGGGCGGACGGCCTCCCACCGTTCGTCCAGCAGGAGGGCGTCCACGTGCTGCGTCCAGGCATCAGCCCCGGCCTCGTCAAACATCACCTTGGCCCGGAGCAAGGCCTCCCGCGCGTGGCGCAGCCTGCCGAAGCCATGCAAACGTTCCGCATAGCACATCAGGGTCCTGCCCCGCTCAAGCCTGTGACCGTTCCTGTCTTCAAGCGCCTGCTTGAAGAGCTGCAGGGACTGCTCGCCGTCCGCAAGCATGGCGCGGCTCCGGGCAACCACCATGACCAGCCACGGAGAGCGCAACCCCGCCGAACGGCTTTCCAGGCGTTGAAGAGCCTGGGTGGCTTCACGGTGCCGGCCAAGACGGACCAGTACCTCCACCAGGTCGGCCTCACAGCGCAGCAGGGTGGGGTTGCCCAGCCCCAGACCGATTTCCGCGGCCCTGGACAACTGGACAACGGACTCCGCCAGGTCACCCCGCAGGAGTGCGAAGTGGCCATGGCAGGCCGCCAGCTGTGCCGTGAGCCCAGGGTGGTTTCCCGATCGCAGATAGTCCAGGGCATTGGCGGCCTGGTTACGCGCGAGTTCGTCATCGCCCAACGAGTAGGCACGCCAAACCCGGAACAGGTGCCGGGCTCCCCGGTGGTACTCCAGGTCAGGTTGGCAGAGCTCGAGTTCGTCGATCAGCCTGACCGCCGCTGCCACATTCCCGGCGCGGATCTCATTGTCTACTGCCGTGAGGGCTGCTGTTTCCCGCCAGTTGGCGTGGTCCGGTTCTGTGGAGCTGCGGAGCATCGCGAAGGCTTCACGGGCGCTTTCGTACTGTTCCGCATAGGTGAGCGCCCGGCCGCGCAGCAGGAGGCGGGCCGGCCGGGCGCTGCGGACCTGCCCGGGGCGGCGGGAGGGGTTTGCCCTTCCGCCGCTGATCGATTCGACCAGCAGTTCGGCATGGTCGGCGATGGCCAGGCACTGCAAGGACGCGGAGCCGCGGAACGCGCCGCCCTGGCGCAGCAGCTCAACTGCCTCTTTCAGTTCCCACCGCTCGGCATAATAGACGGCGCCGATGGCCAGCAGGGCAGCGGAATACCCCGGATCGTGCTGGCCAAACTCCTTTACCAGCCGCTGCAGCATGCTGCAGCGCACCGCAACGCCCTGGACGAAATCGATCTCGAAGGAGAGGCCGGTCAACCGCAGAATCAGGTTGGGGTCGCGGGTGACCCCTTGCGCCCACTCCAGGTACCGGCGCGCATGCACCAGATCACCGCGGGTGAAGAGCAGCTCGGCCAGCCCGGTGAGGCGTGCCGCCGTTTCCGCTTCGCCCGGGTTGATGGCGAGGGCCCGCTCGATGCACTCCACCGCGAAGGACACCTCGCCCCTCCGGACCAGGTGCACCGCGTTACGGAGAAGGTGGAAGGGAGTTTCGTGCTCCAAGACCACCGCGAAGCTCAAGTGCCAGCTGCGGGCATGCCGATCGGTGCCCCGTGCTGCTTCAGCCAGGGCGCGGTGGGTTGCGGTGCGGACGTCAGGTGGCATGGCCGCGTGCACATGGCCCCGCAGCATCTGGTCCGCTATCCACAGGTGTTGTCCGGATCGCTGCACCAGTCCGGCAGCCACCAATTCATCTGCGTGAAGCCACGCTTCATGGTCGATTTTCCCGATAGTGGTGATGTCACTGCGGAACGAGAGCGCAAGCAGGTCCAGGACCATGCTCGCGCCGGGGGTCAGAGCGGCCACCGCTGATGCGTGTCCAGCGTCAAGGCTGCTCGTGGAGGACAGCGGGATGGGCAGTGCGCACTTGCCGCCGGCGTGCCTCTCCACCAGCCCGCTGTACAGTTCGACGGCGGCAAGCGGGTTGCCGCCGGTGGCTGCGGCAACCGCGTGGGCCACCGCCGTCGTGGTCTGTTTGGTTGGCATGCTTTCCAGCATCCGCACGGTGTCACCCTGGCTCAGCGCACCCAGGCGCAGGGCGGGGAGGCCGGTGAAGGGGCTTCCGGGGACCTCGTCCCGCATGCCCGCAAAAAGGACAATTTCCGTGCCGGCCAGTCGCCGTGCCAGGAATCCAATGACTGATTGACTGGCCGGATCCAGGCTGTCGGCGTCGTCAATCGCAATGATGGTCCGCGTTGACGACCGGCGCTGCAGTCCGCTGAGCAGCATGCCGGACACAGCGGGAACGGTCAGGGCACCGGCGTTGCCACCCCGGAGGGCGTCGACGGACCCGTTCAGGACCGGGTCATCCATCTCATTCAGCAGCGCAGTCAGACCGGAAAAGGGCCAGCCCGATTCAGCGGCGCTGGCGGCCAGGAACACGGACCGGTATTCGCAGAGAGAGGAAATTTCGGACAACAGGGCTGACTTGCCTATGCCCCGGCCGCCGACGATGGCCAAGGCTGTTTCCTTGGGGCCACGGATCGCAGAAAGAATCCGGTCAATTTCTTTGTTTCGGCCCACAAGCGGCATGGGGTCCCCAATCATCGAAGAAGGAGACCGCATTTTGTACTGCCGGTTCAAATGGTGGCCGCGCTCCCCAACGCGTAGGCCGCTACAAGCGAATATAACGCGCCACTAAACATGGCACCATACAAATTTGCGCTGGATTGCATCAAGATTAGATCCACAATTGCTCAAGGTCCCGGCCGCGTGGCTGAAGGCCGGCCCGGCGAACGCTGGGGCCTTGCAGGGCCCGGCGATTGCGGTATTGGCGGCAGTACCGGCGCCACCCCATCGCATGAACCACGAAGGGCGGCATGATAACCCCCGTACTTAAAAACGCGCGGCAGACAATAACCCCTATACCTAATATCACCCTGCACCCGTAATCCCCGTACTTGCCTTATCGCAGTAAATATGACTGCAGAAACTGAGTACTCGCTACTGGTGACACTCGAAAGGGGTGGAAATAGGCTTTCTCCACGGCCAGAGTCAAAGGCTAACGAGAGCTGGGGCCCGAGACCAGACCCATGACCGGATAAAGCGTCAAAGACGCGCTCGGCTTCCAAGCGGGCGGGTTCGTTGTTAACTATCCGCAAACGTCATGAAGTGGTGAGGTATTTGTCCATTTCCATCCAGCTCCCAATTACTCTTGCGATGCAGGGCACGGAGCCCGGTAAGGCCTCCGTCAGCGTCGTCATTCCAACACTGGACGAAGCCAGGAACATTCCGTGGGTCCTGCGCAGGATGCCGTCCTACGTTGATGAGGTCATCATCGTGGACGGCCGGTCCACCGACAACACTGTGGGAGTAGCCCAGGCGGTCCGCGACAATCTCGTCATCGTCAATGAGCCCCGCAAGGGGAAAGGTGTGGCCCTACGCTCAGGGTTCGCTGCCGCCTCAGGCGACATTATTGTCATGCTTGACGCGGACGGCAGCATGGACCCGCAGGAGATCGGGTGGTTCGTTTCCCCGCTGCAACATGACTACGACTTCGTCAAGGGCTCGCGGCATGTCACCGGTGGGGGCTCCGAGGACCTCACGCGCCTGCGGAAAGCCGGCAACCAGGCGCTGACCAAGTTGGCCAACGCGGTGCTGCACAGCAATTACTCCGATCTTTGCTACGGATATATTGCGTTTCGGCGTGAATGCCTTGAGATCCTGCAACTCGAATCAGACGGATTCGAAATCGAAACTGAACTGATCGTCCGGGCAGCACGGGCCGGCCTCCGGATTGCGGAAGTCCCCAGCATTGAGCTTGACCGGATTTCGGGAGCCTCCAACCTGCAGACCTTCCGTGATGGGTGGCGGGTCCTGAGGAAGCTGGCCCACGAATGCACCATGTGGGAGGCACCCACGGCCGGCGCCCGGCCCGAAGCCCTGCGCCGGGTCAAGTACGCCTACGCCAACGTCAGCGTTCCGCGGACGCCAACCGACCCGCAGAGCATCCTTGCATTGGTTCAGGGGGCTTAGCATGCTGGATCGAATTGTCCGTCCAAGTGTGTCGATCGTGATTTGTGCCTACACCGAACGCCGTTGGGAGCTTTTGCTGGACGTGATCGAGTCCGTCCGCGCCCAAACTGTCGCCCCCCAGGAGATCCTGGTGGTCGTGGACCATAACGAGGACCTCTACGGTCGGCTCCTCGAAATTGTCGACGACGTGACAGTGGTGGAGAGCGAAGGCCCTCCGGGGCTTTCAGGGGCACGCAACACGGGCGTCGGACTCGCAGAGGGGGACATCGTGGCCTTCCTGGATGATGATGCGGTGGCGACGCCAAACTGGCTGGAACGGCTGCTTGTCCTCTACGACGATCCCGACGTGCTGGCCGTTGGCGGCCGCGTCGAACCTGTATGGGACCAGGGCCGCCCAGGCTACTTCGGTGAAGAACTCGACTGGATCGTTGGATGCAGCCACCGCGGAATGCCGACGGTTGCCTCCGAAGTCCGGAACCTCATTGGGGCAAACATGTCCTTCAGGCTCGACGTCCTCCGACAGGTTGGTGGCTTCAACATCGCGCTGGGCAGGCAAGGCAATTTGCCGCTTGGCTGCGAGGAGACCGAGATCTGCATCCGCTCCACCATGGGCGCACCCGGTTCCCGGATCGTTTACGAACCTGCTGCCTTGGTCCGGCATCACGTCCCGCAGGAACGTGGGACTGTGCGCTACATGCTTTCCAGGTCCTGGTCGGAGGGCCTCTCCAAGGCACAGGTCAGCCACGTCGTGGGGCACAAACGGGCCCTCGGTCCCGAACGGCGGTATGTCCGCAGCACACTGCCGCGCGCCGTGTTCTCGGGAATCCGCGATTGGAGCCGGGGCGACAATCCCATGGGACTGGGACGGGCAGGATCCGTCCTTGCGGTATTGGCCTTCACCTCCGCCGGCTACCTCCGCGGCCGCCGGCTGGCGCACAGCTCCACAACCCAGTTGGGCAGTGAAATTCCCCAAGGCGCAGTCTGGCGGGAAGTCCAGTGAGGGTGAACACCTAGCCAGGACGCTGCCCGTCCCGTCCATGGGAAAGACCTCTTAACGTTGGTGGCAACCAAACAGAGCCAACGACTAAGAGGTCTTTCCCAATGTGGAGGTTGAATCAAACCCGGCACAAGCGCTGCGTTCAGGGGCTGCGGCAGTGGGGTCAGCCGGCGTCCGGGTGCCAGTACCGCAATCCGCCGCTGGTACCCCCGTCGTCGGCGACATCGATCAGCGCGTAGGGAAAGACCTGGCGGTCCAACTGATCCGGACCTTGGCCGCGGACGTCCGACGACCAGGTGCCAGTGTTGATGTACCGGGTTGGAGAACCTTCCAGCCGTGATTCAAGGGCGCGGTGCGTGTGGGCCGAGATGTACCAGGCCACTTCGGAACCGTGCGCTTCAAGAATGCCCGCCACCCGGGCTGCCGCCGCAGGAGCTTGCCCGCCACTGACATTGCGTCCAGTGGCAGCAAGCACCATGCGGGTCGCGGTAAGGGGAAGCGCTGACACCGTCCGGAACCGGGACAGGCGTGCAAGTTCCCGCACTGCCGTCCCGTTGAGCGCGAGCCGCTGCGACTCGGTCTGGAGCAGCTCGCCATAGGCCGGGCCGCGGACGCGCCGTTCCGCCCGTTCCGAGGCCAAACAGGCCTGGGCAACAGCTCCGGCACGACTGAGGCGCGACCGCGTGGGATGGGCATGCCAGGCGGCGAGGGGCGGCAGATCCAGCCCGTCAGTGCCGTTGACGGCGGTGCGCAGCACCTCGGGTATCCGGTGCAGCGCGTGATGCAGGTGTCCATGCTCGGCCATCAGCACGGAGGGGACATAGAGGAACCACGGGTGCACCCGGACCCGCGTGGGATCATCGGGTGCCAGCAGCGCCGCCAGCCGTGCGGCCACCGATGGGCGGGCCAACTCCACATCATGGTTCCCGCATACGAAGTGCAGCTGCACCCCGCGCGCCACGCACGCCTCGAGGGCCCGGAGAGTGGCCGGGTGCCGTTCGAAGATGGAGTCAAGCCGGGCCAGGCTCTCGTTCTCGGACAGGCCTGTGAGTTCAAAAGTGTCACCAACGAAGACAAGGTGTTGCTGCATGCCCGGGGCGGCGGGCACCTCGCGGTGGAGGAACCCCGGCAGTACCCTGCCGGGGTTCCGGGGATCGTCGTCAGTGACGTCCAGATGGAGGTCGCTGACGAGCAACCATCGCGCCCCGCGCCCCAGGTTCACGTAAGCAGTCCAAGGACGCGGGGGAAGAGAAGGAGCAGGAAGGCCGCCCACATGACGCCGACTACGATCCTGCTGTTCCTGGACTGGCTGTGGGGAACCGGCGCTGCTGCCGGTTGCCCAGTGCTTGATCCAGTGCTTGGTGCGGTGGTTGACCTGCCGGGTCCAAGCCGCCGGACCTCGAGGGTTACGAGGGTGATGAGCAGCACGGCAGCTGCAAGCACTCCTGCCAGATCCATCATGATGCGACCTCCTGACGTGCCCGCGCCAAGCATGCGAGGACAGTAATGACGGCCATTGTCACGACGCATGCCTGCCACGACCACAGCGTGAGGTAGAACATGGCCGTGGACACTGCGGTGAGTGTGGCCAGGCCCAGTCCCAGGACGAGCAGCACGCCAAGCGGGACGTCGGTAATCGGGATAAGCCGGGCCAGTGCCTGGCCCGGGAGCAGGATGAGGACGGCTATGGCGGCGACCGTCTGCAGCGGCGTCGGCAACCCGACCAGCGTGACCAGGGCCAGTACCACCGCGGCAACCCCCAGCGCCAGGGTGGGCCGGCTCACTCCGCGGCCGGTCATGGCCCCACCCGGTATACGCGTGCGTCGGCATTGCTGTACGCGAGCTCCACGCCGACCTGCGTATCAAGCCAGTCCTCGAGCTCCCCGAGGCCCGTGGCGGTGGTCTGGCCCTGGATGATCAGGCTCGACTCCGATGAGCGCAGGAGCAGCAGGTAGGCGCCGGCGGCATTGTGCCTGGCGTAACCGTAGATGAGGGGGCCGCAGGTTTCGGCCGACAGGTCGGCGGGACAGAGGTCCTCAATGGTCCGGTATCGGTGCTCCAGATAGTCCTGGTTGCGCCACGGCGTGGGATGGTCAGCCGAGATAATCGAAGAGCCGGGCGGCGCCATGTGGTCCACGGCGGCGATGGCGGCCATCTCGTCATCGGTAAAGACGTCATATTGCGCGTTGCCAAAACGGCCTGTCACGGTCATGACGGCGAACAGGATGCAGGTGAGGACAAGGGCTCCCGCAGCACGGAAGGAAGGCCGGTATCCCACGTTTCCGGGAAGCAGGACCGATGACGCCTGCATCGCAACGAAGGGGAGCGCGAACAGTGATACGCGGATGAGCATTTCCCCGCCGTAGGACTGCGCGGGAAAGAGCAGGAACGGGGCGACGGCCAGGAGGAGCACGCGGATGTCAAGGCGCCCCCTGCGCCAGTCGCGGAACGTTCCAACGGCGGCGAGGGCCCAGAGCAGGAGGGTGAGGCCCATTCGGACCTGCACCACGAGCAGATGTCCAGGGGTCCCGTTGGTGCGGTCGACGACATTTGCTTCGATGGCGGTCTGCAGGCCCGCGTCCGCCAGCGGCGGATGGCCAGCGAGGTACGTGCTTGCAGGAAAGACAAGCCAGAGCACCAGTACGACGCCGGCGATCAGGGGCAGCCTGCTGGGCCAGAGACGTCCGCTCAGGGTAAGGGCGGTGAGGGCGATCAGTACCATGAACGGCGTGAGCTGGTGGCTCGCGCAAATGACCACGATCAGCAGGAGGGTTACGGCCAGGGCGCCAATCCGGCGCCCCGGCTGGGGTTCGGCCGGGGACCGGCCCCGCCACCATGCTGCCAGGTCGGCGCGCCGGAACCCGCGGAAGTGGGAAGGCTCCGTTGCCAGCGGCCCCAGTGCCAGGGCCACCACAACCAGGTAGAGGAAGAAGCCGAAGGCCTGGGGGGAGAGGTAGTCCTGGTCCTGCCAGTTGCCGAGGCAGAAGAGCCAGAGCACCAGCCAGCGCCGGCGCGGATCGCTGATCAGGTACCGTGTCACCACGGCCACGGCGACGAGCCACAGGCCCACGTTGAACACCGGTGCCCACAGGGCAACGCTCACGGGGTCGAGGCCGGCCGTTCCGAGCACGGTCGCCAGGAGGGCAAAGAATCCCGGCCAGTTGAAGTATGCATCGATGTTGGGATCGATGGCCACATTGCGCGACATGGCGTCGGCGATGCCCAGGTGGCGGAACGCCACTTCACCGCGCGGTACGTCCGTCACGAAGACAGCGGCGCCGAAGAGTATGAGCACCAGTACCACGAGGAGCCACAGCATCACCGGGCTGCGTGCAGGGCCCGCGGCATCCCCGCGCAGTGCCACGACGAAGGCGATGTTGAGAATCAGGACCCCCACCCAGAACGGGTAGGGCAGCACACCGACCAGTCCAAGGTCGCTGTTCACAGGAAGTGCCACGGTGGAGGCGGCCCACGCTGCAAGTGCGAGCGACACCGCCCCCGCTGCGGCGCACCAGACATCCCTGGTTTTCCAGCGCGCCTGGGGACGGTGGATGGCCTCCTTGAGCGTGCTGGTCATGATGCCTCCTTTTTGGTGCGGTGGAGAATTGCGATGAGCCGCAGTCCGATGACCAGGGCCCCGGCGGAGAGCACTACCAGCCACGCAAGGGCCATGGCGCTGGAGCCACTGTCGGCGCCCAGGAGCGCCGAGACGCAGAGCGCGGCGCCAAGTGTCACCCCGACGATGATCGACTCTGTATAGCGGCCGAGCACCCGGCAGACGGAGTTGTAGGCCTGCAGCACTGCATAGGCCACCACTCCCGCGGCCAACAACCGCAGGGTGCCGGTGGATGCATTGGCGTACCTGTCGCCGAGCAGATGGAGCAGCGGGTGGGCAAAGACGATGAGGACCATCGCAGCTAGGCCACCGACTATGAGGGACCAGCGGAAACTTGCCCAGGTGGTGGCCGCCAGGCGGCCCGGTTCACGGACTCCCTCGGAGAATTGGACAATGCCTATAAGCATCGGAGCTGTGTAGGCAGCCCAGGCCATCATCCATGCGGGATACCAGTAGGCCGCCACCTCCGGCGATACCAAGTGCGCAAGCAGGAGCGGCAGCACCAGTCCCGGGGCGCGTTCGGTGAGGGTGAGGAGCTGGTTTGGAATGCCCATTTTCAGCAATGAACGTCCGCGCCCGGGATGCAGGGACGGCCGTGGCCGATAGCCCACCAATCTCCGCAGCTGGACGCCACCGATGATGCACGAGACGGCCGAACCGAGGGTCCAGCAGGCCATCAGCACATCGGCCGTAGCCGCGTGGGCCGCCTGCAACGCCACCAACGCCGTGGCCCCAAGGGAGACCATGCCGCCCAGTGTGTACCTCAGTGTTGCGCTGCTGCCGCGTCCCAACGCGACGAGCGCCTGGTCCAGCACCGTGCACATGGTTCCCGTGACGGCAGCCACCACGAACGTCAACCAGAAGAGAACCGACATCGGGGCCGTGTTCGGCGCCACGAACAACTCCAGCACGAGGTAGCCCAGGGCCAGCACGGTCCCTGCCACCCCCACGATGCCAAACGCCGCGTCCAGCACCCAGGGCCGGCGGCTCCCCCCGCCCCACCGAGACGATGACGGCCGAACCGGTGCCCAGCACCGCAAGCTGGGTGCAGATCATCACCGCCGAAACCGCAGCAGTGGTCAACCAAACCTCACGGTCTATCGCCGCGTGCGCGGCGACGACCCAGAATGCGAAACCCGTGCCCGTCTGCGCAGCCTTGGCCAGGACGAGTCCAAGCGAGCTGCGCAGGGGGGAATGCCGACGACGGGTGGGGGCCTCCGTTGGAGCGATCTCCCGTTCAGCCGTCACGACCTAAACCCCTCGCCATACCCGCGTAGTTGTACCAGCAGAAGGCGATGTAATAGCGAAGCCATTTAGGCTGGCCGGAGGCGAGGCTCAAAGCGCTTCCCCGAACGGCGGCGGCGGCGGGCAGGAGCGCCAATCGTGCGCCGCCCCAGCCGTGCTTCCGGACCATCCGGCCCAGTCCGTACCATCCATGAGGAACTGGTCAAGCGCGAAGTCGAAGTCGTCGGCGGCAAACCGGTGTTCGACCATGACCCGCTGCGACACCCCGGTCTTCATCCCTGACTGGCGCATCCGCCACCGCAGTTCGATGTCCTCGCCCGACTTGAATGCGTCGTCGAAACCGAGGCCCAACATCAGGTCCCGGTCTACGAGCGTGGCGACGAGTCCGAACCAGTTGCGGCTGCGCCCGGTGCGATGGTGATGTGCCAGCGCCTGGCCCCAGTAGCCGGGTCCTGCGACGCTTTCAAGGCCTGCCTGGAGGGCGTCATATCCGTCCTCCACCAACTCAATGAGCAGGTCTGCGACGCCGGTGGCTCCGAACACGACGTCGGCATCCACCAGCAGGACCCACCGGGTGGTGCTGTTCTGGACGCCAAGCGTGCGGGCCCAGGGCAGGCCGCGGCCCTCGTCACTAAGGATCCGGGCGCCGGCAGCGCGGGCAATTTCGACCGTGCGGTCGGTGGACAACCCGTCCACCACGATGATTTCCGCGACACCGGACTGACGCAAGGCTTCCAGACAGCGCGGAAGCAGCTGCTCCGCGTTGCGGGCCGGAACGACCGCGGTGACGTCTGCTGTGCTGTAGCCCACCGTGATCCCCCTTAGGCCTGCTCGTCGAGGATCGACGGCAGCAGCTCGTCCAGGTGCCGGACAATATCGTCCGATGCCTCGTCCGCGGAGTAGGCGGCCGGGACTTGAACAGGTGGCAGGGGCGTCCGTCAGGGCTTTGCTGAGAACGAGTCCTTTCGCCGCGAAGTGTTCGCGCCACGGGGACCACGGAGCTTGCCGCGAGGCCGGTAACGACCCGCTGCGAGAAGCTCGCCATCTCGATATGGAAGTTGCCGATCATGCGGTCCACCATCCAGTCGGTGGTCCGTTCAACAACCCGTGACCGTGCGCCCTCGTAGCGCTCCACATATATGGCGGCCGCAAGCGGCGCTGAGGTGGTCACCTTCCGACCGGGAAACGCTGCCTCCGGGGTGACCATGCGGTGCTCCGGCGACCACCGTCGGGAGAAGTCGGCCAGGCGTGGATAACGGATAACGAACGGGTGCACCACAGTGGTGAGGCGTCCGATGCTCCCGGAGAACCGGGAGGGGACGAGGGGCTTGCGCGCACCTTCAAACAGGTGCGGGTAGATTGCGCGGTGATGCGGCTTAATGAACATGGGCTTCGCGTATCCAAGCAGCGTTGCGTCCTCGGCGAGGAATGCCCAGTCGTCACCCATGAACGACCAGCCCTCACGCCGCATCAGCTTGGCGGCGGTGCTGGTCTTACCGGTCCCGCCGGCCGCGGGCAGCGCGATGGCGTGGCCCCGGTAGGCCATCGTTGCCGCGTGGATCATGGCCGCCCCGCGGGAGATCATGGCGGCATCGAGAACCGGTACCACGGAGGTCAAGAGCTCTCCGGGTCGTGAATACGCCATTGCTCTGCACCCCTGACAACTTGGACCCGGTCAGCCTGGAAGCGCACACTGTTGTCCGTGTACGCCAGCTCATGCTCGACGAAGCCGGCATTCGGCATAGGCTCGGGGCGGTCATCAACAATAATGTCGGGCTGCCGATCCTCCGTGTCGGAGGCGAAACACGCCAACATGCTTTGAAGCTGCCTTGCCGTGGGGCCATTGCGTCGACGCTGATCGTGACGCGGCCGTGAATGTCGAAGTGCAGTGCCTTCGCCCGCCTGGTGCTCATAGTCCTCCCCTGTCTGATTGGTGTCGGCCGAATACAGCTCCGGCCCGGGCCAATCCACCCAGTGCCCGTAGACGGATTCGAAACCCCCGGCCGTAAACTCCGCCGGCAGAATCGAGCGTAGGGTAGGCCGCCCGGGTAAACACCGGTAGTGAGTACTCGCCTTTTGCATCGCCTGCTACGTGGGGAATGGCGCGCTTTTCGCAGGGCTGGGGGTGGAGGGGCACGTCCGGGCGTGGCGTTAAGTACGTTGGGGGTTTGTCCCGTTCGGTGCGTCAGGTAGAGGGGGTACCTTGGGCGTAGACGCGAACCCAGTCCACCGCATCTCGCCGTGACCGTTGGGAGTGCCGTCCGGAAACCAGTCCAGCTGCAACGTCTGGTGCATCGACCCCGGCGGCTGATGCGTGGGGTCGCTGTCCTCAAACACTTCACGCCATCGACGTAGCCGATGATGCCGCCGGGGGACCAGTCAACTGCGTAGTTGTGGGAACTGCGTGACGTCCAGGGGCTTGGAAACAGAGGTCTTAGAGTTCGAGCATCCGAAGTGGTGGAAGAAATTGGTGCGGTTCCAGTCAACAGTGGTCTCCGCATAGTCCACTTCACCGTCACAGGGGCCAGTGCCCGCTGTCCGGCCACAGGATCGACACCATATGGTATTCATCGTCCCCGGAGCCCGCTGCCCGGACTTCCCAGCGGCCATACCTCTGGAGGCCAAACTTGGCACTCATTCCCGCAGTCGTGCCATCCGAGGTTCCGGTAATGACCATCCTGGAACCATCCACCGTGACCTGCCGGGGACTGCGTATGCCGTTCCCTGCGTGCCCGTCACTGTCGTACACGGACCACTTCGCGGCGTCCGGTGCCCCGGCGTAATTGAACTCGTCGCCGGCGATCGGCGTGCCCCAGCCCAGCCTTGCCGCGGCAGAGCTCATGGGCAGAGTCCGTCATGGGTTGGGCTGAGCTGGCCGAGCAGCCGGACAGGAACAGTGCCGCCATCCCCAGGGCCATCGGGGGTCGACGCATGTGTCAGATAATAGGGCTTCAGCGGCGGGGTGGATAGCAGCCCGGTTTTTCCACATAGCGTGCCGCGCCGCTGCCTGGGCTGCGCACCACGGCACTAGCCTTGAGTCAAGCGCGAATCGCCTATCGGGTCCAAATGCACTAGGATATTGAAGTCTGTGCTGCGTCCTGCCTCCGTTCCGGGGCAAGGCATTGCACGGAATCGCAAATGAACCTCCTGTTACGGAAATGCCGTAACCGCTTAGCCCAAAGGAGGTGGGTTCACATATGCGTCCTTACGAATTGATGGTAATCATCGACCCCGAGGTCGAAGAGCGTACCGTTGAGCCGTCGCTTCAGAAGTTCCTGAACGTCATCACCAACGATGGTGGAACCATCGAAAAGGTTGACATCTGGGGCCGTCGCCGTCTGGCTTACGAAATCAAGAAGAAGTCCGAAGGTATCTACGCCGTGGTGAACTTCACCGCCAAGCCGGAAACCGCCAAGGAACTTGACCGCCAGCTGTCTCTTAACGAGACCATCATGCGCACCAAGATCACCCGCCCCGAAGAGCAGAAGGTTGTTGCTGAGTAATTCAGCACCACGTCTTCATTCTTTACCCCGCAGGACACGCACTCTTCACCCAGGATCGAACAAGGAGGCAGTAGATGGCAGGCGAGACCACCATTACGGTCATCGGTAATCTCACCAATGACCCGGAATTGCGGTTCACACCGTCCGGTTCGGCAGTAGCGAACTTCACCATCGCTTCCACCCCCGCACCTTTGATCGCCAGTCCAACGAGTGGAAGGACGGGGAAACCCTGTTCCTCCGCGCCGCTGTCTGGCGTGAAGCAGCCGAGAACGTTGCCGAATCCCTGACCAAGGGATGCGCGTCATCGTGACCGGCCGCCTGAAGAGCCGTTCCTACGAAACAAAAGAAGGCGAAAAGCGCACCGTTATCGAGCTTGAGGTCGACGAGATCGGCCCGAGCCTGCGCTACGCCAACGCCAAGGTTAACCGTACCCAGCGCTCCGGCGGACAGGGTGGGGGCGGCTTTGGCGGCGGCAACAGCGGCGGTGGCTTCGGCGGCGGCAACTCTGGTGGAAGCCAGGGCGCCAACGCCGGCGGAGGCTGGGGCGCGGCAACCAGCAGGCTGCACAGGACGATCCCTGGGCTACGCCCGGCGTGTCCAACGCAGGCGGCTGGGGCAACGGCCCCGATTCCGAACCTCCCTTCTAAAACCCAAACACGGTCCGGCGCGGGGCCTCCCAGGGAGCCGAAAGGCACCCAGGGAACTGCCGCCGTCGGACCACCACCATCCCGTGGATCAATATCCACGGGCTCCCTAGAATAGGAGCTCCACGATGGCTAAGGCTGAACTCCGTAAGCCCAAACCAAAGTCCAACCCCTTGAAGGCCGCTGACATCACTGTCATCGACTACAAGGACGTAGCATTGCTGCGCAAGTTCATCTCCGACCGCGGAAAGATCCGCGCCCGTCGCGTCACCGGCGTTACGGTGCAGGAACAGCGCAAAGATCGCCCAGGCAATCAAGAACGCCCGCGAAGTTGCTCTGCTGCCTTACTCCGGCGCTGGCCGCGGCTAAGGAAGGGATTAACTAACATGGCAAAGCTCATTCTGACCCACGAAGTAACCGGTCTCGGTGCTGCTGGCGATGTTGTCGAGGTCAAGGACGGTTACGCACGTAACTACCTCCTGCCCCGCAACTTTGCCCTGACCTGGTCGAAGGGTGGCGAGAAGCAGGTTGAGTCCATCAAGGCTGCCCGCGCTGCCCGCGAGCACGCTTCCCTGGAAGATGCTCAGAAGCAGGCCGCTGCACTGTCCGCGAAGCCGGTCAAGCTGGTCGTCAAGGCCGGCGAGTCCGGCCGCCTGTTCGGCACCGTCAAGCAGGGCGACGTCGCCGACGCTGTTGAGGCCGCCGGCCTCGGCAAGATCGACAAGCGCAAGGTTGAACTGCCTGCCACATCAAGTCGTTGGTTCCTACCAGGCCAACGTCCGCCTCCACGCTGACGTTGCTGCTGTGATCGAACTCGACGTGGTTGCAGGAAAGTAGTCCTCAACTGCATCGGAAGACCCCCGTCGCCGGACTCCGGCGGCGGGGGTCTTTCGTTTTCCGGTGGTAGCCTGCTCCGGTGAACCCGACACCACGCAGCCGCCCCTTCCATCAGGTGGATGTTTTCGCCAGCCAGGCCTACCGCGGCAACCCGCTCGCCGTCGTACTTGATGCCCAAGGGCTGGACACGGCAACAATGCAACACTTCGCCAACTGGACCAATCTCTCGGAAACCACGTTTCTCCTGCCTCCGAAGATCCCCGCGCCGATTACCGGGTCCGGATCTTTACCGGCAGCGAAGAGTTTCCGTTCGCAGGCCACCCGA